>NZ_JAAMNI020000001.1:0-5189362 GCF_011065955.2 Clostridium sp. FP2
ATGTCTGCAACACTAAACCCAAAGTATACATTTGATTCTTTTGTAATTGGAAATAGTAATAGATTTGCCCATGCTGCGTCTCTTGCTGTAGCCGAATCACCTGCTAAGGCCTATAACCCGCTATTTATTTATGGAGGCGTTGGTCTTGGAAAAACACATTTAATGCATGCTATTGGTCATTATATATTATCAAATAACCCAAAATCCAAGGTTGTTTACGTTTCTTCTGAAAAATTTACAAATGAACTTATAAATTCTATTAAAGATGACAAGAACGTAGAATTTAGAAATAAGTACAGAAATGTAGATGTACTTCTAATCGATGATATTCAATTTATTGCAGGAAAAGAACGTACACAGGAGGAATTTTTTCATACATTTAACGATCTTCATGAAGCAAATAAGCAAATTATCTTATCTAGTGATAGACCTCCTAAAGAGATCCCAACCCTAGAGGATAGGCTGCGTTCTAGATTTGAATGGGGTCTTATAGCTGATATACAACCACCTGATTTTGAAACTAGAATCGCCATACTAAAGAAGAAAGCAGATGTAGAAAATTTAAATATTCCAAATGAAGTAATGGTCTATATTGCTACTAAAATAAAATCCAATATACGGGAACTAGAAGGTGCTCTTATTAGAATAGTAGCTTTTTCTTCTCTAACTAATAAAGAAATTGGAATAGATTTAGCATCCGAAGCACTTAAAGATATTATTTCTAGTAGAAATTCAAAGCAAGTAACTATTGAGCTAATCCAAGATATAGTTTCTAGCTATTTTAATTTAAAAGTTGAGGATTTTAAATCTTCAAGAAGAACTAGGAACATAACCTTCCCAAGACAAATCGCAATGTATTTATGTAGAAAGCTTACAGATATGTCACTGCCTAAAATAGGTGAGGAATTTGGAGGCCGCGATCATACAACTGTAATCCATGCCTGTGAGAAAATTTCAAAAGGTCTTAAAGAAGATGAAAATTTGCAAGATAACGTAGCAGAACTCACTAAAAAGATAAGTCAAAAATAGTAAATTTTTTTTACTAACAGGTGTTGATACTATTTATATATAATCCTGTGTATAAAATAATACATAAAACCTAGCTGTGGGTATTGTGGATAACTATGATTTTTTTTTGCATACTTATCCACAAATAGTTTTACCTAGCTTTGTTGCTGTGTAAAGCCTAAGATAGGTTCCTAACATATCAACAGGCCCTACTACTATTACTACTATTTTTAGATTATTATCTTACCTATCTTTAATAAATTTCCCATGTGGATAAGGAGGTCTTTTTTTTATGAAATTTATATGTGAAAAAAATATATTACAAGAAGCAATTTCAAATGTTCAAAAAGCTATTACTGGAAAATCAACTATGCCTGTACTTCAAGGTATCTTACT
Organism: Clostridium sp. FP2; assembly: GCF_011065955.2. Lineage (NCBI taxonomy): Bacteria > Bacillati > Bacillota > Clostridia > Eubacteriales > Clostridiaceae > Clostridium > Clostridium sp. FP2. The sequence goes on from NZ_JAAMNI020000001.1 coordinate 1,405, forward strand.
GGTTGCTAAAGACAGCGAAGTAACTCTTATAGGATCTGATATTGACTTAAGCATTGAAGCCAAGATTACTGCAGAAGTTATAGAAGAGGGAAGTGTAGTATTAGATTCAAAGCTCTTTGGTGAAATAATAAGGAAATTACCTAATAATACAATTGAGATAACAACAGACGATAATAATGCTATTAAAATAGTTTGCCAAAAATCCTATGCTACTATAATTCATATGAACAGTGAGGACTATCCTAGTTTACCTAATATAATAGAAAATATGATTTTTTCAATTTCTCAAAAAGTGTTGAAGAACATGATGAAAGGTACTATTTTTGCAGTTGCTCAAGATGAAACTAGACCAATTCTTACAGGAGTCCTATTTGAAATAAAAGATAAAAGGCTTAATCTTGTAGCACTAGATGGTTATAGAGTTGCATTTAGAAGTGAACCAGTAGATAACGATTCTTTTATAACTGCTGTAATTCCAGGCAAAACATTAAGTGAAGTATCAAAAATATTAGAAGAAACAGATGAGCCCGTTAATATAACTTTCACACCAAACCATATACTATTTAATATTGGGAAAACAAAAGTTATATCAAGATTACTAGAAGGTGAATTCATAAAATATAATTCGATAATACCTGAAGAATATAATTTAAAAATAACAGCTAAAAGATCTGAATTATTAAACTGTATAGAAAGAGCTTCTCTTATGGCAAAAGAGGGAAATACAAATTTAGTTAAATTTAACATAGAAGAAGATAATATGATAATCACTTCTAATTCTCAATTGGGAAAATCAAGAGAAGAAATTAATATAATTTTGCAAGGAGAGCCTCTTCAAATTGCATTTAATTCAAAATATCTAATAGAACTTCTTAAAATAATGGAAGAGGACGAAATACTTATGGAATTTTCTAGTGGTGTCAATCCTTGTGTAGTAAGAAATAAAGAAAAAAATAATTGTACCTATATGGTATTGCCAGTAAGAATAAGAGCTACAAATAATTAAAAAAGTTATAATAATAATTAAGAAAAGAAGGTTTTAAAATGAATGAAATAAAAATTGAAACAGATATAATAAAATTAGATTCTTTTCTAAAGTGGGCTGGAATAGCTTGTTTAGGAACAGAGGCAAAATACTATATCAAAAATCAAGATATCAAAGTTAATGGTGAAATAGAAACTCAAAGGGGTAAAAAATTAACCAAAGGCGATATAATAGAATTTAATGGTGAAGGTTATAAAATAGTTTAAAATTATATGAATGCACCGGAAAATTTTTAAATATTATCCGGTGCACAATTTATGTCTATAATTTTTTTAATTATGTGAATTTATTTATACATAATAAATAATAAAATTATATATATATGTTATAATTGTATTAGGTGATTGTATGCATATAAAATATTTACAGCTTCTAAATTTTAGAAATTTTGACGGGTTATTTATAGAATTAAATAAAGGAACTAATGTATTTGTGGGAGATAATGCCCAAGGTAAAACAAATATTCTAGAAGCAATTTATTATTGTAGTTTAGCTAAATCTCACAGAACCAATAGAGATAAAGAATTAATAAACTGGAATGGCACAGAAGCATATATAAAGCTTTATGTATGCAAAACTAGACTCGATAAAAAGATAGAAATAAAAATTTTTAAAGAAGGCAGAAAAGGCGTTAATATAAATTCTATAAAGGTTCAAAAATTGTCAGAATTGGTAGGAAGCTTCAATGTTATTATGTTTTCTCCTGAAGATTTAAGTATTGTTAAAGATTCTCCATCATATAGACGAAAATTTTTAGATATAGAACTATGTAAGTTAAGCCGCCGCTACTACCACAGCTTAACCCAATATAAAAAAGTTTTAAATGAGAGAAATCTGACTATAAAGAAATGGAACACAAACAGTGATATTATAGATGTATATGATAAACAACTTAGTGAATTTGGTGCAATCATAATAAAAGATAGAGTTAATTATATAGAGAAATTAAACCAAAAAGGAAAAATAATACATAGTGATATAACATCTAAAAGTGAAGAAATAGAAATTAAATATTTAACACCTATTAAGGATTTAGATAATATACAAGAAAATTTATATATGCTCCTATGTAAGAATAGAAAAAGAGATATAGAAACTAAAACTACATCAATAGGTCCACATAGAGAGGATTTTTCTATAGAGCTTAATGGCACCGATGCTAAGACATTTGGATCTCAAGGACAACAGAGAACTGTAGTTTTAACCATTAAATTTGCAGCTCTGGCAATAATAAAAGAACTAACTGGAGAATACCCAGTATTATTACTTGATGATGTTTTGTCTGAATTAGATACAAAAAGGCAAGAATATATATTAAATTCTATAAAAGAAGTTCAAACATTAATTACTTGTACTGGAACTTTCGATATAAGAAAATATTTAAAACCTGAAAATAAGATATTTGAGGTTATGGCGGGTAAATTAAAAGAAATTACATAGATTCAAATAAGGTACAATGTATTATTAAGGAGGATATTATATGTTTTTACATTTAGGAGAAAATGTAGTAGTACCTATAAAGGACATTATAGGTATATTTGACATGGAGACTACTATGTATAGCTCGGACACTATTCAATTTTTAAGAATGGCTGAAGAAGATGGTTTTGTAGAAAGGATAACAAAAAATACTGCTAAATCATTTGTTATTGCAGAGGTAGATAAAAAAAGTAAAATATATCTATCACCCATATCATCGCAAACGCTATGTAAGAGAACAGAAACTGTATATTATGCGCTGTAGATTAGATTAGGAGGATATACATGGAAATAAATAATATTTATGACGAGAGTCAAATACAAGTACTTGAAGGATTAGAAGCAGTAAGAAAAAGACCTGGTATGTATATAGGAAGCACCAGTATTCGTGGACTTCATCATCTAGTTTATGAAATTGTAGACAATAGTATAGATGAGGCAATGGCAGGTTTTTGTAAAAATATTGATGTATTTATACATCCAGATAATTCTATAACTGTTATAGATGATGGTCGAGGTATGCCTGTAGGAATGCATCATAAAATGAAGATACCTACTGTAGAAGTTATAATGACCGTACTTCATGCAGGGGGAAAATTTGGTGGTGGAGCGTACAAAGTATCTGGTGGTCTCCATGGTGTTGGGGCGTCTGTAGTTAATGCACTGTCTGAAACTTGTGAAGTTGAAGTTAGTGTTGATGGAGAAATATGGAAACAAACATTTTCAAAGGGAAAAACTACTAGTACACTAGTAAACATAGGAACAACGCAGGAACATGGAACAAAAATTTTCTTTATGCCTGATGCAGAAATTTTTGAGGAGATTGATTTTGATTATGAAACAGTATCTCAAAGACTTCGCGAACTCGCTTTTTTAAATAAAGGTATAAGAATAACACTTACAGATGAGAGAGAAGATAAAAAACAAGAATTTTTATATGAAGGTGGAATAAAATCCTTTGTAGATTATCTAAATAGAAATAAAGGTAAAATCCACGATACTATATACATTGAAGGACGTAAGGATGAGTATATTGTTGAAATAGCATTGCAATACAATGATACATACACTGAAAACTTATTTTCTTTTGCTAATAATATAGATACAGTAGAAGGTGGAACACACCTAGTTGGTTTTAAGTCTGCTTTAACAAGAATAGTAAATGATTATGCTAAAAAATTTGGTTTCTTAAAAGAAAATGATAAAAATCTATCTGGTGAGGATGTACGAGAAGGTCTTACTGCAGTAATATCTATAAAGCTTACAGATCCTCAATTTGAAGGTCAAACAAAAACTAAACTTGGAAATAGTGAAGTAAGAGGCATAGTTGATGGAATAGTTGGTGAGGCTATCAGTAATGTTCTAGAGGAAAATCCAGAGCTTGGTAAAAAAATAATAGATAAATCATTAAATGCAGCTAGAGCTCGTGATGCAGCAAAAAAAGCAAGAGAACTTACAAGACGAAAATCTATACTTGAAAGTACCACTCTTCCTGGAAAATTATCAGATTGTGCTTCAAAAGATCCTATGGAATGTGAAATATACTTGGTCGAAGGAGATTCCGCTGGAGGATCTGCAAAACAAGGTAGAGATAGAAAATTCCAAGCTATACTTCCTCTTAAAGGAAAAATAATGAATGTTGAAAAGCAAAGAATTGATAAGATGCTGGCATCACTGGAAATTAGAGCTATGATAACAGCGTTTGGTGCTGGTATAGGTAAGGATTTTGATGTAAAAAAAATAAGATACGATCGTATTATTATTATGACAGATGCGGATGTAGATGGAGCACATATTAGAACGCTACTACTAACATTCTTTTATAGATATATGAAAGAGCTAGTAGAAGAAGGACACGTATATGTAGCTCAACCGCCACTATATAAGGTTACTAAAGGTAAGAAAGATCATTATGTATATTCTGATCTAGAGTTAAAAAATTATCTCCTTGAAATCGGTGGAAAAGATAATAACACTGATATCCAAAGATACAAAGGTCTTGGAGAAATGGATGCACATCAACTTTGGGATACAACAATGAATCCAGAGGAGCGAGTTCTGCTTCAAGTCCATGTAGAGGATGCGATGGCAGCCGACGAAATATTTACTATTCTTATGGGTGATAAAGTAGAACCTCGTCGCGAGTTTATACAAGAAAATGCTAAGAAAGTTCTTAACTTAGATATATAGTAGGTTAGTGTAATTACCGAAACACATGGAAAAATATTTTATTATTTTTTATGTGTTGTTAAAATATATTGTTTGAAGAGGTGTAACAGATGAATAATCAGGGAAAAATTAAACCTATTGATATAAGGTCCGAAATGAAAAAATCCTATATAGATTATGCTATGAGCGTTATAGTAAGTCGTGCTCTTCCAGATGTACGAGATGGACTTAAACCTGTTCATAGAAGAATATTATTCTCTATGCATGAACTAGGGTTAACACCAGAAAAGGGATATAGAAAGTGTGCCAGAATTGTTGGAGACGTTTTAGGTAAGTATCATCCACATGGTGATACTGCAGTATATGGGGCACTCGTTAGAATGGCTCAAGACTTTTCTCAAAGGTGTATTTTGGTTGATGGTCATGGAAATTTTGGTTCTGTAGATGGTGATGGAGCAGCTGCAATGAGATATACAGAAGCTAAAATGAGTAAAATTACAACACAGATGCTTCGTGATATTAATAAAGAGACAGTAGATTTTGTCCCTAACTTTGATGAAGAAGAAAAAGAACCATCAGTTTTACCATCAAGATTCCCCAATCTTCTAGTTAATGGATCAACAGGAATAGCCGTAGGTATGGCAACCAATATACCTCCCCATAACTTAATAGAAGTTATAGATGGAGTATTAATGCTTATTGAAGATTCAGAAGTTGAAATAAGTGAGTTAATGACAAAAATAAAAGGTCCAGATTTTCCTACAGCAGGAATTATTCTAGGGAGAGCGGGAATAAAAAGTGCTTATGAAACAGGACGAGGAAGAATCCTGGTAAGGGCTAAAACAGACATTGAAGAGAATAAGGGCAGGAATTCAATAATAGTAACAGAATTACCTTATCAAGTTAATAAAGCAAGACTTATAGAAGGTATTGCAGATTTAGTAAAAGATAAGAAAATAGATGGAATATCTGACCTTCGAGATGAATCAGATAGAGAAGGTATGAGAATTGTTATAGAATTAAAAAGAGATGCAAATTCTAATATAGTATTAAATAGGCTATTTAAGCATACTAGGATGCAAGACACTTTTGGGGTTATAATGATAGCTCTTGTAAATGGAGAACCGCAAACACTAAATTTAAAACAGTGTTTAGTTTATTATTTAGAACATCAAAAAGATGTAGTAAGAAGAAGAACTCAATTTGATTTAGATAAAGCTTTAGCTAGAGCCCATATCTTAGAAGGTATGAAAATAGCACTAGACCATATTGATGAAGTAATTCGTTTGATAAGAGCATCTAAAAGCATTAGTGAAGCCAAAGAAAGTTTAATAAATGCGTTTGAACTATCAGAAAAACAAGCCACTGCCATTGTTGAAATGAGACTTGGAAGACTTACAGGTCTTGAAAGAGATAAGATTGAAGATGAGTATAACGAAATAATGAAAACTGTTAATTATTTAAAAGGAATCTTAGCAGATGAAACAGTATTACTTAACATAATAAAAGATGAGCTTATAGAGATTAGAAATAAATATGGTGATACTAGAAGAACAGCAATAGAAAAAAATCCATATAGCATAGATGAGGAAGATTTAATCCAAGAGACAGATGTTGTAATAACATTAACTCATGCAGGTTATATAAAGAGACTTCCAGCTGATACTTATAGTGCTCAAAAAAGAGGGGGTAGGGGAATACAAGGTGTTACTACAAAAGAAGATGACTTTGTAGAACATATTTTTATAACCTCCACTCATAATAATCTTTTGCTATTCACAAACAAAGGAAAAGCTTTTAGATTAAAGGCATATGAAATTCCTGAGGGTGGAAGAACGGCTAAGGGAACAAACTTAGTAAATATTATACCACTAGCAAATGACGATAAAATTCAAGCAGTTATATCTCTTAAAGAATTTACAGAGGATAATTTTCTTATAATGGGAACAAAACATGGTTTAATTAAAAAAACATCACTTGATAAATATTCTTCTATAAGGAAGAATGGTTTAAATGCAATCAATTTAAGAGAAGATGATGAACTAATCGGAGCTGCGATAACCACTGGAGATAGTGAAATGCTATTTGCTACAAAAAATGGTTATTCTATAAGATTTAGTGAAAAAGATGTAAGAGGTATGGGAAGAACTGCAACTGGAGTTAAGGCATTAACTTTGAGACAAGATGACATCGTAGTGTCTATGAATATTGTTAAGCCTGAAGAAGAACTGTTAGTTATAAGTGAAAAGGGCTTTGGAAAAAGAACCCTAGTTTCGCAATACACACTTCAACATAGAGGTGGTAAAGGCGTAATAACTTATAAGGTATCAGAGAAAACGGGAAAACTTGTAGGTGCTAGAATAGTAAAAGACGGAGATGAAATGATACTTATAAACAGTAATGGTGTTGTTATAAGGTTGAATGTATCTGGAATATCAACTACAAGTAGAAATACCATGGGAGTTACTTTAATGAAGAATGGAGAAGGAGATAATATCGTTGCTATAGCTAAAATAAATTGTAGCGATGAAATTAATTCAGAGGAGAATCCTTTACTAGAAGAAATTGAAGAAACGCCTTTTAAGGCAGAAGAAGACTTAGATATAAATGATGATACAACTTCTGAAACAGAAGATTAAAACGTAATATTATAAAATTAAAGTACTTATCTCAAAAAAATGGGATAAGTACTTTTTTTATTTATAATATAATGAACCTAGCGTATCTTAAACAGTAAAATAGAGAAAAATGAAGCTATATATAGAAAAATGAGTTTAATCTACTAAGAAATAGAGTTAATTGAAACATATGATGGGATATATTTGGTACAATACTCCTTGTCGTCACGAAGAAGAAACAATGGCGGTTTAGTTTTAAAAGTTAAGTAGTTTTCTAAAATTAAAATAATATTTTAAAAAACAGAAAAATATATTGACAAATTAAGAATTAAATAGTAGAATTGTAGAAGTCGTCACATGATGGCAAAGCAAGTTGGTCTTTGAAAATTAAACAGAGAAATAGGTAAAATAGCGAAATAATATTTCGTTAGACCAGTTAATTACTTTAGATAAAAAAGTAATTTTAGTCGTAAGACTAAAAAGTATGTAATGAGCTTGCTAACCAGCTTAACAGTTGGCGCAGATTATTCATTTCAAATAAAAAGTGTAAACTTTTAAATTGAGAGTTTGATCCTGGCTCAGGACGAACGCTGGCGGCGTGCCTAACACATGCAAGTCGAGCGATGAAACCCTTCGGGGTGGATTAGCGGCGGACGGGTGAGTAACACGTGGGTAACCTGCCTCAAAGAGGGGAATAGCCTCCCGAAAGGGAGATTAATACCGCATAATATGTTTTGATCGCATGATTGAAACATCAAAGGATTTTTCTTCGGAAAATTCCACTTTGAGATGGACCCGCGGCGCATTAGCTAGTTGGTGAGGTAACGGCCCACCAAGGCAACGATGCGTAGCCGACCTGAGAGGGTGATCGGCCACATTGGAACTGAGACACGGTCCAGACTCCTACGGGAGGCAGCAGTGGGGAATATTGCGCAATGGGGGAAACCCTGACGCAGCAACGCCGCGTGAATGATGAAGGCCTTCGGGTTGTAAAGTTCTGTCTTCTGGGACGATAATGACGGTACCAGAGGAGGAAGCCACGGCTAACTACGTGCCAGCAGCCGCGGTAATACGTAGGTGGCAAGCGTTGTCCGGATTTACTGGGCGTAAAGGATGCGTAGGCGGACATTTAAGTCAGATGTGAAATACCCGAGCTTAACTTGGGTGCTGCATTTGAAACTGGGTGTCTAGAGTGCAGGAGAGGTAAGTGGAATTCCTAGTGTAGCGGTGAAATGCGTAGAGATTAGGAAGAACACCAGTGGCGAAGGCGACTTACTGGACTGTAACTGACGCTGAGGCATGAAAGCGTGGGGAGCAAACAGGATTAGATACCCTGGTAGTCCACGCCGTAAACGATGAATACTAGGTGTCGGGGGTCGAACCTCGGTGCCGCAGTTAACACAATAAGTATTCCGCCTGGGGAGTACGATCGCAAGATTAAAACTCAAAGGAATTGACGGGGGCCCGCACAAGCAGCGGAGCATGTGGTTTAATTCGAAGCAACGCGAAGAACCTTACCTAGACTTGACATCCCCTGCATAACCCAGAGATGGGCGAAGTCCTTCGGGACAGGGTGACAGGTGGTGCATGGTTGTCGTCAGCTCGTGTCGTGAGATGTTGGGTTAAGTCCCGCAACGAGCGCAACCCTTATCATTAGTTGCTACCATTTAGTTGAGCACTCTAGTGAGACTGCCCGGGTTAACCGGGAGGAAGGTGGGGATGACGTCAAATCATCATGCCCCTTATGTCTAGGGCTACACACGTGCTACAATGGTGAGTACAAAGAGATGCAAGACCGCAAGGTGGAGCCAAACTCAAAAACTCATCCCAGTTCGGATTGTAGGCTGCAACTCGCCTACATGAAGCCGGAGTTGCTAGTAATCGCGAATCAGCATGTCGCGGTGAATACGTTCCCGGGCCTTGTACACACCGCCCGTCACACCATGAGAGTTGGTAACACCCGAAGTCCGTGAGGTAACCGTAAGGAGCCAGCGGCCGAAGGTGGGATTGATGATTGGGGTGAAGTCGTAACAAGGTAGCCGTAGGAGAACCTGCGGCTGGATCACCTCCTTTCTAGGGAGTAGATGCAAAGACTTCGGTCGATGCAACAAGAAGAATAATTAATTTTATTTTTCAAAATGTCTACTGTAATTACTCGTAACCTATTCTCTGTTTAATTTTGAGAGACTAATTTTAGTTAACTCTTTGGAGTTGACTAATAGATAGTTTTTCTAAAAATGTTCTTTGAAAATTGCACAGTGAAATTAAAGTTGTTTTAATAAGTTAAAGCCATGTAAATGGTGTATAGATGAATTTAATACAATTTCGCAAAATGAATTAAAACGTTTATGTAAATAAACGAAATTATCTATGCAAATAGATAAAGATAAAGGTTAAGCTACAAAGGGCGCATGGCGAATGCCTTGGCACTAGGAGCCGAAGAAGGACGCGTTAAGCTGCGATAAGCTTTGGGTAGGCGCAAATAGCCAGTGATCCAAAGATTTCCGAATGGGGGAACCCACATAGTAACAACTATGTACTGCATACTGAATAAATAGGTATGCAGAGGTAGACCCGGGGAACTGAAACATCTAAGTACCCGGAGGAAGAGAAAGAAACATCGATTTCCTAAGTAGCGGCGAGCGAAAGGGAAAGAGCCCAAACCTAGGTCTTTGACCTAGGGGTTGAGGATAGATCATAAATACTGCAATTCCTTAATTGAAGATAGCTGGAAAGCTGCTCCGCAGAAGGTAATAGGCCTGTAAATGAAAAGGAAAAACAGTCAGATCTAATCCAGAGTACCACGAGACACGTGAAACCTTGTGGGAAGCAGGGAGGACCACCTCCCAAGGCTAAATACTACCTAGTGACCGATAGTGAAGAAGTACCGTGAGGGAAAGGTGAAAAGAACCCCGGAAGGGGAGTGAAATAGAACCTGAAACCGTGTGCCTACAACCGGTCGGAGCACTTTTTATGTGTGACGGCGTGCTTTTTGTAGAACGAGCCAACGAGTTACGATATGTAGCAAGGTTAAGTACTTAAGGTACGGAGCCGAAGGGAAACCAAGTCTGAATAGGGCGCTATAGTTGCATGTCGTAGACCCGAAACCGGGTGACCTATCCATGGCCAGGATGAAGCGGAAGTAAAATTCCGTGGAGGTCCGAACCACGTTGGTGTTGAAAAACCATGGGATGAGCTGTGGATAGCGGAGAAATTCCAATCGAACTCGGAGATAGCTGGTTCTCCTCGAAATAGCTTTAGGGCTAGCGTCGATTAATTGAGTAATGGAGGTAGAGCACTGAATGGGCTAGGGGCTGACAACAGTTACTGAACCCTATCAAACTCCGAATGCCATATACTTTTATTTCGGCAGTCAGACTGCGAATGATAAGATCCGTAGTCAAAAGGGAAACAGCCCAGACCATCAGCTAAGGTCCCAAAGTGTAAGTTAAGTGGAAAAGGATGTGGGATTTCTAAGACAACTAGGATGTTGGCTCAGAAGCAGCCACTCATTCAAAGAGTGCGTAATAGCTCACTAGTCAAGAGATCCTGCGCCGAAGATGTCCGGGGCTAAAACTTACCACCGAAGCTATGGGTGTACACTATGTGTACGCGGTAGAGGAGCTTTCTGTACTGGCTGAAGTCATACCGTAAGGAGTGGTGGACGGTACAGAAGTGAGAATGTTGGCATAAGTAGCGAGAGTTAAGTGAGAATCTTAACGGTCGAAAACCTAAGGTTTCCTGAGGAAGGCTCGTCCTCTCAGGGTTAGTCGGGACCTAAGCCGAGGCCGAAAGGCGTAGGTGATGGACAATCGGTTGATATTCCGATACCACCAATGGACGTTATTAGAAATGGGATGACGCAGGAGGATAAGATGTGCACACTATTGGATGTGTGTCTAAGCATTTAGGCGGAGCAAGCAGGCAAATCCGTTTGCTCTTAACGCTGAGATGTTATGGGGAAGGGAATTTATTCCTGAAGTATCTGATTCCACGCTGCCAAGAAAAGTCTCTATCGAGGATATTGGTGCCCGTACCGCAAACCGACACAGGTAGGTGAGGAGAGAATCCTAAGACCATCGGAAGAATTGCTGTTAAGGAACTCGGCAAATTGACCCCGTAACTTCGGGAGAAGGGGTGCCTACGAAAGTAGGTCGCAGAGAATAGGCCCAAGCAACTGTTTAGCAAAAACACAGGTCTCTGCTAAAGCGAAAGCTGATGTATAGGGGCTGACGCCTGCCCGGTGCTGGAAGGTTAAGGGGATTACTTAGCGCAAGCGAAGGTATGAACTTAAGCCCCAGTAAACGGCGGCCGTAACTATAACGGTCCTAAGGTAGCGAAATTCCTTGTCGGGTAAGTTCCGACCCGCACGAATGGCGTAATGATTTGGGCACTGTCTCAACAGCACATCCGGCGAAATTGTAGTGCCAGTGAAGATGCTGGCTACCCGCGATTGGACGGAAAGACCCCGTAGAGCTTTACTGTAGCTTAGCATTGAATTTCGGTATTGTCTGTACAGGATAGGTGGGAGACTGAGAAACATGGGCGTCAGCCTGTGTGGAGTCATCCTTGGGATACCACCCTGACAGTACTGAGGTTCTAACTGGAGGCCATGAATCTGGTCACAGGACATTGTTAGGTGGGCAGTTTGACTGGGGCGGTCGCCTCCAAAAAAGTAACGGAGGCGCTCAAAGGTTCCCTCAGCGCGGTTGGAAATCGCGCGAAGAGTGCAAAGGCAGAAGGGAGCCTGACTGCGACACCTACAAGTGGAGCAGGGACGAAAGTCGGACTTAGTGATCCGGTGGTACCTCGTGGGAGGGCCATCGCTCAACGGATAAAAGCTACCTCGGGGATAACAGGCTGATCTCCCCCAAGAGTCCACATCGACGGGGAGGTTTGGCACCTCGATGTCGGCTCGTCGCATCCTGGGGCTGAAGTAGGTCCCAAGGGTTGGGCTGTTCGCCCATTAAAGCGGCACGCGAGCTGGGTTCAGAACGTCGTGAGACAGTTCGGTCCCTATCCGTCGCGGGCGTAGGAAATTTGAAGGGAGCTGTCCTTAGTACGAGAGGACCGGGATGGACAAACCTCTGGTGCACCAGTTGTCACGCCAGTGGCATCGCTGGGTAGCTATGTTTGGAAGGGATAAACGCTGAAAGCATCTAAGCGTGAAGCCCACCCTGAGATGAGATTTCCCATAACTCGCACGTAAGTGCGGTGTTAGTAAGACTCCTGGAAGAACACCAGGTTGATAGGTTAGAGGTGTAAGCATGGTAACATGTTCAGCTGACTAATACTAATAAGTCGAGGGCTTGACCTTAATATATATAAAGCGAAAATTTCACTGTGCAATTTTGAGAGAATATCTCATAAAGTGTATTGACAAGTTAGCAATAACTTGATATACTCTTAATGTAAGGATTATACCTTATAAATCTGGTGATTATGGCATGAAGGTAACACCCCTTCCCATACCGAACAGGTAGGTTAAGCTTCAATGCGCTAATGGTACTGCAGGGGCAACCTTGTGGGAGAGTAAGTCATCGCCAGGTCATGTATGGATCTTTAGCTCAGTTGGTTAGAGCTACCGGCTCATAACCGGTCGGTCCGGGGTTCGAATCCCTGAAGGTCCACCATACGGGGATATAGCTCAGCTGGGAGAGCACCTGCCTTGCACGCAGGGGGTCAAGGGTTCGATTCCCTTTATCTCCACCAAAAAAACAGTCCAATATGGACTGTTTTTTATTTTGTTTAAAATTAATCTGAAATTTAATTTTTTATAGATTTATAACAAAAAAAGTATTACAATATAACAGTAATAATATAATTTATTTGTGAAAGGGGTTTGATGATGTCGCTATATAGATTAAAGCAGTTTTACTGGTCAATGGTTTCTAGGATTAATGATGAAGATATAGATTTTCTTAAAATGCATTTAGAAACTTATGAATTGCAATTATTCCATCAATTACCTATTCATGAGCAAAAACACTCTATAAATGTAGCTAGGGATGTAAAATTAACTTGTAATCAAAGAGTATTACAATCAGAAAATTTGATAAAAGTTGCGCTGTTACATGATATAGGTAAAATATATAGTAATATGAATCCAATAGACAAATCTATAATGGTTATAGTAGATAATATAACAAATGGAAAAATTAAATTACATAAGAAGAGTAAAAATGTTAATATGTACTATAATCATGGAGATATAGGATATAATTTATTAAGAAAATATGGTTATGATGATAGGTTTTTGTTTTTAGTAAAAAATCATCATAACAATAATATAACGCAAGATATAGAATTAAACTTATTAAAAGAATGTGATGATAGAAATTAAGAAGCTAGCGAATAGTTTCTTTTTTATTACCATAATTTAGTGGTATAATTTAGTACTATAAGAAATTATTTCTAAAATATATAAAAAGTGATAGAATGTAATTAATACAAAAAATAGGAGGGGAAAATGAATTCAAAGCAAAGAAGAGAATATATTAAAAATTTATTAATTAAAAATAATGCTACATATAAAGGTCAGTTTTTAGCAGAGGAATTAGGCGTTACAAGACAAGTTATAGTAAAAGATATTGCAATTACAAGAGCAGAGGGAGTAAATATAATTGCAACTCCGGAAGGGTATTTAATACCCAATGAGGAAAGTAATTATGTGAAAAGAGTAATAGCTGTGGCGCATAGCCGAGATGACATATATAATGAGCTTGAATGCATTGTTAAGTTTGGTGGAATAGTAGAGGATGTAACCGTAGAACACTCTTTATATGGTGAAATAAGAGCAATGCTTATGATAAAAACATTAATGGATATTGAAAGATTTACAAAAAAATTTAAAGAGTTTAATGCACAGCCCTTATCTGCGCTAACTAAAGGAGTACATTTGCATACTATAAGAGCCGATAATGAGGAAATTATAGAAAGTATTATAAAAGAGCTAAAAGATAAAAATTATTTGATTTCTGATTAGTGTACCTTTAGATAATATTATTTAAATTAATCACAAAGGAGTGAAACTAATGGAAAATGTTGCGCTTTTAAAATGTATGGAATATGATGTTGATTTAGTAGAAAAAAAACTGCGACAAGGCTTTGAACTACTGGGTGGAAATGATTTTTTAACGAAATTAATACCAAAGGATAGTAAGGTGCTTTTAAAGCCTAATATGTTAAGTATTGAGAATAAAGAATCACCGGTAGTAACTCATTATGTTGTTTTTGAAGCAGTTATTAGAATTATTATGGAATATTCTAATGATATTAGCTTTGGTGATTCACCTGGCTTTGGAGATTCAAGAAAAGCAGCAGAGCGTTGTGGACTTATGGAAGTTGCAAATAGATATGGAGTTAAATTTGAAGACTTTAAAGAATCAGTGCATGTTAAATTAGATAATTCTATTTTATGTAAATCTTGGGATATAGCTAAAGCAGCTTTTGAGGCAGACGTTGTAATATCATTACCAAAGCTTAAAACACATGCTATGGCATATTATACTGGTGCTGTAAAAAATCAGTTCGGATGTATACCAGGAACTCAAAAGGCAACTTGGCATACAAGAATGCCTGATGCAAATAATTTTTGTAAGATGCTACTAGATTTGAATACTGCTGTTGGAACTAATTTTGCTATTTTAGACGGCATAATAGCGATGGAAGGTAATGGGCCTAAAAGTGGAAATCCATATAAAATGAATACTTTAATTATGGGAAAATCTTTAACTGCGGTGGATTCTACTGCTGTTAGACTTATAGGTTATGACAACCCTCTAGATACACCTGTTTTAAAAGAGGCATATGATAGCAAATGGGGAGTAGTACTTCCAGAGGATATAAATATACTTGGTGAAAAATTGGAATCTATGAAAGCTAAGAATTTTAAACTTTGTAGAAAAGGAGGTAATTTCTATTTTATAAATCCAAAAGTAACTAATTTTCTAAGAGGAATGATAGCTCCAAATCCAACACTTATAATAGATAAATGTATAGGGTGTGGAAGGTGCAAGGAGGTTTGCCCAGAGAAACCATCGGCAATTGATATGGTAACACAAGGACACATATCAAATCCTAAATGGAACATGAATCAATGTATAAGATGTTTCTGCTGTCAGGAATTATGCCCAGTAGGTGCAATTGAAACTAAATATTCAAATTTAGGTAAATTATTATCAAAATTAGATAAGAGGTGATTGTTATGAAAAAAAACACGACGATAGCTATAATAATAGGAATTATATTAATAGGAATAGCTTTTTTAGGTAATATAGTTAATTTAGCTATAAATATACAGTGGTTTAGGGAAGTAGGATATTTATCAGTATACTTTACTAAATTAACATGGATTTTAAAAATAATGGTTCCAGTATTTATAGTGTCTTATATTGCAATATGGACATATTATAAAGCTTTTAAAGTTAGTATTTTAAGATTCAAAAAAGTTGTTGAAGTAAATAAGAACAAAGAAAAATTGGAATATAAAATCAGTATTTTAATAAACATTATAATTTCTTGTATAATATCCATAAGCTTTTCATCTAACTATTGGTATAAAATACTTCAGTTTTCAAATGCTACAAGTTTTAACACCTTAGATCCATTATTTAAAAAAGATATTTCTTTTTTTATTTTTAAACTTCCATTAATTGAATCATTATATCAAATGTTCATAATTTTGCTAGGCGTGATTGTAATTATTACGGTAGTAACATATCTTATACTAAATGCAAAGGATCATATATTAAGCATAAATAAAGGAACTACATTTTCTAGATTTAAAAACTTTAATAACGGAATAACTAAATTTGCAGGAAGACAACTTGCTATAGTATCTTCACTAATATTATTGATGCTATCTTTGGGATATATAATAAAAGCATGGCAGTTAGTATATTCGCCAAGAGGAATAGTTTTTGGAGCAAGCTATACAGATGTACATGTAACATTAAGGTTTTATCAAATAATAGCAGTAGCATCTTTTATCGCAGCCGTAATTACGTTTATAAGCCTTATATCACATAAATCAAAACCAATGGTTATATCTATTATTGTGATTGCACTACTAATATTTGGAGAAAATTTAGCATCAACTGGAGTTCAGAAATTTGCGGTTCAGTCAAATGAAAAAACTTTAGAAAAACCATATATTCAATATAATATAGATAATACAAGAAAAGCTTTTAACATTGATAACATAAAAGAAGTGCCTTTTGAAATAAAAAATGATTTAACTAAAGAGGATATTAATTCAAATAAAGATACTATTGATAATATAAAAATCAATTCTTTTAAACCAGCACTAGAGTTTTATAATCAATTTCAATATATGAGATTTTATTATGGTTTTAATGATATAGATATTGATAGATATAATATCAATGGGAAGTACACTCAAGTGTTTATTGCACCAAGAGAAATTAATTTAAACTCACTAAAAGATAATGCGAACACTTGGCAAAATAGACATTTAGTCTATACTCATGGATATGGAGTGGTTATGAGTAAAGTGAATTCCGTAACAAGTGAGGGACAACCGGATTTTGTTATTAATAATATCCCCTTAGAGAATAAAACGGGTTTAAAATTAGATAATCCTAGAATATATTTTGGTGAAAGCACCAATGATTATAGTGTAGTCAATACAAAGATTGGAGAGCTAGATTACCCTAAAGGCGGAGAAAACCAGATGAACAACTATGCGGGGAAGGCTGGTATAGAGATGAATATGGCAAATAGAATTTTGTTTGCTATAAATAAAAAAAGCACTAAGTTTTTATTGTCTAACGATATAACCTCTAATAGTAAAATATTAATTAATAGAAATATAGTTGAAAGAGTAAATAAAATTGCTCCATTTTTAACATATGATAGCGATCCATACACTGTAATAAATGAAGGGAGATTATATTGGGTTATAGATGCATATACAACTTCTAATAAATATCCTTTTTCACAGCCGGAGAGCGGCGTGAATTATATTAGGAACTCAATTAAGGTTGTTATTGATGCAGTAGATGGAACCCCTAAATTTTATATAGTTGATAAAAACGATCCTATAGCAAATGCTTATTCAAATATATTTCCAAAACTATTTTCGGATTCAGAGTCAATTCCTAGTGGCATAAAAGAACACTTTAGATATCCAGAAGACATATATAATTTACAATCTAATGTACTCGGAAGATACCACGTAACAGATCCAGGAGTATTTTATAATGGAGATGATGTATGGTCTATAGCAACTAACCAAGTGAAGGTTGAGGGTAAAAAGGAGAAAAATGAGGCCTCTTACCTAATAATGAAATTACCAAAGGAAAACAAAGAAGAAATGGTTTTACTTGAATATTTCAACACAAAAGGCAGAGACAACATGGTAGCTTTACTGGGAGCAAGGATGGATGCTGATAATTACGGAAAAATGGTTTTATATAAATTTCCACCAAAGGAAACAGTATATAGCCCAGTACTATTTAAACAAAGGATGAATCAGGACACAATAATATCGAAAGAACTATCACTTTGGAATACCCAAGGTTCAGAAGTTCAATTTGGAGAAACCACAATTATACCAATTAAAAATTCACTACTTTATATAGAACCTATGTATTTGAGGGCTAAAGGGGAAAAAAGTATCCCAGAGATGAAAAAAATTGTAGTGTCTTATGGTGGTAAAATAATTTTAGCTAATAACATAGAGTCAGCACTCCAGCAGATATTTGATTATACTGATAAAAATAATGCATCAAAAGTTGAAGTTAACTCAAATGTAGATACAAAAGTATTAGAAAATATAAAAATTGCTAAAGATTTATATAACAAGGCAATAGAATCTCAGAAGAAGGGAAATTGGACTGAATATGGTACATTTATAAAACAATTAGGTGATATATTAGATAAAATAAGTAAGTAAAATATATCTAAATTTATTTAACATAATGTAACTATATTAAAAAATTTATGTGTTTTATAAGTGATTTATATTACATTGTATCAGCATAAAATGATAACTTAGGGCATATATACTTATATGCCCTTATTTTTATGTTATAATTTCATTTAATTTATATAAAAATGAATAGAATAGAACGGATAAAGTATAAAACAAAGGAATTTGAAATAAAATGTCGAATATAATTATGTATACGAGAGTATGGGAGTATGAGGGGTATATTATGAAATATATAAACAATAATTTGTATAAAGATGGTAAAAATTCATTATGTATAGGTACAGATGTTTTAAATATAAATAATTTACCTAAGATAATAAAAAAATACATTTATGATGCTCTTATAAACGGAGAAAAAATTATATTTTTTACAGATGATATATTCTATAAAAATATTGGAAAGAATTTTAACAGCGATGAAGAATTCATAAGGCATAATATAAATATAGGTAAATTCAAAATAAAAACATATAATATTACTGCATTTCATTATGAATATAAAGAATTTATAGATATTATAGATATTATTTCTGTTGCTAAACAAAAATTGAAAATAATATGGGATTTTAAAAATGTAATTAAAAGAGCTTATAAATTAGAAACTGTAATTAAATGTGTTGAAAAAATAATAGAGTGTTCAAAAGATAATGTTTCTAATATGGTTTATATTGAAAACAGTGGTTACAGTTTTAATAGGTTATATAGATTTACTGATTTATTTGAAAAATTAATTATTATAGACAGAAATAAAGAAATGGAATTTAGAAGCAAAGATGAAATAGAAAAAGCAATATGGATGCTTCAGTCTAATTCACAGTTAAAATATCAAAATAAAAATTTAGTTTTATTTAATGATGTTTTTTCTAATATACCTAAAAGTACGGATGAAAATGAATTCAAAAAAATTATAATGAGTAAAATTAAGGACGTATGTGATGTGGATTTTTGTATTTTAAGCAGTTCGCTTAAAGAACAAGAAAATATAATAGCTATGGATAGCTATTATGGAATAAGTAAGAAGCATAAGTACTACTTAGTTAATGACGCAGAAATAATTAAGTATATTAATGAATCCAATCAAATTATATCTAGGGATAATGTAGATATATTATTGAATTTAAGTGAAGTAGTGGATTCAAAATTAGTAGATAAATTCAAATTAATGGGCATAGTAAGCTATATGGCTATTGCTGTAGAATATTATGATATCGCTAAAGGAGTAATATGGATAGGTAGATATGAAAATAATAGAGAGCTTTCTAAAAATAATATAGAACACTTAAAATCAATATGTAAAACAGCTTTTTATTTAATTCAAGAGCAAAAAAGATTTTGTGATATGCAAAATAGACTAATACAAAACGAAAAACTAAAAGCTATGGGTGAAATGGCTGCGGGAATAACTCATGACATTAATAATATACTTACGCCAATTTTAGGATCTGTTCAACTTTTAAAGGATACAGTTCAGGAAAAAGAAAATTTAAAATTACTTAGTGTTATCGAAATTTGTGCTTATGATGGAATGAATATAACTAATAAAGTTAAAAAATTAACAAAGAAATATAATGATGATGATTTTCAGACATTTAGTATAGATGGTGCAATAACAGATGCAATAGATTTAACTAAAAGTAAGTGGCTAACTGAAAGTGTTTTTAAAGGCATAAAAATAGACATAATCAAATTATTAAAATCTAATGAAATAGTAAAAGGAAATATAACAGAAATAAGAGAGGTATTTATAAACATAATAACAAATGCCGTAGATGCTATGCCAAAAGGTGGCACAATTGAGGTTATTACAAAAAACAAAGATAATAGGGTTATTATAGAAATAAAAGATAATGGAATGGGAATGAATATAGATATTCAAAAGCGGATATTTGAACCATTCTTCACAACCAAAGGTAATAATGGTTCAGGGCTTGGATTAAGTATTTCTTATAATATAATACTTTCACATAGTGGAAGCATGAAAATTGAAAGCGAAGAAAATGTAGGAACCTCTTTTATTGTTAAACTACCTATATGTGAAAACATGGTTAAAAATTATGATGAAATATCAAGAAATGTAATAGAGTTTGAGGGGAATGTTCTAATTATTGATGATCAAGAGCAAGTAAGAAATGTTGTTGCTAGTATGATAAAGTCAATTGCAAAATGTAAAATAAAAACCTGTGGATGTGAAGATTTAGATTCAGAGTTAAATAGAAGAAAATATGATATAATAGTTTGTGATTTTACTATGCCAATTATTAATGGATTACAAGTGGCGCAAAAAATTAAAGAGATAAATAAGCATATATATTTTTGTCTTATGACAGGTTGGGTGGGCTCTTTTGACGATCAAGAAATGGATAATGTTGATTTTATTTTAAATAAGCCTATAAATAAAGACAGTTTAAAGCAAATGTTTTTTGATTATAAGGCTAGCTTTTAATTTTTTTGCACAAATCGTGCCTCTTTTTTTAAAGAAGGATATAATAATAAAGCATAAGTAAAAAAACTTTTGTTTTATAGTGGAGGGTTACAATGGATTATGATGTACTTATTTTGGGTGGAGGTATTATAGGTTGCGCTGTGGCTTATGAAATCTCAAAATATAATCTTAATATAGCTGTAATTGAGAAAGATTATGATATAGCTGATGATGTAGCATTAATAAATACTGCTATGATATATGATGGCGTTGAAAGTGAAGATACTTTAACTGCTAGGCTTGAACGTATGGGAAATAAAATGATGGATACGATAACTGCTAAATTTAATGTTCCTTTTAAAAGATGTGGTTCCCTAATAATTGCTCAAACCGATGAAGAAGCTGCCATGATTGAAAAAACATATAATAGAGCAATAGATAGAGGTACCAAGGATGTGTTAATTTTAGAATCTAAATATATATATGAAATGGAACCGAATTTAAACGTTCATATAAAAAAAGGACTATATTCTAAAAATACAGGTGTAATTTGCCCATT
The DNA here is from genome assembly GCF_011065955.2 of Clostridium sp. FP2. Classification (NCBI taxonomy): domain Bacteria; kingdom Bacillati; phylum Bacillota; class Clostridia; order Eubacteriales; family Clostridiaceae; genus Clostridium; species Clostridium sp. FP2. Next base: position 22,654 of record NZ_JAAMNI020000001.1, read on the forward strand.
TGACTTAGCTCTAGCTTATGGCGAAGTAGCTTTTGATAATGGTGTAAAATTTAGGTTAGAAGAAGAAGTAATAGACATTCAACCTATATCAAAAGGGTTCAGAGTTGTTACTAATAAAAATAAATTTACTTGTAAAATGGTAATAAATACAACTCCTTCAGAAAATTATAGTATAGTAAATGAAAAAAAACTTGAAGTAAATAATAATGAAGGAATATTAAAATATATACTCTTAGATAATAATGATAAACAAAAATTTTCTCATGCATTGTTTATGTTTAATGCTAAGGGCGAGCGCATTTACACACTTCCAACTATTGAGGGAGATACTGTTGCCGCTGTTAGTACAAAAGAGAATGTTAGTTATAATGAAGTAGTAGATAGAATATCTAAAATAACAAATGGTGTAGATAATATGGATGTTAAAATGTTTTTGGATTGGCCTTTCTTTGATCAACCTATGGTAATCGATGATAGTGGTATTGATGATGGACTTATTCAAATTAAGGGAAAACATTATGGACAGATAACAATGACTCCTGCTATAGCAAATATTGTATGTGAGAGTGTAGTTAGTAAGATGCAATGTAATCTTAAAAAAGATTTTAATGATAAGAGAAGAGAGTCTTATAAATTTAGAGAAATGTCTGATGAAGAAAGAAAAAGTATTATTAGTGTTGATGAAAAATATGGCAAAATAATATGTGCATGTGAAAAAGTAACTGAAGGGGAAATAGTGGACGCTATACGGAGACCTTTAGGTGCAAGAACAGTAGAGGGAGTTAAAAGGAGAACTGGTGCTGCCTTCGGAAATTGTCAAGGGGCGCATTGTTTAAATAAAATTGTTTCTATTTTAGCAAGAGAAACAAATAAGAAAATGACGGAAATAGTTAAGGACTCAAAAAATTCTAATATTGTACTATATAGAATAAAAGAATTTGATAGTATGTAGGAGATGAGTTTATTTGATAGAACAACCTGATTGTAATTTAAATGAAAATGAAGCAATTTTAACAACTTTAGTTAGGGTAAAAGGTTCTAATTTGTGCAATGTGGTTTCAGTAAAAACTAGTAAGCCCATTGATAGGAAGTTATGGATTGAATGCTCAAAAGCATTAAGTAGAATACATGTAGGCCCACCTTTAAGAATAGGGGATGTAGTATGTAAGAATATACTTAATACTGGAGTTGATATTATCTGTACAAAGAATATTTAAGTAATTAACATTGAAGAGAATAATTAGTAATGTGGCTTTAGTAATGGGCTGCACTAAATATATATATATTGACTTTGTAAAAAGTGTGATGTAAAATTATTCTTAAAATAATAGCATAAAATTAAAACATAATAATGTATAAAACCTATGATGAGAATAGTAACGAAATATAGAGGTTAAGAGAGTCAGTGTTTGGTGTAAACTGATACCTTTTATTTTGTGAATCCACCTTCGAGGGACTGTGAAAAGCAGTACGGTATAACCGTTATATTTGTTAAAGAGGATTAAATATTTATTTTTAATCAAGTAGGGTGGCAACGCGGAGTCTTTCGTCCCTTTTTCATGGGGATGAAGACTCTTTTTTTATATTCAAAAATAACTAAAGTATGACAATTAACACTTGTGAATAAAAAATTAATAATATATTTAAGGAGGAATATTTATGTTAGATTTAAAAAGAATAAGAAATAATCCAGAAGAGATAAAAGCATTAATGGCAGATAGAGGTGAAAATTTTGATATATCAATAATTGATGAGGTTGTAGCTCTTGATAAAAGAAGAAGAGATGTGTTAATGGAGGTTGAAGAATTAAAAAATAGAAGAAACACTCAATCTGCACTTATACCAAAGCTTAAAAAAAGCGGAGAAAATGTAGATGAAATTATGGGGCAAATGAAAAAACTTTCAGATGAAATTAAAAATTTCGATGTTGAATTGTCTGGTGTGGATGAAAAAATTAAAAATATTATGCTAAGAATACCCAATATACCGAATGTAAATGTGCCACAAGGTGATACAGAGGAGGATAATGTTGAAGTAAGAAGATGGGGACAGCCCAAAAACTTCAATTTTGAAACTAAAGCTCATTGGGATTTAGGAATAGACAATGATATTTTAGATTTTGAAAGAGGTGGAAAGATTACAGGTTCAAGATTTACAGTATATAAAGGCCAGGGTGCAAGACTTGAAAGAGCACTAATAAGTTATTTTTTAGATTGTCATGTAGATATAAATGGATATACAGAAATATTGCCTCCCTATATGGTTAATAGACAAAGTATGGTAGGAACGGGTCAATTACCTAAATTCGAAGAAGATGCCTTTAAAGTGGCTAATACAGACTATTTTTTAATACCTACAGCTGAAGTACCCGTTACAAATATTTATAGAGATGAAATATTAAATGGTGAGGATTTGCCTATAAGACATGTTGCTTATAGTGCGTGTTTTAGATCAGAAGCAGGATCTGCAGGAAGAGATACTAGAGGACTTATAAGACAACACCAATTTAATAAGGTAGAACTACTTAAATTTACAAAACCTGAGGATTCTTATGCAGAACTTGAAAAATTACTTGTAGATGCAGAGTCAGTATTACAAGGACTTGGACTACCTTATAGAATAGTTAAGATATGTAAGGGCGATTTAGGATTTACAGCATCATTTAAGTATGATATTGAAGTTTGGATGCCAAGTTATAATAAGTATGTTGAAATATCAAGCTGTAGTAATTTTGAGGACTATCAAGCAAGGCGTGCAAATATAAGGTATAAAGATGATAAAAAAGATAAACCTAAGTATATTCATACACTAAATGGATCAGGAGTAGCAGTAGGAAGGGCATTAGCCGCAGTACTTGAAAATTATCAAAACGCAGATGGATCAGTAACTATTCCAGAGGCATTAGTGAGATATATGGGTGGTAAAAATATAATTTCAAAATAAATGGTTAATTTGATATATACCATAATAAGTATAAACAAATAACTTTAATATTTATAATTTAGGTACCTTTAAGAAGTGTATATTATATTTTTTAAAGGTACCTAAGTTGTTTATTTATCATAAATTAGAAGATTTTAAATAGTATATTGTAAAAAAACAAAAATTATGTTGACAGAGTATATTTATGCTGATATAATAAATATTGTTGTTAGTATTTGGAGGAATGGTCGAGTTGGTTTAAGGCACCAGTCTTGAAAACTGGCGTACGTGTGAGCGTACCGTGGGTTCGAACCCCACTTCCTCCTCCATTTTTTTTTATAAGCATATAAAATTAAGCCATGGAGAAGTACTCAAGTGGCTGAAGAGGCGCCCCTGCTAAGGGTGTAGACCGGGTAACCGGTGCGAGGGTTCAAATCCCTCCTTCTCCGCCAAAAACATCTAACATTTGTTAGGTGTTTTTTATTTTTGGATGTAAAAATAAATAAATTTTAACAAATACATTGACAGAGTATATTTATGCTGATATAATAAATCTTGTCGTGGACATGGAGGAATGGTCGAGTTGGTTTAAGGCACCAGTCTTGAAAACTGGCGTACGTGTGAGCGTACCGTGGGTTCGAACCCCACTTCCTCCTCCATTTTTTTTTATAAGCATATAAAATTAAGCCATGGAGAAGTACTCAAGTGGCTGAAGAGGCGCCCCTGCTAAGGGTGTAGACCGGGTAACCGGTGCGAGGGTTCAAATCCCTCCTTCTCCGCCAGAAACATCTAACATTTGTTAGGTGTTTTTTTATATTTATTTTTAATCAATTATCCAAATAAATTACAAAATAAATTAACAATTTATTGAAATAGGGCTAAAAAAAAGGTATAATTATAATAGTTAAATAATAATATTGAAATAATAAATAAATTTAAAATTATTAATAAGGAGAAAATATGCTAAAAGGTAATAAAGTATTATTGAGAAGTGTTGAGAGACGGGATTTGAATATATTTTATGATATTTGGTGTGATGAAGAGGTTAGAAAGCTTGATGGTAATTTTATATTACCTCCATCTAAAGAGGACGTATTAAATAATTTTAATAAATTTGTTAATATTGATAAAAAATATGTAAGCATTGTTAATGAAAAAGGTGTAGTTGTAGGATATATAACTTATAAAGAAAGTAGTGTATGCAAGAATGTATACGTGTTAGGTATAGCTATAGGTCGAAACTTCTGGAATAGAGGATATGGACAAGACGCTATAAAGGCATTGCTTAAATATTTATTCATGGATATGGCTGCCCATAGAGTAGAACTCGAAGTACTAGATTTTAATTTAAGAGCAATTCAGTGTTATAAAAAATGTGGATTTTTAGAAGAAGGAAAGAAGAGAAAAGCTTGTTTTTCTTATGGGGATTATAGGGATGTAATTACTATGGGAATCCTTAGAGATGAATTTATAAAAGGAATTTTGCAAATAAACCTTTACTCCTAGCGTATAATATGTTAGTATTGTAATGAAGTTTATGCGTTGGTAGCTCAGTTGGATAGAGTAGCTGGCTACGAACCAGTTGGTCGCAGGTTCGACTCCTGTCCGACGCACCACTCAAGCCTTACAAACACTAAGTTTGTAGGGCTTTTATTTTGACCTAAAATTGAGATTTGCCACGTTTAAGTTTTTATACATAAAAAATGAGGGGTGTTTTACCCCCATTGATAGATATAAATCATTTAATTTTTGTGTAGCTTTTTTCTTCATACTATCCAATACATGGGTGTAAGTGTCTAGGGTAATAGAGATATTTAGAAACAAAAAGATAGATAAAAATACATTTAGGGTACTAGTAGTTTTATATATTTCAATAATGATTATATTATTATTTGGTAGACAAGTCATGGAAGTTTCAATAAATTTAAATCCTATTAATTCAATTAGTAACTAAGAGGGGATTTTTTGATATAAATGATATTATTCTTAATATGATAGGAATAGGTATATCTTATTATTTAAGCAAAAAATTTAAGTTGGAATTAGTAGCAAAATGATAATTTTATTTTTAGATAAAGTTAAGTTTAGCAAGTATAAAAAGGAGTAGCGTAATAATATTGCGCTACTCCTTTTTATACAAATATATTATATGCCGTTGTAGGGATTACCTCAATGACACTTAGATAGGGATGTAAAAATGCCGTAAAATTCAGTTATGTAAAGTGTACCCTATAAGAAAGTTACGAAGTAATACTAGTGTTGCTAATATAAATTTAAGGCTTACTTTACCATATATTTTTCTTATTATTGGATTTTTCATTCTTAGTAGCTTTCTATTTAAATTTCTCTGGTTGTTTAAATGAATAATGTAAAAATAGACTTGCTACTGCTAACTTATATTTTTTCTCAATGGAAATGGAATTCGTATCATTCATAAAACTCAGCACATCTTCTACCACAAGTCCTGTATATATGGCTAAAGTTTCATAGTTAATTTCAAACTCAGCTATTAATACATTTATTACGGCCTTAACTCGTTCATCTTCATTTATTCCCCCATGAGATAGCACAGAAACCATACTTGATAAAGATATAGGGTTGGGCATATTTGGATTATTTACGTTCTCTCTATTATTCTCAGTAAAATTCTTTAAGTTAGTAAAAAAATCAAGGAAAATATTTTTTCCATCCATAAAATCTTTTAACAATGCATAATCTATTCCAGTTATTCTACTCAAAGATTTCAGTTCAATTTTATAATTTTTAATTAGGTTTTGTATATCTTCCCTAAGAATACAATCATTCTGATTTACATTTTTACTTACACTTTGTCTTATAATCTCAATCTCCATATATTTTCACCTTAACTTTCATAATATTTTACGGTGTCGTCTTAACTAATGGTAATTATAGCATATTTTTATATGGATAATTACTATTTTTGTAAAACATATCAATTATTATTATTTTTCAATACGTATTATTCAATTTTCAAAGACAATTGCTCGTACTTTCAATTTCAATAGTTACGTCGTCCAATTTTCACACTGCGTAGTAAAAATTGCGAAATAAGTGTTGCAGAAAACTATAGTTTTGTGAAGTATGAATAAGCCATAATAATGGAGGTAACAAAGTTTTGATAATGTGTTAAGTTAGTGTAACATCCATGTTCTCTGCTTTCCATTTTATATAAAATGAATTTATAATATGTAATTTTAGGTATATATTATACTAATAAAATGGAAAAGTGAAACTATATTGTAAAAATAACGTATTTAACTATGAGGTATAAAAAACTATCAATTCATAATAACTTTCAAAGCAGCTTATAATCTTAATTAATATCTGATTATATTAGGGATAGTTAATAAAAACGTTAAATGGAACGCAAAAAATTAGGGGGCAAAAAAAACATGAGACAAATCAAAAACACACTAATGATATTTATAGCAGCAATTTTTGTAATGGCTGGAGTTTTAGGCAATGTCGCAGCAAAAGCTGAAGTGGTTAATCCAGTTACTCCAATAATAAATTATGTTGGAGTAGACCATTCACCACTAGTAGTAGGAGATACTGAAACTTTTACAGTAACTTCATCAAAGTTTGTAGGTAAAGTACAATACAGAGCATTCCTTTTCGACGGCAAAACATGGAATGAATTAACCAGCGGATATAGCGTTGCAGTAGATGCTAAAACTCCGTATGTATTACCAGAAACACCAGCATTTAAATCAGGAAAATACAAGTTATCAATTTGGGTAAAAAGAGAAGGAACAACAGGCAGCAATAAAAAAAGTTATGATACTTACTATGCCGAAGAATTAAATTGTGTAACTAAAGATAATGCAATCAGAGTATATGCAAATGGTGCACCTAAAGTTGAGACTAATGGTTTAGCATTTAAATTCAATGGAATCGAAAATATAGGTGGAATTAAAGGGCCATATCTTTATAAATTACATATATATAATCCAAGAACTGGAGTATGGACAAGTGCATCCAGTAAATATACAGAAACTCCATCATACATATTTAAAGAAGCGGGAACTTATATGGTTATTGTACACGCAAACACAGTCAATTCACCAACTTGGAAAAATTATATAGCTGGCAAAACAACGGGAGCCTATGAAGCTTTTAAAACAATTACGGTAACTGTTAATGATTCATCAGTAGAAATAATTAAATCTACTATTAAACCAACTGATACTGGGGTTGGAGCCATAGGAAGTGTAACTTTAACAGCTGATGGCGTTAAAAACTACCCTACGGCTAAAAAATACCAAATATTTGAGGGCGCAACTCCTATATCAGATATTGTTGACTTAGGGACAGCTACAACAGTTTTCCCTGCAAAAGTTGCAGGCAATATGGTAAATGTTAAATTACTTGATGCTAGTGCAACGGCAGTTAAAGAAATATCAGTAGCTTTAGGAAAAACCGGAACAATAAGTGCTATTAGTGATGGCACAGATATAACCAGTAAATTTACTGATAAATATTTTAAGAGTTATGTATATTCTCTGATAGGAAAGACTAGTCCGAGTCCAATACTTTATTCTGATGTGAAAAATATAAAAGTCTTAGACGTGAATAGTGGCCAGCCTAGAATAGAATTAAGCGGACCATATAGTTATAATATAAGTAGTTTAGATGGAATTCAGTATTTTACAGCATTAACTGGGTTAAGTTGTTCTAGTAATAAACTTACAATGTTAGATCTAAGTAAGAATACAGCATTAACCGAGTTGAGTTGTTATAATAATAAACTAACAACGTTAGATCTAAGTAACAATACAAAATTAACTTTGTTAGATTGTGCTAATCCACTAAAAACCTTAGATGTAAGTAAAAATACAGCATTAATCGAGTTAACCTGTTTCAATAGTCAACTGACAACCTTAGATTTAAGTAAGAATACAGCGTTAACTAAGTTAAATTGTGTTAATAATGAATTAACGACCTTGGATTTAAGTAAGAACATAGCATTAACTTTGGTAGAATGTGGTGCTAATAAACTAAGAACCTTAAATGTAAATAATAATATAGCATTAACTGAGTTAAATTGTGGTAGTAATCAATTAACAACCTTAGATGTAAGTAAGGATACTGCACTAACGCTGTTAAATTGTAATGATAATAAACTAACAACTATAGATACAAACACAGCATTAACTGAGTTACGTTGTGAGAATAATCAACTAGCTACCTTAGATGTAAGTAAGGATACTGCATTAACTGAGTTATATTGTGTTAGTAATAAGTTAACATCCTTAGATGTAAGTAAGAATATAGCATTAACTTTGTTAGACTGCAGACATAATGAATTAACAACTCTAGATATAAGTAAAAATTCAGCATTAACTAAATACTTAGAATGTAGCTATAATAAACTAACAACCTTAGTTATAAACCCAGGATTAGGGATATTACATTGTAATAATAATCAACTAGAAACCTTAGATGTAAGCAAGTATACAGGATTATTTTGGTTAGATTGTTCTAATAATAAACTAACGACCTTAAATACAAACACAGCATTAACTGAGTTACGTTGCAAAAATAATTCACTATCAACCATAGATTTAAGTAAGAATACAGCAATAGGGTTTTTAGAGTGTCCTAATAATAAACTAACAACCTTAGATGTAAGTAAAAATACAGCAATAACTTTGTTATATTGTGACAATAATTCGCTAAAAACCTTAGATATAAGTAAGAATACAGCATTAATTAATCTAAATTGTAATTATAATCAACTAACATCACTGTTATCTATTAAAGATACTTGGTATACGCAATGGTATAGACCTCAATACACAGATTCGAGTCATATTGCGACTACTGAAAGTTTAGGTATAACAATTAAAAACTAAACCATATTTAGTATCCGATGAACCAATTTTATGGGTATACAGAATATAAGATTGACCAATCAGCTACTGATTATTTAATTGGTGTAGATAAGAAAACAGGAGAAATGTATGCAATAAACGGATACATGCCTATAAGAAAGCTAAATTAAAATGTAAATAAGAAACCCAGTAACTACAATGGTTACTGGGTTTCTTATTTTTTAATTTCATTTTCTTCTAAAGTAAGATCACGAATATCACTAGTCATATTGGACAGCTTATACATAATAGCCATCTCCGTATTTGAAACGCCACTATTACTTTTATTAGCATCTAATTGATTAATTGAATTTTTTGATTTTCCTAACTTATTTTTATTCATATTTATGTGCTCCCTTCAAAACAAAAATCACATTACATATATCAGGTGCATTATATAGTTTAACCATTTTCTTAGAAAGTATGACTTAATACTTCATTTAAAAATATAAGAAGAAGTCAGGTATATATAAAATAGAAGTTTATAATTCAAATAAAAAGTAAATACACTAATATAGAAAAAATAATATATATTATACTCATAATAGGAAAATATATAATATTATGTAATTACAAATTACAGATTTTATGTTAATATATATGAAGAAATATTTTTTCGATTATTCGAAATATTTATACAATATTGTAAGAGTTTTTATTAAAGATGAATTAGGGGGGACTTTATGAGTTTTAAAAATTGGAATTTTACAAAAAAACATGAAAGTAAAGACATTGTGCAAAAGAAAAATAAAACTTCTAAACTATTAAAGACAATTAAAAGTATGAATATTAAGAAAGATTCTTTGGAATTACCAAACAATGATAAAAATGAAAACAAAGCAGTAAAATCATTTAAAAGTGGAACATCCAAAACATCTATAAAAAACAATAATAAAAAAGGTATTTCCATTAAAAAGAAAATACCACTTCTTATTGGTACATTAATAATTATATCCATGGTGGCGACCTCTGTTTTTACTTATATAAGGTCATCAAGTATAATATTTGATCAAAGTAAAGCAGAAATGATGTCTGTTAATAAAGGAGCAATAGAAACTATTTCCGTTATGATAGAAAAGCAGCAAGCTCAAGTACAGGCCATATGCAATACTAAGCAAATAATGGAGATTATGAAATTAAAGGGTAAACCTGATGCAATTTCATTGGGACAATATAAAAATGTGGTTAATGAAAATAATGACAAGTTTTCTGCATATATTTCTAATAATACAAATGTTGAAAGAGTTTTTTTAGTTGATGTAAATGGGAATATAATATCAGATAGTAATAAGGCGGCTATAGGAAAAAATGTAGCAGACCAAAGTTATCATTCCATTAGCGCAAGTGGTGGACTAGCTGTAAGTGAGACTATGAAATCTGAAATATCAGGAAATGCGGTTATGGTTTTTACAAGCCCCGTGATAACTGAGGATAAATATGGGCAACCATTAGGTTACGTAGCAGTATCTGTATATGCGGAGAGTTTTTCAAAGTATATGAAAAATATAGGTGTATCTAATAGTAAATCAAGCTATGCTTTTTTAGTTGATGAAAAAGGCAAAATGTTATACCACAAAACTAAAGAAAAGATAGGAAAAGATGTTGAAAATGTAGTTATAAAGGCTATAGTGGATAAAGTTGTAAAGGGACAAAAGGTTGTAGCTGGAACGGATCAGTATACTTTTGAGGGAGTTAAAAAGTTCTCCTCTTATGGAATTGTTCCAATTACAAATTGGACATTGGTTGTTACTGGAGATATGAATGAGATTAGACAACCGGTGAATAAAATGACAGAGGGAATTTTAATAATAGCAGCGATTATAGGTATATTTTCCATATTAATTGGATTGGTTGTATCGAATATTATAGTAAATCCATTAACAAAGGTAACACTACTAGTAGATAAAACTTCTAAATTGGATTTAAGTGAGGACAAGGGTATAGAGGATTTAATTAAAACTAATGATGAAATTGGGACTATATCTAGAGCTATAGTTAATATGAGAAAGACATTAAAAGATGTCGTACTTGATTTAATTGAGGCTTCAGAAAATATAACTAATAATGCGCTTACCGTTGAAGATCTTACGGATATATTAAAAGTGAAAGCAGAAGAAAGCTCTATTGAAACTGAAAGCTTGTCAGCTGGAATGGAACAAACAGCAGCTACAGCGCAGGAAATTACTGCTACTTCAGGAGAGATGGAAAGCATGGTTAATACAATAGCCCAGAAAGCTTCAGAAGGATCTAATATAGCAGAAGTTATTGTTCAAAAAGCAATGGGAATTACTATTTCTACTAAGGAATCTAAAAAAGATACAGATAAGATTTATAATGATGTAAAGAAGCAATTAGAAGTTGCAATAGCTGGTTCAAGAGCAGTTGAGGAAATACATGGACTAGCAACCTCTATATTGCATATAACTAGTCAAACTAATTTATTAGCATTAAATGCTGCCATTGAAGCAGCCAGGGCAGGAGAAGCAGGGAGAGGTTTTGCAGTAGTAGCAGATGAGGTTAGAAAGTTAGCAGAACAATCTGGAGCTACAGCAGCTAACATCCAAAATGTAGTTAAAGCTGTAAATGATTCTGTAAAAAATTTATCTAATAGTTCTACTAAAATGTTGAATTTTATGGATGAAGAGGTATCTCTAAATTATGAGATTATTATGGGTACGGGAAAAGAATATATGGATGATGCAGAGAATTTTAATAAATTCATGAAAGAATTTAATGAAACGGCACAACATTTGAATATATCCATAAACGGAGTTACTACTGCAATAGATCAAGTAGCAGGTACTGTTAATGAAGGTGCAGAGGGTATATCTAGTATATCCAGCAAGAGCATTGACATAGTAAGTAAAATGGAAGAAATAAAAAGCACTACTAGTGGAAACAAAATTAGTGCGGAAAAATTAAAGGATATAACCTCAAAATTTAAAATATAATAAAAATAGGACTGAAAGATTATTTCAGTCCTATTTTTTCGCCTAATGTTACAGAAGTTTCAAAACCTAATTTTGTTTGGGTGAGTATTTCTTCATTTATTTTTACAACACCTTTTTTAAAGAATAGGATAACGGTGGAACCACCAAATTTGAAATAACCTTTTTCCTCTCCCTTTGTAATTCGCACATTTGGAGTATAACCTTGAATAATTGAGCCCACGCAAGTAGCGCCAACCTCCATATAAATAACATCTGAAAAATTATCTGAGTGAAATATACTCCATTCTCTTTTATTCTGACAAAATAGTTTTTTTACACTTTTTAAGGCTATAGGATTTACAGAATAATAATGGCCCTTAATTTTAGTTGTCTCGCCACATACGCCACTGTCAATAAAATGAAACCTATGATAATCAGTGGGGCACAATCTAAAAATTAAGCAAGTACCACCATAATATAAATTGTATATTTCGTTATCTTCCACTAGTTCTTTAAGAGAATAAGTAAATCCTTTTATTTGGACTAAACCATCTAGGTCAATATTCTCATAAGCAGAAATTTTGCCGTCACAAGGCGAAATTAAAGCATTATCATCCTTAAGGATTATCCGACCATCTGGATTTAATTCTCTTATAAAGAATTCATTAAAAGAGGAATATTGATCAGGCGTCTTTTGGTACAATGACATATCAATATTGAAATCTTCAATAAAACTCTCAATTTTTTTACAACTTATTTTTGTGTCACAGTAATAACCATATAATTTTGAAAATAGCTTTTTCTTGAGTAATAACTCAACTAGTCCAATTCCTACAGGAGAGCAGTAAGACCAATTCAAATATTTTTCACCAGCTACCTTTTCGATTTCATATTTATTTTCTTTTCTATTGTAATATTTAATCATAAAATACCTCGTTCTTATAGTTTATAGTTTTCCGGATTTTATTATAGAGATTAATAGGCAAAAGGCCATAAATGCTGCAGTTACAAAACCAGTTATACCAATAAGGGATATATTATATATTTTAGGGCCTATATTGGAATTTAAAATTGTAGAAGAACCTATAATCATAGAAGAAATAATAAGTCCAAAAACTAATCTGTTTATACCTTTATTTAACTCATTTATAGGAGTGTTTAGATTCTTATGCTCTAGTTGTAACTTAGCTCTTCCACTTATTAGACTATCAGATAGTTCTATGATTTTTGATGGAAGTCTAAAGGAGTCTTTTATAAATGCATATGAACGGATAAGCAAAGTGTTAAGGTCTAAATCGGCTAATAGTGAAAATTTACTATTAGCTTTAACATAAGGTATAGCTATATCTATTATTTTTATATCTGGAGCAATACTTGCAATTACACCTTCTAAAATTACAAGACCGCGTATTAGGAGTGTTAAATCACGGGGCAAACGGATATTGTTTTGTTTTGCTATATCAAAAATTTCAGAGAGCATAACTGAAACTTGGATATTGCTTAGCGATACTGAAAGGTAATTAATAAGAAGATAATCTAAATCTTCATAGAGTTTATTTCTATCTACATATCCTTTTTTTATCCCTATAGATAAAAGAGCAGAAATCATTTTGTTTATATCATTAAAAGCAACTGCAGATATCATATCGTTTAGCGTAGATTTTATAGAATTTGAGAGACTTCCCATAATTCCAAAATCGATAAAGCAAATTTTGCCTTCACATACAAAAATATTTCCAGGATGTGGATCTCCGTGAAAAAAACCATCTTCTAGCACTTGTTTCAAATAAGACAAAGCTAATTTTTTACCTAAATCATCAAGATCATAGTGACCGCTTTTGAGTTTATTCATATCATCTACTTTAAAGCCATAAACTCGTTCCATAGTTAGAACCCTGGTACTACATAATTCGCAAACTACGTAAGGTACATATAAAAATGCAACATCCTTATTGAAAGCTTTAAAAGTATTTATGTTTTTTGCTTCATTATTAAAATCAAGTTCAAGCTCCGTAATTAAAAGTATTTCATGTAAGGCTTCTTCTGGATCAATAAGTGCATCAGAAAATCTTGCCTTTGTAAGCTTTACTATGCGAACAAGTATAGAGATATCCAGTTTCATCTTTTCTGCAATATCTGGTCTTTGCACCTTTACTACAACTTCTCTACCGTCTTTTAATATAGCTTTATGTACTTGAGAGATAGATGCTGAGGCTAGTGGTTTTTCATTAAACCTTTCAAAACACTCAGTTGTTGATATTTTAAATTCATCAAAAAATACTTTGTTTATGGTTTCAATATTTTCTGGAGCAACATTATCTTGAAGCTTTGAAAGTTCTGCTATATATTCTGGGGATAACAAATCTGGCCTTGTACTAAGTATTTGGCCAATTTTTATAAAAGTAGGGCCAAGCTCTTCAAAGGCTTTCCTTAAATTTTCAGGGAGTTTATTTTTTTTATTAAAATTATAGTCTACAATATAGCCAAAGCCATAGGAACCAAGAACTTTAACAATTTCTCTAAATCTATTAACAGATTTTCGTCGCATTTTATACCTCACTTAAATCATCACCTGTAGTGCTGAAATGTTGTTAAAGTGAAAAGCCCTAGAGTTAATAGTAGGACTTTCATTTTAATTACAATATTTATTTATGGTAGGGTTATCTCTAAATGTGCTAACCTTTTATCTAGTTTATCAATATCTTCTTTAGTTGCAAAGTTCATTTCTTTTAGGAGTAAAACCATATCTTCTTTTGTAAGCGGGGTGTGCTCTTTTTTGAAAGTGGGACTTCCATCTTTTTTTTCTTTTACAGTTCTTTTTAGTTCTTCAGATAAATCTTTGCCCTCTTCCAAGGTTATCTTACCCTTTTTTACAAAATCATCTATTAGACTTGTAGCTTTTTCATAAGTGTAAGCTGCAGATCCAAGGCCGGCTAGGAAAAAATTCTTGATATCGTTATTCAATCAAAACACCTCCAATTAATAGTATATAATGTACATTATATACTATTTCATATATTAAAATACTAACAATAAATTAACACCCTCAATTTTTAATATTAAGGGCGTTAGTTCACTGTTATATAGGCTCACTTTTAGTTTCAATTCTTACTTGATCCACAGAGGGCTTTTGTTTTTTGTTTTTAATAAATTCTTCTGCTATTTGAGGAAAAGCTAAGTAGGATAAAATGTCCTCCTCGCTAGTAGTTAAATCCTTTAGATACTCCTTTGCATTTTCAAAAGCTGGTGCTAAGGTATCTGCGTATCTTCCAACTATAGGTTCTTCACTACCTAGTGCTTTTTTTAAAAGAATCGCATTAATTGGTCCAGGAGCTAGTCCATATTCACCCTTGCAATAGGCTTTAACTTCTTTTAATATCATTTTATATCTTTCTCCAGTTAAAACATTCATTGTAGCTTGGGTGCCAACCATTTGACTCATAGGAGTTACTAGTGGTGGGAATCCTAAATCTTCTCGTACCCTAGGTACTTCGGTTAGGACATCATCTAGTTTATCAATAGAGTTTTGTGCCTTAAGTTGTGAAATCATATTAGAAAGCATTCCACCAGGAACTTGATTAGTTAAACCTTCTGGCTGAGGAGTTAAGACTAGTGGGTCTAATAATCCAGAGGCTAAAACTTCTTTTTTTATTGGTTTAAAAAAATCATTTATGTATTTAAGCTTTGCATTATCTAGACCTGTATCATAACCCGCAGTAATTAGTGCTTGATGCATACTTTCTGTAGGTGGCTGAGAAGTTCCACTAGAGAAACTTGAAATAGCACAATCAATACCAGTAGCACCTGCCTCTATTGCCTTATAATAAGACATTTCAGCTAGGCCATTTGTACAATGAGAATGAAGATATATAGGTATCTTTACAGTCTCCACCATTCCCTTAACTACATCATAGGCAATGCTTGGCATAATAAGGCCCGCCATATCTTTAATACATATAGAATCAGCACCCATTTCTTCTAGCTGCTTTGCAAGTTTTGTATAATTGCTAACATCATGAATTGGGCTTACAGTATAAACTATAGCACCTTGTGCATGTGCTCCTTGTTTTTTAGTTTCGTCCATAGCAACTTTTATATTTGATAAATCATTTAGAGCATCAAATATCCTTACTATATCTATACCATTATATACAGATATTTTAATAAATCTTCTTACTACATCATCAGGATAATGTTTATAACCTAATATATTTTGACCACGAAGAAGCATTTGTAGTGGAGTTTTCTTAGCTATACTTTTTATTTTTTGGAGCCTTTCCCAGGGATCTTCATTCAAATATCTTAAACAAGAATCAAAGGTGCCCCTCCGAAGCATTCTAATGAATGATAACCTGCATTATCTAAAGCTGGAAGGATAGTTGCAAAATCTTCGAATTTTAGTCTTGTAGCAATCAAGGATTGGTTGGCATCCCTAAGGATTGTCTCTGTTATATGGATTTTTTTCATTTGATCACCTCATAATTTAATATCATTTATTGATAGTTTAGCATATAAACTTACAAAAATCATGCAATAAATCATTTATTTTTCAGAAAACATGGATTTGTCTTGCAATTTACATTTCAGATTAATAATATTAAAAATTTAAGTTTTAAACATCCATAGGTTGACATATTTATAAAAGTGTAATACTATAATATAGTACGAATAAATATGCACCCGTAGCTCAGTAGGATAGAGCGTCCCCCTCCTAAGGGGAAGGCCGGAGGTTCGACTCCTCTCGTGTGCACCAGAAAAAGCTAGCAAAGTAATACTTTGCTAGCTTTTTTTTATTTCCTTGGAAATTAAAAATCACATAAAACTTTTGAAAGAACATAAGTTAAACTATTTTATAACCCTTTTATACAATATTTACATTTTATAGTACAATAGAAATAACCAAAGTCCAAATTTAAAGTGAGGTTTTCACATGTTTAAAATAATGATAGTAGAAGATGATGTTCGGATAAAAGAAATATTGCTTGAAAATATAGTAAGATGGGGCTTTGATGGAAAAGCCGTTGAGAACTTTAATGAGGTGTTTGTAGAGTTTTCAAAATATTCTCCGCATTTAATTCTTATGGATATAAACCTGCCATTTTTTGATGGCTATTACTGGTGTGGTAAAATCAGAGAAATATCAAAGGTTCCTATTATATTTGTTTCTTCAAGAAATAATAATATGGATGTAATAATGGCGATTAATATGGGTGGGGATGATTTTATTCAAAAGCCTTTTTCCTTAGAAATATTGATGGCCAAAATAAACGCATTGATAAGAAGAACATATTCCTATGCAGATGCGCAGACTAATGTGCTCCAGTATAAAAATATTGTTTTAAATATGAAGGATAACAGCGTATTTTTTAAAGATAAGAGGGTAGAACTTAGCAGAAATGAATTTAGCATTCTATACTTACTTATGAAAAACAATGGCAATTTAATAAGCAGAGATAAAATTATGCGAAGCCTCTGGGAGGATGAAAGTTTTGTTGATGATAATACCCTTACAGTAAACATTAATAGATTGCGTAAAAAATTAGAGAATATTGAACTGGAAGACCTAATTAAAACAAAAAAAAGGCAAGGGTATATAATACTATGAAATTTAGAAATTTTTTAAGGGACAGGATATTTTTAATTTTGTTTTATTTTATGTTGATGATATTTATTTCATCTGTAGTGTATTTTAATAATGTAGTAAAAATAAGTATTGAAAATATAGCCTATATTAATATAGTAGGTTTTATTATGTTTATACTTTACTTAATATTTGAGTATATAAAAAATAAAAGATATTATGATGTTATTAAATATATTATAGAAAACCAGGAAGAAAATATTATTAATTCTTTGCCTAAATCATTAAATTATGAACAAAAGCTATATGGAGAACTTCTTATGAAGGTTAATGAAGAATTTAATTTAAAAATCAATGAATTATATGAAGCAAAAAAAGAAAATGTAGACTTTATAAATTCCTGGGTTCATGAGATAAAAACACCTATTTCTGCATGCAGATTGGTTATAGAAAATAGTGTATATAAGTCTAAGGAGGAAACCTTAAGTAACCTAGAAGATGAAATAGATCACATAGAGAATTATGTTGAACAAGCATTATATTATTCACGATTAGACAGCTTCTCAAAGGACTATTTAATAAATGAAATAAATATGCATAGTCTAATTATGGGGGTTGTAAAAAAACATGCAAAGGAGTTTATAGGTAAAAAAATAAAGATAGAAATAAATGACTTAGAATTTACTATAGACTCAGATAAAAAGTGGCTTTTCTTTATTCTAGATCAGATTTTATCAAATTCATTAAAATATACAGGTAGCAATGGACTTATAAAAATCAGTGGAATATTAAATTTGAGTGGAAAGCAGCTTATTATTGAAGATAATGGTATTGGAATAAAAGCTGAGGATATTCAAAGGGTTTTTGATAAAGGATTTACTGGATATAACGGACGAGAGGATTTTAAAGCCACAGGCATGGGACTCTATTTATCAAAAAGTCTTTCCACAAAGCTTGGCCATCACATAACTATTGAATCTAAACCTTTTGAATTTACTAGGGTAACAGTTCATTTTCCAAAGCTTATAGATTATTACAGGGTTACAAGCTGAAAATATGGTTTGTAGCCTTATTTTTTTAAACTTACAACAATGTAAGTTTAAAGGTCACTTTGTAACATTATACAATGGATTGAATACTTGATTTGTTATAAGATTTAATTGTAATAAGCGAAAGGTCTTAACGACATTTCAGCACCGCAGGTGATGATTTAAGGAGGAAATATAAATGGAAAATGTATTAGTTGCCAGAAATTTAAAAAAGGTATATGGCTCAAGGGGTAATGTTTATACTGCTTTAAATGATATAAACCTTGAAATAAAAGAGGGAGAGTTTATTGGAATAATGGGTCCCTCAGGTGCAGGAAAAACTACATTGTTAAACATTATATCAACTATAGATAAGCCAACTTCAGGAGTAGTAACTATTGATAAGGAAGATTTAGCAAAAATGAATGAAGATAAGTTAGCTTCTTTTAGAAGAGATAAATTAGGTTTTATATTTCAAGATTTTAATTTGCTTGATACTTTAACTTTAAAAGAGAATGTGGTACTTCCTTTAGCGCTTTCTAGAGTAAACATAAAAGATATTGAAGAACGGGCTAGTATTATAGGAACTACTTTAGGTATAAGGGATATATTTAATAAATATCCTTATGAGGTATCTGGTGGACAAAAGCAAAGAGCGGCTGCTGCTAGAGCTATTATTACTAAACCAAAACTTATATTAGCGGATGAACCTACAGGGGCATTGGATTCTAAATCTTCCACTGAGCTTTTGCAGGCTTTAAGTGATTTAAACCAGGTTCAGAGAGCTACTATTATGATGGTAACTCATGATGCCTTTGCTGCCAGCTATTGCAAACGAATAATATTTATAAAAGATGGTTCCTTATTTACGGAGCTTGTCAAAGGTACGACAACACGAAAAGAATTTTTTAAAAAAATACTAGATGTGTTGGCTGCCTTAGGTGGTAACTTCGATGAAGTAACAATTTAACTTAGAGAGGATGTGACAAAGATGACTTTATTTAATATTACTTTTAGAAACATAAAAAGAAATTTTCATAACTATTTAATATATTTTGTATCCATGGTATTTTGTATAATGATTTATTATACTTTTACATCTATAGAATATAATAAACAGGTTGCGGACTTAGCAGCGGATTCTATGAAAGTAAGTACAGCTTTTAATGCAGCTTCCATTGTCATAGCAGTTTTTGTAGCTATGTTTATATGGTATTCAAACTCCTTCTTTACTAAAAAGAGAAAAAAGGAAGTAGCTTTATACTCCATGCTGGGAGTTAAGAAAAAGCAGATAGGAAGAATGTTGTTTTATGAGAATCTAGTAATGGGAGCACTGGCCCTTGCCTTCGGCATATTAATAGGAACTTTATTTTCAAAGCTATTTGTAATGATTTTAATTCATATTATGAGCTTTGATGTAAATGTTAAATTTGCTATATCCTTAAAGGCTATTATTAGCACAATTGAAGTATTTTTAGTAATATTTATTATAGCATCGGTGCATTCCTATACACTAATTTATAGATTTCAGCTTATAGAATTGTTTAAATCAGAAAAGGTGGCACAGAATCAACCAAAGGCTTCACTAGTATTAGCTCTACTTTCAATAATTTTTATTGGAACAGGTTATTACATGGCATTAACTTATAAATTTGATAACTTGGCTATATTGATAGTTATACTAGTTAGTACAGTAATTGGAACTTACATGTTCTTCTCTTCCTTAATAGTATTTATAGTTAAGCTTTCTAAGAAAAATAAGGTTAAATATTTTAGAGGCTTAAACATGATAGGTACTTCTCAACTTTTATATAGAATAAAAGCGAATGGAAGATCTTTAGCTACTATTGCGGTGCTTAGTGCTACCACTATTACTGCAATGGGAACTGCAACATCGCTTTATTATGATCAAATAAATAGTATTAATAAAGTAGCCCCTTTTAGTTGTTACTATAGAGGTAATAACAAAAGTGTAGATGAACAAGTTAAACAAATCATAAATAAGTATCCTAGTAATAAGATTAAAAGTTTTACTAATAGTGAATTTATGATTATAGATAGTAAATGGCCAGAGATATCGAAGATGAAGCTGCATCCATTAACAAATTCAAAATCCTTTGTTATATCAGAAAGTACCATGAAAGAATTATCAAGAGCAAGAGGACTAGATTATAATGTATCTTTAAAGTCAGATGAAGTACTCTTTTTTATGAGTATGTATTCAGATAAGATAATGGAAAACCCTGTTGGCAAGAATATAGAACTTAAAATAAAGGAAAAAGGAGTAAACTTAAAAATAAAAGCTTTTAAAGAGGAGCTATTAACTAGTCAACTTTGTATAGGAAATACATATATGCAGGATACTGTAGTTGTAACAGATGAGGTTTACAGTAAATTATATGATAAAAATAAGGTTGAACAAATCACTTTCATAAATATTGAAAATCAAAAAGAAAGCAAAGGACTTACAGCAGAAATAGAAAAAACTTTAGGTGGCAATGCCCTATCAACATATTATGAAGTTTACAGAGATACTATGACTAACATGGGTATTATAATATTTTTAGCTTCCTTTATAGGTTTTGTATTTTTGATTTGCACAGGAAGTATAATATTTTTCAAACAACTGTCAGAGGCTGGCGAGGATAAAGAAAGATACGACATACTAAAGAAAATCGGTGTAAAAAAATCAGAGATAAGAATTTCTATAGCAAGGCAGATGGCCTTTATATTTGCGCTACCCTTAATCATTGGAATAACACATAGTATTATTGCATTAACAATTCTGCAAATTGTACTTAGTTCAAGCTTAGTATATCCAGTATTTATAACTGTAGGACTATATACTCTAATTTATTTAATATATTATATACTAACAGTTAATTCTTATTGCAAAATAGTAGATGCAAAAGCATAGATGTAAATGCTAAAATAAATGTATTGAAAGTCTGACAGTTTAAAAGTATAATAATTACTAAAGAATAATCATTAAACAATAAAGGGGTTAACATGATAAAAGATTTTATGCATGAATCATTAGAAGAAGCGAAAAGATCATTATTTTTAAATGAAGTACCTGTAGGTGCAGTTATAGTTAAAGATAACAAAATAATTGCTAGAGCACACAACCTCCGCGAAACCCTTCAAGATGCAACTGCTCATGCGGAGATTTTAGCTATAAAAAAAGCCTGTGACGTCTTAGGCACTTGGAGATTAACAGGATGTGATATGTACGTAACCCTAGAACCTTGTCCTATGTGTGCAGGAGCTATATTACAGTCTAGGATAAGTAGATTATACATAGGAATCTTTGATCCTAGCGTAGGGGCTTGTGGTTCAGTTATAAATCTTATTCAAAATGATGCATTAAATCACTGGACAGAAATAAATTGGTTATATAACGCGGAATGTGGAAATTTATTGACTGATTTTTTTAAAGATAAAAGATAAAGTGAAAGGAGATAAATATAATGGATGGGAATATAAATAATGAAATAATGGATAAACTTACAAAGGTATGTTTATGTAAGGCTATACCAAGATCTACAATAAAAAAGGCTATTCAAAATGGCGCAACAACGCTAGAAGAGGTTCAAAAAGCTACAGGAGCTGGGTCAGGCGGATGCAAAGGCCATAGGTGTACTCCTAAGATAGAGGAACTCTTAAAAAGTCAATTGGAGAACTAGTCACATAGGTTAAGAAATATATATTAAAAGCGAAGCCAAGTGGTTTCGTTTTTGTTTTTTGAAGATTATTTATTGTAATATGGCTTAAACTATAAAATAAAAGTAGAATTAGCATAAAAAAATATTTTTTATGTATTGACAACGATATCATAATATACTAAAATGAACACAAGCGAAAGCAAATGAAACTAAAACAAATACAAACGAACATTAATGTTATTCCAAATATGATAAAAGGAAGTTTTTAAATTATGTTTGCCGAGGAAAGAAAATCGAAAATATTAGATATTTTAAATAAAGATGGGAAGGTAAAAGTATGTGAGTTATCCCAGATATACGAAGTGTCAGAAGTTACCATTAGACGTGATCTTCAAGAATTAGAAGAGGCAGAACTTATAAAAAGAGTACATGGTGGAGCGGTATTAAATGATAATACTAAATTTGAACCTACTTTTTCAGAAAAGATAGATAAGTTTTATGATGAGAAAGAATCTGTAGGAAAGCTTGCAGCATCCATGATAGTAGATGGGGAGACAATAGTTTTAGATGCAGGTACAACTACTCTTAACATTGCCAGGCATATAGCAGCTAAAAATGTAACGATTTTAACAAATTCTGTGGATATAGCTTTTGAACTTGCTAAAAAACAGAATGTGGAAGTAATTGTTACTGGTGGTACATTGCGATGGGAAACTAGAGCACTGGTAGGACCTGTAGCAGATAATACATTTAAAAATTTCAAGGTAGACAAAGCATTTATAGGCGTTAATGGTGTATGCATTATTAATGGACTTACCACACCAAATGTTATAGAAGCTAGCACTAAAAGAGAAATGATAAAAATAGCCAGGAAAATTATAGTAGTATGTGATCATACTAAGTTTAACAAAGTTTCCTTTGCTAAAATTGTTGACCTAGATAGTATTGATACAATTATTACAGACAATCAATTAGATGACGAATTAATAGAAAAGTTTGAAGAAAAAGATGTAAAAGTAATCAAAGCAAAATAAATTGGGGTGATAAAATGATAATAACAGTTACTCTGAACCCAGCTTTAGACAAAACTATTGAGATAGACGGATTTAAAATTGATACTGTCAATAGAATTGTGTCTACAAGAGTTGATGCTGGAGGTAAAGGCATCAATGTATCTAAAGTTATTAAGGAGTTAAAGCATAAAAGTATAGCTTTAGGTTTTTTAGGGGGAAGCAGTGGAAATCAAATAAAAAATTATTTGGATGATTTAAATATTGACAATAATTTTTTAACTGTAAAAGGAGAAACTAGAACTAATTTAAAAATTTTTGATAAGGTTAATAATACACATACAGATATAAACGAAAATGGACCTAGTTTAGGAGAAAAAGATATCACTAATATAAAACAGGAAATTATGGAACATTGTAAAGATGATTCTATAGTAGTTCTTTCAGGTAGTGTGCCAAGTGGAGTCAGTACATCCATATATGCTGACATAATTAAAAGCATAAAAACAAAGGGTGGTAAGGTTATATTAGATGCAGAAGGACAGCTGCTAATGCAAGGAATTAAAGCTGGTCCATATATGGTAAAACCAAATATAGACGAACTTGAAAAAGCCTTTGATATAAGCATTAATAGCGAAGATGAAGTTATTGAAACTGCAAAAAAAATATTAGAGTATGGAGTAAAATATGTAGTGATTTCACTAGGCTCTAAGGGCTCCATATTCATAAGTGACCATAAAGTAGCAAAAGTAACAGGTATAAAGGTAGAGGTTAAAAGTACAGTAGGTGCTGGTGATTCTATGGTTGCAGCAATGGCTGTAGCAGTTCAGGAAGACTACAGTTTTGAGCAAGCTATAAAGCTAGCTTGTGCAACAAGCACAGCTAATGTAATGACGAAAGGAACGCAAACAGGAAGATTTGTTGACATAGAGAAATTGAAAAAGGAAATAGATATAAAATATATAACGAAAGGATGATAATATATGAATATAACTGAATTATTAAATGTAAATCTAATTAAACTAGAGCTAAACAGTAAGACAAAAGAGGATGTAATAAAAGAGATGGTAACCATTTTAGATAGAGATGGTAAATTACTAGATGTGGATAAATATTTACAAGCGGTATTAGATAGAGAAGCTGAATTTTCAACAGGAATTGGTATGGGAATAGCTATTCCACATGGCAAAAGTAGCGGAGTTAAAGAACCTGCATTAGTATTTGGTAGAAGCGTGGACGGAATTGACTATCAGTCTATGGATGATGAACTTGCTCATATATTCTTTTTAATAGCTGTACCAGAAGAATCAAGTGATGAGCATTTAAAAATATTAGGTCAAATTTCTAGAAAATTAATGCATAGTGAGTTAAGAGATAGCTTAATGAAAGCTAGCAGTGCTGAAGAAATAATTACACTATTAGAACAATAGATAACACATATTAAATAAGAAGGGGGAAGGTTTATGAAATTTGTAGCAATAACTTCATGTCCGACAGGGATAGCGCATACCTATATGGCAGCTGAGGCTCTTGAAATGACTGCAAAGGAAATGGGCATAAACATTAAAGTAGAAACTCAAGGGTCGGTGGGGGCAGAAAATCAATTGACGCAGGAAGATATAAGGGAAGCTAGAGTAGTAATAATTGCAGCAGATACTAATGTTTCAAAGGAACGTTTTGCAGGAAAGACTATAATTGAAGTTGGCGTAAAAGATGCAATTAAAGATCCAAAAGGGCTTATTCAAAAGGCAATAGATATAAAAGTAGAGAATATAAATATTTCAGAGCAAGTGAGTGAAATTAAAGAAGAAAAAAAGGCTGAGAAAAAAGGCCCTTATAAGCACCTTATGACAGGTGTATCTTATATGATTCCTTTTGTAGCAGCAGGGGGTATTTTAATTGCAATTTCTTTTGCTTTTGGAATACTAGCGTTTAAAGAGCCGGGTACCATAGCAGCAGCTTTAATGCAAATTGGTGGAGGTTCAGCCTTTGCACTGATGTATCCTATACTGGCAGGGTTTATAGCGTTCTCTATAGCAGATAGACCAGGGCTTGTACCAGGTATGGTTGGTGGTATGCTTGCTACATCTTTAAGCGCAGGCTTTTTAGGTGCAATGGCAGCAGGTTTCTTAGCCGGTTATACTATTGTTTTCTTAAAGAAAATAATAAAAATGCCAAAATCCTTAGCAGGGTTAATGCCAGTTATAATATTACCGGTTTTATCCTCATTAATAGTTGGACTAGTAATGATATTTGTTATAGGAAAGCCTGTAGGTGCAATAAACGTAGCAATGGCAAAATATTTAACTAATTTAAGTGGAGCAAATTCCGCACTACTTGGAATAATTATTGGTTTAATGATGGCGTTTGATATGGGTGGTCCAGTTAATAAAGCAGCCTATGCTTTTGGAGTAGGAACTCTAGTTGCAGGTCAAACATCTATGGTAATGGCAGCTGTAATGGCAGCAGGAATTACTCCTCCCCTTGGAATAGCTCTTGCAACGGTTATAGCTAAAAAGAAATTTACATCAGAACAAAGAGAAGCAGGAAAAGCTGTTTGGGCACTTGGGGCTGCATTTATAACAGAAGGTGCAATACCATTTGCAGCAGCGGATCCACTTAAAATAATACCTTCAGTAATGGTGGGTGCTGCAGTAACAGGGTCATTATCTATGGTGTTTAAAGCAGCTATAGCAGTTCCACATGGTGGTATATTTATATTATTGATTCCAAATGCAGTTACTAATGTGGGTGCGTATATATTATCCATAGTAGTTGGTACAGTAATAACCGCTCTTATGATTTTATTATTGAAAAAAGATATTATTATTAAAGAAGTAAATTAATAATTAATTTAATAACTGTTAATAAATTTAATCATTGTTTATACATGTGCAATAGGGTAAAATATATATATAATTTTAAAAATAACTTAGTTTTAGGAAGAATCTAAGATGAAAAGGAGATGTCTTTATGTACGAAGCAGAAATTGTGTTAATGAATGAGCAAGGTTTGCATGCAAGACCAGCAAGTATTGTGGCTAAAAAAGCATCTAAATTTACTTCACATATAACTTTAATCAAAGACGATAAAGAGTATAATGCAAAAAGTATAATAAATATATTAAGTATGGCAGCTTCAAAGGGTGATAAAATTAAGATTGTAGCGTCTGGAGACGATGAAAAAAAGGCAGTAGAAGAATTAAAAGTAGTAATTGAAAAAGAAATCGTAGAACTTTAAAAAATAATGGTTTATAAAGAATCATATATAAAGTAATATTCACTCCTAGGCTAGTAAAATACTTAAATTTACTGCAAGGAGTGAATTTCGCTTATAAGGAGGTTATTTAATGAAAGGCATTGGAGTTTCACCTGGAATAGTAATAGGAAAAGTACTATTAAAAGAAGAAAAGAAGATTATTATAGAAAAAAAAGATATTATAAATTATGAAGATGAAGTTAAAAGATATAAGGTGGCTATGGAAAATAGCAAGAGTGAAATTCAGGACATATATAATAATGTGTTAAAAAGTATGGGTGAAAAAGAAGCTACCATATTTGAAGCTCATTTAATGATCCTAGAAGATCCAGAAATGCTTCAGCAGATCGAGAAAAAAATTCAAGATGATAAAGTTAATGCTGAGTGGGCACTAAAAGAGATTTCAGAAATGTTTATAGCTATGTTTGATGCTATGGATAATGAATATATGAAAGAAAGAGCAGCAGACATAAAAGATGTAACAGCAAGACTTATGAAAAAATTATTAGATATAGAGGATGTTAACTTTGCACAATTAGCTAATGAAGTTGTAATTGTGGCGCGTGACTTAACTCCATCTGATACATCACAAATAGATAAAAAAAAGGTTTTAGGTTTTATAACGGAAATTGGTGGAAGAACTTCACATTCGGCTATAATGGCTAGAAATTTAGAAATACCAGCAATAGTTGCAGTGAAGGATATAGCGAGTATTGTTAAAAATGGAGATTTAATTGTTTTCGATGGTGAAGAAGGGTTAATATACATTAATCCAGAAGAAAAAATAGTAAAGCTTTATGAAGAAAAAAAAGAAGAATACAATAAATCTCAAAAAGAGCTAGATTTATTAATAGGAAAAGAAAGCATCACCACTGATGGAATAAAAGTAGAATTATCTGCAAATATTGGAACACCAAAAGATTTAGAGAGTGTTTTAAATAATGATGGTGAAGGTATAGGATTATATAGGTCTGAGTTTTTATATATGGATAGGACATCAGCACCAACAGAGCAGGAACAATATGAAGCCTACAAGGAAGTTGCGCAGAAGATGAAAAATAAACCTGTGGTTATTAGAACACTAGATGTTGGTGGCGATAAAGAATTAGATTATTTAAATCTTCCCAGCGAGATGAATCCTTTTTTAGGATATAGAGCTATAAGAGTTTGTTTAGATAAAGTTGATATATTTAAAACTCAATTAAGAGCTATACTAAGAGCTAGTGCCTATGGAAATATTAAAATAATGTTCCCAATGATTTCAAGTATTGAAGAATTAAGAGCAGCAAAGGCAATTTTAGAGGGAGTAAAAAATGATTTACATAAAGAAAATATAGCATTTAATGAAAAGTTAGAAGTAGGAATTATGATAGAGATACCTGCAGCGGCTATTATTTCTGATTTGTTTGCCAGGGAGGTAGACTTTTTTAGTATAGGAACCAATGACCTTATTCAATACACAACTGCAGTAGATAGAATGAATGAAAAAATATCTCATTTGTATAACCCATTTCATCCTGCATTACTAAGACTAGTAAAAATGGTTATAGATAATGCTCATAAGGAAAATAAATGGGTGGGTATGTGTGGAGAAGTAGCGGGAGATCCTAAACTAATTCCAGTATTAATTGGAATGGGACTTGATGAATTCAGCATGAGTCCTATATCCATCTTAAGAGCAAGAGGGATTATTAGAAATATATCTCAGGAAAAAATGAGAGATTTAGCACAGCAAGTTGTTAATCTTCCTACAGCCACGGAAGTTGAGAAATTCATAGAAAAAAATATAAATCTAAAAAATTAATACAAAAAAACAAAAATGAAATTCTAAGATTTTAGAATTTTGTTTTTGTTTGCTTGTATTTAGTAGTTTGAGCAAAGCATAAATAGTGGTATAAAAGGAGAGAACAATTATGGAGCCAATAGCATTCAATATATTTGGATTATCCGTTGCATGGTATGGTGTTTTTATTGCAACAGGAATGATGGTTGGAATTTTATTAGCTAATTTTACGTCTAAGTTAAAAGGTATCGATTATGATGAACTTTTAAATATTATATTAATATCTTTTCCTATAGCTATTATTGGAGCTAGAGCTTATTATGTAATATTTCAGTTTGATCAATATAAGGATAATCTAATAGAAGTATTCTATATACGCCAAGGTGGGCTTGCTATACATGGGGGAATTATATTTGGTATGTTAGCTGCAATAATATATACGAGACATAAAAAAGAAAATTTTTTACAATTTGCAGATGTAGCAGCACCATCTATAATTATTGCACAGGCTATAGGCAGATGGGGAAACTTCTTCAATAGTGAGGCTCATGGTGGACCAGTTACTAAGGGATTTATAAGTAAATTTCCGGAGTTTATACAAAATGGAATGCTAATAGATGGAGTTTATTATCATCCAACCTTTCTCTATGAATCAATATGGAATATTATAGTATGCTTATTATTAATTTATTTATTGAAAAAGACATTTAAACATGGAACTGTGTTTTTTACCTATATAGGATTATATTCCTTAGGAAGATTTTTTATAGAAGGACTCCGAACTGATAGTTTAATGTTTGGAAGTATAAGGGTGGCACAATTAATAAGTTTAGCGGGAATTGCACTATGGATTATATTCCTTGCAATTAATTATAAAAGGAAGACATTAAAATAATTTCAATGGTTGGGATAAGTTTCAAAAATATTTAAATAAAAAACTATTGAAATAACTACTTATTAATAGTATAATTGTTTTTGTTGCACTACTTTGGTGTAAGCAAAGCAAGAAGTACTTTATGGAGAGATGTCCGAGTGGCTTAAGGAGCACGCCTGGAAAGCGTGTGTAGGGGCAACTCTACCGAGGGTTCGAATCCCTCTCTTTCCGCCAGTTTATATTTCCGTACTAGCCGGGGAGTTAGCGGTGCCCTGTAACCTGCAACCCGCTACAGCAGGGGTGAATTCCTCGCCTAGGTTATAAAATGTGTGGTCTGACCTATATAAGTGGCGTTGAGAACTGGGCCCCACGCAATGGAAACTCATGAACCCCGTCAGGTCCGGAAGGAAGCAGCGGTAAGTGAATCTTTCCATGTGCCGTGGATCAACCTGGTTTGAGTTAACTGTATAGGTAACGCGCATAGTTTATTCATCGAAGCGAGGTGTACGGTCTACATAAGAATTATAAGATACCTACAAAGGTGTCTTTTTTTTATTTACCCATAAACTATAAAGTTTTAATAAAAACAAACTAATAATTTGATTTAAATGATATAATTATTTAATGACATTTCAGAAGGAAAGTCTCCCACGGCTATAGGCGGGAATCCAATACTATAACAAAAATAAAACTTTAGTGGGAGTCTAAATCTCCTTCTGAAGTCATTAATTACAGCTCCGCAGGAGATGATTTAATGATTAATTTTAAAAGAGGTGAAATTTGTGGCATATAAGGCTTTATATAGAGAATGGAGACCAAAAACTTTTCATGATGTAGTAGGTCAGGAGCATGTTACTATAACCTTAAAAAATCAAATAAATAACCAGCGAATAGCTCATGCATATCTTTTATGCGGTACAAGAGGAACTGGAAAAACCTCCACAGCTAAGATACTGGCGAAAGCGGTTAACTGCACAAATTCGGATCATGGAGAGCCTTGTAATGAATGCGAAATGTGTATCAATATAAATTCAGGAACGGCAATAGATGTTACTGAGATAGATGCAGCATCCCATAATGGAGTAGATAATATCCGGGATATAATTGAAGATGTTCAGTATCCACCACAAGAAGCTAAGTATAAAGTTTATATCATAGATGAGGTTCATATGTTATCTATAGGGGCAGTTAATGCTTTCTTAAAAACACTAGAGGAACCACCAAGTAATATAATATTTATATTAGCCACAACGGATCCTCAAAAATTGCCAGTAACAATATTATCTAGATGCCAAAGATTTGACTTTAAAAGAATAAAAAGTTCAGATATATTTGAAAGACTTAGAAAGATTGTTACAGAGCAAGGTGTTCTTGTGGAAGATAATAGTTTGAAATTAATATCAAGAGTTTCTGATGGAGCAATGAGAGATGCGTTAAGTATTTTAGATCAAGCAATATCAATGAATGAAGGTAAGGTAGAATATGACAGTGTTATAGACATGTTAGGTCTTGTAACTTCTGAGAGTATTACAATACTTTCAGACAGTGTAATAGACAGAAACGTTGAAAGGTCAATAAAGACTATAAATGAAATAGTTATGAGTGGTAAGGATATATATGTATTTATAAAAGATATGACTACTCATATGAGAAATCTACTTATGGCTAAAGTAAGTGAAGATGTAGGAGAAATTTTAGATATGTCTAGTGAAAATATAGGCATTTTAAAGCAGCAAGCAGCGAAGATAAGAGTAGAAGAAATTATGAGGAATATAAAGATACTACAAGATGCAGAGGAACAAGCTAAATGGAGCAAACAAAATAGAATTTATTTAGAACTTGCAGTTATCAAAATGTGCAAAATAGAATATGATACTTCAAAAGAAGTTCTATTATCTAGAATAAACAAATTAGAAGAAATAATAAAACAAGGGAAGATAACTGTAGCTTGCGAAAGTATAACTCCTGGGGCTACCAAAAAGAATGATGGGAAAAAAGAAATTAGGGCAAATAAAAAAACGCAAGTAAGGCCAGTGCAAACTCACAATCCCAATTCTACTTTAACCGTAGAAACGGTTAAAAAGTCCTTTAAGGATATTTTAGATATGTTTAAAGCACGAAGACACATGGTTATCTATGCTTCTTTACTTACAGGGGAAATTGTATCTTGTCATGGGGGCGTAATAGAGCTAAGTTACGAAAAACAATATGCCTTTAATAAAATTAGATTAAATAAAGAAGAAAATAGAAATATAATAGAAGAAATATTTTCCGAATCATTAAAAGAACCAGTAAAAATAAAATATACTGTAGAATCCGATGAAAAAGAGGTTAGATCACCAGAGGATATACTAATAGAAACATTTGGAGAAGATCTTGTAGAAATACTAGATGAATAGATTTTATAAAAAATATTTACTGTTTTAATGGAAATTATTATAGGTATTAGTATATAATAATATAGAAAAGTTATAGTTGAGTAGCAATATATATATCCTTTTAGATTATAAATATCTAAATTAGATTTAAGTTTTTGTTATGAATCTAGAAGATATAAATATAATAATATTAAGATGAATAACTAATAAATAGGAGGTAACTATTATGGCAAAAGGTGGATTTCCAGGTATGGGTGGAAATATGAATAGTCTAATGAAACAAGCTCAAAAATTTCAACAACAAATGGAAGAAATGCAAAAAGATTTAGGTGATAAAAGATTTGAAGCATCTGTTGGTGGTGGAGCAGTAACTGCAATAGCTAATGGAAAGAGGCAACTTGTTGACGTAAAGATAAAACCAGAAGTAGTAGATCCAGATGATGTTGAAATGCTTCAAGATTTAATTATGAGTGCTTGCAATGAAGCACTAAAAAAGGCAGAAGATGAAACAAGTAATGAAATGGGTAAATTAACAGGCGGACTTAATATGCCAGGAATGTTTTAATAAACGCTAGAGTTAAAAGCTACATTGTTATGAGGTGAATGAATTGGATTTTTATCCAGTGGCAATAGAAAAACTTATAGAAGAATTTGCAAAGCTCCCTGGTATAGGACGAAAAACAGCTCAGAGACTTGCATTATTTGTACTAAACCTTCCGAAGGAAGAAGTAGAGGAGTTTGCGGGTGCACTGGTTAAAGCTCGTGGAACATTGAAATTTTGCTGTATATGTGGATGTTTTACAGATACAGACCCCTGCGCAATTTGTTCGAATCCAAATAGGGATAAAAGCATGATATGCGTAGTTGAAAACCCAAAAGATATTATTACCATGGAAAGAGTAAGAGAATTTAATGGGGTTTACCATGTTCTTCATGGAACAATATCACCAATGTCTGGGAGAGGTCCTGAAGATATAAAGTTAAGAGAACTTATAAGAAGGATTAATGGGGAAGTTCATGAAGTGATAGTAGCAACTAATCCAAACATAGAGGGAGAAGCTACAGCTATGTATATATCTAAAATATTAAAACCACTAGGCACGAAAGTTACAAGAATTGCACATGGCATCCCAGTTGGTGGAGATTTAGAATATACAGATGAAGTAACACTTTCTAAAGCTATGGAAGGAAGAAAAGAAATATAGAATAATACTCCTATTTTATGTCAAGAATTTAGAAAAGATATAAAATAGGAGGTTTTTTTATTATGAATAGAAAAAAAATAATTGAAATAATGTTTTCAAACATAAAATATACCCAGGAAGAGAAAGATATTATTATGCAATTGGAAGAAGCCAAGATGCAGTGGGAAATTGCAAAAAAATACTTTGCAGTGGTAGATGATCCTAAACTTGTAGATTATGCGATTTATAGTGAAGATCAATGTAAAGCTAAATACATATATTTTTTATTAGAAGCTAGAAGAAAAGGCGTTACTATTGATGCCAGTTATATGATAGAAGAGTTAGACTCTATTAATGCATAAAAAAAAATTAAGAAAGTTAATAATATATTGGAGAGTTGTGAAATATATTATTAATAAAACATAACAAATAAGAGTTGAGATTAACATAGGGGGAGTTGGATATGGAAGTTATATTATATTTTTTAATTGCTATAGTGGGCATGGTAATTGTGGTAAAGCTCTTTTCTTGGCCATTAAAGATATTAGGTAAGTTAATATTGAATGGAGCTTTGGGTGTCTTACTTTTATTACTTGTTAATTTTGTAGGAGAATACGTGGGAATAAGTATAGCAATAAATGCTGTAACTGCGCTTATAGCAGGATTTTTAGGAGTGCCAGGAGTAATATTTTTAATCATTTTCAATAAATTAATGTAATATTACCTATAGTAGAAGCTATTTATATTAATTATGAATTTACAATAGATCAAGGCAGTTTCAGATAAATAACTAGTATGCTGACTAGTTATTTATCTGAAACTGTCTTATATTTTTGTTTTCCATAAAAAAAGGCTTAGAAATAGTATATTTTTAAGCTGTTAAGGTGAATACTTAATATATATAATAACTGCTGAAGCTATTATATTTAGTAGATAGTCATAGGAAGGTAGCAAGTAGAGAAAATAACTATCCTGGTGTATCAATATAAGCTACAGTTAGATAAAGTTTAAAAATTCAAGAATACGCCACCTGTTTTATTTTAATTACTCTAAACTAAACTATATGATAAATATTATATGATAAGATATTACATGTTGCTGATGACAAGTAACGACATATTAAAAGTAGAGTTAACAAGTTTGCGAAAGTTATTAAAAAACATTTAAAAACAAGTTGACAAAATGAAAGTAAGCTGATAAAATAGTAGAAGTCGTCACATGATGACATGTAAATTGGTCTTTGAAAATTAAACAGAGAAATAGGTAAAATAGCGAAATAACATTTCGTTAGACCAGTTAATTACTTTAGATAAAAAAGTAATTTTAGTCGTAAGACTAAAAAGTATGTAATGAGCTTGCTAACCAGCTTAACAGTTGGCGCAGATTATTCATTTCAAATAAAAAGTGTAAACTTTTAAATTGAGAGTTTGATCCTGGCTCAGGACGAACGCTGGCGGCGTGCCTAACACATGCAAGTCGAGCGATGAAACCCTTCGGGGTGGATTAGCGGCGGACGGGTGAGTAACACGTGGGTAACCTGCCTCAAAGAGGGGAATAGCCTCCCGAAAGGGAGATTAATACCGCATAATATGTTTTGATCGCATGATTGAAACATCAAAGGATTTTTCTTCGGAAAATTCCACTTTGAGATGGACCCGCGGCGCATTAGCTAGTTGGTGAGGTAACGGCCCACCAAGGCAACGATGCGTAGCCGACCTGAGAGGGTGATCGGCCACATTGGAACTGAGACACGGTCCAGACTCCTACGGGAGGCAGCAGTGGGGAATATTGCGCAATGGGGGAAACCCTGACGCAGCAACGCCGCGTGAATGATGAAGGCCTTCGGGTTGTAAAGTTCTGTCTTCTGGGACGATAATGACGGTACCAGAGGAGGAAGCCACGGCTAACTACGTGCCAGCAGCCGCGGTAATACGTAGGTGGCAAGCGTTGTCCGGATTTACTGGGCGTAAAGGATGCGTAGGCGGACATTTAAGTCAGATGTGAAATACCCGAGCTTAACTTGGGTGCTGCATTTGAAACTGGGTGTCTAGAGTGCAGGAGAGGTAAGTGGAATTCCTAGTGTAGCGGTGAAATGCGTAGAGATTAGGAAGAACACCAGTGGCGAAGGCGACTTACTGGACTGTAACTGACGCTGAGGCATGAAAGCGTGGGGAGCAAACAGGATTAGATACCCTGGTAGTCCACGCCGTAAACGATGAATACTAGGTGTCGGGGGTCGAACCTCGGTGCCGCAGTTAACACAATAAGTATTCCGCCTGGGGAGTACGATCGCAAGATTAAAACTCAAAGGAATTGACGGGGGCCCGCACAAGCAGCGGAGCATGTGGTTTAATTCGAAGCAACGCGAAGAACCTTACCTAGACTTGACATCCCCTGCATAACCCAGAGATGGGCGAAGTCCTTCGGGACAGGGTGACAGGTGGTGCATGGTTGTCGTCAGCTCGTGTCGTGAGATGTTGGGTTAAGTCCCGCAACGAGCGCAACCCTTATCATTAGTTGCTACCATTTAGTTGAGCACTCTAGTGAGACTGCCCGGGTTAACCGGGAGGAAGGTGGGGATGACGTCAAATCATCATGCCCCTTATGTCTAGGGCTACACACGTGCTACAATGGTGAGTACAAAGAGATGCAAGACCGCAAGGTGGAGCCAAACTCAAAAACTCATCCCAGTTCGGATTGTAGGCTGCAACTCGCCTACATGAAGCCGGAGTTGCTAGTAATCGCGAATCAGCATGTCGCGGTGAATACGTTCCCGGGCCTTGTACACACCGCCCGTCACACCATGAGAGTTGGTAACACCCGAAGTCCGTGAGGTAACCGTAAGGAGCCAGCGGCCGAAGGTGGGATTGATGATTGGGGTGAAGTCGTAACAAGGTAGCCGTAGGAGAACCTGCGGCTGGATCACCTCCTTTCTAGGGAGTAGATGCAAAGACTTCGGTCAATGCAACAAGAAGAATTTAATTATTCTTCGAAATGTCTACTGTAATTACTCGTAATCTATTCTCTGTTTAATTTTGAGAGACTAATTTTAGTTAACTCTTTGGAGTTAACTAAAAATTTAATCTTTCTAAAAATGTTCTTTGAAAATTGCACAGTGAAATTAAAGTTGTTTTAATAAGTTAAAGCCACGTAAGTGGTGTATAGATGAATTTAATACAATTTCGCAAAATGAATTAAAACGTTTATGTAAATAAACGAAATTATCTACGTAAGTAGATAAAGATAAAGGTTAAGCTACAAAGGGCGCATGGCGAATGCCTTGGCACTAGGAGCCGAAGAAGGACGCGTTAAGCTGCGATAAGCTTTGGGTAGGCGCAAATAGCCAGTGATCCAAAGATTTCCGAATGGGGGAACCCACATAGTAACAACTATGTACTGCATACTGAATAAATAGGTATGCAGAGGTAGACCCGGGGAACTGAAACATCTAAGTACCCGGAGGAAGAGAAAGAAACATCGATTTCCTAAGTAGCGGCGAGCGAAAGGGAAAGAGCCCAAACCTAGGTCTTTGACCTAGGGGTTGAGGATAGATCATAAATACTGCAATTCCTTAATTGAAGATAGCTGGAAAGCTGCTCCGCAGAAGGTAATAGGCCTGTAAATGAAAAGGAAAAACAGTCAGATCTAATCCAGAGTACCACGAGACACGTGAAACCTTGTGGGAAGCAGGGAGGACCACCTCCCAAGGCTAAATACTACCTAGTGACCGATAGTGAAGAAGTACCGTGAGGGAAAGGTGAAAAGAACCCCGGAAGGGGAGTGAAATAGAACCTGAAACCGTGTGCCTACAACCGGTCGGAGCACTTTTTATGTGTGACGGCGTGCTTTTTGTAGAACGAGCCAACGAGTTACGATATGTAGCAAGGTTAAGTACTTAAGGTACGGAGCCGAAGGGAAACCAAGTCTGAATAGGGCGCTATAGTTGCATGTCGTAGACCCGAAACCGGGTGACCTATCCATGGCCAGGATGAAGCGGAAGTAAAATTCCGTGGAGGTCCGAACCACGTTGGTGTTGAAAAACCATGGGATGAGCTGTGGATAGCGGAGAAATTCCAATCGAACTCGGAGATAGCTGGTTCTCCTCGAAATAGCTTTAGGGCTAGCGTCGATTAATTGAGTAATGGAGGTAGAGCACTGAATGGGCTAGGGGCTGACAACAGTTACTGAACCCTATCAAACTCCGAATGCCATATACTTTTATTTCGGCAGTCAGACTGCGAATGATAAGATCCGTAGTCAAAAGGGAAACAGCCCAGACCATCAGCTAAGGTCCCAAAGTGTAAGTTAAGTGGAAAAGGATGTGGGATTTCTAAGACAACTAGGATGTTGGCTCAGAAGCAGCCACTCATTCAAAGAGTGCGTAATAGCTCACTAGTCAAGAGATCCTGCGCCGAAGATGTCCGGGGCTAAAACTTACCACCGAAGCTATGGGTGTACACTATGTGTACGCGGTAGAGGAGCTTTCTGTACTGGCTGAAGTCATACCGTAAGGAGTGGTGGACGGTACAGAAGTGAGAATGTTGGCATAAGTAGCGAGAGTTAAGTGAGAATCTTAACGGTCGAAAACCTAAGGTTTCCTGAGGAAGGCTCGTCCTCTCAGGGTTAGTCGGGACCTAAGCCGAGGCCGAAAGGCGTAGGTGATGGACAATCGGTTGATATTCCGATACCACCAATGGACGTTATTAGAAATGGGATGACGCAGGAGGATAAGATGTGCACACTATTGGATGTGTGTCTAAGCATTTAGGCGGAGCAAGCAGGCAAATCCGTTTGCTCTTAACGCTGAGATGTTATGGGGAAGGGAATTTATTCCTGAAGTATCTGATTCCACGCTGCCAAGAAAAGTCTCTATCGAGGATATTGGTGCCCGTACCGCAAACCGACACAGGTAGGTGAGGAGAGAATCCTAAGACCATCGGAAGAATTGCTGTTAAGGAACTCGGCAAATTGACCCCGTAACTTCGGGAGAAGGGGTGCCTACGAAAGTAGGTCGCAGAGAATAGGCCCAAGCAACTGTTTAGCAAAAACACAGGTCTCTGCTAAAGCGAAAGCTGATGTATAGGGGCTGACGCCTGCCCGGTGCTGGAAGGTTAAGGGGATTACTTAGCGCAAGCGAAGGTATGAACTTAAGCCCCAGTAAACGGCGGCCGTAACTATAACGGTCCTAAGGTAGCGAAATTCCTTGTCGGGTAAGTTCCGACCCGCACGAATGGCGTAATGATTTGGGCACTGTCTCAACAGCACATCCGGCGAAATTGTAGTGCCAGTGAAGATGCTGGCTACCCGCGATTGGACGGAAAGACCCCGTAGAGCTTTACTGTAGCTTAGCATTGAATTTCGGTATTGTCTGTACAGGATAGGTGGGAGACTGAGAAACATGGGCGTCAGCCTGTGTGGAGTCATCCTTGGGATACCACCCTGACAGTACTGAGGTTCTAACTGGAGGCCATGAATCTGGTCACAGGACATTGTTAGGTGGGCAGTTTGACTGGGGCGGTCGCCTCCAAAAAAGTAACGGAGGCGCTCAAAGGTTCCCTCAGCGCGGTTGGAAATCGCGCGAAGAGTGCAAAGGCAGAAGGGAGCCTGACTGCGACACCTACAAGTGGAGCAGGGACGAAAGTCGGACTTAGTGATCCGGTGGTACCTCGTGGGAGGGCCATCGCTCAACGGATAAAAGCTACCTCGGGGATAACAGGCTGATCTCCCCCAAGAGTCCACATCGACGGGGAGGTTTGGCACCTCGATGTCGGCTCGTCGCATCCTGGGGCTGAAGTAGGTCCCAAGGGTTGGGCTGTTCGCCCATTAAAGCGGCACGCGAGCTGGGTTCAGAACGTCGTGAGACAGTTCGGTCCCTATCCGTCGCGGGCGTAGGAAATTTGAAGGGAGCTGTCCTTAGTACGAGAGGACCGGGATGGACAAACCTCTGGTGCACCAGTTGTCACGCCAGTGGCATCGCTGGGTAGCTATGTTTGGAAGGGATAAACGCTGAAAGCATCTAAGCGTGAAGCCCACCCTGAGATGAGATTTCCCATAACTCGTGCGTAAGCACGGTGTTAGTAAGACTCCTGGAAGAACACCAGGTTGATAGGTTAGAGGTGTAAGCATGGTAACATGTTCAGCTGACTAATACTAATAAGTCGAGGGCTTGACCTTAATATATATAAAGCGTAAGCTTCAAGCGAAAGCGAGAAGATAATTTCACTGTGCAATTTTGAGAGAATATTTTTCTGTAAAGAAAAAGATTATCTCTATATAGGGATAATAATGAGAAGATATTTTATATCTAGTATCCGTAGTCAACGACGGTAGATTCTCAATTATTGTTTCTAAAAAACAAATCTGGTGATTATGGCATGAATGTAACACCCCTTCCCATACCGAACAGGTAGGTTAAGCTTCAATGCGCCAATGGTACTGCAGGGGTAACTTTGTGGGAGAGTAGGTTGTCGCCAGGTCATAAGGCTCCTTGGTCAAGCGGTTAAGACACCACCCTTTCACGGTGGTAACAGGGGTTCAATTCCCCTAGGAGTCACCATATATATATTGCAGGTGTGGCGGAATGGCAGACGCACTAGACTTAGGATCTAGCGCTTTACGGTGTAAGGGTTCAAGTCCCTTCACCTGCACCATATTTATTAGGCGGGTATAACTCAATGGTAGAGTGTTAGCCTTCCAAGCTAATTACGAGGGTTCGATTCCCTCTACCCGCTCCATTTTATTTTTTAATATGTGTCTTTAGCTCAGTTGGATAGAGCAACGCCCTTCTAAGGCGTGGGCCGGGGGTTCAAATCCCTTAAGACACACCATTATATTGTTGGGATGTCGCCAAGCGGTAAGGCACCACACTTTGACTGTGGCATTCGTAGGTTCAAATCCTGCCCTCCCAGCCAATATGGTTTACTAGCTCAGTTGGTAGAGCACATGACTTTTAATCATGGTGTCCGGGGTTCGATTCCCCGGTAAGCCACCAAAATTTATAAGGCTCCTTGGTCAAGAGGTTAAGACACCACCCTTTCACGGTAGTAACAGGGGTTCAATTCCCCTAGGAGTCACCATAAAAAAAGTCCTTGCAAATGCAAGGGCTTTTTTGATTGCATTTTTTTTGTTTTATAAGATAATGACCAATGTATCCACATAAAATACTATTATAACTGTGGATAATGTTGATAACTTTTATAAATTAGTGTATATTTATAAAAATGGAGATGAAATTATGTTTATAAATAAAAGAGTTTTTGTTGCAGAATTTATAATAAGACCAAATAGATTTGAGGCTTACGTAAATTTAAATGGCGAAGAATTAATAGTTCATGTTCCTAATACAGGAAGATGCAAGGAGATATTAATTCCTGGATCCAAGGTTTTATTAAGAGAAGAGCTTAATCCTACTAGAAAAACACTATATGATCTAATTGCAGGATATAAAAATGATAAAATCATTAATATAGATTCACAAATTCCTAATAAAGTTGTTGATGAAGCCTTAAAAAATAATAAAATAGAAAATCTTATTAAATACAATATAATACAAAAGGAAAAAACTTTTGGAAATAGTAGATTTGATTTTAAGCTATCTAATGATATGGGGGAAGATTATTATCTTGAAGTAAAGGGAGTTACATATGAGGTAGATGGTAAAAGTATGTTTCCGGATGCACCTACAGAAAGAGGAAGAAAACATTTATTAGAGCTTATAGAGGCTAAAAAAATGGGTTTTGGAGCTGGAGTACTTTTTCTTATTCAAATGAATAATATAGATGATTTTTCTCCCTATGATGATATGGATGGAGCTTTTGGACAGGCATTAAGGCTAGCGTACAATGAGGGTGTTGACATTTATGCTTATGAATGTGAAGTTGGTGAAAAATTTATAACTTTAAGTAAGTCAGTTAAGGTTGTTTTATAATTATTTTTATACATCTTATTGATAATTGTTTTAAAATAAGCAATAATTGAACTAGATTTAAAATAAGTGGTTGAAGAATAAAATAGAGGTTAGGGAGGGAAAATTTTGAAATTTATATATTGCCCAATTTGTGGAAAACAATTAATTGAAAAATACAGCTGGGATGAAGGTGGAGTTCCATATTGCCCTGTGGATGACATTATGTATTTTGACACACCAAAACCATGTGTAGTAGTTGCAGTTACGAAGGGTAAAGAAATTTTACTTCTTAAACAAAGTTATACTTTCAAGAACTCCAAGGTATTGGTATCAGGATATGTAACCAACGGAGAATCTGTTGAAGATACTGTATACAGGGAAGTTAAAGAGGAAACCGGAATAACTGTTGGCGATATAAAATATTTAGGAAGTGAATATTTAGCTTCTAAAGAAATTATAATGCTAACTTTTAGGGCTGTGTATATTGAGGGGGAAATAAATAAGTCCTCTGAAGTTGATTGGGTTGATTGGGCAAATATAGATGATGCTCTCTGCGAAATGAGTGAAGACGAAATAGGAAAAAGGGTTGTTAGAAAATTGCTAAAGGAAATTAAATATAAGGGAAAAAAAGCTTATAGATGTGATATAGAAACTGATTGTTCAGATATTATAGAAGAAGAGTAAATTCTTATAAAATAATAATACGTGGAGTTAGGTTAATTAATTATTTCAGAAGGAGGACCAAGCAACAATTACTGATTATTGCTTGATCCTTTTTCCTAAATTGTAAAACAATAAAAAATAGCTAATTAGAGTTTTTTATGGAATTCTAGTTAAGAGTATTTCAAGATACTCACCATCAACATAAGTTATGTGAGCTTCATCAATCATCATACCTACAAGAGTGAGCTCTGAATAAGAATCATTATCACCTGTAAGGTTCCAATAGTACTCTTCCATTTCATGACACCTTTGCGCATTTAGGGATATTTCTAAAAGTTCAAGGTCTTCCTTGGATATAGTTAGGGTTTGTGCTTTTATAAATATGATTACTTTTTCATTTTCTTTATTTATATCAATATGAATGTTTTCTGAACCATGGTTATAACAATAGCCCATTAATTCATTTACTATTTTTATATTTCTTTGATGTGTATGCTTCAATATTATTTAAGCTCCTTTCTAAATGCAGTAATAATTGGTATAAGGATTATACATACCATTCCTCCTGCAAAACCGTTGTTATATAAATTTAAACCCCCATGAAGATAGGCAAGATTCATCATTAAGCATATGTGCAAAAAACCTGCAAGGCAGCCATAAGCCAATCCAAATTGACCTGAAATAGGAGCAAGTGTTGAACTAAATAAAATACCTAATACCATGCTAGGTGAATTGATTGGCCAAATATTCAATAGAGATGAAAGTGTGGCACCTATCATAACAGGAAATACATTTTTCAGGTGTTTTCCGAATGCACCAAAACCAACAATGGTTAGTATTCCACCTATAGTAGGTCCATTTAAATCACCACCAATTACAAGTAGAAAAGAAGTGGAATATATACCTAAAATACCCATATTTATCATGGTGATGCCTCTTCCAAATAACAGGTAATAATCACTTACGAGTCTGCCTGGTTGTTTATAAAGTTTGAATAAGGTTTTAAAATTTTTACCATTATCTATATATCCAACTATGATCATTACTATAAATAAACAAATTAGTATTATAGAAAAAAAAAGATTATTTCCTGTAGACCAAAGTAATCGGCTTTCAAAATTTATGCCAAAAGCTCTTAATAAGGACATGAGTAGGGTTGCAAGAAGTCCGGCTGCGAATCCGATATTATAAAGATTATAGCCTTGATGAAGTTTTAGACAATAAGCTGCCATTGGAGGGAAAATAAAGCCAATAAAAGTGCTTAATAATATTCCTATAATAATATCTCCCTCAAAAGGCAAATGACCTGAAAATGATAATTCATTAACAGTAGGAGATAGGGTTGTGGCAAATAGTGCTATTAGAACATAATTTATAAACTTTTCCTTTTGATATTTAGAGTATAACCAAATTCCCAAGATAATTGGCCAGATA
Organism: Clostridium sp. FP2; assembly: GCF_011065955.2. NCBI lineage: Bacteria > Bacillati > Bacillota > Clostridia > Eubacteriales > Clostridiaceae > Clostridium > Clostridium sp. FP2. The sequence goes on from NZ_JAAMNI020000001.1 coordinate 65,164, forward strand.
TTCACAATGTTTTTTCCAAAAAGAGAGAAACCAGCCATTGTAAATAGTGCAGCTATAGTAGAACCATTTGGTTTTATTCCGACATATATAAGAAGTGATATGGAGGCTAAAACTACTAGTGACATATTAATAAAAGTAGCACCAATACCTGCAAGTTCTATGTAATCTGTTATTAGTATATTAGATTCAAAAAGTATTTTTTTAAAGCCTAGGAGAATTTCCGTTGGTGTGTCCATAACAAATGCCAAAATTATAAAAAATAAACATAAGCAAATAAACATATAATAGGTTGAATGGATTTTTCTGTGCATTAAAGACCTCCTTAATATGTAAACTTAAACTCTATGTAATTATTTTATAGTAATTATAAAATAATTGCTAGTATAAATAAAATAATATAAGTATTATGGGTAGAATTAATTATCCAATGTAAGTATAATTATATTTAAGATATTGATAAAAAATTTAGTCTAATAAAAATGAGAATGAATATTTTATAAATAAAAAAAGGAAGAAGGACAAAAATGGAAAAAAATATTGAAAATAAAAATTCAAATAAAAAAGTACCTCAAATAAAGGGAAGTTTGAGAAGTCATATGATAGAGCTACCAAGTGCAATAAGAGATGCCAGTGGTATTGTAATATTTGGGAAAAGATTAAAGTCTTTTGTTTTTACGACAGACGTAGCAGTTATAAGAAATACAAACGCTGATGCAGTTATTGCAGTATATCCATTTACACCTCAGCCCATAATAACAGAGGCCTTATTACTGGCAGCAGATGTACCAGTATTTTGTGGTGTTGGAGGAGGAATTACTACAGGGAAAAGGGTAACGAATTTAGCATTGGATGCTGAATTTAAAGGGGCTATGGGAATAGTAGTTAATAGTCCAATATCTAATGAAGTTGTAACACAAATAAGGGAGACTATAGATATACCAATAATAGTTACCATTGTATCAGAATTTGAAGATATAGAAGCGAGAATAGATGCGGGAGCAACTATACTTAATGTCTCAGGGGCGAAAAGAACAGCTTATATAATTAGAAAAATAAGGGAAAAACATCCTGACTTCCCAATAATCGCAACAGGTGGCCCGAATAATGCAAGTATAATAGAAACAATACAAGCAGGAGCTAACGCGATTACTTATACACCGCCAATAGTAGCAGATATATTAAATGAAATAATGATTAAGTACAGAACAAAGTATGAGACAGAGAATAAAGAAGAATAGTATATTATAAATTAAACTGGTAGGTGATAAAATGGCTGTAGGTGGAGATAATTGTGATAAATGTCCTGAAGCAGAAACAAAAGAATGTGATGGAAAAGCTTCTGACTGCATTTGTAAAAGATGTCCAAGAAATTTAGGACAGTGCTTAACTACAAAATACTGTAGAGAAACGGAATCTATAATTAATATATAATTTTAAATAACATGTAGAAGCTACTAAAACATTTTGTGTTTAGTAGCTTCTTTATATTTTAAATAGTGAGAATTAAAAATCTAAATAAAAGGAAGACTAATATTAATACATAAAACTATAAATGTTGGAGGATATTATGGTTTCAAGTGAAATAAAAATGAGAGTAGCTCAAAATTGTAATGGATATAGACCGGTATATTACATGAGACTCATGAATAGCATCACTTATGGGTCTGAAAGTTGTAGTAGTTGTGTTAATTATGTAAGAGAAAAGTGCACAGAGGGATTATTTGATGAAATTAGGGAAATAATAAGTATAAATTGACTATTTTTAAATTATAAGGAGGAGTAGTATTATGCCAAATATAGAACAGATGTCCCATATAGCAAATAGTTGTGATGGTTATGACTCAGTAGGTACAGGATTTCAATCTTCAATAGGTACACCATTTAGTAAAAGTTGTGAAAATTGCAATCATTTAAAGAACGATAAGTGTGAAGTTAATTTATACGATAAAGTTTTAGCAGGACTCGATCAAGGTTAATGCAGGTAAGAAATCACGAGTATTCTAATTGTAATTTTTAAAAGGCAGTTTTTACCACTTAATATAACAAATATGTTTCCTTATATTAAGTGGTATATATTACATTTTAAAATGCTATTATAGCAGTGAATTGAATTAATATTTTATTCTATATATACTATATATAGAATATTGCTAAAATTATCATAATATTTATTTCTATTATATTGAGAAAATTATGTTTAAGTGTTAAAATGAAAGTGGTTATTAGACTTCAAGACAAATTACAAAGTGAATAAAAAATAGCAAAATATAAAATTTGGAGGGTAAATTATGCATAAAAGATTATTTATACCAGGACCAGTAGAGGTAGCAGACGATGTACTTCAAAAAATGGCTACTCCTCAAATATCACACAGAGGTAAGGAAGCATCTGCATTACAAAGAAACATAAGTGATAAAATGAGAAAAGTATTTAACACTAAAGAAGAAATACTACTTTCAACTAGTTCAGGAAGTGGACTAATGGAAGGTGCTGTTCGTTCATGTACAGCAAAAAGAGCAGCAGTATTTTCAGTAGGAGCATTTGGAAACAGATGGTTTGAAATGTGTACATCTAATGGAGTACCAGCAGATAAAATTGAATCTGAATGGGGACAACCAACAACTCCAGAAATGCTTGAAGCAGCATTATCAACTGGAAAATATGATTTAATAACTATTACTATGAATGAAACTTCAACAGGACTTATGAATGACATGAAAGCTCTTTCAGATGTATACAAAAAATACCCTGAAGTTGTAGTATGTGTTGATACAGTAAGTAACGCTGCTGGAACAGAAGTAAAAGTAGACGAATGGGCTATAGATATTTGTATTACTTCAACTCAAAAATGTTTAGGATTACCTGCAGGAATGGCTATTTGTTCATTCTCAAAAAAAGCAGTAGAAAGAGCTAAACAAGTTACAAACAGAGGAATATATTTCGATTTATTAGGAATGTATGATTACATACAAAAGAAAGATTATCAATATCCATCTACACCATCACTTGCGCATATGTTTGCACTAGATTATCAACTAGATAAGATACTTGCAGAAGGTTTAGAGAATAGATTCGCTAGACATATTGCTGGTGCAGAGCTTGTTCGTGCATGGGCTAGAAAATACTTTGAAGTATTCCCAGATGAAAACTTTTTGTCAAATACATTAACTAACATCAAAAACACAAGAGAAATTAATGTATCTGACTTAAATAAGAAATTAGGAGAAAAAGGCTTTATGATTTCTAATGGTTATGGAAAATTGAAAGATAAGACTTTTAGAATAGCTCATATGGCTGAAACTACTCCAAAAGAAATAGAAGAGTTATTAGTACTAATTAGCGATATTTTAGGACTTAAATAATGAAAAATTAAGGATGAAAAATTATAATGTGATTTTTCATTCTTAATTTAACTTTAAGTAATCATTGGAAATAGTATACTTTAGCGAAGTGAACCATTAAAGTATAACGTTTTCTTTATATAAAAGAGGAGGATTATCATGATTAGAGTATTAGTTACTGATGGTATGGAGAAAAGTGCTATTGAAGAGTTAAGAGCTAAAGGATTCGAAGTTGTTGAACATTTTTATGAACCTGAAGCTTTAGGTGAAGCGTTAAAAGATTTTGACGTAATTGTGGTTAGATCTGCAACAAAGGTTAGACAACCAATAATAGATATTGCTGCAAAAGCAGGAAGATTAAAGCTTGTAATTCGTGGCGGAGTTGGCGTTGATAATATAGATGTAGCATATGCCATAGAAAAAGGTATAAAAGTTTCTAACACTCCAAATGCAAGTAGTGCATCTGTAGCTGAACTTGCCCTTGCTCATATGTTTGCTATATCAAGATTTATTAATATTTCTAATGTATCTATGAGACAAGGTAAATGGGATAAGAAAAAATATGAAGGTGTAGAAATTAGCGGAAAAACTTTAGGTCTTGTTGGATTCGGAAGAATATCAAGAGAACTTGCTAAAAAAGCATCTGCACTTGGTATGACAGTTATATATACAGATATAATAGGGAAAGCTAAAGATTGTGATGAATATGAATTCTGTGAATTAAATGATGTTTTAAAAAGAGCAGATTATCTATCATTACATATACCATTCTTTAAAGAGCAAGGAGCTCTTATAGGAAAGGATCAATTAGCTATGATGAAGGATGGTTCATTCTTAATCAACTGTGCTAGAGGTGGAGTAGTTGACGAAGCTGCATTAGTAGAAGCATTAGATAATGGTAAACTAGCAGGAGTTGGAATAGATGTTTTTGTTGAAGAACCAACTAAAAATGAAGCACTAGTTAACCATCCTAAGGTTTCTGTAACACCACATATTGGTGCTGCGACTAAAGAAGCTCAAACAAGAATAGGTAGTGAAATAAACAGCATTATTTGCGATCTTTTCAAATAAATTAATTAATCACAGGAGGAATAATCATGGCAGTAGTAAGACCTTTTAAAGCGTACAGACCACAATTAGATTTAGTAGAGAAAGTAGCAGCTCTTCCTTATGATGTTATGAACAGTGAAGAAGCTAGAGAAATGGTAATAGGAAAACCTTATTCATTTCTACATGTTGATAAACCAGAGGTAGATTTGGAACCAGGCATAGACGTTCACAGTGAGCAAGTTTATCTTAAAGCTAGTGAAAATCTTAAAAAAATGATTAATTATAAAGTATATATGCAAGAAGAAAAACCTTGTTTGTATATTTATAGACAAATAATGAATGGAAGACCTCAAACTGGTATAGTTGCGTGTGCTTCAATTGATGATTATATAAATGATATAATTAAAAAACATGAGTTAACAAGAGCAGATAAAGAGCTTGATAGATTTAATCATGTAGATTATACAAATGCTAATACTGGACCAATATTCTTAACATATAGACATAAAGATGAAATAGATGCTTTAGTGAAAAACTGGACAGAAACAAAAACACCAGTATATGATTTTAAATCTGAAGATGGTGTATCTCAAATTATTTGGGTTATAGATGAGGAAGAGGTTATTAATAAACTATCAGCTCTATTTGCTGGAACAGATTATTTATATATAGCTGATGGTCATCATAGATCAGCTTCAGCTGTTAAAGTTGGACTAAAGAGAAGACAGGAGAACCCATCATACACAGGTGATGAGGAATTCAATTTCTTCTTATCAGTTATATTCCCAGACAATGATTTATATGTAATGGATTATAATAGAGTTGTAGCAGATTTAAACGGAAACTCATCAGAAGAATTTATGAATAAGGCTTCTGAAAAATTTGATATTACTCTATATGAAGGTGAAGGTCAATTTAAGCCAGAGGTTCAAAGAACATACGGAATGTTCTTAGAGGGGAAATGGTATAAACTAGCTGCTAAAGAAGGAACCTTTAATATGAAGGATCCAGTAGATAGATTAGACGTATCAATACTTCAAAATAATTTACTAGAACCAATTCTAGGAATTGATGATCCAAGAACAAACTCAAGAATTGATTTCGTAGGTGGAATAAGAGGACTTTCTGAACTTGAAAGAAGAGTTAATGAAGGAATGAAAGTTGCATTCTCTATGTGTGCTACAACTATGGATGATTTAATGGATATAGCAAATGCAGGAAAGACAATGCCTCCTAAATCAACTTGGTTCGAACCAAAATTACAAAGTGGAATATTTGTCCACGAATTATAATTTAACGAAAGACCACGCATATGCGTGGTCTTTTTGTGTATTTAGGGTATAATACAATTATGAAATTGATTTTTTTATAACTATATTATATATTACAAAGGAGAGAAACATATGCCACAGCATTCATTGTCAAGAACAGAGTTATTAATAGGTATGGATAGTTTAAACAAATTACAAGAGAGTAAGGTAGTGGTGTTTGGAATAGGTGGAGTTGGTAGTTATACAGTTGAGGCACTAGTAAGAGCTGGTGTTGGAAAATTGGTATTAATAGATGACGATACAATATGTTTAACAAATTTAAATAGGCAAATACATGCTAATTTTAAAACTATAGGTAAAAGTAAGGTTTTAGTAATGAAGGATAGAATTCTCGAAATAAATCCTAAATGCGAAGTTATCACTCATGAAACTTTTGTAACAGCGGACAATATAGGGGATATTATTACGCCCGATACAGATTATGTTGTAGATGCTATTGATACAGTAACTTCAAAAATAGCTTTAGTGGAATATTGCAAAGAGCAGAGTATCGATATTATATGCTGTTTGGGTACAGGGAATAAATTAGATCCAACTTTATTTAAGGTTGCAGATATTTATGATACGAAAGTATGTCCACTTGCAAAGGTTATGAGACACGAACTTAGAAAGAGAAATGTTGACACTCTTAAGGTGGTTTATTCTGAGGAAACTCCTATAAAGCCAAAGTTGGACGAGGTTATAACATGTAAAGAAGGATGCGTATGCACCGGAGGATCAAAAAAATGTGCTATAAAAAGACAGATTCCCGGTAGTATATCCTTTGTTCCTCCAGTAGCAGGCATGATAATTGGTGGAGAAGTTATTAAGGATTTAATTAAAGTGAAAGATAATATTTAAAACTATGGATAAGGATATTAAAATAAAGATAAGAGTGGAAATTAATGCACTCTTATCTTTATTTTATTTGAAATTAACTTTATGGTTATACTTCCCAGTCGTTTAAAAATGAGTATAATGAAGGATAAACATTTAAACTACTCATTAAAGATATATATTCATCCATAGCCTTATCATTTTCAGTGGAAGTTCTTATAGCTCTTATCATTGTGTTTTTAGGTGTTTCCAGTGGAGATATATATTCCACTACAGAAACCTCGTATCCTTTAGCTTCTAACATTAAGCAGCGCATTCCATCTGTTAAAATATCTGCCATTCTTGTTTTAAATACACCCTGCTTTAGTATATTTTTAAATGGTTCATAAGAATATTGACTTAAAAATTCTTTATGGCAACAGGGAACAGCAACTATTACATCGGAGTTTACTCTTATTCCTAGGGCTAATGCCATATCTGTAGCAGTATCACAAGCATGCAAGGACAATACTACATGTATATTTTTAGAAGGTTCATAATCTTTAATATCTATAGCCTGGAATTCCATATTTCTATAATTTAAATTTTTGGCCATAATCCTGCAGGATTCTATTACAGATTCAGAGTAATCTAACCCAATGAAATGGCATTTTTTTCTTTTAACTTCTGTTAAATAATAGTTAAGTACAAAGGATAAATAAGATTTTCCACAACCACAATCTAAGATATTTACTATTTCATTTTTAGGAAGTTTATCTAAAATTCCTTCTAATAGTTCTACATAGCGATCAATTTGATTATATTTTCTTATTTTATCATTTTTAACTTTACCATCTTTACTCATTATTCCTATTTCTTTTAGTAAATTATCTGCGCTGCCAATCTTTATATAGTAATCTCTATTTAAAAGGGTGGAAGTAGTTCCACGAGTACTGGCAGACGCTGATTTAGAAGAAACATTATTTGAGTCCTCCGCATTTATAGGATCCACATCTAAGTTCTTCATAGTTACATTTTTATTATCAGCAGATATTAGAATCACAGAGCCCCTTTCACTATAAATTAGAGATAAACTATCATAGCTTTCAGCTTCTTTAATTATGTTAGAAAATAACTGAGATATATTTAAAGTTTCTGTTTTGCCATTAAAATTATACTTAATATCTCCATTGTTATAGAGTCCTGTTCCTTTAAATTCCTTTAGTCCAGATATGTAGGTGGTATTAACTTGCTTGAATATTGAGGAGTTTTCAGAGAATCTATTTTCAAGACCCATTAAAAAAAGTTTTAATTTATTAATATTTTGCTTATTTATTGTGCTCAACCCTTTCGTTTATAATTATGTGAAGTCTATATTACAAGTATAGCAAAAATTTAAAGGCTATTAAATAAAAATATGATATTATAGTTTTAACCATAAAATAGAGTTGAAAACACAAAATTAACAAAATGGGATATTGATTGTTTACTATATTTAACCATAATAATTTATGCTATAATAAATTTGATTAATGAAAATAAAAATGAAGTTGCAATAGAGAATTAAGAGAGATGATTCCTCAGACTACTAAAACTAGGAGGACACCCTAGAGGACTATAAGGAGGAAATTAATTGAAAAACAAAAATAATGCTATAGTTATAATTTTTCTATTTATCGCCATGGCGCTAAATGCAATGGCTGAAAATACTAAAGGAATATTTATACCATCTTTTAAATTGGACTTTAATATAGATAATACTGGTATAGGAATAATGATTTTTATTGGTTCCTTAGCATACATATCGTTTTCTTATATTGGCGGTATACTTTGTGAAAAGATAGGACAAAAGAGGGTTATTATATTAGGGCTCAGCTGTATGGTCTTATCACTGGCATTAATGTCGGTAGTCGACAGTTATACATTTTTTTTAATAAATATGTTCATTATGAATATAGGACTTGCACTTACAAGTATATCTATAAATACATTAGTGCCAGTATTACTTCTAAGTTATCAAGCAATTCTTATGAATATAATTCATTTTTGTTATGGCGTAGGTGGAGCTACAGGGCAAGCTCTAGGTGGAATATTAATGACCAAGGGATTTACTTGGAGGAATATATATCTAGGAATATCATTGCTATTTGTAATACTACTCATAGCATTCACTTTTATAAAAATGCCTCATACTCATAAATATAGTGAAAGCAATAAAATAAACAAATTAGATCTGTTAAAAAATAAAATAATTTATTTCTACGTATTTGCATTAGGATTTTATGTATTTTCGGAGGTAGCTACAGTAAGCTGGCTTGTGAATTACATAAAAGATAATTATAAATATAATAGCAGTAAGAGTGCTTTTTATAGTGTTATGTTTTTAGTTATATTTAGTATAGGGCGATTAGTTGGGGGATTTGTAGTTGAAAAGCTAGGATATTTAAAAACAACAATGGGTTCTCTAATAATTGCAGTATGCTTATTCACCTTAGGACTAGTTGTTGGAGAAAAAGGGCTTATAATAATATCTGTTTCAGGTTTGTTTTTTGCAATAACCTTTCCAACACTTGTGCTTACCATAAGCAAGGTATTTAAACAAAACACTGCTTATATAACAGGAGTGATAGTTACATTAACTTCTTCAATTAATATGTTGCTTAACTTAGTAATAGGTAAACTAAATGATAGGGTTGGTACTTATTTTGCCTTTTATATGATACCGATAAGTTTAATAATATCAATTATTTTTATATACCTTATTTATATAAATACAAAAAGTAAATTTACTCTAGATAGTGGGGTTAAAAATGAACAAGGGTAAGTATGTAAGTTTAGAAGCTCTAAAGGGAAATGGGAGAGAGTACGTAATAAAAGACAATGCTTATATTATATTAGGAAGAATATTTATAATAGAATTAGATAAACAAAACAAATTTTGTCAATTTAGATTGAAGTTTCATAGAAACAATAATGAAAGTTATGAGTATTTAAAAGATACATTAAATCTTATGTTGAAGATCTTGTTCAAAAACATGGGAATAAACAAAGTAAATGTCATAGCTCATGAAACCATAAATATAAGTGCTTTTACTGATTTAGGCTTTGAGCTAGAGGGTATTATTACAGACAGTGTAGTAAATAAATCTGAATACCAATCAGAGCTTATGTTTGGTATAAGTAGTTTTGCTTTTAATAGAAGTTTAATAGAAAAAGGTTTAGAGATTAAACGTATAAATATTAAAATCCGGGCATTAACTCCTGGAGATGCGGAAGATGTGTTAGATTATTACTTAAGAAACAGAGAATTTCTAAGGCGATTTGAACCTTCTAGGGATGAGGGTTTTTATACAATAGATAGTCAGAAGCGTACTTTAACAGAGAGTTACAAACAATTTTTAAGAGGTACTGGTGTTAATTTAGGTATATATAGTAGTAATAAACTTATTGGAAAAATAAGAATATCTAATATAGTTATGGGTGTTTTTAAAAATGCTTTTATAGGTTATTCTTTGGATGAAAACGAGCAAGGCAAAGGATATATGAAGGAGGCAGTTAAACTTGTAGTAGAATATGCTTTTGAGGAATTAGAGCTACATAGAATAGAAGCAACTACTTTAATAGATAATGAAAAATCACAAAGAGTTTTAATAAACTCTGGTTTTAAAGAACTTGGTATAAGTGAGAAGTACTTATACATAAATGGTGAATGGAGAGATCACATGGTTTTTTATAAGGTTAAAGATAGTTAATTAGTTTATAAAATAGAAATTTTATTTAGGATTAAAACAGATGCAATAGTAGGTATTTTTATAAATTCAGGTGTTTGGGATGAGTTTATAAGAATATCTGTGTATACTAGTCCTAGTGTATCTATATAAGAAAAACGTCGAATAAGTAAGTACGTAAGATTATTGTGGACTTATATTGAGATAAAAACTACATAACTTAAAATAGATATAATTAATTATGATAGAATAATAAATGTTGTTGCAGTTTAGCAGTGACAAAGCAATCATTATAGCGTAACAGAAAATTTAATTTAAATATTAAAAAACTGTTGACAGATGATTAAACAACTGATAGAATAGTAGAAGTCGTCACATGATGACGAAGCAAGTTGGTCTTTGAAAATTAAACAGAGAAATAGGTAAAATAGCGAAATAATATTTCGTTAGACCAGTTAATTACTTTAGATAAAAAAGTAATTTTAGTCGTAAGACTAAAAAGTATGTAATGAGCTTGCTAACCAGCTTAACAGTTGGCGCAGATTATTCATTTCAAATAAAAAGTGTAAACTTTTAAATTGAGAGTTTGATCCTGGCTCAGGACGAACGCTGGCGGCGTGCCTAACACATGCAAGTCGAGCGATGAAACCCTTCGGGGTGGATTAGCGGCGGACGGGTGAGTAACACGTGGGTAACCTGCCTCAAAGAGGGGAATAGCCTCCCGAAAGGGAGATTAATACCGCATAATATGTTTTGGTCGCATGACCTTTACATCAAAGGATTTTTCTTTTAGAGAATTCCACTTTGAGATGGACCCGCGGCGCATTAGCTAGTTGGTGAGGTAACGGCCCACCAAGGCAACGATGCGTAGCCGACCTGAGAGGGTGATCGGCCACATTGGAACTGAGACACGGTCCAGACTCCTACGGGAGGCAGCAGTGGGGAATATTGCGCAATGGGGGAAACCCTGACGCAGCAACGCCGCGTGAATGATGAAGGCCTTCGGGTTGTAAAGTTCTGTCTTCTGGGACGATAATGACGGTACCAGAGGAGGAAGCCACGGCTAACTACGTGCCAGCAGCCGCGGTAATACGTAGGTGGCAAGCGTTGTCCGGATTTACTGGGCGTAAAGGATGCGTAGGCGGACATTTAAGTCAGATGTGAAATACCCGAGCTTAACTTGGGTGCTGCATTTGAAACTGGGTGTCTAGAGTGCAGGAGAGGTAAGTGGAATTCCTAGTGTAGCGGTGAAATGCGTAGAGATTAGGAAGAACACCAGTGGCGAAGGCGACTTACTGGACTGTAACTGACGCTGAGGCATGAAAGCGTGGGGAGCAAACAGGATTAGATACCCTGGTAGTCCACGCCGTAAACGATGAATACTAGGTGTCGGGGGTCGAACCTCGGTGCCGCAGTTAACACAATAAGTATTCCGCCTGGGGAGTACGATCGCAAGATTAAAACTCAAAGGAATTGACGGGGGCCCGCACAAGCAGCGGAGCATGTGGTTTAATTCGAAGCAACGCGAAGAACCTTACCTAGACTTGACATCCCCTGCATAACCCAGAGATGGGCGAAGTCCTTCGGGACAGGGTGACAGGTGGTGCATGGTTGTCGTCAGCTCGTGTCGTGAGATGTTGGGTTAAGTCCCGCAACGAGCGCAACCCTTATCATTAGTTGCTACCATTTAGTTGAGCACTCTAGTGAGACTGCCCGGGTTAACCGGGAGGAAGGTGGGGATGACGTCAAATCATCATGCCCCTTATGTCTAGGGCTACACACGTGCTACAATGGTGAGTACAAAGAGATGCAAGACCGCAAGGTGGAGCCAAACTCAAAAACTCATCCCAGTTCGGATTGTAGGCTGCAACTCGCCTACATGAAGCCGGAGTTGCTAGTAATCGCGAATCAGCATGTCGCGGTGAATACGTTCCCGGGCCTTGTACACACCGCCCGTCACACCATGAGAGTTGGTAACACCCGAAGTCCGTGAGGTAACCGTAAGGAGCCAGCGGCCGAAGGTGGGATTGATGATTGGGGTGAAGTCGTAACAAGGTAGCCGTAGGAGAACCTGCGGCTGGATCACCTCCTTTCTAGGGAGTAGATGCAAAGACTTCGGTCAATGCAACAAGAAGAATTTAATTATTCTTCAAAATGTCTACTGTAATTACTCGTAACCTATTCTCTGTTTAATTTTGAGAGACTAATTTTAGTTAACTCTTTGGAGTTGACTAATAGATAGTTTTTCTAAAAATGTTCTTTGAAAATTGCACAGTGAAATTAAAGTTGTTTTAATAAGTTAAACCCATGTAAATGGTGTATAGATGAATTTAATACAATTTCGCAAAATGAATTAAAACGTTTATGTAAATAGACGAAATTATCTACGTAAGTAGATAAAGATAAAGGTTAAGCTACAAAGGGCGCATGGCGAATGCCTTGGCACTAGGAGCCGAAGAAGGACGCGTTAAGCTGCGATAAGCTTTGGGTAGGCGCAAATAGCCAGTGATCCAAAGATTTCCGAATGGGGGAACCCACATAGTAACAACTATGTACTGCATACTGAATAAATAGGTATGCAGAGGTAGACCCGGGGAACTGAAACATCTAAGTACCCGGAGGAAGAGAAAGAAACATCGATTTCCTAAGTAGCGGCGAGCGAAAGGGAAAGAGCCCAAACCTAGGTCTTTGACCTAGGGGTTGAGGATAGATCATAAATACTGCAATTCCTTAATTGAAGATAGCTGGAAAGCTGCTCCGCAGAAGGTAATAGGCCTGTAAATGAAAAGGAAAAACAGTCAGATCTAATCCAGAGTACCACGAGACACGTGAAACCTTGTGGGAAGCAGGGAGGACCACCTCCCAAGGCTAAATACTACCTAGTGACCGATAGTGAAGAAGTACCGTGAGGGAAAGGTGAAAAGAACCCCGGAAGGGGAGTGAAATAGAACCTGAAACCGTGTGCCTACAACCGGTCGGAGCACTTTTTATGTGTGACGGCGTGCTTTTTGTAGAACGAGCCAACGAGTTACGATATGTAGCAAGGTTAAGTACTTAAGGTACGGAGCCGAAGGGAAACCAAGTCTGAATAGGGCGCTATAGTTGCATGTCGTAGACCCGAAACCGGGTGACCTATCCATGGCCAGGATGAAGCGGAAGTAAAATTCCGTGGAGGTCCGAACCACGTTGGTGTTGAAAAACCATGGGATGAGCTGTGGATAGCGGAGAAATTCCAATCGAACTCGGAGATAGCTGGTTCTCCTCGAAATAGCTTTAGGGCTAGCGTCGATTAATTGAGTAATGGAGGTAGAGCACTGAATGGGCTAGGGGCTGACAACAGTTACTGAACCCTATCAAACTCCGAATGCCATATACTTTTATTTCGGCAGTCAGACTGCGAATGATAAGATCCGTAGTCAAAAGGGAAACAGCCCAGACCATCAGCTAAGGTCCCAAAGTGTAAGTTAAGTGGAAAAGGATGTGGGATTTCTAAGACAACTAGGATGTTGGCTCAGAAGCAGCCACTCATTCAAAGAGTGCGTAATAGCTCACTAGTCAAGAGATCCTGCGCCGAAGATGTCCGGGGCTAAAACTTACCACCGAAGCTATGGGTGTACACTATGTGTACGCGGTAGAGGAGCTTTCTGTACTGGCTGAAGTCATACCGTAAGGAGTGGTGGACGGTACAGAAGTGAGAATGTTGGCATAAGTAGCGAGAGTTAAGTGAGAATCTTAACGGTCGAAAACCTAAGGTTTCCTGAGGAAGGCTCGTCCTCTCAGGGTTAGTCGGGACCTAAGCCGAGGCCGAAAGGCGTAGGTGATGGACAATCGGTTGATATTCCGATACCACCAATGGACGTTATTAGAAATGGGATGACGCAGGAGGATAAGATGTGCACACTATTGGATGTGTGTCTAAGCATTTAGGCGGAGCAAGCAGGCAAATCCGTTTGCTCTTAACGCTGAGATGTTATGGGGAAGGGAATTTATTCCTGAAGTATCTGATTCCACGCTGCCAAGAAAAGTCTCTATCGAGGATATTGGTGCCCGTACCGCAAACCGACACAGGTAGGTGAGGAGAGAATCCTAAGACCATCGGAAGAATTGCTGTTAAGGAACTCGGCAAATTGACCCCGTAACTTCGGGAGAAGGGGTGCCTACGAAAGTAGGTCGCAGAGAATAGGCCCAAGCAACTGTTTAGCAAAAACACAGGTCTCTGCTAAAGCGAAAGCTGATGTATAGGGGCTGACGCCTGCCCGGTGCTGGAAGGTTAAGGGGATTACTTAGCGCAAGCGAAGGTATGAACTTAAGCCCCAGTAAACGGCGGCCGTAACTATAACGGTCCTAAGGTAGCGAAATTCCTTGTCGGGTAAGTTCCGACCCGCACGAATGGCGTAATGATTTGGGCACTGTCTCAACAGCACATCCGGCGAAATTGTAGTGCCAGTGAAGATGCTGGCTACCCGCGATTGGACGGAAAGACCCCGTAGAGCTTTACTGTAGCTTAGCATTGAATTTCGGTATTGTCTGTACAGGATAGGTGGGAGACTGAGAAACATGGGCGTCAGCCTGTGTGGAGTCATCCTTGGGATACCACCCTGACAGTACTGAGGTTCTAACTGGAGGCCATGAATCTGGTCACAGGACATTGTTAGGTGGGCAGTTTGACTGGGGCGGTCGCCTCCAAAAAAGTAACGGAGGCGCTCAAAGGTTCCCTCAGCGCGGTTGGAAATCGCGCGAAGAGTGCAAAGGCAGAAGGGAGCCTGACTGCGACACCTACAAGTGGAGCAGGGACGAAAGTCGGACTTAGTGATCCGGTGGTACCTCGTGGGAGGGCCATCGCTCAACGGATAAAAGCTACCTCGGGGATAACAGGCTGATCTCCCCCAAGAGTCCACATCGACGGGGAGGTTTGGCACCTCGATGTCGGCTCGTCGCATCCTGGGGCTGAAGTAGGTCCCAAGGGTTGGGCTGTTCGCCCATTAAAGCGGCACGCGAGCTGGGTTCAGAACGTCGTGAGACAGTTCGGTCCCTATCCGTCGCGGGCGTAGGAAATTTGAAGGGAGCTGTCCTTAGTACGAGAGGACCGGGATGGACAAACCTCTGGTGCACCAGTTGTCACGCCAGTGGCATCGCTGGGTAGCTATGTTTGGAAGGGATAAACGCTGAAAGCATCTAAGCGTGAAGCCCACCCTGAGATGAGATTTCCCATAACTCGCACGTAAGTGCGGTGTTAGTAAGACTCCTGGAAGAACACCAGGTTGATAGGTTAGAGGTGTAAGCATGGTAACATGTTCAGCTGACTAATACTAATAAGTCGAGGGCTTGACCTTAATATATATAAAGCGAGAATTTCACTGTGCAATTTTGAGAGAATATAATTTTCTCAATCTGGTGATTATGGCATGAAGGTAACACCCCTTCCCATACCGAACAGGTCGGTTAAGCTTCAATGCGCCAATGGTACTGCAGGGGTAACTTTGTGGGAGAGTAGGTCGTCGCCAGGTAATGTGGCTGGATAGCTCAGTCGGTAGAGCAGAGGACTGAAAATCCTCGTGTCCCTGGTTCGATTCCTGGTCTAGCCACCAAAAAACGTCTTAGATAATTCTAAGACGTTTTTTTATGTTCAAAATAATATATTATAAATTTTTAATTTGCCAATCAATGGGGGATATGCCTTTTGAAATTAAAAAATTATTAGTAATAGAAAATGGTTTACTATTGAAAAAACCTCTATAAGCTGATAATGGGCTTGGATGAACAGATTTTATTATGTAGTGTATTGGATTTGTTATTAGAGATTGTTTAGCCTGGGCATTATTTCCCCATAAAATAAAAACTATAGGATCCGTTTTATCATTTAATAGTGCAATAATCTTATTAGTAAAATGTTCCCATCCTTTATTTTTATGAGAATTAGCCTGGTCAGCTCTAACGGTAAGAACAGTATTTAAAAGTAAAACCCCTTCATCGCACCATTTTTTTAAATACCCATTATTAGGTATGTAACAGCCTATATCACTATACAATTCCTTGTATATATTCAATAAAGATGGGGGTGTTGATACACCTGCGTTTACAGAAAAACTTAAACCATGAGCTTGACTAGCACCATGATAAGGATCTTGACCAAGTATGATAACTTTTACATCCTTATATGCGGTATAGTTAAGAGCATTAAAGATATTTTGTACTTCAGGATATATTAACTTAGTTTCATATTCTTGCTTTAAAAAGTTTCTTAATTTTAAAAAATAATCCTTATTAAATTCTTCCAATAAGAGTTCATTCCAATCATTTGTTAAGTTATTCATAAAATCACCTCACTTAATTATACCATAAATGCTTTTGCTCTCATAAAACAAGTATTTACTTTTATAATATAAAGTATTAAAATACATGATGTTTTAAGTGTTAAATGGTATATAATCATAATATACACAAAAACAAATATAGGATATAAAATAATCAATAATTATTTTGTAATATAAAAAAAATGGAGGCAGTTCATGAAAAAGGTATTCACCACTGATTTTAAAGATTTATTTCAGAAAATAGTTCTTATTATGTTAGGTAGTTTTATTTTAGCTTTTTCAATCAATTTATTTATAGTTCCAAATAAGCTTCTTAGTGGAGGTCTTTCAGGAATAGGATTAATGTTACAGTATATTTTTAATATGCCAATGGGCGTTACAATATTAGTACTTAATATTCCACTTCTTATATTAAGTATATTAAAAATAAACAAAAGATTCACTGCATTTACCATAATAGGAACCATTTCCTTATCGTTTTTTTTAATTATTACCTCACCTTTAAAAAATATTCTTGCTCCTGTGGAAGAATCCTATAGACTTCTTTATTGTATATATGGAGGAGTACTTTCAGGTATAGGTAGTGGAATTGTTTTTTCTAATGAAGGATCTACTGGCGGTATGGATATTATAGCTATATATGTTAAAAAAAAATATGGTATAGAAGTAGGTATAGTAAGCTTTATAATAAATTTCTTAATTGTAGCTGTTGGATCTGTATTATTTGATTTTAAAGTAGGATTATATACGCTGATTGCGATGTATATTACTTCTGCCGTTATGGAAAAAGTAATTAATGGATTGAATAGACGTAAAATGCTTTTAATTGTATCTGAAAAAGAAAAAGAAGTAAGTGATGCAATATTAAATAACTTTAATAGAGGAGTAACTATTTTATATGGAGAAGGGGCTTATACTAACCATAGAAAAAATGTAATGTACTGCGTTGTTTCGTTAGGACAACTACCACAAATTAAGAGAGTAATAAAAGCTATAGATAAAGAAGTTTTTATCTCTATAATTGATATAGCGGAGGTTCAAGGTAACGGATTTAAAAGTCCTTTAGGTTAAGGGTAATGGTAACAAAACTAGAAAGAAACACTAATGACTTCATGTTTTAAGTCATTAGTGTTTTTTTATTGAATTTATATGACAGGCAATAGTTGCATCCTTTAAGTGATTATTTAATCATTCTTATATATTTATATAATTTGTAGCAACTTAGTAATAAAATAATGATAAAAAGGGAAATACTAAATATAGAGTGGGAAGATTAATGTAGGGAGTGTTACTATTAAAGAAATTTGAGTTATATTAATTAACGAGGAGCGATAATTATATGAAGATAGTTAAGGTAAGAAAAAATGCAGAGGGAGATATTACAAATGTATTAACTAATACAGGGGAGGAATTAGATGTTAGTAAGGCTGTAGCTTTGGCAAAAAGAGGAACTGTCGAATCAGTGGTTGTTGGTAAAAATAGAAATGGAAATGATATTATAAAGTCTTCACCTAATAGTACCGCAGAAGATAATTTAGATAATCTTCCTATTTTTTAACGACATTCCATAAGGAAGGCCAACACCTCTACAAGTGGAAGGCATATATTATAACAAAGAGAAAACTTCAGTGGGGGGATAACATTGAGAATTGTTATCTGATCTGGAGGTCTACAAGGGGGAAATCTCCTTGTGAAGTCGTTAATATATTGTAGCTTCTAAGAAGATGATTTAACATAAAAGCCTTAAGTCTTTTTCATTGAGTGCTTTATAAATGTAGATGACTTAAGGCTTATGTATAAATAATTACATATATTATCAGAAGATAGGTATATTATTGATTTTAATGAGGTATACTATTCCTAGTGTGTCAACATAAAGAATACTCACTATATAGTAGTATTATAGAGAATATTGTATATAATTGTAGTATATAAGAAAAGGAATAAAAATGGTGATAGGCAAAGATGATAATATATTACTTGTCGCTGCTAATGAGTAACGGCAAAGGTAAAGATTGATAAGTTAATAATTAATATTTTCAAATAAATTTAAAAAATATTAATAAAAAATGTTGACAAAACAAGAAATACCTAGTATAATAGTAGAAGTCGTCACATGATGACAAAACAAGTTGGTCTTTGAAAATTAAACAGAGAAATAGGTAAAATAGCGAAATAATATTTCGTTAGACCAGTTAATTACTTTAGATAAAAAAGTAATTTTAGTCGTAAGACTAAAAAGTATGTAATGAGCTTGCTAACCAGCTTAACAGTTGGCGCAGATTATTCATTTCAAATAAAAAGTGTAAACTTTTAAATTGAGAGTTTGATCCTGGCTCAGGACGAACGCTGGCGGCGTGCCTAACACATGCAAGTCGAGCGATGAAACCCTTCGGGGTGGATTAGCGGCGGACGGGTGAGTAACACGTGGGTAACCTGCCTCAAAGAGGGGAATAGCCTCCCGAAAGGGAGATTAATACCGCATAATATGTTTTGATCGCATGATTGAGACATCAAAGGATTTTTCTTCGGAAAATTCCACTTTGAGATGGACCCGCGGCGCATTAGCTAGTTGGTGAGGTAACGGCCCACCAAGGCAACGATGCGTAGCCGACCTGAGAGGGTGATCGGCCACATTGGAACTGAGACACGGTCCAGACTCCTACGGGAGGCAGCAGTGGGGAATATTGCGCAATGGGGGAAACCCTGACGCAGCAACGCCGCGTGAATGATGAAGGCCTTCGGGTTGTAAAGTTCTGTCTTCTGGGACGATAATGACGGTACCAGAGGAGGAAGCCACGGCTAACTACGTGCCAGCAGCCGCGGTAATACGTAGGTGGCAAGCGTTGTCCGGATTTACTGGGCGTAAAGGATGCGTAGGCGGACATTTAAGTCAGATGTGAAATACCCGAGCTTAACTTGGGTGCTGCATTTGAAACTGGGTGTCTAGAGTGCAGGAGAGGTAAGTGGAATTCCTAGTGTAGCGGTGAAATGCGTAGAGATTAGGAAGAACACCAGTGGCGAAGGCGACTTACTGGACTGTAACTGACGCTGAGGCATGAAAGCGTGGGGAGCAAACAGGATTAGATACCCTGGTAGTCCACGCCGTAAACGATGAATACTAGGTGTCGGGGGTCGAACCTCGGTGCCGCAGTTAACACAATAAGTATTCCGCCTGGGGAGTACGATCGCAAGATTAAAACTCAAAGGAATTGACGGGGGCCCGCACAAGCAGCGGAGCATGTGGTTTAATTCGAAGCAACGCGAAGAACCTTACCTAGACTTGACATCCCCTGCATAACCCAGAGATGGGCGAAGTCCTTCGGGACAGGGTGACAGGTGGTGCATGGTTGTCGTCAGCTCGTGTCGTGAGATGTTGGGTTAAGTCCCGCAACGAGCGCAACCCTTATCATTAGTTGCTACCATTTAGTTGAGCACTCTAGTGAGACTGCCCGGGTTAACCGGGAGGAAGGTGGGGATGACGTCAAATCATCATGCCCCTTATGTCTAGGGCTACACACGTGCTACAATGGTGAGTACAAAGAGATGCAAGACCGCAAGGTGGAGCCAAACTCAAAAACTCATCCCAGTTCGGATTGTAGGCTGCAACTCGCCTACATGAAGCCGGAGTTGCTAGTAATCGCGAATCAGCATGTCGCGGTGAATACGTTCCCGGGCCTTGTACACACCGCCCGTCACACCATGAGAGTTGGTAACACCCGAAGTCCGTGAGGTAACCGTAAGGAGCCAGCGGCCGAAGGTGGGATTGATGATTGGGGTGAAGTCGTAACAAGGTAGCCGTAGGAGAACCTGCGGCTGGATCACCTCCTTTCTAGGGAGTAGATGCAAAGACTTCGGTCAATGCAACAAGAAGAATTTAATTATTCTTCGAAATGTCTACTGTAATTACTCGTAATCTATTCTCTGTTTAATTTTGAGAGACTAATTTTAGTTGACTCTTTGGAGTTAACTAAAAATTTGATCTTTCTAAAAATGTTCTTTGAAAATTGCACAGTGAAATTAAAGTTGTTTTAATAAGTTAAAGCCATGTAAGTGGTGTATAGATGAATTTAATACGATTTCGCAAAATGAATTAAAACGTTTATGTAAATAGACGAAATTATCTACGTAAGTAGATAAAGATAAAGGTTAAGCTACAAAGGGCGCATGGCGAATGCCTTGGCACTAGGAGCCGAAGAAGGACGCGTTAAGCTGCGATAAGCTTTGGGTAGGCGCAAATAGCCAGTGATCCAAAGATTTCCGAATGGGGGAACCCACATAGTAACAACTATGTACTGCATACTGAATAAATAGGTATGCAGAGGTAGACCCGGGGAACTGAAACATCTAAGTACCCGGAGGAAGAGAAAGAAACATCGATTTCCTAAGTAGCGGCGAGCGAAAGGGAAAGAGCCCAAACCTAGGTCTTTGACCTAGGGGTTGAGGATAGATCATAAATACTGCAATTCCTTAATTGAAGATAGCTGGAAAGCTGCTCCGCAGAAGGTAATAGGCCTGTAAATGAAAAGGAAAAACAGTCAGATCTAATCCAGAGTACCACGAGACACGTGAAACCTTGTGGGAAGCAGGGAGGACCACCTCCCAAGGCTAAATACTACCTAGTGACCGATAGTGAAGAAGTACCGTGAGGGAAAGGTGAAAAGAACCCCGGAAGGGGAGTGAAATAGAACCTGAAACCGTGTGCCTACAACCGGTCGGAGCACTTTTTATGTGTGACGGCGTGCTTTTTGTAGAACGAGCCAACGAGTTACGATATGTAGCAAGGTTAAGTACTTAAGGTACGGAGCCGAAGGGAAACCAAGTCTGAATAGGGCGCTATAGTTGCATGTCGTAGACCCGAAACCGGGTGACCTATCCATGGCCAGGATGAAGCGGAAGTAAAATTCCGTGGAGGTCCGAACCACGTTGGTGTTGAAAAACCATGGGATGAGCTGTGGATAGCGGAGAAATTCCAATCGAACTCGGAGATAGCTGGTTCTCCTCGAAATAGCTTTAGGGCTAGCGTCGATTAATTGAGTAATGGAGGTAGAGCACTGAATGGGCTAGGGGCTGACAACAGTTACTGAACCCTATCAAACTCCGAATGCCATATACTTTTATTTCGGCAGTCAGACTGCGAATGATAAGATCCGTAGTCAAAAGGGAAACAGCCCAGACCATCAGCTAAGGTCCCAAAGTGTAAGTTAAGTGGAAAAGGATGTGGGATTTCTAAGACAACTAGGATGTTGGCTCAGAAGCAGCCACTCATTCAAAGAGTGCGTAATAGCTCACTAGTCAAGAGATCCTGCGCCGAAGATGTCCGGGGCTAAAACTTACCACCGAAGCTATGGGTGTACACTATGTGTACGCGGTAGAGGAGCTTTCTGTACTGGCTGAAGTCATACCGTAAGGAGTGGTGGACGGTACAGAAGTGAGAATGTTGGCATAAGTAGCGAGAGTTAAGTGAGAATCTTAACGGTCGAAAACCTAAGGTTTCCTGAGGAAGGCTCGTCCTCTCAGGGTTAGTCGGGACCTAAGCCGAGGCCGAAAGGCGTAGGTGATGGACAATCGGTTGATATTCCGATACCACCAATGGACGTTATTAGAAATGGGATGACGCAGGAGGATAAGATGTGCACACTATTGGATGTGTGTCTAAGCATTTAGGCGGAGCAAGCAGGCAAATCCGTTTGCTCTTAACGCTGAGATGTTATGGGGAAGGGAATTTATTCCTGAAGTATCTGATTCCACGCTGCCAAGAAAAGTCTCTATCGAGGATATTGGTGCCCGTACCGCAAACCGACACAGGTAGGTGAGGAGAGAATCCTAAGACCATCGGAAGAATTGCTGTTAAGGAACTCGGCAAATTGACCCCGTAACTTCGGGAGAAGGGGTGCCTACGAAAGTAGGTCGCAGAGAATAGGCCCAAGCAACTGTTTAGCAAAAACACAGGTCTCTGCTAAAGCGAAAGCTGATGTATAGGGGCTGACGCCTGCCCGGTGCTGGAAGGTTAAGGGGATTACTTAGCGCAAGCGAAGGTATGAACTTAAGCCCCAGTAAACGGCGGCCGTAACTATAACGGTCCTAAGGTAGCGAAATTCCTTGTCGGGTAAGTTCCGACCCGCACGAATGGCGTAATGATTTGGGCACTGTCTCAACAGCACATCCGGCGAAATTGTAGTGCCAGTGAAGATGCTGGCTACCCGCGATTGGACGGAAAGACCCCGTAGAGCTTTACTGTAGCTTAGCATTGAATTTCGGTATTGTCTGTACAGGATAGGTGGGAGACTGAGAAACATGGGCGTCAGCCTGTGTGGAGTCATCCTTGGGATACCACCCTGACAGTACTGAGGTTCTAACTGGAGGCCATGAATCTGGTCACAGGACATTGTTAGGTGGGCAGTTTGACTGGGGCGGTCGCCTCCAAAAAAGTAACGGAGGCGCTCAAAGGTTCCCTCAGCGCGGTTGGAAATCGCGCGAAGAGTGCAAAGGCAGAAGGGAGCCTGACTGCGACACCTACAAGTGGAGCAGGGACGAAAGTCGGACTTAGTGATCCGGTGGTACCTCGTGGGAGGGCCATCGCTCAACGGATAAAAGCTACCTCGGGGATAACAGGCTGATCTCCCCCAAGAGTCCACATCGACGGGGAGGTTTGGCACCTCGATGTCGGCTCGTCGCATCCTGGGGCTGAAGTAGGTCCCAAGGGTTGGGCTGTTCGCCCATTAAAGCGGCACGCGAGCTGGGTTCAGAACGTCGTGAGACAGTTCGGTCCCTATCCGTCGCGGGCGTAGGAAATTTGAAGGGAGCTGTCCTTAGTACGAGAGGACCGGGATGGACAAACCTCTGGTGCACCAGTTGTCACGCCAGTGGCATCGCTGGGTAGCTATGTTTGGAAGGGATAAACGCTGAAAGCATCTAAGCGTGAAGCCCACCCTGAGATGAGATTTCCCATAACTCGCACGTAAGTGCGGTGTTAGTAAGACTCCTGGAAGAACACCAGGTTGATAGGTTAGAGGTGTAAGCATGGTAACATGTTCAGCTGACTAATACTAATAAGTCGAGGGCTTGACCTTAATATATATAAAGCGAAAATTTCACTGTGCAATTTTGAGAGAATATATATTTTCTCAATCTGGTGATTATGGCATGAAGGTAACACCCCTTCCCATACCGAACAGGTCGGTTAAGCTTCAATGCGCCAATGGTACTGCAGGGGTAACTTTGTGGGAGAGTAGGTCGTCGCCAGGTAACATGGTTTACTAGCTCAGTTGGTAGAGCACATGACTTTTAATCATGGTGTCCGGGGTTCGATTCCCCGGTAAGCCACCAAAAAAAGCACTTCTTTATGAAGTGCTTTTTTTTATTCCCATTGGGCAGCCATATTATGAAATATTTCAGCCTTTCTTAAGTCACCTTGTTTTCTGTATACCATAGATATTAATTCATAAACTTCAGGAGTATTTGGATCAGTAGATAAAACTACTTTTAGTGCATCCAATGCTTTTTTTAGGTTGTTTTCAGATATTAATTGTTTTATAATCATTATTTGATATTCAATATTTTTTGCATTTGGAGCCTCTTCATTTGTTATCATTTCATCAATAATAGTCTTAATCTTATCTGTAGTAAAAGGTTTCTGTAAATAAGTAATGGCGCCAAGTTTTGTACAATCCACCGCATTTTTAACCGTAGCAAAAGCTGTCATAATTACTACAGGGGCAGTTAGTCCTTTAGCTCTAATTCTTTTTAGGACCTCTGTGCCACTTATTTCAGGCATTTTAATATCTAAAAATATTAGATCTACAGGTTCTGTATCAATTAAGGATAACGCTTCATGACCGTTAGTAGCCATCAAAACTTCAAATCCCTTTAGCTTAAGATAAATTCCGAGCAGTGTACGAATATTTTTTGTATCATCTACAACTAAAACTTTCTTCATAATTGCCCTTCTTTCCCCAATAATTATATAGAACTATATTTTCAGAATAAATATCACTTGTATTTTCAAGTTTACATATAAGTATAAGACTTTTATTGATTATATGCAACTAGAAATTAACAGCTAAAGTACATGGTAGATGTAAGTTATAGGTGTATAAGGAGTATAAATACAATATATTTCTTTAATAAAACTCATATATTTAATTATTGATTTAATACTATGAGAAAAATGGAGAATAACGAATATAAACAAAGGAAAGCAATGCTAAATCTCTTAAACCACATACAACAATTAGGATAATGATTTTAAAATGAGTTAAGCAAAGTTGCGATATGCCCTAAAATCACTTAAAATATGCATATAGTACTTAAATTTAGTATTACGTTATTTTTTAATAAAGAAATTCAAGTAAGGAGAACAAACTATGTATATTATAATAATAGGTTGTGGTAGATTAGGCAGTGGACTTGCCATGGAAC
Source organism: Clostridium sp. FP2 (assembly GCF_011065955.2). Taxonomy (NCBI): domain Bacteria; kingdom Bacillati; phylum Bacillota; class Clostridia; order Eubacteriales; family Clostridiaceae; genus Clostridium; species Clostridium sp. FP2. Next base: position 90,144 of record NZ_JAAMNI020000001.1, read on the forward strand.
TTTCTAATGATGGTCATGATGTGGTAATAGTGGACAAATATGCAGCCAATTTGCAACGCCTTAGAAGTGGTTTTAATGGAATTAAAATTAAAGGTGTGGAGATAGATAATGATACATTGATGGAAGCTGGAATAGATAAAGCAGATATATTTTTGGCCATGACTCCTGCAGATAATATAAATATTATGGCTAGTCAAATTGCAAAAAATATATTTAAGGTACCTAAAGTAATAGCTAGAATCTTTGACCCATCCAGAGAATTTATTTATAGAAAACTAGGATTACAAACTATAAGTCCAACTGAATTAGGTATAAATATAATTAAAAATAAAATAATAGATAAAAAATCAGATACACTAATTACGTTAAACAATGATATATCTATAGAAGAAATTACAATAAACAAACTTAAGTTTAAAAATGTTTTAGAAATAGAAGATAAGTTTAATTGTAGCATATGTGCTGTTTGGAAAAATGGTGAATTTATGCTACCAAATAAAAATGAACTATTTGAAAAGGGTAATAAAATAGTTTGTAGCATAAATAAGGATAATAAAGAAAAGTTAGTAAAGGCAATAATGAGGGAGAAACTTATATGAGAGCAGTAATAGTTGGTGGTGGAAAGGTAGGGTACTATCTTGTTAAAGCATTAAAAGAAAAAAAACATCAAGTAGTATTAATAGAAAAAGACATAGATATTTGCCAAAAGATTGCTGAAGAAATTCAAGTAGACGTAATATGTGGGGATGGATCGGATGTTGAAGTACTAAAAGATGCGGGTATTGAAGAAGCGGAGGTAGTAGCTGCAGTAACGGGTAAAGATGAGGAAAACTTGGTAATATGTCAGATGGCTAAAGTGAACTTTAATATTAATGAGACAATAGCCAGAATCAATAATCCTAAAAATACAGCAATATTCAAGGCGCTAGGAGTAGACAAGACTGTATGTAGCACACAAGTAATTTGTAATTTAATAGAAGGAGAATTTAATAGCGAACCTCTAAAGGTAATAGAAAGCATAAATAGAGGAGAAATGATATTAGTAGAAGCGAAAATAGATAAAGACAGTGCATGGAAAGATAAACCTATAGAAAAGTTAAGGTTACCTAAGGAGTGTCTAATAATATCAATAATAAGAAGTGAGAAAGTAATTTTTCCAAGAGGTGGCGAAGACATAAAAGAAGGCGATAAAGTACTTATCATAACAAATACAGATAGAAAGAAAGATGTAGAGAAATCTATAATTGGAGGGTAAATATTATGACAAACAAAAAGATTATAGGTGGAGTAATTACAGAGATAGGATATACACTAATGTTTTTATTTGTGTTATATGGAATTAATATGATTTTGGCAAGGTGATTATATGAAAAAAATAATAAAAAACTTTGATGATTTTAAAATAATAAATTTTTATGTAGGATATGTAATCATAGGAACCGCAAGTTTAATGTTGATACCAATGCTTACTTCATTAATATTTAAGGAATGGAGTGCACTTTTAGATTTTACTATTAGTATAAGTATAGCTATTAGTTTAGGTATATTGCTTATGGCTACAGGTAAAAGTAAGATTGATAAAGTAAAGGTGCAATGGAAACATGGATTAATTATTGCATCTAGCTCCTGGCTTATACTAACTTTGTTATGTGCGGTGCCATATCAGCTTAGTGGAAATACTGAGTCTTTCTTAGATGCATGTTTTGATGTTATGAGTGGGTTTACAACCACAGGAGTTCTGCTTACTCAAAATCTTGATCATCTTTCACTGGGACTCAATATGTGGAGACACCTTATTACTTTTGTTGGTGGACAAGGTATGGTAGTGTTAGCTTTAAGTTTTATGGTAGACCATACATTAGGTGCTTACAAAATGTATGTTGGGGAAGGTAAGGATGCAGAACTCGTACCTAATGTAAAAAATACAGCAAGAATAATATGGACAATAAGCATCATATATTTAGTAGTAGGTACTATTATGCTTTGGATAAATGGAATGCTTATAGGATTACAGCCTGTAAGTGCTTTTTTTCATGGATTATTTATTTTTATGTCTGCATGGAGCACGGGTGGATTTGCACCTATGTCTCAAAATATATTATACTATCATAGTCTTTCTTATGAGCTATTAACAATGATTTTCTTTGTCATTGGTTCTTTAAATTTTGCATTACATTATGCAGTATGGCAAGGTAAGAAAAAAGAAATATTGAAGAATATTGAAACGCAGAGTTTTTTCATAACAGCCCTGGTTATTTCGTTTTTTGTAGCGTTAAAACTAACAAATTCAGGAGTATATAGCAATGGTATATCAGTTTTTAGAAAAGGTGTATACAATGTATTATCAGCACATACTACTACAGGATTTGGTAATCTTTATGCAAGGCAGTTTGCAACTGAGTGGGGAGATTTTCCTGTGGTTATGATGATAATAGCCATGCTTATAGGCGGGTCAGCTTGTTCTACGGCGGGTGGGTTTAAGGGTCTCAGGGTAGGGTTGGTGTTTAAAAGTATAGGTGCAGAAGTAAAAAAGTTGATAAATTCTGATAGGAAGGTAAGGATATATAAGTTTCATCATATAAAAGAAATTGTTTTAGAGGATGCGATGGTGAAATCTGCTTATCTTATAATTATATGTTATATAATATTATTTTTTGTAGGGACAGCACTCGGAACCTATTATGGATACCCAGTGATTAGTTCAGCTTTTGAAGCTGCATCAATTACAGGAAATGTAGGATTATCTATTGGAATTACGGCTCCATCAATGCCAACTTTACTTAAGGTATATTATATAATTGCAATGTATTTAGGAAGACTAGAATTTATATCTGTGTTTGCTCTAATAGGAGTTACATTTGGAGGCATTAAGAAATTATGGTTAAGACTTTTAAAACAATAATATTAATATGTATTTTAGTTTTTTCTTTTCCCATAGCATGCATGGCAAAGGAATATAGTAACTTTACTGAATTAATCGAAAATGGAAAAAAGATTGATAATTCTAAAATTACACTAAAAGGTGAAGCTATTGGGGAAAGTATGAATAGAGGTAAATATTCATGGGTAAATATAAGTGATGGAAGCAATGCTATGGGGATATGGATTAAGAATGAACAAGTTCAAAGTATAAAAAACTTTGGTAAGTATGGCTATAAGGGAGATTTATTGAAAATAAATGGTACTTTTAATAGAGCCTGCATGGAACATGGTGGTGATATGGATATCCATGCAAGCTCGGTTGAAATTATAGAGGTTGGGGGAAAAGTGATAATCCCTATAAGTAACAATAAAAAAATTATAGCAATAATACTAACACTTATTACACTTACTTTAATTTTTTCATATAAAAAATTTACTAAAAGCATTTCAAAATGAAATGCTTTTTTAGAAATTAAGTGACATTTAGATATATTAGGAGGTGGTGGCGAGTTTGAAAAAAAGCAAATTAAATGAGTGGTTTCTAAAAATTTTTAATGAGTATGAATATAATGACTATAGCGAAATAAAACCTAAACAAATGATAATTGCCAATGTGTTTAAAACTATAGTAATCATGAGCTTATCAACTATATTATCTCTAATATTTAGAAAAATTGGGTTTCATGAGTCAAATGAAATAATAGTATATATTTTGGGAGTGTTATTTGTATCCACAAGCACTGATGGATATATTTATGGTACAATGGCTGCGATAATTGGAGTACTATCATTTAATTTTTTCTTTACGGTACCATATTATAGCTTTTTAGCTTATAGAGCCGATTATCCAGTAACTTTTATTATAATGCTTATAGCCGCAATTATTACAAGTACTTTAACTTCAAGAGTTAAAACGCAAGTTAAGATATCTTTTATACGTGAAAATAGAATGAAAATTTTATATAAAATTAACAAATCATTGCTTACAGCAAGAAATAAAAAACAAGTAGTTGAGTTTTGTGGTGACAATTTAGTTGATATGTTTAGCAGAGCTATTATGATAGCTATACTAGATGATAAAAATAATTTGCAAAACCCAAGTGATTATATGGTTAATGGAGAATCTGGTAGGAATATTTTCAAGTCAGATGTAGAGGTGTTGGCAATTCAGAAATGCTTTAAAACAGGCCAATCAGTAGGTGTTGAAGCTGATATCTCCATAAATAGTGTTGGATATTATCATCCTATTAAAGGACAAAATAAAATTCTTGGAATTATTGGCATAGCATGTTTAGAAGAAGATACTTTATCAAAAAATGAAAAAATTCTTTTGGAGTCCGTTTCTACACAAATTGCTTTAGCTATTGAAAGGGAAGACTTATATCAAAAGAAAAAAAATATAAATTTAGAGGCCGAAAGAGAGAGAGTTAGGGGTAATCTTTTAAGATCAATTTCACATGATTTAAGAACTCCGCTAACAGGAATATTAGGATCTGTTTCTACAATTACTGATAATTATGATATACTTGATAATGATACAAAAAAAGAGCTTCTTGATATAATTTATGAAGATACAAGTTGGCTTATACATTCAGTTGAAAATATATTGAGTATGACAAGAATAGATGAGGGGAAGCTTGAAATTAAGAAGGATACAGAGGTCGTTGAAGAAATTGTTGCTGAATCCATAGCGAGAGTTAAAAGGTTTTCTGGAAGTCATAATATTGTGACTGATTTACCCGAAAATATGGTTATATTATTTGTAGATGGGTTATTAATAGAACAAGTGCTTATTAATTTGATTGATAATGCTATAAAGTATACGCAGGATGATTCCATCATAGCGGTTAAAGTTACAGTAAAGGAAGATAATGTGGTTTTTGATATATCAGACAATGGAAAAGGGATACCAGAAGAAGATATAACGTCTATATTTGATAGATTCTATACGAAGACTAAGGGCGATTGCTTAGAAAAACGAGGCATAGGACTAGGACTTGCTATTTGCAAGTCTATTATAGAAGCACATGGTGGATGTATGGAAGCTTTAAATAACTCTTCTGGTGGGGCTACATTTAGATTTAGTTTGCCTGGAATAAGGAGCGATGAAAATGGATATAAAGCCTTTGATTTTAATAGTTGAAGATGATAAACCTATTAAAAAATTTATGAAAGTTTCGCTTGAGGCGCAGGGGTATAAGTGTATTGAAACTGAATTTGGGAATACAGCTATAGCACTTATTTTTTCTAATAATCCGGATATAATAATTTTAGACTTAGGCCTTCCAGATATTGATGGTCTTAATGTTATTGAAAAAGTAAGAGAGTCCACAAAAGCTAGGATTATAGTTGTTTCAGCTCGTGGACATGAAAGTGAAAAGGTTGAAGCCTTAGATAGCGGTGCGGATGATTATTTGACTAAGCCTTTTAGCGTAGCTGAGCTTTTAGCAAGAATTAGGGTGGCACTCAGACATTTTAATGGGGATGGAGATTCACAGAATAGTGTGAAATCAGTATTCCAGGTTAAGGATTTAAAAATAGATTTTGAAAAACGCAGAGTTACTATTTTACATGAAGAAATACATTTAACACCAATGGAGTACAAATTAATTGAGTTAATGTCAAGATATGCAGGACGTGTGTTAACTCATAAGTATATAATTGATGAGATTTGGGGAAGTTATTTTGAAAATGAGACGCAATCTCTTAGGGTATTTATGGCTAATATAAGAAGGAAAATAGAAAAAGATCCTGCGCAGCCACAGTATATCATAACGGAAGTTGGAGTAGGATATCGTTTAGTAGATGAATAATTTTTAAAAGATGGAGCTTTTGGCTTCATCTTTTTTTGTGTAAAAAGATCATAGTATATTTTTTTCTTAACATAAGATTTATACACAAGATAGTATCTTTACACTATCTTTATTTTGCATTTGTTAGAATGAATACATAAGGTGATCAGAAGGAGGCGACGTAAATTCATGATGGATGTAATATTCATAATAGGCACAGCATTTTGTTTTTTGCTAGTATTGCCGTTTATTAATTGGTGTGAAGCACAAATTAATAAATAAAAATCAATATATCACTTAAAGTGATAATTAAATGGAGGATTTTATGAAAGGTTTAATTGTAATTGCAATTTTATTGTTTTTGTATTTAGGGTATGCGTTGTTTAATCCCGAAAAATTTTAAAAGAAATAGATGGAGGGTAGTTATTTATGGACATTTTTCAAATTGTATTAACACTTATAATTTTTGTATTGCTTATAATTCCAACTGGAAAATATATATATAAAGTTATAAACAATAAGACATCTTTTGTAGATCCAGTTATGGACAAGGTAGATAACTTAATATATAAAATTACAGGGATAACAAAAGAAGAGATGACTTGGAAGCAATATGCCGTTGCTTTTATAGTATCGAATATGGTTATGACTTTAATGGCTTACCTAGTGCTTAGGATTCAAGGCGTTCATTTCTTAAACCCTAATGGTAACAAAGCTATGGATGCTTCACTTATTTTTAACACTATTTTTAGTTTTATGACTAATACAAACCTTCAACACTATGGTGGAGAATGGGGATTATCGTATTTAAGTCAAATGATAGTTATAACTTTCTTTATGTTTACGTCTGGAGCATCAGGAGTTGCTGTTGCAGCTGCTTTTATAAGAGGTATTACTGGAAAGACTAAAATGATAGGCAATTTCTTTGTTGATTTAGTAAGAGTTACTACAAGGGTGCTAATTCCTTTTTCAATAATAGTAACAATCCTTTTAATGGGACAAGGAGTTCCACAAACTTTCGCGCCAAATAAAGTTATTACGACGTTAGAAGGAACAAAACAGGTTATTGGCCTTGGACCTGTAGCTTCCTTTGAAGCAATTAAACATATAGGTACTAATGGTGGTGGTTTCTTTGGTTCAAACTCATCACACCCATTTGAAAATCCTACTCCGTTTTCAAATTTAATAGAAATGTTATCTATGATGTTAATACCCGGAGCTATAGTTTATTGTTTTGGCCTAATGGTAAAAAAGAAAAAGCAAGGATGGGCTATATTTGCGGCAATGTCTATATTGTTTGTATTGTCTTTAGTAATTTGCTTACATTCTGAAAAAGCTGGGAATCCTGCAATTGCTAATCTTAATTTAAGCCAAGCTATGGGTAATATGGAAGGGAAAGAAATAAGGTTTGGACTTTCAGGTTCAGCGCTATTTACAACAGTTACAACAGCATTTACTACAGGTTCTGTTAATAATATGCATGATTCATTAACACCTCTTGGTGGAATGGTCCCACTATGGCAGATGATGCTTAACGTAGTATTTGGTGGTGAAGGCGTAGGTTTTATGAATATGATAATGTACGCAATACTAACAGTATTCCTATGTGGACTAATGGTGGGGAGGACACCGGAATTTTTGGGTAAAAAAATTGAGGCAAAGGAAATTAAGTTAATATCTTTAGCTATATTAATACACCCTTTTATAATTCTTGTACCTTCAAGTATAGCTGTACTTACGAAGCAGGGGCTCGCGGGTATAACTAATTCAGGGTTCCATGGGTTAACCCAAGTACTTTATGAATTTACTTCCTCTGCTGCTAATAATGGTTCAGGTTTTGAGGGATTGGCAGATAATACTATGTTTTGGAATGTAAGTACAGGGCTTGTTATGTATGCAGGAAGATTTTTCGCCATGATTATTCTTTTAGCTGTAGCTGGTTCGCTAGCAGCTAAGAAGTCTGTAGCAGAATCAAATTCTACATTTAGGACAGACAACACTACATTTACTATAATATTAGTATTTATAGTTTTAATAATAGGAGCGTTAACATTTATGCCAGCTATAGTATTAGGACCGATAGCTGAACACCTAATGCAATAAAATATTTAATAATGTAAGGAGTAATATATATGAGTAATAAAGATAGTAAAAAGAAGTTTATAAGTAAAAAGATTTTTAATGATGCACTTAAAGATTCTTTTAAAAAGTTAAACCCTAAATTAATGATAAAAAACCCTGTTATGTTCATTGTTGAAGTTGGATTTTTTATAACTTTATTTCTTACTTTTGTTCCTACGGCCTTTGGTGATACAGGTACGAATTTAAGAGTATATAATGGATTAGTTGCTTTGATTCTTTTCATTACAGTTCTATTTGCTAACTTTGCAGAAGCAGTGGCGGAGGGACGCGGTAAAGCTCAAGCTGAAAGTTTGAAGAAAACAAAAAAAGATACAATGGCTAAATTTTTAGACAAAAATGGTAAAATAACAGTTACCAATGCGTCACAGATTAAAAAGGGAGATATTGTTCTTGTTGAAAATGGGGATATAATACCAAATGATGGTGAAATTGTTTCGGGCCTTGCAGCTGTAGATGAATCCGCTATAACAGGAGAATCAGCGCCTGTTATGAAAGAGTCTGGTGGAGATTTTAGCTCAGTTACTGGGGGAACTAAAGTCGTGAGTGATTGGCTTAAAATCAAAATTACAGCTAGTCCAGGAGAGTCTTTCCTTGATAAAATGATAAGTTTAGTTGAAGGAGCTTCAAGACAAAAAACTCCTAATGAGATGGCATTAAATATTTTATTAACAGTTTTAACAATGATTTTCTTAATGGTTGTTGTTACGCTGCATCCATTAGGTGCTTATTCGGGTGTTAAGATTCCTGCATCTACACTTATAGCATTGCTTGTATGCTTAATACCAACTACAATAGGTGGTTTATTATCAGCTATAGGAATCGCAGGTATGGATAGAGTTACAAGATTTAATGTAATTGCTATGTCAGGTAAAGCAGTTGAAGCTTGCGGAGACGTAGATGTTATGATTTTGGATAAGACTGGTACAATAACTTACGGTAATAGACTTGCAGCAGAATTTACGGCTGTATCTGGATGTGATCAAAATAAATTAATAAAATATGCATTAATATCTTCCCTAAAGGATGAAACTCCTGAAGGCAGGTCTGTAGTTGAACTTGCGAGTAAACTTGGAGTATCTTTAGATGTAGAGGATTATAAAGAAGCAGAATTTATAGAGTTTACTGCTCAAACTAAAATGAGTGGATTAAATTTAGAGGATGGAACTATTATAAGAAAAGGTGCTATTAGTAGTATTATAAAAATGGTGCAGGGACTTGGTGGTAAGGTTTCAAAAGATTTAGAAGTAGTTACAACAAAAATCTCAATGCTTGGAGGAACACCCTTAGTAGTTTGTTTAAATAGTGAAATACTTGGAGTTATTTATTTAAAGGATACTGTGAAACCAGGACTTACGCAAAGATTTGAAAGACTAAGACAGATGGGTATAAAAACCATTATGTGTACAGGAGATAATCCACTTACAGCGGCTACAATAGCAAAAGAAGCAGGGGTGGATGAATTTATTGCAGAGTGTACCCCAGAGGGTAAAATTGATATTATAAAAAGAGAACAAGCAGAAGGAAAACTTGTTGCTATGACGGGTGATGGTACTAATGATGCTCCGGCACTTGCACAAGCGGATGTTGGGCTTGCAATGAACAGTGGTACAGTTGCTGCAAAAGAAGCTGCTAATATGGTGGATTTAGATTCTGACCCTACTAAGATAATTGAAGTAGTAGAAATAGGTAAGCAGTTACTTATAACAAGGGGAGCACTAACTACATTTAGTATAGCGAATGATGTTGCGAAATACTTTGCTATAATACCAGCAATATTTACTGTAGCTATTCCCACAATGAATGTATTAAATGTAATGAAGCTTGCTACGCCTTCAAGTGCGATATTATCAGCATTAGTGTTTAATGCAATAATAATACCTTTATTAATTCCAATAGCTATGAGAGGGGTAAAATATAAACCATCAAAGGCTGAAACCCTTCTTTTGAGAAATATATTAATTTATGGTTTAGGTGGAATTCTGGTTCCGTTCGGTGGAATTAAAATAATAGATATGATAATATTTCCGCTACTCAAAGTACTTAACGTGGCATAAGTACTTAAGTAATAATTGAGGAGGATAACAATGAAAGTATTAAAAAAATCAATATTAGTTAGTGTGACGTTGATGTTTATATGTGGGTTTGTATTTCCTACTGTAATGACTGGGGTAGGTAAGTTATTTTTCAATAATAAGGCTAATGGAAGTATGATAACTGTGAATGGACGTGAAGTAGGTTCAGAGCTCATAGGTCAAAACTTTACGGATGCTCGTTACTTTCATGGAAGAATTTCAGCTGTAAATTATAATACTTACAAGGAGGGAGATAAGATTTCATTATCTTCTGGGTCTGCAAATCTTGCGCCTTCTAATAAGGCGTTAACAGAGAGAATACAAAAGGATATGAATGAATTTTTAAAGGCCAATCCTGAAGTGAAAAAAGAAGCTATCCCAGCAGATTTTTTAACAAGTTCAGGCTCAGGTCTTGATCCTCATATAAGTCCAGAAGCAGCAAAGATACAAATACCAGCTATTTCAAAAGCTACAGGTATTGCTAAAAGTGATTTAGAACAAATGGTTAAGAATAATACAGAGGAAAGGCAACTTGGTGTGTTTGGGAATAAAAGAGTTAATGTATTGAAACTTAATATTGAAGTTGGAAGTAAGCTTCATTAGTTGAGAGTTAAAAAAATGGGAATGTAGCTAGAGTTGTGTAAACAAATCTAGCTACATTCCTTTTTTGTATAATTAAATAGTAGTTGTGGTAATAGCATCTAACTCTCAACTTAATTAAAAACTGCGATTATCAGGAATTACATGTATTTCTATATCTTTAGCATGTCGTAAAACTTTTGTGACTGGGGAACCTCTAAATACCATTTGCCAAAAGGAACGGTTAGCGTGGCCAATTATAATTTGTGTAATATGCTTTTGTGAAGCAAATCTTACCAGTTCTCTAGAAACACTTTTGCCAGTTAAGGTTATAGTCTCAGCACCAAGCTGCTCAGCTAATTTAAAATGGCTTGCTAACATATCTAAACTTTTTTTAGAAGGAGTAGTAGCTAAAGCATGAGTACAATTCACTGTAGCTACAATCCATTCGCATTTATAACGTTTTGCTATGCGGGCGCCTCTCCTTATTAATTTTTTTCCAAAAGGATTAGCACTTACACAAACCATAACTCGTTCAGCAGTATGCCAGTTTTCTCTAATATTGTGTTTTTTCATATACTGTTCTAAATCGTCATCAACTTCTTCAGCAGTTTGTCTTAAAGTTATTTCTCTTAAGGCATTTAAATTTCCACCTCTAAAAAAGTTTTTTAATGCTCTTGCAATATTTTCGTTTTTATAGATATCACCTCTTTTTAATCTGGACTGAAGTGCTGAAGGAGTAATATCGATAACAACCACCTCTTCAGCATTTTCAACTATAATATCAGGAATTGTTTCTCTTACTGTTATACCTGTTATTTGTTTTATAACGTCATTAAGACTTTCTAAATGTTGAATGTTTAAAGTAGTAACTACATCTATTCCATGTTCTAGTATTTCTAAAACATCTTCATATCTCTTCTTATTTTTAGAACCTGGTGCATTAGTATGGGCGAGTTCGTCTATAAGTACTATTTTAGGGTTACGTTTTAATACCTCACCTAAATGGATTTCTTCTAAAATCATGTTATTGTAGTTTATTTTTTTCCTTGGTAATACCTCAAGAGAATCTACTTGAGAATTAGTTTCGTGTCTCCCATGGCTTTCAAGATAACCTATAACAATATCTTGTCCTCTTTTTAACATTCTATTAGCTTCATTAAGCATGGAGTATGTCTTTCCAACACCAGGGGCGTAGCCTAAAAATATTTTAAGATGTCCTTTCGAAATTTCTTTTTCTACTACTTTTAATGCTTCTTCAGGTGTAGTTCGGTAAAAAGAATTATTACTCATTTTAAATCAATCCTTTATTTATAAAATTTTGGTTGTTTGAGTGAAAAGTTATGAATTAAAACATATATTCATTATACAATTAATTTATATTTTTTTAAAACTACACAATAAAACTATGGAGGGCATGAAAAGCGTTGATATAGAACAGTTAATGAAAAAAAACAACGTTAAATTATAAAATCTTAACACAATCTTTATACGCTAGGGTTTATATTTATACCTTCTTAATAGTGAATTTGATAAAATATAATTATAAAATAAAGAGTGAAAGGATAACTTGAGGTGATGGTATGTTAAGAAGTATAAATGAAGAAAGTTCTTTTGAAAATAATATAAAAGAAGCTATTAATGCAATAAAGTCAAATGAATATGATCTAGCACGTAAGTACTTGTATGCAGGGATGATTGAAAATGATCATTCGGCAGAAGTATACAACTTACTAGGGATTATTTCAGAATATAAAATGGATGAGTCTATGGCGTGCACATATTATAGAGCGGCATATGTATTTGATCCAACTTATAAACCAGCAGATAAAAATTTAGAAAGAGTAACTTCATTTTTTTATATATTTAATAAAACAAGCATAGACTACGGCGATACTATAGAGAAAGAATGTGAGAAATCATGTTTTGCTGAGTATAGTGGAATGCAGATTCAAAATTTAAAAAATATTCAGGTAGATAGAAAGTCAGCCTGTTAATTTATTTTTTATAATTAAAATGATATTCAAAGTTAGGCAGCAAGGACTTCAGAAGGATATTTTAACTCCTACTGAAGTTTTTTTATTTTCCTTATAAAATTATAAAAAAGTTTTATGGAATAAATTGTATTAGAACATAGGTCGTTCATAGTTTATGAATATATTAATAAGAATCCGTTGTTTCTTGCATAATCCATTGAGAAAATAACATTATTAGCTTAAAATGATTATATATATAAACATAAGATAAAAGGAGAGTGATTTTTTGTTCCAGTCTATAGTTGATTTTTTTGTAGAAAACAGAATACAATATGTTTTTACTGATATGCAATCCTACAAATTCGAATATGTAGGTATAGCTATTGTAGTGTTTGCATTATTTGTATTATTAAAAAAAGTGTTTGCAAAATATGTATTTAAAATAATATTGAGACTTGTTAATAAAACAAAGTTTAATACAGATACAAAAATAGTAGCTGCCTTTCAAAAACCTGTAACTAATTTTTTTGAGGTATTAGGATTTTATTTTGCTTTTAAAATTCTAACTTTGGCGGGAATTTCAATTAGCTTAATAACTATAGATAAGTTTTTTAGTTCTGCTGTAATTATCCTAATTACTTGGGGAATATATAATTTCACTGGCGAATCTTCTGTGCTATTTGAGAGAATGCATAGAGCTTATGATATAAAGGTGGATAAAATATTATTTCCGTTTATGTCAAAGGCATTAAGATTAATATGGGTAGCTTTAGCTATTACTATAATTGCTGAAAAATGGGGATATAATATTCAAGGTTTTGTTGCAGGGCTAGGATTAGGAGGACTTGCTTTTGCACTAGCAGCTAAAGATGCAGCAGCTAATATTATTGCAGGTATTTTTATAATATTAGACAAACCATTTACTATTGGAGACTGGATTAGTAGTGACTCATTAGAAGGTAGTATAGAGGATATTTCTTTTAGAACTACTAAAATAAGGGCTGTTGATCAATCATTAATAATAGTGCCCAATTCAAAATTAACTAATGATGCTGTAATCAATTTTAGTAGAAGAGGAAAACGAAGAGTTAGTTTTAATTTAGGACTAAATTATAGAACCTCTAGGGACAAATTAGAAACTTGTGTTGAAAGCATAAGGCATATGTTAGAGAATCATTCACAGATTAATAAGGAGGACATCCTTGTTAGATTCGATAAATTTAATTCAAGTAGTATAGACGTTTTAATATGTTTCTTTACTGATACAGCAGATTTTAATGAATACTTTAAAATAAAAGAGGATGTTAATTTTGAAATAATGGATATTCTGAAAAAGCAAGGAGTTTCAATGGCATTTCCAAGCACAAGCTTATATGTGGAAAGTCTACCTAATACAATAGAAGAGAATTTTAAATTAGTGGATAAAGCCCAGAAAAAGGAAACATCAGAATAAAATTTTTCAAGAAGCAATGGAAAAACTGAAAACAATAAAAGCTTTAGGGTGTGCCCTAGAGCTTTTTATAGTTACATAGAATGACAAGTGTTTCAAAAATTACAATGGCATATTGGAGGAAAAAACCATTATATATAGAATACAAGTAAGTATGAGTTTGTTCTAAAGTAAATTAAAGAAATACGGTAAATATTAATTAGACTAGAATCTCAAGTAGGGGGAAATTATGGACGAGAAGCAACTGTTAAAAAACTTATGTACGTCGCATGCTCCAAGTGGACGCGAACATTGGATACATCCACAGATTAAAGAGGCTTTTGAGCCATTTTGCGAAGTTACAGAAGGGAAATTAAATAATCTGTATGCTATAAAAAAAGGCAATAAAAATGGAGAAAGAAAAAGTATAATGCTTATGGCACATGCTGATGAGGTCTTCCTTATGATAACGGAGATAATGCCAAAGGGATTTTTAAAGTTTATTGGTAGTGGTATTGATCCTAAGACCTTGGTTTCACAGGAAGTTCTTATTCATGGCAAAAAACAGATAGATGGCATTATAGGAATTAAACCACCGCATCTTATGACTGAGGGAGAAAGTGAAAAATCAGTTACCATATCAGGGTTAACAATTGATACAGGGTATAGCACAGAGAAATTACAAGAGATTGTGAGTATTGGTGATTTTGTAACCTTAAAAAGAGATTTCTATGAGCTTTTAAATAATAATGTAACATGTAAAGCTACAGATGATAGAGCAGGTATAGTGGCTATGTATACTTGTTGCAAAGAACTAGAAAAAATAAACCATGATTTAGATGTTTATTTTGTAGCTTCTTGCCAAGAGGAAGTAGGGCATAGAGGCGCTAAAATGGCAAGTTATGATTTACTTCCAACTCTAGCTATTGCTATAGATGTAACTTTTGATAATGGTCCTATGGGTGATATGGATCGCGAAAACAAACTAGGTGGAGGTCCTGTTATATGTTTTGGGCCTAATATTCATAGTAAGTTTAGAGAAAGACTTATGGAAATAGCTGATGAGTACGCCATTCCTTATAACGTAGAAGTGGAATCTGGCAATACTGGAACAGATGCTTGGGATATACAAGTAACTAGGGGCGGTATTCCTACACTATTAATATCTATACCAATCAAGTATATGCATACATCAGTTGAGATTGTTAATATGGATGATATTATAAATACAGGAAGATTAATTGCTAAGTTTATTGAAAAGGTAAGTAGGAAGGACGTGGGGGAATTACTATGCTTTTAGAAAAATTATCTAATGCCGCAGGTCCTTCAGGGTTTGAAGGAGAAGTAAGAGAAATTATAAAAGAAGAAATTGTGAATTATGTAGATGATATGAAAGTAGATGTTATGGGCAATATTATTGTCCATAAGAAAGGTAATGGCGCCAAAATACTTATAGATGCCCATATGGATGAAGTAGGTTTTATTATTACTGGATATAATCAAGATGGTACTTTAAGGTTTGAATCCTTAGGGGGGATTAACGGCAAGGTGCTCCTATCTAAAGTTGTATTAATAGGTAAAAATAAGATAACAGGAGTAATAGGATTTAAACCAATTCATCTGCAAAATGGAGATGAAAGGAAAAAGAATGTAAAGGCTAGTATGTGTTGCATTGATATAGGTTCAAGTTCTAAGGAAGAAACTAAAAAAAATATAAAAATTGGAGAATTTGTGGTGTTCCAAATGAAGTATGGTAAGTTTGGAGATGGACTAGTTAAAGGAAAAGCCTTTGATGATAGAATGGGCTGCGCTGTTGCTATAGAAATATTAAAGGGAAGTTATAATTGTGATCTTTATGTTAGCTTTAATGTTCAAGAGGAGGTAGGAGAAAGAGGAGCCTATGTTTCTGCTTTTAATATACAACCAGATATAGGAGTTGCGCTAGAGGGAACTATATGTGCAGATATGCCTGGTATTCCTAAACATTTGAATGCCACAGAAATAGGTAAGGGTCCTGCACTATCTATTATGGATAAGACTAGTATTTTTGATGATGAGATTTTAAAGACATTAATAAAGGTAGCAGAAGATAAGGATATACCTTATCAGCTAAGGAGAGCAACGGCAGGTGGAAATGATGCAGGAGCTATACTTATGTCAGGAGATGGAGCAAAGGTAGCTACAGTGTCAGTGCCTTGTAGATATATACATTCCTCTGTTTCAGTAGCAAGTATACAGGATTATAAGGATACTGTGACACTTATGGTGGAGTGGCTAAAAACATTTTAAAAATAAGCGGTTTATGAAAGTGAGGATTAATCATGGATATAATGTTACAAAAACTAGTTAAAGCCTTTGGTGTTAGTGGCCATGAAGATGAGGTTAGAGCAGTTATAAGGGAAGAATTAAAGGATATTAATTGTGATATAAAAGAAGATAAGATGGGGAATTTAATAGTTAAATTAGGTAGTGGCGCACAAAAAATAATGTTCTGTGCTCATATGGATGAAATAGGGCTTATAGCTACATATATAGAGGACAAGGGGTTTGTACGAGTAAGCAATATAGGGGGGATTCGTGCCTCTGAAATAGTACATAATCTTGTTGTGTTTCAAAATGGTATTATGGGCAAAGTTAGTGCTACAAAATCAGAGCCTAAAATAGAAGATTTATTTATAGACCTTGGTGTGTCTTCAAGAGAAGAAGCATTAAAGAAGATTAAAGAAGGCGATACAGCATGTCTTTTATCAGATTTCATGGAAGTAGAAGATAAAATAATAAGTCCATGTTTAGATGACAGGATAGGATGTTATATTCTTCTTAGGATGATAAAAGAAATTAAACAAACAAAAAATGAGCTATATTTTGTATTTTCTACCCAAGAGGAACTAGGGGGAAGGGGAGCAAGAGCAGCAGCTTACACTGTAAATCCAGATTACTGCATAGTATTAGATACACAGGAGGCAGGAGATTATATTGGTGCAGAGAGAAAATTAGAACTTGGAAAAGGTCCCATAATTAAGATAAAAGATAGAACTTTAATTATGCATCATGAAATCAAAGAAATGCTTGAAAATGCAGCGCAAAGATCGGTGGTAAAAGTTCAATATGGAGTTTCCAATGGAAGTACAGATGGTGGAAATATTCATAAAGAAAATGGTGGAATAAGAACAGGGGTAATTTCAATTCCTTGTAGATATACTCACTCTATATCGGAAATGATTTCTATGGAGGATGTAGAGGATACAATAAAGTTACTTAAAGGGTTTTCTATTTAAACCTTTCTTATATTATTAAAGTTTAGGAGATTTGTGTTTTACGATGCAAGTATTATATTTACATATATCATAAATGATGGTAATATAATAAGTGAGTAGTTTAAAAAAAATAGAAGAGTATGGGGGGATTTATATGAAGAATTTATTAAAAAAATTAATAAGCATTCTAATGTGCTTCATAATGGTTTTATCAATAGCAAGTTTGAAGACAGATGTTGTACAAGCTAAAGAGAAAGATGTTATTCCTAAGATGGATATTGTATCACTTGAACATTTCCCATTCATTGAAGGACAAGAAAATTCTATATATGCGTCTTGTAATAATTATACAGGTAAAGTTCAGTATCAGGCATTTTATATAGGAGAAAACACCATGAATTCATGGGAATTAGTTAATAATAAAGATATGGTAGATGGATGGACAAAATCTATAGAGGCTAATAAGTTTGCAGTACTTAATATATCTAATTTAAACTTAAAACCAGACTATTATAAATTCGCAATTAGAGTAAAAAGAGATGGAGTGCAGGGGAAATATAAAAATAAGTATGGTAGCTATGATGATGTATATGCTTTTTCCACAGTAGTAAAAAAAATTGAAAAAGAAATAAAAAATGAAGTGATTGAAGTTAGTAACGCAAAAGAATTATTAGAAAATATAGGATCCAACAAGACTATAAAATTAAAAGCGGGTGAATATGACTTATTAGCTGTAAAAGATTTAAATAATAAGCATATAAAATTTGAAAAAGTGTTTGATGGACAACAGCTAGTAGTATCAGATATAAGCAATTTAACTATTGAAGGATTAAAAGATGCGCAGGTAAAATTATTAGTTAATCCAAGATATGCGAATGTACTTACTTTCAAAAATTCAAACAACATAAATATTTCAAATATAATTGCAGGGCATTATCCAGACAAGGGATCTTGTACCGGTGGAGTATTCTTTTTTGATAATTGTAAAAATGTTGATATAAAAAATTCAGTTTTATTTGGATGCGGAACAGAAGGTATAAATCTTAATAAGGTTGAAAATTTTAATTTTGAAAATTCTACAATTAAGGAGTGTTCTTATGATTTA
This sequence comes from Clostridium sp. FP2, assembly GCF_011065955.2. Lineage (NCBI taxonomy): Bacteria > Bacillati > Bacillota > Clostridia > Eubacteriales > Clostridiaceae > Clostridium > Clostridium sp. FP2. The sequence continues at coordinate 108,418 of NZ_JAAMNI020000001.1, forward strand.
ATGACTTTACTTGATTCAAAGAACATTGTATTTAAAGACTCGAATTTTTATGATACGGTGGAATTTAATCTTATAAATGTAAGTAATACTAAGGGTGTTATTTTTGATAAATGTAACATTTACAATAACAAGGCAACAGGTGAATTTTTCCCATATTTATTTAATGTAGATGAAAATTCAAATGTTCTTGTTAAAAATTGCATAATAAAAGATAATAAAGTTAAGAGTTTAGTCAGTAATAAGGAAGCTGTTATTTTTGAAAATGTAGAATTTCATAATAATACTTTTGACAAAAAATAAAATAAATACTAAAGGATAAGGATACTGTTTGGGATAAAACAGTATCCTTTCTAAAATATCCTTAAAATAATGCCTTTTTTTCAATTACAAGTGGAAATTCTTCATCACCATTAAGTTGCTTATTTTTATCTATAATTACATTTTTGTCCATTATAACATTGAAGAGTTTAGAATTTTCTCCAATTTCGCAATTTTGAAGAATAATACTATTTTTAATTTCAGCACCTTTATGAACTACAACTGCCCTTGATATAACACTATTTTCAATAAGCCCCTCTATAATACAGCCGTCAGCAATTATGGAATTTTTTACGTTGCTTTCATCGTAATATTTAGTAGGTGGTTCATCTTTAATTTTTGTATAGATGGGTCCATTACTAAAAAATAATTCCTTAGTTGTTTTTAAGTTTAACAGGTCCATATTAGCTTTGTAGTAGGTACTTATTGAATTAATACATTGAAGGTAGCCTTTAAATTCATAAGCCGTAACTTTTAAATCTTTAATGCTTTTATATATAAGATCCTTAATAGTAAAGTAAGAACCAGTTTGTATACACTTATCAATGAGTGATATTAAAAGGTCCTTTTTCATAATGAACATTTCCATGGAAATATTTAAACTGTCATAAGTGCCCATATTCTTACCTACACTTAGTACATTATTTTTTTCATCTATATTTAATACGTCGCAATTTAAGAAATTTTTAGTCCCAGTTTTAATATTTTTATATATGACGGTTATATCTTGCTGTCTCTCTTCATGATATTTCACGGCATCTATATAATCTACATTCCCTATCATATAAGAGGGAGAAATAATAACATTTTTTTCTTTACTTCTATATATATATTCCATGTTATTCCACAACATTTCTGCATCATTTATAGACATGTTACCAATGCCAAAATTAAAAACAAATAGCCCATTGAGCCTTCTATCTAAATCCCATGGTTTTCCAGAACCTAAGTGATCTACTAAGGAACGAGATTTACTTTGAGTGAAAATTCCAATGTTTTTAAGACCTGAATTAACCATGTTAGATAACGCGAAATCTATAATTCTATACCTAGCAGCTATAGGAATAGAAGCTAGTGGTCTGTTTTTAGTAAGACTTATTATATTTGTTTCATTTTCGTTTAGATTTAATATACCCATATAATTAGTAAGCATTTAACCACCTCATCTTATAACTGAATTAGATTTAATTTCAGTGCCTTCTGCAACTAGAGTTATGTCATCTGCAATTCCTATAAGGGAATGACCTCTTATGATAACATTATTACCAATTATAGCTTTATCGATAACAACATTGTCCCCTATTTTGGTGTTAGGCATAATAACAGAATTTGATATTTTAGAGTTTTTTCCAACTGTAACTCCTTGAAATAGTACTGAATTATAAACTTCCCCAAGAACAATGCATCCTTCCACTACCAGTGAGCTTGTAACTTTTGCATTAGGGCCTATATATTGAGCTGGGTTGGTAGGATTTATGGAATATATCTTCCAAGATTCATCATGAATATTTAATTCATTATTATCATCTATTAAATCCATATTTGCTTCCCAAAGACTTTTAATAGTACCTACATCTTTCCAATAGCCGTTAAAGGGATAGGCATAAAGTTTCTTTTGGTTTTTAAGCATAGAAGGTATTATATTTTTCCCAAAATCGTTGTTGGAGTGTTTATTGTTTTCATCATCCTTTAAAAAGCTTTTAAGAAACTTCCAATTGAAAATATATACACCCATAGAAGCCATATTGTTTTTGGGGTTTTGAGGCTTTTCTTCAAATTCATATATTTTGTTATCTGAAGTAGTATTCATTATTCCAAATCTAGAGGCTTCATCTATTGGAACTTCAATAACGGCTATAGTAGCATCGGCGGATTTTTCTTTGTGAAAATTGAGCATTTTTGAATAATCCATTTTGTAAACGTGGTCTCCAGAGAGAATAAGTACATACTCTGGGTCATAAGAGTCTATAAAATTAGTATTTTGATGGATTGCATTAGCGGTACCTTTATACCAATCTCCTCCAGATTCATCCATATAAGGAGGGAGAAGTGTAACTCCACCGTTATTTCTATCTAAATCCCAAGGGACGCCTATACCTATATGAGAATTTAGTGCAAGGGGTTGGTATTGTGTTAGGACCCCAACCGTATCTATTCCTGAATTTGAACAATTACTTAGAGTAAAATCAATAATCCTATACTTACCCCCAAAAGGTATTGCAGGTTTTGCTGTGTTTTTAGTAAGCATCTTAAGCCTACTACCTTGTCCACCTGCTAGAATCATAGCTATCATCTCTTTTTTTGGCATTTTAAATACCCCCATTATCTAAGGCTTCTTCAATAAAAAACTAACTAATAAGCTTGTCTATTTTTGAAGATGCTTAAAGCTTCATTATATTACTTTACCTATGTATATTATGATGAAGGTGATTTAATGCCTTTTAAAGAAAATATATTTATAATTGTGGCAAATAGTAAAAAAGGAATTGGGCACATATTGCACCCAATTCCTTTTTTTGTATTATATGAATTTATAATATATAGCTTAATAATAGCATTATGTTAAGTGCAGTTACTATAAGTCCAATAATCCAAAGAGTTACTTTATCGAATCTAGTGTTTGCATACTTGCCCATAACTTTTTTAGATGAAGTTAAATATATCTGGAGGAATATAGTTATAGGAAGTTGGATACTTAAGAGCATTTGAGAATAGATGAGTCCCTTAAATGGTTCCGATATAAAAAATATAACTACTGCAGCACCAACTAAAGTAATTGCTACACCTATTTTAGTATGAATATCATGAATATCATAAGGTTCTCCAAATATTCCTGCAAAAATACTACCACCAGCCATGCCAGCGGTAACTGACGAGGCGATTCCTGCAAACAGTAGGGCTAGTGCAAATACTACGGATGCTATACTTCCAAGCATGGGTGTAAGCATTTGTTGAGCTTGACTAAGCTCCGTAACATGAATATTTTGTGTAAAGAAAGTAGCAGCTGCAATAAGTATCATAGCACTATTTATAGCCCAACCTATTATCATTGAGAAAAATGTGTCCATAAATTCATACTTCAATTGTTTTTTTATTACAGTTTCATCTTTTAGATTCCATTGACGACTTTGAATTATTTCCGAATGGAGAAATAAATTATGAGGCATTACAACGGCACCCAGAACGCTCATTATTATTGGAATAGATCCCTTAGGGAAAGAGGGTTTAACCCAACTTATCATTGCTTTTCCCCATTCGATATGAACAAGGCTAAGTTCAAATATAAAAGATATTCCTATTATAGAAACAAAGCCGATAATCCATTTTTCTAGCTTTTTATAAGAATTTGTGAATAGCATCCATAAAATCAATGCTAAAACTAATACCGTACCTAGTTTTATAGGTATACCAAATAACATATTTAAAGCAATAGCGCCACCAAGAAGTTCTGCAAGAGCAGTAGATACTGCAGCCACGACTGCAGAGCCAAGCACTACTTTGTTCAATTTTGGTTTTAAGGTGGCAGTAGATGCTTCTGCTATACAATTACCTGTAACAATTCCAAGATGGGCCGCATTATGTTGAAGAACAATTAACATAATAGTTGAAAGGGTTACCATCCAAAGTAGAGTATATCCATAACTGGCACCAGCGGCAACATTTGCTGCCCAGTTACCAGGATCTATAAATCCAACAGTTACTAGCAGTCCAGGTCCAATATATTTTATAAAATCTAATGCCATAAGTTTTGGTTTATGGTCATCTTTTAAAAGGTTTTTAATAGTTGAAAATTTCACTTTAACACTTCCGTCCTATATTTTATTGTTGTACTATATAATATATATTATATAGTAATTATTATTTAAAGCAACATTAAAAATAGAATAAATGAAAATATACTATAATAAGGATATTTTTTTATTATATAGGAAACAGCTTGTGCAAATGATTGTGGATAACACTTACACTTGATCATAGAGATATTTTGTTCTCATACAGAGTGCATATTTACGGTTTATTATTATTATTTTGTAGAATTAATAAATAAAATGTTAAATTGTTCACTAAAAATATACAAAAAAGTAAAGTACATTTATCTATATAATCTACTGTTTAGTATGGAATGGTGCTATAATAGTAATAGTGAGTGTTGCTTTATTGGGTTTAAATTATATTTTGTAATTTAAACTAAAATAAGGCTTTTTTAATAAATACTCAGAAAAAATGATTATTGTCTGAATTTTTGGAAATAATTTAGAAAAAGTACTTTATTTTCATGAATTAAAACCGATTATTTAACTACTATATAATATATTATAAAAGTCTTTATAGTCACTTTAGTGGCATTCGAGGAGGAATTTATTATGGCAATTAGTTTGAAAAAAGGTCAAAAGGTAGATTTAACTAAAACCAACCCGGGTCTTGTTAATGTTATTGTTGGACTTGGTTGGGATACTAATAAATATGATGGGGGATCGGCTTTCGACCTAGATGCAGCGGCTTTCTTGGTTGGGTCAAATGGAAAAGTAACATCTGACAATGATTTTATTTTTTATAATAACCCAAAGGACTCAGCGGAGTCTGTAACCCATTTGGGAGACAACAAGACTGGTGAGGGTGAGGGCGATGATGAACAAATTAGAATAGAACTAAGTAAAGTTCCAGCTTCTGTTGAAAAAATCAACTTTACAGTAACTATTCATGAGGCTGCGGAGAGATCTCAAAATTTTGGACAAGTTTCTAATGCATTTATAAGAATTTGTGATGAGACTAGCAATGAAGAATTAATAAGATATGATTTGAGCGAAGATTATAGCGTTGAAACTGCAGTAGTTGTAGCTGAACTATACCGTAATAATGGAGAATGGAAGTTTAGTGCAGTTGGAAGTGGATTCGAAGGTGGATTATCTGCGCTTTGTGCTAACTTTGGAATTAGTGTAAACTAACATAGCCGAAGGTGATGACTAATAATTAAGGGGGAATAATCATGACTATTAACTTAAATAAAGGTCAAAAAATTGATTTAACCAAAACCAATCCAAGTTTAAAGAAAGCAATCATAGGACTAGGCTGGGATACAAACAAATATTCAGGTGGAGGCGATTTTGATTTAGATGCCTCAGCTTTTTTAGTAGGTGCCAATGGAAAAACTAATAATGACCTAGATTTTATATTTTATAACAATTTAGAGCATTCATCAGGAGCTGTTATACATACAGGTGATAATAGAACTGGAGAAGGAGAAGGAGACGATGAACAATTAATCGTTGAATTTTCTAAAATACCTAAAGATATTGAAAAAATTGCAATTACAGTTACTATACATGATGCAATAGCTCGTGCTCAAAATTTTGGTCAGATATCTAATGCCTTTGTTAGAGTAGTAAATGAAGAAACTAATGAAGAAATATTAAGGTATGACCTATCAGAGGATTTTTCAGTAGAAACTGCATTGGTATTTTGTGAAATATATCGTAATAATGGAGAATGGAAGTTTAGTGCAACAGGAAGTGGTTTTCAAGGCGGACTTTCAGCCCTTTGTAAGAATTATGGTCTTGATGCTTAGAGGGATACAAATATAAATTAATAAGTGTAAGCAAGTACAATAGATATTAGGGGAGTTGGGAAACATGAGTATAAATTTACAAAAGGGTCAAAGAATAAGCCTAACAAAAGATAATCCTGGTTTAAAAAAGACAATGGTCGGACTTGGATGGGATCCAGTAAAACAAAAATCTAAGGGATTACTTGGAGGATTATTTGGTGGCAGTCAAGCACAAGTAGATTGTGATGCTTCTGTATTTATGTTAGATGAAAATGATAAGATAAAATCCAAAGAAAATATAATTTATTTTGGAAATTTAAAAAGCAAATGTGGTAGTGTTCAGCATATGGGAGACAATCTTACTGGAAGTGGCGATGGGGACGATGAGCAAATCATGGTTGACCTATCAGGTATACCTCAAAATATAGCCAAGCTAGTGTTTGTTGTTAATATATATGCTGCAGCGGAGCGTAAACAACATTTTGGCATGATAGAAAATGCTTTTATACGCTTAGTAAATGTAACAGACAACAAAGAAATGCTTCGTTTTAACTTGACAGAAGAATATTCTGGTAAAACTGGTTTATACGTTGCGGAAATTTATCGCAATAACGGAGAATGGAAATTCATAGCTGTAGGTGAAGGCGATGCCTCTGCTGGATTAAATGAAATGTCAAAAAAATACCAATAAATATAGAGTATAGATTGATATAAATATATATTTATAGAAAAGCACTTGTGTAGAAAATGACATGTCCATCATTTTCTACATTTTAATGTAAAGGAAATATATAAATTACTGAAAGGTGGATAATATGAAATATTTTAATAAGCAGAGCTCAGAAGTTTTAGATGAGCTTAAGGTTGATAGCAGCGTTGGATTATCGAGTTCCGAGGTTAAAGAAAGACTGGAGAAATACGGTGCTAACGAATTTACTAAACAAGAAAAAGGATCTATATGGGATAGTGTGAAGGAAGCAATAACTGAGCCTATGATGATAATACTTTTAGTTGCAGCCGTAATTAGTGCATTAGTAGGAGAGGTTGAAGATGCTATTGGTATAGTATGTGCCGTAGCAGTAGGAATTGGTATAGGTATTTTTACAGAAGGAAAATCACAAAAAGCCGCAGATGCACTTTCAAAAATGACAGAAAACATAGAGGTAAAAGTAACACGTAATGGGAAAATTATTCAAGTAAATAAAAACGATTTGGTACCAGGAGATATGGTTTTAATTGAAACTGGAGATATGGTGCCAGCAGATGGAAGACTTATAAGTAGTATTGATTTAATGGTTAGAGAGGATATGCTTACAGGAGAATCGGAGGACGTAAGCAAAGATTCTGAAGTTGTAATAGAGATGGAAAATATAAAATCTAAAGATAAAAACATTGTACAAGACCCTATTCCAGCAAAACAACTGAATATGGTTTTTGGTGGAACGCTGGTAGCTTACGGTAGAGCTAGCTTTGTAGTTACTTCTACTGGTGATAGCTCTCAAATGGGTGAAATAGCTAAAAATCTTGAGGATAGTGATCTGCAAACACCACTTCAAGCAAAGCTTGGAGATTTAGGTGGTAAGATTTCAAAAGTATCAAGTGCTATAGCTGCTGTATTATTTATAGTTATGATTGTAAAAATGGTAATGGCCAAGACTATATCACCAGACACTTCAGGAATATTTGCATTTTTACAGTCGGTTGAACCTATAAAAACTGCTTTTGTTGTATGTGTTGCATTAATTGTTGCCGCTGTTCCAGAAGGACTCCCAACAATGATAAATATGACACTCGCAATCACTATGCAGAAAATGGCTAAAATAAATGCCCTTGTTACTAAAAAAGAAGCCTGTGAAACAATAGGTTCTGTAAGTGTAATATGCTCAGATAAAACAGGTACACTTACTCAAAATAGAATGACTGTAGAAAAAGTTTATTTAAATGGTAAGTTCAAAGAAAGAAATGAATTAAGTGATGGAAATAACTACTTTATAGATAACTGTCTTGTAAATTCAACGGCAGATATTCAAAAGGAAGGTAAAGAAGTTAAATATTTAGGTAGTGCAACAGAATGTGCTTTACTTTTATATAATGATGCTTGTGATTATGTACAAGAAAGACAAAGTGCAAAAATAGCTCATCAAATTCCATTTAGTTCAAAACGTAAGAGAATGAGCACAGTTATAGAAGGTGAGGGCGGCTCTACATTATTAACAAAGGGAGCACCAGAAATCGTTCTAGAGCTATGCAAATATGAGCATGTTAATTGTATGGAAGTAGAGTTAGATGAAGCTAGAAGGAAGGAAATATCCAACGAAATTGAAAAACTTCAAAAAAAATCTATGAGAGTACTTGGCTTTGCATATAGAAATATTGATGAAGAGGTAGCCATGGCATCCGAGCAAGGTACCTTAGAAAATGATTTAGTGTTTACAGGCTTTGTAGGAATAAAAGATCCCCTAAGACTTGATGTTAAAGAAGCTGTAGAAACTGCTAGAAATGCAGGAGTTGCTACAAAAATGCTTACAGGGGACAATATTAATACAGCTATTGCTATAGGGGAAGAATTAGGTTTACTTAGTGGTAAAAATAGAGCAGTAGAGGCCAGTTATATAGATACATTAACTGACGAAGAACTTAGACAAGAGATAACAACTATTTCAATAGTAGCACGTTCAAAACCTGATACAAAAATGAGAATAGTTATAGCTCTTCAAAATAATGGAGAAGTAGTTGCTGTAACGGGAGATGGAATAAACGATGCTCCAGCACTTACAAAAGCAGATGTAGGTATAGCTATGGGAATAGCTGGAACTGAAGTTAGTAAAAATGCTGCAGATATAATTTTAACAGATGATAGTTTTGGAACTATTGTAAAAGGAATTAAATGGGGAAGAGGTATTTACGAAAACTTCCAAAGATTTATTCAATTCCAGATAACAGTAAATATAATTGCATTCTTAACAGCAATTTTATCTGTAGTATTTGATTTTCAAATGCCATTTACTACAATACAACTCTTATGGGTAAACATTATAATGGATGGTCCACCAGCACTGTCACTAGGACTAGAACCAGTAAGAGATGCTGTTTTAAACAGAAAACCTACAAATAGAAATGCCAGTATTATAACTAAACAAATGATGAAGAGCATGCTTTTAAATGCTATATATATAACTGGTATTATTATGGTTCAGATGAAATTCGACATATTAGGCGCTGGATTCCCGAAAGAAGGGGTTACAGGACCAAATGAAATGCAGACAGTATTATTCGCATTATTTGCTTTTAGTGCATTATTTAATGCTTTTAACTGTAGAGAATTTGGAGCAAACAGCATATTGCCTAGTCTTACAAAAAACACTATATTCTTAAAGATAATTTCGATTACAGCAGTAGCACAGATATTTGTAACTGAAGTGTTTTCAGGATTCTTTAATGCAGTTCCTTTAAGTGTTACTATGTGGCTTAAGATAATCCTATTATCTTCACTTGTAATAGTTGTAAATGAAATTGCAAAATTAGTTATGAAGCCTTTTGTAAAAAAAGAGCAACAAGTAAAACCAGAATCAGAGGAAAAGATAGCAGCCTAGGAACAACAAAATCCACATTATTGAGTAAAATCAATAATGTGGATTTTTTATATTAGTGAATATATGATAATTCTAAACAATATAGGAATGTAATTTATCTTGTGAAACATCGTGAACTTCATGGAGTTTTCCATGTACTATATCTAAAATTTCTTCACCTGCAAATATACCAGATGTCTTTGTAATAAATACAGTATCTTCAAGTTTTTTCACAGGAACAGCCTTTAGTAATTCTCCATGTGAAGGAATTATCCCATAATTTGAATGTTCAATCATAGGGTAGTCTAGTAGAGAATCACCAGCAGCTATAAATGTATTTATATTTTCTAGTTCCATTATATATTCTATAGGATCATATTTATTTATACAATTAGGTACTATATAAACCTTTTTTCCTTGTTTTGATAGGCTATAATTATGCTTTGAGCAAAAGAGCCTTAATACTTCGAAATAATCTATTGCTATTTCTCCCTTTAAAAAGGTATTAGCTAACTTTTCTTCATCCATAATGGAGTATATAAAAAGATCTTCACAAGTTTTATATGATTTTACAAAGTCACTTTCTAAAAAGAAACTACATAATTTTATCATAGTCGCAATAGATGTAGCGGCCTTAATTTTAGAACAACTTATATCTGACCAAGTTTTAAGTTCCTTGCCATCTTTAAGTATTATGCCTCCGTTAGCTACTACTGCGTATTTAGGTCTTATTACATCATAGAAGTAATTCATTCTCATATATTGCGCTGTAGAGCGGGTGGTGACAGGTATAAAAAGCATACTTTCATTTATATGCTCTAGTTTATTTTGAATGGACTTAGTAATGAAACTACTGTTACAATTATTATAAAAATCCACAGGAACAAGTTTTTCTTCATTAATTAGGGTGCAGTGCCTTGAAGAATATATAAGCGTGCTATCAAGGTCCGAGGCAAATATCATATAGTCACATCCTTTGGTTACTTTATATATATCTTCTTCGAAGCTATTACAGCTCCGCAGGAGATGATTTAATAATACCACAAGAGGAATAGCACATATCACTATATATTTCTACAGGAATATGCTTTTCCTCAGCTAACTTAAATATATGTAATAAATTAGGGTTATCAAAGGAATCAACTAGTATTTTCCAAGGAATTCTCCTTAAAAGTACTCTTGTGGTTTCTCCAATTCCTGGTTTTATAAGATTAATATTATCAATATTAAACTTATTTCTAATACTTTCAATATCGCGAAGTCCTTTGCAGTTTAAATGTTCACCATTGAACTCAATATCTGCAGCAATTTCAGAAGTATTTTGCGACGTTAAAAGCTCAGATAGATAATTTTCATCTATTTTATTAAAACAGTTACATATTTCGTCAATATAAAAATTGGAAACATCTGAGGACTTTAATTCACTATAAAACTTGGTACCGTGGAAATCATCACTGGAAATATAATTATCATTAAGTACAGTCCTGCTTACAAGCCCTGAGACTGTAGAATTAAGGCAAGCACTTGGGATTAAAAAATCCTCCCGTGTACCGTAAATAAGGGTGCAGTGAGCGGGATCAGATAATACTGCTAGGTTTGGATTAAGGTTTATATTAAACTCTTTATAAATTTCCTTGCAAGCTTTTGTTAAGGTATGTTGAATAACACCTTTGCCTGTCCACCCATCAATGAATTGTATTTCTGCACAGGGGTGATTTTGTAATATATGGGCAAGTGCATTTTTATCTATGCCTTTATCCCGTATTATGGAAATACTATAATGAGGGATGGTTATATCATATTTAAACTGAATATACCTTTTAATTAATATGCCAATAGGAGTGCCAGCTCTAGCAAGGGAAACTAAAACAATATTTTTACCACGTGCTTCTATAATTTTATGGCTTAATACAGAAACTAGAGAAGCCAATTTGATTTTTGATCCTTCTAGTGTGTTATAGAAAATATCCATGTATTCTTTTGAGGGAGTATATTCTATTGGTAACATCTCGGAATAATGAATTCCACTTTGTATAGCATTTTCTCTAAATTCAGTATCTTGTTCTACTATAAGATTTGATATGTCTTTAAGAAGAAATACAACATCTTCCGCGGGGTAGCTTCCTGAAAAAATACATTGATTCATTTAAATACACCTCTTTTATATATTATTTAGAAAAATAAAAGCTATTAGCCTTTCCAACATGCAAATATAATAGACTTCACATGAAAATAGGAAAAGATTTTATTTAATTCTTCTTTTTTTTCTTTGGTTAAAGGCTTTTCAGAAAAGAAGAATACCTGGTTATAAAAATTATCGGTAATATTATAAAGGTAGTTAGTTATAGTTTCATCTTCCGGACTTTGAAAAGCAACCTTATTTTTATTCCCATAACAATGGATGTTTCTAGCATGAACGGGACTTCTTGTAGTGGACTGAAAATATACATTATCTCCAAGCTTTGCGCTTATACTACAAGGTAAATATATAAATTCTCCAGTTCCTATGCAAAGACAGTTGCCAGGAGTTCTTTCTTTTTTTAAAACTTCTGATATCGATTGGATTTCTTCGAAAACTTTAGCATTATTTTCTGAACTAAGTCCAAATCTACCAGTAGATTTATTGTAACCTTCTATGCTTTCGCCTATTTCAAAAATATAATCTTTATCTGGAATTAGTTTAGTAGAGCTTGGAACCATGGTTATTGCATCGCTAATAATATCTTTTGTTTTACTACACTTAATATCCCCTTTTAATAAAGAACAGACTCTAACATCTATATTTTTTTCATCCTCAAACATTTTATAGCTATTAGTATCTCGCCAGTCTAGAATGGATAATATCCCAAAAGATTTTCCAGGAAGACATTTTATTAAATTTAATGCAGATTTACCGGTAGTAAGTTCATCATCTATTAGAACTATATCGCAAAAATCATTAAAAAAGTCTTTTTCATAAGGAAAAAGTGAATGTTCTACTGCATGAGAGTGTTCTTCATTAAAAAATAGTGCAGGGTCTATAGAATTTATTTTTTCACGTGTGGTATGGATATAAGCAGCATTTGAAAAATTTTGGAATACTGCTTGAGCGAGACCTGTAGCAGTCTCTGCAAAACCTATAAAAAGAGTTTTATTTGCAAGTTTTATAGGTGTGTTTAAAATATCATGTGTGTTTTCTATATTAAATGGAAAACTATTAATCTTAACTATTTCTTGCCCGTTTTCTAAATCTAAATCAGGTATATTAAGAGATACATCTAAAGATATAAGGGCATTAACTAATTCGGTAGTAGGGTAATCATAGGAGCCCTCTCTTTCATTAACCCAAAGACGGGCCAAAATCCCTCCAATGATTTTTAGAGTATCTGGAATCATCGGCATATGTTTTCCTATAACCTTACTTACAAACAAGAAATCTCTCTTTTTATTTTCACGAGCGGACATAGTAAAAAGATTGGATACCGGAATATTACATAGGTTTTCCTTTATATTAAGTGATATGTCTAGTCTATTATCTATGTTGTAATGAATTGATCCGTTGCAACAATTCTCTGTGCGATTTTCCATCTTCAAATACCCCCATTATTTTAGCTTTTAGTAATATTTCTTTAGCCCATTTTTCATGGGGTTTTATTTCATTCATTTTATTTGAGTAATTGCTTTTTATTACACCATCAAGGGAGGAACTAAGAATATTGCTCGCATCTATATAATCTTCTTTAGAAACCACCATAAGAGAATTAACAATATTTACTTGGGTTGGGTGTATAACGGTTTTACCAATTAATCCATTAGTTCTATCTAAAAGAGTTTCTTTAATAAGAACATTATTATTTAAATCTAAAACTTTGCTATAATATTCATAAACTACTCCAGATATAACATAATTATCTCTTTTAAAGACATTTATTATATCGCTTATACAGCCCTGTACTACGGTTAAGTCGTACACGGTAAAATCCTTACTCCGACGAAGACTATATAATCCAGAAAAATCTGTTCCACCAATTCGAATGTTTAAAACATAGTCTTTATAATAATCTACAATATGTTTTATTTTAATAAGTTCTTCCACCCGAGTTTCTTTATGAATTATGTTTGGTGTTTCAAGGATTGGCATTCCGTACAAAGTCCTTTTATTAGACTCATTATATTCTTTTAGCAAGGAAAAATATTCCTCACCAAGTGGAGCATTAAATTTAGGGAAAATAAAGCCACAAAGCCCAGTTAAGGAGGATTCATTGAGTAATCTTTGAAGTTGGTAAATATTACGAACTCTAATAAAAATAAGGGGAAGACGGTCCAAAAAAGAAGAATCTTCTTTTAAAGCAAGTGCTATCTTCATAAATAGGTCAATAATATTATTTTCAGCTTGCACAACTTCATTTGTTGATACAGAATCTTCAATACAAAGAGTAATAGTGTGAGCACCCATACTTTTATTAAAAAGTATGTCCACTAGCAGATTTTCCCGAGTTCCTGGCATATATAAGCATGCTCCTAGTGCATAGGATAAATCTTCTTTTGAGGAAAATAGATTGTAAGATGAAGGGATTTTAAAAAAAATATCTTGTGAATTGTTAATATTATTAAAATAGCGCATAATTTTTCTCCATTTAACATAATAAATTAATCAGCAATTCCAAAGGACACATAGTACTGATTGTAATATATAATTATAACATAGTTATATAAACAATTACATATTACACATAGGAATTACTGTGTGTTAAGGAGTTTTAACAATTATGAATGAGATTTGAGTTATACTTCTTCAAAATCAAGGGCTTTATTTTGTAAATGATTTTTTTCAATATTATCTTTAGGCCAGTTTTCATTTAAATAAAGGCTAATAGTATACAATATGATATAATGTATACACACAATTCAAAAATTAAAATTTACACAAAAATACAAATTTTATAATAAAAGATTCGCTTATATTGCAATAAAGAAAGGAGTTAATACGCATGTTTAGTTTTAAAAATCATCAAGAGCTTACTTGTATCGCAGAGGGCGATGGTCATTTCTTCGCAAAATTAGGTGCAATGGTAGCTTACAAGGGTAACTTTACTTCTGAAAAGGTATTATTAGATACAAATAGTAATCAAAGCATATTCAAATCCGTTATGAATCTAGCAGCAAGAAAGCTTTCGGGAGAAAACATTCCGATTATGAAAGTAAATGGTAGTGGTAGTTATTATATGGCAAATAGAGCGCAACATATTACTATAATTACACTACAGCCAGGTCAGAGTATAGGAGTTGAAGGAGAAAATTTACTTGCTTTTACTGAAGGCTGTAAATATGGAGTTAGATTTATGGGATCCGGGGTAATATCTCAAAAGGGGATGTTCACATCAAATCTAACAGCAACTGGCAATAATCCTCAGGTAGTTATAACTACCAATGGAAATCCTATTATTTTAGAAACACCTTGCGTAGTGGATCCTGATGCAGTGGTATGTTGGACAGGTCCTGATCCTAATTTTAAGACTGATGTAAATTGGAAAACTTTCCTTGGACAAACCTCCGGAGAATCCTATATGTTAGAATTTAATTCTCAGGGGGAAACTGTAATTATTCAGCCTTATGAAAGAGTTTCAGGATTAAATGTTGCAATAGATTAAGGGGGGGATGTGTTTGTGGCTATAATTATTGATAATACTAATAAAAAAATAATAACATCCCAAAAGAAACAATATGGGAAATTAATTATTGAAACCAGCATAAGACCAGAAAATAATTCTACTATAGCAATGGGTGTAAAGCAGCGCACAGAGGAAAATAATTCTCAAAATACAAATAGTTTATTTTCTAATGTCACTGCAGGACCTAAAGAGAGTGCTATCGTAAAGCCAAATAATAATATGGAAAAAAGAAAACTTGTAGATGTTACAAAAAGCATTAAGCTAGGAAAAGGGCAAAAGTTAAGTCTAAATCAGAATGCTAAGAATCTTTCAAAATTGATAGTAACACTAGATTATAATGCAATCTCAAAGGGACCTAATGAGTTTGATTTAGATGTATCGGTGTTTATGGTGGATATAAATGATAAAACAATAGAAAAAGATTTTATATTTTATGAAAACACCAAGAGTACGTGTGGAGGAATAGTTATTAAGGCAGATCATAATACTTCTCTTAAAGATGCTTATAATGAGTGCATTCAATTAGATTTAAATCTAATACCATCCAACATTGAAAAGTTAGCATTTACTGTAACTATTTATGAAGCAGATGAAAGGCTTCAAAACTTTGGACAGTTAACAGATGGATATTTTAGAATTATAGCCGGCGATAGTAAACAAGAAATTTTAAACTATAAATTCAATGAAAATTTATCCGTACAAACAGCAATGGTAGTAGCGGAGATATACAGATATAAAAGTGAGTGGAAGATTAATTGTATAGGCAGTGGATTTAGAGGAGGTCTTCAAGCACTGTGTGATAATTATGGAATAGCTACGGTATAGCTACAGGGAAAGGAAGTATACAATGGGGGAAAATATAAAAAAAAGATATCCCAGATATCTTAAAGAATTTAAGTGCGTAGGTGGAAAGTGCAAAGACAGTTGTTGTGTTGGATGGGATATAGATATAGATAAGATTACCTTTAGACAGTATTATAAAGTTCAAGATAAAGAAATGAAGAGAATGTTTCAAAAAAATGTTCACAATAATGATGATTATCTAGATAGTAATGTAGATTACGGAAAGGTAAAATTGGCAAGTGGAAAAAGATGTCCTTTTTTAGATGAAGAAAATTATTGTATGATTTATTCTAAGCTTGGAGAAGAATATCTTTCAAATGTTTGCACATCTTTTCCCAGAATAATCAATAAAGTAGATGGATGTTATGAAATGTCTCTTGATGTAGCTTGCCTTGAAGCTGCAAGAATTATTTTACTAAAAGAAGAAGGAATTCAATTTGAAGAGAGCAAGGAAACTTTAGAAAAACATATAATATCAAGTGATATTGATACTAAATCTAAAAAATTCAACAATTCACCTATAAAATATTTTAAAGAAATTAGAGATTTGAGTATTAAAATAATAAAAAATAGAAAAATCGATTTAACTCAAAGGCTTTATATATTAGGTCAGTTTATAAACACATTAGAAAAAGAATCTAAACATAATTATAATAATGTACCTAAGTTTATTAAAGAATATGATATAAATTCAATTAGTGATTCGCAAGAAAAAAATCAATTAAGTTATATTGCTGGGATGGATTTTTTCAAAAAGATGGTGGGTTTTTTAAATGTATTTAAAGAAGTGGACAGTCCTTCTTTTAAGGAATATACTAAGCAAATTATAGTTGAATTTAAATTTGAGGAAGAAGGGGGCATAAGTAAACACTCAGAGTTGTACATAAAAGCATTTGAAGATTATACTGAAAAATTTATAAATAATGATAGCTATATTTTTGAAAATTATTTGGTGAATTTTATATATAACAACATGTTTCCGTTCTCTGTAACAGATTTAATGTTTGATGGGTATATTATGCTTTTAATAAGATATTCATTTATTAGATTTTATTTGGTTGGGAAATATCTATATAATAAACAGGAGTCTAAAGAAGCTATAGTTGAGTTTATTCAAGTTTTCTCAAAAACCATAGGGCATCACAAAACTTATACAGCTGATGTAGTAAATTATATAAAAGAAAATAAATTTGATAATATAGAATTTGCTAAAGTACTTTTAAATATTTATTAGAAGTATAGAATAACACTAATAACTTACTATAGATGAAGTTATTAGTGTTATTCTATATTGATATTTATTTGGAGATTAACATATACCGTTGTACGGATAATATATAATTATTTAAAGTTAAAAATATTAGAGAAGAAGCTTTTAGCTTTTTCTTTGGTATATTTTTTTTCATCATTAAAATCAGGTAAGGGTAAATTAAAATTCACTTCTTCTAATCTATGAGTATCATAGAATTTCTCCTGAATTTTTCCTTCTATATTATTATAGCCAGTAGGCGTTAATATACTAATGTCAAATCCAAATAGGTTTAAGAAACACAACATAATGCAATCCTCATCACTAAAAATACTTTCATTATTATCATAAATAAGAAGTTTAGGTATCTTTGAAGGATAATCGTACTGCTGAATTAGTTGTAATATGTTTTTATCAGCATTCAAAATAGTCATTAAAATCTTTAATTTAAATTCCTTATCTATAGCTTTTTTTAACATATCTGTTTTCAAAAAATAGTTTATTTTTTCTGAAATAATATGTTGCAGAGAAGTTTTTAAATAAGAAAATTTATAACAACTGTGGGTTAGTAGTTTTTTTTCATCAACAAATCCATTATTATCAAATACAAAGGCTAAGGAGTATAAATCCGTTTTAGAGTAAGTTATATTAGTAAAAGGAATTCCTGGTATAAATAATGTATTATCTGCGGATTTTAAATGGAAAAAATCCTTCCAATATAAAGTTAAATCATTGGGAACGCCACTTATTTTTGCGAATAAGTTTGGCATGTATACGGTGTTATTTTCTACTCTAAATCCTGTGCGAAGACTAGATGGTTCATTCCATAAAAGTTTAAATTCATGAAAGGTAGTATTAAGTGTCACAGGCTGAGTTTTATACTCCTCAAATTGCCAAGGTCTATAAAAACCATCTCCATCAGTGTACAATGAGTTTGATAATTCTCTAGAGGCAGATGCAGCAATAGTTTCCTTGCGTATAAGCTTCTCTTCTTTTGGAAATTCTTTTAAATCAGCATTATACGGTAGTTCAAAGCACTTTGAAAATGTATCGCTATATTCTGTAAGGTCTAAAAAACTATCACTTAAAGAATTTATATATAACACATCACAGCCTAATTTAGATAAAAAAATTAAGAATAAAAGCTCATGCTTTTTAATTTCACCATAGTATATAATTTTAGGATTTATAATTTCATCTGTGGAAGTGTCTTGAAAGTGAAAATTCTTCACAAGGGTAGGAACAAAATCATGAACCCAAGAAAGTAATTTAAGTGAAAAATTCTTAACCTTAGATAAGTTTAAATTCTTCTCTTCTTTGCAGTATAAATCTAATATATAGCTAAAACTATTTGCCATAGAACAATTTAAAGTATTATTATTAGTTGGAAAAACTTTATGTTCCATAAGCAATGCAGCAATCTTAGTAGTCAGTGAAGCATCAAAAGGATCCACATGCTGCCATATATTTAGAGTGCTATTGATTAATTTAGCAGCAGTGCGTATAGGTATAGAGTCTGTAAATTTTAAATATAACCCAGTGAACATACTTAAACTTTTATCTAATCTAAATAAGTCATTATAATAATCATCTTCATTTTCTTTTATTCCTATATATCTATAGAAATACACTGGGATAAAAGGTACGCTGCCTCCTATAAATCCAATCCTTTTATTAACGGGTAGGATTAAATCATTAAATATATTCATACTGCTTTTAAGTAAAGTGTTAATAGAACCTTTAAAGATTATATCTGAAGGTAGATTTCTATTTTCTACAACAGGTTGCTCAATTTTAATAACAGTTTCTTTTAAATTATTAGTATCATCCACAATAGTTTCCTTAAAGTTGTGAGTTGTTTTTAGGTTAAGATCTATTAAGGGCTGAGTTTTAGGTAACTTTATGAGTTTTGAATGAATATTTAGTTTATCGATTTTTGCAAACTCTATATCTGACATGGAATTAATATATATAACATCACAACTTAGTTTAGACAAAAGTATCAAAAAATAAACTTCATGTTTTTTTATGTCACCATAAAAAAGCACCTTGGGATTTATAATATCGGTCTCTAGTCTAGAATTATAATTAGAACTATGAAATAACTTTGGAGCAAAGTCCAAAGTCCATCCAAGCAATTTAACAGCAAAATTTTTCATTACAGTTTCTGTAGTATTAGGTTCATTTGCTAAATATAGAGCTAGGGTTTCATCGAAGCTATTTTGGATGTAATCATTGAAAAAATTGTTATTAAACTCTGGGAATAGACCTTTAGTTTTAAGAATATTGATTAGTGTATTTCTTTCAGTTGAATTAGAACCTAGAAGTCCAGTCCAAGGTATTTCTGTTATGGATGTAGATAAAATTTTCACTGGTATTCCAGAGGTAAAGTTTATATACAAGTCTCCAAGTGAAGTAAGTGTATTGTTTAGTTTATGTAAATTCTCATAATAGAGTTCACTATTTTCAATAATACCAATATATCTATAAAAATAAATAGGTATATTAGGGGATTTTGATTTAATAAACCCCTGCCTCTTATTTACAGGAACAAATATATCTTGAAATAAATCTTGTGCTTCTAAGATAGATGTACTTATTTGTTTTCTAGTATTAATCAAAGTGTAAACCTCCAAGCTTATTCTTACATCTATGATACACAATGAAAATAGATGTAAAAAGTTAATAATAAAAACAATTTTATTTACTACTAGTTTACCATTAATATTACTATTAGGTAATAGAAGAATTGAGGACTACTCTCCATTTTTCTTCCTGAGACTTAAATAAAGATCAGCAAATCCACTAATAGCTATATAGAATCAAAAATCATACTACCAGGCGGAGTTTACAATTTCATAAACACCATGACTCATATTAAATATAGCTAAAATTAATTTACTTATAATACATATTTTATCATTTAGTATATAAAAATACTATAAATCTCTAATTATAATAAGAAGAATAGGAAAGGAAAATAAACAAAGACTATAAATATAATAAGTTAGAAAGGAAGTAATAAGTTGAAAATAAATGAATCACTTAAATGTCCAAAATGTAATAGCAAAAACTTCGAAATAAAGCATGAAGCCACTTTCCTCTATACATACAAAATAGATACAGTTAATGAGACTATATCTGAGGAGGGATCTGAAAATCTGCCGTTTTTATTTGATAATAGAGAACAAACTTGCTTCAAGGAATATATAGAATGTAGCACCTGTGGCAGCAAATATCCTTGCTCTTTTGATAAAGATAACCAAACTATTGATCTTACCATAATGAAAAAGGCAATAAGAGCAGATAATGTTAAAAACCCAGAATTTTTCGGGTAAAAATTTACTATTAAGTTTTATAATTTATATAGTTAAGATATCTTATGTAAAGATGAAGTAATAATATATGACTTTGTTTTGCGTTAGTATTAACATAAGTGTTGAAATATACATATAATAATGGGAAACTTAAATTATGTAGGGATGTGATGGTTATGGTGTATTTTAAAAATATTCCAATATATTCTTACGATATTATAAATACTTATCCACATGATGTTAGTTCTTTTACTGAAGGGTTGGTGTATGAATGTGGATATTTTTATGAAAGTACCGGAAAATATAATGAGTCTACGCTTCGTAAAGTAGAATTACAAACAGGTGAGATTTTAAAATTACACAAATTACATGAAAATTACTTTGGTGAGGGCATTACACTTTACCATGATAAAATTTTTCAGTTAACATGGAAATCTAAAGTGGGTTTTATTTATGATAAAGATAATTTTAACCTAATCAATAAGTTTTATTATAATACAGAAGGTTGGGGAATTACTCATAATGATGAGCATTTAATTATGAGTGATGGTACGGATGAAATATCTTTTTTGAATCCTAAAAACTTTAAAAAGGTATATAGTATTAAAGTTCATGATGAATTTAAGCCTATTACGAGACTAAATGAACTGGAGTTTATTAAAGGGGAAATTTATGCTAATGTATGGAAAAGCGATAAAATTGCTAGAATTTGTCCTTATAGCGGCAAAATAACTGGGTGGATAGACCTTAAGGGGTTGTTAAGTCCTAAGGAATATAAAAATGCAGGTACACTGAATGGAATAACCTATGATAGTGAAAATAATCGATTTTTTGTAACTGGAAAGAGGTGGCCTAAAGTATTTGAAATAAAGATAATTTAGATATACTTTATAGAACTTAATTAGGTAATAATTAATAAAATAAGATGAAGCAATTTTAAAAAACACTGAAAATAATTAATTATTTTCAGTGTTTTTTAAAATGTCATTAAAGTAAAACTATATTTGCTTCCATACAATCATTTATCATTTCATCTGTCCATATTGAAGATTGAACTTCGCCAATATGAGCTTTATTTAGAAAGTACATACATATTCTAGATTGACCTATACCGCCACCTATAGTATATGGAAGTTTACCTTCTAAAAGTAGCTTATGGAATTCAAAGGAACTTCGCTCCTGGCAACCGGCTACTTTAAGTTGCTCTCTTAGTGCTAATTCATCAACTCTTATTCCCATAGAAGAAAGTTCAAAGGCTTTTTCAAGTATTGGATTCCAGAATACTATATCGCCATTAAGTGACCAATCATCATAGTCAGGAGCTCTACCGTCGTGCCTTTCACCAGATTTTAGTGTACCGCCAATTTGCATTATAAATACTGCAATATTTTCTTTACATATAGCATCTTCTCTTTCCTTTGGTGTAAAAGAAGGGTACAAATCTTCGAGTTCTTGTGTAGTTACGAAGAAAATTTCTTCAGGTAAGAATTTTTCTATTTTAGGATATAATTTGTGAACATGATCTTCGGTATCTTTAAAAACTTTATAAAGACTAGTTACAATTTCTTTTAATTTATCTAAAGTTCTTTCTTTTTTTAGAATAACCTTTTCCCAATCCCATTGGTCTACATATATAGAGTGAAGGTTATCTAAATCTTCATCACGTCTTATGGCATTCATATCAGTGTATAGACCTTCGCCTACTTCAAAGCCATATCTATATAAAGCCATACGCTTCCACTTAGCTAGTGAATTAACAATTTCGATATTTGTATCAGCTAAAGCTTTCATATCAAAGGAAACTACTCGTTCAATACCGTTTAGGTTATCATTTATTCCAGTATCAGATTTTACGAAAAGAGGAGCTGAAACTCTGGTAAGAGTTAATTCTTTCGCTATTCTATTTTCAAAATAATCCTTTACTTGTTTAATAGCAATTTCTGTATCTTTTAATCCGAGAAGTGGTTTGTAGCCAGCTGGAATTGCAAGTCCTTTTTTGTAAGTTATCATAAATAAAACCTCCTAGTAGTTTTGTAATTTTTTCGAATGATTAGCATGGCCATGCTATATGTTTTAAAATTGAAACAAAAAACAAAAAACCTTTCATCCTTGTTTCTAGGACGAAAGGTTAAACTTCCGTGGTACCACCTAAATTAGCTTTAAAAAAGCTCACTCATAATCAGTACAGAAAAATGTTTCGATACTGCCCTATATATAACGGTTAGGCTCCGTCCACACCTAATTTCACAAGGATTTCAGCTGGAAACTCAGAGATGTTCTTCGACATAGGCGTCATATGGAACTTTCACTATAATCCACTCGCTTTAACTACTTCCTATATGTACTCTTCTCGTCACAGTTTTTAGAAAAATAACTTATATTTATTCTAACTTGCAAGTTGCAATTTGTCAACCTGCAAAATAAATATTTTTATGAAAATTTATAAAATTGTAAAACCTAAGTTCATTGGCTTATTATATATATCTATTATAATCCAATTTTTAAAGGGCATTTTACACAGAGCTGAAGCATGAAATTTGAAACCTAGTAATTTCAACGATTGTAATGAGTTATTAAAAAAACTTTTTCGTGAAGACTTTAATATATAAAAAATTTACACCTTAATACAATGGTTTAAAATTACAAATTCGGTCTTTAAGTGCAGTGTTTTCTCGCAAAACAAGAGAATTATTTACATGTATTTACTTAAATGATATATGTATGTATTCATAATTAATACATAACTTTTAATTATATCATAAAAAACTCTATTTGTGTTGATGAATGACGTTTTCACGAAAAAAAACATTAAATTAAATTAGTTTTTTCATGCTTCAGCTCTGCATTTTACAAAGGAATATTGACAAGTATATTTTCATAAATCATAATAAAAGCAGTAATAGAGAAATTTTGAAATACTTGAGGGGTGTATATATGAAGAAAAAACATATAAAGTGGATTTTAGTTATAGGATGGATGATATTAATATTTCTATTTTCTAGTCAACCTGGTGAGGTATCAAGTGAAAATAATAAATTTGTTATATATATATTCAAATTTATTGGTCTAGACTTAAATAGTATACTTGGGACTCTTAGTGATTTTATAGTTAGAAAAGCGGCACATTTTACAGAATATTTTATTTTGTATATCCTGCTATACAGGGCTATAAATACAAAGAAAAATTGGGATATTAAAGCGTTTATGCTCAGTATATTAATAGTGTTTTTATATGCATGCTCCGATGAGTTCCATCAGGCTTTTGTTCCAGGAAGAGGACCGGCTTTTAGAGATGTAATGGTAGATACATGCGGAGGACTTACAGCATTTCTGACTATGTATATTGTTGTCACATTAAAAAAAAGACCTGCTCCACCAAATAAAGTCCTGACAAAATTAAAATAAAGTTTTGCTAAAAAGCTAATCGGCCACACTCGATTAGTTTTTTCCGCTTTTACCCCTACCTTTCCCTTGAAAAAATCCTCGATAAAAACCCCAACTAAAGTTCCCTTGAAACCATCCCGAAAGGGATAATGATAGGTTCGATAGCATGACATAAACCCACACAAGCAGAGGCTTACATAGCATTTAGGAACAGAGTCGTGAACCTATAATAAGAAAGAGAATGAGATATAAAGATGGAAGTAAAGATGGACTCCTACGGAGAGTTTTGGGTGAAATAATGGTGGAAAAAAGAGAGAAAAAAGAGCGTGAAAAGGAATTAGAGTGAAAGATGAAGATGAATTGAGTGGTTTCAAGGGTTAAGGGTGATTTGGTGGACGAAAAAAGCAAGACTTTATTAGAATTTTAATATAGATTTGCTTCGTGAATTATTTTTGAGAGAGAAAAAAGTGGTCTGAGAAGCAGAACTTTATTAAATTGGGTGACGATGGAATGCGGGATTGAGGGGGGTGCGGAGGCAGGACTCTATTCAAATCTAACATAGTAGGAAGTTAAAACTCTAATGAGTTTTAACTAAAGGTTTAAGTTAGTGGAAATATAAGGGAATTAGTGTAATGTAATTTAAGCTATGAAGCTGAATCATATAAGATAAAGGTAATATACATGACAAGGTAATATCAGTAAAACATGTTATAATATATTGATAATATTTTTAGTGAATTATATGATTTTATAGTAATGTTAATATGAATACTAACATTGGGGTGATTTAAATGGAAAATAAGAAATATCAAATTTTTATTAGTTCCACATATACAGATTTAATTGAAGCAAGACAAAAGGTTAGAGATACTATTTTATCTTTATATCACTTTCCATTAGGTATGGAAATGTTTAGTGCTGATGATGATGAACAATTGGAGGTAATAAGAGATACTATTGATTGCTCTGATTATTATGTGTTAATTATTGGTGGAAGGTATGGCAGTGAAACATCTGATGGGGTAAGTTACACAGAGAATGAATATGATTATGCTAAATCAAAGGGGATTCCTGTATTGGCTTTTATTAGGGATAGGGGGATTGCACTTAGACCAGAAGAAAGAGAAAGTGATTCTAATAAAATAGAAAAGTTAGAGAAATTTATCAATAAGGCTAAAGCAAGTAAAATGGTTACTCCTTGGACAACATATGATGACTTAACTACTCAAGTTTCGATTGCCTTACATAAGATATTTCATAAGAAACCAAGACCAGGTTGGGTAAGAGCTGATAATATAGATTTTGCACAAATAACCCAAGAGATTACAAAACTAAATCAAGAAAATAGAAATCTTCGGGAAGAAAACGATAGGCTACTAAGTCAGATTGTTAAAAGAAAGCCACAAATCAAGCTTAATATACATGATAATAATGAATTAGTGTTTAATTATTCGACCAAATATAATTCATATTTAGAGGATGTAAGAACTTTATCATATGATGAAGTGCCAGAACATCTTCTAAAATATATTACCGAAGAAGATATACAGAATTATAACAACCTATTACCCAATGAAGAAGAACTAAATAAATATAAGGACGACTATAAAAAATATTTGAGGATTAAAAATACTGGACAAGTTTTTAATATTAAAGTTCTAAATGATGGGAATGCAAAGGCTAATAATATTTACATGGATATACATTTTCCAAAGGAATTATTAATAATGAGTGATAGTGACATAAAAAAGTATGAAGAACCCTTAAAAATAGAGTTACCAGAAAATATAATAAAAAAAGCTAATAGGGAGAATTTTAATAAACACAATACATCAATGTTAGCAGTTACAAAACTTTTGAATAATTCAATATATAGATTTAATAATAATGGTGGGGATTTGCAATCATCATTTTTAAACACTAAATTTTTAATCCCAAATCAAAATAAATCATCATGGGTAGAAAATAATATTTTAACTATAAAAATAAAAACATTACTACACACACGTGAAATTGAATTAGATGATGACTATAGGATAATTCCGCTCGAAACTGGGATTTTTAATATCACTGTTAGCATTATTTGTGAAGAGTATGAAGAGAAAAGTAGATTTACAATACCTGTTGTTATAAATAAGGAATAATATTACTTGCTCTACTTTGGAGGTTTTCGACATTTAAAAGAAAGGTATAGTTAGTGTATTGCAAAATTAGTTTTAGTGTGGATAATTTTTTTCGCAAAATCAACATCAATTGTATCTAATATGTTTGATATGCCATCCATTTGAGAAGCACTGTTATGAGTATTTTAAACCTTCTTAGTTGCTCAAACCAATACTTCTCTATTCTGCTTGGTAATTAGCTTGTAGAAGCTGTTATGTACTCTGACATACACACAAGAATTGTTGATGGATATAAGTCTCAGATATATTTTTTATTATTGGTAGTCAAAACTAATGAAGGAAATCAGGAACACCTGCTTTCCTTCATTTTTTTTCCATACCCGCCCACCAATCGCAGATTCCTGCCCAAACCAAACTCCCAAACATCAGAAATAAAGCTTGATAATTTTTCAGAATAAAAGATAGAAAAAAACGTGATAGAAAATGAGGCGAAGGCTTGGAATGATTAGCTTTAAGGCGTGATAGGAGGGTGGAATTAACGAGGGAATAAAACATTATGGAAGAGAGAGAAGAGCGTGACTGAGGGATAGATTTTAGTGTGGAATAAGCTCTTTGAACTTAAACAGAGAGATAGAAAATATGATGGAAAGCTTGATAAAATGCAAGTAGAAGGACAGACTTTAATATTCGTGTTTCATGTGAATTAGGAATATTTTGGGAGGAGAAAAGGGGTGGATGGAAGATGAACTCTAATATGCGTGAGGGAAATGGTGGAAGGGGTGTGGGGTTGAGGGTAGATGGGTTAGGTGGTGAGAGGGTGTCGGTATGGTGGGGGAGTTGGGACAGACCTTAATGTTTGTCTACAAAGCCTTAATTATAAATCTTACGATTTATAAATTAAGGCTAAAGAAACAGAGCATTGGTGAGTACGTAAATATAATTAAATAAGGTGTATTGAGACACAGATAAAACGTTAGAAGTAGCTCCTTCATTTGTTCCATAATTTGATTAAGCAAGGGAGAAAAAGCAAGATAAAATAAATGAGATATATAAAATATATAATATTATTAAATTGTATTTTATCAGTAATTGTTAGATAGGGAGATTAGAAAATGTTATATAAGGAATGTATAAAAATATGGATGGAAGGACAAATTGACAAGTTATTAAATAAATTGCTCGTAAAAAGCACCTATTGTTCTAATAAAATAGAAAATAATCAAACAAGACTGAGAAATGTATAAGTTGGCAGTTCCAACTTTAGCTCCTTTAATAGAAGGTGTAATAAGAAAATTTATGTCAGAGAAGTATAAAACATTTAATGAAAGCTTTAGTCCAATATATAAAATATTTAAAGGTAAGGTGGAGGAATTAAACAATTTTATTTCAAGTTATGTTATTGTTAGTATAGATAAAATATATTGCAGATTTAGGGCTACTAAGCCCAGTGAAGTTAGTGATTTTAGTAGACATAAGATTTCACATGGTTTAGCAATTGAATATGGCTCAGAAGCAAACTCTCTAAAAGTAATATTGTTTCTGGATGAAATATTTGAAATAATATCGTCTATTCAAGAAATGAAATTAATTGAAGTAAGTTAAATGAATATGGATATTAATTTGACTAAGAAAATATATAATTCATAGAAAAATAGAAGCTGAAAAATTGGTTGAATATTATTTCCCAATACAACTAAACTACTGCATACTGTAGTGTAGGAAAAATTAGAGATATATTGCAACATACATGGTATAGGATTATTAAATTATAAATTAATAGGAGGACGTGTTATGAAGGTTAATTTACAAAAGGGTACAGTAGCAATGGAAACGATTTTTTCAGAGTGTGGGGAACATAGATATATATTAAAAAAAAGCTTTACTTCCGATAAAAAGGAACTCAACAAAGGAAAATTAATATTTTTTCTTCTTAATCCTTCATTTGCTGATGAACTTTTGATGGATAAAGCAAATAGGATAGCGTCTAACATTGCAATAAAAAGAAACTTTAAAGAATTAGTTATTTTGAATTTGTTTTCTGTAATAACTGAAAACAGTAAGTATCCATTAGAAAGACAAAGTAAAAGTAAGTATGAAGAAAATGACTATTACATAAAAAAAGAGTTGAAGAGTGGAGATGAAATTATAATTGGTTGGGGAACAGATAA
Organism: Clostridium sp. FP2; assembly: GCF_011065955.2. Lineage (NCBI taxonomy): Bacteria > Bacillati > Bacillota > Clostridia > Eubacteriales > Clostridiaceae > Clostridium > Clostridium sp. FP2. Next base: position 136,588 of record NZ_JAAMNI020000001.1, read on the forward strand.
AAAATATATACGAAGGAAAGAACAAGTCAGAAAAATTATTAAGAATAATTTTAAGGATTTAAATAATGTATTAAGTATAAAATACGAAGAAAATAATCCAGCTCATATTAGCTATTATATAAGTGATAATACCGAAAATTATGAGATAGTACCATATCAAATTAAATAATTAGAGAGCAATTGATGGTGTATTAAGTTTATCGAATCATGGAAAATAAAGTATTTTAATTATATAATAATAGTTGCTAATGTTATACTTTAGAGTGAATTAAAGGATAGACAATTATGTCTATATTTAATAAATACAAAATAAAGTAGAAGAAAGTATAACAGATTTGGTTTTAAAATTAGATGGTTCTATAGATTTAATGTGTAGACGAATGAAAACAAAATTTAAAAAATTAGAAGAAAAAGGGGACAAGTTTAATTCATTATTTGGTTTTGAAGATTTTAAAAAATCGTCTCCTAAAGAAAGGTTCAGTAAGGTTTTTAAAGGTAAAGAAAACTATTAAGATGAACTATGTAAAATCTGGTGAGATTATTGGTGTAGATAGAAAAATTTATCGGCATTATGATATATATAGGAAATAATAGAGTTATTCATTATGCTTGAACCATAAAAAGGTTTTGATTTTAATGACCTTAAAAACATAACAATCTTTAGAAATATTAAAAATAATACATATAATTATTTAATGTTATGGAGGTAAAGAATTATGCCATTAAATTATTTTCAATTAGATAAAAGTGAAATTAAAGATATAATCATAAGTGAAGATTTTCGTATATTTAAAAATGAAATAGAAGAAAGATTTAATATACAGCGGATAGAATATGATATTGAAACACAAGACATTGCTTATGGCGAAGGGGGTTATGCAGAACCATTTACTAATGCGAGAACAATATTTAATAATGGTTATGAAAAAGTAGATAGAATAGTTTTTTATAGTGAAGATATAAAAGAAGCAATTAATCGAAAGTTTTCAAGGCTATCTTCAAATATGTTGGTATTCAATAGGGTTATAGAAATATATGTTAAAGCTACCCTTATACATGAGTTAGTTCATATTCAACAATTCCAAAATGGTAGACTAACAGAAGAAGTAATGAATGAAGAGAAGCAACTACCTTATGAACGTAGACATCTTGAAATGGAAGCTAACTCTATGGCGAATGAAGTTATTAGCAATTGGGGAGAATTTGAATCAAATATTGCAGAATATATATATTCTAATATATCCGTTAATAATGATTCTGCCTCTATATTATTTGAATTGTTTTCTAACGAATATGTGTTCAGATAATTTAAAGTATTTAATCAATAAGTATTTCAGTGATTAATGAAGTTTTAATTTGAAATTCATGTTATAGGCTATAAACATTAACTTCTATAATAAAAAATGATGTATCCAACTTATGAGAATACCATCCAAACCTAACCTAACTATGTAGACAAAAATTAATCATTTGAAATATTAATAAACTCTTCAAAATACAAATAAAGTTATGAACAAAACTGTCCACATTATAGCCATAAATTGGTTGTTAATGCGGACAACTTTTCTTTCATCCTATCCATCCACGAACACCACTTCACTCGCACAACATCAGAGATTGGAACAGGTTACCGTTCCTTTTCTTTTTTTCTTCCCCCACCTGCCCCACGCCCCAAATCCAGATAAAAGATTACCCAAAGCATTGAAGGAGTGATTGAAAAGATTGAATAGATGATAGATTAAATCATAGATTAAGAACAGCAATATAACCAATGTAAGACTTGATATGAGAGGTTTTTATGGAATAGGATAAAGAAATTAGGGAGAAGGATTGAGGGTAGATAGGAGAACACATGCGAGAAAATACTTAATGTAAATGAGGATAAGATTGATTTTTAGATTTATGGAATGGTCGGTAGACCTTTTGGGAATAAAGGAGGCAGATAGGAGGGGTTTCTCAAGACTTTATTAGTATTAATTGGGGTTGAAAGATAGGGTTAGGAGTTGGTGTTGGGAGGGTGAGCCTTTCAAAACTCTATTAATAATCTACATAGTTAGAACGAAATTCTAATGAATTGCTTAAAGGGAAAAAGAAGTAATACCTTCATTTATTCTCTCATTCAATCAAACGTGAGAAAAAAAGCAAGTGAGAGTAAATGAGATATGTAAAATATATGATATTATTAAATTATATTTTATCAAATACTTTTCAGATAAGGAGATTAAAAAATATTGTATAAGGAATGTATAAAATTATGGCGAGAAGGATTAAGTCAAGAATTAATAAATAGGTTCTTTATTAAGTGTACATATTCATCCAGTAAAATAGAGAATAACGAAATAATATTAAGAGATGTAGAGGCTGTTTTTAAAGGAGAAAAGGTTATAAATTTCAAAGGGAGTGAAAAAACAATTACGGAAATAGAAAACCATAAAAGTCTTTGTGAAAATATTTTTAAAATAAGCAAAGAAAATAATTCAAAATTATTAATTGATTTAATCAAGCAGTTTCATTATGTTTTAATGAAAGATTGCTTTAAAGAAGAGTTGATAATTAAAGGTGAAAAACCAGGAGAATTTAGGAGGGGTATAGTAGGATTATATGATGTAGGAGTAGACCCAATAGAGATAGAAAAAAACTTAAATTCATTAATTGAGGAAATGAATAATGTACAAGTAAAGGGCGATAATGCTCTAAAAGTTATGAGTTACTTTCTTTGCTATTTTGAAAGCATACATCCTTTCACTGATAACGGGAAAGTGGGGAGAATGTTACTCAACTATCTACTCATAGCGAATAATCTTCCGCCAATTGTCATATTTTATAACGATAAAAAGGAATACTATTTAGCTTTGGAACAATTTAATGAAACTCAACAAATAGATAAGATGATTAGGTTTTTAGAAGACCAAGCCTACAAAACATGGATTAAGGATTATAATTTTAAATTAAAGGGATTAAAATATTTTTTAGATTAACTATAATGAATGAATGGTTAGATAAGTTAATAATAGAGAAGTATGAAAATTGATTAATTGAAAATATTAGTTATAAGATTTGTTGATATAACAAAACAGTAGAGTTTGTCCAAAAATATGAAGGAAATGCAGGGATAATCACCCGCATACCTTCATTTTTTATTATATATACCTTCAATTACCAATTATTAAGGGGATTGAAAGCAAAAGAATATTTATTTAGGGTGTTCTGACTAATAGTAAATATAGTTAATGTTAAAGACAATTATGTTATGATATTGAATATAAAGTAATGTTATGTAATTTTAAAATGAATATTATGTTTCAATTACAAGGACAAAAGCTTTCGATTTTTCATTTTAAAGAGTAGCAGATAATAAGTCTAAAGGGAGCTGTAGATTGTGATTAAAGCTGACATAGAGATTTCAGAAAATATACTGTATAAGGTAAACCAAAATATATACTATTTACTCGAATTTTTTATTGACTTAGGCAAAGATGTAGATTATGAAGATATTTTAGAAATGATATTTCCAGTTCATTATGTAAGAAAGAATAAGGAGAGATGTATAGAAATTTTAGATGAGCTTAAAGAGTATACAACAGATACATATTTACATAGTCTAAATCCTATTCAAGAGTATGCTTTATTTTACTTAATAGAATGGTGGTTAGATGTTACAGAAGTTGAGTTAGAACAAATAGTAGATGAAAAAGAAATTCATAATGAAGATGAAGAATATATAGCACGAAACATAAATAATATTGAATACTATAAGTCATTACTATTTTTAGATTGGGACTTCTTGGAGGAAGGTTTATCAACAAACTTACAATATTATAAGATTTATGGACCTGCATATGAAGATTTTAGAGGTGTTATTTTAGAAGATTATATAGAACTTATGCCTAATGATAAAAAAGAAGAATACTATAAGATTAAGACTAAATTCAAAACTAACAATCAAATTGATAATAAAAGGGTGAGTTCCCAGTAGTTAATAGTGAAGCAAATATATAATGCTATAAAACTTAGAGAAAATGACCCTCGAAGGTTGTACTCAACAAGTGAAACTGAATTGAGCAATGATATAAGAGATATAGTAAGAGAGAAGCTACAAGATAGTAATATAATCTTTGAAAGAGAAATGCCAACTGGGTATGCTAAAGTTGGTATAGGAGAAAGTGATTTTTATATTTACACATATGAGCAGGGGATATATAAGACTTTAGCGATAGGAGAAAATAAAGAGTGGGGAAAATTTGAAAGCCAATTAAAACAGTTAGTTGGATATATGACAAAAGATGTTCAGTTTGGATTTACAATAGTATTCAATAAAAGTGTACAAGCTAATACTGTTTTAAGTAAGAGGATAGAAATATTAAAGAATTTTTATGTAGAAAAAGGTAGGACAAAGTATTTTCAATTAGTAGATGGTATATTAGAACACAAAGATATGAATGATGTTTTATTGACGAGACACGAGAACCCAGAGAAGAAAGGTACTTACTTTAACATTTATCATTTTATTATAAATGCGAACTCAATTGAACGTGAGGCGAGTGCTTTACAAGCAAGAAAATAGGAGAACTGTTTGTAATGACTATAATTGCATTTTTATATTGTTATAAGACTGCATATGAATACACTAAAGTATAAAATATTATAGCTTTAAAAAAGAAATAGCAGATGGAGTAACTCAATATATGTTTATAAATTATATTTAATATAAAATTGAAGGGAGATAAGTAATGCCAACTGTTAGTGAGGTCTACGGTAAACTAATTGAAAAAGGTTCAGGGAGAGCTATATCAAGTAGACTAACGATTCACGAGGATTGTTAGGGTAAGGTAATAACTTGTCAGGGGACAAGAACTGGTGGAATATATAACGGTTCTTACCCAATCTATGAAGTATAAAGATAATGTTTAGATTATTTGAAGGGGAGGATATAATATGTTTAACATTGAAGACTTGAATGACTTTATTTTGGACAAAGAGGTCTATAAAAATGTAATAGAAAAAAGTGAAAATGAATTAGGCGTGTCACTTTCACTACAGACATTTGTTGAACTGGAGCTACTCATAAAAATGAATGAAATAAGCAATGCTGAAACAGATGAACATAGAGTTAACCAAGCTATAAATATTTTATTCGCTCAAGCAATTAAATCCTTTAAATCGTGTATTATATTGGCAACTAATGGGTATTTTCCAAATGCTCTAATTAATTTAAGAAATATAGTAGAAATTATTTTTAATGTAAAATATATTGTTGAAGAATCAAATAAAAAGTTAAAGAGAGCAAACGATTATCTATCAGTAGAAGGATACTGGACAGTTGATAGTATAAAGGCAAGGTCATGTTTAACGTTGGATAAACCTCTTTATAAGGTATATACAATTTTATGCGGCTATTCCCATAGCAATTATATGGGAACTGGTCAAAATTTTGATGGAAAGAATATTTCCATTAATCCATCCGAGAAAAAAGCAAAACCAACGATTGAATTTATTAATTCAATTTACTATTATTTGATAAAATTCATATGCGGGTATTTTAATATAAAATCAGAATACTTTGACAATATCCAATTTCAAGATAATTTTGATAAAATTATTGAAATGTATGACACTGAAAAAAGTGTTATTGATTTTGTTTTAGATATTGTTGAAGACGCAGGATGGTCACAACAGGATAAAGCTGACTTGATTCGAGAATACAAAGAAATTATGATTGGTGGTAAGAAGAAGAAAAAAATGTAATTGATGTAATCAGTAGTTAATAAAATAAATAAAAACAATCTAAGTCTATTTAAGTTACCGTCTACAAGCTCCGCTAATGCTGTGAAATTTGAGGAAAAGGCAAATGAATGGAGACAAATACTATTACCACTTAGAGGCGTGACTAAGAATAATATTTTAAGCGTTAACGCTTGTGTAGGAGGATATTCTGGTTCTTCATATGCGGTAGATATAGATATAATAAAACGAGTAGTTAACTATAGATATATGGAGTGTGTCTATAATTACAACCGAAAAGAACTATTTCTTTGAAGGAAATAATAAATATCCCAAGGAGTGGAGAAAATTTTGTAAGGATGTTAGGTTACTGATTAATGAGGAGTTTTGTTAAATTTACTGTTTGTATTAAACCAGTGAGATAAAAAAATCTTACTGGTTTTTGTTATGTTAAAGACTTTATTTAAGGCTGAAAATAATAAATTATGATAATAATAAACTAAAAGGATGTGTTGTAGTAATATCTCAGAAAAAAGTTTTAGAGGAAACGCTATAAAGAAAATATAATTAAGTAATTCCAGAAAAATGATATTTAATAATAACTTTATGAATTTTGAAAAGGATTATGTAGTGAAGCTGTTATAAACTATTTTACCAGTATAAAAGGTAGCGTAACAAAGTAAGAGAATAAGATTGGAGGGTGAAATCGCAATGTACAAAGAAATAAAGTTCCTAATATTATTGTTGATTTTTATAATTATAGCCAGTAATCCAAAACAAGCTTATGCGACATCACTTCCTGATAGTTACAAACTTATAGAAGTAATTGAAAAGGATACTACAGGAGATAAGATTAATGACAAAATTAAAATTCTTGCAGATGAAAAAAATCAAGGGTATGTGGTTGAAATAGTACAACATAATGGAAAAGTATATAGGCTCAAACCCAATATAAAGAATTATGGGTTTATAGCTCCGTATACTCCATTTTGGAAGTTAAATATGTTAGTTGCAGATGTAAATAATGATAATATACCAGAGATAATAACTTGGGGAAGCATGACACATGAAAATGATATATATTTTTATCAATGGAATGGTTCAGAATACAAAATAATATTTAGTGGATTTTATTCAGGATTTACGTTCAAGGATATAACAGGAGATAAGATACCAGAAATAGTAATTGATAATAGACTATATGGGTTGGGGGATGAACAGATATACTATCAATGGCAGACAAATCATTACAAAAGGATTTACTATGATTTAGACGCAGGTATGGGGTTTAATATTATAAAAACCTTGTTGAGTATGCTAAATAGTGTACCTCCAGAGGAACTTAGTCTAACTGAAATAAAAGATTTAGACATTTTCACAAAAGAATGGATTGCTGATAAACGTAATATTGAGTTCTTGACCCAGTTAAAATCTCATATATTATCAACTCAGATTTTAGAATATATTGATGATAGCTTAAAATACGATACAAAAATAACTGATAGCCCTATTGAGATTAATTGGAGAATTAAGGTGCTGATTTTTAAAATTGATGGTACAAAAATAATTCCACAAGAAAAAATTATCGAAGTAAAAACAAAGCTTGTAGATGTTAAAAGTAAGAATTATAAAATTAATGATGTTAAAATTCAATAGGCTTTAATTATAAGGTTAAAGAATGATATGAACCATGGAGAACAAATATAATTTATTTGGTTTTTTTGTTAAATTTATAAGGTAAGGTAGCAAGTAGAAGGTTTTAACAAATATATACCAAGGCTCGAGAGATGTAGTAGTGTAAGCAAATATCAGTGATTATCTCCGAAAATTAAAGTTTGTCCATGCCTTTATTTATGGGCGTTCCCATCATCAACAGTTATATACATTATATAAGGGTATGGATATGGTTAAAAAATTTGGTTAGAGCTTTAAAAAATATGGGGGCAACTGAGTATCATTTAATCGAGAACTTATTTGAAGAACAAATAAGTAGTGGCAATAATAGAGTAAAAAGAATGTATGATGAAATTATAAGATTATTAGGTTTTAATTAAGAAATTAATATTAAATAAGTTACAGTTTTTGTTATTATTTGCGTTGAAGTAAAATTGTATTTAGGGATTAAAGCTAAGGCTTTAGTCCTATTTTATTTTTTCATCATTTATACTTAATTACCATAATTGAAAATTATAAATTTGAGGACAAGTGTATATGATATATAAACAACATAAACAAAAGGAGTTATTTGGAAAATAACTAATCTAAAATGGAAAGGATGATTAAGAATGGAAAATGCAGAAGAAACTTTTGGTAAGCTAATAAAAAAACTAAGAAATGAAAGTGATATGAGTATACATGAATTATCAATAATTACAGACCTAAGTTGTGCATATATTAGTCGTATAGAGACGGAGGAAAGAAAGAATCCAACGATTTATACGCTGAACAGGTTGAAAAATGCGTTTGGCATTGACATGAGTGTTATAGAAAAACTTTTTCCTTATCCAGAAGGACAGATTAAAAAAAATGAAAAGGAAATTGATAGTATTGAAAATTTATTGCTTAATAATACATACTTATTTGCAGGTAAAGTGGCAAGTATAGATGTACAATTTTGTTTAAGGCAAATAATAAAAGCATTTGAGCAGTATGCAATGAAAGCGAATTGTGATAGAGAATATGAATCCAATATTCTACAATTAGCAGATAATCTTAGAAAAGAGGTTGCAACGGGTATATAAATTAAAAAGGAAGAATAATTTTTACTCCCATATGTTTCATGTGGGAGTTATTTTAATATGGAGGCGATTTAAGTGAGCTTTGATGGAAGTAGGAAGGAATATTTGTATTCAATTTTTTTGAAAAAGAATTGGGGAAAATTATCGAACAAAATTGGGATTAAATTAAAAGAGGATGATATTATGTTGGAGAGAGAATACAGAAATGAAAGATACAAAAGGTATGTAGATATAAGTGGAATTGATGAAAAAGGTAGAAGATTATTTTGTGAGATACAGTTATCAAAATCTGATGAAATACACTATAATCAAATCGTGCAATTGATAGATTTGGGAAGAAATGAGGAAAGTACAGTAATAATTTGGATAGCAATAGGATTTAACAGCGTGTATATGACAAAACTAAAGAAATTAATTATTTCCAATTTAGAAAAAAACATTGAAATAGTATTTTTAACTCTTAATTATGAAGTAATTGAGCTACTTACAGAAATAAACCAATATAAGCAAATTAACCAAATAAAAATGCTAAACAATTTAAACGATATTGAAGAGCATTTTATATTAATCAATGGTATGAAGAATTATAATGGAAATAAAGTGTATAATGCAAAAGATGTTACCATACAGGAGACTTACTCATATAAACAAAAAATTCTAATAAGAATTGTGAAAATATTAAGGCAAGATTGTGCAGACTATGGAAATACATACAAATACAAAAACGTTTCTGGAAATTGCTTTATAATCGGAGCAGGATATGGAGGGGTAGATTTTAAAATTATAGCAGACAGAAAAAATCGTATCGGAATTGTTTTAGCGTTCAGCAATGTTAAAAGTAAAAGAATCTATTTTCAACTAAAAAATGAGTGTAAAAAATTGAATGACGAATTTAATTTTATGCTTACTTGGAATGATGAATATGAGCAAATTTGCACATTTTTATCATTTGGGTGGTTTAGTGACAAAGAAAAAATGATTTTGATATTTGGGCGAATCGTTAAGCAGTATCTATATGGATTTGATAAATATTTAGAGGAAGCCATAGAGAAAGTAAAAGACGGTAAAATAGAAACCAGTTAATCACTGGTTTCTATTTTTTTATACGAAGTAATACTAAATTTAGCACACTTGTAGAATTTTCAATTATATTTTGTAACTATTGTTTATTAGATAACTAAATCTTCTTCTTTATTTACATCCAGTGATTCATCGCCATCATGTTAATCACAGTACCACATTATTTAGTGGTACTGTGATTAACATAATAATAAAACTAAGCTAAAATTGTAAAAAAAGTTTTTAAATAGCACAAATATATTGTAAGTTAAAAAATTATTCTCTAATAAGTACGACAAGGTTCTACAAAATATTTTAAAAAATAGTGGTATAATTCAGAAGAATAACAAAAATTATAAATTATACTAATCTTTAGTACATGGGGGAGAAAGGCATGAAAAAATGTAGGACGAAACATATGAATAAGAGTTTTATAGCCTTGGCAATTGGAACACTATTATGTTTAACACTTATTGTTACTACTGCTAATGCAGTCACAGTGGCTAAATCAATAGTTAAAGTTACATCAGTAAGATTAAGTAAAACTAAAAATGTTTTAGTAGTAAACAAAACAGATATTTTGAAAGCAACCATATCACCATCAAATGCAACAAACAAAGCGGTGGTATGGAATTCTTCAAATGTTAAGGTAGCAAAAGTAGATAAGTTAGGAAAAGTTACTGCGGTAGGTGCGGGAACAGCAACAATAACAGTTACAACAGTAGATGGAAGTAAAAGAGTTACTTGCGTAGTTACTGTTACTAAACCATCAACAAAAGCGGTTTATAATGGTAGTGCAATAAAAGAAAAAGTACGGACTATTGAAGGAGTTTTTGACTTTAACGGTCAATTAGCTTTAAATCGGTATGGTAAACAAGGAGCAAGTCAATATACGTATTTTTGCTACAATGTACTATCTGGAAGTAAAGATATCAACTTTACAATAATGGGAAGCAATGCAGATGTAGACAAGAAAATAAATACTATTTTAAGGTGGATACTACCAACTAAGGGAAACACTTTAATTTCTATATTAGATAATCCGAAAGTAAAATCTCAAACACTTAATTTAGATGGACGAAAAATAACAATACAAGTTGAAAATGCTTTTATTAGTATTAATTTTGGTCCAACTATAAAATAAATAAGGGTTCAAGTCGAAAGACTTGGGCTTTTTTTATTTCACACTTAAATAAATTTAATCTAACTCTATCTCAAACCATATAGAACCGTAAAACCCTATTATTGCACCTAAAAACATTGTAAACTAACAGTAAGCAATAATTAATATAGTTTTAGTTATATTCGTGTGATTAAAACTTGTTCTTAGACAATATAATAGATTAATAGAAAGGTTATTAGGAATAGCTTTCTTAATGAAGCAATATCCAGATATACCTTAACAGTCGTTCTGAATAAGGAGGGAGAGTAGTTAGAAAATGATAAAAATAAAAACTAAAAAAATAATACCAGTAAAAATTTTGACATTTGCTTCATTGCTGTCATTATCTCTGATGTTATCAATGGTAAAAGTTAATGCTCTTGGTACTGTTGGAAGTCCAGAACGTAGTAGATTATCGCCAGTATCAGGAATACACTTAGCTAACGGTACTACTACAACTATGGCATTTAATTCCAGAGAAGGAGCTTCTCTAAAAGGTTATTATGAGGGGATAGGTACAGGGAGAAATAGTAATAAAGTATTCCTCTCAGGATATAAGGGAATTACTTGGTATTCACCAGTTCCTATTCTTGGCAAGGCCCAAGATTCCCAAATAAAAAGTTATGGTCAGGTGCGTGAGAACACTAATAGTAGTGGAGTATGTTTAAGGCAAAATTAAAAATTAATGACATTAGTGCGGGGAATGTTGTCTATGGACGAGGTATACATAATAATTTCATGTATTATGTTGGTCAAAACGGAGAATGGAGATATATGGCTTATTCAAGTGGTGGCGATTCAATAAGTAATCCATACTTTCCACCAGATTTTACGAGTGGTAAAACTGTAGGTAACTATGGCTATGATGATTACCCTTGGGACTATACTCTTGGATGTCAAAAACAAGCGAGTATGTGGGATAATACAAAAAATATAGTAAACCACCAGTATTAAAAATGGTTAATTTGACTATTGTATACGTGTCTAACGGTAAAGAGTATGGTAAAATAAATTATATTTTAAAAGATGTTTTCAATCGGGAATATAAGGTTAAAGGTAATTATATGAAAAATATTTTATAGTCGATTTTGACGAGAATAGGATATTAGAAAAGTATAATATTAGGTTGCTTCGCAAAAGGAGATTAAAAAAAGGTTTAAGCTGAGAAGTTTAAGTCCTTTTATCTTTTGTTTTAAAAATTTTAAAAAAGGGAGATAACTATGGAAAATACAATGGTAAGACCATGTACTCCTGCGGAACCTTTAGAACAATCATTAATTGATATGAAACTTATGAGAGAAGAAAAAATCAAGAAACTTTCATATTGGACCGCAATGAAAGATTTTGACAACGAAGATGATAATGAATAGGCGATAAGAATTTTAGAAATGATTTTCAATTACTGTGAAAGTAAATTACTATATACAAAGTATAAATATGAAAGGGAATATAATATTATGGAGTCGATTACTAAGAAAAATCAAGTAGAAAAAAAGAAGAAAACAACTGTAAATATTAAATATAAACAAGAGAAAGAATGTGAGGAATTACTGAATTATTTGAGGGCAATGATGGGTGAGTAGGTGGATAGATGAATTGAAAAATGATAAAAAGGAAGCTTTTAAAATGGAGATTACTCCACAATAGAAGCTTCTATTTTAATTATAATATTATTTTTAATCTCTAAGTAAACGTGGAGATTCCCAGGAACAATATGCAGATTTAAGGTAGTATAAATATTTACGGACTTTTCATCAAATTCTAAAAATAAAGGTTCTTTAGAAAGTTTGGTGTTGGATAGGTAGGTGGTAATTAAACCACCAACATATCGTGATAGCAAATCATATTTATATTCATCCATGCCTAAACTCTTATTTAAGTATTTTGTATATAGTCTATTTTGTATTAAAAATAGTGCTTCTTCCATAATTAAATTTACTCCCTTTTAATTGTTATTTATACATTAATTATATCTTCTGTCAGAGCATATAAAAATAGAGAAATGGTCGTATATGGTCGGATACATACATTTGCCTAAATGAAATTTACAAGATATGCAAATACCATTGGCAATAGCATGGAAATATGCTTTTGTTTTCTGTAAAATAAAGATAAATGGATAGAAGGGGGCGATATTATAATAGCTATAAATAACAATATTAGAAGCTATTTAGAAATAGATGGATTAACCATAACGCAGGTTTTTAATGAAAGAACACAGAAAAACTGCGAGGTGAAGATTCAGTTCAAAGAAGGATTTTTGAAAGGAAAGAGTTTAGGTAATTCAAGGCTTGGATTAGAAATTGCACACAAAATATTGGCGATGTTAGAGGTAATTGAATTGGAGACAGGATTAAATATAGAAGAAGTGAAGTATATGAAAAATAGAGAAGATATGGATTGAAAAGATGGAATTAGGGAGGGAAAGACGATGAAAGAATTTGAAGAAGAGATTTTTGAGGTTTTGGAGGAAGAGTATAATAAGAAGAACAGCGATAATGTAGTTTGGGAAATCATTAGGGAAAGGGTTAGGATAGCAACAAAATTAATTATGGTATCAGGGCTAAATGATGAAAATATAAGTAATATTTCAGGACTGAGCCTAAATGATATTAAGTCGATTAGAGGATAGAAATAGAGACGATTTAAAATAAAAACTAAATAATAGTTAAAGAGTTATGTATTTTCAAATTGGTTCATTAATTTGAAAAAAATCTATAGATACATAGTTCTTTTTTTTATTATCAATATATGAATAGTTTATGGATACATATGGTTAAGAACACCCCATAGAATGTCTTATTCACCATATATATGATTTTGGAACATAAGTTGGTGTTATTATGTACTAAAAGATTTATATGCGTGTAGAGAGGGGCTTTAAATTGATATTGAGTAATTATAATGTTTAACATGCTGTAGTATTTTTAATTAAAGATGATAGGTAGTGTAAGTGGTATTAAGAATCTATATTGATTATATACTAAAGCAGTTATTTACAATATGAATAAAGGGCATAAAGATAAAATTGTAAGGAATTATATAATTATATATTTTTTCGTATAAGTAAAATGAAAAAGTATATAAAGGTTACATTTAAATACGAATTATTATAATGTATGTAATTGCCTCTATAACAAATGACATACATTGCTATAGAAGTTCAAGAACAGTATGACCAATTTAAAGCCAAATTTACTCAGGGATTTTAATTATTGAGGTACTTAGTAAGGGAATAAACCAATGGTAACAATTATATTTAAAAAATCATTATTTTAAATTGATTTTTTATGTAAACCATGTGATACCAGTGTGTATGGCGTTTTTAATCTACAAAATAATCTGCAACAATAATTAACTATACATTAAAACTTATTGGAAGCTTAAAATTAGCCACTTATGATTAAGAACATGTACATTTATTCCATACCCTCTTATTGAGGGTATTGTTCCATTACAAATAGGCCCTGCGGGAACGATATATTTATAATTATCATTTTATAATATTTAACTTGTACTTATTGTTTAAAATCATATTAAATGCTCCTTTTCCATACCCTTGTAAGGGTATTTTTTTGTTTACAACCTTCGGAGATTCATGTATTCTAAAAATCCATATAAGTAATAAAAACATATATTTATTTATATAAAAATTACCAATAGTATTACAGCATTATATAAACTCTTTAATAGCTATTAATGTAAACATTTTCAATAGCTGAGCTAATATAGAGCAGTTGGTAGGTATAATCTAAACATTATAAATTAAATAAATTATTTATAATAATATATGGGATAAACTACTTAGTTAAACATGCTCAAAGAAGTAATCTATTGCTGAATAAAAGTTAATAATGTATTATTGAATTGATGGTAAACAAAGGGATAAAGAGGAGAATAAATGATTGATATAAATAAATTTTTAGAACAAATGAATAAAAAGAGTAACATAGAAATAAATGAAACCTATCTAATGAGAGAGATAGAAGAGGCAGAGGTATATATAAAGAAGTTAAAAAATAAGATATTAAAAGAAATTAGTTCCAAGTCTAAGGAATATAAAGAAGCAGAAGTAAAGGAGGCACTTAGTTTAGAAAAAGTAAACAATGAATCACTTAAAGAGAGGTTAAAGCAAACGGGAGAGAATGTATACGAGTTGCTTATAACACTTAAAATGATAGATGGAAGAAGAAAGTCTTTACAAAATGTTAAGGATAATATTAAAGATGGATATATTAAGCCTAAATATACATTAAATTCTGCAAATATGGTCACAATGGCTCAACCTGCTTTAAATTTTCTATCAGAGGGATGTATTAAGAAGATAGCTGGATTTGAATATTCTATTATATTCGGTAAATTAGAAGAAATTTATGAGTTTTTAAAAAAGTATAATAAAATTATTACGAAAGTTGCACATCAAAGTTCATTTATTATAAAAGGTCTTACGTTATATACAACATTTAATTTATTTATGCCAGATTCTGTATTAGGAGCATATGAAGATTTGTATAAAGTTAAATATAGTGATGAATTTAGAGAAATGAAGAGTCCTACCGAAAGGGCAATCTATTACAATTCGACAATAAGACATATAGTAAACAATAAAAATCATGGGTGCTTTAAAGAAGTATGGGAAGAATATAAATATAGATTATCACAGTCGGCAGAACTTATAAAATCAGGATATATGGAGTTTCCAATCTCATATAATGGAATAATTACCCCAGACGATTGTCCTTATGAGGGTCAACCCTACGAAAATACAAGGTATAAAATGATTAAGGAAAATATAGATACGAGGCGATATTACGAAAACGAATTATATGTTGCTATGTTTGAGTTTGAAGAATATAAAACATATAAAGATAAAGTGGATTTAAATAAAAAGGATACAATTGAATTAAATGAAATCATTAAAAAATTTAGGGAATTAGAACCAACCTTAGAATCAGAAATAAATAGATATAATGAAATTGCTAAAGAAGATACAAGACGATGTAATGATATGGATAAGAAAATAGAAGGGATAAAAGATTGATGTATTATAAAAAATATAATATGTTGTCAATTTAAACAGACAAAGAGTCGAGATAGTGTTTATTTATGTAACAATATTAAACTATACTTTTGAAATCGTACAACCAAGAGACCTTATGGGTCTCTTTTGTATTATTTTAGTATATGTTTTTAAAATAATGAATTTTACTTGTCTGTAAAGAATACTATAGTCACAGATTTATTTTATGTATTTGATAATTATTATACATAACATTGATTTGATTAGGTTTTAGTTGGAAATAAGATACACAAACCTTCGCAAAAAAGGAGCTTATTATGTGGATTCTATAGTATAAATTATGGTTGTTAACCCATTTATATCTCGGGAAATTATTTTGATAAAAAATATACCTATTCAATGTATTCTTATTGAAATCACTTACAATGATATGTGTAAAATAATTCCAAACGACAGTCCTTATAAGAGCATGTATATGTTTTATAACTAAGATAAACATTTTATGATATATGAATCCCCAAAGGTTGTAAATAGCATAATAGCCTTTACAAAGGGTATGGAAGTAGGACATTGTAGTACCAAATATAAAAATAGGTACAAGTGTATATGTAAATTATAATCATATAATTCCATGTTGTTAATAAGACTATGACCTCAAAAAGAGGGTATGGTATAAAGGGACATGTTCACAAATATACAGGTTAGGTTGTTTATAATCGTCCAATAAGTTTTAATTTATAATTAATTATTGTTGCGGGTTAATAGCTGTAAAAGTATTGGTATAAATCGGTTTATAAGAGAATACTTAAAAAATATGATTTATTGTATAGAGACATTAAAGTAAAGTGTAAGACTGTATAGACACCCCAAACTATTGCTGTTTTTATACTTATGGAAGTATAATATTTGTATCAGTTCATTAACTATTGTCAAATGTTTTTTAATTCATTAACTTTAGGTTACAATACAAATTAATTGCTAATACAAAAGATATTATATAACATACGAAAGATTAAGTATGAGAACGGAGAGATAACAAAGGTGAAAAAAGCTAATGGGAAATTAGTGCGAGATATAGATTATGTAAATAATCTTATAGGTCAATCTATATATGCAGAAGATATAAATAATAAAGAACTTAAAAAACAAAGTAAATCAGCATTAGTATCTAATAAAATAAATATTTACAAATTAGGATTGTTGTCTTTAAACAGTGATGGAGATACTTATAATTATATATTACACAATATTAAAAAAATTGCTGAAAAAAATACATTAAAAGTGGTAGGAGTATGTGATGATTGGAAAAGTGCCGAACTAATTCTCCAAAGTATTGATTTAAGGCTAATCTTAAATGTAAAAATTTTATTGAAACAAACATTCAAAAGTGATTTATTCCCAAATGAAAAACTATATATTAACCAAATTAAGGATGCTGAATTTAATTGCACAAAATATAGATTATTCTTTAAGAAAGAGAAAGTCAGGAGTTCTAATGAAGATGGAGAGCCAGATAAATTTGAAAATTCCTACTCAATATTGGATTTGTACATGATGATATTTCAAAAAAAATATTATGAAGCAATGGAAGACCTAACGAAAATGTTTGAAATAAAAATGAGAATACTAAAAATAGAAAATAAATTTAGGGATAATCAGAAAAAGAAAATAGAACGAAATTTGATAGCACTAAATGACTTAAAGGATTATCCAAATTTATATGGATACATAAGTAAATATATAATGGTGTTAAGGGAACTAAATTTTAAATCAAACAAGCATGTTATGAGTATTTCTAAGAGTTATGAACAACAATGTGTATTCTACACTACAGTAAGAACATTTGAGGTGGAGTTAGCCGAAATAGTTAAAGAACTAATGCAACGGGGAGAAAACCTTAATGTAATATCTTATAGCACTATATCCAGACTATTTCAGTTGTATAGGGTGTTTGGATTGTTAATAGTAGTTCCTGATGACAAAGTGCCGAAAGAGTACAAAGATAATGCCCCCCAAAAGATAAACAGTATGTACAATGATTTTATCTACTTTACAATACCTTCATATAACAAAACAACACTTGCAAATGCGGAGAGAATAGCAAAAAAATTAGCTAAGGCAGGGTTTGTAATATCTAAAATGAGGAGAGAAACAATACAGGGAATAATGGGAAAAGTATTCTCCGATAATATCTATTGTGCCTCTGTTGCAAGATATGAAAGGTCAGTAATAAACGCAAAAAAAGAAGGAGTTGACGCACCACAAGAATTTGGAAGGAAACGCCATAGAAGTGGAGATGATAAAATGCCATTCTAAGAGAGAGCTGAGGCTCTGTAATATATAAATATATTACAGGGTTTTTCCATTTGTATTGATTTTACTAAAAAGTAAGAATAAAATAGTATCAAGGATGAAATATAATTATTGTTAAGAGGTGGGTCGCTTAAATCGTTACAGGGAAAATTTAAGTAAGAGAATATTGTAAGGAGGCATAGAAATGGCTATTCCAACATATGAGGAAGTTATGCTTCCTCTTTTAAAACTCATATCTGATGGGAATTTATACAACAATAAACAATGTGTAGAGGATTTAGCAAGAGAATTTAACTTATCTGATGAAGAAATAAATCAAAAGCTTCAAAGTGGTAAGAAGATATTTTATGATAGATTAAATTGGGCTAAGACATACCTTAAAAATGCAGGTCTGATTGAAGTTCCCAAAAGAGGTTTGTTTAGAATCAGTGTGAGCGGACAAGGTCTTCTTAAAGAGAATATCAGTAGTTTAAATTCAAAGTATTTGTTAAGGTATGAAGATTTTAAAGAATATTTAAATAGAAGTAAGAAAGTAAATGCAATTGGTGAAAAGGTAGAGATTATTGGTGACGAAAGCAAAGATAATACCCCTTTTGAAAATATAGATGAATCATATAAAAAGATTAAGATTTTGTTAGCTGATGAATTATTAGAAAAACTAAAAGAAGTAGATTTTTTTAAGTTTGAGGAAATTGTATTAGATTTACTTGTTAAGATGGGCTATGGTGGGTCAAGAATAGAAGCTAAAATGGCAACTAAAAAGACAGGAGATGAAGGTATAGACGGAATAATTAATGAAGATAGACTTGGACTTGATAGAATTTACATTCAAGCGAAGAGATGGAAGGATACAGTAGTAGGAAGGCCAGAAATACAAAAGTTTTCAGGGGCGTTAGATACGCCAGGAGCGAACAAGGGAATTTTTATAACTACATCTACATTTTCAAATGAGGCTATTGAGTATGTGAACAGAATAGCTACTAAGAAGATAGTATTAATTGCTGGACATCAGTTAGCTGAATATATGGTAGATTTTAATGTAGGTGTATCGGTTGAAACTGTGTATGAGATAAAAAGAATAGATAGTGATTACTTTACAGAGGAATAGTCATAAGATGAAAGGTTTATTTAATAATATATATACTGTTCATTATTATCAAAGGGAATATAGTTGGCAAGAAAAACAGAATATGCAAAATGATATGGAATACAGGTTTATTCCAAAAAAATGCCCAATAATAAAACAATAGCGGGGAGTGAGATTATGAATGATTTAGAAAGAAAATTTTATACTGCTATGACTGATGTTTATAGGAAAGCAGATAAAGAGTGTGGGTATAGAGCTACAAGATTTCTACAAATGCTTAGTGAAAAAGGTGGAGTTAAAACTGCTAAAGAATTAGTATCAAAGGAAGGAGGAACAGATGGGTTCTCAAAGCTCTGGCAACTTGGAAGACTCGATTTATCAGTTGAAGCTTTGGTTCTAAAAGATGAATTTAAGGAACTTTTTACCGAGGAGCAACTCAGTTTATGTAAAGCAAGATTAGAAAAGTATAAATATGAAGCTAAATAAAAGAAAATTGAAAATTACTAAAAAATTTAAAAAAATAATGAAGGATTTTAAGAGGTATATAATATGAAAGTCTTTATAAGCCATTCTAATTCAGATAGTCCACAAATTAATGAATTTATAAAAGCTTTGGAAAGATTAGGTTGTGAAATATTTTATTCATCTAAAGCACATATGAATTCAATCGGATTTGGTGAAAATTTTTACAAGATAATAAAAAAAGAAATAGAAAATAGTGATTATATATTAGCTATGTTATCAGATAATTTTTATAATAGTATTCCATGCCAAATTGAGATTGGTATTGCATATGCCTTTGATAAAAAAATAAAACCAATAGGGATAGAAAATAAGAGTTACAGGGATTTGCTTAAAGGTGTATTTACTACAAATGATAGATTGGCAATTATTTCAAATGAAGAAGATGTTATAGGGATTTTGAGTTTGTTTTCAAGTGAAACTTTAAAAGTTGTTAGTTACGCAAAAGATATAGTATTAAAAGTTAATAGTTATAAGGAAATCGGTTGCAAAGAAATAGGTCAAGATACATTGGCAATAACCAGCAGTATAAATAAAGATTATATAGAAGAATTAATAATTACAGGGCAAATTAATATAAATGAATGTATATTTTTAATGTATATGGTGGCTAAAAGAAGATATAAATTTGAATGGGCGTGGCAAAAGGAAAAAGGAATTAATAAATTTAAAGAATGGATAGATTTAGGTATTTATTGCATTGAGGGAGATTCTTCAGAAGTTTATGAAGATATTATTAATCATTTTTGTGATTTGGCGTTATTAGATAAAACAGAGATGACGAGTGAGGGAAATGTTAGACTATATGGATTAAAACCAGAGTATGCCAAACAACTTAATTTAGTTTACAATGAAAACTATTATATGATACATAATGAATGCAGTAAACAGAATTCAATACCATTTTAACAAGATATGGGGATATAAAGGTTAGAAATTTACGGGAATAAGAGTAATATATCGCTAAGTTATGATTAACTAATAATAAGATATGTATTTAAGTAAGGAGTTGGTTATGTAAAATGAGATTTATATATTTATCAACCAAAATTGAAGGAAATGAGACAAAAGAAAATGCAATTAACTCATTTAAAAACTATTTAAGAGAGCCAGATGATAAATTTCATATTAGCGAAGGTAAGATTGATATAAGTAAGTTTGATGAAGGTGAAGATATTTTCTTCCTACATCCCGAAAAAGTATTTGGATATTATACCTACAAAATAGTAGCATACTGTAGAGCGGGTTCTGGTATCAAAAAAACCGTAGATAATAGTGGTAGTCTATTTCCTTATTATTTTGAGATTAATTCAGATAGTCTAAAGATTTTTGTGGATGGAATAGATGTAAAGTATATACAGAATTTTGTTAATGATTCTAATAATGATATTAGTAAAAATGTAAACATTGTTGGAGCTGTAAAAAATAATGGTAATGGATTTAATGGCTCTTCATCATGGGTTTACTTTGATAAACAAGATTCAATTAAAATAATGAAGTGGTTTAGAGCTGTTATCCTTGAAGAAAATATTCAAGTGCTATGCAATTTATAGAGAGTAGGGAAGTAAGAAATGGATGATTTGATAATATGGTGTGCGGATATTGGTTCGATAAAAAAGAATAATTTTGGATGGTGCAGAGCTGAATTAGGTGAAAGGGATAGTTTTAGTATTGGAATAAGTATTGAAGATTTCGCTATTGGTATCGCAAAGGACTTATCCAGTGGCTATAAAGTTGCATTAGGATTTGAGTGTCCGTTATTTGTACCCATAACATGTAACCCTCTATTCCTAACCAGTGCAAGAAATGGTGAAGGCAGTAGACCTTGGAGTGCGGGTGCTGGATGTGGAGCATTGGCAACTGGTTTAACGGAAACTGTATGGATTCTAAGTAGAATTAAGGAATTGACGGAAATAGAAATAAACGTGACCTTTTCATGGGATGAATTTATAGGTAAAAACGTTAACCTATTCATTTGGGAAGCTTTTGTATCCCAAGGTTCTAAGGCTACATCACACACTGGTGACGCAGAAGTAGCGGTTAAAACATTTATCAATGAAGGCCTTAATATTGTACAAGCTAATGCTGTAACAGCAGAAAATCCATATAATTTGGTTGCGGCCGCACTATTAAGGGCAGGAATAAGTAATGATATAGGGATGTTGTCACAGGCATGTATTGTTATAAAGGCATAAATGTTAGAATCAAGAGATATTTAGGATAAGGTTAATTTTCCGTTATTTAATTCTTAAAGCAGTAAGCTTTAAGCCTATTTTGAGAGGGGTATCAAGATGAATATAGATGAATTTTTTCAAAGTGCAATTTATAAAAACGCAGATTTTAAAGTGCAAGAATTACTACAAGATTTAATTGAAAAATTAGGGAATATGAATTATGTGATAATAGAAAGAAATGAACCTGTTTTAGTGTTAAAGGTTAGGGGAATGTATGAAAATAATCCGAGGTCTCAGTCTAATATTGCAACAATAAGATTGAAGAAAGGATATATTACAATAGGACCATATAAAAGCAAAGATGAAAATATTGTAAGGTGTATATATAAAGCAGATATAAGCGATAAGCTTATAGAAGATATAAGAAGTATTTATGTAGAAAAGTTATAGTGAATTTATCCAAATGGTATACATAAAAATAAGCTAATTACAATTATAATATGCAATTATTACATAGTCCAATAATAGACTGGTTTTATAAAACTCTTTAGTTTCAATACTTTAAAGTAATAAATAACGTTAATTTTATATTCTCTTGTTGTGAAAGTTTTTGTATAAGATATAAAAAAAACCGTGTAAAAATATATAGAATATACAAAATATGCTATAATTTATATAAATTTAAGTTGAGATTGTAGAAGATTGTGTAACTAATGAATAACTACAAAATATATTTTGTAGTATCAAAGGGAGGTATCAATAATGAAAATAGTTTTTATGGGAACTCCTGATTTTGCAGTTCCCTCATTGAAGAAAATGATAGAGAAATATAATGTAAGTGCGATTGTAACACAACCTGATAAACCAAGTGGAAGAGGGAAAAAGGTAGCAATTTCACCAATCAAAGAGGTCGGACTATCGAATCAAATTCCAATTTTTCAGCCCGAAAAAATAAAAACAGACTCTGTAATTATTGATAAATTAAAAGAAATAAAACCTGATTTTATTATTGTTGTAGCATATGGTCAAATCATAACTAAGCATATACTTGACATACCAAGACTCGGATGTATTAATCTACATGCGTCTCTCCTCCCAATGTATAGGGGGTCATCACCAATAAATTGGAGTTTAATAAATGGGGAAATAACAACTGGAAATACAACTATACTAATGGATACTGGTATAGATACGGGTGATATGCTTATGAGAAGTGAGTTTGACATATCTGAATCTATGACAGCAGGAGAATTGTACAAATTATTAAAAATAAACGGTGCTGAACTGTTAGAGGAAACAATAAATGGAATTATCACAGGTAAAATTTGTGGGGTAAAACAACAGAGTGATGGAATTTCTTATGTACAGATGTTAAACAAGCAAATGGCAAAGATTAATTGGAATGACAGTAGTATTAACATACATAATTTAATAAGAGGATTGAGTTCTTGGCCATATAAAAATATAAACTCATGGCCAACTGCTCATACTTATTATAAAGATATTCCAATTAAAATATTCAAATCCAAGTCATTAGAGGCAAATATTATTAAACCACCTGGTTATATCATAGATGCAAATAATGAAGGAATCACAGTCGCCACCAATAACGGTATTCTGATTATAGAAATACTACAGTTTCCAGGGGGGAAACCTCTTGAGGTAAAAGAATTTTTAAAAGGAAATAAAATAGAAAAAGGCATTATATTATCATAATCATAATTGATTAATAGTCTATATAGGACTACAATATTATGATTATTGGTTCGTAATATTTATTTAAAGCGTCACAACTACTAAAACCGAACAATCCATAAAACACCGTAATATTCATAACTGAATTTACGGTGTTTTTATGTAGTATCAAATAAATTATGAAATTATTTAAAATAGCATTGATTTTTAAATCAATATTATTTTCTTATATTTGAATTTATTATTTTTCGTAACCAGACAAAGTCCATATTTAGATATATTTAGTCTTTAAATAATCACTATACCTTATTATATAAGGAGATTCCAATACCAGTCCTTAAATGGACTATATAATGCAATTAACTTATTCAAATTTAAATTTAGAAAATATTTAGTATTAAAGCTACATCTTCATCGGTAGCTTCGTTGCCTGTATTTTCAAAAGGTCTATCTGAGTTGGTATAAATCAACTGCTTGTCCTTTAATATTTTATTAAGTGTTTGTTCTATTTTAGATTCAAAATCAATATCATTACAATATTTCTCCATATCTCTTCTTATCAAATTGCATATATAACTACTACCATTATCTTTATTTTTAAGAAGTATGTATAAATCCGAATTCCTCTTAGAAAAACTAACAGATATTTTATTTTTTGCCATTATATTTTATCTCCAATACACTAAAATAGCTAAGGACGTTAGCATATTGAGGGTCTTCCTCAAAGATAGCATTTGGATAAATTTCGAGTATGTATTTCTTCAAGAGAATAGTACCACCGCCAGTAAAAATTACAGTGGTATTATTGAAACTTATACCTCTACTCTTAGCGTAATTAAATATTTCAAGTACGTGTTCTCTAATCAAACCCTCAACTATTGCCTTACTTTCTTCCATTTTAGCTCCGCCAACATACAAATAACCATTTTTAAGAGTTTCTTCTGTATCATCGTTAGATACCAATGTACCGCAAAATGTAGTTAATCTTTCAGCAATTGTTGACCTTAGAACATTAATACCAGAGTTAGCTATAACCATTGTTTCAAGTAATGGAACTAAGCTATTAAATGTGCAATAACTTGTATTTAATGAGCCACAATCTATAATTGTAGCTTTTTTATCTCTAAAGTTAGATATATTTGAATATATTGAAGCTGTTGCTTCTGGGAGAGGTAATACTAAGTTTATTTTAAATACGTATGACCTACCATTTACTTTCATTGGAATTACCTGACCTGCTCGTTGGATTAGTTCAGTGTATTCCTGTTTAAGTGTTTTATTTTTATAGATATTGATAGGTACATTTAATGCTAAATAAACATTAGGAACACCAAAAGACATGGCCCCAGTCTTATCAATCATCTTACATATAGCTAAGTATATACATAACTGATGATTTATTGAACTTTTGCTTATATTGTAGTCACATTTATCTTCACTAAGCATGTCTCCAACTAAATATGATTTACCATTAAACTCTATATTGTAAGAGTTATTAGTAAGTTCCACACCGAGATTGCTAATTACCTGCACTTTTGTTCTGAATATATCCTTTTCTTTAACATCATTAATTTTAGCTATAAACTTCGTGCTATTCTTTCCAGTATCTACTGAAATAAGTAAGTTATTCATTGTACTCCTCCATTAGTTTATTTTATTTATAATATACAGTTAGGTGCTATAATATAGCCCTTTATAGCACTAACCCTGTTGAAGAAAGTGCTATAAAGGGCTAATAAGGGAGACCGAGGTGGAAATACATTATATTGATTAAATCTAATTCTTTTAGATGATTGATGTGATATAATAAATGGTGAAAAGATATATAAATACCATTAACAATCTTTTAGGAGGCAATAATGGTTAAGATGATTAAAACTCTGAGTATTCATTTAGGAATGCAAAAGAAATATTTAAATGAAAAACTAAATATGTATAAATATAAAAAATGCACAGATAGCAATTAAGAGCTATCTGTGCATTTTTCTTATTGTTACTAAGGCAACATTATAAATAAACATCGTGTTGAGGTTAAATAAGGTCTAAGTAGGAAGGTAGGCATGAGCGATTATTAATAGGTTGAACGAATTGAATAAAAAATTATAAAAAGAAGGGGATACGTAAAATGGCAATTTTAATAGAAAAGAATAGTAATTGTGAAACCGTACTACCTGTAAGAAAAAAAACTACAATGCCACCAGAAATGTTTGAAAGCGAAATAATAAGGAATAAGGAACTACTTAAATTGCTTGGGCTTAATAATAACGAACCCTTAATCTTAACAATTACCTCTATCTATAAAAATAAAGAAAGTTGCTCGAGGGGTGATTATAAAGGACGGGAATTTTATAATCAGAAGGGAAAGTTGATTGCAAAATATAAAGAAAATAAAGACCTTTTTAATGCTTTTGTTGAAGGGTATTTAAATGCCCTGTCAGATAATAAAATTAAATATGAAATAAATGAAGAGGTATTTGTAGATTAAATAGGAGGGCTATAACTGTGACTTGATTAATGATGAAGATGCGGAAATATACAATACATAGAGTTCTAAGTTTAACGGAAGGGGGATAATAATTATGGTAGACATAAGGGATAAGGATAAGATAAAATTTGCAGAAAAAAGAAAGAAAACTACATGCCCAAATGGACTTCTAAAATCACAGGAAGAGAAGGATACTGAGTTAGTCCTAAGACTTCTTCGGGGATACTATCAAATCTATAATAGCTAAGGTGTAAATAAGGTTATGCTACATAATAGAGGGCTATAAGAAGATTATATTTAATTAAAGAAAAAATTAGGATGGGAGAAAATTTATGGGAGAACTATTCGCAATTGATTATACAGTTATTTATATGAAACATTTTGATACAGATAGGCATATGGACCCGCATTTTCATGTCAAAATTTTAAACACAGACCAAAAGGCATCAATTTCTATTTTAAGCAAAACAATTATAGCAGGGAATATTGACAAATATACTCTAAAACTAATACAAACATGGATTATGATTCATCAGGAAGAGCTAATTGCAAACTGGAACAGGGCTGTAATTGGAAAAGAAATATATAGTATAAATCCAAAATTCAGATTGTAAAGCGAGGAATAAAAATGAGAAAATTAAAAATTGTTAGTGTTGAATCTGCTGTAGCAGAAGAAAATTATATGTTATTGATTTATTTTACAGATGGAGAGGTCAAAAGATTTGACATGAAACCTTATTTAAAATATGGATTATTTAAAGAATTGAAAAGTAAAGAGAAATTTGACAAGGTATTCGTGGATGCAATGGATGAAATTGTATGGCAAAATGGGTCAGGAATTGGTGCAGATACCCTTTATATTAAAGGAGAAAAGGACGATACTATCAAATCCATTATTAGGACTAATGGGTAGCAAAGTTGAAAGGAGAAAATAAGAATATGGACGAAAACAGCATTTATGATGTTTGGAACTATAACAAAGAGAACAGCGATAACTTACAAAAGCAGATTTCAAAAGTTATGGAAATTGTTAACGATAATTTTACGGATATAATCACAAGTTCTTTCAAAAAAGGGTTTGATGAAGGTGAAAAGTATGGGAGAGGTGATGAAAACCTTACATTGAAGGCGAAAATATGTAGCAAATTTTTCTCCAATACTAATCTTACAAATGAAGAAATATATAGCGTATTAGGATTTGGAGAAGAAAAGTGGAAAGGCTATATTTCAGAATTCAGGAGTAATTTTGAGGAAGGTAAAAGAGAGGGCCTAAAAGGACAAGATAAGGAATGGTAACAATGTAGAAAAGATTAAAATATTTTGTGTGAGTATTATAGGAGGTTGTATACGTAATAAAGTAAATAGGAGATTTGTATGGATAAAAAACAATTAAAAGTATTGGTTAAAAATTTGTGTAATATAGGATTAATTATGAGTAATATTGGATTGTTTGTGTGTTGCATATTAGTTTTTATAGGTATTTTAAATAAAGATGTATATATGGTAATATTCATATTGCAAATGTTTGTTTTCTTCATGTTTGGAGTGCATTTTAGTAGTTATTTTAAAGATTATTTAGATTAATATTGATTTAAGGGGTGAAGATATAATGGATAAATTTACCAAGCAGATTGAAGATTTAATTAGTGAAGAAGTAGGGAGGAGAGCGGAAAAAATAGTTATGGAAAGGCTTAATTGTGTAGCCAAGAGTTTGGCCACTTGCCTAAGCATTAATGATATAGCATGGGCTATCGACTTATCTGTTGTGGAAGTGAGAGGTTTTTTGCAAGAAACTGTAGATATAAAAAATAATATATTAAAACTTTGTGGCGAAGCTGATAATATGGAGACAATAGAGAGCTTTTTCAATTTAGATAAATTAAAAATAAAAATGGAAACTACAAAGAATATAGAATAACGTAAAAACTCTGGATTTCCAGAGTTTTTTTATACCAATAAACTTTTAAATTAAGAAATAAGGTTTATATGCAGTTAAAGATAAGATTATTTGTAAAATTGAGCTTATTTGGAATAAATGGTATAATAATTAGAAGATTTGGAATTGATGTTATAAATTGAATAAAACAATTTGTCTTTTTAATGGGAGGGATAAACATGCCAGATAATGTTGATGAAAAAGTATTCGGTGAAAAACTTAATGGTGTAAATTACATTGATAGAACTGGTGTATATGGCATAGTGATTAATTATGACGGTAAAATTGCTACGATAAAAACACTATCAGGGTACTTTTTACCTGGCGGTGGAATTGAGAGTGGAGAAACTAATGAGGAATGTCTTGAAAGAGAATTTATCGAAGAGACAGGATATAGAATTAAAATAGGTAGATATATTGGGAAGGCCTCCTTGTACCATACATCAAAAACGAATAAATACTTACATGGTATAGGATATTTTTATTTTGTGAATTTGGAAAGTAAGACAAGCAATAAGATTGAAGAAGACCATCAGCTACTATGGATAGAACCAGAAGAGTGTATTAAGGGCTTATTTTTAGAACATCAAGCTTGGTCGGTTTCAGAGGCTTTAAAGTTTAAAGGTTAGTTCAACTTAGTATAATTAGACAAATAAAGATTATTTCTATTTTATTTGGGAGGTATGGTATGGACAAGCGTTTTACATTTAATGATGATGTTAAGAATTATGATGAATGGAGACCAACATATTGTAAAGAATTATTCAATGATATTATTAAATATTCCGAACTTAATCAAAATAAAAAAGCAGTAGAAGTTGGAATCGGTACTGGTCAAGCAACTATGCCCTTTCTGATGACAGGATGTGATGTAACAGCAATTGAACTTGGAAAAGACCTTGCAGAATACTCGAAAGAAAAATTTAAAGGATATAAAAATTTTAATGTATATAATACGTCATTTGAGGATTTTGAGTGTACTAATAATAGTATTGATATTCTTTACTCTGCAACAGCATTTCATTGGATTCCAGAAGATATAGGTTATCCAAAGGCATTAGAGGTATTAAAGGATGATGGAACATTAGCATTATTTTGGAATAAACCATTTGTAAAACGAGAGGATGATTTATTGCACCAAAAAATTCAAAGTATATACCAAAAATATAGACCTTCAAATACTAAATTCATAGAAAAGGATACAGCAAGATATAATAAAACATCAAAAACTATTCAATCATATGGTTATAGAGACTTAGAAGTAAAGTTATATCACCAAACACGTGTGTTTAACTCTTCAGGTTATATTTCTCTATTAAATACATATTCAGACCATAGAAGTATGGTAGCGTCTACAAAGCAATTATTATATAGTGAAATTGAAAATGCTATTCTTGAAAATGCTAATGTTTTAACTGTATATGACACGATAGAATTATATTTGGCAAGAAAATAATTTTTTTTATATGACCATTATTTACAATCTATTAATTCGCAATCTTCGTAAACTATTCATCAATCGTAGAACAACTATTGATGGATAGTTGTAATTGCAATAGAGTTTTTATAGACTGGGGGGAAGAAATATACTATGAAATTTATTTATTGTCCTATATGTGGCGAAAAACTTACTGAAAAAATCGTTGGTGATGAAGGGTTAGTAAAATATTGTGTCACCTGCAAGTTGTGTTGAAGTATTGGTTATAAATGAACATAATCAGATATTATTACTGAAACAAAATTATATATCTAAAACACATTGGGGAGTAGTTTCTGGATATGTTAAAAATGGGGATACGTTAGAAGAAACAGTAATAATAGAGGTAATGGAAGAAACAGGCCAACATGTTGAAAAAATGCAATATGTAGAAAGCTATTATTTTAAACCGAATCAATTAATCATGGCGGGGTTTATTGCTTTCGTTAAGACCAAGCCTTTCACTGATTCTAATGAAGTCGATGACATTATGTGGTGCGAGATTGAGGACGTTAATCAATATATTGCAAGAGTAGATAATATGTCTGGTATTCACTTTGATAATTCAATGAGATTGCTAAATCTATAAAATTTATCTAAATGAGTATTCATTCAATTAAAGTTAGTTTGAAATATTCATATTAGTTAAAAATTATGCAGTAGTAGGGGGAATATTTTATGAATTTATTAAATGGGTATAATTTGAATTTAAGTACACAATTAAAAGTATTAGAAGATATTATCCAATCAAACAAAACTTTAAACGAAGTGATAGAGAGAGCAAACTCATTGGGCATTGAAAACTATTACATAGGTGCTGGGTGTATTGCACAAACGGTTTGGAATTACCTATCTAACAATCCTTTAAACTATGGTATTAGCGATATTGACTTTGTTTATTTTGATGATAGTAACTTAGAAGTTGCAGAAGAAGAGAAAGTTATTAGAGCAGTAAATGCACTTTATTCCGACCAAAAGATTAAAATTGATGTCAAAAATCAAGCAAGAGTACATTTATGGTATGAGGAACGTTTTGGTAATCCCATGGAACCGTATGTATCTCTTGAATATGCTATTAACACATGGCCAACAACAGCCACAGCAGTGGGTGTTAGGAGAGAGGAGAATGGTGATTTTAAGGTTTATGCACCATTTGGTTTGAATGACCTATTTGGGAAAATAGTACGAGCAAATAAAACGAAAATAACTGAGGATATATATAATATAAAAGTGGTAAAGTGGCTTTCCAAATGGTCAGATTTAAAAATAATTTCATGGAGTGAGTAACATTTGTAGTAGTTCATATCTTTCTTTTATAGCGTCCTTTTATTTTAGAATTATTAGTTATTCATAATTGTAGTTATTCAAGAGAAAGCAAACACAACTTTGAGTTAGAGGACAATTTTAATTAGGTACGAGCTTATTCTAATATTAGTAAACTGTTGGAGGCAATTTATGATTATTGAAAACAAGAGAATAGAAAGTAAAAATCTAACATGGATACTTCGTTGTCCTATAAAATTTGACGCAATTGAATTATCTAAATTACGAATTAAAATTGATGGAGAAACAGAAAATCTTGATAGGGAATCTGGTGAAGGTTTACTAACACCAGAAGATTTTGAGAAACTTATTTATGAAGATTCAATAGCAAATAAAAATATATTTTTAGTTGCAGAAGTAGAAGGTAAGATTGTTGGATTTACTCGTTGTGAAGGAAGTAAACTCAGTAGATTTATACATAAAGCTGAGTTTGGAATATGTATATTAAAGGAATACTGGGGGTATGGAATAGGTAAAGTATTGATAGAAAATACCTTGATATGGGCAGATAATGTGGGAATTGAAAAAATTTCATTAACTGTAGTAGAAATAAATACAAAAGCAATTCAATTATATAAAAGATATGGATTTGTACAAGAAGGATTATTAATAAAGGACCGTATTCATAAAGATGGAAAGTATTATAATTCAGTTATAATGGGAAGATTATTAGATAATTAGATATTAAAATGTTTAAGATGTAGGGAGGTATGGTATGGCTGAAAAATGGATTGCAGTGATTGGTAGTCCTCGAAGGGGAAAGAATACAGATTTGATGGTAGACTATGTAATAGAAGGATTAAATGAAAAAAACATAAGTGTGGATAAATTTTTTCTGAGCTGTAGTAATATCTCAACTTGTACAGGCTGTGAGCAGTGTATAAATACAGGAATTTGCAGTATTCAAGATGATGTAACTGAAATTATAGAGAATATGAAAAAGGCAGACGGATACGTTTTTGCTTCTCCAGCATACAATTACAATATTACTGCACAGATGAAATCCTTATTAGATAGGACATTCTGTTTAAATGATTATAGAGATGGATGGAAAAGTCGTCTTTCACCAGGGAAAAAAGCAATTACTGTAGGTATTTGTTCAGGTAAAACTAAAGAAGCTATAGGATATACAGTAGAAGGTATAAGTAAGCCTCTTTTGGAATTAGGCGTGAAAATCGTTGATGTAATTGAGTATTATGATACAAAGCATATACCTGTTAGTAATAATGATGATATAAGAGAAAAGACAATTCAAAGAATAATAAATCATGTAGAATTTCAGGGGGATTTATAGAGAGAATATATATAAGAAAAGTATGAAATGTGTACTTACGTTTAGATTAAGGGAGGGAAAAGATATGGAAATATTAATAACAAATAGATTGATATTAAGAGAATGGGAAGAAAATGATAGCACAGATTTATATGAGTATGCTAAAAGTGATTTAGTAGGCCCAAATGCTGGTTGGCCACCACATAAGAGTGAGGAAGAAAGCAAAGAAATAATAAGAATGTTCATTGAAAATAATGAAACATATGCTATAGTTTTAAAATCAGAAAACAAAGTTATTGGTGGTATAGGACTTCATAATAGAAAACCTGATGACAGCCTTTCTCATTTAAAACAAAAGGAAGTAGGATATGTTCTTAACCCTAAATATTGGGGAAATGAATTTGTTCCCGAGGCTGTAAATCGTTTGATTGAGTATGGATTTAATGAATTAAATTTGGACTTAATTTGGTGTGGACATTTTGATTTTAATTCTAATTCTAAAAGAGTGATTGAAAAATGTGGATTTAAATATAGGTTTCAAAAAACTGAGAGATTAAAACTTTTAGATAACAAAGAAGTTATCACCTTATTTTATAATATGTTCAAATCCGAAAATATAAATTATCTAACATAATGAATAATTTTCATATAAATTCCACTAAGTCAATTGTATTTTAAGTCGAAGTAAAGGTTATTTATATTTGGTGAGGTGAGGAAGCGTAAAGTGTATGGTTAAGAATTGTGTTGGTATCTAAATTTACATAAGAATATTATAACATTTATTAGAAATTAATATTACAATTTTTGTATAATGCAATTATAGGGGGTGTTTCTTTGAAAAAAAGTATTTTAATTTTAATTCTATTATTTGTTATTGTTTTGAATGGGTGTTCTTCTAAAGTTGATACTACTCTTGACTTGACACAAAAGAACAAGGTTTTACAAGAACAACTTAAAGTAGTGAATGACAAAATTGCTAAAGATGAATTAGCCTATGATGTTAGAAATAAAACTGATTTAGTATTTCACCAGTTTGGGGCTTTAATGGTAAAAGGAGATTTAGAGAGCGTAAAACCATTAGTTACCTCAAGTATGATTAAAAAAGGCACATTAACAATGCTCAAAGAAGAACTTACATTTGAAGGAGCATACAAGAATAATGGATTTAGACAAAGATGGTATGAATTAGTTGATGGATATTCAATGCGTACTGGCTATGAATATTTAAATGTTAAGTATGGCGATTCAATGAAGGTGCTTACAATAAACTTTAAATTAGAGAATGGCACTTGGAAAATAGATAGCATAGCATTTGACGCATGATGTCTGATTTAGATAAAGATTTTATAATTTGGTTAATGAAAACTCAATAGGTTCTTACTAAATATAAATTAAGGGAAGTTAAAAATAATTTACCTTAAAAGTTATCATATTATCAACTATTGATGAAAATGAAGATTAAATTATAGAAATTGAAGTAAATTTAAGCAAATAGTTATAAACAATCTCCTTAGATTGTGTCATAAGGGTAGCTAATGGAGAAATAATAACGTATGAAATAAAGGGGGATATTTGTGGGTACAGAGTTATTAAATTATATTTTAAAAGAAATAGAATTAAAAAATGGTCAGAAATTAATATTAAGAAAACCAATAATAGAAGACGCTAAAAGGATGATTGAATATCTTAATATTGTTGGTGGAGAAAGTGAAAATTTATTATTTAGTAAAGATGAATTCCGTCTTACTGTTGAGCAGGAAATAGAACATATTAAAAGCATAAGCACTGGTGCTAATACACTTATGGTTTTAGGAATTATAAATAATAAAATTGTTAGTATTGCTCAGATTAGCAGTCCTAATAGGAAAAGAATAGCACATAATAGCGATGTTTCTATTTCGGTTAAAAAAGAGTATTGGAAAAATGGCATTGGTAGTGCTGTAATGGAAGAATTAATAAGATTTGCAAAGGAGAATGATACAATAAGGAATATAAGTCTTGGGGTTAAGGCAAGTAACAAAAATGCAATTATGATGTATCAGAAATGTGGATTTGAAAAAATCGGGGTACATAAGAATTATTTCAATATAAATGGCAATTTTGATGACGAAATACTAATGGATTTACTAATTTAATATGGGTAATGATACACAATGCTTTTAAAAGTTTGTTAATCATAAATCTATGCTATGTGAGCATTAGTATTTAATTGTAACGATGTGGAGAAGTAAAATGGAACCAGATGGAAAAATACATATTATAGAAGATAAGGTATGAATAATATAGCTACCCCACTCACACTTGTAGATTTATATGTCTTAGTAGAAATGAATAACTATTATATATTGACGGGAGACCGTAGTTAATGGATATAAATATTATAAAAGCAGAAAACAAGCACTTGATTGACTGCGAAGTAGCTTTACTGAAATCTGAATTAGGAAGAGTATATTTTGCAGAAGAAGATAAAGCAATTAAATCTTTATGTGAAGGGATTTCTAAAGGAGAAATTTTTATTGCTATAAATAAAGAAGGTATATGTTTAGGGTTTATTTGGTTTATTCTTAATGGTGCTTTCCACAGCTTTCCGTATTTACATATTATAGCTGTAAAAGAGGAGTTTCGTAATCTTGGAATAGGGAAGAAGCTATTAAAATACTTTGAAGAAATAACTTCTAAAACCTATTCAAAGCTATTTTTTGTTGTTGCAGAATTTAATCCCGAAGCTAAGCAATTGTATCAAAATATTGGTTATATAGAAGTTGCAATTATTCCCAATTTGTATAAAAGTGGAGTAAATAAGTGCTTAATGATGAAAGAGATGTAATTATTTTTTGGAAAAGACATTTATGTGCTGTTAGGGGGTTATGTTAATGGAAGATTATAATGTTGTAAAAACTGATTTTAATGAAATTGCTGAACTTGGAGAATTAAAATGGAATCATAACAACTGCTATTTTAAATACCTCTTGAAATTTGTGCCAAATAATGTTGGGACATGCCTTGATATTGGTTGTGGTAAGGGTGAACTTTCAAATATGCTATTACAAAAATCAAATAATGTTATTGCAGTTGACCTTTCAGATAAGATGATTGAAAGGGCAAAAATTTTACATGCAAATAAAAATATCAAATATATTTGTGGAAACATTCTAAATATGAAATTTGAAAATAACAGTATTGATGTAATTATCACAACAGCGACAGCACATCATTTACCTTATGAATGGCTATTGTGTTTTGCAAAAGATAAACTTAAAAAGGGTGGTAAACTTATTATATTAGACCTTGTACGAGCGGAGTCATTTAGTGATTATATTATATGGGGTAGTGCTTTTTTCCCTAATATTGTAATGAATTTAGTAAAGAACCATAGGATACAAAAAGATGATTCTCATTCAAGAGAAGTTTGGGAAAGACATGGTAAACATGATACCTATATGACAATGAGGGAGATAAGGTCTTTAGTTAAAAAACATATACCAACAGCAAAAATTAAACGCAAACTCTTTTGGAGATACTCATTGATATGGCAAAGATAACTTATTAAGATTAACTAAAACGAAATATTATGATATTCGTAGATTATATTTAACTTTATGATAAATATGTATTACATAGAAATAAAATACTTTTTTAGTTATGGAGGAGAAACATGAGTAAATCAATAAATATAGTGTTAAGGGAATTAGAGATTAAAGACTTAGAGGATTATTTGATTTTGAATCATCCTTCACGTGAATTCCATAAGTTTAATGGTCCCTATTATGGTAAAGATAGTGAAGAGGAATTAAAAAAATATGTGGAAGACTTAAAATTACTATTACTAAAAGGGGAAAGAAATGTACTCAAAAATAAGAAGATAATAGCAAACAAGGATACTGACGAGATAATTGGTTCAGTGAATTGGTATTGGAAATCGCAAGAAACTCTTTGGATGGAAATTGGAATTGTTATTTTTAATGAGGATTATTGGGGACAGGGAATAGGTTATAAAGCTTTAAGAATGTGGATTGATAAAATTTTTGTACAGAACCCAAAACTTATAAGGATTGGATTAACAACTTGGTCTGGAAATGAAAGAATGATGAAACTGGCTGAAAGAATAGGGTTAAAAAAAGAAGCTGTCTATAGAAAAGCAAGAATTGTTGATAATGAATATTACGATTCTGTGAGTTATGGAATATTGAAAGAAGAATGGGAAGTGCTATCAAATACAAAATGATAATTTTGCTTACGGAATTTATTCGTTCTGATTTAATATTCTTAGAGCAATTACAAAATAATTTGAAGCAATGAACAGTTGTAGATTAATGTACATCAGTAAAATATTGAAAATTAGTATGAATACAGTCTAATTATTATTTCGGAATT
Source organism: Clostridium sp. FP2 (assembly GCF_011065955.2). Taxonomy (NCBI): domain Bacteria; kingdom Bacillati; phylum Bacillota; class Clostridia; order Eubacteriales; family Clostridiaceae; genus Clostridium; species Clostridium sp. FP2. The sequence goes on from NZ_JAAMNI020000001.1 coordinate 172,947, forward strand.
TTATTAAATTGAATCGTAACAAAATATGGAGTAAGGGTTATATATAGTATGATAATAAGAGGTGTTAGGAATGACTATTAAAGATATTGCTCCTTGGGAGTTATTACAAAAGAAAATGACATGGGAACAACTAAAATTTATACATAATAAAAGAGTTTTGGATTTTGGAAGTGGAAATGGTATGACAGCTAACCATTTTGCTATAGATAATGAGGTTATAGCAATTGAGCCAGATGTAAAGATGTTACAAGAAAGATTCATAGAAAATGATTATACACAAATAAAAGGAGACATGAAGGAACTTAAGAATTTTGAAGATGAATCATTTGATGTGATATTGTGTCATAATGTTTTTGAATATGCAGATGAAAGAGAAGAAATTATTAAAGAATTTTCAAGGATACTAAAAAGTAAGGGCTATCTTTCTGTTTTAAAGCATAATAAGGCTGGAAGAGTTATGCAGATGGTAGTGTTATTGAATAATTTTGAACATGCCAATGGATTATTAGAAGGTGAGAATGGACATGCACAACAGTTTGGTACTATTAATTACTATAAAGATACAGAAATATTAGAATGGTCAGATAAATTTAAAATAGAAAGAATTTTGGGTATGAGGACGTTTTGGGATTTACAGCAAAATCAGGAAATCCAAAAGGATAAGACATGGCAAGAGCAAATGTTGGGAATTGAATTGAGGGTAAGTGAAGTGGAAGAGTATAAAGCCATAGCACACTTTCATCATATAATTTTACAAAAAAAGTAATGGAAATTATGAGCAAAATCTTTAGTAAAGATTTTCCTTAAATAGTTCATAAATTGCAAAAATACGATATAAGTTGGGGGGAGATATTATGGCTGAACTGCGTTATCCGATTATAGAAGATAGTGAATCCTTCTTTAGAATACTTACAGAGGGGAAATTTGAATTTTATTATGCAACAATTCCTGAAAGTATAGAGTCAGAGAAAGAATGGATTAAGAGACGTGAATATAAAAGGGCAAATAATTTAGAATATAACTATTCAATAATATATAACAATAATGTAGTAGGTGGTTGCGAGATAAGAATATTTAAGGATAACCCACATATTGGGGAGTTAGGTTATTTTATAGATAGAAATTTTTCTAATAAAGGGATTGCTTCGGAGGTCGTGAAAAAGTTAGAGAAAATTGCATTTGATGAACTTGGATTAATGAGACTTGAAATTCATATGGACCCGCAAAATAGGGCAAGTGAAAAAGTTGCTATAAAAAATAACTTTGAAAAAGAAGGGTTATTAAAAAAGGCTATTAAGTTTCAAGATAGCTATTATGATAATCTGATGTATGCAAAAATTAAGTAAAATTTTAAGAGAGATTTTTAATAAGCAAAAATAAACTATTTAATTGAGAGGTAAAAACTATGATAGAAAAATTAGTAGATATAGGCACGAAAAAGTTAGAAGTTAGTATTCATGGTAATGGAATGCCCATAGTTGTTATTGAGACTGGAATGGGGTGTTCATGGTATGATTGGTGCGAAGTTATTTCTGAAATTAGTAAAAGAACAACGGTTTTAACATATAATAGGTCAGGATATGGGGAAAGTACACTTGGAAAAGAAGAACGCTCTACTAAGCAAATTGCTGAAGAGTTGAATAAATTACTTGAACTGGAAGGTATAATTTCTCCAATAATTTTGGTTGGACACTCATTTGGAGGGTTGTGTGTGCAACACTTTGCGAATTTATTTCCAGAAAAAGTTTTGGGTATGGTTTTAATTGATTCAAATTCTGTAGATGAATATAAAATGGACGAGCTTAGATATAAACTTGCAAGTTTTGAAAAGACATTCCCAAAAGATAAAATAATAGAGAATTGGAAAGAATTATCGCTAAAGAGCAAAGTACAACTAAAGAAACTGATTTTTCCGAAACTTTTGCCAGAACAGATGGCATTTACAGAAGATATACAGAAATGTATTTTAGAGTTTCAAATTAATCCAAATATGTACTCAGTTATGGCTTCAGAACTTTTATTAATGTCACAGAGCGGACATGAAATAAAAAATTGTTTTAAGCAATTAGATGTTCCACTAAAAGTATTGGGGAGAGATAAAATGTTAGGAGTTAAGTGGAATATTGATATGGGAATCCCAGAAAATGAGGCTATTGAGTTTGAAACCTTATGGCATAGTTTAGTGAAAGAAGAAGCAAAAAACTCTAAAAATGGAGCGTTTTTGGAGGTCAAAGATTCTAAGCATTCAATTTATCGTACTAATCCAAAAATTGTTATTAAATCAATAATCAATGTTATGGAGGAAATTGAATGAAAGTTCACAATTAGGTAGCGAATACCTTCAATTACTTCACATTCTTATTTTAAAACCTACTAAATCAATTGTGAGTTAATGGGCAATTGCAATTTATGGTTAATGAATTAATGTTTAAACATATTTGGGGGAATAATTAAATGTTATACAAAGAAGATATAATTAAAATACTTAAAGCTATAGACTTGCCTTTAAGTGAATATTGGATAACCTCTGGTGCAGGATTAGTAATTCATGGAGTTAAAGAAAGTACAAACGATATTGATTTAGGGTGTACAACTAATCTAATTGAACATTTTTTAAAAAAAGGTTGTAAGTATAGAATAGTGGAAGATAATTCAAGAATTATGGAGATAACAGATACTATAGAAATTCTTGAAAATTGGTTTGTTGATAAAATAGAGTTCATTGATGGATTACCCATAGGTAGTTTAGAAAGCATTAAAAAACAAAAGGCAGAATTAGGAAGAAAAAAGGATATTAGTGATATTAGAATTATAGATGAATATATAAAAAACAGAAAGTAGTATATATTATCTTATCTTATATCGTGGACAATCTAATACTAAAGGTGTATTAGTTAGAATAAAATTAGTTTTTTCAATTTATAATGGAGGAGGGGTTTCTTTTGGAAAGAAGATTAAGTCTTTTATTTGGTATAATTGGAGGGTTATTTCTTGTGTTTTTAAAAAATCTATCTATGGAACTTGGGACTATTATGGGATATGTTACGGACTTTTTGTTTACTATATTAGCACTTATAGGTATTATATTTATTATTTATTTTAGTTTCCTATTAATTATTGATACTTTGAAAACAATACATAAGAAATAAAGATAGATTGAAGGATATGCAAGTTATACTTTTTTTAATTTACTTAACAATTAGATATATTTGCGTATTCTTGCAAAGCAACTGGCAGTTGCCACATTTGTCATCACTGATTGGTAGAAGTGGTGGTATTTTTTATGTATCATTAAAATAGAGGTGATAGAAATGAAATTCCAAGATAAATTGCAAATATTAAGAAAAGAAAATGGAATGTCTCAGGAAAAGTTAGCAGAAAAAATCGGAATATCAAGACAAGCTGTTGCAAAGTGGGAAGTAGGTCATTCATATCCTGACTTTGATAAAATAATCATTCTGAGTGATTTATTTAGAATAAGTATTGATAAACTTATTAAGGATTATGACGATGAAAATTGCTCATATGAATTTACAAAACAATTGGATTATATAAATGAAAAAGAAATAGATTTCTTGTGTCGTGCTAAAAAATCTACTTATGCTGGTAAAGGAGCAGAAATTATTTCTTCCAGGCCAAATTCACATGATTTACAATATGAAGAAAATAATTTGAAGTATATTGACACCTACGTAGGCGGAGAAAAATTTATTGGAGAAGAGGCGGTGTGGCTGGATAATATCCCGTTTTGGGCAATGAATTATATCGGACGTATTATTGCTGAGGGCTTTTCAGGAGATTTTCTTAAAGAATGTTTATTATTAGTACCAGAAGAGTATCCATATAGGGGGCCATTGGTATACCAAAAGGGTGATTATAAGTACCATTGCATAGTAAATGGGGAATTTGAGTGGGTTAGTGGATATGAAGAAATATTCTATAATGATGTTAAAGTGTATGAATGTATTTTCCATGGTGGTAGTATTAAATAATATCAAATTATGAATATGGCAATGCTTTTGTAAGTCGTAAGGTAGAAGAGCTTAGGCTCTTCTTTGTATATTAGATTCAATAACATTTGATTTTACAAAATACTATAATCTATTTTAACAATTTCTGACATTACTTCTAAAATCAATTTAGTTCGTATTTTTCTATAATACTCAAAGACCTCTTCTTGACCGTTAAGCTGTTTTGTATCCGTTCTAAACAATGTATATTATAATTAACCCTTTCAGCTACCATCTCTATAGCGATTTTAACTAATTCTTATTTTGTATTATAAACGTTTCCATTATTGCCATAGTAATTTTCATATTCAAAATAATAACCACATTTAAATTATAAAAATATAACCCCTCAGCTTAGTTATTTAGATAAACAAGTAAGCAAGGGGTTATATCATTTACACTTGGCATAGTTTGTATGTTTTGAGAAATTGGAGTTCCTTTTGAACATACATTTATTCACACACACTCATAATGGAAAAGGTTTTGTACAGGGAGGCAGTCTGGTTTACTTTAAGTTTTATATATTTATTATACCATGCAATATATGAACTTTAATCAAGACAATAGTCACAAACACATTGATATGAACATTATTGGCAATAAAGAGATTTCTATGCTTTTGAAGGTACGAAAAATTAGAATTTGAAATAGCTGTAGGTATTATAATAATTTTACTTTATATAAGATGATAAGTCTGTTTACTATGAACAACTGCAACATAATTAGATGTAGAGTAAATAATTATCATATATCGAATTAATATATATATTAGAAATAAGTATTAATATTCCTTTTTTACATTATTAATGGTATAATTTGTTGATATTAAAATTGTTTGCCCAGGTCGGAGGTTCGAGTCCTTCACTCCCTATAATTTCAGCCATAAGTATTTGTGCTATTAAGCAACTTGGAGAAGCTACAATTAAAGTTACCGTTGGAAATTTAATTGGAACTATCAAGGAAAAATGCGGAAGGATGTGGTGTGTTATAAATATAATATTTTTAACTATAGCTCTATGTGGTATTTGCGGGGGAGTTAGCTCAGAGGTAGAGCATGTGATAAAGTTAAATCAGCATAGAGCCGAAATCAAAAGTTCAGTACCGTTATGGTGCTTTTTTAATTCAAATAAATATAATTGAATATATATTTGTGACTAAAAAATATTCAAATAGAAATTTAGAATTAGTATATTGTGTTTTTTCACATAGATATAGTATGAGGGGGATTAGAAATGGGGTTTATATACAAAACAGAAGAGTTTGAAAAATTATTTAATAAACAGCCAGTCATTGTAATGGACACAAATGTCCTTTTAGGGTTATATAGTTTTACACCAGAAACTATAAAAGATATTATTGGTTCATTCAGTAAGTGTATTAACTTATTTTGGCTACCCAATCAAGTATATTTAGAGTATAGAAGGCATTATGAACACATACGTAAACGTGAAATTAACCGTTTTCAATATTTGAAGGAGGAAATTTGTAATGAATTATCTGATACAATCGGAAAAGTATCAGTAAAATATGGTGCTTATAATAAATATAAGTTACCTGAGGTTGATGATAGTAGAATTAGACTTATAGAGAACATCAAAAATGTAATGAAAATTGCAAAGCAGGATTTAGAAAAACTTCAATCTGAGAATAGTGAACATGTATCATGTATAAGTGAACAGGAGGATATTGTACATAAATTTGTAACTAATATCAAGAAAAATAGTTCTACAGCTGGTTTTTCAATGTTAGAGCTAATGAATATTTATGAAGAAGGTGAAAAGAGGTATAAATATAAAATGCCACCTGGATTTACTGATATTAATAAACCAGATAAGGGAGAAGATTACTCTGATTTTGTAATGAGAAAATATGGAGATTTAATTATTTGGAAGGAAATACTTAGAAAAATCAAAGACGCAGACGTAAATCTTATATTTGTTGAAAATGAAGTTAAAGAGGACTGGTGGACTTTTAGTAAGAGTAGACCCAAGAGAATACCTTTAATGTTAGAAGAAGAATTTAATAAGGAAACAGGCTCTAATTCAGATTTTTATATGGTAACAGTTGATGAATTGATAAGTCATTTTGCAAATCATTTAAATATACAGCCGAACTCTATTTTAGAGGTGAACAAAAGGATGGAGTTTATAAGGGGGATGGAGGCTTACTTAACATCAAATCAATTTGATATAGTACAAAAGTATATTGGAGATAATTCGATTGAACAAATTACAGAAAATATTAATGATATTTTGATAGGTGAAGCAGTAGGAGTTGGAAGTATTTCAGAGGTGGAGGACATTGAAATCTTGGAAATCAAGGTAATAAAAAGTTCGTTTGATTATGACCAAAGTGAATGTAAAATAGTCTTTAATACTGAAATAATTGTGGAAAATAGCGTTGATGTAATTGTATCTTATGGAAGAGACGATAATATATCAAGTAATATTTCCACCACGGTTAATGTAGAAGCCTCTCTATATTTAAGTATTGATAATGAAAAGGAGCCTAAAAACGCTATAGAGTATGAAACAGTGAAGTTTCTTAATCTCAAAGTTAAGGATATTGAATGTAAGGAATACGATGGTTACTCTCATTTTACAGATGAAGATGATTACGATAAGAGGTCACTTTTTAAAAATACTTGCCCTGAGTGTGGAGAAGAATTTACTATTAATAATGATGGGGGAAATGGATTTTGCAGTGAATGTGCTTCGGAACATTAAAAGCAAATATAAAGCCTTTATAACAATATACTTAGTATACAATACTGGAATTAGTGTGTTTAAAGCTGGTGTATAATCTTGAATACAAATATAAAGTTGATAAAAAGGATGTGATATTATGACTATGGGACAAATTATGAAAATGCTTGAACGTACTTCTTCTCTCAATTTTTATTCAGTAACACTTAAAATGTTGAGAGACAATAACAATAATTCTGTGGATTTGCCAGAAAGTTACGAAGTGATAGAGAAGGTTAAAAGTATATGTGATAAAATTTCAATAACAAAAAAGAATTCAATATCTTCAAAACAAGCCTATTTACTTCTTGAATTTGTTGCTAACAATCTATCAGTTTATGGTGATACATCTAATGAAAAAAATGTAAAAAGCTTATATAATAGTTTATTATAAATACATTTATAATTGAATAGAAGTATTTTAGTAAAGGTATTTATAAAATATTACATAATGCTGGTATAAAAGTTGAATAGTGAGTAAGTATCGCAATTAAATTTAGAAGATAATATTAGGAACAAATTATTTATTAAAATAGTTTGTTCTTATTTTTTTATTCATTGATACTATTTGCAAATAAAATCTCTTAATAAACATATAAATATATAATGCGTTGATTATCTGCAACGGCCATATTACTGGATTTTTATTGTATATAGTTGCTATTAAATATATAATTTATATATGAAAATAAAAAATATTTGATAAGTGAGGTAATGCAGATAATCCTAATAGTATCTGCATTATTTATTAGATTTTTTGAATTTTACACAATGATAGAGAGGAAAGTAAGGAATTAGCAATAAAGCCAGTTGTTAAAATAGAGATTCTGAGAAAAGTATCGAACTTTACACAATGACATTTATGAGGCTATTATGTAAAATTGGTTCTTTTCAAGCAAAGTAAATAAGAGTCATTTAAGAATACTGTGATTAAGCATAGAAATTTTAGTTAATACGATTGGAGGTTGAATTTATGAACATGACGTACCCTTTGAAAGATAAAAAACAAATAGATATGGTAAAACTTTATTTGAAGAGTAAATCAATTCGTAATTTACTTTTATTTACAATTGGAATTTCCTCAGCCCTCAGAATTTCTGATATACTTTCGTTAAAAACTATACAGCTTTATGATTATGATAGTAAGAAGGCTAAGGATTTTATTGATGTAAAAGAAAAGAAAACAGGAAAAAGTAAGAGATTCGCTACTTCTCCAAATTTACAAAAATGTATTAAGGATTTTATAAAAGAGTATAAACCAGAACAAAATGAATATGTGTTTAGTAGTAGAAAAGGAACAAATAAACCAATTACAAGACAAAGAGCTGTTCAGGTTCTTACAGAGGCTCTGGATATGTGTGGGCTATCTTATATAAATTTTGGAAGTCATGGAATGCGAAAAACATTTGCCTACCATTGTTGGAAAAGCGGGACCGATATAACATATCTCATGAGGATTTTAAACCATTCCTCTCAAAAAGAGGTATTACGTTATATTTCAGTGGAACAAGAAGAGTTGGATGATATATATGTTAACCTAAATTTATAATGATTAGTAATAAAGAATTAAATAAGAAGAAAACACTATGGTAATCCACTTTTAAAAAAAAGAGGATTTTGACTATAGTGTTTTTTTATTTCTATATTTACCTTAGTAAAGGAGATTATTAATATGAGCAAAGAAATTGAGATAAGCAAGAAATACAAGAAACATATAAAAGAAGAAAGGGGATTAGGCGAAGGGAGAGATTATGTACCTTGGACTAAAATACATGAATTTTCTTCTAAGGGTAGAGCTACAAGAATCATGGGATTAACTACAAAGCGAATTCACCATTTTAATTCTGATAATCAACTTAGAGCGTTTCTAATATTTGAAGCAAGTGATTGTGTTATAGACATTCGTGAAACTTACCCACTTTTGGATTTAATGGAGGTTATAGATGACAAAGAGGATTTATCTTTAGATAAATTTAGAGACAAAGCTGGTGAACAGTTTGTAATAACTACTAATTTCTTATTAACAATAAAAGAAACAGATGGAATAATAAAATATATAGCAAGAGCTGTAAAGAATTGCACTGAGTTAAGTAAGAAGATAACTATAGAAAAACTTGAAATAGAGCGGAGATATTGGTTGGCGAAAAACGTAGATTTTAAAATCATAACTGACAAAGAGTTAAATCGTAATCTTTGCAAAAACCTTCAATGGATTAGAGAAACTATTTTAGATGGTCCAGAGTTAATGCCAAATAGAGAAGAACTTTCAGTTCAGATGTATTTTTACATGTTTAATAACAGAAACATTATTATAAAAGACTTATTTAAGGATTTTGAAGGAAGAAATGAACTTGATAGAGGAACTGCACTATACTTGTTCAGGTATTTGCTTGGTATAAAAAGAATTGCTGTAGATATGACAAAGATAATTGATTTTAATTGTAAAATTGAAGATTCAATAAAATTTTTAGAGGAGGTATAAAGTATGAATATATATGAAAATATGCTAATTAAGTATAATGAATTCACAGTTTCCAGGGTCTTATATGTGGATAGTGTGGATGAATTTTTAGTAGCTGTGGATATTAAAGAAGACAAATGGCCATATATGTGTTCTTTAGCGAAGATAATAGAAGATTTGAAGGAGAAAAGGTCAGAGGTAATAGAAGATACGTTTATTCGGTTAGTTAATGAAGATAATATAAGTACAGCAGAAAAAGAAAAAAGAGAATCTTCTTGGCAGGTAGTTAAGTTTGTATTATCAAAGGCGGAAGGTGTAGAGATTTACATTAGTAAATATAGAACACCTATTATAAAGGAAGCTACCAAATTGTTTGGGCTAAGCTATAATACAATAAAAAGTTATATGATTAAATATTGGCGTTACGGAAAAATTAAAAATGGGTTATTAGCAAGTTATAATAATTCGGGGGCTAAAGGAAAACAAAGGATGGCTGGTGCTATTAAAAGAGGACGACCTGCACTTGGGGGGAGCATGGGTATAAATATCAATGAGGATATTAAAAAGATGTTTATAAAAGGGTTAAATAAATATTATTATACTAATAAACAAAATAATTTAAAGACGGTTTATGAGTTAATAATAAGGGAAAATTTTGTACAAGAATATATTAAGGAAAAAGGAGAAAAAATACCAATATTAAAAAGCAGTTCAGAAATTCCGAAGTATGGACAATTCTACTACTGGTTTAATAAAATGAATAGTACAAAGAAAGAGATAACAAAGAGGTTTGGGGAAAGAATATATAATCAGCAATACAGAACTATTATAGGGAGTTCAACGCAAGAGGCAGAATTAGGACCTGGAGTCTTATGGCAAATAGATAGCACAATTTTTGATATGTATATTGTTTCTTCTTTAAATAGAAATAAAATCTTACTGAGACCAGTTCTTTTTTTATGCATAGATGTGTACTCGAGACTCATAGTTGGTGTTCACGTAACATTGGAATCATTTAACTCATATAGTGGAGCAATGTTAGCACTTATTAATGCAATGACAAGTAAAGTTGAATATTGCAAGAAACATGGAATTGAAGTAACAGATGAAGAGTTTCCGTACTGTACACCGCAAACTATTTTGACGGACCGAGGGGAATTGGTTAATAGCCAAATTGAAACAGCAATTCAAAACCTCGGTATTTCAATACAGCAGAGTCCCGCCTATAGGGCCGATTACAAGGGTATTATTGAACAAAGCTTCCGTTTGATGAATTTAAAGGTGAAGCCATTTACAGATGGGGTAGTGGTTAATGGTAAGAGCAAAATAGATAGGGGTGAGGGAGATTATCGCTTAAAGGCGAATCTTACATTAGAAGAACTAACAAAAGTTATTTTAAAATCCATAATATTTCACAATAACGCACATGTACTTTCAGAGGAGGTATCAAGGGAAATGTTATTTGAAGAAAGCATTGAAAAAGTTCCATTGAAAATATGGAATTATGGAGTGGAAAATAAAAAGGGACTTCTTCGCAAACTACCTGCTGATGTTATTAAGGTAAATTTGCTCCCCTCTGAGAAGGCTAAAGTAACTTCACGTGGAGTTTTATTTAGAAAATTGCTATACGCTTCGGATTATACATTAAAAGAGGGATGGTTTTCAAATGCAAGGATAAAAGGAACTTGGAGTGTACAAATATCTTATAATCCACTGGATTTAAGCACTATAAACTTTATTGAAGACGATGGAAAGACATTTCATACCCTTAGTTTGGTTGAGCATTTACAAAAGTACAGTAATAAAAGTGAATACGAACTTGAAGAATATTTTAATCAGGAAAAAGAACTAAATGAGAAAGCTAAAGAAAAGGAACTTTCAAATAAAATAAAGCTTTTTAATGAGATTGAAACTATTGTTGAGAATGCAAGGCGTGAAGCGGGAGATAATAAAGATAATACGTTATCTAATAGAAAAAGATTAAGTGGAATAAAAGATAATAATAGATCAGAAAAAGAATTATACAGAGAAAAATTAGTATTTACTAAAAGTGAAAGTAGTGTGGAAATAGTTGAGGAAGCTAATAAGAATATAGAGCATAAAGATATGGAACATGAAGATAATGATTTAGAAATCTTTGGGAATGTGCAAGAAGAATATTGGGATGATATTTATGAATAAGATATTTCTACCTAATGGGATTGAAGCTGTTGAAGCAGAGTACACTACATCTCCTATAGAAGAGTATAATAACAATCCCTTCATACAAAGCTTACCTCCACTAATAAATAAGGAGAGCATTGTCAGAAAACTAATATTAAATCAGCCCTTTAATATTGAAGATAGAAAACTTGATGGTTCAATAAGGGTGCATATGATAAAACGAATTTACAAAGTATTTCAGCCTCTACCTATTCATGTAAAAATATGGAATATGATTGATTCAATAATTAGACAGGGATATATCTCAAGGAACCCCTTCGATAAGGAGTATAAACAAATTATTAATGAAAATGGAAGTAAAATAAATAGAGGAGCATTTAATTTGAACAATAGTACGAGCTTTACAACTACGGCAAGTTGTGGATTACTTGCAGGATATAGTGGAATGGGAAAAACGACTACTGTTAATCGTTGTTTAAGATATATACCTCAAATAATTTGCCATAATTATTATAATAATACTCACTTTAATCAAACACAGCTTACATGGTTAAGACTTGAAGCTCCGACAAGTCTAAAATCTTTAGCACTCCAATTTTTTATGAAGATTGATTCTATATTAGGTACGGATAATCTAAAGCGGTATATATCAAAAAATTTATCTACTGACGCATTACTTTCTTTGATGGGGACTGTATCATGCAATATAGGATTGGGATTGATTATTATTGATGAATTTCAAAATTTGAATCGTAATGGAGTATCACAAATAATGAACTTTTTAGTTAGTTTAATCAATAGCTGTGGTGTGTCTTTATTATTTATTGGTACACCCGCTTGTTACGATATTTTTTCTAACGAGCTAAGGATAGCGAGAAGAATAACGGGCAATGGGGAGGTTATTTGGAATAATATGAATAACGACCAAGAATTTAAATTGCTATTAAAAGCTATTTGGAGGTATCAGTGGGTAAGAAAACCAGTGGAATTAACAGAAGAAATGATTGAGTTATTCTATGATTGCACTCAAGGTGTATTGGATTTGGTAGTGAAGCTTTTTGTTAATTCAATGAAAAGAGCGATTGAGACAGGAGCAGAACAAATAACAAAGGAAATAGTTATTAAGGTATGTGAAGAGGAATTTAAGTTTACTCAACCAATGATTCAGGCTATTAAATCGGGCAACGTATATAAAATGCAACAATACGAGGATATTAGAAGAATTGAAAATGTAAGTGGAATAGTTGATAATGCAAAGAAGAACTTAAAAGTAAATAAACAAGTGAATACTATTGCTAATATTATAGAGAAAGAAAATAATATAATTAAAAAGAGAACAAAAATTCAGGATTTAGATGAGGAAGATTTAAGAAGGGTGATAAGGAAAGGGTTTTCAGAAGGGAAAAGTGAATATGAAACTCTTAGAGAAAGTGGGTATATTGATAATATGGATTTTTTCAAAGTTGGTGAAGAGTTTTGATGAATTGCTTTCCAGTGTTATATAAAGACGAGTTATTCTACAGTATAGCGGCCAGATACAAAAGAATGTGTGGGATATTTAGTAAAAGAGCATTGTATAGAGATTTTTGTAATACCGAAGAAAGGCAGTTATTTATGTATTTGCCTTTACATATTAAAGCGTTAATATGTAATTTGCCATATGGTACAAGGATAACTGAAAGTTATATTATTAATAATCATACAATGTATCCATATGTAACAGCTTTTTTACCTGATGATAGGACAAAAATAATATATAATGAAATGTTAACAGGTTCAAGGAAGAACTTGCTTACTTATGTGTGTGCAAATTCTACTAACTCGAGGTTTGATAAACATTTAAAATATTGTAAACAATGTTATAACGAAGACTTAGATAAATTAGGAGAAAGCTACTGGCGAAGGATACATCAAGTACCTGGGGTATTATTTTGTGAAAAACATAAGAGTAAACTTGTTGAAAGTTATATACCAACGAATAATAATGTTAACGACTATTTCTGTGCCGATGATGTTATAGGGAGTAATTTAATTAACTTAAATGATGATAGAAGTTTATTCGATTTTTATGACCTTAATACTAAATACATTAAAGCTGTAGAATATCTATTGAATAATAAGGTGCAAAGAAAAGAGAATAGCTTTATTATAGATTTTTGCATTAATAAGTTAAGGGATAAAAAGTTAGCTTCTCGTAGTGGAGTTATATATATGAAGGATTTTCTAAAGGAATTTAAAGAATTTTATCCTGTAAATTACTTATGTAGTATGAGGAGCAATTATGATAATGATGATAAAAATAATTGGTTAAGGTTATTTATAAGAAAAGATAAAAAGAGCAAAAGTGTACTCAGACATATACTATTAATGCAGTTTTTAGATGTTGATATAAAAGATGTATTTGAAACTAAGGCTATTGAGCATACGAAAGCTGTAGTGGTAATGAATACACCAAGGTTAGATATTGAAGAAAGAAAAGAGCAATGGTTAAAGATAATAAAAGAGAATCCAGGAGCAACAAGGAGACAATTAAAAGATATAGGCAAGGGGATATATACATATATCTATAAATATCAAAAGGAATGGTATCATAAAGTTACTCCAATTTATGAAAATAGAAAACCAAAAGGAGAGATTGTAGATTGGAGAGAACGAGATAAGAAATGTTTGAAGATTGTAAGAAGAGCTGTTGGAGAGTTATTAAGTAAGTCAGGTAAACCTATTAGGTTAACTGAAAATAAAATTAGACAGGAGTGCGGTATAACCAGTTATTTTAAAAGTGAAAAACTTATAAAAACTCACGAGTATATAGATTCTGTGGTGGAGGATATTGAGACTTATAGAAGAAGGAAGATAGAATGGGCTATTGAAGAGATGAACGAGAAGGGAATTGGAATAAGTATTTATAAGGTTCGTCAGTATGCAGGATTTGGCGAGGTTAAGGATGAAGGGGTTAGGAAGATGGTTGGGGAAATGATTGAAGAATAATTTTTTTAGTCCTGAGGTAATAGCTATTATCTTAGGGCTTTTTTATTATATATAATACTGCTGTAAAATATAATATTTAATGGTATTATTAGTATGACAAATTTTAGTATTGAAGGGAGAGTTATGTGAAAATTAATAAACTATTTATTAAAGATTCGGCAATTCAGAGTAAGTCAAGTGATGATTTTTCGTATGAAGACTATGTAAATAACCTGAAAATGATTATTGAACATAATGAAGCACCATTTAATATTGCTATTATTGGAAAGTGGGGTGTAGGAAAAAGTTCAATAATTAATATGTTAAAAGAAGCGTTAGGTGGTAAACCAGAATTTAAAATTCAAGAGATTAATGCCTGGAAGTATGAAAATACTTCACTTAAAAAGGCTTTTTTAAAGGAGTTATATATAAATCTTAATGGTAAAGAGGATAAAGTTAAATATTTTAAAGAGCTTTTTCATACAAATATTGACTTGAAAGATAAGGAAGAAACAACATGGGAATTCATAAAAAAAAATACAATGAGAACTTTTGTATTTTTAGGATATTTTTTAATAGCAAGTACAACCTTATATATAATGTTGATGTTTTTTGATTTATTTAGTCTGTGGATTTCTTCCAATAATAATTTCAGTAAAACATGGAGCAAGTACATAGATGTTAAAAGTAAAATAAATGTATACGAAACAATCAAGTCATTTAAAGATAAAATTTTTATGCCTCTATTATTGATAGGTATAGGGGAAATCTCTAAATTAATAAGTGCATACAAATCAAAAAAAATAGTGAAATATGAAATTACTCCTCCTATTGAAAGTACAGATGAATATGAAGATAAGTTTAATGAAACATTAGATAAGTATAAGTTAAGTAACTCTAAATTTAAGAAATTAGTTATTGTTATAGATGATTTAGATAGGCTTAGTGCTAAAAAAATAGTTGACGCACTTGACGCTATCAAAGCTTTTGTAGAAAGAAGAGAATGTATTTTCATTGTGCCATTTGATGATACCATATTAAGAAAGGCTATAAATTCTAAAAAACTAAATGATACTAATTCATTTGATGGTGATTCATATTTAGATAAATTATTTCAATTTAAAATTATATTGCCACCATTAATTGATATGGATATGCAGGAATATGCCTATAAGCTTTGTAAAAATGAAATACCTGGAATATTCAATGAGTGTCCAAGCTTCAAAGTTATATTAGAGGAAGTTTTAATTCATCCATATGTTAATACGCCAAGACAAATAAAAAAGATAATAAATACTTTTGTAAGTAATATACTAATTGTTAAAAGTAGAGAAAATAAAAAATTAGAGGAGGGGCTTGTTACAGGTAAGACTGGATTAAAAGTATTAGCTAAAATATCGGTATTACAGACGGACTTTCCAGAGTTCTATAATCTATTATTGCAGGATAGAGGCTTAATGCAAAAATTCATGGATGAGTATTATTCTAACAAAGGTAAGATTGAATGTGATGAATTAGAAACTTACGGTATATATAATAAAGAATCTTTTAAAGCATTAGCAAGTTTTCTTATGAAAACGGAATATATAAATGCAGATAATTTATCCCCATTTATTTATTTAGGGCAGGATTCATTAGGATTAAGTGCAGGTGATGAAAAACAAAGGTCAATAAGAAAAGATTTATTAAGTGGTAATGAGGTGGGTATAATTGCTTACTCAAATAATAGTAAGCTATCTTTAGTAGATAGTAGTATTGTTATTCAGGGTATAAAAGAATCAAAGAGTATTGAGTTTCAACAGGCTTTAAAGGTGGCGTTGCAATTAGCAAAATATATATTAGAGGAAGTAAGTGTGGAGTTTGCTAATTTGGTATCAAATAGACTCAATTTAATTAGTGAATATGATATTGAATTCAGATATTGGCAAGTGGATTATGATAACTATTTATTAATTTATGAAAAAGCAACAGAAAAACGAGGCATAGAAAGAACGTTGCTAACCGTATTAAATAATGTATTAACTAAAAGTGACAATTGGAAACAAAAAAATGGAACGGAGTATGATGAAGATGCATTTAATAAATTAATACAAGAGATATTAAAAAAAAGTTTAGAGAAAAATACAATACTAAATGAAGAGGTAAGAGTGTATATTAAGGAATTCATTAATAATAAAGAATATCCGATTAGTTATATTATTGATATTTATAATAAGAATAGGGATTTAATGAAAGAGTATTTTAGTGATGATTTTTATAAAAAAATATGTGAGTATATAGGTTCTGAAGAAGATATTGATGATAGGAGAAGTGCAGACGAAGCTTTTCAAGAAATTGCGGTTACAATTAGAGAAGAGGATATTGAAAAATTTTCAGCTCCATTATCAATGATTATATGCAATGAAACTTATGCTACCCAGGTCTGTGAATTACTTTTACCAGTAGCAGGAGATATTTCAAATAAAAATGGGACAGACATTGTAAATGAGTTTATATCTTTAACATATTCAAAAAACATAATGAAAATCGTAGCAAATATAATAATAGATTTAGATTGGAATATTAAAAATCTTAATAACGATAATTTGAATGATTTTATTATTAAATGCTTTGAATTAGGATATTTTATGGAAGGTGAAAAATTACTAAATAATAAGATAGAACCTAATAATTATAAATTAATAGACAAAGCTATAAATATAATTAGTGATAAATGCTTTGTTGATGATGGTTATGATAATATTTTAAATAACATTAGTGATAATTTAACATTTGAGCAATTGAAACACATTACTGATATGATTAACACTAATTTGGCTCTTGTAGGTGGTGCAGTAAATAGTGATATATTTAACAGATGTATAATAATAATTAAATTACTATTGAAAAATAAATTAAGTCACAAATTACTTTCTGAAGTAGTGGAGAAGTTGATGATTTATTATAATGGCTCTTATAGTTATACACAAAGTTATCCGCTATGGTCAGAATCATTTACAGAAGTTATAGGCACAGTAAGGGATATTATTTCTGATTCAAAGTTAGAGGAATATGTAATGCTGTTAACAACATATGTATTTTCTTATAATCCTAACATAATGATTAAAGGGTTGTATAACCTTGGACAAAAGACTCCTTTAACATATGATAAGGAATCAATAAATAAAGTAATAATGTATGCAAATACTTTTGATACTAAGGTTATGGCGATTAAGTATTTGAGAAATATGAGAAGAAGTATCAATGAGGAAAATAGTAACCTAAAAGATTATTCAAATTTCCTTCTTCAAAATATAGATTTAGATAACAACAACATATTGGATGATTTTAATAGTACATTTAAATCAATAGATAAGGATACTATTTTTGAAATTGCTAAATATTTAAAGGATAATGTTACCTATAATAGAAGTCTTGCATTAGGCGTGATTGATAAATTTACAATTCAAGACAATAAAGAAAGTTGTATAAGGGATTTGTTGTTATTGGAGAATGATGGTAATTCAATAATTTTCGTAAAAGACATGATAGAGTTCAATAATATAGATAACTATAAAGAATTGTTAATGAATTTAATTAATGGCATTTCAGACGAAGATACAATTCTATATTTATTTAATTTGCTTAGATTAGTTAGTCATTATAAAGACAATTTTGATAAAAAATCAATTGCTAATATTATAAATCATATTTGGACCCAATTCGGGGATAATGAGATAATTAAACTATCACAAATGTTAGTAAATGAGTTTAGTGGCTTTAAGTTTAATAATGGTAAAAGTGTATTAAATGAAAAGATTGTAGAGGTATTTAAAAAATCAAATAATGAGGCTAAGAAAAGTGTATTAGAAATTACAAAGCTTTTTGACTTTAGTAAGACGTTTAAGGACGCTCTTAAAACAACTGATTTTTCTGATGATGAAAGGGCTTTGATAAAAGAAACTTTAAAATTCAGGTAAGCATTAGTCAATAAATTATACGATTTCTGGGGGTGAGATTAAAATGTCAGATAAATGTACTATAACATGGGAGGATATTAAAGATAGTGCAGATGGACTATTTAATATATGGGAAGGACACTACGAATTAAACTGGGCAAAAAAATCATGGAATGGTTTAGTTAAACAAGGACTCACAAATTATTCAAATGATATTGAGAGGCACATGGTTCTAATACGTTTGTTAGCACTTGCTAATATGTATGGTTTGTTCTGTGAAAAAGCATTTGAAGAGTCATTTGACCCTTATTATCCTGATTGGGTAGAGTTATTGCAGATTAACCCAATACGCATAGGACAGCTTATTGACAAGAACTTTGAAGAAGAATATTATATGGATACTGATGATTTAATGAATTCATCAATTGAGAATTTAATTTGCGATTGTAAGTATAGGGTTTTTAATGCTTTATGCAAGGAGTTTGGCAATGAAAGCATTTTGTTTGTTGCATTATGGGTTACGGTAGAACATGATATAACAGAGGTTGAAAGCAACAATGATAATTCCAAAAGTAATATTGATGAAGAATTAAATGAAGAAAAAGGATATGAGGAGCGTATTGAGGATTGGGCAGAGTACATTTTAAATGAGGGTATTTACGATAAATTTGAAGCTTACGGATGGGTTTCAGAAGGGATGTTGTAATAAATTAATGCAATTAATATTAAGATATTCTTAATTGTACTATGTCACATTAAAAAAAAGACCTGCTCCACCAAATAAAGTCCTGACAAAATTAAAATAAAGTTTTGCTAAAAAGCTAATCGGCCACACTCGATTAGTTTTTTCCGCTTTTACCCCTACCTTTCCCTTGAAAAAATCCTCGATAAAAACCCCAACTAAAGTTCCCTTGAAACCATCCCGAAAGGGATAATGATAGGTTCGATAGCATGACATAAACCCACACAAGCAGAGGCTTACATAGCATTTAGGAACAGAGTCGTGAACCTATAATAAGAAAGAGAATGAGATATAAAGATGGAAGTAAAGATGGACTCCTACGGAGAGTTTTGGGTGAAATAATGGTGGAAAAAAGAGAGAAAAAAGAGCGTGAAAAGGAATTAGAGTGAAAGATGAAGATGAATTGAGTGGTTTCAAGGGTTAAGGGTGATTTGGTGGACGAAAAAAGCAAGACTTTATTAGAATTTTAATATAGATTTGCTTCGTGAATTATTTTTGAGAGAGAAAAAAGTGGTCTGAGAAGCAGAACTTTATTAAATTGGGTGACGATGGAATGCGGGATTGAGGGGGGTGCGGAGGCAGGACTCTATTCAAATCTAACAATTGTCACATTAAAAAAGGGGGCTGCCCTTCAAAAAAAGATTTGATTAAATTAAAATAATATTTATTGGATTTTATACAGGGTTTACGTTTAAGGATATAACGGGAGATAGATAAGATTCCAGAAATAGTAGTTGATAATAGAATATATGGGTCAGGGTATGAACAAATTTACTATCAGTGGCAAAGCAAACACGTGGAGAATTAAGGTTCTAATTTTCAAAATAAATGAATAACTTATCTCCAATAAGAAACATTATCTTCAAGTTTATTAAATATAGAACGAACGGCTTTTGACCAATTTTTATCTTCAGAGTATTTTCTATTAACCCAAGTAAAGGCTTCAATGTTATTAGGCTTATTTTTGCACAAATTCACTATGGTTCTTGCAGCAATGCTAGCAGCATCTTGGATATTAGTATTATATTTTTTCCAACTAAAAAACACATTAAAGGGATTATTGGCAATTTTATAGGCGTTTTTATTGTCTTTTGGTACAAAGGATTGTTCTTGGCCTGTAATGGCGAACATAACAAGTGGATTTAAATTAAAATCTTTGCTTACAGATAATATTGCTGAAAAATAAGGTTCTTCAACTAAAAGAGAGTTTTTTGATTTTAGAAATTCCTTTAATTCTGTTATATTAACATTCTTGTACATTAAATAATCTGGAAGATGAGCATTAACAACTGGATTTTCCTTAGGGTTAATAATGTTTGAGCTAATGCTGGCCTTTTTTGTATAATAGCTTTCAAGGAGAGCAGATTCATTTAATGCATAGAGATCATCTTCATAATTATTGGCCTCTACTTTTTTTGGAAAATTTGTATTCAAATGTTCAATATATCCACGACTTAGAGTAGGGGATTGTTTATCTGTTGGCAGTAAAGCAGAGGCATAAGATAGTTTATTTGATAGTACCTTTTTATATGAGGGGATAGTAGCTATAGTCTTGGGATTTTCCTTTTCGAAATGAGTAAGAGTTGTACTATTTAAGTCTGTAAAATTTTTAGTAAATACTATGCAAATCACACTATAAATAATTGTAATTAATAGAAGATTCCAACTAGTAGGACTTTTTTTAATACTCATATTTTCACACCTGCTTTTATTTTTGTGATATCTCCATGTAAATCATGAAGATACATAATTATATTGAAAATATCTCCAAAAAAATAAAAAATATACATAAAAATAATAATTTTTAAATTCATTGCTGTTAGTATGGTATTTATATCATTGCTTAATTTAAGTAGAAGAGTGGTTATAAATGGTAAAGTTTATTGTATGGATACATTTTTTAAAATCCATTAATAGTGATATAATTTTTAATATGATATTGTAAACTACAGTTTAAGGGGTGGAAATTATGAAAGTGTCTCAAATAATGACTCCAGGTCCTACGGAGGTAAGAGAAAACGTCAGAATGGCAAGAGCGTTAGCTACAACTAACCCAGATTTAGATTTAGAGTTTTATGAATTTTACAAAGAAACCTGTGAGAAAATAGGCCTGTTTTTAAAAACTAATAATCAAGTTAGAATACTAAGTGGTGAGGGGATTTTAGGCCTTGAAGCAGCTTGTGCATCCCTAACTGAGACTCATGATAGGGTACTCGTAATTGATAATGGAATCTTTGGAGAAGGATTTGCGGATTTTGTTAAGATGTACGGTGGAGAAGCGGTCGTTTTTAAAGGTAATAGAAAACGTAAGATAGATATAATAGAACTAGAAAAATTTTTAGAAAAGGATCATGATTTTAAATATGCTACTGTAGTACATTGTGATACTCCTTCAGGAGTTTTAAATGATATAGATAAAATATGCCCTTTGTTAAAGAAAAATGGCATATTAACTGTGGTAGATAGTGTAGCTGCAATGGGTGGAGAAGATATAAGAGTAGATGAATGGAAAATAGATGTAGTACTCGGCGCATCCCAGAAGTGTGTTTCGGCTCCAGTAGGGCTAACTTTTCTAAGTATAAGTGAAGATGCATTTAAATTAATGCAGCAGAGAGAAAAGCCTATAGCTGCTTACTATTGCAATTTACTTGTATGGAAGGATTATTACGAAAATAAATGGTTTCCATATACGCCACCAATAAGTGATATTGTTGGACTAAGGCAGGCAATTGATAATATATTAGAAGATAAAGGGGTAATTGAAAGACATAATTCTATTGGCAAAGCTACAAGAAAAGCGGTAATGGAGGCAGGGCTTAATTTATATATTGAAGAGGGATATTCCAATACTGTAACGGTTATAGAAATACCTGAGGGCATAGATGATAAAGAATTATTAAAGCATATGATTAAGGAATTTAATGTGTTTATAGCTGGTTCCTTCGGTTATCTACAAGGGAAAGTAATAAGAATAGGTCATATGGGTGAAAATGCGAAAGTGAATAAAATGGTCTATACTCTATTAGCATTACAAAACTCATTAAAGGTGTTAGGTTTTCAATGTAAAAAAGACATGGTTGAGGTTTTTTTAAATGAGATATAATTTAATAGTTTGGGGTTAAAGGAGTATGAGCGGTAAGTATATATGTAGAATAAAATTTAAGTCGGTGATAAGTCATCGACTTTTTTATTTTGCTTCATATATATAGATGAAATAATAATATAGAAAGCTAAGTGGATGAAGTTCATGCAATTAGCAAAAAAAATATATATAAATCAATGAGGGATAAAAAAACAGTTTAAATGTTACTAAGTAAATAGGCCTTATGAACTATAAAGGAGTAATAGTAAGGCGATTTCAGTATTCCTTTGATTAAATAGAGTATACTATCCCTAGTGTATCAGTATCAAAGAAACTGCATAATTAGTAGTATTATAAAGAATATTATATATAGTTGTCGTATTTCAAGAGTTAGCATAAATGCCTTATATGTGTATATGATAGAATAATCCTTGTAGTCACGAAAGAGTGGCTCAGAAAGTTAGATGTTAATTACAATTTAATAAATTTTTATATGAAAATTAATTTTAAAAAGTTATTGACAAAACAAGCAATACCAAGTAAAATAGTAGAAGTCGTCACATGATGACAAAGCAAATTGGTCTTTGAAAATTAAACAGAGAAATAGGTAAAATAGCGAAATAATATTTCGTTAGACCAGTTAATTACTTTAGATAAAAAAGTAATTTTAGTCGTAAGACTAAAAAGTATGTAATGAGCTTGCTAACCAGCTTAACAGTTGGCGCAGATTATTCATTTCAAATAAAAAGTGTAAACTTTTAAATTGAGAGTTTGATCCTGGCTCAGGACGAACGCTGGCGGCGTGCCTAACACATGCAAGTCGAGCGATGAAACCCTTCGGGGTGGATTAGCGGCGGACGGGTGAGTAACACGTGGGTAACCTGCCTCAAAGAGGGGAATAGCCTCCCGAAAGGGAGATTAATACCGCATAATATGTTTTGATCGCATGATTGAGACATCAAAGGATTTTTCTTCGGAAAATTCCACTTTGAGATGGACCCGCGGCGCATTAGCTAGTTGGTGAGGTAACGGCCCACCAAGGCAACGATGCGTAGCCGACCTGAGAGGGTGATCGGCCACATTGGAACTGAGACACGGTCCAGACTCCTACGGGAGGCAGCAGTGGGGAATATTGCGCAATGGGGGAAACCCTGACGCAGCAACGCCGCGTGAATGATGAAGGCCTTCGGGTTGTAAAGTTCTGTCTTCTGGGACGATAATGACGGTACCAGAGGAGGAAGCCACGGCTAACTACGTGCCAGCAGCCGCGGTAATACGTAGGTGGCAAGCGTTGTCCGGATTTACTGGGCGTAAAGGATGCGTAGGCGGACATTTAAGTCAGATGTGAAATACCCGAGCTTAACTTGGGTGCTGCATTTGAAACTGGGTGTCTAGAGTGCAGGAGAGGTAAGTGGAATTCCTAGTGTAGCGGTGAAATGCGTAGAGATTAGGAAGAACACCAGTGGCGAAGGCGACTTACTGGACTGTAACTGACGCTGAGGCATGAAAGCGTGGGGAGCAAACAGGATTAGATACCCTGGTAGTCCACGCCGTAAACGATGAATACTAGGTGTCGGGGGTCGAACCTCGGTGCCGCAGTTAACACAATAAGTATTCCGCCTGGGGAGTACGATCGCAAGATTAAAACTCAAAGGAATTGACGGGGGCCCGCACAAGCAGCGGAGCATGTGGTTTAATTCGAAGCAACGCGAAGAACCTTACCTAGACTTGACATCCCCTGCATAACCCAGAGATGGGCGAAGTCCTTCGGGACAGGGTGACAGGTGGTGCATGGTTGTCGTCAGCTCGTGTCGTGAGATGTTGGGTTAAGTCCCGCAACGAGCGCAACCCTTATCATTAGTTGCTACCATTTAGTTGAGCACTCTAGTGAGACTGCCCGGGTTAACCGGGAGGAAGGTGGGGATGACGTCAAATCATCATGCCCCTTATGTCTAGGGCTACACACGTGCTACAATGGTGAGTACAAAGAGATGCAAGACCGCAAGGTGGAGCCAAACTCAAAAACTCATCCCAGTTCGGATTGTAGGCTGCAACTCGCCTACATGAAGCCGGAGTTGCTAGTAATCGCGAATCAGCATGTCGCGGTGAATACGTTCCCGGGCCTTGTACACACCGCCCGTCACACCATGAGAGTTGGTAACACCCGAAGTCCGTGAGGTAACCGTAAGGAGCCAGCGGCCGAAGGTGGGATTGATGATTGGGGTGAAGTCGTAACAAGGTAGCCGTAGGAGAACCTGCGGCTGGATCACCTCCTTTCTAGGGAGTAGATGCAAAGACTTCGGTCAATGCAACAAGAAGAATTTAATTATTCTTCAAAATGTCTACTGTAATTACTCGTAACCTATTCTCTGTTTAATTTTGAGAGACTAATTTTAGTTAACTCTTTGGAGTTAACTAAAAATTTAATCTTTCTAAAAATGTTCTTTGAAAATTGCACAGTGAAATTAAAGTTGTTTTAATAAGTTAAAGCCACGTAAGTGGTGTATAGATGAATTTAATACAATTTCGCAAAATGAATTAAAACGTTTATGTAAATAGACGAAATTATCTACGCAAGTAGATAAAGATAAAGGTTAAGCTACAAAGGGCGCATGGCGAATGCCTTGGCACTAGGAGCCGAAGAAGGACGCGTTAAGCTGCGATAAGCTTTGGGTAGGCGCAAATAGCCAGTGATCCAAAGATTTCCGAATGGGGGAACCCACATAGTAACAACTATGTACTGCATACTGAATAAATAGGTATGCAGAGGTAGACCCGGGGAACTGAAACATCTAAGTACCCGGAGGAAGAGAAAGAAACATCGATTTCCTAAGTAGCGGCGAGCGAAAGGGAAAGAGCCCAAACCTAGGTCTTTGACCTAGGGGTTGAGGATAGATCATAAATACTGCAATTCCTTAATTGAAGATAGCTGGAAAGCTGCTCCGCAGAAGGTAATAGGCCTGTAAATGAAAAGGAAAAACAGTCAGATCTAATCCAGAGTACCACGAGACACGTGAAACCTTGTGGGAAGCAGGGAGGACCACCTCCCAAGGCTAAATACTACCTAGTGACCGATAGTGAAGAAGTACCGTGAGGGAAAGGTGAAAAGAACCCCGGAAGGGGAGTGAAATAGAACCTGAAACCGTGTGCCTACAACCGGTCGGAGCACTTTTTATGTGTGACGGCGTGCTTTTTGTAGAACGAGCCAACGAGTTACGATATGTAGCAAGGTTAAGTACTTAAGGTACGGAGCCGAAGGGAAACCAAGTCTGAATAGGGCGCTATAGTTGCATGTCGTAGACCCGAAACCGGGTGACCTATCCATGGCCAGGATGAAGCGGAAGTAAAATTCCGTGGAGGTCCGAACCACGTTGGTGTTGAAAAACCATGGGATGAGCTGTGGATAGCGGAGAAATTCCAATCGAACTCGGAGATAGCTGGTTCTCCTCGAAATAGCTTTAGGGCTAGCGTCGATTAATTGAGTAATGGAGGTAGAGCACTGAATGGGCTAGGGGCTGACAACAGTTACTGAACCCTATCAAACTCCGAATGCCATATACTTTTATTTCGGCAGTCAGACTGCGAATGATAAGATCCGTAGTCAAAAGGGAAACAGCCCAGACCATCAGCTAAGGTCCCAAAGTGTAAGTTAAGTGGAAAAGGATGTGGGATTTCTAAGACAACTAGGATGTTGGCTCAGAAGCAGCCACTCATTCAAAGAGTGCGTAATAGCTCACTAGTCAAGAGATCCTGCGCCGAAGATGTCCGGGGCTAAAACTTACCACCGAAGCTATGGGTGTACACTATGTGTACGCGGTAGAGGAGCTTTCTGTACTGGCTGAAGTCATACCGTAAGGAGTGGTGGACGGTACAGAAGTGAGAATGTTGGCATAAGTAGCGAGAGTTAAGTGAGAATCTTAACGGTCGAAAACCTAAGGTTTCCTGAGGAAGGCTCGTCCTCTCAGGGTTAGTCGGGACCTAAGCCGAGGCCGAAAGGCGTAGGTGATGGACAATCGGTTGATATTCCGATACCACCAATGGACGTTATTAGAAATGGGATGACGCAGGAGGATAAGATGTGCACACTATTGGATGTGTGTCTAAGCATTTAGGCGGAGCAAGCAGGCAAATCCGTTTGCTCTTAACGCTGAGATGTTATGGGGAAGGGAATTTATTCCTGAAGTATCTGATTCCACGCTGCCAAGAAAAGTCTCTATCGAGGATATTGGTGCCCGTACCGCAAACCGACACAGGTAGGTGAGGAGAGAATCCTAAGACCATCGGAAGAATTGCTGTTAAGGAACTCGGCAAATTGACCCCGTAACTTCGGGAGAAGGGGTGCCTACGAAAGTAGGTCGCAGAGAATAGGCCCAAGCAACTGTTTAGCAAAAACACAGGTCTCTGCTAAAGCGAAAGCTGATGTATAGGGGCTGACGCCTGCCCGGTGCTGGAAGGTTAAGGGGATTACTTAGCGCAAGCGAAGGTATGAACTTAAGCCCCAGTAAACGGCGGCCGTAACTATAACGGTCCTAAGGTAGCGAAATTCCTTGTCGGGTAAGTTCCGACCCGCACGAATGGCGTAATGATTTGGGCACTGTCTCAACAGCACATCCGGCGAAATTGTAGTGCCAGTGAAGATGCTGGCTACCCGCGATTGGACGGAAAGACCCCGTAGAGCTTTACTGTAGCTTAGCATTGAATTTCGGTATTGTCTGTACAGGATAGGTGGGAGACTGAGAAACATGGGCGTCAGCCTGTGTGGAGTCATCCTTGGGATACCACCCTGACAGTACTGAGGTTCTAACTGGAGGCCATGAATCTGGTCACAGGACATTGTTAGGTGGGCAGTTTGACTGGGGCGGTCGCCTCCAAAAAAGTAACGGAGGCGCTCAAAGGTTCCCTCAGCGCGGTTGGAAATCGCGCGAAGAGTGCAAAGGCAGAAGGGAGCCTGACTGCGACACCTACAAGTGGAGCAGGGACGAAAGTCGGACTTAGTGATCCGGTGGTACCTCGTGGGAGGGCCATCGCTCAACGGATAAAAGCTACCTCGGGGATAACAGGCTGATCTCCCCCAAGAGTCCACATCGACGGGGAGGTTTGGCACCTCGATGTCGGCTCGTCGCATCCTGGGGCTGAAGTAGGTCCCAAGGGTTGGGCTGTTCGCCCATTAAAGCGGCACGCGAGCTGGGTTCAGAACGTCGTGAGACAGTTCGGTCCCTATCCGTCGCGGGCGTAGGAAATTTGAAGGGAGCTGTCCTTAGTACGAGAGGACCGGGATGGACAAACCTCTGGTGCACCAGTTGTCACGCCAGTGGCATCGCTGGGTAGCTATGTTTGGAAGGGATAAACGCTGAAAGCATCTAAGCGTGAAGCCCACCCTGAGATGAGATTTCCCATAACTCGCACGTAAGTGCGGTGTTAGTAAGACTCCTGGAAGAACACCAGGTTGATAGGTTAGAGGTGTAAGCATGGTAACATGTTCAGCTGACTAATACTAATAAGTCGAGGGCTTGACCTTAATATATATAAAGCGTAAGCTTCAAGCGAAAGCGAGAAGATAATTTCACTGTGCAATTTTGAGAGAATATAATTTTCTCAATCTGGTGATTATGGCATGAAGGTAACACCCCTTCCCATACCGAACAGGTCGGTTAAGCTTCAATGCGCCAATGGTACTGCAGGGGTAACTTTGTGGGAGAGTAGGTCGTCGCCAGGTAAACAAAAAACCACTAAGTCTAACTTAGTGGTTTTTATTTTGCGTAAATATATAGGAATAAAACTACCTAAATAGAATTTTATGTATTACATAGATATTCATAAATGTTATATTAAGGATTTAATTTCTATAAATGGATCTATTTATAAACTTTTTCTCTAGTAAGTCTACATTTAATATGCCGCTTTGCGAGTTCTGAGTTTTTTATGTATCAGACACCAGCCTATTGAAAATATAATATTCAAAAGAGTATATAGTTAAATTGGAGTACTAGATATTGCTTGTAAACGTACTTCTAAAAGACCATATCCTAGTAACAATAAAAGATATTGCTAACTATGAACCTAATGGCATAAGGCTTATCAGAGATAGCAAAATCACATCAACTTATATTATATAGATTATAAGAAACATTTAATCTATGCTATTATGTGGGATAAATAAGATTATGCTATTTGATAGGTATGTGGTATCATCAATGCAAGCTACATGAGTTACATCAATATTGAAAATACTTATCCATGCGTATCAGAGTGCGGAATACTGAATTATTAAGACCTACATGTAGTAATATGAAGATAATTTACCTAGAATATATGTGAGCTGAAATTATGATATTATTTATGTGATACAATACTCCTTGTCGTCACGAAGTAGTGGCACAGTAAGTTAAATGTTAATTACTATTTAATATGTTTTCAAATGAAAATTATTTTTAAAAAGTTGTTGACAAAACAAGAAAAACCTAGTATTATAGTAGAAGTCGTCACATGATGACAAAGCAAATTGGTCTTTGAAAATTAAACAGAGAAATAGGTAAAATAACGAAATAATATTTCGTTAGACCAGTTAATTACTTTAGATAAAAAAGTAATTTTAGTCGTAAGACTAAAAAGTATGTAATGAGCTTGCTAACCAGCTTAACAGTTGGCGCAGATTATTCATTTCAAATAAAAAGTGTAAACTTTTAAATTGAGAGTTTGATCCTGGCTCAGGACGAACGCTGGCGGCGTGCCTAACACATGCAAGTCGAGCGATGAAACCCTTCGGGGTGGATTAGCGGCGGACGGGTGAGTAACACGTGGGTAACCTGCCTCAAAGAGGGGAATAGCCTCCCGAAAGGGAGATTAATACCGCATAATATGTTTTGATCGCATGATCGAGACATCAAAGGATTTTTCTTCGGAAAATTCCACTTTGAGATGGACCCGCGGCGCATTAGCTAGTTGGTGAGGTAACGGCCCACCAAGGCAACGATGCGTAGCCGACCTGAGAGGGTGATCGGCCACATTGGAACTGAGACACGGTCCAGACTCCTACGGGAGGCAGCAGTGGGGAATATTGCGCAATGGGGGAAACCCTGACGCAGCAACGCCGCGTGAATGATGAAGGCCTTCGGGTTGTAAAGTTCTGTCTTCTGGGACGATAATGACGGTACCAGAGGAGGAAGCCACGGCTAACTACGTGCCAGCAGCCGCGGTAATACGTAGGTGGCAAGCGTTGTCCGGATTTACTGGGCGTAAAGGATGCGTAGGCGGACATTTAAGTCAGATGTGAAATACCCGAGCTTAACTTGGGTGCTGCATTTGAAACTGGGTGTCTAGAGTGCAGGAGAGGTAAGTGGAATTCCTAGTGTAGCGGTGAAATGCGTAGAGATTAGGAAGAACACCAGTGGCGAAGGCGACTTACTGGACTGTAACTGACGCTGAGGCATGAAAGCGTGGGGAGCAAACAGGATTAGATACCCTGGTAGTCCACGCCGTAAACGATGAATACTAGGTGTCGGGGGTCGAACCTCGGTGCCGCAGTTAACACAATAAGTATTCCGCCTGGGGAGTACGATCGCAAGATTAAAACTCAAAGGAATTGACGGGGGCCCGCACAAGCAGCGGAGCATGTGGTTTAATTCGAAGCAACGCGAAGAACCTTACCTAGACTTGACATCCCCTGCATAACCCAGAGATGGGCGAAGTCCTTCGGGACAGGGTGACAGGTGGTGCATGGTTGTCGTCAGCTCGTGTCGTGAGATGTTGGGTTAAGTCCCGCAACGAGCGCAACCCTTATCATTAGTTGCTACCATTTAGTTGAGCACTCTAGTGAGACTGCCCGGGTTAACCGGGAGGAAGGTGGGGATGACGTCAAATCATCATGCCCCTTATGTCTAGGGCTACACACGTGCTACAATGGTGAGTACAAAGAGATGCAAGACCGCAAGGTGGAGCCAAACTCAAAAACTCATCCCAGTTCGGATTGTAGGCTGCAACTCGCCTACATGAAGCCGGAGTTGCTAGTAATCGCGAATCAGCATGTCGCGGTGAATACGTTCCCGGGCCTTGTACACACCGCCCGTCACACCATGAGAGTTGGTAACACCCGAAGTCCGTGAGGTAACCGTAAGGAGCCAGCGGCCGAAGGTGGGATTGATGATTGGGGTGAAGTCGTAACAAGGTAGCCGTAGGAGAACCTGCGGCTGGATCACCTCCTTTCTAGGGAGTAGATGCAAAGACTTCGGTCGATGCAACAAGAAGAATTTAATTATTCTTCAAAAATGTCTACTGTAATTACTCGTAACCTATTCTCTGTTTAATTTTGAGAGACTAATTTTAGTTAACTCTTTGGAGTTGACTAATAGATAGTTTTTCTAAAAATGTTCTTTGAAAATTGCACAGTGAAATTAAAGTTGTTTTAATAAGTTAAAGCCATGTAAATGGTGTATAGATGAATTTAATACAATTTCGCAAAATGAATTAAAACGTTTATGTAAATAGACGAAATTATCTACGCAAGTAGATAAAGATAAAGGTTAAGCTACAAAGGGCGCATGGCGAATGCCTTGGCACTAGGAGCCGAAGAAGGACGCGTTAAGCTGCGATAAGCTTTGGGTAGGCGCAAATAGCCAGTGATCCAAAGATTTCCGAATGGGGGAACCCACATAGTAACAACTATGTACTGCATACTGAATAAATAGGTATGCAGAGGTAGACCCGGGGAACTGAAACATCTAAGTACCCGGAGGAAGAGAAAGAAACATCGATTTCCTAAGTAGCGGCGAGCGAAAGGGAAAGAGCCCAAACCTAGGTCTTTGACCTAGGGGTTGAGGATAGATCATAAATACTGCAATTCCTTAATTGAAGATAGCTGGAAAGCTGCTCCGCAGAAGGTAATAGGCCTGTAAATGAAAAGGAAAAACAGTCAGATCTAATCCAGAGTACCACGAGACACGTGAAACCTTGTGGGAAGCAGGGAGGACCACCTCCCAAGGCTAAATACTACCTAGTGACCGATAGTGAAGAAGTACCGTGAGGGAAAGGTGAAAAGAACCCCGGAAGGGGAGTGAAATAGAACCTGAAACCGTGTGCCTACAACCGGTCGGAGCACTTTTTATGTGTGACGGCGTGCTTTTTGTAGAACGAGCCAACGAGTTACGATATGTAGCAAGGTTAAGTACTTAAGGTACGGAGCCGAAGGGAAACCAAGTCTGAATAGGGCGCTATAGTTGCATGTCGTAGACCCGAAACCGGGTGACCTATCCATGGCCAGGATGAAGCGGAAGTAAAATTCCGTGGAGGTCCGAACCACGTTGGTGTTGAAAAACCATGGGATGAGCTGTGGATAGCGGAGAAATTCCAATCGAACTCGGAGATAGCTGGT
Source organism: Clostridium sp. FP2 (assembly GCF_011065955.2). Lineage (NCBI taxonomy): Bacteria > Bacillati > Bacillota > Clostridia > Eubacteriales > Clostridiaceae > Clostridium > Clostridium sp. FP2. The sequence continues at coordinate 204,421 of NZ_JAAMNI020000001.1, forward strand.
TCTCCTCGAAATAGCTTTAGGGCTAGCGTCGATTAATTGAGTAATGGAGGTAGAGCACTGAATGGGCTAGGGGCTGACAACAGTTACTGAACCCTATCAAACTCCGAATGCCATATACTTTTATTTCGGCAGTCAGACTGCGAATGATAAGATCCGTAGTCAAAAGGGAAACAGCCCAGACCATCAGCTAAGGTCCCAAAGTGTAAGTTAAGTGGAAAAGGATGTGGGATTTCTAAGACAACTAGGATGTTGGCTCAGAAGCAGCCACTCATTCAAAGAGTGCGTAATAGCTCACTAGTCAAGAGATCCTGCGCCGAAGATGTCCGGGGCTAAAACTTACCACCGAAGCTATGGGTGTACACTATGTGTACGCGGTAGAGGAGCTTTCTGTACTGGCTGAAGTCATACCGTAAGGAGTGGTGGACGGTACAGAAGTGAGAATGTTGGCATAAGTAGCGAGAGTTAAGTGAGAATCTTAACGGTCGAAAACCTAAGGTTTCCTGAGGAAGGCTCGTCCTCTCAGGGTTAGTCGGGACCTAAGCCGAGGCCGAAAGGCGTAGGTGATGGACAATCGGTTGATATTCCGATACCACCAATGGACGTTATTAGAAATGGGATGACGCAGGAGGATAAGATGTGCACACTATTGGATGTGTGTCTAAGCATTTAGGCGGAGCAAGCAGGCAAATCCGTTTGCTCTTAACGCTGAGATGTTATGGGGAAGGGAATTTATTCCTGAAGTATCTGATTCCACGCTGCCAAGAAAAGTCTCTATCGAGGATATTGGTGCCCGTACCGCAAACCGACACAGGTAGGTGAGGAGAGAATCCTAAGACCATCGGAAGAATTGCTGTTAAGGAACTCGGCAAATTGACCCCGTAACTTCGGGAGAAGGGGTGCCTACGAAAGTAGGTCGCAGAGAATAGGCCCAAGCAACTGTTTAGCAAAAACACAGGTCTCTGCTAAAGCGAAAGCTGATGTATAGGGGCTGACGCCTGCCCGGTGCTGGAAGGTTAAGGGGATTACTTAGCGCAAGCGAAGGTATGAACTTAAGCCCCAGTAAACGGCGGCCGTAACTATAACGGTCCTAAGGTAGCGAAATTCCTTGTCGGGTAAGTTCCGACCCGCACGAATGGCGTAATGATTTGGGCACTGTCTCAACAGCACATCCGGCGAAATTGTAGTGCCAGTGAAGATGCTGGCTACCCGCGATTGGACGGAAAGACCCCGTAGAGCTTTACTGTAGCTTAGCATTGAATTTCGGTATTGTCTGTACAGGATAGGTGGGAGACTGAGAAACATGGGCGTCAGCCTGTGTGGAGTCATCCTTGGGATACCACCCTGACAGTACTGAGGTTCTAACTGGAGGCCATGAATCTGGTCACAGGACATTGTTAGGTGGGCAGTTTGACTGGGGCGGTCGCCTCCAAAAAAGTAACGGAGGCGCTCAAAGGTTCCCTCAGCGCGGTTGGAAATCGCGCGAAGAGTGCAAAGGCAGAAGGGAGCCTGACTGCGACACCTACAAGTGGAGCAGGGACGAAAGTCGGACTTAGTGATCCGGTGGTACCTCGTGGGAGGGCCATCGCTCAACGGATAAAAGCTACCTCGGGGATAACAGGCTGATCTCCCCCAAGAGTCCACATCGACGGGGAGGTTTGGCACCTCGATGTCGGCTCGTCGCATCCTGGGGCTGAAGTAGGTCCCAAGGGTTGGGCTGTTCGCCCATTAAAGCGGCACGCGAGCTGGGTTCAGAACGTCGTGAGACAGTTCGGTCCCTATCCGTCGCGGGCGTAGGAAATTTGAAGGGAGCTGTCCTTAGTACGAGAGGACCGGGATGGACAAACCTCTGGTGCACCAGTTGTCACGCCAGTGGCATCGCTGGGTAGCTATGTTTGGAAGGGATAAACGCTGAAAGCATCTAAGCGTGAAGCCCACCCTGAGATGAGATTTCCCATAACTCGCACGTAAGTGCGGTGTTAGTAAGACTCCTGGAAGAACACCAGGTTGATAGGTTAGAGGTGTAAGCATGGTAACATGTTCAGCTGACTAATACTAATAAGTCGAGGGCTTGACCTTAATATATATAAAGCGAAAATTTCACTGTGCAATTTTGAGAGAATATATATTTTCTCAATCTGGTGATTATGGCATGAAGGTAACACCCCTTCCCATACCGAACAGGTCGGTTAAGCTTCAATGCGCCAATGGTACTGCAGGGGTAACTTTGTGGGAGAGTAGGTCGTCGCCAGGTAACATGGTTTACTAGCTCAGTTGGTAGAGCACATGACTTTTAATCATGGTGTCCGGGGTTCGATTCCCCGGTAAGCCACCAAAAAAAGCACTTCTTTATGAAGTGCTTTTTTTATTCTTGATATTTAGGTAAATTTCGAGAATTTTGAAGTAATATAGCTTGGTCAAATTAAATTCTATATTAAATATATTTATATTTAAATAAATTACACTTATTGATTTTGTTTTTAACTAATTTTATGTTATCATATTAATAAAAATATATAATTTTAAAGGAGAGTAATTATGGAGAATAAAGTTTTAGCTATAGTAAATGGAAGTGAAATCACTGAAAAAGATATAGAAAGATCATTATTAAGGTTTCCAAATGAAACACGAGAGCACTACAAAACAGAAGAAGGTAAAAAACAATTCTTAGAGCAGATAATAAATTTTGAATTAATATATAATTATGCTCTTGATAATGATATGAAAAAGGATCCAGAGTATATAGAACAAGTAAAGTTGATAGAAAAGGATATTTTAATACAAATAGGTGTAAAAAATATAATGGCTGATGTAGATATAACTGAAGAAGAAATTCAAAAATACTATGAAACTAATAGTGAAATGTTTAAAAGTGAAGAGACTGCATCAGCTAAACATATATTAGTAGATACCTTGGAGCAAACGCAAGAAATTAAATTAGAAATAGCTAATGGAATGTCTTTTGAAGAAGCTGCTCAAAAATATTCTAAATGTCCATCAGCAGCTCAAGGTGGAAGTTTAGGTAGTTTTACTAGAGGTAGAATGGTTCCTGAATTTGAAAAGGCGGCCTTTGAATTACAAGTTGGGGAAATAAGTGAGCCTGTTAAAACTCAATTCGGATATCATTTAATACAATTAGATGAGAAAAGTTTACAAGATGTAAAATCTTTGGAAGAATCTAGGAATGTGATTGTAAAAAATATTTTACATCAAAAACAAAATGAGAAATATATAAGTTCTGTAACGGAATTAAAAAACAAATATGCTGTAGAATTAAAATAAAAGTATATATTATTTTTAATATAAAAACCAATGTTATTACTAATATTGGTTTTTATTAATACTATAGAGAAATATTTGTAGTATTTAAATTTAAAGGATTATAGAAAAGTGTTGACAAATTAAAAGATGCCTAGTATAATAGTAGAAGTCGTCACATGATGATAAAATAAATTGGTCTTTGAAAATTAAACAGAGAAATAGGTAAAATAGCGAAATAATATTTCGCTTGACCAGTTAATTACTTTAGATAAAAAAGTAATTTTAGTCGTAAGACTAAAAAGTATGTAATGAGCTTGCTAACCAGCTTAACAGTTGGCGCAGATTATTCATTTCAAATAAAAAGTGTAAACTTTTAAATTGAGAGTTTGATCCTGGCTCAGGACGAACGCTGGCGGCGTGCCTAACACATGCAAGTCGAGCGATGAAACCCTTCGGGGTGGATTAGCGGCGGACGGGTGAGTAACACGTGGGTAACCTGCCTCAAAGAGGGGAATAGCCTCCCGAAAGGGAGATTAATACCGCATAATATGTTTTGGTCGCATGACCTTTACATCAAAGGATTTTTCTTTTAGAGAATTCCACTTTGAGATGGACCCGCGGCGCATTAGCTAGTTGGTGAGGTAACGGCCCACCAAGGCAACGATGCGTAGCCGACCTGAGAGGGTGATCGGCCACATTGGAACTGAGACACGGTCCAGACTCCTACGGGAGGCAGCAGTGGGGAATATTGCGCAATGGGGGAAACCCTGACGCAGCAACGCCGCGTGAATGATGAAGGCCTTCGGGTTGTAAAGTTCTGTCTTCTGGGACGATAATGACGGTACCAGAGGAGGAAGCCACGGCTAACTACGTGCCAGCAGCCGCGGTAATACGTAGGTGGCAAGCGTTGTCCGGATTTACTGGGCGTAAAGGATGCGTAGGCGGACATTTAAGTCAGATGTGAAATACCCGAGCTTAACTTGGGTGCTGCATTTGAAACTGGGTGTCTAGAGTGCAGGAGAGGTAAGTGGAATTCCTAGTGTAGCGGTGAAATGCGTAGAGATTAGGAAGAACACCAGTGGCGAAGGCGACTTACTGGACTGTAACTGACGCTGAGGCATGAAAGCGTGGGGAGCAAACAGGATTAGATACCCTGGTAGTCCACGCCGTAAACGATGAATACTAGGTGTCGGGGGTCGAACCTCGGTGCCGCAGTTAACACAATAAGTATTCCGCCTGGGGAGTACGATCGCAAGATTAAAACTCAAAGGAATTGACGGGGGCCCGCACAAGCAGCGGAGCATGTGGTTTAATTCGAAGCAACGCGAAGAACCTTACCTAGACTTGACATCCCCTGCATAACCCAGAGATGGGCGAAGTCCTTCGGGACAGGGTGACAGGTGGTGCATGGTTGTCGTCAGCTCGTGTCGTGAGATGTTGGGTTAAGTCCCGCAACGAGCGCAACCCTTATCATTAGTTGCTACCATTTAGTTGAGCACTCTAGTGAGACTGCCCGGGTTAACCGGGAGGAAGGTGGGGATGACGTCAAATCATCATGCCCCTTATGTCTAGGGCTACACACGTGCTACAATGGTGAGTACAAAGAGATGCAAGACCGCAAGGTGGAGCCAAACTCAAAAACTCATCCCAGTTCGGATTGTAGGCTGCAACTCGCCTACATGAAGCCGGAGTTGCTAGTAATCGCGAATCAGCATGTCGCGGTGAATACGTTCCCGGGCCTTGTACACACCGCCCGTCACACCATGAGAGTTGGTAACACCCGAAGTCCGTGAGGTAACCGTAAGGAGCCAGCGGCCGAAGGTGGGATTGATGATTGGGGTGAAGTCGTAACAAGGTAGCCGTAGGAGAACCTGCGGCTGGATCACCTCCTTTCTAGGGAGTAGATGCAAAGACTTCGGTCAATGCAACAAGAAGAATTTAATTATTCTTCAAAATGTCTACTGTAATTACTCGTAACCTATTCTCTGTTTAATTTTGAGAGACTAATTTTAGTTAACTCTTTGGAGTTGACTAATAGATAGTTTTTCTAAAAATGTTCTTTGAAAATTGCACAGTGAAATTAAAGTTGTTTTAATAAGTTAAACCCATGTAAATGGTGTATAGATGAATTTAATACAATTTCGCAAAATGAATTAAAACGTTTATGTAAATAGACGAAATTATCTACGTAAGTAGATAAAGATAAAGGTTAAGCTACAAAGGGCGCATGGCGAATGCCTTGGCACTAGGAGCCGAAGAAGGACGCGTTAAGCTGCGATAAGCTTTGGGTAGGCGCAAATAGCCAGTGATCCAAAGATTTCCGAATGGGGGAACCCACATAGTAACAACTATGTACTGCATACTGAATAAATAGGTATGCAGAGGTAGACCCGGGGAACTGAAACATCTAAGTACCCGGAGGAAGAGAAAGAAACATCGATTTCCTAAGTAGCGGCGAGCGAAAGGGAAAGAGCCCAAACCTAGGTCTTTGACCTAGGGGTTGAGGATAGATCATAAATACTGCAATTCCTTAATTGAAGATAGCTGGAAAGCTGCTCCGCAGAAGGTAATAGGCCTGTAAATGAAAAGGAAAAACAGTCAGATCTAATCCAGAGTACCACGAGACACGTGAAACCTTGTGGGAAGCAGGGAGGACCACCTCCCAAGGCTAAATACTACCTAGTGACCGATAGTGAAGAAGTACCGTGAGGGAAAGGTGAAAAGAACCCCGGAAGGGGAGTGAAATAGAACCTGAAACCGTGTGCCTACAACCGGTCGGAGCACTTTTTATGTGTGACGGCGTGCTTTTTGTAGAACGAGCCAACGAGTTACGATATGTAGCAAGGTTAAGTACTTAAGGTACGGAGCCGAAGGGAAACCAAGTCTGAATAGGGCGCTATAGTTGCATGTCGTAGACCCGAAACCGGGTGACCTATCCATGGCCAGGATGAAGCGGAAGTAAAATTCCGTGGAGGTCCGAACCACGTTGGTGTTGAAAAACCATGGGATGAGCTGTGGATAGCGGAGAAATTCCAATCGAACTCGGAGATAGCTGGTTCTCCTCGAAATAGCTTTAGGGCTAGCGTCGATTAATTGAGTAATGGAGGTAGAGCACTGAATGGGCTAGGGGCTGACAACAGTTACTGAACCCTATCAAACTCCGAATGCCATATACTTTTATTTCGGCAGTCAGACTGCGAATGATAAGATCCGTAGTCAAAAGGGAAACAGCCCAGACCATCAGCTAAGGTCCCAAAGTGTAAGTTAAGTGGAAAAGGATGTGGGATTTCTAAGACAACTAGGATGTTGGCTCAGAAGCAGCCACTCATTCAAAGAGTGCGTAATAGCTCACTAGTCAAGAGATCCTGCGCCGAAGATGTCCGGGGCTAAAACTTACCACCGAAGCTATGGGTGTACACTATGTGTACGCGGTAGAGGAGCTTTCTGTACTGGCTGAAGTCATACCGTAAGGAGTGGTGGACGGTACAGAAGTGAGAATGTTGGCATAAGTAGCGAGAGTTAAGTGAGAATCTTAACGGTCGAAAACCTAAGGTTTCCTGAGGAAGGCTCGTCCTCTCAGGGTTAGTCGGGACCTAAGCCGAGGCCGAAAGGCGTAGGTGATGGACAATCGGTTGATATTCCGATACCACCAATGGACGTTATTAGAAATGGGATGACGCAGGAGGATAAGATGTGCACACTATTGGATGTGTGTCTAAGCATTTAGGCGGAGCAAGCAGGCAAATCCGTTTGCTCTTAACGCTGAGATGTTATGGGGAAGGGAATTTATTCCTGAAGTATCTGATTCCACGCTGCCAAGAAAAGTCTCTATCGAGGATATTGGTGCCCGTACCGCAAACCGACACAGGTAGGTGAGGAGAGAATCCTAAGACCATCGGAAGAATTGCTGTTAAGGAACTCGGCAAATTGACCCCGTAACTTCGGGAGAAGGGGTGCCTACGAAAGTAGGTCGCAGAGAATAGGCCCAAGCAACTGTTTAGCAAAAACACAGGTCTCTGCTAAAGCGAAAGCTGATGTATAGGGGCTGACGCCTGCCCGGTGCTGGAAGGTTAAGGGGATTACTTAGCGCAAGCGAAGGTATGAACTTAAGCCCCAGTAAACGGCGGCCGTAACTATAACGGTCCTAAGGTAGCGAAATTCCTTGTCGGGTAAGTTCCGACCCGCACGAATGGCGTAATGATTTGGGCACTGTCTCAACAGCACATCCGGCGAAATTGTAGTGCCAGTGAAGATGCTGGCTACCCGCGATTGGACGGAAAGACCCCGTAGAGCTTTACTGTAGCTTAGCATTGAATTTCGGTATTGTCTGTACAGGATAGGTGGGAGACTGAGAAACATGGGCGTCAGCCTGTGTGGAGTCATCCTTGGGATACCACCCTGACAGTACTGAGGTTCTAACTGGAGGCCATGAATCTGGTCACAGGACATTGTTAGGTGGGCAGTTTGACTGGGGCGGTCGCCTCCAAAAAAGTAACGGAGGCGCTCAAAGGTTCCCTCAGCGCGGTTGGAAATCGCGCGAAGAGTGCAAAGGCAGAAGGGAGCCTGACTGCGACACCTACAAGTGGAGCAGGGACGAAAGTCGGACTTAGTGATCCGGTGGTACCTCGTGGGAGGGCCATCGCTCAACGGATAAAAGCTACCTCGGGGATAACAGGCTGATCTCCCCCAAGAGTCCACATCGACGGGGAGGTTTGGCACCTCGATGTCGGCTCGTCGCATCCTGGGGCTGAAGTAGGTCCCAAGGGTTGGGCTGTTCGCCCATTAAAGCGGCACGCGAGCTGGGTTCAGAACGTCGTGAGACAGTTCGGTCCCTATCCGTCGCGGGCGTAGGAAATTTGAAGGGAGCTGTCCTTAGTACGAGAGGACCGGGATGGACAAACCTCTGGTGCACCAGTTGTCACGCCAGTGGCATCGCTGGGTAGCTATGTTTGGAAGGGATAAACGCTGAAAGCATCTAAGCGTGAAGCCCACCCTGAGATGAGATTTCCCATAACTCGTGCGTAAGCACGGTGTTAGTAAGACTCCTGGAAGAACACCAGGTTGATAGGTTAGAGGTGTAAGCATGGTAACATGTTCAGCTGACTAATACTAATAAGTCGAGGGCTTGACCTTAATATATATAAAGCGAGAATTTCACTGTGCAATTTTGAGAGAATATAATTTTCTCAATCTGGTGATTATGGCATGAAGGTAACACCCCTTCCCATACCGAACAGGTCGGTTAAGCTTCAATGCGCCAATGGTACTGCAGGGGTAACTTTGTGGGAGAGTAGGTCGTCGCCAGGTAAAAAATGGATCTTTAGCTCAGCTGGTTAGAGCTACCGGCTCATAACCGGTCGGTCCGGGGTTCGAGTCCCTGAAGGTCCACCAAAAGACAGTTCTATTAGAACTGTCTTTTTATTTTCGTTATGTATTGTAGTTTAAAAACTATATGCTATGTAAGTTGTAGTAATACATTTTTTTATTAACATAAATCATGCGAATATTTGGGGATAATGTGGATACATTTTGTATAAATTATAATAAAATATACTTTTAATATAAATATACTTACAAAAGCCTAACTGTAAAGTTAGGTTTTATATTTACCCACATATATTAAAGAAGGGTTGGCATAATTATTTATGTCAATTTTTTTTATTTAAAAGTGTTTTATTTTAAATAACATTAAAATTATTAAGATTTTTCATATAGATTCTAAATAATTAAAGAATAAGATAAAGCATTAACATGTATTGTATGAAGTAAAAATTAATAATAATTGCTTTTATAAAGGAAAGTTAACAAGAAACATATGGACACTTATTCAGGCGTGTCAGTATAGTTAATTATTAGTATTTTTGAGTAATATAGAGTAAATAAACACTAATGTCATTATATAAACATTAGTTTAAATACAAAACTATATTCTTATGATAAGATATTCCTTGTCGTTACGAATAATTAACGATAAAGACAAATTGGTCTTTGAAAATTAAACAGAGAAATAGGTAAAATAGCGAAATAATATTTCGTTAGACCAGTTAATTACTTTAGATAAAAAAGTAATTTTAGTCGTAAGACTAAAAAGTATGTAATGAGCTTGCTAACCAGCTTAACAGTTGGCGCAGATTATTCATTTCAAATAAAAAGTGTAAACTTTTAAATTGAGAGTTTGATCCTGGCTCAGGACGAACGCTGGCGGCGTGCCTAACACATGCAAGTCGAGCGATGAAACCCTTCGGGGTGGATTAGCGGCGGACGGGTGAGTAACACGTGGGTAACCTGCCTCAAAGAGGGGAATAGCCTCCCGAAAGGGAGATTAATACCGCATAATATGTTTTGGTCGCATGACCTTTACATCAAAGGATTTTTCTTTTAGAGAATTCCACTTTGAGATGGACCCGCGGCGCATTAGCTAGTTGGTGAGGTAACGGCCCACCAAGGCAACGATGCGTAGCCGACCTGAGAGGGTGATCGGCCACATTGGAACTGAGACACGGTCCAGACTCCTACGGGAGGCAGCAGTGGGGAATATTGCGCAATGGGGGAAACCCTGACGCAGCAACGCCGCGTGAATGATGAAGGCCTTCGGGTTGTAAAGTTCTGTCTTCTGGGACGATAATGACGGTACCAGAGGAGGAAGCCACGGCTAACTACGTGCCAGCAGCCGCGGTAATACGTAGGTGGCAAGCGTTGTCCGGATTTACTGGGCGTAAAGGATGCGTAGGCGGACATTTAAGTCAGATGTGAAATACCCGAGCTTAACTTGGGTGCTGCATTTGAAACTGGGTGTCTAGAGTGCAGGAGAGGTAAGTGGAATTCCTAGTGTAGCGGTGAAATGCGTAGAGATTAGGAAGAACACCAGTGGCGAAGGCGACTTACTGGACTGTAACTGACGCTGAGGCATGAAAGCGTGGGGAGCAAACAGGATTAGATACCCTGGTAGTCCACGCCGTAAACGATGAATACTAGGTGTCGGGGGTCGAACCTCGGTGCCGCAGTTAACACAATAAGTATTCCGCCTGGGGAGTACGATCGCAAGATTAAAACTCAAAGGAATTGACGGGGGCCCGCACAAGCAGCGGAGCATGTGGTTTAATTCGAAGCAACGCGAAGAACCTTACCTAGACTTGACATCCCCTGCATAACCCAGAGATGGGCGAAGTCCTTCGGGACAGGGTGACAGGTGGTGCATGGTTGTCGTCAGCTCGTGTCGTGAGATGTTGGGTTAAGTCCCGCAACGAGCGCAACCCTTATCATTAGTTGCTACCATTTAGTTGAGCACTCTAGTGAGACTGCCCGGGTTAACCGGGAGGAAGGTGGGGATGACGTCAAATCATCATGCCCCTTATGTCTAGGGCTACACACGTGCTACAATGGTGAGTACAAAGAGATGCAAGACCGCAAGGTGGAGCCAAACTCAAAAACTCATCCCAGTTCGGATTGTAGGCTGCAACTCGCCTACATGAAGCCGGAGTTGCTAGTAATCGCGAATCAGCATGTCGCGGTGAATACGTTCCCGGGCCTTGTACACACCGCCCGTCACACCATGAGAGTTGGTAACACCCGAAGTCCGTGAGGTAACCGTAAGGAGCCAGCGGCCGAAGGTGGGATTGATGATTGGGGTGAAGTCGTAACAAGGTAGCCGTAGGAGAACCTGCGGCTGGATCACCTCCTTTCTAGGGAGTAGATGCAAAGACTTCGGTCAATGCAACAAGAAGAATTTAATTATTCTTCAAAATGTCTACTGTAATTACTCGTAACCTATTCTCTGTTTAATTTTGAGAGACTAATTTTAGTTAACTCTTAGGCGTTAACTAATAAATAGTTTTTCTAAAATGAAATTCCAAAAATGGGGGTATAGCTCAGCTGGGAGAGCACCTGCCTTGCACGCAGGGGGTCAAGGGTTCGATTCCCTTTACCTCCACCATTAATGGGTCTATAGCTCAGCTGGTTAGAGCGCTGCTCTGATAAGGCAGAAGTCGATGGTTCGAGTCCATTTAGACCCACCATTTATGTTCTTTGAAAATTGCATAGTGAAATTAAAGTTGTTTAAAAGATTTAAAGCCATGTAAATGGTGTATAGATGAATTTAATACAATTTCGCAAAATGAATTAAAACGTTTATGTAAATAAACGAAATTATCTACGCAAGTAGATAAAGATAAAGGTTAAGCTACAAAGGGCGCATGGCGAATGCCTTGGCACTAGGAGCCGAAGAAGGACGCGTTAAGCTGCGATAAGCTTTGGGTAGGCGCAAATAGCCAGTGATCCAAAGATTTCCGAATGGGGGAACCCACATAGTAACAACTATGTACTGCATACTGAATAAATAGGTATGCAGAGGTAGACCCGGGGAACTGAAACATCTAAGTACCCGGAGGAAGAGAAAGAAACATCGATTTCCTAAGTAGCGGCGAGCGAAAGGGAAAGAGCCCAAACCTAGGTCTTTGACCTAGGGGTTGAGGATAGATCATAAATACTGCAATTCCTTAATTGAAGATAGCTGGAAAGCTGCTCCGCAGAAGGTAATAGGCCTGTAAATGAAAAGGAAAAACAGTCAGATCTAATCCAGAGTACCACGAGACACGTGAAACCTTGTGGGAAGCAGGGAGGACCACCTCCCAAGGCTAAATACTACCTAGTGACCGATAGTGAAGAAGTACCGTGAGGGAAAGGTGAAAAGAACCCCGGAAGGGGAGTGAAATAGAACCTGAAACCGTGTGCCTACAACCGGTCGGAGCACTTTTTATGTGTGACGGCGTGCTTTTTGTAGAACGAGCCAACGAGTTACGATATGTAGCAAGGTTAAGTACTTAAGGTACGGAGCCGAAGGGAAACCAAGTCTGAATAGGGCGCTATAGTTGCATGTCGTAGACCCGAAACCGGGTGACCTATCCATGGCCAGGATGAAGCGGAAGTAAAATTCCGTGGAGGTCCGAACCACGTTGGTGTTGAAAAACCATGGGATGAGCTGTGGATAGCGGAGAAATTCCAATCGAACTCGGAGATAGCTGGTTCTCCTCGAAATAGCTTTAGGGCTAGCGTCGATTAATTGAGTAATGGAGGTAGAGCACTGAATGGGCTAGGGGCTGACAACAGTTACTGAACCCTATCAAACTCCGAATGCCATATACTTTTATTTCGGCAGTCAGACTGCGAATGATAAGATCCGTAGTCAAAAGGGAAACAGCCCAGACCATCAGCTAAGGTCCCAAAGTGTAAGTTAAGTGGAAAAGGATGTGGGATTTCTAAGACAACTAGGATGTTGGCTCAGAAGCAGCCACTCATTCAAAGAGTGCGTAATAGCTCACTAGTCAAGAGATCCTGCGCCGAAGATGTCCGGGGCTAAAACTTACCACCGAAGCTATGGGTGTACACTATGTGTACGCGGTAGAGGAGCTTTCTGTACTGGCTGAAGTCATACCGTAAGGAGTGGTGGACGGTACAGAAGTGAGAATGTTGGCATAAGTAGCGAGAGTTAAGTGAGAATCTTAACGGTCGAAAACCTAAGGTTTCCTGAGGAAGGCTCGTCCTCTCAGGGTTAGTCGGGACCTAAGCCGAGGCCGAAAGGCGTAGGTGATGGACAATCGGTTGATATTCCGATACCACCAATGGACGTTATTAGAAATGGGATGACGCAGGAGGATAAGATGTGCACACTATTGGATGTGTGTCTAAGCATTTAGGCGGAGCAAGCAGGCAAATCCGTTTGCTCTTAACGCTGAGATGTTATGGGGAAGGGAATTTATTCCTGAAGTATCTGATTCCACGCTGCCAAGAAAAGTCTCTATCGAGGATATTGGTGCCCGTACCGCAAACCGACACAGGTAGGTGAGGAGAGAATCCTAAGACCATCGGAAGAATTGCTGTTAAGGAACTCGGCAAATTGACCCCGTAACTTCGGGAGAAGGGGTGCCTACGAAAGTAGGTCGCAGAGAATAGGCCCAAGCAACTGTTTAGCAAAAACACAGGTCTCTGCTAAAGCGAAAGCTGATGTATAGGGGCTGACGCCTGCCCGGTGCTGGAAGGTTAAGGGGATTACTTAGCGCAAGCGAAGGTATGAACTTAAGCCCCAGTAAACGGCGGCCGTAACTATAACGGTCCTAAGGTAGCGAAATTCCTTGTCGGGTAAGTTCCGACCCGCACGAATGGCGTAATGATTTGGGCACTGTCTCAACAGCACATCCGGCGAAATTGTAGTGCCAGTGAAGATGCTGGCTACCCGCGATTGGACGGAAAGACCCCGTAGAGCTTTACTGTAGCTTAGCATTGAATTTCGGTATTGTCTGTACAGGATAGGTGGGAGACTGAGAAACATGGGCGTCAGCCTGTGTGGAGTCATCCTTGGGATACCACCCTGACAGTACTGAGGTTCTAACTGGAGGCCATGAATCTGGTCACAGGACATTGTTAGGTGGGCAGTTTGACTGGGGCGGTCGCCTCCAAAAAAGTAACGGAGGCGCTCAAAGGTTCCCTCAGCGCGGTTGGAAATCGCGCGAAGAGTGCAAAGGCAGAAGGGAGCCTGACTGCGACACCTACAAGTGGAGCAGGGACGAAAGTCGGACTTAGTGATCCGGTGGTACCTCGTGGGAGGGCCATCGCTCAACGGATAAAAGCTACCTCGGGGATAACAGGCTGATCTCCCCCAAGAGTCCACATCGACGGGGAGGTTTGGCACCTCGATGTCGGCTCGTCGCATCCTGGGGCTGAAGTAGGTCCCAAGGGTTGGGCTGTTCGCCCATTAAAGCGGCACGCGAGCTGGGTTCAGAACGTCGTGAGACAGTTCGGTCCCTATCCGTCGCGGGCGTAGGAAATTTGAAGGGAGCTGTCCTTAGTACGAGAGGACCGGGATGGACAAACCTCTGGTGCACCAGTTGTCACGCCAGTGGCATCGCTGGGTAGCTATGTTTGGAAGGGATAAACGCTGAAAGCATCTAAGCGTGAAGCCCACCCTGAGATGAGATTTCCCATAACTCGTGCGTAAGCACGGTGTTAGTAAGACTCCTGGAAGAACACCAGGTTGATAGGTTAGAGGTGTAAGCATGGTAACATGTTCAGCTGACTAATACTAATAAGTCGAGGGCTTGACCTTAATATATATAAAGCGAGAATTTCACTGTGCAATTTTGAGAGAATATAATTTTCTCAATCTGGTGATTATGGCATGAAGGTAACACCCCTTCCCATACCGAACAGGTCGGTTAAGCTTCAATGCGCTAATGGTACTGCAGGGGTGACCTTGTGGGAGAGTAAGTCGTCGCCAGGTAACAAAAAACCACTAAGTCTAACTTAGTGGTTTTTATTTTGGTATGCCTTAAATTTGTTGACGTATGTCAACAGAATGAAAACATTAAATAATATATTTAGTAAGCTTATTTATAACCCCCATATGTAGAAATACATATTGGGTAATTTTTATGTTAAGAAATTATTTTTATTAAAGATGTGACTAATATTATTGAGTTATCAGCAGTTACAGGAATTAATTTAATATATAGTTAGTATTGCAGTCAGTTATAACCAAACTATTAAAAGGAAACTAAATTTAGGTAAAACCAATAATCAAAAGCTGATTTTGGGTAAATAGTAATATTATACGTATAGTATTTTAGATAAGAAGAGATACTTATTTAGTGGTGAAAGAATAAGGTGACTTAATTTATTAGTTTGAAAGTTAAAGCAAACTTATTTATAAAAAAGAAATCAACCTCTCTACAGATGCGTTGGTTTCTTTTATGACATTATGCAGAGGAAGGTAAAATTTTGTACAAAAAGTTTAAATTCAACGTTTTGATTATAAAAATATAGTATACTAATCCTAGTGTATCACTATAGAATAAAGTTAATAATTAGTAGTAACATAGAGAATAGTGAATATAATTGTCGTATTTCAAGAGTTAGCATAAATGCCTTATATGTGTATATGATAGAATATTCCTTGTAGTCACGAAAGAGTGGCTCAGAAAGTTAGATGTTAATTACAATTTAATAAATTTTTATATGAAAATTAATTTTAAAAAGTTATTGACAAAACAAGCAATACCAAGTAAAATAGTAGAAGTCGTCACATGATGACAAAGCAAATTGGTCTTTGAAAATTAAACAGAGAAATAGGTAAAATAGCGAAATAATATTTCGTTAGACCAGTTAATTACTTTAGATAAAAAAGTAATTTTAGTCGTAAGACTAAAAAGTATGTAATGAGCTTGCTAACCAGCTTAACAGTTGGCGCAGATTATTCATTTCAAATAAAAAGTGTAAACTTTTAAATTGAGAGTTTGATCCTGGCTCAGGACGAACGCTGGCGGCGTGCCTAACACATGCAAGTCGAGCGATGAAACCCTTCGGGGTGGATTAGCGGCGGACGGGTGAGTAACACGTGGGTAACCTGCCTCAAAGAGGGGAATAGCCTCCCGAAAGGGAGATTAATACCGCATAATATGTTTTGGTCGCATGACCTTTACATCAAAGGATTTTTCTTTTAGAGAATTCCACTTTGAGATGGACCCGCGGCGCATTAGCTAGTTGGTGAGGTAACGGCCCACCAAGGCAACGATGCGTAGCCGACCTGAGAGGGTGATCGGCCACATTGGAACTGAGACACGGTCCAGACTCCTACGGGAGGCAGCAGTGGGGAATATTGCGCAATGGGGGAAACCCTGACGCAGCAACGCCGCGTGAATGATGAAGGCCTTCGGGTTGTAAAGTTCTGTCTTCTGGGACGATAATGACGGTACCAGAGGAGGAAGCCACGGCTAACTACGTGCCAGCAGCCGCGGTAATACGTAGGTGGCAAGCGTTGTCCGGATTTACTGGGCGTAAAGGATGCGTAGGCGGACATTTAAGTCAGATGTGAAATACCCGAGCTTAACTTGGGTGCTGCATTTGAAACTGGGTGTCTAGAGTGCAGGAGAGGTAAGTGGAATTCCTAGTGTAGCGGTGAAATGCGTAGAGATTAGGAAGAACACCAGTGGCGAAGGCGACTTACTGGACTGTAACTGACGCTGAGGCATGAAAGCGTGGGGAGCAAACAGGATTAGATACCCTGGTAGTCCACGCCGTAAACGATGAATACTAGGTGTCGGGGGTCGAACCTCGGTGCCGCAGTTAACACAATAAGTATTCCGCCTGGGGAGTACGATCGCAAGATTAAAACTCAAAGGAATTGACGGGGGCCCGCACAAGCAGCGGAGCATGTGGTTTAATTCGAAGCAACGCGAAGAACCTTACCTAGACTTGACATCCCCTGCATAACCCAGAGATGGGCGAAGTCCTTCGGGACAGGGTGACAGGTGGTGCATGGTTGTCGTCAGCTCGTGTCGTGAGATGTTGGGTTAAGTCCCGCAACGAGCGCAACCCTTATCATTAGTTGCTACCATTTAGTTGAGCACTCTAGTGAGACTGCCCGGGTTAACCGGGAGGAAGGTGGGGATGACGTCAAATCATCATGCCCCTTATGTCTAGGGCTACACACGTGCTACAATGGTGAGTACAAAGAGATGCAAGACCGCAAGGTGGAGCCAAACTCAAAAACTCATCCCAGTTCGGATTGTAGGCTGCAACTCGCCTACATGAAGCCGGAGTTGCTAGTAATCGCGAATCAGCATGTCGCGGTGAATACGTTCCCGGGCCTTGTACACACCGCCCGTCACACCATGAGAGTTGGTAACACCCGAAGTCCGTGAGGTAACCGTAAGGAGCCAGCGGCCGAAGGTGGGATTGATGATTGGGGTGAAGTCGTAACAAGGTAGCCGTAGGAGAACCTGCGGCTGGATCACCTCCTTTCTAGGGAGTAGATGCAAAGACTTCGGTCAATGCAACAAGAAGAATTTAATTATTCTTCAAAATGTCTACTGTAATTACTCGTAACCTATTCTCTGTTTAATTTTGAGAGACTAATTTTAGTTAACTCTTTGGAGTTGACTAATAGATAGTTTTTCTAAAAATGTTCTTTGAAAATTGCACAGTGAAATTAAAGTTGTTTTAATAAGTTAAACCCATGTAAATGGTGTATAGATGAATTTAATACAATTTCGCAAAATGAATTAAAACGTTTATGTAAATAGACGAAATTATCTACGTAAGTAGATAAAGATAAAGGTTAAGCTACAAAGGGCGCATGGCGAATGCCTTGGCACTAGGAGCCGAAGAAGGACGCGTTAAGCTGCGATAAGCTTTGGGTAGGCGCAAATAGCCAGTGATCCAAAGATTTCCGAATGGGGGAACCCACATAGTAACAACTATGTACTGCATACTGAATAAATAGGTATGCAGAGGTAGACCCGGGGAACTGAAACATCTAAGTACCCGGAGGAAGAGAAAGAAACATCGATTTCCTAAGTAGCGGCGAGCGAAAGGGAAAGAGCCCAAACCTAGGTCTTTGACCTAGGGGTTGAGGATAGATCATAAATACTGCAATTCCTTAATTGAAGATAGCTGGAAAGCTGCTCCGCAGAAGGTAATAGGCCTGTAAATGAAAAGGAAAAACAGTCAGATCTAATCCAGAGTACCACGAGACACGTGAAACCTTGTGGGAAGCAGGGAGGACCACCTCCCAAGGCTAAATACTACCTAGTGACCGATAGTGAAGAAGTACCGTGAGGGAAAGGTGAAAAGAACCCCGGAAGGGGAGTGAAATAGAACCTGAAACCGTGTGCCTACAACCGGTCGGAGCACTTTTTATGTGTGACGGCGTGCTTTTTGTAGAACGAGCCAACGAGTTACGATATGTAGCAAGGTTAAGTACTTAAGGTACGGAGCCGAAGGGAAACCAAGTCTGAATAGGGCGCTATAGTTGCATGTCGTAGACCCGAAACCGGGTGACCTATCCATGGCCAGGATGAAGCGGAAGTAAAATTCCGTGGAGGTCCGAACCACGTTGGTGTTGAAAAACCATGGGATGAGCTGTGGATAGCGGAGAAATTCCAATCGAACTCGGAGATAGCTGGTTCTCCTCGAAATAGCTTTAGGGCTAGCGTCGATTAATTGAGTAATGGAGGTAGAGCACTGAATGGGCTAGGGGCTGACAACAGTTACTGAACCCTATCAAACTCCGAATGCCATATACTTTTATTTCGGCAGTCAGACTGCGAATGATAAGATCCGTAGTCAAAAGGGAAACAGCCCAGACCATCAGCTAAGGTCCCAAAGTGTAAGTTAAGTGGAAAAGGATGTGGGATTTCTAAGACAACTAGGATGTTGGCTCAGAAGCAGCCACTCATTCAAAGAGTGCGTAATAGCTCACTAGTCAAGAGATCCTGCGCCGAAGATGTCCGGGGCTAAAACTTACCACCGAAGCTATGGGTGTACACTATGTGTACGCGGTAGAGGAGCTTTCTGTACTGGCTGAAGTCATACCGTAAGGAGTGGTGGACGGTACAGAAGTGAGAATGTTGGCATAAGTAGCGAGAGTTAAGTGAGAATCTTAACGGTCGAAAACCTAAGGTTTCCTGAGGAAGGCTCGTCCTCTCAGGGTTAGTCGGGACCTAAGCCGAGGCCGAAAGGCGTAGGTGATGGACAATCGGTTGATATTCCGATACCACCAATGGACGTTATTAGAAATGGGATGACGCAGGAGGATAAGATGTGCACACTATTGGATGTGTGTCTAAGCATTTAGGCGGAGCAAGCAGGCAAATCCGTTTGCTCTTAACGCTGAGATGTTATGGGGAAGGGAATTTATTCCTGAAGTATCTGATTCCACGCTGCCAAGAAAAGTCTCTATCGAGGATATTGGTGCCCGTACCGCAAACCGACACAGGTAGGTGAGGAGAGAATCCTAAGACCATCGGAAGAATTGCTGTTAAGGAACTCGGCAAATTGACCCCGTAACTTCGGGAGAAGGGGTGCCTACGAAAGTAGGTCGCAGAGAATAGGCCCAAGCAACTGTTTAGCAAAAACACAGGTCTCTGCTAAAGCGAAAGCTGATGTATAGGGGCTGACGCCTGCCCGGTGCTGGAAGGTTAAGGGGATTACTTAGCGCAAGCGAAGGTATGAACTTAAGCCCCAGTAAACGGCGGCCGTAACTATAACGGTCCTAAGGTAGCGAAATTCCTTGTCGGGTAAGTTCCGACCCGCACGAATGGCGTAATGATTTGGGCACTGTCTCAACAGCACATCCGGCGAAATTGTAGTGCCAGTGAAGATGCTGGCTACCCGCGATTGGACGGAAAGACCCCGTAGAGCTTTACTGTAGCTTAGCATTGAATTTCGGTATTGTCTGTACAGGATAGGTGGGAGACTGAGAAACATGGGCGTCAGCCTGTGTGGAGTCATCCTTGGGATACCACCCTGACAGTACTGAGGTTCTAACTGGAGGCCATGAATCTGGTCACAGGACATTGTTAGGTGGGCAGTTTGACTGGGGCGGTCGCCTCCAAAAAAGTAACGGAGGCGCTCAAAGGTTCCCTCAGCGCGGTTGGAAATCGCGCGAAGAGTGCAAAGGCAGAAGGGAGCCTGACTGCGACACCTACAAGTGGAGCAGGGACGAAAGTCGGACTTAGTGATCCGGTGGTACCTCGTGGGAGGGCCATCGCTCAACGGATAAAAGCTACCTCGGGGATAACAGGCTGATCTCCCCCAAGAGTCCACATCGACGGGGAGGTTTGGCACCTCGATGTCGGCTCGTCGCATCCTGGGGCTGAAGTAGGTCCCAAGGGTTGGGCTGTTCGCCCATTAAAGCGGCACGCGAGCTGGGTTCAGAACGTCGTGAGACAGTTCGGTCCCTATCCGTCGCGGGCGTAGGAAATTTGAAGGGAGCTGTCCTTAGTACGAGAGGACCGGGATGGACAAACCTCTGGTGCACCAGTTGTCACGCCAGTGGCATCGCTGGGTAGCTATGTTTGGAAGGGATAAACGCTGAAAGCATCTAAGCGTGAAGCCCACCCTGAGATGAGATTTCCCATAACTCGCACGTAAGTGCGGTGTTAGTAAGACTCCTGGAAGAACACCAGGTTGATAGGTTAGAGGTGTAAGCATGGTAACATGTTCAGCTGACTAATACTAATAAGTCGAGGGCTTGACCTTAATATATATAAAGCGAGAATTTCACTGTGCAATTTTGAGAGAATATAATTTTCTCAATCTGGTGATTATGGCATGAAGGTAACACCCGTTCCCATACCGAACACGAAGGTTAAGCTTCAATGCGCTAATGGTACTGCAGGGGTGACCTTGTGGGAGAGTAAGTCGTCGCCAGGTAACAAAAAACCACTAAGTCTAACTTAGTGGTTTTTATTTTGCGTTAAGAGTATAAATTAAAATTTGTATACAGTACTTAAAACTTTTCCTATACTGTCATGAATAACTAGGGTTGCTTGATTATCATAAGGGGTGGAGGATTTGTTGATAAGAATTAAGTTATTTCCTTTAAAATATTTTATCAAATTTGCAGCAGGGTATACCACAAGAGAAGTGCCCCCCACAATTAAGGTATCAGCAATACTTATTGCTTTAATAGAACGTTCTAATATATTCATATCTAAATTTTCTTCATAAAGAACTACATCAGGTTTAATAATTCCACCACAACTATCACACCTAGGAATTATGGTTTTACTATTTAATATATAAGTTGAATCAAAAAAATGATTGCATTGCATACAGTAATTTCTATGTACAGACCCATGAAGTTCATATACATTTTTAGAGCCTGCCATTTGATGTAAACCATCAATGTTTTGGGTGATTATAGCTTTTAATTTATTTTTTTCTTCCAGTTTAGCCAATGTAATATGTGCATCATTAGGTATTACATCTAAAAAAATCATATTAGATTTGTAAAATTGAAAAAAATCCTCAGTATTATTTATAAAAAAGGAATGACTTAAAATAACTTCAGGAGGAAATTTTAAATCAGTTTTTATACTATACAAACCATTTTTGGAACGAAAATCAGGAATACAACTTTCTGTAGATACCCCTGCACCTCCAAAAAAAACCATATTAGTAGCATTTTTTATAATTGTTTTTAATAGTTCATAACTCATAATATCAGCTCCTTTATTACAGTATAACAGTTAAAGAGATATTTAGTAGTTATTAACAAGAAAGTATAGTATAATAAAAATTTTAAATTAGGTACAAGAAACTATATACTTATCCTAGTGTATCAATAGGAGATATGGGTAGGATTAATTATGAATAGTGGAGAAAAATAAAGATAAATTCACTATACGAACTATAACTTCATTATACAATAAGTTTGTTATGGTAAGATACTACTTGTCGTCACATGATGACAAAACAAGTTGGTCTTTGAAAATTAAACAGAGAAATAGGTAAAATAGCGAAATAATATTTCGTTAGACCAGTTAATTACTTTAGATAAAAAAGTAATTTTAGTCGTAAGACTAAAAAGTATGTAATGAGCTTGCTAACCAGCTTAACAGTTGGCGCAGATTATTCATTTCAAATAAAAAGTGTAAACTTTTAAATTGAGAGTTTGATCCTGGCTCAGGACGAACGCTGGCGGCGTGCCTAACACATGCAAGTCGAGCGATGAAACCCTTCGGGGTGGATTAGCGGCGGACGGGTGAGTAACACGTGGGTAACCTGCCTCAAAGAGGGGAATAGCCTCCCGAAAGGGAGATTAATACCGCATAATATGTTTTGATCGCATGATTGAAACATCAAAGGATTTTTCTTCGGAAAATTCCACTTTGAGATGGACCCGCGGCGCATTAGCTAGTTGGTGAGGTAACGGCCCACCAAGGCAACGATGCGTAGCCGACCTGAGAGGGTGATCGGCCACATTGGAACTGAGACACGGTCCAGACTCCTACGGGAGGCAGCAGTGGGGAATATTGCGCAATGGGGGAAACCCTGACGCAGCAACGCCGCGTGAATGATGAAGGCCTTCGGGTTGTAAAGTTCTGTCTTCTGGGACGATAATGACGGTACCAGAGGAGGAAGCCACGGCTAACTACGTGCCAGCAGCCGCGGTAATACGTAGGTGGCAAGCGTTGTCCGGATTTACTGGGCGTAAAGGATGCGTAGGCGGACATTTAAGTCAGATGTGAAATACCCGAGCTTAACTTGGGTGCTGCATTTGAAACTGGGTGTCTAGAGTGCAGGAGAGGTAAGTGGAATTCCTAGTGTAGCGGTGAAATGCGTAGAGATTAGGAAGAACACCAGTGGCGAAGGCGACTTACTGGACTGTAACTGACGCTGAGGCATGAAAGCGTGGGGAGCAAACAGGATTAGATACCCTGGTAGTCCACGCCGTAAACGATGAATACTAGGTGTCGGGGGTCGAACCTCGGTGCCGCAGTTAACACAATAAGTATTCCGCCTGGGGAGTACGATCGCAAGATTAAAACTCAAAGGAATTGACGGGGGCCCGCACAAGCAGCGGAGCATGTGGTTTAATTCGAAGCAACGCGAAGAACCTTACCTAGACTTGACATCCCCTGCATAACCCAGAGATGGGCGAAGTCCTTCGGGACAGGGTGACAGGTGGTGCATGGTTGTCGTCAGCTCGTGTCGTGAGATGTTGGGTTAAGTCCCGCAACGAGCGCAACCCTTATCATTAGTTGCTACCATTTAGTTGAGCACTCTAGTGAGACTGCCCGGGTTAACCGGGAGGAAGGTGGGGATGACGTCAAATCATCATGCCCCTTATGTCTAGGGCTACACACGTGCTACAATGGTGAGTACAAAGAGATGCAAGACCGCAAGGTGGAGCCAAACTCAAAAACTCATCCCAGTTCGGATTGTAGGCTGCAACTCGCCTACATGAAGCCGGAGTTGCTAGTAATCGCGAATCAGCATGTCGCGGTGAATACGTTCCCGGGCCTTGTACACACCGCCCGTCACACCATGAGAGTTGGTAACACCCGAAGTCCGTGAGGTAACCGTAAGGAGCCAGCGGCCGAAGGTGGGATTGATGATTGGGGTGAAGTCGTAACAAGGTAGCCGTAGGAGAACCTGCGGCTGGATCACCTCCTTTCTAGGGAGTAGATGCAAAGACTTCGGTCAATGCAACAAGAAGAATTTAATTATTCTTCAAAATGTCTACTGTAATTACTCGTAACCTATTCTCTGTTTAATTTTGAGAGACTAATTTTAGTTAACTCTTTGGAGTTGACTAATAGATAGTTTTTCTAAAAATGTTCTTTGAAAATTGCACAGTGAAATTAAAGTTGTTTTAATAAGTTAAACCCATGTAAATGGTGTATAGATGAATTTAATACAATTTCGCAAAATGAATTAAAACGTTTATGTAAATAGACGAAATTATCTACGTAAGTAGATAAAGATAAAGGTTAAGCTACAAAGGGCGCATGGCGAATGCCTTGGCACTAGGAGCCGAAGAAGGACGCGTTAAGCTGCGATAAGCTTTGGGTAGGCGCAAATAGCCAGTGATCCAAAGATTTCCGAATGGGGGAACCCACATAGTAACAACTATGTACTGCATACTGAATAAATAGGTATGCAGAGGTAGACCCGGGGAACTGAAACATCTAAGTACCCGGAGGAAGAGAAAGAAACATCGATTTCCTAAGTAGCGGCGAGCGAAAGGGAAAGAGCCCAAACCTAGGTCTTTGACCTAGGGGTTGAGGATAGATCATAAATACTGCAATTCCTTAATTGAAGATAGCTGGAAAGCTGCTCCGCAGAAGGTAATAGGCCTGTAAATGAAAAGGAAAAACAGTCAGATCTAATCCAGAGTACCACGAGACACGTGAAACCTTGTGGGAAGCAGGGAGGACCACCTCCCAAGGCTAAATACTACCTAGTGACCGATAGTGAAGAAGTACCGTGAGGGAAAGGTGAAAAGAACCCCGGAAGGGGAGTGAAATAGAACCTGAAACCGTGTGCCTACAACCGGTCGGAGCACTTTTTATGTGTGACGGCGTGCTTTTTGTAGAACGAGCCAACGAGTTACGATATGTAGCAAGGTTAAGTACTTAAGGTACGGAGCCGAAGGGAAACCAAGTCTGAATAGGGCGCTATAGTTGCATGTCGTAGACCCGAAACCGGGTGACCTATCCATGGCCAGGATGAAGCGGAAGTAAAATTCCGTGGAGGTCCGAACCACGTTGGTGTTGAAAAACCATGGGATGAGCTGTGGATAGCGGAGAAATTCCAATCGAACTCGGAGATAGCTGGTTCTCCTCGAAATAGCTTTAGGGCTAGCGTCGATTAATTGAGTAATGGAGGTAGAGCACTGAATGGGCTAGGGGCTGACAACAGTTACTGAACCCTATCAAACTCCGAATGCCATATACTTTTATTTCGGCAGTCAGACTGCGAATGATAAGATCCGTAGTCAAAAGGGAAACAGCCCAGACCATCAGCTAAGGTCCCAAAGTGTAAGTTAAGTGGAAAAGGATGTGGGATTTCTAAGACAACTAGGATGTTGGCTCAGAAGCAGCCACTCATTCAAAGAGTGCGTAATAGCTCACTAGTCAAGAGATCCTGCGCCGAAGATGTCCGGGGCTAAAACTTACCACCGAAGCTATGGGTGTACACTATGTGTACGCGGTAGAGGAGCTTTCTGTACTGGCTGAAGTCATACCGTAAGGAGTGGTGGACGGTACAGAAGTGAGAATGTTGGCATAAGTAGCGAGAGTTAAGTGAGAATCTTAACGGTCGAAAACCTAAGGTTTCCTGAGGAAGGCTCGTCCTCTCAGGGTTAGTCGGGACCTAAGCCGAGGCCGAAAGGCGTAGGTGATGGACAATCGGTTGATATTCCGATACCACCAATGGACGTTATTAGAAATGGGATGACGCAGGAGGATAAGATGTGCACACTATTGGATGTGTGTCTAAGCATTTAGGCGGAGCAAGCAGGCAAATCCGTTTGCTCTTAACGCTGAGATGTTATGGGGAAGGGAATTTATTCCTGAAGTATCTGATTCCACGCTGCCAAGAAAAGTCTCTATCGAGGATATTGGTGCCCGTACCGCAAACCGACACAGGTAGGTGAGGAGAGAATCCTAAGACCATCGGAAGAATTGCTGTTAAGGAACTCGGCAAATTGACCCCGTAACTTCGGGAGAAGGGGTGCCTACGAAAGTAGGTCGCAGAGAATAGGCCCAAGCAACTGTTTAGCAAAAACACAGGTCTCTGCTAAAGCGAAAGCTGATGTATAGGGGCTGACGCCTGCCCGGTGCTGGAAGGTTAAGGGGATTACTTAGCGCAAGCGAAGGTATGAACTTAAGCCCCAGTAAACGGCGGCCGTAACTATAACGGTCCTAAGGTAGCGAAATTCCTTGTCGGGTAAGTTCCGACCCGCACGAATGGCGTAATGATTTGGGCACTGTCTCAACAGCACATCCGGCGAAATTGTAGTGCCAGTGAAGATGCTGGCTACCCGCGATTGGACGGAAAGACCCCGTAGAGCTTTACTGTAGCTTAGCATTGAATTTCGGTATTGTCTGTACAGGATAGGTGGGAGACTGAGAAACATGGGCGTCAGCCTGTGTGGAGTCATCCTTGGGATACCACCCTGACAGTACTGAGGTTCTAACTGGAGGCCATGAATCTGGTCACAGGACATTGTTAGGTGGGCAGTTTGACTGGGGCGGTCGCCTCCAAAAAAGTAACGGAGGCGCTCAAAGGTTCCCTCAGCGCGGTTGGAAATCGCGCGAAGAGTGCAAAGGCAGAAGGGAGCCTGACTGCGACACCTACAAGTGGAGCAGGGACGAAAGTCGGACTTAGTGATCCGGTGGTACCTCGTGGGAGGGCCATCGCTCAACGGATAAAAGCTACCTCGGGGATAACAGGCTGATCTCCCCCAAGAGTCCACATCGACGGGGAGGTTTGGCACCTCGATGTCGGCTCGTCGCATCCTGGGGCTGAAGTAGGTCCCAAGGGTTGGGCTGTTCGCCCATTAAAGCGGCACGCGAGCTGGGTTCAGAACGTCGTGAGACAGTTCGGTCCCTATCCGTCGCGGGCGTAGGAAATTTGAAGGGAGCTGTCCTTAGTACGAGAGGACCGGGATGGACAAACCTCTGGTGCACCAGTTGTCACGCCAGTGGCATCGCTGGGTAGCTATGTTTGGAAGGGATAAACGCTGAAAGCATCTAAGCGTGAAGCCCACCCTGAGATGAGATTTCCCATAACTCGCACGTAAGTGCGGTGTTAGTAAGACTCCTGGAAGAACACCAGGTTGATAGGTTAGAGGTGTAAGCATGGTAACATGTTCAGCTGACTAATACTAATAAGTCGAGGGCTTGACCTTAATATATATAAAGCGTAAGCTTCAAGCGAAAGCGAGAAGATAATTTCACTGTGCAATTTTGAGAGAATATAATTTTCTCAATCTGGTGATTATGGCATGAAGGTAACACCCCTTCCCATACCGAACAGGTCGGTTAAGCTTCAATGCGCCAATGGTACTGCAGGGGTAACTTTGTGGGAGAGTAGGTCGTCGCCAGGTAATGTGGCTGGATAGCTCAGTCGGTAGAGCAGAGGACTGAAAATCCTCGTGTCCCTGGTTCGATTCCTGGTCTAGCCACCAGTTATGGCGCTATAGCCAAGCGGTAAGGTCAAGGTCTGCAAAACCTTTATTCCCCGGTTCAAATCCGGGTGGCGCCTCCAAAGCACTTTGTAAATAATACAAAGTGCTTTTTTACGTTCAATATTTTGAGTGTATATGTTGAAGGAAAACTGCATATCAATTATAAAGTAGACAATTATATAAAATATTGTAAAATAAAAAAATGTATAAGTTTACATTTATACTGATATACTTATACTAAGTTTATATTCTTTAATATATATAAATAAATAAAATAGACATAAATTTTTATAAAAAATAGCAATTTAGAGATAAACTTAGAAATACATATGTTGATACATACAAGTTAGCCTAAGTAAGTAATATGCTCATATACTGAGGTTATACACACTATAGGGAACTTGGTGCAAGTAGATTAATGTATGAAATGCTAGTATAATCACATATGTTGGACACAAAACTATTTATGCCTAACATTTTAAATTACTTTAGGGGGTCTAAAATTTTATGTATAAAGAGATGGTTCAAAGAAAAAAGTTTCCAGTTGTGGTGGTGTTGTTTATTACACTAATTACATTTATATGCCTATCAGACTTATTACCTAAGATAAATATAGGTAGCATAAATTTAAAAACATTCATAACTATGTTCTTTAATACATTAATGGTAGCTCTTTGTTTTATTGAATTTTCAAGATGTAAGATTAAGTATAAGTATTCTATTGTTGCAGACCAATTCATTATTCATAAAATAAGAGGTGAAGAGTCTAAAATACTAGAGGATATTAAATTAAAGGATATAGAATTTATCGGTAAACATAGTAATTGTAACACACACATTCATATTAGTAGCAGTAAAAAGTATATATGTTCTACATTTAATGGAAGTAAGTTTTGCTGTGTATATAAAGCAGGAGATAAATTCAAAAAGTTTTACTTTGAGCCTAGCGAAGGTCTTATGAATAAAATTAGGTCATTAAAAGCAAAACCATTATTTTAAAAATAATTAGTAAATATATAAAAGAAGTATAATTGGATTAAAATTATACTTCTTTTTTTTTATCGCAAAGATATTTAACAATATTAATTTTATGCTATTTTAATTCAACTATAATTTCTTTTAATAAATCTTGCTTTTCAATAATGTCTAGGCCGGTTATAGCAAGAGCTGCAGCAGCTCTTATAATATTACTTTTGCAAAAGTCTGTTTGAGTTTCTAAAGCAAATGCTGTTGATGGGCAACTTATTAGGGATTTATCTGTAATAGCTATTGAGGGGTATATGCATGGCGTAATATGGCTTATAGCTCCTATTCCGAGGCCATATGTTGCGTTTTTACAAGGATCAATATTAATAATGCCACATTCTTTTAAGTTATGTGTAAATATTCTTGATAGTGATTTATTAGTCAAAAGTTCTTCTGAAGGTAATTCAAATAGGCTAATCTCTGGAGTTATATTCATTATTCCAGACAGTGACTTCACAAAATCACCCATAGTTTTTTCTAATACTTTAGCCTCGGTTATTTTAGTAGCTGTCAAATAAAGTTTAGCCTCTGATTGAGAATGTGAGTTAGCACAAGAGGAAGCATTACTTATGGAGACAGCATCAATATAACAACTGTTGTTTAACCCTTTTAACAATTGACTAAATGTATTAAATATATATAAATAAGCATCTAAAGATGAAAATTTACCAATCTCTTTATTATTAGTGTTAATATCTTGATTATACACAATTTTAATTGGGATGGTAGCCATGGAAGTACCACTTTCCGCATTGCTTATATCGCAGTGAGGTGCAAATATAACATCTATATCATCCAAGCATTTTTCTTTTGTTAAAGCTAATTCTGCTCCATTGGAGTAACCACCTGGGCATCCTAGTAAAATTACAGTTCCTCCAATTTTAGAGATTACCTTTGATAAACCTAATGCCGCTGCAGTAGAAATACTTGCATTCACGTTATTACCAAAAATATGACCTGCATTTTCTGTAGATGCGTATTTGCATATATAACATATCTTAGGGTGACCACTTCCATATTTAGCGTAAAAGGAAGTAGGAATATTACAATAGTTTTCTTGTATTTCAAAATCATGATCTTTTAGCATATTTATTATATAAGAACAACCTTTATATTCTTTATAACTTGTTTCTGGATTATCATAAAGATATTTAGATAAATTATATATATCTTCTTTTATAGTGCTTAAATAACTTATAATTTTTTGTCTCATGGAACAATCTCCTTTCAAATTTTTGTTATTATTAACACAGTTAGTATAACCTAAGGTCCATAAATATATTGATAATAACAAATAAAGTTTTATAAGGTCATATAACAATTTTTAATAGCTTGTTTTGACTTAAAATGTAGATAAATATATTTCCAATAATTATGTGGACAAAATAAGAAACCGTACTTACTTGAATAAAATATATAATAAGAGGCTATACTTTAGTTAGTTTTAACGGCATTTCAGAAGGGAAGTAACCGATATTTATAAATAGGCGTCAAATACTGTAACAAGAAAAAAACTTATATGGAAGTATAAATATCATTCTGAAGTCGTTAATATTGCAGTGCCAGAGGTGATGATTTAAAAGAGCAAGTTTAAGGGGGAAATTATGAAAAAAGAAAAATGTATTATATGCAGAAAGCCTCTAAATGATGGTATAATAATAAATGGAAGAGGAATTTGTGTGAATTGCGAAGGAAGAATTATAAAGGCAAAGGCTAATACAGATTTCTATGAATATTACAAGAACTGTATAAGAAAGACTTTGGTACAGTGCTTGCCAAGAGGAGTGACTAAGGATTGTCAAAATTACCACTTGTAGAAGGAGTGTTAAAATATATAAAAGAAAAAAATATTCCCTTTTCTATGCCAGGTCATAAGGGTGGACTCGGGTTTTTAAAAACGTTGCAGGGAAGGGAGCTTTATGAAAATCTCATAAAAGGAGATATCACCGAGGTTGATGGAGTAGATAATCTTCATTGTGCAGAAGGTATAATAAAAGAATCTCAAAAGTTGTTGAGTGAATACTATGGAAGTATTAAATCTTATTTTCTAGTGAATGGCAGTACTAGTGGGAATTTAGCTATGATTTTTTCATGTTTCAATGAGGGTGATAAAATTATAGTAGAGAGAAATTGTCATCGTTCCATATTTAATGCCATTATCATGAGAAAATTAAAACCAGTATATATTAAAAATAAAATTAATTCGAAATATGATGCTCCTTTTCCCTTAGATAAGGAGCATTTTTTATATTTGATTAATAAAAATAAAGATGCTAAAGGGATTATCGTTACCTACCCTAATTATTATGGTATATGCTTAGATTTACGGTATGTTATTGAAATAGCTAGAAAATATAACATGAAGGTATTAGTAGACTCTGCACATGGTGCTCATTTTGGATCATCTACGTTATTACCTGAAAGTCCTTTGAAAATGGGAGCGGATATGGTAGTCATGAGTGCACATAAAACACTACCCAGCTTAACACAAACAGCTTTTTTACATGTAGGAGAGGGGATTGATATTAGTAAAGTAGATTTTTATGTAAGTGCTTTTTTAAGTACAAGTCCCTCCTATATGCTCTTATGCTCTATGGATTATGCAAGGTTTTATCTGGAGGAGTATGGTGAAAATGATTATGAAAAGTTAATTGAACTCTGCCAGTTTTATAGAGATAAAATTAATAGCCTTAATAAATTTTATGTTTTAGGCCCTGAAGATTTATATGAGATGTCAGGAAAATATGATAAAGACATTAATAAGTATACTATGGATTTAACTAGGTATATACTAAATGTACCCAAAGGTTACAGTGGGCATAAATTATTAGAATATTTAAGAGTAAACAAAATTCAAGCTGAAATGAGTGATAGTAGAAATGTAGTTTTAATATTTTCTCCATTTAATTCGCAGCAAGAGTTTAATGCCTTATATATAGCGCTTAAAGACTGTGATATGAATACTTTAAAGCAAGAATATGTAGATTTAATAGATTACGATATTCCAATTTCTCTTATGCACCCATATGAAGTAATGGATAGAGAGAAAACCATGGTGGAGGTAAGAAATTTAGAGGGTAAAATAAGTGCGGTAGCAATAGTTCCATATCCGCCAGGAATACCTATTGTAATGCCTGGAGAAAGGATAGATGAACATACTATAGCTGTCATAGAATATTACATGCGGTGCAATGTAACAGTGCTTGGAATTAATGAAGGAAAAGTAGCAATAGTAGAGAAATAGATATTATTATTGTTATATATTAATATATATATATTGGTGGAGGGGATTGCATGGAAATAGGTCGTCTAATAATATTAGAAGGTCCAGATGGTTCAGGAAAAACTACTCAAATAGAATTATTAGAAGGGTATCTAAAAGAGGCAGGATATGAGGTAGTAAGAACAAGAGAGCCAGGAGGAACAGAAATTAGCGAGAAAATCAGAGATATAATACTAGACAATGATAATTCTAATATGAGCGATATGTGTGAAGCATTACTCTATGCAGCATCTCGTGCACAACTAGTGAGTGAGGTTATAAAGCCAGCATTAGCCCTTGGTAAGATGGTTATATGTGATAGGTTTGTTTATTCTTCAATGGTGTATCAAGGGATTGGTAGAGGACTTGGTATGGAAAGAATAAGAAGCATTAATGAAGCTGCCTTAGATGGACTAGAGGCAGATTTAACTTTTATGATTACCATTCCTTATGAAGAAGGGCTAAAGAGGAAAAAAATGCAAGGGACTTTAGATCGTTTAGAAAATAGTGGAAATGAGTTCCATAAAAAAGTTTTTGAAGGTTACTTAGATATTTGTAAGAAATATGATAAAATAGAAGTAATCAATGGTAATAGAAATGTAGATGAAGTACATAAAGATATAATAAAAGCTATTAAAAAAATAAAATTATAAAAGGATGGGATTATATGAAATTAGTTATTGCAATAGTACAAGATGATGATGCAAGTGATTTAATTGAAGTAATAACAGACAAAGATTTTAGAGTTACAAAACTCGCGACTACAGGTGGTTTTTTAAAAGCAGGAAATACAACATTGCTAATAGGTGTAGAGAAAGAAAAGGTAGATGAAGTTTTAGCTATTATAAAAGATGTGTGCAAGTCAAGAAAGCAAATAGTAACATCACCTTCACCAGTAGCTGGATCTACAGGAGTATATATGCCATTTCCTATTGAAGTGGACGCAGGTGGAGCAAATGTATTTGTAGTTGATGTGGATAAATATATAAAGTTATAACTATTTATAAGCAAGTATATAAATCTATACTTGCTTATATGCATATGGAGGACTAAAATGAGTTTTGAGAGCATAATAGGCCATAATAATATAAAAAACCAAATAAGTAAATCTATAAATTTAGATAAACTATCACATGCTCATCTTTTAGTTGGAGAGGATGGAATAGGAAAAAGTATACTCGCTAGGAATATAGGGTTTAAGATTTTAGGAAAGAATAAAGATATGCAATATGTTGATTTAGTGGAATGGCACATAGAAAAAAGTAAAAGTACAATAGGAGTTAATTCTATAAGAACTTTAATTGAAGAAATTAATAAAAAACCTTATGAAGGGGATAAGAAAGTCATAATTATTTATGAAGCTGATAAAATGACAACCCAAGCTCAAAATGCTTTTTTAAAAACAATTGAAGAGCCACCTAAGAATGTGACTATATTTTTACTATGTGAAAATCTAGAAGTAATATTGGATACAATAAAATCAAGATGTCAAATACATAAATTAAAAAGCTTAACTGTAGGTGAAATGGAAAAATTTCTAAAAGTAAATCATCCAAGTTTATCTTTAGAGGAAACAAAAGTTATTGTGGCTTTTAGTGATGGAATACCTGGGAGAGCAGAAAAATTTCTTTTCGATAATAATTTTAAAAATATTAGAAATATTACATTGGAAATATTACTCCAGCTCAATAAAGTGGGAACTGAAGAATTAATGAAATATGAAAAGAAATTATCGGATCAAAAAGAAAACTTTAAAGAAATATTAACTGCATTTCTTTCGTATATTAGGGATACTATAATATATAAAGAAATTGAAGAAGAAAATATAATTATTAACATAGATAAGTTATTAAGTATAAAAGAATTAGCCAATATATTTTCATTTAACAAATTAAATGGTATTATAAATATAATAAACGATACTAGAGAGAATTTAGATAGGAACGTTAACCCAGGGCTTACGTTTCAGGTAATGCTACTTAAAATGCAGGAGGTTTAAAATGGTTACAGTCATAGGAGTAAGATTTAAAAAAGCTGGTAAAATATATTATTTTAGCCCAAACGATATAGATATTCAAAAGGGAAATAAGGTTATCGTTGAAACAGTAAGAGGTATAGAATTTGGAGAATGTGTTATTGGAATAAAGGAAATAAAAGAAGATGATATAGTATCTCCTCTAAAATGCGTTATTAGAAAGGCTACAGATGCAGATGCAGAAAAAGATGCGGAAAATAAAAGAAAAGAAACGGAAGCTTACGAGGTTTGCTTAGATAAAATTCATAAACATGAACTTGATATGAAACTTATAGATGTAGAGTATACTTTTGATAATAATAAAGTTATATTTTACTTCACAGCAGATGGAAGAGTAGATTTTCGAGAACTCGTAAAGGATCTTGCGGCTGTATTTAGAACAAGAATAGAACTTAGACAAATAGGCGTTAGAGATGAAGCGAAAATGATAGGCGGGCTTGGACCATGTGGTAGACCTATGTGTTGTTCAACTTTTTTAGGAGAGTTCGCACCAGTTTCTATAAAAATGGCCAAAGAGCAAAACTTATCATTAAACCCTACAAAAATTTCAGGTATATGTGGGAGACTAATGTGCTGCTTAAATTATGAGCAGGATACTTATGAAAAAATAAGAAAAACATTACCTACTTTAGGCTCCATAGTTGATACACCTTATGGTAGAGCAGAAGTTATCGGAAATAGTGTAGTAAAAGAAGCTGTTAAAATTAAGATAAAACTTAATGGTAGTGATGAAGAAATAGTGGAGGTTAAAATTGAAGACCTAACATTAATTTCAGGAAGCTATGAAGATACTGTAGTTGTTGCGGATATTAAATTGGAGTTGGTCGGAAATGAAGAAGATTCATATATAATAAAAGAATTATTCAAAGATAATTAGGAGGATATAGATGAAGTCAGTTATAAAAGTATGCAATATGAATACTTCAGATGATATTAGTAACATTAATGTGGCAATATCAAATAATCAAGGAGTTATTGCTTGCCAAATAAATTGTGAAAGCAAAGAAATAGAAATAATATATGATGATTATTTTGTTTCATTAGATAATTTAATTGAGTCTATTGAAGATGCTGGGTACGCAGTTATATAAAAAAACAAAAAAGACCCACAATTAGAGTTTTATAAATACCGAGTAGATGGTTTGGATAACTATGTATTCGGTATTTTTTTTACAATGTTAAAGACTCAAGTATAATTACTTCCTGTGAATACTCTTTTTTTTATTGGAGATAATAATTTTGAAGGGAGGTATGAAGTATGAAGAAAGTGGCAGTACAAAATGGGTTGGGCATAATTAGTGATTACTTATGCAAAGAAGGATATACAGTGAAAGAGTTTGATAACAGAAAGAAAAATGCAGGCAATTTTTTAAATAAATATGATGCAATTGTTGTTACAGGTGAAAATCAAAATATTATGGGAATAGAGGATACTATCTCAAGCACTCCAATTATTGATGCAACTGGAATGACGGCCAAGGAAGTTATGCAGAGAATAGAAGCTAAGTAGTAGATAATCAACCGCCAACTACTACTAAAATTTATAAAATAGAGAATATAGAGAATATAGAGGTTGTTAACTTATATTAAAGTTAACAACCTCTTTTTGTTTGGCAAGGATACTTTAAATGTATTTTAATAAGATTAATTTAAACAAAAATATATTTTATGTATGAGATTTTTAAATTATGTCAATAATTTAAATGTAAATAATTTACTAATAGATATGAAAGGGGTTATAAATATGAGAATGAAAAAAGGAATAATTACTG
Organism: Clostridium sp. FP2; assembly: GCF_011065955.2. Lineage (NCBI taxonomy): Bacteria > Bacillati > Bacillota > Clostridia > Eubacteriales > Clostridiaceae > Clostridium > Clostridium sp. FP2. Next base: position 239,247 of record NZ_JAAMNI020000001.1, read on the forward strand.
TATCTACTATTGTTGTAGTAATCTTAGGAGTATTTTTTTCTTTAAGATTTATTGGAGGACGAGAAACTGCTACTAATGTAAAAACAAAGGATGATAGTATAGTTAAAAAAAATAATGAGGTATTAAAAAATGAAAATGAAGAAAGTAACCTAGGCGCTACGAAAACAGAGCAGGGAGTTGAAAATACTGAGGGGAAAAGTACTAATGAAATGGATGCTGCTTATATAAATGACAAAAGTAATGTTGGAATTTATACTGTTAAAAAAGATGATACAGTATTCAGTATAGCAAAAACATATATGCCCAGTCAGGATAAAAGCAAAATTGTTGAATTTATTAGAAATAGAAATAGTATAGATGAATCTTATAAGATTTCAGAGGGGCAGAAAATAGTAATTCCTTATGAAAAAGCAAGAGCAACAGCAAAGGCTGTAGATTCAGATGTTAATACTAAGGAATACATTATTAAAAAGCAAGATACCTTAAGTTCAATTGCTAAAAATAACATGCCTTCTTATGCTGTAAAACAGGCTATAGAAATGATAAAACAAACAAATAAAATTACAAATGAGAATAACATTAAAGAAGGAACACATATTTATATTCCCAAATAACAACTAAAAAAGAAGCGTATTTTGAGAAAATTAAAATACGCTTCTTTTTTAGCTTAATTAATCTAAATGGTTTAAATTTTAAGGATTTTCATTTTACTGCTTTCAGCAAAAAGAAAATCACCGTCCAAAGTTAGTAGAAAATCTATATTGTTGTACTCCGCAGTAGCTAGGTGGAAGGCATCATTTACAGACAATAAGTTTTCGCACATGAAAATTTTAACTAGGGATATACACTCTTCAGAAATGTTGAGGTATTTTATATTTATAATTTTTTCTAGTTCGGAAATTATTTCTACGGACTTATTGTAATAGATATTCAATAGGTTTCTTCTCATAGAATTTTTAGAAATATTATCAAAATACCTTTTATATGGAATATGAATAAGCCTATCTTCTTTCCTTTGCTTTAATATCTTTGTGTCATGGCGGCTAAAGCTACCTGTTATAGACCTAATGTTGTCAATTGAGTTATAGGGGCTAGTATTATTTATTTTGGATTCAATGTCACTAATGAATAATTTATAAAGTATTTGATTTAAAACTTCGGCAGATATGATACTGGTAGTGTAAAATTGGGAGCTTCCTTCAGAAAGTTGTTTTAAGCATGATAGACAATCACTATGTTTAATATCATCATCATATATCAAGCTAAGCACGAAAGAGGCGTCTAATAGTACAGAATTTTTATTGAAAACTATATTTTTAAAAGGGTATAATATTAATTCCATTTTAACCTCATCAAAATCAATTATTCTATAATTAATATATATTCAGCAATGCTTACTAATAGTAGTTTTATAAACTATGAATAATGAATTTATTATTTTATAAATGGTAGCCCCTTGATTTAGCAATAAAAATTGAGGTATACTTCTTTTAATGCTATTTATATAGTTAACATAAATTTTATAGAGAGGAGATGCATAATGGAGTTTTTAAGAAATGATGAAACTTTGGATGATCTTAATTTAAAGGGTATTCAAGTTATTCAAAAAAAAGACGATTTTAGGTTTGGCGTGGATGCAGTATTACTTGCTAATTTTGCTAAAGTAAGAAAAAATGCCAAAGTTGTTGATTTATGCAGTGGCACAGGGATAATTCCTTTCATATTAGCAGGTAAAACCTATGCAAGTGATTTAATTGGTGTAGAACTTCAAGAAGAATTTGTTGAAATGGCGAATCGTTCCATAAAGTTCAATAAATTGGAAGATAAAATGAAATTTATATGTGGAGACTTAAAAAATATAAAATTTATTAAAAGCATTCCTAAAGTAGATATTGTTACAGTTAATCCACCATATAAACTTCAAAATTCAGGTTTGATAAATTTAAATGATAAAAATGCAATAGCAAGACATGAGATTTGTTGCACATTAGAAGACGTAATTATTGCAATTAGAATTCTACTGAAAGATAGCGGAAGGGTGTATATGGTACACAGACCTGATAGATTAGTTGATATTCTATGTACTATGAGGAAGCATAGAATTGAGCCTAAACGTATAAGAATGGTTCATCCTAGTGTGAATAAGGCACCAAACATTGTACTTATAGAGGGGCAAAGAGATGGGGGAGCCTTTTTAAAATGGGAGACGCCTCTTTATGTTCACAGTGAAGATGGTGGGTATACTCAGGAAATTATTGACATGTACAATTCGGATACAATTTAATGCAAATATCAAAGTAAAGGGTGGTAAGAATGGTAGGAAAATTATACTTAGTTCCAACTCCTATAGGAAATCTAAAGGATATTACACTAAGAGCATTAGAGGTGCTACAAAATGTAGATATAATAGCAGCAGAGGATACAAGGCAAAGTTTAAAGCTATTAAATCATTTCAATATAAAAAAAACGCTTATAAGTTATCATCAACATAATGAACAAGGTAAAAGTGGAAATTTAATCGATCAGATTAAAGAGGGTAAAAATATAGCTATAATTAGTGACGCTGGTACACCGGGGATATCAGACCCTGGAAGTGTAATAGTTCAAAAGTGCATAGAGCAGAATATAAAATTTGAAGTCTTACCTGGAGCCACAGCAATTACTACTGCGCTTGTATATTCAGGACTTGATACTACAAAATTTATATTTAGAGGATTTTTACCTAGAGAGAATAAAGAAAGAAAGCCTATTATTGATGACCTATTAAACAGGAGCGAAACTTTAATTTTTTACGAGGCTCCTCATAGACTTTTAAGCACATTAGAATTTTTATATGAAAATATTGGTAATAGAAAAATATCAATGTGTAGAGAACTTACAAAATTGTATGAAGAAATAATTAGACTGACGTTAGAACAGGCTATAGTATACTATAAAGAGAAAGCTCCAAGAGGCGAATATGTATTAGTAATTGAAGGAAAGAGTCAGGAAGATATAGATAAAGATGAAAGATCAAAATGGGATACACTAACTATAGAGGAACATATAGAAAAATATATGAAGGCCGGAACGGATAAAAAAGATGCTATGAAAAAGGTTGCAAAAGATAGAGGTATGGCTAAATCTGAAATATACAAGCATTCATTGAACATTTAATATACAAAAATAAGAAACAAAACGCTTTTTACAATTTTATTGAGAATATACGTTGAAATTTAAAGAAGTGTCAAAAAGTTTACATTTCAATTTATGTTTTTCATTGAGGTTGGTTTAAAGTAGTGTTATAATAAAATTGTTGATTTAAAAATGTTTAAATAATATGAATATATATATACATATAGGGGGAATTACATTGCGTAGAAGGATGATATCATTGATAGTAACACTTGGACTTGTTACTACAATAAGTATGCCAATATTTGCAGACCCGTTATCAGACAAGCTTAAAAATCAAAAGACTCAGCTTGAGGAGCAAAAGAGCGCATATAAGCAAGCTCAAAGTAAGGTTGATGCCATAGAAGCATCTATTGAAAAAATGGATGCAAACATAGAAAAAATTTATGCAGAAGTAAATAAAGCAAAAGCTAAAATAGGCGAAACGCAAGAGCAAATAGAAAAAACCACAAAAGATATACAAGTTGCAGAGGAAAGTATTAAAGAAGAGGAAAACTTATTTAATAAGAGAATGCGAAGCATGTATATAAATGGTGTGGATAGCTATGTAGAAATTTTATTGGACTCAGAGGGAATAGAAGATCTTATTTCAAGAGTTGATAACATTAAAAAAATTGTTGAATATGATAATAAAATTATCGGAGAATTAACAGGCAAAAAGAGTAAAATTGAAAATAAAAAGTTAACACTTGAAACTGAAAAGACTAAATTAGTGCTTTTGAAAACTGATAATGAAAATAAAATAGCTAACATTAAGGTGAAAAGAGAAGAACAAGAAATATTAATTACAGAAGCTGATAAGCAAAAAAAATTATATGCTGGCAAAATAGGTGATGCAGAAGCAACTGTAAATGTTACTATGGAGCAAATACAAGCAAGAATAGCTAAAGTACCTAAGTACACTCCATCTAGAGGAGCTTCATCACTTAGCACTGATTCTGTAGTTGCTTATGCAAGTAATTTTTTAGGAACAGAATATGTTTGGGGTGCTGCAGGTCCTGAAAACTTTGATTGTTCTGGTTTTATGCAATATGTATATGGTCATTTTGGTGTTTCCTTAAGTAGGACTACCTTTACACAGATAACTGAAGGATCATATGTTGCTAGAGAAAATTTACAAGCTGGAGATTTAATTTTCTTTGGTACAAGTTCAGATCCGCATCATGTGGGAATGTATGTAGGTAATAATTCGTATATTCATGCACCGCGTACCGGAGATGTTATTAAAATATCAGCATTGACGAGAGGCGATTACCTTACTGCAAGAAGAGTTAAATAAGTTTAAAATTGGACAGGCTATTTCAAATAGTCTGTTTTTTGTGGGAAGAAAATCATTTTTTTTGTTGGATAGCTATATATATGTATTTATTAAATAATTAAGTAAAAAGAATCCTATAAATTATAGGATTCTTTTTACTTAATTATTTAATTTATTTTTCTTGTTTAAGTTGCTCTAGGCAAGGTTTGCAGATGTTTTTGCCTCTGTAGTTAACTACATCTCTGGCATCACCACAGAAAATACAAGCTGGTTGATATTTTTTTAGAATAATTAGCTCTCCGTCAACGTAAATTTCTAAAGCATCCTTTTCAGCAATATCTAGAGTCCTTCTAAGTTCTATTGGGATAACAATTCTTCCAAGTTCATCTACTCTTCTTACAACACCTGTTGATTTCATAATAATTCCTCCTTAGGATAACAATTTCCGACATCTTAATATTGAAATATTAATAAATATGACGTATAAAGTCAAAATTTCACTTGATTAATTTAGTTAATATTACAAAATTAATATTTACTTCCATCTAAAGTTAATATACTACCATATAATACAAATGTCAATATATTTTTTAAAAAAAATACAAATTTTTACTATACTTGTTAGCTCTTTAAAATCAATAAATAGAACTAAAAATACCTAATAAAATCATAAAACGCAATGAAAAGACGGTTTTAGATTATAGGAATATATGAAAAGTAAAATAGTAATTTTATGGATATATCCATTAATATATGTCGAAGGGTTGCACTAATAATTGGTTATCTAATAATCTATTAATTATAAAAACAAAAATAATATGTAAATTATCAAGAAGTTTAACTATTTTAACATTAGTGGAAATAATTATAAAATAGAAATTAAAAATAAAGAAGAAAAATATTTTAAACTAATAGATTGTAAAAAAAAAGAAAATTTATTGTAAACGCAATACTCTAAAATTAAACAAATGAAGAAAGAATTAAAAGTCATATTGCAATAAGAAATATTTGCTAATTTTAATGTGTTGATCTAAACAAAGTGATATAGTTATGAAGTAAATATTTTTAAAACGAAGGAGAGAATAATATGAAAATTTTTATTGATACTGCAAATGTAAACGAAATTAAAAAAGCTGCAGAATTAGGGATAATAGATGGAGTAACCACAAATCCTTCTTTGATAGCAAAAGAAGGGAGAAACATAAAAGAAGTAATAGAAGAGATATGTGCTATTGTTGATGGACCAATAAGTGCAGAGGTTATAAATATGACCGCCAGTAAGATGGTGGAAGAGGGAAGGGAACTTTCAAAGCTTCATAAAAACGTAGTTGTTAAAATACCTATGTGCGAGGAAGGCCTAAAAGCTGTTAATATTCTTTCAAAAGAAAATATAAAAACAAATGTTACTTTAATATTTTCACCTCAACAAGCATTACTTGCTTCGAAAGCAGGTGCAAACTATGTAAGCCCTTTTATGGGAAGATTAGATGATATAGGAGCATCTAGTTCACAAGTAATTTCAGATATAGCTCAAATTTTTAAAATGTATAACATAAATACAGAAATTATAGCTGCTAGCATTAGAAATCCTATACATATTTTAGACTGTGCAAAAGTTGGGGCTAATATAGCTACAATTCCGTACAACCTAATAATGGATATGATTAAACACCCTCTTACTGATAAGGGCATAGCGAAATTTTTAGCGGACTACAATAATTCATTAAAATAATAGAAAAAGAAATAGCAGAAAAAGATGAAAATTGAAGGCTGATAAGTAATAGGGTACTGTTTATTCCACACAAGAATTAACAAGTTATGCACAGCCTATAATGATCGATGTGGATAATAAACTTGTCGGAATTACTTTTAATATGTAAAAGCCTTTAAATAGTGATCTAAATATAAATTAAGTTGTCCACAGCTTCTGTTGATTAAATGTTGAAAACTGTGGATAATTTAATTGCAATGTTTACAATTTATCTATCTGCAATATTAACTGTGAGTTAAATCACATGTATTTTTTTAGTTCTAAGTTTAAATCTAGATTGGTAAGACTTGTTATTTCATTATACAATTCATTATCAAAATCGAGTTCTGTCAACGCGGATATAAAGCATTCTTTTTTTTGTATACTCGCTTCAATATTTGAAATGCACAAAGAATTATTTTCAACTGATGTATTGCCAATGATTTCATTTATTTTTTTATGAGCTTCAGCTGCAGTGTATCTTGCGAATGCTTCATTTTTGTATATCTTTATATCATATATATTTTGCTGTAGTTGCCTTAGTTGTAATTTTAAAGCTTCACCTTTTGAAGTTGCATGATTATAACTTGTGTTTAATGAATTAAAATATTTATCATTATCTAATTTTTTTTCAAGGATTTTTTTAGCCAGTTCTTCATTACCTTTATTTAATGCAAGTTTAATTGTTACAATATATTCATCAGATTCTTTAGATAAGCTTTCGAGTCTTCTTTCAATTTCATGTATATTACCTAAAATTTTAGCAGATGAAATCCTAGCATCATTTAAAATGAATTCCATATCTCTTATTTTTTGATCTAGTAGTTCTAAGGGGTTCTCTAATTCATCTAAAATACTGCTTATTTTAGATTTTATAAGATAAAATAGTCTACTAAGTATTGTCATAGCAACCTCCTTAATGGTACCCTTTTATATAGATGAAAAATACTTAATAAAATTAATAGCTTATATATATAAATTTTATTAATACTATTATGGTAATATATTTCTTCTTATATACTATATTTTATAAATACATTTTTATATAAAAATATAAAGTAATTTATATTCATAGGATTAAAAAAAATAGAAAAAAATAGCATATACAAAATAACTTGTAATGGGTTTATATTTACCTTATAATAAAAATATAATTATGTTTATATTTGACAGACTAAAAAGCATATTTTATTTAAGATATTAATTTTGGGAAGGTGATAAAACTTGGAGAAAGCTAAATTTACCCTTGAAAGTATAAATTTATTAGCAAAATCAATATCAGAAAATAGTATAATTACATATGAGGAATTACCTCAATATGACTTATTTTTATCTCAAGTTATTGATTATTTAAATGATAAATTTGAGGATGACAATTACACTAATAATATAGTACAGAATTATATAAAAAGCGAAGTTATATCAAAACCCGAAGATAGTAAAAAAAGAGGCTATACAAAATTACATCTTGCGCAGTTAGTATTGCTTAGCCATATGAGACCTATACTTACAGCAGAAGAGATTAAAAAAGTTTTTAGGTTGGCTTTTAATGAAATTAATGATAGAGATGATGATATTATTTCATGGGAAAACGCTTATAAATTCTTTTCAGATATGCAAAAGGAAAGTTTTGATGATTTTTCTCAAAAGCAGTTTTGTGATAAAGAAAAATTAGGAAAAATAATTGATTCACTAGATTTAAAAGAAAGTGACGAGGAAAGAATATCAGTTTTTTTGATTGTAATGAACTTAGTATCGCAAGCAAGTGCTATAAAAAAATTAGTTCAAAAAATTGTAGGAGATTATGAATCTTAAAAAACAAAATATTAAAAAAATAAAAGATCCTATAAATATAGGTCTTTTATTTTTTTATAGGTAATTATTATTTACAAGAACTATTTGAAGTATCAGCAGTTGTTATTTTAAATGATTCTCCAAATATGCTTTTAGCGTACATGATTTTTGTATCTTCAAAAACAAATGAAGATTCATTGTCTACTATAAAGTTTATCCCGTTTACTGATTCTAAAATATCGTCTTCTTGTTGCTCGTCCATAGCAACACCCAATATTGGGCCTCCTCAACCAAAGCCTTTTATAAGCAGTCTAACTGAAGATTTACCTTTTTGTAAGAGCTGTTTGTTTAAAGCATTTTTAGTAACCTCATCAAAAGAAATATTCATATCTTATCCTCCTTGTACCCGCTGGGGGTATGTATTACTATTAGTATATGCGTTAGATATTATTATGTCAAATAAAATGTAAAAATATAAAATAAATTTTATAAAATTTATTCACTAAATATATATATTTATACAAGTAAGACGCCAGTTTTTTTCATATTTAATAAGTTTGTAAATCCTATTAACCACATTTCAGAAGGAAAGTATCTCATTTTTATAAGTGCTGAGATAACAATTGAAAATTGTTATCTGAACCAGAGGAATACAAAGGCTATATATGCTATAAGGAGTCTAATCTACTTCTGAAATCTTTAATATTTTAGCATCCCAAGTGATGATTTAATAATTCAATGGGAGATGGGCAGAATACTTATGAAAGTAAAATGAAATCGTAGTGGTTGACAAGGATTGTATAAGAGGATAGTATAAAAATATGGATAATATAAAATTATTGTAAAAATTAAAAATATTTTGGGGGTTTAGTGATGAAAATAGTATTAGCATTAGGCGGAAATGCACTTCAATCAGATCCTAAAGACAAAAGTCCAGAGGCACAGCTTAAAACTTGCAAGGAAACAGCTAAATCAATAGTGGATCTTATAGAAGATGGACACAGAATATCAATAGTCCATGGAAACGGGCCTCAAGTAGGTCAAATTGTTGCAGCAATAGAAGCTGCCCAAAAGTTCGATAATGGAAATGTATTGTTCCCATTTGATGTATGTGGTTCCTTTTCACAAGGATATATAGGATATCATCTTCAAAATGCTATAGGTGAAGAATTAAGAAATAGAAGTATAGATAAGACGGTAGGAACTATAGTAACTCAAGTAGTAGTTGATAAAGATGATCAAGGTTTTAAAAACCCAACTAAACCAATAGGTTCTTTTTATACAAAAGAGGAAGCTGAAAAGTTAGAAATAGAACATGGTTATATAATGAAAGAAGATGCAGGAAGAGGTTATAGAAGAGTGGTTGCATCTCCAAAGCCTATTGATGTTATAGAAAAAAATTTAATAAAAGAATTAGTTGATATGGGAAATGTGGTTATATCATGTGGTGGTGGTGGAATCCCTGTTATTCGTGAAGGCGGAATGGTTAAAGGAGTTGCAGCAGTTATAGATAAGGATTTTGCTGCTGAGAAACTTGCAGAAATACTAGACGCAGATGTGCTTTTAATATTAACAGGAGTAGATAGAGTTTGCGTAAATTATAATAAGCCAAATCAAAAGGAACTTAAACAAATTAATATTGAAGAGCTTAATAATTATATTACGCAGGGTCAATTTGCTCCAGGGAGTATGCTGCCCAAAGTGGAGGCTTGTAAGAAATTCATAATGAATAATAAAGATAAAACGGCTATTATAGCATCATTGTCAAAAGCTAAAGAAGCATTAAAAGGCTTATCAGGAACAAAAATTGTATACTAATTATTTCAAATAGGAGGCTTAAAAGAGGATGGATAAGAGAAAAATCAATATTTATTCAGAAATAGGAAATTTAAAGACTGTTCTTATACATAGACCAGGGGAAGAAATTGAAAATCTTATACCAGAGTATCTAGAAAGACTTTTATTTGATGATATTCCATTCTTAAAGGTAGCAAGGGAAGAACATGATAATTTTGCTAAGATATTGCAAGAAAATGGTGTTGAAACCTTATATCTTGAAAATTTAGTAGTAGAAGCAGTAAAAGATCCCAAAATTAAGGAATTATTTCTAGACGAAGTTATAGATGAATGTGGTATAAACGAGACTAGAATCATAACATCTCTGAAGGATTATTTATATTCATTGTCAGAAAAGGGAATGATAGATAAGGTCATGTCAGGAATAAGAAAAAAAGAGATTGAGATTAAAGAACATTATGATGAGTATCCATTTATAATGGATCCGATGCCTAACTTATATTTTACAAGAGATCCATTTGCATGTATTGGAAATGGAATAAGCTTAAATTCTATGAAAACTAAAACTAGAAGACGTGAGACAGTGTTTGGAAAATATATTTTTAAATATCATCCAGAACTGAAGGATTCAGGTATTCCGTTGTGGTATGATAGAAATGAGATATATAATATTGAAGGTGGCGATGAATTAATTTTGTCAAAAGACGTTATTGCCATTGGACATAGTGAAAGAACAGATAAAGAAGCGGTTATAAGTATGGCTAAGAATATATTTGAAAATGGTGAGTCTTTTAAAACAATTTTAATTTTTGATATCCCTAAAACTAGGGCGTTCATGCATCTAGATACTGTATTTACAATGATCGATTATGATAAATTTACTGTTCATCCAGGAATAGAAGGTACTTTAAAGGTAACAGCAATAACTTATGATCATAAGAATAAGGAATTAATATTTAGAGAAGAAGAAGGTAGTTTGGAAAAGATACTTTCTAATCATTTAAAAAAAGATATTACTTTGATACGCTGTGGTGGCGGGGATAAGGTTATAGCAGGAAGAGAACAATGGAATGATGGATCAAATACACTAGCTATATCTCCTGGTACCGTAATAACTTATGAGAGAAATTATGTTACTAATGAGATTTTAGATAAAAACAACATAAAGGTACTTCAAATGGCTTCTAGTGAGCTATCAAGAGGTAGAGGTGGTCCTAGATGTATGTCTATGCCATTCTATAGAGAAGATTTAATATAACTATAAAAAATTTAGTATTGATAAGAGAGGGGAATTTATTATGTTTAACTTAAGAAATAGAAATTTTTTAACACTTATGGATTTTTCACCAAAAGAGATTAATTATTTTCTTGATTTAGCTAGAGATTTAAAAAGAGCTAAATATGCAGGTACAGAACAGCAAACATTAAAAGGTAAAAACATTGCATTAATATTTGAAAAGAGCTCAACAAGAACAAGGTGTGCTTTTGAAGTAGGAGCACTAGACCAAGGAGCACATGTAACTTACCTTGGACCTACAGGCACTCAAATTGGTAAAAAGGAATCCGTAGCAGATACAGCGAGAGTTCTTGGAAGAATGTATGATGGAATAGAATATAGAGGATATGGCCAAGAAGTGGTTGAAGAACTAGCAAAATATGCAGGAGTGCCAGTATGGAATGGATTAACTACTGAAGATCATCCTACGCAAATTCTTGCTGACTTTTTAACTATTAAAGAACATTTTTCTAAACCATTAAATGAAATCAAATTTGTCTATGCTGGTGATGGAAGAAATAATATGGCAAATGCACTTATGATAGGAGCTTCCAAGATGGGTATGGACTTTAGAATAGTTGCTCCAAATTCATTATTTCCTGAAGATGCACTAGTTAATAAATGTAGAGAAGTAGCCAGTGCTACAGGAGCAAAAATAACTATTACCAGTGACGTAGCGCAGGGAGTAAAAGATGCAGATGTTATATACACTGACGTTTGGGTATCCATGGGTGAAGCAGATGAAGTTTGGCAGCAAAGGATTAGTATATTAAAACCATATCAAGTTAACAAAGAAATGATGAAGTTAACTGGCAATAAAGATACTAAATTTATGCACTGTCTGCCAGCGTATCATGATTTGAAAACAGGAGTTGGTAGAGAAGTATTTGAAAAATTTGGAATGAATGGTGTTGAAGTTACAGATGAAGTATTTGAAAGTGAAGCTTCAATAGTGTTTGATGAAGCTGAAAATAGAATGCATACTATAAAAGCAGTTATGGTGGCAACATTAGGAAATTAATATATCATCATAGTAGGTAATGATTTGATTAGATGATACATTTTATTAAAAAAAACTTTCGAATTTATTTCGAAAGTTTTTTTGCGTTGTTAATCCATATTTTTTATATATTACATTTTAAAAATATAAAAGAATAAATAAAAGATATCAAAATTTTAAGCATAAATATTTGTATACCGTAATATTTATAGTTATTAAATATAAAAGGGGTAGATATATATGCTAAATAAGATACCACTAATAATTTATGATATTTTTGGGGATAAAGTAGAGATTATGAATTATACAAAAGTTTATTTTATAAATAGAAATGAGGAGGGATATGTGCTTCATGTAGAGCAGCATGATAGAATTACATCTATAAATGAGTTTGACTTAGAAAAAAGAGAAGATAAGTACTATTGCACAAGAAAGTTATTTAGTTAACTAAAGTTTAAACATGGCTTTAGCAGGAAAAATTTTAAAATCATACAAGATTTATAAATTATAAACTTGTGTGATTTTTTGTATTTATAGCAATATAATATATTTGTAGTATAATCAAATTAAGAAGATTATGTTTTGCATACCCCAAAAAGATTATCTATAAATATAAGTGTGAATTAACCTATAATTAGTGAAAACCATAAATTTTATAGAAGTTAATAGTTTATACATTGTTAAATTCACTAGAAATGGTTTATAATTTTATTATATTAGCATGTGAAAATTAGTAAGTCTGGAGAAATGTATGTTTATCTATATTATAAATAATAGTGTAATCACAATAACTGATACAGGGGGTAAAATATGCTAAGCCAGCAAGAGAAGATAATGGTTTTAGAAAACTTTAAAGAAGAAAATCAACCTATAGAAATAATAAATGAATTAAATGATGGAGAATCTGGTGCAGCGGTATATACTGTGGAATTTGGTGAATCTCGCAAACTCGGAGTTTTAAAGATTCAAGAAATGAATGAAAGTGGATTACATAATAAAGCCTTTTTACAATCAAAAGAGAATGCAGTTGAAGGATATATACCTAAAATTATTGATGAAGTGGAAATACAATGCAAAAATAATTTAAAAAGATTTGGAGTGCTATATGAACTTGGGGGAGATAACGTATTAGGAATTAAAACCCTAAAATATTCTTTGGAAAATGAATTAGCATTAGTTAAGCAAACTTCAGAACAAGTAGCTAAATTTTTATATACTTGGAATAAACCGCATACCTCAGAAATTAAATCTCCCATTGATATAATGAAAACCTCCTTAGGCTATAGATTTATGGATGAAAAACTTATAAGGTCTTTTGAGACCTTAATGATTGATGAAGATAAAAAATGGTTAGTTATTGATGGAGCTGATAAATTTTTTCCCAATCCCTATAGATTCTTTACAGATGAAGAGGTTTGGGAGGGGAGCGAGATAAAATATTTACATTCCTGTATACATGGAGATTTCCATGGAGGAAATATAATTGTTTCAGTGAAGAAACCATCTATTATCGATTTTGGAAGTTATCAAACTCATAGTAACATTTTTTATGATACAAGGTATTTAGAATTACATTCATTAATGGACTATTTAAAGTTTGATAATAATAAGCAAAGAAAATTTTGGATTAGTTTATGCGAAGAATTAACAAAAAATGTAAAGTATGTTGATATACCTGATGGTGATGGAGCTAGTATATTAAGGGATATAATACCGGAATTAAGACATGGCATAGATTATTTGCTTTCGGATTCTAGAAATAAACTATATGAGCCATCTTTTTATTTAGCTGGAGTTTCAGCAGGACTTAATTTCATCCGTAAAACCAAGGACGAAAATAAAAGAATGGCAGCAATGATATATACAATGTATAACTTAAGAGCTGTTTTAAAACATGAACTTATAGATTTATATAATCCTAGTCTATCATCATGTAGTAGTATTCAATGGTTTTTAGACGAAACTTCGATAAGTCAGTATTTAGATAAGGAATCAATCTATAAGATTGATCAAAAGGCTTATCATATTTCAGGTATAATAAAAAACAAATCTATAGAACTTACTGTAGAGCCTATTATAAATCTAAAAAGTGGGAAGGTTAAATCATTAGAAATATTAGTCAGAGATTCAAGATTAGAATTTTTCCCAGATGAAATGTTTGAAAAGGCTAGGCTTACTGGGGACTTAGAAAAGCTTACATTGCTGGCTTGTGATAAATTGTGTAATTATCTAAATAGACTTAGGCCATTTATTGAAGACGGATTATTTTTTAAACTTCAATCGGATACAACCAGGCATACTATCAAAAAAGTCATAAATAAATTACAAGGGACGAACTTGGTTTTAGAAATTACACAACGAATACCAAGAAGTGCATTCTGGCGTAATTTTGCTCATGAGCTAAAATTCAAATTAGCTATGGAAAATTTTGGAGAGGGAAACTCTAATATGGTAGAATTAATAAAGATGAAACCGAATTTTATAAAAATCTCCCAACAAATTGTTAGAGATGTTCATAAAGATGAAATAAAAGCATTAATGGTAGAACATATGGTTAAAATGGCTATAAAAAGTGATATGAAAATTATAGCTGAGGGAATACGAACTTTAGAAGAAAAGAAAAAGTTAATAGAGCTAGGTATTGAATACGGACAAGGAACATATTTTTCTTCTGCTATGCTTATCGATCATGCAGATTATGAAATTTGGGAAAAGGGATTTTAGGGTTTTAAGGACATTTCTTTTATAAGAAATGTCCTTAGTTTTTTATTTTCGAAAAAGTTATAAGTTTCTATTTTAAAAGGCATATGGCATTTGCGGAGATCCCCTCACAGCTACCAGTAAAACCCAGACCTTCCTCTGTAGTAGCTTTAATATTGACTTTATCTATAGGTAATTGTAATGCCAATGCAATATTTTTTACCATATAAGGGATGTGCGGTGCCATTTTAGGGCTTTGTGCAATAATTGTGGCATCAATATTTTCAATTATATAATCCTTAGCCTTTACTAAAGTTCCTACATGTTTAAGGAGATCAATGCTAGAGACACCTTTATATTTAGCATCGGTATCAGGGAAATGTTTCCCAATGTCACCAAGAGCTGCAGCTCCTAAAAGAGCGTCCATAATAGCATGAATGAGAACGTCGGCATCTGAATGACCTAGTAACCCAGTTTCATGAGGTATGTTTACTCCGCCAATTATTAAACTTCTATCTTTAACTAATCTATGAACATCGTATCCCATTCCAATTCTCAAGCAAATTACCTCTTTTCAATTTAATTTATAAATAAGTTCAATAGACCTAGCATATTTAACTTATTTATTTTTTTCATGTGCCTAATATAGCATTTTATAGGGATGTAATCAAGGAATTTTATTATGTGTTACGAAAGTAAAGTGGTAAAATCAGAAGAAATATCTGTTCTAGATGATACGCAAGGCGCAGAAATCATATTAATAACATGTACGATCATAATAATAACTACCAATATTATTACAATAAAAGGAGTAAATGTAAGCAAATAGGATAAAAGTTATTAACATGTTATCAACAAAACTGTGGATAATGTGCATAACTTAAAATTAAAATTTTCAAATATTTTATTTAAAATGAAAAAAAATACATATTTCCAGAAAAAATATTTCTAATTAATACTAATAATCAGTTCATAACATCAATTCCACAACTTATACACAAGGTAATTGTGGATAATGTGTATAAGTATTGAATTGTATATAATTTTTTTAAAAAAAGCTATATAGGTTTAATACATTTGTGGACTAGTAAGTTTTAATGTGTATAATCTGTTAATCTAAATAAAAAACATTAAATAAATTAGATTATCAATAAATTTAAAAAAATAATTAAATATATAAGTAAAGAATACTTGTATAAAATATGAAATTTATAATTTATATATATAAAATAAAGAAACTTTGCCATCATTATGCTTGCTTAAATGTTTTTTAATGGTATAATATGTTTTGTGGCAAATTAATACATTGGAAAAAACTACATAAATTTAAATTATTATTATGCTATTTGCTTTAAATTATGAAGACGGTAGTAAATATAAATAACATCACTTAGGGGGAATTTTAAATGGTTAAAAAGGTTTTATCTAGTATTTTGGTATTAGTAATGGCGGGTTCTTTAGTAGCTTGCTCAGGTAACAAAAATGTAACTAAAGATGATACAGCTACAAAGCAAGAAGAAACTAAAAAGACTGAAACTACAGAGCCGGCTAAAGAGGCTATTAAGTTTGAGTCACTAACTCAAATGATGGACAGTATTTCAGAGAAAGATTATTATTATTCAGATCACTATAATTTAAAAATATTGAAAAAAGATGCACTAGCAGCTTACGATGCAAAGGCAACTACTATAACGCAAAGAGCTATGAAAGACAATAAAATTGATGCTAAGAGTTCAAAGACTTATAAGTACTACAACAATATTAATGGCGTACGCTTTGAAAAGGACTACATAGTAGTATATGATGCAAGTAAAGTGCCTACAACAGTATACGAAGTGATAATAGCGCTCTCAGATAAAGACGAACCATCTTTGAAAGAAGTTAAAGAAAATAAAGCAATAATAACTGATGAATTTAAAGTCTTATTTCCAAAAGAATTATAAGTTAAATAAAATAGTCATTGTTAGCTAAGAGTAACAAGTTATCCACAAATGACTTGTTGATAATGTTTATAACTCTATATAAATTAAAAAGCACACAATTTTGTGTGCTTTTATTTTGTATAGGCATGTTATTTTGAGGCATTTTCAGTTTTAATAGAATCAGAAATTAAATCATTAATACCTACTAGCTCATTTTGTGTTATATATCTCCATTTACCAATAGGTAATTTAGCTATAGAAACATTCATAATTCTAAGCCGCTCAAGTCTTATCACCGCGTAACCTAAACACTCACACATTCTTCGAATTTGACGGTTAAGGCCTTCTGTTAAAATTATTCTGAAAACATATTTGCTTTCTTTTCTTACAAAACAATTTTTGGTTACAGTATCAAGTATAGCTATGCCATTTGCCATATTTTTTATAAAATCTGTGGTTATGGGTTTATCCACAGTAACAATATACTCTTTTTCGTGGTTATTACCTGATCGTAAAATCTTATTTACAATGTCTCCATCATTTGTTAGAAAGATGAGACCTTGAGAAGGTTTATCAAGACGACCTATGGGGAAGATTCTTTTTGGAAAATTTATAAAGTCTATAATATTACCCTTAATTTTATGCTCTGTAGTGCAGGTTATTCCAACAGGTTTATTGAAAGCTAAATAAACTAATTCTTCTCTTTTTTTTAATGGCTTACCATTTATTTCAATGAAATCTGTTGCAGATACTTGAGTGCCCATTTCAGGGATTTTACCATTTACTTTGACCTTGCCTTCGTCAATCATTTTATCAGCCGCGCGCCTAGAGCAAAAACCAGTTTCACTTATAAATTTATTTAATCTAGTTTTTGAAGCAAAATTTTCATAGTGCTGAATAATGTTTTTTTCTTTATCATTATTTATGGTTTTCATTTTACACCGTCCTTTGGAATTGTAAAGTAAAATTAAGTTGAATAATTAATAATATATGGTAAAATAGTTATAATATACGGCAAAATATCCATATGAATATAAGTAATGGAATAATTGTGGACAAACCGTTTATTAACAAAAATAATGTTTTATTTCATTATATTAAATAATCATCAAAACATAAAGAGAAATGGCAAATTAATTAGATTTTGGAGTGAAGTTGTTGATTAAGACAAGTTAGTGGATTGAGATACTTTAGTTGATTTTTAATAAAAAGTATAGGGGGAAGATAAATTGATAAGTAAAATTATTTTAAACAAGTTAAAATTATTCCTAATTATAATGTGTGGTTTATTTATATTTATTCCGAATAATGTTATAGCAGCCACGAGTCCTATTCAAATGGAACATAAGACAAATGTACCAGCTGATAAAGTGTGGAAGATTAAGTTTAATCAAGGAATTAATGTAGACAAGCTTAGTGATAGTGTTAGGGTTTATAATCCCATAGGACTACCAGTAAAGGTAAAAATATCATATGACATTATAAATAATACCATAAAAGTAGAACCACCAGATGGAGGATATATAAATGGACAAACTTATGCTTTGCAAATTTATCAAAGTATAAAGGATTTAAAGAGGAATGCACTGAAGGCTCCTGTAACCATGAATTTTACTATAGAAGTATTAGATAAGAGTCCAAGAATAGATAGTGGCAATAAGAAATATAATTATGAAAAATATGATAAGACAATAAATCAAATTGTAGGAATGCAAAGTAAAGGTGACGCTTTTAATGTTGTACCTAATTATATGTTAGAGGCTAGTAATAAAGATATTTATGAATATCTGAACCCTAAAAATTTTGAAAATCATGATTATGCTGTGTATCAATTTTTAACATTGAATTATATTGATGGAATTACTGTAGAAGATGTAGATAGTTTATTAAAGGGCGAGGGAATATTAGAAGGACAAGGAAAAACACTAATAGATGCTTGTAAACTATATGATGTTAATCCAGCCTATATTATTGCCCATGCTATTTTAGAAACTGGTCATGGATCATCAGCACTGGCTAAAGGTATAGTGGTTAATCAAGTTGCTGGAAAACCAGTTGTAAGTAAAACAACATACAATATGTTTGGTATAGGCGCATGGGATGAAAATCCAAATAAACTAGGATCTGAAAGAGCATATAAGGAGGAGTGGTTTACTGTAGAGGCTGCTATAGAAGGTGGAATTAAATTTGTTTCTACTCAGTATATTAACAATAGCACTCGTAAACAGAACACATTGTATAAAATGAGATGGAACCCAGAGAGTCCAGGAGTTCATCAATATGCTACAGATATAGCTTGGGCATATAAACAAAGTTACAGAATTAAAGAAATTTTAGATAAATGCAGTAATGCATCTTTAATATTTGAAATACCTGAGTATAAATAGAACTAAGGGTATCCTGGAAAGGATACCCTTAGTCAATTTTAACTTGTTCATTATTATTTACTAATACCTTGAAATTATTAGTGTTAGCATATTTTATAAACTCAGTCAAGTTAATTGGACTCTTATTTTTGTTTCCAGAAATAAATATAGAAATTTTAAAACCATCATCTGCATGTGCTTTAGTTAGGTATTTTTGCTTAATAGATTCATCTAGAATTAATGTTAAGGCCACGTCCAATGGCTTATCTTCTAAAGAAAGAAGTTGCTTAATTTTATAGCCTCCAGAGCTTACTCCTTCAACTTTTTTTATTTTATCTGTACCAGTTACCTCCATCTTTATAGAAGAATTCATATCTACAATAACGGAATAATTATTTTTATTATCTAAATATAATTTTTTTATTGAAAATAAAAGTACTGCCATGCAAGCAATTATTAATAAATATTTCCAAATGGCAACACTATGAAATTCTTCACCTGCATAGGGTTCACCTATTTTAGGTGAAGCCGCATGCTTTTCGAGAGTAGCGAATTCATTCTTTGCGGTTATGATATATACTTTATTTTTTTCAATATTGATTACTTTACCAGCTTTTCTCATAAAGGCACCTCTTTCATATGATAGATAGAATACATTAAATACTTATTAATACTTGACATAACGTGAAATAATTGGTATTTTCATTGTAGCACAGTATTAAATTGTGTTTTAATTGTAGAAGTATATAAAATATTTAACAGAATCGAAGATGATTAATAGCATCGAAGATGATTAATAGCATCGAAGATGATTAATAATAAATAGAGGTATATTATGATAAAGATATTAGATAACAACGGTTACTTATATATAGGCATCTTAATTATAGCAAGCATTGCAATTGTTCATATAAAAATGCTAATGATTAAAAAATCTAATGAATTTGATAAGAAAATTAATGCTACTATTAATATATTTAGTTCTACAACAGATATCGATGATGTATTTAATAGGCTACTGGAAAATTTATATGAAATTTTAGATTATGATATTGCTATAAGTGTATTTAAAAATGGTAATAATTTTGAACTTACGGCCTGTCATGGGTGTGAAGAGGAAACAACCATAAGTAGTTATTTGAAGAATAATAAATGTATTGAACTACTAAAAGAAATCACAAAGTCTGGAACAACCTACTATATTAAGGATTTAAAGAAAGCAGATTATACAAATTATAGCACAGAGATTCAATTATTATTATTATATCATATGAGAAGCTTATTTATAATTCCCATAATTTATAAAGATAATATATATGGGGCAGTGATAATGCTAAATCATAAAAAATCAGCTTATAATGAAAGTGAGAGAGCTAATGTTTTTTCCTTTGTTAGGCAAGTAGCCATAGCTATAGAAAATGCTACGCTTTTTCAAAAACTAAAAGATGTGGATAAGATGAAAACAGATTTTTTATCGACTGTTTCTCATGAGCTCAGGACTCCATTAACTTCAATCATTGGCTTTGCAGAAATGGTTAAGCGTAAGTTTGAAGGAGTTATAGTGGAGCAGCTAGATCTTGAAAATGATAAAAATAAAATAGCAGTCATTAAGATAAAGAGAGATATAAATATAATTTTATCAGAAGGCGATAGATTATCATGTCTTATAAATGATTTATTAGATATATCAAGGATGGAAGCTGGAAAAATAAGTTTGAATATGAGAGAAATTGATATAGAAGAAATTATAAACCAGGTAATAACCTTAACTAATCCAATTATTAGAGAGAAATCTGTTCAAGTCATACTAAATATAAGAGAATCGCTTCCTAAAATTATGGCAGATAAAGATAAATTACTTCAGGTAATAATTAACCTTATTTCTAATGCCATAAAATTCACGCAGCAAGGGTGTATCGTATGTACAGCTAGAGCGGTGGAAGAGAATGTAATAGTAAGTATTAGTGATACAGGGATTGGAATTAGAGAGGAAGATAAAAAAAATATATTTGAAAAATTCAGCCAAGTTGGTGATACGCTTACAAATAAACCTATGGGCACAGGCCTTGGACTAGCTATATGTAAGTATATTATTGAAGAACATGGTGGAGAAATATGGGTTGAAAGTGAAATAGAAAAAGGCAGTGATTTTTCATTTAGTATACCTATTTCAAGGAAAAAATAAATAAATATCATAGCCTTTGTATATAGAATAAAAAAAGTATTTCGTGTATAATATATTCATTGGAAACTTGTTGGAAGTTTACCAACTATAGCAAAAAATGTTTATGACAAAATATTAACAAGTGCTGTGTAAATTGTGAAATACATACTGAGATTTTATTTATAACGCTTGTGGTTCTAAAATCAAAGGGGGTGGATTTTTGAGGAAAACTGGAAAAGGATTTAAAGTTTTGTTACTTATATTCCTTACCATTATTTTATGTGGGAATTTTAAATATGTAATGGCAGTAGAAAACGCTGTCAAGATATCCTTTGTAGGAGTAGATCATTCTCCATTAATTGCAGGGGATAGTGAAAGCTTTTATTTAACGGCTATGGGAGCTAAGAAAGTTAAATATAGAGTGTTTCTAATTGATGCTAACATGAATAAAAAGATAGAAATTACTAGTGGGTATACAGAATCATTAGATGCTAATAAACCATATATGGTTACGCCTAGTGAAAAATTTAAATTAGGTAAATACAAGCTTATAATTTGGGTTAAAGAAGAAAACTCCGTAAAAAATTATGATAGTGAATATATAGCTAGTTTAAACTGTGTAAATAGAGATGATAATAATAGAGTGTATTCAGCAGGCGATGTTGATATTTCTAAAGATGTTTATACAGTAGGCGAAAAGGTAATGATAAATGGGATAAAAAATATTAGTGGAATGAAAGGTCCATATACATATAAACTTCATGTATATGATACTGAAACTAATGAATGGATATTAGATAATAAGGGATTTAGGAACAATTTAGAATGGGTACCTACCAAACCAGGAACCTATGTTTTAGTAGTTTGGGATATGTCTTATAATTCTACACTCTGGAAGACCATGATTAAAAGTCCAGAAAGTAAGTTATATGAAGGATGGAAGCTTAAAGTTATTACAGTAAAAGATACGGAGAAAAGTGTACAAGTATCTTTTGTGGGTGTTGGACATTCGCCACTAGTGGCAGGTGAAAAAGAGAAATTTTACATTACTTCAAAGTATGCAAAAAAGGTTCAATATAGAGCTTGGATATATAGTGATAACACAAAAACATCCGAAGATATCACTAATGGTTATACTCCTTTAGTGGACGCAGATAAACCTTACGAGATTTCTCCAGATAAGAAGTTTTGGGTTGGAAAATATAGACTTGTGGTACGGGTTAGAGAAGAAAAATCACTGAAGCAATATGATAATTATTATGTTTCTTATCTCAATTGTGTTGAAAAAAACGATAGTAATAGAGTTTATACCATAAATGATATGGATATAGAGAAAAGTACTTTCAAAGTAGGAGAGAAAGTAACAGTAGGTGGAATTAAAGATATAAGTGGAATGGCTGGACCATATACTTATAGGCTTCACATTCTTAATACTACAACAGGTAAGTGGACGCTAGATAGTAAAGAATATAGAGGGAAAACAGAATGGACCCCCACTGAACCTGGCACATACGTTTTAGATTTATGGACAATGTCTTCTAATTCTACACTATGGCAAGTTATGAAAAGTGATCCAAGTAGAAAACTCTATGAAGGTTGGAAATTAAAAGTTATAAAAGTTGTACCTGAAAACGATGATGGTAATGAAGTAGAACCAGCAAGGGCATACACCGTAGTCAATGATTTTGAAGAATTGTATGCTGCTATAGAAAACAAATATGATGTAATAATAAATGATGCTAAGGTAGCTGCAGTATATGATAAAGCGAAAGACATCGTAAATAATATAACTAATAATAATATGAGTGATTTAGAGAAGGAATTAGCTATACACCAATATGTTGTAAAAAATACAGCTTATGATTATGAAAATTATAAAAGTGGAACACTGACAGAGGATTCATATACGGCTTATGGAACATTGATTATTGGAAAGGCTGTTTGCCAAGGATACGCTGATACAATGAAGTTACTATTAAATTTAGCGGGAATAGAAGCTAAAGTAGTAAAAGAAGATGCCTATGTAAAAAAAGAGCCCCATGCTTGGAATTTGGTGAAAATAGATGGGGAATATTATCATCTAGATGCCACCTTAGATGATCCAGTTCCAGATGAAGGGGATAAGGTGGCATATGCTTATTTTAATTTATCTGATGAAAAAATATCTAAAGACCATGAGTGGGTGAGGAAGAATTACCCAATAAGTGTCAATGAAAAATTTCAATATTTACAATCAATGAAACATGCTGTTATTGATGGAACTTGGATATATTTTACTAATTCGTTAAATGAGGATAAACTATATAAAATGTCATTGGATGGAAAAATACAAGCGAAACTTGTTGATTCTGTATCTTGGTTTGAAGCAGTAGATGAACAGTGGATTTATTACAGTAACTATTCAAATGGGGGATTTTTATATAAGATCAGAAAAGATGCTCTGGGAAATACTAAGTTAAATAATGAGTGGACTATGGACATTGAGGTACAGGGTGATTGGATTTTATATAAAAATGGTAAAGATAACAAAAATTATAAAATAAGAAAAGATGGAAGTGAGCGACAATTAGTAAATTAAGTATCTGAAAAAATAACAACGAAGTGGTTAGTTTCGCAAGAAATTAACCACTTCGTTAATATTTAAGTTAATTATGGGGTGAAAAATCTAAAGGTTTACAACGAAATATTCATGGGGGGCAAAAGAATGAAAAAGAAAATGTATATAATAAGTTTTATAGTATTATTTTTTGCAATAATAGGTTTCCAATACAAAGTGGAATATGATATAAGGAAACAACCACCATCTGATAAATGGAGTAAAGAAGTTGCTATATCTAAAGGGAATATAACATGCTTTCCTAAAATATTAAAGAATGATAAAAATAACATTGTAGCTTTTAATGATGGGGGGAAGTTACAACTTGTAGTAACAGATGATTTAGGAAAAAAAGTCATGGAAAAAACCTTTCAAACTAAGGATACTTTAGTTAAAGAGGTGAATTTATTAAAAGGGCAAGGGGAGGTTTATCTTAGTTACAATTCTTATGATAATGGTGCCAACAGTTTAAAAATTATAAAATTGGATAAAGAACTAAAGGAGTTAAATAGAACGAAAATAGAAAATATAACGGAGACCTATCAAATAGGTGAGGATATTTTAATAATGGGTTATAAAGATAAAATTCAAGTATTAGATATGGCTAAAAATTCTAAGATGAATTTTGATATAAAGGGTGCAAGCCTATTTTCAGGTGTTAAAACTGAAAGTGGATGCATGGTTACATATTTTAATGGAAAAGACGGGTTTAGTTATATAACTATAAAAGATGGAGTAGCATCATTGCCTAAATTAGCAGGAGTGCTTAATAAAAGCGATTCTATGACATTCATGAATACTGCTACCTCAAGCGATAGTAAAAATGGATATTTGTTAATTGAATACAGTGTGCAAGGAGAAATTGTAGGGACTAGAATTCTAGAATTTGCTCTGGATGGAAGCAGTAAAAACTCTAGTGAACTGTATATTGGTAATAATAAAAATATATATAACGTGGTTGGAACTAACTCCAAAGAAGGGGCTAGATTTTTTGCCACAACTGATAGGATATTTGGGACTAAAGATAGGCAACAGAGTATAGTTGACTTTATTTTAAAAGATAATAAGGTAGCTAGCTATAGCTTTGCATCTAGACTATCAGGACTTACTACTTATCCTGCCATAAGTGGAGATACAATTGCGTACGCCAGTTACAATAAAGAAGATGAATATGGGATTTATATAGGATCACAAAATGAAAGGTTTAAGAAAGCTAATAATATACATTTAGCAGTAGAAACAAAGCAGACCAGATTAAATACTCTACAGGGGCTATTATATAGTTTTGTTTATATAATATATCCTATTAAATGGTCAATACCTGTAATCATGCTAATATCTATTATAACTTTTTTCTCTTACAGTTTTTCAGAGAAGAAAAAGAAATTATCTTTCATACTTATTTCAATTGTAAGCTTTGCATTAAAAACTTCAACTGTATTAAGTAACTCCTATGGAGATAATTTGTATT
Organism: Clostridium sp. FP2; assembly: GCF_011065955.2. NCBI lineage: Bacteria > Bacillati > Bacillota > Clostridia > Eubacteriales > Clostridiaceae > Clostridium > Clostridium sp. FP2. The sequence continues at coordinate 264,515 of NZ_JAAMNI020000001.1, forward strand.
TACTTCCACAAATTTTATCACAAAAATGGGTTGCAGTATTGGTTGGTGTTGTTATAAGTACAATATGCTATTCCTTTGGATATAAGCTTTATAAAAAAGATTTAGAAGCAATGCCAATTGGTAAATTTGGTATAGCTTTAGTATTGGATACAACATTAACTATGATGATATTTGTACCTTTTTTTATTACATTTTAAAACCTAATATAGTATGTTAGGCACTCTTAAATAAAAATACCACAAACATTAAAAAAGTTTGTGGTATTTTTTATTTATAGTATAGGAGAAAGCAATCTTGAAACAGATTCCTTGAATTTAACGATAAAACTTCTATTAGTATATTTCTGGAGAGTTAGCTCCTCACAAAACTTTAAATCATCATTAAAAAAATCATCTAGCTTAGAAGTTATATTTTTATCATATATAAAGGCATTAATTTCAAAGTTTAAAGTAAAACTTCTAATATCTAGATTGGCAGTACCTACAGAGCTTATAGAGCCATCAATAGAAAGGAATTTACTATGAAGAAAACCCTTAGTGTAGGTATAACATTTGACACCAGATTCTAATAACTCTCCCATATATGATGTGGAAGCCCAATACACAAAGGGATGATCTGGCTTACTAGGTATCATAATACGCACATCTACTCCAGATAAAGATGCTATTCTTAAGGCCTCTAATATACTGTCATCTGGAATAAAATAAGGGGTTTCAATATAAATATTTTTTTCTGCTTTACTAATCATTTTTAAATAACCATTTTTAATAGAATTGAAAGTGGAATCAGGACCGCTTGAAACCATTTGAAGACCGGTTTTCCCAAGGTGGGTCCTCCGTGGAAAATATTTGCTATCAAAAACAGAATCTTCATTGGAAGCAAATCTCCAATCCATTAGGAAGTGCAATTCCAATGCATCTATTGAATCTCCTTGTATGAATAAATGGGTATCTCTCCAAAAACCAAACCTTTTAGAAAGTCCTAAATATTCATCACCAATATTAAAACCACCTATAAAGGCATACTCCCCATCAATAGTGCAAATTTTACGATGATTTCTAAAGTTTACTCTAAGATTTATATAAGGAAGAAATGGTGGAAAGAAACATGCAATTTTTCCGCCAGCTTCAGTTAAAGAGGCGAAAAAAGATTTAGGAACTTTGAGGCATCCCATACCATCATAGAGTAACTTTACCTCTACACCTTGTTTAGCTTTTCTACATAGAATATCAAGAATAGTAGTTCCTAAATTATCATTTTGGAATATATAATACTCCATATGAATATATACTTTTGCATTCTCAAGATTTTCTTTAAGCTGATCAAACTTTGATTTACCATCAATAAATATAGTTACTTGGTTATTATTAGTGTAAAAGGCATTATCACTACAAAGATTAAGTTCCATCATATCAGAATATTTACTCAAAAAAGGATTAGTTTTAATTAGTGATTCATTGTTTAAATATTCTTTTTGTTTATCAATAATTGAGGTGAGATTTTCTTTTTCTTCTTTTTTTAGCAAAAACATTCTTTTCTTTTTTAAATTTTGACCAAGAAATAAGTATAATATAAACCCTATGCTAGGTAAAAATAGTAGAACCATAAGCCAAGTCCATGTGCTTGCAGGGTTTTTTCGTTCAAAAAAGACAACTGCTAAAGCAAAAATGATATTTATAAAAAATAACAAATTGAAAAAACGTAATAATAGTTCACTTGTAAACATATGAGCCTCCAAAAATTCGTTATATAACATAACTATAGTATACATATAAAAGTGCATAAAGAAACATGTAAAAATAAAATATCTATGTTACCATTGAATATTTTTTAAAAAAAATAAATAATTCAATTTTATAATTTATATTAGTAAAGGAATAGTGAGTTATATGGTATAATAATATTAAATTGCAAAAGTCAATTTATGGGGGATAGGGGTATGGGCGTAGTTCATAGCGAAGTTAATGAGGAAATAAGCCAATCCTTAGAGCTTATAAAAGAATTAGAGCATGTGGTAAGTGAGATTCAAAAAAATGAAGTCTTATTTAGTTCTGACATTCAAAATATGTCCTTAGCGAACAAACTGAGTATATTAGATAAATGGGTTAGTTACGTAGGATGTTATAATAGACTTAATGAAATCAGGAAAAAATATAAGAATGAACTTATATTAAAAGGTGAAGAAGATTCACACATTAAATTTAAAAATATATTGTTAATTTATGCTTCTACCATAGCAATACGAAAAAACTCTATATTATTGGCCAGCATAATAGATAAAAACAAGTATCTGGAGTCAATGTTAAATGAAAGTAGGCCTGAATACAATATTAACAAAAAACAATATTATTACATTACACAAGAAATTACAGAAATTTCTTATATGATATCTTTGTTTAGAAATAAACATTACTTTGATTTTATGGTGAAATACTATGAAGTTTCTGGGTATGAAAGAGAATTATTAGATTATGCAAGTTATAATTATTTAAATGTAATTAAGCTTGTTAGAAATCATAAAAGTATTGTTTTTAACAACATGATTCAATTTTTTGGAAAAAATGTTTTTGATTTTTGGTTCCCATTTCAAAAATGGGTTGCTATAAGTATTACTGGAGTAGATTATTCTAGTAGAAAAGAAAAGTATGTTAGCGATGAAGATATTAATATTATCAAAGGTGAATTGCTACCAGGTGATGTACTTTTAAAGAGAAATAATTACCAATTAACTAACATGGGATTGCCTGGATTTTGGACTCATTCTGCTATTTATGTAGGCTGCTTAGAAGAATTAGATAAGTATTTTGAGGACATGCCACTAGGAGATTATTTGTGTGTGTCAGATTATTTAAAAGTAATATATCCTAAAGTATACCATAGTTTATGTGGAAAAAATAATAGACAATATATTATAGAAGTTGTTGCCCCTGGTGTGGTAATAAATTCTCTAGAAGTTATTGCAAAAGTTGATTATTTTTCTGCACTACGCCCTAAACTATCAAAGGAAGACAAATTAAAAGCACTATTTGTAGCCTTTGAATATTTAGGAAAGGCATACGATTATAATTTTGACATTATGACAGATAACGCTTTGTTTTGTAGTGAACTAATTTATAAGTCTTATTTATCTTCAAGCAATAAGAAAGGGCTTACATTTATATTAGAGCCAAAAGCAGGGAGATTATTACTTTCACCTAATAGTATTATTAAAAAATTCGATGCAGAATTTAATAGTGAAAATGCAGAACTTGATTTTGTACTGTTTTATGATGGTAGTGAAAGAGAAAGAAAAGCTGTAAGGAAAAGTGCAAAAGATTTAAAGACAACTTGGAAGTTGAATAAGTGGGCAATTGTAAAGCGTAGAATCATTTTAAATACAGAAACAAGGTATCCTGTAGTAAAATTTCATTCAGCAGTATCAAAGTTAAGAATTATTTTATATGGTATGTTTTATTAATCATGATATATGTATATAATATAAGATATGTATTGAAAAACACAGTTAAAATATTAGATTAAACTCTAAAATAGAAAGTAGGATAAATAATAAATATGAGAAATATAAAAATTGTAATAGAATATGATGGTACTAAGTATAAAGGATGGCAAAGACTTGGAGACAGTGACAATACTGTGCAACACAAAATAGAAACTGTTTTAAGTAAGATGGCTGGAGAAAATATTGAAATTACAGCTTCAGGTAGAACAGATGCAGGAGTTCATGCAACAAATCAAGTAGCAAATTTTAGAACAGACGCTATAATGCCTACACATAAGATGCGTAGTTATTGCTACGAATATTTACCTGACGACATTGTAGTTAAGACAGTGGAAGAAGTAGATTTAAATTTCCATGCTAGATACAATGCCAAGGTTAAAAAATACGTTTATAATATATGTAATAACAAGGCACATAATGTATTTAATAGAAAATATGAATATCATATACCACAACCTCTAAATGTTGAAAAAATGAGAAAAGCAGCAGGATATTTAATAGGAGAACATGATTTTCAAAGTTTTACAACTCTTAAAACTAAGAAGAAATCTACTGTCAGAAACATTTATACTATAAATATTGTGAATGAAGATGGAAATGTAGAAATCAGTATTCAAGGGAATGGGTTTATGAAAAATATGGTAAGATTAATAGTTGGAACCCTTGTTGAAGTAGGCCTAGGTGAAAGACCAGCAGATGGAATCAACGATATTTTAGATAAAAAAGAAAGAAAATTTTCAGGACACATTGCACCAGCTAAAGGATTATTCCTAGAAGAAGTTAATTATTAAAAACTTAGCGGTTACTAGGTCATAATTTATATAATAAGAGTAAATGGTTATAAAAAATAAAAATAATATTGATACCTCTCATCCAAATGTGTTAAAAATGGATGAGAGGTATTTTTGCGGGTATTATTAAATAAATATCAAATGTAAAATATAATATAGTAATATTTATAAATACAAGCTTTACTATAATATTGTATTGCTGTATGATAATGTTATATAATATCTAATTATAGTACGAAGGCGGTAGGTTGTGGAAAAGTTGTATAATAATATTAGTAATACTGAATATTTAAAATTCAAAGTAATGGATAATATAAAAAAAAATGGCTATAGTAATAATTATTTAGGTGAAAAATTTATTTCCATTCTCGCTATAGAAAAAATATCTAATTGTATTGTTGACTTTATTGAAGGTGACTATGTTTTAGAAAAGGTCACAGGGTATAATGAAATATCACATATTATTATTAATAATATGCTTAAATATATTCAAGTTCAAGGCATTGAAAAGCTTAATATTGGATTTATTATAAAAATATTTAAGTGCTATAGAAATTCATATATTGATGTAGTTTTAGAAGAAGGCTGCAATAATAAAGTTAAGCTGAAAATTACTAATTATATAGAGAGATTTTTTGATGAATTAGAAATAGTAGCTTGCGGTCGGGGGTTAAGTAGCAGTAAAGTTAAGAAAACTGAAGATGCGTTAATAGAAAGTGAAAACCGATATAAAAAGCTTTTGGAAGTTATGCCGGATGCTGTGTATGTAAATGACAATGGGAAGATTGTGTATACAAATAAAGCCGGTGCTAAATTAATGGGATATTTAGAGCCAAAAGAAATATTAGGAAAATCATCATATGAACTTTTGGAAATTGATGATTATAATAAGATATTAATAAAACAACAAGAGGACATTACTATGAGAAGTGGATATTTACCTCCAGTTGAAAGAAAATATTTCAGGAAAAGTGATGGCAAATTTTTGGAAGTAGAGACTACTTCTACAGTAATATCATATGAAGAAGAAAAAACAATTTTAAATATTACAAGAGATATATCTGAGCGTAAAAGGATAGAATTTTTAAAACAAAAGGTTAGACAAAAAACATTTTTATTAAATAAAACTATTGAATATAATAAACTCAGAACAGAATTTTTTGCAAACATATCTCATGAATTACGAACACCACTAAATATGATACTAGGAACTATTCAGCTCGTAAATATTACAAATAATGATAAGACCTTAATAAGCCCTAATATTAAGGTTGAAAAATACATGTCTATCATAAAGCAAAATTCTTATAGATTATTGAAGTTGGTAGATAATCTTATAGATATTACAAAGATCGATGCAGGATACCTAGATATTAGTCTACAAAATGATGACATTGTGAAAGTTGTAGAGGATATAGCACTATCTGTAGTAGAATATGTTGAGAGTAAGGGCTTAGAACTTATTTTTGATACGGATATTGAAGAAAAATATATGGCCTTTGATGCAGATAAGATAGAAAGAATTATGTTAAATCTAATATCAAATGCTATTAAATTTACTAAACGCTGTGGGCGAATATATGTTAATATATATGACAAACAGGACACTATAGTAATAGCTGTAAGGGATACAGGAATTGGCATACCACTAGAAAAACAAAAGGAAATTTTTGAAAGGTTTAGTCAGGTTGATAAATCACTATCTAGGAAACAAGAGGGTAGTGGTATAGGGTTATCTTTAGTAAAGTCATTAGTTGAAATGCATAAAGGAAAAATTTACATTAACAAAAAAATAACTAAAGGTAGCGAATTTATAATTGAACTGCCAGTTAAGGTTTTAGATAGTATAAAAGAAAGCAATGAAAATTACAACGCAGCCGAAAATTATATTGAAAGATCGAAAATCGAATTTTCTGATATATACTCATAAAAGCAATTAAGGGACTAATGTTATTAGTCCCTTAATTGCTTTTATGAGTATATATATAAACTAGATATTTATTTCAAGATACTTTTTATATTTGGATTAGTGAATTAAAGTATACCTTCATTTTTTAATATATCTTCAATTTCATCAACTTTTTTAGAAAGAATATAAAAACTTTCTTTTAATACATTTTTGGGAAGAGGGGTTTCTTTTATAGTTTTTTCTAGGGCTTCTATAGTTTCCAGTGCATCATCAATGCCCTTTTGTGCTAGTTTTATGTTTGTTTCTTTCATTTTTTAATCTCCTTTAACTTATGTTATTTTTTAATATATATATGTTCTAATGTTAATAACCACTAATTTGGAATTAATAATAAACTCTATTTTATGGAAAATAACAAAATCACATTTTCTTATTCTTGTAAACCTTGTTTTTAATATCTTTTAAAATGGAATCTAGCCCCTTGAATTTTAAATCTGGAAAAGCTTTTATAAGCCTTGAGTAATCAGGATATTTTTTAATAACCAAGGAGTCATATTTTAATTTCAATTCTTTTACAATATTTTCAATTTCAGATTTCTTCTTACTTACTTTCATTTCGGCACTTTCGATTAAGCCATCCAACATAATTTTAAGTTCAGATATGTCCTTAGTATTCCCTAAATTCAATTTGAAATCTGAAAGTTTCTCAGTTAATTCTGAATATACTGTATTTATTTGGTTTAACAGGGAGCGCAATTTATATATTGTTATTACAGTAATTGTAAAATCTGCAACGAAATATAGGAGAATAATATAGAAAAGTATTATGCCGGGTGTAGGTGGTATTGAATTTACTATATAAGCAATATATGGATGGACTACCTTCAAAATAAACATGGAAACAAGCCCCCATATTATAGAAAAGGATAAGCAAATCCTTCCATGAAGATTATAGGGTTCGTCACTATAATCCCACCAAGTACTATTAAACGTAGTTTCTAGAATATATCCTGTTATGTATTCTAGAAGAGAAGTTAAAATTACTGAACCTAAAAAGAGAAAAATATAATTAGATTCTATAGGTTTTAGTAAAATAATTATTAATAGTGTACCAAAACCATAAATAGGGCAAAAGGGACCATGGAGGAAGCCTCTATTAACAAATTCATTTTTCTTTATTGTAGCGTACACTGTTTCAAGGCACCATCCCATAAAAGAATAGATAATAAAATAATAAAAAAGTGTAAATACACTAAAATTTAATAAAGGTACATTAATCATATAGTAACTCCTTTTTCCATTGTCAATTGTATATGCAACAAGAAAATAATAACACAAAAAAAGTTTTTTTTATAGTATATGCAACCAATAAAATATTAATATATGCAATTATATAGAAATGGATACATATATATTAATGAAATACTGATTTAAATGCTAGGGGGGAAATGTATGATTAATATTATTTGGTTTTTAATTCTATTCCTAGGTATAATTATTGGGATTTTTGCAGGAAAAGCAGAAATTCTATCAAAGGCTGTTATTTCATCAACATCTAGTGCAGTTGAACTCGTAATAGGTCTGGTTGGAATGATGTGTCTTTGGTGTGGCATAATGAAAATTGCTGAAAAAAGTGGACTAACTGATAAACTGGCAAAGGTACTTAGGCCAATTTTAAAACTTATATTTAAAGAAGCTGGAAAAAACCAGAGTGCAATGTCTAGTATTACTATGAATTTAACAGCAAATATGATGGGGTTATCTAATGCTGCCACTCCTTTTGGTATAAAAGCTATGGAAGAAATGCAGAAAATTAATAAGGTTAAAGATACAGCTAATAATGACATGGCATTATTTCTAGTTTTAAATGCTGCCTGTATTCAGTTTCTTCCTACAACAGTGATATCTATAAGAGCTGCTTACAATTCACGAAACCCAGCAATTATTATACTGCCAGCTATAATTGCAACGGGTACTGCTGCGATTTTAGGCGTAGTTTATTGTAAAATTTTACAACGGTACTTTTAATTTGAAATATTGCTATTGAAATTTAAATGGGGTAGGTGAAATGGTGTGATTTTGAGTAATTTACTATCATATGTATTAAAGGGGATAATACCAATTATTATTGGATTTGTAGTAATATATGGAGTTATTAAGAAGGTGAAGGTATACGAGTGCTTCGTTGAAGGAGCAAAGGAGGGAATAAGTATTTGTCTTAGGATTTTCCCATACCTTCTAGCTATGATTATAGCTGTTAATGTATTTAGAGCTTCTGGGGCTTTAGACTTTTTTATTTATTTAGTAAAACCGGTTGTTGTGCTTATTGGACTTCCACCGGAGGTTGTTCCTTTGGTTTTAATAAAACCTCTTTCAGGAAGTGGGGCCCTAGGAGTATTTACTGACATCATAAAACAATATGGTGCAGATAGTTACATAGGAAGAGTTTCATCTATAATAATGGGATCAACGGAAACAATCTTTTATACTTTGACAGTATATTTTGGAGCAGTAAATATAAAAAAAATTAGACACACCTTATTGGCAGCTATACTAGCAGATATTACAGCAATTATAATGGCAGTTAATTTAGCCAAGTTTTTCTTTTAGTTGAATTTTAAAAAGTCAAACAATTACATAATAAGGAAACAGTTATAGGATATATTGTAAAAAAAGAGAAAGTATGATAACATAATAGGTATGTTAATTTGGTGAAAGATTAGTAAGCTAGAAAATATACTATAAGAGTAGATAACAATTAATAATTGTTATCTACTCTTATGGAATACAGGAGGGTTAAAATATGATTGAAATTACGAATGTAAACAAAAGTTATAATGGCAAGAATAAAGCTGTAGACAACATAAGTTTAACTATAAGAGATGGAGAAATATTTGGATTTTTAGGTCCAAATGGAGCAGGTAAAACTACTACCATAAAGATGATTACAGGAATATTAAGTGCTGATAGTGGAAAAATCACTATTAATGGAATTGATATAGAAAAAAATGATTTAGAGGCTAAAAAACAATTTGGATTTGTACCAGATAATCCGGACATGTTTTTAAGGCTTAAAGGCATCGAATATTTAAATTTTATGGCTGATATTTATGATGTGCCAAGTATTGTTAGAAAAGAAAAAATTGAAGCCTTAGGAAATAGATTTGAAATGAGTAATGCATTAACGGACCAAATTCAAAGTTATTCTCACGGCATGAGACAAAAGATAATGATTATGGGCGCACTCCTTCATGAACCAGAAGTTTGGATTTTAGATGAACCAATGACTGGACTTGATCCTAAATCTTCCTATGTTTTAAAAGAAATGATGAAGGAACATGCAAATAAAAAGAAAAGCGTATTTTTCTCAACTCATGTTCTAGAAGTAGCTGAAAAACTATGTGATAGGGTTGCAGTAATAAACAAGGGGAAAATATTGTTCTGTGGAACTCTAGATGAACTAAGGGATCATTTTAAAGCAAGTGGGTCCCTAGAGAAAATCTTCTTGGAGATGACTGAAAATGAGTAAATTTATAGCGCTAACTAAGGTGCTGTTAAAAACAGGAACTGGATCCTCTAGCAGTAAGAAAAATAAAAACAAGATTAAGGGGCTATTGCTTGGACTAATTTTAGTACTAGCATTCACACCGATGGCAATAGGGTTTGGAGAGTTCATATTTGCGGCCTATGATGGATTACATCAAATTGGTCAGGAAGCTGTTATATTGGGATTTGGACTATCTATTGTTAGTGTGGTTATTTTCTTCTTTGGTATATTTTATGCTATGAGCATATTTTACTTTTCTATGGATGTAGAAAATTTATTACCACTACCTTTTAAGCCTTGGCACATTATGGGAGCTAAATTTACTGTAGTATTAATTTATGAATACCTTACAGAAATTATATTTTTTGCGCCTACACTAATTGCTTACGGGATAAAGAGCGGTGGAGGGGTATTGTATTATATTTATGGAGTTATAATATTTTTACTATTGCCTATAGTACCACTAGTAATTGCCTCTGTAATTAATATGATTATAATGAGATTTACTAATATTGCAAAGAATAAGGACAGGTTTAGATTAGTAGGCGGACTTATAGCTATGGGCTTTGGTGTAGGAATCAACATATATATCCAGAAGTTTTCACAAGATTTAAGTGGAGCAGAAATTACTGAAATGTTCTCAAAGGGAAATAACTCCTTAGTTGAGTTGGCAACAAAAATGTTTCCAAGTACTAAGATAGCTGTAAATAGTCTGATTAATACTAACAATATTAAAGGTATTATAAATTTAATCCTATTTATAGCCATAACACTGGCTGCAGTAATGATATTTATAATATTAGGTCAAGCATTGTACTTTAAAGGGGTTATGGGAGTATCTGAAACATCTTCAAAGCGGAAGACACTTAGTAGTAAAGAACTTACAAATAATACAACACAAAATTCTTCCTTAAAGGTATATATATTAAAAGAATTAAAGATTTTGTTCAGAACGCCAATTTATTTTATGAATTGTGTACTTATGAATTTTTTATGGCCCATATTTTTACTTATACCAATTTTCGCTCAAAAGGGCGGTTCAGGGCAACTTAAGGAATTAACTGGTTTTTTACAAAATGGTAAAAGTACAGGTATAGTATTAGGTGTTTTTTTTGCATTTATGGTTTTTTCATCTTGTAGCAATTCAATCGCAACTACAGCAATATCAAGAGAAGGTAAAAATCTATTTATGTTAAAATATATACCTATGAAATATAAAGATCAGCTTATGGCAAAAGCATTATCTGCAGTAGTACTCGGAGTAGCTGGAATGCTTATGATAAGTATACTTGCTTTGATATTACTTAAATTGCCATTGGATTTAGTTTTATTAATGATTATAGTTGCTTTTTTAGGAATACTATTTACATCATTTATAGGAATATTTATTGATTTGAATTTTCCTAAACTTCAGTGGGATACAGAGCAGGAGGTAGTAAAACGAAACTTTAATGTGATGATTAGTATGATTATTTGCATAGCTTTAGGCGGGATTATGGTATTTATGATTATCAAGTTTGAACTAACTAAATGGATAGTATTTGCCTTAATAGTAGGTTTATATGGGGTTTTGGATTTACTGTTATATTATCTACTAGGTACAAAAGGCGTAAAAATGTTAAGAAAAATAGAATCATAAAATATTGATGCTCTAAGTATAATTTTATGGTTTTAGGATAAAATGTTGACATAGTGATTTATTTGCAATATAATTACCATTAAACAAATGCAATGATGAGAAGAGTAATAAGCTTAAGTGTTAAAAGAGAGCTGAGATAGGTGAAAATCAGTAGCAGGTCAGCTTATGAACATGGTCTCTAAGCAGATTATCTGAATTTAATTATTAGGATAATACGGTTGCAACCGTTATATTGACAGGTGATGATGGTCACCAAATGAGATCTTTATAGTGATGTAAAGATGAATTAGAGTGGTAAAACGTTAATACGTCTCTAAACAGAAAGTTCTTTCTGTTTAGAGACTTTTTTTATTTTCCGGGAACTTATAATATTTTAGGATTATTATAAGTTAAATAACATATTTATACATGATTTTGTTTTCCTAAAAACTATAAATAATTTTAATTTGAGAGGTAGGAGAAAACTATGACTAAAAAAACTTATTACATTACTACACCAATTTATTATCCCTCAGCAAATCTACACATCGGGAATACCTATACAACGGTAGCTGCGGATGCAATTGCTAGATTTAAGAGGCTTATAGGCTATGATGTAATGTTCTTAGTAGGAACAGATGAGCATGGTCAAAAAATTCAAACAATAGCGGAGGAAAAAGGAGTTACTCCAAAAGCGTATGTAGATGAAATAGTGGCAGGAATACAAAATTTGTGGGAAATGATGGATATAAGCTATGATAAATTTATAAGAACTACAGACGATTATCATAAAAAGGCTGTTCAAAAACTGTTTAAGCAGTTATACGATCAAGGAGATATATACAAAGGTTCATATGAAGGATGGTACTGCACTCCCTGTGAATCATTTTGGACAGAAACTCAAGCAGTAGATGGAAAATGTCCTGATTGTGGAAGACCAGTAGAAAAGGCAAAGGAAGAAGCATATTTCTTCAAGATGTCAAAATATGCAGATAGACTTATAGCGTATATTGAATCTCATCCAGAGTTTATTCAACCAGAATCAAGAAAAAATGAAATGTTAAATAATTTCTTAAGACCAGGTCTTCAAGACTTATGCGTTTCAAGAACAACATTTAACTGGGGGATACCGGTGGAATTTGATCCAGGCCATGTTATATATGTGTGGGTAGATGCCTTGTCTAACTATATAACGGCTCTTGGATATAATGGAGAGGATACTTCACTTTATGAAAAATTCTGGCCAGCAGATGTACATTTAATAGGTAAGGATATACTAAGGTTCCATACGATTTATTGGCCAATAATGCTCATGGCATTAGAGCTACCTCTTCCTAAACAAGTATTTGGTCATGGATGGCTTCTTGTTGATGGTGGAGTAAGAATGGCAAAATCTAGAGGGAATGTAGTAGACCCAGTAGTACTAGTTAATCATTTTGGAGTGGATGCAGTAAGGTATTATTTACTTCATGAAATACCATTTGGTTCTGATGGAATATTTACTAGTGAAATATTCATAAAGAAAACAAATTCGGACCTCGCTAATGATTTAGGAAATTTATTATCAAGAACTGTAACAATGATAGAAAAATATTTTGATGGAGTTATTCCAGTGCCTAAAGATATAGCAGATGTTGATAATGAACTTATAGAAATAGCACTTGCAGCACCAGGAAAAGTAGAAAAAGCTATTGACGAACTTAAAATACCTGAAGCATTGGACCATGTTTGGGCACTTATTAGGCGAACTAACAAGTATATAGATGAAACAACTCCATGGATACTTGGAAAGGACGATAGTCAAAAGGGAAGACTAGGTACAGTATTGTACAATTTAGCAGAATCCTTAAGAATGACATCAGTGTTAATATCAGCATTTTTACCAACTACAAGTGGCAAAATAAATGCTCAACTAAATGTAGATAAAATCACATGGGATAGCTTATCATCATTCAATGGAACAAGTGCAGGAACAAAAGTTAATAAAGGTGAAGTAATGTTCCCAAGAATAGATGTGGAAGCTAAAATAGAAGAGCTTAACAAACTTGTAGAAGAAACTAGGAAAGCGGCACAAAAACCTACTATGGAGCCAGTAAAAGAAGAAATTACAATAGAAGATTTTGAGAAAATAGATATGAGAGTTGTTAAAGTATTAGAATGCTTGCCAATGAAAAAATCTAAAAAACTTCTAAAGTTAAAAGTAGATTTAGGTGGAGAAATAAGGCAGGTAGTTTCAGGAATAGCTCAGAACTATAAGCCAGAAGATCTAATTGGAAAGTATGTAGTACTCGTAGCTAATTTGAAGCCTGTTACACTTAGAGGTGAATTATCCCAGGGAATGATAATTGCAGCAGCAACCCAGGATGATAGTAAGCTATTTGCAGTATCAATACCAGGTGAATTGCCTACTGGAAGTACAGTAAGGTAATTCTAATAAAAAAGCATGAAGTGCTAGTAAATTAGGCTTCATGCTTTTTTATTTAAAATAAAACAGTCTATTGAATTTTAAGAAGGTTAGATTTACAATAGTAATTGTGACTATTACAGAGAACTACGAGGGTCAAAACAATCCATAATTGTTTTGTACTACAAAGAACTGCGAGGAGGAAAAATAATATGAAATTTCTTATTGGTTCCTTAGTTGGAGCTATTATCGGGTACATAACCAATTGGTTAGCTATAAAAATGTTGTTTAGACCACACAAAGAGCTTAAAATTGGTAAATTCAAAGTTCCATTTACTCCAGGGCTTATTCCAAAGGAAAAGTCTAGAATTGCTAAAAGTGTAGGTGAGAGTATAGGGCAGCATCTTTTGACAAAGGAGACAATTCTGAAGTCATTATGCAGTGAAAATATGAATGAACAATTGGATTTTTGGGTGCAAAGTAAAATTGGTGCTATAGAAAATAGTGATGTTACAGTAGAAAATGAGATAAAGGGCTTATTGGGCGATGAATTTTCTAATTTTATACAAAATACTAACAGGAATGTTTCTAAATTATTTGTTGATTATATAAATGAAGAAGATGTTAAACAAGCTATTGGTAAATATGTAAAAGGACAAATAATATTAGAATTAGCTGCTAAACCAGAAGTGATTTGTCAAAGTGAATTATATAATTCAATAAAAAATAAAGTGTTAAATGCTGCTATTGAGTATAAGGATACAGAAAAATTTTATGGAGAAATACAAAATATATTAGAAGAAAAGGTAAATGGATTAAAGGTTTTAGATAAGAGCTTTGAGGAGGTTATACCTAAAGGCATAACAGATAATATAAAAGTATATGTTTATGGAAAAAGATATGATATTGCAATGGCAATAAAGAAAATAATTAAAGAAGAAAAGACTAAAAAGAAATTGAGACAAATTGTAGGAGAAACAATAGCAACTAAACTAAATCCAATGATAGCAATGTTTATGAATGCTGACAGTACTTATGAAAAAGTTGTTACGGGTATAAATGAATTCTTAGATGAAGATGAAAACCATAATGATATTGCATTAATGATTAATGATATAATCGATAAATTTTTGAAAAGTTCAGTTTCTAGCGTGTTTTCTGAATTTTCTAAAGAAGGAATTCATGATGGCATAGAGCCTTTGATCCATTTATTCACAACAGAGATTGTAGATGAAAAACTTATTAGAAATACCTTAGATAAGCTTGAGGATAAGTTTAACAATTATATATCTATTGAGGCGATGCTAGAAAAAACAGGTATAGATTATAAAAGTGAAATAGAAAAAATTATAAAGAGTCGAATAGAAGCTATGACAGAAAGCAATTCTGTGAAAATAAAAATAGCAGAAATAGTTTCAGTAATGATTAATAGATTGCTAAATGTAGAGATGAAATCGATATTTGAAGGGGAAGGAGATAAATTATCTAAGTCTATTTCTATAGTAGTTAAAGAGCTATACAATAAATTTATAGAGAATAAGGCAGCGGACGTAGTTGAAGTGTTAGATATTGCTAAAATAGTTGAAGATAAAATCAATGAATTTGATGTAGATTTTTCAGAAAAAATCATACTGGATATTGCTAGTAAAGAGCTAAATGCTATAACTTGGCTTGGAGCACTACTAGGGGCAGTTATGGGATTATTATCTCCTATATTGGGTTCACTTTAAGAACATGAAAGGAAGGTGAAAACTGTAATTAAACTTTTGAAATTTTTAGTTTAATGCAGTGTTTATTATGATATTTGATTCACATGCACATTATGATGATGAGGCTTTTAATGAAGATAGAGAAAACGTAATAATGGGATTAAAGGATAAAGGTGTAATAGGTGTTTTAAACTGTGGCGCATCACTGGAAGGCGCAAGAATGTCAGTAGAACTATCTAGTAAATATGATTTTATATATTCCGCAGTAGGAATACATCCTGAGCATGCAGACATTGTTAATGATGAGATTATTGATGAACTAAGAAATTTAGCGCAGAATCCAAAGGTTAGAGCTATAGGGGAAATAGGATTAGATTATCATTATGAAGAAAATCCGCCTAGAGATATTCAAAAGGCGGCCTTTAAACTTCAAATGGAGCTTGCGAGAGAACTTAAATTACCGGTAGTTATCCATGATAGGGATGCCCATAGTGATACTTTAGACATATTAAAACAATTTCCAGAGGTTATAGGCACCATCCATTGCTTTTCAGGAAGTGTTGAGTTTGCGCAGGAATGTTTAAAACTCGGCTATTACATTGGATTTACTGGAGTTATAACCTTTAAAAATGCAAAAAAAATAGGTGATGTTGCCAAAGTTGTTCCAATGGACAGAATATTAGTAGAAACGGATTGTCCATACATGTCACCAGAACCAAATAGAGGTAAAAGAAATGAATCCCCTTATATTAAATACATAATTGAAAAGATATCACAGATTAAGGAAAAAACCATACAAGAAATTGAAGATATTACAGTTTGTAACATTGAAAACTTGCTAAAAATAAATAAATAGTGTAAAATGATTATTAATTCTAATTATTGGAAAAAATATAAAAATATATCTGTAATTAAAATTGTGTAGATCACATATAATTTTAATGGTAAATACTATTTTACTAATTTACCCTGAAAGACTGGATTAGTTGTTTTATTTTAAAATTATAATTTAATATTATAATTTTATGCACAATGATGCATTAACAGTCAAAACTAAGAGTAGTGGGTTTAAAATTTGACATATTTCTTGCTTCAAGGTATAATACCCAAGTACTCTTGACTAAGGGAGGGAATCTCTATGATGAAAAACGTGAAAAATAATTTGAAGTACTATTTTTCAAATGGGCCCAAGACATTTTTTATAGTAATGCTGTTATTAACATGTGTTACGGTGACTATATTTAACATGAAAAAAGTTATATCTGTTATTGTTGATGGTAAATCCATACAGGTTATAACTTTAAAAAGTAATGTTAATCAAATACTAAAAACTAATAATATAGCGCTAGGGGCAAAAGATCAAATTACAGTTAGTTTAGACAGTGAAGTAAAAGACGGAGACAAAATATATATAAAAAAAGCTGTAAATGTTAAAGTGAAAGTTGATGGGAAAGAATTGAAGATTCAAACTGCTGAAAATACAGTAGCAGATATGCTGAAAGCAGAAAAGATTGTATTAAAGGATGAAGACAAGATTACCCCATTAAAAAGTGAATCGCTAAAATCAGGGTTACAAGTACAAATAACAAGAGTAAACACTGATGTTCTTCAAGAAACTAAAGCGATTGACTTTGCAACTGAATTTAAAAGTAGTGATGAGCTGGATAAGGGTGTAAAAAAAGTTATCCAACCCGGAAAATCGGGTCAGAAGGTTATTACTTCATCTATTGTCTATGAAAATGGCAAAGAGGTATCTAGAAATTTAGTAAGTGAAAAGATTAAATCACAGCCGGTTAAACAAATAGTTGCACTAGGTAATGTTAATGTATATACACCATCCCGTGGAGGTAACATTCGTTACACCAAAAAAATTAAGGTTAGGGCAACAGCATATACTGCTGATTATAATTCTACGAATAAAGGCCCTGACGATCCCTACTTAGGGATAACGTCCACTGGAGCAAGAGCAAAAAGAAACGCTGATGGCTTTAGTACTATAGCTGTAGATCCTAGGGTTATACCAATGGGAAGCAAGGTTTGGGTAGATGGCTATGGATATGCTATTGCAGAAGATGTAGGTGGAGCTATAAAAGGTAATATAATAGATTTATATTTCCATTCCAGTGATGAAATGTGGGATTGGGGATCGCGTAATGTAGATGTATATATTTTAAAGTAGGAGCATTAGCTCCTTTTTTTTTGCTTTACAGTTCACTATTAATAAGTAAAATGATATTATAGATACAGGAATAAAAAGAAATACTAAAGGATATCTTTCTTTTTTATTAATATATAATAGTAAGTGTCTTACAATAGTATAGTATGGAGGATAATATGGATAATAATATGATTAAAGAAGTAATAGTAGTTGAAGGAAGAGATGATGTTACAGCGGTTAAAAGAGCTGTAGATGCTGAACTAATTTCTGTAGGTGGGTTTGGAATCAATGAAAAGGTAATTAATAAAATAAGAGAAGCTCAAAAGCGAAAAGGTGTAATAATTTTTACAGATCCAGATTTTGCTGGAGAAAAGATAAGAAGAATTATTACCAAAAGAGTAGCTAATGTAAAACATGCATATATATCTCAAAAAGAAGGAACTAAAGATGGAGATATAGGTGTTGAAAATGCATCACCTGAAACAATATTAAGAGCTCTTGAAGCTGCAAAATTTGAAGTTCAGGAGAAAAGAAAAGAATTTAACGTGCAAGATATGATATATTTTAAGTTGACAGCTGATAGCCGCGCAAAGGAAAGACGGGATGCCTTAGGTAATAAATTAGGGATAGGATATGGTAATTCATCACAGTTTATAACTAGGTTAAATAATTACGGGATTATAAAGGAAGAATTTATAGATGCCCTTAAAGAGATAGACAAGGAGATGGATTATGGAAAATTTAACTATTAGTGAGGTTGCAAAGAAATATAATTTCAGGTTTAAAAAAGGTCTGGGACAAAATTTTCTTATAGATGACTCTGTGCTAGACGACGTGGTTGATGGGGCAGAAGTTAATGAAGAGGATTTTGTTATTGAAATAGGACCGGGCTTTGGAACATTAACTAGAGAACTTTTAAAAAGAGCTAAAAAAGTTTGTGCTATAGAATTGGATGAAAAACTTTTCCCCATTTTAGAAGAGGAGCTTAAAGATTTTAATAATTTTGAGCTTATTCATAATGATGCTCTTAAAGTAGATTTTAATGAGTTAATGGGAGATGAAAAATCTGTAAAACTCGTAGCCAATTTACCATATTATCTCACTACTCCAATAATAGTTAACTTACTTACTAAAGGTTATGATTTTAAATCACTAACTATAATGATACAAAAAGAAGTTGGGGTGAGAATAGATTCTGAGCCAAATTGCAAGGCTTATGGCGCTTTTTCAATATTGGTTCAATACTATTGTGATACGAAAATTATACGATTAGTACCACCCACAGCATTTATCCCAGAGCCTAAGGTAGAATCTATTGTTATTAGATTGGATAGATTAAAGGAGCCTAAAGTTAAGGTTAAAGACGAGGCCTTGTTTTTTTCTATAGTAAGGAAATCTTTTAATATGAGAAGAAAAACCTTGTGGAATGGTCTTAAAGATATAGGAATTGATAAAGAAAATTTACTAAAATGTTTTGAAAGAGCAAATATTGATCCCGTAAGAAGAGGGGAAACACTATCACTTCAAGAGTTTGCTTTGCTTTCGGATGAAATAGGATCTGCAAAATAAATTTTCAAATGTTGTTCACTTTCTATTATATACTTCATATAGTATAATGAATAAGTTTTATATGGAGGTAAAAGAAGGTGACACCTAAAAAAAGTTATAGTAGGTACTTTATTATATTACAAGAAGATGAAAAAGGTTATTCTTTAGACGCGGGTAAAATTCCTTCTGGATATGCAAAGTTAGAAATGAAAAATAACAAATGTAAGATTTCATACTATGTGCAAAACTTAAGGAAAGAAAAACAACCTTATTACATGGTTTTAATATGTGGTAAAAAAGATGTAAATAAAATTATAAAACTGGGTAAATTGAACATAGACGACTATGGTAGAGTAGATATTTCTAATGAATATGACATGGAAAATATAGCTGAAACTGGTATAGCTGCTGAAAAGATTGTTGGAGCTGCAATTGTAAAATTTTTAGATACCAATGTGGTTTCAATAATGAGCGGATTTTCAACAACAGATAAACCAAATGAATGGAGAAACTATAAACTGGCCGATGTCAAAAATGAAAACAAAGACACAAGAACGGATGATATAATTAATGAATTTGATGAATATGAACAGAACATTGAATTAATTAAAATAAAAAGTGATGAAGTAGATATTTCAGGAGGCGTTAAAGCCGAAAATGTTGAAACATCAGGTGGACTCGAAGATATTAAAGGTGAAGATTTTAGATTCAAAGAACCTGAAGCTAAAGAACCTGAAGTCAAAGAAACTGAAGATAGAGAGCCTAAAGCCAAAGAATCTGAAGTTAAAGAATATGAAGCTAGAGAGCCTAAAGCCAAAGAACCTGAAGTTAAGGAATCTGAAACTAGAGAATCAGAGATCAAAGAATCTGAAGCTAGTGAACCTAAAGCTAGAGAACCTAAAGCCAAAGAATTAGAGGTCAAAGAACCTGAAGTTAAAGAGCCTAAGGTCAAAGAATTCGAAGTTAGAGAACCTGAAGATGTTTTAGGTGGGAATAGAAGCAAGGATAAAAAACAAGATGAAGAAGATAAGCATCATGATAAGAAAGAGGATTATGATAAATGTAAATACCCTAAAGGTGCTATGGGAGAATTCTTTAAAACAGTAGCACTAGGTTTTGATGAAGTACCTAATTTTTCTAAAGAAATCAAATGGTGTAAATGGTATAAAATACCTGCGAATAGTTTAGAGAATATGTATGATTTCAGTGACTATAATAAATATGCAATAGCATATTATCCTATGATTTGTTACTATCCATATATTAGAAATCATAAATCTTTTATGCTAGGATATAAATGTGACTCCAGTGGGAAAATGAAATATATTGTTTATGGAATACCTGGAAGCAGAGCTAAATGTCATCAACCCTATGGAGGTAAAACTGGTTTTGTAACTTGGATTTCAAATAATGAAAATGATGAAATGGGACATTGGCTGATGTTTTATGATTTCAAAAAATCTACAATTGTTGTCCCTTTAAAAAAATAATATATATGAAATTAAATGTGCGACTATATAATTTAGTAGCACATTTAATTTTTTAATATTCTTTTAATATGTATCATATAGTATATTAACATTAATATATGGAGGGGTACAATGAGGGTTATATTTATAAACAGAAAAAAAGTTGGAATCATAGTAATACTAATGGGACTTATGATAACGCTTTTGGGGATATCAAAAGGATTTGATAAACAGTTGAAAACTACCATTCTTGTGGAGCATAATATTAATTTGCTAAATGATTATACTGCTTTAAACGGAAAAGTAAATTATAAATTACCAGAAGGATGGACAACTAAAGAAAAAAAGTTCCCTGGTGGAGAAATTATATATCACAATGATTTTCAATCATCCGACGCGGTAATTCATGGATTTGTGGAAGTGTGGAGGAGCAAAAATGATTTAAAAGCATTTTTAGATAGCAGTAAAAAAATATCTGAGGAGCAAAATCTAGTTAAAAATTATAAACTAGACAGTATTATTATAAATGGTAAAAAAACATATTTAGTGCAATACTTAATTAGTGTAACTGATAATAATTGGTACAAGGCCTATGAATATTTTATTGATGATGGGAATGAATTTTATAGAATTTCATTTTTTACAAGGAATGTTAATTTTAAAGAATCTTTTGGAGCTATTTATGAAAGTATAGTAGAGACCTTTAAAATTAATTAAAGTTGCTTAATACTTTTTAAAGTATTATAATTTATCTAATGTCATTTTAAAAGAAAGATCCATAGCTACATTGTTAGTGAATAAAGCGTGTTTAATGAGTTTTTAACGAGTTTTCAACTAAGGGTGGCACTATGCTTCTCTTAATATTTTATTGCGCTAGGCAGCTTAAATAATGTGTTGAGGCATCTTCAGAGAAAAGCAAGGAGGATAAAAAATGCACAAAAATAAAAACAAGCTCCTGATATTTTCTTTTATAATTATAGCTGCATTTATATTTACAGGATGTAAGAGCTTTGATGGGATCAAAGTAAAGCTTGGGCTAAAAAATAATGATTTTGAATATATTAAGGATGGCAGAATTAAAAAGATAATAATACAAAGTACTAGGGATAAAAGCTTTAGATTTGTGGTTACAGATGAAATAGCCATAAAAGATTTGTATGAAATTTTATCAACATCTAAGGAAGTTAGTGAAAAATCAACACTAGAGTCTGATTATATATTTGAAATGTATGAGGGCGTAGATAAAGTCCACAAATTTAACTATATAGCAGGGCTGGATGAAAAAGATGGAGCTAATTTGTATAGTTCAGATAAGAGCTATATTGTATCTAAAAGAATTGATAATGATATAATACAAAACTTTTGGAATATACGAAAGCCAATAGATTTTAAAACTGTATATTATGATTCAATTTCAAAGGTATTAGATAAGTATGTAGAGGGTGAAGGCAAGGGCAAAAAAATAGGACTTGATATAAGTGAGGATAATAGTGTAGCTAAATTTGTACTATCAACTGATTTAGAATCCTTTAAAAGTAACTTAATAGATGATTATAATGCTACATTACTAAAAGGTAAAGCTACGGATTATGATGTGTTAATAAAAGTTAAAACGCAAGGGTATAAAGCCACTATATACAAGGCCACTGCTACAATTAAGACTACACTTAGTGAGAAAGAAAAAGTGTATTACGTAGTAGCTAAATATAATAAAGGACTATGGAACATTGAAACTTTTGAAGATAAAAAACCAGCTAAATTCTAACATAATTTCATTGTGACATCTTTTCAGGATGTCTAAATAATAAAAATCTGTATTTGGAAAACAAATACAGATTTTTATTGTTAAAATTTTATTAGAAAAAGCTTTCCATTATATTGTTTCTCAAATTAGTAGGAGATGCCATATTTAGATCAATAGTATCTCCTATTTTTGAATCTTTAGGTAAACGAGCAATACATATATCCACAGTAGTTCCGTCTGAAAAATTTATAAAGGCATCTGTATTGTCCATATCTATTATTTTACCAATCATTATAAAACATCCTTTCACAGTCTATAAACTAACTCCTGTATAGTTTTAGCAAAGATAGATATTATATTCATGAAAGTGATAATATTTTTATAAAATGAATAAAACAAAGTACGAAAGTAGACTTAAGGATAGCTGATATAAACTAAAAAACACCTATCACAGTGTGATAGGTGTTTTATCTATAATTGATGTATATTATAGATTACTTTAGAATTTGAATTATAATCTAGTAACGTTTGAAGCTTGAGGGCCTCTAGCGCCAGTAGTTATTTCGAATTGAACTTGTTGTCCTTCTTCTAAAGATTTATATCCGTCTCCTTGAATAGCTGAAAAATGTACGAATACATCTTCTTCTCCTTCTACGGATAAGAAACCAAACCCTTTTTCTGAATTAAACCATTTAACTGTACCTGTTTTCATATAACTTTCCTCCTGAATAAAAAAATTTGTAACATTTGTAACATAAAACATTTGTAACATAAGTATTATAATACTACACTTTGTTAAAATTTTAAATAGTTTTTCAAAAATAAAATAAATAATTGCGTATCTTTTTATTTATTTACTAAGAATTCCTCTAAACTTAATTTACTTAATTATATTATAATATAATTTAAAATGCATACAGTTTAGTTATTTTTTATAAAACTATTTTAACTTAAGGCAGCACATTATTTATAATAGTTTTAGTAGTGGGTGC
The DNA here is from genome assembly GCF_011065955.2 of Clostridium sp. FP2. Classification (NCBI taxonomy): domain Bacteria; kingdom Bacillati; phylum Bacillota; class Clostridia; order Eubacteriales; family Clostridiaceae; genus Clostridium; species Clostridium sp. FP2. The sequence goes on from NZ_JAAMNI020000001.1 coordinate 287,903, forward strand.
TTTATGTTCTAAATATAGTTTGGCTTTTAATGTTTTTTTTATACTATTTTATTTTTTTTTATTTTTTTTTATGCAGATATTAATAAAAATAAGTTTAGAGGTTAAGTTATAATGTCAAGAGCACAATAAGGATAAAAAATCAAAGGATATTGAGATAATCAAAACCTAAATGGGCGTATTATATGATAGAAGTTAATTGTGAAATTGATATAAAATTTTTACTAGAGTATAATAAGCAAAGTACAAGATATTGTGTTTAGGGAGGCCTAGTTATGCTACATGTAGTCAAAAGAGATGGACGAGAGGTTCAATTTGATTCGATAAAAATCACAAATGCCATAAGGGGAGCAGCGGATGAGATAGCTTTTAATTTAAAAGAAAGTGAAATTATCGAGCTAACTCAAAAGGTGTTAGAAAGAATTGAGGATTTGGACAAACAGCAACTTTCTGTGGAAGAAATACAGAATATTGTTGAAGATAAACTTTTAGAAAATGGTCATAAGCCTATTGGAGTAGCTTTTTCTAATTACAGGCGTGAACGTAATAAGATTAGAGAAATAAAATCAGATCTTATGAAAGCTATAGAAAAAATAGGAGTAGAAACAGATAGAGATAATGCTAATGTGGGCAATAATTTTAGTTCTAAGTTACTTAGAATTGCTAGTGAATCTAATAAATGGCATAATTTATCTATGATGCCTAAGCATTTAGCAAAAGCACATGAAAATGGAGACGTATATTACCATGATTTGGATAGTTACAATTTAACCGTAAATTGTTTGCATATACCAACAAAAGAAGTTTTAGAAAGAGGATTTAATACAGGCTATGGCTATATAAGGAGAGCAAAAAGGATAGAGTCTGCAGCTGAACTTTCATGTATTTTACTTCAATCAACGCAGAACGATATGTTTGGAGGTCAGTCACATCCAGATTTTGATAATGACATGGCAGCATTTATAGAATACACAAGGCAAGAAATACGTCAAGAAATTAGAGACCTGGGTGTAGATGAAGATAAGATCAATGCGTTTGCAGAGCGTAAATTAAGAAGAGCTATAGAGCAATCTATGCAAGGCATAGTATATAACCTAAATACAATGCATAGCAGAGCAGGATCACAAGTGCCTTTTAGTTCAATGAATATTGGAATACCAGAATCCAAAGACGCAGCGCTGGTATGTGAAATATTTCTAATAGAATATGAAAAAGGGCTTGGAAAAGGAGAACAACCAGTATTTCCTAATATAATTTTTAGAGTAAAAAAAGGAGTAAATAGAGAAAAAACTGATCCATATCACTATTTATATAAGCTTGCTTGCAAGGTTGCTAGCAAGAGAATGAACCCTACTTTTATGAATTTAGATGCTGATTTTAATAAATTTTACTATGATCAAGGCATTACACCGGCTACAATGGGGTGTCGTACTTATGTTTGTTCTAATATAAATGGAGAGGCAGGAACAAAGGGCAGAGGAAATATTGCACCGGCAACTATAAATCTTCCTAGACTCGGTATATTAGCTAAGGGAAATGTAGACAAGTTCTATAAATTACTTTATGTTAAGTTAGAACTTTGCAGAGAAGCACTTATGCATAGATATGATGTGTTAAAAAAATTAAAGGTTAAGGATTTACCTTTTGTAGCAGGTCAAGGACTAATGCTTGGAAGTGAAGGATTAACTCCTAATGATTCCATTGAACCTATTTTGAAGAATGGATCATGGGCTATTGGATTTATAGGCCTTGCGGAAACTCTAGCAGCGATAACAGGGAAGCATCATGGTGAATGCGAAGAGTCTAGAAAATTAGGGGTTGAAATAATATCCTATATAAGAAAGTATACTGATAAGTTAATAGATGAAACTAAGCTTAATTGGAGCACTTATGCAACGCCTGCTGAAGGGTTAAGTGGTAGATTTATACTTCAAGATAAGGCTGTATTTGGTGAAATACCAGGGGTTACGGATAAGGAATATTACACAAATAGTTATCATGTTCCTGTAGGATATCCAATATCCATTGTGGGAAAAATAGATATTGAAGCACCTTATCATAAATTATGTAATGGTGGACATATTAGTTATATAGAACTTGACGATTACCCAACAGGGGAAATTATAATGGACATATTAGATTATGCATATAAGCAAACAAACATTAGTTATTTGGGAATTAATTTCCATATAAGATATTGTAAAGATTGCGGAACTTATCTCCAAAGTGGAGTTCAAAAATGCACGAAATGTGGCAGTCATAATATACAAGGAATTTCAAGAGTAACAGGTTACTTAAGTTTGGATGAGAGATTTGGTAATGGGAAAACAGCAGAGAGAGCAGATAGGATATCTCATACTGAGGATCATGCAGCTGTCTATTAAATAAAGTTTGTTTAAAATCATGAGCAATTGTATTACTACAATTGCTCATGATTTACTTTATCATATAAAAGGCGGTGTATTTAGTGAAACTTCAAATAGGTGGTTTTTTAGATAATTCATTAGTCAATGGAGACGGAATGAGATCTGTGCTCTTTGTGTCTGGCTGCATGCATAACTGTGAAAGTTGCCAAAATCAGCTTATGCAAAGTTTTGATTATGGTGATTCTGTTTTAGTAGGAGATATTTTGAAAAAAATAGCTAAGAATAGGCCTATAATAAAAGGGGTCACCTTTTCAGGAGGAGAACCTTTTGAAAGTGCATTAGCACTATCAAAATTGTCAGAAGGAATAAGGGATCAGGGATTAAATATTTGGTGTTATAGTGGATACACATATGACGAGATAATAAATAGTGAAGATAAAGATAAACTAGGGCTACTAAAATTTATAGATGTACTTATTGATGGTAAATTTCATGAAGAATTAAGGACAGATGCTAGTAAGTATACTGGTTCTTCCAATCAGAGGATCATTGATGTACAAAAGAGTATTTCAGAAAAAAAAATTATATTATGGAATAAATAAATATGCTAAAAAGTCATATGTTGCGTAAAATGCTATTTGAACGAACTTAGCATTTTACGCAATATATGACTTTGTTCTATTTAAATATAATTTAGTATTTTAACAGACAGTGATTCTCTTAATTCACCATTGATTATTAAGTTATTACTATCTATTTTTGAGGCGTTTTTCATATACATAAGAAATGTTTCTACCCCATCTAAGGGGAAGGACACTAGTGAAGTTTTATAGTGCATGGGTATAACTATTTTGGGATTTATTTTCTTAGTAACTTCCGCAGCTTCTTTACCATCCAGGGTGTAATTACCACCCACAGGAATAAACAATATGTCTACACTTCCAATAGCATCTATATCATCATTTGAAAGACTATGGCCTAAATCTCCTAAATGACATAAGGTATAATCATCCATCTTAAAAGTGAATATTATGTTATCACCACGCTTTGCGCCTTTATCTTTGTCGTGATAAGAGGGGGTACCTTTTATAGGTATATCACATATATAGAACACACCAATTTTATCTATGATTTTATAATTACCATTTAACTCTTTAGTATAATTATGATCAAAATGCTTATGACTTATAGTTACAATATCCGGACTTCCTTTATAAATTTCATATCCTAGTGTAGTATCAAATGGATCTGTTAAAAGCTTTCTACCTTTTGAATCCTGCAAAAGAAAGCAGGAATGACCTAGCCAAGTTATTTCCATGTAAATTCTCCTTTTATTAAATGATTTTTAAATATTTCACCTTAAATTGAAACAAATTGTCTCACTATACGTATTTTATAGAGAGACAATATTTTATATGACTATTTATCATTAAATTATGGCACATTTCATGGGGTAATATACTATTTTAAAAGTAAATATATTGAATTTGAATAAATTCTTGAAAAATATTTATAACTATAGAGATGGCAATATAATTATCTTAGAATTAATACCATAATTTACAAGAAGGCTTAAAATTATATAAATAATGATATAAATAATTAAATATGAAGGGTTAGGGGAGATTATATGAAAAATATCTTTAAAGCATTTACAATTATGATTTTAACTTTTGCATTGATTATACCTATGCAAATAATAGTTAAGGCTAGTACCTATGTAGATATGGGTCCTAAAAACGATGTGGTAGTTAGCAAGCCATGGACAGTGAATTTCAATAAATCACTGAGCCCTGCTACGGTTACTAGCACAAACATTAAGGTGGTTGGAGAAAATAATAATTACATAGACGTAAATGTTAGTTTAGCTAATGACAATAAAAAGGTAATAGTAAGTCCTGTAAAAAATTATGAATCTAATAAGACATATACCTTGATAGTTACGGAAAAGGTTAAATCTAATGATGGAGAGCCTCTTCCTAAAGAAGTTAGAATGAATTTTAATACCGAAACTATAAAACCAAGTATACCTACAAAACCAAGTGAGCTTACTGTATGTATAGATCCGGCGCAGTTCTATACAGAAAACACTGGTGTAAATGGTACTAAGGCTAAGGATATAAATTTAAATGTAGCGCTGAAACTAGGTAATATACTAAAAACAAGAGGATTCAATATAGTATACACCAGAAACGCTGATTCAGTACCTTGGACCATGGCTGGCGAGGATGATGCAAAAGCTGCAATAGCAAAGAATGCAAAGGCAGATGTATTTTTAAGTATAAATACTAATAGTGCTTCAAATACTGAGGCCGGTGGTATTGAAACATATTATCTATCTGATGCTTCTAATAATAAGCTACTAGCTAGTTCAATACAGGGAGAACTAATAAAGGCAACAGCGGCAAAGGATAGGGAAATAAAGGTAGCAATGGAAACGGGGAATTTTGGGATATTAAAAAAGACAAGCTGTCCTGCTATAATTATGGAATTAGGGTTCCTAAGCAATCCAAATGAAGAGATATTATTAAATAGCGACAAGTATCAAAATAATGCTGCAAAGGCTATAGCTAATGGGTTAATGAATTATGCTGGATTCGCAAATACAGATACGAGTTATGACTCTGTTTATGAAATATCTTCAGTGAAAGATATAATGGCTAATTTACAAGTGGGTGGCACATACACATTCCCTAAAATGGTGCAAGCTACTATGAGTAATAATTCAAAAAAAGATGTTGCAGTGGTGTGGTCTCAAAATTCAGTTTGTTTAAATAAAGTAGGGACTTATGCTTATGAAGGAGTTATAAAGGATTATGATACAAAAGCTAAAGTTATAATTAATGTTACTAAGAGCACCTACAAAGTAGTAATAGACCCAGGTCATGGAGGTGGAGACTCAGGAGCGGTAGGAGTAACGGGAACGCTGGAAAAGGATATAGTTTTGAAAATTTCTTTTAAAATAGGAGATATATTAGTTAAAAATGGTGTTGAAACGGTGTACACAAGAAAAAATGACAATATACCTTATTCCAGTAGTAATCAAGCCAGAAATCTTCAAGATAAATGTGATGTTTCAAATAACACTAAACCAGATTATTTTGTAAGCATTCATGCTAATTGGTTTGATAGTTCTACAGTTAGTGGCATCGAGACTTTTTATTTTAGTGGGAGTTCAGCTGGACAAAAGCTTGCTCAAAATGTCCAAACTGAATTAATTAAAGCAACTGGAAGAAAAGATAGGAAGATTAAACCTGTTACTACAGATTTATATGTTATAAGAAATACAAATGCTACGGCTATATTGGTAGAAACATCATTTCTATCTAATCCAGAAGAAGAAAAGCTGTTAAAAACTGAAGACTACCAAAACAAATTAGCAAAGGCAATTTCAACAGGTATTCTTAAGAGTTTAGGAATAACTAATATAGTATATTAATTTAAATTATTATAAAAAATCACCTACATAGTATTTTACTGTGTAGGTGATTTTTTAATGACTTAAAATATATAATTTAAATATCTAATAAGTTCTTTTTATAGTTGCTATAACAAAGTCTAAGTTCTTCCATTTGTGCATCTAATTCTAGTTGTAAGGCAGAAAGTTCCTTGTAGTTTTCAACTTTGGAAGCTTCTTTTATTTTAGTAAAGAGGCTAGTTTTAGAATAAGTATCCTTCATAATAAAATGTCTTAAATCATTGATTTTTTGCCAATTTGCTAAATCTAAATCTAAAGCCTTTTCAGGAGTATGAATCATTTTAGAATTTCGAATTTCTTCTGCATAAGCATTTAATACTCTATTATTTATTTCAGTAACCCATCTAGTGGTTATAGCCATTTTAAAACTATTTAGTAAACTAGGAGTAAATACACCGTGAGCCTTAAGAACTTCAAGTTTTTCAGGATATTCATCAAGTCCAAGAAGATTTTCATAAATAGTTTTAGGTGCTTTTCCAAAATACTCTTCGCGATCTTCATCTGTATAGAAATCAAATACATTTTCTTCACTTCGGTATGCTCTATGTTTTTCTAGATACTCACTGTCCTCGCCGGGTGCTTTAGATAATTCACTTAAAAGGTCATCTTCACATTTATTATTTTTTATTGCGTATACAAGCCCATCTAGCATGCCCATATATAAGGTGGCTAAAGCTAGATATGTATTAGTATGTGGATTTGGCGCTCTAAGCTCAAATCTTGTAGCAAGTGGATTATCAAGATCTCTTATTAGTGCTAAGAGTATAGATCTATTTCTTGAAGGAACATCCACACTGTGGCCAAGAGAAGTTACTATGCAAACAGGAGCCTCAAAACCAGGTTTTAATCTTCTTAGTGAATCATTTGTTGGAGAAATAAATGGATTTATTACTTCGTAATTTTTAAGTATACCCATGGCGCAGGCATAACCTATAGTGCTTAGGAAATGTTTTTTAGTAGAAGTAAATAAATTAACTCTTTTTCCGTTTTTTAATTTTACAGCTACACCAATATGAACATGTTTACCACTTCCAGCTACATCTTGCACAGGTTTGGCTAAAAAGGTAACATCTAAACTGTTGCGTCTAAAAGTTTCTCTTACTAAATTTCTTATAAATAGCTCATTATCCGCACATTGAAGAGCATCAGAAAACTTCCAATCTATCTCAAGCTGTTCCATAATATGAGTTAGAGAACCAGTTTCACCTAGTTGAGCTTTTACGCCACCAACCTCTTTATGTCCCATTTCTGGCTCGAAACCATAGTCTTCCATTAAAGTAAGGCATTGCTCTAAGGCAGTTCGAACACTTCCTTTAAGCCTACTCCAATATTGCTCTTTTAGTTCTTGAGAAGTGGATAGTTCCTCTATATCTGCGTCATCATTAGGTGTTTTTACCCAAAACTCTAATTCAGTAGCAGAGGTAAGTAGGATTTCATCAATATCTTCATAGGAAAAATCAAAAGAAGCGAGTGCAGATGGATATTCTTTGAATAAATTGTGAAGAGTTGTTTTAAAGCAGTTAATGGATTTTTTCAAGATAGACCTTGAATCTACTGGAATGTTATTATGTAATAATAAACATGGAATTTTTAAGGTTCCTACAGGCAATTTTGTTTCAAAATCAATGTTTTCATAATTGTAGTCTATGAACCAATTACAATCAAAATCTGCCAGCATGTCTGTTTTAGCATTATTTAGAGTTGCAATGCCTGGGAAGACTACAGATGAACCGTCAGTTTGTATAGCACCCTTCGCGAAACCACTAATGTCATTTAAAAATATAGTCATTGGAATTCTTTCATCGGTATCATTTCCAGATAGGTCAATACCTACTAGAGAAACGAATTTCACCTCAGAGTGGGCAAGTAGAATTTCTTTAATATCTTTGTCAGAATGATTTTCTTTTGGAATTACATAAATTAAATTTTTCAAAATAATCTTCCTCCTTTAAAATATATATTTTTATTTAAAAGCCAGTAAAACGACTCCATTAATATTTTTAGAAATAGAATTATATTCTCATTAAAATAATAATCTTATTTATAGAAGTGTAAGATTTTCTTTTAATACACAACTAAATAAAATGATTTTATTATAATAATGAAAGTATGTCAATGGAAAACATCATCAATTATAATTATTAACAAAATAATCAGGATATTTTGCAAGTATGGTAAAACATAAATTCATTTACGTAAACGTATTCTGTAGCTATTTATAGTTTAAAGTATCGTGAATTTCATTTTTATCTTATATTATATCACATATATTTATGAAAATATGCATATTTCACAATAAAAGTTGTAATTATAGGCATAAAACCATAGTAATAACGTACTATTTTAATAAAATAGACATGAATGTTCGCGAAAATAACTTTTAACAACATTTCAGCACCGAAGGTGATGATTTAACAACATTATAGCATGGAAAATACAATAAAAATTAAAAAGGAATTGACAATAAAAATTCATTATTATATAATCATAAGAAGTTCATATTGATTTATATTAATTATGACTAAAAAAAAGCTTTGATTAGGAAAAGTATTTAAGCAGGTAACTTGCAGAGAGTGGGGAAAGGTGCGAACCCATAGTGAAAGTTTGAAGAAAATCACCTAGGAGCTGAAGGCTGAAAATTTAGTAAGCTTATCCGTATTTCTGCGTTAAAGAATAAAGTATGATAGTACTTTAATTTGTATTTATGGTATAGGTGGCATAGCGAATTTAACTTCGTCCTATTTAGGGTGGAGTTTTTTTATATTTAAAAATATTGTAGTCCGAAGTTTATGAGCAGTTCCGAAGAGGATGAACAAGCCCCTAGGTGATGATTTAATTATTCCGAAAATTCAGTGGAATCTAAGCGTTTATTATTAAATGAAATAGAGAAAGGAGTTTTATTATGTACAAGAAAAATGATGCTTCAAAAAGTTTTATGGATATAGAAAAAGATATACTTAAGCTTTGGAAAGAAAAAGACATTATTCAAAAGAATTTTGATTTAAATGAGGGTGGAGAGTCCTTCACTTTTTATGATGGTCCACCAACAGCCAATGGTAAACCACATATAGGTCATGTTTTAACAAGAGTTATGAAGGATATAATTCCAAGATATAAGGTAATGAAAGGGTACAAAGTTCCTAGAAAAGCAGGGTGGGATACTCATGGCCTGCCAGTAGAACTTGAAATAGAAAAGAAACTTGGTATTTCTGGGAAACCAGGAATAGAAGCTTATGGAGTAGAAAAATTTGTAGTAGAATGTAAGGACAGTGTTTTTAGCTATGTTAATATGTGGAGAGAAATGTCTGAGAGAGTGGGTTACTGGATAGATATGGATAATCCTTATGTAACTTATCATAACAATTATATTGAATCAGTTTGGTGGGCATTAAAGCAAATGTGGGATAAGGACCTATTATACAAAGGTCATAAAGTAATGCCATATTGCCCAAGATGTGGGACTTCACTATCTTCTCATGAAGTAGGTCAAGGATATAAGGATGTAAAAGAAGCTTCAGCTTATGTAAAATTCAAGGTGAAAGGTGAAGACAAATCTATACTTGTTTGGACTACAACTCCTTGGACTCTTCCAAGCAATGTAGCACTTGCAGTTAATAAAAAATATGACTATGTTGAAGTGGTTCAAGAAAATGAGACTTTAATACTTTCAAAAAAACTACTTAGTAAATTAGATGGCGAGTATGAAGTGGTACGCGAATTTAAAGGAGAGGATCTTTTAGGCCTTGAATATGAGCAAATGTTTAATTTCTATACTCCTGAAGGTAAAGCTTTCTATATAGTCCATGGAGACTTTGTAACACTAACAGATGGTACAGGTATAGTTCATATAGCTCCTGCTTATGGTGAAGACGATAACTTGCTTGGAAAACAAAATGATTTACCACTTATTAATTTAGTTGATGTAGAAGGTAAATTCGTAGATTGTGTTACTCCATGGAAGGGTGTCTTTGTTAAAGATGCGGATGCTAAAATATTAGAATACCTAAAAGAAAATAATGTCTTATATAAAACAGAGAAATTCACACATTCATATCCACACTGTTGGAGATGTGATACACCACTTTTATATTATCCAAGAGATAGTTGGTTTGTAAGAATGTCTTCAGTAAGAGAAAAACTTGTAGAAAATAATAATAAGATTAATTGGATGCCAGATAACGTAAGAACGGGAAGAATGGGTAATTTCCTTGAAGGTGTTATAGACTGGAGTATAAGTAGAAGTAGATACTGGGGAACTCCACTTCCGATTTGGGAATGCAGCTGTGGTCACCGCGAAATGATAGGAAGTATAGCAGAACTTAATGAAAAGGGAATAGATGTTCCAGAAGGAATAGAACTTCATAAACCATTTATAGATAAGGTACATTTAAAATGTCCAAAATGTAATAAGTCAATGACTAGGGTAGAAGAAGTTATAGACTGCTGGTTTGACTCAGGATCAATGCCATTTGCACAACACCATTATCCATTTGAAAACAAAGAAATGTTTGAAGCTAATTTCCCAGCTCAATTTATTTCAGAAGCAGTAGATCAAACAAGAGGTTGGTTCTATACACTACTTGCAATATCTACTACTGTGTTTGATACAAACCCATTTGAAAACTGTATAGTACTTGGCCATGTCTTAGATAAAAACGGTATTAAGATGTCTAAGCATAAAGGGAATGTGCTCAGTCCGTTTACAGTGCTTGAGAATCAAGGAGCAGATGCTCTAAGATGGTATTTTTATACTGCTAGTGCTCCATGGCTTCCTTCAAGATTTTATGAAGATGCAGTTATTGATGCACAAAGAAAGTTTATAGGAACACTTTGGAATGTATATTCATTCTACATTTTATATGCTGATTTAGATAATTTTGATCCAACTAAATATGAGGATTTCGTGTCCCAAAATATTATGGACAAATGGATGATGTCAAAATTAAACTCATTAGTTAAGAATACGGATGATCATTTAACAAACTACAGAATAACTCAAGGAGCTATTGAACTTGAAGCCTTTGTTGATGAACTTTCTAATTGGTATGTAAGACGTAATAGATCAAGATACTGGGTAGAGTCACTTACAGATGATAAGATAGGCGCTTATATGACATTATATAGAGTTATCACAACTTTTGCTAAAATAGCAGCTCCTTTTATACCATTTGTAACAGAGGAATTATATCAAAATCTAGTAGTTACCTTTGACAAAAATGCACCAGAAAGTGTACATTTATGTGCATGGCCGCAGTATAGAGAAGACCTTGTGGATACTCTCTTAGAAGAAGAAATGGATAAGGCTTATAAGACTGTTAAACTAGGAAGAAGTGCTAGAAATGCTGCTAATATAAAAAATAGACAGCCACTAGCTAAAATGTTAGTTAGCCTTAGATCTCTTCCAGAATATTATGGAGATATAGTAAAAGAAGAACTTAACATTAAGGAAGTAGAGCTAGGAGCTGATCTTTCTAAATATGTTCAATTTGAAATAAAACCAAACCTTCCTGTATTAGGAAAACCATATGGTAAATTTATACCTGGCATCAAAAAAGCGATAGCTGCTATGAATCAGATGGAGCTTGCTCAAACAATAAATAATGGCGGAGTAGTTACTATAGATGTAAATGGAATAGAAATAGAATTAAATAGTGAAAGATTACTTGTTACTATGCAAGGCCTTTCCGGCTATGCATTTGCTGGAGAAGGCGAAATGGGAGTAGTCTTAGATACTAATATAACTGATGAACTTAAAGAAGAAGGAAACCTACGGGAGATCTTAAGCAAGATTCAAAACATGAGAAAAGAAAGTGGGTTTGAAGTTGCTGATAAGATTAGACTTTACGTTTCCGGAAATGAAATGCTTCAAAATGTAATTTTAAAATTTGAAGAGCAAATCAAACGAGATACATTATCAGTAGAAGTTATGCATAATATCAAAAGAGAATACAATGCAGTTAAGGTAAATGGAGAAGATTTGCAGCTCGCTGTAGAAAAAGTATAATTAGTAATTTTGGAAAGTATGCGATATTAGTCGCATACTTTCTTTTTAATCATAAAGTGCGGATATTATTGTAAAATTTATTTAAATGGGCAACACTATAACTATACTAATAGTTAAAAGTTCGCATTATAGCTTGAAATAAGGAGATTTTATAAGTATAATGATATAATAAGAAAAATAATCGGATAAAAAAATAGGAGTTGAGAATATGGCTGCTTCAATAAAAGATGTTGCAAGAGAAGCGGGAGTTTCTATTGCCACAGTATCTAGAGTTCTGAATGATATAGATGTGGTAAACGAAGACACTAAGAAAAAGGTAAAAGACGCTATAAAAAAATTATCATATAGACCCAATATAGTTGCTAGAAGTTTAAAAACACAAAAATCTAGCACAATAGGAATAATTATACCGGATATATCAAATCAATTTTATCCTGAAATAGTTAGAGGTTGTGAGGATGTAGCTAATATTTATAATTATAATATTATGCTTTGTAATGCGGATTTAGATTTAGATAAAGAAATGGAAGCACTAAGAATACTTAAAGAGAAAATGATAGATGGAGTCATATACATGAGTAATTCCATAGGTCAAAATATTATAAGTTTAATAAAAGAGCTTGAAATGCCAACAGTTTTAGTAGAAACTACAGATGAGGATGGAATATTTCCTAGCGTTTCTATTGACAACGTAATGGCAGCATCAGATGCGGTAAAATATTTGATAAATAAGGGCAATAAAAAAATTGCATATGTAGGTACCACTACAGAAAAAGTCAATGCCTTATCTAAAAGGTACACAGGTTATAAAAAGGGCCTCACGGAAATGGAAATAAACCTGGATAATGATTTAGTTTATTTTGGTGGAGTTAAGGCTAGAGATGGTTATGCGGGAATTAATGCTATATTAGATAAAGGCATGGAGATAGATTCAGTATTCTGCGCTAGTGATGAAATTGCCATGGGAGTAATAAATGCATTAAGAGATAGAGATATCAAAGTTCCAGAAGATGTAGATGTTATGGGTTTTGATGATATTTATTCAGCTTCAATATTTTATCCTAAACTTACTACCGTATCTCAACCAATGTATGATATGGGCTCTGTAAGTATGAGAATGCTTATAAAATCCATAAATAATTTAGTGGTTGATGAAAAACATTTTGTATTACCTTATAGAATAGTGGAGAGAGACTCCTGTAAATAATTATAAGTCTTGTTAAAACGAATTCTGTTTTAATAAGACTTTTTACATTATTTGGATGTGACTTATATTGCAGCTTCGAAGAAGATGATTTAATTAAGATGTTGGAGGTAACAAAACTTTGGATATTAATAATAAAGTAGAAAAAGTATTTTCCTATTTATTAAGCATTAAAAATATGAATGAGAAAACTATAAGAAATATTAATGAATATGAAAGTGTATATTGGCAAAAAGAAATTCAAAATACTCCTGGAATTACATTTAATTGCGATGAGAATAAGGATTATTGGTTAACTATAGATGAGAGAACAAAGGTGTTATATAGTAAGTTTCAAAAAATATATTTGCAATTAGAAAAAAATAGTGAGGATTTAGAGATAATTTGGTCAAATGGGCTTTTAACTTGGCAAAAGGAAGATAAAGAAATAGTCCATCCTATTTTTACAACTAAGATGGAAATAAAATTTGACTCCATGAAAAAAGCATTTACGTTAAAGCCGTATAATAATCAAACCAATGTGGAACTTGAGTTTTTAAATGAATACTTAGAGGTAAACCTAGATAGTTTACTAGTTCTTCGCAATAAAGCAAAAGACATGGCTTTAGATGTGAGAAATATCGAAAGGGCTTCAAAAATTTTTGAAGAGATAGCTATGCTTTTAAATGCCCAGGAAGAAGGGTTCTATGTTAAGGAACTAAGTTCAAAGGAAGATATACTAGTCCAAGCTAATATACGATTTTACAATGCACCGTGCATAATACTACGCAAGGTGGACACAAGACTTTGGAATATGGAACTAAATGATGTGCTGTCGCAAATAAGAGCGGGAGTTCCTATTCCTAAAACTATAGAGGCACTGGTCTCAGAGAGTGAAGTAGTACAAGATATTGAAATGCGGGGTGAGTGGAAGGAAGTAGGAGAGGATGTGTTATTTCCACTGCCTGCTAGTCGAGAGCAGATGGAAATAACTAAAAGATTGGCTGAGAACTATGGCATTGTTGTACAGGGGCCACCAGGTACTGGCAAAAGCCATTCTATAGCTAATTTAATATGTCATTTATTGGCGCATGGTAAAAGGGTACTAGTTACAAGTCAAACAGATAGGGCATTAAGAGTTTTATCTAATAAAATACCAGAAGAAGTTAGGGCATTATGCATTTCAATATTGGGGAATGATACAAAATCACTGGAAGAATTGGATGAGTCTGTTAGAAAAATAACAGAAAATTTATCCATGGATACTAAAGAATTACGTAAAGAAATAAAGCTACTAAAATATAAACTTATTAAATGCCGTGATTCACAGAAAAATTTATATGGAGATTTAAAATGTATTGAAGATAGAGAGAATGAGAAAATAGAATATGAGGGTCGAAAATATACATTAATGGATATGGCCAGGTGGGTTAAAGATAATGAAAATGATTATTCGTGGATAGTAGATAAGCTTGCATTTAATAAGGAACAGCCATTGTGCACTGAAGAATTTAAAAAGCTAGTTTCATTATCAGGTACAATTAAAAAAGAGCAAATTTATGAAGTAAATAACATGAAGAAGTATATAGGAGTACTGCCTAAAGAAATTGATCTATGTGATAAAACAGCAGAATTATTTAAATTAGAACAGCAGAAGCAAATTCATGAGGATAATATTAAAGAGTGGAATAATGTAGATTCTATAGATTATGGAAATAGAAGGCTTTTAAAACTTGTAGATGATGCCATAGAAAGGCTTGAAGGGTTTGAAAACAACTGGCTAAATAATGTGATGACTCATTATTACTCTAATAATGAGTCAAAGGTATTTTGGCAACAATTAGTAGAAAAATGTAATGAGTATACAAAAAACATAAATAAAATAAGGCAAGAATTAAATAATCATAAATTAGAGCTACCAAAGGATGTTGATATAAACAAATTCAAAAATGACTTTGAGGTTGTAGCAAAAGCGATTAGAGAAAAAGGCAAACTTGGAATCATATTCAAGATGCTTCATGGAAATCTTAAATATTTATTTGAAGGCGTTAAGGTGGATTATGAGCTTATAAATAATAGCGATCAAATAGTGGTGGTTGATTTATATATAAAACTGAAGCTATTAGAAAGAAAACTTAAAAATTTTTGGAACAATACAATAAAAGATTATGGCACAGTGATTATAGATGAAACAGACAGAAACTATATAAGTGAATTGTCTGTGGATATTAAAAGTATTCAAAGTATTATGGACTTTGACAAGGACTTTAGAAATAATATAATTAATTTTTTGCCGAGTAAGAATATCACCAGTAAAAGTTCGTCTGGTAAAGATTTGACCGGCAAATCTTTGACCGTCAAAACTTTGACGAGTAATCTATCTTGGTATGAAAAAGAAACATATATTTATCTTAAAAAGGGATTCGAGAGTTTAAAGCATATAAATAAATATAATAAATTGTGCTGTGAAATTGAAGAAATAAAGAAGACCTTTAATAATATAGGTTGCTTAGAAAAATTACAAAATGCTATAAGCAAAAGGAGCATTGAGGACATAAAAGCTGTTTATGTAGAAATAGATAGTCTAATGAAAGTAGCTCATCAGGTGTTAGAATTAAAAGAGCTAAGTAATAAATTACAAGCATGTTGTCCAATACTACTTAAAAATATAACAAATGGTGAAGATGAAATTATGAAGAAATCACAGTGCACAGATTGGGAAAAGGCATGGAAGTGGAGAAAATGGAATGATTTCTTGTGTGAATTAGACGGAGAATCTGTAGAATCTCTAGAGAAAAATATAACTCGCGAAAAAAATAAAGAAAAATATATTGTAGGAGAGCTTGTTTCTAAAAGAAGTTGGCTTAATCAAATAGAGCGTACTACTGAAGCTCAAAAAAGAAGCTTATTCACATGGATGGAAGCTATAAAAAGGATAGGAAAAGGGACAGGTACTCAGGCGGTAAAGTATAGAAAAATTGCACAAAAGGAAATGGACAATTGCAAAGATGTAATTCCTGTGTGGATTATGCCAATAAATAGGGTTATGGAAAATTTAAAGCTTACAGATAATTTATTTGATGTGGTAATTGTGGATGAGAGCAGTCAAAGTGACATATCAGCTATAACGGTATTAATGAGGGCTAAGAAGGCAATTATTGTAGGAGATGAAAAGCAAATAAGTCCTGAAGCCATTGGAAAGGACCATACTGTTGTAGAAACTTTAATTAATACATATTTAGAAGATATCCCACATTCAGAATGGTTTGATTTAAAAACTAGTTTATATAATACAGCTCTAAGAGTATTTCCAAACAGGTTATTATTAAAGGAGCACTTTAGATGCGTGCCAGAGATAATTGGTTTTAGCAATGCATTATGTTATGCTAATGAAATAATACCTTTAAGAAGAATAGAGGCCACTCAAAAAGTTGGTCCATTTATAGTAACATCTAAAGTTATAGGCGGATTAAGGGATGAAGCTAAGGCACTAAATACACTGGAGGCACACCGCCTTGTAGACAAGATATTAGAGTGCTGTAGTGATAAGAAGTATATTGGAATGACTATGGGAGTTATATCACTTCTAGGTGATGCACAAGCTGAATTAATCCAAAGTGAGTTAGTAGAAAGACTTGGCATGGAGGAAATGTTACAAAGAAGGCTTATCTGTGGAGATGCTTATTCATTCCAAGGGGACGAGCGAGATGTGATGTTCCTATCTATGGTTATTGCAAATAATGCTAAATTCGCAGCTCTAACTAAAGGCTCAGATATAAGAAGGTTTAACGTAGCTGCCAGTCGCGCAAGAAATCAAATGTGGTTATTTCACTCAGTAGATTTAGAGAACCTTAATAATAAATGTGTTAGGTACTCCTTATTAAAATATTGCCTTGAGCAGAATCAGCCTAAGGAAGAACTTAAATCCTCTGAGTATTTATTATTAAATGATTTTGAGCAGCATATAGAAAAGAGTATAAAAGGCATTGGATATAAGCTTACACCAAAAGTTAAGCTTGGGAAATATACTATAGATTTTGTTGTAGAAACAGATTTATCATCTGAAATTCAAGGCGCTAATTATAAAAAAATAGCAGTTCAGTGTATTGGAATGCCTTCGGATGAAGATTATAATTGGCCAAAGAACTATGAAATGCAGATGTGTCTTGAAAGGATGGGTTGGGAATTTTATAAAATACGTGCTAGTGAATTCTATAGAAATCCAAGTGCAGTTATGGAGAGATTGAAACAAAAATTAAACAATTTAATTATATAGTTATCATAATAGCAATATACGAAAGTATAAATATACTAAAGTATAAATCTTTTTGATAAGAGGGTGAGAGGGATGACTAGCGAAGTGAATAATATGATGTGGATGATATGGAAAAATAGCGAAGGAGAATCCTTTAAAGTAGGAGAATTATCTAGACGAGGAGAAAAGTACTATTTCAAATATGATATTTCAGGTGTGGAAAAGGCTGAAGAATATGGATTCTCTCCATTGCCCAATTTACCTAGAATAGATGTAGAGTACTTTAGAGAAGAATTATTTAGTTCATTTTTAAACCGCATTCCTGGGAATGATAAAAGGGATGCAAGCTCTATTTTAAAGCAATATAACCTTAAGCAATATGATGCATTTGAATTACTAAAAAAAAGCGGAGGTAAAATTTCAACAGATAGCTTTGAATTTGTTCCACCTTTTGATGAAGAGTGCATTGGTTTAGAAGAAAAATAAATATGCTTAAATATAAAGTGTGTAGGATGGAAATATATATTTTCCTCCTACACACTTTATATTTTATAACTACACAAATTTTAGACTTTAGGAAATATTGAAAATTCATTAAAAGTATCATCAGGGTCATTATTATGCTTATCATGGTAGTTGTTATCTTTCGCTACATAGGCTCCTGTGGAACTTACGAGCGCTCTAAACTCTCCAAAATAATTCTCATCAGGCATGCCATCAAAAGGGTAAGGCGTATCTTTAGGGGACATAGTTTAATTCTTCCTTTCACAATATATTTTTAAAAAGCCCAAAATTGATTTTCACTATATATAGTGGATAAAAACCTATTAAATTATGCAGAAAAAAATTGTATAATATTATTTATTCCAAATTGTTCTCACAACATAGACTAAGGTTTCATAAAATGAAATGAGTAATAAATTGGGGTGGTATTTTTTGCTATATGTACTAATTTTAGCAGGTGGAAAAGGAACAAGACTTTATCCTCTATCTCGTGCCCAAAACCCAAAGCAGTTTTTGAATATTATTAATAATAAGAGCTTTTTAAGAAGCACTGTGGATAGAATAAAATGTTTAGTTAGTAATGAAAATATTTACGTAGTTACAAATGAAGATTATTTTGACAAAATTTGCAATGAGATTCCAGAAATTCGTAAATCAAATATAATTGTTGAGCCTAGTAATAAGGAGACTGCTACATGTATAGGTCTATCTGCTGCCAAACTACTAAAACAGGATAAGGAAGCAACCATGATAGTGCTACCATCTGATCATTATATAGAAAACGAAAAGGAATTTAAAGAAACTGTACTGCAAGCAGTTGAAATTGCAAACAAAAAAAGAGGCCTAGTCACTATAGGTGTTCAGCCCACAAGGCCAGAGACTGGTTATGGTTATATCGAAATGGGGGATAGGACCCCTGGCGATATACCTACGTTCAGAGTAGAACGTTTTTTAGAAAAGCCCAACACGGAAGTAGCAAAGGATTTGCTCTTGAAAGGAAATTTCCTTTGGAATAGCGGTATGTTTGTATGGAGAGCAGATGTGTTTTTGCGAGAGATGGAGAAGTACCTGCCTAAAATGTATAAACCATTAATGACGGTATATCAAGCCTTAGATACTGATGAAGAAAGTGAAGTAATAAAAAAGCAATATAATGAGATAGATGGAATATCAGTAGATTTTGGTATAATGCAGAAAACTAGAAAGGCTTTTGTTATAAAATGTGAGTTTGTGTGGGATGACATAGGTACCTTTGCAGCACTTTCAAGATTTCTAAGCAATTTACGTGGCAACAATGTTCTGGGTAATACATTTATGGAGGAAAGCCAAAATTGCTCAGTATTTGGTAAAGATAGATTGATAATTGGGTTTGGTGTAAAGGATCTTATAATTGTAGATGCAGGAGATGTTATATTGGTAATGGATAAAAATAAGGATCAAGAGATAAAGCACCTAGTTAATGAACTTAAGGAGCATGAAGGAACGGAAAAATATATATAATCTAATAGTAAGGAATAATTCCATCGCATATAATGTGGTGGAGTTTTTCGATTATTATAACTATTACAGAAATATTTGTAAATACTGTTGACAATTATGATTTTCTCTAGTATAATTTAAATTGTTAGCGGGGTGTAGCGCAGCTGGGAGCGCGCGTGGTTTGGGACCATGAGGTCGCAGGTTCAATCCCTGTCACCCCGACCAAAAAAGAGTTGTCATATGACAACTCTTTTTTTATGTTATTTTTGTAGTGCTTTATTCTGAATTGTAATATACTCCTCCAACTCTTCCAAAGATCTTGTTATAAATTCATATATAACATATTCTGGATCAATGAAATCAATAATTCTTTTTACATGTGTATCACTAAATGGCTTATGCATGTCTATTTTCATTATATGAAAAAGTACATTTTCGTTCATTTCATTAAATGGTAATTTACATTTGCGATTTGCTTGTATTTGCTCTTTTACATATTCACCTGACACGGAACAGTTAAGATGTATACCTTTTATGAATTTCTTTAATTCACCAAGATTGGTTACTGTATCTAAAATGTACTGTATTCCCTCTTTTTCATTGGTAAGGGCAAAATTAGTATTCATTAAATGAGCAGTGTCTAGCATAAATCCTTTATTGGAGTAATTAACCTTTTTCAATAATCTTAATAGCATATCTTTGTTTAGAAATGTTAAACCAGGTAGCCATAGATTTTCAAATAATAGTTTTATATTTGTATTTAAACCTTTAAAAACTTCATTTATTAATTCGGATGTTGCATCTATAATTTCCACATCAGTATATGTAAAATCATAGGTATATGCATGTTCCACTTGCACATGAGCCACATGAAAAACCACATACTCAGCACCAATTTTATCAGCCTGTTGTATTTCTTTTCTGTAATTATCTATTATGCATTGTCTAGTTGCTGCGCCATAATAATTTTTTATTTCCTCATGGCTACCAAACTGCCTTAATAATTCACTTTCCTTATTGTTCCAAAAATCAAGCCATGTAGGATAGTATTTTAGATGTACACCGCGAACTATACTACTCGGAATAATATTTTCATCCCACATTAAAGAATTTAAAAGCTCTACGCCATCCATATTATGTTTTTCTAATAAATTTGTTATTTCCCAGCTATTATCATGGAATCTATCCATATCACATTTGTAGGTTGAAAGATTTATAAGTTTTAGCAATTAGTATTCCCCCATTTTCATACGTATTTCAAATCCAGATTGCATCGATAGTGTGACTTTAAAAATAGTATATCATATATTTTTAAAAATATTTATTAATAAGAAATATATGGTTATTTTTAACTTCACAGATAATATGGTAAATAGGTATACATTTAATAAAATAAAGAATAATCTCCTCATTATAACAATTTACACAAAATACACGAAATACACATAATGTTGACACCGCGCTGACATGATAAGTGTATATGATATAAACTATAGAAACAAAATAAATTATAAATGAGGAGAGATTAATATGAAAAGTATATCTTTAAAAACAAAAATAGTAACAGGATTAATAACAGGAGGCATGCTTTTATCCTCTGTTAGTTTAGCTTTTGCAACAACTACTAAACCAGTAAGTAATAATGGAAAGGCGCCTTTTAAAAATGAGTTTAAACAACAAAAGGGTAGAATAGAAGCTACACTTAAACTAGGTGTTAGTTCAAACATAATTACACAGGCAGAAAGTGATAAAATTTTAGCATATGAAAGTAGTAAAACTAAAACTAAAGATAACAAAGAAGTGAATAAAGGAGAAAAACCTGATTTTTATAAAGAACTAGTTAGTAACGGAATATTGACACAGGCAAAGGCGGATGCTTTAAAATCAAGTGAGCAAATTCAAAGAGAAGCTAAAATGAAATTAGACTTAGAAACAAATTTGGCAAAGCTTGTAACTGATAAGACTATAACACAAGATCAATCAGATAAAATTAAAGCTGCTATGATTAAAGAGCAAGCTGCGATAAAAGTAGATTTTGAAAAGACTAAAGCTATGACACCTGAAGAACGCATGGCATATATGGATGCAAACAAGGATAACCATGTTAATCCACTAAAGGCTCTTGTAGATAGTGGAACTATAACTCGGGCTCAAGCTGAAAAAATAGGCTTTGGTGGTCCTGGAAAATCAAATGGGAAGGCAGCTTTTGGAAAGGAATTTAGACAACCAAAAGTCCAACTAGAAGCTACACTTAAGGTAGCTGTTAGCTCAAACATAATTACACAGGCAGAAAGCGATAAAATTTTAGCATATGAAAGTAGCAAAATTAAAACTAAGGATAACAAAGAAGTGAATAAAGGAGAAAAGCCAGATTTTTATAAAGAATTGGTTACTAGCGAGATATTGACACAGGCAAAGGCAGATGCTTTAAAATCTAGTGAGCAAATCCGAAGGGATGATAAAAGTAAGTTAGATTTAGAAACAAAATTAGCAAAGCTCGTAACTAATAAGACTATAACTCAGGATCAATCAGATAAAATTAAAGCTGCCATGATTAAAGAGCAAGCTACAAAAAAAGCAGATTTTGAAAAGACTAAAGCTATGACCCCCGAAGAATGCAAAGCATATATGGATGCAAACAAGGGTAATCATATTAATCCATTAAAAGCTCTTGTAGATAGTGGGATTATAAATCAGGCCCAAGCTGATAAAGTAGGTTTTGGTGGACATATGTCAGGTTTAAAGGGTAAATAATTTATTATAATAGTTAAATTAGGGCTGAGTTAAAAATGGAAGGAGCATGCTAGGGTAAACCTATCGTGCTTCTTATATTTGTAATTAAAAGATTAATAATAATTAAAGTTGAAAATTTAGGTAAGACTATGTTAAGTGTTATATAACGATATTTTAACAAATATATAGTATACTTAAAATAGTTAAGGCTTAAAAAATAAAATAGGTTAGAGGGTGTGATATTATGAAATTTTTAAGAAATATAGAAAATCAAGCCATAACTATTAAACAAATGAGTATAACTAAAGCTTTTCTCGTAATGCTTCTAGCATTATTATTGGAATCATTAGGACAAATACCTATAGGAATTTTAAATTTATTTTCTAAACAGTATACAAATATAGCACCATATATAAGTTTTGCTGCAGGAGTATTAGTTTACTATTTTACTATAATTCTTTTATTAAAGTGGTATAGTAAAGATTCATGTGAACAACCCCGTAAGAAGAGTTTAAATATAAAGAACTTTATCTATGTGGCTTTAATCATTATAGCCTTCCAATCAATAGACAGTAAGTATGCCATATTAATTCATGGGACAGCTTTTATTGTAGGAATTTCTATTTTAATTGCTGCCTATGGATGGTATATGCGAAATAAACCAGGAGATGTGTTAGCCATACACAAAGAATATATAGAAGTATAATAGTAAATTACAAAACAAGTCTTGCATTATAATTATATTTATAATGCAGGACTTGTTTATTTTATTGGTATTTTATATGGAATGCTTGTTTTAGATTATCATAATTATTGTTTTTAAAACCACATAATTATAATTTTAGATCAAAGGAATATATTGTTATGGATGGAAAATTACTTGCAGGTTTAGCTTATAAGAGAGTTATTATTAAAAAAATGACGGATTAACCATATGACATTGCATAATAACTTTACAAAACTGTCTTTTGACTATATAATAATCATTAAATTGAAATTTTAATAACCATACAATTCATAAAAGTTATAATTATATATAGTAGTTAAAAAGAAAAACAATGATCAAGGAGGATAACAAATGAATAAGCTGAAAATAACAAATTATAATGATGCGCGTAGGATGGGAATGATAAATTTACAGGCAAAGCATGAACAGCAGCCTATGTTATTCAAAGATATATTCCCATACTCGGAAATTCCAAAGGTGGTTTTTGGAAGTGAGCAGATTCCAATGTTTATACCTGAAGATATTTGGATTACAGATACTACATTTAGAGATGGACAGCAGGCTATGGACACCTACACTGAGGAACAAATCATTACAATATTTGACTATTTACATAAACTTGACAATAATTCTGGTATAATTAGACAAACGGAATTTTTTTTATACACTGAAAAGGATAGAAATGCTGCTAGGAAGTGTTTAGAGCGAGGATATAAATTTCCAGAGGTAACTTCTTGGATAAGAGCTAATAAGGAAGATTTTAAACTGGTAAAAGATATGGGACTTAAGGAAACGGGAATGCTTATGTCTTGTTCTGATTATCATATATTTAAAAAGTTAAATAAAACAAGAGAGCAGGCAATGGATTTGTATCTTTCACTTGTGGAAGAAGCCTTAGCAAATGGCATAGTTCCAAGATGTCATCTTGAAGATATAACTAGAGCTGATTTCTTTGGATTTGTAGTGCCCTTTGCACAAAAACTTATGGAGCTTTCTAAAAAATCTGGAATTAAGATAAAAATTAGGGCCTGTGATACATTAGGACTTGGATTACCTTATTCAGGAACACAGCTACCAAGAAGTGTTCAACATATCATACATGGATTAAGAGTTTATGCCGGGGTTCCTTCCGAATATCTTGAGTGGCATGGACATAATGACTTTTATAATGTAGTACCAAATGCTACTACAGCATGGCTTCATGGATGCTCGGCTATAAATACTTCTCTTTTTGGTATTGGGGAGAGAACAGGTAACTGTCCACTCGAAGCTATGGTTATAGAATACGGTCAAATAAAAGGAACTGTAAAGGATATGAATCTAAAGCTTATAACTGAAATTGGACAATACTTTGAAGGTGAATTTAAATATAGTATTCCACCTAGAACACCATTTGTAGGCAGTGAATTCAATGTTACTAGAGCTGGTATACATGCGGATGGAATATTAAAAGATGAAGAGATATATAATATTTTTGATACTGAAAAAATATTAGGTAGGCCAATTGTTGTGTCAGTTAATGAACATTCAGGACATGCGGGTATAGCAGCTTGGGTTAATACTTATTTTAGATTAGTGGAAGAAGACAAGATAGGTAAAAAAGATGAAAGAATTAATATTATAAAAGAATGGGTAGATAAGCAATATGAGACTGGTAGAAACACTGTAATGAAAAATGAGGAGCTAGAGTCAATTGTAAAAGATATCATTCCGGAGTTAAGTATAAAAAAACAAAATACTAAGGCCTGTTAGATATTTTAAGCTTAAATTATATAAGAATAAATGGAGGGATATCATGGCATATACTGTTGCACAAAAGATAATTAAGACTCATTTAGTTAAGGGTGAGATGATAACGGGTCTTGAGATTGCAATTAAAATAGATCAAACATTAACTCAAGATTCTACAGGTACAATGGCTTATCTTCAATTTGAAGCTATGGGAATCCATAAAGTACAAACTAAAAAATCTGTTGCTTATATAGATCATAACATTTTACAAACTGGCCCAGAAAATGCAGATGATCATTTGTATATACAGACTGTTGCCAAAAAACATGGAATATATTTTTCTAAACCGGGAAATGGTATTTGTCACCAAGTTCACTTAGAAAGATTCGGAGTTCCAGGACAAACACTACTTGGTTCTGATAGCCATACGCCTACAGGTGGAGGCATAGGAATGATTGCTATAGGGGCAGGAGGACTAGATGTAGCCGTTGCTATGGGTGGTGGAGAATACTATATAACAATGCCTAAAATTGTAAAGGTAGAGCTCATAGGAAAACTTAGTCCTTGGGTTTCAGCTAAAGATATTATATTAGAATTGTTAAGACGATTAACAGTTAAGGGTGGAGTTAATAGAATATTTGAATATGCAGGGGAAGGAATTAAAACTCTAAGTGTACCAGAAAGAGCAACTATTACAAACATGGGTGCAGAGCTTGGAGCCACAACTTCAATCTTCCCTAGTGATGAGATAACCTATGAATTTTTAAGTGCACAAAATAGAGAAACTGATTTTGTAGAGCTTAAGGCAGATGCGGGTGCAGTATATGATGAGACGATCCAAATAGATTTGTGCACAATCCAGCCTCTTGCTGCTTGTCCTCATAGTCCTGATAAGGTAGTTCTTGTATCATCATTAAAAGATATAAAGGTAGATCAGGTATTAATAGGAAGTTGCACTAATTCATCCTATGTTGATATGATGAAAGTGTCCAAAATACTTAAAGGAAAAAATATACCTGAAGAAGTATCACTTTCTATTGCACCAGGTTCTAAACAGGTTTTAAGTATGCTTTCTAAAAATGGTGGACTTTCTGATATGATAGATGCTGGTGCAAGAATTTTAGAAAGTGCCTGTGGTCCATGTATAGGAATGGGTCAAGCACCTTCAACAGATGCAGTATCACTAAGAACCTTTAATAGAAACTTTAAAGGTAGATCTGGAACGGTGTCAGCTAATGTTTATATTGTGAGCCCAGAAGTGGCTGTTGCATCGGCGCTTACGGGGTATATAACAGATCCAAGGGATATTGGGGCCTCCATTAAAGTGGATATGCCAGAAAAATTCACAATTAACGATAATTTAATAATAAGTCCAGCAGAAGATGGTAAAGATATAGAAATAAAAAGAGGCCCTAATATAAAACCATTTCCTAAAGCAGAAAAATTAAAAGAAAATGTGGGCGGGAAAGTTTTGACTAAATTACAGGATAACATTACAACGGATGATATAATGCCATCCAATGCTAAACTACTTCCCTTTAGGTCCAATATTCCATACCTTGCAGAATTTTGTTTAACTCCCTGTGATAAGAATTTCCCAGCTGTGGCTAAAGAAAATGGCGGTGGAATTATAATTGCAGGTGCAAATTATGGTCAAGGCTCCAGCCGCGAACATGCGGCACTGGCACCTCTTTATTTAGGTATTAAGGCTGTTATAGCAAAATCTTTCGCAAGAATTCATAAAGCTAATTTAATTAATAATGCTATAATTCCATTAGTGTTTGAGAATACTCATGACTATGAAGATATAGATGTTATGGATGAATTAATTATTGAAGATGCCGCGGAGCAGATTAAAAGAGATGTTGTTATTGTACGTAATATAACAAAAGGAGTTAAGTATAAAACTCTACCAGAAGTAACGCAAAGGGAAAAAGAAATGCTTATCTATGGTGGCTTAATAAATCTTATGAAAAATAAGAAAAAGGATGGCGAGTAGACGAATGGAGTATAATATTACACTTATACCTGGTGATGGAATTGGCCCAGAAGTAACCTCGGCTGCGGTTAAAGTAATAGAAAATAGTGGAGTTCGCATTAATTGGGAAATAGTACGCATGGGTGCTGCGGTTATAGAGGAATTTAATACTCCTATACCTGCCTACGTTTTAGAAAGTATTAAAAAAAATAAGGTTGCACTTAAAGGACCTGTAACAACACCAGTTGGTATGGGGTTTAAAAGTGTTAATGTTACATTAAGACAGGAATTAAATCTTTATGCGAACATAAGGCCTATAAAAACATTTGAAGGGGTTACCTCAAGGTATGAAGATGTAGATTTAATAATAGTAAGAGAAAATAGTGAAGATTTATATGCAGGAATAGAGCATATGATTACAGAAGACATTGCAGAGAGCATAAAGATAATAAGCAAGAAAGCCAGTGATAGAATAGTAGAATATGCTTTTAAATTGGCAAAAGAGCAAAATAGAAGTGAAGTAATAGCCGTTCATAAAGCAAATATTATGAAACTTTCCGATGGACTATTCTTAAAATGCGCAAGAAATATAGCAGAAAAGCACAAAGAAATAGCCTTTGGAGATGTTATAGTAGATGCTATGAGCATGAAGCTTGTAATGAATCCAGAAAAATACGATGTACTTGTAATGCCTAATTTATACGGAGATATTCTATCAGATATGGCAGCAGGTCTAATTGGGGGACTTGGACTAGTTCCAGGTGCAAATATTGGAGAAGAAGGAGCAGTTTTTGAGCCAGCTCATGGATCTGCACCAGATATAGCAGGTTTAAATATAGCTAATCCCACTGCATGCATTTTATCTGGGGTTATGATGTTAAGATATATAGGAGAAGCAGAAGCGGCAGATAAAATAGAGAAAGCTGTGGAAGCTGTTTTAAAAGAGGGAAAATATTTAACCTGTGATTTAGGTGGTACTACTGGAACCCAGGAGTTTGCGGAAGTTGTTATTGGAAAAATGGGAAAATAAGTATATATTAATTTAATAGTTACCCCAAAAAGGTATGATAATATATTTTATCATACCTTTTTTTATAACTATTTTAGGAAGCTTTTAGCTCTTATAGGCTCCCTTATTTATATAATGCTTTGAGTGTAAACTTTTTTTATTTATATCTAAGTTTAAAGGGATATATATTTGTTATAATGAAAGTAATACATTGGAGTAAGTGGAAGGATAAATAATTTAAAATGAGAATAAATAAACTTCTTAGCAATCATGGTATTTGTTCCAGGACAGATGCTAATAGACTTATCGCGGAAAATAGAATAATAGTAAATGGGAAGCTTGCAACGCCTGGTCAGTGGGTGGAAGAAGAGGACATTATTCTTATTGATAATGAGCCTATTCCAGTGAAAGATAAAATATATGTTGCACTAAATAAACCAGTGGGAATTACCTGTACTGCAGAAAAGACAGTGCAAAGCAATATAATTGATTTTATGAATTATCCAGAATATATATTTCCAGTTGGCAGATTGGACAAAGCATCGCAAGGGCTAATACTAATGACCAATGATGGAGATCTAGCAAATAAAATCTTAGAATCGGAAAATGAGCATGAGAAAGAATATATAGTAAGGGTGAATAAGCCTTTTGATGACTTTTTTATTAAAGGAATGTCTGAAGGCGTGGAAATTTGTAGTGTTATCACAAGACCTTGCAAGGTTAGTAGAGTAAGCGTTGATGCTTTTAGTATTGTTCTCACCCAGGGACTAAATAAACAAATTCGCAGAATGAGTAGTGCTTTTGGATACAAAGTTGTGAGACTAGAGAGAATTCGAATTATGGATATAAAGATTGAAGGAATAGATAATGGCAATTGGCGTTACCTAACAGATAAAGAGGTAATAGAATTAAAAAATGCATAAAAGTAATAAGTTATTTTTGCATTTATTAAATGAAATTTTTATAATCCTTGACTAAAATATATATAAAAGAAAGATACTATATTGAATAATTATATCGTTTAGGAGGATTATAGATGAAAAGATTTGTTTGCACTGTATGTGGATATATTCATGAAGGAAATGAACCGCCAGCCATATGTCCAATTTGTAAGGCTGATTCCAGTAAGTTTAATGAGGTAAAAGATGACTTAACCTGGGCAGATGAACATAGAATTGGAGTAGCAGAAGATGTTGATAGTGAGATTATAAGTGATCTAAGAGCCAACTTTATAGCTGAATGCACAGAAGTAGGTATGTATCTCGCTATGTCAAGGCAGGCAGACAGGGAAGGATTTCCAGAGGTTGCAGAGGCTTATAAAAGGATTGCTTATGAAGAAGCGGAGCATGCAGCTAAGTTTGCAGAGATGTTAGGGGAAGTTGTAAAACCCAGTACTAAAGAAAATTTAAAGGCGCGAGTTGAGGCCGAGTATGGTGCCTGTGTTGGAAAGAAAAAACTTGCAGCTCTTGCAAAAGAAAAAAATCTTGATGCTATTCATGATACAGTACATGAAATGTGCAAAGATGAAGCAAGGCATGGAAGAGCTTTTAAAGGGCTGTTAGAAAGATATTTCGATAAATAAAGATAAAGGATTCCTTTGGGGGGCTACAATTGTAGCCATACTAAGGAACCCTTTATTTTTTATAAAAATTATTTTCTTATTCCCTTTTAAAAGTTGAGCAATTAGTTTCTAAATATAGATTTACATTATCGCCACTGACATCTATAGACTTAGCATTGCAGAGATCATTAGAGTTATAGGTGCAGGTACCTACATTACAGGTAATTGCGCTACAGTGGTTACCATTTTCATTAATATTATTTGTAAGATCGCTATAGATTTTTGAATCTAAAAAAGAAGCACAGCTAGTGTCGCAATCTTTTTTAGCACTTTTTCCACCAACATTAATTATGTTAGCAAAACAGGTATTTTCATCATTATGAGAGCAATTTGAAACGCTACAATTAATTCTTGCCATTACATCTCCTCCTTAGGCATCCTTAAAAAATAACAAGGTAAGTTGCTAGTCTTTTTTTCAGATTCCACAATATATCTACTAAGAAGTTTAACCAAAAATAAAAGAAAATATTTATATTAAAGATTTTATTATTACTTAAAAAAATAGAGTTGTAGTTAATGGTATTTATGCTGTATCTAAATAATAAACATTCCCTTATGGTAAATTTTTTGATAAACTAGGAAGTGTAAAATATAGGAGGGACTAGAAATATATGCAGAAAAAATTAAATATTAATAAAACTATAATTACAGTAATTGTTTTAAATATAATTCAAATTATGACCATTTTAGGTGTGGTATTATACAATTATTTCAATGAAAATCTTATGAACTTTCAAGAAAAGTTTAATAACGGCGAATTGATTATATATGTATTAATAATTCTCGGGGTTATTAACAGTTTTTTTGTTATTAAAGATATTAGTTCTTTAAATGAACATAACATTGAGTACAGTATGTTAAAGGATACTTTGGGACAGTTAGAAAACTTAAATAAAACCCTTAGAGGTCAAAGGCATGATTTTATGAATCATTTACAGGTAGTATATAGTTTGATGGAAATGGAAGAATACGCTGAAGCCACAGGATATATTGAAAAGGTGTTTACAGATATTCAAAGGATAAACAAGGTATTAAAAACCTCAAATCCAGCAGTAAATGCACTGCTTCAGGCAAAAATAGACTATGGAGAAAAAAGAGGAATTAAAACAGAAATTTTAGTAACATCTACACTAGAAGAATTATTGGTGCCAGCCTGGGAATTTTGTAGAGTGCTTGGTAATATTATTGATAATGCTATTTATGCACTTCAAGAGAGAGGTGAAAATAAAATTATTAAAATCGAGCTATTTGAGGATTTAAAGACCTACAGATTTAGGATTAAAAACAATGGTCCTAAAATTTGCCAGGAATGGATTAATAGAATTTTTGACACTGGAGTTACTACAAAGGGAGAAAAAGGAGAGGGAATGGGATTATCTATTGTAAAAGATATTCTCCTAAAATATGAGGGTGATATTGAAATATTTAGTGATAATGAGGTTACTATTTTTGAAGGGTGGGTTCCAAGATAAAAAGTATAACACTGTAAATATGACATTTTAGACAAGTGTATGTATTCTTTAGCAATTATCTATTCTTTTTAGAACATAGAAAATGTATAGTATTGTCATAAGGAAAATATATAAATTTTTAAGGGGGTGGTTATATGGAATTAACAAGTTTTTTATCCAATATAAGTGCTGTTGCTATTATGTGTTTTGCATTTGGGTTTATATTTGTGATTATAGAGATGTTTCACCCAGGGTTTGGGATACCGGGAGTTTTAGGGGCAATACTTCTTATTGCAGGGGTAGTATTTACTGCAAATAGTGTTATCGAGGTATTGGTACTTCTGGGCATTATAATTGCAATACTCGGAGTAATGCTTAATTTCGTTTTGAAATCTGTAACAAAGGGACGTCTTTCAAAGACTCTTATATTGCATGAAACACAAAACAAGGAAGATGGATACATCGGAGCAGAGGATTTGGAATACTTTGTAGGCCAAGAAGGCGTTACATTAACAATTTTAAGACCCTCAGGTATTGCAGAGATAAATGGAATAAAAATGGATGTGGTTTCAGAAGGGGCATTTATTACTGAGAACACCAAGGTTAAAATCATAAAAGTAGAAGGGCGAAGGATCGTTGTAAGAGTAATTACTGAAAGTAAAAGTACTTGCTGAAAACAAAAGTAATCATTAAAAGTAAATAATGATATATTAATTAGTATTGTTTAAAAATAGAAGGAGGTAACATTATGGATAGTAATATTGCTATAGTTATTATTATAGGAGTTATAGCGTGTTTTGTAGCTTTGTTTTTAAGTTTTGTTCCAGTAGGATTATGGATTTCAGCTCTAGCTGCAAATGTAAAGGTTAGTTTTTCAACTTTGATAGGTATGAGACTCAGAAGGGTTTCACCTAAGAAGATTGTGCTACCATTAATAAAAGCAACAAAGGGTGGAGTCGAAGTAAGCGTAAATCAATTAGAAGCTCACTATTTAGCTGGAGGTAATGTAGAAGCAGTAGTAAATGCACTTATTGCATCTCATAGAGCCAGTTTGGATTTGTCTTTTGAAAGGGCAGCAGCTATTGATCTTGCAGGTAGAGATGTACTTGAAGCAGTAAAAATGAGTGTAACACCAAGAGTTATTGAAACACCAAATGTTTCTGGAGTTGCAAAGGATGGAATTGAACTTTTAGCAAAGGCAAGAGTGACAGTAAGAGCTAATTTAAATAGATTAATAGGTGGAGCGGGAGAGGCAACAGTGCTTGCTAGGGTTGCGGAAGGCATAGTAGCTACAGTTGGTACTGCAAATTCTCACAAGGAGGTCTTAGAAAATCCAGATGCCATATCTAAAACAGTTCTTGCCAAAGGGCTAGATGCAGGTACTGCTTATGAAATATTATCTATTGATATTGCAGATATAGATGTTGGAAGAAATATCGGTGCCCAACTTCAGACACTTCAAGCTGAGGCTGATAAAAATATTGCTCAAGCAAAAGCGGAAGAAAGAAGAGCTATGGCAGTAGCAAAAGAGCAAGAAATGAGAGCGTCAGTAGTAGAAGCCGAGGCGGAAATTCCAAGAGCTTTAGCGGAAGCGTTAAGATCAGGTAAACTGGGAGTTTTAGATTATTATGATATGCAAAATGTGATATCAGATACAAATATGAGAGAATCTATTTCAAAGGGTAGTAAAAATAAAAAGCAAGAAAATATCAATACAGCACCTAAGAATATCGAGGAGTAGAAGCTATGTTTAGATCTATAAACAATGGAGAACCAATAGAAATGGACGCAGAAGAGACTAGAAAATCACTATCAATGGAATATGAGAGTTATACTAACCTAACTACGATTAAAAATGAAAGTCCACAAGCAGCCCAGGTGGAAGTAGAAAAAGAAGAATTATCATATTTAGATTTAGATTTCAAAGAAGAAAACATTGTGAAAGCAATGGTGTATTCTGAAATATTTGGTAAACCAAAGTCGAAGAGAAGGAAACGGTGATTACTGTTGGAATTTAAAGTGTTAATAGGAGACGATGAAGAGGGCATGAGAATGGTCCTTAGAAAGGCCATTGAAAAAGTAGAAGGATTTAAATTGATAGGCGAGGCAGCTGATGGTGAGGCTGTTCTCACCTTTGTTCAAGAATCAAAACCACAAGTTGTATTTCTAGATGTGGAAATGCCAAAACTTAACGGGATAGAATGCGCAAAACGAATAATAGATGTAAACCCTAAAACCATAATAGTTTTTGCTACTGCACATGCTACCTATATGACAGACGCTTTTCAACTTTATGCTTTTGATTATCTTGTAAAACCTTTTAAATTAGATAGGGTTTACCAAACTTTAAACCGTATTAAAACACTAAATGGTGAGGAAGATAAGGCGGTAATGCACAAAATAATCCGACATGAAAATGGTCTAAATAAAATACTAATTAAAAATAAAGAAGGTATAAGTTTTGTAGATACAAAAGATATTGTTATCATTCAGAGAGAGGATAGAAATACGGTTATTTATACTGTAGATAATAGTTATATCACTTCTGAAGCATTAAGTGAATTAGAAGAAAGACTAGATAAAAATCAATTTTTTCGAAGTCATAAATCTTATATTATAAATCTTTCTATGATTTATAAAATTTATCCCTATGGTAGATGGACTTATGTGATAAAACTAAAAAATACTGATAAAGATGCTCTTCTTACCCACCTGCGGTACGAGGTTCTAAAAGACATATTTAGCTTATAGTGAAAAAGCAACATAGGAAAATACTCCTATGTTGCTTTTATATTATAAAAGAATATTTTTTTCATAATTTTAAAATAAGTTAGCAACTTTATATATTTGCAATACGTACTATAGTATATAGAAAAACATATTATGGTATTAATAGTGGCGATTTGATAAAATATATTGGATAATTAGTAATTTATACGAATTTCGCACAGCGAGTGTGACTTTGCAAAAGGTGGTTGTTCTATGAAAT
The DNA here is from genome assembly GCF_011065955.2 of Clostridium sp. FP2. Taxonomy (NCBI): domain Bacteria; kingdom Bacillati; phylum Bacillota; class Clostridia; order Eubacteriales; family Clostridiaceae; genus Clostridium; species Clostridium sp. FP2. Next base: position 321,408 of record NZ_JAAMNI020000001.1, read on the forward strand.
TCATAAAGAAGAGTTTGATTTTTTTCTTAAGCCTTGCATTGATTATAATTATAAACGTAACAATGGGTATAAGCTCAATTAGATTTGGAGTGTTTCCAAGAGTACAGAGTTATTTAGTCACAACTGCCATGGTTACTATGAGACATCAATATATAGCAAATATTGTAGCTAGTGACGCTACTATTAATAAAATAATGGAGGCTAATACAGTGGCAACAATTAGTGAGGATACTAATAAAGACAATATAACAATAATTGATGAGCAGCCAGAGGTGGAAGAGGTAGCAGAGGTAACTAATTTATTTAAAGATAAGGACAAACAAGATGTAAATATAACTAATATAAATAGTGATAAGTTCAAAGGTTATATACTTACTGTTAGTAACCCTAAAAAAATAAAATTAGCTGTAACAAAAGATCTAGGAGAATACGGAACAAACTTAAATGATTTAATTAAGCAGGAAAATGGTATAGCGGGAGTTAATGCTTCAGGATTTGTAGATGTTGATGGAAAGGGTAATGGTGGAGTACCTACAGGCGTAATTATAAAAGATGGAGAAGTATTATATTATGAGAAGGGCTTTAAAACCTATAGTCTTATAGGTTTTGATAAAAATGGCATATTGACTTTAGGTAATTACACTATAAAACAAATGAAAGATTTAAATATACAAGATGGGATATCCTTTGGCCCATTTCTCATAGTAAATAATAAACCTGCAACGATATATGGGGATGGAGGCTGGGGCATTAATCCTAGAACTGCCATTGGTCAAAAGCAAGATGGAACAATTATTTTTGTTGTAATAGATGGAAGGCAATTAAACTCTATAGGTGCTACAATAAAAGAGGTACAAGATATAATGATAGAAGAGGGCTGTGTTAATGCTGCTAACTTAGATGGTGGTTCATCTTCGGTTATGTACCACCAGGGTAAACTTATAAATAGTCCAAGTAGTAAGTATGGAGAAAGGCCTCTTCCAAGTGCTTGGATAATAAAATAAATAAATATAATTTAAATTCATTTTAAATTAAGTGTTTTTAAACTAATCAATGTGGTATAATAAAAATAATGCAGTAAAAGTAAACGTGCGTATTATAGAGAGAAACTCGAATATTAATTAAAAATCAGGGAAATATTAAAGTTATACGCAACTTTAAATCCCATATAGAAATCTGAAAGAAATAACATGTCAAAAATGTAACTGACTAGTTGTTTTTTTGAAGATTCTTAAATAGAAGAAAGAGGTGTCCTATTATAAATAAGGAAAATAAAAAAGAAGAAACTAAAGTTGAGATTAAATCTAACAAACACCAAACACTAGAAGAAGTTACAATTTTAAAATTAGTTAAAAAAGACGGAACAACTATTGATGGTAAAATAGATACGCAGGATTTAAAAAAGGTATTAGAAAAAGGTCTTTGGTTTGCAGAATGGAATAAAGATCTTAATAATTACTTAGCACAAAATTTAGGTACTTATTATATTGAAGAAAAAAAATATAGAAGAAAGCAAAGCCTTCAATCTTTTATATTAGATGTTCATCCAAAAGCACCTGTTAGACATATCAATGGAGATTCTCTAGATAACAGAAAAGCTAATTTAGAAGTATATGATCAAAATACAATTAATGATTATGAAGCATTAGATGAAGAAACTGTTGCAGTAATATTAAGAGATAGATATGGTAAAGAAAGATCAAGGACGTTCATTGATAAAGAAGACCTAAATAGAGTAGTAAATAATGGATATACATGGGTTCTATTTAAGAAAGATACAGAACCTTATGCTATAGCGAATACTCCTGAAGGTAAAATTTTCTTAAATAGATATATAATGGGTACAGCTGAAGATATGGTTACTCATCCTATAAATCTTAATACATTAGACAATAGAAAAGCTAATTTAGAAAATAAAAGAGCAGATTTAGAATTTGTTAAACCAGGCGAAGAAACAGATACAGAAACAGAAAACTAAAAAGCATTATAAAAGCAGTGTAGAAGATAGTTCTATACTGCTTTTATTTATTCGGGATCTGAGGAACTTTGATTTGAAATTGATTTGTTTTGCCCATAATATAAGCTAGATTAATTATAGATTTTTCATCTTCAGTCATTTCTCTTTTAAACATTTTTTCGAATTGTTTAAATAAATTACAAGTATCAAGTTTGTAATTTTCAGTATCTGGTCTAGTCACCCTTGTGTTTTTATGAGGATTATAAATTCTAGTTTTAATTTCACTGCTATAAATTTTCTTGAAAACTTCGGCTGTATAGAATGCATCATTATAAGCATCATGAAACTCACTTTCAATAGGCACGCCTAATAGCTCAGCTGCATTACCTAGTCCAATATTAATTCCTTTTTTGCAATTAAGCTTCCTAGAAGTGTAAGATTGGATGTTTATGTAATCTGTGGGTACTATGGTTGCATCTAATTCATGATACTCTATATTACGAAATAGCTCTTTTATATCTGCTACTCCCCATACACATAATACACTGGAATCGGTTTTGAAAAATTCTGTAAATTCACTATACATTTCTTTGAAAGATTTGCCAGTATCCAGTATCTCCATTGTTAGCCCAGTAAGTTCTTTTACAAAGGGATTAAGGGTAGTATATATTTCAGGTTTTACTAATACATCTAGAGTACCAATTGTTTCAAAATTTTCATTTAATTTTACAGCACCTATCTGAATTATTTCAAAAGGGCATTTGGGGTTTGTTATGCTTTTAGTTTCTTTTGCAAAGTTGAAACCTTGATTAAATTCTAAATCAAATACTATATAATTCATTAAATTACCTCTAACCTTTTTTATTTTTTTAATACCCATTATATAGTATATCATTTATGTGCATAAAAAACACTTACACGGGTTCCATAGTTTAACGACATTTTAGCACTGCAGGGGATGATTTAACAAAAAATTGAACAATCTGTATAAAGTAGTTTATAATATAGATAGTATGTATATTATATTTATATAGGATTTTGTACATATTGGGTTAATGGCATTAGTCGTAATGGAATAATTGCCTAATTACGAAATAAAAAAATTGATTAACATACAGCAAATTATTGAACATAAGAGAGGAAGTTTTATATATGGGAAAAATATTAGTTTTAGCAGAAAAACCCTCCGTTGGAAAAGAACTTGCAAAGGTCTTAAATTGCAGTCAAGGCGGAAATGGTTATTTAATGGGACAAAAGTATATTGTAACTTGGGCACTAGGACATCTTGTTACACTAGCGGGTCCAGAGGATTATGATCAAAAATATAAAAGTTGGAAAATGGAAGATCTTCCTATGTTACCAAAGGATTTGAAATTGGTAGTTATTAAAGAAACTTCAAAGCAATATAAGATTGTGAACGAACTTCTTAAAAGAGCTGATGTAGATGAGCTTGTTATAGCAACAGATGCAGGACGTGAAGGAGAATTGGTTGCTCGTTGGATCATTCAAAAAGCAGGATTTAAAAAGCCGATAAAGAGGCTATGGATCTCCTCGCAAACTGAAAAAGCAATAAAGGATGGATTTGCCAATCTTAAACCTGGAAGAGATTATGAAAATCTATTTTGGGCAGCACAATCAAGAGCAGAAGCAGATTGGCTTATCGGACTCAACGTTACTAGAGCTCTAACTTGCAAATATAATGCTCAATTATCAGCAGGAAGAGTTCAAACACCAACCTTAGCACTTATTGTTGATAGAGAAAATGAAATAAAGAAATTCATTGGAAAGGACTACTGGACAGTAAATGGTAAAGTAAATAATTTTACAGTGAATTGGTCAAGTAAAAATGGAGAATCACGTACCTTTGACAAACAAAAGGCAGAAGATGTAGTGAACAGGGTAAATAATCAAATGGGTACTGTGGTAGAAGTAAATAAGGCCTCTAAAAAAGAGCTACCTCCACTGGCATATGATTTAACAGAGCTTCAAAGGGATGCAAATAGAAGATTTGGCTATTCTGCAAAGCAAACTCTTAATTTAATGCAGAGACTATATGAAAATCATAAACTATTATCTTATCCAAGAACAGACTCAAGGCATCTTACTACTGATATAGTAGCTACGTTACTTGATAGATTAAAGAGTATAGCGGTGGGACCTTATGAAAAAGCTGCTAGAAATATAATAAAAGGTAGGATACATACTACAAATAGACTTGTGGATAATAGCAAAGTATCAGACCATCATGCTATAATTCCAACAGAGCAACATGTGGATTTATCAAGCTTAAACAAAGAAGAAAGAAGTATTTATGACTTAGTTGTAAAAAGATTTTTAGAAGTTCTAAGCCCAGCTTTCGAGTATGAGCAAACTACTGTAAAGATAGATGTAAAGGGTGAAAGTTTTTCTGCAAAAGGCAAAATAGTTAAATCAAAGGGCTGGAGAGAAATAAGTAGCTCAGATGATGGGGAAGATAAAGATCAATCTCTTCCGGAAGTTAATAAAGGGGAAGCAGTTAAACTTACCTTGGCTCGGTCTGTAAATGAAAAGACAAAGCCACCAGCTAGGTATAATGAAGCAACGCTGCTTACAGCTATGGAGCATCCAGGAAAAGATATACAAGATGAGAGTTTAAGGGAAGCCCTGGATAACACCTCGGGACTTGGAACGCCTGCAACTCGCGCAGATATAATTGAAAAATTATTTAACATCTTTTATATGGAGAGACGAGGTAAAGATATTTTCCCAACCTCAAAAGGAATACAGCTAATAGACCTAGTTCCAGAAGAATTAAAATCTCCAGAGCTTACTGCTAAGTGGGAAAAACAGCTTCAACTTGTGAGTAAAGGAAAAGCGAATTCTATGAATTTTGTAAAAGAAATGAGAGAATACGCTTCAAAACTTGTGAAGACCGTTGCAGCTTCTGGCGAAGTATACAAACATGACAATGCTACAAGAGTTAAATGTCCTGAATGTAGCAAGTATCTTCTTGAGGTTAACGGCAAGAGGGGTAAAATGCTGGTATGTCCAGATAGAGATTGTGGATACCGTAAGGGCGTTTCACAAGTTTCAAATGCACGTTGTCCTACTTGTCACAAGAAAATGGAGATTAGAGGCGATGGAGACAATAAGATTTTCGCTTGTGGCTGTGGCTATAGAGAAAAGCTTTCAGCATTTACTAAGCGTCGCGATAAAGAAAAAGGTGCTTTAGATAAAAAAGATGTTAGTAGGTTCCTTAATCAGCAGAATAAGAAAGATGAACCAACGGGTAATTCTGCTATGGCAGAGGCTTTTGCTAAATTTAATTTAAAGTAGTAGGAAAAAATAACATGATGTATAAGTGGGGGCTTATACATCATGTTATTTTAGTTTATTGGTAAATAATTATTAAGCTAAATGTAAGGTTTTTTTAATCTGTTTTTAATATTAGGATTATATAATATAAAATAGGGGAATGTTTATAGACACATTTAGTAAAGACAAGAGAAAAAAAGGGGAATGAAGGAAATGATATCATTATTACAAAGATTTGATAGCTCAATATTATTATATATAAAAGATAATATGCATGGAATTATTATGGATAAAAGTATGGTTACATTAACGTACTTAGGCAATGGAGGAATCATATGGATTATAATAGTAGCCATACTCATGGTTAATAAAAAATATAGAAAAATAGGTTTTATGGCTTTAGGAGCTTTAATACTAAGTACAATTTTAGGAGAAGAAATATTGAAAAATGTAGTTAAGCGTATAAGGCCATCAGCAGAGATACCGGCATGGAATCTTTTAATTGCAAAGCCTTTATCCTATTCATTTCCCTCAGGGCATACTACTTCCTCATTCGCAGTGGCAGGAGTACTCGCAAAGTATTTTAAACGGTATGCATTTGGATTTTTAGGTTTGGCATCTTTGATAGGATTTTCAAGGTTATATTTATATGTGCATTATCCTACTGATATTTTGGCAGGTATAGTTTTAGGGCTTATGTGCAGTGGAATAATAATTTACTTGTTTGGTAAAGTAAACAATAATATTAAGGCTAGAATATAAGAAAATATTCCTTGTACAAGTCAAAAAGAGTGTATGGGAGTCATTACTTTGTATTGCGATAGTTGTTCATATATAATAATATTTACTGCTAGTGATATATATAATTTTAAATTAAGTGAATATATGATAAAATGTAAATTGTAATTGTAGCTAATTTAGAAATCCATTGGTTTTATGAATAAGCGTAGAGGTAGTTGAATATAGACATTTTAGATTGGTAATTATGTAGCAGTTCAAATTACAAATAGTTATAAATAGTAAAGATAGGACGTGGTGTTTTGCATTCTGTAATAGGATTAATTAATCATTATGGATATATAATTTTGTTTAGTGCCTTAGTGCTAGAACTAATTGCATTTCCTCTTCCGGGTGAGCTAATGATGACATACTGTGGTTTTCTTGTTTATCAATCTAAAATGAGCTGGGTTATAAGTATATTAGTGGCTAGTGCGGGGGTAATATTAGGCATTACAATATCTTATTTTGTTGGTGCTAGAGTTGGCACGAGATTTTTTGAAAAATATGGTTCATATATTCATCTTGGTCCCGCTCAAATGGAGAAAACATCAAAGTGGTTTGAATCATCTGGTAATAGATTGTTGATTTTAGCATGTTTCATTCCTGGAGTTAGACATATTACGGGATATTTTTCGGGTATAACGGAAATACCTTATAAAAGATTTGCTTCAAATGCATATTTAGGAGCCTTTATATGGACGACTACTTTTATTTCATTAGGAAAGGTCCTTGGACCGAACTGGGATAAATTTCATAGTTATATATCCAAATATTTCATTATCGGAAGTTTAATTATATCTCTAATCTTGATTATTATTTATGCTTATAGAAATCATAAGACAAGAATTATAGAAACTACTTATAAAATGCTAAATAGAACTATAACTACCTTTAATTCTATGGGGAAAATGAAAGTTGCTATAGCTTTTGTAGCAGTTGCTTTTTTGGGGTTTGACCTTCTTGTAATTGGAGTCATACAAGATTATTTAGCACATGAGTTTCAGCAATTTGACATTGTTGTATCTTATTTAGTAAAAGCTATTTTTACTTCGGAATGGTCACAATGGATGAGGGTGTTTGAATTAGTAACTTCAATTAAGGTATTAGTATTATTGACTATTATCATGTTTATATGGATTATAAGAAGGAATACAAATCGAATTCTTGAAATGAAGTTTCTGTTTATTATAATTGGTGGAGGGGAAATTTTACAATATGCATTAAGGCATATTTTTAGGCGTTTAGGACCTTCTTCAGTAAGTTTAATAGGAAATGGTTTGAATACTTTTCCAAGTTATGAAGCTTTAATGGCAATAGTGGCATATGGTTTTTTTGCTTTTCAAATAGTAAAAAATGTGAAAAAAGCTTGGGCCAAAACTGCGGTTTTAATTATAACTTTATTTATTTGTATAGTTTCAGGGCTAAATCCAATATTCTTTCAAACTGAATACCCAAGTGATGTTTACGCGGGATATATTTTTGGCGGAGTTTGGTTGACTATAAATATTATTTTATTAGAAGTTTATCGCATACTACCTAAAATAAAATTATAAAATAATATTAAAAAACTTCATAAGGAGTGGGTTGTATTCAAGATTAAGAAGATAAAGACTATAACTAAGAAAATAGTGTATATTATTATAAAAGAAAGTGGGTTTTATTATAGGCATTTTAGTTTTATTAACAGTCATTTCCCCTTATACGAACATAATACCAGCCATATACATGACATATATGGTGTTGTCTAGAAAAGTGAGCATACACAAAAATCACTGGAATATAGGGCTTGGGTTACTATTTATATGGGCTTTGATAGCAGGTGCTGTAAATTATAGTTTTACATCAATTGCTGCATCTTTTGCTCTCTTTATGTATCTATGCATTAGTGTCTTTTTACAAGATTATTGTCAAAATGAAAATAAGGTAGAAAAGATAAGCAGGTATTTAGTGTGTTTTTCATTGCTATCAGCCATTTTCGGAATTATTGAAAAAGTTATATATGTGTGTTTTAATTACAATATTTGGGCGAAATTTCTTGAAATTACGGCTCAGCCAGTATTTAATGACAGAATATATAGTACCTTTGGAAACCCCAATGTAGCGGGGAATTGGTTTGCTATAATGATTCTTTTAGGGCTTTATTTCTGTAGCACTACATCTAAAACTACAAAATTATTCTATCGAATAGCAACATTTTGTTTTATTATTGCATTGTATTTAACGGCGTCCCGTGGGGCTTTTATGGGTCTATTATGTGGACTTTTTATTTATTATCTCCTTAAAGGTAATAAAAAAGATAGGTGGCTGTTTATAACAATATTTATAATTACAGCTGTAGTTACATTTATGCCATCACAGATTTTAGAAAATGTAATTGGCCATAATTTGGATGGTTCATTTACTAGTCGTTTTGGAATATGGAATGGATGTTTAAAAATGATAAAGCTTAAGCCTATTATAGGTTGGGGGCTTATGGGAATTACAGACCATGGAGCATATTTTATGAAAGGTTACTATTATGCAACCTTATACCATGGTCATAATATTTACATTACTATTATGACTTCACTTGGAATTGTTGGGCTTTCCATATATGCTTATATGAAGATTAATTTATTCCGAAATTTAAAGATACTTCATGCACAAGATTGTAAGTTGGCTCCAATGCTAGCAGGCATTCAAGCCATAATAATTGGACATGGGTTGGTTGATTTTACAATGATTGCACCACAAACTGGGTTATTATTTATAGCTAGTTCAGCCATAATAACTGCTCTTGCAAAACAATATGAAAATTCATAGGGCAATGGTTATTCAAATGATTTTTCAAAGGAAGAGAAGTGGTGAGATATGAGATTAGATAAATTTTTAGCAGAATCAGATATTGGAAGGAGAAAAAAGGTTAGGACTTATATCAAAGAAGGTATGGTGAAGGTAAATGGAGACGTGATAACAGAACCTGCCATAGAAATTAACGAAAGTTCTGATGTTGTTGAGTATCTTGGTAAAGCAATTGCTTATACTGGAAAGGTATATTATATGTTTAATAAACCTAGAGGTTACATTACTGCAAGAAAGGATGCAATTAATAAAACAGTATTTGATTTTTTTGATAATGTTAATATGAATGGAGTATTTCATGTTGGAAGGTTAGACAAAGATACAGAAGGATTATTGCTCCTTACCAATGATGGTGATTTTGAGCATCAATTAATGTACCCACAAAAGCATGTTGAAAAAACTTATTTTTTTTGGGCTTTGGGTTCTTTAGACGAGCAAGACCGGGAGCAATTAGGGCAAGGAATTTACATGGGGAAAGATGAAATGATAACGAAACCTGCAAAAATAGAAGTTCAAAAATCTGGAATGTATAAAGAGTTTAAACATGAGATGCCTATTGATAATTTATGCAATATAGATTCAAATCATTATAATCAGTCAGTTGTCTCTGGATATCTTACTATTTCAGAGGGGCGTAAGCACCAAGTAAAGCGGATGTTAAAGGCAGTAGGCTGTTATGTGGTTTATTTAAAGAGGGCTTCCATTGGAGGATTATTCTTAGATGAATCATTGAAAAAAGGTCAGCATCGATTCTTAACAGAAGTGGAGATTCAAAAGGTATTGGGAAAATAACATGATGTATAAGTGGCGCTTATACATCATGTTATTTTTATTTGATGGTAAATTTATGGTATAATGTACTAATTAAGTAAATTAGAATTTGCAAAGAATAATTTATAATAAACTATATTTGTAGAAAAGGAGTAATTAAAATGATGAGTGGGACAGGTAAATGGAGTTTAAAAGAGCTTTATTCTTCTTTTGAAGGAGCAGATTTTAAAAATGATGTTAAATTATTTGAAGAACTTATTAAGACCTTAACAAATTGGAGCAAAAACAACTTGAACAGCTATGAAGATATTGCCCACAAGTTAGAGTGCTATGTAGATAAAATGGAGGAGTTTCGAAGGATATATAGTAGAATAAGCGCCTTTTGCAGTTTAAGTATTTCAGCAAATGCAAGTAACTCTAGCGCAAAAAAGTATTTAAGCATGATAGAGAAGATAAAAACTAATCTTACAGAAGTTGAAGTTAGCACTGCAAAATGGATAAGTAATATGAAAGATTTAGACAGTGCTATAAATTCTTCTTATAAGTTAAAAGAGTATGAGTTTTATTTTAAGGAAATTAAGACAAAAAGCTCTCATATGTTAAGTCAGCAGGAAGAGATCTTAATAGCGAAAATGCAGTTAACAGGTTCAAGTACTTGGTCAAAATATAGAAATAACATAACTGCCAATCATAAGGTAGAGATAGAGTTAGATGGTAAAATTCAAAGTATAGGTATAAATGAAGTTAAGAACATGCAGTTTTCAAATGAGGGAGAACTTAGAAAGAAAGCTTATTTCGCGGAAAGAAAGAGCAATGATAAAATTGCGGAGGGAGTACTTGCAGCATTAAATGCTATAAAAGGCGAAGTAATTACTTTAAGTGAAATTAAAAAATATGAATCACCGCTTCACAGAACATTAGAAGACTCTAGAATGGATGAAGAAACTTTAAATGTTATGATTGAGGTTATGGAGGAAAATTTACAAGAATTCCAAAGATATTTTTTAAAGAAAGCTGAGTTACTAGGACATAAAGGCAAACTACCATATTATGATATTATGGCTCCTCTCGGCAATAAAAATATGGAATATACATTTGAAAAGGCAAGAGAATTTATAGTTAAGCATTTTAGTTCTTTTTCAGAGGAAATGGGAGAATTGGCAGTAAAAGCATTTGATAATGGATGGATAGATTGGGGAGTACGCCAAGGAAAAAGAGGGGGAGCTTTCTGCAAAAATTTACATTGTATAAAGGAAAGTAGAATTTTATGTAGTTATAATAATAACTTTAAAAATGTATGTACCTTAGCACATGAACTTGGACATGCTTATCATGGAATGATGCTTCAAAAGGAAAGTGTTTTAAATTCATCATATCCAATGCCACTTGCAGAAACTGCATCGATTTTCAGTGAAACCATAGTAAGAAATGCAGCACTAAAAACAGCAGGCAAGGATGAAGCTCTATCAATTTTAGGTACAGATCTTGTAAATTGCAGTTCTGTAATTGTAGATATTTATGCAAGATATATTTTTGAAAAAGCTGTATTTGAAAAAAGAAGTGAAGGGGAATTATCATTAGAAGAAGTAAAAGATTTAATGATATGGGCGCAAAGACAAGCTTATGGAGATGCCATTTCTGAGGAGACCTTAGACCCATTTGCGTGGATTCATAAAAATCATTACTACTATCCAGATGCAAATTTTTATAACTTTCCATACGCTTTTGGATTGTTATTTTCAAAAGGACTTTATAATATGTATTTAAATGAAGGTTCTTCATTTGTGAAAAAATATAATAAATTATTGTGTATCACAGGTAAATCTACTATATATGATGTTGCAAAATCAGTTGATATAGACATACATGATAAAGAATTCTGGAGAGGTTCCATGAATATTGTGAAAAAGGAAATAGAGGAGTTCTGCAATAGCTAAGTAACTGTAATATTATCAATATAACTAAAATATCTAAACTAGAGTTAATTAAAGATTCTAGTTTAGATATTTTATATTGAAATTTTATAATTCATATTACCTATCCTTCATTTAATCTCTCCACTATGCTCATCTTACTTGTAGTCTTATAGCATATAATAGGAATAACTGAAGAAATAACTATAAGAAATGGTAGGCAAATTGCTACTGGTACAAATGTAATATGGTAGCTAAAAAAAGTAAAACCCCCTACAATAGCATTAGCAATAATATAACTAAATGCCATGCCAAATGTAACAACAATTAACATAGTAAACAAAGCATAGTATAATCCTTCAAATAAAAGCATTTTATAAAGCTGTCTGCTAGTCATGCCTATACTTTGCAGCATTGCATGCTCCTTTCTTCTAGATATTATGCTTGTAGCCATAGAATTAGCAAAGTTAAGTATTCCAATCAATGCAATTACAAAACTAAGTGAGTATCCTACTACATTGTAAGTAGACTGAGTTTTTGCAAATTCATTTTTAAAAATATTTTTTGATGTATAACTAAGTGCAGGCTCTTTTGTTTTTACATAGCTTTTAATATAATTTTCAACACTTGGAATCTCTTTCTTTTCTACATCAAATAACGCTGTCATTATGACAGGATTCTTAACATGCGCTTTAAATTCATCAGACGGAATAGAAATCTGAACTGCCTGAGGATCTGCAGTCCTTACGGAAACGTTAAATGGAATTTCGCCTATTGCCATTACTTTATAAGTCTTTTCTGTTCCATCCTCATAAGTCATTTTAAAATCTTCACCAACATCATAATAACTTTCTATATTAGAAGTTCCTTGGAAATAAGGTCTTCCAATTATAATATAATTACCTGTTGCAAATTTTTTAGCATCAAATGTACCTTTGAAAATTTCAATTTTATTCGATATAAGCTTATCAAGTCCACCAAAGGTTAATTTCAGTTCTTTACTTTCTAATATTTTATTTGTATCTTCTGTAGTTCCAGATTTATCTTTTATGGCAGCCTCACTTTCAAGCTGACCTTTAAGCCATTTTAATGATTTGTCTGTTAGCTTATGTTTGAACTCCTTAAAATATACTCTTCCAACGTTTTTTATTCCCGTCAAAGAACTTATTTCATCCACCGTTTTTTCTTTTAAGGTATCCTGGCCTTTATATCCGACATAAGGATTAAAATAACCTGCATCAGCTATACAAAAATCGCTGACTATAATATTGTTTACATATTTGTCCATATCAAAACCTTTGACCATTGTATAAACACTATTAAGAAGTATTATGCTAAGTGAGAGGGAGATCATTACAACAATAGCCTTTTTCTTACTTCTGAACACATTATAGAACGCCATTTTGTAAACTTTAGCACCATTAGTTGACTCTTTATTCTTCCTTTTTCCATTATCCTGAACATCCGTATACCTAACTGCCTCAATAGGCGATATTTTTGCAGCTATCTTTTGCGGCTTTCGGCAGCTTATAAGTACAGTTACAAGTGAAAATAATGATGCTGCTATAAATATAAGAGGGTCAAAAGATATTTCAGTGTGCGTAACTTGTACACTCTGCATTACAAATGGTATAAGCACTGATCCCATTATATATCCTATAACTAATCCTATGGGTATTCCTATAATAGAAAGTATTATAGCCTGCCTTTTAACAATACTTCTTATCTGTTTTGATGTGGTTCCTATAGTTTTAAGCACACCATAAAATTTAGTATCTTTTGCCACCGAAATATAAAATATATTATAGATAATAAGATATCCACTTAACATAACAAGTAGCATTGCACCTATAAGCGAAACTATGCTGCCTAAATTAGATATGATTTGTTCTGAAGTATAAGCCCAATTTACACCTAGTGGTATATTGGCCTGTGTATATCCGCTATCACTTAAAATTTTCAATAGCTTATTATTTACATTAAAACTATTTGAAAACATTACATCTGCAAATACAAGTCCTGTGAGATTTTCAGTTTCTTTAAAATGACTTTTTACATATTTATCATCTATGCCATAAAGCTTTGCTTTTAAAAATTTTTCTGATACCCATGCCATACTTGCAGGAGCTACAGCGTCTCCTTTCCAGTATCCTGAAAGAATAAAGTTATCCGTAGCTTGTTTGCCATTTACAGTATAGGTTAATGTTACATTGCTTCCTATTTCATGTGGCACACCGAGCTTATCAAGTACTATGGTATCCAAAGCTATTTCATTTTCATTTTGTGGCATTGTTCCTTTTGTAGGAAGATCAAACATAAATTCTGCTTCCTTATTTGTTGCATACCTTACTTCAGTTTGTCTTGTGGAAAGCTCACTATTTTTTGCAAAACCAACTAATACTGAATATTCAATACTTTTAATAAGCTTATGATTTTTTATATGGTCAAATTCATCTTTTGTTAAATATTTAAAACTGCCGTGAAAACTTCCTCCCACCTGACGCATAGTGCTTTCCTGGAGAGATTTATTCATGCTTATTCCGATTGTTAGTAAGCTTGTAAACAATAAAGTAGTTAATACTATTGCCATTACTGCAAATATATTTCTTAGTTTGTTTGCTTTGAGGCTTTTAATGGAAAGATTACGAATAGTCCTCTTATTTGGTGTAGCTATCATTAATTATTCACCAGCCTATTCACAACTCTTCCGTCTTCAATTTTTATGATAGTATCTGCCATTTGTGCTATTTCCTCATTATGAGTTATCATAACTATGGTCTGATTAAAACGCTTCCCTGTGGCTTTTAGAAGTCCCAATACATCAAGGCTTGTTTTACTGTCAAGATTTCCTGTGGGCTCATCTGCAAGAATAATAGCAGGTCTTGTAGCCAAAGCTCTTGCAATAGCCACACGCTGCTGCTGTCCTCCTGAAAGATTATTTGGATAAGACTTAATCTTACTTTGAATTCCAAGAGCAGATATTATACTGTTTAAATATTCCTTATCAACAGTATTTCCATCCAGTTCAATAGGAAGAACAATATTTTCATAAACATTCAATATAGGAAGCAAGTTATAATTTTGAAATATAAATCCTATCTTTCTTCGGCGGAATATTGTAAGTTTATCATCATTCAATTTAAATATATCCCCGCCTTCCACTTCCACTGTTCCTGAAGTTGGCCTATCAAGCCCGCCTAGCATATGTAAAAGTGTACTCTTCCCGCTACCAGATGTTCCTACAATTGCAGCAAACTCACCCTGATTTATAACTAAATCTACATCATCTAAAGCTTTTACCATATTTTCTCCGTTACCATAATACTTTTTCAAACTTTTCGTCTGTAATACTGCCATAACAATTCCTCCCTAAAAATATTAGTTTATACCTAGGTATGTATATACTATATTCCTCAAATCTAACAAACTGCTTTCTCAAATATAACAGTTTTGTAATATTTAATATTTATTTTGTATTAGGCAGGAATACGGAAAATACAGAACCCTTATTAAGTTTAGATTTAACCTTAATATATCCACCCTCAGAGGAAATAATTTCTCTTGTAAGGTAAAGGCCTATTCCAACACCATCATATTGTGACACATCGGCACTTCTATAAAATCGCTTAAATATAAGATTAAGCTCACCCTCATTTATGCCTATACCCGTATCTTTGATATCTATACGAGTAAACATCTCATATTGGCTGACTATTACATCAATTTCACCCCATTGTGGTGTATATTTAATAGCATTTTCCAGTATATTTACAAATGCTTCGCTTGTCCATTTAACATCGTGATATGCTTTTATGTCTTCATCACAACATACCTGAATTTGTATATTCTTTTTTTCAGCATAGGAAAATACTGTCCCAATTGAAGTACTGATAGTTTGAAAGACAGGCATTAAAGTTTTATTAACAGAACTTATAATTCCTGTTTCAAGCCGGGACATTTTTATAAGAGATTCTATAAGCCATCTAAGTTTTTCAGACTGAAGCTTTATTCCACTTGCTAACTCTTTTTGCTCCTGATTTAACTTATAACCATCAAGCAGCAGTTCAGAATAAAGCATGATATTTGCTACAGGTGTTTTAGTCTGATGAGAAATATCTGAAATAAGGCTTTTTATTTTGTTGCGCTCCTTTTCAATTTCATCCGTGGTGAATTTTGACATGGCAATAAAACGATACATTTTGCTCTCAAAGGAGGAAAGCATGTTTTCTTCATATTCTGTATACATATTTTTTTTACCACTTATTGCATTATCCATAATTTCATCAATGGTCTTAATAGACCTAGTTACTTTATTACCTAGCACAGCTATAAAAATATATGCCAAAATGATCACAGCCATGGAATATACAAATATGATTAAAATAAATATTATTGTAGGATCATATATAAATAATAAAAACATGGTAATTGCTACAGTAAATAAAACAAATACTGCTCCAAAAATAATATAAGTCCTTTGAAATGAAGCTTCTGTAATTTTATTCAAAAGATTCTCCTCCAGCCCACATATATCCCATTCCATATATTGTTTTTATATATTTAGGAGAATTGGGATTATCCTCTATTTTATTCCTAAGTCTACTTACGCTCACAGTTAGAGCATTATCATCAACGTACTCCGCTCCATCACTCCAAACCTTATCAACAAGCTGAGATCTTGATAAAATACTGCCCTTATTATTCAATAAAATTTTTAAAAGTTTCTGCTCGGTCTTGCTCAATACAAGAGCCACCCCATTTTTGGTAAACTCCATGGTATCAAAATTAAATACCATATTATCTATTGTAATTTTATTATCAGATTTTATATTCCTAACACGCCTTAATATTGCCCTTACTCTTGCTCGCAAAACCATAAGGCTGAAAGGTTTGGTAATATAATCATCTCCCCCAAGCTCCAGACCTGTAACAATATCAATTTCCAAATCATTTGCAGTTAAGAAAATAATAGGCACTTGAGATGCTTGTCTAATTTCTTTACAAAGTTCAAATCCGCTTCCATCTGGTAAATTAACATCAAGTATAATTAGCTCTATTTTTTTATCACATAGCATTTGTTTAGCTTGTTTAATATTATATGCTTGCTGGATATCAACATCATTTTGACGGAGTGATAGCATAATGCCACTATTCAAAGTAACATCATCCTCAACTATAAGCATTGTTATCAAGAAATCACCTTCTCCATTCTATGTAGGATTCGTAATTTAGTTTACATTTAGCAAGATTTCCACAAAAAAAATATAAAAATTCGCATATTGGAGTTAATATTCGTCATACATCCAATTATAGAATATTATACCATGATTATTTTTGTTACTATAATATTTTCAGCCATAATAAAAAGCATCTAGATAGCAGATGCTTTTTATTACACATAAATATTATTAATTACTTATTTACTTACTTACTTAGGTTAATATACAGTTACCCATTATCGCTAATATTTTTTAAATGCATCCTTCCATATCGTCTGTAAGTTTTACTAATTGATCAATTATATCGCCTATATGCTCTATAGTATCTAATAGCGGTTTTTCTGTTGTTATATCTACTCCAGCCATTTTAGCAAGTTCTACTGGCGACTTAGTTCCGCCTGCTTTTAGCACTTTCCTCCAGTCATCAACGGCTGGTTGTCCTTCTTTTAAAATTCTGTTACTTACTTCTGTAGCTATGGTAAGCCCAGCACTATATGTATATGGATAAAGTCCCATATAATAATGTGGCTGTCTCATCCAAGTAAGTTCTGCGCCATCAACTATTTTCACAGAGTCTCCCCAGAACTTTTCTAGCACACCTTTTTTTATTTCATTAAGAGTTGAAGCCTGCACACTTTCACCTGCATCTATTATTTTATAAACTTCTCTTTGATACGCAGCTTCTAACAGATGAGTTACAAAGTTATGATAATAGGTACGGCTAATAATAGAAGATAAGACCCATCTCTTAAATCTAGGCTCATCATTTGTTTTCATAAGATAATTTGCCATAAGCAATTCATTCATAGTAGATGGGGCTTCTATAAAATATAAAGATGGCTCTGCATCAAATATATTTTGATTTTCATTAATTAACTGAAAATGCCCTGCATGACCTAATTCATGAGCAAGTACAAATGCTTCTCTCATTTTCTCAGACCAAGATATCAAAATAAAAGGATGATTTCCGTAAGGCGTAGCACAAAAAGCGCCTGTTGATTTTCCTTTATTTACAGCGAAATCAATCCATCTTTCATCATAACCCTTTTTAACCATTTCTAAATAATCATCACCGAGTACCGATAATGCTCCCTCCACATATTTCTTAGATTCCTCTACGGATATGGTTGGCTCAAAAGCAGGGTCCACTTCAAGTTTTAAGTCTGCAAAGGTCATCTCATCAATTTTATGAATTTTCTGAAGAAGTTTAGCATATTTTCTCATATGTGGTGCTAGCTTTTCCATAATTATATCTATTTGTCTATCATATAATTCCCTCTCTATTTGTTGAGGAAATAATAAACTATCTATAACAGAATCAAATCCTCTAAGAGTTGCTAATGTTTTTTCTTTTTGAACATGAGTCTGATAAAGTGCTGCTACTGTATGTTGATATTCTCCGAGTTTTGAAGAAAAAGCTTCAAAAGCTGCTCTTCTAATTTTAGTATTAGTTTCATACTCCCATTCATTTTCAAAAAGCACAAAACTAAGAGGATATTCAGTGCCGTCTACATTGAAATTTTTAAAATCCATATCAGCTAATTTAGTCGTTTCATATATGGAATAAGGAGAATCTAAAGATCCTGATAAAGCGGATAATACCTTTTCTACTTCTGGATGTAGTGAATGTTTTGTAAGTCTTTTTATTTCATTTAAATAATGGCTATTTTCTTTTGACTTTTCTATTGCCTCATCTATTATTTTCTCGTTTGCTTCCTTAATTTCACTTGTTACAAAGCTTAATCTGCTTTCTAAATCCGATGATATGTTAATAAACTTCATATATCTAGCTTGGTTTTCTATATTAGTTTGATCTGTAGAAACTGCAAGATTTGCATAAGAGCCTACCAGGTTTTCATTTTGCAGTATGACTCTCATTTTATCCAAACACTCATTTATCATATTAGCTGAATTTAGTTTTTCTTTATAGTTTTTTTCTATTTCTAATGTAAGCTCTTCTAAACCTTTTATAGCTAAATTATACTGCTCCTCGGTTTGGTACATTGAAGATAAATCCCAAGTAAGTGATTTATCTACGTCTTTTCTTTCTTTTAAAGCTGTTTTCATTATAAAGCCCCCTTTTTTTAGTTATACTGTTGTTTTAAAGTGTCTGAATATTACAAAATGTATTTTATATACATTCTATAGTAGACCCATGAATTCCTTTAAAGTGGAACATAAAGTTAGGGAGGTGTTTTAGTTTAAATAGTAGGTGGTATTAAGTTAAGAGAAATAGATACAGGAATCAAGAGTTTAATAAGGGAGCGATTATTGAAATAGAAGAATTAGAACAAGAAAAAATAGAAAAAGAAATGTTAAGATGATTAAGAAGATATGAAAAAAAACTCGTATAAACCGAGTTTTTTAAGTGTTTATTCATAAGAGTTATTTGAAAGTAACTGACTTAATTACCCCATCTAAACTTTTTGAACTTACATCGTCAGTGTATGTGCTAATGAAGCTTAAAGCATATCCATTTAAGACACAAGCATAATACTTTTGAGTCATCTTTATAGTACTAGTTTCAATAGTTGCTTCTAACACACTAAAGTTTTTTCCACCCACTTTTTCAGTATAAATTTCTTTATCAAATTTATAAGGCATAGTGCTTCCAAGAGTTTTTAATTGCTTTTTTACTTCGCCTAAGTAGTTAGAACCATCCTTTACACCTTGGAAGAAGGAAAGTTTTTCCGCTATAACTATAAAATTGGGATTTGGAGTAGATTGAACTTTTAGACCTTTTTGTGAAGTCATTAGAAGATACACTGTTCTTAATTCGCTCAAATCTAGTTCTTTAGCTTTACTTTTATCATCTTTAGAAATTACTTCTTTACCTAGTTTAAGTACTTCGGTTTTTTCTTCATCAGTTGCTACTATCCATTTATCAGGAATATTAATGTTCATCTTAAAGAAATCATTAGTATAAAGATTACCTTCATTTTTACCTAAAGTGAGTTGTTTATCTTTAGCTACCTCTTTAGGTACTTCCTTAGTTACCGATTTAGGTACCTCTTTAGTTACCTCTTTAGTAGATGTTTTACTACATCCAACAAATGAAAATGCTAGTAATAATGTTAGAAGACAAGCAGTTGCTTTTTTATACATTTTAAAACCCCCCTGAAATTTGTGCGGTTATATGCTAATTTACATACTATAATTGTATAATAATACTAAAATATATGGTATAAATTATAGCAACTTGTATAATATATAACAAAATAAAAAATTTGTCAATTAAACGCACTTTATAGTATTTAGTAGTATATTATATAATGGAGAATATAGTATAAAAAATATAAATACTTTAGTAAGGGACAGGAAGTTAATTTTTACCGGAATACATTGGTTTGCACAGAATAGGGTTTATTTCTCTATATTATGATATAAAATATAATTCATCTATTGACAAGATGGGATAAAATGTTTAAAATCAAAGTACACTAAATTGGTATACTTTAAGGAGGGATATAACATGAAAATAACACGAGAAGCAGATTATGGACTTAGAGTAGTACTTAACTTGTGTATATTAGGATATGGTAAAAAAGTAGAAGCAAAGATAATTTCAGAAAAAGAAGGTATACCGCTAAGATTTCTTTTGAAGCTTTTAAGAAAGCTTACACAAGTAGAAATTGTAAAATCTTATAGAGGCGTTAATGGAGGATATACTATAAATAAATTACCAGAACACATAAATTTAAAAGATGTTATAGAAGCAATAGATGGACCTATTGCTGTTAATAGGTGTGTAATTGAACCAAGTTTTTGCAATCTAAATAGAAGTGGTGTGTGTACTATCCATAGAGCCATGACAAAAGTACAAAAAAGTTTAAGTTCAGAACTAGAAAGTATAAATTTCAAACAATTAATGGATGGAGAAGTTTAGAAAGTTTAAGGTTTATATGATATTAAATTTAAAAATATGAGTAAAGAAGAAAGACAATATGAGGAGGAATTTTAAAATGTGTGGAAATTGTAATATATGCAAATCAGCAGATACAGTACTGGAGGGATTTATTGGAGGATTAGATGTAGAGACATCTCATCATAGAGTGGAAGGCCAAAAGGCTAAGTGTGGATTTGGTATGCAAGGTGTTTGTTGTAGACTTTGTTCAAATGGGCCATGTAGGATTACACCAAAAGCTCCAAAAGGAATTTGCGGAGCTGATGCAGATACTATTGTTGCTAGGAATTTTCTAAGAGCTGTTGGCGCAGGTTCTGCCTGTTATATACATATAGTAGAAACAACTGCTAGAAACTTAAAAGCCATAGGAGAGACTAGAGGCAAAATAAAAAGTGAAGCAACTTTAAATAGACTTGTTAACATATTTGAAATAAAAGAAGAGGATATTTATGAAAAGGCAATAAAAGTTGCAGATAAAATAATTGCAGATTTATATAAGCCAAAATTTGAGAAAATGGAGCTTGTTTACAAATTAGCATATGCACCAAGAGTAGAAAATTGGAAAAAACTTGGAATTATGCCTGGTGGAGCAAAATCAGAAGTATTTGATGCTATGGTAAAGACATCAACAAACTTAAGTAGCGATCCATTAAATATGATTTTAAATAGTTTAAATTTAGGCATTTCAACAGGATTATACGGTTTAACATTAACAAACCTTTTAAATGATGTAATGCTTGGGGAGCCAGTTATTAGACAAGCTAAAGTAGGATTTAAAGTTGTAGATGAAAATTATATAAACTTAATGGTAACAGGACATCAACATTCGGTAATTGCCCATCTGCAAGATAGGTTAATAGAGGAAGAGGTAACTGCTAAAGCAAAGCGTGCTGGAGCTAAGGGCTTTAGAATAGTAGGTTGTACATGTGTAGGTCAGGATTTACAATTAAGAGGAGAGCACTATAAAGAAGTATTTGCAGGTCATGCAGGAAATAACTTTACAAGTGAAGCTTTAATTGCAACTGGTGGAATAGATGCTATAGTATCTGAGTTTAACTGTACACTTCCAGGAATAGAGCCAATCGCAGATAAATTTATGGTTAAACAAATTTGTCTTGATGATGTAGCTAAAAAAGCAAATGCAGAGTACATTGAGTATACTTTTAAAGATAGAGAAAATATAAGTGAAAGAATAATTGAGGAAGCATTGGAAAGTTATAAAAATAGAAGAGATAAAGTACAAATAAACATCCCTAAAAATCACGGACATGACGATGTGTTAACGGGACTCAGTGAAGAGTCTTTGAAGAATTTCCTTGGTGGTACATGGAAACCGCTCATAGATTTAATTGTAGCGGGAAAAATAAAAGGGATAGCTGGAGTTGTTGGATGCTCTAACTTAACTGCAAAAGGACATGATATATTTACAGTAGAGCTTACAAAGGAGCTCATTAAGAGAGATATACTTGTACTTTCGGCGGGATGTTCTAGCGGTGGGCTTGAGAATGTTGGATTAATGTCACCATCATCCGCTAGTCTTGCAGGAGATAGCTTAAAAGAAGTTTGCGTAAGCCTAGGGATACCTCCAGTATTAAACTTTGGACCCTGTTTAGCTATAGGAAGACTCGAAATTGTTGCCACAGAACTTGCAAAATATTTAGATATAGATATTCCGAAGCTTCCACTTGTACTATCAGCACCACAATGGCTTGAAGAACAAGCCCTGGCAGACGGAGTATTTGGACTAGCACTAGGACTGCCACTTCATCTTGCAATTCCCCCATTTATAACAGGAAGCAAAGTAGTTACAAAGCTATTGACGCAGGATCTAGAAAAGTTAACTGGTGGAAAATTGATTCTTGAAGATGATGTTGTTAAAGCTGCGGATAAGTTAGAACAAATAATATTAAATAAAAGACGAGAATTGGGACTTAGTTAGTTATAAGAACAGGAGGGACAATAATGAAGAGAGTAATGATAGACAATGAAAAATGCCAGTGTTGCCTTAATTGTAGCCTTGCCTGCATGTCAGAGCATAATGAAAAAGGAAAGTCCATATATGATTTAGATCTTCAAGATATTAAGAATGTGAGCAAAAATTATATTATTCAAAATAAGGATAATAAGAATTGTCCTATGTTTTGTAGACACTGCGCGGAGCCAGAGTGTGTTATTGCTTGTATGAGTGGTGCAATGACTAAAGATAGTGAAACCGGTATAGTAAATTATAATAAAGAAAAATGTGCTTCCTGCTACATGTGTGTAATGTCATGCCCTTATGGTGTATTAAAATCCGATGAGGAAACTAAAAAAGTTATTGTAAAATGTGATATGTGTGATGGTAGGGAAATTCCAAGATGTGTGGAGAGTTGCCCTACTGGAGCAATATACTTAGTATAGTGAGCAATATACCTAGTATAGTGAGCAATATACCTAGTATAGTGAGCAATATACCTAGTATAGTGAGCAATATATCTAGTATAGTTGAGGGGTGGTAATGATGAAATACGTAATAATAGGTGCTAGTGCTGCTGGTATAAATGCAGCTAAGACTTTAAGAGTATTAGACAAGGATGCAGAAATAACTTTAATATCGAAGGATACTAAAGTATATTCAAGATGCATGCTACACTATGTAATAAGTGGAAATAAAACTGAGGAAGATATATGTTTTACTGAAGATGATTTTTTTAATAAATATGAAATTAACTGGATTTCAGGAAAAAAAATTATAGGAATTAATATATATAATAAATTTTTAACAACAGATGATGAAAGAATTGTCACATTTGATAAACTGCTTATAGCTTCTGGAGCAGATTCATTTATACCCCCAATTAAGAATTTAAGAGGAATAAATAATGTTTATGCTCTTAGACACATGGAAGATGTAGTAAACATTAACAGTGTGGCCAAAATAAATACTTCAGCAGTAATTATCGGAGCAGGTTTAGTTGGAATAGATGCAGCTATAGGTTTAATAGAAAAAGGTGTAAAGGTTAATATTGTAGAGATGGCACCAGGAATTCTTCCAATTCAGCTAGATGCTAAAACTGCAAAAGTATATGAAAATGAACTTATTAAAAATGGTGCACAGGTATATACAAGCGTATCTGTTGAGGAAATAATTATAGATGAAAATAAAGATGTGAAAGCAGTTAAATTGGGAGATGGAAGAGAAATAAATTGCGACTTTATAATATGTGCAGCAGGTGTGAGACCTAATGTGGATTTTCTAAAGGATAACAGAATTAAAATGGAAAAAGGCATAGTTATAGATTCACGATGTAAAACATCAGTAGAAGATATATACGCAGCTGGTGATGTATGTGGAATATCCCCAATCTGGCCTATGGCTGTAAAGCAGGGAATTGTAGCTGCATATAACATGACAGGAAATTTAAAAGAATTAGATGATTATTTTAGCTTTAAGAATTCAATGAATTTTTTTGGAATTCAAACTGTATCCTTAGGGGTTTTAGAAGCTCCAGATAATACTTATGAAGTTGAAGCAAGAGTGTATAAAGATATTTATAAGAAGATTATACACAAAGATGGAGTGATTTATGGAGCAATTTTACAAGGTGATATTTCTTATTGTGGAATTTTAACTGAATTAATTAAAAATAAAATTGATGTATCTAAAATCAATAAGAGCGTATTAGATATTAATTATGGAGACTTCTATAAAGTTAACGAAGATGGTCAATACATTTATTAATGTAGAAATATATAAATCCAGAATATTAGGGTATAAGTGATATTCTGGATTTGTTTTGCTTAGAGCAGGGAATATCAGACTACAAGAGTGAAGTAGGCATTGCGGAGCTTGATACAAATTGGAAGTTAAATGTTTTTAAAAAATAGGTGAATTTTTGTGAATAGATTATAAAATTGTGCTATTTTTTTGTTAGGCAAGTGATTGTGAGAAAGCAGTTTCAGTTTAAATAGTGAATAAAAATAGAGAAAATGCTATAGGAAAAATAAAGGTAAAATTGTAAAATTTATGGTACAATGAAGACAAACAAGATTAGAATAAGGACGGAAATTATAATTATTATTTTTAAATAGAAAATATGAAATCAGTGTTAGAGCTTTCTCCGTTATAAAAATAGTGTGGATATGTCACCTTAGTATTTTATTGTTCAATAACTTATAATGGAGGATTTAATATGACAGTAAAAAAGATTCATATTATTGGGGGCCCAGGAAGTGGTAAAACATATATTAATATAGCGTACACATCAGAGAATACTGCTGGAGGTAATGTATGATTATTGAAAATAAAAGAATAGAATGTAAAAGTCTAATATGGATACTTCGCTGTCCAACAAAATATGATGCAATTGAATTATCTAAATTAAGAGTTAAAATTGATGGAGAAACAGAAAATCTTGATAGAGAATCTGGTGAAGGTTTATTAACGCCAGAAGATTTTGAAAAACTTATCTATGAAGATTCAATAGCGGAAAAAAATTTGTTTTTAGTTGCAGAAGTAGAAGGGGAAATTGTTGGATTTACTCGTTGCGTGGGAAATAAACTAAGTAGATTTAGACATAAATCAGAGTTTGGAATATGTATATCAAAGGCATATTGGAGCCATGGAATTGGTAAAGTACTACTAGAAAATATTTTGATGTGGGCAGATACTGTGAAAATAGAGAAAATTTCATTAACTGTGGTACAAACAAATACAAAAGCAATTCAATTATATAAAAGATATGGATTTGTAGAAGAAGGATTATTAATAAAGGACCGTATTCATAAAGATGGAAACTATTATAATACAGTTATAATGGGAAGATTATTAG
Organism: Clostridium sp. FP2; assembly: GCF_011065955.2. Lineage (NCBI taxonomy): Bacteria > Bacillati > Bacillota > Clostridia > Eubacteriales > Clostridiaceae > Clostridium > Clostridium sp. FP2. Next base: position 346,898 of record NZ_JAAMNI020000001.1, read on the forward strand.
ATAAATAGATATTAACAAGTAAAATATAATATTTACATATATCCACGCAAGCACCCCATATCAATTAGATGTGGGGTTTTAATATACCAATATATTTACGAATATATCTTAAATTTTAAAGTTATTATTTTCTAATCAAAAAATAAGAAAGCCTACTGTGAGAATATGATAAAAGTGGGTTGTAATTTGTTATTGGGTATGATACTGTATAAATATAAACAAATCGCATACGATTAAATATTGAAAGAAAAAATAAGATGTAAGGAAATAAGGTATGATGTTTAAAATTAGAGAATCAACTATGTTTTGACTTATATGTATGTTTTAAAAAATTAATCAAAAGAAAATGGGATTACCTATAAAAAATATATAAATAATATAAGGATGGTGTAATTAAATGAGAGCAGTTATTATTGAAACATATGGTGGTAAAGAACAGCTAAAATTAATGGATGTAGCGAGTCCAGTACCAAAAGAAAATGAGGTGTTAATTGAAATGCATGCGACTTCGATTAATCCAGTGGACTGGAAGATACGAGCTGGACATTTTAAGGAAGTAATGCCTTTCACATTTCCACTTATTTTAGGTTGGGATGCAGCTGGTGTTGTTATAAAAGTTGGTGAAAATGTGTCATCATTTAAGCCTGGAGATAGAGTGTTTACAAGACCTGATACTACATCAAATGGCACATATGCTGAATATATAACAGTTGCCGAGAATTTAGTTGTAAAAATTCCAGAGAATATCAGCTTTGATGAAGCAGCGTCAGTTCCTCTAGCTGGTGAAACAGCTTGGCAGTGTCTTGTTGATATTGGAAAAATCAAATCAAGTGACCATGTATTAGTTCATGCTGGTGCAGGTGGTGTTGGAAGCTTAGCAATTCAAATAGCTAAAAGTTTTGGAGCTTATGTAACTACTACAGGAAGTAGCCGTAATGAAACCCTTCTAAAATCTCTTGGTGCTGATAAAGTAATAAATTATGAAAAAGTTGACTTTCAAAATGAACTCAAAGATTACGATTTAGTAATTGATACTTTAGGTGGTGAGATTCAAGAGAAAAGCTTTAAAGTATTAAAAAAAGGTGGAATATTAGTTTCTATTGTTCAACCTCCAAGTGCAGAAAAAGCAAAAGAATATGGAGTAAATGGTATATTTCATATGTTAAAACCAAGTGGTGAGGATCTTGGAAAATTAGCAAGTTTGATGGCCGAAGGCAAGCTTAAAGCATTAATAGGTAAAACATTTGAATTTAATGAAGCCGGACTTCAAAATGCACATGCATTAAGTGAATCACATCATGCTAAAGGAAAAATTATAATAAAGATAAAATAAGGTAAGTCCTATACTTCTGATATGCAGTGTTGTTACTTGAGTTTTATGTTACAATGTATTACATACAGTAACAAATATAGAAAAGGAGACCATTTATGGCCTCGCTTAGCATTTATAGTTGCACATTTGGGAATAAAATGAAAGTAAGTGATTGCATATACTATAGCAATTTGTTTGGCGGAGAGTATGCAAACTTTACTATATATTAACAATTACAAAACATATTCAAAAAAAGAAAGAAGGTTTATAAAAATGGCAGTTAGTTTAAAAAAAGGTCAAAAAGTAGATTTAACAAAGACAAATCCAGGATTAACAAAGGTATTGGTAGGACTAGGTTGGAGTACAAACAAGTATGACGGTGGTTCAGACTTCGATTTAGACGCAGCAGCATTTTTAACAGGAGAAAATGGAAAAGTAACTTCAGATGCAGACTTTATATTCTACAACAATGCAGAACATACATCTAAATCAGTTAAACATATGGGAGATAACAAGACAGGAGCAGGAGACGGAGATGACGAACAAATACTTGTTGATCTATCTTTAGTACCAGCAACTGTTCAGAAGATTTCATTTACTGTAACAATTAATGAAGCAGAAGAAAGAAGACAAAACTTTGGACAAGTTTCAGATTCTTATATCAGAGTAATGAGTGGAGACGGCACTACCGAGTTAATTAAATTTGACTTGGGAGAAGACTTCAGTATTGAAACAGCTGTAGTAGTTGGAGAATTATATAGAAATGGAGCTGAATGGAAATTCACTGCATTGGGTAGCGGATTCGAAGGCGGTTTAGGAGCTTTATGTACTAACTTTGGAGTTAATATCTAATATTTAATAATAATAATAATAAACTACTGTGTACCTTAAATATTGCACAGTAGTTTATTTGGTTTATTGAAGGCAGAAACATGGGTGATGATTTAACCACATTTCACAAGGAGGAATATTAATATGGGAGTTAATTTAATAAAAGGCCAAAAAGTAGATTTAACAAAGGGTAATGCGGCGTTAAAGGCATTAGTAGTAGGTCTAGGTTGGGATGGTAGCAATGGTGGCGACACTATTGATTGTGATGCATCAGCTTTGATGTTGGGTGAAAATGGGAAATTATCTAGTAACAAGGACATAATATACTTTGGTAACAAGTCAAGTAAGTGTAAGAGTGTAATTCACCAAGGGGATAATCTTACTGGTGCAGGCGCAGGTGATGACGAACAAATAGTTATAGATTTAACAAAAGTACCAGAGGATATAGCTAAGATAGTTTTCGTTGTTAATATCTATAATTGCGCTTCTAAGAGACAACACTTTGGAATGATTAAAAATGCATACATTAGAATAATGGATAAATCAGCTAACGGTGAGTTAGTTAAATTTAATCTTTCTAATGATTATGATAACATGACATCTTTAATAATGGGTGAAGTTTACAGAAATAATGGAGAATGGAAGTTCACAGCAACAGGTGAAGGTGCAACTGCAACTGGTATAAAAGAATTATCAGCAAGATATAACTAAAAAGTAGGGGATAGGCTTCAGTCATCTCCTAGCAGTATATTGATATCTAGCTTTAGTAAAACAGCAAAATAACCATAAATATGAGCAATTACGACATAATATTACAAAATAACCACTAACAAAAGATGCAAAAACCTCATTTAGATGATATTATGTGTATACAAAGAGAAAAACTTACTTTGTGTATTAAAATTATGAAGGTGAGGTACAAAAGATGAAGAAAACTTTAAGAACATTAATATTGACGTTAGGTGTTTTAGCAACAACAGGAATAAGTTCAGCGGTGTACGCCCAAGATTGTAATACAACTAATTATAAAGTGGTTAACGCTCAAGATGCTAAAACTATTAATTGTACAGTTAAGGCAGGAGACAGTTTGAAGGATATGTGTGCTAAGTATGGTGTTGTAGTTCCAAAGGGTTTAGAGGCTAAACCTCAGGTAAGTAATACTTGCAAGGCAACAGCTACAAAGGTAGCACCAGCAAAGACGACGCCTAGTAAAGCAACACCAGCACCAGCACCAGCACCAGCACCAGTAAAGCCAGCTCCTACAAAGACACCAGCAGCAACAAATTTAACTGAGAATAATAAATTAGAAAAAGAAGTAGTGACATTAGTTAATCAGGAAAGAGCAAAACAAGGACTAGCTCCCTTAAAGGAAAATGCGCAGCTTTCAAATGTAGCTAGATATAAGTCAGAGGATATGGTAGCTAATAACTATTTTTCTCATACATCACCAACTTACGGATCTCCTTTTGACATGATGAAAAAATTTGGTATAACATATACGGCAGCTGGAGAGAACATTGCAATGGGTCAACAAACCGCAGCTTCAGTAATGAATGGTTGGATGAATTCACCAGGACATAAAGCTAATATTTTAAGTGCGAATTTTACTGAAATAGGAGTTGGAGTGGCAAAAGATAAAAGTGGAACTATTTATTGGACTCAAGAATTTATAGGGAAATAAATAATTTAATATAGATCTGTGTTTGTAAATATTTTATTTTAAAATATTTACAAACACAGATTTTTTATTTCTTTAAGTTATGTGCTTTTTTAATGTAAATAGGCAAAGTGACGCCTGGCTTAAATGGTTGGGTATCACTTTTATTTTTTGAGAGATACTAGACTTTGCAATAGTTACTGTTTATCAGAGATGTATTGCAAATGGATTAGAGTTCAAATAAACATTGAATAAATGAGTTTTGAAGGATATACTAAAAAATATAAAAAACATTGGCTACATTAATGTTTAAAGGGGGAGAGTGTAATGAGTTTTTATGGAATAATTATCGGAATTATATCATTTTCAATAATAGGTATATTTCACCCAATTGTTATTAAGGGAGAATACTATTTTGGTAAGAAAATCTGGCCTATATTTTTGTTTTCAGGAATTATTTTCATCATAATCTCTATTTACTTAAAGAATGAAATATTATCAGCATGCATGGGTGTTTTAGGATTTTCCTGCCTATGGAGTATTCATGAACTTATTCAGCAGGAAGAGAGAGTAAAGAAAGGCTGGTTTCCACAAAATCAAAGCAAAAAAATAAACTCTAAGTTATAGTATACTTAAAACCATAGTAAAAGTGTATTTGAGACATATAAATCCAAATATCCCAGTAATAAAAAAACTAAAAATCTCTTTATCGTGATAAAATAGAACTAGTTATTGGACACAGCACTTTATAGGAAAATAAATAATTGAATTTAGATCTGTGTTTTTAAATATTGATTCTGACAATATTTGAAAACAGAGATTTTTTTATGTAATAGAAGACTTTGAATAGGATTATAATAAGAATTATACATAACTAAAATTGCCATTAAGTTCATAGATTTTTGTATGAAATTTATGTTACACTTAAAAATATAATATGTAGAAAGGATAGTGAATTGTATATGAAAACAATGAGAAGAATTGAAAGACAGATGAACGAGATGGAAGTGCTTGAGCTTTTAAAGAAAGGCGAATATGGTATACTTTCTACTTGTGATGAGGATAACCAGCCTTATGGAATACCACTAAGTTATGTGCTTATAGATAAAAATATATATATTCATTGTGCAGGTGTTGGCACTAAACTAGATAATATCAGTGTAAATGATAAGGTGAGTTTCACCGTAGTTGGAAAAACTAAAGTTTTGCAAGACCAATTTAGTAGGTCGTATGAAAGTGTGGTAGCTTTTGGACGGGCTATAAGGCTTGCGGAAGAGGAAAAATATGAACCACTAATGGAGTTTATAAGAAAATATAGTCCCGAATTTATAGAAGAGGGACAGTTATATATAGATAAAGCCAAGAAAATAACTACATTAATAAAAATAGAGATATATAGTTTTAGTGGAAAGCATAGAATATAAATATATTAAACTGGAAACTAATTGGAGTAACTATTAAGGTAGGTTATTACAGTAGTTAAAGGGTTATAATAAGTTAGAGAGTGTGATAGAATGAAATTTTTAAGAAACATAGAAAATGGAGCCATAAATATTAAAAGAATGGGAATCATTAAAGGGTTTCTTGTAGTACTTCTATCAATTTTGTTGGAGGTGTTAGGACAAGTACCTGTAGAAATTAAAAATTTATTTTCTGGGAGATTTGAAAAAGCATTGCCCTATGTAATTTTTGCTTTTGGGGTGCTTTTCAAATATTATGTTGTTATCATTTTACTAAAGTGCCTTAGTGACTCAAGGAATGAGCAAAAACTTAAATATCACTTAAATCCAATGAGTTTTCTTTTTACGGCCATCATGATTATAGCATTCCGTCTTGTATTTGATAACAGTTTAACCTTGTGGGTTAGCAGAATATCAATGCCAGATTTTATAAATGGAGCCTTCGAGGAACTTACCGTTTCACCAATTATATTAATACTTAGCTCTGCGGTGGTTGCACCTATATACGAAGAAATAATTTTTAGAGGTATACTATTAAAAGGAATGGCTAAAAAAATAAATCCGACTATAGCCCTTGTGGTATCTGCATTATTCTTTGCAGTAGTGCATTTAAACGTTCCTCAAGGTATAAATGCATTTTTACTAGGTCTAGTTATTGGATTTATATATTTAACAACGGGTTCAATTTATTTAAGTATATTTGCACATTTTATAAATAACTTACTGGCGCTTTCAGTTTCCTCTAGGTTTGCATTAATAGGAGGGGAACATGCTTTGGGAATCCATGGAATGCTTTTTATTTTAGGCGTTGTACTTTTAGTCATAGCTTGCATAGGGTACGAACAAAATAAAATTAGAAAGGTACCAGATATATATAATAAATTCATAGAAATATAAATTGATTTAAATAAATAATTAGATGTTAAAGTCTATCTTCAGCCTAGGATAATTAATATTGTCATAGGGTGGAGATTTTTTTGTATTATAGCAAACTATAAATTTAAATACTTTTATAAATGGGAGTCTAAATCACTTATGAAGTGTTTAATATTGAAGCACCACAGGTGATGATTTAATGATATAATGAATGTGAAAATTATGTAAAAAAATATAAAGAGGTGTTTTATGAAGAAAAAGTGTAAGCGTATGAATTTAGTATTTTTAGTTATTTTGGCAATGTTATTTGTAGGGTGTGGGAAAATCAAAGATAATAGTGAAAAAACCGTAAGCATGTATATGTGGGGAGGTAGCGAATCTATAAATAATTATATGGATAAGTGGGTAGCTCCTAAATTGAAGGGACAGGGCATAAAATTAAATAGAGTGCCAGTAACGGATATAAAGGATACAATAAATAAATTAATTACTGAAAAACAAGTAGGTAAAGATGATGGAAGTGTAGATATACTTTGGTTAAATGGTGAAAATTTTAGACTTTCAAAGGATAGTAAAATTTTATCAGAGCCTTTTGTAGATACATTAGCAAGCTATAATAAGTATGTTGCAGTGGATTCTCCAGAAGTGAAATATGACTTTGGGGAAGAAACTAATGGCCTTGAAGCACCTTGGGGGAAAGCTCAATTTGTTTTCATATATGACTCTGAAAAAGTAAAGAATCCTCCTAAGTCCTTTAAACAGCTAAAAACATGGATGAAAAATAATCCAGGTAAATTTTCTTATCCAGCTTCAGAGGATTTTACTGGTAGTGCTTTTTTAAGACAAGGATTATTTGAACTAAATGGTGGTTATGAAAAATTCATGACAGATTTCAATGAAAAAGCCATGGAGGATGCATCAAAACCACTATGGAATTATCTTAATGAAATAAAGCCTTATCTATGGCAGCAAGGCAAGACTTATCCAGAAAACCTTGCAAAATTGGATAAGCTCTATTCTAATGGAGAAGTATGGATGACAATGGGCTATGATGAAGCAAGAGCTGAAAGTGAGATAAAAAAAGGAACTTTTCCTAAATCTACAAAGACCTTTGTACTAGATGCGGGGACACTTGCTAACACTCATTTTTTAACTATTCCATTCAACTCAAACCATAAAGATTCGGCAAAGCAAGTAATAGATTTTTTATTATCTCCACAGGCGCAAATAGCAAAATTTAACCCGAATAATTGGGGAGATGGACTGGCAATAGATATTAATAAGTTATCACCAGAGGATGTTAAAAAGGTAAATGCAATAGATAGAGGTAAATCGACTTTAGGGTTAAAAGAGCTTCAAAGCCATAGAATCCCTGAGATAAAAGCTGATTACGTAAAATTTATTGAAAAGGGATGGAATGATAATGTGGCAAAAAAGTAGACCTTATATATTAATTTTACCTTCATTGATAATTATATGTACACTATTTATTGGAGGATTAATACTAGGACTACTGCAGAGTCTGGGACTCATGGATGTTGGAGGAAATTCATACTTTACTATAAATGCATATAAACAACTTATCTTGTCAAAAGATTTTATGGATTCATTAGCTTTAACTTTAAAGGTAGCATTAGTTTCAAGCATTTTATCTGGAATTTTAGCCATAATAATAATAAGATTATTATTTATATTAGGGGAAAATAAAAAAACTGCTATTTTTAGAAAGCTTTTTCAAGTACCTATGTTGGTACCCCATGTTACTGCGGCATACTTAATAATGCTATTGCTTATGAAAAGTGGGTGGTTATCTAGTATAGCCTATTCTGTGGGGATAACTAAAAGCATGGATGCATTCCCTAGTGTAGTTAATGATTCCAATAGTTTAGGCGTTATTTTAACATATATATGGAAAGAAACCCCATTTATAATGCTTATGATTTTTCCTATAATCAGTAGAGCCAAAGACTCCTGGTTAGAAATAGCGCAGGTTTTTGGAGCTAGGAGGCAAGAATTTTTTAAGGAGGTAATACTACCGTTAATTATACCAACTTGGGTCTCCTCAGTGATTATAGTATTTGCTTTTACCTTTTCAGACTTTGAGGTACCCTATTTATTAGGTATAACCTATCCAAAGTTTATTTCTGTATATTCTTATAATATGTATTATAATGGACAACTTTCAGATAGACCTTTGGCTCTAGCTGCAAACTTTATTTTAGCCATTATTACAGCCATGCTTGGGCTTATAGCATATAAATTAGCCAAACAAGGAGATACTAAGGAAGCGAGATGGTGAAACAGCAATGAAAAAGCAGAATAAGGGTAAATACTACGTTACAATAGGGATTCTACTACTAGTTTTTTTATTGCCATTTATACCTTTGGTTATAAATAGCTTTGCTTATGAATTCAGATGGCCCAGGGTACTTCCAAGTAACACCACGTGGAGGGCCTTTAAATATGTCTTTTACGAAAATCCAAATACTTATGAGGCGATTTTTAACACTTTAATTATTGCTACATCTGTAGTTGTTATCGATGTTATAATAGCTGTTCCGGCAGCCTTTTCCTTAGTGCGATATGAATTTAAGGGGAAATTTATAATAAAAGTGGTTTTATTTGCACCTATTATTATTCCAGCTTTTACTGCAATTATGGGAATGTATATAGTTTTTATAAAACTTGGCTTAACAGAATCTGTATATGGGGTTATTTTAGCACATATTTTACCTACGCTACCTTACATGATAAAGGCTTTAATGGTAAGTTATGAAACTTTAGATACAGCCTTAGAGGATCAGGCGGCAGTGCTAGGGGCTGGGCCAATTTCTAGATTTATTTATATAAGTCTTCCACATATACTTCCGGGTATGGTTGCAGGGGCTAGTCTTTGTTTTTTAATTTCTATAAGTCAGTATTTTCTAACCTTTTTAGTTGGTGGAGGAAAGGTCATTACTATATCTATACTAATGTTTCCTTTTATAAGTGGAGGGGACAATGCAATTGGTTCAGTATATGGTTTATTATTTTCTTCACTAGCAATAATAAATTTAGTTTTAATAGACTTCTTGCTTAAAAAATATTATAAAAAGAAATATTTTAAAATTATTTAGGAGTGATTTTATGTCGAAGCTAGAGCTTAAAAATATATGTAAGCAGTATGAGTCAGGAGCTGACTCATTTTTGCTGAGTGATATAAATCTAACTATAGAAGGCGGAGAATTTATATCCATTTTAGGTCCTTCTGGCTGTGGTAAGACCACTATATTGCGTATTATTGCAGGAATTATAAAGCCAGATAGTGGTAGTATTTTTGTAGAAGATATAGACATTACAGAGATGCCTATTGAGAAAAGAAACTTTGCATTGGTAGCTCAACAGCCTTTGATATTTCCAAATATGAATGTTATAGACAATGTAGCCTTTGGGTTAAAAATGAAGGGCGTTAGTAAAGGCGAAAGATTAGACAAAGCTTTTGCGATAATTAGTAATCTTGGTTTAAAGGGACTAGAAAAAAGATTTTCATCACAGCTAAGTGGAGGAGAAAGGCAAAGAGTAGCAATAGCAAGAGCAATGGCTGTAAAGCCTAAAGTGCTTTTAATGGATGAGCCTTTTAACGCATTACATGAAGAATTAAGAGTAGATATGAGAGAGCTATTACATAAAATACATAAGGAAAATAAAGTTACAACTATTTTCGTAACTCATTTTAAAGAAGAAGCAAATTTTCTTTCTGATAAAATTCTTATTATGTCGAAAGGGAAAATAAATGAAATGAAAATTTTATAAATACATAGGACCCCTCTAAGGGAATAATACCTTAGAGGGAATTAAAATTTATAGTGGTTTATTACATTATTTTAATTCATTCATCATTTGTGTAGCTTCATTTTTTAATTGTTGAACTTCATTATCTGGAGCATCTTTTGTAGGATACCATCCTTTTTGTTTCATAGCATCAAATATCTTATATTGAATAGTTTGATTGTTTTTAAAATTATCCACTAGAGTACTTCTTAAATTTTCACAAGAAGATTCAGTTATCCCTGTACTGTAAGCAGAAATAACTTGTTTTTCTGTAGCAAGTAAGTCTTGCATTAAATCTTTTTCACTCATACTTGTATTCATATAATATCCCTCCATTTATATATATTATTGATGAGAATCAAGGTAAGTTTTTAATGTGTTGAAGTTTTGTTTGTGTGTTTGGCTAGCTTCAGTGCAAAGGTTCTTTAAATTTTGATCGGTGCACTGTGAACCATATTCATTAAACTTCTTGTTTAGCAATGCTTCGTATCCTAATTGATCTTTAATGACTTTTAGGTTGTTGCTTTCTAATTGTTTGTTAGTAGTATTCATCATATTTATTACCTCCAGTTTTTTATTAAATCCACTACAAGAATATTATCCGCCTTTTATATTAAAATATAAGTGGTAAATTAATGTAATAATATATAATTAAATCGTTATCTAAAGGTGTTTTATCCATTATAAAACAAAAAGAATAAAAAGTTTATTATAAATTTTTACAGTAAATTGTTAAAATTTAAGAAAACTTTAAGGTCACATTAATCAATTCTTAATAATAGTAGTGTACAATAAATGTATAAACAAGGTTGAATTAGATGGGAGTGACAATTATGCCTACTATAAATATGCTTTCTTCAGCAGATAAAGTCAAAGGCCAAGGTGTAGGATCAGCTTACCTAGAACAAGTAAATTTAGTGCAAAATGGATTAGATAAAGAATATAAAGTTGTAATAAATAAGAAAGTAAGAACTGAAATAATGCATTATCATACTATTGATTTTAAGCATTATTTGAGCATACCTTTTGCTAAAAAGAAAGGTGTAACAGTGGGCTACGTGCATTTTTTGCCTGAGACTATTGAAGGAAGTATAAAATTACCCAAGTTAATTGAAAAAATATTTTATAAATATATTATAAGTTTTTATAACAGGATGGACTATTTAGTTACAGTAAACCCCAATTTTATAACTAAGCTTGAGGCTTACAATATTGACCGAAAAAAAATAACATATATACCTAATTTTGTTTCGGAAGAAAAATTCTATAATCTTTCAACTGAAGATATCTATATAGCAAAAGAAAAATTAAAAATTGAGAAGGATGCTTTTGTTGTGCTTGGAGTAGGTCAAATACAAACTCGCAAAGGGGTAATTGATTTTATTGATATTGCAAGAAAAATGCCAGAAGTACAATTCATTTGGGCAGGTGGTTTTTCTTTTGGTAATATTACAGATGGGTATAAGGAATTAAAAGATCAAATAGAGCATGCACCCAAAAATATTTTATTTACAGGGATAGTTGAGAGAGATTTGATGAATGATATATATAATGTATCAAATGTTCTTTTTATGCCGTCTTATAATGAGCTTTTCCCTATGTCAATACTCGAATCAATGAATACTTATACTCCAATACTATTAAGAGATTTGGAGTTATATGAGGATATATTATTTGATTATTACTTAAAAGAACATGATAACGAAGGCTTTATTAAGGCTATAGGGAAACTTAAAAATGATTCAAGTTATTATAAAGAGGCTAAAGAAAAAGCCATAAGAGGGCATAAGTTTTATTCAAGAGAGAATGTGCTGGCTATGTGGAAAGAATTTTATAAGAAGGTATATCGAATAAAAGGACGGTAAATTAATGAAGAATTATAAATTTAATTTTATTTTGGGAATAGCTTCAGGAGTTATATTTATTTTACTTATTGTTTTCACAAATGGGTGGATGGATTTAATTCATCAAATGAAAAATTTGCGAATTGAATGGATAATTGTAGCGGCTATTGCCATGGTGTTATATTGGATTTTTGAAGCTAAAACATTGCAAAGTATTGTACGTTTAATGAAAAAAGACTATAAATTTAAAAAAGCATTTCAAGTTACTATGGTAGGACAATATTTTAATTCAATTACCCCCTTTGCATCTGGTGGACAGCCAATGCAGCTATATTCACTTACAAAACAAGAATTAGGGGCTGGTAGCGCTGGATCAGCGCTGATGATCAAATTTATTATCTATCAATCAGTATTAACTGTATATTCTTTAGTCCTTATATTTTGGAAGTCTAGCTTCTTCAAAACTAAAATGAGCAATTTATTTTATTTAATAGCCATAGGATTTACAGTTAATGCTAGCGTAATTATATTTTTAATTATATTTTCAAAATATCGCAAATTAACACATAAATTAATAACAACCTTTTCTAAGATATTAGAAAAACTTAGATTGGTAAAAGATATATCAAAGTTAGAAATGCAAATTAACGACAATTTAGATCAATTTCATGATAATATGGAGATAGTAAAACATAGTAAAGCAATGATGGCTAAGGCTGTTATTTATACAATATTACAACTAACAATAATTTTTATTATACCTTATTTTATTTATCTTAGCTTTGGTATGAGAGGTGCTAGCGTAGAAAGTATGATAGCTGGAACTGCGTTTGTAATGATGCTGACAGCGTTTATACCCTTACCTGGAGCTGTGGGTGGAGCAGAGGGTGCTTTCTTTATGTTTTTTAGTTTGTTTTTTGCAGCTAATAACATAATGGCTGCTATATTATTATGGAGATTAATTACATTTTACTCCTGTATAATTTTTGGATTTTATGCATTTATGAAGAATTAAGTACAATTAATCAAAGCATATTAAAAGAAAATTTTTACAAGGAAATTATAGGATTTAAAGGGGGCCGATTATGAATATCGGAATTTTTACTGATGCTTATTATCCACAAGTAAGTGGAGTGGTTACTTCTACTTTTATATTGAAAAATGAGTTAATTAGACTAGGACATAGTGTAACCATTATTACAGTTGCACATCCAGATGTAGAAGAGGAAGAAGGTATAATGAGATTGCCTAGCTTACCATTTTTTCTTTTACCAACTCAAAGAGTTGGAATGATATATTCACGTAAAATTATGAGTAAAATTAAAAAATTGGATTTAGATATAATACATACACAAACAGAATTTAGTATAGGTATATTTGGAAGAATAGTTGCTAAAAAATTGGATATACCTGTAGTGCACACTTATCATACTATGTATGAGGATTATATGCATTATGTATCCAGTGGTATAATGCTTAAGCCCGTTTCGGAGTTTGCAAAAAAGGCAAGTAAACTATACTGCAGGGATTGTAGTGCTATAATAGTGCCCACATTAAAGGTGAAAGATGCATTAGAGAATTACGGGTTATTAAGGCATATAGATATAATACCCACGGGAGTTGAAATTGAACCTTTCAAAAGAAGTAATTACAATCAAGAGCTTATAGAAGATGAAAAAAAATGTTTTGGAATAAAGAAAACTGAGCCAGTTGTATTATTTATTGGGCGACTCGCAAAAGAGAAAAGCGTAGATATCATTATAAATAGTATGAAAGAGCTGGTGGTGAAAATACCAAATTGTAAACTGCTGGTTGTAGGTGATGGACCAGAGCGTGAGAATTTAGAAGCTTTAGTTAGGTCACTTAATATTGAAAAATCCGTAGTATTTACTGGTGAAAAACCTTGGGCAGAAATTGGTAGATATTATCAAATGGGAGATGTGTTTGTAGGTGCTTCACTAACTGAAACCCAGGGATTAACCTTTACAGAAGCTATGGCGGCACAAATTCCTGTGGTAGCTAAGTATGATAAAAATTTAGATGATTTAATTCAAGATAGAATCAACGGAAGAATTTTTTATAAAGATGAAGATTTAGCTGGAATATTATTCGAAGTTTTAACGGATAAAGAAGAATGTGACACAATAGTGGAAAATGCGTATAATGGAATAGAGCCGTTATCCTCTAAATGCTTTGGTGAAAATGTGGAGAAAGTTTACATGGAAGTTGAAAAACAAAATTGTATGTTACAAAATCAAAAGGTAACATAATCAATTCATAAATAATAGAGCTGCTTTATGCACGAGGTTAATTAGTGGTATGGCAGCTTAATAATTTTATAAATAAATGTTTCTAAAATACTATTTTTGTAATATAATAGATTTAAAGATGGTTTTGATTAAATATTTAAAAAATCGTTTTAATATGCGGGGATGTAGCTCAGTTTGGGAGAGTACTTGGATGGCATTCAAGGGGTCGTGGGTTCGAGCCCCATCATCTCCACCAAAAAAAATCTACGTATGGTGCTTGGCAAGATTATGATATCCTAATAAATAAAAAATATTTGATGATATAAGTTTATAAAACTATATTATCAGATATTTTTTTATATTTATTATATAATATTTGTTTTTTTGGTACAATGAGATAAATACAAAAGAAATGGAGAGAATGAAAATGAAAATACTTTATTATGATTGTTTTTCAGGTATTAGCGGAGATATGAATTTAGGAGCATTGATAGACTTAGGTGTAGATGAGAAATATTTAATAGAGGAATTAGATAAGCTAAGGCTAGATGGATATGAAATAAAAGTATCAAGAGGTATTAGAAAAGGCATAGAGGGTACTAAGGTAGATGTAATGCTACAAGAGCATAATCATCAGCATTCTCATGATGGAAATGAAGATGGACACTCTCATGGACATATGAATCATAATCATCATGACCATCGAAATCTTAAAGATATTGAGAAAATTATAGATTGCAGTGAATTAAGTTCTAATGTCAAAGAGTTAAGCAAGAAAATGTTTATGAAGGTTGCAGAGGCTGAAGCAAAGGTTCATGGAAAACCATTATATGAAGTTCATTTCCATGAGGTGGGCGCAATAGATTCTATTGTAGACATAGTAGGAGCAGCTATCTGCATAAGTTATTTAAATGTTGATAAAATAATGAGTTCTTCCATAGAGCTTGGTGGTGGTTTTGTTAAATGTGCTCATGGAATTATACCAGTACCAGCACCTGCTACTGTAGAAATTTTAAAGGGAATACCAGTAAAACTTGGAGCTGTACCCTTTGAAACTACCACACCTACTGGTGCTGCAATTCTTGCAGTTAATGTTTGTGAATTTAAAGATAATAATAATTTTATTGTAAATAAAATCGGCTATGGCATAGGTAACAGGGATACTGAAATTCCTAATGTACTAAGAGTAATGCTCGTAGAAGAGAATAATTTATCGGATACTTATAAGGTAGAAAATGAAGATAAGGTATTTGAAGAAATTGTGGAATGCAATATAGATGATATGAATCCAGAGTTATATGAGTACATTATTGATAAGCTTTTTAATGAGGGTGCTTTGGATGTATATTTCATTCCAATTATAATGAAAAAGGGCAGACCAGGTGTGAAAATAAGCGTTTTATGCCAGGTAGCTAAATTAGAAAAGATGAAAGAAGTCTTATTTAGAGAAACTACTACCTTTGGGGTAAGAAGTTTTAAGGTAGATAAAACTATGCTACAAAGAGAATTTGTTAAAGTTAACACTAGTTATGGTGAAATAACTCTTAAAGAAGCTTACTACAAAGGTGAAAAGCTAAAAAGCAAGTTAGAATATGAGGAGTGTAAAAAAATAGCTGAAGATAGGGGAATATCCTTAAGAGAAGTATATGAAAATTTAACAAATGATAAAGTGTAATGTCCATTTTAAAATAAACTCTTTTTTCTTAGAGGATGCTAACAAAAGCATTCCAGCAATATATACTTTTCGTTAGAGCATCCTTTAAGAAAAAAGTTCTTATTCTACACATAATATTGGAGGCAAAGTATGTTAAAACAAAAATACGATAATTTGATAAGTTACTTAAAAAATCTTGGAAGTGTTGCCGTTGCATTTTCAGGAGGGGTGGATAGTACTCTATTACTGAAAGTTTGCAGTGATGTACTTAAGGAGAATGTGTTAGCAATTATGGTAATAGCTCCTTATACGCCTAAATGGGAAGTTGAAGAAGCTAAAGTTTTGCTAAAACAGTTTGGAGTTAAATATAAATTTATTGAAGTGGAAATGATAGATGAAATAAAATTTAGCCCAAGAGATAGATGCTATATTTGTAAAAATGCTATTTTTACTAAAATAAAAGAAGAAGCCAGTGCCCAGGGAATATATAATATCTTAGATGGAACTAATTTTGATGATACTAAAGATTATAGGCCAGGACTCAAGGCGTTAAAGGAATTAAATATAATAAGTCCTCTTTTGGCAAATGAATTTACGAAAGCTGATATAAGAACCTTATCTAAAGAACTTAACCTGCAAACTTGGAATAAGCCTGCTTATGCATGCCTTTTGTCAAGAATACCTTATGGGCAAGAAGTAATTTTCGCAGAACTCGAAAGAATAGAAGCTGCTGAGGTATATTTAATGGGACTAGGCTTTAGTGGGGTTAGAGTTAGAAGCCATGTGGATTTAGCAAGAATTGAATTGCCAAAGAAGTATTTTGACAAGATTCTAAATGAAAAAATCTTAGAGGAAATCTCAATGAAACTTAAGGAACTTGGATTTAAATATGTAACATTAGACCTAGAAGGATACAAAATGGGAAGCTTAAATTAAAAAGGTGGGGAATATATGAATTCAGAACAAACCAAGGAATTTTTGAGGTCCATAAAAAGTGGTGATTTATCTATTGAAGATGGTGTAGACAAATTAAAAGATTTGTCCTATTCAGATTTAGGATTTGCAAAAATAGATAATCATAGAGAGCTTAGAGTTGGCTACCCAGAGGTTATATATTGTGAAGGGAAAACTGTAGAGCAAATAAAGGGCATAGTTAGTGTAATGCTTACTAAGGATATAAATATTCTTGGCACAAGGGCATCGCAGTTAATGTATGAAGGAGTAAAAGAAATATGTGATGGTGCAGAGTACAACCAGCTTGCAAGAACAATTGTAATTAGAAAGAAGGAAGTAGAAATTCCAAGTTCTTATATTGCATTAGTAACAGGAGGAACCTCTGATATACCAGTAGCGGAAGAAGCAGCTATTACAGCTGAAATTTTTGGAAATAAAGTTGAAAGAATTTATGATGTAGGGGTAGCTGGTATTCATAGGCTTTTTGAAAATCTAGATGTTATAAGAGGTGCTAGGGTAGTTATTACTGTAGCAGGTATGGAAGGTGCTTTAACTAGTGTAGTAGGAGGCCTTGTGGATAAACCAGTTATAGCTGTTCCAACCAGTGTAGGCTATGGAGCCAGTTTTAGTGGCCTTGCTGCACTATTATCCATGTTAAATAGTTGTTCTAGTGGAGTTAGTGTTGTTAATATTGATAACGGCTTTGGAGCCGGATATTTGGCTAGTATTATTAATAAATTATAAGATGAATGTCCGGCATTTTACATGCACAGCATTCATAAATTGTTCAAAAAAGTAGCTGATTAGCTACTTTTTTTATTGTGATGGAGAGTTGGAATTATAAACACTCTCATAAGCCTTAAGAGTATTAATTGCCGTATGTTCCCAAGAAAATTCACTTGCTCTTTTTATTGCTTTATAACTCAATTCTTCTCTTAATTTATCGTTACTTAGCAAGTTGCCCATAGCTGAAGATATTTCTGAGATACTATAGGGATTTATTAAAATTCCACCATCGCCAACTACCTCTGGAATGGAGGTAAGGTTAGATGCTATTACAGGAGTGCCACAATTCATTGCCTCCAGTGGAGGGAGTCCAAAGCCTTCGTAAAAAGAAGGATATACAAAGGCATCACAAGAATTATAGAAAATGGGCAAATGTTCTTCTGGTACAAAACCAGTAAAAACAACATGAGAGTCTATTTTTAATTCATTTGTAAGCTTTAGAAGCCTTTGGCTGGAGTCTTTATAGCCACCTACAATAACTAAATTATAATTTTTGTTTAAGTCTTTATATACTTTAGAAAAAGCAGACAAGACAGAAGCTACATTCTTTCTTTCGCTAAACCCACCTAAATAAAGTATGAAAGGATCTGCTAAATTATAAGCATCCTTTAGAAAAGTCCTACAGAGGACTTTATCTAAAGGGGTATATTTTTTATCTGCAGCTAGTGGAGTTACAAAAATCTTGTTTTCATCTATAGGAAAAAATTTAAGAATATCCCGCTTTGAAAATTCTGACACAGTTATTATTCCATCAGAACCCCCTATGATTAAAGGCATCTCTTTTAGAAATTTTAGCAAATAGCCTTTTCCAACAGTTTCTGGCATAAGGTATGGAATTAAATCATGTATAGTGATTATTTTTTTACAATATATTTCCTCAGAAAAACCTATTCCATTTTGTGGCATATGGTATATGTCTATTTTTTCCTTTGATAAGTTGGCTGGAAAATAGTGATCCTCAAAAAATCTCTGATGTTTTTTAGAGGTCATTATTATTTTGCAGTTTTCTTTTTTTATACTTTCATAATTATTACCTGACCAATAAACATTGTAGTTATTTATAGAATCTATGTTAATTAAATTTTTAAGTATATTTTCTGTATAAGTTCCTATACCAGTGCCACTATAGAAATTGATACCTCTAGCATCAATTCCAATCCTCATAGTATTCACTCCTTAAAATTATTAGAAAAACCCTGTATTCATAATTAAATTATCACCTGGGGTGATATTAAACATCCTATTT
The DNA here is from genome assembly GCF_011065955.2 of Clostridium sp. FP2. NCBI lineage: Bacteria > Bacillati > Bacillota > Clostridia > Eubacteriales > Clostridiaceae > Clostridium > Clostridium sp. FP2. The sequence goes on from NZ_JAAMNI020000001.1 coordinate 365,577, forward strand.
AAAAGATAATATATATTAATATATTATTTCAACTTAAAAAGTGTGCTATTTGCATGAATATAATTGTGCACAAATTATTTAGTGTGTTCATATACTACAATAGAACAATATTGCGGAGGCAGGCATTTGGAAATCCAGGAATTAAAGGATTTAGTAAAAGACAATTATTCTCTTTGTATTAATGATATAGAGAAAATAAAAAATGTTTACAGAATAGAAACTGAAAATAAGATGTATTGCTTGAAAATCATTAATTATGACTTTAAGCATTTTTTATTTATTATTGGTGCAATAAAACATTTACAAGGCAATGGTTTTCAAAAAATACCTCAAATTATTGAGACTATTTCTAACAAAGAGTATATTGGCCTTGAAAAAAAATATGCTTATTTAACACCTTGGCTAAACGCAAGGGAATGCAATTATGATAATCCAGTAGAAATAAAATTATGTACCTCAAAGCTTGCGCAGTTGCATAAAAAAAGTTTGAATTTCAAAGTAACACCTGACATGAAACCAAGGATAGGGTGGCTTAAATGGATAGAAACTTTTAAAACCAGACAAAAAGAAATATTAGATTTCAAAAGAAGAATAAATGAAAAAGAGTGCATTACGGAATTTGATAAAAATTATTTAATAATAATGGAGGAAGAACTAGCACGGAGCAGTAGGGCCATCTATAATTTATGTAAAAGTGAATATATAGATAAAATGAAAGAGGAAATTAAACATAGGGGATTATGCCACCATGATTATGCTCATCATAACGTGTTAATAGAAAAAAATGGAGATGTGAACATTATCGATTTTGATTATTGTATATTAGACACTCATTTACATGATTTAAGTAGCCTGCTTATAAGGAGAATGAAAAATGGCAAATGGAGCCTGGAGAATGCACTTTTTATAATGGATGAGTATAATGCTACAAATTCAATATATAAAAGTGACATAGATGTAATGGCAGCATTTATGGAATTTCCTCAGGAATATTGGCAAACAGGAATTCAGTATTATTGGGAGAAAAAGGACTGGGGAGAAGAATTTTTCTTAAAGAAACTTGAAAAGATTAATGAAGATAGGATGGATAGGCAAATTTTTATTGAAAAATTAAGAAAAATAAATTATGGGAGGTAGTATTGTGGGGAAAAACAAAGATGATATGTACATGGAAGAAAGTGAAATCATTGATCCACAGGAATCCACTGTAGAGGAATATGATATGAGGCTTGAGAGGATGGAGGAGGAGGTTAAAAAACTTAAAAAAATAAAAAAAAGACAAAAGAAACTTAGAGAATTAGAATTTGAGCAAAAAGAAATATTAAAGAAGATGGACAAAAACTATAAAAAGAATAGATAGTATTTGGATATTGTAGAGCAATTAATAGATCTAATTAGAGGTGGTGCCAGTGGCAATAAGCATCTATAATGATTTTTCAGACTATATGCTGTTTAAAGGTATTAAAAATGTACAAACAACTGATTTTAAATATAAAAATATAGATGTAGACATAACTGAAGACTTAGTAATAAAGCAGTTTGATGCTATTTATGATTTTCATCAAAAATCTTGGGGCTTTAATGGATATCTCAGGAATAGGTTAAATAATAATACAGGAAAAATAATAGAAGAATATAAAATTTATATTAAAAAGCTGGTTTCTGATATAAATAACATTAAAAGAGATGAACCCAAAAATCCCTTTGAAGAGTTAATTATTGAATATGGAGAAGGAGCTGTAAAAAGAGGGCAGGCCTGTATAAGAGCAGTATATCAAACAGATTATATAGGGATTATATCAAGAAGTATGAAAAGAAATGAAGTATGCCTCGGCAATACAGATTTTCAAAACCTGCAAAAGGAGAATTATACTTACGTGGTTAATTTCGAACATTGTAGTTATAACATGGTGGAAATGGATTGTTTCATTTTGCTAAGTAAATTAAGAAGAAAGGGAGCGCAACTTGATTTCCAAAGACTTGCTAACGAATTCTGCTATATAGAAGGATTAGATACAAGTAGTTCCGAATTTCTAATAGCCTTAGTTTCTTATCCGCATGAATTTATGAAATGTTGCAATAAATATAGAGAAGGTAAAAATAAGGATTATGAGGATAGGTTTTCTAAAAAGCTTTTAAAAGCCTTAATTCAAGATGGAGATTCCTTATTTTAAATTAAAAAGGTCATAATAAAAAAACAAAACATTGCAGATTCGAAGGTGATAATAGCTGCAATAGGCACGAGTTGAAGAGGTGAGAATATGTTAGACGTTAGATATAAAGATAAAACTTATTTAAGTAAATATGATTTAGATGTAAATTTATTTAGTGAATTCGATTTATTGGTGAGTGATGTTATTCCAGTAAGGAAAGTATTTATACTTAATACGGATAAAGGTGATAAGGTCTTAAAAAAGGTGAGCTACAGCGTTTCTCTACTTGAATTTATTAATTATGGCATTGAGTATATCAAAAGTAATAATTTTAATAGAATTATTGAATTTGAAAAGGCCAAAAATAATAATATATATGTTCTTTGGAAAGATGATATATATTGTATCATGAATTTAGTGGAGGGGAGGGAGTGTGAGTATAGCAATCCAGTAGATGTTATGTTAACATCTAGGGCATTAGCTCAGCTTCACAGAGCGTCGGAGGGGCTTATTAATGAAGAGGCATTCAAAATGCTATTAGTAAAAAATCAAAAGCGGTATTTATCTGGCAAGATAATACAAAATTTTAATAAAAAATTAGGGGAGCTTAGGTTTTTTAAAAGTATAGCAACTCTATACGAAAATAAAAATGAATTTGATTATATATTTTTAGACAATGAAAAATATTATGAGGAGAATATATTACAAAGTATAAAAATATTGGAACATTCCGAATATTACAATTTGTGCAAGGAGAAAGATAAAATTGTATTCTGTCACCATGACTTAGCTCACCATAATATTTTGATTAATGTGCAGCAAGTATATTTCTTAGACTTTGATTATGCAGTGGTAGATTTAAAGGTACATGATATTTGTAATTTTATAAATAAAGCCATTAAAAATTTCGCTTATGATATAGAAAAATGCCATAGCATTTTAAATGAGTATACATCAGTAAATCCATTAGAACATCGGGAACTAGAGGTATTGTATGGTATGCTTAGCTTCCCAGAGGATTTTTACAGTATAGCAAGAGATTATTATACAAGGAAAAAACAGTGGAGTGAAGAGGTGTTTTTAAGCAGATTAAAAAGCAAGGTGGAGTATAGAGAAAATAGAGAAGAGTTTTTAGAGACGTTTAAAAATCATTATAATTGTTAGCTAAGAACCCCCCTATAGTGCTGAATACAGTATAGGGGGGTTCATATTAGTTGTTTTATGAAGATGCCTAACAATGTTATTTATTTAATAATATATTTCTATATGCTTTTAGAGTATCGGTGGCAGTATGTTCCCAAGTTAGAGTCGAGGCTCTTTTTAAACCTTTACTTATAAGAGATTTTTTTAAGTCATTATCAAGAAGCACATTATACATTTTTTCACTTAAGTCAACAATATCATATGGATTTACAAGCAGAGTTGAATCTTTAACTATTTCAGGAATTGAAGTAACATTTGAGGCAATTACAGGGACGCCGCATGCCATTGCTTCAATTGGTGGTAATCCAAAACCTTCATAAAAAGAAGGATATACAAAGAGCTGGCAAGCATTGTATATAAAGGGGATATGATCCATAGATATAAACCCTGGGAAAATAACGCTATTTTCAATATGCAGCTCTTCTGCTCTTTTTTTATACATATCGTAGGATTTACCTTTACTACCTGCAATGACGAGTTTCATATCTTTTTTTAATTTTGGTAGGAGTAGGCTAAAAGATTCTAGTAATCCAAGAATATTCTTTCTAGGACTAAATCCTCCAATATATAGAATATAATCTCCTGATATAGAATAATTTTTCTCAATAATAGATTTACTAAGAGTTTTATCATAGGGTTTATAAATATCTTCACTAGCTAAATAAGTAACATATATTTTTTCTTTTGGAAAGTTAAAGGCAGAAGCAATATCTTGCTTTGAATATTCAGACACGGTAATTATTCCATCGCATAGGGAGATAATATTGGGTAATTTTTCGTTGAAAATTTTTAAATATTGCTCTCCAACTGTATCTGGCATTTTATAGGGTATAACATCATGTAGTGTAATAACAAAGGGACAGTCTTTATCTGAAGGTAACCCAATACCATTTTGAGGAACGTGGTATATGTCCATGTTTTTGTCTATTAATGGGTTAGGAATATTCACCTCATTCCAGAAGTTATTTTGATTTTCTTGTTTAATGTTTCTTATGTGAAAATTTTCCCTAAAAGGTATGTCAAGCATACAATCCTTTGGTACAAAAAGCGAATAATCATTATAATTGTCTATTTTATTTAAAGAGTGAATTAGTTGGTAACAATAAGTTCCTATACCAGTTCCCCTATACCATTTTGCAGCTCTTGCATCAATTCCAATTTTCATTTTAAGACTCCTTAAATACTGATTGATATATGAATATACTTTATTATATTAAAAGAAATCATAAATGTTATTAAAACATGTAAGAATATATTCTAAAAAAAAATATTAGTAATATAAATTATAAGGGGAGGGGATGAGTAACATGATGAGGGAATTTGAAATTGAAAGACAATATGGTATTAAAATAGAAAGTATACGTCCCAACAAGGGAGTATATTTGCTAAAGACGGATGATGGAGCTAAATGTCTAAAGAAAATCAATTATGGAACACAAAAACTTTTGTTTGTATATGGAGCTAAAGAACATCTTGTAAATAATGGATTTGATAAGTTGGACAGATATTTTTTAAATACTGAAGGAAATCCTTATGCCTTAGTTAATGAAGATATTTATACACTATCCTCATGGATAGATGGTCGTGAATGTGATTTCCACGATGAGGAGGATTTAACTTTCGCAGCGAAACAGTTAGCATATATGCATATTGCATCTAAGGGATATGAACCACCAGAAAATAGTAAGCTAAAAACGGATCTTGGAAGATGGCCTCATTTAATGGAAAAAAGAATAAAGTCCTTTGATAAAATGAAAGACATGATTAGAAAAAAGAAGAATTTAAAAACTGATTTTGATATTAATTATATTAAGAGTGTGGATGCTCAAAAAGAACTCGGAAAAAGAGCTATGGCAATACTCGATGATTCCATGTACTTCGATATATGCAGGCAAACGGAAGAAGAAAAAGGGTTTTGCCACCATGATTATACACATCACAATATTATTTTTGATAAAAATAATGATGTCAACATAATTGACTTTGATTACTGCAAAAGAGAAGTGAAAGCATTTGATTTATCTAATTTTTTAATTAAAGTGCTTAAAAAGCAGGATTGGGACATAAAATATGCTGAAATAATACTCCAGGCATATAGTAGTGTAAATCCTCTGTTAGAAGAAGAGTATAGGCTTATATATGCATTTTTGGTATTTCCACAACGTTACTGGAGGCTTTGTAATAGATATTATTATAATGAAGTTACCTGGATTCAAAATACCTTTAACAAGAAGATGGAGGAGTTAATTTCTGAAAAAGAAAAGTGTATGGCATTTATTGAAGAATATAAGAAAGTCTTCAATCAAAAGTAGTACATTTAGCATTATGTAATAATGTCATGTAAATAAATTATTTACATGGCATTATTATTTTATGAAAGAAAAATTGACAAATAGTATAAGGTATTATACAATCACATTTAATAGTATAGATTGCCATTTAAGGTAAATAATAAAAAAATAACGCAAGGGGGAATATACATGTACACCTATTCTTCAAAATTAAAAAGCAATAAGGAAATACGTCGAGAAGCAAGGGAAAATTTGTCAGGTAATTGGATTGTAGCTATATTAGTCTGTATGTTAGCCTGGGTTTTAACAGAAATGCTTACACAGGATCCTCAGATTAAAGAAAGAGTAACTGGTGTTATTAATAATCCTATACATGGAATATTTGAATATTGGACGACAAGAAATAACGGGGATATTCAGAAATTAGGAATACTTATATCAATAATTATAGGAGGTCCCATATCTTTTGGGGTTTCAAGATTTTTTCTAAATTTAATACGTAATACTAATCCTAAAGTTCAAGATGTTTTTATGGGTTTTAAATATTTTTTTGAAACATTTTTGTTGAATTTATTAATGGGTATATTTATATTGCTATGGACTTTACTGCTTATAATACCTGGAATAGTTGTTAGCTTAAGTTATGCAATGGCATACTATATATTAATAGACAATCCGGAATTGAGCGCTATGGATGCTATAAACCGTAGCAAAGATATGATGGATGGACAAAAAGGGAAGCTATTTAGTTTATATTTAAGCTTTTTAGGGTGGTTTATATTTTGTTTGTTAACTTTAGGCATAGGGTTTATATGGCTTAAACCCTATTTACAAACATCCTTAGCAGGTTTTTATCAAGATTTAAAGGATGCTTCTAATGATAATTCAGAATATGCAGGTACTGGTGAAAACTATAAGTTAAATAGTATCGAATAGATTCAATAAAAGTTTCTCCGGTAGTTTAATAAATGGAGAAATTTTTTTTAACTTTCACCTATTAACTATATTTTCATAATATATATTACAAGCTTAATATGGAGATGATATTGTGAAAATAGGGGATATTGTAGTAAGAAAATCATATGGTGGAGACATTACATTTAAAATAATAGACATTATGTTTGTAAATAATGCGGATGTGTATTTACTTAAGGGAATAAATTTAAGAATTGAAGCAGATTCTTTAAGTGAAGATTTACAATTAGTATCAGAAGACAACGTTGGTGAAATTGATAAGGTCTTTAATAAAAAAGTAAATGCAACTATTAAAAAAATATTAATGAGCAGGATTAAAGGGGCTAGAGGATCGGCTATAGATATTAACGGGAAAATTAAAGATCTGCAGTTAAAACAAGAAAAATACAAGGAATACAAAGAATATAAAAATAAAGAAATGGTCTTTGGGAGACCAGGGAAAATACTACATGTTGATGGGGATGCAGAATATCTAGAGGTTTGCCTAAAAACATATAAGCAGTTGTCTTTAAACGCTGTAGGAAGAGTAATATCAGAAAAGAACCAGCCAAATGAAATAGTAAATTTAGTAAAAGAAATTAAACCAGATATAGTAGTAATTACGGGCCATGATGGTATGATAAAGGGAGTAACTGATTATATAAATTTAAATAGTTACAGAAATTCAAAGTATTTTGTAGAGTCTGTTATAGCTCTTAGATCTTATAATAGTAACTATGATGATTTAGTTATATTTGCAGGAGCATGTCAATCTTGTTATGAGTCAATTTTAGATGCGGGTGCTAATTTTGCTTCATCTCCGAATCGTGTCTTAATTCATTGCTTGGATCCTGTTCTAGTAGCTGAGAAGATAGCATATACAAATATAGAAAATGTTGTAGCCATAGAAGACGTTATACAGAACACTATAACAGGACTAAAAGGTATAGGAGGATTACAAACTAGAGGTAAGTATAGAGAGGGATTTCCTAAGTCTCAGTATATTTAGATAGCAATAAATCTTAAAATAATATATGTATATTATTTTAAGTACCTAAATGGTCTCCCATATTTTGTATGGGAGCTTTGTTTATAAAACTGAATATATATATAATTAAAGGAGATACTAGAAAGATTAGTATTTAAAATATATTAGTATCTTATAATGTTAAGCTCCATAAAACAGAGAAAACTCAATTCTCTGTAGAATAATCTATAAAGGTGTACTTTGTTAACATATAATTAACATTGACAAAATTGTTATATTAGTGATAAAATAATAAGTTTGCTTGACAAATATAAAAATACCCTGTATAATATAAGATGTGGAGAGAAGGTGTTTACTTGGAACAGATAAATGTATTGACTTCAATAAAAGATGAAATTGAAAGTCATGTAGGCGAAAGAGTAACATTAAAAGCTAATGGTGGAAGACGAAAAATTCTTGTAGATAATGGAGTTATTGAAAAGACATATGCAAGTATTTTTGTTATTAGATTAGAAAATGACACCCACAGAACCGTGACATACAGTTATTCAGATGTTTTGACAAAAACAGTTCAAATAGTTTTTGCAGGATAAAACGATACTGTACCTTGGTATCGTTTTTTACAATTATAAATTAGCCTGGCACATATTATATAGAATATATTTCGTTATTAATAATGGAATATATTTTACATGATATGTGCTTTTTTTTATTTAAATGTAAAATTATGATGAATTTTGAAATACGAATAAAAACATTGAATATCATATTTTATTCACTACTTCTATATATATATTATAGTAGGTATTTTAAGAGGGTAACAATTCATAAGTGTTGCCACAATAGAAATATGAGGAGGCATAGCATGGAGATAAATTTAATAAGAGAAAATATAGAGTATGAACAACTGCTAGGAGAAAATACTGCTGATACAGTAGTAAAAGAAGAATATGTAATACCAGATACTCATCCAGACGTTAGAGAAATTCTTATGTTAGACGTTAAAGCCATTATAAATTCTAAAGAAATAATTGAAGATAAGGTATACTTAGAAGGGCAACTTCAATATAATGTACTTTATATTTCAAAAGATCAAGAACGTAGTGATGTGGAAAATGTAGTATATAGTTCCAAATTTTCAAATACAATAGATTTAATGGGTGCGAGGCCTGAAATGCTTTGTGATGCTGAGTGTTTTGTAGAACATATGGAGTGTAGGATAGTTAATGAGAGAAAAATATGTCTAGAAGGTATTTTGAAGTTAAAATCTGAAGTGTATAAAAGTTTTAGTTTTCAAATAGTTAAAGATATTGAAGCTGTAAAGGATGTTCAATATTTAAAAAATCCAGCCAGCATAGATAAAGTTACAAAGAGTTTTAATGGAGAGCTTATTGGTAAAGCAAATATAAAAGTTCCAAATGATAAACCGGAAATTGTTAAAGTTATAAAATGTGATGTTAATGTTCACAAAAAAGAAGTAAAACTGTATGATGGAAAAATTCAAATTAATGCTTTTGCATGTATTAATATAATGTATAAGGGAAGAGATAGTAGGGAATTATTTTATATTGAGCAGGAAGTTATGCTAAATAAAGAGCTGGATTTCCAAGATGTAAGCCCTTATATGGAAAATTATACAGACTTTAGGGTGGATGCTATGGGATTTGACATTAAGGAAGATGATTTAGGAGAAAAAAGGATTATTGATGTAGAGTTTTTGATAAAAACTAATACCAGGGCTGTGCACAAAGAAGAAGTGGATATGATTGAAGATGTTTATTCACCAACTACAAAGCTTGAGATGGATAAAAAAGATTATGGACTTAATGTAATGCAAGGGCAATTATTAACTGAGACCTTAGTTAAGGGAGATATAGAATTAAATAATACTATGGCAAAACCAAGCAAGGTTATTATGTGTAATGCTAGCGTTTGTGTAACAGACAAAAAAGTCATTGAGGATAAGGTTATAATTGAGGGTATAATGAATGTAACCGTATTATATAGAAGCGATGATGAAGAAAAATACCTTTCTTCGGTTTCTGAGGAGATTCCGTTTACCTGTGGGGCTGAGATATTAGGAACTAAGATAAATATGAGCAGTGTGTGTAAGGTTTCTCTAGAAAATATAAATGCAGATATTGAGGTTGGAAATATAGCAATTAGAGCTGTAGTTAAAGTATATGCAAGAGTAAATTACATGGTGCAAAAGAAATTTTTAGTTGACGTTTATCCAATGGAGGGAGAAGTGCCTAAGAAAAAAGCTAGTATTACCATTTATGTAGTTCAATCTGGGGACACCTTATGGAAAATTGCTAAAAAATATAATACTACAATGCAAGAAGTTGCAAGAGTTAACGGGATAGAAGATCCTAATGTTATAAAAGTTTCACAAAAACTTATGATACCAGGTAGAATAATTATATAAACAAATTTTAATAAATAACAAGTCATTATACTAGTATATTTGACTTGTTATTTATTTTACATATGCATTATTTTAAATTATATGTAGCAATATTAAATTTGTTGTAATATACTAATTTCATTAACAAAATTTCACAAGAGAAGGCTAATCTTATATAAGTCTATGAATTCCTAGTGAGGAATAAACAATTATTAATTAATTAAGAGGCTTTAGTGGATTCACAATAAAGAGTTGGAGGAAAATCATGTTAGTAAAAGCTTATGGGAAAATAAATATATCTTTAGATATAGTAGGTAAAAGAGAAGATGGATATCATTTGCTCAAAATGATTATGCAAAATGTAGATTTATATGATTCTATGTCCTTTCAAAAATGCAATAAAGGTATTAATATAAGTTGTAATAAACCTTACATACCTACAGATGAGAAGAATTTAGTATATAAAGCTGCAAAACTTTTTATGGAAACTTATAATATTAGCGAAGGTGTAAATATATATCTCAAGAAAAATATTCCAGTCGCTGCTGGTATGGCAGGTGGGAGTACAGATGCAGCGGCTGTTTTTAAAACATTGAAAGAGTTATTCGAAATGGATATAGACGACAATGAACTTATGAATTTAGGGGTAAAAATAGGCGCAGACGTCCCTTATTGTATAATAGGGGGGACTGCACTGTGCGAAGGTATAGGAGATATTATTACTCCACTCGCCCCTTTTAAAAATCAAATTTTAGTGTTAGTTAAGCCTAATTTTGGGGTATCAACTAAAGAGGTTTACAAAAACTTAGATATTAGTAAAATCTTTAAGCATCCAGATACAGAGGCCTTAATAAAAGCTATGGAAGAAGAAAAATTACAAGATGTATGCAACAATATGAAAAATTTACTTGAAAATGTTACCCTAAGAAAATATCCAGTTCTCAAAAGAATAAAAGAAGATATGATTAGAATGGGGGCAATGGGTGCAATGATGAGTGGAAGTGGACCTACAATATTTGCTTTTTTTGATGATATGTTAAAAGCTCAAAGATGTTATGATAAATTTAAAGCTCAATATAAAGAAGTATATATAACAAGAACCATTTAGAATTAATTTTATAGTGAAATATAAGAACGTGGAAAAGCCTTTGTGGTTTTTTCACGTTTTTATGTGGTTAGACCAGTATGGGCGAACAATAAGCTAGATTTAAATAACAAGACAGTGTATTAGTATATTGTCTTGTTATTTATTTTCCGTGACTAAGTGAATATTTTCTGCAAGTGTCGTTAAAACTAGTTTAAACAAAGTAAAAGTAGCTTGCTTACATATAAAGTTTTATAATTTATTTTTTTGCTAATTATACTAAAAGAGGGAGAAAAATAATGAGAATCTTAAACTTATTTGATGTATATTTTTTAATAATGATGGTGTTACAAGGTTCAGTTGTACTTTCTGTGGATGCAAGAAATTTTAAAAAATCTGGTGATGATATTACCAGTAAAAAAGCACGTACCTTAGGCTTACTCGCAATTATCATAGCTATAATTCTATTTACACTGAGGTTCATATTTTAATTTATGTGAATTTATACATATATATAAGGAGGTGAAGCAATATGAAAGAGATGATTGATGATGAAATTCAGCTTGAAGCTGAAAAAAACATAGAGTATTTAAAAGAACTTTTGAAGGATAACTCTGATGTGATTTTTAGAACTTTCAATGTGGGAGATTGGAAGGCAGCTATAGTTTATATTGATGGAATGGCAGATAAACTTCTATTAGACCACTATGTTTTAGAACCATTAATGTTATGTTCAAAGGGAATAGAAAAAACCAAGCAAATAAAAGACAATATACTTTCAGTTACTGATATGCACGAAGTCAAAAAATTAAGTGAAGGAGTTAATGCAGCACTTTCCGGGGATACATTAATGTTTATAGATGAGTTAAATTGTGCCTATGTTATTGCAACGCGTTTTTGGCCCGCTCGGGGGGTAGGTGATCCATCTGGTGAAACTGTAATTAGAGGAGCACGAGATGGATTTACAGAAACTGTAAGATTTAATACTGCTTTAATAAGAAGACGAATTAGAGATACCAGGTTAAGAGTTAAACCTAAAGCTATAGGAGCTAGATCAAAAACCGACGTAGCCATTATGTATATTGACGATATAGTAAATAAAGAAGTACTAGAAGAGTTAAATCGTAGGGTAGATAAAATAAACATTGATGCAGTTTTTGATTCTGCCTATATTGAGCAGCTAATAGAGGATAATAAATATTCTCCCTTTCCTCAAATACAAAGTACAGAGAGGCCAGATGTAGTAGCGGCAGCGCTGTACGAAGGTAGGGTAGCGCTAGTTGTAGATAATTCTCCCTTTGTAATTATTGTCCCAACTACTTTACCTAATTTATTTCAATCTCCAGATGATTATTACCAAAGGTGGATGCATAGCTCTATGGTTAGATTTATTAGGATGCTTTCTATATTTACATCTCTTATGGCACCGGCACTTTATGTAGCAATTACCTCTTTTCATACAGATATAATACCTACTAAATTAGCCTATGCTATAGCAGCTTCTAGAGAAGGAGTGCCATTTCCTGCATTTGTAGAAGCTATAATTATGGAATTATTTTTAGCTCTTCTTATGGAGGCTGTGGTTAGATTACCAAAGCCTATTGGAGCGACTATTGGTATTGTAGGAGGACTTGTTATAGGTCAATCTGCAGTGAGTGCAGGAATAGCTAGTCCCATTATGATAATTATTGTGGCAATTACTGCTATTACTACATTTGTAACTCCTAATTATGAAGTTACTGCGGCTTTTAGACTTGTACGAATTCTCCTTATTATCGCTTCGGCAATTGTAGGCTTTTATGGGATAGTGATGGGGCTCATTATACTTCTCATTCATTTAGTTAGAATGAAGAGTTTTGGAATACCTTATTTAGCACCAACAGTAGATACGAGTATTGCGGATTTAAAAGATATGTATATTAGGGCACCAATATCCAAGCTAAAAGAAAGGCCTAAATATATGAAAACGGGAGATAAGATAAGACAAAAATAATTTGTATCATCTTTTATGTGGAGGTGAAGTATTATGAAAGATAAAAAAATAATTGGAGATTTCGCTTTATTTACTACTGTAGTGGTGGCAATGGTAGGTATAGGGATATTTTCTTGCCCAAAGGAAGTCACAGATAAAGTAGGTAGTGACGCCTGGATAGTTATTTTAACCTCAGGAATAGTAATTTTTTTATTACTATATCTTATATACCTGGTTATGAAAAAAAATGATTTTGAAGATCTTACAAACATATTGCAGAATAATTTTGGTAGATTCCTTGGAGGAGCATTTGCTATTATTTTTGCGATTTATAGTATATTTATTGTGTCTCTTGGGATGAGGGAATTTGTTGAAGTAATTAGACTATTTTTATTAAGGCAGACACCTTCAGAATTTATTTTAATTACCACGATTTTAGCAGGTACCTATTTAGTTAGAGGCGAAATAGGTGATTTAGTTAAGTTTAATGAAATTTCCTTCTGGATTATTTTCCTCCCAACTTTTGTAGTGTTCATACTTATCGCTATAAATGCGGACTTTACAAATTTATTACCAGTACTTAACAATAAACCTTCCAATTACTTTAGTGCTTCTAGATATGCAATATTCTGTTTTGGGGGATTTGAGATAGCCTATCTTATTCTTCCTTACGTTAAGAATAAGAAAAATTCACTCCGTATCCTAAGAAAGGGTATTATGTTCGTATCGATTTTTTATGCAATTGTAATGATACTTGTTTTAGCTATTTTATCTAAAGCACAGAGTAGAATTTTATTATGGCCAACTATTTCTATGATCAGATCTTTATATATACCAGGAACATTTATAGAGCGTTGGGAAGGAATAGTAATGGCGCTTTGGATACTTTTTTATTTCACTACCTTTATTAACACATACTTCTTTTCCAGTGAGATTGTAAAAAACGTATTTAAATTGAAAGATATTAAAATATCTTCACTTTTAATTATGCCTATTATTTATGTCGTAGCATTATATCCAGAAAATATAGCAGAAGTTTATACATTGCAATACAAAACCACTCCAATTATATACACTTCTATATTTGTTTTTGTGATTTTACCCATACTTATACTGCTCATGGGCAAAATTAAAGGTAAAGGGAGGTGGAAAAGTACAGATGAAATTTAAGATGGCTTTACCCATTATCCTAAGCTGCGTTTTACTTAGCGGATGTTGGGATAAAGTAGAAATAGATAGGCTCAATTTCATATCTACTATAGCTATTGACCCAGGACAAGATATTGGTAAAGAAAAGGAATTAAAAAGCATTAACCCAAAAGAGCCCTTTGCTGAGGGGCAGATTAAAAAAATCAATGTAACTTATGGATTTCCAGATATGAGTATGCTAGGGGCTGGAAAAGGTGGAAGTGCACAGGAGAAATATATTAATACGCAGGCTTACTCTATGGAAGATGCATCATCAGAAGCTATGGCTAAAAGCAGTAGAGATATATATATGGGTCATACTAAGTTACTTATATTAAGTAGTAATTTATTAGAATACAAAGATACTGTAAAAGAGGTAGTAGATTATCTGCAAAGAAATCCTAATATAAATAGGATGATGGATATTGTTGTCTCAGACGGCAAAGCTGAAGACTATATAAAATTCAAACCTATGACAGAAAACAGTACCCAATATTATATATCTGGACTTATGGCTAATAGTAAAAGAAACTCAAGGATTATGAGCATAAATTTAAATGAGTTCCTTATTCTTTTAAGTGAAAATGGGAATGCATTATTACCTAGAATAACTTTAGAAAAGGAAAAAAATGAATTGATTTTAACTGGTGCGGCTATAATTAACAACTATGAATTAAAAGGATATTTTAATCCCTTAGAACTAATGGACATACAACTTCTAAGTGGTAAATTTAACACTGGCAAAAAAGTTATTTACATTGATGGTCATCCTGTTGATTATGTAATCAATGGGTATGAAAGGAAAATGAGGGTGGAGGAAGAAGGAGATAAGTTAGTCATTAATATTGATTTAGGACTTGAGGGTCAGATAAATGGGTATTATGTAGATAAAAAAATACTGGGAAAAGAGGAATTGCAAAGGCTACAGAATACTTTTAATGACTCCATTAGTGTAGAGTGTGAAAAAATTATGAAGGTTGCTAAAGAGGAATTTGAAATAGATCCCTTTGGCGTACGGGAGCATATTGAAAAGTTTAAACCTTCTTTATGGAATAAGATAGAAAAGGATTGGAAGGGGAGATATAAAAATGCAATAGTCAAGGTTAATGTTAATACTGAAATAAGAAGAATCGGAGCGGTTCAGTGAATATAATTACATAATGTGGTAATAATTCTAATATAAATATTTTATACAGGGGGGATAACCATGAAAAAATTTATATTAACAAGCATTACCATAATTATTATAATATCAATATTTTTAAGTGGAAGTAACGTAGCTACGAAAGCTACTCAAAGCGATATTGCTGGTAAACTTATAAGGTTTCACGTAATTGCTAATAGTGATGATAAAATAGATCAAGGGTTAAAATTAAAAGTAAGGGATTCTGTTTTAAAATATATATCACCAAAACTTGTGGATTGCAAAAATATAGAACAATCAAGAAAAATTATAAATAATGAAGATGAAAATATTAAAAAAATTGCTCAAGGCGTTATAAATAAAAATGGTTTCAAATATTCAGTAGCTACAACTTTGTCACAGGAAAATTTTCCAATTAAAACTTATGGAAATATAACGCTGCCTCAAGGAAAATATGAGGCTTATAGAATAATTATTGGAAGCGGTAGCGGTCAAAACTGGTGGTGCGTTATGTTTCCGCCATTATGTTTTGTAGATATTACAAAAGGAAATGTATCTTATGATAAAACTGAGAGTGAAATGAAACAAGTATTATCAGATGATGAATATAACTTGGTGAATAATACTGCAAGTAATAATAAAATAGTTGCGAAATTTAAATTAGTAGAAATTTTTGATAAATTATTTAGTTGAATAAAATATATAGAAAACTACTGCTAGATACCAAGTCGTAATTGGTGTTTACTAGTGAGGAATTCCAGGAGGAAAATATATGAAAATGCTAAAGAAAAGAATATTGTATACAAGTGCGGTAACTATAATTGTTGTATTTTCAACTACTTTTGCTATACTAATGTTTTTAGAGAGGCTAGATTATAGAAATTATCTTCAAGGACAGTATAGTAAAAATATGTATGAACTTATTAGCTCTGTACAAAACATAAGAGTAAATCTAGGTAAAGCTGCTATTGTTGGTTCTAGAGAACAAAGTATAGTAGTTTTTGAAGAAATTTTTAGACACTCGGATACTGCAAACGATAAATTGCATTCCTTGCCAATAGAACAATCAGTTGTTGGCGACACTAGTAAATTTTTAACTCAAGTAGGGGATTTCTGCTATAGTTTAGCAAAGGCAACATCAGAAGGAAAGGACTTGAGTGCTAAGCAATATGAGTTAATTGACCAATTAGAAATGCAATCATATACACTTCAGGAGCAATTAAATTCAGTGCTATCTGATATAAATGAGGGTAAAGTGAAATGGGGAGAGATTAGAAAAAAAAGTACTTCCGTATTTGCAAAAGTAGGGGATGACCTTGTGAATGAGAAATTCAAGGGAATACAAAAACAAGTAGTTCAATATCCAGCATTAATTTATGATGGGCCTTTTTCTGATAATACCTTAGAAATAAAGCCTAAGATAATATCTCAAAAAGAGGTAAGTCAAAGTGATGCAGTTAAAACAATAAAAAATATATTTGGCGAAGATAAAATAGAAAGCATAGAAAATAA
This sequence comes from Clostridium sp. FP2, assembly GCF_011065955.2. Classification (NCBI taxonomy): domain Bacteria; kingdom Bacillati; phylum Bacillota; class Clostridia; order Eubacteriales; family Clostridiaceae; genus Clostridium; species Clostridium sp. FP2. The sequence goes on from NZ_JAAMNI020000001.1 coordinate 382,473, forward strand.
ACAAGTACAAGGGAAAACTAAAATACCCTCCTACACCTTTCACGTAACATTTAAAGGGAGAGCTAAAGGGGAGCCTAAAACAGTAATAGAAGTAAGTAAAAATGGAAGTAGAATATTATATTTGTTAGATAATAGGTCTATAGGAAAGGCAACAATAGATATTAAAAAGGCAATAAAGGGTGGAAGTGAATTTATTGGAAAAATAGGATATAAAAATATGGAACCTACGTATACCTTAAATTATGAAAACACAGCAGTAGTAAGCTATGTATATAAACAAGGAGAAGTGGCTATTTATCCAGATCAAGTAAAGCTTAAGATTGCACTAGATGATGGTAGTATTATAGGAATTGAATCTGAAAAATTTTTGGTATCTCATGTTGAAAAGAGACAAATAAATGTGCCAAAAATAACTGCGGTAAAAGCGCAGGAAAGAGTTGGAAAGCGTCTGAAAATAAGTAAAATAAGCTTAGCTATTATACCTACTGAAATGAATAAAGAGGTTTTGTGCTATGAATTTTTAGGCTCATATAAGGAGAAAAACTTTATAGTATATATTAATGCTGATACTGGGTATGAGCAAAGAATAATGGAAATAATAGATACTCCTAATGGAAAATTAACTATTTAGCCGTAAGGGCTAAGACATTGCAAAGGCTACCTTACGTAAGAGAGGATATATTGCATTAAGTGCACATATATCCTCTTTTCTATTGAATTATTTTAGATTTACCATTATAATTTGTAGTGGTGTCATTATGGAGGCTGTTTAAAATTGAGAAATAAATTTTAGAAATTAAAATACAAAGTAATATAAATGATATAATATGATGATAAATTTATTTAGTAAACTTATGTTTTTATTATTCATAAACTAGTTATTATGGTTGTGAGGAGAGATGAAAAATGAAAAAGAAAATAGCGGTATTATTTGGTGGACAGTCCACTGAACACGAGGTTTCTAGAGCATCAGCAACATCAGTATTGAAAAACATTGATCAAACAAAATATGATATATACCCTATTGGAATAACTAAGGATGGGTTATGGTTTCAATATACCGGAAAATTAGATAATATAGAAAGCGGAGAATGGGAAAAGGACCAATTTTTTAAAGTGCCACAGGGGCAAAAGTTTTTATTTAATAAAGAAGTAGATGTAGTTTTTCCGTTATTGCATGGACTCTTTGGAGAAGATGGTACAATTCAAGGTATGTGTAAATTATTAAATATTCCTTGTGTGGGTCCTGGGGTAATGTCTTCTGCTATTTGCATGGATAAAATATATACAAAATACTTATTGGAAAACTTTAATATAAAGCAAGCTGATTATGTGGTAATTAATACCCATGAATATGCTGAAAATAAAGATATATTAGTAGAAACAATAGAAAAAAAATTGGGCTATTGCGTATTTATTAAACCAGCTAATGGCGGCTCATCTGTTGGTATAACAAAAGCACATAATAGAGAGGAACTAATACTCGGATTAGAAGAAGCGCTAAAATACGATAGAAAAGTTTTAGTTGAACAGGCTATAAATGCTAGGGAAATTGAGGTGGCTGTACTGGGAAATGATTATCCAGAAGCATCTATGCCAGGAGAAGTAATCCCAGCCAAAGAATTTTATGATTATGAAGCTAAATATAAAAGTGAAGCATCTAAACTTTTAATACCGGCAGCACTTAGTGAAGCTAAGCTACAAACAATTAGAGAAGAGGCCGTGAAAATTTATACAATACTAGATTGCGCCGGCATGGCAAGAGTGGATTTTCTAGTAGATAAAGAAACGGAAGAGGTTTATCTAAATGAAGTTAATACTATACCGGGTTTTACTAAAATAAGTATGTACCCTAAAATGTGGCAAGCTACAGGAAAAACTTATGGGAAACTTATTGATGAACTTATTGAGCTGGCTATAGAAAGAAATAATAAATAATATTTTTATAAAATCTAATGATTAGAGGAGGAGTTTTATGACAACAGCTTTAGCTATGGTTTCTGGAGGTCTGGATAGTATACTCGCAGCAAAACTTGTAAAAGATCAGGGCATAGAAGTTATAGGAATATGCTTTAAATCATACTTTTTTAATGAGGAAAATGCATTGAAAATTGTTAAACAAATAGATATACCCTTAGTGGTTGTGGACTTTTCAGAAGAACATTTTGAAATGGTAAAGAATCCAAAACATGGACATGGTAAAAATATGAATCCTTGTATCGACTGCCATGCTATGATGATGAGACGTTGTGGAGAACTATTAGAGAAATTTCATGCAGACTTCATCATAACAGGAGAAGTTTTAAATCAAAGACCTATGTCTCAAAATAGGTCAGCTTTAGACATAGTGAAAAATGAATGTGGAATAGGACATAAAATTCTAAGGCCCTTATGTGCTAAGAATTTGAAACCAACTGAAATGGAGTTAGATGGCTTAATAGATAGAGAGGCTCTTTTGGATATAAGTGGAAGGAATAGAAAAGTCCAAATGGAACTAGCGGAAAAGTGGGGTATTAAAGATTATCCATCGCCAGCTGGTGGGTGTAAACTTACGGAACCTAATTATTCTGTAAGACTTAGGGAACTCATAGAGCATAAAGAGGATACTTCTAAAATAGATCTAGACTTGTTAAAAATAGGAAGACATTTTAGGTTATCTAAAGATGCTAAAATTATATCTACGAGAACGCAGGAAGAGGGAGAATTAATAAAACCGCTTTTAAGGCCGGAAGATTTAATATTCCAAACTAGGGATTATAATGGCTCGACTATTGCTATAATTGGTGAAGCAACAAATGAAGACATTGAGTTTGCAGCTAAGATTTCAGGAAGATATTGTAAGGGTAAGGATGAAAAAATTGTATCTGTTAAGTATGGCAAATATGGTAACCCCCTAGATGAATCTATAGAGATAGCGCCAGCAACAGAGGAAGAAATAAATAAATATATTTTAAATTAGTGAGGAGTAAGCTTATGAAGACAAATGCAGTAATTTCAATTGTTAGCAAGCAATCTGACAGTGAAGAAGATGGAGATGCTATTGAAGTAGTGACACCTGGTGAATTTTACAAAAAAGATAATTGTTATTATGCTGTATACGAAGAGACAGAAATTTCAGGGATGAAGGGAACTACTACTACATTAAAAATTGATGAAGAACATTTTACCCTTATTAGAACTGGAACTACGAATACAGAAATGAAATTTAAAAAATATGGAAGAGATCTAACTTTATACAATACGCCCCATGGCGCGTTAGACCTAACTGTAGATACTAGGGAGTTAAAGATGAACGTGGATAATAATGGTGGAGATGTATTTATAGATTATGATATGATAATAGGAAATCAACAAACTTTAAGTACAACTTTAAAAATTAATATTAAAGCATAATAGTAATTAAGAGGCTGTTTCAAAAGTTCGGGTTGTGTGATTTTATAAAATATAAATTTCAAATGAAAAAAGCTATGAAATATAGGATAAACACCTTAATTTCATAGCTTTTATTTGTTTTGTAATAAAATTTTATATAATAAAATTCTCCAAAAAAAAGAAAACCAAAAAAAACACTGGTTAATGATAAAAAAGTGTGATAAGATATTATTATTGTTTTTGAAAACAAATATACCAGTTTACTTTACGATTGTATTTATAGGGTAATTTCTATTATAGGGTTATAAAGAACATCTGTCAAGCTATTTTTAAAAAAAGTTAGTATGAATTTTCTAAAGACATTATTAGAGTAAATAAAAACATATAAATAAAGTGGATAATAAAGCATAGGAGGAATAATTATGAATACTAAGTACATATTTGTAACAGGTGGGGTAGTCTCATCTCTAGGAAAAGGAATAACAGCAGCGTCCCTTGGTAGGCTTTTAAAGAATAGAGGATTAAAGGTTTCTATTCAAAAATTTGACCCATATTTAAATGTAGATCCAGGCACCATGAGTCCATATCAACATGGAGAAGTTTTTGTTACAGATGATGGAGCAGAAACAGATTTGGATTTAGGGCATTATGAAAGATTTATTGATGAAAATTTAAGTAAGAGTAGTAATGTAACTACAGGAAAAGTCTATTGGTCAGTTATATCAAAAGAGAGAAGGGGCGATTATTTAGGTGGTACAGTACAAGTAATACCTCATATAACTAATGAGATTAAAGAAAGAGTCTATAGAGTAGCTAAAGAAAAAGATGTAGATGTGGTTATAACTGAAATTGGTGGAACGGTTGGAGATATTGAGTCACTACCATTTTTAGAGGCTATAAGACAGGTTAAATATGAAGTAGGAATAGAGAATGTTTGTTTTATACATGTTACGTTAGTGCCATATTTAAAGATGGCAGGAGAACTTAAAACTAAGCCAACTCAACATTCTGTAAAAGAACTTAGAAGCATAGGAATTCAACCAGACATTATAGTATGCCGCTCTGAGAAGGAAATATCTGATGATATGAAGGCCAAAATCGGGCTGTTCTGTAATTTAGAAGCAGACAGCGTAATTCAAAATTTGGATGCTGAGAACTTATATGAAGTACCACTTATGCTCCACAAAGAAGGCTTAGATACTCTAGTATGTAAAAAATTAAAACTAGATTGTGGTGAAATAGATAATGCTGCATGGATTTACATGGTAAATAGATTAAAAAATCTGTCCGGAAATGTAAAAATAGCACTAGTTGGAAAGTATGTAGAACTTCATGATGCGTATATTTCTGTTGTTGAGGCATTGAGCCATGGAGGGCTTTATAATGATTCTAAAGTGGAGATTAAATGGGTAAATGCAAGCGATGTAACTTCAGAAAATGTCAGCGAAATATTAGGGGATGCTGATGGTATATTGGTTCCAGGAGGATTTGGTGACAGAGGAATAGAAGGAAAAATAGAAGCTACAAGATATGCTAGAGAAAACAAAGTACCATTTTTCGGGATATGCCTTGGTATGCAATGTGCTGCTATAGAATATGCAAGAAATGTGGTAGGACTCAAAACCGCAAATAGTTCAGAACTTGATGGGGATACGAAGTATCCAGTAATAGATTTAATGCCGGATCAAAAGGATATAGATGAAAAAGGTGGCACCATGAGACTAGGATTATATCCGTGTAAATTAACAAAAGACTCTAATGCTCATGAAGCCTACAATGATGAAGTAATATATGAAAGACATAGACATAGATATGAATTTAATAATCAATACAGAAAAGCATTAACTGATGCAGGACTTTTGATTACGGGAACAAGCCCTGATGAAAGATTAGTAGAAATAGTTGAAATAAAAGATCATCCTTGGTTTGTTGGAGTTCAGTTTCATCCGGAACTTAAATCTAGACCTAATAAACCACATGCATTATTTAAAGAGTTTATTAAGGCATCATTAGAATATAAAAAATAGTATTAAAATGTATCCTATAGAGTGGACAATGAAAAAGTCTAATCTATAGGATATTTTTATAATAAAAAAATAGTGAGTTTTATAGAATCTTAGGTTTTTACATGAAGAAGCTCTATGGTGACCTTTAAATGGTAGAGGAGTAGGTACAAAGAAAATATTACCAATAATTTCAATTAAAATTAAGCAGGAATTTCATAAAATTTATAGAATTTAATCATTAAAGAATATTATTGTGAAAAATGATTTTACTTTTGATAATTGTTTTTTGAAAAATATATTTTCACAAGATAATAAAATATGGAGGTGGAATAATTGATACTCGATACGAATATTGCTATAGCTTTAAAGGATTCTAATGGTCAATATAAGGTGGAAGAACTGACAATATTTGAAATAGAGAGTATGAGGACTAAATTTCCATGTCTATATGTTAAATTGCATAAAGGAAATGAAATATTAATTGATGTTAAATGCTGCCTATGCAATGAGTATCATTCATATCATTATAATATTAATGAACTTTTAAAAACTAATATGGTCATTGGTGGATGTGAGCAATTAGCATTGCCTATATTTTTCATTGGCAAGAATGAAAAAGTTATAAAAAAAGTAAATGAACATAAACAGATTACAGAGAAGATTTATGCTATGATATAAGATAAATTAAAAAAGACACAAACCTTAGAAGAAGTCTAAATCTCCTTCTGGAATCACTAATATTGCAGCTTCGAAGAAGATGAACAGCTGTGCAGGTTATGATTTAATATAGTGGATTAAAGTTTTAAAATAGGATATACTTAAAAAAGTATATCATTTCAAAAAATTCATTGGATAGTAAATACGTTTTTAATTCCCATGATATTTATTAAATAGATATTATATATAATATACCCTTCGGAGGTGCAGATTTTTGATAAACAAAGATTTTGAAAATATGACAGTAGTTGAGCTGCGGGAACACTGCAAAGAGCTTGGTGTTAAAAACATTTCTAAACTTAAAAAGAGTGAGCTAATAGAGGAAATAAAGAAGATGACGCCAGTTTCATTGCAAAGAGACGGAGTTATTTTAAAAGAAAAGATAAGTCCTAAAATCACTTCTAAAGTTCAAGATAATATTATTATAGAAAATTCAGAGGCGCAAGTCCCAAATAATCCAATTCAAACTGAGAAAACTCCTGATAATGAAGACATTGATACTGGTTTTAAAAATCAAAATGAAAATAAAAAAGAAAAGTTACAGGAAATGATAAATGAATCAGGGTCAGCAAGAGGAGTTCTAGAAATAATTGAAAATAATAGTTATGGTTTTTTAAGAGGGCATAATTATTTATCAGGGCAGGATGATATTTATGTTTCGCCATCTCAAATTAGAAGATTTAATTTGCAAACAGGTGATGAGGTAGAAGGTAAAGTAAGAACACCTAAAGAGGGAGAAAAATTTAAAGCGCTATTGTATGTACAGGGAGTAAATGGAGAAAATCCAGATAGAGCTGTAGGTAGAAGACCTTTTGAAAAGTTAACTCCTATTTACCCAACAGAAAGGTTGACATTAGAAACCACTCCAACTGACTTGTCTTCGAGAATGATGGATATTATTTCTCCTATAGGTAAAGGTCAGAGAGGTATAATTGTAGCACAACCAAAAGCAGGAAAAACAACACTTCTTAAAAAAATCGCTAACAGTATTTCTATAAATCACCCAGAAGTAAAATTAATTGTTGTTTTAATAGATGAAAGACCGGAAGAAGTTACGGATATGCAGAGATCTATTAAAGGCGAAGTTATTTATTCAACTTTTGATGAAGAACCAGATCACCATACAAAAGTTGCTTATATGGTACTTGAAAGAGCTAAAAGAATGGTAGAACAAGGCCAAGATGTAGTTATTCTATTAGACAGTTTAACTAGACTTTCTAGAGCTTATAATTTAACTGTAACGCCTTCAGGAAGAACACTATCCGGTGGACTTGACCCTAGTGCACTTTTGATGCCAAAGAAATTTTTTGGAGCGGCTAGAAATATTGAAGAGGGTGGAAGCTTAACAATTCTTGCTACTGCATTAGTAGAAACAGGAAGTAGAATGGATGATATGATTTTTGAGGAATTTAAGGGAACAGGTAATATGGAAGTTCATTTAGATAGAAAGCTTCAAGAAAGAAGAATATTCCCAGCTATAGACATTTATAAGTCAGGAACAAGAAGAGAAGACTTATTGCTTACTAAAATTGAAATGGAAACTATATATAATTTAAGAAAGATAATGTATAGAGAAGGTAATGCTATGGGAGTAACAGAAAAACTCCTGAATTTAATATCCACCACTAAGAATAATAAGGAATTTTTAGAAATGTTAAATAAGAACTTTGAAGTATTAGCTAGATAATATAAATAAAAAAATGGAAAAGATAATTAAATCTTTTCCATTAATATATTATTCTGCGTCAGTTTCTACTTCGTTTTTTATGTTGAATTTCTTCATGAATCTGTCTACTCTTCCACCAGCATCAATATTCTTTTGCTTTCCAGTGTAGAATGGATGGCAGTTAGAACATACGTCTACTTTAAGTTCTTGTTTAGTAGATCCTGTAATAAAAGTGTTTCCACATGCACATTTAACAACTGTGTCTTTATGGTATTCTGGATGTATTCCTTCTTGCATATTTTTCACCTCTTTCAAAAAATAGATATATACCCGTATTGTCAACTACTCAAGTTTATCATATAATTGATTATTAAGTCAATAAGAATAAAATTAAATTTGACTTTATTATATAGTGTATATTTGATAAAATACATGTAGTGAGTTTTTTTATAATATTGGAGGTAAAAGTATGTATGGACCAAAAAACCATGGTTGGGTGGAAGTAATTATAGGACCTATGTATAGTGGGAAGTCTGAAGAACTTATACGTAGGATAAGAAGAACAAAAATTGCAAAACAAAAATTACAAGTTTTCAAACCGGAAATTGATAATAGATATAGCAAGGTAGACGTGGTGTCTCACTGTGGAGAGAAGGAAGAGGCTGTTCCAGTTAAGGATAGTGCAGAGTTACTGGCTCTATTACATGAAGATACACAAGTTGTTGCTATCGATGAGATTCAATTTTTTGATAAAGGTATAATTGATGTAATTACTACACTCGCTGATAATAATAAAAGAGTTATATGCGCAGGATTAGATATGGATTTTAGAGGAGAGCCTTTTGGGCCTATACCTGTACTTCTTGCTGTAGCAGAATTTGTGGATAAAATTCAGGCTATTTGCGTGGTGTGCGGTAATCCTGCCACTAGAACCCAACGTTTGATTAATGGAAAGCCAGCTAAATATGAGGATCCCATTGTATTAATTGGAGCTACAGAATCCTATGAGGCGCGTTGTAGAAAGTGCCATATTGTTCCTAGAGAAGGGGTGTAACTATGGCTAAAAATGTTAATGTCGGAGGTCAGGCAGTAATTGAAGGGGTTATGATGAGAGGGAGTAATGGCATTGCCACTGCGGTGAGAACTGCAGAAGGGGAAATTGTAGTGGAAAAGAAAAGCTATACCTCCTATACGAAAAAGAATAAATTTTTTGGATTGCCTATAATAAGAGGGTTTATTTCACTAATTGAATCCTTAGTTATAGGTGTGCAAACTTTAAATTATTCAGCTTCTTTTTTCGAAGAAGAGGGCGAAGCTTCAAAATTAGATAAATGGATAGAAAAAATATTTAAAGATAAAAGTAACGATGTAATTATGGGGTTATCCCTTGTTATTTCGCTGGTTATATCTATAGGATTATTTTTTATTTTACCAACTCTTGTAGCTAATGTTTTTAGTAAAATGGGTACAGGCACCATAGGCATGAATATTGTAGAAGGAATTATTAGAGTTTTAATATTTCTACTATATGTATATCTTATAGGGAAAATGGAAGATATTAAAAGAGTGTACCAATATCACGGTGCTGAACATAAAACTATATTTTGTTACGAAAACAATGTTGAACTAACTCCAGAAAATGCAGCTAAATTTGGAAGATTACATCCAAGATGTGGCACGAATTTTTTATTTTTAGTTATGATAGTTAGTATAATAATGTTCTCATTTACTGGTTGGAATTCAATTGGGGAGAGGATAATGTATAGGGTTATACTTCTGCCACTAATTTCAGGGGTAAGCTATGAAATTATTAAATGGATGGGAAAAAGCACGGGACCCTTAGCTAAAATCCTTTCTTATCCAGGACTTAAGTTGCAGAACTTGACTACAAGGGAACCGGATTTGTCTCAATTAGAAGTTGCGATAAAAGCTCTTAAAGTAGCGGAGGGAATTGAAGATTAATTAGAATTGTGATCAAAAAAGGCGGTGGCTAGTGATGAATATAGGAGAAATACTTCTTAAGTCCTATGGAATTTTAAAAAAAGTTGGCATTGAGAGCTATTTGATAGATTCACAACTTTTACTGGCTAAGGTTTTAAATGTGGATAAATTGTTCATAATGCTTAATAGAGATTTTAATCTTAATGGAAAGCAAGAAGAAGAATTTTCACAGCTAATCCAGCTTAGGAAAAGTAAGATGCCTATAAAATACATTCTCGGTGAATGTGAATTTATGGGTATGAATTTAATAGTAAAGCCTGGAGTATTAATACCAAGACCTGATACTGAAATTTTAGTTGAAGAAGTAATTAAGCATATAAATGAAAAAGACTATACGCAGGTTTGTGATGTTTGTAGTGGAAGTGGAGCTATTGGAATAGCTATAGCCGAATTTATTAAAGGTGTAGAGGTAATGCTTTATGATATATCTTATGATGCAATAGCTGTGGCAAAATTAAATATAGAAAGATTTGACTTAGCGAGTAGGGTCGATGAGCAGCGTAGTGATTTATTGCAAAGCGCTATAGAGCAGAATAAGAAATTTCAAGTGGTGGTCTCTAATCCTCCCTATATAAGAGAATCGGTCATACCTACTTTAATGGAGGATGTAAAAAATTATGAGCCCTATATAGCACTTAGTGGTGGGAAAGATGGGTTGGAATTTTATAGAAGAATTACCGAAGAAAGTTTGCAAGTTTTGGAAAAGGGCGGACTTTTAGCTTTTGAAATAGGATATGATCAAAGAGAAGAAGTTCAGGACATTCTTTTAAAATCAGGATTTAAGAGCATAGAATGTATTAAAGATTTATCTGGAAATGATAGAGTTATTAAAGGCATCTTAATGGAGTAGGACACTTTAGTGGGTAATGGCATCTTGTGAATTAGATAAGCAAAGTAGAGTAAGTATATAGTTATGTTGGAATTGTATACTGTACATAACTATGGTATAATATTAGGATGTGAAAATATATATACGGAGTGATAAAAATGTTAGATAGGCTTGAGTTTACAGAAAGCAAATATGAAGAAATTACAATGAAAATCGGCGACCCTTTGGTTATTGCTAATCAAAAGGAATGGCAAAAACTTTGCAAAGAACACGCAGAATTGGAAGTAGTTGTTACGAAATATAGAATATATAAAAAAGCTAAAGAAGATTTAGAAACAAACAAAGAAATGCTTAAAGATGAAGCTGATAAAGACATGAAAGAGATGATTCAAGATGAAATAAAAGACTTGATTCAAATTAAGGAAACTATGCAGGAAGAATTAAGGATTTTGCTTTTGCCGAGGGACCCTAATGATGATAAAAACGTGTTTATCGAAATTAGAGCTGGAGCAGGTGGAGATGAAGCAGCATTGTTTGCAGCAAATCTATTTAGAATGTATACAAGATATGCAGAACGTAATAAATGGAAAGTTGAAGTAATGAGTGCTAATGAAACAGATATTGGCGGATTTAAAGAAGTGGTATTTATGGTAAAAGGTGATTCTACTTATAGTAAATTTAAATACGAAAGTGGAGTACACAGAGTTCAAAGGGTTCCAGACACAGAATCAAGTGGAAGAATTCATACATCTACGGCGACTGTTGCGGTGCTTCCAGAGGTTGACGATGTAGATATTGAAGTAAGTGCTAATGATTTAAGAATAGATGTGTTTAGAGCATCTGGTAATGGTGGACAGTGTGTTAATACAACAGATTCAGCAGTAAGAATGACGCATATTCCTACAGGACTTGTAGTTTCTTGCCAGGATGAGAAATCCCAGTTAAAGAACAAAGAAAAAGCTTTGAAGATATTAAAATCTAGATTGTTTGATAAGGCCGAGGCTGAAAGATCCGCAGGAATAGCTGAAGATAGAAAAAGTCAAGTGGGCACAGGAGATAGAAGTGAGAGAATAAGAACTTATAACTATCCTCAAGGCAGGGTTACAGACCATAGAATAGGCTTAACATTGTATAGATTAGAAGCTTTTCTTGATGGCGAAATAGATGAAATGATGAACACATTAATAACTGCTGACCAAGCAGAAAAGATGAAAGCCATGGGTAATAACAATTAGAAATTACTTTGTGGGAAAAACCTACTCATTTAGGTGTGGGAACTTCAGAAGCGAAAGGTGAGAGTAATGAATATAAATAAAGCCATTAGAAAGCAAAAAAAAACTTATAAAGGGTTTATGCTATCGATGTGCTTTATTTTTGTTTTATTACCTATTATGTTAATAGTGTCTAAAATTGCAAATATATACTTTATAATATATTTAATTTTTAATGAGCTACTTATTGTTATTGTTATTATTCTTAGATTTGATGAAGAATATATTGATTTCAAGTTGGAAGGGTATAAAATAAGCATATGGTGTGGATTTGCCAAAGATAAATTTATTATTATATGCAAAAAAGTTGTCTTTGTTCATACTGAAAATCAAGGCATGGACTTAGAAATTATTATAATAACAAAATCTAAATTTAGAAATGAAAAAATTCATCCCCTAGATATAAAATTTTTAAAAAAATACCCCTATGTAGCACAGATGTATAGGAAAATTAAAATTGAAAATCCGGAAGAAACATATTTCTATTTTATAATTAAACATGGTGGATTTAGAAAATATGTCTTATTGGATGACGTGTATAGATCTTGCGTCGGTGCAATATTTTCAGGTGATGCTATAGAAAAAATTAAAGAATATAGAGAATACTGCATAAAGCCCCATTGATGGAATAAAATTACATATAGAGAAATAAGTATAGTGTATAAAAGTTTCTATACTTTATTTTCATATGGAATTGTAATTAAGAAGTGGGGGTATAAATTTGAATAGTAAGATTGTTTTGATAATCATATTTTCTGGAGTAATAGCTTTGATTGGTACTATGATAGGGGCGTTTTTAGGTGTTCTTATAAAGAAACCTTCAAGAAAGTTCCTAGGAAATATTATAGGATTTGCATCAGGACTTATGCTTTCTATTGTGGTTTTTGAACTCATACCAGAAGCTACAGAAAAGACAGGACTTCTAGGAACCTTATTGTTTTTAAGTCTAGGTATTATTATTGTTGTAATAATAGACAAAATAAGCAATTTAAGCGGTAATTCAAATTCCCAATATACAAAGGTGGCGTTTATGGTTGCAGTTGGAATAATGCTACATAATTTTCCTGAAGGTCTAATAATGGGATTTGGGTTTGTTAATGGAGAAAATTTAGGGCTTAAAATGAGTATGATAATTGCAATACATGATGTGCCTGAAGGTTTAGCCGTTGCAGCGCCTCTAATGCTTTCGGGGACAAAAAGCGGAAAAATATTGTTTTATGCATTTTTAACAGCGCTGCCTACTGCAGTTGGTGCCTGGATAGGGATGTATATTGGGAGCATATCCGTAAATATATTAGGTAGTTCCTTAGCATTTGCCTCAGGTGTTATGTTATATGTTATTTACGGAGAGATGCTTCCACAGTCGAAGAAGCTTTGGCCGGGAATTACAAATACATTGGGAATACTTTTGGGGATAATAGTGGGGTTAATAATGACTAATGTGATTTAAGATGATTTAACGACATTTCAGATGATGATTTAATTGAGAGGTGTAAGGATGAAAACGAAGATAGTAATAATGGATGAAAATAATATAAAGCAAAATATAATTGAGGAGGCAGGGCTTGTTATAGCTTGCGGTGGATTAGTTGTTTTCCCTACTGAGACAGTTTATGGTCTTGGATGCAATGCATTAGATGCACTGGCTGTAGAAAAGATTTTCAAGGCTAAGGGAAGACCACAGGATAATCCGCTTATTGTGCATGTAGCTGATTTTAATATAGAGCCTCTAGTGAAAGAAATACCCAATATTGCAAAGAGGGTTATGGATAAATATTGGCCTGGACCAATAACTTTGATTTTTAATAAGTCTGAGCTGATTCCCATGACTACAAGTGCAAATCTGGATACGGTAGGCATAAGAATGCCTTCAAATTTAATTGCCAGGAAACTCATTGAGGCAGCGGGAACACCTATTGCAGCTCCATCGGCTAATATATCCGGTAGACCTAGTCCTACTGAAGTAGAGAGTTGTATCGAGGATTTAAGTGGAAAGATAGAATACATTATAGGTGGAGATAAAAGTGAGGTAGGTCTTGAGTCAACAATAGTAGATTGTACTTGTACGCCTCTATGCATACTAAGACCAGGAGCTATAACACTTGAGATGTTAAGAGAGATAGATGAGGGAATATATATTGATAAAACCATAATGTCTAAACCGAAGAATGATTTTAAGCCTAAAGCACCTGGTATGAAGTATAGACATTATGCACCAAAAGCCCCAGTAAAAATTATATGTGGAGATTTAGAAAAAACTATTGCAAAAATCAATGAAATAGTGCAGAATAGTATGGGCAAGAAAAAAATAGGGATTATGGCAACAGATGAAACTAAGAATAAATATCCTTGTGGCACTGTTATTTCTTTAGGTAGCAGAAAACATCTAGATACTGTGGGAAGAAATCTTTTTGAAGTTTTAAGAAGTTTTGATGCTATAGATGTAGATTTAATATTGTCAGAGGCCTTTGAAGAAAAGGGAATAGGTGTTGCTATAATGAATAGGCTTAAGAAGTCAGCAGGTTTTGATATAATTTACGTATAGGTAGATAGCAGTTTTTAATTGATATCTATTCTAGAGGAATATGAGGAGGAACTATGGATATATTGTATATGTGTAATGAAAAAATGCGAAAAAGCTATATTATAGAAGCTATTTGCAACAAAATATTTACTATAAATAATATTGGACCATATGTTGTCTATATTCCAATGTATTCAAAGTTTTTTGACGGATTAAAAAATAATGCATTCTTATTATGGGATAATACAAAGAAGATAATGGTATTTAAATAGTTTATTTAAATGCTGATATCTTCTTTTTTTGTAATATAACATATTATAATAAGAAAATAGATCTTGGAGGTGTTTTACTATGAAAATAGCATTGGGTAGTGATCATGGTGGTTTAAATTTAAAAAAACATATAATCCTGCATCTGGAGAGTAAAAACATTGAGGTAACAGACTTAGGTACTTACACTGAGGATTCTTGTGATTATCCAGACTATGCATTAAAAGTTGCAAATGGAGTAGTAGAAGAGCAGTTTGAACTAGGTATATTAATATGTGGAACAGGAATAGGAATAGGAATAGCGGCTAATAAAGTACCTGGAATAAGGGCTGCACTATGCCATGACACTTTTAGCGCTCATGCTTCAAGAGAGCATAATAATGCCAACATACTTACTCTTGGTGAAAGGGTTATTGGTGTAGGGTTAGCCTTAGATATCGTAGATGCTTTTATCAATGCTAAATTTCAAGGAGAAAGACACCAAAAAAGAATTAATAAAATTACTGAAATTGAGAAAAAATATTCTAAATAAACAGTAAAATATAAACATTTAAAATAAACATTAAATAATTGGAGGCAATATATATGAGTAAAGTAACACAAATAACACATCCACTTATACAACACAAATTGGCATACATAAGAGATAAAAACACAGGTTCAAAGGATTTTAGAGATTTAGTTCAAGAAGTTGCGATGCTTATGGCTTATGAAGTTACACGTGATATACAATTAGAAGAAGTAGAAATTGAAACTCCTATTTGTATTACTAAATGTAAGGTTTTAGCTGGAAAGAAAATGGCTATAGTTCCAATACTTAGAGCAGGTCTAGGAATGGTTGATGGTATGTTGGAGATTATACCGGCAGCTAAGGTTGGACACATAGGAATGTATAGAAACGAAGAAACATTGCAACCTGTTGAGTATTTCTGTAAATTACCTCAGGATATTAATGAAAGAGATGTAATTATTACAGATCCTATGATTGCTACAGGAGGTTCTGCAATAGATGCAATTTCAGCGCTTAAGAAAAGAGGAGCCATAAATATAAAAATCATGTGTCTTATAGCTGCACCAGAGGGAATTAAAGCTATTACGGATGCACACTCAGATGTGGATATATATGTAGCTTCAATTGATGAAAAATTAAATGAAAAAGGGTATATCGTACCAGGTCTTGGCGATGCTGGAGACAGATTATTCGGAACTAAGTAGTTAATTATAATAATTTATCATTAAAAAATAAAAGCAACTTACAGAAAACTATCTGTAAGTTGCTTTTATATTTAATTAATCCAATTTATTGAAAATATCTAGTAAGTAAACCCTTAAATGCTGCACCGTGACGTGCTTCATCTTTACACATTTCATGTACTGTATCATGGATTGCATCATAGTTAAGTTTTTTAGCTAAAGTAGCTAAGTCTTTCTTACCTTGGCAAGCTCCATGTTCAGCAGCAACTCTCATTTCTAAGTTTGTCTTAGTATCTGATGTTACTACTTCTCCGAGTAATTCAGCAAATTTTGAAGCGTGATCAGCTTCTTCAAAAGCTATTCGCTTATAAGCTTCTGCAACTTCTGGGAAGCCTTCTCTATCAGCTTGACGGCTCATTGCTAAATACATACCAACTTCAGTACATTCTCCAACGAAGTTAGCTCTTAATGCTTCTACAACTTCTGGACTTGCGTCTTTAGCAACTCCAATTTTATGTTCATCTGCCCAGGACATATCATTTTCATTTTGCGCTACAAACTTATCAGTTTTTGCACCGCAAACTGGACAGACATCTGGTGCGGAATCTCCTTCGTGGACATATCCACATATTGTACAAACAAATTTTTTCATATTATTTTCCCCCTTGTAGTTGTTTTGAGTAAATAGCAATTATTAATTGTCATTTACTTCGCATTTTTTTTATATAAATAACCATTACTATAAGTAATACAATTTACTATGTAAATAGGAAATTTGAACTTGGATTACCTATAATAATAACTATACACGAACGGATAACTATTATCAAGTAAAATTTAATATTTACATGAAAAAAGTAAAATATCTTCTATATTTTTAGATTAAACTAATATATCTTCAAGGGCCTCTAAATCTTTTATTTTCACTAAACTCTTATTAAAATCTATTAAGCCATCTTCTTTCATATTAACAAACTCCCTTGAAAGGGAAGGTCTTTGAACACCTAGATGCTCAGCAAGGCTTTTTCTAGACATAGGAAGAGTAAGGGCTGTGGTTTTTTGAATTTCGTATTGAGAGAGTAAGTAATTAGAGATCTTTTGTCTTAGTGTTTCAAAAGATAGTTCTTTAATTTTTCTATTTAATAAAAGAATTTTACTAGATAGAAGTTGCATAAAATTATTCAATACTTTAGGGTAGGAGCTACACATAGCTATAATATCTTTTTTTGAAATATAAAGTATCACTGAACCTTTAGATGATACTATGGTAGCTGGGTATATATTTGTCTCTGAAAAAGCTATTGCCTCACCAAAGGTTTTTCCTATATTTAATTTTGCCAGGGTAACAACTTTGCCACTGGCATAGTGCTTTTGTACTTCAAGCTCACCCGCCATTACAATTCCTAAATAGTCGCAGATATCGCCTTCTAATGCCACTATGCAAGTGCGGCATTCATCACAGTTTTTGCAGTTATCGGAAATGGAGTAATTTACATTTTTAATTAAATTTTGCAATTCATCATAAGTTAAATCTTTAAATAAAATACAATGCTTTAAACAATCTATTAGTTTATCCATAAAATCACCCTCAAATTTTTAATTTGGTAACATGGGTTACATATTATCATAAGTAATTCTAATATAATTTGTATATACAGTCAATTAAATCATTGCTGGGTTCGATAGAACAAATGAAATTAAGTGTTATTTATTTAAATGTAATTTAAAGAAAATATATAAAAAAATTCAGGAGGCGTTAAAATGAAAAGAGATATTATTAGTATAGATGAAAATAAATGTAATGGTTGTGGAATATGTGTAAGCGGTTGTCATGAAGGTGCCATAGAGCTCGTTTGTGGCAAGGCTAAATTAATAAGCGATGAGTATTGTGATGGACTGGGGGATTGTCTACCGCAGTGTCCTACAGATGCTATTAAAATAATCCAAAGAGATGCTGCAGACTATGATCTACAGGCTGTTGAAATAAAAAAAGAGAAACATGCTGCGAAGCCTAATTTGCCTTGTGGATGTCCTGGTACAATGGAAAAGTCCATAAAAAGAAATGTTGATTTAAAGATAAAACAGATGCCTAATAAAATAGATAAGATGGCGGAAGTATCAGTATCTTCTGAATTAAATCAATGGCCAGTGCAGTTAAAGTTAGTTAATTCTAAGGCTGGATTTTTGAATGGTGCAGATATATTGATTGCAGCAGATTGCACAGCTTATGCTTATGGAAATTTTCATAAGGAGTTTATTAAGGGAAGGGTAACTTTGATAGGCTGTCCAAAGCTTGATGACAATGATTATTATAAAGAAAAAATCTGTGAAATACTGAAAAATAATGATATTAAGAGTATTACTGTAGTTAGAATGGAAGTACCTTGTTGCGCAGGTATTGTTAGTTCTGTAAAGGGAGCTATGCTTGAGGCTGGAATAATAGTACCTTATAAAGAGGTAACTATTGGTATAAGCGGAGTAATAATTTAACACTTATAGCCACTCTTTAAAACTATATTTAAGAAAGTATATATTATGAAAAATAATATATACTTTCTTTAGTTTATAGTAAATTAATATAAATACAGTATTAAACACTTTAAATTCTTGATTTTTTAGTGTAAAATGGTATAGATTGATTATTAGATTATAGATTTAGTTTTGATTTCTCATCTACATAATTAAAATATATTTATGTGAGGTATATTTATGGGAAGAATTGACAAACATAATTATTATTTAGATATATGTGAAACCATATCTGAACGAGGGACTTGTATGCGGAGAAATTTTGCAGCTATAATAGTAAAGAATGATGAAATTATGTCTACTGGATACACAGGAGCACCTAGAGGTAGAGCGAATTGTTGCGATTTAGGGGTGTGTAGAAGAGAAGAATTGAAAATTCCAAGAGGCACAAGGTATGAACTTTGTAGATCGGTACATGCAGAACAAAATGCAATTATATCAGCTCGAAGAAATGATATGATAGGGTCAACTTTGTATTTAGTTGGAAAAGAAGTTAGTAATGGTGAATTAGTTAATAATGCATCTCCTTGCTCTTTATGCAAGAGATTTATAATTAATTCGGGTATAGATAAGGTAATAATTAGAGATAGCAAAATACAGTATAAAATCGTATATGTAGAAGAATGGATAGAAAATGATGATTCACTTCAAGGTGATGGTGGATATTAATATGTCAGCACCCTAGGTGATGATTTAAACTATATTTATCAAATAAAAACACTGTTTTTGTGAAAGAAAGGTTTTTTTATGAGTAATATTTATATTTTAGCGATAATTACAGCTTTAATTTCCTTTATAATTACCCCTTTAGTTAAGAGATTTGCAATACTTGTTAATGCCATCGATATTCCTAAGGATGAAAGGCGAGTTCACAAGAAACCTGTTCCAATTATGGGAGGCCTCGCTATATATATATCTTTTGTTATAGGCGCAATTTTATATAATGGAATTTTAACAAATTATCAACTAGGTATAATTGTTGGTGCGACTATAATTGTTATGGGTGGAATGATAGATGATATTAAAGAATTAAGTCCTAAATACAAGCTTCTAATACAAATTATGGCTGCTGTATGCCTTCTAATGTCAGGTGTAAGGATATCAATTTTAACTAATCCTTTTAGAGAATTTTATCCTTATCTAAACATAGGGTGGGCTAGTATACCTGTAACGATAATATGGATTGTAGGTGTGACTAATGCTTTTAATCTAATAGATGGATTAGATGGCCTGGCAGCAGGAATAGCATTTATATCCTGTGTTACTTTAATGATAGTATCTATAATTAGTGGAAGGCTGGAGGCAGCATTTTTAACAGCTGTTTTAAGTGGAGCGATTTTAGGGTTTTTACCCTATAATTTTAATCCAGCCTCTATTTTTATGGGGGATACGGGCTCTCAATTACTAGGGTTTCTACTAGCTGCAATTTCAATTCAATGTGCTATTAAATCTGCAACAGCATTTGTTATAGCGGTACCAATCTTGGCTTTTGCATTACCCATTTATGATACCCTTTTTGCTATGATTAGAAGGAAAGCTAATGGAAAATCTATAATGCAAGCAGATAAAGGTCATTTGCACCATCGGCTTTTGGATATGGGACTCAGCCAAAAGCAAGCAGTTATTATTATGTATTTTATAAGTGCTGTGCTAGGTGGGATTGCAATTATAGCAATGCAAATGAGTAATCAAAGGGCATATTTTTTGTTAGGACTAACAGCAGTTATAACAGTTTCAGCAGCCTGGAAATATGGTATTTTCCAGCATAAAGAGTAGTTTGCATATCCTTGAATTTAATAATTATTAAATCCATGTGGTTATAGTTTAAATTGAGTTAAATTAGGAGGTCATCTGGTGGAAAATATTAAAGTTGTAGTAATATTTGGTACAAGACCTGAGGCTATAAAAATGGCACCTCTAGTTAAAGAATTAGAGAAAAATTCTCAAATGCAATGCGTGGTTTGCGTAACCGCTCAGCATAGAGAACTCTTAGATCAAGTCTTAGAACTTTTTAACATAGTGCCTCAATATGACTTAAACATAATGAAATCAAAACAAAGCTTAACAGGGATAACCTGCTCTGTACTTCAGGGGTTGGAGGAAATCTTTGAAAGTGAGAAGCCGGATATAGTGCTTGTACATGGAGATACTACCACTACATTTGCTGCATCCCTTGCAGCTTTTTACAGAAAAATACCCGTTGGGCATGTAGAAGCTGGTCTTAGAACGCATAACAAGTTTTTTCCATATCCGGAAGAAATTAATAGGAAGCTAACTGGAGCACTAGCAGATTTACATTTTGCGCCTACTACAACATCTAAAGAAAATCTATTAAGAGAAGGAGTAGACGAGAGCGCTATTTTTGTTACAGGAAATACAGTTATAGATGCTATGAAGTTTACAATTAAAGAAGAATATATTTTTGAAAATAATGAGCTAAATGCAATTGATTATAAAAATAAAAAAGTTATTATTGTTACGGCTCATAGAAGAGAAAATTGGGGAAGTGGAATTGAGAATATATGTAATGCACTGAAAATTGTTGTATGCGAAAATAAAGATGTAGAAGTATTGTATTTAGTTCATCCCAATCCAGTAGTAAAGGATATGGTAAACAGTATTTTAAAAGGTGTAGACAGAGTACATTTGCTAAGCCCTATTGACACAGGTGAAATTCACAATTTAATGAAAAAATGTTACCTAGTAATGACCGATTCGGGAGGAATTCAAGAAGAAGCTCCTCATTTAGGTAAACCGGTTTTAGTGCTTAGGGATGTTACAGAGAGAGTTGAAGCGCAGCATGCTGGTACAGTAAAGTTAGTTGGAACAGATGTGGGGGAAATTGTATCAAATGCTAATAAGCTTTTAAGAAATTCAGAGGAGTATAATCACATGAGTAGGTCAATTAATCCTTATGGTGATGGAAATGCTTCTGCTAAAATAGTAGATTCACTATTAAAGTATTTTAAGATATACTAAATATTGTTAAAATAGGTTTAATAATTTAGAAATTAAATTATTAAACCTATTTTTTTAGTATCTTACACAAATGAAAACTTTAAAAATAAAAGTTTTCAATGTTAAGAAAATCATATCGAAATACAACAATAGGAGGTGCTTAAAAGTATTATTTATCCTGATATGCGGTATTTAAAAGCCTATAGCGAGTGTAATGAGAATAATTTAATGCATATTTTTAGTGATGAATGATAAAAATATTATAAATAATAAAAATATTATAACGAAAAAATGAATTATAAAAAATATAATATTGCAATTGTTTATAAAAATAAAAAAATTAACGAAAAATTTTTATTTTTATAAGATTTTTGTAAATGTTTAACTAAATAAAAATTATAATAAAAAGTTCTTAAACGTTGCTAAACACAGTAGTATTGAAAATTTTGAACTGAATATTAAGAATATTATGAATGTTAAGCATGTTAAAAGAAATAGAATAATTGAAAAATATAATTTCAAATTATGTGAAAAGTCGTAATATATCATAATATAGATATATTCAGAGGAAAGAGGCGATTTTCTTTAAAAAACAAACTCAAATGCTCCTATACATCAAATAAATGAGAAATTCTAGGTTTTATTTATGAAAATTAGTAGACTATAATAGAATTTGTTAGTATGTGGCGAGGAGAAGGAAAAAGTGAATAGTGATTTTAAAAATATGTTTAAAAAAATTCTTATATATGATTTTTTTATTTCCTTAATTTTTACTGCGGTGATTTATTTTACAGCTAAGCCATATGCATTATTTTTTTTATTAGGGCTATTAGTAGCAGTAATAAAT
Source organism: Clostridium sp. FP2 (assembly GCF_011065955.2). NCBI lineage: Bacteria > Bacillati > Bacillota > Clostridia > Eubacteriales > Clostridiaceae > Clostridium > Clostridium sp. FP2. The sequence continues at coordinate 404,656 of NZ_JAAMNI020000001.1, forward strand.
TTTTATGTTAATGGAATTACAGTGGAGTATTCTCTTGATAGTAAAAATGTAAAAAATACAGGCATAATAGTAATAGGGTCTTTCATTAGGGTTTTATTGGTGAGTGTTATTGGGTTTGCAATAGGCAGACACAATATGTTCAATATAATTGCATATATCTTCGGATATAGTTCACAATTTATATCTTTAGTGTGTTACGGATTAAATAATAAGAATAGTGGAGGGAAGTGATTTAATGGATAAAGTAGTGCCGTTATTTCATATTAAATTCTTTGGGTACAGTATTGGGATTGTAGAAAGTATATTTGTTCAGTGGTGCATGATAGCTATAGTAGCTATATTATGTATATGCCTTACAAGAAACTTAAAAGTAATTCCTAATAAGAAGCAGAATATAATAGAAATAATTATGGATTTTATAAACAATCTTGTTAGAGATAATATGGGAGAAGAGTATATGGGGTTTGTACCTTATATAGCAACAATAGTAATTTTCTTGAGTATTCTAAATCTCACGGGACTGATAGGTGTTACACCTCCAACAGTGGATTATAGTGTAGCATTAGCATTAGCATTAATAACATTCGTTGTTGTTCAATGGTTTGCTATTAAAAAGATAGGCCTAGGACACTATTTTAAAGGATATGTTGAACCATATGCATTTATATTACCTATTAACCTAATAGAGAGAGTTATGTTACCAGTATCATTAAGCTTTCGATTATTTGGAAACATGACTGCAGGTGTTGTAATAATAGAATTGGCATATAGAAGTTTAGCTAGTTTAAATGGGTTTGCCCAATTAATTGTCCCAATACCATTACATTTTTATTTTGATTTGTTTGATGGAATTATTCAAATGGTTATTTTTGTTATGTTGACAATGGTTAATATAAAAGTCATAGCAGAACATTAAATCTAGTTTTAAAAAAATAAGGAGGAATTCAATATGAATAACATCGATCCAAAAGTACTTGTCACAGCGATGTCTGCAATAGGCGCAGGTCTTGCAGCAATAGGATGTATAGGAGGAGGAATAGGAACAGGTAATGCTGCGGCTAAAGCTGTAGAGGGTGTCGCAAGACAACCGGAAGCTAGGGGGTCTATAATTAGTACGTTAGTTATAGGTGCTGCTTTCTCAGAAGCTACAGCTATCTATGCATTCTTAATAGCATTAATTTTAGCATTTAAATAATATGGTACATATCAAAATGAAAAATTTTGAAATTAGGACTAAAGGGGGCTTTAATAGATTATGAATTTGAGCATAGATTTTTCTACAATTATATTCACTATAATAAATTTTATTTTATTGCTATATATCTTAAAGTACTTTTTTAGTAAGCCAGTAAATAAGATAATGGATGACAGGCAAAATGGAATAAATACATCTATTAAGAATGCTAAAGATAATGAAGAAAAAGCAGAAATTTCGAGAAAAGAAAAAGAAAGATTATTGCATGAGTCAAAGATAAAAGGAAGAGAAATAGTCGAGGAATACAAGGTTAATGCAGAAAATATTTCCCAGGATATTGTCGAAGACGCAAGAAAAGAAGCAAATCTAATTTTGGAAAGATCAAGAGTTGAAATTGAAAGAGAAAAAGAAAAAGCACAAAGTGAAATTAAAAAACAAGTTATAGATTTATCTTTAATATTGTCTGAAAAAGCTCTAGAGCAACATATAGATGAAAAAGAACATAGAAAATTGATTGAGGACTTTATATTTAAGGTAGGTAGCTAAAATGTATGAATATTTAGACAAAAGATACGCACTAGCACTATACACAGTTGCTGAGGAAAAAGGAAAAGTAGAAGAATATTTAAATGACCTCAGGGAAATTGTTTCACTTATGAAGAACGATGATGAGTTTCTTAAAGTTATTAAATATCCACAAATAAGTACTTCTGCAAAAAAGAAAATGTTTATAAATATTTTTAAGGGCAGAATTGATGAGGATCTTTTATCTTTTTTACTTATTCTTATAGAAAAAGATAGAATAATGTATACTGAAGAAAAGCTTAAAGAAATGGAAAAAATCCACTTAGAGCGTAACAATACCCTTCTGGTGGATGTTGTAACAGTAATACCTCTTGACGATTCTGAAAAAGAAAACTTACGAATGAAATTATTTAAAATGTATGATAAGAAGATTATCTTTCATGAAAAGCTAGATAAAAACATTATAGGTGGAGTATATATTAGGGTTGGCGATGACGTTATTGATGGTACAATAAAAAACAAATTAGACGAAATGAAAAAATTAATGTTTAAATAGGAATAGAGGTGAGTTTATGAATATAAAACCAGAAGAGATAACATCCATAATAAAGAAAGAAATAGAAAGATATGAAAAGAAAATTGACACTGTTGACTCAGGAACCATAATTCAAATAGGTGATGGGATTGCTAGAGTATATGGTTTGGATGATTGCATGGAAGGTGAACTTTTAGAGTTCCCAGGTGGAGTATATGGCATGGCTCTAAATCTAGAACAAGACAATGTGGGATGTGTGCTACTTGGAAGCGGAGAAGGTATCAAAGAAGGTGACGTAGTAAAGAGAAGTGGCAAAGTAGTTGAAGTTCCCGTTGGGGAAGCACTAATTGGAAGAGTTGTAGATTCTCTAGGTGTTCCAATAGATGGAAAGGGTCCGATTAAGACTACAGAGACAAGACCGGTAGAAGTAGAAGCCCCTGGAGTTATTGAAAGACAATCCGTTAAAGTACCTCTTCAAACAGGCATAAAAGCAATAGACTCTATGGTACCAATTGGGCGAGGACAAAGAGAGCTTATAATTGGGGATAGACAAACAGGTAAGACAGCCTTAACTATAGACACTATTTTAAATCAGAAGGGCAAAGATGTTGTATGTATATATGTTGCCATTGGTCAAAAACAATCTACTGTTGCACATATTGTTAATACGTTATCTGAAATGGGAGCCTTAGATTATACAATAGTTGTAGCATCAACAGCTTCTCATTCAGCACCACTTCAGTATTTGGCACCTTATGCTGGATGCAGCATGGGAGAATACTTTATGAACAAGGGCAGAGATGTATTAATAGTGTATGATGATTTATCTAAGCACGCGGTAGCTTATAGAGCTATGTCACTATTACTTCGTAGACCGCCAGGCAGAGAAGCATACCCAGGAGATGTATTCTATATTCATTCAAAATTATTAGAAAGAGCAGCAAAACTTTCAGATAAATTGGGTGGAGGATCATTAACTGCACTTCCTATAATAGAAACTCTAGCAGGAGACGTTACGGCTTATATACCAACTAATGTTATTTCCATAACAGATGGTCAAATATTTCTTGAGGCGGAACTCTTCCATTCAGGACAAAGACCCGCTGTTAATGCTGGAATATCTGTATCAAGAGTTGGTGGAAATGCTCAAATAAAAGCTATGAAACAAGTTACAGGAACTTTAAGGCTAGAACTTGCTCAATATAGGGAACTTGCAGCTTTTGCACAATTTGGTACGGATCTTGATAGCGATGCCAAAATGAGACTCGAAAAAGGAAAAAGATTAATTGAAATATTAAAGCAAGATCAATATATGCCAGTATCAGTAGAAAATCAAGTTATGATTTTCTTTGCAGGAGCAAATAATTATCTTATGGATATTCCAGTACATCAAGTAACCAGATTCGAAAATGAATTTTTGGAGTACATGGATACACATCATAGAGAAATAGGTAAGGCCATAGGAGATGTAAAAGAACTAAATGATAAAATAAAGCAACAACTTATTGATGCTATAGAAGAGTTTAAAAAAATATTTTCAATAGAAAAGTATTAATCACATTTCAAAAGGAAATACTTGATACACCACCTTTAGGTGATAATTAATTTGCCTTCATAATATATTTATGGAGGCGGAGGAGAGGTGAAACATGGCAGGTATGGGGCTTCTTGCAATTAAACGAAGAATAAAATCCATAACAAACACTACTAAAATCACCAGAGCCATGGGACTAGTCGCCACATCTAAATATAAAAAAATAAGGGAAAAAGTAGATACTAATAATAATTATCTTTATGCGCTTGAGGAAACTATTAAGCAAGTTAAAGAAAATTATGAAGAAGATAGTATCTATATGAGAGGAAATAATAACAGCAAAAAACTGTATGTTGTATTGACCTCAGACACAGGTCTCTGTGGCGGCTTTAATTGGTCAGTAGCAAATAAAATTATTGATAGCTTGAAAATTAGTAAAGAAGATTATAATATAATTATTGTAGGGCAAAAGGGACGAATTATATTTAAAAAGCTTAACATTGAAACGGTAGCTGAATACGTTGAAATTTCTGATCCACCTTCTGAAAAGGAAGCTGCTACTATTATTAATCATGCACTTAGTATGTATATAAGTGGTGAAGTGGGTGAAGTTTACATCGTTTATAAAAAGCTTGTTTCAGCGCTAAAAAATGAAGTTAAAATTGAAAAGCTACTTCCTCTAAATTTTGATAACAAAGATAACAGTAATAAAGCCTATGTAGACATTAGTGAAATAAATGAAAAAACATTTTATGAAATTATTTCTTTATTTCTAGGTGGCAAAATGCTTAATTCATTGCTACATTCAAAAGCTAGTGAGCACAGGGCTAGAATGGAGTCTATGGGATCAGCTACTAACAACGCTAATGATATACTTGATAAGCTTAATTTAAGTTATAATAGAATTAGACAAAGTGCAATTACACAAGAAATTGCAGAAATAGTTGGAGGAGCAGAAGCTCAAAGGTAAAAAGGAGAGAAGACAATGCCAGGACATATAGGAAAAGTCGTTCAAATAATAGGCCCTGTTATAGACATAAAGTTTGACTCAGATAGTCTTCCTAATATTTATAACAGCATTGAAATTCAGATGGAAGATAGAGTAGTTGTAGCTGAGGTTGAGCAACATATTGGTGACGATATTATACGAGCAGTAGCTATGGAAAGTACTGAAGGTTTAAGGAGAGGACTTGAGGCTCTTGACACAGGTAATCCAATAACAGTACCAGTTGGAAATGTAGTACTGGGAAGGCTGTTCAATGTTCTTGGAAAGCCTATGGATGAAATGGGAGACGTTAAAGTAGATACATATATGCCTATTCACAGATTAGCCCCAACTTTTGAGGAGCAGTCTGTTGAGCCTGAGGTGTTTGAAACAGGGATTAAGGTAATAGACTTAATAGCACCATATCAAAAAGGTGGAAAAATTGGTCTTTTTGGTGGAGCGGGAGTTGGGAAAACTGTCCTTATTCAAGAGCTTATGAATAATATTGCAAAAGAACATAATGGACTTTCGGTATTTACCGGAGTTGGTGAGAGAACTCGTGAAGGTAATGATCTTTATAATGAAATGAAAGAATCAGGAGTTATATCTAAAACAGCCTTAGTTTTTGGTCAGATGAATGAGCCACCTGGAGCTAGAATGAGAGTTGCATTAACTGGTCTTACAATGTCAGAGTATTTTAGAGATCATGGGCAAGATGTACTGTTATTCATAGACAATATATTTAGATTTACACAGGCTGGTTCAGAAGTATCTGCGCTACTGGGCAGAATACCAAGTGCTGTTGGTTATCAACCAACACTTGCGACAGAAATGGGAGAATTACAAGAACGAATTACCTCAACAAAGCAAGGTTCTATTACATCAGTTCAAGCTGTATATGTACCAGCAGACGATTTAACAGATCCTGCTCCGGCTACTACTTTCAGTCATCTTGATGCTACTACAGTGCTATCTCGAGGGATAGTTGAACTTGGAATTTATCCAGCAGTAGACCCACTAGAATCTACTTCAACAATGCTTGATCCTAGAATAATTGGTAGAGAACATTATGATGTTACAATAAAAGTTCGACATATTCTTGAAAGATATAAAGAACTTCAAGACATTATTGCAATATTAGGGCTAGATGAATTATCTGAGGAAGATAAAATAGTAGTATTAAGAGCAAGAAAAGTTCAAAGATTTTTATCGCAACCATTTACTGTAGCTGAGCAATTTACGGGAATGCAGGGTAAATTCGTACCTGTAAAAGAAACAGTAAGGGGATTCAAGGAAATTCTTGAAGGCAAGCATGACAAGTTACCAGAGGCAGCATTTATGTTTGTTGGAACTATAGAAGAAGCAATAGAAAAAGCAAAAACTATGGCTAGTGAATAAGATATTTTTAAGAATATATAGCTAGAAAGGTCAGTGTTTTTATATGGCAAAAAATATAAAACTAACTATACTTACTCCTGAAAAAGAGTTTTATAGTAGCGAAATCCTGAGGCTGAACACGGAAGGTGAGGATGGGAGATTTAGTATCCTTGCTGAGCATGTTCCTATAGTATCGACCTTAAAACCAACAGTTACAATATTTACAGATTTAGCTGGTAAAGAATTAAAAGTCTTTACATCAACAGGGATATTGAGAGTATATACGGGCAACGTAGAAATATTATGCAGTGCCTGTGAGTGGCCGGAAGATATAGATATTTTAAGAACAGAAAAGGCTAAGGAAAGAGCAGAAGAAAGATTACTTCATAAGGATGGAATTGATGTTAAAAGAGCAGAAAATGCTATATTAAGATCAATTATGAGAATGAAGACAAAAGAATAATAGATTACAAAATGGAGATATTAATTTATTTCCATTTTTTTTATGCTTAAAAATCTGGTTAAATTTTTTTTAGCACATTTTTATTGAAATTTTATATATTAGTAATATAGTGAATAGATTTGTAATAAAATAAATTGGTAAAATACCCCTACTAATATAATCAATGGAATAACCCTCTTCACATTTGTGCTGAGGGATGATTTTATTAATAGTAAAAATATTTAAAAACCATTATTTATAGAATAAAATAATAAATTATGGTCAACAATTTAATTGAAGGGTAGGGGGATTAAAATGAAAAGAAAAAGCATTGCACTTTTGTGTATAGTATTGTGCCGGATTATTTTACAGATTAACGTTATATCGTCCAATGCACAGGAGAAAGTTAATTTGTTTGATGAAATATTAGTACAAACTAAAGGCAAAACTGTAGAATACGGATTGAAAGCATCTTTTAAAACTGGGGAAGACCCAAAAACGGTTTGTAATTATTTAATTAAAAATTTACAATTTGACAATAGTGAAATAAAATCAAACAATTATGAAAATGAAGATTCATATTGTATAGAATTTTCAAATGGAAGTCTTAAGGGGTATATAGAAGCCTTAAAACACAATAATGAGAATGTTATAACAATAAGCATAAGCAAGATAGATAATCAAAATGGTTTAGAGTCTCTTAAAAATAAAATTAGTCATGCTATTCCCAGTAGAGGCGAAGATATTAAATACTTTCAATACTTGAAGGCGAAAATACTAGAGAGTAGTATAAGTGAATTCAATGAAGATACTTATGCTGTTAATAAAAGGATAATAAAAATTTTAAAATCTCATGGAACTTGTAATATTGAGACTGTAAATATAAACAACGGACTAAGTACTATAGCATATACAAAACAGTACGGTAGCATGGTAAACAATAACAAGCTAATTGATTTTAATTATGCTGTATGTAATTATTCATCTGGAAGGTACATTATTATAGGCACACCTGAAATAATTACAACTTATTAAAAACTAACAATATAATGGAGGAAAAAAATGGATAAATTAGTTATAAAAGGTGGGAAAAAATTACAAGGTGAAGTGAATATTAGCTCAGCTAAAAATTCAGTGCTTCCTATACTTGTAGCAACCATATTAAACGGTAATAATTGTACCATTGAAAATGCGCCTATGCTTGAAGATGTATTTGTAATTTGTGAAGTACTGAAATCTCTTAAAGCAAATGTTAGTATAGATAAAATAAATAATAAGGTGAAAATTAATACTGCTAACCTATTTGATAATGACGCTAACGATGAATTAGTAAGAAAAATGAGGGCATCTTTTTTAATAATGGGACCAATGCTTGGAAGGTTTGGAAATTTCAAAATATCACTACCTGGGGGATGCAATATTGGAACTAGACCGATTGATCTTCATCTAAAAGGATTATCTGCACTGGGAGCAGAGATATCAGTAGGACACGGGTACGTGGAAGCAAAAGCAAAGAAATTAAGAGGTAGCAATATATACTTAGATTATCCTTCAGTAGGTGCTACAGAAAATATAATGATGGCAGCAACACTTGCAGATGGCGAGACAGTAATAGGAAATGCGGCGGAAGAACCAGAAATTGTAGATTTAGCGAGGTTTTTAAGGGCTATGGGAGCACAGATAAGTGGCGAAGGAACAGACACTATAAGGATTCTAGGAGTTAAAGATTTTAAAGAAGTTGTTTATAAACCTATATATGACAGAATTGAAGCGGGGACATTTATGATAACCGCAGCGATTACCAAAAGTCTCATTAAAATTAATGGTGCTGATGGAGTCCATTTAAAACCAATAATAGCAAAGCTTACAGAAATGGGAGTTGCAATAGAAATAAATGAGAATAGCATAATAGTCGATGGAAGGAAAAAACTAAACCCCGTAGATATAAAAACTATGCCATACCCTGGATTTCCTACAGATATGCAAGCTCAGATGATGAGTTTATTATGTACTGTAAAAGGTACAAGTATAATTACAGAAACTATATTTGAAAATAGATTTATGCAAGCCGTAGAACTCAAGAGAATGGGAGCAAATATAAAAATAGATGGTAGAAGTGCGGTAATAGAAGGTGTCGACACGTTTACGGGTTCAGAGGTCACAGCTACAGATTTAAGAGCGGGAGCTGCATTAATCCTTGCAGGGCTTACTGCAGAGGGGGCAACTACAATAAGTGATATATATCATATCGATAGAGGGTATGTTTCTATTGAACAGAAATTAAAGGGGTTAGGTGCAGATATAGAAAGGGTGAGTTCTTAAAATAGTAGAGAAACCAAATTATAATGGGATATGCAGTTAATATTATAGTTTCAAAGGTGATAATTTAATATAAAATTTAGAGAATTGAGATATAAGTTATTAATATATTTCAATTCTTTTATTCATTAGAGAATTAGCGCCTTAAAAAAAAGTAATATTACTTATATTTATTTAATATGTATAAAGTGATATTTATTTTATAACGAGAGGAGAAAAGAATGAGAAGAGTTTTTATTACAGTACACTTGAAAAACTTTATTCTATTAAGTGTTGCATTTATTTCTTTTATAGTTATAGCTTCTGTGTTAATAGTGGGAGTAGGGGATAATAAAAGCTTAAATAAAAGTGAAAAGTATAAAATTAAATCAGAAGAATACAAAAACATTATTAAAAGTAGCTCAATTCCAAAAAATTATAAGATAAAAGTATTCATATCAAAGGAAAATACTATAAAAGAAATTGATTTAGAAGAATATATTACTGGAGTTGTTGCATCTGAAATGCCTGCAGAATTTGAGCTGGAAGCTTTAAAAGCTCAAGCAGTGGCATCTAGGACTTACGCTTTGGCTCATGTTACCGAATTAGGGGGAATACTATGTAAAAATGCTAATGGAGCAAATTTATGCGATACAGTCCATTGTCAAGCCTATATGAACAAAGAAGATCGCATAAAGTTATGGGTTAAGGATGGTAGAAAATATTGGGATAAGATTGAAACAGCGGTTAAATGTACACAAGGTCAAGTTCTAACCTATAACAATAGCTTGGTAATGGAGCCTTATTATTTTGCAACTAGCAGTGGTAAAACGGAAAACTCAGAAGAGGTATTTAGCAATAAGATACCTTATTTAAGGAGTGTAAAAAGCGGAGGTGAAGAAGGAGCACCAAAGTTTAAGAGTAGTAAAATTTTTGGGTACAATGAGCTAAGTCAGATTATAAATAACAATTACAGTAATGCTAAGTTGACTTCGGCTAGCATAAAAAAGCAAATAGTAATAATTGATAGAACCAAGGCAGGAAGTGTTAAAAATATCAAAACAGGTAATGTAACTATGACAGGCAGTAAATTTAGAACTATGCTAGGCCTGAATTCATCAAATTTTGAAATAGTGTTTAATTTAAAAGGTGTAGAAATAGATTGCACTGGTTATGGCCATGGGGTAGGAATGAGCCAATGGGGTGCGGATGCTATGGCTAAGGAAGGCAATAACTATACTCAAATATTAAATCATTATTACATTGGAACGGTTATATCCAAATAAAAATTATACTGATAAGTTAGTTATCCTTTTTACAAAGATAACTGGCTTAATTTTTTTTGGATAAACTTATAATATTAAAAAATAAAGAATGTTAAATATAGACTATATTTCAACATATAGAAGGTAAATTTGAAAAAATAAAATAAAAATGTTAAATAAGTGCAAAAAAAATTTATAAAATATGTATGTTTTAATACAATATGGACAAAAATACAAATGGAGGTGTTTGTATGGATAACAAAGCAAACAATAAGACATTAAATTTTTTTAAGAAAGAGGGCTTCTATGTAGTTTTATTTATTTGTTTATGTATAGTAGCAACAGTAGCAACTATAACGGCAGGTAATAATAAAAAACTTTCAAGTAAGCAAGCAGCAATTCAAAAGGAACAAGCAAATGCAGGAGACGTTCTGAAAGAGCAAGAAAAACAATATCAAGACGCTCTTCAAGTAAAAAAAGAAAATTTGGCTAAGACTGAGGGGCTTAAACCAGTACCTAATATTAAAAAGGTTACAACTGGAAATTTAACTGCGCCAGTTTCTAAATCAGTTAATGCTATATTTGAAAAACCTGTAGCTAATGGACTCTTAGCAAGAGCATATTCAAAAGATATTGATCCAGTTGTGTGGAAGACCGATGGAAGCTATAGAACTAACTTAGGTATTGATATTAAGGCAAATATAGGTGAGCCAGTAATAGCCGTTATGGACGGAATAGTTAAAGAAGTTGGAACTGACTTAGCTAAGCAAAAGGGTAAGATGGTTATAATAGATCATGGAAATGGCTTTATTACTAAATATTCCAATTTGGAAGAAAAAATATTAGTAAAGATAAATGATAAAGTCACCAAAAAACAGAAAATTGGTTCTGTAGGAAACACTAGTTTAAACTCATATAAAGAAGACTATGGATCACATCTACATTTTGAAGTTTTGCAAAGTAGTAAGAACATTGATCCTGCTAGATATGTAAAATATGAGAAATATCAACCGGTAGTAATGAAACAATAACCAAAAGCCATATCAATTAGTCATTTTTCCGAAATATATGGCAAAATGACTAATTGGAATGGAATTTAAAATGGAGTTAATGCATATTTATAAATAGAGAAGGGTCAAGGAGGTAACACTTTGAAAGACTATATTGAAGATCGAGTACTAGAAGTTGCTAAGTATATTATTGAGTCAAAAGCTACAATAAGAAGAACTGCCAAAGTGTTTGGAGTTAGCAAAAGTACTATACACAAGGATATGACGGAAAGATTGCCTACAATAAATCCTCAAATTGCCAGCCAGGCAAAAATAATTTTGGACTTAAATAAATCTGAAAGGCATATTAGGGGAGGAAGAGCAACAAGACTTAAATATAAGGCAGTAGAAGGATAAAAACATTTCAAGCAAAAACAAAAAAATATTAAAGCTAAAAAAAGAGGGTTTTTTTATGGCTTTATAGAATAGAGTTTAGTATAATTTAAATAATGAATATACTAAAGAGCAGGAGTGAGTTTTGAGATGTTTTTTTTTAGAATGGGTACAGACATGGGAATAGATTTAGGTACAGCAACAGTGCTTGTATATATCAAGGGAAAGGGTGTTATCTTAAAAGAGCCGTCTGTTGTTGCCATAGATAGAAATAACAATAAGGTATTGGCAGTAGGAGAAGAAGCGAGGCAGATGATAGGAAGGACACCAGGCAATATTGTGGCCATACGTCCTATGAGGGATGGCGTTATTTCAGATTATGATATAACAGAAAAAATGTTGAAGCATTTTATTAGTAAGGCTTGTGGTAAAAGAAAGCTGTCAGCTCCAAGAGTTGTCATATGCGTTCCTTGCGAGGCAACTGAGGTAGAACGAAGAGCGGTACAAGATGCAGCTAGAAATGCTGGAGCTAAGAAGGTTTATCTTATAGAGGAGCCACTAGCGGCTGCAATCGGAGCAGGACTTGATATTACTCGCGCAAGTGGTAATATGGTTATTGATATTGGTGGAGGGACTACAGATGTTGCAGTTATTTCTTTAGGCGGCATGGTTGTACATGAATCAATTAAAGTAGCTGGAGATAAGTTTGATGACGATATTATAAAGTATATAAGGCGAAAACATAAGCTAATGATTGGTGAGAGAACTGCGGAAAATTTAAAAATCAATATAGGCTGTGCTTATAAACAAGATGAAGAGACTACAATGGAAATAAGAGGAAGAGATTTAATCACAGGACTTCCTAAAAACTTACAAGTAACCTCGGAAGAAATGCGAGAAGCTTTAAAAGAGGCTGTGAATTCAATAGCAGAATGCACGCATTCAGTGTTAGAAAAAACGCCACCAGAGCTTTCAGCCGATATAGCTGACAAGGGTATAATTATGACTGGTGGAGGTTCACTGTTAAAAGGACTAGATAAACTTATACAAGAGATCACTAAGGTCCCGGTATACCTTGCTGAGGATCCCGTTTCATGCGTAGCACTGGGAACAGGTAAAGTATTGGAATATATGGATAACCTAGATAGTTCATTTAATGGTGGAGAAAAATATTTAGCAGACTAAAAAGTGTAAACAAGCTATATGAATAAGCAATACAATTAAACTTAATAATTGTATTGCTTATTTTTTTGTTATATAATGCACTTTCAATTTAAAACTCTGGGTAATTATTAAATTGGATTTGAATTTTTATCTTCATTATTAAGTGAATATAAATAATATGAATGCAAAAGTGAACGGCTCAAAACAGAAGCAATTTCCATTACTAAACTAAGTCTTATGTTTCTATTAGTGAATAATTCACTATCATCACTTGAATCTACTATACCTATTAATGAAACATTACCTACTTTAGGAAGTGTTTTTCCTACACCTTTACCAGGATGAATTGGATAATTTCTAGCTTGGATTTCACCGATATTCGATATGTCTCCTAAACATGCATCTACACCTATTATAGTGCAATTCGGGTGTAGTGCATTTATTTTAGATAATTTACTATCGATGTTTAAGGCATGGATTGGGTTATCTATAGTGCCATATACAGGTAGTGGGAAGGAGCTATCTTTTAAAAATGTACCCACCAGTGGGCCGAGACAATCACCTATACATCTATCAGTGCCTATGCAAACAACTAAAGTGTTTTGGTCAATATAGTCTTTTAGAAAGTTAGAAATTGTATAGTATGCTAAAGGGTCTTTATAATGGGTTTTAGCTTTACTCAAGAAATATACCTCCTTGTATTGCGCTGTGAATAAATTATTTTCCTACCAATAATTTATATGAAAAAATTCTGTGTATTATTATGAAAAAAGAATAAAAAAGCGATAAATTGGAAAATAATCTATATATATTAATTATTTGAGGTGATATTAACATGAAGAAAAAAAATTTATTCTTTGTTATTATATTTTCTACTGTTGTAAGCATATTTAATATGTTGTATTACAGTAGCGTTGTAATTAAGGAAAAGTATTATGAAGAAAACAACCTAAGAAAACAGGTAGTAGCTGAATGTAAAAAGGTTTATATCTGCCCCGAAAATATAAACAATAACCAGGGTAAAGTGGTGAAAGAAGCTGAGGAAGAATATTCTAATGTAAGAAAAAATTTAGGAAAAGAGGATTTGGCTAAGAAGGAATTAAGCGATGAAGAAAAAGGTAGTAATAATTTGAATATAAATTCATTAAGTGAAGATATTGAGAAAAAAATGGATAAAAATATGCTAAATGACATAGATTCACTTGGGAAAGAGGATAGCCAAGAAGAATTAAATTATAATACTAAAAAGCAGGCACAATCAGTATTTAAAGTCTCGACAGGGAAAATACAAGAAAATTTAACAACTTCTGATAAGGTAAAATTACTATATGTAAGCCTTCAGTTAGGCAAAGAGAATTATAAAAAAGTGGAAGAATATTTATATGCAGTGGATGCCGAGGAAGGAGTTCTTAAAGCCCTTAAATTATTAAAAGACGATTTATCAAAAAAAGAATATGGAAAAGTGAGAAAAATAGCTGGAAAGTTTATAGATATGGATGCGGCAGAAAGACTAAAATAAATTATATTGTGGTAATTGGTATAAGAAAGAGTTATCTTTTTTTTACTGCGAATAATAAGTTGTATTAATGCTTAAAATAGAGTAAATGTGCGAATGATATAGCAATGTAGAGAAGGAATCGCTATTTGGAAGAAAATGAGCTTGAAATTAAATGATTATAGTTATATAATAATTCTTGTCGACAGGGTAAAGATACAAAAACAAAATATGCTGGCATGGCTCAACGGTAGAGCAGCTGACTTGTAATCAGCAGGTTGTAGGTTCAATTCCTATTGCCAGCTCCAAAAGTGGAGGAGTTCCCGAGTGGCCAAAGGGGGCAGACTGTAAATCTGTTACGTAATGTTTCGATGGTTCGAATCCGTCCTCCTCCACCATTTTCATTAGACTTATAATAAATTATGGGAGCATAGCTCAGCTGGGAGAGCATCTGCCTTACAAGCAGAGGGTCACAGGTTCGAACCCTGTTGTTCCCACCATAATAATCTTTTTAAAAATAAAATGTATGCTGGCATGGCTCAACGGTAGAGCAGCTGACTTGTAATCAGCAGGTTGTAGGTTCAATTCCTATTGCCAGCTCCATATATGGAGGAGTTCCCGAGTGGCCAAAGGGGGCAGACTGTAAATCTGTTACGTAATGTTTCGATGGTTCGAATCCGTCCTCCTCCACCAAAAGACATCTGTAGATGTCTTTTTTTATTTATTTAATTTTAAAGTAAATAGGAATTGTTGACACTGAAAAGCTTATGTGGTATTATAATTAAAACTTAATATTGATAACTCTTATCAAGAGAGGTGGAGGGAAAAAGGCCCTATGAAACCCGGCAACCGGTCAATGTACCATGGTGCCAATTCCTGTAGATTTATTCTGCGAGATAAGAAGGATGGTTAAAACACCTCTTCTTATAATTAGAAGGGGTTTTATTTTTTTAAAAACAAAATTTTTCCGTATTAGAAAGGAGAATTATAATGAAAAGACTATTTACATCAGAATCAGTTACAGAAGGACATCCAGATAAAATTTGTGACCAAATCTCAGATGCTATACTTGATGCTATTTTAGAGCAAGATCCTTATGCTAGAGTTGCTTGTGAAACCGCAGTTACTACAGGGATGGTTTTAGTTATGGGGGAGATAACAACTAGTTGTTATGTAGATGTTCCTAAGGTTGTTAGAAATACTATTGAAGGTATAGGATATACTAGAGCAAAATATGGATTTGATGCTAGTACTTGTGCTGTTCTAACATCTATTGGAGAACAGTCAGCAGATATAGCTCTGGGAGTTAACGAAGGATTAGAGTCTAAGAAAGGCACGCAGGATAAGATAGACTCCACAGGCGCTGGAGATCAAGGTATGATGTTTGGATTTGCAACTAATGAAACGCCGGAATACATGCCACTTCCAATTGCTATGGCTCATAGACTGGCAAGAAGATTAAGTGAAGTAAGAAAGAATGGCAAGCTGAACTATTTAAGACCAGACGGAAAGACTCAAGTTACTGTAGAGTATGAAGATAATAAGCCAGTAAGAATAGATACTATTGTTATTTCAACTCAACATGGAGAAGAAGCAACTCATGATCAAATTGAAAGTGATCTAATAGAACATGTAATAAAACCTATAGTTCCAAGTGAATTATTAGACGAAAACACTAAATATTATATAAATCCTACAGGTAGATTTGTAATTGGAGGACCGCAAGGAGACTCTGGTTTAACAGGAAGAAAAATAATAGTAGATACTTATGGCGGATACGCAAGACATGGCGGCGGCGCATTCTCTGGTAAAGACCCAACAAAGGTTGATAGATCTGCTGCATATGCTGCAAGATGGGTTGCTAAAAACTTAGTAGCAGCAGGAGTTTCAGAAAAATTAGAGATTCAGTTAGCTTATGCTATAGGGGTAGCTAAACCGGTATCTATAGAAGTTGAAACTTTTGGAACAGGAAAAATTGAAGATGATAAAATTGTTGAAATAATCGGAAAAGTATTCGATTTAAGGCCAGCTGTTATTATAAGAGAATTAGACCTTCGAAAACCTATTTATAAGCAGACAGCAGCTTATGGACATTTTGGAAGAATAGATTTAGACCTTTCCTGGGAAAGACTAAACAAGGTTGAACAAATAAAAAAATATTTATAAAATAAAATAGAAAATATTTATAATGAAAAGAGGGATAACAATTATTAATTGTTATCCCTCTTTTTTCTAAGTAATAAAAAAGTTTACTCCAAGACAATTGAGATAATTATAAATATATTAAATTTTATTTTATTATGTGGATTATTAAATGGTATTTTGATAAAACTTAAGATAGGGGTATACTGAAGGTGAAAAACGTAAAGTACATATGATATAATAAGAACAATACTTATATTAATATTAATAGTATTGCTACTGTATAAATTTATAAATAGGGGAGATTTTATGCCAGAAATACAAGGAATCATAGAAGATATAGTATTTCACAATGAAGAAAATGGGTATATTATTGCTCATTTGCATGCTGTAAAGCAGCAAATAACCGTTGTAGGAATTGTACCCTACATAAGTGAAGGTCAAAATTTGAAATTAACGGGAGAATGGGTTAATCATCCTCAATTTGGAAAGCAATTTAGAATAGTTTCCTGTGAGGAAATAATACCTAGTTCTATTGCAGGTATAGAAAAATATTTAGCTTCAGGAGTTATTCAAGGAATTGGACCAGTAACTGCTAAAAAAATTGTAAAGCACTTTGGAGAAAATACCATGAATATACTAGATAATGAAATCCAAAGGCTAAGGGAAATTGATGGTGTAGGAGAAAAAAAGATTAAATTAATTTTGGAATCTTATTCTAAGCAACGAGAAGTTAAAAACATAATGATATTTCTTCAAACCTATGGAGTAACACCTAATCAATGCGTTAAGATTTATAAAAAATATGGAGGAGACGCTATAAAGGTAGTACAAGATAATCCATATGTGTTAACAGAAACTATTGCTGGCGTAGGATTTAAAATTGCTGATAAGATAGCTCGAAGTTTAGGTATTGACAAAGAATCACCTTTTAGAATACAAAGTGGAATTAATTATGTTGTTAATGAATTTTGTGCTATGGGAAATACTTATATGCCCCTGGTCAGGTTACATAAGGAAGCTAAAAACATTCTTGGAGTTTCCGAAGAAGAAATTGAGAAGAATATTTTTGACAATGTTGTGCAGGGAAAATTGAAAGTGGAAAATATTGAAGAAGAAAAATGTGTATTCACTATGCCTTTCTACTATTGTGAATTAAGTATTACTAAAAAAGTTATAAATTTATCTATAGCAAAATATGAAAAATTAGATTTAGACATTGAAGAGGAAATTGAAAAATTTGAAAGTGAAAAAAATATAAAATTTGCAATGTCTCAAAAAGCTGCTATTTGTGGTGCTGCGGCAAATAGTATAGAGGTTATAACTGGAGGTCCTGGAACAGGCAAAACTACTATAATCAATTGTATTATAGATGTGTTTGAAAAAGCGGGAATGAAAGTATTTATGGCTGCGCCTACTGGGAGGGCGGCTAAAAGAATGACAGAAGCTACTGGTAGGGAAGCTAAAACTATACATAGGTTACTCGAGCTTGGAATGGGCGGCGATGATGGGTCGCAGTTTTTTAGAGGCGAGGAGACACCTTTAGATTGTGATGTGCTAATTATCGATGAAGCTTCTATGATAGATATAATGCTTATGAATAGTTTATTAAAAGCTATCAGCATAGGAACTAGACTTATAATTGTGGGTGATGTTGATCAATTGCCATCTGTGGGTCCAGGGAATGTATTAAGGGACATAATTGATAGCAACTGCGTTAAAGTAGTTAAGCTTAAGGAGATTTTTAGGCAAGCTAGGGAAAGTATGATTATTGTAAATGCTCATAAAATTAATAATGGTGAAATGCCTATCTTAAACAAAAAGGATAAGGACTTTTATTTTATTGAAAATGATGAGCCAGACAAAATTTTAGACAGTATAATCACGTTAATTAATACAAGGCTTCCGAAATTCAACAAAGAGTGGGACAAAATGAAACATATTCAAATACTTTCACCTATGAGAAAAGGAATACTAGGTATAGAAAATTTAAATGAAAAGCTTCAGGCAATATTGAATCCTAAGTCTAAATATAAGAAAGAAAAGGAATATAGGAATACTATATTTAGGGTAGGGGACAAGGTCATGCAAGTTAAGAATAATTATTCTATGAAATGGAATAAATTGAGTGCAAATCATGAAAAAGATGGCGTTGGAATTTTTAATGGGGATGTAGGGTATGTTTGCGATATCGATGAAGATAATGAAAATGTCATTGTAGTTTTTGATGACGATAAGCGGGTAGAATATGAGGGAGTATTTTTAGATGAACTAACTTTAGCTTATGCTATTACTATACATAAAAGTCAAGGTAGTGAGTTTGAAGTTGTAATTATGCCTATGTTTATGGGACCACCACTTTTAATGAACAGAAATTTGCTTTATACAGGAATAACTAGGGCGAAAAACATGGTTGTTTTAGTGGGAAAAATAAAAGCTATTAATTTTATGAAGGATAATAATAGAAGTTTTGAAAGATATTCTGCGCTAGGATGGAGAATAAGAGAAATAGTAGATGCGGATTTAAGCCATGATGAAAATCAGCACAATTAAATTAATATTTAGCTGTAAAGGAGATTTTACATGTATTTCTACGCAAATTTAAACCTTAGTAAGGAAAAAGATGAAATTAGCAAAGAAATTTTAAACTGTTCATTAAATGGCAAAAAAAGAATTGATGTTGTGTCCATGTTTTATAATTCCTCTGATATATTGCTTGAAACTATAATTGCATATGCTAATGAAAAGAAAAATATATTGTATATAACTAACGAAGATGTGCGCAAAATTGATATTATTTACTTTATAGATAATTTTAGTAATTTAGGAAAATATGTATGTACCAGTGGAGCAAATTATAGCAGTGTCAATGAGCATTTATATATATGCAATCATGAAAGTGCATTAGGACTCCAAGAAAAATTTGATTTGGTTATTTATAATGAGATTAGAAATTTTCCTAAATATAACAAACAACAAATAAAAAAAATATTATTGAAAATGTGCAGTGTAGAAGGTACAGCTATAGCTTTTTCCGTAGAGAATATTTTAGGTGGAGGTGCAACTATTATATTTCCGTTAACAAATAATAAAATTCCAATTATAGAGCCTAGAATTATAACTACTAGAATAAATCTTAATATTGACATACCTTTGGTAGTTTATGAATATCTAAATTGGTCAATTATATCTAATAGAAAAGTAATAATTTTTACGCCAGACGCCGAAAAAGCTACTACTGTATTTAAGTATTTAAGCAATTTGAAAGAAAAGTTGAGTGAGAATTTATTTTTATATATTAGTAAAAAAAGTGATGCGAGTATTCCCATAGTGTTTATGAATAAAGATAAGGGAATAATAGTAACTAATGACTTTGAAGAAAGCTATCTAGAATTCCATGCGGTGGATGTTATAGTCTATTTTGCTGATAATATCAAATTTAATCATAAGCAACTGTTATATCTATCAAGTAAGGTTGGAAGATATGAAAATATACAAAGGGGTGAGGCGATATTTTTAGCTAATGTTGAAACTACGCAAATGGATAAGGCTCAAAATATAGCTAGAAAATTTAATGAGAAAGCGTGGGAAAAAGGATTATTAAATATATAAAAAATTTAATTTATTGTTTAGTTCAGCTTATATATTCAGGTGATGAAAATTGTGTGATCTGCAATGAATATACCATGGAGTGCGAACCATTATGCACTCATTGTAGGAAAAAATTAAGGCGATGCACCGAAAGCTTTTATATATGCCATAATGAAGAAAAATATCTTGTTTGGTCAGTGTTTTATTATTCAAATATAGTAAAAGAGTTAATTATCAGGCTAAAATATAAAAGCGATTTTGCATGTGGAGAAATTTTAGCAAAATACATGCTAGAACTTGTAAAAAGCAATGAACTAAAGTTTGACTTAATAGCTTACGTACCCATGACTAAAAAAGCACAAAAAAATAGAGGCTATAACCAAAGTGAGTTTTTGGCAAATTATTTATCAAGGTTTCTAGATATACCCGTATTTTGTAATTTAATTAAAACTATGGATACTAAGGATCAAATAGGTCTAAGTGGTGAAGAGCGTTGGAGTAACATGGAAAAATGTTTTGAGATTAAAGAAAATAAATTTATAAAAAATAAAAATATTTTAATAGTTGATGATGTTATGACTACTGGGGCTACAGCCTTTAATTGTGCACACAGGTTAAAAGAAAGTGGAATAAATAATGTTTGCATATTGACTATAGCCAAAAGTAAGGTATAATACTTATTGTAGTAAGTTAGGTTTGTGGTTGAAAGTCGATGCCAGTCGCAGGCGAAACGATCCACGTAAGTTAAACAAAGTTTAGCGAGCATGGTGCGGCTTAGAGGTTAGTCCTGCCGTTTAGTAGACGAGAGTGTAAGTAGTGAGAGGTTAATTCCGGGTAGCAAAAGCTCCAGCAGGCGAGTGTGGGGTCAAAGACCAGGTCAACTAACTTAATACATAAAAACTCCTAATATCATATTAGGAGTTTTTATTTTTTTTTGCATATAAGAATATATATATATTTAATTCAATATGTTTTTTTGAAAATTCGTGTAATTTAACTATACCATAAGGTGAGCCTATAAACAATGTACAATATACGTAAATAAACAGGGGAATAATAAGCAATATTGTGATAACATGCTTTAAATTGCAATAATATTATGTAAATTCTGATTTTAATGGTTGCTATTTAGTATTAAAAGTAATATTATAGAAATACACTATATAACATGCTTAGCAATCTAGCATTGTATAGATATTAGAAAGGGGCTGGACAGTATGAAAGTTAGAATAATAGGAAAAAACATAGAGATAACAGAGGCCTTGAAAAATATTATGGAAAAGAAAATATCTAGATTCGATAAGTATTTTAATCCGGATGTTGAAGCTCAGATAACTTTGGGTGTTCATAAGAATAGACATACTATAGAGGTTACAATTCCTTTTAATGAAGTTGTTTTAAGAGCAGAAGAGGAAAATGAAGATATGTATACTTCATTAGATCTTGTTGTTGATAAATTAGAAGGACAAATTAGAAAACATAAAACAAAATTAGAAAAAAGAAATCGTGGAACTTCTCTTAAGTTTAAGGGTATACCATTATATAGTAGTAGCCAAGAAGAAGACCTGGATCCTAAGATAGTAAAGACAAAGAAATTTGCATTTAAGCCTATGTCAGCAGAGGAAGCAGTACTTCAAATGGAGCTCGTTGGTCATAGCTTTTTCGTATATATGAGTGATGAAACATCAGAAGTGCACGTAGTATATAAAAGAAAAGATGGGAATTATGGATTGATAGAGCCAGAATTTTAATACTTATTAAAAGGACTAAAGTAAGGATAAACTTACTTTAGTCCTTTTTTATTTAAAAAATATGATAGCTTTTCAAAATCATTTTTTAAACCTGCATTCTACACAATATGACAATGGAAGAATATTAACAATAATTTTACAATTAACAAGTCATATAAGTTGAATACGAGCAAATTAAGTGGTATAATTTAAATAATATATTTAGGAATTATTAATAGGAATTATTAATAGGAATAGTGAGGATGGAAATTATGAAATTTTTCAATAAGTTATTTGGTAGTTATAGTGATAGAGAAATAAAAAGGATAATTTCAACAGTAGATAAGATAGAAGAATTAGATGCAAAAATGACTAGCTTAACTGATGAAGAGCTTAAGGCGAAAACAGCAGAATTTAAGACTAGGCTAAGTAATGGAGAGACTTTGGATGATATATTACCTGAAGCCTTTGCAGCAGTAAGAGAAGCTTCATGGAGAGTTCTTAACATGAAGCATTTTAGAGTGCAATTAATAGGTGGTATAATACTACACCAAGGAAGAATAACTGAAATGAGAACTGGTGAAGGAAAGACACTAGTGGCTACACTCCCATCATATTTAAATGCGTTGACAGAAAAGGGTGTCCACATAGTTACAGTTAATGACTATCTTGCAAAAAGAGATAGAGATGAGATGGGGAGAATACATGAATTTTTAGGACTTACTGTGGGAGTAATTATTCATGATTTAGACCAAACTCAAAGACAAGAGGCCTATAATTCAGATATAACTTATGGAACAAATAATGAATTTGGATTCGATTATTTAAGAGATAATATGGTTGTTTATAAAGAAGAAAGAGTTCAAAGAAAACTAAATTTTGTAGTGGTGGATGAGGTTGACTCCATATTAATAGATGAAGCTAGAACACCCCTTATAATATCTGGAGAAGGAGAAAAATCTACAGATTTTTATAAAGTAGCAGATTATTTTGTTAAGGGACTTGTGAAGGAAGAAGACTATACTATAGATGAAAAAGCTAGTGCGGTTATAATGTCTGATGTTGGTATAGACAAAGCAGAAAAATATTTCCACTTAGAAAATTATGCTGATGCAGAAAATATGAATGTACAACATCATGTGGTTCAGGCTTTAAAAGCAAACTATATCATGAGAAAAGATAAAGATTACATGGATAAAGATGGAGAAGTTATAATTGTAGATGAGTTTACTGGAAGACTTATGGAAGGCCGGAGATACAGTGATGGACTTCACCAAGCTATTGAAGCAAAAGAAGGCGTTAAAATTGAAAAAGAGTCAAAAACTCTTGCTACAATTACCTTCCAAAACTATTTTAGAATGTATAATAAGTTATCAGGTATGACTGGTACTGCACTTACAGAAGAAAATGAATTTAGAGAAATATATGGACTTGACGTATTAGTAATACCTACTAATAGGCCACTGGCGAGAGTTGATAATGCAGATTTAGTTTATAAAACTGTTAAGGGAAAATATAAGGCTATAGTAGATGAAATAGTTGAGACATATAAAATTAAGCAACCTGTTCTTGTAGGTACTGTTAGTATAGAGAAATCAGAATTATTATCTGAAATGCTTAAAAGGCGTGGAATTCCTCATCAAGTACTTAACGCTAAATATCATGAAAAAGAAGCTGATATAATATCCCATGCAGGAGCACTTGGCATGGTTACTATAGCAACTAATATGGCAGGTCGTGGTACGGATATTAAGCTTGAAGATGGAGTTGTTGAAGCTGGAGGACTCAAGATAATTGGAACTGAAAGACATGAATCTAGACGTATTGATAATCAGCTTAGAGGACGTTCTGGTCGTCAAGGAGATGTAGGAAGCTCAAGATTTTACATATCACTAGAAGATGATTTAATGAGAATATTTGGTTCAGAAAGACTTCAAGGAGTAGTAGAAAAATTAGGTTTAACTGATGAAGATGCTATCGAAAGTAAAATGGTAAGTGGAGCTATAGAAAGTGCTCAAAAGAAAGTTGAAGGAAATAATTTTGATATAAGAAAGAATGTTGTTCAATACGATGATGTAATGAATCAACAAAGAGAAATAATATATAGACAAAGAACAGAGGTTCTTCAAGGAGAAAACATAAAAGATCAAGTTGAAGAAATGATAAAAGATGTTGTTTTAACTGCAGTGGAATCTCATATTACGGGCATAGAGGAAAGTTTTGATGAGGAATTAGTAAAATTAATTAATTTCCTTGAACAAATATATCTTCCGAAGGGTATTGTTTCAATAGAAGAATTGGGTAAAACATCTAATGAAGAAATTAAGACTACTCTTTTAGACATAGCTGTGAAAATGTATGCCGAGAAAGAAGAACATTTCGGTGAGGAACAAATGAGAGAAGTTGAAAGAGTTATTCTTCTAAGGGTTGTAGACAGCAAATGGATGGACCATATTGATGATATGGAGCATTTAAAGCAAGGTATTGGACTTAGAGCTTATAAGCAACAAGATCCATCACAAGCCTACCAAATGGAAGGTAGCGATATGTTTGCTGAAATGATTGAAAACATAAAGACGGAAACAGTTAAATACTTATTCCACGTGCAAATAGAAAAAGCACCTGAAAGAGAAATGGTTGCCAAGATTACATCAACCAATCATGATGATTCCGCTAAAAAAGAGCCAAATAAAAAAGAAGTTAAACCAGGAAGAAATGATGACTGTTCTTGTGGGTCAGGGAAGAAATATAAAAACTGCTGTGGCAGAGGCTAATAATTATTAGTTGTTTCGGAGAACTTAGCAAGGGTTAGTAATTCTGGATAAAATAAGGAATAGTAATAGTTGAAAATTGACAGATGACAGTTGACAGTTGACAGTTAATAAAATTTTTCCCAGTGGAAAAACTAAAACTAAACTGTTTACTGTCAATTTTTAATTAAAAAAGGGGTGCAATAATTGATAGTACAAATAGAAGAAATAGTAAGTGAATTAAATGTAGTAAAAGTTAACGTAGAAGAAATCAGGGTGTCTCTTTGACATAACAACATTGGAAAAAGAATTAAGAGAGTTTGAATTTAAAATGCAAGAAACTAGTTTTTGGGATGATACTGACCTAGCACAAGAAATTGCTCAGAAAGCTAAGTCGATTAAAGACAAAATTGATAGATTTAACCTATTGATCAGTAAAATAGAGGACTTAGATGTGCTTATTGAGCTTAGTACAGAGGAAGAAGATGATTCCTCTATAGGAGAAATAAAAAGCGAATTAAGAGATGTAGCCCATGATATTGACAGGTTTAGGATAGAAATTTTACTGTCTGGAAAATATGATATAAATAATGCTATTTTAACCCTTCACAACGGTGCAGGTGGAAATGATGCTCAAGATTGGACAGAAATGCTGTATAGGATGTACTCAAGATGGTGTGAAAAGAAGGGATATAAAATTGAAGTTTTAGATTATCAGCCCTCTGATGAGGCAGGTATTAAAGCAGTTACATTAAAAATAACTGGTGAGTTTGCCTATGGATATCTAAAAGCTGAAAAGGGAGTGCATAGACTTGTAAGAATTTCACCCTTTAATGCAAATGGAAAAAGACAAACTTCCTTTGCTTCTTGCGAAGTGCTTCCAGAGCTAACTGAAAGTCAAGATATCGATATAAGACCTGATGACCTCAGAATAGACACTTACAGGTCTGGTGGTGCTGGAGGTCAACATGTAAATAAAACTGAGTCAGCAATAAGGATTACGCATATACCTACGGGCATAGTAGTTCAGTGTCAAAATGAAAGAAGTCAGCATAGTAATAAACAAACTGCAATGAAGATGCTTATGGCAAAACTTTTAGATTTAAAGGAAAGAGCTAAAAAGGATAGAATTGAAGATTTAACTGGAGATTTAAAAGATAATGGCTGGGGAAGTCAAATTAGATCTTATGTATTTCACCCGTATAATTTGGTTAAAGACCATAGAACTAATACAGAAATGGGAAATGTAGATGCGGTTATGGATGGGGATATAGATATTTTCATCGAAGAGTACCTTAGAATGAATAAATAAAATAATCCGGTAGAATATTTAATTATTCTACCGGATTATTTTATTTAAGACATACGTGATAATTAAGTAGAAAGGGTGAATTTAAAAATATTAGTGGAACATGAAAATGTAGGTTTTTACATTTGTTTTGTTATAACTTGCACAGCTATACTAACAATGGCAACTGTAAACCAGACTATAAGACCTAAAAAGATAGGCTTAACACCATTTTTCATCATTTTCTTAAAGTCAGAGGATAAGCCTATAGCTGAAAGAGCCATTACTATCATAAATTTGCCCAAAGTATTTATGTAAGATATGCTGTTTCCTTTAAATAATCCTAAAGTATTTAATAGTGAAGCTACTAAAAACCATAATATGAACCAAGGAAATATTTTACTTATGCTGAAATTAACAGTATTATCGATTTTTGCTTCTTTTTTCTTTTTAAAAGCAACTACGATACTAAATATAATTGAAATGGGTATGATTAAAGTAGCTCTTGTAAGTTTAACTATAGTTGCATAGCTTCCTGCTGCATTACTATAAGCGTAACCCGCAGCAACCACTGAGGAAGTGTCATTAATAGCAGTACCAGCCCAAAGTCCAAAGGCTTTATCGGAAAAATGAAGTAAATGGCCAAGGGGTGGGAAAATAAGAACTGCAATAATATTAAATAAAAATATAGTAGAAATTGAGTATGCTATTTCCATTTCATCAGCTTCTATTATAGGAGCTATTGCAGCAATGGCGGAGCCTCCGCATATGGCAGTACCTACACCGATTAAAGATTTTAGCTTTGAAGGAATGCCTAGTAATTTCCCGAAGACATAAGCCGATATAAAGGCTGCAGATAAGGTGAAAAACGTAACAGATAATGAATCCATACCTGTTTGTAATACCTTAGTAAAACTTAATCCGGCACCAAGCACAATTATTGCCCATTGAAGTATTTTTTTAGAAGTGAAGCCTATCCCTTTTAAAGTATTTTTGGGTTTTCCAATTACATTATTTATAATAATACCTAAAACGATACCAAATACAGGGCCACCAACTATTGGTAAAATACTTCCTAGCCAGGTGGAAATAAGTGCTATAACAAATGCAAATAGTATTCCTTGAATGTTTTGTTTAAACCAATTCATAATAACGTCTCCTCATCTTTTATCCTTGTCACTTACTAATAATAATAATACCAGTTTAAATTAAAATCAAATTATAAATGCTTATACAAGTATAAGCATTTGTTATATGTTATCATAAGATATAACAAATTATTATGATTGGAGAGATAAATTTGCTAGATATTAGACTTGTAACATTCATAACCCTTGCCAGCACTAAAAGTTTTACAAAATCAGCAGCACTATTAAATATAACTCAACCAGCTGTATCACAGCATATAAAATTTTTAGAGGAAAGCTATGAAGTTCGTCTTATTGTAAAACAGGGCAAGGGCTTTAATTTAACGCAGGAGGGCTTAATCTTATTAAAATACGCTGAGCAAATAGATGTATTATATAGAAGGTTAGAAATGAATTTAAAGAATAAATCAGCAAGCATAAAAACCTATAATATAGGTGCTAGTATGACAATTGGAGGCTATGTTTTACCCTATTTATTAGGCGAGCATAAGAAATTATATGAAAACATAGATATTTTGCTCCAAGTAAATAATACAGAAGAAATATTAAAAAAACTAGTAAATGGAAAAATCGATTTTGCAATGATTGAAGGATTATTTGATAAAAATAAATTTAAGTATAAGAAATTTAAAGAGGATGAATTAGTTCTAGCTGTTTCAAAAGATCATGCTTTTGCAAAAGCAAAGGAAGTTGATATAGAAGATGTAATTAATGGTAATCTTATATTAAGAGAAAAAGGGTCAGGAACTAGAGATATATTAGAAAATAGTCTTATTAAACTTGGTTATGAACTAAATGATTTAAAGGGTTATATGGAAATAGGAAGTATTAGCGCAATTAAATCTTTAGTTGAGTTAAATCTTGGGTATACAATTATATCAAGAGAAAGTATAAGGAAAGAGCTTAAAATCGGAACTATAAAAGAAGTTGCAATTGTGGGGTTTCATATCAAAAGAGAATTTAATTTTGTTTATTTGTACCAAGAAAAATTTATTGAGGAGTTTATGGATTTTTGTTTTAAATTTCTTTATGATAAGTAGCATATCTAGTTAAAGCACTTAGCATACTTCCTTCAATCATTTCATTTAGGTTGCCTACAACTGTTTTTGGGGATTCCCTCATGCTATTTTTTATCCATTGGACGGTTATACCTACAAAAGCATAGGTGTAGAAATCTGCAATAAAGTTTTTATCTTTGTCTGAAACTTTTATTTTTGAGGATATATCGTTTATTACTCCCATAATAAGATCATAGGTTTTTTCAAAAAGATATCCATCAAATGCATTTTGGCCTGGAGTATTAAGGGCGTTAATATAAAAAGATTTATTACTCAAAAAATAAACTAAAGTTTTATACATGCCATCAGTCCAATGGGCATAGTTTTTACAATTATCTATATTTTCTATTGCCTCAGTATAATAAATCCAATTTACAAGATCAAATTTATCTTTAAAGTGATAATAAAAGGTTTGTCTGTTAATTCCACAGTTATCCACAATTTCTTGTATTGATAATTTGGATAATGGGATTGTTTCCATTAATTTTTTAATTGATAAGGCAAGAGCTTTTTTTGTTAGCTGTGATCCTGACATTATTTTCACCTACAAGCATAAGTATTAATAAAAGATAATAATATTAACTTTTACTAATAGTATTATAACAAAAAGAATAGGAGCATTCAACAAAAGCAATTTTTATATATGTTATAATATTAAGAAAGTATCCACTGGGATATATGTGTTTTATTTGTAATAAGAAGGAATTCTATACCATTATGTAGAAGAAATACAATGAAGATATTGTTTTTAATTATAATTTTAAAATAGTTTAAAAACAAATAATAAAATAAAATATACTTTAGGGGGATTAATAATGGAAAGAAAAACAGCAGGATTTAGCTTACTATTTTTTTTGCTTTCTGCAACGATTTTTAATATGTTATTTTTAAATTTAGCATCCAAATCGTTTAAAACAGTGCTTTCTCAGGGTAATATACCAGCTAAGGAATTGGAAATTGTATCATTAGGTATAAATAGTATTTATGTAAAATATAATATTGGACTTAGTTTGATTTTTAGCATTGTGCTATTTTGCATTATTTTAATATTAATTAAAAATATGAATCACTCAATGAAAACTATAGATAATCAAACAAAAAAATTAGCAGAAGGGCAATTTACAGTTAGAGTAAAAGCAAATGGAGTTGGTGAAGTTATTGCTACAAATATTAATGAAATAGTCCAAAATATAAGAAAGGTATTGTGCGAAGTTATGCAAGTCTCACAGATGAATAGAGACCTTGCAGATACGCTCCAAAGTAGTGCGCAGCAAACGGAGGCAACGGCCAATGAAATATCCACTGCCATTTTAGAGGTAGCAGTAGGTGCAACAACTCAAGCGGAGGCTTCAATTTCCACAAAAGAAAACACGCAGCAGATGTGGAAAAATGCGGATAAGATTGCTAAGTTTGCAGAAAATGCAAAAGATATTGCGAAAAATATGATTCAGGTAATCCAGATCAATACTGAAATGTTTGCTAAATTCACTGATAAAATGGAAGACACAGCATTATCTAACTCCAAACTAGCGCATACAATTCAGACATTGCAAGATGAGATTCATAAGATTAATACTATAATTCAAGTTGTTACAGACATTAGTGAAAGGACCAACTTACTTGCATTAAATGCTGCAATAGAAGCAGCTAGAGCTGGAGAACAAGGAAAAGGGTTTGCAGTAGTGGCTGATGAAGTGCGAAAACTTGCAGAGCAATCCTCGAGTTCAGTAGGAGACATTGGGAAAATAACCACAAATATTATCGAAAAAATTTCTATAATAAGTATAGAAGCTAAAGAAGAAGTAAAAAAAATTGAAGAAAATGTTGAATTTGTAGAGCAAGCAAAAGAATCTTTTAGCAAAGTAATCGATTCAACGAAATTAACTTATGATGCTGTAGATGAAATTTCTATACTAGCAGTAGAAACTGCCAGCGAAGCAGAACATGTAAATGAACTTATGGATAAAGTAAGCTCAATAACACAACAGTCACTAGCTATTACAGAAGAAGTTTCAGCAGCGGCGCAAGAACAAACCACAACAATGCATAATATGTCCGTGATAGTCGGGAAGATGAACAAGACTGCAGATGAAATTGATGGTCAGTTAAAGAATTTTACAAATAATATTACCTTAGGAGAAAAAGAAAACAATATTATAAAAGAAGGGCTAGAGATATTGAAGTCAATTGCAATAGAATTAAGTTCAAAAGGGTATTCAATAGAGCATACTTCTGAGCTATTGAAAAATAGAAAAAGCTCATATATGCAATTTGAATATATTGGAGTTATAGATTCAGAAGGTAATATGAGATTTGCAACAGAAAATATAATTAAAGGCAGTAATAATTACTCCTTTAGGCCTTATTTTAGAGCTTCAGTAGCAGGAAAAGAATTTAGGAGTGAGCCATATATATCTAATGTCTCTTATAATTATTGCATTGCTATTTCTGTGCCTTTTAAAGATAATAATGGTGAAATAAAAGGGGTTGTCATGGCCGATATTTGTATAGTGAATTAGTTGAAAATTGTACAGTGTTTATTAAAAAATGCAAAAAAAATCGTATCACTTTTTTATAAAGTGATACGATTTTTATTTTTATTTTAAATTTAATCTTAGAGCTGACGTCTAATTTTAGTAAGCTCTACCCCAAGTTACTATAGCTTTAGCTGGTTTTCCACAACATAAGCAAACACCTTTTTTCTCTGGTTGATCCAGTGGCATGCATCTAGAAGATGCGCCAGCTACTTCTTTTACATTTTCTTCGCAAGCCAAATCTCCACACCATGGAGCATCAACAAATCCTAAAGTTTTATCTAGAAGATTTTTTAGTTCTTCTACTGTAGTTGTACTAAAGGTTCTTTTGTTTTGTATATTTCTAGCTTTTTCAAGTAGTGAATTTTGAATATCTTTCAAAATCTCTGGTACTAATGCTTCTAGTTCAGGAATTGGAACAATAATTTTTTCTCTTGTATCACGTCTAACTAATACTACTTGATTTTTTTCTATATCTTTTGGTCCAACTTCTAGTCGTAGTGGGACACCTTTCATTTCGTATTGGCTAAATTTCCATCCAGCCATTTTGTCGCTGGTATCCATTTTTACTCTAGCTACTTTTGATAACATATTTTTAAGTTCTGTAGCTTTTTCAATTACGCCTTCTTTATGAAGTGCAACTGGAACTATTATAAGTTGAATTGGAGCTACTGCTGGTGGCAGAACCAAACCACTTTCATCACCATGAACCATGATTATAGCACCGATAAGTCTTGTAGACATTCCCCAAGAAGTTTGGTGAACGTAAGCAAGTTTACCCGTTTTATCTGTATATTGAATGTTAAATGCTCTGGCAAAACCATCTCCAAAGTTATGAGAAGTACCACATTGCAGTGCTTTTCCATCATGCATTAAACTTTCAATTGTGTAAGTGTCTTTTGCTCCTGCAAATTTTTCTTTTTCTGTTTTTTGACCCTTTATAACTGGAATTGCAAGGGTTTCTTCACAAAAAGTTGCGTATATATTTAACATTTTAAGGGTTTCTGCTTTTGATTCTTCCGCAGTTGCATGAGCTGTATGACCTTCTTGCCATAAAAATTCTGAGCTTCTAAGAAAAGGTCTTGTGGTTTTTTCCCATCTTACTACAGAACACCATTGATTATATAGTTTAGGAAGATCATTGTAAGATTGAATTATCTTTGCATAGTGATCGCAAAATAATGTTTCGGAAGTAGGCCTTACGCAAAGTCTTTCTGCTAATAATTCGTTACCACCATGTGTTACCCAAGCAACCTCTGGTGCGAAGCCTTTAACGTGATCTGCTTCTTTTTTTAGAAGACTTTCAGGAATGAACATTGGCATATATACATTTTCATGATCGGTATCTTTAAACATTTGATCTAAAATTTTCTGAATATTTTCCCAAATAGCATATCCATAAGGCCTAATTACCATACAACCTCTAACGCTTGCATAATCAGCAAGCTCTGCTTTTTTAACAATATCTGTATACCATTGTGCAAAATCATCTTCCATAGAGGCAATAGATTCTACAAATTTTTTTTCTTTTTCCATAATTAATCTCCTCTCATTTAACAAAATATTTAAAAATGAATACAAAAAAAGCTCCATCCCCAAAAGGGACCGAGAATTATCGGTGGTACCACCCTAGTTGATATAAAAAATATCCACTCAGATTCTAGATAACGGTAGAAAGCCGCTGTAGCTTACTGCAAAAAAAACATTTCGTACAGAACTCCAAGGTGGGTTCAAAATGATCTTTTAAAAATCTTACACCAATGATTTTCTCGCTGTGAAAAGATTTCATTTTTACTAATCCTTTTCTTTGTATTGGGTATATTCACTTTTAATGATAGTTTATTTTATACTTTAGAATTAATCATAGAATAAAAATAATAATATGTCAAGACTATTTTTACCTCAAATTAGGAGTTTTAACATTTTGCATACAATTTAATGAAATATGCTTGAAGAGGTGCATGTATATTAAAGAATAGAGCAAAGTAATTAGAGTATAGAATCCTAATAATTTTTATATAATTCAAGGGTTTGCTTTGTTATTTTAAATAAAGTTAGTATAATGAAATAAATAGGGAAATAGTAAAGAGGGTGATGAATTGGTAATTGCAGAAATGTTTTACACTGTAAAGGAAATTATGAATAAAAAATTCATAAAAGTAAAGGCCAGTGAAAGCATCAAAGAGGCTTTAAATAAAATGATTGATGCAAACAAAGATGAGGTTTTAGTAGTAGATTCAGCAGGTATGCTCATTGGTGTTTTTACAAGAAAAGATATAGCTAAAATTAAAAAAAATAAAAACATATCCTTTCAGGAAGAAGTTATAAAATATACTAACAAAAATGTAGTCACCATAGACATGAATGCCTCTGCTAGAGTTGCAAGAAATTTAATGATAGAGAATGGAATAGGAAGATTACCAGTAATAGAAAATAAAATAATTAAAGGAGTAATTACTAGCAATAATATAAGAGACACTTTTTATTTGAAAATTGATGAAATGTTTGATCTTCAAAATAATATTATTGATAACTTACATGAAGCAGTATGTATTTGTAGTGATAGTGGAATAGTAAACTATTGGAATAAAAGTTCAGAACAACTATATGGTGTAAGGGCTGAAAACATACTTGGACAATATATTGGATCTTTTTTTCCAAATGCATTGATTATGAAGACTTTAAAAGATGGAAAACGAAGAGATAATGAGGGGAATGAACCTGTTAAAGGTAAATTTGTTGTTCTAAGTACAGTACCCATATTCAATAATATAGGGAAATTAGTGGCGGTAGTATCTACAGACCGAGATGTTACGGAAGTGGTAACGTTATCAAAACAATTAGAAAAAGAAAAAAGGAAGGTTGAATTATTACAGATTGCGTATAAGAAAGAAATTGCAGCAAACTATACTTTTTCTTCAATTGTAGGAAAAAACAAAAAAATAATCGAAGCTATTGCAATGTCACAAAAGGTAGCGCAAAGTTCTGCTAGTATATTAATTACTGGGGAAAGTGGTACAGGAAAAGAGGTGTTTGCAAGATCGATTCACGAAGCTAGCGGTAGAGTGGGGAATTTTGTAGCGGTGAATTGTAGTGCAATTCCTGAGAATTTAATTGAAAGCGAAGTTTTTGGATATGTAGAAGGCGCTTTTACTGGTGCCATCCGAAAAGGAAAAATGGGAAAATTTGAATTTGCTAGTAATGGAACTTTGTTTTTAGATGAAATTGGGGATATGCCCATGGAAATGCAGGTAAAGCTTTTAAGGGTGCTTCAAGATGGCATAGTATATAGAGTGGGAAGTGAAAAGGGCGTTGCTACAGATACACGCATCATAGCTGCCACAAATAGGAATCTGAATGATTTAATGAAAGAAAAAAAATTTAGAGAGGATTTATATTATAGATTTGCGGTTGTTCAAATTGAATTGCCACCACTTAGGCAACGAAAAGAAGATATAAAGGAATTGGCAGATTTATTTATAAACCAAGTAGCTAATAAAGAAAATATAGACATAAATAGCATAGATGAAAGAATATATCCACTGCTTGTTAATTGTAAGTGGGAAGGAAATATTAGAGAACTAAAAAATGTAATACAGAGAATGATTGTACTTTCTACAGAAGGAAAAATTACATTAGATACCCTTCCAGAATACATTCTAGAAAATAGTGAAGACAAAGAAAGGCTAGCCTTATATACTAATGAAAGTGAAATTTTGGAACAAGAGCAAAATAAATATGATTTGGAAAAAATTGTAGAGAGTGTGGAAAAAAACACCATAGCAGAAGTATTGCTATCTGTGGGTGGAAATAAGCAGAAGGCTGCAAAAATATTAAATTTAAAGAGAAGTACCTTATATTACAAATTAAATCAATACGGTCTTTTAGAAAAGCAAAGTTAATAGTGTCAGAAAGCTGAACAGTGTGTCCGTTTTTCGACACTACAAATACCACTACAAAGCGTTATAAAACGACTTTTAAGTAGTGAGATCTAAAAATAGTGTCAGAAAACAGACGCTATTTTTTTTGATTAAAAAAGAAAAGTGAGTATTGAAGAACCCTATAGACTGATAAACCAGTATTTGCAACATCTATAGGTGAAGCATAAAATCCTTCAAAAGTTGGCATACTAATTGCGTATATATTTAAGTGAAATAATATGGAGGTGGTTTTATGCCAATGATCTATAAATTTCCTCTTAAAATGCATGTAGGTGCACCTTCTACTACAATTGTAAAAGAAGGACAAATTGTTAAAAGAGGCGAATGTATTGCAAACCCAGAGGGATTAGGAGCTAAAATTCATTCTAGTATCACTGGAAAAGTAACTAAAATTACGGAAAATGAAATCTTTATTTTAGCTGACGACAATCAGAGTACGGAGTACATAAAAATCAAAAAATGTGGAAAAATAGAAGATACTGCTTATGAAGCAGGTATTGTTGGTGCCGGTGGAGCTGGATTTCCTACTCATATTAAATTAAAGTCGCAGGTGCCTGATGGATATGTAATCGCAAATTGTGTTGAATGTGAACCAGCATTACATCATAATATAGAAGTTTTAGAAAAAACCCCAGAGTCTATTATCAAGGGAATAAGATATGCTATGACTGCAACTGGGGCACCAAAGGGTTATATAGCAGTAAAAGCAAAAAACAAAAAAGCTATTGCATCAATTAAAAAAGCACTTTCTGGAGCAACGGATGTAGAAGTAAAAGAATTAAGAGATATATATCCAATGGGTGAGGAAAGAGCATTGATTCATGAAATATTTGGAATATGGCTTAATCCTGATCAATTGCCTTTTGAAGCAAAATGTGTAGTTCTAAATGGAGAAACTTTAGAAAATCTAACAAATGCTATGGAAAAAGGTAAACCAGTAATAGATAAAGATGTTACAATAGTTGGAAAATTAAAAGGCGGAAATGAAAGTCATGTTTTCTTACAGGTACCTGTAGGAACTCCAGTTAAATACCTAATTGAAAAAGCGGGTGGAATAGATGGAGAATATGGTGAAATCATTATTGGTGGACCATACACAGGAAAATCTGAAGATATAGAAAGTGCAGTTGTTACAAAAACATCAGGTGGTGCAATTGTTACAATACCACTTCCAAAATATGAAGGACCAATAGGACTCCTTGTATGTGCTTGTGCAGCAGATGAAGCAAGACTACGAAATGTTGCAGAAAAAATGCATTCAGATGTAGTTGGGGTTGCAACATGCAAAAATGTAGTTAAAGTAAGAGGTTTAAATAAATGCTTAACTCCGGGAGATTGTCCAGGGCAAGCAGAAGCAATACTTTACCTTAAAAAACAAGGTGCAAAAAGAGTATTAATAGCAAATTGTAGTGACTGCTCAAATACAGTAATGTGTTGTGCTCCTAAAATGGGGATTCCAGTATATCACCACACAGATCATGTATTTAGAACAATAGATTATCCACTTACAAGAAGATTAGCAATGGAAGAAAAGTAAAAAAAATAAGGAGGTTATGTTCATGTCAATGAGTGATGAGCACGCAGCAGAGTTTAAAAATGAAGTCGCAGTTGTATGTTGTAGAACAGAAGAGGGAACAATTATTACTGCAGCTAATTTAGAAGATCCATCAATATTCCCAGATTTAGTGGATTCAGGATTGTTAACAATACCTGGAAATTGCTTAAAAATAGGTCAGGTTATTGGGGCGAAACTTACTAAGACAGTTGATTCACTAGTACCATTAACACCAGAAATAGTAGAGGGTGCAATTGATACTACAGAAGAAAAGAAAGTAGTAGAGTTAACTGATGGTAATGAAAAGGCAGTATTAAAAGATAATAAAAGTGCAGGAGATGTTATTAAAGTTGAGGATTTAGAAAACCCGATGCATTTTGATAAACTACAAGACTCTCTACTTCTAAAATTAGATGAGAGTGTTTTAAGTAGAAGCGAAGTAATTGGTGCAACTTTAAAAATAGATGCAGTAGCATTAACTCCTGTAACTCCAAGCATGTTAGAAGGATTTAAGGAGGAAGTGTCTATGAAAGCTGAAACACCAGTAATGTCATCTGTTATAAGTGGTGGAATGTTAAAAATTAAAATTGCAGAAGGTAAGGGTATTGATATAGAAATCCCTCTTAATTCATTTAGTCAAAATGGAATGCAAGCGGTAGAAACAGTAAAAACAGCAACGGCTGCAATGCCTGTAGCTAAAGAAACTATAAAAGAAAGTAAGGCTCCAGAAGTAAAGCTTGAAGACAAAATTGTAAGAAAGCTTGTTAAAAAACACTTCAAAATAGAAGAAGTTAAGTTTGGGCCTGAAACTAAAATTGAAGGAACTACACTTTATATTAGAGAGAATATCTGCACAGACGCTGTAAAAATAAGCCAACTTGTTACAGATATAAAAATTGATATAATTACACCAGATAAGTACAACACATATAGTGAAACAATCATGGATGTACAGCCAATTGCTACAAAAGAAGGAGATCATAAATTAGGTCAAGGGGTAACAAGAGTATTAGATGGCGTTATCGTTATGGTTACTGGAACAGATGAAAATGGCGTTCAAATTGGAGAATTTGGTTCTTCAGAAGGTATTTTAGAAGAAAATATTATGTGGGGAAGACCAAGTGCACCAGATAAAGGTGAAATTTTCATTAAAACTCAAGTTACAATAGTAGCAGGAACAAACATGGAAAGACCAGGTCCTTTTGCTGCTCATAAAGCAACTGACATGATTACACAAGAAATTAGAGAAGCTCTAAAGATACTAGATGAAAGCTTAGTAGTAAATAATGAAGAATTTGTTCAATATAGAAGAACTGGTAGAAAGAAAATAGTAGTAGTAAAAGAAATCATGGGCCAAGGAGCAATGCATGATAACTTAATTCTTCCAGTAGAGCCAGTTGGCATACTTGGTGGAAAACCAAACGTTGATCTTGGAAATTTACCAATTGTACTTTCACCACTAGAAGTATTAGATGGCGGAATCCATGCATTAACTTGCATAGGACCAGCATCAAAAGAGTGCTCAAGACATTATTGGAGAGAGCCACTTGTTATAGCAGCAATGAATGATCCAGAAGTTGATTTTTGTGGAGTTGTACTTGTAGGAAGCCCACAAATTAATAGTGAAAAGTTTTATGTATCTGAAAGACTTGGAATGACTATTGAGACAATGGATGTTGCAGGTGCTATTGTTACAACAGAAGGATTTGGAAATAACCATATCGACTTTGCAAGTCATATTGAGCAAATAGGTATGCGTGGAATTGGCGTTGTAGGAATGTCTTTCTGTGGAGTTCAAGGTGCTCTAGTTGTTGGTAATAAGTATACTAAGTACATGGTTGACAACAATAAATCAGAAGCAGGAATTGAAAATGAAGTTTTAGGATGTAATACACTTTGCAAAGAAGATGCAATTCGTGCACTCGCAATGCTTAAAACTGCAATAGCAGGAGAAGAAGTAGTAGCAGCAGAAAGACATTGGAATGCGAATGTTAAGGAAAGCAATCTTGAATCTGTTGAGAAAACATATGCAGTTTCTATTGAAAGAGTAGAAAATGAAACTTCAATTCCAGTAAGTAAAAAAAGATTAGAAAAATATTCAGGAAAATAAGGAGATACAATGAAATACGGAGATAAGATAATAGAAATGTACGGAGTTATAGTAGAAGTACATGATGGATGTGTTTCAATTGATCTAAAAGGAAGATTAGGCTTCATGAAGATACCAATGAGGATGTTAATTACAGATTATCCTGTGCAGGTAGGTCAAGAAGTCGGATTTAGAATGAGTTTCATTGAGGTTCTTTCTGAAGAACCCAACGAAAAATACGTTAGCAATATAGAGACAAGAAACAGAAAGGAAGGGAAAGTATAATGAGTTTAACAACCGTTAAAGGATTACAATCAGAAATATTTGTACCAATTACACCACCACCAGTTTGGACACCTGTAACAAAACCATTAAATGAAATGACAGTTGCGTTTGCAACAGCTTCAGGAGTGCATTTAAAAACAGACAAGAGATTTAATTTAGCAGGAGATTTTACATTTAGAGCTGTACCAGGTGATGCAAAATCTAGTGATTTAATGGTATCCCATGGTGGATATGATAATGGAGACGTAAATAAAGATATAAATTGTATGTTCCCCATTGATAGATTAAGAGAACTTGCAGCTGAAGGATTTATAAAAGAAGTTGCTCCAATGCATTATGGATTTATGGGCGGCGGCGGAGACCAAGATAAGTTTAAAAACGAAACTGGTCCTGCTATTGCAAAGTTACTAAAAGCTGAAGGTGTAGACGCAGTTGTTTTAACAGCTGGCTGAGGAACTTGTCACCGCTCCGCTGTACTTGTACAGAGAGCGATAGAGGAATCAGGGATTCCTACGATACTTATTGCAGCATTACCACCAGTAGTTAGGCAGGCTGGAACACCAAGATCTGTTGCACCACTTGTTCCAATGGGAGCAAATGCTGGAGCACCAAATGATAAAGAAATGCAAACAGGCATATTAAAAGCTACATTGTTACAACTTGTAGCAATACCATCAGCTGGAAAAATTGTTCCATTACCTTTTGAGTACGCAGCAAAAGTTTAACGACATTGCAGCACCGAAGGTGATAATTAAATAAAAATTAGGAATGTCGCCAAATTTAATTTTGGCGCATTCCTATATAAAAAAATGAATTGTGGTGAGATGTATGGAAAATGAAATTGAAATGCGAAAATTATTGATTAAAACATTCCATATTGAAAAAGTAGAGTTTGGTAAAAAAACTCTTATCCAAAATAAAATACTGTACTTAAGAGAAGATATAAAGATGGATTTAATACAAGAATCTATAGATATTATAAAGTGTATCGAAGTGAAAATAGTAAATCCAAAACAACATGATTTTTTTGTTAATAGCATTATGGATTTTTCACCAATAGCAACTAAGGTTTTAGGGAAAATTGGTGATGGAATAACACATACTTTAACAGGAGTCTATGTTATGCTCACGGGTATAGATGAAATGGGAATTCAAGTTGCAGAATTTGGATCTTCAGAAGGCATTTTATCAGAGCAAGTAGTGTTTGGTCGTGCAGGTACTCCAAATGAAACAGATATTATAATTCATGTAGATGTAATACTCAAAGATGGAATGGGCTCAGTAAGGATAGGACCTACGGCAGCACATAGGGCCTGCGATAGATTAGTTCAGGAAATAAGAGAGTCTTTAAAGAAAATGAATGGAAAATTATACGATGAAAAGTTCGAATATTTCGATAAAATTAAGCTTGGTAAAAAGAAGGTAGTTGTTATAAAACAGGTAGCAGGTCAAGGTGCAATGTATGATACGCAATTACTTGGAAAAGAACCAGGTGGCTTTGAAAGTGGTAGATCCATTATAGATTTAGGAAATGTACCAATAATACTAAGCCCAAATGAATGTAGAGATGGTGCTTTGAGGGCTATGCATTAAGTGTCACTTCCAGTTTCATTGTAACCTATGTTTCGTTAAAATATATAATTCTGGCGAGGAGGAATACTATGGGAGTTGGTCCATCTACAAAGGAAACAACACTGCATCATTTTAGAGATCCACTGCTGGATGTTATATCTAAGGATGCGG
This sequence comes from Clostridium sp. FP2, assembly GCF_011065955.2. Classification (NCBI taxonomy): domain Bacteria; kingdom Bacillati; phylum Bacillota; class Clostridia; order Eubacteriales; family Clostridiaceae; genus Clostridium; species Clostridium sp. FP2. The sequence goes on from NZ_JAAMNI020000001.1 coordinate 444,707, forward strand.
ATATTGACTTGTTAGGCATAATTATTGTTGGAACACCTCAATCTAATGAAGAAAAATTATTCGTTGGACAAAGAGCAGCAGCATGGGCAGAAGCCATGAGAGCTGATGGTGTTATTATATCTGTAGACGGTTGGGGGAATAGCCATGTAGACTATGCCAATACTATCGAAGAAATTGGAAAGAGAAACATACCGGTAGTTGGGCTTAGCTTTGTGGGCACTCAAGCACAGTTTGTAGTTACAAATAAATATATGGATACAATTGTTGATTTCAATAAATCAATAGAAGGTATTGAAACAGAAGTAGTAGGAGAAAATACAGTTTGTGAATTAGATGCAAAAAAAGCAGTGGCGCTTTTAAAACTTAAAATAAATAGGAAGATGAGGGGATAAATTATGAAAGCAATGAGAATGATTAACGCAGTAGATTCACATACAATGGGAGAACCAACAAGAATTATAACTGGTGGAGTGCCGGTAATTCCAGGAAATACTATGCCTGAAAAGAAAGAATACTTGGAAAAACATTTAGATTATTTAAGAACAGCAATAATGCTTGAACCAAGAGGTCATAATGACATGTTTGGATCTATTATTACTGCGCCAACAATGCCAGAAGCTGATTTGGGAATTATTTTTATGGATGGTGGCGGATATTTGAATATGTGCGGTCATGGTTCTATAGGAGCTGCAACGGTGGTTGTAGAAACTGGAATTATCCCTATGGTAGAACCTTATACATACCTAACTTTAGAAGCACCAGCGGGACTTGTTAAAGCAAAGGTTAAAGTAGAAAATGAAAAGGTAAAAGAAGTTTCTATCCAAAATGTTCCTTCTTTTCTTTATAAGGAAAACGTACAAGTAGATGTTCCTGAACTGGGTAAAATAACTTTTGATATTTCTTTTGGAGGAAGTTTTTTTGCACTTGTTAAAGCTACTGATTTAAATATTGATATTTGTCCTAAAAATGCACAAAAATTATGCGAAGTAGGAATCAAAATTTTACATGCAATTAACGCATCTGTTTCTGTTAAGCATCCATTACTTCCTCATATAAACACAGTAGATTTGGTTGAAATATATGGACCTGCTAAAAATCCAAAGGCTACTCTTCAAAATGTAGTAATATTTGGCGACGGACAAGTAGATAGATCTCCTTGTGGAACTGGAACAAGTGCTAAACTTGCATATTTATATGCAAAGGGACATTTGAAACAAAATGAAGAATTTGTATATGAAAGTATTGTTGGAACTATGTTTAAAGGTAAAGTGCTGGAAGAAGTGCAAGTAGGCGAATTTAAAGGCGTCATTCCAGAAATAACAGGCAGTGCTTATATTACTGGATTCAATCAATTTGTTATTGACGATGAAGATCCTTTAAAATATGGATTTAAGCTATAATTAACAGGTAATATTTAGTATTAAATATTAGTATATACCATTAGTGGAATAAACTGAATTGTCTATTAAATGAATAATTTATAGACAATACAAGTATAATGTAGTAAAATGAAAGTCTAAACATTATAATTTTATGTGATTTTTTTAACTAAATTATTAAAAAATTAACGATATTTCAGAAGGAAAGACCCTCACTTCTATAAGTGTGGGGAAATAAATTGAGAATTGTTATCTGCTCTAGAGGTCTAGGGGGTAAATATCCTTCTGAAGTCTTTAATTGAAGCATCACAGATGATGATTTAATAAGAAATGTATACTTTGTGGTAACGGTTAACATGAACTCTTTAAAACTCTTTAAAACTCTTTTTAAAGAGTTCATGCTAATAATATATTAATTAAACAAGGGGGAATTCAAAATGTTAACTGCAGTATTATCAGCACTAGGTCTTTTAACCCTTTATTTTGCAATAATTTTTCTTAAGGATTACATACTAGCTTCAAAGGAAGGTAGACTTGAAAAACCAAGTTTTTTTGCTACAGGAGGTGTAGGATTTGCCACAAATTTCTTTGATGCGCTAGGTATTGGTAGTTTTGCACCTACAACTGCACTTTTAAAACAGTTTAAACTTACAAATGATAGAACATTACCGGGAACATTAAATGTATCATGTACAATTCCCGTAGTAGTAGAAGCATTCATTTTTATTACAGTTATAAAAGTTGATCCCATTACACTTGTTACTATGCTTTTCGCAGCAACGGTAGGATCAATTCTTGGAGCTGGATTTGTTGCTAAACTTGATGTGAAGAAAATTCAATTGGGAATGGCAATTGCATTACTTATTGTAGCGGTTGTTATGATACTCCAACAATTAAAAATATTTCCAACTGGAGGAGATGCAATTGGTCTTTCTGGGATAAAACTAATAATTGCTGTTATAGGTAACTTTATTCTAGGGGCGTTAATGACACTTGGAATAGGCCTTTATGCTCCATGTATGGCACTTATATATGCACTTGGATTAAGCCCGGCAATTGCTTTTCCAATTATGATGGGTTCTTGTGCATTCTTAATGCCAGCAGCATCAGTTAAATTTGTTAAAGAAGGAGCTTATGATAGAAAAGCTTCTATGGCTATAACAGTAGGCGGAATAATAGGCGTAATTTTTGCAACAAAAATTGTTAAAGAATTACCACTTGAAATATTAAAATGGGTTGTTATTGTGGTTATTATCTATACATCTGCTACAATGTTCAGATCTTTTTCAAAACCAGCTGAATTAAAAGCATAAAATTCATTTAAATATATCACTAATATAAAAAACCTATGCTAAATTAAAAAGATGATTTCTGTATTGAACAGGAGTCATCTTTTTTAGAACCCGGTGATATTTATTAGAATAGATCTTATATTTTTTTTGTTTCATTCTTTAACCCTAGTAATGTTTGACATGTTTTATGTATGCCTCATCTTTGAAATGTCCAAAGAGTGATTCTTGTGGATTATTATCCAAGAAAGTTGCTATTTTGAAAATGGATTGTCCTAGACCACAGCGTTTAAGTAGCTCTTGAAAGGTTGGATTTGTATAATGGTATCCTTGAGCTGAGTAATAAACGCATCTTTAGATAAGGTAATATTTGTATTATATTTTAACAGTGGTATAGAATATTCTGGAAATTTACAAGTGTGCCAAGCGAGTAATATATACTTTTTAAAAGAGTTAAATTTAAAAAATGAACAAAAGAGCTTGGCAAAGCTGGTTTTTAAAAAATCATAAAAAGAGTAATGTCTTATATTTAATAAAATGTATTCTTGAAATAAATATAGGCTATTTTGGAATAGCCTATATAAGCATTTGTTATTGGTTGAAAGTTGCTTCCGGTTAAGGAGCAATTTAACTTATTATATAAAAATTTAAAGCGAAATGTTATTTAATTGGAAATTTAAAAATAGGAGTTATACGAGGATGAGTATCATCTGTAATCGTCACCTTTCCATTTTCCCATGTTATTGTAGGGACTGCTCCTCCATTAATATCCATTAATTCATTTTGATTTAATTCTATCATTATTCATCAATCTCCTTCGTCTGTTTATTATGTTGTTTATCATTGTACAAGGTTATAATTACTCTCAAATAGCTACTTGATAATGAAATTATAACATAAAAAAACACCATTAACACATTCATTCAGGGTTAAAAAGCCAACGCTTAGGGTAATTTTAACTTTTTGTTTTGAATTTTATATATAAAATTCAAAACAAAAATAACATGTGCATTTGAAGTTAAGTATTACAAATGATTGTAACAAGAAATTACATGACTAATGTATTCATTTAAGATAAAACGATATTAGGAAGCGATAACATGAAGATTATTTATGATTCACAAGAAAAAAACAGGTAGTCCGTAGATGTTTTTGAAGAGGTAAGGAATTGGAATATTTTATGAGCTTGATGGAGAATGTCCCTAAAGAATATTAAAATCTACGGTAATATCAAGACGAAATAGCGGGAAACTGCAATAGTTTGCTACGATTATTACTGTTTTTATTTTTCTTGGTTTCTAATTCAATGTTTTGTGAAAGAAGTCTGACATTCTCTTCCCTGAGAATATTTATTTTTATAGTAAGTGCAATAATATATAGCACCATTGAGCAGTTAAAGAAAATGGGCTACACACTATGACCTATCCAACCTGTTTATTAAGGATGTGAACGTATAAAAATGATTTCCCGATGTGTTAATAAGGGTGAATCATGGATGGAACAATAAATTCAGTGATCAGTTACGGTAGTCATTATGAAATATATATTTAAAGTGGTCCAAGTATAATGGCTTTGGTAGAAAAGACTTCTTTAGGTACATTTGCTTGCATACCTGATTTTAGTGCTGGTTTTGATTTATCGAATTTAAAAGACTTGTTTTATAGCACGGAAAAACTTTGCCAAGTTATTAATAAAGTAGATGGCATAACCGTTGCCTGTTCACTGCCTGCTATTGCAGATAAGATAAATTTTAAATAACATTATTAACTATTTAAGCCGGAGGCATTTTGTTATAGAAAACCCTCGGTATTTTTTGAAAGTGCTTGCTGCAAATTGGTATGACCAATAACAACAAGTTGTCTTTCAGAGTTTATTACAAATAAGTATTCAATAAACAGCATTTAAAAAATAGCATGGGATATACGACAGATTTTCCATTGTCTAAGCGGTAATACTTTTAAGTTAATTCTCTTATGATAGAGAAATTCACGTATTTATCTATATTTATTAGAACATAGTTTTTCAGAATCAATGGTCTAAAATTATTTTTGCTTATAAAAAAAGGGGCTGTCTCAAAATAGAAAGTGATTTCTACAGTAAAGTGGTCCCCATGTCAAGGACATTTATAAAAAAAAGCATTAAATCTTAAATCAAAATCATGTATCTTATCCGTAAGGAGAAGATGCAGCCAAAATGAGCCAACATTGAATCCTATGTATTTAATGTTGGCTCATCTTAATAATTAACTGTATCTTATATGATTATCATGAATAAAAGATTTATAGAAAACTTAAATAGTTTTAAGGAATTTATGTTAAGTGATGATGTTCCCCGTTATGTTATTCGCTATTGTAACCAGCTTAATGAGGTAAAGTGGATATGGCTCTATGCCCAAATGATAGAAGCTGTGATGATTACAGATGAACTGGAATATCTGTTTTATGTACTGAAATGGATTTTAAAAACTGATTTCCACGACCTCACCTATGAAATGTATTTCTATGATATGACCAATCCAGAGTGTCGGTCACAATCACTAATTAAGGACGAATACTGGACCGCGTATAGTGAACATTACCATGCACAATTCATGGAAGACACGTCTATTCCTTATTGAGTGGATGTTCTCCAGTTATCAGATATTCTGAATATTGATTTGGTGCTAACTTAGCCAGTTTCCACTGATAGCGTTCATCTTTCATATGTCCGAAGAAAGATTCTTGTGGTGCATTATCCCAGCAGTTTCCCCGTCGTGACATAGACTGCCTTAATTCTTTGTCCTTCAGCAACTGACGAAAGGAAATGCTGGTATAATGACATCCCTGGTCTGAATGAAGAATGGCATCTGTACGAAGATCCTTGCCATGTTTCTCGATAAGTATATTGACCGTTTCTAAAACAAAATCCACCTCAAGAGATTCGCTTACTACATATGACAGAACTTGTTTTGTGCACGCATCTTTTATGACGGAAAGATACGCTTTACAGCCGTGGTTATAAAATAAATATGTGATATCAGTAAGAAGAATTTTACCTGCGCCGTGTTCTGTGAATTCACGTTTTACAAGGTTAGCATATACAGCATTTGTCTTGAGCGCTTTAGCCATCCTGCGGTATGGATTAGCTTTTCTGATTGGGCAAAAGAGATTATATTTTTTCATAAGACGGCTAATTTTTTTCTGGTTCATTCTCACTCCAATATGAAGTAGGCGCATATATATTCCACGTCTGCTTTTATCATAGCCTCGGTACTTATAGGCTTCCAATATCAACTCAAAGTCAGCTCTGTCCTGTTGGTCCTTATTACTTCTTTTTTCAGATGAATGAAGCCAGTTATAATAACCACTCCGTGACACACAAGCCATTTCACATAGCCAACTTATATTTAATTCATTGTTATCACGTTGTGTCATTTCTTGCATGAGTTTGAATTTTTCTTCTGCCGTTGCTTCCGTTTTTCTTTCCATTCGGCTTGTTTGTCTAGAAATTCTATTTTTTTTAAAAACTCATTTTCCTGTTTTAGATAGTTAATTTGATGTTCCAGTTTGCTAATTCGTTCAGTATCGGTTAAATCCTTTGTAACTGGACGACCTGAGTGATTTTTTCTTATATCTTCAAAGCCATCTGCACGCAACTCACATTTTTTTATCATTGCGACAAGTCCATCTTTACGTCTTTTCCCTAATAATTGATAATTGATTTCACATTCAGCTAATATTTGTGATGGTATTTTACCTGCACGGTATTCTCTTGCAAAAAGTTCTCTAAATTCAGTTGTGTAAGTTATAGATTTATCACTAACTTTTTTGATATAAGGATTTTTTCTCAATTCTTCTTGTTGTTCTTCTGTAAAATGATTAACACCCATAAAAACCCCTCCAAATATATTATAATTAATTGTAACAAAAAAAAGACCCTATAAAATAGAGTCAGTGAGAAATTTGGCTTCAGATGCCTTTTTTTCTAACTGTCCATTCTATAGGGTCCATTTTACAGCGAGATGGCTCTTTTTTCTTTTCCAAATACAAAAGTGGACTCCAAGGAGTCCACTTTTGGTGTATAATTTAAATATGATAAATAAAGAAATTACACAAAAGAATTATACCAATAATTGCGAGGTTTATCAATTAGTTTTTCTTATTGAAACAGGAATTTTGATACCCGAGGATGATTCAGTGAGACTGCTAAGCCAAATATTGGAGGAATTATATTATAACTATAAACGAGCGAATTAGCTAACAAATTACTCCATTTTAAATTAATGTCAACTATCCTAAACTATTTTTAATATTTTAAAAATAGCTTCAAGCGATATTCCTAGGTCAGCTTGATTAAAAATCCAAGATACTCGTTCTTTTTTAGATTGGTTCCTTGCGATTTTAATTCCAACGCTGAAATTTAACGTACCATTACTTACTTCTAATTCACAGTATATGTAAGTCATCATTAGTAGCAAGAAGTATCTATTTATACTACGGTTACTTCTTACTTGATAATGATTTAAACCAAGATGTTTTTTAGTTTCTCTAAAAAATGTTTCAATTGGCCATCTATGTTTATAGTGATTTAGTAGTTCTTCAATTGTGATAGTTGTATCTAGACTTATGAATGCTCTTAAACATCCAGACTTAAAAAGAGCTTTTTTAGGCCAACTGTAGTGCGTCAAAATATAGCTTTATGAAACTGCATTCCTAAGTAAAATTATAACTATAATACTAATAATTATCTAGTTATTAATTGCTTTTTTAATAAGCACATTATTGCTGTAACAAAAACTCCTAATGACTTGACATCATTAGGAGCTTATTTTATGCTTATTATTAAAACTAGAGAAAGGAAAAGGGAGAAACCCAGCCAACCAAAGCAACGTTCTCCCTTTAAAATAAGAGTTAAAAACTCTTATAAAACTACTATTATGATAAGATTATTTTCACAATTATGCAAGTGTTTTAAGCAAATTTCTTTTGAAAATGAGATAGCTGCCTTTGATAAATATGTAAGCTCTGTTAATATAGAGACTTTAGTATGTCCATTTTGTGGCGCTAAACATGCATTATCTCCATTTGCGTCTTACAAACGCCATCTTGTGACTTATAATAATACCGATCAAGATAATATAATCATCATTTCTAGATATATTTGTTCGTCATGTAAACGTACCCACGACCTCCTACCTTCGGTAATTGTGCCGTATATGTCATTTAGTTTTAAATTCACTGTGTACCTCATCCATGACTATCTTGTACATAAATATCACTCTGTGGAAGCTATGTGTGAACATTATGGCATTGCTATATCTACATTCTATCGAATTTTAAAGAAGTTTAAAGAACATAAACAGATATGGCTTGGACTTTTAGAGGCCAAGCTCATTTCAAACTTAAGTTTTGTGCAGCATATCATAAATAGTTCCTTTGATAAACTTGAGTACTTCATAATACAATTTTTCAAGCAAAATGGTTCATCGTTTTTTCAAGGAACGTCATAGTTTAGCTATAAGCATATATTTTTAATTTTAATTTAGACAGACCACTTAATACGATAATGGTCATTGAAATACCTATATGATACCATTTTTCTAGAGGTGATAATAAATGAATAACAAAGAAATAATCGAAATAGCATCTATTAGATTAGCACTAATAGCCCCTGCTATAAATAATACTTTTACTGAGCAATCTAAAATTGCTTATTATAGACGTGTTTCTATTAACCCTGTAAAATTACCTAACGGTAATTCAGTCTTGTATAGCCCGGGGACACTTTCTAATTGGGAATCAGAATATAATAGATTTGGTTTTGATGCCCTTCTTCCGAAGACACGTAGCGATATAGGTCAAACTAGAAAACTTAGTGATGTAGCCATAGAGCAGATATACACTTTAAAAAACAACTTTCCTAAAATTAATGCTACGCTTATATATTATAAACTCATCGAAGATGGCTTTATTAAAGAAAAGGATCTATCAATTTCAACAGTTCAGCGGTTTATAAAAAACAAGGACCTTAAATCTGCTAGATGTATCAACATGAAAGACAGAAAAGCTTTTGAAGAAGAGTTTGCAACTGGAATGTTTCAGGGAGACACATGCTACGGGCCATTTATAACTGAAAATGGTGAGCGTAGACGTACGTACGTAATTATGCTAATAGATGATGAGTCTAGGCTAATAGTAGGAGGTAGATTCTTTTACAATGATAATTCTTATAACTTTCAGAAAGTGCTTAAAGAGGCTGTAGCCAGGTATGGAATTCCAAAAAAACTTTACCTGGATAATGCTTCTCCGTACAGAAATGAGCAATTAAGCCTTATCTGCGGTTCCCTTGGAATAGTAGAACTTCACACAATGGTAAGAGACGGTGCATCAAAAGGGAAGGTAGAAAGGAATTTCAGGACATTAAAAAGCAGATGGCTAAATGCTTTAGACGTAGAATCCATTTCCTCCTTAGCGGAGCTAAATGATGAATTATTCACCTATATTAATAAGCATAACATAACTATTCATTCTTCTACAAAGCAGCGTCCTATTGATAGGTATAAGAGCGATTTAGCTCATGTAAAAGTAGCATCTGACAGTGAATGGCTAGATAATTGTTTTATGAATCGCGTACAACGGAAAGTAAATAATGATGCAACTATAAACATTGATAAAACCTCTTATGATGTACCTATGCAATTTATAAGGCAGAAGGTTGAAGTGCGATATCTACCTGATGACATGGACAGTGCTTATATTTATTATGAAAACATTAAGTATAGCATTAGAAAAACAAACAAAGTTGAAAATGGTAAAACTAAACGTAAAAATCCACTTAATATAGACTATTCAAAGGATGGTGTTAAATATGTTTAAGCAGTTTTATGGTATGACCTTAAACCCTTTTGAAAAAGGTATTAAAGAAAAAGATGCATATATCTCAAGGGATTTAAAAGAAATGATATCAAGACTTGATTATCTTAATGAAACTAGAGGCATTGGATTATTTACGGCGTCGCCTGGTAGTGGAAAAACTTTTGCTCTAAGATGTTTTGCGAAGAAAGTTAATCCAAATTTAACAAAGGTTATTTATCTTTGCTTTACTACCGTAACTACTGCTGAGTTTTATCGTCAGTTTTGTATCTCACTAGGACTCGAACCTTGCTCTCGTAAGTCAGATATGTTTAAAAATATAAAAGACTATATGGAAAATATGAGCAGTGATAAGGGTGTCCATTACATACTTGTATGGGATGAAGCACAGTATTTGAGTAATGATATATTGAAGGATCTAAAACTACTCATGAATTTTTCTATGGACTCAAAGGACTGTTTTTCACTGGTTTTGATAGGTCAACCTATACTTAATAACATATTAGAAAAACAGATACATGAAGCATTAAAGCAAAGGATCATAATAAATTGTGATTTTGAAGGGTTTTCAGAGACTGAGGCTATAGAATACATTCATTCTAGACTCTCATTGGCAAGTGCTTCTTCTGAAATAATTGATGATAATGCCATTTTAGCTGCATACAGAAGCTGTGCTGGTTCTATAAGACGTCTAAATATGATATTAACAAAAGCTTTAATAATAGGTGCACAGCACGAAAAAACGGTAATTGACACTGACACAATAATGGCTTCCGCCAATGAAATGTCGCTTCGTTAACCGTAGAATATTTTTTAGGAGGATTTTATATGCCAATTAAATTTGAATGCACAATGAAAACAGGCAAAAAAATAGAAAGCTGGTCTGGGATGATAACTAAGTTAACTAAATTTGGAAGTCATTATGAGCTTAAGATTGAAAGTAGAAGTGGATTTATTGTAGTTATAGGCAAAACAACTTATGGCAATTTTGCTTGTATTCCTGATTATGATGTAGGATGTCATCTTTCTACCTTAAACGATTTATTTTGGAACTCTGAACGCTTACGTGAAATTATGAATAAAGTAGATGGCATAACTGTGGCTCACGCCTTACAAGCTGTCGATGAATATATTGATTTAAACTAATATACTTGGGTAGCTATTATTGCTACTCTTTTTTATATAAAAGTAGCCTAACGGCTAAAAAAAATATATTAATAAAATGATTTTTCCTTATTGATAAAGTGATTTCATAGGTATAATCTGACGTAAATAACCTACTAATAATAGAAATAAAATGACGTTTTAATTAGTTATAATTTGACGTTTAACAGCCAACAAAGAGCTATCAAAGAATCCTTTGCGTCATTAAGCTTTCCCCTATATGTCTAGACATAATATTCATTATTGCCAACTTTGACTAGGTCGACATCATCTTTAGTTAATATCTCACACATATGATTAAGCTTAATTCCAAGTTTTTCACGACCTTTTGGATATATTACTCTATTGGTTCTTAAACCGCCAATATAGGCGTAGCCTGAATCTTTAGAAACAGCAAACAATTTTTTATTACTATACCAGCTATCACATAAAACATAACCTTCATTTACTGGCTGTGGTAAGGATTTTATAAACTCAATTGCCATTTGAATTTTACTCATATTTTCTTTATCGTAGATTGCCATAGTATATGGCAAAACAAGAGTATCAGACAATAACATAACGGTAACTAATTGATGACCATAAACTGTTTTACCTTTTAAATGAGAATGATGGAATCCACATTTTTCAGTAGGTTTCTTAGCCTTTGACGAGGGCACTGTCTTCTCTGAAATAGTGTCATCTATTACAATATAAATAGGTTTTCCAGTTATTTTAGACGTCTCCCATATTCTCATAATTACACGTTTTTTAAGGGCTTCTTTAACAAAATCCTCATCCCATGGACTCTCAGATAAAAACTTTCCAATATTAGTCCTATGCCTAACCGGCATAAAGTCTGAAACGTCAGTTATTTTTCCACAGTAGCCTTTTGTCACCATAGAATTTATAAATAATATTAGATGATGAATTTGAGGCGTTGTAAGATAAAGAGTTATCTTTAATTCAATTAAAAATTTGTATATTGCCGATGATTTTGTTACAATTGATTTTTTAAACATTTATGTTTTCTCCTTAGTTATGTTTTTGTGTAGTAACTTAATTATAACAGGAGATTGCATAGATGTTTTTCTTTTTTTAATTTATGGAAATTAATGGAGATGTTTTCGCTCATTTATAGTTATAAAAATTTAAACGAGGCGTACTCTTCACAAGGAAGAAAACCGGCAGTTGAACCGAAGATTCTATTTAAAATATTAGTTTATGCTTATATGAATGACATTTATTCAAGTAGAAAAATAGAAAAAGCTTGTAAGCGAGACATCAACTTCATGTGGCTTTTACGAGGCCGAAAGGCCCCTGATCATAATACAATAGCTAGGTTTAGAAGCAAAAGACTTGTTGGTGTTGTAGATGATTTATTTAATCAATTAGTTGAAAAGTTAAAAACCTACGGTGAGGTTGAATTTAAGAATATATTTATTGATGGAACAAAAATTGAAGCCAATGCTAATAAGTATACTTTCGTATGGAAAAAATCTACGGACAAATTTCAAGCGAAGCTTCAAGAAAAAATAAAGGAAAATATTGAAAAAATAAATTTTGAATTTAAAACAGAATATATAATTTCAGAGCCGGAGGCTAAAATAGAATATCTTCAAGAGATTTTAAAATTTTTAAATAAAAATAGAGAACATGAGAATATAGAATTTGTGCATGGACAAGGCAAAAGAAAAACTAAAATACAGAAGTTTATAGAAAATCTTTCAGAGTTTATAGAAAAGCAAAAAAATATGATGATTATACCAAAACTTTTGATGGGAGAAATAGTTTTTCAAAAACTGATAAAGATTCAACCTTTATGCATATGAAAGAAGATCATATGAGAAATTCCCAACTAAAACTAGGATATAACATGCAAATAGGAGTGGAAGGTGAATATATTGTTGGGATAGATATTTCTAGTGAAAGATCTGATCAACTTACTTTTATTCCATTTTTAAAAAAATTAAGAGAAAAATTATCACAAATATTTGATAGTGTAATAGCTGACGCTGGATATGAAAGTGAAGAAAATTATATGTATTTAGAATCCACTGGGCAAAACACATTTATAAAACCTCAAACTTATGAAAGCATGAAAAAGAGAAGCTTTAAAAATAATATAAGTAAGCGAGAAAATATGAATTATGATGAAGTAAATGATGAATATACTTGCCATAACAATAAAAAATTAAAGATTCTTTATAACACGATAAGAAAGTCAAAGTCTGGATATAAAGCTAGTGTAACAGTTTATGAATGTGAGGATTGTGATTCATGCCAGTATAAACCAAAATGTACAAAAGCAAAAGGTAACAAAAGACTAAGTGTATCTAAAAAATTTATACAAAAAAGATTAAAGTCATTAGAAAATATAACAAGTTTAGAAGGAATAATGTTAAGAACTAATAGGTCAATTCAAGTTGAAGGAGCATTTGGAGTTTTGAAAGAAGATCATGAGTTTAGAAGATTTTTAACTAAAGGAAAAATCAATGTTAAAACTGAATTTACCCTTTTATGCTTTGGATATAACATAAATAAATATCATAACAAAATCGAAAATGATAGATGTGGAATTTTATTGCATGAAATAAAATCAGCTTAAAGTTCAAAATAAAAAACAATATTTTAAAATTAGGAGATTTAAAGATCTTCTTTTGTAGTGTAAAAAATAAAAACGAACTAAAAAATAACAATAAAAAGAGTAGTTTTTTATTGCTTTTATTAAAATCAAGAAGGAAAAGAGGATGTCTCAAATGATTTTTTAATCATTTTGAGACATCCTCTTTTTTTTATACTTGTCAACAGTTTGGGTATTAACTATAACCATACTGAACTGTAGTACAATCTAAATGGGCTTTATAGAAAATCAATAGATTAAGTCGGTTAACCATATTGATTTAATTTATTGAAGATAAAGACTTGGTTAACTCCTAAATTTAGTATCTTCCGTTACTATTGTTCCATAGACCACCGGTGTCAGTTCTGCCCCTTTGATTCCAAGCATTTTTTGCACCCTCGAAAAGTGCTGATCCTAAAGCACCTTTAACAACGTCCTTAACAACCTCCACTACAACCTTTCCTGTCCCACCACCATTAACTTCCGTTAACTCTTCTTTTGTTAAACTAACTAAATTATTCATAATTTGCTCCTCCTTAATAATATATAATTTTTTTTGATTGTTATTTTTAATTATCAAATAGCTACTTGACAATTAAAATTATACCATAAAAATACAACATGACCACATTCATTTAAGGTCAAAAAGTCAACGTTTAGGGTGTGGAGTATAGTAGTAACTATAACGTACTGAGTTGTAGTACAATCGATAAGGGCTTTTAAAGGGAATTAATAAATTAATTAACGCCTAAACTTAGTATTTTCCAATACTATTGTTATATAGACCGCCGCTACCGGTTCCCCTAGAATCCCAAGCACTTTTTAGAAAATCGGAAGCGATTTTTGCGATTGCTCTTGGAGCCATTATTGGACCATTTCTGAAATCAGATATGGGCATTCTAGCTCTACCACCAGTAACTTCTATTAACTCTTCATTTGTTAAACTAACTAAATCATTCATAATTTGTTCCTCCTTAATAATGTATAAAAAATTTTTGATAATTAAAATTATACTATAAAAATAAGGCATTATCACATTCGTTCAGGGTCAAAAACCCAACGTTTAGGGCAAAGCAAGTAATGGGTAGGGCATTTTGCATTGAGAATGTCCTAACCGTTGATTGTTTGTTATAAATAGATTTATATAGCAACTCATTTTAAAATAAAGCTAAGTACAAAGCTAATCATATTTAAAGCAACTCAATACATTTGTTTATTATAAGTTTCTGAAATAGTAGGGTTTCTATAAATGGAGAGATTTAAAAGATAAATTGAGTTGGTACCATATGCAGAATAAAATTTAATTTCAGGATATAAGTCATTTAGTTCTTTAAGTTCATAAATTCCAGTCACAGAATCGTGACGTGATGCATTTACAATTTTAATATGGATAGGTAGGTTTTAAAAGCTAGCACAAACAATAAGCCTATGAAAAGAATGACCATAAAAGTATTTTTCGCTGAAACTATGCCGTCGCCAGGTTGCACTAGGTTTATTAAATTTGCAAAAGTATAATTTTTTAGCATAAGGCGAAACCTGTGTAGTCATACATGTTCCATCAGCTAAGGGTGATAAATTTTTATTTATTATAGTCGTTATAATCTCTCAACTTAAATGGTAGATATCAATTCTCTAAACTTACAATCCTATGACATTATTTATCTTTGTAAAGGTTTTAATTTTACTCAAATAATTACCTTATAATAACACAAAAAACATCGTGATTGCCATTCATCCGGGATTAAAAAACCAACGTTTAGGGTGAAAAATACAACGTCTAGGGTGATTTTAACTTTTTGTATTATATTATATATATAATATTCACTATAAAAACGAATAACAAAAATAAGGTATATATTGAAAAGTTCACATTACAAATGGAGGATAACTAATGAAAAATTATTTTAAAAGATATGTGTGTATTAAACAGCATGACTATAAAGATTGTGGCGCCGCTTGTTTAGCAACAATATCAAAGCAGTATGGGCTTAAAATACCAATTTCTAAGATACGTGAAACCGCTGGAACGGATAAACAGGGAACTAGCGCACTGGGGCTTATAAAAGCATCCGAAAAGCTTGGATTCTCAGCTAAGGCAGTTAGGGTAACAAAACCTGAAGATATTTTCAGTGAATTTCCATTGCCGTGTATTGCTCATGTAGTAATAGATGAATCACTACTACATTATATAGTTATACATAAAGTAAGTAAAAAAGAAATTTTAGCGGCTGACCCAGCAAAGGGGATGGTTAAATATGTTCCGGAAGAGTTTTTTAAAATATGGACAGGCATATTGATATTTATGGTTCCTAATGTTGAATTTAAAAAAGGGGATGAAACAAAAGGATTATTTTCAAGATTTATTTATCTTCTGAAACCACAGAAAAAATTGATGGTTAATATATTTTCTGCATCTATAGTTTTAACCTTATTAGGAATGATAGGTTCTTTTTATTTTAAATTTATTATGGATGATATACTTCCATATGGGTTAAATAAAACTTTACACATACTTTCTATTGGTATGATTGTATTAACTTTATTTAAGATTTTATTGGGGGCATTTAGAACTCAGCTTCTTTTATATTTAAGTCAGAGGTTGGATATACCATTAATGCTTGGTTATTATAACCACGTTATTGAACTTCCTATGAATTTCTTTGGCACAAGAGAAGTGGGAGAGATTATATCTAGATTTAATGATGCTTCGAAAATAAGAGAGGCTATTGCAGGAGCCACCCTTACCATTATGATAGATACATTTATGGTTATCTTTGGAGGAACGATTCTTTATACTCAGAATAGTAAACTTTTCGCTCTTACTTTAATTCCTTTAGTTTTATATGGAATTATTGTTTTTTCATTCAATAAACCTTTAGAAAAAATAAACAGAAAAATCATGGAGGATAATTCAAAGTTAACTTCTTTTTTAGTAGAATCATTAAATGGAATCCAAACTATAAAAGCATTTAATGCAGAGAAGCAGGTTAATGTCGAAACAGAAAAAAGATTTATAAAGCTTTTAAAAAGTGTTTTTAAAAGCGGCTGTATTGGTAATCTTCAAAGGTCCTTAGAAGGTGGAATAAGAGCTGTATTTGGAATTGTAATATTATGGATAGGGACATGTGAAGTTATACAAGGGAAATTAACAGTAGGACAACTTTTGGCATTCAATGCTTTACTTGTGTATTTTCTAGATCCTATTGAAAATTTAATAAATCTTCAGTCAGGACTTAAAACAGCTATGGTAGCTGCAGATAGACTTGGAGAAATATTAGATCTTGAATTAGAAAAAAGCGAGGACGAGGATAAAAAGATAAATCCAGCTTCCTTAAAGGGCGATATAGAATTTAAAAATGTTTCATTTAGATATGGAACAAGACAATTAATTCTTCAAGACTTAAATTTACATATAAAATCAGGAGAAAAAATAGCTCTAGTAGGCGAAAGTGGATCTGGAAAGACAACATTAGTAAAGCTTTTATTAAACTTTTATCAATGTGAAAAAGGCGAACTGCTAATAAATGGTTATAACATAAGAGATATAAATATAGAAGCTTTGAGAGATAAAATAGCATACATATCACAGGATATATTTTTATTTAAAGGGACAATAAAAGAAAATTTATGTTTTGGAAATGAACAGGTTGGCTTTGAGAAAATGGTTGAAGCTTGTAAAAAATCAAAAATACATGATTATATAAATGAGCAACCTTTAAGATATGACACTATGGTTGAGGAAAGTGGCTCTAATCTTTCAGGAGGACAGAAGCAGAGAATTGCAATAGCAAGGGCTATACTGAGAAAACCAGATATATTAATCATGGATGAGGCTACAAGCAGTCTAGATTCGATTACAGAAAAAGCTATAGAAAGAACAATGTATGAATTTAGTAAAAATACAACAACGCTAATAATAGCCCATAGATTAAGTACGATTATGAGGTGCGATAACATCTGTGTTATGAATAAAGGTAACCTTGTAGAAAACGGATCACATAAGCAACTAATAGATAAAAGAGGGAGATACTATGAACTTTGGAAGGAGCAACTTCCAAATAGTTATGGTTTTAATAGTTGGAATGAAGTAGCAGTAACAGAAGATGGGGGCGGTGATGTTTAATGAAGAGTGAAGTACATAATCTAAAAGATATAACAGATAGCAAAGAAGTATTAGAAGCAAAACCTCATCCGTTCACTAGCATGTTAATTTATATATTAATTACATTATTAGTGACTGCAATAGTATGGTCATATTTTGGAGAAGTAGACATAGTAATTAAATCCAATGGCGTGGTACGACCTAATGAAAATGTGAGTAAAATTATTAATAAGATATATGGGAAAGTAGAAAGTATAAATATGCATGAGGGTCAAAATGTAAAAAAAGGAGATATTTTATACACTATCGAATATACTAATCTTACATTAGAAGAAAAAACTTTTTTTGATGAATTTAAAAAGGTTACGAAGGAAAATAGTAACCTCTCTAAGTTAAAAGAAAGTATTGGTAATAACAAGAATTACTTTGATAATAATAATGAAGATGAAAAAGACTATTATAATAAATATTTAAAATACTATTTAGATAACGAAAAGTTGAAATTAGAAAATAAGCAATCACAAATTAGGTTGGAACAAACAAAAAATGAGAAATCAATAATTCAAAAAAAGTTAGATATACAAGTTAACAATACTGAGCAAGAGATTTTTAAAATACAGATGTCAAAATACAAAATAGATACATTAGTTGATATTGATGAAAACATAAAAATTAATAAAACCAAAATACAAGAATTAGAGAAAAACATAAAAGCTATTAATATTAATATAGATGATTGTATTGTAAAATCACCCATGGATGGAGTAGTAAGTATTATTAAAGATGTAACTGTTCAAGAATTATTGCAAAGTGGAATAGAAATAGCAACAATTAATCCGAATAATACCAATAACTATAAAATTCAGTTATATTTAGCAAATAAAGATATAGCCGATATAAAAGTAGGAGACAAATTAAAATATCATTTTCAAGCTCTTCCATATGAGGAGTATGGTGAACTTACTGGTACACTTACTAAAATAAGTGTAGATGCAAAGGTGGATGAGCAATCAGGAAATAGCTATTATGTTGCAGAATCTTATGTGGAAAATAAAACCTTATATAGCTATAAAGGTAAAAAGTCAAAGCTAAAATTAGGGATGTCCTGTGAAGCACAGATAATAACAAAACGAAAAAAAATTTTATATTATTTACTTGAAAAAATAAATTTAAAAGATTAGATTAGCATCTTTAATTCAGATTCTATTAAAGAAGCGTTTTATCCAACTAATAAGGTTATAGATTTGAAATCTATAGCTTTTTATTTTTAGTTTTTTTTATAATGTATTCCCAATTTTATAGTAGAGTAAATAGGAAGGCAATCTAAGTGTGAAATAAAGCGTGAAGTAGCTAAAATAGGTAATATTATTGAATAGCGAGTTAACTATATGAATAAGTGTAGCGAAGAAATTAGCCGTTTTTAAGGTGTTATGAACTCCGTAAGAAATAAAGTTAAAAGAAATAAAATGTATTATGCCCATCTTTACAGTTTATGAGAGCGAGGCGCAAATGAGAACATCAATAAAATGATGCGTCGGTTTATCCCTAAAGGTGTGGATATTTTAGCATTTACAGGAAAGCAAATTATGCAAGCAGCATTGGATTAATAATTATTTTTGAAAAATTTTCAGTGGTCCTACTGCTAATATGATAGAACGGAAAATATTTACGACTTAACATTACATTTTTCCTCAAATTATAGATGTTTTATGTTAAAAGTTATAAAAAAAGATAAAAAATGAGTAACATTGACAAAAAAAGTCGAATATGGTATAATATATATATATTGTAGAATACAACATCTAAAGTGATAACATAAAAGGGAAATAAGGTACATGAGAATAAATAACAAGTCAGAGTTTTTAGTATATTTTGTGTAATACAAAAAAATAGATTTCATCGATAGTGCACTATAGATGATGGATACTGATTTGGTATCCATTTTTATGTGTCAAAAAATAAGGAAGTGATAGTATGCTTAGCATAATAATTTGTGAAGATAATATAAGGCAGCGTGAGCGAATTAAAAAAGTAGTTGTAAGCACAATAGGTGATAATTTGTTGAATTTAAATATATCATTATGTACAGATAATCCTGAAAGTGTTATTGCATATTTAGAGAAAAACAACACCAATGTAGGGATATATTTTTTAGATATAGAACTAAACTCTAAGATAAATGGACTTGCTCTTGCTCAGTTTATTAGGAAGCATGATCCAGATGGATATATTATTTTTATAACTGCTCATTCAGAACTTGCATGCATGACTTTCGAGTATAAAGTTGAGGCTATGGGGTTTATTCCTAAAGAAGATGTGTTTTTTTTCAACAATAAAATAAGAGATAATTTATTAGATGCTTATAATAAATATAATAATAAGGTTGATTGTGAGAATGAAAGCAAAACCAATTCCATAACTATTGAAACAGTAGGTAAAAAGATGATTATTAAATTAGAGGATATCTTATTTTTTGAGACTGTTCCTACTGGACATAAAGTTAGAGTTCATACTTTTAAAAAACAAATAGAATTTTACAGCAGTATAAAAAATTTGAAAAATTCACTAAATGATGATTTTTATCAAAGTCATAGAAGTTATTTAGTAAATACAAAAAATATAAGTGAAATCGATAAAAAAAGATTGCTTATACATATGAAAAATGAGGCGGAGTGTTATGTGTCTTTAAGACAGTTAAGGGGGTTAGTGAAAAAGTGGAAGGGATAATAAAAAATATCGTAGTATCTTTAATTTTGGGGATAAGTATTTTTGTGATTATAAATAATTTGAAAGCCATCAAATTTAACAATAAGAGTATACTATTTTGTATATTAGGAAATATGATGATAGGTGTTTGTGGAATATATACCCAAGAATTTTTAACATTACCTCTCTCAGTAATGTTTATGTTTATCTTCTTGTTTTTGGTTAGTAGATCAATTTACAATTCAATCATGATTATGACTAGTATGTATTTTATTTCTGCAATAAGTGATGCAATTTGCACTATTATTTTATTAAATATACTTAAAATCGATTATATTTTTATTAAAGAAGATATATGGATGGCAATAATATTACATTTAATGATTCTATTTTTCAGTTATGTTATTAGCAAAGTAATTTTCCAGTTTTTTTTTAGGAAAAAGATTCAGCTTCAAGGTGTAAGGGAAGTGACTTTGAAAAACAATATTATTGTACTAATATATGTAAGCTTATCTTTGCTTTTAATTTATCTAAATAGAGTAATTTATAAATATTTTTTCGCGGGTACAAGTAAGCGTATTGTTTCAATAAATATGAGTTTAATATTCGTTTATTTTATTTTTGGATTTATAACAATATATTTTAGTAGCAAAAATATTAAGAAACAAATGACTTACGATAATAGGCTTAAAGAATTTGAACAGATGATGGAATATACAGACATAATTGAAAATATGATTGATGAAAGTAGAAAATTTAAGCATGACTATATAAATATTTTATCTACTATTAACGGTTATATTCAAGATAAGGATTTAAATGGGTTAGAAAAATATTTCAGCGATGAAATATTACATGAAGGTGCAAAAGTGAGGGATAATAAATATTTCAATCTTCAAAACATTAGAATTTCAGGGTTAAAGGGACTTTTATCTGCAAAAATCATTAACGCATCATCTTTGAATCTAGAAGTAAACACAGAAATTATTGAAGTGATAGAGGATATTTCAGTTAACAGCATAGACGTTTTTAGAGTTATAGGTATACTATTAGACAATGCAATTGAGGCCGCAGTTCTAACTGAAGACAAAAAGTTCGATATAGTAATAATAAACAATGATGATTCTATAGTATTTATTATATCAAATTCATTTTTAGGACGTATTCAACCTATTAATAAATTATATAAAAAAGGATTTTCAACTAAAGGTAAAAATAGAGGTCTTGGATTAGGTATAGTTAAAGATATTATAGAGAATTATCCTAATATATTATTAAACACAGAAATTAATAATAATTTATTTAAACAAGAATTAGTAGTATACAATAAAAGTAAGTAAAGGATCTAAGCAGTAATAATTCAAGTTGCAACTTGAATTATTACTGCTTAGATCCTTTCAAATTATTAATCTTTTTTATATAAGGATTTAGGCATTTTTGGTTCACCTAATCCCCATAATGAACATAAGCTTGATGAGGTTGCAGCTATGAATAAAGCGCAGCAACTTATAATAAAAGCTAAATATTTTTTAGAATTTAAAACTTTCATAGTTTTTATAACTCCTTCCGAATATCGTATAAACTAATGGCGTTGTTAGAATTGATTCTATTAAAATACTGAAAGTAATAATATTTTTATAAAAATGATTTGTTAATAATAGAGTAATCAAGAAAAACATAATGACTATAAATACAGAGGCCTTTTTTAGTTTGTTCCTTAAGTTTTTACTTATGAGAGGTCGTTCAGATGTGTCTGATGGTGCGTATAAAATAACAAGTAATAGGCTAAAACTAAATATTAATGGCATATAAAAACTATTTATATGTATATGAATACTGAAATATACTATAGCTGTAAAAATGAGAATTGTGGAAATTGTACAGGATTTGCTAGAACTAGCATGCATACCTGATGCAAAAGCTCTAAGTGAAGAAAAACTTATTAAAGCAACTAGTGTATATGTGATTACATTAAAAAAGTATGCAAGTACCAATAAAATTGATAACTTAGAAATATTTAAAAAAAACACATGCAAACCATACTGGATTTTTTCTAATTCTTCATCTGCGGTCTTTATATTATTTTTAATAAAAGTAGTACAGTTTTTGCTGTATTTTTCTGATAAATCCATAGAACAGCTCCTTTAAAATAATATTTATAATCTTCTAAAAAATATTGTATCATAAAATAGTATTACATATATGTTCATTTAGGGTTAAAAACTCATCGTATAGGAAAAATAAAGAATAATTTGACATTATTAAAGAGTATCTTTGAATTTTCTTTTATGAGATTACCGAAAATTCGGGGACTTCAGCCTCAATAGGATTTTTAGTATTTTAGATAACAAATACTTATAAATTAGGAATTTAGATTATTGTTTATGTTGATTTAGAGATTCTTACAGATGTTTTTTTGTTTGTAATCTAAGCAAATCCATACATTTAATATAATTACTGAGACTAGCATTGACAATGGAATACACCATAAATACAAAAGGCTGATATTCCATCCAATTATAGTAATCAATATAGATATAAGTGGTGCCATTTTCATATAAAATTTAGTATCATGTAACCAACCATAAGGCAATAAATGGGCACCTGTTATAGCTGTAAAGAATATTATAATTTTATTTTCTATGCGTAAGGTTAAAACTACCGACTTTCAGTCTGTTAGCTTTTAGCGTAAAGGATAAGAAGGCTTTAGCATTGTAGCAAATATGAAAAAGTTGTAAAATCATATTGGGTGATAAAAATGGTAGATTACAGAAAAGATGCTCATACTGTATATGATATAAAATATCACGTAGTATGGGTAACAAAATATAGATATCAAATATTAAAAGGGCCAATAGGATATAGATTAAGAGACCTATTAAAACAGGGATGTGAGACAATGGGCATAGCAGTTGTGAAACGAAATATAACAACAGATAATGTACATATGTTGTTATCATGTCCAACAAGTATGGCACCAGCAAAAATAGTACAATACTTAAAAGGCGAATCATCAAAGTTAATACAAGATGAATTCCCAGAATTTAAAAAGAGATATGGGGGACAACACTTGTGGGCAAGAGGATATTTTTGTGCAACAGTTGGAAGTGTAATAGAAGAAATGATAAAACAATATATAGAAAATCAAGGTAAGGACGAAGAAGATACATTTAAAGTTACAGAGTGAGGTTACTCGCAAACTTTAGAATACTTTTAGTATTCAACTTTAGTCGGCTTCAGCCGAAACAGGACTTTCAGTCCTAAAAGCAACCCACCTACTTTTAGTAGGTGGTCGTTGAGTTTAGAAAAATCAATTCTAAAAATAGCCTAATTTAAATATTTAGCATTCACAGCCCATATACTTACATTTTACAGATTGGGTTTGCTATACCTATTTTTAAGTTTTTTACATTTTAAATGGTAAGTCATGAGCGATTTCTAATAAATATATAATCCATATTTGTTCCACTTGAAAAATTTAACATTATCAATTAGTTTACTAATTCACTTATAGTGCCATTTAAATACGGACCTAAATGGTCAAAGTGTGTCGAAACAATTATTGGGCGAGAGATACTTCCTTGCCTTCGAAATAGCTTTACAGGGGTCTCTGAGACGTCGAAAGTGATAAAACAACCAATGCTGTAATTCCTATCTAATAAATCTTTAACTCAAGGGCTTCTTTAAAATCAACATTATAAACAAAATCTTTAATTATTTTGACTCGGCTGTCTAATACTTTTAAATATGGCCTACCATTAATTTTTTTATGATATAGCACTTTAAATCTTTAAAGTTCATTACCTTTATAATATTTTAAGCCGTTATTTTTGAGCTGCGAGTTAATATAAGGAGCAATTTTCGCATTTTCTAAAGTGATAGTAGGTATATCTTTAAAGCAATCTAAGGAGATATATTTTGGTACACATTTGTAGGATTGAATCTATATAGGGTATAATATATATGTGAACTATAAAAAAATACAAAGGGTTAAAAATAAGAACATATTAAAAATTTCATATATTTCTCCTGAAAATTTTTATCTTTATATAGATATTAAGGTAGAACTTGGGGTATGATTAAATATGTTAATTTTGAGACCTTAGATTTAAAATATAAATTACGAGAGGAGGACTGACTATTTAGGCGCATAAAATACTGACCAGTTGTTTGTCTTATGTACCTTAAAAAAATAGTTAGGAAAATATGGAAAATATAGAAAGCAGATTAATAAGTGAATTTGGAATAAGCAAAGAGCAATCGGAAAGTGTAATCCAGTTATTAGATGAGGGGAATACAGTTCCTTTTATAGCTAGATATAGAAAAGAAAGAACAGGTGGACTTGATGATATAGTACTTAGAAATTTCACAGAGAGACTTATATATCTTAGAAATTTAGAAGGAAGAAAAACAGACGTACTACGTATTATTGGAGAACAAGAAAATCTAACAGAAGAAATTGAAAATTCCATAAAGAAATGCGAGACTCTTACAGAAATAGAGGATATTTATAGACCTTTTAAGCCTAAGAAAAGAACAAGAGCCATCATTGCAATAGAAAAGGGACTAAAGCCTCTTGCTGAAATTATTTTTAGTGGTGAGTTTAAAGGTGATATAAATGAGTATGCGCAGAAATTTATAAGTCAGGAAAAAGGAGTTACTACATCCATGGAAGCATTTGAAGGCGCTGGTGATATTATCAGTGAGATGATTTCAGATGAAGCTGACTTCCGAAAATGGATTAGGGCACTTGTGCATAATCAAGGCATTGTAGAAACTAAGGGTGCTTCGGATGAGACTACACCTTTTGAAATGTACTATGAGTATAAAGAAGGCGTTAAATCTATTCCACCACATAGGATTCTTGCTATAAATAGAGGTGAAAGTAGCAAGATACTTTCTGTGAAAATTAAAGCTGATAATGATAAGATTAACCAGTACTTAAGAGATAAATGTTTAAAGGGAAATAGTGAAACAGATAAGTATATAGAACTAAGTATAGTTGATTCTGTAAAAAGACTTATATTTCCATCAATTGAAAGGGAAATAAGGTCAGAACTCACAGAAAAAGGTGAAATAGGTGCTATTGAAATATTTAAAGCTAATTTAAAAGCTCTTTTAATGCAATCCCCTATAAAAGGGAAGGTAGTACTTGGATTTGACCCTGGGTTTAGAACTGGGTGCAAAATAGCAGTTCTGGATGATACGGGAAAGGTTTTAGATATGGCTACAGTATATGCTACTGCGGGCAGTAAGGATGGCGTGCAAAAATCCATAGGTATCATTAAAGCATTAGTAAATAAGCATAATGTAGAAGTAATATCCTTAGGTAACGGAACTGCTAGTCGTGAGTCTGAAGAAATTCTAGCCCAGATAATTAAAGAACTTAAAGAAGAATGCGCAAAAGATTTGTACTATGTTATAGTTTCAGAAGCAGGTGCATCCGTATATTCAGCTTCAGAGCTTGCATCAAAAGAATATCCAGATATAGATGTATCTATTAGAGGAGCTATTTCTATAGGAAGAAGACTTCAAGATCCTTTAGTGGAGCTTGTGAAAATTGATCCTAAAGCTATTGGAGTTGGACAATACCAACATGATGTAACGCCTAAAAAACTTGATGAATCCTTAAAAGGAGTAGTTGAAGACTGTGTTAATGCCGTTGGAGTAGATCTTAATATTGCAACCCCTTCACTATTGTCTTATATATCAGGGATAAATGCTACAATAGCTCAAAATATAGTAGCCTATAGAGAAGAAAATGGTAAATTTATAGCTAGAAAAGAATTATTAAAAGTGAAAAGATTAGGCGCAAAGGCATATGAGCAATGTGCGGGATTTTTAAGAGTCATGGAGAGCAAAGAGTTTTTAGATAATACTTCAGTTCATCCTGAGTCATATAATGCTACAAAAAAAATGCTAGATTTTCTGCAATATACAAAAGAAGATCTTAAATCACTAAATTTTAAAGATATGGATGAGCGAGTTAAAAATATTAATCTAAATGAGCTGGCTGAAAAATTAGAAATAGGAGTCCCAACGCTTAGAGATATTATTAAAGAAATTAAAAAGCCAGGTAGAGATCCAAGAGAAGAATTACCTAAGCCACTATTAAAAACAGGTGTAGTTCAAATGTCTCATCTTAAACCAGGGATGAAACTTATGGGTACAGTTAGAAATGTATCTGACTTTGGAGCTTTTGTTGATATTGGAGTTCACCAGGATGGGTTAGTACATATAAGCCAACTATCAGATAAATTTGTAAAGCATCCATTGGATGTAGTTACAGTTGGAGATATAGTAGAAGTTAGTGTGCTAGAAGTTGATGAGAAAAGGAAAAGAATATCATTATCTATGAAAAATATATAATTTGTATATTGCTTTTTCTATTAAATGTAGATATAATTAAATTATAAAATAAAATTTGATAATCTTCAGGGCGGGGCGAATTTCCCCACCGGCGGTAAAGCCCGCGAGCCGAAAGGCAGATTCGGTTTAACTCCGAAGCCGACAGTAAAGTCTGGATAAAAGAAGATGTGATATATGCGAATTCGCCCTGACATAGTTCTATGTCAGGGTTTTTATTATATCCATCCCTAGAAGACATATTAATTAGGGGGTATAAAAATGAGAGACGAAAAACTTGTTAAACTTATTAAAATTTCACTTTTATCTGTTATGGCTTTTCTTTTGATGTACATTGAATTACCAATACCTATATTTCCGGAATTCTTGAAATTTGATATCAGTGACCTGCCAGCGCTGTTAGGTGCATTTGCATTAGGGCCAATAGCAGGCGTTATTATTGAACTCATTAAAAATATATTACATGGATTGCTAGCTACTAAAACAGCTTTCGTTGGAGAACTAGCAAATTTTTTATTAGGCTCAAGTTTAGTATTAGTATCTGGATTTATATATAAGGCTCGCAAAAACAAGGGTGGAGCTATTGTTGCATTATTAATAGGAGTAATTTGTATGTCAATTTTTGCAGGGATATTAAACTATTTTGTTGTTCTACCGCTATACGAAAGTGTATTAGGATTCCCAATAGCTGCTGTTGTAGGAATGGGATCAAAAATAAATCACAATATTGTGGATTTGAATTCTTTCATTATTTGGTCAATTATTCCTTTTACTTTTATTAAAGGAATAGTAGTATCATCAGTAACCCTAGCTCTATATAAAAGTGTTTCTCCTATACTTCATAAAGAAAACGCAGAGAGAGAATACAAAAACAGACAAGGCAATTATCAGTCGAAAATATAGAAAATAATGGCATAAACGTAAAGGGGTACCTATTTCATAGGCACCCCTTTACTAGTTAATATTTTTCATGATTTATGTTACAGATTACGATTCCACATAATTACTGCATCTTCTCCGTTGTCTTCATAATAATGAGGTCTAACACTTACCTTTTCAAAGCCATGTTTTTCATATAAGTTTATAGCAAGAAAATTTGAACTTCTAACTTCTAAGGTTATAGCTGTTACTTTTTGCTTTCTACAAATTCTAAATAAGGCTTCTACGATTAAATCTCCACCACCGTGGCCTCGGGCGTCAGGGTGAATTGCAACATTAGTAATATGGGACTCATCTATAATTAACCACATGCCTCCATAACCTACTATAGAATCACCCTTCTTGAGTACTACATATTTAGCAAATTTATTGTCTAATTCACTTTCTAGGGATTCTAAGCTCCAAGAAATCGGAAAGCTTAATTCACTAATATTGAGGATAGATTTAATAGATGACTTATCCATTGGGCAAATTTTAAAATCGCTATTCATTTTTATTTTGCCTCATTTTTTCTTCATACTCTCGCTCTGCTTGGGGTTTTCGAAGGTAAATAGGCACTGACGCGTATAAATCATCCACTGTTCCTTTAGATAATAGCTTAAGACCTAATTCTCCTAGGGATGATGCCCTAGCTAAATTTAAATGAGCTGGCGCAAATCTGGCCATGGGAAAGTGTTCTATAAGTTTTTCTCTGAATTTTGGAACAGCATCTCCTACAAAAGAAATATTGCAGTTTTTCTCTTTAAGTATGTTTATTAATTCATCTATAGAAATATTTATGTAGTCAGTAATGCGGTTAAGCTCGCAATTATTAAAAGTATATAATGCTGTATAAACATTATCCCGCAGTGCATCTAGTATAGGACAGACAATACCATCTGTATATGCTAAGTTAAATGCTAAGGAATCTAAGGTAGATACGGTTACAAAGGGCTTCCCTGTGCCTTGGCTAAGCCCTTTAATGGTAGAAAGTCCTATTCTAAGGCCTGTAAAGGACCCAGGTCCCTTTGAACCTACAAAGGCATCTATATCGCCTATGTTCATTCCTACATTATTAAATAATTCATCGATTATAGGCATAAGTATTAGAGAATGTTGCTTTTTATAGTTAAAAGTTATCTCGCCAAGTACATTGTCATCCTCAAGAATGGCACAAGTAGCTGCAGCTGTAGCGGAATCTATACTTAAAATCTTCATATTTTTATCTCCTTTATATAATCATATCTTTTATCAGAATAGCATGCGCTGATTTTTCTATAATTATCTCCAAATTCGGGAAGCTTTTCGATGGTAATGGTTAAATTATTCCGTGGAATCAATTCCTCAATATAATTAGCCCATTCAATAATACTAACTGCATCACTAAATATATATTCATCAAAGCCTATAGCTTCTATTTCGTCCGGATCATTTACCCTGTATACATCAAAATGATATAAGGTTAAACGACCTGTATATTCATTTACAATTGTAAAAGTAGGGCTAGTTACATGGTCTTCAATACCTAAGCCTTTTGCAATTCCCTTTGTTAAATGAGTTTTGCCAGTACCTAGGTCACCAATTAAGCAGATTATATCACCTGAATTTACAAGTTCACCTATTAGTTCTCCTATTTTATAAGTTTCTTCTACTGTAGTTACTACAAATTCCATAAGTTTCACCTCACTAGATATTTTATCCTAAAAAATAAAAAAAGAAAAGGTAATCTAGGAGATTGACCATAATATATGGATTTATTTTTATTAATTATATTTCTAAAATAAAAAACAATTATTTACACATAAATTATAAAATAATGTATAATAGCTTATATACCATATTAAGGAGGGGAAAATAATGTTTGTTAATAATTTGATGCTATTAAGAGAAAAATTAATTACGGTAACACCAAAGGTAACAATAGGTAAAGCTTTAGAAATTATGGATCAAAATAATTTTTTATCAATTCCTGTGGCTGAGGGTAATAAATTTATTGGATCAATTTCAAAAGAAAGAATTTATACTTATTTTTATGAAAATTGTCTTGATAAGAAATGCTTATTATCTGATTTTATGGTTGAAAATGTAATGAGGATTGATGTACCTGTTATTAATCCGATGGAGCAAGCAGAAGAAGCAGCACATTTTTTAGAGACAAGAAGTGTTTCGTTTGTTGCTGTAGTGGATAACAATGGTGATTTTAAAGGTATAGTTACACACCATGCTATATTTCATCAATTTACTGAGTTATTTGGGCTTAATAAAGGAAAACGTTTAGCTGTTATAGCTTATGACATTCAAGGCCAGATATCTAAGCTTTCAAAAATAATAACTGAAAACAAAGGTGATATAATTAGTTTTGTAGTTATTGATCCAAAGAGTCTTACAGAGGTTAAGGAAATTGTTGTAAGACTTGATACAGAAAATTTTGATGACATCGTTGCAAAAGTAAAGTCAGCAGGTTTTAAAGTGGAATAATCGCTAGTAATAAAATAACTATTAAGAAGCGCAGAGTGTGCAGGAGGTATTTAACCTGTGTTTCTTAATAAGTTGAATCATCATCTGGGAAGCTGTAATATTAACGACTTCAGAAGGTTTCTTCTTGTTATAGTATGTAATTCCTACTTATAGAGGTAGTAGGTTTTCCTTCGGAAATGTCCTTTAAATATAAAACACTTGCATTTATTAAAGATACATGATACACTTTGAATGTAAATTAGGGGTATGGCTCAATTGGTAGAGTAGTGGTCTCCAAAACCATTGGTTGTAGGTTCGAGTCCTACTACCCCTGCCATTTTAAAAATTTTATACGTAATAAAGGGGTATGGCTCAATTGGTAGAGTAGTGGTCTCCAAAACCATTGGTTGTAGGTTCGAGTCCTACTACCCCTGCCAAATAAAACCTGTGAAATTATTTTCACAGGTTTTTACGTTTATTTATAATGGAGTATCAAATTTTAGTATTAGGCGTTTCCAAAAATCGACTAGCATATCGACTGGCCATTTTTTTAGGTGCCTTAAAATAGGAGGGTATGTAATGCAGCAATATGACATAGTGGTAATCGGGGGAGGCATCGCAGGCCTTGCAGCTGCTATTTCAGCTAAAGAACACTACGAGGGTGAAATCCTGATTTTGGAAAGAGAAAATCAATTGGGAGGAACAATAAATCAATGTATCCATAATGGGTTTGGTGTGAACACTTTTGGTGAAGACTTGACTGGACCTGAATTTGTACAGAAATTCATAGATAAAGTTAATAAAATGGGTATTTCATATAAGTTAGACACCACGGTTTTAAATTTAAGTCCTACTAAAGAAATTAATGCAGTGAATACTTATGATGGAATTTTTAAAATAAAAGCCAAAGCTATAATAATTGCCACTGGGTGTAGGGAAAGACCAAGAGGATTTTCTAATCTAGCAGGTACCAACTGTGCAGGTATATATACTGTAGGGTCTGCGCAAAAATTTGTAAATATAGAAGGATATATGCCAGGAAAACAAATTATCATATTAGGTACAGGAGATATTGCATTAAAAATGGCAAGTAGACTTTCTATTGAAGGGGCTAATGTTAAAGCTATAGTTGAAGGTAAAGATTATATTGATGCACTTGATAAAAAACTGGGTAATTCTCTTAATGATTTTAATATACCATTAAGAACAAAGCAAAAGATTATTGCCATTGCAGGCAAAAGTAGAATTGAAGGCGTTACTTTAGTGAAGTTAGATGATAATAACGAAGTTATTAAAGGGAGCGAGGAATATATTTCTTGTGATGCGTTACTTTTATCTGTAAAATTATATCCAGATAATGAACTCGCAAAACAAGCGAAGATAGAAATTGGCTCATCAACAGGACAAATTCTATTAAATGAAAAATCACAAACTAATATAGCAGGTATTTTTGCTTGTGGAAATGTTGCTCTTGGTTATGATTTTTCTGAGAATGTTGTAAATCAAAGCCAAAATATAGGTATCGTTACTACTCAATACTTAAAAAAATATAATATTTAGGAATTATCTGTTAGTTTATTCTAACAGTTTTTTTTGTAGAAAATTATAAGATGACATTCCATCATAACTACTCAGAAAAGCAATGTACTAAAATAACTAAATAGTATTGACATATTTTGATGTTAAGAATATAATATAATAAAGAAAAGTAAATCATACTAAAATACTAGGAAATACTGAGAAAAAGGAAAGTAGTATAAGAATAATATACAGAGAGAGAGTCTAAAGCTGAGAAGATTCTTATGGGAAGCTTATATGAAGTGCCCTTTGGAGTTGTGCACCGAATTAGGTATATGCCTATGGTAGGCTGCATCGGGATTCCCCCGTTATAGGGATAGAGCATAGCGCTGTGCTTGAAAAAGTGGCTTTATAATCACTATAGTGATTATAACTTAGAGTGGGACCACGAAGCAAAACTTCGTCTCTAGATTAGAGGGAGTTTTTTTTTGTACTCAAAAATTTTCAGATAATTCACTGATGAGTATATAACTTTTATTTTATAATTTTAGAAATTTATATAGATCTTAAAGTAAATCAATTATTTTAAATTTGGAGGGATATTATTATGATGTATAATAACGTTTTAGATATGATAGGAGCAACACCGGTTTTGAAATTAAATAAATTAGTTAAGGGTGACATGGCTGATATTTATGTGAAACTTGAAAAGTTTAATCCAGCTGGAAGCATAAAAGATAGAGCAGCCCTTGGGATGATAGAAAAAGCTGAAAATTTAGGATTATTAAAAGAAGGATTCACCATAGTTGAACCATCTAGTGGAAATATGGGAATAGCTTTGGCCATGATTGGGAGAATTAAAGGGTACGAAGTGATTATTGTAATGCCAGATAGCATGAGCGTTGAAAGACGGAATTTAATTAAGGCATATGGAGCACAACTCGTGCTTACTGATGGTACCAAGGGCATGAAGGGTGCTATAAACAAGGCTAAGGAAGTAGCAGAGGGAAAACCTAATTTCTTTATACCGCAGCAATTTACTAATTTAGCAAATCCAGAAAAACATTATGCTACAACTGCAGAAGAAATAGTGGAAGATGTGATGGATTTAGATGTGTTTGTATCGGGAGTGGGAACTGGTGGAACAATTACCGGAGTAGGAAGAAGATTAAAAGAAATTAGAAAAGACATTAAAGTAGTCGCAGTTGAACCAGAAAAATCTCCTGTATTATCAGGTGGAGAACCTGGACCACATAAAATACAAGGAATAGGCGCAGGTTTTACACCAGATATTTATGATACAGGCGTTGTTGATGAAATAATAAAAATATCTGATGATGAGGCCTTTGAAATGGCAAAACTAATGGCCAGTGAAGAAGGTATATTAGTTGGGATTTCAACAGGGGCTAATATCGCAGCAGCTATAAAAATTGCAAGTAGAATAGGTAAGGGCAAAAAAGTTGTTACTGTTGCACCGGACGGAGGAGAAAAATATATCTCCATGGGGATTTATGACTAAATCAACAATATTGCTTTGTAGGAGTGAATAGTTATATGCTTAAAATGCTGAAATATGAAATTAAAAATGTATTAGAAAAGGATCCAGCGGCTAAGAATTGGGTGGAAGTAATACTTCTATATCCATCTACACATGCTATAATATTATATAGAGTAGCTCATTTTCTATATAATCATAAAGCTTATTTTATATCTAGAGCGCTATCACAACTAGCTAGGTTTTTTACCGGAATAGAAATTCATCCAGGGGCAAAAATAGGAAAAGGGTTATTTATAGATCATGGAATGGGCGTAGTAATAGGAGAAACAACAGAAATAGGGAACAATGTAACCTTGTACCAAGGGGTTACACTTGGTGGAACAGGTAAGGATAAAGGAAAAAGGCATCCTACTTTAGGAAATGATGTGGTGGTAGGTGCTGGTGCTAAAATTTTGGGACCAATTAAAATAGGATCTGGTAGTAAAATTGGTGCCAATGCTGTAGTTTTAAAAGATGTATTAGCTAAGGCAACTGCTGTTGGTATTCCTGCTAGAATAATTTTTGGGAAAACTATTCCCATAATAGAGATTAAGGATTATTTAGGGAAGACTAAAAGAATGTATAATGATATGATAATATAAAAAGGACTGACAATATGAGCATTAAGGAAGAAATCATAGAGTTTTGTATGAAAATTGGAATAGACACAATAGGATTTAGCGAGTGTAGAATTTTTCATGAGCTAAATCCTTATTTTGAGACAAGAAAGAAGCTTGGACTAGAAAATGAGTTTGAGGAACATAGCGTAGATAAGAGGATAAATCCATTTTTATATATGCCAGAAGGAAAAACAATAATTACCATTGCGTTTCCCTATCTATATAGTTTAGATTTCGATAAGAAGACGCAATTTTCCAAATACACGCTTGGAAGGGATTATCATGTTGTTACAATCGAGTATATGGAAAAAATTTGTAAATTTATTGAGAGTATGGGCGGAAAAGCTATGTCTTTTGTGGATAGCAATGCGCTTCCAGAGAGATATATCGCCTGTAATAGTGGAATAGGGTTTATAGGGAAAAATAATACCTTGATAACAGAAAAATACGGATCATATGTTTTTTTAGGTGAAATTATAACAGATTTAATAATCCTACCAGACAAACCAATTGTTCAAAAATGTGGTAATTGTGAGAGATGTCTAGAATCATGTCCTACAAATGCTATAGTGAAAGGTAAAGCAGGAATAAATAATGATGCAAATGTATGTCTTTCTTACATAACTCAAAAAAAACATATAGAGGATTCCTGGTTTGAAAAATTAAATGGTAGACTATTTGGGTGCGATACCTGTCAGAGAGCTTGCCCATACAATAGTGGAATCCAGTTTAGTGATATCAGTGAATTTAAACCATATGAATATATGAAAAACGTGGATGTAAAGACTTTAATGAATATGGATAATGATTTATTTAAAGATAAGTATAAAATAACTTCTTGTGGGTGGAGAGGTAAAAATATACTTAAAAGGAATGCAATTATTAATGCGATTCACAGTGAAAGGGTTAAGTTTATAACTGTAGAAAAGGATACATCACCTTATATAAGGGATTATTATTATAGACTTTTAAAGTTTTTCAAATTATAATAATTTTATAAATACTTTTTATGAAAGGTGGAATTTTAATGGTTTCTCCAGTAGTGCTAAGAATAATAGATTTTTTGCCGGATAAAGTTGTATCATTTATAGCAAATAAATTAATTGATTCATACATTAATAAATACGCAAATATAAAAACTTCTGGAATGGAGAAAATTGTTGGAGCTAAATCTCCTATAATTTTTATATGCAATCATTTAAGTAATGCTGATGGTATAGTTATGAATAGGCTATTAAAGGATAACAATGTAACTTTTGTTGCTGGTGTAAAGCTAACAGATAACAAGCTTACTAAACTAGGGTTTCACGTGGCTAAGACTATAAATATAAAACCTAATTCTGCAGATAAGGAAGCTATATCTAAAATTGTCAATACGTTAAAACAAGGAAATAACATTATGATTTTTCCAGAAGGAACCAGGAGTAGAAATGGGAAAATGGCAGAAGCTAAGAAGGGCCTTTTATTAATGGCTAAATTATCAAAGGCAACAATCGTTCCAATGGGCATTTGGGGAACAGAAAAATTATTACCTATTAATGAAAATAACATGGCCTCAGAAAAATTCAATTATGCAGATGTAAACATTAGTGTTGGTGAGCCTATTATGCTTCCTATTAAAAATGTGGATGAAGATAAAAATCAGTATCATGATAGGGCCATGCATGAAATAATGTGGGGGATAGCTATGTTACTTCCTGAAAAATATAGAGGAGTATATTCTGATTTAAAATAGGTAATAATAAAAAAATGATTAAGAGCAAGAGTTGTGTTTAAAAACCGAAATCTTGTTTTTAGTTGTGTCTTATATAGCATAAGGAAATAGAAAATAATAATTGACAGTGATGGAAAAAATTCATAAACATAAAAAAATAAAAGAAATATTGCTTTTAAGGTAAGGATTTTGCAATTTAATTTGGCATTTGGAGCTAAAAGATATATAATGAACTTGTGATTAAATATAAAATTCTTATATGTTTTTATAAGAATATACAAAATAAAAGGTTGGAGGCATGTTACCATGGGAAGTAAAGTATTAGGGAAATTTTTAAAAGATAATTTAGATGATTTAAAAAGTAAAGGTTTGTATAACGTAATAAATGTACTAAAGAGTTCAAATGGACCTGTTATTAAAATTGGTGATAATGAATTAATTAACCTATCTTCAAATAACTATTTAGGTCTTGCTACTAATCCTAGAATGATTGAAGCTACTATTGAAGCAACTAAGCAATATGGTTCAGGAGCAGGTGCCGTTAGAACAATAAATGGTACATTAGAAATCCATACTAAATTAGAGCAAAAACTTGCTAAATTTAAACATACAGAGGCAGCTATTGCTTTCCAGTCAGGATTCAATTGTAATATGGGAGCAATTTCAGCAGTAATGAATAAAAAAGATGCTATTCTTTCAGATTCCTTAAATCACGCATCAATAATAGATGGGTGCAGGTTATCTGGTGCAAAAATCATAAGAGTAGAACATTCAGATATGGTGGATTTAAGAAATAAGGCAAAAGAAGCAGTGGAATCAGGCTTATATGAAAAAATAATGGTTATTACTGACGGTGTATTTTCTATGGATGGCGATGTAGCTAAACTTCCTGAAATTGTAAAAATAGCAGAAGAGTTTGACTTAATAACATACGTAGATGATGCTCACGGTTCAGGAGTAATGGGAAAAGGTACAGGTACCGTACATCACTTTGGTTTGTCCGATAAGATAGACTTTCAAATTGGTACATTATCAAAGGCTATTGGTGCTGTAGGTGGATATGTAGCTGGAACAAGAGACTTAATTGATTGGCTTATGGTTCGTGCTAGACCATTCCTATTCTCAACATCACTAACTCCAGGGGCAGCAGGCGCTGCTATTGAAGCTATTAACATTCTTACAGAAAGTACGGAGTTGCATGATAAACTTTGGGAAAATGCAAATTATTTGAAGAAGGGTTTAAAAGAACTTGGATTTGATATTGGAAACAGTGAAACCCCAATTACTCCATGTATCATAGGAGACGAAGTTAAAACTCAAGAATTCAGTAAAAAACTTTTTGAAGAGGGCGTCTACGCAAAATCAATAGTGTTCCCAACAGTTAGAAAGGGAACTGGAAGAGTAAGGAATATGCCTACAGCAGCTCATACAAAAGAAATGTTAGATAAAGCATTAATTATTTATGCAAAAGTTGGAAGAGAAATGAAAATAATAAAATAAATAAAAACAGAGTATAACGCCTAATAATTAGGTGTTATACCTATGAGCTTAAATTAAACGTTTGCAACATTATGCGTTGTTAGCTAAATATGGAGGGAATATAATGAAAAAAATATTAGTAACAGGAGCCTTAGGGCAAATAGGTTCAGAACTTGTAATGAAAATGAGAGGAATTTATGGTAGTGAAAATGTAATAGCTACAGATTTAAGAAAGCTAGAGGGTAGTCCCGTAGTTACAACCGGGCCTTTTGAAATATTGGATGTAACTGACCATGAAGCTATGCTTCACCTTGCTAAAAAATATGAAATAGATACATTAGTTCATTTGGCGGCTTTATTATCAGCAACAGCAGAAGCGAAACCACTTCTAGCTTGGAATATAAATATGGGTGGGCTTGTAAACGCTTTAGAAGTTGCAAGAGAAGTAAAATGCAAGTTCTTTACACCAAGTTCTATAGGCGCATTTGGACCATCTACGCCTAAAGATAATACTCCTCAAGATACAATTCAAAGACCAACAACTATGTATGGTGTGAATAAAGTTGCAGGAGAATTATTATGTGATTATTACTATAAAAAATTTGGTGTTGATACAAGAGGAGTAAGGTTCCCAGGACTAATTTCTTATGAAGTTCTTCCAGGAGGCGGAACAACTGATTATGCAGTTGATATATACTATGAGGCGTTAAAGTCAGGTAAGTACACCTCATTCATTGCGAGTGGTACAAAAATGGATATGATGTATATGCCAGATGCAATAAATGCAATAATTAATTTATTGGAAGCTGATGCATCAAAATTAATACATAGAAATGCATTTAATATTGCAGCTATGAGTTTTGAACCAGAAGAAATAGCGGCTGAAATCAAAAAACATATGCCTGAGTTTATTATGGATTATAATGTAGATCCAATAAGACAAGGAATCGCTGATTCATGGCCAAATTCAATGGATTCAACTTGTGCTAAAAATGAGTGGGGATTTGTAGCTGAATATGATTTAGCAAAAATGACTACTGATATGCTTCAAAAATTACGTGCCAAAGGAATTGGCGCTAAGTAATAGTTATAATTTATACGTTGTTTTCCTCACATATGAGGAAAACAACGTATTTTTATTAATAATTCTAGAATTAAATTATTTTGGTATAGAATGTGATAGAATAATCCTAAGGAAACATTCTTGCTAGTAAAAAGTAGGTGATTTATATGAATAAGAAAACAATTAAAACAGTGCTTGAAATTCTTAATGAAACATACGCAGGTGCAAAGTGTGGCCTTAATTTCAACAATCATTATGAACTTTTAGTTTCAACTATACTATCAGCACAATGCACTGATGAGCGAGTAAATATTGTTACAAAAGAGCTGTATAAGGAATATAATACACCTGCAGCTATGATTACTTTATCACAAGAGGAACTAGGAGAAAAAATTAAAAGCTGTGGATTTTATAATAATAAGAGTAAAAATATATTAGGTGCTACAAAAGTTATATTAGAAAAACATGGGGGCCTAGTACCAAGCACTATGGAAGAATTAATAGAGCTGAGCGGTGTAGGTAGAAAGACAGCCAATGTGGTATTATCTAATGCATTTGGTATTCCAGCCATTGCCGTAGATACACACGTTTTTAGAGTTTCAAAAAGAATTGGTCTTGCCTCAGGTAAAAATGTAGAAGAGGTAGAGCAAGAGCTTATGAAAAACATTCCTAGAAAAATGTGGAGTGATGCTCATCATTATATTATATGGCATGGTCGAAAAATATGTAAAGCTAGGAAGCCTAATTGTGATA
The DNA here is from genome assembly GCF_011065955.2 of Clostridium sp. FP2. Lineage (NCBI taxonomy): Bacteria > Bacillati > Bacillota > Clostridia > Eubacteriales > Clostridiaceae > Clostridium > Clostridium sp. FP2. The sequence continues at coordinate 483,225 of NZ_JAAMNI020000001.1, forward strand.
TGTGCCCTATAGCACCATATTGTGAATTTTTAAATGGAAAATAGATATTTATATGCTTATTTATAAAAAAATAAATATTAAAATAGTAATCGATATAGATGCTAGACAATAATAAGGAGGGTTTCATATGTCAATACAAGAAGAATCATTGAAGATGCATAAAGAAAACAGGGGAGTTCTGGAGGTAATAGGAAAAATAAAACTTGAAACTAAACATGACCTATCTATTGCTTATACACCAGGGGTAGCAGAGCCTTGTTTAGAAATCGCAAAAGATAAAAATAAAGTTTATGATTACACTATAAAAGGAAATACTGTGGCAATAGTTACTAATGGTACAGCGGTTCTTGGACTAGGCAATATTGGTCCAGAGGCAGGACTGCCTGTAATGGAAGGTAAGGCTCTATTATTCAAGAAATTTGGAGGAATAGATGCTTTTCCTATATGCCTTGACACTGAAGACCCTGAAGAGATTATAAGAACTGTTAAGTTAATATCACCAGTATTTGGAGGGATTAATCTTGAAGATATAAAAGCACCAGAATGTTTTTATATAGAAAAAAGATTAAAAGAAGAATTGGATATACCTGTATTTCATGATGATCAACATGGTACTGCAATTGTGGTTTTAGCAGGACTTTATAATGCTTTAAAATTTGTTAATAAGAAATTAGAAAGTGTAAAGATAGTAATTAATGGAGCTGGATCTGCGGGGATTGCAGTATGTAAGCTGTTATTAAGTGCTGGAGCTAAAAATATAGTACTTTGTGATAAACATGGAGCAGTAGCAGAAGGTGACACTATTTTAAATCCAGCTCAAGCTGAGATTGCTAAAATTACAAATAGAGATATTGAAAGAGGAACTTTAAAAGAAGTAATTGTAGGCATGGATGTTTTTATAGGAGTATCTGCACCAGGGGTATTAACAAGCGAAATGGTTTCAACTATGAATAAAAACAGTATAGTCTTCGCCATGGCTAATCCAACACCAGAGATTATGCCAGATGTCGCAAAAGATGCTGGAGCTGCAGTAGTGGCAACTGGAAGATCAGACTTTGCAAATCAAATAAATAATGTTCTGGTTTTTCCAGGAATATTTAAAGGTGCACTAGCAGTTAGAACAAAAGAAATTAATGATGAAATGAAACTGGGAGCAGCTAGAGGAATTGCTAATTTGATTAGTAATGAAAAATTAGCAGCAGATTATATAATTCCAGATGTTTTTGATCCTCGAGTTTGTGAATCTGTAGCTACAGAGGTTATGAGAGTTGCAAGAGAGATGGGCCTTGCTAGAATTTAGCGCCAGTGCTTAAAATTGATGGATAAAGCCCTTTAATGTTTGTAAACATTAAAGGGCTTTTGGATTTCATAAAAATCATAGAATCATATCTAAAAGTTCTTCTTCAATAAGGTCATTATATTTCCCAAGCCTATAATCATTAACCATATTTTTCTTTTCTTCAATTTTTAAGGACATCATCTTTTCTAGTAGTTTTTTTGGAAACTCTACATAAGCTCCTTTTGGATTCATTTCTGAATCAAAAGTTATAATAGTCGGAATCCGAACGTCACCTGTGTATTCTTCTAAAAAGCTTTCATAACCGCTTTTGGGAAAACAATATAAGTTTATGCTTTTATTTTCCTGTGCCATTCGTTTAATTAAGGGTAATGTAACAATACAATCAGGGCAGTATCCTTCAGAAAAAACTGCTACATTAATAGTGGAAGTTAAATTTTTAAGAGATTCTTTAGTGCTTGAAGACAAGCTAGTAGAATTATAGGCTATAAGCTGTATATCGCCATTTTCTAGTTTGGATTTTTCCAAATACTCTTCAAAAGTTAAACCCTTTGATAAATTTATCATAATTAACATCCCTACTTTCAGTGAAATTATTAACTTTAACTGTACTATTTAATAATAGTGCACATGAAAATAAATAACAAGTCAAAGATATTTCTACTGACTCTTTATGTGACTAGATAATACAAACCTAATTAATGTACATTATGTACTTAAACATAAGTATATAAAGGCAAAGACTACCCAGCATTATAAAAATATGAAATATTTCATGAAATCCAAAAAGCTTAAGATTTATTTTGGGCCATTTAGTTGCATATATAAGACCTCCTATAGTATAAAAGAGCCCACCAGCTAAAAGCCACATAAAGCCACCTAAGGATACAGCTTTTATAATAGGTACAACAGCAAAAATAGAAATCCAACCCATTAAAATATAAAATCCAGTGTACAACCATCTAGGGGCATCAAACCAAACTATCTTAAGTATAATTCCGATAAGAGCCAGTAGCCAAATAACTACAAAAAGTACAGTTCCCATAGTGCCTTTTAAAGCAATTAAGCATATAGGAGTATAAGTCCCTGCAATTAGAACATATATCATAGAATGATCTACCCTTCTAAGTATTTTTATAACCTTTTTTGAAGATGTAGATTTATGATAGGTTGAACTTGCGCAGTAAAGTAGGATTGAGCTTATTCCGAATACTGCGAGGATAATAGTGTTATGAACGTTTGTGGTGTCTAAAGAGTACTTAATAAGAAGTATTAACCCTATTGTGGATAAGATGGCTCCAATTAAATGTGTAATGCTACTTACAGGTTCTCTAAATTTTGATAACAAATAGATCACTCCTTCTAATTTATAATTTTTTATTTATAGGTAATAATATAAAAAACAAAGACAAAACTCCTTGTGATATGTACTGGTTAAATATAGGGTATCCAGTTATAAAAATCATATACATGGTTTTTATAACTACGTATGACATGCACTAATACTACAATATAAAATGATATATATCAATAATGATTTTATCCATATTTATACTGAATTTAGGCAATAATTTAAATTGTTATTAAATTGCAACATATAGCTTAAAAATGCTACAAATATATTAAAGTAATTCTAGTAATTCATAAGCACTAGTACATATAGATTACTCTTATTTGTGGATTACTAGTAATTAATACTATATAATGAAGAGGAGGTGAAAGAAATGGATTATAACAAGGAAAGCTTAGATAAATTGGTAGAAGAGATTATAGGAACAAAAGATATTACTTTAATGGAAATACCTTGCGTAGATTTATATATGGATCAAGTTACAACTTTCTTTAATGAAAAGCTTGGAAGTCTTAAAAGAAATGATGATGATAAGATTCTTACAAAAACTATGATTAATAATTATACCAAGGGTAAAGTATTGATGCCGGCAAAAAACAAGAAATATACTAATGAGCATATGATACTGTTAATGCTTATTTATAATTTAAAGCAGAGTATATCAATTAATGATATTAATATAATTTTTGATTCTATTATTGACATGAAAGCTCCAAAGGGTACAAGTCTTTCATTAGAAAATTTGTACAATAGTTTTTTAGATATCAAAGAAGTTCAAAATCAAAATTTTGTAAGTGATATAGATAAAGATAGGGAATTTATAAAGGGTAGAATTAAAGAAATGGGAAAAGCGGATGGTGAGTTAATAGAATTAATATTAATGGTACTGTTACTTATTAATAAAGCTAATATGCAAAAGAGAATGGCAGAAAAATTAATTGATAATTTTTTAAATAAAAAATAATAAATTTTATAGATCTTATTTTTGAAATATAAAAATGTCTTATTATCATTGTTTAAAATTTGGACTTATTGTAGTATAATGTAAATGTATACAATAAATAAAATCAATTAGGTACATGAAAATAAGGAGATGGGTGTATGTCAAAAGTTGTAGAAAAATTTTTAAAATATGTAAGCTACGATACTAAATCTGATGAGGAATCAACTACCGTTCCAAGTACAAATGGTCAAATGATACTTGGTAAACAATTAGTTGCTGAATTAAAGGAAATGGGTATACAAGAGGTAAGTATAGATGATAATGGATATGTAATGGCGACTATTCCGTCAAATGTAGAAAAAGATATACCAACAATAGGATTTATAGCACATATGGATACGGCTCCAGATATGTCAGGAAAAAATGTTAATCCTAAATTTGTTTACAACTATGATGGAGAAGACATAATATTAAATAAAGAAAATAATATAGTATTATCCCCAAAAGATTTTCCAGAGCTCAAGAATTATATAGGAAAAACTCTTATAACTACAGATGGAACTACACTACTAGGAGCTGATGATAAGGCTGGAATTTCTGAGATAATGACTGCTGTAGAATATTTAATAGAAAATCCTAGCTTTCCACATGGTAAGGTTTGTATTGGATTTACACCAGATGAAGAAGTGGGACGTGGGGCAGATCTTTTCGATGTGAAAAAATTTGCTGCAGATTTTGCATATACTATGGATGGCGGTACTATTGGGGAATTAGAGTCTGAAAATTTTAATGCGGCAGGAGCAAAAATTTCTATTCATGGCAGAAATGTTCACCCAGGTTCAGCAAAAGGAAAAATGATTCACTCTACACTTATAGCAAACGAATTTATGAATTCATTGCCATCAAATGAGACACCAGGTACTACAGAAGGGTATGAAGGATTTTATCATTTAATATCTCTTAATGGAGACGTTGAAGGAACAAAACTTCAATATATCATAAGAGATTTTGATGCTGAAAGCTATGAAAATAGAAAAACATTTATCAAAAATATAGTAAAGACACTAAATGACAAATACGGTACTGGAACCGTTGAAATAGAAATAAAGGACCAGTATTTTAATATGAAAGAAAAAATAGAGCCAGTTAAACATATTGTAGATACAGCATTTTTGGCTATGAAGCAGGTAGGGGTAAATCCTATAATGGTACCTATTAGAGGCGGTACAGATGGTGCAAGGCTTTCATTTATGGGACTTCCTACACCAAATATATTTGCAGGTGGACATAATTTCCATGGTAAATATGAATTCATACCTACATTTGCTATGGAAAAAGCTGTTGAGGTAATACTTAAAATAGTTGAACTATATGCTGGTAAATAATAAGACCTGTGAAAATCAATAACAACTCAATGATGAATTGTAGTTAAATAGTGAAATCATTATATTTTATATAATAATTTCACTATTTTTTTATAAATACAAATAATTGTCTATACTAACCAAAGAGTAAATAATAAATAATGTTTTAAAAATGTACAATATTTATTAAAGGTTTGTTAATAAAGTTGACACTAAACTGTAACATATAAGTATTAATATATACTTAAAGGTAAAATACAAGCAGAAATTCAAAAAGGAATATAAATATCCTATTTACTATAATTTAAAGTTAGATAAGAGATAATAACTTTTATATACCTATAGAAACCAATTCCAATAAGGAGGTAAATAATATGAACGAAAATAATAATTGGGGTGAGAATATAAATGACTCACAGGAAAATATTAATACTGAGCAAAATGTAAATGTAACTAAAGATGTGCTTAGTGAAAAACAAAGTGAAACGTTGCGTCTACAATTAGAAGATACTAAATATACTGAAATAAATGATAAAAATGTGAAAAAAGATAAAGGTGGTATGAGAAAAAGAATAGTATCCTATATAATAGTAGGTGCGATATGCTCTACACTTGGAGGTGTAGGTTCTGCTGTTGTTACGATGAATATGATGAAAAATGCAAGCACTACTAATACACCCCAAACAACTGCTACAACGGTTGCTAGTAATTCAAAAGCAAAGCTTATACCTGCTAGTAGTACAGAAAATTTAACTGTACCTGAAATTGTAAAAAAGGTAAGTCCAGCAGTAGTTGCAATTTCTACCAATAGTACGAGTGTAAGTAGCGCGGTTAGAGGGCAGGGTACTCAGCCAGAAGGTGTTGGTACTGGTATGATATTTAGTGAAGATGGATATATTTTAACTAATTATCATGTTATAAGCGGAGCACAGAATATTAAAGTTATGCTTAGTGATGGACGGGAAGTTTCTGCAAAAATAGTTAATTATGATGCTGCAGCAGATGTGGCTGTAATTAAATTAGCAGATGGAACTAAAGTTCCGGGTGTTGCTCAATTTGGAGATTCAGATAAGCTTGAAGTAGGAGAATCAGTAGTAGCAATTGGTAATCCCTTAGGAAAAGAATTTTTAGGATCTGTTACTACAGGAATTGTTAGTGCAGTTAATAGGCAAGTAAGCATTGAAAATAAAGATTTGAAATTTATCCAAACAGATGCAGCTATTAACCCAGGGAATAGTGGTGGCCCACTTGTGAATACTAAGGGGCAAGTTATAGGAATAAATACTGCTAAAATAGGTCAAGAAGGTGTAGAAGGATTGGGTTTTGCAATACCAATTAATACAGTAAACCCTAAAATGGATGCTTTAATTAAACCAATTCTTAATATTGGAATTTCTTGTAGAGACATAACCGCAGACATTTCCAAGCAATACAATATTCCAGTAGGCGTGTATGTTTCACAAATAAAGGAGTTTAGTGCTGCAGAAAAAGCCGGGATAGCACCTGGGGATATTATTGTACAGTTCGATGGCAAAAAGATTAAAACTGTGGATGAACTAAATAAGATTAAAGGTACACATAAAGCCGGTGATGTAGTTAAAGTAGAATTAGTTAGAGATAGTAAAACAATAAAAGTAAATTTAACACTTTCTGTTTAAATTAAAGCCACTTGGCGCAATATGCGTTAAGTGGCTTTAATGGCATTCTAGAAGATCACTCACCTATTTCTGTAGGTGAGTGATGATATAGAAAGTTAGTTATAGGGTTACCCGTTGTTCTTTAATAAGGCCTTTTCTATATGCTGTAAGAAGTAGCTCTAAATCTTTAATTTGATCCTTAATTTCGAGGCCTACATCAGTATCTGTTACACGAATACGATTCGTAGATTTTTCTAAAACTATAGTAGAAGAAAGAATATCCTTCCCTTCATCGATAGCTTTCTGAGTAGATTCAAAAGGAGCATGGGATGCCAGTAGCAATCCATAGGAATTATAAATAAGAGTATATCCAGCTATGCCTGTCTCTGGTTGATAGGCCTTAGAAAAGCCACCATCAATAACTAAAAGTTTACCATTAGCCTTTATAGGACTTTCACCTTGTTTGGTCTTAACTGGAACATGACCATTTATAATATGTGATTCATTGGGGTTTAATTCAAATTCAGACAATATATTATTGCATATTGATTCATCGTCTCTATAGTTATAATATGGGTTCTTAATTTCTTTATGAGTACTTTTGTCATTTATAAAGTACCTTTCAAAGGTAGTCATTTTATCTTTACCAAATAATGGAGAGTTTGAACCGCACCATAAATACCATATGGAGTCTAAGGCATAAAGCTTAGATTCCGAATCAACTTTCCCAAAGTAAGCTTCTCTTGCTATTCGCTCAGTTCGATCTATATAGGATTTTCCACTATAAGTAATATTGTCTATTTTCATTTTCTTAAAGCTACCATCTGCGTTTAGTGCAATACATCCATGATAAAGCAAGTTGGAGTTGTACTTTAAGTACATACTTCCTTTAGAATATAGAAAACGTACATGTTTTTGAAGCTTTTCACTATTTGAGAAAGAAGATTTAAGCTTGCCTACAAGTTCTCTTTCCTCCTGGGTTAATTTATAAGGGTCTTTGGGATCTATAGTTGGGAAATTAGTATCGTTTAGTATATATTCTTTTCCGTCGATATCTATGGTACCCTTTTCATAATCTATTTTATGGAGAAGTAATCTGTTTTGCATTTCATAATTAGGGCATCTTTTTATTATAGCACCTTCAAGTTTAAACTGAATTATAGTAATGGCCTTATGCATTTGAGACATTAAATTAAGGTCATTTTCTCTATAATTATTTTCAGGGAAAAGTTTAGGCTTAAAGGATTTGCAGGGGTCATCTTTATAAAAATCTAAGGCGAAGGTTGCTAGTGGTAATAAGTTTATACCATAACCTTCCTCCACAGTATCTAAATTTGCATATCTGGTTGAAATACGAAGAACATTAGCAATGCAACTTTCAGAGCCAGCGGCGGCTCCCATCCAAAGTATATCGTGGTTACCCCATTGTATATCAATAGAGTGGTAGTGCATAAGGGTATCTAAGATTATATGAGCACCGGGACCTCTATCATAAATATCGCCTAAAATATGAAGTCTATCTATAGTAAGCCTTTGAATTAGGTTTGAAATAGCAACTATAAATTCTTTAGCTCTACCAATTTTAATTATAGTTTGAATAATTCCATTGTAATACTCCTGTTTATTAAAGGTGTTTTGTTGTTCGTGGAGTAATTCTTCAATAATGTATGCAAAATCTGGAGGCAGTGCTTTTCTAACTTTAGATCTAGTATATTTAGAGGAGATGGTTCTACAAATTTTAATAAGCTTATGAAGGGTAATTTTGTACCAATCATCTATATCAAGTTCTTCTCTAAGTGCTAGGTCTAATTTTTGTTCTGGATAATATATAATGGTTGCTAGTTCTTTTTTCTCAATCTCTCTAAGTGAATTACCAAAAATATCATTAATCTTTCGTTTGATTACTCCAGAGGCATTCCTAAGAACATGAGTAAAAGATTCATATTCCCCATGAACATCTGTAAGAAAATGCTCAGTTCCTTTAGGTAGATTTAAAATAGCCTGTAAATTTATGATTTCTGTACAAGCATCTGGAATTGTAGGATACTTGCTAGCCAATAACGTAAGGTATCTCAAATCTTCTTCTATAGTATCAACTGGTGTCTCACTAGAAAATATCATTTTTGACTCTCCTTTATAACTTTCATAATTTTATTTGTGTAGCCTATTTAATATAAAGGCTACACTTAATATTATAATACATTATTATGGAGTATTGTATTATGAAAACAAAATATTTTTTATTTTAATATGGATTAGTTGACAAAAACACTACAAAAGTATAATCTTTAGATAATTATTTAATAAAGCAAAAAAAATAGGAGGTATATATGAAAGATATAAAAATTAAAAGTGATGAAATGGTTAAAATGAAGAAGTGGGCATTAATTGGAGCATCGCCAGATGAAAGTAAGTTTGGATATAAAATATTAATGCTACTTAAGAAAAAGGGATATACAGTGTATGGAATAAATCCTAAATACGATGAAATAAATGGAACTAAAATTTATAATTCATTAAAGGATTTACCAGAAGCTGTAGATGCAGTTAGTGTTATAGTAAATCCTAATGTAGCCTTAAGAGCTCTAGATGAAATTATAGATTTTGGAATAGATAATGTATGGTTTCAACCAGGTTCTTATAACCAAGAAGTTTTAGATAAGGCCAAAAATAATGAACTAAATATTGTTTTCCATGAATGCTTATATGTAGAATTAGGTAAAATTTAATTATATGGTTTAAAAAAAGGTGCACGGCTCATGCCAGTGCACCTTTTTTAAAACTTACAAAACTTTATATTTTAAGTAGTGCATTAGGTTTTTCTAATAAGATATTAGCTCTTTCAATAGCTTCATCAATATTATTGCAGATATTTTCTACTCCTAAAGCATCTATAAATCCGTATTTACCAAGAACAGTAGTAGGCTGTGACTGAAGATTTAATATTATTAAGTGAGTGTGATGTTTTTTGCAAATATCATAAAGCATTTCTAATGCATGGTATCCTGTGGCATCCATAGCCGGTACATTGGACATTTTTACAATTAATATTTTAGTAGGAATACCTATTTCTCTAATTGCATGCATAAACTTGTCTGCTGCACCGAAAAAGAAAGGACCATTAATTTCATATAAAGATACATTTTCAGGAGTTTTTATGCTATCGATAAGTTCTATTTGATCTTTATCTTCATATTCATCAAGAATATATCGCACATCTGAAACATCGGCCATTCTTTTCATAAATAGTAATGAGGCAAGAAGTAGACCTATCCCTATAGCAATTACTAAATCAAAGAAAATTGTTAATGAAAAAGTAACTAAAAGCACTATAGCATCGCTTTTAGGAGCTTTAAGTATTCTTTGGAAAGCTTCCCATTCACCCATATTATAAGACACTATAATTAATATTGCGGCTAAAGATGACATAGGTACAAGTTTTACATAGGGCATACATACTAGAAGTATCAGTAATAGAGCCAGTGAATGAACAATACCCGCAATGGGTGTTCTACCACCATTTTTTACATTTGCCGCAGTTCTTGCTATGGCACCAGTTACAGGAATGCCGCCCACGAGTCCAGAACAAATATTAGCGACGCCTTGAGCCACAAGCTCCATGTTAGAACGGTGTGAACCACCAATCATACCATCAGCTACTACAGCAGATAATAAGGATTCTATTGAACCTAAAATTGCGATGGTTAGAGCTGGAAGCATTAGCTCTTTTATCATAGCAAAAGAAGTATGAGGAAGAGAAATAGCAGGCAATGAACTTGAAATATCACCAAAACGACTTCCAATGGTCTCTATATTCAAATTAAATAAAAGAGTTATTATAGTAGTTAATACTATTGCAATAAGCGTTCCTGGAATTTTTTTATTTATTTTAGGCCAAAATATAATTATTAAAAGTGAAAAAATACCCATAAGCATACTTTGTAAATTTAAAGTGTTAAAACTATTTAAATAAGCACCCCATTTAGGAATAAAGTCTGAGGGCACGGTTTTCATGGTTAGACCAAAAAAATCTTTAATTTGAGTGGAAAAAATAATAACAGCAATACCGCTTGTAAATCCAGTGGTAATAGGGTAAGGAATGAATTTTAGCATACCGCCAAATTTAAAAAAGCCCATTATTATAAGAAAGAAGCCTGCCATTATTGTAGCTACGATTAGGCCATCAATGCCAAATTTCTCAATAATACCAAATACAATAACTACAAAAGCGCCGGTGGGACCTCCAATTTGAACCCTACTTCCTCCTAGTAAAGAGACTATAAAGCCACCTACAATAGCAGTGTAAATTCCTTTTTCAGGAGAGACGCCAGATGCTATGGCAAGAGCTATAGCTAGAGGTAGGGCAATAATGGCAACAATAATTCCAGCAATAAAATCTTTAACAAATTGATCCTTTGAATAGGTTTTTAAACAGGTAAACAGTTTTGGCACGAACATATTTTCACTCCTCTATTTAATTAGTATTCGAATATTAGAAATAAAGTATATTCAAGTATTATTTTACTTGAAATTAGTCATTTCTAACATTATCTTATTATAAATATATTAGTTCTTAAGATAAAAATCTTAAAAACAATAAAATTATATTTAACTATACGCAATATTAAATACTACATATCATGTATAATAATATCATATTTTGCGAAAAAAAACAATTAGTAATGTGCACTTTATCATAAGATGAAATCCTTTTGTTGATTTGCTATAATATCTTTGGTACAATCTATTAAACAATAGGCAGCAAATGAAAATAGTGATTTATATAAATAATAACTGGCATATTAAAGCATATAAGGGGATATTATGGAACAAAGTGAGTATTTGTTTAATGTACATTCGTTATATAATCTAGCAAGATACGCTTTTTTGAAAATTGAATCTAATTATGGACGGATGGTGGAACCTTCTGGTATAACACTACCACAACTTAGGGTTCTTTGGATTATTAAAGTGTATCCAGGAACTTCACTTAGTAATATTGCAAGAATTGGATGTTGGACTTCACCTACAGTTAGTAACATGATTAAGATTTTAATGAATAAAAAGTTGATATTTAAAGAAGAAACTATAAATAAAAAAGTATACAAGTTTCAATTAACAGAAATGGGTAATTGGCTTATTGATATAAACAAACAAGATAAGCAAAAAAAGTTTTATCTTTTTGACTTAATAGGCATATTTTCGCATAGTGAATTAGATTTTATTATAGATATTTTTACTAGAATTATCATAAAAGAAAAGAAAGAATTTATTTTCGACTATATTAAGAAGATTAATGAAATGAATTTAAAAATTGATTTCAAAGATTTTGATATGAATACGGTTAGTATTATAAAAAAGACAATTAGTATATATAACCTTCTGAGAACATTCATTTTAACTGTTAAAAGTAATCATAGAGAACCACTTAAGGAATTTAATGTTACGTATCCTCAACTTAGAGCCTTATGGATAATAGCGGCTTTCCCTGGAATTACTTCAAGCGAATTAAGTGAAATTAGTTTTTGGTCACCTTCTACAGTTCATGTGATAGTAAAAAATTTAAATAATAAGGAATTTATTCATAAAGAAAAGGCTTTAATAAAAAATGCCCATTACTTAGATATATCGGAGCTTGGTGAAAATTTGATAATAGAAGACTACACTAAAAATCAAAAAACACTCTTGATATTTGAAGAATTGAAAGATATAAATTCTAAGGATATGTTAAAGTTAAATGGCCTTTTAAGTAAAATGAATAATAGATTAGGAAATCATAAAACAGAGGAATATATAAAAAAGACCTTTGATATTATTAAAAATAAAGCATTTTGACAATTGAAATTTCTAATATAGCCCATGGAGTTGCTGATTTTATTTTTATGGTAACGGGGCTTATTTTTTTTTTGCTTTTATTATTACAAAATATTTAGAGCGCTTTGTGGTATATTAAGAAAATATCTTTCTCGAATAATACATAATTTTTAATAATAAATAGCAAATTAGTATAGTATCCTTATACAATTCATAACTTATTATATAAGGGCAAGTTTGATTTAATAATTAAATAATTAACAACTATTATAAATTCTATAAAATAGAAAGGTGGTATAGAGATGAATAAAACTTTAAGAACCATTGCAATTGTTGTAGCAATTATTCTAGTAATAGCAATGCCTATTATTGGAGGCTACAATAAAATGGTGAGTTTAGAACAAAAGGTAAAGGTGGCAGAAGGAAACATAGATACTCAACTTCAGAGAAGATCGGATTTAATCCCAAATTTAGTAGAAACTGTGAAGGGTTATGCCTCTCAAGAGAAAGATATTTTTATTAAAATAGCTGAGGCTAGGGCAAAACTGGGAGGTGCACAAACTGTAGGGGATAAAGCAAAGGCAGATAGTGAACTTGGTAGTGCACTTTCAAGGCTTTTAGTAGTTGTAGAAAGGTATCCAGATTTAAAATCTAGTGCTAATTTTAGGGATTTAACAGCAGCATTAGAGGGTACTGAAAATAGAATAGGGATAGCAAGACAGGATTATAATAAAAGTGTAGATAATTATAACACCACTATTAAAAAATTTCCAAATACAATCATTGCAGGAATTTTTAGATTTCAAGAAAGAGCATATTATAAAGCTAGTGAATCAGCTAAAGAAGTGCCAAAAGTTAACTTTAGTAAGTAGGAGTTAAATTATGAAGACTTATTTAATTAAATTAACGAGAAAGAAGATTAAACCGAAAAACATTTTGGCGCTTATGATAAGCATATTTTTACTAAGTGGGATAATGGCGATTGATTTAGTAAATGCAGAGATTAAATTTCCAAGACCTACACAGTTAAAATATGTTAATGATTATGCCAAAGTGATAGATGGTGACTCCATGCAATATATTTTGTCAGTAGGTAAGGAATTAGAAGATAAAACAGGTGCCCAGGCTACTGTTGTGGTTATAGATTCACTGCAGGGAGAAACTATAGAATCTTATGCCAATGGTATTTTTAGAAACTGGGGTATAGGGCAAAAGGATAAGAATAATGGATTATTAATTTTATTATCAGTAAAAGATAAAAAATGGAGAGTAGAAGTAGGTACAGCTCTAGAAGGAGCTATTACAGATATATACTCCTCAAGGGTAATGAATGATTTTGCAGTGCCAAAATTCAAGGTAAATCAATATGGACAGGGAATTAGGGCAGCATATTCAGTTTTATCTGATAGTATAGCTAAAGAATATGAAGTGAAGCTAGATAAAAATATTAATGTTCCAAGGTATAGTGAAAGTGCAAAAAATCCAAACATGACTAAAAAGTCCAATGGAATTTTAGTAATAGGAGTTATTGTATTAGTGTTTCTTGATTTTATTTTTAATAGAGGCAGAATAACTAGATTTATAATTACATTACTATTTTGGAGTTCCATAGGTAGACGGGGTGGAAGAAATGGTGGCGGGTTTGGAGGCGGTTCAGGAGGTGATTCTGGAGGCTTTGGAGGAGGGTCATCAAGTGGTGGAGGTTCCTCAGGAGGATGGTAAGATATTGATTTAGTGGAATATAATAAAAATCAACTAAATTATTGGATTATATTACAGTGTTAATTTTATAAATTTAAAAGTATAATATTAATAGGCATATTAAAAATGTGGCCTCTAGTATCATGCTAGAGGAATTAAAGGTTAAAAAGCAGAAAAACAATTTACTTTCTGCTTTTAAACATTTATAAGATTATATTATATAAATTATCAGAAAATAGACTAGTACTCTGACTAGGTATTTTTTAAAAGAAGAGCTAATTAAAGATGAGAGGATAGGTAAAAATTATGCGCATAGGGATTGATTTAGGTGGAACTAATATAGTTGTAGGTATTGTTACAAATGAAGGGGATATAGTCCTTAAAAAAAGCACACCAACTTTAGCTTCAAGAAGCTCACTAGTAATAATCGAGGATATGGTTAATTTAATATATAAAACCTTGGAAGTCTCCCATATTTCTATAGATGACATTGAACTTATAGGTATTGGAGTTCCAGGATTGGTTGATTATAAGAGCGGAATAATAAAAGAATGTGTAAATTTAGGATGGAAAAATGTAGATATATGCAAAATACTTAAAGAAAAAACTGGTAAAAGAATATTCATAGAAAATGATGCAAACGCTGCAGCTGGTGGTGAGTATTTATTTGGAACAATGAAAAATCATTTAAATTCAGTCTTTTTAACCTTAGGAACTGGTGTTGGAGGCGGAATAATTTTAAATGGTAAATTATATAGAGGGAAAAATGGAGCGGCAGCAGAAATAGGACACATGACAGTAGGAGAAAATTTTTATAATTGTGCTTGTGGTAATAATGGTTGCTTTGAAACCTTTACTTCAGCCACAGGTATAATTAAGTATGCTAAAAAATTGATAAATGAAAATCCGCAGGATACATTAATACTTAAAAAAGTAAATGGTTTGGATGAAATCGATGCTAAAATAATTTTTGATTCTGCAAAACAAGGAGATAAATTAGCTAATTTAGTTGTAGAGAGATTCGTTAAATATTTTTCTATAGGAATTTGTAATATATTAAATATCTTGGATGTAACAATGATAGGCATTGGCGGTGGAGTTTCAGCAGCTGGGGAATTTTTTATGGAATTGCTACTGAGTGATATTAAAAAACACAAATTGTTTAAAGAAATACCCGTTTGTTACATAAAGATTGCAACGCTAGGAAATGATGCTGGTATTATTGGGGCGGCGATGTTGGACAAACTATAGATTTAACGATATTCTTTTAATCACTATGAAAACTTATTAAATTTGATAAATTTTCATGGTGATTTTTTTAATTTTTAAATGTGATTTATTTGAAAATTATGGTTACATTTTCAAAACCCATATCCCATAAAATGCCTTGTAAAAGCAATTTAGCATTAGCATTAGCGCCCTCTAAAAATCCTGTTTTAATTAAATCGCCTTCAACCTTGTTTTTCTGATTACTGATTTCATTTATCATATCCTGAATACTAAGTTTGTTAAACATTGAGGATTTTTCATCATAAACAAAAAAATCTTCATTATTTATTACATGATCAAGAATTTTAGATTTTTTTAAAGTTATAGTAATATTTTTTTGAAGTACAACAATATCTAAATCTTTTAAATCTACCCCTGCTTTAATATAGCCACTGTATTTGATTAAAAAGGACTTTTCAGTAAAGGGAATATGGAAATCTTTGATTTTTTTGCTATCTGTTAGAGCTATTATATTAGAATAGCTATATTTTGTTGTGGATAGCTCTGATATTTTTGATAACCTTTCTGCAATAACAGTAGTGCTTATAACTTTATCCTTATTAAAATTGTTTATAATGGAATAAATCATTATTGATGAGATAGTTATACATAATAGTATAATTAAAAAAATAAGTTTATTTTTGCGTTTTATAGGTTTGAAGGCTGATTTTAAATTCATGCTAAAGCAACTCCTTATAATAGTAAAATGATAATATAATATGGCTAATATATTATATGGTAGTTAATAGCATTTCAGAAGAAAAGATCATTACTTGTATAAGTAGGGAAAAATAATTAATAGAAAATATTTTAATGCAAACGGTTGCACTAATTAAAAAAATTATGTATAATAACTATAAAAGCTACAATTAAAATAGACTGAAAATTTATTAAGACATGAAAATTAAAATAGATGATGATTTAATATTAAAAAGAATTATAGGAGGGGAAAATTAATGGATAATAATAATCTTCCAAGAGTTGCTTATTTTTGTATGGAGTATGGGCTACATCCAGATTTTAAAGCTTATGCAGGAGGCCTCGGAATACTTGCAGGTGACCATTTAAAAGGAGCTAAAGATTTAAATCTTCCACTTGTGGGAATAGGGCTTAAGTGGAAACAAGGATATACTGATCAACTTATAGATAAAAATGGAAAAGCTTATGATACATATCATAATTATGAATATGATTTCATGCAAGATACAGGGGTGAAAGTAACTGTTAAGATAAGGGATATAGATGTAGTGTGTAAGGTTTGGAAATTAGAGGAATTTGGAAATAACCCACTATACCTTTTAGATACTGATATACCAGAGAATGGTGATAACTGGATAACTGGACAGCTGTATGGCTGGTTTGGAGAAGAAAGAATTGCTCAAGAAATAGTATTAGGTATTGGGGGAGTTAAAGCTTTAAGAGCCCTAGATATTCCTATAGATGTATACCATTTCAATGAAGGTCATGCAGCCTTAGCCGCTACAGAACTTATAAAAGAAAAAATGCAATCAGGATTTAGTTTTGAGGAGTCTTGGAATAAAACCCGTGAAGAGGTAGTATTTACAACTCATACGCCAATAGTTGAAGGTAACGAATCTCATGAGGTTTCCAAATTAGAGTATATGGGCGCATTTAATGGATTAACTAGGCAGCAAATGATTAGATTTGGTGGAGAACCATTTAATATGACGGTAGCTGGACTTAGATTATCAAGAAAGGCAAATGCCGTAGCACAGCTTCACAGCTCAACAGCAAATAAAATGTGGAAAACTGTTGCTGGAAGGTCCGAAATTATTGGTATAACTAATGGAATTCATAAACCAACTTGGGTAGATGCTCGAATTACTAATGCCTATGAAAACAATGGAGACTTATGGGCAAACCACATGATTGTTAAAAAGGAGCTAATAGAATTTATTAAGGAAAGAACAGGCGCAGAGCTAGATGCAGATAAGTTACTTATTGGATTTTCAAGAAGGGCTGCACCCTATAAGAGAAGCGATTTGATATTTACAAAGGAAGAGATTATATCTCCACTACTAAAAAGTGGTAAAGTTCAAATTGTATTTTCAGGAAAAGCTCATCCCCTTGATGATATAGGAAAAGAAATAGTGGCAAAGCTTGTAAGAATGATGAAGAAGTATCCAAACAGTGTAGTATTCCTAGAAAATTACGACATGAATATAGGAGGAATGCTAACTAGAGGTTCAGATATATGGTTAAACAATCCAAGAAGACCTTTGGAGGCCAGTGGAACTTCAGGAATGAAAGCTGCGATGAATGGTGTCCTTAACTGTTCTATTCTAGATGGTTGGTGGCCGGAAGCTTGCAATGATGGTGTAAATGGATGGCAATTTGGAGATGGAGTAGGTCTTGATGATTTACCTCTAGTAGAATTAGATAAACATGATACGCAGGCTCTTTATGACACTTTAATAAATAGAGTTATGACTACTTATTATGGAAATAGAGAAAAGTGGGCAGAAATGATGAAAGAAAGTATTAAAACTACAAGCTATGAATTTTCAGTAGAGAGAATGTTAGATGAATACTATAATAAGCTGTATATAAAATAATAAAAAAACCATGATAAAATCATGGTTTTTTTCTATTTACAATGGGAAATACTAGAATTTACAATGGAGATAAGTTATTATATAGGTAGGTATAGCTACATAAAAGGAGATGAAATTAATGAGGTTATTTGGTCCTACACATGAAGATGTATGGAAAATGCTAAGTGCTGATATAGAAGCTGAATTTATTGTTAAAGATGCAGTTTTTAAGAATTACGAAGTTATAAAAAAATTTCATGATTGGATTATTGTTTTAGATACTTATAATTCACATAGTAGAAATGAGCCTGTATATACTAGAGTTTATTGCGTATTTTCAAATAAACATGGTTTTAGATTTAAGGTGTTTGGTGAGTATTTTAATAATTATTTCCTGAATTTTTTTGATATGCAGGATATAAAAGTAAATTATGATGATTTAAGTGATAAATTTGTTGTTAGAAGTAACAGTGATGTGGCTATTAAAAGATTTTTACAGAATAAGACTATTAGAGAATTAATAAACACCCAATCAGATATATTATTGGAAATAGTAAGTGAAGAGGTAGGTCAATCTCCTGCCAAGACTGAAAGTACAATTAGTGTTAAAATTCCTGGAATAATTAAAAATAACGAGGTTCTAAAAGAGTTATTTGAATTAGTTGGAGAAAGCCTTTTAGAAATCGAAAATATAAATAATGAGTTTGAAAATTTACAATTCAATAATTTCACTCGTTTTGATGTAATTAAAAATAGTGTGAAAAACACTATATTTGAAAGTGATTCATATACTAGGCTTAGCAAAGACGTAATTGATAATGTAAATAAGGTTATAGATAATACAATTCATCACCATTCACATCTAAAAGATGCAGGAGGCAGGGACCTATTAGTAAGAAAAAAAATTACAAATAAAAATGGAACTAATGAAATATCTTACACAGAAAATGGTAATAAGGAAATAAAAAAATAAAAAAAGGTTTACCAATATAAAAATTGGTAAACCTTTTATTGTACTAATTATTATTTTACTTCTACAATCCATCCTTTTGGAGCTTCTACGTCCCCAAATTGGATTCCATAAAGAGTATTATAAAGTTTTGTAGTAACTGGACCTACTTCTGTCTCACTGTGGAAAACATGAAGTTCATTTTTATACTCTATACCACCGATAGGAGATATTACAGCAGCAGTACCACATGCGCCTGCTTCTTTAAATTCAGAAAGATTGTTAATTAGAACATCTCTTTCTTCTGTTTTCAATCCTAAATATTCTTTTGCAACGTGTAATAGTGAGTATTTAGTTATACTAGCAAGTATTGATGGTGATTTTGGAGTTACAAATACATCATCATTAGTAATTCCAAAGAAGTTTGCAGCACCAACCTCTTCAATTTTAGTATGAGTTGCAGGATCAAGGTAGATACAGTCTGCAAATCCTTTTTCTACAGCTTGTACATGAGCTAAAAGACTTGCAGCATAATTTCCACCAACTTTTGCAGCGCCAGTTCCGTGTGGTGCTGCTCTATCAAATTCTTCTGAAATCATAAAGTTTACTGGAGACATTCCACCTTTGAAGTAAGCACCTACAGGGCAACAGAATATGCCGAATAAAAATTCAGGTGCTGTTCTTACTCCAAGATTATCACCAATACCTATTACATAAGGTCTAAGATAAAGTGTTGCGCCAGTTCCATATGGTGGAACGTAAGCTTCATTTGCTTTAACAACTTGAATACATGCATCAATAAATTTTTCAACAGGTATTTCAGGCATAAGAATACGATTACAACTTCTATTGATACGTTTAGCATTTTCATCAGGTCTAAACAGTTGAATTTTACCATCCTTTGTACGATAAGCTTTTAAGCCTTCGAAACATTGTTGTCCATAATGAATAGCTGTTGAAGCCTCACTTATAGTAATATTGTTATCTTCAACTAGATTTCCTGCGTCCCAATTGCCATCTTTCCATATTGAAACATACCTTAAATCTGTCTTCATGTAATCAAAACCTAAATTATTCCAATCGATATTAACATTTGTTTTCATATGAATCCTCCTATTATGTAATTTTTTTTTGAAACTAAAATATATGTAATATATGAGTATTATAACATAAAATGTGGACATGTCACATTATTATTAGCAATTTAATAAAATAAATTCAGAATATTTTTAAAATGAATAAAAAGTTGCATTAATAGAATTTTCAATTCATTAATGCAACTTTTTATTCATTTTATGATTATTAAACTCATTATTGTATTGTATTATTAAAAATTATCACTCTAATCCTTCAGGATTATTTTTTTTATCCTGAAACTTATTATTATGCATATTATTTAAAGATTCAAAACTCGTACTGTTTTCCATGTTATTTATAGCCTCATTAATCTTTTTGTTCTTAGTTTTTTTATTTCTGTTCATGAGTGATGTCTCCCTTCATATTTTATATTAATAGCATAGCCATATTTATTGGTATTATGTATATATGAAGAGGGACAGTTTATTCCATTTTGAAATTTATTAAAATAATTTTTTGAAGCAGGTTTTGCAGAGCGAAGTTTTACCTTTGTTTGCAGAAATACAGTTATCCTTTAATACTGATTTTCCACATATTTCACATATGAGTTTTGAGGAGCAGCTATTAACCACCACAGAACTTGATTTATTAGCTTTAGAACCTATTATTTTTTTCTTATTTGAAGGTGGATCATAATTAATAGGTTGCTTCTTCTCTTTCTTTTCAACTATTGAGTAATTCATAGCATAGGTACTTTCACCAAAAAGCTCTAATTCAAATCTGGGGTTTTCCGTATCATAAAACTCCTCAATAATGAGTCTTGTAACTTGGGCATCATTTACTATAAGTCCACTTTTCTCTATACCATCAAAGATACTCTTTGTTATGTTGTTTGTGTCCGGATGTCTTTTTATACTTTTATAATATACCTTTAGAACAGCAATAAGAGACTCTGTTAAAAAAATATTGGAATTTTGAATTCTACATTGATAAGCAATTTCTTCTTCATATAAAGCATATCTATCATGGTATTTGCCGGAATTATAAGGCAAAATAGCTCTTCCATTCATGTTGAATAGTTTAAAATTAGATTTTGAAATAGGCGAGCCTTTTATTATGACCTTTGCATAGGTGTTACTCATATTTTCCCCCTAGAATCTATTTCCAATAGATGATAATTATTAGTCTTAACTTAATTTTCTATGATATAATCACATACACAATTATATCATAAAGTATAGATACTCAGTAAGGACACTTAAAAATGCATATAAAGATTTGAAAAGCTAAACTCAATAAAGTATAATTAATTTGTGTTATTAATAGATACGAAAATTTTTAGAAGGCTTATGAACATAGCTGGAAAATTATATAAACTATATTAAAGGTGGGTAAAAATAATGGAAAAGAAGATTAAAATACTTGCAATAGAATCGAGTTGTGATGAGACAGCGGCAGCGGTAGTAGTTAATGGTCGCGAAATTTTATCAAATATTATTGCATCACAAATAGATATACATGAAAAATTTGGAGGCGTTGTTCCGGAAGTGGCATCTAGGAAACATATAGAAGTAATAAGTGCTGTAGTTCAAGAGGCTTTAGATGAAGCTAAAGTCACACTAGATGATATAGATGCAATAGGAGTAACTTATGGGCCAGGGCTAGTTGGAGCATTACTTGTAGGTGTTCAATATGCTAAGGGACTGGCATATGCAACTAATAAACCATTAATTGGAGTTAATCATATAGAAGGTCATATTAGTGCTAATTTCATTCAATATAAGGAGCTAGAGCCACCATTTGTATGTTTGGTAGCTTCAGGTGGGCATACATTTGTTGTATATATGAAAGATCACGGTGAGTTTGAAGTTATGGGTCAAACTAGAGATGATGCAGCGGGAGAAGCCTTTGATAAGGTGGCTCGTGCTATTGGACTTGGGTATCCTGGTGGGCCTAAAATAGATAAAATAGCAAAACAAGGAAATGCAGATGCTATAAAATTTCCAAGAGCTAATTTTCATGACAATAGCTTAGATTTTTCCTTTAGCGGAGTTAAATCTTCGGTGCTAAATTACCTAAATAAAATGAACATGAAAAACGAGGAGATTAATGTACCTGATGTGGCAGCATCTTTTCAAAAGGCTGTGGTTAATGTTTTGGTTCATAATGCATTAGAGGCATGTGAAATAAAGGGTGTAGATAAGATAACAATAGCTGGTGGGGTAGCATCAAATTCTTGCCTTAGAGAAACTATGATAAAAGAAGGGCAAAAGAAAAATATAAAAGTTCTGTTTCCAGAAATGGTGCTTTGCACTGATAATGCAGCTATGATTGGAAGTGCAGCTTACTTTGAATTAATTAGAGAAAGAGTTTCTGGTCTAAAACTCAATGCAATACCAAACTTAAAACTTGGAGAAAGATAGGAAAGGATATTATAACTTAATATCCTTTTCTTTTAGTCTCCTATTAATGAATCTTTCAGCCAGTAGTATAACAATGGCCATGGTGGGTACTGCAAGGAACATACCAAGAACGCCAAAGGTTCCACCACCTATTAGTATGGAAAGGATAATAAGCAGGGGACTTAAACCAACAGATTTTCCAAGGATCTTTGGACCTAAATATAATCCATCAAATTGTTGAAGAATAATTATGAATAAAAGTACCCAAAGAGCTTTTACAGGGCTATCAAGTAGAGTAATAAAGAAAGCGGGAACCATTCCAATTAATGGTCCAAAATAAGGAATCATATTTGTAACTCCGACTATTAAGCTTATAAGTGCAACATAAGGCATTTTTAAAATGCTAAGGCCCACAAAACATATAAAACCAATAATAACAGAGTCAATAAATTTACCTATAACAAAACCTGAAAAAATAGAATTCGCTTCTTTACTAAATTTTAGTAAACTATCTGCATTTTCTTTTTTTAAGATTGCATAAATCAGTCTCTTTATATTAAGTATTAATATCTCTTTATCCTTTAAAAGATACAGAGATACAACAAATCCAAGCAAAAACTTCATAAAAGAAGAGGTAAAGCCTACAGCTGTGAGGAAAGCGAAATTAATACCTGTATTTAGGTACCTAGTTAAATTAGACATGAATGTTGAGGCAGTTTCTTCTAAATATTTGGTTATACCATATTTATCAAGTAATTGAATCTTATCCATATTATTAGAAACCCAAATTTGAGTTTTAGCTATGTACCCAGGAGTGGCATCTGTCAATTCACGAATACTTACACCTATATTGGGGGTTAGTATGGTGATACTAAAAAATGATATGCCTAAAACACATACATATATAATAAGTAAAGTTAAAGCACGTTTTGTATGGAATTTTTTTTCAATACTAACCATTATAGGGTTTAATAAGTAAGCAATACCGAATGCCCATATAAAGGAACTTATGTAGGATATAAAAACGCTAAAGGAAGTTGTAAGTACTTCTATATCATTTACTACTCTTAATAAAATAAATGATAATAAAATTATAGGAATTAATTTTATATAAGGGATTTTTTTATCGTTAAACAAGTTTAATTCACTTCCTTAATTAATGATTTTTTTAGTAATAGTGTCATTAAACGATTATATCATAAATTTTGTATATAAAATATCAGTAATCTGTATTTTTTATGTAAAAGAAATTGTAAAGCTTTAAATATAATGGTACACTTTTCTTATGTGCAATAGATTCTAAATTATTACTGATTTTATAACTCATATAAAATCATAAAAGTTTTTTTATTTAGTAAAATAAATATTAAAAGAGTAACAAATCATATAAAAAATATTTTGAATAGGAGAAAAAATATGTATAAAGTACTCTTAGTTAATGATTGTAAATTTGAAAATTTTATTATGAGGGACATGCTTATAAATTTAGGCTATGAGGTTATCATAAGTAATGAATTTAATGCAGTTAGGGATGCAAGGGAGTTAAACTGTAACTTTATTATAGCAAATTTCATTATGAAAGAAAAAACAGGTGATAAAATACTGAAACAAATAAAAGAAATGTATCCTGAAACAAAGTGTGTTTTATCCTCAAGTAATGATATTAAATTAGAGGATTTTAATAATAGTGTAATAGATGGGTTTATACATACTCCCATAACTAAAGAAAAATTGGAAAAAGTTATGGTTGAAAATGAACCATTATTAAATAAATACAGTAAACATATGAAGCCCTTGTTTTGTACATACTGTGGGGTAAAAATGGATGATGACGAGAAACTTGCGAAATTTTGTAAATATTGCGGTGAAAAATATAAATTTTAGTTAATGAGTATATGAATAATTAAGGGGGATAACAATTATTAATTGTTATCCCCCTTAATGTTCCTATACTCATTATTTATAGTAGTGTAGCATAATGAAGTATTAACGTGTAAACAATATTTAATGGCTATTTATAGTGAAAAATTGAAGGGATATGTAAAAAAGTGCAGAATATATTAAACATGAAGAAAATAATAATACTCAGAGTAGTTACATAACACAATAGTGTTAAAATATAGGAGGGCACATATATGATTAATAATTTTGATATTGAACAGGCTATGACTATTAAAATAGATGACGAACTACCAAGTATGCCTGAGTTTACAGCGGGGATAAGAAGAGCACCAGACAGAGGATTTACGCTTACAAAGAATCAGACTGAGCTTGCTCTTAAGAATGCACTTAGGTATATTCCAGAAAAATATCATGCAAAGCTTGCACCAGAATTTATGGAGGAATTAATTACAAAAGGAAGAATATATGGATACCGTTTTAGACCACAAGGCAGAATTTATGGTAAGCCTATAAATGAATATAGTGGTAATTGCTTAGAAGGTAAAGCTTTTCAAGTAATGATTGAAAATAATCTAGATTCAGATATAGCATTATATCCTTATGAATTAGTTACCTATGGTGAAACAGGACAGGTATGTCAAAATTGGATGCAGTATAGACTGATAAAAAAATATTTAGAAAATTTAACGGAAGATCAAACACTTGTACTAGAGTCAGGACATCCACTTGGACTTTTCAAATCATCACCGCAATCACCAAGAGTTATTATAACTAATGGGCTTATGATAGGAATGTTTGATAATCCAAAGGATTGGCATGTAGCAACCCAACTTGGAGTTGCAAACTATGGTCAAATGACAGCAGGAGGATGGATGTACATTGGACCACAAGGGATAGTACATGGTACATTTAACACCTTGCTTAATGCAGGAAGATTGAAACTTGGAATACCAGACGATGGTGATTTAAGAGGTAAAACATTTATAACTTCTGGACTTGGTGGAATGAGTGGGGCTCAACCTAAAGCTATAGAAATTGCAAATGGAATTGGAATTATAGCAGAAGTTGATTATTCAAGAATTAAAACAAGACTGGATCAAGGATGGGTAAATATTGCCTCAGATAACCTTCAAGATATATTTAAAATTGTGGAAGAAAAAATAGAGAAAAAAGAGTCTATATCTATTGCTTATCACGGGAATATAGTGGATTTACTTCAATATGTAGTAGATAACAACATAAAAATAGATTTACTATCAGACCAAACCTCCTGTCATGCACCATATGATGGAGGATATGCACCTCAAGGAGTTACCTTTGATGAGCGAACCAGGTTATTAAAAGAAGATAGAGATAAATTTACAAAGTTAGTTGATAAAACCTTGATTAAACATTTTGAGTTAATTAAGAAAATGGTAGCTACAGGAACATATTTCTTTGATTATGGTAATTCATTTATGAAGGCTGTTTATGATGCAGGCGCTATAGAAATATCTAAGAATGGTGTAGATGAGAAAGATGGATTTATATTCCCATCCTATGTAGAAGACATAATGGGACCGATGCTTTTTGACTATGGTTATGGACCATTTAGATGGGTTTGCTTAAGTGGCAATCATGAGGATTTAGTAAAGACAGATAAGGCAGCTATGGGATGTATTGATCCAAATAGACGGGGGCAGGACAGAGATAATTATATATGGATAAGAGATGCAGAAAAGAATAAATTGGTAGTTGGAACTGAGGCTAGAATACTTTATCAAGATGCACAGGGTAGAATAGATATTGCCTTGAAGTTTAATGATATGGTGAGACTGGGTGAAGTTGGTCCTATAATGCTTGGCCGTGATCATCATGATGTTAGTGGAACTGATTCCCCATTTAGAGAAACTTCTAATATAAAAGATGGAAGTAATGTAATGGCAGACATGGCAGTTCAATGTTTTGCAGGAAATGCTGCCAGAGGCATGAGTTTAATTGCTCTTCACAATGGTGGAGGGGTAGGTATAGGTAAATCTATTAATGGTGGTTTTGGGCTTGTACTTGATGGTAGTGATAGAATAGATAGTATTATAAAGTCATCAATGGCTTGGGATGTTATGGGTGGAGTGGCAAGGCGTGCTTGGGCTAGAAATCCACACTCAATAGAAACAAGCATAGATTACAACAAGAAAAATGCTAACATTGATCATATTACATTGCCATACTTAACAGATGATGTAATTATTTCAAAAGCAATAGAAAAAGTTTTTAATAAATAAAAAAAATATTTATAAGTAAAGAAAAAGGCATTAGTTAAATTAAACTTATGCCTTTTTTTACTTATAAATATATTATCAATATTTATAAAAAATGAAGAAATGTAAGTGTGATATAAGAAGTGACTAAATGAATATTTTAACATATAGAAATTGTGTTAAATATAAAACATTCTAGTTGATACACTAGTATAAGTGGGGTATAATGGTCTAGGTTTCAATGATTTAAAATAGCAATTATTTTTATGTCTGTAAGAGGAGCAAAATTATGAATATCCATGGGAAAAAAGTAAATAAAAATTTCAAGTTATTCATTATTGCTTTGTGTTTAGTTTTAAGCATAATTGCTCTAATGGCAGGTCCAAATAAAATATTGAAGATTATTAAAAATACAAGTGAAAATAAAGAAGTTATACCCCGTGAAAAGACTGAAGTTAATAATGACGAAAAAATTGTAGTTAATAGTAAAATAACAAAGATAGCATTTGAAAAGAATAACAATGTCTATCTTTATGATGAAATAAAGCAGCAAATTAAATCCATAGGTGATGATTCAAAATCTAAGGATATATTAAAGCTTTCTCCGGATAAAACAAAAATAGTATTTAGGTATTTTAATGAAAAAAAAGCAACATATCCACCGCATATAGTTATTTACGATGTTAAAAGCGAAAGCCTAACAGATATTGTTATAGATAATAAAAACGTCCAACAAATTATTGACATGAAATGGATAGATAATGTGAATATTTTAGTCACAGGGCACATTAATCCTTCAGTTTCAGGATATGCAGTATATAACATAAAAAGTAAAGCAGAGATAATATCTTGTGTGGGTACTATAAGAGATGTTACTATAAGCAAAAAAAATATTCTTTACAGCAATACACCGCATATATTCCCAGCACCAAAAGCTAATTTATTCCTTAATGGTAATAAGATATTTGAGTCGAATAAGGATAAAGAAGAAATATTCGATGCTGTAATATCTAAGGATGGTAAAAACATTGCCTTCAGAAGTTGGGTGGCCAGTGAAAAAAATCCAAAGGATAAGGTAAGTGCCTATCTTAATACAGCTAAAATTAATAGTGATAATAAAACAATAAGCAATTTAAAGCAGATAAGCATAAGTATTGATACAACTGGAGATATGAAATTCGATAATAAAAATAATATAAGCATTATAGGTAATGAGTTTATATACAAATTAGAAGCTGATAATCTTATCAAGGTGAAGAATACCTTAGCAAAGAAGCTAGAACTTTCTAACGAGCAGCTTGCATCATTTAAAAAAGTTTTGGCTAAAATATTCCCTGAGGATGCTATTTCAGAAGGAACACTATTGGAAGATATTGATATATACAATATGGAACTTTTTTAAATTTTAAAAAATTATGACAATATAGTTTGATTTTGTGTTTAGATATAAAATATTGTTAACAAATATTTAAAAATTTGGTATAATAACCGTATGAGTTTTGGAAAAAAATATGGAAGAAGGGTTATTATGAAAAAGAATAATACTAATAGGTCTCTAAACACAAAAGCACATGTAAAATCTAAGCCAAAGTCTATAACAAAATCAATAGTTAGCAAATTGGCTATGTTGCTGGGCGTTATTATACCAGTAGCTGCATTGATAGGTTACGCTATGGATATGAACTTTTTTTCTATTACAATAATTTTATCAGCTTTTGTTTTAATTATAAGTATAGCAGCTTATTTAAAAGATGAGGTCATTTACCCTAATCCTAAAGCAATACAACACGATAATACATTAACTACTAAAAAAAATGGAATAAGCCAAAAACATAGCAGGGAATTTTCAGTTTTAATAAAAAAGGGAACAATTCAAGTAGTATTATGCATGATAATAATTATATTATGTACTTATTTAGGACAAGTTATATATAAAGCTAATTAATAATAAAACCCATTCAGATTTATTATTTAGGCATCTTAAAAATATAGGCTAGTATATACTAGTTATTTTTTGAAGATGCCTTATATAGGTATTAGGGATAAATAATTCAAATTGATTTTAATTATTTATCCCTTTATTTTCATTAAAATATTGTTAAAAGAATAATAAATGTTATAAGGAGTTTTAATATGGATAAATCGATGTTAAGCACAAAAGAAGTATGTAACTATGTAGAATCCCTTGGAATACAAAAGGCAAATAATAAGTTTATTCAAACGCTTATTCTTGGAATATTGGCAGGGGCATTTATAGCTATTGGAGGATTTTCAGCAGCAATGGCATCTCATAGTATAGAAAATGTAGGAGTAGCTAAACTTGTTTCTGGAATAATATTTCCAGTAGGACTTATGCTTGTTATAATTTGCGGTGCTGAACTTTTTACTGGAAATTGTTTACTTACTGTAGCTTATGCTCAAAAGAAAATAACACTAAAAAAAATGCTTAAAAATTGGGCAATAGTATATTTTGCAAATTTCATTGGTGCATTTATTATTGTAGTTTTAATATATTATAGTGGGTTATTAAGCACAAGCGGAGGGAAATTTGGTGGATATGTAATAAAGGTAGCAGCTTATAAATGTGGACTTACATTTAGTCAAGCTTTTACAAGCGGAATACTTTGTAATTTTGTAGTATCATTAGCAGTTTGGGGATCCTATGCAGCTAAGGATGTAGTTTCCAAGGTGTTTATTTCTTTCTTCCCAATAATGGCATTTGTTATTGCAGGTTTTGAACACAGCGTCGCAAATATGTACTATCTCTTATTAGGGTTATTTGCAAAAGTTAATCCTGCTTATGTAGAATTGTCTCACCAAAGTGCAGAAAAAGTAGCAAATATTAATTTTGTACATATTGCTCAAAATTTGATTCCTACAACACTGGGGAATATAGTTGGAGGCGGGATTTTTGTAGGACTAGCCTATTGGTTAATATTTAATAAATCAGTTTTAAAAGATGTTGATAGGTAATATCATTTTTCTTTTGTAAAATTAGAAAGGAATTGTTGCATTGCATAAATCGAATCACTACTGATAACATGCTCAATTGCGCAGGCATCTTTATCTGCAATACGAGCATCAATCTTTAAAACCTCTACGAACAATCTCTGAATCACTTCATGCTTTTTGGATGTGAATTCAGCCAGTTTAAGTCCTGTGGGAGTAAGGAATACCTCCTTGTATTTTTCGTTTATAATCAATCCTTTTTCTGAGAGAGTTGACATGGCACTATTAGTGCTTGCTTTTGTTACATTAAGAATTTCAGCTATATCGGATACTCTTGCTCCTTTTCCCTCAGTAGATAGGTTATATATAGCTTCAAGGTAGTTTTCCATGGTAAAAGTCAGGTTTTTCATTAGTTTTCCTCCATATCAAAAATCAAGTTACACTATTTTAATACTTTAATTATAACCTGTTGTTTAATAAAAATAAAGAGTATTTATAAAACCTAAAATGCAAGGTGTATATGAAATAGACTTATATTATTGCATGAATATAAAATATCCTGTCAAGAAGAGGGTTCTTCTTGACAGGATATTTTACTAGTTGGAGTAGTGGTTATGAAGCTTGCATAGAACACAACTTGGCATAGGAACCTCCTTTTTTCATAAGTTCATCATGAGTACCCTGCTCGGCAATACCTGCTCCAGCTAGAACCACAATCTGATCTGCTGAGCGGATTGTGGATAACCTGTGGGCAATAACAAGTGTGGTACGCCCTTTGAACAAGTATTCTAGGGAATGCTGGATTTCTCTTTCTGTTTTAGTATCCAACGAAGAGGTTGCTTCGTCCAAAATTAGAATAGGCGCGTTTCGTAGCAAAGCTCGAGCAATAGAGATTCGCTGTTTTTGTCCTCCGGATAGGCGAACTCCACGTTCACCAATAAGGGTTTTATAGCCATCCTCCAATGTTTCTATAAATTCATGGGCATTGGCGGCCCTAGATGCTTCTATCACCTGTTTATGTGATGCATTTTTACAGCTGTAAGCGATATTCTCGTATACTGTGCCGTTGAATAGAAAGGTGTCTTGAAGTACCATGCTGACGTTGCTACGTAGACTTTTAAGGGATGTGTCCCGAATGTTGATTCCATCTACTCGTATTTCACCTTCAGTAGGGTCATAAAAGCGGTTGAGTAAGCTGGCAATTGTAGATTTTCCCACTCCTGTGGTGCCTACTAAAGCAACTGTTTGACCTGGCTTAATTTTTAGATTGATGCCAGAAAGTACTGTTAAATCTGGATTGTAATGAAATGTAAGATTGCAAAATTCTACCGCGCCCTTTACATTTTTTAATTCTGTGGGATTTTGATTTTCCTGTACACTAGAAACCTCGTCCATAACCTCAAATACACGCTCGCAGCCAGCAATAGCGTTATTTAGGTTCTCGTTAACGTTGGACAGGTTGGTTATGGGTTCATAAAACAGTGTAAGATACATAATAAATCCTACTATGTCGGCGATAGAAGCCTCCCCTATGGAGTTAAGATAGCCACCGTAAATAATAACGGCTACAGAACCTACTGAACTAAGAAACACAATAGACGGGTGAAACAGTTCGCCCATTTTTGTGGCATTAAGGAAGGCATTGGTTTGGCGACGTGCAAGACTGCCAATTTTTTCTGTTTCATAATCCTGTTGATTGAATACCTGAATCTCTTTCATTCCAGAAAGATTATCATGAAGGGCACCGCTCAGTTCCCCCAGGGCTTTCTGGTTTAGGCGCCATTGTGGGCGGACATATTTGGAATATCCTACATTAGCAATCATCAAAAATGGAATGGCAATTAGGCTGATAAAGGCCAATTTAACATTAATGAGAAAAAGCATCACAGCCACACTTGCAAGGGTCAACACATTAACTATTAAATCAGGCACAGCATGGGCAATCAAAAGCTCAGTATTAACCACGTCGTTCATGATGCGACTAGCCAGTTGGCCTGTTTGCTTATCATTATAATATCCCATGGAAAGATGTTGCATTTTGTTATACAAAGCTGTACGTAAATCTGCAACATAGTGATACGCTCCGTAGTGAGTGAAGTATCCTTTGGTAAAAGAACAAAACCATCTCAGAACGTAGGTTGCAAGCAGTATTAGTCCCATGCTAAGGGATTTAGAAGCGATTTGGGGATCGCCATTTATGGCAAGAGCAGTGAGCTCCCGAATTACCCAGGGAGAATAAAGCTGAAGTAGTGTAGAAATAATTACAGAAATCATTCCAATAAATATATAAATCCAATATTTTTTTGCACCTTTCAGAACTCTTAAGCAAATATTCAAATGATAACACCTCTTTTTTTATTTGAGTAAATTATAGGTAATGCATACGGGTCTTCCGGTACTAGGTTCATGAACAATCTTGGCATCGATAGTGAATACTTCTTTTAACACAGGGACAGTCATCACCTCTTTTGGTGTTCCATGCTTAATTATGTCGCCGCCACGTATGGCAATCATATAATCGGAAAAGCGCGCTGCAAGGTTTAAATCATGTAGCACCATTACAATGGTACAGCCTTGATTTTTGTTTAGGGAATGGAGAAGTTCCAACACCTCCAACTGATGTGAAAGGTCAAGGTATGTTGTTGGTTCATCCAGAAGAATTAGGTCTGTCTGCTGTGCAAGGGCCATGGCTATCCATACCCTCTGACGTTGACCTCCTGAAAGTGTATCCACCTCTCGGTGTTCAAGCTCCGTAAGCTTTGTTATCTCAAGAGCCCA
The DNA here is from genome assembly GCF_011065955.2 of Clostridium sp. FP2. NCBI lineage: Bacteria > Bacillati > Bacillota > Clostridia > Eubacteriales > Clostridiaceae > Clostridium > Clostridium sp. FP2. Next base: position 515,450 of record NZ_JAAMNI020000001.1, read on the forward strand.
TTTCACAATTCTATTATCCTCTGCAGTCAGCCTTCCAAAGCCTTTTTGATGGGGGAAACGTCCGTAGGCTACCAGTTCCTTCACGGTTAATCCACTGGGAGCCGTTGGTGTTTGGGGGAGCACAGCCATTGCCTGGGCAACCGCTTTTGTGGAGAGATTTCGAATATCCTCGCCGTTCAAATAAATCAGGCCATTTTTCGGTTTTAAAATACGGCCCACAGCCTTTAATACCGTAGACTTGCCGCATCCGTTAGGACCAATAATAGAGGTAATCTGTCCATGGGGAATATTCATATTAAGCGCCTTTACAATCAATGTTTCGTCATAAGCTATATCTAAGTTATCTGTTACAATACTGTTCATATATATGCCTCCTAATTTGCTTTAGCTAGTAGGTAGAGAAAGTATGGAGTACTCAAAACGGTGATGATAATACCGGTTGGAATATTCGTGCCTAAACTTACCGTACGAGTGATAGTGTCTGCAACAAGTACAACTAGCGATCCAATTAGTGCAGAAGCAGGTATCAGTACTTTATGATTGGGGCCAATCAGTTTGCGCCCTAGGTGGGGGCTAATCATCCCAACAAAGAAGAAATTTCCACCTAGTGCCACGCTACCAGAGGACAGCGCCACCGCCGCTAGAGACAGTCCTAAAAACTCTTTTTTAACTCTAACGCCCAGACCTGTGGCCGTCTGATTTCCTAAATTCAAGGCATTAAGCATTCGAGACTTATAAAGTACATAAAAAAACAGCAGCAGTGTCCATGGAAGCAAAACTGCAATATATTTCCAATCGGTCCCCCACAAGTCACCCGCCTGCCAGCGCTGCGCAAACTCGAACTGTGCTTTGTCAAGCTTAAGGGTTATCATTAGTGATAGGGCGCCGTAGCCGCTACTCATGGCAACGCCGGTGAGAATCAGACCTATTGAGGAGATATTCCTACCTTTATGATAAGATAATAGGAAAATTAGTGCAGCAGCGGTTATGCCTCCAACAAAGGACATCAAAGGTAGTGTGAATGCGGATGAATATCCATTCGTGGAAAATACAGCCACATAAATTAGCATAAATAGCCCAGATCCAGAGCTGATGCCAAGGGTGCCAGGGCTTGCCATATCATTTTTAAGAAGGCTCTGCATGATGCAGCCCGACACTCCCATACCGATGCCTACAAGTATGGAAAGCAGGATGCGAGGCACCCGGAACTGGAACACAATAAGGTTCTGCTGATCCGTACCCTTGCCTAAAATTACACTTAGTACCTCTACCGGCGATAGGTTCATCTTGCCAGAATTCATACTGAAAATGGAGATAGCTAGCACAAGTACAACGAGAATCAATAGGGTAAGTAAGCCTTTTTGAAGGGTATACTTTTGCTTCTTCATTCAAATTGCCTCCTTTGTTTTCTGGAGAGATAAAGAAAGTACGGAACGCCTACAATAGCAAAGATAATACCCAGGGGTGTTTCGTAAGGGCGGTTAATGAGTCGTCCCAAAAAGTCTGCTACAACCAAAAACCCGGCTCCGTACAATGCTGATGCAGGAATGATATAGCGGTAGTCTACACCTACCATATACCGCACGATATGGGGGACTATAAGACCAACGAAGCCAACAGGGCCAACCGTAACTACCGAAAGTCCAGTAAGCACCAGTACAATAAGTGTGGAGATTGCCTTGACACGTGTTGTGTTAAGTCCAAGTCCCGCGGCAACTTCCTCTCCAAGGCTAAGTACGGTGACGGAGGGGGAAATAATAATTGCAGCCGCTGTACCAATAAAAAACAGAGGACTAATGGCTAGAAGTTCAATCCATTTCGCACTAGCTGTACCCCCTGCGGTCCAATAGGTTAATGCTTGTCCTATATTGTATTTTATTGCAACGGCAGAGCTAAAGGCCCCGAATAACATAGAGATAGACATACCTGCCAAAACAAGGCGTTGGGATGTCATACCTCTTTTTCCCATAGATGCAATAAAATAAGTTAAACCGGTTGTTACTGCAGCACCAAGGCATGCAAAGAGCATAGTTTGAGCATAATTGCGTTCAGGTAAAAAAGCGAAGCATAGTGCCATTGCAAAGGCGGCTCCAGAGCTTATGCCCATAAGTCCAGAGTCCGCAAGTGGGTTTCGAGTAGTTCCCTGCATAATTGCACCTGTTACTGCCAGACTGGCTCCCACAATCATATCTGCCACCGTACGGGGAAATCGTAGGCTTTGTATAATACGGTGCTCTGTCAGACTAGAATCAAAACTGAAAATTGCGCCCCATGCCATTGACAAATCCATGTCGGCTGCGCCGAAGGAAATTGAAGCTGCAGTTGCCAGTAAAAGGAGTGCTACTCCTAATATCATATAGAGGGTGAAGTTGAGCTGTCCATTTTTTTTCGGATCTATAGAGCTTATGTCTGTCATTGTTTATCCTTTCCAATTACCTTACTGCTCTGAGCTTTAAGCAAAGCATTTGTAATATAATTCACTTGGGCATTTGCTGAATAAATATCCGTGTAATAGCTCAAACCAAATTCCATTTCAATTAGGCGATTATTTTTGATTGCAGGAAGTGAGTTCCATATCTTATTTTTTGTTAAATCCTCTACACCTTCATATACATTACGAATAATATAATCGCCACAATACTCAGGAAGAACTTCAAAGGAAACTTCTTCTGAGAAGGAATCCTTATCTATAATATTTTTTTGAACTTTTTCTGGTGCTTTTAGTGAAAGGGCATTGTATGCTACCATTCCCGTACCAAATTTTCCGCCCTTCACACCCATACTTTTTTGGTCGCCTTCTAATACTGAGATTGTTAGGTTGTTAAATCCAGCTTCTTGCAATTTCTTTTTTGATGCTTCAATATTTGCGTGATAATTCCCAATAACCTCCTTAGCTTCTTTTTCTTTATTTAATGCCTGTCCAATCAGTGTTACTCTTTCTTCTGTTGAGATATCCCCATAAGGAACATAAACCGTAGGTGCAATTTTAGAAAGCTTTTCAGACTGTTCTTTATTAATGGTGATAATCAAATCAGGCTTCAAAAGCATAACAGCTTCAACATCCCAGCTTCCAAAGTGTCCTAAGTCTTTAATGCCAGCAGTTATGTTATGATATGCCGCGCCGGTATATACTTCAGATATACCAACGGGTTTAATGCCAAGGGATATAACGTCTCCCATGAGATACTGTACAATAACTCTTTTGGGATTTGCAGGAACTTTTACATCTCCAAGTTTAGTTGATATGGTGCGAGTTGCAGAAACATTTTTCGACGAGTTTTCCACAGTCAAAGGCTTAGTATCAGGCGATTTGGAAGTACTTGCGGTGCTGCAGCCTACTAGTCCAGATGCCAGAATTACTCCTGCGCATAATAGGGAAATCAATTTGTTTTTCATTTTATATATTCCTCCTTTTAGATAAAAACAAGTTTTTCAAGGCTAGTGGGCATCATAAGGACGATTTTATAAAGCCTAGAGGGTAAATGTTAGGCTGCTCTAACTATTAGCAATTGTATCAATCACTTTTTAGTCTGTCAACAGGACAGCTTGTAACTAAGTAGAACTTAGAAGACAATGGCAATTGACTTAAACACAGTATGCAACAGTATTTTCCAACTTTTTTTCTATTTATAATTTATTCATTTTGGAGTAGGATTGTACCGTTTTGGGATATTTTTTATGCTTGTCCCATATTTATGGAAATGTTATAATACACTATAATTAGCGGTTTGTAATACAAAGTATCATAAAGTGTTGTGTTTACTTTATGAGGAAAGAGGGGTGTCAATATGACTACGAATGAATATCAATTGGGTTTTGGAGCTATGGCAGCCAACTTTGGTTTGGAGAAACGGCCTTATGGCAATGGCATCAAATACAACTTCCCACCGAGTTGGGAAAATGGCTGGATTATGGAAATGCATGCAGCCAAAGGGCTGTTTGTAAGCAGCGCTTGGTTCACTCCAACTAAGACGATGTCATATACAATGGAGATAGAAAAGCCTTGCATGTTGATATTCTGCGTGGATTGCGGGGATATTACATTTACCCAGAGGGGGAAGTCAGCAAAACACTTGACTCCAATAAATCATGTGATTGTTAATCCTAAAAAGCCACTAAAAATAACCTTCCCCGCAAATGTTCACACTTGCTATACCTGTGTTCTGGTTTTTGAAGAGTTTATTCAAAAATTTCTTAAGGATAGGCCACTTGACCCACCTTTTTCAATGGATAATCTAGGTTGTTTAAAGGAAACTCATTACAATACCCCAAATATCACCCTTGTTCTTGAGCAAATACGGTGGGGTGTACGAAGCGGTGATATGCCACTGATGAATTTCGAATGTAAGATGGGTGAGTTATTGTCGTTGATTGTGTGCAATACACAGCGCGAAAGGACGTGGAGTGATAACCGTCGCAATCATGTGACATGGGAGAATGAACAAAAAACATACGGGGTGAAGGTAAACATAGACCAGGACATATTGAACCCTCCCTCTATGATTGCTATGTGCCGACTTGCAGAGATGAGTGAGACAAAGCTGCGAAGCTCCTTCAAGCAACTTTACCATATGACAATCTTCGACTATATTCGCACAGAAACAATGAAGCGGGCAATGATGTTTCTAGGCGCTGATGAACTAAGCATCAAAAACATCGCAGAAAAGTGCGGTTATGAAAGCCCATCGAAATTTACAGCGGCATTTAAGAAAATACATGGCATAACACCCAGACAATTCCGAAAGGGTTTCGGATTGTGATGAAATAAAAACTATAAAAATTTATAGCGAAGTAGATAAATTGCGTTTATTATTTATTGGATAAATGATTAAAAGGGGATGAGCCAATGGAAATTAAACAATTTAAAATAATATCTTCTCAGCAGAAGAAGGAACTATATAATTTCATTAAAAGTACAGATTTAACCTATAATAAAACCTATATAGAAATGACTAAAATATATGAAAGTGATACTTTTAATGAGGGAGACACTGTTTTTATACTATTTGATAGGGGACACATTAAAGGAAGCATCGCTGTAATAACTAAGGAAATCAGTATTAAAGGAGAAGCATTTATTACAGATATTTGTGTTGAAAGAGAAAATGCAGAAAAAAATTTATGCTTTTTAATGGAGACAATAGTTAAATGTTGTAATGCATACACTGCCCAAAATATAAAAATTGGTATTCGTAAAAATGAAGTACATCTTATCCCATATATTCGTAAATTGGAATTTACTCATATTTATGATGCAGTAGTAATGAAATATAAAAAAGATGAAAATATGGTTTTAAAAGTAAATAACAATATAGATCTTAGGCCTCTTTGTATATTAAATTCACATAAATATATGAATATTCATAATGAAACCTTTAGAAATAGTCCTAATGGAGGAACTATTAATGACCTGGATGTAAAGGATTATATAGTTCAATATGCTAATAATGAAGATTTGATTGGAATATGTTTTGACCAAAATAATCCATGCGGTATATATGAGCTTTCTATAGATGGGAATACAGGATGGGTTGATACCCAAGGAATTACGCCTATTTACCAAAGAAAAGGGTTGGGAAGTGCATTAATAGTAAAATGCATTAAAAAGCCATATGAGAAAAATATAGATGAAATTAAACTTTTAGTAATTACATCTAATGGTATTGCGGTGAACATGTATAAACGGATGGGATTTGAAGAGGAAAGTGTATTTTCTTATTGGTTTGAAAAAAAATATTGATTTTTTTGAAGAAAAGTATTGTATTTGAATTATTAACAGATTATAATTCAATTGAGAACAATAAATTAAAATTTAATAAATTCACATAAATAGAGGTGCAAAAAAAGAGGTAGTTTTTGAATGCTAAGGATATGGACATCCAATATCAAAAACGAAGGATTTATTTGCCGAAAGAGTATTTTGGTTCTTCAAGATATTCTTGGGGATAGAGAGTAGTATTTCTATCACTGCCATAAAGATTTTTATGGAGAGCTATTTATGTAATGGAAAGTAATTTTTCATTGCATTAATAGGTTGAGTACTTCTGTTAATTAAGGCACTGAAAATTCAGCGCCTTTTTTTGTTTTTAAAATAAAAGTAGCATAAGTATTGCAATCCTGACAACTACAATAAAAGAGGAGGAAATTAAAATGAAATCGTTAATCAGATTGAGAATGAGTGCGCATGATGCACATTATGGTGGAAATTTAGTGGACGGAGCAAGAATGCTTCAATTATTTGGTGATGTAGCTACAGAACTTTTGATTTTAAATGATGGTGATGAAGGATTATTCAAAGCATATGATGCTGTAGAATTTTTAGCACCAGTTTATGCAGGAGACTTTATCGAGGCTGTTGGAGAAATAGTGAAGGTAGGGAATTCATCAAGAAAAATGATTTTTGAAGCAAGAAAAGTTATAGTACCAAGACCGGATATAAATGATTCAGCTTGTGATGTATTAGAAGAGCCAATAGTAGTTTGTAGGGCCAGTGGAACTTGTGTTGTTCTAAAAGATAAGCAAAGAAAATAACGTCGAATGTAAACTTTTTCATTTAGTAATTGATATTTAAAGAGGGGGTTACAACGTGGGAAAATTAATTATTACAGCAGCTATATGCGGAGCAGAAGTTACAAAAGAACATAATCCAAACGTACCATATACTGTTGAGGAAATAGCAGTAGAAGCTGAAAAAGCATATAGGGCAGGGGCTAGCATTATTCATCTACACGTAAGGAAAGATGACGGGACACCTACTCAAGATAGGGAGAGATTTAAAGCCTGTATGGAAGCTATTAAGGAAAGATGTCCAGACGTTATTGTTCAGCCTTCTACAGGCGGAGCAGTTGGTATGAGTAACGCAGAAAGATTACAACCTGTTGATCTAAAACCTGAAATGGCAACTTTAGATGCTGGAACCTGTAATTTTGGTGGAGATGACGTTTTCGTAAACACCGAAAACACTATTAAAGAATTTGGCCAAAAGATGATGGAACTTTCCGTAAAGCCAGAAATAGAAGTTTTTGATAAGGGCATGATAGACATGGCTATAAGACTTCAAAAGAAAGGCTTTATAAAAACTCCAATGCATTTCAATTTTGTTATGGGTGTAAATGGAGGGATTTCTGCAACACCAAGAGATTTGGTATTTATGGCAGGAAGCATTCCAGCGGGAAGTACATACACTGTATCAGGTATAGGTAGAAGCGAATTTCAAATGGCAGCCATGGCTATTATCATGGGTGGACATGTAAGAGTTGGATTTGAAGATAATGTATATATTGAAAAAGGCATACCAGCTAAATCAAATGCAGAATTAGTAGAAAGAGTAGTTCGACTTGCAAAAGAGCTAGGCAGAGAAATAGCTAGTCCAAAGGAAGCAAGAGAAATATTAGGTTTACAGGGGGAGAAATAATGAATAAAGTTGTATCTTTAGAAAGAGTCAGACCGTTACTTAAAGATGGAATGTCAATAATGATAGGTGGGTTTTTAGCCTGTGGAACACCTGAAAAGATGATAGACTTATTAATAGAAACAAAGGTTAAAGACTTAACTATAATAGCAAATGATACAAGTTTTATAGATAGAGGTATAGGTAAACTTATAGTAAATGGTCAAGTGAAAAGGGTTGTAGCTTCTCATATAGGAACAAATGCTGAAACAGGAAGACTTATGACAGAAGGAAAAATGGAAGTAGAACTTGTACCACAAGGAACATTAATTGAAAGAATAAGAGCAGCGGGAGCTGGTCTTGGTGGAGTGCTTACGCCTACAGGAGTTGGTACTATGGTGGAAGAAGGAAAACAAAAACTTACCATCGAGGGAAAAGAATATTTATTAGAACTTCCAATTAAAGCAGATTTAGCACTTGTTTTTGCGAGTGTTGTAGATGAAATTGGAAATGCAGTTTATTATGGGACAACAAGAAACTTTAATCCACTAATAGCTACTGCAGCGGAAATTGTGATAGTAGAAGCAGAAAAAATTGTGAAAGTTGGAATGCTTGATCCAAACAATATTATTACTCCAAGTGTATTGGTTGATTATATTATAGGGGAGGAGAGCTAATATGATTACAGATAGTAAGCTTGCAAAACAAATTATTGCAAAAAGAATTGGTAAAGAATTAAAAGATGGACAACTTGTTAATTTAGGAATAGGACTTCCAACATTAGTTACAAACTATATTCCTGAAGGTGTTCATGTTACTTTCCAATCAGAAAATGGTATGGTTGGCATGGGAGCTACTCCGCCAAAGGGAGAAGAAAACAAAGATATAACTAATGCAGGTGGTCAATTTACTACAATACTACCTGGTGGAGCATACTTTGATAGTGCTATGTCTTTCACTTTAATAAGAGGTGGACACGTTGATATGACTGTTCTTGGAGCACTGGAAGTAGATCAAGAAGGTAATTTAGCTAATTGGATTGTACCAGGTAAAATGGTTCCAGGTATGGGTGGAGCAATGGATTTAGTAGTAGGAGCTAAAAAGGTTATTATTGCAATGCAACATACAGCTAAAGGAACTCCTAAAATATTAAAGAAATGCACATTACCACTAACCGCAAAAGCACAAGTTAACCTTATAGTTACAGAACTTGGAGTAATGGAAGTTACGGATAAAGGGCTTGTACTTATTGAAATTCATAAAGAGACAACAGTTGAAGAAGTTAAATCACTTACTGGGGCAGAACTCATAATATCAGAAAATCTAAAAACAATGGATGTATAAGAGGAGGAACTCATGATGAATAAAGGATGTAAATACGGAACTCACAGGTCAATTGAACCAAAAGGTGTATTACCACAACCAGCAACTAAAATATCAAATGATATGAATATATTCGATAATGAAATTTTAATTGATGTTCAAGCTTTAAATATAGACTCAGCTAGTTTTACTCAAATAGAGGAAGAAGCGGGACATGACATTGAAAAAATAAAAGCTAAAATCATTGAAATCGTAACGCTTAGTGGAAAAATGCAAAACCCTGTAACAGGTTCAGGCGGAATGCTTATTGGAACAGTTGAAAAAATAGGCGAAGCTTTAAAAGGCAAAACAGATCTTAAAGTTGGAGACAAAATCTCCACATTAGTTTCATTATCATTAACACCTTTAAAAATAGATGAAATTATAGATATTAAACCAGATATTGATAGAGTTGTAATAAAAGGAAAAGCTATTTTGTTTGAAAGCGGACTATATGCAAAACTTCCAAAAGATATGGATGAAAATTTAGCCTTAGCAGCATTAGACGTTGCAGGAGCACCAGCTCAAGTTGCTAAACTTGTTAAACCAGGTCAATCAGTTCTACTTCTAGGTGCAGCAGGAAAATCAGGAATGCTTTGTAGTTATGAAGCAGTTAAAAGAGTAGGACCAACAGGCAATGTTATAGGTCTTGTAAGAAACGAAGAAGAAGCAGCAAGACTTGCAAGATTAGGACTTAAAATGCAAATAGTTATAGGAGATGCTAGAAACGCTCTTGATGTAATGAACACTACTCTAGCACATAATAATGGATGCGAAGTTGATGTAGCAATAAACATGGTTAACGTTCCAAATACTGAAATGTCAACAATTCTGCCAGTAAAAGATGACGGAATAGTTTACTTCTTCTCAATGGCTACAAGCTTTACAAAAGCAGCACTTGGAGCTGAAGGTGTAGGTAAAGACGTTACTATGATCGTAGGAAATGGATACACTAAAGGACATGCAGAAATAACTCTTGAAGAGTTAAGGGAAAATGGAATATTAAGAAGTGTATTCGAAGAATTATACGTTTAATTTTGTTTTAGAGAATACAATATAAAGCTATATTGTATTCTGTCTAAGATGTATTAATATATCAGCTACACATCATGCAAATAAAAATTATTATACGATGGAGGTATTAATATGAAAGTTAATAGAAGATTTGAATTATTTAAAGATGTAACAGATGAGCAGTGGAATGATTGGAAATGGCAGGTTAAAAATAGAATTGAAACTGTAGAGGAACTAAAAAAGTATATACCTCTAACAGAAGATGAAGAAGAAGGGGTCAAACAATGTATTAAAACATTAAGAATGGCAATAACTCCTTACTATCTATCTTTAATTGACCCTAGTGACCCACATGATCCAATAAGAAAGCAAGCTATACCAACTGCATTAGAATTGCATCAAGCAGACGCTGATCTATTGGACCCATTACATGAAGATGCAGATTCTCCAGTGCCAGGATTAACTCATAGATACCCAGACAGAGCATTAATATTAGTAACTGATATGTGTTCAATGTATTGCAGACATTGTACAAGAAGAAGATTTGCAGGACAAAGCGATAGTGCTATGCCAATGGATAGAATAGATAAGGCTATAGAGTACATCAGGAATACTCCACAAGTTAGGGATGTATTATTATCAGGTGGAGATGCACTACTTGTTTCAGATGATAAATTAGAATATATAATCAAAAAATTAAGAGAAATTCCACACGTTGAAATAATAAGATTAGGTTCAAGAGTGCCAGTAGTTCTTCCACAAAGAATTACGCCAGAACTTGTAGATATGTTAAAGAAATATCACCCAATTTGGCTTAATACTCATTTTAATCATCCAAATGAAATTACAGAAGATTCAAAACTTGCCTGTGCTCGAATGGCAGATGCAGGAATACCTTTAGGGAACCAAACAGTTCTTTTAAGAGGGGTTAATGATTGTACACATGTAATGATGGAACTCGTTCATGATCTTGTTAAAATTAGAGTTAGACCATACTATATCTATCAATGTGACCTTTCTATGGGACTTGAGCACTTTAGAACACCAGTAGCTAAAGGAATAGAAATTATTGAAGCACTAAGAGGGCATACTTCAGGATTCTGTATACCAACATTTGTTGTTGATGCACCAGGTGGCGGTGGAAAAATTCCAGTAATGCCAAGCTATCTTATATCTCAAAGTCCTGAAAAAGTAGTACTTAGAAATTTTGAAGGTGTTATAACTTCTTATGAACAACCAACTAGCTATACATCAGACTGTCATTGTGACGTATGCGAAGGTAAGAAAAAGGTTCACAAAGTAGGAGTAGCGGGTTTATTAAATCATGAGGGAATGGCAATGGAACCAGTTGGACTTGAAAGAAATTTAAGAGCGCATCACGAGTAAAATGAAACTTAATCAAGAAATGCTCAGTATTTTCCAAATGGTTCAAAAATATGAGAGTATTTCTATAATAGGGATGAATAAAAATGTAGGAAAAACAACAACCTTAAATCATATATTAAAAGAGGCCAGAGGGATGATATCCCTCGGCCTTACCTCTATAGGAAGAGACGGAGAAGATCAAGACATAGTAACTGCAACAGAAAAACCTAAAATTTATGTAGAGTGCGGAACTTTGATTGCTACTGCGAAACAATGTTTATTAAATAGTGATATAACTCGAGAGATTTTAAAAACTACCGGTTTTAATACTCCCATGGGAGAAATAGTTATATGCAGAGCACTAAGTGACGGATATGTAGATTTAGGCGGCCCATCTGTAAATTCTTATATGACTTTAATATGTGAGGATCTTAAAAAGTTTGGAAGTAAGCTTACAATTGTGGATGGAGCTCTTAGTAGAAAAACTTTTGCGTCTCCAGCAATTACAAATGCTACAATTTTATCAACTGGAGCAGCACTTTCAAAAAGTATGGCTGCGGTTATAGAAGAAACTAGTCATGCTGTTAAATTATTATCCACAGAAAATGAAGTAGATGATGAAATATTAAAGCTGGCCAGTGAAGTTTTGTGCAAAGGAAGAATAGGTATTATTAGCCGCGGCAATAATATGAAAATTCTAGATGCACTTACAGCGCTCGGATCTTCTAAGGAAATTGCTGAGGCAATGGACGAAACTACTTCTTATGTAGTTATTAAGGGTGTAGTTTCGGACAACCTTTTAGAAGATATTATGAGCACCACAAAAATGTATAGAGGAGTAACTTTCCTAGTTGAAGATGGAACAAAGCTGTTTTTAACTAGGGATACCCTTTATAAATTTAAAGTTCAAGGTGGAATCATAAAAACAATGAATCCAATCAATATAGTATGTGTTACATCTAATCCAAAATCACCTTATGGGTACGAATTTGATAAGTATAAGTTTTTAGATGGACTTAGGAATAATTTAAATGTACCTGTATTTGATGTAATTGGAGGGGAGTAAAATGAAATTTTTAGATAAGCAGCAGAGAGAACAAATTGGGTTTTCTTTTGTTATGGATAAACTAGGAATAACTACCACATATGGACTTGAGGAAAGAAAAAATATTAAGCCCTTTAAAGCTTCAGAAATAAATGAATTAACTCATGAATTAAATAGCTTAGAAAATACAATTAAGTCCATGAGATTATATACTCAAGAGTATAATCAAATTGGAAGAATTTTTTGTAAGCTCAAAGATATTAGAAATTCTATTAAAAGATGTAGTGAATCCGAAATATTAGACGAAGTTGAATTATATGAATTAAAATATTTTTCAATATTAGTATCAGAATTAAAGAACATTTTGGAAAAATTACATCTTGATATAGAAGAAGTTCATCTGAACTCTTTAGAAGAAATTATTTCTCTCCTTGACCCACAAGGCAGTGGAATACCGACTTTTTATGTTTATGACGAGTACTCTAAAACTTTAAAGTTTATTCGGGAAAAGAAAAGACAAAAGGAAAAAGAGATTTTCATTGCAGAAACTCAGGAAAAAGTTAGTGAGCTAAAGCAGTTGAGGTTAGATTTAGTTATAGAAGAAGAAGATGAAGAGTTAAGGATTAGAAAAGAATTAACATTGCAAATCTCTCAAAAAGCTGATAGCTTAAAGCAGAATATAAAAGCTATAGGTAAATTAGATTTTTTAATTGCTAAAGCAAAATTATCCATAGACTATAATGGTATAAGACCAGAAATTTGTGATGATATGAAAATTCACCTTACTGACGCATTTAACCCTGAAGTTAAAGAGATATTAGAAAAAGGTAAAAAAAGATTTACCCCAGTTAGTATAGACCTAAGTTTCGGTACAACTATTATAACTGGAGCTAATATGGGTGGGAAAAGTGTTACTCTAAAGACTATTGTTCTAAATTTACTACTAGGTCAAATGGGTTTTTTTGTATTTGCAGAAAGTGCACAATTTCCAATTTTAGGATTTATTCATTTTGTTTCAGATGATATGCAGTCTATCTCCAAAGGTTTAAGCACATTTGGAGCAGAAATAATAAAACTAAAAGAAGTGGTAGAGTGTGCAAAAAGAGAGAATGGATTTATAGCTTTAGATGAGTTTGCAAGAGGTACTAATCCGAAAGAGGGGTATTACCTTGTGAAATCTCTTTCTAAATACTTGACTAAATTTAAGTCAGTAAGTTTAATTTCAACTCATTATGACGGAGTAGTAGAGGATAATATGGATCACTATCAAGTAACGGGCCTTAAAAATGTAGACTTTAATGACTTGAAATATAAGATAGATTTGAATAAAACTCACTCTGTTGAAATAATACAAGAGCATATGGAGTATAAGCTAGAGAAGGTTTCAAAAGAAAATAAAGTGCCAAAAGATGCACTTAACATAGCCGTATTATTAGGACTTGAAAAAGAAATAGTAGATATAGCAAAAACATTTTATAATGAGGAGGAATAATATGGAAAGCAAGTTGAATTTAAATTGGGCTGTAGTCGACAAAGCTAGACAATCAGCTAAAAATATAGCAAGAGATACTCAAGAATTTATTGATATACATACTACAGTAACAGTAGAAAGAACTGTTTGTAGACTTTTAGGCATTGATGGGGTAGATGAAGCTACCGTACCTATTCCCAATATCGTAGTAGACAACATTAAAAATGGCAATGGATTAGGACTTGGTGCTGCAATGTTTATTGGAAATGCTATGATTGAAACTGGCCTTTCAACACAAGAAATTTCAGAAAAAGTAGCAAAAGGTGAAATAGACTTAACTAAACTTCCTATGCATGATGCATTCGAAATCAAAATGGCTGTAGATAAAGTTGCTAAAGAAATGGTTGCTAAAATCAGTGAAAATAGAGGTAAGAGAGAATCATACCTTGAAAAGTTCGGTGATAAAAGTGGTCCATATCTTTATGTAATAGTTGCTACAGGTAATATATATGAGGATATAATTCAAGCAAGAGCAGCTGCAAAGCAAGGCGCAGATGTAATAGCGGTTATAAGAACTACAGGACAAAGCTTACTTGACTTTGTTCCCTACGGAGCTACAACAGAAGGCTTCGGAGGAACAGTTGCAACCCAAGAAAACTTCAGACTTATGAGAGCAGCTCTTGATGAAGTTGGAGAAGAGGTTGGAAGATACATAAGACTTTGTAACTATTGCTCTGGATTATGTATGCCTGAAATAGCTGCTATGGGAGCTATAGAAAGATTGGACGTTATGCTAAATGATGCTCTATACGGAATTCTATTCCGCGACATCAATATGCAAAGAACTATAGTTGATCAATATTTCTCAAGAATAATCAATGGATTCGCTGGAGTTATAATAAACACTGGAGAAGATAACTACTTAACTACAGCAGATGCGGTAGAAGAAGCTCATACTGTACTTGCATCTCAGTTTATAAATGAACAATTTGCATTAGTTGCTGGACTTCCAGAAGAGCAAATGGGACTTGGTCATGCTTTTGAAATAAGTCCAGATGTTGAAAATGGATTTTTATTTGAACTTGCACAAGCACAAATGGCAAGAGAAATCTTCCCTAAAGCTCCACTCAAATATATGCCTCCAACTAAGTTTAAGACTGGAGATATATTTAAAGGACAAGTGCAAGATGCATTATTCAACATGGTTACTATTATGACAGGACAAAAATTACATCTTCTTGGAATGCTTACAGAAGCAATACACACTCCATTTATGGCAGATAGAGCGATATCAATAGACAATGCTCAGTATATATTTAGAACTATGAAGGATTTAGGATCAGAAATAACCTTCAAAAAAGGTGGCATGATGGAAACAAGAGTTGATGAGGTATTAAATAAAGCAGCAGACTTAATTTGCGAAATTGAAAAAGAAGGGTTATTCAGAACCCTTGAGCAAGGAAAATTTGCAGGAATCAAAAGACCTTTAACAGGTGGAAAAGGCCTTGCAGGAGTTGTTCAAAAAGAAAAAGCTTATTTCAACCCATTTATAGATTTAATGTTAGGAGGGAAAAAGTAATGAGCGAAGGACAATATTCATT
This sequence comes from Clostridium sp. FP2, assembly GCF_011065955.2. NCBI lineage: Bacteria > Bacillati > Bacillota > Clostridia > Eubacteriales > Clostridiaceae > Clostridium > Clostridium sp. FP2. The sequence continues at coordinate 530,698 of NZ_JAAMNI020000001.1, forward strand.
AGAAGTTAAAGAGTATGATAAAAGTTTAGATTTAAAAAAGCTTAAACCTTATGGAGATACGATGAATGATGGTAAGGTTCAAATGAGCTTTACACTTCCAGTAGAGGATAATGAAAGAGGAGTAGAAGCAGCACTTCAACTTGCTAGATCTATGGGACTTAAAGATCCAATCTGTGCTCATCATGGTTCTTTAGATAAAGAATTTGCTTTCTATGTGATTTACGGTTCATTAACACATACTGTAAACTATGAAGAAATCCATGTTCAAACTGTAGAATGTGAAGTAATGGATATGAAAGAAGTTGGAGAGTATATAAAAGAAAACATTAAACGTGAAGTTATAATAATTGGCGCTAGTACAGGTACAGATGCTCATACAGTTGGTATAGATGCTGTAATGAACATGAAGGGTTTTGCAGGACACTATGGTCTTGAGAGATACCCTATGATAGAAGCTTTGAACTTAGGAAGTCAAGTTGAGAATGAAGAATTTATTAAAAAGGCTATAGAACTTAAAGCAGATGTTCTTCTAGTTTCTCAGACTGTAACTCAAAAGGATGTACACATTCAAAACCTTACTAACCTAGTAGAATTATTAGAAGCAGAAGGAATCAGAGATAAAGTTGTATTAATTTGTGGAGGTCCAAGAATAACACATGAACTTGCTAAAGAACTTGGATACGATGCAGGTTTCGGACCAGGAAAATTTGCTGGGGACATAGCAAGTTTTGCAATTACAGAAATGGTTGAGAGAGGACTCGTTTAAAAAATAAACTTAGAGAGAAATCTTAATGGGTTCAGCTTGAAATATTTTAATATAATTATCTTATTTATAATACATTGAACGTAAGAAGTCACTATTTAAGTCTCCACTCCTTTAAAATAAACTGAAGGAATGGAGACTTATTAAGTTTATTATGTTTTTTTGAACGTAACTGTAATTGCTATGGTGTTACATTCCTTATAATTTAAAAGACATCATTTTTATAGTGCAAAATAATATATTTCAATATTATTTTGCACTATCTTTATATCAACATGTAAGAGAATAATTTAGTTCATTAAAATAAAATGCATTATCAAAACAAGATAAATTTTTATGAAAAAAAATATTAAAATATGAATTTATGCAAAGTACTGATATAATAAATTTTAGTGAAATAGGAATTAAGTAGAATTGTGGGGTTTAATTGGAGTAATAATGTTATTTTGAATTGATAATTTTAAAATTAAAAGAAAGGAAATGTAAGAGATATAAATTTATATAGAGGAAGGAAGGCGAATTTATGAATTTTATTGATATAATTGAGAGTTATTGTAATACTAATAAAATAGCTCATATCTATAAGAATAGCAACTTAACTTATAAAGAGTTAAAAACAAAATCTGATTCACTTGCTGTAAATATTATAGAGTTATTTGGGAAAGACAAAACTCCAATAATAGTTTTTGGACATAAAGATCACTTAATGCTTATAAGTTTTTTAGCTTGTGTAAAAAGTGGACATGCATATATTCCAGTAGATAGCTCAACTCCAAGTACAAGGCTTAAGGATATTTTATTTATTTCTGGTGCTAAACTAATTATAAATATATCAGATAAGTTAATTGATATTCCTGCAGATAGAGTATTAAATAAGAATGAAATAGAAGAAAATGCATTACAATATAAGGATAAAATTCCAAATGTGAGTTATAGAATTAAGGGGGAAGAGGTTTATTACATTATATATACGTCAGGAAGTACTGGTAAACCAAAGGGAGTTCAGATAACCCAAAATTGTATTCAAAGTTTTATTGATTGGAGTATGGATTTAATTGATAAAAAAGATAAAATATTTATGAATCAAGCACCTTTTTCTTTTGATTTATCTGTTATGGATACTTATTTATCATTGGTTTCTGGTTCAATATTATATAGTATTGATAAAGAGATGATAGCCAATTTACTTGAGCTTTTTATAAATTTCAAGTCTTCAGGAATTACAACTTGGGTTTCTACTCCTTCCTTTGCAGAAATGTGTTTGCAAAGTGAGCAATTTAATGAAAAATTGTTACCTGAATTGAGGCAGTTGTTATTCTGTGGAGAAACACTTTCCAAGGAATGTGTAAAAAAATTATTTGAAAGATTTCCTAAGATTAAAATAATAAATTTCTATGGTCCAACAGAGGCAACAGTGGCAGTAACTGCAATTGAAATAAAACAAGAAATGCTTTTAAGTAAAGAAAGTCTTCCAGTTGGGTACGTAAAAAAAGACTGTGAAATAATCATAGAAGAAAATACAAATGAAATATTAATAGTAGGTGATAGTGTAAGCATAGGCTACTTTGCTGATCCTATTTTAACAAAAAAATCCTTTTTTAAAAGAGAAATTTCAGATGTTGAAAAGAGGGGTTATAGGACAGGAGATACGGGGTATATTGATAATGGGCTACTATATTATGAGGGACGAATAGATAATCAAATTAAACTTAATGGTTATAGAGTAGAAATTGAAGACATCGAAAATAATATAAAAAAACTTCCTTTCATAAAAAATGCCGTTGTAGTACCTATTAAGGAAAAAAATAAAATTAAATATTTGGCAACAGTTGTAGTGATAAATGATAAGTTTGAAGGAAACATAATTATCTCAGTTAAAAATTCCTTGAAGGATTTATTGCCTTCATATATGATACCTCGCAAAGTAAAGGTAATAGAAGCTTTACCTATGAATAGAAATGGAAAAATCGATAGAAAAAAGATAATGGAGGAATTTTAGATGCTTCCTTATGGAGATTTTTTGTATTTTTATTTAATGATTTTGGTACTAATTCCGGCAATTGTCGTTGGTTTGCTTGGCAAAAGGATAAAGTGGTATGGTCTACCGGCAAGCTTATTTATGATCTATTTGATTTTTGGTAATTCAAGACAACAAGTTGAATATTTAATTGTATTTTTTGTAATGGAATTTTTATTAATTATAATTTATAGCTTTATGGTAAGAAAGTTTAAACAAAGATGGTTACTTTGGATTATAATATTAATTGGTCTATCACCCTTAATTTACTCAAAGTTCAGCAATATATTTATACACAAAGAGCTTGGATTTTTAGGTATTTCTTATTTAACTTTCAAAGTTATTCAGATGTTAATACAAATTTTTGATGGGTATATAACCAAAATAAATATTTTTGATCTCGCTTATTTTATATTGTTTTTTCCAACCTTAAGCTCTGGACCCCTCGATCGTTCAATTAGATTTATGGAGGAAAGCAATAAGGTTATTAAACCCAGACAATATGTTGAATATTTAGGTGATGGACTATTTAAAATTTTACAGGGAGTAGGATATAAATTCTTAATAGGATATTATATACAAGAACATTTAATTAATATAATCTTATTAAGACAACACACTTTAATAAATGCAATTAAATATATGTATTCTTATAGTTTTTATTTGTTTTTTGATTTTGCCGGTTACAGTTTAATTGCCATAGGCGTAAGCTATATAATGGGAATAAGAACACCTGAAAACTTTAATCTTCCATTTATAAGTAAAGATATAAAAGATTTTTGGAACAGATGGCACATGAGCTTATCTTTTTGGTTTAGAGATTTTATTTATAATAGATTCGTAATGAGTGCTCTTAAGAAAAAGTGGTTCAAGAGTAAATATACAGCTTCATATATTGGTTACATGATAACCATGACAACCATGGGGCTATGGCATGGAATTCAGTTAAATTATATTGTTTACGGTGCATATCATGGGATTTTGATCATAGTTACAGATTATTTTCAGAGAAAAGTAATCTACAAAAAAGTCAAAGGAAAGGTTTGTTTTAAAATTGCTTCAACTGTTGCAACCTTTAATTTGATATGTTTTAGCTTTTTAATATTTTCAGGATATTTATTTAAATAGAAGGAGGAATTTATATGCAAGAATTAATTTATAATATATTAGAAGAAATTACTGGGGAGGATTTACGCAGTGAAAGTGATGTGAATTTATTTGATAGTGGAAGATTGGATTCATTAGGAGTTATTGAACTGATTGTAGCAGTAGAGGAAAAAATTAATATTATACTTGACCCTGCTGTTGTTGAAAGAAAAGATATAGAAACACCAAATAAAATTATTGAATACCTTGAAGCCCTCTCTGAATGTAGAATATAATGAAAAAGGTCATAGCTTTATTTTGTTCTATTATTATTAGTATTGTTTTTTTGTTTTGTTATCAAAGCCATTATGAAAGTCTTATTTCAAAAAAATATTATGACAAGTTTGGAGAAAATTTAACTGCTAATAAATTTAAAAGTGTAATGCTTCAAAAAATGGGAGCAAGAGAAGGGGATAATCTTTTGATGTTTGGTTCCTCTGAGTTTGTAGCCAGCAATGGGTATTCTACTCATCCATTTAAATTTTTTAATGGCAAAAAAGATGGTTTCCAAATCAATCTTATAGGTACATCAGGTTATAAATGTTTAGTGCATGTTGCTGATTTTGGGGCACTTGGCAAAAATTTAAAAGGACAAAAGGTTGTTTTTGTGCTCTCGCCTCAATGGTTTACAAAGGCAGGTATTGATGAAAATACCTTCGAAGCTAATTCTTCTGAGCTGCAGGCATATGGTTTTTTGTTTAATAATGATATAAATTTAAGCACAAAAAAAGAGTTCGCAAAAAGAGTAATATCAATTACTTCAAAAAAACCTAATAGAGATTTTCAGCGTATGAGGACATATTGCTCTCTTTATAGTAATAAGGACTTACTAAGTATAACTAAGAGATATTTAATGACACCATATTATTGGATAAAATATGAGCTATTAACATTAAAGGATGATATAAATAGCAATAAATATCTTAAGCTTAATACCGAAATTGTAAAATATCAACAACCACAGCATACAAATATTAATTGGAATGAGGAATTAAAAAAAGCTGTGGAAACTGCTAAACCAAAGTCAAATAATAATAAATTTGGCATGGAAAATCATATTTATAATTCCAGAATTAAAGGAACCTTTGAAAAACAAAAGGGATCAATGAAAAAAGATACCTATAAGGTATCTCCAGAATATGAGGATTTTAAATTGCTGTTAGATGTTTGCAGGGAGGAAGGAATTAAACCATTAATTTTAAATATACCTGTAAACGGAAAATGGTATGATTATGCTGGATTTAATAAAAGGGATAGGCAAGCTTATTATAAAAAGATAGATGATATGGTTAGTTCTTATGACTTTGAAGTTGCTGATTTTTCAATGCATGAAAATGAAAATTATTTTTTAAAGGATGCTTCCCATTTAGGATGGAAAGGTTGGGTGTATGTTAATGAAGCCATTGATAAGTATTATAATGAAATTAAAAAATAATATAATCTTTATGATAGCCATCTATACAATTGTCATCTTAGGTTGTGGTTATATGTTTATATTTGAGCCTGATGCAAAGGTTACTTATATTTATAATCAGTTTTAAATCTAGTGTGTGGCTCTTGATATTTCAAGAATAATATTCATTAATCAACAAGAAAGCACGTAAAAATTCTTACGTGCTTTTTTGTTGGTTTAAATATGTTGAATTGATTGTAAATTTAAGCTTATTTTTGATATATTCATTTAAAACTGTAACATTTTTCATTAAATTTCATAAAATAGTACTATAAGAAATTTTAGGAGGGGGAATTTGCAAATCCTAAAGATAGGCTCAAGAGGAACCGAGGTAATGGAAATACAAGCACTACTTAATAAATTAGGTTATAGTGTGGACGGAATAGATGGAATTTATGGACCTAAAACTGCAGCAGCAGTATCGATGTTCCAAAGATATTTTGGGTTATTACCTACCGGAGTAGTAAATGACGACACTTATAAACTCATGAATAGATTTTTAATGGGTTATGATACCTACAGAATTAGACCCGGGGATACACTATATCTTATAGCAAGGAGATATTACACTACACCGCTAAGTATAATTACTGCTAATCCTCAAATAAATCCTAATAATTTGAAAGTTGGAAGTGAGATTATAGTTCCTTATTCATTGGAGGTTGTTTATACAAATATTGACTACACTTATGATATTATGAAAAAAGATTTAGAAGGACTAAAGGCTAGGTACCCATTTATTGAAGTTGCCAGTGCAGGCAAGAGTGAGCTAGGAAAAGAACTTTATTATGTAAAACTGGGGAATGGACCTAATAAAGTTTTTTATAATGGGTCTCATCATGCTATTGAATGGATAACTACTGTACTTTTAATGAAGTTTATTGAGAATTTTTCTAAAGCCTATGCTACAGGACAAAATTTAGAAGGTTACAATGTCCAGGATATATGGAATAAGAGCAGTATATATGTGATGCCTATGGTGAATCCAGATGGTGTTGATTTAGTGCTTAATGGTCTAGATAGGAGTAATCCATACTACAATGATTTAATTAAGTGGAATAATGGAAGTACGGATTTTTCTAAAACTTGGAGTGCAAATATAAGGGGCGTAGACCTTAATCATAATTATGATGCTCTATGGTTAGAGTCAAAGGAGGCAGAAAAAAGCTATGGGGTGTATGGACCGGGGCCTACAAGATATTCAGGTACGTCGCCAGAATCAGAATCGGAGTCTAAGGCTCTAGCAGATTTTACAAGAAAAAATAATTTTAGATTAGTAATAGCTTATCATAGTCAAGGGGAAGTGATATACTGGGATTTTGAAAATTTGGCTAGTCCGGAAGCTAGAAAAATAGGAGAGATATTTTCAAAATTAAGTGGTTATGAACTCGCAGAAACTTATGGAATTACAAGTTTTGCAGGATATAAGGATTGGTTTATAGATAAATATAGAAAACCTGGATATACCATTGAGGTTGGACTTGGAGAAAATCCTCTTCCAATAAGTCAATTTAATAAAATTTATAAGGATAACATCAAAGTATTATTAGAAGGAGCATTGGTTTAACTATTTATAAATATTAAAAGAGTATGAAATTTAATTAAGCGTTTTTTCTTATATTAGGCTATAAGGTCAAGTATATATTGCTAAAATGCTTTCACTTCGCCAAGTAATTCTAAAATTTATTTTATTTGCAGCTGCTAAAAAAAGCAAACTCGCTGTCGCTCAAACATGCTTTTTTCTTTACGCAGCTGCAAAAAAATAAATTTTGAATTACTAAGGCTTGTTCAAATGCATTCTGCGCAATATATACTTTTGTTAGCATAATCTAAGAAAAAATACCAATACCTATTATTTTTCATAGTAAAAGACCTTAAGGTTTACTAAATAAACTAAGGGTCTGTAACTTATTATATATTTCTGAACTTTTGTATTCTATCTGCAGTCTTTTTGATGCTTGTTAAAATAGTAATGTATTGGGAAGTATGAAATTTATCCGTAGTGCATTGCAATAAGAAGCGAAGAAACATTGAAATTCCATTTAAAAATTCTTCTTTTGCGATATAAAATTTCCGTAAGCCTGTCAGGACGACAGGCTAGTGAACCTGAGCCAGGATGGCGAATGTGAGCGATAGGAAATTTTATATCGCAAAAGATTAGAATTTTAAATGGAATTTCCAGTTTCGAGCTCGTTTGCAAGGCACGCAGGATAAATTTCATACTTTTCATTGTACTTCATCAATAAAGTCAAATTATAATCATTCCGAACCTTAATATGCTTAAAATAGATTTTTTTTATTCTGCGTCATCTAAAAAGGCTTCCCAAGCTGCATAAAGATCTTGAAGTTCCTTTTTGACATTTGAAAGTTGATTATTTACGTCAGAACTTCGAGTAGGGTTTGAATAAACCTCTTCAAGGCATAGATCGTTATTCAATTTTTCCGATTCTTGTTCCAATGAAGAAATTTTATCTTCGAGGTCTTTTAGGTCCGTTTTCTTTTGTTTTTCTAACTTTGATTCTTCTCTTTTCTTCTTTTTATCAAAATTAATTTGAGTTTTTGACATCCCGGCCTGGGCTTCTTCCACTTGGAACCTAAGAGGGTTTTTCTTTTTTTCTATATAATAATTATAATTACCTAAATACTCTTTGAGGCCATCTTGATTTAATTCAAGTATTTTAGTAATTACCTTGTTTAAGAAATATCTATCATGAGATATTACAATAACGGTGCCGTCATATCCTAGGATTGAGTCTTCTAAGGCTTCACGGGACATAATATCCAAGTGATTTGTTGGTTCATCTAATAGTAAGAAATTGGATTTAGATAGCATGATTTTTAGAAGATTAATCCTACATCTTTCTCCACCACTTAAAGCGGATATACTTTTAAATACATCTTCTCCTATGAATAAAAATGCAGCGAGTGCACTGCGCACTTCTGTGGTGGTAAGTTTAGGGAATTCATCCCAAACCTCATCTATTATAGTTTTTTCATCATTCAAATTTGATTGTTCTTGGTCATAATATCCTACAAAAATATTTTTTCCTAATATTTTTATGCCTGTATCACTGGCCATTTTATCCATAATAATTTTAAAAAGAGTGGTTTTACCGCGACCATTTTCACCAATAAGAGCAATCTTATCTGATCTTTTCATATCTAAATTTAAATTCTGGAACAAAAGATTATCTCCAAATGATTTTGATAAATTTTCTATATGCAGAACGTCATTTCCACTTTTAATTTCTGTTTCGAAATTCATCCTAGTTTCTTTAGGATCTCTATCAGGTAGATCAATCTTTTCCATTTTGTTTAAAGATTTTTGTCTGCTATCTGCGGCCCTTACACTTTTTTCTCTATTAAAGGACCTATACTTAGTTATAATATCCTCTTGCCTTTTTATTTCTGATTGCTGCAAATTGTAGGCTTTTAACTGAATCTCATAATTTTTCTTCTTTAAGTCAATAAAAGTTGTATAGTTCCCATTATAACAATCTACATGACCGTTAAGCAGTTCAAAGGTTTTATTAGAAATAGCATCTAAAAAGAATCTATCATGGGATATTATAAACATAGTCCCTTTATAGGATTTCAAATAATCTTCTAACCATTCTATAGCATCTAAGTCTAGGTGGTTAGTAGGTTCATCCAATAAAAGTACATCTGGATTTTTAAGTAATAACTTGCATAGTGCAACTCTAGTTTTTTGACCACCGCTTAATATGTTAATTGGCTTATTGTAATCTTCTTCCATAAAGCCAAGTCCTTTAAGAACCCTACTAATTTCTCCTTTATAGGTGTATCCGCCGCGATTATTGTAAAGGTCATAGGTTAATGTATACTCTTTTATTATTCTGTTAGTGTATTCTTCTTTTGACGCATCATAAGGTTCATTCATTTTTGATTCTAAATCTTTAAGGTTTTTTTCTAAGGCTAATAGATTATCGAATACTAAAAGTGTTTCTTCGTATATAGTATTATTGGAATTTAATCTTAAATCCTGAGATAGATAACCAATTCTTTTGTTTTTATCTATAAATAGCTCACCATTATCAGAATCCAATTGATTTGTAAGTATTTTGAAAAGTGTAGATTTACCAGCTCCATTAGCACCAATAAAACCGACCTTTTCACCTTCATTTATACTAAAAGTTATTTTGTCTAAAATAACATCTATACCATAACTTTTGTGAATATCTTTGCAACTTAGAACTATTATTATGTTCACCTTCCTACTCTGTAGTATTAAAATATTATTACAATAATAAAATGCAATGTTATTTGAAGTAATTAATGTAGTTGAATTGCTAAAAATATGAGACTCTATTAATTATAAATAACAATTAAAGTTCATTCATATATTATTGTACTATTTATATTGAAACTTTTGTAGTGAAAAACAAATATATGTGGGATTAATTTTAAAAAACAGTGTAGAAAGGAAGTAAAATGGGGAAAATACAATAAGAACTATTAAATTTGTAATAAAAAGTAGTGTTAACTTATAATAGTGTGGTAAAATAAATAATATGAAATTTATGATGTTGGTGGAGGGATGTAAACTGTGGAAAGAAAAAAGAATATATCAATGGCAGTTATTAAAAGATTGCCTAAATACCATAGATACTTAAGAGAACTTTTAAAAAATGATGTAGATAGAATATCCTCAAAAGAATTAGGGGAGAAAATTGGGTTTACAGCATCTCAAATTAGACAAGATTTGAATTGCTTCGGAGATTTTGGACAACAAGGGTACGGGTATAACGTAAAAGAATTATTAAACGAAATCAGCGGAATACTAGGATTGTCAAAAGAATATAAGATGATAATAGTAGGTGCAGGCAATATTGGGCAAGCTATTGCAAATTACACTAATTTTGAAAAGCTGGCATTTAACTTAGCAGGTATTTTTGATATTAATCCAAAGCTTATAGGACTGAAAATTAGAGATGTTGAAGTAATAGATATAGATGGATTAGTGGCGTTTTTAAAAGAAACACCCATAGACATTGGCGTAATCTGTGTGTCCAAAATCAATGCTCAAACAGTGGCTGATATGATGGTAACAAATGGGGTTAAGGGTATATGGAATTTCGCACCTGTAGATTTAGAGGTACCGGAAGAAATAATAGTGGAGAATGTCCATTTAAGTGAAAGTCTTTTAACCCTCAGTTGTTTAATGAATGACAGGACATATCCATAAAATAGTGGTGGAACACTTAGTATAATTAAAAGTTGGAAAACACTGTTTTTAAATAAAAAGGTGTTTTTTTTGTTGAAATAAGTGACGTAAAGAGATATAATGTAATTGGGGCAAAGTACCTCAACTATTTTTTCAATCTTAATTGTTATATTATTAACGAATTGTTAATAATAGATTAATTCGTAAGGAGTGAATTGTTGTGGAATACAAAAATGTTTTTTTTCAAAAAGAAGACAAAGTTGCAGTTATTACAATTAGTAGACCCAAAGCTCTAAATGCATTAAACACAGAAACATTAAAAGAGCTGGAACTCGCAATTGATGAAATTGCAAATGATGACCAGATTTACGCAGTGATTATAACAGGAGAGGGGAAAGCTTTTGTAGCAGGAGCTGATATCTCAGAAATGAAAGATCTAGATGCAATGGGTGGTAGAAAATTTGGTAATTTAGGAAACCGTGTATTTAGAAAACTAGAGACTTTAGAGAAACCTGTAATAGCGGCAGTAAACGGTTTTGCGCTAGGTGGAGGTTGTGAGCTTTCTATGGCTTGTGATATCAGAATAGCTTCATCAAAAGCAAAATTTGGACAACCAGAGGCAGGCCTTGGAATAACACCTGGATTTGGAGGTACACAAAGACTTGCTAGACTTGTAGGCACAGGTATGGCTAAACAATTATTATTTACTGCAGAAATTATTAATGCAGAAGAAGCCTTAAGAATAGGGCTTGTTAATAAGGTAGTAGAACCTGAGAATTTAATTGAAGAAGCAAAACTATTAGCTAAAAAAATTGTTAGCAATGCACCTATAGCTGTTAAGTTATGTAAAACAGCAATAAATAGAGGTATGCAAATGGATATAGATACAGCTTTAATTTATGAAGCTGAAATTTTTGGCGCGTGCTTTGCCACAGAAGATCAAAAAAGTGGAATGACAGCATTTCTTGAAAAATCAGAAAAATGCTTTAAAAATAAATAAATACAAAATTTAAAAAAACAAGATAAAGATAATAATTATTATTTTTATCAGAGAATAGTGAGGAGGAAGTGTTATGGATTTTTCATTGACAAAACAACAAGAATTTGTAAAACAAATGGTAAGGGAATTCACAATAAATGAAGTTGAACCAATAGCTGCAGAAATAGATAGAACAGAAAGATTTCCTATGGAAACTGTAGAGAAAATGGCTAGATATCATATGCTTGGTATTCCAATTTCAACTGAATTTGGTGGAGCGGGTGGCGATAATTTATCTTACGTTATTGCTGTTGAAGAATTATCAAAAGCATGTGGAACTACAGGCGTTATACTTTCAGCCCATACTTCATTATGCGCGGGCCCAATAGATATGTTTGGTACATTAGAGCAAAAGAAAAAATATCTAATTCCACTTGCAAAAGGTGAAAAATTAGGAGCTTTTGGATTAACTGAGCCCAATGCAGGAACAGATGCGTCTGAGCAACAAACTACAGCGGTTTTAGAGGGCGATAATTATATATTAAATGGTTCGAAAATATTTATCACGAATGGCGGAGTAGCAGATACATTTATAGTCTTTGCTATGACTGATAAGAGCAAAGGAACAAAAGGAATTACTGCTTTCATAGTTGAAAAAGAGTTTCCTGGATTTTCAATTGGTAAACACGAAGATAAATTAGGAATAAGAGCCTCTTCAACTACTGAACTTGTATTTGAAAATTGCATAGTTCCAAAAGAAAACATGCTTGGAAAAGAAGGAAAAGGCTTTGGTATAGCAATGAAAACTCTTGACGGAGGAAGAATTGGTATAGCAGCTCAAGCACTAGGAATTGCAGAAGGAGCACTAGAAGCAGCAGCTAAATACATGAAAGAAAGAAAACAATTTGGAAAACCTCTATCAGCATTCCAAGGACTTCAATGGATGATGGCTGAACTAGATGTTAAAGTTGAAGCTTCAAAACTTTTAGTATATAAGGCAGCATGGAATAAAGATAATGGCCTTCCATACAGTTTAGAAGCTGCTAGAGCAAAATTATACGCATCAGAAACAGCTATGGAAGTTACAACTAAAGCTGTTCAAATCTTCGGAGGATATGGATATACAAAAGAATATCCAGTAGAAAGAATGATGAGAGATGCTAAGATAACTGAGATTTACGAAGGAACTTCACAAGTACAAAAAATGGTTATCGCTGCAAACTTATTAAAGTAGGAGGGGATTAAAAGTGAATATAGTTGTATGTTTAAAACAAGTTCCAGATACAAATGAAGTTAAAATAGATCCAAAGACAGGAACCCTTATAAGAGAAGGAGTTCCATCAATCATAAATCCAGATGATAAAAATGCACTAGAGGAAGCACTAAGATTAAAAGATAGCGATGGTGCTCATGTAACCGTTATAAGTATGGGACCACCACAAGCGGAAAAAGCATTAAGAGAAGCACTAGCTATGGGAGCGGACGACGCAATATTAGTATCTGATAGAGCATTTGCAGGAGCAGATACATTAGCTACATCACATGCACTGGCAGCAACTTTGAGAAAATTAGACTACGATGTAGTTTTTGCAGGTAGACAAGCAATTGATGGAGATACAGCGCAAGTTGGTCCAGAAATAGCAGAACACTTAGGTCTTGCTCAAATAACATACGTTGAAAAAGTTGAAATAATTAAGGGCGGATTAAAAGTTAGAAAAGCTTGGGAAGATGGATATGAAAACATAGAAGTTAAAACACCGGTTCTTTTAACAGCTATAAAAGAGTTAAATCAGCCAAGATACATGAATATAAAAAACATTTTTGATATGTATCAAAATAAAGAAGTTAAAGTTTGGAATGCAGATATTATTGGAGCAGATAAAGCTCTTCTTGGACTAAGCGGTTCCCCAACAAAGGTTAAGAAGTCTATGACTAAAGAACCTAAAGGAAACGGAGAACTTGTAAAGTTACCACCTAAAGAAGCAGCTCAGTATGTAGTTTCAAAATTAAAAGAAAACCACTTTATTTAAGGAGGGATTTAGCATGAATATAGAAGATTATAAAGGAATCTGGGTCTTTGCTGAGCAAAGAGATGGAGAACTTCAAAAAGTATCACTTGAGATTTTAGGTAAGGGACGGGAAATAGCAGATAAATTAAAAGTAGAATTAACAGCGGTAGTACTTGGAGATAAAACAGATGCTATGACGGCTGAACTCATAGCATTTGGCGCAGATAAAGTTATAGTAGCTGAGCACCCACTACTTGCACACTTTTCAACTGATGCCTATGCAAAAGTTATTTGTGAACTTGCTATCGAAAGAAAGCCAGAAGTCATATTTATTGGAGCAAGTTATTTAGGAAGAGATTTAGGACCAAGGGTAGCTGCAAGACTTTCAACAGGACTTACAGCTGACTGTACTTCCTTGGATGTAGACACAGAAACTAAAAATTTACTTATGACAAGACCAGCATTCGGAGGAAACTTGATGGCTACAATAGTTTGCGGAGATCATAGACCACAAATGGCTACTATTAGACCAGGAGTTTTTGAAAAATTAGCTAAAGATAAAAATAGAACTTGCAAGATTGAAAAAGTTACTGTAAATCTAACAGAAGCTGATATCAGAACTAAAACTTTAGAAGTTGTAAAGCTTGCTAAAGATATAGCAGATATTGGAGAAGCGAATATCATTGTATCTGGTGGTCGTGGCGTTGGATCTAAAGAGAACTTTGCAATACTGGAAACACTAGCAACTAGCCTTGGTGGGGTTGTTGGAGGATCTAGAGCAGCGGTTGAGAATGGTTGGGTAGATAAATCACTTCAAGTAGGACAAACAGGAAAAACTGTTAGACCAACTGTGTATATAGCTTGTGGTATATCAGGAGCAATTCAGCATTTAGCTGGTATGCAAGATTCTGATTTTATAATAGCTATAAACAAGGATGCATCTGCACCTATCATGAAAGTTGCAGATATTGCAATAGCTGCAGATTATACAAAAGTTCTACCTGAAATGGTAGCTCAAATCAATGCATTAAATGATGAAAAATAATATAATTAAATAGATTTAATTAAAGTGAACTTGCTCTAATGCTAGAATTTAGTATTAGAGTAAGTTTTAAAAATAGTTACTATTTTTAGTTTTAAATAAAATGAAATTTGAGGAGCGTGTTATTTATGGAAAAGATTTTTGTACTTGGAGCTGGAACTATGGGAGCTGGAATTGTTCAGGCATTTGCAGCTAAAGGATATGAAGTAATAATAAGAGATATAAAAGATGAATTTGTAGATAAAGGACTTGCTGGAATCAAAAAAAATCTAGAAAGATTAGTTAGCAAGGAAAAAATAACAGTAGAAAATATGGAAGAAATACTTTCAAGAATCACAGGAACTACTGATATGAGTTTAGCAGCAGATTGTGATTTAGTAGTTGAAGCTGCTGTAGAAAACATGGAAATCAAGAAACAAATTTTTGCAGAACTCGATAAAATCTGCAAACCAGAAACTATTTTATCATCAAATACATCTTCACTTTCTATAACAGAAGTAGCAGCTGCTACAAATAGACCTGATAAGGTTATAGGAATGCATTTCTTTAATCCAGCACCAATGATGAAGCTTGTAGAAGTAATAAAAGGAATGGCAACATCAGAAGAGACTTTTGGTCTTGTAAAGGAAGTTGCTATATCTATTGGAAAAGATCCTGTAGAAATTGCAGAAGCACCAGGATTTGTGGTAAACAGAATATTAATACCAATGGTCAATGAAGCAATAGGAATATTTGCTGAAGGTATTGCATCAGCAGAAGATATCGATAAAGCAATGATGCTAGGAGCTAATCACCCAATGGGACCACTAGCACTAGGTGACCTTATAGGACTAGACGTATGTCTTGCTATAATGGATGTTTTATATAAAGAAACTGGGGACTCTAAATACAGAGCTCATAGTCTTTTAAGAAAATACGTTAGAGGCGGATTATTAGGAAGAAAAACTAAAAAAGGATTCTTTAATTATACAAGATAATATAATATTTTAATATGAGAAATGAATCTAGAGGGTATTATAACTTATAGCAAGTTATAATGCTCTTGTTTTTCGTACTTGCTAAAAATGAAAATTATCTATATCTCAAACATGTAAGGTTTAAGTAAAAAGAGTTAGTATTTAAAACTATTTTACCAAATATATCAAATTTTGTCGCTTGAAGGTTGACTTTAAATTGCTGACGTTATATAATTAACAATGTAGTTAAACAAATAACAAAGTTGGCATAAGTATTGACAAACATATAAATATAAAAGTATATAAGTATAAAAACATATGATTCTATATATAAATAGGGGGGAAATATGATGAATAGATTTACACTACCAAGAGACATTTATTTTGGAGAAAATTCATTAGAAGTTTTAAAAACTATAAAGGGTAAAAAAGCAGTAATAGTTACTGGTGGAAGCTCTATGAAAAAATTTGGATTTTTAGATAAGGTTGAAGATTATTTAAAAGAAGCAGGAATTGAAGTTAAGCATATTACTGGAGTAGAACCAGATCCATCAGTAGAAACAGTTATGAATGGTGCAAAAGTAATGAGAGAATTTGAGCCAGACTTAATAGTATCAATTGGTGGGGGCTCACCAATTGATGCAGCAAAAGCAATGTGGATTTTCTATGAATATCCAGAATTTACTTTTGAACAAGCGGTTATACCTTTTGGTCTTCCAGAACTAAGACAAAAAGCTAAATTTATAGCTATACCATCAACTAGTGGAACAGCAACTGAGGTTACAGCATTTTCAGTAATTACCGATTATAAAGCAAAAATAAAATATCCACTAGCAGATTTCAATTTAACACCAGATATAGCAATAGTTGATCCTGCACTGGCTCAAACAATGCCACCTAAATTAGTAGCGCATACGGGCATGGATGCATTAACTCATGCAATTGAAGCTTATGTAGCAGGACTTCATTCAAGCTTTTCAGACCCATTGGCAATGCAAGCTATAACTATGATTAAAGAAAATTTATTAAAGTCCTTTGAAGGAAATGACCAGGCAAGAAATGAAATGCACATTGCACAATGCTTAGCTGGAATGGCATTTTCAAATGCACTACTAGGAATTGCTCATAGTATGGCACACAAAACAGGTGCTGTATTGCATATCCCTCATGGCTGCGCAAACGCAATATTTCTTCCATATGTTATAGATTTCAACAAAAAAGCTTGTGGAGATAGATATGCGGTTATTGCAAGAAGTTTAAGTTTAAGTGGAAATACGCAAGATGAATTAATAGATTCATTAACTAATATGATAAGAGATTTAAATAAAGTTATGAATATACCATGTTCTTTAGCTGAATATGGAATAACTAAAGAAGAATTTGAAGCAAATGTAGATTTTATGGCTGAAAATGCTATAAAAGATGCATGCACAGGATCTAATCCAAGATCAATAAATGTGGATGAAATGAAAAAAGTATTTACTTGCACATTTACAGGAGAAAAAGTTAATTTCTAGACCTAAATGATTAGAATAAAGCAATATAGAATAAATTTGCAATTTTAAAAGATAATTTTAAGTTGCAAATTTATGCTATTTTTATGCTACTTATAGAAAAAACAAATAGGAGATAAGCTAGTTTATGTTGACTATATACGTAGAAAGACTTAAACTATAAATGTAATTTAATATGGGTGGATGATAATTGTTGGAGATATCCCGTATACTTTGGGGTAACCGAAGAAGAAACGAGTAAATTTTGCTAAGAATTACTCGGAAGCTTTCAGGTAGAGTACAATAATTGGACATGTCCCTGGAGAGATCCATTTAATATGGGCATCGAAGAAGAAACTCAAATAGTTTACTATTTTGAGGAAACTTTCAGATAAAAGGACAGGTAGTGAATAGCATTAGTATTTCTATGCTCTTTACTGCCTGTCTATTTACTTTAGGTATCTATACAAAGATGCCCTGCAATCGTTTTACTAATAAATATGTTGCAAAAAATTAAATATAAAATCATATATGAATATGGAGGAATAAAAATGTATAAAATCATTGAGAAAAGAGCATTAGCACCTCAAATATTTTTAATGGATATTGAGGCACCAAGAGTAGCTAAATCAGCAAAACCAGGTCAATTTGTAATTATCAAAATGGACGAAAAAGGTGAAAGAATACCACTTACAATCTCTGACTATGATACTAAAAGAGGTACAGTTACTATTGTAGTTCAAACAATAGGCTGCTCAACAAAAGAAATGGAAAACTATGAAGTTGGTGACTCGTTTTTAGATTTTGTAGGACCACTTGGACAAGCATCAGAATTAATGAGTGAAAGCATTGAGGAACTAAAGAATAAGAAAATTATTTTTATAGCAGGTGGACTTGGAACAGCTCCAGTTTATCCTCAAGTTAAATGGTTAAATGAGCAAGGTGTAAAAGCAGATGTAATAATAGGCGCAAAGGCTGAAGAATATGTGATTATGGAAGAAGAAATGAAGAGTGTAGCAGGCAACGTTTATCCATGTACTGATGATGGTTCTTATGGATATAAGGGACTTGTTACAAATAAATTAAAAGATTTAGTTCAAAATGAAGGCAAAAAATACGATTTAGTTATTGCCATTGGACCAATGATAATGATGAAATTTGTTTGTAAATTAACTGAAGAACTTGGAATAACAACTATTGTAAGTATGAACCCTATTATGGTAGATGGCACAGGAATGTGTGGAGCTTGCAGACTTACTGTAGACGGTGAAACTAAGTTTGCCTGCGTTGATGGCCCAGAATTTGATGGTCATAAGGTTAATTTTGAAGAAGCAATGCGAAGACAAACAATGTACAAAACGCAAGAAGTTCCTAAAAATGAAGGCATTAAACCAGGCTGTGGATTAGGAGGTACTAAATAATGAGTAAAATGAATAGAGTGAAAATAGCAGAACAAGATCCGAAAATAAGAGCAACTAATTTCGAAGAAGTATGTCTAGGTTATACAGAAGATGAGGCAGTTGAAGAAGCTGCAAGATGCTTAAACTGTAAAAACCCAAAGTGCGTTACTAAATGTCCTGTAGCCATAGATATTCCTGGGTTTATCCAACATGTTAAGAATAGAGAATTTGAAGAGGCAGTTAAAGTAATAGCAAAATATAGTGCATTGCCAGCTGTTTGTGGAAGAGTCTGTCCACAAGAAACTCAATGCGAAAGCAAATGTATACTGGGAATAAAGGGAGAAGCTGTAGCTATAGGTAAACTTGAAAGATTTGTAGGTGACTATTCAAGAGTACATAATGTTGATATTTCACAAACAAAGCCTAAAAATGGTAAGAAAGTTGCTGTAATAGGAAGTGGTCCTGCTGGACTTACATGTGCAGGGGATTTAGCTAAAGATGGATATGATGTAACTATTTTTGAAGCACTTCATGAAGCGGGTGGAGTTTTGGTATATGGAATTCCAGAATTTAGATTACCAAAAGGAACAGTTGTTAAACATGAAGTTGAAAATGTTATAAAATTAGGAGTTAAAATAGAAACAAATGTTATTGTGGGAAGAACTGTAACAATAAATCAGTTAATGGAGGAGGAAGACTTTGTTGCTGTGTTTATTGGTTCAGGTGCAGGACTCCCAATGTTCATGGGAATACCGGGAGAAAATTTAAATGGAGTATTCTCTGCTAATGAATATTTAACTAGAAACAATTTGATGAAAGCATATAAAGAGGGTTACCGTACCCCTATTAGAACAGGCAACAAGGTTGCTGTTGTAGGTGGAGGTAATGTTGCAATGGACGCTGTACGTACAGCAGTAAGACTAGGTGCAGAAGGTCATATAGTATACAGAAGATCAGAATCAGAACTTCCAGCAAGAGCTGAAGAAGTGCATCATGCAAAAGAAGAAGGAGTTATAATGGATTTACTTGTGAATCCAATTGAAATCCTAGGAGATGCTGCGGGAAATGTTATAGGAATGAATTGTATAAAAATGGAGCTTGGTGAGCCAGATGCTTCAGGTAGAAGAAGACCTATAGCTATTAAAGGTTCAGAATTTGTAATTGATGTAGATACAGTTATAATGTCACTAGGAACATCACCAAATCCATTAATTGCATCAACAACAGAAGGTTTAGAAATTAATAAATGGAAGTGTATAGTTGCAGAAGATGAAACTGGTTTAACTTCTAAAAAGAATGTATATGCTGGTGGAGACGCTGTTTCAGGAGCTGCTACAGTTATTTTGGCAATGGAAGCAGGCAAAAAAGCTGCTAAAGCTATAAATGAAATGCTAACAAACTAATAAAAAAATAAATATTAAAAAAACTCCATAAACTTTAGTTTATGGAGTTTTTTTAATATTTATTTTTTTTAGATAATCAAAGCAAACATAAGCAATAAGTAGCTAATAGAATATATAATTACATATTTAGAAAAATATTCACAAATTCACTATTGACAAAAGTGTAGTACATTGATATAAATAGTATAGCACATAAAATTATATATATTACATTTGATTGTAAACGGTTTAATATATTATATAAAACTATATTAAATGCTGAAAATATGTGCGTATTTAAAATTATATAAAGAAATAATGTATCACAATACATAAAATAAGATGTATATTGGAGGAGTAAATATGTGTGTAAAAATTGCTATAAATGGGTTTGGAAGAATAGGAAGGGTTGTATTAAGAATTGCACAAGATAATTTACATGAGGGAGCAGAAATAGTAGCTATAAATGCAAGAGCAGATGTAGAAACCCTTGCACATCTTTTTACCTATGATTCTTGTTATGGAACATTTAAAGGCAAAGTAGAAACGCAAGGTAACTCATTAATAATAAATGGTAAAGAAATTAAAGTGTTTAATGAAAAAGAAGCTAAGAATTTGCCTTGGAAGCAACTAGGCATAGATGTTGTTATAGAATCAACAGGGATATATACAAAGAGAGAGCAGGCTATGCAACACATTGAAGCAGGAGCTAAAAAGGTAGTAATTACCGCACCGGCAAAAAATGAGGATATAACAATAGTTATGGGAGTTAATGATGAAAAATATAATCCTCAAAAACATCATATTATTTCTAATGCTTCTTGTACTACCAATTGCCTTGCACCTTTTACTAAAGTATTAAATGAACAATTTGGTATAGTTAATGGATGTATGACAACAATACACTCATATACTAATGATCAAAAAATACTAGACAAAACTCATAAAGATCTAAGGCGTGCTAGAGCAGCAGGGGAATCGATAATTCCTACAACTACTGGTGCTGCGAAAGCGCTTGCAAAAGTAATTCCTAGTCTTGAAGGCAAAATCAATGGTTCATCTTTAAGGGTACCTACCGCAGCAGTGTCTATAACAGAGCTTATATGTGAAATGTCAAGGGAAGTAACTGTGCAGCAAGTAAATAGTGCATTCCAATATGCATCGCAACATGAGCTTAAAGGTATATTAGGTTATTCAGAAAAACCATTAGTATCTATAGATTATAAGGGTGATGATAGATCATCTATAGTTGACGGACTTTCAACCATGGTCATAGGCAAAAACATTTTAAAGGTACTAGCATGGTATGATAATGAATGGGGATATTCATCTAGAACAGTAGATTTAGTAAATCTTGTAGCAAGTAAAATAAGTAATACAAAAAATATGAAAATGGTAATATAGGTGCTAAGGATTAGTATCTAAAATGAAGGAATGATTTCTAACCATTATAAAGCAAATGAGAAAATTAACTGCATTTTATAAATGATTTTTGTAGGAGAAACGGGGACGGTTAACAATTATTAACTAGTTTATTAGTTAATAATTATTAACCGTCCTTTTCTAGTTTTAAACAGTGAATTGTGGAGTTGCTTAAGTGGAAAATGGGCAAAACATAGGGACGGTTAACAACTATTTGACATTAAAGCACTAAAAGGATTAAAAAACACAAAAAATTCATAACTAAGTGATAATAATTTGATATAATAAGGTTAAACAATGGGGGCGATATTTATGTTAATTGATAAAATAAACAAATATTATACTAAAGAATATGATTTAAGTTGTTCTGAGGTGATGATTTATGCTGCTAGTGATGAATATAATATGAATTTAAAAAGTGAAACATTTAAAGCTATGTCATCCTTTGGTGGTGGAATGGGTGTTGAAAGCGTTTGTGGGGCTATAACAGGTTCACTTTCAGTTATAGGTATATTATTCACTAAAGAAAAAGCACATGAAGGAGAGCGAGTTAAGAAGCTATGTCAGGAGTTCTTCCAAAAGTTTGAAGCAAAGTTAGGTACAGATAATTGTGGGTTACTTAAAGCAAAATATAAAAAGCAAGATAGTGGTTGCAGGGTTATGATTGAAACAGCTACTGAGATATTAGATGAAATTGTTACACGAGAATTAAAAATAAATAACTGAACTAAAGAAAGGGAAAATTATGGATTACAAAAATATTGAATCATTTAATGAAGGTATCATTATAAAAGATGTAGAGAATTTTGAACTAGACCATATATTCGAATGCGGCCAATGTTTTAGATGGAACAAACAAGCAAGTGGTAACTATATAGGAGTGGCATATGGCAAGGTTATAGAAGTAGAAAAGAAAAATATGCAGGTAAAAATATATAATATAAATGAAGAAGAATTTAATCTACTTTGGTGTGATTATTTTGACCTTAAAAGAGATTATACAGTTATCAAAGATGAATTTCAGAAAGATCCTCTTCTTAAAAAATCCGTTGATTTTGGCTATGGCATCAGACTATTGCAACAGGAGCCTTTTGAACTTACCATGTCATTTATAATTTCTTCAAATAATAGAATCCCCATGATAAAAAGAGCAATAGACAATTTGAGCAGAAAATGGGGGAAAGCAATAGAATATAAAGGCGAAACCTACTACACCTTTCCAGCTGCTGCAGATTTAGAAGGAGCGTCACTAGAAGATATTCAGAGTTGTGGTCTAGGATTTAGGTCTAAGTACGTAAAAGACACAGTGCATAGGGTATATACTGGTGAAGTGAATTTGGAATCTATTAAATCTCAGGAAGATGATGTTTGTCATGAAGAATTAAAAAAACTTAATGGTATTGGCCCAAAGGTTTCTGATTGTATCATGTTATTTTCTATGCAAAAATATTCTGCTTTTCCAGTGGATGTATGGGTTAAGAGAGCTATGCAATTTTTTTACTTAGCACCAGATGTGTCTCTACCAAAAATAAGAATTTTTGCTAGAGATAAATTTGAAAACACGGCAGGGTTCGCACAACAGTATTTATTTTATTATGCAAGGGAAAATAACATTAAAATTGAATAAAATAGTAAAAATTAAGCAAAATACTAATAGTAGATAAGTATAGGGAATAATGTTGAATTTTATAAGAATGATGAGGATAAAAAACAATGAAAATAATATGGAATTCTATCACAATAAAGCTATCAAAATATAAACAATATATAGTACTATCATCAGTCTTGCTGTTTTTCATATATATTGGATATGAATATTATTTCAAGTATTCATACATGTTTAAGAATCCCAATATATTAAAAGAAGTTATTCGTTCTTATGGGAATTTCAGCATTTTAGTTTTTATTCTGATGCAGGTTATACAAGTTGTCGTTTTCTTTATTCCAGGTGAATTTATACAAGTGGCTGGAGGATATATTTTTGGTACTTTCTTAGGTGGAATAATATCTTTAATGGGTATTACCTTAGGAAGTATAGTAGTATATTTTATATCTAATAACTATGGTAAGCTTCTTGTAGAAAAATTGATACTAAATAAGAAGGTAAAATTTTTTAGAAAAATATTAAAAGCAGGAAGTAAGAAATTTGTTGTATTTATATTTTATTTAATCCCAGGAATACCAAAAGATGCCCTAGCATATATATGTGGAGTATCAGATATTTCTTTTAAAGATTTCTTTATATATTCAACCTTAGGTAGAATTCCAGGCATTTTTATATCTTCTTACTTTGGACAAAAAATATATGCATGGGATGTTACAAGTTTAATAACTATAGGCATAACCATGACTATTTTATCCCTAATAGGAATATTTAAAGGGAATGCAATAATCAAGGCTATTATTAAAAAGAAAAAAACTTATTGAAAAATTAAGGAGATTGCATTTGATAATATCTTCTTATAAAGAATGCTGTTTTTTGTATTGTGATTTATATATACATCTTAAGGTTATGCTGATTATAATAATGGAGAAAATTATTAATAGTGAGCAATGAAAGAAAAAATCCTGTGGAAGGATTGTTATTATTGGGTCAGTTGTAACATCAAATAGCCAGTAATCATTGTTGAAGAAGATTTGATGAAAAACAGTGAAACTTTTATCGAAATTAATTATAAAAGGTATAAGTAACATTATTGGTATTATTATTAAAACTATGGAGCTGCGGAGCAAGTATCTTATTTTTTTATTCCTCTTGTTTACTAATACACCTAAAATGCTTATTAATATGGAGAAAAACAGCATTATCTTAAGTTTATCAAATATTACTTTAACTTCTTTAAAGTGAATTTTGCCATGATCAGATGAAGGAAGTGTTGGAAGATTGAATTCTTCACTTGTATTTTTGGTTAAATATGTAATTAAATAGTCGTAATTAGCTTTTAGTTCCCCTTTATTTAAATTGGTGGAATCTTCAATATTTAAAACATTAATATCCATATAATATAAGGGCTTAAAAAGCAAAGTGAAATAAACGCTTAAGGTTATAAAAGAAAAAGTAAAACACAAAATAAAAAATGTTTTTAACGAGAATTCAAAAAAAGTTTTTATATTCATAAAATCACCTCTGGTTATTAATTTTAACAATATATTAAAGCATATTCAATGATTATAATTATAAATAAGGCATATTAAATGGTGTTAAAATGCAATAGGAATACAAATTATAGAAAAATAAAGTAAATGAGAGATAAACTATAGAATTCCATGATAAACAAACATAGTTTGAATATCTGGCTATAAATGGTATAATATATAGAATAGACGAATTTGATATTATATCCATTATTAATTAGTATATTAGTTACAGGTTACATTAGCACTCAGATGTGCGGAGTGCTAACAAAAACAAAAAATATATAAGGAGGGGTTTAAAATGAACATTAGACCACTTAGTGATAGAGTATTAATTAAAAGATTAGAAGCAGAAGAAACTACAAAAAGTGGAATACTTCTTGCAGGGGCTTCAAAGGAAAAACCACAAGAAGCTGAGGTAGTAGCTGTAGGACCAGGAAAAGTTGAGGATGGAAAACTAATTAAAATGGAAGTTACAGTAGGGGATATAATATTATTCTCTAAATATTCAGGAAGCGAAATAAAATATGATGGGATTGAATATATCATATTAAAACAAGAAGAATTACTAGCTATAATTGAAAAATAATTTAATTAAACGCAATAATGATTAAGTGATAATCCAACAATTAAACAATAATATTAAATTATTGTTTAATTGTTGATAGATTATTATTTAATTATTAGCGTATAGGAGGGTTTAAAATGGCTAAAAATATATTATTTGGAGAAGACGCAAGAAGAGCTATGCAAAGAGGTGTAGATAAGCTTGCGGATACAGTTAAAATTACACTAGGACCCAAAGGAAGAAATGTTATTTTAGATAAAAAATTTGGTTCACCATTAATAACAAATGATGGTGTTACTATAGCTAGAGAAATAGAACTAGAAGATCCTTATGAAAATATGGGAGCACAACTTGTTAAAGAAGTTGCTACAAAGACAAATGATGTAGCAGGAGATGGAACAACTACAGCTACACTTCTTGCTCAAGCTATAATAAGAGAAGGTTTGAAAAATGTTACAGCTGGTGCCAATCCTATGCTAATAAGAACTGGTATAAAAATGGCTGTGGACAAAGCAGTTGAAGAAATCAAAAAATCTTCTAAACCAGTTAACGGTAAAGAAGATATAGCTAGAGTTGCTGCAATATCAGCTAGTGATGAAGAAATTGGAACTCTAATAGCTAATGCTATGGAAAAAGTAGGTAATGAAGGCGTTATAACTGTAGAAGAATCAAAATCTATGGGCACTGAGCTAGATGTAGTTGAAGGAATGCAGTTCGATAGAGGATATTTAAGTCCATATATGGTTACAGATCCTGAAAAAATGGAAGCAAACCTTGAAGAAGCTTATATTTTAATAACAGACAAGAAAATTACTAACATACAAGATATACTTCCAATACTTGAGCAAATTGTTCAACAAGGAAGAAAGCTACTTATAATAGCTGAAGATATCGAAGGTGAAGCATTAGCTACACTAGTTGTTAATAAATTAAGAGGAACATTTACTTGCGTAGCTGTTAAAGCTCCAGGTTTTGGTGATAGAAGAAAAGAAATGCTTCAAGATATAGCAATCTTAACTGGTGGAGAAGTTATATGTGAAGAACTCGGAAGAGAACTAAAAGATGTTACTGTTGATATGCTTGGAAGAGCTGAAAGTGTTAAGATATCTAAAGAAAACACTACAATAGTAAACGGAAAAGGTGAAAAAGATTCAATACATGATAGAGTTTCTCAAATTAAGAGACAAATTGAAGAAACTACATCAGATTTTGATAGAGAAAAATTGCAAGAAAGACTTGCTAAACTTGCAGGTGGAGTAGCTGTAATAAAAGTTGGAGCTGCTACTGAAACAGAACTTAAAGAAAAGAAACTCCGTATAGAAGATGCTCTTGCAGCTACAAAAGCAGCAGTTGAAGAGGGAATCGTACCTGGTGGTGGAACAGTTTATATTAATGCTATTTTAGAGATTGCCAAATTAACATCAGATATAGCAGATGTTCAAGTGGGTATCAACATAATTAAAAGAGCATTAGAAGAACCATTAAGACAAATAGTTACAAATGCTGGCGCAGAAGCTTCAGTTATAATAGAAAAAGTAAGAGAAAGCGCTGGAGAAGTTGGATATGATGCATTACGTGGAGAAATGGTAAACATGATAAAAGCGGGAATTGTAGATCCAACAAAAGTTGTAAGATCAGCACTACAAAACGCGGCATCTGTTGCAGCAACATTCTTAACAACAGAAGTTGCAGTAGCAGACATTCCAGAAAAAAATGCAGCTCCAATGGGCGGCGGACCAGGAATGGGAATGGAAGGAATGTACTAAAAGTAATTTAAATAATAATAATTTTAAATGAAAATATATTAAAATAAAAGAATTAACTAGGACTTAACCTAGTTAATTCTTTTATTCCGTTAAATATTAAAACTATGTTTCTAATAGTTTTAAGAATTAGTAAGAAATAGTCATTGACAAATTCTTAAACATTTACTATTATTAATAATAACTTTAAAAACAATAGCGTCACTCATATATCCCTTGAATATGGCAAGGAGTATCTACGGTCAGCCGCAAATTGACTACTATGAGTAATTTTAGTGTGAGCTTACTTTAGGCATGCTAATTTTACTTTAGTCAAAGTAGGATTGGTATGCCTTTTTATGCTTTGCAGCTTATGTAGAGTTGTGAGTGCAAAATTTTATTTTGCAGTCACAAAACTATACAAAGAGAGAATATTAGTAGCTCTCTATAGCTTAGCAGCTCTTGCTAGATAGCTTTAAACTTTTAATTTACCCCATATTTTAAGAGTTTGAAGCTATCATATTTTAAAAATATGGTATATATAAGTATTTTTATGCTAATTATAAAGGTGAATTACAAATATCCTAAATGGATATGAGTCTTAAACCTAATTTTATAAATTTAAAATAGAATTCTGAAAGGATGTTGATTAAATGGCAAAGATACTAAAACAAGCATATACATTTGATGATGTATTGCTAGTTCCAAATAAGTCAGAGGTATTACCTAGAGATGTTAGCTTAGTTACTTACCTTACAAAAAAAATAAAACTTAATATACCTCTAATTAGTGCAGGTATGGATACTGTTACTGAGTCTAGAATGGCTATTGCTATGGCTAGAGAAGGCGGAATAGGAATTATACATAAGAACATGAGTATTGAAAGACAAGCCGTTGAAGTTGACAGAGTAAAAAGACAAGAAAATGGCGTAATTACAGACCCTTTCTTTCTATCACCAGATAATCTTCTAGAAGATGCACTAGCATTAATGAGTAAATATAGAATATCAGGAGTTCCAATTACAACAAAGGGTAAATTGGTTGGAATAATTACTAATAGAGATATAGTTTTTGAGACTGATTATAGTAAAAAAATCAAAGATATAATGACAAGTGAAAATTTAATTACTGCATCAGAAGGAACAAGTATGGAAGAGGCTAAACAACTTCTTAAAAAACATAAAATAGAAAAATTACCTTTAGTAGATAGTGAAAACAATTTAAGAGGACTTATCACAATAAAAGATATAGAGAAAACTATAAAATTCCCTATTGCTGCAAAGGATTCTAGGGGAAGATTATTATGTGGGGCAGCTGTTGGTGTAACAGCAGATATGATGGAGAGAGTAACAGCATTAGTAAAGGCTGGAGTAGATGTAGTAACTCTAGATACAGCTCATGGTCATTCTTCAGGAGTAATGGACGCAGTAAGGAAAATAAAATCTGTTTACCCAGAACTTCAAATAATAGCAGGAAATATTGCTACGGCGCAGGCAACCCGCGATTTAATTGAGGCAGGAGCTGACTGTATAAAAGTAGGCATAGGTCCTGGATCAATTTGTACTACAAGGATTGTAGCTGGAGTAGGAGTTCCACAACTCACAGCAGTTATGGATTGCGTAGAAGAGGGAAATAAATACGGAGTACCTGTAATTGCAGATGGTGGCATAAAATATTCAGGAGACATAGTTAAGGCCCTAGCCGCGGGAGCTAAAGTAGTTATGATGGGATCTATGTTTGCAGGATGCACTGAAGCACCAGGTGAAATGGAAATCTATCAAGGAAGAAGCTATAAGGTATATAGAGGCATGGGTTCACTAGCTGCTATGGCTTGCGGAAGCAAGGATAGGTATTTCCAAGAAGGAAATAAAAAGTTAGTGCCAGAAGGAGTAGAAGGAAGAATACCATTTAAAGGAGACGTTGTAGAAACTATATATCAACTGATTGGTGGTATACGTTCAGGAATGGGATATTTAGGATCAGCAACTCTAGAACAATTATTTGAGACTTCAACCTTTGTTATTCAAAGCTCAGCAGGACTAAGAGAAAGTCATCCACATGACGTACACATTACAAAAGAAGCACCAAATTATAGCGTAAATAACTAAGGAAAAAACCTTAAGCCTACAAGGAGGAAAAAATATTGAATAATAGAGAATTAATATTAGTAGTTGACTTTGGTGGTCAATATAACCAACTTATTGCAAGAAGAGTTAGAGAAAATAATGTTTACTGTGAGATAATACCATACACATTTTCAGCGGAAAAAATAAAAAATATGAATCCAAAAGGAATAATATTCACTGGCGGTCCTAATAGTGTATACGCCAGCGGTGCTCCAAAAGTGGAAAAAGAAATATTTGAGATGGGTGTTCCCATTTTAGGAATATGCTATGGTGCTCAATTAATGGCACAAACTTTTGGTGGGAAAGTTATAACACCTGATGTTCGTGAATATGGCAAAATAGAAGTTGACCTAAGCAAGGATGCTATTATTTTTGCAGGAATAGACGAAAACCAATGCTGGATGAGTCATACAGACCATATATCTAAAGTACCAGAAGGATTTGATATAATAGCAACTACTAAAGATTGTCCTGTAGCTGCTATGGCTAATGTTTCTAAAAAGCTCTATGGAGTTCAATTTCACCCAGAAGTAAAACATACTCTTTTTGGTGAAGAAATGATTAGAAAGTTCTTATATGATGTATGCGAAGTTAAGGGTGATTGGTCAATGTCATCTTTTGCGCAGGAAAAAATAAAAGCTATAAAAGAACTAGTTGGAGATAAAAAGGTGCTTTGTGCTCTTTCTGGAGGAGTGGATTCCTCAGTTGCTGCAATGCTTGTACATAAAGCCATAGGAAAGCAGTTAACTTGCGTATTCGTAGATCACGGTCTACTCAGAAAAGATGAAGGAGACCAAGTTGAAACAATATTCAAAGGCGAATTTGATATGAATATAATAAGAGTTAATGCTCAAGATAGATTCTTAGGTAAGCTTAAAGGTATAAGTGATCCAGAGCAAAAGAGAAAGATAATTGGAGAAGAATTTATAAGAGTTTTTGAAGAAGAATCTAATAAACTCGGACAATTAGATTTTCTTGTGCAAGGAACAATATATCCTGATGTAGTTGAAAGTGGTACTGCGACTTCAGCTACTATAAAGAGTCATCATAATGTTGGAGGACTTCCAGAAGATATGCATTTTGAACTAATAGAGCCACTGCGTGAATTATTTAAAGATGAGGTTAGAGCAGTTGGAGAAGAAATTGGAATTCCTCATTACCTAGTATGGAGACAGCCATTCCCAGGACCAGGTTTATCTATAAGAGTACTTGGAGAGATAACAGATGAAAAATTATTTATAACTAGAGAAGCTGATGCGATATTCAGAGATGAAGTAGCTAAAGCAGGACTAGAAAGTGAAATATGGCAATACTTTGCATGTCTGCCTAACATTAAGTCCGTTGGAGTTATGGGAGATGAGAGAACTTATTGTCATACAGTTGCTCTAAGGGCTGTAACTAGCTCAGATGGAATGACTTCAGATTGGGCTAGGATACCATATGAAGTATTAGATAAGGTATCTAGAAGGATTGTTAATGAAGTTAAAGGGGTAAACAGAATTGTTTATGATATTACCTCAAAACCACCTTCAACAATTGAGTGGGAATAGAATAAACCACTTCTAGATGCAGTAATGCCAATGTTTATATAAAATAAAAAGTGTCTTAGATTTATTTTTTAATGAAGATAAATCTAAGGCACTTTTTCGTGTTTTTGTGTCTTAAAAAGGAGGTAGTTTAAAGGTGAAGTATGGAGAAGTCAAAGGTACTCAATTATTCAAGCAGAGGCAGGAATGTAAAAAAACTTACAAGGAATTATTTGAGGAACTTGTATTATCTGCAAAAATTAAAGGAAGAAGTAAATATACACTAAAAAGTTATCATTATCACAATAAATATTTCATGCAATTTATTGGTGAGAACACTTTATGTAATATTATCAATCAACAAACTTTAGAGAATTACATTTTATATATGCGAGATGGAAAAGGTTTAACCAATGGTGTGACGATTAATAGTTATTTACACAATATAAGTCCTATTTTAAAGTTTGGCTCTAAAAGAGCCTATTTAAGTGATTTTCAAAATATCACCTCTCACTGTAAATTTACAGTGAGTTAATTCGTATTAAATTAATGATTTAAGAGTAATTTAATTATTAATTACATAACTTTTTCTATAGGTTTTTGAAATACATAAAACTGATGTAATAATTTTATTACACTTGTAAAAATTTATGAAAAACTGCTATAAATAAAAAGGAGCTAAACTTTAAAATACAGCCTAACTCATTAAATTCACAAACTATTTAATAAAAAGGGATACAACTCCTATAAGTATCATTATAATTCCACCTAGAAATTGTCCTAGTCCAGAAGCTTCTCCCATTAATAACAAGTAAAAAATATTATTTTTTCTTTGGGACTTTCCTACCAAAATGTTCTCTTTTTTCATCTGATACCTTCCCCATAATACTAAAAGCACTCCAAAAATTATAGCAAACAGTTTTAAAATTATCATAATATTTTCCTCCGTTTATTGATTATTATTTGTATTTTTGCCAACAATTCCATTACATACTATTCTTGTAATTGGTCCTCTTCTTCAAATATAAAAGTTTCTTCAATTGGTAATTTAAAAACTGAAGATATTTTATATGCTAGTAAAACAGATGGATTATATTGTTGTTTTTCTAAAGATATAATTGTTCTTGAAGATACGCATACTTTATCAGCTAAGTCTTGTTGTGTTATTCCATGTTCTAAACGCAATTCTTTTACTCTATTTTTCATACAGTTCTCCTAATTAAAGAAAATGATTATAATATTTTTTAGCTAATCCGTTAGTAATCATACAAAATATTATAATGATAAATAAAGTAGTATCTGTTGGGATGGAGATCCATCTTAAAAGAAACATCATAAGTAAAATCACAATCATTAAAGTATTCATGGTAAAGAGAGAAGCTTTTCCGTCTATTAAATCATCTCTCTCATCATATTGCTTTGATAGTTCACTTTCCAACTGTTTGCGATTGGCATTACATTTAACATGATGAATTATAGTGTAAACTAAAAGCATTGATCCTACGAATAAATTTATAATACCAAAATACAATTCATCTGTAGTATTAGTTTTGGTGTAATTGAAAATCATTTCAAAAACTCCCATTGTAAGAATTACTAATGAGAATAAATAAAGCTGTGTAAATTTATTTTTCATACAAATCGCTCCTAATATAGTATAATGTGAAATTAACTTCATATGAAGTTTGTTTCATGTGAACTTAACTTCATATTACGCTGTCTTGGAGTAAATGTCAAGAAAAAAATTATTTTATTTATTTTATTGTTTAATTTGTAGGTAGTTCTTCTTCAATATTCTTGCGACCTCTTGCATTAAAGGCATCAACAATTATAATTCCAGACTTCAGCTCATGGATCCCATTCCTTATAGTATCACGGCTAACATTAAACTCTTTAGCCACTGCTGATTGACCGCCTTTATCAATTGACTTTATGAAGTTTCTTATCCAACGGTAAGGCTTCGTTTAGATAAACTTATTCAAAAAATTGAAATTAACGATAAAAAATTTAATGAACCTTTTACATCTTTTATCAAAGAACTTGCATTGGATGAGAAAATAGATTTGGAGACAGCTAAACTTATCATTGATCAATATAAACATACCTAGCATCTCCATTACCACATCCAAAAGCTGTATCAACAGCAAACCAATACGGGCCTTCAGTAATTTTAAAAGTGGCACTATGAATATTAAAATATTGTAGCTGCATATAGCTAACAGTGTGTAATAATTGATTTTCTTTAATTATAGCTAAGGCTTCTTCTTTAGATATTGAATTTTCTAAATTGGATTCAACAACAAGATCAAAGTTAATAAAGCTTCTTCTATCGAACCATGCACCTTTTCTTAGACCATTTTTAGTTACGCCTACTACTAAAACTAAGGGCTGACCTGCAACTGAATTAGTAATAGAATCTATTTTTTTTATATCAGTTTTTATATACGTATTGATACCAACTAAAGGCTTATAAAACAATGTTGGAATGAGTATCAGAAAAAGTATAAAACATACAAGTAGTATAATTAATCTTTTATTCATATAACCTCCAAAATACTTTAATAATATAATAAGATTCATTTGTATCATAATTTTCTGTATAGCCATTAAATACAACAGAATGATAACCATACACTTTGTCTGCTGTTTTATGACCCCGATATAAGATAGTACCAGGATTGTTAGCATTGATTTGAGATTTAAGGTTAACATAATTCTTAGTCATAAGTACTGAAGCGAAACCATAACCTCTAGTTGTAAAATAGGATTGTAATCCATTAATATAGCCATCTATAATTGTAGCATCACCAACAATTACGCTAAACGTCCCCATTAGATTCTTTATTTCTTTACGCCACTACTTGTGTCAATATTCAAATCAACACTTGCGTCGTTTGTAAAATAGAAAGTTTCTTCTTTTTGAGATGTATCTTCTATTTTAACACCATACACAAAAGATTCTTCCATTTTAACACCATACATAGAAGGCCCATCATAAATTAATGTTTTTTGTTTTTTATTAGTATTTTTAAATTTTGTGGAAATATAGCTTTCTAAGTACCTGTTGTAAGGTGATTCCCCTAAAGCGTATTCTAAAATTTGATTGTCTGATGGTCTTAGTAAAACATATCCAATAATATCATTTTTATTAGTTATGTTAAATAGGTATGCGCTTAAATCGCCAGTAGAACCATATATGCTAACTTTTTTACTGATGTCTTTGTTTTTCCAAATAGTAAACTCCTCATTACTTTCGAGCGAATTTAAAAACGTTGCTATTCTTTTTTCATGAAAATCTCATAGGCCACCTTCAACTATTGAGTGGGAATAAGATAAAGAATTATAAACCTAGCAATATCAATAAAATGTTATAAAAAAGAGTATCTATGATATTTTCTATAAAGAGAAATGTCATAGATACTCTTTTTGCTTTTTAATAATTAAATTGCTAGATAGATTTGGGCGTAGCTATGAGGATATAATGAGACAATGGAATAACTACTGCTTAACATTCGTCTTTATAAGTTCCATAAATGTTTCAGGTGTGACTATTCTCACTTTAGAATTTTCCTTTAGTTTATTTACAACCCTTTCAATATTACTAAGGCTTTTGCTCCAAACATGAACATAAACAAAGGTATAACTATTAGCATTATTAATATCTACTTGCCCAGAGTTAATCCGTTTATTAATATTTTCCACTAACTCATTTTCACTTTCCAGACTATCCCAAAGTAAATCTCTACAGGACACTATAGGCTTATTATTTGACCAAATAATTTCTCCATGATAGTTGTCATGCCTATGATAATCAAGATAAAAGAGTCCGCGAATATTAGGCTTAACAGTAAATTTACTCCAAAGCTCATTATTGTGAAAAGAGGAGTCATCAATAATTGCTATATAGCTCTGATCTACCTTTTCCATATAATCGTTTAATCTATTAATATACATTCCAAGCGTATTCTTATCAAATTTACTTGGGTACATATAGCCATTTCCAGATGGTGGTACTATAAAATAATCATTAGTAGAACCATGAGCTGCACTCTCATAATATAAGTTAAATACAGTAGGCGCTAGGTAATATAAGGATGGACTTAAGGACCAACCCAAATTGAATCTACCCTTATAAGGGGAACCATACCATTTGTGAGAACCATAATTAGTTCCAAGGTTCCACTGCTCATTATCCCCATCAGACATAATAAATGTTACATTATGAACATTTTCTTTACTTAGAACATTCATTAACGTTTTTTGAGTCATTGGTAATGAAGGAAATGAACTTAAAACAGTTAAATTATAAGACCAATCTGCAGCAACCATACTAATACCATATTTTGAGGTTGTACTAACATTAATAAATTCATCTGGTCCCCAACCGAGGCAAATGGAGTCATTTTCCATGGAAGAAAATATTTTATCGCGAAGAGATGTATCGTTAATTTTATCCTCATAAAATACTAGTGATTTGGTCATTATGGCATAATCTCTTAACGCGGAAGCTTTGCCTGGAGATAACTCAATTACTATGGAATGGTTGAGTCCAGAATTCCATAAATTATTGTAAGCCCAGGCTTCATCTGTGTTCCTACAGTCACCTTTAATATTTGTGATACCATAGGTGCGTACTTTATCTTGGATAACTTCATCAACTGCAATGCAATTATTTAATGAGGCAAGTGAACAAGCATTATTTATTGAAGGATCTTTCAGAGATTTATTATTATAAAGTACATATCCATCTATATAATCTTTAAATATATCTAATAATCTCCATGGCTCTGAGACATTTTCATATGAAATTCCATATCTATTTTTTAAATCATCTAGCCATATTTGATAATCTGGTTGTGAGGTGTTAAGTGTATATATTTGAGATGAGGAATGACTATTAACCAACCCTTGAAGAGTAGTTATCATTGTTCTTTCACTAGACGTCATTGAGTTTTGAGAAACAACATATAAATAAGTTGGAATTGTAGGATTTTTTATATAATTATTAGTATCGAGAGTTTTTCTCCAATCACTCCATGTAATATTAATCATCAATATTTTCCTTGCAATATTTATAAAAGTTTTGCAAAAAATTAATTCTTTCATTATTGTTAAAAGATTTAATATGACTCTCATCAAAATTTGCTAATAATAGTTGCCTATTTATAATATCATCAGCTGCAACTTGGTGGGAATTTTTAAGCATATCATACATAATCATGAAGGTAGTAGTCCTTCCTATTCCTTGTTTGCAGTGAAAATGAAGCCAGGTATTTTTAGGTTGTATCTTTACTAACGCAACAAAGTAATCGACCATGTCATCTGATGGCACCTTCCCATCAGTAACGGGGATGCGAATATATGATAGTGATTTAGAATTAACAAGATAATCTTCATCTTCAACTTCTCTTGGAACTATAGTTATATTGGGATGATTATAATAAGTAATAGGCACACCTAATTTAATACTACTTAGTTTAATATATTCGTCTAATAAAACTTGACCCATTGTTAAACCTATGTTAGCATCATTTCTTGCATTAGTCCAACTAACAGGAGTTCCATTAATAAATCCGTGTGATTCTTGTCTTAAGTCAATAACTGTTATAGGTAATGAGGCCCCTATACTATCTATTATATGAGGTAAATTGAACTTGGAAAATTGTTGACTACCAGAAATGTTTAATGTGTTTAATCCACTAAGATTTAATTCTTTATTGCTTTGCGTATTTATTAAATCAGAAGATTTACGAAAATGTTTTGGCATGTCATTATAATTTTGAGAATCTGAAACAAGATTTATATTGTTGTCATTTAAGGCCACTTCAGAAGCCTGGTTCATTCCACTTTTTACTTCTCTAGGAGATATGTTTTTATCATAACACCTTATCATATTGGCAAACATAATTTCATTGTTCACCTGCATATATTTATTTAATTTCAGCATGTTATAGAAATAAGGATACCTGGTATACATATAAAACCTCCAAAAAATATAATATTACAATATATTATGCTAAAGAAATGTTTTGGTACTGGTTCCAAATTAAATCTATGTTTGAAGTAACAGATAAAAACAAATTTCAGACTTACTATCTACATCTTTAGTTTTAAAATCAAAAATACAAACATATTATAAACTAGTTATAATATTTAAATTTTAGATGAAAGGTATAAATCGGTATGAAGAATGTTGATATAAAAAAGCTTTTTAGAAGCAAGGGGACAGGAAATGTTATTATTTTCATAGCTTCAATTTTACTAATATATTTAATTATTTCCCTATACTTTTCTAAGCATTTCTTTTTTAATACGGTAATAAATGGGGTAGATGTGTCATTAAAAGCACATGAAGATACAGAGGATGCAATTAGAGGATATGTTATAGATTATAAGTTACAGTTAGCAGAAAGAAATGGGGAAATAGAAGAGATAATAGGAAGAGATATAGGAATGGAGTACAATGAAAAAAATAGTATTGATAAAGTTTATCCAGGGCGAAACTCTTTTAAATGGATAATTTCATTACTAAAGGATCAAAAATATTATGTTGAAGATTTATTTGTTTACAATAAAGATAATTTAAAAAATAAGATAAATGGATTAAATTGTTTAACTGCAGATATTATAGAACCTCAGAATGTAAGCTTTAAGTATATAAATGGTTCCTATAAAGTCATTGAAGAAGTATATGGAAATAAGATAATTAAAGATAAATTATATGAAAATATAGAAATGGGCATATTAAAAGGAGTAAGAAAATTAGATTTAAATGAAACCCGTTGTTATGAAAATCCAAGGTACACTTTAAGTTCTTATAAAGCGCTTGTTACTAAGAATTTACTAAATGAGTATGTGAAAGCAAAAATCACTTATAAATTTGGGAGTGAAAAGGAAATATTAGATGGAAATATAATAAATGAGTGGCTTAGTATTGATAAAAATTTAGAAACGGTCATAAGCAAAATAGCAGTTATGAAATATGTTAAAAAATTAAGTAAAAAATATGATACCGTTGGAATTGCAAGAAAATTTAAAACCTCTATGGGAAAAATAGTAGAAGTTAGCGGTGGACTTTATGGATGGAAAATTAATCGTGAGGCTGAAACAGAAGCATTATTAGAAAATATAAAACTTGGTAATGTATTTGAAAAAGAACCTATATATACTAATAAGGCTTTATATAGGGCGGAAAATGAAATAGGCAATACTTATGTAGAAGTTAATATAACAAGGCAGCATTTATGGTTTTATAAAAATGGAGAGCTTATAACACAAGGTTCTATCGTCACAGGGAATCCAAATAGAGGACGTTCTACTGTCCTTGGAACTTATATGCTTAATTATAAACAAAAGGGAGCAACATTAACTGGACCTGGTTATGAAGCTCCAGTAACTTATTGGATGCCTTTTTTCGGGAATATAGGAATACATGATGCAAGCTGGAGATATTCTTTTGGAGGAGAGATATATAAGAGAAGAGGAAGTCATGGATGCATAAATGCTCCAATATATTTGGCTAAAGCAATTTTTGATAATATAGAAGAGGGAACTCCGATTATTTGTTATGAAGAATAAAACTATTTATAAGAAGATGATTATAAAACATAATATATATTAAAGTATGGCATAATAAATATATAAATATTAGGTAGCAAATTGAAGAATGTATTTAAAAAGTATTTAAAAATAAATATATATTTGAAGGGTGTGTGAAAAATGAATAAATTAGAAAAGCTAATAGATGCTGGATATAAGGTGAAAATCCAATCAAGTTCTAAATTTTGTTTAACTTTAGATGATGAAACACCTTGTATGAGCTTTAATTCGGATAGTATAGAGGAAGCTATTGATTCAGCTTATGACTTTGTAAAAGAAAAGAAAAAAGTAGCAAATAAAACTGAAACAGAAGAGAAAATAACAGATTACAAAATTATAATTGATGTACCACAAAAACAAGAACTAAAAATTGATGAAGATATGCTTAATGGGGAATTTAAAACCACAACTACTATTAGATTGTATTCAGAAGTTTGGGAGCAGTTTAAGGATTTTACCCAGACATATAAAGACTATAAAAGCATGGATTTAGTTAGCATGGCACTTCTAGAATATATTGAGAAATATAAAGAATAATGTATAAGAATAGATATTCAACAATTAGTAATTATTATATAAAGTGGTTTGGCTTAGGCTGAATCTTTTTTTTATGCTCTCACCTCCTATGGTTGAATATTAACTTACTAAATTGCTATTTTTGTAGTGTAACTTTTTTTTGATTTTTGCGTCTATAAATAAGAAGCTTCGAAAAAAATTAATATCAATAAATGAAAAGGAGATTTTATATATATGGCATTCTTACAAAAAATAATGGAGCACTTTCAAAACTTAGTTATATTAAGTGATTTTTCAATTAAGTTAATAGGGATATGTCTTGTTTTAACAGCTATATTATCCCTTTATTATCTGTTTTTCAAATCACAGCTTTACGAAAAATATATGCCTTGGTTAGGTGTAGCTATAAGGGTTTTAATGTTTATAGGGTTTACAATAGAATTTGCTCATCACGCTAAAATAAGCCCGCTAATGGATTATTCTGAAGGGAAAGAGTATGCCATGGTTCAGCTTTCAAAATATGTATTCTTTGCCTATATTCTTGTAGTTGGGGTTTATGATGTTCTTACAATAGGTATAAATAAATTCAGAGGCTTTTTTTACAGTTTCGATATAGCCATGGTAAGTATACCGGTTATATATGCTTTTACCTCAGCAGCAATTTATTTACCAAAAGAAGGATTTGATTTAACCAGTCTTTTATATTTAGTACTGCTGATTATTATGGTTTTAATGATTTTTCTGTTTTTTCAAGTCTACTGGAAACAAAACATAAAATGGTATGTTATATTTTTTCTAGTGGCAATTCCCGAAGTAAGTATTTTATCTTATTTGAAATCTGAATTCCCTTATGCTCTGGCTATATTTCTATTATTGCTAGGACTATATGAATGCTCAAGGCATATAGTGGAGCACATAAAAGTTAAAAGTACAAAGGCTTTATGGAATGGGTTAAAGCTATGTTCATCAACATTTATTTTAGTAGTTGTTATATTTGGATTAACCTTTTGTGGAATTAATCCAATAAGAAGCAATGAGAGTAGCACGGTTTACATGTTATTCAACAAAAGTATCAAGTTAGCTACAGTGCAAGAGGCTGAAAAGGCAGCTAGAACTGCATTAGGAGATGATAAAAGTAAATTTGCATTAAATTCAGTAACCTCAATGGATTTTTATAATTTTTTCTATATTATTCTAGGTGACTATAAAGTGGATGTCAGTGAGGGTACAGGAAAAGTATCTCAAATTCATAATAGTAATCCAAAGAAAGCTAAGGAACCCGGTACATTAAAACTTCATGAAGTTAAGGATAAAACAATTTATTTTTTAAAACAATGTGGCTACACTTATGAAGCTAAAAAAACAGAAATGAATATTCAAGAGAAAGATAACAAATATGAAGTGGTAATTAAAAATAAATTTTCTAATGGCAAATCAGATAACTTAGAGGATTCAAACAATCTAGAAATTAGTTGGTTTAAAAATGGAAAACTTAGTGATATGCTTGGGTTTGGTAACTTACTAGATTTAAAAGATTATAAGGAAATTAAAATAAATGAAAATGTAATTGAAAAAAGTATAAGCACATGGTATGGAAAGCTTGGAGAAAAAGTCCCAACTTATGCATTAGACGGTTTATCTGGTTTCATATCTTATTGCAAATATAATACATTGAATATAATCTGTGATAATGGTAATTATCTAATGTTAGATATTAAAGATGGTACTGTGCGAAGTTTTCAGCGTGATAGACGAAGTAGGGTAGAATTTGATAAAGCCCTATACGAAAAGTATCAAGACAAAGTCCTAGAGTTGTATGAAAAAATAATTCCAAACAATGAGAAAAGTAAATATATACTTAATAATAAAGATAATGGATATGCTTCCTAC
Organism: Clostridium sp. FP2; assembly: GCF_011065955.2. Lineage (NCBI taxonomy): Bacteria > Bacillati > Bacillota > Clostridia > Eubacteriales > Clostridiaceae > Clostridium > Clostridium sp. FP2. The sequence continues at coordinate 571,047 of NZ_JAAMNI020000001.1, forward strand.
TCATTTATAAATGAAAACGAAGGAGTAATTAGTGAAATAGATATCAGTCTAGATAATCGGGGTAAACTTAGTTCTTATGGACAATTTAGCTATGGAAATAGAAGGGTATACAACGGAAAAGAATTTAAAGTTTCCCAAAATCAAGCCCTTAAGCTAGTAACTAATAAATACAAATTCTTTAATATATATACCAAAAGAGCTAAACTTATTGAAGAATTACAGCCCAGTGGTGATACTAAGCTAAAGTGGATGGTCGTTATAATGCCTTATATGAGTAGTGAACATCATATATATTTTGTTGATGTAAATAATGGAGAGATTAATGCTCTTCAAAACTATAGGGGAGGGTTAAGAAATGAATAGAGATAAAAATATATGTTCTGCATTTAAAGACTTATATCCTTCCTATATAGATGGAATGGTTGAGGATGAAACAAGGCTGTGGATGGATAGGCATATACAAGAGTGCGAGGATTGTTGTATATGGATAAAAAGTTACAAGGGAGACAGTGATCTTAAGGAAACCAGTCATATTATCCAGGTGGATACTTCAATATTTGAAGAAGATAAAAAAGCAATAAAAAAGGCTAGAATATTTATAGCACTTGGTTTGGTAGCAGTAATAATGCTGGCCATATGGACATCAATATGGATATTCGTATGAAGTATAGGAGTGCAATTTTATGAATGAGCAAGTAAAGACACTAGAGGATATTTATAAAAAACATAGGGTAGATATTTATAAATATTTATATTACCAAACAACTAATTGTCATGTTTCCGAAGAACTTTGCCAGGAAGTGTTTTTAAAGGCATTTAAAGGACTTAGTTCTTATGAGGGCAGGTCTTCTATAAAAACTTGGATCTATAGCATAGCACATAATGTATATGTATCCTGGTATAGAAAAGAGATAAAAATCGAGAGTGTTCCCTTGGAGCAAAATATAATTAGTTCTTTAGTGGCAATAGACGGTAACCCAGAAGCTATTATAGAAAACAAAGAAAACACTGAGCAAGTAACAAAAATTTTATATAAATTAAAAGAGGAATATAGAACAGTATTAATTCTATGTGAACTTAATGAACTATCCTATGAGGAGATAGCTAATACTTTAAATTGGAATTTATCTAAGGTTAAGATTACTATTTATAGAGCCAGAATTCAGTTCAAAACATTCTTTGAAAAAGAAGGTGATTTACTGTGAAGTGCAGTGTAATTAGAGACTTGCTACCGCTTTATGAAGAAAAACTATGCAGGGCAGAAACCGTTAAGTTATTAGAAGAGCATCTTAAAAACTGTTCTGAGTGTAAAATACTTTATGATGATATGCATGAAGATATTGGACTCAAGGAAGTTGTAGGATTAGTTGAGCCTGTAGATAGTTATAAACTTGATATAGAGCATGAATTTTGGATGAAATATTATGGCAATCTTATATTAAGGAGTGTGGCTATTTTCTTAATGGTATATATAATAACTATTTCTATTGGTATGATTTTTAAAATGTGAAAAACAAGTATAACCACCCTTTACGAAGGGTGGTTATACTTGTTTTCTAAATGAATATATAATTATTTGAACTAGTAGTATTTACATTTTAACAATTTTCAACTTTTATATCCTACTAACGATAAATAACTAATAATATTAATATTTTAAAACTATTTGAACTGTTTTTACGAATATATAAATAGAATGCTTAGAAAGTGAGAGTTAGTGGTGAAATATGGACAAGCAAAAACAATGGATTAGGCAGATTAAATTAAAATCAAATGAAGTTGCAGCAAATGAGCTTATTTATAAATACTATAAAGAAATATATGCCTATATATATAAACAAACATTAAATAAAGAGCTATCTATGGACCTTACACAGGAAATATTTATAAATATGTTACAATCCATAAACAATTACGATGAAGGCAAAGCTGCATTTAGAACTTGGCTGTATAAAATAGCAACCAATAAGCTTATGGATTATTATCGCTCAAGAAACTATAAATACAATACTATAGTGATGTCTATTAATGATTATGATTTACATGATACTGAGGATTTTACAATTAATATTGAGAATAAACAGGAGGCTCAAAATATTATAAATATAGTAAATAGATTTGATGCCTCTTCTCAGCTAATTCTTAGACTTAAAATTTTTGCACAGTACACCTTTTTAGAAATATCAGAGGTGCTTAATATATCCGAATCTACAGTAAAAACAAGGTATTATTCAATAATTAAAAAAGTTAAAATAATTTTAGGGGAGGATAAAAATGGGTAAACATGAGCCTTATATAGATTTTCCAGATGATAGCACAATAAAATTTCAAATAAACAGTATAGTAGCCAAAGGGCTTAATCCCCAACAATCATTTTATTCTTATGTAAAAAACATGTATAAACAAATAGGTCTAAGAAATTTATTTCATGACATAACGGAGATTGTTTTCGCAGTCGCAATTATCCTGTCGGTTCTAGTTTTTATATCTATTAGCTCTAACATTCAAAAGAATATAGAAAATGGAAGTATATATTCTTTTATTTTTGTGTTCTCACCTATTTTATATTTAGTTATATCCTTAGTATCTTTTATAAACACAAAGCAAAAGGATACCTATGATATAGAAATGACCTGTAAATATAATATATATCAGTTAGCGGCCGTTAGAATGCTTGTGTTTAGTGTTTTTTGCATCACTTTTAATATTTCATCTCTCTATTTGTTATCTGCACTTTATAAACAAATAAACTTCCTACAAGCTTTCATGATTTCAGTTACTTCTCTGCTGTTATTTTCAATAACTTTTTTATATATAATTTTTAAAATGCATTCGAAATTTACAGTATTTTTTGTAATATTTGCTTGGGTAATTATAAACTTAGGAGTAGCCACATTTAGCACGGAAATTTATAATATGTTTCTAAATGAGATTCCTATTTACGTATATTTGGTTGTAACTATTACTTGTTCATGTGTTTATATTAATAACCTTAAAAAACTTATTACTTTTAAAAATATAAAAGGGGTGATTTAAAATGCTAGTAGTTAACAATGTTAGTAAGGATTTCGGAGATTTTTGTGTGCTTAAAAATATTAATCTTGAGTTTGTAAATGGTGTTTATGGTTTACTCGGACCTAATGGTGCAGGTAAAACCACGCTGATCAAGATGCTTACTACACTCATTTTCCCCACCAATGGGGAGATACTATACAATGGTACTGATATAGTAAAACTAGAAGAGAAATATCGTGATATATTAGGTTATCTGCCCCAAGAATTTGGATATTACAAAAGCTATAGTCCTAGACAATATCTGATATATATATCAGCACTAAAAGGCATGGATCATAGTAAGGCTAAAGACAAAGTAGGAGAGCTTTTGAAGCTTGTTGGACTTGAAAATGTAGAAAATAAAAAAATGAGAAAGTTTTCTGGAGGTATGATTCAGCGTGTAGGCATAGCTCAAGCAATGCTAAATGACCCTAAGATTCTCATTTTAGATGAGCCTACTGCTGGCCTGGACCCAAAGGAAAGAGTGCGATTTAGAAATATACTTTCAGAACTATCAAGAGACAGAATAGTTATTCTTTCAACTCATATAGTATCAGACGTGGAGTCCATAGCAAATGAAATTATTATGATAAAAGATAAGAAAGTGCTTTATAAAGATAACATCAGAAGTATTTGCAAAATAATTCAAGGGTATGTTTATGAAACAGAAATCGAGTTTGACCATGCTCAGGGCTTTAGAAAACAATATTTATCATTATCTGAGAAACAAGAAAATGGAAAGTTAGTAGTTAGGTTTATTTGTGAAGAGCCTATTGGTAATGAGTCTACTCGTGATAATTGGAGGGCTGTTTCAGCAAACTTAGAGGATGTATTTCTCTATGTTTACCAAGATGAACCATTAGTACAGGAGTCATAGAGTTATGCGTATAAAATTGTATGAACTTAAAAAGGTGATTAAGTCCCCAGTTGTAATTGGATTAATAGCTATATTTATTGCTTTTAATATTTTTATTATATTCAGTAATACACATCTCACAAGTGAATTAAAAATTTTGAATAAGATTGTAGACAAATTTGGTTATAAAATAAGTGACAAAATGATGGATGACTTTGGAGTATATTATAATGAGCAGCTAAAGAAGTTAAATAGCATTACTTCATGAAAGACTTCTAAAACCTATGAGTCTGCTGCAATGCTTTTAAATGATTATAAGCAAGTTGATATTTACAAAAAAGAAGAGCTTGAATTTTTTAATGAAGTAAGGGTTATAGAAAACTATTATTATACTGCAAAAGATATTGATAAAAATTACAAGAATATTGATATAGTACAAATTGGAGAGTCTGGATTAGCTATGTGCAGGCTTAGTGGTAAGGCTGCTGCTACAGTAAGAACGCAGTATTCAAAGCTATCTAAAAGATTTGACAAATTAAAAGAAAATGGCGAATATAAGAATTTATTTTTCATAGGAAAAGCTTATAAAATGCATACATTACTCTTTAAAACTTTGTTTAGGGCTTTTATTTACGAAATAATGATTTTAGTTGTTCTTATTACAGGATATTTGACTAACTATGAGTTTGAAAACAAGACTCAATCTGTAGTATATGCAACCAAGAGAGGAAGAAAGCTTGATATAGATAAATTTTATGTATCTATATTTTCCAGTATACTGGTTACCACAATAATTATTGCTATTTCACTGGTAGTATATTTTAGTGTAGTAAGCTATTCTGGACTTTTGGGTGTGCCTATAAGCAGTGGATTCAATTGGGAGTATGGACCATATATATCTTGGTGGAATATGTCGTTTGCTAAATATTTGTTTTATTGTATTGGGCTTGTTTATTTATGTGAAATACTTTTTACGTGCATTACTTTTATAATATCAAGTTTTATAAAAAACAGCTATATAGTTTTCTTTACCTTTGCCATAATATTTGGAATAGCCCTAGTTATACCAGGTGTTATGCCAGTTAACAGTAATGCTGTTTTCCTAGCTTACGTCACCCCTTTTGCACTTATCTCAAATCCGTTTTTGTGGTTTATGGAAAAAGGCCCTTTTGCTACTTTTAAGTATTATGAAGTTATTACAATAGCTGTATGGTTACTGATTCTCTTAACTATATGTGGCATATGCATAAGAAGATTTAAAAAACAAAATCTGTATTAGGGAAAGGAAGTATATCATGAGGATAGTTTTTAATGAGATAAAGAAAATTTTTAATTTTAAGATGGTTATTATGATTATGTTTATTAGCTTAATAATGTATTATCTATTCATAAGTTTTGATTTTAAATATTTTCCTAATGGAAGACCAGAAAAGGACAATTATAAAATAAGTATTCAAATGTTAAAGGATTATGGGACTTCTATGGATAAAAAGGAATTTATAAACTTTAAGGAACTATACAATAACCAGATTCAGGAAGCTAACAAGTATCTTAAGGCTAGGCCAGAGTTTGCATCTGCAGGAATAACTACCTATAAAAAATTCAAAGCAATAGATAGGAATAATGAGAAGTTATATAAATTACACGATAAAGTTGTTTTTGAGGATAATGTAGATATTTTCTGGGAATTGCAGGCTCGAGAAGGATTAATAGAAGCATACGAATATATTAATGAGTTTGTAAATAGCAATTTTTCTGATTTAAATAAAAATCAAATAAAAAGATATAATGAAATAGTTAAAAATGGTTCTATAACATCGATACTTCCATGGTTTGTTTTTGAAAATTATAATAGGTTAATAAAAAGTGTAGCAATGCTTATAGTCTTAAGTATAATATTTATGATTTCACCTATTTATATAAAGGATAGTATAAATAAGGTAAATTACCTTCAATATACATCTAAGACAGGAAGAAAAATATTTAAGAATAAGCTAGTTTCAGCGTTAATATCAAGCTTTATAATAATAAGCATACATCTTGCTTGTTTTTTCATGTTATATTCACATAATAAAGTAGGAATGTTTTTAAATTCTAGCATAAATTCAGTTTTTAACAATAGGTTATACTGGTATAATATTAACTTTGTGCAATATATAGCACTTACAATAATAGCAATATATGTTTTAGGCTTTGCTGTTACTTTAATAGTAACTTTTATTTCAAGAATAGCGCCTAATTATATAACTCTTATAGGAGTACAAGTGCCAATAACTTTTATTATCATAACTATGTCTTCTAAATACCTTATGGACAGGTTAACAAATATTTGGTTTCCTAAATATTTTTTACCTTTAGCTTATTTCATTTTAGTCTCTATTGGATTGATACTTATAAATATTAGGTGGAAAAAAGAAAAAGTGGTAGATATTATTAATTAAATATTTATTTGTAAGGTGATACCCTTTTTAAAAAATATACTAATCAGTTATTGGCTAGTATTTTTATAGGAATAGAATAAAATTAACTAATTATAATCAATACGTAGATAGCATAATTTTAAAAAGTGTTTATGATATTTCTTTAATTAAGAAAATGTTATAAACACTTTTTGTATTATAATTATAAAGAATTTATTAAGTTTCATGACAAGCTATAATATGATTATATAATATAAATTGTAAGAGATACAATATTGAAATATCTAATAGGGCATACGCGAACCCCTGATGGATATGTAAAATTAATTTATATAATTAGAAAAGGGGAGATTATTATGAGTAAGAAGAAGATTATGACTATGTTTATCGGAGCAGCACTTGTAGCATCAATATTTACAGGTTGCAGCCTTAAAGGGGATGTATTAATACCAGAAGACGTAATAACAAATGTAATGAAAGCAAATGAGAAAACTAAGTCTTATTATGGAGAATTTAAAATGGATAGCTACGAAAATGACAAGCTAAAAGAAAGCATGCGTTTTAAACAATGGAATGATAACTCTAGCGGTAAAATAAAAACACGTATAGAAACAGAGGATAAGACCTCAGGAAAAGTTGTAACCACAAATGATGGAGATAAACTTATATCCTATACGCAAAAAGATAAAAAAGCGATTAGTATGAAAATAGGTGCTGAGTTAGATCAAAGTGCAAATGCAAATTATAAGGATCAATTAATTAGTCAACTGGGAAATATAAGTAAAACACACGGGTTAACTTTAAAAGGAGAAGAGAATATTGGAAGCTTTAAAACCTATCATGTTTCAGCAGTGCCAAAAGAAAAAAATAGTATTATGGGAAATCAAGATTATTGGATAGAAAAGTCAAACTGGTTTTTAGTGAAAGCTTCTTCAGAGATTGGAAATAACAAATCAATTTTAGAATATACAAAACTGGATTTCTCACCTAAATTGGAGGCTAGTTTATTTGTACAAAAGCTCCCAACTGATGTTAAGGTTGAAAGTATAGATGATATTGCAAAAAACAATGAAACTACTATAGATTTAAAGCAGGCTGATAAAATAGCAGGAAAACCCCTATTACACATGAAAGAAAATGCATCTTATAAGTTAAAAGAGGTTAAGTATTTAAATATTGAAAAAACCAAGCATAAAGAAATAAATCAAATTTACGAAAAAGATGGAGCTGTAGCCTTTACTTTAACTACCGTAATGGATGGTAATAAAAAGACTGATAGCAATGAAGAAAATTTAAAAGTACCAGGTGAAAAGGAAATAAGTATAAGAGGTAAAAAAGCATCAGTTATGGAGTCTATTAAATGCATGTGGTGGAGTGAAAATGATCTTAATTATAGTATATTTATGGATAATCCAAAACTTACCATGGAAGATGCTAAAAAATTAGTGGAAGGTTTAGTGCTTACAAATTAATAAAAAACATTACATGTACAACACTTGTACATGTAATGTTTTTTTATCAATGAATTTAAAAGGTAATCATACCCTATAAATAGATATAAAATGGTATAATATTGTATATATAAGCATTTTATGGAGGAATAACATATGAAAGAAAAAATATTAATAGTTGAAGACGATGAGGCTATTGCTAGCATAATTAAAGAGCATTTGCTAAAAGAAAATTACGAAGTAATATGGTCGTCTACAGGTAAAGAAGGGCTAGAAGATTTTAAGAAAGAGGAATTTCAGCTAGTTATGGTAGATGTTATGCTTCCGGAAATGGACGGATTTACCTTGTGTAAAAACATACGATGGCTAAATGAAGATGTACCAATAATAATTGTTAGTGCAAAACAAACAGATTTAGATAAGGTAAAGGGACTAAAATCAGGTGCAGATGACTATATGACAAAGCCTTTTAGCCTTATGGAGATATCTGCTAGAATCGAAGCTCATTTAAGAAGAAATAGGAAAAGAGAAAACAGTATCCCATTAGATAGAAAATTAGAATTTAATAAAGGGTTAACAATAATTCTAGAAGATAATAGAGTAATGCTTGAAGACTATGAAATATCCTTAACTTCAAAAGAATTTGATATTTTGCTTTTAATGGCTCAAAACCCCAATAAAGTATTTTCAAAAGAAGACCTTTATAAGCATATATGGAAAAATATTGACGTAAAGGGCAATAATACTGTTACTGTGCACATTAAAGCTCTTAGAGAAAAAATAAAAGATAATATAAAAAATCCAACATATATTCAGACCATATGGGGGACTGGGTATAAATTTATAGGAGAGCGCAACATATGAAACTGAAAAAATGGCTTAGTCTATCTCATTTAGTTGTAATGTTAGCACCAATAATTACTGCTGCATTATTGTTTAAGTTTATCATAGATTACAATAAAAATAATGATTTAAAAGATTATTTACTCATTATGAGTAAATTTAAAGTTTATGAAGATAAAATACAAAGCCCTGAAATATACAATTTAAACTTAGTAAAAGATAGAGAATTTGTAACAAGTAAAGAGAAAAATTCAGTGCTAATAGAATTATATAATGATGCAGGAGCAGAAATATATAATTCTAATAAAAGTAATATGTTCTATAGTTCAAAACAAGAATTGTACTCTGATTTGTACAAGGTTGTTACTGGGTATAAGGCTTATACCTTGAAAAAACCAGTATTTGTGGATAGTGATTTAATAGGATTTTATAAAATTACTATTGCAAGAAATAGTTTTGTTAAGGAAGTAAACAATAAAACCATAATTGCAATAATCTGTTTCATAGCTGTACTTATGATAATTTATGTAGTAGTAATATTATTACTTAATAGAAAATTTAATAAACCTATAAAACTCTTAGTAGAGGGAATGAATAATTTTGCCACAGGAGAGGGTAATACAGTTAAATATGAAAACAAGGATGAGATAGGTGAAATAATCGCCAATTTTAATAGCATGAAAAAAGATATAGAAGATAAAAGGAAAACTATAGAAACACAGCAAAAAACAAAGGAATATATGATTTCTGCAATATCCCATGATCTAAAAACCCCTTTGACAGCTATAAGAGCTTATTCAGAAGCCATTATTAATGAAAAGGATTTAGATATGGTGAAAATTAAAAATAAAGCCTCAGTTATATTAAATAAAAGTGATTACATGAAAAAAATGATAGATGATCTATTAATGTACAACCTACTAACTACAGATTACGAAATGAATTTTGTGGAGGTTGAAGGTCATGAACTTTTTGAAATGCTCTTTTCGGGCTACGCTGAGGATTGTGAAAAAAATGAAATTAAGCTTAGCACCGAAATAAGTCTTCAGGGTAAATGTATGGTGGATGTAAGCCAGATGACAAGAGTGGTGGATAATTTAATGTCTAATGCTCTAAGATACACTCCTAAAAATGGACATATTTATATGGGTGCACTTTCAATGAAGGATAAAAATCTTACACAATGGCTTAGCCATAAGGATATTGAGGAGATAAAGCTCCATAAAAATGAAGGGTGTATACTTTTAATTAAAAATGAAGGTGTGTGCATTTCAAAAGAGGATAAAAATAAAGTGTTTTTACCTTTTTATCAGGGTGATGACTCTAGAAGCAAAAAAGCAAGCACTGGTGTGGGCCTGGGCCTTAGTATTGTTAATTTGGTAATAGAAAGGCATGAAGGCGAAGTCATGATATTTTCAGAGGGTAATAGTACAATTTTTGCTTGCTGGATTCCACAAAAATAAAATAAAAAAATAAGGTAAAGCAATGAGGAGGAATAATAAAATGAAATTAGTTCTTAAAGATATAGAAAAAAATTATGGGGAGAAACAGGTGCTAAAAAAAGCATCTTATACCTTTGAAAAAGGGAAAATATATGGACTACTAGGACGAAATGGGGCAGGTAAGACCACTCTTTTTAACTGTATCAGTGGGGAACTTAAATACGAAAGTGGTAGTGTGAGTATTATGGAAGAGGGACAAGCTATTCAGGGAATAGATTACAAAAAAGTAGGATATGTTTTTTCAGAACCCGTACTACCAGAGTTTTTAACAGGATATGAGTTTTTGAAATTTTATATTGATATTAATAAAGATAAGATTGAAAACTTACTTACCATAGATGAGTATTTTGATATTATAAAGATTAAAGATGAAGACAGATATCGTTTGATGAAGGGATATTCTCATGGAATGAAAAATAAAATGCAGATGGTTTGCCTTTTAATTACTAAACCTCCTGTGATTTTGCTAGATGAACCCTTAACTTCTTTCGATGTGGTGGTGGCACTAGAAATCAAGAATTTGTTAAAGGAAATGAAAAGTGAGCACATTATTATTTTTTCCACCCATATTCTTCAACTGGCTACAGATTTATGTGATGAAATATTGGTTTTAAATAATTGCATTTTAGAAGAAGTGGATAGCGAGATTCTAAAAAGTGCTGAATTTGAAGAGAGGATTATGGAAATTTTGAAGGAGGAAGGTAATGATTAATACATTTATAAATAGTTTTAAGGTGTCTTTTGTAGAGCGGGCTAATACCTTTATATATTTCCTTAAAAGGATACCCCTTTTAGGAAAAAAGATTCCTGATAATATATATAAAAGAACTCATGCTAAAATAGTTATAGGAGTTATACGTGAAATTTTAGGGGCGCTTGGTGGATTTTTAGGCAAGGTTGCTTATTTGGGAATAATGATTATTCTACCCGCCTATTTAATGACTAAGGACATAGCAAAGATGCAACCAATTTTTCTACATATATTTTTCTTTTTAAGCTTTCTTTCGGCACCACTTATTAAAACTATAATTTTTGAGAAAACCAACAAATCGGCCTTTAATATGATAACCTTAATGAGGGCTGATGCAAGAGAATACTACCTTGGGGAAATAATATATAGAAATATAAAAGATTTTATATACTTTGTCCTTCCAGTAATAATTATAGGTTTAATAATAGGATTTTCACCCTTAAAAGCTGTAGTGCTTGTAGTTGAATTAATAGCTTTTATATTGATTGGAGAGTGGGTGCAACTTTTTATATATGATAAGATAGGAGTGGTGTTATCACATAAATGGTTATTTATGTCGGTAGTAATTATTTGTGGACTTGCCCTTGCCTATGCATTGCCATTATTAGGACTTACTATTGATTTTAATCCAATATTATTTAATATTTTTGTGGTGATTACTGTATTAGGACTAGGTGTGGTAGCTTTTACATACCTATGGAGATATAGGAAATATACACCAATAGCAAAAACTTTATTAACTAAGGATAATTTATTTAATAAAGAGGCTTTTAAAACAGATATGAATTTTGGAAATGTGAAATTAGATGAAAAGAAAATGAGCAAGGAAGACTTAAACACAAAGAAATATAACAAGAAGCAGGGGTATGAATATTTAAACTCATTATTTTTTCTTCGCTTTAGAAGAATAATGGTAGGACCTATACAGGGAAGAGTTATTTTCATAGGTATTGTATTTTTAATAGGTATGTTTTTGGTGTTTTTTATGCCAAGTAAAAAGGGGAATATGGTCATGGAAATTAAAAAAAGTATTCCCATGTTGGTATTTATAATGTATAGCATGTCAACGGGAGAAAGAATTTGCAAGGCTATGTTTTACAATTGTGATGCAAGTTTATTAAGATATGGTTATTATCGAGAAGCAAATGTGATTTTAGCAAATTTCACTTCAAGGCTTAAGAGGGTAGTTATTCTTAACTTGATACCAGCTTTAACTTTATGCCTTGCTATAGCTTGTATTATTTTAGCTAGTGGTTATAGTTCAGAGCTTATTTACATGATGCCATTATTTTTGTGTGTAATTTGCTTAGCTTGCTTCTTCTCTATACATCATTTGTTTATGTACTATGTGTTGCAACCCTATACAGCACAATTAACCGTAAAAAGCCCATTATTTAAGTTCGTAAACATGGTGGTTTATATGGCTAGCTATATATGTCTTCGAATTAAGACGCCACCATATTATTTTACAGCAGGGGTTATTATAACAACTATTGTATATATGGTGGTTGCACTCATTTTAACCTATAGAGTAGCTCCAAGAACATTTAAGTTGAAATAGATATTCCTAAGAAAATGGGAAAGAATACTTACTTTATTATCCTATAAGGAATTATTAATTAAATCTACGAATATAAGTTATATATATCAAATGTATAAGGAGATTTAAGTAGATAATGAGAGGTAAGAGGTTTGCTCCATCAGGTATAATTCTAAAAAATAAAATTATAATAATCACTTTTCTAATTATATTGATAATATTATTAAGATTTCTATATTTTTACGGAAAGAATAAAGCATTAAGTGCAATACCTAAAGATGGTAATATGAAATTTACGGTTCAATTTTTTAGTGCAAATTTAATACAAAATAATAGCGTGGGCAACAAGTGGAGTTATGAAGTAAAAATTAATGGTAAAAAGATTAAAGAAGGTAGAAAAATAAATATAACAGCCACAGCCAATGATAAAATAAGTTTTAGTGCAAGTGCAAAAGAACATGACTTCGTACCAGACAAAGGAGATGGAAGTATAAGTGTAAATGTTAAGGAGCTAAAGTTAACTGAAAAAAATACATACCTAATTGATATTACAGTTGCCGAAAATAAAGGCATATACACAGGAAATACAGCTATATGGAAGTTTAATTTTAGTGTTATAAGGAAAGTAAGTCTTTCAGATATAGTAAAAAATATATTTTAGGATATAATATAAATAGTGAACATTAATGAGCTGGTAAAAGAAACAATTTATAATATAGACCGGGGGTAAATTATGTTTAAACAAATAGATGAGAAAAAGGTACTATTAGATGACAGAAGACCATTAAATGGCAATGCTATAGACAATTTGAAAAAGTATTTTGATGTACAACTTACATATAATTCAAATGCTATAGAAGGAAATACCCTAACAATTACAGAAACTAAAGTGATTTTAGAAGAGGGACTAACCATAGGAAGAGGCAAGAGTTTACGTGAGCATCTAGAGGTAATAAATCATAAAGAAGCAATAGATTATATAGAGGATATAGTGAGTAAGAACATAAATATATCAGAAAGAGTTATAAAAGATTTGCACTATATAATATTAAAAAGTATAGATAATAAAAATGCTGGAGAATATAGAAAAACAAATGCTTTAATTAGTGGTAGTGAGCATAGACCAGTGGAACATTTCTTAATTCATGAAAGAATGGAAGAATTGATCAATTGGTATAGTGAAAATAAAAATAAATTACACCCAATCTATTTGGCTGCTGAATTTCATTTCAAATTTGTATATATTCATCCGTTTATTGATGGCAATGGAAGATCAGCTAGGTTACTTATGAATTTAATTTTAATGAGTAATGGATATCCTATCACCGTTATAAAAGCAGAGAATAGAGACATTTATATGAAAGCATTAGAAAAAGCTAGCACACAGAGTGATATTAGCGAATTTGTAGATATAGTATCAGAAGCTGTGGATAGAAGCTTTGATACATATCTTTATATAACATCGTAACATGAGTATTTTTTCTTAGATTATGATAACAAGAGGATATATTGCGTAAGATGCATTTCTAGCGATATATCCTTTTAGTTATAGCATAATCTAAGAAAAACTCTAAAGTAATTTTTTTATATCAAATAGTGAATTTTGAACCAGCCAAGCTTGAGGGAAGTATTTTCCGATGGTCCAGTAGCTAACTCCGCCTAAATTATATGCATTAGCTGTTCTAAGTTTAGCGTTCATACTCCGAGCATCTTCGAACCAAACTACATGTCTTTTTCCATTAGCATCGTAATAGTTAAAGAATGGCGCTTGAGAAGTATAGTCATATTGAATAGATGCAAATACTTTTCTTGCAAGATCTACTGCTTCTACATTACCAAGTGCAGTTGCTTTAGTTCCTTTTACATAAGGCAGCGTCCAATCATAGCCATAATTAGGTATGCCCATAAATATTTTTTTGCTTGGAATTACTGTTACAGCATAATCAAGGATTTTTTTTACTTCATTAATTGGAGCTACAGCCATTGGTGGACCTGCTGTATATCCCCACTCATAAGTCATAAGTATGACATGGGATGCTATTGCACCATGGAATGGATAGTCATGAGCTTCATAAAGTAATCCCTTTATATCACCATTGGGTTTAGGAGCTAAAGCGGTAGTAACAATATAGCCTAAGGGCTTTAGTTTGTCTACTGTTTTGCGTAAAAAATTATTGTAGTTTTGCTTATCCTCTGGGTAGATATATTCTAGATCTATAGCTAAACCATAATAATTTTTGGTTTTTAATATATCAATTATGTTATCCAATAGTGTATTTTGAATTTTTTCATCTGTAAGTATAATATGGGCTAGGTCACTATCAAATCCTCCGCCCTCTTTTAAATTTGTAATTACCATCATAGGAGCTACTTTAGCTTTTCTAGCAGCCTCGATTAAAGGAACATCATTTATGCCTTTTAAAGTCCCATTAGCTAATATCTGATAACTAAATATACTAAGATAAGTGAGACTAGGAAGAGTTTTTACAAGAACATCCATATCTGTACTAGGAAGAGCATAGCCATTAACTTCAAGGGAACCTAATTTTTGCGTAGATGGAGGTATAATAATAATTTCACCAGGATAAATTAGTGTATAGTTTGTAAGGTTAGGATTTGCATGGATTAAATTTGAAACAGTTACACCATACATTTTAGCTATCATGTAAAGAGATTGACCAGGAAGGACTTTATGTGACCTCGCAGCCTGAAGTATTACAAGGGTTTGACCTACTACAAGGTCATTTGGGTTTGTAAGTTCATTATCAGAAGCAATTTTATTATATGAAACTCCATATAATTTAGAAATTTCATATAAACTTTCTCCGCTTTTTACAACATGAATAATCAAAAAAATCACACCTCATATAATAATATAATTTAATATATGCAACAGCATGCAATGAAGTACATCCTATATTATTTTTAATTTAATATGTGCAAAAATTATTAGAATAAATAAAACATTCACAGAAAATACTAAAGCTAGTAAGTAGAGTGAATATTTAATTATGAGATTTTTTTAAAATTCAATTTTATAGTGTTTCACAAATTACAATAGCATAATATGTTATAAATACTAAATTATATTTAAAAACTTGATTTATTTAACCGAATAAACTAGAATTATTGTATGTTATTTTAACAAGTTAACCTATAAGCCAGGCAACTGCTAGCTGTCCTAAAGGGATACCGGTTGTACGCCCAATTTTATAAAAGTTTATAGATTTTATATACTAAATGAAAAAATAAAGAGCAAAACAATTATTGGTTGTTTTGATTTCAAGAGACAAACAAGGAGGAATATTAATGGAAAAGATTTTATCTTTAGATTTAAGCAAAACAGTTCCCTATTTAGGTGAACATGAAGTTTCTTATTTTCAACCAATGGTATCTACTGCGCACAAAATGCTTAGTGATAAAACAGGCCCAGGAAATGATTTTTTAGGCTGGATAGACCTTCCTGTAAATTATGATAAATCAGAATTTGATAGAATTAAAAAGGCAGCACAAAAAATAAGAGATAATTCTGAAGTCTTAATAGTAATTGGAATAGGTGGATCTTACCTAGGAGCAAGAGCTGCTATTGAAGCATTATCTCATAGCTTTTATAACAGTCTTTCAAACGAAAAAAGAAAATCTCCGGCAATATTTTTTGCTGGAAACAATATAAGCTCTACATATATGGCAGATTTACTTGACGCTGTAGAGGGAAAAGATATTTCAGTGAATGTAATATCAAAATCAGGAACTACTACAGAGCCAGCTATTGCTTTTAGAATATTTAAAGAATTATTAGAAAAGAAATATGGAAAAGCAGGAGCAAAAGAAAGAATTTTTGCTACTACGGATAAATCCAAAGGAGCTCTAAAAAAATTAGCAGATGCAGAAGGCTACGAAACTTTTGTAATTCCAGATGATATAGGCGGAAGATTTACAGTGCTAACACCTGTAGGATTACTTCCAATAGCAGTAGCAGGTATAGACATTGATAAGATGATGAAGGGTGCAGCGGATGCTAGGGAAGTATACAGCGTTGAAGATATAAATAACAACGATTGTTATAAATATGCAGCAGCTAGAAATGCGCTATATAGAAAAGGCAAGGTTACAGAAATCTTAGTTAACTATGAGCCAGCACTTCAATATTTTGGAGAGTGGTGGAAACAGCTTTATGGCGAAAGTGAAGGAAAAGATCAAAAGGGAATATTCCCAGCGGCGGTTAATTTTTCTACAGATCTACATTCTATGGGACAATATATTCAAGAAGGTGTAAGAAATATATTTGAAACAGTTATAAATGTAGAAAAGCCAAGAATAGAAGTGGTAGTAAAAGAAGAAAGTGGAGATCTAGATGGATTGAACTTTTTAGCAGGTAAAACTATGGATTTTGTTAATAAAAAAGCATTCCAGGGAACAGTACTTGCTCATAATGATGGAGATGCACCTAATATTATTTTAAATATTCCAGCACTCACAGCATATAATTTTGGATATATGGCTTATTTCTTTGAAAAATCTTGTGCAGTAAGCGGATATTTATCAGGGGTTAATCCTTTTGATCAACCAGGAGTAGAAGCATACAAGAAGAATATGTTTGCTCTTCTTGGAAAATCAGGATATGAAGATATTAAAGCAGAACTAGAAAAAAGGCTTTAGAAAAATGAGAATTATTGTTGATGCAGATGGGTGCCCTGGAAAAAATCTAATAGAAAAAGCAGCTATAGAGCACTCTATAGAGCTCATTATGTATTGCGACATTAATCATGTTTTAAATAGTGATTATGCGCAAATAAGGTATGCGGATAGTGGGTTTCAAAGTGTTGATATGAAAGTGGCTAATGAAGCAAAATCTAAGGATATAATAATTACTCAAGACTTTGGAGTTGCCGCTATGGTTTTAGCTAAAGGAGCCTATGCTATGGGACCTAAAGGACATATCTATGATGATGATAACATTGATAAGCTATTATTTGAAAGGCATATGTCTGGTAAAGTAAGACGTAGTGGAGGTAAAACCTTTGGTCCTAAAAAAAGAACATCAGAAGATGATGAAAGGCTTTATCACAATTTAATTAAATTGATTTTAAAAGCACAATCATAGCAGTAAAATGATTGCTATATAACATTTGAAATATACAAACATAGCCAGTAACTGCGGCTATTAGACATGTTAAAGGTTATTTTAGAGGACTAAACAATTCATAATTGTTTAGTCCTCTAAAACTTTCAAGTGTTTAACAGAATTTCAGATGATGATTTAACTTAGGTAATGCATGATTAAAGTCACAAGAGTGCAGGTGAATTTTTCAAATGGTCATAAAAAATAATTAATCTGCGGTATTCATATCTTTCATATCGATGTTGTCTTTGATAGATTCAGGATATAGGGAAGCGTTATTTACCTGCTCTAGCATAGGATAACCAGCCTTATTGCTTTTATCAATAGTTATGTCTTCTTTTTTGTAAGGATAATTTGGATTATAATGATCTAGTTTTTTGTGGGTCATAATATCTCTCCTTTCAACAATTATTAAAAATAATTTACGGTTATAATAGTTTTACCCTATTAATAAATATTATAATAACAATATCAGTACCATAAAAAATTATAAAATTTGTAATATTATTATTTTAAATTAAAATCATAAGTATTTATGTCATTAAATAAAAGAAAAAAAAGAAAGTAAATGCTGTTACAAATTATGGAATCATAGTATAATATACCAATATAGAGGAAGATTTAAAAAAATCCATTGTGTAGCTTATTTATAAAGGTAGGTGAACTTGAGTGAATGAAATGAATATATTGTTTAACATAGAAAATCCTGAAGAAGAACATAAAGAAATTGTAGTAAGCATTGAAAATGAAATAGAAGATAATCTGGACTACAAATTTCTTATAGGAATGGAAGGTACGTGGACTACTTTAAAGGAATTAAGTGCAACTACTTCCGTTCTATGGAAACCGGAAGCAGATGCTAAGTATTCAATAATGGTACAAGCTAAAAGAAAAGAAAGCAAAAAAGCTTTTGATTTTATGTCGAAAACCGAATATGTAGTTGGCAATTTTTATGAAAAGTTAATAAGTGATATTTACATAGACAAAAAAGAAATAATGGTAGGTGAAAAAGTCACCTTAACAGTAGAGACAAAGCAGGTTCCTATTATGTATAGGTATTGGATACGTAAAAATGGAAATTGGCTACTTATAAAGGATTATTCATCAGAAAATGTAATGACTTGGGCTTCAAAATATTCTGGAGAGCAAGAATTTTTGGTAGAATGCAAGAATTTAGATTCTAAAAATATTTTTGATGACTTTATGAAAATACAATTCACTGTAAAATCTGTGCAACCCTTAGAAATTATGAAATTTAAATGTTTGACCGAAGATTTGCTTTCAGGTAGGGAACTAGTTTTTGACGTAGAGGCAAGCCATGAGGACAGCAGAATGATTTTATACAAATTTGTAAAAATTAATCCTGAAGGGGATAGTAAATGCATACAAGATTATTCAACTAAAAAATTAGTTAGTTATGTTGAAGAAGATATGGGAAGTTATAAGCTATTATGCATGGCAAAGGATATGTATTCACTTCATGAGTTTGATGATAGAGCATTGATTCATTATACCGTAAAGCCTTATGAAGAAATAGATATACAAAGTTTTACTAGTGATTTAAGTTCTCCACAACTATGCGATACTCCTATTAATTTGAGATGTATTGCTAGAGGTGGGAAAGAATTATTGTACAAATTTAAAATCAATGGAAAGTGCATAGAGGATTCAGGTTATATTAGAAAAAATAATTATATATGGACACCAAGTGAAGCAGGAGAATATAAAGCTTGCTTGTGGGTTAAGGACTCATCTTTTGAAGGAGAATATGAGAAGAGTGTTTGTTTAGACTTTATGATTGATGATATAGGAAATACAAATGTTATTATTGATGATATAATTTTGGATAAGAAAAATCCTGTACTAATAAATGAAGTTGTTCATGTAAAAGTTAAAGCAACAGGAGGAACTTCTCTAAGATATGGTTTTTCGATTTTTGAGAATGATACTGAAATAGAAAGAATTGAATTTGGGACACACGATTTTGCAGATTTTACTCCAGGAAAAAGCGGTAAATTCAAATTAGAGGTAAGAGTAAAAGATAAATACTCTAAAAGAGAATTCGATTGCCACGCAGTGGTATATATTGAGGCTTTGGTGTGTATTCCAGCTAAAATAGACTATATTTTAATGCCCACACGAGAATATTATATGGTAGGGGATACTATTGCACTGGAAGTAATATCTGAAAACACAAGAAATACCCTTGTGAATTATATTTTGAAAATAAATGGTCATTTAGTGGAACAAACAAACTTTGTGCAGCATAAGAATTACGAGCTTAAACCAAAATCTAGTGGAAATTATTTAATAGAGCTTAGGGCGAAAAATAAAGCTAGCATAGAGGAATATGATTGTATGAAGGAAATAAAAATACAAGTACATGAGACATTACCTATAACAGATACAAGGATTTTATGCGATAAGACAAATTTTAAGGCCAATGAAGCAATAACATTTGTAACGGAAAACCTGGGAGGCAGAGATGTCGTATATGAGTTTTATCTTATGGAAAAGGAGGAATGGACCTTAGCACAAAGATTTAGCAAGAAAAATGATTATACATTTATGCCCTTTACTAAAGGAATGTATAAAGTGCTGGTATTATCAAAAAATTTTTATAAGAGTATTTCATATGAAGATTATGATATAATGGAGATAGAAGTATTAGAATAAAGTTAAAACAGCTTTTCAAGGCTGTTTTTTTTATGAGAAAAGGGTTTATAATAATTGTATATAATAATTATTTTATATGTTTTACTATTGGTTTTAAGAAACAGTTGAGGAGATGAATTTATATGGAAAGAATAGACAAAGTATTGTCAAATTTAGGTCATGGAACAAGAAAAGAAGTAAAGGGATTATTAAAAAAAGGAAAAGTAGAGATTGATGGAATTATAGCTTCAGATAGTGCTATGAAGATTGATCCGGATAAGGCTGTAATAAAGGTATCTGGTGAAGAAATTAAATATAGGAAACACATATATTTAATTATGAATAAGCCAGCGGGTGTTGTTTCTGCTACTGTAGATAATCATGATGAAACTGTAATTGATTTGTTAGATGAGCAGTACCATTCCTTTAAGCCATTCCCTATAGGCAGGCTTGATAAAGATACAGTGGGATTACTACTAATTACTAATGATGGGGAGTTAAATCATAAATTAATAGCACCTAAGAATCATGTAGATAAAGTGTATTATGCTGAAATTAATAAATTTATAGATGAAAAGGATATTTCCACCTTTAAGAATGGTGTTGTAATAGATGACGGATATAAATGTATGCCAGCAATACTAGAAGTATTAAGTGCAAATGAGAATGGATCAGAAGTAATGGTTACTATTCAGGAAGGTAAATTTCATCAGGTAAAAAGAATGTTTGAAAGTGTAAATAAAAAAGTTGTATTTTTAAGAAGAATTAGTTTTGGACCATTAAAATTAGATGAAAGTTTATCAGAAGGACAATATCGAGAATTATCAGAAGAAGAAATAAACTCATTAAAACAGGTTTAATGACATTTTATAATATAATAATATAGGGTTAAAATGAATAAAATATGAATAAAATGTCGCCATTTTAAAAAATATTTACAATAAAATCTCAAAAAAACCTTGCAAACTTTAGTTAAGTTTAATATAATTAAAGAGTAAAGATAAATAGAGAGATAAATAGCCCCCTTTTTATTTATTATAAAACAGCCCAACCCCAAGGGCTGTTTTATTTTGCAAAAAAAGTCGATTTCTGAGAAGAAATGTTTATACATAGTATTACGACAAAACGCTCACATTAAATAAAACTATTTAATGTGGGCATTTTTTATTGGGAAATGGGGAAGTATATAATCATATAGTATATACTAGATGTATTTTTTGGATTATAATAAAAGTAACAAATATAGAATTAGAGTTATAATTAACCATAATAATTAGTTAAAACTAAAGCTATAATGAATATTATTCAGGAATAATTTAAAAAATAAATTAATACAGAAAATTATATAGGAGGAAAATCTTATGGATATAAAAGAAACACTAATAAGCTTTATGACAGAACAAGCATACAAGCCCATGAACATAGCGGAATTATCTAAAGTATTTAGTATTAAAAAAGCAAACATGAAAGACTTTACTAAACTATTATCTGAAATGGAAAAAGATGGTCAAATAGTTAAAACACGCACTGAGCATTATGGTATTCCAGAGAAGATGGGTATTGTAAGTGGTAAATTCCAAGGTCATCAAAGAGGTTTTGGATTTGTAATAGCGGACGAGGAAAGACCAGATATATTTATTCCAGCAGATAATGTGAATGGAGCAATGAATGGTGATAGAGTTCTTGCAAAGATTTTAAAAGAAGTAAACAATGGTAAGAAATGTGAAGGTGAGATTACAAGAATAATAGAAAGATCTAATAAAACAATAATAGGGACTTATGATGACAGCAAAAACTTTGGTTTTGTAGTAGCAGATGATAAGAGGATTGCTCAAGATATATTTATCCCTAAAGCAGAAAGAAATGGTGCAAAAACAGGTCAAATAGTAATAGCTGAAATAACTGAGTGGCCAGAACAAAGAAGAAATCCTGAAGGAAGAATTGTAGAGATTCTTGGAAATAAAGGGGATCAAGGTATAGACATATTAACTATAATTAAAAAACATAAGTTGCCAGAAGAATTTCCAGCAAAAGTTGAAGCCTTTGCAGACAATATAGTTGAAAAAATCCCAGAAGAAGAATATACGCGAAGAACAGATCTACGAGAACTGCAGATGGTAACTATAGATGGTGAGGATGCTAAAGATTTAGATGACGCTGTATCTATTGAGATTTTAGATAATGGCAACTATCGTTTAGGTGTTCATATAGCGGATGTTTCTCACTATGTTAAAGAAAAAAATCCACTGGACATAGAAGCTCTAAATAGAGCAACTTCAGTATATTTAATTGATAGGGTTATACCAATGCTTCCTAAAAAATTATCTAATGGAGTTTGTAGTTTAAACCCTAAAGTAGATAGGTTGGCTCTTAGTTGCTTTATGGAAATAGACAAGACTGGTAAAACTATAGATCATGAGATAGTAGAAACCATTATAAAAACTAATGAAAGAATGACTTATACTGATGTTACAAAAATACTAAGAGATAAAGACGCAGAAGCAATCGAAAAATATGATTATTTATATGAAGATTTTAAACATATGGAAGATTTATGCGCCATTCTTAATAAAAAGAGAATGGGTAGAGGTGCTATAGATTTTGACTTTACTGAGTGTAAAATATTATTAAATGAATTTGGAAAACCTGTAGACATTGTTCCTTATGAAAGAGGAATTGCAAATAGAGTAATTGAGGAATTTATGCTAATTGCTAATGAAACTGTAGCTGAGCACATGTTCTGGCTTAATGTACCTTTTGTATATAGAATCCATGAGGATCCAGATGAAGAAAAGTTAATACATTTTAGTGAATTTGCACATAATTTAGGATACCCTATAAAGTGGGGAAAAGAGATACACCCTAGAATGCTTCAAGAAGTAATAGCAAAAGTAAAAGGTGAGAAAGAAGAAATGGTGCTAAGCACATTGTTACTTCGTTCTATGATGAAAGCAAAATATTCTCCAGAATGTAGCGGTCATTTTGGCTTGGCATCCAAATATTATTGTCACTTTACCTCACCAATTAGAAGATATCCAGACCTCATGATCCATAGGATAATTAAAGAGGTTATAAATGCAGGCTTAAGTGAAAAAAGAACAGAAAAATTAAGAAAAGAAGTAGAGATAGCATCAAAACAATCCTCAGATATGGAAAGAATAGCAATGGAAGCCGAAAGAGAAGTAGATGACTTAAAGAAAGCAGAATATATGAATGAAAGAATAGGTCAAGAATTTGACGGTATTATTTCTTCAGTGACTAATTTTGGATTGTTTATAGAACTTCCAAATACTATAGAAGGATTAGTTCATATGAGTAGCTTAGATGATGATTATTATGTTTTTGATGAAAGACATTTAACCCTTGTAGGTGAGAGAACTAAGAACATGTATAAATTGGGCGAAGAGGTAAGAATCATAGTTAGTAAAGTTGATTTAGCTTCTCATGAGGTTTATTTTGATATAATTAAAGAAGATAAAGATAAAGAAGAAAAAGAAGAAGAATATTCCGTTAAGGATTTAGATGAACTTATAAAAGATGATTCTACAAAGTAAAAGTACTGTATTGTAGAATAATTTAAAAATAAAAATACAGAAGAGGATTAACCTCCTCACTTGAGAAGGATTAATCTCCTCGAGTAGGAGAATTAATCTCCTCAAGTGAGGAGAATTAATTGCCTCTTCTGTTTATTATTTTAAAGAGCGATTTGTGAATCTACAGCCATGTAAACATAATCCACATTTTCTTGAAAAAGAATGGGTTATAGAGTATAATTATATATTAATAAGAATAAAGTAGGTGAGGTTATGGCAAAGGAAACAGGAAACAAAACACTAGTGGAAAATAGAAAAGCAAGACATGATTATTTTATAGAAGAAGCAATGGAAGCTGGAATAGAACTTGTTGGTACAGAAGTAAAGTCTATTAGAGCTGGAAAGGCAAATTTAAAAGATAGTTATGCAGATGTTATAAACGGTGAAGTATTTATAAAAAATATGCATATAAGTCATTATGAAAATGGGAACCAATTTAATGCTGATCCATTAAGAGTTAGAAGGTTATTACTTCATAAAGAACAAATAAATAGACTACAAGGATTTACATCACAAAAGGGGTTTACTCTAGTTCCATTATCTATTTATCTTAAAAATACTAAAGTGAAAGTTAATCTTGGTATTGTTCGCGGTAAGAAAGATTATGATAAGAGAGATGCTATGCTTGAAAAAGATGCCAAGAGAGATATGGCTAGGCAGTTCAAGGAAAGTATGAGATAATAAGCACTATTACACAAGAAATACATAATATTAGCACTTGATAAAGCTCCTAATATAGTGTATTATTAAGACATAGACAGCAAGGCAATAAAACATTAAAAACTAAAGTTTAATCCATTTACAAAAACACAAAAACAAAATAAATATAAAATTGCGTTATAAATATGCAATAGGATACACACATTATTGCATTGCAAGGGATTTGAATTAAATCTTTTGACAATACGGGGGCGTACTTGGTTTCGACGGGGGTACGTTGCATCGAGGAAGCGAGCCGAGGGAACCTATGGACCCGCGTAAAAAACTATAGGGACAATTTAAACGCAAACGATAATTTAGCACTAGCAGCTTAGTTCTGCTACGTCTTACCTTTGATTACCGCGACTTAGGATAGGGCGCCGACAGCGGTGAACCGAGTCTGGGAAAGCTTTGACCCAGAAACGGAAAATATGAAGCTACCAAAGCGTGAATCTCGTTAGTAAGAGTCACATAGAGGGAATGCTAAAGTACTAACTACGCTCGTAGATGCCTAGGTGTTATGGCTTTCGGACAGGGGTTCGACACCCCTCGCCTCCACCAGTAAAACCTTCGACTAATTAATAATTAGTCGGGGGTTTTCTTATGATTTAATTTAGTTGGATTAGAATGATGAAGTGTGAACTCGAAAAAGAAGACAAGAGCTTAAATGAATTATGTTTCCTCAGACTTAAAGTGTCTGTGGAAATTTTTTTTGCGACTTTTTATTATTGAAATAATCAAACTTATATTAACATAACAAAAATGTAATGTTAATGAAATACACATCGGTGGTTGCTGCAAATAAAATTGTATATAATAAGTACATCAGATGGAGTTAAAACAATTAAATTTAAAATAAAGAAAAAAAGGGAGAGTTATAAATGAAAACCATATTAAGTGTAGAAAAAATTGAAAAGTATTATGGAAATAAAGATAGTGTAACAAAGGCTATAGATAATATCAGTTTTAAGGTAGATGAGGGTGAGTTTGTTGGGATAATGGGACCTTCAGGAAGTGGTAAAACAACATTGCTTAATTGTATATCAACTATTGATAATGTCACTACAGGGAAAATAATAATAAATAACAGTGATATTACTAGGTTAAAATCAAAAGCATTAGATAAGTTTAGACAAAATGAGTTAGGTTTTATATTTCAGGATTTTAACCTACTAGATACCCTTACAGCTTATGAAAATATTGCATTAGCATTAACAATAAAAGGTGAGAAAAGTTCAGAAATTGATGGGAAAATAAAATCAGTAGCAAAATATTTAGGCATTGAACTAGAACTAAATAAATATCCTTATCAAATGTCAGGTGGACAAAAGCAAAGAGTTGCTTCTGCAAGAGCAATAGTAACAGATCCATCCTTAGTACTTGCTGATGAACCAACAGGGGCGCTAGATTCTAAAACAGCTAGATTATTACTTGAAAAACTTGAAAGTCTAAACAGAGATTTAAAGACCACAATACTTATGGTTACCCATGATGCTTTTACAGCAAGCTATGCTCATAGAATCCTTTTTATTAAAGATGGAAAAATCTTTAGTGAGGTAGTACGAGGTAAGGATACTAGAAAAGAATTCTTTAATAAAATTATAGAAGTTATAACTCTACTTGGAGGTGATGATAATGTATTCCAAAATAGCTGTAGGTAATGTAAAGAAGAGTTTTAAGGACTATGCTATATATTTCTTAACACTAACTTTAGCAGTTTGCATATTTTATAGCTTCAACTCAATTGGGTCACAAAAGGCACTTATACAAATGAAATCTGTATCTAAAATAATGAAAGTTATGTCGTATGTGTCAGTATTTATATCCATAATATTAGGTAGTTTAATATTATATGCAAATAATTTCTTGATAAAAAAACGTAAAAAAGAATTAGGAATATACATGACACTCGGTATGGGGAAAAGAAAAATATCTATAATATTAGTAATGGAAACTTTTCTAGTTGGAGTTATATCTTTAATTAGTGGACTTATACTAGGAATTGGAGCATCACAAGGATTATCCACCTTTGCATTAAAGTTATTTGATGTACCGGTTAATGAATATAAGTTTGCAGTTTCAACAGGTGCAATAGGTAAAACTGTATTATACTTTGGAATCATGTTTTTACTTGTTATGATATTTAATGTATTTGTTATATCTAAATACAAGATAATCGATTTATTAATAGCAGGTAAAAAAAATCAAGATGTTAAATTCAAAAATTCTATTATATATTTAATAGCATTTATTTTATGTGTAGTATCACTTGGGTTTGCATATAAATCAATACTAAAAGTAGGTTTAAATGTACTAGACCCTATGGTCTTAATATCAATAGCTTTGGGAATATTAGGTACAGTGTTATTTTTCTTTAGTTTATCTGGGTTTATATTATATGTGGTAAAGAAAAATAAAAAGGTTTATTTTAAAGGGTTAAATATATTTATAGTAAAACAGATAAATAGTAAAGTTAATACAAACTTCATATCAATGTCTTTAATTTGCTTAATGTTATTCTTCACAATAGTAAGTTTATCTATGGGAATAGGCTTTAAAACAGTTATGGATGCAGGAATTAAAAATGCAACGCCCTTTGATGCCAGCATATCAGTAACAAAAGTGGATGGAGGCTACAATATAGAAGATGTTCTAAAGAAAATTAATTTGAAAATAAGTAAAAATGAAAAATCCGTAGCTCATAATGAATATCTTATAGGTATGAAAGCTAGTGAGTTTTTAACAACATTTGGAGCTTTTGAAGACGACTATGTAAAATGTGTTAAACTATCTGATTATAATAAAATTTTAAAATTTAAGAATGAAAAAGAAGTAAATTTAACTAAGGATGAAGTTTTAATTTTATCAAATACTAATGAGTTTATGAAACCAATAAATCAAAAAATAAAAAATAATAATAAAATTAACATTAAAGGGAAAGAATATGTAATAAAAAACCCTAAAGTTATAGAAGAAAATCTTCAAACTGCTTATTTTACAAAGAGTTTTTTTATAATAATTATAAATGATGAGTTTTTATCAGGTTACAAAAGTACTTGCTCAGTACTTAATGTAAATTATTTAGATAAAAATAGAGAAAAATATAATGGAAAATATCAAAAACGCGAGGACTATGGTAAAGGTGGTTATATACTCGGTATCTCAAAGGATAGGGTTTATTCAGAAAATATGGAAACAACAAATGTATTAATATTTACAATAATATATTTAGGTATTGTATTTTTAATAACTAGCATGGCAGTACTCTCTCTTCAACAATTATCAGAAGCTAGTGACAGTATAGAAAGATATAAATCTTTAAGGAGACTTGGTGCAAACGAAAAAATGATAGATAAAACAATTTTTGTTCAAACATTGATATATTTCAGCCTTCCAGTTAGTCTTGCATTAATTCATTCAGTGGTTGGAATTAAAGTAACTAGCGATTTAATAAATAGCTTACAAGAAACAAATATTAACTCTTCAGCATTAGTAGCAGCTTTAATATTTATTGTAATTTATGCAGGATACTTCTATACAACATATGTAGGATATAAAAATATTGTTAAGAATAACTTATAAAGAGATTTATTTTAGACTTAATGCATATGTTTGTGTTGATGTATATAAACCAATGAAGAATGATGCAAATAAAATAAGTAATAAATTAAAGAGGTATTTACTGAAAAGTAAGTACCTCTTTAAGGTGCTCCCAAAATGGGCACAATCTAACGGGTAAAAGTCCCGATTAGGAGTGGATAGAGCTGAATATGTACTTTAATATTTAAGATATATAGAAAGCCTTATATTTTATAAAATTTAGAATATGTTATGATATTAGGGTACAGGATAAAATAAGTAGGGAGGCACGAGTACATATGAAAAAAATTATTATTATTGAAGATGATGAAGTTATAAGAGGAGAATTACAAATTTTTTTAAAAAGGTATGGATACGAAGTAAAAGCTCCTATAAACCTTAATAATATAATACAATATGTTGAAAATGAAAATGCAGAACTTATATTGTTAGATATTAATCTTCCAGTGTTTGATGGTTATTATATATGTAGAGAAATACGAAAAACTTCAGAGGTTCCAATTATAATAGTTACAAGTAGAGATAGTGATTTAGATGAATTAATGAGTATGAATTTAGGCGCAGATGATTTTATAACAAAGCCTTATAATATAGAAATATTATTAGCAAGGATAAGTAATATTTTAAGAAGAACAGGTGGAAGTTCAAAAATTAATAATATATTAAGCTATAGAGATTTTAATTTAAATCTTTTAAATGCATCGGTTATTTATAAGGATAAATGCTTGGAATTAACGAAAAATGAGGTTAAGATACTCTCTTACTTAATAAACAATAAGGGAAATATAGTAAAACGAGATTCGTTTATGGAATATCTGTGGAAATCAGATTATTTTGTAGATGATAGTACTTTAACTGTTAATATTAATAGATTAAGAAAAAAACTTGAAGAGATAGGCATAGAAAATCCAATAGAAACAAGAAGAGGGCTCGGGTATATAATGCCATGAGTATAGGTCAATTTATTAAAGAAAAAATGGTGGTAATAATATCTAACATGCTGTTATTTATCATATTAGCAGCTATAATGATTATTATTAATGTTAATTTCATTATAATTTCATTTGTTTTTTGTATTTGGTTTTTGCCATTAATTTCTTATATGGCTTTAGAGTTTATAAAATTTAAAAATTATTATGATGAAATTAATAACATATTAGAAAATTTAGATAAGAAATATCTACTTCCCGCGGTAATAAAGGAAGCGAACTTTATACAAGCGCAAAAGTTAAATTCTATACTTAAAGAGATAAGCCGCGATATGCACGAAAATGTAAAAAAATATAAGGATATGCAGGTGGAATATAGAGAATACATAGAGACCTGGGTACATGAAATTAAAACACCAATAGCTTCTACAAAGCTAATAATTGAAAATAATCGAGATGAAGTAACTAATAAAATAGATTTCCAGATAGATAGAATTGAGGGGTTTGTAGAACAGGTGCTTTATTATTCTAGAAGTGAGGATGTTAGTAAAGATTATATTATAAAACAAATTAATCTTGATAATGTAGTAAGGAATGTAGTTAAAAGAAATTATAGAGATTTTATTCATAAGAAAATAAAATTAGATATAAAAAATATTAATGAAATTGTATATAGTGATACGAAATGGACTGAATTTATTATTAATCAGATAATAGGAAACTCTATAAAGTACTCAAGTAGTAAAGATCCAATGATAAGTATATATTCAATAAAAAAAGCTAATTCAGTAATGTTAACCATAGAGGATAATGGAGTAGGTCTTTTAGATAAAGACATAAATAGAGTGTTCGAAAAAGGATTTACGGGTGAAAACGGAAGAAAATTTAGTAAAAGTACAGGAATGGGCTTGTATCTATGTGAAAAACTATGTGCAAAACTGGGCTTAAAAATTACTATTGATTCTGAGGTGAATAAAGGAACTAAAGTTGCATTAATATTTCCTTTGTCTGGTATGGTAAATTTTACAGATGATTAAGGCTTCATATTTTCGGATAGTTCAAAACAGTTCGGAAGCAGGCGAAGAGTAATAATATACTGAACCACGTTGAAGTAATCTACAACGTGGTTTCTTTTAGAATTGTTTAATTCTCAAGTTATAGTAATTTAAAATTACATTTTATTTATATAATTCATTTTTTTTAATGGACAGTGATATAGTTAGGTACGGTTCGCCTCCACCAGTGAAACCCTCGACTAATTAATTTTAGTTGAGGGTTTTCTTATTTTTTGATTTAGTTGAATTAGTGGTATCATTATTTATTTTTAGTAAGTTATTATTGTAAAAATTTCATTCAGAATTATGTTGATAAGATAATTGTTTGTAAAGACCACGTTGAAGCAACATTCAATGTGGTCTTTACTATTTTAAAGAATTAAGAATCTTAAAAGATAAAGTCTTATGTAAAGAAGACTACTCTAAAATAAAGGTTATCTTGATAAGAGCTAAATCCCTGTTTTTTTTATGAGCCTCTAAGTGTTCTTTATATTTAAATATTGTAATATATTTAAATATAAAAATAATTTGGTGGTTTAGAGGGGGAAAAGATGAATACATTAAAGCATTTATCTAAAGTTTTTGAGTCATCGGAGGAAATTATTTTCGACGATTTCTCCAAGATTGTTTTAATGAGTGATTGCCATAGGGGTGATGGGAATTGGTCAGATAATTTTTCAAAGAATCAAAACATTTATTTTGCGGCCTTAACACATTACTATGACGAACATTATACTTATATAGAGATTGGTGATGGAGATGAACTTTGGGAGAATAAAAGACTTTATGTCATTAAGAGGGTACACAACGATGTTTTCTGGCTTCTGTCTAAATTTTATAATGAAAATAGGCTCGAATTTATTTATGGAAACCATGATATAGTAAAAAGAAACGATAAATTTGTAAAAAACAATTTATACAAATATTTTGATGAGCTCAAGAAAAGGTATATTCCTTTATTCGATAATATTAGGTTCCATGAGGGGATAGTCTTGAGGCATAAAGTTACTAATGACAAAATCTTTCTAATACACGGGCATCAAGTGGATTGTCTAAATGATAAAATGTGGAGATTAACCAGATTTTTAGTTAGGTATTTATGGAGACCTCTTAACTTCTTTGGAGTAAATGATCCAACCAGAACAGCACAGAATTATCATAAAAAACAAGCAGTAGAAAAAAAGCTTATTGAATGGGTAATAAAAGAGAAACAGATGATGATAGCGGGACATACACATAGGCCTATGTTTCCTGAAATAGGTGAGCCTCCATATTTCAATGATGGAAGTTGTGTTCATCCTCGATGCA
This sequence comes from Clostridium sp. FP2, assembly GCF_011065955.2. Taxonomy (NCBI): domain Bacteria; kingdom Bacillati; phylum Bacillota; class Clostridia; order Eubacteriales; family Clostridiaceae; genus Clostridium; species Clostridium sp. FP2. Next base: position 602,425 of record NZ_JAAMNI020000001.1, read on the forward strand.
TAACAGCAATGGAAATTGATTTTGGTAATATTAAACTTGTAAAATGGTATGTTAACACAAAGGAGGACGGAACTTTGTTCGTAGACAGGGAAGTACTTGCAGGACCAAGAAAATTAAAGGATTACTTTGACATTTAAAGTTAGTCTAAGTAACTTGCTATAAGCTAAACCGTACCACAAATAACGTGGACGGAATAGTAGTTATTGGTGCTTACTTTTACATTTATGAAAAAATAAGCCAATGCAATGGGTTTATAACGCACTAGGATAGTAAAAGAGCAACAACTATAGATTTCAGTTGCTATACGTTATCCTTCCTCGCAAGTACCCTAGGAGTGTAAAATTTGGTGATTTTGCAATGATTAAAACTAAATAAAGGAAGGATATCAACAGCGCGAAGCTACTGATGAAACAATGGGAGGATTCAGAGGGTATAGAAGATGTCTTCCTGGAGCGAAAGAAAAAGCCTCTAATGAATGGTTAGAATCAGTTACAGTCCCATAACAAGTTATTTCAACTTATTACCACATTTTGTAATCCGCACAAACCCTTAAGATAGCTACATTAGAACATAAAAAAATATACATATTACAAAAAAACAAAAATACCTTATTAATATAAGTATAAAAATTCCCTATACAAGTGAAAATTGAAATTTAAAAACTCAACTGCAGTGCATATCCCCATGATAAATTTGTAATGTACTAAGTGAATTAATGATAAAGCCTTATATATCAATGAACTAAGTTAATTACATATTTCATATTTAGTTACAAGATTACTATAATTAAAAATTTTTCGTAATAATTTAACAATTTTACTGCAAAACTCCGCGCAAGGGCATATATGTTTACTGAAAGTGTATACAAAGCAATGCTTGCTATTTTCCAGGGATTTATCTTAGATATAATGCTTAGGGGATCTAAGCCGTACAAAAGTAAGAAAGTATAAGTGTTTTGAAATGTTTCAAGTGAAATAATGCTTAGTGAACTAAGCCGTACAAAAGTAATTAAGAGGTTCGGAAATTTATGAGAGGTAAAATTACAGAAAGATTTATAAGTGAAATACATGATTATTTAACAGATTACATAATGGAACATAGTAGTAAAAATAAAAGCAGGAAATTTACCTGTTTTAATAAAAGTGCACATAGCCATAAGGATGAGGATATAAGTGCAACCATTGTGCCAGGAAGCAGTAGTTGTGAGTTTGATTAAACTGTTCCTTGAGGGTAAGACATCATCAGGTGCTGTTCTACATTGAATGTAGTTTTTTAGTTTAAATATGGAACTCAACTACCTTGGAATCTAGAATAGAGGTATAGCATGAGAACAGTAAGGGAGATAAATCAAAAGAAAAATCTGTTTTAAAAACCTAAAAAACTGAGAATATGTGCCTATGTTAGAGTATCCACTGAAAGCGTAGATCAGCTATGGTCACTTCAAAATCAAACAGAATATCATCAAAAAAAATTCACAACAAACTCTGAATTTGAATTTTGTGGCATCTTTTCAGATGCAGGTATATCTGGGGCAAAGAACCACCGACCGGGATTGGTGGCTATGATGGAAAAAGCTAAAGCCGGAGAAGTAGATTTAATTATAACTAAATCAATATCTAGGTTCGCAAGGAATACATTAATACTTTTAGAAAGTGTTAGGGAATTAAAAGCAATTGGTGTTGGAGTTATTTTTGAAGAACAAGGAATTAATAGGCTACATTCTGAAGGTGAATTGCTACTTACAGTATTAGCTGCAATTGCTGAAGAAGAGCGAAAAGCTGTAAGAGAAAATGTTAAATGGGCAGTAGAAAAAAGTTCAAGCGCGGAGAGGCAATTGTAGATGTTAATCGTTTGATTGGCTATGACAAAGATGAAAATGGTAGAATTGTAATAAATGAAGAGCAAGCAGAAATAGTAAGAAAGATATATAAGTTGTTCTTAGCAGGAGAAACCGGATATAAAATTGCAAAAGATTTTAATGAGCAAAATATACCCACATTTACAAATATGCCATGGCAATCAGTTAGGATATTAGGAATTATATCTAATGAAAAATATAAAGGAGATTGCCTAATGCAGAAGACTTATGTAACTGATAATGGCAAGGGAATTATTAATAGAGGACAAAAGGCAAAGTATTATGTAGAAAACTCTCATCCTCCTATAGTAAGTAGGAGCGATTGGGAAAAGGCTCAGCTAACTCGTGAAAGTAGAAAAACAAAAACATATCCTTTTTCAAATATGTTCCGTTGCAAATACTGTGGTGCAACCCTTATAAGAGTGGTTCATCAAGGTAGATGGGTAAGCTGGATATGTGCAACATATATACAAAAGGGCAAAGATGTTTGTGAAGGCACGAGAATATCAGAAGGAAAATTGCAAGAAGTTACTAAAGGTATTGTCATAAATGAACCTATGGTTGTAGAGGAGGTTACAAATGGCAATTATTCAAAGAAGAGGTCCGAAAAGAGTTTCCGTATTATACCCGTTACCGAATACTATAGATTCAGGAACAACGGAGAATAATGCAAAGAAACTAAGGGTAGCTGCATATTGTAGAGTATCTTCTAGCAGTGAAGAACAGATAGCGAGTTACAATGCACAAGTTCAATATTTTAAGAAATATATTATAGAAAACCATGGTTATGATTTTGCTGGTATCTATACTGATAAAGGCATCTCAGGAACTAATCTTCAAAAGAGAGAAGGTTTCAATAGGCTTATGCAGGATGCTAGAGAAAAGAAAGTTGATATGATTATTACAAAAAGCCTGTCTCGCTTCGGGCGAAATACTCTGGACTGCTTAAACAGTATAAGAGAACTTCGAGCGTTAGGAGTGGATGTATTTTTTGAGAAAGAAAATATCCATACAAAAACAAGTGCAGGAGAAGTTCTTCTAACCTTAATTTCAGCTGTTGCACAAAATGAAAGTTTAAATCAATCAGAAAATGTAAAATGGGGAATACGCCGCAAATATGAAAAAGGTTGAATACAAAGCATACCAAGTGGGAAGTTCTTTGGATATGACAAGGATGAAACAGGTAATCTTATAATCAATGAAACACAGGCAATTACTGTTAAAAGAATATATCAAGAGTTTCTTGATGGGTATGGGTACTATAAAATAGCAGAGCATCTTACGGAAGATGGAGTTGTTACTGAATGTGGGAATTTGGTATGGAACTGGAGCACATTAAAAAAGATTCTAACTAATGAAAAATATAAAGGGGATACACTTTTTCAAAAGACCTACAATGTAGATTATCTTACAAAGCGGAGAGCAAAAAACAATGGAGATTTACCAAGATTTTATTATGAAGACACGCATCCTGCGATTATAGATAAAAATACCTGGGAATGTGTCCAGCTTGAGTTTGAAAGACAAGATGGATTTATTACGGAGCATAGAATGAACAAATATCATCAGCACAGTAAGGAACTTCCATTTTCTGGTAAATTAATTTGTAAGCACTGTGGGAATACTTTAGTTAGAAGAGAATCAAAGAGAACAAAAGAGAACAAAAGACAAAGGTGAATATTATTGGTGTTGCAAGAGATATAGAGCAGGGAGATATTCACCAGTCGAGCCAGGGATGTGTTGTAACGGAATAAGAATAAAAGATGATGCTCCAGTGGGAATGTTTATAAAGGCATGGAATCAGCTTGTAGAAAATCAGGAATGGCTGCATAGTACAAGTGATAAAGGTGTGCTTGAAAAGTACAGATTAGCTGAATTAATTAGGCTCAAAAATAGTCTAGGGACAATTGATAAGATGCCATATGAGCTGATGCTGAAGACTTTGGATCATATTAAGATAGGACTTGATGGTAGAGTAGCGGTAATATTTCTAGCTGGAGCAATAGTAAATATATAATTGAATGATTGATATAGGAATACCCGTAGGATTAGCAAAGTCTGCTTTTCTTACGGGTGTTTTTTTATGCGGTTGATATGGCAGAGACTATGTATAACACAGAAAATGGTGACTGGTACAGGAGCTTTAGCAAAATGATTGCCATGCAATAGACCATTTAGAAGGTATTTTCTTTACTGATTTAGTTACTGAATATATAAAGTAATGTAATTGAACTTATGAACTTATGAACTTAATGTAAGTAATTTGTAGTTGAAATTGAGGAACAATATTTTTGAAAGACGACATAAAAATACCGTAAAATTCAATTGAATAATACGGTATTTTTAAGGGATTATTCTATTTTATTAGTTGTGACGTTTTAAAAGAAAAATGCGTCTTACTATGCATCATAACCAATACTTATTACTTTATTACAATGAGGACAAATATAAATAACAGTGGAGGTAAAAAAACCTTTATATAATCGTTCTATTGTATCCAATTCCTTCTCGCAATGTGGGCATAAAGGTATTTTGTCTACATCAACAATTTTAATTTTTGCCATATTCTCACCCCTTTTCGACCTAACTCTATAGAAATTATAACATATTATACATATTTGTACATCAATGTATTTTTAAATACCGTATTATTCAATTTTTAAAGAGCACTATTCGTATTTTCAATTTCAATAGTTACGTCGTTTAATTCTCATATGTCGTCACAACAAACCCATATTAAGCAGATAGGGTTTTTTAAAAAATAAATTTAAAAGTTATTTATGTGGCCCTTGTTAAGTAGAGCAAAGTATAAAAAAGATTGTAGCAAAGTTGTTCTTGGCTGACTATAAGTTCATTGGCACGAAGGGGTGTGCACTTTTTGGCGGAAACCCTATACAATTTAGCGATATTAAAATTAATTGCTTCATTAATATAGTCGCTAAATTGTATCAATATCTTAGTCGTTAGACATACATAAACACCAATTTTGATACAATGGAAAACCCTTGAATTCAGGGGTTTTCGTTGTTTTTTTGGATTAAAGTGCAAGGCGAAAATTGAACTGAAAGCCATGAAATTATAGGTTAGAATAGAACAAATGCACACCCCTTATGGATTTTTAGCAGGGGGGTGCATTTTTAGGGTGGGGTGTGCACTTTTTAGCGGAAATAAAATTTACTATAAAAGGCTGATTTAAAGAGTTTTTAAAGGTAAAATTGAGATATAGAATAAGAAAATAGCCTACTCATCATAATCATATATTTAATTTTTACCCAATAATGAAAATAATAATCGTAGAGTTACAATTGTCATATTTTTAGGTGAATAAAATAGGATAGCCTAAGCTACCCTATATCTTTTTAATCATTATTTATTATTTGAAAATCTCTATTGTTCATAAATATCAATCACCTTATTTATCTTTATTAATGAATTTTCATCGATAGGCGCATGAATCAAATCTACTTCTTTATGCAATTTGTTTTCAATTTCATCTTTTATATCATATAACATGAATAATGATACATTGGAAGATAGAAATTCCACAAGCAAATCAATGTCGCTGTCTTCATTTGCACTGCCATCAGCATATGATCCAAACAATGATATTTTCTTTATTGGATATTTAATTATAATATCATTTATTGATTCTCTAATATTATTCACAGTAAACATCTTAAACCACCTTCTCCGAAATTAATTAAAACTTTTCTAATTAAAGTATACCATATAAATTATATTTATAAACAATTTTTAGCAACGATTCTCTCTCATGATTCATATTATAAAAATTTATATAAATAAATTTTACATCTTGAATTATTTTAACTAAAAAACTTATGCGATTTTTCAAAGATTTCTTAAGAACTAAGACACTTCATAATGAAGTGCTTTATAGGAGGTGAATGTTGATGAGAAAGGAAGAGGGATTATCATCTGTCGATAAAGATAACAGGTGTACCAATTTAGAGAAAATAATTTCCAGGTATGATAAGAAGATATACAGTTTCGTATATAATATAGTGAGAAATAGAGAAGAAGCTATGGATATTACTCAGGACTCTTTTGTTAAAGCAATTAAATATATTCATAGTTATGATTCAGGCAAGAACTGTTCTACATGGATGTTTACTATAGCAAAGAATACTACTTACGATTATTTGAAAAAAAGAGTCATAACAATACTGCTAACAGTATTGAGAATGAGGAATCAATGCAATCATCATATATTAATAGTCCGGAAGTGCTCTATCAAAATAAAGAGACGTTATTAGAAATGGCTAATATTATTGATAATTTACCTATAAAATATAAAGAGGTGATTCATATGAAATATATGCTCGGATTAAGTTATGAAGAAATTAGTAAAAAACTTATGATTTCAATCAGTAAAGTTGAATCACGGCTGTATATTGCTAGAAAAAGGCTTCAAAAAGAGAAAGGAAAACTGAAAGGAAAGGAGTAGTTAGATTATGAACTGTTTGAGTGTGCAGAAAAGGTTATCAGCTTACATGGATAATGAAGTAAACGAGCAAACGGTTAAAGAAATAAGTAATCACTTGGCAAAATGTACAAAATGTAATTATGCTGTTGCAGCTATTTACAAGCAGACTGGATTTCCAAAGGGATTCAGAGAAGAGCTTATCTATAGAAATAGAAGTACAGTCATGATAGTTATTTAGCAATTGCTTTAAATGAAAAAGAATTCCTAATCATGTGTTGAATCACAAATCTTTCACTTTTGAATGTGTTGGGGGTGGAAATTACTTTTGCAATTGAGGAACACTAAATAAGTAAAATAAATACATAAATAAAATTGACTAAATTGTTACCATATGATATTCTAACGAGGAATTTATATATTTGGAGTTTTTATAAATATTAAAACATAAAAGGAGTTACAATGAAATACGAATATAAAACACTTGCTGATATTAGACACAAAGTTTTTACGGCCGTAAGTAAGATGGCTTTTGAAGACAATTTAAAAGAAATAGAGAATATCCCATATGAGATCATTCCTGGAGATGTGGGTAAGTATAGAGAAAGTACATTTCTTGAAAGAGCAATAGTTAGTGAGCGAATCCGTTTGGCAATGGGACTAAATTTAAGACCAAGTGATAAATCAAGAGCAATTACGGAGGGACTAGAGGGGGCAACAAAACCTTCAAAATATTATGAACCGCCACTTGTAAATATTATAAAATTTGCTTGTAATTCTTGTCCAACAGATAGCTATGAAGTTACAAATATGTGCCGTGGCTGCCTAGCACACCCTTGTGTAGAAGTTTGTCCTAAAAGCGCAGTTAGTATAGCTAATGGGAAAAGTGTTATTAATCAGGAAAAATGTATAAAGTGTGGTTTATGTGCTAAAGTGTGTCCGTATTCAGCAATAATAAAACATGAGCGACCATGTGCCATGGCATGTGGGGTGGATGCAATATATACGGATGAATATGGCAGAGCATCAATAGATTATAATAAATGTGTTAGCTGTGGAATGTGTATGGTAAATTGTCCTTTTGGAGCAATATCTGATAAAAGCCAAATATTTCAACTAATTCAGGCAATTAATCAAAAGGAAGAAGTAATTGCAATTGTAGCTCCATCATATGTGGGGCAGTTTGGTAAAAATGTTGGATTTAATGATTTTAAAAGAGCAATGCTTATAATTGGATTTAAAGATGTTGTTGAAGTTGCAATTGGTGCAGATATTTGTACAATTGATGAGGCAAAAGATTTTATAGAAAATGTACCTGAAAAACTTTCATTTATGGCTACTTCATGCTGCCCTTCATGGTCTGTTATGGCTAAAAAATTATATCCTGAATATGCTGAAAATATTTCGATGACTTTGACTCCAATGGTTTTTGCTGCTCGACTTGTGAGAGAAAAACATAAAGATGCAAAGATTGTTTTTGTTGGACCATGCAGCGCGAAAAAATTAGAAGCTTCCAGAAAAAGAGTAAAAAGTGAAGTGGATTTTGTAATTACATATGAGGAATTATCTGGAATATTGGAAGCCAAAGAAGTAGAAATAATTGGTACAGATAAGAGCCTGAGTAATGAAGCAACTGGTTCGGGAAGAGGCTTTGCTGTTGCAGGCGGAGTCGCTAAGGCTGTAGCTGATTTGATAAAAAAAGAACATCCAGGGCAAGAAGTGAAGATTAAAGCTGCGGATGGACTGAGAGAATGTAGGGAAATGTGTAATGATGCCATAAAAGGAAAGTATGATGGATATCTCCTTGAGGGAATGGCGTGTCCGGGTGGCTGTGTGGCTGGAGCTGGGTGTATTGTCAAACCTAACATATCCGGTGCTCAGGTTAAACAAGTGGCTAAAAATTCTGAACTGAAGATTTCAGATGAGTCTAAATATGCTGATAAACTTTACTTGTTAGATGAAAAAAATTAGAGGAAGAATAACGAAATCTTATTCCATCAAGATACAAGAAATTTTTAAAATAATTTAGAAAAATTAAAATTGCAGCTTAATTGAAGAGGTTGAATAATAACTTATTTAATATTATTAACAATGATTTTGATTTCTGGTAACTTTGATATGGATTTTCTACTTTCTGATAAACAGATTATGAATAGGTGGATGAGAACCCGTCTGTTCATACGTGGGGAGTCGGCATTTCTCACTAATCTGTTCAAAAAATCAATAACCGATGTCTGGCTTGCTACTATGGGTCTTAAAGCAGAAATTCTATCTGAAGAAGATAAGGTTGACCTCCACTCTGAGTCGATTGGCAGCGACAGTAAGATAGACGCAATATTAATCTTACGTACCCCCTTTAATCCAGGGGGTATATCTTTACGCAAAATTAATATTTCTGTGTTTCAGTATCACTTTACTGCCAAAACACATGTGGAGTGCTGTTCGCTACTAACTAGAAAAAAATAGAGGTGCGATAATTAAAAAAGATAGCAAAACTTTGTAATAAGGTTTTGCTATCTTTTTTATTTGGCATTATTTAAAATAGGGTTTTCAACTTAAATAGGTATAAAAGCGAAAAATATACATGTGGAATAATGATAGAATAATGTAAATAGATTATATTATAGGTATTCATGAATTTGAAGTTACAGTATGCCTATAATGTGAGTGCGACACGTTGCTAATTTAAAAGATTAGCCATTAACCGTAAGGTTAAGAGAACTGGATTCTTAGCCTAAATGTATAGAACTACACATCAGCTTAAAGTATAATGTCTTATGTATACCGACAATTAAGGGAGGTTATTACTTTGCATAATGAGACGAAAGCTTTACTAGCAAATGCTTTAATAGTTATGCTACAAAAAAGGCCAATCGACAAAATAACTGTAAAGGATCTTGTTGATGAATGTGGATTGACGCGACAGACTTTCTATAACCATTTTTATGATATATATGAACTTGTTGAATGGATTTACTTACAGGCTGCTGAAAAATCACTTGCAGAAAATAAGGATTATGATACCTGGCAGCGGGGCTTTTATCAAGTGCTGATTTCCATTCGCAATAATAAAGTTCTAATGCAAAACACCTATCGATCTACTAATCGGGATTCATTAGAAAAATATATGTACACTGTAATCTATGATCAGATTATTGATGTAGTGGAACGGCAAGCCCTTGGAATGTCTGTTGATCAGAAACACAAAAATTTTATTGCACATTTTTATAGTCTAGCTTTTATAGCACTCATTTTTGAGTGGATAAAGGATGGGATGAAAGAAAAACCAGAAGAAATAGTAGAGCAAACGGGTGTATTAATAAAAGGTGATTTTGAAAAAGCATTGAAAAAATACGCAAAGTAATCATAATTTACAAATAAGGGGGAGTGTAAAAAATGTTTACATTCCCCCTTATTTGTAAATTGTTTTAATAATCCTCATGACTTATATTATATACAAGACGATGTCTTACAAATAAAATATAAAGATGAAAGAGGGTTACATTATTATGAATATTTACACAACTATGTATCATCCTCACACGCCAGCGGGGATTAATGGACGTAAAGCTCATATCGTAGGAGGAGGTATTGCCGGACTTGCTACTGCAGCTTTTTTGATTGACGATGCCAAGATGTCTGGAAAGAATATCACCATTTATGAAAAGAAACCAGTCATGGGCGGTTCAATGGACGGAATTAGAAACGAACAAGGCTATCTTTGCCGTGGTGAGCGTGAACTTGAACCATATATGGAGTGTCTCTGGTATCTGTGCAGCAAAATACCTTCTCTAGAAAACGAAGGACGTACCGTGCTTGACGATATCGTAGACTTCAACAGGGATGAACCTATTCATACCGAGTCCCGCGTTATCATAAATCAGGGCGAGATAGACAGCCACTATCATGAATATAAACTTGATCCAAAATATGTTGCAGCTATGAACAAGATTGTTGATTCATCCGAAGAAGAGCTTGCCGATAAGAGGCTTGATGAGTTCTTTGACGAAGCTTTCTTTAAGACTAACTTTTGGACTTGCTTCCACAGTCAGCTAGCTTTTAAGCACTACCACAGTGCTATTGAGTGCAGACGTTACTGGCAGAGATTTACATTCGTTAACCGTCATGAATATCTGGAGGGATTTATCCATACAAAATATAACGAGTATGATGCTATTATTCTCCCAGTTGAAAGATGGCTCATTGACAAGGGCGTAAACTATGTTAATAACTGCTCAGTATATGATTTAGATATGGATGCTCACTGCAATACGGTACAAGCTATCCTAATGCACCAGAATGGCGCCGAAAAGACCGTACGTGTCGGCGTTGAAGATTTAGTGTTTGTAACGAATGGCTCAATAAGCGAAAACAGCTGCTTTGGTGACAACAAGACTATTGCGCCTACAAACCGCGACACAAAAGACATGGGCACCTTTACTATCTGGCAGAACCTTGCCAAAAAAGACGAAAAATTTGGTTACCCAGAAAAATTCCTCGGTGATATCGACAGAACAAAATGGCTTTCTTTCTTCCCAACTGTCAAGGGCTATCCTGAGTTCTTTAAAAAAATTGAAGAGATGTCCGGAAGCCCAGCAGGCACCGGCGGTCTGATGACATTCAAGGATTCCAATTGGGATATATCCTTTGAAATGCATCACAAGCCTTTCTTCCCGTATCAGGCTGATGATGAAGAAGTCGGCTGGGGCTATGGCCTGTATGGTGAGAACATCGGCAACTATATTAAAAAGCCTATGTGCGACTGCACTGGTGATGAGATACTGACAGAGCTTCTCTATCATCTTGGAATGCTTGATATTAAAGACGAAGTTCTAGCTCATACTTATATGTCTACTGCCATGATGCCTTATGTTACAAGTCAGTTTATGCCACGTAAGGTAAGTGATCGCCCAAAAGTTGTACCTGATGGATGCACTAATTTAGCATTCTTAGGTCAGTTTGTCGAGGTCGATGATGATGTTGTATTCACAGTTGAGACTTCCGTTCGTACTGGACTTGAGGGGGTTTATAAACTTCTAAATTTGGATAAGGATATCATTGAGGTCAATCCTTCCCGCTTCGATGTTCGTTACATAATCGAACGTGCAAAGAAGTTCAATGGAATAAAGGGTGCTGTTAAGGAAGAAGATCTGCCAAATGTTGATCCAGCAATGCTTCCTGCATTCAAGAAAGCGGTTGTTAACAAGATTAACAGCATACCACCGTATTATCAGATGTATCTCGGACGTGACAAAACTGTGCCATTAAAAAATTCAGTTCTTCACCCTGGAGCACCACTGAGTAAATAAGTATAAATCAGATGCATAATAGAAAATAATATATTTAAAGATTCTTTGAAAAACTTGTTCAGATGTTTTAATTGTAATTCTGAATAAAAGTGACTTCATAGATTTCATGTAAAAATTGATTTAAGGGCTTCCTTTTAGAAAAGCATGATGCTTATTAGTTCAAAACGAAATTGAAAGCTCTTTTGGGGTAAAGATTAGTAAAGTGAATATGACTTCTATGCCTAGCTTTATATCATTGAATATATTTAACTTCCCAGTTGTTAGACAGTGAAATCCTCGACTTAGGTCGGGGCTTTTTTTCTATGGGTTTATTTTAGTTGTATCAACAATAGGACTATTGGTTTTAATTGCTAAACATGGTATAGTAAAAATATTTAAGAAACCGTTATATTTAATTAATAAAATTGAGAATTAAAGGGTGGATATAAATTATGATAGCATTTATAATAACTACTGTCTTATCAATACTAATAATTAATATCATATGCTTGGATATTAATGACAAGATACATTTACTGCATAAAAGTTTCATGAGTATATACTTTATTTTTGCCCCTCACATTGTTTTGTTAGCATATTTTTTTAGCGAACATACTAAATTTGGACAAGATAAAGTTATATGCAAATGGATTATTTTACTTCAAATAATTCTTTTTATTTTTTATATTATGTTAAAAGTAAATATAGTTCCATATACCAAGAAACAAATTGTTAACGTTAGATTAAAGGTAATGTTAGGTGGCAAACGTCTTGTTCTCTATGGACTGTATGTAGCATTTATTCAAATTTTAATATATATAATAGGGTTTAAAGCAATAAAAGACTCCGTTATTCCTAATAATATCGTTGTAATAGATATTATTATTATGGTATTGACTACTATTACTTTACTTACAAATGGAATGTTACGAATCTTATGTACTTCAAGAAGGTTAAGTATATTAAAAAGATATATAGTAGCCGTTATGGTCTTTATTCCCATTATAAATATTTTTATAATGTTGTATGCTTGTCATATTGCAAAAATAGAGTATGATCATGAGTGTTATAAGGTAATTAATAATGAAGCACGTGTTGACTTAGATGTATGTAAAACAAAATATCCTCTTGTGTTAGTTCATGGTGTTGGATTTAGAGATTTAAAATACATTAATTATTGGGGAAGAATACCTAAGGAATTGATTCGTAATGGAGCAACAGTTTATTATGGAAATCAAGAAGCTTGGGGAACAGTGGAATGTAATGCGCAGGATATTAAAGATAAAATTCTTGATATTGTTAAAGCAACAGGATGTGAAAAGGTAAATATTATAGCACATTCAAAAGGAGGACTCGATTCACGTTATATGATTAGTAAGTTAGAGATGGGGAAATATGTTGCATCGCTAACAATGGTTTCATCACCTCATAGAGGATGTAAGTTTGTTGATATTGCTTGCAATATGCCTGATAAGCTTTATAAAGCTATCGCAAAATTATCTGATAAATATTTTAAGATTTTGGGTGATAAAAACCCTGACTTTTATACTGCAAGTAGACAGTTTTCAACTTATCATAGTAAAAAATTTAATGAAGGCGTGAAAGATGTAGATGGAGTGTATTATCAAAGTTACGCAACAGTAGTAAAGAATATGTTTAGTGATTATATAGTGACCATTCCTTATATTTTAGTGAAGCTAACAGAAGGTGAAAATGATGGTTTAGTATCTATTAATTCTGCTAAGTGGGGAGAATTTCAAGGTGTGCTACAAAATAAACATAGGCGTGGAATTTCTCATGGAGATATTATAGATTTAAGAAGAGATGATTATAAAGGATTCGATGTAATAGAAAAATATGTAGAGATTGTATCAAAGCTTAAAAATAAAGGCTATTAAATAATCGCTTTATATAATAAGTTGTCATTTAGAATTTTTGTGGATTAGCTTTACTTTAGAAAAAAATATAGTTGACAATTAGTCTAATTAGACTATAATATTTAAGTGTTAATAGTCTAATTAGACTATGGCTGTAATGGCTAAAAAATCAAATAAATAAGCAAGTAACTATTTAACATTTATTGAGGACTGGAAACATTTCTTCATAAATATTAAATAAAAAGAAAGGATGAAAAAAATGGTTAAATCATTTTTAATGTTAGGACAGTCGAATATGGCTGGAAGAGGGTTTATTCATGAAGTAACCCCTATTTATAATGAAAGAATACAAATGTTGCGCAATGGTAGATGGCAAATGATGACTGAGCCTATCAATTATGACCGTCCTGTTTCAGGAATAAGTCTGGCCGGTTCATTTGCGGATGCATGGTGTCGTCAAAAGCAAGAAGATACTATTGGCTTAATTCCTTGTGCTGAAGGTGGAAGCTCACTGGATGAATGGGCTGTAGACGAAGCACTTTTTAGACATGCAATAACTGAATCTAAATTTGCTATGCAAAGTAGTGAGTTAACAGGAATTCTATGGCATCAAGGAGAAAGTGATAGTATCAATGGTAACTACAAAGTCTATTACAAAAAATTGCTTTTAATTATTGAGGCTCTTAGAAAGGAGTTGAATGCTTCAGATATTCCATTCATTATTGGCGGGTTAGGAGATTATTTAGGCAAAGAAGGATTTGGAAAAAGCTGTACTGAATATAACTTTATTAATCAAGAGTTACAAAAATTCGCTTTTGAACAAGATAATTGTTACTTTGTCACAGCATCAGATTTAACTTCTAATCCTGATGGTATTCATATTGATGCAATTTCTCAAAGAAAATTTGGTTTACGATATTTTGAAGCCTTTTCTAATAAGCAACATTTATTGAAGCCATTAATTAATGAAAATGAGTTGATAAATCTTAATCATGCTAGAACACATACCAAAGCAGAAAAGATGTATATGAAAATTATGGATTTGGCATTAGGAAAAATATCATATGATGAATTTGAATCTCAACTCATACAAATCAAAAATAGTTAAACTTTATAATTATGGAATAGCTATTAGCATAATTTTGATGAAGAATATAAAGGAGGTGGTTTTTTGATACCATTACTAATTTTAGGTTTATTAAAACAAAACCCAGGTTCTTACGGATACGAATTATTAGCCTTAATGGAAGAGAGACACTATAAATATATAGTAAATTTCACTAAAGGGTCATTCTATTATAATCTTCAACAATTAGAAGAAAAACAGCATATCGAAAAAGTTGATAAATTAGAAAATATTAGAGATACACATAATTATATCATCACTGAACTAGGAGATAAAGAATTTCAAAAATTGATGTACAAGTATGGCTCTAAGACAGAGTATATAAATTTATCTTTTTATGCAGCAATGCTATTTACTAATGAATATAAAAGTGAGGAGCTAACAAAACTAATAGAAATACAAATCGAACAAACTAAAAAGAAAATTTTTTTATTAGAACAATCTCTTGAGCATTATGAAACTACCCTTAGTTATTTTAGAAGAATGTTGGAAAATTCACTTTCTCATCATTTAGTAAATGTTCAATGGTTTGAAGGACTGTTAAAAGATATAAGAAATGAAAATTAATGAATGTGTATTTTTTAACTTTTAGGATAACCTGAAACCGAAAAAAAGGTAGTTTCAAAAATTGCTAAAGGAATTATTACGATTATTAGAATATTATATAGTAGAAGAGATTGGCTAAATTTATTATAGATAAAACCACTAACAGGGAGTTAAATTCCCTGTTTTTTCTTGCATTAAAACAGTTGTGTTGACTGTAAAAATGATTTGTTGTTATAATTGAAGTAATAAAGTTATTTCATTGCTTTTAGAGCAATGCAAAAACTAAGAGGATAGTTGTTCATATTGATCTAAATTAATGAAAAAAAATAATATGTCTTAATCAATATATTGCAACAAAATAAATGATTGAATAGATGATGACGATAATAAGGAGATGTATTTAATTGGCTAAAGATAAAAAAGTTTACATTTGTAAAGGCTGTGGGTCACAATCACCAAAATGGATGGGGAAATGTAACGATTGTGGTGACTGGAATACATATGAAGAAAAAATAGTTAAGGCAAGCTCTATTAAATCTAACTCAAGTAGAATGGTAATAACAACTAACCCAACAAAACTAAGAGCAATTGTACAATCTAACAGCGACAGGATAGTTACAGGAGTTTCAGAATTTGATAGAGTTATGGGTGGTGGAATAGTTAGAGATAGTATAAGCATAATTTCAGCACCTCCTGGGATGGGCAAGTCAACCCTTTTACTGCAACTCGCAAATTCTCTGTCTTTAAAAGGATATAAAATTTTATATGCATCTGGAGAGGAAAGCAATAGTCAAATTAAAAATAGAGCTGACCGTACGGTAAAAGAAATAGCTGATAATTTCTGGGTAGTTTCTGATACTAAGTTAGATGAAATATTACAACATATAGAAACAGTTGATGCAGACTTAATAATACTTGACAGTATTCAAACATTTACGTTAGAAGAATATTCAAGTTCGAGAGCTGGATCTCCTACTCAAGTAATTGAATGTGCCACAGCTTTAAAGGATAAAGCAAAGAATCCAGATAGACCAAGAGCTGTATTTCTCGTTGGCCAAATGACAAAGGCTGATGAGATGGCGGGTCCTCGAATATTAGAGCATTTAGTGGATACCGTATTGTACATAGAGGGAGAAGATGGAGAAGAACTGAAACATTTAATTAGCAAAAAGAATAGATATGGTGACACTTCTGAGAGTGGACTATTTCGCATGTCAGAAATAGGGATGGAAGAAATAGCTGACCCGTCCGAGTTTTTTATGACCAAAAGGGAAGAGGCAGTTCCAGGGAGTGCTTTAGCCGTTATAAAGGATGGTACAAGACCAATTGTTGTAGAGGTAGAGAGCCTTGTATCTAAGTCTTTTACTCCTTATCCAAGTAGACTAAGTGAGTGTTTTGCAAGGAAGGAACAACTAGGGACTCTTATCTCAATTCTTGAGGAAAGGGGAGGAGTAGGACTTTATGATAAAAATGTTATTATAAAAGCAACAGGTGGTCTTAAGTTAACTGAAACATCAGTAAATCTTGCTGTAGTGATGAGTATTGCATCCTCCGCATTAAACCATGGAATATCTACTGATACAGTTTTTATAGGAGAGCTTGGTCTTACTGGTGAATTAAAAAAAGTACCATCATTAGAGCAAAGATTAAAGGAAGTAGATAGAATGGGTTTTAAAAAGGCATATATACCGATGAATTGTTTAAAAACAGGAGTTAAATTTAAGAACATAAAGGTTATTCCTTGTAAGAAATTAATAGATGTTATTGAAAAGGAAATCAAATAGTAGCAAATATAGTGTAGCTAATTAGATAGTATTCTACAATACATTTCTATATAGATATAAAACGATGAGTAAAGTTAAAGTATCCTGTCTAGAGGTGTAATATGTATATTATCTTTCTCTTACTGATTAGCTTTAGCTAATTTAAAGTGGAGACTTGTGAGGTTTTTAAATATATAAAGTACAAATAGATGATAATTACTTAACCACGAGTATCGTAATGCGAAATATTGAATTATTTGTACGTATATGTAGGGATGTGAAGATAATCTAGCTAGATAACTTATTGGGTGAAATCATGCTATTATTTATATGATAGAATACTCCTTGTCGTCACATGATGGCAAGCAAGTTGGTCTTTGAAAATTAAACAGAGAAATAGGTAAAATAGCGAAATAATATTTCGCTTGACCAGTTAATTACTTTAGATAAAAAAGTAATTTTAGTCGTAAGACTAAAAAGTATGTAATGAGCTTGCTAACCAGCTTAACAGTTGGCGCAGATTATTCATTTCAAATAAAAAGTGTAAACTTTTAAATTGAGAGTTTGATCCTGGCTCAGGACGAACGCTGGCGGCGTGCCTAACACATGCAAGTCGAGCGATGAAACCCTTCGGGGTGGATTAGCGGCGGACGGGTGAGTAACACGTGGGTAACCTGCCTCAAAGAGGGGAATAGCCTCCCGAAAGGGAGATTAATACCGCATAATATGTTTTGATCGCATGATTGAAACATCAAAGGATTTTTCTTTTAGAGAATTCCACTTTGAGATGGACCCGCGGCGCATTAGCTAGTTGGTGAGGTAACGGCCCACCAAGGCAACGATGCGTAGCCGACCTGAGAGGGTGATCGGCCACATTGGAACTGAGACACGGTCCAGACTCCTACGGGAGGCAGCAGTGGGGAATATTGCGCAATGGGGGAAACCCTGACGCAGCAACGCCGCGTGAATGATGAAGGCCTTCGGGTTGTAAAGTTCTGTCTTCTGGGACGATAATGACGGTACCAGAGGAGGAAGCCACGGCTAACTACGTGCCAGCAGCCGCGGTAATACGTAGGTGGCAAGCGTTGTCCGGATTTACTGGGCGTAAAGGATGCGTAGGCGGACATTTAAGTCAGATGTGAAATACCCGAGCTTAACTTGGGTGCTGCATTTGAAACTGGGTGTCTAGAGTGCAGGAGAGGTAAGTGGAATTCCTAGTGTAGCGGTGAAATGCGTAGAGATTAGGAAGAACACCAGTGGCGAAGGCGACTTACTGGACTGTAACTGACGCTGAGGCATGAAAGCGTGGGGAGCAAACAGGATTAGATACCCTGGTAGTCCACGCCGTAAACGATGAATACTAGGTGTCGGGGGTCGAACCTCGGTGCCGCAGTTAACACAATAAGTATTCCGCCTGGGGAGTACGATCGCAAGATTAAAACTCAAAGGAATTGACGGGGGCCCGCACAAGCAGCGGAGCATGTGGTTTAATTCGAAGCAACGCGAAGAACCTTACCTAGACTTGACATCCCCTGCATAACCCAGAGATGGGCGAAGTCCTTCGGGACAGGGTGACAGGTGGTGCATGGTTGTCGTCAGCTCGTGTCGTGAGATGTTGGGTTAAGTCCCGCAACGAGCGCAACCCTTATCATTAGTTGCTACCATTTAGTTGAGCACTCTAGTGAGACTGCCCGGGTTAACCGGGAGGAAGGTGGGGATGACGTCAAATCATCATGCCCCTTATGTCTAGGGCTACACACGTGCTACAATGGTGAGTACAAAGAGATGCAAGACCGCAAGGTGGAGCCAAACTCAAAAACTCATCCCAGTTCGGATTGTAGGCTGCAACTCGCCTACATGAAGCCGGAGTTGCTAGTAATCGCGAATCAGCATGTCGCGGTGAATACGTTCCCGGGCCTTGTACACACCGCCCGTCACACCATGAGAGTTGGTAACACCCGAAGTCCGTGAGGTAACCGTAAGGAGCCAGCGGCCGAAGGTGGGATTGATGATTGGGGTGAAGTCGTAACAAGGTAGCCGTAGGAGAACCTGCGGCTGGATCACCTCCTTTCTAGGGAGTAGATGCAAAGACTTCGGTCAATGCAACAAGAAGAATTTAATTATTCTTCAAAATGTCTACTGTAATTACTCGTAACCTATTCTCTGTTTAATTTTGAGAGACTAATTTTAGTTAACTCTTTGGAGTTGACTAATAGATAGTTTTTCTAAAAATGTTCTTTGAAAATTGCACAGTGAAATTAAAGTTGTTTTAATAAGTTAAAGCCATGTAAATGGTGTATAGATGAATTTAATACAATTTCGCAAAATGAATTAAAACGTTTATATAAATAAACGAAATTATCTACGCAAGTAGATAAAGATAAAGGTTAAGCTACAAAGGGCGCATGGCGAATGCCTTGGCACTAGGAGCCGAAGAAGGACGCGTTAAGCTGCGATAAGCTTTGGGTAGGCGCAAATAGCCAGTGATCCAAAGATTTCCGAATGGGGGAACCCACATAGTAACAACTATGTACTGCATACTGAATAAATAGGTATGCAGAGGTAGACCCGGGGAACTGAAACATCTAAGTACCCGGAGGAAGAGAAAGAAACATCGATTTCCTAAGTAGCGGCGAGCGAAAGGGAAAGAGCCCAAACCTAGGTCTTTGACCTAGGGGTTGAGGATAGATCATAAATACTGCAATTCCTTAATTGAAGATAGCTGGAAAGCTGCTCCGCAGAAGGTAATAGGCCTGTAAATGAAAAGGAAAAACAGTCAGATCTAATCCAGAGTACCACGAGACACGTGAAACCTTGTGGGAAGCAGGGAGGACCACCTCCCAAGGCTAAATACTACCTAGTGACCGATAGTGAAGAAGTACCGTGAGGGAAAGGTGAAAAGAACCCCGGAAGGGGAGTGAAATAGAACCTGAAACCGTGTGCCTACAACCGGTCGGAGCACTTTTTATGTGTGACGGCGTGCTTTTTGTAGAACGAGCCAACGAGTTACGATATGTAGCAAGGTTAAGTACTTAAGGTACGGAGCCGAAGGGAAACCAAGTCTGAATAGGGCGCTATAGTTGCATGTCGTAGACCCGAAACCGGGTGACCTATCCATGGCCAGGATGAAGCGGAAGTAAAATTCCGTGGAGGTCCGAACCACGTTGGTGTTGAAAAACCATGGGATGAGCTGTGGATAGCGGAGAAATTCCAATCGAACTCGGAGATAGCTGGTTCTCCTCGAAATAGCTTTAGGGCTAGCGTCGATTAATTGAGTAATGGAGGTAGAGCACTGAATGGGCTAGGGGCTGACAACAGTTACTGAACCCTATCAAACTCCGAATGCCATATACTTTTATTTCGGCAGTCAGACTGCGAATGATAAGATCCGTAGTCAAAAGGGAAACAGCCCAGACCATCAGCTAAGGTCCCAAAGTGTAAGTTAAGTGGAAAAGGATGTGGGATTTCTAAGACAACTAGGATGTTGGCTCAGAAGCAGCCACTCATTCAAAGAGTGCGTAATAGCTCACTAGTCAAGAGATCCTGCGCCGAAGATGTCCGGGGCTAAAACTTACCACCGAAGCTATGGGTGTACACTATGTGTACGCGGTAGAGGAGCTTTCTGTACTGGCTGAAGTCATACCGTAAGGAGTGGTGGACGGTACAGAAGTGAGAATGTTGGCATAAGTAGCGAGAGTTAAGTGAGAATCTTAACGGTCGAAAACCTAAGGTTTCCTGAGGAAGGCTCGTCCTCTCAGGGTTAGTCGGGACCTAAGCCGAGGCCGAAAGGCGTAGGTGATGGACAATCGGTTGATATTCCGATACCACCAATGGACGTTATTAGAAATGGGATGACGCAGGAGGATAAGATGTGCACACTATTGGATGTGTGTCTAAGCATTTAGGCGGAGCAAGCAGGCAAATCCGTTTGCTCTTAACGCTGAGATGTTATGGGGAAGGGAATTTATTCCTGAAGTATCTGATTCCACGCTGCCAAGAAAAGTCTCTATCGAGGATATTGGTGCCCGTACCGCAAACCGACACAGGTAGGTGAGGAGAGAATCCTAAGACCATCGGAAGAATTGCTGTTAAGGAACTCGGCAAATTGACCCCGTAACTTCGGGAGAAGGGGTGCCTACGAAAGTAGGTCGCAGAGAATAGGCCCAAGCAACTGTTTAGCAAAAACACAGGTCTCTGCTAAAGCGAAAGCTGATGTATAGGGGCTGACGCCTGCCCGGTGCTGGAAGGTTAAGGGGATTACTTAGCGCAAGCGAAGGTATGAACTTAAGCCCCAGTAAACGGCGGCCGTAACTATAACGGTCCTAAGGTAGCGAAATTCCTTGTCGGGTAAGTTCCGACCCGCACGAATGGCGTAATGATTTGGGCACTGTCTCAACAGCACATCCGGCGAAATTGTAGTGCCAGTGAAGATGCTGGCTACCCGCGATTGGACGGAAAGACCCCGTAGAGCTTTACTGTAGCTTAGCATTGAATTTCGGTATTGTCTGTACAGGATAGGTGGGAGACTGAGAAACATGGGCGTCAGCCTGTGTGGAGTCATCCTTGGGATACCACCCTGACAGTACTGAGGTTCTAACTGGAGGCCATGAATCTGGTCACAGGACATTGTTAGGTGGGCAGTTTGACTGGGGCGGTCGCCTCCAAAAAAGTAACGGAGGCGCTCAAAGGTTCCCTCAGCGCGGTTGGAAATCGCGCGAAGAGTGCAAAGGCAGAAGGGAGCCTGACTGCGACACCTACAAGTGGAGCAGGGACGAAAGTCGGACTTAGTGATCCGGTGGTACCTCGTGGGAGGGCCATCGCTCAACGGATAAAAGCTACCTCGGGGATAACAGGCTGATCTCCCCCAAGAGTCCACATCGACGGGGAGGTTTGGCACCTCGATGTCGGCTCGTCGCATCCTGGGGCTGAAGTAGGTCCCAAGGGTTGGGCTGTTCGCCCATTAAAGCGGCACGCGAGCTGGGTTCAGAACGTCGTGAGACAGTTCGGTCCCTATCCGTCGCGGGCGTAGGAAATTTGAAGGGAGCTGTCCTTAGTACGAGAGGACCGGGATGGACAAACCTCTGGTGCACCAGTTGTCACGCCAGTGGCATCGCTGGGTAGCTATGTTTGGAAGGGATAAACGCTGAAAGCATCTAAGCGTGAAGCCCACCCTGAGATGAGATTTCCCATAACTCGTGCGTAAGCACGGTGTTAGTAAGACTCCTGGAAGAACACCAGGTTGATAGGTTAGAGGTGTAAGCATGGTAACATGTTCAGCTGACTAATACTAATAAGTCGAGGGCTTGACCTTAATATATATAAAGCGTAAGCTTCAAGCGAAAGCGAGAAGATAATTTCACTGTGCAATTTTGAGAGAATATATATTTTCTCAATCTGGTGATTATGGCATGAAGGTAACACCCCTTCCCATACCGAACAGGTCGGTTAAGCTTCAATGCGCCAATGGTACTGCAGGGGTAACTTTGTGGGAGAGTAGGTCGTCGCCAGGTAAACAAAAAGCCACTAAGTCTAACTTAGTGGTTTTTATTTTGCGTAAATATAATTTAGATTTTAGATTATCAATAAAAATAACAATACTGCACCTAGGGGGATCCCAGTGCAGTATTGTTTTCATTAGTTCGTTATTTTTTATATAAAAATGGATGGGTATTTAAATTATAGACTATTCTGCAAATCTTATTCACTTTATTTGAAATTAAAGGAACAAGAGCATTTTAGAGAGTATTTACATGATAAAGCACTGTGCTGGAAGTACCCAGGGAGAAATCCTTGGGGCTTATTTTTTTGTATGAAAATAGCTAGGCGCTTACATAGCTAATTAGGTAGGACTTATAAAAAGTGTTAATCCAAGGATAATTAAGCAGGAAGGTATTTAAGAAGTTATAGAGAGATGTTTAAGTACTTCAAATGCATTTAGAAAGTATTAAAGTATTCTTTTTACTGATTTAGGTACTGAATATATAAAGTAATGTTATTGAACTTATGAAGTTATGAACTTAATGTAAGTAATTTGTGGTTGAGATTGAGGAACAATACTTTTGAAAGACGACGTAAAAATACCGTAAAATTCCATTCTGAATAATACGGCATTTTAAGGAATTATTCGGTTTTTATAGTTGTGACGTTTAATACGAAGAAAGCGAATTAACTTCAACCGTATATTATCGCAAGCCGGATGCTTTTGAAAATTACTTTGGAAAAACCCGTAACTGTACAGATACCCCATTTGGGTCATAAACATAGAAATATCGAGTTTGAATATCAGGGTTCTGGATGGCAGAAGGGTTAAGACCTTTGTCCTCCGCAAGTTTATGCATTACATCTAGTTTATCCGTCTCAAAGCAAATGAACATACCTTTGCCTTCAAACTTCTGACCCTGTGGCATGCAGACAAGTTCAATCTCGGTTTCTCCACTACCATTTGTCAGAAATGCAACTTCTCCAGGTCCTGCTTTAAAGCGGCGGGAAATAGTTAGTTCTGTAATCGTCTCATAAAATTCAATAGATTCTTCAAAATTGTTGACCATTAAGGTCACATGCTGAATATGCATAGTATATCTCCTTTTCTTTGTGTAATCTTAAACAATTATCACACAATAAAATATATAATTCAAGAAGTGTTTTCCTCAATATAACTCATCAAAAAGTCCTTTTCATTGATGAGTTATGATTCTATTTTTTTACAACTTCGACCTAGCTCTATAGAAATTATAGCATATTATGCATATTCCTATAATAGTAAATATTTTCATTTTAAAATATTTACTATTATTCAATTTTCAAAGAGCATTGTTCGTACTTTAAATTTTAATAGTTATGTCGTGTAATTTTCAAATTACCTACCAATACTTTTGAATTGCGCACTAAAAATGCCATAAAATTCACTTCTGAATAATACGACATTTTAAATATTTTGTATTGAATTTTTGGAGTCTCTGCAAAATCATTTATTGAGATAGTTTTTCTTGTGATATATGAAGTATATTATAAATCACCCCTTTTTCTGCTTTTACTTTTATTAAATCATCTATAAAGTAAAAAACAATGTATTTCCATTTATCTGGGTTATAGATAACTATATACTCTGTCTTTAATAATATTCATATCATAATTGCTTGGCAATATAATCTTATATTGTGTTGCTATCATTAATTATATCCTCCTTTTCACTTCTTTTTTTAAAAATAATTATTATATACAAACTTGAAGTATATAATAATTATTATATACTAAATTTAATTTTTTTCCAGTATATATTTCAAAAAAAGAAGGTGTTTTACACACCATATTATTCAATTATCAAAGACCATTGTTCGTATTTTCAATTTCAATAGTTACGTCGTTTAATTTTCAAATTGCCTAGCGATATTTTTGAAAGACGACGTAAAAATACCGTAAAATCCATTTCTGAATAATACAGTATTTTTTAATTGTACATTTAATTGTATATTAACTATTTTTCACCAAAGCACATAGTATATTCCATCTCTTTTGTATCCTCATGGATACTTTCATCTAGGACTGTAAAATCGTTTTTAGAATAGAAATTTACTGCCTTTTTGTTTTTTGTAAAGACATCTAATATGAGATATGGATACCTAGATTTACAATGAGCTATCAGTTTCTGTCCTATCCCTTCTTTTTGATATTCTTTTTTTACAAAAAGTCCTGCTATATAATTTTGTTCTAAAACTCCTATGAAACCTTTTATAAGATTATTCTCTTCATATACATAAATATCAGCAGATGGCAACATTTGTTTCACCACATCAAAATTTCCAATCCAGTATTCTTTAGGTGTAAAACTGTGAGCATCTATGTTAGTTTCAAGCCAAATTGCCATTACATCATCTAATTTACTTACATCAAATTTTTTAATCATGTTATTCTCCTTCATTTTTTAAAATATTAAAAGTAGGAGTAGAATACACTCATGAAGTTCACCCTTTCTATTACTTTTCTAATAATATATTTTATACTATTAGAAAACTCTATTAAATTATATAAATGTTCTTTATTATATCATATATTATTCAATTATCAAAGACCATTGTTCGTACTTTCAATTTCAATAGTTACGTCGTCCAATTCTCATATATCGTTACAACAAAACCCATATCAATCAGAAAAGCAGAGGAAAATGCTAAAGCTTTGGTTGATGACATGCATGTAGTTCAAAGTGTTGGTAAAGTTAAGAATGGATTTAAGGCTGATGAACTTGAAAATGATAAGAAGATATACAGTTTCGTATATAATATAGTGAGAAATAGAGAAGAAGCTATGGATATTACTCAGGACTCTTTTGTTAAAGCAATTAAATATATTCATAGTTATAATTCAGGCAAGAACTTTGCTACATGGATATGTACTATAGAAAAGAATACTAATTACGATTATCTAAAAAAAAAGAGTCATAACATTACTGCTAGCAGTATTGAGAATGAGGAATCAATGTAATCATCACATATTAATAGTCCGGAAGTGCTCTATCAAAATAAAGAGACTCTATTAGAAATGGGTAATATTATTGATAGTTTACCTATAAAATATAAAGAGTTGATTCATATGAAATATATGCTCGGATTAAGTTATGAAGAAATTAGCAAAAAACTTATGATTTCAATCAGTAAAGTTGAATCACGGCTGTATATTGCTAGAAAAAGGCTTCAAAAAGAGAAAGAATATATCTAATGCATTGTCAAAAGGGCATCCAGCGTACATTATAGAAGAAAATCATTTCGAAAGCATAGAATCAGCCCAAATATTCTATTTGTTGTTACCCAAAAGATTAAAACTAGCTATAAGCTTAAGGGAATAACTTATTCCAAAACTAAGGAAAATTCTTGTTCAGTAGTTTTTCAATATAAAGATGATAATAATAATGAGCTTAGGCTAGAATACCATTCAAAGGAAAATAATATTGAAAGTAATTCTGATTTCCGTATTGTAAATCCTGGCATTGTTAGAATTGAGACTGAAAAGGGATATGGAATAGCACAAAACGAAACCAAGCCAGTAGGGAATAATATTTTGACTTCGAAATTCTTGTATTTCTAATTACCTAAATATGCCATAACAGCTAATTTATTTTATACTGAAGAAGTTAATACATTTGATAAGTCCGATGATGAAACTTTAAATACATCATATATAAAAGATATAAAGACAACCCGTCACATGTCTTTAACGTTACAGCTATTTATGAAAATGCCGAGGGAATTCAATTATCAATTAACTATATGACGTTTGAAAAAAGTGGAATACATGTTAATAATAATACATTTGAACAAAGAAATATTTACAAAATTCAGTGTGATGGAAATGATAAGGGATCCCTGATTCCATATATAGAAAGACGGTTGCGTTATCAGTTCAGTAATTTTGATATGAATATATACTTGCAGTATAAATCGGATGAAGCTGACTACGACAATAGTTATGATAATGAATTGAGAAAGATAGTGGAAAGTATAGAAGGGTAGATATAAATAGAATTTATTAGACTCCTCCCTTAATTTTAGATTTGTATTTTTTCAACTTCAAATAATAGATCAACATATAATTGGCGTAGTTTATTGGTTACATCAAGTATATCTCTGTGTTACGTCCAAATCGGCTAATTGACTTTGTGATAATACGTTCAATTTTCTTGGCTTTACAGTCTGCCAACATTCTTTGAAATTCAGCTCTGCCAGAAATGTTTTTCACAGATTTGATATCTGCATAAATATCGACAAGCACCCAATTTATATGGCTGCTAACCATCTGTCTATAATATTCTATTTGATTAGACAGGTTTTCAATTTGTTCTGCATGCGCTGTGCTAACTATGAAATAAAGAGCAACATTTGTTTTCCATTTTGTAGATATATGATTAATCCTTGTAAATTTTCTCACATTGCCCATGTAAAAAGAACCTTCCTTTATAAAAGTTCGTAATTAGCCTACACATGTAAGTTTACCAAATATTTGAAAGATATAATCCGGAAATGTAAATTTATATAAAGCTATGAGTGGTAATAGTATGATTAATTCAGCCACAAAGGAGGTTTTTTAAATATATGAAGTGCAAATAAGGGATAATTACTTAACCACGAGTATCGTAATGCGAAATATTGAATTATTTGTACGTATATGTAGGGATGTGAAGATAATCTAGCTAGATAACTTATTGGGTGAAATCATGCTATTATTTATATGATAGAATACTCCTTGTCGTCACATGATGGCAAGCAAGTTGGTCTTTGAAAATTAAACAGAGAAATAGGTAAAATAGCGAAATAATATTTCGCTTGACCAGTTAATTACTTTAGATAAAAAAGTAATTTTAGTCGTAAGACTAAAAAGTATGTAATGAGCTTGCTAACCAGCTTAACAGTTGGCGCAGATTATTCATTTCAAATAAAAAGTGTAAACTTTTAAATTGAGAGTTTGATCCTGGCTCAGGACGAACGCTGGCGGCGTGCCTAACACATGCAAGTCGAGCGATGAAACCCTTCGGGGTGGATTAGCGGCGGACGGGTGAGTAACACGTGGGTAACCTGCCTCAAAGAGGGGAATAGCCTCCCGAAAGGGAGATTAATACCGCATAATATGTTTTGGTCGCATGACCTTTACATCAAAGGATTTTTCTTTTAGAGAATTCCACTTTGAGATGGACCCGCGGCGCATTAGCTAGTTGGTGAGGTAACGGCCCACCAAGGCAACGATGCGTAGCCGACCTGAGAGGGTGATCGGCCACATTGGAACTGAGACACGGTCCAGACTCCTACGGGAGGCAGCAGTGGGGAATATTGCGCAATGGGGGAAACCCTGACGCAGCAACGCCGCGTGAATGATGAAGGCCTTCGGGTTGTAAAGTTCTGTCTTCTGGGACGATAATGACGGTACCAGAGGAGGAAGCCACGGCTAACTACGTGCCAGCAGCCGCGGTAATACGTAGGTGGCAAGCGTTGTCCGGATTTACTGGGCGTAAAGGATGCGTAGGCGGACATTTAAGTCAGATGTGAAATACCCGAGCTTAACTTGGGTGCTGCATTTGAAACTGGGTGTCTAGAGTGCAGGAGAGGTAAGTGGAATTCCTAGTGTAGCGGTGAAATGCGTAGAGATTAGGAAGAACACCAGTGGCGAAGGCGACTTACTGGACTGTAACTGACGCTGAGGCATGAAAGCGTGGGGAGCAAACAGGATTAGATACCCTGGTAGTCCACGCCGTAAACGATGAATACTAGGTGTCGGGGGTCGAACCTCGGTGCCGCAGTTAACACAATAAGTATTCCGCCTGGGGAGTACGATCGCAAGATTAAAACTCAAAGGAATTGACGGGGGCCCGCACAAGCAGCGGAGCATGTGGTTTAATTCGAAGCAACGCGAAGAACCTTACCTAGACTTGACATCCCCTGCATAACCCAGAGATGGGCGAAGTCCTTCGGGACAGGGTGACAGGTGGTGCATGGTTGTCGTCAGCTCGTGTCGTGAGATGTTGGGTTAAGTCCCGCAACGAGCGCAACCCTTATCATTAGTTGCTACCATTTAGTTGAGCACTCTAGTGAGACTGCCCGGGTTAACCGGGAGGAAGGTGGGGATGACGTCAAATCATCATGCCCCTTATGTCTAGGGCTACACACGTGCTACAATGGTGAGTACAAAGAGATGCAAGACCGCAAGGTGGAGCCAAACTCAAAAACTCATCCCAGTTCGGATTGTAGGCTGCAACTCGCCTACATGAAGCCGGAGTTGCTAGTAATCGCGAATCAGCATGTCGCGGTGAATACGTTCCCGGGCCTTGTACACACCGCCCGTCACACCATGAGAGTTGGTAACACCCGAAGTCCGTGAGGTAACCGTAAGGAGCCAGCGGCCGAAGGTGGGATTGATGATTGGGGTGAAGTCGTAACAAGGTAGCCGTAGGAGAACCTGCGGCTGGATCACCTCCTTTCTAGGGAGTAGATGCAAAGACTTCGGTCGATGCAACAAGAAGAATTTAATTATTCTTCAAAAATGTCTACTGTAATTACTCGTAACCTATTCTCTGTTTAATTTTGAGAGACTAATTTTAGTTAACTCTTTGGAGTTGACTAATAGATAGTTTTTCTAAAAATGTTCTTTGAAAATTGCACAGTGAAATTAAAGTTGTTTTAATAAGTTAAAGCCATGTAAATGGTGTATAGATGAATTTAATACAATTTCGCAAAATGAATTAAAACGTTTATGTAAATAAACGAAATTATCTATGCAAATAGATAAAGATAAAGGTTAAGCTACAAAGGGCGCATGGCGAATGCCTTGGCACTAGGAGCCGAAGAAGGACGCGTTAAGCTGCGATAAGCTTTGGGTAGGCGCAAATAGCCAGTGATCCAAAGATTTCCGAATGGGGGAACCCACATAGTAACAACTATGTACTGCATACTGAATAAATAGGTATGCAGAGGTAGACCCGGGGAACTGAAACATCTAAGTACCCGGAGGAAGAGAAAGAAACATCGATTTCCTAAGTAGCGGCGAGCGAAAGGGAAAGAGCCCAAACCTAGGTCTTTGACCTAGGGGTTGAGGATAGATCATAAATACTGCAATTCCTTAATTGAAGATAGCTGGAAAGCTGCTCCGCAGAAGGTAATAGGCCTGTAAATGAAAAGGAAAAACAGTCAGATCTAATCCAGAGTACCACGAGACACGTGAAACCTTGTGGGAAGCAGGGAGGACCACCTCCCAAGGCTAAATACTACCTAGTGACCGATAGTGAAGAAGTACCGTGAGGGAAAGGTGAAAAGAACCCCGGAAGGGGAGTGAAATAGAACCTGAAACCGTGTGCCTACAACCGGTCGGAGCACTTTTTATGTGTGACGGCGTGCTTTTTGTAGAACGAGCCAACGAGTTACGATATGTAGCAAGGTTAAGTACTTAAGGTACGGAGCCGAAGGGAAACCAAGTCTGAATAGGGCGCTATAGTTGCATGTCGTAGACCCGAAACCGGGTGACCTATCCATGGCCAGGATGAAGCGGAAGTAAAATTCCGTGGAGGTCCGAACCACGTTGGTGTTGAAAAACCATGGGATGAGCTGTGGATAGCGGAGAAATTCCAATCGAACTCGGAGATAGCTGGTTCTCCTCGAAATAGCTTTAGGGCTAGCGTCGATTAATTGAGTAATGGAGGTAGAGCACTGAATGGGCTAGGGGCTGACAACAGTTACTGAACCCTATCAAACTCCGAATGCCATATACTTTTATTTCGGCAGTCAGACTGCGAATGATAAGATCCGTAGTCAAAAGGGAAACAGCCCAGACCATCAGCTAAGGTCCCAAAGTGTAAGTTAAGTGGAAAAGGATGTGGGATTTCTAAGACAACTAGGATGTTGGCTCAGAAGCAGCCACTCATTCAAAGAGTGCGTAATAGCTCACTAGTCAAGAGATCCTGCGCCGAAGATGTCCGGGGCTAAAACTTACCACCGAAGCTATGGGTGTACACTATGTGTACGCGGTAGAGGAGCTTTCTGTACTGGCTGAAGTCATACCGTAAGGAGTGGTGGACGGTACAGAAGTGAGAATGTTGGCATAAGTAGCGAGAGTTAAGTGAGAATCTTAACGGTCGAAAACCTAAGGTTTCCTGAGGAAGGCTCGTCCTCTCAGGGTTAGTCGGGACCTAAGCCGAGGCCGAAAGGCGTAGGTGATGGACAATCGGTTGATATTCCGATACCACCAATGGACGTTATTAGAAATGGGATGACGCAGGAGGATAAGATGTGCACACTATTGGATGTGTGTCTAAGCATTTAGGCGGAGCAAGCAGGCAAATCCGTTTGCTCTTAACGCTGAGATGTTATGGGGAAGGGAATTTATTCCTGAAGTATCTGATTCCACGCTGCCAAGAAAAGTCTCTATCGAGGATATTGGTGCCCGTACCGCAAACCGACACAGGTAGGTGAGGAGAGAATCCTAAGACCATCGGAAGAATTGCTGTTAAGGAACTCGGCAAATTGACCCCGTAACTTCGGGAGAAGGGGTGCCTACGAAAGTAGGTCGCAGAGAATAGGCCCAAGCAACTGTTTAGCAAAAACACAGGTCTCTGCTAAAGCGAAAGCTGATGTATAGGGGCTGACGCCTGCCCGGTGCTGGAAGGTTAAGGGGATTACTTAGCGCAAGCGAAGGTATGAACTTAAGCCCCAGTAAACGGCGGCCGTAACTATAACGGTCCTAAGGTAGCGAAATTCCTTGTCGGGTAAGTTCCGACCCGCACGAATGGCGTAATGATTTGGGCACTGTCTCAACAGCACATCCGGCGAAATTGTAGTGCCAGTGAAGATGCTGGCTACCCGCGATTGGACGGAAAGACCCCGTAGAGCTTTACTGTAGCTTAGCATTGAATTTCGGTATTGTCTGTACAGGATAGGTGGGAGACTGAGAAACATGGGCGTCAGCCTGTGTGGAGTCATCCTTGGGATACCACCCTGACAGTACTGAGGTTCTAACTGGAGGCCATGAATCTGGTCACAGGACATTGTTAGGTGGGCAGTTTGACTGGGGCGGTCGCCTCCAAAAAAGTAACGGAGGCGCTCAAAGGTTCCCTCAGCGCGGTTGGAAATCGCGCGAAGAGTGCAAAGGCAGAAGGGAGCCTGACTGCGACACCTACAAGTGGAGCAGGGACGAAAGTCGGACTTAGTGATCCGGTGGTACCTCGTGGGAGGGCCATCGCTCAACGGATAAAAGCTACCTCGGGGATAACAGGCTGATCTCCCCCAAGAGTCCACATCGACGGGGAGGTTTGGCACCTCGATGTCGGCTCGTCGCATCCTGGGGCTGAAGTAGGTCCCAAGGGTTGGGCTGTTCGCCCATTAAAGCGGCACGCGAGCTGGGTTCAGAACGTCGTGAGACAGTTCGGTCCCTATCCGTCGCGGGCGTAGGAAATTTGAAGGGAGCTGTCCTTAGTACGAGAGGACCGGGATGGACAAACCTCTGGTGCACCAGTTGTCACGCCAGTGGCATCGCTGGGTAGCTATGTTTGGAAGGGATAAACGCTGAAAGCATCTAAGCGTGAAGCCCACCCTGAGATGAGATTTCCCATAACTCGTGCGTAAGCACGGTGTTAGTAAGACTCCTGGAAGAACACCAGGTTGATAGGTTAGAGGTGTAAGCATGGTAACATGTTCAGCTGACTAATACTAATAAGTCGAGGGCTTGACCTTAATATATATAAAGCGTAAGCTTCAAGCGAAAGCGAGAAGATAATTTCACTGTGCAATTTTGAGAGAATATATATTTTCTCAATCTGGTGATTATGGCATGAAGGTAACACCCCTTCCCATACCGAACAGGTCGGTTAAGCTTCAATGCGCCAATGGTACTGCAGGGGTAACTTTGTGGGAGAGTAGGTCGTCGCCAGGTAAACAAAAAACCACTAAGTCTAACTTAGTGGTTTTTATTTTGCATAAATATAATTGAGATTTTTGATAAGGTAATTATTAACCACATATGACTTTTTATATTCTCAGATAACTTTATGCCTTCTAATTTTCATAAAATGTTATACAATATATATGAACATATCTTTTAGAAGCGGTAGTATGAAAATTGTAGCGAAATCGATAGAAGTAGTTGATTGGACTGATAAAAAGCGGAATATATGGCCTTCGCTATATATAAATTCTCTCCCTATTATTGTATTAAACCAAATTTTTTTATCTCAAATAGAGTTGATGCTTTAAAATAGTTGTTTGAAGTAGAGCAAACTAATTAATAGAAAATATGAATTTGATGCAGTGTAAAAAAAGCCATAGGTTGTAATTTTAACCCAGGGAGAAATCCTTGGGGCTTATTTTTTTGTATGAAAATAGCTAGGCGTTCACATAGCTAATTAGGTAGTACTTATCCAATAAAACGTGTTAATCTAAGGATAATTGAGCAGGAAGGTATTCAAGAAGTTATAGAGAGATGTTTAAGCATTCCAAATACATTTGGACTTATAACATTACATACGGCCACTCTCATAGGTCGGAAAATAACAATATTGCTATTTGAGGGTCTGTACTGTCAAGTATGATTTTCACTGACTTTATAGGAATATCCAGTTCCCTCAACAGTAGTACAAGAAGTACACGCTGTAATGCTTCAGTGTTGTATATACGCCAACCAGATTGTGGGTCGCGCTGACTGTTAAAAAGCACCTTTTCTTCCCAGCGACGAAGCGTGCAACTCGTCAGTCCAAGCTTCGCTGACACCTGATGAATTGGTTAAAAATGGCTCATTCAAACACCTTCTTTTCAATATATGAGGTTCCCAATAGGATAAAATATCATTTGACACTGCGTCAATTGCAATAGAAATTATTTTTTTGCCACGAAGATACTAAACAGTAGTTACGTCACATTTTACTATTCATACACAATATAAAAAGTGTATCTTAGTATAATTTCAACTATATCTATTGTATTGATTTTAAATAATAGATATAAAAATTAATATAATAGATATAATAAATGGTTGTATTGATTCCTTTTTCTTTTTATCATAAAAAAATATTATTCCCGAAATGATAAGCATTGCTATTCCTGCTATGATACTTAATAATACTGTAATTTGATTAATAATCTTGATATACGATATTTCATAAATAATTCTTAAAATAAAATAACCTATAGCAAAACCAAGAGATACAGACTCTATGTTGTTGGTAAATGTTTTCATATAATCACCCCACGACACAAATATTTACTTAATTATACTATTTATACCATGAATTCTATATAAAAAATTAAAATACATTTTGCTTATTATAAAATAAAAACCACTTAATATAATAATAATAATAATAATGAAAAAACACAAAAATCATGAAATATGCGTTTCATGATATTTTAAAAAGATACCCTCTCTCGATTCTCTTAGTTAGTTCCCTATACTTTTGGAGTGCGACGTAAAAACACCGTAAAATTCAATTGAATAATACGATGTTTTTAAGTGGTTATTCAGTTTTATTAGTTGTGATGCTTAATAAGAATAATGCGAATTAATTAACTAAAAATTATGCTTATACACCATAGTGTATAACATATTTATTTTCAGATATTGCCTTTCTTATCAATATCAATAAATCAATCAGTTGTATTGATGATTTTGATTTCTTATCTTTTGAAACAATGTTATAAAAAGCCTCTAATGATTCTGGCGGAATAAGAGTAACTCCCCACCTATCAAGTGCAAAATCTGGTCTACTATAGTAACCGTGGTAAGTTTTAATTAAAATCAATTCATCCCACCAATCGTTCAAAATATCGTCATTAATAGCGACACAATTATATTTTTTAGGTTCATAATAAGAATAATCTTTATCTTTTTCAAATTCATCTATAATACCGAATTCAGCAACACAAGCCACATTAGCACCTACCTTCTTGATATACAAGTAGTCCTACCGTTTGAGTGAATATTTTACAACCTCGACCTACTCTATGGAAATTATAGCACATTATACATATTTATACATAACTATATTTCCATAATAGTAAATATTCTTATTTTTTAATACCGTATTATTCAATTTTCAAAGAGCATTGTTCGTACTTTCAATTTCAATAGTTACGTCGACCTTTTCTCATATGTTGTCACAACAAAACCCATATCAAATAGTGTATGGGTTTATATTTTTATATATAAACTTTATTTTTTCGTAAGAAAAAAGTTAAAATCAAAAATTTGTTTTGATATAAAATCTAACTATAGAATAATTAAGGAGTTGAAAATTATGAAGATGAAAGCAAAAAAAAATATGTTAATATTATTAAGTACCATATTGATAAGCTCAGGGTTACATAGTAATAGCTTTGGAAAGGAAATAGAGAAGAAACATTTAGAGGTGAATAACAGTCAGGATTTACAGAGATTTACAGATGATTTTTTTAAAAAGAATATGGAAAAGTATTTAATTCCAGGAGCAGCTATAGCTGTTGTAAAGGATGGAAAAGAAGTATTTAAAAAGGGATATGGTTATAGTGATGTAAAAGCAAAAGTATCAGTAAATCCAGATAAAACTCTTTTCCCAGCAGGATCAGTAAGTAAATTGTTTACTGCAACAGCTATTATGCAATTGTATGAAGAAGGAAAAATAGATTTAAATAAAAATATTAATAATTATATAAATCCTTACAAGGTTGATAATCCTTATAAGGAAGCAGTAACTTGTGGTAATTTATTAACGCATTCTAGTGGAGTTGATGAAGCTAGTGAGCTTAATGGTGGTACGAGAGATGAAAAGTCAATAAAATTACAGGAGTATTATTTTGATAACCATACTCCTAGGGTAGTAAGAGAGCCTAATGCTGTTAGTAGATATTCTAATCAAGGTTATAACCTTCTAGGGTATGTTATAGAAAAGGTATCTGGTATTAGTTATGAGGAATATATAAAGAAAAACATATTAGAAGCTTTAAAAATGGATAATAGCTTAGTTAGATTAAAAAATAATAATACAGTTAAGTGTTACGGGTATGGAGGAATAGGCGGAGAGTATAATGAAAGTCCTTTAGGCTATCAACATACTTCCGGATCTTCAGGAATAAATGCAACAGTTAAAGATATGGAAAACTTTATGATAGCTCACTTAAATAATGGAGAGTTTCAAGGAAAGAAAATTTTAAATGAAAAAACATTAGCAATAATGAAAAATAAGCAATTTTCAAATAATAATAGTTTACCTGGAATGGGATATGGATTCATAAGAAGCAATAGAAATGGACAAGAAATATTAAAACATGAAGGTGCATTAATGGCAGGTAGTACTACTACATTATTTTTAATGCCAAAGGAAGGTTTAGGGATATATGTCGCAACCAATTCATTAAATCCACTTCCGTTTAACTTTGAAGAAGAGTTTTTAAATAAATTCTATCCTACCACTAATAATAAGTTTAATGAAATAAAGAAAAATCCATCTAAGGATTTTAGTAAATATGGAGGAACATATAGAAGCTATGATGGAATATCAAAAAGTAATATTATGAAGCATTATGTTTTATTTATGTCTGATTTAAATATGAAAATTAAAGATAATAAAGATGGTACATTGACTCTTAAAGAATATACTCCTGCTAAAGAAGAGATTACTACAAATCTTGTAGAAATTAAAGATGGCGTATTTGCTAGGGAAGATGGTAGAGGAGATTTTGCATTTAGGATGAATGATAAGGGCAAAGTAACTTATGCATTTAATGATTTAAGTGAAAGTTCTTTCGAAAAGATAAGTTTTTTTGATGAAGTAAATTTTAATATAGCTATATTTGTTATAGCTATGGTTATGTTCATTATTAATATGATTGGAACAATAGTTTTTTTTATAAGAAGGAAGTTTAAACAAACAAGGTACAAAGCTTGCAGGAGCATTAAATTAACTAGGGTAGTAAACTTAGTTATTAGTGTGCTTAATATAGTTGGAATATTTGGAGCAATTATAATGGCAATGGTTATGATTAGTACTAATGATTTTACCTTTGCATGGTTACTTTATACCTTTTTAGGTTTTCTAATAGTATCAACGGTTTTAAGTATTTCTGGATTAATTACTTTAATATATATTTGGATTAAAAAGAGAGGGCGAAAAGCAGAGAAAAATTATTTTACGATTATAACTATAGGTAATTTTATTTTTATATGGTTTATATGTTACTTTAATTTTTTGGGATTTAAAATATAACCTGAAACATCAATTATTTTAAAATGTGGTATAATTTTGTTTAAATAGTTATTACGGGGGAGATAAGCAGCATGTTTAATATATTGATTGTAGATGATGAAGTAGAAATAATTGAACTTATGGAAGTATACCTAATAAATGATGGTTATAAGGTATTTAAAGCTACAAATGGCGTAGATGCACTTAATATAATTAATGCAGGAAAAATTCAACTTGTGATTTTAGATATAATGAT
Source organism: Clostridium sp. FP2 (assembly GCF_011065955.2). Taxonomy (NCBI): domain Bacteria; kingdom Bacillati; phylum Bacillota; class Clostridia; order Eubacteriales; family Clostridiaceae; genus Clostridium; species Clostridium sp. FP2. Next base: position 639,258 of record NZ_JAAMNI020000001.1, read on the forward strand.
GCCAGGAATGGATGGGTTACAGGTTTGTATGAAGATTAGAAAAGAGTATAATATTCCAATTATAATGGTTAGTGCAAAGGGACAAGACATAGATAAAATACAAGGATTATCTACAGGGGCGGATGACTATATGGTAAAACCATTTAACACAATGGAACTCCTTGCTAGAGTGAAAGCTCAAATAAGGAGATATGTATATCTTAATGAGAATCACAAACCATTTGATAATGAAGATGTTATTGAAATAAAAGGGATTACTATAAACAAAAGGAATCACAAAGTTCATTTATTGGGGACAGAATTAAAATTAACTCCAACAGAATATGAGATATTGCTACTATTGGCTAGTAACAGTGGGAGAGTATTTAGTGCTGAGGAAATCTTTAAAAAGATTTGGAAGGAAAAATATTTTGAAGGGAATAACACTGTTATGGTTCATATATGGAGATTAAGAGAGAAATTAGAAGATATTCCTAAAGAACCTAAAATAGTAGAAACGGTGTGGGGAGTTGGATATAAAATTGAAGAACAATAGCATTAAATACAATATACTCATAAATTTCTTTATAGCTACGTTAATGTCTATAATATCAACATTAGTAGGAGTTTTTTTAGTAATTATGTGGCTACATATTTTCTGTCCAAGCCTATATATGAAATTTACTAATGATTATAATACAAATAGTTCAGTTATGCTAGGGTTTATAATAGAAATTTTTGTAATTTTTATAGTGCTAATGTGCTTAATATTTATCAAAAGAATGAATAGAATTACTGATTATATAGAAGAAATATCACAGAGCTTAAATATAGTAGCTAATGGAAATATGAATATAAATATACCTATTAGAAACAAGAATGAGTTAGGAACATTAGCTTCAGCTGTTAATAAAATGGCATATAGTATAAAAGAACTTATGAAAAAAGAAAGACAGTGGGAAAAGCAGAAGAATAATTTGATTACAAATTTATCTCATGATTTAAGGACTCCACTTACATCTATTCTTGGATTTTTAGAGTTAATTCAAAATGAGAATTATAAAAATAATGATGAGTTGCATCATTATTGTGAAGTTTCATTAAGTAAAGCAAAGGAATTGAAGAGTTCAGTGGATCAACTTTTTGAGTTTACAAAGATAAGTAATGGTGATGTAAATTTAAATAAATCTAATATATATCTACAGCAATTAATAGAACAAGCTACCATTGGATTTATACCGTCCTTTGAAAATAGTAGCATGGAATATAGAATATCTTCAAAAGATGCAGGTTTAATAATAAATGGAGATGCTATTTTACTAGTTAGAGCCTTTGAAAATATAATAGCTAATGCCATTAAGTACGGTAGTGAGGGAAAGTATTTAGATATAAATATAGAAAAAGAAAATAATATGGCTGTAGTCAGCTTTGTAAATTATGGAGATATAATAGAAGAAGAGAATTTGAAGAATTTATTCCAAAGGTTATATAGGGTAGAAAAATCTTGTGATAAAAAAGAGGGAACTGGACTTGGGCTTGCAATTGTAAAAACAATAGTAGAATTACATAATGGTGGTATAGAGGTTAAAAGCTCTAAGGGAAAAACAGAATTTAAAATAAAACTGCCTTTTAATTAGTAAGAATAAAAAATTAAAAAAAGAAATAAAGCAAAAATAAATTAAGTACCTCCTTTAGCAAAAAAACTGTTCCAATTTTTGTAGGGGATCTGACGCCTTACAAAGATTGGAACATTTTTTGTTGTTGGGGGCTATATTACGGTGAGAGTCATCTCATGCTTTTACAACTAGTCGTTTTTATTCAACCACTTATTAAGCACATCTATATATTTTTCATTCTCTTCTACGAAGGGCATATGGCGACTGAATTCAAATAATTCCCACTGCGAATTTGGAATCTTGTCATACATTGTTTTTGCAATAAGTGGTGAGCAAAGATCAAGCAAACCGCTGATGATTAAAGAAGGTTCTTTAATATCTTCAATCTCTTTCATAAAATCAAAGTTTTTTAAGCTGCCAGATGGGCTGAATTCATTTTGACCCCATGCAGTTACATAAGCTTCTGTTCCAGAAACCTTTGGACGGCTTAAGCATTTTGGTGAATTCGGTCCTAATAGGCCTGCGCAGTGACGAAGCATGAATTCTGCTTCTGCTTCCTTATATTCTTTTGATGAATAATCGACCGCTTTTTCTGCTTTTGCAATGGCATCTTGCATTTCTAGCGGAAGATATGCAACTCTTCTACGCTGTTCCTTTTCCCAAAGCGAGGCGGATGGTAAAGTACTGGATAAGATGTAACTCTTGATTCCTTCTGGTTTGTATTCGCAAGCATATTGAATTGCCTGCATCCCTCCCCAAGATTGTCCCAATAAGTGGATTTCGTCTAGGCCTAAGTGTTTACGTAACTGGATTAATTCTTCAATCCATGTTTTCGCACACCATAAGTCAGGGCGGGAAGGTATTGCGGACAATCCGCATCCCAATTGGTCATACATAATAACCGCACGTCCATCTTCCGCAACTTTGTCAAGTACTTCAAAATAATTATGTGTAGAACCCGGTCCGCCGTGTAATAAAACCAATGGTTTTTTATTTCCTGTGCATTCACCTACTATACGATAGTAAGTCTTATATTCTAGATATGGAATATAGCCTTCAGTAATCTTCATAATCAATCTCCTTATGTATATTTGTATTTAGTAACAATAATTATGTCTTTTGTAAATTCGTAAACTTTAGTATTTAATTCTTATACCTCTCATGTTCATCTCATTTATGATTTTAAACTATCTGATATTCCTTTGAAGAAATTTCCAATAGAGGCACAAATACTTGCAAACCAACCTTTAGCCTTATCACTATCTAATGTATTTTTCATTGTACTAGCTACACCCTCAAGCTGTCCTTTTACTTTGCTGTAATCCAAGTTTAATTTATTTACATTTGTCATTAATCCAACAATACCATTTACATCATCTTTAGACAGAGTGTAATTGTAATTATTTGTTACATTATTTACTATTTTTGTTATACCTTCCTCAGTCTTAGGTTTATCTTTTATAACTTCATTCTTTACTTCATTGATTAATCCCGCAGCTTTATCTTGTCCAATTTTTTCACCTAGTTTGCCTGTAACTGCGACCTCTTCATTAGCTGTTTTCTTTGTACTTTCATCTAATTTCTTACCGTCTTTACTATTTTCGAATCCCTTTAATATGCCAGTCATAGCTGCCGTACCTGATACGGAGAATGGTGCAGAAACTTTAACATCAGCATTCTCAATGCCTGCTGTAATTAGGGCATTCTTTATCATACTAGCATTTACCCAAGTTACATTATGTGTATTAACTACTAAACCACCAGTAGTTGTCGGCTCAATATAGGAACATGATATCGCCTTATTACCTAATTGATCTTTAGATACTGTACCTCCTAGATATTTCTTCTCCTCGTTAGATGTTACTTCAACAACACTTGCACTATTCTTATCTACACCAAAATACTTTAGCATGTCCTCTTTCTGTTGATTCGTCAAATCATACCCTATAGTAACACTCTTATATGAATCAGCGTAGACATTGCTTATAGGTGTTGCAAACAAACTTGCTGTTAACATTACACCTAAGACTAATTTTTTATTCATTTAACAAGACCTCCATATTCTACATTATTTTACTGTTGTGACTTAGATATATTATAACCTAAATTATATTAATTTGGTAAACGAATTTTTTGATATTAGTTTATTATACGGATTCTTACATTTCTTCGGCCCCAATTAAGTACTTCAGCTTCTGTATTAAAAAATACATCTATGATACTACCTTTAATAGCGGAACCAGTATCTGATGCAATAGCATATCCGTATCCTTCTATATAAACTTTAGAGCCCATTGGTATAACACTAGGATCAACAGCTATAGTGCTATATCCATTTGGATTTCTAGTTGTTCTAGAACCTGATGATGTAAAACCGCCCATTGAATATGCGGTTGATTGTATAATGAAGTAGTTAGTTGGTTTTGATAAATCAATAGGTATAGCATCAGAATTAGACGTTGAACTTTTACTAGAAGCTAATTGTCTAGACATAGTAGCGGTCTTGATTGCTTCTAATTCTTTTAATATTTTTGCAGCGGCTAATTCTTTTGCATTTTTGTCAGCAATTAATTTAGTTTCTTTTTTAGTTACGTTGCTAAGAAGCACTTTGTGTTCCTTTATGTCTTTACTTAATTTTGTTAGAATAATTTCATTATTTGTTTTTAGCGCTGATAATTTATTATTCTCATTAGTTAATGTGTCTTTATGTTTTATTATAGAAGTTCTTTGTTCTTCTATTTTAGCAATGAGATTTTTATCATACTCTATTATCCTTTCAAGTGTATCTACTCTCGATATAAGATCACTAAAACTAGTTGAAGCTAAAAGTACCTCAAGATAACTATCTACACTATTTATATACATAGCTCTTGCTCTTTTTTCAAACAAATCTTCTTGATCGATGGCGCTTTTTTCTACAATTTCTAATTTAGTTTGTGTTTTGTTTATATCTTGAGAGATGTCATTCATTTTAGCTTTGTTAATGTCAATTTTATTTAACACCTTATCAAGTTCATTGTTGAAATTCTTTACTTGTATTTGTAAAGCTTTTTTGCTGCTTTGAGCTTGTTCTAATTCAGATGTTTGATTAGTACTTGGTGCAGCAAAAGTATTCACATTGATAGTTAGTGTTAATATTAGCATCATAACAACAGATATTATTTTTTTATTCATTTACTAACCTCCTTAAAATGGCTATCAATATTAATAATATTTTTTATTATATTATAACGTGATAAATAATTATGTTAAAAAGCGTATATTTGCTATTTTTTAAAAAAGACTAATTAATTTCTCTTTTAAATTTTAGGCTATGTTAGACAACAATGAGGATAATATATATAGTATTAAAAATAACCCTTTTCATTTCCTAATCCTCCATGCTCTATTAATTATCTTCATTTTATATCATTGTTGCTACACTTCATTATACAATTGTTTCTAATCTTGATGCAAACTTTTTACTTATATAATCCATTTCTTCCAATAGACAGTGATATATAAGATGACCTATCTTCATAAATAGTTGCAGCATTATACAAAAGCAGGTAAAATTAATTTATAATTGTATGTTTTTTATGAGGGGATGAAAAAATGTCTATTAATCTAGCTTTATTAATATTATTATTTCTAGTTATCTTATATATTACCATTATTGAAATATTTACAATAATTTTTATGATTACTGGAGTGTCTAATACCAGGGCTAAATTTCAAGTTATTTCACTGCTTACAAATTGTGGTTTCACAACAACCGAAAGTGAAATAATTGTTTCTTCTCGAAAAAGGCGAAAAATTGCTATTACAATTATGCTTTTCGGTAATATCTTTAATGTGGCCATAGTTTCACTTTTGGTCAACATGGTTATATCTTTTTCAAAAAATAAAGATTTCAATGCATTCCGATCTATTTTATATCTTTTGAGCTTTATGGTTTTTATTACAATAATAAGGAAGATACCATTTTTTAGAGTAACCTTTGATAATATCGTAAAGCGTATAGCAACAAAGGTAATCTTTACTAAGAAGGCGAATCCGATGTTAATTTTTGATAATTTTAATGGATTCGTAATTGTAGAGATAAAGATTGTTGAGGTCCCTGAAAAGCTTAATAATAGGACTTTATTGGAGTCAACAATTAGCAAGGACTATGGAATAAGAGTTCTAAATATTAAAAGAGATGATTTGTTAATGGGGGATATTTCAAAGGATGAAGTTATTATGAAAAATGATAGAGTACTGGTTTATGGACCTTTAGCAAATATCATTGATGTATTTGAACAAAAGCCTTCCCTTTATAGTAGAGCAAGCTAGAATTATAAAGGTACATATGTTTGAGGTATGCACATTTTAGCTAAAAAAACAAAATTGCTATTTTATTATCATAGGAATAATCTATAAGGAAAGATTTGATTATAGAAAATATCAATTAGACAGGTATTATTAAAGATGTTACACTGATGCGTAAACTATGGACCAAACAATATAAATATAGAGGAATTGATTTAAGGAAACAAAAAATATTAGAATGGCTTCATAAATAAAAAGGAGGGATTTGCATGGGTAAAATCATTGACTTTAATTGTACATATGATAATTCTATAGGAATGTTTAAAGAAGTTACACAAAAAACAAATCTGCAGTTTCCAGAAGCTTATAAACATTGGGATAGCATGACGATACTTGCGAAAGAGTTAAAAGAGCATGATAAGTCACCATTTTGTGAATTACCATTTTGTCATACAGTTGAAGGGGAGGCAATGGGTGGAAGCATTAATTATGGGGATGATAAAATAGGGCCAAGAGCGAAGGATTATATATGCACAACTGCAGAAGAGATATTAGCCTTACCAGAAATTGATTATTCAAAAGGACGTATATCAGAAGTCTTAAAAGCCTGTGAATATCTAAGGGAAAAGGGAGAAAATGTTGTGCTGTATGTTTCAGGTCCTTTTACTATTATGAATGTATTGATAGATCCACGTCATGTTTTTAAGATTTTCAAAAGAAACCCAGAGGCTATGAAGGATATTTTTCATAAGTTCCAAAATGAAATATTGCGTTTTATAGCAGAGGCTCAAAAATCGGGGGTCAATATGATTAGTTATGGTGATTCATCTGGAGGATTAAATATTTTAGGGCCTAAGGTTTCAGAGCAAGTGGTAGAGATGTTTACTTATCCATTACTAAAAAGTATAGAAGAAATCTTAAGTAATGAAACCATTGTATTACTTTGTCCAAAAACCACCTTTGCATTACTCGGAACAGATAAAGCGGTATGGAAAGATATTCAAATGAAAGCCCCTATAAAATATGCCAAGGCTTGTGTAGAAGTGATTGGTAAAGCAAAATTTATTGGACAAATGTGTATTAAAAATAAAGAATTTGAATTGAAAAATGGAATAATTAAAGCAATTAATTTGCTTTAGTTGTTATATTGAAGTGTACTTTATGTTCCCTCAGACTAATCTTTGAGGGATTTTTTGCAATTAAACAAGACTGATATTCTTATTTTAAAAAATAATTCTGCTATATTAAAAAAAATATAGAACTTTTATGATATAAGTAATACAATGATATTAAAATGTAGAAATATAAAGAAAAAAGTATAATAAAAATATAAACTAAAATTAAAGAAAGGAGGTCTTATTATATGGAAGCAATAATTATTATAATGACTACAATAGTTACATTAATTGTTTTTCTAGCATCATTTTTAATAGATAAAAGAAGACTTATAAATGGCTTTTTATTTAATATATTTTTGATGTCACTATTTATGGCTATAACATATTGTGCATTCAAAACTCAAAATCGTATTTTAATTGGCTTTGTACTTATTATATTTATTATATTAGGAATAGTCCTATTCTTTGCTGTTTATGCACTGATAATTGCATTACTAATTAATTCAAAAATTGTTATAAAGAAAGAAGGACGAAGCATTTCTAATTTGTTAACACTATTTTTAGCAATAGGCTTAATAGGTATATTAATATGGTCAGCTATTAATCCAGAAAGGTTTTTGCCAAAAGAGGCAAATGCGGTATTAAGTTGTGTTTACTTAATAGGGGTCTACTATTGTATTGATATATTTAATTTTTTGGTAGCATCTTTAATATATCAATTTAACAAACCTAAGCTAAATCAAGATTTTGTTATTATATTAGGATGTGGATTAAATAAAGACAAAGTGACACCTCTACTTGCTAGTCGTATAAACAAAGGAATTGAATTTTACAAAAAGCAAGCAAGAGTAACCACACCTCCAAAGATGATTTTTTCAGGAGGAAAGGGTAATGATGAGGAAATATCAGAAGCATTAGCTATGTGTAGATATGCAATTTCTAATGGAGTTCCAGAGGAAGATTGTATTATGGAGGATAAATCAGTAAATACATTGCAAAATATGAGATTTTCTAATGAGATTATGGAAAAAATAAAAGGTAGTAGTGTATATAATAGTATATTTGTTACAAATAACTTTCATCTATTTAGAGCAGGAATTTATGCTAAAAAGGCAGAATTAAAATCTCAAGGAATAGCTTCCAAGACAGCAAAGTTCTTCATTCCAAATGCATTAATTAGGGAATATATCGCAATAGCAGTTATGTATAAAAAAAGACATATAATTGTAGTAAGTATTATTTTAGCAATAGGTATTGCACTAGCCTTTGTTGAACATTTTGCTATAGTAGGTTAAAAACATATAAAATAATATTCCATTAAGAAAATGCTTAGTTGAGTAGCTTTTTTCTTCAAGTCTGCTTATACGACTACTCCATCAGTAATATTCAAATTTAAATAAACATGGTATAATAAAGTGAAAAAATTGTATGAACAAAGAACAATCACAAATTTAGTTGTTTTAAATGGCAAGTGGCGTGTGTCACATTGATAGAAAGGTAACTATGTAAATAAAGGAGCTATTAGATATATGAATTTTTATTTCGCACCTATGGAAGGTTTGACTGGGTACATTTATAGAAATGCCCATAATGCTTTTTTCAATAATATAGATAAATACTTTTCACCTTTTATTTTTGCAAATCAAAGTGAAAGTTTTAAAACTCGGGAATTAAATGATATTTTGCCTGAAAACAACCAAGGACTAGTTTTGATTCCACAATTACTAACCAATAATGCAAAAGATTTCATACATACTTCAAAGAAAATAAAGCTGATGGGATATAATGAGATTAATTTAAATTTAGGATGCCCTTCTGGAACTGTAGTTTCAAAAAATAGAGGAGCTGGATTTCTTTCAAAAAGAGAAGAACTTGATGTGTTTTTAGATGAAGTTTTTTCTCAATCCATAACAAAAATCTCATTAAAAATCAGGATAGGAAAAGATAAGCCGGAAGAATTTTATGATTTAATTGAAATATTTAACAAATACCCTATAGAAGAGCTTATTATTCATCCAAGGATTCAAAAAGATTTTTATAAAAACAAGCCTAATCTGAAAATATTTAAGGAAGCCTTGAGTTTAAGTAAAAATCCTGTTTGCTATAATGGTGACATTTTTACAATCAAAGATTACAAGGAGTTTTCGGCTGATTTCCCTAGTGTAGATACTGTAATGTTTGGCAGGGGATTATTAGGCAATCCTGGACTAATCAGCAGTATTACAAATGATATTAAACTTGAAAAAAAATTACTAAAAGACTTTCATGATAAAATTTATGAAGATTATAAAAGAATACTCTTTGGAGATAGGAATGTCTTGTTTAAAATGAAAGAATTATGGTTTTATATGATTACAGTGTTTTCTGATAATGCAAAATATGCAAAAAAAATTAAGAAATCAGAAAGGTTATGCGATTATGATGAAGCTGTTTCAAGCTTATTCAGAGAACAGGATGTTTTAGAAAATTGAAAAATATTTTTATTGAAAAAGCAAAAATCATATTGGAAAACTCCAATATGATTTTTGTTTTTTGAAGAGTAGATTCGGGAAATACGCACTTATTAATATGAATTTTAGACGTTTGCGATGTTACATAAAGGTAATTGAGGAACATAAAAAAAGGACAGTGATATAGTTAGTATCGGTGAAAATAAAGTTTGAGTTAAGCTTGTAATGTATATCTCTTAGGTATACAATGAAAGTATACGGTTTTGGTATACATTTGAGGAATGTGTTTACAAGTATGGTTGATACAGTAAAATATATTAATTAGATGGATTCCAAAGGTGAAAAAGAATTGGCGGAGTCACCTGAGTTTGATGAGTTTTGATTGCGGCAGTTCAATGTTGTGGTTTTACAGATTTAACAAAACGACATTCATGAAACCGTATTAATTAAAGGGAGGTGTATTAATGTTTTTTAAGACTATGGAACAACATGAAATTTTGAGGACAAAAATAAGAGAGTTTGCGCAGGAGGAAGTTAAACCTATTGCATTTATGTTAGACCTAGAAAATAAATTTCCAACGGATGCAATTAATAAGTTAGCTGATATGGGGATGATGGGGATCCCATATCCAAAAGAGTACGGTGGTGCAGGTCTGGACATAATTAGCTATGCAATCGCCGTTGAGGAATTATCAAGAGTGGACGGTGGGACAGGCGTAATACTATCCGCTCATACATCCTTGGGTGCGTACCCAATTTCTGCCTACGGAACAGAGGAGCAGAAACAAAAATACTTGGTTCCATTGGCAAAGGGAGAGAAAATTGGCGCATTCGGTCTTACCGAAGAAAATGCTGGTAGTGATGCAGGTGGTACGGAGACAACAGCAGTCCTCGAAGGTGATTATTACATTTTGAATGGTGAAAAAATCTTCATAACCAATGCAGGGAAGGCTGATATTTACATTGTTTTTGCAGTTACATCGCCGAATATAGGTATTCGTGGCATCAGTGCGTTTATTGTAGAGAAGGGCCTAGAAGGATTTAGTATTGGCAAGCATTATGACAAGATGGGTATTCGTTCGTCAGCCACTGCAGAGCTGATTTTCAACGACGTGAAAGTTCCTAAGGAAAACCTATTAGGCAGTGAGTGTGATGGTTTCAAGATTGCTATGGCAACTTTGGATGGTGGCCGTATTGGTATTGCAGCTCAGGCTCTTGGAATAGCGCAAGGCGCTTATGAGAATGCTTTGGAGTACTCAAAAGAAAGAATTCAATTTGGCAAACCTATCTGTCAGCAACAGATTATCGGTTTTAAGTTGGCCGATATGGCGACAAAGCTTAGAGCAGCTAGATTACTTATTTATAGTGCTGCGGAGCTTAAAGAAAATCATGAACATTACAGTATGGAAGCTGCTATGGCGAAACAATACGCTTCTGACGTTTGCCTTGAGATTGTAAATGATGCTCTTCAAATATTTGGTGGAAACGGCTATTTGAAAGGTATGGAGGTTGAGCGTGCTTACAGGGATGCTAAGATTTGTACAATATATGAAGGAACTAATGAGATTCAACGTGTGGTTATAGCTGCTCACATAATAGGTAAGATGCCGAAAAGCGAGCACGCAAGTAAAGTTTCGAAGCCTGTGCCTGCAACGGGTTATCGAAAGAAAGTTATTTACAAAAAAGGAACACCACAGGAAAGAGTCCAAGCTCTTGTGGAAGCTCTTAAGGCAGATAATTATGACTTTACAGTTGGAATTCCTTTAGATACTCCTATTACTAAGGCTGAAAGGGTAGTTAGCGTAGGTCTAGGCATAGGGGAAAAACAAAATATGAAGCTTATAGAAGACTTGGCAGTTCAAGTTGGTGCAGCTATAGGGTCTTCACGTCCAGTAGCTGAAACACTTAAATATTTACCACTGAATCGCTATGTTGGTATGTCTGGTCAAAAATTCAAGGGAAACCTTTACATTGCCTGCGGTATTTCAGGGGCAGGTCAGCATTTGAAAGGTATAAAAGATGCGACTACAATAGTTGCTATAAATATCAATCCTAATGCGAAAATTTTTAAGAACTCAGATTACGGTATTGTTGGTGATTTAATGGAAATATTGCCATTACTCACTGCCGCTTTAGATAATGGAGAAACAAAGAAGGAGGCTCCACCGATGAAGAAGATGAAGATGGCCGCTGAAAAGAAAGCTATTCCAACTTGGAAACATTATGTATGTAACGGATGCGGTTATGAATACGATCCTAGCATTGGTGAACCAGAAGGTGAAGTAGTACAGGGTACTCTCTTTGAAAATATACCGCAGGAGTGGACTTGCCCTGCTTGCGGTGAAGAAAAAGATATGTTTATAGAAGTCTGATTCCTATAATAATTAAACATAATAATGTGTTTTTAGTGTAAAGGAGGATTATATGTATGTATTGTGTTAGAAAAATAACTGAGGATCTTTATTGGGTTGGTGGAAGCGATCGTCGCCTTGCTCTCTTTGAAAATATTCATCCAATTCCACGAGGTGTTTCCTATAACTCTTATCTACTAATAGACGAGAAGACAGTACTTTTTGATACAGTGGACTGGTCAATTTGCCGTCAGTTCCTTGAGAATATTCAACATGTTCTAGGCAATAAATCTTTAGATTATATGGTGATTAATCATATGGAACCGGATCATGCAGCGTGTATTGAAGAAATTATTCTTCGTTATCCGGATGTAAAGATTATATGTACCCAGAAGGCTTCCTTGTTTATGCATCAGTTCGGTTTCCATATCGATGGCAACGTAATAGAAGTTAGTGAAGGAGATACTATGTCCTTTGGAAAACACAACGTTACATTTGTGGCAGCTCCAATGGTACATTGGCCAGAAGCTATGGTGACATATGATGCTACCGACGGTGTATTATTTTCCGCTGATGCCTTTGGTTCTTTCGGTTCTTTGGATGGTCAGCTGTTTAATGATGAGCTGAACTTTGACCGGGATTGGATTGACGATGCCAGAAGGTATTATACAAACATCGTAGGTAAGTATGGGCCTCATGTTCAGAATCTTTTGAAGAAGGCGAGTAGCATTGACATCAAGATTATCTGCCCGCTACATGGACCTGTATGGCGTAATGATTTGGGATACTTGTTAGATAAGTACGACAAGTGGAGCAGGTACGCACCTGAGGAAAATGGTGTAATGATAGTTTATGGAACAATGTACGGCAATACAGAGGCCGCTGCAAGCGACTTGGCAACAAGGCTTGTGGAAAAGGGAATGACGAATGTGGTTATGTATGATGTTTCAAAAACTCATGTTTCTTATTTGATTTCTGAGACATTCAAATATAGTCATGTGGTTCTTGCTTCAGTAACATATAACTTGAAGATTTATCCACCGATGCTGAATTATATAATGGATATGAAGGCATTAAATCTTCAAAAACGAACTTTCACTCTTATAGAAAATGGTTCATGGGCTCCTCAATCCGGAAAATTGATGCGTGAACTTTTGGGTGAGATGAAAGAAATGACTATTTTAGATAATGAGATGTCATTGAACTCCAGCATGAAAGAAGATGATGCGGATTCAATGGATGCCATTGCAGACAGCATTATCGAGTCAATGAAATAATTTAAGAAAAACATAAATTTGGGACCTGCTCATGGATAAAATTCGTGATCAGGTCTCTTTTGCTATACATGTTAATATTAAATTTATAATCTCATTTTGATTTTAAGACTATTGACTAAAGTAGGTAATTAATTTACTAAACTTCATTAAATTTAGAAGAACTATAAGACAATTTAAGGATAAAGAAGTAGAAGAAGAAAAATTATCGAAAATCATAGAAGCTGGAAGATTTACTCAAACTGGTAGTAACATGCAAGATGTTTCTTACATAGTTGTAAGAGAAGGACTACAAGAGCTTAAAACTTTAACGCTAGAAACTTTAAAACAAATTGGAGAACATATGCTGATAAGGCGCAAGATAGAGGATATAAATCGGAAGAAGAAATGTAGCACTGGCTGAAGCTGGTGCTATTTTTTATATTAATAGATTTATAAAAAAACTAGAAAAATATAAATATCAGAAAAAATTTAATATATAGGTAATAAATATTAAAAAAATAGTTACATATAATAGAAAAAATGTCTATAATATAAAGTAATGGTAGCAACAAAATGTATATATAAATTTTGGATGCAAAGACTGACTGCCACAAAATTGTTACATGGAGGCATTTATATGATTATTAATCATAATATTAGTGCTATGACGGCATGTAGATATATGAATATAAATTTAGCACTTGCAAATAAGGCTATGCAAAGGATTTCTTCAGGTCGTAGAATTAACAGTGCTGCAGATGATCCTGCAGGACTTGCCATTTCAGAAGGCATGAAAGCACAAATTAGGGGACTTCAACAGGCTTCAAGAAATGTACAAGATGGTATATCTGTACTCCAAGTTGCCGATGGAGCTTTAACTGAAACTCATTCAATGCTTCAAAGACTTAGAGAATTAGCAGTTCAGGCTACTAATGGTACTCTATCTCCGGAAGATCGAAAAAATATACAAATAGAGGTGGATCAATTAACTTCAGGAATTAATAGAATTGCTACAGATACAGAATTTAATACAATAAAAATACTAGATCCTAGTACTGGAAAATATGATGCAGTTGATTCCCAGCTTAAAATTCAAATTGGTGCAAATTCAGGTCAGGTTATGGCAATTCCAATTGTAGATATGAAATCAAATGCACTAAATATAAGTGGCACAGCAGGTGCTGTGGTAACATCTAAAGATGGAAGTGTTAAAGGTAGATTTTCTACTACTAAGTGCAGTGATGCATCAGGGTATGCATTAGATGTTTCTACACCTGAAAATGCAGGTGCTGCAATAAAAATTTATGATGATGCTATAAACCAAGTATCATCTTCAAGAGCTACTTTAGGCGCTATGCAAAATACATTAGAATATAGAATAGGTTATCTCGACAATACTGCTGAAAATTTAACTGCTGCAGAATCCAGAATAGTGGATGCTGATATCGCAAAGGAAATGATAGAATATTCAAAGCATAATATGCTTTATCAAGTTTGTCAGGCAATGCTTATTCAAGCAAATCATCAGTCAGAAAGTGTAATTGAACTTTTAAAATCTTTGTAAAATGCTACCTGCTATCTGGTGGCTTATTGTCTATTTTTATTTAGATAGGCATATTGCACAGATGGGCAGTGAATCTAAAAAGTAGGAAGGAGTACATATAATGAAAATATATATTGCGGCTCCATTGTTTAATGAAATGGAGTTAAAAAGAAATCAAGAGATAGCATATATTATTGAAGAATTAGGGTTTGATACATATTTACCTCAACGAGATGGTGGGAATTTAGCGAAACTATTAGAAAATGCTACTGCTGAAGAGGCAGTGGTTATTGAAAAAAATATTTTTCTAATGGATATAAATGCTATGAATGAATGTGGTATGATTATATTTTTAATGGATGGGGGTTCCCTTGATGAAGGTTCATGTTTCGCATTGGGGCATATGTATGCTAAAGGAAAGAGGACTATAGGATATAAAACTGATATCAGAAATTTTGCAAATGGAAAGGACAACTTAATGATTCAACAATCCTTGGAAATAATATTTAATAATAGGTGTGAGTTGAAAAATTTTTTTAATAAACTCAAAGGATAGTCTTATTGGAAGAACAACAAAGTAACATTATGAAGAGAAATTTTTAATATACCAACTCAAGACTGATAGAAATCAGTCTTGAGTTGGTATATTTTAATTATAACATCCAGAACCACCAGGCATTTAATGATAAAATCGGACGTTTTGCTGAAAAAGCTTTCAATAGAAATTATAAAAGAGTTTGGCAAAGGTTTTGGTATGAGAAATTCAAGCGTTTTTGTTATGAAGTTTTTGGGGAAAAGTTAAGTTTTTTAAATTTGACTATTATACAATTTTAGACAAGTAATTTGAAAATTCTACAATTTTTACGTATAATAAGCAGGAACTACAAAATCCTATAAGTACTTTGAATGCTTTTGGATATATAGGAAGGAGGGGTTTAAAATGAAAATTTTACTTATAGATGACGAGGAGAGCATTTTAAATTTAATCCGTATGAATTTGGTATTGGAAGGATTTGAGGTAGTAACTAGTGCTACTGGTAATATCGGAATCAAGAAATTTCAAGATGAAAAACCAGACTTAGTTCTACTTGATTTAATGCTACCTGATTTAAATGGCTATGAAGTTATGAAGAGAATGCAACAGATTAATAGGGAAATTCCCATTATTCTTCTTACTGCAAAGGGCCAACTCAATGATAAACTCCTAGGTTTACAGTTAGGGGCAGATGATTATATTACAAAGCCCTTTGATAGTCGGGAAATTATACTGCGTATACGAGTAATTTCAAGGCGAATAAATCAATCAAAGCTTCTTAATGAAAATTCTGAAAATAAAATAGAAAAAGGATTCATTAAACTACTAAAAGCTGAAAGAAAGATTTTTATAGATTCTGTAGAAGTGCAATTTACTTTTCGTGAATTTGAAACTATAAATCTTTTAATACAAAATATTAATAAGGTTTTTACTAGAAAAGAGCTACTAGAAAAGCTTTGGGGCTATGATTATGAGGGTAACACAAGGGCTGTTGACATTCATATAGAACGAATTCGTAAAAAGTTTAAAATGCATGGAAATGCTATTCAAACTATTTATGGTGCCGGATACAGATTAGAGGTATGAAATGAAAATTGGTATAAAAAATAAAATCGTAATTATGAATATAGCCATTTTACTTCCAGTTTTGCTTATTGTATGCTTAATTACTATTGGTAACCTTTATAAAAATATACTAGGTAGTTCTATTACCATGTTAAAACAAGAGAGTTACAACAGTCAATTAAATATCATTACATATTTAGAGAACGAAAAAAACGTAGGGTTGCCAGTGCTTCTTAAAAATATGGGCCCTTTTATTGCTAAAAATTTATCTGATCATTATAAATTCAGAATTCAACTATACAACAAGGATGGACTAGTAGGAGATTCTGAAGAATACCCTATAATTTCAGAGAATAAAGATGTGATTCATGCACTTTCAGGAACCAAATCCTATATTATAAAAAAAATTGAAAATAAGCAATACATTTTATTTTCCAGTCCACTTTATTTTGAAGAAGAAACTATTGGTTGCTTTCGATATATTTACCCCTTAGATAAAGAAATCGGACTAGTTAAAAATACCAGTGTAGCTATGTTGCTTCTAGGCATATTAGCGCTGTTTTTTTCTATTTTCTTAAGCAATATATTTTCTAGAAAAATTGTAAGTCCCATTGTATCCTTAAAAAGAGCTTCTCAGAAGGTTGCAAATGGAGATTTTACAAATACTATAGAAATCGATACCACAGATGAAATCAAGGACTTAGCGGACTCTTTTAACCTTATGTCCACTAATATCAGTAATTCTATTTTAAAATTAAAAGATGAAAAAGCAAATCAAAAAAGATTTTTAGATAACGTTACCCATGAATTAAAAACACCTATAACCTCAATCATTGGATATGCAGATTTACTCCCTAGAGTAAAGACGCAGGAAGACAAAATTCAATGTTGTGATTATATCCAAAAGGGTGGACATCGCTTACTTTGTCTTGTGGAAGAATTGTTAAACCTCTCTAAATTAAATAAGGAAGATTTCCAAATGGAAGCAAAGCAAACAAATATTAAAGTAGTAATAGAGGAAAGCTTGTTAATTTTAAAGCCTAGATTAGAGAAATACAATATTTCTATAGAAACATTGTTATTTGACCATTTCCTTTGGATAGATGAACAAAGAACAGAACAAGTATTTTTAAATATACTTGACAATGCTATTAAATATAGCGATTGTACTTCTATTGTTATAAAAATGTTCGACGCGGCAGGTCCATTAATTGTTTCAATTTCAGATAATGGTGAAGGCATACCAAAGGAGCATTTGGAAAAGATTTTTGAGCCTTTTTATACTGCAAATAAAACGCTACAAAATCAATATGGGGGTATGGGACTTGGACTTGCAATTTGCAAGGAGATTATGAAAAAAGAGCAGGGTGATATTTCTATAAGTAGTGACAAGGGAACAAAAGTGGAATTATTTTTTGAATTGTTACAAAGCTGATACAATTTTGATGTAATTCTGAAAACGTTTTTTGCTATTATAAGGAGGAAGAGAAAAATAAATATTTTAAAGAAATATAAAAAATTATTTATTATTTATTTTGTTTTTATGCTATCGTTAGGAATCATAATATTTTGGCAATATAAAAAAAATTATGATCATTTAGTACTTATTCAGGATAGAGAACAAGTTTTAGAGGCTGCACGGACCTCTACGCCTGTAAAATTAGAAGTTTATAGTAACCGTTGGGGGAAGGCTGTTATTTCTGATAGTAAGACTATTGAGAATATATGGAATGTTATAGACGCGATGTCTAAGAGCAGTCCCTTGCAAGAGAGCCAAAATACGTATAATTCTGATGAAATCAGTGGCACCATTTATTATTTAAATGGTAAAAAATCTACATTTAGCTTAGGAACTTACCTAAAAATTAGCGCTATTATATATGGAAATCCTAAAGATAAGCCTTATGTGGATAAGCTTAAAAATTATGTGTATGAAATTTTATGTCGTCCTGAAAATCTAAGCAACCTTATTAATGAACGAAATAAAGTTACCGTAGTAGATAGCAATAATAATATACAAAAATGTGGTAGTGATGATAAAACCTCTATTTGTAATAAGATACTAAAATGTTCTAAAATTCAGGATAATGAAGCACTAGAAGAAGCAATAAATACAAAGGGAAAAGTGTTATACCATATAAAAACCTATATGGAAAAAGAAAGTAGTTCTATTATAAATACAAAAGAAACTTCCTATGCAATTATAAATATTGATGTATATAAAAATGGATATATTGTTATTCAAGATTTTAGTAATGAGGTAGTAAATGCAATATATATGAAAGGAAATTTACTAGAGGTTTGTAAAAACATCAGTAAAACTGGTATTTAATTTTTATATTTCATATATTTTGGAGGTATCTTAATGAAAGCTTATAAATTTACTGTATTTATTCTACTCTTGTTTTGTTTTACATTGTTCACTGCATGCAATAAAAACCAAGGTGCCTATCCTAATTTACAAGGTGAAAAAATTTTGGTTTATGTAGCCTTTCATGAAGATGAGGCTAAACCATTATTAGAAGGGTTTAAACAAAAGACTGGTTGTGAGTATTCCATTTTGCGATTTCCTACTGGGGAGGCTTTAGCTCGGGTAATGGAGGAAAAAAAAGATCCTAAAGCAGATGTTTTTTTAGGAGGCACAGTAGATGCCCATGAGTCCATGAAAAGAGAAGGCATAATTGAGAAATATATATCTAAAAATGCCAGGTCCATTTCTGAAAGATATAAAGATAAAGATGGGTATTGGACAGGACTTTATATAGAAGCCTTATCTATTGGTATCAATAAAGAACGATGGGACGCGGAGTTTAAATCAAAGGGTATAAAGCAGCCAGAAAGCTTTGAAGATTTGTTAAATCCTGCTTTTAAAGGTGAAATTATTATTCCAGATCCAAAAACCTCTGGCACCGGCTACACTTTTGTTTCTTATCTTGTACAATCTATGGGAAAAGAAAAAGCCTTAGAATATCTAGGCAAACTCAGCCGTAATGTGGCACAAGTTACTGCAAATGGATTTACTCCAGCACAAAAGGTAGGTATTGGTGAATATTTAATTGCTGTTAATTTTATAAATCAGCAGCTTATAGTTAAAAAATCTGGATTTAATATAGAATCTAAAATTCCTAAAGATGTGGGATGGACCCTTTGTGCAGTTTCTAAAATTAAAAATGGTCCAGACTCTAAGGCCGCAAATGCTTTTATAGATTATTGCTTAACGCTAGAGGCTGGCAATGCTCTAAAAAATTTTTCTATGGCCATGTCTACAAGAGAAGATGTATCCATTCCAGAGGGGGGGCAAAAGTTAAAGGATCTTCTAGCTAGTGAAAAATATGATTTTAAAAAAGCAGCTATTGACAAAAAAGATATGTTAGATGCCCTTGAAAAGATCAATCCCTAAATTTATATATAAATCAATATTCTTAAATAAAAAAATTAAAAAGAAAGGTGGATGAAACCAATGGGAAATTTATTTAGTTTTTTAAAACCTGCTGCACCTATTGAGAGATTACCAAAAGAAAAAATTGATCCAGCTTATAAGAAATACCGTTTACAAGTGTTTATAAGTATATATATTGGTTATATGGGTTACTACTTTGTTAGGAGTAACTTTTCACTAGCTAAGATGTATCTCATTCATGAAGGATTTACAAAAACACAGCTTGGTTTAGTTGCCTCTGCGCTAGGAATGGCTTATGGTATCAGCAAATTTGTTATGGGTAATGTATCTGATAGGTCAAATGCGAAGTATTTTCTAGGTATAGGTTTAATTTTGTCTGGGATTATAAATTTATTTTTTCCACTTACCTCAAGCCTTACCGTAATGTTTATATTGATGCTTGCCAATGGATGGGTTCAAGGTATGGGATGGCCACCATGTGGAAGAATAATAACCCACTGGTTCTCAGATAAAGAACGTGGACTTAAAATGTCTATTTGGAATACCGCACATAATGTGGGTGGTGGATTTATAGCCGTTATTGCTCTTCTTGGTGTTCAAATATTTGGAAGTTGGAAAGGGATTTTTTATTTACCTGCTATTATTGCAATTGTAATTGGAACAATGTATATGGTTTTTGCAAAAGATACACCTCAATCTGTGGGACTTCCTCCTATAGAAGAATATAAAAATGATTACCCTGCTGTAAAGGTAAAAGATAGGGAAAAGGAAATGACTGGAAAAGAAATACTATTTAAATATGTACTCAATAATAAATATTTATGGTATATCGCTCTTGCAAACGGTTTTGTGTATATGGTAAGATATGGTATTATTAATTGGGCTCCACTATACCTACAAGAAGTAAAAGGTTTTAATGTTAAAGAATCAGCAATTGCATTTTCTTTATTTGAATATGCTGCAATTCCGGGTACTATACTTATAGGATGGATAAGTGATAAAATATTCCACGGTCGTCGTGCACCAGTAGGTGTAGCTTGCATGGTAGGGGTTACAGCTGGAGTGTTTATTTATTGGCAAAGTACAAGTATTTTAGCAATAAACATTACATTGGCTTTAATAGGGGCCTTAATATATGGACCCGTTATGCTTATTGGAGTAAGTGCCTTAGATCTAGTTCCTAAAAAAGCCGCTGGTACTGCTGCTGGATTTACAGGACTCTTCGGATATCTTATTGGACAAGTTTCAGCTGAAATTGTAATGGGAATGGTGGTAGATAAATTCAACTGGGATGGAGGATTCACGCTTCTTATGGTTTCTGCTGTACTTGCTATTGTATTTCTATCCCTTACTTGGAACGTACATGATAGGTCAAAACCAGAAGCTGAAGATACTACTGTTGCAAGTTAAATAGATACTTAACATAAAAAGTATTCATTATAATGGGTTATCGCGCTATAGAAAGTATTTTCTACAGCGCGATAGCTCCTTTTTATACATTAAGTTAGTTGTCCAAAATGTTAGCCCACTTTTGATTTAGGGAAGTCTTGGCACAGCATAAGTAAAATAAATTTCACTCCATATTTCAGGATGCTTAACTCAATTGATATTGTGTACACTCAGCTTAATTAAGTCATGTTTTAAGGAAAATATGACTTAATTCTCAAATTATATGATATACTTCTAAGTATGAAATATACTGCTAAGTATAAAAAATATAAGGAGGATAATATGCTTCAGATGTTTAAAATTAATAAAAAGTTATTTAGACAATTAGATTTTGGCATAATAATTATTTGCATAATTATTGTGTTATTTGGTTCGTTAAATATTTTAAGTGCAACTCAATATCTTTATAAAGGAAATAATATGGCTAGTACCGCTTTGAATTTTCATTTTCTTAAGATGCATTTAGGATGGCTTGTGGTAGGGCTATTTGTAATGTATTTAATAATTCTTATAGATTACAAAGTTATCCAAAGTTATGCAAATATAATATATTGGTGCGGCATATTTCTACTTATACTTAATGCACTAATGCCAGTAAAGGTTAATGGAGCAGAGTCCTGGCTAAAACTTGGACCGTTACCACAATTTCAGCCCTCGGAATTTGTAAAGATTGCATTAATAATTATGATTGCTAAACAATTAGATGAAATGGAAGGCAATATAAATAATATTAAAAACTTTCTTAAACTTTCGGTTTATGCTATTATCCCAGTGATCTTTCTATTAAAGCAGCCTGATATGGGAATGACTATGTTTTTTTTCTTTATCCTTCTAGGAATGTTTTTTATGGCGGGGTTAAATTCTAAGGTTATTATTGGTGGCTTACTAGGAGTGTCTGGAACTATAGCATTAGTTTGGAATTCAGGGTTAATTAGACCTTATCAAAAGAATAGATTGATATCTTTTTTATATCCAGATAAAGATCCCACAGGTACTGGTCTTCAACTGACCATGTCTCAAATTGGAATAGGTAAGGGTGGCATTTTTGGTACTGGATTTTTAAAAGGCTCCTGGGCGGCAGTGGGAAGCACTCCTGAATCCAGCACAGATTGCATTTTTTCAGTGGTGGGAGAAGAGTGGGGGCTCCTTGGTGCAATTTTTCTTCTAGCTTTGTATGGATTATTAATTTATAAGCTAATTAAAATTGCTAAAGAGTCTAAGGATGTATTTGGTACAATGTTAACTGCAGGTATTATATCTATGTTCTTGTTTTCTATTTTGCAGAATATAGGTATGAATATAGGTATTATGCCTATTACAGGACTTACTCTTCCTTTTATGAGTTATGGAGGAAGTTCAATAATTACAACTTTCATATGTGTTGGTATTGTTTTAAACGTAGGCATGAGAAAAAAGAAAATCAACTTTTAGGTGCGGAATTATGGGGATCTGATAATATAAGAAAGGGCTGTTGGAGAATCTCCAATAGCCCAATTATGAGTAGCTCATTAACCAATGATACTCTAAAGAAATTCTCATAAGTTGAAATAAGCTTATTATTCCGTATACCTATTTTACTTATGCTATTAGCCCTAGATTTTTCATAACAAGAATAAATTTATCTATTTCAATTGGTTTCCAAGCGTAGGCTTCACAACCAGAATCGTAGGCTTTTAGTACTGTTTTTTTATCATTTAGTGCTGTGGTCATAATTATTTTTACTCTTTTTTCTGTTTCAATATTATTTTGTTTTTCAATATCTCTAATGGATTTGAGTACCTTCATTCCATCAAGTCTTGGCATCATAATGTCAAGGCAAATTAAATCATAGCTATTTACGTCTTTTATTGAATTTAAGTAGGCATCAAGAGCCTCTATACCATCTACGACAACGTCACATTCTCCATATTTAGAAAGAAACTTGCTCATAAATAATCTGCTTGTAAAGTCATCCTCTGCTATTAATATTCTCATTTATAACACCTCTTTGTTAAAATTTAACTTTCGGGATATTAATATAAAAACAAGTACCGTAAGCTTTGCTTGAAGTAAATCCAACAGACCCATTTAAGTATTTCTCACCTAAAAGCTTCATACTATAGGTGCCCAGGCCCCTATCTTTTCCTTTTGTAGAAAAAGCCCTCTTAAAAATGCTGTTTTGCACGTCTGCTCTAATATAGCTAGAATTCCTTATCCAATATTGTACAAATTCATTTGGAGCCATACTGCAACCCATAGTAACAACTCCATTATCCATCGTAGCTTCAAGTGCATTTTTAAGCATATTTCCTACTACCCTTTTTAATAAGGTGATGTCATTTTTTAAATCTATACTTATAGAGTCTTCAGCTATTTTTATTGTCTTATTTAGAGAATCACTATAACCCTTATAAAGCTTTTTTAATGTGCGTAATACCTCTTTAGAGTTAAATTCTTCTAGTTCTATAAAAAGCTCATTATTTTCGGCAGCTAGGATTTGCTTTTGAGATTGTATTTCATCTATAAGCCCTTCAAACAAGCCCTCAACTTGTGCGACTTCATTTTCATATATGGGAGGAACTTCAGTTTTTAATAAATTAAGTATCCCTTTTAAAGCGCCTGCGGTATTTATTACATCATGAAAAAATATTTTTTCCATAGATCTCTTTTTTACAGAATCTGTGGCATCAATAAAGGAAGCCAAATAGAAAATCTCCTTATTTATTTCTATAGGTACAACCTTTGCGAATGAATTAACTGGTACATCAAACCCGTCTATTTTTCTAATTATTGAAACTTCATCTTCTACTTCCTGATTTAAAGCAATTGATTTCAAAACTATATTACGTCCACTACAATTTTGACAAGCAGATGAAGTTCCACAGCCATCCTCATTTTTAAAAAAATTGATACAACCTAAGCTTTCACCTAATCTTTTCCCTAAAATATCTGATATATCTTTAATATTTAATAATTTTAAATAAGTCTTGTTTGCATATACAATCTGTCTATAAGAATTCAATATGATTATGAAAATATTCATAGAGTCTAAAGCTTTAAGGTAAGGATCATTAGCATTAAAATTTTGTGACTGCTTTTTTACTACTTCCATATCCAATCTTTCAGCGGTGGTATAAAATTTTTTTAAATCTGGTATAATCATTATACTCATCCTTTTTGTCATATTATTTTTTATCTTCTAGTATAGAATAAACTAACTTAGGAATATTTTTTAAGGATGCTTGTTTAGTTACGCCGCCAATATCATAGGCCACTTTAGGCATACCGTAAACCACGCTAGATTGTTCATCTTGTCCAATGGTATATGCACCTTTTTGCTTCATTTTCATAAGACCTTTTGCTCCATCATAGCCCATTCCAGTTAAAATAATTCCAATAGCTGTACTTCCTGCTATATCCGCTACTGAATTAAATAGTACATCCACTGAAGGACAATGTCCATTTACTTTATCGCCGGTAAAACATTCTACATAATAATTATTGCCACGCCTATTTAATTCCATATGTTTATCTCCTGGGGCAATAAGGATTCTTCCTGGATGGACTATATCCCCCGTTTCAGCTTCTTTCACTTCCATAGGGCAGAGATTATTTAACCTATCAGCATACATTTTTGTAAATACAGCGGGCATATGTTGAGTTATTATAATTCCGGGCATATCCGGCGGAAAGTCTTTAACCACTTCAAGAATAGCTTGAGTTCCGCCTGTAGATGCACCGATAGCAATTACAGTATTATTATTTCTAGAATTAATTTTGCCTATACGTCTCTCACTGGTGTTATCCTTTTTAAGGTGCCCCACCTTTGCCATAGATGCAATTTTAATTTTTATAATTAATTCATTTATAAAGATTTCCTTATTAGTGCCCGTTACTGAGTTCATTTTTGTAACAAAGTCTACCGCTCCAGCATTTAAAGCATCAAAAACATTATCACTTACTGCACTTACAACAACTACTGGCATAGGATACTGAGGTATTAGTCTTTTTAAAAATTCTATACCATTCATCTTTGGCATTTCAACATCTAGGGTCATAACATCTGGCTCAAACTCTATTATTTTGTCCCTTGCTGCGAAGGCATCGCCTGCAGTGCCAACAACTTCTATTCCACGATCAAGAGCTATGCCTCTTGCAATTGCTTCTCTAAAAAGTATAGAGTCATCTACAACTAATACTCTTATTTTTTTTGCTATATTCATGTTCATCTATCCTTTCCTGTAAACAGCAGGCATAATATAATTATAATTGGTCTCATTTTTATTTACTGACTCGGAATGACCTATAAAAAGATACCCTCCAGGCTCAGTCATTTCGTAGAATTTATTAATTAATTCTGTCTTTGTTTTTGGATCAAAGTATATCATCACATTTCTGCAGAATATAATATGAAACTTTTTTTTAAAAGGAAATATGTCAGTCATTAAATTAAAATTTCTATATATTATTTCATTTCTTATTTCCTCACAAATTTCATAGTTTTTATCTGCAATTTTGTTGAAATATCTTAGTCCCCAATATTTTGGTATAGTATTCACTGCTTCCTGGGAATAAATTCCCTTTTCAGCTATTTCTAATACCTTTTCTGATATGTCTGTTGCCAGTATCCTTGTATTCCACATAAACTTTTGATCTCCAAAGTAATCCGCGATTATCATGGCTAGGGTATAGGGTTCCTCTCCGCTAGAACAGCCTGCACTCCAAATCCTTAAATCTTTATTTTTAGAGCTTGCTTCTAGGTATGGTAGCACTTCATCTCTAAAGTATTCAAAGTGATCCGCCTCTCTCATAAAAAAAGTATGATTAGTAGTAAGCTTATTTATAAGGGTAGTAATTTCATTCCCAGAACAATCTTTAAAAACAAATTTTAGGTAGTCAGAAAAACTACTAAAACCCTTTTCTGTAATCATATTACTAAGGCGACCCTCAATAAGTAGCTTTTTTTCTGTAAGGTTTATTCCATAGTTAGTTTTCATATATGTTGTAAGTTCTCTAAATTCGCTGTCTTTTAAATTTATCATATCTTCACCTTTATTTTTTATTAGACCATGCCACTTTACTTTAATAAAGTGACATGGTCTTAATAGAACTTTTATTAATATTTTCCAAAATCCGTATTACTTAGGGATATTTTTGGTTTGCTTTTAGTTGCGGATGCCTCAGCATGAGCTGGAAATTTATTATTTAATTGGCTTATATTTTGCGGGCCTCCCAAAGATACTTCCATGTAAGAGGAAGTGGAACTTCTTTTTAGGTTAAATTTTCCTACCATACTCTTAAGCATTGATGCTTGACTTGAGAGTTCTTCACTAGCGGCCGCACTTTGCTCTGCAGTTGCGGAATTAGTTTGTACCACATCTGAAACTTGCTCTATGCCCTTATTTATTTGATATATTGCAGTTGCTTGTTCATTTGAAGCTGATGCTATCTCTCCAACTAAAGTTGCTGCTTTTGATATACCTACAACTATTTGATCAAGGGACTCTGCAGTATTATTAGCGATTTTTGTTCCAATCTCAACTTTTTTTATAGAACCTTCCACTAAATCTGTAGTTTCTTTTGCTGCTTTGGCACTTCTTGCTGCAAGATTTCTTACTTCCTCAGCTACTACTGCAAAGCCTTTACCATGTTGTCCTGCTCTTGCGGCTTCAACTGCAGCGTTTAAAGCTAGCATATTAGTTTGGAAAGCTATATCATCAATAACCTTAATTATTTTTGAAATACTTGAGGACGACTCGTTGATTTCCTCCATAGATTTAAGCATCTCTTTCATATGGGAATTTCCAAGGGCTGCTCCTTCTTTAGCGTTAAGTGCAAGTTCATTTGCTTGACTAGCATTAACTGCATTTTGCTTGGTCTGAGCTGCCACTTCCGTAATGGAAGCAGTTAATTCTTCTATAGAGCTTGCTTGTTCTGTAGTACCCTGAGAGAGGGCCTGACTACCATCTGAAACTTGATTTGAGCCTGCAGATACTTGATCTGCAGCAGTATTTATTTCTGTAAAAACTTCATTAAAGGATTGGATTATAAGATTTAATGCATCCTTTATCTGAGCAAAGTCTCCTTTATATTCATTATTAATGGTTAGTTGAAGATTTGAGTTAGACATTTCATCTAAAACCTCTGAAATTTCAGTTACGTAGGAGGATAATGAATCTATAGTATCATTTAACGCATTTTTAATATCCCCATGATCTCCTTTATAATCTCCTTTAACTTGCACTTTTAAATTACCATTTGCCATTTGTTTTAATATTTCTGAGGCCTCTTTTACAGGCTCAATTACTGCATCTAATGTCTTGTTTATACCAAGTACAATTTCTTTGTATCCACCCTTAAATGCATCTTCATTTCCTCTAATACTAAGTTTTCCTTCAACAGCAGCTTTAGTTAGCATTTGTGCCTCTGCCACAAGTTTTTGAAGCGTTTCTAGTACAAGTTTCAAGCTCTTTGACAGCACATCCTTATCTGATTTTGGTATAATTTCTACGTTAAGGTCTCCCCTTGAAATTTTTTCTGCCGATTGGGCTTGACTCTTAATATTATCTACCATCTTAGCAAAGGATACCATTAATTTACCAATTTCATCCTTTGTTTTTGCTGTTATATTTACGTCAACTTCTCCTACTGCTACTTTGTCTGCTGCATCTGCTAAAAGTTTCAGTGGTTTACTAATAATATTGCTGAGGAAAAATCCTAAGGTTATTGCTATAAGTACACCAGCAATAAGCAGGATAATCATGATGTCAATTGCTCTGTTAGCATTACTTGAATTATTCTCTGATTTAATGTTAGCATCTGCTGATTTCATTGTAATTAATGAATCTATGGATTCCTGCAGGGCCTTTGATGATTTTCCCGAAGCTCCAGTGGCACTTATTAAAGCCTCAGCTTCAACATTCTTGTTAGTTTTTGCTAGACTTAATACACTATCCAATTGAGCCTCAAAGTCATCTTTCTTCTTAGTATAATCTTTAAATGCAACTTGCATTTTATCTGAAAGGATAGTCTTTTCATATTCAGTTGATAACTTTTGCATCTCCACTCTTTTTGTATTTATAGAATCTTCAATTACTTGCATTTTTTCAGCCTTTGTCTCAATAATAATATCTCGTACATTTACACGTATCATTTGAAAGTTTTTGTTGATTTCCGCCAATTGAGTTGTTGGTACTAATTGATTTTCATAAAGCTCTGTATCTGATTTATCAATACTTTTCAAACTTATAATACCTACAACACCTATAGCGGCAGCAATAATAGCAACCATTATAAAACCTGATAGAAGTTTCGCTGAAATTTTAATATTCATATACCATTTCATAAACTTATCCCCCTAATATTAATTTATTTTGAGTTTTAATAATTAGCAGTTTCTATTGTATTCAAGCTATCTAGTTCATCATCATTAAGCAATTTATCACAATCTAGTAGCAGTTTAACTTCATTTCCTACTTTTCCGATTCCTCTAACATAACGATTGTGAAAACCTGTCTTTATATCCGGTGGCGGAACAATATTACTATCATCTATATTAATTACTTCAGCTACATTATCCACAATAAGCCCAACAGAAATTTCCTTTATGTCAATTACAACTATGCAAGTCCTATCATTGTAGTCCTTTTCATCTTTTTTAAACCTAAGCCTTACATCAATTACCGGAATAATCTTTCCCCGAAGATTTATTATTCCTCTTATGTAATTAGGTAATTCAGGAACCTCTGTTATTTCCTGTATGCCAATTATTTCTATGACAAACTTAATTTCGATGCCATAAGATTCCCGTCCAACAGAAAATGTGAGAAATTTACCCTTTTGAGTATCTTCTGCAGTTTCTACAATTTCATCTGAAACCTGTGCCATTTTTTTACCACCTTTCTTTAGTTTTACCTGTCTAAAATTCCACTTATATCTATAATAAGACTTATGTTGCCATCACCGAGTATTGTACATCCAGCGATACCATTAGCTTTTTTAATATAAGGTGGTAAAGACTTCACTACCACCTGTTGTTCACCGATTAAAGAATCTACAAACAAACAGGCAGCTTTTGTATTATCCTCCACCAATACCAGTATCCCTTCATTTGAAGAGGTTACCTCTGTATTTATATTGAATATTCGGTGAATTCTGTGAATTGGATAGGCTTCCCCTCGTATCATTATCATTTCATTACCTTCGCTGTCTCCAATTACTTCATTTTCTTTTGGCCTAAAAGACTCACGAATGGCTGTAATAGGTATTGTATATTTAGATTTTCCAACAGCTACCTCTAATCCATCAATTATCGCTAAGGTTAGAGGAATCTTGATTGATATTTTACTCCCTTTTCCTTTTGAGCTTTCAATAGAAATGCTTCCACCAATGCTATCGATATTTTTCTTCACTACATCCATTCCAACGCCACGACCAGAATACTCTGTAACACTTTCATTTGTGGAAAATCCAGGTAATAAAATATTTGAGAAAATTTCTTTATCTGTTAACTCATCCTCAGGCTTAGTAATTAGCCCTTGAAGTTTAGCTTTCTCATATATACTTTTCTTGTCTAGTCCACGTCCGTCATCACTAACAATTATAAATACATCACCACCAGCATTTTTTGCTTCTAAAGTAATTTTTCCAATTTCCGGTTTGCCAGAAGCTACTCTTTCCTCTTTTTCTTCTAGTCCATGATCTAAGGAATTTCTCACAAGATGCATAAGTGGATCAGAAATATGATCAATAATATTTTTATCTACCTCTGTGTCCTCACCAATAATTTCAAGCTCAACTTCTTTATTTAGTTTTTTACTCATATCTCTCACAATTCTATTCATCTTGTGAAAAGTCATGGATACTGGCACCATCCTTATGGACATAACAACATCCTGTAATTCATTAGTAAGTTTTCTTAGTTGTCTTGCAGCTTTATTAAAATTGTCTAACTGTAAGCAATCTAAATCTGGATTTTTTGTAACCATTGCTTCTGTAATTACAATTTCTCCTACTAAATCTAAAAGCATGTCCAGTTTTGAAATATTTACGCTTATAATGCTTTGTCCTTTTCCACTTATAGTTAAAGGCGCTGACTCTTCTTTATTGGTCTCAACACTTTTAATGTTCTCTATTGGGTCTTCAAGAATAATTTCTTTTTTTTCCTTTAATGTTTTAAGCTCTGGTGGATATTCTTCCACTTGTATCAGTTCTAATTCTTTTAAAAAAATAATTTCATTTAATTGCTCTTCAATTTTTTTCTTTTCCACATAGGTAGAAAAACCTATTAAAAAGCCGCTCTTTCTAATTTCCTCCACACTGTCGTTACTTTCTATAATATCTTTAGGGAGGTGACATATTTCGTAAGCTATGTCTTTAAGATTGTGAATTACAGTATAAGCACGCACATTTTCCATCTCACAACCATCTTCATAAAAAATTCTTGCCACATACTTTTGTGCAGCTTCTTTACCTACGCTTTGATAAGAACTAATATAATATTTAGCATCCTCATTTTGCTGTGTAAAATAATCTTTGATAATTTCTCCGTTAGCCTCTTTCATATCCCGAAGAAGGTTTGAACTTTTTAATACCAAGCTTTCACTAGATCCATCTGCATCACAGTCATTTTGGATTTTAGAAACTTCTCCCTTGATAAAGTCAATACCAGAAAGCACCAAATCAAATAAGTGTTCAAAGTTAATAGTTACATCTTTGCTTTCACGAATAAAGTAAAACAAATCTTCCAGTGAATGTGCTAGAACAGATATATTGTTAAACATCATCATAGCTGATGAGCTTTTTATGGTGTGCATTATTCTAAAAATTTCATTTATTGCGTCCTTACTAATATTTTTGCTCTTTTCACATTCAATACTAATTTCTTCAAGTTGCTCCATTAGTTGCGTGGCTTCAAAAATATATACTTCTAGCATTGGTTCTCTGCTCATTCCACCTTCTGACATAATAGTCCCCCTTTTTTTTAAAAATTATTTTAATTTTGAAAAAGCTTTTACTATTGTTTCTTCAATAAATGGTTTTATTACAAAGCCAGTAGCACCGAACATCACAGCTTCTCTTACAATTGTTTCTTGTCCCATTGCAGAAATCATAATAATTTTTGCGCTTTTATCAAATGCTTTTATATGTTTTAATGCCTCAACTCCATCCATTATTGGCATTGTAATATCAAGCGTTACAATGTCAGGTTTAAGAATCTTATATTTTTCGATAGCAATAGCACCGTTTTCAGCCTCGCCAACCACTTCAAATCCGTTCTTTTCAAGCATGTTTTTTAATGATAATCTCATAAATACTGCATCATCTGTAATTAAAACCCTTTTCACCAAATTCATCTCCTCTAAAAATCTATTATATTATTAACTGCTAAAAGAATTCGCTCTTTAACATCAAAACTGCAATTTTCCATTCTCCATAAAAAAGTAGTAGTCCATAAAATACTAAAAATTGAATCTGTAAGTGCTTGTATATCTTTATTTAATGAAACCTCTTTTTTATCAATAGCTTTTGAAACAAATCCATATAATAAATCATATCTATTTTTAATAATATTTTTCATTTCCTTGTTAGCATCTTCATCATACTTAAAAATATCGAAAGAAAACATTACAGTAGTAATTTCCGGATAGTTTTGGTAATATTCCGCATAAGCCCTACAAAAATATTTAATCGATTCTTTGCCACCCATATTATTGTCTAGTATTGTGTTTTTTATTACTTCGTCATAAATCGAGTATTTTCTAAGAATTTCTTTAATAATTTCTCTCTTACCATTAAAATGCCTATAAATGGCAGGCTCTGATATATTCTGTCTTTTAGCTATTTCCTTTATTGTCATTCCATTAATACCGGCTTCATATAACACTTCAATGGCTGTTATAATTATACTGTCTTTCCTTTTTAATATATCAATTTTCACTTATTATACCTCCAAGTTAGTTATAGCTAACTAACTTTAGAACATTGTACTACATACTTTTGTATATTACAACATATATTGGGTTTTTTTTATAATACAATTAATCTTTTTATTAAAATTTAATTATTAAAGAAGTATCTAGCATTTTTATAGTTTTTTATAGGATTTCCTAATAATTTAAGGCCGCTTTTATTTGATTTTTACATTATTTAATATTATAATGTTGTAAAATGCAGAATATTAAAAATTTGCCAATAAAAAAATCCATTAACATTATAAAATGTAATTAATATGAGGGGTGAATCCATATGAGATTCAAGATTAATACTATAATTATTCTTTGTGTATTTCATATTTGTAATGTAATGTACTTATCTGGATGCAATAAAGGCACCAAATCCATAAAGATTGGTATTTTAGGCACTATGTCAGGAATTAGTTCAGATTTATCTCAACTACCAGTGGACAGGCAGAGATTTTAGCTAATATGGCTAACAAAAATAATGATAAAAAATTTGCGGTTTTATACGATTTAGAAAACAAGGGATTTACAGATGCTCTTTATAATAATTTCAAAAAACTTCTGGAGGTAAATAGCGGTAAGATTATTTTAACAAAAACCTTTAGTTCCAGTTTAAATGTAAACTATTCAAGTCTAGCTAAGGAGGTCTTAGAGTCAAAGGCTAATGCGCTTTTCATTATTGGAGATTCAAAAGCTAATGCAGAAATAACTCAGCAGATACGAAAACTAGGATCCAATGTTCATATTTATGCACCCTTATGGTCAAATACAGCTGATTTAATTAGAAAAGGTGGAAATGCTATTGAAGACATGCTTATTGTAGGTGGAATTGATCTCTCCGATAAATCAGTAAATTTTGTAAAATTTAGAGATGCTTATCTTGATAAGTACGGTGAAAGTCCTACATTTTCATCTGCGTATTCCTATGAAACAGTCGCGGCTTTATTTCTGGCCATAAAAGGGGGTCCTAATTTAAGGCCTTCTACCATTAAAAATAATATAATTAAGATTGGAAATTTTCAAGGTTTACAGGGAAATTACAGCATTGATAAGTTTGGAGATAGTAATAGAAAATATATGATTTTTAAAATAGAAGGTGGACAGCTTAAAAAAGGAGATTAACCTATGCAAAGAATCTTTAGCTTAAAGGGTCAGATGTTATTAAACAATATATTTATATTTATTTTGCCCACTTTAATAATTGGATATATTACAATTTCAATATCTAATCATCAGGTTCAGGAGAGTGTTAAACAATCAAATAATATTATGCTCTTAAATGTTAATAATCAAGTTGAGAATTTCATTAAAAGTCCAATAAATATTATAAATGGATTAGAAAAAGAATTACTACTAAAAGACAATATTTCTGATGAAAAAATAAATAAATACCTTGATGAAATAATTAAAATATATCCTTATTTTAATAATATTCAAATTATTAGCAAAGATGGTTTTGTTAAAAATACAGCTCTTTCTAATAAAGAAAAAATCGGAACAAATGCGACAAATGAAGACTTTTTTAAAAAAATAGACAAATCTGGTAAGTTGGTATGGTCCAGTGTATTTATATCTGACCAGATACAGAAACCTACTGTTTCTATTTCTCTTTATGTTAATGGAAATTTGTTAGTGGTAGATTTAAATCTGTCTACAATAATAAAAATTTCTCAAGACACCACTTCGGGTTCAGTACAAAACATTTCTATATTGGATGGGAAAGGAATATATCTCATTGACAATAATTATGATAATGTAAATCAACGAAGACAATTTGCTTATTTCAATGAAATTAAGAATGAAACTAAAAATCAAGAAACTACTATAGGTGATAAAAATAATAACAAGTTAATTTTGTATTCAATGAAAAACAAACATACTGGTTGGTATTCTGTTATAACCCTAAACTCGAATAAAGTATTTGAGCCAATTATAAAAATTAAAAACACTTTTTATATTTCTTTCGCAATAATGCTTTTATTATATTTCATTCTTTCCGAACTCAGTATTGTAAATATAACTAGAGATTTCAATAATCTTATCAACAAAACTAAACTTATTTCTGCTGGAGATTACAGTATTTACCCTAAGGTTAGAGGTTATAGTGAATTTGTTGAACTATATAAATATTTTGACATAATGAAGGAGCATGTGCAGCTTCGGGAAAATGATATATTATCCTTAAATTTAGAACTAGAAGATAAGGTCGTTAAAAGGACTAAACAATTAGAAGATAAAATAAATGATAAGTTAAAGCAAGCAAATAGTGATCTAAAAAAAGAAATTTTGGAAAGAATAGCAATTGAGGAGCAATTAACTAAATCAAAACTTGAAGCAGAACAAGCAAATATTGCAAAAAGTCAATTTCTTGCAAACATGAGTCATGAAATCAGAACTCCTATTAATGGAATAATGGGAATGACGCAATTAGCGTTAATGACTGATCTAGATGAAGAAGCTAGAGAATACTTGACCTTGGTAATGAAATCAACCAAGGTATTGCTTGCAATAATTAATAATGTTTTAGATTTTTCTAAAATTGAAGCAGGTAAAATTATTATTGAATCTAAGCCATTTAAGATTAAAGATGTTATTAATGAGGTTACTACCTTATTTGATATTAGTGCAAATGAAAAAGGTATAGTACTAAGCGCTGAAATTGATAAAGACATACCCATTATTTTAAATGGCGATGTTATAAAATTAAGGCAGATATTATCAAATATAATTGGAAATGCAGTTAAGTTTACTGAAATGGGTAAGGTAATCGTAGGTCTGTCAATGGATTATATCGATGAAAACACTGTAAAGGTAAAATTTTCAATAAAAGATACTGGAATTGGAATCTCAAAGGATAAACAGGGATTATTATTTGAAAGATTCGAACAATTAGATAGTACCTACACTAAACAGTATCAAGGCTCAGGGTTAGGACTAGCCATATCTAAAAATCTAGTAGAGTTAATGGGCGGAGATATTTGGCTTGAAAGTGAAGAAAGGATTGGATCTACGTTTTATTTTACTACTAACCTCCAAAAGGAAACAGGTGTATGTATTTCAAAAGTTATTGTTGTTAACGGGGGACCTGGTGGTATTATTTGAGGATAAAAAGGAGATGGCTTCCAGCCATCTCCAAACCCATTTTTACATTGTGATTCTAGTTTTACTGGACAGAGTGCATTTTAATTGTATTAGCATATTCATGATAAATTTTACGGAATTCATCCTGGATTTCAATAAAAGCATTAACTAAATAACCTCCTTGCCCTTCGTAAGAGACTTACTTAAAGCTTGAATTTATTTAACTCTTTTGTTAATTGATCTGCAGAATCCGTCAAACTTTGTGCAGTACTAGATACAGAACCTGCTGAATTTTTCATCTCTGCTGTTGATGCTGCAATTTCCTCTGAGGCAGCTGAATTTTCTTCTGCTACAGCGCTGGTACCCTCTAGCTTAAGCATTACTGGAGATATGCCTACATTCAAATTACCAATACCTACTGAAATTTTTTGTATATCAGGTATAATACTTTCTACAGAGTTTATTATAGATTGAAATGATTCCACAGCTGTATTTATTGTTATTACTTCATTGGCTAAGTCTTTATTAACATCGCCTGTGGTTTTTACTAAATTAGATGTCTCTGATGACACATTACTAAGTAACCCACTAATTCTGTCAGAAGAGTTTTTACTCTGATCTGCTAGCTTTCGTATTTCATCTGCTACTACTGAAAAACCTCTTCCAGATTCTCCTGCCCTAGCAGCTTCAATAGCTGCGTTCAGTGCAAGTAAATTTGTCTGTACTGAGATATTGTTTATTAAGCCTGTTATTTCATTGGCTTCATTTATACTGCCTTCAAGCTCTTTAATTTTATCGATAACACCTTCAAAGGAGTTGCTAATATTGTTTAAAGAAATAACTAGTTCCTCTAGTTGTTTGTTACTTGTACTTGCCATGCTACCAATGCTGCCTGCTGTAGAATCAACGCCTCCTGTTAACGTAACGAATATACCTAATGCATTTCCAAATTCCTTTATAGATTCATTTATAGACATTAATTCGCCGGCCTGGGTAGTGGAACCATTTGCTACTTCTTCGATTGCCGTTGAAACCTCATCAGAGGTTGAATACATTTCTTCTGATAATGCAGATAGATTTGACGCACCTTCATCAATGGTGCAAGAAACAGTTCTTACATCTCTTAATAAACCCGCTACAGAATTCCTCATAGTATCTAGTTGCTTATTCATATCACCAAATTCTGTATTTGGAGAAGTGTCTATGACAGAAGTAAAGTCCCCTGATGCTATCACCTTTATAGTATTGATTGTTTCTTTTAATAATAACTTCAGCTCAGATATGAATACTGCAGATATTATTAATAATAATAAAGTAGAAAAAATTGCAACTGCCACAAGTGCTCTATTAGAAGAGGCAGACGCACTTTTATACTCCGCTGTTTCAGCTATTATACGCGCGTTTTCTTTAGATAAAGCAGTTTTTATTCCATCAGTAATGGTGGCACCTACTACTGTAAATTGTTTTGATTGGTCTGATGTTATTGTTAAATTTGCTTTTCTTTTAGTCTTTACGTCATTATATATATCCATGTAGCTTGTATAGCTATTTTCTATTTCGGTTATTGCCGCGACTTGGCTGCTGTCTAATCCTAGGGATTTTATCTTTTTAAAGCAGTCTTTTACTGTGGCATCTGTATTTTCAACATCAGTAATCTGTGCATCTGTATATGCTCTATCTAAAACCTTGGTTAAATATGTCCTTAGTTCGTTAAAACTCCCGTTCATATCTCCATACGTCTCTATTGTAGCAACACCGTTAGAGCTTAACCTAGTGTAGTAGTTATTAAGTTTGGAAGAAGTTGTGAAACTGATAATAACTATAGCGCACAATGCTATAAATGCTATAGATATCAAAGATATGGTCCCTTGTACTAACTTTATTTTATTTCCTACTCTCATTTTTATGATTCCCCCACGTAAATTTTTTTGTTTGTTTCTAAATTTGTACTATAATAATAAAATGCCTTTCTGAAAAATTATCCACATTCCCTTGTGTAATTTGTTTCCTGTAAAATAAAAAAAAGGTATTTGTGTATTATTTTATTATACACAAGTACCCTTATTTCGACAATGAAAAATATCATGTTTTTACCCCGAAAAATTCTAGATTTTAGCATTTATTTTAGATATACAAATTTATTTTGAAGTCTAAAGGGTAGTTATTTTAAGTTTATTCATCAAGGCTTTTAGTATTTCTAAGGCTTCCTTGAATTTATATTTTGAAAGAAGTTTATCAAGTTCTGTAGCGTGTATTTGAGTTTCTATTGGCCAAACTAATTTTCTGTATTTTAGCATTACTTGCGCACATTTTTTAGGTTTTCGAGTTTCTATGTAAGGTTTAAGTTCTTCCAAAATATTTAGTAGTTCCGCAAGTGAGGAACTAGGGCCTGTAAGCATCACTGTCTGCTTCTCTTCTGGTAATGCCTTTTCAATGTGTTCTATCATTTTAGCAAGCATAACATTAGTTTCTTGTATTAAGGGGCTTAATTTGTGCTTAGAAGTATGGTTTCGAATTGATCCTTCCAAATTAGCAGCCCTTTCCTCAATCATAACAGCACCAATACTTCCAGATACTCCTTTTAAAGTATGTGCCATACGTTCTGCACTAGACCAGTCTCCTGCTGAAAGCATTTTTTCAATTTCTATAAATGTATCCTTTTGTCCAAAAATATATTTTCTTAATAGATTGATATAAGATTTTTTCTTACAAAGTACTCTTCTTAATCCAAGGGATGTATCAAGTCCTGGAATGCTAAATCCAAGTTCCACTGCAGAAGTTTTCATTGAAGATTGCGCTTGTACTTGTAGCATATTTATTTTTTTATGCGGAATCCAATTTAGGAGTATTGTAAACAATTTATTTGGCTCTATAGGTTTGGCAACATGGTCATTCATACCAGCCGCTATACACTTATTGCGATCACTGATCATTGCATTGGCAGTCATTGCAATAATTGGTAGTGATGAATGCGCTGGGTTCTTTCTAATTTCTTTTGTTGCTGTAACACCATCCATTACCGGCATTTGCATATCCATAAGTATAATATCATACTGATTTTCATTAACTTTGTCTACTGCAATTTTTCCATTTTCAGCAACATCTATTGAAAAGTTACCTTCTTCCAACAATTCAAGGGTAACTTGTACGTTTAATTCATTATCTTCCACCAATAATATACGTGCACCTCGGATTCCCGTAAGATCTTGGTTACTTATATTTGTTGGGAAATATTCCACAGCTTCAGGGTTTTCAGATTTTTCTCCGCCCAAGATACGAATTACAGAATCCTGCAACACTGTAGAATTAACAGGTTTAACTAAAACCATATCAATGCCAGCACTTTCTGCCTCCTTAAAGACTTCCTCACGGCCATAACCAGTAACCATAATGCAACAAGGGTTTATTTTAAGAGGCATTGTATGAATTCTCTGCATTGCTTCTATACCATTGATACCAGGCATTAGCAAATCCATAAATACAATTTCATAAGGATCTTCTCCATTATTTGATCTAGCAATTAGTTGTAGTGCTTTTTCACCGGAGTCTACATCTGTTACACGCAAAGACATACCTCGTAGCATTTCGGAAAGTATTAACCGTGCTTGTAGGTTGTCATCTACAACAAGCACATTTCGATTGCGTAAATCTTCAGGTAGTAAATATACCGTTTCCATTACCTTGTTAATACTCATCTTAGCAGTAAACCAAAAGGTGCTTCCCTTTCCACATTCTGATTCAACTCCAACATCTCCATCCATCAAGCTGGCTAATTTCTTAGAAATTGCTAGGCCTAGTCCAGTGCCACCATATTTCCTAGTTATGGAAGTATCTGCTTGTTGAAAAGATTGAAAAAGCTTACTACTCTGCTCCTCTGTCATGCCAATTCCTGTATCCTGTACCTCGAATTTTACGAAACAATCTTTGCCAACTTCTTGTTCTTTGCGAATTCTTAGAATGATTTCTCCTTTTTCAGTGAATTTAACTGCATTGTTTACATAATTAATAAGAATTTGACCCAATCTTAACGGATCACCGCATAAATTGTTTGGTAATTCAGGATCTAAGTCAAAAATTAATTCAAGACCTTTTGAAGCACATTTTTCTCCAATAAGATTTCCTAAATTATCAAGTACAACATCTAACTTAAAATCTGTTTTTTCAATCACAAGTTTACCGGCTTCAATTTTAGAAAAATCTAAAATATCATTTATTACAACCAGTAGATGATGGCTAGATTTCGATATTTTATCAATATAGTCTCTTTGTTTCACATTCAAATCTGTTTTTTGAATTAAATGAGTCATTCCCATAATTGCATTCATGGGAGTACGAATCTCGTGGCTCATATTTGCTAGAAAATCAGACTTTGTTTGGGCTGCATCCTCTGCACTCTCCTTGGCGTCTCTCAATTCATCTGCTTGTAATAGCAATACATCATTCTTTTTTTTTAACTCATTCATAAGTTCCGCTCTTGAGGGTAAAGATAGTTCTCTTTTGAACTCCTCTATCAATCCATCACTTATAGAAAGATTTACATCACTTATATAAGAAAGTGCTTCGATATACAATGAATCATCTTTAGAATTATTTATTGAATATTTATCAAAAAATTGATTGCCAAATATAAGATTTTCACTGGTTATAATTTTAGTTAATTTAAATAATAGGGCACCTTGTGCCCTATTATTTATTATAAAAATTGAAATCATCATTTCACTGCTGTCACGATAACATTTACGACATATCTCTGATATAGCCGTCTCTATTCTTGTAGCTTTAATTTCAGTATATCCAAGCATTGTAACAAGAATATGAATTTTCTTTCTAATTTCAATTATGGAATCACTATTTATTATTTTGAGACTACCTAGTTCAATCATTTTAGTCTACCTCTTCTTAATTTTATATTAAATATTTTAATACTATACAGGATGCATCGTCTTGTTTTTTTTCGAATCTTTTCAATATACCTTGTGCAATGTCCACTGCACTTTCTTTTAATAAACCTGCACATTCAAAGAGTTCAAAATGCTCTTTGATTCCATCAGAATGTAAAAGCAAGATATCACCTTCATAAAGCTTTAAAATCTGTTTTTGAGGCTTTGCCATTATGTAGCCAATGACACCATCCTTTGGTACAAGTCTAGTGAATCTTGACCCCATAATTCTCACCGTAATATTTCCTATTCCTACATAACTTAGTTCGCCCGTTAGAACATTTAAATTGCATATTGCTGCAACAGCTCCGCGGGTTCCCTTTAGATGTTCATGAAGACCATTCATAAGGTCGATACTATCTTTTTCATAATTATTTTCAAGGTATAGTTTTGCATAAAGTGCTACTTCCCTAGCCTCAGAGCCATGTCCAAGTATGTCAATCAATGCTAAAAAACAATAATTGTCATACTCTTTAATAATACCTATATCACCACATTCTGATTCTTCACAAAGCAAAGCTTTATATGTCATTCCTAAATCAATATCTGCCATTATTTTTTCCACTTACGTGCAAGTACACGTGTTCCCTTTCCGAGTATAGATTCGATATAAAATTCGTCCATTATCCTTTTTACACTTGGTAGTCCAAGGCCCAAACTGTGAGGCAAAGAACTATATTGATCCTGCATAGCAAGATTAATATCCGCTATGCCAGGACCTTTATCATATGCAAAAAGTTCTACACCCTGTCGCCCATCCTTTATATTTCTTATAATACTAATGGTTATTTCACCGGTTTTAGCATACCGAATAATATTTGTTGCTAATTCTGAGACGGCAGTAGCAATCATAGTCTCATCTGTACATTGGAAACCAGCCTTTATAGCCATTTGTCTTGTGATAAATATTGCATATCCATTTTCAAAATTTTCTACTAGTTTAACAAGGGATTCCT
Source organism: Clostridium sp. FP2 (assembly GCF_011065955.2). NCBI lineage: Bacteria > Bacillati > Bacillota > Clostridia > Eubacteriales > Clostridiaceae > Clostridium > Clostridium sp. FP2. Next base: position 680,227 of record NZ_JAAMNI020000001.1, read on the forward strand.
CCACCACGCTTACAGTTTTTCCAGCGTAAAGAGTAAAATCACCTTCCATTGTACCCATTAATTGGTGCCTCTATTTTTATTGCACAAAATATCAGATATCATTTTAAGCCCTTGTTCTAAGTTCAAAGCGGCTTTTATGCTACTGACATCCACATTTAAATCTAGTAAAGCAGATACAACGCCAGGCCTGAAGCCTATCCATACAACAATAACGCCCATAAGGGAGATTGCTTTTGCAGTTTTTTCTAATGCTGTGAATGAATAAGAATCAAGTACTGTTACCCTACTTAAATCAAGTATTGCACCAACTGTTGAAGTCGCATTAGCCTTATTTAAAATTCTACTCATACCTATTTCAATGGCCTCATCTGTCATTTCATTTGGCAAAGTTATAATGATACAGCCTTGTACTATGGTTACCGAGGTGTTTAAATCATAATCTAAATTTTTCATATGCTCTTCTTCCTTAAGAATTATTTTTAACTTCTAGATTAAGTATCAAAAAAGCTTCCGCTAGTGCATCACTTAAGGTGGATTTTGTCTTTATATCACCCATTTCAATGCCAAGTTGTATAATTGTTTGCGCCACTGCTGGAGATATTCCTGAAACTATACATTCGCACCCCATAAGTTTTGTAGCTTTTGTTATTTTAATGAGATGATTTGCTACTGCAGTGTCTACGGCAGCTACACCTTGAATATCCATTATTATAACTTTAGAATATGTTTCCATTATTTTGTTTAGCATACTATCCATCATATGTTGCGCCCTCATAGAGTCTACAACTCCAACTATGGGAAGCAATAAAACATCATCCCAAAGCTTTATGGTTGGTGTTGACATCTCTCGTATAGTTTTACTTTGATTTTTCAATTGTGCTTCATACTGAACTCTTTCTGTTATATTAACGGCAAACTCAAGTCCTCCAATTACAACATTGTTTTCATCTTTCAAGGGTACACAAAAGTATTCCATATATATTTTCAAACCATTAGCGTTTACTTCATTACGTCCAGAACAAATTTTCCCACTATCTATAGCTTTGCGCATACGGCATTCCTCTGTATTGCAATGAAGGGAATTAAAAAGGTTATAGCAGGCTTTTCCTAGAATATTTTCACTTGTTCCATTGAGTATTTTTTGTGCTGCATTATTGACATAAATCACATTTAGTTTATTGTCTACCGCAAACACAGAAGTGGGTAGTTGGTCGAGAATTTGCATTTTTAGCATAATATCTGCTTCTTGAAAATTTGTAACAATTTTATTCATATCTTCCTCCTTATATTTCCTTTTTAACTATGCGACTGCATTTGAAGTTTGAAGGAGTTGTTCCTGTATATTTTTTAAATAGTTTACTAAAATACTCAACATCCTTATAGCCTAATTTATCCGCAATCTCATAATTTTTTATACTATTATTCTCAAAGAGTATCTTTGCTCTTTCCATTTTAACCATGGTTATATATTCAACAAGTGAGGTTCCTGTTTTTTCTTTGTATACGGTACTTAGATAAGAGTGATTTAAAAAGAGTTGATCCGCAATTATTTTAACAGAAACCTCAGCATCTATATGTTCAAGAACTACTTTACATATGTTGCGAATCATACTATTTACTTCATGGCCAAAGTCAAATTTTTTGATGTGGGTAATGAGGTCTCTTATTATTTCTAAAAAAGTTGTTTTGCTATTAGAAAAGTCAGGACACTTTGTAAAATCAATATTAACATACTCTGAAATATTTACAAGTTTGGTTAACCAGGGGTAGATTTCTTGCAAAACTTCAATTAAAGTTGATGTCATCCGATTTAAAATATAGGCCACTTTCATGGGATCATAATTAACTGCTACTCCAGTTGTTTCAACTATACTAGAAGCAACTTCAACGACGTTTAGGTCTACATCTTTAAACAGTTTGATTATTTTCTCAAGATCTTTCGCTACATAGAAAGTTTCTATTTTTTCTTCAAACTGTACTTCCAATTTCTTTAATTTTTCTTTTTTTAATTTTTTTTCACTTATGTATTTTGCAACTTTTAGAAGTAGCTTCTCTATTTTATCTTCATCTATAGGTTTTATAATATAATCAAAAGCTCCATATACAAGACCTTGCCTTGCATATTCAAACTCACTATATTCACTCAAAAAAACAACGCAAGAACTTAATTCTTTGTTAATGATATTTTTCAAAAGATCTACCCCATCCATTAGTGGCATTTTAATATCGGTAATTACAAGGTCTACTTTTCTCTTTTTCAGTTTTTTAAGAGCTTCTTGTCCATCTTTTGCCTCTTCTACAACAATAAACCCAGTGCGCTCACCCCATATTTTCAATCTTTTTAAATCTCTTCTCATAATTTCCATATCATCTACAATCATAACTTCAAACAATCTACTTCACCTCTTCTTCACTGAAGTTTGTAAGTTCTTTAATTGCACTGGGTAGCGTGAAATATATGGTTGCGCCCTCATTTAATTTACCTTCAATCCATGTTTTTCCTCCATGTTTTTGAATTATTTTACCAACTGTAGCAAGGCCTATTCCATTTCCCTCAAATTCATCCGTTGAGTGTAACCGTTGAAATATTCGAAATAGCTTTCCGCAAAACTCCATATCAATGCCCACTCCATTATCCCTTACATAGAAAATATACTCACCTACACCCATTTTACATCCAACAACAACAAGTGCTTTTTCTCTGTTTCTAGTAAATTTTATAGCATTGGAAAGTATGTTGTAAACAACTTGTTTTATTAGGAGGGTATCGCCTAAAACAGGGGGAATCCCTGTCTCAAACTCAAGTTCAATAAATCGTTCTAAATAAAGAGACTTGAGTTGTGAAAAAGCCGAATTAAACATTTCACTTATATTTACGGGTTCTTTGCAGATTTCTAGACGAGTAGTTGTAGAATACTCCAATAATTTTGAAATCATAGCAATCATGTCATTGCAAATATCTATAATATTAGAAAGCATTTTATTCTCATCTTCATCTAGTGTTGAGCACCGCTCTTCAAGAATTATTCTACTATATACTTCAATGGCTCTTAAGGGTGATTTTAAATCATGGGATACAGTATATGAAAAAGCTTCAAGCTCATTGACCATAGCCTGAAGCTCCACTGCTTTTTCTTCAAGGATTTGATTTTTTTCCAATAACTCATATTTAGCAAGCTTCAAAGACAAATGGGTACGGACTCTTGCTTTAACCTCAAGAATTTCAAAGGGTTTTGTCACATAATCCACAGCACCCAATTGAAATCCTTTTGATTTGCTTATTATATCTGTCATGGCAGTCAGAAAAACAATGGGAATATCCGCTGTGAGTTTATTTGCTTTAAGCCGCCTACATACTTCATAACCATCCATACCTGGCATCATAATATCTAGCAGAATAATATCAGGAGTCTCAATTTCCACATTTTCCAGCGCGCCTTCTCCATCCATAGCAACTGAAATTTCATAGTCATCACCAAGCGCTGCTACAAGAACATCCACATTTGCTTCTGTATCATCCACAATTAAAACTATACATTCTGAAAGCTTTTTCATTACACTCTTACTCCTGTTCAAATAGTTTATTTTATTCAGCATTTTTACTTAATTATAGCATAAAAGGAAAACTATAAGGATTTATATTTACATTGTTTTATTTGGTTCATTAAATGATTTAAGCATATACACTTTCATATTTTTCATATATAATTGGAACTTACAATGTTGAGTTTAAATGTGGTTAAATCTAATTTAAATGAAAATAGAAAAATGAAACTTAGTGAGGTGTATGTATGTCAAAAGTTATTATTGTTGGCGGAGGACCTGCTGGTATTATGGCAGCCATTAGTGCAGCAAAAAATAGTGAAGTTATATTATTAGAAAGAAATAAAGAAATTGGTGCAAAGCTAAGACTTACAGGTGGAGGCAGATGCAATATCACAAATAATAGAGATATAGAGGAATTTTTTGGTAAAATAGTTAGTAATAAAAAATTCTTATATAGCGCTCTTTATACATTTTCAAATCATCAACTTTTAGAATATTTTAAAGAAAATGGATTAGAATATAAGGAAGAGCTTGACCAAAAGGTATATACCAAAAGTAATAGGGCAGATGAAGTTATAGAATTATTAAAGGTTGATTTAGAAAGAAATAAGGTTAAGGTTATGTATAACAGTAAAGTTCAAGAGTTAATAGTTGAAGATGGAGAAATTAAAGGGGTAGTAACTGCTGATGGCAAGCGGATTTTAGGGGAAAAGGTAATTGTTACAACAGGAGGAAAGAGCTACCCGGATTCTGGTTCAGATGGTTCTATGTTTGAAGTATTAAGAAAGAATGGACACACTATAACCCCATTATATGCAGCCTTAATTCCACTAGTTATAAAGGAAGAGTTTGTTAAGAGCCTGCAAGGGGTTGCAATGAAGGATGTTGTAATTTTAGCTAAAATTAAAAAAAGTAGAGTAGAGAAGTTTGGTGATATGATATTTACTCATTTTGGAATATCGGGACCTGCAGTGTTAAAGCTTTCATCTTATATAAACAAAGCTTTAGCCCTGGGAGAAGTAGAAGTTACTTTAGACTTTTTAAGAGATAAATCTAGGGAGGAAATATCAGAGATAATGAGGAGTAATCCAAATAAGACTGTACTTAATAATTTAAAAGGGGCTCTTCCACAAAATTTCTTAAAAGAAATCTTTGATTTGTTAGGACTAACCGAGGTTAAGATTAGTGATTTAAAGAAGGCAGACGAGAATAAGATAATTGAGTATATGAAGGAAATGAAATTAACAGCTAGGGAAACACTATCAATTAAAGCAGCTCAAGTAACTTCAGGTGGTGTTAAAGTCAAAGAAATAAATGCTTCAACTATGGAATCAAAGCTTATAAAAAATCTTTATTTTGCAGGAGAAGTTATAGATATTGATGCTGAAACAGGTGGATATAATCTTCAAATGGCATTTTCTACAGGATACTTAGCGGGAAGTAATTAATGAATAAATCAAATAAATTATAATTTATTATAAAGCCATAAGGATTTAATTTCCTTATGGCTTTTTTATAGAATAAAAAATATTACTTAATAGGTATATATATATCAAATTCTCCATTGTTCATAAATCTCTCATCGTATAGTTCTAGTTGTGGTCTATATTCAATTTCATACCCTGAGGCTGGAAGTAACTTGGTAAATATATTAGTGTAAAACTCACCTAAATCTTTTATAGCTCCTCTATAAGTATAAACCAAATGTCTACCCTCTGGAACAACCTTTGTTACCATACCTTCTGGTACATCTAAAAAGCTGTCTACTTCGATGCAAGCGGTATATTGAAATCTACCTTCTGAATCCATTCCACAATCACATATACCATAACAGAGCATGGACTTACTTTTTTGCTTTATGTCTTTGTAGTTTTGGTTAAATGCTTCCCAAAGGGTAGCAATTTCACCATTACTATTGTTTCCAAAGTAAGGTATACCCACAGCCTTAAACCCTTTTATGCTTACTATTTTTGCTTCCATAATTATGACCTCCATCTATTTATTTAATATGTTAATTATATCAAGTAATCATTGCCAACAGTATGTCAGGAATTTATTTAACTTTATATAAATTTAAAATTTTATTTATTTTTTTTATTACATACTCTCTAAGTTCTATAGGTTCTAAAATTTCAAGCCGATCACTTAAAGGAAAGATTACATTGCAGGCAGTTTGAAAACTTATCATATCTATATCATAAATCCAATTATCTGCAACTTTAATGGAAGAAAGTATATAAAAGCCTTCAAGAGTTCGTTTCTTTTCCTCATAGAATTTAATTTTAACAGGATATGAATCATGGTTTACCTTAAGGTATGCTTGTCTTATAAATTGATGCTTACTATTTTCCCAAAACTCTTCCAGATAAAATTTAAGCGGTATGTTGAAACTTTCAGCTAGCACTTCAATATATTCAATTCTGCTACACTTAAAAATCCTAATCTCATTTTTAAATTCACAAAAGGCTATTACATACCAATCCGAATTTTTTACTACCGCACCGTAAGGGCGTATAATCCTTTCAGATATTTCCCCATTATATTTTTTATAATGAAGTTTTAATTTTTTTAAATTGAGTACTGATTTTTTTATTATATCTACATTCTGATTTTGTATTCGTTTGCCCCACCAAGGGTCTGAATCAATAAAGAACTTTTCCTTGGCCTTTATAATTTCTTCTTTATGTTCTTTTGATACAGTATTTTCAAGCTTAATAATGGAGTTTTTAAGTTGTTGTGCCATTTCAGTGTTTTTTTCTGAGTGGACACCCATACTTGAAAGTAATAGGTTAACCACATCTCCACTCTCTAAGTCATTTGAATTGATTTTATAGCCCTCCATAAAAGAAAAACCTCCACTGGGACCTGGAACTGACAGAATAGGAATGCCTGTTTCGCACAATATGTCCATATCTCTGTATATAGTTCTTTCTGAGGTTTCGAGTATTTTAGCTAAAGCTCCAGCTTTCATTATTCCGCGGGAATTAAGCAGCATAATAATTCCGAGTAGCCTGTGAAGTCTCATGAGATCACACTCCTATTTTGATTTTTTTACTGAGTAAAATACCATAGGTGAAAATATGATTTTATTAAAGTCTAGCACAGAATATTACTTATAACCATTATAAGGAATTAAAGAATTTATTTAAAGAGATTTTTGTAAAAGTATGGTTTTGGATATATACCGCAGGATTTAATATAGAAAAAAAATTGTATTGACAATTAAAAAAATAAGCGGTAATATGTAGAGAATGAATATTCAGAATTCTTTGAAGGGAATAGTAAATATTATCTTAGTATCCAAAGCGAGTAGAGGGCAGTGAGAGCTCTACGAGAAAAGTAATATTGAAATGACATCCTGGAGATACTTATTTGAAATATATAGTAGGATAAGTCGGATTCCACCGTTAAAGGGATTAGAGATGATTTAGTTGATTTTTAGCTTTATCGAATTAGGATGGCACCGTGAATATAGCTTTCACTCCTATTATGGAGAGATGGCTTTTTTTTAGTTGCTTTAATTTAACTAAACAGTTGAATTAGTGGTATATCAATAGAAGAGCGCAATCTATTGATGGTGTTATTTTAATATTTGATAAATTTGAATTAGCGTAGTTAAACAAGGGTGGTACCGCGATATTTTTGCCCCTTGAGCTTATGGCTCAAGGGGTTTTTAATTTTTCAATCAAAAGGTGGATCTGTTAAAGAAAATAGATAATAGGTAGGTGTTGTTAAATGTTTTTTTAGGGTAATTTTTTAATAAGTAAGTAGGTTAGAATTAATTATTAATGACAGATGATGTATAAAATAAATTATAAAAAAATGAGGAGGAAAAAATTATGGAAAGAATTATGGTAAATGAATTAGAAAATCACATAAATAAGAAAGTTGAAATAAAAGGTTGGGTATATCGTGTAAGAAAGTTAAAAACTATTACATTTATTATTCTAAGGGATAGAACTGGGCTGGTGCAATGTGTTGTAGAGAATAGTTGTATGGATATTAGTGGAGTAAAATTAGAGTCAGTTGTATCAATAATTGGAGAAGTTAAAGAAAGTAATAATGCGCTAAATTCTTTTGAAATATTAATTGAAAAATTTCAAGTGATTAATGGCTCAATAGGAGAGTTACCAATTGAAATAAATAAGGATGAATTAGAAGTAAATTTAGATACTATGTTAAATAACAGAGTATTAAGTTTAAGACATGCAAAAGTAAATTCAATATTTAAAATTCAAAATATTATAGTTCGAGGGTTTAGACAATTATTAATTAATGAAGGATTTACCGAGATATTTACCCCTAAAATTGTTGCAGAAGGAACCGAAGGTGGAACTGACATGTTCCAAGTGAAATATTTTGAAAATATAGCATACCTTGCTCAAAGTCCTCAATTTTATAAACAAATGATGGTTGGAGCAGGTTTTGAGAGAGTTTTTGAAGTAGCACATGTGTATAGGGCAGAGCAACATAATACCACTAGACATTTAAATGAATATATAAGTATGGACCTTGAAATGGGATTTATTAAAGATGAAGAAGATATTATGGAAATGGAAGAAAGGTTATTAAAGTTTATATTAAATAAAGTAGAAGAAGAGGGTAAAATATATTTAGAAACATTAAATGCAGATATGCCAAAGATAGAAGACAAAATACCAAAAATTAAATTTAGTGAAGCTTTAAAAATATTAGAAAAGGAATATAATAAAACAGATTTAGATGGAGACTTAGACCCAGAAGGAGAAAAATTAATTTGCAGATATGCTAAGGAAAAGTTAGGCTGTGACTTTATATTCTTAACTCATTATCCAAGAAGAAAAAGACCCATGTACACTATGCCTTATGGGGAGGAAGAAACAAGGAGCTTTGACTTATTATTTAGAGGTGTTGAGATTACTACTGGAGGACAAAGAATTCATGATTATAATATGTTAATAAAAAACATTGAATATAAAGGCTTAGTTCCAGAAAATTACGAGAATTATACTTCATTATTTAAACATGGAATGCCTATCCATGGAGGGCTTGCTATAGGACTAGAGAGAATAACAGCACAATTATTAGGACTAGAAAATGTTAGAGAGGCATCTCTTTTCCCTAGAGATAGAACAAGACTCGTGCCTTAGTTTTTGTATTATTTTATAACATTGTGAATTAATAAAGAAACGTCTGCCAATTATCATATAGAGTTTCAAACTAAAAATGAGACAACCATGGCGATAAGAGTGTTTGAGTATGTGTTCAATAGATAAGATACTTTTTTATAGCAAATGCTCCTGAGAAAAGAGATGCAGATTTTTCATGGAGAGAATTTATAAATAATAATAATGGTGAATTATTAGGCGCTTATGGGAATTTGGTCAATAGAACTTTAGTGTTTGTGAAGAAATATTTTAATAATACAATTCCAAATGGAAATGTAAATGAAGAAATTAGAAAAAATGTAGAGCAGTTGTATAAAAGTGTGGGTAGCAGTATTGAAAAAGGAAATTTAAAAATAGCTATTGAAGAGGTATTTGAGTTTATTAGAAGTATAAATAAATATTTTGATGAGAAAAACCCATGGATTACTGTTAATAGCAATAATGAGGAGTGTAGTGACAGCATTTATAATTGTTTATTTTCAATAATAAATATAGCAAATCTATTAAATTCATTTTTATCTTCATCTTCGCATAAGGTAAAAACTTGGTTAGGATGTGATGTTAGTAACTGGAGATGTGTTGATTTGAAAGCTAATATTGTTATAGGAGAGTTTGAAATATTGTTTGAAAGATTAGATAAAAAACTAATTGATGAAGAGTTAAATAGATTGAAGGGAAGTCTAAAATAGGAGTATAGAAAATAATTTATAAATAACCAAATAAAATAATAATTTCCAAAAATGTATTGAAAATGTATTTGTAAGATTGTAATATATTATTATATTCAGTGAGTGTACCTAGTTTATACTAGCGGTACAGGGACCATCCTACACGTAGATAACTCTGCGGAGTCACTTCTTAAGTGATTTCGTGGAGTTTTTTTGTTTTACAAAAGCTTAATATGAAAATACCAGTGTATAAGAGGGGGGATAAAAATAGATAACAAAAATATTTATACAAATACAGCAAAATTTTATGATAAGGGTAATGAAATTTAAAAATAGTTAAGAAAAGAGGGATGCATAATGAATTTTAAATTACAACAATGTGTTGGTCACATAGATGAATTTGATGCAATAGAAAATTATAATCTTTCAATTGGAGTAGAGATACAGGGTTTTGCTACCTCTCAATTATTAGATGAGGGTTGGGAATTAAGAGTAGAGAAATATAAAGAAAAAATTAGTGGGTTTAAGGGCACAATTTCTTTACATGGTGCTTATGTTGATTTAAATCCAGGTAGCTCAGACAAGAAAATTGTAGAAGTTACCAAAGAAAGATATCTCCAAACAGTTAAAATTGCAAAGGCAGTAAAAGCATCATATATAATATTTCATAGTCAGATAAATGTATCAATTAAAGTTTTATATTCCTCTTGCCATAAAGTAATCATCTCTCCTCTGTTCGAGAAGATCATATATTATTAGAATATTTCTTAGTAAAATCAAATCTTAAGAAATCTTAAGGTTTAATTACAATTTTCTTAAGGTTATTTTTGTAATATAAGAGAGTAAGGAATATGCATTTTACTACGAGCATCTATATAAGAAGTTTTAAAAGATTTTGTTTGAAATTCTGGGGGGTGAGAATAAAAATTGCTCTCCACGATTGAGATATAGGGGGACCCAGGGTCTCTGAGCTACCTAAAAATAAATAAGGAGGAGTTTAAAGTGAAAAAGAAAATTACAATAATTTTGATTTTAGGGATTATAGGACTAATGTACATAAATAGCAGATATGGTAGCCTAAAAGTTATAGGGGATGTAATTGAGAGGAACACTTTTATTGAAGTTGTCAAAGATTCGTTTAATGACAATAGCAATGTAGATGATGGTAATTTGATATTAGTGAATAGAAAAAATGAACTAGATAAAGATTATGTTCCAAATCATTTAAAAGTTCCAAATATCAGGTTTTATTCTACGGTGTCAAATGAAGAAATGAAGATGGAAGGGGCTGCAGGTGATGCACTTAAAAAATTATTTGAAAAAAGTGAACAGGAGGGCATTATACTTTACGCATTATCTGGTTATAGATCTTATGCAACTCAAAAGGAGTTATATAAAAATAGTATTAAAAAAAACGGAAAAGGATATACATATAATTATGTGGCAAAGGCAGGTAAAAGTGAACATCAATCAGGACTTGCAATGGATATAACTAATTCTAAAAAAAGTACAGGTTTTGAATATACCAAAGAAGGTATATGGCTTAAAGATAATGCTTATAAATTTGGATTTATAATAAGGTATGGAAAAGGTAAAGAAGAGATTACAGGTTACAATTATGAGCCTTGGCATGTAAGGTATGTGGGAACGCAGAATTCAGGGGAAATTTACTTGAGGGATATTACTTTGGAGGAGTTTTTAAAATCTTAAACAATGAAAGTATATAAGGAGCATGAAAAATAAAATATAGAAAAATACGTAATAGATTAAGGAGAATTATTATGAAAAGAAAATTTTTAACAGTTTTAATATTAGCAGTATTTTGTGTATCCATGGTGGCATGTAACAAATCTACAGCAGAAAAATCCAAACAAACTAAAACTGAAACTAAAAAAACAGATACTGTAAAAAAAGATAAAAAAGAGGTAGAAAGAAAATTTGAAGATTTGGGAATTGGATTTAACTTACCTGATAAGTGGAAAAGTAAAGGACGAAATATAGATGTATATGCAACATTACCAGAAGAAAATATAGGAGGACAGGTAATTGTTAGTTTGATACTTGATGAGACTATGGATAAGGCAAAAAAAATAAATAAGGATTCAGAGAAAATTCCAGAAACAGATAAAGTAAAAATCAAAAAAGTTGCAACGGAACTTATGGATTTAACTAAAGAATTTAAAGAATTATGTAAGATAGTAAATATAGATAAGAGCAAAACAGAAGGTAAAGTTCAAAAAGAATTATTCTTAAAATATAAGAACAAGGATTTAATAGGTAAAGAGGGTAATATTGAATTTTACTTATTATACAATGATAAGCCTGATATTAGTGGTTTATCAGAAAAATCTAAGAAAGCCTATGAAGAAATATATGGAGAAATAAATAGTTTTAAAAGTTTAATTAAGACATTTAAACCAGTATCCGAAAAAGAAAAATTAAGCAAACATAAGAAAGTTGAATTTAAAACTAAAACTATAGATGGTAAAGAAATAGATAGTAGTATTTTTAAAGATAGCAAGCTTACAATGATAAACATATGGGCTACATATTGCGGCCCATGTATAGGAGAAATGCCTGACCTTCAAAAGCTTTATGAGGAAGTTAAGGGAGAGAAAATTAATGTGATAGGTCTTATTTCAGATACACCAGATGAAGATAATGAAGAATTAGCTAAGAAAATTTTATCGAAAAAAGGTGTGAAGTTTACTAATATTATTCCAGATGAAAGCATTAAAAATAGTATATTAAAAGATGTTTCAGGAGTTCCTACTACATTTTTTGTTGATAGGGAAGGAACTATTGTTGGAGAGTTTATAGTAGGTACTAGAGGAAAAGAAGAGTATAAGAAGTTAATTGAAGATAGATTAAAAAATATAAAATAGTAAAATACATATCTCATCTTATAATAGGGGAGGTATGTATTGCCACTGGGATTAATACATATAAGCACGGGTGATAATTTTATGATTTCACGGCAAATCATTTAAATTAGTTTTATAATTTCAAGAGTGGATGTTTTATTATGAGATAATTATAATAAATGATGTATCAAGGATGTGAAATTTATGAATGCAAATAAATTCAACAAAAGCGAAGTATTTATAAAATATAGTATTTTAATTATGAGTATTTTATTGATTTCTACTGGTATATATAGAAATGAAGTAAGAATTATATTAAAGAAAGCAATAAACATATGTCTGGAGTGTATAGGAATTGGATAAAAGGAGAATAGTTCAAATTATTGTAGCTATAACCACAAATGCAAATGTAAATGGGTTTTTAAAAGGTAATATCTATAAAGGAAATGCGAAAAAAATCTGTGTTCCAGGTCTAAACTGTTATTCTTGTCCTGGAGCTATGGGTTCTTGTCCCATAGGTTCTTTGCAGGCTGTTATGGGAACTATAAAATATAATTTTTCATTATATATAGTTGGACTTATGTCTTTATTTGGTGTTACATTTGGTAGGTTTATATGTGGTTGGTTATGTCCCTTTGGTCTTATTGAAGATTTATTACATAAAATACCTTCTAAAAAGATAAATGTAAGTAAAAAGGTAAATGATGTACTTAAATATTTAAAATATATCATGTTAGCCGTATTTGTTATAATATTGCCTATTTTTTTAGTGAATGAATTTGGAATAAGTCCGCCATATTTTTGTCAATACATATGCCCAGCAGGAACGCTAGAGGGTGGAATACCGTTAGTTTTTCTAAATAAATCCTTAAGGGGAGCTGTAGGATATTTATTTGCCTGGAAGATGTTTTTACTAATTACCATTATTATAGCATCAATATTTATATATAGACCATTTTGTAGATATATCTGTCCCTTAGGAGCTTTCTATTCATTGTTTAATAAAATTAGCTTTTATAAATATGACATAGATAAAAATAAGTGTACAAACTGTAATGCCTGTACAAGAAAATGTAAAATGAATATAGAAGTTTATAAAAATCCTAATAGCCCTGAGTGCATAAGATGTGGGGAGTGTGTAAAGGCATGTCCTACAAAAGCTATAAAAAAAGAAGTTGAATTTTAGAGTCTTAACTGTGTATAAGCACAGAGTACTTAGTTAAATTTTAGTAGAGACAATTTTTGCGTTTCTATATTGATGTTAGACAAATGTATTTTTAAAATATATAATTATTAAAGATGTATAAGTTATAGGATTAAAACTCTATAAGAGTAAACAAATGGAGTGATTATATGAGTAAAAATATATTAATTGTAGATGATGATAAAGAAATAGTTAATTTAATTGAGATATATTTAACTAATGAAGGTTACAATAGTTATAAGGCATATGATGGGGAAGAAGCTTTGCAGGTTATTGATAATTGTGATATAAGTCTTATAATACTAGATATAATGATGCCCAAAATTGATGGATTAGAAGTATGTAACAAAGTTAGAAAGAAGCTTAATATACCTATAATTATGCTAAGTGCTAAAAATCAAGATTCAGATAAAATAAAGGGGTTATTGATAGGAGCAGATGATTATATGGTAAAACCATTTAATCCTTTAGAGCTTATGGTTAGGGTTAAGGCCATATTTAGAAGAGTTTACGAATTTGATAAAAATAGTGATGAATTAAAAGATAGCGATACTATAGTTATAGGAGCACTTAAAATAAAAAAATCCACTCATCAGGTAGAAGTATATAATAAGATTATTGCTTTAACCTATACAGAATTTGAAATATTACACCTATTAGCTAATAATACAGGAAGAATTTTTAGTGCAGAAGAAATATTTCAAAGAGTTTGGAAAGAAAAATATTATCAATCAAATAATACAGTTATGACTCACATGAGTAAATTAAGAGAAAAGCTTGATGCGGTTTTAGATGGTGAGAAACTTATTCATACTATATGGGGAGTAGGGTATAAAATTGAGTAAAAATAGTACATATAAATTAGAGTTAAAAATAGTGTTTGGTATAGTACTTAACTTTGTATTTTCAGCGTTAACTATGATAGCTATATACGTTATGTGGAGATTTTTGACGGATATTATTTTAAAGAATTCACAAGACTTGTTAAACATGATTTACATTTTAAGGCACCATATTAATTTCAGGACAGTTGCAATTATAATATGGATAATAATTTTTATAATCTATTTTCATTTATCAATTTATAAGAAGATTAAGTATTTTGTGGAAATTGATGAACATATGAAAGCTATAGTTAAGGGTGAAATAGAAAAAAAGATACCAGAAAAACCGAAATCAGAGCTTGGAAAAATGGCTAAAAATATGAATGAAATAATAGATAAATTAAATAAATCAATAGAAGAAGAGCGGAGAGCAGAACAAACAAAATATGAATTAATAACAAATGTATCCCATGATTTACGCACTCCATTAACCTCAATATTAGGGTATCTTGAACTCATAGATAAGGATAAATATGAAGATGAAGTTAGGCTTAGATACTATGTAAGTATTGCCTATGAAAAATCAAAGCGATTGAACACTTTAATTGATGACTTATTTCAGTATACCATAATGAGAAATAGCACTTTAAAATTAAATAAAGAATTAATAAATGTAATTGAACTTTTAAATCAAGTGGTATTGGAATTTAATCCACAGTTTAGAAAAAAAAATATAGAGTGTAGGACATATTTTTCGGAGGATAAACTTTTAATAGTGGCTGATGCAGTTAAAGTAGCTAGAGCATTTGAAAATCTAATTTCTAATGGTATGAACTACGGAAGTGGAACTGAGTATATTGACATATGTACTAGGAAAGAAAATAATAGTGCGGTTATAGAGGTAATTAATTATGGTGAACCAATACCAAGTATAGATGTACCTTTTATTTTTGAAAGGTTCTATAGAGTTGAAAAGTCACGTTCAGAATTTGCTGGAGGTTCAGGATTAGGTCTTGCTATAACTAAAAGTATAATAGAGCTTCATGAAGGTGAAATTTTTGTTGAAAGCAATTATGAGAGAACTGTTTTTATAATTAAATTACCCTTGGGTAGTTAATAAGGTTTTAGAAATTAATTAGGAAATACATTGTGGATAATAAGATTGCCATAAAAAAACAAGAGTGATATAGAATATAATGGTACCTATAGGATGGACATTTTAAAAAAAATGTTTGGACTATAGGTAATTTTTTTGTAAAATTTATATAAGGATAAGGGATATGGAAAATTTTGTTGTAGTTATATATTGGATTTATAATATTGCTTAGGTGATAGCTCAAATTCCTTTTTAAAGGCGCGTACAAAGCTGGAATAATCCCCAAAGCCACATTGCCCGCAAACTTCTCCTGTCTGCATGCCACTTTTTATAAGATCTGAGGCTTTTATAATTCGTTTTTTTTGTATATAGTTATATATTGTATAGCCAGTTTCTTCTTTAAATAAATGCATCAAATAATACTTATTTAGATAAAATTCTTTTGATAGCATTCCTATAGATAAATGCTTATCTAGATTTGAGTTTAGAAAGCTCAAAATATTTTCAATTCTAGGGTCATATTTAATATCATCAATGTTTTTATTAATATCCATTCCAAGAAATAATCTATTTATTTTTACCATGAACTGAAGAAATAAGGCGTTTTTTAATATAGTACTACCAAAAGCCATATCTTGCACCTCTTCTTCAAGGTCCGCTAGATTTTGCTTTAAGGAATTTATATTCTTGCTACACAATCTAATAAGATTGAGCTTTCGCTCAGATGCCAATTGAAAACAACTTAGAAGATCACAATTATTTTTATTATGTCCTTCTAAAAATAATGGATTTAGCCACAGTATCATTCGTACGTAAGGCACAGTTGGGCTTATTATCGGTAGGTGAAGATCATTTCTACCAACTAGTAATATATCCCAAGGTTTTAATTTATAAGACTTTCCTTCAATTATATATGTAACTTCTCCTGAGACGAAAATAATTATTTTATTAAAGTCATGGTAGTGAATTTCAAATTCAGTTTTTTTCTGATCTTTTAGGTTAAAGAAGAGGAAATCTTCATTAAGGTATCCTCTTTTTACTTTTTGCGTAGAAATATTATCCTTCATATAGCACCTCAAATATTAGAAGTTTATTACATTATAGCACTTTATGCAAGGAATTAAGCATTAACTACAATAAAAATAGTAAATGTAGAGCATATAATAGTTAATAGGAATGAGTAGTAAATATTGCAGCTTCAAAGAAGATGATTTAACAGGAGGGAATAATGTGAAATTATATGAGATATTAAAAGGCATAGATCACGAGATATTAGTGGGGGATCTTAATTTGGAGGTATGCAGTATAACCTGGGATTCAAGAAACATAGACAGAAATTCACTTTTTATTGCAGTGAAAAATAAAAATATAGATAGACATGATTTTGTATTGGACGCTATAAGTAATGGGTCTATAGCATTGGTTGTAGAATATGAAATTCCTAATATACCAGAAGACATTACAGTTATTAAAGTTAAGGACGCAAGAAAATCAATGGCTATCATAGCTAAAAATTACTATGAAAATCCAACAGAAAAACTAAAGATTATAGGGGTTACAGGTACTAATGGAAAAACTTCAGTTAGTTATTTTATATCAGAAATACTCCAAGCACTTCAAGTTAAATGTGGAATTATTGGCACTATAGAAAATACTGTTGCTGGGAAGAAGATGAAAACTAAAAAGTTAAATCCGACTACACCTGATTCAATTGAGCTTCAAGGATCCTTTGCAGAAATGCTGTGTTATGGAGCAACCCACGCAGTTATTGAGGTAACATCTTCAGCATTATCCCAGGATAGAGTTTATGGATGTAAATTTGATATTGGTGTATTTACAAATTTAACTCAAGACCATTTAGAAGAGCATGGCACTATGGAAAATTATAAAAATGCTAAATTAAAGCTATTTAAAATGTGTAAAAAAGGAATAATAAATATAGATGACGCAGTCGCGGCTTATATAATGGACAATGCAAATTGTGAGATTATAACTTATGGCATAGAAAATGATTGTGATTTTAGAGCAATTAATATCAAGTATACAAGCAGTGGCGTGAATTTTAATCTTGTTCATAATAATGAAATTAGAGAAGTTCAGCTTAGTATACCAGGAAGATTTAGCGTATATAATGCACTAGCTGCAATTGCAACCGTCTACTGGTTAGGACTAAATTTAGATGACATAATAAAAGCTGTTAAAGAAATAAAGGGAGTACCGGGAAGATTTCAAGCTATACCAAATAGCAAAGGCATTTTAACTATAGTAGATTATGCTCATTCACCAGATGGCCTAGAAAATATACTAACATCAGTTAAAGAATTTGCCAAAGGTAGAATAATTTTAGTTTTTGGTTGTGGTGGAAATAGAGACACAGGTAAAAGATCAATAATGGGTGAAATAGCAGGGAAATATAGTGACTATTGTATTATTACCTCAGATAATCCTAGAAAAGAAGAGCCAAAATTAATAATTGATGAAATCGAAGTAGGAATGATTAAAACAAGTTGCAGCTATGAAAAAATACAGGATAGAAGGCAAGCGATTTCTAAAGCACTCGGTATGGCAGAAGCCTTTGATACAGTAATAATTGCAGGAAAAGGACATGAGAATTATCAAGTACTAAAGGACGAAACTATACATTTTAGTGACGAGGAAGTAGTGAGAGAGTATTTTTTTAGCAATTAATATTGCAGCGATGCAGTTGAGGATTTAGCTTTAATATTGGAAGGAGTTAAATATATATGAAGAACTTTTTAAATAATTATAAAATGTCGTTGGTGCTACTTTTATCAATACTACTAGGTGGAATAATAGGTATTATATTAGGACCAAAGGCTACAGTACTGGAACCCTTTGGACAAATATTCTTAAACTTGATGTTTACTATAATAGTGCCTTTAGTGTTCTTTAGTATAACGTCGGCTATAGCTAATATGACGGGTATGAATAGACTTGGTAAGATAATGATAAATATTGCAATAGTTTTTGTAATTACTGCATTGATATCCGGTATTTTGGCTATTGTGGGAGCATTGATATTTAATCCAACTAAAGGATTAGATGCTGAGGCTATTAAAACTATTTTATCTAAGGTGGGAGGGGAAATTGGAACAGAAGCTGGAAAGGTATCTTTATCACAACGCTTAGTAAGTACAGTTACAGTGGGAGATTTCTCAGGGTTATTTTCTAAAAATAATATGCTTCAAATAATCATTTTTTCTGTGTTATTTGGAGTATCAACAGCATTAGTTGGTGAAAAAGCAACAGTTGTAAAAAACCTTTTAAATGCAGCTACAACTATAATGATGAAAATGGTAAGCATTATTATGTACTATGCTCCAATTGGACTCGGATGTTATTTTGCATCAGTTGTAGGGCAGCTGGGAACACAGATATTACAAGGATATTTAAAGGTGTTCCTCTTATATTTAGGATTGACAACAATAAATTATTTTGTATTTTTCAGTATATATTCCTATTTATCAGCAGGTAAAATGGGATTTAGAGCATTTTGGAAAAATGCAATTTCACCAACAGTAATAGCATTAGCTACTTGTTCAAGTGCTGCATCAATTCCTGTTAATCTTGAAGCCACTAAGAAAATAGGTGTGCCAAAAGACATTGCAGAAACTGTAATACCACTTGGAGTTAATACGCATAAGGATGGTTCTGTTATGGGAGGAGTGTTAAAAATAGTATTTGTATTTGGCTTATTTGGTAAAGAAATTAACAGTATTCCAATGATATTATCGATATTGGCAGTAAGTTTTTTAGTAGGAGCAGTTATGGGAGCAATACCAGGTGGAGGAATGATTGGAGAGATGCTTATAATAAGTGTTTATGGATTTCCACCTGAAGCACTTCCTATAATAGTTGTTATTAGTACAATTATAGATGCACCGGCTACAGTGTTAAACTCAACAGGGAACACAGTGTGTGCAATGATGGTTTCAAGACTTGTTGATGGGAAGAAGTGGCTAAATGTTAGTTAAAGAATGAAAAGCGAAATAGTATAAGTCAAATTAATAAAACATTCAAGAAAACAGGTTTATTTTAAATATATTAATTTACACATTCATACAATGTAGGAAGGAACCATGGTAAAATATAGATAGAAAAGCATAGAAAATTATAGAATTTAATGCTATGACAACTGCATTAAAAGATTGCAAGAAACCTTGTTGTAAGAGAGCAAGTTTTGGAGAGGGCTAAAATATGGATAAAAGAGCTAAGATTTTAGTAGTTGAAGATGAAAAGGATATTAATAAATTACTTTGTACTATTCTTGAAAATAAGGGGCATAGGGCTAGAGCAGCGTTTTCAGGGACAGAAGCTTTAATGTGTGTAGAAAATGAATGGTGGGATACGATTTTATTAGATTTAATGATTCCAGGGATTAGTGGAGAAGAAGTTATATTAAAAATTAGAGAAATCACAAAAGCACCAATAATTATAGTAACTGCAAAAACATCCCTAAAAATTAAGGTAGAATTATTAGAAAGTGGAGCGGATGATTTTATTTGTAAGCCATTTGATCCAGATGAAGTGGTTGCAAGAGTTAATTCTAATTTAAGAAGATATTTAGAATTTTCCACCCATGAGAAAAAGAAAAATGAAGATAATATTTTGCGTTATAAAGATATTAGTTTAAATACAGAAAGTAAAGAAGTAAAAGTGGGACAAAACATAGTTACGTTAACTGCAAAAGAGTTTGCATTGCTAGAATTATTATTAACTAATCCCAATAAGGTATACAGTAAATCTAATATTTTTGAAAGTATATGGGGAGAAGAATTTTTAGGTGATGATAATACTGTAAGTGTACATGTGAGTAGATTAAGAAATAAGCTATCTAGTGCAAATAATAGTGAAGATTACATAGAAACAATTTGGGCAATGGGGTATAAATTAAGAAAATAGTTAATATTGCAGCATCGCAGATGATGATTTAATATAAAAAGCAATAATTAATATTATCTATTAAGAAGATTTAAGACTTTTGAAAGACTTTAGCAAAGTTTTCTTATGAAACATAAGTTATGATAAAAGTATGATTTATAAGGAGGTAAAAAATGAGTGAATATATAATTAGAGCCAGTAACATTACAAAAACATATGGTAATCACAAAGTTTTAGATGATTTATCCATAAACATTAAAAAAGGTGATATATATGGAGCTATAGGAAAAAATGGTGCTGGAAAAACAACTATTATTAGAGTGCTTACAGGTCTTGTTATACCTAATAATGGACAAGTTGAACTATTTGGGCATAGTGAGGAGAAGGAGATTACTAAGGAAAGAAGTAGGCTTGGTACATTAATAGAATCTCCAGCTCTTTATCTTAACATGACTGCGGAGGAAAATCTTAAACTTGTTAAAATTCAAAGAGGAATTCCAGGAAACAAATGTATTGATCAGACTTTAAATTTAGTAGGACTTAAGGATGTAGAGAAAAAGAAAACCAAGAATTTTTCATTAGGAATGAAACAAAGACTAGGAATTGCTATGGCATTATTAAGTGAACCAGAATTTTTAGTTTTAGATGAGCCTATGAATGGATTAGATCCAATTGGAATAAAAGAAATAAGAGAGCTTTTACTTAAATTAAATAAAGAAAGAGGAACAACTATTTTAATATCAAGTCATATGTTATCTGAACTTACGCACATTTCAAATAGATATGGTTTTATAAATGATGGGAAATTAATTGAAGAAATGACGGCCGATGAACTTTTAAATAAATGTAGAACTTATCTTCATTTGAAAGTAAATGATTCTTCGGATGTCTCAGTTATTTTAGAAAATGAGATTGGAATAAAAGACTTTGAAGTTTTTCCTAATAATATCATAAGAATATATGATGAATTTGACGGAGAAAGGGTTACTATGGCTCTATCTAAACATAACATAGGAGTTAAAGAAATAATGCAAATGGGTGAATCTCTTGAGGAATATTTTACCAAGTTAGTTGGAGGAAAAGGTAATGAGTAATTTAATTAGAGGAGAATTTTACAAATTAAAAAAAAGCAATTATTTTATTGGGATAATATTTTTAGCAATAGGGGCTTCATTTTTTTTAATTACTGTATGGGATAAGGATATACAACGACTTCAGAAAGCACATTCTAATTTTCTTATGAATGGAGTATATTCAATAGAATACGCATTCGAATATATTATATATACCAGTTTTATATTTGCATTATTAGGCGGAGAATTTATTGCTAAGGATTTTAAGAATAATAATATAAGCAAAAGTTTCAGTTATGGATATAGGAGAAGTAAGGTTATACTAAGTAAATTAATAGTATTTATAATGGCTTGTTTATTTTTAGAAATAATTTATACAACAATTTTAGTTATACATGTTTCAATAATTTATGGATTTTGTGAAGTCTTAAATTTAAGTACTATTTTATATTTAACCAGAGTAATTATTATTGGCATAATGTATAATATAGCCACAATATGTATAATTGCTATGATTGCTATGATAACAAAGAGTGCTCTTTGTACATTTGTTTCACCAGTTATATTTTTTTTGAGTGTTCAGTTGTCTTTTTCAAAAATAGGTACATATATTCTTCTTCCTTATGTTGCTGGGCGAGGAGCAATATCAAGATTTGCACTTAAAGAAGATATTATACTTGGAATAATTTCATCGCTTTTAACTTTTAGTATAACAATTGGAGTGAGTATGTTATATGTAAGGCATGAGGATATTAAGTAAATGATAAGTGAAAATTTTATTATATGAGTAGGAGAAATGAAATGCATTTAGGTATTTTTTTAATGATTATTTTTCTAGTATTAATTTTGGCAGTAGCACTTATTAAGCTACATTTATATAAAAGAGAAATAGGAGCTATAACTAAGCAAATTAAAAATTTTAGAGTGAGAGAAAACAATAAAAAAGTTAATACTGAAATAGCTGATAAATATATAGAAGACTTAGCTTTTGAAATTAATGAATATTTAGAACTTTACAGAAGAAATGAACAAGAAAAAGCAATGTTTGAAAATACATTAAAACAAGGGATAGCTAATATGTCTCATGATTTAAGGACACCCTTAACATCAATAATAGGATATTTGAAACTTCTTAAGCAGAATGAGATAGATAAAGAAGAGGCATTAGAAATAATTGAAGATAAAACTAATAAATTAAATGTTCTTATAAATGATTTTTTTGAGTTAGCTTTAATAGAGAGCGAAGATTATGAATTAGAGATTACAAAAGTGAATTTAACTAATATAGTACGCGACGAAATTTTATCACTTTATGAAGCTTTTCAGAGCAAAGGGATAGAACCCAAAATAAGCATTTCAGATAAGGCAATTTTTATAATGGGCGATAAGGATAGTTTAGAGAGAATAATAGATAATTTGCTTTCTAATACATTAAAATATGCAGAGAAAGATATTCAGATTAAATTAGAAGAATGTGATGATAAAGTAATTTTTAAAATTTCAAATATATGTACAGGCATTGAGGAAAAAGATGCATTACATATGTTTGATAGATTCTATATGGCAGACAAGGTGAGAACAGGAAAAGGTGTAGGACTTGGGCTTTCTATTGTAAAAAGTTTAATGGAAAAGATGAATGGAGTAATAATATCAAAGCTTGAAGAAAATAGGATTTCTATAATGTGTGAATGGAAATGTATAAAATAATATTATTAAATATGAACTTGATGTAAAATAGCAAATGGATAGTTTAACTATTTATTTGCTATTTTTATTAAAAATTACGAATCTTACATACACGTCATATTCCTGTAAGCTTTACAGATAGTAAGTTATGTATTATTATTATAAACTATGTATATATATTTATAATTAGTTTCGAAGGAGTGATAAATCATCGATATAATATTTTTATTAAAAGCAATTGTAATAGCAATAGTAGAGGGGCTAACAGAATTTGTGCCAGTATCTTCTACAGGACACATGATATTAGTTGGATGGGCAATGGGGTTTCAAGGAAAATTTGCAGAGATGTTTGAAGTTGTAATTCAGCTTGGAGCAATAATGGCAGTGGTTGTTTTATATTGGAAGAAGATTAAAGAAAGCATAATAGAATTTTTTAAGTTTATATTTACCAAAGGAAAAGAGGGTAAAAAAGGATTTAAATTTGGGATAAACGTTATTACCGCATCTATCCCCATGGGAATTGCAGGAGTATTACTATACGATAAAATAAAATCTAAATTTATACCAGAAGCTGTCATAGTAGGATTTATAGTTGGTGGATTATTGTTACTAATAATCGAAAAGAGATTTGGAAATAAGCATCATAAAGTAGGAAGTATAGATAGCATAACTCCTGTTCAATCATTTAAAATTGGTTTATTACAACTTCTTTCTATGTGGCCAGGAATGTCAAGAAGTGCTTCTACAATCATGGGTGGATGGATTGCAGGATTATCAACACCAGTAGCAGCAGAGTTTTCATTTTTCATAGCCATTCCCGCTATGATAGGGGCAACAGGGAAGGATTTATTTGAATTTGATTATTCTATAATGACACTGACATTGTGGATTGCATTAATAGTTGGAGTTGTTGTAGCTTTTCTAGTAGCTTTAATTGTTATGAAAAAATTTGTTGATTACTTGAAAAAGAAGCCAATGAAAGTCTTTGCAGTATATAGAATAGTAGTAGGTACTTTACTTGGGATATTAGTATTAACTAAGATCATTACTTTAACATAATTACTGATTTGAGAGGAAAGCATAGAGAGGATGGTTAAATTAAAATGATTTATTATTTAGGAAATTCTATAAATTTAGGATGGGATAAATTTTTTATTGCTATTTCAAGCTCTTCGGACACAACTCCTCAGTTTTTATTAACCGCATTAGTTTTTATTATATTATATCTTTTCAATAAGAAAGTAGAAGCTATTTGTTGTGTATTTAATATCGGATTTACTGGTTTTACAAACTTGATACTTAAAAATACAATAAAAAGAGATAGACCAACGGGAATATGGTTAATGGATGCTGATGGCTATAGTTTTCCTAGCGGTCATTCTTCTATTTCTACGGCTATAGGAATTGTACTTATTTACATTATATTTAAACGAATAAAGAATAAAAAAATCGCTTATTTTATGAGTGGGCTTATAGTTATATATTTAATTCTTGTAGGAATTAGCAGGGTTTATGTGGGAGTCCACTATCCAGGAGATGTTTTTGGTGGATGGATTATAGCTGGAATATGCTCTTATATTACTATTGTGATTTATAAGTTTTGTATGAAAAAAGGTCTAAATAAATATTTAGATAAACATTTTACTATTAAATTCAAGATGTTTAAAAGCAAATAAAAATATAATATTAATATAGTGAGACCCTACTAGAATTATTTATTCTAGTAGGGTCTTTAATTATAAAGTCATATTTATTTTGTAAGCTTAATTATTATATCCTTATGTTCAGAGTATTTATTTAAGAGAACATCTCTTTCAATTATTTCAAAATCTTTAAAGTCGAATCCAGGTGATACCATGCAGCCAACAAGAGAGTATCCTGGGCTATTCATAGCAGAACCAAAGATATGATTCTTAGGTACTAGGAACTGCGGAGTTTCTCCATTTTCTATATTAAGACCTAATTGCTTTGTAGTAAGTTCTCCATTTGGACTTATCATATATATTGTAAGAGGGGAGCCCGCATGGTAGTACCACATTTCATCTGATTTTAATCTATGAAAACTTGAAATTTCTCCATCTCTTAATAAAAAATAAATACTAGTCCAAAGTATTCTTTCACCTTCAAACTTAGTTTTAAGGTTATTGGAGCTAATATTTTCACAAGAGCAGAAGCTGCTTTTGTAAAAACCACCTTCAGGATGAGCTTCCATATTTAATGTGTCAATAAAGTATTGGGATGAGTACATAATTTATCTCCTTTGTTAAAAAAATTTGATTGTATTTAATTATAATCAAATAGGTTAATAGTGACAAGCTTATTTGTAAGGTTTATTTAAGGTTAATGTCATCAAGAGATAAGGTTGACCTTATATAATGTACTTATAGCGTAAGGGTAAAAATATGAGTTGTAAATAAAGGAGAATTGATTATGAAAAGAAAATTTCTAACAATATTAATAGTAGGGGTGCTTTGTATATCTATGGTGGCTTGTAATAAGGAAACCAAAGAAAATTCAAAACAAACTCAAAATAAAACGGAACAAACAGAAACTAAAAAAGAAGATGCAGGAAAGAAATTTGAAAATTTAGGTGTTGAATATAAATTACCAGATAAGTGGAAAGCAAAAGAGAAAAATATAGATTTACTTGGACTTGATGGAGAAGAAAATATAATAGGACAGCTTATGTTTAGCTTTATAGCTACTGAAACTATGGACAAGATGGAAAAATTAAACAAGGATTCGCAAAAAATACCAGAAACAGACAAAGTAAAGATGGAAAAGTTTCAAACAGACCTTATGAATTTATTAAAAGAAAATAAAGAACTATGTACTATTGTAACTATAGACAAAAGTAAAACCCAAGGAAAAGTACAAAAAGAATTGTTCGCCAAGTTTAAAAATAAGGATTTATTAGGTAAAGAAGGTAACTTTGAAATCTACTTATTATATAATGATGTACCTGAGGAAAGTGGATTATCAGATAAATCTAAAAAAGATTTTAAAGAAGTATATGGAGAAATTAAGAATTTTAAAAGTTTGATTAAAACATCTAAACCAGTATCAGAAAAAGAAAAATTAAACAAATATAAGAAGTTTGAGTTTAAAACTAAAACTTTAGATGGAAAAGAAATAGATAGTAGTATTTTCAAAGGTAGTAAGCTTACTATGATAAATATATGGGCTACATATTGTGGACCATGTATACAAGAAATGCCAGATATTCAAAAGCTTTATGAAGAGGTTAAAGGTGAGAAGATTAATGTGATTGGTCTTGTTTCAGATACACCTGACGAGGATAATGAAGAATTAGCTAAAAAAATATTAGAAAAAAAGGGCGCGAAGTTTACTAATATTATTCCAGATGAAAGCATTAAAAATAATATATTGAAAGATGTTTCAGGAGTTCCTACTACATTATTTGTTGATAGCGAAGGAAATATTGTTGGAGACTTTATAGTTGGTTCACATAGTAAAGAAGACTATAAGAATGAAATTCAAGCTAGGCTCAAAAGTATAAAAAATTAAACATAGTTTAGAAATAACATACCTCACCTTATAACAGGTGGGGTATGTATGGTAATTGGGAAATATAATTTTAAGAGCAGAAATTTTATTATAAACTAATTACAGCAAATGAAAAACAAGGATGTGAATTATATGAATTCAAGTAAGGTTAGTAAAAATCAAGGTTATATAAAATATGGGATTTTAATGATGAGCATCTTATTTATTTCTACTGGATTGTATAGGAATGAAGTGCGAATTGTATTTAAAAAAGCAATAAATATATGTTTGGAGTGTATAGGGATTGGATAAAAGAAGAATAACGCAAATTGTTGTAGCTATAACCACAAATGCAAATGTAAATGGGTTTTTAAAAGGCAACATATATAAAGGAGCCACAAAGAAGGTTTGTGTTCCAGGCTTAAATTGTTACTCTTGTCCTGGAGCGCTGGGGTCTTGTCCTATAGGTTCTTTGCAGGCGGTTATAGGAACCGTAAAATATAATTTTTCATTATATATAGTTGGCCTTATGTCTTTATTTGGTATTATATTTGGTAGATTTATATGCGGGTGGTTATGCCCCTTTGGTCTTATTCAAGACTTATTATATAAAATACCTTCTAAAAAGATAAAAGTAAATGAAAAAGTGAATAATAGACTTAAATATTTAAAATATATTATATTGGCATTATTTGTTATAATATTACCTATGTTTTTAGTAAATGAATTTGGAATAAGTCCTCCATATTTTTGTGAATACATATGTCCCGCGGGCACGCTAGAAGGTGGAATACCATTAGTTTTAATGAATAAATCACTAAGGGGAGTAATAGGATGCTTATTTGTATGGAAGATGTTTGTACTAATTAGTATTATTATCGCTTCAATATTTATATACAGACCATTTTGTAGGTATATATGTCCCTTAGGCGCATTTTACTCATTATTTAATAAAGTGAGTTTTTACAAATATGAAATAGATAAAAAAAAGTGTACAAACTGTAGTGCTTGTGCTAGAAAATGTAAGATGAATATAGAAATATATAAAAATCCTAATAGTGCTGAATGTATTAGATGCGGGGAATGTGTAAAAGCATGTCCTACAAAGGCGATAAAAAAAGGATTTGGATTTTAATGGATGAAATTTTCTTAAACTTGCCACTTGCCATCTAGGTGGCACTTTTTATTATGTAAGGTTTATTTAAGGTTAATGTTATCAAGAGATAAGGTTAGGGTTATATAATGTACTTATAGCAAGATAAGATTTTAACGGATGACATTCACTTAAACTTGCCACTTGGATTCATCTTATTCTAAGGTGGCACTTTTTATAAGGAGGAACAAAATGATATATTGGGAACTTAAAAAAATATTTAAATCAAGAACTGGAGTAATTATAGCAATAATATTTATTTTACTTTGCGGATCAATGGCTTTAATAAAACCACAGATGGAAACGCAGAAATCACATAGAAATGAGCAATATGATTTAATTAAAGATACAAGACTAGCCACGGTAATTGCACAAGAAAAGTTAGATGCAAAAATAGGCACTATAAGGGAAGCCGCAAATAGTCAGGAGAAAGATGATTTTAGTAAAGCTATGAAGGAAATATCCCATAAAAAACTGAAAAGTATGGAAGACACTAAGTATAGTGATGTTAGCTTCTGGAAGGTATTCGATTATAGAGCAACCAATACACTTATGGCATTCTTTATGGTGGTAATTCTAATCATAGCTTGTTGCAATATATACACGGATGAAATTGTGTCTACAGTAGAAAATTTGATTCTTACATCAAAAAATAAAAATAGAGCTTTATATTCAAAATTAGGACTTGGAATATTAATACCAACAGTTTTATATGGGTTTTATCTAGTAATCCAATTTATAATAACAGCACTCCAATATGGACTGCCAATAAATGGACAACTACAAGCCATAAGAATAATAGACAACCCTATTTTAGTAAGAGATGCATATACTATAATTCAATTTATAATATTAAAGATAGGCATAATGATATTGATATTAGCTACACTAGGTGTAATTGCATGTTTATGTTCATTTTTAACAACAAGCTCAATTGCAGCTACAAGTGGATTCTTGATATTTATTATTATTCCAAAATTGTTAACAATGGTAAAAGTAATTCCAGGTAATGTTCAAATGGTATTAAATAATATTAATTTTGTAAATTTACTATTCTATTTTAACCAGTTTGCTGGCGTGTATTATGGAAATGTAAAATTCTTTGGGATGAACTTTGATTTAATTAATCTTTGCCTTGGGATATTGGGAATGATTTTAGTGGCAGGAGTTACAATGAGCATAGTGTCATTTAAAAAAGTATTAGTAAAATAATTAAAATTAAAGGAGGAACAATAATGAATAAACTTGAGATAAAAAACTTAACAAAAAGCTTTGGGAAAAAGAATGCCAACAATAATATAACACTTACTTTAGAAAATGGTGTATATGGACTACTCGGACCAAACGGAGCGGGTAAAACTACACTAATGAAACAAATAGTAACATTAACAAAGCCCACAAGTGGAGAAATTATTTATAATGGGAAAAGTATTTATGAAAAAGAAGATGAGTATAGAAATATTATTGGATATTTACCACAAGAATTTGGTGCATATAAGAATTTTACAGCAAAACAATTTTTGAAATATGTGGCTGCATTAAAGGGAATAGACAAAAATAGTGCTTCTAAAAAAATTGACGAACTACTAAACCTTGTTGGCTTATATGAAGTTAGAAATAAAGCAGTTGGTAAATTTTCTGGTGGTATGAAAAGAAGAGTTGGAATTGCACAAGTATTATTAAATGACCCTCAAATAGTTGTACTTGATGAACCAACAGCGGGCCTTGATCCTCAAGAAAGAGCAAGATTTAGAAATCTTATAGCTGAAATATCAAAAGATAAAATAATAATACTATCAACTCATATTATTTCAGATATAGAAGCTGTAGCAAGAGAAACTATAATGATTAAAAATGGTAGCGTTATAATAAAAGGAAATCATAAAGATATATTAGATGGCATGAATGGAAAAGTATATAAGATTACAACAAATAAAGAAAATGAAGTTATGGATATACAAAGAGATTATAAGGTAGTTAACCTTCAAAGGGGCGCAGATATTACAGAACTCAGAGTAGTAAGCGATAAAATGCCGCTATATGCATCAGCGCAAAGTATAGAACCAAGATTTGAGGATGTATATATGTTTTACTTTGATTTAGAAAATACTAGGGAGGTGTAACTTATGGGAATTCTTATAAAATCAGAAATAAGAAAAATGTTATTAAAACCTAGCATAATAATAACTTGGATTGTTTTACTTTTATTTTGTAAAATTTTAATTAGGCCAGATACAGGTTCAGAGGTTTGGGCAGATGTCTTTAGTAAAATTTATGGAATTGTACCACTTATAGGATTAATAACATTTATGATAATTTCAGCTACATATACACTTGAATATAGCTCTAATATGAATGAACTTATCAATACAACCCAAAATGGAAAGAAAAAGGTTGTAATGGCAAAATGGATTGGTGCAGGTATATCAACATCAATAGTTAATGTATCAATAGTACTTATAATATATGTAGATGGATTAATAAAATCAAATTTTAGTGGGTTAGACTTACCATTAAAAGAGCTTTGGTATTTTGGAAATAGTGGTTCAAACATAACTGTATTGCAGATGATGATTATACTTATAATAACTGTTATAATAGGTTCATTCTTTTTCTCAGAACTCGGATTATATCTATCAGCAATAAGTAAATCAGCTTCTATACCTTTTATTTTTGGGGGTCTACTTATGGGAGTGCCCTATATACTAAGTGGTATATTATCTCAAGGTGGATACGCAAAATATTTTGGGGTAACTCCACTTTGGGGAATGATGTCATCAGAATTAATAAGATACAAGGTTCCAATGGCATTAATAATAGTTCAAATAGTAATAGTTATTGTTGGCTTTGTATTTTTACCAAAGGGTACCTACAAAGCATTTATAAAAGAAGGAAAAAGATAATAAGTTAGTTTTTATGGTATTATATAGTTAGAAACTTAAAAACATTTCAAAAGACTAAACAATTAATAATTGTCTAGTCTTTTGAAGTATTTAAGACAACATCTTTATGTGATGATTTAATTTTTAAGAGGTGGTAATTATGGAAAATTTAATTAATAAAAGTAAAATACTAATAGTTGATGATGAAGAGGACATATTAAAACTTTTATCTACTGTACTTAAAAAAGAGGGTTTTGAAAATATATATACTGCAATAGCGGCAAAAGAAGCAATAGATTTAGTATCCTGTTTAGACCCAGATATTATTCTTTTGGATATAATGATGCCGGGTAGAGACGGATATGATGTATGCAAAGAGATAAGAAAGACTTCTAGAACCCCAATTTTGTTTATGTCGGCTAAGACGGAAGAGCTAGATAGGATTTTGGGTTTTGCTTTAGGGGCTGATGATTATATTACAAAGCCCTTCAGTCCCAAAGAGGTTGCCTATAGGATAAAAGCTCATTTAAGAAGAAATAATTATATTGATGAAGATAAGAACGAAAAAGGCAAAACCATAGTTTTTGGACCTTTTGAATTAAATGAGGAAAAGATAGAGTTTAAAAAGAATGGTGAGTCAATACAGTTAAAAGCAAAAGAATTTAAGATGTTAGCTTATATGTTGAAAAACCCAAACCAAATCCTCAGCAAGGAAAAAATCTGCAGTGGAGTTTGGGGAG
This sequence comes from Clostridium sp. FP2, assembly GCF_011065955.2. Classification (NCBI taxonomy): domain Bacteria; kingdom Bacillati; phylum Bacillota; class Clostridia; order Eubacteriales; family Clostridiaceae; genus Clostridium; species Clostridium sp. FP2. The sequence goes on from NZ_JAAMNI020000001.1 coordinate 711,519, forward strand.
AAGATTATATAGGCTTTGACAATACAATTATGGTTCACATAAGAAGACTCCGAGAGAAAATAGAGGATAATCCTTCATTGCCCAAATATATAGTTAATATTAAAGGCCTGGGATACAAATTTGTTGTAAAGGGCGAATAGATATGAAATTGAAATTAATAGCTAGATTCATGTGGACTGTGGTTTCTGTAGTTATAATTGTAATGATTATAAATATTATTGCAATTTTTTCTTTTGCAATTCATAACAATAATACGAAAAACACCATAATAGAGAAAAAATTAGAAGGTTTAGGGGCAGAGGATTATACTAGAAATTTTAGTGAATATATTGTAGGTAATAAAGAAACTATTTCTGTAGATAATAATGGGAAATTAAGTTTGAGTAACAACGATATATGGATACAGATATTAGATGAGAAAAGTAGTGAGATATATAGTTATAGAAAACCAAAAGGTACAAAAGAAAGTTATACTCCTTTTCAATTGATCCATGAATATAAATATTCGGATGAAAAAGCATTATCAACTATTTTTGTAGGTGAAAAAAAAATAGAAGGGCGTGCATATAGCTATATAATAGGATTTCCACGTGTTAAGGTTGAAAGACAAGTATTTACTATTAGCATGAATAATTTTGTGGAAACTATCCGTAGAACTATTTATAGCATCTTAATATTAGACGTACTCATTGCATTATTTTTTGCATATTTGTTCTCGAGAAGGCTTACTAGACCTTTAAGTAATATAATAAATGGGGTTCTAGTATTATCGGATGGAAATTATAATTTAGAATTATCCGAAAAGGGTATATACACTGTGGTCTATCGAAACCTAAACAACCTTTCATCAACTCTTAAGAGCAATGAAATAGAAAGAAAAAAACTTGATAAGATGAGAGAAGAATGGATTTCAAATATGTCACATGATATTAAGACACCTCTGGTATCTATAAAAGGATATGCGGAACTTTTAAGCAGCGATGATTATGATTTATCAAAAGAAGAGGTAAAACAGTATTCAAAAATAATAGACAGTAAGGCCAACTATATAAAAGAACTTGTAGATGATTTGAATTTAACAACAAGATTAAAAAATAAAGTATTGAAGTTAAACAAGAAAAAAGTAAATATGGTCAGCTTGGTACGAAATGCTGTAATTGACATACTAAACGACCCGAGTAACGCTGAGGTAGATATTGATTTCATTTGTGAATATGAAGATATAGAAGCTTTTGTGGATGCTAGTCTTATAATGAGGACTATGAAAAATTTAATATATAATGCAATAGTTCATAATGAAGAGGGCGTAAATATAAAAGTGTCCGTTGAAAAGAAGGATAATTTGAAAATTATTATAAGTGATAACGGAAAAGGAATAAGACCGGAAGAGCTAAACCATATATTCGAAAGATATTATAGGGGTACAAATACCGGAAAGGGACATGAGGGTTCAGGGCTTGGAATGGCTATTGCAAATGATATAGTAAAAGCACATGATGGAGAAATTAAGATACTAAGTGAACTTTACCAGGGTACGGAAATAGAAATCTATTTATAAATAAGTATTTTTTTAAAAGTTTTTTCCAGCATAATAAAAATGGAGGTTTACGATGAATTTTATAGGTAATATTATTTGGTTATTATTTGGCGGGATAATTTCAGCTATTGCATGGTCTTTAGCGGGGTTAATTTTGTGTGTTACAATTATTGGTATACCCTTTGGCATTCAATGCTTTAAGATTTCAGTATTTGTATTGTGGCCTTTTGGAAAAGAAATAGAGCTTGGTAATTTTGGGGTTGGAGGATTGATTTTCAATGTGATTTGGATAATTTTTTTAGGCTGGGAGCTTGCCATAGGCCACCTTGTTACAGGTTTGATTTTTTGTATAACAATTGTAGGAATACCATTTGGACTTCAGCATTTCAAATTTGCTAAACTTGGGCTGATACCATTTGGAGCGGAAATACAATAGACATAAATTGGCGCTCTATTATTCATAGAAAATTTAAGACTTATTAATTAATGGAGGCTTTTTATATAAAAGGATATTAATAATATAAAAGAAGATACATGCTTTAATTAGCATGTATCTTCTTTTATATAAATTTAACGAAATTTCAACTCAAGAACATCTATATTAAAACCATGACATTCAAATAATCTTAAATAAATTCACTTTTTTCTCCAGTATAATAAATAGAAAGCTGATGTAGCGCTCTTGTGCAAGCCACATACAAAAGATTCCTATCAAACTCACTGTTATAATTGTCCTTTGAAACATTGCACACAAGTACTACATCAAATTCTAGACCTTTTGATATATAAGAAGGGATAGCAAGGGTACCCTTTATACTTTCAGTATTTTCTGTATTTAACAATTTAATGTTCGTTAAATTAGATAGTTTTTTTTGAACCAATAGTGTTTCTTTCTCTGTTTTACAAATAACTGCAATAGACTCATAACCACGACTTTCATAGTTATGAATATCTTGGATTATAGCCTCATAAAGCAATTCTTCATTATCTTTAAATATAATTTGTGGCTCTGATTCATGTCTCTCAAAGGAAACAAACTCCTGCTTGCTATTTAATATTTTCTGAGTAAATGCATTAATTTCCATGGAAGACCTAAAACTTTTATTCATAGAAAGCTTTATGCTCTTTTTCTTGCAAAGAATTTTATCTATATCATCATATATAGATTTATCACCACGTTTTTCGAGAGTTTGGTTAAAGTCACCGAGTACCGTAAACTTAGCTCTAGTAAATAGAAGATTGAAAACTTCATATTGAAGTGGATAATAATCTTGGGCTTCATCAATAACAACCTGCTGTATAGCTGAAAACTCGCGACTGCCGTTAAGTTTTAGTTTAATATATAAAAGGGGAGCACAGTCTTCGTAATTAATATAGCCTTTATGGAGACTTCTAGTGGTTTCGAGTATCATTTGATCTATATTTTTAGGAAGTTCCAATCCATTGGAAAGTTTTAAAAGAAGTCCTGTTTTATTAAAAAGTAATTTATATAAATCCGCATAATCAACCTCCGTAAACTTATGAAGATGTCTCATTAATACCTTAGCTTCTTTAATTGCCATTAATCTACTAAAAGATCTTATTTCTAATTGATGGGAAGCTCCATTTTCAACAACCCTCTGAATTTTCTCCAGCCTTAATTTTCTTAAAGGATGGATTTTATTAAGCATCATACTTTCAATTCTTTTAAGTCTTCTTGATATTGGCAGATCCATTTTACTGTTTAGAAAAAGATTATTTAGCTGCTCCTTTGTTTCAATAATTTTTCCATCATAATATAAGTCCTCAAAATAAGTTAATTTATGCTCATAATACTTTATTAATCTATCCAAAATAGTTGCAAATGTTTTAGAGCCTTTAAATTTAGTGTTCTCCATTTTTATATTTAAATTTTGCTGATTATCGTTAATAATCAAAAACTCAAGTTGCTGTTTTCTACTTTCAAATATAAATCTATTATCTAAAAAGTCAACTACAATATTGTCAAAAGTAGTTTCTTCTACGTTTTCCTCACCCAATTCGGGTAAGACTCCAGAAATATATTTGCTAAAAACAGAACTAGGAGAAATTATAATAATATTGTTGGAATGCAATTTTGATTCCATACCAACATAAAGCAAATATGCAATTCTATGTAGTGCTATAGATGTTTTACCGCTCCCAGCTACGCCTTGTACAATCAGAAGCTCATTTTCGGTATCTCTAATAATTACATCTTGCTGCTTTTGAATGGTTTCAACAATATTTTTCATATTTGAGGAAGAATTGTGGCATAACACTTCTTGTAGGATTTCATCATTAATTGTTATGCTGCTATCAAAAAAATACTTAAGCTTAGAATTCTCAATTTTATATTGCCTCTTCATAAAAATATCACCGGAAATTACTCCAAAGGGAGCATTATAAGATCCTTTACCAATTTCACATTGATAAAACATACTTGAAATAGGGGAGCGCCAATCGTATATCAAAATTGAACTTGTATCATTATCTATTAAATTATAAAGACCAATATAAATCTGATCAGTATCATCATAAGTATCTTCCTTAAAATCAAATCTTCCAAAATAAGGGGAGTTTAAAATTCGTGTATACTTTTTTATTCGGTCTAGTGTTTTTTCGTAATTAAAGTTTTGACTATCAACTTCTGAAAGATGTTGAAGCATTTCTGGAATTCTATCAAAATCATTTGAAGAATGAACAGATTCTTGCCACATTTCTTTCCTTGAAGAAATAAGATTCCTTTTCCTGAAGGTTATGTCATATTCATCTTTCTCTAATTCTTTTTTTAGAAAGTTAATCGTATCATCAAGATATAACAATTCTTCTTGATGATTTAATTCATAATCATTCATTTTATCACGCTCCTAGGTTTTTTTTGTAAAATCTATTGACATATGCACTCATTATGTGATATAATAAAAATGAAATATAAATCATAATTAATATTATTATGCCCTATATTCAATTATAGCTAAATATTTTATTTAAGTAAAGCTTTTACATGATTTTTTTTTATTTTGGTAATAACATTTTAATTGCAGAAATATAGAGGGCATTTACACAATGTCATTAAGTTAAGAAATTGAAACAATAGTTTTAAAACAGAGTATGTTTAAAAATGCATACCCTGTTTTTTTTATATAATTTTCAGAGAAATTCCAGGGAATTTCCAAAAAAAACTTGACAAATAGTAAAAAAAATGTGGCGAAGCCCCTTAATTACAAGAATTTTTAAGGAGGCTCACTTATGAATGAATATGCAGATTTAATAAAGGGAAAATTGGACACTGTGTTAGCTGAAATGCATGAAAACTCGAGGCTGTTTGTTAACGACCCCGAGGAGGATCTTACTAGAAAACGAAAACTGTATTTCAAAGATAAGCTGAATATTTTACTTTCTATGGGAGGTAATAGTCTGAAACTTGAACTCATGAAATATTTTTCATAGTTTCACATCATCGGCAGTTAATCCTAATTATTATGATGGTTATCGAATGTTAGCGGTTGATGGTTCAGATGTATGTATTACACACAACCCAAAAGATGATTTCAATTGGATATAATTCTATTTGTCACAAGATGGTTAACTTAATGACATTGGGCATTTACATGCCTTTTTTATTTGCATTAATCAAAAACTTAATTCTCATATGTAATCCCTCCGTATATTCATGTATTTATATTACTATATTTTAAAGATTTACATTATTATCTATAAACGAGCAAAATCACTTATAATATTTTGCCGTGTCTAGGCGCACTTACTCTGTGACAGTTTAAGAACATGAGAAATAGCTTCTTTGCTTACTCCATTTTGAGGCTGTATAAATACCTAATTAATTAAATTTTGCACAGAATTTTTGCGAGCTATTTTTAAACCTTTTCCAAATTTGCAGTGAGTTTCAGATACACCAAAAGTACAATAAAAGTATGATAATTGGGTCAAAATCCAAAATCTTTTTACTGCTTTTTCACTGCGTACTTGATAAGTATCCTAAGTCCATTTTATTTTGGTGAGAAAATACTTCAATTGTCCAGCGTTGAGTATACTGAAAAAGGAGGTCTTCTGCCGTAAGACTAGTATCTGTTGATATAAAAGACCTTAATGCATTTTGATTATATAAAGCATTTTCTGTAGGCATTTTTCATCCATCCTTTGGTTATATTTCTTTGCAGTAATATAGTACCTTAGTATGGTGAAAATGTCTATTTTTATAATATTTTTCCTATTTCCAAAATATGTTATGAAATTCGCTCATTTATAGTTATTATTTATTTGCTGACATATATATACATATATATGCATATATCATTCATTGTAATTCCCTTTAATAATCTTTATATTTACTTTTAAACTTAATTTATAACAATATTAACCTTATTTCGATAGGTGAAAGTCGAAATAAGACTAATATTTTTGTTTGACTTTATGGATTTTTTAGACTAATATGTAAATATAACAATTTAAAGGAGGAATTTTCTATGAAAAATTTCAAATCGATTATTTTATGTGGGTTTATCGCACTAGGTCTTTTATTTACAAATGTAACGTCAGCAAAAGCTGCTGATGGACATGATGGTATGGTTCTTGTTATAAATGTGAATGGTTATCAAACAAATCAATACACTAATATGTATACATATCCTAACAAAATACATGTAAATGAAAAGCTTAGTGGGTTTTTTATTTTTGATGATAATGGACATGATATTAGTATGGGGTATGGTACCGATAGTGCTAATGGTTTCCAAAATTATAATAGTAATGGTTGGGAAAGCGCTAAAATGCAATCTTTCTCAGATATTTCATTCTCAACACCTGGAAAACACCTTATTTATGCAAATATGGCTTGTAAACAAACGGGAACAAGTAAATTCGTATCATTTTATATTGATGTAGTATAAAATTAAAATACTTAGATATATTTGTAAAAGTATATCTAAGTATTTTTATCCTTATATTAAAAAAAATATTATTTTCTAGCTTCTATATATTCTTTAGTAGTTTTGTTTTTATTATTTCTTGCAGCTCACTAATTAATTTTCTTATTATCTGTTACGATTCTAAACACATGAGAATATTCTAAGAAATTACCAAAAATCTCAACACAGCCTATATATATTTTTGAACTTCTTTCTTAAGCCATTGATTAACGTTTCTATAATAATTAAAACACTTCCTTTTCATTCAATTTTGAATAATTTTCTATAATTTGATTTTGAACATCTACAAAGCCCAAACCGTCATTTAATTTGCTTGTATAGTCCATTCCTGCACCTTCAAAATATAATGTTTTTACCTCTTTATTCATCTACATCCTCTCCATTATTGAAACTCATACTCAGATATAAATACATCAATAGATTTTTTTGCACACATAGGCAAGTCGTTATATTTAAAAGTTACTATTCAAAACCACGTTCTATTGTATTAATTCTCATACTTAATCCCGCCATATATTCATGTGTTTATCTTATCATATTTCCCAAAACTACATTATTCTGTGCTTGACAATATATATCATTCATTATAATTCCCTCAAATAATCTTTATATTTACTTTTAAACTTAATTTATAACAATATTAGCCTTGTTTCGATAGGTGAAAGTCGAAATAAGACTAATATTTTTGTTTGACTTTATGGGTTTTTTAAACTAATATGTAAATATAAAAATTTAAAGGGTAAATTTTCTATAAAAAATTTCAAATCGATTATTTTATGTAGTTTTATCGTACTAGGTCTTTTATTTACAAATGTAACACCAGCAAAAGCTGCTGAAGGACATGATGGTATGTCTGTTGCTATAGGGGTGAATAATTATCAAACAAATCCATACATGAATCAGCAGGTATATCCTAACAAAATACGCGTAAATGAAAAATTTAGTGCATTTGTTTTAGTTGTTGATCAGGGACATGATATTAGTATGTCGTATGGTACCGATGGTGCTAATGGTTGGGAAAGCACTAAAATGCAATCTTTCTCAGAAGTTTCATTCTCAACACCTGGAAGACACCTTATTTATGCAACTATGGCTTGTAAACAAACTGGAACAACTAAAAGCGTATCATTTTATATTGATGTAATATAAAATAAAAATACTTAGATATATTTATATAAATATATCTAAGTATTTTTATCTTTATAACTTTTCTGTTTTGTTGCATATATAAGGTGCTAGGGTAAAATCCAAGCTGATTATAAAAAACATATCGTTGATTCATTATCCTGGGACATGGTTACTCCAATCATTTTACAATTCATTTTCTTCATCCATTCTAGTAATAAACCATTCTTAACAAAAAAACATTAGTACTAACTACAGATAAGTATTAAACTATATTATATGTTTAATAAAGTATACTAATAATAATGAGGTACAAATGGAAATATTTAAAGAAAACAATAATGTAATATTTTCTATAGTGAATGGATTAGAGGAAAGTAGTGGAGAAAATTTAGAAAATATATGGAATCCTTTTTATGTGCTTGAAAAATCAAGGAGTAAAGAACTTTCTGGTACAGGACTAGGTCTATCTATAGTAAAGAAAATATTAGAAAAACATAATCTCAACTTTGGGTTAGAGAAAAAAATTGGAAGGTTTAGGGCTTGGAATGGCTATTGCAAATGATATAGTAAAAGCACATGATGGAGAAATTAAGATACTAAGTGAACTTTACCAGGGTACAGAAATAGAAATCTATTTATAAATAAGTATTTTTTAAAAAGTTTTTTTCAGCATAATAAAAATGGAGGGTTACGATGAATTTTATAGGTAATATTATTTGGTGGGATAATTTCAGCTATTGCATGGTCTTTAGCTGCTAGGTTCAGCTAGGCTCGCATCCACCATTGAAACCCTCGACGTAAGTCGGGGTTTTTTACCTTTTGTTTAAGGATTATCAAAGGTGAAGACTACCATAAATGACGTAGACTTTTTTAAAAACTTTTTCACTTAAATAGGGATTTTAACTTCAATTAAAATTTGAGTTAAATAATTGTCGTAGCCTTTACCTGTTACTTCATCTAAAAGAAATTCTTCATAAGAATATTTTCCTATAGCTATATTAGAGTTTTTTAAAAATTGTAGTATTTTATTATAGGTTTTGTCGATAGAGTTATAGTCTCCTTCGTGATACGCGATGCAATAGAGTCCTTTTGGTTTAGTAAAAGTAAAAGGAATATCATTATTAGAATCTAGTTTTGTATATAAAAAGGAATAATTTTCAGCTACTCCTTTTAATATATTATCCTTACTAATCATTGCTCCAATAGAATGTCCCGCGTTAAGATTATTTAAAGTGCAATAATTCATATGCTCGGACACAATTTTAAAATAATCTTTATGGCTTACATTTTCAATTGAAGCACTAAGAACTAGATGCTCCTCATCAAAATATTCTAAACTAATCTTAGAATGATCTATTATACACGCATTTTCTGTTAAAGAAATTTTTGTTTCCATGAGTTTACGTATTCTTTTTAGATTTTCTATTTCAATATCTATATCCAATACTTTATTTTTTAACAATTCAACGAGTGTACTGGGGCTTCTATTATCAAGGTAAGCTTTAATCTCTTTCAAAGACATATTTGTTTCTTTTAAAATAGTAATAACATTAAAAACATCAAATTGTTGATAGGAATAATATCTATATCCGTTATCATCTCTTATTTCAGGGGAAAAAATGCCAATATCATCGTAATGGAAAAGAGTTTGTTTCTTTACATTACATAACTTCGCAAAATCTCCAGTATTAAAATATTTATTAAATTTTTCATTCATAGCTAATTTCTCCTCTTGACTATACGGTAACTGTATACTTTATACTTATATTATAGCGTTATGCAATAACATTTCAAGAATACTTAAAAAGGGAGCGAATATAAGCAATGAAACTAATATTAAAATACATAAAAAAGTATAAACTGCTTCTAGTCCTGAATATAATATCAATTTTTGGATTTGCATTAGTCGAGCTCGGCATTCCAACAATAATGGCTAGAATAATTGACACTGGAATAGCTAATAAGGATATAGCCTATACAAAACATATGGGTATTATAATTGTAGGAATATCTATAGTTGGTGCCATGGGTACAATATTATTAGGATACTGTTCTTCAAAAATCTCTACCAGTATGATTAGAGATATAAGAAACGATATTTTTAAAAAATCTCAAGAATTTTCACATAGTGAATATAATAAGTTTGGAATATCATCAATGATTACAAGAACAACCAATGATGTTTTTCAATTAGGACAGTTTACAACCACACTCTTAAGAACAGCATTACTTACACCCGTTATGTTTAGTGTAAGTTTAGCGATGATTATAAGGACGAGCGTGCAATTATCTGCAGTATTAGCAATAACAGTGCCATTTATAGTACTTGGGGTAATTATTATAGCTAAGGTATCTTATCCAATATCAGAGAAACAACAGAAAAAATTAGATGAATTAAATAGGATTTCAAGAGAAAATTTAACTGGAACAAGGGTAATCAGGGCTTTTGGTAATGATGAGCATGAAAAAGAAAGATTTGAAGAAATTAATAATGACTATACAAATATATCTAAGAAGTTATATAAGCTTATGGCAATCTCTCAACCAATTTTCTTTTTGTTAATAAATTTAGCTATTTTAGCTATCTTTTGGATTTCTAGCAAAATGATAAATTTAGGAACACTACAGGTTGGACAACTGGTAGCGTTTATAGAATATTTATTCCATGCAATGTTCTCTATTATGCTTTTTTCAATGGTGTTTATCATGTATCCAAAAGCACAAATTTCAGCAGATAGAATTCAGGAGATATTAAATGAAGAGCCTATTATTAAAAATCCTAAAGATGGTGTTAAAGATACAGCTATTAGTGGTATTGTAGAGTTTGATAATGTTACATTTACTTATCCAGATGGAGAGATTCCAGTCTTAAGAGATATATCCTTTACAGCAGTAAAAGGAGAAAAAGTAGCATTTATAGGAAGTACAGGCTGTGGGAAAAGTACATTAATTAATTTAATTCCAAGATTTTACGATGTTACAGAAGGTAGCATAAGGATAGATGGAGTAGATGTAAGAGATTATGATTTAAAGGCACTACGTGGAAAAATGGGATTTATACCTCAGAAGACCTTGCTGTTTACTGGTAGTATAAGCACTAATATTAAATTCGGTAAAAATGATGCAGATAAAAAGGAGCTTGAACATTCTGCTAAGGTAGCTCAGGCTTATGATTTTATTAATAGTAAACCTGAAAAATTTAAAGAATTAATAAGTGAAGGTGGATCTAATATGTCAGGAGGGCAGAAGCAAAGATTATCTATTGCAAGAGCATTAGTTAGAAAACCTGAAATTTATATTTTTGATGATAGTTTTTCTGCTCTAGATTTTAAAACAGATGCAATGCTTAGAGAAAAGTTAAAGGATGAAACTAGAGAGTCCGTACTTTTAATAGTTGCACAGAGGATAGGATCTATAATTGATGCTAATAAAATTATAGTATTAAATGAAGGCGAGATAGTAGGAATAGGAACCCATAAAGAATTACTAAAAACCTGCGAAATCTATTATGAAATAGCATCATCTCAACTTACAAAGGAGGAACTTAAGCAATGAAAAAGTTAAAGGATACTATAAGAAAAATTTCTCCTTTCGTAAAACCATATAGGAGAGCACTTATTGGCGCAATTTTATTTATAGTAGTAGCTGCTATCTTTACAGCTATTGCTCCAAAAATAGAAGGATTAATTACAACTAGTCTTGCCAAAGATGTTGTGAATATAGCAAAAGGTGCAAAAGGAGCTTTTGTTAACTTTAATTATATTTTAAGAGTATTAGGAGTATTGGCTTTTATCTATATTTTTGGAACATTATCCACATATTTAGCAAGTTTATTATTAACTAATGCTATTCAAAATACTATGAAAGACTTAAGAAACGCTGTTCAAGGTAAAATTAGAAAATTACCTATAAGTTATTTTGATAAGAATAGCTATGGGGATGTGATGAGCCGTATAACAAATGATATAGATACTATTTCCAATGCACTCCAACAGAGTTTTAGCCGAGTTATAAATTCAATATTGTTACTAACTCTAGCTATTGTGATGATGTTTACAATTAATATAAAACTTGCATTGTTAGCTATACTTATAATACCTATAAGTTATTTAGTGTTAAAATATATAGTTAGTAAATCACAAAATCTATTTTATAAACAGCAAAGCGCTTTGGGAAAAATGAATGGTAAAGTGCAAGAAATATATACTGGCTTTAATGAAATAAAACTATATGGAAAGCAAGAAGATGCTATAAAAGATTTTGAAAATATTAATGAAGAACTTTTTAATACTGGATTTAAGGCGCAATTTATATCAAGTATAATGTCTCCATTAGTTTCATTAGTAAGTTATTTAGGAGTTGCAGCCATTGGAATTCTTGGCGCAATATATGCTATAAATGGAATAATGACAGTGGGTAATCTTCAAGCGTCTATTCGTTATATTTGGCAAATAAATCAACCGATTTCTGAGGTGACACAATTATCTGCTGCAATACAATCAGCCTTTGCAGCAATTGAACGTGTATTTGAAATATTAGATGAAAAGGAAGAAATTCCAGATAAAGTTGATTTTATAAAATTAGAAAATTCGCTTGGAAATGTTACTTTTGAACATGTCAAATTTGGATATAATGACGATGAAGTTTTAATTGAGGACTTAAGTGCAGAGATAAAAAGTGGTCAGATGGTTGCTATAGTAGGTCCAACAGGAGCAGGTAAAACAACATTAATAAATTTATTAATGAGATTTTATGATATTCAAGGGGGAGCTATAAAGATAGATGGAGTGGATACTCGCGATATGAAACGCGAAGATTTACGTTCTATATTCGGTATGGTTCTTCAGGATACTTGGTTATATAATGGAACAATTCATGAAAACATTGAGTATGGTAGATTTGGAGCTAGCACGGAAGAAATTATTGAAGCAGCTAAAATAGCTAACGTACATCACTTTATTAAAACTCTTCCAGATGGGTATAACATGTTTCTAAATGAAGAGGCGTCTAACATATCTCAAGGAGAGAAACAACTTTTGACTATAGCAAGAGCTATAATATCAAATCCAGCAATATTAATATTAGATGAAGCAACTAGTTCAGTTGACACTAGACTCGAAATATTACTCCAAAAAGCTATGAGGAATATAATGAAAGGAAGAACTAGCTTTGTTATTGCACATAGACTTTCAACTATTCGTAATGCAGATTTAATATTGGTTATAGATCAAGGAAATATTATAGAACAAGGAACCCATAATGAGCTAATGAAAAAGGGTGGTTTCTATGAAAAACTTTATAATAGTCAATTTGGGAGTCAGGTAGCAAATTAAATTAATTATCCTAATTTTATTACAAGGGTTTATTTCCATTTATCAAAAGAGTTTGAAAATGAAATTAGAAAACAAGGATAACGATACGTTATTAAAATAAATGCATTGGTCCAAGGAACTACATGAAACTGTAAGACTACAAAATAAGAATCTTCATGGTAAAAAAGATTAAAATAAAATCCAGTAGAAATTCCTCTCAAATGTAATTTTGCTAAAATGCGATGATAATGTATGTCATATATGTTATAATTATCCTATAATCAAGGCATAATTGTATTATCATTTAAGTTAGTCGTTTTTCAAACTGACAGATAAATAGGAATTTGGCAGATTATTTATATTAGTGGAGGTAATGGAATGAATGTTGAAATTAAAAAATTGACACCTGCTCACGTAGAAGAATATATAAACTTTTTCGAGACGACGCCACATGATGACAATATCCCTGAGCATACCTGTTATTGTGAGTGTTGGTGTAGTGCCGATCACCGTTTCGGAACAGGTATTCCATCGCGTGAAGAAAGAAAAGCAATGGCTATTGAATATGTTAAGAGCGGAAAAATGCAAGGATATTTAGCATATTTTGACGGTTGTATCGTTGGTTGGTGTAACGCAAATACAAAGACAGAATGTTTGAACTGTATCGGCTGGTATCGTTTTATGCCCCAAGTAAATGAATTGGAGATTGACGCAAATGATAAAGTAAAATCTATATATTGTTTTCTTGTTGCACCTGATATGAAAAGAAAAGGAATAGCAAAACAATTATTGCAATATGCTTGTCAAGACGCGACGAATGATGGTTATGATTATGTTGAAGTATATCCCGAAAAGGAAACTACAGATGAACTTAAACATTTTATGGGGTTTGTTGATATGTATAAAAACTTGGGCTTTACTATTCATGCAGAAACAAAGCAAAAATTTGTAATGAGGAAACAGCTAAAGGGCACTATAGTATGAGCATTATATGAAGCAGACAAATTCCAATATTACGAGTATATTTAGGGGAACAATTTTCTTATTTAACCAACAATTAATAAAATTGAATAGTTTTCTAGGACACCGCATTATTCAGAGATGGATTTTGAGGTGTTTTTTAGTTCGCAATTCAAAAAAAATAACGAACTATAGCTACTTTATTAGTTTCAATTACATCATTAAATAATATACGAACTTTTTGCTTATCTAATACGAACTATAATATATAATAAGAGTATAGATTAAAAGTGAGGTAATAAATGTTATAGAGAGAATACTTATCTTTTGGTATAATCTAAATAAAAGCTATAGTGCTAAGTTGTGAAAAGGAGAGGTTTAATTGAATATACTAATTGCTGATGATGAAAAACAAATGGTGAAAATCCTTTCAGCCTATTTTCAAAAGGAAGGGTTTAATACAATTACAGCAGTAGATGGCGCGGAAGCCTTAGATTTATTTCATTTGCATAAAATTGATTTAGCAATTTTAGATTGGATGATGCCTAAAGTTAGTGGTGTTGAGGTTTGCAAATATATTAAACAGAATAGTAATACAAAGGTACTAATTTTAACGGCGAAAACACAAAATGAAGATGAAATTAAAGCATTAAATTGTGGAGCTGATGAATACATAAAAAAGCCTTTTGATCCTAGAATACTTTTAATAAGGGCGAAAAAACTTATAAATATTAGTGATGTGATAAATATTAATGATATAAAAATAAATACAGATGAGCAAAGGGTATATAAAAATGGAGAAGCTTTGAAATTAACAAAAATAGAATATGATCTTTTGATTTCCTTTGTTAGAAACAAAGGAATTATTTTATCCAGAGATAGGCTAATAGATTTAGTTTGGGGGATGGATTATGAGGGAGATTATAGAACGGTAGATACCCATATAAGAAGGCTCCGATCAAAGATAGGTGAGGATAGCATAAAAACTTATAGAAGACTTGGTTACAGTATGGAGGCTGATGAAAATTAAAATAAGTAAAAAATTGAGATTGTCTATAGCCTCAGTTACAATTTTTGTAACTATAATTTCTATGGTAATAAATATATTCTTTATTGATAGATATTATATATTTAAAAAAACAAAGGCATTAAATAAGATTTCTGAGGGCATAAGCAGAGAAAAAATGGATTATATTTTAAAAAATATAGGACAAATAGAAAAGAAAAATGGTGTCACTATAGTTTATTCAGAGCTAAGTAATGGCATTAATAATATTAATGCGGAGTTAATAACTAAATTTGATTTGAAAAAAATTAAGTTAAATAAATTTTGGGTTACAGAAGATACTTTGAGCAAGCTATCTAGTACAAGTGTAAATAAGATATATGATCAAGGAGTAACAAAATATAAGGTATTAACAAAGTTTATAAAGGTTGATAAGTACATAGTTGCTATAGTAATGCCACTACCTTATATGGGGGAAACTATAGATATTGTAAATAAGTTTAATATATATTTAAATATATTTTCTATAATTTTAATATTAATTTTAGTTAATATTTTTTCGAAGAAAATGATAAAACCATTAGAACTTATAAAAAATTTATCAAAGGATATTGCTAGTTTAAATTTTAGAAAAGAAGAAATTAAAACAAATGATGAAATAGAAGAACTTGCTATAAGTATAAATAGTATGAGTGAAAGCTTAGAGCGGGCACATAAAGAAATTAATCTTCAAAATGAAAGGCTGAAGACTTTGATTTCGGATATGGCTCATGAAATTAAAACTCCCTTAGCTTTAATAAAGGTGTATGGACATGGTATTGAGGATGGGTTAGATGATGGAACATATATGGATATAATTCAAGAGCAAATAGGCAATATGGATAGTTTAGTAGAAAATATTTTATTTTTGTCAAAACTTGAAAAAAAAGAATTAAGAAAATCTAGTTTTAGTTTAAAGAAAAAGGTTAAAGATGTTTTAAAAAAATACAAACTACTTATAGGTGAAGCTAACATAGAATTTATATTAAATATAAATGAAGATGATGAATATATTATTTACGGAGATGAGGAAGGGCTTGATACTGTATTAAATAATTTAATTACAAATGCAATAAAGTATACTAATAATAATGAGGTACAAATAGAAATATTTAAAGAAAACAATAATGTAATATTTTCTATAGTGAATGGATTAGAGAAAAGTAGTGGAGAAAATTTAGAAAATATATGGGATCCTTTTTATGTGCTTGAAAAATCAAGGAGTAAAGAACTTTCTGGTACAGGACTAGGTCTATCTATAGTAAAGAAAATATTAGAAAAACATAATCTCAACTTTGGGTTTAATGTAAAAGAAGATAAGATTGAATTTTATATAATATTTTAAATATAGATTTTGTAACATTGGTGTAACATTTCTATAGTATTTTCTTTATGAGGTGATTTAGTTGAAAAAAAGAATATCATTATTTTTAGTAGCGATAACAGTAACAACATTATTTTCAGGTTGTAATAAAGCTGTTTTAAGTAATAACAAAGTAGTTTTAAGTAGTAAAAGTAATACTATGGTTGAAAATTTAGATTTTAAATTTAAAGTCCAACCTGAAACATTTAAGGTAACAGTAGAATCTAATGGAACCACAGAAACAGTATCAGAACCCTTAGAAAAAATGGAAGTATCAAACTTAAAGAACAATGGAGATAAAATATCTTGGAGTTATAAAAAGAAAAATATTGATGTGCAAATTCAAAAGAAAGATAAGTATTTAGATGTATCCATAAAATCCAGTATTAAAGAGGGTGAAAATAAATTTTCATGGCCCAAAGTAACGGGAGAAGCATATATGCTTCCATTAAATGAGGGCAAGTATATTCCAAAGGATGATAAAGTTTGGAAAGAATATTTAAATGATAATGAAATGAAAACTTTAGAGTCTTTTTCTATGCAGTTTTTTGCATCAAGCAAAAAGAATTATTCCTTATTATATATAATTAACAATCCTTATAATAATGAAGTTAAATTTGATACTAAAGAAAACATTAAATTTACTTTTAATCATGAATATCCTTCAATAAATAAAAATAAGGATTATGGGTTTAGAATTTATCTAACTAAGAATAATCCGATAGATATAGCTAAAACTTATAAAAATTTTATTCTTGAACAGGGAAACTTTAAGTCTTTAGAGGATAAGGCTAAGGATAATAAAAATATTGAAAGGCTTTATGGAGCACCACATGTTTATTTTTGGGATAGGTCAGCAATATCTGAGGAAAATATTAAATGGAATAAGCTAAAAGGAAGAATGCCACAAGATTTAAAACTTTGGATGCAGAAGTTACTAAAAACAAAGGTTGAAGATGGTGGAGAGCTAGCTACTGCTTTTAATGATATAGATTCTTTAGAGTATATTGATAAATATACAAAAGATAGAATTATAAAAAGTTTTAATTCGCTAGTACAATTAAAGGAGTTTTACAATCCTAAGCTATTTGTGAATTTAGATAAAAAGAGTAAAGCATTGATAGGAAAGGACATACATAAGTTAAATCCAGTGGAATTAATAGATTTAAATAAAAGTTTATTAAAATTATGTTTAGGAGATGTAGCAGATCCTATTGAAAGATGGGCAGATGCTAATTCTGTTAATGTACTTTACGATATGAAAAAGTCAGGTATTGATAAAATGTGGCTAGGATTAGATGACTGGCAGGAAGGCTTTTTAAATCCAAAATTAGTTAGTGAGGCAAATAAACTGGGATATTTAATAGGTACTTATGATTCTTATCATTCAATTCATAAGCCAGGAGAAGAAAAGTGGTCCACAGCAAAATTTTCAGATACATCTCTTTATGAAAATGCCACTGTAACCAATAAAGAAGGTAAGAAGATAGAGGGGTTTAATGGAACGGGAAGAAAATTAAACCCAAATTTTGCTATGCCAAGTGTAAAAGATAGAGTGTCATCTATTTTAAAGACTGGTTTAAAGTTTAATTCTTGGTTTTTAGATACAGATGCAACAGGAGAAGTGGTGGATGATTATTCTAAAGCGCATCCTACAACGCAAGCAGAAGATATAAAGGCAAGAATAGAAAGAATGGAATACCTTCAAAAACAGTTTAATATGGTGGTTGGAAGTGAAGGCGGAAATGATTTTGCAAGTAAATCCATAGCCTTTGCTCATGGAATAGAAACCCCAGCCTTTTCATGGATGGATAAGGATATGAGTAAAAATAAGGATAGTAAATATTATGTAGGAAGATATTATTCAAGTAATGGAGGAGTAGCAGAGTTATTTTCAAAGCAGGTACCTATAAAGGATAAGTATAAGAAGTTATTTATGGATACTGCTTATACAATTCCATTATACAAATTAGTTTATAATGATTCAGTCATAACTTCTCATTGGTGGGGTTTTGGTACATTAAAAATAAAAGATGAAGTGAAAAATAGAATGTTATATGAGGTTTTATATAATGTGCCACCACTTTATCATATTGATAAAAATGAGTGGAATAAGAATAAAGAGGTTATTGTAAAACATACGAAGACTTGGTCTGATTTTAGTAAAAAGGCAATTACTATGGAAATGACAGATTTTAAAATTCTATCAAAGGATAGATCCGTTCAAATGACTAAATACGGAAAAGATTTAAAGGTAATAGCTAATTTTTCTAATAAAGAAGTTAATGCTTATGGAGAAAAAATTGCTGCAAAATCTCTTATTATAATTGATGGAAAAAGTAAAATTAAATATACCCCATAAAGGACTAAGGTCTAGCTTATAAATTATATATAAGCTAGAGCTTTTTCATTTAAAAGGTAAAGGCATGTAACATGGGACATTTATTTGGATATTAGAATAATTTAAAACTAAAGTTAAAGGATATGATAAAAAATGAGAATGAGAAAAAAAATTATTATTTGGACAATATTATGTATAAGTTTACTAGGGATATATACAACATTTATAGAAAGAAATTTATTAATTGTAAAAAGGCATAATGTTACAATCAATAAAAATGGAAAGGAAGAGTTAAAGGTAGTGCAAATTACAGATATACATCTTGGACAATTTTACAATTTAGATCAGCTAGAGAAGGTGGTCCAAAAAATTAATGCTTTAAATGCTGATATAGTAGTATTTACAGGTGATTTAATTGATAATGCTTCAACCTATGACGAAATTTACAATGTAGCAGGCACACTTAAAGGAATAAAATGTAGGATAGGTAAATATGCTATATACGGCAATCATGACTATGGTGGAGGTGCTGTTAGATACTATGATGATATAATGAATAAAGGTGGATTTAAGGTTTTGAAAAATGAAGGGACAAGCATTTTGTTTAAGGATAAGCATGTAAGAATTTTTGGAGCAGATGATGGGTTAATGGGAAATCATAATGTAGATAAAACAATGAATGGAATTAGCAATAAGTCTATAAATTTATTATTGCTACATGAGCCAGATTTAATAGAGGGATATAGTAATTATCCAGTTGATTTAGTGCTTAGTGGACATAGTCATGGTGGACAAATATACATTCCACTTTACGGTCCATTAAAGAAAAATGTACTATCAGAAAAATATACAAAGGGATTTTATAAACTAGACAACCCTAGAGGCACAAAAATATATGTTAATAGTGGACTCGGAAATACAAAAGTACCATTTAGATTGTTTAATATTCCACAAATTTCGCTTTTTAATTTAAAAATATAATATTTAATTGTGTGTAAATGCATAACTATTTGTAGAATAAACTGTGAAAGTCAGATGTGCAGGTTGACAGTAATTTAAGCATATATTACTATGTTACAAAGCAATAAAAAATTAGATTAGAGCTATAAAAGAATTTCCTCAAAGTATAAGGAAAGACGTTATGTAGTAATGAATAATTTAAGTCTAAATAAAAAATATACCATATTAATGGTAGTAGGAGAACAGTTGAGAAATGATAAAATATATACAATCGAAAACAGTTAAGATAACCTTGTCTGCCACAATAGCAATTATCATATCAAATTATTTGGGATTAGAATTTGGTGTAACTTCAGGTATAATTGCAATATTAAGTATTCAAGATACAAAGAAAGAAGCATTATTAGTTGGGGGTAGGAGAATAATCTCATCTGCGGTGGCTATTGCTTTATCGTTTATGCTATATATGCTACTTGGAAATAATCCTATAGTGTTTGGATTATTTTTACTTGTATTTATACCAATAACAAATATCTTAAAAATAAATGAGGGGATGGTTATTGGAGCAGTATTATCAACGCATCTTTTAATAAGTACAAATATTAGTATTTCTTGGATTATAAATGAAATAGGGTTAACTATTATAGGCATTGGAGTTGCCATGGTATTTAATCTATTTACAGCACCTCTGGAGGAGAGTTTTGAAAAGAATAAAGAGAAGATAGAAGAGCAATATAGATTAATATTATCAGATATGGCAAGGAGTTTAGTTACTCAAGCTGTACCAATTTATGAACAAGAGGTGATCTTGAGTATAGAGCAACTAATTGTAAGTACTAAATTTATGACACAAATAATAAATAATAATAATTTATTTAAGAGCAATAATTATTATGTAAGCTATATAGATATGAGAATGACACAATTAGATGCAATAAAAAGAATGAAAAGACATTTTTCAAGGTTCTATATGACCTATGAACAAACTAGAATATTATCAGAGTTTACTGAAAATGTCGCAATTAATATTCATGAAGATAATGATTGTATTGAGCTTATAAGTAAACTCGACTTACTTAGGAGTGATTATAAAATGATGGAACTACCGAAAAATAGGAATGAATTTGAAAATAGGGCGTTGCTATTTCAATTTTTAAATGATTTAGAGGATTTTTTAATTATTAAAAAAGAATTCAAAGAATCTATTGATAATTTATACAAATAAAAAATATTGAATGCATTGGAGGAATGCTCATTATTATGTAGAACATAAAAGGTATACTAAGTTTTATTTATTAAATGGAGGCGATTATAGATGAAAAAACTAATTAATAACCCGGAATTTGTTGTTGATGAGATGCTGGAAGGTATAGTAATGGCATATCCAGATTATGTTAGAAAACTTGAAAATGTAGATGTACTTGTTAGAAAAAATTCGCCTATATCAGGAAAAGTTGCATTAGTTAGTGGGGGAGGAAGTGGACATGAACCAGCACATGGCGGATATGTAGGAATGGGAATGTTAGATGCAGCAGTGTGTGGTGCAGTATTTACATCTCCAACTCCAAATCAAATATATGAAGCTGTAAAAGCAGTCCACGGTGGACTTGGAGTTCTTCTAGTAGTTAAAAACTATACAGGAGATATAATGAATTTTGAAATGGCCAGTGAAATGGCTGAGATGGATGGAATAAAAATTGCAAGCGTTGTTGTTAATGATGATGTAGCAGTTGAAAATAGTCTTTTTACAGCTGGAAGACGTGGCATAGCTGGAACTGTATTTGTTCATAAAATAGCTGGGGCAAAAGCAGAAACGGGAGCAAGTCTTGAGGAGGTTAAGGCAGTAGCTGAAAAGGTAATAGCAAATGTGCGAAGTATGGGAATGGCAATAACGCCCTGCATAGTTCCTGCAGCAGGCAAACCTAATTTTAGTTTAGCCCAAGATGAAGTTGAAATTGGCATGGGTATACATGGGGAACCAGGTACTCATAGAGAAACTCTAAGTCCAGTTGATGAAATAGTAGAACACATGCTTTTGAAAATATTAGCTGATATGCCACTGGAGCCAGGGGCGCAAGTTGCAGTTATGGTTAATGGACTTGCAGCTACACCATTAATGGAGCTTTATATTGTTAATAGAAAAGTTCATAAGATCTTAGAAGAAAAGGGTGTAAAAGTTTATAAAACATTTGTTGGAGAATTTATGACCTCTCTTGAAATGGCAGGATTTTCTGTTACATTATTAAAACTTGATGATGAATTAAAGGTTCTATTAGATGCACCGGCAGATACACCAGCGTTAAAAGTGTTATAGCCTAATAATGCCTCTGATGACTTGAAATCAAAACACTTTAGTATATAGGGGAGGTAATAAAAATGAGTATTTCAGGATTACAAGTAATTTTAATATTAAATAAAATCGCAAATGTAATTGAAGAAAATAAGAATTATTTATGTGAGCTAGATGCAGCTATAGGTGATGGAGATCATGGAATTAACATGAATAAGGGGTTTAATGCTGTTAAAGAAAAATTAAGAGGCGATAATGGATGTGACATTGGAGAAATTCTTAAGAACACCGGAATGGCATTAGTTTCAAACGTAGGAGGTGCATCAGGACCACTATATGGCACAGCATTTATGAAAGCTGCGCTAGAAGTTAAAGGAAAAGCAAATATAGATATTGAAGATTTTATTAAAATATTAGAGGCAGCCTTAGGCGGAGTTTTGATGCGAGGAAAAGCGGTTAGCGGAGAAAAGACAATGATAGATGCAATAGCACCAGCTATTGATGCTATGAAAGAAGCTTTAAAGGCGGGATTAGTGCCAATAGATATTTTAAAAGCTTCAAAAGATGCAGCAATAAAGGGAGTAGAATATACAAAAACTATAATTGCTACTAAGGGAAGAGCTAGTTATCTTGGAGAAAGAAGTATTGGTCATCAAGATGCAGGCGCAACTTCAAGTTATTTGATATTAAATACTGTTTATGAAGGAGTAAAAGACATAAAAGAAGGATTGGTGTGATATATGGTAGGAATCGTAATAATTTCTCATAGTAGTAAAGTGGCAGAAGGCGTAAAAGAGTTAGCACTTCAGATGGCGGATAATGCGCCTATTGTAGTAGCTGGTGGTACTAGTGATAATGGGCTAGGAACAGATATAGAAAAAATTATTTTGGCAATAAACAAAGTATACTCAGAAGACGGTGTAGCAATATTATTTGATCTTGGTAGTGCATATATGAATGCACAGATGGCTATTGAAACTCTTTCAGATGAAATGCAGAAAAATGTTGTGATTATTGATGCGGCTTTAGTTGAGGGAGCTATTGTGGTGGCAGTGGAAAGTAGTATTGGTAAAAATTTAACAGAAATTCAAGAAGCGGTTAAGGGTTTATGTCTTCATAAAATGCCATAAAAATCAACAAAAAGACTGTATCGGAAAATTCCAATACAGTCTTTTTTTTATTTACTAATTATAAAGTAAATACTACATAATGGAAAGATTTTTTCAGTATATATATATGAGGTATAAATAGGAGGAGTTGAGTTAATATGGGCAAAAAAGTCATTGCTATAGGGAATAGGTTAATGATGGATGATGCAGTATCGGTAATGATTTTAGAAAAAATTAAAAATGAGTTAGAGGATAAAAATATAGAAACTATTGTAGGGGAAACAGATGTGGACTTTTGCTTTTCAAAATTAAACCAACAAGATATATTCTATATTATAGATTCAACATATTATGGGAATGTTCCAGGTACGGTAACTTTTAAAAAATTAAAAGATATTAAAAATACTAGCGGCTACTGTAGGTCTATTCATTCTTTAGGTTTAATGGAACTAGTAAATATTTATAAGATGGATATTAAGGGTTATTTTATAGGAATAGAAATTGCTAATATAGATATAAATATTGGACTAAGTCATATGCTGCAAGGAGAAATAGATTATATATCTAGGGACATATTGAACTTTATAATATAAGTTTTTTTATGATTCTCAAATAGACTAGCCCACGACTTGTTATTTATTTGAATGTGCTTTATTATTAAAATGAGGATTTTCACAAAAGATATAGGAAAGATAAATAATATTTATTTTTTTGGAGGGCTAGATGTCAAAAATAAACAAATATATTATAATATCATTAATTGTATCCCTATTTGGGGAGATATATTTTTATCCATTTGAAAGCGGACTCAAATTTTCCGCAGGGGTAATTATTTTTAATTTATGTGTACTTATGTTGGAGGATATGTCAGAAGTAACAATGGGGATTTTATGTGGCCTAGGGGTATTTATGACAAGAAATATTTTTGGTGTATTAATTTTACACAATAATATTATAGATACATTAGTTTTAAATTTTCCATCACTTTTATATTATTTAATCTATGGAGTTCTTCTTAAGATTACTAAAGTTAGGAAATATAAAAACAGTATAGTTAATGCAATTTTTATATTGGCATTAACTGATTCGTTTTGTAATATAGGTGAAGTTGTTATGAGAAATGGTATTAATATCTATATTGTAAGAATTATAATTTTTGTGGGATTTATAAGAGGGTCTATAACTTATCTGGCTTCCCTTACTTATAATAAACAAAAATTATTTATTTTGAATAGTGAACATCAGAAGAGATACACTGAGTTAAATTTGTTAAATTCAAATATACAGGCAGAAATGTTTTATTTAAAGAAGTCTATGAAGGATATTGAAAAGGTAATGTCAAAAAGTTATAGTTTATATGAAACCTATAAGAATAATGAATATTTAAGAGAAAAAACTTTGGACATTGCTAGAGAGGTGCATGAGATAAAAAAAGATTATTATAGAGTTTTAAAGGGATTTGAAGCACTTATAGATAATTTTGAAAATGAAGATGACATGACACTTTCCAACATTTTCACTATAATTAAAGATAACACTAGTAGATATATAAAAGAAAGCAACAAAGAAATAGAAATATCATTCCATTTTGAAAAAGATTTTGCGGTTAAGGATCATTGTAATTTATTTGTTATACTTAATAATCTAATTGTAAATAGTATAGATGACTGTGAAAATAGTGATTTCATTAAAATATCTGAAAAAGAGGATGAAGATAATATATATTTTGAGGTAACTGATACGGGAAAAGGGATTGATGAAGATATTTTTCCTTATATTTTTAATGCAGGTTTTACTACTAAGTATGATGATATAACAGGAGAAGCCTCTACGGGCATAGGACTTTCACATGTAAAGAATATTATTGATAATTTAGGTGGATATATAGAAGTAAAATCAGAAACAAATCTAGGTACTACTTTTATATTAAAAATACCTAAAAACTCACTGAATGGAGGATAATTATGGAAATGACTTTTTTGATTGTTGATGATGATATTAGCATTAGAAAAATGCTAGGACTTCTCATAAAAAAAAATAACCTTGGAAAAGTTATATGTGAAATAGACAGTGGCAAGGATGCTGTGCAAGAGATTCTATTCTATAATCCGGATATAGTACTTATTGATCTTTTGTTACCTATAGTGGATGGAATTGAAATAATGAAAGCTAGCAAGAAACAAGGATATAAGGGCAAGTTTATTATGATATCACAGGTTGAAGATGAATCTGTGGTATCAAAAGCATATGAAAATGGAATAATTTTTTTTATAAGCAAACCTATAAACAGTATAGAGGTTATTAATGTTATAAAAGGCATATGTCATAATATTGAGTTAGAACATTCACTAGCTCTTATAAAGAGCGCAGTATTAAACTTAAACAGTGATAAAAATGTAACAAGAGAATTATTTATAGATGATGGAATAACTAATATTTTCGCTGATATAGGTATCGCTGGTGCCGTAGGAAGTAATGAGTTAATAAAAATCATACATAAAATAATGGACTTTAAAAAAAGGAATCCAAACTCCACCTATAAGCTACAAAAAATATACTATGAAATCATACAGGAAGAACATGTGGAGGGAAATCTAAATGCAAATAAAAGAGCTTTAGAACAAAGGGTTAGAAGAACTATTCAAAAGGCTTTAGAGACTATATCAGAGCTAGGTTGTGATGACTACAGTAGTAGTGTTTTTATGGAATATAGCACTTTATTATTTGACTTTAAACAAGTAAGGCAAGAAATGAGACATATAAACAATGATTTAGAGGAACCCGGAAAAATAAATACAAAAAAATTCATTGAAAGTATTATTACTAAATTAGGCTCTTAATGATTTTAGTAATATAGCTTAAATTCACAATAAATGGTATGAATAGTTTGAAAATTTAATTTTAAGCTGTAGTATCTTGTAGTATTCCGTTGTTATTTGTATAAGCCCCTTACAATATATTATAATGTAGGAAAATTATAAGGAGGCATAACAAATGGCTTTTAAATTAGATATGATTCAAGCGGTAGCATTGGCAGTTGTTGTTCTATTTATAGGACAAAAAATCAAAAATAAATTGGAAGTTTTAGATAAATACTGTATACCAGCACCTGTAATTGGAGGATTAATTTTTGCAATAATTACTTTAATACTAAAATTAAGTAACATATTGATTTTTGATATGGACATAACACTTCAAAAGGTATTTATGACCGCATTCTTTACAACTATTGGGTATACTGCAAGTCTTAAATTACTTAAAAAAGGTGGAAAAGGAGTTTTTATTTTTTTAGGAATATCCATATTACTTTGTGTTCTTCAAGACTTTACAGGAGTCGCACTTGCTAAGATGTTCGGTTTAAATCCACTTATAGGCCTTTCTACAGCTTCTGTTCCTATGGTTGGTGGACATGGAACATCAGGTGCCTTTGGCCCAGTATTTGAAAAAGCAGGAGCAGTAGGGGCTACCACAGTAGCAATGGCATCAGCAACTTTTGGTTTAATTATGGGCAGTATCATTGGAGGACCTTTAGGAAAAAGATTAATTGAAAAAAATAATCTTTCATACCCTATGAAAATGATTAATTCACATGATTACAAAGAGGCAGCTGTAATAAAAGAAAAGACTGAAAAACAGCTAAATCCTGACAATTTTATGGGTGCTACGTCTCAGATTTTTTTAGCCATGGGAATAGGTACAATTATATCTTTTTTACTAGAAAAAACAGGTAGGACTTTTCCACCATACATAGGTGCTATGTTTGCAGCCGCAATACTTCGAAATATATCTGATTCTACAAATTTATATAAAGTTTATGAAGATGAAATCGATATCATAGGAGGAGTTTCATTATCATTATTCTTATCTATGGCGCTTATGGGACTAAAACTATGGCAATTAGCAGATTTAGCTTTACCTCTAATAGTAATGTTATTAGCTCAGACGATTTTAATGGGATGTTTTGCATATTTTGTAACCTTCAACTTAATGGGGAGAGATTATGATGCAGCTGTAATGGCTTCTGGTAATTGTGGGTTTGGCATGGGTGCTACACCAAACGCAATGGCCAACATGGGAGCTATGACAGCAAAATATGGTCATGCTCCAAGGGCGTTTTTTATTGTGCCACTGGTGGGAAGTTTATTTATAGATTTCTGTAATACTGGAGTTATTACAATGTTTATTGATGTTTTTGGGAAATAATAAGCATGCACATTTTACCAAATAGTTAAAAGTATAAGTAATAATAAAAAAGTCGAAAATAAAGTCTTTGTAAAGGATTTTAAACTTATAGCTTGATAAAAAAAAGTATGAACTTTATAATTAAAGCATAAGCTTTAAGGAAGGTGACAAATGGATATAATTAATGATTACTATAATGAAGTTATATGCAGTATTAATGAAGGTGTTATTGTTATAGACAATAAAGGCATCATAAAAATCATTAATAAAGCTGCTGAAAAAATGTTAAGGGTTAATGCACAAGATAGCATAGAAAAAAATATATTAGATATATTTCCACATAGTGAATTATTAAAGGTATTTGAAAAGGGAGAAACGCAAGGAAATATAAAAGAGGGAAAGTTTATTGTAACCCGTAGCGCAATAACTGTTAAGGGTGAAGTTATAGGTGCACTCCAAATATTTAGTGAAGAAAAAGAAGGTAATCTATTTGTAAACCTGCGAGATGATGGTGACGATTCCGAAAGCATTTTAAATACAATTATTAATACTGTAAATGAGTGTGTAGTTGTAGTAAATAAAAATGGAATAATAACTATGATGAGTAATGCATATAAAGAACTTATTAATTGTAAAAGTCCAGAGGGAAAGCATGTGACCCAGGTTATTGAAAACACAAAATTACATATAGTAGCAAAAACTGGGGAAAAACAATTTGGAGAACTTCAAGAGGCTAATGGGCATAAAATGATTTCTATGAGAGTTCCTATAAAAGAACATGGTAAGGTTGTGGGGGCCATTGGAAAAGTAATGTTTAAGGATTTGAGCAATTTTAAAATATTGAGTAATAAATTGTGGAATTTGGAAAAAGAAGTTGAATACTATAAAAATGAGTTATGCGGAGATGGAAAAGCAATATATACTTTTAAGAATATTATAGGACATGGTGCTAAGAGCCGCGAGGTAATGAAAATGGCCAAAAGAGTAGCTAAAATAGAGTCAAACGTTTTAATTACTGGTGAGAGTGGAACAGGTAAAGAACTTTTTGCTCATTCTATTCATAATGCCAGTAGAAGGTGTTTAAAACCTTTTGTAAAAATCAATTGTGGAGCTATCCCAGCAGAGCTTTTTGAGTCAGAAATGTTTGGATATGAAGAAGGCGCTTTTACTGGTGCTAAAAGATCAGGCAAGAAAGGTAAGTTTGAACACGCAAATGGAGGCACCATTTTATTAGATGAAATTGGTGATATGCCTATGAATATGCAAGTTAAACTTTTAAGGGTTATTCAAGAAAAAGAGTTAGTCAGGGTTGGCGGAAACGATGTTATAAAAGTTGATGTACGTATTATTGCCTCTACTAATAAGTCACTAGAAGGGTTAATAAAAGATGGAAAGTTTAGAGAAGATCTGTATTACAGATTGGATGTTATGCATTTGAAATTACCATCCTTAAGGGAAAGGACGGAAGATATTGAAGAATTATCAAATGAACTTCGAAAAAAAATAAGTAAAAAATATGGGGTTTATTCCGAAGGTATTTCTAGCGAGGCCATTGATTATTTAAAAACTTATAGTTGGCCTGGAAATATAAGGCAACTTGAAAACGTAATAGAAAGAGCTATAAACTTGCTTGATGCAGAGCTTTGTATAATGCCAAGGCATTTGCCAGAAAAGATAACTAAAAATAATATAAAAAAATATTCATTAGAAAATAATTATTTGAAAGATGTCGTTGAAACTATCGAAAAGGATCTTATTATGGAGTGTATAGGAAAAACAGGCGGAAATAAAAGAGAAACAGCGAAAAGATTAGGGCTTAGCAGAGCTGGATTATACAAAAAATTAAATAGGTATAATTTAATGGAAATAGCCAATCTACAATAGTACACATGTAAACTTTGTTTACATGTGTTGTTTCATATAAATAATAGTTATAGTATATTGGGAGAGAATTATCTAAAGAACTAAATGTATACATATATCAAGGCATTGAAAATACTTTCGGTGATTTTTTTAACAATAAAGTTATAATATTAACAAAATTAAAATGAGAAAATTAATGGAACTATTAATGTAAACTAAGTTTACACTTGAAGCCATAAGTTGTGTTATAATAAGAGAAAACGTTGATATAGTGTGATTTACAGGATTTTCTTAACTTGGCACGAAAAATGCTATGTATACATACATAGGAAAAAAGTTAAAGCAAATGATAAATTCCTATTATATTGTAATAAGCTATTATTGGAATAAATAAATGGAGGTTATATATATGAGAGATGTAGTAATTGTGTCAGCAGTAAGAACAGCAGTAGGAAGTTTTGGTGGAGCATTAGCAAAATTGTCAGCTGTAGAAATAGGAACTATTGCAGCTAAAGAGGCTATAAAAAGATCAGGTGTTAAACCAGAACTAATACAGGAAGCTGTTATCGGTAATGTAATACAAGCAGGACTTGGACAAAATGTTGCAAGACAAATAGCTATATACGCTGGGATGTCTGAAGAATCTTCAGCTCTTACAATAAATAAAATATGTGGTTCAGGACTAAGAGCTGTAAGCATGGCAGCACAATTTATAATGTGTGGAGACGCAGATATAGTACTAGCAGGTGGAACGGAAAGCATGAGTAATGCTCCATATGCACTTCCAAACAATAGATGGGGTGCAAGAATGGGAGATGGAAAAATAGTTGATACTATGATTAATGATTCTCTTTGGGATGCATTTAATAACTATCATATGGGCGTTACTGCAGAAAATATCGCAGAGAAATGGAATATAACAAGAGAAGAGCAAGATCAATTTTCTTTAAAAAGTCAATTGAAAGCTGAAAAAGCTATAAAAGAAGGCAAATTTAAAGATGAGATTGTTCCAGTTTCAATCCCTCAAAGAAAAGGCGACCCAATAATATTTGATACAGATGAATTTCCAAAAGCTGGTTCAACTATAGAAAAACTAAGAAAATTAAAACCTGCTTTTAAAAAAGACGGTACTGTAACAGCTGGTAATGCATCAGGAATAAATGATGGTGCAGCTATGTTTATAGTAATGTCAAAGGCAAAGGCTGAAGAACTAGGCGTTAAACCTTTAGTTACAATAAAAGCTTATGCATCAGGTGGGGTAGATCCAAAAATAATGGGATATGGACCAGTTCCTGCATCTAGAAAAGCATTAGAAAAAGCAGGAATGACTGTAGCGGATTTAGATTTAATAGAAGCTAACGAAGCATTTGCTTCTCAATCATTAGCTGTAGCTAAAGATTTAGGATTTAATACAGAAATAGTAAATGTTAATGGTGGGGCGATAGCATTAGGTCACCCAGTAGGGGCTTCAGGAGCAAGAATACTTGTTACATTAATACATGAAATGATAAAAAGAGATTCTAAAACTGGACTTGCTACCTTATGCATAGGTGGAGGTCAAGGAACGGCCATTATTGTTCAAAGATAAATTAAATGAAAGACCAGTAAAAATACTGGTCTTTTTTATTTGCAAGAAAACCATGTAATTATTAATTAATCTTTCTGAAATTAATTAAAAGAGAGGTTAAATATTTATATATTATCAAAAAATAATTTGATTTTTTATGGTAAATTACGGGTAAAAAAAAATTTAAGATGGATTTAATAATAATGTGGCATAATACTAAAGAATAACTGGAACTATTATGGTATAATTATAATTATAGGAGTGATATAGATGGTTAAAATAAAAAATGCGCTTCCAAACATTTTCACATTAAGCAATATGTCTTGTGGAATTATGTCTATACTTATGAGCTTTGAGAGCAATTATAAATTAGCAGCACTATTTATTCTTTTAGCAGGAATATTTGATAGATACGATGGAAGAATAGCTAGGTTTTTAAAAGTAGATAATGATTTAGGCAAAGAGTTAGATTCATTATGCGATTTAATATCTTTTGGTGTAGCACCTTCCATATTAATATTTAATATTTATAATTTTGTGGAGCTAGGTTATATTGGATATTTAATGGTTTTAGTTTTTCCAGTAGCAGGAGCTTATAGATTAGCAAAATATAATATTACAGATTTTGATGGAGTTTTTTCAGGAATTCCTATCACCATTACAGGCACATTTTTGGCGCTGTATGCACTGTTTGTTTTTAATCGACCTCTAAATTTAGGACCTACTATTTTTTTAATGATTGCATTATCTTATTTGATGGTAAGTAAATTTAAATTTAAAAAAATGTAATAGTATAATAAGACATAAGTTTAAATAATATTGTAATGGAATTTTAATGAAATATATTTTAAAATGCAATTATTGTAGTTGCCTCACTTTATGGTGAGGCTTTTTTTAATTTTTAAGTCTGTAGTAATACTCAGGCGTATCTTCAGTAATAGCTTTAAATTCATAGCCTAAATCTTTATAATATTTTATGATTTTAGGTAGAGCAGCTACAGTGTTTTTATTATTGAAATTGCAATGCATTAGAATTATGGCTGCATCTTTATTGCCTTTAATTATTTTTGAGTTGCAAATAAGCTGGTCGACGTTTAAATTAGGGTTTACACCATCATATATATTAACATTCCAATCGTACACTTTAAAATTGTTTTTATGAAGATCATCTAAGGAAAGAGCATTTAAGCGCTTAGAACTACCACCAGGAAACCTAATAATCTTAGGAGCAAAGCCTGTAACCTCATTTATTTTATGAGAAGTTTTTGTCATTTCATCAATAAAACCCTCTGTGCTTCTATATATTTTTTTGAAATTATGACTGTAGGTGTGAAGACCTATACTGTGACCTTCGTTATATATTCTCTTAAGAATTGACTCCTTTCCTTCAATTTCCTTACCTACCACAAAAAAAGTAGCTTTTACATTTTGTTTTTTTAATACATCTAATAGCGCAGGTGTAACAATATAAGTAGGGCCATCATCAAAAGTTAAATAAGCAATTTTTGAAGGGGTTATATCAGCAGAGCTTTTACATAATAAATTTAAGGATATAAATGCTGGGCTATTTTTTACTATATTATTTTTGCCAGCACTGTTAGTTGAAAATAATAGAATAATAGGAGTAATAAAAAAAAGAAGAATATATCTTTTTCTAAGAGTCATATTATCGCCTACCTTTAATTTTTTCATAATTAGTTTACCCAAAGAAATGTATATTAAAGCAGTATATTTTTAATTTATCAATCATTGATAAATGATTGACAATGAATACTAAAATTTTGTATAATTACCTTGTTCCGTATAGAAAGAATTTTCTGACTGTATGGAAAACAAAATAATTAATCGGAACTTTAGGTGATGATTAATTATTATAAATTCGAACCTAATTGTTAAGAGTTTATCTAAGCAAAAGGAGGGTAAAAGTATTAAACATTAATAGGTATACTTTGACCTTTTACATTTTGTAGAAGGTTTTATTATTTGGCGGAAATTTTGGATACCTTGTGCTAAAAAAGCATGGCATAAAGAATAGAGGGATAATATGGAAAAAAGGATTGGCGTTGTAGGAATTATAATAGAAGAATTTACTAATGCTACTTTTGTTAACGACATACTGCATGATTTCGGCGATTTAATTGTAGGAAGAATTGGAGTGCCTTACAAGGACAGAGGAATATTTGTAATTTCTATAATTGTAGATGGAACCATGGACGAAATAAGTGCAATGACAGGTAAGATTGGAAAGATTCCAGGGGTAAATGTTAAAGCTGCAATAACTAAGCAATAGAAAAAAATAAAAAATATTGGAGGAATTTAAAAATGAAAGAATATAAAGCTGAGGATTTTATCATTGATTCTGAAATAAATGAGTCTATAGAATATGGAAAGAAAATGGCTAAGGATAAAGCTTTTGTAGTGGAACTTTTAAATAAAGCTAAAACCTGTGTTGGGCTTACTCATAGGGAGGCTTCTGTGCTTTTGAATATAGAAGATACTGAATTATTACAAGAAATGTTTAAAAGCGCTAAAGAAATTAAAGAAAAAATATATGGAAAAAGGATAGTAATTTTCGCACCATTATATGTAAGCAGTTTTTGCATAAATAACTGTCAGTATTGTGGGTATAAGCATTCAAATGATAGTATTTCAAGAAAAAAACTTAATATGGAAGAGCTAAAAGAAGAAGTGAAAATTTTAGAAAGTTTAGGGCATAAAAGATTGGCCCTTGAAGTGGGAGAAGATCCAGTTAATACACCAATTGAATACGTACTTGAATGCATAAAAAACATATATTCAATAAAATTTGAAAATGGAAGTATAAGAAGAATAAATGTAAATATTGCGGCTACAACCGTTGAAGAATATCAAATGCTTAAAGATGCAGAGATAGGAACTTATATATTGTTCCAAGAAACCTACCATAAAGAAACCTATGAAAGATTCCATCCAAAGGGACCAAAGCATAATTATAATTATCATACAACAGCAATGGACAGAGCAAAGCAGGCAGGGATAGATGATGTAGGTATTGGAGTGTTATATGGTTTATATGAATATAAATACGATACAATAGCAATGCTAATGCATGCAGAGCATTTAGAAGAGTCTACAGGTGTTGGACCTCACACTGTGTCAGTACCAAGATTAAGACCCGCAGAAAATGTAAGTCTTAAAGATTATCCATATTTAGTAACAGATGAGCAGTTTAAAAAATTAGTTGCGGTGTTAAGACTCGCCGTTCCTTATGCAGGAATGCTTTTATCTACAAGAGAAGATATAAAATTTAGAGAAGAAGTTTTAGCATTAGGTGTATCTCAAGTTAGTGCAGGTTCTTGTACTGGAGTTGGCGGATATGCTGATGAATATAGTGGTCATAAAAGTGAAGAAAAACCACAATTTGAGATTGGAGATCATAGATCGCCTAAAGAAATCATAAAAAGCTTATGTGAAAGTGGATATATTCCAAGTTATTGCACTGCTTGCTATAGAGAAGGAAGAACTGGTGACAGATTCATGAGACTTGCAAAAAGTGGACAGATCCATAATGTATGTCAGCCCAACGCTCTTCTAACATTAAAGGAATTTATGTTGGATTATGGTGATGAAAATATTAACAAAATAGTAGAAGAAACTATAAGAAAAGGACTTGAAGAGATACCAAATGAAAAATCAAGAGAGGCAACGAAGGAGAAACTAGATAGAATAGAAAAAGGGGAGAGAGATTTAAGATTTTAGTAGATGTAAGGTTGAAAAAGTATGAAGTTTATCCTACGTGATTTGCATAAGAACTCAAACTGGAAATTTGATTAAGAAATTCTAGTCTTTTGGAAATATAAAATTCTCTAACGGGACCATTCGGCGTCCTGCCTCAGGGTCCCTAGCCTGCCGTCCTGGCAGGCTTACGAGAATTTTACATTTCCAAAAGAAGAATTTCTAAATCAAATTTCAATAGTTTATCGTTTCTTATGCAAATCGCTACGGATAAACCTCATACTTGATATTATAGTTTCTATCACGATTCAATCATGTTAGAGAAAAGTAATAAAAATATAAAAATATAGTTTTATAGGTACTTGTAGGGTTTAAAAATAAATGGCTGTGGAATTTCACTTTTATGACTATTTTTTTAGAGGATGTATATAGAACAAAGGAGGTATGGAGGATGCAGCAAACACCGAATGCTAATAGGCTTCATATAGCTATATTTGGAAAAAGAAATGTGGGTAAGTCAAGTTTAATTAATGCACTTACGGCGCAAGATATTGCTTTAGTATCGGATTTAGCAGGGACTACTACAGACCCTGTATATAAGGCTATGGAGTTACTTCCAATAGGGCCTGTTGTGATTATAGATACTGCAGGACTTGATGACACAGGCGCAATTGGAGAGCTTCGGATAAAGAAGACTAAAGAAGTTATGGATAAAACGGATTTGGCTCTTTTGGTTATAGATGGAGATGTGGGAGATTTAACTTTTGAGAGCGAATGGTATGAAGATTTAAAAGGAAGAAAAATTCCTGTAGTTGGAGTTATTAATAAAGTTGATAAAGGCGATGTGGAATTAGATAGGATTCAAAAGGTTATAAATATAGATTTTGTTAAGGTTAGTGCTAAGGATAAAGTGAATATTGATGAGCTAAAAAAAGCTATTATGAAGTTGGCTCCAGAGGATTTCGAAAAGAGCACAATTGTTGGGGACATAGTAAAACCAAAGGCAAGAGTAATAGTTGTAGCTCCACAAGATATTCAAGCACCAAAAGGGCGATTAATACTTCCGCAGGTTCAAATAATAAGGGATCTTCTTGATAATGATGCAATGGCACTAGTTGTAAAGGATAGTGAACTTGAGGATGTTTTAGCCTCGCTAAAGGATAAAACAGATTTAGTAATTACGGATTCACAGGTATTTAAGAAAGTTAATTCTATAATACCAAAGGATGTACCACTTACTTCCTTCTCTATACTTATGGCTAGGTATAAAGGAGATTTAAACAGTTTAGTTAAAGGTGCAAGGGCCATAGATACTTTAAAACCAGGAGATAAGGTTCTTATAGCGGAAGCCTGCACTCACCATCCCTTAGAAGGAGATATAGGCCGCGAAAAACTTCCTATATGGCTTCAGGAAAAAGTAGGTGGTAAGTTAGATATCACAGTCTGCGCGGGAAGTTCTTTTCCGGAAGATTTAAGCGAATATAAGCTAATACTTCATTGTGGAGCTTGTATGTTTAATAGACAACAGTTAATGTCTAGGATTAAAAAGGCTAATTTAGAGGGATTACCTATTACCAATTTTGGTATAGCTATAGCCCATATAAATGGTATTTTAGATAGAGTGCTTAGTGCTTTTGAAGAATATTCTATAAAATAATTTATATAGTGGTGTCTTTTTTAAACTCAACTAAGCCATCATATTTTTCAATATAGCATTGTTTTTATATAGGTATAGTAAAATTTTCACTAAGTTTGTAAAATTTTATTAAATAATTATTAAATGGGGACGGCTATCAATGGTTGCTTTTTAGCAAATAATTGATAACCGCCCCCATTTTTCATCCAGGCATTTTGCACTTATGCAACTTGTTCTTCGGTATTATTTTTTATAATATCACTGTTTCGCTTTTTATCACTTAAGAAGAATGATATAACTAAACAGAGTACAGCTATTCCTGTAACCACCATAAAGGTTGTATTCATACCTTTTAATGCAGCATCCAACATTCCTGACTTATAAAGTTCCATGTTTGTTTTAGTCAGAGCTTTATTTGGAGCATTAGAAGCAGATACATTAGACATTACAGTTATCAATATTGCAGTCCCAAGAGCTCCGGATACTTGTTTTGCCGTATTAACAACGGCAGATCCATGTGCCAACAGTTTATTAGGCAGCGCATTCATTGCGGCTGTTTGTAATGGCATTATAGCAAGTGCGATTCCAACATATCGAATTGCATATAACGCAGTAATTGACATAATGGATGTATTCCTATTCAAATTCACAAAAGGCAAAGTTGCAATAACCAATAGAATAATACCAGGTATAGCTAATTTTTTTACACCATGCTTATCAAATAGACGTCCAGATATAAGCATCATAACTGCCATTATTAATGCACCTGGCAAAAGTACTAAGCCACTAGTAAAAGCTGATTTTCCAAGAATAGATTGAAGGAAAATCGGCACCATAATACCTGCTCCGATGGAAACTATACTTAAAATACTACCTATTATAGTTGTCATTGTGAAGGTTTTTGATTTAAAAACACGCATTTCAAGCATTGGGGTTTCCATTGCAAGCTGGCGCCATACAAATAAAGCAATTACAACTATTCCTATAATTATAGTTCCAATAACGCTAATATCAGTCCAGCCTTTATTTCCAGCACTACTAAATCCAAACAACATTGCTCCAAATCCTACTGTTGATAGAATAATGGATAGAAAGTCTATTTTAGGATTTTTTAATGGTATAACATCCTTCATAAAGAAAGCTGTAAAAATTATGTCTAATACTATAATAGGAATTAACATATAGAATAAGTAATGCCAGTTCCATTTATCGATAATCAATCCTGCTAAAGTAGGTCCAATAGCTGGGGCAAAGCATACAACCAACCCATAAAGACCCATTGCTGAACCCCTCTTTTCAGGTGGGAAAATTAAGAGAAGTACAGTACTTATTAAAGGCGCTGTTATTCCTGCTCCAACGGCTTGAATTATTCTTCCTATAAGAAGTACTTCAAAACTTGAAGAGAGGGCACATATAATAGTTCCAATTCCAAACATAAACATAGAAAACATAAATAATTTTTTAGTTGAGATTTTCTCAAGTAACAACACTGTTAGAGGAATCATTATTGCATTAACAAGCATAAATGCCGTTGTTAACCACTGCCCTGTACTTGCGGTTATATTAAAAAATTCCATTATCTGCGGTAATGCAGTAGACAGTACTGTCTGGTTTAAGATTGAAACAAATGATCCAATCATCATTGCAATTATAAGCAGCATTCTGTTATACTCTTTTCCATGAATATCTTTATTAACACACTTTTCTTCTAAAACTCTTTCTTTCATTAATTCATCTTCCCTCATCTTCAAAATTTTGTTCTGAAAAATTTAAATAATTGTTATTATATACATTTCTAACCCAGTCACACCATTTAAGATCTAATATAGCCTCATTCAAAACCCTTTGAGTCAATATATAAGCACCAAATGGGGGTACAGCTTTGGGATTCTCACAGAATTTGAGTTTGATTTTTTCTATAGAGCTTTTATATTCTTCGATTTTTTTCTTATATCTTGTCTCAAGTTCATTAAGAAGCTTTTCTACTGCTTCAGTATCCATGTATTGAATGCAATATAATTTTAACGTCATTTCATCCCTAACAACGGCATCACTTGTTTCAGAGGTGAACCATTTATGTAAAAACTCCTTACCCTGAACTGTTAAGTTATATATCTTTTTATCAGGCTTACCATCTTGCTTTTTCAATATAAATTCAATGTACTTGTTTTCTTCTAATTCTGAAAGCAAAGGATAGATGGCACTGTGAGTAGAGCGCCAGAATCTATTAATCTTCGACGTTAAGTCATAACCTGTCATTGGTTCAGTTGATAATAGGCTTAGAAGGCCATAAGATAATTTGTTCATAAATATCATCCCCTTATACAATATTACTTCTTCTTCACACCGTTATATGTCATTAGTGACATATGATTATATTTAATATTCTACACTGATTTTATTTATATGTCAATAATGACATATTGATTATTAGATACCATCGTTACGGGGTTTTAGATGTAGAACTTCTACTCTCAAAAACGCCTACGCTAAAGTTGGATATATTCCATAGGTGAAGTCCATGGAAATAAGGTTGGTTGTTCCAAAATAACTTGGCTTGTTAATGATATTTTTTAGAATATATGAGATATATGTTATAAATTTGTAACAACTGTATTGTATACTTATTGAAGTAAGGGGGTTGGCTATGAATAATAATATCCTTATAATTGAGGATGATGAATGTATAAGAGAAATTTTGACATATTCATTTAAAGAAGAAGGGTTTAAAGTTTTTGAAGCTGCAACAGGTATAGAAGGATTAAAAATCTTAAAAAATCAATATATAGAACTAATTATACTGGATTTAATGTTACCTGATATAAGTGGTTTTGAAATATGTAAGAAAGTATCGGTAGAATATAAAATCCCTATAATAATGCTTACGGCAAAAAATGATATTATGGATAAACTAGTAGGCTTAGAACTTGGAGCAGACGATTATATTACCAAGCCTTTTGACATAAGAGAAGTAGTTGCAAGGGCAAAAGTTAGTATAAGAAGGATAGAACAATTTAAAAATATTAAGGATAAAGAAAATATTATAAAATTAGAAAAAAATATAACAATATTTAAAGATAATTATGAAGTATTTAAGGGAGATAAATTAGTGAATCTTACAGCAAAAGAGTATGAATTGCTATATAAACTTGCAGAGAATAGGGGAAAAGTATTTTCACGCGATAAACTTTTAGAAACTATATGGGGTTTTGATTTTGAAGGCGAAAGTAGAACTGTAGATGTTCATATTCAAAGGTTAAGAAAAAAATTATCTAGTGATAAAAATAACTCTGTTATAAAAACTGTATTTGGAGTAGGTTATAAAATTCTGTAGGAAGGGGATGTATTTTTCATGAAAATGTCTATAAAGCGTAAATTTATCATTGGTTTTTTACTTATATTTTATATAGGGTATAACACAATGAGCTTTTTCATGAATAAGCTTATTGTAGAAAATAATAAAGAGATAATAAGTAAGGAATTAGTAACCTTTGAAAAGGATTTGAACACATATTTAAGACAGTATTTTGAATTGAAAAATAAGGATATGTATTCTAATAATTTTAATAATTCTAGCAATGGTATAGCTTCAGATTTGTCTATAAAGGTTGGAAATAGAATAATGATTTATTCATACGAAGGAAAATTTTTAGTTGATTCTGCAAATGCAAATGGAAAAGTGCTAAATTATGAGGATAGTGATAATAAAAATAATTATAGTGATGAAGATTTAAAAATATCTATTAATAACAAGTCTGCATTTACAATAGTACCCGTTAAAGATAAATATTTAGTTGTTTTTTCATGTCCTATTATAAACAACAAAAAAAGTATAGGAATTGTTAGATCTGTTATGGATTATTCAGAAATATTTAGTTCTAGTAAAAATTTGTTAAAGCTAACTAACACCTTTGTATTATTAGTTTTCGGAGTAATTTTCTTATTTGTAGTATTGGTAGCTACAAAAATAACTATACCAATATTGAAATTGAGTAAGGTTATAAAAGAGGTTGCAAAAGGCAATTTTGAGGAGGATATAAATATTACTTCTAAAGATGAGATAGAGGAACTATCCTTAAATTTTAATAAAATGAAAAATAGGATAAAAAATCAAATAGAAACTATAGAAAATGATAGAGATGATTTGAGAAAGATTGCAGGCCACAGGAAAGTTTTCTTTGATAATATAACTCATGAAATGAAAACTCCTTTGACTATAATATCTGGATATTGTCAAATACTTGTTAAGCAAGACTTTAAGGACAAAGAATTCGCTAGAAAAAGTATGAAAAAGATAAATGATGAAAGTGAAAGAATGCATAACATGGTAATTGAACTATTAGAAATATCAAAGGTTGAGTCAAATTTAATCGCCTATATTGAAGAAGAAGTTAATGTATCACAAATTTTGGGTGTAGCGTGTAATGATATGAAAATAAGAGCAAATAAATATGAGATACATATAGAAAAAGTTATAGATAAAGAGGTTATTGTATTAGGTAATCCAAACGAGATTAGAAGGGTAATTATAAATATAATAGATAATTCTATTAAATATGGAAATGTTAACTCTACTATAAATGTGAAGTTATCCAAGGAAAATGGTAACTGTAATATAATTATTAAAGATAAAGGACAAGGAATACCTTCTAATAAATTAGAAATGATATTTGAACCTTTTTATAGGGTGGATAAACAAATCTCAAGAGAAGCAGGAAGTTCTGGACTCGGACTATCTATAGTAAAAAAAATTATAGATAAACATAATGGAAGTATAAAAATAATTAGTGAAAAGGGAAAAGGCACTGAAGTGCATATAGTAATTCCTCTAAAAGTTTACAACATTGTAACATCGTGTTAACTCAATGTTACAACTTTTGTTTATAATTAACTTATAAAATTTAAATTTAGGAGGAAGAAATTATGGGACAAGGAAATAAGAATTGGAAAGTAGGGGCCGTAGTTGCAGGGATATTAATGCTCGGGGCAGTGAGTGTAGTATATTCATACTCCAAGCCCTTAATGGCAAGTAATAATTCTGTAGTGGTGTCGGCCAACAAATTAAAGGCAGTGGCCCCAGATGAATATAAGCCACTTCAAGTAGTAAAGAGTGAAAAAACAGATAGAATAGAAGGACTTAATAATATGATAGGCCTGGTAGGAGATAACCAAGCTATTGTTCAAATAGGACTCAGTAGAAAAGATATAGAGGAAAAAATTAAAAAGCTTGATAAGGAAAATACAAATGAAGAAGAAGAACTTAAATTTAGTAAGGAGGTTACCGGAGGCACCTATAAGCTTAACTTATCCACTTTTGAAAAATCACCTTCCAATTTAGAATATGGAGCTAGAATTTCTCCCGATAAAACAAAGTATATATATGACACAAAGGATATCTATGACACAAAGGAAAATGGTGAAAACTGTTATT
Source organism: Clostridium sp. FP2 (assembly GCF_011065955.2). Classification (NCBI taxonomy): domain Bacteria; kingdom Bacillati; phylum Bacillota; class Clostridia; order Eubacteriales; family Clostridiaceae; genus Clostridium; species Clostridium sp. FP2. The sequence goes on from NZ_JAAMNI020000001.1 coordinate 752,903, forward strand.
ACATAGTTGATATAAAAAGCAATTCCAAGAAGAAGATTAATACGAAAGGTAATATATTGCTAGATTGGTCTGTAAATAGTAAATATATAATAGGATTAACATTTGCTAAAAGCCCATCAATAGTTGTATATGACGTGGAAAATGACAAATTGAAAGAATTTAAAGAGGGTAATCAGAGAATAAACCAATTAGCAGGTGTTTATAGCAATAATGGAAAAGATGTTTATTTTGTAGGGATTACTAACGTAAAAAACAATGAAAAAACAATTATAACAGAAGGTATTTATAAGCTAAGTACAGATGATGGGAAAGTTCAACCTGTGATGGTTTTACCATCTGCTGAAGCAATGTTACATAAAAATCGTATAGGTAACCATAGTTTTGCTGTTATTAATGATGGACAAATGATAGTTTTTGAAGGAAATATAAATGGGGAAAATGGCTTATTTATCTATGATGTAAATAGTAAAAAAACAAATAAATTTGCACAATCATTAGGACGCCATATTGTTCCATTTTGGATTTCACCGGATGAAAACAAAATTGTTTATGCAACATATAGTGGTGAAGATGATAAAGGAGTATGGAGTATATATGCAGCAAAGTTTAATGGAAACGAAATAGTTAATAAGATTTTATTGCTTAAAGATATAGATTATTATAATATGTATAACGGCAATAAAGTATTTTGGAGTAATGATAGCAATAAAGTTACAATTTTTGAATCTAAAAATTTTAATTTAGCTGGTAGGATCTTTGCTGAAAATGGAAGTATTCATAGCATAGATTTAAAATAGAAAAAAGTAATCCTATTTAGAATGGTTATGAAAGACTGCATCAAATCATCATCTGCGATGCTGCAATTAACGACTTCAGAAGGAGATTTAGACTCCTACTGAAGTTTTTTATTTGTTATAGCTTGTAACTCCCACTTATAGAAGTGGGAGACTTTCCTTCTGAAATGTCGTTAAATGATAATGCTTTTGTTGATTCTCTCAAAATGAGTTAGTTAAATTATATATAAACAAGTCTCAAAAACCTTCGTTTTTGAGACTTGTTTTGGTTTTAAGCGAATTTTAATAAAATGGCATCAAAACTTATCTCAAAATCATAGTATTAATACTTGATTGTTAAGTTATGAGACTATGTATTAGTTGTTTGGAAACTTGATAGACTTGGCAGATACTTAAAGCATTTAATTGAAGTAATGTAGATAACTTTTATCGAAATAATCTTTGTTATTCTGTATGTTAAAAAAGCCAAAGATATTGTTAAAAATAAATCAAAGCTCCTATATTAATTTTTGAGTAATTGGTGTAAAATTTAATTATGGAAAAATAAGAAATAGCATAAAATAAATATAAGGTAACTTAATTTGAAGGGATGATAATAATGATAACTATTAGTATTTGTGTTGGAAGTGCCTGTCATTTAAAAGGGTCTTATAAAGTAATAGAAGGGTTACAAAAGCTAATCAAAGAAAATAAGATTGAAGATAAGGTGGAAATTAAAGGAGCATTTTGTATTGGAAGATGCACAGAGGGAGTTTCTGTAACTGTGAATGATGATGAGTTTTTTTCCTTAAATGAGAATAATGTAGATGCATTCTTTCATGAAACTATTATGAGAGGTATATCAAATGAGTAATATGAATTTTTCTAAAGCATATTGCAAAAATTGTTATAAATGCCTTCGTTCATGTCCTGTGAAGGCCATAAAATTTGAGAATGAGCAAGCTACTATAGATGAACAAAGATGTATAGAATGTGGTCATTGTCTTACTATATGTCCACAAAACGCTAGAGAAATTAAAAGTGATGTGGGGGTTGTTAAACTTGCTATAAATTCGGGGAAAAAAATTATAGCAAGTTTAGCACCATCCTTTGCTGGTTATTTTGATGTGGAGCAAGGACGCGTGGTAGCGGCTTTAAAGAAGTTAGGATTTAGTATAACAGAAGAAACTGCAGTAGGTGCGGAAATAGTAGCTGATTTATATAATAATTATATTGTGGAGAATAAGAGAGATGTTTATATAACCACAGCATGCCCATCAGCTAATTACTTAGTAGAAAAATATTTTAAAGAAATTATTCCATACTTGATTCCTGTAGTATCTCCAATGATAGCTCATGGTAAATTACTAAAGGAAAAATTTGGTGAAGATAGCTTTATTGTATTTATAGGACCATGTCTCGCAAAAAAATCTGAGTTTGAGTATTTTTTAAAAGATAATGTGATTAATGCAGTATTAACTTTCGATGAATTGAATTCTTGGATTACTGAAGCTGGTATAAAAATACATGAGCTAGAAGAAGAGAATTTTAATGTTAATCCATATAGTAAAGGTCAAGGATTTCCTATGGGTGGAGGTATTATTGAGGCAATGGGGAGTGAGTTAAAGCAAAGTTCACTTAGTGTTATTACGGTAAGTGGGATGGAAGAGTGCATAGAAGTATTTAATAGCATTAAGAATGGCGATTTAAAGGACGTATTAATTGAAGCTAGTGCCTGCAAGGGAAGCTGCATAGGCGGACCAGTCATGGTTAAAAATGGTGAAAATTATTATACAAAATTAAGAAAAGTTAAAACCTATATAAAGAGTCGTAAAAACTATAATGATCCAATAAATACTGAGATACCGACTAATATAAATTTTAACAGAAAATTTACTGAAAAATCAATTAAAAGGGCTATAGCCACAGAAGAAGAAATTATAGCAATTATGAAAAAAATGGGTAAATATGAACTTATAGATGAACTTAATTGTGGAGTGTGCGGGTATAATTCTTGTAGAGAAAAAGCCCAAGCTGTTTTTGAAGGTATGGCTGAAACTAATATGTGTCTTCATTATATGAGAACTAAAGCAGAAAGTCTTTCTAACGAAATTGTTGAAAACACTGCAAGTAATCTAATTCTATTAGATGGAGAAATGAATGTGCGAGAGATGAATCCAGCTGCCAAGGCTATATTTAAAATACAATCTCAAAATATCATAGGAAAACCTATATCCCTACTTATTGATGATACAGATTTTAAAAATGTAAGAGAATCTGGAGAAAACATAATAGGTAAAAAGGTTGCTTATCCACAGTATGGCGTGGTGTTTATAGAAAATATAGTATATCTTCAAAAGCAAGACATGGTACTTGCAAGTATGATTAATATTATGACTGAAGAGAAAAATAAAAAAGAATTAATGAAGGTTAAAGAAAATACTTTAAATGCTGCTCAAGAGGTTATAGAAAAGCAAATGAGGGTTGCCCAAGAAATAGCAAGTCTACTTGGTGAAACCACTGCAGAAACGAAGATTATTTTAACTAAGTTAAAGAAAATAGTAGCAGGTGAAGATGGTGAATAAAATGGATTTGTTTATTGATGTAGCTTATGATAGTTTGATAAAAAAAGATGAGGAACTCTGTGGGGATAGGGTGGAAATAATAAGACTTAAGGATAGCACTATAATTGTCATGGCAGATGGTCTGGGTAGTGGGGTGAAAGCCAATATACTAGCTTCCTTAACATCTAAAATTGCTAGTACTATGCTTAAAGAAGGAGCGGACATCTATGAAACTGTAGATACTATAGTAAACACACTACCTGTGTGTAAGGTACGAGAGATTGCCTATTGTACCTTTACTCTAATGAAAATTTATAATGATGGAAGAGTTTATATTGCAGAGTATGATAATCCGCCTTTCTTTTTAATAAGAAATAATAAAGGCATTGAAATAGAGAAAAAAGAAAGTATTATTAATGAAAAAAAAGTATTTGAAAGCCAATTTGTACTGGAGGAGGGGGACGTGATTACGGTTGTCAGTGATGGATGTATTCATGCAGGAATAGGGAATATATTAAATTTGGGTTGGAGCTGGGATAATGTACAAAATTACTTAATTCGTAATACAAAATGTAGACGAAGTGCAAAAAATATTGAAAAGGATCTGATTCAGGTATGTTGGGATTTATATGGAGGAAGACCTGGAGATGATACTACTGTTGTATGTGTAAAAGCTAGAAAGTCAGAGGTTATTGATCTATTTACCGGTCCACCGAAGGACGCGCGAAATGATAGCTATGCTATTAAAGAATTCATGAAAGGAACTGGAAAAAAGATAATTTGTGGGGGAACCACTTCTAATATTGTAAGGAGAGAACTTGGCCTTGAACTTAAAGTAAACTTAGATTTTTATGATAAAGATGTACCACCTACAGCAACTATGGAGGGAATAGATTTAATAACTGAGGGAGTTTTAACTTTAAGCAAGGCAATAGAAAAGTTAAGTAATTATGAAGCAAGTTTTACGTCTAAGGGGACATATTGTGATTTAGATGGTCTGGACGGAGCTAGTAGGCTTGTTAAAATGTTAATAGAGGATTGTACACATTTTAATTTATGGGTAGGAAAGGCGATAAACCCAGCGCATCAAAACCCTAATTTTCCTATAGATTTGAGCATTAAGTTAAAGCTTGTGGAGCAATTAAGAGGGTACATGGAAAAATTAGGGAAACATGTTAACATTAATTATCTATAAAAAAACAGCAGATATATCTGCTGTTTTTTTTAGGTGTATTATTTACGTTTTATATATTGTGTATGAAGAAGTTCATGAGCTTTAACGCCATAGGGCTCTCCAAGGAATTCTTCATATATTTTTTTGATGTATGGATTTTCATGAGATTTTCTTATAGTTTTGTTTTTATCTTCATTATATAAAACAGACATTCTCTTTGTTAATATATCTTTATAATCATTTGCATAAGGTTGCCCACCACCATTAATACATCCACCAGGGCAAGCCATGATTTCAATTAAGTGATACTTAGCTTCTCCCGTGCGAATAGCTTCTAATAATTTACGAGCATTGGAAAGTCCACTAGCTATAGCAACTTTAACATCAATGTCGTTAATTTTTACAGATGCTTCTTTTATGCCTTCCATACCGCGTACTGTTTCAAAATTTACATTCTCAAGGGTTTCATTTGTGAGCCACTCATAAGCAGTACGAAGTGCTGCTTCCATAACACCTCCAGATGTACCGAATATAACTCCAGCACCAGTAGATTCTCCTAGTGGATTATCGAAATCTTCTTCTGGCAATGAATTAAAATCAATTCCAGCTTCTTTAATCATTTTAGCAAGTTCTCTTGTGCTTATAACTATATCAACATCTGGGACTCCATTTGTAGCCATCTCAGGCCTCGCAGCCTCATATTTCTTTGCAAGACAAGGCATTACAGATACAACTATCATATCTTTTGCTTCTACATTCATTTTTTCTGCAAGGTATGTTTTAGCAACAGCACCCCACATTTGTTGTGGTGATTTACAAGTAGATGGAATATCTAATAAATCATTAAATTGGTGCTCGAAGAATTTAACCCAACCAGGACAACAGCTTGTAAGCAGTGGAAGTTTTCCGCCATGTTGTAATCTATGAATAAATTCGCTAGCCTCTTCCATTATTGTTAAGTCAGCTGCAAAATCCGTATCAAATACTTTAGTAAAACCTAAAGCTCTTAGTGCAGCAACCATTTTTCCAGTAACAGCAGTGCCATGTGGAAGTCCGAATTCTTCACCTAGGGCGGATCTAACTGCAGGAGCAGTTTGAACAACAACAATTTTTTCATTTTGATCTAGAGCATTCCAAACTTTAGAAGTGTTATTAACTTCTGTTAAGGCACCAGTTGGACAGACAGAAACGCATTTTCCACAGAAAGTACAAGTTGTTTCTCCCATTGGCATTGAAAAAGCAGGAGATACAACAGTTTCAAAGCCACGGCCTACACCGGATAAAACTCCAACAGTTTGAACTTCATTACACATAGTTTCACAACGTCTGCATAATATACATTTATCTAGATTTCTAACAATGGAGCTACTTGAATTATCTATAGGATAAGTTGACATTGCACCTTTATAGCGAATTTCACGAACACCTAGTTCAGCAGCTAATCTTTGCAATTCACATACAGTGTTTTTTTCACATAATAAGCAGTCTTGTGGATGGTCAGATAGAATTAATTCAAGCACAGTTCTGCGGGCTTTAATAGCTCTAATTGAAGTTGTCTTAATTACCATTCCATTTGCAACGGGAGTGCAGCATGCAGGAGCTAAGTTTCGTCTTCCCTCAACTTCAACAACACATATACGACAAGAACCTGGATGGTTTGTAGTTTTTCCATCATGCATATTTAAATGACATAATGTAGGTATATTTATATTGAGCTTTCTAGCAGCTTGCAGAATAGTTGTGCCTTGTTCTACTTGAATTTCTTGATGGTTTATAGTAAGAGTAAGTAAACTCACAGCGTGCACCTCTTTCTTATAGTTTATATTTGAAAAACGCATTTATATGTTATTTTTTAATGATTGCATTAACTGGACATGCACTTTGGCATGCACCACATTTAATACATTTATCTTGATCAATAACATGTAATGTTTTAACTTTTCCACTGATACAGTTAACAGGACATTGCCTTGCACATTTTGTGCAGCCTATACATTTATCCGTAATGTTGTATTTTAATAAGTGCTTACAGACTCCAGCAGGACAAGTTTTATCATAAACGTGAGCCTCATATTCACTTAAAAAGTATTTCATAGTACTTAATACTGGATTTGGAGCAGTTTGTCCCAGACCACATAGTGAAGTATCCTTAATGGTATTTGCAAGTGATTTTAGCTTATGAAGGTCTTCTTTTGTTCCGTTTCCTTTTGAAATTTTTTCAAGCATTTCAAGAAGACGTTTATTTCCGATTCTACAGGGAGAACATTTACCACAAGACTCTTCTACAGTGAATTCTAAATAGAATTTAGCTATATCAATCATACAATTATCTTCGTCCATAACAATCATACCGCCAGAACCCATCATAGAGCCTATAGCACCTAGTGATTCATAATCTATTGGAGTATCTAAGAATTCTGCTGTAATACATCCGCCGGATGGACCGCCTGTTTGGACAGCTTTAAATTCACGACCGTTCTTAATTCCACCACCAATATCAAAAATGATTTCCCTTAGTGTAGTACCCATTGGAACTTCTACTAGTCCAACGTTATTTATTTTGCCAGCCAGCGCAAAAACTTTTGTTCCTTTAGAGGTTGCAGTTCCTATAGAACTATACCAAGCAGCACCTTTGTTAACTATAGCTGGAATATTTGCAAGAGTTTCAACATTGTTAACACAAGTTGGCTTATTCCATAATCCACTTTGAGCTGGGAATGGTGGTTTATTAGTTGGTTCTCCACGTGAACCTTCAATAGATTGAATTAATGCAGTTTCTTCTCCACATACAAAAGCACCAGCACCATATTTAATTTCTATATCAAAGCTAAAATCAGTTCCTAAAATATTTTTACCGAGAAGTCCTAATTCACGAGCTTGGCTTATAGCCGTTCGAAGTCTACTAATTGCAAGAGGGTATTCTGCTCTAATATAAATATCTCCGATTGAAGCACCAATACTGTAACCTGCTATTGCCATAGCTTCTAGAACACTGTGAGGGTCTCCTTCAAGAATAGAACGATCCATGAAAGCACCTGGGTCTCCTTCATCAGCATTACAAATTATATATTTTTGATCAGCATCGTACATTTTAGCGAAAGCCCATTTTTTACCAGTTGGAAAGCCACCGCCGCCTCTGCCTCGAAGTCCTGAATCGATCATTAGCTTTATAATTTCATCTTGGGACATTTCTGTAATTACCCTTCCTAATGCTAAGTAACCATCTTCAGATATATATTCTTTTATGTCTTCAGGATTAATAAGTCCACAGTTTCTAAGAGCAATTCTTACTTGTTTCTTATAGAAAGGCATATCTTCTTGTTTTTTTATTTTTATACCCATACTTGGTTCTTCAAATAAAAGCCTATCAACTATGATACCTTTTAATAAGTGCTCTTTAACTATTTCCGCGGCGTCAGAAGGTTTAACATTAACGTAAAATACGTTATCAGGAGAAACCTTAACAATGGGACCTTTTTCACAAAATCCAAAACAACCAGTAATAGCAGCAGTTACTTCATCAGTTAGTCCGTTTGCTGTGATTTCTTTTTGTAGATTTGCGAGTATTTCATCACTTTTAGCGGACTTACAGCCAGTACCACCACAAACGGATAAGTACCTTGTACATCGATTACCTTCAGAAGCTAACTCTTTTTCTTCGTTCATTTCCCTAAGGTCTAACAATGTATTATATCTATTTTGAATTTCTTTAAGTTCATCAAAAGAATTAATTTTATTCAATGTATTTCCCCCTCCTATTCAGCATACTCGGTTGCAACGTACTCGCCTGTGGCGTACTCAGATAGTATCTTATTTACTCCATCTACTGTAACATGTCCATAAACTTTATCGTTTATAGTTACTACAGGTGCAAGACCACAAGCACCTACACATCTTAATGAGCCTAATGTAAATTTACCGTCACCAGTAGTTTCGCCAGTTTTAATCTTTAACTCCTTTTGAAATTCTTCAAGTACATCTCCAGAACCTCTAACAAAACAAGCAGTGCCCATGCAAACATTTATTACATATTCACCTCTTGGTTTAATAGTGAAGTAAGAATAGAAAGTCACAACACCATAAACTTTTGAAACTGGAATATTTAACTTTTCTGCTACAAAAGATTGTACCTCTTGAGGTAAGTAGCCGAATAGACCTTGCGCTTTGTGAAGCACTTCGATAAGGGCACCTTCTTTACTTGGAAGGTCAATAATAAATTTTTCTAAAACTTTGAAATTTTCTGCGTTTAAACAATTAGAACACACTACAATATACCTCCTTTAAAATCTATGATTACATATAGACATATTATAAATTTAAAATTACAACTCACCATAACCCTACATTACACTTGAATATTGTGAAAAATTAAACTTTAACAAATAACATTATAATTGTTTTTGTAGTGAATATATGAACTAACGTCGTTAATGTATTAAATATACGTAAAAATTAAAGAGGCACATTGTTATACATTTCAAAGTAAATCTTATTATTCATATATTCATAAAAATTCAAGTATACTGCATGAAATATATTATAATGGAATTTTAGCGAAAAATCTAGTAAATAATTAGTTAATTTTGATTATTGAAAAAATAAGGAAAAGTATAGTAAAACATAAGGGAAAGTATAGTAAAAAATAAGGAAAAGTATAGTAAAAATTAACATAAAAATTAACAATGATATGTTAATTTTAGATGAATAGTAATACTATAATGAAGAATATGTAAAATCTTGTATATCATTAATGGATGTGCTATAATTTTCTTATTGTTGAAGGGGAGAGATGTATATTATGGATTTTGATATTTTTAGTGAAATGATAAATAAATTAAATGGTGTTACTAGTACAAAAATAATACATCAAGATAATGATATTCAAGAGATACATATATTGGCTAATACTTTAAGGGCACCAAAGCAAATAGTTAGAGATATTGAGTCTATTCTTTTAACCTCCTTTGATTATAGAATAGATAGAAAAGTTATTAGTATTGCACAAATTGAAACAGATGATTGTGACCCTATTAAAATAATAAAATTTGGGGGTATTTCTTTAAATGTGCAACCCAACATGTTAGAATGTAGCGTTAAGCTCCTTTATGAAGAAGAAGAATTTTTTGTAACACAAGTGGGAATAAAAACTGTAGCTAACAGAAAAAAAATAGTAGCTAAAGCAACTATTGATGCTGTAGAAAAAATTCTTGGACAAGTCTTTATATTTGATGTACAAGATGTAATTAGTACTACTAACAGGGATATAACCTTTATATCAGTTCTTGTAAATATGGTTATAAATGAATCAGAAGAAACCATGGTAGGATCTGCAATTGTAAAAAATGATATAAATGAAGCTATTGCAAAAGCCACCCTAGTAGCTATAAATGGAAGAGTACAAAAAACAAATTTTAACAACTGTTAAAGTTGTTAAAAAGCCACTAAGTGGCTTATAAAATTGCTTTAAGGGCCGATACCTTAACATTTTTTAAAAAATTAGTTTATGAAATTATTATTTCAATTGTTTACCATAGCGGAGAGAAATTATGATAGGTTATAGCGTAGCCCTATTAATTTAAATCAAAGGGGGATTTTAATAATGAAAAAATTAACTACAATATTATTAGCTATATTAGCACTTGCTATAGCTGGTGGATCAACAGCTAGTTGGATGTGGTAATTTAAGACTATCGGCCTTTAAGATATATAGGAGGAAAATAATGAAGAAATTGCCGTTAAATTTAAAAATATATATTATAACTATATATATTATAACTTTTATATCTTTCCTCGTTTTCTTTAAAATAGAATATATAATTTTTTCCTCAATAAAATTTGATGTTTTTATATTTTTTATATTTTTAACAACTTTAACAGAAAGTCTTACAGTGATTTATAGAAAAATTTCTTTTAGTACAAGTTTTGCGATTACAGTTGCTTCGTTTCTTCTATTTAACACATTTAATGCAATAATAATTTTAGTATTAGGTTTTTTATTTAGATTAACTAAAGATAACAATAAATATAAACATATATTTAACACACCTTTTTATGGAACATTATTTAATTGTTGTGGATTTACATTGCCTATTTTATATGGTAGTTACTTTTACAAATTAGTAGGTGGAACCATATATAATGGTAAATTAGATAGCAATTTATTACCAATTATTGTATTTGGAATTGTATTTTATATAATTAATACTTTTATTATATCAATTGTATTTTCAATCACTAATAAAAAAGGTATTTTATATTCATTTTTAGGTAATTTTAAACTGGTATTATTAAATACTTTTGCTATGACTCCTTTTGGAATACTATTAGCTTATATATTTAATTTATACAGCTATGCTGGTGTAATTCTTGTATTATTTCCCATAGTATTAGCAAGATACACTTTCTCCTTATATATACAATCAAAATCTCAATATGTCCAAACTGTAGATGCTCTTATGCTTGCAATGGAGGCAAGAGATAAATACACAGAAGGACACTCTAAAAGGGTCGCTGAAATATCAGCAAATATAGCTAAAGAATTAAAATATAATGACTGGAAAATTGAACAATTAAATATGGCAGCCTTACTTCATGATGTTGGAAAAATTGGGATTAATGATGAAATTTTAAATAAACCAGGTAAACTTTCTACTGAAGAATTTGATATCATAAAAACCCATCCACTTATAGGTTATAACATTTTAAAAGATATTAAAAATCTTGAAAATGTACTACCAATTATACGCAATCACCATGAGCAATATGACGGAAATGGATACCCAGATGGAAAAAAAGTTGAAGAGTTAAGCCTCGATGTTTTTATTGTGCAACTTGCAGATTCTATAGATGCTATGTCTACAGATAGACCCTATAGAAAAGCTTTAAATCATGATATGGTTATAGAAGAAGTGAAAAAATATTCTGGAACTCAATTTCATCCAAAGGTAGTGGCAGCATATTTTAAAGTTCTAGAAAAACAAAAAAGTAAAGTGAGGATTTAAATGTTTATTGAAGCTTTAATTTTTGCAGTGATTATTGGATACATATTAAAAGGAAATATAAGAAATTTAGAAAATGTAGACATAAAACGCACACATCTTGTTTTTATATCTTTCTTTATAGAATTTTTTATTGTTATTTGCATAAGAAAGGATTTTTTTAATATAGGTATCTTTACATATATATTAAATTCAATCATGTATATTTTACTTGTAATTTTTACTTATTCTAACAGAAAAAATAAGTATATTGTACTTATGGGATTAGGATTTTTGCTAAATGCTATTCCGATTTTTTTAAATGGGGGAGCAATGCCAGTAAGTGCTAAAGCAGCGAATGCAGCAGGGATTACTTTAAATATTAGCAAAGAAGGACTTTATTCCTTAATAAATGAAAATACTAGGGTATGGTTTTTAGGAGATATTATTCCACTAACGTTCCTAAGGAACTTTGCCATAAGTATTGGGGATATTATTGCAGTGCTAGGACTGATGTTATTTATAATTATGGGGATGAAGAAAACAGCTAAAAATTAGCTGTTTTTGTTATAGTTAACAAAAATTTATTCATAGAAGGAGAAAATTAACATGAGAAAAGGTATAAATGAAAAAAAGAAAACATCTATAAGTGATAAATTGAGTAAAAGAATAATGTTATTAATAATTTCTATATTTTTAATAATAATTGTTGCTACATATTTATTGCTCCAATCAACTGTTAAAAAAGTAGTAGTGGGAATAGGACCTGTGATTACTACGGCAATTACTAATAGGCTAGAAAAAGTGGATTATGATAAGTTTTTAAGTGAAAAAGATAATAGTGACATTTATAAGGAGCTTAATAATGGAATAACTTTTCTAGGTGACAAAGGAGTAGATTTTATACAAGGAATATCTATAGTTACTTTAAATGGCGATAATAAGTGGATATATATTGTAGATAAAACTAAGGAAAGTACTGTCAAGTTTGGAGATGCTTTTGAAGATGCTGCTAATAAAGAAATAATTGAAGAAGCTATAAATACTGGTAAAGCAACAACTTCGGAGGTGCAAAGAGACGTAATTGATAGGACATCATCCATGACTACATATATACCTATGAAGACACAAAAGGGAATGAACACCTTAGTAATATTGAAGATTAAATTAGATACTATATTGAAAGCGCAACTATTAATTTTATTAAGTGCAATTGTATTTTCCGCTATAGTTCTTTTAATTATAAAATTCATGGTGGGGAAAATTACTAAAAGCCAAACTAAATCAATAAATATACTAGTAGAAAAAATGAGCGATATGTCTAATTTAGAAGGGGACTTAACAAAAAGAATACAAATAGATAGTAATGATGAAATAGGAGAACTTGCAGAATCAACTAATAAAATGTTAGATACTTTCCAAGAACTTTTAGTTCATATTACTAAAACTTCTAAAGAAATTTATGATATTGAAGAAAAATTTACCAATGCATTTCATAGAAATGTAGAGGGGTTTAAGGAAATGAATACATTGACTGGCAATATTGCTACGAGAATAGATAAGCAAACGGAAGAATTGAATAGTTCTGCTGATAGCATTCATTATATTAATGATGCAGTAGGTGAAATTGCTAATAATTCACAAATGGTTACGCAGCAAGCAATTGAGGCTAAAGATAATGCAAGTGAAGGAAATAAAACTATGATGGAACTTGCAAGAAAGTCAAAAGCAATAGTTGAGGAAGTGGGAAATACTTCGCAATTAGTTAAAGACTTAGATGAAAAATCAGAAGCAATAAATGGTATAGTAGTTGCTATTACAGCTATATCTGAGCAAACTAATTTATTAGCACTAAATGCTTCTATAGAGGCTGCAAGAGCTGGGCAGCAAGGTAGAGGTTTTGCAGTAGTTGCAGATGAAGTAAGGAAATTAGCAGAAGAATCATCAAAATCTGCTGAAGAAATATCTGAGCTTATTAAACAAGTTCAAAGAGGAATAGCAGCGGCAGGGGGTTCCATGGAAGGTGTTGCAAGTAGGGTTAAAGAGGTATATAGTTATGTGGACATTGCAGCGAGCAAGTTTGATAACATAGCTAGTTCTATTGGCAAGGTTTCACAAAAGGTGGAAGAGGTATCATCAGCTACGGAGGAAATGTCCGCAAATGCATCTACTATAAATAATCAGATTGAAAATTTAGTAAATATTTCAAAAGAAAATAATGATGCTACGGAAAGCGTAGCGGCTAGCATTCAATTTGGAGTAGATGAGGTAACAAATTTGCAACTTGTATTAAAAGAATTAGATAACTTTACTTTGGAATTAGTGAAGAGGCTATCAAAATTAAAATTAAAATAAAAGGTAAAAATTATAAAATAGAATTTATTTTGTTTTTTTGGATATAATATTTTAAATATAAAATAAAAAGAATTTGTGCCATTATATAAAATTTAGTTGACTTATTGATTATATAATCTAAAATGAAACATATATAATAATATAAATTAACAATTGAAAGGGGAATTATAAATGAAGAAAAAGATATATATTGATGGAATGAGTTGCAGTCATTGCGTAAGTCATGTTAAGGAAGCACTATTGGACATTGGTGCTATGAAAGTAAGAGTTGACTTAGAAGAAAAATTTGCTATAGCAGAATTTGATGATGAGATAAATGATAGTGAAATTACAGAAGCTATTGAAGAAGTAGGATATGAAGTTACTGAAATAGAAGAAGATTAACACAATTAACTTTGCCCCTGTTTATTTACATTAACAGGGGCAAAGTCAATTATATGGTTTTACGTGCATCAATTATTGTTTGATATAAAATTATTACAATACAATCAATAATTTGGATTTTTTTCTCTCTTGTTGTTTTTGTGGAATAACAAATAATTTTTAGTTTTTCTAGGCACTTATCTACTTTAGGTTGATTCACTTTAGAAAAAAAATCAATATATTTTGTGGGGATTTTTTCTTCTGACCATTTTTTATTCATATCCTTAAGGCCCAACTCTATTGTGGACAGTATCCTATAAAATAATATATCTGGATTATCATTAGTAGTTTCATCTATAAGAATGATTTGATTAATAGTAGATTTCATTACATCACATTTAATTTCTAAAAAGTTTCGAATATATTTATCCTCAAAAGCGGGAATTTGATAATTTATTATATCATCAATATCAGAAAATTCACTATGCTTGTCCTTGGAAGTTTTTAACATAGCATCTAATCCTGGTATCTTTAGGGTCTTAATTAATATAGGCAGAATATTAGAAGGTATAGGAACTCCCAGTAGGGTTAGATTTTCTAAAATACTAACACTCTCTGTAATCGCTAGAAAAGCTATTATAATTTGGGATAACATGGTGGTGATTGTTATGGGAGCTAAAATAGTCTCTAGCAATCTAACTGTAATTACGCAAAGGGAATAAGTGATAATCTTTTTAGTAGCTTTACGTAATCCTGCACTGGAAAACCTTTTATATTTTATAGCAGTAAATATCCCTGTAATAGTATCTAAAATAATAAGCATCAAAAGAATAATATAGGAGGTTTGCATGTTATTAAACATTTCGCAAATAAAACCTAAGATTCCAGATACTCCAAATATTTTTAACAAGAAGTCATTCTTGTGCATTTTTTCATCTCCATTAATAATCGACAAATATAAATATGGAATAAACAATTCCAATAGATTATTTATTCCATATAATATATGCTGTATTAAAGAAAAATGCTATCGTCGTATTCACCTATATGGCAAACCCTCTTTGGCGAGTTTAAATAATAACGCAGTAGATATGATTATTAATTGAAAAAATTTAATTGAACATTTATTTTCTTATCTTCAATCTCTAAAATAACATAAGAATACCATGGTTCCCTCCGCTTGTAAGATGGTGAGCCTGGATTTATCATAAGGACTTTGTTTTTAGTTATAATCAGTGGTTGATGACTGTGGCCAAAGATAATTATATCTACTTTATCGCCACTAAATTCCGCGTAAGCTCTCTCAAGTGTAGATTTGTCATTACCATGACCATGGTACAAACCAATTTTGTATCCTTCTACGGGTATAATTATCTTTTCTTTTAATAAATCTCTAATGTATCCCTTATCATTATTTCCCCATACTCCAATAAAGTTCTTATGCTCTCTTAATTTTGCTACCACACTAGAGGAAACATAATCACCTGCATGAATTATCATATCAGATTCTCTAGATATATTATCTATGAATTTGAAAAGTTTATCGCTATGTTTTTTTACATGAGTATCAGATAGTATTGTAATTTTCATATTCATCACCTTCTAATAGTATATTATCTTATAGTGTGCATTGATACACAATTAGTATTTAAGTGTAAAATACATTTTTAAATTAATTCCTTTATCATAAAACTTTTGGTATGATTATAATATAATATAGTATAACTAAATAAAAGGGGATGAAAAATTAATGTTTATGTTTAACATTATCCAATTTATGGTTCCAGTTATATTTATGATAATATTTGGTATAATTATATTCGGCATAATTAAAGGCATAGGTCAATGGTCGAAGAATAATAAACAACCTGTTTTATCAGTAAAGGCAAAGGTAGTAACTAAAAGAGCACATACCACCAGTAGTAGTATGAATGATAATCAACCAGCCCATAGTAGTACATTTTATAATGTAACCTTTGAAGTAGAGAGTGGAGACCGAATGGAACTGAAAATAAGTGGCAGTGAATATGGCTTATTAGCAGAAGGTGATGTTGGAAAGCTTACATTTCAAGGCACAAGATATAAAAACTTTGAAAGAGAATTCTAATATATTTTTATAAATGTGAGGAGAAAAAATGGGACAAGCAGAAGATGTAGTCTATATTTTGGAGCAATCAGGAATAAACATAAATAATGAGAAATCACTGCACTCATCCATTAAACAATGGTATGCTATTCCAGGGGATAGATTAGAGGTAAAAGTAGATAAGTATATAATTGATTTAGTAAGGGAAGATTCATTAATAGAAATTCAAACGAGAAATTTCAGTGCAATTGGCAATAAGCTAAGAGAACTGGTTAAATACAATATGGTTACGCTAGTTCACCCTATAGCTATTGAAAAATATATAGTAACAATGGATGACTCGGATAAAGTAATTAGTAGAAGAAAATCCCCTAAAAAAGGCAAATTAGTGGATCTGTTTGATGAGTTAATTAGGATACCAGATTTGATAGATGAAGAAAAATTTATACTAGAAATCTTAATGACTAAAGAGGAAGAAATAAGATGTAAGGATGGCAAAGGGAGCTGGAGAAGAAAAGGCATTAGCATTGTGGACAGAAAGTTAGTGCAGGTAGTAGAAAAGGTAACGTTTAAAGAAGGAAAAGATTTTTTAATGTTTCTACCAGAAGAACTGCCAGGTAATTTTACAAATAAAGATTTAGCGAAAATATTGAAAGTTACTGTATATAAGGCGAGAAAAGTAACTTATTGCTTAAGGAAAATGAAGATTATAAAAGAAGTAGGAAAGCTACGAAATGAACTCATATTTGAGAGGCGATAAATCAGAGGTATTAATTTTTGATTTTATTTATAATAATAGAAATGTTATTGAGAAGGAAAGTATAAAATTTAACTTTGATATATTTGCAATTATATGATAAATTAGATTTAATATAAAAATAGTGAAAAATATATAGTATAAAAAAGATAGAAAGGAAGATATAAGTGAGAAAAAAAAATATAGTTATTGGAGCCTTGCTTGCAGTTGGAGTAGTAGGAGCCTATGAATTTTATAAAAGCAATTTTAAAACTTGTGATTCTAATCTTGGTGAAGTAAATGAAGCAGATAAACAATTTATATGGACTCTAGAGGGAGAAGGCTTGTTTTTTACAAAACCTGAAGAAGAACCACAAAAGGTAGGTATAAAGGTATACAAAGGTATAAGGATATTAGAATTATATGGAGATGGTAATCTAATAGGTAAATTTAAAATTGCAATAGGGGGAGCTCCTATTGGTGATAAACATATGGAAGGAGATAGAAGAACCCCTGAAGGCAAATATCATATTTGCACAAGAAATGATAAAAGTAAATATACCTTATTCTTAGGACTTGATTATCCCAGTGTACAGGATGCTCAAAGAGGACTTGAAAATGGGTTAATAGAGGAACTTGCATTTAAAGAAATAAATACTCAAATTGAAAGTGGTAAAAGACCGGATTGGAACACTCCTTTAGGTGGGGCAATAGGCATACATGGCGGGGGAACACTAGGTGATTGGACTTCTGGATGCATAGCTCTATCAGATGATGATATTAAGATTGTTTGGGAATATGCTCAAATGAATACTCTTGTGGAAATTTGTGAATAATTAAAGCTATTGGTGATGAAGCTTATAAAGGTGGTATAATAATAGAAATAAAATAGTTTGAATTTACTCGGAATCAGTAAAAAAGATATTTGTAATTATAAAACTCTATTCAAGAGGAATACAAGGAGGCTGGGATATAATGGATAAGAAAAAAGTCTACATAACAAGAAGAATACCAGATGAGGCTATTGAACTTTTAGAAGAACATTTTCATGTAGAAATAAATCCGCAAGATAGAGTTTTATTAAGAGAAGAACTTTTAGAAAAGGTAAAAGGCATGGATGCAGTTTTATGTCTTATAACTGATAATATTGATAGTGAGGTGCTAGAGGCAGCGGGTACTAAGTGTAAGATATTTGCTAACTATGGTGTGGGCTATAACAATATTGATATAGTAGCAGCTACTGAAAGAAGAATAATAATTACAAACACTCCTGGAGTATTAGATGATGCAACTGCAGACCTTGCATGGACGCTACTTATGGCGGTATCCAGAAGAATAGTGGCAGCAGATAAATTTACAAGAAATGGTGCTTTTCAATCTTGGGATCCTATGATGTTTCTTGGACGAGACATTACGGGTAAAACCTTAGGACTTATAGGGGCAGGACGGATTGGATTTAACTTTGCAAAGAAAGCTAAGGCTTTTGATATGAAAATACTTTACACCGGCCTTAGGCATAATTCAAAAATAGAAAATGAATTAGGCGCTATTTATGTGGATAAAGAAACCTTGCTTTCGGAAGCGGACTTTGTTTCATTACATGTGCCACTTTTGCCCTCTACTACTCACTATATTAGCGATCTGGAATTTTCAATGATGAAAAAAACTTCAGTTATTGTTAATACATCTAGAGGACCAGTAATTGATGAAAAAGCATTGGTTAAAGCCCTTAAGCAAGGTGAAATTTGGGGGGCTGGACTTGATGTATATGAAAATGAGCCAGAAATTGAGCCAGAGCTTTTAGATATGTATAATGTTGTAATTGTTCCGCATATTGCGTCAGCTACAATGGAAACTAGAACAAACATGGGATTAATCGCCGCTAGGAATATTATTAAAGTGCTTTCGGGTGAAAAGCCGGATACCTGTGTTAATACGCAAGTATTAAAGTAATGAAGAAATATTGAAATAATGTAGATAAAAAAGCACTTCCATTCAGATGAGTGAATAGAAGTGCTTTTTATTTATTATTTAATATTGAACTCTGTCCATCTTACCTTTCCATTTTTTAAAAGGTTCTAGACTCTCTTCTCTATCAATCTGTATAACCTCAACTTGTAACTGCGTTGCAGTACCATTGATTACGTCATATATGTATTGGTCATCAAAATCGATAGCTGCAGCATCGTGCCTTGTTGAACCATAATAAAGCTTTTTTATTTTTGCCCAATGAATTGCTGCAAAACACATAGGACAAGGTTCACAGGAAGAGTATATTACGCAATCTGATAAATCAAATCTGGAAAGTATGTTAGAAGCCCTTCTTATTGCTGTAACCTCAGCATGTGCAGTAGGGTCATTTGTATGAATAACTTCATTATGAGCCCTACTAATAATTTCACCATTTCTCACAATAACTGCTCCAAAAGGACCGCCATCATTGTTTGCCATTCCTACCATTGCTTCATCTATAGCTATTTTCATAAATTCATTCATTTTCAAACCACCTTATTTTCAAATTATATTAAAGTTTATTTTTAATATCTATATAATTGTATATTGAGTATTTTGAAATACCAAAAAAGTTCGCTGTTTTATCGCCAGCTTTTGTAATTAAGAAAGCACCGGCATCATTAAGAAATTGAATAGCTTGTATTTTTTCATCTTTACTCATAAGTGCCACAGGTTTACCTACTTTTTTTACCGATTCATCTAATAAGTCATCTAATAGTTGATTTACATTTTGAGGAATGTTACTTACATCTTCAGTATCCTCTTTATGGCTAAGCATTGAGTCTAAGCAATTTTTAGCTATAGTAAGCTCAGTAATATCATAATTTATAGAAAATATCCCTGTAGGTTTATTTTGACTATCTCGTATATAAATGGTACTTGATTTTAGAGTCTTACCATCATGAGTTTTGGTAATATAGTTTAATTTATCTTCCAGTGAATTAACGTCATGTTTTAACGCATTTAAAACAACACGTGAAGTGCTAGTGCTTGTATCTCTGTGTGTAACATGACCATTTTCAATAAATATAATTGGATAATCTAAATGATCAGATGATAGGTCATGAATAACCACTTCGCAATTTCGTCCAAATTCAGATGATATACCCTTTGCTAATCTTTTTAAAAAATCTAAATTACAATCATTATCCATACAAAAACCTCGCAATTCATATTATAAAGTGTGAAAATAAAGAAACTTACAAATATTACATGGAATAAGTATATCAATGTTTATTTTTAAAATCAATATAATTTGTGAAAAACATTTTTAATTTACAAAATTTTTTTAATGTTATGAAAAAAATGATGAAATATTCTGTAAACTTTATTGACTTTTATTTTCTGAAATGATAATCTGATGAAATAAAGCACCATAAAGGAGAATGTTTTGCTATGAAATTAAGTAAAACCAAAAGTTTAATACAGGTAGCTACAGCTAGAAAAAAGGCAGATTTAGTCATTGAAAATTGCAATGTTGTAAATGTTTTTTCGCAGGAAATAATATATGGTAAGCTAGCCATTAGCCAAGGTATATTTATTGGTATTGGTGATTATGAAGCTGCAGAGATAATTGATGGTGAAGGGAAATATATAGTTCCGGGTTTAATTGATTCCCATGTTCATATAGAGTCATCTATGGGTTCACCATATCAATTTGCAAGAGCTGTACTACCAAGGGGAACTACCACTGTTATTTCTGATTGTCATGAAATAGCTAATGTTAAAGGTCTTGAGGGTATAAAGTACATGATTGAGTCTAGTGAAAATCTACCTCTGGATGTGTATATAATGCTACCATCTTGTGTTCCAGCTACTATATTTGAAACATCAGGTGCAATATTAGAAGCAGAAGATTTGGAAGAACTTATGCAGCATGAAAGAGTATTGGGACTTGGAGAACTAATGAATTATCAGGGAGTTGTGTTTACAGATGAAGGCATCATGAAAAAACTACAGCTTACTGATAAATATCATAAAATAGTAGATGGCCATGGGCCTATTATAAAAGAAAAAGAGTTAAATGCCTATGCACTATCCGGTGTTAAGACAGACCATGAATGTATGAACCATAAAGAGGTATTAGATAGACTTAGAAATGGAATTTATATTGCAATAAGAGAGGGCTCAGCGGCAAAGAATCTATTAGATTTAGTTGGTGCTGTAAATCCGTTTAATGAACGTAGATTTACATTTTGTACGGACGACAGGCATCCTAAGGATATTTTAAAAGAAGGGCATATAGACAATAACATTAGACTCGCTATAAGAGCGGGGGTTAGTCCTATAACTGCCATTAGAATGGGTACATTAAATTCAGCAGAATGTTATGGTCTTAAAAATCTTGGTGCTATTGCCCCTGGCTATATAGCAGATTTTATAATAGTTGATAATTTAACGGATTTTAATGTGTTAAAAACTTTTAAAAAAGGTAAACACATAGTGGATGATTGGTATAAGTCTATAGAGGAAGATAAAAAACTTTTGGAAATTGTATCTAACAGTGTTAATATAAAAGATTTTGCGGTGGAGGATTTAAAAATAAAATTATCGTCGAACTCTGCAAAAGTAATTAAAATTATGGATCATAGTCTTTTTACAGAAAATGTAACAAGAGCGGTGAACGTAGATGGAAATGGATATTATATATATAATGAAGCGGTTGATATTTTACCTATTTATGTATTTGAAAGGCATAGTGGAACAGGCAATATTGGTAAAGGTTTAATTGAAGGATATGGTCTGAAAAATGGAGCCATTGCCTCCACTATAGCACATGATTCACATAACTTAGTTGTTATAGGTGATAGTCCAATGAATGTTAAAATAGCTGTCGAAAAGATAATAGAAATTGGCGGAGGCCTGGTAATTGTTAAAAATGGAGAGGTAAAAGGATGCTTGCCTTTAGATATTGGAGGCATTATGTCTAGTAGTGATTTAGAGACTGTATCAAAAGGCCATGAAGAACTTAATAAAATTGCTATGGAGGAATTGGGCATTAATGAGAATGTAAATGCTTTTATGACCTTAGCATTTATGGCATTGCCAGTTATTCCAAAACTTAAAATTACTGATAAAGGCTTGTTTGATGTAATAAAATTTGAGCTTACCAGTTTATAAGCAGATATAAGATTTAAAATTTTTACATTAACTTTCTAGCCTTATGATATTAGGTAAATCTAGTTTTAAAAAAATTGTAGAAATAAAAAAAAATTGCAAAATATTATTGACTTACTTTTTTGTAATGATATACTAAATTTATATTTAAGTACTAAATTAATAATACTATATCTAGTATTATTAGAAGATTAGTTAGGAGATAATTATAAAAAAAATAATATTATTGAAATATATCAAATATATTGTAACATGTGATGATAATGAAAATTTATTTGAAAGTATAAATATGTATATAGGAAGCTATGCTGTGGCAAAAAAATTTATACAGGGAGGAATGAAATGAGTATAGGGAAAAGTATTAATAGGGTTGATGCTTTTGATAAAGTAACTGGGCGTGCACAATTTACAGATGATTTTAAATTAAATAATGCACTTGTTGCTAAAATTCTTCATAGTACCATTGCAAGTGGAGTTGTTAAAGTCATTGATATTTCGGAGGCTATGAAACTTAAGGGAGTCGTGAAAATTGTAACTTGCTTTGATGTTCCTGATATTCAATATCCAACAGCAGGGCATCCATATTCACTAGACCCTGCCCATATGGATATTGCAGACAGGAAATTACTAAATAAAATAGTTAGATATTATGGTGATGACATAGCAGCTGTAGTGGCTACAGATAGTGTAACTGCAACAAGAGCAATTAATCTTATAAAAGTTGAATATGAGGAATATGAACCTATATTGTCTATTGAAGCTGCACTGAAGCAAGGAGCAAATAAAATTCATGAGGAGTATCCGGGTAACATTCTTGCACATACAAGTTATGAAATCGGTAATTATGAAAATGCTATAAAAGAAGAGGGACTTATTGTTTTTGAAGGAGAATATGAACTTTCTCCGGTTAAACATTGCCATATTGAAAATCCAATTTCTTATGCCTATGCAGAAGGAAAAAGATTGGTTGTGGTATCATCAACTCAGATTCCTCATATTGCAAGACGTGTAATTGGGCAAGCTCTTGGTATAGATTGGGGTAAAATAAGAGTTATTAAACCATATATAGGCGGAGGATTTGGGAATAAACAAGAAGTTCTTTATGAACCACTTAATGCTTATTTATGTAAGGTTATTGGTGGAAGATGTGTTAAACTTGATATTTCGAGAGAAGAAGATTTTGTTAATACTCGTCTGCGTACTGCTATGAAAATTAAAATAAAAAGTTATGTACGAGCAAATGGACGTTTTGTTGCAAGAAAGTTAGAAATGTATGGTAACAAAGGTGCTTATGCATCTCATGGCCATAGTGTGACAAATAAATCAGGTCATGCATTTAAACAGATATATAAAGATGAAGTTGCAACTAAAGGTGATATGTACTCAGTCTATACAAATATGCCTGCATCTGGTGCCATGCGTGGTTATGGTATACCACAAATCACTTTTGCCCTTGAATCTCATGTTGATGATATAGCAAGTAAACTGGGTTTAGACAAGATTGAAATGAGGAAACTTAATGCTATGAAATTAGGATTTATTGATAATCAGGTTAAATGTAATAGTAATGGTCTAGCAGAATGTATTGAGAAAGGTAGAAAATACATTGATTGGGATAATAAACTTATAGAGTACAAAAATCAGACAGGGACTGTAAGGCGAGGTGTTGGTATGGCAATATTTAGTTATGCAGTAGGTGTTTTTCCAATATCACTGGAAACAGCAGCTTGTAGGATTGTACTTAATCAAGATGGATCTGTTCAAGTTCAAATGGGTGCCACAGAGATAGGGCAAGGAGCAGACACGGTATTTGCACAAATGGTATCAGAAGTTCTTGACATTCCTATTGAAAACGTACACACTATATCAACTCAAGATACTGATATTACACCCTTTGATACAGGAGCTTATGCATCTAGACAATCTTACGTATCAGGTATGGCAGCTAAAAAAGCTGCTATGGAACTTAAAGAAAAAATAATAGAACATGCAAATTTTATGTTAAGACTTCCTGCTGGGAACCTTGAACTTAAAGATAATAATATCATAAAAAAAGAAACTGGTGAAGTTTTAGCTTCACTTAAAGACGTTTCTATGCATGCACTTTATAATACAGAAAAATCGGTTCACATTACATCAGAGGTAACAAACCAATGCAAATCAAATACATTTGCATTTGGAGTATGTTTTGCTGAAGTTGAAGTTGATATCCCTGTGGGGAAGATTAAAGTTATTAAGGTTATTAATGTTCATGATAGTGGCACGATTCTTAATCCTGCACTTGCTGCAGCGCAGGTACATGGTGGCATGAGCATGAGTTTGGGTTATGGTTTAACAGAGCAACTTTTATTTGATGATGCGACAGGTAGAATGCTCAATGATAATCTACTTGACTACAAACTTCCAACTACTATGGATACACCACATTTGGAGGCACAGTTTGTGGAAACCTACGATGTGTCAGGACCTTTTGGCAACAAGGCGCTAGGAGAACCTCCTGCAATTCCAGTTGCACCTGCAATTAGAAATGCTGTACTTAATGCCACAGGAGTTAATTTTAATATTGCTCCTTTAACGCCACAAAGACTAGTAGAAAAATTTAAAAAGGAAAATTTAATATAAAGGTGGGGGTGAAATAATAATGTATGATATAGAAAAAATATATCAAGCAACGTCAGTTAAAGATGCAATAAACCATCTTGCAGCTGATCCTAAATCCATAATTATTGCAGGCGGAAGTGATGTACTTATCAGCATTCGTCATGGCAAGCTTGCAGGGTGCTCCCTTGTTAGTATTTATGGTCTGGAGGAACTAAAAGGAATAACACTTGCTGAAGATGGCAGTATAAAGATAGGCGCTATTACAAGTTTTTCTAATATAACAAAAAATGAGATTATTCAAAAATATATTCCGGTACTTGGGGAAGCTGTTAATGATATAGGAGGACCACAATTAAGAAACATTGGAACAATTGGAGGAAATATTTCAAATGGAGTTACAAGTGCTGATAGTGCATCCACGTTATTTGCGCTAAATGCTAAGCTTCAAATTGAAGGACCCACAGGTATTCGAGTTATTCCTATTTCAGAGTACTATGTAGGGCCAGGAAAAGTTAGTTTGAAAAATGGTGAATTACTTACAGCTATCTATATTACAAAAGAAAATTATGAGAATTTTACAGGCAATTATATTAAATATGCTATGCGTAATGCAATGGATATTGCAACCCTTGGATGTAGTGTAACTTGCAAACTTAGTGCGAGTAAAGATACTATTGAAGATGTACACCTTGCCTTCGGTGTTGCAGGCCCTATACCTATGAGATGTCCAAAAGCTGAAGAAGCTATAAAGGGAATGAAAATTTCTGATGAAATGTTCAATATTTTTGCAGAAGTTGCAAAAAGCGAAGTTAATCCGCGTTCTTCTTGGCGTGCATCTAAAGACTTTCGTCTTCAGCTTGTATGCGAACTCAGCAAACGGGCCTTAAAGGAATCAATAAGAAAATCGGGAGGCATAATAAATGGCTAATGGAATTTTAAACTGCACAGTAAATGGCGAAGCTAAGCAAATTATGATAGATGATAGAGAGTCGCTTACGGATGTTCTAAGAAATCAGCTAGGCCTTACAAGTGTTAAGAAAGGTTGCGAGGTTGGAGAATGCGGAGCTTGTACCGTGCTTATTGATGGTGAAGCATTTGATTCTTGTATTTACCTTGCAATTTGGGCAGAAGGTAAAGAAATTCGTACAGTTGAGGGACTTATGGATGCTGAGGGGAATATATCAGATATTCAAGAAGCGTTCATTGATGAAGCTGCTGTTCAATGCGGTTTCTGTACATGTGGGACTATTATGTCATCCATACCTGTTCTTGAGGACAGTAAAGAGTACACAACAGAAGAAATTAAAAAAGAACTTTCCGGTAATCTTTGTCGTTGTACAGGTTATGAAAATATATTAAATGCTGTAGAAAAAACTAAAAAGCACCGTTGTGAAAATTGTAAAAATTAAGAACTATACTGATAAAATAAACAGAAATAAAAAAACAATTCGCTTTATCTAATAATGCGAATTGTTTTTTATTTACATGCCTTTTGTTTGGCAGTTAGCTTTAGTAATAATAGCATCTTCAGGTTTATCTTTAGGTAAGATAAGATTCAGTGCTATTGCAACTAATGTTGTAACAACAATGGATGATTTACCAAATATAGATATAAACCATATTGGAAATAGAGCAAATGCATTAGGAACTTCAACAATACCTATACCGAGTGCAATTGCAATGCCTACCACCGCTGAATTTCTCATTGTAAGATCATTTGAAGCAATCATTTTAACTCCTGTCATTGTTATTGTGGCAAAAACAGATATGGTTGCACCACCAAGGACACATTGAGGAATAGTTGTAAGCAGTGAAGCAAATTTAGGAATAAGACCAGATAAAATTACAACAAAAGAAGCAAAAGCAAATACCCATTTATTGATAACTTTATTTGTAATTACTATACCAACATTTTGGCTATATGTTGCAGTTGGCATACAACCAAATAGTGCGCCAACTATACTCGAAAATCCGTTTCCAATAATACCACCGGAAAGCTCTTTATGAGTAGGACTTCTATCCATACCACCACCGGTTGTAGCTGATAAATCACCTATAGCTTGAACAGAATTCACAATGTACATTATAGCCATAGATATTATAGCTGTAGTATTAAAACTTATGCCAAAGTGTAGTGGGGTTGGAGCTTGAAAAAGTCCTGCTGAAGTCACCGCATCAAAAGATACCATTCCAAGAAATATAGAAATAATATATCCTACCACCATACCTATTAAAATAGATGCTAGTTTGAGAGTTCCCTTAGTAAAGAAATTTAAAAACATTACAACAGCAAGTGTTATTAGAGCAACGGCCCAGTTTTTAGGAGAACCAAAAGTTGGAGAGCCAACGCCGCCAGCTATATATTTAATAGCAACTGAATACAGGGATAATCCTATGGAGAATATAACTGTACCAGTAACAAGTGGTGGAAAGAATTTTATAAGCTTTTTAAGGAATATTCCGAAAATTATAGAAACTAAACCACCTACTATTTGGGCTCCAAAAACCGTAGCAATATTAAATTCACCGGTAATAGCAGCCAGGGTTGGAACGTATGCAAAACTTACTCCCATAATTACAGGTAACCTGGAACCTATATGCTTACCCAGTGGGAATATTTGAATTAAAGTTGCTATACCAGCAAAAAACAGTGAGGACTGTACAAGTAAAATCTTATCAGCAGCAGTAAGGTTTGCAACTCCAGCAATTATGAGAGCAGGTGTAACACACCCAACAATCATAGCAACAACGTGCTGCATGCCGAGTGGTATAATTTCTTTGAGTGTTGGCTTGCCCTCAAATTGGAATAATAAAGACTTTTGATTAGAACTCATAAAAACTCCCCCTCAGGATTTAATTTGAATTATTTTATAATAGTACCTGTTTTGCCTGCTATACCATCTTTAGCCTTTTCAAGTAGTGTTATAAGTGAGTATCTTCCCTCTTTTGATGAGGCAAAATCAATTGCAGCTTCTACTTTAGGCAGCATTGAACCAGGTGCAAAGTGTCCTTCTTTTGCATACTGTTTAATTTCAGAAGTTGTAATATTATGGAGCCATTTTTCATTTGGTTTTCCAAAGTTTATAGCAACTTTCTCTACGGCTGTTAAAATAATAAGACAATCTGCATGGAGTTCTTTTGCAAGAGTACAACTAGCAAAATCTTTATCTATGACAGCGTTTACGCCTTTTAGATGATTACCTTCTTTTATAACAGGTATACCACCACCGCCACAGGCGATAACAACTTGTCCCATTTCAACTAATGATTTTATTGTTTCAATTTCTATAATACCTACTGGTTTTGGCGAAGCAACAACTTCTCTATATCCGCGGCCTGCGTCTTCAATAACCACTTTACCACTTTTCACGGAAATATCAGCTTCTTCTTTTGTCATGAAACTTCCAATAGGTTTTGTTGGATTTTCAAAGGCTTTGTCCTTTGGGTTTACTTCAACTTGTGTTATTATTGTTGAAACACTTTTGGTTATATTACGGCTCAGAAGTTCTTCTCTAAGCGCATTTTGCAAATCGTAACCAATATAAGCTTGGCTCATTGCAACACATACTGACATAGGGCATAGTGAATATTTAGGATTATTTTTATGTAATTCACTCATAGCAATATTAATCATACCAACCTGAGGCCCGTTTCCGTGGGATATAACAACTTCATTTCCAGCTTCTATAAGATCGACTATAGCTATAGCAGTAGATTTTACAGCCACCATTTGCTCCTCTAAATTGTTTCCAAGAGCATTACCACCTAATGCAATTACTATTTTTTTCTTCATAATATCATCCTCCTAAAACTATTTTTATACAGTAAAAGGCTAGGTAGAATTTATAATCCACTCTAGCCTTTCATTATAAAAGTGATTTAAACTATTATTTTATTTTACGGCTTTTATTGTTTTTCTCAAGCATAGATAAAACTCCCTGTGGATTTTTAATTTTACTTAAAAAGATCATGGAAGCGATTGCATAAGGTTTATAACTAGCTTCTTTGTAAAGTGGTTTACGGTAACGATCAAATACAGAAGCATCAACTTCTCCAACTTCGCAGCTAAGTCCTGAGATATCAGCTGGTAGACAGTGAAGATAAAGCGCTTTTCCATCTTTTGTTGTTTTCATAAGCTCTTCAGTACACTGCCAATCTTTATGTGTAGCATTTTGTGCAAGTAGCTCTTTTTCAAGTGAATTTATACCAGCATTATCACCTTTTGCATATAAATCTGTACGCTTTTCCATAGCAATAAATGGAGCCCAGCTCTTAGGATAAACTATGTCAGCATCTTTGAATGCTTCTTCCATAGAATTTGTTTTTGTAAATGAACCACCAGATTCTTTAGCATTTTTCATTGCAATTTCTTCTACCTCACTCATAACTTCGTAACCTTCAGGGTGTGCAAGAACAACATCCATACCAAAACGAGTTAAAAGTCCTATTATTCCTTGAGGAACTGAGAGTGGTTTACCATATGATGGAGAATATGCCCAGGACATAGCGATTTTTTTACCTTTTAAATTTTCGATTCCACCAAATTCATTAATAAGATGAAGAGCATCAGCCATACATTGAGTAGGGTGATCTATATCACATTGTAAGCTAACAAGAGTTGGACGTTGTTCTAAGGTGCCTTCTGCGTTACCTTCTTGTACATATTTAGATACGTCTCGCATATAAGTATTGCCTTTTCCGATATACATATCGTCACGGATACCTATAACATCTGCCATGAAAGAAATCATGTTAGAAGTTTCTCTTACTGTTTCACCATGTGCGATTTGAGATTTTCCTTCGTCAAGATCTTGAACTTCAAGACCTAGGAGGTTACAAGCAGAAGCAAAGCTAAATCTTGTACGAGTTGAATTGTCACGGAATAGTGAAATTCCAAGACCGCTATCAAAAATCTTTGATGATATATTATTTATTCTTAATTCTTTAAGAGCTTCTGCAACAGTGAAAACTGCTTCTAATTCATCGTTTGTCTTTTCCCATGTAAGTAGAAAATCATTATTATACATTTTTTTAAAATCTAGAGAGTTAAGTTTCGTTACATATTTATCCATTAAAGCCATTTTAATAGTCCCCTTTTTATTTAAGATTATTTATTTTTACAATAAATTGTTGGAAGAGCAGCATATACAGCAGCACATTTAACCAGGTCTGCTTTCCAAGTTACTTCATTTGGAGCATGTGCCTGAGATTCTGCACCAGGTCCGAATCCTATGCATGGTATTCCATGACGACCCATTATAGCGACACCATTTGTTGAGAATGTCCATTTATCAGTAAGCGGACGAGCTTTTCTCATTTCATCAGTGCTATTAGAACCGCTTCTTGTTGTTCCAAACATCCCTTTGTATGATTCTTCCATGGCCTTAACAACAGCATGATCTTCAGGAATAACCCATGTAGGGAAGTAGCAATCCTGAGGGTATGAAAGTCCAGTCCAGCTTTTTTTGTCATATTTATACATAGTAACTTCAGCATTGTATTTTTTAGCAGCTGGAAGTTGACGAATTTCTTCTAAGCAACTTTCAAAGGTTTCTCCAGATGTCATACGACGATCTAATGAAACCGCGCAAGAGTCAGCTACAGCGCAACGGCTTGGAGAAGTAAAGAATATTTCTGATGTAGTTACAGTACCACGTCCTAAAAATTGAGCTTCTTCGAATTTAGGGTTATATTTTTTATCTAACATTTTTACGAGACCTTTGATTTCTGTAGAATCAGCAGCATCATTTGTGTTAAGGTTTTTGATATCCATTAATATTTCAGCCATTTTGTAGATTGCGTTGTCTCCTCTTTCTGGAGCTGAACCGTGGCATGAAACACCCTTAACATCAACACGGATTTCCATACGTCCTCTATGTCCTCTGTAGATACCGCTATCAGTTGGCTCTGTGCTTACAACAAATTCAGGTTTGATTTTATCCTGTTCTATGATGTGCAGCCAACAGTTTCCATCACAGTCCTCTTCCTGTACTGATCCAACTATGAGAGCTGTGTAGTCTTCGCTTAACATGTCAAGATCTTTCATTATCTTAGCGCCGTATACAGCTGATACGATACCACCAAGTTGGTCAGACGTACCACGTCCACCAATTTCTTCCTCAGTTTCAAAACCTATATAAGGATCAAAAGTCCAGTTAGAGAGCTCTCCAAGACCAACAGTGTCAATATGAGCATCAAAAGCTATAAGAGTTTTACCTGTTCCAACATAACCTAAAATATTTCCCTGTGGATCAATTTCTACTTTGTCAAAACCAAGAGAAATCATTTCTTGCTCTATTCTTTTAACAACACCTTTTTCTCCACAGCTTTCGCCAGGGATAGCAATTAAGTCACGTAAAAATTTTGTCATTTGTGCTTTATAACCCTCTGATTTTTCTTTAATAGCGTTAAAATCCATAATACATTCCTCCTATAATTAGTATAAATTTTTACCTAATATTAATATATTATAATGATGAATAATCACCATTCCAAACGATTTCACGGAAAAAATCCGGGTCAGTATTTCCTTCTGTTGAAAACAATAGAACTTTTGAATTTTCATCAAGCTTCAGAGCTTCTTTTAAATCTTTTAGCTCATCATTTTTCATTATTTCAAAAAGAACACCCATTGTTACAGCACCAGATTCACCAGAAATAACTTTAGGATCTCCCTTAAGAGGTACAGCGTATGTTCTCATACCTTTAGCAGAAATATTATCTGGGCAAGATACAAAGAATGAACTATTATTTTTCAAAATGTCCCATGCTATTGTATTTGGTTCACCACAGGCAAGTCCTGCCATAATTGTTTGCATATCATCAGTAACAATTCTTATATCACCATCTTTAGCTGTGGCTGAACGGAATATACAATCTGCTTTATTTGGCTCTACCACAGTAACTATTGGTGGATTATTTGGATAAACGTTTGCAAAATATCCTTGAACTGCACCAGCAAGAGAACCCACTCCGGCTTGTATAAAAATATGAGTTGGTGCATCACAATTATTATCATGCAATTGCTCGTTCGCTTCCATTGCCATTGTTCCATAACCTTGCATAATCCAAGTAGGGATTTCTTCGTAACCTTCCCAAGCCGTATCTTGAATAACTACAGAACCAGGAACTTTTGCGGATTCAGCCATTGCAATACGAACACATTCATCGTAATTTACTTCTTCTATTGTAGCTATAGCATTTTCTTTTTGAATGTTTTTAAGTCTAATTTCGGATGAACCTTTTGGCATAAAGACAACACATTTTTGGTTTAATCTATTAGCTGCCCAGGCAAGACCTCTTCCGTGATTTCCATCAGTTGCTGTGAAGAAGGTTGTTTGTCCGAAGTTTTTAAGGACTTCTTTTGATGTAATAGTATTGTAAGGAAGCTGCGATATATCTTTACCTAATTTTTTTGATATGTAACAACCTATAGCAAATGAACCACCTAAGACTTTAAAGGCATTTAATCCGAATCTGAAAGATTCATCTTTTATATACAGATTTTTAAGACCAAGGAAATTAGCCATATTATCTAGTTTAGCTAAAGGTGTTTTAGTGTACTCTGGAAAACTTTTATGAAAGGAAGCTGCCTTAGCAATTTTTTCAGGGGACATTATATTTAGCATATTATTATCGGTTTTGGGTAGTTTATTTGATACCCACTTTATTTTGTTCATAATAGAACCTCCTAAGTTATTAAGCTACGTTGTCGTTAATTAAATTCATTTTAATATGAACATAATTTTATAGTGTTATATTATATAGCCTATATGTTTTATTCTTTAGTTATAAATGAAATTGGGCTGTATAATTTTTTAAAAAATTCCTCTGTTTAGATAAAAAATCTAGAGTTAAAAGAATCTTATAAATATTTTATAAATTCAGTATATCAATATTTATTTCTAAAATCAACAATTTTTGCAAAAATATTTTTTATTTACAAAAATATTTTTTAAAACAAATTGACTAAAATAGGAAAACGGTGATAGAATGGATTTAAAGAATTAATAAGAATAATCAATTAATTGATCATGTATTGTTTTAGAATTATAAATATATTTTAGGAGGAGTATTATGATATTAATAGGTAATGGTAAGTTATTGACGAGAGATGCTGATAATACATTTATTGAGGATGGCTGTGTATGTATTGATGCTAATATTATTGTTGATCTGGGAAGCACGCAGCAAATGAAGAAAAAGTATGAGGGTGCTGAGTTTGTAGATGCTAAAAATGGTTTAATTATGCCAGGAATGATTAATACTCATCATCATATATATAGTGCATTTGCAAGGGGACTTTCTATTAATGGTTATAACCCTAAAAGTTTTGGAGACATACTTTCCGGAATGTGGTGGAAAATAGATAGATTGTTAACCTTAGAAGATACAAAATATAGTGCCTATTCAACTTATATAGATTGTATAAGAAATGGTGTTACAACTGTTTTTGACCATCATGCAAGTTACGGTAGCATTTCCGGAAGTCTATTTCAAATATCGGATGTAGCTAAAGAGCTTGGCATTCGTACATCTCTATGTTATGAAGTTTCTGATAGAGATGGACAAGAAAAAATGAGACAAGCTGTTAGTGAAAATGTTGAATTTATGAAGGCAGCTAAAAAGGATTCTTCTGATATGCAAAAGGGTATGATGGGACTTCATGCATCATTTACGTTAAGTAACAAGACTCTAGAATATTGTGCGCAAAATATGCCTTATGATGCTGGATACCATGTGCATACAGCAGAAGGTATAGATGATGTATACGATTCATTAAAAAAATACAATAAAAGATTAGTGAACCATTTATTTGACCTTGATATTTTGGGTAGTAAAACTATTGCTGTTCACTGTATACATATTAACCCTGCTGAAATCGATTTACTAAAGGAAACAGATACAATGGTAGTACATAATCCAGAATCTAATATGGGTAATGCTGTTGGATGCACACCTGTGCTAGAGTTTGCACGAAAAGGATTGATTGTAGGGCTTGGAACTGATGGATACACAAGCGACATGTTTGAATCTATGAAGGTTGCGAATATTTTGCACAAGCACCATAACTGTGATCCGACTGTGGCATGGGGAGAAGTACCACTAATGATTTTTGATAACAATGCAAAAATTGCCAATAGATTTTTTGAAAAACCTCTTGGAGTTATAAAAAAAGGAGCCTATGCTGACATTATAGTAGCAGAATATGATCCACTAACACCATTAAATGCGGATAATGCAAACTCTCATATCTTATTTGGAATTAATGGAAGATGCGTAACAACTACAATGATAAATGGTAAAGTTCTTATGAAGGACCGTAAAATTATGGTTGTTGATTCCGAGAAAATTATGGCCAAATCAAGAGAAGTATCAAATAAATTATGGACTAAAATAAATAGTTAAAAATAAATAAAAACTAGGGGGAATTAATTATGGGTGATAGAATGACGCCTATTCCATTTAAAGAACTAATGGAGTGGATTATTGAGGAGAATAAGAAGTACGGTAAGATATTTGGAGTGAATAAATTTTTTAAAAAGCAGGATGACAAGGTGCTTGAAATATTCGGAGAAAAAATTGAAACTCCTTTTGGTCCAGCAGCTGGTCCACATACACAATTAGCACAAAACATAATTGCAGCTTACGTTTCTGGATGCAGATTCTTCGAATTAAAAACAGTACAGACTCTTGATGGTGAAGATTTACCTGTGTCAAAACCATGCATAAAAGCAGAAGATGAGTGCTATAACGTAGAATGGTCAACAGAACTTAGAGTTCAAGAAGCATATGCTGAATACGTTAAAGCCTGGTTTGCACTAAAAATATTATCAAAAGAGTTAGAACTAGGAAGTACAGATGGCTTTATTTTTAATATGAGTGTAGGATATGATTTTGAAGGAATTTCTTCACCTAAAATAGATGAATTTATTATGGGACTAAAGGATGCATCTAAGAGTAATATCTGGAGAGAATGCACGCAGTATGTATTAGACAATATAGAAAAATTTAAAAATATAGATAAAGAGTATGTTGAAAGTATATCACCTAAGGTATGTAGGTCAATAACATTATCAACATTACATGGATGTCCATCAAAAGAAATTGAACATATTGCAACATATCTATTAAATGAAAAAGGACTAAACACTTATGTAAAATGTAACCCTACATTATTAGGATATGAATTTGTACGTAAAACCTTAGATAGTATTGGATTTGATTATGTTTCATTTGATGAGCATCATTTCCAGGAGGACTTACAATTTGATGATGCTATTGTTATGTTTAGAAAACTGCAAGATTTAGCAAGCCAAAAGGGATTGTCCTTTGGTGTTAAATTAACTAATACTTTTCCAGCGCTTATTAAAAATGCAGAATTACCAGGCGATGAGATGTATATGTCAGGAAAATCTCTATATCCTCTTTCCATAGCGATGGCATCTAGGCTATCAAATGAATTTGATGGGAAATTAAAAATATCTTATTCAGGTGGAGCAGACTTTTTTAATATAAATAGTATATTTGAAACTGGAATATGGCCTATAACTATAGCAACAACAATGTTAAAGGTTGGCGGATATCAAAGATGTGTTCAAATTGCTGAAAAATTAAGTAAGTTAGAATATGCAAATAAATATGTTATGAATAACGAAAAATTAAATGAGTTAAAAGATGAATCAGTAAAAGATATTCATCATATAAAACCTATAAAACCAAATTATACTGGCAAAATAAATAAAAAAGTATCACTAGCTGATTGTTTTATTTCAGCATGTGAAGAGGGATGTCCTATATCTCAAGATATTCCAGAATATATAAATTTTGTAGATCAAGGTAAATATCTTGAAGCACTAAGGGTTATAGTAGAAAAAAACCCACTCCCATTTATTACGGGAACAATATGTAGCCATGCATGTATGGGCAAATGCACTAGAAATTTCTGCGATGAGTCCGTTAATATAAGAAATATAAAATTACAAGCAGCAGAAAATGCATATGAGGATTTATTAAATGAACTTGTGAAAACAGAAAAGAGTGGTGGACGAGTAGCCATAGTCGGTGGAGGAACTACAGGTCTTGCAGCAGCATATTTCCTTGCAAGAGAAGGAATGGATGTAACTATCTTCGAGAAAAGAAATGCTTTAGGCGGAATAGTGAAACATATTGTTCCGGAATTTAGACTGCCACATGAGACTGTGCAAAAGGACATCGATCTTGTTTGTAGCCTGGGAGTTAAAGTTGAGTTAAATTCAGAGCAGAATTCTGTAGAGAATTTGAAAAAACTTGGATATAAATATGTCTTATTTGCTATTGGTGCGTGGAAACCAGGTAAGTTAAACATTGAAGGTGAAAATGTAATTAATGTACTACAATTTTTAGAGAGATTAAGAAGTAAAGATAGTACATTAAACCTTGGAAAAAATGTGGTTGTAGTAGGTGGTGGTAACACTGCTATGGACGCAGCTAGAGCAGCTAAAAGAGCAGAAGGAGTAGAAAATGTATATTTAGTTTATCGTAGAACTAAAAAATACATGCCTGCGGATATGGAAGAATTGCAGCTAGCAATTAAAGAGGGAGTAGAATTCAAGGAATTACTAGCACCAGTTAAAATTACAAAAGGTGTTCTCAGTTGTGAGATTATGGAACTAGCAGAACCAGATGAAAGTGGTAGAAGAAGACCAGTTGCAAGTGGCAAGATGATAGATATACAAGCAGATATTGTTATATCAGCAGTTGGTGAGAAGGTAGATGCTGTAATATTTAAAGAAAATAATATTAATGTAAATGAAAAAGAGCAAGCTATTGTAGACGTTATAACATTAGAAACAAATATTAAAGGGGTATATGTGGCAGGAGATGGGCTACACGGACCTGCTACTGTAGTAGAAGGAATAGCAGATGCAACAAAAGTTGCAAGAGCTGTAGTTAAACAAGAAAAAAACCATGATTTTACAATGAGATTGCCGGAGGCAAACAAAAATATTGAAGCTATAATAGCTAAAAAAGGTATACTGAAAATGTCCCTGAGTGGTAAAGCAGAATGTGAAAGATGTCTTCAATGTTCAACAGTATGTGAAGCATGTGTTGATGTATGTCCTAACCGTGCCAATATTGCTATAAAAGTAAAAGGAAATAGTATGCATCAGATAATTCACGTTGATAAAATGTGTAATGAGTGTGGAAACTGTGAAATGTTCTGTCCTTATGATAGTGCTCCATACAAAGAAAAGTTCACATTATTTGCTAAAGTTTCAGACTTTGAAAATAGCGAAAACATGGGATTTGTATTAATAGATAGCGATAAAAAAATTGTAAGAGTTAGATTACAAGATAAGGTTTTAGAAGTTAATCTTAATTCAAGTAATACAGGAATACCTAAAGATATTGAGAATATGATTTGGGCTGTAATTTCAAATTATAACTATATGGTTTAAGAATTGATTAGGTGAAATTAGAGGTCAATTATTATAAAAGGTGGAAGTATTGTAACTCCAAAAGGGATCACTATAAGTTGAAAGTGATCCCTTTTGGAAAATATATAAAAGGAGGGGGCACTAATGTTTAATTTTGTTGTAAATGGGGATATGGTTTATGCAAAAGAAGATAAAAAATTAATTACTTTTTTAAGAGAAGACTTGAATTTAACATCAGTTAAGAATGGGTGCTCTGAGGGTGCATGCGGAACCTGTATGGTTTTAGTTGATGGCGTGGCAAAAAAAGCATGCGTGTTAAAAACAAGCAAGCTTGTAGATAAAAACATTATAACTGTTGATGGTCTAACAAGCAGAGAAAAAGACGTATATGGATATGCTTTTATGGAGGCAGGTGCAGTTCAGTGTGGTTTTTGTACTCCAGGAATGGTTATAAGTGCAAAAGGTCTTATTGATAAGGTAGAAAATCCAACTGAGATTGAGATAAAGAATGCTTTGAAAAATAATATTTGTCGTTGCACTGGATATGTAAAAATAATTGAAGCTGTGAAGCTGGCTGCAAAGCTAATACGAGAAAATACAGAGGTACCTAACTGTACTTGCAAAGGAATAGTGGGAGAAAAATTAAATAGAGTTGATGCTGTGGACAAAGTGCTTGGCATAGCAGAATATGTAGATGATATGCGTATAGATGGTTTAATTTACGGGGGAGCAGTTAGAACTAAATATCCCCGTGCTTTAGTAAAGTCTATAGATATTAGTGAAGCTAAAAATTTAAAAGGGGTTCATACAGTAATAACAGCAAACGAACTTCCCGGAAATCAAAAGATTGGTCATATTGTAAAGGATTGGGATGTATTAATACCAGTGGGAAAGATAACTCACTGCATTGGAGATGCTATAGTTCTAATAGCTGCCGATTCACCAGAAATACTAGAAAAAGCTAAATCACTAGTTAAAATTGATTTTGAAGAATTAACACCAGTTACATGCCCAGAAGAGGCACTAAAGGGTGATGCTCCGCAAATACACGCAAGTGGTAATGTACTTACAACTGAAAATTTAGTATTCGGTAATGCAGATAAACATATAAAAAATTCAAAATATGTTGTAACAAATAAATACAGTACACCATTTACAGAACATGCTTTTCTAGAAACAGAAGCAGCAATTGCTGCGCCGGATGGTAATGATGGGATGATAATATATTGCGCAGACCAAGGAATTTATCAAACGCGTAAGGAATGTGCAGAAGCCCTGGGAATGGATCAAAGTAAAGTAAGAGTTATAAGTAAAATAGTTGGTGGTGGTTTTGGCGGAAAAGAAGATATGAGCGTTCAACACCATGCAGCAATTCTTAGCTTTTTATCTAACAAGCCTGTGAAGTTTGCATTAAGTCGCAGTGAAAGTATAATGATACATCCAAAACGTCATGCTATGGAGATGGAGGTTACAACTGCTTGCGATGAAAATGGATATTTGACTGCTATGAAAGCTATAATAATAGCTGATACAGGAGCCTATGCATCACTAGGCGGACCTGTGTTACAAAGGGCATGTACTCATGCAGCAGGGCCTTATAATTATCAAAATATTGATATAATTGGGAAAGCGGTATATACAAATAATCCGCCAGCTGGTGCCTTTAGAGGGTTTGGGGTAACGCAAAGTTGCTTTGCAATAGAGTCTAATTTAAATCAGCTTGCAGAAATGGCAGGAATAACTCCATTTGAAATAAGATATAGAAATGCCATTAGGCCTGGACAAGTAATGCCTAATGGTCAAATTGCAGACTCATCGACATCTATTGTGGAAACACTAGATGCAGTAAAAGAGATATGTCTTCAAAATCCTAAAGCCGGAATAGCCTGTGCTATAAAAAACAGTGGTGTGGGGGTTGGACTTCCTGATATTGGACGTTGTAAACTGATTATAAAGGATGGTAAGGTAAATATTTATACCAGTGCAGCTTGTATTGGACAAGGACTTGGAACTATATTAACGCAAATAGTTTGTGAAACTCTTAATATGTCACCGGATAAAGTTGTGCATGCAGCCCCAGATACTTTGACTTGTCCTGATTCTGGAAATACAACAGCTTCACGTCAAACACTGTTCACAGGTGAGGCAGCAAAAAGGGCGGCTAGAAAACTTCTAGATGTACTAAGCTATCAAACATTAGAAAACTTAGAGGATCAAGAATTTGAGGGGGAATTTAAAGGAATAACTGATAAAATGAATTCAAATAAACAAAACCCTGTAAGCCATGTAGCCTATGGCTATGCAACACATGTCGTTATTTTAAATGATGAAGGAAGAATTGAAAAGGTTATTGCAGCTCATGATGTTGGGACTCCTATAAATCCTAAAAATATTGAAGGACAGATTGAAGGCGGTGTTGTTATGAGCCTTGGATACGCGCTAACAGAAGATTATCCACTTATTGGTAGTGTGCCAACTGCAAGATTTGGAACACTAGGACTTTTTAAAGCAACAGAAACACCAAAAATAGAATGTATTATACTAGGTAGAGGAAATACTAATCTTGCTTATGGGGCAAAAGGCATAGGGGAGATATGTTCAATACCTACAGCTCCTGCAGTGGCAGGTGCATATTATAACTATGATAGAGAGTTTAGAACAAAGCTACCTCTTCCGAATACACCATATAGTAAGAAAAAATAGAAATATGGGTTATTGTTCACTGTTAATTAAATAAGTTAACAGTGATATGATTTAAATCAAGCATGTGAAAAAAATAACTATTCTACGGGCTAGTTATTTTTGAATATGCAATAAGTAGGTGATAGCATGATGCTGAGCAATTATATTGGACTAGTGGAAAAAGATATTTTATCTATTGTTGGGGCTGGTGGAAAAACCACCATGATGTTTAAGCTTGCAGAAGAGCTTAGAGGGAGTAACAAGATTTTAGTGACTACAACTACTAAGGTATATACTCCAGCACTAAATAAATATGATTTTATTTGTACTGATAAAAATGATTTTTTTAAATATTGTAATATGAAGGAAAATGGCATTTATATATTAGGACTGGGAATAAATGATGAAAATAAAATATTAGGACTTAGTTACAAAGAATTAGATGAGTTAGCGCCTTATTTTGACTATATATTAATAGAAGCAGATGGAGCAAAGAAAAAACGACTAAAAGCATGGAATGAATTTGAGCCAGTTATATACGGAAAAACTACGAAAACTATAGGTATTATGGATATACAATCATTAGGTATGGTAATAAATGAGGATAGTGTTCATAGAAGTAAAATATTTCGAGAAATAACTGGGGCACATGAAGGTGAAATTGTTAAATCTGAGCACCTATCTGAGATAATAGTGAATCCACGAGGATTGTTTAAAGGCGCGATAGGGGAAAGAATATTATATATAAATAAAGTAGAAGATCCTAAGGATTTAAGATTAGCTGAACTGTTAGTTGAAGAAATAAATTCAAAGAATAAAGAATTATTAAATAGTGTATTTATCGGAAGCTTAAATAACAATGTGTATTACATTAAAGTATGAAATTTATCTTAAAGTGGAAATGTAAAAAAATGAAATAAGACTTTAACTATATGGTTATGGATAAAGGCAGGTGCTTAATAATGGTAAGTGCAATAATACTAGCAGCAGGGTACTCAAGGAGAATGGGTAAGAATAAGCTTCTTTTAAAATATAGGGGCAAATCACTGATCCAGCGCACTATAGAGACTATTGAAAAGTGTGATTTTTCAGAGGTAATTCTTGTAGGGAGAGAAGAAGAAATAATAGAAACTGGTAATAGGTATGGTTTAGTTGTTATTAAAAATGAAAATGCAAATAAAGGAATAAGTGAATCTATTAAACTGGGTGTAATGCAAGCGGCGCAAACAGAGGGATATATGTTTTTTACGGCAGATCAGCCTTTTTTAGATAGGGATACAGTTAAAAGATTAATTCGTGAATTTACAGAAAATCCAGCATATATAATTGTTCCGCGTTGTGATAAGAGTCGTGGGAATCCTGTAATATTTCCCTACAGTCTTAAAGAAGAGTTTTTGCAGTTACAGGGAGATGTTGGTGGAAAACTAATAATAAATAAAAATTTGGACAAAGTTAAATTTGTAGAAATAAGTGATAGCTTAGGACTATTTGATATTGATACTAATGAAAATTATGAGTATATTCTAAAACTAGAGGAGAATAATGAATATGTTTAATGAGATCATCATTATACGTGGTGGAGGAGATTTAGCATCTGGTACAATTCAAAAACTATATAGAAGTGGATTTAGGGTATTAGTTTTAGAAGTTCCAAAGCCTACTGCTATTAGACGGGATGTATCTTTCAGTGAAGCGGTATATCAGGGAGAAGTAGAAATAGAAGGAATTACAGCTGTACATGTATGCTGTTTAAGTGAAATAGAAAAAGCCTGGAGTAATAAAAAAATCCCAGTGATTATAGACCAAGAAGGTAAATATATTAAAAAAATAAAGCCTAGAATTGTAGTGGATGCTATTATTGCTAAGAAAAATATGGGAACAATAAGGGATATGGCAGAAATAACTATTGCTCTTGGACCTGGATTTATAGCAGGAGAAGATGTAGATATAGTCATAGAAACTGCTAGAGGGCATAATCTCGGTAGGTTGATTTTTCATGGAGGAGCTTCGGAAAATACAGGGATTCCTGGAAGTATCATGGGTTATTCTAAAGAAAGAGTTATACATTCACCTTGCGTGGGAATAATGGAAAATGTTCTCCATATTGGTGATGTGGTTGAAAAAGATGATGTAATTGCCTATATAGGAGATGTAGAAGTAAAAGCAAAAATATCAGGATTGTTAAGGGGGATTTTACATAGTGGAAGCCCAGTAGTTGCGGGATTTAAAATAGCAGATATTGATCCAAGGTTGTCAGAAAAAATGAATTGTTATACTATTTCTGATAAAGCAAGAAGTATAGCAGGGGGAGTATTAGAAGCAATATTTTATTTGATAAATCAATCTAAGGAGGATTAACGGTGGAAGAGAAAATTTTAAAAGAAATTTATGAAAGTTTATCAAAAGGACATAAGGCAGCATTAGTCACTATTACAGATATAAAGGGTTCATCGCCCAGGAAAAAAGGATCTCTTATGGCAGTTTGGGAAGATGGAAGAATTGAGGGAAGTGTTGGAGGAGGTAATATTGAGTATTCGGCCATAGAAAAAGCCATAGAGTGTATTAAGAAAGAAACTGATGGTCAATTTGAATTTGAATTGAATGATGAAGGGGATTTGCATATGCAGTGTGGAGGAAAAGCTACTTTATATGTGAAGATATTTAAACCTAGATCAAAACTACTTATAATAGGGGCAGGCCATATAGGAGTAGAACTCTTTAAGCTAGCAAAGGTATTAGATTTTTATACTGTAATATTCGATGATCGGGAAGAATTTGCAAACGAAAAGCGATTTACCTCCGCCGATGAGATAATTGTAGGCGACATTGGGGGCAAGCTTTCACAGTATCCTATTGATGAAAATACCTATATTATAATAGTAACAAGAGGTCATAAATGTGACGCTGATGCTCTTAAGGTTACAGCTGAATCTGATGCTTCATATATTGGAATGATTGGAAGTAGGAAAAAAACAGAGTTTGTTATGAAGAATCTCATAGGTGAAGGAATTGGAAGGGAAGCACTTAAAAAGGTATATGCACCAATAGGAATTAACATTTCTTCGCAGGAGCCAAATGAAATTGCTTTTGGAATTATGAGTGAAATATTAATGGTTAAGAATAAAGGGTCACTACAACATCTAAAGGATATAAAAAAGGTGGATTTTTAGATATACCATAGGAATATGTAGTTAAAATTTCAGAATAACTAGGAGAAGTAAAATGAATGTAAATTGGAGAATTTACTTAAAAGAAGACAATATAAAGGTCTTTGGCAAGGGTCCTAAAATGTTACTTTTAAAAATTGATGAATTAGGATCTATAAGAAAGGCAGCAATTTCTATGAAACTTTCCTATACAAAAGCTTGGAATATGATTTTAAATTTAGAAAAGGGTACTAACATAAAGGTACTTGAAAAGCAAATTGGGGGTAAAAATGGAGGTGGGTCTATACTTACCGAGGAAGTTAGAATTTTGATTAGAAAATTTGATGAACTTGAAATAGAAGTAGGAGAGTGCATTATAGAATTATTCAATAAAAAATTCAAGGAATAAACCATATTGATATTATTTGTAATAAAAGGATTCATTATAGCAACCGTTATGTATTAGAAAACATAACCTGTTTTCTACCTAGAATTATGAGGAGTAAAGAAAATTTAAAAACACAAAGAAGGGAGGACAGAAAATTGGGTAATAAAAATATTTTTTTAACAGGAGATGTTCATGTTGGAAAATCTACTGCTATTATTAGATTTTTAAATAAGTATATTTCAAATTCCAGTAGTATTGCAGGTTTTAAAACAAAACCACTTTATGAAAATGGATCTCTAAAAGGATATTATATAGAAAACCAGATAGAGCCTAGAATTTCTAATATTTTAGAAAATATGGTAGGTATTAATACTGATTTTGGTAAAGGAAAATCTTGTTACGGTATTCCGGAAGTATTTGAAAAAAAAGGTGTTGAAATATTATGTGAGTCTTTAAAAATACCAAATTCAATTATATTAATGGATGAACTGGGCTTTTTTGAGAAGGATGCTCTAGAATTTAAGGCGCAAGTACATAGAACCCTTGATAGTCAACATAGTGTATTAGGAGTATTAAAAGAAAGGACAAATGAATTTCTAAATTCTATTGCAGCTAGGGAGGATGTTAAAGTGATTCGGGTTACCCTAGAAAATAGAGATAGTGTTGCAAAGGAAATTAATAAATATTGGGAGTGATTAATTATGAAAAT
Source organism: Clostridium sp. FP2 (assembly GCF_011065955.2). Taxonomy (NCBI): domain Bacteria; kingdom Bacillati; phylum Bacillota; class Clostridia; order Eubacteriales; family Clostridiaceae; genus Clostridium; species Clostridium sp. FP2. The sequence goes on from NZ_JAAMNI020000001.1 coordinate 797,006, forward strand.
AATAAAAAAAAGTTTTGTTTTATTTTTATCTTTGATAGTTTTACTTACAGGTTGTTCTAAACAAGCAATTGTAAAAAAAGAAGATACAAAAATAAATAAAAGTATTAGAGTTATTACAACATATAAACCTGCTACGGATATTGTACTTGCACTGGGAGGAAAAGATAAATTAGTGGGAGCAAATGATGGATCTAAAAAAGACCCACTTCTTGTGAAACTTGATGAAAACCTGGTAAGTAAATTAGCGGAAGTTGGTTCAAAGAAAAATGGTATAAATATTGAACAAATAGTTGCTTTAAAACCTGATGTAGTAATTCTATACCCCACTAAAGAATCCGATGACACTATGAAAAAATTAACTCAGCAAAATATAAAGGTTATTAGTATTAATCCTGAAAGTATAGCTTTGCTTCAATCTGATATTATTAAAATTGGAGATGCTATAGGAGAAAGTGAAAATTCAAAAAAATTAGTAGCTTATTATAAAGAAAAAATTGAAGATGTTACTAAAAAACTTACTACCATTAAAGATAAAAAGACAGTATATTTAGCTGGTGCTCATGGTGTTCTTTCAACATGCTCAGGAGATTTTTATCAACATGAAATGATAGAAGCGGCTGGTGGAATTGATGTTGCTGCTAAGTTAAAAGGTGGATGGAATGATGTATCTGTGGAGCAAGTAATTGCGTGGAATCCTGAGGTAATAACATCAGTTATGTATTGTAAGGATGGGAGTCCAGCTAAAATTATGGAAAAGGCAGAGCTTCAAACAGTAAGGGCCATAAAAGATAAAAAAATTTATCAGATACCATCTAATATTACACCTTGGGATATGCCGCAACCTAGTAGTATATTAGCTATATTGTGGATGAGTAAAACACTATATCCAGAACAATTTAAGGATTTAGATATTCATGCCGTTGCAAATAAATTTTATAGTGATTTTTATGGTAAATCCTTCGATGAGTTAGGAGGGACACTGCTTGGGAAAAGTAGTACCAAAAAATAAATTACTCCATAAAATACTATATCACAAATGCCTTTTATTTTTTATTATTTTCATTGTAGTCTTTGTGGTATCAATATTTATGGGTAGATATAAAATGAGTATTGCTGATTATAAAAATGTGTTTTTTAATTTACACAAGTTTCTCCTAGGCGAAACAATAGAGGATCCAAGTATTTTAATACTATATAAAGTCAGGCTTCCAAGAATCTTGCTTGCATCTTTTGTGGGAGCTGGCTTATCCATTTCAGGGCTTGTTTTTCAACAGGTATTTAAAAATCCCATTGCCTCGCCAGATATTTTAGGTGTTACTGCAGGTGCCAGCTTTGGTGCAGCCCTGGGAATCATATTGCCTTGGCAATTTCCCGGTATAGTTCAAATATGTGCATTTATTTTTGGAATACTTGCAGTGAGCATTGCTTATGGCTTAAAAAAGGCTTCGAAGGATAATAATATACTGTATTTGGTACTGTCCGGAATTATTGTTTCAGCTTTTTTTTCTGCACTACTGTCAATGGTAAAATATTTTGCAGATCCTTACCAGCAATTGCCCTCCATTGTTTTTTGGTCAATGGGTGGATTATACAGAGCAAATTGGATAAATGCAATTGGCACGGGAATAGTTGTTATTCCTAGTATTTTTATTATAAACAGTTTAAGATTTAAATTAAAAATGCTTTCACTTAATGATGACATGGCAAAAACCATGGGTATGGAGGTTTCAAAGTTTAGGAATTACATTTTGTGCTTAGTCTCTTTTGTAGTTTGTTTTTGCGTTAGTATATCTGGAACAATCAGTTGGATTTCACTTATAGTACCCCATATTACAAGAATAATTCTTGGATATAAGAATAAATATATTTACTTAATCACTAGTTTGATTGGTGCCACAACTTTAATTTTATTTGATGATATTGCAAGGACTATTAGCACTACAGAAATCCCCGTTGGCATACTTACAGCGGCTATTGGGGCACCTGTTTTAGGATATTTATTAATATTTAAGAAAACAATATAGTTAGGAGATACTATGGATATAAAAGTAGAAAATTTCTATTTTAGCTATAATGATAAGTCCATATTAGAGAATATTAATTTAGAATTCAAAAGAGGAAACATGTACGCATTGCTGGGTAGAAATGGATCAGGAAAAACTACCTTAATAAAACTAATTTTAGGTCTACTTAAGTTTAAGCGTGGATCAATTACCATTGAGGGTAAGAACTCTTATGATATTCCCATTAAGGATTTGTCCAGGTTAATAGCTTATGTTCCACAAAATGAGGAAGCGATATATGGAATTAAAGTTATTGAACTAGTGGTAATGGGGAGAAATCCCTATTTAAATTTATTTGATATGCCCTCTTGTAAGGAATATGAATTAGCCCGAAAAGCTCTTGAAAATCTAGGCATAGAACATTTAGCGCAGAAAAGTTATTCTGAAATTAGTGGTGGAGAAAGACAATTGGTTTTAATTGCTAGAGCATTAGTGCAAAATACAAAATTCATTTTAATGGACGAGCCTATTTCTAATTTAGATATTCGAAATCAGCATGAAGTATTAGGAAAAATTAAAAATATAGCAAGGGATTTTAACATAGGAATAGTACTTTCCATTCATGATCCTAATCTTGCAATGAGGTATTGCAATCAAGCAATTCTACTTAAGGATGGTAAAGTGTTACATTCTGGAAAAACTGAGGAAATACTATGTCAGCAGAGTCTACTCCAGGTATATGATATGAAATTTGAGGTGCTGAATTCAAAAAATGGTATAAACTTTGTTAGTTTATAAAATAGGAGAGAAATATGGAATTAGAATTACTTAGTATTATAAAAAATGAACTTATGGAAGATAAAAAAATTTGTTATGCTTTTATTATTGAACAAGAAGGGGCCACACCAAGAGGCGTAGGCACTTCAATGGTTATAAAGGAAAATGGAGAAACATTTGGCAGCGTAGGAGGTGGCAAAGTAGAACTTACAGCTATAGCGGCAGCCAAGAAGTGTATTAAAGAAGAAACTAGTGAGTCAATTTCATCAGATGTCTATGTTTATGACAATGGAGAAAAAATATGTACAGGAAAGGTTAAAGTATTTATCAAGACTTATATGCCACAAAAGAAGCTTATAATAGCAGGAGCGGGTCATGTAGCACATTGTCTTTATAAACTTGCTACTTTAGTAGGGTTTTCTGTATACGTTTTTGATGATAGAGAAGATTTATTAACAAAAGAAAAATATCCAAATGCAACAAGATTGATACATGGAAAAATTTCAGATACTATAAAAGATTATGATTTAGATAAAAATTCTTATGTAGTGATTACAAGCGGTTCACATAAATCAGATGAAGATATATTGAAGGAAGTTATAATGAAAAATACTGCATATGTAGGAATGCTTGGTAGCAAAAAGAAGATTTCTACTATAATGGATAACTTGTTAAGCCAAAGTATTGATGCAGAATTCTTGAAGAAAGTGTATGCACCAATAGGGATTGCAATTGGTGGAGAAACACCAGAAGAAGTAGCATTAAGTATATTATCAGAAATAGTTTTATTGAAAAATAAAGGGTCGTTGCAACATTTAAGAAGCTGAATTTTATATGATGAAAATATAAGTTAGGGGTGTATAATATGAAAAAAATACCTGTAAAAGATGCAGTTGGATCCGTTTTATGTCATGATATTACTCAGATTATTCCAGGAGTAGTAAAGGATATAGCATTTAAAAAAGGACATATAATTAAAGAGGAAGATATACCATTATTACTTTCCATAGGTAAAGAAAATCTATTTGTATGGGAGAAAAAAGAAGGATATCTTCATGAAAATGATGCTGCAGAGAGGTTAAGAGCCTGTGCAGCAGGTCAAGGCCTTACTTTTAGTGAAGTAAAAGAAGGTAAAATAAATTTTATAGCGGAGTATGATGGACTTCTTGTAATTAATACAAAGCTATTATATGAGCTTAACTCCTTAGGGGAGATAATTTTAGTTACACTACACAATAACTATCCTGTAAAAAAAGGACAAAAAGTTGCAGGAACAAGAGTCATTCCCCTTGTAATTGATGAGGATAAGATAAAAAAAGCAGAGGCGTTAATGGAACAGCAGAAAATTGTAAGTATCCTACCTTATGTGGCAATGAAAGTAGGAATTGTTACTACTGGTAGCGAAGTATATCACGGTAGAATAAAAGATGCTTTTGGTCCAGTAATAAGAAAAAAAGTTGAGGAATATGGCTGTGAAGTGCTTGGACAATCTATACTTTCCGATGATGAGAATAAAATAACACAAGCAGTTCAGGAGTGGATAGACAAGGGCGCTGAAATGGTAATTTGTACGGGTGGTATGTCAGTGGATCCTGATGATGTTACTCCTTCAGCGATTATAAAAACAGGAGCAGAGCTTATAACCTATGGGGCACCAGTGCTTCCAGGAGCAATGTTTTTATTAGCCTATAAAGGAGATATTCCAATCTTAGGACTGCCGGGCTGCGTAATGTATAGTAGAACAACTATATTTGATTTAGTTTTGCCAAGGATACTTGCAAAGGAAAGATTGTGCTTTGCTGATTTTGCAGCTTATGGACATGGCGGGCTTTGCAATGAATGTGAGGAGTGCAAATATCCTGATTGTGCCTTTGGAAAAGGAGTTTAGGGAAGAAAACTTAGAATAGAGGGCTGATATGAAAGACAAAGGATTATTTAGGATAATTTTAGCTTTAATATGCGGTATATGTGTTTTATTTTTAATAACACCTATCATTGCACTTTTCACTTTTCCTTGGGGGAGGTCACTGAATTTAATTTTGGATTCCTTTGTATTGAAGGCAATTATTATTAGTTTGAAAAGTACTTTTTTTTCACTATTAATAATTATAGCAGTGGGTATGCCAACAGCTTACTATATGGCAAGATACTCCTTTTGGGGAAAGAGATTTGTTGAAATAATTATGCAACTACCACTTGTATTGCCTCCAGCAGTAGCAGGGTTACTATTATTAGTTACATTTGGTAGAAATGGACTTATTGGAAAGCATCTAGCGCCCTTCGGTATTCAATTGCCTTTCACTTTTATAGCGGTGGTTATAGCGCAGGTGTTTATAGCAATGCCTATATTTATTCAGTCAGCACGCACTGGCTTTGAAAAGGTTGATAGGGAACTAGAGAATTCAGCAGCGGTTTTAGGAGGTTCTAATTTACAAATATTTTACCATATTACTATGCCACTATCAAAAAATTCCTTGATAACTGGTGCTATTTTATCTTGGGCAAGAGCACTTGCAGAATTTGGGGCAACTATGCTATTTGCAGGTAATTTAGCGGGAAAAACACAGACCTTGCCTCTTGCTATTTATACAGCAATGGAAGTGGATCTAAATATATCCATGGGGATTTCAGTATGTCTAGTGGTGGTATCAATTGGAGTTTTGGTCATATTAAAATGTATTGTAAGGTCGGAGGAGGATATCAATGTTTGATAGATATAGAAGAAAAAAGATGAAAATCAGGTATATTAGAATAATGTCAATTATAATGAGCCTGCTATTAATTATGTTAAGCGGAGGATGTAAATCAAAACAGGGGGGGAATGCAGTTAAACAAGAGATTACTGTATTTGCAGCATCTTCTTTAACAGAAAGTCTTCAAGAAATAGTAAAGTTATTTGAGAAAGAAAATCCAGAGGTAAAAGTAAAGCTGAATTTGGACAGCACAAGCAGATTAAGATTACAAATAGAGCAGGGAGTAGAAGGGGATGTTTTCTTTTCGGCAAACAAGCAGCATTATGATGCACTAAAAGAAGAGGGATATATCACTAAAGGACAAGCCCTATTATATAATTCCATGGTTGTGATTCTGCCAAAGAATAATCCAGCACATATAGAAAAAGTAGAGGACTTGCAAAATAAATGTAAACTTGTTTTAGCCTTGAAGGAAGTACCTGCTGGAGACTATGCAAGAAAAATAATTCACTCTTTATCAGGGAGCATTGGAGCAGAATTTGAGAAAAAGGTACTAAATAATATTGTGTCAGAGGAAAATAACGTAAAACAGGTGGTAAATAAGGTTGTAATGGGGGAAGCTGATGCAGCATTTGTTTATTCATCAGATATTACACAAAGTGTGAAAGATAAGGTTAAAGTGGTGGAAATTGCACCGAAGTATAATGTACGTGCAGAGTACTTCATTGGTAAACTGAAGGCTAAAAATGAAAATCAATATATTAAAAAGATCTATTCTTTTCTAATAGGAGAAGAAGCTCAAAAGATTTTTAAAAAATATGGATTCAATAGCATTAAATAGCAGGAAAATTCGTAATATAAATAGAAGGGAAGGGATAGTAGATGTTTGATTTAGGGATTGTAAATGGAAGGATATATATAGATGGGCGTTGGTATGAAGGAAATTTGTATATAAAAGATAATAAAATATCAACAATTTCCAATGAAGTACTAGAAGCTAAAGAAGAATATGATGCAAAAGGAAGAGATATATTACCAGGTTTTATTGATCCACATGTGCACTTTCAACTTACAGTAGGCACGCGTACCTCAGCGGATGATTTTTATAAGGGCTCAAGAGCTGCAGCCTTTGGGGGCATTACAACATACATTGATTTCTTAGACCCAGTAAAAAACAATATATCATTAAAAAAAGCTTTTAATATAAGAAGGACTTTGGCTGCAGATAGTGTAATTGATTATGCCTTCCATGCAACTATTGCTGATTTAGATGAGAAGCCTATTAGCTTTATAAATGAAGTTAAAGCCTTAGGAATTCCCACAATAAAACTATTTACCACCTATTCAAGTTCTGATAGGCGTACAAAGGATAGAACTATAGATAGACTTTTAAGCCATACTAAAGAAACAAGAACTCTTTTACTAGCACATTCAGAAAATGATGGACTAATACTTGAAGGTGGCAAAATACCTGTGATTCAACATGAAAGATCAAGACCTGCAATAGCAGAAATAAGTGAGGTTATAAAGCTTGCTGAAATGACTAAATATAGAGATGGAAGAATGTATATTGTGCATACAAATTGCGGGACAACCGTTGAGAGACTTAAAGAAAATTATAGGTCCATTCTCAATAGGGATTTTATCCTTGAAAGCTGTCCACATTACTTTATTTTTTCTTCTTCTAAATATTTACAGAGAGATGGGTATTTATACACCATGACTCCACCTCTTCGAAGTGATAGGGAAGTAAAAAAATTAAATGATCAAATAGATAATATATTTACAATAGGTACAGATCATTGTCCATTTAATTCCACAGAGAAAAATAGAGAATTTATTGATGAAATGCCTATGGGTATAGGGGGAGTAGAATATTCTTTCTCACTTATGTATGCAAAGTTTGGAGAAAAAGTAATTGATAAGTTCACAAAAAATCCTGCAATTGTACATGGATTGTATCCTAAAAAAGGAACCCTGATTCCAGGATCAGATGCAGATATAGTTATATTTGATCACAATGAACAGTATATTATAAAGGAAAATCATTCAAATGTAGACTACAATCTATATAAAGATATGGAGATAACAGGAAGAGTTTGTTCAACTATTTCTAAGGGTAAATTTGTAGTTAAAGATGGCGTTTTCATAGGTGGGAAAGGTGAATATTTGAGTCGAGAACTTAAATATTAATAATTTAAGAGATTTTTCTTAGATTATGCCATAAGGAAAAGTATATATTACTATATATAAATTTACATGAATTATGCGGAAAATGAACGCGAAAGGCTGCTATCAAGTGAGAAATTCTGATGCCAGATATATTATTTAACTTTAGCATTTTTATAATGCGTAAGTTATAATGGTGTATCTGGCATTTTAACGATATTTCAGATGATGGTTTAATGTGGAGTTAAATTTCAGTGATGGTTATGAAATAATGAGATTTATTAAGCAGAAACATAGACAAGGTAAAGGAGAAATATGGGGATAAATATTAGGCGATTTATGTATATATGCATGATATAATATTAGTATTATAGAAGCAAGTTCTCTAGCTTCAAGAAGGGGGAAGAATTATGACAGAAACTTTTATACCTAAAAGTAAGGAAGAAGCCTTAGGGCTCTTAAAACAAAAAAAATGTATAATTTTAGCAGGTGGCACTAATTTAATGGTAAAAACAAAGAAATGGTCTGAAGGAATATCTGACCTTGATAGTGATATTATCCTTATAAAGCATTTGCAAGAACTTAAAAATATTGACATAAATAATAGATATTTATCCATCGGAGCTGCTTGTACACTTTCTGAATTAGCAGAAACTATATTATTACCCAACTATTTTAGTGAAATAATATTAGATATGGCATCTCCAGCTATTAGAAATGCTGCTACTATAGGAGGAAATATATGCAATGTGGCATCAGAAGGAGATATATTACCTCTTTTATATGCTTTAGATGCCATATTAATAATAGAGTGTTTAAGTGGAACAAGAGAAATAGCAATAGCAGATTTTATTTTGGATAGGGGTAAAAAAGATTTAAGAGCAGAGGAACTTTTAGTGGAAATTAGAGTTCCTACAAATATGTTCAAATCATTTTATTATAAGAAAGTAGGCACAAAAAGATCTAATTCTCTTGCAAAGGCATCTTTTATTGGATTTTATATATTGGAACATGAGAGAATTGTGGATATAAGAATGGCATTTGGATCAGCAGGAGCTATGGCTGTAAGGTCTAGAGAGCTTGAGGATAGACTTAAAGGGCTTAGTAAGGAAGAAATGGAAATAATTACGAAAGATTTAGAGCAAGAGTATATTAAAATTATATTATCTATTGATGATAAGAAGATTACAACTGAGTATAAAAAAGAAATTTATTTGCAGTTAATTAGGGAGTTTTTGGTGAGTATTTATGATAGTAATTCAACAAAAAAATAGAGCAACAGAATGCCACCAACATGCCATTTGCCATGTTGGTGGCAATGTTTTTTAGAAAATCTAAGTAAATGAAACAATTCCATATCTATGAAATTATGATTATCGTTTACTAAGCCCTATTCTTCTGTGTTTGCCTTTTGACTGCTACAGGAAAGAATGTTATACCTAATTAGACTGGTTTTTACTATTATGAGGTGCATAAGTAATTATTAGTGGATTATATTTAAGATTTATATAAGGAGTGATAGATTTTGGTTGCTGATAAACTGTTTTATAAAACTTTATTAAAAAACATGTTTTCTGATTCATTTGGAATTGTGTTTTGGGATGGGAGTGAAGAAAACTACGGTGAAGGTGAGTCTAAATTTAAAATTATTTTTAATGAGCCAATACCAAAAGGTGATATTATAAATGATCCATCAATAGCCTTAGGAGAAGCATATATGACTAAAAAAATAGATATAGAAGGTAGTGTGCAGTCTGTTATAGAATCCTTATATAACAATAAGGAAAGCTTTTTGAGAAAAAGTGAGATGTATCAAAAACTAATTAAAATAGTAAAAAGTACTATAAAAAAAAGCAAAGATAACATACAATTTCATTATGATATTGGTAATGACTTTTATAAATTATGGTTAGATGATAATATGACTTATTCGTGCGCATATTTTGAAAAGGATACAGACTCTTTAAATCAAGCTCAAAAGAACAAAATAGATTATATTTTAAAAAAATTAAACTTAAAGCAAGGTCAAAGCTTACTTGATATAGGTTGTGGATGGGGTGAACTCATAATTTCAGCAGCTAAACAATATAAAGTGAAGGCTACTGGAATTACCTTAAGCTCAGAACAACTTCAAAAGGCTAATGAAAGAATAAAAGCTGAAGGATTAGAGGAGTTAGTTCAGGTTCGGCTTGTAGATTACAGAGAATTGAAGAATATGAGTTTTGATAGAATAGTTAGCATAGGAATGCTAGAGCATGTAGGAAAAGAAAATTTGCCTGAATACTTTGATGTAGTAAATAATCTTTTAAAGGAAAAAGGTCTGTCTTTACTTCATTGTATAACAGGAGTAAATGAAAGCGGTACAAACACATGGATAGATAAATATATTTTTCCAGGTGGAGACATACCTGGAATTAAAAACATAATTACTTATATAGCAGAACGGAAATTTGAATTAATAGATATAGAAAATCTTAGAAGACACTATGGAAAAACATTGGAACATTGGGCTGAAAATTTTGAGAATGCTCTTCCTATAATAGAAAAGAGTAAAGATGAAACATTTATAAGAATGTGGAGACTATATTTAAATTCCTGTGCAGCATCTTTTAATTGTGCTAATATAAATCTTCACCAAATATTATTTGTAAAAGGTGTAAATAATGATTTGCCTTGCACAAGAGAGTATATGTATAAATAGGTAAATGCCTTATGAAATTTAATAATAAAATTACAAAGATAGATTTTTGATTGCATGTATGTAAATATTATATAAAAAGTAGGTGAAATAATGAAGTACTTAAGACAATTAATGATTATTTTGATTCCATATCTTATTGGAACCGTATTACAACTAATATTTAATTTGCCAATTCCAGGATCAGTAATTGGACTTATTTTATTGTTTTTAGGATTACAAATAGGAATAATTAAAGTTGAAATGATAGAAGAACTTTGTGAGTTTCTTTTATCAAACATGTCTTTTTTCTTTATTCCTGCTGGAGTAGGTTTAATGACAGCATTCGGTGTGTTAAAAGGAAAATGGATACCATTTATCATTATAGTTATTATTTCCACGTGTTTAGTTTGGATTGTAACAGCCTTCGTAGTTAAAATTTTGAGGAGTGGACGTAAATATGAATAATTTAATTGCCTCACCAGTTTTTGGTGTGCTAATATCCCTTATTGCTTATGAAATTGGAATTTATATAAAGAAAAAAGGAAAACTTCCAATTTTCAATCCACTTTTAATAGCAATTATTATATTAATAGTTTTTCTTACAAAATTTCATATTAAATATGAAGACTACAATAACGGAGGGCAAATAATCTCGTTTTTCTTATTTCCTGCTACAGTGGCATTAGCTTTGCCTATGTATAAGAAATTTTCATTATTTAAAGAAAATGCTATTCCAATACTTATAGGAATTTTTAGTGGTGCTATTGTGGGTTTTGTATGTGTAGTGTCTCTTTCAAAATTATTTGGGATTGACAATGTAATTATTGAATCTTTGATACCAAAGTCTATAACAACACCTATAGGAATAGTTTTATCAAAGCAGTTGGGTGGACTTCCATCAATTACGGTTGTAGCTATAATAATGACCGGGATTATAGGTTCAATTGTGGGCCCCTTTCTATATAGTATTTTTAAAATTAAAGATAAAGTTGCCCTAGGAATTGCTATGGGAGCGTCTGCTCATGCGCTTGGGACAGCCAGGGCTATGGAAATAGGGGAAACTGAGGGGGCAATGAGTGGCTTAACTATGGCTATTTCAGGAATTGTTGCTGTTCTTTTATACCCTGTTTTGTGGAAAATATTTCTTGCATTCTTAAAATAATTTATTAATATACTGTATTTTAGGTGGCAGTTAAATTGTGTCTACAAACATAATATAAGCTTGATAAGGAGGTATTTTTATGGAGAAAAATGAAAACAAAGGGCCGCTAAATAAATTATTTGATTCAATAGACAATTTAGTATCTGATGAGAAGGAGCAAAAATTAAGAAGTAAATTGGGAAAAGAGATACGCAGGTGTATTTTTACAGATGATATAATTGAGAAACTTAATGAGAATGATTTTACAGGTTTGGTTGAACAAGAAGAAGAATTAATAGAGCTTTTTTCTATGATATTTCCTGTTTTTGTTGAAAAGAATGATGTTATATTTAGGTTATATAAGCATAAAATTGAAGTTGATTTATCAGAAAAAATGAGTGATAGATATATTTATATCTTTTCAGATGGTAGACTTACATCAGGTTTATTTGAGTGTTTTAAGCTTTATGATGATGAGTACATTTATGGAGTAAAAAAGATAATAAATATCATCCCAAGTTTTAGAGAAACTATACTAGAGGAGCTAATAAATTTAGATAAAAATGAAAAGCTACATAAAGAAAAGATGGGAAATTATAAGGACAGAGAAATAGTAGCTAAGAAAAATTTCAATGAATTATTAGAGAACTTAAATAAAGTTAAGTAAATGTGTGTAAATATTGTATATAGGAATTCTCTTGTGGATAAATAATTAAATAGTGGATTTTAAAGAGGCAGTAAGGTTGCAGAATATTTTGCAAACTTGCTGTTTCTTTTTTTAGGTTATGTTTTGCTAATAGTATCGGTGTAAAGCAAAGATTTAGATAAGAGGTTGCCATTCTCATAAGTAACCCTAAAAACATTTACCTTATCTCCCACCACTTCATTAATAACCTCATATTGTTTATTACTAAGAATTGAATTTGAGTACACATTAAATGTTACAGTTTTGTTTTGCACTATAGATTCTATATATATTGGGTAAGAATATGTATTTTTAAACCTATAATCCAGAAGTCCGTAGGCAACTGTAGCATCTAATCCTTGACCAATATATGCGGAATGTAAAGTGTGAGGGTACCTTTCCACAGAAATTATATTAGTTCTCAAAATAGCATTATAGAGTGTAGTTGAGACTTGGCACACTCCACCACCTATGTCATCTACAATTTTATCATCTATAATTCCTTTTGCAGTTTTATATCCTCTTTCAATAGATCTTTCACCTACTTCATCATTAAAGCTGAAAATATCACCTGGCATAAGAATTTTTCCATTTATAGCGCTGGAAGCTACTCTAATATTTTCTGAGCGATTTTCACTTGAATTCTCAAAGTCAGTTGTAACAGTAGATATCATAGTATTTATACCTTTTAAATCATTTTCTTTAATCTTTGGTTCAATTTTTTTTAATTCAGCTTGGACTATTAAATTTTGTTCTTGTTCAATATTATTAATTTTGTTAATTATAGCTTGTTTTAAAATTGCGGGATCAACCGTATATCCATATTCCTCTTTAGCTATAAGCAATTGCCCCAAAGTGTTTTTAATAAGAGTTGCATTGGTTGCTTTTTTACTATTCTCTTTAACAATCTCCTTAAGAACTGTATCTACAATATTATAATTGTAAGTATGCTTAAGCTTAAGAACTTTCTCACCATGTGAATTTATAGCAAGAAAATTTTTGAAAATATTATCTTTTCTGCCAATATCATAAGCACTATCAAGGACTTTAATATAATTATATTTCATATCAAGTTTTGATGTATCAATAGTATATTGCTTGTTATTAAGTTTTACTGTTATGTTTTTTTGCGCAATGAGGTTATTTTGATTTTCAACAATAGCTTTTTTTGCTTCATCCACTGTCTTTCCACCTACATATACATCTTCTACCCATACCTTTGGATATATTTTTGATTTGTATTTTGTTATGTTATAATACATGCTAATTCCTTGTATACTAAATAGAACTCCAATTATAACAAATACTGGCTTTTTTCTTTTTTTCGTTTGTTTTTCTGTTTTTGTAATAACATTTGACAACATTGTTGTTGCACCTCTTCTTATGATTAATAATAAATATATTATATATGTATAATAATAAAACTATTGTAGATGTTTTACAATAGCATTACTCTTATATATTTAATATTTTTCTAATTGATTTTAAATGATAACAAGTACATCTTATTATTATCTATTTTATAGTTCAATATTTTCAAATACTCATTTTCTGAGAAATATTATTATACTGCTAAATATAAGGTTATAGGTGATAAATGCAGTGTAGGCCGTGAACATTCCAATAGAATTATATAATGCTATCAGCATATAAATATATGGGTTTGATAAATCTGTTTGCAACTAGCAATATAATCTATATGCCACCCACATGCCAATTGCCATGTGGGTGGCACTATTTTGACGGAAAAATAAAAAAAAATTGCATTTATTCTAAAAATCATGTATTGTAGTTGGTAATGAACAATGAAAAATAAAGTGCGCAAAAGCTTAATACAGGGGGTATAAACAGTGAAAAAATTTAAAAGAGTACTAGTAGCAAATAGAGGCGAAATTGCCATAAGAATTTTTAGAGCCTGTCATGAACTCGGGATTCGTACCGTGGCGATTTATTCCAATGAGGATAAATATTCACTTTTCAAAACTAAGGCAGATGAAGCTTATTTAATTGGAGAAAACAAGAGTCCCGTTGAGGCATATCTTAACATTGAGGAGATAATAAGTCTTGCACTTAAAAAAGGAGTGGACGCCATTCATCCAGGGTATGGTTTCTTATCAGAAAACCCTGAATTTGCAAAAAAGTGTGCTAGTGCAGGTATTGAATTTATAGGACCCACAGCAGAAATGATGGATAAACTGGGAGACAAGATTAAATCAAAAATTGTAGCAAATGCAGTGGGAGTTCCCACTATACCTGGAGATAAAAAAGAAGTTGAAACAATTGAGCAGGCAAAGGAACTTGCCGCGAAATGTGGATATCCCGTTATGATAAAGGCAGTTGCTGGTGGCGGTGGGCGCGGTATGCGAATTGTAAGAAACGAAGGAGAACTTGCCTCTTCTTATAGAAGTGCTAAAAGTGAAGCAAAAAAAGCCTTTGGTATTGACCAGCTTTATATAGAAAAATATCTTGAAAAGTCTAAACATATAGAAGTGCAGGTTCTTGGAGATAAGTTTGGCAATATTGTTCATTTGCATGAAAGAGATTGCTCTATTCAAAGAAGGCATCAAAAGGTTGTAGAATATACTCCTGCTTTTTCAATATCGCAGGAAAAAAGAAATGAAATATGTAGTGACGCACTAAAAATAGCTAAATCAGTAAATTATAGAAGTGCTGGAACCTTAGAGTTCTTAGTTGATACCCATGGAAATCATTTTTTTATAGAAATGAACCCTAGAATTCAAGTTGAGCATACTATTACAGAAATGGTGACAGGTATTGATATAGTTCAAAGTCAAATTTTGATAGCAGAAGATTACGCACTAAATTCCGAAAATATTGGAATCTCTTGTCAAGAGGATGTTAAAGTTAACGGATATTCTATTCAGTGCCGAATAACAACAGAGGACCCTTCTAATAATTTTGCACCAGATACTGGGAAAATAGAAGAATATAGAACAGGTTCTGGATTTGGAATAAGGCTTGATGGTGGTAATGGTTTCGCAGGAGCTGTAATTAGTCCTTATTACGATAGTCTACTCGTAAAAAACATATCTTGGTCTAGAACCTTTCAAGATGCCATAAAGAAATCTATAAGGGCTGTGGAAGAAACTAAAATTACGGGAGTAAAGACAAATGTAGGTTTTTTAATTAATGTATTGAATCATCCTACTTTTTTAAAGGGAGAATGTAATACAGATTTTATTGAAGAAAATCCAGAATTAATATCCATTGCACCTAAGGCAGATGAAGAAAGCAAAGTGTTAAAGTTCATTGGTGAAAAAGTGGTAAATGAAACTAATGGCATTAAAAAGCTTTATGATGTGCCACAAGTTCCCAAAATTATAATGCCAGAAAAATTAAGTGGGACAAAACAGATATTAGATATGCAGGGGACAGAAGGTCTTTTAAAATGGGTGAAAGATCAAAATAAATTATTGTTAACAGATACTACTATGAGAGATGCTCATCAATCCTTAATGGCGACTAGAGTGCGAACAAAGGATATGTTAAAGATAGCAAGTGCAACATCTGTTTATGGAGGAGATTTGTTTTCCCTTGAGATGTGGGGAGGAGCTACTTTTGATGTAGCTTATCGTTTTTTAAATGAATCCCCATGGGAAAGGCTTTCGCAGCTACGAACGAAAATTCCTAATGTGCTTTTCCAAATGCTTATACGTGGAGCAAATGCAGTAGGCTATAAAAATTATCCGGATAATATAATTCGGGAATTTATTAAAGAATCTGCAGAGACTGGTATTGATGTTTTTAGAATTTTTGATTCACTGAATTGGTTAAAAGGAATGGAAGTTTCAATAGAGGAAGTTCTTAAAAGTGGAAAGGTTGCAGAAGCGTGTATTTGTTACACTGGGGATATCTTAAATGATAAAAAAGATAAATATAATTTAGATTATTATATTAAGCTAGCAAAGGAAATTGAAAAAACAGGAGCTCATATTTTGGGAATAAAAGATATGTCTGCATTACTTAAACCTCATGCTGCATTTAAGCTAATAGATGCTCTGAAAAAAGAAGTAGGAATGCCTATACATCTTCATACCCATGATACTACGGGCAATGGAGTTGCTACAGTTTTGATGGCGGCAGAGGCTGGTGTGGACATTGTGGATACTGCTTTTAATAGTATGTCAGGACTTACTAGTCAACCAGCTCTAAACTCAGTTGTTGCAGCACTTAAGAATACTGACAGAGATACTGGTATAGAACTTAAAGGGATTCAAGGAATTTCAGATTATTGGGATGCAGTAAGACCAGTTTATTCTAAGTTTGAATCGGGACTAAAATCTGGTTCTGCTGAAATTTATCGATATGAGATTCCAGGAGGTCAATACTCTAACCTTAAACCACAGGTAGAAAGTTTCGGTCTTTCCCATAAATTTAATGAAATTAAAGAAATGTATAAGGTAGTAAATGATATGGTAGGGGATATTGTAAAGGTAACTCCATCCTCTAAAATGGTTGGGGACTTTGCAATATTTATGGTTCAAAATGACCTTACACCAGAAAATATATACCACAAAGCAACTAATATGTCTTTCCCAGATTCCGTTGTAGCATACTTTAAAGGAATGATGGGTCAACCAATGGGAGGCTTTCCAGAAAAGCTTCAGAAATTAGTTTTAAGGGGGGAAGAGCCAATTACCGCAAGGCCTGGTGAATTGCTTCCTGACGAAGATTTTAGTAAAATAGAAAAACACTTAATAGAAAAATTTAATATTGTTCCAGATAAAAAAGATTTGCTAAGCTATTCCTTATACCCTGAGGTATTCGATGGCTATATAAAATACACTAAGGAGTTTGGAGATTTAAGTAGAATTGGAAGTGATGTTTATTTCCACGGGCTAAGCGAAGGTGAAACCTGTGAAGCTGAAATTGCTGATGGAAAAGCCTACATGATAAAGCTACTTAAAATAGGTAAATTAGATTTAGAAGGCAACAAAGTTGTGGCTTTTGAAGTGGATGGAAATAGAAGAGAAATAAAAATAAAAGATAGAAATAACAAAGTTTTACAAGAGTTCCAAGCCTCAGAAATGGCGGATGCATCAAATCCTTTAGAGATTGGATCGCCAATACCTGGAACTGTCTCAGCCATTTTAGTGGCGCAGGGAGATACAGTAACTGAAAATCAACCATTAATGATAGTTGAGGCTATGAAAATGGAGACTAGAGTAAGTGCAAGCATAGCAGGTGTGGTTGAGTCAATTAATGTTAAAGAAGGGCAACAAGTAAGGGCTGGAGAATTGCTAATAAATTTAAAATAAAAAGTAACAGCCACGTGGCAAGCGTGTGGAAGATATATAACATATTTAATGCGTTGGTAGAGAGAATTGAAATTCTTGAACCAGCGCATTTGGCTTTTATTTTGATTATAATAAGGGAATAAGTTTTATTAAGATTAGATTTGTAAAAATAACAGGTATTTTGACGAAACAAATTGCAAAAAAATAAATAAATGATTTAAATATGTTATTATTAAGTACAAGTTACAAAACTAGTAAAAAAAACACAGCAAACGATTGATATAAATGTAAAGTAAATAGTAATTTAATCGATAATAAGGCATAGGATTATAATTATTTTAGAACAGGCTTAAAAATAAAAAGCACGTAACTTAAATGATTACTACAGTAATATAGGATTAGGCATGAAGGTATTGCCGAAGGGGGAATATTTTAAATGTTAAAAAAGTGTGGATGACATAATCAGATTTTTTATAGTAAAGCACTTTAGGTACGATATATTAAGGAATGTATGATGAAAAAAAGAAGGGATGAGTTAAAATGCAATTTTTTATAAATTTAAGTTTAAAGAAAAAACTTATATCAGTATTTTCAGTAATTTGTATTTTTATAGTTTTAATAGGAGCAGAGGGTATAGCAAGTTCATTAAAGATAAATAAGGGTTCTAAGATTATATATAGCACTAATTTAAGAGCTATCGAAGATTTAGAGGAAATTAAAGGAAAATTAAATTATGGTAGTGCTAATATGCTTAGAATTGTTTTTGAAAGAGATAAGTCTAAATTAGATGAACAAATAAAAATCAATAATGATTTAACAGATGAAAATGAAAAGACACATCAAACATATAATAGTTTGCCAGCCGAATTAAATCTTGATGTAGAAAAAGAAATGACAAAAATCGATGACGATTTTAAAAATGAATTAGCAAAATATACAGAGTTAAAAACTAAGAGTATTGAACTTGTGAAAGCAGGAAACTATGAGGAAGCAGTTAAAATTTATAACACACAGGAAGCCTCAATAAGACAACCTGTTTTTGATGCCTTAGTTAAATTAATTGCTATAAATACAAAATCAGCGGAGCAGGTAAATTCAAATAATACAGCCCAATTTAATAATGCTAGAAATTTAATTATAATTTATACAACCATAGCATTTTTAATCATAATTCTTATGGGGTACATATTAAGTAAGAATATAATGGGGCCATTAAACAAAATTAAAGATTTAGCGCAGAGATTATCGTCTTATGATTTCTCAACTCCAATTACTATTACAAGAAAAGATGAATTTGGACAAACAGCTTTAGCTTTAAATACTTCACAGGAAAATGTAAGTAGCTTAATAAAAGAGATAATGAACAATTCTTCTGATATGAGTGCATCTTCTGAAGAACTTTCAGCTACAACTCAGGAAATAACATCTAGAATAGAAGTTATAGATCGTTCAACAGCGGAAATAAATAGTTCGGTTCAAGAAGCCAGTGCTACATCAGAGGAAATAACTGCATCAGTTGAAGAAGTTAATGCAAGTATGGAAGAACTATCTTCAAAGGCTATGGAAGGTAGCGGTAATGCTGCTCAAATTAAGGATAGAGCCAAAAATGTTCAGGAATATGCTAAAAGCGCATTGGAAAAAAGTAACAGTATTTATGAAGAAAAGGAAAAGAATATATTAAAAGCTATAGAAGATGGAAAAGTTGTAGATGAAATAAAAGTTATGGCTGATGGAATTGCAGCAATTGCAGCACAAACTAATTTACTTGCATTAAATGCAGCTATTGAAGCTGCTAGAGCTGGAGAACAGGGCAAAGGTTTTGCAGTAGTTGCAGATGAAGTAAGAAAGCTTGCAGAAAAATCCTCAGAAACTGTAAATACTATTCAAAGTACAATAGTAAAAGTTCAAGATGCATTTAAGAATTTATCAGGAAATAGCAATGATATACTTAAATTCATTATAGAAAATATTAAACCTGTTTTAGAACAATATTCAAGAGCAGGAAAACAATATGGTGAGGATGGTGACTTTATAAGCGCCATGTCAGAAGAAATTGCATTAATGTCAGAAGGGGTGGAAGCTACAGTAAATCAAGTTAGTACGGCAGTTCAAATTTTGGCTGAGAATTCACAGCTTTCGGCAGAACGTACAGGAGAGATTCAAATTAGTATTGATGAAACCTCAAAAGCTATGGAACAAGTAGCACAAACTTCACAAATTCAAGCAGAATTTGCACAAAAGCTTAATGAATTGGTACAGAAGTTTAAGATTTAACAAGAAATAATAAGGTATGTAATTATAAAAACTATAGAAAATTATTTTTATAAAGAGTAAAATGAGAGATATAAAAGTTTGTTTGTTAAACAAATGAGGAGGGATAGTTATGGAGATTAATAAAATATCACAACTGGTGAAGACTATAAGTAATGGAGCAACGCAATCAACAAAAGGAATTTTAGGTAACGATTCAACAGGAGATGCTAGTTCTAGTTTTGAAGCTTTACTTAATCAGATAGTGAACAATTCACAAAATACGACTTTAAATAATGCTGGGACAAGTATTCCTAATGTTAATAGTAAGGATAATATAGTTAATGGACTAGATAGTGTATCATTACAATCTCAAAAGACTGAGCAGCTTCAACAAATGGTTATGCAACAAATGATGCAGATTATGACAAAACAAGATACAAATAGTAGTTCAAGTATTGGTACTGTTGAAAGTGAAGATAGTTCAAATAGTCTTTTTCCAAGTACGAATAGCAGTAATGACATGTCTAAATTACTACAAACTATAGTGCAAGAGCAAACTAATACTAGTACTACCAATAATAAACTAGATAATTCAAGTCAAGTTAATGCTATTTTAAGCAAGAGCAATCTTTAAATTTAGATTTTAAAGAATACTTTTCATATTTAAATTACGAATTAAGGGAACTCATTTGAGTTCCCTTAATTCGTAACTTAAATATTTCTTATTAGCTGCAACAAGTCTTTTTTCTTATAACTTCATATTAAAGCATTACTAATAATATACATATTTTTAGTTATATAAACACAAAATAGATACCTCCATTTTTTTAAAAAGGAAGGGTGTTATTTATGAATGAAAAAAATAATATAGGTATTAATGATGAGCCAACCGCTAAATCTTATTGGCTGGATTCAACTCCTGAAACAAACTATCCTAGGTTAGAAAAAGATATTAATGTTGATATAGTAATTATAGGAGGAGGCATTACAGGAATTACAACTGCTCTCCTTTTAAAAAACGAAGGTTTTAAAATAGCATTAATAGAAGCAGATAAAATAGCTCAGGGAACTACAGGACACACAACAGCTTATGTTACTTCACAACACGATATAATATATAGTGATTTAATCGAAAGAATAGGAATAAAAAAAGCTAAGCAGTATGCAGATGCTAATGAGGGTGCCATAGATTTTATAGAAAACACAGTAAAAAAATATAATATTGATTGTGACTTTTGTAGGGTGCCAGCATATACCTATACAACAGATGAAGATTATGTAGAAACCATTATGGCAGAAGTAGATGCAGCCATAAGCCTAGGTATAAAAGCAAAATATGTTGAAAAGTTAGATTTGCCATTTTCAATAAAAGGTGCACTATGTTTTGAAAATCAAGCTCAATTTCACCCTAGAAAGTATCTTCTTAAAGTTGCAGAAAATATCTCTGGTAATGAAAGTCAAATATATGAACATACAAGAGCTGTAGATATAAAGCATGATAATTTATATACTGTAATAACAGATACAGGCTTTAAAGTAAGAGCTTCAAAGGTTATTTTAGCTTCGCACTTTCCATTTTATGATGGATTAGGATTATACTTTGCAAGACTTCGGGCAGAAAGGTCATATGTAATAACAGCTAAAATAAAAGATGAGTTGCCAAAAGGTACATTTGTAGATTCAGGAGAGGCAGGGTGGTATTTTCGCTCACAAAATTATAGAGATGGTCAAATGATAATTATTGGGGGTCAAGACCATAAAACTGCTCATGGTGGCGACATGGTGGAGCATTATGACAATTTGAAAAAATTTGCGCAGGAAAATTTTGCTGTTGAGGGATTTTTATATAGATGGTCGACTCAAGATTATATAACAATAGATGGTGTACCTTATGTAGGTAATCTTACTTCTAAATCAGAAAATATTTATGTAGCTACAGGTTATGGCGAATGGGGAATGACAAATGGAACCGCAGCTGCAAATATATTAAGGGATATTATAGTTAAGAATAAAAGCCCCTATGAGGATGTATACAATCCATCGCGCCATATTTCAACTGATGGAATTACGAACTTCGTTAAGGAAAACTTTGATGTTGCAAAGGAATTAATAAAAGGAAAACTTGAAATTGGGCAACACAATATTGATTTAAAAAATGATCAGGGAAAGGTTGTAGATATTGATGGAGAAAGATATGGGGCATATAGGGATAAAAACGGTGAGCTTCATATAGTTGATATAACGTGTACACATATAGGTTGTGAACTAAAATGGAATAGTGCAGAATCATCTTGGGATTGTCCTTGTCATGGGTCAAGATTTACTTTTGAAGGCGACATTATAGAAGGGCCAGCTGTTTGCAGGTTAAATCACTACAAAGAAGGTAAAAATACCATTGATTCAAATATAATTTGATAAAAATTATGCTATATAAAAACTCGAAAATACTTAGCCTAGGTTAAGTATTTTCGAGTTTAAAGAAGCTTTTTATTCTATTAGCCTTTAACTATAACTAACATCATTTTAAATCTTTCATTAGCCTCTAAGCCATGGGGTATGTTGGCTGGCATTAATATTATTTCACCCTCTTTAACTATAACAGGCTCATTATCCCCTATTGTTATTGTAACCTGTCCTTCAGTTACATATACTAATGCATCTCCAGGTGCTGAATGTGTACTTATTTCTTCTCCTTTATCAAAGGCAAATAGTGTTATACTAACGTTATTTGTTTGTGTTAGTGTTTTACTTACAACTTGTTTTTCTACATATAATACCTCTTCTTTTAGTCCTAATGCCGTTGCAACTTCAATATTTTTAAAAAATTTCCCATTCATAATTATTCCTCCTTATATTTCATTATTATTATTATTATTATTAAAACTTTTGAAGCTTAATATTCATTTCTTTAAATCTAGTTGTAATATTATTCAAAGGTACTTTAGCAAAAATCAAGAAAGGCTTACTATAATTTCATTATGCTTTAAATCTATTTAGTCCAAGTACCTTGCTTTCTTATAACTCTATTGTATGTTTAATTTGATTAGAAAAATATGATTCAAATCAAAATATAAAAATAAATTGAATTTACATTTTTAGAGTTTGGCGAAAATTATGAGGCTTATCCAGCAGCGAGACTAGTTACAAAATCACTCTATAATATCTTGTATAATAATAAAAGGTGTAACAGAAGTTACCGTATATTTACATTGAAATAGTTATAATAAAAATAAAAATAAAAATAAATTTTATCTATACATATTTTATAGTATATTAATATAGATTAAGCTTTTAAATACTAAGGTGATATAAACTATAAGTTTAAGGAAATTTCAGAATGATTCTAATGTTAGAGAAAAATTAGGAGGAAGATAAACAAATGAATTTATTTAAAAATACAAAATCCAGAGAATTAGAAAGTAATCAGGACAAGGGTGCTGAAGAAACAACACAGAAGGAAGTTCAATTTCATAATGAAACTAAGGGCTTTATTCAAGATTTGAGCAAGTTGTTAGGGGAGACTGTAAAGCAGCACCATATTGTAGATAGTGAGCATGATGTTTTAGGCGAACTTGCGAGTAAAGTAAAGGTACATATGAATGAAATCTCTCATTTAACAAAAAATACTAATGGCTTAACTGATAGTCTATATTTAGAGGGAAATAAGCTTATAGAAATTACAGAAGACACAGTTAAAAAATCTTATGAAGGTAAGGATGCCATTTATGAAATGGTGGAAATAATAAAGTCTTTAGAAAGTGAAAATAGGAATAATACCCAAAGTATAAATGAATTGGCAAGAAAGTTTGGCCAAGTACATGAAGTTGTTCAGTTAATAACGAGCATTGCAACGCAAACAAATCTCTTGGCTTTAAACGCAGCAATTGAAGCGGCTAGAGCAGGAGAACATGGTCAGGGGTTTGCAGTAGTGGCAGGTGAGATAAGAAAACTAGCAGAAATGACTAAACAAAGCACTAAGGACATATCAAATTTAATAGGTGGGATAGAAGATGAAACAAAGATAGTTTTAAATAATTCAGGTAAATCTAATGAAGTTATTGCCAGGGGGGTGAGGGCTTCTAATAATGCTGCAGAAAAAGTAGACGGAAGTTTATCCTCTATAGCAAAAGTGGAACAGGAAGTAAGGGGAGTAATGGAGCTTTTAACTGATCAAAAGCATCACATTAAAAACATGAGTAAAGAAATAGTAGATGTTGATGAAATCTTAAAAATAACATCTCAAAGTATAATAAAACACATAGAAAAGGCAAGTGTTGTAGATCGCCAATTGGAAGAAACTAAAAGACAACTAACAACTTATAGTAAGAAATTAATCTAGAGAATGTTTATGCAGCAGGGGATGTA
This sequence comes from Clostridium sp. FP2, assembly GCF_011065955.2. Lineage (NCBI taxonomy): Bacteria > Bacillati > Bacillota > Clostridia > Eubacteriales > Clostridiaceae > Clostridium > Clostridium sp. FP2. Next base: position 821,030 of record NZ_JAAMNI020000001.1, read on the forward strand.
TCAGTTAAATGGGAGGATAGTGGCTAGTGCCATAACAGTGGACTAACTTTTAGAAAATATGTGATATTAGTCACATATTTTTTTTGTGTGTAATGATAAAATGTGGATATGATTTATATAAGGAGATGGTATATCTTGTTTAGTGAAGAAATTAACAAAGTCTCTGCATCAGCGGTAAAAAAATCTGAACTCTTAAAAAAAAGCAAAATGAGGTACCTTACTTGTGCGGCGCTAGCTGGTGCTTATGTGGGATTTGGAATTTTATTAATATTTTCTATTGGAGGGTCATTTGCAGCAGCTGAGTCTCCGGCAACAAAAACTATTATGGGAGCTTCCTTTGGCATTGCCTTAAGTCTTGTAATAATGGCGGGCTCAGAGCTTTTTACAGGGAATAACATGACTATGACCATAGGGTCTCTAGAAAAGAAAGTTTCGTGGCTTAATTCAATAAATATTTGGATATACAGTTTTATAGGAAATTTTTTAGGATCAGCAGTGATATCCGCAATATTTGTAGGTGCAGGACTTGCAAAGGGAAGCACAGCCACCTTTATTTTAAAAACATCACAAGTAAAGATGGCAACGCCAAGCATAGAACTATTTCTAAGAGGATTACTTTGTAACATGTTAGTCTGTTTAGCAGTATGGTGTGCTATTAAATTAAAGGAAGAAACGGCTAAACTTATAATGATTTTTTGGTGCCTATTTGCATTTATAACTACGGGGTTTGAACATAGTATTGCGAATATGACTTTGCTTACAACGGCATTATTTATCCCCCACACCCCATCAGTTTCCATAGGGGGATTAATTCATAACTTGATTTGGGTTACCTCAGGCAATTTCGTAGGTGGTGCTGTATTTATTGGGGCAGCATATTGGTATGTATCAAAGGAGAAATAAATAATAAAAGTATATATTACTATAGTTTGAATTAGTTAAGGTAAATATAAACTTTCTTTTTGTTGGTCAATTTTAAAATTCATTGTTGTATAATAAGAGTATAAGTATAATAGGAGTATTTTTATAATAATGAGGTTCAAAATGAGCTCATAAGGAGAAATTAAGATGGCACAAATAACGCTTAGGCAATTAAAAGATCTTCCTTTATTTGAATGTGTTGAGGATAAAACTTTGGATTTAATAAGAGAGAGTGTTATAATAAAAAAAATAAAAAAATCACAGATTTTGTTTGCTGAGAGAGAAATTATAAATAATATATATATAGTGCTAGAGGGAAAGGTAACCATGTACAGATTATCGGAAAAGGGTCAAAAGAGGGTTATCTATATCCTAAATAGTGGTGAGATTATAAATGAAGTAATTTTCGATAATAGTACAGCCTCAATTAATTGCGAAGGCTTTGAAGACAGTGAACTTATAAGCATATCAAAAGCAGACTTATTAAAAATAATGAAGCAGGATTTTAAGCTTACAGAAGTTATATTATACTCTATGAGTAAAAAAATAAGAAGACTGTACAGACAGATTAAGAACACAGTTCCTATTAAAATGGATAAGAGGGTAGCCGCAAAGCTTTGGAAATTGTCTAAAGATTATGGTGTACAAACAGAAGAGGGCGTTTTAATAGATATTAAGATAAGCATAACTTATTTGGCAGATATGTTAGGGAGCTCTCGCGAAACTATTTCAAGGGCAGTAAAAGAACTTGAAATCATGGATATGGTTAAAATAAAACATAGAAAATTCATAGTTAACAGAGAAAAGTTAAGTAGGTATTTTAAAGGTGTGTGATGAAAATCACATATTTTTTTTTTGGTTTAAAATACACTATGTATAGTTAGTTATAAATTAAGTTTTTATAGTGAATTAATTAACAATATTTGATGATTAAGTAATATTAATATAATGGAGGGTATGCATTTATGGGATTTAAGCTTACAATAGAGAAATTTGATGAGCATCTTGAGATATTGCGACGTGAATATAAGGTATATGCACCAGTAATTCTAAAGGGAAAAGGAACTTTTGCGGATACAGATACTATTAGGTATAAGGAAATAAAGAGTATAAGGGAAGTAGAATTTAAACTTAAATCTAGTTTTTCTCCTAAAGAAATAATACTTCCAATTACTCAAACATTATTTTATTTTACTGAAAATGATTGCGTAGAGCCAAAAGAAGATGAGAAGAAAATATTAATATTCTTAAGAAGTTGTGATATTCATGCCATGAAAAGGCTGGATGAAATTTATTTAAGAAATGGAAATGAGGATTATTATTATAAGGTTTTAAGAACTAAAATTAAGTTTGTGCTTATGGGTTGTAGTGAAAGTTTTGAAAATTGCTTTTGCGCAAGTATGGAATCCAATAAGACCGAAGATTATGATATGTACACTAAAATTCAAGATCATGAGGTTTTTGTGAATTGTAAATCAGAAGAATTAATGAATTACTTTAACATAGATAAAATAAACCAGGTAGAAGTATCTCCAGAATTTGTGAAGGCTAACGAAATAGTGGTTACTATACCAGAAAATTTAGATCAAAGAGTTTTCAAATCAAAAATGTGGGATGAGTATTCTTCAAGATGTATCGCTTGTGGTAGGTGCAATTTTGTCTGTGGTACTTGCTCTTGTTTTACTATGCAGGACATCTTTTATAAAGAAAATAAAAAACTAGGAGAGAGAAGGAGGGTTTGGGCATCTTGTCACGTAGAGGGGTACAGTGATATGGCAGGTGGACATGGTTTTAGAAAAGACAAAAAAGATAGAATGAGATTTAAAGTTATGCATAAGGTTTATGATTTTAAAAAGAGAGCTGGATATCATATGTGTATAGGTTGTGGCAGATGTGATGATATATGCCCTGAATATATATCTTTTTCAAATTGTATAAACAAATTAAATACTGCAATGGATGAGGTGGAATAGATGAAAAATATATACATGCCTTTCAAATCTAAAATACTTAAAATAAGTAAGCATACAGAAACGGATTATACCTTTAGAATGGAGTTCGATGGAGTTGTAAAGCCGGGACAATTTTTTGAAGTATCTATACCGAAATTTGGAGAGTCACCTATATCTGTTAGTGAGATAGGTGAGGGTTATGTAGATTTTACAATAAGACGTGTAGGAACAGTTACAGATGTAATTCATAGTTTTTTTGTAGGAGGAACCTTGTTTTTAAGAGGCCCTTATGGAAATGGATTTGATGTAAACCTCTATAAAAATAAAGAAATTATTGTAGCGGCAGGTGGAACTGGACTGGCACCAGTAAAGGGAATAGTAGATTATTTCGCAAAAAATCCAAAGCAGTGTAAGGGCTTTAATCTAATGGCAGGATTTAAGTCACCTAGTGACATCTTATTTAAAGAAAATTTCAAAGTTTGGGAAAAGAATATTAATGTAACTTTAACTGTGGATAGTGCAGATGAGGGTTATATTGGAACTGTAGGACTCATAACAAAATACATTGCGGATATTCCAGTAGAAAATATGGATGAGGTACAAGTTATTGTAGTAGGGCCTCCAATGATGCTTAAATTCACAGTAGCTGAATTTATAAAAAAAGGAGTAAAAGAAAAAAATATATGGGTATCTTATGAGAGAAAGATGTGTTGTGGAGTTGGAAAATGTGGCCACTGTAAAATTGATGATACGTATATATGTTTAGAGGGACCTGTTTTTAACTATTTGGATGCAGTTCATCTAGTAGATTAAGGGGGAGAATGTAATGGATATAAACACTAAATTGCTTAAAAAAAATGCATACAGAATAACTAAGAAAAGAGGTAAAATCGCTATAAGAATAAGGGTACCTGGTGGTCATATAGAAGCTAAACATTTAGAGGTTGTGCAAAAGGTAGCAGAGACTTACGGAGATGGCAGCATTCATATAACTATAAGACAAGGTTTTGAAATACCCAATATTGATATAAATAAAATACCAGAAGTTAATAAGATGATTCAATCAGTAATCGATGGCCTTGAAATAAATCAAATTTCACCTAGTACTGGATATTCTGCTGCAGGTACTAGAAATGTGTCAGCTTGTATAGGGGCAAATGTCTGTCCATTTGCAAATTATAATACTACGGAGTTTGCAAAAAAGATTGAAAAGGAAATCTTCCCTAATGATTATCATGTGAAGGTAGCACTAACAGGTTGTCCTAATGACTGTATCAAAGCTAGAATACAAGATTTTGGGATTATAGGAATGACAGAGCCTCAATATGAATCTTACAGATGTATTAGTTGTAAATCCTGCGTAAATAACTGTAAAAAAAGAGTTACCGGTGCGCTTAAAATGGAAAACTTCAAAGTAGTACGAGGTCCGGACAAATGCATTGGATGTGGAGAATGTATAGGCAAATGTCCAACAGGTGCATGGAGTAGAAGCCTTGAGAAATATTATAAACTTGTGATAATGGGTAGAACTGGTAAGAAAAATCCTAGACTTGCTCAGGATTTTATAACTTGGGTGGATGAGGATAGTATTATTAAAATAATAAAAAACACTTATTCATATATAGAGGAATATATGGATGGAGATGCTCCAGGAGGAAAAGAGCACATCGGGTATATTGTTGATAGAACAGGATATCCAGTGTTTAAGGAGTGGGTCTTAAAAGATGTAAACTTAGGAGAAAAGGCAGAGGTTAAGAAACATATTAACTGGTAACGTAGGGTACCGACAATATAATTATAAATCTGTATACTAATCTCATAACACAAGCGCAAATAGTGCGTAGAACAGTGAAAATGGAGGATGATTTGTATGTCTATGTTTTGTTATCAATGTCAAGAAGCAGCTAATTGTAAAGGCTGTACGGTAAAGGGAGTCTGTGGTAAGACTGAAGACCTTGCAAAGGCTCAGGACTTACTAATTTATATAACTAAAGGAATATCTGTATACAGTGTTCGTGCTAGAGATAATGGTATAGTTAATAAGGAAGTAGATAATTTTATAATAGAAAGTTTATTTGCAACTATAACTAATGCAAATTTTGATAGAAATGTATTTATTGAAAGAATCAGAAAAGGATTAAGCTTAAGGGAAGAAATAAAAGGGCAGCTTCTAAAAGCTGGTGTTAAGTTAAGCGATAAAGGCGAAAATGCTAGTTGGCTTAGTAAAATATTAAATACCTTTGGATTTGGAAAAGAAGAGGAATTAAACGTGCCAGATGCAGCGGTTTGGTTTTCTAATGATTTAAAAGCCTTTGATGTAAAGGCAGGGAAAGTTGGTGTGCTTTCAACAGAAAATGAAGATATAAGATCCTTAAGAGAATTACTTACTTATGGACTTAAGGGTATGGCTGCATATGTTAAGCATGCTGATAATCTTGGATACGAGGAAGATGGACTTCATGCATTTACTCAAAAGGGATTAGCTTCTACTTTGGATGATAGTTTAGGAGTAGACGAACTTGTAGCACTAGTTCTTGAATGTGGTAAGTACGGCGTTTCCGCCATGGCATTACTGGACAAGGCGAACACTTCTAGTTATGGAAATCCTGAAATAACAAAAGTTAATATAGGAGTTAAAAACAAGCCTGGTATATTAATTAGTGGACATGACTTAAAGGATATGGAAGAGTTATTAAAGCAGACAGAAGGTACTGGGGTAGATATTTATACTCACAGCGAAATGCTTCCAGCCAATTATTATCCTGCATTTAAAAAGTACAAGCACTTGGTTGGGAATTATGGAAATGCATGGTGGAAGCAGAATCAGGAATTTGAAAGCTTCAACGGACCAATACTTATGACTACAAACTGTATTGTAACGCCAAAAGCATCTTATAAAGATAGAATATACACTACAGGAGTAACAGGCTTTGCAGGTGTTAAGCATATAGCAGATGGGATAAATGGAAAACCGAAAGATTTTTCTTCAATAATTGAACAAGCTAAAAAATGTGCGGCACCTAAAGAAATTGAAAAGGGTGAAATAGTAGGAGGCTTTGCTCATAATCAAGTTATAGCTCTTGCGGATAAGATTGTAGATGCTGTTAAAACTGGAGCAATAAAGAGATTTTTTGTAATGGCGGGCTGCGATGGAAGAATGAAGAGTCGCGATTACTACACAGAATTTGCTGAAAAACTACCAAAGGATGCAGTTATACTTACAGCAGGTTGTGCAAAATATAAATACAATAAATTGAATTTAGGTGATATTGGCGGAATACCAAGAGTATTGGATGCAGGACAATGTAATGATTCATATTCATTAGTAGTAATAGCACTTAAACTTAAAGAAGTATTTGGCTTGGATGATATAAATGAACTTCCGATTTCCTACAATATTGCATGGTATGAACAAAAGGCAGTTATAGTATTACTTGCACTACTGCATTTAGGGGTTAAAAAAATTCATTTAGGACCAACTCTACCAGCCTTTTTATCACCAAACGTGGTAAATGTATTGGTTGACAACTTCGGAATTGCTGGAATAACTAGTGTAGATGATGATATAAAGATGTTTATGGAAGGCTAATACTTAGATTAGTGAACTACAGGAAGCTGTGGCAAATTTCTAGATTAACGCTTATAGATATGCAGAGATAATTGAAAATATAGAGGCACTAAACTTTTAATTGAGTTTAGTGCATTTTATTTTATTGTAATTTCATTTTTATTAAGATACTCTCTTAATATATTAGGTGAGAAAATTTATTGGATAAATTTATAAATATGGCTAAATTAATTTTATAGTTGAATTTTCCAGCTTTTCTCGAATCTCATCAGCAAGATCTGAATCCGTGATTATAACATCTATGTCCTCTAAAGTAGCAAATCTATAGGTGCCATCTACATTAAATTTTTCTTTTTCTACAAGTAAAAATACCTCTTTACTATTAGAGACTATAATTTCTTTAACATTACCATCTTCTAAGGTAACAGTATCTACGCTGTTTGTTATTAAATTTATGCCTGAACTTCCTAGAAAACCTTTATTAAAGGTATATTTAGATATACTCTTAGTCACCTCTGAACCAAAAACTCCACCAGATTTATTATTATATACTCCACCTATACAAATTAGCTTAACGGTTTCATTATCATTAAAAAGGGGTGGTATTATTGACATATTAGTTATTAAAGTTAACTTCTTAGTACCGTTAGATATTAATTTAGCTAACAAAAAATTGATACTTGAGGTATCTAAAAAAACTACATCTCCATCATTTATAAGGGCAAAAGCTTTTTGGGATATTAACTCTTTGCTATTTAAGTTTATATTCATCCTAGTAGCTATAGAACTATTTTTAGAGATTTTTCTATTTAGGATAGCTCCGCCATAGGTCCTTTGAAGAGCTTCAGCTTTTTCTAGCTTTTGTAGATCCTTCCTTATCATCCCTTCTGAAACATTAAATCGCTGACTTAGGTCTTTTACTTTTATTCTACCAGTTTTATTAAGTATACTTAAGATTTGTTCTAGTCTTTCTTCAGTAAACATTTAAGCACCCCATCAATCATTATCATTTAGTGTTGCTAGTGATTAATATTATAACATTACTATCTTAATTTACAAAACATCTTGAAAAAAAGCTTTAAATAGTATACAATGATAACAAACAATAAACAATAATACAAAACAACTCGAGTTGATCAGAGGAAGTATTTGAAGATGGTATAATTTAGCGTCATAGGGTAATACCTAGCGTGATATTTTATATATTTAGGCATCTGATAAAAACTACTCATAATGGTTAGTTATTTTTTGAAGATGCCTAATTAATAAGTATTAAAGAAAAAATGCTAGGAGGGAAAGTATGTACAAGCTATTAGCTATTGATATGGATGGCACATTACTAAATAGTAATAAAGTTATTTCAAAAGGGAACAAGGCAGCAATAAAAAAGGCTATAGAAAAAGGTGTTAAGGTTGTTATAACATCTGGAAGAGGACTTAATGGGTTGGATAAATTTTTAGATGAAGTCCATTTAAGAGGAGAAAATGAGTACCTTATTGCAAATAATGGGGGAACTATATATAGAACCAGTGATTTTGAATGCATTAACTATAAAGGATTAAAGGGTAGGGACTTAGTAAAGGCTCATGCTTTAAGCATGGAATTTGGACTTAATATGATTGCGTATACTCATGAAGGTTCTATTGCATCAGAGGAAAATGAGTTTACAAGGTTTGAAACAGAATACGTTGGAACCCCTGTTAAAATTCTTAATTTTAATAGGGATGTTAATGATGAGGATGAGATTACTAAGATATTATTTTCTCAGACAGAGGAACTTCTTGAAAAAAAAATGCTTGAGTTACCAAAAGAATTTTATAGTGAATATAATGTGGTAAAGACTATGCCTATAGTATTAGAAGTTATGGATAAAGATTGTAATAAGGGATACGGTGTAAAAGTTTTAGGGGATATGTTAGGGATTAAAAAAGAAGAGATAATATGCATTGGAGATGAGGCAAATGATATTGAAATGATAACTTATGCAGGTCTTGGAATTGCAATGGGAAATGCTATAGAGGAACTTAAAGATGTAGCTGAATATGTAACTTTAGATAATGATAATGATGGAGTGGCAAAAGCTATTGAAAGATTTATATTATAGGTACAAGAAGGTTTAAAAGGCTCTACTAATATGACACTTGCCACCTGGGTGACACATAATATTTAATGGGAATTGCAGTTATATCAATAGTTTGATATGACTGTTATTTTTTAGAGGAATTTTAATTAGTTTATAGAATTATAGTAAAATAGATTAATTATACCTTTATGTTACTTATTGAGGGTTAATGTAGAATTACTATTTTGGGGCGTGATGATATTGAAGAAACTTTCGAAAATATTCTTAGTTGTTTTAATTATACTATTCTCTTTCAAAAAAAATGCATTCTCAAATTCAAATATTATGGTATCTTTAACTAGCGAAGAGCGGCAGTGGTTAGCTAAAAATAAAGATAGGGTCTTAACTCTTGGCATAGACTCTTATTCTGGAAGTGAGTATTTCAAATATAATGGTGAGGAAAAAGGCTATTTAATTCCTATTATAAAAATTATTAATAAAAACTTGGGAACAAATATAAGACTTGAAGCATCAAAGCCTTGGGGAGAAGTTTATTCAGGACTTCAGAATGGAAGTGTAGATATTATTTTTGGGGCAAACAAAACCGCAGGAAGAGAGAAGTTTATGACTTTTACTAAGTCTGTAAGTAAGTCTCCATATGCACTTATAGCAAAAAAAGATAGGGATATACATACCATAGGAGATATTGATGAAAGATCAATTGGGTTTCTTAAAAATGATATTGTAATGGAACTATTGCCTGAACTCTATAAGAATATAAAGTATGACAAAAAAATCTATAACTCTGAAATAGATCTAATTTCAGCATTAGAGAATAATAAAATTGATGCATTTATAGTATCAGGTGGTGATGCTGTATATAATTATATTTATGAGTTTCCAGATTTGAATTATGCCTTTAAGATAGAAAAAATCACCTCTGACAGAACTTTTTCCACAAGAAAAGATGATAAGATTCTGGCATCAATATTAGACAAACAAATTAGTAATTTGTTAGGAAGTAATCTACCTCAATTGATTAAGCAAAGTAAGATTGAATATAACATGAAAATTATGAATCTTACGGAAAGGGAAAGGGACTGGATTAAGAATAATGGTGAGGCAATTATAGGAATTACAAAGGATTATCTTCCCTTTGATTACTATAAGGATGGTATTTATGGAGGCATAAGTGGAGAAATTATAAAAGATATAACTGATAAAATTGGTATAAAATTTAAATATATTTATGGTGATTTTGATATGCTAAGGCAAAAGCTTATGAAAGGTGAGATAAATGTTTTAAATATTGCTAAAACTGATGACAGATTAAAAACCATATTGTACCCAAGACCTTATAGCACTGAAAGAGATATAATTGTGGGCAAAGTAGGGGTAAAAGATGCTAGGGATGTTTTTGATCTTGAAGAGAAAAATGTTGCTGTCATAAAAGGTTTTTGGCATAAGGAATATCTAAGGAAAAACCTCACTAGTGTAAATATTATAGAAACTAACAATATTAAGGAATCATTAAAGCTAGTTCATGAAGGAAAGGCAGATTATCTTATAGAGAATCCAAGTGTACTTAGCTTTTATGTTGAAAATATGCAGCTATATGATATTGTTCAAAAGGGGATAACAAGTACAGATTCATATCTATATTATGGAATTTCAAAGAATAGCCCTGAACTTGCGAGTATAATTGATAAGGTTATACCCCTTCTAGATATAGATGAATTATTCAATGTGGGGTATACGGAGGTACCTAATCAAACAAGTAATCAAAAGTATGAGAGGCTTATTTTTATAATTTTAGGGTTGGCTGCTATAATATTTTTTATAATATTATTTGCAATTAAATTATTTAAAGATTTGTTAAATGAAAAAACTAAAACATCGATTCTACGGGAAAAGGAGCATCTTTTATATACAGATGCATTAACCAATGTTTACAATAGAAACTACTATAATGATAAAGTAAAGGATAAACTAGATGGTTATGAATATCCTCAGACAATAATTGTTTCTGACGTAAACAATTTGAAAATCGTTAACGATAATTATGGACACCTTATTGGTGATGAGTTATTAAAATGTTATGCTGATATGCTGAGACAAGCGTTTCCAGACTGTAGGTTAATTTTAAGAATGGGTGGAGATGAATTCCATTTAATATTGGACAATACAAATCAAGATCAGGTGGCAAATGATATATCAAAGGTTAAAAAGATTATTTCAGAAAAACGCTTAACAGTTGATAAGAATAAAACTATTAAAATCTCAGTAGCATTTGGATATGCTACAAGAAAATGTTCTAAGGAAAAAATTGATAGCATAATTGCTCTTGCTGACAAAAGAATGTATGAGGATAAAAAGAGAATTAAAAAGTAAGAGCTTCAGTCGAAAATTGAATTAATATGAGTTTTGTAGTATTATATTAATATAATATTTTTTATCGGTTGGACAAACTTAGGTTTGATTCCAAGAAATTTGTTTCTAGGGTGGGAAACTCTTATTTGAGTTCCCCACCTTTTTGTTTTTTGATAAAATTATTTGTAAACGCTAATAGATAGCGGTAGCCACGGGTACCAATATGAGGAGGTAATTATATGAATGGTCAAGATATAATGGTAGCAATTACTGTTGGAATATTAATTGTAGGATTTGTTTATTTTAGTTTTGTTTTTCCGAAAAGACTTGAAAAGGAAGAAAGGGAAAAAAAAGAAAACCAAAAATCACCAAATAAAAAATAAAATATACATAGAGCTAATAAGCACTAAGGATTTGTTTTGATCTTTGGTGCTTATTTTTTTCATTCCACATGGCAGGTGCCACTTGTCTATAGGAAATATCTATTGATATATTTACAACTATTAGTATTTTGAATTTTTAATGATAAAGAAGATGTGCTATATTTAAATTTAATGTAATAAAATAAAATGTATTTTAATATATATGGAGTGTAAATTATGGAAAATTAAGGTTTTACATTACTAATTTGATTATTATCCAAATCTAAATCAGTAGAATCATTTTTCACTGATAGATTCCTATTATTTTTGTCTCCAGCGTTCTGGAGTTTTATTATATCATTAACATCATACTTTAAATTATCTTCAGTAGGAAGTTGTATTGTATCTTTTATTAAATCTCCAGTTGGAAATTCAACGACTTTAATATCTGAAACTTGATTACTGGTACTTGTTAATGTTTGTTTAGAGGTAATAATTGTATTTGAAATATCTGTTTTGTCTAGATTTCTACAGTAGGCGCTAGCTGGAGAAAAATCTTCGATTTTATTAGGGTCTAAATTTATATCAGTCAATTTAATCAAGTCTTTTAAAGGCTCCATGTTGTTCATTTGATTAGTAGCTAAATCTAAATTAGTTAAGCTCGCGAGTCCTTTTAAAGGTTCTACGTTACTCATTTGATTAGTAGCTAAATCCAAATTAGTCAAGTTAGTTAAATCCTTTAAAGGTTCTATGTTACTGATTTGATTAGTAGCTAAATCTAAATTAGTCAAGTTAGTCAAGTCCTTTAGAGGTTCTATGTTGGTCATATCATTAGTGGATAAATCCAAACAAGTTAAGTTAGTCAAGCTTTTTAAAGGTTCTATATTAGTCATTTTATTGGCAGCTAAATTTAAATTAGTTAATTTTATCAAGCCTTTTAAAGGCTCTATGTTAGTCATTTGATTAGTAGCTAAATTCAAATGAGTTAGGCTAGTCAAATTTTTTAGAGGCTCTACGTTACTCATTTGATTAGTAGATAAATTTAAATCAGTCAAGTTAGTTAAACCTTCTAAGGGTTCTATGTTACTGATTTGATTATTACCCAAATTTAATGAAGTTAAATTAGTTAAATTTTCTATTCCTGAAAGATTCTTAATACATTTGTCTTGAGTGCTTTGAAGCTTAGTTATATTATCAACATCATCTTTCAAAATATCTCCAGTAGGGCATTGTATCTCATCTCTTATTGTTTGCTCTAAGTTTTTATCTGAAAATGTAATGACGGTACTTTCTGTAATCTGGACACTTACTGAATTTTTCTCTGCTACACTAGCTGAAGGGGGAAACTCTTTAGAACTATAACCAAGAATGTTAATACTAAATAGAAAAATAACATAAATAGTTAGCCACTTAAATTTAATGCAAAATACGTTTCTCATGTTCATAATCCTCCATTTGTATTAATAATTAAATTATGTAAATACTACGAATAAACATCTGAAAGTTCAACTTTTATACTTTCATCTTCACTTCTAACTTTGTTACTATAGAGCATATTTTCCTGGAGTACTTTCTCTGACGGAAGAGTAACTGTAAACTTACTTCCTTTTCCAAATTCACTTTCAGCATAGATACTACCACCATGTAATTCAACAATAGACTTAACTAAACTAAGGCCAATACCCGTGCCTTCTGCATTTCTTGATAGGGATTTGTCTACCTGTTTAAATCTATCAAATATCATATCCAAGTTCTTTTCTTCAATTCCAATGCCATTATCTTTAACAGAGATTTCAACAAATTTATTTTTATCTTTAACATCCACAAATATTTCATCACCAATTTTCGAGAATTTTATAGCATTTGATATAAGATTTAATACTATCCTCTGTATCATTTCCGGATCACAAGCAATAATATTTTCTTCTACATCTGTATCAAAAATAATATGTAGCCCTTTAATATCTGTAAAATTAGTTACAGACATCACTATTTCTTCTACAACTTCCACTATATTGTTATTTGATAAGTTCAATTTAAAGAACCCTGCCTGAATTTTTGATGAATCCACTATGTTATTTATAAGTTTAGATAGTCTGTAGGAATTTAGTTTCATTGAGTCAAGATATTTAATAATAGTTTCTCGCCTTTGGTCTAATGAGCCATTTTGGCAATACATTTGAAATAACTGGATAGCAGAAAAAATTACATTTAATGGTGTTTTAAGTTCGTGCGAAATATTTGCCATAAATTCTTCATGTGAAACTAGCAATTTTTGTAATTCCTTGTTCAGTTCATTTTTCTTCTTAACTTCTTCATAGGTATAATTCCATATATACCTAATAAACATAAGATTAACCAAGGCAAGTAGACTACCTAAAAAAATCAATAGGTACCGTTGAAACTTTTGGGCGCTTATAACTTTGTTACGTGAAATGTTTACCTCTAAATTAATTTTATTTATTAGTATGTTATCAGTTGCCCTAAACTTATCAACTAAACTTTTACCTTGATTCATATTTAAATTTGCTTGATGTGAATTACCATTATCAACCAATACCATTTGTTGTTTAAAAAATGTTTCAATGGACTTCATCTGATCAGTAAGTTGATTAGTGGTGTCCAGTCCTAATGGTGTATATTTCAAATTATCCAGAGAATTGTAGTATCCTTGTACTTGTTTACTTCCTAAATAATAGGTGTCTAAAAAATTTTTATCTTCTGTAATGATATAGGCCCTGATACCAGTTTCTTGATTAATTAGTGAGGTTAAGATTTCCGTTGAAAATGTTTTTGCTGGAAGTATTTTTTTTATAATAAAATCAGACTCATTACATACCTTATTCATACTATAAATACTAAATAATATTATTATTAATGATAGACAGGCAATTGAAATATATCCCAATACCATAGTCCGTCTACTTCTACTTTTACTCATAATAATTCCAGCTCCTTAAAAAAATTCTACTCTAATTTAAAATTACTTATACCTTATAACATATTACTACAATATGCGACAATTTACTATATACTTAAGAACTAAGTCATTGCATTCCAGTATTATTTTTTTATTACCAACATATCACTTGATACGTGAGTGGCACTTTTTCATCTTAATCATAAAAAAACGTCAGTTTAATGTTTATTTATTACAATTTTGTCGATTTTATGTTGCATATGATTATAGTTAATGGTAATATTGTACTTACAATAAAGGAAATTCTTAAAATATGAATAAATTGATACCTTGAAAATTCAAATAAATAATTGGAGGAAATTAATTATGTTTAATCCTGATTTTTCAGATGCAGTAAGAGTAATGGATAGTTCAACAAGTAGTAATAATACTATATTCGAAGTAATTGAATATAAAAAGCCTAGAAGTGGCAGTGCTTTTAACAGTAATGCTGTAAACCCATATCCCATACAATATGATGGGGAAAAGCTTCGTCAAGTCAGAATTAGCATTAATGGCGGAGGGGTACTAGTACAACCTGGGGAGCTCCAATTTATGAAAGGACCTATCGAAATACAAATTCAGAAAAATGCTCCTTCTGCCTCCAAGGGGTTTTTTAAAAGCGTGGGTACTGGCGAAGCATCATTTACATCAAGGTATTACGGGAAATACGGTGAAATATATTTAGACCCCTCATATAAATATTTTTATATTCTAGAGTTATCTAATGAAGAGATTATTTTAGGTGATGGAATGTTTTATTGTTGTGAAGACAGCGTTGAGCTTTCTGTACACACAAATAAAGATATTGCCACAGGCATGTTAAGCAGCGATGGGTTTAGACAACCGAAACTAAGTGGAAGTGGCATCGCCATTTTAGAAAGTGATGTTCCCTTCGATGAAATCATCATTTATGAGTTGAATAGTGAGACATTAAAAATAGATGGTAATTTTTCAATTGTTATACGAGGTAAAATAGAAACAAAAGTAGAAAAGTCAAAGCGTGAAGGATATTTACACACCTTCGTAGGAACTGGTGAGGTTTGGATTGCACCTACCAAAAACAACAGACCAATGAATGTATAAATGGCAACACAAAATGTTGAAAAATCAGCAAGGTACCTATATTAATTTGTACATAAAGAACTTATAAATAATATGGAGAGGGAGAGTTTAATGAACTATAGTTATATATTTATAATGGTGGCGGCTGTTGGTGTTGTGGGTGTATCAGTACTTAAATCTAGAAGACGTGATGAAAATTATAATACAGTAGAAAAAACAGAATATGCCGTATTTATGACGGATACATTTACCAAGGATGATGCTGAAGTTATGAAGCCTATTTTTACTATGGCATTAACTGAAAATGTTATTAGAGAAGAGTTAATATTATGTAAGGTACTAGATGGAGATGGTGAGTTAACTATTAAAGATGCTGAAGGATTGATGATTGAGAATATGAAAGATGCATTAAAAAACAAAGCATTTATTGAAAGCTTTATATATGAAGAAAATTGTTCAATTGAAGAAAAATTGATAGCGCATAATCTTAAAAAAGAGATAAGTATTCTATCAGAAGCCTCCGCTTTGAGGAGTGAAACTAAGAATTATCATATAAAATAGTATATTAAATATCAAAGAAATCACGCTAAACATAGCGTGATTTTGTACTTATAAGACTAGATATTTTTGTCTTTATATAGTTACTATTGTTAAAAAATGTTGACAGATATGCGAAATAATACTATTATTATTTTATCAAGCTAAAGTGTAATTATAATCTAATTAAAAGAATGTTAAAAAGGGGTGAAAGCAATGTATTTATCAAAGTTTTTAAAATTAATGAGTGCAATTCTTATTATGTTAATCGTTAGTACTGTTATGACTGTATATCTTCTTAATAAAAACTTTGCAAAAGCGACGAATGCCGTAAATAACCAGGTTATATTTAAACAATTAGGTTTAGATTTAGCTGATGCTTCAAACTATTTAACCGACCAGGCAAGAAGATACGTAATTGATGGAGATAAAACATTTTATGATAATTATTGGAAAGAAGTAAATGAAACAAAAACTCGTGATAGGGTAGTAACAAAATTAAAAGAACTTAATGCACCACAAGCTGAATTAGATTTAATAGAAAAAGCAAAAAATAATTCTGATGCACTAATTAAGACTGAAGAAGCGGCAATGAAAGCAGTGGAAGCTAAAGATTTAGATAAAGCAAGAAAACTAATGTTTGATAGTAATTACGATAAAAATAAAAGTGTAATAATGGAACCTATTAAACAATTTCAAGAAATGATGAATATAAGAGCAGAAAAAGAAGCACAAAATGCCAAAAGCAATGTAAATATGGATCTTATAATTACTGATAGCTTAATAGCAGTACTAGCTATATGCATAATTTTCGCTTTCCTTATACTATTTGTTAAAATTTCAAAACTTCTAATTATTTCGACTAAATTGACTGAACTTTCAAATAACGAAGGAGATTTAACCTCAAGATTAGAAATTAAAAGTAAAGATGAAGTAGGTCAAATCGCAATTGGATATAATAAAATGATATCTAATCTACAAAATCTTGTTAAAGAAATTCGTGGTACAGTTGAGCATTTTGTACAATCATCTGAACAATTAACTGCGACTACTGAAGAAATTTCGGCTACAATGGAGATGGTAAATGAATCTATTGATCAAATATCTAAAGGTTCTATGGACTTATGTGCAACAACTGAAGAGGTATCTGCATCAACAGAGGAAATTGCGTTAACAACTGCTAGTCTTTCAAAAAAGGCTGAGGATTCAAATGATGCATCTAAAGAAATAAAAAATCGTGCTACTAACGTTAAAAAGAATGCAATTGAGGCTATTAAAGAAAGTCATGAGATATATGAAAAACAACGTGTAAATATAATTAAAGCTATAGAAGAAGGCAAGGTAGTGGAACAAGTTATAGTAATGGCAGATTCCATTGGAAATATAGCGGATCAAACAAATCTTCTTGCACTAAATGCAGCTATTGAAGCAGCTAGGGCAGGAGAGAGTGGAAAAGGATTTGCAGTTGTAGCTGAAGAAGTAAGAAAATTAGCTGAGCAATCATCTCAAGCAGTTACAAATATTCAAAATACGGTAATTCAAATAAAAGCTGCATTTGATAATTTATCTCAAAGTGGAAGAGACATATTGAAGTTTATTGATGATAAAGTAAAACCAGATTATAATTTCCTTAATGAAACGGGTATACGGTATGAGGAGGATGCAAATTTTGTAAATGAAATGTCAGCAGATATTGTTTTAGCTACAAAAAAAATGTCAGAAACTATATTTGAGGTAAATAGTGCTATTCAAACTGTATCAGCAACGGCAGAAGAATCTACAGCGAGTACAGAGGAAATATTAGCAAGCATTAATGAAACAACAACAGCTATTCAGGGAGTTGCAAGGTCTGCACAGGATCAAAGTGAATTAGCAGAAAAACTTAATGGATTGATTCAAAAATTTAAGATATAGCATATATCCTTAAAAGACTTAATATTAACTATGAAAAAATCAAGAAGTGCCTCCCATATTCCATTTGGGGGGCATTTTTATTTATGTTGAATTAATTTTACAAAGAGATTACAAATAAAAAATTAAAATAAAGTATTGACTAAATTTTCTACTAATATGGGGAGTAGGAAAGAATAAATTAAATAATTTTTATATTATCAATAAAGTGTTCAGATTAGTGTTATTATTATAATATGAAAGTTTTTTATTTAAGAGGAGGAATTTTTAATGGATTCAAACCCTGACCCCGCGCTAAGTAATATAATGGCGCAATTTATACTAATTGGTATTTTAACACTGATAAATGCATTCTTTGCATCAGCAGAAATGGCGATGGTATCATTAAACAAAAATAAAATTAAACATCTTGCACAAGAGGGTAACAAAAAAGCACAGCTTTTAGTAAAACTTATTGAAGAGCCAACAAAATTTTTATCCACTATTCAAATCGGAATTACGCTTGCTGGATTTTTATCTAGTGCATCCGCAGCTACGGGTATATCTAATGATTTTGCAAAATTTTTAAGCAGTTTAAACGTACCTTATAGTAAGCAAATTGCTTTAGTTAGCATAACTATTGGTTTATCTTATATAATGATTGTATTTGGTGAATTGTTTCCAAAGCGTATAGCACAGCAAAAACCAGAAGCTATTGCAATGTTTTCAGTAGTACCCATTCTTTGTGTATCTAAAGTGATGATTCCCTTTGCAATGTTACTTTCAGTATCCACTAATGTTTTAGTTAAGATTACTGGTATTGATAGTAAAAAAATAGAGGAAAAATTATCCAAAGAAGAAATAAAATCACTTATAAAAGTTGGGCAAGAACGCGGCGCCATAAACGAAACTGCAAAAAAAATGATAAATAACATTATTGAATTTGATGATAAATCAGCTACAGAAGTCATGACTCCAAGAACAGAAGTGTTTTTGATTGACATAAATGATCCTGCTTCCAAGTTTTTAGATGAGTTATTAGAGGGGAAATATTCTAGAGTGCCAGTATATGACGGTGATATTGATAATATCATAGGAATACTTCACATGAAAGATTTTATAATAGAGGCTCGTACAAATGGTTTTGAAAATATAAACATTAGGAATTTATTACATTCTCCTTACCTTGTTAATGAAAGCAAAAATATAGATGAATTATTTAGAGAATTAAAAAAAGCTAAAAATCATATGGCTGTACTGATAGATGAATATGGAGGATTTTCAGGAGTAGTTACTACTAAAGATCTTATAGAAGAAGTTATGGGGAATATTGAAGATGAATATGATTATGACGAACCTGATATAAGAAAAATTGATAACAATACTTATATAGTGAGTGGATTGCTATCAATAGACGACTTAAATGACAATCTTGACTTGAATTTAGTATCAGAAAATTACAATACAATAGGAGGTTTTTTAGTTAGTCTATTGGGATGTATTCCAAAGAAAAATGAAAACAAAACTATTGAATATGGTAATGTAATATTTACAATAGAGGAAGTTAAAGAAAGAAGAATAGGAAAGATTAAAATATGCATATAAATAAGAGACTTTAGCATAAGTAGCTAAAGTCTCTGTTATTTTAAATGCTTAAATTGGCTTTATTTTTTAATGTTGGTATCAGAGTCATCATTATGAAAAATTTTAGCAACGACGGTTCTTATTGCAACAACGGCGATTCCTATTGCAACAACAATTATTGTTACCGCAATTATTGTCATCAAATAGTAATAATAATAGTATCCACCAACAACCCATACATATTTCCCCCCTCTCTGAAGGCAAATATTAAAAATGATTTTTCTTAGGTTTCTTCCATTAATATTTCTTTTGTTAGTATATAATATTACTCTTATCATAAAAAAGTTCCAATTATGAATAATCAAAATGAATTTCTGGTAAATAACCGGGTTTTATCACTCCTTAACTAAATGTTTTTATGTTTAGCATAAAATTCATTGTAGTTTTTTAATTCTCTTTTTAAAAGATTTGGAGTATCAAGCTTATAAGGACAATGATTTTTACAGTGCCCACATTCTATGCAATTATTTATAAGCTTCATCTTTTCATTAAAGCTATCCTCTAAAAATCCTTGATAAGGAGCTCTTTTAAGAAGAAGTGATATTCGGGCAGAGGTGGGAATTTCGATTCCAGCAGGGCATGGAAGACAATACCCACAAGCACGACAGAAATCTCCTGAAAGTTCAGTACGATCCTTGTTAATAATGGACCACATGGATTCATCCAATGGTGGTGGATTTTTTTCAAGA
This sequence comes from Clostridium sp. FP2, assembly GCF_011065955.2. NCBI lineage: Bacteria > Bacillati > Bacillota > Clostridia > Eubacteriales > Clostridiaceae > Clostridium > Clostridium sp. FP2. The sequence continues at coordinate 841,049 of NZ_JAAMNI020000001.1, forward strand.
GAAATGAATTCATCTAACTCAGTTTCTCTTTGTATTCCCCATATTGGTACAACGTTATCAAATTGCCTTAGAAATGAAAAGGCCGAGGCTGCATTAGTTATTAGTCCTCCGGAAAGAGCTTTCATTGCAATCAGTCCTACATTTCTTTCACTACATTCTTTAATTAAGCTTAAATCAATATCAGCAGATAATGAACTTAAGGGGAATTGTATAGTGTCATATAATCCTGAAGATGCGGCATCCATTGCATTTTTTATTTTATGATTTGTAATTCCTATAAAACGAACAAGTCCTCTTTTCTTAGCTTCTAGAAGGCCTGCATAGACTCCTTCTGGATCTTCAGGATTCGGAAGAATATCTGGGTTATGTAACTGAAGGATATCTACATAATCTGTTTTTAAATTTTTAAGACTTATTTGCAAATGCTCAAGTAAGGTTTTTCTATCATTTGCATGGCTTTTAGTTGCGATTATGATTTTATTTCTCACATCTGCAAGAGAATATCCTATTTTTTCTTCACTATCAGAATATGCTCTTGCAGTATCAAAAAAGTTTATACCATTGTCATAAGCTTTTCGTAGAATCTTTTTAGCCTCTTCAAAAGAAACTCTCTGAACCGGTAATGCACCAAAGCCACTTCTTGTAACCATTAAATTTGTTCGTCCTAATTTTATTTTGTCCATTTATATTCCTCCACATCTTTTATAATTATAGTTTTTTATAAGTAGACCTGCAATTATATTTCTATTATATACCAGATGGGACTCTTGCTAAACAGTAAATTAGGATTAATCTAAATTTAATTAATAACTATTCCTTTTGATGCTTTTTATATAGAAAGCAATATATAGATGTAGGGGGCACATTTATTTAGCCCACCAATCCCATTTTGTGAATGAGTATGGAACAAATCCCATAGGATCAATCTTGTTAAAATACAAATTTTCACCAGGCTCTAATGTATTTGTACTAACCATATATTGAGAACCTATCATTCTTACTACTTCAAGTTCTGCCCAAGGGTCATGTGGAGAATCGGTCATAACTATAGTAGATGTAGCTAATTTATTTTCTGTTATTTCAGCTACTGCGAGTTTTTGTTTTATTAAAGTAGGGCTTAATAAGAAACCGCATCCATCTGATGATTTTGAATAGGTTACATTATACATAAATTCACTTATGGCTTCATTAAGTTCGGACGTTTTACCATCTTTATTTAATTTTCCTGACAGATTAGCGTTAACCGTGAAAAATTCTATCCCATTACGACTAATTTTCCCTACAGCGGTACCGTTTTTAACTTCAAAATCTATACTTGCCATTTTTTTTGGGAATCCACAAACTTCCCTCCCCATTGACATTGCCATTCCATCGGTTATTGGCATAGATAAACAGTATCTACCCAATACTCCATCACATTCTGCAAGAATAAATAGTCCAGCTTCTTTGTATCCAGGAGCAAAGCTTGTTTTGGGATAATTTGCTATAAAAGTTGAAACTAATGGTTTATCTTTTACTGGTTTTAATGGAGCCGGAAGTAATTTTGCTATAATTTCTGGTTTTGTTTCCCAAACTGTGTTTAAGGTTTCCGCAGCATAAAATATTGTCTGTTTTCCTTGTAATGATTTTATTTGATCCATCGTCTTTGTAAAACTATACATAATATAAGCCCCCCCATTTAAATTGTTTTATATCTCACTAAAGCACATATGCTTTTTCAAATCCATTTAGCACTGCATCCACAACTCTACCTGGTTTACAAACATCTCCTAATAGTTCAACAATATTATAAATTTCTTCTACTCCTTTTACCATTTCAACATTCGATTTAACTCCCAAAGATAATACTAATGCATCGATTTTTAGTGTAGTCACTTTTTTATCTTTAGTATTCTCAATATCTATTTCACCATCTTTAATATTTGTAAGTTTGCTACAGGGCATAAGCGATACGCCTTCTTTAGCAAGTCTCATACTTATATCAATTACATTAGGTAAATATCCTGAGGGTCCAATTTTATCTGCCATCTCAATTACTGTTACTTTATTCCCCTTAGATGCTAATAGTTCAGCTATTTCAAGACCTGTCATTCCAGAACCTGCAACTACTATATTTTTATTTTCTAATATAACGCTGCCTTCTAAAATATCAGTTGATGTATATACAATACTTTGGTCTATTCCTGGAATTTTAGGTATTATAGGATTTGATCCTGATCCAATAAATACTGCATAAGGATTAATTTCATTGATTTTTTCCAAAGTAGCTTTTTCATTTAGTCTTACGACTACATTTAATTTCTTAATTGCTAATTTTTGATACTCTAGGAACCAATCCAATTTTTCTTTTAATGGAGGTTTAGTAGCTAGATATACATTTCCACCTAAATATCCTTTTTCTTCAAATATTATAGGTGCAAATTTTCTTAATGCTAGAACTCTTGCAGCTTCTATTCCTGCTGGCCCACCTCCAATAATTACAACTTTTCTACCTTCACCGGTTTTTGGAAAATCTGGATATTCTAGTTCGCGCCCTACCCTTGGATTAACTGCGCATTTAATGTTTTCGCATTTCATAACGCTTTCTATACAGTTTAAGCATGATATGCAAGGTATAATGTCTTCCTCCCGGCCTTCTTTTGATTTAATGCCCCATTCTGGATCTGCCAATTGGGCTCTACCTAGTGCAACAAAATCCAAATTATCATCCTTTAATATAGTTTCAGCCATATCAGGTTTTCTAATTACATCACAAGCGATTACAGGTATATTAACAGCTTCTTTTATAGCTTTAGCTAAATGTCTTTTCCATCCTTGAGGATATGAAATTGGTTCTATAATTGTAGTAACTGATTCGTATGTTCCAGAACTTACATTAATAACATCTATGCCCAATTTTTCTAAATAAATAGCTTCTTGAATTGCTTCTTCTAAAGATATACCATCTTTAACAAATTCATTTCCATCGATTCTTACTGATATTGGAAAGCTAGGACCACACTTTGCACGTATGCCCATGATTATTTCAGTTATAAATCTCATTCTTTTTTCAAAACTACCGCCATATTTATCTTCTCTATGATTTGATTGTGGGCTCATAAATTGTGCAACAAGATATCCATGAGCAGCATGGATTTCTACTCCATCAATACCTGCCATTTTAGCAAAGACAGCACCTTTTACAAATTTTACAACTAGTCCTTCAATTTCATCTATTGTCATTTCTCTAGGCATTTCACCAATAGCTGATGACATTATGGGACTTGGGCCAGCTATTTGACGACCATCTATCATCATAGCGTGATTTTCTCTACCTGGATGATGTAATTGCAAGAATATCTTTGTATTATATTTGTGCATTGTGCGAGCTAAAGTTTCTAATCTTGGAATTTGTTTTAAATTCATAGAGCACAACTGATTGGGCATGCCTACGCCGGTTTCATCATCAATTCTAGTTATTTCAGTAATTATGAGGCCACATCCACCCTTTGCTCTTTCTTCATAATAACGAATGATTTCATTAGATGCTTCCCCAGTATATGAAGCTAGATTCGTTCCCATTGCAGGCATTACTATCCTGTTTTTTATTTCTAAGTTACCTATTTTACCTTTAGTGAAAAGCTTTTCATATTTCATTGTATATTACCCTCCCATACACCTTTTAATTATCTTTTAGATTAATTGAAGTATAACATTGTAGAAAATTGGATGCTATGGATGAAAATCCAAAAAAAAATATGCGCGTTGTGCGTTATGCACTATAGCTTTAACCATATTTCCTAAGTCGTTAATAGTGAAACACAGTAAGTGATGATTTAGCTACATTTGAGTATAAAAGTTTCCCATTTTTATAGGTGGGGTAAGATACTCTAACCCAAAAAAATAATCTCTGAAAAATCAGAGATTATAAAAGGAATATTTATCTTTATTTACTTTGTGAATCAATAAGTTTTTTATAAAAACTTATTGATTTGCAAGCATAATATAATTTAAAACTATTATCATTTTTATCTAAATCTATCCCTATTAAGTTTACAATTTGTTGTAATCTATATCTTAGCGTATTTCGATGTATAAACAATTCTTCTGATGATTTTGTCATATTATGATTATTTTTTAAATATGTATATAATGTTTTATACAACTCCGAACTATTTGTGTAATCAAATTTTTTTAATATATATATAGAATTATTATAAAAATCTTCCTTTAATATTTGACCTTTTGCCATATAAATGAAATTATAAGGAACAATATCTTCATGCTTATATACACATTTTTTTTCACCAAGGATGCTGCCTATTTCTAAAGACCTTATTGCTTGATGATAGTAAATGCTACAATCCTCTATTGAAGAAAACTCACTACTTATTCCCATCTTTAAATTATTTTCCAATAAAAATTTTTTAATGCTTTCAGTTTTATTTTCATTTTCTATGTACTCTTCCCTATCATCAATTATTACAATAGCTCCATTATAATAAATTGAATTGCTTATTGGAAAAAGATTAAGTAGTGCTGTGCTTAAATATCTGGAATATATAGATTGTCTAAGTTCAAAATTTGATATATCAATTACCATCACGAAAATATGCTTACTAAATACTAAAGAACAATTTTTTAACCTTTCTTTAATTATTTCTTTATTTTCAATAGTATTTTCTAATAAATCATATAATATTTCTTCACTTAGAACATTTTTTGTGTTTTTGTAAAACTGTTTTTTTCCTAATTCTTTGGAAATTATTTCACTTATCAATATCAGATAATCATAGTCATCAGGGGATACCTGTTTTTCACATTGGAGTAATAAAATATTTCCTATAGTTTTATTATTTATTTCTATCTTGAATACAATTTTTTCGATAGGACTTATGGGGCAGGTCACAATGAAGGGACGTTTTGTTTGTCTTCCTTTTTTTAGAGTTTCTAATTTTGTTAATTCAGCTATAAATTCATAAGAACAATAGCCTTTTTTAACATTATCCATCCACAATAAATCAGTAATGTTTTCTATGGGTGAACTAGCTAATACTTTGAAACTTAGGTCAATTACAATTAGAGGGTTACCAATTAGTTTTGAAGCAGTGTTTATTATTTTATATAGGCCTTCTCCGGAAAGAAAAGCTTCTAATAATGATATTTTAAATTGATTATATTTTATATCTCTACGAAAAAAACATTTTACTTCATTAAAGATTTCTAATATATTTTCATTTTGATTTATCTCAATTATTTTTAATTTATTATCAATATATTTTTCGAGTTTTGTACAATCATCATTTATTAAAATAAAGCAGGCATCATTTATTTTATCCAAATTTCCTTTAAATATAGAGGTATTAGCAACATATACATAATCTTTTAAATAAACTATTTTTTCCTCTGTAACTAACTCTGTATCAATAAAATTGATATCAGGTTCTATATCAAAGTAGGCCCCTTTAGTTTTTTTTATAAAATATTCACGTAATTTATTAAAATTAATACTCATAATCCACCTCAATTCTATTATAGTGCATTTCGCACAACTAAGACAATAGCTTTTGGATGTTTTAATATAGTAACAAATTTTTCAATATGATATACTGTAATATATTAATAATATATTACAGTGGGAGGGAAAACATTATGAAAAATGTAAATGATTTATCAAATATTAAAGGAAAAGTAGCTATTGTTACAGGTTCAGCAACTGGAATTGGTCAAGCAATCGCAGTAGGACTTGCAGAAGCGGGTGTAGATATTGCTGGAACATATTCTAGTACATCCTTTGAAGAAACTAAAGCTCTTGTTGAAGCAGCGGGACAAAAGTTTTTCCCAATACATGTTAATGTAGCAAAACCAGAAGAAGTAGCTACTATAATACCTTTAGCTCTTGAAGAATATGGAAAATTTGATATACTTATAAATAGTGCAGGAGTAGAGTCACATAATCCTATTGGTGATACTTATAGCGAAGAAGAATATCAACGTTGTTTGCAAATAAATTTAAATCAAGTTGTTGCACTTATAGCAGAAGCTGGGAAATACTTTATAAAAGCTGGCAATGGCGGAAGAATTTTAAATGTGTCTTCAATTGCTGGCTATTTAGGAATGAAATCTGGAATGTCACCATATGTTATTACAAAGCATGCAATAAGAGGAGTTACTAGATCCTTTGGACTTGAACTAGCACCTTATGGAGTTACTGTAAATGCTATTGCTCCGGGTCCTATTTTCACTAAAATGACTGCAACCACACCAACGAAAAAATCAATGATGGATAAAGTTGTTGCTGCAAAATGTCCAGTAGGACGTTGGGGATTCCCAGAAGACTTTAAAGGAATCACAAATATGCTATGCTCTGAAGCTGGTGGATTTATCACAGGTCAAACCATTTTAGTTGATGGTGGATATACATTGACTTAATTGTAGCGACCTAGGAGATGATTTAATGGGGTCATATTATGATTCTGTGCAAAAAAATATAAATGCCTTAAACTCTTAATTGAGCTTAGGGCATTTTATTTTATAGTAATTCAAGGTCTTTATTAAAGAATGAAGAAATATATTTAAATATGATAGTAGTGAGGTGTATCTATAATGATAGCTAATATATATATGACTATTTATTTAAATAAATCATTGATGCTTGATTCTTATTCTATATTAGGTGAGGGATATATAGAGAGTAGGTCTATTAGGTGTGTTGCCGATAAATCTGACAACATAAAGCTACAAATGTCATCCAAAAACCAAATAGTTGAAGGTGAAAAAATATCAAATAATGATAAGGAAAAGAATAAAGCAAATGATACTACAAGCACTAATATCGGAGATGTCTTAGGTATGGTAGACGATAGGAATATAAATAGGAATGAGATTACCATAAAGAAAATATATACTAGTTTTAATCTTTTTAATAACTTTAGAAATGATATGTTTAATAAAAAAATTTGTAGGGTAATAGATGAAAATAACATTATTGAAAATGATATAGTATGCGGAGAGTTTGTAGAGCTCGAGGCAACTCTTATAGACTACTCCTTGAGTAACTATGTGAGCAATCTTATAGATGTTATAGAGTGCTATGATAGCAAGGAACTAGATAAGCTATTAAAAAATGCAACGCTACCTAATAGTATAATAAATTACTCAATTATTCTAAAACAATTAAAAGTATTAAAGGTTTATTTAGAAAGAAATAGTACAGTAAATATGATAATGAAAATGGGTGCTTGTACTGTAGTTGCAAATGTAAATCTAAATTTTTTTCAAGATAAGAATTCATATATATATGACAATGCTAATTTCAAGTCTAAGGTCTTATGTAAAATCGTTAAAAGTGGAGAACTCATAAATTTACTTTCAAAAACTGGAATGGAGTATTATAATAATGAATTTTTAATTTCAATAGCTCCATATATTAATATACTTAAAGAGAACAATATAATCATTCCTGAGAATTGTATAACAGAAATAGTTAAAGAGGCTATTGAAGTAATTCCTATTGCTATATACATATAAACCAGAAGTACTAATTATAACTGTTTAAATGTTTTTAAGGCTTTCGTGAAGTTATGTTTAGATATGAAATTATGCATAAAAAATTACTTTAATAATATAAGATTATATAGTGTAGTTACCCGTTGATATTGGGAAGTAGCATAAATAAAGGAATGTATATAAATTTACCTCAAATATACTTGTTTTATTGATTTGTATTGTATAAATTCACACTATATAGTATTAGTGTTTAAAATTGATGTTTTCTAAATATTGGAATATAATTAAAATGTATATAATTTATAAAAAATAAGACGTAGTTGTAAAATATGGTGAAGAAATTTTTAGTGAAAAAGGGGGAAGATTTATGGGTATTGTTGGTATGTTAAGTTTTATTAATTTAATAATCATTGTAGGTTTGTTTGGAATAGGGATTTATGGGTTTATGTTATTTGTAAAACTTGCTAATAGAGGAATTAAAGCACTTGATATTTATATTAATGAAAAGACAAATAAGTGAAAATAATGAGTTAAATGGGCATACTTTAGTAAAAAGATTTCTACTTAATAATATTCTTATATATGTCGTTATAGTTTATATTTTCAAGGTTTATATTGCTTTTTCATAAAGGTTATTTATGTGGGGTACTAAGAAATTAATTTTTAGTTACATACTATGGCGTGGTTTGGTCTAGTATAGTAAAATTAAAATATAGTTTCATAAATAAGGAGGGTTTATTTAATGATTAAAATTCCCGAAAAAATAATATTTGCAAACCTACCAACAAGGATAGAAAAATTAGAAAGGTTATCTCAAAAGCTTGGTGGACCCAATATTTATATAAAAAGAGATGATCAAACAGGAACAGAAGTTTCCGGTAATAAAATAAGGAAACTTGAATTTTCTGTAAAGGAAGCTCTTAATCAAGGCTGTGATGTACTTATTACTTGTGGAGGAATTCAATCTAATCACTGCAGAGCTACGGCAGCAGTGGCTTCAAGGCTTGGAATGAAATCAGTCCTTGTTTTAAGAGGGGACTCAGAAACAGAATTAGATGGCAATTTGTTTATAGATAAGCTTTTGGGGGCGGAGATTCAATTCATTACTCCAGAACAATATAAAAATAGTAAAGCTGAAATTATGGAAGAAATCAAGGCGAAATTAGAGAAGCAGGGCTTTAAACCTTATATTATACCAGAAGGTGCTTCTAATGGAATTGGTGGATTTGGATACTATAATGCCATGGAGGAAATTATTTGCCAGGAAAAAGAGATGGGTGTACATTTTGATAAAATTGTACTTGCAGTAGGATCTGGTGGAACTCATTCTGGACTATTACTAGCAAGTAAAACACTAGAGTATACTGGTGAAATCTACGGTATTAATGTTTGTGATGATGCGCAGCACTTCAAAAATGAGATTTATAAAATATTGCAGGAAAGTATGAAATACATTGATGTGAATTTACATATTTCAAAAGATGAAATTCATATTATGGATGGATATGTAGGAAGAGGATATGCGCTTAGCAGGCCAGAAGAGCTTAGCTTTGTTCATGACTTTGCAAAACTAGAGGGAATAATTTTAGACCCTGTGTATACGGGTAAAGCCATGTATGGATTGGTAGAAGAAATTAAAAAAGGAAGCTTTGAAAATTGTGAAAATATCTTGTTTATTCATACTGGAGGAGCATTTGGATTGTTCCCGCAGAAACACTTATTTAAGCTTTAAAAATCTTTAAAAATAGTAAACTAGTATAAGAAAGTAGCCTGTGCATAAGGCTACTTTTTTTGAAGACCATCTGATTTAACGACATTTCAGAAGGAAAATATCCCACTTCTATAAGTGGGGGTCACATATTACAACAAAAAAAACTTTAGCAGGAGTCTAAATCTCCTTCTGAAGTCGTTAATTACAGCTCCGAAGGAGATGATTTAACGACATTAAGTGTGACTAAAAATATATATCTGAAAGTTCTAAATTAATTAATTCTAAATTTTTATTGTTTTTAGATTCTTGAAGGTTTTCTGGATTAGTATTAACTGTTTCTACTTGCGCATTAGGTAACTCGATTATAAATTCGCTACCATTTCCAATAGAAGTAATAAGGTCTATTTTACCATTATGCAATTCAACAAGAGACTTTACAAGAGATAAACCTATACCACTACCTTCTCTATTTCTCGAAGTGGATTTATCGACTTGTATAAATCTTTGGAAAATTAATTTTTCCATATCTTCTTTTATACCAATACCTGTGTCTTTAACGGAGATTATTGTTTTATCTTGCCCATCATATATATTTACATATATGTATCCCTTAGAAGGGGTGAATTTAATAGCATTAGAAAGCAAATTAAGTATTATTCGTTCTATTTTATCTGGATCACAGGCAATGATTTTTTCTTCTGTTTCAGTATCGAAAATCAAGTTGATATTTTTATTTTCAACATACTCTGCAACGGATAAGGTAATGTCTTCAACCACTTTAACAATGTCATTATTTGATAAATTAACCTCAAAGTAACCGGCATCCATTTTGGTTATATCTATCAAGTTATTTATTAACCTAAGCAACCTATAAGAATTTTGCTTTATTGTATGCAAATACTTGTCTGTTTTTAAATTTTTATTAATTTCTGAATCCTTTGTCTTTAAAATCATATCTAACATTTGCTGAGCACAAAAAATCACATTCAAAGGAGTTCTTAGTTCATGTGAAATATTTGCGAAAAATTCTGATCGCAGCTTTTCATATTCAATAGCTTTATTATAAATTTCTTTTTTTTGAATATAGTTTTTTACTGAAAAATTATAATTCATAATAGATAATATAATGGCAAGTAACATTGTCACAAAAGCATTATTAAGTTGAGCGTAAAATTTAAATGGATATAAATTAATTGCTTTTAAGCCTATAATTAGAATTATAAAATTAGTAAAGTGAATAATTATGTATTCTTTAGGATTTAGGATTATTGGAATTGAAAAACAAAACATGGCGACAATATATCCCGTAATTTCCCCTTGATATAATTGAGCATTTATAGAAGTAATAGTACCTAGTATTATATTTAAAAAAACAAATATAACCAGTATGCTCCGAGAAAACTTTATACTTTTATTATTGAAATAATTAGTATAAAGTCTAAGCAAATATATGGCGCTAAATAGTATAGTTAATAAACAAATATAATTTAAATTTCTATATGCTACTATAACGCTTTGATTATTAATGGTTTTTGTAGTTTGAAATAATAACTGAATAAGGTTTACAAATATTAAAATTAGGCATACAATAGGAGTTCTGTTATTATTTTCTTGTAATATTTTCTTATCAAAGTCTTCTCTATAGATTATAGGTATATCATAAAATACACAATTTTTAATTTTATCAATAAATTTATATATGCTTATATTTCTTAATTCCATAGTGATTACCGCCTTGTTTTTATTTTTGTATATAATTCATATAGTAATTATATACAAATAATTATAAAATTTCCACATATTATGATTAAATTCATAAAATAATTTGTTAAATAGGTGTAGATTTTGTTGCGGAAATAATGAAGATATAAAGCATATCAATGGAAATCATGCAGAAAAAAATACATTCACTGTTAAAACAATGCCAAACATGTTATGGCATTGACGAATTAGTAAATATATATAGTTTAGAAAGGGGATAAGTACTTAAATGGAAAATAAAAAATACTTGGAACAAACAAAAATTGGGCTAACACCCCTTTTAGCAATGGAAGAGGCAGCAAGATGTCTTTTATGCCATGATGCACCTTGCAGCAAGGCATGTCCTGCTGATACAGAGCCAGCAAAATTTATTCGCTCACTTCGTTTTAAAAATACAAAGGGTGCTGTCGAAACCATTAGAACAAACAATATTTTAGGTGGAATATGCGCTAGAGTATGTCCTACAGCTCAATATTGTGAAGGGGCTTGTAGTAGATGTGGTATAGACGAGCCAATAAGAATAGGTGATTTGCAGAGATATGTAACTGATTATGAAAAAAGTATAAATATGAAAGTTTTAGATAAAGTAGAAGCTATAAATGAAAAAATAGCAGTTATAGGTTCAGGTCCAAGTGGAATTGCAGCAGCGGCATCACTTGCATCAAAAGGATATAAAGTAACGGTATTCGAAGAAAAAAGTATATTAGGCGGATGGTTAAATTATGGAATACCACCTCAAAGATTACCAAAAGAAGTTGTACAAACAGAAATGAATTATGTAAAGGACTTAGGGGTAGAGTTTAAGACAAATTGTAAAATAGGAAAAGATATTAAGCTAGAAGACCTTAGAACAAAGGGTTATGAAGCATTCCTAGTTTCATGTGGAATGCAAAAGGGAAAAGATATAGACGTTAAAGGGTCGGAACTTAAAGGTGTTTTAAATGGAGTGGATTTTCTTTCAAAGGCTAAAATTAATGAAGGCAACGTTAAGATAGGTAATCATGTGATTGTTATAGGTGGTGGAGATGTTGCTTTAGATTGTGCTTCAACGGCTAAATTGCTTGGATGTGAAGATGTCAAAATAGTATATAGAAGAACTATAGAAAAAATGCCAGCAGATGTAGCCGAAAGAGAATATATACAATCATTAAATATTCCGATATTTACAGGGTTCAAACCATTAGAGATTAAAGGAGAGAATGGATTGGTTTCTGCTTTTAAGGCCGAAGGAATGTTTGATTCATCTCTATTAGAACTTACAGCAGATATGGTCATATTTGCAGTAGGACAAGAATCAGAAGATATAAAAATCATTGCAGATATAGAAGTCGATGGAAAAGGAATAGTTGTTACAAAAAACTGTAGAACAAATATTGAAGATATATTTGCAGCAGGAGATATAGTTTGTGGTGATAAGACGGTTGTGCAAGCTGTTGCATCTGGTAAATTAGCTGCAGAAGAAATTGAAGGATATTTGACTGCAAAAAGAGAGTCTAGGCAAGTAGATAGACAGGTAGCATCACCTAAGGAGGTTTAAGTTATGAAAAAGAAAGATCTTTCAATAGAATTTTGTGGAGTAAAGTGTGAAAATCCGTTTTTCCTGGCATCATCACCAGTTGGAAATAATTATGAAATGTGTGCAAAGGCATTAGAGGCCGGTTGGGGTGGTATAGTATTTAAAACAATCGGAGTTTTTATACCAAATGAAGTATCACCACGTTTTGATGCTCAAAGAAAAGAAGCTACGCCTTTTACAGGATTTAAGAATATGGAACAGATAGCAGAGCACCCACTTGAGTGGAACATTGAGCAGATGAAAAAGTTAAAAGAAAACTACCCAAGTAAGATTCTTATTGCTTCAATAATGGGAAGTAATGAGCAGGAATGGACTATGCTTGCAAAACGTGTTACAGAAATAGGAGCGGATATTATTGAATGTAACTTCTCCTGTCCACAGATGACATCTCATGCTATGGGTTCAGACGTTGGACAAAACCCTGAGCTTGTTAAGTCATATTCAGCAGCAGTAAGAAGAGGAACGCATCTTCCGATAATTGCAAAAATGACGCCTAATATAGGTAATATGGAAGTGCCTGCAATAGCAGCTATTGAAGGTGGAGCAACAGCAATTTCAGCTATAAATACAATAAAGTGTATAACTGGAATAGACTTTGACAAGCAAGTAGCATTGCCAATAGTAAATGGAAAATCATCAATATCCGGATATTCAGGAAAAGCTGTAAAACCTATAGCACTAAGATTTATAGCTCAGCTTTCAAAAGAACCAAAACTTAAAAATGTTCCTATAAGTGGTATTGGTGGTATAGAAACTTGGGAGGATGCATTAGAATTTATAATGCTTGGGTCTTCTAATCTTCAAGTGACTACAGCAATTATGCAATATGGTTATAGAATAGTTGAAGATTTAATAAGTGGAATTTCATATTACATGGAAGAAAAAGGAATTGAAAAACTAGAAGATTTAGTAGGAGTAGCTCTTGAAAATACAATCCCAGCAGAGGAATTAGATCGTGGATACATAGTATATCCTAATTTCAAACATGAAAATTGTGTAGGCTGTGGAAGATGTTACGTATCTTGCTTTGATGGAGGTCATCAAGCAATTATATGGGATGAAGAAAATAGAAGACCTTCACTAGACAGGGAAAAATGTGTAGGATGCCACTTATGTTCTTTAGTGTGTCCAGTAGATAACTGTATAACTAAAGGTGATATAAAATTTAAAGATGGAGAAAAAGAAAGAAAAATAGATTTATAAAAATTTAAATAAATCTATGAAAATGTAGTAAAAATTTATCTATATAATGCTAAAGATATGGTTTAGTAGTTTCTACTTGAATACCTTAAATATTCTAGCTATAGATAAATTTATGCTACATTTAAAATTTAAAGATATTGATTTTTAATAATTGATTTAATCTTCTATATATAATTCTTCTGAATCGCCGTCATAACTAAATAATTCTGCATATCTTCCCCAATCAATAATAGAATCCATGATAACATCGATTTGTTCCTCTGGGAAATGACCTATAAATATTTCTTTGAAAAATTCTTCTTTCATTGTATGATTCTTTTTATTGCCCAAAACATTCATAATCAAACGAAAGGTTGAAATTTCCTCTAATTGTTCTTTGAAGATAGTTTTACTTTCGTCAATGTCTGCTTCTACAAATTTAAGACCTACATCCGTAATGAAAATATCTCCTTCCTTTATTTTAATAAAGTCAAGCAATCCCAGTCCTTCAATATTAGGAAGTAAATCATTTATTTCCATCATTAAATCTCTGCCTAGCTGGTAAATATCCATTTCTCCGTTGTTATCATCTATCATCTCTAAGAGGCCCGACAATACGCCTATAGGAGCTTTAGGTATTAGTACAGGCTTATCTATGTTTTCATTACCATCATTAGGTGGTATTTCTGTTTTACCTTTTTCTAATTCATTAAACTGACCTTTAGTAATAACCCTATAAATATTATCTACTATGTTTTCAAACTCAGGAGATTTTCGATTTCTTGGATGAGGCAGTTCGACTTTTATCTCCGTAACTATTCCTGCAGGCTGCTTACTTAAAATTACAATTCTATCTGCCATAAGCACCGCGTCTTCAATCGCATGAGTAATCATAATAATACTCTTTATAGGCATTCTTTTGTCTGTCCATAAATCTATTAACTCTGTTCTTAGATTTTCTGCTGTAAGAAAGTCTAAGGCTGAAAAAGGTTCATCCATACAAAGTAGTTTTGGTTCTACAGCTAGTGCTCTTGCAAATCCTACTCTTTGCCTCATACCTCCTGAAAGTTCTTTCGGGTAGGCTTCTTCGAAACCATCAAGGCCTATCAGGTCTATTAGTTCCTCTGCTTTTCTTCTTGTATACTCTTTGGGAAAGCCCTTGGCTTTAAGTCCAAGTTCTACATTTTCTAATACAGTTAACCATGGATAAAGAGCGAAAGTCTGAAAAACAATAGAAGCATATGGATTTACCCCGGTTACCTTTTCTCCATCAAAAATAATTTCGCCTTCAGAAGGCTCGATTAAGCCAGTAATTGCCCTAAGTATTGTAGACTTGCCTGATCCAGATGGACCAAGTATGGCAATAAATTCTCCTTGATTAATGGTTAAGTTTATATTTTCAATAGTTGGAACTTTATTTTCTCCAAAATACTTTGTAAGTCCTGTTACTTTAATAAATTCTTTTTTCATATATAGCACCTCACTTATGTTTAATATTGTGGTTATATTTCAATCTTAAACCTTTCTTCTGATAGACTGTAAAGTTTCTTCCATAGGACTTTATTAACGCATACAACTACAATACACATTACAATTGTACTTACTATAAGTAGTGGGAAATTTCCAGTCTCTGTTGCTTCTGAAATTAATGCGCCAAGTCCGATGGTACTTACTGTTTGTCCGCCGAAACTTACATATTCTGAAACAATACTTGCATTCCAACAGCCACCGGTAGCTGTTACCATTCCTGTTAAAAGGTGAGGAAAAATTGAAGGTAAAATAAGTATCTTCCACTTTTTCCATCCTTTTAAACCATAAACTTTAGCAGCTTCTTTTAAATCTTCTGGTATTGACATTGCCCCTGCGATTACATTGAATAAAATGTACCACTGGGTTCCAAGTAGCATGAGGAGAATAGATGCAAAACTTAATCCTCCAAATATATTTATAAAAAATGCTAGTACGATTGGGAATATTGCAGTGGCAGGGATAGATGCTATTACTTGTATAATAGGCTGAAGTATATTTGCGATTTTTTTATTCATTCCAATTGCCACTCCTAAAGGAACGGTCCATGCTAGTGCAATAATTTGTGCCACAGCAACCCTTAAAAAGGAATATGTAACAGCTGGAGGTATTTTAGCAAGATCCCTTATCGAAATATCTGAAACTATTTTTATAGCTCCATAAGTTGAGTATATAAAAAATCCCATAAAAACCATGCGAATTGACCATTTTATAATTTGACCTATTGTACTTTTTCTGCTGTTTTTGTTACGTTTATTTTTTTCTATTTTATTTACAAAGCTATCTATTTTTTGATTTACCTTTGCAAATAAAGGAGCTAGTGCCTTTTCGGTTACTGTCTCTATAATTACAGAACGCCTAATCATTGTTAATATAAAAGAATGTGGTGCATCTTGTGAGCCTGTAAGTTCCACTTTAAATTTATCTGACCATGCAATGACAGGTCTCCATATGAGCTGATCTAACAGTACAATTACTAAAATCAAAGTTAGAATTCCCCAAAACAAAGCTTTTTTGTCTCCTGCATTGGAAGCAGTTTGCAAATAAGAACCAAGTCCAGGTAATCTGAAATCCTTACCTTTTAGTCTAAACATCTCACAAGCCATTAGGAAAAACCAGCCTCCAGACCAAGACATCATGCTATTCCAAACTAATCCAATGGCTGAAAAAGGAAGTTCAAGTTTTTTAAACTGTGACCATTTATTTAATTGGAAAATTTCGGAAGCTTCTCTTAAATCTTTTGGAATAATTTTAGTGGAATTATAAAAACTAAAGGTCATATTCCACACCTGGCCAGTAAAAATTAAAATAATACAAGAAATTTCAATACCTAAATTACCATTTGGGAAAATTGCCATTAAGCCCAATACAACCGCGGGCAAAAAAGATAAAACAGGTATAGATTGCAAAATGTCTAATATAGGTATCATAAATTTCTCTGCTTTTTTATTATTTGCAGCTATATATCCATATACAAAAGTAAAAATTAGTGAAAGAATATATGCAATCATCATCCTTCTTACAGATAGAAATGCATACATAGGAAGGTTTGCTATGTTTGTAGAAATTTCTATTCCACTTGGAGTCACTTGTTTACCTATACTAGGAGAAATAATTAGGAACAGTAACGCACCCAAACTTATAAAAATTACTATATCCATCATTCCAAATTTCCGTCTTATATCTATTTTTTTTAATTTCATGTTATAATCCCCCTTATTTTAGGGAATGAGACTTTAATCTTTTAAAATCACACTCCCTTGTGTTTTTTTTATTATATATATATTATGCCAACTGGCATACTCATCCATACCATCATCACCTTTCATAAAAAATAAAAGAGCCCTAAAAGGACTCTCCAAATTCAACACAACATACAATGTAAGTGTTACTTACATTGTATGTCTATACTGCTTGATTTGCAAGGTATTAAAGGTTAGCATAAGTATATCAGTTTATTTTTGTGCACAACTTCATTAAATATATTAAAGAGGGAGAAAATATATGAAATTTAATAAGTATGTGGATTCATTTATATACAATATTGTCTAAATATAAAAAAAGAAAAAATTTATACCTAAACAATTCGCAAAAATAGTCGATAAGGTAATATAATATTGTATTTTATTTAAATATATTGAAAGAATACTGCGAATATTTATAATAATTTACAATTATGCTAAGGAGGAGATTTTTTTTGAAAAATAAGATTAGTAGTAAAATAATTATTGCTATAGTGAGTTGCTCAATTTTAGTATCGGCAATTGTGGGAATTACAAGTATTGTTAAATCTACAAGTATAATTAAGCAGGAAGCCACAGAGAAACTATTAAATATAGCTTCTAGTAGAGGAAATGAATACACAATACAAACTACGGTGGTGGAAAACACTGTAAAGGAGTTAGCTGGACTAGTTTTAGGTACGATGCAAGGTTCTAAGGTTAAAGACTCAAGCTATATGAATACATATGAAAAAGAGTTAAGTTCACTAATGAAGAGTATAGGGGATAGCAATAAAGGTCTTGTAGGACTATACATAAATTTCGATCCTAAATTTACAAAGGTCAGTAAGGCTTACGATGTAGCTTATGAGTATGATGAGCAAAAAAAAGATAGCAATGTTAATGCCAATTCATATTCACTAGAAGATTATAAAGAAAACAATGAAAAATTAGCATGGTATTATAATGCTATAAAAGCAAAGCAAGGAGTGTGGTCAAAACCTTATATAGACTCAGAAAGTAAAATAAATATGATATCTTATACTATGCCTGTATATGCAAATAACCAATTAGTTGGAGTTGCAGGTATTGATATTTCATTTGAAAGTCTAAAAAAGATGATTTTAAGCACAAAGGTATATGACACTGGTTCTGCATTTTTGCTAGATAAGGATTATAGTTTTGTAGTGGATGTAAGCAAAAAAGCTACTGATAAATTAGATACCTTAGAAAACGGAAAATATAAATTTATAACTGAAGAATTGAAAAACAAAAAATCTATGGCGCTAGAAATAAACTTTGAAGGACATAAGCAGATGATGAGTTATTATACTTTGAATAATGGTCAAATTATGGGGGTGAAAGTGCCTAGCTCAGAAGTATTCAACAATTTAAACAATTCAATATATGTTATTATTTTAATTATAGGCCTAGGAATTATAGGTTCAATAATTATTGCATTAGTTATTGGTAGAAGAATATCTAGACCCATAGAAGTTGCAACAAAATTTATAGGAAGATTAGCTAAGCTAGACTTAACTTATAATGATAAGAATATTAATCAGATGCTCTTAAGCAAAGATGAAATAGGTGTTATGGGAAATAGTTTAATAGAACTAAGGGAAGAATTAATAAAGGTTGTTGATGAATTAAAGAAGGATTCTGCAGAAGTATTGCAATATTCGAATACTATCTCTTTAAATGCTGATGAAACATCAGCTTCTATTACTGTTGTGGCGCAGACTGTTGAAGAACTAGCTAAAGGAGCTGTTGAACAAGCAAAAGAGGCACAAGATGGCTCATGTAAATTGAGTATACTTGCAGGTGAGATAGAAGAAGTTGTGGTGAGTAGTAATAGTCTTAAGGAATATTCAATAGAAATGGAGAAAATGCAAGAGAAGGGTAGTAAAGCAATAAAGGAACTCAATGTAAAACTCGGAGTAAATCTGCAAGCTACTGAAAAAGTTGCTGGTAATATTGATGAGCTATCAAATAAATCAAGTTTAATAGGAGAAATTATAAGTACCATTCAATCTATCGCAAGTCAGACAAATTTACTAGCTTTAAATGCTGCAATTGAAGCAGCAAGAGCAGGTGAGAGTGGCAAGGGCTTTGCGGTGGTAGCAGAGGAAATTAGAAAGCTAGCAGAAAAAACAGCCACATCTACACGTGAAATAGATGATATAGTAAAGCAAATTCAAGGAGAAATAAGCTTAGGAAAAAACAATATGGATGAAGCTAAAAATACTGTTAAACAAGCAAATGTTGTAATGATAACATCCACAGAAGCTTTTGAAGCTATAGGAGAAGGAATATATAATATTAAATTTAAAATACAGTGCATTGCATCCAGTATGAATACAGTAGATAATGGAAAAGATGATATAGTTGACGCTATTCAAGGAATATCTGCAATAACAGAGGAATCTGCAGCGTCCACGGAGGAAGTGGCAGCAACAATGGAAGAGCAAGAAGCTGCAATTAAAAATATATCAGAAAGCGTAGAGGAATTAAAAGAATTAGCGGTTGTATTAGATAAAATAGTAGGTAAATTTACTGTATAAAACCCGAAAATATAGAGAGGTGATATTATGAATTCATATATGTTTCCTATTAAGGTAGCACTTATAACATTCCCTGTTTTGGCCTTTATTCTTACGGTACCATTTTTAGTGCACCAGTATAAAAAATATAGATATATAAACAAATTTAGGGCATTTGTTTTATATTCATTTTTATTGTTCTTAATGGTTTCCTATTACTTGGTTATACTGCCACTTCCAAATACACATGATGTGAAAAGTCTACAGGCTATAGGTACTAGGCATTATAATTTAAGGCCTTTTACATTTGTACATGATTTCTTAAAAGAAACACATGTTGTATTTAATTCCCCTTCTTCTTATATTAGAATTTTAAAAGAAAGGACATTCTTACAGGTGGCTTTTAATGCAATATTGATTGCACCACTTGGAATCTACTTAAGATACTATTTTAAAAAAAATCTAAAGCAAACAGTAATAATATGTTTTTTATATTCTTTGTTTTTTGAACTAACTCAATTAACGGGTGTATATGGTATATATAATGCAGCCTATAGACTTTTTGATATAGATGACTTAATGCTAAATACCTTTGGAGGATTTATAGGATATATAATAGCTCCTGTATTTACTTATTTTTTACCCGAAGTTGATAAGTTAGATGAAAATATTAAGCTAGAGTCTATGCCAGTAGGATATATTAGAAGGTTTATAGCATTTCAAATAGATTGGTTTGTTATTGGGATTGCAGTTAGTATATTACCAATAAGTAGAAACATCATAGTAGATGCAGTAATTGTATTTTTATATTTTATTGTATTGGTTTATTTCACAAATGGAAAAACTTTTGGTAGTTGGCTTGTTAAAATTAAAATACAGGGTGAAAAACAAAAAATAACTCCTTTAGAATTAGTCAAAAGGTATGGAGTCTTGTATTATGGAGTATTTGGTTTTAACTATATTTTATCAGAAACTTTTAATGCAAATAGATATGATAGTACATATTATGTTCCGGTATCAATAGTATTATTGATTATGTTATTTGTTTTTAATTTAGTCGTTTTTATACATCTTTTGCTTCATGTTTTCAGTAAGGATAAGGAATTATTTTATGAAAAAATGAGTAAAACTAAAGTCGTAATAATACCTAAATAGTTATTAATGATGAAGAAACAGGATAAAGATATATTAGTTAATAGGTGATACTCAAGGGACTATTTATGAGGTATAATAGATTAATAAAATAATAAACTATAATTTGAAAATATTCATTATGAAGATTAATTTAGAAAAAAATACAATATACAGGGTATTTTTTAGATTAAAATGGGGGCAGGTATACATGGAAAATAATAAAATAAAAACAAAAGTTTTAAGACCTAAATTTGATAGCGATTTAGATATTATAGAGTTATCTAAAGAAAATATAGTGGATGAGTCTATATTTTCTTATGGAATAATTAGTGATTGCAATCTAGAAAACCATGAAGCAGACAGGGTTAATTTTAAACACGTAATATTTAAGAAAGTTATTTTTAGCAAAATAACTTTTAGACGTATAGAACTAGTGGATGTGAGATTTGAAAATTGCGATTTATCAAATGTAGATTTTAATGAAGCTTCATTGCATAGAGTAGAATTTGTAAATTGCAAAATTATTGGTATTAATTTAAATGAAGCCACATTTAGAGACGTTATTTTTGAAAATTGTAACGGGGAGTTTGCTTTTTTTAGTTATTCTAATTGTAAGCAAGTCGCGTTCCTTAAATGTCAATTACGATCTTCAGATTTTCAAAATTCAAAATTTGTAAAAGTTGAATTTCAAGAGTCTAATCTGCTTCAGGCTCAAATGAACTTTACAAGTCTTAAAGGAATAGATTTTACAAGTTGCGATATTGAAGGTATAGGAGTAAATATTGCTGATGTTAAAGGTGTAAAAGTTACCGCTATGCAAGCAGTTTCTCTATCAAGCATATTAGGTCTCATTATTAAATAAAATGAACTTTATAAAAAAACATCATATATACTGAAAGTAGCAATGTAAAAAGGGGGTGCGAGTTTGTCAAATAATGATGAAAATTTAAAAGAAGAAATTGTTAATCTTATTAGTAAAGGGGATAATGATAGAGTAGAATTTAGGCATCATAGTGGAGGACCCAGTTTATTAGGTAAGATTATTTCATCTTTTGCAAATGCATCAGGAGGCAGATTGATTTTGGGGGCAAATAATAAGGGTAGAATCTTTGGATGTAAAAAAGAAGATGTAATGGAAACTTTTAATAAATCTAAAGAAAAATTGATACCATGTCCTATTGTTTCAATAGAATTTATTGAAATAAACAAAAAAATATTGGCTATTATTTCTATAGAAAAAACCGAAAAAATAATTTCCTCTAGTTTAGGAGTATTTAAAAGAGTTAATAATTCTGAAGAAATTATGGTAACAGAAGAAATAAAGAGTAAACAATTAAGTGCAGTTATTAATGATGAAGTTAAAGATACCGTTGGAGAAATGGCTCAGCAAATTTCACAGCTTACAATTACATTAGAAGATACAATACAAAGATACAGAAGGCAAAATAAACTAAGTAGAAAAATTTTTGAATGGATAGCTTGTGGAATAATTGGAATTATCTTATCAATGATTATTCATTTGTAGGGGAGAACTTTTATTTGCTAATGATATGGAGATGCATAAAAATAAAAATGAGTTTATTTGACAAAAATAGAAATATAGTTTAAAATGCATATGTAAGAGCAACATCAATATTGTGTAAGAATTTAGGAATAAGACTAATTTTTTTTGAAAAATAATTTAATAACTATTTAAGTTAAACCACGAAGGTTCTGCTTTTTTTTATTTTGAAAAAGCATCTGAATTTTCGTGGTTTTTATGTTTTTCATGTCCCTTAAGGAAAGGATAGGATCTAGTGAATGATGTAATTTACATGGTGAAAAAAGTAATGCAGTTTATTTTTGTTATATTTATGTTGTCTATAATTGTCTTTTATATGGCAAGATTGTCACCTGGTGATCCTCTAATATCTTATTATGGGGAAGGTGCTGAAAGGATGAATACTACAGAAAAATTGGAGGCAATGGAAAAGCTGGGGCTAAATGAACCTATATATAAACAATATATTAGCTGGTTTTCAAATGCATCTAATGGACAGTACGGTATATCTTATAAATATAAACAGGACGTTACCACAGTAATTGGAGATGTTTATAAAAATACAATTATACTGGGTGGGCTTGGATATATATTCACATTTTTGTTTGCTCTGCTTTTAGGGATTTTTTGCACAGTACATGAAGATAAGCTCATTGATAAAATTATCTGTAAAGTAGGGGTTATAACTACTTGTATTCCAGCATTTTGGTTATCGCTAATACTAATATTGATTTTTAGTATTAATTTAAGGATATTACCTTCAAGTGGTGCCTATGCCATGGGTAAGTCAGGTAGCGTTGTAAGTAGAATAGAGCATCTTGTCTTGCCTTTAATTGTGCTTATACTTAGCCACCTGTGGTACTATACCTACATGATTCGAAATAAATTAGTAGAAGAAATCAGACAAGATTACGTGTTATTATGCAAAATTAAAGGTTTAAGTAAAAAGAAAATTGTATATAAACATTGTTTGAAAAACATTATGCCCTCCTATATTAGTGTTATGGCAATATCCGTTCCTCATATTTTAGGAGAAACTTATGTGGTAGAAAAAGTTTTTTCTTATCCTGGACTTGGCTCATTGTCTTTTGAGAGTGCGAAATATCACGATTATAATATGTTGATGTTGCTTTGTCTTATAACGGGGATACTAGTTGTTTTCGTAAATATGATATCACAAGTAATTAACGATAAAATAGATCCTAGAATGAAACATGATGAGGGGGAGCAAGATTGGAAGTAGAAGGTAGCGACTTTGAAATAGTTGGAGAAAATTATATTTCAGAGGAGATAAAAGTAGCGCAAAAAAAAAGCTTTAAAAAAAACCTGAAAGAAAAACCGTATATCTCAATAGGAGTCTTGCTCATAATAATCCTTGGATGTACCTTTTCCGGGGAAATATTAAAATTAAATCCGGGTTATATGGACTTAAGCAATATTAATGTGGCTCCCAGCAGCACCTTTTATTTCGGTACAGATTCCTTGGGCAGAGACATTTTTACTATGATTTGGTATGGTGGTAAAATCTCTCTATTTATCGGGGTATTTGCTACAATAATATCAACTACAATGGCAGTTGTATATGGAAGCATAAGTGGTGTTGCGTCAGAACTTATAGATGATATGATGATGCGATTTACTGAAATACTACTCAGTATACCATCTATTTTAATCGTGATTTTCATTCAAGCAATGATAGGTAAGGCAAATCCAGTATCCATAGCCATTGTAATTGGTGTTACTAGTTGGATGAATATTTCTAAGATTGTACGAAGTGAGGTAAGGAAAACTAGAAATAGTGGATATATTTTAGCAGCAAAATGTGCAGGTGGTAAATTTTTTTATATTTTAAAGAGGCATCTGATACCAAATTTTATTTCAGCAATAATGTTTATGGTGGTAACCAATGTTGGAAGCGCAATTGCAATAGAATCAACTTTGAGCTTTTTAGGAATCGGTCTTCCGCTTGAAATTATATCATGGGGTAGCATGCTCTCACTTTCAGAGAAAGCATTATTATCAAATTATTGGTGGATTATCTTGATTCCAGGTATATTTTTGGTGGTTACATTGGTTTGCATCACAAATATAGGGGATTATGTAAGAAAGAAAAACAATAAAGAATTTAGCAACTTATAAAGAACGAAAGTGTCGATATTACTTTCAATATAAAATGCAAATATTGAATAATAAACATTTAGGGGGACAATTATGAAATTAAAAAAAATGATTATTTTGGGATTTACACTGGTAATGAGTATAGTTTTATTGGTTGGGTGTGGTGGGGATAAAACAGCATCTAATGAAAAGGTTTTAGTTTATGGAAGTGGGGATTATTCAAGTATTAATCCAGCATTATATGAACATGGAGAAATTAATTCCCTGATTTTCAGTGGACTTACTGCACATGACAAAAACAATAAGGTTATTCCAGGACTTGCAAAAAGCTGGACCATTGATAAAGCTACAAATACATATACTTTTATGTTAAGAAATGATGTTAAATGGCATGATGGTAAAATTTTTACGGCGGAAGATGTGAAGTTTACGCTGGAAGCCATTATGAATCCTAAAAATTCTTCGGAAATAGCATCTAACTATGAAGATATTACAAAGATTGAAGTAGTGGACAAGACTACCTTAAAAATAACTTTAAAAGCACCAAATGTAGCCATGTTGGATTATTTGACAATTGGTATCTTACCTAAGCACCTACTAGAAGGAAAAGATATTGCAACAGATAAATTCAATCAATCACCAACGGGAACGGGTCCATTTAAAATGGAGAGCTGGGATAAAGGACAAAGTATTACACTTGTAAAAAATAAAGATTTCTACAAAAAAGAACCACAAATTGATAAAGTTATTTTTAAAATTGTGCAGGATACCAAAGCAAGAGCCCTGCAATTAAAATCTGGAGAATTGGATTTAGCACAGATTACACCCCAGGATGCAGCGCAATTTGAAAATAATAAGGACATTACTATCTATGATATGAAAACATCCGATTACAGAGGAATTTTGTATAATTTTAATAGCCCTCTATTTAAAGAAAATAGAGAATTACCTAATGCTTTAAGTTATGCTATTGATCGAAAAGCTGTTTTGGACAGCGTTTTATTAGGTCACGGAAAAGTAGCCTATTCACCAATTCAGGTTGGAGAATATAATGATCCTAACATGGAGAAATTTGACTATAACCCGGAAAAAGCAAAAAAAGAGTTGGAAAAAGCGGGTTGGAAGCTTGGCTTGGACGGTATATATATAAAGAATGGTAAAAAATTGTCATTTACTATCAACTGCCAAGAAGGAGACCAGGTCAGAGTAGACATGGCGAATATCTGTTCTCAACAGTTTAAGGCGATTGGCGTAAATATGAAGGTGGCCGTACTGTCAAAAATCGATTGGGAAAATCAAGACGCACATCTGATTGGATGGGGGAGCCCTTTTGACCCGGATGATCACACTTATAAAGTGTTTGTAACGGGTAAAGGTAATAATTACAGTAGCTATTCAAATACTAAAGTTGATGAGTTATTACGCAAAGCAAGAGAAACTGATGTGAAGGCTGAAAGATTAAAATATTATAAGGAATTCCAAATTGAATTAACCAAGGATATGCCATATACATTTATAGCTTATATAGATGCATTATATGGTGCAAAGCCTAATATAAAAGGAATCACCACAGAAACAGTTTTGGGACATCATGGTGTGGGCATATTCTGGAATATTTCAGATTGGACAATTGAGTAGAAAATCCAGAAAACAAACTGAAACCACAATGGTGCCTATGGCTCCTTTGTGGTTTCTAAAGGATAGGAGCGAATATGAAGGATTTGTTAGAAGTAAATAATTTAGTTGTAAGCTTTTTAACTAAAGCAGGTGAGGTGCAAGCGGTTAGAGATGTTTCTTTTTCTCTTAAAAAAGGAGAAGTTTTAGCCATACTTGGAGAATCAGGCTGCGGAAAATCGGTATTATGTAAAAGCATTTTACGAGTACTTCCAGAGAATGCCTGTATAAAAAGTGGAGAAGTTATTCTTAATGGAGAGAACTTAATAAATTTATCCAATAAATCTATGGATAAGGTTAGAGGCAGGGAGATATCTATGATCCTTCAAGATCCTATGACTTCTTTAAATCCTACTATGTCTATTGGCAAACAGATTATGGAAGCGGTCTTGATTCATCAAAAGATTAGCAAAAGTGAGGCAAAAAAGAAAAGTATAGAGCTCATGGAGCTTGCTAAGATTGACCATGCAGAAAAAAGATTCCATCAGTATCCCCATCAGCTCTCTGGAGGAATGATACAGAGAAGTGTTATTGCAATTGCACTGGCCTCCAAACCCAAAGTATTAATTGCTGACGAACCAACCACTGCTTTAGACGTAACTACTCAAGCACAAATAATAGAGCTTATTCAAGAATTACAAATAAAAACTGGGATATCAATCATATTTATCACACATGATTTAGGAGTTGTTGCCAAATTAGCCCAAAGGATTGCAATTATGTATGCAGGAAAAATTGTTGAAATAGGTACTAGGGAAGATATTTTTTATGATCCACGGCATCCTTATACCTTAGGATTAATGTGTTCTTTACCTAATATGGATTCTGACGCAGAAAATTTGAATTGTATACCAGGAATGCCCCCGAGTTTATTGAATCCGCCAAAAGGTGATGCCTTTGCACAGAGGAATAAATATGCATTGAAGATAGATTACCTAGCTGAGCCACCTATGTTTAAAATCAGCGACACCCATAGTGCTGCAACTTGGCTTTTACACAAAGATGCTCCAAAAATAAAGCCACCCATTAGATTTAAAGAATTTAGGGTGATGCAAAATGAAGACTGAAAAAATATTAGAAGTGAAAAATCTAAAACAATATTTTAAATTAGATAGAAATACTGTAAGTAAAGCAGTTGATAATATATCTTTCGATATTTACAAAGGAGAAATATTGGGACTAGTGGGTGAATCAGGTTCAGGTAAATCAACAACAGGTAGAAGCATTATTAATATCTATAAGCCAACAGGGGGAGAAATCTATTATAGGGGAAAACTTATATCAGATCGTAAAATTTATAGAGCTGAAAAAAAATTTATAAATAGAAATATGCAAATCATATTTCAAGATTCAACTTCGGCTCTAAATTCAAGAATGACAATAAAAGAAATTATTGAGGAGCCTCTTATAATTCAAAAATTGTATAAGAAGAAAGAAGAGCGCAGGGAGAAAGTTTATAAGCTTATGAATTTAGTGGGACTAGATAAGATTTATCAGGATTACTATCCCTTTGAATGTTCAGGTGGACAGAGGCAACGTGTAGGAATTGCAAGGGCGCTCAGCGTAGATCCAGAATTTATAATTGCGGATGAACCCATTGCATCTTTAGATGTTTCGATTCAAGCGCAGATTATAAATTTATTCAAAAAGCTTCAAAGAGAAAACGGCCTAACATGTTTATTTATTTCACATGACCTAGCAATGGTGAAATATGTATGCAACCGGGTAGGTGTTATGTATCATGGGAAAATTGTTGAACTGGCTGAAACTAAGGAATTATATCGCAATCCCATTCATCCTTATACCAAAGCATTGTTTTCAGCAATACTTGTTCCAGGTCTAGAGTGCGCGCAAAAGAGAACTCGTATCAAGTATAATCCAATTAATGATGATCTTTTGGAAAAAGTAAGTCAGTTGGTAGAAGTATCAGAAGGCCATTTTGTGCTACAATGTATATAACATTAGATTAAATATTTTTTTCTTATTATTATAAAATATAAAAACCCAATGGAGTATTTCACGTACTCCATTGGGTTTTATGGTTAAGTAAAATCAAATGTTTACGGTTCTTTTATGATGCTTTATTTTGGGCTACATTAATTTCTGTCTTATCTAGAGTATATAATTTATACATCATTAAAGAAGCAATTACAGCTAAGATTGCCACTAGAATCCATAAATTTCTAATGTTAGTATACTTCACATAAAAACCTGCCATCATAGGTCCAATCATAAATCCAAGTTTTCTTATTATAGGAAATACCGAATTAAATCTTCCTCTATGAGTAATTGGTGTATGACTAGCAATATATACACTTGTATTAGTTGCTACAAGTATTTCTCCCACAGTCCATGTAGCCGTTGAGATAATAAATAAATAATATGCATTTATAAAAAACATCATTCCAAATCCAATTGCATACAATAATCCTCCAATAGCTATACATAAGGATGCTTTAATATTTTTAGTTGCAGAAGTAATAAATATCGTTAGTATACTGCAAATTACTGCATTTACCGTCATAAGACTTCCGAATATTGTAGCACCATTATTACTAAAAATGTCACCAATCTGTATTGAAAGTCCAAATGTAAACTGTGAAAATACTATAAAATATATAACTATAATAAAACAAAACATTAACAAGGTGGGTCTTTTTAAAAGAGCCCTTACTAAACTGCCTTCTTCTGCACTTTCATAAGTATTAACTTTTGACTTTTCCATTTCTTCTTTACTTGGTTTACTCTCAGGTACAAATATTGATACAAGTACTATGGAGATGAGCGTTGTAATAGCATCCCCTAAAAAGAACCACATTAAATAATTTTCATATAAAAACCCAGCTAAAAGTGGACCTACTGAAAATCCAATATTCATTGCCATGTAATTTAGAGAAAAGGCTGCATTTCTCTGATCCCCCTGCGTTAAATCTGTAGTTATTGTACTGTACACAGGATGAGAAAATCCTCCCACAAAACTTGAGACCATTAATATACTGGTAATAATAATTGGATTATTTATAAATGCACACATCCCATATCCTATACCTGCTGCAATTCCAAAAACTATAAGTACCTTTTTTCTTCCTATGCTATCTATAAGCTTGCCACCTATCATGGTACCTATCATACCGAGTCCAGCATTTACTGCAACTATAACTCCAACGTGGCTAATACTAATTCCAATCCTATAAGTTAAAAACATTGTTAAAAATGGTCCAACAAAATTCCCTATGTTGTTAACTATAGAAGCAAAAAATAATATATATATGCTCATTGGTAGCCCCTTGTATGGCTTAAAACAATTAATTATTCTTTTCACTTTTATCCCCACCTATCTTGTTGAATTATTTATTTAAATAATTATATACTTTAAGTTTAAAGACTTTTGGACTAAATTCCAACCTATTTATATTGAAAAAATCTTATTAATATCCTCATCTAATGCTATAATATTATATATAATTCACTATAAATGGTGAAATTTACATAAAATGTTCAGTTGGCAATAAATATGTATGTATAAATAAGAAGGAGCTTAATTTATGAAAGATACAGTGGAGATATTTGGTAAAGAATTGGAATATGATTTTTTATCAGGTTGGATTAAATATAATAGATTGCAAAATGAAATTAGCCAAGGTGCATTAGCCTATGGTATATGTTCTATAAGCCACTTAAGTTATTTTGAAAATGGTAAAAAAAGATTAAGAGGTGAAATAATTGAAGCACTTTTAAAAAAGCTAAATATACATCAAATCGAAGAGTTTGGTGACATTGGTCTTATAAGACAGCAATTTTATAATATGATGTTTCAAATAGAAAACTTGAATCATGAAGATGCAAAAATAATATATAAAGAGTTACTAAATGTAGAAGATTTAATAAGCACCTCCCCCTATAATATTGAGTATAAAATATATCAACTTATGTATAATACCTTCGTAGAACATTTGAGTTATAATGATTTAAAGCAGGATATAATAGCTTTAGACAAAATTTATTCTTCTTTAAGCCAGGAACTTCAATATTTGCATCTATTTATAACTGGAAGAATTATATACAAATATGATGATCATAATGAAGGTATAGAAAGATTAGCTAATGCCTATAGGCTAAAAGAGACTCCTTGGGTTAATTATAATTTAGGATTTTCATACTGTTTTAATAATGAACACTTGAAGGGAACCTACTATCTAGAAAAAGCACTAGAAAGCTATGAAAGAAACGGAAGGTACATTAATGCGCTATGGTGCCATAACTATATAGGAATATGTTATACAGATTTAAAAATATATGAAAAAGCAGAAAAACACTTTAAAGCAGCATTAACAGGAGCAAATCATTTTAATATCAATAAAATTTTAGGTCATTTATATATCAATTTGTCTTACTTATATTTTTGCAAAGAAAACTATGAAGAAAGCATAGTTTGGACTAAAAGGGCTTTAGAAACAGATAGTGATCCACTTTTATCTGCTTCAAATTATGTAGAGGCATGTATTAAGTTAAACAGAATTGAGGAATGTAAAGAGATGTTTAATAAGTATTTAGTAAAAGAATATGAATGCTCAATTTACTACAATTTACTATATTTTTTCTATTTAAGTATTTTTAACTTTGAAGAAAATATATTTTATGAAGAAGTTACAAAAAAAATACTACCTTACTATGAGAATATAAATTATTTTAATCTTTGTAAACCTATGAAACTTAAATTAATAGAGCACCTTGAGAAAAAAAGAAAATATAAGGAAGCTAATAAAATATATAAAGAGATTGTATGATAAAAAAGAATTTGCAGAGCAAACGAATGCGCGAAATACTCAAGTATTTCGCGCAAAATATAGAAATTAATAAAAGCTTAATTGATTTAAATAAGGATAGCTAATCATGAAAAAAAATAAGTAAATTTTTTCAGGACATCGAACACATAACAATAATTTCATAGGGCGTGGTTTGGGCTGGGATACTTTTTGTGGTAGCGCCATAGACAACAATTAGGTTTCGGTTTGCAGGGTTTAGGGTAAAGGCTTGCCCGTTTTCCAATACTATCTGAGTATAGGGGGCAATGTTTAATTTTAAATAATTATCGCTACTCACCAATTGACTGTTAAAATAGTCTACTTTCACATTTTGATATGGTGTATTTATTGCCATAACAATTGCTTGAAATTGTGGAGGAAAAATCATAGGGACAGGTGCATTTGCATCATAAAATCCAGTTAGATTATCTCCTAATCTAACCATTACATGGTCTACAAAATAAGTCACCGGTGTCACCACAAAATTTACTACAGTTCCAAATTCATCTTCTACAGACATTAATTTATAACATCCTGCACCTTCTCCACTTTCATTTATCCAAAAATCATTAATCATGGTAATGAAACCACTAAAAGATTTAAACTGTATCATTTTCCACCTCCATTCCTATTTAAACTCCTAATCTATAGTATTTTAAAAGCATTGGAAACTACGAATATCCCTTAAATCCATTCCAAAATATCTCCAAGTATTTCTATTAAAGCGAAAGCCTGCTACAGATCTAGGGCCCACGAATACAAGCCATGCCCAAAATCCGTTGCCTCTTCTTGGCCATATATATACAAATCTATATATGCAAGGTCTAATTGCACCTGGGTCTATAGCTAGAGGAGTAGCGCCAAATTGTTGTGATTTAGGTTCAGTTGGTGTAAAGTTTGGAGGGCCAGAAGGTGGCATGCCCTGAGGACCTATTTGTCTGTATTGATACGCCAGTGGAAGATATTCAGTATCTGGTTCATACATATATCTTTGATTATAAGATCTAATAGAATCTTCATCAATATACATTAAATTAACTCCTAAAAGTATTTACAATTACAGTATATGATGCACTATAGTTTTTTGTTATTTAAATTTAGTACTTATTTATTAATAATATGGTTAATATTGCAGCTTCGCAGAAGATGATTTAATTCAACAAAAGTTAATAATTAGTATCCAATATATTAAAGAACATAGGCACCTTATACATAATATGCATACTATATATAAGGTGCCTTGGAAAAATAACAGGGTAGATACCTAAATACATATTGTATGAGGTGCTTTATGGATTTATTAATATTTGAGAAACGTAGATTGCTTAGATATAACTTATTATTTCAATTATATAGGGACTTCTTTACTTATGGCTATGAAGTGTGTAGTAATATTGATTATGAGGTTCCTAATAATTGTAGAATTGAAATAATTGCAGCTCTTTATTTCATATACTATAGAAGATGGATTTTTTTTAACATAGAAAGAGACAAAACAGTTTCTGCTTATGTTTTAGGTCGTGGCATGGAGGAAGTGGAAAATTATCTTATTGAAACTGGTAAATTTGCAGTTTCTAATATATTTGAAGATTTGCTAATACCTGTTATAAATAAAAAAGAAAAGAGTGGAGGTACAGTTAATGCCGATTATAATGGAGCCTTTATATGATAAAAAGGCTAACTTTGTTGGGTGGTTATTAGAATATAGTAATGTATTTGATAAAGATTTAAAATGGGTAGCATATGTATATAACAATTATGTTTGGGCAACAAAATCTAGAATATGGATTGGTGGGCTCAGGGGTACTAACCTTTTAGATAGAGATGGTAGGATTGTAGCTTGGAGTACTAGCGGACCTGTAGTGGGCGGTATAGGGTTCACAAAGGCGCCACTTGATATTGGGCCTCAAATTATTCCAGTTTCACCAATTATTCCTGGACTTCCATTGAATCCTGGGTATGCGCCTGAGCCGGCAGGTGAATGGTCTAAACTAACTTTCACTCAGTGGCTTAATCAAAGGTAGGTGTTTAATGACATAGAAGGAAAGTCGTCTACTTCTATAAGTGGGAGTTACACGCTGTAATATGAAGCTCCGCAGGAGATGATTTAATTTATGCTACAGATAGAAAGAGATTTAATTAGAATTCAAATTTTATTTGAGTTATATGAATATTTATTTTGTATTTGCAATTACAAAGATATTACAAGGCAAGAATACAAAATAGTAGGTGCAAACAAGTGTGAGATAATTGCAGCTCTATATTATTTAAGTGACAGGGGGTTTATTACTATAAGGAGTACAAATAAAGATGATGTTCTTATTATCTTTATTAGATCAAGGGGGATTGATGAAATTGAACTTAAGATAAAAAAAGCTACCACAGTTGCTCTAACTTGCAACGTAAGTAAGCTACTTACTCCAAATTTTGATGATGTGCCTAATAACTGCTAAAAACAAGAAAGGCTTATACTGCATTTGTTGTTCTATAATTGCATTTCAAAATCTTATTATAGTATTATCTGCGTATGCTATAATATAGGTATTACTATATATAACAAGTCCACACCAGAAGATGATGGCTTTGAGCAAGGTTATGCAGGGAATTGTAATCTTTCTTATATAGAAGAATAGGTATGAAAAAAGCTTATGTACACTCTTAAAATCAAAATATATAATATGAAATTTAGAGATGATTTAATATAGTACCTTTATTAATGATTGGAGGAAGTATTTTGAAAAACGCTTTGTTACATCTAGATGAGATTATTAATGTAGATAACTTTCAAAAAATTCAGGATGAAATATCAGAGGTAACAGGTATAGCTATGGTAACTGTGGATTATACAGGAAAACCAATTACCCAGCATAGTAAGTGTAGCGAATTTTGTGAATTCATAAAATCGAATTCAGACTTAAGTAAGCTATGTGAAAAATGTGACTCTAGAGGAGGCCTTGAGGCTGCTAGATTACAGCAACCATACATATATACATGTCATGTAGGGGTTTTAGATTTTGCTATTCCTATTATAGTAGATGGACAATACTTTGGTGCGGTAATGGCAGGACAAGTTATTATTAAGGAGAAAGAAAAGGAAAATTTGGAACAAGTAGTTAATAATAAATATTTTAAGGCGAATTTAGAAGAAGAAGCAAAAATGAAACGCTTATATGAAAAGTTGCCGATAATGACGATAGGTCGAGTGAAATCGGTTGCTAACATGATTTTTCATATTAGCAACTATATCGTGGAGGAAGCTTTATTAAAAATAATTTCAAATAAAATCAATGAAAAGGTTTTAACTGTGGGTTCATTTAAGAAGACAAATTTAAAATTCGGAAAAGTGGAACAGGATTTAAAAGAAGTTAATGGCTTAAATGTTAGCAAATCAGATATTAGTGAAGATACAAGTAATAAAATATTAGATGGTAAAAATAATGTTTTAAAACCAGCATTGGAATATATACAAAAGAGATATAGTGAGTCAATTACACTTGTTGATATGGCATCGCTATGTAACATTAGTCCTAGTTATTTTAGCAAGCTTTTTAAAAAAGACATTGGCGATAATTTCTCTAAATATATAAATAAGGTGAGAATTAAAAAGGCTAAGGAGTTCCTTGAAACATCAGATATTCCAATAATAAATTTATCCATTGATTTGGGTTTTGAAGATTGTGGTTATTTTATAAAGGTATTTAAAAAAATCGAAGGGATAACACCCGCCGTATATAGAAATAAATATAATCTAGGAAAACAGTACTAAGTTAAATTAGTGCTGTTTTTTCCTATTTCAAGAGTAAGTACAAAAAAGTACTATGAAATTTTACATAAAGTAAGCGACTACATTCCATATGAATGCAATTTAATCCAATGAAATTTTAAGAGGTGGGGTTTATAATTTAGACAAGTTAGAAAATTAAATCAAATTAATAAGGAGCGGATTAATAATGAAAAAAATGTTAATATCACCTTCAAAATATATTCAAGGTCAAGGAGAATTATGTAATTTGGGGGATTATGTAACCGCTTACGGCAAAAAAGTATTATTTGTGGCTCATAAAGATGATCAAGCAAGAGTCCAAAAGCAATTAGATAAAACATTAGAAAAAGGAGATTTTGAGCTTGTATACGGTGAGTTCAAAGGCGAATGCACAATAAATGAGATTGAAAGACTAAGAAAATTAGCAGTTGAAAATGAATGCGATGTTTTTGTAGGACTAGGTGGCGGAAAAGCTATTGATACAGCAAAGTCAGTTGCACATTATCAACATAAAGCTGTAATTGTTATACCTACAATTGCAGCAACAGATGCACCTTGCAGTTCTTCATCAGTGATTTACACGGAAAATGGTGAATTTCAAGAGTATATGTATTTAAATAGCCCAAATGTTATCCTAGTTGATACAGAAATAATAGCAAAAGCACCCACAAGATTTTTGGTTTCGGGAATGGGAGATGCACTTTCTACTTATTTTGAAGCTAGGTCATGTTTAAGGTCTTTTGCAACGGTAAATTCTGGTGGAAAAAGTACAAAGGCAGCTTTTGCAATGGCAAAGCTATGTTATGAGACTTTACTTGAAGATTCTGTTAAGGCTAAGGCGGCTTGCGATGCGAATGTAGTAACTAAGGCTCTTGAAAACATAATAGAAACTAATATACTTTTAAGTGGAATTGGCTTTGAAAGTGGCGGTTTGGCTGCAGCTCATGCCATACACGATGGATTAACTGTACTAGAAGAAACTCATAAATATTATCATGGTGAGAAAGTAGCCTTCGGAACAATAGTTCATTTAGTACTAGAAAATGCACCAAAGCAGGAAATAGATACTGTACTTGCTTATTGTAAGTCTATGGGACTGCCAACTTGT
The DNA here is from genome assembly GCF_011065955.2 of Clostridium sp. FP2. Taxonomy (NCBI): domain Bacteria; kingdom Bacillati; phylum Bacillota; class Clostridia; order Eubacteriales; family Clostridiaceae; genus Clostridium; species Clostridium sp. FP2. The sequence continues at coordinate 876,700 of NZ_JAAMNI020000001.1, forward strand.
TTAAAAGATCTTGGAGTTAATGAAATAAATGAAGCTAGGTTAATGGAAGTTGCAAAACTTTCTTGTGCAGATGGAGAGTCAATGTATAATATGCCTTTTAAGGTAACTGCCCAGGATGTATATGCAGCAATACTTACAGCTAACATACTTGGAGGAGAATAATGAAAAAGATAATAAATAATGTTGACGATATGGTTTTAGAAATGTGTAAAGGAATGGTAAAAGCACATCCAGATAAATTAGTACTTAGTAAAAAATATAAAATAATAAAAAGAAAAAACTTAAATCAGAACAAGGTAAGTCTTATTAGTGGTGGCGGAAGTGGTCATGAGCCTGCACATGCAGGATTTGTTGGAACTGGAATGTTGGATGCAGCAGTATGTGGCGATGTTTTTGCATCACCATCTACCATACAAGTTTATAACTCAATAATAGAAACTCAGTCCAAAAAAGGAACACTTTTAATTATAAAGAACTATTCAGGAGATTGTATGAATTTCGATGGGGCAGCAGAAATGGCCTTAGAAGATGACGATATAAAAGTTGAAAAAGTTTATGTGAATGATGATGTGGCTGTTAAAGATAGTCTTTATACAGTGGGCAGAAGAGGTGTGGCAGGTACAGTATTAATCCACAAAATTGCAGGAGCCGCGGCAGAACAAGGAATGAATCTCTTAGAGGTTAAGGATGCAGCCCGAGAAGCTATTGCAAATGTTAGGACAATTGGATTTGCATTTACTTCTTGCACAGTACCAGCAAAGGGAACTCCAACTTTTGTATTAGGTGAAGACGAAATGGAATTTGGTGTAGGAATTCATGGAGAACCTGGAATAGCAAGGGAAAAAATAGTATCATCAGATGAATTAGCAGACAAAATGCTTACACGAATTATTGAAGATCTAAAATGTGAGTCTGGGGATGAAATCGCGTTATTAGTAAATGGGTTCGGTGCTACGCCACTGCAAGAATTATATATTCTAAATGGTTCTGCAAATAAAATTTTAGAAGATAAAAATATTAAAGTTTATAGGACATTAATTGGAAACTATATGACGGCAATAGATATGGCTGGTGCATCAATTTCTGTACTTAAGTTAAATGATAAGCTTAAAGGCCTTCTAGATTTCCCAACTGATACTCCAGCTTTAAAGTTTTAACTACATTTCAGAAGATGATTTAATAAAAAACATTAGATAATCTAATGTACCTAATTATGTACTAGAGAAAAATTGGAGGAATAGCAAATGAATAAGTTGATAACAAAGGACATTGTTAATATAGTAAATAATATGTGTGACATAATAATAAGAAATGAAGTATATTTTTGTGATTTAGATTCTCCAGCAGGAGACGGTGACTTTGGAATGTCATTATCCAAAGGTTTTAAACAACTAAGAAGTGAATGGGAAGATATTTCAAATGAAGATATTGGAAAGTTCTTAAAAGGCTGCGGAATGATAATTACAGAGCATTGTGGCGGTGCATCAGGTCCAATTTGGGGATCAGCATTTAGAAGCGCAGGTAAATATGCCAATGGAAAATTAGAATTAAGTTTAAAAGAATTTGCAGAAACACTTCAAAGTGCAGCTGATGGAATACAAAAAATAGGTGGAGCTAAACTGGGGGATAAAACATTACTTGATGCTTTGATTCCTGCAATAGAATCACTTAAGGTCAGTGCTAATGGTGATGGAGAAATATTAGAGGCCATGAAGAAAAGTGCAAAAGAGGCTGTAATAGGTGCCGAGAATACAAAGAAAATAGTGGCATCTAAAGGAAGAGCAACTTATGTTGGTGAGAGAAGTTTAGATCATCCTGATGCTGGAGCAACAGCTATTGGAATTATATTTACGGAAGTTGTAGAAAATTTAATTAAAAGCTAATTCTAATAGAAAATTAACACAGTTGTATTAGTAAATAAAGAAATATATATAATAACATAAGCTTATTTCATAGAGTAATCTATGGGTAGGCTTTTTTTGAATTTTCAAAAAACAATACAATAAAATGTAATATTTTTTTTAGAAACTTAGTTTTTAATATTAAATTCGACAGATTATTCAAAAAAAACACTGATATCGATAAACCTAAGGTATAATAATATTATAAGATTATAAAAATAGGTGTATAAAATAATCTAATAAGACATTTAAAAAAATGGACTAGCGTATTGACTTGTTATTTTTTTTGGAGAATTCTAAAGGGAAAAGAATAAGTATCCAAAGATACGCATTAAAAAGAGGAGGGAATTTATGATAATAACAAGAAATTTATTAGGAATTATAATTTTACTGGGCATTTTATATTTAGTATCAAATAATAAGGGCCTTATTAATAAGAAACTAATTATTAAGGCATTTGTTATACAATTCGTAGTGGCATTCTTATTAGTTAAAGTTCCATTGGGAAGAATAGTTATACAAAATGTATCAGATGGGGTTAGTAATGTCTTAAACTATGGTAGCCAGGGTTTGAAATTTGTATTTGGATCATTAGCAGATGCTGCGGCACCAACGGGAATGGTATTTGGTATACAAGTATTAGGTAACATAATATTCGTATCAGCATTGGTTGGAGCTTTATTTTATCTAGGAGTTATAGGCTTTGTTGTTAAAATAATAGGTGGAGCAATACAAAAAGTTATTGGGACAAGCAAAGTAGAAAGTTTTGTTGCAGTAGCAAACATGTTTTTAGGGCAAACAGATTCACCATTACTTGTAAGCAAGTATTTACCTAAAATGACTGAAAGTGAAATAATGCTAGTGCTTATATCAGGTATGGGGAGTATGTCTGTTAGTGTAATAATGGGATATGTTGGTCTTGGAATACCTATGGAATATCTTTTAATTGGTAGTACATTAGTGCCACTTGGAAGTATAATTATCTCTAAAATATTAGTTCCAGAGGTAGAAGGAGTTAATGAAATAGATAATTTAAAAATAGATAATAAGGGTAATAATGAAAACTTAATATCAGCTATTTCAGAAGGAGCATCTGCAGGACTTAATATGGCTCTTGGAATTGGGGCAGTGCTTATAGCAATAGTAGCACTAGTTGCAATGGTTAATGGGTTTCTTGGAATCTTTGGAGCATCACTGGAAGGGATACTTGGATATGCATTTGCACCAATAGGTTATTTAATGGGTGTACCGAGTGGAGAAATATTACTTGCAGGGCAATTACTTGGAAGTAAGATGGCGTTAAATGAGTTTGTAGCATTTGGGCAACTTGGTAAAGTAATGAGTACATTAGATTATAGAACAGGACTTATGCTTGCAGTGTCATTAACAGGTTTTGCAAATATATCAAGTATGGGAATCTGTGTATCAGGAATATCAGTATTCTGTCCAGATAAGAGAGGCCAACTATCAAAACTTGCTTTTAGAGGAATGATAGGTGGTTTCTGTGTAAGTATATTAAGTGCATTAATCGTAGGTTTAATTATTGCAATTTAGAATATCATAAAAATTAAATAGCTTTGTTAATTACACTTTTTTATCTTTAATCAGTTAAAAATTTGAATTTTTTAACAAGTCACAGTTACCTTCTATTGATTATTAACTAATTCTGACCAAATTCATAACATGTACTTTACAATGAACTGTTAGAATAATTGAAACGAATACATTTTAGAAACGTATTATGTATAAGTAGCTTTTAAATTTTAGTTTTATTAATCTAATAATTTATTAGAAAGGTGAGGATTAAAATGAATGAAGAAGAATTGTTATATAATGTAATTTTCCCGCAAGATGAGGATCCTAATTATATTAATTATGGTTATTTTATAGGGAGGAACAAAAAAAGCATATATAAATTGAAAGCTACTATTAATGAAGGTCCACTAAACCCAATATTAATTTGCGATGGCAATAATGAAAATGCTTTTTTTGCTAAAGTTTTTCAAAATGAAGTAGATAGATTTTTGAAGATTGTCAATGATTTTAATTTTAAACAAATTAATATTAATAAGAATTATATGAATGAAGTAAAGCAGATGTTTGGTGAAGAGGTAATAGAACACCAAAAAAAAGTGTACAAGGCACATAGATATCAATATCCACAAAAATTCACAAATGGAATTAAAAATTGGGAGATACCATATATAAAAGCAGTAGATCCAATAAAGGAACATAAGCCAACCTTAAAAAGAGCAATTTAATATTTTACAATTAATTATCCCTTTACAAACAAAATTTATAATAAGTGTTTTAAGTAGGTAAGTCCGAACATAAAATGAAATGTAGATTAAAAAGGACGCGTACTTATTATAAATTTTGTTTTGATTTGAAGGGGTGAAATATTATGGAAAATGAAGTAGAAAAGCAAATAATAAGATTAATTAAACAGCACAAGAAAATTGTTATAGGTATTATAATTTCTATTTTTACTTTACTTGTTATATATTTTGGAATGGCAATATATTTCATGAATCATTTTTATTTTGGTTCTACAATAAATTGCATTAATGTTTCAGGTAAAAATGTGGAGGCAGTAAATAAGCAAATGGCATCTAAACTTGAGACTTATGCGTTAAATCTAAAAGAACGAGGCGGTAAAAATGAACAAATTAGAGCCAATGAAATTGGTTTAAAATATAATTCGGATGGGCAATTTAAAGAATTAAAAGATAGACAGAATCCTTATAAATGGATTTTAGCATTTTTTAATACAGATGCATCTAAAATGATAGAAGGAATTAAATATGATAAGCAACTATTAAAAAAACGAGTGGACACTCTCTCTTGTTTTGTTAATAGTAATTTAATTGAGCCTAAAAATCCTAGCTTTAAGTATATAGATAAGAGCTATGTGATTGTAAGTGAAGTCCATGGAAATAAGGTTAATAAAGACATTTTATATGATCATATATTAGATGCAATACTTAAGGAACAAACTACAATAGATTTGGAGTTTATTAATTGCTACGTTAAACCACAATATACTTCCAGTTCACCCAAAATTATAGATACAAAAAACATGCTTAACAAATACGTATTTTCAAAAATTACCTATACTTTTGGAAACCATAAAGAAATTTTAGATGGTTCTACAATAAATAAGTGGCTTACAGTTGATGAGAATCTTGAGGTCATATTTGATGAAAAAGAAGTGAAAAATTATATAGATCGACTTTCTAAAAATTACAATACAGTTGGTAAGAATAGAGATTTTGTTTCATCATCAGGAAAGACAATAAATATTGGAGGGGGCGATTATGGCTGGTCAATTAATAGAATAAAAGAGGCGCAAGCTTTAATTACAGCCATAAAAGAAGGGCAAACCATAGCAAAAGAGCCGGCATATATTCAAACTGCCATTTCCTATGGTGTAAATGATATTGGGAATACCTATGTAGAAATAGACCTGACAAAACAGCATCTATGGTTTTATAAAAACGGTGATTTAATAGCAGAGGGAGATGTTGTTACAGGTAATGCAAGCTCTAATCATATAACGCCAAGAGGCATTTATAAGTTAAAATATAAACAAAGTGATGCAGTCCTTAGAGGTCCAGGGTACGTTTCTCCTGTTAACTTTTGGATGCCCTTTAATGGAGGCATAGGAATTCATGATGCAAGCTGGCGAGATGCGTTTGGAGGAAAGATATATAAGACAGATGGGTCTCATGGGTGCATAAATTCACCATACTATTTAGCAAAAGCAATATTTGATAATATTGAGGCAGGTATTCCAGTTGTTTGTTATTAGCAAATATGCTTCACAAAACATATTATTTTGTGGATTATTAGTAGAGAGCAGTTTTTTTCTTGCTAACTTTTATACAATAAAAAAGAACTGATTATATTAACCAGTTCCTTTAAGGGATAATATTAAATATATATTTAATTAAAGGGGGACTTTAATTAAAAAATTAATTACTTTCTATGTACTTATAATAACAATTATATATGTCAGTATAGTGACAAAATTAATAATTAATTGTAAATTAAAAATAATTTTAAAAAAATACATTTCATAAGATAAACTGGAAGTTTATGATTGCTGATAATGTTTTAGATATGTGTATTTTGAGTAAAATATATATTATCACCCAAAGGACTGTTTTTGGGGTATAATAGATTAATAAAATAACAAATCATACCTTGCAAATATTCATTTGGAAGGTATCAGTTAGTTTTTTAATGTAAAAGATGTAAAAAATAAAAAAAAGAAGGTAAAAAATATGAAAAATGATATGAATAAAAGCATGGAACTAATGAAAAAAATTATTGAAGAAAAAAAAGTAAAGTCTTCACAGCAAAAAAATACTAAGAGAGCAAAGATTTACGGATCACAAAGCCCAGCATCAGGTGGTCAAGGCTTATATGGCAAATAATTTATATGTATAGAATAAAAATTATCATAATTAACAAGAGAAATTACTGCAAAAGCCTGATATTATAAAATTCCATAAAAAAAGTATCAAGATTGTTAATATTCTTGATACTTTTTCTTTAACTATATTATTACTTGATTAATCCTTCCGCTACGTTAACTATAAAGTCTTGGATATTTGTAACTAATGTCTTAACTTCTAATGTTCCTCTATCAGATAATTTGTTAACAGAGAACTCTTGTATATCTATAGAATATATATATACGGGTCTAACAGTCCCATCTTTTACAGTGTACGATGGAGTCATATTTCCGGCAGCTATGGTATGAAGTACTGATGATAAACATATAAGCATAGTTGCCTTTCTAGTATGTTTTCTCATAGCATTTTGCGATTCATACACATTATCATAAACACCTGGCAATGCATATCGATCTCTTATACTACCAGCAAGTACTACAGGAATATCATTTTCTACGCAAGCTTTTATTATACCATCTTTAACTTTACCTGAATTTATAAGCTCTGCAAGGGATCCTGCTCGTCTAGCCTCATTTATAGTTGCAATATAGTTATAATGAGCATTTTCACGAGACTCAAAAATTTCTTGACCTGAAACTGTTTTGAACATTCCATTTTCTAAATCATAAGTAGCCAGGTTATTTCCAGATAAAACAGCTTGAGCATACCCATTTTCCACTAGTGAGGCAAAGGCAGCTCTTGATTTCTCATCTAATGCAATTGAGGGTCCTAAAACCCAAACTATTTTACCATCGTGTTCTTTTTCATATTGCATAATTTCATATAATTCATCGTAGTCTTTTGAGAAGGCAGTTTCTCTTGATCTCCCACTTCTGAATGCAAATGTATCAACATCTCCATCATCAGAAGCAAACCCTTTAGTATACATATATATACCTTCACTTCCATTTTCAGTTCTTCCTACGACAACTTTATCGCCAGCTTTTAAATTTCTAAATTCCACAATATTTATGTCATCATCTGCAGTAACAACTGCAACACTATCCATACGGCTTTCACTCGCTATTACCCATTTCCCTTTAATCTTAAAATATTCAGGATATATTGATAATGCATGATAACATTTATGAGTGACTCCGTCTTTAATTACTTCTTGGGTTGTACAGTCTGGGGCATTAACAAGGAAATCTTGCGAGAAATCCGGCGGTGTAAACTTTGGCAATTCAAAACTCATTTAAAATCTCCTCCTACTAATATAATAATGTATGTTAGTGCGTTTAGAAGTAAATAGGGTAAATTATCTTTTTCAAAGCTGCTATATTAACTCAAGTTTTTTTGAAGATTAACCACAAAATCTTGAACGTTAGTAACTATTGTTTTAACACCTACGTATTCTCTAGCAACTGATACTTGGTTAACTGCATATTCGGCAATATCTACGGAATAAAAATATACTGGTCTTACTTTTCCGTCTACAACTCTATAAGATGAAGCTAAGTTTGCAGTTGCCACTGAGTGAAGAACTGTAGCAAGACAAATTACTACTGTTGCTTTATCTGTTTGTGCTTTCATAGCATCCAGGGCACAAGATACATTATGATAAACAGATGGAAGTGGCCCATCATCCCTTATAGATCCAGCAAGAACTATAGGTATATTCTTTTCTATGCAGGTTTTCACAAACCCATCTTTTATGTTGCCTTCACTCAGTAATGCTTCTATTGAACCTGCGCGTCTAGCCTCATTTATTAGATCTAAATGGTTATAATGACCCATTGGAACAGATTCTTGAGTATATATATTTTGACCCAATGCTGTTCCCAGGAGCCCTCCTTCTAGATCATGGGTTGCCATAGCATTTCCAGCCATAAGAGCGTTTACATACCCATTTTCAGCAAGTGCGGATAGTGCAGCTCTAGTATCATAATCAAAAACCACAGCTGGTCCTAGAACCCAAACTATATATCCATTATTTTCTTTTTCATATTCTAGTAATTCATATAATTCACTATAATCTCTTGAAAATGAAGATTCAACAGATCTCCCTAGTCCTACATTGGGTAAGTTATCAAATCCACTAGTATATTGGTATATACCTTCACTTCCATCTTTAGATTTTCCTAAAACAACTTTATCGCCAACTTTAAGGTTTCTAAATTCCACAATTTCTATAGTGTTGTTATCGCGAACGACAGCAGTACATTCTATAGATGTTTGGGTTGGAAGTACCCACTGTCCCTTAACTTTAAAATATTCAGGCAATATAGAAGTTATTAAGAAACCTTTGGGAGCAACTCCATCTTTTTTAACTTCACTTATTTTAGCATCTGGTGCATTAACAAAAAAACTCTGCGAGAAATCTGCTGATGCGAACGTTGGTAATTGAAAACTCATTTGAGAGTTCCTCCTTTAGTCGAATGTATTTAAAATAATAGTTAAATTATTTTATAAAATATAACTCATTATAACTAATAATCATATAAAAATAAAGGATAACTAAGATTTTAAATTGTTATTATGCATTATTCTATATATTTAGTGCTGTTTTTGTCAAAAATGGTACAATTTTATTACAAGACAAAGAGAACTAGAATTTATAATAAAGCCATAAAGAAATTCAGTAGAGGTAGAAATTAATGATGAAAATCAAAGAAAGTACTTATGGTTTCTCAAAAGAAAGCAGCTTTAGATGTAATCTATAATCGCTACGCTAGAATTAATTCAAAGATGATAATAAAAACAATATTTATTTAAGTTCATGTTAAATATTTGAAATTTATATTAATTTATCTATAAAATATCATAAACTTCTTCTTGCTCATATTTCATAATTATATCAAAAACCATAGTTGCCACATCATCTGGCATAGCATTATTTAAAAATAATAATCCAATATCGTTATATCTAGTACCAATAACATCTTTTACAATTACTTTCCCACTATATCCTTGCAAAATATCTGTAATATGTTTTCCAGGTTTATCAGGAAATTCTTTTTGGTTCCATGATGTAAATCCAATCAATGATTTTGCCATTTCTGGATTAATTCCTTTCTTTATCAAGATTTCATGCCAGGTTAAGCAGATTGAATCAGCTTTTATTATCATAGGGAACACTCCTCACAAATTTAAATTTATTATATATTGTATAGAGTTAAGTTTATTAATTAAAAATATTCATTTTTTTAATATAAATAAGTAATAGGAGCAGGTACCTAACCAGAAATTGGTTGTGTATCTGCTCCTTATGACTATAGTTTAAATTTATTTACTTCTTCTATAGTTCTTGTTGCAATTGAAGATAGCTTTTCTGCGCTAATTGCCACGTCCTCTGAGGATGCACTCATTTCCTGTGCAGAAGCTGCTATCTCCTCTGAAGCTGCTGAATTTTCTTCTGATACTGCAGAAGCGTTTTCAATTTTAGATATTATGGAATTTTTGTCACTATTTATTTTATTCACTTCTAAATTTGTATTTTCAATTAAAGGTAGCATTTTTTCGATAGCAGTAATAATATCCTTAAATACAGATATTGAACTATCAATTATATCAACTTGATCCACAAGGTCAGAATCCACTTTACTAGTAGTAACTATGACCCCTTCTGTTTCCAATGAAATAGTTTTCAGCAAAGTATCTATCTCTGTAGAAGAATTTTTACTTTGCTCTGCAAGCTTTCTAATTTCATCAGCAACAACGGCAAAGCCTTTTCCAGATTCTCCAGCCCTAGCTGCCTCGATAGCTGCATTAAGTGCTAATAGATTTGTCTGATTTGCAATGTTGTTTATTAAAGTAGTGATTTCATTTATTTTATTAATACTTGTACCTAACTTAGCAAATTTTGTACTTACATCTTTAAATGCACCACTAATATTAGCAACAGACTTCACCAAGTCCTCTAGCTTCGTATTACTATTTGTAGCCATATTATTAACACTCTTGGCATTAACTTCAACCTCTTCAACAGATAATACTATATTATTTATGGCATTACCAAAGGCACTTAGATTAGAAGACATTTCAATTAAGTCCGTTGATTGAGAAGTTGACCCCTCTGCAACTTCATGTATAGCATTTGCAACCTCTTGGGTTGAAGCTGTCATTTCCTCTGATATAGCAGACAAGGATAGCGATTGTTCACTAATAGTATCTGTATTTTCTTTTATTGTCTTTAGTATCTGACTTATAGCACTGATAGTCATTGCTAATTCTCTTTTCATTTTACCAAATTCATTCTTACCAGTTTTATCTAACTCAATAGTAAAATCTCCAGTTGAAATAACAGCTAATGCATTTGAAAACTCTTTAATAGAAGATTTAACTAAGGATATTACTATTAAGGATATTGATGTTAAAATTATGAAAAGAATTATACCCATTGCAATAAATATATTTCTACTGCTATTATATTGCTGCAACGACTTATTATATATATCTTCTGCTGATTTTTGATTTAATTTAGTAAGTTCAAGCATACTTTTAGATAAGTTAGTTCCTGATATACCATATTGTGCAACTTCTTCATTTGTAGCATTTTGACCCTGCTTTTTCTTTTCTTTTACTACATTTATACCGGCAAAGTAATCTTCATAATTTTTCTTAAGAGAATTGAAAGATTCCTTTCCTGCTGATGTAGTGCAGTATTTTTCGATTTTAGCTGTATTTTCTTTAAACAATTTGTCGTTTTCATCTAGAATGGTTATAATAGCTGAATTAAAGGGTCTATCAATTAGCTTAGTGAAATTTTGTCTTATTAGTCCTAATTCCCCATTAAGCTCTGCTAATATGGAGATAGACATAAGTTGCTGTGAATATATTGTTTCTACATTTCCATTTAATTTTTTCATGTTGATAAATCCATTTACTCCTATTACTAATGAACAAATAAGTGATATAATCCACATTGCAATTACGCTATTAACAATTTTTAGGTTTTTAAGATTTTTCAAAGTTATTCCCCCTACAATTTAGTTCAATAGTTTATTTTATCTACTTATTTATCGACTAATTTAAGGTTATCTTTAGTGTATAAATACAAGCAAATTGTTGAATTTTATAACATAATATATAATTATGACGAGAATGTGAAAGGCAAACAAAGGAACCTTCTTGCTACCATTTATATAGACCTATGTAATTCAGATAAATTGTTTTACTAGCATATACAAATATGATAATATTAGTTAATAGATAGAATAAACCTTTAAAAAATAATTAGTCGTTATTCAATACATTCTGTATTTTACTTTATAGTGAGGTCTTTGTAAAAAAAAGCTTGACGATATTACTAATTAGTAATATATTATAGGTATGGATAAAGAAAAGAATACTTATGGAGAAGTGGTAGATTTAAATTTAAAGGCATTAATAGCATTGAGTAGATGTACTCAAAATGTTCATAAAAGAGAATATAAAACTATTAAAGAGGGAGGGTTAACAGTTTCTCAGTTTGCAGTACTTGAGATATTATATCATAAAGGCGATTTAAGAGTCTGTGAAATAATAGATAAAATCCTTTCTACTGGTGGCAATATGACTGTTGTTATAGATAATTTAGTTAAGGGAAATCTCGTTAAGAGATGTACTGATCCAAAGGATAGACGAGTTAATTTGATAAGTATTACTGAAGAAGGAAAAACCCTTATGAGTGGTATATTCCCAAAACATTTAGAAAATATAAATGAAATCTTTAGTTCATTAACAATAGAAGAAAAGAAAAATTTAATAGTTTTACTTAAAAAATTATCAGGTGTATAAATATTTACACCATATATTTTAATTATATATAACTAGTTAGTAATAAACTAAGTAGTTATATATAATAATTTATTCAATGAAAGGAGATTTTAAAATGTTAAGAAAAATAGAAAGTATAAAAATGGGACAGAGTGATCTTGGATGGCTAAAAAGCAAATTTCATTTTTCATTTGCTGAGTATTATAACCCGAATAACATGGGATTTGGAGTATTAAGGGTGATAAATGATGATTTAGTTAATTCTCATACAGGATTTGATACTCACCCTCATCGAGATATGGAGATTATATCCTATGTGGTTTGTGGGGAGTTAACTCATGGTGATAGTATGGGTAATAAAAGTACATTGAAGCGTGGGGATGTTCAATATATGAGCGCTGGTACAGGTATTTATCACAGTGAGCATAATTTAGGAGAAAAGACAGCAAGATTCCTTCAAATATGGATACTTCCTGATAAAAATGGACATAAACCTAATTACGGTGAATATAGATTTGGATGGAATGAAAGAAAAAATAAATGGCTCAATATGGTATCAAGTAATCAAGGAGATGCAGCTATAAAAGTCAATCAGGATGTAAATATATTTACATTAGAATTAGAAGAAAGCAATGAAATAAATTATTCAGTTAAAGCAAATAGGCAAGCGTATTTAGTTCAAATAGAAGGAAAATCAAATATTAATGGAATTACTTTAAATGAAAGAGATGCTATGGAAATTGTTGAAGAAGATATAAAGATAAAGGCAAAAGTACTTTCACATTTTATTGTTGTAGAGATGAAAAAGTCTAAGAAGTAAGATTATTCTTAAAAGATTTGTCTTATGCTTTAAATGATATAAAAAGGGATACATTAGCTTGTATTTGTAAATAATGAAAAAATAGTATTTAATAAAAATTGGAGGAATAATAATATGAAAAAAGATTTTTACACTGCTGTAGCAGAAAGACGTTCATTTTATGGAATTAGTAAAGAAAAGGTAACAACAGATGAAGTAATTAAAGAAGTTATTGAACAGGCCGTAAAGAATACACCATCATCATTTAATTCTCAAAGTACGAGAGTAGTTTTACTGCTAGAAAAACATCATGATAAATTATGGGATATTACAAAAGAAACTCTAAGAAAGATAGTTCCTGCTGATAAATTCGGTGAAACTGAGGATAAAATAAATTCATTCCGTAATGGATATGGCACAGTTTTATTCTTTGAGGATGTTACTGTAATTGAATCTCTTCAGAGTCAATTTGCTCTCTACAAGGACAATTTCCCAGTTTGGTCTCAGCAATCAAGTGGAATGCACCAATACGTTATATGGACTGCCTTAGAAATTGAGGGATTTGGTGCATCACTACAACACTATAACGAACTTATTGAGGAAGATGTAAAAAAAGAATGGAACGTGCCAGGCAACTGGAAACTTATCGCACAAATGCCATTTGGAAAACCAACAGCACAGCCTGATGAAAAACAGTTTCAACCATTAGAAGATCGCATTAAGGTGTTTAAATAATTTGCACATTAATAAACCAATAAAAAAGAAAATGCTCCATTAGAAATAGCATAAAATTAAAAATAGTATATTCATTAATCTCCTACATCAATAAAAGATGTAGGGGATTTTTATATAACTAACTAGATTAGAAAAGGGGTGCCTATTAATATAATGATACTATTGCTAAAATGTAGTAGATACTAGACAAAAATCAAAGGAATGCACATGGTTGTGTCATTCCTTTGAATCTTATTACTTATTATATTTTTTAAGGAGTAATATTAAGTTTATATTTAATTAAAGGGGGACTCTAATTAAAAAAATCAATTGCTTTCTATGTATTTATAATAACAATTCTATGTGTCATTAGTGTGACAAAATTGAGAATTGTTTGTAAACTATAGATTTTAATTTTGACCAAAAAAAATAAAATCACAGCTATGGTAGCCTGTGACATATTATTAATTAGCTTTTTGCAAATATTTCTTGGAAATCCACTGCTTCAAGCTTTTCTCGTACTAAAAGCTCTTCCGCAACAGCATTAAGTTTACTTCTGTTATCAGTTAGTAATTTTAATGCTTTTCTATATGCTTCATCTATAAGTTTTTTTATCTCTCCATCAATTTTGTTTAGAGTTTCTTCACTAAAGCTTTTACCTTTACCCATGTCTCTTCCAAGGAATACCTCATCACTGCCTGAACCAAAAGCAATTGGTCCAAGAGTATCACTCATTCCGTAGTCCATTATCATTTTTCTTGCAATTGAAGTTGCTCTTTCAATATCATTGCTTGCACCAGTACTTATATCTCCAATAACTAGTTTTTCTGCAACTCTGCCGCCTAATAGTCCTACAATTTCCTCTTCAAGTCTTGATTTAGACATATATGATCTGTCCTCATCTGGAAGACTCATAGTATATCCGCCAGCCCTTCCTCTTGGAACTATACTTATTTGGTGAACAGGATCTGACATTGGAAGTAAATTCATTACAATTGCATGGCCTGCTTCATGATACGCTGTAAGCCTTCTATCGGCTTCGCTTACCACTCTACTTTTCTTTTCAGGTCCAGCAATTATTCTTGTAACTGCTTCTTCAAGTTCATCCATTCCTATAAGTTTTTTATCTTTTCGTACAGTTAAAAGTGCTGATTCATTCATTAAGTTTTCAATGTCTGCACCTGTAAATCCAGGTGTTCTTTTTGCAAGTACGCTAAGCTTAACTTCAGGTTCAAGATGCTTATTTTTAGAATGAACTGCCAAAATTGCTTCACGACCCTTAGTATCAGGAACTCCAACGAATATTTGTCTGTCAAATCTACCTGGTCTTAGTAGTGCTGGGTCAAGTACATCTGATCTATTTGTAGCTGCAATCATTATTATTCCTTCATTTTCTCCAAAGCCATCCATCTCGACTAACAGTTGGTTTAATGTCTGCTCTCGTTCATCATTTCCACCACCAACTCCTGCACCTCTTTGTCTTCCTACAGCGTCAATTTCATCTATAAAAATTATACAAGGGGAGTTCTTTTTTGCCTGATCAAATAAATCTCGCACTCTGGAAGCTCCAACGCCTACGAACATTTCTACAAAATCTGAACCTGAGATGCTGAAAAATGGGACTCCAGCCTCTCCTGAAATAGCTCTTGCAAGAAGTGTTTTACCAGTTCCTGGTGGGCCCACAAGTAAAACTCCCTTTGGTATACGAGCACCCATTTCCATGTATCTTTTAGGTTGCTTTAGAAAATCCACTATTTCGGCAAGCTCAGCTTTTTCTTCATCTGCTCCTGCAACATCATTAAAACTAACTTTTTTCGCAGTAGGGTCAGCAAGTTTTGCTTTGCTTTTACCAAACTTCATTACACCGCCGCTTCCACCGGCGCCCTTGGATTGTTTCATGAATATAAATCCAAAGCCTACAAGCATTAATATGAATAGTAAATTAGGCAAAAACTGTAACCACATTAACATACCGGATGGTGCTAGGTATGTTTCGGAAATCGGTGGATTTTTTGGATGATCTTTAATAAACTGAAATAATCTAGCAGATGGAACAATGGTTTTATATGTAGTTCCATTTTTTAAAGTTCCAGAGACTGACATCTGATCATCTTCCACCACGAAGCTTTTTATAGTATTATTTGTCCAATTGGTTTGAAATTGATTAAAATTAATAATTGTTGAATTCTGATTTGTTTTAGAAAACATAAATACTGCGATAATAGCAAGGATTATAGCCCAAACAGCAATACTTGATTTCTTTTTCATCAGAGATCACCTCTCTTTCTCAATATATACTTAACTTTTTAGGTTCTTAGTCTTTCACTTATTATATACTTAAGCCTAATAAAATTCTATTAATTTCATAATAGGCTCTATAATCTCATTATATTAAATAATAGTTTCCATCAAAGGCATTTTTAAAATATCATAAATCTACAACTCCTCGATTCTTATCCTTTATAAATGAGAGTATATCATAGCAAATAATAAAACACAATAGTTTCAAAACTATTATGTTCAGTTATGTTGAAAAGATGTTTACAGTGTGATATATTTATGGAAAGCAGAAAATGGAGGCTAGGGGATGGATATAATAAATAAATCCGATTTCATTGAAAATTTTGAAGGAAAAGTCCCAGGTAAGATTGGAAGACCTGTAGATAAACGGCGTGATGTCGCTATTCTAAAAGCTGCTTTGGATTTGGTAGCGGAGCAGGGGTATGAGTGCGTCACCATGGATTCTATTGCATTAAGGGCCCATGCAGGAAAAGCTACATTATACCGCAGATGGAAATCTAAGCCGTATCTTATAGCAGAAGCCATAAGGTTCATGATGCCTTGTGAGCAGAAGGTTGATATGGAGCGCTGCGGAGACAATTTAAGAGATTATTTGTGTGAATCACTTAGCATATATTTCGGGATAAAAGACGAGGTTAGGCAAAAAGTAATGCTGTCCATTGCAACAGCAATAAGCAGAGATAAATTATTATCCGAAGCTATTAACTTGGATTGCATAACGGATCAAACATGTATATTTAGTGATGCCATAGAGTGTGCCATAAATAAGAAGTTAAACAAGGAGCAATTGAAACTTCTTGCAGATGTGGGCCCAGCATTATTATTTTATCAACTCATAATTACTGGCAAACCCATTAAAATGAGCTATGTAGAACATATTGTTGATAATTTAATAATTCCACTTATAGAACTGAATAAAAAATGAAAAACTCATGTTGCTTTTCTATAATTCATTCAAGTTTATCGGTTGTATGATAATAGAAGATTCATTAATCCCTTACATTAATAAAAGATGTAGGGGATTTTTATATATCAACCTTACCTGAGTTTATAAAGGAAGGGCTAGTCTTTTTATCATGGGAAAGTTAAGATATTTAATGTTTTTTTCAAGTCACAGTTACCTTAGGGAAAATTTTTCTACAAACAATGCAATTGTGGACACGTTTACAGCATTGATATTATTGGATTTTATATGTTCTACTTTATTTTTAATTTTAGGGTGGCACATAATTTAAAAAAAATACCTCTTTCATAATTTATTTAAAAGATGTATTATTATATTTGCGTTGTTATTTGTAGTAGAAGGTTAGTACATAAAATGAAATGTAGACTTAGGAAGGACACGTATTAAGTCGGCATTTTATTGCAATCAGAAGGGGTGGGAATTACGGAAAATGAATTAGAAAAGTCAATAATAAGGCCAATAAAAAAGCGCAAGAAAATTGTTACAGGTATTATAATTTCTATTTGCACTTTACTTGTTATATATTTTGGAATGGCAATGTATTTCATGAATCATTTTTATTTTGGTTCAGAAATAAATGGCATTAGTGTTTCAGGTAAGATTGTTGAGAATGTAAATAAACAAATGGCATCTGAAATTCAAAAGTATAAGTTGAATATAAAAGAGCGAGGCGGTAAAAGTGAGCAAATTAATGGTAAAGATGTTGGATTAAAGTATAATTCAGATGGGCAATTTAAGGAGTTTAAAGATAGACAGAATCCTTATAAATGGGTTTCAGCAGTTTTTAATAAAAAAGATTCTAAGATGGTAGAAGGAATTAAATATGATAAGAATCTATTAAAAGAGCGAGTGGACAAGCTATCTTGTTTTGATAGCAGTAATGTAATTGAGCCTAAAAATGCTAGCTTTAAGTATACAGATAATGGTTATATGATTGTAGGTGAAGTTCTTGGAAATAAGGTTAATAAAGATATTTTATATGAGCATGTGTCAGCAGCAGTAAGTAAGGGGGAAGCTACAATTGATTTGGAATCAATCAATTATTATGTTAACCCGCAATATACTTCGAAATCTAAAAAAGTCGTCGACACCAGAAGCATGCTTAACAAATATGTATCTTCAAAAATCACCTATACTTTTGGAGAAGATAAAGAACTTTTAGATAGTTCTACAATAAATAAGTGGATTGTAGTTGATGAGAATATTAAAGTCACATTTGATGAAAAAGAAGTTGAAAATTATATGGACGAACTTTCTAACAAATATAATACAATTGGTAAGAGCAGAAATTTTGTTTCATCATCAAAAAAGGCAATGAATATTAACACTGGTGATTATGGATGGTCAATTAATAAAGATAAGGAAACAGAAGCTTTAATTTCGACTATAAAAGAAGGGAAAACTATAACAAAAGAACCAGAATATACTCAAACTGCCTTATATCATGGTAACGATGATATGGGGAATACCTATGTAGAAATAGATTTGACAACGCAGCATTTATGGTTTTATAAAAATGGTTCACTGGTAGTACAAGGGGATGTTGTCACAGGTACTGAAGGGTCGGTGAATGCAACACCACCAGGTATTTATAAGTTAAAATATAAAGAAAAAAATGCAACCCTTAAAGGTCAAGGTTACGCTGCTCCTGTTAACTTTTGGATGCCTTTTAATGGAGGAATAGGAATTCATGATGCAAGCTGGAGAGATAAGTTTGGAGGAGTGCTATATAAGAGCGCTGGGTCCCATGGTTGTATAAATTCACCATACGATTTAGCAAAAACAGTATTTGATAATATTGAGTCAGGTACTCCAGTTGTTTGTTATAATTAGTAAAAAGAAATCGCTAAATAAGGCGATTTCTTTTTATTGGTATTAGATTAGGTGCACAATAAATTAAAGTAATGGAGAGATGAAAGTTGAAAAATAAAAAGTTTTTAATTTTAATTGTATTATTTCTAGTGTTTTCTATGAGTTCAAATATTTTCGCTGCGGGTATAGATGGCACTACTGATTTGACGACAATATATGGGAAAGCAGCAATAACTGTAGATGTTGCAACTGGCGAAATAATTTATGCGAAAAGTGTAGATAAACAAATGTACCCAGCAAGTACAACAAAGCTAATGACGGCACTATTGCTGGCTGAGAACATGGGGAAAAATGATGAATTGAAATATACTCAAAGTGCAAAATCTCAACCCGCGGATTCATTAAATGTTAATTTTCATCCAATCGGGATTGATGAAACTATGTCAGCTGCGGATGTAATGGATGGACTGTTACTTTATTCAGCAAATGACCTAGCGTATATGATTGCAGACAACGTTTCAGGAAATTCTACAAATTTCATGAAAATGATGAATGATAAGGCAGCAAAATTGAATATGACAGGAACTCACTTTGTAACTTCTAATGGTCTTCATAGTCCAGATCATTATACTACGCCTTATGATATGAGTATATTGGCTAGAACCTCATTTTTAAACCCCTGGGTAAAAGAGTCAATGAATAAAAAGAAAAATACTTTATCAACATCAAAGGGTACAAGATTTGTTATTGAAAATAGTAATAAACTTCTTGGAAGCGATGGTTGTATTGCTGGGAAAACAGGGTATACTTCAAAAGCTGGGAGATGTCTTGTAGCCTTTTATGAAAGAAATGGAAGAGAAATTATGGGAGTCGTTATGGGATCAGTTCATGATGCCAATGACACTTATGTTTTCAATGATATGAAAAAAATAATTGACTATAGCTATAATTTACAGCAGACAGTATTACATGCAAAGAATGACATTATAAAAACCGAAACATTAAAATACAAACCGCTTGGCTCCCTTGGTCCAGAGAAAACTGTTAGTGTACCACTTGTGGCTAAAGAAGACATTAGCTATTTCAACAACGAAGCGAATAAAAAAGAGTTGCAGGAGAATATAAACTTAACAAGTACTGACCTTTCTAGTCTTAAAGGGAATAAGAGCATTGGAACCTTGTCATTAACTGAAAAAGGAAAAGTCAAAACTTATAAGCTTTATTCAATGGCTTCTAGTGGAACTTTAACAAAAAATATTATACTTATATATCTTATGGCTGCTGGAATATTTATTTTATTCTTAATAGGAATAGTTGTTATAATAAGAAAAATTAATTTAAGTAAGAAGAAAAAAAGAAAAAGTAAATTTAAAAGGAATTCAAGATAAAACAGACAATTTTTAACTAGATATTTCAAATTTTGACAAGTTAATGTTATAATATCAATGTATGAAAATTTATGGTTATATAAGGTGCATCAAAATAAATGCGTCTTATGCAAGGGGGAAGTAATATGGCACTAGAGATATCATCCGTATTAAAGAAGTTTGGAGAAAAAACTGTAGTAGATAATCTTTCTTTTGAAATTGAAAATCCAGGTGTGTTTGGTTTGCTTGGAACAAATGGAGCAGGCAAAACCACAACAATAAGAATGATTTTGGGGATTCTTGAAAAAAATAGCGGAACAATTGAATGGAATGGAAAGGCTGTTACAAGAGAAACTGTGAAATTTGGATACCTACCAGAGGAAAGAGGTTTATATCCTAAGGCTAAGGTAGTAGATCAACTTTCATATTTCGGAAAACTTCGAGGTATGGATGGAAAGTCAGTAAAAAAAGCTATAAACTATTGGTTTGATAGGCTTAAGGTATCTGAATACTCAAACTTTACTGCAGAGCAATTGTCTAAGGGTAATCAACAAAAAATACAATTGATAACAGCACTCTTGCATGATCCAGAATTGATTATTCTAGATGAACCACTAAGTGGTCTTGACCCAGTAAACGCTGATTTGTTCAAAAGTGTAATTAACGAATTAGTTGAAAAGGATAAATTTATTATAATGTCCAGTCATCAAATGCAATCTATTGAAGAGTATTGCAAAGATCTTGTAATATTAAAAGATGGACAAACTATCCTAAAGGGTAATTTAAAACAAATAAAGGCTGGTTATGGAAGAACAAATCTTACTGTGAACTGCCAAGAAGGAATTGAGGATCTCATAAAAGAGCAAGGCATGAATATTTTATCAAAAACCGCTACTGGGTACGAATTTAAAATTAAATCAGACCAGCAGGCATACAGCCTTCTTGAAAAAATCATAACATCAAAAATAAGACTTGATAAATTTGAAATTCGTGAACCCTCTCTTCATGAAATATTTATTGAAAAGGTTGGTGAACAATAATGAAAGAGTTTCTTGCGGTTTTAGTCTATACATTTAAAGAAAACTCCAGAAAAAAAGCATTTATTATTTCAACTGTAATCACACTACTTTTAACTGTTTTAATAATTAGTTTGCCAGCTATAATAAAGACCTTCCACAATGATGGAAATAATAAAACAGAGCAACAATCAAAAGGTGGCAAAGCTAAGGGAGTTATTTATGTAGTTGATGCTAAGGGTATTCTAAAGGGAGATTTAAGTAATCTCGGCAAAGCCTTTTCAGAATATGAAGTTAAGTCTCAGCCTTATGGTAGTGTTGATATGCTTAAAAGTAAAGTTAAGGATGGAGATAATAATACGCTAATAATTCTAGATGAGAAAAACGGTGTACCCACCTTTGATTATTTAGTTAAACAAGCTGGCGATGGACCAGATTCTACGGGAGTAAGTCATATAATAAAAAGTACTTTTGTAACTAACCTATTAAAAGATGCTAAGGTATCTGATGACGTATCTAAAATGGTACAAAGCGATATTTCCTTTAAGGTTAATGAACTTGGAAAACCAAAAATGAATAGCTACATTTCAAGTATGGTTATAAGTATGTTGTTGTTCTTTGTAATTTATTTTTATGGATATGGAGTAGCCATGTCTGTGGCTTCTGAAAAGACTTCAAGGGTAATGGAACTCCTTGTAACCTCCACGAAACCATCAAAAATAATTCTTGGAAAGAGTGCCGCTATGGGACTGCTTGGGTTAATTCAACTGTCTTTGGTTGTATTTACTGCTGCATTAACTTACAAATTAACTTTTCCAGAGGACTTTGCAATAGCAGGTCAAATGCTTGATTTTTCTAACTTCACGCCCTTTAGTATTGCAATGATAGTTGTATACTTTATACTGGGTTATTCATTGTATGCTATGATGAATGCTGTTGCTGGGGCTACTGTAAGCAAGGCAGAGGATGTCAATTCAGCCCTTATGCCTATAAATATGGTAACCCTGGTAGCATTTTACGCAGGATATTTTTCACTGTCTGCGCCAAAGGGTAGTGTATCAATTATAGCATCTATTGTTCCATTTTCTGCGCCATTTTCTATGCCTTGTAGGATTTTAGCTACAGAAGTTCCTACCTTACAAATTGTAGCTTCATTATTTTCTTTGGGAATAACAATTGCTATTATAGCTTGGATGTCAATAAAAATATACTCTTCCGCTATACTTCATTACGGCAGACGTTTAAAACTAAAAGATTTAGTGAAAATTTCAAATAGAAATAAATAATGAAGCAGAATATTATGAAAATATAGTATCCATTGATAGTAATATAATTGAAGTAAATTACTTGTGATATACTACTAAAAAAACCTCCTCAGAATAAATATTATTTATTCTGAGGAGGTTTTGCTTTGAGATAGGCTAGCAAGCAATATTTTCTATTTGCGTAAGGATTTTTTAACCTTATGGACAAAGATTCTACCTTTACGCTTAATCATGTTTTTAACAATTATCGGTTTAAGCTTTTCTAGCGGTACGCTTGAAGCGTCATATTTTCTGACAAGTGAAATAGCATCGAATTTACATCTGGTTGTACATGCACCGCATCCTATACACATGTATTCATCTCTAGTTGTAGCACCGCAGCCAAGGCAACGTTCTGCTTCCTTCTTCACTTGATTTTCTGTAAATGTACTACGTAAATCTTTAAAGGTTTCTTTTGATTTTTTTCCATCCACAGGAAGTGCTCTTTGCCTTGGCATACGGTCATAGCTTTCAAGAGTCAAGTTTTCTTTATCAAGTGCATGATACTCTCTCCTGTCACGACCAATAATTAAGCTCTGTCCTGGGTGAACATAACGATGGATTGAAATTGCACCTTCTTTACCCATAGCAATAGCATCGATAGCAAACTTTGGACCTGTCATTGCATCTCCACCAGCAAATACATCTGGCTCTCCTGTCTGAAGTGTAAAAGAATCTGCTTTGATTGTCTTGTTTGGATTTAATTCTATGTTGCTGTTTTCCAGCAGGTTGCCCCATTCTATTCCTTGACCTACTGAAATCAAAACATTATTTGTCTTAACAATCACAGTTTCTTTTTCATCAAATATAGGACTAAACTTTCCATTCTTATCGAAAACTGAAACACATTTTTTGAATTCTATGCCGGAAACACGTCCATTTTGTTGAAGAATTCGTTTTGGACCCCAAGAATTGTTGATACCGATATCTTCTGATAATGCTTCTTCAATTTCTTCTTCAAGGGCTGGCATTTCTTTTCGACTCTCAAGGCAATACATATCAACTTTGGAGGCTCCAAGTCTTGCAGCTGTTCCTGCAACATCAATAGCAACGTTACCGCCACCGATTACAACTACGTTTCCTTCAAGTTTTATGTCATTACTAAGGTTTACAGCACGGAGGAAATCAACACCTGTAATAGCGCCTTCTGCATCTTCACCCTCTAACCCTAAGTTTCTACCTGCCTGAGCACCAATTGCAACATAGAATGCTTCATATCCCTCATTTCTAAGTTCGCGAAGGCTA
Source organism: Clostridium sp. FP2 (assembly GCF_011065955.2). Lineage (NCBI taxonomy): Bacteria > Bacillati > Bacillota > Clostridia > Eubacteriales > Clostridiaceae > Clostridium > Clostridium sp. FP2. Next base: position 900,280 of record NZ_JAAMNI020000001.1, read on the forward strand.
ACATCATTGCCAACTTCAATACCTGTCTTGAACTCAACGCCGAGTTCCCTTAAAATATCAATTTCTGAATTAATTACTTCTTTTTCCAATCTATAAGCTGGAATTCCAAGTGTAAGCATACCACCAAGTGCTCTTTGTTTTTCAAACACAGTTACATTATAACCGTCAATAGCTAAGTAGAAAGCACAGGAAAGACCTGATGGGCCAGCACCGATAATGGCAATTTTTTTTTCGTATTTATGTCTCAATTTTGGTACATAGCGATTATCCACATTTAACTCTTGATCTGCAATGAATTTTTTGATTTCATCTACAGCAACAGGATCGTCGATATCGCCTCTTGTACAGGCGGATTCACATTTTCTTGGACAGATACGTCCGCATACTGCTGGAAATGGATTTTCGTGCTTGATAAGTTCAAGGGCTTCTTTATATTTTCCCTTAGAAGCGAGCTTAATGTATCCTTGAACAGATATGTGAGCTGGACACTCTGTTTTACAAGGACTTGTACCGGTTTCAACAACATTTTGCCTATTAGTACGATAATCCACATTCCATTTCTCTGGACCCCACTTTGTATTGGATGGGAAATCCTCTCTTTTTTCTGGAGTAATTGGTGTTTTAGTACATAAATTTTGACCTAGTTTCAATGCATTAACAGGACAAACCGCAACACATTCTCCGCAAGCAACACATTTATCTTTATCGATTTTTGAAACATAATTTGAACGCACAAAATCATTGTTAAGGAACATTGAGGCATTTCTCGTAGATAAACAGGAACAACCGCAGCAGTTACAAATGGCGTGGGTTTTTCCAGGACCATCTGTATTGGGTATTTGATGCATCAAACCATTTTCTTCGGCTTTTTTAATAATTTCAAAAGCTTCCGCGCGGGTAATCTTTCGGCCTCTGCTTGTACGGATATAGAACTGGGCAGCATCGCCTAGCTGAATACACATATCTTCCTTCAAGTGACCGCAACCTTCTCCCATAGCTTCTCTTGCTGTACGGCAAGAACAATTGGAAACTGAGAAAACAGTATTTTCATTGAGATATTTAGAAATTTCCTCATAGGATGCTCTTCTAGTTTCTCCTTCAATGGATTTTTCGATAGGGATTACACGCATCACGCCTGTTCCTATAGGAAAAAGACCTGCCGCTATAGGAGCTCTTCTTTTCCCGTACCCATCAAAAGCCTGGCCAATTTGCTTAAAGTTTTTAATGTTTTCCCTATGTGGGTGGTTAACTATCAGTTCCATATGGCCCGGAACCCAAATCTCAAGCCAGTATTTATCAACACCTTCTTTTTCACCAACGAGGCAAGCACCGGCAACGGCTAATTCCCATAGGAGTCTTTCTGTTTCCACTACAGATTTACCGCAGATTGCTGCAACTTCCTTCGCACTTTTTGGTTTATGTAATTCAAGACAAAGTGCTACTTCTGCCATTTCTTCTGTAACAACAGGTTCCAAAATTTTATATTCCGGATGTTCCCGCGTAATTTCTGATTTTGAACCACGCTTTGTCTTACTAATCTTATTTGCAAGATCCAATACTTTTTCATTTACCATATATAGTCCCTCCCCCATATTTAGTTTCAACTTTATTCTTCTAAAAAAAATCATTTATTTAACTTGATCATCTTGCAGTATCCTATTTTTTATTTTCCCAGATAACTTGCATTTGATAAGCATTTCTGGAAATTTTACATCCTGGCAAATTAGTAGTAAATAAATCTTTGAATTTCTCCTCTGATAAATATCTATCTGAAGCTAAATGCTTTAGCCAATCCTTTGAAATATTAAATTTAAATATTCTAAATCCAATCTTTACACCAAACATTTTACAATTTGGTATAAGTCTTTCAAACGCTTCAATAATACTAAATATTGTTGGTTCTTTTTCAAAGTTAGATATAACATCTACAATTACAATTTTACCGCCAGGGTTAACCATATCCTTAATTTTTGTGAGTAATAATGGAATATTATTTATATGATGAAAGGTTGTCCGACTTGTTATAAAATCAAATTTTTCATATAACTTCAACTCATTAGCATCCATATTTATATATTTTATATTTGGTGATTGTCTTTTATTTGAAGCAATATGTAACATTTCTTCTGATATATCAATACCTATTACTTTATCGTAATGCTTTGACAACTTGTATGCCAAAATACCTGACCCACAACCTATATCCAATACTGAGCCTTTGTTATCTGACATTTCTAAAATGAAAAATTTACTATTATCAAACAATGATTCCATAAAATCATATTCCTCTGCTACTTTATTAAATTGCATTTTAGTTTTGTTTATAGAATTATTCATATTTGTTCCCCTTTAATAAGTTTGATAGTCTTAACACTATCTTTGTTGGTTACTTCTATTAGGAATTTTAAATAGTTCGTCACATCATACCAGCAGGACATAAATCATTTATTTAATTATACCATTATTACCGTAAATTGGGTAAAAAAATGAATATATGATTTTATGTGAAATCATGTATAAAGCGGCGTGATTCATAAAAGGAGAGATGGAAATTTTATAAATTATATTATTGCTAGATAAGTTATGATGCAAGTAGTTCATGTAGTGTTACAATCACTATGGAATTTGATTTTTTTAAAAAGTCACATTAAGGTGGCTTTGACAGATACATATAAAAATGATAAAATGAAATATTGTTATAATTTTGAGTAAGGGCATATTAGAGTTAAAGTTATAAGGGTAATATGTATAAAGCAAATCGTTTTTTTAAAGAAGTACTGATTTATTTGTTATAAAAACTATAAAGATAAATTAAAATGGAGGTTATGTAAATCAAAAATTCAACAAAACATTCAATAGTTATAGGTTTTGCATTATTTGCAATGTTCTTCGGTGCGGGAAACCTGATTTTTCCACCAACATTAGGAAAAGCGGCAGGGGATAAAGTTTTATCATCAATTATGGGCTTTCTTATTACAGGAGTTGGTCTTCCTCTATGTGCGGTAATTGCCTGTGCTAAAATTAATGGTACTTTTGAAAAAATGGCAGATAGAGTAGGACGAGTATTTTCTGTAATAGTCTCTATAGCTTTAATTCTTGTTATAGGACCTTTATTTGCAATTCCAAGAACAGCTGCAACAACTTTCGAACTGGGAATTCAGCCTTTATTTCCATCAATTGGACAAAATATATCGATTATAGTGTATTTTGCAATAGTGCTTGCATTTGCGCTTAAACCTTCTTCAATAATTGATAATATAGGTAAAATACTTACACCAGCACTTTTATTAATGTTAGCTGTAATTATAGTTAAAGGAATAATAGATCCTATTGGACCAATTGTAGCTACATCTTACCAAGGTGGATTCTCAAAAGCTTTAATAGAAGGATATCAAACAACGGATGCTATGACTGGTGTTATATTTTCATCAATAATTCTTGCATCTATTAGAGCAAAAGGTTATAAAAGCTCAAAAGATATAATGAGGATAACTATGAAATCGGCTGTAGTGTCTTTAATAGGTTTATCCTTTGTATATACGGGACTTATGTACCTTGGGACTCAAACAACTACTTTATTTCCTGGAAAGATATCTAGAACTAGTCTGGTTACAGAAATTGTTAGATTAGACCTAGGTAGTATTGGTAGTTGTATACTTAGTTTATGTGTTGCTATTGCATGTTTAACCACCGCTATAGGAATACTTTCAGCTGGATCACAATTCTTTGTTAAACTTTCTAAGGGTAAATTATCTTACAAAGCGATTGCTATTAGTATGGCTTTAGTAAGTGGAGTAATGGCTACAAAGGATGTTGATAGTTTAATTAAAATGGCAGGTCCAGTTTTACAAATTATATATCCAATTGTAATTGTTCTAATAGTTACTACTTTGCTTGGTGATATAGTGAAAAATAATAAGGTAGTTGCTATAACTACATACACAGTTTTAATAGTAAGTGTTTTAAATACTATTAATAATTTAACAGCAAATAGCATTGGATTCTTTAAATATGTTCCTTTATCCAGTGTAGGATTTGGATGGGTTATACCAGCTACACTTGCTTTTGTAATTTCTAACAGGTTAGTAAAATCACTAAAAATAGAGAGTTAGAAGGTTAATTCACTAGATTCGATAAGTCTATAAATTAGTAAATATAAACTTCCGGTTATTGCCATGGCATTAGAAGCTGTAGTAAAAACTGGAAGTTTTTACTTTGTATTTTCAAACTTAAAGGATTTTTACTGGAATATGCAAATGGAACCCAAAAACAGGAACAGCAAATGTTGCAGACTATTAAAAATAATAGTGGGTAAATAGATATATTCTATTTTTTAGGCGGATGAGATGACCCTGTTACAGGAATTAGTAATGTAGTGGAAAACTCATGGTTGATATAAACTTTAAGATAAAATTCAATTGATAATACGGTATTTTAAGGGAGTATTTGGTTTTAATATTTGCTTTATTAATTTAACTATCCAATAAGCTCTTTTGCTTTTTTATTTCTTTTGTTAGTTATTAACAGCCCGATTAATTGAAGCCCAAATCCAATTCCGATTCCTATTCCATATACCCAAGGTAAATTTACAATCATCTTTGTTATCATTGTTATTACAATAAACAACAATCCGACAATTCTTAGTATCTTAGTAATATCTTTTTTCAATTTAATCACTTTCCTTTCAATAATTAATGCATTAATATTACATTAAAATATCCGTTAACTTGAACTATAAATCCTTTTAAGTTCTTCTCAAATTTCATTTAAAAACCTCCCTTTAGTATCAGCTAGTCCTATTATTCTACAAATAGTATTTTCACTATTATTATTTTTTACAGTTGTAACGAAACATTCATAAGTTGCGTCACAATTAATACTATAATTTGTATGAGATATTACTGAATTTTAAAGTCTTCTTTTAGTATCGAATACATATTACAGTCCTCAAATCCAGAAATACTTTTGTACTTCTGCTTTGCAAAGCCTTCAAATGTCATCCCTGATTTTTGCATAACCCTACCTGAAGCAGGATTGTTTATGGAATGATAAGTCTCAATCCTATTGAATCCAATATTCTCAAATGCAAAACTTAATACAGCTTTTAGTGCCTCTGTGGTAATACCTTGTCCCCAATATTTTTTACCTATAGAGTATCCTACATCTCCACAAACATCATTTTCATTAATTATAAATAGACCAATTGAACCTATAGGTTCATCGCTTTCTTTCAATGCAATAGCCCATATATAAAAAGATGATCTATTATAATCAAAGAGCCACTGGTTTATTATCATTTTAGTTTCTTCTATATTTTCATGCTGTTGCCATCTCATGTATTTAGATATGTCCTCATCGCTAGCCCAATTATTAAACATACTATCTGAATCGTCACTAGTAAAACGTCTTAATATTAATCTTTGAGTTTCAATTTCTATCGTACCTTTGTGATTTAACATGACTTTCAACTCCTTTATTTTACTAATAAATATATTAGTAGCTTTATAATTTACAACTTCGACCTAACTCTATAGAAATTATAGCATATTATACATATTTTCACATTAATGCATTCCTATACTAGTAAATATTTTCATTTTTAAATACAGTATTATTCACTTCTGAATCTATTTACTCATTCCATTAACTATCCATTTTATTGCATCAATCACTACCTGGGGCTTATCCTTCTGTATATAATGACCGCTATCCTCAACAATAATGTGTTTACTATAATCTGATAATGATACTAAGTCATTTTGATAGTTTAACCAGGTTTCTTCTGTAATGCTAGAAGGTTCTTCACCTTTATGGTCAGCAGTAAGGACAATTATTGGAATATTCCTTAATGCATCCTTTTCTCTTATTTCTTTTACTTGTTTAGCACTAATTAGTAATTCATCAAAAGTTTGCTCCTCACCAATCAATTGGCTTTTCACGATTTCTATTTCTTTTGAAGAAGAACATTTCACCCTATCTTCAAATTGATTTTCATGTGAACAATCAACAAATACAATACCAGACACTTCTTTAGGATATGTACCTGCAAATAATCTTGCATTATAGCCTCCAATTGAATGCGCAACTATAATATAGGGGGCTTTAACCTTTGATTTATTTAAAACAGTATGTAACTCGTGAACTTGGTCTAAGCTGCTTATTGGTAAATCACTTGTATCACTATTTCCGAGACCCGCTCTATCATAAGAAAATGTTCTTGTATTTTTTGAAATTTCATTTTGAACTACCTCCCAGTCAAAATGAGTACACCCTAGCCCTGATTCAAATATGACAGTTGGATCCCCTTTTCCATAACAATTAACATATAGCCTCGGCAATTTCGTTTCTTTTATTTTTATAAACATACAATCCCCCTCTGGATATTATATTTTATCCATGTAATGCGTTAGTATTAATTTATGTGTATTATTGGTAGGCCTCCTATAAGGGTATATAAAATTGCCACATTGCCATACTACCATTTTCATATAAAATAGTATATATTTGTTTTAAAGTGCATATTATTTAGTTGTCAAAGAACATTGTTTATACTTTTAAATTCATTAGTTAAGACGTACTTTTATCAGTAGTCTATACATATCTGCATTACGTAGCAACTAATAAAAAATGTTCTTTGAAAATTGAATAGTGTGATATTAAAAAAGCATGTTATAATTAGCCAAAATACAAATCAGAATTTGTAAAATAGAAAAGGAGAATAATTATGCTTGAATACAGATTTGATACGCAGTTATTAATTGAAGGAGAAAAACTTTCAGAAGATAAGATAAACGAGTATATTACAAAAAACATTGAAGGTGATTGCTTACTTGCGGTTGGTGATGAGGAACTGATTAAAATTCATTTTCACACAAATACTCCATGGAAAGTACTTGAGTATTGTGCTTCATTAGGTGATATTCATGATGTTGTTGTAGAAAATATGGAACGACAGACCAATGGTCTTAAAGGTTAAACAATAAATATAAATCCAATTTATCAGTGAGGGGTAAACACTAGTAAAAACACCGTAAAATTCAATTGAATAATACGGTGTTTTTAAGGGGTTAGTTGTTTAAGTTTATAACCAACTTACAATGTTTTCAGAAATATCCTTTCTTTTAGATTTTACATCCTTTCCACTCGGATATCCAACGGATATAACCGCCATTAACTCTAAGTCCTCTGAAACCTCTAATAATTCTCGTACTTTATCTTCGTTTTTTAATATTTCCCCAATCCAGCAAGTTCCTAAACCAAGATCATGTGCAACAAGTAGCATGTTTTGTATCGCAGCTCCTATTGATTGAGAATGTTTCAAGTAAATGCTTGGGAATTTATCGTCTAGATATTTGTTATCTAGGAATACTGCTATCAAACAGGGAGTATTTTCCACCCAATTATGGTATACCGTAAGAGAAGATAATTTTTTTATCAGTTCTCTATTATTATTTACTACAGAGAACCTCCATGGTTGCATATTGTTACCAGATGGAGCCCAATTAGCTGCATTTAATAATAACATGATATCATCTTTACTTACTTCTTCTGGAGTATATGCCCGGATACTTCTGCGATTTAATATACATGACATTACCGAATTCATTTTAACACTCCTTTTCATATGTAAATTTTCTGTAGTTTTTACTTCTTATATTATTATACAATTTCTACTCAACTCATATAAATAATAACATATTTACTATGTTTAATCATAATTGTATTTTCACAATAGTAAATAATTTTATTTTTTAATACCATATTTAACTTATCAAAGACCATTGTTCGTACCTTGAATTTCAATAGTTACGTCCTCTAATTCTCAAAGTTCGTCATAAGAATTACTAAAGAAATTATGTAATTAAGATCTAAGATTAATATATAAAAAATACATTAATTCAACTTATTTACATTGAATGAAAAAGGTGATATAATAAGAAAAAATGTTGAAAGGGGGAAGTAAGTTATGACACCAGCTAATTGCTAATATTAATTTAAAATTAATATATATTTTATAATGAGTTTTAATTTGCCTAATTATATTTAGGTTTTATTGTTATGCTCTTTATGGAATAAGGCATTTAGAAGGTAACTTACTTTACTGGAATTCAACATTATAATTTATAAGATATTTCAAAAATTTATTTTGAAATATTAAGCCAGAGTTTTTTGGAAATTTTGGTGCAAGATATATCAGAATAATTAGATGGATTTATTAACGCCATAAAATTTTTGTTTATATCTGATTTTAATAAATTATAGTAGTAATAGAGTATTTCAGACTGTAAGAAGAGATGGTCTTCTTATGGTTTTTTTTATTTTCATATTACTTTAAAAGATTATAGTAGATAAGAACTTTTTCTGCCTGTCCATAGAGTTCTAAATTTAAAATATGGATGAAAGAAGGAATTTTTATGTTTGAATTATCGTTAAATGGTGTAAAAAAATATATGGATGCCACACTTGTTGTCAAGAATATAAGCTTTCAAGTTTATTCAGGAGAAAAAGTTGGTATAGTAGGTGTAAATGGAAGTGGAAAGAGCACTATCCTTAAGCTAATTGCGGGAATAGAGCCTATGAATTATTATCCAGGTTACCCCCAAACCTCAAGCTATGGATATGATGAAGGGCTTATTAACATGCCCAGAGGAGCCAGCAGTGCTTACCTTGAACAAATACCAGAGTATCATGAGAGTTTAAAGGTTATTGATGTTTTAAACTTAGCTTTTGAGGAAATTCATAGTATAGAGAATAAAATGCGTAAATTAGAAGAAGAAATGAAATTTTTAGAAGATACTGTCTTGGAAAAAGCATTAAAACAGTACAGTGAATTGGTTCAATTATATGAAGTTAAAGGCGGATACGATGTAGAAGAAAAATTAAGTAAGATTTGCACGGGCTTGAAGCTTGATGGTAGCTTTTTAGACAAAGACTTTACTTTATTAAGCGGTGGTGAAAAAACTACGGTAGTACTTGGGAAGCTCTTGATTGATAATCCGGATATATTACTACTGGACGAACCTACAAATCATTTGGATATGGATTCAATTGAATGGCTTGAAGGCTATCTTAAGGCTTATAAGGGAATTGTAATTATTGTATCTCATGATAGATATTTTCTTGATAATGTAGTAACAAAGATTGTAGAAGTAGAGGATATGGAATCTATAACCTACAAGGGTAACTATTCTTCTTATGTTAATCAAAAGGAAGAAAATATGCTTGAACAATTTCATCAATATAAGGAACAGCAAAAGCAGATTAAGACTATACAGAAGAATGTAAAGGAATTAAGGGATTGGGCAACTAGGGTAGATAATAATAAATTCTTTAAAAGAGCTGTCAGCCTGCAAAAAAAACTTGATAAAATGAAAAGTAGTGACACTGAAAGTAATAAGGCTTATCGATCCAGAGGTCAATATATAAGAACTGAAAAACCGAAGTTTGAAAGAAAGAATATGAAGCTTAACTTTAAAGAAACTGAAAGATCTGGTAATGAGACAATTAAGGCTGAAGGACTTTCTAAATCTTTTGAAGATAAGGTTATTTTAAAAGATGCAGATTTAATGATTAATTTCGGTGAAAGAGTGGCGCTAATCGGACCAAATGGTTGCGGGAAAACCACCTTCTTAAAACTGCTCTTAGCTGAAGAGTTTCCAGATGCAGGTGTAGTGGAATTAGGTGCCAATGTAATGGTGGCATATTTGCCACAGAAAATTACTTTTAAAAACGATGAATTCACTGTGCTGGATTGTTTCAGGGAAGATGTTTTTCTGCCAGAGGGGAAAGCACGGGAATACCTGTCCAAATTTATGTTTTATGGGAGCAGTGTCTTTAAGAAAGTAAAGCACTTATCCGGAGGAGAGAAAATAAGGTTAAAGCTCAGCAAATTGTTATATGAAGATGTAAATTTATTAATACTAGATGAGCCCACCAATCATCTTGATATTGATTCCATAGAAACCTTTGAGGAAGCGCTGGAAGAGTTTAAAGGAACTATATGTTTCATTTCTCACGACAGATACTTTATAAATAAAATCAGTGAAAGAGTTATTGCTATTGAGGACAATGCTTTTAAAAGTTATCCTGGTAATTATAATTATTATAAAAGTGTAAAAGATGAGCTGACCCAACAGGCCATTAAAGAGCCGGTGGTGAAGAGTGGAAAAGTTAAGAAATCAAGAAACATTGATGAAAGAAAAAATATGGAATATGAAAAGGATAGAGCTGGGGCCAAGGTTACAAGTCTTGAAAATGAAATAAGAGAGATTGATTTAGCTATGGCTGACTCAAGGGTACATTATGAGGAGCTTAATAAGCTGTACTGTAGGAAGGAGGAGTTAAGTAAAGCGATGGATGGAGCTATGGAATTGTGGGTAAGTCTTAATAATTAGAGGTAAAAATAAAGGTTTCCATAAATCTTACGAGCAATGCGAATTTGTTAATAAATGGTTTGGAATAAAATATAATTTTCTGATAAAATAAAGATAAGCAGAAATGAATATAATAATGAATAATAGTCAAAGGTAAATATTGAGGATGTGATAAAACAAGTTAAAGAAATGTGTAACTATAAATATAGTAGATTTCAAATGTACGCCACTAAAAAAACTGTATTCTAGTTATCATTTGACAGAAGATAAAACAGGTTATAGATTGACGGATATAATTGAGGTACACTTCTTGGAAATCCCAAAATTATTTGACGAAGATATAGAGAAAGATGAAAATGATCCAATAGTTCAGTGGATGGAATTTTTAGATGCAAAATCGAAGGGAGAGATGGAGATGCTGGCAGAAAAGAATAAGGATATAAAGAAAGCCTATAACTTATTGCAAATAATAAGCAAGGATGAGAAGGCTAGAATGTTATATGAAGCCAGACAGGCAGAAATCAGTGACCAGCTTACTAGGATAAAAGCAGCAGAAGAAAGAGGAATAGAAAAAGGAATAGAAAAAGGAATAGAAAAAGGTGAAAACAGAAAAGCAATAGAAAATGCCACTAATTTTCTTAAACTTGGAATAAGTGAAGAAATAGTAGCCAAAGGCACAGGCATACCAATAGAAAAAATAATTGAAATAAAAAAGAAAATGCTCCATTAGAAATAGCATAAAATTAATAATAGTATATTCATTAATCCCTTACATCAGTAAAAGATGTAGGGGATTTTTATATAACTAACTATTATGCAGTGCTGCAATCGGTTCTAGGCTATATTAGCGATATTCTTTCAGTCCAGTATCTGGGCGAAATAGCTTGTGATACTGATAAAAGCTACCATCAATTTGCAAGAATAAAAAGTAAAGCCATAGAAAAACTGAAAACACTAATATAAATTTATATATTAAAAAAATCGCACAAAACTTTGTAGTGGCGCACTTGCTAACTAACTATGTATACCAAAAATATCCTTCATTTATAATTAATTCCTTTACATTTTTTTTGTTTTTGTGTATTATAGTAATTAGATTTAAGCAATAAAAGTATTTGTTGAATAATTTGTCGAAAGATTAAATTATATATAGGAGGATTGAAAATTGAATAAAAAATTTATTTTAGCCATAATGGTATTTGGTGTAACTATGAGCGCTGGTTTTACTAGTGTATACGCAGATACTGCGTCGGATAAGGCGAAAATTCAACAGGTTCAAGCTCAAAGGAGCAGCCTTGAAAGTAAAGTACAGATGATGGACAATCAGATTGAAAAAATCATGTCTAAAATCAATAGTAATGAAAATAATATAACTAATATACAAGAACATATTAAACAAACTGAAATAAATATTGCAAAAGCAGAGGCTGATATTAAAGCAGAACAGATTCTTTTTGATAAAAGAATGAGAGCAATGTATATGAATGGGACATCAAGCTATATAGACGTTATACTAAGCTCAAATGGTGTGGAGGATTTAATATCTAGAGTAGAAGATCTCAAAACGATAATAACCTTTGACCAAAATGTTATTAGTGATTTAGAAACAAAAAAGGTAGGGATTAATTTAAAGAAGGTAGAGCTAGATACAGAAAATACAAAGTTGATGTCTTTAAGAGTTGACAATAAAAAGAAATTGGATACTTTAACCAAACAAAAATCAGAACAAACTGTATTGGTAGCACAATTAAATGCTCAAGAAAATCAATATAAGGCACAACTGGCAACAGACCAAGCTACGGAAGCAAGACAAGCTAATGCAGCAAGACAAGCTGCAGCAGATAAAATAGCAAATGCGGCTCTTAGCGCCGTAAATCCGGCTCCTAGTGTAACACCTTCAAGAGGTGGAGCTACATTTTCTTCTAATGCACTCTTAGCATATGCTTCAAATTTTCTTGGGGTTAATTATGTATGGGGTGGGACAAGCCCTTCAGGCTTTGATTGCTCAGGCTTTACACAATATGTATTTGCACATTTTGGAGTAGACATACCAAGAGTTTCAGAAGACCAACAAAATGTAGGAACACTTATATCTAGAGATAATCTTCAACCAGGAGATTTGGTATTTTTCGGAAGTCCCGCTCATCATGTAGGTATATATGTTGGGAATGGTGACATGATAAATGCACCTCACTCAGGTGCTGTAATTAGAATTCAAGCACTAAATAGCGATTTTACATATGGACGTAGAGTTAATTAAATAAAAATTCATTTAGAAAAAGCATCTATATTAATTTATAGATGCTTTTGTATTTATAAAAAATTACAACTTCGAGAATAACTGAAGATATTATCAATTTTAAGAGGGAAAGTATAAATAATTTCTTAAGACAAAAATAAACTTCAAGTTAAATGAAAAAACCCTCTAATAAATCATATCATGTATCGTATATAATAGTGAAATGATAAAACATGTGATAACAGTTAATAATTGTTATATACATAAGAGGAGGAATTAACATGAAAAACACAAAATTAAGTTTATTTGTACTCGCTTTAACATTATCAATTGGTGTATCATCTGGGGTTTATGCATGTGAACAAAATAAAACTACGAAGGGTGTAAAACCAACTTCTGTAGCACAAAAAATAGACTCCAAAGAGGCGAAAACTCAGCAATGGGAAGCAAAATTCCTTAAAAATCATGAAGATAAGAAAAATTTTAATAAATGTCATAAAGACTTCGAAAAGGAAAATGAACATAAATACGACAAAATTAAGCCAGTTATTAGTGTAGCAGATAAAGCCGCTTTAAAAGTTAAAACAGATAAAATAGCAATAGTTAAAGACGCTAATAAGGTTTTGAAAACTACAATTATAAAAAATGCAGAAGCAGTCAAGGTAGAATTAAAAAGAATTGAAGATAGTAAGATAGTATTAGATCCAGTAGTAAAAACTGAAGCTGATTCAGTTTTGTTAGCTGTAAAAGATGCAACTACTAAGAAAACTTGTGTAAATCCAGTAGTTGTACCAGTTAGTGTTGTAGCACCTGTAGTACCCATAGTTGAGCCTATAGTACCAGTAGTACCTGTGGAGAAAAATTATCTAGAAAAATTAAATGAAAGATTAGACAATGTATTTCAAAAGTCTACAGAAAAAAACACACAGTTAACTACTTTAGGAACTAGACTTTTAAATCTTTTAAATGCTTTAACACTTATAAAATAGAATAGTTGTAAAAAAATAAAAGTCTTGAATTTAATTCAGGACTTTTTTTGATTTGTAAGTATTATAAATACAAGAGTTCTCATATATTACAATGTAAAAAAGGGTATAATAAATTGACAGAAGTAGAAACTAAAAGTGGCTGACTTGTATTGGTATAGAAAGTAGATAACTAAAAATATAATAGAATGCATTATTTTTACTTTATGTAAAATAAAAGGAGTGGAGATAGGATGACAGAGAGAAAAAGAGTAATAGAAACAGGATGGAACTTAGAAAACAGTTATGCTCGTCTACCAAAATCATTTTTTAACATAATCAAACCAAACCCGGTATCCTCACCGAAGTTAATCATTCTCAATTATTCCTTGGCAACATCCCTTGGGCTTAACGGCCAGGCGCTACAAAGCAATGATGGCATAGCGGTGCTTGCTGGCAACCAGGTTCCAAAAGGAACTTTACCTCTTGCGCAGGCTTACGCAGGGCATCAATTCGGGCATTTTACGATGCTTGGGGATGGTAGGGCTATGCTTATTGGCGAACAGGTCATGCCTTCAGGGGAAAGAGTTGATATTCAGCTCAAGGGTTCAGGTAAAACACCATACTCACGAGGGGGTGATGGTCGAGCAGCACTTGGACCGATGCTACGCGAATACATCATTAGCGAAGCAATGCATGCGCTTGGTATTGACACAACCCGCAGCCTGGCAGTGGTGACAACCGGTGAGCTTGTAGTCCGTGAAACCCAGCAACTTGGTGCAATTATGACTCGCGTGGCTGCAAGTCATCTCAGAGTTGGCACCTTTCAATACGTTTCAAAAGTGGGCACAGCTATGGATCTTCGGGCCCTTGCTGATTATACATTGCAAAGACATTTTCCAGCGGTTGATGTGGGTGGGAACCAATATCTTTTTCTACTTCGGGAAGTAATTAAGCGTCAAGCCACGCTGATTGCCAAATGGCAACTGATTGGCTTTATTCACGGAGTTATGAACACGGACAATATGGCCATTAGTGGAGAAACCATTGATTATGGTCCTTGTGCCTTCATGGATACCTATGACCCAGAAGTGGTATTCAGTTTCATTGACATTCAAGGTCGCTATGCCTATGGCAATCAGCCACATATTGCTGAGTGGAATCTTGCGCGATTTGCGGAAACCCTATTGCCACTGCTACATGTTAATCAGGCTCAGGCTGTAAAACTAGCTCAGGAAGCGATTTCAGATTTTACTAAGTTGTATCACTACAATTGGCTCACGGGAATGAGAGCAAAACTGGGAATATTTAACGAGGAGATACAGGATGAAGCCCTTATTGAAGAACTCCTCGGTTTGATGCAGAAGTATCATTCGGACTATACTAATACCTTCATTTCATTAACTTTTGATACACGGTGGGAGGCTGCACTATTTGGCAGCACAGAATTTGCTCATTGGCATGAGCTGTGGCAGGAGAGACTAGGTAGGCAGAAAGAACCGAAAGCCTCCTCCCATCAGTTGATGCGGAGTTCAAATCCAGCTCTAATCCCTCGTAACCACCAGGTAGAAGCGGCACTAGAAGCAGCAGTAAAACAAGGAGACTACAGCGTGATGGAGCGTCTTCTAGATGTTCTCAAAGACCCCTACGCGCATTCCACAGAGCAGGCTGATTACGCTACACTGCCTGCGATATCAAACCGTCCTTATCGAACATTTTGCGGTACTTAATTTAGAAGCATAAAGAGTTATCTTTAATTCAATTTTAAATTTGAATATAGTTGAGAGTTTTGATATAATTCACTTGTTAAACATTTATGTTTTCTCCTTAGTTATTTTTTTTGTCATAACTTAATTATAACAGGAGATTTCATAGATGTTTTTATTTTTTAGAAGATTATTGGAATCGTTTTCTATAATTTATAGTTTATAATAAATTGAAGATAATGTATTTACTATATATAATCGAAATAAACAAATTGAGAGTAATATTTTATAATGAATATTGTTCTCAATTATGTTTTATATTTAAAAAGGAGATAGGTCTATGAATTATACTGAATATGGAAAAACTGAGAAAAAAGTTTCTGTAGTTGGCTTTGGAGGCTTAAGATTTGACTTAAGTAAAAGTAATGAGGAAAATGCAGAATTAATTAAATATGCCTATAGTAAAGGAATAAACTATTTTGATACTGCTCCCGGATATTGTGATGATAGAAGCGAGGATATATTTGGTGTTGCTTTTAGAGAAATGATAAAAGAAGGAAAATTAGATTTTATTGTTTCTACTAAGGGAAAACCTAAGGTGTATGATACCGCAGAAAAAGCAGTTAATGCTGTAAAGACCTCTTTAAAGAGATTAGGAGTTCCTAAAATTCATTTTTATCATGTTTGGTGTATAAGAAAGATGGAGCACTATGAATTGTGCATGAAAAAAGGAGGTCAATACGAGGGATTACTTAAATGTAAAGAGGATGGTTTGATAGATCATATTGTTTTTTCCTCCCACCAACCAGGTGAAGAAGTAATAAAGGTGCTAGATGAAAATAAGTTTGAAGGAGTTACCATGGGAATTAATTTACTCAACTTCCCGTATAGATGGAAGGGGGTAACTCATGCTTATAAAAATGAATATGGTGTTGTGGCAATGAATCCATTAAGTGGAGGGTCTATTCCGAGTCATGAAAAAGAATTGGATTTTTTAACAAAAAACGGAGAAACAGCCACACAATTAGCCTTGAGATTTAATATATCTAGTCCTGAAATTACTATAACTTTAGTTGGGTTTGGAAGCAATCACGATATTGATGAAGCTTGCAGGATAGCTGATGAATCAAAGCCTTTTACAAAAGAAGATATTAATAATCTAAGAAATTTAGTAGGCGAAAACATGAATGAGATTTGTACAGGCTGTGGATATTGTAAAGTTTGTCCAAAAGGAATTAATATACCAGGATACATGTTGTTTTACAATGAAAAACAAATGTTTAAGAAAAGTGACGAAGAAATGAGTCAGTCTGTTTATGGCTTAGAATATTGGAATTATTCTATGAGTAATAAGAAATTTGCTGCTGAATGTGTTAAGTGTGGCAAGTGCCAAGAAGAATGCACCCAACATCTCCCTATAATAGATAGGTTAAAACAAATTACGAAATGGGAAGAAAAGGGAATTAATGATGTAACTGTATAAGGTGTCTCTCAAAATCTATAAAGTTAACCATTTCATAATTGCCAATTGCCATGTGGATGCTACATTATGCAGCTAAAGAAATCTGATTCAATTAAAAAGAGACTAGCACCTCAATCCAATTGAACTGAGCGTTAGTCCCTTTTAGTAAATGCTAAATCTCTCTTTTCTTGGTGGTGTTTTAAGAACTCTTATTTTAAGCTAAAAGGCATCGTATAAGTTGTGGTTCCACTTAACCATGAAGAAATATTTGTATCTTGCCTTACATCCCCACCAATAATCACCTTCATATATTCAGGCTTCCAATCATCTCCTGAAACAGTAAAATTATCTTTTCTTAACCATGTATTTGTAATGGTTGCCGCATCAACAGTTTTAGGTAAAGTAAAATTATAGTTATCTGTTTGATTTCTTTCAAGGTCATTTCCTGCATTGTCTAACTTCCATTCAAATTTTTGCCCATCATTTGTTTCGAAGCCAAAGTATACATAATCGTCTGTACCAGCATTTAATAAGTCCGCAGTTTTTATAACAACTTGTAATTGATTAAAGTTCAATGAAGCTACTGGCATAGTATTTGATGCTTCATTTATAAAGCGATATAAGAACAATGCAATGCTTTTTTGAGCATTTGGTAATGCTTGTCCTAGAGAATAATCCCAATCTGCCCATGAATTAGACATTGTAGATTTGGTGAAATACAAACCTTTTGAAATCTTTCCCCAATAAGTATTGTTTTTTGTGATCCAATGTGAAAAATCATCTGTCGTAATAGAATTTGAATATACAGAATTCATTGTGGTTTCATTCATTGTACTAACAAGATATTTATCTCTGTTTTCATCTGCATATGTCTCATATTTCACATGTCCTGGGCTATCTACAGCAGTAATATTCGCCGCATGATAAGGACAATTGATATCTCCTAAGTAGTGGATTGCTTGTCCAAGTAATCGTTCACCACTTTGAAAGTTTCCCTTTTTCCATTCACTTAAAGCCAATGCCGCAAATTTTCTACTTTGGCTGTCTGCAGTTTCTGTAACAGTATAACTTGTATACCATGGTGCTGTATGAGTGAAATTATACCCTGTATCTGGATCCCAGAAGTGATCTTGATACAAATCATATCCATTTGGATCATAATCTGGGAAAGTAGACCCAATTTTCAAATCATTAATATATTGATTTAAAATTGCTACATTATCTTTTACTTTCTGTGGTTCTCCTTGATTTAAGTCATGAGTTAACATTTGCACTGCTTGCTCCGTAATCACCGCATGGGTGCCTGTCCCCTCCTTAGTTCCATTCCAACCATAAGTCGTAATGGGCACACAAAGTGTTGCAACTGTAAGAAGTGAAGCAAGTAAAAGTTTTGTTTTTTTCATAATTTCATCCTCCTTGTATTATATACTTTTTTATCCTTTGAAAACCCAATCTCCATTTCTAAAGATTGCTTCTCTATTTTCATCTTTTGTTTGCTCATTAAATACCGACTTTGCACATTTTTTAACTGAATAGCTATGCTATAATACTTTATTGGATAATATGTCAGTATTTGCATTTTTCTTTTTAACTATATCAAATAAACGATTAAAAGTAAATATTTTGTTCGCTTATTTAACGAATATTTTAATTACTTGTTGAATTTTAATAGCATGTGACAAATTCAGTTTTTTCCAACAACAAAGGTAAAGTAGGTGTCAAGCATTTTTGAAAATGTCCTCAAATATTTAAAACATTAGCACCAGTTTTTCTGGTGCTTTTATTAATTTTGGTTACTTAATGAATGTTGCACAAAGTGGCTATAAGATTATTTAATTACTTTGAAATTTTCCTAAAATCTTTTCTAAATATCTTTTAGCCGTAGGCTTCTAAATTTTGATACATTAAAGCTTAAAGGTCATTTTTGAAAATGTGTATGAATCCTTCTATTTATATTAGCGTAGCTAATGGATGAGAATCCATTTCTTTTTATTAATTTGATTTTATTATTTATGACTTCCATTGGTCAGTTTCTTAATCTATTATCAAAGTATGTTTTGGGTTCACTTAATAAACCTTTGAAGATTGTCTTTTTCAAAGATCTAAAATGAACAGATTTTTAGTGTTTCTATGCTACATTATTGTTACGGTGAGCCTGTTTCTTTAAATACCGCTCAAATGAATCTTGTTTCCAAGGATGACTCATTGGTGGTATGTAGCGTTTGCTAGGTTGGGTATTTGGAACTGCTAAATCAAAGTTTTTGGAGGAGAGTTCATGTCCAGGTAATAAATCTAGCGCATAAACTTTCTCATCTACACACAAGAAAATCTCGCCATTAAATGATTGAATTACCGTTCCAACTGTTCCTTTGCGATAATGTACAGGATATCCATTGCAATCAACAGGCAAATAATAATTCTTTTTAAATTTGATACAACTTCCGTTATCCACCTTCCTACTGGTCAATACGGCAAGAGTTAAGTTGATTTTTTCAATATCTGGTTGCATTTCAAAGACAGATTTGATATTATCAACAGGTAATGCAAACTGAGCATTGAATTCTTTTATGTAGGAGTTTAAGAATTCGTTTGCTTGCTCAATTGTGTTTATACCACTTATCCGCATTTCCAAGGGGAGGCGTGATTGTAACGTCTGAAACATTCTTTCTACGCGTCCCTTGGCTTGTGGAACACTACTGGTTTTAATTTCAATACCTAATTGTTTACATGCATAGCTAAATTGTGTAAATGTGTCCTCTTCAACTGAAGGGGAATTTTTTTGTTTATATTCAAAGACAGTACGTCTATCAGTGAATAACATGTAGGGAATACCATAGTTAGTAAGTACTTGGTGTAGTACATGATAGTACCCATTTAAAGTTTCTTGTGAATCGAAATAAGCCCCCACAATAGCGCCAGTAGCATCATCTACTGCGATATGCAACTGACTTTTCTCGTTACCGAACCAAAGATGTACCGAAGCATCCATTTGAAGCATTTCGCCTGCATAAGCACATCTTGGACGTCTAGGATGTGCATCCTCGGCAGCAATTATGGAACTTTGAATTTTAGCAATTTCTTTTATAGAATTAGTTGCCTTTTGCAGCTCCTTTAATTCAGCCTTAATTCTTTTTCTTGTAGCACGCTTCGCCTTAGGGGACAGGATGAAATCCTGCATAAGGATGGAACGAATGGTGCTAGTAGAAACCGTTATATCCTCGTGCTTTTTTAGCAATTCGCAAAAATGGGTAATATTAGCTTCAGGGTATTTGGTGCAATATAAATCTAGGATTAACTGCTTGGTATTAGCATCAAGAGCATGTGCGGGCTTTCGCCCTCGATTACCATGAATAAAGAATTCTTTCCCACTTTCTTTATACCCCTTAATTATTCTGTTAATATGCCTAACCGAACAATTGAGAGCAATAGCTGCTCTCTTTTTATTGCCATCTGTTTCTATTAATTTTTTTATAGTAGAGTACTTATCCATTTCTTCCATAGTTAAATTCACCTTTCTTATTATCAGCACCTCATTTCTAGTCATGAGGTTTATTATACAATGTTTTCATATTTGGGACATAATCAAATGTGGTATAGTAAGACATTATCATAAATCAATCATATTTTTTCCAACAACAAAGGTAAAGTAGGTTGACAAATTTAATATATTGTTATACACTAAACAATATAATTTTATAAGACCTCACTTTTATATGTGGGGTAGAGGCGCGACATTTAACAGTCTTTAGTGGAGTTTGAGAAGCATTGATACTAGAGAGAAGGAAAGGTCGCCGAAGCAAATAAAATCTCAATATTATTTGCTGGGTCTGCAGTTAAGAGTTGCAGGACTGTCTCAATAAGCTTCCCGGTTTATTGAGTTGTGCTATCTCATTTGGGAAAAGAAGAGGTTTAGGGACAACTATGCATGTTGAGACCTGAGTTTATCTCAGGTCTTTTTTTGTTTGGGGAAATTCCTAAGAGGATTAAATAGTGCCACCTAATGTACAGGTGGCATTTTTAATTTAAATATATTATATGAATCTAGTACAAAAGAAGGAGAGAAGTAGTTATGAAAAAGAAATTATTATTATTAATAGTAGCATATCTATCAGTAGTTATGCTTTTAACAGGATGTGGGTCAAGCAGTAGTTCAAAAGAGGCAAAAGCAGAAGAGGCGGGTGGAAAATTTAAAGTAGGTCTTGAAGCTGGATATGCACCATTTAACTGGACTCAAATGGATGCTTCTAATGGTGGGGTTAAAATTGAAGGCGGCTCAGAATATGCAGGCGGATATGATGTAGAAATCGCTAAAAAGATTGCCAAAGATTTAGGAAAAGAATTGGTTATTACTAAAACTGAGTGGGATGGTCTTGTACCAGCATTAGCTTCGGGTAAAGTAGATGCAATTATTGCAGGTATGTCACCCACAGCAAAACGTAGAGAGGTTATTGATTTCTCGGATAACTACTATAAATCAGATTTAGTTATGCTTGTTAAAAAGGGTGGAAAATATGATGCAGCCACTTCTATTAAGGATTTTAAGGGAGCAAAAATAACTGCCCAATTAAATACATTCCACTATTCAGTAATAGATCAAATTCAAGGCGTAAACAAGGAACCAGCTATGGACAACTTTCCTGCCATGAGAGTTGCTCTTGAATCAGGAATGATTGATGGGTACGTATCAGAACGTCCTGAAGGCGTTAGTTCGGAGGCTGCAAATAAAAGCTTTAAAATGGTAGAATTTAAAAGTGGATTTACTACAACAGACGCGGATACGTCAATTGCTGTAGGGATTGCAAAAGGTAGTGATTTAACTGTGAAAATTAATAAAACATTAGCTGGCATATCAAAAGCAGATCGTAAAAACATTATGGATGCTGCAATAAAGAACCAACCATCAGCTAAATAGTATTTATTTATGATATAAGGAGGAGAAAGATGAGCTTTGAATGGGTAGTAAAAATCATTTCAAATAACTGGCCAATGTTCATACGTGGAGCAGGTACGACACTCTTAATTTCCATGGTGGGTACTATTATAGGTTCCATAATCGGTTTATTAATAGGGGTTGTACGTACTATTCCAATGCCCCAGCGAGGAATAAAAAGAGTCATGCTTAAAGCTGTTAATGCTATTCTTTTTGTTTATATAGAGATATTCCGTGGAACGCCTATGATTGTACAAGCAATGGTAATTTATTACGGATCTGCTTTAGCATTTGGTATAAATATGAATAGGTTATATGCAGCAATTTTTATCGTTTCAATTAATACAGGGGCTTACATGTCAGAAATTATCCGTGGTGGTATTGTTTCTATCGATAAAGGACAATTTGAAGCAGCTCATGCTATAGGTATGAATCATATTCAAACTATGACGAGTGTAATAATACCACAAGTAATTCGTAATATCTTACCAGCAACGGGTAATGAATTTGTAATCAATATAAAAGATACATCAGTACTTAATGTAATTTCGGTAACAGAATTATATTTCCAAACAAAATCAATTTCAGGAAATAATTTTAGATATTTTGAAACATTTTTTGTTGCATGTATTTTGTATTTTATAATGACCTTCACAATAACAAGGATTTTGCGCTACATTGAAAGGAAATTAGATGGTCCGGACAATTATATTATGTATGCTAATCAAATGCAGGTAGAAACTCCGGAAGATATGTGTCGTAGAACAAGAAATAGTGACGAGAATAAATATTAGGCGAAGGAGTAGGAAGTATGGAAAAAATAATTAATATACAGCATTTAAGCAAATCATTTGGAAATCATGAAGTGTTAAAAGACATTGATTTTTCAGTAAATAAAGGCGAAGTAGTCTGCGTCATAGGTTCTTCTGGATCTGGTAAATCTACTCTTCTTCGGTGCGTTAACCTTCTAGAAAAACCTAGTGGTGGTGAAATCATCTATAAAGGAGAAAACATTTTAGATGATAAACATGATATCTACGCCTACCGTACAAAGCTTGGTATGGTGTTTCAACAATTCAACTTATTTAATAATCATAATGTTTTAAGCAACTGCGTGGTTGGACAAATAAAAGTGTTAAAGCGTTCCAAAGAGGAAGCAGAAAAAGTAGCTATGAAATATTTGAAAGTGGTTGGAATGGAGCAATATGTTAATGCAAAACCAAAACAATTATCAGGTGGCCAAAAACAACGTGTGGCTATCGCAAGAGCACTTTCTATGGAACCAGATGTGATGCTCTTTGATGAACCAACATCAGCCCTTGATCCTGAGATGGTAGGTGAAGTTCTTAAAGTTATGAAGGAACTTGCGGAGTCTGGTCTTACTATGTTAATAGTAACTCATGAAATGGAGTTTGCAAAAGAAGTATCTGACCGTGTAGTATTTATGGACAAAGGAATCATAGCAGAAGAAGGAAGTCCAGCGCAAATTTTCAATAATCCAAGGGAGGAACGTACCAAGGAATTCTTAAAGCGTACATTAAAGCAGATGTAATATAATTTGTGAAGGATGATAAATATATGTATTTGCAAAAAGGAAATTAAAAGCAATCCATGCCTTTGAAAAAGAATATTTAGGTTAAGGGAGAAATCTCTTAGCCCTTTTTTTTTCACTGAAAGTAACTAGTTGTCTTTTGTGTAAAGTATATATTAGTTGTAGGTGCTACTCAAAGGGGTGTTTGTAGGGTATAATAAATTAGTAAAATAACAAGGCCTACATTAAAAATATTTATTGTGAATATTAATTTAGAAGGTATAAGTTATGAATTTTTTTAAGCTGTAAAAATAAAAAAAAAGAGGGTAAAAATATGAAAAATGATATAAATAAAAACATGGAATTAATGAAAAAAATTATTGAAGAAAAAAAAGCAAAATCTTCCACGCAAAAAAATAATAAGAGAGGAGCAGTCAATGGAGCACAAAGCGCATCATCAGGTAATGGTGGAGGTTTAGTTGGTAAAAATAACAGGGGACTTTAAATAATGAAAAATTTAATTTTTGTTGTTTATGGATTTTTAAATAAATATAAAAATATAGAACAAAACAGCCTGCTTACATAATCAGCAGGCTGTTTGTCTTTTTAACTTCTTCAATACTTAATCCCTTTTCCTTAGCAACCATTTCTATATCTTCTAATTCATCATATGGCATTTTAACTATTGCATAACATATAGTTATTGTTTGCTAAGTTCATAATATCTACAGTTGAATAATATCTAAATCATCAGGAACAATAATATTCCCTGAAAAAAATTCCTTACCTTCATCAATATATAGTTTTTTTCTGCTTAATATATTTTTATCTTCAGTATGAAACATAACTAAGGTTTTTACATTTAATTTAGATGCGGTTTCACATGCGTCCCTTACTGTAGCATGATGTTTTTCATAAGGTTTAAAGATATCCTTTTCTGAATACAAACAAAAAGCTTCATGAAAGAGGTAATCTACATTATTTGCATATTCAAGTAAAGCTTCCTTATAAGGCTCGTCTCCTAAAAATGCTAATTTTTTTCCGTTTTTAAGGATTGTGGTAAAGCCAAACTGAAGTTGTTTAGTGCTTTTAATATCAAAAAACTCTACATTCCAATCTAATATAGTACACGTACAGTTATTATGAATTTCATTAAATAGTATTCTATTTCCAATGTGTCTTGTAAGTTTTTCATCTAAAAGTATGCTGGTTAATGTATTTATTGCGTCAATATTATCTTTATGACAATAAATAATTAGATTACCTTCATACTTTCCATTAATAATTTGCTGAGCCACAGCCCTAATAATCCAAACAATACCAGAAATATGATCGTTATGTCTATGGGATATAAAAACATGATGGATTTCATTGATACCTATATCTAATTTTTCTAGGTTTGAAAGTATAGTATTTCCACCACCAGTGTCCACCAATAAATGTTCTTTACCCTTTGAAATCGTAAAACATGTGTTATAACATTTTGTAACCATAGCATTTCCAGTACCTAAAATATTAACTAATTCCATATATATTCATTCTCCTCTATATTAGGTTGAATTTCTGACCTAATCTCTTATTATAATATCACTTATCATTATTATTACAGGAAAAAAAATCTTTTTCAATAGCCTATAATCTGTTAGGAACTCCCTATTCTATTAGTATCATTTTAGAAACTATGAATAAAAAAAGTGCGTACTTGCATTAAGTTTATATTAAACTTAGAATAATACTATTGGCCAATAACAAATTAAATAGTGAAATAGGAGTGTGGAATTTTGAAAAAATTATTTACAGAGTTTAGTATTAAAAATGTAAAAATGAAGAATCGTATTTGTGTTCCTCCGATGGTTATTGGATTTAGAGATGATGGATATGTAGCATTTGAAAATGTAGAACGTTATAAAGAATTAGCTAAAGGTGGAGCAGGACTCATAATTCAAGAAGCTACCTGTGTTAATGGTGATGGTAAACTAATGGAAAAGCAGCTTGGAATATGGAAAGATGATCAAATTGAAGGATTAAAAAGTATAGTTGATGCAGTTCATGAAGAAGGTTGTCCAATATTTATTCAAATTCATCATGCAGGAGTTGTTGGAATATCAGAAGATCCAATATGTCCAAGTCCCTATGAATATAAAAATTATGCTGGAAGTGTTGTTGGACATGAAATCACTAGGGAAGATATAAAATCTATACAAAATGATTATATTGAAGCTACAAGAAGAGCTTATAAAGCAGGCTATGATGGGGTTGAACTTCATGGATGCCATGCATATTTAATAAGCCAGTTTTTAAATAAAAAAGTAAATAAGAGAACTGATGAATATGGCAAAAATCCTGAAAAATTTGTTGTAGAAATAATAGATGGGATTAGAAAAGTAACACCAAAAGAATTCATTGTTGGAATCCGTTTGGGAGGATTTGAACCAACAATAGAAGATGGAATACATTATGCTAGAGTATTGGAAAAAAATGGAATAGATTTCCTTGATATTTCTTATGGATTTATGAGTGAACAGGAAATGCATGTAAATGAAGAGTATAAATACTCTAATGCTGTTTATGCAGCGCAAATAATTAAAGAACAAGTTTCAATTCCAGTATTTGCAGTTAACGGAATTAATTCCGCGGAGATTGCAGAAGAAATATTAAATGAAATAAATGTAGACATTGTAGATATTGCTAAAGGATTTCTTATAAATCCTAATTGGGCAAATGATGCCAGAGAAGGTAAAGATACTGGAAAATGCTTGAATTGTGCAAAATGTATGTGGTTTGGTCAGGCTAAGGTTTGTGCAGGAAAAGTTATATTTGAGAGAGATAATAAATAAAAGTAATAGTAATAAGTACAAAAATTTAATTATAAAAGTTGAGCATAAACTCCTAGTTTTTACTATGATCTCTGAGGTCATAGTAAAAACTAGGAGTTTTAATTATATGTTCGCTAATAGTGATTCATAATTTTAAGCCAAATTATCGGTTGAAAAAACATGCTTTAGTTCTAGAGATATGCTACCATTATTGACAACGATTGTAAAGTGAGCTATGATGTTATTATATATTCTAGGCATCTCCCTTATGCATTTGTGGGAAGTGTCTTTTATGTTGTTTAATAGAATTTCATTTAATGTATTATAAAGGAGATATAATTATTATGCATTCAAGTAATGAGCTGACATCATATGCTTTTAGAGCTATTTTAAGTCATTTGGTTGATATGGAGGAAAGAAAAAATGAAATAGCAAATGAAATTTTTAGTGACTTTTCAAGTTTGCATGACGATTTTGACTGCTTCATAGATAACTATTTAAAAAAGCTTGAGGAACTGATAAAAACGGTGAAAATTGTTGATAAACCAAGTCGTGAAAAATTAAAGTCCCTAAACTATTTACCCTATGTGATTATTGGAAGTACAGTTGACCTGGAGAATATAAACAACCTTAATAACCATTTTTTTAAGATTGTTAACCCTTACCATACTTCCAATTCAAAAGACAACTTATCTTGTTTATCAGCGTTAGGTAAATCCTTAATGCTTAACAAACCTGGAGATATTATCAAAACTAAACTTAACGAAGATGAAGATGAATGTCTCTATAAAATTAAATCAATACGGTATAATTAAATAATTCTACGTGAGAGGAGCACTTACAAATGTCTCGAAAAATATTTATAACTGAATCAGACAAGCATAAATTATTGGAAATAATTAATAAATATGAAGATTCAAAAAACAAACAAAATCTAAAAGACCTTGAAGCAGAAATAAATAGAGCAGACGTCACTAGCCATGAACAAATGCCCAGCGATGTTATCACTATGAATACAAAGGTTATCTTATTAGTTGGAGATACTGAAGAAGAAATTAATCTCGTATACCCAAGTGAAGCTGATATTTCAAAAAATAAGATTTCTGTATTATCCCCTATTGGGACAGCTATTCTCGGTTATTGTGAAGGTAGTATTATAGAATGGAAAGTGCCAGACGGAACAGTGCAGATTGAGGTAAAGAAAGTCCTTTTTCAACCCGAGGCTCAGGAGCATTATAAGTTATAACTGTTAGCAAAACAAAATTGTGCTTACAATTTGTTCACGTTACCCCGGTAGGTTGTGCGATAATTAGTTTTTAAATATAATCCACATTTGAACTAGAAGTTTCAAAAGGTTAAGGGAGAAATCTCTTAGCCTTTTTTTCATTATATAGGAAACGACTTACGCAAATGATTGTGGATAATATTTGTACTCGACTGTAAGGAGATTTTATTTATGTAAACAAATAAAATACTTGACAATATATTCCTACAAGCGTAATCTGTATTTAAAGACTACACTTGTAGGAAGGAGGTTGTTATATGAATGAAATAAATTTAAATATATCAGATGCGGAGTGGATTGTTATAAAAATATTGTGGGAAAAGTCTCCACTGACATCTACCAATATAATTGAGGCTTTAAGTCCTGGAACCAATTGGAGTCCTAAAACTATTCATTCATTAATTAGTAGATTAGTTAAGAAAGGAGCTGTAGGTGTTAATAAGGACTGTTCTCAGTTTCAATTTTATCCTCTCGTAGAAAAAAAAGATTGTGTAATGAAAGAGACTAGATCATTTATAAAAAAGGTTTATGACGGCTCACTTAAGCTTATGGTAACTAATTTTATTAAGGATGAAAAACTATCAAAGGATGAAATTGAGGACTTACAAAGGTTACTTAATGAAAAGATGAAGAAGAAATGAAAGGTAGGTAAAAGCTAATGAATTGGGCCAACTTGTTTGAACAAATTCTATTACTATCTATAATGGGCAGTATAGTATCAATGGCTATACTGGTTATAAAAGCTGTTTTTAGACAAAAGCTCAGTGCAAAGGTTCATTACTATATTTGGTTTTTGCTTGTACTCAAAATTATAATACCACTGAACATTCAAAGTCACTTAAATCCATTTAATTTTATTAATGGTGAATCACAAAGATACGATGTATATTCAATGGTAAAGCAAAATCTTGCAAGCAGTACAACTTTAAATATAAATAATAGTACTAACATTAATAAAATGCAAGAAAGCAGTGTAGTTAAGGAAAAATATGAAAATACTAGGGTGGTAGATAATAATAGACTGGGATTTAACTATAAAACTGGAGCTTTAATTTGGTTGATTGGAGCTTTATCAATTCTATTATATATAATCATTGTAAATATAATGTTATGGATTAGTATAAAGAAAAGTCCTCATTGTGAAAGACCGGATATAGATAAAATATTACAAGTAGCTAAATTAAGACTAAAAGTACATTCTAAAATATCTGTTATTTATGAAAAGCATCTAAAATCACCTGCGGTTTATGGAATTATAAGGCCTAAAATATTAATTTCAGAAAATATCATTAATAGATTAACCCCAGAAGAACTTAAATTTGTGTTTTTACACGAGGTAACTCATATAAAAAGGAAAGACTTGGTAATAAATGTAATGGTAATGCTTCTTCAAGTTATTTATTGGTTTAATCCACTAATTTGGTATTCACTTTATCAATTTAAGCAGGATTGTGAAGTAGCCTGCGACGCAACAGCACTTACTGTTCTAAGTTCTAAGGAGATTATAGAATATGGGCAGACTATTATAAATATGCTTAAAATACTTTCGAAATCCGATTTGGCTATGGGTACTCTTGGTTTTTCTAATAAATATAGTAAAAGGAGAATAACTATGATAACATTATTTAGTAAAAAATCTATAACATGGACTATTGTAGCTTTGTCTTTGGTCCTAATGGTAGGGTGTTCAAGTATAACTAAACCATCAAATGATAATAAAGGTAAGGAAGAAGTTACAACTGTATCTAATGTTCAGTCAGATGCAGATGGGAATACGTCTTCTTCAAATAATGATGCTAAAGAGGCTAAAGATACTGACAGTGATAGTGCTGAGCGTATTATAACTAAGTATATTAACACGTATTACACAATAACAAAAGAAGACATAGAATTGTACAAAAAAATAGTAGGTGGTAATAAAGATATAAATGTCCTTGTAAGTGACAGTAATAAGGCTAATGAAAAGTTTAAGAATTTAATGACGGATACTGCATATGCAGCCATTGTAGCTGGTAGAATGTCTTATTTAAGATGTAAAGAAGCTAATGAAAACAACTATTATGTAGCTGTAAAAAGCATAAAACTTGAAAAATATTCAGAGGAGACGCAGACCAAAGTATATTATTATGATATAGAATTAACACAAAGGTCTATATCAGGAAATAAAGTAAAAAATATCAAAGATAGAAAGCAAATGACTGTATCTAAGATTAAAGACAATTGGAAAGTTAGTAATTCATATACACATGGTTATTAAAAGAAAACCTTTAATGAATTTTCTATTTGCGACAAATCAATTTAAGTTGCCTCCTATGATGTCTGAACAGTAGCCTAAAAACAGGTAGGGTGCAAAATTTAAATATAAAAGTTGAACATAAACTCCCAGTTTCTGTTATGATCTCTGAGGTCATAGTAAAAACCGGGAGTTTATACTTTCTAGTTAAAAAAAGCATGAAAAATATCTAATAAACAGTTATAAGATCCAGTTTATTAATCCCCTTGCTTAAATTTATTATTCTAACTTTCTTATCCTTGTCTATGTATGATTTTAACACAGTGTATTTAAATATCTGTTTACAAGGCTTTACTACTTGTTTGGGAGCAACAGTTCATAGTAGAATGTAATATAAGGCATTATTATAAGTTTCAATTATCAAGACTTATCAAAAGAAAGGTGGATATATATGAATCAAGAGTTAAAAACAGGGGGTAACACATCTCTTAGTTCTTCAAAAGGCTCTGTTATTGTAACACATGATATAGACAAAAATATAGATGTATCTTTAACAGCTTTTCTTGTGACAGATGCAGGAAAAGTTTTAGGCGATAGTGGAATAGTATTCTACAACCAGATGGAAGGACCAAATGGCATAGCTACATTTATTCCTTCTGTTGACAGCGGAAGTACAAAAACACATAAAATTGATTTTGATTTAAGCAAGTCATCAGGAGGTATAACTAAAATAGCTGTAACTTTGACAGAGGGAAACAACACTGGATTTGCAAGTGTGAAAAACTTAAAAGCTGAAATACAGGTAGGCAGTGACGTTATTCAGCTAATACCCTCAAGTTTCACAACTGAAAATGGTATAGTTGTCACGGAGTTGTATCTAAGAAGCGGAAGTGCAAAAGCTAAGGCAGTATGGAAGGGCTTTGCAGCAGGTCTAGATGGATTATGTTTAAATTATGGAGTAGAAGTGGAAGCAGAAGAAAAACAACCTGTACAACCTGTGAAGTCAGTTGTTAACCTTAAGAAGACCAGTGGTAAAGTAAATTTATCTAAAGGCGAGAAGCCTATTTTAATTGAAAAAACTACCCAAATAACAGCATCAGTTTCTTGGGATTCTGGTACAGACTATGATATTTATGCACTAGTATACACTAAATCTGGTAAACAAATTGATGTAGCTATGTTCGGTGCTAAAGGTGTACCAGTATTGCAAAATTTTGATAACGGTACTGTAGAGCATATGGGAGATGTAGGAAGAGGTAAAAAACTAGGTTGGGGTAAGTCAAAAAAAGAAGTCAGCAAAACAGAGACAATTAAAATGCGTTTTAATGACGATATTATTGCAGTAGTTCCTGTAGCTTACTCTGCACAGTCAAATGGCTCTGGTTCTTTCCATAAGTATAAGGTATCGATGTGCATAGATAATAACGCAGGTACAGAAGTTACGATTTCCGCAGAAAATGCAAATAATAATAATGGAATATACACCTGTGTACCAGGCATGTTATTAAACACACCAGATGGGGTAATAATAAAACCTATTGAAATGTACAGTACTCAAGGTTCGGAGAATAGACCAAAGTTAGAGGAGGGTGCTGACGGTAACATAGAGATAGTTATGGATAAAGGACCGAAAAATAACTATAAATAAGGATAAATTATTATTTACTAAGGCGTTGGTCTAAAGCTTGTGGCGATAAAGTTATATCTTCCATTACTCCTATCCTAGTGCTTAGTTGTAATAAGCTTGATTTGCACAAGTATTCACCAGTAAATAGGCATATATAGACTGATACACTATTGTAGTAGTGTTAATAAAAATGTTAAAGGTACACCAACGACTTACGCTTTAATTACTATATATTTAGTTAATAGATGTTACTTAAATGATTGTTTTGAGGTATAATTGATTAATAAAAGAGGGGGTGAAATTATGGAAACTGAGGTAGAAAAGTCAACAATAAGGTCAATAAAAAAGCGTAAGAAAATTGTTTTAGGTATTATAATTTCTATTTGTACTTTATTTATAATATACTTTGGGATGGCAATATATTTTATGAATCATTTTTATTTTGGTTCTACAATAAATAAAATTAGTGTTTCAGGTAAAAGTGTAGAGGCTGTAAATGAACAAATGGCATCTGAGATTCAAAAATATAAGTTAAACATAAAAGAACGAGGCGGTACAAATGAACAAATTAGCGGGAAAGAAATTGGCTTAAAGTATGATATGAATGTGGAGTTTAAGGAGTTTAAAGACAAACAGAACCCTTATAAATGGGTTTCAGGAGTTTTTAATACAAAAGATTCTAAAATGATAGTAGGAGTTAAATATGATAAAGATTTATTAAAAGAACAATTCGATAAGCTTTCTTGTTTTGATAGTAGTAAGGTAATTGAACCTAAAAATGCAGGATATAAGTATATAAATAATAGTTATGTGATTGTGGATGAAGTCATTGGAAACAAGGGCAATAAAGACATTTTATATAAGTATGTGATAGATGCAGTTAGCACAGGTGAAACAACAATAGATTTGGAGTCAAGTAATTACTACGTTAAGCCGCAATATACTTCAAAATCCCCAAAGGTCGTTGCTACAAGGGACATGCTTAACAAATATGTATCTTCAAAGATTACCTATACTTTTGGGAAAGATAAAGAAATTTTAGATGGTTCTAAAATAAATAAGTGGGTTACAGTTGATGAAAATAGTGAAGTAACATTTAATGAAGAACAAGTTGAAATCTATATGGACGTACTTGCTAGTGAATATAACACAGTTGCAAAGACGAGAAATTTTGTTTCATCATCAGGAAAGGTAATTAATATTGGTGGCGGTAGTTATGGATGGGCCATTAATAAGGTTAAAGAAATCCAAGATTTAATTTCAATCATAAAGGAAGGGAAATCTATAGAAAAAGAACCTGCATATTATCAAACCGCATTGTATCATGGCAAGGATGATATTGGAAAAACATATGTAGAAATAGATCTTTCAGGGCAACACTTATGGTTTTATAAAAACGGAGTGCTGATAACACAAGGGGATGTTGTTACAGGTAATGATGGATCTGATAAGACTAGAACACCCAGCGGCATTTATATGATCAATTATAAAGAAAGAAATGCAACGCTTAAAGGTGAAGGCTACGCTTCGCCTGTGAATTATTGGCTACCTTTTAATGGAGGAATAGGAATTCATGATGCAGGCTGGCGAGATAAGTTTGGGGGAGTGCTGTATAAGACAGGCGGATCCCATGGTTGTATAAATTCACCATACGATGTAGCAAAAACAGTATTTGATAATATAGAGACAGGTACTCCAGTTGTTTGTTATTAGTAGCAGATAAATTCACTTAATTTTAAAACAGTAGCTTATTTCATAGAGAAATCTATGGGGTAGGCTTTCTCTAATTGATTGAGAGAATGGAATAGTATTTATTTAAATAAATGGTATAATATACAAAATAAGTTGGAAACTAATGCAAGTTCAAATGGAGGCAGTCTTATGTAAATCAGCCGGTAGCTTTTTGGCTCGCGATTCAAAAGTTTTCAATTCTTTAGTCATGTCGCTTCCGTATATAAGTATTGTTGTAGTAGCTGTAGTTAAAAATTGTTATGAATTAACAGGATTTTTAGTGATATAATATTAAAATAAATCATAATTGATAATTTTAAATTAGGAGTGAAGCGAATGGCAATTGGTGTTTATATTAATTTTAATGGAAACTGCCGCCAAGCGGTAGAGTTTTATGCACAGGCTTTTGGAACGGAAAAACCACAAATTATGACTTACGGTCAGACTCCACCTGACCCAAAATTTGTTATCCCAGAAGAAGCAAAGAATCTTGTGTTGCATGCACTGCTTAATATTACTGGAAGCAATATTATGTTTTCAGATGTTTTTCCGGGTACTCCTTTTACTAGCGGAAATAACATAACTCTTGTAGTAGGTAGTAAGAATATAGATGAAATTAAATCTTTATTTAATAACCTAAAAGAGGGAGGCACTGTAGACATGGAACTTCAAGAAACATTCTGGAGCAAGTGTTACGGTAGCCTAACGGATAAGTTTGATATTGGATGGCAATTTAGCTACGACAGTAAAGAAATGTAAAAGCAAAAAAAAGAATAAAAATGGTATAGAACTTTCTTATAAAGAAAAAGTTCTATACCATTTTTGCATCTAACCATTAGCAAATCAAATTGTGTTTACAAATTGTTCATGCCCCCTGGGGCAATGTCATTAATGATTGAAGATAAGACAATTAGAAAAATGAGTTCTTAAATGGAGTTATATCAAATGTAGTGCATTTTAAATCTTTATCTATTGTTGCATAATTAACTTATTAGTTGAGGGAAACTAATAAAATAAATCACCTAAACTCAGGAGGGATTAAAATGAATAAAAAAATAATAGTTTTAACATTAACGGCTTTATATGCTATAGGATCAACTACCAGTGCATATGCAACTAAGAGCATACAACCTGAAAATAGTAAAAACATTGAACAAAATGTAAAAGTTAAAAACAGATATGAAGTTATAGGAATTACTAATGTGAAAGAATTCGAAAAGTCTTTTAATATTATAAAATCTTTAGTTCAGAATAACGAAATATCAAAAGTTGCTAATTATGTTAGCTATCCTTTAAATGTTAACAAAAAAGATAAAAAAATAAAAATAAAATCCAAAGAAAATTTTATAAAAAGCTACAATACAATTATTACTGAAGATGTAAAAAAAGCATTA
Organism: Clostridium sp. FP2; assembly: GCF_011065955.2. Lineage (NCBI taxonomy): Bacteria > Bacillati > Bacillota > Clostridia > Eubacteriales > Clostridiaceae > Clostridium > Clostridium sp. FP2. The sequence goes on from NZ_JAAMNI020000001.1 coordinate 934,572, forward strand.
TTAAATCAAGATGTTACAAAAACTTTTGTAAATTATCAAGGAGTTATGGTTGGTGATGGTGAGGTGTGGTTCACTCATATTAAGAATAAAGCCATGATTTACGCTATTAATATATTTGAAATTAATGAAAAACACGGGGTTAAAGACAGATAAAGTTCATAATTAGCAATAGTATTATAATAGTCATTAATAAGCGATGCCGTTGACATTATTAATTTATGAATTTTACTATAAATTTCAAGGAGATGTTACAAATGGAACTAAACGAAATCATGGATGAACTGAAGTCCCTTGGTAAAGAACGTATGAAAAAAATTTACATGAGCAATGGAGCGAGAGAACCTGTTTTTGGCGTAACCATAAACGATATGAAGCCGATTTTCAAGAAAATAAAATACAATCAGTCTTTGGCAGAGAAGCTATATGCAACAGGAAATTACGATGCCATGTATTTAGCCGGCATGATAGCTGAGCCAAAGAAAATGGTGGAAGAAGATTTTAACAGATGGATAGATGGCGCTTATTTTTATATGATTTCGGAATTCATTGTAGCAGTAACCCTTGCCGAAACAGATATTGCATTTTCCGTTGCCGACCGCTGGATTGATAGCGGAAAAGAATTAGAAGTGGCGGCTGGCTGGAGTTGCTACGAGTGGTTGTTAGGCACTCGTAAAGACAGTGAGTTCGACAAGGATAAGCTTTTGGCAATGCTTAATAGGGTGCGTGACACGATACACAACCAGCCAAATCGTGCTAAATTTGCTATGAACAATTTTATTATATCTGTTGGCGTTTCATATTTGCCGCTTCATGAAGAAGCAAAGAAAATTGCGCGTGAGGTAGGAAAGGTAGATGTCTTTATAGGCAAAAAACTCTGCCTTACGAATATTGCAATAGAATATATTCAAAATGGAGTTGATAAAGGAAAAATAGGATTTAAACGTAAACATGTAAGATGTTAAAGTATGGTGACAAGCACCGAAGTTATCCAGTTATTAGTACTAACAGAAAAACCGTGGGATACCACAAAAAAGAGATGCTATGAATTAGTTGAAATTTATATGAAGTAGTTTGGATGTATTTGAACAGGAGGATAATATGGGATATGAATATATTGAAATTATAGGGGCAAGGGAAAACAACCTGAAAAACATCAATTTAAATGTACCAAAAGGGCAGATAACAATTTTTACAGGGGTATCAGGTTCTGGTAAATCATCCATCGTTTTTGATACGATTGCGCAGGAAGCTGGAAGGCAGTTAAATGAAACCTTCAGTAAATTCGTTCAAGTGTTTATGCCCAAATATAGACATCCTGATGTTGATGCTATTAAAAACTTATCATTAGCGATTATTGTGCAGCAAAAGAGAATTGGCGGAAATTCCCGTTCAACATTGGGTACAATTACAGATATTGATCCAATAATACGATTATTATTTTCACGCATCGGGCAGCCTCATATAGGTCCTTCCAGTTATTTTTCTTTTAATGATCCAAATGGAATGTGTAAGACCTGCGAAGGCATTGGAAAGATAGTTACATTGGATCTTGACAAGGCCTTGGATAAAGAAAAATCATTAAACCAGGGTGCAATTTTACTTCCAGGTTTTAAAGTAGGAAATTGGATTTGGAAATCCTATGCAGCAACAGGCTTTTTTGATTGTGATAAAAAAATTAAGGATTATACAAAAGATGAATACGACAAGCTCGTATTTTGCAAAGAAGAAAAAATAAAATCCCCATTAATGGAGGACATTAATACTACATATTTAGGACTAGTTGAGCGATTTATCAGGTCAAACATTAAAACTGAATTTGAGAAATCAGAGGCATCCAAAAAGAAAATTGCGCCTTTTACAACGGAAGGACAATGCGATGATTGTTGTGGAAAAAGATATAATAAAACGGTATTATCATCAAAGATAATGGGTTATACAATCGCAGATTTTACTGCAATGCAAGTAGATTCACTTTTAGAACAGGTACAAAAGATTGAGGACAAAAAAGTAAAACCTATAATTGATAACTTGTCAGAGCGATTGAATGATTTGATTCAGATTGGGCTGGATTATGTAAGTTTGAACAGAGAAACATCCACTTTATCGGGTGGTGAGTCACAACGTGTTAAAATGGTTAAGCACCTTACCGGCAGCCTGATCAATGTTATGTATATATTTGATGAACCAAGCATAGGCTTACACGCTAGAGATGTCCATAGGTTGAATGAATTATTAGTTAAGTTAAGGGATAAAGACAATACAGTTATTGTAGTTGAGCATGACCCAGACGTTATAAAGATAGCAGATCATATTGTAGATGTTGGTCCAAAGGCAGGTATTAACGGTGGAAGGGTTATGTTTGAAGGCTCATACAATGAACTTTTGAGTTCAAATACATTAACGGGTGAATACATCGGAAGAAGCTTGCAGATTAAGAGTAAGCCAAGAATTAGTACTGATTTTTATGAAACAAAGAAGAGTAACCTACACAATTTGAAAAACGTTAGTCTAAGAATACCTAAGGGGATATTCTCGGTTGTATCAGGTGTTGCAGGTTCTGGCAAATCAACACTGGTTAACGGTGTCTTTGCGAATGAATATAAAGATGCGATTATTGTTGATCAGTCAGCAGTAAGCTCTAACCTACGTTCTAATCCAGCCACTTTCACAGGAATTATGGATATGATTCGTAAATCATTTGCTGATGAAAACAAAGTTAGTGCGGGATTGTTTAGTTATAATTCGGAAGGTGCTTGTGAGGCATGTAAAGGACGCGGTTTTATCGAAACAGATCTTTCATTTATGAATTCAGTGGAAACTATTTGTGAAGAATGTGGTGGCAAAAGGTTTAAGAGAGAGGTTTTAGACTACAAGTGTAATAAAAAGTCCATAGTTGAGGTTCTTGACATGACAATAGCAGAAGCCGTAGAATTCTTTACGCAAAAAGAAGTCATCAATAAGCTGAAGCATATCGCAGATGTTGGTCTTCACTATATGACATTGGGTCAGCCATTGGATACGCTGTCAGGTGGCGAATCTCAACGCTTAAAGCTTGCTAGAGAGTTGAGTAAAAAGGGTAATATCTATATAATGGATGAGCCTACAACAGGTCTCCATATGTCTGATATTACGAGTATTTTGAAAATCATTGACCGCCTAGTGGATAAGGGTAACACGGTTATTGTTGTTGAGCACAACCTTGATGTCATCCGGAACGCCGATTGGGTCGTTGATATGGGTGTTGAGGGAGGCAGCCGTGGTGGTCAAATTATTTTTGAAGGGACACCAGCTGACTTGAAGAACTGTAAAGAATCCATTACTGCAAGGTACTTGTAAATGGCAGCTAATGGTAACTTAATTGGCAAGAAAGATGCTAAAATAATCACTACTGATACTAGTACAGTTGATGTAGCTTAGAAAGGATAGTGCCTGTGAAAGGGCACTATTTTTTTTGCCGTTTGATATTCTGTTCACATGCCACGGTCTTTGTGAAAGTGTTCATTAGTGCTGTTGCAGAACCAAAATGTATTATCTTAAAAGATTTTAGTTTATTGCCATCTAGCTCATCTAAAGTTAACAATTCACCAATACATAGCATTTTGTTCGAAAATACGCCTCCTAAATCCAATTATTATAAATTACCTTTTAAATTTAAGCCCTTAAAGATACACTTTCTTCATTTTCAATTTCATCTTCAGTTTGATTTTTAACAATAATATTTACGAACTTTTCTCCATAGGGAAGACAAAATTGTATGAATGGACCTATTAACAATGCAGATATTATTGTACCTATTCCCAATATTCCGCCAAGGGTAAATCCAATTATTAAAAAACTAATATCTAATGCCATACGAATCCAACGATATTCTAAATTAGTTTTATCTTTAATAATAAATGGAATAATATCATTTGGTGCAACACCTAGATCACTTGCTTTAAGTATAGAAAATCCAATTGCAATTAAAGCACAACCGATTATAACTAAAAGTATTTTTATACCAATATTTAAAGATGCAATTGGGAAAAATGAAACAGCCTTTACTCCAAGGTCAATAATGGGTCCTACTCCAACAACGCATATAATTGTTCCTATCTTTATACGATGTCTTTCAACTACAAGTATTATGCAAAACAATACAAATAAAATAATCATATTAGCATTTCCTGGTGTTTTATTTAATAAAAATGATAATCCTTGAGTGAATAGAGTAAATGGATCGGAACCAATATTAGTTTTTAAAAACAAAGCTACTCCAATCTGTATAATACTCATTCCTACAAAAAATATAATTAGTCTTTTAATTAGATTTATTTTTTTAGTCATATTTTCATCCCTTTCTTTATATTTTATAGTTGCTTAATGTGCAACCTATTTATTCGATGTGAGAATACAAAACATAAATTTGTAGAAACACAAAAGCATCTTTTAACCAAGGTTTATTTGTGTTTGATTATGTTTGTTTTTGTTTCGATTGATTTCGTTTGTTTTCATTTTACTATATCTTAGTAAACGGTGTCAACAGTTGAACCTTTTAAAATTTATATTAATAAATGCCATTATCACTAAACGGAGCAGTGGTAATGTTTTATCCTAGCGTAATTGCTAGGTTTTTTATAGAACACTGAATGTATGTTTCAAAATGCTAACAATAATATTGTGCAATATTATCGAGGTGATGTTATTGGAATTAGAGTGGAACCAACAAAGAGTAACAGCTGAGATTATGAAATATAAAGAATTATTAGATGAGGGCATTATAACAGAAGAAAAATATCTAAAAGCCGTGTGTGGCAAGACCGCAAGCACGGTTTGATGAGGAGAAGGAGGCGAGTCAAGTTTGTCAGATGTCTCTTCATTTTCAGGTGCAACAAACTATACTTTGGAATAATATTGCCATTGGGTAGTTAATAAGGTTTTAGATATATTGTGATTTGCTTTTTTATTAAGCAGATTATTACTATAACAAAGCTCCTAATGACTTGACATCATCAGGAGCTTATTTTTTATTATAAAAACTAGTGTTTTTACTTTCTAAAGCATATTTAATACTTGATTCATTTTATAAAAATATTCCACAACAGTTGAAAGACATTATGCTATATTGATAGGTATAATTTAAATTTTCCCAGGGTAAATTGTTGAGAAATCTCCTCCAAGTTCCATCCTATCTATAAATACGGCATCTATAATGTCTCCCATCTTTGTTACATCCCTATATGAGCAAATTTGTTCGAGGATTAGCTGGACCACCATTTTCCATAATCTTATATGTAGAAATAGCATCTTTCTTCCTCTTTTTTTCAGCAATAGCTTTTAGAGAGTCACGAGTATTAAAAACATCAGAAGAATTGGTTTCTTCCGGGAGTAGAACAGTTGAATTTTCTGAAGTGCTTTTTACTTTTGTTTCATTTGTAAACCCATTTTGAGTAGTAAAACTTTTCAATAATTCATAAGCAGATTTAATTTTACCCTCACTAGAAGAAGGGTCATCTTTGCATTCAATATTTTTAGCGGTGAAACTGGACTTTTTATTGTCGCTGTTCTTTGAGGATTCCTTCACTTTTTCACTTTGCTTTTTCATTTTTTCTGCCTGCAACTGCTGTATCTCACTATCCAAAGCCTGGCATTGGTCTTTTAGAGGTCTAATTAACTCATCCTTAGGCTTGGGTGGTGCAAAATCATTTTTTATATTTTCAATTTCTTTGCTCAAATCTAATTTTCTTTTCTGAAGACCTTGGATTTCTTTATCAAGTTGTTTTTGTTCTGTTTCAATGTCTTTTGTAGAATCTTTACTACTATTAGCTAGGCATTGTTTTAACGGTGAGTTACAAGCATTTGAATGGATTTTCATTTAATACATCTCCTTTTGTAGTCAGTGCATAAGATATCACTGATCTTCTTTTACTTTAAGCATAAGATTCAAAATGAATTTATTTTTTTCTTCTACAATATCCAAGATTCCATTATATTTGTTCACTATCATTTTTATATTGGAAATTCCTATGCCATGATTGGCTTTATCATGTTTTTGAGTCACGATTATATTCTCTTTATATTGAAGTTTTCCTATGGTACTATTGGAAACTTCAATGATTAGGTATAAATCACGAAGGTAAGAGATAACAGAAATTTTTCTACAAATAGATTCATCTTGAATCCTCATACAAGCTTCAATCGCATTATCTAAGGTGTTGCTCAAAATGATACATAAATCTACGGGATCTAGCAGAAGTTCTTTAGGGATGATGAAGTCAGAGACAAAATCGATACCTTCAACTTTGGCAATATTATATTTTTCGTTTATAATTGCATCAGAAACAGCGTTGCCTGTTTTAATTTTACAATCCAGTTTGTCTATAGTTTGTCCAAGTGCATCCAGATATTTATTTATCTCTACTGTGTTCTCCATTTTAGCTAAAGTTTTCAAGCAAAGAAGATGGTTGTGCATATCATGCATGATGCTATGGATACCACTATAAAGACCTTCAAGATTTTTACTGTGATCAATTTGGAGTTTAAATTGTTGTTCCATTAGTAAGTTTTTTTGCTGAGTTTCTTCACCTTGAAGCATTTTATTAAAGGTATATGCAGCAACAAGGATGGAAACTAATAAAGAAATACTTACAATAGGTACAGCAGAATAAATCTCAGGAAAAATGGAAAGTAGATAATACTCTTTATTGTCAACATGAATGGCTTGAACAAAATAGAAAATCAATATCAAGCTATAGGTTGCCAAGCAGGGGATAAGTAAATATAAGCTTTGATAGGTGTTTACATTCCTTTCTTTCAAATTTAAAAGTTTGCATATGTTTTTCAAAAACAGGTAAAATAGAGCTAAATCTATAAGTTCTCGGGCAAAGTTTATTAGGCAAAGAATGAGAATAGCGCGTGCAGAAGCCGTATTTAATGTGCCTATATAGGCTACAATATGGAAATCAAAACTTAAAAAAGTGATATAAATAAGTAATGAAATTGCATCTGGTACAATGGATGCATAGAGTTTTAGAAAAAAGTTACCATAACATAAGTAGTATAAAATTGTAAACCAAAGCAAATCATTTACTATAATTTTTAAGGGAGAATGTATGTTAAAAGTTAAAAGATTTAAAATAGTAAGAAGAACTACGAAAAAAATAAATATCCAGGTTTTATTCTTAAAGCCTAGGAATCTCTTTAAGAAATAGTACTGGATTATATAATGAAAAGGAATGGCAAGGGTGGTAAATAAAAACCCAATTCTATCAATAATTTCTGAATTCCCCATATTATAGTCCCTCACTTTTTAAATAATACATAAAGGCCTTTGAAAAATCAGGAAATTTATATTTGGAAACATATATCTTTTCACCAGTTTTTAAGGTTATAAAGACAGAGTCATAGTTTCTTACATACTTTAAATTTACAATATAGCTTTTATGGCATCTGAAAAAATTGGAGTCCTTCAATTCCTCTTCAATATCAGATAGTTTATAATAATATTCAGTGACGTCATAAGTTGTGTGAATCTTTATTTTTCTAAGCTGTGATTCTATATATAGTATGTCCTTAATAAGAATCTTGGTGGACTGGCTAATGGTTTTTGCAAGAATAAATTTATCTGTATCATCAAAATGTGCTAAAGTAGAGTAAAGAACTTCTCTTAACTTTTCTTCTACTACAGGTTTTAAGATATAATGAAAAGCTCTCACATCAAAAGCTTCAAATACATATTTTTTAAGTGCGGTTATAAATATAATAATTGCTTTTTCATTTGTTTCCCTAATTTTCTTTGCTGTTTCTATTCCATTGAGTTGGTTCATTCGTATATCTAAAAAGTACAAATCTATTTCGAATTTTGACTGTAGCAATTCTTCGCCACTTTCATATTGATATAACAGATATTGTATGTTTTTAAGTTGCAACGCTTCTTTTATCATATGTATAAGTGGGATTCTTTGATAAACTTCATCATCACAAACTGCTATTTTTAGCATAAAATCACCTCGGCAATAATTATATCATATACTTCCTCCCTTCGAGTAAATACAACAATTCATAGAACAATGTATAATAAAAAAAATAAGAATTATGTTTTTCACACAGTTCTTATATCGGAAGTTATTTTTCTTAGTTTAGGAGATTGTAATAATGGGGTTTGAAAATGTAATGAGTAGTTTTATTTTAAATTATTTCTTTCGATGTATTTAAAAATATTAAATCTCTCTTTTTAATAAATTTACCCATATAGTCATCTGAAGTATCATTAGATAAAAGAATTATCGCTTCATATAAGGTAACCAATTTAGTTAGTACTACTTTGGTAAGATGTATTATGGAGAGAGTGATAGAGTAGCGGCTAGCTTTGGTTCCTTATCTCAAGATGGCGGAGAAAATAGATTAAATGTTGCTATCAGTAGAGGTTGGAATATTATTAGAATTTGGAGCAAGGATTGGTGCCTGAATTAATAGTTTGTAGTAGATGCGAACATGAACATAAAGCACATAAATATAATGGTTACATGCATATTATCCACTGAGCATCACTTTAATACTCGACCGTAGGGAGATTTTGTTCTTTTCAAGAAATATTTATTTTTCATTTTGTGTATTTTTAGTTTGATGACATTGGCCTCGGGGGTATTTGTAAATAAATGGGCGAAGCATAGCGGAGAACATTTTTTTACTTGCTAAAAGATATAAATTATAAGGGCTGGTTAACATACTCTAGAATAAGAGTTGTTGTCCACCCCTGAATTTATTAGCGAGACTATGAGGATTTAAATCCTATGTTATTAGCAAGAATGTAACTTCTAGTTATAACAGTTTTCTAATAGGTATTTGTATTTCAGATATATATTCATTTTCAGAATCTGAAAAGTCATAATCTACTATATTTTTTTCGATAGAGTCTCCCAATATTTCGTATCCATTTTCTTCAATCCATTCAATAAGAACAGTATAGTGATTTTCGATATCTTTATAGGGTCCTAAAAAAACAACATAAGCAAACTCATTTTCTGGAATCGTTATCAAATCCAACTCTATTATATTTTCAGTTGACAAGATTTCGATGAAATATTTAAATTTATTAAAATTTCCACTTGTCATGTTTTCTCTTGAAAGAGAAGTGTATATTTGACCTTCAATAAGCCAGGAACTGAGCTTTAAATATTTTTCGTTTTTTTTAACGCATTCTTTAAGTTCGCACTCGTTTTTACTATCTTTAATGTCTAAAACAACTCCAATTCTTTGAGGCAAGCGCTTTATCTTTACAGTATTCAGCTCATGTTTTATATTTCCAAGTAGCTCAAGTTTTGTATTTATTTTGTTTTTTAAATTGACTAACTTATTTATTTTTACATCAATTTCCTCTTCCTTATTTTTTAGTAAGGTCATTAAATTATTTGTATTTTTATTATTCATATATTTTTTAATATCCTTTAATGAAATATCAAGATTTTTAAAAAATAGGATTCTGCTTAGTTTGAAAAAATTCCGAACACTATAGAATCTGTATTTATTTTCAACATCACAATTAGGTTTTAAAAGATCGATTTTGTCATAATGCCTTAAGGTATCTGTGCTTATATTAAAAAGCTTGGCTAATTCTCCAATTAAAAAAGTATCCTTCACAATTATGTCACTTCCATTCGATAAATATTAAACTATTTATCACTATTATTATAAACCACTAAGTAACATTAAAGCTATTAAAAAATATGAATGTAACATATTGACATTAGACCAGCTCTAAGGTTTATGCTCTATTTTATAGAGTTTTAATTTTATTGTCGCAGTCATTAAAAAAAATCTGTATGTTTAGCATAAAATTCATTGTAGTTTTTCAATTCTTTTTTTATAAGACTTTGAGTATATATCATTTATCAAAATCAAATTTCTTAATGTATCTTTAAGTTTTCCTCGTGATTTCTCTTTATTTTTAAAATAATAATAATACCTATTGACATTAGAGCTAGTCCAAGGTTTATGATTTACTTAGATGAATTTTAATGATTCTATCAATAAATATTACAAAAGGGGAATACTATTATGAGCGACTATAACGCAGTATTAGCAAGAAATACGGAAAATGCTCCAAAAGGTATCGGTCCATATTCACAAACTGTAGCTTACTCTCATTACAATAATCTTTCAGCTCAATTACCTATCGATCCAAAATCTGGTGAATTGGTAGCTGGTGGTGTAAAAGAACAGGCGAAGCAGTGCTTTGAAAATATCAAGGCAATTGTAGACAGCATCGACCATGTTATGAGCGATGTTGTTAGAATCACTGTATTCGTTAAGAATATTAAAGATATTGACGCTGTAGACGAAGTTTATAAAACATTCTTCCTAAGCTATATTCCTACGCGGACTATAGTCGCAGTTGCAGCTTTGCCTATGGATGCTTTGGTGCAAATTGAAGCACTTCTTTCAAACGGTGAAGGTACAATTCCAAACGCACCACAAGCAGGCGACCTCATAAAGCTTACAAATAACACGGCAAATGCGCCAACAAGCCCTCTATCTACGCAAGCTGTAGCTTTTTCTCATTACAATAATCTTTCAGCTCAATTACCAATCGATCCAAAATCTGGTAGAGTGGTAGCTGGTGGTGTAAAAGAGCAGGCGAAGCAGTGCTTAAAGAATATCAAGGCAATTTTAGAAAGTATCGACGTTCCTTTTGACGATATTGTTAAAATTAATATATTCCTTAAAAACCTTTCGGATATTGAAGCCGTAAACGAAGTTTATACAACGTTTTTCCCAGACTCCGCTATCGCAAGGGCCGTAGCCTATGTCCCTGCACTGACAACGGTTGCAGCTTCAGCGCTGCTTATGGATGCTTTGATACAAATTGAAGCAGTGGTGTCACACGGAGATGGTACGCCCCCACAACTTGTTGAAGACAGGCATGGACTCATCATAGAAGCAAACAATACGGAAAATGCACCAAAAAGTTCTCTATATACACAAACTGTAGCTTTTTCTCATTACAATCATATTTCAGCTCAATTACCTTTAGACCCAAAAACTGGTGAAATGGTAGCTGGTGGTGTAAAAGAGCAGGCGAAGCAGTGCTTAAAAAATATCAAGGCAATTGTAGAAAGTGTGGATCACGTTATGGAGGATGTGGTTAAAGTAAATATCTTCCTTAAAAATATCGCAGATATTGATGCTGTAGACGAAGTTTACACAACATTCTTCCCAGGCGGTGTTCCTGCACGAAGAACAGTTGGAGTATCAGCTTTACTTAAAGATGCTTTAGTACAAATCGATGTAGTTGTATCAAACGCTGAAGGAACACCTCCAAAAGCATAACAGGCATTTGTTTGTAAATACAGGAACTATCAAAGTTACTTGTTAATGCCCACAGTGAATGCGAAATTGCATATCCTAATCATAAAAAGAGGCTGTCTCAAATGAAAATTGAGACAGCCTCTTTTTAATGACATTTCAGAAAGAAGTCTCCCACTTCTATAAGTGGGGGTCACATACTACAACAAAAATACTTCTTTGTTCAAGGTAAATATTCAGTTAGTTTGTATTTCATTTAAAGTTTATTTTATGAGTAGCTCTCATAGAGACTTTTTAAGTGGCAAAACTATGAACGATTTGTTAACAATAAGATATCATCAATGATTTTAATGCAATATAATGGATAAAAATGAGTTAATATGTACAACGATGGGCAATAAAATCACAAACATGCAAGCTATGTCGATTTTTGATAGATAATAATATACATTTACAGGTATAAACATTCAAAAAAAAGTTTATTGAATATTTATACCTTGTTTTTTTCATTATACACAGTAAATTAAAAGATTGTGAATATATATGCAAACAATTCAACATTTCTAATTGTCAAATGTAAACATACATAGCATTATTGCGCAAAATAAAGCTTAGCATAAGGAATGCGGTGTTAAATTAATATAAATGATAATAGGCATGATATATATCTAATTATAGTAAAATATTCAGTTTTCCTTATGAAATCGTATACTCCATAATGATGACATAGACAAGAAACAACAGGGAGGCAAATTAAATGAAGTCATTTATAAATGTAACTTCTGAAATAGGAAAACTTAATAAAGTAATGCTACATAGGCCTGGGAGAGAAATAGAAAATTTAGTGCCAGAGCTTCTTGAAAGATTACTTTTTGATGATATTCCTTATTTAGAAGTAGCAAGAAAAGAGCATGATATATTTGCAAAAATATTAAAAGAAAATGATGTGGAGGTTCTTTATTTAGAAGAACTTGCTACTGAGGCCTTAAATGATGATAAAGTAAAAAAAATATTTATACAACAGTTTTTACAAGAAAGCCATATTAGTAATAAAGAGATATATGAATCCCTTTATACATATTTAATATCAAAGCCTACAAGTGAAATGATTGATATACTTATGGCTGGAGTTAGAAAAAATGAGATAGATGTTAAGGGAATGCATTCGCTAAGAGGATTAATATCAAATCAATATCCTTTCTACTTAGACCCTATGCCTAATCTTTACTTTACAAGAGATCCAGGCGCTTCAATTGGAAATGGTATTACAATAAATACTATGCAAACTGAAGCTAGAAGGCGCGAGACATTGTTCCTTAAATTTATTCATGAATATCATAAATCTTTTAAACAATATGAAGTACCACTTTGGTACGATAGAAACCTTCCTAATAATATTGAAGGTGGGGACGAGCTTGTATTATCTGCCACAACTCTTGCAGTAGGATGTAGTCAAAGAACTTCACCTGAGGCTATAGAAGTGGTAGCAAAGAATTTGTTTGCGAAACATGCTTCTTTCGATAAAGTATTAGTATTGGAGATTCCAGCTTGTAGAGCATTTATGCATCTTGATACTGTATTTACTATGGTTGACTATGATAAATTTACAATACATCCAGCTATAGAAGGACCCCTTAATGTTTTTGAAATTACAAAAGGTGTTAATGGAGAATTGCACATTAAACAATCGAAAGATGTATTGGAAAATATATTAAAATCTGCATTAAAGGTGCCTTCAGTTGAATTAATAAGATGCGGTGGCGGTGACTCTATTATAGCAGCAAGAGAACAATGGAATGATGGATCAAATACTCTCGCTATTGCACCAGGCAAGGTTATAACTTATGAAAGAAATTATGTTACAAATGAAATTTTATCAAAACGTGGTATAACAGTGTTAACAATGCCAAGTGCTGAACTTTCGAGAGGAAGAGGCGGTCCAAGATGTATGAGTATGCCTCTAAACAGAGATAACTTATAAAAACAAAAAATAACAAAATATTAGGAGGAATTTATTATGTTTAACTTAAGAAACAGAAACTTTTTAACTTTGATGGACTTTACTCCAAAGGAAATAAACTATTTTTTAGATTTAGCTAGGGATTTAAAAAGAGCTAAGTATGCAGGTACAGAACAGCAAACATTAAAAGGCAAAAACATTGCGCTAATATTTGAAAAAAGTTCTACAAGAACAAGATGTGCTTTTGAAGTAGGTGCACTAGACCAAGGAGCACATGTAACTTATCTTGGACCTACAGGAACTCAAATTGGTAAAAAGGAATCTGTAGCAGATACAGCAAGAGTTCTTGGAAGAATGTATGATGGAATAGAATATAGAGGATATGGACAAGAAGTAGTAGAAGAATTAGCTAAATATGCAGGAGTGCCAGTTTGGAATGGCTTGACTACTGAAGATCACCCTACTCAAATTCTTGCTGACTTTTTAACTATTAAAGAACATTTTTCTAAACCATTAAATGAAATCAAATTTGTTTATGCTGGTGATGGAAGAAATAATATGGCAAATGCCCTTATGATAGGAGCTGCCAAGATGGGTATGGACTTTAGAATAGTTGCTCCAAATTCATTATTTCCTGAAGATGCACTAGTTAATAAATGTAGAGAAGTAGCCAGTGATACAGGAGCAAAAATCACTATTACGGATGATGTAGCGCAGGGAGTAAAAGGTGCAGATGTTATATACACTGACGTTTGGGTATCCATGGGAGAAGCAGATGAAGTGTGGGAGCAAAGGATTAATATATTAAAACCATATCAAGTTAATAAAGAAATGATGAAGTTAACAGGCAATAAAGATACTAAATTTATGCATTGTCTGCCAGCATATCATGATTTAAAAACTGGAGTTGGTAGAGAAGTATTTGAAAAGTTTGGAATGAATGGTGTTGAAGTTACAGATGAAGTATTTGAAAGTGAGGCTTCAATAGTATTTGATGAAGCAGAAAACAGAATGCATACAATCAAAGCAGTTATGGTTGCTACACTTGGTGACTAGGCTAAAATAATTTATAAGAATAAGGTTAATTAGTGAGGGTAATATTATCGCCCTCACTAATTTAAAATATTGCAAATGCACTGAGCAGAAGGAGAATATAAAATGGAAAAAGAAAAGAAGTTAGGATTGTCACTATTAGTGGCTCTTGGTGTTGGTTCCATGATCGGAGGCGGAATTTTCAATAGCCCAACTGATCTTATAGGTAAAGCAAATCCTCAATCAGTACTTATTGCATGGGCAGTTGGTGGACTTGGTGTGGCATTTCTAGCACTAGTATTTCAAATGCTTGCAAACAGAAGGCCCGAGCTTACAGGGGGAATTTTTACTTATGCAAAGGAAGGCTTTGGAGAGTTTATTGGATTCAATTCAGCCTGGGGATATTGGTTAAGTGCTTGGCTTGGAAATGTTGCATTCTTTATTCTTATATTTAAAACCTTTAATAGTTTAGTAGGTGACATGAGTCCTATAATATCATTTATATTAGCGTCTGCACTATTATGGGGAATTCATTATATACAAATGAGTGGAATTAAAAGCGCTGGAATAATAAACGCTGTTGCTACAGTGGCAAAAATTATTCCATTATTAATGGTAGTTGTATTTGGACTTGCAATATTTAAATTTGGAACTTTTAATGTGTCAAATTGGAAAACAGTGTTAGCGGCTACTGGAGATTCTACTACAGTATTTGCGCAAGTTAAAGGAGCAATGGGTACAATTTTGTGGTGCTTTATTGGTATTGAAGCTGCAACGGTACTTTCTGAGAGAGCAAAATCTCAAAAGATTGTTGGAACAGCTACAATAATAAGTTTAATTGTAACTTTAATACTTTATGCACTGGTTTCAACAACAGCTATGGGCGTAATTTCAGCTAAAGCTCTTGCAGGATCAGCTACACCACTAGCCGATGTACTAGCAAGTACGGTAATTGGAAGTGTTGGAGCTTTAATTGTTAAGGTTGGTTTAATAGTTTCACTTGTAGGCTGCCTAATTAGTTGGATTATGCTTGCAGCAGAAATCCCTTATGTTGCGGCAAAAGGAGGTACAATGCCTAAATGGTTTATGAAACAAAATAACAATGGTGCTACAGTAAATTCATTATTGCTAACGGATGGATTAACTCAAATATTTTTACTTTCCCTACTTTTACCAGCACTTCAAACTGCCTACAATAGTGTGTTTTTAATTTCTACAACATGTATTTTGATTCCATATTTGCTTTCATCATTATATGCAGTTAAGGTTTCATTAGCAGATGGACTAGGACTTAAAGATAAGGTAGTTTCTATATTAGCCTGTATTTATTCATTATATGTAATTTATGCAGTAGGAATTAAATATTTAGGAACAGCAGTAATACTGTATGCAATTGGTATATTTGTATATCTAAAGGCTAGAAAAGAAAAGAACGAAGTTGTTAGTTTAAATGAGAAAATAGGAATGGCAGCGATTATGATAGGAGCAATCTTGATGATTATACTGCTTGCAATTGGTAAAATTCAACTTTAGATGTAATTTCAATAAAATATAAAAGCTGTTAAATAAAATATATTTACTAGCTTAACGTAAAAGGAGAGATAAATATGGCAAGAATAGTAATAGCACTTGGTGGAAATGCCCTTCAAGCAAATCCTAAGGATACTACAGCTGAAGCGCAGTTAGTAACTGCAAGAGAAACTTCTGGAGCTATTGTAGATTTAATTGAAGAGGGGCATGAGGTAATTGTTGCTCATGGTAATGGACCTCAAGTAGGTCAACTTATAGCTACTTATGAAGCAGCCGCTTCAATAAATGAAAATAGCCCAATAATGCCTTTTCCTGAATGTGGAGCTATGAGTCAAGGTTATATAGGTTATCATCTACAACAAAGCATTAGGGCGGAGATGAGAAAAAGAGGGATAAATAAGGAAGTCGCAACAGTAGTTACTCAGGTAATAGTAGACCCTAATGATGAAGGATTTAAGAATCCAACTAAACCAGTAGGTTCTTTCTTTACAGAGCAGCAAGCGAAGAAACTAATGACTGAAAAAGGATATATAATGAAGGAAGATTCAAATAGAGGCTGGAGACGAGTAGTTGCGTCACCACTTCCAATGGCTATAGTTGAAGAACCTATTATAAAAACATTAGTTGAAGCTGGACATGTTGTTATAACTGTTGGTGGAGGTGGTATACCTGTAATTGACACAGGAAATGGAACACTTGAAGGAGTACCAGCAGTAATAGATAAGGATTTTGCTTCTTGTAAAATAGCAGAACTTCTAAATGCTGATGCATTGGTTGTACTTACAGCAGTTGAACAGGTTGCTATTAACTTTGGAAGGCCGGATCAAAAGAATCTTTCAAGTATAACAGTAAAAGAAGCTAAAACTTATATCGAAGAAGGACATTTTGCTCCTGGTTCAATGCTTCCTAAAATAAAAGCAGCTCTTAGCTTTGTTGAAGCAAAAGAAGGTAGAAAAGCAATTATAACATCCCTTGAGAAAGCTAGAGAAGCTATAGGTGGAACGGCAGGAACTGTGATAACAAACTAATTAAATTAAGATGTAAGTCCTAAGAAGAAAATTCTTATGACTGGTATTACTCACTTCATCCATAAGTTGATGTAGCTTAGAAAAATAGTGCCTGTGAAAAGGCACTATTTTTTATTGCAAAAATGTTCTCAAATCTAAACCTCTAATAGTGTTACTAAGTTCTCAGGTCAAAATAATGTAGACAAACAGCCTGCTTGCATAATGAGCAGGCTGTTTGTCTTGCAGGTATTTTGAAAGTTAACACAATAATGTCGAATGATAGGGATACATATGACTTTATTAATTTTGCTAAGACTAAGTTAGGTAGTGGAGTCCCCAACTAATTAATTTGCTGTTCACTAGTCTTTTTTATAGAAGTTTTTTAGCAAATTCCATATTATCCAATTTATTTTCTTTTATATAATTTAGCGAATCAACTAAATATGTTGTATGATGTTGATGTTCTATGGTCTTTGAGAAAGACTGGATAAATTCAACCATATCTTTTTTGTTATCTTCCTTAGTACATAGATATTTCCCAACTAAATAAAATCTAATAAATGAGTATTTTGCTAAAAGCAAAATATATTCATCAAATATTGATTCCGATTCAGTTAGACTAGAATTATTTACTGTTTTTACCAAGTCGCAGTTACCTTTGTGGGTTCTCTTTTGACTAGCAAGGAGGAGCGGTGTTAAGGTTAGTATTTATTTAAATGGTTATAATTAATAGAAGAGAAATTATAAAAGTGATATAATAAAAAGAAGCTAGTAAATAATCATATCAGTATGTAATTAAAGTTAAAATATATAATTTTATTATAGCAAAGAAGTAAATATGTACGAGAGAGGTGAGTATTTTATGTTGTATCATGCTTCTGGAGAAGTTGTTGAATTTCCGGAGATAAGAAAAAGTAAATACACAAAAGATTTTTCATGGGGATTTTACTGTACCAATGATTTTGAACAAGCTAAAAAATGGGCTAAAAGAAATAGAATGTATGGTACAGTTAATTATTATACTTACACAGAGAATAAAGAGTTAAAAATATTAAAATTTGAAAATATGACTGATGAATGGTTAGATTTTATTTCAGTTTGTAGACAGGGATTAGTACATGATTATGACATAGTAGAAGGACCAATGGCAGATGATACTGTTTGGAATTATGTAAATGATTTTTTAGCAGGAGAGATTACTAGAAATATTTTTTGGGAGTTAGCAAAGTTTAAATATCCTACTCATCAAATAAGTTTCCATACATTGAAAGGGTTAGACTGCCTTAAGTTTGAGAGGAGTGAAATTATAAATGAATGATACTCAAAAAAATAATTTATTTTATGTTTGTTCACTCATAGAGTTTATAGGAAGAAAGACGAGTAATAGAAGAGCAACTATTGTAAAAATACTTGGTAAGAAGGAGTTAGATAGGCAATTAGAACTTGCTGATGTTAATCATTGTTTATCATTTGAACAAGTATCAGATGAGATAATAGAGTATTTTAATATTCAAGAAGGTGATTTTGATTCAGTAGGGTTATGTAAATATAATGTACCAAGTTTTCAAGCAATAGGCAAAGAATATCAAAGGTTAATAATAGATGTAAGTTCAGAACAAGATAATATAGTAGAGGTACTATACGCAGTATTTCAATCATTTATTAGTGATGAGATTTCAGATTTTAATTCATCAGTATATTATAGTAATCCAGAATACTTAAAGTATTCTTATTTAGAAGGAAAACTATTGGCATAAAATTAACAATTGAGTTGAACCACGCACACTTGTGACTTCAGGCGTGAGTTAGTGGTTCTTTACGATACTAAAAGCATCTTTAGAATTTGCAAAAAAATATAACAGTAAGCCATGACTAATATATAAGAGTATAGTTATGGCTTTTTATGATGTGTTATATTAATTTTTATAATAAAATAGTATAATAAAATAAAATGTCACTTTCTACGTGAGTGGCAATAAGAGTGCTAAGGATGCAAGGAGATGAAGATTATGGTAGGTTATATGGAGTTTATTTCAAAGGCTTGGAAAGAGTTTGTGGAACAAGGATATATGAATAATGAGGTAAAATTAGAAATAGCAGATTCCTGGAAAAGGTGCAAGGAATATGGTGTAGATTTCATGGATGGGCGTGGTAATGATGACTACCTTGTACCCTTAGAATCTAAAATCAAAGATAATTCAGAACTTGTTTCCATATCCCGCTCTATAATGGAAGATATATATAATATTATAGCGGGTTCTGGATTTGCACTGTTTCTTTCAGATAGAGATGGATATATACTTGAGGTTATTGGAGATAGTAATATTATGCAAAAGGCAAATGAGCTAAATTTTGTAAAAGGAGCTCTTTGGACAGAAAAAGCGGTGGGAACTAATGCTATAGGAACAGCACTTTATTTAGATAAACCTATGCAGACTATAGGAGCTGAACATTATGGGGAAAATCAACATTCTTGGACGTGTTCCTCAGCACCTATTCATGATGAAGAGGGAAATATAATAGGGTGTATAAATATGTCGGGAATTTATTATGATGCACACTTGCATACCTTGGGAATTGTTACAGCGGCGGCGGAGTCCATAAAAAAGCAGCTAGCGCTTATTAGTTCTTATAATTTATTAAATATAACATTTGACTCAATTGTGGAAGGTATGATAGTAATTGATGAGAATTTTCATGTGAAAAGGATAAATGATAAGGCTAAAAATATTTTAGGCATAACACAAAGTGAAATATTTAAAATGAATATAATAGAAACACTAAAAGATGTAAATTTTAATTATATGCTGTCAAATTCTCTACAAGCTTATAATAATATAGAATGTGATTTTCACATAAAAAATAAGAGGATAAAATGTATAATAAATGTAGTTGCTATGAAGGATAATAATAAATTTTCAGGTGTGGTTATAACTTTTAGGGAAGCAGAATATGTACATAAATTGGTTAATAAAGTAGTGGGCTATAAGGCTACCTATAAATTTGAAGATATTATAAGTAATAATGAAAAGATGAAAAGTTTGATAGAATTTTCAAAGAAAGCTGCAAAAAGTGATTGTAATATACTAATTGAAGGCGCAAGTGGTACAGGTAAAGAGTTAATTGCTCAATCAATACATAATTATAGTAAAAGGGCACAGGGTCCTTTTGTAGCTATAAATTGCGCCTCTATACCAAGAGAATTGGTTGAAAGTGAACTATTTGGATATGATAAGGGTGCCTTTACGGGAGCTATTAAAGAGGGCCACCCTGGAAAATTTGAGCTTGCAAATGGAGGAACTATTTTTTTAGACGAATTAGGAGAACTTCCTCTAGATATTCAATCAAAACTATTAAGGGTATTAGATAACAATAAAATAGTTAGAGTGGGCGGAACCTATGAGAAAAAATTAAATGTTAGGATTATATGTGCAACCAACAAAAGGCTAAAGGAAGAAGTTAAAAAGAAAACCTTTAGAGAAGACCTTTATTATAGGTTAAATGTAATGAACATAAAAACTATTCCACTGGTAGAAAGAAAAGAGGACATAGAAGTACTAACAAAACATTTTGTAGATATACTAAATATAAAAAATAATGATAAAATCAAAGTCATGAATAAATCTTATATTAGAAATCTTAAGAAATATGAATGGCCAGGTAATGTGAGAGAGCTTAGAAATGTTATAGAAAGAGATTATTATTCAAGTGAAGATAGTATAACTGGAGTAGAATACTTAAATACAGGAGAAATAAGTGAATATGTAGAAGAAAATAAAGGAATCAGCATTATTCCTATAGGTATTTTAGAGATTGAAAGTATAATAAATGCTCTTAAATTTTGTGATGGAAACCTAGTTAAAGCTGCTCAAATGTTAAAAATAAGCAGATCTACTATGTATAGAAAAATTAAAAAATATAATATTAACAATGTTTAAGAAAATGTACTAAATTTTACTTTTAAATCGGGAGTAACTAGCTATATAATGTATCAAAAAGACAGTAAATATCTGTAAAATGTCAAAATGACACACTAACTAGTGTGTCATTTTGACATTGAAGATGCTTTTTTAATTTTATAGAATTTTTTTAGAAGAAATATAAAAATAATTGATTTTACATTATAACTAAGGGTTACTAATGTTCAATAAGAGTATTTTACTAGGATAACCCAAGTGATACTTACTTTACATCAATGATTTAAGAGACCTTAAGCAGTGATAAAAATGTTTTTTAAGTAATGTTTTCAGCAATTAATATTTTGGTATATTAATTGCTATATAAATATGTGAGAGAATTAACAATCAAAATATATAATTTTATTATAAAGGGGTAGATTTTATTATGAAAGCAGCATTATGGTACGATAAAAATGATGTTAGAGTTGAGGAAATAGATGAACCAAAGGTTACTAGTGGAAATGTTAAAATTAAAGTGAAATGGTGTGGAATATGTGGATCAGATTTACACGAATATTTAGCAGGACCGATTTTCATACCAGTTGGACAACCTCATCCTCTAAGTGGTAACGTTGCACCAGTTGTTTTAGGTCATGAATTTTCTGGCGAAGTTGTAGAAACTGGAGAAGGCGTAACTAATGTTAAAATTGGTGATAGAGTTACAGTAGAACCTATTTTAGCTTGTGGTAAATGTCCAGCTTGCAAAGAAGGAAAATATAATCTTTGTTCATCATTAGGATTTCACGGACTTTGTGGAAGCGGCGGTGGACTTGCTGAATATACTGTATTCCCAGAAGAATATGTACATAAAATACCTGATAACATGTCTTATGAACAAGCAGCATTAATAGAGCCAATAGCAGTTGCTCTTCACTCTATTAGAATGGCTAATTTTAATGCAGGAGATACTGCAATTGTACTTGGTTCAGGCCCAATAGGACTTGCAACAATTGAATGTTTAAAGGCTGCAGGAGCAAGACTTATTGTAGTATTACAAAGAAAATCAATAAGACAAGAATATGCTAAGAGAGCAGGAGCAAACGTTGTTCTTGATCCAAATGAAGTTGATATAGCTACGGAAGTTAAAAAACTTACAGGTGGTGTAGGAGTAGATGTAGCTTTTGAAACTACTGGAGCAAAAATAGGTTTTGATATAGGTATTGATAGTTTAAAATATGCAGGTACCATGGTTATAACAAGTATTTGGGAAGGTGACATTAACTTTAACCCAAATGTTCTAGTATTTACTGAAAAGAAAATAGTAGGAACCTTAGCTTATAGGCATGAATTCCCAGCAACAATTGCATTAATGAGTGATGGAAGGATTAAGGCAGAAGGATATATTACTAAAAAAATAGCTCTTGATGATATAGTAGAAGAAGGTTTTGGAACATTAACCGGAGCAGAAAAGAAGAAACATGTAAAAATACTTGTAACTCCAGATAAGTCGCTTTTATCTGGCGGTCAACTGTAGTAACTATTAAATTAACATTATTAAATATAAACTTCCAGTTTATGTAGCGACCTTGGGGACGTAACAATAACTGGAAGTTATTGTTTGCTCTAAGTTTATTTAACAAAATGGGCGGAATTCTCCCATCCTCTATAGGTGGGATATGGATAGCCCTTATTATTTTAAGTTCGATACCTAAAATAATAATTCCTTGACGAATAACTATACATGATGTATTCTCGATTCAGTAGTAAATAAATAAAAGAGGTAAACAAATGAATTTAGATACAAATAACCATTCAGTATTCTTGCTAAATTATCATTTAGTATTGGTTATAAAATATAGAAGAGAAGTAATAAATGATAAAATATCAAATAGGTTAAAGGAAATATTTGAGTATATATGCCCTAAATATAATATTACGTTAGGCGAGTGGAATCATGATAAAGACCACGTACATCTGCTATTTAGAGGTTCACCAAATACAGATATATCAAAATTCCTAAACGCTTATAAAAGTGCCAGTAGTAGGCTTATAAAAAAAGAGTTTTCATCAATAAGAAACCAATTGTGGAAAGAGAATTTTTGGAGTAGGAGTTATTGCCTTATAACAACTGGTGGTGCGACCATAGATATAGTTAGAAAGTATATTGAAAATCAAGGAATGAAATGAGGTGAGGAAATGCTAAAGGCTTACAAATTCAGATTATACCCAAATGAAGAACAAAGAATATATCTAGCTAAAACTTTTGGATGTACTAGATTCGTATATAACAGAATGTTAGCTGAAAGAATTAAGTCCTATGAAGAAAACAAAAACCTAGATATTAAGACAATGAAATATCCTACGCCTGCACAGTACAAGTATGAATTTGAGTGGTTAAAGGAAGTTGATAGTCTTGCATTAGCTAATGCTCAAATGAATTTAGACAAAGCATATAAGAATTTTTTTAGAGATAAGTCAATTGGATTTCCTAAGTTCAAAAAGAAAACCAACACCAATAACTACACGACTAACAATCAAAATAGGACTGTGTATATTGAAAATAATCATATCAAAGTACCTAAACTAAAGTCTATGATTAAGATAGATCAACATAGACAATTCACTGGATTGATTAAGTCATGTACTATATCACAAGTACCTAGTGGCAAGTATTTCATATCAATATTAGTTGATGCAGAAATTATGAAATTGCCTAAAACAGACAATAAAATTGGTGTGGACTTAGGTATCAAGGAATTTGCAATAACAAGTGATGAAGAATTTTTCGGCAACCCCAAGCACTTAAAAAAATCAGAAAAAAAATTAGCTAAACTTCAAAAGAACTTATCAAGAAAACAAAAAGGTAGCAACAACAGAAAAAAAGCTAAAATAAAAGCAGCAAAAATTCATGAAAAAATAGCTAATCAAAGAAAAGATATGTTACACAAAGTAAGTACTCAATTAATTAACCAAAACCAAGTTATAGTCATTGAGGACTTAAAAGTAAGTAACATGGTAAAAAATCATAAATTAGCTAAATCAATAGTTGATGTTAGTTGGTCAGAATTTAGAAGAATGTTAGAGTATAAAGCAAAATGGTATGGTAGAGAAATAATAATAGCACCAGTAAGTTATGCAAGTAGTCAGTTATGTTCTAATTGTGGTAATCAATCAAGCCAAACAAAGGACTTATCTTGCAGAACATATATATGTCCAGTGTGTGGAATGATAATGGATAGGGATATAAATGCGAGTAAAAATCTACTAAAACTAGCAATGTAATAAAAGATATATTGTTAGAGAGGTTGGAATGACCTTGATAGCTTGGGTAAACTTGTAGCATTAGTTATATTGACCAAGAAGCTCCCACCTCTTAGGTGGTGAGTAGTTCACTAATGCGGTTAGATATAAATGCAATATTGACGAAAAAGAAATTGAGTTATTTAATGAAGGTGAAGAATGGTGGATTCTAGTATAGTACAGAACATAATAAAAAAGACAAATATTAAAGGGGTATAACATATGGTTAGATCAATTATGAAAGACATATTCTTTCTTAATCAAAAATCAGAACTTGCTACAAAGGCAGATGCTCAGGTGATACAGGATTTGCTTGATACGCTTAAAGCAAATAAAGAAGGCTGTGTAGGGATGGCAGCTAATATGATTGGTGTCAAAAAAAGAATTATTGTGATCAGTATGGGCGATATGGACGTTCCGATGATTAATCCTATGATAGTGAATAAAAGGGGTCAATATGAAACAGAAGAAGGATGTCTTTCACTTATAGGTGTTAGAAAAACTAATAGATTCAAAGAGATAGAAGTAGAGTATTTTGATTCGGGATTTAAGAAGCGAAGGGGAAAATACTCAGGATGGATTGCTCAAATTATTCAACATGAAGTAGACCATTGTGATGGGATAGTCATATAGAAAAAAGGTAGATAGCTGCTAAAGGTGGAATCACAGCAATTAAAGAAATACACAATTATCCCTCGACATAAACCAGCAGATAGCAGGTTACATAACGAGGGATTTATTGCTGAGCTTGCACTCCCTAATTTCCACTCATAAATTGAACTATAGATTTTCCTATAATATTTTGCTGCTCATCTCTTGTTATAGTTGCTGTATTGTCACCCTTTTGGAATCCATACCAACCATTTTGAGAATGATTACCTCCACTTATAGGAAGCCATTTTGTATTTGTTGGCAATAATTTTTTAGATTCATCAATCTTATCTTTTCCGACGAATCCATCTTTAGTTCCATACATTGATAAAACATTTACTCCACTTGAGGATAAATTGTTACTTTTTTGCGGATATGATGCTAAGAGTATTAAACCATTAATTTTATCTTGGTTTTTGTATGTAAATTGAGCGGCCATAACCCCGCCAAGGGAATGACCAGCTATATACCACTGCTTAATTTTCGGATGTTTTTCTATTACCTTTTCAGCTTTATTAGGAGAAAGTACAGCGAGATTCAAGGGCATTGGTACAATTACAACTACAAAACCAGACTCCGCTACTTTCGCGGCTAGTGGTGCATAAGCCTCAGGTGAAACTTTTCCACCTGGATATATAATTAGACCTTTGGTAATTGTTTTGTTTTTAGCGGTATATTCAATCCAAGGTGAATCTTTATATTCAACCTTATCAGTTGAACGCAACATACTTTTAGCTTCAGGCATAGCTCTATAATAATTATTTGTATATATTGCAATTATTGTAACTATTATTATTGGAACTATAAACAGATAATATTTCCACTTTTTCTTGATAAAGATTTTCATATTGTATCCCGCCCAATACATAAATTTCTCTTTTATATAATATTCACTACTTTAAGGTGTGTAACAGTTATTCCCAAATCTAAAAAGTAAGAATGATATTTATATTTATGGTATAGTCTTTTTTATAGAAGTTTTTTAGCAAATTCCATATTATCCAATTTGTTTTCTTTTATATAATTTAACGAATCAACTAAATATGTTGTATGATGTTCTATGGTCTTTGAGAAAGACTGGATAAATTCAACCATATCTTCTTTGTTATCTTGCTTAGTACATAGATATTTCCCGACTAAATAAAATCTAATAAATGAATATCTTACTAAAAGCAAAATATATCCATCAAATATTGATTCCGATTCATTAAATGGGAACATATAGTTATACATAAAATTCACTAAATAATTTTCAAAAATATAGCTATTATTATTTATAAAATTTTCAGTATAATATTCAAATGTTTTTATATATAATTCAGAGTATTTGCTAATGTCTTCTTCTTCATCAAACTTGAATCCACTTATAATTTGCTTAGTATATTCTTTAAAAGAAGGACTTTCAACTTCTTTAGATACATTTAAGAAACTCATCATCTTTTTGAAAAAATCCATCTGCATAATATAACTTGATTGATTTTTTTCATAAGAATCATTAACTGAATTCATATTATATTGTTTAATAAATCTAGGTACATCATTATACTTATTTTTAAGTTCTTTTTCTAATGTATTTACAAAATCACCTAATATGTACAGTCTTTCACTTAAATTAAATTCTCTGTTTTGTATTATTTTAATACTCAAATCTCTAATTTCTTTAAAATATTTAAGGGGTGAGTTATTATATTCTGTAGATGTAGTTTCAATATCACTCGATAATATATGTTTTTCTAAAGGTCCTTCACTTTCCGTAAATTCAATTCCTTCTTCTTTTAATAAAAGAATTCTTGCAGCTTCGGGACATGCTACATCAAGGGATATTTCATAATACCTATCTACTTTATTTGTTATTCTAGGAAAAGATGTGCAAACACTTGAAAGATATTTCTCTCCAATTTTAGAATGAATTATACAGTAATTTTCTTCATCTAAAAAGGCACAGCGTTTCCCACTTTTTAATTTTATTTTTGCATAATCTATATCAGGGCTTAGGTAATAATCATTAATATGTACATTTTTCTGTAACATGAGCTTCATTTCTTTGTCTTGAACTTTATAATACTGCCTGAAGGTGACCTCATCAATATCTATATCCCATCCAATACAACAGCTATCTGTACATTTTCCACCTATACATTTAAATTCTTTAAGATATCTTGGATATCGCATTTTTACATTTTCTCTCATTGTATACTTCCTTTGCATATAAATTATTTCAATTTTAAGTCTACATCACTTTTATATATAATGCTAGTTGATTTTCCGGCAAGGTATTCACCTGCACCATAATATCAAACAATAACTTCCAGTTATTGTAACGTAACCCGAGGTCAAAGTAAAAACTTGAAGTTTTTACTTTCTAATATTGCAACCTGTTAATATTGAGAAGGTAGCTGACCTTATTTCTAGTGAATCAAAAGATTTAATCACTTATGTAACAAAAATTATCAGTTGAAAAAATACTATTCTTCATGGGCTTATGACCATTGATGGTGAGCATATGTCCATAGAATATATTTACTGTTTTTACCAAGTCACAGTTACCTTATTAAAAGGTGTAATTTTTTTCTCCATTGTTAATGTTATAATACTTATTGAAAAAGTTTAGAATGTAAGGGTGTTTATGCTTAGTATATAAAGAAAAACTATGTGCATGTACATAACTTACAGTATTTTTTCAAATAATATTTTCTATGGTATTCCATAGTTAACAGGAGGATAAAATTTTGCATAAGAAAATAGGGCTCCCTTTTGATTATAAAACAAAAAAAGAGTTTCCAAGTAAGTTGATGGATTGGATTGGTGATGTTTTTTACGATATTCTTCCGAAACATGGATATGAGATACGTGATGAGCAAATATATACTGCTTTTCAGCTTGCTGATGCAGTTTGTAATAAAAAAGTTCATCTGGCTGAGGCTGAGGTCGGTACCGGAAAGACCTTCGCCTACTTACTCACTGCAATTGCCTACGCTGGTTTTAGCGGAAAACCTGTAGTAATTGCATGTGCCCAAGCAGCACTTCAGGAACAGCTGGCAGGGCCAAAGGGAGATATTCAAACACTTTCCCGAATACTGGGATTAGAAATAGATGCGCCAATGGCAAAGGATCCTCGTCAGTATGTTTGTGATGAGAGAGTTAGTGGAATAGGGGGAGTGTTTGGCGATGCGACAGCCTCTGATGAGATTAATCAATGGTTAGCCAGGACTACAAAAGGTGAACGCTCAGAAATGCCGAATATATCCGATAGTGAATGGAGACAGATTGGATGGGATGAGACTATGCCCTGTGATGCCTGTCCCAGAAGAGGATTTTGTAAACTTGTTAAGGTAAGGGAACATTACAGATCTTCGAAGGATTTAATTATCGCAGATCATAGTATCTTTTTTCAGGACCTGTGGACAAGGGATGAAAGAATTGCAGACGGTAAAATGCCTATGCTTCCAGATTACTCGCTGGTGATTTTTGATGAAGGGCATAAAGTCATACTGCCGGCAGCCATGGGTGCTGGAAGACAAATTCATAAAGAGGATATTGATAATATTATCCTTTCAATAGAGGAAATCCAGGGAGCAAGAACTTCACTGGGTGTAAGTGCAATTGCCTTGGAACAGGCCACTTCTAACTTTTTCGAAAAACTTAATCAAAACGTGATAGATGATGAGCAATCAGAGCGTCTGGCGGTTCGCACCGATGATATACTTCTGAAAGCAGCTGATACTTTTCATAAGGCGCTAGATCGGTTGCTCTTAGAGATACAAATCGAGGAAGAGCTATACATAGACGGGCTACCGGAAAGCACGTTACATACCTTTGAAATTCAAATAGAACTATCAATTACAGCCTTAGCTAGGTTTGGTAGGAATAAAGGTAGAGAGGTTATTACTTGGGTAGATAGGGCAGACGGCAGCTTTTGGGTAGTTCCTCGGAATTTGAGCAATATGCTAGATAAACATTTATTTTTGAAAAAATTGCCTGTGGTGTTTACTTCAGGAACTTTAAGTGATGAGGGGGATTTTGGTTACATTATGAGGACTCTTGGTTTAAAAAACCCAGCAATATCAACGGTTGGAAGTCCCTTTGATATTGAGCAGCAGGTGGTGGTTTATTTACAACAGCCATCCTTTGAGGAAACTGACAGTGCCAAGTTTTCACGCAAAATTAAACAATTACTATGTTTGCTGAAAGAAAATGGAGGAAGAGCGCTGATACTTGCGAGCTCTTTGAAGGAAGTTAGGAAAATAAGAAAAGAAATTAGTGGATACGCGCTACCTTTTGAAGTTTTATGGGAGGATAAAGGTGAGCGAGGGTACCTTGTCCAAAAGTTTCGTGCGGAAGTTACATCTGTATTAGTAGGTTCTACCTTTTGGGAGGGAATTGATGTGCCCGGGGAGTCTTTATCTCTCGTTGTAGTTTGGCAGCTTCCCTTTCCTTCCCTAGACCCTTTGATTGAAATGAGGCGCAAAGAAGCAGAAGAAGAGGGGATGAACCCACTTATAACCGTTGATTACCCTGAAATGGGATTGAAGTTAAAACAAGGTTGTGGCAGATTAATTAGAACAAAGGATGACCGTGGAGCAATAGCTGTCATGGACCAAGTAATAGGAACCCCATGGGAAAAGGTGGTTATGAGGGCTCTACCTAGAGGAGTGAAAATCAAAACTTTGGAACATAGGGAGATTTAAAATACCACACCTTCTTCAATAGAAGGATCTAACCTAAGCAAATTTATTTAATATGCTTAGGTTATAATATATATTTTAAAATCATATCTTATTTTTTATGAAAAATATAACTGAAAAAGAGGTACAAATTATGATAAAACCAATTGTACCAATTTCTCGCTTTAATAAAGGTGAAGCTGGTAAAATTTTTGATGAAGTAAAAAGTGGTGGATTTAAAATTGTTGTAAAAAACAATGTCCCAACTTGCGTTCTAATTACACCTGAAAAATATCAGGAATTAATGGAAAAAGTAGAGGAGTATAATTTGTTAACTGTTGCTGTAAAACGTATGGAAAATGTTAAGGATAGTGATTTTATAGCTAGTTAAGAAGTTATGAATGAGTTTGAAATTGAACAAAGTGACCTTGATGATATTGAGGTTGAATGATTTTTGCTCTCTGTTTAGATATATCCAGCTGTATACGAGTAACTCTGCTTCCAAAATTATTCAAAACTTCAAATCACTCTATCTGATCTTTCTCAGTTAAGTCCACAGCTTTATTTATAGTATAATTATACGATTTAAACTTATTTCTTATTTGTATAAGTAGATTTTTTACATCCTCATTTGATAAAAACTTTTTAGCTTTACAATATTCAAATATACAGTCATCATCTTTGTTTAAAAGTACTCCAACAGGCACTTGGCACTCTTGGATGCTTTCTTCAATTCTTTGAAAATAAAATTGTTAAATTCTTTTTTCAAAAACACATGGAAAAATATTATTATGAAAGATATTATTATATATATTTAGATAAATATGTGATATGGAGAGCAAGATTGCATAAAAATAATGGTATTATATCAATATTAAATAAATATAAACTTTTCCTTCTTGAAGATAGAAACAGTGGTAAATTTGATGCATTAATTGTTGACGAATTAGTATTTCCGCAGGATGGTGGAAGATTTAATTATATCATACCAAGTGAAAAAACCAGTATTGATCATTTATAGTTTCTAACAATAGAGTTATTATAATGATGTAATAGTTTATTATAATATTATATTGGTATATAATATTATATAAATAGTTTGAAGTGGAGGTATTAGATATGGAAGATAAAAGCAAAGAAATATATGATATTTTTTTGAGTCAATCCTATAGTCAATTAAAGAATTTATTTAAAAAAGCAAAGAGTAAACAAGAGCAAGATTTTTATATTATGTTATCTAATATGGTTCTACAAAGAGAACAAGAAAAGGTAATAGGTAAATAATTATGCCAACGTACACAATATTTGCAGGTACTAATGGTGCTGGTAAAACATCAATATATAAGTCTATTTATTATAATGAAAATAAAGATGAAAAAAGAATAAATACTGATGAAATTGTAGCTAGTATAGGTTCATGGAAAGATAACAATCTTCAAATGAAATGTGCTAGAGAAGCAGTGAAACTAATAAAGAGTTATATTTCACAAGAAATTAAAAGGGGCCATTGAAATATGTGATGAAATCAATGTATATGATAATACAGAAGTATTTAAGGAGATAATTGATTTCAAAGATGGTAATATAATTTGGAAAGATAAAAATATGCCAAGCTGGACAAATGATTTATTAACTAGATGAGGTGGTAAATGATTTGAAGGAAGAAGAATTATCTGAAAACACCAATTTAGAATTTATCAATAAAGTGAAGCTATAGAAAATAAGGATTTACCCTACTTTGTATGTATTGATGGAATGAATTTAGCAAGAGTAGAGTATTATTTTAGTGAGTATTTGAGCCTGATAGAGAGTAGAAGAAGAGATAATAACAGACGGTATTTTTAGTGGTAGCAGCTATAATAGTTTGGATTACTTATACTACATTATACCTTTTAAAAAATGCAGAAACATTGCATGAGCTTCATTTTAAAAACAGGCTAGAAATTGAGTTGTATAAGCTTTTAAAGGAGATTTGTGTAGATAAAAAAACTAGAATTATTAGAAGAACGGAGTATTTTTTAGTTGGTGGTGTTAGGATTGAGATATTGAATGGTAAGAAGGTTAGGATTGAAGATGAAGTGGTTGGGTGGGAAGAGATAAGGGAGAAGGTTAGTTATTGTTTGGAATGTAAGAGAGATAAAAATAAATGACAATAAACTAGTTTATGAGGAAGTGCTTAAAACATTCACTTTATTGTGCGTGTTTTTTATTTTGCAAAGAAATAAGCTATCATTATTCAATAATTTTACATCTATATTTTGACATTAAATTGTAAGACTTTGAAGTAATTTCAATATATTTGTAGAATAACTGTATAGTAGATAAAATGGAGTGGAATTGATAAAAAGGGTATTAGGCAGTTATTAACAAATTGTTCATGAGCCTCTAGGGGCATGGCCATGGAAGAATGACGGAGCTTGCTACTTAAATTAGACTCAAAATGTAACAAATGAATTCGTATATCTCTTAGCAAGAATAAACTGTCTTCAGTTTATTCTATGGGGTTTGGACAGCCACCTAAAAAAAGGTAATAAAGCAGAGTCATGGCTAGAAGGAACTGTTTGATTAAGATTCAAATGAAAATAAGTTGAGTAGAAATGTTTATTGTGAAGCGTATTTTTTACATTTATTAGGTTGCAGGTGCAACCCCGTTATAAAATATGGAAGCGTATGCGGACAGATTTTACTTGCTATGAGCTTGCTAAAAAATGGGACACTTAATATAAATAATTTAAGTTGGTCTTGTTATGAATACAGCTAGGTATATATTATTTAATCTTATTGAAGATGTACCAGAAAATGAAGTATTAGAGGTTATAGATTTTATAGGATGTTTAAAAATAAATAGTGAAGAAAGCACTAATCTTCATGTATAGGTGCTTTTTTATTTTTGCAGTTAGAACATTAAAGAAGGATATAAAAAATGTTTTTACTGTACTTAATGGAAAAGTGACCTTGATGATATTGAGGTTGAAATAGAATAGATGAACTGGATAATAGGATATTTAGATAAAGCTAAAGCTTATCAATACTTTTAACTTGTCCACTTGTCCAGCATATAAATGGCTTGTTTACTAGGTTTTAATACATATTAGGGACAAGGTGGACAAGAATGTCTTACGCGGATATACGTATTAGGCACACCTACCCTTGTTATTCTACCTAATTTACATACTTCTATAGAGAATTCTTGTCCCACTTGTCCCAAAGGAGCTACAAACCCTTATTTTATAGGGCTTTGTGTGCTGGGACAAGGTGCGGGACAACCTAAAAGATACTGTCCACACTGTCCCATAGATTCTCTTATAAAAACTCTTTGTCTGCCGTAAATAGGCAATTGTCCATTCATCGACGTCTGCCAGAAAGCGAGATATTATAGGCATCGGTATCTTGAAAATAGGGGTTGGAATATTATATAGAATATGGAGTAAAGATTGGTGGACAAGTCCTCAGAGGGAAGTTGAGAGAATTGTGAATAGAGTTGGTGAAATAATGGAGGGGATAAGAATTAACAGGTGATTTCTGTATTTTTGATGGGCTTATTACAATATTGGTCATCTTATGTCCATTAGGCTAGAACTATTTACTGTTTTTTTTCAAGTCACAGTTAACTTAGTGAGTCATGAAGTGGCCCACTTGCTCAAATTTGCTATAAAATTAAGTCAGTAACTATTCTCGAAAGATATTGACATAGCACAAAGTAATTGAGGTATAATAATACTAAATAATGAATTAAAGAAATATCAAAAAAATGGAGTGAGTAGTGTGAATGAAAATATTTTAGAATTCACGATTTTTTGTGTGGAAAGTTTAGCAGAACAATTAAATATAAGCGCAAAAAAAGCTTATAAATTACTTAAGTTTGATACAGATGTTTTAGAACACTATATTATACCGTGCTATGAAGCATTACATTCTCAAAGTAAACATTATATTGTAGAAGAATTGATAGAAGTGTTAAAAGAAAAGGGCATAAAGCGCAATTAAATATCTATAGCCTATCTTTAGAAGATATAAATAAAGATTATAAGGTTAAAGAATTCTTGAGTTATGATATAGAGTGGTTAGATTTTATTTTAGATTCTAGAAATGGTAGCAAAGGTTATTTGGAATATGATGTAATTATAGGTGGCATAGCTGATGATAGGGTATACAATACAATTGAATTATATCAGGATAATTTAATTGATAAAGAAGAAGCTCTTAAAAGGCTGAAATTTTTTAGACCTAATCACCAAATGTGTATAGTTAATCAAGAAATTATTGATAGATATTTAAAATATGAAGGCAGTAAGGAAGTGTAAAGATGGAAGCAAATAAAATTCTATTACAATCTTTATATAAAAAAATAATCCTTGAATTTTCAATTCGAACAGGTAAAGATTTAGAGCAGAGTATGAATTATTTTTATACTTCACAAATGTATGAGTTGATTAGTGGGGGAATAAGTGACTTGCATTGCAGAGGCGCTAAGTATTTGGCAGAGGAATTAATGCTAGAGTATGGATTTATGGAGCATATAGGTTATCCTAAAGATTTTAGAAGATAGAGAGCAATTAAGAAATGTATTTTTACCAAGTAACAGTACTAATCCAATTAGGTTTATTGAATTTATGAATAGTTCAGAATTTACACTAATTGGAGAATATAAAGATACTAATTCATTAAAACGATATACTAATTTTAATCTATATCTCAACAAAATAAAAACAGAATAATATAGCTAAACACCGTAAAATTTAGAATTTTACGGTGTTTTTACTGTGTGCCAGGTATTTCAATTAACTAGGTCTTAGCAAAACAAATTGTGTTCATAATTAAATCTTTTTTAAATATGCTTCTTTTACTAATTCTTTATAGCTAGCTAATAAATCACTTTGTTTTTTTATATGAGATTCAGTAATGCATGGGCAGTCATCCCAAAGTAAAGGATATTTATTTTCCAAGAAGTCATAGAGTACTTGTTTTTGTTTCTTAGTTGGGGTTGTATATGCTCTTGGTATAGGGATTTCTTCACGTAATGATAGTTAGTCAGCATTGCAAGAACTATAATTAAGAAAATTTTTCAAGGCACTAGAATCATTTCTATCTATTATAGTAGCTGCTGAATCTATCTCACATCTATTAAATTCAATGGCAACTAATTTTTCGGGTTTGTGGTTTAATACTTCGTAAAAAAGCACAACTTCTAATATTGTTGTATTAGATAATTGAATAATTGTTTTGGAGTCATTATAATAAGATTTTGGTACTTTATGAATTTCATTTTTATTGGATATGTACTTTTGGTTTTAAAAAATTACATAATACATTTGTTGTAAGCGTTGCTTGTGATAAAATTACAACAAGAGGCTGGGTTGTAAATTTAGAAACTGCAAAATATGAGAAGGTAATATTATAAAAATACAATTTTAGTATGGACAAAGGGGAAATTCATATGGTTTATATGGTTGATAGAGAAGAACTTACTAATATACTTCTTAATAACAATGGAGATGTGATTTTACCTTATGCGGATAAAATCTTAGAATTGGTGCCTGAATTAATAGTTTGTAGTAGATGCGAACATGAACATAGAGCACATAGATATAATGTTTATATGCATATTATCCATGTAGATGCAGGGGTAGATAGTGATTTAACACTTAAGCTTGCAGCATTATTTCATGATATTGGTAAGCCTTATGCTAAGAAAAAGGTCAATGAAAAGGTTCGCTATTGGGGACATGGGGATATCAGTGTTGTAATTACTAACCTTGTGCTTAACAGACTTGGCTATGATGAAAGTAGAATAAATGATGTATGTAGTTTAGTAAAAATTCATGATGAAAAAATTAAACCTACAATTGATGGTAAGTTTATAATTATGTTGTATGGGGTTGC
This sequence comes from Clostridium sp. FP2, assembly GCF_011065955.2. Taxonomy (NCBI): domain Bacteria; kingdom Bacillati; phylum Bacillota; class Clostridia; order Eubacteriales; family Clostridiaceae; genus Clostridium; species Clostridium sp. FP2. Next base: position 969,781 of record NZ_JAAMNI020000001.1, read on the forward strand.
TTGTTATAAATTGGTAAATATAAAGATTTTTTATATAAACTTTTGCTGGCGCTACCTAAATTTTAATATTTCTTATAGCTTTTATAAAATTTTAACTTATCAAAGGAGGAGAAAATGAAAATAGGTAAATTCACTATGCAAAATAATATAACTATTGATGCAGTGAGATACTACATAGAATTGGGGCTAATAATACCTGAAAAAAGTGGAGGACAGTATGACTTCGATGAAAGATGCAAGAGTGATCTTGAAAAAACAATTAAACTTAAAGGCCAAGGGTTTACGCTAAATGAAATTAAAGCAATATTTGTACTTAAGAGGATTGGTAAGCTTACCACATATCAAGAGAATGAATATTATAGGGACATTTATTGTAACAAGAAAATTGAACTTTCTAGTAAAATTAAAGAATTGGAAAGGTTTAGAGATAAATTAGAAGAAACGATAGAGGATCTATCTAAAATAAAATGTATGGATAATTTTAAAATTGGTATAGATATTGAAGCTTTAAAACTATTCAGCTGTCTGAAATGTGGAAAAGAGTTGATACTTTCTGATGGAATTATTACAAATAATCAGGTGATGGAAGGCAATCTTAAATGTACTTGTGGTGAAGATTATAAAATTGAAGATGGAATTTTACTAGTTGGAAGCGTACAATCTGAAACTAATTTAAGTGCACAATCTGAAACTAATTTAGATATAGTAGATTATGTTAATTCAACTGATTCAGAATACCTAGATAATGTTTACTCTGGGCTTGAGTATATGAATAAAAAAATACAATTTGAGGAATTAAATAATAAAATTATATTGGAGATAGGTTCTGGTGCAGGTTTCTTTCTAAGGAGTATATATATTGATTTGCCGGATGATTCCTTATATATTGCAGTAGATAATGATTTGAATAGGCATAAATTTTTAAAGTCAATGCTTCAAAAATCTGAGTACAACAAAAGGGTGATATTTTTATGTTGCGATTTTTTAAAAATGCCATTAAAAGATAATTTAGTTGATGTTTTGATAGATTTTAATGGTACAAGTAATTACTCATTCGAACATGAAGAGTTTTTGCTGAATTTAATTGATAAGTCTTTAAAAAGAAAGTTGATTATGATTGCTGCATACATTACATTCAATAATTTTAGCATTGACAGCAGCATTATAGAAAAAGTAAGGAAAAATTTTATTTTAAAAAGTATAAAAAATAATATTTTAAATTTACAATACAATATAATCGATGAAAAAACATCTAAATCAATATCTAAGGGCGGTAAATATGAAAATTATTTTAAGTGCAATGAAGGAATTTCTTCATATATTGTATATGCAAAAAGGTAGCCTTTACACCATGTTTTATTTAAAAAAATTAAAAATTAAGTAAATTAAGCTATTGACGTGGTGTAAAGCCCCTTATCTAAAATATAGATAGGGGGTGTTTTCTATGTTTAAGATATTTTCTAAAGATTCAATTAATAAAAAAGAATTATCTAATTTGTTGATTTTTTCCTGCGCAAAGCTTGTTTCATTATTTGGGAGCGCAATATACGCTTTTGCACTGGGATTGTATGTATTGAAAACTACCGGTTCAGGATTATATTTTAAGGAGGTTATCAGATGGAAATTTACTTTATCTTAGTAATACTAATACTTGGCTTAATATTGATAGGGGCACTTTTCCCAACTTGGACACCTACTATTAAGGGTAAAAATAGTGTTAGGGTATATGAGCAAGTTTCAATAAACGGCGCTAAACATCAACTTATGATACGAGGTGTAGATAAGAATAACCCTATTTTAGTTTTTGTACATGGTGGGCCAGGGTGTTCGGAAATTCCATATGTAAGAAAATATCAAGATATTTTGGAGCAGAAATTCACCATAGTTCACTACGACCAACGTGGAACTGGCAAATCATATCATTTTTTTGAGGACTACTCAAATTTATCTCCAGAATTACTCGCAGATGACTTAATAGCAGTAACTAGATATATTCGTAAAAGATCTGGAAAGGATAAGGTGCTGTTAGCTGGTCATTCCTTTGGATCTTATATTGGAATGGTGGCTGCTGCAAAAGCACCAGAAAATTATATTGCCTACATCGGAATTGGACAAGTATCAAATTTTAATGAAAGTGAAACAGATTCTTTAAATTATTGCATTGAAGAGGCAAACAAAGCAGCAAATAAAGACGATATTGCAAACCTTGAAAAAATAAGAAGCCAAGTTGAAAAGGGAGATATTTTCGTTCCACGTAATTACATAGGAAAATATGGTGGTGGTTCACGCCTTATTGATGAGGACGGCCTTTATACCAAAGGCTATCTTACAAATCGGGAATACAATTTACTTGACAGAGTTCGTCTTAATTTAGGCGTAAAAAAAAGTGAGGTTATGATTGGTGACTTACTTTTGAATCCTTTGCCAAGTCTTGTTAAAAAACTTGAAATACCATGTTACTTCCATATGGGACAATATGATTATAAGGCTTCATCAAAAGCCGCAAAGAATTATTTTGATTCTATTACATCACCTGAAAAAGAATTTATACTATATTTGGAATCAGCGCATTATCCACAATTTGAAGAAAAAGAAAAATTTGCTGAGTGGCTTATTAAGAAATTCTCAAACTAACATATCTTACAAATAATGAGGACTTTCGGTAACTTGAATATATAGAGATATGGTTAGATAGCAAACAATAACTTCTAGTTATTGTAACGTCCCCCAAGCTAAGATGATTCAAAGACTCATCACAAAATTATGAAAATACAAATTTGGTTATACTTTTTAATAAGCTAAAGAAAAAACTTGAAAGAGAAATTGAAATTGAAATTGAAATACTTAAGCAGAAACTGGCAACTTATGAAGATATAAGAGTAGCATTATTAAATATTACATCTAAAATTATCGCATTATAAAAAAGAAAGGAGAGAAAAGTGAATACATTACTGACATATGAAATTAGAATTTTTAATGGAAAAGAAAAAATATAAACGTTCATACAAAATATAGAGGTGATAATATGCCAGCAACAGTGACAATAGTTAGACCTAATATTACACGGGAAGAAGAGACGAAAGCTTTTGAGCGTATATCATGCACATTAGAAAAGATAATGGCAAAAGAGTATGGAATTAAAACTAAATTTACGTTAAACCGCACAAGATAAAAAGTAACGCACTAAAGATATAAAGTAGATTTAAAGAATAAAGTTGTTAGTTAATTTGATATTAGATTTTATTAAATTCTAATTAAGTTCAGTTAAGTGCTTAACATGATATTTTTAAACTAAAGATTGCAAACGAAGGGAATTTAAAAGTAAAAACGTCGCCAATGCACTCTAATAACGATTTAGGGTGTTTTTTATTTATGATTTGTTAGTGTACTTACAAAAATAAAAATAAGCAGAAGGCTATGTTAAACCTTCTGCTTATTCTATTGTTAAGATACGTGCTGTTTGATGTGCTAATTACTACATATGCACTTCAAAAACGAACCCGTTGTCTTCATGTATAGGTGCTTTTTTATTTTGCAGTTAGAACATTAAAGAAGGATATAAAAAATGTTTTTACTGTATTTAATGGAAAAGTGACCTTGATGATATTGAGGTTGAAATAGAATAGATGAACTGGATAATAGGATATTTAGATAAAGCTAAAGCTTATCAATACTTTTAACTTGTCCACTTGTCCAGCATATAAATGGCTTGTTTACTAGGTTTTAATACATATTAGGGACAAGGTGGACAAGAATGTCTTACGCGGATATACGTATTAGGCACACCTACCCTTGTTATTCTACCTAATTTACATACTTCTATAGAGAATTCTTGTCCCACTTGTCCCAAAGGAGCTCCAAACCCTTATTTTATAGGGCTTTGTGTGCTGGGACAAGGTGCGGGACAACCTAAAAGATACTGTCCACACTGTCCCATAGTTTATCTATGATTGAAATAAAAGAATATTTACAGAATATAGTAAACTATATTAATTCTATTGGATTCATTTACACCTATGAAGATATATGCAATTTTTATCTTTCTTTAAAAACTAAGCCATTCATTATATTAGCTGGAATAAGTGGAACAGGTAAATCTAAAATTGTAAGATTTTTTGCTGAAGCAGTTGGAGCAAATAATAGTAATGGAAGATTTAGAATGTTATCTGTAAAGCCAGATTGGAATGATAGTACAGAATTATTTGGGTACAAAAATGTTACTGATAAATTTATACCAGGTGTTTTAACAGAAATTATAAGTGAAGCTATAGAAAATAAGGATTTACCCTACTTTGTATGTATTGATGAAATGAATTTAGCAAGAGTAGAGTATTATTTTAGTGAGTATTTGAGCCTGATAGAAAGTAGAAGAAGAGATGGAGAAGAAATAATAACAGACGGTATTTTTAGTGGTAGCAGCTATAATAGTTTAGATTACGGAAAACTACATTTGCCAGAAAATTTATATATTATTGGAACAGTAAATATGGATGATACTACATTCTGATTCAGTAGAAAGGTATTAGACAGAGCAAATACTATAGAGTTTTCTGAGGTAAGTTTTGAAAATCTATTTTTAGAAAATGAGCATTTTGATGAAAGTGGAAATTTAACCTTAAACAATGATTTTCTTAAATCTACATATTTGAATGTACAAGAAATTGAAGAAGAGTATAGAGCCTATGCAGGTGAAATAAACAAAAAAATAATAGCTATAAATAACATATTGAAAAAAAGTAAAAAGCATTTTGCATATAGAGTTAGAGATGAGATTCTATATTACATGGTTGAAAATAAAAAGTTAGCGTTATTGGATGAAGATATTGCTTTTGATTATCAGATAATGCAAAAAATATTACCCGCTGTAAATGGTAGTGAAGCTATTATTAAAGATATATTAGTTGATTTATATAATGTATGCATAGGAAAAAATGCTGTGTTATCTGAAACGGATTATTTAGAGGATGCACAAACTTATTTAAAAGATGCAATATATATAAAAAGTGCAGCAAAAATAATAGATATGTTAAGAGGATATAAATATGATGGGTTTTCAACATTCTGGTTCTAGCACTACTCTTTTATATATAGAAACTGAGGATTTTAAACTATATATTACAGGGAAAGCAGAGAATAAAAAGTTTAATGCAATAAATGCAAATATAAATATAGAAGCACACTTATGTGTGGATACTTGTTGCGAAAGGATTATTAAAACTATAAATGAATCAGGAGAACTAGATATAAATGAAAGCAATTCCATGAAACCTAGTTTTTTTGAGGATGGTAATTATCAATTAATTGTTGAAAAATTTAACAATGATTCTATTACTATATATCATTCAGATAAAGAAATTAGAGAGAGCATTATAGCTATAGGAAATAATTACTATGGTAGTTTTTCTTTTAATGGTGATATAGGTCATTCTACATTCAGGATTAGAAAAAATAACAAGGAAATACTTACTCTAACTGTAGAGGTTTTCCCATCAAAGGTTGATTATCTAAAAGATTATAAGGAAATCTTAAATGAAGTAAATGAAGAAATATCCTCTTTGGTTTTTGATTTTCTTGGAAAGACCTTTCAACAGGCAACCTTAAAGGATGTATCAAAGCAAACTGGAGTAGAATTTACAGAAATATTACTAGGAATATATGATAAGTTTGAAAAAGCATTAAATCTAATTGAAAAACATCCAAAGCACGGAGTATTGAATAAGGAAAATATTAAAAATATAGATAAAGTAAAAAGAGTTTCAAGAAGTTCTGCAAATTATATAAGAAAACATAGCAATTTGTTACAACAGAGTGACAATGGCTTTATTGAAATAGATTCAAATAAGTATATACCATTAAAGGTAGTAGAGAATAAAAAAGTTACTACCATTGATATTTATGAAAATCAATACGTAAAATACATTATTAAAACAGTTATACATAGAGTTAGAAATATTAAAGAAAATATACTGCGCTTGTACGGAATTGAAAACAATTACTATACATCACTTAACAATTTTGAAAATAGGCTAATTAAACACCAAAATGGATTTTTTAAAGATATATCTGATTTACATGGAAAAAGAAGCATGTCTTTAGTGTTTAAAATGTCCTTTGGATACAGAGAAATATTTTATTATTATATGATGCTTAAAAAAGGTCTGGATATTAGTGAAGGCTTGTATAATATTACGCCAAAGAAACTTTGGAATTTATATGAAATATGGTGCTATTTAAAGCTTCATAAGCTATTAAAGGAACTAGGTTTTACCACATTGAAAAATGGAATTATAGAAGCCAAAGATAATGGCATAACCTTATCCCTTACAAGAAATAAAGAATCAAAGATTACATATTGTAATAGCACAGGGAAGAACCTTGAACTTTGGTATAACAAGGCTTATTCTCATTTGCCAACAACTAATCAGACACCAGACACCGTTTTATGTCTTAGAAATATGGATAGAAGCGATAGGATATATATTTTTGATGCAAAATATCGATTATCAGTGGATAGAAATAATGCTATTGGCCCAATGGAAGAAGATATAAATGTAATGCATAGATATAGGGATGCTATAGTAAGTGAACTGGATGATAGCCTTCAATTTAAATACAATACCTTTGGAGCATATGTAATGTTCCCTTATAGCAATGAAAGTGAATTTATAAAACATAGGTATTATAAAAGTATAGAAAAAGTAAATATTGGGGCTTTTCCTATGTTACCAGGAAGTACTAGCCTGATAAAAAACCATCTTTGCAAAATAGTAAGTGAATCCTATATTGAATCTACAACAAAGCTTCCAACTTATGAAGTAGAAGATGATTACCCGAGGTTTAAGAATACAAATGTTATGATTGCAAATATAAGTAATAAGCAGCATTTAGAAGCTTATAAGCAAAATAAATTTTTTCATATACCTTCAAATAAGCTATCAAATGTAAGATTAGGAGTAGAATATATAGCATTTTATCAGTCGAAAAACTCTTTTGGAGATACATCCGGTATATATTATTATGCAAAAATAAAAGAAGTAAGAAAATATAAAAGAAAGGATTGCTCTGAGCTTCCAGTTTTAAGAGGGAATGAAGAACAGGACTATTTAAGATTTGAACTAGAAGAAATTTTTTCTGTAGGACCTATAAAAACTGTTGAATATGGGGTAGAACTTATTACTTATACTACATTATACCTTTTGAAAAATGCAGAAACATTGCATGAGCTTCATTTTAAAAACAGGCTAGAAATTGAATTATATAAGGTGTTAAAAGAGATTTGTGTAGAGAAAAAAACTAGGATTAATAGAAGAGTGGGGTATTTTTTAGTTGGTGGTGTTAGGATTGAGATATTGAATGGTAAGAAGGTTAGGATTGAGGATGAGGTAGTTGAGTGGAGAGAGATAAGGGAGAAGGTTAGTTATTATTTGGAATGTAAGAGAGATAAAAATAAATGAGAACACTCACTTTATTGTGGGTGTTTTTTATTTTGCAAAGAAATAAGCTATCATTATTCAACAATTTCACATCCATACTTTTCCACGAAATTGTAAAACTTTGAAGGAATTTCAATATATTTGTAGAATAACTGTATAGTAGATAAAATGGAGCGGAATTGGTGAGTGTTGCTAAGAAGCTAAATTACTTATTGACAGTATGTCTAAAATGGGCAGTGCGCGCCTTGTTTCCGAACAATCTATATAGAAATATATAATAAAATCGGACTACTAGTGAAGGATAAAAGCAAGTAGAACTCGTCATTTGAATCGGCAGGGGAAGTACCTGCCTGAACCCGTGTGAGGGGTTACAAAATTTCTAATACTCCGACGTGCCCAAACAATAGCATGTTTGATGTGCGAAGCTCGGTGAAGTTGCGAAAAATATTATCTGTGATGATAATAAGTACGCTGGGAGCTAAAAAACAGTCATGCTTAGAATGTCTTAAAGACTGGCGAATAACCGAAAGTACGGCTCGTAAATTATAGGGTTTCAAATAAGAAGAAACTCGCCCCATGTGGGATACTGTCGTTGAATTACATATACTTCGGTGGAATTTAACTGAAAACCGTAAAGGTCCAAGGCTTTTAATATAGAAATCACACTAATTGAAAGTGACAGTCGGGTTAAAGGGTAGAGCTAAAACTGTTATGCAAAGCTAAAGTGACGGGAACAAGGGAACTGCAATAGGATATGTGAGAAAACGTAATGGGTGATGTACCAGTTCTAATCAATAGGAAATGATTGGTGAAATTGCAGGGCAACTACTTAAAATTTGAAGTAGAAGTTTTAGGAAACGACTTGGAAATTCACATTAAAAAATAGCTGTATAGATGGAACGCCGTATGATGGGAAACTATCACGTACGGTGTGAACCGTGGGAAAGGCGACTCTGACTACCACCTTTGGTGGTAAAAGCGGTGGCTCACCTGTCGGTATTGGCATAAAGATTAGATTATTATACCAACGATTGATGTTTATTTTAAAGAGCAGGTTTTGAAAATTACTTATTTAAAAAAGCAATTAATATTTTATAAGGAGGAAATGTAAATATGCCAGAATGTAATCTAGAATGGGATGCAACGCCAAGCTGGAGCGGATACAACTATCAGGGAAAAGTAGCTCTGTATGTAGTTTTAGATAAGCTATGCGAACTTTACATGGTTGGGAAAAGAGCTGAAATATCGGATTGGAGTCTTGAGTTAGAGTGGATTGAAGACTTTTCATTAATGCATAAAAGTGGTGATGGGAATGATTGTAAATCGATTCATCAAGTTAAGGCACTTGATACAACTGAAATAAAGGATTATGGAGAAGCTATTTTTGGATTAGCTGCAAAAGTTATCGAATATAATACTATTGATGAAGCTTATTTACATACTTGGAAACCTATTAATATAGCTGATGCTGATTGGAAAATTAACATAAAAATACTTGCTAATAGACACCGTAAAGAAACTGACCTTATATCAAAAATGGAAAAACTGTTAATTGATAATGCAGAGTTTACTAATACTTTTAATAGGATACTAAAACCAAAGTCTGGATCTGCTCCGGATATAATAAAAAGAATACAACCCAATATAGAAGGTAAGATTACTATTGAAACCGTAAAAGTTGCTATAGAAAAGGCAATAGTATTTGGAAAACAGGACAGTACTAGATTTATGGCAAAACTAACGGATGAATGTATATCTAAAATTCATCTATTTAGTTATGGAGATTCTAATCACTGCGATTTAGATGCCATTAAAGGTAAGATTCTAGAGAAAACTAATAAACACCTTGAGCTGCAAGGAGGTGGATGGAGAAGATCCGATATAAGATATAAGGATATCATATATCATTATTTAATGGCGGAAATTGATAAAAATGTTGTTGAACGTCATAAGACTTACGCACAAAATAATAAGATTACAATACCATTTGAAGTGTTTGAAAATATATTGAAAAGTCAAGAATTAAGTGATCACTCAAAAGAGTACTATCTATTCCACTTGAAGAATAAGTTTTTTGAACTACATGACGATTACTGCAAAAGATGTACAAAAAAAGATGAAGATATACAGATTTGTTTAAGTTGTAATTTAGTTGTAGCAATTGATGATGTTAAAAATATGGATATAGAAACCTTTGAAAAATTTTGTAGAATATTATGTCCGGATGTAAAAGGTAAAATGGATGCTATTGAAGTGTTTCAAAGAATATTTGAATCAAATGGAGTAAACTCCTGTTTTTTTAGGGCATTAAGAGCTATTAAAAAGGAATATGAAATTAAAAGAGAAATGATTAGATACACTTCAAAGGATAAAAAGACTCTATTGCTGACTTCATTGGCAAATAATGGTACGGACAATGATTCTTCGCATGTTTGCCTTAATATTATTCAAAACAAAGATATAGATTGTATACTAATGGATATAGATGAGTTAGTAAGTAAAGATTTTAACGAGGAATCTATTTGGGAATGCGCAAATAAAATAGGACAGATTGATGAAGTTTCCGAAGGTGGCTTTAACTATTCCGACCATATATGCCATTGCAAGAAAGTTTCTATTAAGCCCATAGACGATGTTATAAGGAGGTTAAGCAATGATTGAACGTGTAATTCTAAACATATTAAAGGAAAATGGTTTTGATGGATATGAGGCACTTCTAATAGACTATATAAAAAATTCAGTTTTTACTTACCGAAAAAATGATACAAAAATTGAATTTTTCATAGTTGTTTCTATAGATCAAAAAGACTTTCTATCTATTGATGAAAATAAAATATTTTCAGATATTAACAAATCCTTAAAAAACACTTTATCTTACACAGCGGAAGTGGATAAAAATACCTCGTTAGTGCTTTGCGTGGCAAAAGATAGCAAGCTAACATCATTTGATGAATTAGAAAAAAAGGAGTTGCGAATTGAGGAAAATCCATATTTCTTTAAAAAATATGTTTTAACATATGATGAAAAAATTGCGCAAGAGGTATTTGGAGAAGTGCTAAAAACATATAATGAATCATCAAGTTTAACGAAATATATTGAAAGTATTGTTACTAATCCAGAAAGATTTAGAAACTTTAAAATAAATGCAATTAATAATGAAGATTATATGCTACTTTCAAAGATCGTTATGAAAGTTCCTGTAATGCCAGTTAAAGTTCCAGACAATCAATCAATTAAATCTTTAGAAAGTATGATACAAGACAATGTTATTTCAAAGAACCTACAAAAATCTCAAGGTTTGGTAGCAATTTTATCTAGTGAGAATAGTAGAGAAAATGTAGAAAAAGATGATATCTCACAAATAATTGATTATTGGTTAAAGGAGCAAGTATAATGAGTAACTATAGGATTTCAAGAATATATTTAGATAATTATAAACTATTTGTCCAAAGAGAATTAATTTTTACTGATTGCTCTTTAGCTGTTTTTGATGGACCAAATGGATATGGAAAAACAAGTGCTTTTGATGCTATAGAATTGTTAGTAACTGGAAATATCAAAAGAGTTTCGGATAATTCAAGCATATTAAAAACTGAAGCTTATGAAACTGTATTTATAGCTGGTAATCCTAAAAAAGATGTGATAATAAAAGGGGAATTTATATCAGATGATAAGACTACTTTAGTTATAGCCAAGGTGATACCTGCCGCAAGTAAAATCAAAAAAGGAAAGAAAAATAATCCTACAAAATTGGGTGAATTGACGAACACTTATATCTTGCCATCATATGAAACTAATGATTATGATGACATATATAAATGTGACCATGCGGATGTTATAAGTAAGTTCGGTAATGATGTAATTTCCTTTTTTGACTTATTTTATTATATTAAACAAGAAGATAGGCTAGATTTTTTGAAAAAAACAGAAAAAGATAGAATGGCTGGAATTAACCGACTTTTTAATATGCAAAAAGAAAAAAAAGATTTAGACAATGCTAATAAGGTAATTCGGCAATTTAATAAACTACTTAAGGATTTAGAAGGTATAATAAGTAGTAAAGAAACTGAAATCAAAGGGATAGAGAATACCTTACAAAATAACACTAATAGTGATGTAAAATATGAAAAATTACTCTTTTGGAAAAAAGAAACTGAAATTTGGGATGAACAAGTTATATTAATTAATGATACTAATAAAAAGGATGAAATCATTAATAATATTAAAGGAATACAGCTATTTATTCAGAACTATAATGAGTTTTCAATCGAGCAAAAAAATAATTGGTGCAGTTCTTGGTTGGATAAACAAAACCTTTTCAGATATTACATGATTCTCTATCTGTTCAAAGACGATATTGATAACACTAAGGCTACATTAGCTTCACTTAAATTTTTGAAGCAACAAGTGCAATTATTTTCGGATGCTAACTACTTGAGCATTAACTTTGCAAAAGTAGCTGAAACATTAAAGATAAGTGCTAATATACAATTAATAAATGAAATTGTTTCGCAAATAGCCAACTATGATAAAAGTTCAAATAGTTTAGCAAAAGCGGCTAGTGAGCTGAATCAAGCGAGGGAAATCCTTAATACTAAGTCACTAGCGTTCGCTGAAACACAATCAACTGATGGACGATGTTCCTTTTGTGGATATGATTGGGGAAGTAGTAATGAGCTAGCAAAACATATATCTAGAACTTCAGAATCATTTAAAAACTTCTCCGATGAAAGTACACTTCAAAAGGATAGTAAAATTGCAGAGTTAAAAAATATTTATGTCGATCTGTTCTTACCAGAAATTAATAAATATTTCGAGAAGCATAAAATTTTGGATAATGATCAGTTTGAATATATTTTTAATCCTAAGAATAAGGTGGAGGAAACGTTCAATTCTTTCGTTGAAGGCTGTACTAAGTATAATATAAATATTGAAAAGTATATGGTGGAGCGCAATAGCCTAACTGCAAGTGAAAACATAGTCCAGGAGTTTGTAAGTGAACTTTCAACTTCAATAAAGCCACTTACAAACGAATATATTGCCGCTCGTAGTACAAATGATTTCTATAAAATTTTTAATAGTTACTTTAATGAAAACACTTATAATATAAACATAACTACGTTAGAAAAAGTACAAAATAAGGTAGCATATATTGAGTATAATTATTATAATACTACCTTTGAAAAAATTGAACAATTAAGAAAAGAACTATCTAAAAATGTAGGTGTAAAAAATATTTTAAGTGAAGAAATCATACCTGAGACAATTCAATATAAGGAAGTCCTAAAGAACAGTATTGAAAAATATCAAAATCAGGTTATTAAGAATATAGAAATTCCATTTTATATATACAGTGGAAGGATTATGCAGAGTTATCAGGGGGGACTTGGAATCTTAATTAAAGAATCTGATAATAGTTCAGAAACAGAAAATGAGTCAGGTTTAAACAGTATTAGGTTTATATGCCCATCCAGACCAGCTCATGATATTATGTATACTTTAAGCTCTGGGCAGCTATCGACTGTAATTATTTCTTTTACGTTAGCACTAAACAAGATTTACTCAAATGATAAATTTAAATGTATTTTTATTGATGATCCTGTTCAAACAATGGATGAGTTGAATATTGCATCTTTTGTGGAATTGATGAGAAATGAGTTTCAAGATAGACAAATCATATTATCTACACATGAGGATACGTTCTCACGATATGTTAGGTATAAGTATTCAAAGTATGGATTGAAGGCAAATTCAATAGCTTTAAAAAGTAACTAAGTATACAAATAGCAAATTATTGGTATGATTGATAATCAGTTTTTCAACTACTTATCAGGCTAATAATGGGTATTTGATGTAGTTACAATAAAACATATAAGTGCTGAATGAAATTTAGGATAATGAATGGTGAACCGTATCATAAGTAAGTGAGGTTTTTGTCCTTAGGCATTGAGATTACTTGTCTAAGGTTGTTTTTATAAATAAAAATACCGTATCACAAGTAAGTAGATAAAATGCTTCTAATATACAATATTTAAGTTAATGATTTGAAATGTAGACCAATATTGTTAATATAAACCTAATAATATATAATTAGATAAGGAAGGTGGTGGTACTATGAAAATCAATAGGATTTTTAGAAGTTTTAAAACTTGCTCCTGCAAAGACTACAATGAAACAAAAAGCAATGCTTTACCAGGAGCCTAATTTAAAAAATGCTTTAAAATAGATGTTAATTAACTTAGGTTCTTTTAGCACATTACTGAGTTTTTAGTAGTTTTTGCAATCAAATCTATAAAAATAGAGGAGGGCAAGACGTTGAAATATATTAATGGAAATAATGTGTTACCAGAAGAGATGATAAAAGCCATACAAGAATATGTTGATGGAGAATTTGTTTATATACCAAGAAAAAATGATAATCATAAAGCTTGGGGAGAAAAAAGTGGTACAAGAGATATGTTAAAAAATAGGGATATTGAAATTTTTCAAAAGCATAATGAGGGCATGAATGTAATAATGTTAGCACAGATGTATTACTTATCAGAGCAGAGTATAAGACGTATTATAAGAGAGAAGAAGAGATTATGCGCATAATTAAGACATAACTATTTATGAAATTGAAGGTTTATTTAAAGTCATGATATGATTTCTTTAGAGCGTTCTATAAGAAAAATTTATCTGATTTTAGGTAGACATTGTAAGTTGAATTTCAAATTTAATATAATGTCCTATTTATAATCAGCATGCTAATTAAAGTGAGAATTAGCATGCTATTTAAAGTGAGAATTAGCATGCTATTTATTTTTAAATTTATATTATTAAATGGAGGGTGAGATTTTGGAGGTTAAAGTAGTTTTGGCAAATGAAGAACATGCAAATATTATAAAGAATATTTATCCATTGTATTTGCATGACATATCAGAGATTTATGGAAATGTACCTAATGAATATGGGATTTACGAGGATGAGCCTATCAAAACATTAATTGAGCAATATGATGTTCAAAATACTTGGTTTAAAAATCCTAATTATCTATTCCCATTTATTATAATGGTGGATGGAAAACCAGCTGGATTTGACTTGGTATCAACTGGTGAATTTGCACCAGAAGGAATGGATTATTACGTTTATGAGTTCTTTTTATTAAGACCATATAGGGGAAAAGAGATTGCATCCATTGCAGCAAAGCAGATATTTGATAAATTTTCAGGAAAATGGGGATTATATGTGGCTCCACCAGCGATAAATCAAAGGGCAGAAAAGTTTTGGAGAAAAACTATTAGTGATTATACTAAGGGTAACTTTGAAGAAAAGCAGGGGGCAACATTTGATGGAGATAAACTAATATTTACATTTAATAATACATCCAAATAGATAGTAAATTTAAGTTATTTCAAGAGGTGTAATTAAAAACAAATTAGTTGGGGGATTTATAAAATGAATTTAAATGAAACAAAACTAGAAAGAATAACAGTAGACTCAAAAGCAAAGCTAGAGAATTTAATGAGCATATATTTACACGATTTATCAGAGTTTGCAGCTGATTTGAAAATTAATGAGGAGGGAAGATTTGAATATGATGGTTTAGAATTGTATTTTAAATCAGAGGATTTAACTCCTTATTCTATAATTTATCAAGGTGAAGTGGCAGGTTTTATTCTCTTTAATAAGGGAAAATACGTTCAAAAAGATATTGATTATGTTATTCATGAGCTATTTATATTAAAGGGGTTTAGAAAGAAGGGTATAGGCAGTGCTGCAATTAGAATTTTGTTAGATGAATGTAAAGGAAAATATAGAATAGTACAAATATCAACGAATAAGACAGCAGTGAATTTTTGGATAAAATTTTATGAAAAGCAAGGTATTAAATATATAGAATCAAAAGAAAAACTTGATGATTTAGAAGGAAATGTTCAGATATTTAATGTGTAATCAAAGACAGATACCACATTCAAGTAGCAGAAATTACTATAGAAATCATTAAATTTTGATAGAGTAAAAAACTATAAGAGTGGTTACCTGCTTAGATAAATCAATAAGTATGTATATTAAAGCAGGATTTGTAAGAGTATTAGAGAAAGCTAGGTAATTTATGATTTAGAATTATATCGTAATTGTGTAGATTTTATACATAAGGATAAAATAGGAAAACCTCACTTAAAGAGGATACGGAGAACCGTACCATAAGTAAGTGAGATTTTTAGTCTTAACCATTGATATTACTTGATTAAGACTAGTTTTGTTAGGAGAGATGCCGTATCATAAGTTAAAGGTAATTAGTTGTATAATTTTTAAAAAGGCTCTATTTTAAATAAATATTGATTTTGGAAACCTTATTTATTAAGGAGCTAAAGTTTGTCCAAAATTAAAAATAATACTTTAATTTGTAAATTTATTTTTTATGAAAATGGTGATATAATAGCGGAGTATGTAATAAAATAAAGGCATGGGGTAAAAAATGATGTTTGGTATAATTTTAACTTTATTTATAGCATGGAAAATCTATGAATATGTGTATTATAAGGGGGAAAATTTTGAAAAATTAAAAAAAGGTTTGAATAATTATATCGTAAGTTGCAATGAGTTAAATGAGCATATTGAGGAACTCAAAGAAACTTATTCAGAGGTTAGAAAAATTGACTATGGGACTGCGCAATTAAATGATGCAAGTAGATATAATTTTAAAAGAAAAGAACAATTAAAAGCAAAAAAATCAGAATATATTTATGAATGTTCTGCATCTGTATGTAAAAATGCTGAAATGCAACCTTTTAAATATTTATGCAAGTATTTTAATATAAAATCAGATGAAGAATCACTGGAAAGTTTTGAAAATGTTTTAAATAATTTTTCTGCTGCCGAAGAGGGAAAACAATTACTTAGTAATGAACTTGAAAAGATTAAAGAATCTATTAAAAATGATGTACCATTTCTTATTAGAACATTTAACATGAAAAAGTTTATGCTAAAGTTAGGCTTTAAAGTAATTGATTTTAGTACATTATATTTTCCAGTTTACACATTCAGATATGTAAGTCCTGGTGGAAATAAATCCACTCATTGTGATATTAAATTAGATATAAATAATCTAAATAATTTTGTAGAATATTTTTCAGGGATTGTTAAATTTAAAAAAAGTGCAGCAGGACAAAGAGCATTAATGACTTCAAAGTTAAGAGAAAAGATAAAACAAAGGGATAATTATACTTGTCAAAAATGTGAGTTATCTACAAATGATGAAAGAAATCTATTGCTAGAGATTGACCATATAATGCCAATTTCAAAAGGTGGTATGTCTACAGAAGAAAATTTGCAAGTACTTTGTTGGAAATGCAACCGTACAAAGGGTGCAAAAGTAAATAGTTAAGTCTTAATGGACTGGTAATTCAGTCCTTTTTTATAACATTACTAGGTTTATGGTTATAAAAATAATTGAATCTGTTTTAAATGTTGATTTTAGAAACCTTATTTATTAATGGTTTAAAGCTAGTCCAATAATAAAAAATAATATAGTTTAATCTATTAGAATTATAGTGTAATATCAACATAGTATTAAAACACAGCCTTAAAAGAAGCTTTGTAATCACGATAAATTAAGAGTAAAATTTATCGTGTTATATGATAAAGTACAACAAGGAAGTATGGTTGGAAATCAAATATTATTAAATTGCCACAAAAATCGGATATATTATCAAGAAGAAGCTGTTCCAAGTTTCTTCTATGGGGTCAGACTCCGTTACACAAATTAGTAACGTAGTGGACAAGTTCTGTTTGTTAATAATGAATTGGAACGGGTTACAACTTCCGAGGAGGATATGGAGTTGATATTTGGTGAGTTATTTCGCTAGAGGCATAGTAAATAATAAGCAGTGTATTTTAAGAATAATAAAGGGCATTCAATTTTTGGTTGAGTGCTTTTTATTATGCTTAAAATTTATTTTTTATTGAAAATATTGGAATAAAATGTTATAATTAGTTAGAAAATGAAAACAAATAGAGTGAAATAGAAAGCATAGTCATTTAATTCCATAGTGGTGTTACTTGCTATGGAGGGCTTTGTATAGTTATTAATAAAAATTTAAAATATTATAAATAAATTAGACATTAGTAGAATTAATTAGAATAATTTGTTAAACTCAAATCATAGAATATTTAAATTTGTTTAAAGTAAGGCAATATTAAAGTAGTAGATGCTATTAAGTTATTTTTAAAAGACATGTATTTATATATTACAAAAGCATAAGTTAGAGGTGTTATAATGGTTTACAATCCAAGTAATAAAGAATCAATCGAGGACTATGCAAGACTATTATTAGATAAAAACCTATCTACTGTCCTAGGCCTTGATTTTATTCATAGATTCAATAATAAAGATTCAAAAGGTAGATTAGGACAAGTTGTAGAAGAAGAGTATTTTGGATATAAAGTTAATTCCAGAAAGGAAGCTGATTTTAAAGAAGCTGGAATAGAACTTAAAGTTGCGCCATTAAAGGAAATAAAACCTAAAGAAAATTCTGATTCCTTAAGAGAAAAACAAGGTATTTCAGCTAAGGAGAGAGTTGTTTTATCAATAATAAATTTTATGGAAATTCATAAAGAACAATGGAGTAGTAATTCTTTATTTGATAAATGTGGACAACTATTACTGATGTTTTACATTAATGAAAAGGATAAACCTATTGAAGAATTAATATTTAAGATAATTAATATTTGGAGTCCTTCAGAAGAAGATTTTCTAGTAATTAAAAAAGATTGGGAAATAATTATTAATAAAATTAATGCTGGAAAGGCTCATGAAATTTCTGAGGGAGATACAATGTACTTAGGTGCATGCACTAAGGGAAGTACAGCAGCAAAAAGTAAAAGATCTCAGCCATTTTCAGAAATATTAGCGCCACAAAGAGCATTTTCATTAAAAAGATCATATGTTGATTCTATAATAGAAGAGCTTTTACAAAGAGAAGTATATTTTACAAAAGAAAATGCAAAAGCTATCAGTGCTACATTTAAAGATATATCTTTTGATGAAGTTATACTTAATTTATTTAAAGATTTACAAGGATCTTCGCTAGCAAAAATTATCAGCAAATATGATATTATAAGAGAGAGAAAAGCTAAAAATTTTAATAGACTAATTGTAGATGACATTTGTAAAAAAACTTTTGGTGATAAATTAGATAACTTAGAAGAATTTAAAAAGGCTAATATTGAAGTTAAAACAATACTTCTTAAACCTAGTGGAATGCCTAAGGAGTCTATGTCATTTGAACAAATAGATTATTGTGATATTACTAAAGAAATATGGGAAGAATCATCTATTAGGGATAAATTCGAGAATAAAAAGCATCTATGGATTATATTTAAAGCCACAAAAAACTTTGAGAAACAATCAGAATTAAGTTTAGATGAAATGTTAGTAGATAATATTATGTTTTGGAATATGCCAATAGTAGATTTGGAAGGTAGTATGCACTATGTATGGGAAAATACTGTGGATAAAATATTAGGTGGAGAGTATAACAGTTTTATTAAAATAAGTGACAAGAAAATTGCACATATAAGACCTAAAGGAAAAGATAGTAATGATGTTATGTTAACGCCTCAAGGGAGTTATGAAAGAAAAAAATGCTTTTGGCTAAATGCAAGTTATATAAAAGAGCAAATAGAAAAAGAAGGCTAGAAATTAAAATCTAGTCTTCTTTTTCTATAATATTATGTAGAGTTTTAGCCAGCAATGTAACTATATCCACAACTAAAGCGTTACCCATACAGAAATATCTAAATGAATGAGGCATGCCTGTATTGGTCCAATCAGCAGGGAATCCATTGATTTTTTCGCATTCAATAGGCGTTAACAGACGTAATTTCTTAGTAGTTAAATCTGCTACAACATGGGTACTACGATTTTTGCTTGCTTCGCTAGTAAGCATAGTTCTTGCAGGTTTATCAATAGAATCAGGGAATGATAAAGCGCCCTCTCTAAAAGTATATTTATGTCCCGTTTTAGAAGTTCGTTCTATTGCTTTCCCACCCTTCATGAAGTGCCATTTTTCGAAATCTTCTTCGGAAAGGTAGTATCTTTCATCAACTGATTTTTCAAGTAAATTAAATAATGTTAATGGTGGATTTTTTATTAAATTATTTGGTGTAGTTTTAACTGTAGATATTCTACCATCAAAGCAAACACCTGAGTTTCTAAACTCAAACTCAAAATTATTAGATATATTTAAAATATCTAATATATCTGAAGGATATAAACAATTCATCTCTTTATGAGAAATTTCTTCTTCGGTAAAATCACTAACATTAAATGTTGAGCTAAAGAAGCCCTCAGACTGCAATATAGATTTAACATCTTTTTCTCCTGTAATATAATAATTAGTGCTTTTATGAGCTGCAAATATGAATGTGCGTCTTCTACGCTGTTGGAATCCGTATTCAGCAGCATTTATTACTCTCCATTCAACATAATATCCTAAATTATTCAAACAAGCGAGTATTATACCAAAATCACGACCACGTTGAGAAGTTGGTGATTTTAAAAGTCTATCAACATTTTCAAGTAAAACAAATGGAGGTGTTTTCTCTTTTAGTATTCTTTCAATTTCCCACCATAGGATACCTTTTTTACCATGTATACCTAAAGCACCAGTAGAAGCGACTGAGTAATCCTGACAGGGAAAGCCGCCAACCAGTACAGAATGTTCTGGAATCATGTCTGTTGGTACCTTAGAAATATCGGTATTACTATACTCGTTAATTCCACCATGTTCTTCAAAATGAGTTTTATAACATTCAAAGGCATGTTGAGTTTTTTTATTTGGTTCCCATTGATTTGCCCACACAGTAATCCAGTCTTCGCAGGATTTTTCAAAACCCACTCTGAAGCCACCTACACCAGCAAATAATTCACATATAGTTTTATTCACATTATGACCTCCTTTGTTAGACTTATAAATTATACTACACTTATAACATTATGTGAAGATCAAATTGTAAAATAAAAAATAAAAACCTATAGATTTTCATTAGTTATATGCTTAGAAATTATTTATGTAGCTTTGAAAATAGAAAATCTTTGGAAAGCATAAAACAAGTTTTTGTAGTATCATTATCAAAAAAAGTATTATAAGCATTAGCACCTTTGCCGCCTTTAGGAGCTATTTCTAAAACCTGATTTTCAAAAGAATTTGGACGTGGTAACAAAAGTGAATTCCTTTTCTGAATTGATTCTCTAATGCGATTATAAGACTCTTCAAATAAATCTATGTCATTTGCGTTAAATGTGATTTTTTCAATAGAATCAAGTTTTCTAAAGCCTTGTTTTTCGCCATTAGTACCTTCATAGCATATTACAACTATTGTAACTTCTTCAAAGAAGGTTTTCCACTCAGAATACTCCCATTCTAAATCAAACTCAGATAGTGTTAAATTTCTAAATGATAGTCGCTCTAAAGGGTATCCATTCTTATCAAAACTTGCATTTTTTATTATATAGTTAGTCTTATTAAATAAATCATCTTTACTTGGTAAATCAGAATCTTTACCCAATAATTTATTTGAAATCATTTTATTAAATTGATTAGGTACTGGCAAAGAACGTCTTTCCCCAGTTAACTTTTCCCATATATCGATTTGTGTCATACTAAAGTATGGCAATAAAATTGTATTTATATACTCCGTTACTGTTTTGAATTTAGTAGTGTTTAATTGTTCGGAATTTAAACTTCTTAAAATACCAGTCATGTATGAGTTTTTCAAAGAAAATCCTCGGGATTTAGCATCCATTATTGAATTAGGTTGTTTAACAAGGTTAGCCCCTTGTCCCTTTGTAGCTGCACCTAAATAAGAAGTATCACCTTCTGATAATTTATGGGCTTGGCCTAAAATTACTTTATTTCTTATAATGTTAAAATCATTTCTAAAAATATCTTCATCTATATTCATATTATATAGCTGGAAATTATGAATTAGAAAATCGCCATAGTTAGTGGAATTTTCTTTTTTATATTCATACCAGATTACTAATAGTTTTCTATTTTTTGAAATTAACTTACTAAACTCAAATTTTTCATTAATTATTTCAAAATAGTCAATTTTACTTAATGATAGTCGTTCTTTAGCTGAGAGAGTTTTATTTTTATTACGTACAAATCCAGTAACCTTTAATTCAATTCCCAAATCAGGAAAATCTGCTTTTGCATTATTATTAAGAGGATACTTATAAAAACCAGTTTCAACAATCTTACCTAAAACACCCTTATCCTTAATTCCTTTAGATAAAAGGTTGAGTGTATCAAGTTCTTTGAATGTTTTTCCAATGATATTTTTAGTATACTCTAATAAATTTTTTTCAGTTTTAAATTCCATTATAAGATCACTCCTTGGACTTATTACTTAGTAAAAGTATATGTTATAATAATAGCATATTAATTGGTATAAATTTCATATTTAGGTGTAATAATTTCGATAAAGAAGGGTATGAGGGAAATAAATACTATTGAATTTATAAAGGTTAATTTAGAAAATTAGGCAGGTTAAAATATGATTTTTCAGATGAAGATATTCAGTGTAAAGTTTTAAAGAATAATTTTTTAAAGATGGGAAATAAGCATTTTGGGTATAGAGTTCGTGATGAGATAGTGTTCTATATGCTTGAAAATAAAATTGCTGGGTTACTTTCAGAGGACAACGCCTTTGATTATCAAATTATGCAGAAGGTTCTACCCATAATTACAGGTAGCGAATACATAGTAAAAGAAATACTTATTCAGCTTTTTAATTATTGTAGTCCAAGTGGTGAAATAGCTGATGGTACGGAATATTTAGAAGCTGCTGAAAAGTTTAAAGAGAATGCACTATATATTGAAAGTGCAGATAAAATTATAAAGATGTTAAGAGGTTATGAAGATGGTTTCTCTTCTTTCTGGGGATAATGTAAATATAATTTCTATTAGAACAGATGATTTTACACTAAATTTTATGGGTAGTATAAGTAATAAAAAAGCTGAGGCAATTAAGGCTAATTTAAATATTCCAGCTTTTATAAAGGTCATAAGTGATGAGTATTTAGACGTAGAAACAAGAACACTATGCACAAATGGAGAGCTTGAAGTAAAGGATGGGTATAATATGTTTCCTTGTTTTTTTGAGGATGGAATTTACCAAATTTGGCTGGAGAAAAATACTGAAAGTAGTATTGAGATATACCACATTAGCAGTGACATAAGAAAAAAAATAACCTCTATTGGGAAAAATCTTATAGGGGCTTTCTCCTTTAGTGGAGAGATTGGGTATACTACTTTTAAAATTAAAAAGCAGGGCAGAATAGTCTTAGCGCTGACCATTGAAGTTTTTCCAACAAAAGTGGATTATAGAAAGGATTATTTTGAAATCATGAATGATGTAAATGAGGAAATTGCTTCTTTAGCTTTTGAATTCTTAGGTAAAGCCTATCATAGTTCGGGCCTTTCTGATGTTAAACATCAAACGGCAGCAGAGTTTGTTAATATCTTAAAGATTATATTTGAAAACTTGGAGAGGGCTTTAATTCGTATTGAGAGAAATCCAAAGCATATTATGTTAAACAGCGATATGGTTAATAAATTTGAAAAGGCTAAGAAACCATCTAGAAATTCATTGAATTATTTAAGGAAGCATCCTCATGTATTAGTAAAAAGTAGTAGGGGTTTTATAAATATTAGTCAAGATAAGTATATACCTACGCAGTTAGTAGAAAATAAGAAGATCACCACCATAGACATATTTGAGAATAGGTATGTAAAATATATTTTAAAATCTATAATAAAAAGGCTCTCTATAATTAGAAATACTGTGCAAATTAATTATGTAGTAGATAATGAATATTATACTTTAATATGTAATTTGAAAAAGAAGCTGGAGTTTCATTTAAATTCATTTTTCAAAAATATAGGTGAGTTAACTGGAAGAAAGAGTATGAGCTTAGTATTTCAGATGGCTCCTGGATATAAACAAGTTTATTATAATTATATGCTTTTGAAAAAAGGGCTTACTCTAAGTGAGGATATTTATAATATAACGCCTAAAAAGCTTTGGAAGCTTTATGAAATATGGTGTTATATGAAACTGCATAATATTTTAAAGAATATGGGTATGAAGTAGAAAACTATGGAATTATTGGAGAAAGAGATAATGGATTATCTCTTTTTCTAATTCAAGATAAAGAAGCGGGTATGACTTATTCTAATAATGAGGGAAAGAAAATAGAACTATGGTACAACAAAAGTTATTCAAAGCTGCCAACTGCAAGCCAAAGACCAGATACGGTTTTGTGTCTTAAAAGTTCAGACAATGATGAAAGAATTTATATATTTGATGCTAAATATAGGCTGTGTGTAGAGAGCAACGGTGATATAGGACCTATGGAGGATGACATTAATGTAATGCATAGATATAGAGATGCAATTGTTGAAGAAATGGGTGAAACTATGCAATTTAAATATAAAACCTTTGGTGCTTATGTTATGTTTCCGTATAGTGATGAGAGTAAATTTTCTCAACATAAATATTATAAAAGCATTGAAAGTGTTAATATAGGAGCATTTCCTATGCTACCAGGTAGCACAAATTTAATTAAAAGCATTTAGAGAAAATATTATGTTTATCAACCATTGAAGCAAAGCAGGAAAGAGTTGCAGTTGATGAATTTGATGATTATGGAAAGTTTAAGCTTGAAAATGTGATGGTGGTTAATGTGAAGGATGAAGAGCATTTAAAGGCTTATGTTAAAAACAAGTTTTACCATATACCTGCAAGTAGATTGTCTAATGTTAGGCTGGGAGTTGCGTATTTAGCTTTTTATGAATCTAAAAAGTCATTTAGTGAAGGTAGCGGCATGAATTTCTACGGCAAAATAAAAGAAATTAAAAGATATAAACGTTGCATGTGCACAGAAATTCCAGTTAAAAGGGGTAATGAGGAAGAACAATATTTAAGGTTTGAATTAGAAGAATTAACTGAAATTAATAATATTAAACCTGTGGAATATGGAATGCAGCTCATTACATACACCACACTTTATTTGCTTAAAAATGCAGGGAATATCCATGAGCTTAAACTTAAAAATAGGGACGAGATTGAACTTTATAAAATTTTGAAGAAAATATCAAAAGAAAGGGGACTGAAACTTCTGAGGAAGAGGGATTGCTATGTTATTGATGGCAAAGATATTGAAATGTTTGAAAATAGAAAAGTTAGAGTTGATGGGAGGATAGTTGGGTTTGGGGAATTTGATGGTGAGTGGGTGTAAATGCAGCACTTAATTTTCTCGGACAGGCTTGTTTTAATTCAGAATAACTCAAATTTATGCATTAGCACATAATCGAAAGATAAGAAATAGGAGAGAACGATGTAAAAATAAGTGTATTGCTTGGGAAATAAAGAATAGATCAAGTATAAGTGATAAAGATGGAGGCCTTACGAATAATAGATTTATAATTTGGGCTATGTTTAAGAAAGATATTACTTATGACAATTTTTAAGAGCGGTCATAAGTATAGGCTTCCCTTAGTTGCTGTGTCTTCATCATCACCAGTAGCCCTACTATTACTACAACCAGTAATAATTAGAAATAACAATCCAAGTACAATACATAATAGTTTTTTCATAGTAAATCACCTTCCTTTCTCTATTCTATAAATTAGATGTGTATATGGGAGAAAAAGTTTTTCATAAAGCGAAAGTATTAAATCTATAATACTTGGTCATATGCACAACCACTTTGTCTTATTCAATTATATATAATATACATACAATAATTCAAAATAATGTATTATAAATTTACTTTGTGAATTTAATTTTTTATTTTTGTAGTTCTACTATCTTTTAATAACCATATGCCAATATCTGAAAGGTGCTTGTCACCTTTCAAAAATTGGAAATGAATTTTCGATTCTTGTTGCTTTTATTTGTAAAATATAGAAGATGTGTTATAATTTATTGTAAAATATGCATAATCTAGAAACACAATACACACAACATTGTAAAATATTATAAAATAATTTGTATGATTATAGGTATTATTAAATTTAAAAGGGGGAAATGTCAAAGGACTTACAGGTTGGGACAAGCGTGTCGCTTAATTCAGATCTAGTACTGTTGGTTAAGGACAAAAATATTAGTAAGTTTCAAATATTAGGAGCTGTCATTTCGATGCTAGGTGGATTAGGATTGATAATAAGTTTTAAAGATAACACTATATAGTCATAACATTCTTAAGTTGCGTCACAACTGTTAAATATAGCAAAACACTAAAGGGGCAATTTTTATGGATTTAAAAGAAAGAGAAGCGGTTACTGATGAATTAAATTTAGCTTTGATTGCAGGTTTTGAGATTAAAGAGAAATATAGATGTTATAAATGTATACTTAATTATTATTTGTTATAACTAATAAAATTTTAGAAAAGAGGTTATGTAATGAAAAAAACTGTATTATTTGTTATTTTGGATAAGTATGCTGATTGGGAAGCTGCTTATGTATCTTCGCTAATTCTTGCATTGGGTCA
Organism: Clostridium sp. FP2; assembly: GCF_011065955.2. Taxonomy (NCBI): domain Bacteria; kingdom Bacillati; phylum Bacillota; class Clostridia; order Eubacteriales; family Clostridiaceae; genus Clostridium; species Clostridium sp. FP2. The sequence continues at coordinate 995,763 of NZ_JAAMNI020000001.1, forward strand.
AGAGGTATATTCTATAAAAACCGTTTCCTTGACGAAAGATAGTATTAAATCACTAGGTGGATTTACTGTTATTCCAGATTATGATATTAAATCTGCTCCAACTGATTTTGAAGGCTTAGTTCTAATTGGTGGAATGTCATGGAGAACTGAGGAAGCTCAGCAGGTTAAGCCTTTAGTAGAAAACGCTCTGAATAACAAAAAAGTTTTAGGTGGTATTTGTGATGCTTCAGTTTTTTTAGGTAAAATGGGTATTCTAAACAATGTAAAACATACTAGTAATGATTTAAATGATTTGAAGCAATGGGCTGGGGATTCTTATATGGGCGAAGAAAAGTATATGATGCAACCGGCAGTGAGCGATAATAATATTATTACAGCAAATGGCACAGCGCCTTTGGAATTCGCTAAAGAAGTAATGATTGCGTTAGAAGTTGCACCTGAAAAAAGTATTCTTGAATGGTACAATTTTTATAAATATGGTTGTTATGAAGCACCTATGCCACATATGTAGATTTTAATAGAGTTATTACTGTATGAAACTGACAAATTCAAGTTTGTAGATTTGATGTAACGTAATTTTATATTCAGTTCTGTCGTATCTTTCATAAGTTGCATCACAACTGTAATATATTGTTCATTCATATAAAGAGGGGGAGAAGTTAAATGAATAATACAAAAAACATAAAATTAATTTGCTGTATTTTAGGTGGTTTTATGCTTACATTACTACAGAGTCCATCTTTTTTTAAGGCAACATATTCAATGTTTGGGGGCGGTTCAGGTGCAAATACATTTACACAGATGATTTATAGACTATTTGGAGTTATTTCTTTTGTTGGAGTTATATTGGTAATAATATTTTCATGTATTCTAATTATAAACAATATGAATTTCAAAAATAAATAATTTAATAAAAGTTATAAAATTGTAACTTCAAATTATATAGTTAGTGAATAATATTCTAATATTGGTTAACAAGTAAAGCACTTTATGGAATTAATATTCAGACTGTGGACGATTTTTACACGTATGTCGGCTGCACTCGAAAATTGGATGTGGGTTCACTTCCAAATGCAGTTGTGTAGGTTCATTTTGATTGCAAAGGAGAAAATCAAATGGAAAATAGAATAAGTGATAACAGTTTTATAGATATACCATCATATTCTGAATGGATTAGCATTGAGCAGATTAATAAAGGTTGGTCGAAAGATAAAAAATATTATATAAAGAATAATATTGACGAAAAATTTTTACTTCGCATTTCAGATTTTGATGTTTATGATATCAAGAAAAAAGAATTTGAAAGCATGCAGGAAGTATACAAATTAGGAATAAATATGTCAAAACCAATTGATTTTGGGATATGTAATGAAGGAAAATATACATATTCTCTTCTATCTTGGATAGATGGACAGTCAGCAGATGAAGTGATATTAAATTTTTCTTATAAAGAGCAGTATAAATTAGGAGCTGAAGCAGGAAAGATACTTAGAAAAATGCACAGTATAGTAGCACCTATTGGTCAAGAGGATTGGGAAAAAAGGATGATTAATAAAATAAGTAATCATCAAATAAGATACGAAAAAAGTGGAATTAAAGTTAGAAATGATGAATTTGCTATAAAGTATATCAGTAATAATTTACATTTATTAAAAAATCGCTCTCAAGGATATCAGCATGGCGATTTTCATATAGGCAACCTTATAATTACACCCAATAATACTATAGGTGTAATTGACTTTAATCGTTGGGATTATGGTGACACAGTTGAAGAATTTTATAAAATGATACTATTTAGTAGAGAACTTAGTATACCATTTGCAACTGGTCAAATTAATGGATATTTTGAAAATAAAATTCCTAAAGATTTTTTTGAAACATTAGCATTATATGTTGCAGATGTAATATTATTTTCAATAGTTTGGGCAATTCCATTTGGTAGTGATGATGTAGATGGGATGATAAAGCGTGCTGAAATGGTATTAGATGATTATAAAAATTTTAACTCAATTATTCCTAAGTGGTTCGATAATAAAGAGAAATACGATTAAAAAACTTACTATAGAAATACTAGACTGGATGTATATACTTAGGACGTCTTAGTAAAAAACAGCGAAGTGAAGATTATTTTTATAATCCCTATGAGGAGGATAAGAAAGATGAAATATACAAGTACACTGATTGTGGTGAAAGATATTGAAAGAGCCAAGCAATTTTATCATGATGTATTAGGCTTAGATGTTATTGCCGACTTCGGAGCAAATGTGACTTTGACAGGTGGTATTGGATTACAGACTGTTGATACTTGGAATGATTTTATCCATAACCAGGATAGTGAAATTGTTTTCTGTAACAATGCGAGTGAACTGTATTTTGAAGAAGATGATATGGATGGATTTGTTGAAAGGTTGAAGGATATAAAAAATATTGACTATGTACATCCACTGATTGAACATTCATGGGGACAGAGAGCGGTGCGTTTCTATGATTTGGATAAGCACATCATTGAGGTTGGCGAAAATATGGTTATGGTTGTTAAACAATTTTTAAATAGTGGTCTTTCTATCGGAGAAACTGCTGTCCGTATGGATGTACCTGTTGATTATGTCAAATCCTGTTTAGAGTAGGAAATGAGCAATATCTGTAATTGAGTTAATTCGCTTTTTTCATTTATTGTTTAACAAGCAAAACACGTACTGGAATTAATATCCATAATGTGGCCGGTTTTTGCACGTATGTCGGCTGTGCTTGTAAAAGGGATTACAAAATTCATTTGCTTTGTTACGGAATCGTAGAATGTTGTGACACATTCAACAATAAATTGGTTAGGGGTTAAAAAGTATGAATACTATTGTAATTTATAAATCTAAAACAGGGTTTGTAAGGAATTATGCAGAATGGATTGCAGAAAAACTATCAGCGGACATTTTTGAGGTTTCAAAAGTTAGTATCAATATGTTAACTAAATATGATACCGTGGTTTATGGTGGTAGTTTGCATGCAGTGGGTATTAATGGTGTCAATTTCATTACGAAAAACATTGATAAACTCAAAGATAAAAAGTTAGTTGTTTTTGCTTCGGGGGCTTCTCCATCAAGCGAAAATGTAATAAATGGAGTTATAAGCAATAACTTTACTTCTGACCAACAAAAATATATTAAGTTCTTCTATTTACGTGGTGGATTTAACTATAATAAACTGCCAACTTTTGATAAAGTGCTTATGACACTATTGAAATGGAAAATAAAGAGTAAAAAGAAACAAAAAAAAGAATTAATGCCTGATGAAATAGGTATGCTTGCTGTATTAGAGAACCCAGCAGACTTTACACGAAGAGAGAATATAAATGAAATAGTTATTTATGTTAATTCGTAATGTTCATATACGTCGTCGTAACTACTAAAAATAATAACAACAAAATTTATTATATATGGCACTATTATATTTGAGTATACAAGCCTTAAAAATATATATTAAAAAAAATAAATAAAAAGATTTGATAATGGGGTAAAGTAACGATATTGATATTACTCGATTTAATGTCAACTTATTTATAGGAAAGTAAAAATAAAGTTTAAGAGCTAATATTCATAGCTGGAGACACAAGTAGAATCATAAACCGTATTTCTGAAATATTCAAATAATTGTAAAAAATGCGAAATAAATTATTAATGTGGGTTAAGTTATGGATAATATTATTAATTCTATACCAAGTAAAAATATAGACTATAATTAAAACATTACTATAGACGATATTGAAAACAATATATTAAAATATAAGGAAGACCATTTATATGAATATCAAATGAAGCTGGAGCATCTAGGAGGCTTATATGCAAAGAAAATGGAGTAAAGTTAAAAAAAATTTAGAAAGTTTTATATGTGAGGCACTTAAAGACAGAGTGAACTTTTTTGTTGTAAATTACAAGAAAGCACATGATGGGTTAGGAAGAGCATATATAACTGTTGATAAAAAAGAAATATTAAGTATGTGTACATATATAGCGGAGGGTAAGCAGAATATCAAATATAATGAATTAAGATTTTCAGATGCCAATTATAATATGGATAACTATGATGAAAACAGAAGAATTTCAGATGAAGCACATGAATTACTTAAAAAAGAAGGGATTTTTGGACAATATGATTTCTTTAACGCATTAGAAATTTATTTTAGTGCATCAATTGAACAATCGCTAAATTCAGACAATATGCTTATTAAAATTTTTGCACTAATTGATAAGCGAACAGGAAAAAGAACGTTAGAGAAATTAAAAGACTTAATTAAAAACGAGTCAGAACTTGTTAACTATTTCTATAAGTTAAGATGTGAAGCCGAGGGGATAATATAAAAGTAAAAATATCGAAGCAATAATAATTCAAAAGAAGAATACAAAAAATTACCATCAGTAAAATTTGACTCAAAAACAATTAGTAGATGAGTTTAATGGGCAATATGGTTATGCATTTACAAAAACAACTATTAGCCAATACGAAAATAACAAGAGAATACCAGAAGTGAAATTCAAGATATTCTATTCTGAGGCAGGTATTCCTGCCTCTTTTATTGTTCCAACTACAAAATGGAATCTAAGATAGAACAGCTGATGCGTATTCAGTGATTATTCCTCTGACCATGCAAGTTACCGTGTAAGCTGATGAAAAAACTACAGCTTTGCTTTAACAGTATTTATATATTCTAACTTTTCATAAACTTTCTTTTCAAGACCCTCTTGGGTGGGCTTATAATATTGTCGGTGTTTCAAATTATCAGGCAGACACTGCATGTTAGTAAGTTTTTCATCTGCGCTATGGGCGTACTTGTAGTCCTTTCCATAGCCAAGGGAATCCATAAGTTTTGTAGGGGCGTTTCTTAACTGAAGAGGCACACCCTCGGCAATGGTATTTAAGGCATCTTCTTTTGCACTTTCATAAGCAGTATAAAGAGCATTGGATTTTGGCGCCATTGCAAGGTAAACTACAGCTTGGGTAAGATTTACTGTACATTCTGGCATTCCAATATAGTGAGAAGCTTCATAGGCTGAGACTGTAATTTGAAGAGCATTAGGGTCTGCAAGTCCAACATCTTCAGAAGCAAATCGAATTAATCTTCTCGCAACATACAAGGGATCTTCTCCACCCTCTAACATGCGGGCAAGCCAGTAAACAGAGGCATTTGGGTCACTGTTTCTCATAGACTTATGGAGAGCTGAGATTATATTGTAGTGTTCGTCTCCTTTTTTATCATAAAGGAGAGTTTTTTTGCTTAGACATTCTTCAATTATTTTTTTAGTTAAATTTAGTTTACCTGACTCCATAGGCGTACTACTAATTGCCAATTCCAACAGATTGAGCGCTGTTCTAGCATCTCCGTTTGAAAAAACCGCTATAATCTCAAGGAGAGAACTCTCAACAAATATTGGTAGCCCCGCATACCCTCTCTTGTCCAATAGTGCATTTTTTAAAACCTTGATTATGTCATTAATGTCTAGAGGGTTCAAAACAAATACTCTAGAGCGTGATAATAAGGCTGAGTTAACCTCGAAGGAGGGATTTTCAGTGGTCGCACCAATGAGAACTATATTACCTTTTTCTACATGGGGAAGAAAAGCATCTTGTTGAGACTTATTGAAGCGATGAATCTCATCAATAAACAAAATAGTTCGGATACCTTGTTGTCGATTTTCTTTTGCTTTTGTCATGACTTCTTTAATTTCTTTTATTCCCGAAGTAGCCGCACTAAAGGTTATGAAATTAGCACAGGTAATTTCTGCAATAATCATAGCAAGAGTAGTTTTTCCAACCCCGGGGGGACCCCATAAAATCATGGAAGAAACATTATCAGATTGTATAATATTTCTCAAAATCTTGCCATTTCCTATAATATGCTCTTGACCCACATATTCCTGAAGAGTTCTAGGACGGACTCTATCAGCCAGTGGAGCCTTATGTAACATCTTATCAAATATTGAATTTTGCACATAATCCATTTTAACACCTTCACTTTTTATTAATAAAATACAAGTACATAAGCTAAGTTATTTTTCATTATAACGCTATATTAACTTAATTAGCAAGTGGAAAAATGGTCTCCGCTATGCTATACATATTTTTTTACAAAGACTCCAGATAGACTGAGCAAAAGGGTGTTACTCAGTTAAAAATTTAGAGGGAAGGCCTATTAAAGTCTATGGCAAGGAAAGGACTATTTGCAATATTAGAGTATAATATGAAAATAGAGTTTACTCAGTTGTTTACAATAATGCAGGCAAATGAAAAAAAAAATATATGTATTAAATAACACGTAGATAGAAAGTGAAAGACCTGAAACATCATTTAACAAAAAGTATTTCAACAACAAGGAGAACATTATGCATGAAACAGAGGTAAAAGGTATTTTATCAGCTCAAAATGGAATAAATATATATCGTGGCTGCACTCATGGCTGCATTTATTGCGATTCAAGAAGCAAATGCTATCACATGCATCATGACTTTGAAGATATAGAGGTAAAGCTTAATGCGCCGAAGGTTTTAGAGGATGGCCTCCGAAGAAAAAGGAAGAAATGTATGATAGGCACTGGGGCAATGAGTGATCCATACATTCACCTGGAGGAAAAACTGGGGAATACTAGAAAATGTATTGAACTTATCCATTCTTATGGGTTTGGACTGGCCATACAGACCAAGTCTGCAAGAATTTTAAGGGATCTGGATTTACTTAAAAAAATTAATGAAAAGACAAAGTGTGTTGTTCAGATGACCCTTACGACTTTTGATGAAGCACTGTGTAAAATCATAGAACCCAATGTCAGCACTACAAGAGAACGGTTTGAGGTGTTAAAGATAATGCGTGATAACGGGATTCCTACGGTAGTTTGGCTCAGTCCTATTTTACCATTTATCAATGATACAGAGGAAAATATCCGGGGAATTCTGGATTATTGTATAGAAGCAAAGGTACATGGCATTATTTGTTTTGGCATGGGATTAACCTTACGAGAAGGAAACAGGGAATATTTCTATAAAATGCTGGATGAGTATTTTCCAGGAATGAAGGCTCGATATATAGAAAGATATAACTATGCATATCAGTTACCAAGTCCTATTAACGACAGGTTGATGAATATTTTTAAAACAACCTGTAAATCCCATGGTATATTGTGTGATATTGATGAATGCTTCAATTATCTTCATAAATTTGAGGAAAGAAATGAGCATGAGCAGTTAATGCTGCCTGGACTAGATTAGCTTATAAAACCCACGTGTCATGTGAACATTAAAATTAATTCAATTAAACATTGATTTAACAGTGTCTAGCAAGGCGATGACATCCAGTCATCGCCTAACATATTACGTTCTTCAATCTACCACATTATCATCCACCATAAAGTCTACATCAACATTCTTCTCCCGAAGTTTACTAATATAAACCACAGCACACCTAAAAGTCTTTTTATTCTTTGGATTTTCTTGTCTAACTGAAAAATTCACAGGCTTATTATATCTATCCAAAGCTTCTACTGCCCATACCCCTGAAGTTAATATTTTGAGGCATTCTATATTTACCAAACGGGTCTTAGCTTCGATGGCAATTTACCTTCACTCGTTTCATAAACTAATTTAGTTAAATCTTTTTTAAGCATTTGCATTCGTTCAGCACCTATATTCTCACTCCAACGTTGCTCAATTTCAGTTAGTATCTCATTTTTTGCTCTCATTACTGATAAACCTCGTTCGGTCAGAACAATAATTTTTCCTCTCTTATCAGTAGGGTGAGTTTTGCGCATTACATAGTTATTTTTTTCAAGATAATCTATTATTTTACTAACAGCTTGCTTTGTAATTCCTAAATATTCAGCTAGTTCTATACCTGTTGCTCCATCAGGGGTGATACAACTAAACATAAAACCATGTACGGGTCTAATATCTTCAAATCCCAATTCCATCAATCTGTCATGTAATTCGTTAATAGCTGTACTAAAAGATAATAAAAAAAGTGATGTAAGATCTAATTCGTTAAATGTTTGATGATTCATACATGAAACCTCCTCAAAAAGTCAATTAGGTTGACTTTATTTTATTTTTATTATACTATATACAATATAGTCAATCAAATTGACTATATTGCTTTTGTTATGAAGAACTAGGTTCTCTAAAAAATCAATACACTATGGAGGTTATATTTAATATTTTTTCTATTTTATCGTCAGTATACCTAATAATAACAATTGCAATGCAATACCTATTTTTAATGATTCATATAACAACGTAAGAGGAAATAACAGGAGGTAAAGAGAATGACAACAGTTTTATTTGTAAAAGCAAACAATCGTCCTGCAGATCAGGCGGTTAGTGTAAAATTATTTGAGGCTTTTTTAGCAAGCTATAAAGAATCACATCCAAATAATACAGTGGTAGAACTTGATTTATACAATGAAGAATTGCCATATGTAGGAGTAGATATGATTAACGGTACTTTTAAGGCTTGCAAAGGACTTAATTTAACAGAAAAGGAAGCGAAAGCAGTTGCTGTTGCTGATAAATATTTAAATCAATTCCTTGCAGCTGATAAAGTTGTATTTGGGTTCCCACTATGGAATTTGACAATCCCAGCTGTACTACACACATATATTGATTACTTAAACCGCGCTGGCAAAACATTTAAATATACGCCAGAAGGTCCAGTAGGTCTTATTGGACATAAGAAAATTGCATTATTAAACGCAAGTGGCGGTGTGTATTCTAAAGGACCAGGAGCTGAAATGGAAATGGCCGTTAAATATGTAGCAACCATGATGGGCTTCTTCGGGGTAAAAGATATAGAGACGGTAGTGATTGAAGGGCACAGCAAATCCCCTGATAAAGCGGAAGAAATTATTTCTGCTGGACTTGAAAAGGCTATTAAAGTAGCAAGTACGTTCTAACTAAGAAAATGCTTGTCACTCTATATGTCAGTACCAATACTTTTATAGAGTATTGATACTGCCTTTTTATTCGCTTACCGCGCTATTTTGGAGTGATAACAACCCAACTGCTGCGAGCTTTTCATTTTCAATTTATTAAACTGATAGAAAGAGGTGTTTTAATATAATGGAACGTTTATGGACAAAAAACTATATAATGCTGACAATTACAGCATTTTTGCTATTTAGTGGTTTTTATTTACTAATGCCAACACTACCTATGTTTATTAAACAATTAGGTGGAAGTGAATCTCAAGTTGGATTTATTATTGGAGTGTTTACAATTTCTGCAGTAATTATTCGTCCTATTGTTGGAGGATTAATGGATCGATATGGCCGACGAGTATTTATAATAAGTGGACTACTATTTTTTGCAATTACAATGTATTTTTATAATTGGGTAACAGGAATTATTTTTTTAGTGGCATTACGTATGCTCCATGGAGTTAGCTGGGCAATTGCTTCAACTTCCATAGGAACGGCTGTGACTGATGTTATTCCACAATCTCGTCGTGGAGAAGGAATGGGATGGTATGGACTTGCAATGACTTTAGGCATGGCTTTAGGCCCAATATTAGGTCTTTGGGTAGCAAAATCATTTTCATTTCATTATCTATTTCTTCTATGCACAGCATTAGCACTTATTGCATTCATGCTTGCATTTAATACAAAAATACCAGCTATTCAACATACTGAAAAAAAGCCAATATCTTTTTTTGAAAAAAGCGTTTTACCAATCGCTATTGTTACATTTTTCCTATCATTTACTTTTGGTGGTATTACAACATTTTTACCACTGTTTGCGGCAAAAATTCAAGTTGATGTTGGTATTTTCTTCTTAGTCTATGCTGCGACACTTACAGTGATTAGACCGCTTGCAGGTAAGATATCTGATAAATATGGAGAAGGGGCCATTATTGTTCCTGCACTTTTTACACTGATTGTCGCATTATTAGTCCTAACATTTACAAAAGGAATCGTTGGACTGGTTATTACAGGTATTTTGTACGGAATTGGATTCGGCTCAGCACAACCTGCTCTTCAAGTAGCAATTTTAAAATTAGCTCCACTAGAGAAAATGGGAGTAGCGAATGCTACATTTTTTACTGCTTTTGATTTAGGGATTGGCTTAGGATCTATTATTCTAGGATTTGTTTTACAACTCATGGGATATAAAATGTTATTTATTGTTTGTGCTGCATCTGGTCTTATTAGTCTGTTAATTTTTGTTTTATTTGTAAAAAAGACATTAAAATATTCAGGTGTTGCATTAAGGAGACGCTCCAATATTGGCACTGATAATAAAGTTGCTTAAAGATATTAATGATACAAAAAGCAACTAATGGAACTATCTTATCCATTAGTTGCTAATATTTTTTGTCAAGTAGTTAAGTGATACCTAGATGCAATAACTGAAATTAAAATAACTTTTTAGTTATAAAAAAAATCTTATGACTTTTAAACCATGGCTTCCAAGTAAAGTTTTATAGAAAGCCAGCTTCAATTATGGTAGCAGCAAGAAATCTTCACTACATTCCAATTTCTTGAAGCGCCTAATGAAAATTATTTAAATTTTCCGTGTACTCAATTCCCAAAGCAATTTTCAGGAAGTAGTGCAGATATGCAAGAGTTTTGTCAATCATGCTATGTAGTCTCTTTTACTATGTTTGAAAACATAGATGTGAATGGAGAAACAGAACATCCATTATTTAAATATTTAAAGGGTGAGGCAAAAGGTCTTGTAAGTAAGGAAATAAAAGGGAACTTTACTAAGTTTCTAATAGATTCTGAGGGGGAGGTAATAAAGAGATATGGTCCTACAGTATCTCTACCAAAAATAAAGGTTGATATTGAGAATTTATTAAAAATCTAAAGCGCTTTTCATCAAATAAAAATATTGAATAAAAAATAAAAAAATTTATATAAGTAATTAAAAGGTCGATGCTGAACTAAAGTCAGCATCGCCTTTTGAATTAATTTATCGGCAAATGAAAAAATGTTTTATTTTTGGTTATAAATGAAGTGATTTTCTTGCTCTTATCTAGATATATATATTTTTATTGATACTAAATTTGAGACATCATTAAATACATCTAACGCTTGCACCTGAAAATTATATGTTTTTCCAATTTTTAAACCAGTTACTGTGATGAAATTATTAATATTTGTTGAAATCCAAACACCATCTTTATAAACATTATAACCTTTTAGATCTATTTCAGTGTTTTTATTCCAGCTCAAATTAACTGAACCTTGCGAGGAATTAAATCCATTCAAGTTTATTGGTTTAGACGGTGGCATTATTAAATCAAGTGAAGGACACCAGCTTTGATCCATGTTTGTATACCCACCAATGATTGCGGATTGCGTAAATTGCCAAATATTCCAACCCTTCCACCCACCAAAACTCATAGGCGTATCATCACTAAACTTCAAATAATTACTATATTCATAGTATTCAGCATTCCAAAGAGGGAGATTATTTATTGTGATGATATCAGAATTAATATTCCAGTCATTAAAGAAAGACCTGTTTGTATATATCATTATTGTTCTACCTGTATATGCCTTAAAATGGTCACAAAATACTTTAGCCCAGTCAATTATTTGTTTTCCCGTAAGTCCGACATCAATTTGGCCAAGTGGAGGTTCTATATCTAAAACAGGAAGTAAGTCACCATATCCACTTATACCAGCTTTACTCATAAGACTTAATATATGGTCAGCGTATTTTTCGGCCTCAACATTGGCTTTATTTAAATCGTAATCTAAATTAGACCAGTGTGGAACATAATAGAATCCTACTAACAGGTCTGCAGATTTTATTCCTAGGGTATGTTTTTGTGCCATATAATCGGGGTTATATCCCTTATTTAATACACTATTTCCAGCCCTAACGTAAACAAATTTTATTCCATCGTTTTTAATTTTATTCCAATCAAATTCGGGTTCATAAAAAGAAACATCAGTGCCTTTGACAAAGCCAGAATATTGGTTAGCTTTTGACCAATAAACTATGCCAAGAGAAGTTGTAATACTTACTCTTGCAATATTGCTGTAACCGGAGAAAACTCTGCCAACAGTATAAGATGTTACCTTATACTCATAAGTTTCGCCAATTTTAATAAACGCATCTACAAAAACTCTATTTGGGGTAGATCCTATAGGAATATTATTTCTCAAAATATAATATCCACTCACCGGCACATTATCGTATGCAGGTTCCCAAAATAGCACTACACTAATTAACGTATTTCTTTGCACTATTAGGTTCGTTGGAGCTCCTGGTGTGGCTCTATGATTCATTTTTAAATCCAAATCAAATTACCTCCTTATATGTATTCTATAATCAATATATTCATTTAATAATTTTATTGTGCATCAGCTGTTTTTTTTCTTAGTCTAAGAAAAAATAAACCCCCATGTCATTAATATGTCTATATACAGTTATGAAGGCTCTTATTAGAATAAGGGAATTTATACCCCAACATTCCTTAATTTATTGCTTCAGGTTGGTGTAGACCGGATTATGTTTTCAACTGACTATCCATTCGGATCGATGGCATCGGCACGCACCTTCCTTGACCAACTGCCAGTAAGCACCGCGGACAAAGAGCGGATAGCAACAAGAAATTTTCACTACATTCCAATTTCTTGAAGCGCCTCGATGGAAGTGACAGAAGTTGGAAATGTAATAGACAACTTATATTTTTATTTTATTATTAACATATGCAAGTCGACCTAACTCATGGCTGAAGCCACGAGAGTGCGGTTGAGGTCTTCAAGTAAAACTCCTCTATATTCCTAATTAATTTATCTTCTAAATCCTTTTCAATTAGAGGCTTATTTAGTGTAGAATAAAATGTAATTTTCTGATAAAATAAAGAAAAGTAAGAATGAATAGAATAACAAATGATAGTCAAAGGTAAATTTTCTCACCATAAATATTATAAAAGCATTGAAAGTGTTATGTTTGATGTTTCGTATTTAGCTTTTTATGGCAGAATAAAAGCTATTGAAAGATATAAACGTTAAAAAATAATTATAAACATTCTTTTCATTGTGTTTAGTTAAATACTATTGGTATAATATAATGAATAGAAAAATATAGGTTAAATTACTTCATTTTTCAGACAAACAGAAAGGGTGAAATCATGGACATTTTTAAAAAATTTATTAATTATTATAAGCCTTACAAGCTTCTTTTTTTTGCAGACATGTTTTGTGCACTAGTAGTTTCTGCGGTGGATATATCTTTTCCAGTAATTCTTAGTTATCTTTCGAAAAACTTCTTTACAAAAGATAAACAAGTTATTCTTCATAACATTGGCTATATTGGTATAGCGTTGGTGTGTATGTATATAATAAAATATTTCTGTCAATATTTTATAGCTACTTGGGGACACATTATGGGGGCTAGAATGGAAAATAATATGAGAAGAGATTTATTTAGTCATCTTCAAAGTTTACCATTTTCATATTATGATGAAAATAATACTGGAGAAATGATGTCTAAGCTAATATCAGATTTGTTTGATATTTCAGAACTTGCACATCATGGTCCGGAGAATGTACTTATCTCAGCACTTAAAATCTTAGGCTCCTTTACAATACTATTATTCATAAATGTGAAAATGACACTCATTTTGCTGGTCGTTACAGTAGTTATGGTAGTCTTTTCAACTTATCAAAATTTGAAAATGCGTAAAATATTCTTGGATAATAGGAAAAAAACAGCAAATATAAACTCTGCAGTGCAGGATAGTTTATCAGGAATTAGAGTTGTAAAGTCATTTGCAAATGAAGAAATAGAAAAGAAAAAGTTTAATAAAAGAAACAAAGAGTATTTAAATTCTAAGGTACAAAGCTATACTGCAATGGGTAAGTTTATTGCTGGAAATACTTTTTTTGAAGGAATTTTATATGTTGCAATAATAGTAGCTGGATCATTATTTATTATTGACGGTTCTTTAAAAGTCTCAGATCTTGTAGTCTATGCTCTTTATATAAATATATTTATAAACCCTATAGATATATTAATTAATTTTACAGAGCTATTTCAAAAGGGATATGCAGGGTTTCAGAGGTTTAGGGAAGTTATAGAAACAGTGCCTGTTATAGTGGATAAAGAAGATGCTGTAACTCTTACCAACGTGAAGGGAAATATAGAATATAAAAATGTAACCTTCAGTTATGGTGATGATCATAATGTTTTAAATGATATAAGCATAAAGATAAAGGCCGGGAGAAACATAGCATTTGTTGGTCCGTCTGGTGGTGGAAAAACTACAATCTGTTCACTTCTTCCAAGATTCTATGACATAACATCTGGAAGCATTACAATAGATGGAAATGATATAAGAGATCTGACACTTGAATCCCTTAGAAATTCTATAGGTGTTGTACAACAAGATGTATATATGTTTGCAGGTAGCATAAAAGAAAACATTGGATATGGTAAAATTAATGCTTCTGATGAAGAAATTATGGAGGCAGCTAAAAATGCCAATATTCATGACTATATAATGGATCTTGATGAAGGATATGATACCTATGTTGGTGAGCGTGGAGTAAAACTTTCTGGTGGACAAAAACAGAGGCTTTCCATAGCAAGAGTATTTTTAAAAAATCCTCCCATTTTAATTTTAGATGAAGCGACTTCAGCATTAGACAATGAAAGCGAGAGATATATACAAAGTTCCATTGAGAAACTTTCAAAAGATAGAACTACTATAGTTATAGCCCACAGGTTAAGTACAATAAAGAAATCAGATGAGATAATAGTTATTAATAATGAAGGCATACAAGAAAGAGGCAATCATAACGAGCTTCTTAAAAATGAAGGTATGTATGCATATTACTATAATATGCAATTTGAAGGATTGGATTCTAATAGTAAAATATTTTAGATATAAGGTAGTTACTTCATTTCATTTTCAATTTATGAAATACTTCTGCCCCCTAAAAGCATTGAACCTAAATATGGTGGTATAATGGTATAGAGTTGAATTTTAGAAATTACACAGTTTTCTAATTCTATGTTGTATATACGAATTTTCCATAAAAACATGGGGGGGTAAAGCTAATGAAAATTGCAACTTCTGATTTTAATGTGATTAAAGTGTTTAATAACAATATTGTGTTAGTTTACCAAGCAAGTGTAGAAAAAATTCTTTGTGAAAAAGGAATAGGACTTGGAAAGCATTCAGGCGATAGTATATCTAGGAATGCATCAATTGAGAAAACATTTTTTATTAAAAACAAAATTAATAAGGTTAATTTTCATGAACTGGTAAATAGTCTTGACGCAGAAGTGATTGGGCTTTGTGAGGAAATAATATATATGATCTCCAAAGAACTAAATGAAGATTTACATGAAAAAGTTCATATATCACTAATTGACCATATAGCGTTTACTTTAAAGCGACTTAAAAACGGTGATAATATAGAAAATCCATTTTTAGATGAAATTGAGACACTTTTTCCAATAGAATTTGAACTAGCCCAAAAAGCGGCAACTATAATTGAGGATAAAACAAAGATTCACATTCCAGATGATGAAATTGGATTTATAACTCTGCATATATATTCTGCAAGGAATGAGAGAGGATTAGCTAATACAATAAAATATGCGTTTGTATCAAATACCATTATAAAAATGATTGAAGATGAATTAAATGTTAAAATAGATAGAAAGTCTCTTGATTATGCTAGATTTATTACTCATATTCGTTTTGCTATTCAAAGGATTTTAGGCAATATTCCTGTTAAAAATAAATTAGTAAATACTATAAAACGTAAATATGATCCTTGCTTTAAGCTGGCACAAAAAATTTCGAAATTTGTTGAAGGAGAGTTTGAGCTAAAAGTTGTTGAAGAGGAAACTGCATATTTAGCTATACACATTCAGAGATTTAAAAGTAATAGATTGAAAAAACGAAAAAAAGTTATTTTTTAAAGTAGGGACTAGCACCAAGGGACAGGAATCCGCTTAATGTTGGGGATAAAAAATATGAATGATATTACAATTAAATGTATTATAAGTAAAAGACTTACTCTAAAAGGTAAGTCTTTTACTTATATCTACATATTAAATCTGCAGAGATACATAATAGATATAATTATTTGGATGCACTAGGTTTGTATATAATCGAATGTTGGCTGAAAGAATAAAGTCCTATGAATAAAATAAACATATCAAAGTACCTAAATTAAAATCTATGATTAAGATAGAGCAACATAGAAAGTTCTAGCTTCGCAGAGTTGACCAAGAAGCTCCAACCGCTTAGGTGGTGAGTAGTTCACTAATAGTACATTCAGTAATCCCTTATTGATGTTGAAAATATGTTTTAATAGCATTATAATGAATTAGTCAATGCTACAAGTTAAATTGTTATTATTTTAGAAGAATAGGCAAAAGGACAGTAATGTAATTTGAAAAACACCCTTACTTTTCAAATGAAATAGGGTTAGAGTTATATTATAATAAGTAAAAATTCTATTATAAAATAAAATTATGAAAGATAGAATGAAGTTAAATCAAAGTTTTATTCATCAAGTATGATTATAAAAAAATGGCATATTAAATAATTTGAATTATTTGTTTACCGCGTGGATAAAAAAATTAAGTACAATAGGGGAGCGAGTATATTGAATTTAGAAAATAGAATAGTTAATAAAATAGTTGATATATCAAAGAAACATAAATATATTGATAAAATTATTATCTTCGGGTCACGAGCACGTGGTGATAATTTATTAAAAAGTGATATTGATTTAGGTGTGTATTCTGATAATTCTATTGCAGAATTCAAAAATGAAATTGAGGAGAAAGTTAGTACTTTATTAGAGTTTGATTTTTCACATATGAATAATATTGAAGATAAGTTTTTTATAGAACAAGTTGAAAAAGAAGGGGTGATTATTTATGAGAAACCTTGATTTTAAGTATATGAATTTGAAAAGGGCATACGATAGACTTAAAGAAGTTAGTGATTTATACGACGGTAAAAATGAAATAATAAGAGATAGCTTAATTCAAAGGTTTGAATTTACCTATGAGCTCACTCATAAAACACTTAAAGAGTTTATGAATTTCCAAGGAGTAACCCTCGAGAACTCATTTCCACGTACAATATTTAAAAAGGCATATGTTAACAATATTATATCAGATGAATTGGTATGGATTAATTTATTAGAAGATAGAAATTCTACATCACATATTTATAACGAAAAGTTAGCTAATGAAATTGCAGAGAGAATAGCCAATAAATATGTTGACTCCATTGGTGAATTAATTAAAAACTTAGAATTATTAATGTAGTGTAGTAAGGGGTCAGACCCTTGTAGAAATTTAGTTAAATTGCAATATATTACAATTGAAATGCAAGAACTATGATAAATCCTCCTTTATGGAATTTTTTAAGATTTACGAACGATATTTGTACAGCATATGCCATAGTTACACTCAAAATGAACAAGATTCTCTTGATATTGTACAAGAAACTTATATAAAAATTTTTAAAAATATTTCAAGGTTTGACGAGACAATGCCTTTTCGACCTTGGATACCAAGAATTGCAGTAAATACAACTATGTTAAAAGTTTAAATAATTACATTGCTACGTTGTATAATTCAATAAGGACAAAATAGTTAAATGTGGAAAATTAAGCTTATTTATATTAGGCGAAAGTTAGGAGAAGAGAAAATGAGAAATTGTATATTGGATGATTTAATTGAATCAGTTAAAACGCAAAATCTTCATGTCCTTAATGTGGTAGTAAGAAAGGATGGAGATATAATTGCTGAACATGATTTTGAAAAAGAAAAACCAACCCTTTTATGGTCTGTAAGCAAGACATTCACATCTATGGGAATCGGCATTGCAGAAAATGAGGGATATTTTAGCCTGAATGACAAAATTGTAGATTATTTTGCAAATGATATTATACAGATGAGTGATTTTTTTAAAAAAATGACTATTCATGATTTACTTTGTATGGGCACAGGACATGCAAGATGCCCCGTGACAAAAGCAATGGAGGAAAATAAGCCGCTTGATGATATTAGCAAGCTTTTCTTTGAAGAGCCTCTTGTGTTTGAACCAGGTACACATTTTTTATATAATAACGCTGCAACTTATATGCTTTCAAAGCTTATTAGTATTACAACTGGGTATAGTCTGAAAGAATATTTAATGCCTCGTATTTTTAAGCCGCTGGGAATATCTGAGCCACAATGGGATTCCGATGTAAATGGTATATCATTTGGATGTTCAGGATTATATTTAACGGCAGGAGAATTATCAAAATTTGGTCAACTCTTACTTAATCATGGAGTATGGAACAAAAAACAGCTTATACCTGCAGATTATATTGAACAGGCTACGAAATCGCAAATTGATACATCTGAATTCAATGAATATTTTGCAACTGCTGATCATAAACAAGGATACGGTTACCAA
This sequence comes from Clostridium sp. FP2, assembly GCF_011065955.2. NCBI lineage: Bacteria > Bacillati > Bacillota > Clostridia > Eubacteriales > Clostridiaceae > Clostridium > Clostridium sp. FP2. The sequence continues at coordinate 1,014,192 of NZ_JAAMNI020000001.1, forward strand.
ATATGGATGAATTCATATCCTAATTCCTATCGAATGGATGGATTGTATGGACAATATGTAGTAATATTGCCAGATAAAAATGCAGTAGTTACGTACGTTTCAAATGAACCATCAAATATGACAGGAGTTTTAGAATTAACATGGAATACAGTAGTTGATAAACTATAAAAGATACCTTAATTTCTAGAAAATAAAAAAGCCTACCATTTTTCAACAGTTGACTTTCTAATTATAAATCACAATTAAACCCAACACTTCAAAGTGTTGGGTTTAATTATGCTAAATCATTTATAGAAGTCTTAAACATCAAAACATATAGCCATTGGAAATTATGAAAATCGAGCAGTAAAGGGGCGATTGCTATTAAAATTTACAGACTAATTGGTATTCTAACTACATTACTACAAAATGAAAAAGTAACAGCCCCATACCTTGCAGAAAAATTTGAGGTTTCAAGGCGAACAATAAATAGGGATATTGAGGATATTTGCAAAGCGGGGATCCCAATTGTCACATTTCAGGGAGTAAATGGTGGTATAGCTATTGCTGACGGATATAAAATAGACAAAACTATTTTCACTTCAAATGAGTTAGGAGCTATTTTTACAGGGCTTAAAAGCCTTGATAGCATTTCACAGACAGCAAAATACAGGCAGCTAATAGATAAGTTTTCGTCTGGTAAAAATAACGTCTACTCTGCCGAAAGCAATATTTTGATTGACCTATCCTCCCACTATAAAAATACACTATCCCCTAAAATTGAGAATATCAAAACAGCAATTGCGGAAAATCGAGTAATATCATTTGATTATTATTACAGCAAGGGGGAAACACAGAAACTAATTGAGCCATACTTAATTGTATTTCAATGGTCGTCATGGTATGTTTTGGACATTGCTGTGAAAAAAAAGATTTTCGCCTGTTCAAACTTAATCGTTTGTGGAATTTAACTGTTACGGAGCAACATTTTGAAACGAGAGATATACCACAAAAGCAAGTTGACTTTGATAGCTATTTTAGTGACAAAATTATGCTTGTCGCAGTATTTGATAAAATTATGAAACATAGACTGATTGAAGAATATGGTATAGATAGCTTTTCATACACATATGACGGGAATATACTCTTTAAATTTGGTTTTACAAATAAAGAAAACTTGCTCAGTTGGGTTCTAAGCTTCGGCGATAAAGTTGAAGTTATTGAGCCTTCGCCTCAGTCATTGAGGGTGAAGGAGGTAGGATAATAGAGCCAGAGGGATATATATTCAGCATACTTAATTAAAAATGTTAATGATGATTTATGTTAGCATACATCTTAATAACTAAATTCATTATTTAATTTAGTTATAGGGGGAGCGATATAAGTCTCTCTTTTTTTATGTAAAGGAAAATATAAAATAATAATTGGATTGAGATGATTCAAATAAATGAAATGAAATAATGGCATTATTTAAGGTAGGAGTAAATATATACAATGATATAAAAATTTACATTTAGTATAAAATTTTAAATACGCGCTACAGTAATTTATGGTGAAGGATTTATATATAGAATTTATGGCATAGGCATCTTTTAGCTTATCGGATTATCTGTTGAGAGTAAAAAAAGCATCTACAAGTACTGAAAAAGTGATAAAGGTAGCAGAAAAAATGATAGTAAAAGGGCTTTCCATAGATGATATAGCTGAAATAACTGAGCTTACAGTAGAAAGATTAATTGAAATAAAGCATAATATGGTGCATTAGAACCATAGGGAGCATAACTAAAGGAAAATATCCACCGCTTGGGTAAGATGAATTTATCCAGGCGGTTTTTTATATTAAATTATTTGGAGGTGTTATGTAGTCAGCGGCATAAATTTTTATGGTAAAATAAAAGAAGTTAAAAGATATAAACGTTGGAATTAGGAGCTATTGTCACCCCCGGGGGTAAAGCAGGATTAAGGAGGCAAATGTGGGAATATTTAATAGGAAAAAAAAGGAAGATAAAAAGGAAAAAGGAAAAAGGAGTACTAACTTTATACTCAATTACTTTAGATAGTCAAAATATTTATGAAATAGCAAAGGAAGAATTTTTAGAACAAACAAAATCAATTAAAAAAATAGATGGTGGTATAGAATTTATCTTTAAAGATGATACATACTTAGATTTGCATTTGCAAGATAATGAAGATTATATAATTACGCAAACAAATGGAATTGCAAATTTTTTTTCACAAGCACCATTAGTAAACAAAGAAGTTTTAGAGCAAGCGATATTGCAAATTCAATTGCAAGTTCAGATATATTAAAAAGAGAAGTAGAAGCAACAGCTAAAGATGAGGAAAGATATAAAAGAATTATTAGGGAATGCGATGAAAAGAAGATAGCACATACGAATTTTATGTTAGGTACACAAATCATGGAAGAAGAAGTTGCTGTCCCAATTGTAGAAGCAATAGTTAAGAGGTCGGTAGCTATATTTTCTTCTGCTTTATATGCAGAATGTTTACTAATGGAAGATGGATCTGTAGGACTTGCAAAATATGAATTTGAAGAAATGAATAAAATATATGGAGTTATAAATTATCTTAGTAATAGTGAAAAAGAATATATAGAAATGAATGAGCCAGATAGAGTCACATCTATACAGTTTGCATGGCAATATGAAAGATGTGCTATATTAATATGGGCTCTTGGATTTATAGAATTAAATCCATCAACTGAAATTTGTAATGTTAGTAAAATTGCTGAAGTATTAAGACGTTATGATTCTTTGAGTGCATTAATACAAGATTCTAACATTAGAAGTAGCGAAGAGTTATTGGACATGCATACAAGAAATTTATATTATCACTGGGCTTGTGTGGAGGCAAGGATAAAAAACCAAGAGATATTAGCAGGATTAGATTCAGGGGTAGTACAAGAACAACATTATGCTTTAAATTGGCTTGTTAGTGCCAATGGAGAATGTGATTGGGATGAAATTTGTCCTAACACATAATCTGGAGATTGAATACTAATACTTGAAACATTGATATATTTGTCGTATGAAATATATCAAGTTTCTGGTACTTTTAAAAAATCTAAATTATCTAGGGAAGTAATAGTGAATTCTAATGAAAAGGTAGTTTGTGTTATATCTGTGGGATATAAGGATGAGACTAGATCTGATTTTGCTAAAAAAAATTTCAAATCAACTAATAGAAAACCAGTTGATAAATTAGTCCTTAATCACGAGAAAGTGCTAAATGTACCTGAATATATACAAAAGAGCATAGAGTATGCTAGGATTGTACCTTCTGCGATAAATAGGCAACCGTGGAAATTTAGAGTATATGAAAATGAGATAGATATGCTGCTTGATAAAGGTATAATCAAGATTGATAGGCTTATAGAATCTAAAAAACTTGATTTAGGAATAGCTCTTTTCCACATTGCAGTTGTACTTAATCATTATAATAAAGAGTTGAATATATCATTTGAAAAAGAAGTCTTTGCAAAAATTACGGTATAGGGTACATTACCATTAGCAAGTAAAATCTGTCAGCATACACTTCCATATTTTACAATGGGCCCACTCTTGTATACAACAATTCTATAGTTTATAGGAAATCATTTGCAGACGTATACGTAAGTGAGCAGTTAATTTATGTTAACTCAGTATACCGTATGGCGGTTGCAATAAACCAAGGGAACTTTGCCAAGGCTTATATCATCGGAATTGGAATACATTGGAGTATAGAGTTTAAAAAAATAGATTAGAGGTTTTGAAAAGAATAGAAACGAAATGATAACTTATGGGCGATAATAATTATATAGGGTACTGCAAATATTATAAGCAGAATCATTAAGTACTTATAAGGGCTTTTTCATTTTAGTGTAGAATAAAACGTAATTTTCTGATAAAATAAAGATAAGTAAGCATGAATAAAATAATGAATAATAGTCAAAGGTAAATATTGAGGATGTGATAAAATGACTAAGAAAAAAGTAAAATCAATAGATGACAATTTCATAATGTCACCAAAATATGATTTTGTATTTCTGTGACGAGAGGTCGGTTTAAAAGCTGCCTAAGTATTAACTAAACTTTTGGGCTATCCCTACCATTTGGGGTAATGCTACCACAGGTGCATTTTTGGCAACAGAAATGTACTAAGCTGTTGGGACAAAGCGGGAAAAATGGGAAACCTTATCCTATCTACTGCAAGCATAAATGATGTGTTATGAACAGGATAAACAAACTGTTGCAAGGCTCGTTAAGTCAAACAAGCGAAAAAAGGTTGACACGCTTGGACAAAAAAGGTGAGAGATAAGGGCATAATGTCTGAAAATGCAGTATGCAAGATGGTCAGTATCTCCGGGCTATAGACAGGTTCTAAGGCACATTGAATTGGTTTTAAACTGGAACTCGGTAAGCCCTATACAGGCCCTTTTTTTTATGGGAAGTAGAGGGTATAGGAAAGTATAAAAAGCGAAAGATCTTCTGTAATGGAAGGTATAACTCTTCAATATTTGGAGTGATCCGAAAGGATGCTGACTTATACTATGGTGCTTGATTACATTAAAGGAATGAATCTTACGAATAAGGGAGATGTGTATACTGTTAATTAAACAGACTGCAAACTTAGACGAAAAACAAGCAAGCTTTTATTGGAAAAGCATTGATTGGAAAAACATTGAAAAATTCGTTAATAAGATTCAAGCTAGGATTGTAAAGGCGACTATTAATAAAAATTGGAAACTTGTAAAAGAATTACAGCGAATGCTGGTTCATTCCCACTATGCTAAACTAATGTCAGTAAAACGTATAACAACAAACAAAGGTAAGAAAACACCGGGCATAGATAATATACTCTGGAATTCAGCAAAGAAAAAATGTGAAGCAGTAAAGTTGCTTAACAGTAAGAACTATAAACCTAAACCATTAAAAAGAGTAAATATACGAAAACAAAATGGGAAATTGAGACCGCTTGGAATAGCTACAATGCATGATAGAGCTATGCAAACATTATATATGATGGGATTGGATCCTGTTGTAGAAAGCATGAGTGACAAAACATCATTTGGATTTCGAAAAAACAGAAGTTGTGTAGACGCTATGTCACAAATATTTATAAACTTTAGTCGCAAGTCATCCCCAACATGGGTTCTAGAAGGAGACATCAAAGGCTGTTTTAATAATATATCACATAAATGGCTAACAGATAACTCTCCTATGGATACTAATGTATTAAATAAGCTTATTAAATCTGGATATGTATATAAGGGGAAACTATTCTCTACAAAAAGCGGAACCGCACAAGGTTCTCCAATTAGTCCTTGTTTAGCTAATTTTACTCTTGATGGTATAGACGAATTATTGAAAAGCACATTTAAAAGAAGTACAAAAATCCGAAATAATGAAAGACCCAAGGTTAATCTAATCCGCTATGCGGATGACTTTATTGTTACAGCTCCCGACAGTGAAACTGCTATAAAAGCAAAAGAAATAATAAAAAGTTTTTTAATCCAAAGAGGGCTAGAATTGTCAGATGAAAAGACAATAATAACTCATATAGATGAAGGCTTTGATTTTATTGGATGGAATATAAAGAAATATAAAGGTAAGTTGCTGATTAAGCCATCTCAAAAATCAATTAAAAGGGTAATAAGTAAAATTAGTGCGATTATAAAGGGGAATAAATCAGTAGAACAGGATATATTAATAATAAAGTTAAATCAAATAATAACTGGATGGAGTAATTACCATCAATGTGCTGTATCAAATGATATATTTCAAAAGATAGACCATATTACATTTCAAATGTTATGGAAATGGGCAAAAAGGAGACATCCTAACAAAGGCAAAAGATGGATAAAATCAAAATACTGGAAAGTACACGGTGCTAGAAATTGGGTATTCAAGGATAATAAGAAGCTGATTTTAATGAGTGATAAGAAAATAATCAGACATATACCACTAAAGCTTAATAAAAATCCATATACTGATACTCAATATTTTGAAGAGCGAAAGTACAAATTGGGAGCAAAGAAGCTAACCGGAATATTTAAAAAATTATGGGTAAAACAGAATGGAAAATGTACTATATGTGGATTATCAATGGACACTGCTGAAGAAAGAAGTATAACATATAATAATAATAATAATAATAATAATAATAATAATCCTATTGGAAATAAACAAAAGGATAAAGTATTATTAGCACATAGGGCTTGTACTTTAACCAATTGACCAATTATTAATAGAAACCGGCATTTTCATGCTAAAGAATGCTTTCAGGGGCTTGAGCCGTATGAAGGGAAACTTTCAAGTACGGTTCTTAGACGGGAAAGTGGAAGTAATTCCACCTACCTAGTCAGCAAGTATATATTTGGAAACGAAAAACATAAAGATTTACTAATAGCACTACTAAGTGATGTATTAGGTGTCCCAGAAGAAGAATTTGAGGGAATAGAAATAATAAATAGTGAACTAATAAAAGACTTTAAGGAAGACAAAAAAGGGATTCTTGATGTACGAGTAAAAACAAAAATAGGAAAGCAAATAGATGTTGAAATACAAATATTGCCAACGGATTACATGGCAGAACGTACTATTTTCTACTGGAGCAAGATGTATACAAGTCAGATAAAACCAGGAGATACTTACGACAAGTTAAAGAAATGTGTAACTATAAATATAGTAGATTTCAAGTGTACACCACTAAAAAAACTGTATTCTAGTTATCATTTGACAGAAGATAGAACAGGTTATAGATTGACGGATATAATTGAGGTACACTTTTTGGAAATCCCAAAATTATTTGATAAAGATATTGAGAGAGATGAAAATGATCCAATAGTTCAGTGGATGGAATTCTTAGATGCAAAATCGAAGGGAGAGATGGAGATGCTGGCAGAAAAGAATAAGGATATAAAGAAAGCCTATAACTTATTGCAAATAATAAGCAAGGATGAAAAGGCTAGAATGTTATATGAGGCTAGGCAGGCAGAAATTAGTGACCAGCTTACTAGGATAAAATCAGCAGAGGAAAAAGGAATAGAAAAAGGCGCAACGGAGAAAGCAATAAAGGTAGCCGAAAAAATGATAATAAAAGGGCTTTCTATAGATGATATAGCTGAAATAACAGAGCTTACAGTAGAAAGTTTACTTGAAATAAAGCGTAATATCCTGCATTAGAAATAGACTAGTATTAATAATAGTATTAAGTAAAGCATTTCATTAGAGTGAAATTTAATGAAATGTTTTTTGTATTTATAGAATGTCCATTATAAGGTGAATTGGAAACTAATGGTTATTAGCAAAGTGAAATTAAAATATAGATTAGGAGAAAAAAATGAAAAACGATGTAGTAAATACGCGTAAGATATCTATAATCAAAAAAGAAATTCAAAAAGAGTTGGTAGTTAAATCAAAGTTTTATTCATCCAGTATGATTATAAAAGAAGTCTATTGCACTAATCCCATGTGTGAGTGTAGAGATTTGACGTTGAAATTCTTGAAGGTTGATGAAATGAATAATGAAGGCAAAATACTTTTTAGTATAAAATTAAACCTTGATACCTTTAAAGTAATAGATAAAGTTAGCTATGATAAGGCTATTAAGGTTGATGAAATAATAACAGAGTTTTTAACTGGACTTGATATCGAAATAAGAGATAGATTTAATGAAAATTATAAAATTTCTAAGGGGTTGGAAGGTGAAAAAAAAGTAAAACCTATTAGTGAGAAGGTGGTAGAGATTACAATGAGTGGGGGCTGTGTATCTTTTAATGAAATTTTTGATAATGTAGAAACAATCAATTTTAGAGATGAAAAAAGCAATTTAATTTATATTGATGACCTATATTGTATGAATCCTAAGTGTCTTTGTAATGAAGCGTATCTTTCTTTTATAGCGGTTAATGAATTGGACAATAATGGTGAAAATGTTTTTACATTAAGATACAAGTTAAAGAGTGGAAAATATGATGTTGAATCTAAGTCATGTACTGATGAATATATGAATGATATATTAAAGGCATTTAATAAAGAAGAAAAACAAATGCGGGAGAATTTCAAAAAACGGTATAAGGATATGAAAGTAATTGGTAAGCAAATACATGATAAAAATAAGATGAATACAGCACCACAAACAGCAACGCTACAAGTAGGAAGAAATGATATTTGTCCTTGTGGAAGTGGTAAGAAGTATAAAAAATGCTGTGGTTGTTAATGAAAGAGGTGCATAAAAATGGATTTATCAATATGTGAAGAAAATATTTTGCAGCTTGTTCAGGATTTCAATACATTTATGGAGTATATTGAAGAGGAAAAACCTGTTTTATCTGTTAAAAAAGAGGTTCTTGGAAAAAGTGACTCTTTTAAGCTTAATTCTAAGCTTAACTTTAATAAGGCTGTGACAGCACCAAATTATAATCAAGACCAATACTTTAGTATAGACTTAATGTTTTCATTGGCTGTTGATAGTGGATTATATGTAGTAGCAAATGATGAGAAAGAAAAAATGAACTTGGTAAAGACTGAAAAAGTAGAGTTGTTTTTAGAACTTAATAATTTTGAAAAATATGTATTTATAATTGAAAACTACTGGTCAAAGTATGACTTTTGTAAAAAATACCCAAGATGGAGTGGTACAATAGCTTTATGGAATATTGTAGCATCTATTGCTAAGGGAAATTTGGGAGAACCTATTTTAAAACAAGAAAATACGCAGATAGTATTTTCAACAGCTGTTTCTTTTCTCTGTCAGTTGTCTTATTTTGGTTTATGTAGCTTGGAACTTATTGAAGGTGTTAAAAATAAGTATGAAGACACAGTTAAGGCTATTATTCCAACAGAATTAGGTATAGTAATTTGTAAAAAGCTATTAACTGAAGGGTTTAATTTTTGGAATATGGAAGATGTGGAAACGTTAATGGAACATTTAGGTATAAAAAGAGGAGAAAAAAGTTTATTCTTTGTACTTAAAGATATATTTCCAGATAATATAGTACAAAAAACTATTGAAAATGAAGTTCAAATAGATAGAAGTGGTGTATATACTTTTAAAGTTAGTCTTTCTAAAAGTTTGTGGAGAAAGATAAGAATGTCACATAGAAATACTTTTGAGGATTTACACTTTGCAATTCAAAGTGCTTTTAATTTTGATAATGATCATCTGTATGACTTTTATATTGGTGGAAATAGGCGCACTGCAAAAATTACTTATGCTGGAAATCCTCAGGAGGGAATAGTAGATGATATTACTATAGGGGAAGCTAGTCTTTACAAAGGACAGAAGATTAAATACATTTTTGATTTTGGTTATCAATGGGAATTTAATATAATAGTAACTGATATTGATAAAAATGCAACATTGCCTATACAGCCTGAGGTTATTGAATCAAAAGGGCAATCGCCAGAGCAATATCCAGAATGCTACTAGCAAACCTATAATTTTATTAAAAAGTTGCACATTTGATGAAGATTGATGATTTCATTCTTCCTATAATTATATTATCCTATAGTGGAAGTATATAGTAATCAACATTTAGGAAGGTGAATATTTATGGGAAATTATCAAAACATTAATACTTTAGAACCAGAAGGCATTGAAAACAAAAGAGCGTATTTGGTTGGAGGGGGTATAGCCTCTCTTGCGGCTGCCGCATATTTAATACGAGATGGTCATATGGATGGTAAAAACATAACTATTTTAGAACAATCACATATTATCGGTGGTAGTATGGATGGATGCGGAAATGCAAAGGACGGTTATATTGTTCGAGGTGGAAGAGAGATGGAAGAGCACTATGAGTGTTGCTGGGATTTATATGGCAAGATTCCATCTCTAACTGCTCCTAATCGAACTGTTTTAGATGAATTCCGCGAGTTAAATGATGCTGACCCTAATGAGTCAACTTGTAGATTGCTTCAGAATTGTGGTGAAAAAGCAGATTTTTCTTCTCTTGGGCTTAAGGATAATCACATTAAGCAACTTACTATGCTTTTCCTTGCAACCGAAGAAGATTTGGGAGCTGCAACTGTTGAGCAGTATTTTGATCAATCCTTTTTAGAAACTGATATGTGGTGTTTCTGGCGTTCTATGTTTGCATTTGAAAATTGGCATAGCGTTGTGGAAATGAAACGTTATATGCAACGTTTTATGCATTTGCTTCCTGGAATGAGCAGTATGAAAAACATTATGTTTTCAAAGTACAACCAGTATGAATCTATGATTCTTCCACTTGAAAAATGGTTGCAATCTAAAAATGTAGTCATTGACCTAGATTCAAAGGTTACAGATTTAGATATTGACATAGAGGCAGATAAGAAAACAGTTACTGCAATTCACTTGGTGCACAATGGTAAAGATGAAGTAATTCATACAACAGTGAATGATTTAGTATTTGTTACTAATGGATCTATGACAGAAAACTCTACTATTGGAAGTATGCATGAACCTGCAATAACTAATCGTGGGGCTTCTGGCTGCTGGGATTTGTGGAAAAACATTGCAAAGAAAGATTCTTCATTTGGAAAACCAGAAGTATTCTGTAGTGACATCGACAAAAGTAAATGGGAATCTTTCACTATAACTAGCAAAGATGCTAGAATGGCAGACCTGCTTAAGGAACTCACCGGCAGAGATCCATACTCTGGTAAAACAGTTACTGGAGGCATTATAACTATTAAGGATTCAAACTGGCTTTTGAGTGTAACTTGCAATAGACAACCTCATTTTATTGACCAACCTAAGGATGTTTTAGTAATATGGGCTTATGGTCTTTTCCCTGACAATATTGGTGATTTTGTGAAAAAGAGAATGAGCGATTGTACTGGTGAAGAAATGATGACAGAGCTTTTATACCATTTAGGCATCAAAGATGAGATATCAGAAATTCTTAAAAACGTTAATGTTATCCCTTGCATGATGCCTTATACCACAAGTCAATTTATGCCTCGTGTTAAGGGTGATCGTCCTGATGTTATTCCACAAGGGAGTACCAATCTTGCCTTTTTAGGACAATTTGCAGAAGTTGCAGATGATTGCGTATTCACAGTTGAATATTCCATTCGTTCAGCTATGATGGCGGTTTACACATTACTTAACCTTGATAAAAAGGTGCCAGAAGTATATCCTACTAAATATGATATTCGTGTGGTTGCAGCAGCTGCAAAGGCATTATATAGTGGACGACCTCTCCCAGGAGAGACTATTGTGCGCAAGCTTTTGAAAAACACAACACTTGAAGGTTTAATTTAAATATATAACAAAAAGAACAAGAAAGTACATGCTTTCTTGTTCTTTTTGTTATATATTTTTATAGTAGCGGTAGTGGCCATAGATTAGTATGAGCAATTGCTATTACTGCATTTCACATTTTAATAATGCTCTATGGATATCCCCACTAATTATATTAGCTAGATTATCAATAATCTGATCAGATTCATTAATCATATTGGTTCTTATCCATTCAAGTAATAATCCTACAAAAGCAAATTTGTAAAAATTAACCACAAATTCTTTCTTTTCCTGTGAAACTTTCATGTCCACTGCGATTTCATCTACAACGTTAACCACGAGGGTATACACTGCGCTGTATAAATGGGTCTCTAAGTGTTCACGTCCAATGGAGTTATAGGTATTTAACACCATTTTACGATTTTGATCCAAATAGATCAATATCTTCAAAAATCCCTGCTGCCATGTTTGATAGGTTGTATTTTCTTCCATGGCACTAGCAACTTCAGTTCTGAAAATCCATTCTAAAAGTGCATAGATATCTTGAAAGTGATAGTAGAATGTACGGCGATTAACTCCACAGTCCGAAACAATATCATTAATTGTAATTTTTGCTAAGGGTGTGGTATTCATTAGTTTTTTCAAGGATTCTGCTAAAGATTCTTTTGTAGTTTGGTGCATACATTATATCTCCTTTCCATTGGCGTTATATATATTATATTTAAAGTAAACTCTTTAGTCAATGTGAGATAAGTCAATACATGGGAGTAAAATTTTGTGCCTAACAATAAGGGGTTTTGGAAGAATTGTGTTTAAGTTCTAAGGAAATATATACGTTGGTAAATTTCAAAGGCCTTAATTTTTATTTCTATATGCTATATAAGTTGCTGATACTTATGGCCTTTTTCGTAATAGGATTCCATTACATCATTTGGAACCATGCTTCCTCCAGTAGCCCAGGCAATGTGCGTAGAATTTTTCATTTTGTTTTTTAAATTATGACTCTCTATATACCTTTGTCCTGCTTCATCTTTAAATACATGAACTAAGCCAGGTATACCCGCTAAAGCAGAAGGTTCAAGATTAATATTTTCAAGGTCCGCTATTGTACTTAAAAGCATATATAAATTTTCGTCTTGTACTGTGTATACTCCACTAATCAAGTTTTCTAATGTTTTCCCCACAAAACCTGAAGGCCTACCAACAGCAAGTCCATCTGCATCCGTAATATTATCTATTCCAAAATCTTGAACACATACTTTATCATGCATCTCTGTGATTAATCCTATAAGCATACATGGAGAATGGGTTGGTTCAGCGAAGAAACAATGTACATTATCCTTGAATACTAATTTTAAACCAAATGCAACTCCACCTGGTCCGCCACCAACTCCACATGGCAGATAAACAAATAGTGGATGGTCTCCATCTACAAGTACAGCCATTTCTTCTAATTGAGTTTTTAACCTATAAGCTGCAACTGCATATCCCAGGAATAAATCAGTTGAACTTTCATCATCAACAAAATACATGTTTGGATCCGCAAGTGCTTGTTTTCTACCTTCTTCTACTGCTTTACTATAGTCTGATTCATATTCAATTACTGTAACACCCTTACTTCTAAGTAGGTCCTTCTTCCATTTTTTTGCATCAGCTGACATATGAACATATACATTGAATCCTAGCTTGGCACTCATTATTCCAATGCTAAGACCTAGATTTCCAGTTGATCCTACTGCAATAGAATATTGAGAAAAAAACTTTCTAAACTTATCGCTATGGATAATTGAATAATCATCTTCTACTGTTAATATATTATTTTTAATAGCCAAATCTTCTGCATGTTTTAATACTTCATAGATACCACCTCTTGCTTTAATTGATCCTGAAATAGCAAGATGGCTATCACATTTTAGAAGTAGTTGACCTAAAATTTCTTGATTAAACATTTCCTCAATTTTTTTTTGCATATTAGGAATTTTAATAATAGGAGATTCGATAATTCCATTATTTTTTATTGTTTCTGGGAAAACCTTAGCTATATAGGAGGCAAATCTTTTTAGCCTTTTTTCTGCATCTTTTACATCCGATTCTGATAAAGAAACCTTTTTTATAGCATCTTCAAACTTTCCATATTTAGAATTAGTCCAAAATACTTCTTCTGTCAAAATAATTTTGTTTATTAAAGGAATTTCTTGTTCCCATTCCCTTATAGTTTTTCCTTCAATTATTTTATTTTTCATTGGACACCCCTTTTTCTTTAATTCATTCCATGGATGAATGTTTCCATAATCAGTAAAAGAATATTGCCTTAATAAAAATCTTTTAATTAAAACTATTTGCCTCGTAGGTACAATAAGGAAAGTGTAATTATTGTATCATAAAATACATAAGATTTTCATGTGAGATTTTACTATGAACTATAGTTGCATTATTTTTTCAATAAAATTGGCAATAGCTATCGATTGTAAGTGGCAATAAAGTTTTAAGTTAACAGCTTTTGAGGAAAAACTATCATTGACAATATTTATTCTTAATTCTATAATTAGGTATAATCTATGAAAGGTAAGGTATTTGGAGATATGAGAATATAATTCACTTAAAGAATTTTTTTAATAAGACGATGATAAATTCCCAATTGAGGATTTTTTTGTTGTACATTTTATTGAAATTGTGAGTGGATATTAACTTGTTGATGTGGATATTACCTTAAATGTTATTCCTAAGAGTATTATTTAAAATACTTTAGGGTATTTTTATGATAATTATTAAACTAAAGCAAACTATTATCCTCTCCAAATTAAAGGAGGGGTTTTTTTATGTTATTAATTGAAGGTATAAATATAAAAAAATATTATGGAGACAGACTTATACTTAATATAGAAGATTTTAAAATATACTCAGAAGATCGGATAGGTCTGGTGGGACTTAATGGTTCGGGTAAGACTACACTTATTAATATACTTTGTGGCGAATCTGAACCTGATGAAGGCTTGGTTAGAAGGTACGGAATCCATAGCGTGGTAGATCAACTTGGTTCCAAAGAATATGAAGACATAGACAAAAAAGTAGCTAATCAATTTGGTACTCAGCATAAATGGAACAATAATTTAAGTGGCGGTGAGAAAACAAGATTTAAAATGGCTAAATGCTTTGATAAAGGTAATAATATAATATTCGCGGATGAGCCAACCAGTAATTTGGATGTGGAGGGTATAGAGCTTCTTAATAATAAGTTTAAGGAATATAGGGGCGCCCTGCTAATCATATCTCACGATAGGGAGTTTCTAGACAAGTTATGTAATAAGATAGTAGAGATAGATGAGGGAAAGCTAAAGGAATATAAGGGTAATTATACAGACTTTAAACTTCAAAAGGATTTAGACATAGAAAGAAGTTTATTTGAATTCAATAAGTATGGGAAAGATAAAAAAAAGCTTGAAGATGCCATGGATGAGACAAAACAAAAGGTTGGGGCTATGAGAAAGGCTCCAGCAAGAATGGGGAATTCAGAAGCAAGACTTCATAGTAAAATGGGCAACCAGAAGGCAAAGGCTAATCTAGATAGAGCTGCAAGAAACATGAAAGCTAGAATGGATCATCTTGAGGTAAAAGAAAAACCTAAAAAAATTCAAAGCATAAAGCTAGATGCATTAGATAATGGTGAGCTTTATAGTAAGATAGTTATTTCAGGAAAGAATATAAGTAAGTCTTTTGGAGATAAAATTATATTTAATAATACAGAGTTTGATATTTATAATTGCTCAAGAACTGCGCTTATAGGGCCTAATGGTAGTGGAAAGAGTACTCTTATTAAGATGATTTTAGAAGGAGACATATCAATTAAAACAGCTAAAGGTGCAAAAATAGGTTACTTCAGCCAGGACATGAATATTCTTAATGAGGAGTTTAGCATTCTGGAAAATGTAATGGAAAATAGTGTTTATGATGAAACTTTTGCACGAATCCTATTAAGCAGACTTCTATTCAAAAAAGAAGAGGTTTATAAGAAGGTTAAAGCACTAAGTGGAGGGGAAAGAGTAAAGGCTTCTTTTGTGAAGGTATTTTTGAGTGATATTAACTTGCTTGTTTTGGATGAACCAACAAATTATCTGGATATATATTCCTTAGAGGTTGTGGAAGCGGCATTAAAGGAATACGGGAGAACCCTTCTATTTGTATCACACGACAGAAGATTTATAAGTACAGTTGCAAATAGTATATTATCCATTGAAAAACACAAATTGATCACTGTTCGTGGCAGTTATGAAGAATTTATGGAGAAAAGCAGTAATAAAACAGATGTAAGAGCAGAAGCTTTGGAAAATCAAATCTTTGTTCTCGAAAACCGCCTGTCAGGGATTATCAGTAAGCTTTCCGTACCGTCTAGAAAGGATGATCCTGAGAAACTGGATAGGGAGTATTTTGATGTATTAAAGAAGTTAAAGGAACTTAAGATAGAAATAGATTAAGGTATATCTAATTTAACGGTAGTTATATTCAATGTTATAGGAGAACAGAAAAATAAGGATACGAAATTGGTATTCTTATTTTTATAATACTTAGCCTTGTGTATCGGAATACGGAATGTAGAAATATTTATACTTATATGTAGGGATATGAAGATAATACAGTTAGAAGACCTATTGGCCATATTTATGCTCTTATTTATATGATACAATACTCCTTGTCGTCACATGATGGCAAAGCAAATTGGTCTTTGAAAATTAAACAGAGAAATAGGTAAAATAGCGAAATAATATTTCGCTTGACCAGTTAATTACTTTAGATAAAAAAGTAATTTTAGTCGTAAGGCTAAAAAGTATGTAATGAGCTTGCTAACCAGCTTAACAGTTGGCGCAGATTATTCATTTCAAATAAAAAGTGTAAACTTTTAAATTGAGAGTTTGATCCTGGCTCAGGACGAACGCTGGCGGCGTGCCTAACACATGCAAGTCGAGCGATGAAACCCTTCGGGGTGGATTAGCGGCGGACGGGTGAGTAACACGTGGGTAACCTGCCTCAAAGAGGGGAATAGCCTCCCGAAAGGGAGATTAATACCGCATAATATGTTTTGATCGCATGATCGAGACATCAAAGGATTTTTCTTCGGAAAATTCCACTTTGAGATGGACCCGCGGCGCATTAGCTAGTTGGTGAGGTAACGGCCCACCAAGGCAACGATGCGTAGCCGACCTGAGAGGGTGATCGGCCACATTGGAACTGAGACACGGTCCAGACTCCTACGGGAGGCAGCAGTGGGGAATATTGCGCAATGGGGGAAACCCTGACGCAGCAACGCCGCGTGAATGATGAAGGCCTTCGGGTTGTAAAGTTCTGTCTTCTGGGACGATAATGACGGTACCAGAGGAGGAAGCCACGGCTAACTACGTGCCAGCAGCCGCGGTAATACGTAGGTGGCAAGCGTTGTCCGGATTTACTGGGCGTAAAGGATGCGTAGGCGGACATTTAAGTCAGATGTGAAATACCCGAGCTTAACTTGGGTGCTGCATTTGAAACTGGGTGTCTAGAGTGCAGGAGAGGTAAGTGGAATTCCTAGTGTAGCGGTGAAATGCGTAGAGATTAGGAAGAACACCAGTGGCGAAGGCGACTTACTGGACTGTAACTGACGCTGAGGCATGAAAGCGTGGGGAGCAAACAGGATTAGATACCCTGGTAGTCCACGCCGTAAACGATGAATACTAGGTGTCGGGGGTCGAACCTCGGTGCCGCAGTTAACACAATAAGTATTCCGCCTGGGGAGTACGATCGCAAGATTAAAACTCAAAGGAATTGACGGGGGCCCGCACAAGCAGCGGAGCATGTGGTTTAATTCGAAGCAACGCGAAGAACCTTACCTAGACTTGACATCCCCTGCATAACCCAGAGATGGGCGAAGTCCTTCGGGACAGGGTGACAGGTGGTGCATGGTTGTCGTCAGCTCGTGTCGTGAGATGTTGGGTTAAGTCCCGCAACGAGCGCAACCCTTATCATTAGTTGCTACCATTTAGTTGAGCACTCTAGTGAGACTGCCCGGGTTAACCGGGAGGAAGGTGGGGATGACGTCAAATCATCATGCCCCTTATGTCTAGGGCTACACACGTGCTACAATGGTGAGTACAAAGAGATGCAAGACCGCAAGGTGGAGCCAAACTCAAAAACTCATCCCAGTTCGGATTGTAGGCTGCAACTCGCCTACATGAAGCCGGAGTTGCTAGTAATCGCGAATCAGCATGTCGCGGTGAATACGTTCCCGGGCCTTGTACACACCGCCCGTCACACCATGAGAGTTGGTAACACCCGAAGTCCGTGAGGTAACCGTAAGGAGCCAGCGGCCGAAGGTGGGATTGATGATTGGGGTGAAGTCGTAACAAGGTAGCCGTAGGAGAACCTGCGGCTGGATCACCTCCTTTCTAGGGAGTAGATGCAAAGACTTCGGTCAATGCAACAAGAAGAATAATTAATTTTATTTTTCAAAATGTCTACTGTAATTACTCGTAACCTATTCTCTGTTTAATTTTGAGAGACTAATTTTAGTAAACTCTCTGAGTTTAAATTGACTCTTTGGAGTTAACTAAAAATTTAATCTTTCTAAAAATGTTCTTTGAAAATTGCACAGTGAAATTAAAGTTGTTTTAATAAGTTAAAGCCACGTAAGTGGTGTATAGATGGATTTAATACAATTTCGCAAAATGAATTAAAACGTTTATGTAAATAAACGAAATTATCTACGCAAGTAGATAAAGATAAAGGTTAAGCTACAAAGGGCGCATGGCGAATGCCTTGGCACTAGGAGCCGAAGAAGGACGCGTTAAGCTGCGATAAGCTTTGGGTAGGCGCAAATAGCCAGTGATCCAAAGATTTCCGAATGGGGGAACCCACATAGTAACAACTATGTACTGCATACTGAATAAATAGGTATGCAGAGGTAGACCCGGGGAACTGAAACATCTAAGTACCCGGAGGAAGAGAAAGAAACATCGATTTCCTAAGTAGCGGCGAGCGAAAGGGAAAGAGCCCAAACCTAGGTCTTTGACCTAGGGGTTGAGGATAGATCATAAATACTGCAATTCCTTAATTGAAGATAGCTGGAAAGCTGCTCCGCAGAAGGTAATAGGCCTGTAAATGAAAAGGAAAAACAGTCAGATCTAATCCAGAGTACCACGAGACACGTGAAACCTTGTGGGAAGCAGGGAGGACCACCTCCCAAGGCTAAATACTACCTAGTGACCGATAGTGAAGAAGTACCGTGAGGGAAAGGTGAAAAGAACCCCGGAAGGGGAGTGAAATAGAACCTGAAACCGTGTGCCTACAACCGGTCGGAGCACTTTTTATGTGTGACGGCGTGCTTTTTGTAGAACGAGCCAACGAGTTACGATATGTAGCAAGGTTAAGTACTTAAGGTACGGAGCCGAAGGGAAACCAAGTCTGAATAGGGCGCTATAGTTGCATGTCGTAGACCCGAAACCGGGTGACCTATCCATGGCCAGGATGAAGCGGAAGTAAAATTCCGTGGAGGTCCGAACCACGTTGGTGTTGAAAAACCATGGGATGAGCTGTGGATAGCGGAGAAATTCCAATCGAACTCGGAGATAGCTGGTTCTCCTCGAAATAGCTTTAGGGCTAGCGTCGATTAATTGAGTAATGGAGGTAGAGCACTGAATGGGCTAGGGGCTGACAACAGTTACTGAACCCTATCAAACTCCGAATGCCATATACTTTTATTTCGGCAGTCAGACTGCGAATGATAAGATCCGTAGTCAAAAGGGAAACAGCCCAGACCATCAGCTAAGGTCCCAAAGTGTAAGTTAAGTGGAAAAGGATGTGGGATTTCTAAGACAACTAGGATGTTGGCTCAGAAGCAGCCACTCATTCAAAGAGTGCGTAATAGCTCACTAGTCAAGAGATCCTGCGCCGAAGATGTCCGGGGCTAAAACTTACCACCGAAGCTATGGGTGTACACTATGTGTACGCGGTAGAGGAGCTTTCTGTACTGGCTGAAGTCATACCGTAAGGAGTGGTGGACGGTACAGAAGTGAGAATGTTGGCATAAGTAGCGAGAGTTAAGTGAGAATCTTAACGGTCGAAAACCTAAGGTTTCCTGAGGAAGGCTCGTCCTCTCAGGGTTAGTCGGGACCTAAGCCGAGGCCGAAAGGCGTAGGTGATGGACAATCGGTTGATATTCCGATACCACCAATGGACGTTATTAGAAATGGGATGACGCAGGAGGATAAGATGTGCACACTATTGGATGTGTGTCTAAGCATTTAGGCGGAGCAAGCAGGCAAATCCGTTTGCTCTTAACGCTGAGATGTTATGGGGAAGGGAATTTATTCCTGAAGTATCTGATTCCACGCTGCCAAGAAAAGTCTCTATCGAGGATATTGGTGCCCGTACCGCAAACCGACACAGGTAGGTGAGGAGAGAATCCTAAGACCATCGGAAGAATTGCTGTTAAGGAACTCGGCAAATTGACCCCGTAACTTCGGGAGAAGGGGTGCCTACGAAAGTAGGTCGCAGAGAATAGGCCCAAGCAACTGTTTAGCAAAAACACAGGTCTCTGCTAAAGCGAAAGCTGATGTATAGGGGCTGACGCCTGCCCGGTGCTGGAAGGTTAAGGGGATTACTTAGCGCAAGCGAAGGTATGAACTTAAGCCCCAGTAAACGGCGGCCGTAACTATAACGGTCCTAAGGTAGCGAAATTCCTTGTCGGGTAAGTTCCGACCCGCACGAATGGCGTAATGATTTGGGCACTGTCTCAACAGCACATCCGGCGAAATTGTAGTGCCAGTGAAGATGCTGGCTACCCGCGATTGGACGGAAAGACCCCGTAGAGCTTTACTGTAGCTTAGCATTGAATTTCGGTATTGTCTGTACAGGATAGGTGGGAGACTGAGAAACATGGGCGTCAGCCTGTGTGGAGTCATCCTTGGGATACCACCCTGACAGTACTGAGGTTCTAACTGGAGGCCATGAATCTGGTCACAGGACATTGTTAGGTGGGCAGTTTGACTGGGGCGGTCGCCTCCAAAAAAGTAACGGAGGCGCTCAAAGGTTCCCTCAGCGCGGTTGGAAATCGCGCGAAGAGTGCAAAGGCAGAAGGGAGCCTGACTGCGACACCTACAAGTGGAGCAGGGACGAAAGTCGGACTTAGTGATCCGGTGGTACCTCGTGGGAGGGCCATCGCTCAACGGATAAAAGCTACCTCGGGGATAACAGGCTGATCTCCCCCAAGAGTCCACATCGACGGGGAGGTTTGGCACCTCGATGTCGGCTCGTCGCATCCTGGGGCTGAAGTAGGTCCCAAGGGTTGGGCTGTTCGCCCATTAAAGCGGCACGCGAGCTGGGTTCAGAACGTCGTGAGACAGTTCGGTCCCTATCCGTCGCGGGCGTAGGAAATTTGAAGGGAGCTGTCCTTAGTACGAGAGGACCGGGATGGACAAACCTCTGGTGCACCAGTTGTCACGCCAGTGGCATCGCTGGGTAGCTATGTTTGGAAGGGATAAACGCTGAAAGCATCTAAGCGTGAAGCCCACCCTGAGATGAGATTTCCCATAACTCGTGCGTAAGCACGGTGTTAGTAAGACTCCTGGAAGAACACCAGGTTGATAGGTTAGAGGTGTAAGCATGGTAACATGTTCAGCTGACTAATACTAATAAGTCGAGGGCTTGACCTTAATATATATAAAGCGTAAGCTTCAAGCGAAAGCGAGAAGATAATTTCACTGTGCAATTTTGAGAGAATATATATTTTCTCAATCTGGTGATTATGGCATGAAGGTAACACCCCTTCCCATACCGAACAGGTAGGTTAAGCTTCAATGCGCCAATGGTACTGCAGGGGTAACTTTGTGGGAGAGTAGGTCGTCGCCAGGTAAACAAAAGGGGCTGTCTCAAAATAGAAAGTGATTTCTACAGCGAGATGGCTCTTTTTTTCTTTTCCAAATACAAAAGTGGACTCCAAGGAGTCCACTTTTGGTGTATAATTTAAATATGATAAATAAAGAAATTACACAAAAGAATTATACCAATAATTGCGAGGTTTATCAATTAGTTTTTCCTATTGAAACAGGAATTTTGATACCCGAGGATGATTCAGTGAGACTGCTAAGCCAAATATTGGAGGAATTATATTATAAAAATTTAAATGAGGCGTACTCTTCACAAGGAAGAAAACCGGCAGTTGAACCGAAGATTCTATTTAAAATATTAGTTTATGCTTATATGAATGACATTTATTCAAGTAGAAAAATAGAAAAAGCTTGTAAGCGAGACATCAACTTCATGTGGCTTTTACGAGGCCGAAAGGCCCCTGATCATAATACAATAGCTAGGTTTAGAAGCAAAAGACTTGTTGGTGTTGTAGATGATTTATTTAATCAATTAGTTGAAAAGTTAAAAACCTACGGTGAGGTTGAATTTAAGAATATATTTATTGATGGAACAAAAATTGAAGCCAATGCTAATAAGTATACTTTCGTATGGAAAAAATCTACGGACAAATTTCAAGCGAAGCTTCAAGAAAAAATAAAGGAAAATATTGAAAAAATAAATTTTGAATTTAAAACAGAATATATAATTTCAGAGCCGGAGGCTAAAATAGAATATCTTCAAGAGATTTTAAAATTTTTAAATAAAAATAGAGAACATGAGAATATAGAATTTGTGCATGGACAAGGCAAAAGAAAAACTAAAATACAGAAGTTTATAGAAAATCTTTCAGAGTTTATAGAAAAGCAAAAAAAATATGATGATTATACCAAAACTTTTGATGGGAGAAATAGTTTTTCAAAAACTGATAAAGATTCAACCTTTATGCATATGAAAGAAGATCATATGAGAAATTCGCAACTAAAACCAGGATATAACATGCAAATAGGAGTGGAAGGTGAATATATTGTTGGGATAGATATTTCTAGTGAAAGATCTGATCAACTTACTTTTATTCCGTTTTTAAAAAAATTAAGAGAAACATTATCACAAATATTTGATAGTGTAATAGCTGACGCTGGATATGAGAGTGAAGAAAATTATATGTATTTAGAATCCACTGGGCAAAACACATTTATAAAACCTCAAACTTATGAAAGCATGAAAAAGAGAAGCTTTAAAAATAATATAAGCAAGCGAGAAAACATGAATTATGATGAAGTAAATGATGAATATACTTGCCATAACAATAAAAAATTAAAAGTTATTTATAACACGATAAGAAAGTCAAAGTCTGGATATAAAGCTAGTGTAACAGTTTATGAATGTGAGGATTGTGATTCATGCCAGTATAAACCAAAATGTACAAAAGCAAAAGGTAACAAAAGACTAAGTGTATCTAAAAAATTTATACAAAAAAGATTAAAGTCATTAGAAAATATAACAAGTTTAGAAGGAATAATGTTAAGAACTAATAGGTCAATTCAAGTTGAAGGAGCATTTGGAGTTTTGAAAGAAGATCATGGGTTTAGAAGATTTTTAACTAAAGGAAAAATCAATGTTAAAACTGAATTTACCCTTTTATGCTTTGGATATAACATAAATAAATTTCATAACAAAATCCAAAATGATAGATGTGGAATTTTATTGCATGAAATAAAATCAGCTTAAAATTCAAAATCAAAAACAACATTTTATAATTAGGAGATTTAACAATCTTCTTTTTGTTGTACAAAAAAATAAAAAGGCACTAAAAAATAACAATGAAAACAGTGATTTTTATTAAAATCACTAAGGAAAAGAGGCTGTCTCTTCAAATGATTTTCTAATCATTTTGAGACAGCTCCTTTATTTTGTATTAAGCTTAATTGCACTCTAAAGGCAACTCCATGGGAGATTAAGTCATCACCAGGTTAAAAAACGCTGTATTATAAAATACAGCGTTTTTGTTGTTATGATACTAGGTATAACATGAATTATGGAATAATAGAGGAAATTTCTTGTTAGAAAAGCTCATAAAATGGTATAATATGACTAAGCGCTAAAGAATGCTAGTGATTTATTAAAAGCATTAAATATAAAAGAAAGGTTTTGGCATAATGAATTTAACATTTCAATTTTCAGAATTAGTGGTTAGTATAACTGATACCATAGACTTAATAAGTCCAGTTGTCTCTAATCACCACAAATTAGTAGCATATATCTCGTATTGTTTAGCAAAACAATTAGGACTACCTAATGGTGAACAGATTAAATTAGAAATTGCTGGATCATTACATGATATTGGGGGATTAACACTTAAAGAAAGACTTAAACCCACTGAATTTGAATATAAGGATTTAGACTTCCACGCTGAAAAAGGATATTTATTATTAAATGGATTAAAACCATGTTTAGGTATTGCACAAATAATACGCTATCACCATAATAGTTGGGTTAATGGAAATTGTGTAGGTGTTAATAATGAAAAAATTCCTTTTGGAAGCCATGTATTAAATTTAGCTGACCGTGTTTCTGTGTTAATTAAGGAAAAAGATAAAAATATCCTAAATTCAGTTGATGAAATACGCGAAAAAATAATTAAAAGAAAAGGAGCTATATTTCATCCTGAAATAGTTGATGCGTTCATGGAAATATCGAAAAAAGATAGTTTTTGGCTAGGAACTCAGTATCTTTGTACTCCAAATTTTATAACGCAAAATAATATTATTGGTTTTGGTGATTTTAGCCATAGCGACTTTGAAGATTTTATGATATTTATGAGTCGGTTGGTAGATTTTAAAAGCCGATTTACAGCATCACATTCATCATCAGTAGCTGCTTGCGCTGAAATTATTGCTAAATATGTGGGATTTAGTGAAAGTGAAACTAAAGTTATAAAATACGCAGGCTATATTCATGATTTAGGAAAATTGGCTATCCCAACTGAAATACTTGAAAAGCCAGGGGCGCTTTCAAAAGAAGAATTTGATTTAATGAGAACACATGCTTATCATACTAACAGAGTTTTAGAAAATGTAACTGCTTTTGAAACTATAAGGATATGGGGTGCACTTCATCATGAAAAATTAAATGGAAAGGGATATCCTTTTGGATTAAAGGGTGAAGAAATTCCTTTAGGTTCAAGAATTATTGCGGTTGCAGATATATTCACTGCTATAAGGGAAAAAAGACCCTACAGAGATCCCATGACAAAAGAAAATACAATAAATATTTTAATTGCAATGTCTAATTCTCGTGAAATCGATAACAATCTGGTTGAAATAGTGAAAAAAAATTTTGATGAACTAGATATGGTTAGAGAAAAAGCACATGAAGATACACTATTTGAGTATGAAGAACTTAATAATCAAGTTGAAAAATATAAAAATAGTAGATTGGATTTAGGATTACTATAATGAATTAAATTTATTTTAAGTATATTAAATTTTATAAAAATGGAGGAAAATTACTATGAATTTTTTTAAAAAGGCACCTTGTGATGAAGCGATTTGTATAATTAAACATGTTGAAGATAGGATTAATGGAAAAATAGTGGAACCTCTTAAGGTAGATTATCCGATTCACAAAAAATTGTTTAAAACCTTTGATAAGCTTTTAGCAAGTGAAGAGAGAATGTCAAAAAGTTCTAAAAAGATGATTAATATTACATCATCTTTAAGTAATTTCGATGTTGAAATGGCACATTCTTCATATAAGTTAATTAGATTTGCAAATGATATGTCGGCTATAAGTGAATCTAATCTATCTGTGGTAGAACAGATTACTGCAAATATGAGTGAGGTAAATGAAACAATTATAAATACCACTGAAACAATGAATCGTCTTCATAAATCTTCTAAAGATTTAGTTCAAAAGAATGATGAAAGCATATTTCAATTGAATGAAGTTAATTTATTAAAAGAAGATGTTATAAAAGATGCCACAATAATGAGTGAACAAATCAAAATGTTAGTTGACATGGCTACTAAAGTAAATGAGATAGTAGGTGGAGTAGAATCCATAGCAGATCAAACAAATTTGCTAGCATTAAATGCTGCAATTGAAGCTGCTAGAGCAGGGGAAGCTGGAAGAGGTTTTGCAGTGGTTGCTGACGAAATTAGAAAGCTTGCGGATAACACTAAAACAAATTTAAAAGATATGAGAAGCTTTGTAGATAATATACAGAAAGCAGCCATTGGCGGTCAAGAAAGTATGAATAACACAATAGATTCTACTAATAACATGAATTTAAAACTAGATGCTATATCTCATACAATTAAAGAAAATGTATCTATGTTAAAAACTACAATTAAAGATGTGGATAAAATAACAGAATCATTGGGAGATATAAGTGGAGCAGCTGAGCAGATAAATCAAGCAATGGACGAATCTACTAAAGATGTAGAAAAACTTAATGACATGACACAGGTTATTCATGCTGATGCAATACAAAGCAAAGAAAGTGCTAAACAAATATCAAAAATTGATGAAGAACTTAGTGACATTGTAAGAGAGATGCTCTCATCTTTAAATGGTGGGAAGAATGCAATAACAAATGAGGAGTTGCTTAGTCATCTCTCAAAAGCCAAAGAAGCACATGGCTCTTGGATAAAAAATTTAAAACGAATGGTAGATGAAATGAAGGTTTACCCTATTCAAACTAATTCAAAAAAATGTGCTTTTGGTCATTTTTACCACTCTATTAATTTAACCCATTCTGATATAGCTAAAGAGTGGACAGCCATTGATAAAGTGCATAACGAATTGCATAGTATGGGCACCAAGGTAATAGACGTAATTAATATTAATAATTCCATACAGGCCAATAGTTTTTACTTGCAAACAGAAAAACTATCTAAAGAAATATTTGTTCTTATAGATAATGTTATTAAAGCTATTGAAAGAAAATCCCAATCAGGAATAGAAATATTAGAGGCGGTTAAAGAATAAAGGTATCAGAAGCAATATACAATTAAATTCAAGGTAGTGATTATAAAACATAATAAACTAATCCTAGTGTATCAGTGTAAAAGAAACTTGCTTATTAGTAGTATTATGAAGAATACTACTAATAAGTATCTTATTGAAAGGATTAGTATAAACACATTGTATTGGAATATGATAGAATACTCCTTGTCGCTACTAGTGAGTAACGATAAAGGTAAACATTACATTGATAAGTTAGCATTTAATATTTTAAGAATAAATTTAAAAAATATTAAAAGAAGTTGTTGACAAAACAAGTAATACCTAGTAAAATAGTAGAAGTCGTCACTTGATGACAAAGCAAATTGGTCTTTGAAAATTAAACAGAGAAATAGGTAAAATAGCGAAATAATATTTCGCTTGACCAGTTAATTACTTTAGATAAAAAAGTAATTTTAGTCGTAAGACTAAAAAGTATGTAATGAGCTTGCTAACCAGCTTAACAGTTGGCGCAGATTATTCATTTCAAATAAAAAGTGTAAACTTTTAAATTGAGAGTTTGATCCTGGCTCAGGACGAACGCTGGCGGCGTGCCTAACACATGCAAGTCGAGCGATGAAACCCTTCGGGGTGGATTAGCGGCGGACGGGTGAGTAACACGTGGGTAACCTGCCTCAAAGAGGGGAATAGCCTCCCGAAAGGGAGATTAATACCGCATAATATGTTTTGATCGCATGATCGAGACATCAAAGGATTTTTCTTCGGAAAATTCCACTTTGAGATGGACCCGCGGCGCATTAGCTAGTTGGTGAGGTAACGGCCCACCAAGGCAACGATGCGTAGCCGACCTGAGAGGGTGATCGGCCACATTGGAACTGAGACACGGTCCAGACTCCTACGGGAGGCAGCAGTGGGGAATATTGCGCAATGGGGGAAACCCTGACGCAGCAACGCCGCGTGAATGATGAAGGCCTTCGGGTTGTAAAGTTCTGTCTTCTGGGACGATAATGACGGTACCAGAGGAGGAAGCCACGGCTAACTACGTGCCAGCAGCCGCGGTAATACGTAGGTGGCAAGCGTTGTCCGGATTTACTGGGCGTAAAGGATGCGTAGGCGGACATTTAAGTCAGATGTGAAATACCCGAGCTTAACTTGGGTGCTGCATTTGAAACTGGGTGTCTAGAGTGCAGGAGAGGTAAGTGGAATTCCTAGTGTAGCGGTGAAATGCGTAGAGATTAGGAAGAACACCAGTGGCGAAGGCGACTTACTGGACTGTAACTGACGCTGAGGCATGAAAGCGTGGGGAGCAAACAGGATTAGATACCCTGGTAGTCCACGCCGTAAACGATGAATACTAGGTGTCGGGGGTCGAACCTCGGTGCCGCAGTTAACACAATAAGTATTCCGCCTGGGGAGTACGATCGCAAGATTAAAACTCAAAGGAATTGACGGGGGCCCGCACAAGCAGCGGAGCATGTGGTTTAATTCGAAGCAACGCGAAGAACCTTACCTAGACTTGACATCCCCTGCATAACCCAGAGATGGGCGAAGTCCTTCGGGACAGGGTGACAGGTGGTGCATGGTTGTCGTCAGCTCGTGTCGTGAGATGTTGGGTTAAGTCCCGCAACGAGCGCAACCCTTATCATTAGTTGCTACCATTTAGTTGAGCACTCTAGTGAGACTGCCCGGGTTAACCGGGAGGAAGGTGGGGATGACGTCAAATCATCATGCCCCTTATGTCTAGGGCTACACACGTGCTACAATGGTGAGTACAAAGAGATGCAAGACCGCAAGGTGGAGCCAAACTCAAAAACTCATCCCAGTTCGGATTGTAGGCTGCAACTCGCCTACATGAAGCCGGAGTTGCTAGTAATCGCGAATCAGCATGTCGCGGTGAATACGTTCCCGGGCCTTGTACACACCGCCCGTCACACCATGAGAGTTGGTAACACCCGAAGTCCGTGAGGTAACCGTAAGGAGCCAGCGGCCGAAGGTGGGATTGATGATTGGGGTGAAGTCGTAACAAGGTAGCCGTAGGAGAACCTGCGGCTGGATCACCTCCTTTCTAGGGAGTAGATGCAAAGACTTCGGTCAATGCAACAAGAAGAATTTAATTATTCTTCAAAAATGTCTACTGTAATTACTCGTAACCTATTCTCTGTTTAATTTTGAGAGACTAATCTTAGTTGACTCTTTGGAGTTGACTAATAATTTAATCTTTCTAAAAATGTTCTTTGAAAATTGCACAGTGAAATTAAAGTTGTTTTAATAAGTTAAAGCCACGTAAGTGGTGTATAGATGGATTTAATACAATTTCGCAAAATGAATTAAAACGTTTATGTAAATAAACGAAATTATCTACGCAAGTAGATAAAGATAAAGGTTAAGCTACAAAGGGCGCATGGCGAATGCCTTGGCACTAGGAGCCGAAGAAGGACGCGTTAAGCTGCGATAAGCTTTGGGTAGGCGCAAATAGCCAGTGATCCAAAGATTTCCGAATGGGGGAACCCACATAGTAACAACTATGTACTGCATACTGAATAAATAGGTATGCAGAGGTAGACCCGGGGAACTGAAACATCTAAGTACCCGGAGGAAGAGAAAGAAACATCGATTTCCTAAGTAGCGGCGAGCGAAAGGGAAAGAGCCCAAACCTAGGTCTTTGACCTAGGGGTTGAGGATAGATCATAAATACTGCAATTCCTTAATTGAAGATAGCTGGAAAGCTGCTCCGCAGAAGGTAATAGGCCTGTAAATGAAAAGGAAAAACAGTCAGATCTAATCCAGAGTACCACGAGACACGTGAAACCTTGTGGGAAGCAGGGAGGACCACCTCCCAAGGCTAAATACTACCTAGTGACCGATAGTGAAGAAGTACCGTGAGGGAAAGGTGAAAAGAACCCCGGAAGGGGAGTGAAATAGAACCTGAAACCGTGTGCCTACAACCGGTCGGAGCACTTTTTATGTGTGACGGCGTGCTTTTTGTAGAACGAGCCAACGAGTTACGATATGTAGCAAGGTTAAGTACTTAAGGTACGGAGCCGAAGGGAAACCAAGTCTGAATAGGGCGCTATAGTTGCATGTCGTAGACCCGAAACCGGGTGACCTATCCATGGCCAGGATGAAGCGGAAGTAAAATTCCGTGGAGGTCCGAACCACGTTGGTGTTGAAAAACCATGGGATGAGCTGTGGATAGCGGAGAAATTCCAATCGAACTCGGAGATAGCTGGTTCTCCTCGAAATAGCTTTAGGGCTAGCGTCGATTAATTGAGTAATGGAGGTAGAGCACTGAATGGGCTAGGGGCTGACAACAGTTACTGAACCCTATCAAACTCCGAATGCCATATACTTTTATTTCGGCAGTCAGACTGCGAATGATAAGATCCGTAGTCAAAAGGGAAACAGCCCAGACCATCAGCTAAGGTCCCAAAGTGTAAGTTAAGTGGAAAAGGATGTGGGATTTCTAAGACAACTAGGATGTTGGCTCAGAAGCAGCCACTCATTCAAAGAGTGCGTAATAGCTCACTAGTCAAGAGATCCTGCGCCGAAGATGTCCGGGGCTAAAACTTACCACCGAAGCTATGGGTGTACACTATGTGTACGCGGTAGAGGAGCTTTCTGTACTGGCTGAAGTCATACCGTAAGGAGTGGTGGACGGTACAGAAGTGAGAATGTTGGCATAAGTAGCGAGAGTTAAGTGAGAATCTTAACGGTCGAAAACCTAAGGTTTCCTGAGGAAGGCTCGTCCTCTCAGGGTTAGTCGGGACCTAAGCCGAGGCCGAAAGGCGTAGGTGATGGACAATCGGTTGATATTCCGATACCACCAATGGACGTTATTAGAAATGGGATGACGCAGGAGGATAAGATGTGCACACTATTGGATGTGTGTCTAAGCATTTAGGCGGAGCAAGCAGGCAAATCCGTTTGCTCTTAACGCTGAGATGTTATGGGGAAGGGAATTTATTCCTGAAGTATCTGATTCCACGCTGCCAAGAAAAGTCTCTATCGAGGATATTGGTGCCCGTACCGCAAACCGACACAGGTAGGTGAGGAGAGAATCCTAAGACCATCGGAAGAATTGCTGTTAAGGAACTCGGCAAATTGACCCCGTAACTTCGGGAGAAGGGGTGCCTACGAAAGTAGGTCGCAGAGAATAGGCCCAAGCAACTGTTTAGCAAAAACACAGGTCTCTGCTAAAGCGAAAGCTGATGTATAGGGGCTGACGCCTGCCCGGTGCTGGAAGGTTAAGGGGATTACTTAGCGCAAGCGAAGGTATGAACTTAAGCCCCAGTAAACGGCGGCCGTAACTATAACGGTCCTAAGGTAGCGAAATTCCTTGTCGGGTAAGTTCCGACCCGCACGAATGGCGTAATGATTTGGGCACTGTCTCAACAGCACATCCGGCGAAATTGTAGTGCCAGTGAAGATGCTGGCTACCCGCGATTGGACGGAAAGACCCCGTAGAGCTTTACTGTAGCTTAGCATTGAATTTCGGTATTGTCTGTACAGGATAGGTGGGAGACTGAGAAACATGGGCGTCAGCCTGTGTGGAGTCATCCTTGGGATACCACCCTGACAGTACTGAGGTTCTAACTGGAGGCCATGAATCTGGTCACAGGACATTGTTAGGTGGGCAGTTTGACTGGGGCGGTCGCCTCCAAAAAAGTAACGGAGGCGCTCAAAGGTTCCCTCAGCGCGGTTGGAAATCGCGCGAAGAGTGCAAAGGCAGAAGGGAGCCTGACTGCGACACCTACAAGTGGAGCAGGGACGAAAGTCGGACTTAGTGATCCGGTGGTACCTCGTGGGAGGGCCATCGCTCAACGGATAAAAGCTACCTCGGGGATAACAGGCTGATCTCCCCCAAGAGTCCACATCGACGGGGAGGTTTGGCACCTCGATGTCGGCTCGTCGCATCCTGGGGCTGAAGTAGGTCCCAAGGGTTGGGCTGTTCGCCCATTAAAGCGGCACGCGAGCTGGGTTCAGAACGTCGTGAGACAGTTCGGTCCCTATCCGTCGCGGGCGTAGGAAATTTGAAGGGAGCTGTCCTTAGTACGAGAGGACCGGGATGGACAAACCTCTGGTGCACCAGTTGTCACGCCAGTGGCATCGCTGGGTAGCTATGTTTGGAAGGGATAAACGCTGAAAGCATCTAAGCGTGAAGCCCACCCTGAGATGAGATTTCCCATAACTCGCACGTAAGTGCGGTGTTAGTAAGACTCCTGGAAGAACACCAGGTTGATAGGTTAGAGGTGTAAGCATGGTAACATGTTCAGCTGACTAATACTAATAAGTCGAGGGCTTGACCTTAATATATATAAAGCGAAAATTTCACTGTGCAATTTTGAGAGAATATGATTTTCTCAATCTGGTGATTATGGCATGAAGGTAACACCCCTTCCCATACCGAACAGGTCGGTTAAGCTTCAATGCGCTAATGGTACTGCAGGGGCAACCTTGTGGGAGAGTAAGTCATCGCCAGGTAACAAATAACGTTGTATTTTATAATACAACGTTATTTTATCGTTATGGCACTATAATACATATAAAATTTTTCACTACTCTATAAAAAAATAAAACCAGCAAAATGCTAGTTTTATTTTTTTGTGTAGGGGAGTGATTTGTTAAATTTGAAATTGATTTATTTTATTATTTAGCTCTTTGGTCAATTCGTCAAGTGTAAGTATACTTTGATAAACTTTTGAGAAGGATTGAGATTGTTCTTGTATTGTTGCTGCAACTTCTTCTGTAGCAGCAGCAGTTTCTTCTGAAACAGCGGATATATTAGTTATGTCAGCTACAATAGTATCTTTAAAATTACTCAATTCATTGATAGATTTGCTAGATTCATCAATTTCAAAGATCATGCTTTGTATATTTGTAGAAATTTTGTTAAAAGCATCATTTACATCTAATACACTCTTACTTTGTTCATCTATAACGGTGAGAGTTTCTGAAGTTTTGGTTACTGCATCCTTTACTTGAGATTGAATGGAAAGTACTATGGTTTTAATTTCGTCTACAGATTTAGAGGAACCTTCCGCTAATTTTCTAATTTCGTCTGCAACTACTGCAAATCCTCTTCCTGCCTCACCAGCTCTTGCAGCTTCTATGCTTGCATTTAAAGCAAGTAAATTGGTTTGTTGAGATATGGAATTAATAGTATCTAGTATAGTTCGGATATTATCGGATTTTACTGCTAATTGTTTTACTGTTCTTTCAATAGATTGGGCAGCTTTATTTGTAAAATTGTTTTTTTCTTTCAAAATTTCAACTACATTTAATCCTAATTTGTTAATAGATTCAGCATCTTTAATCGAAAGATTTAGTACTTCACTATTTTTTAGCATTTTACCGAATTTTGAGTCCAAATCCATGGCAACCCGAGCGGCGTCATCAATGTTTTTTGCTTGAGCTGTTGCACCAATGGAAATCTCGTCTACGGCTCGTACCGTTTCTATAGAAGAAATATTTACGGTTTTGGTTATGTCGGATAATTCAGAGGAAAAAACTGAGATTTTTTCGCTAACATCTTGCGTATTGAAAATTAAATTTTTAATAGTTTTCGTCATATCATTAAAATTACCTTGAATTTGGCCAATTTCATCTTCAGAATTTACAGTTAATGAAACATTTAAATTTCCATTTTTAACTGAATTCATTGCTACTAAAATTCCTGGTATCTCTTTTAAGGTATGCTTCATTCTTAAAAAAGTAGCAGTAAATAGAAGTAAAAGTGAAATAATATATATTAAAATAATTAGATTTCTAATTTTATTTACATTTGTTAATATTTCTGATTCAGGTTGAACTGCAAGTAAAGACCAGCCACTTGAAGAAATAGGTGCATATGATGCAATTTTTTTTTCATTATTATAGGTATAGTGAGTTACAGCTTTTTTTCCAGCAAGCATATTGGCGGTTATATCTTTAAATTGATCAGGCATTTTTTTTAATAACTGTGTTTTATCTGGATGCGAAAGCACAGTTCCATCTTTAGATATTAATGATAAATATCCGGATTGTCCTATTTTGTACTGAGAAACGGTAGTTATGATTTCATCAAGGGTGATGTCAATTCCAGTGGCGCCCAAAGTCTTTCCGTCTTTAATAACTGGTTGGGTTACACTTATAACCATCTTACCTGTTGTAGCATCGGTATAAGGTGCAGTAAAAAAAGTAGTTGCCTTTGCTTTAGTATCTAAATACCAAGGCTTTTTAAGCAAGTCCCAGTCAGCAGGTACACCTTGTTCATTATGTTTTATAATGGCATTTCCAGATTCAGATACAAAGAAAACTAAATCAATATCTGAACCGTTGGAGTTTTTTGTATTTTGCAAGGTTTTTATTACATCGGGGTACCCAGGGTTGGTCTTTATTGCTTTTCGTGAAGGTAAAGTAGACATGAAGTTTATAATAGACTGTTGATTGGCAAGCTGTTTTACAAGCATGCCTTTTTGTGCCAGCGAGGTATTAATTTTTTCTGTTACTAATTGTACCTCATTACTTAAGGACTTTTCCTCGATTTTAATTATATTTTGTTTAATAAATATGGTTAGGATAACCATAGAAGCAATGAAAGTGATGGTAGTAATTGTCATGAAATTTAGAATAACTTTACCAGTAATAGTCTTTAGGCCTCTCATAATTTCACCGCCCTTTTTAATTAGATAATAAATTTATTTAATTATATACTGAATTTTCACAATTTTCAACAAATATTTCTTTTTAATGCAAAATTTCTCTTTTAGGATATATTTAGTTTTAGTTTACAGGGATCCTACAATATTGAAGAACAGCTTAATAAATTGAGGGTTTTTTCATAAAGCCATAATGATACTGGGTACCATTATAAATATGAAGTAATTTATTAAAAGTATTAGGGTCGCCTATTAAGTAGTTAGTTAATTAGGATAAAATTCTTAGAAGTTTAGCTATAAGCTGTGGTAAGTTGAGAGTGTTATTGATAAAAATAAAGTATACGAACCCTAGCGTATCAGTGTGAAAAAAACGCAATAATCAGTAGTATTATGAATAATACTAGTTATTATTGCTCTATTGGAGGAATTAGTATAAACACATTATGTTGGCGCATGATAAAATACTTCTTGTCGCTACTAGTGAGTAACGATAAATGAAAACATTGATAAGTTAACATTTAATATACTTAAAAAATATTAAAAAAAGTTGTTGACAAAACAAGAAATACCTAGTAGAATAGTAGAAGTCGTCACATGATGACAAAGCAAATTGGTCTTTGAAAATTAAACAGAGAAATAGGTAAAATAGCGAAATAATATTTCGCTTGACCAGTTAATTACTTTAGATAAAAAAGTAATTTTAGTCGTAAGACTAAAAAGTATGTAATGAGCTTGCTAACCAGCTTAACAGTTGGCGCAGATTATTCATTTCAAATAAAAAGTGTAAACTTTTAAATTGAGAGTTTGATCCTGGCTCAGGACGAACGCTGGCGGCGTGCCTAACACATGCAAGTCGAGCGATGAAACCCTTCGGGGTGGATTAGCGGCGGACGGGTGAGTAACACGTGGGTAACCTGCCTCAAAGAGGGGAATAGCCTCCCGAAAGGGAGATTAATACCGCATAATATGTTTTGGTCGCATGACCTTTACATCAAAGGATTTTTCTTTTAGAGAATTCCACTTTGAGATGGACCCGCGGCGCATTAGCTAGTTGGTGAGGTAACGGCCCACCAAGGCAACGATGCGTAGCCGACCTGAGAGGGTGATCGGCCACATTGGAACTGAGACACGGTCCAGACTCCTACGGGAGGCAGCAGTGGGGAATATTGCGCAATGGGGGAAACCCTGACGCAGCAACGCCGCGTGAATGATGAAGGCCTTCGGGTTGTAAAGTTCTGTCTTCTGGGACGATAATGACGGTACCAGAGGAGGAAGCCACGGCTAACTACGTGCCAGCAGCCGCGGTAATACGTAGGTGGCAAGCGTTGTCCGGATTTACTGGGCGTAAAGGATGCGTAGGCGGACATTTAAGTCAGATGTGAAATACCCGAGCTTAACTTGGGTGCTGCATTTGAAACTGGGTGTCTAGAGTGCAGGAGAGGTAAGTGGAATTCCTAGTGTAGCGGTGAAATGCGTAGAGATTAGGAAGAACACCAGTGGCGAAGGCGACTTACTGGACTGTAACTGACGCTGAGGCATGAAAGCGTGGGGAGCAAACAGGATTAGATACCCTGGTAGTCCACGCCGTAAACGATGAATACTAGGTGTCGGGGGTCGAACCTCGGTGCCGCAGTTAACACAATAAGTATTCCGCCTGGGGAGTACGATCGCAAGATTAAAACTCAAAGGAATTGACGGGGGCCCGCACAAGCAGCGGAGCATGTGGTTTAATTCGAAGCAACGCGAAGAACCTTACCTAGACTTGACATCCCCTGCATAACCCAGAGATGGGCGAAGTCCTTCGGGACAGGGTGACAGGTGGTGCATGGTTGTCGTCAGCTCGTGTCGTGAGATGTTGGGTTAAGTCCCGCAACGAGCGCAACCCTTATCATTAGTTGCTACCATTTAGTTGAGCACTCTAGTGAGACTGCCCGGGTTAACCGGGAGGAAGGTGGGGATGACGTCAAATCATCATGCCCCTTATGTCTAGGGCTACACACGTGCTACAATGGTGAGTACAAAGAGATGCAAGACCGCAAGGTGGAGCCAAACTCAAAAACTCATCCCAGTTCGGATTGTAGGCTGCAACTCGCCTACATGAAGCCGGAGTTGCTAGTAATCGCGAATCAGCATGTCGCGGTGAATACGTTCCCGGGCCTTGTACACACCGCCCGTCACACCATGAGAGTTGGTAACACCCGAAGTCCGTGAGGTAACCGTAAGGAGCCAGCGGCCGAAGGTGGGATTGATGATTGGGGTGAAGTCGTAACAAGGTAGCCGTAGGAGAACCTGCGGCTGGATCACCTCCTTTCTAGGGAGTAGATGCAAAGACTTCGGTCAATGCAACAAGAAGAATAATTAATTTTATTTTTCAAAATATCTACTGTAATTACTCGTAACCTATTCTCTGTTTAATTTTGAGAGACTAATTTTAGTAAACTCTCTGAGTTTAAATTGACTCTTTGGAGTTAACTAATGATTTAATCTTTCTAAAAATGTTCTTTGAAAATTGCACAGTGAAATTAAAGTTGTTTTAATAAGTTAAAGCCATGTAAATGGTGTATAGATGAATTTAATACAATTTCGCAAAATGAATTAAAACGTTTATATAAATAAACGAAATTATCTACGCAAGTAGATAAAGATAAAGGTTAAGCTACAAAGGGCGCATGGCGAATGCCTTGGCACTAGGAGCCGAAGAAGGACGCGTTAAGCTGCGATAAGCTTTGGGTAGGCGCAAATAGCCAGTGATCCAAAGATTTCCGAATGGGGGAACCCACATAGTAACAACTATGTACTGCATACTGAATAAATAGGTATGCAGAGGTAGACCCGGGGAACTGAAACATCTAAGTACCCGGAGGAAGAGAAAGAAACATCGATTTCCTAAGTAGCGGCGAGCGAAAGGGAAAGAGCCCAAACCTAGGTCTTTGACCTAGGGGTTGAGGATAGATCATAAATACTGCAATTCCTTAATTGAAGATAGCTGGAAAGCTGCTCCGCAGAAGGTAATAGGCCTGTAAATGAAAAGGAAAAACAGTCAGATCTAATCCAGAGTACCACGAGACACGTGAAACCTTGTGGGAAGCAGGGAGGACCACCTCCCAAGGCTAAATACTACCTAGTGACCGATAGTGAAGAAGTACCGTGAGGGAAAGGTGAAAAGAACCCCGGAAGGGGAGTGAAATAGAACCTGAAACCGTGTGCCTACAACCGGTCGGAGCACTTTTTATGTGTGACGGCGTGCTTTTTGTAGAACGAGCCAACGAGTTACGATATGTAGCAAGGTTAAGTACTTAAGGTACGGAGCCGAAGGGAAACCAAGTCTGAATAGGGCGCTATAGTTGCATGTCGTAGACCCGAAACCGGGTGACCTATCCATGGCCAGGATGAAGCGGAAGTAAAATTCCGTGGAGGTCCGAACCACGTTGGTGTTGAAAAACCATGGGATGAGCTGTGGATAGCGGAGAAATTCCAATCGAACTCGGAGATAGCTGGTTCTCCTCGAAATAGCTTTAGGGCTAGCGTCGATTAATTGAGTAATGGAGGTAGAGCACTGAATGGGCTAGGGGCTGACAACAGTTACTGAACCCTATCAAACTCCGAATGCCATATACTTTTATTTCGGCAGTCAGACTGCGAATGATAAGATCCGTAGTCAAAAGGGAAACAGCCCAGACCATCAGCTAAGGTCCCAAAGTGTAAGTTAAGTGGAAAAGGATGTGGGATTTCTAAGACAACTAGGATGTTGGCTCAGAAGCAGCCACTCATTCAAAGAGTGCGTAATAGCTCACTAGTCAAGAGATCCTGCGCCGAAGATGTCCGGGGCTAAAACTTACCACCGAAGCTATGGGTGTACACTATGTGTACGCGGTAGAGGAGCTTTCTGTACTGGCTGAAGTCATACCGTAAGGAGTGGTGGACGGTACAGAAGTGAGAATGTTGGCATAAGTAGCGAGAGTTAAGTGAGAATCTTAACGGTCGAAAACCTAAGGTTTCCTGAGGAAGGCTCGTCCTCTCAGGGTTAGTCGGGACCTAAGCCGAGGCCGAAAGGCGTAGGTGATGGACAATCGGTTGATATTCCGATACCACCAATGGACGTTATTAGAAATGGGATGACGCAGGAGGATAAGATGTGCACACTATTGGATGTGTGTCTAAGCATTTAGGCGGAGCAAGCAGGCAAATCCGTTTGCTCTTAACGCTGAGATGTTATGGGGAAGGGAATTTATTCCTGAAGTATCTGATTCCACGCTGCCAAGAAAAGTCTCTATCGAGGATATTGGTGCCCGTACCGCAAACCGACACAGGTAGGTGAGGAGAGAATCCTAAGACCATCGGAAGAATTGCTGTTAAGGAACTCGGCAAATTGACCCCGTAACTTCGGGAGAAGGGGTGCCTACGAAAGTAGGTCGCAGAGAATAGGCCCAAGCAACTGTTTAGCAAAAACACAGGTCTCTGCTAAAGCGAAAGCTGATGTATAGGGGCTGACGCCTGCCCGGTGCTGGAAGGTTAAGGGGATTACTTAGCGCAAGCGAAGGTATGAACTTAAGCCCCAGTAAACGGCGGCCGTAACTATAACGGTCCTAAGGTAGCGAAATTCCTTGTCGGGTAAGTTCCGACCCGCACGAATGGCGTAATGATTTGGGCACTGTCTCAACAGCACATCCGGCGAAATTGTAGTGCCAGTGAAGATGCTGGCTACCCGCGATTGGACGGAAAGACCCCGTAGAGCTTTACTGTAGCTTAGCATTGAATTTCGGTATTGTCTGTACAGGATAGGTGGGAGACTGAGAAACATGGGCGTCAGCCTGTGTGGAGTCATCCTTGGGATACCACCCTGACAGTACTGAGGTTCTAACTGGAGGCCATGAATCTGGTCACAGGACATTGTTAGGTGGGCAGTTTGACTGGGGCGGTCGCCTCCAAAAAAGTAACGGAGGCGCTCAAAGGTTCCCTCAGCGCGGTTGGAAATCGCGCGAAGAGTGCAAAGGCAGAAGGGAGCCTGACTGCGACACCTACAAGTGGAGCAGGGACGAAAGTCGGACTTAGTGATCCGGTGGTACCTCGTGGGAGGGCCATCGCTCAACGGATAAAAGCTACCTCGGGGATAACAGGCTGATCTCCCCCAAGAGTCCACATCGACGGGGAGGTTTGGCACCTCGATGTCGGCTCGTCGCATCCTGGGGCTGAAGTAGGTCCCAAGGGTTGGGCTGTTCGCCCATTAAAGCGGCACGCGAGCTGGGTTCAGAACGTCGTGAGACAGTTCGGTCCCTATCCGTCGCGGGCGTAGGAAATTTGAAGGGAGCTGTCCTTAGTACGAGAGGACCGGGATGGACAAACCTCTGGTGCACCAGTTGTCACGCCAGTGGCATCGCTGGGTAGCTATGTTTGGAAGGGATAAACGCTGAAAGCATCTAAGCGTGAAGCCCACCCTGAGATGAGATTTCCCATAACTCGTGCGTAAGCACGGTGTTAGTAAGACTCCTGGAAGAACACCAGGTTGATAGGTTAGAGGTGTAAGCATGGTAACATG
The DNA here is from genome assembly GCF_011065955.2 of Clostridium sp. FP2. Lineage (NCBI taxonomy): Bacteria > Bacillati > Bacillota > Clostridia > Eubacteriales > Clostridiaceae > Clostridium > Clostridium sp. FP2. Next base: position 1,053,414 of record NZ_JAAMNI020000001.1, read on the forward strand.
TTCAGCTGACTAATACTAATAAGTCGAGGGCTTGACCTTAATATATATAAAGCGTAAGCTTCAAGCGAAAGCGAGAAGATAATTTCACTGTGCAATTTTGAGAGAATATATATTTTCTCAATCTGGTGATTATGGCATGAAGGTAACACCCCTTCCCATACCGAACAGGTCGGTTAAGCTTCAATGCGCCAATGGTACTGCAGGGGTAACTTTGTGGGAGAGTAGGTCGTCGCCAGATAAACAAAAAACCACTAAGTCTAACTTAGTGGTTTTTATTTTGCGTAAATATAATTACAAAGAATTTGTGCGGAAAGCCCACTCTCTTTAGGTGTGGTATGGATAGCACTACTAAAATATACCATTAGACATGGTTATTTTAGTACGATATAATATACTTAGGTTTTGAAACGAGCCATATACTATCGTTAATGTGTCAATTGTGATGCTTGATAGTGAAATTCTTGAAGAAAATAATTAGTTTTTATATGTTGTAATTTATAGTTTTTATTATAAATGAGAGTATAAAAGAAGTTATTTAGTATTCAAGAACCCCATTCATTTATGTGTGGGAGTTTCAGAATAGTTAATAAAATAGATTTGTATTAAAACCTTACTTTAACACAAAGTAGGGTTTTAAGTTTTAGCGACATTTTAGAAGGAAAGCGTGGGAATTTCAGTTATAACTTGTATGGAATAATACTTTTACTTTTGATACAATAATAAGAGGGAATAATTAACTATTTTGTAATGGAAGGGACTGTGCATATGCAAAACATTCTTATTGTAGAAGATGATGTTATGTTGAATAATGGAATATGCTTTAATATTAATGCAGATGGTTTCAAAACTGAATCCGCATTCACTTTAGAGGAAGCTTACATAAAATTAAAAAATGATAAAATTGATATGATAATACTTGATGTTAATTTGCCAGATGGTAGTGGTTTTGATTTTTGCATAAAAGTGAGAGAAACTTCAAGTGTGCCTATATTGTTTCTTACAGCTTGTGATATGGAAATTGATATTATTACAGGGTTTAAATTAGGTGGGGACGATTATGTTACAAAACCTTTTAATTTAGGTATTTTGAGAGAAAGAATTTTAGCTATATTTAGGAGATATAACATAGAAACAAAGGAGAATACTGATTTTATAATAGATGACATGGTATTTAATTTTGAAAAGATGACAATTTTGAAAGGTGGTAATAATCTTGCATTAACGCCTACAGAATTTAAAATTTTAAAGGTGTTGCTTATTAATAAGGGACAAGTACTAACAAGGCGAGTGTTAATGGAAGAGCTTTGGGATAAGGATTTAAACTTTGTTGATGAGCATGCACTTACAGTTAATATCAATAGATTAAGGGCTAAGCTTGAGGAGGAGCCATCATCACCTAAGTATATTAAAACTGTATATGGCATGGGTTATATTTGGGCAGGTGATATAGTGTGAGGGATCTAAAAAAAAATTCGATGAATAAAATCTATAGTATATATATTTTGATTTTTGTTTCTATAAGTATTTTGTTTTTTTTGTATTTATTTAGATCATGCAATAGAATACTGAAAATTAATCCTAATTTAGTTTATGATTTAAATAATTTTAGAATTTCTATAATAGCTTTTTTGTTTATATTCTTAGTTATAGCTATAAGTTTTGTATGGCTTACAAGCATTAAAGTGGTGAAATTTTATAATAATCTCTGTGAGGTTATTGACAATGTAATAGCTAAAAAAGAAAATACGACTTTTGATACAGATAAAGAAACCTTATTATCAAAATTTGAAAATAAGATTAAGCAGCTAGTAGATATGGTAGAAAGTGAAAGAGCGGAGTTTAATAGCGACCGAAACAAGCTTAAAAGTATAATATCAGATATTTCTCATCAGGTAAAAACCCCGTTAGCGAATATAACTATTATTAATGAAACTTTAATAGAGAGAGAGTTAACAAAAGCGCAAGAAAAAGAGTTTTTGAAAAATATGAAATTTCAAATAGGAAAACTGCAGTGGCTTATAGAAGCTCTTATAAAAATGTCTAGACTTGAAACGGGTATAATAGTTTTAAATAAAGAAAAATTACCGCTTAGTGAAACTATAGCCCAAGTAGTTGGAAGTGTATATCTTAAAGCACAGAAAAAAAACATACATATTGAGATAAAATGTGATGGGGCTATTATGCTATGTCATGATAAAAAATGGACAACTGAAGCTATATTTAATATTGTAGAAAATGCTATTAAATATACTGAGTATGGTGGGAATATAAATATTGAAGTTGTACCTTTAGAAATTTTTACTGAAATTGATATAAGTGATGATGGAATTGGAATATTAGAGGAAGAGATAAACAATATATTTAAACGATTTCACAGAGGGCGTGAAGTGCAACAAATAGAAGGCGTAGGTATTGGACTATATTTAACCAGAGAAATCATAAGTAAGCAAGGCGGATACTTAAAAGTTAAATCTGAAAAAGATATTGGAAGTAAGTTCTCTGTATTTTTGCAGAATTAAATATAACAATATTGTGATATTTAATATATATTTTGTGAGGAGTTTGTTACATTGTTTTGTTAGGATATATTTATAGCCATTATTTAGTAATTAGGTATGAAATCATGATTCATAGTGGTTTTCTAGATTAATAGTTACCGTAAATTTTAATTGTACTAAATTTAATCTGGCTAAAAAATATATATGGGGGATGGGAAGATGTCGCTTTTAAAAACTGAGAATCTAAAAAAACATTATGGTAAGGATAGTAATTTGGTAAAAGCACTAGATGGAGTTAATTTTGAAGTTGAAAAGGGTGAATTTGTTGCGATTATAGGAACTTCTGGAAGTGGTAAGAGTACACTTTTACATATGCTTGGTGGATTAGATAGACCTACAGAGGGCAAAGTTATTGTTGATGGAAAAGATGTATTCAGTATGAATGAGGAACAGCTAACTATCTATAGACGTAGAAATATAGGTTTTATTTTTCAAAATTATAACCTTATACCTATACTTAATGTATATGAAAATATAGTTTTACCTATAGAACTTGATGGAAATAAAATTGATAAAGATTATATTGAGGAGATTGCGAGTATTTTAGGGTTAAGTAGCAAGCTTAATAATTTGCCTAATAATCTTTCAGGAGGACAGCAGCAGAGAGTTGCCATTGGAAGAGCAATAGCTGCAAAGCCTTCTATAATACTTGCAGATGAACCTACAGGAAATTTGGATACTAAAACAGGGCAGGAGGTTTTAGGACTTCTTAAAATCACAAGTAAAAAGTTTAATCAAACAATTGTTATGATAACCCACAATGAAGAGATAGCACAGCTTGCAGATAGGATTATAAGAATTGAGGATGGCAAGATTGTGTCTTCAAGGGGGCAGATTACAAATGTTTAAAAATAATAATAGAAAAATATCCTCTAAGCTTGCCAAAAGGAGCTTTAAGGCAAATAGAACGAGAAATATTTTTGCGCTTTTAGCTATAGTACTTACAACTGTATTATTTACTGCAGTATTTACTATTGGTATGAGTTTAATTGATTCTATGCAAAATGCAACTATGAGGCAGGTAGGTACAAAAGCTCACGGTGGATTTAAGTACCTTACAAAAGAGGAAACAGATAAATTAAAGCAGCATCCACTTGTCAAAGAATACGGAACTACAGTTACAATATCAGATGTAGAGAATAAAGAGCTCCGAAGTAATGCCGTAGAGCTGCATTATGTGGATGAAAATTGGGCAAAATGGGGATTTTGTGAGGCAACCACAGGAAAGTTACCAGAAAATGAAAATGAAATAACTACAGCTACTTGGGTGCTTGATATGCTTAATGTACCCCACAAAATTGGAGAAAAGGTCACAGTAGAGTACACTATAATGGATAAAAAATATACAAAGGACTTTGTTTTAAGTGGTTTTTGGAAAGGAGATAAAGCAATTGCAGGCGCAGGTATTGCAATAGTTTCCAAGGATTTTGTAGATAAAAACCTTAAAGATGTGGATTTAAATAAAAGTATGAAGGATGGAAAGTATACAGGGTTAACTGACCTTTATGTTATGTTTGATAAGGCTTCAGATACTAAAAATAATTTGAAAAAAGTTATTAAAGATACAGGTATAAGTTTTTCAGAGGAAAGATATGCTGTAAATTGGGGATATTTATCTAATCATGATACAGAGTTGTCAAATATAATTCCTTTTATAATTATAGGATTACTTATAATGGTGAGTGGATACCTCTTGATTTATAATATATTTTATATTTCAGTAGTGAAGGATACTAAATATTATGGATTATTAAAAACCATCGGGACTACTAAAAAACAATTAAAGTGCATAATACGAAAACAAGCATTTATGCTATCTTTAATTGGTATTCCTATAGGCTTAATTTGTGGATATTTTATAGGGGCGGTTCTTGTGCCTATATCACTTAGTGCGTCAAATATGAGTGATAGTACAACAATATCGATAAATCCTATTATATTTGTAGGTTCAACATTGTTTTCTTTAATAACTGTTTTTTTAAGTTCAAATAAGCCAGGTAAGATTGCGTCTAGGGTATCACCAATTGAAGCAGTAAGATATACAGGAATAGAAATGAAAGATAAAAAAGGAATAAAAAATTCTACAAGTGGTGCAAAACTCTATAAGATGGCTTTTTCAAATATATTTAGAAATAAGAAAAAAGCAATTATTCTTCTAGCATCGCTTTCATTAAGCATTATATTGTTTAATTTTATTTCTACTCTAATTGGAAGTTTTAATATGGATTTGTATCTTAAAGATAGCATACGAGGTGAATTTGTTATTAGTAATTATTCTAATTTTGGAAAAAATATATTTAATGGTGTAAGTACAGTTGATGAAAAAATGTGTAATGGATTAAAAAATATTCAGGGGGTAAAAAAAATAGATAAAATTTATTCAGGATTTGCACAGGACAAGATTGATGCTCATAAGCTTGATGTTATGAAAAAAGCTTCTGTAAATGAAGAGGTTGTTAAAGCTAATATGCAAAGTATAAAAGAAGTAGAAGTTCAGCTTTATGGTTTAGATAATGGTTGCATGGATATGTATAATAAAAGCACCATAATTAAAGGTGAATTTAACCTTGAAAAATTCTCAACGGGTAAATATATATTGATAAATCAATCCTTTGGATGTGATTATTACAAGGTAGGAGATAAAATAAAACTTAATTTAAAAGATGGAGGAGAGAAAACTTTTGAGGTTATGGCATTGGTAGAAGTAGTGAGGACATTTGATCTAAAAATTTATAATCCAACAGGATATAAAGCCTATATAGCATCAAAGGAATTCATTTTATTTATTAAAAAACCAGTAATAATGACAGCGCAAATATTTATTGATAAAGAAAAAAGCAGCACTATAGAAAATCATATTAAAAAACTTCAGAGCAGCAATAAGGATTTAGAGTATCGATCAAAAAAGGATTATGAAAAGGAATATAAAAATTTTACAAAGACTTTTTCTATAATAGGCTATAGCCTTAGCGCTGTAATATTTATAATAGGTCTTATGAATTTTATTAATACTATGCTTACAAGCATTTTAGCTAGAAAACAAGAATTTGCCATACTTGAAAGTGTGGGAATGACTCGAAAACAGCTTTTGAAAATGCTTATATTTGAAGGACTTTACTATGCTCTTATTACTACTGCTATTGTATCGACTGTTGGAATATTTATAACACATTTTGGAATAAGCTTACTTTGTAGTGGAATTACAATTTTTAAATATAATTTTAAAATTATCCCTATTGTAGTATGTTCCTTAGGATTAATGATTTTTGCTATTTTTATTCCCAAGTTGTGTTATGGTAGTGTTTCTAAAAACAGTATCATTGAAAGATTGAGAGAAAATGAATAAGGCACACGAAAAGATTTACCTGAAAGGGTAAGTCTTTTTTGCTAGATCAATTTATATATAATCAAAAACAAAGTAAGTTATAAGATAGCCAATACCATAAGATCTAGATAAGTTGGATTAAGTGGCTATGGAGTTATAATACTTAACCATGCGTATCGGAATGCTAAATATCGAATTATTTATACTTATATGTAGTAATATGAAGATAATCTAGTTAGGTGACATGTTGGTTGAAATTATGCTCTTATTTATATGATAGAATATTCCTTGTCGTCACAAAGCAGTGGCGAAGCACGCTAAATGTTAATTACTATTTAATATGTTTTCAAATGAAAATTAATTTTAAAAAGTTATTGACAAAACAAGAGAAACCTAGTAATATAGTAGAAGTCGTCACATGATGACAAAGCAAATTGGTCTTTGAAAATTAAACAGAGAAATAGGTAAAATAGCGAAATAATATTTCGCTTGACCAGTTAATTACTTTAGATAAAAAAGTAATTTTAGTCGTAAGACTAAAAAGTATGTAATGAGCTTGCTAACCAGCTTAACAGTTGGCGCAGATTATTCATTTCAAATAAAAAGTGTAAACTTTTAAATTGAGAGTTTGATCCTGGCTCAGGACGAACGCTGGCGGCGTGCCTAACACATGCAAGTCGAGCGATGAAACCCTTCGGGGTGGATTAGCGGCGGACGGGTGAGTAACACGTGGGTAACCTGCCTCAAAGAGGGGAATAGCCTCCCGAAAGGGAGATTAATACCGCATAATATGTTTTGATCGCATGATCGAGACATCAAAGGATTTTTCTTCGGAAAATTCCACTTTGAGATGGACCCGCGGCGCATTAGCTAGTTGGTGAGGTAACGGCCCACCAAGGCAACGATGCGTAGCCGACCTGAGAGGGTGATCGGCCACATTGGAACTGAGACACGGTCCAGACTCCTACGGGAGGCAGCAGTGGGGAATATTGCGCAATGGGGGAAACCCTGACGCAGCAACGCCGCGTGAATGATGAAGGCCTTCGGGTTGTAAAGTTCTGTCTTCTGGGACGATAATGACGGTACCAGAGGAGGAAGCCACGGCTAACTACGTGCCAGCAGCCGCGGTAATACGTAGGTGGCAAGCGTTGTCCGGATTTACTGGGCGTAAAGGATGCGTAGGCGGACATTTAAGTCAGATGTGAAATACCCGAGCTTAACTTGGGTGCTGCATTTGAAACTGGGTGTCTAGAGTGCAGGAGAGGTAAGTGGAATTCCTAGTGTAGCGGTGAAATGCGTAGAGATTAGGAAGAACACCAGTGGCGAAGGCGACTTACTGGACTGTAACTGACGCTGAGGCATGAAAGCGTGGGGAGCAAACAGGATTAGATACCCTGGTAGTCCACGCCGTAAACGATGAATACTAGGTGTCGGGGGTCGAACCTCGGTGCCGCAGTTAACACAATAAGTATTCCGCCTGGGGAGTACGATCGCAAGATTAAAACTCAAAGGAATTGACGGGGGCCCGCACAAGCAGCGGAGCATGTGGTTTAATTCGAAGCAACGCGAAGAACCTTACCTAGACTTGACATCCCCTGCATAACCCAGAGATGGGCGAAGTCCTTCGGGACAGGGTGACAGGTGGTGCATGGTTGTCGTCAGCTCGTGTCGTGAGATGTTGGGTTAAGTCCCGCAACGAGCGCAACCCTTATCATTAGTTGCTACCATTTAGTTGAGCACTCTAGTGAGACTGCCCGGGTTAACCGGGAGGAAGGTGGGGATGACGTCAAATCATCATGCCCCTTATGTCTAGGGCTACACACGTGCTACAATGGTGAGTACAAAGAGATGCAAGACCGCAAGGTGGAGCCAAACTCAAAAACTCATCCCAGTTCGGATTGTAGGCTGCAACTCGCCTACATGAAGCCGGAGTTGCTAGTAATCGCGAATCAGCATGTCGCGGTGAATACGTTCCCGGGCCTTGTACACACCGCCCGTCACACCATGAGAGTTGGTAACACCCGAAGTCCGTGAGGTAACCGTAAGGAGCCAGCGGCCGAAGGTGGGATTGATGATTGGGGTGAAGTCGTAACAAGGTAGCCGTAGGAGAACCTGCGGCTGGATCACCTCCTTTCTAGGGAGTAGATGCAAAGACTTCGGTCGATGCAACAAGAAGAATTTAATTATTCTTCAAAAATGTCTACTGTAATTACTCGTAACCTATTCTCTGTTTAATTTTGAGAGACTAATTTTAGTTAACTCTTTGGAGTTGACTAATAGATAGTTTTTCTAAAAATGTTCTTTGAAAATTGCACAGTGAAATTAAAGTTGTTTTAATAAGTTAAAGCCATGTAAATGGTGTATAGATGAATTTAATACAATTTCGCAAAATGAATTAAAACGTTTATGTAAATAAACGAAATTATCTATGCAAATAGATAAAGATAAAGGTTAAGCTACAAAGGGCGCATGGCGAATGCCTTGGCACTAGGAGCCGAAGAAGGACGCGTTAAGCTGCGATAAGCTTTGGGTAGGCGCAAATAGCCAGTGATCCAAAGATTTCCGAATGGGGGAACCCACATAGTAACAACTATGTACTGCATACTGAATAAATAGGTATGCAGAGGTAGACCCGGGGAACTGAAACATCTAAGTACCCGGAGGAAGAGAAAGAAACATCGATTTCCTAAGTAGCGGCGAGCGAAAGGGAAAGAGCCCAAACCTAGGTCTTTGACCTAGGGGTTGAGGATAGATCATAAATACTGCAATTCCTTAATTGAAGATAGCTGGAAAGCTGCTCCGCAGAAGGTAATAGGCCTGTAAATGAAAAGGAAAAACAGTCAGATCTAATCCAGAGTACCACGAGACACGTGAAACCTTGTGGGAAGCAGGGAGGACCACCTCCCAAGGCTAAATACTACCTAGTGACCGATAGTGAAGAAGTACCGTGAGGGAAAGGTGAAAAGAACCCCGGAAGGGGAGTGAAATAGAACCTGAAACCGTGTGCCTACAACCGGTCGGAGCACTTTTTATGTGTGACGGCGTGCTTTTTGTAGAACGAGCCAACGAGTTACGATATGTAGCAAGGTTAAGTACTTAAGGTACGGAGCCGAAGGGAAACCAAGTCTGAATAGGGCGCTATAGTTGCATGTCGTAGACCCGAAACCGGGTGACCTATCCATGGCCAGGATGAAGCGGAAGTAAAATTCCGTGGAGGTCCGAACCACGTTGGTGTTGAAAAACCATGGGATGAGCTGTGGATAGCGGAGAAATTCCAATCGAACTCGGAGATAGCTGGTTCTCCTCGAAATAGCTTTAGGGCTAGCGTCGATTAATTGAGTAATGGAGGTAGAGCACTGAATGGGCTAGGGGCTGACAACAGTTACTGAACCCTATCAAACTCCGAATGCCATATACTTTTATTTCGGCAGTCAGACTGCGAATGATAAGATCCGTAGTCAAAAGGGAAACAGCCCAGACCATCAGCTAAGGTCCCAAAGTGTAAGTTAAGTGGAAAAGGATGTGGGATTTCTAAGACAACTAGGATGTTGGCTCAGAAGCAGCCACTCATTCAAAGAGTGCGTAATAGCTCACTAGTCAAGAGATCCTGCGCCGAAGATGTCCGGGGCTAAAACTTACCACCGAAGCTATGGGTGTACACTATGTGTACGCGGTAGAGGAGCTTTCTGTACTGGCTGAAGTCATACCGTAAGGAGTGGTGGACGGTACAGAAGTGAGAATGTTGGCATAAGTAGCGAGAGTTAAGTGAGAATCTTAACGGTCGAAAACCTAAGGTTTCCTGAGGAAGGCTCGTCCTCTCAGGGTTAGTCGGGACCTAAGCCGAGGCCGAAAGGCGTAGGTGATGGACAATCGGTTGATATTCCGATACCACCAATGGACGTTATTAGAAATGGGATGACGCAGGAGGATAAGATGTGCACACTATTGGATGTGTGTCTAAGCATTTAGGCGGAGCAAGCAGGCAAATCCGTTTGCTCTTAACGCTGAGATGTTATGGGGAAGGGAATTTATTCCTGAAGTATCTGATTCCACGCTGCCAAGAAAAGTCTCTATCGAGGATATTGGTGCCCGTACCGCAAACCGACACAGGTAGGTGAGGAGAGAATCCTAAGACCATCGGAAGAATTGCTGTTAAGGAACTCGGCAAATTGACCCCGTAACTTCGGGAGAAGGGGTGCCTACGAAAGTAGGTCGCAGAGAATAGGCCCAAGCAACTGTTTAGCAAAAACACAGGTCTCTGCTAAAGCGAAAGCTGATGTATAGGGGCTGACGCCTGCCCGGTGCTGGAAGGTTAAGGGGATTACTTAGCGCAAGCGAAGGTATGAACTTAAGCCCCAGTAAACGGCGGCCGTAACTATAACGGTCCTAAGGTAGCGAAATTCCTTGTCGGGTAAGTTCCGACCCGCACGAATGGCGTAATGATTTGGGCACTGTCTCAACAGCACATCCGGCGAAATTGTAGTGCCAGTGAAGATGCTGGCTACCCGCGATTGGACGGAAAGACCCCGTAGAGCTTTACTGTAGCTTAGCATTGAATTTCGGTATTGTCTGTACAGGATAGGTGGGAGACTGAGAAACATGGGCGTCAGCCTGTGTGGAGTCATCCTTGGGATACCACCCTGACAGTACTGAGGTTCTAACTGGAGGCCATGAATCTGGTCACAGGACATTGTTAGGTGGGCAGTTTGACTGGGGCGGTCGCCTCCAAAAAAGTAACGGAGGCGCTCAAAGGTTCCCTCAGCGCGGTTGGAAATCGCGCGAAGAGTGCAAAGGCAGAAGGGAGCCTGACTGCGACACCTACAAGTGGAGCAGGGACGAAAGTCGGACTTAGTGATCCGGTGGTACCTCGTGGGAGGGCCATCGCTCAACGGATAAAAGCTACCTCGGGGATAACAGGCTGATCTCCCCCAAGAGTCCACATCGACGGGGAGGTTTGGCACCTCGATGTCGGCTCGTCGCATCCTGGGGCTGAAGTAGGTCCCAAGGGTTGGGCTGTTCGCCCATTAAAGCGGCACGCGAGCTGGGTTCAGAACGTCGTGAGACAGTTCGGTCCCTATCCGTCGCGGGCGTAGGAAATTTGAAGGGAGCTGTCCTTAGTACGAGAGGACCGGGATGGACAAACCTCTGGTGCACCAGTTGTCACGCCAGTGGCATCGCTGGGTAGCTATGTTTGGAAGGGATAAACGCTGAAAGCATCTAAGCGTGAAGCCCACCCTGAGATGAGATTTCCCATAACTCGTGCGTAAGCACGGTGTTAGTAAGACTCCTGGAAGAACACCAGGTTGATAGGTTAGAGGTGTAAGCATGGTAACATGTTCAGCTGACTAATACTAATAAGTCGAGGGCTTGACCTTAATATATATAAAGCGTAAGCTTCAAGCGAAAGCGAGAAGATAATTTCACTGTGCAATTTTGAGAGAATATAATTTTCTCAATCTGGTGATTATGGCATGAAGGTAACACCCCTTCCCATACCGAACAGGTCGGTTAAGCTTCAATGCGCCAATGGTACTGCAGGGGTAACTTTGTGGGAGAGTAGGTCGTCGCCAGGTAACAAAAAACCACTAAGTCTAACTTAGTGGTTTTTATTTTATATAAAGACTAAAAGGTTCATTAAATTGATGGAAAAATTCAAGCTCTAACATACCACTGAGCTTGAGCTTCATACATTTCAGAGTATTTACCACCCAGATTTATTAACTCCTCATGTGTTCCTATTTCGGCGATTCTTCCTTCATCCATAACTATAATTCTGTCAGCTATTTTAGCTGAGCCTATTCTGTGGGTAACAATGATTGAAGTTTTACCTTTTGATAGGTCGGCGAATTTTTCATATAATTTTGTTTCTTCTACTGGATCAATAGATGCTGTTGGTTCATCAAGGATTATCATGTTGTGGCTCTTGTAGAAACCACGAGCTAGAGCTACCCTTTGCCATTGTCCACCAGATATATCTGTACCATCAAACTCACGAGAAAGCATGGTGTCATAGCCTTCTGGGAAAGTTTCACTTTCTATATCAAGATCTGCTTTTTTAGCGGATATATCTAAAAGTTCAGCTGAATCATCATCCATATGGCTTATAGTTATATTTTCAGAAAGATTCATTTTATATTTTTGATACTTTTGGAACACCCCAGAGGTATGTTTGTATATTGATTTCGCAGATATTTTTCTAGTATCAATACCACCAAACTCTACAGCACCTTCTGTTGGTAAATATAGCCCCGTTATAATCCTTACAAGGGTCGATTTACCAGCACCATTTTCTCCCACCACAGCAATGATTTCCTTTGGGCTTATTTCTAAGGAGATATCTTTTAAGGAGTAATCTTTTGCTGACGGGTAGATAAAATTTACATTTTTAAGTGAAATTCCATCCTCAGCACTAAGTTCTACATCCTCACCACCCCTTTCAGGAAGGCTAAAGAAATCAATAAAATTTCTTATGGTTCCAAGTTCTTTTGTTAAATCTCCAATGTGCATACATATTATCTCTTCCATTACACTAATCATAAAACCTACTGATGCAAATACTGCAGAAAAAGCTCCTATGGTTATATTTCCTATAAGTAAAGAACGAAATAAAAGATAAAGCACTCCCAAATAACCTACAAGGGTTAAAAGCTTCATGCAAAGTTCTATAAGGCCGGTTTTCTTTTCTGCCTTCCACACCTTTTGTCCTAAAAGATCCATGGAGCACTTATAAATATCTTTAAAATAATTAAAACCACCTAAAATGCGAGTTTCCTTAAAATATTCTCTAGCACAAATACAACTTTCGTAATAGTCATATTCACGACGTATAGGTGCTATTTCATCTTCAAGCTTATCAAATACCTTTACCCGTATAAGCTGAGAAAAGGCCACAGGTATAAATATAAATACTAAAGATACTGCAAGTATATTATCAAGCCTAAAAAGATATACTCCCATAAATAAAAAATAAGGCAAATAAAAAGTAAATAAGCTTGTAAGAACTATGAATAATCCAATGCTTCCATCAACACCCTTTTGAGCCTTGTTTATACTATCTAATAGCTCTGTATCTTCATATATTATAGGGTCAATATTTGCAGATTTCTCGTTGATTTTTTTATATAAATGTCCAGCTACTTTATTTTCAAACACTCCGTACATAAAGTTAGTAACACCATTTAATATTTGAGAAACAATAAGAGCAAGGCCTAATATAAATGCTAGCATAATTGCTTTATTTATTGTTCCATTACCACTTACAGTTTTGCTTACTCCATCAAAGAATTTCTGAGTTGCGACGGTGTTAATAGCAAAAGATACTCCATGAAAAATACTGAGTGTTAAAAGTATAATCGTAATAATTGGACAATAATGAAACATCATAGGAATAATCTTAGCTGTAATTTTAGTTAGAGATATTTCTTTTTTCTTTTCCATTATAGGTACCATCCTTTTTGACTTTCATACATTTCTGTATAAACTCCGTTTTTACTTATAAGCTCATTATGATTTCCACTTTCAACAACTTGTCCATTACCAAGTACAAAGATTTCATCGGAAAGCTTGGTAGAACCTAAGCGATGGCTTATAAATATAGTAGTGCCTCCACGACTTATCTCCTCAAATTTTTCGTAGATGTTGCTTTCACTTATAGGGTCAAGGGCTGCTGTAGGTTCATCCAGTATTCTAAGAGGTGATGGGCTTATAATAGCTCTTGCCATAGCTATACGCTGCCACTGTCCACCAGAAACATCAACCCCTTTGCTTTTAATTTTTCCAAGAGGAGTATCCATTCCATGTGGAAGAGACTCTATTACATCATTAAGTGACATAGTAGAAACAGCATCCTGAATAAGCATATCATTTCCTTTATTTTTAATGCCATTTATCCTACCAATAGAGAGATTGTCCTTAAAGGAAATATAATACTTAGCAAAATCTTGATATACTACTGAACATAGGGCTTTAAGGTAGCTCTGGCTGTATTCCCTTATATTGTTACCATCAATTAATATATCGCCTTCATACTCATCATAAAGACCAGTTATAAGCTTTGTTATAGTTGTCTTACCTGCTCCATTTGATCCTACAAAGGCATAGTGTTTTCCATGTTCTATAACAAAGGACATTCCATCTAATATATAATTTTCAGTTTGTGGATACTTAAACCTTACATTCTTAAACTCTAAACTCTTAAATTTAACTGGGGTTTCTAGAGGATTATCAGTAGCTCCTTTTTCTTCCTTAAGAGAAGAGAAATTAGTTAAATCTTTTAAATACTCTATGTTTTTTGTAAGTTCACCTACAAGAAAGGAAAGATTCCAAGATAACATTTGAATAAGTGAAGTTACAGCATTTACAAGTGCTATAAACATACCAATAGTTATCAGTCCTGATGTAACAGGTTTTATAAGCACGATTATTATAAAAATAGATATAAAAGATGTAATAATACCGCCTGCCTTCATTCTTATAAACCACTTAGCTTCAGTCTTTAGAATTATCTTTCTAGAAATTTCATATTGCTCCCACCACTTTTTATTTATGTTATTACTAAATCTAAATAGACTCATTTCATCAACACTTTCCCTTCCCGTGAGCACTTCTTTAAGATATTCATATTTTCTTTTGTATTTCGATGTTTCTTTATCAGCTTCATAGGTAGCCTTTCCACTCTTCATAGATAACATAAATAGTGGAACAGAGACAGCTAAAATAATTAAAGCAGCCCACCAAACCTGAGCTATAAGTATAAATAAAAGACCAGCAACTTTTATGATCATTGATATTAGAGCTAGAAAATTAATATAGGCTTTGCTTAATTTGCTTTCTGGATCTTTGCAAACCCTTGAAATTAAATCCCAACTCTCACTATTTTCTATGTATTTATAAGATAATCTTGCTCTTTTTTTTACCATACCTAATCTAAGGTCTTCTCTAAGCTTAATTTCTAGCTTAATTTCCACAAATTTTATAAGTCTTACTGAAATCCAGCTATACCCAACTAGTGCGACTACAAGGAATATTGATGGGAAAACTTTTTTAAGGTCTCCACTCGAAGATACTACTGAAATTGAAATATCTATAAATTTTGCAGTAGCAAGTATTAGTAAACTAGGAATTATACCATCTAATATTTTTGAAATTGCTATTAGTATCCCATAAAGTGGTGAACAGTTTAATGGAAGTCGTACAATATCAAGTATAGTATACTTTTTATTTTCAATTAGCATATTTAATCCCCCTAAACCTAAATTATGTATATAATTAGATTAATTCATACAAGTAATATTATAATGATATTACAAATTATATATAAAATCAACAAATTTAACCAATGTAATTATAATACCAATATTGTGAAATTAGTTTAAATATGATATAATTTATTAAGAGGAAGTCAACTGTTGAAAAATGGTGGGCTTTTTTTGTTTTCCCCAAATTAAGGCATTTTGAAAAACATCTAATTAGAAGCTATTTACAAGATGCTTAATATAAAGAAGGAGTTGTAAAAAAATGCTCAAAATTGATTCTATATTTAATGAATTTCCTAAACTTGAGACTGAAAGGTTTATATTAAGAGAGGTAGTAGAAACGGATTATCCAGCTATATATGATATATATTCTGATGAGGATGCAGTAAAATACCAGCAAATAAAATCTATGGCAACTATTGAACAAGCAAAGAAGTCAGTGGAGTTTTTTATAAATGGATTTAAGACTAAAAAGTTCATTAGGTGGTGTATTACACTTAAGAAAAACAATCATGTTATAGGGTTGATCACACTTCATGATTTTGACACTTGGAATTCAAAATCAGAGATAGGTTATATGCTTAACAAAAAATATTGGGGACAAAATATAATGAGTGAAGTTTCGAAAAAAGTAATATGTTATGCATTTGAGGTTATAGAGCTTAATAGGATAGAGGCATTGATAGATCCTGAAAATACTGCTTCAATTAAATTAAATATAAAACTTGGATTTGAAAAAGAGGGTTTAAAAAAGGAAGCAGCTTATAATAGAAGAACAGATAAATATGAAGATAGGTTGGTATTTGGTATTATAAAAAGTAAAAGATAAACCATAACTTTTGTGTAAGTTATGATTTTCTATTTTTAAACATTAGACGTTAGCATAAGGAAAGTCTTTTGAAAAGTTTGAGTTAAATATCATTTTTGCAACTAGTATGGCCTCTTGAATATTCAGACAGAAAATATCTTCTTCTGGAATTTGCATTTTATTAACCCAAGTATCATAATGTTTCTTCGTACAGAAGAAATTCATAATATTTCAGCAGTTGCCTGACCAGTTTTGGTTTTTATTTAAATCTACATGGAGTACATGTGTAAGCTCTGGACTATAATTAGCGAGTTGTCCATTTTTAATCTCAACAAAGATATCCTCTCCACATTCGCTACACTTAGAATTAATTTTTATATTTTGATTAAATGTAAAAGAAGATCCCATAGCATCAACTGCACACATTGCACTAAATACGCGTCCATCTGATAAATGAACTTTATGATTAGTATTAAAAGCTGAAACTGGATAAATAAAATTCACATTATTATCTTCATCCATTACCATAGCATTTTTACTAACTAAACTATCTAAAATTTGCTTAAATTTTTCTTTACTGATATTTAGTTTTTCTAATATAATAGAAGATGTCTCTTTTGAATTAAAAGGTATGGCATTATATATAATATAATCCATTATTAATCTTCTTACCTCATTTTCTATTAAAGATAATCTTGAATAAATACTATCAATATATAATCTTTCTGAGGGATAATTTTTGAAAGTAAAAGCATTACCATCTATATCTTTAACTATAGTATTTTTCATATAACTCATAATTATTTTCTCCTATTCATTTATTGCTAACTAATATTTCAGAGTTAGCACCATAAAATTCACTGTAACTCTACACCACCTTAGAATCGTCTCTATTTAGTGCTTTTTTCAGTATATTTGTAAGAGTGTCTTTATATTTTTTATATTTTTCACTCTCGCGATCTCGCGATCTTTCAAGGTCAATATTCATATCTTCTAGTATTTTTCCTTTTTCAGTAGACATAACAATAACTCTATCACTCATATAAACAGCCTCATCAACATCATGAGTCACCATAATTACTGTGGTTCTGTCTTTAAGCCATAAAGCTTCCAATTCTTCTTGAAGTATTTGTCTCATTTGAAAATCTACAGCGCCTAAGGGCTCATCCATTAATAACACTTCTGGTTTACATGCTAGGGCACGTATAACCGCTGTCCTCTGTTTCATTCCTCCAGATAACTGGTGAGGAAATAAATTTTCTTTTCCCAGTAGCTGAGCCATTTCTAAAAGTTCTCCAAGTTTTTTTTCTCTTTCTGCCTTGGGAATTTTTTGTTCCTTCATAGGAAACAAAATATTATCGGCTACAGTCATCCAAGGAAATAGTGCATAGTTTTGAAATACAAATCCTCTATCTGAACCCGCGCTAGATACGTATTTACCACTAACTGAAATTTTACCTGATGTTGCTGGCTTAAAACCTGCAATTATTGTTAAAAGAGTAGTTTTACCACAGCCTGAAGGTCCAAGTAATGAAATAAACTGTCCTTCTTTAACATCAAAACTTATATCTTTTAATACCTCATGAACTTCTTTATTATTATTATTAAATGTCTTACATACATTCTCAAGTCTAACCTTCATTACTGAGCATACCTCCATTTTGTAAGCCTTTTATTTAAAAGTTGTAATATTCTATCAATACCGAAACCTACAAGTGCTGCAAAAACCATTAGTGCTATTAACATATCTGTTTGCATTCTTGTTTGAGCTTCAACCATAGAGAAACCTAAGCCGGCACCTGCCGCTATGTACTCCGCTCAGATAACGGACATCCAGCCAGTACTAATAGCCAGTCTAGCTCCTGTCAAAATATCTGGTATAGATGCTGGTATAACAATATTTTTGAAAATGCTTAAGTGGCCAGCTCCCATACTTCTTGCAGCATTATAGTAATCCTTTGATATACTTTTTACACCGTGTATAGTATTTAAGATTATAGGGAATATTCCAGAAAAAGCAATTAAGAATATTGTTGGACCATCTCCAATACCAAACCATACAATTGTAAGTGGTACCCACGCCATAATTGGAACCTGTCTTACAGAGTCCACTATCCAACTAATTAACTCGTTTGCTAGTGGAAAGCTTCCCATTAAAAATCCTAGTGGCAAACCCAAGGCTAATGACCACAAAAATCCTTTTAATACACGTCCTAATGTAATTAATATATTGGTTACTATTTCAATGCTAGTAATGCAGTGAAAAAATGCAATTGCTGTATTCTTTGGATAGGGTAATATTATTTCTTTATCATAATGCATAGCAGTTAATTGCCATATTCCTATTAAAGCTAAGCCAACCAATATCTTATAAAAAATATATTTAGTATTTTTATTTTTTAGTTTACTAAGTTTGTTTGTGGAATTATAGGTACAAGATTTATATTCCATCTTCGCCATTCAGATAGCCACCTTTCAGTAATACTAATATTTACATAACCTTTTAATTCTTCTAACAATACATCTTCTGATTCTAATTCCTTTACGGATTTTTTATATGCAGTTATAAACTTTTTATAAACAGGATTTTTTTTAAAATCATTTCTGACTAAAAGTACATATGTAACATAATCTCTATTTACTGAAATTTTATCTTTGACTCCATTTAGCATCCATCCTTTAGTAACATCTAATATAACCCCATCCACTAGGTTATTTTCTAATGCATAAGGCAGGGCGCGTCCAAGCATAGGAACTGTTTCACATTTGTTACCAAAGCGGTCTTTCACTATTTGTTCTTGATATTTTTTATTTTGAGTAACACCTATTTTTTTAGGTGTTACTCCACTTTTTGTTACAAATATATCTGAGTTTTCAACACAAACTCCAACAATTTCAAATCTTGGATCCTTTTCAATGAATTTTTCTGCTGCATTTACACATACAATTGCTAGGTCTAAAACATCAGAGCTCAATGCCCATTGAGCAGTGTTACTTCAGCAATCATTCATTGTATAGCTTTCAAAATCCTCATGAATATCTGCATTATTTAATCTTTTATTTTTAATCATATAGTCAATAACCATGCCAGAGATATCATTAGCCACTCCGATTTTTATTTTATCATTAAGCTTTTCCTTTGGCATAAAGCTAATTCCTATTATTAATAAAATTGTAATAATAAAAGCTAAAACTATAGTTTTATTTATCGATTTCATTGGACTTAGCTTTCCAATTTTCAAAAGACATCCCTAGTGGGAATACAGCATTTACTTTTTCTTTTATAAATTTATCGAAATCATCAGCACCAGATTCATCTAAATATTTAGTAATAACAATGTCCTCATATTTATTTGAATCACTATATAATCCTTTGCTTATTTCAAACTCCATTTCATGCTTAAATTTTTTAGGGTCAACTTTCCAAGAAAGAGTTCTTCCTTCTCCTACTGTCTTTTTATACACAGTTAATAAAGCCGCTTCTTCAGGTACATTATAGTTTTTTGCAAAGATTTTTGCTGCTTTTAATGGATGTGTATAAATGTATTCTATTGCTTTTGTATGAGCTAATACCATTTTCTTAGCAAGTTCAGGATGTTCCTTCGCAAACTTCTTATTTAGAGAGAATACACAGCAATTCCCCAGCTCTTTTCCAGTCATTAAATGTGTACTTAAAATGCGTCCTGTTTTTTCAAATTCAGCCATGGATCCCCAAGGGTCACAACATACATAGCCTTTAATTTTTCCTGTTTTCATAGCAAGGTATTTAGCTTGATCTGAATCAAAATTTATTCCTTTATAATTTTCGCCTTTAACAGGTATACCTGCATCATTAGCCATTTGTTCCCAATTATAATCTGTTTGTTCTGGCTTTGAACCAATTCCCATAGGTTGTCCTATTAAATCCTTTGCTGGATTCTTAATATCATTTGACACTACCAAATAGTATGAACCGCCATCATGATTATTAGCAGCAACTATTATAGGAGACCCTTTAGCATAAGCCGTATTTAAACCTTTAAATCCTATATATCCAGCATCCATTTGTCCTGCTGCCATAGCTTGTGGAATTTTACCATTACCAGTAACTTCAACCTTTAAACCAAGTTGGTCAAATATTCCTGCATCTTTTGCTACACATGCTGCAGTCATATGATCACAGTTATAGTACCCAAGCTTTATTGTGTAATCATCCTTACTCTCAACTTTTGTACTATTTGATGAGGTAGTTTTAGCTGTTTCCCCCTTATTTCCACAAGCTATTAATGAAGATGCCATTACAGCTGCTAATGATACTACTAATGCAATTTTCTTTAATTTTAACATTTTTTTAGTCCCCTTTACTATTTATGATTTTTATATTTAATGATATTTCAGAAGGAAAGTCTCCCGTTTTCCATAACTGGGAGGATAACAATTGAGAATTGTTATCTGCTACAGAGATTTACAAGGAGGTAAATATCATTGTGAAGTCGTTAATATTGCCTCTTTGAAGAAGATGATTTAACAACAGTCTTCCATGTCATTTCCAAATAAATTAACAATCTTCATATTTTGGAGTCTAAAAATTGCATATCCTACTTGTCCATTCTTAGAACCTGAAACAATAACCTCTATTTGGTCTTTATCATCTATATTTTTAAACTTTATTATTTGATTTTCCATTGGAGCAGGTACTTCATTGCTACATTTATAATTATGCTCTTTAGCAATAACTATTTTCATAGCGTTTTTAGTTTTGCTCACTCTATATATGATCACTAAATCTTTAGTATTATCATTATTTACATCTTCTTGTCCACATAAAATAACTTCATTATCAGGGTGTAGTTTAGTGAAATATTTAAGTAATGGATTATCACTGGTAACTCCAATATTCTTTAATTCTTTGTCTTTAGAAGGCGCGCTAGCGCATGCACTAAACATAAATGTAATTATGATTAATACTAATACATATAAAATAATTTCTTTTTTCCTCATAATACAAATAACCTCACAATTTAATAAAGATAACTCTATTTGTCTAAGCCTTTTTGCTAGCAAAAAAGTTTTTAATATTTGGTGAAATTGCACGGATGCAAAATAAAAATATAATAAATGAACATAAATATTTTAACCATTCTGGTGCAACAAAAATAATTTTATTAGCTGCGCTTATTGAATTATCTACTCTATCAAAGTTCATAGCTGGTTTAAAATTAGGCATTAAAATTAAATTAGTTATATAACCAACTAATACTGAAGTTGTAACAATTACTGAGGAATATATAATAACCGTACGTTTACCTATGATTTTGTAGATGCTTATTAATTCAGGGAGATTGGTTGCCGCTCCAGCCATTAAAAATGTAATAGCTATTCCCGGTGCTGCTCCACTGGCTATAAGTGCTGCAACAAAAGGAATATGTCCTACGGCACAAACATACATAACAGTTGCCAGTAATGTTATAAATATAAGTGAAATAGCACTTGGATTTCCAAGATAATCTTGAATGTATTGCTGTGGAAGTGAAGTTAGTAATAATCCTGCCAATAACATTCCTGGAATTACATATTTACTAACAGATAATGCTAAATTACTAAATGACCAAGCCAGGCCTGAAACCATTTTATCTTTTAAACTTATATCATCATCCAATTCCAATAATCTTGCTTGAATATTTTCGTCTACACCGGGTGCTTTTAGCTCTGAACCTCCAAAAGTATTACCTATAATTCCAATAATAATTGGAACTACAAATCCAGTAATTAAATAAATTATTGAAATTTCTGGACCTAAAAGTCCAAAGCATAATATAACTGCTATGGGATTTATAATTGGAGTAGCTACCATAAACGCTAGTGTTGGTCCTAAATATGCTCCTGAATAATACATACTCAAACCCAATGGAATTACTCCACAGCTGCAAATAGGTAACAGCATACCGGATATAGTACTTTTAATTAGTGAGCTTATTTTTTTATTACCAAGCATTTTTTGAAATTTATCAGGGGCTAATATATCATGGAGTAGTCCTGCTAAAATGAAGCTAATGACTAGCCATACTGAAGCACCATTTAATATATTAATTGAAGCAAGTACAATTTTTTCTATGTAATTTAAAATTGACATTAGCTATTTATCACCGCCTCTTCAATTGCTCTCGAAATTACTCCTTCTGATAAATTTTGAATTTTCTTTTTTTCGTTAATAACTATCATACTTTTAGTAACCATTCCGTATTTCTTTATGTAGTCAAAATCTTTACCTACATGATAAATTTTTAGCTTCACTTTTCCATTATATTTTTTCACTTCATCTTCAACGAAGACAGCATATTTATTACATCACGCACAGGTATTAACAAATTCAACTAGAATATTATCCATTATTTTCACTACCTTTCTTATAAACAAATCAGTAATATAGCTATTTATTCTTTTTTTCTTCGTTTTTCTTTATTATTTTGTATAATATAACGATTAATGACATATATATATTACCACATGATTCATTAGATGTAATATCTTGTTTTTATATACATAAACTCATTGCTATAGATAAACATAATAGACCTAATTTTACAAAAATTTGAGCTAAATCAAAAATTTATTATTTTTATTTGTACTTTACCAAAAATAATGGTTAATTATCCTTTATAGTAGTCCTGATGATTGGTATTTTAGAATATGCTTGAGCTTATAATGGTGATATATTCTGTTATATATTATATTTAGGTAAGTTTATATAAAAAATCGGAAAAAGTCAGAATAAATAGAATCTTCTGCTAAAGTTGACGCATATTTTAACGATATATTTAATGTTAAATTAATTATTTAGTGTTATAAAATTAAATTAAAAAGGGAGAGAAAATTATGGGATTAATTAAAAATGCTAAGGTGAAAACAAAAATACTATTATCCTTTATTATTATGCTCTTATTATCATTAACTGTATCTACATTGTCTGTGGTTAGGGTAACAGATCTTAAAAATTCCTTTACTAATATTAAAGATAAGGAGATGAAAAAATTAGATCTTATGTACAAAATGAGAGGTGAATTAAATAATATTAGTAGCTCATATAGTGATATGCTTATACACCAAAATATTAAAGATATTGCCGATGATTCAAAAAAAATAGATTTAGATATAGAAAATTATAAAAAGTCATCAGAAGAATTAAATTCTATGATTACCACACCAACGGGAATAGATGGCATGAGTAAAGTTAAACTAGCAGAGGAAAAGGGATTTAAACTTTTGGATGAGTTTGAAAAACAAGCACAAAGAACTGATTTAACTAAGGGGGAAATTATAACTTTAAATAATCAATTATCTACTATTAAAAATGAATGGATGGGTAGCATAGAAAATATTGTTAATATAATAAACACATATCTTGATAATCAAAATAAAACAGTAATGAATATGATTACTTCTACTATAACAATTATATTTATAACATCTGGAATTATTATTTTATTAGCAGTAGTATTAACTTCACTTATAACTAGAGATATAACTGTACCTTTATCAAAAATAAAGCAGTTTGCAGAAAATATGGCACAGTATGATTTTTCAACACCTATTATTATAAGTAGAAAAGATGAATTTGGTGATACTGGAAATGCTTTAAACAAAGCACAAGAAAACACTAAAGACCTTGTAAAAATTATTCTAGAAAAATCAACGGATTTAAGTGCTGGTAGTGAGGAATTGTCAGCTACAGTAGAAGAAATGACTTCAAAATTAGAAGTAATAAATGAAGCAACTAAAGGAATCGTTAATTCGGCTCATGAATCAAGTGCAGTAACAGAAGAGATATCAGCATCAGCTGAAGAGATAGATTCAAGTATAAATATACTTTCAAGTAAAGCATTGGAAGGAAGCACTGAATCTTCTAAGATAAGCCAAAGAGCAATTCAAGTTAAAAATAAAGCGCAAATTTCAAGCAATGAGACGCAAAGTCTTTATAAAGAAAAGCAAAAGGAAATAATGGCAGCTATAGAAGCCGGAAAGGTAGTTAATGAAATAAAAGTTATGGCTGATGCCATAGCAGCTATTTCAGGGCAAACTAATTTGCTAGCATTAAATGCTGCAATAGAGGCTGCAAGGGCAGGGGAGCAAGGTAAAGGGTTTGCTGTTGTTGCAGAAGAAGTTAGAAGACTTGCAGAAGAGTCATCAAAGACTGTATCTACAATACAAACAACTGTAGAAAAAGTACAATTAGCTTTTAAGAACTTATCATTTAATACACAAGGAGTACTAAAATTTATAGATGAAAAAGTAATTGGTGATTATAATGATTTTGTAAAAACAGGGGAGCAATATAATGTAGATGCGGAATTTTTAAATGACCTGTCTGAGAATTTAGCATCTATGTCGGAAGAAATATATTCTACCGTAAATCAAATAAGTGAGGCAATACAAGGTATGGCAGAAAATACTCAAAGTTCAGCAGAAAATTCAAATGAAATACTAAATAGTGTAGGAGAAGCAACACAAGGAATGGAGCAAATGGCACAAACTGCTGAGGGTCAAGCACAACTGGCTCAAACATTAAATCAAATAGTACAAAAATTTAAAATTTAATATGGTGTAAGATTTGAACGAATTGTAGGATTATTGCAAGAAAAAAGTTGACACATGTCAAAATTCGTGATAATATCATTCCCAACAGGAAAAACTAATTAGTTTAAAGTACTAATATTATACAAGAATTTAAAAACGATGACGAAGAAAAAAACTATGCGAAAGTTGATTACAGAGAACCGGATAAGCTGAGAACCGGATTGACCAGATAGAAATAATCACTTCAGAGTTGTATGGCTGAAAATTAGTAAGCTATACCGTAAGGCCACGTTAGAAAGCCAAGGTTTGATAAGAACCTACAGAGTCCTATTTACCGTAAGGTAATAGTTAAATAGAGTGGTACCGTGTTAATCACACCTCTATATGTATTTTTATACATATAGAGGTGTTTTTTTTTATGAATTTAAAAAGAGGGGGAGATTTTTTTGGAAATAATAACACAAGCTGATGAGGATGATATTAGGCCTTTATGAAAAACCATGTAAAAAAATATGACAACAAGAGGAGAGGAAAAAATATGAAAAAGAAAGTTTCATTATTATTGGCATCATTATTGGTAACAGCTTCATTTACAGGTTGCGGTAAAAATACAGCATCGGAACCAAAACCCAAGACTATTAAGGTAGGTCTAAATTATGAATTATCCGGGCCAGCAGCTACATATGGACAAGGTCTAGTAAATGGAATTGAACTTGCATTTGAAGAAATAAATAATAAGGGTGGGGTTCTTGGTAAAAAGCTAGAAAGTGTTAAGGCTGATAATAAATCTGAAAATACAGAAGCTGCAAATGTAGCTGCAAAACTTGCTACAAGAGATAAGGTTGTTGCAATGCTGGGACCTGCAACTTCCGGAAATACAAAATCCGCAGCACCTATAGCTGTTCAAAATAAAGTTCCACTTATATCCGCTTCTGCTACTGCAGACGATGTTACTGTAGATAGAAATGGTAAAGTGCGAGAATATGTGTTCAAAACTTGTTTTAGTGATTCCTTCCAAGGAGTTGTAATGGCAACCTTTGCCTATAAGGATCTTGGCAAGAAAAATGTAGCTTTACTTGTAGACAACACAAGTGATTATAGTAAAGGACTTGCAAAAAACTTTAAAGAAACCTATACAAAGCTTGGTGGTAATATTGTAACAGAGCAGGCCTACCAAGCTAAAGAAACAGATTTTAAAGCAGTTCTTACAAAGATAAAAGGAACAAAGGCAGATGTATTATTCCTTCCTGGTTATTATGAGGAAGTGGGGTTAATTGTAAAACAAGCTCGAGAATTAGGAATTACTATGCCGATTCTTGGAGGAGACGGGTATGACTCACCCAAGCTGTCAGAGCTAGCAGGAAAGACAGCCTTAAATGATATTTATTTTACTAATCACTATTCTTCTAAGGATACAGCGCCTGAAGTTGTAAAATTCCAAAAGGCCTTTAAAGCAAAATATAATAAAGATGCAGACGCATTTAACGCTCTTGGATATGACATGGTATATTTACTTGCAGATGCTTTAAAGAGAAGTGGAGAGGTTGATTCTATAAAACTTAAAGATGCTATTGCCTCCACAAAAGACTTTAATGCAATTACAGGTAAGATTTCCATAGATAAGAACCATAATCCAGTAAAAGCAATCACCATACTTCAAATGAAAAATGGACAGCAAACTTTTTTAAAGAAACTCTCTCCACAATAATGTATTTAAAGTTAATTTCAAAATAACAAAGCACAGGAAATAACTGCTGTGCTTTTTACTAAATTTTAGAAGGAAGTGATATAAAGTGAAACAACTTTTACAGCAGCTTATCAACGGTCTTACTTTAGGAAGCATATATGCATTAATAGCTTTAGGCTACACTATGGTATATGGGGTTATAAATTT
Organism: Clostridium sp. FP2; assembly: GCF_011065955.2. NCBI lineage: Bacteria > Bacillati > Bacillota > Clostridia > Eubacteriales > Clostridiaceae > Clostridium > Clostridium sp. FP2. Next base: position 1,079,806 of record NZ_JAAMNI020000001.1, read on the forward strand.
AATAAATTTTGCTCATGGTGATATATATATGTTGGGAGCCTATATAGGGTTTGCAATTACAACTTTTCTTCATCTAAGTTTTTTCTCAGCACTGCTTATCACTATGCTACTCTGTGCAATTTTAGGGGTTGTACTTGAAAAAGTGGCATATAAACCCATAAGAAAATCTACTCGAATTGCGGCACTTATCACCGCAATTAGTGTCTCATTATTTTTAGAATATGGGACCATGTACTTTGTAAAAGCGGAAACCAGAACTTTTCCAGAGGTAATTGCAAGTAAGAGCTTAAAGCTGTTTAATGGGTCAATTGTTGTAAATACTATTGAAATCTACATCATACTTACCACCCTAGTATTAGTTGTACTGCTTCAATATATAATACATAGAACAAAAATGGGAAAAGCAATGAGAGCAGTAGCCATGGACAAAGAGGCAGCACAATACATGGGCATAAGTATTGATAAAACAGTATCTTTTACTTTTGCAATTGGTTCTGCTCTTGCTGGAGCCGCAGGAGTCCTTGTTGGAGTATATTATAATTCTATAAATCCTCTTATGGGAGTTATACCTGGACTTAAAGCCTTTATCGCAGCGGTAATAGGTGGGATTGGTATTATACCTGGAGCTATGATTGGTGGATATTTTCTTGGTATGACAGAAACCATGGTAAGTGCTTATGGAGGGTCCTTATATAAAGATGGAGTAGCCTTTGCAATTTTAATACTGGTACTTTTAATAAAACCCAACGGACTTTTAGGTCGAAATGTAAAAGAAAAGGTATAGGAGGTATAATATGAAAATATTTAATAGAAACAATATTTTGGGTGCATTCATAGTGATTTTAATATATATATTGGGACAAGTACTCATAAATGCTGGAATTTTAGATTCATATATTTTTCTTAATATAGTGGTTATTGGAATAAATATTATACTTGCTGTAAGTCTTAATCTTATTACGGGGTTCACTGGTCAGTTTTCACTAGGACATGCGGCTTTTATGGCAATCGGAGCCTATGTGTCAGCTGTAGCTACTATGAACTTTGGACTACCTTTTGCAGTAGCCCTGATTCTTGGAGCTGTAAGTGCAGCTCTAGCTGGTATTGTTATAGGGATTCCTACATTGAGATTAAAAGGGGACTATTTAGCTATTGCTACTTTGGGATTTGGAGAGATAGTAAGAATTATAATTTTAAATAACGAATATATAGGTGGGGCTAGCGGCTTAAATGACATTCCTCAAAGTACAAACTGGACATGGCTTTATTTTATGACCGCAGGTACAGTTATACTTATAAAAAACTTCATAAGTTCAAAGGGCGGAAGAGCTTGCATCGCCATTGGTCAGGATGAGATTGCTTCAGAATCCATGGGCATTAACACTACTTTTTATAAAGTACTTGCCTTTGCCATTGGTGCTTTTTTCGCAGGTATTGGGGGCGCTTTATATTCCGGATATTTCTTTTTTATAAAACCAGAAGCCTTTGGATTTATGAAATCTATAGATATACTTGTAATTTTAGTATTTGGGGGTATGGGAAGCATTGAGGGCTCTATTGCAGGCGCAATTGTACTTTCGTTAATCTCCTTAGCACTTCAAAATATACCTGAGCTTAGAATGGTGATTTATTCTGTTATACTTTTCCTTATTATGGTCTATAGACCTCAAGGGCTTATGGGAAATTATAAAATCAAACTATTCAAAAAAGGAGGTCTTGAAAATGTCAGTATTAAAAGTAAGTAATTTATCTAGATTTTTCGGAGGAGTAAAGGCCGTATCTGGTGTTAATATGGACATAAAACATGGCGAAATAATAGGCCTTATTGGTCCTAATGGTGCTGGTAAAACCACTTTTTTTAACTTACTTACAGGCATATACAATCCAACGGAAGGAAACATTGTATATAATTTTAATAAGGGAAACCCTATAAAAAATAAGGCCCCTTATAAAATTGCAGCTTCTGGCGTTTGTAGGACCTTTCAAAACATAAGACTTTTTAGCAATATGACAGTAGAAGAAAATGTAAAGGTAGGACTACATAAAAATATACATTATGGGGCATTGTCATCTTTTTTTAGAACAGGTAGATTTTATAGTGAGGAAAAAGTTGCGCAGGAAAAAACAATAGAACTTCTTAGAGTCTTTAATCTTTATGATAAAAAAGATTACTTAGCTAAAAATTTGCCTTATGGACAGCAAAGAAGACTGGAAATAGCAAGAGCACTTGCGTCTGGTCCTAAAATCCTCCTCCTTGATGAGCCTGCTGCTGGTATGAATCCAAATGAAACAAAAGAATTGATGGAACTTATAAATTGGATTAGAAAGCAGTTCGATATTACTATTTTGCTTATAGAACATGATATGCCTCTTGTAATGGCACTATGCAGCAGAATTTATGTACTTGATTATGGTCAGCTTATAGCAGAAGGAACACCAGAAGAGATAAAAAGGAATCCTAAGGTTATAAAAGCCTATCTTGGGGGGGAGGATGAAGCATGTTAGAACTAATTGATGTAAATATATATTATGGTGCAATTCATGCATTGAAAGGAATAAGTTTAAAGGTATTGGAGGGTGAGATTGTTACTTTAATTGGTGCCAATGGAGCCGGCAAAACTACTGCTCTTAAAACTATATCAGGAGTTTTAAGGCCAAAGAGTGGGAAGGTGTTATTTAAAGGTAATGAAATACAAAAAATAAATGCAGAAAAACTAGTGGGTCTTGGAATTTCCCATGTACCAGAAGGCAGAAGAGTTTTTATGAATATGTCCATTATGGAAAATCTTGAAATGGGGGCCTATTCAAGAAAGGACAAGTCTGAAATTAAAAAAGACTATGAAAAAATATTTCAAACCTTTCCAAGACTTTTAGAGCGTAAAAATCAAATGGCAGGAACACTTTCAGGTGGAGAACAGCAAATGCTTGCTATTGGTCGTGCACTTATGGCAAGACCTAAACTTCTTCTTTTAGATGAACCTTCTATGGGACTTGCACCTTTAATGGTAAAACAAATTTTTTCTATAATAAAAGATATTAATGAAAAGGGAACTACAGTTTTATTAATAGAACAAAACGCAACTATGGCGCTTAAAATTGCAGATCGGGCTTATGTAATACAAAATGGATGTATCCAAATGACAGGGAATGCCAAGGAACTTTTAAATGATGATAGTATAAAAACTGCCTATCTCGGAGCGTAAAGGGCCTTAGCAATTTTATAAATTAAAAAGTGCTGTAATTCCTTAAATTAAAGGAGCTGCAGCACTTTCTATTATATTGATTTTTAATTTGAATTGTTTTTTTATGAATAAAGATATTTTAGCTAAATATATAAAATGTTAATTGTAGTCTTTAGCTGAAACTCCCACACATAAATGAATGGGGTTCTTGAATACTAAATAACTTCTTTTATACTCTCATTTATAATAAAAACTATAAATTACAACATATAAAAACTAATTATTTTCTTCAAGAATTTCACTATCAAGCATCACAATTGACACATTAACGATAGTATATGGCTCGTTTCAAAACCTAAGTATATTATATCGTACTAAAATAACCATGTCTAATGGTATATTTTAGTAGTGCTATCCATCCCACACCTAAAGAGAGTGGGCTTTCCGCACAAATTCTTTGTAAATAGTGCGTAAAGCACGAAAACAGGATATAATAAAGTAGAGTAATTAGAAAGTTTAATTCCACCATAGATAAGTAATGGGGAATTTTAGTAAAAATTCAAATGAAGAAGGAGTTTTATTTAATGAATGAATTAATTAAAGAAATTGAGTATAATAATGGAAAGTTTCCAGAGGAGCAATTAAAGGAAATAATAAGTCGCAAGGAAGAATTTATACCTGAATTACTTGAGATATTAGAAAATGCTAAAGAAAATTATGAAGAGATTTTAGAAAAACCTAATTATTTTGCACATATATATGCAACGTTCTTGTTAGCACAGTTTAAAGAAAAGAAAAGTTTTAAGCCAATTATAGATTTAATTAGTTTACCAAATGAAATTCCAGACGATATTTTTGGAGATTTTCTTACAGAGGATTTACATAAAATTTTAGCATCAGTTTGTGGCGGAGATGTGTTACCAATAAAAAATCTAGTGGAAGATAGCAATGTTAATGAATATGTTAGATGTGCTGCTATTAAATCATTTATTGTACTACTAGGTGAAGGTGTTATATCTCAAAGCGAAGTTATTGAATACTATAAAAGTTTATTTGAAGGAAAACTTGAACGTGAATTTTCACAAGTTTGGAATGAGCTTATATATGATTCTTGCGAAGCAGGTCCTAGCGAATTATATAAATACATAGAAAAAGCTTATGCGGATGAATTAGTTGACGTAGAATGTATATCTTTAGAAGAAGTAGATGGAGCTGTTAAAATCCATGATAAAGAAAAATTTCCTAAATTAAAAGATGAAGGGTATTCATTTATTGTGGATACTATAGAGGAGTTAGGCTGCTGGAGATGTTTTACTAAGAGTAGCACTGAGTCTAAATCTCAATATATGATGGGGATTAATAAGATGAAAAAAAATAACAAAAACAAAACAAATAAAAAGCAGGTAAAAGCTACTAAGAAGAAGCAAAGAAAAAAATAATATAACAACCTAAAGATACCAGCAGTAGTGGAAATATAAGAAAAGAGATGATCATATGATAAAAGCAAATTTTGAGGATTATAAATTAAGTAGTGACATATTAAAAGCAATTAGTTTGTTAAATTTCAAAGGTTTAACAAAAGTACAGCAGCAGGTTATACCTGCGGTGCTAGCGCAAAAGGATGTAGTAGTAAAGTCACAAACAGGAAGTGGGAAGACTGCGGCATATGGCATTCCTATTTGTCAGCTTGTAGATTGGGAAGAAAATAAACCTCAAGCACTAGTGCTTACACCAACAAGAGAACTTGCTATTCAAGTCAAAGAAGATATTTTTAATATAGGAAGATTTAAAAGACTTAAGGTAGCTGCAATTTATGGGCAGTCACCTTTTTACAATCAGAAAAAAGAACTTACACAAAAAACACATGTAGTAGTTGGTTCGCCTGGGCGTATTATAGACCATTTGGATAAAGGCACATTGGATACATCAAATATAAAGTATCTTATAATAGATGAAGCTGATGAAATGCTTAATATGGGATTTGTAGATCAGATAGAAATAATAATAAAGAGCTTACCAAAAGAACGTGTCACCATGTTATTGTCAGCTACAATGCCAAAAGATATAGAGACTTTATGTAGAAAATACATGAAAGACCCTATACGTATTGACATAGAAGACCAAAATAAAGCCTCAGATAGAATATCTCAAGAAAGATATAACGTAAATGAACCCGGTAAAATAAATCTTTTAAGAGATATAACCGTAGTAGAAAACCCAGATAGCTGTATGATATTCTGCAATACAAAACTAAAGGTAGATGAAGTTTACAATGAGATGGTAAAGCTTCATTATACTTGTAAGAAAATACATGGTGGAATGGAACAAAGTGATAGATTAAGAGTAATGAATGATTTTAGGAGTGGTTATTTTAGATATTTGGTAGCTACAGATGTTGCAGCTAGAGGGATAGATATAGATAATATTACCCTTGTAATTAATTATGATATTCCAGAAGATAAGGAAAGCTATGTTCATAGGATAGGAAGAACAGGGCGTATAGGTAAGCTGGGCCGCGCAATAACTTTTGTGACCCAAAATGAAAATAGGTTTTTAGAAGATATACATGAATATATCGGTAAAGAGATTCCTTTGATGACAAAACCAGAAGTTGAGACTGTAAATAATGCTAAAGAAGAATTTGAGGAGAAGATGAATACAAGACCTGAAATTAAAGAAGCAAAAGGCGCAGAGCTTAGCAAAGAAATTATGAAATTACATATTAATGCAGGTAAGAAAACAAAGATGAGGGCCATGGATATAGTAGGTACTCTTTGCAATGTTAAAGGCATGACAAAGGATGATATAGGAATCATCAATATAGTTGATATATCTACTTTTGTAGAAATATTAAATAATAAGGGTGAGTCGGTGTTCCAGGAATTACAAAATACACCTATCAAAGGCAGACTTCGTACAGTAAGTAAGGTTGATATTTAACACCAGGATAGTTATGTAGTAGAATAGAATATATTCAAGAAGATGGAAATTATTTTTATAATCTATCTTCTTTTTTTGTTTAAGAATAATTGCATATGTTATATAATAAGTAATCTAGTACTAGAAATAGAAAGAAGGTCAATAACAAATGCGACGATTTGATGAAGATATGAACATGTTTAGATATATTATTGGATCAAAAGAAATTACTCAGGATAGTGTAGTATACAACATTTCAGTAGAATTTGGTGAGGGGAATATAATAAGTTACAGTGCAATGCCTGGAATTGAAGTTACCTATAATGATTTTGAGATATATAAACCATTAAGTGAAAGCTTTAATTTAAGTATTGATTCCTTGGAAATAAATTATTGTTTAGAAGGATATTTGGAAAGCGAATTTGCAAATAAGAAAATAGTTTATATGGGTGATGGTGATATTTCTATTTTTGGGTATAAGACAGGAGTTGTTTTAGCTGATTTTACAACTAAACATTATAAAGGTGTAACAGTAATGGTCTATATAGATGAGGCTTCTAAAAGTATAGGAGATATGCTTGGAGTTTCTGATGCTGAAATTAAAAGCTTTATTATGGCTTCTTTTAATGGAGATACTTGCATAGTAAATCATGCCAGTCAAAGTTTAGAGCATATTTTTAAAGAATTTTTTGTACTGCCTGAAAAATTTAAAAATTATTTTTTAAGAATAAAGGTGGTGGAGCTTTTACTTTATATATTAGGAAATTCTGATTATAAAACAAGTAACAAGAAATATTTTCCAAGAACGTTTGTAGATAAAATAAAGGATGCTAGAAGAATTATATTATCTGATATAGATTCTCATATTACAATAAAAGAACTTTCGCATAGGGTAGGAATTAATTCAACTGATTTGCAGAAGGGGTTTAAGGCAATTTATCAGTGTCCTATATATGCGTACCTTAAAAGTTATAGAATGAAAAAGGCCAAAGAACTGCTTATGAAGGAAGAATTAACCATAGCGCACATAGCCAATTTAGTAGGTTATACAAATAACAGTAAATTTTCAAAAGCTTTTAAAGAAGAATTTGGATTATCTCCATCTAAATATAGAATTTCTAGTAGATAAAAATCTTTCAAAATTATTTTGAAAGATTTTTTTTCGTTTATAGGAACGTGAAAAGCTAAGCAAATCCTTACTTGTTGTTAAAAAACTCTAAATAGCAATCCAAATTTAATAACTGATATTAAATATCAAATGAAAAGTAATTTCAAAAAGGTACATTTACAAATTAATGGAGTAGATAATATTTCTGCCATGAAGTATTCTTTAGTTACAAAAAAAAGAAATGGCAGGTGAAAGTTGTGAATGAAAAAAAACAAAATCCTTTATCAATATTATTTAAATGGGCAGGAAAAGAAAAATACAAGCTTTACTTCTCTATGTTTTGTGGCTTTGTAAGTGGGTTAATGGTGATAGCTCCATATATTGCAATATACAAAATTATAGAAAATATATATTTTAAACAACTAACAAGAGAAATACTACTTCAATATAGTATTTTACTTACAATTTCAATTATATTAAGATATTTTTTTATGGCAGTTGGTATAGTAGCATCGCATAAGGGCGCCTATAATGCACTTTATAATGTTAGATGTATGATTATAAATCATATGGCAAAAATACCTTTAGGATATCTTAATGAAAAAAGTGCTGGAGAAATTAAAAAAGTAATTAGTGAAGACATAGAAAAGTTGGAACTTTTCTTAGCACACCATCTTTCAGAAATTTTTATGTATTTAAGTGGACCAATAGCTATATTTGGTTATTTATGTACTGTAAATCCTATTTTAGCTCTTATTACGCTAATTCCAATACCTATTTGTGTATTATTGCAGTTTATGATGTTTAAAGGTCAAAGCACTAGAATGAATGAATTAAACAAGGTAACTGGAAATTTAAATTCAGTAATGATTGAATATATAAATGGAATGAAACTTATAAAAGCTTACGATATGGGGGCTGATTCTTATAAGAAGTATAAAGGAGCCATTGATGAGCAACATAGTTTATGGAAGAAAATTGCTTATAAAATGGGACCTTTGTATGCAGTTTTTGTAATAGTCCTTCAATGTGGAGTTGTATTTGTAATTCCTATGGGTGGGTTCATGTACAATCATGGAAGTGCTAAAGCTGGGGCTTTAATATTATTTGCATTTGTAGGAAGCCTTTATCTATCAGAACTTCGTCCGTTAATGGAACTTGGTTCAAATTTTTCTCAGGTTCTTAATGGAATTAATAATGCAAAAGCAATTATTGAAATACCTGCTTATGAAAAGGGGGACAAGGCGTTTCCAAATAATACAGAAATTAAACTTAAGGATGTAAGCTTTTCCTATGATGGAAAGATAAATATTTTAAATAAAGTTAACCTTACCGTTAAAGCTGGCGAAAAAATAGCTTTTGTAGGAAGGTCTGGAGCTGGAAAAAGTACAATAATGCAGCTTATTGCAAGGTCTTTTGATACAAATAAGGGGAGAATTTTAATAGGCGGAAAGGATATAAAAGACATAGATTATGAAACTCTTCTTCAAAATATATCCATAGTGTTTCAAAATACTTTCCTAACAAAAGAAAGCATACTTGAAAATATAAAAATGGGTAAAGAGGCAAGTCTTAATGAAGTAAAGACGGCAGCTAAAAAAGCACAGATTCATGATTTTATTGAAAGTCTTCCAGAAGGATATGATACAAAAGTAGGGAGTTATGGATCGCGTTTTAGTGGAGGAGAAAAACAAAGGATTGCCATTGCAAGAGCAATACTTAAAAATGCACCAATACTTATACTTGATGAAGCTACCTCAGCAGCGGATCCAGAAAAGCAACAGGAAATAGATGTGGCTATAGATGATTTGTGCAAAAATAAGACAGTAATTATTATTGCTCATAGACTTAATATAGTGAGAAAATGTGATAGAGTGGCCATAGTAGAAAATAATACAGTAACAGATATAGGAGTTCATGATGAACTATTAAAAACCAATGAGTATTATAGACAAATATGGGACTTTTATGATAAATCTAAGAATATTCAGTATTCTGTAAAGGCAGGTGAATAACATGGAAAATCATACGTGGATAAAAAAGGATAAAAGATTAATTGTTTCAATTTTTCTTAATATAATAGAAGGGATACTTACAGGTTCTGTTCTTGGAAGCATATTTTTAACCATAGATTCATTATTTCAAAATAAATTTGATTTAAGTAAGCTAATAAACTTATGTATATTAGTAGCATGCATATTCATTGTACGTTTAGGATTGTATTCTATAGGATATACATTAGGGCATGTGGGTGCGTCATCTACGGCAAAAGGTATAAGACTTTTCCTCGGAAATAAGATAAAAAATCTTCCTCTTATAAATTTTTCAAAATATAAGACAGGAGAATTTATTAATGTAGTAACTCATGATGTAAATAACTACGAAGATATCTTAGGCCATAAAACTGGAGAAATAGCTAAAAATTTAACTTTAAGTACTGTAACCTTATTATTTTTATGCAGTGTTGATATTAGTATTGGTGCAGTAAATTTAATTATTGCCTTGTTAATTATTCCTTTCATGATTATATCTTCTAAAATGGTAAAGAAGTATGGAGGAATGAAAAAGGATATACTCAATGATAATGTTAGTGATTTAGTTGAATATATAAATGGTATCCAAACCTTTAGAAGTTATGGACTTGGTGGAGTAAAAAATAAAAAAATAAATAGATCATTAAAGAATATAAGTGATATAAGTTATAAATTTGAATCTAAAGTAGTACCCATAGGTTGTATTTATAGGGTAGTAGAAGATATAAGTGTCCCATTATCTATTATTCTTGGAGGAAACCAATGGATTTTAGGTAAAATATCCTCTTCGCAGTATGTTATTTGTGTAATTTTAGCATTGTTTATATCACAACTTATGGGAAATCTATTTATAGATTTAACCAGCTATAAAAATCTTATGATTTCAAAAAAATCTATGGATAATTTGGCAAAACAAAAGGAAGATGCTTACTTAGAAATTGAATTTGAGCCAGCTAATTATGATATTGAATTTAAAAATGTTTCTTTTAATTATATAAAAGATCAACCTATTTTAAAACATATAAGTTTTAAAGCCAAAAATGGTGAACTTACTGCGATTGTAGGAGAGTCAGGATCAGGAAAATCTACAATACTTAACCTTATTTCAAAATTTTATGAAATAGAGAAGGGGGATATAAAAATAGGAGGAGTAAATACTAAGAATATCAATGGGGAGAGAGTCCTTAAAAATGTTTCAATGGTATATCAAGATGTTTTCTTATTTAATGATAGTATAAAAAATAATATAAGATTTGCAAAACCTGAGGCTTCAGACCAAGAAATAGTAAGTGCGTGTAAAGCTTCCAATTGTCATGAGTTTATTTCAAAGTTAGAAAAGGGATATGATACTTTCACTGGTGAAAATGGAAATAGGCTATCAGGCGGAGAAAAACAGCGTATTTCTATTGCAAGAGCTATACTTAAAGATAGTCCCATAATTCTTCTTGATGAAGCTACAGCATCTTTGGATATAGAAAATGAATTATATGTTAAGGAAGCAATATCAAAGCTTATAAGTAAAAATAAAACCTTAATTATAATTGCCCATAATCTTTCTGTAGTTAAAAACGCAGATAATATTTTAGTTGTATCTGATGGAAAAATTATTGAACAAGGTAATCATGAAAAACTTATAAAAAAACGTGGAAAATATTATTCAATGTGGGGAGTTGAAACGTCTATACGTTGATGTGTTGTTAGTATTGCAGTTCCGAAGGAGATGATAAAAAGGATGATATATTTAATATACCATCCTTTGTAGAAATATTAAAGTCAGTGCTCTAGGAATTACAAGATACACCTATTAAAGGAAGACTTCGCAGGGTAACTAAGGTTGAAATATAAATATTTTTTAAACATGCACATTTTATACTGAAATTACATACAATATAATTGTTTAGTCTATATGATAGAGATACCGCAGGACACAACAGATTAAGAATCAGTAGTTTAAAATAGATAGTACGCCTAACTATCTATTTTATTTTTTCAGGGTCTTTAGCCACTTCGATACCAAACTCTGTTTCAGACTGATCTGGTAATTTGGTACGAGCCTTTATATTAAAATTTACTTTATCTTTAGAAAAACAAATTACTGCGGATGTCACACAAAGAACAGCTATTAAGGTAATACAAAACAGCATGAACATTTGGATACTATCCGACATTTAATTCTTACCCCCCTCCAAATTTGTTCCTGCGGTGTCCCATAATTAGGGAGGTATTAAATCTATTGTGAAAATATTAACTACATGTAAATATATGGTATAAGTATAATATATACCTATTTTAAATTTAATTCAATATTTAATATAATACAATAAACTACAAAAAATATCCTTTTTTGTCCTTTCTATCTTTCGTTTAGATACTGAAATGTATTGTATCATTTTTATCGTAGAAAATGCCACCTTTATTTGTTAAAAAATTTGTTGGGGGATTATAGAATTAGAAGCTTACAGATTCAACTTGACCACGTCGAAAGCTGGTCCCAGATTTTCCAGTGTGAAGCTGCCAAGTGTGCCAGAATACATAAGGTATAATCAATATTGCGTTTATGATACCCCAATATTTCAAGACATTTGGATTGAACCATGCTGAGGAATCCATTATTGCAGGGAATAGGTTTGGTAGGCAGGCGCGAAATAGCATATGTGTTGCCAATGTGTATACCCTAGAAGTAATGTAAAGTTCAGGACGCCCTTTGATAATTGGATATATTTCTGCAGCCATTAGAATACATACTGAACTTGCAAAGAAACTATGACTTTCACCATACACGAAGCATAAATTCCAGGTTGTATATAGGAAGTTCCAAGCAATTGTAGTGTATGAGATTAGATCGCCACGGTCTCCATGCTCCGCAGATATCTTCCAAAACTTTGGAGCATAGGGCATAGTTACGCAAAGTAAGAAACCACAGAGTGAGTTGAAGTAGTTTCCTGTTTGTAGATCTTTCACAGTGGCTTCCATGATATTAAGGAATAGAACACCAAAGAGGACCCAAAGCACCCAGTCTTTTTGCAGTGCTGTCCAAAATTTGCCCTGCCTCTTTTCATAGTGGGCAACTCTAGAAAATCCTAAAAATATGGTTGGAATTATAACGCTTATAATTTTAAACCAACGAAACCAACCTACTACGCCTCCTGACATAAGCCAAATCGGAAAAGTTAATAGTGATGCAAGCCAGAACCAGTTTGAAAACTTGCAGTATTTGCGCATGCAACCTACTATAAATATGAGTAATGTAAAATACGAAGCCATGGAAAGTACATACTTCCATACAGGAATGTTCATAATAATGCCCCCCTTTTTTTCATCAAATCACAAAATACACAGAATACTAATATTTAGTAATCTGTGAAGTGAGGGACATTGAAATAAACAACAAGTCAGTATGCTAGTCTATTTTCATGTCCCTAAGATAAATAATGCAGTTGTATTGTTTAAGATGTAAAGCATAACATAACAAGTGTTCGGTATAATAATTAGTATAGCACCATTTATGCGATTGTCAATATATAACTGTGAAAAAATTACACATTATAAAATGTGAGCAAGTTTTGCGTTTTTTTAGAAAAGATGGAATGTAAGAAATATGTTATAATTGGATGGGAAACAATAGGCTTGGGGGTGTAAAGCACATGTCAATAGAGGGGAAATCACGTATTATTCAGGCGGCTAAGTGTGTCATTAGTCGAAGTGGTATAGCGGGTGCCACCATGCGAGGTATTGCTGAAGAGGCAGGTCTTAGTACTGGGGCTATATACCATTATTACAGTAGCAAAGAAGATATTCTTTATGAAGTAATGGATGAGAACCTTTCTGAAACACTGCGCATAGCTGAGAAATCCAAGGGAGTAAAACGCAGTAGTGAGGAGCTCATCGAAGAAATTTTTGAAAATATAGTTAAACGATTTGAAAAGACTGATGAAAATCGTATTCAGTTATATCTAGCTCAGGAAGCCATTCAGGGCAACTCTGAACTTAAAGAAAAATTCAAGGATAAATATCAGGAATGGGTAAGTAGGACAGATGAATTAATGCAGCATATGTATGGGAAAGTACCTACTAAATACAGTAAGGCATTGTCATCCCTTCTTATTGGAGCAATAGATGGCATTGTTATGCAATTTCTACTGGGTGCAAATCCAGCGGAATTAGATGACATTTTAAAAGTATATCATCATATTCTTAAAGATGGAATTCCAAATTTTTTAGACCAATTGGCTGAAATATAAAATGGACTTTTAAATAAACTTAAAAAAATTAAATTAAATATAATATGAGCCTAAATTTTAATTCACTGCGAATTGAGATTTAGGCTTCTATATTTTATTTAGCAGTTTTATTTTTTCTCATATAATATATAGGTAATCCTATTGCTGTAACTACAAGACCTAATCCTGCATTAAGAGGTTGAGTAAACATGGTATTTATTATTATATAAAGTCCTCCTACTATAGCTATAATGGGAATTACAGGATAAAGAGGTACTTTATAAGGTCTTATAAGATCTGGTTTCTTCTTCCTAAGAACCATTACTGCAATAAATGTCATGACATAGAAAATCCAAAGTACAAATACTAACAAATCTGTTAATTGATTAAAATTTCCTGATAATGTCATTACTATTGCGATAACTCCAATTAAAATACCAGAGTTGATTGGAGTACTAGTTTTAGGAGTTAATTTTGATAACCATTTACTCCACGGTAATTTATTTTCTAGTGCCAAAGCATATGGAACTCTCATTCCTGTTAGTATATTACCATTTAAAGTTCCGAATATTGATACCAAAATTCCAACGGTAATAACTTTTCCACCAGCTGCTCCAAAAAGTAATGTTGCTACATCTGTAGCAGGTGTTTTTGTTGCTGCAAGTGCAGATGCGGGTAATACAAATAGATACGCCATATTAATCAATATGTAGGCAGCCATTACAAATAACAGTCCACCAATAATTGCTTTTGGTAAATCTTTTTTTGGATTTTTTAATTCACCTGCTATATTTCCAACGTGTATCCAACCATCATAAGCAAACATGGTTGCTAAAAGTGCTGACCCCAAACTTGTAGCTATTGGATGGGTAGCAACTGACACTGGAAATAACCTTACTACTCCACCATTACCATTAATAAATCCAAAAACGATAATTGCAAGTATAGGAACCATTTTACCTATTGTAAATACAGTTTGAATATTTCCACCAACTTTTGCGCCTAAACAATTCATAACTATTAAAAATATAATGCTTATTATTGCTATTATAATTAACATTTCATCACCCAAGCCTAACAATGAAACCGCTTGGGTTGCAAATATTATTCCGAGTGCAGCTATATTGGCTGGGAAAGATATAACTGTTTCAACCCAACCTAATAGGAATCCCCAAACTTCTCCATATGTTTCCTCGAGCCAAACTATCATTCCACCAGTTTTAGGTATTGCAGCTGCCACTTCGGCTGCTGTAAGTCCTCCAGCTATAGTTATTAATCCTCCGATAATCCATGCAATCATTCCCAGGCCTGGTGCTCCCGTTGCAGTATAAATAGCTGTAGGTTTAAAGAATACTCCTGAACCTATAACCATGCCTATAACAACTGCACTTGCTGCTAAGAGGCCAATTTCTTTTTTTAATGTGCTTTTTCCCAATTCAATTTCCTCCCTTACATGTTATTTTAATGTACCTTTTTATTAATTTAGGGTTATAGAACTTCTTAAATAAATATTGAATAAATTTATCATTAATAGTCTTTGCAAGTTCCTCTGAAGATATGCGGCCTTAATATTTATAAATGTACATTTGAACTTCTTGCAAGATAAATTTTTTTAATATTTTATAACAACTTATAAGGCACATGAAAATAACAAGTCAGTAGACTAGTCTATTTTCATGTGCCTTATTTTTAAATATTATTTAGCGCCAATTCCTTTAGCACTTAATTTTTCAAGAATATCAGTAGTCATTTTTGCCAAATCATATTCAGCTTTAAAACCCCACTCATTTTTAGCACAAGTTAGGAGTGGAGTAATAGTTTGAATGAATATAGAATTGAGTGGATTAAAGCATAATTTGTGTAGTGTGGTAGTAGCGACTACCTAAAAAAGGAGTTCAATTTATGAACTCCTTTTTAATATATGATATATTTAATTTTGAACTATGTCGAGTATAGTAACTGTTTTTCAATTAAAGTATTTTTCTTTGTCTTATTACATATCTTAAAGACCTTTTACTTATAAAAGTATACTACCCTCTAAAAACTCTGAAAATTTAATTTGAACCATTGGACTATCCCCTTTCTATTAGCAAATTTTTTAGTTTATCTAATGAAAGTTAATATCTAAGTGGAATCACTTCCACTTGTTATACTGGTTTTAAATTTTGTTACTTTGTTTATAAAGTAATAATAACATGGAAATAGATACTTGTAAAGAGTTATTTTTAAATAATAATTAATACTATATAAAGATTAGAAAAGTTAAAAATAAAAGTGCTGTGGTTGAATTTAGGTAAATAGTGCATATGGTAAGAAAAAACGATATAATGAAGTAAGTTTAGAAACTAATTGTTATTGTAAATAAGTGATTTAAAAATATCATAGTAACTCTGCTACTGGAGTTAATAAGGAGAAAAATTTATGGCTATTCGGAATATTTTATTTGATTTAGATGGGACGCTGTTAGATACTAATGAATTAATTATACAATCATTTCAACATACTTATCAAAGGCACTTGAATAAACAGGTGGATAAAGAGAAAATCATTAAAAACTTTGGAGAAATTTTAAAAATTACATTAGATAGGGAATTTGGTGCGGCTGGTGAAGAAGCTATTAAAACATATAGAAGCTTCCAAATTGAAAATTTCGAAAAGCTAATTACCATACACAGTGGAATAAAGGAAGGAGTAATAGAGCTTCATAAGCAAGGTTATAAGCTTGGAATAGTAACTTCGCGTTTAAATGATTCTGCCCTGAGGGGATTAAACCATTTTGGACTTAAAGATTATTTTGAAAGTATTGTAGGAGCAGATAATACAGATGTACATAAGCCAGATCCTACTCCAGCATTTATGGCTTTAAAGCAATTGGGAGGAAAACCTGAGGAGACATTGATTGTGGGTGATAGTCCTTATGATATCTTATGTGGAAAGAATGCAGGGATTACCTCTGTGCTTGTTGGGTGGAGTGCACTACCTATGGAGCTTCTCCTTAAGTATGAGCCTGATTATATTGTAGATAGTATGGAAGAACTGGTGTCATTGGTTGGAAAATTAAAGGATTAATCCGAATTATCGGATTAATCCTTTTTCAATTGATGTATATTTAACTAATTTAAACAATTTGTTGCCAATTAAGATCGTAGCATTATTTAAATTATTTTAGTAATGATTTTATTGCAGCTAGTTCTTCACGTAGGTTACCATCCTTCATCATTTCAAGTGCGGAATTAAGTAGTACGCGAACATCATGCTGTCCTTTATAAATAGGGGTTAGTCTTTTATTTAGATTTAGGAATTTATAAACAGCAATTTGTGCACCTCTTACGGAATAATCCATAGTAAATACTACATCATCTTTTATTTCACAGAACTGTCCAAGTAATGCTAAGTTAGTTGAACCTTCAGGTATGTTTGCTGGTCTATCACCCTTTGCTCTAGTTAAAAATTGTGCCGTTGTAAAAGGTAATATACATGGAATGCAAATAGATGTTTTAAGAATCTTCTTCATATCATCTTTAAAGTTTAGGTGATATAATACCTCAGTTAATATTTCCTCACCAGTACAATCTACCATTCTCTTCTTTACGAAATCACCCTTTGCATATGGGAACAGTGAATATCCCCAGATAATTTGTACAGTATCAGGTTGACTAAGAAAATGTGGTTGATTGTGTAAAACTATTGTCATAAGCCATGAGGAATCTCTAAATGTCATATGAGCACCAGTACCAGGTTCATTTCCTGAGAATTCTACTATTTTCTTAAACATTGTTGGGTCTTTAAGGGTAACTGTGAAAGACTCCCACATTGATTCTTCCACACGGTCATCAAAAACCTGTGGTTTACCAAACTCAGGACGTCCCTTGGCTATTTTCTCCCAAAGCTCCCATGCTCCACCTACATGTTTGTCATTAATTTTTGCTGGTGTAGTCATAGATCCAAGGCTTGTACCAGCAGTTAAAGAACCAATAGTAACAAAAGCAAAATCCTTATTTCCAATTTCTATTCTAGTTTCTTTCCCGTTTTTAACACATTTGAATGCTGTAACTGTAGTTTCAGTATCTGATGGCTTAAATTCTAAATCAGTTACTCTACAGTTTAATTCAAAATTAACACCTTGTGACTTTAACCATTCTGTCATAGGTAATAACATTGAATCATATTGATTGTATGGTGTACGGCGAATTCCAGATAAATCTTTTAAACGTGGTAATTCTTGAATAAATCTATGAATATATCTCTTCAATTCTACAGCACTGTGCCAAGTCTCAAATGCAAAGAGTGTAGTCCACTGAAGCCAAAAATTTGTTTTGAAAAATGAGTCTGGGAAACACTCTTGAATAGTTTTTGTGCCCAAAGAATCTTCTGAGTTTACAATTATATCCATTAATGCAAGTCTATCAGCGCGAACAAACCCTAAAGTTGATACATCGGTTATTTTAGCATCATTATCTATTAATCTTGCCTTTGCAGAGGTATGAATTTTTTTGTTAAAAGCATTAAATTCATCCAATATTGAAACTTTAGGATCGGTTAATGAAGGTATACTTTCCATTATTCCAAAAGTACAAGCATAAGCTTCCCTATCAAACATTCTTCCACCACGGATTACATAACCATGCTCAGCATCACCATTTCCATCCATACTACCACCTGTTATATTTAATTCTTCATATATATGAATATTTTTACCTGGTACATGTCCATCTCTAATTAAATATATTGCAGCCGCCATCGATGCAAGTCCAGCACCAACCATGTAAGCATTTGTTTTTTCAACATCAATAGTTTGATCAAAATTAAATTTCATTTTAAACCCCTCCATTTGAAAAATTATGTCATAAGCTATGAGCCTAAACAAATTTTATAATTTACCAAGTTGTCAACTTGCTATAAGAGCAGTATAAATCTAACTATAAATATTGGGTACAATCACTTTTGTAAAACTGTCTGAAAATTATACATATATATTAAAGTGTATGGTTTTGCTTAAAAACTACAAAAAAAGCCAATTGGCCTTGATTATAAATTTTCTGATGGTATTAATCCATCTTATATTGTATTATAGAAATACAAAACGTGAGATTTAAAATTTATTGTTAATGTTTGTCATAAATGAGTTTTGCTTAAAAAAAGAAAATGTACGTTAATAATAAGAAAAGAAAGGAAGTGACTATTTGGTGTTTTTGTGTACTAATAGCACACTATCTCGCTAAATATAATACATGGAAATAAAAGAAATAAAGGGAAATACATTTTGTATCGATACTGGAATGACATATATACCTTTTTATAAAATTAATAATGAAGAAATTATTATGTTGGATTCAGGGTGGGCAGAAGGTGAAAGAGAAGGAATAGATAAGCTTTTGGAAAAAAATAAGTTTAAGGTAGCGGCTATAATATGTAGTCATGCACATATAGATCATGTAGGAAATAATGCATATTTGAAGAAAAAATATAACTGTATTATAGCTATGCCAGCCTATGAAGCTCTTATTTGCAGTTCGACAGTGAATCTCAAACTTTATTATAATATCCAAACATTATCCGAAGTTACAGAGCATTTTGGACATATGGTTTGTGAAACGGACATTATGATTTCGGATAACCAAGATAGCATAACTGTTCGGGATATTAAATTTAAGATTATACATACACCAGGACACAGTCCAGCACATATATGCATTACTACCCCTGATGATGTTGCATATCTAGGGGACACTCTTATAAGTTATGAAGTAATGAGGGGTGCTAAAATGCCCTACGCTTATATACTCAGTGAGGATTTGAAAAGTAAATTAAAGCTTTATGACTTAAAATATAGCAAGTATGTGGTGGCGCACAAAGGTATGTACGATGATATTACAGAACTGATAACTGATAATATAAACTTTTATAAGGGCAGGGCTTCAAGAATATATACTGTCATTGAGGGTTCTATGACAATGGAAGACATCCTTAAGGCTGTTATTGAAAATTTTAATATTCATGTAAAAAGCAAATATAGATATACTATAATAGTAAGAATGTTAAGGTCTTATGTTGAATATTTAAATGAAACAGGAATGATAGAGCTAAACATGGATAAGGGATTTCTTAAATATTCAAAGGCTTCATCATATATGTAGTAAATTTTGAGAAATAAAAAAAGCACTCATAAAATGAATGCTTTTTTGGTGCAGATGACAGGAATTGAACCTGCACGCCGTAAAGCGCTAGATCCTAAGTCTAGTGCGTCTGCCAATTCCGCCACATCTGCATAGATTGTCATTAATGAAAACGTTTCATTAATATAAATTATAATATCATCTATCCCTATATATGTCAACACAATATTTTGTTTATTTTTAAAGTAAAGCATTTATTATTTTGGTTTCATTGTCTTTAGTTATTGTGCCTACAGCAACAAGGGTATCTAGCCTTCTATGCAATTCTAGCTTTTGTGAATCATCATTGGAAATTTTAGCAAGATTTATTACCGCGTTCCTTTGATCACCATTGATAGTTCCTATTGAAATTAACTTATCAAGTTTGGATAGTAAAATATCATTAATAGTTTTAGAGGTGGATTTTTTACAATAGGTAAAGCTATTTAATATAGTGATTTCTTGATTTTTACTTATAATTTTATTTGTAACAAGGGTATCAATATCTATAAGCCCCTCTGTGCTAGCTTCAGAAGTAGGAAATAAATTCATAATTTCTTTTTTCTGAAGCTCAGTAATAGTTCCTAAATCTATAAGGCTGTTTAGTCTAGAACTAAAATTATCCTTAATAGCTTTTGAGATAGAATTTTTATAATTTGCAAAAAGATTGGTTATAATAGCTTCATCTGTTTTAGAAACCTCTCCAGTAGTAGATAACTTATCAATACTTGGGTTTGGTATTGCTTGTTTATAAGTTACAAGATATTTTATCACAGCGGCTTTTTGAAATTGGTTAATACTTCCTGAAGTAACAAGACTATCTAATTTATTTATAATATTGATACTGTTTTTATAATGTTGCGCATTTAAAATTTTGGTATTTTGTGATTTACTATTTGATGAAGTAAGCGCATAAGCGGATGAACCTGAACCAGATACTGATACTATAATTGCTAGTGCAGCAATTTTGTTAAATTTAACTTCTTTTATTTTTTTCATTATTGTAGCCTCCAATATGTATATTTTATTGTGTGAAATCTGAAATTCAATCATAAATATACCATATCTATAGCCTATTACATTTTAATGACAATGGGGTGGCAAAATTATTAACTTTTAATGAAGGCTATAAAAAAACAAACTCTAGATTTTCATTGGGCTAAAATATATGATTTGAAAAATGATGGTAGAAGTAAATCACTAAAGATGAATTTTATAAACATTTATTGCTAGATTAATAAAAAGTAGTTTAAAAGAAGTAAATCCTAGCTTAATAGGAGCAGCTAAATCTTTTGGGGCTTCAAATAGGGTTATATTCGAATAAAGTCAAGAAGATATCTGATATTAAAGATGGAATGACAGTTGCAGTATCTAATGATAACTCTAATAGAGCATTAGCATTAAAGTTATTGGATAAAGAAGGAGTAATTAAGAGGAAAATCCAATAAAACAGGAATTAGATTTAGGGATAATAAATTAATTTGGAATGGATTAGAAACAGATGTGATTATAAATAAAAATGATGAATATGCAGAAATTTCGCTATTAAACAAAGTTAAATATTGTAGAATAGTTAGAAAATTTATTCGTGGAAAATATAAATATTATATTCAATTAGTTTTAGATGGTATTCCTCCTGTTAAATATAATAAAGAAACTGGGGAAGTTAAAAATAGTATAGGGAAGGGCAATGTTGGAATAGATATTGGAACTCAAACTATAGGAATTGCTTCAAAATATGATGTTAAATTATTAGAATTAGCACCCGAAATTAATAATATTGAAACAATTAAAAGAAGATTATTAAGAAAACTAGATAGACAAAGGAGAATTAACAATCCTAATAATTTTAATGAAAATGGTACAATAAAACATGGTGTAAAATTAATATGGGTTAAATCCAATAAGTATATTAAAATGCAAAATGAATTAAGAGATATTCAAAGGAAACAAGCTGATATAAGAAAGCAAAGTCATAATATTTTAGCTAATAAAATAGTGGGTTTAGGTGATAGGATATTAGTGGAAACAATGAACTATAAAGGATTGCAAAAACGTTCCCAAAATACTACCGTAAATGAAAAAACAGGAAAATTTAATAAGAAAAAAAGATTTGGAAAGTCTTTAGCGAATAAAGCACCAAGTATGCTTTTAACTATATTAGACAATAAATTAAAGTGGAATAATACTGAATTATATAAAGTTAATACTTATAAAATAAAAGCATCACAGTATAACCATTTTGATGAGAAGTATAATAAAAAAGAATTAAGTGAACGTTTCAACATATTTAATATAGATAATGAAGAAATTAAAATTCAAAGAGATTTATATTCTAGTTTTTTAATAATGAATGTAAAAGAAAATTTAGAAGAAATAGATAGAGAAAAGTGTTTCAGCGAATACGGTAATTTTAAAATGCTTCATGATAAAGAAATAAATAGATTATTAAGTAGTGAAAATAAGAAAATACCAAGTATGGGAATATAAAAAAAATAAGGTTTTGATATGAGCCTTTAAACTATCGTTAATTTATCCATTGGGACAATTGGTAGTAAAAGTCTTAGAGAAGTCATTTAGTTCTTATATGTTGTAATTTATAGTTTTCATATAAATGAGAGTATAGGAGAAGATAATGTATTTAAGAACCCCATGCCTTTAGGCGTGGGAGTATCAGGTGATCTGAATATATCGGCTTTTAGTGTTGATAATTGTGAAGATATAGAAGAAGTGAAAAATGTACTAGGGAACAAGATGTGTTTAGTTGGGAATATTGATCCTGTTTCTGTCATAAGAGATGGAACAGTTGAGGATGTGTATAGAGAGGTTAAAAACTGTATACAAAAGGCAGCGGATAGTCCAAAAGGGTATATAATTGGAACAGGATGTGATATTCCTAGTGGCGCTCCAATTGAAAATATAAAAGCAGTTATAGAGGCAACTAAAAAATATAGTGGTAGAGTGTCTATTGGGAAAAGAAATAAATAGGACATTAAATGGTTATAATTTATAGAAAAGTATACAATATAATCCTGTTAAGGAGTATAATTAACACTGCATATGAAATGCTGTCCATATGCAGCTTTTTTTATGTTTTCTTGAGATTAAGGCATCCTCAGAAACAACTAACTAGCATAATGGAAATACGACCAATGGGGGTATACTTATGAGAAAAAGCAAACTTATTAAAAATTCTGCAATATATACTATTGGAGATTTATTGCCAAGATTAATTTCAGTTTTTATGATTCAAATATATACAAATGAGGCGTATTTAAGTATGAGCCAAAAGGGAATAATGGATACTATAATGCCTATTACATCTATATTTTCTACTTTCTATTTATTGGGATTAGATGCAGCGCTAAATCGATTTTATTACAGTGATAAAGATGAGGAAAAGCAAAAAGTACTTATTAGTACTTTATGGATATTTTTATTTGCATATACTTTGATATTAAGTGCCGGTTTAATTATATTTGGACAAGGATTGTGCAAGTTAATATTTAAGAATATACCCTTTGACCCATTCTTTAAATTAATGATTATAAATTGTTTTTTTTCAACGTTTACTATAATGCCCTTAACCCTTTTCAGAATGAAAGAACAAGCATTAAGATTTGGTATATTCAACATATTAACCACACTTTTAAATGTAAGTTTTTGTATCTATTTTATAGTTTTCTTAAAACAAGGAGCAGAAGGAAATATAAAGGGATATATACTTTGTAATTTTGTATTTGCAACAATATATTTGGTATTAACATTTAAAGATTTAAAATTTAAATTTTCCTTGCCTATTTTAAAAGAAAGCTTAAAGTATGGTATTCCTCTTATTCCACATGCTATTGGTGGATGGGTTATTAATGCTTCGGATAGGTGGTTTATTCAAAGATACAGAGAGCTTGCAGAGGTAGCTATTTATGGACTAGCATATCAAATAGGTTCATTACTAGATTTCTTAATTGGAGCAATAAATAAGGCATATGTGCCATTTTTCTTTAAAACTATAGATGAGGATGAAAATGCTAAAACAATATTCGAAGATATATTAAAATATTATTCAGTGTTAATACTATCATTAGGTCTAGGCATTGCTATGTTTGCCAAAGAAATAATTACATTGTTGGCTCACAGTAATGCTTACATCGTAGCATATAAGATAATACCTATAATTGCATTAGTTTCAGTTGTTCATGGATACTATTTTATGAGTGTGAATAGTATATTTTATGCTAAAAAGACTAAGTTTTTAGCAACGGTAACAGCTATATCAGCAGTTATTAATATAGTACTTAACTTTATATTAGTTCCTAAGTATGGGATGTATGCAGCGGCATATACAACGCTAGTAGCATATTTATTTTCGTCTATTGCCACCTATATTGTTGCACAAAAATGCTATTATATAAAATGGCATTGGAATGTTATTATTACGAATATGGCAATATGTTTGGGTGTTTATTTTGTAAGTATGATAGGGTTTGGTAATATATTTATCAATATAATTTACAAAACAATTATATATATGGGATATATTTCAGTATTATTTATGTTTAAGATACTTTCCTTTGATAAGTTTTTATATTATAAAAGCAAGATTTTGAAAAGATAAAAGGCATTTAGCATATAAATAAATTTAAGGGACTGATATCATATCAGCCCCTAGGGTAGTTATTTTTCATATTTTGAAATTAATTGTATGTTATGCATTTCTATATCGGTTAATTCTCCATCAGAGCCTTGAAAGTTAGGATTTGGTTTATACCAAGATTTTTTTTCGAAATAACTCTTAAATTGTTCAGCCTTAAATACAAACCCATGTCTAGCATAGATTTCATTTCTAGCCAAGGTTAAGTTTTCTTTGATTAATTTAGAAACATCAGATTCTATTAGATTTTCACTTGCACTTTTAGGGAAAATATAATAATCCGGGGAATTGAGGTTACTTATATCTGTTTTATCTGCAGTTGCAGAAACAGTTGGTTTTATATTAGCATCTTTTTTAGTGCTAGTATCAGTAGGTGTAATCTTATTTTTTGTGGTTGTCTTCTCCGATTTTTTAGAACTATCAGAGAAAAATTTTGAAACTGAAATGTAATAGCTACCAAAGCCTACAGATAAAAGGAGTATTAAAACACCAAGTATTATAAAAACTTTTGGTTTAGTGGATTTAGTACTAATTATTTTTGAATTAGTTTGTTTAGTATTAATTTCTTTTGAAGAAGTATTAAAATCTAAGCTTGGTTTTTTTTCAGCAGGTATTGAATTATTATATATATTTTTACTACCACATTTTCTGCAAAAATTCGTGCCATCTTCTAATTTATAGCCACATTTAGAACAATACATAAATTATCCTCTCCTCACTAAGGTGTATAATAGATAGTATACTAAAATAAACGTATGTTTTAAAGCTTATAAGATAGAAAAATAAACAATTCATAATAAATTTATATTGTGAACTTCCTTTAGATATGCATATTTTTTTAGCTAAACAGCCGTGAATAGCAAGAGTGGAAAGGTTCTGTAAACCAAGAAAGCTTAATTGTAGTGGTGTGAGGGTTAGTTAAAAACAAGTAAAAATCAGAATAAAAAGAATGATGTATAAATTCAATTTATTCACAATAATCTTGTAATAATTAATTGAAAATATGCGTAATAGGTAGTAAAATATAACAATAAGGAGGTTGTTATTACTATATTTATTATTATAATAAAAAAAATAAAATATAGAGCTAGTGAGGTGAACATGATTAAAAGCAGAAGGAAATATTACTTTATCGCTATATTGTTTGCATCATTTTTTATTTTAAGTACCTCTGAAATATATGCTAATTCTGAGAACATTAAGAGCATAAGTGTTGTAATGGATGATAATTATCCACCTTACTCTTTTCGAGATAGTGACGGAAATTTGCAAGGTATAACTATTGATCAATGGAAACTTTTCCAGGCCAAAACGGGAATAAAACCTGTAATCACTGGCATGGAATGGAGTAAAGCATACTCAGCCATGAACAATAGTGAATTTGATGTTATTGATACAATTTCTTATAATGTGAAAAGAGAAAAGGCATTTGATTATACGGAGCCTTATGCAACTATTGATGTTCCAATTTTTTCTCAAAAGAACATTTCAGGAATTACTAATGTAGAGTCTTTAAAAGGCTTTACTGTAGGGGCAAAAAAAGGTGATAATAGTATCGATATTCTTAAGAAAAACGGAATTACAAACATAATAGAATATAATAGTGCAGAGGATATTGTTAAAGCTGCTAAAAAGCAAAAACTTGTGATATTTGTTTTGGGTAAATCTCCAGGACTTTACTATTTATATAAGATGCAAATCCAAGATAATTTTAATTATTCAAGTTCATTGTACACAAGTGAATTTTATAGAGCAGTAAAAAAAGGTGACACAAATATTCTAAATGTTATAAATGAAGGGTTTTCTACCATATCAAAAGCTGAATATAAGTCAATTGATGAAAAATGGTTTGGGAAAACAGAATCAAATTTTTATAAGAGTAAGATTTTTAAGTTCGGTGCATTAGGGATAATAGGTATTATTTTATTTGCATTGTTACTTATTGTTTGGAATAGATTACTACATCGCAAGGTTAAACAGAAGACCAAAGAATTATATGATTCTATTGAAGAACTAAAAAATAGTGAGTCAAGAAGCAGAGCACTCTTAGAAGCTGTTCCAGATATGTTTATTTTGGTTAATAGGGATGGCAAAATCATTGATTATAATTCAATGGAAGAGAAAATCAAATATTTTAATAAGGAAAATTATATAAATAAAAATGTTTATGACATATTGCCTAGTGAGATATGTATGCAAATTAATTTTTTAATTAATCAGGATTATATAATAGAAAAAGTTAAGACAATTGAATATTGTTTAAATATAGAAGGTTGTAGGAGAGATTTTGAAGCTAGATTGGTGGGAAGTAGGAATAATACTGTGGTAGGCATTATTAGAGATATCACTAAGCGAAAACAAATGGAACAAAAGTTAGAATCTTTAGGGTACCAAGATCAACTAACAGGATTATATAACAGAAGGTTTTTTGAAAAAGAGGTAGAACGACTAGATTTGGAAGAAAACTTACCTTTAACTATTGTTATGGCGGATGTCAATGGCTTAAAGCTTGTCAATGATTCATTTGGACATGCTGTTGGAGATGGTTTGCTTAAGGTGGTTGCTGAAGTTATTTTAAGGGGGTGCAGAGCTTTTGACATTGTTGCTAGACTTGGAGGAGATGAGTTTGTCATTCTACTATGCAAAACAGATATTTATGAAACTGAGCAAATCATTAAGAAGATACAGACAATCGCCCAAGAGGAAAAAGTAGGGTCTGTTGATATATCCGTTTCTTTTGGATATGCAACAAAGAATAGTATGAGCGAAAAAACTCAAGAAGTTTTCAAAAAAGCTGAAGACCATATGTATAAGAGAAAGATATTTGAAGGGCCTAGTATGAGGGGGAAAACAATAAATACTATTATTAAAACTCTTCATGAAAAAAACAAAGGGGAAGAGCAACACTCCCATAGAGTATCCTCACTATGTGAAAGTATGGGTAGAGCTATTGGCCTAAATGAAGTGGGAATTAATGAACTTAAAACCGTTGGCTTACTTCATGATATAGGAAAAATAGCTATAGATGAAAATATACTTAATAAACCTGGTAAGCTTGATGAGGGTGAAAGGGATGAAATTGAGCGTCATCCTGAAATCGGATATAGAATACTTAGCACAGTAAATGACATGTCTGAAATGGCAGAATATATCTTAGCACATCATGAAAAGTTGGATGGTAGTGGGTATCCTAAAGGTCTAGAGGGCGAAAAAATACCACTTCAATCAAGAATAATAGCTATAGCAGATGCTTATGATGCAATGACTAGTGAAAGGAGTTATCGCAGTGCATTATCAGAAGAAATTGCAGTTGCTGAATTACAAAAATATGCAGGTACTCAATTTGATGCAGAACTTATAGAGGTGTTTGTGGAAAAAGTGTTAGGCAAGCACACCTAACTTTGAACCGGAAATCAAAATGAAATCCTGGACTTATAAGTCCAGGATGGAAATGTAGCTAGATTTGTCTACACTTTAGCACACTTCAATGCAAATTTCATTATTGCTAATATCCATAAATGCAATGGATAAAAAACACAAAATAACAAATTATATTTTAAACTTTTGAATTACCTCAGTAAGCTTTTGAGAAAGTTCTGCTTGTCCTTGTGCTGTTGATGCAACTTGTTGTATAGCAGCTGTAGTTTCATCTATGCTCTCTTTTATTGTTTCTGATTGTTCGCTTGATTTTTGTGATGTCTGGGCCATGTTTTGAATAGATTCACTTACTTGCCCAACTGTAACAGTAATACTCCCAGACATAGAAGTAATTTCCTCGGATATTTTACTTACAAGATCTGCATCATTATAATACTGATTACCTATTTCTACATAAGCATCAAATTGTGCTTGTACATCTGTATTGATAAACTTTAATATATCACTACCTGTATCTATACTGCTTTTAAATGCTTGATGAACTTTCACAATAGTTTCTTGAATGCTTGTTACTGCTTGTGAAGATTGTTCTGCAAGCTTTCTTACTTCGTCTGCTACCACTGCAAAGCCTTTTCCGTTTTCTCCTGCTCTTGCTGCCTCTATTGCAGCATTTAATGCAAGTAAATTTGTTTGCTCTGCTATACTTCCGATGGTATCTGCCATAAATTTTATACTATCTACTACTTTTCCATCTTCAATTGCTTTTAACATCTTATTTTGTTTTTCAGCATATATTTTTCGAGTCTCCTCTAAAGCTTTCTGACTATTACTTTGAACTTTTATAGCTCTTTCTTTAGACTGTTTTGCATTATGACTTCCTTCCATAGCTTTTGAAGTTAGTTCATTAATACTTGAATCTACTTCTTCAACAGAGGCACTTATTTCCTCTGTGGCTACACTGGAAAGTTGAGCACCAGAAGTAATAGTATTTATTGCTTCATCAATAATTTCAGTTTTGCAAGATAATTCTTCAACAGTTGCGGATAACTCTTCTGAGGAAGCACTTAAATCCTGTGAATTTTCCATAATTATTTTTACTAAGCTACTCATGTTTTCCTGTGCAGCATTTAAAGCTATAGCTGTTTGTCCAAATTCGTCTTTCATTGTAATCGTGATTGCAGTTGAAAAATCGTAGCAAGATAACCTACTAGCTAAATCTTTTATTTTGTTTAATGGATCCACTATTTTCTTACTTAATATGTATGCCATAAAAATTATAATTAAAAATGCTATAGTTGTATAAATTATAATAGAATTTTTAACACTGTTAAACTGAGTTATGTTATCTAAATTTTCCTTTTCAGCTGATTTCCCATTTATGTCGATGCATTCTTGTAGTTTTGAAAGCATAGCAATTGTAAGTGTAGCTACATCTGAATTATAGATTTTAGTTGCTTCATCATAATTATTAGATTTTACAAGTTCTATTACCTTACTTTTTGATTCCCTATATTTTAATAAGTGATTTTTAAAATCATCATAAATTTTATCCTCTTTTTTTGATATTGTATTTATACTATCGTATTCACTCATATATTTTTCATCTTTTTTACCTAAATCATCAATAGTTTTTATAAGATTATCTAGATTACTTCTATCTTTTTCAAAAATGATTTTTAGCATATTAGAATTAGTTTCATTTATACCACCACGCATTTCTTCTAAATCCCTAATAGATATTAAGTTATTACTGTACATTTTATTTCCATTTTTACTTATTTTTGAAGAACTTAATATACCCTCTACTCCTATTAAAACCATAAAAATACAAATCACTGAAAATACAAATATAATTTTTTTTCTTACACTTAAATTTACAAAAAAATTCATTTTGACGCTTCCCTTCTTTTTCATAATATATTTTGAAATCATGGTGATTATTAGAAATCTATGAAAACTAGAATATGTAACTATATATTTTCTTTAGAACTATTTTCAAGGTTGCACAAACAATTGAATATTAACATATTATTGTATCAAAAAGTCGAAAATATATACAAGATGCCTATAGGGCGGTTATATAGCTATTTAGTAGGCCTGAATTACAACTAAATCATGAGAAGATTAAATCTTTAGTAGTTATTTCAAATGTATTGACTTTGTACTAAAATGGTGCTAAGGTTATAGTATCAAAACAATACAAAGGTTGCTGATTCTACATAGTCATAAAAATAACAAATAAGAAAGGAAAACTGATTATGAGAAATATAGATATGAAAAATAAAGACGGATTAACTGAGAAGGAGTTTTTAGATAGTTACATACCCGGAGATTATGATAGGCCAGCGAATACAGTGGACATGTTACTTTTCACGGTGGATGATGTACCCATAGAGGGGAAAGACCCAGATAAAGCACTAAAATTGCTTTTAATAAAAAGGGCAGACCATCCATACATGGGATGCTATGCTATTCCAGGAGGGTTTGTACATATTGATGAGGCCTTAACTACTGCTTGCTTTAGAGAATTGAAAGAAGAAACTAATGTTGAGAGCGTATATTTTGAACAGTTAAAAACTTTCGGTGATTTAGTACAGCGAGATCCAAGGATGAGGGTTATTTCAATAGCTTATTTAGCCTTAGCTGATAAAACCAATATTAAGGAAGTAGCGGGAGATGACGCAAGTTTTGCACAATGGTTTACGGTAAGAAAGGATTTTATTTCTTCTAATAATTCAGGAATAGAGAGAGTGGATACATACAATTTAACTTTTGTTTCTGATGATGGCGAGGTTAGGATAGGGTATCTTGTCACTGAGAGATTTATTAAAAATGGTGTTATTTCAATTAAAGTACCTTCTTATGAGCTTTTAGGATGGAGTAAAGAGGAACTTGCCTTTGATCATATTGATTTGGTGTATTGTGGCATTGAAAGATTAAAAAATAAAATAGAATATACACCTATAGCATTTACCCTTTTACCTAAATATTTTACGCTAAGGGAAATTCAAAAAGTTTATGAAGCAATACTACATTTAGAAAAGCCTTTTTCAAGAGCTAATTTTAGAAGGAAAATCAAAAAAATGGTAATAAAGACTGAAAAAGAAAAATTAACATCAGGAAGACCTGCAATCTGTTATATGTTTAATGAAAGTTGGGAACATAGTTTTTTTGATGAATAATGGAAATAAAATATTAAATTTAGAAAGAGGGATTTATATGATGGCTTTAATGATAAATAAAATATTTGATATGGAAAAGGAAATAAGGGGTAAGAGCCTTAATTTATCAGACCTTTCAAAAGAAAAAACAGCACTAATTGTAGTAGATATGGTAAATGGATTTGTACACCAAGGTGCACTATCATCACAAAGAGTTACAGAAATAATAAATAATTTAGTAACTATTAATAAAAGGACAGATGGGTATAAAAAAATATTTTTTTTAGATGAGCATGATGAAAATTCAGTGGAGTTTAAAAATTATGCTAAACATTGTTTAAAAGATAATATAGAGTCAGAGCTTATTCCAGAGTTAAGATGTCAGGATGTTACTTGTAATAGCAACACTACAATGATATCTAAAAATAGTACTAATGGTTTTCATGCACCAGAATTTGAAGTATGGCTTGATGCAAATGAGGAGAGCATTGAAAACTATATTATTGTAGGTTGTGAAGTAGATATTTGTGTAAGCCAGTTTGCTACAACATTAAAGACATATTTCAACCAAAAAAACCTGCGTAGAAGGATAATTGTTCCTGTGGACTCCGTTGAAACCTTTGATTTTGGAATCCATGATGGAGATTTAATGAAAGTTATTTCACTATGGGAAATGCAATCAAATGGTATAGAAGTAGTAGATAGTATAATTTAATAATTAAGAGGGAGCGATATAAATGAGTAAAATATTAAACAAATTCAATCTTAAAGATGAAAGAAACCTTTCAATGTTAATGGATTTTTATGAACTAACAATGTCAAATGGGTATTTTGTAAATGGGCTTTCAGATACTATTGTGTATTTTGATATGTTTTACAGAAAGAATCCAGATGGAGCAGGTTACTCAATAGTTGCAGGATTGGAGCAACTTATTGATTTTATCAAAAAGCTTAAATTCACTGGAGAAGATATTGACTACTTAAGAAGTAAAGGAATTCTAGCGGAGGAATTTTTACAATACTTATTAACCTTTAAATTTACTGGAGATATTTATGCAATACCTGAAGGAACACCGGTATTTCCTAATGAAGCACTTGTAACTGTTAAATCTAAGGTAATTGATGCACAACTTATTGAAACAATGATTTTATTAACAGTTAATCATCAAAGCTTAATAGTTACTAAGGCTAATAGAATTGTTAGGGCTGCAAAAGGGAGACCAGTTTTAGAACTAGGAGCAAGAAGGGCACATGGAGCTGATGGAGCTATAATGGGCGCAAGAGCTTCTTATATAGGTGGCGTTGCGGGTACTGCAACTGTAATGGCAGAAACAATGTTTGGAGTTCCTGCAACTGGTACAATGGCTCATTCCTGGATACAATTATTTGGAGATGAATATAAGGCATTTGAAACCTATGCAAAAACTTACCCTGATTCCTGCACACTGCTTGTTGATACTTATAACGTTTTAAATAGTGGTATTCCTAATGCTATTAAAGTTTCGAGGGATGTGCTAGAACCTATTGGAATGAGATTAAAAGCAATTAGGCTAGACAGTGGGGACCTTTCATACCTTTCAAAGCAAGTGAGGATTATGCTTGACGATGCAGGTCTTACAGATTGTAAGATAGTAGCTTCAAACAGTTTAGATGAATATATCATTACTGATTTATTAAATCAAGGTGCTAAAATAGATATATTTGGTGTTGGTGAAAGAATGGTTACTGCTAAATCAGAACCGGTATTTGGTGGAGTTTATAAATTAGTAGCTGTTGAAGAAGATGGAGAGATCTCACCAAGAATTAAATTAAGTGAAAATGAAGAAAAAATTATCAATCCAGGATACAAAATGATTTGGAGATTATATGACAAGGATACACATAAGGCAATTGCTGATGTTATAACATTGGCGGAGGAGGATATAAATGAATCAGTACCTTATAATATCTTTGACCCAGTTTATACTTGGAAGAAGAAAAAAGTCACCAATTTTTATGCTAAAAAGCTTCAAGTTCCAGTTTTCTTTAAGGGAGAATGTGTATATGAATTACCAACCATAGAAGAAATAAGAATTTACTGTAAAAATCAAGTAGACAGCATATGGGAGGAAGTTAGGAGATTTTCTAATCCTCATAAATACTATGTAGATTTATCTTTGGAACTTTGGCTTGTTAAACAGGAATTAATTCAAAGGTATAGGAATTCAGAAGAGAAAAACAAAAAGTAATTTATTATTCCCCAAAAAAAATAATAATATAGGGGTGTAAATATGAAGAGAATTGATATTATTTATGAAAATTTAAAAGCCATATGTTATCAAGATGGAATTAATGCAAACGATTTAGCAGAAGCATTAGGGCTTACTAGAGCGAATGTAAGTAGTGATTTAAATAAATTATGTGTTGAAGGTAAAGTAAAAAAAAGTAATAGTAGACCTGTATTATTTACTGTTAATTATGAAAAGGTTCAGTGCAAGAATGAATGTGTATTTGACAGATATTTAAGAGAAAATAATAGTCTATCAGTAGCAGTTGAATACGCTAAGGCAGCTATATTATATCCGCCTAAAGGAATGCATACGCTGATTTTAGGCGAAACAGGTGTTGGAAAGTCAATGTTTGCAGAGCTAATGTACAGATATGCATTAGAAGCAGGTAAAATCAAGAAGGATTCTCCATTTATAATTTTCAACTGTGCAGATTATTCAAATAATCCACAACTTCTTTTAAGTCAGTTATTTGGTGTGAAAAAAGGCGCATATACTGGGGCTGATAGCGATAGGCAGGGTTTAATAGAAAAATCACAGGGGGGGATATTATTTTTAGACGAAGTTCACAGATTACCATCTGAAGGTCAGGAAATGCTCTTTACAGTTATGGATAAGGGTATATTTAGAAGGCTTGGAGAAAGCGAAAAGGAAAGAACGTCAGAAGTGATGTTCATTTCAGCTACTACTGAAAATCCAGATTCTAGTTTGCTTACAACTTTTACAAGAAGAATTCCTATGATTATAAAAATACCTAGCTTAAAAGAACGCGGATTTCAAGAAAGATTTAAGTTAATAAGAACTTTTTTTACAGAAGAATCTCATAGGCTAAGCAGAGATATTTCAGTGTCCATTAATTCCTTAAGAGCACTTTTTAGTTATGATTGTAAAAATAATGTTGGACAACTTAAAACAGATATTCAGCTTTCTTGTGCTAAGGCATATGCTGATTTTTTAAGCAATAAAAAACAGGTCGTAAAAATAAATAGCTCTGATTTGCCTGTTTATGTTAGAGAAGGTTTATATAAGGAAAAGGAGCATAGACAAATTTGGAATAGTATTATTGGTATAGATAACAAGTATTACGTGTTTAATAATGAATCTAATGAGGAAATTTTCGATTTTGAGAAAAAACAACAAAGCATATATGAGATTATTGATGAAAAGGCTAATGAATTAAGAGCTAAAGGAATTAGTGATATTTGTTTAGAAAAAACAATGGAAGAAGATATTGACAGATATTTTGCACAATATATAAGTAGAGTAAACAATAATATAAATGTATCTAATATTAAAAATGTAGTAGATCCATTTATTGTACATGTGGTGGAAGAGATTTTAAAGTATAGTGAATTAAAGTTAAATAAAAGTTTTAGCCAAAAGGTATATTTTGGCCTATCATTCCATATAAAAACCCTTGTTGATAGAGTTAAAAATAATAAAATAATAATTAATCCTCAAATTAAAAAAATTAAAAATGAATATAAAAATGAATTTAATGTAGCATTAGAATGCTTAGAGATAATAGAAAGCAATCTAGATATAAAATTACCAGTGGATGAGGCTGGATTTATAGCCATGTTTTTTGTGTTAGACCATAAAAATATTCAAAATACAGTTAATAACCCAGGTGTACTTGTTATAGCACATGGAAATAGTACTGCTACATCCATGGTGCAAACTGCTAATACTCTCTTAGGAATAGAGTATGCTGTAGCTTTTGATGCACCTCTTGATGTTAGTGCTAATGAAATCTTAAATAAAGTAAGAGAATATGTAAGAAAAGATACTAGAAAAGCTGGATATATTTTTTTAACTGATATGGGATCATTAACTACTTTTGGTCAAATTATAGAAAAAGAATTTGAAATTCCAGTTAAAGTAATTTCTTTGGTTAGTACGCTGCATGTTATTGAAGCAACAAGAAAATCATCTCTTGGATATAAATTAGATGATATATATAGGGATTGTTATGACATAATGCCATTTGTTGAAAACGAAACCATAGAAAAAACAAAGTGTAAAACAATGGCAATAGTGACAATATGCATGACTGGAGAGGGAAGTGCAATAGCAATTAAAAATTTACTTTTGGATAACTTAAAAATTGATGATAAATTATGTGAAATTATTCCACTCAATTTAATTCATAAAGAAAAAATTGAGAGTAGAATAATTACACTCGGTAAGGAAAAGGAAATTATAGCAATAGTGTCTCATTTTAATATAAATACTGAAATACCTCAATTTAGCTTAGAACAAGTTATAGGGTTAAATGCTATTAGTGACATACAAAAAATAGTTGATATTCAAAGTACCTATTACGGTATGGGAAAAACCTTGAAAAATCATTTGAAAAATGTTGAGGGGGAAAAAGTTTTTGAAGATGTAGAACAATTTATTTCTAAAATTCAGAAAAGTATAAAAGAAAAAATAGCTGTTGAAGATTTAATTGGTATTACCCTTCATATTAGTTGCATGATAGATAGATTAAAATCAGGAGAAAAATTTATAGAATACGGGGATAAAAATAAATACATCCATAACAACAAAGGCTTATATTATATAGTGAAAAATTCATTGTTCTCTATAGAAGAGAAATACAAGATAAATATAATGGATGATGAAGTATGCTATATTATGAATATAATAGAAAAAAGGAAAATGCAATTTGAAAAGCTTGAAGAATAAAACACTATTTAAATAGTGTTTAAAAAAAATGCATTGTAAACGAAACCATTAAAACACTAAGTGAATTATTGAAACACTATAAAATATATTGAAAAAAGGTAAAACAGTGTAAACTGT
The DNA here is from genome assembly GCF_011065955.2 of Clostridium sp. FP2. Taxonomy (NCBI): domain Bacteria; kingdom Bacillati; phylum Bacillota; class Clostridia; order Eubacteriales; family Clostridiaceae; genus Clostridium; species Clostridium sp. FP2. The sequence continues at coordinate 1,115,688 of NZ_JAAMNI020000001.1, forward strand.
AGACTATATTATGGTTAGCTGTAAGTTTCACTTTTATAAATATTTTGGATTAAAATAAGTAGCAACAATAATGGTTCCATAGCTGTAAATGGTTTGTAGGACTATCTATTAATTTAGCAACATGGTGTTTTGGCACAGATGTTGCTATTACTATATGTATACAAATTTAAAATGTGATGGGGGGTTGGAAATGAATATTTTATTATGTTGTGCAGGTGGAATGTCTACAAGTTTGCTAGTCAAAAAAATGCAAGAAGCTGCAGTACAAATGGGTATAGAGTCAAAAATATGGGCTATAGGGGAAGCTCAAGTAGTAGATAATATACAAAATGCAGATGTTTTATTATTAGGACCTCAAATTAGGTTTAAACTTAATGATTTGAAAAAAATGGGAAAAGAGCAACACATACCTGTTGAAGTAATTAGCATGATTGATTATGGAAGAATTAATGGAAAAGCTGTACTTGAGTATGCAATGAAGTTAATTGAACTTCAGAAGGAAAGTTAGTTCTATAGGAAAAGTGAAAATTACGGTGATTTATCATTGTTAAGGGGAGTAATAATTAATAATAATTATTATTAATTACAAGGGGGCATTAATGTGAATAAGATATTAGCATTTCTTGAAAAAAGACTCATGCCAGTTGCATCTAAAGTTGCGGCCCAAAGACATATGCAGGCAATGAGGGACGGTATGGTTTTAGGCATGCCACTTTTAATTGCAGGTTCTATATTCTTAATTTTATGTAACATACCTTTACCTAATGGTGCATGGCCAAAGTGGTTGGCAAGTACATTTGGACCAAATTTTCAGGGAATGTATTTAGCAGCACCGGCTCATGCTACTTTTTGGATATTTTCTCTAATAGTGTGTATGGGTATTTCTTATTATTTAGCTCAAAGTTATCATGTTGACCAACTACCAGCAGCAGTTATAGCCTTAGCATGCTTTTTCACAGTAACGCCACAGGACTGTGGAGGCGTAAAAGGTGCATGGGGAGTTTCATTTGGTAATATGGGTCCTGGAGGAGTTTTTGTTGCAATTATAGTTGCATTTATATCAACAGAGGTATATAGACGTGTTATACAAAAAAATATAACTATAAAAATGCCGGAAAGTGTACCGCCAGCAATTGCAAAATCATTTGCAGCAATGATTCCAGGTATAGCATGTATTTTTACTATGTTCATTATTCATTGCTTATGTGGATTAACACCTTATGGAAATTTACACGCACTTATTACCAAATTAATACAAATACCACTTAGTAATTTAGGCACAAGTTTACCAGCAACATTACTTATTGTATTTTTAATTCATTTATTATGGATATGCGGACTTCATGGCGCAATTATAGTTGGTGGGTTAATGGAGCCAGTATGGTTAAGTTATATGGAAACAAATTTAAATTTATACAAAGCAGGTAGTCCAGTTACTCAAATTATTAGTAAGCAGTTTTTTGATTCATGGGTTTATGTAGGAGGATCAGGGGCTACTTTAGCACTAGTTATTTTAATGGTAGTAAGGGCTAAAAGTAAGCAAGGCAAAACTTTTGGTAAATCAGTTATTGGAAGTTCATTATTTAATATTAATGAGCCAGTTATATTTGGTATGCCAATTGTAATGAATGCATTACTTATTATTCCATTCATATTAACACCATTAGTGTTGGTTGTAGTTACTTATTTCTCTATGAAGTGGGGATTTGTAGCAAAACCAGTAGGAATAGTCGTACATTGGGCCACACCACCGATTATTGGAGGATTTCTAGCAACAGGTGGAAAAATATCGGGAGCTGTTCTTCAAATAGTTAACTTCGGAATAGCAATGGTTATATATTATCCTTTTTTCCTTGCATGGGACAAAAAGTGCGTACAAGAAGAAAGTCAAGCTACAACTACTTCAGCGAAAGCTAAAGCTAATGTGAATATCTGAAACTCCCACACATAAATGAATGGGGTTCTTAAATAGTAAATAACTTCTTTTATACTCTCATTTATAATAAAAACTATAAATTACAACATATAAAAACTAATTATTTTCTTCAAGAATTTCACTATCAAGCATCACAATTGATACATTAACGATAGTATATGGCTCGTTTCAAAACCTAGGTATATTATATCCTACTAAAATAACCATGTCTAATGGTATATTTTAGTAGTGATATCCATACCACACCTAAAGAGAGTGGGATGGATAGCAGAAATTCTTTGTAATATTTTTTAAAATTGAGAATTGAGAATTGAGAGTGAAGAATTGAAAATATAATTAACTCTCAGCTCTTAATTCTCAATTAATAAAAAGGGGATGTTAATTATGGACAATGTGGATAATCAAGAAGTAATAATGCAACTTATAGTTTTAGGTGGAAACGCTAGAAGTATAAGCATGCAAGCAATAGTAGAAGCTAAAAATGGTAATATTTTAAAAGCAAAAGAAACCCTTAAGGAAGCATCAGTAGAATTAAATAATGCTCACAAAATTCAAACACAATTAATACAAAAAGAAATATCAGGACAAGGAGTGGAGATATCTTTATTAATGATACATGCCCAAGATCATTTGATGAATGCGATAACAGTAAAGGATTTGGCAACAGAATTTATTGCTTTATATGAAAAGATGGCAGACTAAGTAAAATGGAGTTATGCATGGCTATGTGCGATATATAAAGGAGAGTGCATATATGATGGGGCTTAAAATTGTTACAATAGGTGGGGGTTCAAGTTATACACCAGAATTAATAGAGGGATTTATAAAAAGATATGATACATTACCAGTAACAGAAATTTGGCTTGTAGATATTGAAGAAGGCAGAGAAAAATTAAACATAATATGTGAATTAGCCAATAGGATGATTAAAAAATCAGGTTTACCAATTAGTGTTTATGGAACTTTAGACAGGACAACTGCATTAAAGGATGCTGATTTCGTAACTACTCAAATACGAGTAGGGGGACTAGAAGCCAGAATTCTAGATGAAAAGATTCCATTGAAATATAAAGTTATAGGACAAGAAACTAACGGATCAGGGGGTCTATTTAAGGCTCTTAGAACTATTCCAGTTATATTAGACATAGCCGCGGAAATGGAAAAACTATGTCCTAATGCATGGCTTATAAATTTTACTAACCCAGCAGGGATGGTTACAGAAGCAGTTTTAAAATATGGAAAAATCAAAAAAGTAGTGGGGCTATGTAATGTACCGATACATATGGAAATGAATATTGCAAAAGCTTTAGAGGTAGAACCAAACCGTATACGTGTAGATTTTGCAGGATTAAACCATATGGTTTATGGACTTAATGTATATTTAGATGGGGCGCGCGTTACTGAAAAGGTTATAGAGACTATTCTTAATGGTAATGTATCTATGTCTATGAAAAATATAATAGATTTAGACTGGGAAAAAGATTTTATAAAGGCATTAGGTGTACTCCCTTGTCCATATCATAGGTACTATTATAAGGCAGATGAAATGCTAAACAATGAATTAAGCGAAGCAGAGACCGTAGGAACAAGAGGTGAGGTTGTAAAACAAATTGAGAAAGAATTATTTGAACTTTATAAAGATCAAAATTTAGATATAAAACCGCCACAACTTGAAAAGCGTGGAGGCGCTTATTATAGTGATGCGGCTTGTAGATTAATTGAATCAATTTATAATGATAGGAAAGATATCCAAGTAGTTAATACTAGAAATAATGGTGCAATCTCAGGTATTCCGAGAGATTCAGCAATTGAGATAAGCTGTGTTATTACAAAAGAGGGACCTGTCCCATGCACCCTAGGTGAACTTCCTATAGCAACAAAAGGGCTTATAATGCAAATTAAAGCTTTTGAAATTATATCAGTAGAAGCTGCAATAACAGGTGATTATCATAAAGCATTACTCGCAATGACTATTAATCCATTAGTTCCATCTGATACTTTGGCTAAGAAAATACTTGATGAAATGCTTGAGGCACATAAAAAATATTTACCAATATTTTATAGATGATGATTTAATTTAAATAAAAGTAATTACTCTTATAATTATAAAAAAGTATTGATGTTAGATAATTTATGGAAAGGAGGAAATACATTGAGAAGTGAAAAAGTAATTTTGGGAAATGAAGTAGGACTTCACGCGAGACCTGCTGCTTTACTTATAAAAGAAGCATCAAAATATAAAAGTCAGATAAATATTATAAAAGAGGAAAAAAATTATAATGGAAAAAGTATAATATCAATTTTATCAATGGCTGCAATAAAAGGTGATGAGTTAACCGTATTAGCAGAGGGTGAAGATGAAGCAGAAGCAGTAAATTCACTTAAAGAATTTATAGCAAATTATAAGGACTAACTGGATTTTCTGAAAATATAATTGTGGAGGCAATAAAAATGAATAAACTTGGGATCTCAGTGTACCCTCATAATGGGAGCAAAGAAAAGAACTTAGCATATATTAAACTTTCAAGTAAATATGGATTTAAAAGGATGTTTACTTGCTTAATTTCTTTAGAGGATAGAAATTTAGAAAAGAGCATAATTGATTTTAAAGAAATGGTGGCTTTTGCAAATGAATGTGGTATGGAAGTAATTGCAGATGTGGAACCAGCTGTGTTTAAAAAATTTGGAACAACTTTTAAAGATTTATCATTTTTTAAAGAACTAGGTGTATATGGTATAAGATTGGATTTAGGTTTTAGTGGAATAGAAGAATCTATCATGACGTTTAATCCCTATGGATTAAAAATTGAATTAAATATGAGTAATGGAAGCAAATATGTGGATAATATTTTATCTTATAAGCCTAATGTGGATAACATTTTAGGCTGTCATAATTTTTATCCTCATGTTTATACTGGATTAAGTTATGAACACTTTATAAAGTGTAGCAAACAGTTTAAAGAATTAGGCATTAGGACTGCTGCTTTTATAAATTCTAAAGTGGCTAAGTTTGGGCCTTGGCCTGTATCCGAAGGCCTTTGTACTTTGGAAATGCATAGAAATTTACCAATAGAAATACAGGCTAAGCATTTACTATGTACTGGAGTAATTGATGATATAATAATAGGCAATGCATTTGCAAGTGAAGAGGAATTACAAAAATTAAGTAGGATAAACAAGGATATGTTGCAATTTACAGTAGAATTGCAGGATCATATTCCAAGATTGGAAAGAAAAATTGTTTTGGAAGAGTTTCATTTCAATCGTGGTGATGTATCAGAGTATGTTGCTAGATCCACGCAAAGTAGAGTCAAGTACAAAGATTGCGAATTTCCCCCTTTTAACACTCCTGATATTAAAAGAGGAGATGTTTTAATTGAATCCTCCTTATATACAAGGTATGCAGGAGAACTTCAAATTGCATTAAAAGACATGAAAAATAGCGGTAAAACTAATGTGGTTGGAAAAATTGCAAAAGAAGAAATATTTTTATTAGAATATTTAGAGCCTTGGATGAAATTTGGGTTTGTAGAAAAATAGCTATAATATCAATTGATAAAATTAACTGTAAAGTTAGCCTTATCAATTTTTTTCGTTTTAACCAAAAATTTTACAATCACAGGTTAAAAAGGAGTTTACTTAATGAATCTTCTCTTAAGAATGATGCTAATGTAAAAAATATATAAAGGATTTTAAAATAAAACCGATAAATGTATAAACTAAAAATAAAAATTAGGAGGAAATTATGAAACAAGCTAAAGATTCAAGCTTTAAATTATTTAATAGAGCAAAGAAAATAAATACAATTATATTAACATCAATTTTACCTGTATTTTTAATAACTGTTATGGCTATAGGAATCTTTGCTTATAATAATTCGAAAAAAACAATAAGTAATGAGATTGAGCAAAAAATGAATCATCAATTAAAAGAAACGATAAATTCCATACAAACAGACTTACAAAAACATGGTCAAATTCCGGCTTCAATATCAAGAAGTGTGGAATCTTTAGGTAAAAGTATGAAAAAAGATAATTTTGTTTCTCTTACACAAAAGAGTATAAGTACTAATGAAGATACTTTTGGACTCGGAATATGGTTTGAACCTTATAAATACGATGCAACTTTAAAGTATTTTTCGCCATATGCATTTAAAGAAAATGGGAAACCAAAATATTCAGATGAGTACATAACTACACAATATGAATACACTAAACAGGAATGGTATACTTTGGGAAAAAATACTGAAAAGGTTGTTGTTTGGTCTTCGGCATATGTTGATGCCGTAACTAAGTTTGATATGGTAACAGCTACAGCTCCTTTTTATGATGCTAATCATAATTTTATTGGAGTTACTACAGCTGATATGAGTTTAGTAGCCATTCAAAAGAAAATAGCTGGAATTAAAGTTGGTAATGGTGGGAAAGCTGTCCTTTTAAGTGGTGACGGAACATATTTAGCAGGTACTAGTAAAGAAAATATAATGAAATTAAAGGTTAGTGATAATTCTAATAAAGATATAGCTGAAGTAGGTAAAAAAATTGTAAAAGATAAAAATGGTAATGCTGGGTATAAAGATGTAGATGGTAAAAAACAAGTCTATTATGAATTAGTACCGGAAACAGGTTGGATAGTTGCATTAGTAATGCCTGAAAGCGAACTTTATGCATCACTCCAAAATTTATTGTTAAAGATTACTGCAATTCTAATAGTAGCTTCAATTTTAATTATTATCGTAGTTCTTCTATTTAGTTCATACATAACAAAAAATATAAAGAGGGTAAATGATCTTTCTTTCGCTATTGCAGAAGGGGATTTAACGAAGATATTAGATATTAATAGTAAAAATGAATTAGGGGAAATGGGAAGTAATTTAAATAAAATGACTAATAATTTAAGAAAGCTAGTTACGAGTACCATAGAAAGTTTAGAACAGGTTGTAGCAACATCAGAAGAGCTTACAGCAAGTTCAGATCAAACTCAGGAGTCAGCAGAAGAAATATCACTCGCTATTCAAAAGGTTGCCAAGGGAAGTGAAAAGCAGGTAGTGATTGCCCTTGATGCATCAAGAGTAGCAAAAGAGATATTTAAAGGTATAGAACAAATATCACAAAATATTCAACAAGTTACCAATGTTTCACTAGCTACATTTACCAAAGCTGAAAAAGGTAATGGAGTTGTAAATTCTGCTGTTCAGTATATGAATAATATTAGTGAAAAAGTAGCTATTTCATCACAAGTAGTGTCAGTATTAGGAGATAAATCTACGGAAATAGGAAGTATAGTATCCTCAATAACGTCTATTGCAGAGCAAACTAATTTACTCGCTTTAAATGCAGCTATTGAAGCGGCTAGAGCAGGACAGCAAGGTAGAGGTTTTGCTGTTGTTGCTGATGAAGTTAGGAAACTTGCAGAGCAATCAGCGAGGGCGGCAGGAAATATATCAGGATTAATACATGAAATTCAAAGTGAGATTGTAAATGCGGTGCAAGCTATGAATAATGGTACTATAGCTGTGAATGACGGAACTAGAATGGTTAGTGAGGCAGGTAAATCCTTTGCAGACATATTGCAGGATGTTAATTCTATGTCATCTCAGATGCAGGACATAGCTGCTGTAGTAGAAGAAATAAGTGCAGGTACCCACAATATGCTTGAGGGTGTTGAAAATGTATCGAGAATATCTAATGAATCATCAGGAAATTCTCAGAATGTATCAGCTAGTTCACAGCAGCAGACAGAATTAATGAAAGAAGTAGCGAGTGCTGCTGAAAACTTAACTAGTATGGCTGAAGAATTACAAAATTCCATGAGCAATTTTAAATTGTAATGCTTTATGATTTTTCAAAATACAAAAAAAGGGAGTTCATTTAATGAACTTCCTTTTTTAAAATATATATCATTATTTTAACTCCTGCAAAACAATTGTACTTAAATATCTAATGCTAATGAAGAGTTTGAATGTAGCATCTTAGGTAAAATATGCTAGATTAATTATATCTTTTGAACGTCTTTGATTCCAAAGTAAGTCCAAATTTATATCTCGATGCTCGCCATAGGTGGAAACTGAAATATAATATATATTATCTTTTGAATTAAGCAATAAATCAGTAATAGTCATCCAGTGCCAAGTATATTCTTTGAATTCCACTAGTGGGTGTTTAAGAACTAGGATAGCAATGGGAAGTTTTTGAGATAGTGCCTTAGAAATAAAGTTTATAGCGTCTTGCATAGTAGAGGCATTATCATCTAAAATGTGAGGGACCAAAGATACACCTCTTTTTTTTGCAAAAGCTAAAACACTATCAGAGAACTTTCGAACAGAGGTAAGTCCAAAAATTCCTGGCTTTACGTATTTTCGGATTTCAATCATATGAAAAGTAAAATCCACCTTATTTGCAATACCCTTATAAGGATATAGCGCATGATATTTATCCTCAAAAGTTTGAGCTAAATATGCAGTTATATTTGCAGCAGCAACAGGGCCACAACCGCTAAGTTTATGAAATTTCTTTGGAAACCAGTACTGGCTTCCACCATAATATGAAGTTTTTGAATCATATATATTAAATTGAATCTCTTCAAAGTTAGTACTTTTAGGCCTAATGAAACTTTCCATGGTTATCACCCCTTTATAGGATTTTTAAATTATTTTGTATTAGATTGCAATAGTCAAGATTGATTTTGTTTATTATCTAATATACTATAGTTCTTATTAGGTGTAAACAAGGTTAATATGGAATAGAAATAAGATAAAGTTTGTGAATTTAATATATTATATTCTTAATTATAAAATGGCTCATATTTATATAAAGTATACTCATTCATTTTTAGTAAGTTAAATCATAAATATATATAGTAAAATAATAATGTTACCGGTTATGGAGTGTTTATAAGAAATAATGTCGTAAAAAAGGGATTTCGGAAGTGAGTATAGAAAATTATAAATAGATGAATTTATTACAATTGTTATGTGCTCTTAAGGATTAATAGGAGGTTTTAAATATGGGATTATTTAACTTTATTAAAAATCAATTTATTGAAGTAATAGAATGGACTGATAATACTACAGATACAATGGTATATAGATTTCCAGTAGAAAACAAAGAGATAAAAATGGGAGCGCAATTAACTGTAAGAGAATCTCAACTTGCGGTATTTGTTAACGAGGGTGTTATAGCAGACGTATTTTATCCAGGTAGATATACTTTATCTACTGAAAATATGCCTATAACTAGTAAACTAAAATCATGGAAGTATGGCTTTGATTCTCCTTTTAAAGCAGAAGTGTATTTTGTTAATTCAAAACAATTTACAGATCAGAAGTGGGGTACGTCAAATCCTATAATGATGCGTGATAAAGAGTTTGGAATGCTTAGATTAAGAGGATATGGTATTTATTCTTATGGAGTTGTTAATGCTGAAATATTCTTAAAAGAGGTTTTTGGAACTAATCAGCAGTTTGATACTGAAAGCATTTCAGGACAACTAAAACGTACTATCTTATCAGGTATTACAGATTTACTAGGTGAATCTAAAATACCTGCACTGGATCTTGCTATGAATTATGATGAGTTAAGTGAGCAAGCTAAAAATAAATTACAACCTAAATTTTATGAATTTGGATTTGAGCTTAAAACTCTAATAATTGAAAATCTATCTCTTCCAGAAGAAGTTGAAAAAGTTATGGACAAGAGAACCTCTATGGGGGTGCTTGGAAATCTAAATCAGTATACTCAGTATCAGGCTGCAGAAGCAATAAGAGATGCTGCTCAAAATCCAGGTGGTATGGGTGGCGTAGGAGCTTCTATGGGAGCTGGGGCAGCTATTGGTAATATTATGGCAGAATCACTAAAAGGAAATTCGTATTCGCAAAATTCTTCTGAGATTAGTACAGTTGAATGTCCTCATTGCCATTCACAAGTATCCAGCAATCATAAATTTTGTAATGCATGTGGAAAATCATTAGAACAGTTAAAGAATAAATGCAGTAAATGTGGAGCAGATGTTGATAGTAATGCAAAATTCTGCCCTGAATGTGGTTGTTCTCAGAATTTAGAAAAGTTTTGCTCAAATTGTAGAGCTAAAATGTCCCCAAGTGCAAAATTTTGCCCTGAATGTGGAACTTCAAATGCTTAAATCTTAAAAAATATTATGAGGGAAAATATATTAGCTTAATGATAATTTTTCAAGAGATGTATTAGGGGGAGAGAATATGGGTGAAACACCTTGTGCTGAAAATAATACTATTAAACAGGAACAAACAGAACGTTTTCTTTGCTCATCTTGTGGCGGAAATATGGTATTTGAGCCTAAAAAACAAAAATTAGTGTGTTTATATTGTTCAAATGAAAGTGAAGTTAACTTTGAAAAAACAAATATAATTGAAAATGACTTTTATATTGCAGAAAATACTAAAAATAAGAATTGGGAAAATGAAAAAAGAATAATTAAGTGTGAGAGTTGTGGAGCGCAGACCTTGCTTGATGAAAATAGTACTGCACAGTTTTGTGCCTTTTGTGGTTCTTCACATATAATAAAAACCCAGGAAGTTGTAGGTATAGTGCCAGAGTCACTAATCCCCTTTGTTATATCCAAAGATGCTGCAGGAGTATTATTTTCAAATTGGATAAAGAAGTTATTTTTTGCTCCTAGAGCACTTAAATCTAGTTATAATATGAATAAAATGAAGGGGGTATACATACCTTTCTGGACATATGATAGCCATACATTTTCAGATTATACTGCAGAAAGAGGCACCTATTACTATGTAACTGAAACTGAATGGGTTGAGGAGGATGGTGAAAGAAAGCAGGTTACAAAGCAAGTTAGAAAAACATCATGGAGCTATGTATCTGGAGATTATTCTAAGTTTTATGATGATATTTTAATTAATGCGTCAGCGCAAATTAATAATCATATAATAAGTAAATTGGAACCCTTTAATCTAAAGGAACTTGTCTTGTATAAACCAGAATTTTTATCAGGGTTTTTAGCTGAAAGGTATAGCATAGATTTAAAATCAGGTTGGAAAATAGCTGAGGAGAAAATAGAAAGTGATTTAAGTGGTGAAATTAGGCAACATATAGGTGGAGATGAAGTCAGAAACTTAAGCTTTTCAACTGCCTATGATGCTATAAAATTTAAGCATATTTTATTACCTATATGGATTTCTGCGTATATTTATAAAACTAAGGTATACAGGTTTATGATAAACGGGCAAACCGGTGAAGTTGATGGTGAATCTCCAGTTAGTACTGTAAAAGTAATGTTACTAATTTTAGCTATTCTAGCTGTTATTGGTGGAGCATATTTTTATTTTTCAAATAAGTAGGGGGTAGCCTATTTTATAAATAAGCCTGGTTTTAGCTTTATTGGATATGTACAATGATTTGGAGTATAATAATCTAAATACAAATAATTTAAATGCAAATAATCGTAGTATATAAATTAATAAAGGAGTGATTAAGTTGATTAAGCTAGTATTAATAAGACATGGCGAAAGCCTTTGGAATAAAGAAAATAGATTTACCGGTTGGACAGATGTAGATTTATCAGAGAATGGTTTAATTGAGGCAAGGAAAGCAGGTGAAATTCTTAAACAAAATGGGTATACCTTTGACATAGCATATACTTCTGTATTAAAAAGGGCAATTAGAACTCTTTGGATTGCACTGCATGAGATGGATTTAATGTGGATTCCTGTATACAAGTCATGGAAGCTCAATGAAAGACATTATGGCGCATTGCAAGGTTTAAATAAGACGGAAACTGCAGAAAAATATGGAGATGAGCAAGTTCATAAATGGAGAAGATATGTAGATGTAAGACCACCAGAACTTTCGAAAACTGATGATAGATATCCAGGGAAGGAATTAAAATATAGTGAATTAAGAGAAGATGAGATTCCTGCAACTGAAAGTTTAGAGGATACTGTAAAGAGAGTAATGGTTGAATGGTTTGGAGAAATAGCACCCAAAATCAAAGAGGGTAAGAAGGTTATAATTTCTGCACATGGAAATACTTTAAGAGCATTAGTAAAATATCTGGATAACATATCCAGTGATAATATTGTAAATTTGAATATACCTACAGGAATTCCACTTGTATATGAACTAGATGATAATCTGAATCCTATTCGGCATTATTATTTAGAGCTAGATGGCAAGTTGCCACAAGATGCAATTCCAAAAACATTTAAGGAATAAAATTAGACTTGCAATACTAAAAAAAGCCCGTATCTTAATTTACTTACTAATTAAGATATAGGTTTTTTTTATTTACTTTACTTAAATATACAAAAAGTTTAAAATCAGTATTAGGTACAGTTTAAATTATTATTTGCGAAGGAGGAATAACAGTATTGAACTCCATATTGAAAAACATACAGGAAGCAGTAATTAAATATGCAAATATTATATCCCAGATTCTTCAGGTAGAAGTTGAAATAGTAGATGATAATTTAATTAGAATAGCAGGTACAGGAATCTATAAAGATAAAATAGATGAAGATATATCGAAAGAAGGGTACGTTTATAGAAAGGTTATAAAATCTGGAGAATCACAGATTATATATGAGCCAGGAAAAGATAAACTTTGTATACCTTGCCCTAAAAGAGAATTCTGTGGAGAAGAATTTGAAATGAGTACACCTATAAAGTTAAATGAGGACACTATAGGTGTAATTGGTTTAATATGTAGTAACAACGATCAAAAGGAACATCTAATGGCAAGCTTTGATATATACATGGCCTTCCTTCATCAGATTTCGGAATTTATAAGTAGTACCGCCTATGAAAAAAGAGAAAAAATGAGAACACAGACATTGCTACAACTTCTTAATTTTGTTGTAGATAAAACTGAGCAGGGTGTAATTATACTAGACAAAGACAATTGTATTACCAATATAAATGAAAATGGTTTAAAAGAACTAAATTTGTCAGGAAATTTTATAAATCATAAGGTTCAAATTAAGATAAGTGGAGATAACGTTTTTGATCTTCAGGAATACAAACTAATGGTAGATAAAGAGGTTTTCTTTGTTATTGGTAGCATATACCCTATAAAATTTAATGAAGCGCAATATGATAGGATGTTTTTCTTTCAAGATGCAAAAAAATTCAAAGAAAAATTATCGAATTTTGCTGCCTTTAATAAAATAATAAAGAGTGTGGACATTTTTGGGAAATCAGAACAAATTTTAAAATTAAAGCAAAAAGTTAAGAAAATTGCAATGTCTTCATCTACAGTTCTTATAACTGGAGAAAGTGGAACTGGAAAAGAGATGTTTGCAAGAGCTATACACGATGAAAGTAACAGGAAGGACAAGTCTTTTATTGCTATAAATTGTGGAGCTATTCCAGATATGCTTCTGGAAAGCGAACTTTTTGGATATGCAAAAGGTGCTTTTACAGGTGCAGATCCTATGGGTAAAATGGGTAAGTTTGAATTTGCGAGTAAAGGTACCATATTGCTAGATGAGATTGGGGATATGCCTCTTTACCTTCAAGCTAAACTCTTAAGAGTCCTGCAAGAGAGAAGTATTACAAGAATAGGGTCAAATAAAACTATTGATATTGATGTTAGGGTGATAGCCGCAACAAATAAAGATTTAGTAAAAGCCATAAAGGAAAACAAATTTAGAGAGGATTTATACTATAGATTAAATGTAATCCCTCTTGAAATTCCTCCACTAAGAGAAAGAAAGGAAGACATAAAACTACTTATAGAAACTTTTATTGAAAAATATTGCAGTTTATTCAATAAAAACTTTTTAGATATAAAATTAGGGGGTGACATATGGCAAATATTTTATAACTATGAATGGCCAGGTAATGTACGAGAACTAGAGAATACTGTGGAATATATTATTAATATGATGGGTACTGATGGTATAATAACAAAAGAAATTTTACCTAAAAGTATTTTTCATAATACAATTAATATTTTTAATAATGAGGATGAGATATATACACTTAAATATCTTGAAAAAAACGCTATAAAAAATGCACTGGAAAAGTGCGGTGAAACCACTGAAGGTAAAAAAAATGCAGCTATGAAACTTGGTATAGGAATAGCGACATTATATAGAAAAATCGAAGAATATAATTTATCAAAATGATAAATTATATTCTTTAACACCTTGGAAGAGTGAAAATTCAGATTAAGAGTGTTTTTATCATAATGATAATATTTATCATTATGATATTTTTTTTTGAAAATTTGAAGAAATACCTAATTTAAGCATTGATATTAGCTATGTAACTACTCCATAATTTGGCACAATTGTTGCTTGGTAAATTATAGATTTACAATTTAAATTTCCCTATATATTAGTATGACTAAATTAATTTTTACAGTTTGTGTAAAAAAATAAAAAAGGCAGAGGTGAAACATGAAAAAAATTAAGCACTTGAAATGCTCTAAATGTGGAGCGGTTGTAAGCGAAGAAGTCATGTATAATTGTCCTCATTGTGGCACTTCCGGCACCCTTGATGTCATTTATGATATGGAGCTCATTAAGAATGAGCTGACTAAAGAATATTTAAAGGAAAATAAAAATACTAATATATGGAGGTACCTACCAATTCTTCCTTTGGAAGGATTAACAGGAGCGGCACCGCTTCAAATAGGAATGTCGCCTTTATATAAATCTAGCAGACTTGAAAAACTTTTAAATATAAAAAATATTTATGTGAAAGATGAAGGAAGAAATCCTACTGCCTCCTTTAAGGACAGAGCTTCAGCAGTTGGTATTGCGAAAGCTATTGAACTTAAAAAAGATATAATATGTGCTGCTTCAACAGGTAATGCAGCATCTTCAGTATCTGGCTTTGCCGCTTGTATGGGCATTGAAAATTATATTTTTGTTCCAGAGGCAATTCCAGAAGGCAAGCTTGCACAACTTTTAGTATTTGGAAGCAAAGTAATTCTAGTGGATGGAGATTATGACACAGCTTTTGATTTCTGCCTAAAGGCAGTAGAGCATTTTGGATGGTATAACAGAAGCTGCGCCATTAACCCATATTTGGTTGAGGGAAAGAAAACTGCAGCTTTTGAAATATGTGAGCAGCTAGATTTCAAAGTTCCTGATAAGGTAATTATGTCCGTTGGTGATGGTTGCTCTATTGCAGGAGTGTGGAAGGGTTTCAAAGAATTCTATGACCTTGGCTTAATTGATAAGCTACCAGTAATGGTATCAGTACAAGCTGAGGGGTCAAATCCTGTGAACAGAGCGTTTAGAAACAACAAATTCGAATTTGATTATATAGCTCCAAAAACAATAGCAGACAGTATTTCTGTAGGTATACCTAGAAATGGATACAAGGCACTTAATGCCCTAAATGAAAGTAAGGGAATTGCAGTAGATGTAAGTGATGAAGAAATATTAAATGCTATGACAGTTCTTGCAAGACATACAGGAGTATTTGGAGAACCTGCGGGTGTAACAGCCTTTGCAGGACTTATGAAACTAGCAGGTGAAGGAGCTATAGGGGCAGATGAGAGTGTAGCCTTTATTGTTTCTGGTAGTGGCCTAAAGGATGTAAAATCTGCTCAAATGGCTGTTAAAAAGCCAGACAAGATAAAACCACAATTAGATTTGCTTATAAAATATTTTGAAGAAAATAAATAAAATTATCTATACACAGAGGAGGATTTTAAGTGAAAAATTTAATAGATTTAACAATCAATGAAGAGCAACTTAAAAAAACTGTACAGAGTGCTAAAGAAAGAAATGTTGTAATACCAACTTTTGCTCAGATGAAGGACCCAAGCAAGATCCCAGCTGAAATTAAAGAGAAATTAAAAACCACTGGTTTATGGGATATTGATCCTGTTAATTTGTTCAGAATTTCTTGGAAAAATCAACCTGTAAAACAAGGTGGACTATACAACGAACTACCAAACTATATCGAGATTCCGCCAGAAATATCAGGTGTTAAAGCAAGGATTTTTGCTATGGTTGGAAAGTATTTTCCTGTTGGATGCCATAAGGTTGGAGCAAGTTTTGCTTGCCTAGTTCCACGTTTAGTTACTGGACAATTTGACCCTACTTATCATGAAGCAGTTTGGCCATCAACAGGTAATTACTGCCGTGGTGGAGCTTACAATTCTGCATTACTTGGATGCAAAGCTGTTGCTATATTACCTGAGAATATGAGCAAAGAACGTTTCGACTGGCTTTCAAAAGTAGCTGGGGAAGTTATTGCAACTCCTGGTTGTGAAAGTAATGTAAAAGAAATTTATGATAAGACATGGGAATTAAGAGAAACTAGAGATAACGTTGTTATATTTAATCAGTTTGGTGAACTTGGTAATCATTTATGGCACTATGAAGTAACGGGTAATGCAATGAACGACATTGTTAAAGCTGAAGCAGGTGAAAATGGAAGACTTGCCGGTGTATGCTTAACCTCAGGTTCAGCAGGTACACTTGGAAGTGGAGACTTCTTAAAAGATCAATACCCAAATGCTAAAATTGCAGTTGGCGAAGCGCTTCAATGTCCAACACTACTCAATAATGGCTTTGGAGATCATAGAATTGAGGGTATTGGTGATAAACATATTCCTTGGATTCATAATGTCCGCAATACAGATATGGTTGTTGCTATTGATGATAATGATGCATTAGCAATGTTTAAATTATTTAATGAACCAGCTGGTAAGGCCTATTTAAAACAGCAAGGTATTTCAGAAGAGCTAATTTCTAAACTTTCATATGTTGGTATATCTGGTGCTGCAAATATCTTAACTTGTATTAAATTTGCTAAATACTATGAGTTAACGGAAAATGATATGGTAATGACTGTTCTTACAGATTCTGCGGAAATGTATGGATCAAGACTTGCAGAAATGCAAACAGAAAGAGGCAGAGATTATTCAGAAGTTGATGCTGCCATTGACCATAACAGAAGTGTTTTAGGTGTTAGAACAGATAGTATGGAGGAATTAACATACCAAGGTAAAAAGAGAATTCATAACCTTAAATACTACACTTGGATTGAACAACAAAAGTATGATTTGGATGAGTTAAATGCACAATGGTATGATTATGATAATTATTGGGGAAAATTACATCAGATGGGTCCAGAACTAGATAAACTTATTGAACAATTCAACGAGAGAACTGGAATTATAAAGACAAAGTAATCAATAAAAATAGAAGCTATTGCTCAGGTGCAACAGCTTCTATTTTATTGGGAAAAATATATATTTATGCTTTAAAAGTATATAATATAAAATGCATACATACATCATGTATAATAGTATAAAAAGAAGGTGGTAATTTGAAGGATTTTAGAATTCTTTTAGTAGAAGATGAAAAGCTAATCTCGATGTTTGTTGAAATGGAATTAGATCATGAAGGATATAAAGTTGATTTAGCCTGGGATGGACGCGAAGCTCTAAATATAGCAGAGGAAAGTCAATATGATTTAATACTTCTTGATATTATGATACCTGGAATTAATGGAATTGAGGTTTGCAGGAGAATAAGACAATCGTCTATGGTACCCATAATTATGCTTACTGCAAAAAGCGATATATCAGATAAGGTCTTGGGCCTTGATGTAGGTGCAAATGATTATCTTACAAAACCCTTTGCAATAGAAGAACTATTAGCACGAATTAGAGTGTATGAAAGGAATAAATCCATAAGCGATAATAGATGTGAAATCAAAGTTAGAGATATTGTCATAGACAATAAAGCTCATAATGTTAAGCGAAGTGGCAAGGAAATTGAACTTACAAAAAAGGAGTATGACCTTTTAGAGATGCTGTTAATAAATAAAGATGTTGTGCTTACACGCGCACAATTAATTGAGAAGGTATGGGGTTATGACTACATAGGGGATACTAATGTAGTAGATGTTTTTATAAGATATTTACGAAGTAAAATTGATGATGGATTTGAAGATAAACTTATAACTACTATAAGAGGGGTAGGATATGTTGTTAAAGGTGATTAATTATGAATTTTAAAATCATTAAAAGTGCAAAAGTTTCTGTAAAATTAACTATAGTTTATGCTGTGATGTTCTCACTCGTATTGCTGATTTTAAATGCTTCAATATTATACGGAACAAAATATTACTTGTATAGCCAGGCAAATAAGCAAATAGATGATGTTAAAATAATGGTATTAAATAAGGCTGTGTCAAAGACAAAGCAGGTAGATTTATCCGATAAAAAAATAATTTCAGATGTTCCATCTAAAGAAAATATATCCATAAGGATACTAAAAGAAGATGGAAAGGTATTAAACATATCAAAAGAATTTAATTATAGTATTAAAACTGAAGAACCACTTGATAAAGTGAAAAATTTCAAAGAGCATGATAAACATCTGGTATTTAAAAATTTAAGAATTGAAACTGTGAAAAATGGACCTGCGTATATTCAAATAGTGAAGGATATGGAGAATGAATATGACTTCATGAAAATCCTATTTGTTCTCATGGCAATAGCTGACTTTATAGGGATTATTGCTTCGCTTATATTAGGATATAGTATAAGCAAAAAAATGTTGGAACCTATTGATTATATAACTAAAGCTGCTGATAATATTAGTATTAATAATTTAAGGGAAAGAATAGAGGTCACAGGTCCCGATGATGAACTTAAAAGACTAGGTAATACTTTTAATAAAATGATAGATAGGCTCCAGGGAGCTTTTGACCGGCAAATTCAATTTGTATCCGATGCATCCCATGAGCTTAGAACTCCTATTGCAGTTATTCAAGGGTATGCAAACCTACTTGATAGATGGGGGAAAGATGATAGGCAGGCCTTAGAAAAATCTATTCATGCTATTAAGCTAGAAAGTAGTAATATGGAAAACTTAGTTGAAAAACTATTATTTCTTGCAAAAGGTGATAGTGGAAATCAAATAATAGAGAAAAGTGAATTTTGGCTAAATGAGCTTATTTCCGAAGTGGTGAGTGAAAGTGTGCTTATAGATCCTAGTCATATAATATCCAGTGGAAAAAATGATGCTGCATTTATATTCGGAGATTATAAAATGATAAAGCAAATGCTTAGGATATTTATTGAAAATAGTATTAAATTCACACCAGAACAAGGGAAAATTGATATAAGTTCAGAAATCCAGAATAAAACAGTAAAAATTACTGTTAGTGACAGTGGCGTAGGAATACCAAAAGGCGAAATTCAAAATATATTTGAAAGATTTTACATTGTAGATAAATCTAGATCTAAAGAAAAAGGTGGCACAGGCCTTGGACTATCTATTGCTAAATGGATTGTAGAGGTGCACAAAGGAACTATAAATGTAGAAAGCAAGGAAGGTAATGGAACAAAAATAAGTATAATATTAAACATCTAGATTTCAGATTTATCTGTTATCTAGGTGTTTTTTATTATCGCTATCATACTTCTTAAGCTAAATCTAAGACTCTTTTAATCTAATTTTAATCTTTAAAATATATAATATAAAAATTGAAAGATTAGAAGCAACTTTCAACGAAAGGGGAAAAAATATGGGTATTTTAATTAACCTTATAAATGCATTAATGCATATTGATAAGTATTTAGCTTTAATAATACAGCAGTATGGAATATTAACATATGTTATTCTTTTTTTAATTATCTTCATTGAAACAGGATTGGTTGTTATGCCAATTTTGCCAGGAGATTCAATGTTATTTGCAGCAGGAGCACTTGCAGGGATTGGATCAATGAATATATTTACTCTTTTATTAGTAGTATATCTTGCAGCGATACTGGGGGACACTGCTAATTATCATATTGGTAAAAAGATTGGGAAAAAGATACTCGAGAAAGAGGAAGTAAGGTTTATTAACAAAGAGTATTTAAAAAAAGCTCAGGAGTTTTATGAAAAACATGGTTCACTGACAATAGTAATAGCAAGATTTATTCCTATAATTAGAACCTTCGCACCTTTTGTAGCTGGTATTTCCGAAATGAATTACTCTAAATTTATACCTTATAATATGATTGGTGGTGGAATATGGGTAAGTTTATTTTTAGGCATGGGTTATTTCTTTGGTAATCTATCTTTTGTGAAAAATCATTTTTCTTATGTGCTAATAGCTATAATAATTATTTCATTACTGCCTGGAGCTGTAGTGTTTATAAAAGAAAAGAGAAAAAGAAAGAGAAATAATGAAGATGATATCCTTAGCACAGAGATCAGATAGCTCATGAAAAGTTATTTATTTTTTATAAAAAAATAGTATAAAATCATTATAAAATTTTAAAGCAGAGGAGAATTTATATGAATATTTTACAAGCTATTGTTTATGGAATAGTACAGGGAATTGGGGAGTTTCTCCCGATATCTAGCACAGCTCATTTAGTATTAATTCCATGGATTTTTGGATGGAATGATCCTGGCGTTGCTTTTGATGTAGCATTACATCTAGGGACTTCAGCAGCAGTAATTCTATTCTTTTGGAAAGATTGGATTAAATTAATTAATGCTGGAATTCGCAAACCTAAATCAAAGGATGGAATGTTATTTTGGCTACTTGTTTTAGCTACAATTCCTGGCGGTTTATTTGGAGTTTTATTAGATAAATATATGGAAGTCTTTAGAAATCCTGCGCTTATTGGAGTTACACTTATTATTTTGGGTGTAATATTATATTATGCTGATAAAAATAGTCATGAAAAAATTAAATTAGAAGATATTGGACTTAAAAGAAGTCTTATAGTTGGTATTTCTCAAATATTTGCAATAATACCAGGCGTATCACGATCAGGCATTACGATGTCTGCAGGGCGTTATTTAGGAATGGAAAGAGAAGCTATAGCTAAGTTCACTTTTCTACTGTCAACTCCCATAATAATTGGAGATGCATTATATCATGCCACAAAAATGGGAACTGTCACCATAGATAAAACTCCATTTATTGTAGCTGTTTTAACAGCTGCAGTAGTAGGCTTTTTAAGTATTAAATTTTTACTAAATTATTTAAAGACTAAAGGATTTGGGGTATTCTCAATATATAGATTTGTTTTAGGGGTTGTAGTTATAGTTACATATTTTGCTAGGTTAAAATAATAGAAGTAACAAAAGAGCTAAAGCCTGCACGCTTTAGCTCTTTTGCTACAACTTTCTTTAACTTATATCCTCTGACCCATTTATAGCATTTTTATTATTTGATATCTTTGCAATTAAAGGTAGGATAAGTCCGAGTCCTAAAAGAACAAATGGTGTTAATAAATTAAGTACAAGTTGGAAAGTATACTCTGATGTGTTTGCTTTTGCTTTTGGAAACATTCCCATGATACATGCAAATGCTGTAAATGCAAAGCACCACAAACCAATAAAGAAGGCTACCTTATCATTTTTTATAAATTTATATTCAGATGAGAATTTCTTTTTAGCAAAGCCTCTTAAAGCCATATATGCTAAGAATACCCACAAATACCTTATTGGCATAACAATTGAGTTTAGGTCTAATAACCAGTTGAATAAAGTATTCATATCTCCAATACCTAAGGCTGGTACAATTATTAAAATTCCAACTAAAACTGCAGTCATTTTATATCCATTAATTGGAGCTCCATATTTATTTGTTTTCATTAGGCTAGCAGGAATGTATTTTTTATCTCCCTCTGCAAATAATATTTTTAAAGGGGCATCAATTGAAAATGCTAATGCAGAAATTTGAGCTAGCATATTTGCAATTGCATATAAGATTAAAAGTAAGTTTCCTACGCCATAGTAGTTACCCAAGGTTTTAAATGCGTAGTACTGGCCATTCATTTTTAAATCTACTGGAATGTTATTTGCATCAAACATCATTCCCATTGCAACTGAACCAAGTAGTGCTGATACTGCAACCATTATTGCAAGTGCAATCATTCCCTTGGGGAAATTTTTTGATGGCTCTTTAGTATCGTTAACATAAGGTGCTATTTTTTCACAGCCACCTACTGCAAACACTAGCATAGATATTGTAGTAAAATATGCAAAGTTAAAATCTGGAATAAATGATTTCAATGTTATGTGTGCTGTTGCAATTTTTACTCCTGTAATTGATGGTGCTGCAATCATCATCACTATGTATAGCATTGACATTACAAATACGGATATCCCCGCTATGGTTCCTATTTTCTTCAAGGAATTAACACCTCTTGAAGCAAACCATAGGAAAAAGAGAAATAGTAATAATGTTATTGATTGCAGCACCAGTGGACTAAAACCTTTAATGAATTTTCCATTTTGTGTTGTTACCCAACCTAGTGCTATTAAAATTGACTGAGGTTTTTGTGCTAAATAGGGTACATGCACTACCCAATAAGTCCATCCTGCGAGATAAGCCAGTTTTGGACTCATTGTAGATTTTATCCATGTACTAACGCCTGCTTTACCATCTTTAAATGTAGAACCTAATTCCCCTACCATTAGTGCATAGGGTATAAAATATAATGAAATAATAAGTCCCCATGATCCAACAACTTTTAAACCTTGATTGGCAAAGTTATTAACAACATTTCCAAATCCCCATACCATTACAAAAGCTATAAGTGCCAGATTTTGCCACGTAAGCTTTTTAACCCCTGTCTCGTTCATATTATGAACTCCCTTCAATTAATTATTAAAAACGTTTACAAAGAATGTATTTCTCCAAAATTTTCCTAGATATTTATTATGATAACATTATTCGTACTATTTTGCAATATTTCATGCTATTTTTTTTACATATGAAATATTTTAAGTCATTTTTCAATTCAATATATACTTTTTTAAATAATTTCTGCTTTGCGAGTTTTCTTAGTAATAGAATTAGTATCAAAGATTAAAGCCTTATAATAAATTTTAATATATGTTTTAAATTTATTAAAAAAATGTTTATAAAACATGGAGAAGAGAATAAAAGTGTAGTATACTTAACTCAGAATTGATACCACAAATTACAATCATATTTAAAATTATACAAACTATAATATAATTAATTAAATATGAAAACTATGGGGAGTCGGGAGGGCTATATGAAAAATATTTTTAAATCATTTTTAATTGTAATCTTAACTTTTGCATTGTGTATACCTATGCAAATAATCGTTAAGGCTAGTACGTATGCGGATATAGGAACTAAAAACAATGTGGTGGTTAGTAAACCTTGGACAGTGAGTTTTAATAAATCACTGAGTTCTAATACTGTAAATACCACAAATATTAAGGTGCTTGGAGAGGCGAATAAAAGCATAGACGTTGATGTTAGTTTAGCTAATAACAATAAAAATGTAATAGTAAAGCCCATAAAAAATTATGAAGCTAATAGTGAATACACTTTGATAGTGACAGAAAAAGTTAAGTCTTCGGATGGGAAGGATCTTCCTAAAGAAGTTAGAATGAGTTTTAATACTGAAAGTGCAGCTACAAAGCCAAGTGAGTTTACTGTATGCATTGATCCAGCTCAGTACTATAAAGATATAACTGGTAAAAATGGTGCGAAAGCTAAGGATGTAAATTTAAATACAGCATTAAAACTAGGTAATATATTAAAAACAAGAGGATTCAATGTAGTATATACTAGAGATAGTGATTCAGTAACTTGGGACAAGCTTAATGAGGATGAGGCAAAAGCTGCAATAGCGAAGAAGGCAAAAGCCGATGTATTTTTAAGTATAAATACAAATGCATATTCTTCAGATACTGCAAACGGAATTGAAACATATTACCTATCTGATATTAGCAATAATAAAGTGTTAGCAGAGCTAATGCAAAGCGAACTTATAAAAGCAACAGAAGCTAAAGATAGAGGAATAAAAGCAGCAAGTAAAGAAGAAAATTTGGCAATATTAAATAAATTAAATTGCCCTGGGGTAGTTTTGGAATTGGGCTTTTTAAGTAA
The DNA here is from genome assembly GCF_011065955.2 of Clostridium sp. FP2. NCBI lineage: Bacteria > Bacillati > Bacillota > Clostridia > Eubacteriales > Clostridiaceae > Clostridium > Clostridium sp. FP2. The sequence goes on from NZ_JAAMNI020000001.1 coordinate 1,139,472, forward strand.
TCCAGAAGAAGAGATATTACTAACTAATGCAGATTATCAAAATAACGCTGCAAAGGCTATAGCGAATGCGCTAATGAAATATACGGGTTTTGCAAATACAGATACTAGTTATGATTCTCTTTTTCAAATATCTTCAGTGGGAGATACAATTGTTAATTTAGAAGTTGGTGGCAAATATGCATTTCCTAAAACTATACTTGCTACTATGACTAATAACTCGAAAAAAGAGGTTGGAGTAGAATGGCTTCAAGATTTAGTTTCTTTTGCTAAGTCAGGTACTTATACCTATGAAGGCGTTATAAAAAATTATGATAAGAAAGCTAAAGTTATAATTAATGTAAAAGAGGCAGTTAAAAACAAGTATAGTGTAGTTCTAGATGCAGGTCATGGGGGAGCAGATTCAGGAGCAGTAGGACAAATGGGCACTAAAGAAAAGACTATAGTGCTAGCAATTACTTTAAAAGTGGGAAATATATTAGCTAAGAATGGTGTTGGAGTTACTTACACAAGAACAACTGATAAAACTCAGGGTCTTCAACAAAAATGTGATGTTTCAAATAATGCTAAGCCAAATTATTTTGTAAGTATTCATGCAAATAGTTATTCGGCGCCTACAGTTAGTGGCATCGAGACCTTTTATAAGAGTGGTAGTGCAGCTGGACAAAAGTTGGCTCAGGCTGTTCAAACTGAATTGATTAAAGCAACTGGAAGAGTGGATAGAAAGATTAAAACTGCAGGGTTTTATGTTTTAAATAATACAAATGCTACGGCTATATTGGTAGAAACATCCTTCGTTTCTAATCCAACAGAGGAAAAACTATTAGTTACAGAGGCCTACCAAACAAAGTTAGCTCAGGCAATTTCAACGGGAATTCTTAAGAGTTTAGGAATAAGTAAAATAGTATTTTAAAGAGATATAGGAGCTAAAAAAGAGTGGAATAGATTTCACTCTTTTTTCGCTACTAATATGCATAATTGTCTTATAATTAAATTGTAGATTATGTTTAAGTTTGATGTTAGAAATGTCCAACATAAATTTATTGATGACTATGTAAACCTTATAAAGGAAAGATTATTAGACAATAAAAAGGATTTAAGTATTAATTAATATTACATGAAAACCCAAAAACAAGGCATAATAAACTTGATTATATGTAGCTAATACTGATATAATCATACTCAATGACACCTTACTATTGAATTTTTGTTGAATTTAGATACAACAATTATATCATAAGGGGGGGGGGTAATTATTTTATATATACAAAGGAGGAATTTGTTTAATGGCAGAAGATAATAAGAAATTAGGACTTGGGTTACTTGTAGCTTTAGGTATAGGTACTATGATTGCATCAGGTATTTTTAATAGCCCTACAGACTTAATAGCAACAACAAATCCAATGGCAGTTCTCATTTCATGGGGTATTGGAGTTTTTGGCGTAATAATGCTCGGAATGGTATTTTATTTGCTTACAAATGAAAAACCAGAATTAAAAGGTGGGATTTATTCCTATGCTAAAGAAGGCTTTGGTGATTTTGTAGGTTTTAATTCAGCGTGGGGTTACTTTACAAGTTCTTTCATTGGTAATGTTGCATTTATTATTTTAATTTTTAAGACTATAAATAGTTTAATTGGAGAAGGATATTCAATGCCTCCTATTTTAGCATTTTCACTTGCATCTATTCTTTTGTGGATATATTATTTTGTAATAGCAAAGGGTATTAGACAAGCTGGTATACTGAATTTAATAGTTACAATTGGTAAAGTTATACCACTACTTTTAGTAATTGTATTTGGTTTTTCAGCCTTTAAATTAGGTATATTTAATGTGGAAAATTGGCAGACGATTTTAGCATCCACTGGAAAAACCGCTAGTTTAGGAAAACAGATAAGTGGGGCCATGGGAACAATTTTATGGTGCTTCGTAGGTGTTGAAGGTTTAGTAGTTTTGTCTGAAAGAGCGGAATCTCAAATAGTGGTTGGAAAAGGAACAATAATTTCACTTGTTATAACAGCCACACTTTATATATCAATATCTATATTGTCAATGGGTATTTTGCCTGCTAAGGATTTAATTGCAGCACAAACACCACTGGCAGCAGTCCTTGCACAAACCGCATTGGGAAGTTCTGGGGCTATTATAGTTAAAGTAGGTATTTTAATTTCTCTTATGGGTGCTTTGCTTTGCTGGTTTTTGTTAACTACAGAAATTTTGTATGCTCCGGCAGCACAGGATGGGTTAATGCCTAAGTGGTTTAAAGTAAATAATGATAAAAATGTACCTATAAATGCTCTTTTATTTTCAATTGTGGCAACACAAATAGGTCTTCTAGCCATGCTTTCGGAAGCTTTGCAAAAGGCTTATTATGTTGCCACACATATGTGTACAACTAATATATTAATACCATATTTATTATCTTCTATGTTTGCATTTAAGGTATTTAATAAAGAAAGTGGACACATTAAGGAGAAAATTATAGCAGTACTCGCAGGTATATATTCAATTTATGTTATATATGCAGTAGGAATTGGGTATTTAGGGCTAGCATTCGTAATTTATGCATTAGGGATAGGATTTTACTTAAAGGCTAAAAAAGAAAAAAATGAAGTCATTACTAAGAGGGAAAAGATGGCAATGATAGCTATGGTTATAATGGCAATAGTTATGATAGTAGCGGCGATTACCGGTAAAATCTCTGTTTAACGATATTTTATAAGGATTTTAAGAAAAAACGTATTTGAGAAATCAAATACGTTTTTTTATTTTATCATTGCCCTGTCAATAAACTATATAGTAGAGAGGTATTAGTGTTAAATTAATCATGTAAGCCTCCAAATAGAATTATTATAATGTTGGGTTATAATGAAAATAAATGATTAGTTACATTATATTGCTTAAGTAAATAGTGCATAGGGCAAGAAAAAAGCATATAATAAAGTGAGATGGAAACTAATTTTTATCTGGGGGGGCTTTATTATACAACAAATAAAGGGGTATTTAATGATTGCGCTAGCAGGAAGTTTATGGGGTACTGTAGGATTGTTTGGAAAGGTATTGTTTAATTATGGATTCGATCCAAAACTTGTAGTGTTTTGTAGACTATTTGTAGGATTTCTTATAATGTTTATATTTATTTTGTTTAAAGATAAAAAATTATTAAAATTTGACAAAAGAGGATTAAAGTATACTGCTTTAATCGGTTTTTTTTCACAAGCACTTTTCAATCTGCTATATTTTGAAACTATTAAAAGGACTACTATAGCTACAGCAGTTATTTTATTATATACAGCTCCTATTTTTTTAATAATTATGGGTAGGATATTTTATAAAGAATTGCTAAGCACTATTAAGATTTCTGCACTGGTTTTATGTATGATAGGCTGTTTTCTAACTGTTACCGGAGGCGCACTTGATACTTTAAACATCAACTCATTAGGTGTTCTAATGGGAATAGGAGCAGGTTTAACATATGCTTTAGTTACTATTATAAGTAAAGCAATCATAGATGATTATCATCCATTGACCATTATTTTATATAGTTTTCTATTTGGGTGGATATTCTTAGTGCCATTTTCTCACCCAGTAAATCTTTTATATGTAAAATATAGTTCGCCTGTAGTTGCAAGTATTATAGGTTTAGGGTTAATCCCAACTGTACTTGCATATATTCTGTATATTACTGGATTATCTTATGGAGTTGAAGCATCAAAAGCAGGTATAATATGTTCTATGGAAATCGTGGTTTCTGTTATCATTTCCTATTTATTTTTTGAAGAAGTGATTTTAGGAGTTAAACTATTGGGAATTGTAATGGCTTTAGGTTCTATTTTTATAATTAAATTTGATAAGCATGTAATACTTCCTAATGAAAAACAAGGAAATATAGATGAAAAGTCAAACTATATAGGGGATTGTCTGGATGATTTGATGGATCCACCAGAAATGATATAGGAAAAAAATGATAATATTTGCCAATTGGAATTTTTTTTAATTGTGCAAAAAAGACTGGTAATTAGTAAAACTAATCACCAGTCTTTTTCTATAATTTATTTTATATCTATTTTGCTACTTCTATCTACAATATTCCAGCAAGTCTTTCCAGGATTTAATGGTAAATCATTACCTTCCTCATCGGTTAGAAGAGTTTGTGAAGTAGCATCTTTTTTAGACCAGTGCATTTTAATAAACTTACCATTGCTAACAACATAACCATCTCCTGTGCCAACAAGAGCAATATCTAAATGTAGTTCATCATTTTGTGTTTTAATGGAAGTGATTTGCACCACTATATTTTTAAAGGATAAAGGAGTTTTATCCTCTTTATTAGTTGAAGACTCGCCATCCATGCTCTTAAAGTAAAGACCATCTTTATAGGTGTAACTAGTGTTGTAAAGGTTGTTTATTCTTAAAAATATATTTGTAGCTGGGGAAAGTTTATTGCTATCCCAATAGCTCTTGTCAAATTTTAAATTTACTGTAGGCGCTTTCACAAAATTTTTTATTTTAACAAGCTCCCTTAATTTCTCTGTAGAAGTATAAAGGTTATGAGGAGCTTTCCGGGTCGAATCTCTCCAATAAGTAGAGGCATATTTCATTTCATTCATACTCATTAAGTTTTTATTTTTAATTTCATCTAGAGCCTCCTGGCTTCCTCCACAGTGAGCAAAGGGTAGGTTATATTCTTTTGAAATATCTAAAAAGTAAGATCTGGCACTTCTAATTGGTCCGATTTTTTGCACATTGCCACTTTGAAATAATGCAATGAATCTTGGTGTGCCACCCTCAGCAAGGGTTTCATAAACTATATCCGCAGCGTTTATTCCAGATTGAGGTCTTGCAGCCTTTGAGTTTTCGACTATGGCAAGTACAGCAATGTTATCTAATATTTCTTTTTTTACCTCTTCACCAGTATAGGGAGAAAAGTATTTTTGCTCGGTTTTCACTGGGGCTTCCGTTTTTTTAGGGTTTGACGGGGTAGCAATGGGTTCAGCTTTTTTTGTGCAACCCTCTGCAATAAAACACATTGAAATAATTATACATAACAATAGCTTAGAAGTATTTTTCAAATTAAACATCTCCTTAATAAATTCAAAGATAGTAAAGGGCCTACTGAGGTACATATTACAATTGGAAAAACATCATTATATTCTTTCCTCTATTTTAAACTATTAAAATTATGGTGTATATAGTAGCATGATATCATAACATTATATGTTATAGTATTACATTACAATTATATATATGTATGAAAATGTGATATTATAAACTATCCCAAAAATCAATTATATTTCTAAAGTTAGGTTGCAGTATTAGAAATTAATAGGTTATGATATAATAAAAATAAATTTTAACTGACAATAAAAAATATAGAAAAATTTAAGGAGATAAAACCAATATGGATAGATTAATAAAGATTAATAATAAAGAGGATATATTTTCAGAATATAAAAATACGCCCATCAGTGTTTTATTAGAATACCATAACTTAAATACGCATTATAAAGCTGTAAGTAGTCCACAGATGTTAATAGGAATGTGTATGGATAATAGAAAATATCTTCATATACCGGACAATTTTGCATATATTATTCGTTCTGGTGGAGGAACTTTGCGTTTTAGTGAATTTAAGGTTTCTTATACAATAGCAATAGGAAAAATTAAAACTATTGCACTTATAGCCCATAATCACTGTGGAATGGTTAATCTGATGTCGAAAAGGGAGCAGTTTATTCAAGGGCTTGTTGATGTAGTGGGTTGGGAGAGGCAAAGAGCAGAAGATCATTTTATGAATTTTGCTCCAATGTTTGAGATTGGTAATGAGATAGAGTTTGTTTTGGAGGAGGCTAAGAGGCTAAGAAATAAATACCCTAATATTTTGATAGCGCCAATTTATTATAATCTAGACGACAATCTCTTATATTTGATTAAGGAAGATTAAAAAATTAACTAGAGCAATAAGTAGTAATTTAACCTTTACCTTGCCATTGAATTTGTTATAATGTAAAGTAGTAAGAGAATCAGGAATCTAGCTACGACGGGGAGGGTAAAATGAGAATAGATAAAAAATTATTAAAATACTGTTTATATGCTACAGGCACCGTGCTTCTAATTTATATAGGCATAACGATTTTAAATAATATAGGTGATATATTTTCACTATTATCAAGTACAATAGGAAATATTATTGGACTTGTGAAACCGCTTCTTATGGCATTAATAATTGTATATATATTGAAACCTGTGGTGCAAATTATTGAAAAATTCTTAGAAAAGAAAAGAATATTTAAAAAAGCATCTACTAGAAGAGCAGTTGGGATTTTAGGAGTGTATACATTAGTAATTGCTGTTTTCATAGCTATTGTTAGTGGAATATATATTATGGTTGGCGGAAAAATTTCTAATAATATAACCATAGCTAATATGACAGAATATCTAACTAATTATTTAAAGAACTCTACATTGTCAGTTAGTGCTATTAGTGAAAAGTTAGAAAGGACAAATATTTCAATATTAGGAGATTTAAATGGTAAGATTGCTAAAATTGTAAGCTATGTACAATCATATTTTTCTACAAGTATTGGAGCGATGACAAATTCTGCTGTATCTATAGGAGGAAATATAGCTTCCTTTTTTATAGCTATAGTATTAAGTATTTATTTAATACAGGACTCTAAGTACTTTATAGATTTATGGAATAAAATTTTTAATCTTATATTTCGAAAAAGTGAAGCTGGGAATAAAGTGAAAGAAATATTATCTATTATAGATGATACCTTTTATAAATATATAAGAGGACAATTATTAGAAGCTTGCATTGTAGGAGTTTTATCAGGCACTGTACTGTTTTTTATTGGAATAGATTACGCTTTAATAATAGGCGTCATTGCAGGTATTTGTAATATGATACCATATATCGGACCTATTGTTGGAACTATTCTTGCAGTAATTATGGCACTACTAAGTGGACAACCTATTACAGCAGTTTGGGCAACTATTGGAATGATTGTAGTTCAACAAGTTGATAACAACTTGCTGGCACCTAAAATTGTTGGAAATAGTGTGGGATTACATCCTGTATTCACAATGCTTGCGATTATTATAGGGGGAAGTTTAGGTGGACTTATAGGGATGCTAATAGCTGTACCTATTGCTGCTTCTTTGAAAATATTAATTAGTAAATGGTATATTTCTCACATGGAGCAATTAACTGCAGAAGCAAATAATGGTGAGGAATAATTTCCACATGATGAGAAAGGGCATCTGCATATTTAAATATGCAGATGCCCTTTAATTTATTATAGCTTTGCTACTATAATATCCTTCTGGCCGTGTTATAATTTGGCATATATTTTAGTTCTGCAATTTTAACACTTGACCCTGGCTTAGGTGAGTGTATAAAATTACCATCACCAACGTAAATACCAACATGACTTATTACACTACCAAAGAAAACCAAATCTCCTATACGTAAGTTAGCTTTACTAACCACTGTACCTTTTGATGTTTGACTTTCGGCGGTGCGTGGTAATGTTATGTTAAAATTACTAAAAACATGCATAGTAAAACCAGAGCAATCAAATCCAGCTTTAGTAGTTCCACCGCTTTTATAGGGTATACCGGTGAGTTTCTTTGCATAGGCTACAATATCAGCGCCTGTAAGCTTACTTTCTTTTGAAGCTACTTCAACACTGTTTCCAAATAGAATTTCTGTAGCTTGTACATTCGTACAGCGTATACCTATTGATCCTGCAAAAATTAAAGCAAGAGCAAAAGATGTAACACTTTTAACTTTTTTCATCTATATTCCCCCTATGTTTATAACTTGTAACCATTTTGTAACCGTTTCCTACTTGTAGTATTCTATATAAATATGGGATTTCCTTCTATAAAACAAATATTTATGTGATTATTCCAAATATATTGAAAATTTAAGATGCTTAATGTAATAATTTTACTAAAAATATTGAAGTTTTACTAAAAAAATGATAAGCTACAAATATAAAGGTTTACAAAGAATTAATTACTATGGAAAGGAGCTGAATAATATGATTGAAAAGTTGAAAGAGATGTTTAAAAAAGTTTACTGTGAAGAAGTAGAAAAAGTTTTTTTTGCACCAGGGAGGGTTAACTTAATAGGAGAGCATACGGATTATAACGGAGGTAATGTTTTTCCTTGTGCATTAACTTTTGGTACCTATGCACTAATTAAAAAGAGAGATGATAAAAAAATAAGATTCTATTCAAAGAATTTTGAAGCTCTAGGAATAATTCAGATGAATATAGATGAGATAGAATATGACAGTGAACATGATTGGGCAAATTACCCTAAGGGAGTAATTTGGGCTTTTGAGAATAATGGTATGAAAATAGATAGTGGATTTGATATATTGTTTTATGGAAATATTCCAAACGGTGCAGGACTATCTTCTTCAGCATCTATAGAAGTGGTTACAGGTGTTGTTTTAAAGGATTTATATAATTTTCCTATTCATATGATTGATATTGCAAAGCTTAGTAAAGAAGCTGAAAATCAATTTATAGGTGTAAATTGTGGTATTATGGACCAGTTTGCTATAGCAATGGGTAAAAAGGATTGCGCAATACTTTTAGATGCAAATACATTAAAATATGAATATGCCAATATCAAACTTAATGGAGCATCTATAGTAATAGCAAACACCAATAAAAGAAGAGGGCTTGCGGATTCTAAATATAATGAAAGAAGAGCAGAATGTGAAACAGCACTTAAAGATTTACAAACTGTGCTTCCCATAAATTCTCTTTGTGAATTAAATGAAGAAGAATTTGAAAAAAGTAGACATCTTATAAAAGATGAAGTATGCGTGCGGCGTGCAAAACATGCTATTTATGAAAATCAAAGAACTCTAAAGGCGGTAGAAGCCCTTGGAAATAGTGATATAGAGTTATTTGGGAAGTTAATGAATAAGTCTCATATATCGCTAAGAGATGATTATGAAGTTACTGGAATAGAGTTAGATACATTAGTTGAAATTGCTTGGGAAACACCAGGAATTATAGGATCGAGAATGACTGGTGCAGGTTTCGGAGGTTGCAGTGTAAGTATAGTTAAAGACGAATTTGTAGATGATTTTATTAAAAAAGCTTCAGCGGAATATAAAATCAAGATAGGATACGAGGCACTGTTTTATGTAGCTCAAATAGGTGATGGCGCAAGAAAAATATAATAGGTTTTGCTTGGAATTTTCATAAGAATAATGTAAATGGAGTCGATGATAAATAAGGGGTGATAGCATGGCGGTAAATATTTCCATAGAGATTCAAAAGCTACTTTATTATGCAATAAGAAAGCAATTAATAATACCAGCGGATATAATATATACAAGAAACCTGCTTTTAGAAGCTTTATCACTAGATGAAATTGAAAATTTAATGGAAGTTATTGAGGATAAGAACTATGGATTACAACAAGTTCTAGATAGTATAACGGATTGGGCTTATGAAAATGAAAAAATAGAGGATAATGGTATAGTTACTAGGGAGTTGTTTGATACAAAAATAATGGCTTGTTTAATAGGAAGACCATCGGAAATAATAAGAGAATTTAAAAAACACTATAGTGAAAGTCCAAGTAGTGCAACGGATTATTTTTATGGATTGTCAATTAATTCAAATTATATAAGATGGGAAAGTGTGCAAAAGGACCTAAAGTGGAAATGTGCAACTGAGTTTGGTGATATAGATATTACTATTAATTTATCTAAACCAGAAAAAGATCCGAAAGCCATTGCTAGGGCTAAGAACTTAAAAGCAAGTGGCTATCCAACCTGCTTGCTTTGCAAAGAAAATGAGGGTTACGCAGGCAGAATAAACCATCCAGCTAGAGGTAATCACAGGATTATACCTGTTGAATTAAATAGTGAAAAATGGTTTTTGCAATATTCGCCTTACGTTTACTATAATGAACATTGCATAGTACTTAAGGGTGAACATGAGCCTATGAAAATATGCAAAAATACCTTTAAAAGGCTACTAGATTTCGCTAGGCAATATCCACATTATATTATAGGCTCTAATGCAGACCTTCCAATAGTTGGAGGCTCTATATTAAGTCATGACCATTTCCAAGGTGGAAACTATGAATTTGCTATGGCAAAAGCACCTGTGGAGGAAGAATTTGTGGTGGAAGGTTTTAAGGGAGTAACTCTTGGTAGAGTTAAGTGGCCTATGAGTGTTGTTAGAATAGTGGGTAATGATAGAGAAAACCTGGTTAATTTAGCCTATTACGTTTTAAATAGTTGGAAGAATTATTCTGATGAAAGTGCAGAGATAAGGGCATTTACCGAGAGCGTACCCCATAATACAATAACACCTATAGCTAGAAGAAGAGGGGAGGCCTATGAGATAGATTTAGTTCTAAGGAATAATAGAACCTCGTCCGAGCATCCAGATGGGATTTTCCATCCTCATAGTGAATTACATCATATAAAGAAAGAAAATATTGGGCTTATAGAGGTTATGGGACTTGCAGTATTGCCAGCAAGACTAAAAACAGAGATAAAAGAACTTAGGTATTATTTAGTAAATAAAAATAAAATTAATGATTTGGACAATTGCCAGGAGCTTGTGAAACATAAAAAATGGGCATTGCAATTAGTCCGAAAATATTCGGATATAAATGAAACAAATGTAGATGAAATCTTAAAAAAAGAAATAGGCACTATATTTTTAGAGGTTCTAGAACATTCTGGGGTATTTAAAAGAAATGAAAGTGGAATAAAGGCTTTTAATAAATTCATAAAGAGTTTATAGAAAAATAAGTGAGTGTGAAAATTATGGCAACAATAAAAGATATTGCAAACCTAGCTGGAGTATCAATTGCTACTGTATCTAGAGTGTTAAACTTTGATGATAAGTTAACTGTAACAGACGATACAAAACAAAAAATATTTGAAGCGGCTCAGGAATTAAATTATATAAAAAAGAAAGAAAAAAATGTTAAAAAAAGTATTTATAAGGTAGCCATAGCAAATTGGTACACTGAGAAAGAAGAAGTACTAGATCCATATTATTTATCTATAAGAATGGCTATAGAAAAAAAATGTGCTAGTGAAAATATAGAAGTAGTAAAATTATCACCATTTTTTACCACATATATAAAGGAAGTAGATGGAATTATAGCTATTGGGAAATTTGGTGATTTGGAAGTAGAAAAGCTTAGAACAGTATCTAAAAGCATTGTGTTTGTTGATTCATCACCTAAAAGTGAAATCTATGATTCTGTAGTATGTGATTTAAAGTATGCTACTATTGATATAATAAATTACTTAGAGGACCTAGGGCATAAAAAAATTGGACTTGTCGGTGGAAAAGAATATATTAACGGGAATAAAGAAATCTTTGTTGATAGACGGGTCAAGACTTATAAAGAAGAAATGCAGAATAGGGGCATAGACTACAAGGATAATTTGTACATAGGTGAATTCACACCACAAAGTGGATATGAGCTTATGAAAGTGGCATTAGGAGATAAAAACAAGGTAACAGCCTATATAATAGCCAATGATTCTATGGCAATAGGGGCCTACAGAGCTATAAACGAAGCTGGCTTTAAAATACCAAAAGACATTAGTATTGTGTCCTATAATGACAATATAACCGCACAGTTTATAGTGCCTGCCTTAACTACTGTTAAAATACACATGGAGTTTATGGGTGAAACAGCTGTAGAATTAATAATTGAAAAATTAAAAAATAGAAGAAAAATAGCTAAAAAAATAGTTATACCAACAAAGCTTATACTGAGAGAGAGCTGCTGCTTAGTAAATAAAAACCTATAAAGTATAAATATCTATTATAATACATATATTTATACTATAATAGATATTAACAAAGATTAATTATTTAAATTCAAATACTAATAAAAGGTTAAGAGGGAGATATTTATGTATGATGTAGTTATTATAGGAGCTGGAGTAGTAGGATCTGCTATAGCTAGAAACCTTTCAAGATACAATTTGAAAATAGGGATTTTAGAAAAAGAAGATGATGTTTCAACTGGAGCGTCAAAAGCCAATAGTGGAATAGTTCATGGGGGATATGCGGCTAAGTATGGTACATTAAAAGGACAATTATGTGGAAAAGGTAATAAAATGTACAGAAAGCTACAGGAAGAATTAAATTTTGGATACAGAAAAACAGGAGCTTTGGTCATTGGATTTAACGAAGATGACGAGAAGAAAATTAAGGAGCTTTATGAAAATGGTCTAAAAATGGGATGCGATGATTTAGAAATAATAAGAGGGGATAAACTAAAAGAAATAGAGCCAAATTTAAATAGTGATGTAACGGTAGCACTATATGCTAAAAGTGTAGGGGTTACCTCACCTTATGAATTTACTATTGCATTAGTAGAAAATGCTATCACAAATGGTGTAGAGCTTAAGCTTTTAAGTGAAGTATTATCTATAGAAAATCTAGAAGAAAAATTTATTGTACATACAAATAAAGAGGATATTGAAGCAAGATACGTTATAAATGCTGCTGGACAATACAGCGATAAAATAGCTAATATGCTAGGTATGGATGATTTTAAAATAATGCCTAAAAAAGGTCAATATATTTTGATGGGAAAAGATCAAGGTCACTTTGTGAATACTGTTATTTTTCAAGTCCCCACAGATAAAGGCAAAGGAATATTAGTAACTACAACCTATCATGGTAATTTTATGATAGGACCTAACTCAGAAGAAATAAGTGATAAAGATGATGTAGCAACTACAACTGAGACTTTAAAAGATGTTATAGACACAGCTAGAAGGTCTATACCTGATTTTGATGTAAGAAAGACGTTAACTACTTTTTCAGGTATAAGAGCTAGCAGCAATACGGGGGATTTTATTATTGAGGAAAGCCCCGTTAAAAGATTCATAAATGTGGCTGGTATAGATTCACCAGGACTTACATCATCACCAGCAATAGCTGAGATGGTAGCGGATATACTTGTGAAATCAGGATTAGTGCTCCAGGAGAAAGACAATTTTATTTCATATAGAAAAGGAATAATAGTTAAAAAAGATAATAATTTTCATGGAAAAATTGATGATGAAGATCCAGCAAAGAATATAATATGCAGATGTGAGGTAGTTACAGAAGCAGAAATTGTGGATGCTATTCATAGAAATATACCCATTAATTCTACAGATGCTATTAAAAGAAGGACAAGAGCTGGAATGGGAACTTGCCAAGCAAATTTTTGTAGATCTAGAGTTAAGGCTATAATAGCTAGAGAACTTAATATTGATGTGGATAAAGTAACAGTAAGAGGAAATAGTTCATCTAAAACACCTGTTAGAGCGGAAATAAATTTGATTAGGAAATTGAAATAATAATTAGTTATTTAAAACTATTTTGGATAATCGTTTTAACGGTAAAATTGCAATAATTACACAGGTAAGAATGGTTTCCACACCCATGTATGAACCGTTATATAAAAAGGAATATAAATAAACAGAGGTTCCCTTTGGGGCATAACTTCCGAAGAATACCACACCAGATATAAAATGGCATGCAAATCGTGCTAGCATTGCGAGGATTACGCCCATAAGTTTTCCGTTAATATTGCTGTATCTAAAGTAACCAACTATTCCAATAGCCATAAAAGGAAGTGGATAATCAAATAGCACTTGCACAGGATGGAGAGCAACTGGGGTCATTAGAAAATTAATAATTCCAAATAAAAAGCCTGTTAAAAACCCAACCTCGGGACCATAAAAAAGCGCAATAAGTACAATGGGAACCATACTTCCAGCAGTAACGCTACCACCTTGGGGCAATTTTAATATAGTTATAAATTGTAATACAGTAGCTAATGCAATAGATAAACCAACTAAGGTTATCACATGTGTAGTAAATTTAATTTTCCTGATTTTTAAAACTGCATAGATTAATAAGAGCAGACCTAATAGTGCAAAAATAGCAATAGGACTTTTTGTAAGTTCAGTGATTCTTTGGTTGAAATTCATTTAAATAGCCTCCACATATTGTACTACAGAAGTATTATTATTTACTTTAATTATACAATAATATGGTATATTTTACAATGATTTTGAGGGATTAGAAATAAATTCGACATTTGTGATGAAATGTGATAAAATAGTTAATGCGAGTAAGCCAGACAATCGCTGCTGTAGAAATACAGGAGAGGAAAGTCCGAGCTCCATAGGGCAAGGGTGCTGGCTAACTACCAGTGGAGGCGACTCTAAGGAAAGTGCAACAGAGATATACCGCTAAAGGTATTCTAAAAGGTCAGTTTTTCTGAACTTTTGAATATACTAGTAAGGGTGGAAAGGCGAGGTAAGAGCTCACCAGCGCAATGGCGACTTTGCGGCTATGTAAACCCCATCTGGAGCAAGATCGAATAGGAAAGCATTTTGGGACTGCCCGTCCCGCTTTCGGGTGTATCGCTTGAGCCTATTGGTAACAATAGGCCTAGATAGATGATTGTCTAATACAGAACTCGGCTTATAGACTTACTCGCACAAAAACACTAGCATTTGCTAGTGTTTTTTTATTGCCATAATATTAGAGTGTTTTTTTGATTTTCTTAATAAATTTGTAAGAATTATGATAAGTATTTTGTAAAAAGTACCTTGTATAATTATTTATAGTTAATTATTTGGGGGGATATCAAATGAAAAAAGTAAGCTTAATTATATTTGTTTTAGTAATAACAAGTATGGCAATAATATTTTCAACAAATATTAAGCAATATACAAAAGCAGATAGTCTATATAAAAATGAGAATTTATATAATTTTTTAAAGGATGAAGCAAATAGAAAAGATGTCTATGGTTCTGCCATAGAATTAAATCAAGGCAGTTCAGAAAATACCTGTGTCTATTTTATATCAGAAGTGCTAAGAAAAAACAATTTCATGGTACCTATGGAAACGAGCAATACACAGCAAATGATATCGTTACTTACGGAAAAGGGATTTAAAAAACAAAAGTATTATAAAAATTTAATGCCTGGAGATATATGTTTTACAACAGATGCCAATGGAAAACAAAAGGGATTTCCAACTCATACATATATATTCATGAAATGGGTAAAGGAAGGAAACTATGATTATGCTTATATATGTGATAATCAAGCAAAAGATTATAAGGGACAACTTTATCATATACGGAATATAAATGTTATAGCTAAAGTCAATGGTTTTAATAAAGATGCTTTTGCATTCTTCATGAGAAAGGGGTGATTGTAAAGTTTTTTAATTAAGATATATAATAGGGGGAAGGGGTGATTGTCATGACTAAGTTTAACGTTTTAATTGTAGACGATGAATATGAAATAAGGGAAGCAATAGAAATATATTTAAAAAACGAAGGTGTAACAGTATTTCATGCTATAGATGGTATAGAAGCCTTGGAGGTTTTGAAAGCCGAGGAAGTTCATCTTATATTAATGGATATAATGATGCCTAGAATGGATGGAATTAAAGCTACCTTTAAAATCAGAGAAAGTAAAAATATTCCAATAATAATGCTATCAGCTAAATCAGAAGATAGCGATAAAATACTAGGTCTTAATATAGGTGCAGATGATTATATTACAAAGCCATTTAATCCAATGGAACTTGTAGCTAGAGTTAAATCTCAGCTGAGAAGGTATACGAGCCTTGGCAATTATAAAGAATGTGAGAATGAGATAAATGTACGTGGGCTTATATTAAATAAAGACTCAAAAATGGTAACAGTGGAAGACAAAGAAATGAGTCTTACATCTATTGAATATAAGATATTGGAACTTTTAATGGCAAACAAGGGAAGAGTATTCTCAATTGAAGAAATATATGAAAGAGTTTGGGAAGAAGCCTTTTATAATGGGGAAAATACTGTGTCAGTTCATATAAGGAGAATAAGGGAGAAGATAGAGATAAACCCGAAAGAACCTAAATATTTAAAGGTGGTGTGGGGTATTGGATATAAAATTGAAAAATAAATATGTATATATTACAGCTTTTATTATATGTGTATATATGTTTGGGCTCTCAGCATTGTCAGCAAATGATTTTATAAAAAATAGAAAGTATCTAGGAGAAGATCCCTATTTTACTAGTTCAGAGTTTAAAAATGAATTAGTTGGTTATTTTAATAATATACAAGCACTAAATGGCGTATATAAAAATTATTCACAGAAGTCAGATGATGAAAAAGTTACAAAAGCAGAATTAATGTCATCTAAAACCTTATATGATTCTAATTTGAGAAACAGAGAATATGAAATAATCAGTAAATATACTAGTGAGCTAGTAGCAGCGGATAAAGAAGGTATTAAGGAGACTGTTAGTAGGTTAACAGAGGGAAAAAATAAAGAACTTGATAAATTAAAAAAGCAGAATGCAAAAACTTTAGAGGATTTTAAAAAGGAAATAGCTGCATATAAAACTAAAGACTATGAAAATGTTAAAAAAGCTGTAGAGGGGAAAAGTATAATAAAATACTATATAACAAGAGGGAAAAACAATGCTATAGATACTAATATTGGAAATGTATCAGATATAGATTTATATGTAAAAAATAATGCCTTATACAGTATAAAATTTCCTGAGAAATCTTTAGTGAATAATAATGAATTGGTTTCAATAAATCAATCTTTAGGTACTAATGGAGAAGCATATTTTATTATTCCACAGGACATAGATAAAAACAGTTATATATATGGCAATTATGTTTATTATAATTCTGTAGGTCACAGAATTATTAAAGAAGCAATAATAGGGGCTGTATCATTTAGTATAGGACTTCTAATGTTAATATATATATTAAAGAAAAACAATAAAGAAATAGTTTATACTGAGAAATTAACAAGGTGGTACAACAAAGTCCCCTTAGATTTGAAGGTACTTATATTTATAATTTATTCATTTATAATGAGTGTATATTTAAATACAGTGGTATTTTTCTATAAGCCATATAGTTTTGGGCAAATTTATAAACTTACTATTGTAGCATTTTATATATTCTACTTTATTTTTAATGTATGGATGGTAGTTAATTTAAAAAGAAATAAAGAGGAATTTATGGCAGAGGTAAAGAAATGTTTGTTCCATAAATTATCTAATTTTATGAAAGAAAGCCCTGTGACTCAAACTACTAAGTTTAAAGTAAGAGGAATTATCATACTTACTTTGCTGGCAGGAGTAGCAATACTAGCAGCAATTGCCGCATTAGTGAACTATTCAATCCTTGCAATAATACCAATAGCGTATGTACTTTGCTACCTGTTATTTATATTAATTTACTCCCTTAATATAATTAAAGCTTTTGGAGGTATTCTAAAAGGAACACAGGAAATAGTTTCAGGAAACCTTAATTATACTATAAAAGAAAGAGGGAGAGGTGATCTTTTTAAACTAGCCCATAACATAAATAATATGAAGGCTGGGTTTAAAAAATCCCTTGAAAATGAGATAAAAAGTGAAAGGCTTAAGTCTGAACTCATAACTAATGTCTCTCATGATTTGAAAACTCCACTTACATCCATTATAAATTATGTGGATTTGCTAAAAAAAGAAGATTTATCTAATGAAAAAGCACAAGGGTATATAGATGTATTAGATAGAAAATCTCAGAGACTTAAAATACTTATAGATGATTTATTTGAAGCATCTAAGATGGCTAGTGGCGCAGTGGAACTTAATATGGAAAAAGTAGATGTAACTGCACTACTTTCGCAAGCATTAGCAGAGCTTCATGAGAAAATTAATAATTC
Organism: Clostridium sp. FP2; assembly: GCF_011065955.2. Lineage (NCBI taxonomy): Bacteria > Bacillati > Bacillota > Clostridia > Eubacteriales > Clostridiaceae > Clostridium > Clostridium sp. FP2. The sequence continues at coordinate 1,157,231 of NZ_JAAMNI020000001.1, forward strand.
ATCCTTAATATTTAAGTTAAAGGTGCCTAAAGAAAAAGTCTATGCTAATTTAGATGGGAAAAAGACTTGGAGAGTATTTGAAAATCTCATAAATAACATATTAAAATACTCGCTTCCCAGGACTAGAGTATATATTGATTTAGTAGTGGATGATTATAAAATAATTATAACTATGAAAAATATTTCCTCTTATGAAATGGATTTTGACAAAGAAGAAATATTCGAAAGATTTATTAGAGGAGATAAGTCTAGAAATACTGAAGGGTCAGGTCTAGGACTTTCCATTGCTAAGAGCATTTTAGAGCTTCAAGGAGGAAATCTTAGTATTGAAATTGATGGAGACCTATTTAAAGTCAAGTTAACTGTACCATGCTATCAACCATAGGCTTAAGTAAATTGTTCAAGAAAATAGAAACAGAGCTTGTCAGTTTGATGACAAGCTCTGTTTTAAGTAATATAAATATTATGCTACTATATCTCTTTTGGTAAAACCTATATATGAAATAACATTAAAAATTACAAAATAAGCTATAAGTACAATAATTGAAAATGTCATTGTCATTCCTTCAATTAATGGCTGTCCATTAGCATATTGAGTCAAATTCGTATTTGCAAATAAAATATATTTTGCCCAAGTATATTTCATACTGATTAGTCGTGTTATTCCCGGAGCTATAGTTAAAAGAAAAACACCAATTCCTATAGCCATTGAACTATTACGGAAAACAGAAGAAATCATAAAGGCTAAAGTAACCATCATAAGTAAGTTTATACACTGAAGTCCGTAAATCGAAATCATATGTGATATCATATTAACTTCAGTAACTACTCCACTGGAATTTGTAAGGAATGGTGTACCTGACCCCTTAAAGCTAAATAATATTCCTCCAAGAAGGAATGACACTATTAAAAGTACCAAAAGCATTAAAAGAGTATACCCTATAACAGAAATATATTTTGAAAGTAGAATTTTCCAGCGTTTTGAAGGTCTAATTAGTAATAGTTTAATTGTGCCTCCTGAAAACTCATTGGCTACTATTCCACCACCCATTACAATGGCAAAAAGGGCGATTAAAGTTATTAGCATACTGTTTCCCTCTACAAATCCCCATAAGGAGTTACCTTGCACTGGTTGTATATCATTCTTAAGACGATATTCATTAGTTTGTAAATTATTTGTAATGCTATCCTTGTCCTTTTTAGATATTCCTGGCTCAGCCAATGATTTTTTTAGCTCCTGATTTTGAATTGTTATATCTGCTTTCCAATCACTTTTAGGTGCCTGGGTGCCTGTAAATCTAGTTAACAGACCAGCTGCTACTACCAGGAGAACTAATATTCCCATCATTATCCATGTGCTAAGGTGATGTGCAAGCTTCATATTTTCATTACGAACTAAATTTATCATCTTACGCAATTTCATTACCTCCTGTCATTTCTAAGAATTTTGATTCTAAGCTTTGTTGAACTTTGTGAACACCGTAAATTTTAATTCCCTGACTCACAAGTTTTTCAACAAGTTCAGGAACCTTTTCTATATTTTCTTTAATTTCAATTTCTTTGTCATTTATTTTTGGTTTATATTTGCTACTAAGACTTTCTAAATATGTTTTTGCCTTTTCAATTGGAGTAACAGTTAGTGCTATAACTGAATCTACCTCATCTTCAAGCATTTCTTTCATATCCTGGATTCTAACCAGTTTTCCGTTTTGAAGTATTCCAACCCTATCGCACATAAGTTCCATTTCTGAAAGCAAGTGACTTGATACAATTACTGCAACATTTTCTTCTCTTGCAAGGGTTCTTAAATGATTACGCAATTCATGAATACCGGCAGGATCTAGTCCATTAGTAGGTTCATCTAGTACCAATAGTTTTGGAGAGTTAAGTAGTGCTTGTGCAATCCCTAGTCTTTGACGCATCCCTAGTGAATATGTTTTTATTTTGTTGTGTATTGTTTTTTCAAGGCCCACAATTTTTATAACTTCATCAATACGTTCCTTCTTTATATCTGGGTACATTCGAAAGTAATGAAGGAGGTTTTGATATCCTGTTAAATATTTATACAAATCTGGATTCTCAATAATCCCACCTACTTTAGCAATGGCCTTTTCAAAATCCTTCTCAACATTAATTCCATCAATATACATTTCACCTTTAGTGATAGACATAAGTCCTAAAAGCATTTTAATAGTAGTAGTTTTACCAGCACCATTTGGTCCGAGAAATCCAAACACCTCAGCGGAACGTACGTCAAAAGTAAGGTCATCTATTATCACTTTTTTACCGATTTTTTTTGTAACATTCTTAATTTGTACTATAGTTTTCATTTGTATGTTCAACCTCCTGATATTAGTTTTAAATTATTACGAGTTTATGATAGATCTAATTTTTTATCTATTAAATAGGTAGTGCCTACGAAGAAGCCTACAAAAGTAATTATATCAAATATGGTACTAGCAATATTTAATTTTCCACCTGAAATAGAGAAACCAGAATTAGATGCTCCAAAATTATTAGCTATTGAAGAACCACCAAAGTTAAGTGTTTGAGGAAATATGCTAGTAATTTTAGTAGATAGCCAGCTTAGTGCTATTGATAGTATTATAAAAATTATGAAAGAACCTATTTTACCTAATTTTTTACCTTTTAAAGCTACTTTGCCAATAACCATGCAGAAATATATAAAAGTCAAGGAAGAAAAAACACTCCATATATATACAACTATAGAGAATAACACTTGACTGAGCTTAAAATCTTTAAATAAATTAAAAAATGTTTTGTCTTCTACAGTAAAATTAAACATTAAAATGGATACAAAAAGGACAATAGATATTTGAATTAAAGCAGTTATCAGCCTGGATGCTATTATTGATGCACCAGATTGTGGAAGTGTAAAAAATAAGTATCCTTCGTCTCCATATAAGTATTTACTCATAATTTTTAATGAGGATATAAAAATTACTATTATTGCAGCAATAATTAAGCATGCAGATAATCCAGGTACTGCAACGTCCCAGGTGCCTCTCTTTGTCATAAGAAATAAGTTAGCAATTATAACAGATATACAACTACCAAGTATGGTTAAAAAATTTGATCTTAATTCATATTTTATAAGCTTAAACATTATTGAAATACCTCCCTGTAGAGTTCATCGATTGACTTTTTCTTATCTAGTCTTAACTCTTCGGCATTGCCTTGTAGTACTACCTTTCCATCAGATATAAATGCTACATCATCGAAAATTCGCTCTATATCATTTACAAGATGTGTAGTAATTATCATAGAACTATTTTCAGTAAAGTTATTAACTATAGCATTTAATATTTGTTCTCTAGTAGTAGGGTCTACGCCACCAAGTGGTTCATCAAGTATATAAAGCTTTGCGGCTCTTGAAAGTACCAAGGTAAGCTTTAATTTTTCCTTCATTCCCTTTGAAAGGCTTTTTACACTGCTATTTTCATCAAGTTTCATAAATAGAAGCATTTCCTTTGCTTTTTTTTCATCAAAATCAGAATAAAAGTCCTTAAAATACCTCACGGCATCTTTTACTTTCATCCACTTTAGAAGATACTCATTATCAGGTAAATATGAAACTATAGATTTTGTATAAACACCAGGCTTTTGACCATCTATAAGTATTTCTCCACTAGACGCATGAAGAATGCCGGCTGCTATTTTTAAAAAGGTAGTTTTACCGCTACCATTAGGGCCAAGAAGTCCTACAATTTTTCCAGGCATTATTTCTATGTCTACTCCTCGCAAGGCTTTTTTATTTAAGTAAGACTTACATATTCCTTCAGATTTTAATATATTAGTCATTCTGTTTTACCTCCGTAGTTTCATTTGAAATAGATTCAATTATTTCATTAGTAGTAAAGCCTAAGCTTTTCATTCTAAGTATAAAGGAATCTATAACTTCCTTTGCCATTTCTTTTTTTAAATTATCTACCATATTTTTCTCCTCCCCAACAAATGTTCCGGTGCCCCTTTGTGTAAAAACAATTCCAAGTCTTTCAAGCTCTTGATAGGATCTTTGAAGTGTATTTGGATTTACCTTCAAATTTATTGCCATTTCCCGTACTGAAGGTAATTTGTCATTTGATTTTAACTTTCCTGTAACGATGTCCATTTTTATAAGGTCCATAATTTGTAGATATATAGGCGTTTTGTCATTAAAGGTTGTATCCATTATTCCATCTCCTTTGAGAAAGTGCATCTATGTTCTAGTGACATATGTTAATAGTACACTAGAACATTAGCAGTGTCAACATGGAAATTAAAATAGTTTTATTATATGGCAGGAAATTAAAAGTAAGGGAAGGTTATTCAGCAGCTAAAGCTCTATGAAATTCATCTGTTATAGTTTTAAGTTTATCCTCATAAGCTAACAGGGAAAGCCCGGTAAGTGCTATGGCTTTAGCACCGAGAATCAAAGCCTCATCTCCCTGTTTTGATATTGCTGCATCACAAAATTCACTAGTATGACCCACTAAAGTGTCAGGTCCAATTTTAATAGTTGGCTGAATTGTTGGAACAATATGGCTTATATTCCCTACATCTGAGGAGCCTATACCAGATGCATTTTGTATATCTAAATCAAATCCTAAAAATTTCAAGTTTTCTACAAAGATATCATCAAAGGCACTATTTTTAAGCATATTATCTACCTTGTTTTGAAAAGCAATAATATTAACCAAGCAGCCAGTAGCAAGAGCGGCGCCCTTAGCTATATTTTTAACTTTATTTGTTACTACATCGCAACTTTTTCGGGTGGCAGCTCTAATGAAAAATCTTGCTTTAGCATATTCAGGAACAATATTTGGAGCATCTCCTCCATGAGTTATAATGCCGTGTATACGTGCATCTTTTGTTAAATGCTGTCTTAAGGCATTTATTCCATTAAATAATTGTATAACACCATCTAGTGCATTTATACCTTTTTCAGGACAAGCAGCTGCATGAGCGGGTCTGCCTATAAATTCAAAGTCTAATGGATCTACACATAGTGAATCACCTGTAATACAAGTTCTGCTTGAAGGATGAGCGATTATACAAGCATCTATGCCTTTAAGCAAACCATGGTTTACAAAGCTTGCCTTTGCACTTCCATTTTCGCCTCCTTCTTCTGCAGGAGTACCTAAAACTACTATTTGACCACCTAACTCATCTATTACCTTTGATAGAGCAATAGCAGCAGCAATACTAGTGGCACCAATAATATTATGACCACAAGCATGCCCAAGGTTTGGAAGAGCATCATATTCTGCTAAAAAACCAATAGTTGCACCTTTTTTTTCCTTGGAACACTTTCTCGCTATAAATGAAGTTGCATGACCAGCTACTCCTTTTTCTATAGTAAATCCCTGTTTTTCTAAGGTTTCAATAAGGATACTAGAAGCAAAAAATTCTTGGTTTCCTATTTCAGGTTTTTCATGGATCTTGTGACTTATTTCTATGTAATTTTTCTTGTTGGCTTCAATGTTTGATAAAACTGCCACTTTTAATTTGTTGATTTTTCCTAAAGTAAATTGCATAAAATCTCCTCCTATTATTTTTTTGGGGTATACTAAAAAATAGAATTTTCAATTGCAAAATGATTGTGAAATAAGTAGTTAATTCAATTTAAACAAAAAAACCTCTTCTATGAAAAGAAGAGGGTTAATTTATAGTTTAAATATAGCCGTCTTATCTTTAAAGAATCATTTTGCTGGAATTGGCACAGTATTCTAAAAGGACCCGCTGCCGAGGTTTCAAAGGGCCAGTCCCTACACCTCTCTTGATAAGAAATTTGTTATTAAGTTGTTTAAAAGTTATAATAAGGCTTTTATTTAATATTGTCAACAGTAAAAAATGTTTTGAATTTATTGTTGACATTTATAAAAGTAGTAAGTATAATGAATCTCAAGCAATCAAAAATTGCATAAATAAAAATTTAATAATTATTCTTATCAAGAGAAACTGAGGGATTGGCCCGATGAAGTTTCAGCAACCACATGTTATTATTTGCATGTAAGGTGCTAAGTCCATCAGAACATTGCTTCTGAAAGATGAGTGAAGGTACTATTAAAAGTCAACCCTTCTATGGGTTTTTTTATGTATTTATCCTCTTCTTTTTGAAAAGAAGGGGATTTTTTATTGAGATTTTTAGCGGTATTTCAGTTGGTAAGATGATAATTTAAGGAGGGGAAATATGATTTGGATTAAAGGAGTAAGAAAAGTTTATGTAAATAAACAGGGAACAGTTGAAGCATTAAAAGAAATCAATTTACATGTTGAAAAGGGTAAAATTTTTGGAATAATAGGGTACAGTGGAGCAGGAAAAAGTACATTAGTACGCTGTATAAACTTATTGGAGAAGCCCACTAGTGGACAGGTTATGGTTAACAATAAAGAATTAACTAAGTTACCTGAAAAAGAGCTAAGAAAAAGCAGAAAAAAAATTGGTATGATCTTTCAACATTTTAACTTAATGAGCAGTAGAAACGTATTTCAAAATGTTGCATATCCACTTAAGGGAAATATCTATACCAAGGAAGAAAAAAAACAGAAAGTTTTAAGCCTGCTAGAATTAGTTGGGCTTAGTGATAAAGTTTTATCATATCCATCACAATTAAGTGGGGGACAAAAACAGAGGGTTGCTATAGCCAGGGCTCTAGCAAACGATCCACAGGTTTTATTGTGTGACGAAGCAACATCTGCAATAGATCCTCAGACAACAGCATCAATTTTAAAATTGCTAAAGGAAATTAATGAAAAGCTAGGTTTAACCATAGTAATCATTACCCATCAAATGGAAGTGGTAAAAGAAATTTGTCACGAAGTTGCGGTAATGGAAGCCGGACAAATAGTTGAAAGTGGAGGGATAATTGATATTTTTACGAATCCAAAAGCTGAAATAACCAAAGAATTTATATCTACTGTTTTTAATTATGATAAGATATATGATTTCCTATGCCATGAAGAATTTGAAGCAGGGGAAAGCGTAGCTAAAATATCATTTGTGGGACAAAAGACGGGTCAAGCCTTTATTTCTAAACTTTCAAGAAAATTTAAAATAGATGCCAGTATTTTGTTTGGGAATATTGAAATTATTCAACATATACCTATTGGCAATTTGATTGTAAAATTTAGCGGAACTAAGGAGGGAATAGTAGAATCAATAAAATACCTAGAAGAAAATAATATAAATGTAGAGGTGATAAAGCATGCAGCAGTTTTTAGTGAATTACCTGCCAAACGTAGTGGGATTATTTCCTGATATGATAAAAGCATTATGGGAAACTATTGGGATGGTGAGCATATCAGGATTTATTTCTACACTTATAGGAATTCCTTTAGGAATCATTTTAGTAGTTACAAGGCCAGACAATATTTTAGAGAATAGCGCAATTTACAATGTGGTGGGTAAAAGTATAAATATATTCAGAGCAATACCATTTGTAATATTACTTGCTGCAATAATACCTTTTACTCGTCTTGTGGTGGGGACTACTATTGGAATGAAAGGGGCTTTAGTCCCACTAGTTATTGGTTCAATTCCATTTGTGGCAAGACAAATTGAATCAGCACTTTTGGATATTGACAAAGGAGTTATAGAAGCAGCTCAGGCCATGGGATCAAGTTCTTTTGAAATAATATATAGAGTTTTACTTAAAGAAGGGCTTCCTGGAATTGTATATGCACTTACAATTACTACTGTAAGTTTGATTGGATTCTCTGCAGTGGCTGGAACTGTTGGTGGAGGGGGCTTAGGTGATTTCGCCATCAGATACGGTTATCAATATTTTAAAACAGATATAATGGTGGCAACAATATTAATTCTTCTTGTATTGGTAACTTCAATACAAAGTTTTGGAGAATTTATACTAAAAAAATTAAGTCATTAAAATTAAAACAAAGATAGTGTTAACACTATCTTCAAAATAAAGGGGGATTTATTATGATAATAAAAAAAATATCAGTATTAACAGTAGTGGCGTTAATTACAATAACTGCTTTAGTAGGCTGTGGAAGTTCAAAAGGGGTAAGTACTACGCCAAGTAATACACCAACCAAAAAACAAGTAATTAAATTGGGTGTCACAGGAGATGAACATGTGCTTTGGGATAAGATAAAAGTAAAATTAGCTAAAGAAAATATTGATCTTCAATTAGTAAATTTTAGCGACTATATAAGACCTAATCAAGCATTAAATGATGGGGAAATTGATGCAAATGCCTTTCAAACAATAGGTTACTTTAACAAATTTAAAGCAGATCATAAATTAGACCTTACATCAATAGGGAATACTGTTTTAGCACCTATGGGAATATATTCTAAAACAGTTGTGGATATAAAAACTCTTAAAGATGGAGCCAAAATTGCTATTCCAAATGATGCAAGTAATGGTGGAAGGGCACTTATATTAATTCAAGAAGCGGGATTAATTAAATTAAGGGATGGAGTAGGTATAACTCCTACAGTAAAAGACATTATAGAAAATAAAAAAAATCTTAAGATAATTGAACTTGTTGCTACTCAAATTCCAAGATCAATACAGGATGTAGACATTGCTGCTATAAATAATGGTGTGGCAGTAGATGCAGGCTATTCACCACTAAAAGATTCTATTTATACTGAAGATGTTAAAAAGGAAAGTGTAAAAAATTACTTTAATATAATTGCTGTAAAAACTAAAGATAAAGACAATGAAACATTAAAAAAGTTAGTTAAGGCATACCAAACAGATGAAACAAAGAAGGTTATACAAGAATTATACAAAGGGGCTACTTTGCCAGCATTTTAAGTAAGCCTGGCTTTACTAATGTTATGGTTGTTTATTATGGAACAACAAAATGATAATTAAGTAGTTTTGTAACCATTTTGTAGTAAAATTGACATTGATTTGATACAAAGTGGTGGAGAACATCCCATATAATAAGTATTATTAGATAAGCTTATTAGAAGGGGCGATTTTATGAGAAAAATAGCTGAATTAGCCATAGTGATATTATTAATATTATTCACCGTGGCATACACATCAAAGGCTATGACTAAAGGTAATAATCCACGTTCTAAACAAACAGTTCAAAGTGCTAAAGAAACCCCTGAAAAAAATATCAGTTTTAAAAACTATATTAAATTGATAGGCTTAAGAAAAAAAGAACTTATAGCAAAGCTTGGAGAGAAAGCAACTACTATCGATGATGGGGGATTGGAGTTTTCACAATTAGATATTCGAGTTTGGTTTAAAAATTATGGGAATGGACCAGTAGAACAGATATACATTGATAACAAGGATATCGATTTTAATGGTGCAAAACTTGGTAGTAAAATAGGTAGCTTTCAGAGTGTATTTGGAAAAGCTGTGGAAGAACGTACCACTTTTGCATATAGTAATTTTAAATATGATGGAATAGTGTTATCTATATATTATGATCCAAAAACAGAAACAACTTTTGCTGCATATATTTTAGATGAAAATATTAACTGAAAATGTAACTACAGTGAGAGTTTTTTAGAAAGCTTAGCAAGTAACGCTAAGGTTATTTTATATATAGATTTTACGAAAGGCTATAGACCCGCTGGATAAATATAAGATTTATTCATCGGGTCTTTGACGCGTCAATATAATATTTTTATAATATCTAAAATTACTATGGAACATCGCTACTCATTTTTTTATTGACATATTTTCATCAATATTATATGATAGTCACCATAGGTAACTACTATTTTAAAGGAGAGACTAGTTTATGGAAAAAATAATTTTACTTTTAAAGTCGCTTGAATTAAATGATTCTGAAGCGAAAGTTTATGTAGAGCTCCTAAAGAATGGTCCTTCAACGGGTTATCAAATTAGTAAAATATCTGGGGTAGCACGGTCGAAAGTATATGCGGTACTTGAAAACTTGGTTCGGAAGAATTTTTCAATTTGTTCAAAATCCGAAAATCCTAAATATTACACCTGTATTCCTGTAAAGGAACTAATATCAAAAAAGAAAGATAACTATAATTCTTTACTTGAAGAGATAGAAAGTGAACTTTTAGAATATGACAAAAGTATAAATATGGATTTTATTTGGCATATAAAAGGGTACAATAATATTTTTGATAAGTGTAGAGAGATTATAAAAAATACAAAAAAAGAACTTTTTATTCAGATTTGGCGGGAAGATATAGATGAAATTTTTGATGGATTAAAATTATTAGAATCAAAAAAAATAGATCCCCTGGTTATTTTGTACAGTGCAGGTCAGAAATACGATGTTGATTTGAACATTCTATATAAGCATGGGTTCGAAAGTGAAAAACTTAAAGATATTCCTGGAAGATGGGTTACTATAGTTTCCGATTCAAATGAAGTATTATTTGGCTGCATAGAAAACAATAAGATATGTGAGGTTATTTGGACCCAAAACTATGCAATGGTTTTTATGGCTAAGGAATATGTGAAACATGATGCTTATTGTCTTAAACTTATAAAATCAGTCAATAATTCCGATAATGAAGAACTTAAGAAATCAGCAGGTAATATTAGAGATATTTTCGAGAAAATCTAGATATCATCGAAAAATCTCTTTTAATATAAAACTGCTTTTTTATTAATAGATATTTTTAAAGGTTAGTTTAAATAAAAACACAGGAGGTACAAAATGTTAGTACTTACAAAACATGATATAGAAAATATTTTCAGCATGAAAAATGCAATTGATTCGGATAAAACTGCTTTTAAATTATTTTCACAGAATAAAAGTGTGGTTCCATTAAGAACAAATATTGATATTCCAAAATTGTCAGGTCAAAGTTTGTTTATGCCCGCTTATGTGGAAGACATAGATAGTATAGGGATAAAGATAGTTTCTGTATTCCCAAAGAATGTTGAAAAAGGAATGCCTTCAGTACCGGCAAAAATGATACTAATGGATGGAAAAACTGGTGATGTCTGTTGCATAATGGATGGAACATATCTTACTCAGTTAAGAACAGGAGCAGGTTCCGGTGCTGCCACTGATATGCTTGCAGTTAAGGATGCTAAAAAAGGTGCTCTTATAGGTACTGGTGGACAAGCTGAGTGCCAATTAGAAGCAATGTTAACAGTAAGAAATCTAGATTCTGTAAAAATATTTGATATGAATTTAGAAAGGGCTCAGGAGTTTTGTACAAAAATGTCTGAAAAATTTGCTAAATTCGGCACAGAAATAAGCGTTGCAAAAACAACAAGGGAAGCTATTGAAAATGCAGATATCATAACAACTGTAACAACTTCAAAAATGCCTGTTATTGATGGGAAATTTGTAAAAAAGGGTGCTCACATAAATGCAGTAGGTTCATATACTCCGGTTATGCAGGAAATAGATGAATATACAATAAAGAATGCAGACAAAGTATTTGTTGATTCTAAAGATGCAGTTCTTTCAGAATCAGGAGATCTTATAATACCAATAAATAAAGGTATTATTGATAAAAGCAGAATAGACGGAGAAATTGGGGAAGTTCTGCTAGGAATGATTGAAGGAAGAAAAAATGATAATGAAATCACCATTTATAAAACAGTAGGTATAGCTGTTATGGATGTTGTAACTGCATATGATATTTATAATTGTGCTTTAAAAATGCATATGGGCACAGTTATAGAGTTATAATTAATATATATAACATTGCAAAAACACTGATGATTAGCATCGGTGTTTTTTTTGATAATGAAAAAATATAACTTACATAGATTAATAGCGAATGGCAAATGCTATCCTATAATAAATGATAAAAGGATGGTGTTTTTATGAATGAAAAGATAAACAATGCCAAAAATAAAACTGAGCAAGCTCAGCTTATGGGGGTAAAAATACCGAAGAATGATTACTGGGGGGATTATAGCTCAAAAACCTGTGGTAGCGTTGGCGGAGCAACGAGTGATAATTCTACAAAAAATGATGCTGAGAGTTCTAACTAGAAGTAAAAGATATTAGTTCTACTAAATAAAAAACAAGCCAATATAAATAAATTTTAATATTGGCTTGTTTTTGTAGCATGTAGCTTGTGAAATTTACATGCTAAGATATCATGAATAAATATCAGAAAACTCAATGTTAATTGTTTGAAGGTCACTTTTTATACTTTTATTTTCAATTGTGTCAGAGGGTACTGATACTATTCTGTTTGGTAATTCTATTGTAAATTTGCTACCTTTTCCTATTTCACTTTCAAGGTTAATACTTCCGCCATGAAGTTCAACAATTGACTTAACAAGGCATAAACCTATACCGCTTCCTTCAACATTTCGAAATAATGACTTATCAACCTGCCTGAACCTTTCAAATATAACATCTAAATAAGCACTCTCAATCCCTATACCCGTATCTTTTACAAATATTTCAACACTATGGACTTTATCGTGTACATTTACGAATATTTCATCTCCCTGCATAGAAAATTTAATTGCATTGGAAATAAGATTTAACATAACTCTTTCAATATTAGTAGGGTCACAAGCAATAATTTTCTCCTCAATGTCGGTATCAAAAATGATCTTTAATCCTTTATTTTCAACATATTCAGATACAGATTGAACAATTTCTTCAACAACACTAACTATATTTGTATTGGACATATGTAACTTAAAAAAACCAGATTGAATTTTGGATAAATCTACTAAATTATTAACTAATTTTGATTGTCTATTGCAGTTTTGAGTTATAACCTTAATATATTTCTCAAGCTTACCTTGATTTTCTATTAATGAGTTATTTTTCATATATAAGTCAAATAATTGAGTGGTACTAAAAATAACATTTAAAGGAGTCTTAATCTCATGGGAAATATTTATAAAAAATTCTTCCTGCATTTTCAAGTTCTTTTCTAGTTGAAGTTTAGCTCTAGTTTCTTTAGTTATATCAAGTATAATTGCTATTACTTGTTTGATGTCACCCTCCAGGCCAAGTATTGGCTGATATAATACATTTACAAATGTTTTCTCCCCGAATATAATTAACTCCTTATATTTTATATAGGATGTTTCTTTCTTGTCTTTAATCATTTGAAAATGATAAAAAACATCAGTTTTATCAAACTCTGTAATAATATCTGTATAATTTCGTCCTTTAACAATATCAATAGAGTTCATTTTAGGATTTAATCCCTCTATAATATTTAATGCTTTTTGATTAATGTCTGTGATGCTAAAATCAGGATAGGATAATCTTATAAAGGGTAAATCTAGGGTATCTATGGTCTTGTGAAGAAGGTCAAACTGGCTTTGTAGTATTTTTTCATGCAATACATTTTCTGTAACATTATTCAAACATTGTATTCCGGCAATGAAGTTTCCCTTATCATCATAAATAGGAATACCATTTATATCATAAAAAGTAATACTAGTATTATTAGTTTTCATTACTCTATATCCTGATATTTTCTCACCTCTTAATATTCTAAAACCTGGCATATCTTCATGGGCAATTAAATCTCCGGAAATATCATAATATTTATTATCTTTAAGACTTGCGCCTAGGCTACTAAAGTTATCAACTGTAGAAGGGAATATATCCCTGGCTGATTTATTTAATGTAGTGTAGTTACCATCCTTATCAAAGATGAATAATGCCTCAGATATATTTTCAATAATTGCATTTAATTTTTCATTGCTTTCATATACCGTTTGCTCAAGGTCCCTTTTATTACTCACATCACGGCCAGCTCCATAGATAATTCCTTTATCCCACTCAAATTTTATATTCCATGAAAGCCATTTGAAATTGCCATCTTTGCACTTATATCTAAATTCTAAATTTACAATATCTTGTTGCTCTTTATGAGCTAATAATAATGTATTATTTAGGTTGTTTTTATCATCTGGATGTATAATAGAAAATATATTTAACTCTTTTACTTCACCATTACTATAGCCAAAAACATTATTAAAGGCTGGGTTTGCATATTCAATTTTACCGTCAAAGTAAGCCATATATAAAATTTGTGGAGTTAAGTTTACCATTTTTTCATAATCTTCTTTATCCAATGTTGGTGCCTCCCAAACAGAAGTAAACTTTACAAATTATTTAAAATGACAATATCTTTTCTTTTTCGTTTAAACTTCTTTTATAATCTTATCACTATTTACAATTTTTATAAATAACTTTTACAAAGTAGTATACTCATTTTTGCATAATTCGTGCTTTTATTTTAAGGTTGCAATGCTATAAAAAATATCTACACCTGTCTTAATAATACTATCTGGGAAATCATAATCAGCAGTATGAAGCTGGGGCTGCAATTTGCCATCACCCAGGCCGAACATTGCGCCCTTTATATTTTTTAAATAATATCCGAAATCTTCAGACCACCTAAAGGGAGATTGAAGTTCTTCAATATTATAATCATTAGTATTGCACACTGCTAGTATTTTATTAATACATGTATCATGATTTCTTGTCTCAGGAAACTCATCAGAATAACTTATGTTAAAGTTTATTTCATGCGATCTGCAGCACTGCTCCACAAATACTAATATGTGGTTTTCAAGTTTCATTAAATCCTCTTCATTTTCTCCTCGTAATGTTAATAAAATTTCACCTGAGGATGCAGCTGTACCAAAGGCTCTTTCTCCAATATTTATATTTACGATAGTGCAAAGAACCATTCCTTTGAAAATAGTGGATTTAGTACTATTATTTAAGAAATTAGTAATATCAGCAGCAGCACTAGATGGATTTATACCATATTCAGGATAAGCTGCATGCGATGGCTTTCCCATCAAAGTAATTATAATTCCTTTTGAGGCACAAGCAAATACATCTCTTTTATAAAGAATGTTTCCTCTCTCATATCCAGGTATGTTGTGAAGTGAATATATTTCATCAATTTTATTTTCCACTAAAAAACCATCCTGAACAATTTTTCTAGCACCTTCACCAACTTCTTCAGAAGGCTGAAATAATAAAAAAATATTCCTATGCTCTATTGGTTTTTTTTCTATTTCTAATGCTAATCCTGCGAGTATGGCACAATGTCCATCATGTCCACATTTATGAGCAGCGTCTGTATTATTGGATTTATATTCAATATCGGTTGTTTCTATCATGGGAATTGCATCCATATCTGCTCTAAATGCAATATTCATGGCATCTTTGCAGACTATCTTTTCTGCAATGAAATATCCATCTTTAGCAATTATATCGAACTTAGTATTATTTCTCAGGAAATCTATTAATATCTCCATAGTTTTATTTTCATTACCAGAAATTTCAGCATTTTTATGAAGCTTATGTCTTAAATTTATACACAGAAGCTGATTGTTATTATCCATTAGTATTCACCCCTTTATAATGTTTATATTAGATTATAATTATAATATAGTATACTAAATATTTTTTCAATCATTATAATTGGGAAGATGCAAAAATTATGTTAAATATATAAATAACCCAATGTAGTTTAAGTACATCATTGGGCTATATATAACCTTGTTGCAATTTAAGTAATAAACTATTCTCCTATATCGTCTCTATCTGTCATATCCATCATAGGATTCATACCCATCTGATCCATAGGCATCATGTGCATCATAGGATTCATACCCATGTGACCCATTGGCATCATGTGCATCATGGGATTCATACCTGTCATTTGATTCATTGGCATCATTGGCATCATTTGCATCATTTGACACATACACATTTGCATCATGTGCATCATGTGCATCATATGCATCATAGGGTCCATTGGCATCATTTGATTCATAGGCATCATGTGCGTCATAGGATTCATCCCCATCATTTGATTCATTGACTTCATGTCTTTAGCTTTTTTAGGCCTCATTGAATAATTTTCCATACATATCTCCTTATAAAAATTTTCTACAATATATTATTATGATAAATAATATTTTATGTTACTGTTTTTTTATAAATTAAGAAATTATGGCCAAATCATCACAAGTGCAGCTGTTCATAGTATTACCGACTTCAGAATCAGATTTAGACTTCAATTGTAGTTCATAGAGTTGATACATGAAAAAAGCCTACCCTTTAGGGTAGACTTTTTAAGTGAAAATATGATTTGTTTTATTGAAACTGGATTATAAAGATTTATTTAAATAATTTTTTTCATAGCTGTTATACATTGACCATGCAACTGCCGTAAAGAATATTGGTCCAGCTACACTCCAAATTGTTGTTGGTAAATCTCCTTCGAGTGCTGGTTGTATTATTGAAAAGAAATTTGCAAATCCAACAGTGAACATAACAACTACTGTCCATATTAAAGCACTTCTGTCAGTTTTGAATATTTCAAAAGGCTTAACAATAGCTTTGTTTTTCTTAAATGGTAAGAAAGCAAAGGATATAAACATGTATGGAAGAGTCATAGCTACGTTAGTCATTGAAACTAATATTTCGATGAACTTTTTCATAGAATCTCCACCAACAACAGAAACAAGAAAAATCATAATACAAACTATCGCCGCTTGAACCCACATAGCTTTTTGAGGCATTCCGTTTTTCATTTCTGCCATTTTTCCAGGCCATAATTTAGCTGGGGTACCTTCGATTAATTGTTTTAATGGTGAGAACATTAGTGTAAAGAAAGCACCAGATAAAGCTAAGAACATTGAAAGTCCAACGAATCTAGCTACACCATGTCCCATTGCTACTGAAGTAGCTTGGCTTGCTCCGAAAGCATTACCAAGAGAATATCCTAGGTTAGCCATTACTACATAACCAGCATTAGCTAAGTTAACGCTCTTGTCATTCATAACGCTTGACCAATTTGTGAATATACCAACAAGGAATATTCCAAGTGAGTAACCAATAGATATAACAACCGCTGAAATAACAACACCCTTAGGGAAGTTTTTTTCAGCATTTTCTGTTTCGTCAACCAATCCTCCAACAACTTCTATACCACCATAAGCAAATATAGCAAATACTACGAATGCAAATGATTGAAGTACATTCCCAACAAATTTAGGATTTGGTGAATCTATGAATGAACTAATTCCAGCTATTGGTTGAGCTAAATGACCATGATTTCCTATAAATACTAGTATGGCTCCAATAAATAAAACTATATTTAATAATGCAACTGCGCTACCACCTAGTGAAGTTACTTTTTTAATTTTGTCTAATCCCTTAGTTGATATAAATGTAACAAATATTATCCAACATATACCAAGTATTCCTAGAAATTTTGGACCCGTTAATCCCAATAGACCCCAAGTCTTTGTTGTATCTGTACCAAATATTGCATTTGATATTGGAATCCAAACTGTTGATGCAACGTTAACCATCCAAATTACATAAGATGAATACCACATGAAGGTTCCTATAAAAGCAAATTTTGCTCCTACGGATTTTGCCATCCAAGAGTATATTCCACCCTTTTCGTTTTTGAAAGCTGCACCAAATTCAGCCATCATGAAAGCAAATGGGATGAAGAATGTTATTCCTGATAAAATATACCATGGTATAGCCGCATATCCCATTTTATAAAATGATCTTGGGATGTTATTGAAACCATAAACTGAGGTAAAAATCATTAAGACCAATGATACCAATGTTAAATGTTTTGTACTTTTAATTTTTTCTGACATGTTTTTTCCCCCTAAAATGTAAGCGATTAATAAAAGTTAATAATTACTCTTATTATTATATATCAATCGACAAAAAGTTCAATACTTTTTTAACAAACATTCATAGAATTTGTCGACAAATTCTATTGTATAAATATATAATAGCTGAATTAACATTAATTTCTAGATATTTTGGTGATTAATGGTTAGCTTATACTACGTATGGTAAAATAGTAATAAATGTAGCAATGGAGTAAAGTAAATAGTTAATCAATAAAGGAGAAAATAATGATAAAAACAAATGCTATGCGGATTTTAGATAAAATTAAGGCCGAATATGGGGTTATAACTTATGATGTTAAAGATGATAAAATAGATGGGATATCTGTATCAAAAAAGATAGGTAGAGAAGAAAAGTATGTCTATAAAACTTTAGTTACAAAGGGAATTTCAAATAACATTTATATTTTCCTGATTCCAGTTAGAGAAGAAATAGACTTTAAAAAAGTAGCTAAAGTGACTAATGAGAAGAGAATAGAAATGTTAGATTTGAGTGAACTTCAACACTATACGGGATATATTAGAGGTGGATGTTCCCCTATAGGTATGAAGAAGCAGTATAGAACATTTATCCATGATACTGCTTTAGAGATAGAAACCATAATAGTAAGTGCTGGGAAAATAGGATTTCAAATAGAAATTAATCCGAATTCGTTAAAGGATATTGTGGGCGGAGAATTTGAAGATTTGATAAAATAAACTAAATAATATTAAAGAAATAATAATAAAAACTTCCTCATATTTGCAAATTTCGACTTAAAATGCTATACTTAACATAAGGAAAGCATAGTAAAATGTGTATTTGGAGTGGATGAGACCATAAGCAATAATATACTTGAAGCTTTTAAGTAAGATTAAAAAATTCAAAAAAATTATAACTGCATTATGAGCAGGGCATACTATGTTAGATAGTAAAGTTTGAAGTTTAAGAACGTCAACTCTAGCTCTAACATTTAACAAATGAGTTAGAGTAATTTTAAAATTTATTTCTAACTAAATGTTGAAGGAGAGATTATGCGAAAAAGTGGAAGAACACCCTTAATGAGAGCGAAGAAATTAGAAAAAATATTAAATATCGGAGAGATATATCTGAAGCTTGAAGGAGCTAATCCATCAGGACATAAATATGACCGTATTTCAGAGATTTTAGTAAAAGATGCTGTTGCTAATGGTTTTAAAGAAATTTTAGTTGATGGTTCTGAAAGTTACATAAAATCAGTAATGTTATTTGCAAAATTAAAGGAACTTGAGGTCAGGGTTCCGCTATTCAAAAATGAAAAATGGAAAATATCTCGTTTAGATAAAGATATCTTATTAGATTTACGAGATAAAAAAGATAGTGCCTCACGTCCGGAGCTAAGAAATATAGCAGAGCAAAGCAACATGTACTTGACATGTGAATGGGATTTAAACACTATTATAAGTCATCTTATATTTGAAGACATGACTAAAGAATGTTTGGAACGTATGAATTTTAAAGTGGATACAATAACAACTAAATTAGGATTTGGGTATACACTTTCAAGCATTTATAGTGGCTTAATAAAAAGCTGGGTGCATGAAGAATTAAGTGAATTACCTCAATTATTATGTGGTGCGAGTCTATCATGGCAAGAGGATATAAATCAATATGTTAGGAAAATGAACATTAGCCAAATTGAAAGTAATAATACTAAAAAAACAGCTTTGTCTTCACCAGGAAGACATACAGATATGGTTGAAAGTATTAATAAAATCATTGTTGAGACTGATGCTTGCATGATTGATATTGAAGAAGAAGATCTGAGGCAGGCAGTTACTATGCTACGTGAATATGAGGGCGTTATTGTTTCTAGGAAAGAAGCATATGCAATGGCAGCATTTATCAAAAAAGTAAAACACGGACAACTTAAAAGTGGTAAGCATTTAATTATTTTAAATGATGCAAGAAGTGAAGTTGAGGTATGTGAAATTACAAGTTTTAATGATAAAAACAAAGATGAGTTACTGAACATGACACGAACTTGGCTAGCAGATTATAATGATTCAGTGGGAGAGACAGTAGATGCTATAGAAAAAGCCATGAAAGAAGGATTTTTGTTAATAGCCAAGCGAAATGGAGAAGAACAAGGCATCTGTATTGTTGTTAATATGGGATTTGAGACGTTTATCTCCACATATCATTTAGCTTATATTGGTGTTAAACCCGGTAATAAGGGGCGCGGTGTGGCATCAGAACTTATTGGGCGTGCAATAGAACTTACAGATGGTAACCTGTCACTTCACGTAGATCTTGATAATAAACGCGCGAAAAATCTTTATCGTAAGATGGGATTTAACCATGTATATGACCGTATGATTTATAACCATCCAATGGATTAATCTAAAAGGTGAAAAACATCGAAATATATTTATATTTCGGTGTTTTTTTTGTGATTAAACTAGATATATTTTCAATATTAAGGGGTTATCATCTAAAACTAAAAAATTAAAGTTGGCATGAAAATTTTGTTAATTTAGAAAGAAAATTGAGAAAAAATAACATATAACAAATAGAAGCTATTTGAATTTACAGAAAACACTGTATATAACAATTGCTTTTTCTTGACAATGTTTGTCCGAGGAAATATAATGAAAATATAAGAAAAACAATGTAAATTTCTAGAAGTTTTGCTCTGTATATTTATATAAGAAGTGCTTACTAATATAAAACATAATTTAATTTATATTTTAGCAGTACTGCAAGGAATATATTTTAAGGAAAGGGACAACAGGTGAAAAATGAATTTTATTTTAGAAATTTTTAAACTATATAGCTCTAGATTTGATTTTTTTGTTCAATTATTTATCCAGCATATTTTACTCTCTGGAACAGCAATTATTTTTATTACAATAATCGGTTTGATCCTTGGGGTATATATAACAAGAAATAAGAAGGCCGCTGTAATAGTGCTTGGAGTAGCAAATTTTTTATATACTATACCATCCATTGCCTTGTTTGGGTTCCTAGTTGCAATATCTGGTATAGGAAATAAAAGTGCTTTAATTGCACTTACGGTTTACGGAGTGCTTCCTATCATAAGAAACACTTATGTGGGAATAAGTGAAGTGGATTCACAGATAATAGAATCTGCAGTAGCTATGGGAAGTACAAATAGTCAGTTACTTTTTAAAATACAGTTTCCATTAGCATTACCAGTAATAATTGCAGGATTTAGAACTATGGTGGTAATGACTATTGCCCTTGGTGGAATAGCTTCCTTTATAGGAGCAGGTGGTCTTGGCGTAGCAATTTGGAGAGGTATAACTACGAACTTTCCTGAAATGACAGCAGCAGGGAGTATACTTGTGGCAGCCCTTGCAGTAGTGTCAGATTTTACCTTAGGTATTATTGAAAAGAAGATAAGAAAAAGAGTTTTTGGAACAGTCAAAATTGGAGGAGTATAAATGAATAAAAAAATACTTGCAAGTGCTTTAGCTTTGATTATGCTTGTATCATTAGTTGGGTGTGGTAGTAAAGCAAAAAAAGTTGTGGTAGCATCAAAACCAATGACAGAGCAATATATATTAGCAGAAATGATAACGGCTTTAATTGAAGGTAATACAGATATAAAGGTAGAGAAGAAATTAGGTATAGGAGGAGGAACTTCAAATATTCAACCGGCAATGATTAAGGGTGAAATAGATATATATCCAGAATATACAGGTACAGGTTGGCTTTTTGTACTTAAAAAAGATTTAATTAGGGATCCTGTTAAATTATATGAAGAAGTGAAAAAAGAGTACAAAGCTAAATATAATATAAAATGGCTTGGGTTATATGGATTTAATGATACCTATGCTCTTGCAATCAAAAAATCCGTTGCAGACAAGCTAAACATAAATACTTATTCTGATTTGGCTAGCAAGAGTGATAGCTTAAAATTTGGTGCAGAACCCGATTTTTATGAGAGAGAAGATGGATATAAAGGGCTACAAAAGGAATATAATTTTAAGTTTAAAGAAAAGAGAGAGCTTGACATAGGACTTAAATATGAAGCAATAAATTCTGACAATGTAGATGTAATAAATGCTTTTTCAACAGATGCTCTTCTAAAAAAATATGATATGAAAGTTATTGTGGATGATAAGAATTTTTTTCCATCATATTTTGCTTCAACTTTAATACGTGAAGAGACACTTAAGAAATACCCAGAACTTGAAAATGTACTTAATAAACTCCAAGGAAAAATAAATGATAAAGAAATGATTCAGATGAATTATTTGGTGGAAAGTGAAAAGAAAGATCCAAAAGATGTAGCAGTGGAATTTTTAAAGGGTAAAGGGTTATTAAAATAGTAATCGGACCTGCCAGGTTCCGCTTACACTATATTAGCACCAAAAGGTTTGTAAAGAAAGGACTAATATAAATGGAACTTATTAAATTCGAAAATGTAGAGAAATCTTATAAAAATGGGATAAAAGTAATAGATAATCTGAATTTTACTATACATAGTGAGGAATTCATAACTTTAATTGGTAAATCTGGTTGTGGAAAAACTACTATGCTTAAACTTATAAATGGTCTAATTAAGCCAGATTCAGGGAAGATATTTATAAGTGGTAAAGAGATAAATCAGTGGGATATTATTCAGCTTAGGAGAAGTATAGGATATGTAATCCAGCAGATAGGTCTATTCCCACATATGAGTATAGAGGATAATATAGGTTATGTGTTAAATATTAAAAAAGTATCAAAAGAAGAGAGAGTTAAGAAGGCTAGTGAATTAATAGAACTTGTTGGTCTTAGCTCAGAATATTTAAAAAAATATCCAAGAGAATTAAGTGGTGGTCAAAATCAGAGAGTTGGAGTAGCTAGAGCTCTTGCATCAAATCCGGAAATAATCCTCATGGATGAACCCTTTGGTGCAGTTGATGATATAACAAGGAGAGTGCTTCAGGAAGAAATATTAAAACTTAACGAGAAGTTAAAGAAAACTGTAGTATTTGTAACTCATGATATAGATGAAGCCTTTAGACTCGGAAGCAGAATAGTGCTTTTTGATAAGGGAAAAATAGTTCAACAAGGAAATAGAAAAGAAATGATATTTAACCCTAAAAATAAGTTTGTAGAAGATTTTTTTGGGACTAAAAATTTTACTGCATATCTAAATGTAACCCTTGTACGGGATGTTATGATTCCAAATTTTGAAGCGAAAAGTATTCCTAGGGTTAAAGAGGAATCTTCACTTATGGAAGGAATTAAAATATTGTTTAATTATGGACTAGAAGACATAGCAGTGGAAGATAAAGAGGGGAAAATCCTTGGAATGTTTTCGCTAAAGCATATAAAAGATAGAATTTAAAACAAATGATAAAAGGAAATGAGATAAAATAAATCTTATTTCCTTTATTTTAGGTTAAATTATGTGATTATAATAATTTAAATAAGGAAATATGTGTATAGTTGACTTGTCAACGAAATTCAATTATAATAAGGTTGACTTGTCAATTAAAATAACAAAAGAAAAAGATGATTATATATAAGGAAGGTGAAATATTTTGCAGGAAGGCATAATGTACTTAATTAAACTCAATAATAAAATTTTCAGAACTACGCAAGTTTATTTGGATAAGGTGTTAAAAGAATATGAATTAAGTAGCGGTTCTTACCCATATCTACTTATATTAAGGGAAAATGAAGGTATTAGCCAAAATAAAATAAGCGAAGAAGTAGGTTATGATAAGGCAATGTCAGCTAGAACCATTACAAAACTTATAAAACTTGGATATATAGATAGGAAAAAAGATGAAACTGATTCTAGAGCCTATAAGCTATATTTAACAGAAAAGGCTAAGGTTATAATTCCAAAAGTTTTAGATGAAATTCATAAATTAGTACATTTAATAACAGTGGATTTAAATGAAGAGGAAAAGGATATAACCATAGATTCCTTGAATAAGATTCTAAATAATATAAAGAAAATTAAAGTATAAGGATAAAAGGAGAATAGAGATGAGTTTGAAAAATAATAGTAATAATAAAAATAGATGGGTAATTTTATTTATAGTTGTAATGGTAACTTTTATGTGTACTTTAGATAGTAGTATTGTAAATGTAGCTTTACCTGTGATGGCTAAAGCTTTGAATGTATCATCAGGGAATATTCAATTGGTAGTAACAAGTTATTTAATTATAATTTCCGCAACTATATTAGTTTTTGGAAGATTGGGCGATGTAGTTGGTAAAACAAAGGTATTTAAGTTTGGACTAGCACTATTTACACTAGGCTCTTTACTTTGTGGAATAACAAGTTCTCTTCCAGTTTTAGTGTTTGCAAGAGTAATACAGGGAATAGGCGCTGCGGGTACTATGGCCAATAATCAAGGGATTATAACTGAAGTATTCCCAGTAAATGAAAGAGGAAAAGCACTAGGAATCACAGGAACATTCGTGGCGTTGGGGTCATTGGTAGGACCAGCATTGGGAGGATTTATAGTAAGTACTACCAGTTGGGAGTATATATTTTTAATAAACGTACCAATAGGTATAATAACACTATTTTATAGTTTAAGGATACTTCCTAAAGGTCATAAAACAGCAAAGGTAAAATCAGATGGACTTGGAGCCTTATTATTTATGTTTGCTATAGTTCCTCTATTTGTAGCTTTAGGTAAAGGACAAGAGATAGGGTTTACCAATCCAATAATTTTATTAGGCTTTTTAATAGCAATTATTTCTTTCATTTCATTTATTAAGGTGGAAAAATTGCGTGAAAGTCCATTATTACAGCTGGAAATTTTTGAGGATAAATTGTTTTCGCTTAGCATATTTTGTGGATTTATATCCTTTGTAGCCATTTTTTGTTCAATTATTATTCAGCCTTTTTATCTTCAGGATGTGCTTAAGTTTTCACCAGCATCTACTGGAGTAATTCTTATGATCTTTCCATTGATTTTATCAGTAGTGGCACCAATTAGTGGACATTTGTCAGATAAAATAGGTTCCGAAATTCTTACTTTTATAGGACTTGTACTTACAAGTTTGGGGCTACTATTAATGTCAACTTTAAATGAGCAGTCTTCAATAATAAGCATGGTAATTTTTATAGCAACTATGTCGGTAGGAAATGGTTTATTTCAATCACCTAATAATTCTTTGGTAATGTCTACAGTACCAAAGGATAAGCTAGGTATTGCAGGAAGTGTGAATGCACTTGTGAGAAATTTAGGGATGGTGTGCGGGATAGCTTTAGCTACTACTATTTTGTATAACAGGATGAGTTATAAAATTGGTCATCGTGTAACTGATTATGTAATTGGGAGAAATGATGCATTTATTTATGGCATGAAAACTGTATATATAACTGCTGCCGCTATTTGCATGATTGGAGCGATTTTAACCTTTTTAAGATTACACAGAAGTAAAGCTAAATTGAAAAAGGTTTCATTAGAGTAAATGGAAGAAAACACTGTGGAAGTATACTGTATATAATTCATAAAAAAGAGCTGTCTCATTCTATAAATTACTTTCTAGTTTGAGACATCCTCTTGTTTTTAATTTTTATTTTTTAATACCATAACCACCATATATAGTTTTAGTATCCATTAGTGAGATTACAGCCTTTATATGAGAATTGTGTATTATTTTTAATATTTGAGATTTTCTTTTTCTTTTAACATGGAAGATAAGCATTTTCTTATCTTCTTTTAATCCTTCTGCATCAATAATAGTAACACCTACATTTTCTGCTCTCAATATTTTAGCCAGGGTATGGCCATCTTTTTCAGATACTATTGCATTTATGGTCATGAGTCCTAGTGCTAGTTTATCTTCTAAAATACACCCAATATAATTTCCACAAGAGAATCCTAATGCATAAATTACCATTTTAAATGGTTCTTTACTTATTCCAACAAGTACAGTACTAATTACATATAACCATATAAGTACTTCAAAAAAGCCAATAATAGCTCCATAAAATTTTTCGCCTCTAGTTATTAGTACTACTCTAACCGTGGTTAAGGAAACCTCAATTATTTTAGCGAAAAAGATAAGGATATAACCAAACATACGCAACGCTCCTTCATGAAAGTATTTAATGCTTGTGCGTCTTATAATATATAGCATGCTCCATTTAATGAGTTTTTACAAGACTTATTCATGAAAGTTAATACATATTTAACTAATATGATATACATTCTTTAGTTATAATAATTAAAATAAGTGAAGAAAAATTGGTCAGCGTGTAACTGATTATGTAATTTGGAGAAATTTAAACTATATTATGGTATAATTATTTGATAATAATGGTTTCATTTTTAAAATTTATATGATAGGGGTGAAAAACTGCTAGAAAAAATAAGTTTTCATGGCAGTAAAGGATTATGAAGTATCTTAGATATTTATTAATACTAATACCAGTTAGTATAGTGTTTAAATTTATGCATTTAAGTCCTACTTTAGTTTTTGTTACGTCGGCTCTTGCAATTATACCTTTGGCGGGACTCATGGGGGAAGCTACAGAAGAAATATCAGTGTATTCAGGGCCTAGGATAGGCGGATTTTTAAATGCCACATTTGGAAATGCTACCGAACTAATAATAGCTTTCTTTGCTCTTAAAGAAGGCTTGTTCGAAGTAGTTAAAGCATCAATTGTTGGGTCTGTAATAGGAAATATATTACTTGTGTTAGGGGCAAGTATGATTTTTGGTGGTTGCAAGTTTAAGACACAAAGTTTTAACAAAAAAGCTGTTGAAGTTTCTTCTAGTATGCTTTTATTTTCAGTAATAGGTCTAAGTATACCAGCAATATTTACTCATACAGTTAAGGTTGATTTATTGACTTCAAAATATGAGAGTTTAAGTATAGCTGTAGCTCTAATTATGTTCCTTATATATATTTTGGGATTGTACTTTTCATTTTTTACTCACAAAGATATATATGGATCTGAGCATAAAGGTGAGGTTCAATCAAAGTGGAGCTTGAAAAAATCTATTTTAGTTCTTATAATTGCAACGCTATGTATAGCTATTGAGAGTGAATTTTTAGTTGGATCAGTAGAAGCAATGACGAAAGCTATAGGCTTTAGTAGTTTTTTTGTAGGAATAATTATTATACCTATAATAGGAAATGCTGCAGAACATAGTACGGCAGTTATAATGGCACTAAAAAACAAAATGGATGTAGCAGTAGAAATTGCAATAGGTTCAAGTTTACAAATAATATTATTTGTTGCTCCAATATTGATTTTTTTAAGTTTGTTATTTAAGCCTATGAGTATTATTTTTAATGAGTTTGAGCTAGTGGCACTAATAGTATCAGTGATTATAGCAAATAGAGTTGCTAGCGATGGTGAATCAAATTGGCTTGAAGGAGTTCAACTTATAGCAGTTTATATAATTATCGCTATATGTTTTTTAATACTTTAGCAAGCTCGTTTAGGTCTTACTCATAAAAGCACTAAGAATGTAAAATTTAAATAAAAATACAGTTTGGTATCTTAATAGAAATGTAGAGTTTATGCATAAAAAGTCCAACAAAACTTAAAGTTTTGTTGGACTTTTTATTATATCAATGTTTTTATTTAATATAATCCTTTAATAAAGCTGTTATCTCACCAAAAGGCACATCACCGAAATTGCTTACAATTATAGCTGTAGTATTTTTTTCTACATTTCTAAGTATGTAGCTTCTATACCCATTACCTACTCCAAAATGCTCATAATAAGACTTATCATTTAAATCTTTATATATATACCAGCCATAGCCATAATTGCTTTTATAAGGTGTATACATTTTAGCATAGGAATCTTTATTTATAAGTTTTTTATTTGTCAAAGCTTTATCCCATTTTATCAAATCTTCTACTGTAGAACAGAGCCCTGAAGACCCACGGACTACTCCAATATTTGTTTCAGTCCAAGATTTTTCTGCCTTATCTTTTTTATATGATAAATACCCCACAGCCAAGTTATCAATAGATGAATTTTCATTTTTAAAGCCTGTGTTTTTCATATCTAGTGGGATAAAAATATTTTCAGCAAAATAAGCATCTAAAGTTTTACCAGATGTTTTTTCGATAATATAACCTAATAAAATATATCCTGTATTGCTATAGCTAAAACTTGAACCTGGTGTGAAGGCTAGAGTTATTTCCATTTTTTTCGCAGTAGCAGTGTCTATTTTACTTGAAGGTCTAAATTTTCTTATATCAAATTTATCAGGATGTTCTGGCAATCCAGAAGTATGATTTAATAATTGATGAATTGTTATTTCATTTCCATGTGGAAACTGAGGTAAATATTTATCAATTTTATCATTCACATTAAGCATTTTTTTTTCTTCAAGTTGCATAACTGAAAGTGCAGTAAATTGTTTTGTTAAAGAAGCTAAATCAAATTTGGTTTGAGCTGTATTGCCTGTTCCCTTTTCAAAATCTGCCTTACCATAACCTTTATCTAAAATAATGGAGTTGTTTTTGATAACATACACATACCCACTGAATTTGCCTGAACCAAAGAAGTCAGTAAATAATGCATCAGTTTTCGAACTTACATCTTGTACTTTTTCAGTGTTAACATTTGCAGCTGGAACTGTATCATTATTTTTTGCTCCGCACCCCATAAATAGAGACATAGATAAAATTGAAATAATACTAAATAGTGTTATTTTTTTCATTTAGAGCTCCTTTCTAAAATGCAATATATTACTTAAAATACAATTTTAACATTAAGGAAATGTTTTAGCAAGACGATTCTATGAAAGTTAAGGATCGTGGTGTAACCCACGTGGTAAGTGGCATCTTTAATGTGAAAATTGATTTGTAGGGCGCAAAATCCAATTAGTTAAATAGAAATAGAAAAATCAGTTAACCAATCCAATGGCTAACTGATCTTTTATTTTACATTATACTATTTTTTCATTTCCTGTTTTCCAGTAACTTTACTTGTAGAATCTATTTTGAATGTGGATTTAGCTTCAGCTGTAGTAAAATATACATTTCCATCAACTGTAGCATCTATTAACTTAAGATTGCTTGCTGAAACATAAAGATCCCCTTTGAAGGTTCCATGTTCTATACTACCCATAGGACTGTTAAAAGTTAATTTGGGAGCAGTCAAAATAAATCTAGCAGTTACTTTACGCGCTTCATCCTGAGTGTATAGAGCTATTTTACGTTGTATAATATCTTTGCCAGCGGTATCCTTTTTGCCGTTTTTATACTCGCCATTAACTACTAGTTCTTTATTAATAACCAAATCTTTTGTTATTGCAATAATCCATGTACCTTTGCTACTTATAGCTTTTTCGAAGGTTGCGGCGGTATTTACTATTGAAGCTGTAGTTACTACATTTGGCGTTGTTTCGGGAGGAGTTGCTGCAGGCTTTTTAGCGCAGCCTACAAAGAATGCAGTTAATAAAGCTGATGTTAATAATATGACTTTTTCTTTCATTAAAAATCCTCCTCATGAGTGTTAGTTTTTACTTCTAATTTATTATAACCAAATTGATAATAATTAATGTTTTTAAATAAATATACAAAAAATAAAAAATGAGTTTTAACAAATAACTTCACACCCTGTCATCCGCAGGAAAGATTAGACAACTGTATAATATTTAATATAGACAAAATAGAAGGATGTGATATGATTTCTATAGAATACTAATCAGAAGGGAAGTAAGTACTATGTCATTTATTTTAGAGGTTTGTGTGGATTCTGTAGAATCAGCTATGGAAGCAGTAAAAGGTGGAGCAAATCGTCTGGAACTTTGTAGCGCTCTAATTATTGGGGGTACTACACCTAATATAAACCTATTCAAGTTAATAAAAGAAAAAACAAATATAAAAATGAATATTTTAATTAGGCCTAGATATGGTGATTTTTGTTATACAGAAGATGAATTTGAGATAATGAAAAGAGATATACAAATGTTTAAAAAAGCTGGTGCGAGCGGAGTAGTTATAGGAATATTAAAACCAGATGGATCATTGGATATAGATAGAATGAAAGAGCTTATAGAGGTGGCAGAAGGAATGCATATAACCCTTCATCGCGCCTTTGATGTGTGCATAAATCCTTTTACTACCTTAGAAGAAGCAAAGAAATTAGGAATCAGTTCTATTTTAACCTCAGGCCAGAAAAATAAATGTACGGAAGGTAGAGAACTTTTAAAAGAACTAGTAGAAAAATCAGAAGACAAGATTGAAATTCTCATAGGAAGTGGTATAAATTCAGGTAATGTAGAAGATGTAATAAGATATACTAAATCCTATGCGGTACACACTTCCGGAAAGATGGAAATTGAGAGCGATATGAAATATAGAAAAGAAGATATAAGTATGGGATTTCCTATACTTAGTGAACATATTATTCTAAGAACACAGAGTGAAGAAATAGCAAAAGTTAGGGAGATTTTAGAAAAATTCTAGATGAAATGGACAAGGAAATGAGTATAGGATTAGTAATAGAAGGTGAGTTACTTAAAAAAATAAAAAAAACCAACAATAAAATAAAAAATTACATTATTGATATTAAATAAAATTTATGGTAATATTAAATTAGTAAGATTTTAATATACGGAGGTGAAAATGATGGCTAAGTTCTTTTTAGAAAATACAATGTTAGATAGACTACCAATGGCATTATCTGGAATTACACATACTGATTTCAATTTTACGGGAGAAGTCTATCCAAAATTGAATATATCACTAAAAAGAAGTGAGTTATCTTTGCCCTAAATACATTATAATTATGTTATTTTGAAACCAGGTGAGGATTATCTTGCCTGGTTTTTTACTGCGATTATATAATGAATTAGTATATCTAATTTAGATTAAAATCAAAATAGGGGAACCCTGGCAAGTATTTATTGCTGGGGTTTTATTATTTTGTAGAGAAAAATTCATATTGCAAATATATAGGAGGAATTAATAATGATAGAATTAGCGTTAAAAGAAGTAGAAAAATATTTTGGGGGAAACAGGATTTTTGAAAGTATTACTTTTGAAGTTCAAAGTGATGAAAGAGTTGGCTTAATAGGAAGAAATGGTTGTGGTAAAACTACAGTTTTCAAAATTATTGCGGGTTTAGAAAGCCAAGATAAAGGTAGCATATCCATAAGAAAAAATGCCACTGTAGGATACTTACATCAAATACCAGATTATCCGCAGCAGTTTAAAGTAATAGATGTTTTAAAAATTGCTTTTAAAATTCAATACCAAATAAATAGAGAACTTAAAATATTAGAAGTGCAAATGGCTAGTTTAAAGGGAAGTGAATTAGAATGTGCATTAAGAAAATATGGTGAACTCAATGAACTTTATGAAGCAAAAGGTGGTTACGAAATAGAAGAAAAAATGAGTAAGGTATGTACTGGATTAAAGTTTACTGAGGAGTTTTTAAGTAGGGATTTCATAAGCCTAAGTGGTGGTGAAAAAACCATTGTGATATTAGGCAAAATTTTACTTGAAAATCCAGATATACTTCTTCTTGATGAGCCTTCAAATCATTTAGATGTGACATCTATAGAATGGCTGGAAGCTTATCTTAAAGGATACAAAGGTACAGTAATAGTTATTTCACATGATAGATATTTTTTGGATAGAGTTGTAACAAAAATAGTTGAAATTGAGGATGGCGAAACATCATTTTATAATGGTAATTATTCTTATTACGTCAAAGAAAAGGAAAGAAGGGTTCTTGAACAATTTGAAGCATTTAAAGATCAACAGAAAAAAATAAAGGCTATGGAAAAAGCAATAAAACAACTAAGGGCATGGGCTATTCAGGCGGATAACGAAAAGTTTTTCAAAAGAGCAGCAAGTATGCAAAAAAGATTAGATAAAGTAGTAAGAGTCGATAAGCCTCTAATAAATCAACCTAAAATTCAATTGGATTTTGCGGAGACTGATAGATCTGGCAGGGATGTAGTAAGTATTAAAGGTTTATGTAAAAGCTTTGACCAAAAGGAAATATTAGAGGATTTAAATTTAGAGATTAGATATGGTGAATGTACGGCTTTATTAGGAGATAATGGAAGCGGTAAATCAACTATTATAAAAACGCTTTTAGGTGAAGTTCAGGGGGATTATGGTGAGGTCAAGTTAGGATCTAACACCAAAATAGGATATCTTCCTCAAAATATAACTTTTAATAATGAAGATTTAACAGTGATTGATACTTTTAGAGAGGATATGTTTATCTTAGAAGGTCCAGCTAGAGGAATACTTGCTAAGTTTTTATTTTATGGAGAAAGTGTTTTTAAAAAGGTTAAAAATCTATCAGGAGGAGAAAAAAGTAGACTTAAGCTTTGCATGCTAATTCAAAATGACATAAATCTTTTGATACTTGATGAACCTACAAATCATTTGGATATAGATTCAAGAGAGAACCTTGAAGAAGCTCTAATGGAGTTTAGTGGAACTATATTATTTATATCTCATGATAGATTTTTCATAAACAAACTTGCGATAAGAATATGTGAAATAGAAGATAAAAAGATTGTAAGTTACCAGGGAAATTATGAATATTACAAAGAAAAGAAAAATGAATTTAAGCGAAATAAAATAGAGACTCCTAATAAGGAAAAAGAGAAAAAGTCAAAGAATAAAGAAAACAATCAAAAACAAACAAGCAATAATAAGCTAAGAGAAGTAGAAACCTTAGAAAGTAGAATACAAGAGCTTGAATCAAAACTTAAAGAGATAGATATTGAAATGAATCAAAATGGCCGTGAATATGAAAAATTGTTAGAATTAGGTGGAGAAAAAGAAAAAATCAAAGAACAATTAGATAAATCCATTGAAAGGTGGATGGAAATAGAAAACTTTTAATAGTGGGGGGGGGGCAAAATGGAATATAAAAATAAATTAAGAAAAAATGTATTTAAAAATTATATATTTACTTTTATTAATAGATTTGATCTTACACGCGGAATATGGATGATATATTTAGCATCAAAAGGTTTATCTTTAACGGAAGTTGGTTTGGTAGAGGCTATATTCCACATAACTTCATTTCTAATGGAAATACCTACTGGAGCAGTAGCAGATATTTGGGGAAGAAAAGCTAGTAGAATATGTGGGAGAATCAGCACATTAATAGCTGCTATTATATTAATATATTCAAATAGTTTTTGGGGCTTTGTAATAGGATTTATAGTATCAGCACTGTCTTACAATTTAGAATCAGGTGCAGGGGAAGCATTATTATACGATTCTTTAAAAGAAATAGGGGAAGAAAAAAAATATATGAAGGTATTAGGTAAAAATGAAATAATAATGCAAATGGCTCAGACCTGTGGGCTATTACTTGGAGGTTTTTTATCCAATTATGGTTATGTTTATGCTTATGGTGTAACTATAGTAGTTAGCATGGGATCTATAATACAAGCTTTTTCTTTTACTGAACCTAATATTAAAATAGAAATTGAAGAGAAGAGCTTCAAAATATTAAAAAAACAAGTAGTTGAGAGTTTTTACATTATAGCTGGGAATAAAAAACTAGCATTTTTAATTGTGTTTTCACAAGGGATTTTTATGTTCAATGCAAGCATATTCTTTTATTTTCAGAACTACTTGTTGGATAGGGGGATTTCAAAAGGGAGTATAGGTGTAATGCTAGCTACTTCAGCATTAGCTGCTGCGATTACATCATCTCAAACACATAAAATTGAGAAGAAAATAGGAGAGAAAGTAATCATAACACTATTTCCTATAATAATATCTATATGTATATGGGGAGTTGCCTTAAGTAAGTACTATTGTATATTTTTTATAGTAATAAATACTATAGATTCTATTGTTTTTGTAGCAGTTGGAGATTATATAAATAAATTAATACCATCAGAAAAGAGGGCCACAATACTTTCAATGGCAAGTATGATATTTAGTTTATACATGATAGTGTTATTTCCTATTATAGGTAAAATTGGAGATGCGTTTTCTTTGCAAATTGCGTTTCAGGTTTTAGCTATCATAGCAACTATTATGGCCGTTATAAATATTATGGTTCTTAGGCGTAATAAAAAAATAGAATATTAGATAGCCTGTAAACAATTTAGTGTAAACTAAATAAAAATACTCTTTCTTGGCAATAATGGAGAAAATAAATCTCTAAATATCGCAAGAAAGGGTATTTTTTATAATTTAAATATAGACACAACTTCTTTTAGATTTTCGGTGCTTTGTGCGCTCTTTTTAACAAGCCCATTTACTTTATTTATATTTTCAAGTATTCCATAAGTTTTTTCAGAAATTGAGTGTGTGCCCTGTGCCCCTTGATTTACAGTTGTAGTTACTTCATTTATTGCAGTAACTATTCCGGTTATGGAGCTTGAGAGTCCGTTCATCTCTGTTCCTACTGATGTAACGAAACTACCTATAAATTTAGAGTCCCTATTGTAAATTTCACCTGTGTTAACCATTTCTTTATAATCCTTCAACACTTGGCTATCAATAAAATCTAATATTTGTTCAGAACTTGTTGAAAGATTTCTTACGGATTCAACAACTACAGAGGTTACGTTTTGAATTTCACTTACAGTAGATTTTGACTGCTCTGCAAGCTTTCTTATTTCATCTGCAACAACTGCAAAACCACGGCCTACTTCTCCAGCCCTTGCAGCTTCAATTGCGGCATTTAGTGCTAAGAGATTAGTTTGAGATGATATTTTAAGTATTGAATCTGAAAGAACATTTATCTTTTCTACAGATTGTGATTTTTCTATTGCTAGAGATAAAGCATCCCTTGTTTCATTATATAGGTCATAAGCTTTTTTAGAAGAATGGAGTGCATTATTTTTAAGTTCTTCCGCCCTTAGCTTTATTTTTCGTGACGCTACCTGACCTCCATCTGTTCTAGTTTTCATATTTAACACATTAATTTGCATCTCACTTGTAGATGCATTCATCTCCTCTGCTGAGGCAGCGGTTTCTTCCATACCTGCTGCAAGTTCTTCAACAGTGGCTGAAGTTTCATCCGTTTGCACAATAAGATCGTCCATAGAAACTTGAACAGCTTTAAACACATCTTCTATTTCAGATGATTTATTTACTACATTTGAAATTATGCTTCTAAGCTTTATGATTGTAGTATCCAGGGCTATCATCATTTTTCCAATCTCATCATTAGTTTTATATGAGCCATCTATATTAATGCTTAAATCTCCTGCGGACATTCTATCTAATATTTTTAAGGTTTGTGATAATGGCTTTGTTATCTTATGTACACTAAACATTATTATAGTTATTAATAAAATCAATGAAAGAATACCTGTAATCAAACAAATACTAAGCATTTTATTATAATCAACTAATATATTATTCTTAGGTATAACACTTGAAAAAGCCCATTTTATATCAGAACCCTGAATTGAAATTGGGACTGTTACCCTAAGTACCTTTGTTTTTAGGAGACTTGAAGTTTCAAAGTCCATGTAATTCTTATTATTATCAATAGTATCAAGTATAGTTTTCCAATTTTTATCTTTTTCTAATGGATTTTGAAGTATAAGCTTGGGATTTAGGGGTTGTGCTGCATAAATTCCATTTTGGCTATTTATTTCAACATATCCTCCCATAGGCTTTATTTTAGATGCTAGTATTTGTAAGTCAGATACTCCAACATCTAGAACAATAACACCGGCAAAGGTATTATCATCTTTAATTATTGGAACAACAACTTGTGAAATCATCACATCTTTATTATCTATTGTATAATTACCTGGTTCACTTAAATAAGTTTTTTTACTTTCTTTTACAGAATCATACCATTCCATTTCCTCTTTTGTGCTGTTATCTGGAAAACCTGATTCTACTGCATATCCAGTTCCACTTCTTGATACATATGGTTTAAATAAGCCCTTTTTGCCATATATAAATTCCTGTGATTTATTTTTGGTATAATTAATATCTTTTCCATCAAATGCATTTGGCTCATAAAAAACTCCAACTCCAAATATGGAAGGCGTTTTTTTCAATATGTGTTTTTCAATTTCTATAACTTGCTCTCTGGTAATTTGATTTTTGTTTCTAAGTGTTTCTATGTTGCTTGCCATAGTTTGTGCAATTACTACTTTTTCATTAAAAATATTCTGAATCTCCATAGAATATCTATGTGAAGTTTCAATTGCAACATTTTGAGCTTGGGTAAGACTTTGCTTATAAATATTATTTAGTAGTATAGAAAATATACCTAAAAAACATACCAATAAAACGAATGTCATAACTAGGATTATTTTGCTAGATATGTTTAGGTCTTTGTAACTTTTCATATTTAATCTCCAATCTATAAATATATGTATATTATTTACAAATGAGTATTTATAAATATATATTTACAAACTATACTACCATACATGAAATATTTGTCAATATTTGAAGTGATTTGTATTACTATCAGCAGATAAATGACTTATTCATTATCTTTAATAAGTAATCTAATATTAAATACCTAAAATGACCTTTTGTGGTATTATTTTCTCGAAGTATATGTTAGAATATCATAATTAGATTTTATACTATTATTAAATTGTATAAGGAGGAGTTTTATTGTGAAAAATGAATTATTAGAAAAATATGCTCTTTTATTGGTAAAAACAGGGATTAACATTCAAAAGGATCAAATACTTGTAATCAATTCGCCTATAGAGTGCGCTTCCTTTGCTAGAATCCTATCTAAAATTGCTTATATTGAAGGTGCTAGGGAGGTAGTTATAAATTGGAGGGATGAGTTATCTTCAAAAATAAAATTCATGCATGCTCCAGAAGAGGTTTTTGAAGAATATCCAGACTGGCAGAGAGATTTTTATGTGTCAAATGTACGCAAGGGAGCTGCTTTTTTAAATATTTCAGCCTCTGACCCTGAGCTTATGAAGGATGTTAATCCTGAGAGAATGGCAAAATCACATAAAGCAGCAAGTAATGCAATAAAGGAATATAGAGATAGGCTTATGAGCAATAGAAATGTTTGGTGTGTTGCATCAATTCCAACTATAGCCTGGGCAAGAAAAGTTTTCCCAGAATTATCAGAGGAAGAAGCAGTGGAAAAACTTTGGGACTCTATATTTAAAACAGTAAGGGTAGATACAATTGACCCTGTTGCTTCATGGGAAACGCACAAAAGTAACCTAAAGAAAAGCATGGACTTTTTAAATGGGAATAATTTTAAATATCTAAAATATAAGAATTCATTGGGCACTGATCTTGTAATTGAACTTCCAGAAAATCATTTATGGCTTGGAGGATCAGAATATACACCAGAAGGCGTGGAGTTTATAGCTAATATGCCGACTGAAGAGGTATTTACACTTCCTAAAAAAACTGGAGTTAATGGAGTAGTAGTTTGCTCAAAACCTTTAAACTATAATGGAAATCTGATTGAAAAATTCTCCCTTACTTTTAAAGATGGGAAAATTGTAGATTTCAAAGCAGAAAAGGGCTACGACATTTTAAAGAGCATCATTGAAACTGACGAAGGATCACATTATCTGGGTGAAGTAGCATTAGTACCACATGATTCTCCCATATCAAATTCAAATATATTGTTTTATAATACACTGTTTGATGAAAATGCCTCTTGTCATTTGGCTATCGGAAAGGCATATCCAGTATGCATAAAAAATGGTGAAAATTTAAGTGATGAGGAACTTTCAAAATTAGGAGTTAATGATTCTACTGTGCATGAAGACTTTATGGTTGGCACAGATGACTTGCAAATAATAGGTATTACAGAGGATGGAAGTGAAGTAACTGTATTTAAAAACGGAAATTTTGTAGTATCCTAGGTGATAATTTAACTTATAATTTGAATATCATAAAAAATAACAAGTAAGTATGCTATCATACTACTTGTTATTTTTTTATTATGTATATTTTTTTGAATAAAACATAAATACATGTAAATAATTACAATATATATAATAAATAAGATAATAAGGAGTAAACTATGGAAATAATTGATTTGAAAAAAATGTTAGATAAGGAGGTGGAACCTGTTTGTAAATTAGAAGGAAAACTCTTTTTAAGGGAAACAGTAAAAGTTTTTGATGACTTGCTTAAAGACTCAGACATTATAAATTATTACACTTATGATATTGAAAATAATAAAATAAGCCATATTAATATAGGTAAAGAAAAAATATTATTAGATTTTTTTCAGCAGAGCGAAGTGGAGGGGGAGGATGGCTTTTATTATCTTACTGTTAAAAAACAGATTTTGATTAACGAATATACGTTGAATAGTGTTAACATAAATACTTCTGAGATTACATCAGTACTTAAATTTGAAATGGACACGCGATTTAATAATTTGTTAATAGAAAAATTAGAAGTGGGTGAATTTTTAGTGTTTTTCAAGCAAGAACATCAATTAACTTTTGAAGAATTTGAGAGTTTTGAAACGTCAATTGAAAGTTATGGGTATGAAAAGGCAATACTTTATAATGTAAATAATGGTAAAAGTTTTGAAGTAGAGGATAAAGCCTTCTTAAGGGGACTTCGCTCCGTATTTTTTAAGACCACTCTAAAAAACGAAGAATGTGTAGTTTATGAAGAAAATTATTTAGAACCTTATGATAAGCAGCAAATATATAATGAGGTGCATAGAGGGAGAAAATCTAAAAAAGATCAATTTTTTTACTGGGATAGTCTTAAATACTTACCACTAAAAAAATTCATTAGTGAAATTGAAGGTGGCTATGAAAAATTAAGCTTTGTAGATATGGAAATTCAGGGTCTTGATGGTTATGAGTTTTTTTCTGGAGTAGATAAAGAGAATATTTATTATGAAGTAAATAAGTTTGGAAAAGAAAATAGTGATGCTATGATTATATTAAATAAGGAAAGCCTTGAAAAAAAGACAATTAAATTACTTTCAGAATGTGAGGGTGATGCATTTATAAGTTCTTCTGATTATTATTGGAATTTAGATGGTAAGTATAAAGTTATTTTTCGAAAAAGCCTTATTTCTAATAAGCAATTAAAGGTGAAAGAAATTATAAATGGTAATATTGATTATAATTATGAAAAAAAATTAGGGTATCCAAAGGAGTGTATAAACAGTCGTTATTTAATTACTTCTACTATTAGGGAGGGGCCAAATACGTCTATTATTGATATGGAAACAGATAAGATACAAACACACAAAAAGGAACATACAGTTTTTGATGATTATTTAGTTTTATTTTAAGTTATAAATAGAGGAAAAAATGTATTTATGTGTAATTATATAGTATGGTAATTATTGTATCAAAAGGGGGGTATCATTAGATATGATTCTATATGCTCATATTGCTTTTATAGTTATTGCACTAATACTTATTAATTTTTTTCTTTTTGGAAATATTTTAAAACATACAAGGGTAAAGAAAGGGATAGTAAAAGAAAAGAAAATACTTCAAGCTATATTAGACTCAACTGGGGATGGTATTTTAGTCGTAAATGAAAATGGCAGGAAAATTCACCATAACAATAAATTTGCTAATATGTGGGGAATGTCTGAAGAAATTTTACAGAGAAATAATAATATAGAAATGATTAATTATGCTAAAAACCAATTAATAGATCCAAATGAGCTTGATAAAAGTATAAAAGCAAAGCTTAATGCTTTGCAAAGTGAAATAAACTTTATTAATTTTAAAGATGGAAGAGTAGTTGAACTATTAGTTCAACCGCTAATAATAGAATATAAATCAAGTGGTACGGTTTGGAACTTCAGAGATATTACTGAAAAAATACAAATAGACGAACTGCAGAAGGAAGTTAAGATAAAAGAAAACTTAATAGAAAAAGCAAAGGAATATGAAAACATAAAGGATCAATTTTTTAGTACTATATCTCATGAATTAAAAACACCTTTAAATATAATATTAGGTGTTGTTCAATTAATAGATAAAACTTTTTGTCAGGAAAAATTTTGTGCTAATCATGAAAAACTAAAGAAGTATATGAATATATCTAAGCAAAATTGTTTCAGACTGGTAAAATTAATTAATAATTTAATTGATATTAACAAGTTTGATTCAGGGTTTATGCATATGGAGTATAAAAATTATAATATTGTAAGTGTGGTAGAAAATATAACGCTTTCTATTGCAGAATATGTAGAGAGTAAAGGAATTCAACTTATATTTGATACAGAAATAGAAGAGAGAATAGTTTCCTGTGATGCAGAAAAACTTGAAAGAGTTATGTTAAACTTACTTTCTAACTCTATAAAATTCACAAAATGTGGGGGAACTATAATGGTGAGCATATATGATAAAGTGGAAAGTATACTGATTTCTGTAAAAGATACTGGTATAGGAATACCAATGGATATGAAGGAAAAAGTATTTGATAGATTTACACAAGTGGATTCTACCTTAAGGAGAGAAGCAGAGGGAAGCGGAATTGGGCTTTCACTTGTAAAAGCAATTGTAGAACTACATAAGGGAACGATTAATTTGGAAAGCAGTGTTGGGATTGGAAGTGAATTTATAATTGAATTCCCAGTGGTAGTAGTAGAGGAACAATCTTATGTTAGAGAAGAAGTAGCTGCATCCATTCACAGCAATGTAGAAAGGATAAATATTGAATTTTCTGACATATATTCATAAAATCACAGTGTTATCATATTTCAATTCGAAACAAACAGGGAAACGTGATTTTTAAGTGGCAATATTTGATTAAAAAAATTAGATATAATATATAAATATATTAAAAAATGTATTGTAAGTATTTATTAAATATGTTAATATAAGCATATAATAGTAATGAAAAATTACTATGTAGAAGAATCTAATCTGATAAACAACATATCCTCTTTTGTTTAGGAAATTATTGTTAATCAAATTTAGATCTTAATTTTCAAATAAAAGGGGGAATATTTAAAATGGCAGACAAAAATTTAATTTGTAAAGACTGTGGAAAAGAATTCGTATTCACTGAGGGTGAACAAGATTTCTACAAAGAAAAAGGATTTGAAAATGAACCACAAAGATGTGCTGAGTGTAGAAAAGCAAGAAAACAACAAAATAACAAACCATCTTTTAGAAAATAGTTTAAATAAGTAATTTACACCCTATAAGAATTTAATCTTATAGGGTTTTTGTTTTTTTTAATATTTAACATAATATTAAGGCAATTAGGCGAAATTTATCTATAAGAGCACTGGATATAATACTGTTATGCAGGAAGTATCTAGTGATCTTATATTACTTTTAAGCTATGAAATCTATTATTGGAGTTAGTAAATAGTTAAAATTAACC
Source organism: Clostridium sp. FP2 (assembly GCF_011065955.2). Lineage (NCBI taxonomy): Bacteria > Bacillati > Bacillota > Clostridia > Eubacteriales > Clostridiaceae > Clostridium > Clostridium sp. FP2. The sequence continues at coordinate 1,198,049 of NZ_JAAMNI020000001.1, forward strand.
TAGGAAAAATAAAAGTGGATATTTTAGATAAAATAAGAGAAACTATGTAATATAAAAATAAAAGTGGAATCAAATTATTAATAAATCCAATTATACTTATATATGAGAAAAGGGGATGGTAATTGAAATGGAAAATGGAGATCTAAATGGAAATATTAATTTAATTAGAGAGGGACTTGGCAAGCAAAGTCCTATGGTGGTAAAGCATTTTTATATTGGTATGGATGAACCTTTGGAAGCTGCTATTATCTATGTTAATGGAATTACAAACAAGGATATTATTGATAGAGACATATTAAATCCTCTGATGATTCATACAGGAGAAAATTTAAATGGAAGGGCAAATATAGGAGATTATCTATGTAAAAGATATATTTCCATGAGCAACACATTGGTAGAACTCGATTTAAATGTAGTTGTTGATCATCTTAAAAGAGGAAAAACTGCAGTGGTGATAAATGGCGCGTTAGAAGTGATAATAGCTGACACTACAGGGGGACAACAGAGGGCTATTATGGAGCCTATGAATGAAACAGCAGCAAAAGGGCCAAGAGATGGTTTTGTAGAAAATTTAGAAGTAAATATTAGCCTTATCCGAAGAAAAGTCAAGGATAAGAATCTTAACATTGAGTTGTTTAATTTAGGAAAAAGACTTCAGAGTGACGTGGCAATGGTTTATATAGACGATATAGTAGATAAGCAGGTATTGGGAGAATTAAAAAAGAGGATAGAAGCCGTTGATTTAGACGCTATACTTTCATCGGGAAAGCTTGAGCAATATATTGAAGACTATGCATATACCATTTTTCCACAAGCCTATGGTACAGAAAGACCAGATAGAGCTATTGGCAATATGTTAGAAGGACGAATAATTCTTCTTATAGAAGGAACACCAATGGTGCTATTATATCCAGCAACATTCATGCAATTTTTCCAGGCCACAGAGGATTATACTCAAAGAGTTATTGTAGCTTCTTTTGCAAGACTTCTTAGGATTTTGGCGGCGATTATTGTTGTTACCCTGCCTTCTATTTATTTAACATTAATAAAGTTTAATGTAGAACTTATACCTATAAAATTTGTAACCCCCATTGTTCAATCAAGGGTAGGAATCGCTTTAACTCCATTTTTAGAAATTATGGCTATGGAACTAGTTGTGGAGTTTTTAAGAGAGGGAGGCTTAAGGTTACCTACCAAAATAGCTCAAACATTAAGTTTAGTGGGTGGTATTATTATAGGTGATACCGCAATTAGATCTAAAATGGTGAGTCCTACTACCTTGCTTATAGTGGGAATTACTGTAATAACTACCTTCTTAATTCCTAATTATGATATGTCTCTTTCTATTCGATTGTTACGGTTTCCAATGCTTATATTAGCAAATATTATGGGTATATTTGGAATAGCGGTAGGGTGGTTTTTAATTTTAGCTCATCTTTCCTCTTTAGATAGTCTAGGTGTACCATATTTTGAGTTTCATAAAAGTGATATGAAGGACACCTTTATTAGAGCACCCTTGTGGAAGATGAACAAACGGCCAGAGGCAATTCCCCATGGAGATCCAATAAGGCAGACGGATTTTAGGAATAAGTTTAAGAAAAAAAGGTAGTGGATAAAATGCAAGGAGGCTCTAATAAAAAACAAAATTACTTAACCGTAAGTCAGTTTGCCCTTATTATATTTGGTAGCATTGTTGGAGTTGGTGTTTTATCGCTTCCAAATGCTGTGGTAGAAGTTGCTCATCAGGATGGATGGATTTCCACTTTAATAGGAGGAATATATCCCTTGTATATTGTCATCCTAGCTAGCTATATAAGCAAAAAATTTCCGAGTGATAGTATATTAATCTTAAGCAAAAAATATTTTGGTAAAATAATTGGGACTATTTTCAATTTAATTTTCGGGACTTATTTTATATTTATTGCATCCATGGTAGCTAGTTATTATACCAACCTAATGCGAAATTATATAATGGGATTTTTAACTCCTTTTAAAATAATAGCTATACTTTTTATCTGCATTATTTATGTGGCTTCTAGAGGGGTGAAGGTGGTAGGGAGAATGAGTGAAATTTCTTTTTATTTTACAATAATTCTACTTTTGTCAACTGTAGTAGCACTGCGAGATGCGAACATGACAAATATTTCCCCTATATTTGGTTCTGGTATTAGTTCAATAATAAAGGGAAGTGTGAAATCAGCTTTTAGTTATGGAGGAGCAGAAATAATTTTAATTATTTATCCTTTTCTTAAAGAGAAAAATAAGATGTTGGTCTCTTCTCTTATAAGTGTAGCTATAGGTATAGTTCTTTATGTATGGAGTGTATTTATAACCACTTATTATTTAGGACCGGATATTGTGTCCAAAAACTATTGGTCACTTTTATTGGTGATGGGTAGTGTAACAGTATCAGTAATCAATAATTATAAATATATTTTTATGACTTTTTGGAGTTTAATTGCATTTAGCAGTATGAGCATTAACGGATACGCAAGTATATATATTTTAAAAGATTTTCAACCTAAAATGGAGATGAAAAAAATTTACTTTTTAATTTATCCACTTCTTGTATATTTGGCAGTTATATATGGCAATGAAATAAGTAGACAAAACATTAGTGAAAATATCATGCCTTTCTATATCATATTTAATTTATTATATATGACGGCTATTGCTGTATTTATTTTTTTCAAGGGAGGTGGGAAAGCTTGAACAAGAAAAAATACGCTATCATAATCATCGGTGTACTTACTTATGTGTTTATTATGCTTGGACAGGGTAGGGTTCCTATTGAAGAGGTCACAATTATTAATGGCATTGGCTATGATATAGATAGAAAAGGTGAAGATACTATGGAATATAGCATACCAATTAGTACTAATATTTACAAATCAAGTGGTACCCAAGTAAATTTGCTATTTAAAGATGAAGGTAAAAGTTTAGGAGAAGTAATTCAACAAAGGCAAAAAAAGATGGATAAAAAGTTTGTCCAAGGACATGAACACGTAATTTTAATTAGTGAGGAGTATGCAAGATATGGTTTAAAAACAATGATCGAGGATAGATTTAGAAATGCAGAAGCAAATGATATGGCTTATATGGCAATATGTAAAGGAAAAGCAGAGGATTACTTGAAATATCAGAAAAAGGGGTATATCAGTGCTTCAGAGTATATAGGTGGGCTTATAGAAAATTATGGCGATTACAGTTTTTTTTCTAATAATTATAAGTTAATTGATGCATATGTGAGGATTGGAGCGGAGGGTAGAAATCTAGTTCTTCCATATATAGATATAACAGAAGAAGGAATAGAAATTACTGGCTTAGCAATTTTTAATGAGGATAAAATGGTAGAACTTGCAGATGTAAAAAACGGTAGAACTCTTAATTTATTGAAAAATGATGGAGTTAAAGGGCGAGTTTCACTGCAAAAGAATTCTAAGGAATATATTGATTTTGATGCAAAAACTGGCAAAAGAAAAGTGAAATGTTATAGGCAAGGGGATAAATATAGTTTCATTATTGATTTAGCCTTCACAGGTACAGTTTCTAATAATGAAATGTATGTTGATATGATAAAAAATATAAACATACAAAAAGAATTTGAAAAAGACATGGCAAAAAGTATAGAGAGTGGATGTTATGATTTTATAAAGGTAATGCAAAATGATTATAAGCTTGATTGTATTGAACTGGGAAGAGAAGCTGCCGCCAAGTATGGAAGGCAAAAAGGTATTGATTGGAATGAAGTGGCTTCCAATGCAGATATTAAAGTAAATGTAAAGGTTAAGGTGGATTTACAGGGTAGAGGAGATTATTAAGGATGCAGATAGAAAAGAAAAATCTACTAACTCCAAATGAGGTTACATTTTTATTAATAGGAATTATGCTTGATGTAACGGCGGCAAGTTTACCTAATGATGTAGTGGAGGCTGCAAAACAGGATGGGTGGATTTCTGTAATAATAGGGGCTATATATCCACTATATGTAGCACTTTTAGCTATATATGTTAGCGGTAAATTTCCTAAGGAAAATATTTTATTGCTGAGCAAAAGATACCTAGGTAAGACCTTTGGAACCATATTAAATTTTCTTTTTTTACTAAGCTTTTTTAGTTATTTTCCACCCTTGATTTCAACAATTGGGATTATTACAAGAACGGAGGTAATGCCTAATTTAACTCCACTAAAAATTTATATAGTTTTGTTTTTTATAGGAGCATACGCGGCTAGTAAAGGAATTAAAGTGCTGGGAAGGATAGGTTCCATAACCTTTTGGATGGTGCTAGGAATTATGATCCCTACTATTTCTATTTTAAAACAAGGAAGCTATTTAAATATAAGTCCTGTATTTGGTACCGGCATTGTAAACATTTTAAAAGGAAGTCTGGATTGTGTTTATGATTATTCATTAATGGAACTTATATTTTTAATTTATCCCTTTATAAATGATAGTAGCAAGATAAAGGCAGCAACTTTAAAGGCAGTAGGAATTACTACTATTATATATACTTGGATTACTTTTATAACAATCTATTATATGGGGAAAGATATCATTCCTAAGACAATATGGAGTTTTTTTACAGTTACAGTAGGAGTAAAGGTTGAGATAATAAATAATTTTACATATATTTTTATATTTTTCTGGATAATTATAGCTATTAAATCTGCAGCTATTTTTAATTATGTGTGTGTGTTTATTTTAAATGATATTAAAAAAATAAAAAGCAAAAGAATAATATATGCAGTTATTGCTGCTTCTGTTATTATCATTGCAAAGACCTATTATGGAGATAAGGTATCGTTGGACGAAATTACAAAATATACATCTCCTATCAGTACTATATATAATTTAATATATATAACCCTTATCACAATTTTAATATGGATAAAAAAAGGAGGTGTAAAATGAAAAAATATATGAATATAATATTTATTGTTTTTTTATGTAGCACTTTCTTTCTTGTATTTTTTACTGGTAAAAAAATGGGCTCACTAAGTGTGGAGGATTTGGGTATCTCTGTGGGGGTAGGAATGGGTATAGATAAAAATAGTGAAGGGGATATAATATATAGGGTTTCTACCACTGCTAATGAATATAAACAAGATGAGAGTGTGGAAAGTATATTAAGTATTGGTGTAGGCAGTACTATTGGCAAGACAAGAGAAGATAGACAAAAAAAGCTAGGGAAAAAATTTTTTTTAGGGCTTTCAAAAATTTATTTAGTAGAGGAGGGGTATGCTGAATATGGAATAAGAGCTTTAATGGACGTTAATTTTAAAAATCCTGTGGTTAATGACAATTCATTTTTAGTGGTATGCAAAGGTAGGAATGAAGAATATTTTAAATACACCATCCCCGGATATGATAATTCAGCAGACTATATAAGCGATATGATTAAAAATTCATCAAACTACAATTTTTTCAAGGAAAACTATTTGTTTAAAAATGCAATATTATCAATGGATGCAGAAGGAAAAAATATAGTTAGCCCATATATTGAAATAATGGAAGATGGAATTAAAATAACAGGAATGGGAGTTTTTAAAAAGGATAAGCTTGCTGCTATTTTGGATATGAATGATACAAAAATAATGAATATGCTACGGGAAAATAAGGTGAAAGGCATATTAACTATACAAGACCAATCAGGAAAATATGTAAATTATGAGGCTCAATCTAAAAGAAAAATTAAATGTATGAAAATAGGTGATAAATATAAATTTATTATTGACTTAAATTTAGAAGGAGAAATTATTAACAATACACTATATAAAAATATGGCAGGAGATACTAAGGTAATTAAAAAGTTTGAAGAAGACATGTCAAAAAAAGTTAAAGAAATGTGTGCTACTTTTTTATATAAGATGAAAAATGAATATAAAGTGGATTGCCTGCAACTAGGATGGGTGGCTGCAGCGAAATATGGAAGAGATACTGGGGTAGATTGGGATGATATTGTTTCTAACTCTGACATTGTGGTAAATGTAAAGGTTCATGCGGATAAAGTAGGAAGAGGAGAGTACTAAATATAAGATAAGTATGAAGAAATAGAAGGTGATACCTTTTGAAAAAGAAAAAAATAATAATTATGTGTTTAGTGGCCCTTATATTTCCCGTTTATGCAGAAAAATTAAATGTAGTTCCTATGGAGCAACTAAACATAGCCGCGGGATTTGGGTATGATATTGTAAAGGAGTTAAATGGTAATGTTCAATATAGCATTCCTTTTAGTATATATGATTTTAGCAAGAGGGAAAAAAAAGGTGCAAAGAGCACTGATAAAAAGGAAGAAATTACAGAACAAGGCAGTAGCAATATAAAGGCAAAGGCGAGCAGTATTGGTGAAACAAGGGAACAAAGACAACTAAATTCTAGCAAACCTATAATAATCGGAACTGAAGAAATAGCTATAATAAGCGAAGAGGCGGCAAACTATGGCATTAAGGATATAATAAATATACTGTTTGCCAATGCAAAAACTAATGATAGTGACTTTTTTTCAGTATGCAAAGGGAAGGCAGAAGATATATTAAGGTTTAAGGTTGAAGGGTATCCTAGTTCTGCAGATTACATGGGAGGAATTATTCGAAATTCCATAGACTATAATTTTTTATCTATAAACTATAGTCTGTGGAATATATATGTAGCATTGGATTCGGAAGGAGAAAATTTAGTGCTCCCTTACCTAGAAATAAAAGATGAAAAGATTTGTATTACAGGTATGGCTTTATTTAAAGGAGATAAAATGGCTTATGTAATACCTATGGAGGAAAGTAAAATTATGAATATGCTTAGAGAAAAAAAAGGAAAAGGGATTTTAAGTTTGCAGGAAGGCCCAGATAAGTACATTAATTATGATGCAATAGTTAAAAGGAAGGTGAAATGTAATAAGACAGAAGGAAAATATGAATTCATTATTGAGTTAGATTTTAAGGGAGACATCATAAATAATATGTTATACAAAGATATGAAAAAAGAAAATGAAAGTGAATTTGAAGAACTCATGGAAAAAAAAATAGAGAATATGTGTTATGGTTTTCTTAATAAAATGAAGAATGTTTATAAAATAGATTGCTTAAACTTAGGAATGGTTGCTGCAGCCCAATATGGCAGGGAAACCGGCGTTGATTGGAACAAAGAGGTGAGTAATGCAGATATTAAAGTAAATGTAAAAGTGGAAATAGATAAGATGGGAATAGGGCAGTACTAAAGTACAGATGGAGAAAAAAATGGAGAAAGTAAAAAATAACTTGTTAGAAGAGGTCGAATGCATAGCAATGGTAGTGGGGTTCGTAACCAGCATAGGTCTTTTATCATTACCCAATGGAGTAGTACAGGATGCAAAGCAAGATGGATGGATTTCAGTGCTTCTTGGTGGACTATATCCGCTATTTTTGGCTTTGTTAGCTATCTATTATGTAAAAAAACATCCCAATGAGGATATATTGGTTTTAAGTAAAAAATATTTAGGGGTAATTCTTGGGAACATATGCAACATTTTATTTATGGCTCAGTTTGGTATATATTTGATAGCGATTGCCTCTGGAATGAGTAATGTTTATAGGACTTATGCAACAACTTTTTTAACACCAATAAAGATTTTTATTCCGGCTATATTAGTAGCTACTTATTTAGATCTTAAAGGGGTAAAAGTATTGGCAAGAATAAATATAATTGCTCTTTATGCTGTGGTGATGTCAGTATTAACGTTATCAATAGCCTTACAACGTGGTAATTATCTGAATTTTATTCCTGTTTTTGGAAGTGGGTATAAGAATATTTTAAAGGCAAGCCTTGAATCCGCTTATGCTTATGGTGGAATAGAGGGAATGTTTTTAATTTATCCTTTTATGAGAAATAAAGATAAAATTAAATCAGTAGTGTTTAAATCTACTTTTTTAATTATGGTGATTTATACTTGGATAACTTCTATATGTATCTATTCTTTAGGATATAAGGTTACTTCTAAAGCATTATGGCCGGTTTTACTAGTAACAGAAGGAGTAAATTTACCGGTACTAAATAGCTTTCGTTTTGTATTTTTGTTTTTATGGAGCATGGCTATATTTAGGACCTTAGCAAATTATCAGTATTCAATTACATATATTTTAAGTTATATATTAAAAGTAAAAGATAAAAAGAAGAGTTATTGGTTTACAGTTCCTATTGTAATTTACTTATGTTTAAAAATTGGAGGAGAAGTACAAAGAAGAGCTTTTCTTGGATATATTATTCCGAAGGTAACATTGTTTAATATTGCATACGTATCTATTATTGCTATATTGATATTTATAAAAGACAAAGGTCGAAAATAAAGTTGCAAGTAAATGATGTGAGCAGATAACTAACCAAAAATCGGTTGGTTATCTGCTCCTTATGACTGTGGTGATAAAATACTATTTGTTATGAGATAATTTAGAACGCTTTGTGAATTTGTTATTATTTGCATCTATTTTTTCACCATTTTCAATTCCTATATCCCCACCACTTTGCGGAAACATTTTTCTAAGTTCTGCATTAGTTTTTTTATCAGTTTTCATATGACTTTTATTATTGTCCATAAATATTCCTCCTTTTATACTAATTTGTAAGGTATCCTTTAAAAATAATTATTCAGTATTATAGTTTAACTTTTCAATTGCTTATATTAATATAACCCTAATATCATGAAAATATTTGTACGAAAAAATCATTATAAATACTTTTTTATTTTTAATTAACCAAATAAAATAATAATTTATAAAATTTGTATTTATGAATTTTAAATAGTGTGTATAATACTAATATGGAGTATTTTATGTATATAATAAAATAATAATTTACAAGGAAGTGACTTTATATGCCATTTAATGTATATGATAGAAATAAAAAATATTTAGGCTTTATTCAATCAGCATATCCTCAATATACAAATGTATTTATGGTTGCTAGTACAGATGTAAAGCTTTCAGATAACGATTTTAATATAAATAAGATTAAATCTGAATTAGCTGGGTTTTTAGGCTGTAAAAGTATTTTAGGTAAAATCAATGAACTTAGATTAACTAAAAGTATAGACAATATAATAATTAAAGAATTTGGTAAATTCAAAGATAATACTTATGATGAATTATTGAAACTGGTATATCTTAGAATATTACGGTATGAAGAAAATGTTTATTATAAAAGTATTAAAAAAGAACAAATTAATGCGTATTTTTTGATTGATATTAATAATGTTGTAATTGAAAATAACTCTATAATTATAGATGAGGAAATAGATTATATTAATAGTGAAAAATTAGAAAATCAAATTCCTATGGTTGCAAAAATCATTGATTATCCAAGAATACAAATTGATAGTATATCCTCAGGACAGGGTTTGCTATTAGGAGCAGATCTTGCTGATTTGTCCTTAAGAAACCATGTCCACAAGACAAAACTAAAAATAAAATCAGGGAATTTTGCTTATGAACTTAATTTACCTGTAGAATTGTACTTGAAAAAAGGCGATACAATTCAGATTTATGTAGATAATAGAGTTATTAAGAGGGTGTTTTGTGATGGTATAATATATGACTTCTAATATTTTATAAGTTAAGCGTTTTTTCTTAGACTATGCTATAACAAAAGTATATTTTGCTAGAAATGCGTTCACTTAGCCAAGTAATTCTAAAATAAATTGTGAATTACTAAGGCACATTCAAACGCATTTTACGCAATATATACTTTTGTTAGCATAATCTAAGAAAAAACATCTAAGCTATAAAAGGATTATTATAGGGGCAAAAACCATATTAATCTATTTAAGAGAGTTGACCTAATATTTATGCAGATAGGAGAAATGAACATGTACATTAATGAAACAAAATTAAAAGTAAGGTATGTAGAGACAGATCAAATGGGAATAGTGCATCATTCAAATTACTACGCTTGGTTTGAAGTAGGTAGAACAGAATATATAACAGAAATAGGAATGACCTATAAAGAAATGGAAGAAAATAACATTATGTTACCAGTGGTAGAGAGCTCTTGTAGGTACAAAGAAGGGGCAAAATATGAGGATATAATTATAATTCAAACATTTATGAAAGAGTTAAATGGTGCTAAAGTAATATTTAACTATAATGTCATTAGAGAAAAAGATGGAAAAATTTTAGCTAAAGGTAGTACAACTCATGCTTTTGTCAATGAAAAATTTAGAGTTGTAAATCTTAAAAAAGCTAATGGAGATATGTGGAATAGGTTTCAAAAACTCTTTGAAAAGACAGAATAACGTCCTATTAATAATAATGAAAACAATATTTAGTTAATTAGGGGGAAGAAATGATTTTTGAAGCTTTAAGTTATATTGGTGAAAAATTAAATGAAAATGGAGTTGTATGGGCTGTAGGTGCATCTATCTTATTGCATCATTATGGACTTATAGACAATCCTAATGATATTGATATTTTAGTAGATTTAAGTGATATTGAAAAAGTAGACAAAATTTTAAAAAGTATTGGTGAAAAGAAAGTCAGGAAAAAATCAGATACATATTCTACAAAATATTTTTACGAATATGTTGTCCATGGATTTGATATTGATCTTATGGCAGGACTTAGCATTAATTACAATAATGGAACATATGAATACATCTTTAATCATACTTCTATTTCAGAATACAAAAAAATTAATGGAGTAAATATACCATTGAGTTCTTTAGAAGACTGGTATGTAATTTATCAATTAATTCCTGGTAGGGATATAAAAGTAAATATGATAGAAAATTATCTATCATTAAATGGAGTAAAGAAGTACGCTTTATTAGAAAGAGCATTAAAAGGCGATTTACCAGAGGAAGTTAGAGATAAAATTCAAGGAATATTAAAATCGTAATAGTCCTGTATCATTTCTTAATATGGGTAAAGCTAGTAGTAATATAGTAAATGTAACTTTTGAACTTTATTGTTTTTTATTGGATTATGCTAACAAAAGGATATATTGCGTAAAATGCATCTCAGCAAGTTCTAGTAATTGTAGAATTAATTAGCGATGTGAATGCATTTTTAGCGATATATCCTTTTAGTTATAGCAGAATCCAAGAAAAAACTCGTAAATTGTAATAGCACATTGTATACCCTTAAAAATTACTTAGCAAGCTGCGAAAAATAATGTTTAGGGATAAAACCTTTCTTAATGCCTTCTGTTACTAGTAAATAAGTTGCAGTAGTATCAAATCTAGCGTCATGAAAATTTGCAGTATCTCCAAAATATTCATTACTTTTTAAATTTATTTCATGTTCATTTAATTCAAGGAAGGTAATGGCTTCTGATAATTTTGGATTTTTATAGCCTCCACGTGCAGAGTAAAGTTTGCATATGTCTTTATAATACTTCATTGTACAAAAAATATGGTTAGGATTTAGAGTATGTCCACAATTTTTGAGCTCGTGAGTTAAAAATTTTATATCAAAATTAACATTGTGTCCTATAAGAATATCGGCATTAACAAAATCATCAATAAAATCTTCATAAGAATCTTCAAAAGTTTTGCCATCGCTTAGTGCAAATAATGCATCTACACTAAAACCATGTACATCTTCGGCAGAAGGCTCTACGTAGTCTACCGTAAAGAATGTATTTTTACCTATTGTTTTTATAGGTTTATAACTAGTATCAACAAGTATGTAACTTAACTGACATATGTTTCCTGGTCTTATACCAGTAGTTTCTGTATCAAAAAAAATCATTTTCATTAAAGACCCTCCTGTCGTTATCTGGGGCACGAAGCAATTATTAATTGCTTGGCCTATTCTAGTTCTTCTTTTTCGCTTTTCTTTAATCCAGTATATACAAGGTCGAAAGATAAATCCACTAGAAAGAGGATTTTATCATCAGAAATTGAACCATCAAGAATTATAGTGTTCCAATGTTTTTTATTCATATGGTACCCTGGAATAATTGAAGCAAAGTCTCTACGTAAATCTAGGGACATAAAAGGCTCACATTTTAAGTTTATTTCGAGTATTGGTTTATTGATATTTGTTAAGGCAAACATTTTAGAGCCAACCTTAAAAACTAGTGTTTCATCATCAAAAGGGAAACACTCTGTAACGCCTTTTTTGCTTAGGCAATATTTTCTGAAAGTTTCTAAAGATAACATAATAAATCACCCTTTATCTTTTTTATTCATTTAAAATAACGTTACATCAATTATAGCATAGATTTTATATCTTTATATATTAGAGAATATTGTATATAATATTTATAAAACCTTCTTTATGTACATGAGAATAAATCAAGCTAGAATAGACGAGGCTAGTATGCTGACTTGTTATTTATTTGAATACGACGTTAGGTGAAATGGAGTTATATGTATGATTGAACTTTTAAGAAGTCTTACTAATAATTTAGGTTATGTAATTCTTATTGCTTTTTTTGTTTCTAGGATAGCAAGCTTTAAGAATATCGTGCAAAGGGATAAATTTAAAAAAAGAGATTTAATTATGCTTTCAATAATTTTTGGATCATTTGGAATTTTGGGAACCTACACAGGCACAGAAGTTAATGGAGCTATTGCCAACACTAGAATTATTGGTGTAATGGCAGGGGGAATACTCTGTGGTCCTTTTGTAGGGCTCATGGCAGGAGTAATTGCTGGAATGCACAGGTTACTAGTAGATATTGGAGGAATTACATCAATACCGTGTACCATAACCACTATAACTTCAGGAATATTTGCAGGAATCTTATATAAGATATCAAATGAAAATAACAAGTGGGTGTATGGGTTAATTGGTGGACTTCTAATGGAAATTTTAGAAATGGTTTTAATACTTACAATGGCACACCCTTTTAGTAAAGCTTTAACTATTGTAAAAAATATATATTTTCCTATGAGCTTTACTAATGCCATAGGTATTGCAATATTAATAGTAATAATTCAAAAAATCTATGATGAAAAGGAAGAGATTGCAGCAAAGCAAGCACAAATAGCACTGGAGATAGCTAATAAAACCTTGCCATATTTCAGAGAAATGGATGAAAACTCATTAGAACAGATATGTAGTATAATAAGAGAGTCTATAGGTGCAGATGCAGTAGCTATAACAAATAAGGAGTATATATTAGCTCATGTAGGTGTAGGTGCTGATCATCATATAAAGGGGCATAGAATTATAACAGAGGCTACAAAAAAAGTTATTAAGGAGGGGAATTTGGTCTCCTTAGCTAATGCAGAGCAAATAGATTGTCCTAATATAAATTGCAATTTAAAATCCGCAATTATTGCTCCTTTAAGAGAAGGAAACAAAATGACAGGCACATTAAAAATATATTATTGCAAAAACAATGCAATTTCCTTTAGAAATATAAATTTAGCTGTAGGATTATCTCAAATTATTTCTACTCAATTAGAAATAAGTAAACTTGGAGAGCTAAAGCATATGGCAAATAAGGCTGAAATAAAGGCATTGCAAGCTCAAATAAATCCACATTTTTTGTTTAATGCACTAAATACTATAATTTCTTTTATTAGACTTAATCCTAATCGCGCAAGAGAGTTAATTATAAATTTATCCACTTACTTAAGGTATAATTTAGAAGCAGGTGAAAAGCCTGTAGACATTTATAGAGAACTTGAGCAGGTTAAAGCCTATATAGAGATAGAAAAAGCAAGGTTTGGGGAAAAACTTCATATAATTTATAATATTGAAGATAATTTAGATGTTAAGATCCCAAGTCTTATAATTCAACCAATAGTTGAAAATTCTATAAAGCACGGTATTTTAGAGGGCAGTGGACATGGAACAGTGACAATTGAAATAAAGAAAATTGTGGGCAATAATATTATGATAACAATTGAGGATGATGGGGTGGGTATTTCAGAAGAGATTATAGAAAAAGTCTATGAAAGCAAAATGGAAGAAAATAGAATAGGTATGTCAAATGTTCATAATAGATTAAAATATATTTATGGCGAAGGATTAAAAATAGAAAGACTCCAGAATGGCACCAGAATCCATTTCAATGTTAGGAAAATAAGGGAGTGACAATGTGAACTGTATTATTGTTGATGATGAATTTCCTTCAAGAGAAGAACTAAAGTATTTCATAAACAATTTTAGTAACATTAAAATAATGGAGGAATTTGATGATTCGATTATTGCACTAGAATACATTGAACTAAACAAACCCGACATTATTTTTTTAGATATTAATATGCCCAAATTGGATGGAATGGCACTCGGCAAAATTATTAGCCACTTCCCCAAAAAATCTCTTGTTATTTTTATTACGGCTCATAAAGATTATGCTGTAGATGCTTTTGAAATTCAAGCTTATGATTACATATTAAAGCCCTATTCAGAAGAACGTATAGTTAGTACATTGAAAAAAATTGAGAAATGTTCAGATGAAAAATTTACAAATAGCAAAATAACCCTTTGGAAAGATAATAAAATGATTGTAAGGAGCATAACTCAAATTTCTTACTGCGAAGCAAAAGAACGGGAAACATTAATTTATATCAATGGGGAACAGTACAATGTGAGTTGTAGTATATCAGAATTCTATAAAAAGCTTCCAAAGGAATTCTTTTTTAGAAGTCATAGATCATATATAATAAATATTGATAAAATACTAGAAATAGTTCCATGGTTTAACAATACCTATATGTTAAAGATACAAGGTGAGAGCGCAGATATACCAGTAAGTAGAAATAATATAATTGAGTTTAAACACATAATGGGTATATAAAAGCACTTTATGTGCTTTTATTGTTTTTTCATGTATGAAACCGTCTTCAATTCCTGAAAACATATTATAATTTAGTTATTAAAAGTTTATAACTAGAGTATAGAAGGAGGAGTTCAAATGGTTTCATTTATTTTAGCAATTATTGCACTTATTGTAGGTTATTTTATTTATGGTACAATCGTAGAAAAAGCTTTTGGCGCAGATGAAAAAATTCAAACTCCGGCTGTGAGGCTGGCGGATGGTGTAGATTTTGTTGAGATGCCTGAATGGAAAATTTTCTTAATTCAATTTCTTAACATTGCAGGACTAGGTCCCATATTTGGTGCTATTGCAGGTGCAATGTGGGGACCAGTAGCATTTTTATGGATTGTCTTTGGATGTATTTTTGCAGGTGGAGTTCACGATTATTTTTCAGGTATGTTATCAGTAAGACATGATGGCGCAAGTATTCCTGAAGTAGTAGGAAAATATCTGGGGAAAGGCTTTCAAAACTTTATGAGAGTGTTTTCAATTATAGTTTTAATACTAGTTGGAGTAGTTTTCGTAACAGGACCTGCAGGTATTTTAAAAGATTTAACAGGAATGAATTTTCAAATATTAATTTATATAATATTTGCATATTATATATTGGCAACAATGGTTCCAATAGATAAGCTTATAGGAAAAATATATCCTATTTTCGGATTTTGCTTATTAATTATGGCAGTGGGTATTGCTGGTGCTTTGATTTTCGGAGGATTACCTATTCCAGAAATAACACTATCAAATTTAGTTAACATGCATTCAGCTCCAGATAAAAACCCAGTATTTCCCATGTTATTTATAACCATTGCTTGTGGAGCTATTTCAGGCTTTCATGCAACTCAATCACCTTTAATGGCTAGGTGTATATCTAGTGAAAAACAAGGTAAAAAAATATTTTACGGTTCAATGATAGTAGAGGGAATAGTTGCATTAATTTGGGCAGCGGCTGCAATGAGCTTCTTCGGAGGAGTTGACCAATTAAATGCTACAATGGCTTTGCCAGGCCATACAGCAGCATGGGTAGTAAATGAATCTTCAATTAGTTTACTTGGAAAAGTTGGTGGAATATTAGCTATACTTGGAGTTGTAGCTTGTCCTATAACCTCTGGAGACACAGCATTTAGAAGTGCAAGATTAACTATAGCTGATGCATTAAAATTTAATCAAGGTCCTATTAAAAATAGATTCATGATTAGTATTCCACTATTTGCTATAGGTTTCATATTAACTAAGATGGATTTTGCAATAATATGGAGATACTTTGGATGGTCAAATCAAACTTTAGCTACTATAGTATTATGGACAGCGGGTATGTATATGGTTAATATAGGTAAAAAGCACTGGATGGCAACGGTGCCAGCTACATTTATGACAGCAGTATGTACTTCTTATATTTTAATTGCACCAGAGGGGTTTAAACTTTCGCAAGGAATTGCATACCCTTTAGGAATTATAGCAGCAATTGCAGCAATGGTAATTTTCTTAATTGCAGCAAAAAAGGTAGAAGTAAAGACAACGGTTAAAATGTAAATTTTTTATAAATCCCCTTTATAAAATAAAAAGGCTGCTAACATAATTATTATGTTAACAGTCTTTACTTATTTGTTTTTGATAATTTTACCATTAACCATTACAAATTCTACTTTACTTCTTAAATCAAAGGGATGTCCACTATATATAATAATATCTGCATCTTTTCCAAGTTCTAAGCTTCCAACTTTGCTTTGGATACCAAGTATTTCTGCAGCGTTTATAGTTATTGCCTTAAGAGCCTCTTCTTCATCCATACCCTCTCTTGCAGCAATACCTGCGCATACTGGAAGATATTGAAGGGGAATAACAGGGTGATCTGTCATTATAGCTACCTTTATGCCAGCTTTTGAAAGGATTCCAGGGGTTTCAAAAGTTAGATTTTGAAGTTCTACTTTTGACCTATTAGATAGTGTTGGACCTAAAATTATACCCTTTTGGATGCCTTCTTTTAAATAATCTACAATTAAGTGGCCTTCAGTGCAGTGGTCAAGGGTTATATCTATATCAAATTCCTTGGCGATTCGAAGGGCAGTAAGTATATCATCAGCCCTATGAGCATGGGCTTTTAAAGGAATCTCTTTTTTTATAACCTTTGCTAGTGCTTCCATTTTCATGTCAAATTCAGGTACTTTATCAGGGGTTTCTAAGGCTTTATTTTGTTTTTCTACATACACCTTTGCTTTAAAAAGATTTTCCCTGAGGATAGCAGCGGTTCCCATTCTTGTACTTGGAGATTTTTTGAGGGAGTGATATACTCTTTTAGGGTTTTCGCCAAAAGCTACTTTCATAGCAAGACAATCATTTACAATCATATCATCAATTCTATCTCCATAGGTTTTAATAACTGCAAACTGTCCACCAATAACATTAGCGCTACCTGGACCAGTTGCAACCGTTGTTATTCCAGCTTCTAGTGCATCTTTAAAACATATATCTCTAGGGTTAATTGCGTCGATTGCTCTTAAATGAGGAGTAACAGGATCAACGGCCTCATTACCATCGGCACCTTCAAAGCCCATTCCATCTTCCCACATTCCTAGATGACAGTGAGCATCAATCATTCCTGGCATAACAAACTTACCTTTAGCATCAATGATTTCTGCATTGCCGGGTGGCCTTACGTCATTTCCAATAGCGATAATTTTACCATGATCAACTAAAATCATTCCATTTTGGAAATTATCATTAGCCATTGTATGTATATTGGCATTTTTAATTAAAATCATATAAAAACCCCCTTAATTTCATATTGTTAATTTTGTTGAAGATAGTATTTAGGTTTACGAACATTTCGACAATTAAAATATCTATAAACAATATTATAACATATTTATGAAATATTTATATGAAGACTAGTAACAATCATTACTTAATGAATTAATAATTGTTGCTAGTCGCAATTATCCTCATCTATACATTAGGTGATTGAAAATTTGGTTTAAGATTCCTATTGGGAAGATAGGCAAATTTTAAAAGTATAGGAGTAATTAAAGTAGTTGCGATTACCACAATGATTACAGGTCCAAAAAATTTGTCTGACATAAGATTCATTGCTACCCCAACATTTGCAACTATAAGGGCAACTTCCCCCCTAGAAATCATACCTATACCAATCCTTATAGATTCCACGCTTGTATATTTACAAACTTTTGCCCCGAGTCCACAACCAATAACCTTTGTTAATATTGCTACTATAAGTAGTGCTATTGTAAAAATTATCATAGGTGCGTCCATAGCACTAATAGTGGTTTTTATTCCGATATTAGCAAAGAATATAGGGGAAAGAAGTAGATACGACAGAGTGTCTATTTTAATAGAAACATACCTTGACTCACAAGTGGTTGAAATAATTATTCCAGCAATATAAGCACCGGTTATATCAGCTATTCCAAAATAGCGCTCTGCCATAAAAGCCATTAATAAGCAGAAAACTAATCCGTAAATAGATATTCTTTTTTTAGGACCATGAAATTTGCTTAATTTATTAAAAACATAATAAAATGTAATACCAATTATTGCGGTAATTACAAAAAAAACAATAATTTTAAATAGAACAAAGCCAATATTTACAGAAGAATTTGCTAAACTAGTTATTATGGTTAAGAGAACTATACCAATTACATCATCTATAACAGCTGCGCCCAATATAGCAGTTCCTGAGCGAGTTTTTAGTGTACCAAGTTCTTGTAATGTTTCTACGGTAATACTTACAGAGGTAGCAGTAAGTACAACTCCTATAAAAATGTTTTCTAATAATTTTCCCGTAGACATATTTAATAATTGTCCACTATTATTGTAAAATGCTGCCACAGCAAAACCACCAATAAGGGGTAAAATTACACCTATTATTGCAATTATTAATGAAGCTTTTCCACACTTTTTTAATTCTTTCATGTCAGTCTCGAGGCCTGCGCTAAACATTAATACTATTACACCTAATTCTGACATTTTTGATATAAAGTCAGTTTCATGAATAATACCAAGCATTGAAGGACCTAAAATTAATCCAGCTAGTAGTGCACCAACTACTTGAGGCATGTGAATTTTTTTTGTTACTAGGCCTAAAACTTTGGTACTTAATAAAATGATGGCTAAGTCTATAAGGAAATTGATTTCTAACATAATATGTAACTCCTTTCCAGTTGTGTATTTTTACCGAAAGTTTCTAATATTCTTAAACATTCAGTCATGTTATTTTAACACTATTACAAGAATAATACAATAAATGTAAATAAAAATAAAAAATAGTAAATAAGTAATATTTTAATATAAATTAGCAGTATAAAAAAACTGATTAGAAAGTAAAATTTCTAATCAGTTTTTTTTATTCTAAAACATTTTGTTTGAAAGTTAGAAAGTTTTGCATATCGAAGGTATGCATAAGTAAACCTTATTCAAAGTTAAGTTATCGTCTATGCTCCACAAGATCAATGGCTCCTAGCACTATGTGGGCTAGGCCAAATCCAATAACACCTGCTTCAATCATAGGAAGCATATTTTTCTTTTTCATATTATTTCTTGAAAATGATGCACCTGCAGCAGTTACAACTGTACCTAGCATAGTTGGAATTAATCCTTCACGCATATTAAAAGCCTCCCTTTTAATTTTATATTATTATCTTTTACAAATGTGAGATTTTTAATACTACAAAATATATAGAATATATGCTTTATATTTCTAGTGATTAATCCTTAAAATCTTTAAGGAATTTATTGAGTGCATTGTCTGTTTTTTGTTGATTTTCATAACTATTAGAACGCTTAGGGTCACTGTCTTTTTTTTTCATTTGAAATGAATTATTCTTGGAATTGTTATCATCATACATTTTCACACTTTTAATTTTCTTATTCTGTAAGTTGGTTTTAACTTTATTTGGACTAATATTTTCGTTTGTATTAGATGAATTATTAGAATTTTTGTTTTCAGATTTATCATCCTCTTTAATTTTATCCTCTTTTCTTTTAATTGGTTTATCACTGTTTTTAACTTTTTCTTTAATTTGTGAGGATTTATCATTTGATTTATTAGTATTAATGTCTGCTAAAGATTCTTTTTGAAGATGTTTCTTGGCATTCTCATTTTTACTAATGGACTCTTTTTTGTGACTATTCTCATTCAAAGTAGAGATATCTAGTTTTTTATTATTAACTGTAATATCTACTTTTTTATTATTCCTTGAAGAAGAATTAATTATAATATTTAGGTTATTACTATCTATAATATTTTTAAAATTAGAAATATCTATAGAGTTATCTTTATTACCTTTGATATCAACAGTAATATTTTTTTTATCATTTATATATTCAGCGTTTATAAAATTTTCAGACTTAGCTTCTTTAACTAAAAGCTCAAGACCACTATCTATAGACTTGTTATTTAACACAATATTATTAAGTATTGTTGAGCCATCTGAATTTAATCCTTTAGAACTAATAATTTTATTCCATCTGTTAGCTTTAAGAGAAATAGAAGGATTAATATTAATAACTATATCTGTAACTGGAGTATAGTAGCTATAAGCAGCCACACTAGAAATAAGTAGAAACATTAATGAAGCAGCAGTTATGGCATATTTATAGTGAAATAAATTTTTTTTATATAATTCTCCTGTATGAATTTCACCTACCTTAGGTAATACTTTACTGATTTTTATATATACAAACTCTCCACTTGAGGTCATAATCCCAACTTTTTTATTAACAATACACATTACAATACCTGTTTTAATCATTTAGTTCACCCTCTTTTATATTTAGGTAGGATTTTAAATACACATATTCTGGATTTATAAGTATCAATATCAAAGAAATTATATATATACGCCACTTTTCAATTAATTTTCTATTTGAGGCAGTTAATATTATTATTTCTTTAGTTGGAAGCCTTCTTTTGGTCTTTAAATGATTAAGCACTGATTCTTCTCTAGCACATAAAAAAGCAAGGTTTAATAGATTATTTCTAGTATCCTTGTGAGAAGGAGATAAACTAATAAGAGAATCAAAATTTATTTTGTACTTTAATAACTCCTCTGAAAATAACTTTATTTCATCAGCCCTAAATCCATTCTCAATTTGAATTTCAAAATTGTTAATAGAATTTTTCCCGTCTATGTAATCCACGTTGCCATTATTGTTATCAAAGATTAGATTGGGAGAGTTTTTATTTTTTCTGAAAAAATCTATAAGTGCATTTTTAATGATGATTTTAACAAAACCATAAAAATTTCCTTTAGTTTCATCATATTTGTCACAGGCCATGTTAAAAGCCATAAGTGAAATACTAAGCTCTTCATCATTTTCCCAAATTAAATGCCTTTTGCAGATTTTACTTGTAGTTGAATAAATAAAACCTTTGTTAGCTCCAATAAAATTGCTACGATTTTCGGGAAGTAAAGCATCTATATTAAAACTCTGTTCTTCATCTAAACTAGAGACTGTTTTTTTATTTTTATGAAAAAGAAGTTTTAAGTTCATTTGTCCACCCCTTATATTCTTTATACGTAAATACTACTAATTTTAAGAGGGAAAAGAAACATAAATATATTTTCCAAAGAAATATAAAATGCAATTCAAAAAAATCAAAAACCCTCTAATAAATAATAACATGTTTCGTATATATAGTGGAAATGAAGAATATGGGATAACAATTAATAATTGCTATTTACATAAGACAAATATGAGGATAAATTAACATAAAAAACAATAATAAAAAAACAAAAGAAGAAATAGAGCAGAAATCAAGTGAAACTAGAGAAAATAAAAGTAACTAAATAGAGTAGTATTAACTTAGCATAAAAATTTCTTTACAGGTAAAAATAAGATATTGTAATATACCATTACAATATCTTATTTTAATTGTAGAGGAGGAAAATGAAAATTTATGAAAAAAACAAAATTACCAAAAGGCCAGCATGAAGAACAAGTTGAAAATGTGAAAAATATGCTCCAAAGAGGTATGGGGATAATTGAAATTATAGGCTTAACAAGTCTAAATGAAGAGGAAGTTATAGGAATTAATAATGAATTTAGAGGGGAATAGTAGAAAATAAAATGACGGGGAGTTCCCCCGTCATTTATTTATTATTAATCCCTGCAACAAAATTTAATTCCCGAGCTGCAGCTAAAACCTGTTCCTTATCCACAGTACAAGTAACAGTGGAAAGACCATATTTTTCTAGGATGCTAGTTATTTCCTCATGAGTAATATCCGTAGATGGAGATTCTCCTTGTATTCGTAAATCTAAGTCATTATTATCACGCTTAAAAGAAACTAAATATTCACCTGCATCATTTTTGTCCAGTATAAAACCTTTAGCCATTATTATGCCCCCTTCTTTACACAAATAATACAATTATAGTATAATGCACAACTAATTAATTATCAAAGCATTTTATTTGCACAATAAAATGTATTAAACAAAATAATATGTAAAAGATAATAAATGTAATGTTTAAGTTAAGAAAAATTTAGGAGGGGAAATTATGCCAAAAAAAGGAATGAGTAGACCTCAAGTTCAACCTAAAGGTGATAATAATAAGAAAATGAAGGGTGACGATGCAAAAAGAGTTCCTGAAGTAGGAAAATAAAAAACATTAAAAAGCTGCTTATTTTATAGGCAGCCTTTTATTATTATAAAGCCATAAGCCTATATTTTATAGCTATAATGTAAAAAAATTAAACTTATTGAATATTAATGAATTTATTTATTGTTTTTAAATGGACAATAGGGTAAAATCTACATGTATGAGATAATAAAATAATATTTTTATATTTTAGGGGGATTTTAGTGAAGAGAGTTTGTAAAAAGATTTTTTTTGGATTGATTTTTATGGTTTTTATAATGAGCAAGTCTTTTAATGTTCTAGCAGTTAATTTACAAGATGAACAAAAGGTTACAAAGGATAAAATTTGGACAATAACTTTCAATTATTCTATTTTATCTGATGAACTAGTCCATGACAATATTACTGTAATAAATGATCAAGGGCAAAAGATGAATGTAATTCTAGAGATTAGTGAAGATAAAAAAAAGGTTATAATAAAACCACCTATTGATGGGTATGTAGAAGGTGGAAAATACCAATTAAACATAGGTGATAAATTACAGTCAATTGAAGGTAAGCCACTAACCAAAGCTCACAGTATTATGTTTGTCATAGAAAAACCTGTATCTATATTAAAAGTAAATAATATCAACTTATCTATAAAACAGGGACAAGCATATATTCCTCAAAAAAAAGTAACAGTAGATTTAAGTAATGGTATACGTCAAGATAAGGATGTTATTTGGGATAGCAGTATTGTAGATACAACTAAAGTAGGAATACATACTTTAAAAGGAAAAGTTGAAGGATATGAATCAGAAGTAATTTTAACTTTAACAATTTTAAAAATTGAAGTTAATTATAATGACCTGGTAAAAGCATCACCAGTAATTGCCACCATATCAAGGGATTCAGATTTATATGCGCAAATGTCGACTAAATCTAATAAACTTGCTTTGGCAAAAAAAGGAGTCAAGGTAGAGGTTATTAAAGACAGTGGATATAAATGGTATTATATAAAGACCAATGTAGGGAAATATGGCTGGGTAGAAGCAGAGAGTTTAATAATACCTAATGATCCGAAAACTAACACAGTTAGGCTTTCAACAGCACAACTAGAGGGCTATGTAAATGTTAAAAGCTTTAAAAGCAACACTAAATATTTCATGTGGGTAGATCTTAATCGTCAAATTGTTAACGTATTTCAAGGAACAGAGGGAAAGTACAAGCTTTTAAAAACTATGAGTTGTGCAACAGGAAGAAATATTTCTCCTACAGTGAGAGGTACTTTTGCTATTCAAAATAGAGGGGCTTCGTTTTTTAAAGGTAGTAGTGGAGCGAAGAATTGGGTGGCATGGAATGAACAATATTTATTCCATTCTATAATTATGGACGCCAATGGAAATGTAAAAGATTATACTTTAGGGAAAAGAGCCTCTGCTGGATGCATAAGATTATCAATAAATGATAGTAAATGGGTCTATGATAATATGCCTAATGGCACAGCTGTATGGGTTAATTAATCCTTATAAATGCAAATCAGTGTACAGTAATATTTTAAAAATTGACTTTAAATAAATTAAACACCATGTTGATTATCTCAACATGGTGTTTAATTTATTTAAAGCTGTTCCTTATTCATATAAACCAAAGCCAGTAATAACTAGTGTATCCCAATCAGTTTCTTCATTTTTAACCCAATTGTATTCAATACATAGCTGTTTTAACCAGGCATTAAGGCCACTACTTTTTTTACTGGCATTTGGAGCCTGTCTTCCAAAACTTTCTTTTATGGTTTCAAGTAATTCTATTTGATCGTCTTTTACCATCTCTTTATCTAACATTTCTTCTATAACATCGCAACATTCTTCATAACATTTTTTATCCTCAGCATACAATTCATCTGCCAGTAGCTGCCTTTTGTTATTTAGGGTATCTCGGACAACATTAATTTCTTCTAAATTTGATAAGTACTTTTTAGCTATATTCATAGCTGCAATATCATTATCTATTCTAATTATTGCTCTTTCTAATTTTGCATTTCTCATTTTAATCTTCTCACTTTACATTTTTTATTTAGTCATTAATTTAGGCATCTTGAAAAAAATAACTCATGTGAATGCTTGTTATTTTTTTTAAGATGCCTAATGACAATAAATCAATTATATCATTAAATTTACTATGATACAAAGCTTAGCTTACGATTTATGCAATTTCAATTCTTTATTTACTATTAAAAGATGAGTTAAAGCTGTATATCTGAACATGAAAAAAATAATATTGGAAAATATTGAAATATTATAAGAAAAAGTATAATATTAGAAGTACGATATACTATTAACAATTTTATTTAGTAATGTATATAGAAAATGCTAGATAACACTTGATAATTAGTATCTAAGCCAAACAGAAGGGAGAGGAATGACATGAAAAAATTAAAGGGCGTCTTGAATAATATTTATGGAGGCAAAGTTTTAGATGTAGGCACGGGTAGAGGAGAATTTATCGATTTACTTAAAGAAAATTTAAAGGATTATACAGAGATAATAGGTATAGATATGAATGATATTGCTTTAGAAAATGCAAAAGAGAGATTTAAAGATGAAAATATAGACTTTATAAAAATGGATGCAGAAAATTTGAATTTTAAGGATAACACTTTTGATACAGTATGTATTTCAAATGCTATACACCATCTCCCAAATATACAAAAAGTTCTTAATGAAATGAAAAGAGTTTTAAAACCAGGTGGATATTTTCTGCTTCTAGAAATGTTTTGCGATAATCAAAATGAAACGCAATTTACCTATGTGTATTTCCATCACTTTATTGCAGAAATTCAGACTTTGATTGGAGGATATCATAATAAAACACTAAAAAAACAAGAAATATTAGATATTGCTAATAGTTTAACGCTAGAAAAATTAATCTATTTTGAATGTAATTATGAAGAAGATAATCCAATGAGCGATGAGGAATTAAAAGGTATGCATAAAGCTGTAGATGATTATGTTGAGAAAACTAAAGATTTTCCTCAATATGAAAGTTATAAGAATCAGGGACAAATTATTAAAGAAAGACTTTTAAATATAGGGGTGTCCCTTGCTACAGAATTATTTATTATGGGGAATAAATAATTAAAGGAATCTAAACATATAATTGAAAATTTAAATAACAGGGGTGATATAACATGTTATCAAAAATATTAATCGAGGAAGTATTAAGCAAGGCGTTATGTACAGGAGGGGATTTTTCAGAAATTTTTTTAGAAGACACTGTAAAAAATAATATATCAATGGTTGATGGAAGAGTAGATAATTCTGTATCTGGAAGAGAGTTTGGAATAGGTATTAGGATATTTAAAGGCCTTAATAGTGTATATGCATATACAAATGATGCAAGTCGAGAATCCTTATTAGAAACAGCGTGCAAAGCTGCCTGCGCTGTAGGAAGTATTAACAATGATATATGTATAGATATAAACTTAACAGAAAGAATATGTTCAAACATTCATCCTATTTTATATGTTCCATCCACTGTTAGCAACTTAAAAAAGGTAGTGGAAATGAAAAAAGCCTATACTGCAGCTAAAAATTATAGCAGTGAAATAGCCCAAGTAACAATAACCTATGTAGATGTGGACCAAAAGGTTTTAATAGCAAATAGTGAAGGCTTATTAACTAATGATAGAAGAATAAGGACAAGAGCATTTATAGAAGCAGTAGCTAGTAATGGATTAGAAAACCAAATGGGTTACCAAGGGCCAGGAAGGAAAATGGGCTTTGAAATGTTTGATGCTATTAATATTGAAGAAATAGCAAGACAAGCTAGTAAAACAGCTGTTACTATGTTACATGCAGCAGTTTGTCCAGCAGGGAAAATGCCTGTAGTAATAGATAATGCATTTGGAGGAGTTATATTCCATGAAGCATGTGGTCATGCTCTAGAAGCTGCAGCTGTAGCAAAAGGTAACTCGATATTTGCAGGTAAATTAGGAGAAAAGATTGCATCAGACAAGGTAACTGCAATCGATGATGGTATTATGCCAAATTTATGGGGTTCAATAAATATTGACGATGAAGGAACTCCAGCTAAAAGGAATGTACTAATTGAAAATGGTATTCTAAAAGGATATATGATAGACAAATTAAATAGTAGAAGAATGAATATGGAGATTACAGGAAGTAGTAGACGCGAATCCTATAAATTTGCACCAACTTCAAGAATGACTAATACATTTATTGCTCCAGGAAATGATGATGAAAATGCTATTATAGCCACCACGGAACAGGGCTTATATGCAAAACAAATGGGTGGAGGTTCAGTAAATCCTGTAACAGGAGAATTTAATTTTGCAGTAGTGGAGGGATATTTAATTAAAAATGGTAAGATAGATACCCCAGTAAGGGGAGCTACCTTGATAGGAAAAGGAGCGGATATATTATTCAATATTGATATGGTAGGGAAAAATTTACAACATGGTCAGGGAATGTGCGGCGCATCAAGCGGAAATGTACCAACAAATGTAGGACAGCCTATGATTAGAGTATCAGAGATTACAGTAGGTGGAAGATAGGAGGAATTTATATGACATTAAATGAATTTGTAAAAAAAATATTTAAAAGGGCGAAAGAAGCTTGCTTTAGTGAGTATGAAATATATTATGAATCCGGAGAAAGCTTAGATATAGAAATATTTAAAAAGGAAGTAGATAAATATAGTTTGAATAAAACTATGGGTATAAGCTTTAGAGGTATTTATGAAGGCAAAATGGGATATTCATACACAGAAATTATGGATGATGAAGCAATAGAACTATTAATAGAAAAAGCAAAGTCAAATGCCCAAATTATTGAGAATGAAGAGAAAGAAATTATTTTTGAAGGCAGTAACAAATATGAAGATTTTAATGGATATAATGAGGAGATTAACAGCATATCACCTGAAGATAAGATAAAACTCGCAATGGCGCTTGAAAATGAGGCTTACAAATGCAGTGAGTATGTTAAAAATACAGGAGAATGTTCTTTAGGAACAACAGAAAATGAAAGAAGAATAATAAATTCAAAAGGATTGGACATTAGCACTAAAGTTAATGGTATATATGGATTCATGGAACCTGTTGTTACGAAGGAGGGAAAGACTAATAATTCCTATGCATATAAATTCACAAACGATATGAGTGAATTTGATATAAAAAAAATTGCAAGAGAAAGTGTAGATGAGTCTTTGGCTTATTTTGATGCAGAATCAGTGAAAACAGGTAAATATAGAGTGATGCTTAAAAATTCAGTATCTGCGGAATTTCTTCAAACTTTTGAAGGGATATTTAGCGCTGATAATACTCAAAAAGGCTTATCACTATTAAAGGGTAAAGTAGGAGAAACTATTGCTTCTAACAGTTTAACAATAGTTGACAATCCATTTTTAAAAGGGAGTCTATGTTGTACACCCTTTGATGCAGAAGGAGTAGCCACATATTGTAAGGATATAGTGGAAAAAGGGAGGCTAAAAACATTACTTCATAATCTTAAGACTGCTACAGTGGAGGGCGTAGTGAGTACAGGAAATGCTTCAAAAGCATCCTTCACGTCTCTTATAAAGGTTGCACCTACAACTTTATATATTGAAAAAGGAATAAAATCCTATGAAGATATGATTAGAGCTTTGGACAATGGAATTATAATAACAGAGGTACAGGGAACTCATTCAGGGGCCAATCCTATATCAGGAGATTTCTCACTAGCAGCTAAAGGATTTTTAGTGGAAAATGGTAAAATAATAAGACCAGTTGAGCAGATAACTATAGCTGGTAACTATTTTGAAGTTATGAAAGATACTCTGGAGGTTGGATGTGACTTTAAACTAGGAATACCAAGGTCGGGATCTTGTTTTGGTAGCCCCTGCGTTTTAATAAGGGAAATTTCAGTTGCAGGTCTTTAGATATAAGTAGAAGGCAATTGTGGACAGTTTATAGCTGTCCACAATTGCCTTCTAATCTAGTTTAGATTCTAATTCACTTAAAATTTTAATATATCTATCTTGTAGGTTATTTTTTGTAGCCTCAGTTTCTACTGTAAAGCATAGAGTATCTATTTCTTCTAACTGCTTTTCACTTAAACTTTTTTGTGCAAAAGTATAAATAGCGGTATCCTCCTTGTCGATATGCCTATTAAGTAAATCAGTGTAAGCTATAGCATTGGCGATTATATCTACTCTTGAGTCATTATCACCAGCTTTGAATTTAGCTAAGGCTGCTTCTAGATTGCTCATAAAAAGTCTTCCTAAATCATGTTCAACTAACATGCCCATAATAGGACCATTCGCTATTCTATCACCTAAAACTTCACTCATCTTTTTAAAAAGAATAACCTCTTCTTTATTATGATGGTGTTTATCTGCAAAATTTCTTACAAAATCAATAACAATATTAAAGTCATTATAATCCACTTTTTCATTGTTAAGTACTTTAATAGAGAATTTTCGAACCACAACTAACATTCTTTTTATAAGTTTATGTTCTTCCATCATTAATTCTATAGCATTCATAATACTTCCTCCTAAAATTAATATTTCATCAATTTAATAACCCTAGTTTTATTTTTATAAGAAAAATAAATATCTATATTTTAGTTTAACCAGAAAAGTATATTATATAAATATTTAAAAATTGACAATTATTATTAATCAATAATATATCATACAAAATTCTGAAAGTAAATGCTACTGGATACAGAACATTAAAAAAAATACTAAGTGAGGATATATTATTACAGGTTTAAAAAAACTCCATTTTAATTTCCTTGATTTTTAACATCACGCCTTAAAAATAAGGACAGTATAAAACCAATTACAATGACTATAACTGCAGCTTTCGTGGAATAACGGAAACCACTATATAGTGCTTGTACCTTAAATTCAGCAGTGTTTCCGCTACTTATATTATTTAAAAAATTGTTCTGACCTGCCGTTGTAAGACCGACAAATAGTGTGGATCCAATTGCCGCGGCTATCTGAATTGCTGTGTTTGTAATAGCAACTCCATCCGCTTGTTGCCTACTTGATAATTGATTAAGTGCGTTTGTTTGGCTAGGAGACAGTGATAGAGCAACTCCAAGACATACAAAAGAATATAATATGGCAATTGTTTTTATAGATGTGGAGACGCCAATATGTGATAATAACCACATAAAAATACATATTATAAATAAGCCAACAGGTATCAGTACTTTGCCTCCAAACCTATCAAAAATTTTGCCAGCTATGGGTGTGACTAAGCAGTCAATTACTGCGGCTGGAAGTAAAACAAGGGCTGCGGTTAAAGAAGAAGTATTTAAACCATTCTGTAATACCAGTGGCAGTAGCATATTCATGGAGAACTGTATCATCTGTGCAATTATAAGAAGTGTTATACACAGTGTGAATATGGGTTGCTTAAAAACACGTAGTTCTAACATTGGTTGTTTTAAGGATAATTGACGTTTAGTAAAGAAAATTAATGCTATTATTCCAAAAGCAAAGGATATAATAATAGTTAAATTGTTACCATTTGAATCATTTATAGAACTTATACCATAGATGGTTCCAGCAAAGCCTATAGTTGATAGAGCAATCGACAAGTAATCAATTTTAGGCTTTGTTATTACAGAAACATTCTCTAAAAACATTGCGCCAGTAATTATTGATATAAGAGATAAGGGAATCAACATTATAAATAAGAATTGCCAATTTAAAAACTGTAATATTGTGCCAGAAACTATTGGACCTAATGCTGGACCAACTAAAATTGCGCAGACACATAAACCCATTGCTGAACCACGTTTCTCTGGAGGATTTATTACTAAAGCGGTATTCATCATTATAGGTATTAGCATTCCTGTTCCTGTGGCTTGTATCATTCTTGAAATAAGCAGGGCAGGGAAAGAAGTAGAGAAGACAGCCAATATTGTTCCTACTAAGAATAATATCATTGCACTTAAAAATAGTGGCTTTGTATTGAAGCTATGAATAAGAAAAGCTGTGATTGGTATAAGAATACCAACTACTAGCACATAACCAGTGGCAAGCCATTGTATTGTGGTAGCAGTTACATGCATTTCCGCCATAAGCGAAGGGAATGCTACATTCAATAGTGTCTCATTAAATAGGGATAAAAAGCCCCCAAATAGCAGGACAGCCATCATAGCTTTTACATTATATTTCTTATCTTCTTCAAAATTATTTTTTTTTAATTCCATAAATTCCATTCTCCTTTTTACAATTAGACCAGTCTACATATTTAAAAAAATACTTCCTACATAAAATATGTACTATAAGAATTTAATTGTTTAATAATAGTTCTATTTGGTTACTTACCACTAAAAGTGCTGAAACATCCCTTTTGGTTACAGATACAGTAATTGCACCTTCAATCATTAAATTGATAACCATACCTAATTCTTCAGCTTTTTCTTTATTAAACCCACTTTCAATTAACTTTTCTGTGTATATAGTTTCCATAACTATAATAGCTTTTTTACACGCCTCCCTTAGTTGATCACTTAAGAGATGTGTTTCTAAAGATAACAAGCTAATGGAAATATCCTGAAGTCCATCTTCACTATTCAATTCTTCTATTATGGTTTTTATATTGTATTGCATAGCTTTGATTGGGTTTAAATATTTTCCTAATGCAGTTCTTATACTTTTCGCTATAGCTTCACTTGCCAGTTTTATAGCTTCTACAGCTAGTTCTTCTTTGCCATTTGGGAAATAGTAATATAAGGAGCCTTTAGGTGAAGCACTTTCCTTTAAAATTTCATTTAAGCCTGTGGCATTATAACCTTTAAGCTGAAAAAGCCTAGAGGCGGTGGTAAGTATTTTTTCTCTTGAATCAGTTTTATTATTCATTTACTTTCACCCTCTATCTTAAATTATAGTAACTGGTCTACATATAGTATATTATTATTTCTATATTGTCAATAAAAATCGATTGATGATGTATTCTAATAAGGTATTGCAAGGCAGTAGTAATTGCTGAAGAAATATAGTGAATTTTCAAAAAAAATATGATATTCTTAGATTATAATTTAGGCGTTTGATATTTTTGATAACATATTGAATTAGTAAATGAAATATAAAAGGCTAACAATGGAATATTCACATTTACAAATGTTTGGGGAGGATATGTATGATTGATTTGAATATAGGACAAATAGCAGCATTCGTTACTGCTATTTGTTGGACAATAACTCCTATTGCTTTTGAAGCAGCTGGAAAAAGAGTAGGTTCTCTTTCTGTAAATTTTATAAGACTTATTTTAGCATTTTTCCTAATAGGAATATTTACATTCACTACGAGAGGTATGTTTTTGCCACTAGATGCTTCAATAAACACATGGCTATGGTTAAGTGTTTCTGGAGTTATAGGATTTGTTTTAGGAGATCTATTTTTATTTGAAGCCTTTGTGCTTATAGGCTCACGGATATCCTTATTGATTATGGCAGTGGTTCCACCAATAACAGCATTAATTGGTTTTTTTATTCTAGGTGAAAGACTTACCGTTTTAGACCTCCTAGGAATGTTTATAACTATGGGTGGAATATTTCTTGTTATATTAGTCAAAGGATCTAATGAAAAAAAAGTAAAATTATCTCATCCAATAAAAGGTATTTCTTATGCATTTATTGGTGCAATAGGACAAGCTGTAGGCATGGTATTTAGTAAATTAGGTATGGGTAATTATAATGCTTTTGCAGCAACTCAAATTCGAATTATAGCGGCTACAGTCGCTTTTGCAATGATAATCACATTAAGGAAGAATTGGAGTAGCTTAGCGCTAGCATTGAAAGATTTTAAAGCTGTAAAATATATTTCCATAGGGTCATTTTTCGGTCCATTCATAGGGGTGTCCTTGTCCTTATTAGCTGTGCAATATATATCTACAGGAGTAGCATCCACAATTTCTTCGCTTTCCCGTATTTTAATTATACCTATTTCGATAATTGTATTTAAAGAAAAAGTGTCAGCAAAAGAGGTATTAGGAGCAGCAATAACCATAGGGGGAGTTGCATTATTGTTTATCTAAAGGATGTAGAGCATGAGCAGGCTCCAAGTTTTATGATGAAAAAGTGGAAATTTTTCTGTGTACTTTGCAAACGAGTTTGAAACTGAAATTTTGATTTAGAAATTCTAATGCTTTGCTTATGTAAAATTCAATTCAATAATTTAACAATAAATAAAACAAAATAAGGAATATTGATGATATAATTTACTTACAATATTTGTGCGGAAAGCCCACTCCTTCAGGTGTGGGATGGATAGCATAAGAAACTAGCTTTGTATTTTTTTGGTGGGTATAAAATCATTTACAACATACACATTTTGCGATATACTTTAATTATGGAAAATAAATATAGAACAACTAAAACTACAGTAAGTTTAATTAATTATCATTTTATATTTTGCCCAAGGTATAGAAGAAAAATATTCTTAATACCTAATGTGGAAGAAAGATTTAAGAATATGGTCAAATGTGTATGTGAGGAGATAGATATTGAAATTATCGCAATAGAATGTGATACAGACCATACTCATATGGTTTTGAATTGTCTTCCGACATTAAGTCCTTCTGATATTATGCAAAAAATAAAGGGTGTAACAAGTAGGCTTTTGAGAGACGAGTTTAACGAATTGAAGAAAATGCCTAGTTTATGGACTAGAAATTATTTTATATCAACTGCAAGAAATGTAAGTAGTGAAACGGTAAAAAAGTATGTAGAAAGTCAAAAAACAAGATATTAAAAAGCGAGGTGAATACTGTGCCAAATTATATTTTGACAGTAAAGCTAGATACGGAAAAATATCAAGAAAATATTTTAGATAAAAGATTAGAAATAGGTAGGAGTATATATAATAGCTGTTTAGGAGAATTATATAAAAGATATAATTATATGAGACAGTCTAAGGAATATAAGAAAGTTGTTAAAATGACTATAGGGAAAGACCGTAATAAACAATTCAATGAATTAAATAAAAAATATGGTTTGACAGAGTATTCACTTCATGATTTTGTAAAACCTATTCAAAAACATTTTAAAGGCAATATAGATAGCTTCACCACTCAAAAAATAGCTTCACGGTGCTTTAGTGCATTTCAAGGATTAATGTTTCATACTGCAAATAGGGTTTGTTTTAAGAAATATGGAGAAATGAACAGTGTAGAAGGAAAATCCAATAAAACAGGAATTAGATTTAGGGATAATAAATTAATTTGGAATGGATTAGAAGCAAATGTGATTATAAATAAAAATGATGAATATGCAGAAATTTCGCTATTAAACAAAGTTAAATATTGTAGAATAGTTAGAAAATTTATTCGTGGAAAATATAAATATTATATTCAATTAGTTTTAGATGGTATTCCTCCTGTTAAATATAATAAAGAAACTGGGGAAGT
This sequence comes from Clostridium sp. FP2, assembly GCF_011065955.2. Lineage (NCBI taxonomy): Bacteria > Bacillati > Bacillota > Clostridia > Eubacteriales > Clostridiaceae > Clostridium > Clostridium sp. FP2. The sequence continues at coordinate 1,231,810 of NZ_JAAMNI020000001.1, forward strand.
TAAAAATAGTATAGGGAAGGGCAATGTTGGAATAGATATTGGAACTCAAACTATAGGAATTGCTTCAAAATATGATGTTAAATTATTAGAATTAGCACCCGAAATTAATAATATTGAAACAATTAAAAGAAGATTATTAAGAAAACTAGATAGACAAAGGAGAATTAACAATCCTAATAATTTTAATGAAAATGGTACAATAAAACATGGTGTAAAATTAATATGGGTTAAATCCAATAAGTATATTAAAATGCAAAATGAATTAAGAGATATTCAAAGGAAACAAGCTGATATAAGAAAGCAAAGTCATAATATTTTAGCTAATAAAATAGTGGGTTTAGGTGATAGGATATTAGTGGAAACAATGAACTATAAAGGATTGCAAAAACGTTCCCAAAATACTACCGTAAATGAAAAAACAGGAAAATTTAATAAGAAAAAAAGATTTGGAAAGTCTTTAGCGAATAAAGCACCAAGTATGCTTTTAACTATATTAGACAATAAATTAAAGTGGAATAATACTGAATTATATAAAGTTAATACTTATAAAATAAAAGCATCACAGTATAACCATTTTGATGAGAAGTATAATAAAAAAGAATTAAGTGAACGTTTCAACATATTTAATATAGATAATGAAGAAATTAGAATTCAAAGAGATTTATATTCTAGTTTTTTAATAATGAATGTAAAAGAAAATTTAGAAGAAATAGATAGAGAAAAGTGTTTCAGCGAATACGGTAATTTTAAAATGCTTCATGATAAAGAAATAAATAGATTATTAAGTAGTGAAAATAAGAAAATATCAAGTATGGGAATATAAAAAAATAATAAGGTTTTGATATGAGCCTTTAAACTATCGTTAATTTATCCATTGGGATAATTGGTAGTAAAAGTCTTAGAGAAGTTATTTAGTTCTTATATGTTGTAGTTTATAGTTTTTATATAAATGAGAGTATAGGAGAAGATAATGTATTTAAGAACCCCATGCCTTTAGGCGTGGGAGTATCAGAAGTAAACTTATAGAAAAAAATATTTGGAAAAGGAGTTGGTATTATGACTATTAATTACGCACATAGAGGTGCAAGTGCATATTACCCGGAAAATACAATGCTTTCCTTTGAAAAGGCTTTAGAAATGGGTGCTACAGGAATAGAAACAGATGTGCAGTTAACAAAGGATGGTGTGTTAGTACTTATTCATGACGAGATGGTTAATAGGACAACTAATGGGGAAGGATTTGTAAAAGACTATACTTATAAGGAACTAAATAAGTTAGATGCTGGTTCTTGGATGGACGAGAAGTTTGCAGGAATTAAAATTCCTACAGTTGAGGAGTTAATTTACCTAACTTTGGATAAAGATATTATTATTAATTTTGAAATCAAAAACGGAATAGTAATATATGAAGATATTGAACAAAAACTTATTGATCTGATTTATAAGCATAAAATAAATCATAAAGTTATTTTATCTAGTTTTAATCACTATTCTATAGCTAAGTGTAATAAAATATCTAAGGGAATTAATACAGGCGTATTATATATGGAAGGGATTTATAAGCCATATAATTATGCAAGTACTGTTGGGGCAAATGCTATTCATCCATATTTTCCTGCCATAAATGAGGAAGTAATAAAACAAACTCAAAAGCACAGGACTCAGATAAATGTGTTTACTGTGGATGATGAAGAGAAAATGAAATTTTTCTTAAATATGAAGGTTGATGGTATTATAACTAATTGTCCTGATAAGCTCCATAAAATAATGATATTATATAAATAAAATTGATATCTAAAAAAGGAGAGGCTAGGGGAAATTATGAAAAATAAAAGTAATATATATTTAGCTTTAGGTATATTATGTGAAGTTTACTTTATAGGAACAATAATATTTGGAGGAATAGTAACTTTTGCTGAGTTTTATCTGGGTCTTGGAGTATTATTAATAACACTAGGGTTAATTAAACGGAAAAGTAAAAGTGAATATATTTTAATAAAACCTGGTAAGGCTCGAACAGTAATAAAAATATGCTTTTTTATAGGACTAGCTTCCTTCGTAGTTATTGAAGCATGTATAATTCAATCAGCCATATCAAAGCATAAAGATAAAAGTGATTACCTAGTGATTCTAGGGGCGGGAGTTAGAGGAGAAGTTCCGTCAACGGCACTTTATCAAAGGCTTTACGCTAGTCTAGAGTATATTAAAATCAACCCTAATGTTAAGATAGTAGTTTCAGGGGGGAAGGGCTCTGGTGAGAGTATCACTGAAGCAGAAGCTATGAAAAGATTTTTAATAAAACATGGAGTAGCACGGGGGCAGATAATAAAGGAAGAAAAGTCAACCAGCACTTTAGAAAATATGAAATTCACAACAGAAGTTTTAGAAGCATTAGAGGGAAGTGAAAATATAGAAGTAACTATTGTAACAAATAACTTTCATATGTTTAGAGCTAAATTTTTAGCACAAAGGCAGGGTTTAAAGGTATATGGATATCCTGCAGCACTTCATCCGATGCTAGTGCCTACATGCTTTGTTAGGGAGTACTTAGCAGTAATAAACTCCTTTGTATTTGATAGATAATCACATTACAATGCCATTTAAGCTAAGAAATTTTTCTTATATTATACTATAACGAAAAGTATATATTACTGAAAATGCTTTAATTTGCCGTGGTAATTTAAATTACTACGGCTTATTTAAATGCATTCTACGCAATATATACTTCTTTAAAATTAGCACAGCTATATAATCTATAAAATGTATATTATGGAGTGGACAAATTTAAATCAAATAGGTTTTCTTCTAATAAAAAATATCTGTACTACTAAAAACACTAATAATTCCCCACCTAAATTACTAAGCCATATGCCGTTATTTCCTATAATTCTAGGCAATATGAATAAAGAGATTTGTGTAGCCATAAAGCCTCTAAATAAGCATATAACAGTTGAAACCTTGCTCATTTTGATACATTGAAAATAAGATGACTTAATTATATTAATAGCAGTAAAGAAAGTTCCTAAACTAAATAATTTAAATGCACTATATGTTATGGATATTAATTCATTGTTAGAAGTGAAAAAGGATATTATGTATTTCCCAAATAAAAAAACAATAAAAAAGTTAACAAATGCTGCTATAAGCGCAGTATTTAAAGCTAGTGAATAGTAATATTTAACTTTCTTCTTATCTTTAGCTGCGTAATGAAAACTTAATAGAGGTTGCATACCTTGGGCTATACCCAAAATAATCATAGTTACGACTGTTATAGTATAGTTAATTATACTATAGGTAGCAGCTCCACTTCCACCAATTCTCTTTAAAATCACTATATTAAATGACATTGTTACTACCGCTATAGTACATTCTGTTAGGAATGAAGGAAATCCTATTATTGTTATATCTTTAATTGCTTGAAGGGATAGTTTGCATCTTTTAAACCTAAGAACTCCTTTTCCTCTTAAAAAATAAATAATTGCTATCATCATACTTACAAGTTCACCTAAACCTGTAGCTATAGCAGCCCCTATAATACCCCATTTAAATATAAAGATAAATATATAATCTAGCAATATGTTAGTTAGGGATCCGGCTATCATTGCACACATAGCAAGTTTTGGCGCGCCATCATTTCTTAAAAAACAGTTTAGTCCCTGGCTTAAAACTAAAGGTATGGAAAACAAGAAACAAAACCTTATATAATTATACACATCATCTATTAAATAATCTGGTGATCCTAATGCATAAGCTATAGGTTTTGAGAAAAACACACCTACTATAAATAATGCTATTGCCGCTATAATTAAAAGCAAAATAGATTCATTGAATTTATTTATAGCATCCTGTTTTTTACCATACCCTAAGTTCATTGCAACCAGAGTTGATCCACCAACAGAAATTATGAGCGTTAATGCTGTAGCTATTAGGGTTGGTGGGAATGCTATATTTACGGCTGCTAATGCATTACTCCCAACACCTCTGCCTACAAATATTCCATCTACAATAATATATAATGATGCAACTAACATTCCGGTTACAGCTGGGATCACATAATTAAAAAATTTTCTCATAAGAATTATCTCCTCTCTACAAAGAAGAATTATATACTCTACAACGACTATGCCTTAATGTTTGAACTGATAAATTAGATAGTTTTGAAATTTCTCCAATTGAAAAATATTTTTCCATAATAAATCCCTTTTCTATCCTAAAGTATAATATACCTTGTTATTCTTTTTTTATTATATCAATAAGGCTACAATTAATGCAACTAGGTATCTGGTGGTATGATATAAGCACCAGATATTTTTGTAAGTAGCGCGCGCAATATATATATATATATATATATACATGAATATGAATATTTATTCAATAAAGTTTGAATGGAAATTGAATTTAAAGTCATTATTTTAAAGTCTTAACTGTTGTAAACGCCTTAGTTAAATGCGTTTAAATCTTAATGAATTATCAATAGCATAATTATTTGTCGAAATAAACTATTGACTAATGAATTAAAATGCAATAGAATGTATAAAAGTAAACAAGTTATTCTATTAATTTAGGGGGTAATATAAATGTCAAACACACAATTATTTCAATCAAAAAAAGAATTAGTAGGTTTTATTTCGGAATATCTTATTAAACATGATGACACAATAGCAATCATAAAAAAAGATTTAAGAAAAGATTTAATTAAGTCTTTACTTATAAATGAAGATTTTAATATCTTTAAAGATCTTTCTGATTCAGATGAAAATGTATTATTTCTAATTAAGACAGGTGATAAAGAAGGAAAAAATCTAAGCCTTAAAATCTGCGATGCACATAATCAAAATACTAAAGCTTTTAAGATGGTGGATATTGATAATATATTGATTGTTGATAATTTGATTACTAAGGATGAAGCTAAAAGTATTACTTACTATAAAGAAATTACTAAAATGAAATTGCAATGAATATACCCTCCGACTATGGAGTCCATCTGAAATTTCCTATTATCTTAACTCATTACAAATACATATTCTATTTATAAAACAACCAACTTACTTAGTTCATTGTAAGTTGGTTGTTTTTTTTGATTTTTTTTGTATAAAAATCATTTAAATCTTTATATTTTTTATGATTATTTACCTCGAAATACCTATTAAAATTACTATTGCTCGCTACTTGACAATACAAAGTAGGGAGGATAATATTAACATATAACTATTGTGTAATACAAAGTAGGTGATGAATTGGCAAGTGATACACAAATACTAAAGGGCTTATTAGAGGGTTGCATTATAAAAATAGTTAAAGAAAATGAAACTTACGGCTATGAAATATGCGAAAGATTAGTAAATTATGGATTCGGTGATATAACAGAGGGAAGTGTTTATCCTATATTAATAAGACTAGAAAAGAAAAAATTAATATATTCTGTTATGAAAAATTCACCTTTTGGCCCTAAAAGGAAATATTATTATTTAACAGGGGCAGGGGAAGAAGAACTACAAAAATTTACTACTTCATGGAGTGAAGTAAAAAGAAATGTGGATAGAGTATTGGGGGGGAATTATGGTTAGAGTTATGATATTACAATTTAAAAAAAACAAGCTCAAAAAAGAGCTGAATGAAAGAGATTTAAAGAATTTTGAGGATATTGTTCAGTACATCGAAATTTCACCTTTAAGTTCAATAGAACGAGAGGAGGTATTTCAACAAGTACTGGATATGATGTTACAAGCAAAGAATGAAGGGAAATTTGCGAGTGAAGTTATAGGTGACGATATTAAGGGGTTTTGTGATTCAATAATTGAAGAATCAAGCTATAATAAAAGTGCTTTTAACATATGCTTTAATTATATAGAGAGTTTTTTTCAAGTAGGATTTATTGGGTTTGTAATGGTTTTTATAATTAGTATTGTGCTTAGGGATGGAAATTTTAAAAGACTGGATTTGTTATCTATAGAGTTATTTATGTATATGGGTTTAGTTACAGTAATACCACAACTAATAAAAAGGAGAAAAATATTTAATAAAAAGAAGAATAAAATAGATTATTATTGGGTATTTTTGTTTATATGCGTATATTTATTTTTAAGTTTAGCTGATGTAATTAAAGAGAAACTTCCACAATTAGCTATTATAAAAATTCCATATGTAAATAAAATATTTTTATTAATGGTATTTTTAATAGCCTTTGGACGAGAGATATTTTATTTTATAAAAAATATTAGCACAAAATGTTGTAAAAAATAAAGTGCTATGTTAAATAAGTTTGTGTATATGATGGTTCAAGTGGATTTAAATTAAAATCTTCTTGTGCCTTTTTGAATATACATTAATATAAATTTAACTAGAGCTCGTAGTATATCCTTACTGCTAAATATATCTCTATACCTTAGAGAAATGGTATAATTAGCATTATAAATATAAAATTAGGAGATTTACTATGAATAAAATTTTAATAATAGAAGATGATTTAAAACTTAAAAAGTATATGCAAGAATATTTAAATGCGTATGGTTATGACACTATTCTCTTAAATGCTTTCGAAAATGTATTAGAAGATGTGAGCCGTATAGAGCCTAACCTTATAATATTAGATATTAATCTTCCAACATTTGATGGTTTTTATTTTTTAAAGATCATTAGGAATAAATCGCAGGTTCCAGTAATTATTGTTTCAGCTAGAAGTGAAGAGGGGGAACAAATTAGAGGAATGGAACTAGGCGCAGATGATTATATAACTAAGCCGTTTAGCATGGGCATACTACTGGCAAAGGTAAATGCTGTGCTGCGAAGAACAAATAATGTGGTTGATACTGAAGATTTTAATGCTTCTGGATTAACTTTGCTTCATGATAGTATGAGGTTAAAGTTTGAAGAAAAGACAGTAGATCTTAGTAAAAATGAATATAAGCTATTAAAGTTATTTATGAGAAATGTCGGAAAGGTTATAACCAGAGAAGAATTACTGGAAACATTATGGGATGACACGGCTTTTATTGATGATAATACCTTAACGGTGAATATAACTAGGGTTAAAAAGAAACTTAAAGATTTGAAAGCTGAAAATTCAATTGTAACAAAACGAGGAGTGGGATATGTGTTTAACTAAATTAGTGTTAATGGTTTTGAAAAAAGAAAAAACTGCCATAATAATATATTTACTAAATGCGGGAGTTTTAGTGAGCTTTTATTATTTAATATTTAATAGTAGAGAAATTATATATCCTATAACTGTAAGCCTGTTTTTCTTAATTATTTTTATTATTTATAAAACTATTGAGTATAACAATTTCTATATGAGCCTTGATGAAGCTAAAAAAAGTCCGAATTATAAGGGGAAATCTGATAGTAATAAAGAGATTTTTGAAGCTGTTAATGAAATACATGATAGCTATATAAACAAGTTTTATAAAATGCAAAATAGAATAAAGGAAAGAGATACCCTTATGGCTCAATGGGTGCACAATATGAAAACATCTATAACGGTTATAGATTTGGCTTGTGAAAAGGGGTTAAAAGAGTTAGGTAGTAGTAATGTTATTGATGACATAATAGAAGAGAATAAGAAGCTGCAGGATAACTTAGAAGAAACTCTTAATTTGTTTAGATTAGATGAATTTGCAAAAGATTATATTCCTGAGAAAGTTAACCTAAGGGAGCTCGTAGCTACTGCTGTTAATAATAAAAAAAGAGAATTTATATATAGTAAGGTATACCCGAAGGTTATTATAGATGAAAATTATTATATATACACAGATAAAAAGTGGTCAAAGTATATGTTAGAGCAGATAATAGCTAATGCAATAAAGTATTCAGAAAAAGAAAATAGCTACGTTACATTTAATTTAAAACAGGAGGGTAATTACATAACATTATGTGTAGAAGACAAAGGGATAGGTATAAGGAAAGAAGATATATCACGAGTATTTCAGGCTTTTTTTACTGGAAGTAATGGTAGAAATAATAAGAAGTCATCAGGAATTGGGCTATATATGGTTAAGATGGTGGCTGATGAATTAGGTCATGAAATTCATATAAAGTCTAAGGTAGGAGAAGGAACTATAGTAGAAATTAGCTACCTTTCAAAATTGTAAGGTTAAGTAATGTTTTTCAATTAGAGAATTAGGACATTAGATTTATACTTAAATTACAATAAAGGAGTGGATTTATATGGAGATATTGCAAATTAAAAAACTTACTAAAGTTTATAATGCTTTTAAAGAGGCAAAGGAGGTTATAGCCCTTAATGAGGTAAGTTTTAATGTAGACAAGGGTGAGTTTATAGGCATAATGGGACCTAGTGGAAGTGGAAAAACTACGCTATTAAATATATTATCTGGTATAGATAAAGCTACATCAGGAGAAGTTCATATTAATGGACAGGATATTATTAAAATGAAAAAGGATGAGCTAGCTTTATTTAGAAGAAGGAAGGTTGGCTTTATATTTCAAGATTTTAATCTTTTAGATAGCTTAAGTGTTAAAGAGAACATAGCCTTTCCTTTAATAATAGATAAAGTTAATCCCCAGGAAATAGAGCAGAGAGCTAAAGATATTATGAAGTACTTAGGTATAGAAGAGCTACAAAATAAGTATCCTTATAATATATCGGGCGGAGAAAAACAAAGAACAGCAGCAGCGAGAGCACTCATATGTAAACCTTCAGTTATATTTGCGGATGAACCAACAGGTAATTTGGATTCAAAGTCTTCCAAAAGTATAATGACAACTTTTAAGAATATGAATGAGGAAAAAAGCTCTACGGTAATTATGGTAACGCACGATGCCTTTGCAGCATCTTTCTGTAAAAGAATAATTTTCATAAAGGATGGGGCTATAAGATTAGAAATAATATCAGATGGTGATAGAAACAAATTCTTTGATAAAATTCTAGAAGCACAAAGTGTTATAGGAGGGGAGAGATAATGACTTTTTCTTCTATAATAATAAAGAATATTAAATTTAATTTTAAAAAATATATAGCTTATTTTATAGCTAATAGCTTTATTATTGCTGTTCTACTAATGTATGGTAGTCTAATATTTAGTAAGGAATTTATGGAGGCCTCTGAGGCCAATGCTTTTAAAGGAAACTATATACCTATGTTGGTGTTAATGATTTCATTTTCAATTGTATTTATTTCCTATACAACTATATCCTTTATAAGATATAGGGGAAAAGAATTTGGAGTATATTTGACTTTAGGGGTTACTACTAAGGATTTAAGGAAGATATTATTTACTGAAAATATTCTAATATTGTTTGCGTCGATGGTAACAGGTATGATAGTTGGAACATTATTTTCTAGGCTGTTTTATATGGTAATAGGTAAAATACTTTGGATTGATAATTTTAGACCTAGTCTAAATATAAAGACTTATTCTCTGTGTATAGTTATAGCCCTAATTATTTTCTTAATAAATTCAATATTTCAGTTAATTTTTGTAGGAAAGCTGTCCATAATGGACCTTATAAAATCTTCTTCTAGAGCAGAGGTAGGTAAGAGTAATCTTATAATAGGAACAATAGCTTTGATAGCATTAATAGCAGCAATGTATCTTTTTCCTAAAATAGTTAAGCAAGAAATATTTATAGGATTTGAAAGTTCAATACTCATAATTATTATAATAACAATAATAGCACCTTATTTTGTAATAGGATCACTAATAGTTATGGTAAATAGAGTACTTGTGAATTTTAAAAAGACATACAATAATAATCTTTTAGTATTATCAAGTGTGCAGCATAAGTTTATGTCTTATAAAAATGTTATTTATTTAGTTTTAATATTGGCAGCAGCAGCTATTACTTTTATAAGTATGACATATAGTATGTATGGCACAATAGAAAAAAACATAAATATTATGTATCCTTATGATTTTGGCTTTATCGAAAATACTAAATTTAATAAAATATCAGACCAGGAACTTAAAAACATAGCACAAGCGAGTGGTGGAGAAATAAAGGAGCATAAACTTTTAGAAAGCGTAAATCTTATGGATTATAGGTCTTATGAAGGTAAGGTTATGAACTATGGTAGAAATATTGCTGTCATAAGCCAGAGTAATTACAATAATCACATGAATACAAATATTATTGTAAACACTGGAGAACTAGTACAGGTATCGAACTCTAATACAGATAATAAGTTTAAAGATAGTGACGTAATAATTAATTTCAATGACTTGGCTAAACAAGAAGAACAAATCGCAAAGCTTAAAGAAGATAAGAATGCACGGATAGAGAATTTCTTAGCTACTATGGATAAGGACAGTTATATATATGTTGATAAAAGTAAAAAGAAATATATAGAAGGCATATATACTAATGAATTTTACTCATTAGATTATTCAAGGGGAACAGCTCTTATAATTAATGATGAAGATTATAAAAGAATAAAAGAGAAGTTAGGACCACAGGTTATTTCTTATGACCATTTAATTAAATTAAAAGGCTCTAAGGATTATAAATGCTTTAATAGTATTTTAAGTGAATTAAAGAAGTTAAATCACGGAGATGAATCTTTAAAACCTAAATTTAAACAGCAAATTTTAGAAAAAAGTATAAGAGAAAATGGCTTTATTCTTTTCTCAAGTTCATTTTTAGGAATGATGCTTTTAATATCCAGTGGAGTGGTATTGTATTTTAAGGTATTAACAAGTGTTGATGAGGAAAAGCAAAGGGTAAAAAAACTGGTTCAACTAGGCATGACAGATAATGAGGTATCAAAGGTTTTAACAAAAGAACTGGCGATAATCTTTTTTACTCCAGTAGTTTTGGCTGTTAGTTTAATAACATATTTTTTATCAGTAATATTTGGAGTTGTACAAAATGGAGATTATATGTTTAATAAATCACTTTGCGTATTTTCGGCTTATATAGTTTTACAAATAGTAGCTTTCTTTATTACAAGGGGGAGGTATATTAGTGAGGTAGTTGGGTAGCACAAATGTAAGTATATTAATTTTTTTAGGGGGTAAAAATTATGAACAGAAAATCAGTAAAGTTTAAAGGAGTATGTTTAATAGTATTTTTAAGTGTTTTATTTCAAAATATCTTTATTGGAAGTTTTTTTAATAACAATGTATATGCAATGAATAATAGCGAAAGAAATAAAATGTGGATTGAGGATATAGATCATTTGAAAAATGAACTTCCTAAAAAGCACATAAATTTATTTGCAAATATGAAAAAAGAACAGTTTTATAAAGAAGTAGAAGATTTGAAAAATTCAATACCTAATATGAATGATGATGAAATTAAAATTAGCTTATATAAAATTGTTGCTAAAGTAGGAGATTCGCATACAAGTGTTTATGAAAAGACAAAAACATTCTACCCAATAATGACACAATATTTTAACGAGGAGTTATATATAACTGATACAATTTTAAAATATGAGAAGATACTTTATTGTAAGATTGTGAAGATAAATAATGAGGATATTAAATCGGTATGCACGGACATTTCTTCTGTTATACCTCATGAAAATAGTGCACAGATTAAGAAAAAAACACCTACAATAATTATGAATCCAGACATTATGAATGGACTGCATATTACGTCAAATAAAGAAAAACTTGAATTAACATTAGAGAAAAAAGATGGTGAACAGTTTAATATTATTATTGAAGCGATGGATAGAAAGGAAAAGATAGAGATTGTGCAAAAAGGAGACTCTAAGGAGTTGCCCCTTTATTTAAGAAATCCAAGGGAAAATTATTGGTTTGAGTATTTAAAGGATTCTAATACAATGTATGTACAGTATAATTCTTGTAGGGATATGAAGAATAAACCTTATGAAGAATTTGCAGATAAAGTAATTAAAATCACTGATGATAATAAGGCAGATAAGCTTATTATTGATTTGAGAAACAATGGAGGTGGAAGTGAAAAAATTATAAGACCATTAATAAATAAAATTAAAGAAAATAAAAATATTAATAAAAAGTACAAATTATTTGTTATAGTAGGTCGTAATACTTTTTCAGCAGCTATATGCAGTTCCGCAGAATTAAAAGAAACTAATGCAATTTTTGTTGGTGAACCTACCTCAGGAAAATTAGATCATTTTGGAGAGGTCCAGGACTTTATATTGCCTAATTCAAAAATATCTGTTCAATATTCAACAAAATATATTGAACTTTCTAAGTTTTTTAAAAATGTACCTAAAGGTGTAGATTCCTTGGTACCAGATATTATAGTTGAAAATTCTATTGAAGATTATATTAATAATAGAGATTTTGTTTTAGATATTGTTTTAAGAATTAAATAGAAAACAAGAACTTCCAGTTTTTGTTACGACCTCAAGGGACGTAGCATAAAATGGAAGTTTTTGTTTGTTAGTTACATTTCAAAATTGTAAGGTTAAGTAATGTTTTTGAATTAGAGAATTAAGGACATTTCTTAGTGAGAATAGAAAGTTGTTTTACATATATATTAAAAACATTAAAATATATGTAATGGAATGAAAAATTTTACGTATTAACATATGAGATTACTTGGCCGAGTAAAAAAACAATAAAAAAAAGGGGGGGGAAGATGAAGCAACTTGCGTTGTGTGATATTTCATATAAAAAAGAAATTACAGAAGAATTATGTAAAGAAGAAGAATTTGCTCATATTTTTGAAAGCTATTACAAAAGAGTTTACAACTATATGTATTATCGTGTTAATAGCATTGAAACATCTGAAGACCTTACAAGTCAGGTTTTTGAAAAAATAATATTTAAAATAGATATGTATTCTCAAAGTAAGTCACCTTTTGAGGTGTGGATGTTTGCTATAGCTAGAAACATAGTAAATGATTATTTTAGAAGTTTAAAAAAACACAAATTATTTTCTTTTGACACAATTAAGGACTTAGTATCAAGAGAAAAAACACCAGAAGACATAATATTATCAGCAGAAAGTAACAGTGAACTTTCAAAGGCTTTAAAGATTTTGAATGATAGGGACCGAAATATTGTTTCACTTAAGTTTGGTGCAAATCTTAAAAATCAGGAGATAGCACAAATATTAGATATTACGGAAAGCAATGTTGGAGTAATACTTTATCGAACAATGAAAAAGCTAAAAAAGAAAATCGAGGAAGAGAGGGAACGATATGAGAAATAAGAGAATTGAAGACAAGTTTTCTAGAGAAATAGATGCTTATTTTAATGGTATAGAGGATAAGAAAAAAATAGAGCCTAGTGAATATAATGAACTTTTACAATTTAGTAAGAATATATCAAATAAAGATTTTAGCAAAGATAGCAATAAACAAGCAGTATATAATAAAACTTTAAAAAGTATAAGTGAAAATAAAGGAGAGAATATCATGAAAAAATCCAATAAATTCAAAAAAGCTGCTATTTCAGTCGCAGCGATATGTATAGTAAGTGTTTCTTTAATGCAAACATCCTTTGCTCGAGATATAGCTGATAAAGTAATAAGAACTATATCTTTAGGACATATAAGTGTTGTACAAACGGAACCATCTAAAATAAAAGAAGTGAAAGTTCCAGATGAATTTAAAGGTAAAGTTTTTGATAAACAAGGAAAGTCAATAGAAGTACTTACAGTAGGAAATGCGAAAGAATTATATACAGTAAAAGGTGAGAAAATTGCTAATATGCAGGATGGTAAAATAATAACTGTGGCTGAAGATGAAAAAATGCGCAAAGAGGGGGTTGTTGAAGTAAAAGATTCTACTAAATTAAATGAGTATACTTGCTTTGATGTTAAGCTTCCAACGTTTTTGCCAAAAGGATATAAATTTGATAGAGCAGAAGTTTATAAGGAGAAAAATGAAACAAAAGTTAAAAATAGTAAATATATTGATTTGTATTTTACTAATAAGGAGACAGGGAAGTTTATATTTATGCAACAAAGGTTTCCAGATGAAACCACGAAATTTGCATCTGGAACAGACGGTACGATTGAAGAAATAAAAATTAATGGGGTAAATGCTGTAATAAGTGAAAATAGAAACATTGATTGGGAAACTAAAAATGCGCTTTATAATTTATCAGGTAGAGGAGGAATTACTAAGAGTGAATTAATAAAGATTGCAGAATCTATTAAATAATAATAATTAATGAATATGAAAGTAAATAACAAGTCAAATATATCATTATATTTGATTTGTTATTTTTTGTGAGAATTAGGTGAGTTGTTGGTAAAAACTATAATAAAAAGGCAGGTGAAAAATATACAATATTATGGGTTATGATTTAATATATTACATATTGACAATAAAAGATTACAGATGTAATATAACATTAAGGATTACTTTTGTAATCCTAGAAAGGAGGGGGGGGAATGAGTAATATACCAAATATATCAGAAGCAGAATGGGAAGTTATGAAAATTATATGGGAGCAACATCCGTGCACATCAAGCAAGATAATAGAACTATTAGAGAATGGTACAAATTGGCAGCCGAAAACTGTGAAAAGTTTAATAAGTAGGTTACTAAAAAAAAGTGTTATAAATTTTAACGCTGAAGGCAGGAGTTATTATTATTATCCTCTAGTAAGTGAAAAAGACTGCATTAAGGAAGAAAGTAAATCTTTTATAAAAAGGGTTTACAATGGTGTAGTTAAAAACATGGTATTAAACTTTATAGAAGATGATAAATTAACTAAAGAAGATATAGCTGAACTTGAACGTATATTAAAGGATAGGAAGTAATTTTTATGGAAAGGTTAATATTTGATTTACTTATTATATTTAAATGGGTACTGCATTTATCATTAATCAGTAGTGTATTAGTATTAATAATTCAGATAGTAAAGAGGCTGTTAAAAAATAAATTACCTATACAGGTTCAATATGCTCTGTATTTTTTAATAATAGCAAGGCTAATTATTCCTATAGTACCTCAAAGTTCTTATAGCATATTCAATTTTTTTCCGGTTACAGCAAATAAACCTATTACTATGCGTGCATTAGAGGGCATTGATTATGACAAGAAGTCCAGTTTAAATGAGAAAATAAACTTTAGTGGTAATAAAGATTTGAATTTCGAAATTGAAAATAAAAACAATCCCAAAGTAGGAACAATTAATAATGGTCAAGCTTTTTATATAAATAAAATTAACTATAAAATACCGTTTATTTTATGGTTAATTGGAGTTCTTATATTAGTGGTTAATACCATTATTGTAGACATAAAGTTTTCTAGGAATATTTGCAGAAGAAAAATAGTAACTGATAAAAGAATTTTAGATATAGTAGAAGAATGTAAACATAGCATGAGAGTAAATAAAGATATACCTGTTGTTAAGATTTCCGGTATTAAAAGTCCTGCAATATATGGTTTAGTAAATCCTAAGATATTATTTCCATATGATTTAATTCAAGAGGCTTGTGAAAATGATTTAAAAAATATATTTTTTCATGAACTTTCTCATTTTAAAAGAAAAGATATATTTATAAATTATTTAATAAGGATAATATGTGTTTTACATTGGTTCAACCCCTTTATTTGGTATATTTTTAAGCAAATGAAAAAGGATATAGAAATATGTTGCGATGCAATGTCGCTTAATTATGTTGAAACAGATAAAATTGGGAATTATGGAATTACAATAATAAATCTTATCCAGCATTCTAGTAAGCTTCCAAAGGTTGACATGCTTGCTGGAATGTTAAATAATAAATCTGATTTTAAGAGGAGGATTACTATGATAAAATCATTCAAAAAAAATTCACGTAGAATAACAGCAACTTCTTTAGTAGTACTACTAGCATGTGGGATAGTTACCTTAACTGATGCAAAGACAGGTGTTGCTAAGACTAATGATAAAGATATAACAGTAACTACTAAAATAGATAAAACAAAACAAACTACAAGTAAAGAAGTTGGTTCATTCACCATAACCTCTAAATATATAACAGATAAAGAAGGTAAAAGTAGAAAAGTTGATAATACAGATTTTACTTTTGAAAATGATCCAAAGCTTATTGGAAAATGGGAAAGTGTAGATTTTGTTAGTGATATAGTGGATTTTAAACCAAACCAAAAGCAGTGGAAGGAGGATTTGTATTTAAAGGATATGGAATTTAAAAAAGAAGGAAAGACAGCACATGATTGGGAAACATGGACAAATGGTATTATTTGCCATAAAGGTGATAGCACTGCTAGTCAATATTTCATAAAAGAGATTGAGGGAGAGAGTTATATGTTCTTTGAATGGAAAAGCGGAGATTACAGCTTTAGAGATATGATTCCTTACTATTATGTATTGAAAAAATCGAAATAGTATTTTGTAAATTTGATTTATTATAAGTGGAAAATATAATAGATTAAAAAAATAGTATCATTTCTAACAAAAAAAGTTTTATTATTAAATAAACATTTAATAATAAAGCTTTTTTTGATAATGATTTAATTAAAACTTTTATTATAAACCTTTGTTCTATAAGTATGTACAAATTTAATATATGGAATTTGTGCATACTTATAGAAAATTCAAAAATCATAGACTTAAAGCACGGAATAAATTATTATATAAGTGATTAAGCATAAGAAAAAATAACAAGTCAAAGATGGCTGGATATTTTTTTGAAGATGCCTTAATCTAATAAAATATGATTTTATAGGAAAGAAGGTAAGATGCAAGATGTTTGGAAAAATTAAAAGCTTTGAACGTTTAGGAAATAAAATAAAAATAAGTTTTGAAAAGAGAATAGGAGAAATAGAAGTAATATCTCCATACATAATAAATGTATTTGCAGCTTTTAAAAGAGAGGAACATTTCTCTCGCGCTATTGAAGGTGAGAAAGCTCAAAGTTGTGATATAAAAGTAACTGGCTATGAGGATAGAATAGAAATTCACACAGAAACTGTAAAGGTTTTAGTATATGATAATTTTAAAGTGGATTTTTTTGATGTAAACGGTATAGCACTTTGTGAAGATTATAGAGGTATCAGAGAACCCTTCATAAGGCGGGGTAATGGTAGTATTGGTGAGGGAGAAGGACACAAAACAGAAAACAATTACGATTTACATAAAATCGAAGTGATTAAGACTATGAAGGGAAATGAATACTTTTATGGTTTTGGAGATAAAACAGGACCTTTAAATAAAAAGGGCTATCAATATGAAATGTGGAATACTGATGATCCATCACCACATGTAGAAAGTCATAAAGCTCTTTATAAATCTATACCTTTTTTCATTACTCTAAGAGAGAAACAAGCTTTTGGAATATTTTTTGATAATACTTTTAAATCTAACTTTGATATGGGTAAGGAAAATTCTAACTACTATTACTTTGGCGCAAACGATGGCAATTTAGATTATTATTTTATAGCAGGACCAAAGATTACAGATATACTAGATAGATATACATATCTTACAGGTAAGACACCACTGCCGCAAAAATGGACATTAGGCTATCAACAGTGCAGATGGAGTTATGCATCAGAAAATAGAGTGATGGAGATTGCTGAAAACTTTAGAAAAAAAGACATACCTTGTGATGTGCTATATCTAGATATTGATTATATGGATGGGTATAGAGTATTTACCTGGGATAAAGAGAAGTTTGAAGATCCTAAATTAATGATAAAAAAACTTAAAGAAATGGGCTTTAAACTTGTTACAATAATTGATCCTGGTGTTAAAAAAGATAAGGGTTACAGTATATATGATCAAGGTATTAAAAATAATTATTTTGCTACAGATAAGGATGGAATTCCATATGTAAATGAAGTATGGCCAGGAGATTCACTATATCCAGACTACTCAAAACCGGAAGCTCGCACATGGTGGAGTGAAAATCAAAAAATCATGATGGATGCTGGAGTAGAAGGAATATGGAATGACATGAATGAACCTGCTAGCTTTAGAGGGCCACTACCAGATGATGTTATGTTTAATAATGATGGTAGACTTAGCGACCATACAGAAATTCATAATGTGTACGGGCACCTTATGTCAATGGCAACATTTGAAGGTATAAAAAAATATACAGGAAAAAGACCTTTTGTTATAACAAGAGCTTGTTATGCAGGTACTCAAAAATATGCTACTGCTTGGACAGGAGATAATCAAAGTTTTTGGCAGCATCTTAGAATGTCTCTTCCTATGCTTATGAATCTAGGGATTAGTGGGATTACGTTTTGTGGCACCGATGTAGGTGGCTTTAGTTCTGACTGCACTGCAGAGCTTTTATCAAGATGGGTACAGGTAGGATGCTTTACCCCATTATTTAGAAATCATTCAGCAATGCATACAAGAGATCAAGAACCTTGGGCTTTTGATAAAGTAACTGAGGAGATAAATAGAAAATATATAAAATTAAGATATAAGCTACTTCCATATCTTTATGATTTGATGTGGGTCTCAGAGAACGCTGGACTTCCAGTAATGAGGGCTTTAATGTTACATTATCAGCAAGATGAAAAAACTTATGAAATAAATGATGAATTTATGTTTGGTGAGAATATTCTTGTGGCACCGGTTGTGCAGCAGGGTCAAAAGGCAAGAACTGTATATTTGCCAAAGGGAACTTGGATAGATTACTGGACAAAAGAAGTTATAGAAGGAGAAAAATATATACTTCGGGAAACTCCTCTTGATGTATGTCCAATATTTATTAAGGCTGGTAGCATAATTCCGAGTTATGAGCCACAAAGTTATGTAGGTGAGGCTCAGAATAAAAACCTTATACTTGATGTGTATTTAGGTAAAGGGAAATATATCCATTATGGAGATGATGGTGAAAGTTTTAAATACAAGGATGGCGAATATAATTTATATGAATTTACTATGGAAGCGTCACAGGAAGCAGTAGTTTTAAATATAGATAATGTTCATAATAATTATAAAACAACTTATGAAAGATTTACATTTAATATTAACAATTTTATTGCTAGAGAAATATTAGTAGATGGAAAAGCAATTGATTTTAACATTAATAAGGATGAGTTTGAAAAAACTACATTTGTAGTTTTAGCTAAAAACTCAAAGATACTCATAAGATAATAAGGAGCAAACAATAAAAACCCCAAGCTACCTTGGGGTTTTTACTATTTGAAAGAGTTTTTAGAGAATATGATATAGTATAACTGAGTGAATTTAGAAAATGAAGTTTATTTGTTAGGAGAATAAGATAAACTTCACTTAACATTTAATAGTTTCGCCATATTATTTTTATTTAAACATATGTGAAAGAATTTTTTATAAAAAAATTAGAAATTATACTATAATAAATTTAAATAAGGTTAGCCTTTTACGCAACTAAATGTTTTTCACTAGCAGTTAACCTAGATCTTAAATATAAAAAAACAGGAACATAGGATTAAATCTTATGTTCCTGTTTTTTTACATTTAAGATCATTTAATCATGCAGAATAAATTATAGAAACTTTATTTTCTAACCCTTTTTTCTGTAACACAATAGCATAAATAGTAATAGTATATACTATAGATTACACCATAAATCCTACATTTTACAGAGAGTATCACGAAATTTTTAGCAGTAAGAGTTGAGGTAGAATGTAGTAGATTTAGTGTAATAGATATACAAAATTCACAGATTATATTTTGTTAGATTAAAAGGAGGATAATATTATTTATGAATATTAATTATAAATATAAAGATAGTGAAATGGGACAGTGTAATGATTCTCAAACTGCAGCTTGTTCTGTAGAAAGGCCGGCTTGTGCAACCGTTACTACTCAAGCTGAATCAATAACTGAACAAATGGATGTAACACCCACTGTTATTGCTGCTGGACATGTAGTAGTTAAGGTCCCCGTTGTAATAGCAGAGACAAATATAACAATCCCTGTTGAAGCTACTATCACATTAGACCAAAGAGTTATGGAAATTAAACGTATTAAAAAGAATGTATTTTTAACTCAATCTCGTCTTATCCCATTTTCTAATGACAGCCGTAATTGCACTGGAATACTATTTATATCAGGGTTTATTAGAAAGAATATTGAGTATGCAACTCAAACTTGTCCATCAGATACAAATGTAAATGTATGTGGAGATATAAGGCATTGTACAGTTCAAGTTCCCTTTAATTTCACTACTAGAATTACTTTCCTTAGACCACCTATTTTTATTGAAAACACTACTCCAAGTGAACTAGAATTCTTTACAGATAAACTTACAGGCTGCGATGCTTGTGCAGATCCAGTACTTGGACGTAATCCTTGCGATCAAAATTTCTCCTTCACAGAATACTTTAATGAAAAACCTTTTGTTGAATTAGTAAGGGCAGATATTACTGAAATTGATATTCACACAAATCCAACTTCAAACTGTCAAACTCCTACAGAGCAAAAGTTCACGGAACTCACCGAAAAAATAGTAGTGAATTTAACACTAAAGGTTTTACAAAACCAACAAATAAGAATTACAGCAGTTTAATCTTTAATTTTAGATATTAATTAATTTATATGCTCTAGACCCAAAGCTTACTAAGAGTGGTTTTGGGTCTCTTTCTTAGGAAGGGTTACATTTAAAGTTTTTTAGACTATAGTATTTTGAATAGGAGGAGAAGTTGTGTTCAGAATAAACAATTCAATGGAATATGATGATATCCGACATAAGAAAAAATGTGATGAAGAACATTATAATGAAAAGCAAGATAAAAGGGATCATAATGATGATGATCAGCATAAAAAAAGACAAGATGAAAAGCAACATAAAAGGGAACATAATGATGAGCGGCGTAAGAGAAAACAAGATAAAAAACAACATAAAAAGGATCATAATGATGAGCGTCATAAGAGAAAACAAGATGAAAAGCAACATAGAAAAGGTCATAATGATGATCGGCATAAAAGAAACAATAATGAAGAGCATCATAAAAAGAATCATAATAGTGAGCTACATAAAAGAAAACATCACGAAAAACATCATGACGAAGTAGATCAAAAAAGGGAGCATGATAAAAATTATTTTATAGAAAGGGATTTACTTAATTTTTTTAAAACTTATATTGCAGAAAATAATAACTATGTTCCCTTAGAAAATAATGTAGAAGACAAAAACCTTGATATACCCAAGGAGGATGACATAGAAAATGATGTAGAAGATGAAAACTGTAATTTATCCAAGGATGATGAATTAGAGAATAATGTAGAAGACAAAAACCTTGATTTATCCAAGGAGGACTTAGAAAACAATGTAGAAGATGAAAACTGCAACTTATCCAAGGACGATAGCTTAGAAAATAAGAATTATACTTGTTTTGAAGATTTATATAATGAAGACTTGCTAGAAGAAAATCACAATACCATTCCAATAGAAGAGTTTTCTAAAGATACGCCTAATAATCAAGTGGACGAGGTTAAAATTGTGAATTTTAAAACAATGGTTACTTCTGAAATGCTACCTCTTTGTGAGAATATTATTCATACTTCAGAAGTCGCTGTAGAGCCTGTAACAGTAAAAATTCCAGTAGTGTTAACAGAATGTACTCTAACTATTACTGTTGAGTCTTCGCTTAAGCTAGAGGATGTTGTATTAGAAATTAAACACATTAGAAAAAATGTATATTTAAATCAGTGCGAACTTATCCCTAACTCTGAAGATGGAAAACCCAATACAGGAATACTATTTGTAGATGGCTTTATTAGGAAGAATATAGAATACACAACTAAAGAGCATAATGATAAGGGGGTATCATGCGGAAGGGTTAAACATGCTACAGCTGAAGTTCCTTTTAAATGTACTACCAGAGTAACGTTTAAGACTTACCCCAAGTTTAAACCAAATAATTATCAAGATGAAGTGAAAATACTAAAAACTAGCATTAAAGTTTTTAATCCCTGTGAAGAAGGCATAATTGGAGGAGATACCCGAGAACAAAGTTTTAAAATAATCGAATACTTTAATGAAAAAGTATCCTGTGAATTAATTAGTGCTGAAATTATTGAATCTGATATTCTTGAAAACCCAATAAATAAAGAGTATAAAATACCTTTAGAACAAGGATTTCACAGCATCACTGAAAAGGTAGTGTTATCACTAACAATAAAATTATTACAAAATCAACATGTAGATATTTCAAAAAAAATTAGTAGTTCTGTAACGTAAAAACATAAATTGTAATAGTATATAATATAAAGATTACACTATAAATCTTATATTTTACCGAGCAGTTCACTAACTCTTGAACAATAAGTATACTTTCGTTAATTCAAAAGGAGGATAATTTATTATGAATATTGATTCTAAATTAAATCAAGAAAATCAAATAAACACGGGTAATGATTCGTATATTGCAGATATTGCAGATTGTTGTTTAAAAAATAATCATTGTGTAACAGTCACTACTCAAGCTGAAACAATAACAGAAGAAATTGATGTAATTCCTACTGTTATTTGTCCTGGGAATACAGTAGTTAAGCTCCCCGTTGTGCTAGCAGAGACAAAAATAATAATTCCTGTCGAAGCTACTATCACATTTGACCAAGTAGTTATGGAAATTAAACGTACTAAAAAGAATGTATTTCTAACCCAATCTCGCTTAATTCCATTTTCTCAAGACAGCCGTACTGGCACTGGGATATTATTTATAGCAGGTTTTGTTAGAAAGAATATTGAGTATGCAACTCAAACTTGTCCATCAGGTACAAGTACAAATGTATGTGGAGATATAAGGCACTGTACAGTTCAAGTTCCGTTTAACTTTACTACTAGAGTTACTTTCCTTAGGCCACCTGTTTTTAATGAAAACACCACTCCAAGTGAAATAGAATTTTTTACAGATAAACTTGAAGGTTGCGATAATTGTACAGATTCTGTACTTGGACGTAATCCTTGCGATCAGAGTTTCTTTATCACAGAATTCTATAATGAAAAACCCTATGTTGAATTAGTAAGGGCAGATGTTACTGAAGTTGATATTCACACAAATCCAACTTCAAATTGTGAAACTTCTACAGAGCAAAGGGTTACACAACTAACCGAAAAAGTAGTGATAAATTTAACGCTAAAAGTATTACAAAATCAGCAGGTAAGAGTTACGGCAGTTTAGTACATGTCTACAATAACTGCATGAGATTGTTAGAATACAAAAAACAGTAAACATAAGAGTAAATCTTATGTTCCTGTTTTTTAATACATAATTCTTTCTGTATTAAATGGATACACCTTGTTTTTATGAAATGTTAATAAAAGATTTATTGCTAATACATGGGGAGTACCTTACTATTAGTTAAATATATCTGATTTTTGATGTTTTCTACATCTAATGTAGCATTTTTTAATTTAAATGTGGATTCAATAGGAATATCTATATTTATTTTTGATATTATGATGGGAACTGGTGATATGAAGTTTTCATTATGATTAGTATTTATATTTTCAGTAATTTCATAAATATAATTGTCAGGAGTATTAGTATCAATATCAGTATTAGTATTATCATTATCATTATCATTATTATTATTATTATTATTATTATTATTATTATTATTATTATTATTGGTATTAATTTTAATTTTATCTTTTATACATTTTGTATCATCTTCTATATTTTTTTCTTGCATAGGAAATATACGGTCTAAATCCATTATACCTTTTGCATCCCTTTTGACACTTGAATTATTTAGGTCTATATTGTTTTTAAGCTTAATATTTGGTGAGTTTTTTTTAGAAAATTTATTAATATTTTCACTATAATATGATTGCTGCAGAATATTGATAATAATAATTAGTTTTAATATATTTAATTTATCACAGTTATTGTATTGTATCATAGAAAAATACTCCTTTCTTATAGAAATTAGGCACCTGAAATTCTTCCTTTTATTAAGGCATAAATACCTACTTTATAATATGTGGAAAATAAAAAAAGAGTTACTTTTAAAATAGATATATTTTAAACTCCAAAAATAAAAGATAAAAGCATAGAACAGTTGAAATAATATAGGTAAATGAAGTAATATATAAACAAGTAGGATATAATAGTCTTGTAGTAAAGTACAGAAAATAAACTTTATTAAAACAGTGGAGTTGGTAATTATGTCGCAGCAAAATATTTTTGATGAAAAAGTTAATATTAAAGAGAAAGTAGAAATTGACATTAGGAAGCCCAATAAGTACAACGTAATCATTCATAATGATGATTATACAAGCATGGAGTTTGTTGTGCAGGTTTTAGTTGGAGTTTTTAAAAAACAGGTTGTGGAAGCCACAAAAATTATGTTTGATGTCCATAAAAAGGGTAGAGGCATTGCGGGAATATATAGCTATGATGTAGGTGTAACAAAAATCATCCAAGCTATGGAGATGTGTGAAGAAAGTGGGTTTCCATTAAAATTAACCCTAGAAGAGGAGTAATTATGCAATTAGATAATATAGTAAATGAGATTATTACTGCAGCTTATAATGAAGCGCAAATGTCCAATCATGAATATTTCACACCAGAACATATTCTTTATGCCTCTTTATTTTTTGAAGAGGGAATTGATATAGTAGAGAATAGTGGTGGTAACGTTAAGAGACTAAAAAAACAGATAATTAAATTTTTAAAGGAAAATATAGATGTTGTAGAAGACTCGGAGCCAATACAAACCATTGGAATCCAGACAATTTTATCAACAGCTGAAGATCACGTTATGCTTTCTGGAAAAGAGCTGGTTAAGATTGGTGATGTGATTGTAGCCATGTATGATGACGAGGAAAGCTTTGCTTCATATTTTTTGAGAAAACAGCAAATGAAAAGAAGGGATCTTCTCAATTACATAGCTCATGGTATTTCTGTAGTAGATACTTTTGATTTTGCAGGGATAACAAATCATGAGCAAGAAGAAGCAGTTGAATTTGAGGAAGGCGAAGAAGATTTAGAACACACATACGACGAAGAAATAAATCCCAGTGGGAAAGAAAATTTTTTAAGTGATTTTACTGTGGAGTTAACGCAGAAAGCGAGCAGAGGGGAAATGGATCCTCTTATTGGGAGGCAAGATATTCTGCAAAGAACGCTACAAGTATTATGTAGGAGACTTAAAAACAACCCAGTGCATGTAGGAGAACCGGGGGTAGGTAAAACTGCTATCACGGAGGGGCTTGCGCAATTAATTGTAGAAAACAAAGTCCCTAAGATATTACAAGGAAGTAAGATATATTATTTGGACATGGGATCTCTCCTTGCAGGCACAAAGTATAGGGGCGATTTTGAAGAACGTATAAAAAGAGTATTAAGGGAAATTAGTAAAGAAGAAAAGCCTATAGTGTACATTGATGAGATCCATACCATAGTTGGAGCTGGTGCAGTTTCTGGAGGCGCTATGGATGCTTCTAATATTTTAAAACCATTTCTTGCAGATGGTAAGGTAAGATTCATTGGATCAACTACTTATGATGAATATAAAAAGCATTTTGAAAAAGATAGTGCACTAGCTAGAAGATTCCAAAAGATTGAAGTGCCGGAGCCATCTACCGAAGATACGTTTAATATTCTTATGGGACTTAAAGATAGATACGAAGCTTACCATAAGGTTACGTACAAGGAAGAAGCTTTAAAAACCGCAGCAGAACTATCTAGCAAGTATATTAATGATAGATATCTTCCAGATAAAGCTATAGATATTATGGATGAAGCCGGTGCTTATGCTAGGCTTAATTCTGAGGATAGTGAAGAAAATATTATTATAACCGTAAGTGCAGTGGAAAAAATAGTAGCTTCTATTGCAAAAATTCCAGAGCAAAGTGTATCAAATAATGAAACTTTAACACTAAAAAATCTAGACCAAAGTTTAAAGAAGCAAGTTTTTGGGCAAAGCGTCGCTATAGACACTCTAGTAAGAGCTATAAAGAGATCTAGGGCAGGATTTAATGATGAAGAAAAACCAATAGCATCTCTTCTTTTTGTGGGTCCTACAGGAGTAGGAAAAACAGAAGTAAGTAAGCAATTATCAAAGAGCCTCGCTATTCCACTTATTAGATTTGATATGAGTGAATACCAAGAGAAGCATACTGTGGCTAGACTTATTGGCGCACCGCCGGGATATGTAGGTTATGAAGAGGGTGGACTATTAATCGAAGCCATTAAAAAAACCCCTCATTGTGTGCTACTGCTTGATGAAATTGAAAAAGCTCACCCAGATGTATATAATGTGTTACTTCAGGTTATGGACTATGCAACTTTGACTGATAACACTGGCAAAAAAGCAGATTTCAGAAATGTTATTTTAATAATGACATCTAATGCAGGAGCCAGAGAAGCTAGTAAAAATATAATTGGATTTGGAGATAGAATAGAATCAGGAGAAGTAGTCACTAAAGAAGTAGAACGAGTATTTTCTCCAGAATTTAGAAATAGATTGGATGATATAATTGTATTTAATAAAATTGACGAAGCTATGGCTCTTCAAATAGCTAAGAAAGCTATGAAACAGTTCCAGGAAAAGCTTTTAACTAAAAATATAAAATTAGTGGTAACAGATAATTTATATGCTTGGTTAAGTAAAAAAGGCTATTCAGAGGCGTATGGTGCTAGAGAAATCAATAGAGTAGTTCAACAGGAGATAAAGACCTATTTTGTTGATGAAGTGCTGTTTGGTGATCTTTGCACAGGTGGTAGCGCAATAGTTGATATTGTGGATGGTAAACTTAAAATTATTAAAGAAAAGTAAAAAAAAGGTGTTGCTAATAAAAATAGCAGCATCTTTTTATTTGGTTTTTTCTGCTTTTGAAAATTTACTACTTAATATAATAATATCTACGGTTCTATTCTTGGCTTTTCCTATTTCAGTAGTGTTAGTTGCCACAGGTCTATTTTCTCCATAGGCTACTGCGGATATCCTTTTAGGATAAATTCCTGCTTTTGAAATAAGAAGTTCTGTAACATTAGTTGCCCTAATGGCAGAAAGCTGCCAGTTTGAGCTAAATTCATTATTGCTAATTGGTGTACTATCTGTGTGTCCTTCAATTCTTACATAGTTATCAACCTTATTTAGGATTTTCCCTATACTAATTAACTGCGTTATTGATTCAGCCTTAACATTTGCTTTACCAATATCAAAGAGAAGTGTACTATTGAGACTTACTTGAAGTCCTCTTTCATCAATTTTAGTGGATACGTTAGAACTTAATCCATTTTCTTTTAAGTACTTGTCCACATTTTTTTTAATATCTTTCATTTTACTTTCTTCTAATGCTTTACCTCCATCAGATGCGGTGCTTTCTACAGGGGGAGTCTCAACTACCTTAGTACTTGGATCTGTTATACTTATAGCTGAGTCATTTCCAACAATACTTTTACCACCACCTTCAAAAGCCACGTTAAGTGACTGTGATAGCTGTTTATATTTTGTAGCACTTACAGTGCTTGATGCATACATAATAACAAAAAATATCATAAGCAAAGTTATTAAGTCTGAATAAGTTAAAAGCCATCGCTCATGATTGGGTTCTTTTTCCTCTCTCTTTTTCATTATGATGCTCCCCCATTATCCATTTCATTAAACTTCTGTATTTGTTTCTTATCAAGGAACCCTTTTAATTTTTCTGCTAAGATATTAGGATTTGCACCTTCTTGCATAAGAAGAACAGCTTCTATTATTAGTGACTTCTCTTTAATCTCTTCATTATTTAAATCTTTTAATCTTGAAGAAATGGGAAGAAATAGTAAATTTGCAGACCCAACACCATATAGAGTAGCTATAAATGCAACCGCAATTTTCTCTCCTAAAACAGCTGGGTCAGAAAGGTTACTTAAAACTTGTACCAGACCCATAACCGTACCTATAACACCCATGGTAGGTGCAAGTCCACCCGCTGCTTCAAAGATACCAGCATTTTCTTTATGTCTTTCATAGGTTGATTCAAGTTCAAATTCTAAAATGGTTTTTACCATTTGAGGGTCTACGCCATCCACCACTAGTTGTAAACCTTTTTTAATAAAAGGGTCTAATGCATCAGTTATTTCGGCTTCAATGCTAAGTAACCCATCTTTTCTGGTTTTAAAGGATAAGTTTTTAAAATAACTTACAATTTCCACTAAATCCTTATCTTTTGCTGTAAATATAAGCTTAAGCATTGCTGGGATATTCTTTAATTTTTTAGGTGAAGATCCGAGGCCTACGGATCCAATTGTACCTCCAAACACAATCATAGCAGCAGTTTTAGCTACAAGCATAACAGGACTTCCACCCTCTAAAATGAATGCGGCTACCAGTGAACCAAAACTTACTATTATAAATATAACTGGGAAAATATTCATAAATTCCTCCTATTCTTGAAGTTACATAATTTTTAACTTAATGTAACAACATGTAAAATAATATAATATTATTAACAAATAAAATAATACCATAGAATAATCTTCGAAGAAACTTATTTTTTATTTAGTCTTTAAAGAAAAATATTTATTAAAATTTCATTATGACTATCTTCTTATGACTGTTTTCTTGGAATAATCTCTATCCAGTAGCCATCAGGATCCATAATAAAATATATTCCCATAGGCTTATTTTCAAAACAAATGCATCTCATTTTTTTATGGTGCAAATAGGCGCCCTCAAAATCATCGGTAACTACAGCAAGATGAAATTCATTTTCGCCTAGATTGTAGCCTTCAGTTCTATCTTTAAGGCACGTGAGTTCTAACTTATGATTAGTAGTTTCATCACCTAAAAATATAAGAGTAAAACTATCATCGGTGGCATTAAATCTCCTAGTTTCTACAAAGCCAAGTGCCTCTTTATAAAATTTAACGCTTTTTTCTAAATCCAATACATTTATATTATTATGGTCAAAAGAAAACTTCATTTAACATAACCACCTTTTCTGAAAAATTTAATATATCACATATACTATATCATCATTATATATTTGTGATAAAATAAGGGCAATAGATTTATTATTCATAAAAAATATTTTAAATATAAGGAGATGTAATTATGGAAAAAATAAAAGCGAAAATATACTATATTTATCATAGTGGTTTTGCAATTAAAACTGAAAATCATTTTTTAATATTTGATTATTATAAAGAGCCTATAGAAAATGATGATACTCATAAACCATCAGTCCTATTGTCCTCTGAAAATATTAAACAAATGAAAAATATGGTTGTGTTTGCTTCTCATAGTCATGAAGATCATTTTAACTCTAGTATTTTGGAATGGGAGAATTATAACAGTAATATAAAATATATATTTAGTAGTGACATAACAATAAATAAAAATAAACCTAGTTATAATTTTATAGAGGAAGGTGAAGAAAGAACATTTGACGACCTTTATGTAAAAGCTTATGGTTCAACAGATATTGGTATATCTTTCCTCGTAAAAGTGGACGGATTAACTATTTTTCATGCTGGAGATCTTAACTTATGGCGCTGGAAAGAGGATAGTTTAGAGGAGCAGTCCCTAGCGGAGTCTTCATTTAAAGCTCACATAGACAAATTAAGTGAAGAAAAATCAATTGATATAGCTTTTTTTCCTGTAGATCCAAGACTCCAGGAAGCTTATTATGTGGGTGGAGAATATTTTGCGAAAAAAATTCAACCTAAATTACTTATACCTATGCATTTCGGAGAGGAAGTAAATATTACTAGTAAATTTGCAGATAAAATGAGAAAACAAAACTTAAATGCAGTCCAAATAGATTATTCTGGGCAAGAAATAATATATTAAAAAAAAATTTCAATATATTTGAATAAATATATTGATTTATGTTAATCATTTAAGTAAACCAAATAAAAAAGCACTTGATGCAGTATTTTTTTTAGTCCCCCTAAATTAATATTGCATGAGGTGCTTTTTATTTGGGAATAGCTAATACTAAATTTATAAGACACTAAAAACTAGTAAGAGTAGTTTTTTTATTTACATAATTTAATAATTGTGATAACTTTATGGAGGACAAAATAGAAAGTAGAAAGTGAGATAAAGCAAATGAGAAGTGAGACTAAAGATGAAAACGTTTTAAGCTATATTTATATTATTATTGGAGCTACAATACTCGCAGCAGGGATAAATATGTTTTTGGCAAAAATAAAATTAGTAACAGGCGGAGTAGCAGGCCTTGCAATTATTATCCAATATGTTACAGAAAAGCATTATGGAAATGGAGTGCCTTTATGGCTTACTAATATTGTTGTAAATATACCATTGTTTGTCTTAGCTATAAAACTTAAGGGCAGAAAATTTGTAGGCAAATCTATGTTTGCTGCAGCCTATCTATCTTTTGCATTGTTTTATACAAGCTTTATACCATCACCAAAGGTGGATTTTTTGCTTGCAAGTGTATTTGGTGGGGTATTAGTTGGTACAGGCTTAGGATTAGTATTAAGAGCTTCTGCTAGCACTGGTGGTACTGATTTAGCTGCAAATATAATAAAGGTTTATTTGAAGAATGTGCCAATAGCTAAAATTATACTAACACTAGATTCAACTATAATACTAATAGGCGCATTTGTATTTGGAGCTGAAAAGGCTATGTATGCGCTAATATCTGTATATATAGTTGCTAAGGTTGTAGATAGTATACTTGAGGGAATAAATTTTTCAAAAGCGGTATTTATTATTTCAGATAATTCTAAGGAAATAGCAGAAATATTGATGAAAGATTTAAAGAGAGGTGTTACAGGGATAAATGGTACGGGAATGTATACAAATGGAGAAAAACAAGTGCTATTTGTAGTGGTTGGAAAACATGAAATAGTGCCTCTCCAAAAGATGGTTAAAGAAATAGACAAAAGCGCATTTATTACTATTGCGGATGTTAGAGAGGTATTAGGAGAAGGATTTACAGAATAAAAGGGTAATATGGTAAACAAAATTAGGCAACATTTTCAAAGTATATTTGGAACTCTTCCTGTGCAAACTATATTTAGAAAGGAAGTGAGTATACTATGAGTGATAGATTAAATAACAAGCCTGTTACCTTTGATCACCCTGAAAAACTTACACAAGGAGTATCTTTAGAAAAAGGTGATGTTATGGCAAAAACCTTTATTAATGAAGAAGATGGATGTGTAAAATGTAACATCATTCTTGAAAATAAGGCCACTGGAGAAGTAGCTAAGAGAGATGAAGTTATAGGTCAGATAGTTGAAGATGAAGATGATGAAGAGGAAGACGAAGAATTTTAGATAATATATTTGTTAGTAATGAATTGTAATGTAGTTGATTAAGAACAACTGTTAGATTATTAACAGTTGTTCTTAAATTTAAAATAAACAACTTTATTATATATTTTTTTTTTTGCTATTAAACAAGAAAATAATTTGAGAACTTCAGTACAAATGTATTATAATTATAAATATAGTTAAGTTATCATCGCCAATGCTATAATATTAACGACTTCAGGAGGAGATTTAGAATCTTAGTGAAGTTTTTATTTGTTATAGTAGGAAATGTCGTTAAAATACATTTGGAATAAGGAGAGGTCATTATGTTTTACATAGGAATAGATATAGGTTCAACAGCAGCTAAAGTAGCAATATTTAAGGAAGACAAGCTAGAAAAATACTTTGTAATGCCAACGGGGTGGAGTAGTATTGAAACTGCTAACACTATAAAAGAAAAACTAGAATTATTGGGAATAAATGAAGAAAATTCAAAGTCTATAGCAACGGGTTATGGAAGAGTATCTGTGCCTTATGCAGACAAAACTATAACAGAAATAACTTGTCATGGTAAGGGGGCAGCATATTTATTGTCTTCTGGCTGCACAGTAATCGACATAGGTGGACAAGATACAAAGGTTATTACTGTAGAGGATGGTATGATAACAAACTTTATTATGAATGATAAATGTTCTGCAGGAACTGGCAGGTTTCTAGAGATTATGGCTAATGCTCTAGGCATGGATATAGATTCACTTTGCGATTTAGCAGCACAAGGAAGTGGAATTACCATAAGCTCAATGTGCACTGTTTTTGCTGAGTCTGAAGTTATTAGCCTTATAGGTAGAGGAGAAAAAAAAGAGGATATAGCCTATGCTATTGTAGACTCAATAGTTAGTAAAGTTAGTTCCTTGTGTGGGAAACATTCTGAAGGGTTCAATTATTTCCTTACAGGAGGTTTATCAGGGAATGCATATATTTTAAGTAGTCTATCAGAAAAATTAGGGAAAGAAGTTAGTACAAATGAATTAGGAAGATATGCAGGTGCTATAGGGGCAGGGTTAATGGCCAGCAAGTTATAGTAGTTTAAAATACAAAATTTCAAAGGAAACACATAGTTTATGTTATATCATGAACTATGTGTTTTTTTTACGTTTTTTTAAACAAAAAGGCATAGCTATTTCACACATATTACATTGACACACATAGTAATATGCGATATCCTATTATTAGGAGGTGAGGTTATTGACTTTAAACAATGTTAGTAGCGACCTTATAAGAGGTAATATTGATACTATTATACTTTGTGTTTTATGGCAAAAGGATAATTATGGTTATGAAATTATCAAAGCTATAAAAGAAAATAGTAACGATGAATATGAGTTAAAAGAACCTACGCTCTATTCAAGCTTAAAAAGATTAGAAGGACAAAAGATGGTGGAATCTTATTGGGGGAATGAGAGTCAGGGGGGCAGAAGAAAATATTACAGGATTACTGATGAAGGCTTACGAATGTATAAAAGAAATTATGAAGCGTGGAAAGTTGCTCGTCAGGTTATTGATAAATTAATTGAAATCAGATAGGGGGAGTGTTTATGAGAGATATTAAAAAATATGTTGACGGACTATTTGTAAAGTATAAAATGACAAAAGAAACAGAAGAGCTACGCGAAGAAATTTCTAGTAATCTTGAAGCAAGAATTAAAGATAATATGGATAATGGATTAGATTATAGTCAGGCATATGATGAAGCCATAAAAAACATTGATAGTATTGATATGTTTATTGATGGTAATAAAAAAATATATATTAATGGATTCAAGAAAGAGTTGGCTCAAATAGCTGTACTATATATTTTAATTGGATGGATAATAACAATTCCGCTTAGATTAAATTTTACCATTGTAATTAGTGAAATATTTGTTGTGGCTTTAGTTGGTGTAGGATATATATATTTATCTATGTCTTATAAAAACTATGATGGATATTTAACTGAAACTTCAGTAATTAATATAAACAAAATATATAATTTGAAAAAGTATACTTGGATCATTTGGTGGATATATATTATTTCAAATACAATATATAATATTGGTATACATTTTGCGAGCAATATGTGGTTCTCACGTCCGATTCATATTGATGGACCATTTCAATTTGCAAGGCTTATAGTTTCATTTACCTTGCCTTTATTTTCAATAGTAGTGCCTTTAATTGTGAGTAGGGCACACAAATTACTAAATGAATATGAGGTGAATTAGCTATGGAAAAACGTAGAATTATAATAATCATTTTGCTTGTAATTGGTGTGTTAGGATTTACAGTTATGGATTTTATCATTAGACCAAGGCAAGAAAAACAAGAAGTTAAATATAAATTAGAGCAGAGAGATGCAATAACTCATGATTTTAAAAATGTGCTCCAATATAAAAATAAATACATGGGAAATGTAAGTAATATTTGCAATCTTAATTACGAACTTCCATTGTGTAATATTAATAGAACAAATGAACTTAATTCAGATGAACGATTAGAATATATCATAAATTATAAAGAAACAGTTTTTGGTATTGGTAAAGATAAAATAAAGACTGATCTTATTTATAATGCTGTTGCAAATTTTGCTTTGATAGATAATTTAAAAGCAATTACTTTTAACTTTATGGGCTCCTCATATAAAATAACACGAAGCCATGTTCAAAATTGGTATGGCATAGAATTAAATTCACTTACAGATGAAACAAAATGGAAAAATGAAGTACAAGGAAAATTATCAGATAAAAAGTATGTGAATGAATTCTGGAAGGTGAATTTTAAAGAAAATATAAATAAGTAGGTAGTCATGTGAAAATAAATAACAAGTCAAAGACGCGCAGACTTGTTATTTATTTAAATGTGCCTTATGTCTTTTTATATAAAGGCATAAGAAAAAAATTGACTAAAAACTCTTTGTTGTCGATTAAATAGTCTAGAAATTTTTAAACTTGAGGAGCTGACTTTAATTTTCTTTATACACTATGTCTACAGCTAAACCGGCAGCTAGTAGTAATATAATTTTATCTTGGGTATACTCACCTTCATCTAAAGAAATCATATAATTATCTGCGGATGTGAATAATTCTTTTCCTATTCCAGACCATTTTTTTGTAATAGTGCCCGCAGATTTTCCATTTTGGAAAAAATTAAAGTTCCAACCTTTCCAATCTCCTTTTAGTTCAGCTATTTCATTCCCGTTTGAATCAAAAACCCAAAAACCTCCACCTAAAGTTAATATTTTACCTTTAAAATATCCCTTATAAGTTCCAGCTCCATCATATACACTGACTTTTGAACGTAGAAATGTGAATGGTTTCTTTATTGTAAACGCAATTGAATTGGTTTCTGTATCGCAAACGTTTATTTTGTTAGGCAACATTCCCTTACCTATAATTAACCGTAAAAAATGAACAAGTGCACCAGGTTCTTCTTTGGCAAAACCAATTTGTGTATTAAGTATTGGATCAAAAATATCATATCTTCCTGAAAATTTCATAAATTGTACCTGTTCTTTAATAAAAAAACTTTTTTTATCTAGTAACATAACATCAATCCTTCCAAAATAGTTTAAGTTTAATATTTAATTTATAAGTGCTTATTATTTTACATTTAAATCAATTAGACATATCAAATTGATTTAAACATAAAGAGGGCAATAAAGAATTATTATAACATATTTATGGCAAAAATGTTAAATGCTCTCCTGGGAGAATAAGACCCTTCTAAAAATGCATTTAAATAGTTTAATGCAGCAGATGATGTTATAGCCTGTTTTGAAGATGAAGGGGTTTTAGGATTTAAAAAGGATTTTAGTACT
The DNA here is from genome assembly GCF_011065955.2 of Clostridium sp. FP2. Lineage (NCBI taxonomy): Bacteria > Bacillati > Bacillota > Clostridia > Eubacteriales > Clostridiaceae > Clostridium > Clostridium sp. FP2. Next base: position 1,266,702 of record NZ_JAAMNI020000001.1, read on the forward strand.
ACTATACATTTTCTAAAGTTAACCCATGGAAATTTAAAGTCTATCTAATTTATATAGAGATCATCAATATTTACTTGGTAGTGATAAATTATCAGAAATAGATAAAGAAATTTATAGAGATATGTTAAGAGGAAGTGCATATATTGCATATATTTGAGAAGGAATTAGTATTCTTATGAATTTTATGCATAACCATTATGGGAAAAGGGTAATGCTATTCATAGATGAATACAGGAAAAGAGGCAGAAAGATATAGTAAAACTTGCTATTGTGTTTAAAGGAAAAGAAATTAAGGTTACTCAAGGAAATATATGGGATAGTCGCCCAATACTAAAATAGTAAAGAAAATAATTTGACATCTATCATTAAAAATATTATAATTGTTAATAGAATATAAAAATGATTAGTATATATTCTAATTATTATAATTTTTAAATATAAAGACTGTGAAGAGAAAAGTAAATATAAAAGGTAGTCATAGCGAGTTGGTGGTGGTGAAAGACCAATACGAAGTTTATATTGAAGAACATCTCAGAGTTTCTAACCGAAATCATTAAGAGAGTAGGCTTAGACGGGTACAATCCGTTAATTGTTGTGCAGTATCGAATTTATAATTCTGTACTGATTTGAGTGGTCATATTTTATGACAAACTGGGTGGTACCGCGAAATTATAGCCTTTCGTCCCTTTATTATTAAGGGATGAAAGGCTTTTTTATTATTAAGAAAAGTATGAAATTATAAGGAGGGCAATTTTATGGAAAAATTGTTAGTAAAACAAATTTACAGAGAAAAAGAAAAATATGCAGATAAAGAAGTGTCTATCTCAGGATGGATAAGAACTTTAAGATCTTCTAAAGCCTTTGGATTTATAGAAATTAATGATGGAAGTTTCTTTAAAAACATTCAAGTAGTTTTTGAGGAAGGTTTAGATAATTTTTCTGAAATAGCTAAATTGCCTATAAGCTCTTCTTTGACTATAGAAGGAAAATTAGTTGTAACACCAGATGCTAAGCAACCTTTTGAGCTTAAAGCTACTAAAATAGTTTTAGAAGGAATGTCAGATGTCGACTATCCATTGCAAAAGAAAAGACACTCTTTTGAGTATTTAAGAACTATTGCACACCTTAGACCAAGAAGTAACGCTTTCTCAGCAGTGTTTAGAGTGCGTTCACTAACTGCTTTTGCTATACATGAGTTTTTTCAAAAGAGAAACTTTGTATATACACATACACCAATAATTACTGGTAGTGATTGCGAAGGTGCAGGCGAAATGTTTAGAATATCTACCCTTGATTTTAACGATATGCCTATGGGCGAAAACAAAAAAGCTGATTTCACGCAAGACTTTTTTGGTAAAGAAACTAGCTTAACTGTAAGTGGACAGTTAGCAGCAGAGGCTTTTGCACTAGCTTTTAGAAGTGTTTATACTTTTGGACCAACATTTAGAGCAGAAAATTCTAATACAACAAAACATGCAGCTGAGTTCTGGATGATAGAGCCTGAAATAGCATTTGCAGATTTAAATGATGATATGAAGCTTGCAGAAGATATGATGAAATATATTATAAAATATGTTATGGAAAATGCTCCTGAAGAAATGGAGTTTTTCAACAGCTTTGTAGATAAAGGCCTAATTGAAAGATTAAATAGTGTTGTAAATGCGGAATTTGGTCGTGTGACATACACTGAGGCTGTTGATATTTTACAAAAATCAGGAAAGGAATTCCAGTATCCAGTAACTTGGGGCTGCGATCTCCAAACTGAGCATGAAAGATATTTAACAGAAGAAGTGTATAATAAACCATTATTTGTAACTGACTATCCAAAAGAGATAAAATCTTTCTATATGAGAATAAATGACGACAATAAGACAGTTGCAGCCATGGACTTACTTGTACCAGGAATAGGAGAAATTATCGGTGGAAGCCAAAGAGAAGAAAGACAAGATGTTCTAGAAGCTAGAATGGAAGAATGCGGTCTTAATAGTGAAGATTATTGGTGGTATTTAGAGCTAAGAAAATACGGCGGAACTAAGCATGCTGGATTTGGACTAGGCTTTGAAAGGGCTATTATGTATATTACAGGAATGAGTAACATCAGAGACGTTATTCCATTCCCAAGAACAACTGGTAGTGCTGAATTTTAACGACATCTCAGTAGGTGTCTAAATCTCCTTCGTAAGTCGTTAATTGTAGCGACCCAGGAGATGATTTAACGAAAAGTGATTTGTATGGAAATTTTAATCTCTTAGCTGGTAGGCTGAGAGATTTTTTTTTCTTTAAGATTATTATAAAGTTTGACATAAGATTGAAATAGTATATAATTTTGTATAATATGAGAAAATATAAATGAGGAGGGATTAGCATGAAAAAAATAATTAAAGAATATATTTTAATAACTATTGGATTAGCACTAGTAGCTGTAGGATTTTATTTCTTTTTAGTTCCAAATAATTTAGCTGTAGGAGGAGTTAGTGGTCTTGCTATGATTATAAATTTGTATGTGCGAGCTCTTTCTATTGGAGCCATAATGCTTGTACTAAATTTAATCTTATTCATTATAGGCTTTATATTTATAGGATCTAGTTTTGGAGTTAAGACGATTTATTCTAGTTTGGGATTATCCGGTATGATATGGATATTAGAGAAGACATGTCCTATGAGTGGTAGTATAACAAATGATTTATTTTTAGAACTAATCTTTGGAATATTGATTGGAGCAGTAGGGCTAGGTATGGTATTTAACCAAAACGCTTCCACAGGAGGAACTGATATAATAGCAAAAATACTTTATAAGTATTTTCACTTAGACATAGGCAAGGCTTTACTTTTGTCTGATTTTTTAGTAACTATTTTAGCTGGTATAGCATTTGGACCTAAAATTGGAATGTATGCATTGCTTGGAGTTATTATCAATGGATTTACTATAGATGCAGTTATTGCAGGAATGAATATTTGTAAAAAAGTTGAAGTAGTTAGCTCAAGAGGTGAAGAAATAAAAAGATATATTATTGAAGAGTTAGGTAGAGGAGCCACTTTATATACTGCTAAAGGAGCTTATACTAATGAGGAAAAAGAAGTTATAACCACTGTTTTAGGTAAAAAAGAGTTTATAAAATTAAAGATTTATATAAAAGAAATTGATAAGAAAGCATTTATAATCACATATAACGTACATGAAATTCTAGGAGAGGGTTTTAAGGATATAAACGAATAAAAGAATACAAGCTACTGACAAAGTCAGTAGCTTGTATTTTAATTATGTGAAATATGTTCTTAATTAAGCTTCAACTGGAGCGCCTACAGGACAAACGCCAGCACAAGCTCCGCAATCGATACAAGTATCAGCATCTATAACAAATATAGAATCTCCTTGGCTTATAGCGTTAACTGGACATTCAGGCTCACAAGCTCCACAACTTACACATGCATCAGTAATTTTATATGACATAATAATCAACCTCCTTTTTTTATAATCCACGTACATAGTATCATAATTTTCCTAATAAATAAAGCATTTTTTATAAATAGAAAGTTATATAGACATTAACATAAATGCCATAAAGTATAACACTATAAGTATTAATTATATAAAACAAAAACCATAGAATTTAATCTATGGTAAATTAGAGGTGGTTAATTTGTCAGTATTAAAATTATGTATTAAGTTAACTAAATTAAATATAATTACAGCTAAAAACTATATTTAAAAAAGTTAACTTAATACAGTGCTAGTTAATAACTTTTAGCTGTATCTATATATTAAAGATGAGCTCATCTACTTAGCTGTGAGTTAATAACTATCGGTAGTATTATATGTAGAGAATTAATAAACTATTCAATGTAAATTTTAAATTTTATAATTAATCATTTATAACACTCTACATAACTTTATGATGATGCCATTGTGGCATAGCTTAATTAAATTATTTTTTCAGTAATTTAAGTGATCTACTAACAACATTTTCTGTTGTAAATCCAAATTCTTTGAATAGTGCTTCCGCTGGGGCAGAAGCTCCGAATCTATCAATAGCAATTATATCGCCATCAAGGCCCACATATCTATCCCAACCAAAGGAAGAACCTGCTTCAACTGCCAATCTAACTCTTACGTTTGAAGGCAATATAGCTTCTTTATATTCTTTTGATTGTGCTTCATATAGATCTAAACAAGGCATACTTATTACTCTAGCCTTTATACCTTGGTCATTTAATAATTTAGCTCCTTCATAAATAAATTCCACTTCAGAACCAGAAGCCATTAAAATGATATCAGGGTTTTTACCTTTTTCTTCATAGGTTTTTAATACATAGGCACCCTTTAAAGCTTCAATTGAGGTTTCGGCGTATAGTGGAAGATTCTGTCTTGTAAGTATTAATGCAGTAGGAGTTGTTTTTGAAGTCATTGCAGCATACCAACCAACAGCTGTTTCTCTAGAATCAGCGGGTCTAAACACATTAAAGTTTGGTAGAGCCCTAAGTGCTGCAAGATGTTCAATAGGTTCATGAGTTGGTCCGTCTTCACCAACGGCTATACTATCATGAGTTAGAACATAAACTATTGGAAGATTCATAAGTGAAGATAATCTCATTGCACCCTTCATATAATCACTAAATACAAAGAAAGTTGAAACAAAGGTTTTAAGACCTCCATGTACATAGATTCCATTTGCAATAGCTGCCATTGCGTGCTCTCTTACTCCAAAATGAAGATTAGAACCATTTCTATCTTCCATTGAAAAATCACCCATGTCCCTCATATATGTCTTATTAGAAGGAGCAAGGTCTGCTGAACCACCTATAAGGTTTGGTACATATTTAGCTAATGTATTTATTATTGCTCCAGAAGAGTTTCTTGTTGCGGCTTTGCCATCAAACTTCCACATTTCCTCCACCTTAAGTAAATCTACAGGAAGTTCTCCGCTTTGCCATGCTTCATATTCTTTAGCAAGTGCAGGGTTTTTTTCACTATACTGTGCATAAAGCGTTTTCCATGCTGCTTCCTTTGCTTTAAGCTCTGCTTTTACATTTTCCATATGCTTAGTTACTTCACTTGGAACTGTAAATGCTTCTTCGCTCCAGCCCATGCATTTTTTCATTTCAATTATATTATCTTCACCAAGTGGTTCGCCATGTGCTGAGGCAGTCCCTTGTTTTTTAGCACAGCCAAATCCGATAATAGTTTTAACTACAATAAAGGAAGGTTTATTTAGCTCAAGCTTTGCAGTTTCAATGGCTTTACCTATTGATTCCATATCATTGCCATTTTCTACATATAAAACCTGCCATCCATAGGCATCAAATCGCATACCTACATCTTCTCTAAAAGCAAGATTTGTACTTCCTTCGATAGTTATACTATTTGAATCATACATTACAATAAGTTTAGAAAGTCCTAAGGTACCAGCAAGAGATGCTGCTTCTCCAGAGATTCCTTCCATATTACAGCCGTCACCACATATAGCATATGTATAATGATCTACAATAGCATGCTCTTTTGTGTTGAATTTTGCTGCAAGATGACTTTCAGCTATTGCCATACCTACTGCATTAGCAATTCCTTGTCCAAGTGGGCCTGTGGTAACTTCAACACCATTTGTATGACCATACTCAGGATGACCAGGTGTTAAGCTTCCCAATTGCCTGAAATTCTTTAAATCTTCGATAGTTAGGCCATATCCAAAAAGATGGAGTAGTGAATATTCAAGCATCGATCCATGTCCTGCAGAAAGTACAAATCTATCTCTATCCTGCCATTTTGAATTGAGAGGATTATGTTTCATATGGTTTGCCCATAGTGTATATGCCATTGGTGCCGCTCCGAGAGGTAGCCCTGGGTGTCCTGAATTTGATTTTTGTATTGCTTCAGCTGATAAAACCCTTATAGTATCTACGGTTAATTGTTCAATTTTACTCAATTTAATTTCCTCCTTATTTTATACAACTTAATGTTTATGTTTATTTAAATTATTTATAATAGTTGAATGTTCTATTATAAATATAAAAGATAATCATTTATATTGCAAGAAAATATAATTTTTATTAAAAAATTTAGTTTAATATCTCACAACTTTCTATCATCAGTATTAAAGCATCATTGATTTTACATACCCTATCCTCATTAGTAAGCACAACTAAATAGTCACCAGGATAAATAACAGTGTCGCCTTTGGGGATTATTTCATCTTCACCTCTTTTAACAGATACTAATAAACATTGTGATGGCCATTTGACTTCTCTAATCTGCTTGCCATCTAACTGTGATCCCATACAAACTGCAAATTCAAGTATAGCCTTATGCTTATTGTTGCCAAAAGACATTTTTTCTCCTTGATTGTGTAAAAATTTTTCAAGTAGAGATTCATATATAGGTTTTGATGATAAAATATCAGCAATCATATAAGCCACTATAGATACAATAGCTAGAGAAAGCAAATGCTTAAAGGAGCCTGACATTTCAGCAATTAGAATAATACCAGTTATTGGTGATCTAACTACAGCTGTAAAATATCCTGCCATTGCAAGTATTATAATATTATTAATATACATACTATCAAAATGTACAAAATGTACAAGTGCTATTCCGTAAAGATTTCCTATTAAGGCTCCAATTGCAAGTAGTGGAAGAAAGATTCCACCTGGAGCACCCGATCCATAACATGCCATAGTGAATAAAAATTTAACAAGAACTAAAACCACTAAAATCGTTAGCGTAAAATTCCCCGTAACTAGTGATGTTATAAGTTCATGTCCTCCACCTAAAACTTGTGGTAATAAAATTCCAAAAACAACCGAAATTAGCAGGGGTATAATAATTCTCATTTCTTTTGGAAGCCATTTTTGACTTACATATAAATTTTGAGTTTTTAGAAGAAGGTTATTAAAAACTACGCCTAAAACGCCTACAATAACACCTAATAAAACTATATAAAAATAAAATTTAAGGGGCAATACAGATATATTTTCAAAATTAAAAACTGGTTTTAGTCCGAAAAAGCCTCTAGCTACAAAATCCGCGGATAGTGCCGCAGCTAGAGCAGAAAGCAAAACTAATGGAGAAAAGTTTTTATGAACTTCCTCTAATGAAAACATTACTGCTGCTAAAGGAGCATTAAAGGCAGCAGCAAGGCCTGCACTTGCTCCACTTGTAATAAGATATTTTTCTTCGACCTTTACCCTTTTAAATACCTTGCTAAAACCTTGCCCAACTGCCGCACCTAACTGAACAGAAGGTCCCTCGCGTCCAAGGGAAAGGCCTGATCCTATCGAAAGAACTCCTCCAATAAACTTACCAAGCAATACTCTCCACCATTTCATATCAAGTTTTCTAAGTAAAACTCCTTCAACTTGAGGAATTCCACTTCCACTTATCATGGGTTCATGTTTAACCATTAATCCTACGATATATCCCATAATTACTAAAGCACCGACCCATGGTAGAAGAAGTATAGGGTTAATAAATATAGTTTTATAAACTTCACTTAAAAGAATTCCTGCCTTTTCAAGTGCATAACGATACAGTACAATTAATAAACCTGTGATAATACCTACACATATCCCCTCAAACACAAGCTTTAATCTAAAGCTATGCCAGCGGAACAAGGTATTATAGGTGTTGTTTTTGTTTTTTGATTCCATTTTTCTGCCTCCATTATTATAAAACTATTATTTTTATAGTCTTTAATACTTTTTAAAGTATATAAAATAACTGTTTTATATCTTATATGTTATCACATATAAAAATATATATGTAGGAAACTTAAAGAAATTATCACTAAATAATATCTAGTTGATAATTAAATATCCAAGTTATTATAATTAAGTTGAAAAATTTTTAGTTCATTAATTGGAGGACGGGTAGGTCCTATTTTAATTTTATTAAATAGTACTTATCCGTCCCCTTATTTTATGCTTTTATCTTTATAACATACCTTATTCTTGAATATTCTTAGTGCCTTTTTTAAGATTGTCTTCGATTTCTATTAGTATTTTTTGTTGATAGAACATTAGTAAATAACAGATTGTGCTAGCCATAAATAATAATACAAAGTTAGAAACTTTAAAAAGTAGAAAGCCTACAACTAAAAAGCTAGCAAAATTCAATAGTGTAATATGAATTTTCTTAATGGAATAGTAGGTTGCAGTTTTAAGAATATCCTTCCAACTTAAATAAAATCTTGATATTATTGGGTATACATATAGACTTATTAAAAAAATAAAAATAATGATGATAAAAATAAACGAAGTTATAATTTGTGGGTAACCCTTTGAAATAAAGAATCTAGTATCAATAAATAATATACCTATTATAAGCATTTCTAGAATCCAAAAAAATAATGATTGAAAAAAATTAGTTTTATAAGCTTTAAAAAAGTCTTTTGTGATATTTATATCTTTTTCCCTTATAAGTTTTCCCATTACGCTAAGTAGCGCAGTTGCGGCGGGTCCTATGGGAATACAACATAAAATAACAATAGAAGCAAACCAGGGTGGCATTAGTACTCCACCATTAGAAATAAGCACAAGTAATATGAAAAGTAGTGGAATGTTGAGGAGGCAAAAGTAAAAATTGCCTGATAAAAACCAAAATATGTAATTAGATATGCTGTAAATAGGTCCTTCGCCAAATTCTCGTTTTGTTTTAGACATTAGTTCCTCCAATTGCATTTAAATTATTTTTATAACTAGTTAAAATGTAACATAAATTGTGTTAAATGCAAATAGGTAGAAGCATATTGTTATTTATTTGAATGTGCCTTATTATTAAATTAGAGATAATGAGGTAAAATTAATGAAATTACACTAGAAATTATGTTGATAAGGAGATACTAGATAATAAAGGAGGCACTCTATGATAGTTTTTAGAAAATTAACACCGGAAGATTATGAAGATATTGAAGAAATTTCAAAGGATATTTGGGAAGGTTGCGATTATCTGCCTAGTGTATTTCACAAATGGTTAGAGGATAAAGGAATATTTTTAGGTGGAGTGGATACAGATAATAATAAAGTTGTGGTAGTAGCTAAACTATCGATACTTTATGATGGAAGTGGTTGGCTCGAGGGTCTCAGGGTACATGCTAAGTACCGAGGTCAAAAATTGGCAAAGCGAGCTACAGAGGAGATATTAAAAAGAGCAACTGAATTATTAGAAAATGGTGTTATAAATAAAATTGCCTTTGCAACCCATATTACAAGTATAGAAAGCAAAACTATGATGGAGAAATTAAATTTTAAGTTAAAGGAAACTCAAGTTTTAGCAATTAAGAATATTTCATCCTTAGCTTTAAATATAAATATAGAAGATTTTCATGTAGAAGCTTGGGATATTACCTTTGAGGAATTTAAAAATCATCATTATATAAAAAGAAGAAATGGACTATTACCACTAGCCTTCGTTTTTGAAGAAGTTACTTTTAAGTTATATGAAAGCCTTAAAGCTAATAATTCACTTGTTAAAATAAATGGCCATACTGGATTGTTTAAACATAAAGGTGAAGCTAATTTTATTGCAATGGAAGATACATTTGAGGCCATAAATACATTTATGGATTATTATTTATTGAAGTATAAGAACACTGGGATAAAGGAGCTATCTACTCCTCTTTGCCCACAGGATAAGGCTCTAATAGAAAAATTAAAGTCAGTTGGCTACATTTCTTTAGCAGATTGGAAGCCGGATTGTTTATATTATATTGGTGAAAAATAAGATATAAAAAACTATTAGAAAAAAACAATATAGGTTAGGGGAGATTTTTATGAATTTAAAAGGTAAAGTAGCTATAGTTACAGGAGGATCTAGAGGAATTGGAAAAGGTATTGCTATAGAACTAGCTAAGGCTGGGGCTTGTGTGGTAATAAATTATAAAAGTAACGATATGGCAGCCGAAAAAACTATGCAGGAAATTAGAGAGATAGGAGCTTATGCTTTGAAAATTAAAGGTGATGTAAGTGATTATGAATTTTCAAAGAATTTGATAAAAATTACTGTTGAAAAATTAGGTAAAATAGATATATTGATAAATAATGCAGGGATATCTAAGGTAGGATTATTTATGGATGCTACGCCCAGTGAATGGGATAGTATTTTAAATGTAAATCTTAAGGGTGCAATTAATTGTTCTCATAATGCAATAAAAGAAATGATTAAACAAAAAAGTGGAAGCATAATAAATATATCCTCCATGTGGGGCAATGTAGGTGCTTCTTGTGAAGTAATTTATTCTGCATCTAAAGGCGCAATTAATTCTTTTACAAAGGCCTTAGCAAAAGAGCTTGCACCTTCGAATATTAGAGTTAATGCTATAGCGCCAGGGGTTATAGATACAGAAATGAATTCTTGGTTAACGGAAGATGATCGCGAATCCCTAGTGTCTGAAATACCTATGATGAAATTTGGAGAAGTGGAGGATGTAGGTATGCTTGTAACCTTTTTAGCAAGTGAAAATTCAAAATATATTACGGGACAAATCATAACAATAGATGGTGGAATGCAATAACTAAATAGAATAAATTGAAATTTATAGTATAATTTATATATATATACTATAATATACTATACATAAAATAGTTTGATAAGGAGGAGATAATTATGTATGGAGGAAAAGGAATTACGGATAGAAATAAAAAAACCTTAAAGTTTAACATTATAGCTATATGGGTATCCACTATTGTATTAACACTACAAACAGCAGTAGCACAAGGAATAAATGCGGGTCTAGAAGTTTTGATTGTAACTGGAATATCATCAATAATTGCAAGTATTTTTTATATTTCCAAGATGAATTTCAGAATTAAGGGGCTACTAGTAAATTTATCACCACTTTTTGGGTGTTTGTATTTAGCTTATTTACAAGGGGGATTAGAATCCGGAGTTTTAATATATAATGCTTGTCTGTTATTAGTAGCATTATACAGTGATATTATTTTGTTATGTATTTATGGATTTATTTTAGATTTTTCATTAATCTTAATGTATATTTTGTCACCAAAATCCATATTGGGAACTAGCATGGAATTTAGAGGATTTATAAGTAGTTTAGCCATTATAACTCTTAGCATATTTTTATTATGTTTACTTACAAAATGGAGTTCGGAGTTGATTCGTGAAAGTTTAGAAAAAGAGGAAAAAACTTTGGATTTATTAGGAAAATTAGAAAATACAATGGAAGGAATAGATAAAAGTACGGAGGTTTTGAATGGTAGTATAGGAAAATGTAACGTAAATATAAATATGGTAAAGGAAATAAGCGAAAGTGTGGTTTCAGCAGTTAATGAGATGACAAGTGGAATAACCATGCAAGCAGATAATGTCAACAATATAAGTCAAACTATAATTAGCACTTCCAATACGGTGGAACAAAGTAAAGAAATTTCACGAAAAATAGTAACTGTTTCAGAAGTGGTAAATAATGATGTAACAGAGGGGACACAGCAAATTAAAGAATTGGACAAGCAAATGAGTATAATTAAGAAGGCAGTTAAATCTTCTCTTGATACAGTAGTTACTCTTCAAAATCAGATGTGTGATATAGACAAATTTTTAGCTGGGATAAAAAATATAGCAGAGCAGACAAATTTATTAGCTTTAAATGCTTCAATAGAGGCTTCAAGGGCAGGAGAGGCTGGCAGAGGGTTTTCGGTTGTAGCCAGTGAAGTTGGTAAGCTCGCAGAGGAAAGTAATAGTACTGTTGAAAATATTTATAAGATTATAAAAAGTACAAGTAAGACCACTAGTGTAGCTTTAGGAGAGGCGCAAAAAGGCAATGAGGCAGTAAATATAGGAGACCAAATTGCTCGAAAACTTTATGGTACATTTGAGAATTTAATCACAACATTTGAAGAGTTAAATTTACATATTTCAAAACAAAGCCATGTTATAAGTGATGTTAAAGATACATTTGCTGTAGTTGATACAGAGGTGCAAAACATTGCAGCAGTATCGCAGGAGTATGCATCTACTACAGAAGAAATTTTGTCTGTGATACATGAGCAGAACAATAAAATTTCTGATATTGCACAGGAGATTCAAGAGATTAGTAATATAAGCAATGAATTAAACAAAATAATAAAATAGATGATTTAATAGATTATTAATACTTTCTTAAGATACAATTAATATATGAGCCCAATTATATGGTATAATTAGATTATTAATAAACAAATAAATCGCATAAAATGAAAGAAGGAAAATATTATCATGGAATATACAAAGGGCAAGAACACAATTTCAAAGTTAATGAAATCAGCTTTATCTATTGGTATTTTTATTGCTTTATTAGTAGCAATACCTTTTGTAGCTATCTTTGTTATTAGAGCCTTGTTTTTTATTGCAGTTTTTGGAGTTTTAGCATGGTATGGCGTAAAGCTAATAAAGACCATTAAAAATTTCATATATAAACTAAGTACAAAGAAAAGTGCGAATATACAAGCTGATATGTCTAGTAGTGAAATATATAGAGCAGAATCTATGGATATCAATTACGAGGATAGTGTTATTATCGATGTAGATTATGAAAAAGTAGAATAAGGCACATGCGAGTAAGACTAAATTTATAAATGATGTTTAAAAAACCAGTCTATATCTTAGATTGGTTTTTTATTTTCTGGATTTTATAAAGTCTTTATTATAATTTAGAAAACTCTTATAAATTGTAGTAATATTTGATATAATTTTAGTATTAGGTAAATGGGGGTGCAGAATGAGTAGAATATTAATAGTGGAAGACGAAGAGTCTATTAGAAAATTTATAAAAATTAGTTTAAAGAGAGAAAAATTCCAGGTTTTTGAGGCTGCCTCAGCGGAAGAAGGCATACAAAAAATACTTCAGGAAACCCCAGATGTGCTTATATTAGATGTTATGCTTCCAGGTATGAATGGATTTGAACTTTGCGAAAAATTAAAAAAACAAAATGAAAATATTGGGATAATTATTTTGACAGCTAGAGGACAAGATATGGATAAAATCATGGGACTAGAATTTGGTGCAGATGATTATATGGTAAAGCCCTTTAATCCATTAGAACTTATTGCACGGATAAATTCCCTTTTAAGGAGAATGAAGTACAAAAATAATGAAGGATCAAATTTTATTAATTCTAGAGAATTTAAAATTGATTTATACTCAAAGAAAATTTTTAAAAATGATATAGAGTTAGATTTAACACCAAAAGAATTTTTGCTTATGAAAATGTTTATTCAAAATCCTAGTAAGGCATTGAGTCGTGATGAGCTTTTAAATTCAATTTGGGGATATGAGTTTATTGGAGATACTAAAATAGTTGATGTAAATATTAGAAGACTTAGAAGCAAAGTTGAGAAAGACCCATCAGATCCTCAGTATATAGAGACAGTTTGGGGAACAGGGTATAGATGGGGGGCTTCTTAAATTGAAATCCATAAGAACAAAGCTTGCTGGTAGTTACCTATTAGTAATACTAATTACAGTTATAATTGTAGAGGGATTTTTAATAGCAGGTACTAAAAAATACTATTACAAAAATTTAGAATCAAATCTATCAAATCAGTTAAAGCTATCTACTAGCTTTTATAATACATACTTAGCTTCAGCAGGCGTAAAGGAAAATGTAACTAATAATGTAGACGTGTTTTATGAAAATATTAATGCTGAAGTTCAAATTATAGATTTAAATGGATTTGTTATTATGGATTCTCTAGGTTCAATACCAGTAGAAAAATTGGAAGGAAAGGATTTTAAAACAGCATTGGATGGAGGACTTGGTAGCATAATTGATAGACAAAAATACGAAAATGAGGGGGTTATGACAGTAGCATATCCCTTATTTTATAATGGGAAAATAAATGGAGTATTGAGGTTCATAACTTCACTTAAGAAAATTGATGAGGATATTTATACTCTGTCTAGATTTTTCCTTATTACTGGTGGAATGGTTATTATATTATCAGGAATAGTAAGCCTCTTTATTTCTAATATAATAACTAAACCTATAAAAAAAATCATGGTAGGTGCGCAAAAAATGGCCAGTGGAAATTTCAATGAGAAAATCAATATAAATTCAGATGATGAATTAGGACAACTAGCAAAAACCTTAAACTATATGACCGAAGAAATATTAAAAAATGAAAGGCTGAAGAATGAATTTATTGCCTCTGTATCGCATGAACTAAGAACGCCACTGACATCTATTAAAGGATGGTCTATTGTATTAAATTCTAGTAAATTAGAAGATGAAGAAGAGATTAAAGAGGGTCTTTGCATTATAGAACAAGAATCTGATAGATTAACTTTTTTAGTTGAAGATTTGTTAGATTTTTCTAAATTATCTTCAGGGAAAGTGTCTATAAAGAAGGATTTTATTGATTTAAAGGATATTTTAATGAATATAAAAATGCAGACTATGCCTAGAGCTTTGAAGGAAGATATTCAGCTAAATCTAGAAATAGAAGAAAATTTACCGAAAATATTTGTGGATAGAAATAGGTTAAAGCAAGTACTGATAAATATTTTAGATAATTCTTTTAAATTCACGCCTAATGGAGGAAATGTAATTGTTAGGGCAAATTTAGAAGTTGAAAATATTATTATAAAAATAATAGATACAGGATGCGGTATACCAAAAGATGAATTACCAAGAGTGAAAGAAAAGTTTTTTAAAGGTGAAAATGCTAATTCTAAAAATGGTATAGGACTTTCGATATGCGATGAAATTATAAAGCTTCATGGGGGGGAACTCCAAATTAATAGTGTGATTGATAAGGGTACAGAAGTATGTATAATTATTCCAGTATGATTTGTGAATAATTAATACTGTGCAAGGGAGCAAAGTTATGAAAAAAATATTATCTTTATTTATTTTAGTGTTAGTATTAATAAGTTTCACGGGCTGTAATGATGTTGATTTATCAACAACCAGCAGAGTAATACCACCTAAAGTAGCAATTCCAGTCCATGGAATTTGGAAGGTAGAAAGCTATGCCTTTTCAGCTATGTCTAAAATGGGAGAAGAGGGAGCGAAGGCGTGGATTGGAAAGAAGGCATATTTTAATGAACAAAAAATTGTTCTTCCAGATGATAATTGTGAAAAGCCTGAATTTAAGATTAAAAGTGTAGACACAAATACATATTTGTACAATAACTATAAATCTTCCATGAAGAGTATGAATATAAATCAAAGTGAAATGAAGATTATTACTATTACTTCTAATAAAAACTATTTTAGAGATATTATAAAAATTGATGATAGTAGGATAATTATAATAAAGGATGGAGTATTTTTCTTTCTGTCAAAGCAATCTAATGAAAACAAAATAAGTGTAGAAGACATTGAAAATGGAAAAAAATTATCTTATAGAAAATTAGAACCCTATACAAAAGGAAATCAATCTGGACTTTTGTTAGGCTTAAAATACTATAAAAATGTTGATTATAAATTGCCTTATGTTAATGAAAATAAAACTATATTGGAACCGGTATATAGAACATTATGGATTAGTTATGATGGTTCAGTAGAGCCCATATCCGAACTGCCGTTTTTATTTGTACCAAGGAGGACTGGGTTTTGGAAACTCCAAGTTAGCAGAGAAATTACTGATAATTATGGCGTTGATTCTCTGCTTGCAGCGCCCGTAGGCAAAGAAATAAAAAAAACTAGCATAAAAGTTAGAAACGCAGATTTCTATGATTTTAAAAGTATTAATTTTGTGGGAAATGATTATGTGTGTTATGAGAGAGATATTGAAAGTGATAAACAATTAAATGCATCTCATTTATTAGAAGTGGTTCCCTTGGATACTATATATACTGGGTCAGAAGTTCCAATTGTTGCATCAAAGGTATTAGGTGAAAAGGGAATAGAAGGTCTGAATTCTGGCGCAAAATCATATTTAAGAACTATTTTAAAAAAAGATAAAGATATAGTAACTGATACTCCATTACCTACAAGTTTTGGGATTTTTAGAAAAAACGGGAAATGGTTGTTACGTGGAAGATTAAATTTTTCAGAACCAACGGTAAAAAATGAATATGCAGACTTTAATGTTCCTATAGAAGCACCTGAAAACTTGGTAAACTATGATTCACTATTTCCATCTTGGGAGGTTATAAAGCAAAAGGTTCCTAATGCATTAGATGCATATACCTCTCCTAATAAAGATATTGTAGTAGTGTTAACTAACTCAAAATTAGCAGTTTATGCTATAAAAGATAATATATTAGGTGCGGTTCCCTTAAAAGAGTTGCAACTTAAGAATTCGGAAGTGTCTGTTATGGCACAGTGGGCAACAGATGACTATGTTAAAATTTGGTCTGAAGATGTAAAGAAAGTTCAAGGCAAATAATATAAAGGAATTTCATAGGGTGGTCACATATGTATGTGTGATCACATTTTATATATTAACTTTATGAGATGGATTAGGAGGAAATATGCAGATTGAAATTATTAAATTTATACAGTCTATAAAATCACCATTTTTGGATGCTTTTTTTCAAATAGTTACAATGACTGGAGAAGAGTATTTTTACATTATTGCAGCCGCTACAATATTTTGGTGTGTAAACAAAAAGTTTGGATATAAATTAGGCTTTGCATTACTTACAAGCACAATTGTAAACACCACGCTTAAGGATATAGTAAATTTAGCAAGACCCATAGGTGTGTCTGGCATAAGCTCTTTGAGAGTAGAGACTGCTACAGGACAATCTTTTCCAAGTGGACATACTCAAGCTACTGCCATGTTTTGGATCTCGTGGATTATTCAGGTGAAGAAAAAGTGGATGTATATAATGGGAATATTAGCTATTATATTAGTTGGAATTTCAAGATTATATCTTGGCGTACATTGGCCCATAGATGTAATTGGCGGAATAGTAGTTGCGGTTATATGGGTTTTTATATCCAATTATATTTTTGAATATGCCGAAACTACTGGGAGAAAATGGGCGTTAATGATAATTGTTGTACCTATGCTTATTGGAATGATATTTTTTAGAGAAAAAACTTATTATACAATATCAGGAACAGTGTTGGGTTTCTATATTGGATACATTATAGAATCAAAGTATGTGAAGTATGATGTTAGAAATACTAGGTTAAAGCAGGGAATGAAATTGGTGTCTGGATTAACTATTCTCATAACATTAAAAGGTATATTAAGGGTAATTTTGCCTATCAGCATATTTGCTGATTTCTTCAGATATTTTGTAATTGGATTGTGGATTACAGTTGGAGCACCCTCTATATTCAAAAGATTTGGTGGACATGTTTAAGGATTATATTATTTAATATTGAAATTTAAATGCTTGTAGACATGTTATAGAATATAGGCTAAACTTATTATAAGGACAGAGGAATAGAGCGTATTTTATAAAAAAGAGGTGCTAATGTGAAATATCATAAAAATATGTTAAAAAAAGTATGTATCTTATTATTAATTTTAATATTAGAAACAATGAATTTACACTTAATGTCAGTAAATGCATCAGCAATAGAACTAAATGGCAATTCAGTTATAGCATATAATGATTCAAATGTGGAAAAAACAGCATATTCATTACAGGATTTAAATAGTATTTTAAAAAGTCAGTTAGCGCAAAGAGAGACAAGCTTTAACATAATTTACAAAGCTGATACCATCAATCTAAAAACTATAATTGAAACTGATATTGATGAAATTTTAAAAGCTGATGATTATTTAGAAAGTTGCATAAAATCATATCAATGTAGCTATAAAGGATATGAAAATGATGTTACAATAAATTTTACTTTTAGTTTTTATACCACAAAAATACAAGAGGATTGTGTAAATTTGCAAGTAACTGAAATCCTCAAAAATATAATAAAAGTTAGTATGAATGATGATCAAAAGGAAAAAGTAATTCATGATTATATTGTAGCACATGTAGCTTATGATACTACACTTAGTAGATTTAGTGCCTATGAAGCATTAAAAAATGGAACAACGGTGTGTAGTGGATATGCACAATTAGCTTATAAAATGTTAAATGAGGTAGGGATTGAGACTAAAATAGTTTTAGGAAAAGGTAATGGTGAAGATCATGCCTGGAACTTAGTAAAGCTTAATAATATATGGTATCATTTAGATTGTACTTGGGATGACCCAGTACCTGATATTAAAGGTAGAGTACTTTATAATTATTTTAATTTAAATGATAAAAAGATTTCAGAGAATCATATATTTGAAAAATCAGACTATCCTGTAGCAAACCAAGTTTATAATGCTAGATTACCAGTATTCGATGAAAAACAATTTGTGCAATGGAATAAAGTAGATAGTAATGCTGTGGTTATGTCCACAAAAGAATGGAATATTAACTTTAACAAGGAAATTGATGAATTGAGTCTAAAGGATAAAGTATTTATATGTAGACAAGGAGAAAACTCCAATTTTCCTATAACACTTCAGCTATCTGAAGATAAGAAAACTGTGAAAATTATTCATAATATACCTTTTGAATTAGGTAAAAATTATATCTTATACATAAGTAAGGATATGAGTGGCTTATATAATTATATAAATTTAAAAACTTCTCTAAAAATGGGTTTTAAAATTTCAAATTTGAAAAATTAATTCTTTGAATTAGTAAGTACAAGGTTTAAAATAGAAAATGAGATAATTTAAAAAGGAGTTGATAGATGTGCCACAGTTAAAGTTGCAAGGTGTGGAAGTAAATGATATTTGTAAAATTAGCATAGATATGTTACAAGAAATGCAAGAACTTCTTGAATGCCCTAAAAATTATTTTACTTTTGAATGTGTTAGTTCAACATTTATTATGGAAGGTGAAATAATAAAAGCATATCCCACAGTAGAAGTTGCATGGTTTGATAGAGGTCAAGAAATTCAGGATACCATGGCTAAAATAATTACAAAGTATGTTCATTCGGCTGGGTATAAAGATGTGGATGTTATTTTCAGAATTTTAGAAGAAAAGCGATACTATGAAAATGGAGAGCATTTTTAGAATTAGACAAATAAAAACACTATTAACATTAATGGAGGATTAATGTTAATAGTGTTTTTTTAAAATCTATAGATTTAAAATTAATAAGTGAAATAGAATATAATTTTTAAAATAGCAAAACATATAAACATAAATATAGATAAGGGAGATGTTTTTATGCCTAAAGATAGTCAACCTGATAATAAATTTTCTAGATTAGTTAAGAGTAACTATGATACTCCAATAACAAGAGAAACTGGAAAAAATCAAAATGCTACAACAAAAAAACAATCTGCTGACAGAAAATAAAAAACAGAGCATATAAACTTTTGTTTATGTGCTCTGTTTTTATTTTATAGAAAAATATAAAAATAAAAGCAAATTAGCAAGCTTGTTCCTAGTTTTAAATTATATAATTTCCTAAGAAATAAAATAATATTGTGATAATTTATTGCATTATCTTAATATTATGTTAGAATTTATATATATATTTTTTTAAAAGCAGAAGGATTGATTTTGCTGTTGTTAATACTTTGAAGCTACAGCATACCTGTGGTTTTTTTATATTTTTTAATTATTGTGTGAGTTTAGGGAAGTCGTGGATACTATTGTACTATTTAAGAAGGAGTGAATATATTGAGTTTTTACGTTTATAATACTTTGACTAGAAATAAAGATGAGTTTATACCTTATAAAGAAGGTAAAGTTGGAATGTACACATGTGGACCTACAGTGTACAACTATGCACATATAGGTAATTTAAGGACATATATTTTTGAAGATGTGCTTAAAAAATCCTTAGAGTATGTA
Source organism: Clostridium sp. FP2 (assembly GCF_011065955.2). Taxonomy (NCBI): domain Bacteria; kingdom Bacillati; phylum Bacillota; class Clostridia; order Eubacteriales; family Clostridiaceae; genus Clostridium; species Clostridium sp. FP2. Next base: position 1,286,453 of record NZ_JAAMNI020000001.1, read on the forward strand.
AATTATAAAGTTAAGCATGTAATGAATGTAACGGATGTAGGGCACCTTCAATCAGATGGAGATGAAGGCGAAGATAAGATGGCGCTGGGAGCAAGTCGTGAGCATAAAACTGTGTGGGAAATCGCTAAGTTTTATGAAGATGCTTTTTTTGAAGATTGTAAAAAGCTTAATATAAAAAGACCAACTATTGTATGTAGAGCCACAGATCATATTCGCGATATGATAGATCTAATAAAGAAACTTGAAGAAAAGGGCTATACATATGTTTCTAATGGAAATGTATATTTTGAAATTGATAAATTTGAAGATTACACTAAGCTTGCAAATATTAGTATTGATGAACTGAAAGCAGGAAGTAGAATAGAAATAGATCCTAATAAGAAAAATCCACTTGATTTTGTATTATGGTTTACAAATTCTAAGTTTTCTAATCAAATTATGCAGTGGGAGTCACCTTGGGGTAGAGGATTTCCAGGCTGGCATTTAGAATGTTCGGCAATGTCTATTAAATATATTGGTGAATACTTAGATATTCATTGTGGAGGAATAGATCATATTGCTATACATCACACTAATGAAGTAGCTCAATCCGAAGGGGCGCTAGGACATAAATGGGTAAAATACTGGATGCATGCAGAGTTTCTAGTAGTAGATAGTGGTAAGATGTCAAAATCTACTGGAGACTTCTTAACAGTATCAAAACTTGAAGAAGAAGGCTTTAGTCCTCTTGATTATAGATATTTCTGTCTTTTATCTAAATATAGAAAACAGTTAGTGTTTAGTTTTGAGAGCTTAACTGATGCTAAGAAGGGACTTAAAAAACTTAAAGAGAGAATTTCCAGTGTTTTAATTTCTATTGATGAAAATGATGTAGTAAGTGCTGAGAGAATTTCCGGCTACAAAGAAAAATTCGCAGTTTGTATCAGTGATGATTTAAACATAGCAAATGCTTTCACCGTACTTTTCGATGTTTTAAAAGATGATGAGCTTAATAATAAAGAAAAAGCTATACTTGTAGAAGATTTTGATAAGGTATTCTCATTAGATCTTATGACAACTCAAGATGTAGACTCAAATGTAGATGAGGAGCTTATAAATAAGCTTATAATTGAAAGAGCACAGGCAAGGGCCAGTAAAAATTGGGCAAGAGCAGATGAGATAAGAAATGAATTTATAACTATGAATATTGAACTTCTTGATACTAAGGAAGGAACAACTTGGAAAAAAAAATAAGTGCGAATTAATAAAGTACCTATGAGAAATCATAGGTACTTTATTTTAGATTAAGGTTAAGTCAATTTTAGTAAAGATAAATATATATATATATAAGGTTGAATTAAATTAAATTACAATTTATAATAATTAAGAGATAGATTGTAAATATAATTCAGTTACATAAGATACATATTATAGGTTGAAAGGAGTTATTTAATTGACAAGTAAATTAATAATTGGGGGGTTATTTTGTATAATATTTGTAATGCATATGGTTTTTACTAAAAATGAATATAACAAGGGGCGCTGTTATACAAAACCATTTTTAATGCCATTACTTGCAATTTATTATATAGCAAGTGTAGCGCAAGTTAATAAATTTATTGTGATGGCATTAGTATTTGGTTTTATGGGTGATATGTTTTTAATGTGGCCGGAAATGAAAAACAATTTTATATTAGGCCTGGTCGCTTTTCTTATAGGTCACCTTTGTTATGTTTTACTTTTTTTACAGGGAATTTCCTTTGTAAAAGATATACCAGTCTGGTTTTACCTTATTATCATAATATATATTATGGTCGCTTTCGTTGTAATGAAAAAATTGACAATGTATTTAGGCAATATGAAAATACCTACTTACATATATATGGCAGTTATTTTATTAATGAGCTTTGCTAGTTTAGCACGTATTTGGGTTATAGGTATGAGTATATCGTTTTTCCTTCCGTTTATTGGGTCATTATTGTTTTTATCCTCAGATGCTATGTTAGGATTTTACACTTTTAAGGGTAAATTTAAAAATGGAAATATATATATTATGCTAACTTATGTTTTAGCTCAAGCATTAATTGTTGGCGGATATTTGTACTAGATGAAATTAATAAAAATATATGCAATTTATTATTTAAGGAGCTATTCTATCTCTATCCCTTGGAAATAGAGTAACTTCGCGTACATTTCGAATATCTAAAAGTTGAGCGGTTAATCGCTCTAGTATCCAATTACTTCAACTACAGACTCAAGTTTTAAACCTTTGATATCTATAGTATTTTTATCTAGCACACATTGAACTACACCAGACCTGTCTCTTATTATTAAAAAAGATATTTTACCCATTTTTCTTATTTTGTGTATCCAACCTTGGATTTTTACCTTTTCTCCCATATGTCGATAAAGATTTTCTGTTAATAAACGTTCCATAAATATGTCCTCCTTTTAAAATATTTTTAGTATTGCAGCATAGTAGATGATGATTTAATTGATATAGCCTATACCAATTAAAAAATCCCTGAGCATAAACATTGCTCAGGGACCAGAAATTCCGGTGGTACCACCCTTATTAATCATTAAATATAAGTAACTATAGAATGGGTACAATAGCTTCTAGCAATTGAAAAACTAAAAGTTAATTAAAAATGTGGGATAATAAATATGTCAAAAAAAACTCACTCCATGTAGGAGTGAGAGTATAAATCCCACGGTACCATCCTTGTTAATCATAAATAATTGATTCACTTTATCCCTTTAACAGGGGAAACCGATACACTCTAATAACTCAGTAGTGAGATTTCAAATGCACAACTCCGAGATGTCTTTCAGTATAATGATTCTTATTAGGTTTACACTATCCCTAACTCACTTAAAAGATTTCATCAACTTACTATTCTCATCATAGTTTTTACAATAATTACTATAAATTTTAATAATCATAACATTTTTGTTTATAATTGTCAAGTAAAATTATTCTATTTTACTGCCCTCTGAAGCAGCTTGGATTTTTTCATCACTACCAAGTGATTTTGGTAATCTAGCATCATCATTTTTCTTAATCATAATTTGCTCTTGAGTAGTATAATTATAGTTTTTTGAATCTTTCCTTGCCATAGATATTACCACCTTTCTAAATTTTAATAAGATATTATCAATACTACTTAGATTAGTTTCTCCAATATTTAGAGTATAATGCGTCTAAGTTATTACTAAAAACTTTGCCATTTAGTATTTTTTTATTTGATTTATTGTAGAATTACAAATGTTTTCCATAATAATGGAAATTAGGTTGCTAATGTGATAAAATATTTAGAGTGTCTAAATATTCCAAAATAGGAAGTGACAAAAAATGCTAAATGTTTTAGTGGTAAAAATCAAAATTATGATTTTTAAAATGAAAAACCCTAGATCAAAAGAGGTTTTTAATATCGCTTGGCCTGTTTTAACAGAATTATTACTGGGGACCTTATTTGGTATGATTGATATGATTATGCTAGGGAGAATTAAAGACACAGCTGTAGCGGCTGCATCTGTAGCGGCAGTGGGAATTACTAATCAGCCATTATTTATTGGCTTATCTTTAATTCAAGCCTTAAATATAGGTGGAACGGCAATTGTAGCCAGGTACATAGGTTCAAAAAGACTAGATAAAGTTGAAAATACTATTAAACATATTATTTTGTTAAGTCAAGTATTTTTTGCCTTACCCTTAAGTATAATTGGATTAGTATTTACTAAGGAAATAATGGCTTTTATAGGGGCTCAATCGGATACCCTATTAGTAGGAGTAAATTATTTTAGGGCCATTATGGTTGGATTTATATTTCAATCCTTTAATTTTTCCTTATCAGCGGTATTAAGAGGTGCTGGTGATACTAAGACTCCAATGAAAATAAATTTAAAAGCTAACTTTATTAATGTTTTTGGAAATGCAGTTTTAATTTATGGATTAATAGGTTTTCCAGCTTTAGGCGTAACAGGAGCAGGCATATCTACGGCAGTTTCCAATATGATTGCAACTGTTTTATTATGTACAAAATTATTGTCTGGAAAGTGTATTATTAAATTCAATATTAAAAGTCATTTTAAATTTGATAAGAATATAATGTATAACCTAATTAAGATTGGGATACCAGCGTCTCTAGAGCAAATGGCAATGCGAGTTGGTATTATGATATTTATTAAAGTGGTTGCAGGACTCGGTACCCTTACTTTCGCAGCTCATCAAATTTGTTTAAGTATACTGGGGCTATCATTTACACCAGGGCAAGCATTTGGAATCTCGGCAGCTTCTCTAATTGGACGAAGCTTAGGAGAAGGTAAACCGGGCAAAGCTGATGAGTATGGAAAAGAAGCTAGGAGAATAGGATCAATAATATCTTCTATAATGGCAATAATACTATTTGTTTTCGGTCCACAATTAGTAGGATTATACACTAAAGATCCAGAAATTATAAAAATGTCATCTACTGCTTTAAAAATCATTGCATTTGTACAGCCATTTCAATCTTCTCAATTAATTTTAGCAGGAGCATTGAGGGGTGCAGGGGATACAATATGGCCATTAGTTTCTACGTTTATTGGTGTAATTGGCATTAGAACAATCCTTGCATATATTTTTGTAAGTAAATTAGGGCTTGGTCTTTCAGGAGCCTGGATAGCAGTATTTGTTGACCAATTTATAAGATGGGTATTAATATATTCAAGATATAGAACTGGAAAATGGAAATATATAAAATTAAGATAAATAAGATGGGTGGTTAAAGGTGTTTTATCAAAAGCTTTTTAAATGGTTCCTTACTTTACTTTTTATAATGCACTATAGGATAATTTAGTTTATAATATTACGTGTAGTTGAAAGTAGAGAGGGTAATATTGTTAAATAAAATAATTTAGATTTGAGGTGAAGAATATGGATAAAGTAACTTTAAAGGCTTCACTAGTAATTGGAATTATTGGTGTGATTTTAATATCCGTTATATATTTTAGACCGGTGAGCATAGAAAGAAACTATAGTGCATATATATATGCTGAGAATAGTGAATTTCAAAAGCCAACAGAAATTAAACTTGTTGGAGAATTAAAAAAGAAATTATCTCTAAATTATGTATTTACTGGAAGCGTAGAAGTGGATGGTATTAAACAACAAGTTATTTTAAAGAGAATATGTGCGAAGAACAATATTTTTAAAAGTAGGGGGTATAGTGCTTTTATAGAGACTAAAAACAGTAAAACAGGAAAATATGAAATCATTGGAACATTTGATACATCAAAGGACTTTAATGAGATAATTATAAGACATGGTAAGGTAGACAGTAAATATAATGGTAAATTTAATATTTGCGGTCCAAGTAGTACTAGAGAAGAGGCAAAAGCTATTGCAACAAACATAGGAAAAGATAACTAAACTGTATTATTACAGTTTTGAAAATATGAAAGAAACCCTGTATCTTAAAAAGCTTAGTTTATAATTTAGATTATTAAGGCTTTGGAGGAATGTAATGGCTAAAGGATTAACCTTGAAATTAAAGCCATACTTAAGTAAAAAAATATGGGGATGGGAGAAATGGGTACTTTCATGCCATGAAGAGGGGAACACTACAATAGAAGAAGGAATTTATGAAGGTCAAAAATTATCTTCGGTTTTAGGGTGTGGTAGTAATTTTCCTATATTAAATAAAATTATAAAAGCAGAAGCTACACTATCAGTGCAAGTACATCCAAATGATGACTATGCTAAAAGGATTGAAAATGCTAATGGGAAAACAGAGTGTTGGTATATATTAGAAGCAAAGGAAGGTGCGACTTTAGTATCAGGAATAAAAAGGGGCTTAAACAAAGAAAAGCTAAGAGAAATTATAAGAGAAGGCAAATTAGAGGATTATCTAGAACGAATTAATATCAAAAGAGGGGATTTCATCTATATCCCAGCAGGAACAGTACATGCCATAGAAGCCGGGGTTAAGCTTATTGAAGTGCAGCAAAACAGTAATATTACTTATAGACTTCATGACTGGGGACGTGGAAGGGAACTGCATATAGAAAAGTCATTAGATGTTATAGATTATGGAGATGAAAATAAAGCTGGGAAGATTAGTAAATTTGATAAATTAGAGACACCTTATTTTAAAGTGGAAAAGATAATTGTCCATAATAATTATATGGATGTGGTTAATGAAAGTTTTCATAGTTACATTGTAACAAGTGGCGAAGGCGTAATAAAAGCTAATAATGTGCAAACAAAATTAAAAGAAGAAGAGACAATTTATATATCCAAAGGAACGGAGTATATACTAAAGGGAAATATGGAATTAATAAAATCCAGTTTGTAGGATTGTGGCCAAGCAGGATTTTTAATTAATTATATATCTAAAAAATATAAAGGTGGTTTATAAGATGAAAAGAATGAAATTTTTAAAACGAGTAATTGCATTATTTACATTGGTTTTTGTGGTTTTTTTAGGAGGTTGTACTAATAAAGAGCAAGTTAAGGTTGATAGTACTCCCCCGGTAGTGGAAAAGGTAGAACCTGCAAAGGAAATTAAAACAGAAAAAACAGCAAAGGACAAAAACCCCTTGGTTACTATAGAAATGGAAAATGGCTCAATTATAAAGGTAGAATTATACCCAGAGATTGCACCTAATACTGTTAGAAACTTTGTTTCACTAGTTCAGAAGGGGTATTATAATGGATTGATTTTTCATAGAGTAATACCAGGTTTTATGATACAAGGTGGCGACCCAAATGGAACAGGTAGTGGTGGACCAGGGTACTCAATAGCTGGGGAGTTTAGTAATAATGGCTTTGAAAATGCTTTAAAGCATGAAAGAGGAGTAATTTCTATGGCTAGAGGAGGAACTGACAATAACTCAGCTGGGTCACAATTCTTTATAATGGTTAATGCTGCGAGTTCTTTAGATGGTGATTATGCTTCTTTTGGTAAGGTTACAGAAGGTATGGAAACGGCAGATAAAATAGTTGCTGTAGAAACTGAGAAAAAAGACCAAACTAAAAAAAATAAACCTATAAAAGATCAAAAAATGAAAAAAGTTACTGTGGACACCTTTGGAGTAAAGTATGCTGAAGTAGAAAAGGCAAAATAAAGTATAAGAGACGCCATTAGTAAAGTAACATTACTAGTGACGTCTCTTATGTTTTTAAGATAAGAGTTTTTGTGTATTGCAATTAAATTTATATGTTTTTTTGATTCTAACTTACAATTAATACGAGGACTTTGACTATTTTTTATTTTATGGCATACATTTATTAGTTTGGTCAGCAAAAACTGTAACAAATTTAATAGAGTAGATATCACACATTATTAAATTATTTGTACCAGTTTCCTTAAGGACAATAAAACTAATTCCAACTTCTTGTAAAGTTCCGCCTCTATCTTGAAATGTATTTGTTCCAAGTAAAAAAGAAACCCTGATATACTTACCAATTTGACCTTGCAACCAACCTTGATTATAGAGTGGATTATTTACTATGGGGGGAACGGGTGGAAGTTGAAAGTCCTGGTTAGTAGGAGGGGCTTGGGGTATAGGGTTCTGCCTTGTATCATCAGGCGCATCAAAATCTGGTAAAGGCATCATTGGAGGTTCAAAAAACATAGGGCCATTATTCCAGGTTGGAGTTCCATTAAAATTATTAGGTGGTACTATAAACATAAAATATCCTCCTTAAAAAATTATATTTAATCATAATATAAAGGTATTGTTAGTAATGATTTCTAATTAAGTTGTAAAATACTTTGCTGTGGGATTATAAAAGCAATGTTGACCTACGCTAACTTGATAGGTACCACTACCATTATAAGGGAACTCATATGGGCATGGTGCAAAGGGATTAAAGTACCACAAGGAAGAACCTGTGGTATATAATCTATTACCAGATAGAGCCCAATCAGCAATATCATAATGAATTTGTTCTGGTGGACTTGACCATATGGTCTGTGGGTTAGACAAGCCACCAAGTACAGAAGCTACACAATCAAATTGTCCTGGTTGGAATATAATCTTTCTTAAATCACCTTGACCTAGCCTAAGATATTCACCATCTGATACATTAACTCTGTTCATAACTACAGAGGCCACGGCCTTCATTCCGTTTTCTCCTTCCCCACCAGCTTCACACTTTATAATTCTAGCCAATAACTCTCTAGCACTGTAAGCCATCCTTAGTCATCTCCTCGATTTACTTTACAGTAGTATTATATTCATGATTTTAAAAATGGTACTTGAAAATTAAAATAAATTGCTACATTAGAGAGAGTGATTTATCATAGGCATCTAGTAAATCAAATGAAAGTTTGATATAATTAACTTGCATTTGCCTTCTCAGTTAGTGAGATATTATTATTTGTGATAAACCAATAATAGCAAATGCATTTTTTTATTTGTACAAGCTTGCACATAATAAAAAAAATATATATAAATATATATATTGATGTTGGACAAGATATATGACTATAAAGAAAATACCCCTCTAAAATTTGGTGGTTATACGTATATATTAAATAGACAAGTTAGGAAACATTTATATAAGAGGTGAATTGGTGAATTATGTTAAATAGTGGATATATATTAGACCGGAAATATGAGGTAATTAAAACTTTAGGTAAGGGTGGTATGGGCACCGTTTATTTATGTGAAAATAAAAGGCTTGGAAACCTGTGGGCTATAAAAGAAGTAGTACAAGATATAAAAAATACAGGCATTTTAACAGAAGCTAATATTTTAAAGGATCTAAACCATGTGGGGATTCGTAGAATAGTAGATATATTTTATGAGAATAATAACCTTTACATGGTTCAAGACTATGTAGAAGGTCAAACACTAAAAGAGTATGTTGAAGAAAATGGTAAAATGAATACAGAAAAAACATGCAGGATTACATCGGATTTGTGCGATATTTTATGCTATTTGCACAATCAAAAACCAGCTATTATATATAGGGATATAAAACCATCTAATATAATGATAACACCTAGTGGCAAAATTGTGTTAATAGATTTTGGTATTTCAAAAGTTTATAAGAGTGACACAGAACAAGATACAGTGAGTGCAGGTTCTAATGGATTTGCGGCTCCAGAGCAATATGGTCTAGGAAAATGTTGTGCTCAAACAGATATATATGGAATTGGAATGTTAATCTATTTTATGGTTAAAGGGAAGATCCCAACTACAGGCATAGAACCTCTTTTGGATGAAAATTATGAGGCGGATATTGATGGTAAAATAAAGGTAATAATACAGAAATGTGTTAAAATCGATATTGTGGACAGACATATTTCAGCTGAAATTTTAAAAAAAGAGATTTTAGAAGTATTAAAAGCTGATAAATATGAAAAAACGGTGATTTTTAATAATTATAATAGTAGCACCAAAGTGTTTATTAAAAAAGATAAAAGCAAAACTTTGGACAAGGGTAAACTTAAAAAAACTATTAGCGGATTTTCTGTTTTTGCAATTGCAATTTTAGCAAGTATTTATATTCTATATGGTAATAAAAAAGAAAGTATAGATATGAAAACTAATGATACACCACAAATAGTGAGCCCCATAGTAGGATCTTCAAGTGTAGAGCAAGAGGCTATTAAAAAATCTGTTATAGTCCCTGTTAAAGAGCCTACTGTAGTCCCCAAAAAAAGCACTACGGCCATCACACAAGATAGCAATATAAATGCAATAATGCCACCACAATCAAAAATTAAGGTAAAAGGAAAGCGGAAAAAATAAACAGGCACATTCAACAAATAAATTGAAATGCACTAAAGTTTTTCAGAAAATAATATAAAGATAATATAGTTATATTCGAATATATAATTATAAATGTTATTATTATATGTAATAATTCAAGGAGTGAAGACATGTCTAAATTTACAATGAAAAGAAATATGAATTTTACAAAGGTTAAAAGTATTAAGATCTTAATACTTATTTCCATTTTACCAATAGTTTTAATATCCTTAGCAATAATGGGCATTTTTACTAACTATACTTCTAAAAAACTTATAACTACAGAAATTGAAAATAGGATGAAACATCAGTTACAAGAAACTATTAATCTAATCGATAGGGATATGCAAAAACATGCTCAAATAGCAGTTGATTTAGGGAAATTTATTGGAACTAGTAGATTGGTATTAAGCAAGGCGGAAATCACAAAAACCCAAAAGGAAGTACTTTCTACTAATGAAGCTACACTAGGAGTGGGAGTGTATTTTGAACCATATAAATATAAGAAAGATATAAAATTCTTTGGACCTTATGTATACAAAGATGCCGGAGTTTCAAAGATTACTGATAAGTATGCTACTGAAAAATATAATTATCCAGCACAACCTTGGTATACTTTAGGTAAAAATATTGAAAAAAATGTTGCTTGGCAGGAACCTTACTATGATGATGAGTTGAAAATGGCCATGCTAACAACTACTGCACCAATATATGGTGATAATAAAGAATTTTTAGGTGTAGTAACCGCTGACATGAGTTTAAAGACTATACAAGAAAATATTAAAAGTATTAAAGTAGGTCAAACAGGAAAAGCGATGTTAATGGGAAAAGATGGAACATATTTGGCAGGTGTTTCTGAAGAATTAGTTATGAAGATTAAGGCTACAGAAGATAAAAATACTAGTATGGCAAGACTAGGAAAAGATATTTTACAAAACAAAGAGGGAATATCTTCTTTTGAAGATGAAAATGGAAAAAACATTACATATTATAAACAGATACCAGAACTTGGATGGAATGTAGTGTTAACAATTCCAGAAAAGGAGCTTTATGCTCCAATTAATAAGCTATTGTTTAGTATAGTTATACTAAGTCTAATTACTTGTTTATTAGTGACATTGGCAGTTGGTATATTCAGTAGATATCTTACTAAAAATGTTAAAGAGGTGAATGACCTTTCACATTCAATTGCAGAGGGGGATTTGACCCAAACAATAAATGTTAAAAGTGAGAATGAACTAGGATCAATGGGAACCAATTTAAACAAAATGAATAATAACTTAAGAGAATTAGTTCAAAAAGTTACAGAAAGTTTAGAACAAGTAGTTGCAACGTCAGAGGAACTTACAGCAAGTTCTGACCAAACACAACAATCTGCAGAACAAGTTTCTCTAGCCATTCAACAGGTGGCATTTGGTAGTGGAGAACAAGTTAATATAGCTAATGATACAACAAAAATTGCAGAAGAAATATTTACAGGTATGGAACAAATATCAAATAACGTACAAGCAGTAGCAAATACTTCACTAGAAGCAATTAAGAGAGCGGAAAAAGGTAATGATGTAGTGTATTCTGCTATAGCACAAATGAATAATATTAGTAACAAAGTAGAGGTTTCTACGCAAGCTGTGTCAATTCTTGGAGAAAAATCAAAAGAAATTGGAAGCATAGTCTCATTAATAACTTCTATTGCTGCTCAGACAAATTTATTAGCGCTAAATGCAGCTATTGAAGCAGCTAGAGCTGGTGAGCAGGGAAAAGGGTTTGCAGTGGTAGCCGATGAGGTTAGAAAGTTGGCAGAACAATCTGGATCAGCCGCTGGGAATATATCAAGCTTAATAAATGAAATTCAAAATGAAATAGTAAATGCTGTAAAGGCTATGGATAATGGTAGTAGTGCAGTTAAAGATGGTATAAACATGGTAGACCTGGCAGGTAAATCTTTTGGAGAGATATTAGAAGATATAAATCATATAGCTTCACAAATGCAGGATGTGTCTGCAGTGACAGAAGAAATAGGTGCAGGAACACATAATATGTTAGAGGCCATTGAAAATGTGGCTAAGATTTCTACTGAGTCTTCAGGAAATGCTGAAAATGTAGTGGCAGCATCGCAGGAGCAAACAGCGCTAATGAAAGAAGTAGCTAATGCTGCTGAAAATCTAACACAAATGGCAGTAGAACTCCAAAGTTTAATGAGTAGTTTTAGATTATAATACTGTGCTAAAAATAAGACTAATTTATTTTGTTACATTTATGGAGCCTTTCTTTTATAATCTGGGAAATTAGGTTAGTAAGTATTAGGGTTTGTACTAATATAGTGCTATAATGTTGTTAAAATGTAAAAGTCATAATCATTTTATAACTTTTAATGTGGGGGGGAATAATGATGAGAAGAAAAATATTATCTTTAATTATAGCTACTGGACTGACCATGTCTGTGAGTATGCCAACTTTGGCAGCACCACTAACTGAGCAGTTAAATAATCAAAAGAAGCAGCTTCTAGAGCAACAGGGTTCATATACTAAGTTGCAACAGGATTTTGAAAAATTACAGATATCTATTGAGAAGATAGATTTTGATATTGAAAGCATTTATACAGGAATAGATAAAGCAAAAAATGAGATAAATGTTACTGAAAATAAAATAGAGCAAACTACAAAAGATATTGTAGTTGCGGAAAGTAACATAAAGGGCGAGGAAGACTTATTTAATGAAAGAATGAGAGTCATGTTTATGAATGGAGCAGATACCTACTTAGAGATTTTATTGGATTCTAAAGGATTGGAAGACCTTATTTCAAGAGTAGAAAATGTTAAAAAGATTGTAGCATATGATAACCAAATTATTAGTGAATTGAATGTGAAAAAGCAAGATATCGAGCAAAGAAAAGAATCTCTTAATGACAATAAAAGAAAAATATTAACATTAAAAGCTGATAATGAAAGTAAATTGGACAAGCTTAGTACAAAGAAACAGGAACAAGGTAAATTAATAGTAGAAGCTGAAAAACAACAAAAATTACATAAGAATGAAATAACAGAAACTCAGGCACGGCTTGGAAGTACTATGAACCAAATAAAAGATGCAAATCAAGCGTCTAAATATGAGGTAGCAATAGCTACTAAAAAAGCTTCTGAAATTACCCCATCAAGAGGTATAGTAAGCGAGATAGTAAAAAATGAAATAAAAGACGAACCTAAAAATGAACCTAAAAATGAACCAAAAGAAGAAGTAAGTCAACCACAAAAACCATCATCAGGTAATTCAAGTGAAGTAATAGCTTATGCGCAAAATTTCCTTGGTACACGCTATGAATGGGGAGCAACAGGGCCAAATACATTTGATTGTTCAGGTTTTGTTCAATATGTATATGCACATTTTGGAGTTAGCACAGGGAGGTCTACCTATGATCAGATAACTGCGGGAGAATTTGTGCCTAGAGGAAATTTACAAGCAGGAGATTTGGTCTTCTTTGGATCAGGAAGTCCTCATCACGTTGGTATTTATCTAGGAGATAACTCATATATACATGCTCCAAGTACAGGTGATGTAGTTAAAATATCAGCATTAACAAGAAGTGATTATTTATCTGCAAGAAGAGTTAGGTAATAAATTGTAAAATAGAATGAAATGATTTGAATCAAGTAAAAATACAGGCATATTTGTGTAAACAAAGCTGCCTGTATTATTTTCTGTACTCAGCAAGAAGTAAATCCACCATTGCACCGTAACTTTTTGTTCCCGATTCTTGGTTTTGAGATTTAAGATAAGTGTCGTTAATTTTATCATTTATTTTTTCTATAGGACCAGAGTACTTATTCCAAAAATCTTGGTTGTACTTTAAGTCATTAAGTACAGCTATGCTACAGGCAGAAATCAATTCATTATATTTTTGAGTGTCACTTTTTCTTAATGCATTAAATGAATAAGATAAGGCTGAAAGCGCTCCAGAATATTGAAAGTTTATATCAGGATGCTTTATACAAGCTATATATGCAATATAATTTGCTTCATCTTCCTTGGCAAATCCTCTTTGGTGAGCCATTTCATGAGCTGTTGTAAATGGAAGGAAGGAATCAGGTTCTGCCATATTAATATTTGCTTCGTTTGTAAAAGGGAAATAAAAACCTGTAATTCCTGTATAGCACATTGGAATTGACAATAATATGCCCTTAGGTGTTCCGTAGTTACCTTTTAATTTAGGATATTTTATTGAGGCGTTATCATATCCTAATTGAGCAGTTTTTAGGATGTATTTTTTGTTATAGGGAAGTTCCATTACACCGTACTGATTTTCCTTTATTCTTGCTCTAATAGTATTTGAATTATTTATAAGGATTTCACATAGATCAGCAAGTTCTTTTGAAGATGACGTGCGAACATTTAATTGGAATACTTTATCTAGTGTAAGTCTTTGATAATTAAATCCCCATAAAAGTTGGAATGAAAAATATATTAATCCCGTTATTGCCAATATATTTAAAACAAAGTTTTTTGAAATTTCTAATCTTCTATTTTTGCCTTTAAATAAGTTGAAAATTGTTTTTGAAACGTACCATAATATGAAAGCTGAAAAAAATACAATTATAATTTCCGCAAGAGAAAAGGGTAAAAATCCTGTAATCCAACTTAAAATATTAGCAATTATTTTATAAAAAAACGAAGAATAGAAATTTTCAATGTAATTTGGAAATATTGTAGATATTTGTGAAAGTATAATACCTAAGGGTAAAAGTAAAATTAAAAATGATTGCTTATTAAATGAAAATTTTTTCAAAGAAACACCTTCTTTATATAATTAATTATATGAAAAACTCCAAGTGTAAATTTTACTTGGAGCTTTTTTATATTATTTTTTTCCTTTTAGTAAGTCTCTAATTTCAGTTAATAATAATTCTTCATTTGAGGGTTTAATAACAATAACTTCTTCAGCTTTTTTCTTTTTAATTGAGGTTATAGCCTTTATAAAAATAAAAAGTGAAAATGCTATTATTAGAAAATCAATAATAGATTGAATAAATAATCCGTATCTAATTGATAACTCTAACGTTCCAGCTACAGCTGGATGTATAACGTATTTTAAATTAGTGAAATTAATTCCACCTAATAGTAAACCGAGTATAGGCATTATAAGGTCATTTACTAAAGAGGTAACAATTTTAGAAAATGCCGCACCTATAACAACACCTAATGCTAAATCTAAAACATTTCCTTTAAGAGCAAATTGTTTAAATTCTTTCAACATATATGTAGCACTTCCTTTCAAATTCTATTTTACCAATTTAAATATAAATTATCAAAGGTATTTTCTGTGAACAATATAAGTTTATAAGTTCTATATTGTATTTATTGCTCATTATTTTAGTTGTAGGGATAAAAGAAGAAAGGAGCACGGCTGTGCTCCTTTCTATTTATTGGTGATGGTGTTCACCATGATGATTGCAGGTTACATCTTTATCTTCTAATGTTCCATTAATATATTCCTCAATGACTTTTTTATATTCGCCAGATGCTCCTTTTATTACGTTAAGGCCATTCTGCTTTAAGCCGGTAATTGCGCCTGCACCAATTCCACCAGTAATGACTACTGTAGCTCCATGGGCTGTAAGTAAGTCTGCTAAGCCTTGATGCTGATGTGCAAGCTCCACTGAAGATATTTCTTCAACGCTTACAATTTTGTTATCTTCTATAGTTGCAATTACAAAACTTTCACTTTTTCCAAAATGTTGATTTACCATATTTCCCTTATTAGGTAATGCTATTTTCATATTTTTTTCCTCCATTTTTATATTTAATATATTTATTTTTTATTTTCTATGTTATTGATAATTTTACTTATAATATTTTCAACTATTTCTGTTAATTCAGTATTTAGCTTGTATTCACCTTTGTTAGAAATATTAACAATTTCTCTACACATTGGAATTTCGCCAAGCAAATCTAGTTGATTTTTATTTAAAAATTCATCTATATTTGCTGATTCAAAGATTCGTATTTTATCATTGCATTCTGGACAAATAATATAGCTCATATTCTCTATTAAACCTATTATGTCTATATTAAGTTTGTGAGCCATATTTACTGCTTTCCCAACGATCATTGACACTAAATCCTGTGGCGTTGAAACCATCACTATGCCTGTAATTGGTATTGATTGCATTACAGTTAATGCAACATCTCCTGTACCAGGAGGCATGTCTATAATTAAATAATCAAGTTCTCCCCATATAACGTCAGTCCAAAACTGCTTAACAACCCCAGAAACTGCGGGTCCTCTCCAAATAACTGGATCCTCTTCATTTTCCACAAGGAAATTCATTGAAATAACATCAATACCCTCTGTGGTTCTAACGGGTACAATACCCAATTCATTCATTAGTGGTTTTACATCCTTAATACCCAGCAGCCTTGGTATACTTGGGCCTGTAATATCAGAATCCATAAGTCCCACCTTATAGCCTTTTTTATTAAGTTCATGCGCAATAAGAGCAGATATTGTTGATTTACCTACACCACCTTTTCCACTCATGACGCCTATAATATTTTTAACCTTATTTAATGGGCTATTTTCTATGCTACATGTGTCTTTGCTATCACACTTAGCATTTGATGGACAACTTTTGCAATTAGCCATATACTATCTCCTTGTGTTTTTATTTGTCATATGCCATCTATATTATAATGCTAGCATTTATTATTGTCAAATGCCAATAAAAAAATATTTATTTAGAGCGAAAACTCATGAATTTATTTCTTATCTATTATCTGCTTTATTGCATTGCCTATGACAAAAATTACTTCTTTTATTACAAGTCACATCTTGCGAACCACAGGCAGGACAAATTTTTCGATCTTCTTCATATTTTATTTCATAGGTCTTCTCACAGGATATACACCTAAATTGACATACATTTCTTGTATAGTTTCCACCACTTATATTTATTGCTTTTCCCTCTATTAAAGCTACAGCAATCTTTTTTCGTGCACTATCAATTATATTTTGAAAAGTTTGTCTTGAAACTTGCATCCTTTCAGCACATTGTTCCTGATTTAGTTCTTCAACATCTTTAAGTCTCATGGCTTCAAACTCTTCAACTTTTATAAGTATTTCTTCAATTTCACATTTTCTTCTACCTGCGGGGACAAAGTATGTATACTCTGGTAAATTTTCTACTCTTCTATTTTTAACCGGTCTTGACATTAATATTCTCCTCATTTTTCATATATTTTTTAAATTAACAATGTTCTTTATTGGTGGCATACGCTAATAAAATATTACAACTGATTAATATTAATGTCAAATAAAAATATTCACTATTAATTTATAAAAGTAAATAATATTCCGATTCAAGGATGATAGAATTACTGGAAGAAAAAAGAAGCATGGAAATACTAATCCATACTTCTTAAAATATTAAATAAACAAATTTACATTGGAATCTTCAGCCTCACCTAAGTAATAACCGACTCCGCCAATTTTTACTCCATCAATGAGTTCCTCTTTCACAATTCCCATAACGTCCATGGACATTGAGCAAGCAACTACCTCTACGCCACTATCCATTGCTGATTTTATTAGGTCTTCAAGAGAGGTTATATTCTTGTTTTTCATTACGGAGCGAATCATTTTTGCTCCAAGACCCATCATGTTCATTTGGGAAAGTTTAAGCTTTTTACTTCCTCTTGGCATCATAAATCCAAACATGGAATCTACTAAGCCTTTTTTTACAGATACTTTTTCAGGTTTTCTTAAGATATTAAGACCCCAGAAAGTAAATAATATGGTAACTTTACTACCCATGGCAACTGCCCCATTTGCAATAATGAAGGCAGCAATTGCTTTATCTAAGTCACCACTAAAAACTACCATGGTTTTATTGTTTTTTTCTACTGTATCTGATGCAAGGTATTTATTTACTTTTGTGATATTGTTACTTTTTTTTTTATAAAGGCGTAAACCATACCTTTTTCTTTTCTTAAATCTAACAATTCATTGTTTGTTTTGTCACACCAAGATTTAATATCCTCATAAAAGCCAGGGTCAGAAGCTGTAACTTTTAATATTTGGCCATCATTTAATTCGTCAATACTAGATTTTACTTGCATTAGTGGTCCTGGGCAACATAAACCGCAAGCATCTAAGATTTTATCATAATTATAAATGCCTTTATCTACTCCGTCTTTTATAACTTGAGTATCAGGATCTAAAATCTGATTTTTTGGTGTATCACCTTTATTTGGAGTGAAATTTGAAATTGAAACTGATTTATAGCCTCCAGTTAAGTTTTTAACCTTAAATTCATTTTGAGCTAAAATTCTTGCAGCTACATATCCACGAAGTCCTACCTGACAATATTCAAGGATTTCCT
The DNA here is from genome assembly GCF_011065955.2 of Clostridium sp. FP2. Lineage (NCBI taxonomy): Bacteria > Bacillati > Bacillota > Clostridia > Eubacteriales > Clostridiaceae > Clostridium > Clostridium sp. FP2. The sequence continues at coordinate 1,304,552 of NZ_JAAMNI020000001.1, forward strand.
TGTTTTTATCAAGTTCACCAATTCGTTCTCTTAAACTATCTACAGGAATGTTTATAGCACCTTCTATATGTCCATTACTAAATTCCATTTCAGTACGAACATCCAGTACTATGGCATTTTCTTTATCGTAGGCCATAAACTCATCTGTGGTCAATACATCCATTCTTCCAGCTAGTACATTTTCAGCTACAAAACCTGCCATATTTATTGGATCCTTAGCAGATGAGAAAGGTGGTGCATAGGAAAGTTCAAGCTCTGTTAAATCAGTTACTGTTCCTCCAAGGCGTATAACCGTAGCAAGCACATCTATTCTCTTGTCTACCCCATCATAACCAACAGCTTGAGCTCCTAGTATTTTTCCTTCCGCATTAAAAATAAGTTTTAAAGTCATAGAAAGAGCGCCAGGGTAGTAAGATGCATGACTTGCAGGATGAACAAATATAACCTTATGGGGAATGTTCAGCCTAGTTAAAGTTCTTTCATTATTACCTGTGCTTGCAGCTGTTAAGCCAAATACCTTAATAATTGAAGTTCCTTGGGTTCCCTTATAAGTAGTGGCGAGGCCTGCTATATTATCAGCTGCTATTCTACCTTGTTTATTTGCAGGACCAGCTAGTGGTATTGCAGTATTTGTTTTGTTTATAAAATCTACAACTTCAATAGCATCGCCTACTGCAAATATACCTTGTGCATTAGTTTCCATTTTATCATTTACTAAAATATGACCCCTAGCCCCTGTTTTAATACCAGCTTCTTTTGCAAATCCAGTGTCTGGAATTACACCTATAGCCAATATAACCATATCGGCGCTTAGTTTTGTGCCACTATTTAAAGTTATTTCAACGCTATCTTCATTATCTTTAAAAGCCTTTACTCCATCGTTTAATACTATTTCCACACCATTATCAGAAATCTCCTTTTCAACAGTTAAAACCATATCTGTATCAAAAGGAGCCATTATGTGAGGAGCCGCTTCTACTATAGTAACACTCAGGCCTCTTTGTTTTAAGTTTTCAGCCATTTCCACGCCAACATATCCTCCACCAATAACTACAGCAGTATTAATGCCTTTTTTATCCACATATGCTTTTATGTTATCAGTATCTGGTATATTTCTTAAAGTGAATATTCTTTTACTGTTAATACCTTCTATATTAGGTTTAATTGCTTTTGCTCCAGGGGATAAAACTAAATAATCATAGCTTTCTTCATAGGTACCACGAGTCTTACTATTAACTGTTATAGTCTTTTGGGCAGTGTCGATTCCTATTACATCACTGTTGTTTCTTACATCTATATTAAATCTTGCCTTCATACTCTCAGGTGTTTGTACTAAGAGTTTATCTCTATCTTTTATTACTTCACCAATATAATAAGGCAGTCCACAATTTGCAAAAGAAATGTATTCATCTCTTTCAAACATAATTATTTCTGCATTTTCATCTAGTCGTCGTAGTCTTGCTGCGGTTGAAGCTCCACCAGCTACTCCACCTACAATTAATACTTTTTTCATAACAAATATTCCTCCTTTTACTTTTTAAATATATTTATTAACTCAATATCAAAATTGAATTTATTAACTTTATTATTCTTTCATCTTTAATTTTATAGTTAACTACAAGGCCATGGCGAGTGCCTTCTATTACACCAGCATACCTTAATTTCTGTAGATGCTGAGATACAGTAGATTGCGGAATATCAAGACAAGACTGCATATGGGAAACATTACACTCACCTTGATTTAATATACCTTTTACTATGCATAACCTAATAGGGTGTGCCAATACTTTTAGAGTTTCAGCAATTTCATTGTATTTTTTATAATCTGTATTCATAGCGCTCCTCTTTCCTGAATTTTCATATTAATATTATCTAGTTATAGTGTATCTCCAAGAGGATAAGCCGCGAGTGAGGTGGTAAATGTTTTTAAAGGAATTGTTTGCCAAAGTATCAACTGCTCTGGGGCTTCTTCCACCAGATGCGCAATAGACAAGGACGGGTTTGTTTTTATATTCATCAAGTTCAGAAAGCGACCTAGGAAGAATCTGAACTGGAAAAAGCTTTGCTCCTGGAATGTGACCATCATCATACTCTTCTTTAGTTCTTACATCTAAAATAACAAATTCATTATTTTCGCTTATAAGTTTATAAGCTTCTTCTGCAGTAACATTTTTAATAGTTGAAGTTAACACAATATATGCCTCCTTAAAAATACAATTCTATATATTGTTATATTACAATATTACGATATAACAATATAATAACATATATAAAACAAAAAGCAATAGAAATATCAAAGTTTATTAAATATTTCTATATGCCATAATATGCTATAACCAATCATAATAGAAAAACTAATTATTTTTACCGAATACTGCTTCTACAATGTATTTTATTCCATTTGATGGACTTGGTAACTGTACCCCCAGAGTTAGAAGAACGCTAATTATCATTGAAAATATAATAAGAGAAAAATAAAAAAATATTTTACTGCTATTTTTTTCTTTTAAAAGTGGGATAGTTTCGAAAAAGATAACTATGATATATGAAATTATTACAAGTAAAAACATCTCTAGATTCTCCTTTTATTATTTTCCTGGGGCATAGGTGCATGTTTGCTATCACTACTATTTATTTCCAGTAGTTACGCTTGTGGCTACTAAAATTCTACTTCTAATCTCAGCCACAACAAAAATAATTAATGGTATTATAACTTCAAAAACAAAGGAATAATATGGCCATATATTAGAAGTCCAGAATGACATTTCCATGATACTTTTATAAACGAAAAAAGAGAAGCTTAACATTAAAAGAGTTACAGGTGTTGTAATAAATTTGTAATCATCAAAGCCAAAGACCTTTGAGATTCCATTGCAAACTGCAAAAATACATATACACACTTTAATGAAGATACATACTAAAAAAATTATAACTACTAACATTTCAAGTCTTTCAAGCAATTCACCCAGGTGAATAAGGCTTATTGCCATGGGGGATGGGAAATATACTCTAGATATGGTATTACTACCCAATATTAAAGTGTTTCTTAATGTTGATAAAACTATAAGCCCTCCACCTATGAATAAGCCTACCATAAATGTTTTTTTGTAATTTTTAACTTTGGATATATTTGAAAATACCATTGTAAAGATTACGGTTTCACCTAAGGGATAAGAAAAACTTGAGAAAGCACCTTTTAAAATTGGTGTGACACCATTGTTTAGTATTGGTTTTAATCTGCTTACATTCATTTGTGGAATTGCTAATATAGAGATAGTTAAAAATATTATAATTACAACCCAAATGAAGAATTCAGACCATCTTCCTAAGACCTCAATGCCTTCTTTTGTACACCATATAAGTAGTATAGTAAAAAAAATCATAGGTACTACTATCGGTGTTTCATCGAATACTAAAGCACTAGTAAAGTCTGATAGGGTTCTAAGAATTAAGGTTCCATCATGAAATGCAAACCATATCATTAGTATACTTATTAATTTCCCAAGGAACTTCCCCATAAGGATTTGAAGTATATCAAATAAATCTTTTCCAGGGAATAAGGATAAAATTCTAGAAAAGATAAGTAACAATATAATAGACCAGGTCATAGCAATAATTATTGCAATCCAGGCATCTTGTTTTGCCTGGCCTCCAGATCCAGCTAAAAAACTACTTCCAATTATGAAAAGTATTATAAGTATTACAGCTTGCCTTTCAGAAATAACTTCATTTTTCATTTATACCTCCTACACTACTTACTGTTATAATATATAGTAAATAACAAGCTTATTGTTTTACCAGAATTGATTAGGTTATTTTTCTATTATAATAGGAGAGTTTGTCGAACCACTACCATTTATTTGAAGGTGTACGTTAACTTCAGTTTTTATGTTAGAAAAAATATCTTTTCCGTTTTTTTTGAAAATTTCACTTACTTTTGGTTTTTCTTTATCGAAAATCTCTCCAAAACCTAAAATATCGCTTTCATAATCTTTCTGTAATTTATTAATTAAAGACTGCATCTGGGCCTTGATTTTATTTTCTGCTTCGCCCTGAAGTATTTTTAAGGATTCCTTTTCCATAAGATTCTTACTTCCTCCAATTTCATCTATAGTTACAACAGGGTATATATCTATTATAAGTGATACTATTCCATTGTTGTAAAGGGGAGTTAATTTAGTCTTATTTTCATGTATTCCTAAGGTTACAATAGTGTCAGAACCTGAAACGTTTTTTATAACAATTAGTCCTTCTTTTAATTTGTTTTTAATCATAAGCATGTATAGGGTTTCGTTCCCATTTAGATATCCTATAAGTTTATCTGATTTAAAAATAGCAGAGCCTTCTATATGAGGGGATATAGTTCCGTTATTTAGTTCATTTTTAACTATAGCTACTGTTTCAGACCTTCCTTTTTGAGATATCCCATCTATAAATGACCATAACCTTGAATCAGTAAATTTAGAAAGTGTTTTTCCTGACTTCATGGTCTCGTCAAGGTGAAAGGAAGTTACTTCGTTAAGCTTAACCTTACCTTCTAAAATTTCGGCAGCGCTATTCCCCTTTGCTATTAGCATCCACATATCTGATCTAACGTCGGAGGATCTATCAACCCAATCAATTACAGGAATTACACCTTCCTTTGCTAAAGAATCACTTATTATTACTACTTTTGCGTCACTCCAAAAAAGTTTTAAACCGGTTTTTTCTATGGTATCTCTCACCGCGTTAAATATACTGTCACCTTCGGATTTGTAAAGCTCAGAACTAATGATTGAGGATACACCTTGCATTTGTGTGGTTATAATTTCCGTTGTAACAATATATTTATTTGTTATTACATCTTTATCTATTGCCATACCAGCTACTATTGCTAATTTATTTATTTCTACATAATTCCAGCACCCGCATAATATGATAGGGCATATAGCTATTAAAAAAACTACCATTACTAATTTTTTTTTTTCATTTTAAACCTTCTTTCGCCCTTTTTTTATGCGCTTTTTATTTTTTGAAAACATCTTTGGTCTTAAATACATAGCCCACCAGGGAGCCCTAATTGCTGTATCTTTTATATCCTGGGTGGAAAAAGAAGGGACGTTAAGCATATAGGGTATACCAAAGGATCGTATAGACATCATATGAAGCACTAAACCCATTACGCCGAAAATATAACCATACAAACCTAGAAAGGAAGATAACAACAAAAAAATTATTCGTATCTCTACTAGTCCTAAAACTTGAGGAAGCATAATACTTGCAATTCCTGTTATTGCAGTAATTATTACTATGGGGGCGCTGACTAGTCTTGCACTAACTGCAGCATCACCAAGCACTAAGGCACCAACTATACTAATTGCGCCACCAACTTGCTTAGGCATTCTAAGACCAGCTTCCTTAAGTATCTCAAATATAATCATCATAGCCATGGCTTCTACAATTGAAGGAAAAGGTGTTCCTTTTCTCGCAGAATATATACTTAGAAGAAAGGGAGTTGGAATAAGTTCTTGATGGAAGGTAACAAGTGCCACATATATGGCCGAAGTACTAGTACTAATAAAAAAACATAACCATCTAAGCAACCTTACAAAAGATGAATATAAAAAATTGTCATAATAGTCTTCATTACTTTGAAAAACCTCAACAAATATAGTCGGAAGAGTTAAAACAATAGGACTTCCATCACAGATTACTGCAAACCTTCCTTCGAGAAGCTTTGCTACAACAACATCAGGTCTCTCTGTATTAATTATGGTTCTAAAAGGAGAATAAGGGGCATCTTTAATAAGTTCTTCAACGTAACCAGAATCTAAAATACCATCAATATCAATATCATTTAGTCTTTTCATTAATTCCTTAAGTATAGGTTCCTCTGCTATGCCCTCAATATAACACACACAAATTTGAGTTTTAGTTTGTTTCCCCATTTTCATAAATATGAATTTCAAGTGAGGATTGATAACACGGCGCCTAATAAGTGTAAGGTTCAGGTTCATTGATTCGGTAAAGCCCTCGCGAGGACCCCTAACTATAGTTTCTGCTTGAGGTTCTGAAATATCCCGTGTTTCCCAACCGATAGTATCTATAATAATTGCATTAGCAAAACCATCTATGAAAAGCATAGTTTTTCCATATATAATCCCACTTATAATATCATCAACAACGTCGGATTTTTTATTGTTTCCGGTTAAAAGTACTTCTTGCATTAAAACATCCATAATTTCACTATGATTAATGTCGGCTATATGACTTAATAAAATTGGTTTTATAATGTTTTCATTAATCAATTGGGTATTTGCCATTCCGTCAATGTAAATCAGCATACACTTAGTTATATTAGGTCTACCAACTGATAGCGCTCTATATATAACTGTTGTATCATTAGTAAAAATATTTTTTATTATATTAATATTTTCATCTAATGAGGTTACTAGTTTTATATTTGAAAGGTCATTTGTATTCATAAATTAAGCTTCCTTTATATTATAATAATTAACCACGTTGAGATATTTTATCCAATTTGTAAATACATTATTCGCGTAGGTTTTTAGGGGTAGACTGTGTTGAAGAATCTTCACCACTTTGAAAAGTGAGTAAAAGGAATCCAAAACTTATAATATAATAATAAGACAGGGACGGTTAACAACTAATTGCCTTAAAGTGCAATTAGTTGTTAACCGTCCCCTTGTTTTTTAATTTTGTTTTACTTGAAATACTCCAAAGCAAAATCAGGTACATATTTATCTTCAATATTTAAATAAGTAATACTATCACCATTTTTCATATATAAACCTAGAGCATATTGCCCTTCACGATTATTTGAGTAGTTCGTTAAACAGATTTCAAGCTTATTCTTATCAGTTATTTTAAGTCTTTTTACATTGCCATTCTTCATGGAAATATCAATACCAGCATTTGCATTATTAACATTCCTTTTTTCTATAATAGCATAGTCTATATCTTCAGGCATAATTCGAGCCTTAGCATAGTAGCCATTTTGTTTTAACCAGTTTTCAAATTGTTTATAGGATTTTTTCCAAGATAAATATATTCTTTTATCATTTGATAGTAATATATTAATATTCTCCCATTCAGCTCTTGAATCTACTATATCTTCATAAGTTTCATTAGAGGCTTCATTTTTTAAAATATTTATAGCCTCTTTAATTTGTATTGGATTTGTTATGGTTACATTTTTATTTGTGTGGTCTGGATTAATTAAAATTTTATCAATGGATCTATAATCAGTATTTAAAATACTGTTATGGTTGTTTTTATATTCTTTTGATTCATATATAGGTTTTAAATATTCGCCATACATTTGTTGCGGAATCTTATATTGTCTTTTTATTTGTTTTCCACTTTTCAAGTTATATAAAAGACAAACTTGTTCATTAGAATTTGAATAGTACTTTAAAGTTTTTTTATCAGCTATAAGCTTCTTATGCAATTTTTCAATGTTATTGAAATTTCCTGTTTCGGAGTAAAGGGGTATTTGGATGTCCTCTTTTTGAGTTAAAAAATAGAAGTTATTATCCATATAGATACTCTCTATATTTTCTAGAGCAGGTATTCGTTTTTCATATCCAATAATATCGAAATTAGCAACAACTATTACTAAAACAATAATCATTGCATACATGAGATAACCTTTCATATTTCTAAAGATTTTTAGTGATTTAGTTATTATAATTTCTGCAATAACATATCCAAATAGAGAGGCCATAACATATCCGAATACTACCCAATAAATACTGTATTGGACGCTTCTAAAATATATTCCACCTACTAGCATACAGCAGAAGGTTATACCATATTTAAATATAGGCTGTAGATGCTTAAAAGCAACAGCATTAGATGCGGCTTCTAAACTTCTTTTGTGGTATGCAGCTCTAGCTGCAAGGTAAAAAATAACACATAAAATTATATATACCAACATATCCGTAAAAATAATTGGTTCATGAGCTAGATATCTTGTCATTGGAGAATAAAATGCTATCTCACTGTTGATGTAATAGTCACTGGCAACACCATAAATAAAGAAGTTAAGATTATAATTAATTAAGGTAGTTAATCCCATAGGTAAAAATAAAAATATATAGGTAAGTATACCTTGTGCAGCTGATAGTCCTGTGAACATACCAACAAAAACACTTAAAAGGAAAATAAATGTGTTAAATAAAATTGTTATTCCAGCCCAGGATATAACATTTTTAACTGTAAAGTGAATACTGGCAGTGTTTAAACCCAAGGCTCCTTTAAGTAGTAGTGCAGAAAGTGCAGTGATTATTACTGGTACTATAAGAAGTAGTATTCCTATAAATATATGATTATCATATAATTTCACCCTCTTTATAGGAAGACAGTGGATCATATCTACAGATTTTTTGCTTTGTATATATCTAAATAATAATATAGCAGTTAAAACTGGAATCACTGCTATGGAGACCATTAACACCTCATTAGTAAATATATTTTGCATTGATGTTAAATACCCTGGATTACCAGTATTATTAGCATCGATAGTTATTATTTTAAAAGGTACTTCAAATAATAAAAATATTAAGTAACATATGCCTATCCAGGCAAAGCGTTTTATATCATTTATTAACACACCTTTATTAAAGTATGATATTTTCAATTTCATAGCCAACTTCCCCCATTTCATATATAAATATTTCTTCCAAGGTAAGAGGAATAACATCAATAATCACAGGATTAAACTTATTAAAGTGCTCAATAACATCAGATTTATTTCCACGAACGATTAGAAGAAGTACGCTTCCTCTTTCCTCTTTGTGAAGTATATGAGCATTGTTTAAAAGTTCTTCTGGTACTTTATCCTTAAAGGCAATTTGTATTTTATGTACATCAGCCTTTAACTCATCTAAATCTTTTTCTAATATAAGGTTTCCTTTATGAAGAATTCCTATGTGGTCACATATATCTTCTAGTTCCCTTAAATTGTGGGAAGAGATGAGAATAGTCATTTCTTTATCTGCCACATCTTGCATTATTAAGTTTTTAACCTTTTGTCTCATAACTGGATCTAAGCCGTCAAGAGGTTCATCTAAAAGCATAACCTTAGGCATAGTTGATAGTGAAAGCCAGAAGGCAACCTGTCTTTGCATACCTTTAGATAAACTATTTATACTTTTATTTACATCTATATTAAATATTTTTATTAGCTTTTCATATCTTTCATTGCTCCAAGATGGATAAATAGTTTTATAATAGTTAGCCATATTAGTTATTGTATATTGGGGGAAAAAATAAAGAGAATCCGGTATAAATACAGTTCCTGATTTGATTTTTACATTTTCAAATACATTTTCACCAGCTATTTGAACTTCTCCCCTGTCTTGCTTATAAATACCTGCTAAAAGCTTTAAAAGCGTGGTTTTACCGGCACCATTTGAACCTACAAGGCCGTAAATAGAGCCTTTATTAACATTTAAATTCACCTTTTGTAATGCGTCTAAATCACCAAAGGATTTAGAAACATTTTTTATTGAAATCATATTTATTCCTCCTCTTTACTACTTTCAACCTGTGAAATTATTTTTAGAATATCTTCTTTTGTCATGCCTAGATACATTGCTTCAGATAGTATTTTCCTTAATTCACTTTTTATTTTTTTTAGTTTTTCAGAATCCACTACTTGTGCTGAGGGAGTAACAAAACTGCCCTTTCCCTTTATGGAGTAGATATATCCTTGTATTTCTAGTTCCTTATATGATTTCTGAATAGTATTTGGGTTCATAGTAAGCTCTATTGAAAGAATGCGCACAGAAGGTAGTTGTTCATTAGGTTTCAATATTTCACTAATTATAAGTTCTTTAAACTTTTCTACCAGTTGTTCGTAAAGGGGTAACCTGCTTCTTAAATCTAATTCAAACATCTCATTCCTCCTTTTTTATTATTTACATAACTCTTAATTTTGAAATGTATAATGCTGGTGTATTAACTGTACTATCAAACGAGATACAGTTATGATATAAACTATAAAGGATAAATACTAGATTGTAAAGGTATAAATGTAAAATAGTAGGTAAATTAATATTTAAATTTATGGTGTATTTTAATAAAAATTAAAAAATATTTGAGAAATATTGTTAAAAGACAATAATAAATGTATTGCATTTTACATTTATATATGGTAATATAAGCTCATACTAACTGTTTAGTAGCATTTAGTGCTGAGATTAAACTAGATAACAACATATCCTCTTTTTAGAATATAATTGTTAATCGGTTGTTAGATCTTAATATTTGGAAAAAGGAGGAATGTTTAAAATGGCAGATAAAACTTTAGTTTGTAAAGACTGTTCTAAAGACTTCGTATTCACTGAAGGCGAGCAAGAATTCTACAAAGAAAAAGGATTCGATAATGAACCTCAAAGATGTGTTGATTGCAGAAGAGCAAGAAAACAACAAAATGACAGAGGATTCAGAAGATAGAAAAAAGATTATTATAACTCTATAGGATTAAACCTGTAGGGTTTATTTTTTTTTGCTCTAAAATTATAATTATACGGTTCCGTGGGCTTTGGAATAGAGTATAATAATTAATAAGGAGTGGATTAAGTGATTAAAAACAAAAGTAAACTTTGGTACAAAAAAATAAAAATATTAAAGTATTTTGCAGCTATATTTTTACCCCTACTTATAATTTTACTATCAGCATTAGCTGCTGTTAATAATCTGCAAATACAAAAGGACAAGCAAATATTTATGGAGAGAGAAAAGACTGTAGGTAAAATCAATAAATTAAATATCCAGACTACTTTTAACTCCGTAACTGCAGATTTGAAGGTTATAAAGGATGCAGCTATACTTAATGATTATGTTAATAACTCTACAACGCAGACTATTTCTGAGTTAAATAAAATGTTTATGAGATTTAGTAAAACTAAAACAATCTATGATCAGTTAAGACTTATAAATGTAGAAGGAACGGAGATAGCTAGCGTAAATTACAATGGTGGAAATATATACATAGCTTCCCCAAAACAGCTTCAAAACAAAAAACAAAGAGATTATTTTAAGGCTACAATGAACTTAAAACCTAAAGAAATATATATTTCACAATTTGATTTAAACCTTAGAAATGAAGAGACAAATAAGCCTACTATACATTTTGGGGTACCAATATTTAAAGTCAATGGTGAAAAGTTTGGTGTATTGATTTTCAACTATTCAGGTAAAAATGTATTAGATGAGATTAATGAAAATGTAAAACAAAATAGAGAATTTAATGTTGAATTATTAAATTCTGAAGGATACTTTCTAAGAAACAGGGATGAAAAACATATTTCATTTAAAAGTGAAAACAAAGACATGTGGGATATTATAAGCCATAATGAAAGCGGATATTTAGAAAACAAGAAAAATATATATTATTATGATACAATTTATCCACTTTCTTATATTAGAGAAAAAAGGGACGTTAACTTTACGCATAGCACAGGATACACCTATTGGAAAACTATCATTAGCTATCCTAAAGATGAATTTAGTTTTATAAAAAAATTAGTTGATAATGGGTTTCTGGACATAGGATATATATTTTTCATAATCATTTTAGTATCTTCTGCTGTAATTACGCACATAATCTTTAAACGGCAAGAAGCTTTAGAAAGATTAAAGGCAGCAGGCAATATTTTTGATAATTCAAAAGAAGCTATATTAATTACAGATGCTGAAACTCGCATTACATATGTAAATAAAGCTTTTTTACATATTACAGGGTACAGTGAAGATAAAGTTTTGGGTATAAAAACTTCCTACTTTAAATCAGGAAAACATAATAAAGAATTTTATAAAAATATGTGGCAATCCATAATAACTTATGGAAATTGGCAAGGTGAAATTTGGGACAGAAAGAAAAATGGAGAATTTTATCCTAAATTGTTAAACATACTTGCAATAAAAGGGGATAATGATAAAGATACACAATATGTAGGGATTTTTGAAGACTTAACTTTACTAAAAGAAAAAGAAGAAAAAATTAATATTCTAAAAAATTATGATGGACTTACTTCATTGCCTAATTTATCTTTAATGAAAGAGTTAATGCATAAAAAAATTAGTGAAAATTCTAATATGGAAGATTGTAAATATTATTTGGTATCATTAACAGTTACAAACTATGATATTGTAAAGAATGGATTAGGCTTAAAAAAAGCTGATTCATTAATAGTAACTACACTAAAAAGAATAAAAAATCATATGGAGGATAATTTTATTATAGGTTCTTCAGGTAAAAATGAATTTATGATTCTTTTAGAATGTATTAAAAATGACAATATTATATTGGAGTTTGCTACGAATGTTTTAAATGAATTTAAAAATCCTTTTTTGATAGAGGATGAAGAAATAATCGTTCAGTTAGCCATGGGAATTACAAGCTATGAACAGGATTCAGATACCGTAGAACTTCTAATTGAAAATGCTAATATAGCAAAGATGTATGCTGCGGAGGAAGCTGAAAGTAACGTGAAGTTTTATAAACATGAGCTTAAGGAGGAATATCTGGAAAGTATTAAGATTAAGCAACTACTAAGAGGAGCATTAGAAAGAGGTGAACTATATTTAACTTATCAACCTCAAGTTGATTTAGAATCTGGACAAATAGTGGGAACAGAGGCTTTAATAAGATGGAAGAGTCCAGAACTTGGAAATATATCACCGGTTAGATTTATTCCTCTTGCAGAAAAAACAGGACTTATTTTGCCATTTGGTGAATGGGTATTAGATGAGGCTTTAAGGCAGACCAAAAGGTGGAGAGATCAAAAATTGAAACCTATTCTAATGTCAGTAAATATTTCTCCTGTGCAATTCAAAAAAGTGGATGTTTTTAAAATCATAAAGGAAAAATTAAAGAAGTATGATTTAAGTGGTGAATCGTTGGAAATAGAGGTTACAGAGGGGTTACTCCTTGATGATGATCCTAATTTGATGACTCAACTAGAAAACATTAACAATATTGGAGTAAGACTAGCAATGGATGATTTTGGTACAGGCTATTCTTCACTAAGTTATTTAAGGAAATTTAAATTCCATAAGATAAAGATAGATAGAGAGTTTGTTAAAGATTATCCGGAAAATGATGATGGTACCATAGCGAAAACAATTATAAATTTATCAAAGAATTTAGAGATTACAGTTATAGCTGAGGGTGCCGAAACGGAGGAACAAATTGATTTTTTAAGAAAAAACAAATGCGATCAAATTCAAGGATATTATTATAGTCCACCAGTTTTACCTGGGGAATTTGAAAAACTACTTAAGTCAGGGCATTTTGAGAAAAAATAGAAGCTTAAAAGAAAACCCAAAGCACTTAAGTACTTAAGTGCTTTGGGTTTTTAGTATTTAAGACAAATCATTTAAATTTTTAATTACAGGACTTTCTTTTACTTTGTTGTGCTTTGAATTATTAAAAAACTTAACAATTTCCCACCAACCAGTAGACGTGGCACCGAGTATGCAGGCTAGTATAGCGGTTTTAAAATTCAGAGTCACAGTTTTAAAAATAGGGTGAGCGGCTGGAATATACACTATGGAAAATAACATTACTAAGGCTAAACTATTAATATAAAATCTAGCTTTACTACCTTTTTCCTTAAAAATGCTAATTAGATATTTAGTGTTAGATCTATTAACTAAGACTAGAATTACATTTCCAACTATCAAGACCATTAGTGAAAAAGTTCTTGCAAAGTCAGCGCTTAAACCTGAATCTACCATATAGTGAAAAGGCAAAAATGATGCTAAAAACATTGTTGTACCCTGGAGTAGGACTTTTTTTGTTAAGCCTTTTGTAAGTAGTGGCTCTTCTGGCGAGCGTGGTGGCTGCTCCATTATATAATCTTCTGCTGGTTCACCTTCGAAAACTATAGAGCAAGTTGGATCTAAAATTAGCTCTAAAAGCACAATATGAACGGGTAGTAATATTTGCGGTAAATTAAAAATAGGTGAAAATAATGCTAAGGTCATAATAGGAATATGAATTATCATTATATATACCATAGCTTTACGAATGTTATCAAAAACCCTTCTTCCATCTTCTATGGAGTGAACTATAGTTGTGAAATTATCGTCCATTAGAATCATATCCGCAGCTTCTTTCGCAACCTCTGTTCCTCTTTTTCCCATTGCAATTCCTATATTAGCATTTTTTAGTGCGGGGGCGTCATTTACCCCATCGCCAGTCATTGCAACGATTTCACCGTTTTTTTTAAGTGCCTTAACTATCTTCATTTTATGTTCTGGAATTACTCTTGAAAAAATATCACAATGCTTCACTGCGTCGCTAAGTTCATCTCCTGTCATAGCATCAATTTCATCTCCAGTAATTGCACAATTATTAGATTTAAGACCTATTTCATTGCCTATAGCCATAGCTGTTTTACAATAATCTCCTGTTATCATCATTACTCTTACGCCAGCTTTTTTACATACATTTATAGCATCCTCTACCCCTTTTTTAGGTGGATCCTGAAGTCCGATTAATCCCTTAAAACATAAACTATACTGTTCTAAACTATCATTAAGGGTAGAAGTTACTAGGTCAGCTAAAGCAAGAACTCTTAATCCTTTGTTAGCCATACCATCTATAATATCTAAAATTTGTGTTTCTTCATTTTGGGTTAAATTACATAAGGGTAGTATAGTTTCTGGGGAACCTTTAGCTGCTACATAATAGCTATCATTTTCTTTGTAGATATTTGCCATTCTTTTAGTTTTAGAATCAAAAGCAAATTTTTTAGATAGCTCAAGCTTGTAAAGCTTAGTTATGTCTACTTTATTTTTGCCAGCAGCTACTATAGCTTTCTCCATAGGGTCATAGGGATCTTTTTCACAAGCTAAAACTAGAAGTTTAGCTAAATCTTTATCCTGCATTTTATTAGGGTCTATAAATCCATTGCTATATATAGTTTTTGCGCACATTACATTTTGCGTTATTGTTCCTGTTTTATCTACGCAAAGCACTGTGGTAGAACCTAAAGTTTCCACTGCAGGTATGCTACGAATTAAGGTATTCTTTTTAGCTAGTCTAAAAGCGCCTAGGGATAAGAATATTGTAAGCACTACTGGAAATTCCTCTGGTATAATGGCCATAGCCAAGGTTATACCTGCAAGGATGCTCTTAACAAACTCACCGGTGTGCATATAGGAAAAACCTATTACCAAAATGCATAGAATAAAACCGGCAATAGCTAGGGTTTTTACTAAATAATTTACTTTTTTCTGAAGTGGGGAAAGTTCCTGTTTTGTTTCACTTATTGCTTTCCCTATTTTCCCATACTCAGTTTCAAAGCCTATTGTTTTTACTCTAGCAGTACATTTTCCGAAATTAGACAGTGTACCAGCATATAAATAATCCTGTTTAAAATAGTCTTTTGAGGAATCTATAGTTCCAACTACTACCTTGTATACAGGTTCACTCTCTCCAGTAAGGGAAGATTCATCCACGGAGAAATTTGATTCCTCTATAACTTCACAATCTGCAGGAATACGGTTTCCCTCGGATAAAAAAATTATATCAGAAGGCACGAGTTCAGAGCTTTTGATTATCTGTTTTTTACCATTTCTCATTGCCGTAACATGAGGCGCAGTCAAATCTTTTAGCGAATCTATAGTTTTTTCGGTTTTCCACTCCTGAACGAAAGTTATGGTGGCAACAAAAATAACAAATATAAGCATTATACTACCTTCGCCAGGTTCACCTAATACAAAATATAAGGTAGCGGCTCCCGCGAGTAATAAAAACATAGGCTCTTTGAATACACTTAAAAACTTTAGTATAGGGTTAGACTTTTTAGTTTTTATAAGCTCATTAAAACCATATTCCGCTCTAAGGGATTCTACTTGTTCATTGTTCAGACCATTTAATAAATTATTTTCCATTTATTACACCTCGTTATCAATTAATAATTAGTACATTAATTATTATATGCTACAAACATAGAAATGTTAAGCAATTTTTAAAAATAATTATATGAATAATATTATCAATTGATAATTAAAAATAGATATTAATGGGAATTAATTGTAAATAATATGCATTGATATATGATAATAATTATTAAATGAATGGAATTGATGTATAAGAATTAAATATTCTATAACAGATGCGAATATACTCGTGTATAACACGGCTAAGAATAAGGGTGCCAAATTTGGCACCCTTATTTTAAATGTATTAAGTAAAAATTAATATTTTTATCTCCCCATCCTAAATCCCAAGGCACATGATATCTATCAATGGTGTGTGTGTTAACAAGAGGGTATCCATGAGAGTCAAAACCTGTAACTATAGCAAAATGATCTATATCACTACCTTTGGCATAACAAATAAGATCTCCTATATCTAGTTTTTGCATTGCTCCACAGGGATAGCCAGGAAGGGGAGAAATTAACTGGTTAAATGTCCCTTTACCCAGTAGCTTCCCTCTGCCACTATAAAGTAAATAATTTTTAAAGGCATCAGCATTAACCCATGCTGAGCTTCCGTCAGCTCCACCATATTTTTTATAAGTACATTGCCAAATACTATCAAATCGTAGTCCGCCACCTTCACTATCTCCAATTGATTGAGAAACATAATTAGTGCAATTGCCCCCATTGCCGGTATAGTTTGTGTATTTTTTATTATATTTTGTTGAATTTCCACTTGCCCAGGGTATTCCACAGTATTTATCCGCATATTTAACCGCACTTATTTTGTCATATCCACCTTTTGGAACAACATTTACCTCAGATGATATTTTAGGACAATTACCTAGGTTATAAATAGCTTTTTTGTCAGCAGCAAGTTTAAAGTTTTTTAACTCTCCCACATAGGATTTCAAAGCATCTTCAAAACAATCTAAATACCAATCGGAATAAATTATCCATTTTTCGTCTTTTTTAATTAGCTCCATGGAGTGTGTTAATCCTACACCAAAAACATTTGTAGTAGGGGTTATATCATTTTTGTAACTATACTCGAATTTATAATATTCGTCCACCAATAAGCTGAGGCCTCTTTTGGTTGTAGTTACTTTTCTAACGTTAGGAGTAGATTCAACTTTTGTAAAATTCATGCCTCTTTGACTTGACCAATCATTAAAATAATTTAATCTTTTAACTTCATGCCCTAAGCTCCACTTTCCAAGTTTTTGAGAAGAATCATAATAACTAGGCAGATTAGTAAGATCTTTAGTAATAAACATGGAACAACGATCATTATAAATATTTCTTATCACCTGTGTAATTTCAGTTTTATCAGGAGGCAATAAAGCCATTGTAGGAATAGTTATATTTTTATTTGTGTAAAAATCATTGAATTTATAAAAAAACAAATTCAATAGTAAAACAAAAGACAAAATAACAGTAAAAATGCCAGCTTTGCAAATGTGTTTTTTCATGAATTTATACACCTCCGAATTAATTGAAACAAAAAATAAGCACTAAGTTAGTATTCCACATTAATAAGATTTATTGCAAAAATAAATTATAAATTAATTTCAAATGTTGGAAAATTGTTCATCAAAATCAATTTTATTAATATACTTAATAATGGTAATTAATTTTGTGAGGTAGCTTATGTATGGCGAATAAATATACAACTAATGAAGTTCTCAATACCTCCTTGCCTGTAGTTGCGGAGATAACAATATATACTTTAATGTCTATTTTCGATTTAATGATGATCGGGAAATATGGCGGGAATATAGCAGTAAGTGCAGTGGGGATAAGTAATAGTTTAACAAATGCATTTATAGGTATATTTATTTTTGGGGGAGTTTGTATAAGTATTGTTTCATTAGTGTCTAGACTAGTAGGTGCAAAGCAGTATAAAATTGCTGAAAAATTTGCGGTAATAGGATTTATTTTAGGTGCTAGTATTTGTTTAATTATTACAGTTTTATTTTTTTATTTTGGAAAAGAACTCCTTTATATACTTGGAGCTAGGAATGAAATTTTACAAATAGGATATTCATTTATAAGAATTAATTCTATAGCCTTATTCTTTTGTATGAATATGCGGCTTTTAAATTCTGTTCTAATAGGATACGGAAACACTTTTATACCATTCATATGTTCTTTAATTGTATTTTCATTTAAAATATTTTTCAATTATTTGTTTATTTTTGGTGTTATGTTTAAGGTGAGGGGTATAGAAGGAGCTGCTATAGCTTCTACAATTGCTTATTCATGTGGTTTTGTTTTTTCTTTTTACAATACTATTATTAAGGCAAAAATCAATTTCAAAACTATTTTTAATTTCAAGATTTCGAATAGTGATATTAAAAAAATATTAAGATTAGCTATTCCTTGTTCATTGGAAGAAGCAACCTTTAGCATTAGCAAATTGATATGTGTTGCTATTATAATTAAATCTGGCAGTATTTCCTTTGCAGCTGATGAAATAGCTAATATGATAGAGGGAATTTCAGTTATGCCTGGTATTGGATTTGGTATGGCGGTTATTACTTTAGTAGGACATAATATAGGGAAAAGGGATTATAAAAAAGCAAAGTCGGCTACTTTTAATTGTGCTTTTTATGCTTTATTTATGATGAGTATATTCGCAATGATATTTTTGTTTATGCCAAATATTTTGGTGAATTTTTTTGTTAGTGAAAAAGAAAAAAAAGTTGCTTATTTAGCTGGGAGGTGTCTTGCTATAGGAGCAGCGGAGCAACCGTTTATAGGGATATCCCTAGTCTTTGCAGGTGCATTAAAAGGCTTAGGAGACGTTAAGAGTCCCTTTTTAATTTCTTGTTTTACAAGTTGGGTTATAAGATTACCATTAACATACTATTTTATACATCTTTTAAAGTATCCAGTTACAGCAGTATGGTGGATTACAACGCTACAATGGGCAATAGATGCATTACTTATGTTTATATTTTTTAAATATAAATTTAATAAATTATCAAAAAATCAATAGGGATTTAGGTAATTTAATTTCTTACATAAAAGGTTCTCTAAAATTTTCTTTGATTTTCTTAATACTAATCCATGATTTTTCAGGTGCATTGCATTAATTTCCACTTGTTATATAGGCTACTTTTGATAATAATAAATTATAAGGTTATGTACTTAAACGTAACAATATATTTTTAACGACATTTCAGAAGGAAGTCTCCTACTTCTATAAGTGGGAGTCCTGTATTTATAACAAAGAGAAAACTTCAGTGGGGATCTAAATCTCCTTCTGAAGTCGTTAATATTGCAGCTTCGCAGAAGATGATTTAATTAAATTTAAGAAGGAGAAAACATGAAAAAGAAAGGTTCAACTAGGTTTATAGTTTTATTAATTGGGTTATTTTATATAATTGTTAATTGTTGTTTATTAGGTAATCAAAAAACATTAGCATACTCTAATTTAAGTAAAGACGAGGAAAAAGTAATATATTTAACCTTTGATGATGGACCTAGTGTCCTGACAGATAAAGTGTTAGATATACTTGACGAAAATCATGTAAAAGCTACTTTTTTTCTTATAGGAAATCAAATTAAAGGTCAAGAATCGGTGGTAAAAAGAATATATGATGAAGGCCATAGTATGGGGCTACATACTTATACTCATACATATAAGAAAATATATTCTAGTAGAAAAGCATTTATAGATGAGATGCTACAAACTCAGGATGAAATTAATTCCCTAACGGGAATTAAACCAACAATAATAAGATTCCCTTTTGGCAGTAGAAAACATTTAAATGGGCCTTTTTTAGAACAACTTCATAGTTGTAATTTTAAAATATACGATTGGAATGCTATTATGTCTGATGGAGTAAATTTTAGAACTCCTACAGAGCAGTTGTATAGAGAAGCTACGAAAACTACAATCACAGAGCATCCTATAATATTGCTTATGCATTGTGACTATATGCATAAAAATACTTGTAAAGTACTACCTAGAGTAATAAAGTTCTATAAGGATAATGGATATGAATTTAAAATTATTAATGATGCAACGCCAGAGCATTACTTTCCTATTAGAAAGTAATAAAAGACTAATTGCAAAATCTGCAATTAGTCTTTTATATTATAGTCAAAGATTAATTATGACTTTCTAAGTCGTGAATAAGATTAGTTTTAGCTTTAATAATACTAGACAATGATATATATGCTTTGGAGGTTGTACCATTGCTATTTGTAATCAATCTTCCTTGTATGTCAAGAAATAAGGCTAATATTTCTTTTTCAGAATTAATAGAAAAACTCAGGAATTCTTTAGGCGTTGTAGCGTCAGTAGAATATACTCTTAAATTAAATTGACTTATTAAAAATGAAATTTTATCATATATTGCAAAGTCAATTTTTTCAGTTTCATCATCAGTGATTTCTTTTTTTAGTTTTTGGTAGTAAACAACAATTTTATCTACGTTGTAAGCTAAAACCTTAGATAATACCTTTACAGCAGGAGGGAGATTGGGTTGCTTACTAATTTCTGTGTAAAGAATTTCTCGTTTATATGCAATGGCTATAGCTTTATCTATAATGTCTATAATGTCGTATCCCAAAACAAAATAACCCCCTTTTAAGATTGCGTGGTGGATAACAATTATATTTCCTAAAGTTGTAAAATTTAAATATCACTAATTTTTCAAGCTTAACTGTTTTGATGATTTATTCAAGATACTGTAATTGTACTATAACATAAGAGGAAAAACTACGGAGAGGTTGAAATTAAATTAATATATTTTACACCATTTTCTGGACCTTTTGGGCCCCGGAATCGTATTTTTGCAAAAAAAAGACTGCTACACTAATTTCTTAGTGCAGCAGTCTCTTTGTATTAGAAATTTATTTTTTTTATATAGTGACAATTAACGTCGATATGGTTTAAGAACAACAATAATCTTTCATAAAGTGGTTGAACTTTATCACCATACTTTGATTCTAGACTTTCTCCAATATCTTTTACAGTTTTCTTGCCATCTATCTGTAAAAATACACAACTTCCGTATTCGTCTAAAGAAATCTTTTTATACTCTGGAATTCTGAATTTAAGTTTTCTAAAGAACTTTTGGAACTTATGATCTTGTTTTTCAAGTATAGTCACAATATTGTCTTTATCTACTTCATATTCTAAATTGTCAGGGAGTTTATATATTATATTTAAAACCTCTTCGTTATTAGTCAGCATTTTTTACCTTACTTTTTACTATAGGCATTATAGTAGCTATTATTAGAACTACTAATATTATAATTGCCATTCCATTAGAAGCAGTAAATCCACTTGGTGCATTATCCTTAAAAAACTTTAATCGAAGTATTATACCTATAAGTCCTATTATAGACCCACCTGCAACAAGTCCAGAAGATAAACTTATACCGTTAGAAACTTTAGCTTCTTTTTCTTTTTCAGATTTAGAAGTTTTTTCTATAAATAAACGAACTAATGCACCTATTAATATTATAGAAGTTGTAGCTATTGGTAAATAGAATCCTATAGCCACTGTCATTACAGGAAGTTTTAATAAGAATAAAACAACTCCCATAGCAGCACCAACGATGATCATAACCCAAGGTAATTTACCTGACATTATACCAGCAGTTAATGTTGACATTAAGTTAGCTTGAGGTAGTGCAAATGGAACCTTATCACCAGTTATTGCAAGTTGGCTTGAAAGTAATAATATAGTACCAATAACTACTATAACACCAACTATACCAGATATAGCAAAGTACTTATCCATTTCATTTTTGTTACCACCTACAATGAAAGTAACCTTTTGTGATTGAGCGTAACCTCCAGCCACAGATATAGCGGTAACTATAAATGTACCAAATAAAAGTAATGATTTGTTGTTTCCAGGATTTTTCCATCCCATTGCAACAAATAATAATGTTACAACAACTATAGAAGCTATAGTCATACCGGATACAGGAAGGTTTGAAGTTCCTATAGTACCAGTTAAACGACCAGAAACTATAACAAATAGTAATGATAAGAATAATGATAAAATAGAAGCAAATATAGCCATTGCTATATTACCACCAGATACCACGAAACCACTTATGAAACATACTACTACTCCACCAAATAACATTAGGGTTCCAACAGATGAGCCACTACCACTATTTGAATCCTTAGCATTCATAGTTTCTTTTATGGAAGATATTATAGTAGGTATAAGTTTTATAGCACCTATTAAACCACCAGAAAGCATCATACCAGCACCGATATATTTTACATAACTACCAGCGATATGTTTAACTTGCATAGCGTTTATAGCAACACTCGGATTATTCCATACAGTTGCACCATCTCTTCCAAGGGTTGAGAAGTAACCTATTAAAGGCATAATACCGAAGTTAGATAATAAAGAACCAGCAAACATAGCTACAGAAACCTCTAAACCAACTATGAATCCTATACCTAATAATAGAGGGTTAACTTCAACTTCAAATTTCCACTTGTAGAAAGTTTCGTTTACATAACTTATAACGTTATTAGCTACATTCAAAAATGAACTGGTTACAACAGTTATAATACCACCTATTCCGAAACCTATTCCCATGAACTTCATTGATTCTCCAGCACCTTCTGAAGCGACAAGTGTTTCAGATATAGCCATTGACTCAGGGTACATTAATTTACCGTGTTCTTCAATCATTAAGTAATTGTAAACAAGAGAAGCTCCTCCAATACCGAATAAAACTCCACCTACACCAACAACAAAACCTTCTAAGAAAGTAACTTTAGCACCTATTAAAAGAATTGCTGGTAAAACGAATATTATACCACTAGCAACAGATTCTCCACCGCTTGCCATACCTTGAACTAAGTTTTTGCCAAGGATACCTTTTTGTTTAGCAAATGCAGCTATAAATGCGGAACCTATTATAGAACCTGGTATACCAGCGGCAACTGTAAGCCCTGATTTCATACCTGAATAGGCAGTTGATGCTGAAAATATTACAGCTAAAATAATACCGATTATTAGTACGGCAACGTTTCCACCAGATTTAGAACCACTTGAAACGTAGGGAACGTAGTCTTTACCAGCTACGCCACCATATGCATTTTTTGATAACTTATTATCCATAAGTCATACCTCCTTTTGTATTTTATAATTACAATTATAACACGATTTAGACATAAAACGATT
The DNA here is from genome assembly GCF_011065955.2 of Clostridium sp. FP2. Lineage (NCBI taxonomy): Bacteria > Bacillati > Bacillota > Clostridia > Eubacteriales > Clostridiaceae > Clostridium > Clostridium sp. FP2. The sequence goes on from NZ_JAAMNI020000001.1 coordinate 1,327,672, forward strand.
TTTCTCAATTTTGCGAATAAAGGAATTTACCTATTTAGTAATTTGCAATAGTTCCAATAAATATACAATTTATTACCTATACATTTTTAGAATTATTCAGCGTTTCAAATAAAGCAGGATTTAAATTTGAAACCCTCGGAGATGTCATAGGCTATCTTCGCAATAAAAAATGGGTTAATATTATATATTTACCTTAGAACATAATGTTGTTATTGATCCATTCTTAGTTATAGGATTTAAAAAGAAAAGAGTACAAATGATTTTTAATGAATATAAAAATGTTACTCCTAAGAATTGAAGATATTCAGAAGGGGATTTAAGGAAAAAAGAAGAGGTCTATGAAAGATTTATGGACATAAAATAAAGGCCAGCTATTGCTGACCTTTTTATCTATTTTTTACTCTGTGTAATTTGAAAGTGTATCAGTAGCTGTCTGTAATGCGGATTGCACAGCATTAAGAGTATTCTGAATTTGTTGTCTGTTTTCTTCCTTTTCTACTGTGCTTATGGCTTCAGTAAGACTAGTTCTTGAAGTTTGAAGTTTGTGATATACATCTTCAACGTGTTGTCTTGCATTCTTTTCCATGATAATTCCTCCTTTAATCTTTAATAATACGCTTATAGTATTTGAACTTAACTTAAAAAAATACTTGAATATTAAAATTTATATAGTCTATAAAATTAAGCTGGAATTAAGGTTAGCTAAATAATAACTTAAACTCCGACAGTTAATATAAGTACATAAGGTAATTGAGAGGAAAAATTAAAATGAAAAAAATATTTAAATCTTTAATAGCGGGAATATTAATGGGGTTTAATGATAAGAAAGTACAAGCTAAATAATAACTTAAGGGATAGAAAGATTAGAGCGGGGGTATGGAAGTATGAGTAATTATATTGTAGAGACTAAGGACTTAATAAAAAGCTTTAAGAATTTTAAAGCGGTAAATGGTATAGATTTAAAAGTTAAAGAAGGAACGATTTATGGATTCTTAGGACCAAATGGAGCAGGGAAATCTACTACTATAAGAATGTTATTAGGACTTATTAAAGCAACTTCCGGTGAAGTAATGGTTTTTGGGAAAAATATTAAAGGTAAGCGGGAGGAAATTTTAAGAGATATTGGTGCTTTAGTTGAAACGCCTTCTTATTATGAATATTTAACCTCTTATGAAAACTTAGAAATAACTAGAGTGGTTTTAAAGCTTAATAAAACAGAGATTGATAGGGTGCTAGCTCTTGTGGGTTTATCTGAAGTTAGAAATAAGAAAGTAAAGGAATTTTCATTAGGTATGAAGCAGAGATTAGGAATAGCACAGGCTTTAATGGGAAATCCAAAGCTCATAATAATATTTGGCTTCAAGTTTTAGATAGCTCTAATAAAGAGGTTTATAAGATCAATAAGCCAAAGGAGATTCCAATGGAGTATTTGGCAGGGGAGCTTGTAGACTATACTCTTAATGGATGGAAAATGCCAAAACCTTCTACTATTTATTCGCAGGTATTTAATAAGAATGGACAAAGGTACAGTTTAATTGTAGGATTTCCAGTAGGGAAAATGTATAGACTTCCACTTTCATTAACGCAGGAGAGTATTATATTTTATATTGCACTTATAATTTTAACGTTTATTTTAACTATATTAGTTGGTTATTTATTTAGCAGAAAGCTAGCAACTCCTATAGCAGATATTATAGATAATATTAAAAATCTATCACAGGGTAAATTTAATGTTAAAAACGTTAAAAGAATAGGGGTTTACAATGAGGTAAATAAAAACATTAATAAATTGGCTGTGAATTTAGAAGAAAATCAGAAGGAGCGAACAAATCTTGAGAACGCAAAGGAAGCGTGGATTGCAAATATTGCACATGATTTAAAGACTCCACTATCATCAGTTAATGGATATGCCCAGCTTTTATTAAGTGAGGATTATCAGTTAGATGATGGTGATGTTAAAAGATATGGAGAAATCATTATAAACAAAACAGAGTATATTCAAGAATTAATTAACGATCTTGCGCTAATATATAAATTCAAAAATAAAGTAATTCCACTTAAGATAGAAAGAGAAAACATAATTGAGGTTGTACGAGAAACAGTAATTGATATTTTGAATAATCCACTTTATTGTGATAGAAATATTAATATTGATTATGATTTAGAGAAAATATATGTAAATTGCGATAAAAAATATATAAAAAGAGCATTAAATAACTTTCTATTTAATGCATTAGTTCATAATCCTAAAGACACTATAGTTGATATAAATATAAGTGAAAAATCAGGGGTGATAATAGAAATTAAGGATAATGGAAATGGAATTACGCAGGAAGATTTAAAATCTCTGTTTCATAGATATTATAGAGCTACAAACACAGGTGAAAGCCACAAGGGATCTGGTCTTGGAATGGCTATAAGCAAAGAAATTATTGAAATTCATAGCGGCGAGATAGAGGTATTTAGCAAGGTTTCAGAAGGAACAAAGATAATAATAAGGTTATAAAAAATATTTTGAAAATATACTTGTAAAATATAGAAAGTATGCTATAATTTACTTTAATGTGAGAGTGTATCTAGGGTTCCGGTTTGAAAAAATGTCTGGTCCGAGCGATACAGGATGATATCTACACTTTTAGGGAAAAAGCCTGAAGGACGAGTCTCAATCTAGAGATTTGTTTTTGGGGCTTTATTTTTTTTAAAAAAAAGGAGATGTTAAAAAATGAGCATAATAAAAGTTGATAATCTTTATAAAACTTTTAAAGTATGTCATTTAATGAGGTGAGAATATGATAAATAAAAAATCAATTGAAGAGGTTGGAAAAAGCAAATATAAGGAGTTTACTATACCTTTATATGATAGTTATTGTTTTTCTAATATTTTTGGAAGTATAAAACACTTATTTGATATTCCTTCAAATAAAAAATTACCTAAGGATACTCTAGGAAATTCAAAGGATTCAATCAGTAAGATAGTTTTCTTTCTTGTGGATGCTTTTGGCTGGTGTTTTTATGAGAAATACAAGAAGTCTTCTAGCTTCCTACGCGAAATAGAAAAAGGCGGGATTGTTTCAAAGTTAACTTCGCAGTTTCCGTCTACTACAACAGCTCATGTAACCACGGCTTTAAGTGGAGAACCCGTATATGAACACGGTCTCTATGAGTGGTTCTATTATGAGCCAGAAGCCGATGATATTATAACAGCCTTCTTATTTAAAGAAGCAAGAAAAAAGGGTATAGAAACTTTAAAGAATAGAAATATAGAGCCTAAAAGCTTTTTACCTGAAAAAAGTTTTTTTAAAAATTTATTAGAAAATGGAATTAAAAGCACTGTTTATCAGCCATGCTTTATAAATGATAGTACTTATTCGAGTATAATGTGTAAAGATGCAACAGTGAAAGGGTATCATGAATATGAAGATTTATTTGAATCGCTATCAGTGGATTTAACAAAAAATAATGACAAAGAGTACTATTACGTAAACTTTCATTTATAGGAGTCCATGGTGGGGCAAGTAAAAATGAGATGGAGATACCACTGTTATTTTATAGATTTTAGCAGTCACGGTTACTGGTCATTTTATGATAGAATGCTAAAAATTACTTGATTAATGTACTTAAAGTATGGTAGAATAACTTTGTAAAATTGAATATGTAAAAATAGGTTTAATAGGTATTTAATATCTGTTAATTAAAAGGGAAGTGGGTTTTAATCCCACGCGGTCCCGCCGCTGTAATAGAGGAGTTCTTGCATTATGCCACTGGGAAACTGGGAAGGTTGCAGGAATGTTGATACTTAAGCCAGAAGACCTGCCTATTCTAATATACTGAGAACTCTACGAGCGATAGGGGTGGTAAATGTTTGAAAAATACTTTTTTGAATTTACAGCTTTTTAACTATTGTTAAAAGGCTATTTTTTTGCGAAAAATAATTTGATTTATAGGAGGTAAAAATGAAGATAGCTATTGGAGTATGTGAAAAAATAAATGGAATATGTACAACCATGGGATGTTTTAAAGCTTTAAACAATAAAGAGAAACATTTCAGTATGTATGGAAATGAAAAATTAGAGCTTATGTCCTTTTTCACCTGTGATGCTTGCTCAAATAATTCTGCTGAAAATTTGATGAATATTGCTGGGAAATTAGAGAAGGAAGGGGTTAAAAAACTTCACCTTGGTGTTTGTATTGTTAAATGCGAAACGCAAAGAACTAAGGAAATAAAGGAGATATTTGAGAAATATCATATAGAAGTAGTAGAAGGTACTCATTAAATCATCATCTGCGGTGATGTAATATTAATAAATGTATCATAGTATATAAGAGATACACAAAGGAGAGAAAATTCAAATGAAAAAGATAATAAGTATAATTTTAGCAGGGTTTATGGTATTTGGAACAACTGGATGTGGAAATAAAGATGCAGCAACTGCAGCAAAAGCAGAAACTAAAGTAGAAAATAGTAGCAAACAGTCCTCACATTATCCTGTTACAATTACAACATATAATTATGCTAAAAAGCCTGTTAAAATTACTTTTAAAAAATCACCAGAGAAGGTTGTTGCAGTATATCAGAATTCAATAGAAACATTACTGGCATTAGGATTGCAGGATAAAATAATTGCAGCATCCGGCTTAGATCATGACGTTAAAGATGAATATAAAAGTGCTTTTAGCAAAGTAAAGTATTATGAAAAAAAACTAATAAAAGAAGAGGTCATTGGATTGCAACCTGATTTCATATTGGGCTGGTATTCTCTATTTGGTGAAAAAAATCTTGGGGATGTAGGGTTTTGGCATGAAAGAGGTGTAAATACATATATGGCGCAAAATAGTAGTGTTGTTAAACCAGATAGTTTGCAAAATGAATATGATGATATTTTAAACATGGGTAAAATTTTCAATGTAGAAGATAAAGCAAGTGAGATAGTTAACAATATGAAAAAGGAAATTGAAAGAACAAAGGCTTTGGTTAAAGGAAAACAAGCTGTTAAAGCAGTAATTTTGGAAGTGGAAAAAGACGGCGTATATAGGATTTATGGAGAAGATAGTATTGGTGGCGATATTGCAAAAGGCGTTGGAGCAAATTTAGTAGCAAATAAAGATGGTAAAATAGGAAATGAAGATTTGATAAAGCTTAATCCTGAGGTAATTTTCACTGTTTATTACGGCAAAGAAATTGATAAAGAAGCTGCATTAAAAAGCATTATGAATAATGCCGGACTTTCAAGCATTTCAGCAATAAAGTCAAAACGGGTTCATCCTATAATGCTAGGTGAAGTTTATGCTAGTGGTATTAGAACCTTAGATGGTATAAAAACAATTGCTAAAGGATTATATCCTGAATTATATGGAAACAAGTAAAAATGAAAAGAATTTATAAAAGTAATACACAAAGTGCTTTGCTCAATGGAACACCTATTTATATAGGTGTTTCCGTTGTGCTTGTAATTATCTTGATTTTTTCTATTTTAGTAACTGTAACAATGGGTTCTGTCCATATTTCTATAAAAGATGTATATGAAATCATAGGGTACAAGCTACTTAATATTGGTGATGGGAAGATTTTGGGAAGTGGGCCTGCTTATGATATTGTTTGGTTTATAAGGCTTCCAAGAATTGTTTTAGCAGTTTCTGTAGGTATAGGTCTTTCAGTATCCGGAGTCATTATGCAGGCAATTGTGAAAAACCCCTTAGCAGATCCATATATATTAGGAATTTCTTCAGGAGCATCCCTAGGGGCTACCTTAGCGATTTTGCTTGGTGTTGGTGTTTTTTTTGGAAGCAATTATGTAGGGATCTGTGCTTTTTTAGGAGCATTTGCAATATCAATACTTGTATTAACCCTTGCAAATGTAAATGGAAGAGCTAATTCCACAAAGCTTTTGCTTTCGGGTATGGCATTAAGTAGTGTTTGCTCAGCATTTTCAAGCTTTATTGTGTACCTTGCTAATGATAAAGATGGTATGCAGAGTATAATATATTGGCTTATGGGAAGCCTTGCAGGTGCAAACTGGCAAAATATAAGAATAATTCTTCCCGTTGTAATAGTAGCTACATTATTTTTTATTACTCAATATAGAACTCTTAATTTGATGTTACTTGGTGATGAAGTTTCTATAACTTTAGGTACAGACCTTCAAAAATATAGACAAGTTTATCTCATAATCACATCCGTTGTAATTGGATTCATAGTATATGCATCAGGGGTGATTGGATTTGTGGGACTTATCATCCCTCATCTTGTACGAATGATATTCGGAACAGATCATAAGAGGATTATTCTACTATCCGCATTAGTAGGAGCTATATTTTTAGTTTGGGCAGATGTTTTATCTAGAATTATAATACCAGGAAGTGAACTTCCAATAGGAATATTAATTTCTATGATAGGTGCTCCAAGTTTTATATATCTTATGGTAAGTAAATCCTATGGATTTGGAGGGGATGCTTAATGGAGCTAAAGACAATAGACGTAGAAGCTTATTTAGGTGGGAGCCATATTTTGAAAGGCTTAAGTATTCATGCAAAGGAAAAAGAATTTGTAGGAATTATAGGACCGAATGGCAGTGGTAAAAGTACGCTTTTAAAATGTGTGTACCGAATCTTGCAGCCGTCTACAGGAGCCGTATTTTTAGATGATAAAAATATTAAGGGTTTTTCTATGAAAGAAAGTGCAAAAAAAATGGCTGTGGTGTCTCAACATAATAATTATAATTTTGATTTTACTGTTTCCGACATGGTTCTAATGGGAAGAGCACCACATAAAAAGTTTATAGAAAAAGATAATGCACAGGATTATAAAATCATGAAAGAATCTTTAGAAAAAGTAGGTATGACAGATTATTCTAAACGAAGCTTTTCAAGCCTATCAGGTGGAGAAAAGCAAAGAATAATTCTTGCAAGGGCTTTAGCACAAAAAACGGAATGTCTTATTCTAGATGAACCTACAAATCATCTAGATATAAAGTATCAACTTCAGTTTATGGCTATTATAAAAGAGCTGGGGGTCACAGTTATATCTGCTATTCATGATTTAAATATTGCTGCCTTATATTGTGATAAAATTTATGCAATGAAAGCAGGTAAAATTCTTAAGTTTGGAACTCCAAAGGAGGTTCTAACGGAAGAATTAATAAAATCTTTGTACGAGGTTGATGCTAAAGTTATGGAAGATGAAGAAAATGGGTTTTTAAATATAATTTATAAACCCTATCATGTAAAATAATAGGATGTAAGACATTATGTAGACCAGCAAATTAATTTGCTGGTCTGTATTGTTTTAGTATTACATTTTATAATATGTTATTATGTGAGTAATTGCTAAAATATTAAGATAAAGGAGAGTTTGGAAAATGAAAATACTATTTGTTGAGGATGATAAAATAATTGCATCGGGACTTTGCTACTCTCTGACGCAGGAGGGATATTTTGTAACCCACTGCTTGAATGTGGAGTCAGCAAAAACTACGATAGGTGATAATAGCTTTGATCTTGCAATACTTGATTTATCCCTTCCAGATGGAAGTGGCTACGATATTTGTAAAATAATTAAGGCAAAAGAAGATATGCCAGTAATATTTTTAACGGCAATAGATGATGAGGTAAATGTAGTTATGGGTCTTGATATGGGGGCAGATGATTATATAACAAAGCCATTTCGTATAAGAGAATTTCTATCCCGGATTAAATCTGTACTCCGTAGATATGACAAGACAGAATTCACAAAAACACTGTTTGAATTTAGTGGTATAAAAATAGACACAACGAAGGCAAAAGTGTATAAAGGAGAGCAGGAAGTTATATTAACATCTCTTGAATACCGACTACTTCTAATCTTTGCAAATAATCAGAGGCAAGTTCTTAATCGTAATCAGCTTTTAGAAGGGCTATGGGATTTTGCAGGGGACTTTGTAAATGACAATACTTTAACTGTATATATTAAACGTTTGCGTGAAAAGATTGAGGATGACAGCAAAAATCCAACAATCATAAAAACAATTCGTGGAATTGGATATAAGGGTGGCGACTAATATGTTACGAAACAAAGAAATAAAAATATATTTAACTCTTTTGGTTTCAATTTCACTAATGGGATCTGTTGCCTGCTTTTTCGTTAATATAATTGCAGGAATTATAGTACTTTCAGCTTTACTTTTAGTGATTGTTATATCTTTCATTTTTACTAAGTGGAGATATAAGCAATTAGACCAATTATCTGAGTATCTAAGGAGAATTACAAGTGGCGAGTATTCCCTTGATATTAGAGATAATGATGAGGGCGAGCTTAGTATACTTAAAAGTGAAATATATAAAGTAACAGTAAGCCTACATGAACAGGCTGAGCTATTAAAGAAAGACAAGCTTTTTCTTGCGGATTCAATTTCTGATATTTCCCATCAACTTAAAACTCCAATAACTTCAATGTTTGTTATGACAGAACTTATATGTGATGAAAGCCTACCCCAGGATAAACGCCAGGAATTCACCCAAAATATTCGGTCACAACTTGAAAGACTTAAGTGGCTTGTTGCGTCACTACTAAAGTTATCTAAGCTTGATGCAGGTACAATTGAGTTAAAAAAAGAGAATGTAAATGTGCGAGAGCTTATCAGTAGGGCTACTCAGCATCTGCTAATTCCTATGGAAATCAAAGAGCAAATCCTTGAAATTAGCGGTGATGATAATGCTAAATTTATTGGTGATTTTAATTGGTCATCTGAGGCTACTTCAAATATCATAAAAAATTGTATTGAGCATACACCTTGTGGTGGGAAGATAGTTATTGATTTTTGCGAAACAACAATATATACAATGATTAAAATAGTTGATAGCGGTGGAGGCATCAATAAGGAGGATTTGCCATATATATTTAATAGATTTTATAAGGGCAAAAATGCAGACAATAACAGTATAGGTATTGGGCTTGCCATGACAAAAAGTATTTTGCAAAAACAAGGTGCCATAATTGAAGTTACCAGTGAAAAAGGTAAAGGAACACAGTTTACTATAAAGATTTATAAAAGTGTTGTGTGACAAAATAGTCACACAAATAGTCACTGCAAAGTCATATTAGGGAGATATACTAAGGTTATAAACTAATAGAGGAGTGAGCAGAAATGGAGATATTAAGAGTAGAAAATCTGTCTAAAATATACGGCAGGGGTGAATCAGCCGTAAAGGCTCTAGATAATGTTTCGTTTTCAGTGAATAAAGGGGAATTTGTTGCAATTATTGGACCATCAGGGTCAGGCAAATCAACACTTTTGCATATATTAGGTGGCGTGGACACCCCAACTACTGGCAAGGTTTTTGTAGAGAATATTGACATTTATGCTCTTGACGAAACAAAGCTTGCTATATTTAGACGCAGGCAAATCGGTCTTATATATCAATTTTATAATTTAATACCAGTTTTGAATGTGGAAGAAAACATTACCCTGCCGCTATTACTGGATGGCCAAAAGATAAAAGAAGGGCAACTAGATGAGATAATAAGCACACTGGGCCTTGTAGATAGATTAAACCATTTGCCTAATCAGCTTTCAGGGGGCCAACAGCAACGTGTATCAATAGGAAGAGCACTTATTAGTAAACCGGCGCTTGTACTTGCAGATGAGCCTACGGGGAACCTTGATAGGAAAAACAGTGGGGAAATAATAGAACTTTTAAAGTTGTCAAATAAAAAATACCATCAGACTTTAATAATAATCACTCATGATGAACGCATTGCTTTGCAGGCGGACCGAATAATTTCAATTGAAGACGGTCATATTGAAAGGGATGAGGTGATTCGTAGATGAATATTATAAATTCTTTGACCCTTCGTCATATGAAACTAAATAAAAAACGTACTATTGTTACTATTATTGGTGTTATATTATCAGTTTCAATGATAACAGCCATACCTACCTCTGTGATGTCTTTCATTAGTATGATGCAGCGAAATACCATAGAGGATACAGGGGATTGGCATGTACGGTATAATAATTTAAGCAGTAAAAACATTAATGTAGTGATGAATGATAAAAATACGGGGAGAGTAGCACTAAGCAGGAATATAGGATATGCAAAGCTTGAAGGCTCTAAAAATAAGAATAAGCCCTATATTTTTATAGAAGAATATGATGAGCAGGGCATGGAAAGCTTTAATTTAAATTTAGTTAAGGGCCATTTCCCTAAAAACTCAAATGAAATAGTTATATCTTCTCATATTTCAGAAAATGCTGGAGTGGCATATAAGGTTGGTGACATTCTTAAATTGGATGTTGGAAAGCGTTATGAAGATGGAAATAAGGTAGCCCTTGGACAAGATTACAGCTTTGAAAAGCAAAGCAAAGATAAAAAAGGTGAAAAATTCATTACAAAATCTAAAAAAGAATATACTGTAACAGGAATTATAAGTAGACCCAATTTTGAACCCTACTGGTCACCGGGCTATACAGTGATATCTTATCTTGATAAAAAGCAGCTTACTCCTAATGATACTGTTAATATGTTGGTAGTTTGGAAAAATGTTAGCAAAAAGGTAAATACAGAGGCAAATGAGCTTTCGGAAAGAGTAGGTGTTTCTAGTGATAGTAAAATCTATAATAGTGAGCTTTTAAGGTACTATGGAATTATTAATGATGATGTACTCTTAACGCTATATGCTCTTGCAGGTATAATGATAACTATTATAATTATAGGTTCCGTAGCGCTTATATATAATTCCTTTGCAATTTCAATCTCGGAGCGTAGCCGTCATTTAGGAATGATTGCAAGTGTAGGCGCAACAAAAAAGCAAAAAAGTAAATCTGTATTTTTTGAAGGTTTTGTTGTTGGTGTTATTGGTATCCCTATAGGTGTATTTTTGGGTACGGTAGCAATGGGTATAACCTTTAAGCTTGTGCAGCCACTAATAGAAGGCTTCAGAGCAGGCCTTAAACTAAAGCTTGTAATATCTCCAGGCGCAATAGTAGTTGCTATATTACTTTCTATTATTACTATTTTAATATCAGCTTACATTCCCGCAAAACGTGCCTCGAAGATATCCCCTGTTGATGCACTTCGTCAATCACGAGACATAAAGCTCACCAGTAGAACTCTAAAAACATCTAAACTGACAAGACTTATATTTGGATTTGAAGCAGAACTTGGGCTTAAAAACTTAAAGCGCAATAGTCGTAGATATAAATCTACCGTATTTTCCCTGGTTATTAGTATTGTCTTGTTTTTATCAGTTTCATCCCTATCCTTGCTGTCTCAAAAATCAGCAGAAAGTGCAGTTAATAATACGACCTATGATATTAATTTGTATGTAACATCCTCCGCCACATCACAAGAGAAAAAGGATTTTTATAAGGCAATATCAAAAATGAAATATATGGATGAAAGTATTATCCAAGAAACTGTGAATGAGATTGTAGTAGATGTTAAAAGTAGTTTAATTCCAGATGAAATTAAAGCAATTATTTCACCAAATAATAAAAAAGAAAAGGCTAAAACCTATGAAACACATTTTCAGATAAAATCTATTGATGAGGCAGCACTTAAAAGATATGCTAAAGAAACCGGAACTGATCTTACTGGTTTAAAAGATATTGTAAATCCATCTGGCATACTCATTAACAATGTGTCTATGAAAGTAAATAATAAATATCTGCGTATGAATCGCTTTAATATTAAGCCAGGAGAAAAATTGAAACTTACGTATCCTGTTAATAAGTCTAATAAATATAGTGTTTTGCTAGAAGTAGCAGCCATTGCAGATAAGACGCCTATTGGTGAGACCATGTTAACTAACATAAAAGAACCTATGATTATAGTATCAGAGCAGGTATATGCTAGTATAAAAGGGAAGCTTCCAAAAATATCTGAGAGTAACAATTTGGATATGCTTATTAAAAGTTCTAATCATTTAAAGCTTGTGGAAAGCATCAAGGAATATCAAAATAAGACCTCAATTGCAAGGGTAGATATTATTGATTTTGCAATGCAAAATAAACAAGGAAGGCAAATGTGGATTTTTATCCAGGTGTTTTTATACGGATTTATAGCAATTGTTACTGCTATTTGCGTAGCCAATATTTTTAATACCATAGCAACTAGCATATCCCTACGTAGACGGGAATTTGCAATGCTTAAATCTGTTGGAATGACACCAAAGAGTTTCAATAAAATGATTAATTACGAAAGTTGCTTTTATGGAATGAAGGGATTGCTCTACGGACTTCCCATTAGTTTTGGAATGATGTATTTGATTTACAGGGTTTTGAGCCACTCATTCGATGCTGAATTTGCTGTTCCATGGGGTAGTGTTATTGTGACTATAATTGCTGTATTTGCAACTGTCCGTTCAACGATGCTATATGCAACTTCAAAGATTAAGAAAGAAAATATTATTGATGTATTGAAAACAGAAAATATATAGTAAATACGTCCTGGTTTGGCATTTTGTAATATTATTACCATTAATCAAAGGCAAGCTAGGCATATTATCATATATCTGTTATAATAGAGAAAAATATCTGAATTTTCTGAAAAAATACAGACAAAATACAGTCTAATGCTGAAACACTTTTATTCAATGAAAAGAAAAAGCAAATATTTAGACGATTAACAGTATAAAAGCCAGTATTTACAGCAAGAGGGGGATTATTATGAAAATTCAATTCTACGGAGCAGCAAAAACTGTTACAGGTTCATGCCATATTTTACAGATAAATGGAAAGACTGTTTTGCTTGATTGTGGTTTATATCAGGGCAGAGGTGAAAAGGAATTTAAAAATGATAAATTTGATTTTAATCCTGAAGCGATAGATTATCTTATTTTATCACACGCTCATATAGATCATAGTGGAAGAATACCGCTACTTTATAAGATGGGCTTTAAGGGAAAAATTTTCTCCACTGAAGCAACAATGGATTTATGCAGCATTATGCTTCCAGACAGTGGGCACATTCATGAATCTGAGGCTGAGTGGAAAAATAGAAAAAGAGCACGTCAGGGTTTAAAACCTATAGAACCGCTATATACATCTAAATTGGCTGAGCTGTCTCTTTCTCTTTTTAGAGCATTTCCCTATAATGAGATGATAGAGGTTTTTGATGGATTAAAGATAAGATTTAGAGATGCGGGGCATCTGTTGGGTTCTGCTATTATTGAATTGTATATGACGGAAAAATATCAAGAAGAAGTAAAACTAGTGTATAGTGGTGATTTGGGCAATATAAATAAGCCAATTATAAAAGATCCAACCATCATAAATTATGCGGATTACTTGATAATAGAGACAACTTACGGAAATAGGGTCCATCCTGAGATCAAAGAAAATTTAAAGGAGTTATTAAAAATAATTAAAGAGACCTTTGCAAGAGGCGGAAATGTTATCATCCCTTCATTTGCAGTGGGTAGGACGCAGGAGATTTTATATGAATTAAATAAATATGTAGAAAATGAAGATTTGAAGGATATTAAAGTTTATATCGATAGTCCTTTGGCTATTCAAGCAACAAGGATATTTGAAAGTCATAATGAGGATTATGATGAAGAGGCCAAAAAACTTGTAACTAAGGGAGAGTATCCATTTAGATTTGATGGCTTGAGATTCTCAATTTCTGCAAATGATTCATCAGAGATAAATAAAATTCAAAGTGGGGTAATAGTTATTTCTGCAAGTGGTATGTGTGAAGCAGGTAGAATAAAACATCACCTTAAGCACAATTTGTGGAGAAAAGAATCATCAATTGTTTTTGTAGGATATCAAGCAGTAGGTACATTGGGACGAAGTATACTAGAGGGTGCAAAAGAAGTTAAGATATTCGGAGAACCTATTGCTGTTAAAGCTCATATTTATAACCTAGAGGGATTATCAGGGCATGCTGATAAAAATGGGTTATTAAATTGGATAGATAGCTTTATGGAAAAACCAAAGGAAATTTTGCTTGTTCATGGAGATGCAGAAGCACAAGAGAGCTTTCAACAGTTATTGGACTCTAAGGGCTACAACTCTAGAATAGTTGAAAGTGGAGAGGAATTCTATATCAACAAGAAAGTTGATAAAAATGATGAAAATCTAAGGGATAGATTGATAAAACAGATTAAATCAATAAATAATATTGAAAGGTTAGAAAAGGGGGAATTGCTTGGTATTATAGAAGAGTTTATTTACGACGAAGAGGAATCTAAATAAAATTTCTTCCAATATTTTATATTTCATTTCACTTTTGCAAATGTAATTTATAGTACCATAATTGTTTAAATATATAAAATTAAAAATATGTAATTATTCCTTTTATAGAAAAAGGTAGGGGTAACCCTATCTTTTTTTATTTTTTACAAAAAAATATGTCAATTAATCTATTGATAGGAGACTTTCTTTCTTAAATGTCATTAGGAGAATAAGGATAACTTAACCATACTAAGATATAAAATGTTTAAATTTATTCCGAGTAATAGTAATTTATGGTACAAAATGGTATGATATTATGGAGTTGTAAATAGTATTGTTAAATTGAAATCATATTTTGATAAAAAATGGAAACTATTAAAACTGAAATTAAGAAATATATTATGACTTTTATATAAAATATTGGAAGGACGTGACCTTAGAATGAGAGTTAAACGAATTAATCACTCAGTACAGTTGAAATAATCTGTAAGCAGATTGTACTGAGGTTAGACTTATTTGCTGGCAGTCTCGACTGTACTAATTTTTGATAATATATTAAAAATTAGGGGGAGTAGAGTTATGAAACATTATTTAGAAATTTTAAAAAAGAAGAAATTATTGGTTGTCATTTATATATTATTGGGAATAGTAGTGGCTTTTTTGAATGCTTTTAGTGCTAGCTATTTTCAAAAGGTATTAGATGATTGTGGAGATAAGTCCCTTTCTATAACCACAGTATGTATTTATGGGTTTGTTTTAGTATTGATATGTTGCCTTAATTATTTCCATGAATATCCAAGTTGCGAATTGTCCCAAAGTATATACTTGGATTTTAAGTTAAAAGCATTGAGAAAAATGAGTACCATAGACTATAGGTACTATCAATTATTAGGGACAGGCAATTTAATTCAAAAGATAGAAAATGGAGCTAATGCAGGTAAAAGTATATTATTTGATTTTTACTTTAGATTATTTAGTGAATTGGTTCCAAGTATAGTTTTCAGTTTGATTTTCATTGCCAATATTGACAAGAATATTATGATTTATATTGCATTTGGTTATGTACTTGTCTTTGTGGTAACCAATATTTTGCTGAAATATTTATATGAAATTAAAGCACATATTTTAAATAATGAGGAAATTTTTAATAAATATGTAGTTCGTGGCTTTATGGAGTTAATTGTATTTAGAACTAATAAAAGATTTGAGCATGAGATATACAAAACAACTAAATCATCTGAAGAAATTGTAAAATCAAAAATCAAAATGAAGATGATTCATGAAGCATTCTTTGCTATTTTTGCATTGTTTATAATACTAATAAAAGTGATTATTATATATATTAGTTGGGAAAACAATTCATTGTCAGTAGGTGATCTAGTTGCGTTACTCATCTTGATTGATAAAGCATATTCACCCATTGCTATATTTAATGTATTGTTCGTACAATATAAATTAGATATGAGCGCATTTAGAAGATATACAGATTTATTGGATATGCCAGATGATGTTAGATTAAATTCTGGAAAGATAGTAAATTCCATAGAAGGAAATATCCATTTTAGGAATGTATGTTTTTCTTATGAGGATAAAAACATCTTTAAGGATCTATCCTTTGATATTCCTGCTGGAAGCTCAGTTGCATTCGTGGGAGAAAGTGGTTCAGGAAAATCAACAATTGTTAAGCAAATCATGGGTCTAATTAAGCCAGATGCAGGGAGTATTTATGTTGATAGAAATGATTTGTCAGAGCTTAACTTAAATAAATTTTATAATTATATTTCTTATACTTCACAGGAATCTCCTGTTTTTGATGGAACCCTGCGAGAAAATATTGTTTTCGATAAGGATATTTCCGATGAGGCAATTATTGAAGTATTAGAACGTGTTGGACTTACACCATTTTATTCTGCTCTACCAAAAGGACTACATACAGAAGTTGGCGAAAGCGGTGTTATGCTTTCGGGTGGAGAACGCCAAAGATTGGCATTAGCAAGAGTGTTCTTTGGAGATGCAAAAATTGTTATATTGGATGAAGCTACTTCAGCTATGGATAATATTACAGAAGAATTGGTAATGGAAAATGTCATGCAATTTTTAAAAAACAAAACAATTATAACTATTGCTCATCGTCTTGGTACAATAAAAAATGTTGACAAAATCTATGCATTTAAAGAGGGACAAATTGTTGGTGAAGGTGGATTTAAAGAACTTTTAGACAGTAACCAATATTTTGGGAACTTATGGAACGCAACAATGGAAAAGTAGAGAAAGAATTTGGTTAGGGCATTAGCTTGGATATTTGCTAATGCCTTTTTTATTTTATTTGAATTTATTCAAAGTACTTTGGTGTAATAAATACATTTCTAATAGGTTCCATCTTTTATATCTTAACATTATACAGTATTTCTATGATTCTATTATATATAAATTCTTGAAAATTAGTAATTTCTGACAATTAAAGTCTACAATAACATAATTGCCACAATTTTGCCTAACTTTTGCGGAGATTTTCACTAGGATAACAAGGTATACTTTAATCTTAAGAGATAAAGAAAACTTACTTATGAAGGAGTAGACTAAAATGATTAAAAAGAAAATGTTAGCAATTGGAATGGGTTGTTTAATAAGTATGGCAAGTATTATACCTGCTTTTGCATCAGAAAATGTTGTAAAAGACACTGAAGTAAAACAATTTAAAGGTGAAAGAGAACGAGACAATACACCTGAAAGACGTTTGAGGCTTCAAGAAACGGCAACAAAATTAGGGTTGAATATCGAAGGATTATCATTAAGTGGATTAACAACAAAAATGGAAGAATATTACAACGCTAAGCTTGGAGTAGATACATCAAGTGTATCAAAAGAATTTGATACAGTTAAGCAAGAAAAAAGAAGCGAAAAACTTAGAGAAAAAATAAGCGAAAAACTTGGAGAAGAAGCTACAAAATTAGGTATTGATATTAGCGGACTTAACAATACAGAGGCAGCTGCTAAAATAAATGACGCAAAAGCAACTGAACAGGCAGAATAGACTGAGAAAAAAGCAACAAAGCCTTATAATAATTAATCTAGTGAATATATAAGGTTGAAGTAGGGAGCGTTTATTATGACGCTTCCTTATTTATTGTTGCGGAATAAATTTTAAAAAGTGTATCAGAATAATTTAAGCATAGATAAGTATTAAAAAAACTAGTCACTATCTTAGTTTTTTTAAGATGCATAAATAGAGGCACAATGGTATAATCATAATAACTAGAGAGTAGAGTAAAGGCGGCGCTGCTATGGAAACAAAGATTATATATATTGCTGATGATGAAAAAAAAATACAGGACCTAATAAAGATGTTTTTAAAAAAAGAAGGCTATGATGTTGAGGTTTTTTCTGATGGAAGCACACTACTTGAAGCTTTTAATAAAAAACCAGCAGATATGCTAATTATAGATATAATGATGCCAGGGCTTGATGGTTTAACGTTATGTTCAGAGATTAGAAATGAAAGTAATGTTCCAATTATAATAATATCAGCTAAGGATAGTGAAGGCGATAAGATAGCAGGACTAACCCTTGGAAGTGACGACTATATGACAAAACCATTTAGTCCAGTAGAGCTTGTATTAAGGGTGAATAGTATATTCCGGCGCATGGAATTTCAAAATATTAAAAGTACAGAACAAGATATTATAAATGTCTCAGATGTTACTATTTATCCAGAAGGAAGATCTGCTTCTTGCAATGGTAAAGACCTTAAGTTAACACCTATTGAATTTAGTCTCATTTTATATCTTGCTAAAAGGGTGAATAAGGGAGTAAGCAGAGAAGAACTTCTTAATAGAGTATGGGGATATGAAAGCGAAGTAGATACGAGAGCAACTGATGACATGATAAAAAGAGTTAGAAAGAAGTTGATAAATTTAGGTTCTTCATTGAAAATTGAAACTTTATGGGGATTTGGATTTATGGTATCAAATAAGGAGTAATAGGAGAGGTGCTATTAATGAAAACTTCTAAAAATACTATAAGAAAGCAGATTTTCTTTTCACATATAACTGTAATAACTATCTCTCTATTACTAACTTTTGTGAGTTTTAATTTGTATCTGAATTTTTATGTAGAAAAACAGACAAGTAAGCAGCTTATAGAAGTAGCTAAATATATCGAAAAATCAATGCTTGAAGCTTCAATGGATTGGAATGATATTCAGAAATTTAAGACGTCTAGTAATACTGATAAAAATTTATCCATAATTAATAAGGATTTAAAAAGTACAGAATCTTTCTTGGCTGTTAACTATGCAATAATAGGAGCGAACATGGATTTGATATATCCAGAGAAAAGAAATGATGAAGAGTATACGTTCGTGCAAAATAATATAATGTCTATAATAAGTAAAAAAAAGGGGCTCTTATCAGAGGATAGTAAAAAGACTGTATTTTATTTCAATGCTTCAGAAAGAAAGTATGCAGCTATAGTACATCACTTAAAATTATCAAATAAAACTAAAAATGTTAATTTAGTAGTGTACTCAGATCTCTTTAAAAGCAAGGGATTTATAAAAATTGTAAACGATATTCTTTTGTTAATACTTATTATAATGATAATAAGTTCAGTGATAACATCAAAGAATGTATCTAAAAAAATATCTAGGATTATTTTACTATTAAGTAATTATGCAAAAAAAATTGGTGAAAGACAATACTCTACTGAATTTATAGAATATGATAAGAATTATGAAATTGCTAAATTTGCAGAAACAATGCAATCTATGACCAAAAAATTATATACTTATGACCGTACAATGAAAGGATTTATGCAAAATGCCTCTCATGAGCTACGCACCCCGCTAATGTCCATACAAGGATATGCAGAAGGTATAAAGTATGGAGTTGTTGATGAACAAGATAAAGCCATTGATATTATAATAGAAGAAAGTAAAAGACTATCTAATTTAGTGGAAGAGTTATTATACCTATCAAAAATAGAAGTTATGCAGTGTGAACTGAATCTTGAAGAAATAAATGTAGAATATATTATAAAAAGCAGTATTGAGAGAATTAATGGAATAGCTATAAAGAACAAAAAAACAATTGAATTTACTACCAATGATAATAACACAATCATTATAGGGGATGAAGAAAAACTTACAAGGGCAATTATAAATATACTTGGAAATTGTTTGAGATATTGCAGCGAAAATATAGAGGTTATATTGAAAAATGAAGGATCAAAAGCAATTATAATAATAGAGGACGATGGTCCAGGTTTTGAAGAAAAAGATTTAGATAATATATTTGAAAGATTCTTCAAAGGTAAAGGTGGAAACTATGGTCTTGGGCTCGCTATAACTAAAAGTATTATAGAAAAGCATGGTGGAAATATTGTAGCTGAAAATAGAATTAGAGGGGGAGCACGTTTTATAATAACAATTCATGGACAGTAATAATAGTATAATTAAATAAATGATTTGTGTTGTATGGTAAAATATCACCAAGGAGGAGAATGTGCTTCACTTTCAAAAAATGGTTTGCCAGATTATAAGATAATTAATAATAGTTTAAACTGCATAAAAAAAGTATTGTTATGTTGTGAAATATCAAGAGATATAGTAGCTCTTGATATTTTTTTGCTTTTTATATAAATAAGTTTTCCGTAGATTATGCTTATTTTCTTCACTTTAGGATCGCATTAACATAATAAAATTTTTGTCTTCGATGGTTATCCGGGTTGAAATCACTGTAGAAATACTCTGTATGTTTTATGAGTTCTATCTTGAAATTTGCTAAAAGTTCTTTGATATCATTTAAGTCAGCGTAGAAATGAGGTACACCTTTTTCAAATCCATCTCGGCTTATAAGAGTATTTTTGTCTAATTTGTTAGATCTATTCTCAATAAATTCTGTACTTTCTTTTGAGCAAAATGACAAATATACCTCACCATTTGGTTTGAGCACCCTTTCAATTTCTGCAATTGTTTTTTTTATGCCAATTGAATCGGTATGAGAAATAACATGATAAGCAAAGATACAGTCAAAGGATTGATTGGAGTAATTGAGAGATAGCATATCACCAACCTCTGCATTTATAAGCTGATTTTCTTTTGCAGCCCATGTTTTTAAGTATTGAACACCATAATCAGAAATATCCATTGCTGTTACGTTAAACCCTTGTTTTGAAAAATAAATGGCATGGCGACCAAGTCCAGTTCCTAAATCTAAAAGATCAACATAACCTGATTCCCTCCATTTATTTGCTAAGTAAATGCAATTATCTACAGGCTTAAGATGTGGCGATTGGTCAATAGTCCCCCAATTATATCCTTTAAGGTTGACAATTTGCTCACTTTTGTTATCCGTTTTGTAATCCATTTCAACATCTCCTTTTACTGTTAGTAGAAAAGTGATACGTGGAAATAGATTAAGATGAACCCCTTTCTTACGTGCTGCTGATGGTGATATCCCATGAATCTCTTTGAAAGCGCGCGTAAATGACTCTGGAGATTCATAACCATATTTCAAGGCTACATCGATGACCTTTATAGAATTTGTTTGAAGTTCAATAGCAGCCAATGTCATACGCCTTCTGCGAATATATTCATATATTGAGATATTCATAAATATAGAAAATGTACGCTGGAAACTAACTGTAGATTGACACATTATATTTGCAACTTTAGCTAAATCAATGTTGCTATCTAAGTGATCTTCAATATAGTCAAATGCTTCGTTAATTCGTTCATACCAATTCAAACGTATCCCCCCTCTCTAAAAACATTATAGTAGATGAATAAATAAAATTCCTTGCACTTTTGGTTTCACTCCTGCAAGGTTATTGCTCGAAATATAAATAATTGACAGTTCGCGTTATTTTACGCTGTCGTCTTAACTAATGGTAATTATAGCATGTTTATATATATATATAATCACTATTTTTGTAAAATATAGCAATCATTCTTATTTTTCAATACCGTATTATTCAATTTTCAAAGAGCATTGTTCGTACTTTCAATTTCAATAGTTACGTCGTCTAATTTTCAAAGTTTAAAACAACCTATCCTATTAATAAACACCTCGTATTTTATATTTCTTTATAAAGAAAATGATAAAAACTCCTAATGGCATATCTAAGAAACCTCTTAACATTGCTCTTTTATTTTCAAAAAAAATCGGGAATCTATATTTAGCATAACTACATATAATTTGTTCTAATTAGAATTAGAAAGTCATATATAATACATTTCCCCCTACAATACAGTAACTGCAGTCATTTACAACATATCAAAAAATATCAAGAAAAGTAAATCACTAGATGATATACTATATTCAAAGGTTGGTGATGGATTATGTCTGACTATTTTAATGAGCTCCAAAAGACATTAGATTATATAGAAGAACATATTAAGGAAGATATTACACTTGAACAATTATCAGCGTTATGTTTTTATTCTACGCATCATTATCATCGAGTATTTCAATCAGTTATAGGAATTCCTGTAGCGGATTATATAAAGAAAAGAAAATTATCTGTGGCAGCTGGGGAAATTATAGGAACAGATAAGAAGATAATTGATATTGCATTGGACTTTGGATTCAACTGTCATGAAACCTTTTCTAGGGCATTCAAGAGAATATTTGATATTACGCCTAATGATTATAGGAAGCTTAATACGCATGCTATCCCAACGGATTTTTGGAAAGTAAGTTTTGCCAGTAGCGATTTGCAAAAACGATATATGCAGGCAGTGGAAACATTGTGCGAAAGACTGAAGATGGACAGCAATGTCATAGCTGTGATTTTAGAAGGAAGTCTATCCTATGATCAGGTATGGGAGAAATCAGATATTGATATGGAGATTATTGTTAATGACAATAGTAAACCTACTCCTTGGATTTGTCTCATAGAAGATGATATATACATAAATGGAAATGTAAAGACCAGAAGCGAATTTAGACAGAGTGTAGCAAGGGTAAGAAGGGGTTCAGGCGCACATTCATACTTTTCATTAGGAACTATGGTCTACTGCAAGGACGAATCTGTAAGAGAGATTTTCGAAAGCGTCAATGCGGATGATGAAATAGGTGAAAGGGATAGATCTTATGCTTTAATGGAAAGAACGGAATGGGTTCTTTGGAGACTATATAAGGCAGAAAAATGGCTGAAAGTTAAAAGTGATGTAAGGTATTCCTATTTATGGATAACCGAAGCGTTAACATATATAGCAGCCATAGAGGTGCTGTTAAATAATAGTATTCCGTCAAGAGAGGTTATATTACAAGCATTAAAGTATAATAGTCCAATTATTGAAAAATTATATGTGGGGCTTATGGATGAGAAAAAAAACAGCATAAATATATCTCAATCTATTGACATGATTTATGAGTATTTAAGACAACGTATGGATATTATATGCAAGCCTATTTTGGACTATTTTAATAAGGCAAATGAGATGAAACCACTTTCTACAATAGTACAGGATTTTAATAATACTTTGGAGAGTCATATAATCTGTGAAATTTGTGAATGGCTCTGCGAGGAGGGGGTACTACTTAAAGATATTTCACAAACCTATTTAACCAATAAAAGTAGTAGCATTGTGTCGAACCAGCCTATTTCAAGGTTGATAGTGATATGGATGTATTAATCTAGAAAAGTTTAGTCAGTTGAAGAAATAGTAACTTATTAGTTCTTTCAGATAATTTAGTAAGCTTCATAGATAGAGGAGGGGTTTTTAGTGCTAGTAAAAAAAAATATAGAGATAAAGGGTGCAAGACAAAATAATCTTAAGAATATTGATGTAAATATTCCACGAGATAAGATTACAGTGATTACAGGTGTAAGCGGATCAGGTAAGTCATCCCTTGCTTTTGATATTATTTACGGAGAGGGTCAAAGGAGGTTTCTTGACTCATTACCTACTTTTTCACGAAGTAGAATACCACAACTGAAGAAACCAGAAGTAGATTTTGTTTTTGGTTTATCTCCAGTTATAGCTATAGAACAAAAAAGAGGCCTTGTTAATCCAAGATCTACAGTAGGGACTATGACAGATATTTACGATTATATGAGATTATTATATGCCACCGTTGGTACAGCTAAGTGTCCGTATTGTGATGAAAAATATCAGATTAAGACATCAGGACAAATAGTTGAATCTGTATTATCTCTACCAAAGGGGACAAAGATTGAATTTTTGACACCAGTACATAAGCTATATGGAGAGGATTATGCATATCTTTTTGATGACATAAGACAGAAGGGGTATAATAATCTGATTATAGATGGGAATAGAGTGGATATAAGCCAAGAAATAGAGATCGATGAATATTGTGAGCATGATATTAAAATAGTCATTGATAGATTTGAAATAAAGGGTAATATTGAAAAAAATATAACTAATTCTTTAGAAACTTCACTAGAGGTTATTGGAGAACATGTCCTTATAGCGGAGATTCTTTCAGAAGATGCACCACAAGAGATAAAAGATAGATTCTACAGCAGCTTTGGTTGTCCCAAACATCATATTACTATGGCTAATATAGAATCACAGTATTTTGCATTTAATAACATGGCTAGTTCCTGTAGAACCTGTGGGGGCATAGGAGCTACGAAAAAAGCAGATCAAAGGCTTATGGTGCTCAATCATGAAAAGAGTATAAATGAAGGAGCTTTTGATCCAAGTGTATATAACCCTAAGGGGGAAATTACATATAAGCATATTATAATGTACAACCTTTCAAAGCATTATTGTTTCAGTCTTGATACACCTTTTAGAAATTTATCTAATGAAATTAAAGATATATTGTTTTATGGAACAAAAGGTGAAAAAATTATGATGGAAGCACCGCCAAATATAAAGAATAGAAATTGGCTTGTTGGTAGAACAATTCAATTTACTGGATATATAAATCAAATTGAACATTGGTATAGGGAAGAAACTAGAAAAGATAAGGTAAATGAAGTAGCTTTTGAATGGTTCAAAAAGAAGATGGTGGAGTATACATGTCCAGATTGTGGTGGCAAGAAGTTAAAAAGACAACGCTTCGATATTCTCATTGAAGATAAGAATATACATGAATTATGCTGGATGCAATTAACGGAACTATATGATTTTATGGAAAAACTAACATTCTTAGAGGATAAAAGGTATATAGCAGAACCTATAGTGAATGAGATAAAAAAGAGGGTTTCATTGCTAATAGAAATTGGACTAGATTATCTTGCACTTGGAAGAAGAGCGGATACTATATCAGGTGGAGAAGCGCAGAGAATAAGGCTTGCCTCACAGATTAGTTCAGGGCTTATGGGAATGATATATATACTTGATGAGCCAAGTGTAGGACTTCATGCTAGAGACAGTAAAAAAGTTATAAAAATATTGAAGTATCTTAGAGATATCGGCAATACTGTCATAGTAGTTGAACATGACATGGAAACAATAGAAAATGCAGATAACATAGTGGAGATTGGACCAGGACCTGGAATACACGGTGGAGAAATCGTTGAAACAGGAAACATAGATAAGATTAAGAAATCTAAACATTCTTTAACAGGAAAGTATCTATCAGGGAAAGAAATGATAGTTGTTCCAAAAGAAAGACGTAAGCATAATGGTAATAAGTTAACCGTTTTAGGTGCTAGAGAGAATAACTTAAAAGATATAGATGTAGATATTCCCTTAGGTATTTTTGTATGCATATCAGGGGTGTCTGGGTCAGGGAAAAGTACTCTTGTCAATGATATCATTTATAAGAAGCTGAGGAGTTTAAAAGACCCAAGGATTATTCCGGGCGAGCATCGGAAACTTACAGGACATGAGCATATAAATGATGTTATAAATATAGACCAATCTCCAATAGGAAAGAATAGTAGGTCTAATCCCGCAACATATATAGGCCTGTTTGATAGTATAAGGATGTTGTTCACAAAAACTGAGGAAGCTATAGCTTTGGGATATGTAAATTCCAACTTTAGTTTTAATAGTAAGAACAGCGGAAGATGTGAACATTGCAAGGGAGACGGAAGAATAGTAACAAAGCTTCAGTTTATGCCTGATGTAGAAATCGTATGTCCAATATGCAAGGGACAAAGATATAAAAAAGAGATACTGGACGTTAGATATAAGGGGAAGAATATATATGAGATTCTTGATATGAGCGTTGAAGAAGCATTAGAGTTCTTTAGGGATAAGAAAAATATACATTATAAATTAGATATTCTTAATCAATTAGGAATGGGATACATCAAATTAGGTCAGTCCTCTTCAACCTTATCAGGAGGAGAGGCACAGAGAATAAAGCTCGCGTCAGAACTTGGGAAGATAAAGAGTGGCTCAAATAACCTATATATATTAGATGAGCCCACTACAGGACTTCACATTTCAGATATAAAAAAACTATTGAATTGTTTAAATTTATTTGTGGACATGGGACATTCCTTACTTGTTATTGAACATAATCTAGAAGTGCTAAAAACAGCTGATCACATAATTGATCTTGGTCCTGAGGGCGGTAAAAATGGAGGTTATGTGGTAGCACAAGGAACACCAGAAGAAGTGATGGAAGTAAAAGAATCTGTCACTGGGGAGTGGTTGAAGAAGGTTTTGTAAGTTTATAAAAAAGTTAACCCTGGGAGGAATTAAGCAATGATTAATATTATAAAAGCTGAAGTTGAAGATTCTAAAATTATAACTGAAATTAAGAAATTAGCATATAATGATGAGACCCGTAGGTTTGGACCTGGAAGAGATGGTGGTCCTCCTGGATATGAATCCCAAGAAGAAACAGAGCGTTTGATTAAAGATTATTTATTCTATAAGATTATGATTGGTAATAATATAATTGGTTTCTTTTGGTTGCATGGGGAGGACAATAAAATTTATGAATTAGAAGACCTATGTATTCATCCCGAATATCATAATAAAGGATATGGTTTTAAGACATTGAAGTTAATTGAAGAATTACATCCACAGATAAAAAAATGGGTGTTAGGAACGCCTTATTATAGTGTAAGAAATCAACACTTATATGAAAAAGTTGGTTATAAAAAAACTGGACAAACCGAAGATGGTTTTTTATTCTTTTATGAAAAGTTAATTGATTGAACTATTTGTCAAGACACATTTTTCTTATAAGCTAAAGAAAGTATCATTCATGTTAATATTATTAATAATATTAACATGAATGATACTTAAAGTGTGGTTTAACAACATTTCATAAGGAAAGACACCTGCTGCTATAAGTTGGTGTCTTTCCTTCTATAATAAAAGTCTTTACTATTAAAATAAAAAGATATACAATAATATTGGAAACCGGTTTCCAATATACTGAGAATTTATGGAGATTAAGTTTATGGATATGAAAGATATTGCTAAGTTAGCAGGAGTTTCAAAAGCTACGGTTTCAAGAGTAATTAATAATTCACAAAATGTAAGTCCAGAATTGAGGGTAAGGGTAGAAAAAGTTTTAAAAGAAACGGGGTATACCCCTAATTTATTAGCACAGGAGTTAGTAACTAAGAAAACAAAATTAATAGGAGTTATATTACCTAGAATTGGTATTGATACATTTTCGCATATAACTGAAGGTATTACCGAAAAGTTGAATCAAGAAGGATATAACATTTTGCTTGCTAATTCAATGGGAAGTGAGAATGATGAATTCAAATATTTTGATATTTTTCAAAAGAAACATTTAGATGGAATTATATTTTTCCACACTGAGATTACAGAGAAACACATAAGAGTGATTAATGAAATTAATATTCCAGTTGTAATAATGGGCCAACAAAATAGTGAAATAGATGTTCCTTATGTAACATATGATGATTTTAATGCAGCTAAGGCAATAGTATCACATTTAATTAGTCAAGGTCATGAAAAAATTGCATACATCGGATTATCAGAAACTAAAGTAGCAATAGGAAGTTTTAGAAAACAAGGATATATGGCTGCATTAAAAGAGAACAACATTGATGTACCGGATGAATATTTATCAATAGGAGATTTTGAAATATCATCAGGATATGAAGCAATGAAAAGTATAATTAATAATTCCAAAACAGTTCCTACTGCAGTATTTGCAGCAATAGATCGTTTAGCCTTTGGAGCAATACAGTATTTAAAAGAAAAAGGATACTGTATTCCAGAGGATATATCAGTGGTTGGCATAGATGATATGGATATTTCTTCCGTATTTGAACCGACTTTAACAACAATGCATTTTGATTATTATGATTCTGGAATTAAGGCAGCAAAACTAATATTAGAAAAATTACAGAATGAAAAGATAGAAAATAAAAATATTGTTATGGGATATGAATTAAAAGTTAGAAACAGTACAAAAAAATATAAAAAGAAGTAGAATTTTTTTGCATAATTAGAAACCGATTTTTAGTTGTAAAAAATTTTTAGGAGGACAAGAATATGAAGAACATGTATGATAAAGCTCGCGAATCAGTAAAGTATATAGAGAGTAAAATGAACTTAAAGCCTAAAATAGCAGTTATTCTAGGTTCAGGACTGGGTGATTTGGCCGATGCTATAGAAAACAAAGAATATATTAACTATAAGGATATACCAAATTTTCCACAGTCAACAGTGGTGGGACATGAAGGAAGATTAGTTTTAGGGGAAATAAAAGGCGTAGCTGTACTTGCAATGCAGGGCAGATTTCATTATTTCGAAGGTTATACAATGAAAGAAGTTGCATACCCTGTGTTTGTGATGAAGCTTTTGGGTATTGAAAAGCTTATAGTAACTAATGCCTGTGGAGGTATAAATACAAGCTTTAGTCCTGGAACATTAATGATTATTACTGATTTTATTAATTTAGTTTCTGATAACCCATTGATTGGAATTAATGATGAAAGATTTGGACCAAGATTTCCAGATATGTCAGAACCCTATAAACTTGAACTAATAGATAAAGCAAAGAAAGTTGCAGATGAAATAGGTGTTGAATATAGAGAAGGCATTTATGCAGGGTTTATGGGACCTTATTATGAAACAGCTGCAGAGATAAGAGCAATTGGAGGGCAAGGGGCAGATGCTGTTGGAATGTCTACGGTTCCTGAAACAATAGCTGCAAATTATTTAGGAATAGAGGTACTTGGAATATCTTGCATTACAAATATGGCTACAGGTATACAAAAACAAAAACACTCTCATGCAAGAGTGATAGAAATAGCTAAAAAAGCATCAGTGGATTTCTGTAGGTGGGTAGCTAAAATAATAGAGGATATTGGTTAAAATAAAACTACTCATCTACTTTAGTAGATGAGTAGTTTTATTTAGATTCCAGGCTGAATGGATTTAGTTGGATATAATGTTGTACCCCACACTGAGAAAGTTCTCTCTTTTACTAATGGAATATTTTTAACATCTACGATAGTTCTCCACCATTCCCATGAAAGGCCCGTACATTCTTTTATTTTCACCGAAATATTTTTTGCATTTCCTTTCAAATATATTTCAGTATTAAAATGAGCCGTTCTATCTTTATTATTTCCAGACCATGATTTATGGTCAATTATTTCATTTCCCTGTTTATCATAATTAACTTCATCCCAGGTTACTTGAAATTGAACAACATATGCGCCACTATGATCAAGTACTATTTTACCATTAGTATATTCTGTTGCAGTGGTTTCTATGTATTCTGTTTTATTGTTTATACATGCTATACTATTGTCTTTTAAAAATGTACTTGTGTATGAAATAGGATATCCAGGATTTTGAGGACTGTATACTGAATTATTTTTAATAATATTTGTTATTTCATTAAAATCTTTAGTAACTATTTTATTATGTTCTTGTGCTCCACCACCTAGAACGGTAGCTGTAAATGAACTTTGATCTAGTATATCTTGATATTCTGCATTACTACTTATATTTTGATTATCTATTAATGCCTTAAATGCTGCTTTAACATTTGCACTCTTAGAGTTTGTTTCAAGTTTTACATAAATTGTTCTACCATACGCAACATTTGAAACATATGCAGGAGGATTATCATTATTTACTCCTTTTAAAGCTAATTTATCAAAAGTTACGCTGTCACCAAATAAATCTGATGGACGATTAGGTGCATCTACACTTACTGTATAAAAAATTTGTTTGTATGAAAGTATCATAACCTTTTTTTCGCCTTTTAATATAGAATCAAAATCTATATTTAATGACTTACTTAAAGTTTTAAAATTGCAACCAAACATTGTAGATAGCTGTGATTTACTATACACCATAGTGTCGGAATAATTTATTCTTGTAGGGATAGTATATCTAGATGAATATTTTGAATTCCATGTTTCTAGTAAAGAGTTTATTGAAGAATTAATTGCAGAATATGTTGGTGAATCAATAATTTTTTTACCATCGTCACTCATGCCAGGTAAATCAACACTTATAGTAATAGGCTTTCTTTCACATGAAATTACATCAGGTCTATTTTCTATAAGATTTTTATTTGCAAGTTGCAGCGCACCAGGATAAGTTCTGTCATTTATTGAGTCTATAATTGAAATATCTGCAGTGGAATCTGAAATGCTTTTCTTTTCTCTTTTTACTACAATATATTTATTTGGATTTTCAAAACCCTCCGCTGGTACAAAACTTTCAATATTTTCTCCATTATATGATAATATATTGTTTGGATTATAAGATAGTCCATAAATGTTTTCATCTATATTATCACTATTATTTTTAATTGGATTATTTTCTGTGCTTAATTTTATAGCTTGTACATTATTAAGACTACTAGCTTTTACGTTATAATTGCATATTGACCCACTTATAACCATACTAATTAGTAATACATGCGCTACTGATGTCAAAGCTTTCTTAGTAATTTTCATTTTATATTTGCCCCCTTTAATATTTATGAAATTCAAGTAATTTTATTTTTATAAATCAAAAACTGCCTCTTTTATAATATAAAAATATATCAAATTTATTGATTTTATAAATATTTTCATATGAAAAATCTCCTTTCATTAATAAAATAAGCTATCATTTTTACTTTGACAGTTTTTAAATTTCAAAATAACATTTAAAAAAACGATATACTAATTTATGAAATATATACACTATTATACAATATTAAATAGAATTAAACAATATTAAACAATATAATCCACGAAAGTGATAAAATGTATAAAAATCTTAAGTTTATTCCAAGTAATACTCATATATGGTGCATGATGAAGTTTTTAGGTATTGATAGTAACTACTCAGTGGATTTCTCTAGGTGGGTAGCTAAAATAGTAGAAAATATTGGTTAAATTTAAAAGCTACAGACATAAAGTTTATGTCTGTAGCTCATTTGCCTAAGTCTATAAAATATATAGTAATACCAATCAAATTTGAATATATTCTAATATTTAATTGTTTTATAGACTATATTTAGGTGGAGTTATAGAGTGCTATCTCCTTCTTGCCAGTCTATAGCACATAATCCACCTGTTTTTAACGCTTTAAGTACGCGCAATGTTTCATCAACACTTCTTCCTACATTTAAATCATGAATAACAGAATATTTAACAATCCCATTAGGATCTATTATAAATAATCCTCTCAAAGAAATTCCCTCTTCTTCAATTAATATACCATAATTTTTTGAAGTTTCTTTTGTTAAATCAGAGGCCATAGGGAAAGCGATTTTTCCCAATCCACCATCACTTAAGTTTTGATTTATCCAAGTTTTATGTGCATGTTGACTATCACAACTTACTGCTAATAATTCTGTACCCTCCTTCTTAAATTCATCATATTTCTTACTAAAAGCAGTTATTTCTGTAGGGCATATAAATGTAAAATCTAAAGGGTAAAAGAACATAACAAGCCACTTTCCTTTATAATCTTCCAATTTTACTTCTACAAAATCGCTTCCATCACCTTTTACGGCGTTCATTTTAAAATAAGGAGCTGATTTTCCAACTAATCTTTCCATATTGATACCTCCTAAATTAATAATATTTATAAGTTTCTATTAAATAAGTGACATAATTTCAATGTAAAATATTGTTTAATACCAATGATTATAATTTCCTATAGACTCATAAATTATTTTCTATCAAACCAATAATTAGCAAAGTGATTTTTTATGATTTTTACTTATAAATAATATGAGACTTATGTAATCTAATCATGATATGATATTTAATATCAATTAATAATAAATATCTTTTAATAGATTGTACTACCTAAATATCATCATGTCAATACTATATTCAAATTATAATTCTATAAATCAACTTGAAAAGATAAAAATAGTTTGGAGCGTAGGTTATAAATGAAAGTTTAAAACAAGGATAGGGAGCGGTAATAGTTGTTGTTTAAAGCCCATTTTAAATATATAATAAACTGAGGCAGGTGATTTTAATGTATTCTTATAATGATATGGCTTTAGAAGAATTGAATAAATGGAAGATAGAAATGAAAAAAAAATCCACAATAGTTGAAAAGGTATCAAAGGGTATTCAAAATAAATTTAATGGAATATTACCCGAAAAATATCATGAAATAATAACTTCAGCTATAAAAAATATGATTAAAGTAGTTTTAGTTGGGTCTAAATATATTACGAAGGAGCCCTCTATAAATCTATCTCTTCAAGAAAGAGAAGAATTAGTTGCACAAAAAATCAAGACCTATAAAACTACTGCTATGATAGAGGGTGCAGGAACAGGGGCAGGTGGATTCCTTTTGGCACTTGCGGACTTACCTTTACTTTTAAGTATAAAAATTAAATTTCTTTATGACATTGCTGCAATTTATGGATTTGACGTTAATGATTATAAAGAAAGAATTTATATATTATATGTATTTCAGCTCGCTTTTTCTAGTAAGAGTAATGTAAATGAAGTATTTGATAGAATGGAAAATTTTGAAGAATATTATAGTACATTGCCCAAAGATATTAATTCCTTTGATTGGAGAGCATTTCAGCAAGAGTATAGAGATTATATTGATTTAGCAAAACTATTACAGCTGGTTCCTGGAATAGGGGCCTTTGTAGGAGCTTATGTTAATACTAAATTTATTGATAAACTTAGCGAAACGGCTGTTCAAGCTTATCGTATGAGGATATTATAACTCTAAAGTATGCTGAAAATATCATAATAAAATAGCCCTCAGCACTAAGTAGAGAGTGTATATTACAATATTTGTGCGGAAAGCCCACTCCTTCAGGTGTGGGATGGATAGCATAGATTGTGTATAATATATTTCTAAAATACATAAACTATGCTATTATAAATTCATGAAAAATAAATATAGAACAACTGAAACAACTGTATCTTTGATTAATGATAATTTTATATTTTGTCCAAGATATAAAAGAAAAAAATTTAATATCTAATATTGAAGAGAGATTTAAACATTAGGCGAGATGTGTATGTGAAGAGAGGTGAATATTGTGTCAAGTTATATTTTGACATTAAAATTAGAAACAGAAATATATCAAGAAGATATATTAGATAAAAGATTAGAAATAGGTAGAAATATTTATAATAGTTGTCTAGGCGAATTATATAAAAGATATAACTATATGAAAGAATCTAAGGAGTATAGAAAAGTAGTTAAAATGAAAAAAGGCAAAGAACGTAATAAAGAATTTAACAAATTAAATAAGAATAATGGTTTGAAAGAATATTCACTTCATAAGTATGTTAAGCTTATACAGAAACATTTTAAAGATAATATAGATAGCTTCACTACACAAAAAATAGCGACAAGATGTTTTAATGCTTTTGGGCAATTAATGCTTCATAAATGTAATAAAGTTTATTTTAAAAAATATGGTGAACTGAGTAGTGTTGAGGGCAAATCAAATAAAACTGGACTTAGATTTGTAGATAATAAATTAATATGGAATGGACTTTCGATAGATATAATTATAAATAAAAACGATGAATATGCACATATATCATTATTAAATAAAATTAAATATTGTAGAGTAGTTAGAAAGTTCATTCGAGGCAAATATAAATATTTTATTCAACTAATTTTAGAAGGAATTCCACCTGAAAAATATAATAAAGAAACGGGAAAGGTTAGGCATAAAATAGGAGAAGGAAATGTAGGTATTGATATTGGAACTAGAACTATTGCTTTTAGTAGTAAAAACGAAGTAAAATTATTAGAATTATGTCCAGAAGTTGAAAATATTGAACATGAAAAAATGATATTGCAAAGAAAATTAGATAGACAACGTAGGACTAATAATCCTAATAACTTTAATGAAAATGGAACTATTAAAAAAGCTATTAAATTAATATGGATTAAGTCTAATAAATATATTAAAACTCAAAATGAATTAAGAGAAATACAAAGAAAACAAGCTTGTATAAGAAAGCAAAGTCATGAGAAATTAGCTAATCAAATTATCAGTTTAGGCGATAGAATATTAGTAGAAACTATGAGCTATAGTGGGCTACAAAAGAGAGCTAAGAATACAACAATAAATGATAAGACAGGTAAAATAAATAAGAAAAAGAGATTTGGTAAAAGTCTCGCAAGTAAAGCACCTAGCATGTTTTTAACTATATTAGATAATAAATTAGAATGGTATGGTAAAGAGCTTTTAAAAATAAACACTACTAAAATAAAAGCTTCACAATACAACCATTTTGATGATAAGTATAATAAAAAAGAATTATCGGAAAGGTGGAACAATTTCGAAGGATTTAAAATACAAAGGGATTGTTATAGTGCATTTCTTATAATGAATATTAAGGATAATTTAGAAGAAATAGATAGAGATTTATGTTTTAAGGAGTTTGATAATTTTAAAGTGCTACACGATAAGGAAATAGTAACAATACAAAATAGCAACAATAAAGCAATAAGTAGTATGGGATTATAAATTAAGGCTAAAGAGGTTTTGATATGAGCCATATGCTATCGTTAATTCATTCATTGGAATGATTGATAGTGAAAGTTTTAGAGAAATTAATTAGTTCTTATATGTTGTAATTTATTTGATTTTTAAATAAATGAGAGTATAGGAGAAGTTAAGCTATCTAAGAACACCTTGCCTTTAGGCAGGGGAGTATCAGGCAAAGAATAACCAGCTACAATTTGCATAATATATGCTCTTTGTTATTTGCTGCGAGTATTACAAAAATGTAAGGGAAACGTAATGAAGTTAGATGGTTGCACCTCTTCTTTAAATATATAATAGGCACATAAGGTAACAAAAAGAGGAGAATAAAATTATGAAAAAATTAAATGCATTTCAATTAAAGATTATCGCACTTATAGTAATGCTAATGGACCATTTATATTTTGCATTTCCAAGAGTATTTCCATTATGGTTTCATCCATTATCAAGGTTTGTAGCACCATTATTTGTATTCTTAATGGTAGAAGGATTATTCCACACAAAAAATAAATTGAAGTATAACCTTAGATTATTCGGATGGGCTATATTTATGGAAATTGGGAATTTTATAATAAATAAAGGGTTAGTGTCAAAAGAAGTTGTAGTTAACAATAATATATTTATGACACTGGCCCTAGGACTTACAATACTTAATTTGTTTGAATTTAGCAAAAATAAGGAAGGCGCTAAAAAGGTAGGAATAATAGTGTTTTCAATAGTTCTTATTCCATTGGGAGTGTTTACAGAGGGTGGGATGGTTTTGATACCATTTGCATTAATAACATATTTCTTTAGAGAAAATAAGAAAAAAGCTATTATAGGATATTTTGTATTATTTTTAGCTTTGGCTCTTATGAGTTATGCGCCATATGATACATTTCAAGAGACAATAGAAATGTTAATGTTTAATTCAGATTTCTTATTTATAACAGCAGTTCCATTTATGCTTTCATATAACGGAGAAAGAGGGGTTAACAATAAATTTAGTAAATATTTATTTTATGTTTTTTATCCATTACATTTATGGATATTAGCCATAATGGAATTTGCATTAAAGTAATGGAATGAATTGTATCACCTGGCTAAATTACATTAAATATTTATTAGTGTAGTAAGGAGTTGAATAAATTATTCAGCTCCTTATTTTAGTTTGTATTAGAGCAAAATTTGAGGGGATAGACTGAAATGTTTTTGAATATTTTAAGGATTTATAGAATTTTATTTAAGATAAACAAATATTGACAAATTTAAAAAGGTAGCTATAATAAGGGTAAGATGGGTTTTTATGATATACAGCTTAGTTCATTATATATTTTATGTAAAACATAAAGCTGTAAATTAAAGTTATTTTCAATTTTTATAAGAATTTAAAAATCATTGGAGGCAAATATGAAAAAAATATTATTATATTGTTTGATCATTCTGTCATTATTGGTTTTATTAGTGGGATGTTCAAAGAAAGTGAATGATAGTAATAAACCTGAAATGTTTAAGAGTGATAAACTTGGGTTTTCAATTGTTTTCCCAAAAACTTGGAAGGATAAATATAGGATTGAAGAAAATGATATGGGGATAACTGTGTATTTTAAACCAAAGGAAAAAGTAGAGGATGGCTACGGTAAATTATTTGCTTTTATTAATAAGAATTCAGCTAATTTCTATGAAGATAGTCTTGATACAATTTGTGACCAACGATATTTTGAAGCAAAAGGTGCTACTTATGTTATAGGGGGACCAACAGATCTAAATTTTCCTGAAAAGCAACCAGAATTTAATAGCTTTTTAAAGATGAAGGGAGAACTAAAAGAAGTACTAAAGACATTAAAAATAATAGATAAGTAACGGGTTTTATACTAGAAAAGATATATCATCACGTTGTAATAAAGTTAAACTATAATAAGTAGATGAAAGGAAGATAAATATGAATAAACAAAAGATTATGAATGTATGGGACAAGGTTGCAACTAGATTTGGTAAAATTGGACCTGGTTATTGGCAGAGATTTGGCAATAGATTAGTTGAACTTTCAAGTATTAACAAAGGTAAAAAAATATTAGATATTGGAGTGGGTAGGGGAGCTTCATTATTTTCTGCAATAAATAAAATAGGAAAAGAAGGATATGCTGTAGGTATAGATGCTTCAGAAGTTATGGTAAGTGAAACACATAAGGATATTGAGAAGCAAAAAATAGATAATGCCAAAGTAATAAAGATGAATGCACAAATATTAGAATTTGATGATAATTTTTTTGACAATGTTATTTGTGGGTTTGGAATCGGGTATCTTTTATATAGTGATAGTAAATTAACAGAAATACTAAGAGTACTTAAAAAAGATGGACAAGTAGGATTTAGTATATGGGCGATACAAGAAGACCAAAAGTGGCTAACAGAGATAGTTAACAAATATTTACATGCAAATTCATCAAATCAAAATTACAAATCAGGTATTCCCAAATTTGATACAGCGAAGGATGTGAGAAAAATATTAGAAAATACAGGTTTAAGAAATATTAAGGTTTATAAGGAAAATGCAGATGTGATTTATACAACTAAAGAACAATGGTGGGAAGAAATGTGGTCTAATGCAGTAAGAGCAGTTTTTGAGGCAGTAGAAGAGCTAGGTGATGATAAATTTAAAGAGTTTAAAGTAGAGGTATTTAATGGACTTGAAATGTATAAAAATATAGATGGGTTGCATTTTAATATGCCAGTGATATATGCATTTGGAGAAAAATAAAATACAACTCAAGGTTATAATTAGATAATGATAATAAAGATGGTTATTTAATTATTACTCAGCTTTTCAAGTAAATATTCCCCTTTAAATACTCCTATTAAAAAGATTAACACCATAACAAATAGCATTAAAAAGAGGAATGGTTTACTGCAAGATAGCATGTTTGAACCTAAATAGCAGGAAAGTACTAATGCAGGAATTCTTCCAAAAGTTGAGTATACTAGGAATTTTTTTAGAGACATTTTTGAAATACCACAGGCGAAAATTAATGAGTCCCTTGGTATGCCTGGTAAAAAATAAATTAGAAACACAATAAGATTTAATTTTTTTGAGTTCAAGGCTGCTTCAATATTTTTCAATTTTGTTTCAGAAATAAATTTGTTAACAAGAGGTCGTCCGTACTTTTTTGAAAGTAAAAATAGTAATATAGATCCAAGAGTTATTCCGATAAGAGAAAGAATAGTTGCTCCAAGGGTGCCATATATCCATCCACCAGTAGCTTGAATTACTTCGCCAGGAATAAAAAAGATTGTTACTTGAAGAAATTGAGAAAGTATAAAAATAAATATTCCATAGTATCCAAAGGAAGTTATGAAATTTTTAAATTCTTCAGGGCTTTTTAATACAAATAAATATTGTCTATATTTACAACCTAATATTAAGGTGATTAAAATTAATGTGGATATTAAAATTAAATTTCTGTGTTTTTTTATAAATTGGTTAAGCTTCATATGTGTACCTCCGTATTTTAAATATCAAATCTAGTGCATGCTTTAATTTGTTGTCCAATGATTATTATAAGAGTTTTATAAGATTTGAACAAGCGATTAATATAACATTTACATTACATTATTGAAATGTTAGAAGATTTTAACCACTTTGTACATAATAAAACCTAAAATACAACTTAATGTATTTAAAATAATATCATCAATATCTAAAACACCCACATTTAGAATAAACTGACCCAGTTCAATACTCCTATACTTTAATCATAATTTTATAAGTGTATCTTTATTTAATTATACAGAATGTTAACATGAATTTCAATATTTATAATAATAAGGAGAAAATGGTTATAGTTATTTTCTATATTGATATTATAATATTTTACAATTAAAATAGAAATTAATTACTGACTTAGAGGACAAGTTAATAAAGTAATAAAGCAAGAGAAATGAGAAAAAGAAAAAATACAAAAGTGAGAGAAATTAAGGGGGGGGATTATAGAAATATGAGTAGCGAAATATTTAGTTCATTTCCTAAAATAGTCACCAAAAGCTTAGTATTAAGGGAAATAACAGAGCAAGATGCAGAAAGTATATATCAACTTTTAAGTAATCCTGAAGTGATTAAGTACGATACATTTGAACTTTTTACAGATATAAAACAAGCAGAGGACTTGATTGAATCTTTTAATGATGCATTTAGGCAAAAAAGAGCCATATTTTGGGGAATTTCTTTGGGGAATCTGTCTGAAATTATTGGGTTTTGTAAGTGTGAAATCGAAAATCCTAAAATAAGAGCAGATTTGGGATATGATTTAAGACCTGAATATTGGAATAGGGGAATTATGACCGAAGCACTTGATGCAGTAATTGATTTCACATTTAATAAGGCTGATGTTAATAGAATAGAAGCATCAGTATCAAATGAAAATAATGCATCAATTAGAGTACTTGAAAAATTAGGTTTTATAAAAGAGGGAGTTTTGAGAAAGAGAAGCTATTGGGGTGGTAGTTATCATGATATGGTAATGCTTTCTATATTAAGAAACGAGTATTGATATATAGTTAAAATTTATCTTATTTTATTTTCATATGAGTAAAAATACGGGGGGTAATTCAGTGATAGAAATAGAAAAGATAGTAAATGAAGAAATAAAATTCAATTTACATAAAGAGTACATTAACACCTTAGCAGAGCCAATAGATGGGTTTTGGGAAAATGTAATGATTGGTAGATCAGAATGCTATGAAATTATTTATGATGAGAAAGTAGCAGGACATTTTTTTGTGAATTCAAGCAAAACTTTAGTACAGTTTCATGTTTTGAAAGGGTACTATACATGTGCAGCAGAAATTTTTGAATATGTTATTAAAAGTGATATAGTAGAAAATGCTGCTGTTTCCACTAAAGAACCAGAATTTTTGTCTTTGTGTCTTGATTATCAAAAAAGTGTAGCGGCAGATATGTATCTTTTTAATGATAATAAAAAAATTAAATATGAATTAGATGGTTTTAGAAACCTGTCTTTTAGATTAGCAAAAACAGTTGACATTGCAACTATAAAAAATAAATGTGAAGTTGCATTTGAAGGTTATCATGAAGACCTAATAAAAAATGATCAGTTATTTGTACTATATGAGGAGGATAGTTTGCTCGGCATAGGTGAATTTAGAATATCGAAATCAAATGGACAATTTGGAGATATAGGAATGATTGTAGCAGAGGAATACCGCAGAAAAGGAGTAGGAACCTATATTATCACGAAGCTGAAAGAACACTGTTATAGCAAAAAATTGAAGCCTATGGCAGGTTGTGACATCACAAATACAATATCTAAGAAAACATTAGAAAAATCAGGATTTATTAGTAATCATAGAATTATAATTGTAAGTTTTAATTAGATGTTTTTGAAAAGTTGTAATGAAGTAATGAAAATTGCAAAAAAAATTGAAAAGGGGAATTATTTATGAATAATATTATTAGTATAGAAAATCAACATATATTGAAATGCTCGGAACTTTATATAAAAGTCTTTAACTCTGAACCTTGGAATGATAAATGGACATTAGAAACTGCTCATAAAAGACTAAATGATATTTATATTTCGACCAATTTTGAAGGTGTTTTATATGTTGAAGACGAGCAATAAAAGGTGCTATTTTCGGAAACTATGAACAATTTTATGATGGAATCCATTACAATTTGAGAGAAATGTTTATTTCTAATGAGTTGCAGGGACAAGGGATAGGTAGTAAACTACTCAATGAATTGGAAAAGCGATTAAAAGGAATTGGTGTAACTACTATTATTCTATTTACTTCAAAAGAAAACAAAACAAGTAAGTTTTATTTAAAAAATAATTTTACTGAATGGGATAGTATGGCTATGATGGGTAAGGATCTATAAACATTATTGATTTAAAACATAAAATCCATAAAATGTTTCTTGTTAAATATATTGACAATAAATATAAAATAATGTAATATAAAGTTATAAGTTATTTTAATGGAGGTAAAACTATATGAGAAAGCTAATTCTTAACGTTGTAAGATAATACAATTTAATATTTTATCTAAAAGATGTTTTGCTTGTTTATAATGCAAGTTTATTTATTGTATCTTTTGTAATTTTAATACTGCCTGCATAGGTGCATACATTTAAATGTGTGTAGTTTATTTGGAGAGGCGTTGAAAGTTATTTAGGGCTTAATAAGCATAGTTAAAAATCTGATTATATCAGGTTTATTGGTGTTGCATTTTTTTAGATGAATATAATGTTAAGGAATAGTTTCAGCGTTTATACCTTTTATGAATAATCTTCTTAAAATAATATAGAATTATGTTCTATTTTTAAGTTGTATATTTGTATTTTGTTATGATTATAAATGCCGTACTTACTGTGCGGCTTTTTTTATACCTTTAAATTATCACATAAATATTGTTAAGATGCAGTATGTGTTTTTGTGATAGGGCTCGTAGGAGAGTATTGCCTATTTAATTTGAGGTATTGCAGCATAACAAAAATCCTGAGGTTGTAATGAAATTTAATTTCGTTACAACCTTATTTTTTTGCAAAGAAGTTATTAGTAATAATAGGTTTTAAAGTGAGATAGTGTTTGGAGCAACATATGATTTTATTCTTACTTTTAACTACGGTAGGAGGTGTGTTCATGCCAGTGATTTAAATATATGAGATAAAAGATAACAATTAAATTTTAGGAGGAAATAATTAATGAAAAATATATTTGAAATAGAATGCAGGGATATAGTTTTAAGAGAGATGGGAATTGACAATTTAGATGCACTATATAATCTTACGCTGCAACCAGAAATAACTGATTTCTTACCAGATTGGAAAGCTACAAAAGAGCAACGAAGGGATTGGCTAATAAATTTTCACATGAAAAATAACAGAGAGTTTTTTCAGGCTGTTCCAAGTATTGATAAAGAAGGTTTAATACTTGGAATTATCTTAAAGGAAACAAATGAGTTTATTGGTTGGTGTGGTTCTTGTATTAAAGATGAACTTCCACCTCCCAATAGAGAGATATTTTATGCGATTTCAAAGGATTATAGAGGTAAGGGTTATACCTCGCAGGCATCACAAGCTTTAATAAAATACTTATTTGAAAGAACTAATATTGAGGAACTTAATGCAATAGCACTGCTGCATAATATACCTTCAAATAAAGTAATACAAAAATGTGGATTCAATCAGATAGGTACCATAGAGGTTGATAATGAGGAATTCAACTATTACAAGCTTATGAAGAAAACACTGTAGTTATTTTAGAAATTATAAGTTGAAATTTGATAAATAAATACTTTTATAAAAGTGAAAAAGGAGAGAATAGCATGGTAACAATGACAAATGCTTCTACAACTACAAAGGAATTTAATGCTCAACTTAATGAGTTAATTATGCATGCATTCGATTTTAGTTTTGACAAATGGCATGCTAAAAATGTTTGGAATGACGACTATGAGATTTATTCAATAATTGAAGATGGTGTTATGCTAGCCAATATATCGGTGACTAAAATGAAGATGGTTATAAATGGTGAGAAACGTGATTATTTACAGTTTGGATCAGTAGCAACAAGAGAAGAACATAGGGGTAAAGGGTTATCTAAAAAACTTATGGAACATATTTTTAGTATATACCCAGATACACCTTGCTTTCTACATGGTGGAGATAGTGTTGTGGGGTTCTATCCAAAATTCGGGTTTAAACCTATTACTTATAAGCAGCCATATATTGAATATAAGCTAAATA
Source organism: Clostridium sp. FP2 (assembly GCF_011065955.2). Classification (NCBI taxonomy): domain Bacteria; kingdom Bacillati; phylum Bacillota; class Clostridia; order Eubacteriales; family Clostridiaceae; genus Clostridium; species Clostridium sp. FP2. Next base: position 1,369,443 of record NZ_JAAMNI020000001.1, read on the forward strand.
ATAGTGGTGAAATGATAAAGCTAAATATAACTAATCCAAAGGTTGATAAGTATTTAAAAGAACGTACTCAATACTCAAAGGTTTTTGATTGCATAAATCAATATTCTATTAACTGGTTTCATTTGATTTACGGTCACCAAAATAATATCTATGAAATACCTCTGCTTGACATAATGCTTGTAGCGCATCAACGAGATAACAAACTTACAATTTATGATATTGTTGCTTCAAGACCTGTAAGTTTTGAACAAATTGCGCCATATCTTTACTTTGAGGGAGTAGATATTATTCAATTTGGTTTTAATCCTGACTGGTTGGGAATTGATTATAACATGAGAGAATACAAAATAGATGATGAAAATCCGTTTTTAAAGGGTGATTTTGGATTAGAGCAGGAATACATGATACCCAGAATGATAACAACATAAGGTGTGTTGAAAACAATTAATTAGGTACATGAAAATAAGTAAGAGATTAAGCGTAAATCTAATAAAGATATTTTGAGGGGGAAATTATAATGATTTATTATCAAAACAATGAGATTGTAATAAGAGATATCTGTTCAAGTGATGTAATTAACCTATTTTCATGGCAAATTGATAAAGAGCTAAACAAACATGATCCAAGACCAATACCTAATAGCAGCAAAGGCTTAATTGAAGAATGTATAGATTATTGTCATAGATTTGATACTGAAATAATGAGTGAAAATATTGAGGATATAGAATATAGATATTTTATAATTACAGATTATGAAGATAATGCTATAGGTTTTGTTAATTTTTTTGGTATAGATAAGCTTAAAAAGCAAGGAGAAATGGGAATTTCTATAGGTGATAAAAGGTATTGGCATAAAGGAATTGCTTATACTGCAATAAAAACAGCAACTGATTATATATTCAATAATATGGACATAGATAGGATATATATTGAAACTGGTGAAGGTAATAAACCAGCTTTGAGATTATTTGAGAAATTGGATTTTAAAAAATGTGGTGAATATATTGAAGATGAAGATTTCAAGTTTATTGTAATGGAGAAGGTCAGTAGTAGGTTTTAAAGAGTGTCTTATATTCTAACTTAACAATAAAAGGTGCGATAATTTATATGAGTTCGCACCTTTTTTTATGTATTTAAAAATCAGTCATACACAATGGCTTCTCATCAGAGGAGAAAAGTACATTTAAAGTATTTAAATAGCCTTCATCAGATAACCGTACACGTCCATATTTATACAAAGATTTTAAGTCAACAGCACAAGTGATCAATGAAGAAAAATCAGCAATGTCTATAGTCAACTCCACATCGTAATCATCATTTTGAACTAGTAAAGAATTACCATTATTAAAATGGAATACATAACTACCACCGTTCTCGGGAATGAAACTATCTAGTATAGAAAGTTTTAGTTTGCAGTTTATATTATTAAAGTTATGATCCTTTAAATCTTCAAAAAGCTTAGGAATATCAATAACTCTATACATTATACCAGTTCCTTGGGTACTACATTCATGGTGCAAAGACACCAAAATCCTATCAGAATTATTTCTTGGATCATTCAAAGCAAATCTAAAGTTTTCATCTTGGGTGTTTATTATTACATATCTTATTTGGTCACTTTGTGAATTTAAGAAAGTCATGAGCTCCAGGAAAACCTCAGAATTCTCAAATAGCATTTGAGATACAAAAATATCATTTACAACGAAAGAACCCGTTTCTCCCTTTCGAAAGTGAAAAACCAAATAGCCTAAAATTGTATTACCTACTTTGTATCCTACAATTTTTGTGGATTCAAAGTTAAAAAGGCTATTAAATTCTTTTGGTGATTTTTCAATTAGACCATTAGTTTTATTTGCAATGCTGTTATAAAATTTGCACATTTCTTCAGCATCATCTTTACTTAAGAACTTAATATTTTTCTTGGAATTTCCTTTTGGAAGATTACAAGGCTTAATTTTAAACTGATTAATGCTTGTACCAAAACCAAATCCCATTTTTTTATAAAAGTCAGGTCTAAAAGGATACAGTAAAACCATGGATGCTCCTCTTTCTTTATAATGATAAATAAAGAATTTAATAATTTCTAAAGCAACCTTCTCTTTTTTGTGAAGTAAATCTACAGCAACGGAGCCAACTCCACCAGCAAAGATTTTCTGATTAAGTAAATTCATTTTGAACATTCATTATTTCAGCATGTTTTTCAAGTGGGAGAGAAATTGCAGGGAAGGAATTAGCACGTATTTTAGCTAAGTCAGTTATTTGGGCATTGTCTAGTTTCTTTATGGAATACATGTATGGATACCTCCTTGATTTGTAAAACATAAGTTTATTATCTATGAAATATAAGCAAAAGTAAATATATATACGATATGTAGTTTATTGTTAAAAGATTACTGTATAATTAAAGGGGCCTATAGTTGTTGAATATGAAGTTATAGCTAGGTGCGAACAAAGTCATAATATTATTGTCAATATAGTAGTTACCATAATAAAAAGCGCAGTTCCATTCTTTAACAAAGCAAAAAAGTCTTGACCGTGACGTAAGGTTACTGTTTATAATAAAGTTGGGTGATGAAAATGAATTCTAAAAAAGGTAAATTTTATACTGCAGGTAAATTTGCTGAAAAAGCAGGGGTTACACTTAGAACAATAAGATATTATGATAAAAAGGATTTGCTTAAGCCTACTGAATACAGTGAATCAGGCTATAGACTTTATAGTAATCAGGATTTCGCGGTGCTTCAAAAAATATTAACTCTTAAATTTATGGGATTTTCATTAGAAGAGATAAAAGTGGTAATGAAAGAGGAGTCAGATAAGGCCGACTTTAAGCATTCTCTTAATATACAAAGGCATGCCATAGAAAGAAAAATGGAGCATATGTCACACATTTTAGAAGCAATTAATGAAACAGAACAAATGTTGGATAGCGAAGATACATTGGATTGGGATAAATTTATTTTGATTATTAAAGCTATCAATTTAGAAAAAATATCTGCTGAGCAGTTTAAGAATGCAGCAAATCTAAAAGACCGTATTAATCTTCATGAGAAATACAGCACAAATAAGCAGGGATGGCACAGATGGATGTTTGAGAGAATTCCTATTTTTAAAGGTGCAAAAATCCTAGAACTGGGCTGTGGTGATGGAAGCTTCTGGCTCAGGAATAAGGACAGACTTCCAGAGCAGTGTGAAATTACTCTTACAGATATTTCTGGAGGTATGATAGAGGACGCAAGAAATAACTTAGCAGATTTGGATAAAAACTTTACATTTAAAGTTATGGATGCACAAAATATTACCTTTGGAGATTCGGAGTTTGATATTATCATTGCAAATCATATGATTTATTATGTACAAAATAGGGAAAAGGTTTTTTCGGAGGTTGATAGAGTTTTAAAATCTAATGGAGTTTTTTATGCTGGCACCAATGGTAAAAAGCATATGGAGGAACTTTTTAATATGGTAGAAAACTTTAGAGAAAAAGTAACTTTTTCTTACATTAGAAAAAACCATAAATTCAAGCTTGAGGATGGGAAAACACAATTAGAGGAATGGTTTTATCCTGTGCAGCTTTATTGCTATAAAGATTCTTTAGAAGTAACAGAAGTGGGGCCCTTGATGGACTATGTTCTTTCAGCACCAGGGAATTTAAATGAAATTTTAAATGAAAAAGATTTTAAAGAGTTAGAAGGATTATTTAGAAATATCATAGAAAAAGAAGACTATATGTTTATTACGAAGGATTCAGGAGTTCTTGAAGCTAAGAAAAGATAATACAAAAAAATATTTAGGAGGCAATTATGGAGAATATTGAAATTAATAAACAACTAATAAAAGAGCAATATAAAGATGATAAAAATTTAAATTTAAGGTTAAATTTACACAGTTATAATATTAATAAGGTGGATTGGAATGATTGGTGCTTTAATCAAATGGATTTTCAAAGCAAAGCGAAAATACTAGAACTCGGTTGTGGACCTGGAGGTTTGTGGGAAAGAAATAAATATAAATTAAATAAAGACTGGAATATTACTTTATCTGATTTTTCTAAGGGCATGCTTGAATGTGCTAAAAACACGTTGGCAGAGGTAGATTATGACTTCAAATATAAAGAAATCGATATACAAGATATTCCCTATGAAGAGGGCAGTTTTGATGTGGTAATTGCAAGACATATGCTTTATCATGTTCCAGATATAGAAAAGGCTTTATCTGAAATAAAAAGAGTTCTTGCTGCTGGTGGAACTTTTTATGCAACTACCAATGGACGTGGAGCAATGGTTGAACTTTATGAACTTATAGAAAAATTTGACCCTGAAATAGGCCTTAATAACTTAGGAATGGGTGATAGGTTTGAATTTGAAGGTGGTAGGCTCTTACTGGAGAAATACTTTAGTGAAGTTGAAATGCAGGTCTTTGAAGGAAAAATTGTGGTACCTCAGGCTGAACCTATAGTTTCATATGTAGCTTCAACGATGAGGGGTAGAGCTATACTTGTAGGACCCAAAAAGCAAGAATTCACGAAGTATGTGGAGGATTATATTAAAGAAAATGGGAACTTGTCAATAACTACAAAATCTTGTATATTTAAAGTGAAAAAATAGGTTTTTAGAAGTGAGAAACTGTTTCCAGTATATTGCTTCGTTTATCTCATATTGAATTTATAGTTCTAGCAATTATGAAAGGAAATGATAATTTGTATGGTTAAAAAGTTTTTAGGTAGAAAATATATTATATTTATTTCTATTATTATATTTTTAGTTTGTTTTTCATATTTTGAGAATAATAATATAGTAATCTCTAAATATAATGTAAAAAGTAGCAAGCTTCCAAAAGCCTTTAATAACTTTAAGATAGTCCAAATTTCAGATTTACATAACAAGATCTTTTATAAAGACAATAATACTCTTGTGAAAAAAATAAAATCACAAAAGCCTGACATTATAGTTATTACAGGTGATTTGGTGGATAAACAAAAATATAATGAGGAAAATGCTTTGTTTTTTATTGATAAAATAAATTCTATAGCACCCATATACTATGTTAATGGAAACCATGAAGGGTGGTCTGGAAGATTTGAATCTCTAGAAAAAAAACTTAAAGAAAAAGGAGTAATAGTTTTAAGAAATGAATCACTATATTATGAAAAAAATAAACAAAAAATTCTTATTTTAGGGGTTGATGATCCTGCATTTAATACAACTAGTCATTCCGAAGATTATATGAATGCAGATATAATGAAAAAGGAATTATTTGATGTTAATAATGAAAAAAGATTTAGAATACTTCTTTCGCACAGACCTGAACTTTTTGAGCTTTATGTTCATAATAATATAGATTTGGCATTTACAGGACATGCTCATGGTGGACAAGTTATTTTACCTTTTTTAGGTGGAATTATTGCACCAAATCAAGGCTTTTGGCCAAAATATTATAAAGGCATGTATAAAAAAAACAATACTGTTATGGTGGTAAGCCGAGGTCTTGGCAATAGCATTGTTCCTCAGAGGATATTTAATAGACCTGAAATTGTATCAGTTACACTAAAATTAGGTGAGAATTAAAAGAACAATTTTAAAATACAGTTAGATTTTATAGCTGGGAAGAATTATACTCTATAATAAATAAACTGTTATTACAAAGCGATGTAATAGCAGTTTATTTTATTTCTTAGGAGATTATAAGAATTAAAACTGGATACTGCTACATATTCAAGTGTACTTTAAAACTTTTCTTACTTCTTGAAGTGGAGTTTTTAGATGTAATATAAAATTTGTTTATAGAAATACTAGTGCATAGTAATTAAATACTATATACATATTATAGCATTATATACAAATTAATGTTATAATTTGTATACAAATAAACTATGAATTAGTAAATACTTGAATATTATTGCAAATTAATAATGGGGGGGTAATTGTGATGCAGAGGTTATGGATACTTGGTTCATCTGGGTCAGGAAAAACTACTTTGGCTAATGTTATTGGAAATAAACTGGATGTACCAGTTTATTATAACGATAGAATTTTTTGGATGGAGAGTTGGCAGGAACGCCCAATAAATGAACAGATTGAAATAACTAAATGCATAACAGAAAAGGATAAGTGGATATATGAGGGGAACAGGATTAATGATTGCAAAAAAGATGGTAGGTATAGTCAATGCGACACTATTATTTTCTTGAAAATAAATAGAGTAATATGCATGTATAGATTTTTGAGAAGATATTTTAAACATAGGGGTACTGTACGTCCTTATATTTCTGAGGGGTGTATAGAAAAAATTGATATTAACATTGTAAAATATATTATGTTTGATTATCCGAGTAAGAACAATGAAAGGCAAAAACTGTTTAATGAAGCTATTAAAGATGATAAAAACGTAATTATTCTAAGTGGTGGAAAAAGCGTAAAGAAATGGTTAGAGACCTTATAAAAGTAACTTTTTAAGCCATAATATTGCAATGTAATATTGTGAAATTTATTACATGATTTACAAGGAAATATAAAAATAATCTGTGTAGATTACTGGTAAGGAGATATTTTATGAAATTTAACTATTGCCCTATATGTGCGAAAGAACTTGGGGAAAAGATTATTGGTGATGAAGGGTTAGTAAAATATTGTCTTGCTGGTTTCATTTCTTTTGTTAAGACAAAGCCATTTGTGGATTCTAATGAAGTTGATGATATTATGTGGTGCGAAATTGAGGAAGTTAATAGATATATTGCTAGGGTAGATAATATGTCTGGTATTCATTTTGATAATTCAATGCGATTATTAAATTTATAATTAAAGTATTGTATAAAATAAGCAATTCAGGTGAGGTTAAAACTATGCTAAATAATGTAAAAATTTTAGGCGTACCATTTTCCAAAATGAATATGAAAGAAACAGTAAATATTATAGCTAGTAAGATTGATTGTAATAATCAATCAAATTTTAATATTATTACGGGAAATCCAGAAATAGTATTGCAAGCGCAAAAAGATTCCCAGCTTCAAACTATTTTTAATGAGGCAGATTTAATCACACCAGACGGTGAAGGAATAGTTTTAGCTTCGAAGTGGAAGGGCCAGCCATTATTTGAAAGAGTTACTGGAGTTGATTTGTTACTAGAAGTTTTGAAAATGGGAAATAAGCGAGGTTGGTCCTTTTATTTTTTAGGTGCAGATGAAGAGGTCAATAAGAAAGCAACGGAAAATATATTAGAGGAATATCCAAATATAATTCTATCTGGCAGACATCATGGCTACTTTGATAATGTGCAAGAGGAAGAAATTCTTGTAGATATTGAGAGTAAAAGACCCAATATATTAATAGTTGCCCTAGGTGCACCAAGGGCTGAAAAATGGATTTATAATTATAAACACAGACTACCAGTCAAGGTTGCCTTTGGAGTAGGTGGAAGCTTAGATATAATTTCAGGAAAAACAGCGCGTGCTCCCCAAAAATGGCAACAACTAAAACTGGAATGGTTATATAGGTTAATAATTCAGCCTTCCCGCTTACGTAGGCAAATGGTGTTGCCAATATTTGCTTACAAATCCTTAATGGAGGCGCTTAAGAAAAAACGTAAGAGGGTATAGGGAACTTTCTCTAACAAAATGAAGAATTGGAAGATTCGATGACTTTATTCTATGATTTTAAGGGGAATAACAATTGGAATTGTTATGTGATCTCAAGCAATACGAGGGGGAATAATTTATGTATGCCTATGCACTTGTAGGTTATCTAGACAATGAAACTGAATCATGTTTTAAAAAGTTATGGAAAGATTTAAGTGAAAATAATATTACACAATATGGTGTAGAAACAAAAGGTAGGAGGCCACATATTACTATTGCAGATTATGATAATTTAGATAGTGATAGATTTGTGAAATTAATTAGTGAATACTATGAGGACAAGTCAAGAGTAGCTATATCTCTAAATATATTAGGTACCTTTATTAATACTGGAACCTTGTTTCTTGCTCCAACCTTATCAACTGAATTACTTCATTTTCATAATCGTCATCATGACTATTTTAAAGAATTCAATGTAAATGAAAATTCATTTTATCTTCCAGGCAATTGGAGTCCACATTGCACAATTGCCAGTAGATTAGATGAGGATAATATGATAAAAGCATTTAAGTATTGTAAAATTAATTTAAATAAAATTCATGGTAAATTGAATGAGATTGCCCTCATAGAAGTTGAATTTAATGAGGAGGGAATAGCAATAAAAGATACAGTTGTTTTTTCAAAAGAGCTCAAATAATTTGTCAAAATCAATTAGATTATTATTATATATGAAGTTAGGTCAGATATGTAAAAAAGGTTGAATCAAAGTTTATTTATATAATTGGTATACGGGGGAGTGATATTTATGAAAAAGTCAAAACCATTAGTAAAAGGAGATAAAGTTGCAGTTATAAGTATGTCGAGTGGTATGCTTGGTGAAGATTTTGCAAAACATGAATTAGATTTAGGACTAAAGAGAATAAAAGAGTTTGGGTTAGTACCTGTTGTAATGCCAAGCGCATTAAGAGGAATAGAGTATTTAAAAAATCATCCAGAAGCCAGAGCACAGGATTTAAAAGATGCTTTTTATGATACATCCATAAAAGGGATTATCTGTGCAATTGGAGGAGATGATACATATAAAACATTACCATATTTATTAGATGATAATGTTTTTATTAAGGCTGTTCATAATAATCCTAAATTATTTACAGGCTTTTCAGATACGACAATTAATCATTTGATGTTTTATAAACTTGGAATAGGTACTTTTTATGGGCCTACTTTCGTTTGCGATTTAGCTGAATTAGATAAAGAAATGTTGCCATATACAAGAAAAACATTTTTGAAGTATTTTGAAAGTCATAAAGAAGATTGCATAGAATCAAGTAATGTATGGTATGAGGAACGTACAGATTTTTCTAGGGATGCAGTAGGAACAAGCAGAGTAGAACACTTGGAAGAACGAGGATATGAAGTTCTACAAGGAAAAGGGAAATTTAGTGGAAGACTTTTGGGTGGTTGTCTTGAAAGTTTATATGCTATATTAACCAATACACGATATGACGATGAAAAAGCTATATGTGAGAAGTACAGGTTGTTTCCAACATTAAATGAATGGAAAAATAAAATATTGTTCATTGAAACTTGTGAAGAAAAACCAAAACCAGAAGTATTTGAAAAGGAATTAATTGCTTTAAAAGATACAGGTATATTTGATGTTATCAACGGAATTATTGTTGGAAAGCCTCAAGATGAACAATATTACGAGGAATATAAAGAAATTTATTATAAGATTATAGAAAATAAAGATTTACCAATTATGTATAATGTGAATTTTGGTCATGCACAGCCAAGATGTATCATTCCATATGGAATTGAGGCAGAGGTTGATTTAGATATAAAGGTTATTACGTTAAAGGAATCTATATTTGCATGATTTCATTATATGAGCGTAATTTGAATTTGGTTTAAGTCGCCATATTCTTGAAGTTCGTCATAAACAACTGTAAGAATTACTAATGAAATCAATTAAACTGGACAGGTTATGTCTATAATGGGAGTGCTGAAAAAAATTAAAATCTAATTGACTAATAGGTAAATATAATACGTTAAACTTGTAAAATGTAGTAAATTAAAGAATATTTATATAGAAGAAAGGTGTGAGTGTAATGGATTGTGGATTTGAAAATGGAGATAGCTGGTTCCGATATCGGGCTGCAGCAATAATTATTGAAGATGGATGTGTTCTTTTCGCAAAAAATCAATTGAATTCTTACTATTATTCTATAGGTGGTGGAGTACATTTAGGAGAAAGAGCAGAAGATGCAGTTAAGCGAGAAGTATTTGAAGAAACGGGAATTGCATATGAAGTTGACAGATTAGCGTTTATTCATGAGAATTTTTTTGATGGCTTGAAGAGCCATGAAATTGCATTTTATTTTATAATGAAATCAAGAGGTACAAAAGAGTTGGATAGCAACAGCTATTCACAAGGTGTACGTGAATATATGCATTGGTTACCAATTGATAAGTTAAAAGATTATGTTGCATATCCAAGCTTTTTTGCAGATAAGCTACTTAATTTGAGGGATAGTGTTGAGCATATTGTCACCTGCGAATAATGGGAAGTCAAAAAAAGTGTAAAAATTGATAGGTGTAGGGCATATCAGCGATATGTGAAGACATTTCTCAGTTAAAGAGTTATGTCAAACTTGTAATAAAGTATGAAGCAAAGAAAGACTATAAATGATGAATTGAGGGAAAGTATGAAAAAGATTTTTATAAATGAAGACTTAAATGGGAAGGAACTCAATGAGTTATTATTATTTGTTGGTAGGAAATGCAATAAACTGTCTTTATCAAGGGACCATTTGGGTAAACTTACACAAGAAGAATTTAATCAAATGCAGTTAGAAGATAAATCATTAATTCTTGCAGAGCATAAACAAAGCCGGCTCGACTATAATGAAAACATTAATGGGTATAGAGACCTAATAGATGATTACTGTGACACAGAAATGGATGCGGAAGAATATTTAAATCATCATTTTGAAGAAGAACTAGCATATTTTACTTCATTAGGATATGAAGCGTTCCAATTAGAAGGTGAGGAGTTCCAAGATGAAAAATATGAGGATTTTAATGCAAAGACAGCGGATTTTTTATACACTAAGTTTACACGAGTGACGCCTGTATCTAGAGGACCCGCATTTTAAATGTGTTATTTTATAATAGGTGATACATTTAGAAAAATAATGTCAAATATGAGTAAGTTATTTGTATATCCTCATCAAATTGAAGGTACTGAATTTGAAGACTTAACCTTTTACAAGGAAGAAAGAATAATATTAGCAATTTGTGCTCACGAACATTTTGCATATATGAATTTAGAAGATGAGGAATACGAAGAATTAGCAAAATTAAACATTTTACATGAAGTGAAAGAATAACAAACTTCTACGATGTGTGAAAGAAAAATTGTATTCTTAGTTCGAAATCTTCTTATATTATGTTCTTATTAATATGAAGAAGGGGGTACAACCTTACCATTGGACAGGATACTATCCAAAGGAATATGGATATTCCTATGAGTGCCGCTCAAAAAGGGCAAATGAATTATGGCAAATTTTTAAATAAGAGTGTGACAAAGCAAATATACTATATAAGATGAAGGATATTATAGAGGGTTATAAAAGACCATATGAGGTAGAGCAATTAAGTTTGTTTTAATTGCGATACTTTAAAAGGGGACAGGCATATGAAAAATATGGTTTTGAATTTGCTTACGAACATAGTGAAGAATGCGATGGAACTGTATATGACTTTATAAGGATGAGCTATAAAAATCCAAAAGTAAATCTAGGAGGGGAACACAATGAGTTTTGATAATTACGCTAAAACTTGGGACACTGATGAAAGAATTGATAGAGCAAAGATAATTGCCAATGAAATAAGCAAAGCCATTGCTATTGATAAAAATTATTCTGCTATGGAGTTTGGGTGTGGAACTGGTCTTGTAAGCTTTAACCTTTATGATAAATTTAAAAACATTACGCTTGTTGATTCATCAAAAGGAATGATAGATATACTGGAATCCAAAATTGATGAATATAAAGTAAATAACATGCTACCTTATCATTTAGATATATTAAGCGAAAATTCAATAGATATGAAATTTGATGTTATCTATAATTCTATGGTATTGCACCATATTCAGGATACTGAGGCTATAATAAAGATTTTTTATGAATTACTCAATAAAGATGGTTATTTATGTATAGTAGATTTGGATAAAGAAGATGGTAGCTTTCATAAGAATTATCCGGATTATGATGGTCATAATGGTTTTAAGCAAGAGGATTTGAAAAACATTTTAATTAGTGCTGGTTTTAAAGATATACAAGCAAATACCTTTTTTTATGGTGAAAAGATTATAGAAGACCAAAAGGTTAATTATTCTTTATTTCTTATGAAAGCAAGAAAATATTAACTATAATAAATTTAAGGAGAAGTAAAATGAAAATTAATACTGTCTTAGCTAATAACGAAAATTCTAATATCATTAAAAATTTATACCCATTATATTTGCATGATTTGTCAGAACATTATGAAAATCTACCTAATGAATATGGGATATACGAAGAGGAGCCTATCAAAACATTAGCAGAACAATATGAAGTTCAAAATATTTGGTTTGAGAGGCCCAATGTACTGTTTCCCTATATTATTATGGTAGATGATAAACCAGCAGGATTTATTCTTATAGCTACAGCACCATATGTTTCTAAAACAACTGATTATTATGTTAATGAATTCTTTTTATTAAGACCATATAGAGGTAAAAACATAGGACAAATTGCTGCAAAACAAGTATTTGATAAATTTCAAGGGAGATGGGAACTATATACAAATCATTTACCAAAGAATTTAAAAGGTCAGAAATTCTGGAGAAAAACTGTAAGCAGTTATACAAATAATAATTATGATGAATCTACAGGACAAACTGTCCATGGGGAAAAATTAATATTTAGATTTAATAATAAGGAATTAAGATAGAGTAAAGGTATCTTAATAAAGCATTTATAGTTATTTATAGAAGTATCAGGGCGATGATTATAGCTTTAATGAAGAGTGGTATTCAGTATATAAAGCAAAAATAAAGCATAATACCATGATCATAAAAGTAAGAAATAAATTAAGAAAGGTAGAGGAGTTGGAATGATAAGAAATTTTAAAGTTGAAGATACAGAAAAACTTATCCAATTTATAAAAAAAGAAAATATCGTTGATGGAGACAATATACTTAGCGATATTGAAAGTGATGATAAAAAGCTAATAGTATATGATGAAGCTGGTATACGTGGTTTTGCATATATGAGCGTATGTAACAAAGAAACTAAAAGATACGACGTTAATTTATATGTAGAAGCTCCATCAAGAAGAAAAGGAATTGGTACAGCTTTATATAATGAAATGTCAAAGTATTTACAAGAAATAAAGCCAAATATTCTAGTGACAGAGTTTAGTGTGGACAAAGATAAGGAAGCTTCATTCTATAAAAGGCTAGGTTATAAAAAATGGTTTGGCTGCAATGAACTATATTATAGAGGAATAATTCAGCCTAATGTAGATATAGAGTTTGAACCTTATGAAGATAAGTACTATGATCAATATGTAAAGCTTGTGAAAGATTGCTTCTATGAGTTAAGAAAAGAAAATGATATACAACCATATTCAATTCCAGCTAGTAAGCAAGATAGAGAAAATAGATTAAAAAGCAAGGATTCTATATATGTTTTATTTGAGAATGAACAGCTAGTTGCATCTATCTTTGTAGAAGATGGAAACTTGGACTTCATAATGGTTACCCCATCTTATCAAGGAAAAGGATATGGAAAGAAAGCTACTCAGTTTGGTATAAATAAGGCTTTAAGCCAAGGTGCAAAGCTTATTCAGCTTGGTGCTTTAGAATGGAATACTAAAGCAATTGCCTTATATGAATCAATAGGTTTTGAAATAGTACAAACTGTTCATTTTTATAGACAGTTTGGTGAAAAATAATATTATTCAAAATTATAATGCCAGATACATCTCTAATATGGTGAATCTAAATATTAGAGGAAAGTTATATAAACAGATTTAAATGTCGTACCCGTAAAATATAGTGTCTCATTAGTAAAACCATTGCATTTAATATTTATGAGAAGGGGAATTATATATGGTAAAAGATTTGGTAAGTATCAAGAATTTAACGAAAAACCATTAAGCGGAAATTCAATAGATATGAAATTTGATGTTATCTATAATTCTATGGTATTGCACCTGAGGCTATAATAAAGACTTTTTATGAATTACTTAATAAAGATGGTTATTTATGTATAGTAGATTTGGATAAAGAAGATGGTAGCTTTCATAAGAATTATCCGGATTATGATGGTCATAATGGTTTTAATCAAGATGCTTTGAAAAATATTTTAATTAGTGCTGGTTTTAAAGATATACAAGCAAATACATTTTTTTATGGTGAAAAAATTATAGAAGGCCAAAAGATTAATTATTCTTTGTTCCTTATGAAAGCAAGAAAATATTAACTATAATAAAGTTAAGGAGGACTAAAATGAAAATTACTACTGTCTTAGCTAATAATGAAACTTCAAATATTATTAAAAATATATATCCATTATATTTGCACGATTTATCAGAACATTGCGGGGACCTGCCTAATGAATATGGAATATACGAAGAGGAGCCTATGAAAACATTAGCAGATCAATATGAAGTTCAAAAGATATGGTTTGAGAAGGCCAATGTACTGTTTCCATATATTATTAGGGTGGATGATAAACCAGCAGGATTTATTCTTATAGCTACCAAGCCATATGCACCGAAAACAAGTGATTATTATGTTAATGAATTCTTTTTATTAAGACCTTATAGAGGTAAAAATATAGGAGAAATTGCTGCAAAACAAGTATTTGATAAATTTCAAGGGAGATGGGAACTATATACAAACCATTTACCAAAGAATTTAAAAGGGCAGAAATTCTGGAGAAAAACTGTAAGCAGTTATACAAATAATAATTATGATGAATCTACAGGACAAACTGTCCATGAGGAAAAATTAATATTTAGATTTAATAATAAGGAATTAAGATAGAGTAAAGGTATCTTAATAAAGCATTTATAGTTATTTATAGAAGTATCAGGGTGATGATTATAGCTTTAATGAAGATGGTATACGCGGCTTTGCATATATTAGCGTATGTAACAAAGAAACTAAAAGATATGACGTTAATTTATATGTAGAAGCTCCATCAAGAAGAAAAGGAAATGGTACAGCTTTATATAATGAAATGTCAAAGTATTTACAAGAAATAAAGCCAAATCTTCTAGTGACAGAGTTTAGTGTGGACAAAGACAAGGAAACTTCATTCTACAAAAGGCTAGGTTATAAAAAATGGTTTGGCTACAATGAACTATATTATAGAGGAATAATTCAGCCTAATGTAGATATAGAGTTTGAACCTTATGAAGATAAATACTATGATCAATACGTAACGCTTGTGAAAGATTGCTTTTATGAGCTAAGAAAAGAAAATGATATACAACCATATGTTATTCCTGCTAGTAAGCAAGATAGAGAAAATAGATTAAAAAGCAAGGATTCTATATATGTTTTATTTGAGAATGAACAGCTAGTTGCATCTATCTTTGTAGAAGATGGAAACTTAGACTTCATAATGGTTACCCCATCTTATCAAGGAAAAGGATATGGAAAGAAAGCTACTCAGTTTGGTATCAATAAGGCATTAAGCTAAGGTGCAAAGCTTATTCAGCTTGGTGCTTTAGAATGGAATACTAAAGCACTTTCTTTATATGAATCACTAGGTTTTGAAATAGTACAAACTGTTCATTTTTATAGACAGTTTGGTGAAAAATAATATTATTCAAAATTATAATGCCAGATACATCTCTAATATGGTGAATCTAAATATTAGAGGAAAGTTATATCAACAGATTTAAATGTCGTACCCGTAAAATATAGTGTCTCATTAGTAAAACCATTGCATTTAATATTTGTGAGAAGGGGAATTATATATGGTAAAAGATTTGGTAAGTATCAAGAATTTAACGAAAAACCAGATAATAGCACTATTAGATTTTGCAGATGAAATAAAGGAGAAGCATAAAAGAGGGGAAGATTATAAGCTATTGCAAAATAAGACTGTAATAACATCATTTCCATCAACAAGTTTAAGAACAAGAATTTCATTTGAAACAGGGATATTTCAATTAGGAGCAAATTCAATAAATATGGAAATTGATTTTAATGGGAAGGAACTTTTACAAGACAAAGTTGGTTATTTAAATTGTTGGATAGACTATTTGGTTATTAGAAATCCAAATCAAAATGTTATAGAAGAAATTGCAAAGCAAGCAGATTTTTCAGTCATTAATGCTATGTCGAAACAAAGTCACCCTTGTGAGATTTTAAGTGATTTGCAGGGAATTAGAGAGCTAAGAAAAAATTTAAATAATTTAAAGTTTGTTTTTGTTGGAGAAGGAGCGAATATTTGCAATACTTGGTTTGAAGTTGCAGGTAAATTAGACTTAAATTTAACGCAGATATGTCCGAAAGGTTATGAAGTCAATCAGAAGTTATATCAATATGCTAAAACCAATTCTAAAGGGGAAATACTAGTAACAAATGATATTAGTGAAGGGTTGAACTCTGCTGATATTATATTGACGGATGGTTGGCCAATAAATAAGGAGAATGAGGTGGAATTTAAAAAATTTCTACCGTACCAGATTAATTTAGAGAAAATAAAAATCGCAAATAAAGATTGTATTGTAAGTCCATGTCCACCATTTACCAGGGGAAACGAGATACTCGAAGAGGTAATAAAATCTAATTACTTTATCGGTTATAAAGCAAAAGAAAATTTACTACATATGCAAAAATCAATACTTGTAAGCTTAAAAAGAAAAAAATAATTTTTGCATAATGTTATTAATATAATTAAATAAATATTTCATGTCGTATCCTTCATAAATTACGTACTAATTATAATCATAAAATAGTTTAAATATAGACTACATAGATTCTATGTAGTCTATATAGTCTATGTATAAAATAAGTAAAATCAATCGGTGTAGCACATGATACAGGAGATATTATAGGGAGCGAAGCTAAAATATGCATAATCTTATATCTGCTTTTCCGTTATATAACTTTTTAAAATACTGTAATACCAATTCATTGGAAAAAAATATTCTTGATTGTGGTGCTGGTGGTTCTAATCCACCGCTTTCTTTATTTTATGAGTTTGGATACAAAACTTATGGAATTGAAATATCTAAAGAACAATTAGAAAAAACAAATATATTCTGTGCTGAACATAATAAAGATTTAAATATTATACAGGGTGACATGAAAAAAATTCCTTTTAATAATGAGTCTTTTAGTTTTCTATTTTCATATAATACCTCTGTTCATATGAAAAAAGAGGACTTTTCACTTGCTTTATCAGAGTTTTACCGTGTATTAAAATATGGTGGGCTATGTTATGTGAATTTCTTAAGTGAAGAGTGTAATTCATATGGAGGCATACAAGTAGGTGAAGGTGAGTTCATACAAATTGAAGACAATGAAGAAGTGTTTTACTGCCATTACAAGGAAAATGAAATTGAGCAATGCTTTAAAAAATTTGAAGTTATCTATAAGGAAAATCGATTAATTAAAAGAAAAATAGATGATAAGGAATATACTTCTGCACATTTTGATTATATATTAATGAAAAAGTAATAAACAATCATAATGAATAATATTCGTATAAAGTGTTGGAGTAGTATTTTATAATGAAAAAAAATTTATATAAGGGTGGTAAAACATATTGTTGAACTTACGAAGTGCCAAAGTAGATGAATATGAAAATTTAACCAATATTGCTATAAGATCAGAATCATACTGGGATTATGACTCTGATTATATAGAAGAGTTTAAATCTGTGTATAAGGTAACTGAAGAGTTTATAAATAATAATTCAACTTTTGTTATAGAAAAGGATGAGAATATAATTGGATTTTATGGTGTTTTAGTTGAAAATAATGAAACCTCTTTAGAATATCTATTTATTGAACCTGAGTATATAAATAAAGGATATGGAAAATTATTATGGAATCATATGGTGGAAAACTGTGATAAAAAGGGCGTAAAATACCGCTATTTATTTATACACTGGAAAAATAATTTACATAGAAATTTTTTCTATTGAGGATTAAAAAAAATTAAAAAGTAGAGAGGGCAAAAAAATGCTTGAGATTAAACTAGCTGGAATAAACAATTTAGATACTATAGTGGAATTATTAAATAAAGTAACGTTACATCTACATGAAAATGGAATTAATCAGTGGACATATCCTTGTAATAGCAGTGAAATACAAATGGACATAGAAAAAGGGAACATATATGTACTATTAATTGATGATTTAATAGTTGGTACATTTTCGTTAAAAGATATAAAAGACTTTGACTTTTTCTCAATGGAGCCAAATAGCAAGTATCTTTATAGAATAGCAATATTGCCAGAATATCAAGGAAAAAAATTAGGAATGGAAATTGTAAATTATGCATGTGGTTATTCAAGAAATTTAAAGAGTGCACTATATTTAGATTGCTTTGCAGGAAATAAAAAATTACGTAACTTTTATTCAGATGCAGGTTTTGATTTTATGGGAGATTTCCCAGAAGAAGATTATATGGTTAGCGTGTTCAAATATAAAAATTAAGAAGCAGAAACTATTCTCTTTATTACCAATATATGAAAGGTACATTTAACCTTTCATATATTGGTAGTTGATTTTTCTTTTTCATAAGCTTTAAGATCTTGATTTAGTTTTTGCTTGGTACCGTATGATCCAGCAATATCACATCCTTTTATGTAAGCATGGTTTTCACCACCTGCTGAAATAACTTTTGTTAGATAGTTACATGATGCTTTTGATGTATTGGTATCTAATATTCTTCTTTTGCCAAAATGTTTCTTTAAATTCTACAAAATGTTCAGGAGATATACTAAAATCAGAAAATAAAATTTCTAATGCTTATTGACATTATGTGGAATAGTGTTATTATAATACATAGGAAGACGATGCATAGAAACAATAGGTATAAATCGTAGCAGCTAATAATATATAAGTGAGGCGAAAACATGTCAATAAATAATGAACTTTTAAAAGGAAGTACGGTAACTCTTATTTTGAAATTAATTAATAAAAAACCCATGTACGGCTATGAGATGATAAAAGAAATGGAAGAGAAATCAAATGGGGTATTTACATTAAAAGAAGGGACACTTTATCCAATTCTACATACTTTAGAGGCAAAAAGATTAGTAGAGGCATATTGGGAGGAAGGCTGCGGAAAGCGCAAAAGGAAATACTACAAGATAACTGAGGAAGGGAGATTATCTTTAAAGGAAAAAGAAGAAGAATGGGTAACTTTTAGTTCTGCCGTTGATAAAATGTTAGGGGAGGCTATATTATGGGGGTAGGAGATAATTCTAAAATCAATGAATATGTAGATTATGTTTGTTCTTATGTGAAATATAAAGAAGCTCATAAAGAAATAAAAGAGGAGTTATCATCGCACATTGAAGATATCGTAGATGAGTACACTGAAAGTGGAATGTCACAAGAAGAGGCAGGAAGTAAGGCTATTTCGCGAATGGGAGATAGCGATATCGTAGGTAAACAGCTAAACATAGCACACAAAGGAACACCAGATTGGATTACATTAATTTTAACTATAGTACTTGTAAATACAGGGGTTGTATTGATGTATCTTATGCAATACAAAAGTGCATATAGAAGTAGTGATTATTTATTTAAGCACAGCGTGCTATATGCTGCTATTGGTACTATAGGTATAGTATTATTATATTTCTTTGATTACAGAAAACTTCAAAAGTATTCTAATTATATTTTTATAGGAATGTGTTTATTATTTATCTTATCATTTTTTATAGGTCAAACTATAAATGGAGCCATTTTTATTAGTGTAGGAAGCTTTACATTTAATATTAAAGCAATTAGTTTATATGTATTTGTAATTGCACTAGCAGGTATATTTAATAACTATGACTGGAACAAAAAAATAAATTTAATTAAAGCTACAGGGTATTTGGGTATTCCAATGTTTTTTATGTTATCTGCCAGTGGATTAAGTTACTGTGGAATTTATTTTATTGCATTTATAGTTTTAGCGCTTAAATCTAATATGAAAAAAAGATATGCAATATATATTGTTGCATTAAATACTATTTATTTTCTATATTTTGCTTTATCATCACGATATAGATGGGAAAGAATTTTTGCTTTTTTAAACCCATTCTTTGATCCAAAAGGAATGGGATACTTAGGTGTACAGATGTACAATATAACTCATACCTCTGGAATTTTTGGACATGGGTTTTCTGCAAATGAAAACCTATTACAAGTACCTGGGCTGCAATCAGACTTTGTATTTAATTATATAGTACACACTTTTGGGTGGTTTGGAGCTGCGGTTATTATTACTATTATTATTTCTTTCATATATAGAATGCTACATATTTCAAAATTTGTTAGAGATAATTATGGTAGATTACTTATAAGTGGACTAATTAGTATATTCATAGTTCAATTTGCAACAAATATATTAATGAATTTAAATCTATTTCCTATTATTGGAATTGCACTTCCGTTTATAAGCTATGGAGGTTCTTTATGCCTTATCAATATGCTATCTGTAGGTATTATTATGAGTGTGTATAGGCGGAGAAGTTTATCTAATTAATGAAGGTGAATTATTAGCAATAGAGTTAAAACTAACATAGTTTTAACTCTATTTTTTTATGGCGATTTTACCCACAAAAAAATAATTTCCAGTTAAGGTTGTCAAATTCAAATTTCAAACGCTTTTATATAGTGTAGATCAAATAAGCCGGCAAGTTTACTACAAAGATTCAGAGTGGTTTATAAAAGAATAAAAGGAGGATATTTTTATGATGAATTTATTAATAGTAGCATCAATGTTAATTATGGTTACAGGAATTAAGAAAGAGGAGGCTCACGCATTTCAACCGGTGAGCCACTATATACTAATGAAAAAAACAACAGAGAGACTGAAAAAGGACAGTATTATAAGAAAGGCTCTAGAAACATATCCTAAGATAGCAGCATGGGGTGCAAATGGACCAGATCTAGGATTAATGCAACCAGGAGAAATCTTTGGTTATTCTCCATGGTCATCTGCATATCATTATTTTAAAGTAGGATCTTTAACAGCAAGGCAGCTTCAGAATGCATTAAAAAGTGGAGATTTAAAAAAGATTGCTTTTGCAGCAGGTTGGGCAACACATGTTGGTGGTGATTTAGGCTGTCATGGAATTTTTGTCAATCCTGAATGTGGCGTTTATCTTGATAAGCCTGAAGGAAGACCTTTGCATATAGCATTAGAAAGAGCAGCAGAACCTTATCTTTGGGTTAATATGGGAGAATATTTGGCAGAGGATTATAAAAATGGAGTAGCAGATCTTTTTGCAGATGCAAGTGAAATTCCTTTTGATGTGATGATTCAATCATCTAGAGAAATTCATGGCGATGCACCAAGTGAAACAGAAGCCAGAAACTGGGCAACAGTGTTAAACTTAGGATTAAAAACAGGGGTAGGCTATAAATATTCAGAGTATGACGAAGCTGTAAAATTCTTATCAAGTAATAATAGAATATCAAGATTAGAAAATGCATTTTATTCTGCCCTCGAACGTTGTATAGAAATGCTTACATCTGCTGAAGAAGGAATATTTGATGTATTTAAGGATAGATGGAATTTAGATGTTGGAAGAAGTGATTCTCCAATAAGTAATCTAACTGTTAATATTACAACAGGCAAGAACCGTTTAACTGATTTTGGTACGGGAACTGATGATTATGTATACTTTGGCATGGAACTTAAAGATGGTACAAAAAAAGAATGGAGTTTAGATAACGGAAAGAATTACGGAATAACAGTAAATGACTTTGAATCAGGTAATACAGATAAATTCTATTTATATATGGATAAATTGAGAAAGGATGTAGCACCTAATTCAATTAAAAAGATCTATCTTAGAAAAGAGAAATTTGAACCTAGCTTAGGACATGACTGGTACCCAGAACACATGATAGTGTTTGTAAATGGACAAACAGCCTTTGACATGGACATTAAAGAATGGATTAATGATGAACACACTACTTACGAGAGAGAAGTTGATTTTAGTAGTATTGTGGGAATTCCAGATGATGAAAACCCAGCGCCAGTTATTAATGTACTAAAGGCAGTTTAACGAAATTGTTTCTCTATATAAAAAGGACATGCATAATACAAGGGTGCATGTCCCTTGTATATATAATTACAGTCTAACAAGGGGGCTAGAAAATGAACCTATGCATAAGTATATTTGTTTTATTCTTAAGTTATTTACTACGCAGGTATTTTGAAAATGTTTTTCATGTTATTAAAATTGAGGGGAGTTCTATGTTTCCTACCTTCAACCATGGAAACTTAGTAATAGTAAAAAAGCGCAGTAACTACACGGATGGAGATATAATAGTTTTTAAAATGAAGAACTTATTTTTAATCAAACGAATTATTATTACTGAAGGAGAAATAATTGAACTGAAAAAAGGTTTCGTATATAGAAATCATAATATTATATTTGAGCCCTACGCTTATAATCAGAAAACATATGGAGATAAAGGCATTCAAATAGTTAAAAAAAATCATGTGTTTGTTATGGGTGATAATAGAAATAATAGTTTAGACAGTCGTAGTAATAAAGTAGGACAAGTTAAGGTAGAGCAAATTATTGGTAGGGTTTGTTTTGTTAGGTCACATTATTTTAGAAAAAAATTTATGTAAATGAAAATGACAAAAAGTTTTTTGAAAAATAAGAGGCATAAAAAGAGTAAGTGAAAAGAGATATAAATATCTTTTTTATAAATACTCGCTTTTTTTTACCTATAACACGAACATAAGTTCGCACATGTGTTATAATTAGTAAGGGGGATAAAATGAATTTTATAATAGAAAATTTTATAAATAAAGATAAGGAAAATGAAGCTCTTTTTATTAAATTTAAATTATATAATGATGAAAAAGCTTTAGAGGAACTAGATATGAAATTTAAGGTGTATATGTTTCAATTAAGATTTCTTAGTTATGTAAATAAAAGCATGATTTTTTATTCAATAAAATATAAAGAAAAGAAAGTCAAGAATGATAACCGAGAAATATTAAATTTAAATGTTAAAAGTGAGGGGTTTGAAGAGGAGAGAATAAGTAGGATTTCAGCTGAGGAATTAGACCTTACAGAGGAAATTTCAAGACCTGGTGAAGAAGTAGATTTCAAAAAAACAATAGAGAGTCCAAGTCTTTTAAATGCACTTGAGAAACTTCCAGATAGGCAGAAAGAAATAATATATAAGTTGATGGTGCTTAATAAATCACAAAATGAGCTTATAAATGAGCTTGGAATAAGCCGCCAGTCAATAAATAAAAGTAAGAATTTAGCTTTAAATAAGCTTAAAAATGAACTTATGGAGGTGCGTTAATGGGTGATTTTTACACTATGGTTACCAATATAGGATTTCCAATTGCAGTTACAGGATTTTTGCTTATTAGAGTAGAAAAAAAACTTGATGAATTAAACAATACTCTTATAAAAATGATGGAGCTGATCGCTAAAAATGATTAGGAGGAATATAGATGAGTGATAGAGAATTTCAGGAATTATTTATTTTGGCACATAATGGAGACGCTTGTGCAGTGGATAAAATATTAAATAAATTCAAACCCTGTATTATAAAAAATAGTATTATAAACGGTAAATTTGATGAGGATTGTTTTCAGGAGTTAAATTTGAATTTAATAAAATGTATTTATAAATTCACATCTAACTCCATTGATGTAAATTTGAAAAGTTATTTGATTTCTTAAGCCTCAAATATTTGGCGCTGCCCATGAAGTGATTATTTTTGAAGTTTTCATTGAAGGAATATAGAGTTGGAAAAACAGATGTTTTTTTGTGAATATAGAAAATATAAAGTCTTACAATATTATAATTTTGAGAAACTA
Source organism: Clostridium sp. FP2 (assembly GCF_011065955.2). Lineage (NCBI taxonomy): Bacteria > Bacillati > Bacillota > Clostridia > Eubacteriales > Clostridiaceae > Clostridium > Clostridium sp. FP2. Next base: position 1,393,118 of record NZ_JAAMNI020000001.1, read on the forward strand.
AGAATTCCCCAACCGTTTAAAAACAAATGCTAACCTTAAATCCAATAGGAACAATACTTTAAGTTAGTAATTATATAGAATTTCTGATTTTTTTAAACGGCTGGTAAAATCTCCTTGAAATATTGAAATTTTTTTAGGATATAAGATAAGACAGAATAATAAAGCATGTTATTAATAAATATATTTATAATGAGAATAAAGAATTGAAGATTTTAAAATTTGATAATATTATAGATAACTATAATTCTAGTGCTTATTACGAACCAACGCCTAAAATTGTTAGAAGTTATTACAATTCATCTTTTAATTAATAGAGTAGCATTTGTTGGAAATCGAATTATCTCTCTCATCATAATTTTTTGATATATTTTTTAAAAATTGTTTGTAATTCTTATTATATTTAAACTAAGAAGGTATAGTGAAAATCAAAAATACTATTCCTAAAAATAACTTGACTTACAAATCTATATGATTTAAAATCTAATTACCGGTGGTAACTACCACTGGTAATTAGATTTTTTTGGAGGTCTTATTCATGAAAAAGGGAATTACAAAGGAGCAAGCAATTGATGCTGCGCTTGAGTTAATGAGAAATAGAGATGATATCAGAAGTGTTAATTTACGGGAAATAGCTCGTAACCTAGGATGTGCCCATACAAATCTTTATAACTATTTCGGCTCTTTTGATGATTTGCTATGGGAAGCACATATAGAAGTTTTAAAAAAATTTTCCGAGAACCTTGAGAAGCATATCTCAGTAGTAGATAATTATGATCAAAAATTGCTATGTTTTTTCAATGAATTTGTAGATTTCTATATTAATAATAAAGGTTGGTTTCGTCTTGCATGGGTAGAAATTATTGGTGGAGAAAGACCTAAGGTTGATGAAATAGCAACAGTAAAAGTTGTAGATGGTCTTGTAGAGAATATTGAAACTATATGGAAAAATTTATATAATTATACTCCTAAAAGGGATAAGATTAGAAATGTACTGCATATTGTACACGCCTATATGCAGGGAGAAGTTTCTATTTATATTGCAAGGCGTTCTCTCATATCTGATGAGAGTGAATTTAAAATCTATGTTGCGAATACAGCAAAATCTATGTTTGAACTATTATTGTCAAAGGAGGAGTAATTTTCTATGGATAATTACGAGGAAAATCTAAAACAAGAGAATATTTATTTGAATGAAACATTGTCTGTCATTGCACAACAGTTAGAATATGAAGAAAATAAAATTTTAAGCAACAAGCAAAAGCTTATTGCAGCAAGACGTGATATGTATGAAAATACCTGTCATTCAGCAGATGATTTTGATAAGAATTCCGAAACTGTTCAATATCTTAATCCATTGGCTATTCAGACTTTTGATTATCAGGCAAGGGAAGAACGGATAGAAAAGTTTAAAAAACTATTAATATCACCTTATTTTGCTAGAATAGATTTTTATGAGAAGCGATATGGAAAGGAAAGTATATATATTGGTATTGCAAGCCTGACAAATGATGAAACCTATGAAACATATATTTATGATTGGAGAGCACCAATATCAAGTATCTTTTATCAATATGAAATTGGTGAGGTGAGTTATCAAGCACCTTGTGGGAAAGTAACTGGAGAAGTTAGCTTGAAAAGGCAATATGAAATTAAAAATAGAAAACTAGAATATTTTTTTGACTCCAGTGTAAATATAATGGATGATATTTTAAAAAAAGTCTTATCTTGCAATACTTCTCCTAAAATGAAATCCATAGTAGAAACAATTCAAAGGGAACAAGATATGATTATCCGAGATATTGAAAATGACCTTGTCATAGTGCAAGGAGTTGCAGGAAGTGGAAAAACATCGGTTGCTTTGCATAGAGTAGCTTTTTTGATGTATCAAGGGCTTACCTCGAAACTTAGCATGAATAATATTGTGATTATATCACCTAATAGTCTGTTTGATAAGTATATATCTAATGTGCTCCCAGAGCTTGGGGAAAAAAATGTCTCAACCCTTACATTTGAGAATATTTTTGCAGATGTTTTTGAAGGTAGAATAGAAATAAAAAGTAGAAATTCACTGTTAGAAAAAATTATAACTGCGGGTAGCATGGCAGAAAAGAAACTACTTAAATCTGGTATGGAATTTAAACTCTCCAAGAATTTTATTTTGATATTGGATGCTTATTTAAACTACTTTGAGCATAGGATGATTGAAATTACTGATGTTTATTATAATGGTGAATATATTGCTGATAGGCATTTGTTAAAAGCAGAGTTAATCCATTACAATAAGGTGAATATGCCACTAGAAAAAAGGTTATCAATTATAGAAACTCGTATTATGAAAAAATTGCAAGAATTAAGAAAAACTCGTCTACCTAAACTTGAAAAGTTTGCAAGTAATTATCAGGAGCATAGATTTGAAATTAGGCCATTTGCACGATTATTATCTGTAAAACAAAGTGCAACGCTTCAAAGAATAATCTATAAATTTACTCGATTAGATGTAGTAGAGTTATATAAGAAACTTTTTAAAAATAAGGAACTGTTTTATCGTATATCAAAAGGAATAGAACTGCCCTCTAACATTGAGCAAATTTTGGACTATACAAATTGCAATTTGCAAGATAGAAGTTTATGCTATGAAGACGGGATTGCTTTATTGTATTTAAAACTCAAAATGTCTGGAAGAAGCAGTTATAAAGATATAAAACAAGTAGTAGTGGATGAAACACAAGATTACTACCCCTTGCATTTTGAAGTATTAAAACATTTATATGTTAATGCTAAATACACCATAATGGGTGATATTAATCAAACCATGGAAAAAAATGCTGACTTAACAATATATGATGACATAAAAACTATTCTCAGTAAGAAAAAGACTACAACAGTTTTTATGACTAAGAGCTTCAGATGTTCCTATGAAATTAATACATTTAGTTCCCAATTTATTGATTCCAATGTAGAAATTGAAAGCTTTGATAGGCACGAGGATGTTCCTGAAATTCATAAGAACTCCTGTAATAGTGAAATGGAATTTGAAATCATTAAGGGAGTCGCACGATATCAAAAGGAGGGATATGAATCCATAGCTATTATATGTAAAAGCATGTGTGAAGCTAAATGTATTTTTGAAAGTATAGGAAAAAGCATTGGGGCTACATTGTTAAATGAGGGCGCAGATGATACCAGCATAGGGGTGGTTATAGTTCCTATTTATATGGCAAAAGGTCTCGAATTTGATGGAGTTATAATCTACCAGACAAATAATGAAAACTATAAAACCGAGGATGATAAAAAGCTATTGTATATCGCAAGCACAAGAGCTTTACACAAATTATCCCTTTATTATACAGGGCATATAAGCAAATTGATAAAATCTTCAAAGCTTTAGTCTAGGAGTTGTGTTTAGTACACAACTCTTTTTTTAATGTGAAAGCAAGCTATTGTGGTTTAAGAACGAGCATATATGGTATATAATAAGTATATAGATGAAAAAATAACTGTAAACTGAAAAAGAGGTGTAAGAATGAAAAGAATACCCTATGGCATAAGTGACTATAAAACTTTAATAGAAAAAAATTATGTTTTCGTAGATAAAACTAAATATATAGAAAAGCTTGAAAATTATCCTGCTCCTTATATATTTTTCCTAAGACCTAGGAGATTTGGGAAAAGTCTTTTTACTTCAATGCTATCCGCTTATTTTGATATAAGTCAGAGAGACAACTTTGAAAGACTATTCCGTGATACGTATATAGCTCAAAATCCTACTAAGGAGAGAAATGGATATTACATATTAAATTTTAATTTCTCCAGCCTAAACACTGATACTAAAGAATCTCTAAAGGAATCTTTTTTAAAAAATATTAGAGAATCTTTTGATCGGTTCATTAAAAACTATAATTTAAATGTTGAGTATAGAAAAGATTATGATGATGCAGCCAGTATGCTAAATAATTTTTTTACTACAGTAAAATATGGAATAGATAAACCTATTTATGTAATAATAGATGAATATGATCATTTTGCAAATGAACTTTTGAGTTTTCAACCTGAATTGTTTAAAGATAGCATAAGTAAAACAGGATTTGTGAGGAAATTTTATGAAGCATTAAAGATAGGTACAGAAAAAGTAGTTGGAAGAATATTTGCAACAGGAGTATCTCCTATTACTTTAGATAGTATGACTAGTGGGTTTAATATAGCGGATGATTTAACAAGACATGTGAATTTCAATGAAATGATGGGTTTTACAGAGCAGGAGGTAAGAGGTTTAATTAAAACAACTTTTAATGAAGCAATGTCTTTTGAAGAAACGGGAGAATTAATGGAAATTTTAAAAAAGAATTATAATGGTTACCTGTTTTCAGAGGATGCAACAACTAGACTTTTTAATAGTGATATGATTCTCTACTATCTTAAAGCCTTTATTGAAACCGGGAAAGGTCCAACTAATTTAATAGATAAAAATATAGCTAGTGATTATAGCAAAGTTGGCAATTTATTCAAGTTGCAAAATCAATCAAATAATATGGAGGTATTAAAAGATATAGTCAGTGGCAAGGAAGTATTTTCAAGAATAACTGAAGAGTTTAGTCTGGAAAAGAGATATAATAAAGATGATTTTAGGTCACTCTTATTTTATTTGGGAATGCTTACTATAAAAAAGCAAGTCATGGGTAGGGTAATACTTAAGGTACCTAATGAAGCTATAAAGGGATTATATTATGATTTTTTTGTTAGTAGCTTAAATGAGTTAACTGAATATAGTCTAGATACTGCTGATATAGAGAATTCTATATTCGACATTGCATTAAATGGAGATAATTCTTCATTTGTAAGTACAATTGAAAGAACCTTAAATAAATTATCAAACAGAGATTTCATTGCCTTCGATGAAAAATACATCAAAATAATAATGATAGCTTATTTAAATCTAGCTAAAGCGTATCTTATAAAATCAGAATATGAGGTAGAGGATGGTTATATAGATATAGCACTTTTGAATAATCATATAATAAAGCCAAAATATTATGGAATAATTGAACTTAAATATATAGCAAAAAAAGAATACGATAAACATGGTGAAGCTTTAGTAAATCGAAGAAAAGAAGAGGCAATAGTACAAATCAATAAATATAAAAATTCTGAGGAACTTTTAAATTATAAAAATCTTAAAAAGTGGGTTTTAGTATTTGTTTGTGATAAGTGTGTGGTTAATTTAGAAATGGAATAGTGTTGTTTGCTATTTTTTATAATATGGAAAAGTGAAATTTATTTTATAGGAATATAAGAGGAGCGTTAAATGAAAAATTCAGAAGCATTAAAAAAAGATTTAGACAGAATTGATGGAAAAAGCTATAGGCTTTATAAGGATTTAGAGGGCGAATACGATTTCGAAAATTATACACTTAGCATAGATCATGTTCAAGGTGACCCTTTTGCATCACCATCAAGAATTAGAGTAATAGTAAATCAGAATATTGCTAAATTTCCAAAGGAACTTTTTGATAATAAAAATAAAAATATTGCAGTAGCAGACTATTTAACAAGAGAATTTTATTCAAGTATAAATAAATGCTGCGTAAAAGTTTTTGGGTCCGGAAAGAGTGGACTAGTAGCTATAAGCAGATGTCCACAGGAGATATTAAATAGAACTTCAATAATTATAGATGAGGATAAAATAGAAGCAAGATTTTATGTTGGGTTTCCGGCAAGAGGGAGAAGTGTTTTATCAAGAGAGCTTGAGAAGATTTTGTATAATGTTATACCAAGCATTGTAGAAAAAACCTTAATATATAAAAATATTAATAGCGAAAAATTAGTAAATAGAGTAAAGCTAGTAGAAGATCAAGAATATATAAGAATGGAACTCCAAAATAGAGGACTAGTAGCATTTGTAGCTAATGGATCAATGCTTCCTAGAGAAAGTGGCATATCTACAAAAGCATTAAGAGGAGGCATTGTATTTGTTTCACCAAAGGAATTAGAAGTAGAATTTAATACAGAGAGCCAGGGCATAATTTGCGGAATGGGTATTAAAAAAGGTATAACGCTTATAGTAGGTGGAGGATATCACGGTAAATCCACATTATTAAAAGCATTGGAACTTGGAGTTTATAATCATATTGAAGGTGATGGTAGAGAGTTTGTTATAACAGATGGATCAGCTTTAAAAGTAAGGGCTGAAGATAGCAGGTGTGTAACTAAAACGGATATATCACTATTTATAAGTAACTTGCCTAATGGGAAAGATACAGTAGAATTCTGCACAGAAAACGCAAGTGGAAGTACATCACAAGCGGCGAGTATTATAGAGGGCATAGAAAGTAGCGCTAAGGTACTTTTAATAGATGAGGATACTTCAGCTACTAATTTTATGATGAGAGATGAATTAATGCAAAAATTAGTTTGCAAGGAAAAGGAACCAATTACACCATTTATTGAAATAGTAAGGCCTTTATATAAGCAAAAAGGTATTTCAACAATAATAGTAGTAGGGAGCTCGGGAGATTTCTTTGATGTAGCAGATTCTGTTGTGCAATTGGATAATTATGAGGCTGTAGATGTAACAGAAAAGGCTAAAAAGCTAAGTAAAGGTCATATTATAAAAAGAATTAATGATAGAAATTTAAAAATAGATATTGAATTTAATAGACAAGTTAAAGCTGGAACTATTAGGTCAGGAGAAAAGGGCATTAAAATCAAAACAATAGGACTAGATACATTAAGTATAAATAGAGAAGACATAGATTTAAGGGCCGTGGAACAAATAGTTGATACTGAGCAAATAAATGCTATAGGGTCAATTATGAAATGGGCAGAGGCAAGTATTATGAATAAGAACTTAAACTTTGAAAATATGGTGGACAATATAATTTGTGAAATAGAGAAAAATGGGTTAATATCCATAGAGCGGATAAAAGGTGGAAGTGGAAGTTTAGCTATGCCAAGAAAGCAAGAAATAATGGCTGCATACAATAGATACAGAAACTTAAAAGTATAAAATAGGTATAAAGTAATGAGGGTTAATAATGATTAACCCTCACTGTTAATTTCAGGCATTGTTTTAATCTTTCGTATACGTTACATAAAACATTTTAGACATGCATCTTTTTTATCTCCTAAAGTGGTTAAGAATCCTTCTGTGCTTATATATCCCAAGCTATCTACACAAACAAAGTCACGTATTGACTCTAAGGTCATATTAGAACCTATAAGTTCTTTTTTACTGGAAGTATCAATTCCTAAGTGACAGGGATATTTTATTATAGGTGAAGCTAGTCTATAATGAATTTCTTTTGCACCTGCTTCCTTAAGCAGGGAGACAATTTTTTTACAGGTTGTGCCCCTTACCATGGAATCATCTATAACTACCACTTTTTTACCTCTAATATTTTCTTTGATAATATTTAACTTCAAAGATACTGCTTCTTCTCTTTTAGCTTGAGAGGGTTTTATAAAGCTTCGTCCTATAAAATTATTTTTTGCAAAGCCTAGAGTATAAGGTATTGAGGAAGCTTTAGAATATCCTAAAGCAGCAGAGGTGCCAGAGTCAGGTACTCCTATTACAATATCAGCATCAGCGGGACATTCTTTAAATAAAAGCTCACCAGCTTTGAATCTAGAGTTATAAACACTAACTCCATCAATTTTACTATCTATTCTGGCAAAGTATATATATTCAAAAGCGCAGGTGCTACATATAGCATTTTTTATAAAACTTATTGTTTCTATTCCGCTATTATCAATCCTAATTATCTCTCCAGGAGCAACATCTCTTAAAAATTCGTAACCAAGAATATCTAAAACACAACTTTCAGAGGATACTATATAACTATCCCTAAGCTTTCCTATGCATAAAGGTCTTATGCCATGGCAGTCTCGCATAGCAAATAACTTGTCCTTTGTAAGCAGAACAATAGCATATCCACCTTCAATATTTTTTGATATAGTTTCTAAGGTGTTTTCTATAGAAGAATTATAATGCTTTTCAATAAGTTTTAAAATAACCTCAGAATCCGTAGAAGTATTAAATTTCAATCCATAGTCTTCAAGATGCTTTTTTAGGTTAACTGCATTTGTAAGATTACCATTATGTGCTAGCGCTATTTGACCAAAGGAAGATTCATCTAAAATAGGCTGAGCATTCACAGCAGTACTCTCACCAAAGGTAGAATATCGTACATGACCAATGGCTGAAAATCCATTTATATTATTGAGGTTATTCTTGGAAAATACTTCATTTACAAGCCCCATGTCCTTATGACAAATGAGGGTACGACTATCTGAATATGTTAAGCCACAGCTTTCCTGCCCACGATGTTGAAGTGAATTAAGTGCAGAATAAAGTATAGAAGACAAATTGATTTCTTCATTAGAAAATACACCTACTATTCCACATTCCTCTTTATATTTATCAGCATCATTAATTTGCATTTTATCACTTCCTTTTAATACCTAACTTGCATTTGTTGCATCTATACAAATTCCATTATCTTATCAGCATATTGTTTTGTTACAGTATAAGGGTCCTCAGCTTGCATTATGGTAGACATAATTGCGGCGCCACCTGCACCTGATTGCATAACCTTAAGAATATTTTCGGGTTTTATTCCACCTAAGGCAATTACAGGAATAGTGACATTCTGCTTAATAGTTTTAATAAGATCTATGCCTTTAGGCGGAAGACCTTTTTTACAATCTGTTTGGAATATATGACCTAATAATAAATAATCAGCACCGTGTTTTTTGGCTTCCACTGCTTCGTATAGGCTGTGAACGGAAACTCCAATAATACCCTTAAAGGATAACTTTGTTTCAATAAATTTTTCAAAGCTTAAGTGGAAGCCATAAGCTTCCACTTCTTTTGCTACTTTTAAATTACTATTTATTATTAGCTTTACATCTCTGCTACCTATAACTTTCTTGACTTTTTTAGCCATGGTTAAAAGCTCAGCAGAAGATAAATCTTTTTCACGAAGAATAATAGCAGATATACCACCATTTATAGCTTCATCAATAATATTATAAAAATCCTTATTATTAGCTAGATTTCTATTGGTTATTAGGTATAGCATATTAGTTGTCTTCTCTTAAAATGTTGATATCTTTTCCTTGCATTATTTTATTCATATTTCTCACAGCACACATTTTCCCACACATAGTACAGCTATTCTCATGTTCAGGAGTAGATTCTTTTCTATATCTTCTAGCTTTTTCTGGGTCAATTGAAAGCTGGAAGGTTTTTTCCCAATCAAGTTCTTGTCTTGCTTTAGCCATTTCATTATCCCAGTCGCGAGCACCTGGAATATTTTTAGCTATGTCACCAGCGTGAGCAGCTATTTTTGCAGCAATGATACCTTCTTTAACATCTTCAAGCATTGGTAATCTTAGATGCTCAGCTGGAGTTACGTAACATAAGAAATCAGCTCCACAACTTGCAGCTAATGCTCCGCCGATGGCACTTGTTATGTGGTCGTAGCCTGGTGCTATATCTGTAACTATAGGTCCGAGCACATAAAAGGGAGCACCGTGACAAAGTTTCTTTTCAAGGAGCATATTTGCTTTAATTTCATTTAATGCCATATGACCTGGTCCTTCTATAATAACTTGTACATTTCTAGCCCAAGCTCTTAGGGCAAGTTCTCCCAGTGTCATTAATTCTTTGATTTGACAAGCATCAGTAGAATCATTTAGACAGCCTGGTCTGCATGCATCTCCTAGACTTAAGGTTAAATCATATTTTTCACATATATCTAATAACTCATCGAAATATTCGTAAAAAGGATTTTCCTTATTGTTAAGTTCCATCCATGCATAAAGAAGGGAACCACCTCTTGAAACAATGTTCATAAGGCGTTTATTTCTTTTAAATACATTAGCAGTTTCACGGTTTATACCTGCGTGAATAGTTACAAAATCAACACCATCCTTTGCATGCTTTTCTACAACATCTAAAAATTCCTTTGCAGTAATGTCCTTTAATTCTTTATCATAAAAACCTACAGCATCATATATTGGAACAGTACCAATCATAGCAGAGGAGCATGTAACAAGTCTTTGTCTAAATTCTTTGGTTTTTCCAAAGGAGCTTAAGTCCATTATAGCCTCAGCTTTCATGTCTAAAGCTAGTTGTACTTTTTTCATTTCTTCATCAATATCATAGCAATCCTTTGATATACCTAAATTTACATTTATTTTTGTTTTTAAGCCTTCTCCAACGCCTTCTGGGTCTAGGGATTTGTGATTCTTATTGGCAGGTATAACAATTTTACCTTGTGACATAAGCTTTTTTAAAAGTTCTAAATCCATATTTTCCTTTTTAGCCACTATTTCCATTTCCTTTGTAGTAAAGCCTTTTTTTGCAGCATCCATTTGAGTTGTATATATCATTTTAAAATCTCCTTTATTATTTAGTTTTTTTTAATACTCAGTATATTTTATGCACCTTTTAATGATGAATTTAAAGTGCCATCCAATCCTTAAAAATAGGTTGATAGGTTTTAGCAAGTATAGCCTTCTTAACTTCGTCTACAGTTCGATCATCACTTATTTCAAATTGACTCTCACCAGAGGAGGATGATGATGTATGGCCTCCAACTTCTGTAGATACACCAGCAGACATTTTAGTTATTCCCAGGGGAATTAAATTATCTCTAAAGCTCTGGGTTTCTCTTGTAGAAAGTGTTATACCTACACGAGGAAGAAAGATTCTAAAAGCAAGAATTATTTGAAGTAAATTTTTATCTTCTACAAAACATAGATCATTAAAACTTCCTACATGAGGTCTTATTCTAGGGGTGGAAATACTAACTTCCATCTCCGCATATTTATTTTGAAGATATTCTGCATGTAGTGCTGCAAAAAAAGATTCTTTTCTCCAATCAGCAAGACCTAGCAGTGCGCCAATATTAATGCTTCTAATTTTGGCTTTGCAGCCTCTTTCAGGTGCATCTAATCTAAACTTGTAATCTTTCTTTGGGCCTTTGATATGGACTTTGTCATAAATACACTCATCATAAGTTTCTTGAAATAGGGTTAGACCATCCACACCAGCCTCAACGACTTTTACATATTCATCTGTAGTTAAGGGATATATTTCTATTGAAATTGAATCAAAGTATTTCTTTAAAATTTTCACGGCATCAACTATATAAGATACAGGAGCTTCAGTGCTACTTTCACCGGTTAGTACAAGAATGTGTTTAAGCCCCGAAGACGCAATAGCCTTTGCTTCTTGTTCAATTTCTTTCATAGTTAAGGTTTTTCTTTTTATTTTATTTTCCACATTATAGCTACAGTAGGCACATTTATTAACACAATAATTTGATATATATAAGGGGGTAAATAGCAAAATTGTTTTTCCAAAATGCTGCAGTGATAATTGATGAGCCTTTTGTGCTATCTTTTCCATATGTTTTTCGGCAGTTGGCGAAAGTAGTGCTAAAAAGTCCTGTTTTGAAATCTTATCTTTGTTAAGAATATTTAAAATATCTTCATCTTTTATTTGTTTAAAAAAATCCTCAAAGTCAATATTCTTATGCTCAGTATAACAATCATAAAAACTCATTATTTATCACCTTCATGTAAGAAGCCAGTTAGAGGAGAAGATGCTACAGCTAAACTATTTTTGGAGCCAAGCTTTGCAATATACGCAAGTCTTCCAGCTTTTACTGCAAGTGAAAAGGCTTCAGCCATTTGCACTGGATTATTTGAGGTTGCTATAGCAGTATTAACAAGTACTGCAGCAGCTCCCATTTCCATTGCTTCAGCTGCCTGTGAGGGTCTTCCTATACCGGCATCAACGATTATCGGAAGAGATATTTCGTCTATTAGTATTTGTATTAATTCCTTAGTTCTTATTCCACGGTTAGTTCCTATTGGAGAACCAAGAGGCATCACCGCAGCGGCGCCGGCTTCAACTAATCTTTTTGCACTCATTAAATCAGGACTCATATAGGGAAGTACTACAAAGCCTTCTCTTGAAAGAATTTCAGTTGCGTTTATGGTTTCATAGTTATCAGGTAATAGATATCTGTTATCTGATATAACTTCAATTTTAATCCAGTTACCACAGCCCATGGCTTTTGCAAGGTGAGCTATTCTAACTGCTTCTTCTGCATTTCTAGCGCCAGAAGTATTAGGTAACAATATACAATTTTTAGGTATGTACTCTAAAATATTTTCTTCTTTCGATGATAAGTTAACTCTTCTAATTGCCATAGTAACTATTTCAGTACCACAAATTTCAATAACTTTGGGTACCATAGCATTATTACTGAACTTACCTGTACCTATTAATAGTCTGCTTTTAAGCTCTACACCAGCGATTATTAGATTGTCCATAATATACACTCCCTTTATATAAAATAAATTTAAACATCATTTTCCCCTAAAATAAGTCTAAGTACCATGTTAGCTTGGTGATTTGCTACTATATTTACTCTAGGTGCAAAAGGCGTGTAGCCTAGATCAATATCAGAGAATTCATCACCAGCTAGATAAAAATTATTTCGTATTTTTCTTGTTTTTATTGAGTTACTTGAAAAATATCCTGCCATACCAGAGCCAGCCACTATAGGTTTATCAGGCATTTTAAGCAAAGTAGTATTAACTAATGTAGCTTTACTTTGAGAATTATCAAAGGCTTCAACTATGATATCTACATCCTTAAATAATTGTTCTATATTAGTTTCATCCACAAATATATTTGTGCTTTCAAGCTCTATATCAGGATTAATATCATTCAATACTTCTTTTAAGGCTTCAGTTTTATACATTCCAATATGCCTTAAAAAGTATTGCTGCCTATTTAAATTGCTTTTATCCACTTTATCAAAATCAATAAGTACAAGTTTGCCTATACCTATTCTTGTTAAAGATACTGCCACATTTGAACCTAGACCACCAAGTCCAGCAATACCAACTACAGCATTTTTAAGTTTTTCAGAAATATTATCCACGGGTATCATGTTGATATTATCCATTTTAACCACCTCCCACAAAGCTTACTACTTCAATGATATCTGCCTTATAAAGTTTATGGTTTTCATAGTTTTCTTTTGGTATGATTTCATAATTTACTTCTATAACTACTTTTTCGGAAGATAGATTTAAATGAGTAAGTAGGGTAGTTATAGTTATGCCATTTTCAAAGATCATTTCAGTGCCATTTATAATCATGATTTACCTCCTAAAAAGAATATTATGGAAATAAAAAATACAAGCCCATAGAGAGCTTGCAATAAAAATACAAATCCGCTCCCTACGTTGGAATTACCCAAATCAGGTTATGAGGGTCAGAGATAACATCTCTTTCTCAGCTTATGAAGGCACATTTTTCATGTGACAAGTAAGCTCCCCTTGCTTTAGGCATTTCCATAAAATAACTAGTGGTAATCACTTGTTATTTTATGGAAATGACTAATTATTAAATTTTAAATATAAACTAAAAAAAGCTTTACCATATGGTAAAGCTTTTTACAAGGAAATACTATAAAGACTAATTATAATAATCATCGCAAATAACTTTCCTACGGTAGTTTTAGCTACATCAGGTTCAGAGAGTTAGGTTAATATAAACCTTCTCAGCCAAATTGGCACCCCTAGTTAATTATATTTATTTTTCATGTGAACAATAACCAAAATATTACTTTGTGTTCATTATAGTACTGAAATATTATTCTGTAAAGGTTTTTTTGTAGCTTATTATTTTACAGATGCCACGTGGGTGGCACCTTTGTTTTATTTCATATGTTAGTTAGTTTTCTTCGATTACATCATTTATTTTTGTTAAAGGAAGTTTAATTGTAAAAATAGTTCCCTTGCCAACTTCAGTTTTCACATCAAGCTCACCTTTGTGTTTGTTTACAATTATGTCGTGAGATATACTAAGGCCTAAACCAGTTCCTTTTCCTACGTCCTTTGTAGTGAAAAAAGGATTGAAAATTTTATTTAATAAATCTTTTTTTATTCCTGGTCCATTATCTTCAATAGAAGTATATATATAATTATCATCGCAAGTAGTTTTAATAGTAATATTGCCCTTTTGCTCTTTGTTATACTCTTTAATTGCTTGTATTGAGTTAATTATCAGATTTAATATTACTTGTTCAATTTGGCCCCTATTACAATATATATCTGGGGAGTCGCCATATATTTTTTCTATGGTTATGGAATATTTCCATTCATTTTTTATTACAAGAAGTGTTTCATCAACAATATCATTAACATTATAGTAATTATATTCATCTTCATTATCGGTTCTTGCAAAATTTCTTAGACTTTTAACAATTTTACTTACTTTCTGAATCCCATCTCTGGAATCATTCATTAGATCATCAATATCCTCAAGTATAAAATCGATATTTAATAAGCTTTCACTTTCTTTAACCTTATTTATATCATTTGTCAATTCTTCATTATGTGAATTTTTAGCTATATTATCTATTAAATCACGATATTCAACTAAAATAATTTTCAACGACTTAAGAAATTTACTTAGTGTTTCATGATTACTGGATATATAACCTAATGGATTATTTATTTCATGGGCAACACCTGCTGCAAGTTCACCTATGGCAGAGAGCTTTTCTTTTTGAATTAGTTGAAATTGCATTTCTTTTAATTTAAGTGTTGTGCTTTTTAATGAATTATTTTTTGCCTCAAGCATTTTAAAAGCATCCTTAAGAGCTAATTGGTTACTCTTTAATTTTATAGCAGCTTTTAATCTTGCTGCAAATTCTATAGCTTCAATAGGCTTATTAATAAACTCATTAGCACCTAGTTCAAAACTCTTCCTTAGGTATTCCTTATCAGTTAATGAAGTGAACATTATTATTATTATATCCCTATATTTAGGATTTGATCTTAAATGCTCTAATACTTCCAGACCAGTCATATTAGGCATAATAATATCCAACATAATAATATCAATTTCTTCAGAGTCTACTATTTTAAGAGCATTACTACCGGAAGTACACCCTTCAATTTCACAATTTATTTTATTCTCTTCAAAAGCTTTTTTTGCCTGTTCAATATTAAATTTTGAATCATCAACAATTAATATTTTCATAGTACCCTCCTATGATTATTTAAAATTTATCGCAATTAATAGTAAATATAATTTTTTTTTCGATTTTACTGTGAATAATTTTACCTTTTAAAATAGAACTTAATCCATTTAAAAAGTACGTTACAAGATTAATTTCTGTATTATCATATTCTTCTTTTTTACTTAAATCTAATATTATACTTATTGAGGATTCATTTAATAAGTTAACTGAAAATTCTTCTTCTTTAAAATTTCTTAATACATGACTAAATAATTCTTTTGATATATAAACTAATAAACTATAATTGCCATGGTATTTAAGTTCATCTATACATGTAATTTTATTGTTTTCGCTTAAAGTTTTATTAAGATCTTCAGTTAGTTGTGTTAAATTATAAGCTTGATATTTAGATGGTAATGTATTAAGGTAACCAAAATATATGTCGTATATAATTTTAATATAGTGTTCTATTTCATTAAAAGTAATATTAAGTTTTGCATTGTCAGTTATAATAAGGTTAATTATCTTGAACATTATATTATTGATATTTTTTATATTTTCAATGTCAATTTTATTATTTAGAACTGTATCAGTATTTGTTTTTAAAATACGGTTATATGCATGACTTTTGTCTTCTAAAAAGGTCTTTAATTGATCGCTAGCCTTTTTTAGATTATAATACTCTATGCCCTCTATTATTGCAGGGAGAAAATCTTCATCTACACTCCATGGTTTAGTTATAAATTTAAATACACCAACTCCATTTACTGTGGCAAGTATTTGTGCGAGCTGTGAATATCCAGATAAAACTATTCTTATAGTATCAGGATATTTTTCTTTTATGATTTTTAAAAGTTTTAATCCGTCCATTACAGGCATTCTCATATCTGTAACAATAACACTGATAGTGTTATTTTCCATAAATTCTAAAGCTTTTTCAGCACTAGTGGCAAAATAACTTTTAAAATTTTCAGTTATAACTGCTCTTTTAATTGAGCTTAATACTTTTAATTCATCATCTACAAAAAGTACATTGTTATACTCCATTCATGTCCACCTCATTTTTAATATGCTCAATAAATTCTTCAAACTCTGATTTTTCAATATTCAAACAACTAAAAGCATTATCATCTAAAATTGAGTAATTTTCTAAATTTAACAATTTGAGTGAATAGTAATCAGCAATATGAATAGTGCAAGTTAGTTCAAGATTTATCTTACTGGCATTTAAAGGGTTATGATGGTATAAGGCTGATTCTACAATAGAATCAGGGATACCCCACCAGTTTAAAAGATATGCACCAATTTCTTCATGAGATACGCCTAAGCGTTCCTTCTCAGCTTGACTAAATGGTATCTTCCTTTTAGTAATATCATTAAGTACATTCTCGTATTCTATAGGGAAATTTTTAAAGAGAATAATTTTTCCTATATCGTGCATAAGACCTGCTGATGCATCTTTATCTAGTAATTTTTTTTTGAGTAAATTTTTGTATATTTTAACCATGATTTGATTTGTCAAACTAGAATGGGCCCAAAGTGATTCTTTTTCTTTTAAGTTGGTAGGAATTAAATTGAAAATTTCTGACGTCAGAATTATATTTTTAATGTTTACCAAGCCTAAATTCATAATTGCTTTCTTAACTGCTCCTGTTTTTGCTCCAAAATAGGCACAATTAGCTACCTGTAGTATTTTACTTGAAATAGCAGGATCCTCTTGTATAGTTGATGAAATCTCTTCTATATCAGCATCTCTAGCTATAAGCTTATTCAAATTCATATATAATCCAGGCAAAGTAGGTAAGGTATCAAAGGAGTTTACAATATCTAATAAATTTTCATTTTTTAATAGTTCATGGGTCTTAAACATTTCATCGATAGCTATTTTAAACTTCTCATCCTCCCAAGGTTTTAAAAAATAGGCTCTTGCCAAGTTATTTTTTATAGCTCTAAATATCAAATTCTCTTCAGCATAACCACTTAATATTACCCTAATAGTTGAAGGATACAGTAACATGACTTTACTTAAAAGTTCATATCCATCCATCTCAGGCATTTTTAGATCTGAAACAATTAGAACTATAATATTTTTACTTAATATATCTAAAGCTTCTGCGCCACTTTCAGCGTAAAACACGGTATAATCGCTACCTAGAAACATTCGCCTAATAGCTTTTAAAATAGGTTTCTCATCATCTACAAATAAGATAGATTTATCCATATAATCACCTCTTGTTAGAATATTTGATATTTAGTACTTATATTAATTATCGGAATGTTTATATAATTCTTTAATTTTAAATTTTCAATCTATTTCTACAAAATGAGAAAATTTAGTTTCACTTGTCACGGGGGTGGCACATTTGCTATGATTACTTAATTGAGAGATTTTGTATGTTTCATGTGTATTACTATATGAGAGGTGTTTAAAGATGATAGATAAATTGGTTAATCGACTAAAAGAAAGAGATGACAGCGCTGTAGACGAGCTATATGATATGTACTTTGACAGAATATATTATTACATAAAAAGAATTTTGGGCCCGTTTGGAACAAAAGAGGATATTGAAGAATGTGTAAGTGATGTATTTTTAGCTTTATGGAAAGAAATTCATAAATTTGATAAGGAACGTGGTTCCTTTGATACCTATGTAAATGTAAAGACAAGGACAGTAGCACTTAATTTAAGAAGAAAACTTCAAAAACATACACAAAAGCATTTAAATGAGTCCACTTACCATATGGATACACCAGAGAAAGTATCAGTTAGCGTTGAAGAGGAAGTATTTGATAAAATCGCTGAAAATGATTTTTTAGAGGTGATTGATAAATTCAAGGAACCGGATAAGACATATTTTCACCTTAGATATTTCATGAATTATGAAATAAAACAAATAGCTAAGGAATTTAATACTACAGTTAGTTCTGTAGACAATAGGTTATATAGGTGCAGACTTTTGTTAAAGAAAATTAGATGTAAGGAGGTAGTGTGATATGAATGAAAAGGAGATATTTAATATAGTAGACAATATTTCTGAGGAAAATTTGAGTATGATAATGGGTAAAGCAGATATAAATATAATTATAGAAAATTCTGTTGGGAGTTATAAGGCTAAAGAAATAATTCGAGCAAAACTTCATGGAAAAATTAAGCAGGACAAAGAAGTGCGAGCTGTATCACAAGAAAATATTATTAATAATAAAGAAATAGTAAAGTTAGAGGATACTGAATCTCTCCTAAAAAGAGAATCTAAAAAAGGAAAAAGAGTAAAGGAAAATAAAGTCATTAATAACATAATAAAATCAGTAGTAGCAGCAATGTTCGTATTTGTAGTATCAGTTAATATCTTTCCGGATTTAGCACTAGCTTTAGTTAAAATACCAGGCTTAAACAAATTAATAGAAATAGTGACCTTTGATAAGGGATTTAAGAATGTAATTGATAATGGCAATATTCAATATGTAAATACTATTATAGAAGATAAGGGTGTGAAATTTACTGTAAACACAATAGCAGGGGATGATTTAAAGTTATGGATTGGCTATGAGCTTGAAGGTGAGGGTTCAATATTAGGGGAGATAAAATTTAAAAATAAAGCTGATGGTAAAGATCTTCCATGGATGGCTATATCACAAGATGAAAGCAAAAACTATATAGAAGTTAATATGGATAGTTTAGTTAAAGACTTCGAAATGAAAATAGATGTTTATAAAAATGATGTATCTTTTCATACACCACTTTCGCAGTTAGATGAAAAAGCTATAAGTGATGTGAAACAGCTTTTTGAAAAAAGTAAAATTACAACATTAAGTGTACCCATATCTTTAAATAATAAAATTTACAATAAAGACCTAAGGGTTTTGAATATACGAGGAAAAGAATTTAAAAGTGAAATCGGTATATTTAAGATTGAGAAATTGGAACTTTCTAAATCAAGGAGTAGAATTTATTTCAAATTGTTAAGTGAGGAAAATGAATTATTGGAGGTATTAGTGCCGAGGCTTGTTGATGGAGAGGGTAAGGATTATTCAAAAAGTTATAATGGTCTCACATGTAGTTCTGGAAATAATATGATTTGTGTAGAATTATCAGGTGGAATAAAGAGTGTAAAGGGATTGAGCTTTAAGTGTAATGGATTTAAATATATAAATAAGAAGGATAAGAATATTACTATAGATTTAAAAAATAAACAGATAGAGTATAATGTACCAAGAGGTTTTGATATGAAGGTGGTAGATTAAGGTGATAAAAGCTGTGAATTTAATATTCACAGCTTTTATTACAAAGTATATATAGTGTTATTTAATTATGAGAATTGTTAGTGAATCCATCAATACAAGTTACAAGCTCTCCTATTTCGGGTTTACTTAGTTGTGCATCTGCACCAACAGAGTTACCCTTATGTTTTAAATCACTAGTAATCAATGAAGAGAATAATATAACTGGCAATGTTTTAAGGATAATATGTTCTTTAATTTTTCTTGTTAGTGTATGGCCATCCATTTGAGGCATTTCAATATCAGTTATAAGTACGTTACAGTCTTCCATGAAATTTTCTTTTTTAAGTTCAACTAAATCAAGTAAATAATCTAAAGCTTGCTTTCCATCATCAAATATCTTTAAGTTATTAAATCCAGCCTTAAGAAGAGTATCTTTTAATAATCTTCTAATTAATGGAGAATCATCAGCCAGGACTAGTTTAACATTAGATCTATCTTTATAAGCTATGTCAATAATTTTATCCTCACTAATTCCTGTAGAAGGACTGATATCAGTAACTATTTTTTCGAAATCTAGAAGTAGTATTATTTTATTGCCTAAAACAATATTTCCTATAACTAGTGAATTAACAGATATGTCATCGGGCTTGGTTATTTGTTCCCATTTAATACGATGAACACCTACAATATTATCAATACTAAAGGCAACTTGAATTTTATTGAATTCGCATAGAATAATTTTTGCTTCGATTTCACTTTTATGCTGTTTTTCTAAAACATATTTTAAATCTATTAAGGTTATTATTTTATCTCTATACAGTGTAAGTCCTGCTACGGCAGGATGTGAATCAGGTAGTTTTGTTAAGTTATTTGCATGTATTACCTCTTTAACTTTTATAATATTAATTGCATAATGCTTATTATTTATGACAAATTCTAGTATTTCAACTTCACCAGTTCCAGATTCTAAGAGTATATTATTATTATTCATACTTTCCCTCACTTTCGAATGGTTATAAACATAGGATTTAATAAAAAAAATTTTTAATTGAATTATTTCGTAATTTTTTTTAAAGATATATATATTATATATGTCGAACAAAAACTTCACAACTTTACTTTTAAATATATGAATTATGATTTATTGGGTAAGTAGAATTTAAAAATAATAAAACAGAATATAAAAGTGAAATTTTTAAGTTAAATATGGTAAACTGTATAGTATGCAATAAAATATTAACGGCATTAGTAGAGGGTGAAGTTAAATGATATTAAATGGCGGATGGATAGAAACTACAGAAGGCATGCACACATTTATATTGTGGGGCGAGAACGGGCAGACTAAGTGTACAAGAAAAGGTAGAACACCAAAAGATGCACTTCCACTATATGAAGAAATGGCTTCAGTCCAAGAGTTGCGTAACAAACTAAATAATTCAGCACTAGAGATTAAATGTGGAAAATATAAATATGATGCAATAAAAAATAAGCTTCTTAAAAGGGAAATTAGAGGCATCACATTTAGTGATTTAGATTCATTTCATATAATTTTAAATATAGATAGAAACTGCGCGGATGGAATAGAATTGTCACAGGAATTAAAGTTTTGGATTACCGTTGCAAAATTTACAGCTGAGTTAATTATAAAGCATAAATATTTGCCTTCTTTAAGCATAGATAGGGTTCTTAAAAAAGTAAATTCTAGGTGGAGATGGCATACAAGTGATTCAGAGTATATTGATAAAAAAAAGGCACTATGTAGCAATATGCCCACAGAGTGTAAGGCTTATTTTCCTTTAGATAGTGAGGAATTTAAATATACAAATACAACTAAGCTTGTGAGTGATTTTATAGATTCTATGATTGATAGTATGGTGAGATTTAGTTGTAGCGAAATAAACACAGAGCATGATTACTTAAGAGAAGGTTTTATTAGCCTAGGAAGTACTTGGATACATTCTCTTTTTTCAAGATTTCCTGAAATACCTATTGATACAAGTGATCAGATTAAAATGCTAAATGAGTATAAAAAATGGATAGAACCATTAAAAATTAAAAAAAATAACTTTAAGTTCCGTACTTGTTTCAAAGTTATGCCACCAACTCGGGGTGAGGAGTGGACAATTGAATATTTGCTTCAAGCAAAAGATGATCTTAGTCTTATGCTACCAGCAAAAATGATTTTTGAAGAATCTTTAGATACCATAACCTATTTAAATAAAAAATTCAATAATCCCCAAGAACGACTTCTAGAGGATCTGGCAGTTGCATCAAAAGTATTTATTCCAATTGAAAGGAGTCTTTATGATGCAGTACCTGTAGAGTGCAAGATATCTACGGAGGAAGCATATTCATTTTTAAGAGAATCAGCCTACTTTTTAAAGGAAAAAGGCTTTGGGATTATTGCACCGTCTCGGTGGAAAAAGCCTTCAAAACTTTCAGTTAAATTAAAGGATAAAAATCATAGTACAAATACTAATTTAGCAACAAAGAGTACATTTAATATGGATACTATTCTTGAATATGATTGGAAGCTAGCCCTAGATGGAAATGCCATAAGTGAGAAAGAATTTGATAGGATTTCAAATTTAAAGGTTCCATTTATTCAGTTAAGAGGTGAGTGGGTACAAATTGATATACATCAAATTAAAACACTTTCCAAGATGAAAATGAACAAAAGTTTAAATGGAAAAATTCCTGTTGGAGAATTATTAAGACTTAATTTAAGTGATGAGGAAATAATTCCTGGAATTAGTGTTGATAATATAGACAATCAAGAAGCTGTGGGGCATTTTTTTGAAAAATTATTTAATCTTAACAGTATAGAGGAAGTTGATATTCCAAAGGGATTTAGTGGTACTCTAAGGGAATATCAAAAAAGAGGTTTTTACTGGTTAACTTTTTTGAGAGATCATGGTATAGGTGCTTGCCTTGCAGATGATATGGGCCTTGGAAAAACGGTACAAAGCATATGTCTTTTGCTTTATGAGCGGGAAAATAAGTTAACGGATAAGCCTACTTTGATAATATGTCCTACTTCTGTTGTGGGAAATTGGGAAAGGGAAATTGAAAAGTTTGCACCTGGACTTAAAACTGCAATCCATCACGGGAATAGTAGGTGGTCTTATGAAACTTTTAGCAAGGAAATACACAAAAATGAAGTTGTCATTACAACCTATGCGCTAATAGTAAGGGATAAGAATTTATTTCAAAAGGAAGAATGGGCAGGTATTATATTAGATGAAGCACAAAATATTAAGAATAGCGCATCCAAACAAACTCAGCATATAAAAGCCCTTAAAGCAGAATATAAGGTGGCATTAACAGGAACGCCAGTTGAAAATAGACTTTCAGATTTATGGTCTATTATGGACTTTTTAAATAGTGGTTATTTGTACAATTGGTCAACCTTTAGACGTGAATTTGCAGTTCCTATTGAGAGGCAGGGGGATCCTGAAAAAAGTAGTAAACTAAGGAAAATAATTTCCCCTTTTGTACTACGTAGACTTAAAACTGATGCAAATATTATTAAAGATTTACCGGAAAAAATTGAAACTAAGGAATATGCACCACTAACAAAGGAACAGGCTACATTATATCAAGCAGTAGTAAATGATTGTTTAAATAAAATTGATAGCTCTGAAGGTATACAGAGGCGAGGCTTAATTATTGCATCTCTAACAAAGTTTAAGCAAATTTGCAACCATCCTGTACAGTTTTTAAAGGACAATGGTGAAATTGAAGGTCGCTCTGGAAAACTTGAAAGGCTACTGGAAATGCTAGAAGTTGTTATAGAAGAAGGCGATAGGTCACTGGTATTTACGCAGTTTGCAGAAATGGGACACATTTTGCAATTAGAAGTGGAGAAAAAACTCCATGTAAAGACATTATTTTTACATGGAGGGACTAGTAGAAAGAAAAGAGAAGAATTGATAAATATTTTTCAAGATGACACAGCGGAACCTATGGTGTTTGTATTATCTTTAAAGGCTGGAGGCCTTGGGTTAAATCTTACAAAAGCTAATCATGTTTTTCATTTCGATAGATGGTGGAATCCTGCTGTAGAAAATCAAGCAACAGATAGAGCCTTTAGAATAGGCCAAGTTAAGAATGTTCATGTGCATAAATTCATATGTATGGGAACCTTAGAGGAAAAAATAGATGAGATGCTAGAACGGAAACAGGCACTTGCTGAAAGTATAGTTTCCACAAATGAGAACTGGATATCAGAAATGAACAATGATGAACTTAGAGAACTATTTATATTAGATCATGACAACATAGTTGATAGTTAACAATTGACAGATAGCAGATAAAGTGGATTAATAATGCATACCTAGATATGGTAAGGAGAGGTAGCCCTATGACCGGAAGAATAAGAAACGAATTTGGGATTAATTGGTGGTCTAAAAAGTGGAATAATGCAATTTCAAGCTTTACTATAAGTTCTAGAATTGATAAAGGGCGTGAATACGCAAGGGCTGGCAATGTACTAAGTATGGAAGTTTTAAAGGGCGAAATAATTGCAGAAGTTCAGGGTGGTAGACTAACACCATATACAGTAAATATGGAGATTGATATTTTCTCAAAAGAGCAGTGGAAAAACATTATGAATATTATGGCGCAAAAGGCTATATTTTGTGCCATGATTTTAAATGGAGAAATGCCTGAAAATATAGAGGAAGCTTTTAAAGAAGCGGGAGTTTCGCTTTTTCCTAAAAAACAAATACATTTAATAACTCATTGTTCATGCCCTGATGCTGCAAATCCATGTAAACATATAGCTGCTGTTCATTATCTGCTTGGGCTTGAATTTGATAAAGACCCCTTTGTGATTTTAAAACTGAGAGGCATGGATAAAGAAGAATTCTTAAAAGCCTTGAGAATTTTAAGAAGTGGGAATGAAAGTGATGTAATTAAAACAAAAGTAAAAAAACAGCTTAAGTCAAAAAAAACTATTGTGGATTTAAAAAGAGAATTTGAGAATTCAAATGGAATAGATGAAGAGGTATTAAATATGTCTTTTTCTTATGTATCACCTGAAGTTGTGCATGGTGTTATAAAAACATTGGGTATTCCAGACTTTTGCACTAGTGAAGATGAATTTGGATATAAAATGAGGAAGGCCTATAGTAATGCTGAAGAGGAGACTAGAAAATATATAGATGGAAAGTGAAAAACTTAGATATAAATAAGTCTTCAAATATATCTGAATATTTTTAAAATTCGCATTGTAATATAAGTAATTATGGTATATAATTACTTTGTTGGCAACAACTAATATTAAGAAGGAGGTCGTGACCATGCTTACAAATAAGAGATTTACATTAGAAAGTATGAACTTTGCAGTAAAATTTAATGAACTATATAAACACGATCTTGGTACAAATTTTTAATATTAATTAATTTTGTTATTTATATTAATTATCTAAGCCGAGGAATATGTATTTACGGCTTTTTTTATTAGTCTTTAAGAGAACTTTTATTTAAAAATACAAGTACTCTTAACATCTAATTATATCTTTAAAAAGCCGTAGAATATATATATATTCTACGGCTTTTTAATTTTTATAGTAATAAATTTTGCTGTATTAAAAAGAAGGAGTGGTTTGAAAATGATTAAAACACACAATTACAGAAAATTTAGGGGCTGGAATTTTAATTTTCACACTTGAGTTTTTGAAAAATGTACTAAAACTATATTAAAAGGTGGAAAATGCACAAGTAGTAATATCCACTGTAATGGGTCACAAGGAGGGGATTTATATTAAGAAACTTTTAAGTCTAACCAAGGGAAATAGATTATTATACTTTGCAGCAATACTCTCTATAGCAGCAGCTACATTTATAGCTATGCTAGAGCCTATGATTATAAAAGTAACAATAGATTCAGTAATAGGAAATAAACCACTGGATGTCCCGAAAGCTATAGAAAAGCTGGTAATGATGGTAGGTGGAACAAGGGTGCTTTTTAGAAATTTATGGATATGTTCTTTGAGTCTTGTAACATTGACCTGTGTACGCGGTGTTTTCCTATTTTTGAGAGGGAAACTTTCCGCGCAGGCAGCTGAAAACATTGCTAGGAATATGAGAGTTAAGCTTTATGATCATATTCAGAATTTGCCTTATGAATACCATGTAAAAGCGGAATCTGGAGACTTAATTCAAAGATGTACTTCAGATGTGGACACCGTTAGAAAATTCTTTGCGACGCAAATGGTGGAAATAGGAAGAGCATTTTTTATAGTAACCTTTGCAATTATAATGATGTTGTCACTTAATAAAAAAATGACGGTTATAGCAATGGTTATAGTACCAATTATATTTATATTTTCATATGTATTTTTTTATAAAATTAAAAATACCTTTGAAAAAGCTGATGCACAAGAGGGTGCTTTAACATCAGTGCTTCAAGAGAATCTAAGTGGAGTTAGAGTTGTAAAAGCTTTTGGAAGACAAAACTTTGAAATCGAAAAATATGAAAAAGAAAATATGAAATATAGGGATTTGAATTTTAAATTAGTAAAACTGCTTTCAACTTATTGGTCTACATCAGATGTCCTTTGTATGACTCAAATTGGTCTGGTTTTAATATCAGGCATATATTTTGCAGTTAATGGAGAAATAAGTTTGGGTACTTTGGTTGTATTTAACACTTATGAAGGAATGTTGTTATGGCCTGTAAGACAACTGGGTAGAATACTTTCCGATATGGGAAAGATGTCAGTTTCTCTTGAGAGGATAACAAATATTCTTGATGTGCCAGTGGAGCAGGAATATGGGAAAGCACTAAAGCCCCAGGTTAAAGGAGAAATAAGCTTTGAAAATGTAAACTTTGAATACGAGCAAGACAATGAAATTTTAAAAGATATAAGTTTTACAGTAAAGAGAGGCGAAACAGTGGCTATTGTTGGACCAACAGGTTCAGGTAAATCCTCCCTGGTGCATCTTTTATTAAGACTTTATGACTATGATAGTGGTTCGATAAAAATTGATGGAGTAGAGCTTAAAGATATTGAAAGAAAGCATATGAGAAATAATGTTGGAATAGTGCTTCAAGAACCCTTCCTCTATGCAAGAACTATAAAGGAAAACATCAAAATGGCAAAGATAGATTCAAAAGATGCAGAAATCCACAATGCAGCAAACGTAGCTGCTGTGCATAATGTTATAACTTCCTTTGAAAAGGGGTATGACACCATCGTTGGAGAAAAGGGTGTTACCTTATCAGGAGGACAAAGACAAAGAGTTGCAATAGCAAGAACACTTATAAAAGATATGCCCATATTGATATTTGATGATTCATTAAGTGCGGTGGATGCTGAAACGGATAGAGTTATAAGGGGAGAACTTAAAAAGAAAAGTAAAGGCAGTACTACCTTCATAATCTCTCATAGAATTTCAACAGTTATGGCTGCAGATAAAATTATAGTTTTAAACCATGGAAAGATTGAAAGCATAGGAACCCATGCAATGCTTATTAAAAAAGATGGTATCTATAAAAGAATATGGGAAATACAGACATCATTAGATGCTTTAGATGATGAAAAGCAGGTATGCAATGAGTAAAAGGGAAGTGATATTATGTCTAAAATAGATGAAAATAAATTAGTAGAAAATAAATCAGCGCAAAAGATAGATATAGGTATATGGAGAAGACTCTTTAAGTATCTTACAGAATTTAAAAAGGGACTTGTATTTTTGGCTTTTTTAATGGTAGGCGTAGCAGGTATAGACGTGGTAATGCCACTCCTCACAAGGTATGCCATTGATAATTTTATAATGAAGAAAACTACAAATGGGCTTACCACCTTTGCAATAGTTTACTTTTGTATAATTGTTTTTCAAGCATTAAATGTAAGACTATTTATAATAAATGCAGGTAAGATTGAGACACACTTGGCTTATCATATAAGAAAGCTGGGTTTTAAAAGGCTTCAACAGTTATCTTTTTCATATTATGATAACTCCTCAGTGGGATGGCTTATGGCAAGAATGACCTCGGATGTAGCAAGGCTTAGTGAAATAATATCCTGGGGACTCATTGATATGGTATGGGCACTAGTTATGATGACTGGATTTATAGGAGTAATGCTTTATAATAATGTACGTTTGACGCTTATATGTATGAGTGTTGTACCACCATTATTTTTAATAGGAATGTTTTTTCAAAAGAAAATCTTGAAATCTTATAGAAAAGTGAGAAAATTAAATTCACAATTAACTGCAGATTTTAGTGAGGAGATATCTGGGGCTAAAACTACTAAAACTATTGTTCGTGAAGAGGAAAATCTAAGTGAATTTGTGGAAGATGCAGGTAATATGAGGAATTCTGCTGTAAAAGCAGCTATGTTTTCTGCTCTATTTCTTCCAATTGTTATATCCATGGGAAGCCTTGGAGCAGGTTTTGTTTTGTGGATAGGAGGGAAAAGTGTTATATCAGGACCACTATCCTATGGTACTTTTGTAATGTTTATTGCTTATACAATACAGTTTTTTGACCCTGTAAGTCAGCTGGCAGGAACTATTGCAGAACTTCAGAATGCTCAAGCATCTGCAGAAAGAATAATAACATTAATAGAAACTGAGCCGGATATATGGGACACGAAAGATGTAATTGAAAAATACGGAGATTTATTCAATCCCAAAATAGAAAACTTTGAACCAATACATGGAGATATTGAATTTAAAGATGTATGTTTTTCCTATGAAAACGGAGAAAAAGTGTTTCAAAACTTTAACCTAAAAGTGAAAAAAGGTGACACTATAGCACTAGTTGGAGAAACAGGTTCTGGAAAAAGTACCCTAGTTAATTTACTTTGTAGATTTTATGAGCCAAGTAGTGGAGAAATATTAATTGATGGAATAGATTATAGAGAAAGATCACTATTGTGGCTTCAATCCAATATTGGCTATGTGCTTCAAAGCCCACATCTATTTAGTGGGAATATTAGAGATAATATTATGTATGGAAAGCTAGATGCCACATTGGATCAAATTGAAAATGCAGCAAAGCTTGTAAATGCTCATAGTTTTATAAGTAAACTAGAAAAAGGCTACGATTCAGAAGTTGGTGAAGGTGGCGGCAATCTGTCCACAGGAGAGAAACAGCTTATCTCCTTTGCTAGAGCTATCGTAGCAGACCCAGCGTTATTTGTTCTTGATGAAGCTACCTCTTCTATAGATACTGAGACAGAAAGAATGATACAAAATGCCATAGAAAAAGTTCTCTCAGATAGAACTAGCTTTGTGGTTGCTCATAGACTTTCGACTATCGTGTCTGCAGATAAAATTCTTGTTATAAGACATGGAAAGATAACAGAATCAGGAACTCACAGAGAACTGCTAAGAAAAAAAGGCTATTATTATACCCTATATACAAATCAATTGCTTGAGGATAAGGAAATGGAAAGCAAAGCTGTGGTTTCCTAGGGAAGTGATGGTAGAATTCAAATGGCAAGTTCGTAATTAAATTAGAGCTAAAACTTATTTTAAATTAATAAAATAAGTTTTAGCTCTTTTTATCTTTAATATCCCAAGGGTGTCTGGATTTTAGTTAATTCATCTTTAGGCATTTGTAATACAACATTTTTACCATCCCATTTAAGGTCTAAACAATAAAGATCTCCCTTGAAAAATACTTTATTAATCCATGAATGCTGTAGATTAACCACAGATATATGAACATTAGGATTTTTAATATCATCAATTATAAATTTTTCGTTATTAAGGTTTTCTTTAAAGGGTACAAAGATTAATGAGTTCGAATTCAAAGTAAGAGCACCAAAGGTTGGACCATTAAACTTTTTAAGATTACATATTACAGTGATTGCTTTAGTGATTTTTTTATTAGAATTAAATTCACCATTTTTCTTATCATAGAATTGCGCAATGAATTTTCGGTTTTCTTTATGAAGTAACTTAGGAGTAATGAAAGAAATAGGGATAAGCAAAAATGAAAGTAATATAGAAATTAGTAGATAGCGATGCTGGAGGTAGCAATGCTGAATGTAGCAATATGAAATCCAAAGTATTTCTTGGATAATAAATAATTTAAACCATAAATGCTTGAAGTAGTTATTAAGAAAAGGTTCGATTTTATTTTGTGAGATTCTGATATTCATGTGAAATCATCCTTTCTCTTATAAATAATATTTCTTTCGCAATGGCAAATATTTAAACTGAGGGGCTAAATTAATGCCAGCCTATTCTAGGCGAAGCTTACATTAACTCTTTCCTAATATCTACGGATTTTAAACTATCTAATGGACTAAAATCATCTATAGGATTTTTTTCTAATTGTAATACTTTTAGGTGGGTCATATTACTTAAAGGTCTTATATCTTTGATTTTATTTGCTCCTAAGTGCAAATTTGTTAAACTGGATAACTTATTTAGACTGCTAATATCTTCAATTTCATTAATTGATAATCTTAATGTCTTTATATTGGGAAGAGTAGATAGGGGGTATACATCTTTTATCTTATTGTCAATAGCATCTAAATACTCTAATTTAGTTAGTTTGCTTAATGGACTTATATTTGTTAATTCTTTAATTGAAGATATATCTAAATATTCTAAATTTAATAACTTGCTTAATGGTGATATATCTGCTAATTCTAGATTTGATGATAAATCTAGATGTTTTAATTTTGATAACTTGCTTAAGGGTGATATATCGGTAATATCATTTCTTGCAAGTGATACAGTTTCTAAATTTTTAAAATATTCTATTCCATTTAAATCGGTGATTTTATATTGTATAGCTGAACGGAATGAATCGGATATTTTTCCGGAACTAGCTTGTAACTTTTTTATATTTTCTAAGTCTTTCTTAAAAATATGTCCCTTAGGCTTATGGATAGTCATTCTCACTAGCTTTTCAAAATTTTTATTTTCAAATTTTAGTACATTATTGTTTAGGTATGTTTTGTACTGAAAAATCGAGAATAATCCTACAATAATAAGAAAAACTAAAACAATTTTAATATATGTTTTGCTTAGTAAATTGGATTTAATCACATGGATCTACCCCCTTAGATATTTACTGTTAATGAAATATATTACTTTTATTAACATGCCTAATTATAACATAAATAATTACATAAATAAGTCTAAAAAAATAGGAAAGTAGGTTGTAACCCACGTGGTAAGTTTAAAAGATAGTTGACAATACACATATAATGTAATAAAATAACATTAGATAGATTTTGTTAAAATAAAAGAATGAGGTGCTTTATGAGCGTGTTAGTATCAAAATAGATTAAATTTTATAATTAAATAAATCTTTGAAAAAGGGTATAGTATACCTTTATTTGTCATGGGTTTATTTGGTAAAATCTATTAAGATACAATTCCACAAAGTACCGTTATAGTAAGAAGAGATAGATTGATCTATCTTTTATGAAGTTACGTATTTTTAGCTGTGGTAGTATCCACGGCTTTTTTTATTTTGCAGATAAATAAAAGTGTTTGCAAAATTAATTAACCATTCTAAAGAGAGAGTGGTAATGAAATCTATCTAGGGAGTAGTATCTTCATAGAACAAAAAGGTTGATATGAGGAGAGATAAAAATGAATATAAATACTTTTAATAAATTGCAATATAATGAGTTAAAGGAAATAGTAAAGTCTTATTGTGTGAGTGGACTCGGAAAAAATCTAATAGATAGGCTAGAGCCAAGCACCAGTTTAAAAGTTGTGGAGAGTAGGCTGAGCGAAACTAGCGAGGGAAGGGCATTGTTAGATACGGCTCTGCACATTCCATTAGAAGGAATATTTAATATAAAAAATATTATTGATAATATAGAAAAAGGGGCAATATTAGAGCCGGAAGAGTTAACAAAACTTTGTAACTTTTTAAGAGGCTGTAGAAAAATTAAAGATTTTATGAAGGGAAAAGAGTTTTATGCCCCTACTTTAAGCAGTTATGGGGATTCAATTACAGAATTTAAATCCATAGAGGAAGAAATTGAATTTTCTATAAGAGGTAGCTTAGTAGATTCAAATGCCAGTAAGGAGCTTAAAAAAATCAGAAGATATATAGAAAATGCAGAAAGTAAAATACAAGAACAGTTAGACAAGTTTTTAAAAAACAGTACGAACAAAACTTATATACAAGAATTTTTTGTAAGCAAGAGAAATGGTAGATATACAATTCCTATAAAGGCAGCCTTTAAAAATCATGTGCAAGGGACAATTGTAGAAACTTCATCTAAAGGATCTACGGTATTTATAGAGCCTAGTGTTATATCAAAAAATACAGCAGAGTTGGTAGTATTAAAATCTGAGGAGGCCATGGAAGAATATAAAATATTATCGCATTTAACTGGATTAGTATTTGATAACTCAAAGGAAATTAAAATCAATATAGAAGTAATCGCAGTGTATGATATGATTTTTGCTAAGGCTAAATATAGTAGAGCCATAGAGGGAATAAAGCCTAAAATTAATGATTATGGATATATAAACATTGTTGGCGGCAAGCACCCACTATTAAAAGGAAATATAGTACCACTAGACTTTAACATTGGCACAAATTATAGGGCATTAATAATAACAGGACCTAATGCTGGTGGTAAAACTGTGGTGCTAAAAACTGTTGGTCTCTTAACAATAGCTGTACAATCAGGGCTTCATATTGCAGCTAAAGATGGTACTGAAATATCTGTATTTGAAAAGATATTTGTAGATATTGGAGATGATCAAAGCATAGAAAATTCCTTAAGCACATTTTCTTCACACGTAAAAAATTTAGCAGAGATAATTAATAGTAGCAATAGATCTTCTTTAATATTATGTGATGAGATAGGAAGTGGAACTGAGCCCAATGAAGGGGCTGGTCTTGCTATTGCAATACTAGAAGAGCTTTATCATAAAGGGTGCATAATAATGGCCACCACTCATTATGGGGAAATTAAAAACTTTTCTAAAAGGCATAGCGACTTTGAAAATGCAGCAATGCAGTTTGAAAACAATACATTGGAGCCACTGTACAAGCTAATTATAGGTAAATCAGGAGAGAGTAATGCGCTTTGGATTTCTAAGAAAATGGGCATAAGGGATTCTATTCTTGAAAAAGCAAAAAAGTATGCAGAGGATAAGAATTACAATTTAGATTTAGTAAGAGATAGTAAGGTGAAAAAGAAAAAAGATGAAGAAGACATTATTAACAGCAAAACTTATGATTATAAAATAGGTGATAGGGTGCTGCTTATGGAGTATATGGACTTTGCCATAGTTTATAAACCAATGGATAGCTTTAATAATATAACAGTGTTATATAAAGATGACTTCCTAGAGGTTAATGAAAAAAGATTAAAATTAGAGCTAAAGGCTGAGGATTTGTACCCAGAGGATTATGATTTTAATATATTATTTATGGATTATGAAAAGCGAAAATTAGAAAGAGACCTTGAGAGAGGATCTAAGAAGGCGTTGAAAAAGATTCAAAAGGAAATAAGCAGTAGTAGGGTAAACTAAAAAAAGTAGGGTGTCATCCACAGGGCAAGTTGCAGATGGATGGCACCCTACTTTTTTATTCTGAATTTTATCCAAGTTCTAATGTGCATCCTGTGTTATATTCAAAAGTTTCTTTGATTTTGAAGAAGATATCCTCATCTATATTCTCACACTTTAAAATAACTTTTAAAGCAGCACCATTAAAGGCAGGATTCTTTTTTAAGTTCACCTTATTTTCATCGCATAGCTGCACTGCTAAATTTATAATAGCGTTTTGATTAACAGAAGTTGCTATGTTTATATTCCAGGCTATTTCTTTTGATAGAGCTTCAAATTTATGAAGATATTTTCTACCAATAATTGGTGAAATAAAAGTAAGTTCTATAAATTTACCAATATGGTTATGCTTTATACTTTTTTTATAAGGTTTAAATTCTTCATACATAAAAGCATCATCAATAAGCTGAAAAGCTACATTTTGCTCTAAAGGAGCTTTGTTGTGTTCATTGAATATAGCATCACTCTCAGTTGACATAGAATTTGATAAGGCATTACTTTCACTTTGAATTACCAAATTTACACCAGTGAGGTTCTTGAATTCCTCTAATTCGGTAGAGATTTCAAAAGATGATTTTAGTGCTACTACTATCTTATTTTCATTAAGATGACAGGAAATTTTTTTTATATCAGCATTTTTTAATAAGCTTTTTATAAGATTATCAGAAGACTGTAAATTCATTTGCTCATTTATTTCAAATTTCCATCCTGTTTTTTCTTCAAGTTCTTTAATAGTTTTATGGATAGAGTTATCTACTGATTTAGGAAAGTCAAAATATAAAATTGCTACTCTTTCTTCTTGATTTAAACCTAGTTTTTTATATTTAAAGGCACTTAAACACTCCAAAGCTAGGGCAGTTATTTCGTTGGCCTTTAATGTTTTAGGCTCTAAATCCAACCTTACGTCTTCGGAAGTTCTAGCTTTAAATAAGAAAAGCCGTCTTAAATCACTTTCAAAATAAGGGGAATCTAAAAGTTGAAATCTAAAGTTGTCAACTTCTGAGACTTTAAGAACTTTTGAACCACCCCATATGAAAGTTAATTCCTCGATAGTAAAAAATTTATCCCTATATTTTTCGTAAACAAAACTCCATAGTAATTTAATATTTTCTTTATTTAGAGGTTCCTTTGACTTCATCACAAAAGGAATTTGTTTGATTAACTGTTTTCTTGGAATTTTAATTTCTATGTCAAAGCATTCTCCAGATTTAGGCGCGAAAAGTTTTCCTCTAATATCTTTTGCAGCTTCATTTGCAAAGGTATTAATAACTTCACTATCACCATGGACTAAAAACACATTATCAGGAGCTAGTTTTGCTATGAGAGCTTGGATTTCACTTTTATCTCCATGAGCGGATAGGCCTACTCTTTCCACTCTGCATTTCACGGGAATGATTTTACCATTTATTTCGAGAGTTCTATCCTCTTTGTTAGTTTCTAATAAATTTAAAAGTTTTCTTCCGGGAGATTCTTCATCTTGATAGCCTGTTATAACTATATAGCCATTGTCCATAGCAGCAATTTTTTCAGCATAGAACTGGCTAGGACCTCCTGTAAGCATACCAGAACTAGATATTATAATGCAGCTTTCTTTAGAATCAAGCAGGGTTTCTCTTTGCTTTTTATTTTTTACTGGTATAATATTATCATCATAAAAAGGCTCCACGCCTCTTAAAACCTTTTTGCCTAAAGTGTTTTTAAGGTAAAGGGGATTGAACTTGTAAACTCTATTAATGTCTTTTACCATACCATCTATGTAGATATTAACTTTTTTTAATTTCTTAGAATTCATAGCTTTTTTAAGTATAAGTATAACTTCCTGCGCACGACCTAAGGCAAAAGCTGGAATTATCATTTTTCCGCTGTTGCGAGTACAATCATTAACAATATCTATAAGGCGATCTTCCTCAATTTCTCTATTTGAATGTAGTTTATCCGCATAAGTGCATTCGAAAATACCAATATCAGGTCTTAGTCTAGGGATTTTTGCACCTTCTACTGACTTTTGAGAAAATAATGAAAAATCACCGCTATAAAATAATGAGCCTTCACTACCTTGCAAATATATACAGCTTGCGCCTGCTATATGGCCAGCATTATAGAAGGTGAGCTTTAAATTATCAAGAATTTCAAAGGGCACTTCATAATTTACAGTAAAGATTCTATTTAACATATTTTCTACATCTACCTCGGCATATAGTGGAATTTCAGCATCTCTGTTATTCATTATTTTAAGACTATCATATAGCAATACTCTCACTAAATCTTTAGTCATATTATTCATATATATCCTGGCACTAGGATATTCTTTGCTTATCATAGGCAAACTGCCGATATGGTCCAAATGGGCGTGACTAATTATAATAGCATCTACTCCACCCATTTCTTGTATTGTTCTGAAATCAGGTAAGGGATCTTTAGAAGCACTTTGACGTATGCCAGAATCCATTAATATATTTTTATTGTCAATTTCAAATAAAATGCAACTAGCACCGATTTCATAGGCTCCACCTAAAAAAGATAGTTTCATATTAAGTCACTTCCTCTTGTATAGATAATTATTTATTTTTGAAAATTTCTACTAATATTTTTTATAAGATAACATATATCGTGTCCAAAGGCTATTAAAACTGCCCTCTGTTAATATTATCCTGCGCATTTTGCATTGTCAAGTAGTTAAATATTTTATCAATGGTGTCACCTGTGTAATAAAAATGCTGCTGAAAGATATTAACATCTTTCAGCAGCATTTAGTGGTTATTCTAGACTATAGGATATTACTTATTAGCTTTTACAAATAATAGTTTATATGTTTGAATCAGAATTAGAGGCATAAGTGATAGTCCGTATACTATAGCACGTTGGTTTATTGTTAGTGCAGCTACCTCAAAAACTCCCATAAGTGGCTTGAAACTTAAAACAAATTCTAAAAGTAAATACCCGAGTATGGTGGCAATCCACAAATATTTATTTGAGAAAACTCCTATTCTAAATATGGATTCCTGTGACCTAGAGTTAAATCCATGGAGCAGTCTTGAAAAACACAGTGTTGCAAATGCCATTGTGCTGGAGGTGGTGGTATCGCCGGTTGATAATCCTATATGGAATGCTGTCATTGTACCTAGTGCAATAATTAATCCTTCAATTAATACTTCTATTGAAAAGGATTTATTTAATATAGGTGAGTTTATATCTCTAGGTTTTTCATTCATTATATTTTTATTATGAGGTTCAAGTCCTATTGCAATGGCTGGAAGACTATCTGTAACCAGGTTGATAAATAGAAGATGAACTGGTGCAAAAGGCATTGGGAGCGCTGCAAGTGAAGTATAAAGAACTGAAATCACAGCTGCGGTATTTCCAGATAATAAAAACTTAATTGAATTTTTTATGTTTGAGTATATACTTCTTCCATTGGAAATTGCCTTTACAATGGTTGAAAAATTATCATCCATAAGTACTATAGAAGCAGCATCTTTAGCAACCTCAGTACCTGTTATTCCCATAGCGATACCAATATCTGCTTGTTTTAGTGCAGGGGCATCATTTACGCCATCACCGGTCATTGCGACGATATTTCCTCTTTCCTGCCATGCTCTTACTATTCTTATCTTGTGCTCAGGGGATACTCTTGCATATACAGAAATATGTTCTACTTTAGTTTTAAGCTCTTCATCGCTTAAGGAGTCAATTTCGTAGCCTTCTATAGCAACAGATTCATTAGTTAATATACCAATTTGCTTCGCTATGGCAGAGGCGGTTATCTTATGATCTCCAGTTATCATTACTGGCTTAATTCCAGACCTTATACAGTCTGCAACTGCTGTAGCAGATTCTATTCTTGGAGGGTCCATCATGGAAATTAGACCTACAAATATTAAGTCATTTTCATCGTCGGTACCTATTGTTTTTCCATTTTCTATTTCTTTATAAGCAAAGGCTAAAACTCTGAGTCCACTTTCGGAAAACTCCTTATTTATTCTTTCAATCTCTTTTTTATCATTCTCGGTTAGTTTTTTAACTCCACTTGATGTAACAATACTTATAGATCGTAATAAAAGTACATCAAGCGCACCCTTGGTTATCATAAAGGTTTTGTCTTCAAGTTTATTTGATGTACTCATTAGCTTTCTATCAGAATCAAAGGGTACTTCAGAAACTCTTGGATAGTCTTTTCTGATATCTAGCTCGTCTAAATTATATACTTCACCTAGGTTTACAAGTGCAACCTCAGTGGGATCTCCAATCTCTTTGTCTTTAACAGTTATAGCATCATTACATAATAGTGCCATTAGTACAAGATTCTTTTCCAAAAGCTTATCATGGTCAAGTTCATCATGAGACAGTACTTTTTCATCAACATATATTTTTTGTACAGTCATTTTATTCTGTGTTAGCGTTCCAGTTTTGTCTGAGCATATTACTGAAATACTCCCTAGGCTTTCAACTGCATGAAGTTTTCTTACAACAGCATTTTCACGAGACATCTTTTGTGTTCCAATGGCAAGAACTATTGTTACTATTGAACTTAATGCTTCAGGTATTGCAGCAACAGCAAGAGATACAGCAAACATGAAGGAATCAATAATTGCATAGCCTCTGAATACATTAAGAATAAAAATAAGGGCTGATATTGCAAGTATAACAAAGGCAAGCTTTTTACCGAAATTGTCCAAGTTAACTTGTAATGGAGTCTTCTTTTCCTTTGCAGTATCTAAAAGGTTAGCTATTTTACCTAGCTCTGTTTCCATTCCAATAGATGTAACTAAAATTAAAGCTCTTCCATAGGTTACAAAGCTTCCGGAAAACACCATATTTTTTTTATCACCGATTGCTACATTATCTTCATTTATTATATCAGTTGTCTTTAAAACACTTTCAGACTCACCTGTTAATGAACTTTCATTTATCTGAAGACTGTAGTTTTCAATTATTCGTCCATCGGCACTTACATAGTCGCCTGCATCTAAATATAAGATATCGGAGGTCAACAATTCTCTTGAAGGGATTTCTAGTTTTTCTCCATTTCTTAAAACCTTGGCTGTAGGAGAGGACAGGGCCTTAAGACTTTTTAAAGATTGTTCTGCTTTAACATGCTGAACAGTTCCAAGAATAGCATTTATAACAACAACTACAATTATAACAAGTGTACTCTCAAACTTACCAAGGAAGGCTGATATAAGAGCGGCACCTAAAAGTATTACTACTAAAAAGTCCTTAAACTGTTCTAGGAATACCTGTAGGTTACTTTTTCTAGCGCCTTCAGTTAATTCATTAAAGCCCTGCTTTTCTCTTCGTTTTTTTATTTCAAGATCATTTAGTCCTTTGTCACTAACTCCCAGAGTTCTCATCGCCTCTTCTGATGTTTGTTTATAAAACATGTTCATTAATATTCCCCCTCGTAATGGTTATTTTTATGGTGTCAATTCCTTTAGTATAGATAAAACTTATTGATTATAATAACAGGGTAAAATAAAAAGGCTCTACAGTTGGCATAAATACCAACCGTAGAGTCTTACTAAACTTTAGAAGTTATCAAAGCCGGGATTTAATCCGTGGTGACGACTTTGATTCTGCTTAAAAAAGCAGGAAGTTACTCCCTCTACATATATTATTTTGAAATCCGTACATAATCTCTATATTTAATATATTAATGTGTTTTGATATATTTGTCAATGAATATAGATTTTATTTATTAAATAAAATCTTGACTTAATCTTTCAATAACACGGTTTTCACCCATAACTTGCATTACTTCATATAAATCCTGAGTTTGTGTTCTGTTAGTTAAAGCAACTCTAATAACGGTTGCAACATCAGAAATTAAACCTTTATATAATTCGGGATTCTTTTTATAAACTCTTCCGTTTTTTGCATATCCAAGTTTTTCAGAAAGTTCTTTAACACGTGAAAACCAAGTATCCGCATCATCACAATGATTATATATAGATATATAGTCCCTAAGGATTATTTTCACGTCTTCCATTGTTATTTGTTCAGGGAAATTAGTGCCAGCACTAATACTATTTTTATAAAAATCATCGAAGAAATATTCAATATGTTCTTTTACATCTAGCCATTTTACAAAATCTTTTCTTGGCTTTTCATTTTCTCTTTCAATATTAAATATTTGTTTTGCATAATCCTCATGTTTGATAAGTATATCGGAAGTTGCAGTATCGTTTTCTTTAGCCCAAGCAAGGTATAAGTCATAAACTGTACCTGCGCTCATAGTAGCTATAATATTTTTACTCATATCGTTAAGTTTTAAAATATCAAATAGTGCACCGCTTTTGCTCATATTTTCAAGGGAAATAGTAAAACTCGTACAAGGCTCATCTGCATGGTCTGTTCTCCAGTCTTGAAAATTAGAGTTAACCAAGTTTATAAGATACTCAGTTACAGATATAAGAGGATATCCCTCTGCTTTATAAAAATCTACGCGAATTTCAGGGTCTTTTCTTTTACTAAGCTTACGTTTTGATGTTCCGTCCATTTTCATTATGACAGGTATATGAGCATAGTTTGGAGCAGCGCAGCCTAACACTTCAAATAATTGCAAATGTATAGGAAGAGAAGAAAGCCATTCTTCACCACGTATTACATGGGTTGTTCTCATTAAATAATCATCTACAGCATGAGCAAAATGGTAGGTTGGAAGTCCATTGGTTTTAAGTATTACAATATCTTGATCATTTTCTGGCATACTTATACTTCCTTTAATTAAATCATTACAAATTACTCTTTTATTTGGGTCCCCAGGGGATTTAAGTCTTATAACAAAAGGTTTGCCCTTTGATAAATTTTCATTAATTTCATGGAAACTAGCATTTCTGTGGATAGCCCATTTTCCATGATATCCTGTATTGATTTTTTGCTCTTGCTGAATTTCCCTTGTGGCATTTAATTCTTCTTCTGTGCAAAAGCAGGGATAAGCTAAACCTTTTTTTATCAAATCTTTTACGAAGGTATGATATATTTCCATTCTGTCACTTTGTTTATAAGGTCCATAAGCACCTTTTTCACTATTAGAATCCACAACTCCTTCATCAAAATAAATTCCAAAATCGCGTAAGGTGTTAGTGCTATCTTCAATGGCACCAACTACCTCTCTTTTTTTATCAGTGTCTTCTACTCTAAAATAGAATATTCCTTCACTTTGATGAGCCACTCTCTCAGATATAAGCGCCGCGAATACCCCTCCAAGATGCTGAAAACCAGTTGGGCTAGGTGCATATCTTGTAACCATAGCACCTTGTTTAAGGTTTCTTTCTGGGTAGAGATTAGAATAGTATTCTGGAGTTTTGTCAATGCTAGGAAGCAGTAAATCTGCTAATTTTAAACAATCCATTTTAATCATCCTTTCTTGTTAATATTATTTAATCGCAAAAAAAACCTCTCATCCTATACTATATAGGACGAAAGGTAAACTTCCGCGGTACCACCTAAATTGATGTAAAGGCATCTTGCAATACCTAAATCCACTTATTAACAGTATAAATCATACTGTACTTTTATAACGGAAAGCTACCGTTGGACTTACTCAAATGTTTCAGTCCAATGCTCCAGGGCTTCTTTCTGTAGTTTCAAATACCAAATTTCCACCATCATTGGTTCTCTTTAAATTGAAATATACTTACTTTTCTCTTTCATTGCATTTATGTTTAAATTTTATTATTCAATTACAATTATACATTCATTATTTATAATGTCAACATACAAGATTTTATGATGGAGCTTTTTTCATAGAATCCTTTAAAGTGGGCTTTAAGAATTTATATGTAGTTTTGTTAAATACTTGATGTTTGTATTAATATTCTGTATATTTAAATAAGCAAATAATGGTTTTATATTATTTAATTAGTCTGAAAGTAGAATCATAATATGCGAAATGGAGGGTTTATGGAAATTTCAATTAATATAATAAAGGCTGTGAATAATAATAAGTATGTAAATATGAAAGATTACAAAGAACTTGTGCGGAAAGGCCACTCTCTTTAGGTGTGGTATGGATAGCACTACTAAAATATACCATTAGACATGGTTATGTTAGTACGATATAATATACTTAGGTTTTGAAACGAGCCATATACTATCGTTAATGTGTCAATTGTGATGCTTGATAGTGAAATTCTTGAAGAAAATAATTAGTTTTTATATGTTGTAATTTATAGTTTTTATTATAAATGAGAGTATAAAAGAAGTTATTTAGTATTCAAGAACCCCATTCATTTATGTGTGGGAGTTTCAGTTGGACTTATGTGTTAACACATGAAAGAGTAACTTGTGGTCCATATTTTCATTCAAACTAAGGAATAAGTGCACCACGTGGCAAGATGGCGACATACTAGTGAGAATATTTTGCGCTTTTTATGAATTTCATATTGACAATATATTGATAATGTAATAATATATAACATATACAGTGAGTGTACCTAACAAAATGTTAGCGGTACAGGGACTTTCCTACACGTAGATAACTCTACGGAGTCACTTCCAAAGTGATTTCGTGGAGTTTTTTTGTTTTATAATTAAGTAGTAACAATTAACAATTGCTATCTACTTCAGAGAGAATATAGGGGGGATTGAGGTATGAATTTTAGTATTAGACCAGTAAAAATTGAAGATGCAGTATTTATAAATGAGTTGCGCCGCCAGGATGGAGTTCGAGAAAACATAATGGGTATAACTAGTGAAAGAGTTACAAGAACTGAGGGCTTCATAAAGGGACTTACAGATAATGACCATATGCTAGTAGCAGAGGTAGAAGAAGATGGGGTTAAAAGGGTAGTTGGAGTTGCATCTCTGTCAGTAAATAAATCAAATAGAGTAAGACATTCCGCAAGCATTGGATTAATGGTTAGGAAAGAATATCATAGAATGGGAATAGGTAGAGCTCTAATGAACAATTTAATTGATATAGGCGATAATTGGTTGATGCTTATTAGAATTGAATTGGGCGTTTTTACGGATAATGAAAAGGCAATAAATCTATATAAATCTCTAGGGTTTGCAATAGAAGGCACAAAAAAATACGCAATAATCAGAAATGGTAAATATGATGATGAGTATCTAATGGCAAGATATAATATATAGAATTATAGTTAACTTTAATTTCTTTGAAAAGTACAGTTTAAGGGGGAGTATAATGAAAAGTATATTAGAATATTATGAAAACTATGATGAGGAAGTGAGACTTGTTAAGGATAATGCACATAAAATAGAGTTTATTACAACTATGCATTACTTAGATAAGATTGTTAAACCAGGTGCAAGGATTCTAGAAGTTGGTGCAGGAACAGGAAGATATTCATTTTGTCTTGCAGAAAAAGGCCATAGTGTTACTGCGTTAGATATAACGCCAAAGCATATTGAGATTATGAAAGAGAAAGCAAACCATAAAGACTTAGATATAAATATTGTACTTGGAGATGCTAAGAATTTAAGTGGTTTTAAAGATAATAGTTACGATGTAGTTTTATGTCTTGGACCACTTTATCATTTTAGTGTGGAAGAAGAAAAAATACAATGTTTAGATGAATGCTTAAGGGTATTAAAAAGTGGTGGAATTTTAGCAGTTGCTTATATCAATAGATTTTCAACTTTTGTTAATATGATAAATAGAAAAAAAGAAAATATTAATGATGAGGGCTTGAACAATATTGTAAAAACAGGATTAGAATATGGTGATGAAAGAGACTGCTTTTACTATTCCAAATATTATGATATAGAAAATTTAATGGATAGTTTTAATATAACAAAGATTAGTCATATTGGAACTGATGGATTGGTGGGTCTGTTTAGTGATAAATTAAACGAATTTAACGGAGCGGAATTTGAAAAGTGGATGGAATATCACTTAATGACATGTAGTGATAGCAGTTTAATTGGATATAGTCAACATGGATTATATATATGTGAAAAAATATAAGTTTAGAGGTGTACCTGTTAATAATAGGCTACACGAGATATAACAATTGATAATTGTTATGTACTATTAAGGAATACAGGAGGGAAATAACTATGTATACAGGTAAAAAAATCAGATTAAGAGAGTATAAAAAAGAAGATGTGAAACAAGCTCAAAATTTTATAAATGATCCTGAGGTAAAGAGACTCTTACACCCAGGAATTCCTTATTTATTTACCTTTGAAGATGAACAAAAATGGTTTGAAGGGATGTCAGGTACGAAGGAAAAATACAGTTTTGCAATAGAGACATTAGAGGATAACAAATATATAGGTGGTTGCGGGATAAACGATATAGATTGGAAAAACAGCGTGATAGTTGTAGGTATATTCATCGGGGATAAAGATTATTGGAGTAAGGGCTATGGCACTGATGCAATGAAGGTTTTAATTAGGTTTATTTTTGAGCAAATGAATATACACAAAATTAAATTGAACGTATATTCCTTTAATGAACGTGCAATTAGATGCTATGAAAAATGTGGATTTAAACAAGAAGGCAGACTAAGAAAAGAAATATTCAGAGATGGAAAGTATTATGATGAAATTGTTATGGGACTTTTAAGCGAAGAATATTTTTAATAAAAGGGTATTTTTGTTTTGAGGATAATTCATCACAGTAGGTGATGAATTAATAGGCATCAGCAGCAAGACCTAAGGATTAATGAGGAAGTGAGATGATAATAATATGGGAGCCTTAATTCTGCTCAGTGATTTTACTGAAAATGATAACGTGAATTTGAAACGAAAAATGCAAGAAATATTTTTAGATAAGAAATATACAATAAGCTATATACCTTCAATGTCGGATATAAAACTAAAATACTTTGAACAAGCAAAAATGGAATTAAGTAAATATGGGAATTTTCAATTTGATTATTTTGATATCGATGACTTTTGTAATATTGAAAAAATAGAAAAGATATTTGAATCAGAAATAATATATCTATCAGGTGGAAATACCTATTACTTTTTAAATAACTTAAAAAAGAGGTATCTAATAACTAGACTTAGAAAGTATGTTGAGAATGGAGGACATATTATAGGATTAAGTGCAGGGGCAATACTTATGTCAAAAGACATATCCTCCGCAAAATTTGGTGATAAGGATATAGTTGGACTATCGGATTTGTCATCTTTAGCTTTAGTTGATTTTGATTTTATGCCACATTGGAATCAAGATAGTAATTATTTAGAAGATTTAAAAGAACATTCTAAAAATACTGGTAATACAGTTTATGCATGTAATGACGGCGATGGAATCATTGTAATGGATAATAAAGTACACTTTTATGGGGATATAAAAATGATAAAACAGGGTGAAATAATGAAAGCTTACGAAAAAGACCATATAATAATTTAAATAAAGCATTTGAAAAAGAACAGACTAGCCAAGTTGACTAGTCTGTTCTTTTTCAAATGACTTAAACATAGATTTTTTAAATACCTGCAGGAGCAAGTCTAGATTTAATAAGTTTAGCCTTGTTTTTCTTATAAATTTGATGCATTTCTAGTATTTCTAAAGAGGTATAAGTATATTTAATGAATATAGCAGCTGTAATAAAAGATATTACATCAGATATGGGATAGGCAAGCCATGCTCCAAAGACTCCCATGTCTAAACCCACTACAAGCGCATATACTAGTGGAATAAATACTACTATTTGCCTGTAAATAGATAACTTGAAAGATGCTTTAACTCTATTTATAGCTTGGCAATATGAGATTGACAGATAATATATTCCAAGGCAAGGGAATACAGCTATAACCATTCTAAAAGCCTTTGCTGTTCCTACTATAATAGCATTATCACTTATAAATATGCCTATAAGTGATTCTGCAAAAATCATAA
The DNA here is from genome assembly GCF_011065955.2 of Clostridium sp. FP2. NCBI lineage: Bacteria > Bacillati > Bacillota > Clostridia > Eubacteriales > Clostridiaceae > Clostridium > Clostridium sp. FP2. The sequence goes on from NZ_JAAMNI020000001.1 coordinate 1,437,731, forward strand.
ATATTGCCCACAATATAGTTGAACTTACAGACACTGCAATTATAGCTGTTTTAACAACTTCTTTTAATCTGGTATAATTTCCAGCACCATAATTATAAGCAGCTATAGGTTGCATAGCTGAGCTTATACCCATTACTGTCATAAATAAAAACATTGAAACCCTTGTAGTTAAACCAACTGTTACAATTGCTAAATCTCCGCCATAGGAGGATAGCAAATTGTTTAATATAGCAGCTACCACTGCATCTGAGATTTCTATTATAAATGTTGAAAACCCAACATATACTATTCCAAGTGATACTGCTTTATTAAGAGTTAGTTTAATAGAAAAATTTAACTCCTTCTTTATTTTCATAAATACAGTTAGAACATATATAAAACCTATTATCTGAGATATTACTGTAGCTATAGCAGCTCCTTTTACTCCATAGGAAAATACGTTTATTAGAAGATAATCTATAATTACATTACAAATTGCTCCAATACAGGTACTAAATAAAACTATTTTAGTGTTACCAAAGGCAGTTATAATATAAGATGCAATTATTGTAAAGGATTGAAATAGCACACCAATTAATATTATACTCACATAATCTTTTGCAAGAGGGAATATCTTTTCCGAAGCACCTAAATTCATTAAAATTTTATCCTGAAAAATAAAAATACTAGTACCAATTATAGATACCATTATAAGCATTAGAACTATAGCATTAGGTATTATAGTTCTAAGATTTTCAAAATCTTCGTCTCCACAGCTTCTTGCCACTGAGGTAGAAGCACCAACAGCTATAAGCATAGATATAGCTAAAAATAATCTTTGAATTGGAAAGGCTATAGTTAAAGCACCAATAGCATCAGCTCCTATTGCTTTACCTAAAAACATAGAATCCACCATGTTGTACATTTCTGCTACCATTAAAGAAATTATTGCTGGTACAGAAAATTTTAACAATAGTTTTCCTATTTTCTCCTCGCCAAATGATCTATTACTTTCTGCCACGTTACCCATTGTCATGAAATTCACGTCTCCTTAAAAATTTTTGTTTCCATAGTATTATTCTACGCTATTAAGAATATATTAGCATTCACAGGGTTGCTAGATAAGAAGTACAAAATTGCTAACATGTAACTTTCTATAATACCTAAATAACAAAAAAACACCTTAAAATAGGTGTTTTTGTACTTTTTGAAGAACTATTAGTGTGGAACCATAGCCTTCTATCTTTATTATATTATTATAAACTGCTGTTTTTTTAGCATAGGATAGAGAAACGTTAGGAGTGGAAATCTTAGTTAAAATTTTCCATTCGTCATAACCAAGCCTTTTTGGCTTACCCATACGTAACCAGATATCATAAGCTGACCCGAAATTTTCACCAATTTCATATTTAATAACTTTATAGTCATTAACTAAATTTTTAATGGATAAGGATATCTTCCTCTCAGTAATATTTTTACTACCCTTACCTTTGGACAAATCTTCCAACTTGATTAGACTATTAAGTTCATCACTGTAACTGTAAAGTAGGACCTGGATATCCTCATCTTGCCTTGTGATAATGTATCCATCACCCTGGTCTATAACTTCGTTTCCTAATTTCGATAATAAATAGTAAGCATAGTAGGAAACTTTTCTTATTCCATTTAAAGTAAGGAGACCTGGTGAACCAAAAAATAATTCATTATTTAAAATTGAATTTTCATCTACAGTATCAAAAGCTTTTAGAGTAAGTAAGCTATTATTATTGTTGGTAATAAAATTATGAATAATGTATGGAAGCATGTAGGAGGAATCATAAATAGTATTTATAGTTTCTGGAACATTAAAAGGATCTTCTATTAGATTCTGCAATTCATATTTTTCGAAAATTTCCCTTGTAATATCTATGTACTCTACAGATAAATCACTTGATGCTTGGAATTTCCATAGTTTAACTACCTCAATGCCATATATATCAGCAAAATACATTATAAAGCTTTCTAAGAGTTTTATAAAAGAGCTTTTATCTTCAAAAGTTTGATTCAAAATTATTAAGGGAACCAGGGATATATCCATTAAAAATTCTAATAGTTTTTCAACTTCATTCCAATTTAAAAATTTTACATTTTCATTAAAATATACTTTCATCCCTTTTCCAAATAAGTTCTGAACTATACCATTTTCAAAGCCTATAGCTTCTTGAATAGATCTCAGATATCCTTGTTCCCCTGCTTTAACAAGTTCCTCTGCTTGCCCCAAATTTATTTTTTCCTTCCATCTATGTTCTAGGGTTGTACTTGGTAGCAGAGAGTCCGTTTGGATTTTTATAATTTTGTTAGTATAGTTGAATCTATCATAATCTTCTAAATAATAAGCTATATATTTCAGTGTTTGAGATAAATCATGTGTATCCATTTTTTTGAAACTATCAAATTCTTCCTCTGGTACATGATATTTTTTTCTGAATTGTAGTGGAGTACAATTATAATGATCTTTAAAGCTCTTATTGTAATATCTAGCATGAGAAAAACCAACATCCAGAGAAATATCTGAGATAGTTTTATCTGTATCTAATAGTAATTTAATAGATTCATCAACCCGTACAATATTTACGAGTTCACCAAAATTTGTTCCAGCCATTTCTTTTATTTGATGAGATAAATAATAAGAACTTAAATATTCTTGGCTTGCTATATCCTGTAAACTAATTTTATTCATATAGTTATTATAGATGTACTTTCTAATCCTATGATACCTTTGAAATTGTATTACATTTTCTTTTAAGTCTTTTTCATCATAATTAAGATAGTGAAATTTGTTTATTAAATGGAATAATAACTTTACTAAAACAGCCTCTATTTGATCATCAAAGTTTTCACTTTTTTGTATTATTTCGCAAGCTAGAATAGATAAGTATTTCCTAAGAACATCATACTTTGCTTCTTGTTGTGCGCCTTCTTCACTAGAGTTTGTATAAAAATAAATATTTTTCATATCATCATAATACTTTTCGAAAAATAAAGGGTCCAGGTGAAAAATTAAAACCTTATTATTTACATCTGAATAAATTCTATGGGCTTCATCACAATTTACAATCTCAATTTCACGCTCGTATACTTCATAATTTCCTGACTCTATAAGTACATTAACGCTGCCCTCAAGTACAAAAATTATTTCTATAGAATTATGCCAATGTATTGGATAGTCCGTTACACTTTCTAGAGAGATGTTTAAAGGTAAATCATTTGTATAACTTATATATTCTTTTCTCATTTAATCTCCTTTAGTGCCTTTGGTGCCACCCACGTGGCAAGTGGCAAGTTTGATATATATATATTATACATCATGGATTAAAAAGTGCCACCCATATTGTAAGTGGAAAGTTTGAAGTAAAAATTTTAAATAGTGAGGGTTAACAATTTCTTTTAAAATTGTTAACCCTCACTGACTTTTTTAATTAAGAGCTGGTAAGTCTTTTACGTATTCATAAAAATCTTCGTATTCACCTGAATAGTCAGTTATTATTTCTTCACCAGTCCTATGTAGTAAATTATTTGTTATTAAATATGTCTTTAGTCCAAGTTTTTTAGCTATTAAGTCTTCTTGAACATCATTTCCTACCATTAAACAGTCATAAGGCTTTTTTTCTATATCTTTTAAGATCTCTTCATAATACTTTAATTGTGGCTTGCAATAATGATTTTTCTCAAAGGTTGAGACATATGAAAAATCTTCTGGCTGAAAACCTGCCCAATGTATTCTATGATGAATAGCTTTTTCAGGAAATAGGGGATTAGTGGCAAGTGCAACAGTATAACCCTTTGATTTTAATATTTTAACACTTTCTTTTATACACTGAATATCTTGTGCATATTCTTTGATTTTTAAAAAACTTGTATCATAAAAATCATCAAATCGTTTTTGCAGCGCTGGAAGCTCCATATTCATTCTAGTAGTAAAGTCAGCCATGAATATTTCTTCATTAGTTTTATATTCTGTGTTTTCTACCATGATTTTGGTAGAACTCCATATATTCTTAGCTAGTTCACTAGGTGATATTATATCAGCAAAATTCTTTGAAAGCTCTTCAAAATATAGTTTTTCAAATAGAATCATGTCTATAGGAAGTAAGGTACCATCTAGATCAAATAATATTGTATTCATTTATTTACACCCCTTAAATTTAAATAATTATTAATTTTTTATATTATAGGCAATAAAGAAATATTATGTTTAATTTCGAATTTTGTCAATGAAAAATATCGGTATCATTATAGTAACTATATGTTAAAAAAGTGTGTACTTGCATTGAATGATTATAGTGGTAAAATTAAAGTTGTACAATAAAAATTGTAATAAAGGGAGAGGATGCCCTTTGTTTAAAAATAAAAGGAGAGATTATTAATGAAAAATTTTAATTATTCAATTCCAACTAAGGTGTTTTTCGGTAAAGACAAAATAAATGTACTTGCTAGGGAAATAAAAAACTACGGTTCTAAGGTATTGCTTGTTTACGGAGGCGGTAGCATAAAGAAAAGTGGATTACATGACAAAATTACTGGAATATTAAAAGCTAATAATATTAGTTTTTGGGAACTTGCAGGAGTAGAACCAAACCCAAGAGTAACCAGCGTAAGAAAAGGCGCTCAGCTTTGCCGTGATAATAAAATAGACCTTATACTTGCAGTAGGCGGCGGAAGCTCTATTGACTGTGCAAAGGTTATAGCAGCAGCTTACTACTATGAAGGAGATGCATGGGATATAGTGCTGGATCCAAGTAAAATTAAAAAGGTGCTTCCACTTGCTACTATATTAACACTAGCGGCCACTGGTTCGGAAATGAATGCAGGAGCTGTAATTACAAACTTTGAAACAAAGGAAAAATTAGCTACAGGACATGAAGATATGGCACCTAAGTTCTCTATATTAGATCCTACTTATACCTTCACATTGCCTGTAAAACAAACAGCAGCAGGTACTGCAGATATAACTAGTCATATTTTTGAGGTATATTTTAGCAGTACAAAAGAAGCATTTTTGCAAAATAGAATGGCTGAGGGAATGCTTAAAACTTGTATAAAATATGGTCCAATAGCTCTAAAAGATCCAGAAAATTATGAAGCAAGATCTAATTTAATGTGGACTTCAAGTCTAGCAATAAATGGACTTATAAGCTACGGTAAAGAAACAGAGTGGAGTGTTCATGCAATGGAACATGAATTAAGTGCATACTATGATATTACTCATGGAGTGGGTCTTGCAATTTTAACACCACACTGGATGAAATACATTTTAAATGATGCAACTTTAGATAAATTTGTTGAATATGGAGTAAATGTTTGGAATATTGACGAAAATGGAGAAAAATATGCAATAGCTAACGCAGCAATTGAAAAAACAAGAGAATACTATAATTCCTTAGGAATTCCTTCTTCATTAAAGGAAGTTGGCATCAATGAAGAAAAATTAGAGGAAATGGCAAAGCAATCTATAAGAAGAGGTAAACTAGGAAATTTCAGAGTTTTAGAAGCAGAAGATGTGCTTAGTATATTTAGAGCAGCATTATAATATACTGCATATGAAAAAATAGACTAGTATAATGACTAGTGATTTTTGGGAAATACCAAAGTATAAAAAGCTCCAAAATCTTAGAAGTATTAAGATTTTGGAGTTTTTATATTTTTAACGATGGGTTGGTCTAATAAGTATGCTCGTTTATTAAAAGGTTTCACACCATCTTCTTCATCAAATTTTAAATATTTGTTGCCTGTGGCTATCCTTGCCTTTTCTGTTTCTGATTTAAGAAGGTAAAGCTCCTCATAGAACATAATCCCTCTGTTAGAGATATAATCTATCTGTTATTGATAATAATATGCTTGGATTATGTTATTATAGTTAGGGGCGTTTTAAAAGTCCTTAAATTATAGGAAGAAAAGAATAGAAGTTAATGGTCAAGATGATATATTTAAGAAATTTGGAAAAGTTTTTAGTAAATTGTCCGCCTAAAGCTCCTTTCAAAATAATTAGTCAGAATGATAGGTATTTGATACAGGAGACTAATTATAATAATTTTACGAAAATCAAAAGGAGAAAATTAAAATGAAAGATTATGACAAAATATTAGATAGTTCATCTGATACACCCGCAAATGAGATTAAAAAAGCATATTTTCAAATGGCAAGAAGGTATCTACCAGATAGATATCCAAATGAATTTATGGAAATAGGAAGGGCATATGAAACCTTAAGTAATGAAAAAACTAAAAAAGAATATGACATGCTTGCATCAATGTCAAACATGACTCACATAGACCTTGAGCGTGCTAAGAAATTTTTAGAAGAAAATGAGATATCAAAAGCTATAAGTATTTTAGAAGATATTTTGATTAGGCAGCCAGAGCTTTTAATACCTAAAAGTTTACTGGGTGAAGTATATATAACCAATGGTAACAGCGGGAAGGCAGTCAAAATATATGAGGATCTTGTAAAAAAGGAACCTGATAATGCTGGATTTAGAGGGCATTTGGCTTATGCTTATATTCAAAGAAAGTATAATAAAAAAGCTATTAAAGCTTTTGAAAGTGCAATAAAACAAGATGATGAGAATATTTCATTATGGTTTGGACTTAGTGAAGCATATATCCAAAGTGATTTACCTAGGGAGGCTAAGAAGACTTTAAACAAGACTATAGAAATAGGTTCTTCAAAAGAAATGGATATTACTAGTCTTTATTTTAAAATTATATTTATAGATGTGGAAACAGATTCACAGGAAGAGATGATGGAGGATTTAGACAAGCTTATAAATGTTGCTATGCAAAAGGATGAACTTAGAGAAAATGTGGCATGGGATCTTGTTGAAGTGTCTAAATTGATTATAGGTAGTGGACTGACTACTGAGGCTATAGTTGTGGCTGAGACAGCCTTAAGATTAAGACCGGGAGACAAAAGTATTCTAACATTAAAAGATGAATTTAGTGAATTTGAAAAAATTCAAGTGCCCTTTGAGGCGTTTTCAGAAGATGACAGATTTCATGAGGATATTGTAACCCTTATAGCAATGGAAGTTGTTCCTATAGATGCAATGGATATGAAAAAGGAAGAGCATAAGGATTATAAGACTATGATTGAGACGTCATTGTTAATTGAGTGTGAAAAATATGTAAGTGATATAAAAAGAATAAAAAAATATTATCCAGAGCTTTATAAAGTGAAAGAGGGATTTTTTGAAGCTATTTTGAATAGTGAAAATTCACAGAAATTGCTAGAAAAACATGAAAAAGAATTTAATAAAATGGGTTTTTCAAATGAAATGATAGATCAGTATGATTTAGATGTGGATAGTTTTGATGAAGAGATAGAAGAACCCTTTGTTAGAGAAGAAGAGAAAACAGGAAGAAATGACCCATGTCCCTGTGGAAGTGGGAAAAAATATAAAAAATGTTGTGGTAAGAATATATAATTCTTTCCCTTGATTCAACTATATAATGTATGCAAAAATATACATGTAACAAAATAGAAAAACTTGGGGGAAAATAAATGATAGAAGTAACTACTCAAAGACTAAAAATTATACCATTAGATATTGAAAATTATAGATTATATATAGAAAATTCTAATGAAATGGAAGAAAATTTAGGCTTGAAAATAACTAACAAGATATGGGATGAAAATATTAAAGGTGCTTTTCAATATAGATTTAAAAAGGTTTCTGAAAATAAGGAGCGATATTTGTGGGAAACCTTATGGATTGTCATATGCAAAGAGGAAAATCGTGAGATAGCAAGTCTTATGATAAAAGGTTATCCCAATGAAAAGGGTGAGGTCATAATAGGTTACGGTACAAATGAAACTTTCCAAAACAAAGGATATATGACTGAAGCCGTAGAAGGATTAATAAAATGGATATTTACAAATCCCAAAGCCTTATCAATTGTAGCGGATACTGAAAAAACTAATATTGCATCTCATAGAGTATTAGAGAAAAATGGATTTATTAAATATAAGGAAAGTGTTAAAACATCAGATGAGGGAGAAGTAGAGGAACTAGTATGGTGGAGGCTTGTTAAATAAAAATTTTGTGAAAGATTAGTTAAGATGAACTAATAAAAATGGGGGCATTTCATATACCTTAACGATAGATAAAACCATGTAGGTACTTGTACCTTATGGTTTTTTGTTTTGAAAAATAAATTATAGAATATTGAATTATATGTTTACTTTTCCATAATATGATGTTAAAATTATTTTAACGTTAAAATAATTTTGACGTTAAAAAATTTTAGAGGGGGTATTATAAATGGAAACTGTAGTAACAAATAAAAAAAATGGAATTAAGGAGTTACTTCCTCATAAAAGTTATGTAACTTTAGTCTTTGCAAATATTATATCTCGTTTTGGTGATTCATTGGATTCTATTGCTTTTGGATGGATGGTTTACATTTTAACAGGTTCAAAACTTTTACTAGGTACACTTTTAGCTGTAAATGCAGTTCCCAATATTCTATTTAGTGTTTTTGCAGGAGTATTAGTAGACAGATTAAAGAAAAAATCTGTACTAATAGTAGGATATATAGGAAGAGGCATTATGGTATCTATAGTAGCTTTTTTATTTATGACAAAATCATTAAGACCGTGGCATTTATTTATATTCACATTTATAAGCTCAACATTCGAGAGCTTTACATCACCTGCACAAAGCTCTATATTACCCCTACTTTTACCTAAAGAACTTTTTTTAGCAGCTAACGCTATATCTACATCTGCATATAAATTTGCTGAACTTATTGGACTCGGTGCAGCTACGGCTATTATTACCGTTTTTGGAATTTCTGGTGCATTCTTTATTGATGGAGCAACTTTTTTTATAGCTGCTATTCTCATACTTTTTATTAAAGTGAAAAATGATATAAGCAGTATTGTTAAATTAACTTTAAACTCTTATTTTGCTGAACTTAAAGAAGGGTTTTCATTTATCAAAAACAATAAATTATTACGTACTATTATAATATTATTTGCACTAATAAACTTATGTCTTTCCCCTGTAGGTGTTATGTTACCAGCATTTGTTAAAGAGAACTTGAAAAGTGGTGTCGAGATGCAAAGTGTTCTAGGAATTTCATTAACAGTAGGAATGATACTGGGAGGATTTTTAGTAGCACAAATTGGTTCCCATTTTAAAATATCAACTCTTATTATATTAGGTTTCTTTTCCCTTGGTATAAATTATGCTTTACTTTATATACCAGGGAATGTTATCACTAATACTAATATATCTTGCATTTTAGCAAGTGTATTATTTGGATTAATCGGATTGGCAGTACCGGTCATTTCAAGCCCGGTATCCACCTATTTCTTAAATGTAACTCCAAGAGAAATATTAGGTCGTGTATCTGCTGTAGTAGGTATGGTATCTATGTGTGCTCTTCCATTGGGAAGTGCTACTTCTGGAGTTGTAAGTGAATATATTTCAATATCAGTTTTATTTGCAGCAATGGGAATAATAATAATTTTAATATCTTTATTACTTGTTTTTAATAAAAAATTTCGTGAAGCAACTGAGTAAAGGAGTAAGGGTATAGATTGCTAAAGTGATGATTTCTCCCCTAAGGTATCTTCAAAAATTAGTCAGTATGAAATTTTTGAAGATACTTAATTGTTTTTTTATATATGATTCACCTAAAAATAAGTTATAATAGGATTAGAGGTGATATACAATGGATGAATCAAAAATATTATCAACCATAGAACAGGTAAAGGCAATATCTGACCCTTACAAATTTAGAATTCTAAAAACTTTTCAAGCTATAAATGAACCTGCTACTGTAAAACAGGTAGCAGACTATTTAAATGAAGTTCCGGCAAAAGTATATTATCACGTGAAAAAAATGGAGAAGTTAGGCATACTACAACTTATATTTACTAAAGAGATAAATGGTATAATTGCTAAATATTACGAACCCACAGCATCACATTTTGAAGTGAAATGTGATGATAACATAGATGATGCCTATAAAGCTGTAATGTTAGGTGAGACACAAATAATGATTGCTGAAATTTACAATAATAGCAAGAATATTTTTTTAGAAGACATAAGTCTTAGTGAAAAAAATGATAAAAAACCCGAAAGTAAATTAACTATGGCAGATTTATATCTTACAGAGAATCAGTCAAAAGAGTTTTCTAAATACATAGAAGATTTTATCTTAGAACATGGGATTAAGGACAAAAATGCTACTGATGTAAATAAATATCATTGTTTTATGAGTTTTATAAAATTAAGTGATGATAGTAATATTAAGCCTAAATAACCCTATTTGGGTACATACTCCAAAAGCCAATATCCTTAAACCCTAATCTTCTATAAATAGCTCCCGCTTTAGGGTTTCTATAAAATAAACATAGTGTTTTGCCTTGTGCTATCATATCATCACATAACATTTTTATACAAGCAGAGGCAAATCCCTTCCCTCTATAATCTCTATCTGTCATTACACTCAAAACCATTGCAGATATGCTATTTTCTGCTGAAGTTTGGGCATATGAAACTATTTTACCATCACATTCTATAAAATATACGTGGGTTGTACCTGATTTAATATTATTTATAAGAATTTCTTTGAATTTTTTATTTCCATTACTAAATTCTTTGATTGTATTTTTTAGTCTTACTATTTTAGCTATATCATCTAAAGTAGCTATTTTAACTTCCAAAGTTTCTTCTATTACGAAATCCGAATTTATGTCATTTAATACTGCAAAATGATGTTGTTCTGGCTGATCAAGTTGGAGTGATGTTCCTTCAAATTTCAAGATAACCTCAGTTTTTTCAACCAACATGCTAAAATCTTTATTATTAATTAACTCCACATACCCTTGTAAATCATAATCACCTTTTGAATAAACCATAAATGCGTTAAAATATCGCACAAGTACTGACTCTAATTCTCCCCCAAAATTTAAATTTTCTAAATTGTACATATTCTTTTCAATTCGTTTATTCCAGCTTAAATTTAATATTTAAGCACATAAAATACTTCATCATCTGCCTCTAGTCCAGTAATTCGCGGCTTAAATCCAAAACTAGAATATAAACTTTCCGCTACTATACTTTCTGGATGGAAGCTCAACCATATTTCATTAAAATCATTTTCACTTTTAATCTTCTTTAATATTCCATCCAAAGCACATTTTCCATAACCTTTTCCTTGATAGTTCTCATCAATCATAAAACGAAATAAACACATAGTATTGTCTGCTATATCCACACCATACATTGCAAAACCTATCATTTCATTGCCAGTATATATGCCTAAAGCAGTCCAAGTAGGATTAAACTTCCACTCAGCTATTGAAACTACATTTGGGTGCGGCAAATATGCCTCTTGCTCCTTTTTGATTTTTAAGGTAACACATTCGCTCCAATTGTTTTCATCTATTTCCCTTAAAAATATGTTCATTGTGATCTACCTCTCTTTGTTTTTTTTGTTACCTTTTTAAACTTAAAGGCTTATTACCATATGTATTCATTCAAAGAATGTAACATATATATAATTTTAACAAAATATTTCATGTTTTCCAAGCTGAAAGTTAATTAAAATAATATTTTCCCAAAAGATTCCTATCAATTAGTGTAAAATTGGTTTGTTTACATTATATAAAAAAAATGTTATTATTTATATTAATTAGAAGCAAAATACAGGAGGGGGATTCGTTTGAAAAAAAACAAATACCAAGAAAATAGAAGTGTTATGACAAATATCAAGTTTTTAGTTGCAAATGCATGGAAATGGGACAAGGGTTTATTCGGATATTTTGGATTTTACACAATTTTAACAGCTATGCTTCCATTTATAGGTATATTTGCTCCTAAGTTTTTGATTGATGAATTAACTGGGGCAAAAAGAACTGATATTTTAATGATGATTCTTGTCATTTTCTTTGTTCTTTCAGTAACTGTTAATTATTTGGTAGCTTATTTAGGGGGAGCATATTACCCTAAAATGATTAAGATAAGATTTAAGTTTATTACTATGATGCAGAAGAAAAGCATGACAATGGATTTTAAATATACAGAAGATCCTAAAACCCTAAATGATATTGAAAATGCATGGAGCGCAGCTGAGAATAATGATAATGGAATAGAGGGTGTATTTCATAGGTTATTTGCTTTGTTTGGAAGTGCAATTGCTTTTATGGGATATATTGCTATTGTTTCAACTTTAAATCCATTTATACTTTTGTATCTCCTTGCTAATGTGTTAATAATATATTTTTTAACACTTAAAGTTAAAAGATATGAGCACAGTAGAAAAGATGATATATCTGAATTAAATAGAAAATCAGGGTATGTATATAATATCATGCATGATTTTTCTTATGGCAAGGATATAAGAATATATGGCCTTGGAAATTGGTTTTCAAAGAAATTTAAAAATTTTAGGGGTGAAAAAGTTAAAATAAATGAAAAAATAAAATATAAGTATTTTGTAGTATCAGCATTTGATGTGATGCTTCTCTTATTTCGCGAAGGTATTATTTATGCTTATTTAATTTATAGAGTAATATATAAAGGTATGGGAATTGGTGATTTTTCTATGTACTTTGTTACAATAGGTGGATTTGCAACTTGGATGCAAAATATCATGACGGATATAGCACATATAAGGGCTCAAAACTTATATATAAATGATTATCGTGATTTTTTAGAATTTGATGATGGAATATTAAACCCAAATCCAAAGCCTATTCCAGATAAAACTCCATATGAAATTGAATTTAAAAATGTTGCTTTTAAATATCCTAACAGTGAAAAATATATTTATAAAAATTTATCCTTAAAAATAAAAGCTGGTGAGCGACTTGCTATAGTTGGAATTAATGGTGCAGGAAAAACTACCTTTGTAAAGTTGATAACAAGACTTTATGAGCCAATAGAAGGAAAAATATTACTTAATGGGGTAAATATTGCGAGTTTTGATAAGGATGAGTATTATAAAAAGTTTTCTGTTGTGTTTCAAGAAATAAAGATGCTTGCCTTTTCAGTAGCAGAAAATGTTGCATTGGTAAGCGAAGGTAATATTGACCGTGAAAAAATTAATAAATGTATTGATAAAGCAGGAGTAGCTGCTAAAATTAATTCATTAGAAAAGGGCATTGATACAAGTGTTTTAAAGATACTTGATGAAAAAGGGGTAGAGTTCTCAGGAGGAGAAAATCAAAAGCTTGCGTTAGCACGAGCGCTTTATAAAGAAGGAGACATTATAGTTCTAGATGAGCCTACAGCTGCCCTTGATCCGATTGCAGAATATAATATTTATAGAGGCTTTGACGAAATGATAGGGAATAAAACTGCAATATATATTTCACATAGACTTTCAAGTACACGTTTTTGTGATGTTATAGCATTTTTTGAAGATGGTGAAATTAAGGAATACGGTACTCATGATGAGCTTTTAAGTAAAGATGGAAGGTACGCTGAAATGTTTAATATACAAGCGCATTACTACAAGGAAAAAACTTTAGAGGAGGTTATATAGATGAAAAATGATAGATTAGCAGGACTCAAAAAAGACTTTGAAATTATGAGATATTTTCTAAAGTTATCTTCTAAAATGTCTAAAAGCTATATACCAGTTTTATGTTCATCTGCAATATTTAAAGCTATAACCCCCTTTATTAATATCATTATGCCTAAATTTATCATAGATGAACTTTTAGGACAGAAGAGAGTAAATGTTTTTATAATGTTAGTTTCCATTATTGTAGTAGCAAATGGAATTTTAAATCTTATTAGTAGATGGATTGATACCTTAGTGGACATAAAAAACATGGAGATAATAAATGGTTTTGATTTATTGATTGGACAAAAAATAATGGATATGGATTTTGAGAAAATTGAAGATCCAGATATATTAAACTTAAAAGAAAGAGCTATATTTCCTTTGCGTAATCAAGGCGTTTTAGAACGTATGATAAAATGCATAGTAGATTCAATCTCACAATTTGTTACTGCCATAGGTCTTTTAGTAGTAATATCAACATTGAATTTCCTTATAGTTTTTCTAATACTGGGAATCGTTTTACTTAATTCATTTTTATTTAAGAAATCACAGGCGGCGCAGTATAAATTTCATGGGGAGTTAATCCCTCTTAATAGAAAATTCGGATATTACGCAAAAATAACTTCGGATTTTTCTATGGGTAAAGATGTGAGATTATATAACATAAGGCCGCTTATCGTGGAGAAAATAGAAGGTTATAATGAAAAGAGTGTTGAATGCTTTGGAAAGCTATTTAGGCTCATGGGAAAATATAATGGGTTAAATGAAGTCAATATGCAGCTTCAAATGATAGTTGTTTATGCTTATATGACCTATAAGGTATTTAAAAATAGTATTGGAATAGGTGATTTTACAATGTATATAAGCGCCGCTAATAAATTTAGCACATCTATATCTGATTTCTTTAAAAGTTTTATAGAGTTTAGACAAATGTGTAGATATCTTGATTTATATCTGGAATTTGAGCAGATAGAATCTTCTAAAAATAAAGAGGGTAAAAGGATTGAAAATATAAATGAATGCAATATTGAGTTTAAAAATGTATCATTTAAATATCCAAGAAGTGAAAATTATACCTTAAAGAATGTATCTATTAATATTAATAATGGTGAAAAATTATCTGTAGTAGGGCTAAATGGTGCAGGAAAAACCACCTTTATAAAACTTCTTACAAGATTGTATGAGCCCGCAGAAGGTGAGATTTTACTTAATGGCGTTAATATAGGTGAATATAATTATGATGATTATATGAAGCTTTTATCGGTAGTTTTCCAGGATTATAAACTATTGGCGTTTTCAGTTAAAGAAAATATTGCTTTTGAAGAATATAAAAGTGTCAGCGATAATGAAATAATGGAGGTGCTTAATAAATCTGGATTAGAAAAGGCTATTAAAAAGCTAGATAAAGGAATATACACATCTATTTATAAAACCTTTGATAAGGATGGTATAGAATTTTCAGGAGGACAATCTCAAAAGTTAGCAATGGCTAGGGCCGTATATAAAAATGCTCCAATTGTGGTTTTGGATGAACCAACAGCAGCCCTTGATCCAATTGCTGAATTTGAAATTTATACTAGATTTAATGAACTTATAGGAGATAAAACTACAATATACATTTCTCATAGGCTATCAAGCTGTAAATTTTGTGATAAAATTGCTGTGTTTCATAAAGGTGAGATTGTTCAATATGGAACCCATGATGAATTAATCAAAGAATCAGGAAGTCAGTATGAAGCTATGTATATGGCGCAGGCACAATACTATGTGTAAACTTGTTAAGGAAGGATTAATAAGTGTATAAAAAGGGAGAGTTATTTATATAATGGTACCTATAGGAAGGACATTTTGAAAAAAAGTGTTTGGACTATAGGTAATTTTTTTGTATAATTTTGAATTTGTACAAGCTTTTTTAGATTTTGCTAAAGAAAAGTATGATCTGACAAGCATAGGATTATTAGTAGCTAAATTTAATGACATTTCAGAAGGAAAGTTCTTTACTTTTATAAGTAGAGGACTTTTCTTTTAAATATTGATAATTCAAAATAATAATAAAGATTTAGAATGTGGAATAAATTATGACTGAAATGGGTATATTAGCTAAAGGTGTAAAAAATCAAGTTTAATTATATACGGAGCAGAAATAGTAAACTAGAATTATAAAGGATTCTTACTAGCTAGGGTAAAAGTATTATAGTCATTCTGTTAGCACATATTATAACTAGGTGGTTGCAAGGAGAAGCAAAATGGAAAAGTATGTTTATGTTATTATTTCAAGAACACCAACTTACACAGGAAAGATAATTAGAAAGTTTTTAAGAGCAAAATATAATCATGCTTCAATTAGCTTAGATGAAAATCTAAGCCAAATGTATTCCTTTTGTAGACTGTCAGTTAGCAATCCTCTTGTAGGTGGTATTATCAGGGAAAGTGTATTTACACTTAACATGGGAGTTAAGGATGATGTTCCTATTAATGTATATCGCATACCTGTAACTTCAGATCAATATGAACTAATAAGTAAATTTATATATGATGTATATAATGATTCTGAGGTATATTACTACAATTTACTTCAAGCCATTGGGATTATTTCTAATAAAAAGCATGCTCTTTATAAGACCTATATATGCTCTGAATTTGTAATGAAAGCCTTAAGCAAGGGAGGAATACAGCTTACTTCCTTAGAATTCTATAAGATAACGCCAACAGATATTTGTGGAATTATGAGGAGATTTATTTATTATTCAGGAAATCTCAAGGATTATCCATTCAAACAAAATATAAAAACAAAAGATGATGAGTTTTTCTTTTGTAAGACAGGGCTTATTTATGAAGGGATGCATACAGTTAGTCACTTTTGGAAGGTTATGTCTAGGGATAGGAATAGCAAAAAGGGTAGAAGAGAATTTTAAATTGGAATTTATATCAATACAAGGTATAATATTGATACAAAACTAATTAAAAAAATGCTTAAAAGCCCTTTAAAATATATTTGTTTGGAGTAGTGTTAAAGTTATGAAGAATGTAATTGATGAATTAAAAGGCTCCTTTGTTTTGACAAGGCAAGAGATAGAAAAAATAAAATTATATGTTGTGAAAAAATATCCTAATAATTCTTCTAAAGAAAATGCCTCCATATTATCACGGACTATGTATGAAATTATTGATAAGAATTTAGAAGGAATAAATAGAGAAGACAAGCAGAATATTAAAAGAAATATCATGCAAAGCACAATTTTAAAAAACAAGGACAATATATTAAAATCGGATGTTTTTAATGCTTTCATTATTGAATCAGAAGAAAATCCACAGCTAAAAACTTCACTTATTAAATGGATAAATAAAAACCAAAAAAATACTGTATCCCAAGAAGATTTTGAAAAATATGTGGGGTCATTGAATGTGTCAAATGATATTGAAAAGTTACCTTATAAAAGAGCTGAATTAGCAACTATGGATAATGTGGTTAAATTTAAGGGGGCATCAATTTGTAAACATAATTCTAAAAACTTAATATGTAAATATAAAAGGGGACTAGCAGTAAGGATTAATAGTGCTTCTGAAACAATAAATATGATGTTGGAGGTTGTTGCAAACAAGATTTCATCTACAAAAATAGCCCTTTCTGTATTAATCTTATTGATATTATCTTTATATTCCTTAAATAATCCTATTAATATTAGTAAAATCATAGGAGATGAAAATAAAAATAAAAATGAAATAAAGCAGAAGGATGTATTAAGTAGTGATAAATATGATTTATTTGTTGCAGATGCAATGAGCTATCATCCTCACCTGCCTGAGTATTTTAATTATAAAACCATTGATAAAGGCAAATTATTAGAATTTTTAAATTCAAGAAATTCAATACTTGCTGAGGAACCATATTTCTCTGCTATAATTAGAACTTCTAAAGAGTTTAATTTAAATCCACATATCTTATTTGCTATTACAGGACAGGAACAGTCTTTTGTTCCAAAGAGCCATGAAAATGCACAAAAGATTGCAAACAATCCCTTTAATGTATTCCATAGTTGGAAGGAATATAATACTGATATCTATGATTCTAGCAGAATAGCTGCTAGGACTGTTATTAATTTATCTAAGGACAAGCCTACTAATATGGATATTTTTGATTGGATAAATAGTAAATATGCAGAGGATAAGAGTTGGGGAAAAGGAGTTAAAGAGATTTTTGAAGAACTTGGTGAATAATAAAATATAACTAGGAATTTAATTTGTAGTGATTGAATTGTTAAAAAACAAATATAATTGTTTTTTACATTGAGCTGGACTAAAATATAGGTTATATTTTAAGTAGGAATTTTAAAATTAGGGAGGAAAAAATAATGGACAATCACCAGCATACTATTACTATGACTATGAAGTTGGAATTAAATCAAGAAGATTATGCAGCTATTAAAGCTCTAGAAGCTGTTTGCTGTGAAAAACAAAAAACTGAGTTAAAATTAGAACTTGAATTTAAAATGCAGAAAAGAAAAAACTCCATAAAAAATAAGATTATGGCAGAATTTTTCTATTATGATAATGAAATTTTAGTAGGTTATTTAGGTTTATGTAATTTCCATGGAACTTCAGTAGAAGTTAGTGGTATGGTACACCCTGAGTTTCGTCGTAAAGGAATTTTTAAAAAGTTATATTTGCTTGCTAAGGAAGAATGGCAAAAAATAAACCCGGCAGAGGTGTTACTGCTATGCGACCATACATCCATTCCTGGTTTAGCTTTTATAAATCACATTGGAGCTGAATATGGATCTGCAGAGTATAAGATGTGTTTGAATAAAAAAAAATTTGAGTCTAATCCGAACCAGGTTATTAAGCTTAGAATGGCAACTAATGATGATGCACCTGAAATTGAAAGACAAAGTTCTATTTATTTTGGATTACCAGAAGAAGAGGTTGATGATAAAGAGGACTTAGAAAAACCAACCATTCAGCTAGATAATAATTTTATCAGCTATATTGCGGAGCTTAAGGGGATAATTATAGGTAAGGTTCATATTAGTGTCACTGATAATGAAGGGTTTATTTATGGATTTGGAGTAATTCCAGAATATAGAGGAAAGGGCTATGGACGAGAAATTTTGTGCTTAGCACTGGATATATTGAAGAAAAAACAGGTAGACAATATTTTTCTTGAAGTTGCTACAGAAAATAAAAAAGCACTTGGACTTTATGAATCTTGTGGGTTTGAAGAAATTTCTGTAATGGATTATTATATAGTATTTTAAAACATTAAGGACTGACATCGGCAGTCCTCTTTTTATTGATTTTTCTTCAAATTCATATTTGAAGTATTCATTGGGTGTGAAAATAATATTATATAGAAATTAATATTATGATAAAAAAATATATAAAATGTATAAGTAAACACCTGCTTTTAGTTTTGTGGATGTTTATTTTTTATACAAATTAATATTTGTGAAAATAGCATAATTAAATGGAACTTTTTACATAGATTGAAACTCTAATTGTATGAAAAGGGGTGAATAAGAATAATGATTGAGTTAGTTAGCAAATTAATATATCACAAGAAAAATAACAAAGTTAAAAATATGTTTATTGAGCGGATAAAGAAAAAAGATATGAATGCATTAATAAATTGGATGGAGGGAAAAAAAGACAAATACTATAAGATCGGATGGTGTTATTTATGTAATCAGTATGATATAGAAGATGTATTTCAAACAACTATTATAAAGGGTTATGAAAATATATGGCAGTTAAAAGAAGAAAGGTATTTTGAAACATGGATAACCTCAATATTTATAAATGAATGTAAAAAAATAATTAAAAATAAAAAAAGAAGCATTCCTTTTGAAAATATTCACCAGGCAAATACTTCATATGAAGATCACACAAATTTTGAATTTATAGAGCAATTAAATAAACTAGAGGATATTCATAAAGAGGTAATTCTACTTAAGTATATTAGTGGATATTCTCAAGAAGAAATATCAAAATCACTCCATATACCAGTAGGTACAGTTAAGTCAAGAATTTATAGAGCCTTAAAAGCATTGAAAAATCAAATAAATAAGGAGGGAGTATAATTGAATTGTGAAGATATTGGAGAGAAATTAATAGAATATATAGATGATAGTTTAGATGAACAAGAAAAAAAAATAATAGCAGAGCATATAAAAGAATGTGAGCAGTGTAGGCTAGAGTTAGAAGAATTACAAAGTATAACTTTATATGTAGAAAATAAAAAACAAGAGATAATAACACCGAATAATTTATTTAAAAATATCAAAGTAAAACTAAGCAATAAACCAAGCTTCAAAATGAAAAAAAGAGGAGTTAAGGTAACGGTTATAGCAGCTGCAATGGTTGTATTACTAACAGTGACAGTATTTGCTGTTGAGAAATTGAATTTATCCCTTAAATGGTGGCAAAAGACCTCTGTTAAGGAAAACAGTGCTATTGAACAATTAATAAAGGAGGGGTATGGGCAAACAGTGGATCTTTCGGTCAGTGATAATAATATAAAAATCACCATTGAAAATATAATTGGTGATGATTTAAATACTTTAGTAACCTTTAAGATAGAGGATTTACAAAAAAAAGAAAAATATGTATTAGATTTAGCAGATGGAATTGTGGCTGATGGAGATTTTAATAATAAGGATAAAAAATTTGATAAAAATATAGGAGGATTTATGAATTTTTATTCTGATAATCCTTATGTGCAAAGAGGTTGTATAACACTTAACCCTGTCACTAAAAAACAGTCAATGCTTCATTTGGTTATTAATAAAATTAATAAGATGGGAAGCAGAGAAGTTGTAGTAAAGGGAAAATGGGAGTTTAATATTCCCGTTACTAAATATGAATCTAAAACCTATATTTTAAATAAGGAAATGATTATTGATGAGCATAAGCTTACCTTTGAAGAGGTAATAATTGCGCCAACTGCAACAGTGTTAAAATATAAAGACAAAAGAAATAGTGTTAAAGGCTACAGCATTGATTATTTTTCAAATATTACGCTTATAGGTAGCGGAAAAGAATATAAAGAAAAGGTTATGGGAAGTGGCAATTATTATAGCAGTGGTGGTAATGGGTGGGATGGAAGTACAGTAGAGTTTGATTCTATGTATATTGATAACCCAGGTAAGGTTAAGATTAAAATGGGAAAATATGGAATAAATATAAATAATTTTAAAAAATTCAACATTGATATGAACAAAGCATTTCCGCAAGAGTTTGAATATATGGGAAGCAAAATAATAATTAAAGACATTATGCTTCAGCAAGATACCGCTAAAATAATTATAACAGAATCACTTGACAATAGAAATTATGAAAATTTAGATATGGGAATTAAATGTGCTAATAATATTTCTATAACACAAGTACAACAATGTGATGGATATACTATTGATAAAGACAGAACAAAGGTTAGTATGAGTGAAGGCTTCTTTGCTGGGGATGAATTAAATAAACCTAAGAGCTATGTAACAAAGAGAACTATAACCTTGAAAAAGGCATCTCCAATAGAGAAGAAGGATAAAATACAAAAAATAATTCCTATGACATTAGATATTAATGGATATAGCGAAACTAGATATATTGATAAAAGCATAAAAGTAAAATTACACTAATAGAAAAAGTAAAGATGCCAAGTGCCACCCATGTGGCACTTGGCATCTTTACTTTTTCTTACCAGGTATGTCCTTCAGAGCATTTATGATTACCAGAATGTCCTTCACACAATTCACATTTTCGCACGTTGCACTTAGGACAGGAATGACTGCAATGAGCTGTAGTTTCATCATTATTAGAAGAATTAATTAGTTGGCCTTTAACTAATAGTTCCTTTTGCATAAAACCGTCATATGGTAAATTTGACATTTTACAACAACTCCCTTGTAGTTTATTCTTATAGTTATTATTTGATATTTAATGATTTATATTCGCAGTTTAAATATTACTAAAATTCTCAAAATTTAAACAAATCATAATACAAGTTTAACTTGTTCTTAACTTTTAACGCATATAATAAAAGCATAAGGGAGATGAAGATAATATGAAAAATTTAAATATATGCATTGATATTGATGGGACAATAACGGATGCTTATTATTGGCTTAATATTACTAATAAATATTTTAACAAAAATATAACTGAAAAGCAGATAACTAAATATTATATCCATGAGGTAATGGGCATTAAGCAGAGCGAATATGAGGAATTTTATGAAAAAAATAAAATTCAAATTCATTCAGAACAAAAGCTTCGCGAAGATGTGCAAATTGTTATAAAAAAACTAAGTCTTATGCATAATATATTTTTCGTTACGGCAAGAGAAAAATCACTTACTATGTTAACTCATTCATATCTAAGGAAAAATGAGATTCCATATGATGATTTGTTTGTTTTAGGTAGCCATTATAAAGTGGATAAAGCAAGAGAATTAGAGTGCAATGTGTTTATTGAAGATAATTATGATAACGCAGTTCAGCTATCAAAGGCAGGATTGAAGGTTCTTTTATTAGATACTAATTATAATCGAAAGCCACTAAATGAAAATATAATTAGGGTTTTTAGTTGGAAAGAAATATACTCAATAATAGATAAACTGATATTACAATGCAAAGCAATGTAATATCAGTTTATTTTATTATCAGGCATGACCATCAGAGTATTTATAATTATTCATTAGTTATAAAGAGGGTAACATATAACAAAATATAGAAATTAATGTTATAATTAGGGCGTAAACAAGCTACAGTTTAGTGGATTCTTGTATAATAATACAAAATAAATTGTACAACTACATATATAAAGGAGACTATACTATGAACGTAAAAATGCTACACCATGTCTGTATCCAAACAGAAAAATATGAAGAATCACTTAAGTTTTATACTGAAATTTTAGAATTTGAATTAGTTAAAACAGCAGTAAATTTCCATAAACGAGATTTTAATACATGGTTAAGACTAGGAACATTTATGATCGAATTACAGACTGCTAAAAAGGGAGATAAATTAAAGGATTGGAGTTCGTTAAATGAAGGCATAGTACATATGTGTTTTTTAGTTGATAGTGTTCAGGTCGAGTTTGAGAGGATAGAAAAATTAGGTTATGCCAACTTTAAGATTAAAAATGGAGAAAAAATTTATAAAGTTGGAGATGGATATTTATTTAAAATTAAAGCACCAGAAGGTACTGAAATTGAAATAAGGGATATGCTAATATAAAAATCTATACAATTGCTACAAGATGATTTCATGGAAGAATTTTTAAAACATAAAATAGATATACCCTATCCAGAGGGTGAATGTGGCAAGGATGTTTGGGAACGCTCAATAAAAGTAATAAATGAAATTACAAGTAGTGATTTGAATAATGTAGCAGTTGTTACACACGGTGGCGTAATTAGAGCTCTAATAAGTGGGTTTTTAGGACTTGCACAAGAAAGAAGATTTTATATAGGGTTTCCTCCAGAAAATTGTAGCATAAGTATTATAAAATATGATAAAAGCACTGGAGAATTTTATGTTCATTGTGTTAATGATTATGCTCATTTAGAAGAATTAGAGGATAAAAGAGCTTAGAAAATTTGGAATCTATTTTTTCGGGTTTTGTATTCCAAAATAAAAATTTAATTGGAAGTGTATTTCCTGTTATGGTAGCTTTTAGCATATTAGTTTTCGATAATACAATTAAAAAGTATAAAAAGCAAGAGCATAGTAGAAAGAAAATGTTGGTAGATATTTTCACTCAGTGTGATATTTATATAATTATATATGGACTGATTGTATTTGTTTTTAAAATAGAAATAATGCTGATTATCAAAATAATGATTATCCAGATATTTATATTAATTTATTCTATTTCTAAACATTCTGTTTCTAAAGCAAGTTATAAAATGAAAGTAATTTTTAATATATTATTCTTTTCCATCGCTATAGGAATAGGAATGTACTCAATTTACGTAACAAATGAGAAAATTAATTCAATTGACATGCTACTATATTCAATAGTTTCAGCATCAGCAGTATCGGCACTGTTTTGTAGCTTTATTAAATTAGATACCAATAGTTAATAAAAGAAAAATAGTAGATGATTAGTAATTAAAACTAGTTAAAGATGCCAATTGCCACGTGGGTGGCACCTGGGGGGGATAAAAATGATAGATACTAAAAATATAAAAGCAATATTATTTGATTCTGGGCGCGTACTTAATAGAGCTAGAACAGGGCATTGGTTTATGCCACCAAATTTTTTTAAATATGTTGATAAGAATAAATTTGAAAATTTAAATATAGATCTCGTAGAAAAAGCATTTTATAAAGGCGATGAGTACTTTCATAAGCATCCACTAATATTAACTGAAATAGAAGAATTAGAACATTTTATAGAATTTTATAATATATTTGCAAAGGAGCTACCAGAGCTTGGGATAAGTGCGGAGTATATTATAGAATTAGCTAGAGATACAGTTTATAATGATGAAAAATTTGAATTTTATAAAGATGTATTTCAAGTTATACCAAGATTAAGTCAGCATTATAAGCTAGGGGTAGTATCCGATACTTGGCCTTCACTAGAGCGTGTATTTAAAAATGCTGGCTTAAGAGAATACTTTTCTACCTTTGTTATGTCTTCCGTGATTGGGGTATTGAAACCACATGAGCTAATGTTTAATACAGCGATTTCTGGGTTAAACATTAGGCAAGAAGAAGCGATATTTATTGATGATAATATTGTGAACGTTGAAGCGGCTATAAAGCTCGGCATGCAGGGAATTCTGATATTAAGGGGAGATGAATTAGAAGAGTGTACAGATGTTAAATGTGTTGATGATTTAAGTGAGCTTGAAGAGCTATTAGTGAGGTAGACTTTTAAAAAAATCCGGATAAAGTTGTGTATTGACATTTGTAAATACTAGGAGGAATAATAATGATAGAGTTAGATACTTTAGAGGAAATGGATGAGTTCATAAAAAATAATACAATAGCAATGTTTTACTTTAGTTCAGAAAGCTGCAGTATATGTGGCTCATTACTTCCGAAAATTGAGGAAATGTTAATTAAATTTCCCGAAATTAAGATAAGTAAAATTAAAGTTGATACATTTACCAAGGCAGCAGGACAGTACTCAATATTTACTTTGCCTGGAATTATTGTTTATATTGAGGGTAAAGAGGTTATTCGCGAGGCAAGATTTATTAGCGTTGAAATGCTAGAAGAAACTATAGAGAGATATTATAGTCTTTTGTTTTAAAAAAACAAAAAACAAGGCTTAGTAAACATTAAAATTTACTAAGCCTTGTTTCATTTTTAAAGGTATTTTTCTTTGAATTCCAAATATCCTTTTTTTCTCAATTTACAAGAAGGGCAGTCCCCACAACCATTACCTTTTATTCCATTATAACAAGTTAAAGTATCCTTTTTAACTACAGGGAGTACTCCTAAATCATAAGCCATTTTCCAAGTTTCTGCTTTGTTAATCCACATTAAAGGGGTTTCAATTACAAAATCATAGCCCATAGCTAAGTTTAAGGTAACATTCAAGGATTTTATAAACACATCTCTACAATCTGGGTAACCACTAAAATCACTTTGAGATACACCAGTTATAATATTATTTATCCCTCTTTGCTTTGCAAATACCGCTACAAAGGTTAAGAATAATAAGTTTCTTCCATCTACAAAGGAATTAGGGACACCATCACTGGGAGCATCAGTGTCTACTTCCATATCTTTTCTTGTTAAGGAATTTGGTGCTAACTGATTTAAAAGATTTAGGTCTAAAGAATGATATTCTACACCATGTTTTTTACATATATCCTTTGCACAATCTAGTTCTAATATATGTTTTTGACTATAATCAAAAGATACAGCTATAACCTCTTTATATTTCTTTAACGCCCAAAACAGGCAAGTTGTGCTATCTTGTCCACCACTGAATACTACTACTGCTTTTTCACTATTCATTACTAATACACCATCCTTTATTTATTATAAAGCATCATCAATTTATTATTCAAAATTACATCCGTGTTAAATCTTCCTCTAAAAGTAGTTGACATTGTTTTAGTGCCTGGTTTTTTTATTCCGCGAGTTGTCATGCAGCCATGTTCACCTTCTATAATAATGGCCACATCCGGGGAGTTAGTTACCTTCTGCATAATATCAGCTATGTCTGTTCCTATTCTTTCTTGAAGTTGCAATCTGCGACCTACCATATCAGCTATTCTTGCTATTTTACTTAGTCCAATAATCTTTTTAGTAGGGACATATGCAACTGAAACTTTCATATTATACATAAGGGCTAAATGGTGTTCACAATGGCTGAATATTTGGATATCTTTCATTATAACTATATCCAGGGAGTCATCATTAACTATTAAATCATCAACAAACGTTGTATTAAACATCTCAGCAATTTCATCATTGCTATAGCACATGCCAGCGAATACTTCTTCATACATCTTGGCTACACGTGCAGGGGTATCTTTAAGTCCCTCACGACATGGGTCATCACCTAAAGCTATTAAAATTCCTCTTATATGTTCTTCTATTGCTTTTGTATCAATTGCCATAATTTTATACACCTCTCTTATTTGGATCCCAGATGATTTTATGAAGTTGAATTTGAAGATTAACACCATTCATTTTATTATCCTTCATAAAGTCTACAATCATCTCTAGGTCAATTTGTCCAAATACTGGACTAATATATACATTGGTTTTATTAGAAAGCTCATATTTATCTATTATGAATTTGGTCTTTTGTAAATCTTCATTGCTACCACACACAAATTTAACAGTATCTTTATAACTTAAAGATGCAAAGTTATCTAAATTCATTTTATCTTCCATATTACTCCAGGGTAATTTATAATCCATATTAAAGCTGGGCGGATTTTCTATAATGTTAAATTCATTTAAAGAGGCACTGCCATTAGTTTCAATTTCAATATGAAGCAAGCTATCTTTAGAAAGCATTTCTAACAATTCTATAATTCCTTCTTGAAGTAAGGGCTCGCCACCGGTTAAGGTTACATTTTTAATTTCGGTAGATTTAATATATTTATATATGTCTGTTGCTGTCATGAGGTCATAACACACATCGGGAGTATTAGCCCAAGTGGTATCGCAGTAGCTACAATTTAAATTACAGCCTGCAAATCTTATAAATACTACAAGCTGACCTGAAAGAGGACCTTCTCCGTTGACGCTTGTGAACTTTTCAACTACTTTAAATTTCATTTTAACGTGCCTCGCTTTCTTCATATGTTGCACTGTTAGTTGGTGTTTCATAAACCGTAGTTCTTTTTACATTATAGCCTATATCCTTCATTAGTTTAAAGAAAAACCCTGCAAAGTTTTCTGCTGTTGGTCTAAAATCAACCACAATCACATTAAAGCCATCTTGTTTTATACAATTTAAGGTTTCGAAACGCATAGTGCCTTCTTGCACTATTAAGGCGTGGTCATAACAATCTACCATGGCTTTAACATCTTTTTTTAAATCCCCAAAATCTATTACCATACCATCAAGTTGACCGCCTTTTAGCAAGGTTTCTGATTGTACGTAAACTTCAACCTTCCATCTATGTCCGTGAATATTTGAACATTTTCCCACGTAACCAGAAAGAAAATGTGCACTGTCAAAGCTATGTTCTGCCTTTAAAATATACATATAGGACACTCCCCCTAGAATTTATGTTAATTTAATTATTATTTTTCCCGAAATCTACATAATTTTTATATTTTATAGTTTTTTTATAAATAAAAAAGGGCATAATACACCCTATACAAAAAAAAGCTACCTAAAACGGTAGTTACGTCCTAGTTTTGTTTATAGACAGGATGGTTTAGAACTGTCTTATTAAGTTTTAACATTTTTATGGTACTATAAATTACTTGCTATGTCAAATTTCAATTACAATTTCAGTTTACTTTAAACTAAAATTGTGTAATAATATTAAGTTGTAAAAGCAAATTTAATTGTATTATTTATGGTAAAATATTGGTTATAAAATATTTGTTATAAAATATCTAAAAAATAACGGTGCAAGTGAGGAGTAATAATGAAAATAGGATTTGATCAGAAAAAATATTTAGAAGAACAATCAAAGTTTATCTTAGAAAGAGTTAATGATTATGATAAGTTATATTTAGAATTTGGTGGGAAACTTTTCAATGATCTTCATGCAAAAAGAGTTTTGCCAGGTTTTGATGAAAATGCAAAAATTAAGTTACTACATAAATTAAAAGAAAAAGTTGAGGTTATTATTTGTGTATATGCAGGAGATATCGAAAGAAACAAAATAAGAGGGGACTATGGTATCACTTATGATGTGGATGTCTTAAGATTAATTGATGATTTACGCGCTTATGAACTTGATGTAAATAGCGTTGTTATCACTAGATATGATGAGCAACCAGCAACTAAGATTTTTATAAATAAGCTTGAACGCAGAGGCATAAAAGTATATAAACATAGGGCAACTAAAGGATATCCTTCAGATGTAGATGCAATTGTAAGTGATGAGGGATATGGTAAAAATCCATTTATTGAAACAACAAAATCTATTGTGGTTGTAACTGCACCAGGACCAGGAAGTGGTAAGCTAGGTACTTGCCTTAGTCAACTTTATCATGAACATAAGCAAGGAAGAGCTGCCGGTTATTCAAAATTTGAAACCTTCCCAGTATGGAATGTTCCACTAAAGCATCCACTAAATATTGCATACGAAGCTGCAACAGCAGATCTTAACGATATAAATATGCTGGATTCCTTCCATTTTGATGCTTATAATAAGATATCTGTAAACTATAACCGTGATATTGAGACTTTTCCTGTACTTAGGAGAATTATAGAAAGAATAACAGGAGAAGAAGCTGTTTATAAATCTCCAACAGATATGGGAGTTAATAGAGTAGGATTTGGAATTATTGACGATGAGGTTATAAAAGAAGCATCTAAACAAGAAATAATAAGAAGGTATTTCAAAACAGGTTGTGAATATAAAAAAGGTTATATAGATAAAGAAACCTTCGAGAGAGTAAAGCTTCTTATGGAAGAACTTAATTTAAAACAGCAAGATAGAAAAGTTGTTATGCCTGCAAGAGAGCGCTCAGCTAATTTAAAGCAATGTTCTAATAAAAATGAAGCTTGCCCAGCACTTGCAATAGAGCTTAATGATGGAACAATATTAACTAGTAAAAGTTCAGATATAATGGATGCAACAGCTGCTATAATTTTAAATGCTGTTAAATATTTTGCAAATATAGATGACGAAATTCATCTTATTTCTCCAGTTATACTTGAGCCAATTATAAATCTAAAATCAAAAATATTGGGCAGTAAGAAACCAGCTTTAGATTGTGAAAATGTACTAATTGCACTTAGTATATGTGCTGCTACTAATCCAACAGCAAAGGTAGCTATGGATAAGTTAGTAATGTTAAAAGGATGTCAAGCTCACTCAACCACAATTGTAAGTACAAATGATGAGCAAACTTTTAGAAAGCTTGGTATAGATATAACATCTGATGCAGAATACGCAACGGAAAGTCTTTACTACATATAGTGCCACACATGTGGCAAGTGGCATGGTGTAAGTCAAAAAAATGTCATCCGCGTGATAAATGGTAAATTATACAAATAAATAATAGGGATAGTTAATAACTTTAATAAATTATTAACTGTCCCTATTATTTTGTTTTATTATTTGTTTGAAATTATCCTATAGATAGTAGTATAAAATAATAAAAGTAACGACTATAAATGATAGAGTAGACTTATTATTGGTAATGAGATGATTAATAGCAAAAAAAATAGTATGATTAATATTAACTTGTGTTGAAAGGGGATAAATTATATGTATAAAGTATTATTAATTGAAGATGATAGTTCAATTTCTGAATTGTTGGCAAATCATATAGAGAAATATGGTATTGAATGTTTAGTATGCACTGATTTTGATAATGTTACTGAGGAATTTATAAAAATTGATCCTCACCTTGTATTAATGGATGTTAATTTGCCTAAATACGATGGATTTTACTGGTGCAGAAAATTAAGACAAATATCAAAATGCCCAATCATATTTATTTCAGCAAGACTTGGTGACATAGATCAGGTATATGCTATGGAAAATGGTGCTGATGATTATATTACAAAACCATTTTCATTTGACATTGTTCTAGCAAAAATAAATGCCAATTTAAGAAGGGTATATGGAGATTATGCAAAGGAGCAACAAGAGCGAACACTGATAAAGGGAAGTTTAATATTCTATTTTGAAAGTCTTATTATTGAGAATGATGCTAAAAAAGTAATGCTTACAAAGAAGGAAGGAACCCTTGCAGCAGTTTTGATAGAAAATTCTCCAAAGGTTTTAAGTCGTGAAAAATTACTTGCCAAGATTTGGGATGATGAAAGCTTTGTTGAGGAGAACACACTAAATGTCAATGTTGCCAGACTTCGAAAAAAATTTGAGGAAATCCATGCAAAAGTAGAAATTGAAGCAGTACGTGGACTAGGCTATCGTCTAATTGAGGTGTAATATGAAATTATTTTTAAAGGATATTATGGGATTCGTAATACTTTATATAGTTAGCTTTATAGCTTTAGTATTTCTTTATAAGAAATTAGATGGTTTTGAGCAAAACATGGGTTATTTTATATTCTTAAGTT
Organism: Clostridium sp. FP2; assembly: GCF_011065955.2. Classification (NCBI taxonomy): domain Bacteria; kingdom Bacillati; phylum Bacillota; class Clostridia; order Eubacteriales; family Clostridiaceae; genus Clostridium; species Clostridium sp. FP2. The sequence continues at coordinate 1,467,964 of NZ_JAAMNI020000001.1, forward strand.
CATTTTTACTCTTTTGTTTTTTAATATACAGGTATATTTCAAATAGACAACTTTATAGAAAGCTTTCAGAAAAACCAGAACACATTGAAGACATGTTAACTCAAGATGCTCATTCAGAATTAGAAAAAGCTTTTTCAAAAAACATGCAGGAATATATGAAACTTTACAACAGTGAAATAAACAGTTTGGAAAATGCTCAAAAAGAGTATAAAATAATGCTAAATCAATGGGTACATCAGATGAAGACACCTATTTCTGTTATAAATCTGCTGGCTGAGAATAATATGGATAATACAGATTTTCAAAAGGTGATATTTCAAACTCAAAGACTTGATTATGATCTCTTACAAATATTAACTTTTCTTAGGATGGATGATTTTGCAAAAGACATGAAAATCGAAAATATAAATCTTAAAGAAACTGTTTTACAGGTAGTAAATGAGTTGAAAGAATTTTTTATTATTCAATCTGTATTTCCAAAAGTATCAATACCTACTGAGTTAATTATAAACACAGATAAAAAATGGTTAAAATATGCAATTTATCAAATAATAAATAATGCTATAAAATATAGCGATAAAAATAAAATTGTCAATATAAACTCATATGTGGAAAAGGATATGCTTATTCTTGAAATTAGAAATGAAGGTGTAGGTATAAAAAAAAGCGATATTAACAGAGTTTTTAATTTATTTTTTACTGGTGACAATGGTCGTACTTTTGGAGAATCAACTGGAGTAGGATTATATATTGTAAAAAAAATAATGGATTTGCTGGGACATAAAATTTATGTGAAATCAAAGCCAGGAGAACAAACAACATTTTATATGCATTTTAAGTCTTGATAAATATTTCAGGGCTTTTTTTATTACAAAGATGTAATGAAAGTGAAATGTTAATAAATTGTTGGAATTAGAACATTGAAGTATTATTAATGTAATAAGAGGAACAAAATGCTTGTTCATGGTATGAAAAAAATATCACATTGCTTAATAGTGACTAGCAAATGATAACTTAAAAAAATTGAAGGAGGATTTATTATGAGTATATTAGAAGTAAAACAGCTTGAAAAAATATATTGTGGCAAAGTAAACTATACAGCTTTAAATGGTGTGAGTTTTGACTTGGAAGAGGGTGAATTTGTTGCTATAATGGGACCTTCAGGTAGTGGAAAGACCACTTTGCTTAATTGTGTGTCTACAATTGACAGCCCTACCGGTGGGCAAATTATAGTAAATGGTAAGGAACCTCATGAATTAAATAATGATAAGCTTGCGAAATTTAGAAGGCAGGAACTTGGTTTTGTTTTCCAAGATTTTAATTTGGTAAACACCTTGACTGTAGAGGAAAATACAATTTTGCCTCTTACTCTTGATAGCATTCCAGAAAAAACTATGAATAAGCGATTGAAAAGTGTAGCGGAACTACTCAGTATTGAAGATCTACTTAAAAAGCGCACCTTTGAAATCTCTGGTGGTCAAGCTCAGAGAGTGGCAATTGCTAGAGCAATAATTCATGAACCTTCTTTACTTCTTGCAGATGAACCCACAGGTAACCTAGATTCAAAAGCTGTGAAAGACGTAATGGATCTTTTTGCATCAATAAATAAAAGTCTTCATACCACAATTTTAATGGTTACCCATGATGCTTATGTGGCCAGTTTTTGTAGTAGAGTAATTTTTATTAAAGATGGGAAATTATATAACGAAATTCATTGCGGACATAATAAAAGTGAATTTTATGGAAAAATTATTGATATGCTAAGCTTTTTGGGAGGGGAAAGAAATGACCTTAAATAAACTTGCTTTAAATAATGTGGTAAGGGATAAGTGGACATATTTTGCATACTTTTTAAGCAGTATGTTTTCGGTTTTTATATTCTTTTCTTTTTCAGTTTCAATGTTTCATCCTGATTTAAGCATTATCCAAAATGGCTCTGCACTATCCATGGCGATGGCGGCTGGAGCTACGCTTGTATATGTTTTTTCATTTATGTTTATCTCTTATTCTGTAAGAGCTTTTATGAAATCTCGGAAAAAAACTTTAGGACTTTTCACAATAATGGGTGCATCCAAGAAGCAACTTAATAAAATGATATTTAAAGAAAATATGCTCATCGGTGTTGCAGCAATAATAACGGCAATTATATTTGGACTTGTGTTTTCACCACTTTTTTTAATGCTTGCAAAAAAAATAATGGTTGTTGAAGGTTTTGCAATGTATGTTCCAATTAAAGCCATACTTTTGACTTTTGGTATGTTCTTTATATTATTTTTAATAATATCACTTATTTCTTAATTTTTATTGGCAAAGAAAAGGTTATAAAAATGTTGAAATCAGATAAAACAGATGAAAGGGAGATGGTATTCTCACTTTTATTTATGATAATTGGAGTATTAATAATTTTATCTTGTATTTTTATCTTTCTATTTTATAGTAAAGTTGATGCATTGAAGGCTTTTATGGATACTGGAATGGGTACTTGGTTGATGTTTGGAGTTCTTCTAGTTGTAATATATATTTTATATGTACAAATATCAATTTTAATAATAGAAAGTATGAAAAAAAGAAAAATGTATCATAGAAGAACCAATATGATTATAATAGCTGATATTAAATCAAAACTTCGTGAAAATGTAAAAATGATGTATCTTATTACGATTTTATTTACAGTAGCATTTTATACAATTGTTATGCTTTATGCTCAAAATATAGATGTGGAAAAGAATACAAAGGCTAATTTTCCACTTAACTATATTTATGTATCACAAAGCAATAATAATCATGAAAAGGAACATGTAAAACTGCTTCAGGATGCTTTAAGCGGAAAAAATGGGTATGAAGAATATAAATATAAAGTAAAGTATAAAGGTGAAGATAATAGAAATGGCATAATGTCTGAGAGTGAGTATAATTTAGCTTTAAAGGGTACTTATGGTAAATCAATTTCACTTAAAAAGAATGAGGTTTATATAGTGAGTGGTTCACCAAAAATTATGCCACCTAATTACATAAGCAATCAGATAAAAAGAAGTTTAGAAAAAGAAGGGGTTACGCCCATTGTAGCAGGCATAAGTAAACAAAATATAACACCATCAGGCTTTTTTGACACAATCACCATATTTAATGATGAAATATTAAGGGAATTAGATAGAAAAGAAACTTATAATGTTGTGAAAATTTATGGGTATAATACAAATAGCTGGAAAGAAGAAGGAAATATTACAAAAAAATTGAAATCAAAGATAATAATGGAGAAAGAATATAAGTTTGGATTTTTTAGTGCAAATGAACTTTTAGAAACTGAAAAAAATTCTAAAAACCTTATGCTTTATGTAGGCTTTTCTATAAGTTTAATTTTTGTTATTGCAGCTTCAAGTATGATATATTTCAGACTTATTACAGAACTTGAAAAAGAATGTGTTAAGTTTAAAGGAATAGTAAAGCTTGGCCTTTCAAAAAAAGAACTTTCGAAGATTATATCTACACAGAATTTTATATTGATGTTTGTTCCATTTCTAGTAGCGCTAATATTGCTCTTTATAGGCATAGGATCTACAAGTAACAATTCAGGTAAATCATATTTTACAGTTGCACTGTCCTGTTCTGCAGCATTTTTAATGATTCAGAGTATGGGTTATATTATGGTGAATTCAAAATATAAAAAGGCTGTATTCAAAGAAGTTATTTAATATTAAAAATTCATATTGACTCTGACCTAACGTTATAGTTTATTATAAATTTATAGGAGGATAATAGTAAATGCATTTATAGTTTGACACTTTAGTGCATGTATCATAAAAAATCATGAGAAGCTTGGAAGGTGATTACTAATTAAGAATAGTGGAGTTGATTTTATGCCTTATAAAATAAAAGAAGTAGCTGATATTGTTGGGGTAAGCGTACGTACACTTCATCATTATGATCAAATTGGTATATTAAAGCCAGATTCTGTAACAGCAGCCGGATACAGACTTTACAATGATGTTGACCTTGAAAGATTACAGCAAGTTTTGTTTTTTAAAGAACTGGATTTCAATTTGGAAGAAATAAAAGAAATTTTAGATAATCCAGACTTTGATAGAAAACATGCATTAAGAGCTCACAGAGAACTACTGATAGAAAAAAAGAAGAGACTAAGTAAGATAATAAAATCTGTAGATAAAACTATAGATTCCATTGAAGGAGGAATAGATATGAATAACAAGGAAATGTTTGAAGGCTTTGATATTAGCGAAATAGAAGCAGCTAAAGAAAAATATGCAGAGGAGACAAAGCAAAAATATGGTGACTCTGAGGCCTACAAGGAAAGCGTTAAAAAAACCTCAAAATACACAAAAGCGGATTGGGATAGAATAAATATAACAAATGAAAAAATCTACAGTAAAATTGTAGCTAATATGCATAAGGGAATAGCGGACCAAGAAGTTCAAAATGCAGTAGCTGAGCTAAGACAGGAAATTACAAATAGTTTCTATAATTGTACTATAGAAATATTTAGAGGCCTTGGAGATTTATACGTTAATGATGAACGCTTTACAGCTAATATCGATAAGCATAAAGAAGGTTTAGCTAAGTTCTTAAATGAGGCAATGAAGTATTATTGTGATGGTGCAACCAACGTGGCACGTGGCAAGTAAGAGGAGGGACAGTTAATAATTTTTATAAATTATTAACTGTCCCATTTAAGATTCTATTATTACATGTTTTACAAAAAACAACAAAATAACAAATAAAATTGTAACATTTATATTAAAATGGTACTATTAAGCTGTAAATCCTTAAATTCTATAACGGATTCCATTATTATATTTTAAATTTTGTTGCGGGGATAAATAAATATGGCGATTATAAAGAATAACAAATTAAAAAGAATGATTGTAATATCTATAATTATTGCAATCACTTCACAAATAAATATGAATTTGCTTATATCTGATTTTAGAGTTTCGGTGGCAATAATATTATTTCCTGTATTTCTATACTTTTTTAATGAACTAGATACTATAAAAACAGGGGTTATGTGTGCTATTTCTGTTTATCTTTTAAGAGTAGGTATTTATTTTATTGAAAACGGGAGTTTTATTGAAATTTTATTAGCTTATTTCCCAGAGATATTCTTTTATGCTTTTTATAGTATATTTTTTAAAATCTTTAATAAAACAATAACCACAATTGATTTAAAAAGATTATTAATAACATTGATATTAAGTGATTACCTAGGAAATTTTGTAGAAATAATAATAAGAAACTTTGAGAAGTTTACTATGCTAAAATTAAATGCAGTTACCACATTATTTTATGTTGCAGTTATACGTTCTATTATAAGTTTAATAATATTAAATAGTCTAAAGTTTTATAAGTTACTTCTTCTAAAAGAGGAACATGAAAAAAGATATAAAAAACTTCTACTACTAACTTCTGATTTAAAAACAGAAATGTATTGGATGAAAAAAAACATGAGTGGCATAGAAAAAGTTATGAGTAACGCTTATGAATTATTTGAAAAAATATCCATAGAAGAAGAGCCAGACACCTGGGCTAAGCGGTCTTTAAATATTGCTAAAGATGTTCACGAAATAAAGAAAGAATACGGACTTGTTGTAAGGGGTATTGAAGAAATAACAGAAGATAAGACTACGGATAAAGGTATGTATTTTAAGGATATTATTAATATATTAGAAGATAGTATGAAAAATGAAGTGAAATTTAGAGAACTTAATGTAGCTTTAGTTTTTAAGATAAATAAAAATTTTTATACAACTAAACATTATTATCTTATGTCTATTTTTAGAAATTTAATTATGAATTCACTAGATGCACTAAGTGCTAGAACTCATAATGTTTGTATTTCATTTGTAGAAAAGTCAATAGAGGAAAAATTTATTTTTGTGATAAGTGATACAGGCTCTGGAATAAAAGAATGCGATTTAATGTACATATTCTCTCCAGGATTCTCAACTAAAATCAATTATAGTACAGGTGAAATAAACCGTGGGCTTGGGTTAAGTATTGTTAAAAACATTGTTGAAGAAGGTTTAAAGGGTACTATTAAAGTGAAATCTATAGAAAATTCTGGAACTACTTTTTACATAACTATTAATAAATCAGAACTGGAGGACTCAGAATGAATATATTTATAATCGAAGATGATATTATTATTGTTAAGATTTTAGAAAAAATAATATGTGATAGAGATTTGGGTACCGTTTTAGGATATTCTCTTAAAGGTTGAGAAGGCCTAGAGGAGATTCAGTGTCTGAATCCAGATATAGTTTTATTAGATCTTTTCATCCCTGGCGTTGATGGATTATCCATAGTTAAGAATGTAAAACCTACGCGTCCTGAAATGCAATTTATAATGATTTCTCAGGTATCAGCTAAAAATATGATTGAAAAAGCCTATAAAAATGGAATAGAATTTTATATACAAAAACCAATAAACGCAGTTGAGATTGAAACTATTATAAAAAAAGTGTCTGAAAATTTAGAAACCAACCGAACTTTAAATCAAATTCATAAACTTTTTAATAAAGATACGATTATTCTAGATAGTAATTGTTTGAAGTCAGAAGATGAAATGCAAACAATAAAAAATATAATGCTCAGAATAGGAATAATAGGTGAAGTGGGCAGTAAAGATTTAATTGATATTACTGTATTCTTAATGAAAAATAATGAATACATGGACAACTATACCTTAAAAGAATTATGTAATAAATTTACTGATAATCCTAAATCCATGGAGCAAAGGATTAGAAGAACCATTTCTACGGCTATGAGCAATATTGCCAGTTTAGGAATAGAAGATTATATGAACGATGTTTTTGTAGAATATTCAACTGGACTTTTTAATTTTGAACAAGTAAAAAAGGAAATGGACTATATTAGAAAAAAGAGCTCTGATAGAGGGAAAGTAACCATAAAAAAATTTATTGATGGGCTTATTTCCTACTGCGAAAAATAATTATTAAAATTTTTTTATTGCATTTTGAAGTCTTGCGAAGTTTTTTGAAACTTTGCAATTATAATAATTGTATGACAAATCGCAATATTGAAAATTCATTGTAATTATTTTAAAGTACAAAGGAGGAAAATATGTTTATATTAATTAAAGGTATTGGATTATTACTTTTCACATTATTCCTGTTTTCACTTTTTAGTTTAAAAATGCCTAAAGGTCAAAAGGCTATGTCTGGACTTGCAAATGCCGCTGTAGCAACATTTTTAGTTGAAGCAATACATAAATACATAAGCGGAAATTTATTACACATTAAATTTTTAGGTGAAGTGGGTGCTGCGTCTGGAAACATGGGCGGTGTTGCTGCTGTAATACTAGTTGGTTTAAATATGGGATTAAATCCTGTATATGCAGTAACGGCTGGTGCTGCGGTATTGGGATATGGCATTCTGCCAGGATTTGTAGCTGGATATATAATTTCATTTATCGGACCTATTTTAGAGAAAAAACTTCCAAAAGGATTAGATATAATAGTTGGTGCTCTTTTGATCGCACCGCTTGCAAGAGGAATTGCTTTTGGGGTGGATCCAATAGTAAATTCAACGTTACTTAGTATTGGAGGTATGATTGCAGTTGCTGCAGTGCAATCTCCTTATATAATGGGTTTCTTATTGGGCGGAATTATGAAAATGATATGTACATCTCCTTTAAGTTCTATGGCACTAACAGCAATGCTTGGATTACAAGGTCTTGCAATGGGTATAGCATCTATCGCCTGTGTTGGTGGATCTTTTACAAATGGTATAATGTTCAAAAGGCTTAAACTTGGGGATAGAAGCAATGTAGTAGCTGTGATGCTTGAACCACTAACGCAAGCTGATATAGTAACTGCAAACGCACTTCCTATATATTGTTCAAACTTTATAGGTGGAGGACTCGCTGGGTTAAGTGCTGCTTATTTTAAAATAATAAATAATGCACCTGGTACAGCATCACCTATTCCGGGATTACTTGCACCATTTGGTTTCAATGAACCTAAATCAGTTATTTTTGCTGTATTATTTGCTATATGTGGTGGAATTATTGGTGGACTTGTTGGTTCTACTATAACTCTTCATCTTAGAAAGAAAACGAGTAAAATGGTTGAAGAAGAAACAATTGCAGCATAATATGCAATCTACAGGTCAAGTTGAATAAGTAAAGAATAAAATCCCACTGATATCAAAGGATACAGTGGGATTTTTATAATAAACAAGTAGTCAGTGCTATAAAAATTTACTTCCATAATAACAGCACCCAATGGCTCCATTAAATTGTGGATCCTCAATAGACACTATCTCTTCATAATCATCTTTTAAATATTTCTTTATTGCAGCATTACTAGCAACACCGCCAGTTAAAATTAATTTTTTACCTTTAAATTTACTTAAAAGTGGTTTAAGCCTTTTGTATAGAGAGAAATTAACACTAGAACACAAGCACTCTATACTCACACCTTCAGCTATTTTTCCAATTAACTCTGACTCAGAAAACACAGCACAGGTCGAATTAAGTTCCACAGGATTTTCATAATGCACACTCATGTCCTGGAGTGATATTTCCAGTATATTTGCCATATTCTCTAGATACCTACCACAGGATGCAGCACATTTTTCGTTAAGCTCTAGGTCTGTAATGAGGCCTTTTTCCACTTTTACAACCTTAACATCTTGCCCACCTACATCTAAAAGTATAAAATCTTTTAATCCAGTTTGATAAAAACCTCCATACACATGTGCTTTTAGTTCATTTATTGGGGTGAACAGCAATAAATCGGTGTTGTTTTTTCCATAGCCTGTAGACACAGCCTTATCAATTTGACCAATATTAAGCTTTTCTAAATTAACAATAATCTTACCATCAAAGTCGCAGTAATTTTTGTAAAAGTTCATGGTACTTACTTTTACCTTCTGTATTATGTTATTGTCTTCCATTAAAACAATTTTAACCTCGCGGCTTCCAAGGTCTATACCTAACACTCGCATTTTACAGCCTCCTTTAAGTCTAGTAGCATATCAAGAAAAGCTTCTAACCTAAGTTTTGTTCTTGCATCTAAGACATTTAACTTATCACCTTCGATATTTAATATGGGAATATCCAATTTTTCTTTTAATACAATATGTTCTACGGCTCTATAGCAAAAGGCTTGAGTGTAATGAATTATACCATCTAATTTTCTTTCATGGATTTGCTTTTGTAATTCTTGAGTCCTAAAGTTTGTATCATAAGGATAAGTGTAGTCGTAATATTGCTGAAATATATCTAATGCACTATCTGCTCTTGGAAAAGCAAATTCTCTTTGAACCTCATTGTACACAAAATTAGCATCAAACTTCTCTACAAATTCATATATATCTGCAGTCATAGGAGGAACCCCTATATATCCAAGTCGCAGTTTTTTATTTACTTGTTTTCTGTTTTTCATATCACAAATAACTTTTTTAAGGTCAGCTTCAAATACATCTATATCTCCATTAAAATCGCTTGTGCACACCTGGTGTAGATGGTTTTCAAAGCCCGTAGCTTTATTATGAATATAGGTCAATTCATCAATTTCTTTAGCGAGGCATCTAATTTCATTTAGTCTTTTTCTAACAACTTCAACCTCGTCAATTGTTACATTAAAGGTGCTCATAAATTCATTTATTTCACGTTTTACATCCTCTGTTTTATGACTATGTGGAAAGGAAAAGGGATAAACTTTAATTCCTTTTAACTCAAGTACGTCAATAAGAGCTTTTGTATTAGAACAATCACCCTCCACAACTCCAACTATTTCTGTGATGTTGTTTTCTAAGCACGCACCATAAATTCCCTTTGTCCAAGTGCAGAGGCTTTTAGGAAATCCATCCCTTTCTGCAATATCTATATATTTCAAATAGTCCTTAGAGGTTATAAAAACATTATTTAGATCTACTGGGGTAAAACCTGCTGCAATAAGAACCTCTACTGGTACGGTAGTTGTTAAGCCTATTTTTTTCATTATAAATCCTCCTAGTTGGTATAACTTATAGTTGGTAATTGATGGTGGACAGCGAGTGTCATCTATTTTTTCTATGCAAAATTAAGCAAATAAAAAAGGGCGTAAACCGCCCTTAAACAAAAAACTACCTAAAAACAGTAGTTACGTCCTAGTTTTGTTTATAGACAGGATGGTTTAGAACTGTCTTATTTAAGTTTTATATTTATAAAGTTTACTATATGCTGAGCAGTATGTCAAATAGAAGGTGGCACCCACGTGGTAAGTCTGCTTTATACATTAAGATATTCAAATTGACATGTTGTTGCCACATTAATGAAGTATGATAAGATAAGATAAATTATATTATTTATTACTAAATATAATAGAGAAGTTTCAATTTGCATACTATAAATATTAAAATCTTGTTAATAGAGTGTAAAGTTTTATTTAATATTGCAAAAACTTCACGTTTCGTTGATTTAACCTGTGATATAGTATAAATTAATTGATAGTAAATTTTTTAATTAAATATTTAAAATCATTTAAAAATATTCAAAAATATGTAAAAATGCAGAAGTATAAACGCGCAAAATGTATAAAGGTGTATAAAAGGGGTGTTAATTTGTTATTTAATTCCATTGGGTTTTTAATATTTTTTCCACTAGTTACAATTCTATATTTTTTAATACCCCACAAGTTTAGATGGGTATGGCTACTAATAACTAGTTACTATTTCTATATGTGTTGGAATCCCAAATATGCAATATTACTGGGTATATCAACTATAATTACATATATAAGTGGATTATTAATAGGAAAAGTAAATATAATTAAAGATGTACATAGGGCTACTAGACTAAAGAAAATCATTGTTTTTGCAAGTTTTGCTAGTAATTTAGGAATTTTGTTCACATTTAAATATTTAAATTTCTTTCTTTCAAGTTTAAATACGGTACTATTAAAATTTCATATTTTGCTAACAATACCAACCTTTGATTTTTTGTTGCCAGCAGGTATTTCCTTTTACACATTCCAAGCTTTAAGCTATACTATGGATGTTTATAGGGGAGATATTAAACCAGTAAAAAATTTAGGGAAATATGCTTTATTTGTATCTTTTTTTCCACAATTAGTAGCGGGACCTATAGAAAAATCCAAGGATTTATTATATCAATTTAATGAAAAACATTATTTTGATTATGATAGAGTAAAAAATGGTTTATTACTAATGCTGTGGGGATTTGTTCAAAAAGTTTTAATTGCAGATAGGTTAGCACTATTAGTTAATACAGTATATGATAATCCAAAGAATTATAAAGGTTTTGAAATTATAATTGCTACTGTTTTTTTTGCTTTTCAAATATATTGTGATTTTTCATCCTATTCTGATATAGCAAGGGGCTCAGCAGAAGTTATGGGTTTTAGACTATCTAAAAATTTTGAAAATCCTTATTTTTCGAAATCTATAAAAGAGTTTTGGAGACGTTGGCATATTACTTTAAGTGGATGGTTTAAGGACTATTTGTATTTTCCTTTAGGAGGAAACAGATGTAGTAAACTAAGAAATTATTTTAATATCATGGTTGTATTTATAGCCAGTGGATTGTGGCATGGCGCAGCAATAAATTTTGTTATTTGGGGAGGATTACATGGAATATACCAAGTATTAGGAGATTTATTTAAACCAGTAAAAGAAAAACTAATAAGTATATTTAAGATTAAAACCGATGTTTTGGCATATAAGGTTTTTCAGGCTTTAACTACATTTATACTTGTTGATTTTGCATGGATATTTTTTAGATCAGGCTCATTTACCTATGCTAAAATAACGATTAAAAATATGATGACCTTTAACCCGTGGGTATTTACTGATGGTTCTATATTTAAGTTAGGCTTAGATGAAAAAGATTTTTTAATATCAGTAATTGGCATATTTATTGTTTTAGCTATAAATGCTATTCAGTCATGTAAAAGCTTGCGATTAGAATTAGCAAAGCAAAATCTAATATTCAAATGGAGTTTGTATCTAGTTACTATAACATCAATATTGGTATTTGGAATGTATGGTCCAACATTTGATGTTCAAAAATTTATATATTTTCAATTTTAATGACATTTCAGAAGGAAGGTATCCCATTTCTATAAGTGGGGGTCAGATACTACAACAAAAAAAATCAGCGGGAGTCTAAATTTCCTTCTGAAGTCATTAATTGCAGCTCCGCAGGAGATGATTTAATGACATTTTAGGATTATGGTTGTAACTATAGGAGGCGCTCCAGTGAGTAAAAAAAGAATTTTAAAAATAAGTGTTTTTACTATTATACTAATGTTTATTCTATTAGGTTTAAATTGGTTATTCATATTAAAAACAGGTTATCGTAATAATTTATATCAAGGGTTATATGCAAATACAGGGGATAAATATGATGTAGTATTATTAGGATCTAGTCATATGCATTCAGGTATTAGTCCGAATTTACTATGGAAAGATTATGGAATAACTAGTTTTAATTATGCAACAGCTGGGGAACCTATTGATGTTACATATTATCTATTAAAAGAAATATTAAAAAAACAGGAGAAACCTATTGTTGTAGTAGATTTATATTATTTAGGCTTAACTGAGGAATATGGAGAAGAAGGGTACATTAGTTATGTGCTTGATAACATGAAATTCTCTAAAAATAAAACTGAAGCAATTTTAGCCACTACGCCTAAAGATGAAAGAGCAAATTATTTTATTCCATTTATAAGGTATCACAGCAGATGGAAAGAAGTATCTAAATTGGATATTCAATTTAAAAATTTAGATAATTATTATGAAAAGGGCTTTAGCGCTGGAGAAGAAAAGTATGGTAAAGAAAATAAAGCTAATCTTTCGAGCAAGGGGGTAGGACAACTTCCACCCAAATCAGAAGAGTATTTATACAAAATGATTAATTTATCTAAAGAGCAGGGATTTAAGCTTATATTTACTAATATGCCATACGATGAAACAAGTACAACGGGTATGAAAAATTGGACTCAAAATCCAGGGGAAATGTTTAATAAGGTAGAACAAATATGTAAAGAAAATAATATTGAGTTCATTAATTATAACAATAAGTATAAAGAAATTGGATTTGATTTTAAGTCTGATATGTTTAATAATGGTCATTTAAATATTTGGGGATCCAATAAAGTTACAAATTATTTAGGTGAATTATTGAAGACAAAGTATGATTTAACGGACCACAGAAATGATAAAAGCTTTGAACAATGGAATGAGGATTATTTACTGTATTTGAAAAATCATCCAATTACAAAGTAGCTAACTGATAAACTTTTATGGTTTAAATGCAAAGAACTGCCACAGAGATATTATCTGTGGCAGTTCTTATTGTGTGCTATAAACTAATTAAGTAATTGTACTTTTATGTATTTAACACCCCAATTAGAAACTTCTGCATTTGTATTGAAAAATACATCTACAAAATTTCCTTTTATACCAGAACCTGTATCAGCCGCTACAGCATAGCCGTAACCTTCAACATATAGCTTTGTTCCCATGGGAATGATTCTAGGGTCTACAGCTATGGTGCTATAACCGTTTGGATTTCGGACAGCTTTTTTTCCAGAAGAGGTATAAGCGCTGTTTATTCCATCAGCTGCAGAATAAGCAGTGGCCTTTACATTAATAATTTTTCCGGCGTTATTTGAAGAGCCTCCTCTTGAGAAGGTTATGGCTTTTAAAGTGCCTTGAACTATAATTTTACTCTGTGGTGCTTTAATTACCGTTTCTTTAATAAGTTCTCTAGCAATTTCTTTTCCGTTCTCATAAGTTACATTTGAAGTAACACTTTTTTCGCCTGGTTTTCCTACTTGTGAAACCTTGCTTTGAGATGTTAGTGTGTTATTATCAGCTTTAATTACTGTTTTAAAATCAATAGGCTTTTTTTTGGTTTCTGTTACCGTTTTAAACCTTGTTATTATAATTTTCATATCGCTTGATATCTGGGTTTCTAATGATGGCGAAATCTTATCCGTAGCACCAAAAGCTATCCTTTGTGCTTTTAGCATTTCGGCAATATTTTTCTCAGTAGATTTTATATTAAGTTCCCTATTATCTACAAAGACTTTAAGATCTACAGGCGTAATAGCATTGCTAGCTAAAGTGCTGCTAAAAGTTTTTTGGTAAGTTACTGGTTCAAGTTGTTTACCATCTACAACTACCGTACTATCCTCTTTTATGAAGCACATAAAAATAGTTAAGGCTGAAATTATTGTCACCAGTATAAAATTAATTACAATATTTCCTCGTTTATATTTTATAAATTTAACTATAACAATCATCTCCTATTATAAATTTGGGTATAATTATCTATGTGGTAAGTCTAAAAGTGCAGCTTTTTTTTATATTTGATGCTTAAGAGTAATCTGAAAAGATGCATGAGATAGGGGATTTATGTATGTCTATACCATTATATGTATGATTATTTATCGTAATAGTAGTATAGCACAGTTGTAAGTGCATGGGAATTATTATTTTTTTTTCAATTCATATTGAGTATAATAAAGTAAATTTAAGACCGAGAGCCGAGGTGTTTTTTTATAAAAGGAAATAGAATAAGTGCGTATGAAGCTTGTTGAAGAGTATGAAAATTAGACGACGTAATTATTGAAATTGGAAGTACGAACAATGGTCTTTGAAAATTGAATAATACGGTATTGAAAATAAGAATAATTGCTATATTTTACAAAAATAGTGATTATTCATATAAAAATATGCTATAATTACCATTAGTTAAGACGACACCGTAAGAAAGTTTGAATTAAAGGTTAGTTATATTAGCATTGGAGGAAAAATAATGGATATACAGGTTGTAAAAGTTAATAACGATGAGAAAGAGATACTTCAAAATTTGCTTGAATTATATTGTTATGAGTGGTCTCAGTATAACAAGCTTGATGTTAATCAATTTGGGTCATATGAATTCGCAGTATTAGATTGTTGGACAGAAGAAAATCATTATCCTTTTTTCATAAAAGTTGAAAAACCGAATAATCCCTTTAAATGCCGTATTATTACATAACTGAATTTTACGGCATTTACTAGCAGTAGTGTTAAATTTTTTACCTATTGAGGGATACAATTCTTTTGTAACTGAAGATAAAAGTTCAATATCATTCACTACCAAGTTTATGGATTAGCTCAATACATATATACATTTATATGGTCAGGTATTCCAATTAATGAATAATACTAGTTATTTCAGTGATCATATCTGTTGGTTGACTTTTATTAATTTTACTTTCGTTTTCATTAAGATAAGTAATTACTTTTTTCACATCCCTATTATATATGCTGTTATCTACCAATTGTCTAATTCTTTCAACTAATACTTCCAGGGCAAAAGGTTTTACAATATAATAATCTGCTCCTAGTAACATGGCTCTTTGGATTATTTTATCATGACTAACTGCTGATAAGACTATAATACGAGGCATTGGATCTAAATTCATTGTATTTAACCTCTCTAGAACACCCAAACCATCAAGATTAGGCATAATTATATCAAGTATAACTAAATCAGGTTTTTTATCTTCAATCATTTTTAATGCTTCTTCTCCATCTTCTGCTATTCCAGTAACAACAATATCCTTTTGAAATGATATATGTTCATTTAGCAAATCACGAAAATCTTTGCTATCTTCAACAATGATTATGTTTATTTTTGGTTCTTCCATGTTTATGATCTCCTTTACAATTTGGTTATATATACCAATAATAATTTCAACAAAACATGGTAAAATCCTTCTAATCAAAAACATATTTATAAATATTGTTGAATGAGCAATATAAAAGACTATAAAAGTAGATAAATGATAATCGAGAATGCTATGGAAGAATTAAAAGAAAAAAACATTATATTAGAATTGGAGAATGAGAAATTAAAAATTATGAATGCAAACCAGGAAGAAATTATAAAAAACATACATGAAACATTAAAGATGAGTGCCTTGTTATAAAAAAGTCACTTATCGAGCTATCATCGCTAAGTGGCTTTCGTCAAAAATTATACATAAACATTAACTAAGTATAATAATATAGGTCTAAATATATTTTACTAAAGCCGTTGGCATCACTTGATTACATGAAATATAATAGAATAAAAGTTTTAACATATGTTATAGTGTATATAATATATGGGTTTTGAATATTATAAGGGAGGCACAACATGTTTAGTCCTATAAAGAATACAAAAGTTTACGAACAGGTAATAGCTCAAATAAAAGATATGATCGATAAAGGTATCCTTAAAAAGGGAGACAAACTTCCTTCAGAGAGAAATTTAGTGCAGCAATTAATGGTAAGTAGGGCTTCTATTAGGGAGGCGCTTAGAGCATTAGAAGTTATTGGACTTATCGAGTGTAGACAAGGAGAAGGTAATTACATAAAAACAAGTTTTCAAGATAATTTATTTGAGCCACTATCAATTATGTTTATGTTAGAGGGAAGTGATCCAGAAGCAATCTGGGAGCTTAGGAAAATCATGGAGGTGGAGGCCGCAGGTCTGGCTTCAAAGAGGATAACCTGTGAACAACTAAGTCAGCTAAAGGAGATTACTGAAAAATTCATGAATTGTGGGGATGAAAATATTAATGCTGAAATTGACAAACAATTTCATTATAAGATTGCAGAATGCTCAGGAAATGTTTTAATATTTAATATTCTTAAAACAGTTTCGACCCTTGTAGATCACTTTATTGTGGATGCAAGAAAATTAATATTAGCTCATAAGGAAAATAAGGATATACTTTTTAATCAACATAATGAGATATATTTATCTATGGAAAAACATAGTTCAGCAGGTGCTCGAAAGGCAATGCGAGAACATTTAGACTTTGCAAATAAGTATATGAAAAAAGAAAACTAATTTTGAAATATATGGTTTTATGCAAAACGAAAAATGAGAGTAATATCAAATATTACTCTTATTTTTTTTTTGCATAAAATAAATCTTACCGTTAACTATTTAACTATTATAGAAATATTTTAAATAGTGTGTTATTATAATTTAAAGGTGGTCAGACCATACTACCAAAAATGAGATTTTGAATTTTCTATAAGAATGATTGGAGGAAAATATATGAAAATTTTAGTTTGTATCAAACAAGTTCCAGGAACTTCAAAAGTTGAAGTAGATCCAGTTACAGGTGTTTTAAAAAGGGATGGGGTAGATTCAAAAATGAATCCCTTTGATTTATATGCATTAGAAACAGCACTTAAAATTAAGGAACAAAAGGGTGGAATAATTAAAGTTATAACTATGGGACCACCACAAGCAAAGGATGTAATTCGAGAGGCATACATGATGGGCGCAGATGAGGGCGCATTAATATCTGATAGAAAGTTTGCAGGAGCAGATGTTCTTGCTACATCTTATACAATTTCGCAAGGCGTAAGACAAATGGGAAAATTTGATCTTATATTATGTGGAAAGCAGACTACAGACGGAGATACTGCTCAAGTAGGACCAGAAATGGCTGAATATTTAGGTATTCCACATATTGCAAACGTTTTAAAGATAATAGAATTAAAAGAAAAATCAGTTGTTGTAGAAATGGATATGGCAAATACTATTGAAGTAGCTGAAATTAAGTTTCCTTGTCTTTTAACTGTAGATAAAGATATATTTCAACCAAGACTTCCATCTTATAAGAAAAAAATAGCTACAAAAGATAGAGAAATAAAAATGATAACACTGAATGACTTTGAGGATAAAGATGAAAAGAAATATGGACTTAATGGGTCACCAACTCAGGTTGAAAGAATATTTCCACCATCTGCAAATAATGATCGAGAAACATGGACAGGCAGTGCTGAAGAGCTTAGCCTTAAAATAGCTACAAAACTTAAAGAGTTAAAATTTGTATAAAGAAGGGTGGAATTTTCATGAGTAAGTTAATTTGTAACGGAGAGAAACTAAATGAATCAAATGTTCAAGAATTAATAAAGGTTTGCCCTTTTGGTGCTATTGAATACGTTGACGGAAAAATTGAAATTAATGCAGGGTGTAAAATGTGTAAGGTTTGCGTTAAAAAAGGTCCTACCGGAGTAATGGAATTTATTGAAACAGCGGCAGTAAAAGTTGACAAGAGTTTATGGAGGGGTATAGGAGTATATGTGGATCATGTAGAAGGTGATATACATCCTGTAACAATGGAACTTATTGGAAAAGCTAGAGAGCTTGCTTGCGTTGTAAATTTTCCAGTATATTGTGTATTTATTGGTTATAACATAAAAGAAAAGGCTAAAGAATTACTTTATTATGGTGTTGATGAGGTTTTTGTATACGACTACGAAGAACTTAAGGATTTTAGGATAGAACCTTATACTGCTGCTTTTGAAGATTTTGTAAATAAGGTAAAGCCATCCTCATTGCTAGTTGGAGCTACAACTATTGGTAGATCTCTTGCCCCTAGAGTAGCTGCAAGGTTTAGAACAGGACTTACAGCTGACTGTACAATGCTTAAAATGAAAGAAAATACAGACCTTGTGCAGATAAGACCTGCTTTTGGTGGTAATATTATGGCTCAAATTTTATGCCCGAATACTAGGCCTCAGATGTCAACAGTAAGATATAAGGTTATGGATGCCCCTAAAAAACAATGTGATGCAAAAGGTAAAATTACAATATGTGAAATAGATAAAGCAAAACTTGCGTCTAATATTGAAGTGCTAAAAGTTACAAAAAAAGAAGCCGAAGAAAATATTTCAGATGCAGAGGTAATTGTTGCAGTTGGTAGAGCTTTAAAGTCTGAAAAGGATATGGTTATGATTAAGGAACTAGCAGAGCTTCTACATGCTCAAATAGCTGGGACAAGACCTACAATTGAAGCTGGTTTTATTGATGCTAAAAAGCAAATTGGTCTTTCTGGTAGAACAGTTAAACCAAAGTTAATAATAGCTCTTGGAATTTCTGGAGCGGTTCAGTTTACAGCTGGGATGAACAGTTCAGAACGTATATTTGCAATAAATAAGGATGCAAATGCTTCTATATTCAATGTAGCTCATTACGGCATAGTGGGAGACATATATGAAATAGTTCCTCAATTGATCGAAAATATTAAAAACTCAGGAGCAGAGTATTGCCTGCGTTAATATTATAGCTGCATAGATAATAATTTATACTGGATTTAAAGATAATAAGTAACATTATCATATGAACCGAGGAGGTAACTTTTATGAATTATAAAAAACTTGATGCTAAGGATATAGAGTTTTTAGTTTCAATATTAGATAAAGATAGAGTGTTTATAGGTGACGCAATAAATGATGATTTCAGCCACGATGAACTGGGTGGAATAAGCAAAATGCCAGAGGTATTAGTTGAAGTTCTGGCTACAGATGAAGTATCAAAGATTATGAAATATGCATATGAAAACATGATTCCTGTTGTAGCAAGAGGCTCAGGAACAGGACTTGTTGGAGCATCAGTTCCAATTTTCGGTGGGATTATGATAAATATGTCCCGAATGAATAAAATACTTGAAATTGATGAGGAAAATTTAACATTGACGCTTGAACCTGGGGTACTTTTAATGGAGATAAGTAAATATGTTGAAGAGTTTGATTTATTTTATCCACCAGATCCAGGTGAAAAATCCGCTACTATTGCTGGTAACATAAGTACAAATGCAGGTGGAATGAGAGCTGTTAAGTATGGAGTTACTAGAGACTATATAAGAGGACTTGAAGTAGTTCTCCCAAGCGGAGAAATACTTAATGTGGGAGGGAAAGTAGTTAAAAATTCTACTGGCTATAGTATAAAAGACTTAATTTGTGGGTCTGAAGGAACACTAGGAATAGTTACAAAAGCTATACTAAAGCTTATACCACTACCTAAAAAAGCAGTATCACTTTTAGTACCTTTCCCAAATTTGGATATGGCAATAGGTACAGTTCCAAAGATAGTTAAATCAAAATCTGCGCCAACTGCTATAGAATTTATGCAAAGAGAAGTTATTATAGCTGCTGAAGAGTTCCTCGGGAAAAAATTCCCTGATAATTCCTCAGATGCATACCTTTTATTAACTTTTGATGGTAATAGTATAGAGGAGATAGAAAAAGCTTATGAAAAGGTAGCTAATATTTGCCTTGAGGAAGGTGCTCTTGATGTATTTATAACGGATACAGATGAAAGAAAAGAAGCTGTTTGGTCTGCAAGGGGAGCATTTCTTGAAGCTGTTAAAGCAACAACAAGTGATATGGATGAATGTGATGTTGTTGTTCCAAGAAATAAGGTTGCTGAGTTTATTAAGTATACTAATGAACTTCAAAAGCAATTTAATATAAGAATAAGAAGCTTTGGACATGCGGGTGATGGTAACTTACATGTGTATGTATTAAAGGATGAGCTCTCCGATAGTGAATGGGAAAATAAGATTACTGAAGTATTTGAAGCAATGTATAAAAAATCAAGAGAATTAGATGGCCTAGTATCTGGAGAACATGGAATTGGATTTGCTAAGAAAGAATATATGCTAGAACAACTTGGACCTGTATATGTAAATCTTATGAAGAATATAAAATTGGCATTTGATCCTAAAAACATATTAAACCCAGGAAAAATTTGCCAATAAAAAAGACTGGTAGTGATACCTCTACTTAGGATTAATTACGTACTACAGAGCAAATTTTTTTACAATGTAAGGGGAATATAAATGACTAAAATTAAAATACCATATTCAAAACAGTTTTTAGAAATTGAAATACCAGACAATAATTTGGTAGCAATATTAGAATCAAAAGCTCATGCATACAAAGTTGAACAAACTCAGCAGGAAATTGTAAGTAAGGCACTTGATAACCCTATTGGAAGTGCAAAACTAGAAGACTTAGTTAAATCCGTGAAAAATTTAGTATTAATAACTAGTGATCACACAAGACCTGTACCAAGCAAAATAACAATGCCAATACTCCTTTCTAGAATCAGAAGCGCAAACCCTAAAATTAAAATAACAATATTAATTGCTACTGGATTTCATAGACCTACCACAAGGGAGGAAATGATCGATAAGTTTGGAGCTGAAATTGTAGATAATGAGGTTATAATAAATCATGTATCAGAGGATTATAACAGCGTTGTTCGTGTTGGAACGCTTCCTTCTGGTGGCGAACTATGGCTAAGTAAAATAGCAATGGAAGCAGAACTTTTAATTTCAGAAGGCTTTATAGAGCCACACTTCTTTGCAGGATTTTCTGGAGGTCGTAAGAGCGTTCTTCCTGGAGTGGCATCAGCAAAGACAGTTATGGCAAATCATTGCTCTGAATTTATAGCAAGTGAATATGCACGGTCCGGAGTTATTGTAAATAATCCAATTCATAGGGATATGATTTATGCTGCAAAGCAAGCAAAACTGGCCTTCATATTAAATGTTGTTATTGATAGTGATAAGAAGGTTATAAATGCATTTGCGGGAGATAGTGAGCTTGCCCATATTGATGGATGTAAATTTGTAATGGAACTTGCATCTGTGAAAGCTGTTAAAGCAGATATTGTGGTATCCACTAATGGAGGATATCCTCTTGATCAAAATATATATCAATCTGTAAAAGGTATGACAGCAGGTGAAGCAACTTGCAGAGAGGGTGGAGTTATAATCATGGTGTCTGCTTGTAATGATGGGCATGGTGGACAGTCTTTCTATGACAATATAGCAAATGCAAGTAGCCCAGGGGTCGTCCTTGATAGGGTGCTTAAAGTAGGAAGAAATGATACGGTGCCAGATCAATGGGAATTTCAAATACTTGCCCGTATACTTGACACGCATACTGTGATTCTTGTTACAGATATGTGTGACCCTGAAATGATAGTGAAAATGCATATGAAGCATGCAGCTACATTTGAAAAAGCACTCCAAATGGCTTTTGAGATAAAAGGAAAAAATGCAAAAATAACAGTAATACCAGATGGAGTTTCGGTTGTTGTAAAATAAAAAAGTGCCATCCTATATAACAAAGAGAAAACTTCAGTGGGAGATTTATACTCCTACTGAAGTTTTCTCTTTGTTATATCACTTTCTTTATCTCAACTTTTCTTAAAAGTGTTATAATTATTATGATTTGTAAAAGTTCAGCACATAAATTTTCAATATTTTTATTAAAGAAGCGTTGCAGTAGGTTTTTCATGGATACCAAACATTAATGTGGAGGTGATTTTTTGAAGTTAATAGAATTAGAGAATATAGTATTTAAATCATCTTCTATTTTAATGAGAAGTGAGGGCGAGAAGGTTTTTAATAGTGGACTCGTTACTAGGATCAAAGGGAAAAAAATTGACAATATATATCATATTTATGGATGTGTCAGAAACAGTACTAAGACCAGCGAATTAAACACCCATATAGCAATAGATATATTAAAGAAAAAATTAGATGGAGTAAAATGTTCTTGTGAAGATTTCAAAGAAAGTTCTACTACGGGCTATTTATTTATGTGTAGCCATTTAACGGCTACAGCCTATAGCTTTTTTAGCAGAGCTACAAAAAATAATTCTGAGAAAAATCAAAATAATGGAATAACCCCAAAAGTAGAAACAAATCAAAAAAAAGAAATAAATGAAAAGCACAAAGAAAACAACCACAATAAGCAAGGTACTATTAGTAATAATAGAACTCATAGCACTATAAAATTAGCTCGCAGGGTTTCAAAAGGTCCTACTTATTATGAAGTGCAACATGCAATAGGCAAGGAGAAAACAGTGCTTGACCCTGAAGACTTAAGAACTTTTTTAGAAGGGGTTAGTGATAAAAGAATCAAGTTTAATTATGATAGCTTTGAGTTTGAAGCTCCAATCTTAAATAGTGATTTGCCATTAACCTTTACATTAAAGATAAGAAAGGAATATTTTGTTTTAACAACCCATAAGCAGTTTCCAGTGTCTTTAAATGATAAGAATAATGTATATTTATTTAATTGGAAGCTTTATCTACCATCAAGAAATCAAATTGCAAAGTATATGATTCTATGCGATAAATTAAAAAGAAATGGTGAAATTATATACCGAAGGGATATAGAAAACTATAACAAACTTACTTCCTTCTTAGGTAGTATTTCAAGTGATATTAATATTAATGAAGAGGTAAAAACCTTTGCAGCAAATTTCATAAAACCTGAATTTCACATATATGAAATGGAAGGTAGTATTTATTGCGATATAAGTGTGATTTATGGTAATGATAAAATCAACATATTAAAGGGAAATAATCCTGTGGATAAAATTTTGCGTGACTTTAAAAAAGAAGGCAAAATCCTTATGGAACTAGAGAAATATAGATTTATAAAAAGAAATGAGAAGTTACTTTTTATAGGTGGAGATGAAGAATTATTTGATATCTTAAGTAAAAGCGAAAACAATCTACATTGCCTAGGAAATGTTACCTTTGGAAAAGGGATTAAACAAAGAAGAATATTGGATTCAAGATTTATTAAAGCTGAAATCCAGGAAATGGAAGGCTGCTATGATTTTTCTTATGCTATTCATGACATTGGAAATAGGGAATTAAATAGTGTTATTGCATCTTTTAAGCAAAAAAATAGATTCTACAAAACTGTGAATAATAATTTTTTAGACTTTGAAGATGCAGGAGTTAAGGATTTTCTTGATTTAGTAATAGTATTAAATAAAAAAGAAAACATAAAAGAGGGTTTAATACAAATAGAAAAAAATAAGGCATTATATTTAAATGAAAAAATAAAAAACAAGAACCTTCAATTTATTAAAGGTATTGAGCTCTTAAAGAATATAGAAAATATTTTATCAAACATAAATAACTTGGATATAAGGATACCAGAGAATCTAAAAGCTACACTTAGAGAATACCAAATTAATGGTTTTAAATGGCTTAAAAGCTTGAGCAGCTTAGGTTTTGGAGGAATACTCGCGGATGAAATGGGCCTTGGTAAAACTATTCAAACCATAGCTTTCCTTTTATCGGAGGAAAATAAGAAATCTATTATAATTAGTCCCACATCCCTTGTTTATAACTGGAAGGCAGAACTAGAAAAATTTGCGCCTAGTTTAAAGGTTGGCATTGTACATGGAGAAAAAAGTGAAAGACATAAATTAATTCATAATTTACTAGATTATGATGTAATATTAACAACCTATGGAACTTTAAGAATGGATATAGAGCAATATGAAGATATTATTTTTGATGCTTGCATTATAGATGAAGCTCAAAATATAAAAAACCATCTAGCCCAAAACACAAGAATTATTAAAGAAGTTAAAGCCAAGGTTAGGTTTGCACTAACAGGCACTCCTATGGAAAATAATTTAACAGAGCTTTGGTCTATATTTGATTTTATAATGCCCGATTATTTATATTCCAAAGAAATTTTTGAATCGAAATTTGTCATAGGAAGACAAGGGAATTTAGAAGAACTTAAATTGTTAATTAAACCTTTTCTCTTAAGAAGAACAAAGGGTGAAGTAATGAAAGAATTGCCAGATAAAATAGAAAAGAAATTTATAGTTGAGATGACAACAGCTCAAAAGGCTGTATATAAATCTTATATTAAAGCAGTCAGGGAAAAAATGAAAAATAACAGTGATGGCAGGATAGAGGTTTTTTCTTATTTAACTAGGCTAAGACAAATTTGCTTAGACCCATCACTTGTAATAGATGAATACAAAGGTGGAAGTGGGAAACTAAAAGTTGCAACAGAACTTATTGAAAAACATATAGATTCACAGGGGAAGGTGCTACTATTTTCTCAATTTACCTCTGCACTTAAAAATATAGGAGAGAATTTAAAGAGAAAAGGAATTCCATACCTTTATTTAGATGGAAAAACAAAACCCAAGGATAGAATTAAATTGGTAGATGAATTTAATAACAGTAGTGATACATTAGTATTTTTAATCTCATTAAAAGCAGGAGGAACAGGTTTAAACTTAGCCACCGCAAATTTAGTTATTCATTTTGACCCTTGGTGGAATCCAGCAGTAGAGGATCAAGCAACTGATAGAGCCCATAGGATTGGCCAAAGAAATGTGGTAGAAGTAATCAAATTAGTAGCTAAGGGAACCATAGAAGAAAAAATCATTCTACTTCAAGAAAATAAAAAGGATTTAATCGACAGTGTAATTACAGGGGAACTTACTAGTAGCGATGTTCTAGGGAAGCTTACAAAGGAAGAATTGCTGGAGCTTTTTAGATTTTAATGAAGCACCGCAGTCCATTTCCGACAATATTACGGATGAAATTTTGAGTAGTGCTATTTTATAAAGTGGTAGGGTTATATATGGGTAAAATAATATAGAATGAGAACTATACGCCCCTCCCCTATAGTTTTATGGTTAACTATAAAAGAATATATTTCTCATTCTACATGGAAGCTGAAATTTGTTATAATGTTATTGAAGTTATGTCAATAATATTATGTTCATATTTTGACATGTTATACTATGGAGAATTATGGATATAAGTATTGTTAGTTTATTTATGTATAATTTATAGGATAATGATTGTAGTGGTATTGTAGAAAATAAATATAAAATAGGAGTGATGGTATGGAATATACTAAAGAGCAGAGTTGTTCAGAAACATCAACTCTGCTTTTATACTAAACTTCTTCTTCAAATATTGGAGCTTCTATAAGTGTAGCAAATATTAATTCATGACAATGGCCGTCATTTACAGTAGTGTTAGCCTCTACAAAATGGACATGCTTGCCTTCACCAACAGGAATCTGTCGGCCTGAGGTTGCTTCAAATTCATGAAAGTGATCAAAGAAGTCTGTTCTTCCCTTAACTCTATGAACATGTCCACCTTGAACTGGTATTGCAGGACTGGATACTCCAGCAAATCTATGATTATGAGGATCATCCTCTAATTCGGCTAATCTAGTGCTACCTTCAAACTCATGATCATGAAATTGTCTTTCTTTTTTACAACAATCATTATCATCATGCTCTTTTTCACAGCAATCTTTAAAATCGTGTTTATTTTCACACTTTGACATAACATCACCTCCTTGTCATTTACAGTATATAATATTCAGGTTAAGTGTATATGACACTAAAAAATAGCGTTCATTTAATGGATCCTGGCTTTTTGTATTAAAGGAAATATTTACCGTTCTAATTTTCGTAGATAAAGAAAGGCTGTGGTAACAATATATGTTGTAAGCTGTAGCACTAGTTAGTATAATATAATAAGATGCCACTTGCCATGTGGGTGGCACGAATGGAGGAATAAAAAATGTACGTAGAATTTAATAATAAAATAGTAGATAGTGAGGATATAAAAAATATAATTGAAAAGAACACAGAATTTAAAGTAGTTAAGGACATGAGTAAAGGTACAAAAAGAGAGGATACATTAGCTTTTAATTTAAGTGTAGATATAAACACCTTAAATGATTTAATGGAGGAAGAATGTGATTTAAATGAATTAACAGAAGATGAGTTATTTGAGGAATACCTTTCACTGGCAGAAGAAATTGCAATGGATATTGAAGAATACGTTCCAGAGGGAGCGATTATGGATATTAAATCTTATAAATGGGATAAATCAGATAATGCTATAAAATTAATTATAATTATAGCCCCTGAGGATATGTACGAAGTTAAATTAAGGGATATTATGAAGAAACTTATAACGCAAGTGGAGTAAAATTGCAGACTAACGTTGAAATAACTAGGTTTTACAAGTAACCAATCCTTTGATTTGGTCTATATGCCACCCCTTTGCCACCCTTAATTATTTTGGGTGGCAAATATATTTTCAAGAATATTTACAGTATCATTTTTCATTTTTAAGGTTACATGAGAATAAGTATCCATAGATCGCCTATATGAATAGACTTTTTTTAGTGTCCATCATATAGGATCCATTTTAATTGCTGTTATTCTTTATAATATTTTATATATTTTTTTTGTAAATATTTTCAATAAACGCAAATAATGATTTGCTTCACGTAAGGTATGATCAGCTAACAATGGTATTATAATGGATTTGATTTTACATTCTAATAATCCTTGCGTACCTTGTGCCTTAAATTTACTTATTTCCATAGTTGCTTTAAGGCTGTCCTGCGTAACTTTTGAAATTGGTATTGTCATGTCCATCGCTTCTTTTGACTTTCTTGTCAGCTTATCAAATTCGTTTCCAAAGTTATTTGCTGTAATTATAAGCTCATTCTCAGTTGGGTCAAGAAGTCCACGAATAAATTTTGAGTGTTCAGTCATAATTTTATTTCAAAATGATTCTTGCTCATAAGCATCTTTCTCCAAATTGATATCCTCACGTTTTTGCAGCCTTTGAACTATCTGAAAATGAAATTTTGCTTCTCTTAAAATATGATATATAAGTAGAGGGTAGTTACTTGTAAATATTCTACAACATATAACCTCTGATAAAATCATAGTTTTAAATTGTGCTAAAGATTTAATTCATCACTACCCATTAATCCCACTTCTGATTACGTTAAACTAATTGGAAT
This sequence comes from Clostridium sp. FP2, assembly GCF_011065955.2. Taxonomy (NCBI): domain Bacteria; kingdom Bacillati; phylum Bacillota; class Clostridia; order Eubacteriales; family Clostridiaceae; genus Clostridium; species Clostridium sp. FP2. The sequence goes on from NZ_JAAMNI020000001.1 coordinate 1,495,423, forward strand.
ATTAACTCCTGTAAAATATGTTGTTGCTGCCTCAGCTTTTATTGTAAAGGGTGTTATTACCTCACCAGACTGTAATACACTAGCGCTAACAACACCATTAGAAAGTGATATAGCTTCTGCTAAAAGCTTGTCAAACTCTATTCGGAAGTTATCTGCCTGTTGGATATAATTTGAGTCTTTTTGTGTAAAACCTGCTTCTAAAAAGAATGAGTGTTCCTTCATAATTCTTGCAAAGAAAAGATGTAATTCCAGAGATTGTCTTATAAATTCATTACTAGATAGCATAGTAAATCCTCCTTAAAAATCCATTCATTATCATTGTATTAACTGAATATGTAAAAGGTTACTATTTTCTATTCTATTTTGCTAAAAATCTATAATCTTGCTAGTTACTGTATGAAAATGAGAAGCCTTTGATTTTTTGGTAGTTTCTAAAATCGGACTTCTACTACTTTTAATTACTTCTTTACTTCTCCATCCTAAAATTTAACATCAAAAGGGTCAGCAAATAATTTTAAATAATGTTTTATAAAACAGCTTATCTATAATCATAAATTTAGCCTTCTTTCTATTTCAATTATTTATAGCCATATCTAACTTTATTCATAAATGATCTAATGAAGATGACTGCATTTACAAGGATTTTTATTTTATACATAGGCTTATTAATCATAGGCAGTTCTTTCGTCCTTTAACGCAACTATTTTATTATCATGGTCATAAGTTGATCCTTATACATCCTCTGTATTGGATAGTTTGGACTTTGTTATTCACCCACAAAGCATATGACTTATATGGCTCATCATCATGATCTCCGCAACTTCCAGTATTGATTTTTTCTTTATAATCTTCAAATAAGAACATATGATGATAATGTAATAAAACTAGCTTGAAAGCTTGAAAAAACCTGAGCAGTATTAATTAAAAGCAAACTGCTTCAGTTTGAAAAATATGTTCGGTGCTTAAGGTAAGCAGGCAAAGAAATTGAAAGCAAGTTATGTGTATGTGTCACTCAGTTAGGAGATTAAAGTATAAAAAGGTTGCAGCAGAGAGAAAGTGCTCCGAATTAAATAATTATTATGCACGTATTTAGACAAGCCCTCATAATATATGTTATAACAAAATAGGAGGTTTATATATGTCTAAAAATTTTCATAAGTCTAATGAAATATCAGATGAAATGATTGATGAATTGATAAAAGAATTATCAGATATTAGGAAAAAACGTAATAATAGGCGCGATGATAGGTTAGATGATGATAGATTTAATAATAACGATTGGTGTCCTGGTTGTTCTAATCAAAGCTTTTGCAATAGCTTTAATGATGATGATGATGATCGGTTTGATAATATTAACGGTTGCAATAGGCATAACCGTTGCAATAGATGCAATAGGCGTAATAGGTGTGACCGTTGTAATAGATTTAGGTAGACAAGCCATTAAACCACTGGAATAAATTACGAACTAACTTTAAATTTAATAATACTATAAAAGACACTTGAAAGGGTGTCTTTTATGCTAAAGAATAGGGACTATTGATTTGAGATTAACTCTTATCAATAGTCTTTTGTTATGTAAAAAAATATAAAATGCTATCTAGCAGACTCTTAATCAAGGGGCACAGGGTTCGAATCCGTGATATGGCACCATAAATCACCAAGAACCTAACTTTCCACTCAGAAGAGGGTGGGGCATTAAGCCCAAAAATGGTACGTAGTATATATAGTCTAGTACTGAGGGGATTTATATGTAGGTTTTATAGGTATATAAATTTTGTATGTAATGTTAAGCATCCTGTAGGTTGCCCAAGGATAATAGGGGGTATCATAATGTATACTTAATGGAACAGTATTGTCATTACCTTATACCAACAGTTTGAATAGTATCAATAAGTTAGAATTGTATTTTTGAAACGTTTCTAAAGTGTATTGACTATATGATACTGTAGTTATATAATTACAGTATTGGAAAAATATTAAATGATTGATATTATGAAAACTGTTGCATATTTAAGAGTAAGTTCAAAAGACCAAAATTTAGATAGACAATTAGATGAAATTAAGAAACTAGGCATAGAAGATAAATATATATATACTGATAAACAGAGTGGTAAAGAGTTTGATAGAATAGGTTATCAATATATGAAAAAAGGATTAGAAAAAGGAGATTTACTTAGAATTAAATCACTTGATAGATTTGCTCGTAGTTATGAGGATATAATGAAACAATGGAATGATATTACTAAAACTATAAGTGCTGATATTAAAGTATTAGACATGGAGCTATTAGATACTACTAAACATAAAGATATCCTAGGTACATTCGTTAGTGATTTAGTATTACAGGTATTATCATTTGTGGCCCATCAAGAGAGAGAGAATATTAAACAACGTCAAAAGGAAGGTATAGCAAGTGCTAAAAATAAAGGTATAAAATTTGGTAGGCGTAAATTAGAAGTTAATAGTGATAATTTTGAGGGTATATATAAGCAATGGAAAAATGGAAAAGTTAAAGGTGTTGAGGCTACACAGATGCTGAACATGACTAAAGCTACATTTTATCGTAGAGGTAAAGAGTATGAAGGTAGATAGCTCATAGTGAATAAGGGTACGTGTATAATACAATTTAATAGGATAATTTGTAAAAAGAAGTGTAATTAAACAAATCTTTTAAAATTAAAGAATAGTTAAAGTGACTCTGAGAGTGTATCGGAGTCACTTTAACTTTTTTCTACAAATTTTAAAGGAGAATTATGAATGTTTGTTGAATTATGTAAATGGAGAGTTTTTATTATAAGTTATGGATTTCAAGTGCGCCCAATGTCTAAAATGGGAAGTGTGCGCCTTGTTTCCGAACAATCTATATAAGAATATATAATAAAATCGGACTACTAGTGAAAAAGAAAATCAAGTAGAAATCGTCATTTGAATTGGTAGGTGAAGTTCCTACCTGACCCTGTGTGAGGGGTAACAAAATTTCTAATACTCCGACGTGCCTAAACAATACCATGTTTGATGTGCGAAGCTCGGTGAAGATTCGGAAAATGTTATCGGTGATGATAGTAAGTACGCTGGAAGCTAAAAAGCAGTCAAGTTTAGAATGTCTTATAGACTGTCGAATACCCGAAAGTACAGTTCGTAAATTTTAGGGTTTCAAATAAGAAGAAACTTGCCCATAGGGGGTGATTAGTAATTCTTCAACTTATAAAGGTATTAGGAACCAAATGATGTTGAATTATTATATATAGATTGTATAATATGGGGGAGTTTTCAGTTAGAAAATACAAGAATAGAGTTGATGCTTAAAAATACCTATTTGAAGTTGAAATGCAGTGGAATACAGAGGATGTAAAAGAAAAATTATCTTGGATTGTTCTTGAAGAAAATGGGTTAGGTACGTTGTATAGCTATTATCCTAGTTTATTTAGGATATTTAAAGCAGTATATCAAATTGATATATGTCCCTGGGAAATAATAAATAGTGAAGTTCCTAATGGTACATGGGAAAGTGAAAGTAATAGGATTAGTGCTGTGAAATGGTTGATCCTAAGAATGAAAGTACAAAATGAACAAATTGATAGGAAGGTTTTTGCCAAATATGGATTAAGCATGTTGTTAGGTAAGTATTATAGCGATAATACAGCAAGAGCTATAAGAAAGCACTTATGGTGAATAGTCCTAATTAAGCTAAGTTTAAAGTGTACAGACATGGTCAATACTTCTAATAAAGGTGATGGTAATGTCTTTTATTTATTTCTGAAATAGAAACAGGAGATCTGAATGGGGTTCATGAGGTCACAAGCGCTACTTGATTCACAAATTATTTGCCCCTTTTTTTGCCCCTTATGGTTTAAAATAAGTAGATATTACCTAAACTTAGTTAAAAAGTATAATGGCTATTTATAAGGGATTGACGGTTCTTTAAGCTTAGCAAAACTCATTTCTTTCGAATCTGAAGGTCGAAGGTTGTACTGGCCAAAATTGGAACAGTTAAATGTGTAATGAATATTCTATTGAATACCAGCTAAAGGAACATAATTGAACAATGGTAGAGAAAAAATCACCGAATTAACATTTCTAACGATTTACCATCTTTCAAAGTAGGAATAAAAACTTTAATCAATAGAGAAATGTTTATGGTGTGGTTAGAAAATATAAGTATGGAGCATAGACAAATATAAGGGTTATAAAAAGGGCAGCAAATTTATCGTATGCCACCCTTTTGCCACCGCTCTATAAAATATAATTAGATACAATTAGTTAATATTTAATCATAAATAATATTTTATACCTCATAGATGGCTTAATATCAATGATTATATGATTGTTTATAATATATGTAGATAAGTTAAAATACAAGGTGTAAATATATAACGCAAGTTGAGTAATATTAGTGGCTGTAACAAAATATTAATAAATTTTGTTACAGTCCCTTTGATTTTCAATATGAATAAATTCTACCAAAAGAATCTGATAGCTTTTTAGAATATAACTCAGATTTCGCAGATGAAAAAGCAGTCAATAAACTTGCCACTTGCCACGTGGGTGGCACCAACTTGTTCAATACAACTATTTTGTTCTGTTTTACAAACATAATTGAAGCGATCTGCAGCATAAATAAAGATCTTATTATCATCACAGTATTTTAGAAACTCTACATCATATCTGCAGAGTTCTTCAGAGAATTTTATTTTATCAAAAACCTCTTTTCTAATGACCATTGTAGGAAATTTCACATATTTAACACGTCTATATTCAATATGTGGTAACATAATTGATAATAACTGATTGGTCTCTGAGTAAGCATAATGGCTATATTTGCCGACTATATCTGCATTGCAGTATTTAAATGTATTCATAGTATCTGATAAATAATTTTTTCCATAATAGTCATCATTGAATATAGCTATATATTCTAAGTTGGAATTTTCAACACCATAGTTTAAACATTGAACTAAAGATTTTATTTCTTCTATTTGAAATATTTTTACATTGGTATAACTTTTAGATTTATTTTGCCATGATGTTAGATTAATATTATCATTATTTAATATAATGATTAGTTCTTTGTTTTCATACAGTTGTCTTTCATAATTTTCAAATATAAGATCCATATTATTTTCTTTATTTGTATATGTTATGATAGATACTCCGAGGGTCACATGCTTTTTATAATTCACTGCTATTTTATCTAAAATAGTTTCAAGTCTTAATGTATAGGTATGATGATTAAAAACTTCTCTTTCACCAAGCAAGGATAACCGATCTCTTTCTTCTTTATTTTTTGTCAAAATTTCTAAATATTTCAAAGTATCCTCTTTCATTCTAGAAAGTTTTACAACTTCAGGGAACATTTTTTCTATTCCTAGAGAATAACTGCTAATTACATTTGTGCCACATGCTAATAATTCAAATACTCTTCTTGAAAACATAGTTGGACTATCATTTACTGAGTTTACATTTAAAAATATGCTATATTTTTTATAAAGGTCAGTAATTTTTTCATATGGCACATATCCTTTAATAAAGGGAAGATATATTTCTGGAAACCTAAAATGATCATAACTGTAGAGAATATTATATGTGTAGTTTCTATCATAAATGTGTAAATTATAGTTTAGAGCTGGTTCTAATAGATACTTCATATTTTTATTTCTATCTAAATGCCCAATATTATAATAGGCACCAGCAAAAGCAACATTACCTAATTCTTTTTGCTCTCTATTAATTGGATTGTGAATTTTTACTTGTGCTGCAAATGGTAATTCATATACTTGATCATGCGTTAAAATTTCTTTATATTTTTTAATACAGTTTTCATCTGTTGTAAAAATATAATCAAATAGTTTAGAGGCCTCAAGGAATTCATCAAAATGATAAGGGTCCTCTTTATTCCAAAAAACTGTAGGTATCAGAAGTTTCTTGCATGAATCAGTTATGTTTTTTAATATAGAGTCTTTCGTGTAGTTTATGTTTTGAACTTTACCAGACCATTTCCTGTTAATTCCTGTCCAAGCAGATTCTACTAATAATAAACTTGGTCTTTCAGTTAATAAAATTTCTGGCCAATCATCTGTATCTAATACTATTAAATCACACTCATATTTTAAACAATGATAACTAAAATCATCAAGAATACATGCTACTTTTAAAAGTGGTTTTTCTATTATGATATTTTCATTTGAGGATCTTTTAATTTTACTTTTAGTATGAGGGTATAAATCCATAAATTATCACCTTCTAAAAAATATTTTAAGCTAGGGTAGAGATAATTAATTTATAATTAATATGTTCTCTTAAATTATAATCATATCTTAATATATACGTGAAAATTGTAAAAGATGACTTGAAATAGTAGGTTACTTTATTATGGCTTAATTGTTTAATAATCCGCTGGCATTAATCACAACATCAGAAATATATTCATATAATCTAATAGATAAACGATGCTAATATTATTACTAATTTTATATTATGGGGTGAGAGTAAAATGTTTGATGTTTTTAAAAATAAATTCCCGATTGCCTTATATGGAAATACCAATAATAAGAAACCATTTATAAAAGTAGCATGCATTTTGGACACTTTTAGTTATGAGTGTCTAAAATATGAATGTAATTTAATTCAATTACAACCATATACTTGTCAAAGTACCATAGTACAAGAAAAACCCGATTTGCTATTGGTGGAATCCGCCTGGAAAGGAATTGATGAAAAGTGGAAGTCAAAGGTTGGATATCTAAACACATCTCGAGATACAACATTAGAAAGATTGGTTGGTTTATGTAAAACATTAAAAATTCCTACAGTCTTCTGGAATAAAGAAGATCCATATCATTTTGATCTTTTCCTTCCAGCAGCGCGATTGTTTGAATATATTTTTACTACCGATGTTAATAGTATAAATAGATATAAAAAACTTGTAGGCCATGATAATGTGTATGTTTTGCCTTTTGCAGCACAACTTAAAATTCATAATCCTATAGATAAAGATAAGGGGAAGCTTGGTCAAGTTGCATTTGCAGGAACTTGGTATAATAGTGGGCATTTAGACAGAAGAAAAAACATGGAAAATGTATTAAACCCAGCTTTAAAGTATAATTTGCACATTTATGATAGAAATTATCATACTGCAAACATAAGTTATAGGTTTCCAGATATGTACCAGAGATTCAATAAAGGATGTATTTCATATGAGCAGATGAATGAAATTTATAAAAGGTATAATGTTTTTTTAAATATAAACTCTATTAATGATAGCCCTACAATGTTTTCAAGAAGAGTTTTTGAATTGTTGGCGTGTGGAACAAATGTAATTAGTAGCTACTCTTTAGGAATAGAAGATATGTTCTTTCAAATAGTTAAGTTATCTAAAAGTAAAGAAGATACGCAAAAACATTTAGAAGTTTTACTAAAAGATAAAGAACTCAGTGATAGATTGTCATTAAAGGGGCAAAGAGAAGTTTTTAGTAAGCATACGTACACTCATCGCTTTGAAAGTATTTTGGATAAAGTGGGAATTATATATGAAAAGCAAGGTAATTCCAGTGTATCAATTATAACGTGTACAAATAGTCCTAGTAGTATTGAAAATATATTTTCAAATTACGAAAGACAGAAATATGAAAATAAGGAACTAATTATTATATTAAATAATAACACTCTGAGCTTAGAAATTTGGCAAGAAAAAGCCAAATGCTATAACAATGTGAAGGTATTCAAATTGTATGAAGAAAAATCCTTAGGCGAATGTTTAAATTATGGAGTAAGTAAAGCTAGTTTTGATTATGTATCTAGATTTGATCATGACAATTATTATGCACCGGAATTTATAGGTGATTTAATGAATGCTTTTAAATATTCTGATGCAGATATTATTGGTAAAAACACATATTATGAATATTTAGGAAACAGCAAAATAATGGTTATTAAATATCCAAATTTAGAAAATTGCTACGTAACATCTTTATGTGCTTCGGCTATGATTATAAAGAAAATGGTGTTTGACAAAGTAAGATTTATTGGTGGATCATCCGAATGTAATACAGAGTTTTTTAAAAGATGTATGGAAAACAGTATTAAATTATATTCTGCAGATAGGTTTAACTTCGCTTGTATTAGTTGCTCATATATTGATGAAGACATTTCAAAATTAAAGGATGAAAAATTTTTAAGAAATTGTAGGATAATTGGATGTGTTGATGATTATAAAGAACTTATAACTGTATAATATTCGAGATGTTGAAAAAGCCTGTACTTTTGAAGTGTAGGCTTTTTTCTACAAATGATGCTATTAATTTTAATCACAAGCAAGAGAAAAGGTACATATAATTATATCTTTATACAAGGAGGATGAATAAACACATCATTAATGTTGTAGCAAATTTTTGAGGAAAACATACAATATATAGACAATATATAAATAATACCTTCATAAAAGTACAAGTTAATATGTACAAGCTAATTTTTAAAAATTATGAATATAAAGGGAGAGGAAAAAATGTCTTTTAATGAGTTAATTGTTAATGGTGGATTTGAGACGGGAACTTTTGATCCATGGACTAAATCCGATGCAATGATAACGTCTCAATTTAGCCATTCTGGCTATTTCGCTGCACAATTAGTAGGTGGAACATCAAATGGATTTATTTTTCAATTCATTCCTATAGATCCAGGGGAAAGATATGAGTTTTTTGTGTCTCTGGCTAGGGTTGGAACTGCACTAAGTCCGCCGGTATCAATCACTATTTCATATTATGATGCCGCTTTTGACTTTCTTGGACTGGGACTTGTTTTAAATATTCCAACAGCTAATCTCCCCAATGTCAATGATGATAATTGGGAGATGATCTATAAAACTACCGATCCAGCACCTGTCGGAACAACTCAGGCTCTTGTGTTTATCAATAAGTTACCTCAAGCAGGCAGTGCTGATATAGTTGTAGATGATGTATCTTTACTGGAAATAGAGGGAGCCACGGGTACTACTGGGGCAACAGGTGCGACGGGTACTACTGGAGCAACAGGAGCAACCGGAACAACTGGTGAGACTGGAGCCACCGGATCTACAGGAGCAACTGGAGCCACTGGAACTACCGGAGCCACAGGAGACACTGGCGTAACAGGTGTAACGGGTGCAACAGGAGACACTGGAACAACCGGAACAACTGGTGAGACTGGAGCCACCGGATCTACAGGAGGAACTGGAGCCACAGGCGTAACAGGTGTAACGGGTGCAACTGGAGATACTGGCGCAACAGGAGCCACTGGGGTAACCGGAGCAACTGGTGAGACTGGGGCCACCGGATCTACAGGAGGAACTGGAGCCACTGGAACTACCGGAGCCACTGGGGACACTGGTGTAACGGGTGTAACGGGTGCAACTGGATCTACAGGAGAAACTGGAGCCACAGGCGCTGGAGGCACTTTACTTTCTACAGAGTCTAGTACCACAACCCCACTTCCGCTTACTACCCAAGTATCAGTTCTTTCTCAAGCGGTAACTACAACTTCTGGTCAGAGCCTAAAATTAGATTCCATGGCAGAAGTTGAGATAACAACAACTGCCAGCGCTAACTATCAATATACAATCACCTATGGACTATTCCGAGATGGATCGGCTATTGCTACAGTAACTGCCGAAAAGGACAAGGACAATGTTAGTCCAACATCACGCTTATTAGGTGAAATTCCTAACTTGACTTGGGTTGATGCTCCTTCTGCTGGACCCCACACTTATGAGATTCGCATTACAGTTACTGGTACAAATATTACAAGCGCAACTGCTCTTACCAAAGCATTAAATATAATTATATTCGGATAAATTATTTTTGTTATGGAGGCTGCCTATCTTCTTTTAGATGGGCACCCTTTTTGTGCGCCCGGCATGGGCGCAGTCTAACGGGTGCAAGTCCCGAGTGCGGGTTGATAGTGCCAAGCACATAGCCGACATCAAGGGTGTCCTTAGCGATGAGGAATCTGAAGGAAGGTCTAGGCAAATCTCTGGTCTGACGAACAGAAACTACATATAAGGCATGAGAATGTTGGGTAAGGTTGCAAAACAAATCGAAGCCCAAAACTATTCAAAACAGACTATGTAAATGTAGCAGATGGATGGAGAGAAAGATTGCGTTCTTACCCGGGGAGGGCTCATGGACATGCTAAGATGTAATTCGATGCGTGGTTGAAATAAGATTTATCATGAGCAGTCAGCAGACGCCATAGTACCAAAGCGGTTATAAATGTTTTTGGGAAGGGCTGAACTATAGGAGGTTTTGGAAATTTTGAAGAACTCAAAGAAATATGTAGAAATCAGAAAACTTCATAATGAAGACTATCTATGTGATGTAGGGTTGGAAATCCAAGACAACATAGAAGTGAGGAGTATTTCTTCGGCGTCAAGGAACGGAAGAGACAACAAGAACCGAGATACTAGTAACCTAATGGAGAAAATACTTCACCGAGACAATTTGAACCAAGCATACAAAAAGGTGAAGAAAAATAAAGGAAGTAGTGGCGTAGATGGAATGACAGTGGATGAACTACTAGAATATCTAAAACGTAACAACACCCAACTTCAAAAGGATTTAATAAAAGAAAGTTATACCCCAATGCCAGTCCGTAGGGTGGAAATAGATAAGCCTGACGGTGGGAAAAGACTCTTAGGAATACCTACGGTAGTAGATAGGGTAGTAGATAGGGTAGTGCAACAGGCGATAGCCCAAGTTTTAACACCAATCTACGAGGAAAAGTTTTCAGAAACAAGTTTTGGATTCCGACCAGGAAGAAGTCAACACAATGCGATTGAAAAATGTAAGGAACATATCAACGACGGTTATAAATGGGTCGTTGACATTGACATATCTAAGTATTTTGATACTGTAAATCATGATAAACTCATGTCCATCCTAGCCAAGGATATAGATGACAAAAAGGTATTAAGATTAATAAGGAAATATTTACAATCAGGTGTAATGATAAACGGAGTGGTTGCAGAAACGGACCTTGGATGCCCGCAGGGTGGTCCAGCTAGTCCGCTACTTAGTAACATTTATCTAAATGAATTGGATAAAGAACTAGAAAGACGTGGGCTAAGATTCTGTCGTTTTGCAGACGACTGTAATGTTTACGTTAGGAGCGAACGCTCTGCGGAAAGAGTAATGAAGTCAGTTACAAAATTTCTGGAAGAAGAACTGAAACTGAAAATAAATCTAAATAAAAGTAAGGTAGCTAGGCCATGGAAACTGAAATATTTAAGTTTTTCATTTTATGGTGGCAAAGATGGGATTCAAGTACGAGTACACCCAAAAGCCATAGAAAAACTTAAGAAAGACATCAAAGAGATAACATCAAGAAGTAATGGGAAAAGCCTAAAATGGAGATTCCAAAAGCTGAAAGATAAACTTCGAGGATGGGTAAATTATTTCAGAATAGCGAATATGAAAACAATAGCAAAAGAGCTAGACCAATGGTTAAGGAGAAGGATACGCCTCTGTATATGGAAACAATGGAAAAGAGTAAGAACGAGATTCAAGGAACTTAAAAAGAGAGGTCTATCCAAACAAAAGGCTTGGGAGTATGCAAATACAAGAAGAAGTTATTGGAGGATATCCAAGAGCCCAATTATGAATATTGCATATAAAGATAAAGACCTAGAAAATCTAGGTCTAATCAGTATAACGAAATATTATCTTAGAACTTGTTAGTTCTTATAGAACCGCCGTGTACCGAACGGTATGCACGGTGGTGTGAGAGGTCGGCTAATCAAATAATGATTAGCCTCCTACTCGATTTCTAAAATAAAGGGAGGTTGTGTCATAATTCTTTATCTTCCATATTATATAGTGTGAAATTTATTTTGTAGGTGATTTTATGATAAGTATTAGTCTATGTATGATAGTAAAAAATGAAGAAGATACAATTGGAAGATGCCTAGAATCAGTGACAGATATAGTAGATGAAATAATAGTTGTAGATACTGGATCTACAGACAAAACAAAAGAAATTGTAAAGAAATATACTCAAAATATCTATGATTTTCAGTGGATCAATGATTTTTCTGATGCAAGAAATTTTTCTTTTAGCAAGGCGACACAAGATTACATTCTTTGGCTAGACGCTGATGATATTTTACTTCCGGAAGATTTAAGGAAATTCAAGTTACTAAAAGAAACTTTAGACCTTTCTATAGATTCTGTAACTATGATGTATAATGTAGGTTTTGATGAGTATGGAAATATAACTTCAAGTTTTCGCCGCAATCGCCTGGTTAAAGGACAGAATGAATTTAAGTGGCACGGATTTGTCCACGAATACTTGGAAGTGCATGGAAACATACTCAATAGCGAAGTTTGTATAACTCATAAAAAGATGCATTCAGCTCCCAAACGAAATCTTGAAATTTATCGAGGTAAATTAGAGCAAGGAGCAGAATTTACTCCCAGAGATATACTTTACTATGGCAATGAATTGTATGACCATAAACTATATGATGAGGCACTAGAATACTACAACAAGTTTTTAGATTCAAAACAAGGCTGGTTTGAAGATAATATTCGAGTATGCGGAAAGCTATGTGATTATTATCAATCAATAAATAAGTTAGAAGAAGCCAGAAAATATGCTTTTAAAAGCTCAGAATATGATACTTTAAGAGCTGAGGCTTGCTGTAAAATTGGATTTTCTTTCCTAAATGAAAAGAAATATAAACAAGCGGCCTTTTGGTATGAGATAGCTACAACACTTGAAAAGCCTAAAGATAGTTGGGGGTTTTTCGATGATGCTTGTTGGACATGGCTGCCCCATTTGCAACTATGTGTTTGCTATGACAGGCTAGGAAATTATAAGTTAGCATACAAGCATAATGAAATCGCTAGTCAATTTAGGCCTAACGATGAAAGAATATTATATAATAAAAAATACTTGGAAGGCTTAGATTTTAAGACAACTATTTAATTGTATCCTTCTACAAGGAAATAAAGTATTCTCTGTAAAGAGGCCTATGCACTTTATATGCATAGGCCTCTTTATACTACTATTTGTACTACTCCCATTTAATTAATTGTGGATTTTCATCTAATATAGATCTATATTGTTCCATAATCCCATACTCTCCTTTTGGATCTAAGTTTAAATATCGAATATATTTGTCATCCCTTAATTTCTGAGTTGACCATCCTAAATGTTTTAGCTTAATGTAGCACACACATCCCTTTAGGTTAAATACATTTTGTGGTAATCTTCCACAATGAAGTGCAGTCTCTTGCCAAAGGTAGGCAAAATTAGGTTGATATCTGATTAAAAAAGGCCTATAGTAATTGTGTGCTTGCCAGTACTCGTCTTCTCTGTAATGGGTCTCATTCCACATATCATATAATCTAAAAGCATAATAGTCAAAGTCTGATTGGTTTATGAGTGTTTCAATCGTATCTGTCATTTTATCTTCAAAAATTTCATCTGCATCCAAGCATAGAATCCAGTCTGGGTTTGTATCTATAGTCATCTGCCATAATTGCTTTCTTAAAATAACTTCATTGTTAAATCCATGTTCCTTATTTGAAACTATCGTAAGCGGAATATCTTTTAATATCTCCTTACATATTTCAACTGTATTATCCTCACTTGCGTCATCCAAAATTACTGCATTATCTATATATCGAGAGGCCTTTATTAAAACCTCTTTAATAAATTTTTCACTCTCATTTCTTACTAGCATTGCTAAAGTTAATTTATTATCTTTAGCTTTCTTTACCCTTTTAAAGCTATAAGCACCAACTTTAAATTCATCAATTGAAGTTTTTTTATCGATTATATTTAAATCTTTTTGGCATCGTTTCTTAAATTCACCAACTCCATTCAAATACTCCGTGCGATATATATGATAAGCAGGATAGGTAGTCTCTACATAAAGCCTAAACCCCAGTGCAGCTGCTCTAATACAAAAGTGCCTATCCTCACCCCAAAAAGATAAATTATAAATTTCATCGTAATTGACACCCTTATCTATCGCATTTTTGCTTATCAATGTACAAGCACCTAATCCGCCCACTTCATAAATCCCTGGCTGTCTTAATTGTTCTATAAAAGAAATATATCTATTATCGGACTCAGTTTGAGCTATTACTTCCCCTCTCTTTTTAGGCACTAGCGAATACTCATCATATAGCCAAACTTGAGGTAACTCCTCAGAAGTTTTCTGCCACTTAGTCCAGAAAACTTCAGATACAATATCCTTATTCGTACTAATTAAGGATATTAAAGTCTTTGGATGAAGGACTAAATCTGAGTCAACTAAAAACAAATAATCATATCCTTCTTTTTTACTATACTCTATAATTCGATTCTTATAGTCCGCTATTTTCCAGATTAAACTTTCCCTCCAATAATGGGTATCTTCCGTACGTAAATAGGTATCAATCTTCTGACCCTGTTCAATAATTACCTTTTCCTCTGAGATTTTTAAGAAATTATAAAGCAAATTACTAGAAACTTCACTGTCATTATCATCTATAAAAAAATAATCTACTAGAATGTTTTCCTTTTGAATTTCTTTTAACGACTCTAAAAATTCATCTAATATTTCGCTATCTTGCCTTACAGGACTTCCAATTAATACTCTGATTTTTTCAAGCACTTCCCGTCCCTCCATTTAGATTAATATACTTATTTGAATATCTTACGGACTTCATTCATTTTTAGTAACTTACATGTTTATAATCAAATTACATAAAAAATTTTAGGGTTACCCTCTGCAAAAATCCTATTATATACTATTACGCCTAATTTTAATTGTTACATTTTATTAAAAAAACTAGTTTTTCAAGTAAAGAACTTAAGCCTATATTAAATTTAAGGGTTATTAAGTACTGAGCACAATTAGGAGTGTTAAACATAAGATGAATTAGGATAAGTGTATTTTATATATATCCTAATTTACTTTAGAGGTGAAAAATGATAGAAGATAAAAACAATATTCCATTAGTAAGTGTGCTTATACCAACCTATAATAGAGCTAATTACCTAGAAATTGCACTGCAAAGTGCACTAGATCAAACCTATAAGAATATAGAGATTATTATTTGTGATGATAGCACTAATGACGATTCGAAGCGGATGTTAATGCGTTATTTAAAAATACACCCACAAATACATTATTATAATAATGGTGGGAACCTAGGAGAGTATGGATTAAACAATTGTAAAAAATGTATTCAGTTGGCAAATGGGGAATATATAAACTTTCTTAATGATGATGATATATTCTATCCTAAAAAAATAGAAAGAATGGTGGAATATATAAAGGATAAAACTATCTCCTTAGTTACTTCAAGGAGAAGTAGAATTGATGAAAGTGGAAATGAGCTTCCGGATATTAGAGCAACTAGACCTATTACCGCTGTAGACAGTATTTATAAAGGGAAAGAACTTGGTAAAAGGATGATTACGCAAAAGATTAATTTTATTGGAGAACCTACTACAGTACTATTTAGAAAAAGAGATGTGGAGAACTTTGGTATGTTTATGGGGAGACAATATCATTGCAATTTTGATATGGCATCTTGGCTCAGTCTAATGTTAAAGGGGAATTGTGTTTATATTGCAGAAATACTAAGTAGTTTTAGGATTCACAGGGAACAATCTGGTTTTATAGATGAAGTTCATAAGTTGGGGCTCAAGGAGCTAGAATATCTTCAGGAAGATGGTCAGAAAGCAGGATTTTTATTAGAGGATGGTTAAAAAGATAAAATAATAAGGAGAGAAATAGTATATGGAACAACCATTAGTAAGTATATTAATTCCAGCATATAATAAGCCGCAGTTTTTAAAAATTGCACTAGAAAGTGTATTATCACAAACCTACGCCAATTTAGAGATAATTATTTGCGATGATAGTAGCAATGATGGAGTACAGAAGATGATTGTTCCATACCTTGCAAAATATCCACAAATTCAATATTTCAACAACGGTGGTCCACTGGGCCAGTATGGAATTAATAATGGAAATAAGTGCCTGAAATTATCTACTGGTGATTATATAAATTTTTTAATGGATGATGACATTTTTTACCCTACCAAAATAGAGACCATGATGAAATATTTTCAAGATGATGAGGTTACTATGGTAACATCACAAAGAAATAGAATTGATGGAGATGGTAAATTACTACCAGAAATTGCTGCTACTAAAAGCATTACCACCATAGTTCGAAAATTTGACGGAATAGAACTTGGTAGAACTATGCTATTAAAGAAAAGGAACTTTATAGGAGAGCCCACCACAGTTTTATTTAAGAAAAAATATATAGAGGGTTTTGGATTATTTATGGGAAGACAATATTTATGTAATGTGGATATTGCTATGTGGTTAAGTCTTCTTTCAAATGGAAAGTGTGTCTATATCCCTGAAACCTTAAGCAGCTTTAGAATACATGATAATTTTCAAAAAACCTTTGATAAAAATATTAGAAAGCTTGGTAAAGAAGAGCTGAATTATCTGCTTATGGATGGAAAAAAATCAGGATTTATTTAGTGAATACTCACATTAATGGATTGAATCATTATTCATTGGTAAAAGTAGATTATATATAGGTTGTTAATAGAGGTGATATATGGTGCAAGAGAAAGTAATAGATAATAAACTTGTTAGTTTTATTTTTTGTATAAGCGATGATTCAACGTGGCAGAAAGCTGTAGAGTATATTAGCAAAATTATTATACCAGAGGGATATTCCATTAATATTATAGAAATAAGAGATGCGAAAGGTCTATGTTCTGGTTATAATTTGGCAATGGATAGAGCAAAGGGTAAATATAAAGTATACATGCATCAGGATGTGTTTATTTATAATCAAAATTTTATAAGTGACTTTATAAGTCTGTTTAATAAATATCCGGACCTTGGAATTATGGGTATGGCTGGTGCGGAAAAACTTCCTAGTAGTGGAATATGGTGGCAGAGTAAATGTAATTTCGGAGCATTATATAGGAAATATGGCGATAGAATAAGACCTGCCCGTATAGGATTGTTTAAAGAAGATTACAAAAAAGTTCAAGCACTAGATGGACTTATTTTAATTACACAATATGACATATTTTGGCGAGAAGATTTGTTTAAAGGATGGCATTTTTATGATATTTCTCAATGTATGGAATTTTTAAAGGCAGGATATAAGGTAGGTATACCAAATCAGGTAGAGCCTTGGGTTGAACATGTTAATGGTAATGATATGACGGGATATACTGAAAATAGAAAAATATTTTTAATGGAATATAGTGATTTTTTTGACTTTAACAATTTTTAAAATCCTATTTAAAGAAAGATATGGAGTGCTGATTTATTATGAGAAAAAAAATGATTATTAATAGCAACTTTAACATTAAGGGTGTTGTACCTAATAGAGATGAGATTTTTACAAAAGAATGGATTGACAGAAGGATGGAACTGTTTATGGAGTATACTATGAAAAGTTTTAAAAACCAAACAAATCAAAATTTTATTTACCTATTAAAGTATGAGGATAGTACAGAAGAGCTTATAAATAATGCATTGATGAGATTCGAAAAGTTGCCTTATAATATTCAATTTATAAAAGCAAATATTTTTAAACAGAAGATATTAGAAGATATAGATAGTTATGATTATGTCTATCTAACAAGAATAGATGCAGATGATATGCTTAGACTAGACTATGTGCAGCAACTATATGATTTTAACCCTAAAAAGGATACTGCCGTATTAATTAATCAAAATGGTTTTATATACGATTCAAGCAAAAATAATATGCTGAAAATCTCCTATCTTTGTCCTCCATTTTACACTTTAGTATATGAGGCATATGTAATGAATAAAAAAATCTATAATTATGCTATACCAGCAGGTCATATACCTTATTATAAATTACCACATGAGATAATTTCTGAATATAATTATATCTGGCATATACACGATAAAAATACAGTTAATCCTTACAGGAGATTTTGTGATGGATATGGACTGGATATTAATATGGATAACTTAATAAAAGATGAAGCGTTAATAAAGGAAATATTAAAAAAGTTTATTGGCTAAAGTAACATCGAATCTGCATAAGGGAGAGGGAAGGGGTGTTTTAGTTTTGATAAATAAAAAAATAATTATAGTTAGTGCTTTTAATACCTTTAATTTTAATGACTCTAGACTTTCAAAGGAGTGGATTGATACAAGGATAAATATCTTTATGAACTATACGCTTAGAAGCTTAAAAAATCAAACTAATCAAGATTTTTTAGCCTTTCTGTTATATGATGCGGCTACAGAGAATATGATTCGCGATGCATTAAGTAGATATGAAAAGCTTCCAGAAAATATACAATTCATAAATTACAAATTTTTCAATCCCACCATGGAGAAAACTATAAAAGATTACGAGTATTTATATCTTGTAAGGATTGATTGCGATGATATGTATCATGTTTCTTATATTCAACAATTGCACGACTTTCAGCATAAAGAGGGAACAAAAGTAATCATAAATCAAAAAGGATATTTATATGATTCTGTTATTAATAGGTTAGCGGATTACTATTTTGAAAGTCCGCCTTTTTATACTTTGATATATAAATCAGAGGACTATATTGGGAAAATAAGATATAAATTACCTGGTGGGCACGCAGGAGCGATACAGCTACCTCATGAGATTATTAATAAAACAAATTTTCTATTTCATATTCACTCAGCAAATACACTTAACAGATTTAATCAACGATTTAATATAGGTGGTTTAATTTTGGATATTAATAAAATTAATAAGATATTACAAAATTATATTGGAAAGGTAGATTAATATTTGGTATATATAAACTATAAATAATGACGATGTCAAACAATAATAAACCTAGATACTAGTCACCTTTCTTTAGTGTCTAATATCTAGGTTACATTTTCTACTTTCTATTTTTAGACATCTCATCTATTAGTTAATCCAAGTTTAGTACAATATTATTTTTTCATTATTAAGCTCTATATAAATTAACGTTATCATATGAAGGAAAAACATTTCTAGTGTCTACTACAATAATCGGAGTTGACATTAATGATTGCATTTCATTTATGTTAAACCTAATACCAGGTTGGTTTGCGGTTATCACTAAACAATCAGAGTTTTTAATACATTCGTCAAAGCTTGAGGTTTGAAAAGCATAGGTAAGTGGAACAAGGGGATCAAATGCCTTTATGTTTGCGCCTTCCTTTACTAAAAGATTAACAATATCTAAGGCGGGGCTTAATCTGCAGTCTGCACAGCAATCTTTCATTGCAAGACCAATTATCGCAATAGAAGAATTAGCAATATTTTTATTCGCATCCTTTAAGGCACGTGTTATCGTTTGTACTACTTTAAGTGGTTTTTCATTATTAATACTTCTTGCAGTGTGCGTTAATTTTAATGGCACATTTAAACCTACTAATGAATCATTTAAATAGCCAAGGGCATTAGGAATACAGTAACCGCCCACACCTGGACCTGGCTCAAGTAACTCTACTCTTGGATGAGTACTAGCTAGATGTTGAAGCTCATATATATCTATATTTAAAGCTGATGCAGCTTCATCTAATTCGTTAGCTAATGCTATATTAACATCTCTGTGTATATTTTGAGCTACTTTTACCATCTCTGCAGTTCTTATATTAGAAGCTTTGTAAATAGGTGCATTTGACAGTGATTTTAGAAATTCTTCGGCTGCTTTATAACTTTCTTCATCAATTCCAGCTAAAACTTTAGGATTATTCTCAAATTCGTCAAAAGCATGAGTTTCTGCAATTGTTTCAGGACAGTATGCCAAGTAAATTGGTATATTAAGAGCTTTTAATTGAGGTAGTATGAAGTTCTCGCAGGTACCAGGAATCATTGTGGTTCTAAAAAGTAATAAATCTTTCGGTACAAGCTTAGGTAACAGTTCATCTAATACGGCTTGTATGGGGGCGAGTTCTTGGGAGTTGTCTTCTTTTGTTCCAATTCCCACAGTAATAGTAAAGATAGATGGTTCATTGTCTATTCTTGTGAATTTTGTGCTTACTGTTAACTGCGTTTGATCTATGAGCTCTTTTATAATTACGGAAATATGTTTATCATTATAGTATTCATATATATTAATATTCCCAGTCTCTATATTCTTTATGGTATTGGGATTTATATCAATTCCGTAGACTTTTTTTCCGCATAAAGCTATAGATCCGCATAAAGGTAATCCTATATGTCCAAGTCCAAAAATATAGACATTCATTTAAAGTTGCCTCCTAGTTAAATTGATTTTTCAACATACTTATGGAACAATTATTATTCCTAATATATATTATATGCAATAAAAAATCGGAGGTTACCTTATTTCTGTTAAATAGAAAATTCAAGTATGTTTTTGTAATTATTCAGCATATTATTCGAGATATTAAAATATTTATATTATATAAAGAATAAATCGCTATATGCAAAATAGGAGGATTTTATGATATATCTTGATAATGCTGCCACTAGTTTTCCAAAACCAGTGGAGGTCTATTCCGAAGTATTAAGGTGCATGGAAAATTATGCTGCAAATCCTGGTAGAAGTTCTCATGATATGGCAGTTGAGGCCTCATCTAAAATTATGGATACGAGAGAAGAGCTCAGTGAAATTTTTAATATTCCTAATATGTTTAATATTATTTTTACATGTAATGCTACTGAAGCGCTGAATATTGGGATAAAAGGCATATTAAAGTCAGGAGATCATGTTATTAGCACAGTAATTGAACACAACTCAGTTCTTAGACCTTTAAATTATCTAAGTGAAAAAGGT
This sequence comes from Clostridium sp. FP2, assembly GCF_011065955.2. Taxonomy (NCBI): domain Bacteria; kingdom Bacillati; phylum Bacillota; class Clostridia; order Eubacteriales; family Clostridiaceae; genus Clostridium; species Clostridium sp. FP2. The sequence goes on from NZ_JAAMNI020000001.1 coordinate 1,516,234, forward strand.
ATAACATTTACGCTCCTTAGTGTAGATGAAAATGGATATTTGAATATTAATAATTTAAAAAAGAAAATACGTAGAAATACTAAATTAATAATAATAAATCATACTTCCAATGTATTAGGAACTATTCAAGATATAAGGGCGATAGGAGAGATTGCTAAAGAGTCAGGAATAATCTTTATGATTGACGCATCACAGAGTGCGGGAGTTATACCAATAGATGTAGTACGAGACAATATTGACTTATTAGCGTTTCCAGGTCATAAAGGATTATATGGTCCCCAAGGAACAGGAGGCTTATATATAGGAGAAGGATTAGAACTAGATTCATTTAAACAAGGGGGAACTGGAAGTGAGTCTTTTTCTATGAAGCAACCTGATTTTTTACCTGATAGATTCGAAAGTGGAACTCTAAATACACCAGGAATAGCGGGATTATGCGAGGGTATTAGGTTTATTAAAAAAATAGGAATAGAGAATATAAGAAAACATGAAATTATGTTAGTAGAATATTTGGTAAAAGAATTAAGTCAATTATCTTACGTTAAAATTTATGGCGGAACTGATTATAAAAATAGAGGATCGGTAGTTTCATTAAATCTAGACGATACAGATTGTTCTGAAGTGGGAGAGTTTCTAAATGAAAAAGGAATAGCGGTGAGAACAGGGTTTCACTGTGCACCTTTAATACATGAAATAATTGGTACAAATCGCAGAGGCACAGTTAGAATAAGTCCAGGGTATTATAATAATTTAGAAGATATTGAAAAACTTATCAAAGCTTTAAAAGATATACATGAAAAAAGGTCTCTTTAAAAGAGGCTTTTTTTATTTAAGAGAAAGTTTAAATATAAACTTTCACGTTTAATAGAGTAGATTTTTGTAAATAATATAAAAACCTTTTAGCTATATATGAATATAATGATAGTAGGATAAATCATTCATAAAATGAATTATTTTAATATTTATTGAAATAAATGAAATCTTTTTTCAGTATAGTAAATAGGAGTTGAAGCTCATGAAATTTAAATACCTTGTAGTTTTAGTTTCTAATAGCCATTCAACATTATTATATAAAAACTTGCTCCGTAAGGGTTGTAAAGTTGAATTAGTATCAGCCCCAAGCGATATTTCAATAGGATGTACTAAAGCTATTAGATTTGACGAAAGTGATACCAATATCGTAGCACAGGAAATAAAAAGTAATAAATTAAGTGTTAAAGGTTTCTACAAAATAGTAAATGAGAGCAATAGAGTTAGTTATGTACTAATTTCGTAGATTTTACAAACTTAAAGGGTTTAGAAATGTCCCTTTAAGTTTGTGTTAATTTTAAGTTATAAAACAATTCAGATTATCGCTTTTCTTTATACTGATATAATAGATGTAAAATCAGGTATTTCTGAAATTATTTTAACATGTTTAATAAAATCTTCAGAGTGTATTTTCCAAGTATGTTCCTCTAAATTTTTATGCCTCATTAGGACATAGTTGTATTTATCACTAGAAAAAATTTTAAATCCTAATTCATGACAATCTTCAAGGAATTGTTTGTCTTCTCCAAAAGTTATATTTCGAAATTTCACCTTATTAAAAACTTCCTTTTTAGCTGTAATAGTACCACCGGCTACCGCGAATACATATTTGTACTCCTGATCTTTGCACATAATACCTAAAGTAGTCTTATCCTCAAAATAAACAAAGTAAGTTAATTTGCCTGATATTTTGGCATCAGTATATTTAAATACATTCATATTATCCTCTAAATAGTTTGAGCCATAATAATCATCATCATCCATTTTAGAAATATAATCATATTTTGATTTATCGACTCCAAGGTTTAAACATTCACCAAGGGTGCAAGTTTCATCTAATTGAAATATTTTAACATTATTAAAGTTTGTAGTTTTAAGCATACAATCATTTAAACTAATTTTATTATTATTTATAATTAATAGTAACTCTTTTATAGGATAATTAGACCTAGCATAATTTATAAAAATATTATCAATATAATTAGGTTTATTAGTACAAGCAATTATAGATACACCAGGCTTAGAATCTTGTTTTAATGTTTCTCTAAACTTCGTAATTAATATCTTTTCTCTATTGAACCCTTCAATCATAATTAACCTCCACAATTAAATATTAAGAGAAAATTAGCGGCTTAGTATACATTATTCGTATATACAATTATTGATAACTATTTATTGTAACTATTTATAAAAATAAAAAATAGGTACATTATTTCAATTAACAAATATAATGAATATTAGGTGTATCAATTATCAGAGGGGTTGGTTTTTCATAGAAAGTATAAATGAATTATATGAAATTGAAGGTGTAAGCAAGGTAGATGTTTCAATAATTATTCCCTGTAAAAATGAGGTGAATAATATAAAATGGACAATAGATTCAATACTGGGGTCTAAAAATCATCTTAAGTGTGAAGTTATAGTAGTAGATGATGCTTCAACAGATGGAAGTACGGAGTTTTTGAAATCTTATATAAGCGAAGACAAATATAGAGATATTATTCTAATTAAGGCTAATAATATAGGTGCAGCAGCAGCAAGAAATATGGGGGCAAAAGCTGCTAAGGGAAAATATTTATTTTTCTTTGATGCCCATGTAAAAGTACCTGATATGTGGGCAGATGATTTAATTAATACTTTAGAAAAGGCTAATGCTTCATTAGTCGCCCCATGTATTTCAGATATTTCAAATATCTCATCGGCAGGTTACGGCCAGACATGGAATAATGAATTGAAAATTACTTGGTTTTCAAAGAAACCGAAAGAGGGAGATGAGATCCCACTTGCGGGTGGTGCAGCTCTAGGAATAACAAGGGATGCGTTTGATAGAATAGGTGGGTTTGATCATCTTTTTCAAGTGTGGGGTAAGGAGGATGAAGAGATATGCCTTAAAGCATGGCTTTATGGATATAGAATAGTTATTAATCCTGATGTAATAATTCCACATCTCTTTAGAAATAATTTTCCATATAAAGTAAAAGCGGCGAATGTTACTTATAATACTATATGTCTTGCTTGCTCACATTTTGGAATAGAGAGACTTAAGAAGGTTATGGATATAGTAAAAGCAGATTATTATTTTTTTACTGCAGCAAGTGAGATAGATAGAACTTCAGGTTTAATCGTAAATCAGAGAAATAAATACATGAAAGAACGTGTATATGGTGATGACTATTTTTTTAAAAAATTTAATGTTTTGTTTTAATTTTGTTACTTAAATAAGGATATCCTCACACTTGTGAGGATATCCTTATTTATAGATTTTAATTAGCCACAGCTTGGTGTACAAGTTGGTGTTGGAGGACATAGTGTTGGACAAATTGGTTGTGGACATGGTGTGTTAAGGCAAGAAGGTGTAGGACATACATCTGGTAGTATAAAGGAACCAGTGAATTTTACAACAGTATCTTCACATGGAGAACCAGTTGCAGGAGTACAATCTTCACATTTTTCAGCAGAAGCAGTTACAGTAACAATAAGACTACTAGCAGGGATAGGTTTAGGTTGAGCTTCACTTAATGTTGGTGGACATTGTTGATAACTTACAATAGTATTTATACTTTGTGATCCTTCACAGCATATAGCCCCACTAAGAGTAGTTCCACAAAGGCCACCAGCACAATTTTCACCTACAGCATTACCAGTAAAGGTTTTAAAATCAATACAACCAATTACCCTTGTAGGATATAATGTTAAGCAAAATGTAGGACAGCCTGCTCCAGGTGTAACGGTAATAGGACAAGGACAAGGGTCAGTAAAGCAGAACAAGTTACTGTTATATTGTATAGTAGTAAGGGTATCATCAATTATTACAGAGTAACCTGTTCCAATGGTTGTTTTACAGCAAAAATCTATTGTGGTGATGCAGTCTCCACAGTCAGGAGAACATGTAGGATCAATTCTTAATCCAGCTTTAGATTTGAATCCATTTGATCCCATAAGTTCTTTAAGGGTTTCTTCAGTCAATGTAGTTGCTATCTGTTTTTCTGATAGACTTTCCATTTCTAGCATTATGTCCTTAATTTCTTTTTTTGTACTAAATTGTTTCACAATACGTACCTCCCCTATAAAATGAATATAAGTAGTATAGATTTATATTTCCATACTAACATAATATGAATTATTATAAAATGTGTGCTAATTGAGGAAAAAAATTAAAGTTATAATTAGCAATATGCTTAGCATATTTTATATAAAGAATAATTTAAAAGAAGGGATAAAGTAATGTTTTTGCCTGAAAAAACTTTTTATGTTATAAAGCAATCAGACTATACTACTTGGAATTTTACATATGATAAAAATAGGGGGATTTTATATAGAATACTAAAAGAAGATAACGAATCCAATTATAAAGCGTTAGAAAAGGATAGTAGTGGAAATTTTTCTGTGTTATTACTTCCTAATGATGATATATATTTTTTATATGAAGATTTAAAGGGAAATATAAAGCTCCGAATTTTAAATAAAGATAAATGGAGTGAGGATATAGTTATTCTAAAAAAGACGACTGAAATATATGACATATCTTTTAAGGCTATATTGAATAAAAATGAAATTTATTTATTTTATAATGTACTGAATAAAGAAACAAAAATTAGAACATTATTTCATCAAGTAGTTGATGAAAATTTTAATCTAGCATCCCCTAGAATAATAGATAAAAGCTACGATAAATACAACTATTCTTTTAGTATTTTTGCAGATGACAACAATAAGCTATTAATTATGTATCAAAAATCACAAAAAAACTATAAACTTGGATATAAAATTTTAAACCCTGAATTTGAAAGCTGGTCGGATTTTTATATAATAGAAGAAAGTAGAGAGCCATTTATAGATTATTCTTTTTTAGCAATTAATGACGAGATACATTCATTATATATAAAAAAGGAAAAAAATAAGAATTTGTTAATTTATTCACAGAGTGAAACTATAAAAGAGAGACATAAGATATTATTTGAGGGTATGGACATAAAATCCTGCTCTTTCTTTGCCATAGAAGGTCATTTATATTGCTCATGGATAAATAATAATGAAATTTATAATTGTTTAACAAAGGATATAGGAAAGACTTTTAGTTCACCTTCAGCTATTCAATTATTAGCTTCATTGGATGTTATTAAATCAATATATATGTCTAATTTAACTAGAACTATAAGGAATTTAATTATTAACGAAATGTATGTAATGGATGATGATGAAGTAGAAGTTTTAATAATTCCAAATGAATATAACCCTTTAGAAAGTAGTATTACGAATAAGAATAAATCTTATAAAGAATGTGACCAATGCTTATTGGAAGCTAAATCTTACTTAAATGTTGCTTATAATAAAATGCTTTTATATGAAAAACAACTAAAACAGAAAGAAGAATTAATTGCTTTACTTAAAAATACTATACAAGAACATGCTATTAGAAATGAAATTTACGAAAAAAAATTGAAAGATATAAATACACAATATGTAAAATTTCAAGAGGATAAGAAGTTATTGAATGGAAACATAAATTATCTTCAAGAGAGTTTAATAAGCAAAGAAAGGAAAATCAATGAATTAGAAAATGCTAGCGTTGATCAAGGAAGAGAGATATTAGTTTTTAGAGAGCAGTTTGACGAAAAACAAAAACAAATTACAAAGTTGCAAGAGAAAACTTTTGAGCAAGAGAAGGTCAATATGGAAAAGGAAAGTAAGATTTTATATTTTAATGAAGAAGTTGATACTTTAAGAAATCAATTGGAATACCTAAACTCAAAATTAATAATAACAGACTCAAAAATCAAGGAATCCCTTTTAAAACGATTATTTAATAATAGATAGTAATGTGACTAGATATAGTATGCATATACAAATAATTTTTAAATGTTTATTAAAGATTACTATATTAATTTAATGCAGTAATCTTTTTATTTATGTAACAAAAGTAGGTAGTAGGTTAATATAATATACTGAACTTTAAAAATATATATAGATAATTAGTATATATGGTGATTGACTTAATGGGAAGATTTTCAAAGAGGAGAATAAATCTCCTTATGAAGAGACTGAACAATGGTTATTAGTGGCACCTGCACAAAAAGGGTGTATCAAAATAATTTTGATATACCCTTCTTTTACTCGATATAAGCTATTTTTTATTTTATAAATATTTTTCCCCTGCAATTCTACCTCTAATTACTTTCGCTGGAGTACCATATGCTACAACACACTTTGGAATATTTTTTATTACAGTGGATCCAGTTCCTATTATGGTATGCTCTCCAATTGTTATTCCGTGAATTACTTTTGCACCTAAGGAAACAGCCGTAAACAAACCTATTTTTACATTTCCACCAATAGAAGAACCTGGTGCTAAACTTGAATAATCTAGCATTTTACTATCATGATCTAAGGATGAATTATTATTTATTATACAAAAATCGCCTACTGTTGCATCACTACTTATAGTAGTATTGGCCATTATCACTGTGCCTTTTCCGATTAGTGCATTTCTGGCTATTTGTGCAGAAGGATGAATTACTTTAATAAAGTTAAACTGAGGGATATTTTGTGAAATTTTTTCATAAACAGTATGTCTAATAAAATTATCTCCAATCGCAATAATGCCACCCTCTATTTTATATATTTTTATTAAATTGTGTAAATTCTCTTCTTTTCCAATTATTTTGTATCCGAAGGAGCTAGAACCGACTTCTTTAAATCTGTCGAGCAATCCAATTATTTCATATTTATTTTCTTTTTCAATACTATCAATTACAACTTTTGCATGTCCAGAAGAACCAATAACAATAATATTCAAAACAAACATCTCCTAAAAATATTGCCAGTATTTTTTTGTTATTTAAGCTATTTTATTTATAATGTCTATAATATTTTTTTGTGCTGTAAGTTCTAGTGAATCATATAAAGGCAAGCAAAGGATTCTGCTTGAAACAAACTCTGAATTGGGGGCCTTATGAGTTTTGTCTTTTATATAGGGTAAATCGTTGAGAGATGGATAAAAATATCTTCTTGCATAAATATTTTTACTTGCAAGGACTTCTTTTATTTTTAATGAGGTATCCTCATCTTTAAATAGTACCGGAAAATAGCAATAATTTAGGCTGCTATTTATATTTTGATCTTGTCTAATCACATTTTCACTTAAATAGTTCATATAGTTTTCATATACTTTTTTTCTGTTTTCAAATATTTTGTCAATGTCATCCAATACACATAATCCCATTGCTGCTTGAAATTCATTCATCTTTCCGTTAATACCAACCTCAGTTATATGCTCTGAGTCACCTATTCCAAAATTAATTACTCTTATGGCCTTGTCATAAATTTCATCATCGTTTATTACAAGTGCACCACCTTCTATGGTATGGAAAATTTTAGTGGCATGAAAACTAAGGGTAGATATATCTCCATAATTGAGTACACTATTTCCTTTGTATTTAACTCCAAAAGCATGAGCAGCATCGTAAATTACTTTTAAATTAAATTGTTTTGATATTTCATCTATTTTTTCTACATCACAGGCATTTCCAAATACATGGACAGGAATTATAGCTGAAGTAGTTTTTGAAATTTTCTCTTCGATTTTTTTATAATCTATATTAAAGGTGTCTTTATTTATATCTACAAAAACTGGATTGATTCCTTCCCATACTTGACTACTAGTAGTTGCTACAAAAGAAAAGGGTGTCGTAATCGCTTCACCTTTTATATCTAAAAGCTTATAGGCAATCTGAAGGGCTATTGTTCCATTTGCAACCAAGAGTATATGCTTTATTCCTAAATATTTTTCCAATCTATTTTGCAGTTCTTTAACTAATGGACCATTATTGGTAATAAAGCCATGTTTAAATATTTTTTCTAAATATGCTTCATATTTCTTTATTTCAGGAAGGTAAGTTTTCGTTACATTAATCATTTTTTCCTCTCCTATACTGTTTTATTTTGTGGATTAATCTATATTATTATATGCACAAATATAGATTTTGCTTATGTTATGGCTACTGGATGTACAAACTATAGCGACAGTCTTAAAAGAATCTTGAAACTAATTGAGCAAGAATAAATAAAGGAAACCAGAAAATTTAGAGCGTTGTTCATAAATTTCTGGTTTTAACTTTTTTAAATGCATAAGTTAATTTATTTGAATTTATAATTTTTATCTCTGAATATTTATTTAAGATGTGATGAACAAAGTTTCAACCTATAAATCCAGCCCCACTTCCCCCTCAGATATTAAAAATTCATCAGCAATTTGCAATAAATATCTACCATAGTCTGTTTTCATTAAAGGTTCTGCTAATTTTAAAAGTTGCTCTCTATTTATAAAGCCATTTCTAAAAGCTATTGCTTCTATACAAGCTACATATAAACCTTGTCTTGTTTGGATAGATTCTACAAAAGTGGCTGCATCTAATAGACTTCTGTGAGTTCCCGTATCAAGCCATGCAAATCCTCTTCCCAAAAGCTCTACTTTTAAATTACCACGCCTTAAATATTCATTATTTATTTCTGTTATTTCTATCTCACCTCTAGCAGAAGGCTTAATATTTTTAGCGATATCAACTACGTTATTATCATAGAAATACAACCCTGGAACAGCATAATTTGATTTTGGTTTTTTAGGTTTTTCTTCAATTGATACTACATTGTTATTTTCATCAAATTCAACAATACCAAATTCAGTTGGATTGCTTACTTGGTAACCAAAAATAGTAGCCCCTTCTTCTCTAGCTGTTGCTCTTTTTAGTCTCTCTGTAAAACCACAACCATAGAAAACGTTATCTCCGAGTACTAATGCTACTTTGTCTTTACCTATAAATTCTTTTCCAATAATAAATGCATCTGCAAGTCCTCTAGGATATTCTTGAACAGCATACTGTATATTTAGCCCTATACCACTTCCATCACCTAGTAATTCTTGAAAAGTAACTATATCCCTAAGTGTTGAAATAATTAATATTTCTTTTATACATGCAAGCATTAATACGGATAATGGATAATATATCATAGGCTTATCGTATACTGGGAGTATTTGTTTTGATATTGCTTTTGTTACTGGGTATAGTCTTGTTCCGGAACCACCAGCTAAAATAATACCTTTCATTTTTGCCTCCTTATAAATCTTAGGTATTGCCTTATAACTTATTCATATATTAACTTCTAATAATTAATTACTTTGATATACTTATCATTTCTTACTATTAATGTCGTTATTATTTAGAATGCGAGAAATATTTATAAGTATAATATTTCACTTTGAAGGAATTGTTTACAGCTGCAAAAAATAGAATTATCTACAAAGTAAAAAATGCAACATACTAGAGTGGATTTACCTAAATCCACCATGTTCCATATTATTAAAGTTATCAATTTAAGATATTCAAAGAGTACAAGCTTTGTGCCATATATAAATTAACAAAACTAGTAGAATTTTTAATTAAATCAACATATTATAATGCGACAGTAAATATAAACAAGTAGGAATAAGGAAATATTACAAAATAGGAGTGAAAGAAAATGAAATTGGAATACAGTCTGTTTAACAGACTTAAAGATATTCAAAGCAGTTCTTTTTTGAATGATTTTGGAGGGGGTGACCCATTATCTAAATGTTATATTATGGCATATTTAGCATCCTTCTTTAAGTTGAAAAATTATGTGGAGATTGGTGTGTATAAAGGTAGGAGCCTATTTTCTGTTGCTCAGGCATTTAAAGATAATGAAGGAAAAGCTTATGGAATCGATCCTTATCTCCTTGTTGATGAAATGTATAATCAGGTATTAATAAATACAGAAGTATTTCAACTTTCTAAAGTTGTTGAAATTATAAGAAAAACCTCTATAGAAGCCGCTTCATATTTCAAAGCTATTAAAATAGATATGCTTCATATTAATGGTTACCATGATTATGAAAGTGTACAGGCTGATATTAATAATTATACACCACTAATAAGAGAGGGTGGAATAATTGTATTTGATAGCCTAAACGTGGATTATGTAAAACGTTGCTATGATCAATATAAAAATGATTATATAATATTACTTGAAACAAATAACTTCGGTATTCTGATGAAAAATCAGAAAAACCAGAAAAATTTAGACAGTGCAGTTGTTATATCAAAAAAAATGAACAATCTGTATTCTAGGTTGATTGAAATAGAGAATAAAACAGTAGAAAAAAAAACTACCGTCAATGTAGGGGTAATAGCATATAACCACGAAAAATATATAGTTGATTGCCTTAATTCAATAATAATACAAAAAGGTGATTTCAATTTAAACATTGTTATTTGTGAAGATAAATCCACCGATGGAACCGCAGCGATTATAGAAGCCTATATTAAATATGTACCAGTTGGCAAAAACGTAACTTTTGAATATTTGAGAAGCGAAGTAAATTTAGGCATGGTAAAAAATTTAAAGCGATTATTAGAAGCTTGTAGCAAAAGCAAGTATACTGCGTTAATTGATGGTGATGATTACTGGGATGATGAGAACAAATTACAAAGTCATATAGAATTTATGGAAAGCCATCCTGAATGCTCTATGTCATTCGATGATATAACAGTTAAAAATGAAGATAAGTATCACTTTTATAATATACAGCAACAAATCAAAGGCGATATTTTCAGTACACTAGATATAACAAGTATAAATTTTATAGGAAATATATCCTGCTGTTTTTATTATAGCAAATATTTAGATCAACTTCCTAATGGATTTTATGAAATGTTTGTAGGCGATTGGATGTTAAATATTATATATTCATTGTTTGGAGAAATAGGACACATCAAAAAAGCAATGACCATATACAGAAAGCATAGTCAGGGTATTTGGAATAGAATGGACGACTATGAAAAGAATGAAAAAACTATAGAATTAATTGATGATTACAATAAATTTTTAAATTACACCTATGATGAACAATTTTCTAATATTCGTAAATTCTGTGGAAAAAAATTAGGTAATAGATATTTAGAATCTATGTTGTACAGACACTAGACTTGAATTATAGTACTGGATCTGATTTTATATCCAGTACTGGAACAAAAGGAGTTGCCTCTTCAAATGACTTTTTAATCATTTAAAGAGGCAATCCTTCTTTTACTCAACCTAAGCTATTCTTTATTTTATATTACCTATTATTTTTTTAATGTATAGATGACATGATTACACAAAGTATTTGCTTAGCACAGTAATATCTCCAAACCTTCTCCATCATAAACTTCAAATTCTTTTATTGATCTCATTATTTCTTTTTTAGCAAGTTCAATATATCCATAGCTATAATATAGTTTTCCAAGATTAAGTAGTACAAATTTATTATTTATTAAATTTAGTAAGTTTACGGCTATTTCAAGTTCATTAAACTTATTATTTATGAGCAAAATTTCACAGATTTCTAAAATAATATCAAGGTATTCCTGGTCATTTTCTTCTTCAGATAAAACAGAAGTGGGCTCTTTTGTAAATAAGTTTAAGAGTTGTGAGTAAACTTTATATTGCTTTTTATTATACTTAGATAAATCATCTTCTTTAAAATTACTTAATAAAGCTAGTGCATTATCATAATTATTAGTTAATATGCTACTTATAACCTTGTACATGGAAAAATATAAATAACTAGAACTACTTTCAGCTATACTATTCATTTTAATGCATTCATTAAAGTCGCCAGACATTACAAGACAATTAGCTTTAAGCAACATTAGGTCTTCTGGAATAATTCCAGCAAGTTCACATTTTTCTACGTACTCCAATGCTGTTTTATAAAAGCCTTCGGTGTAAAATAAATTTGCAATAATGATATTAGCTTTGGGATAATCAGAAAAGAACTCTTCTATTATTTTTTTGAAATCATCGAAAGGCGTATTTTTATTCTTTAATATATGACCAATAGAATATAGTGGATTAATGAAATCAGGATTTGATTTCATTGCTTCAATATAATAATTGTATGCAGCATCATAATCCTTAAGTTTCAAATATGCATTACCTAACTCATAATATGCTTTGAAACTTCCTACTCCATATAAACACTTTAATTCAGAAGGTGCTTCTCCGAGCTCAATGCATTTCTCCAGGGACTTTATCTGAAGTGTAGGCATATTCATATCTTTTAAAATAAGAGCTTTTAAAAAATATAAGTCAGTAAACTTAGGATAGTTCTCAAGACCAATATTTATAAATTTAAACGCTGTATCGTAATCTTTTATATTATAATTTAAAAAGACTATCCTGAATATAAGTAAAAAACTATATCCATTGTGAGGTTCAAAGTTTTCATAGGATTTATAATAATGTTCCAAAGCTGTTTTTACGTCATCCAGAGCTGCGTATTCAGTGCCTAGATTGAAGTGTGCAAAATAATTATCTGGATCTTTTTTTATTTGCTGCTTTAACAGTGTTATATTTCTAGTTCTCTTATCCTTAGAATCTATGCTTTTATTCATATACCCAAAATGGTGAATTTTTACTAGCATGTAAATTGCATTATATTTATTTTCTGAAAATATTAACTGATTATGAATTTCTCCATCATAGTGAGTTCCCTGGTTATTTTTATATAGCCTTGGATTTAGATTTATAGTAATTGAATTATCATCAATGGTACTTCCATAATAGTTTAAGGTTTCAAAATAATAAATTGCATTTTCATCTAACTGCCTAGTTAATAAATCTCTTAAATTTTCTTGATCGCCTGGATATAATTCATCATCTCCGTCCAAAATCAATATCCAATCTTTAGTAGCATATTTTAATGATTCATTTCTAGCATCACTAAAGTTATTATTCCACTTAAAATAGTGAACATTAGCTCCAAAGCTTTTAGCGATATCTATAGTTCTGTCTGTGGAACCTGTGTCAACTATAATAATTTCATCAACAATATCCTTGATGCTGCTTAGGCATCTAGGCAAGTAGGTTTCTTCGTTCTTAACAATCATACACAAACTTACTTCATTTTTCATTTATTATCCTCCAATTAAAAACAATCAAATACTTCCATATATATTATGTAGAATTTAATTAACAGTTCTTAATTCATTTTCGAAATCTTGAGATATTTGAAATCACTTTAAAAAAACTATTAGGTACATTCTATATACAAGTTCATATATTATAACAGGATGAAAATCCTTAAAAATAAATTTGTGGAGATGGATTTTTTATGGCTTTAACACTCAACTTTGATACTCCAAAAACTAGTTCACCGCGTGTGGTTGCTGTTACAGGAACAGTTGCGGCATATAGTCTTGGATATTTGACAATTAGCCTTAACGTTACTAACGCTTCTACTGCATCTAGAAACCGTTCATTTTACAGAACAATAACCTATAATAATACAGCCGGGGCTACAGCTCAAGTAGTTAATACTTCTTATACTTTGTCAATTGTACCAAAAATTTTAGGATCGGATACTATTTTGTCTGCAACTCAAGCTTGGTCATACACCCCTAACGTTTAATATTATCTATTTTAAATATCATGGAGCCATAATTGGCTCCATGATCTAAGTTTAGGAACAATGGAGGTATTTTTAGATAATGAAGAACCCAGATGTGCAAGAATACTGTTATTTTCATATAAAAGTGGTTATGAGATGTGAGTGCGGAGAAGCTACTATAACAAAAGTCAGAGTTATAGGAACAGTAGCAGAAGATTCGCTATATAATGCCGTAGTAAATATTGGTGTAGAAAGAGCCAGCAGTGGTCATACGGATAATTATTATGTTGTTGATCAATATAATAACTTATTAAGCGGTATCCCTCTTTATATAGATAAAATCTATAATATGGCTATTATCCCAAAGGAAACCACCGGTGATGTTGAAACTACGAACTTTTATGGTTCTTATAAAGCATAGAGTATTTTTTTAGTAAGTTAGTTATTTAAAACTGTATAGTGCCTCAGAACAAAGTACTAAATGGATTTTAATGGGTAGCTGTTAATGGGGATTAATACTTTTAAGTTACCCAGTGCAAACAGTGAAGGGAGGTATAATTTAGTGGAAAACATCAGTAATATAAAATTTAATTCTAAGAAAACTGATAAAAAAAACATTGTTTTTTTTGTAAAACAGGGATTAGATAGCTTTTTGGAAGATATTATTATGGGATTATCAAGTGAATATGAAACTAAAAAGATAATTGTAACAGATTTCAAACAAATTGATGAGGAAATGAAATGGGCTGATATATGCTGGTTTGAGTGGTGTGATGAACTAATATCCTATGGAAGTAAACTTAATATTGCTAAAGAAAAGAAAATTATATGTAGAATACACAGTTATGAGGCTTTTACAGATTATCCAGCTAATGTTGCTTGGGAAGACGTGGATAAAATTATATTTGTGGCAGAACATATTAAAAATTTTGTTATTGAAAATTTTAGCATAGATGAAGAAAAGGCAATAGTTATTTCTAACGGTATTGATGAGGAAAAATGGACATTTACTGAGAGAAGACCTGGATTTAATATTGCTTATGTAGGTTATATAAATTATAAAAAGGGGCCCATGTTATTAGTACATGCTTTTAAAAGCATTTATGATAGAAATAACCAATATAAATTATTTATTGCTGGTAAGTTTCAAGATCAAAGAGATGTTTTGTATTTTAATCAAATGATAAAAGAATTTGGATTAGAAGATAATATAATTTATGAGGGCTGGCAGAATAACCTGGATAAATGGCTAGAAGATAAAAATTATATACTATGTACAAGTATCTTAGAATCTCAAAACACGAGTGTTATGCAAGCTATGGTAAAAGGAATAAAACCTATAATTCATAATTTTGTTGGTGCAAGAAACATATATCCTAAGTCTTTAGTTTGGAACACAATAAATGAAGCTGCCCATATGATAACTGACAATGAATATAATTCAAAAGAATATTGCTCATTTGTTTTGAATGGTTTTGAACTTCATCACCAAATAGAAAAACTAAAGTCAGTATTTACAAATCTACTCCAAACTAAAAAAACTGCCATGATTGAACAACCATTAGTTACTATAGGAATTACAAATTATAATGGTAAACAATATCTATCAAAATGTGTAGAATCTTTTATAAATCAAACTTATAAAAATATAGAAATTTTACTTATTGACGATTGTTCAACGGATGGTTCTGAAGAAATAATCAAAGATTATGAGGAAAAATATAAAAATATAAATGCAATATATCATAGTGTGAACTCAGGTGGAGCATCAAAAGCAATTCAAGAAATTATTAGTGATGCAAAAGGAAAATATTTTCAGTGGATTGCTTGTGATGATTTCCCTGAAAGAGATGCTATCTATAAATTTGTAGACTATTTAGAGAAAAACCCTAGTAAGGACTATGTATATAGTAACTTCAATATAGTAAATCAGGATAATATAAAAATTAACCAATGGAAATACCAGGTTTGCTCACAAAATAAAGTTGTTGAGCATATTTTCAAGTCTGCCTCTGGTGTAATTCCTATGAATTGTTTATATAGATTGAGCTTTTTTAAAGATAATAAAATAAATTGGATAATATACAGAGATAACGATTTTTCCGCAGATACATTAAATTCACTACAGTTTATAAAATATAATTGGAATTATGGAAAAATTGATGGTGCAGTAATAAATTATAGAATTCATTCAAATAATCTATCACATAACCTACAAAAAAGAATAGACTCAGCCGTTTCAATTTTTGATTATATAATTAAAAATTTTAAAGAAGAAGTGTATGCTTCAGAAATTCAATGGAATCAATTTGAAAATAGAGACCAATTAAAAAATTATGTAATAGCACAATTTTATTATGATCAAATTGAAAATCATGTAAATATGAATGCAATACCTGAATATGTAAAAGGCAATGTCACCAAGGAGGAATTAATGAAATATTGCTTTGTATTTGCAAAAGAGGGAATGAATTATGTTGATGAAGGCCTAGAGCAAGGAATAACTTTTTCAAGTGAACTTATTAAACTTAAAGAACTATATGGTAAGTATATGGAAAAAGTTAAAGACTTAGGAGTGATTTAGCTATGAAAGTAATGACGATTCTAGGGACTAGACCAGAAATAATAAGACTATCATTAATTATAAAAAAATTAGACAAGAACTGTGATCACGTTTTAGTTCATACAGGTCAAAACTATTCTTCACTGTTAAACGATATATTCTTTCAGGAACTTAACATAAGAAAACCTGATTACTATTTGCAAGTACCTGCGGATAGTTTTGGCATGCAAGTGGGGAAATTACTACAACTTATAGAAGAAATTATATTAAGTGAAAAACCAGATAAAATACTAATACTGGGGGACACAAATAGTGGTTTATCCGCAATTATAGCTGAGAGACTGGGCATACCTGTATTTCATATGGAAGCAGGTAATAGATGTTTTGACTTAAAGGTTCCAGAGGAGAAAAATCGAAGAATAATAGATGCAATTTCAACTTATGCAATGCCTTATACTGCAGGAAGTAGGGAAAATCTTTTAAAAGATGGTATAGCAAAAAACAAAATATTTGTATCAGGTAACCCAATATTTGAGGTACTGAGATATTATGATGAAAATATTGAAAAAAGCAATATTTTAAGGGACTTAAATTTAGAAAAAGGCAGATATATATTGGCCACCATTCATAGAGCGGAAAATGTGGATGTGAAAGAACGTTTAGAAATAATACTAAAGGCTATTGATTCGGTGCAAAAAGAATTTAATCGTAAAATAATCTTTAGTGTTCACCCAAGAACTAAAAGCAAAATAGATGAATTCGGCTTTCTAAATGCAAATAAAAATATAATTTATAGTGAACCATTTGGTTTTTTTGATTTTGTAAAGCTTGAAAAAAATGGGGCCTGTGTGCTAACAGATAGTGGCACGGTCCAAGAAGAGTGCTGCATATTCCAAGTTCCTACAATTACAATTAGAGATACTACTGAAAGACCAGAAACAGTTGAATGTGGAAGTAATGTGGTTTCAGGTGTTAATTACGAGAAGATTATTATGTGTTCAAGGCTTATGGCAAAGGCAAATAAATGCTGGGGCTATCCAGATGGGTATAGTGACAATAATGTTTCTAGTAAAGTTGTAAATTTTTTATTATCAAATTAGGGGTGAGGGCATGTGAAAAAAATTTTAATGCTAGGTGCAACAGGTATGGCCGGGCATATGATTAGCAACTATTTTAAAACCTTATCAGAAAAATATGTAGTGTATGATATATGCCACACTATTAAATTAGAAGAAAATTCCATAGTATTAGATATACATGATTTAAACTTATTAAACACAATTATTGTAGAGCTTAATCCAGATATCATAATCAATTCTATTGGAATCCTTAATAAAAATGCTGAAGATGACCCTTCTAATACTATATTTATTAATTCTTATTTACCAAGATACTTAGAAGAGAGATTTAAAAATACTAATATTAAGATTATTCATCTAAGTACAGATTGTGTTTTTTCGGGTGACACAGGCAATTACAACGAAATTTCTGTACCAGATGGAATAGATCTGTATGCGAAAACTAAAATACTGGGTGAAGTAAATAATAATAAAGACCTAACAGTCCGCACTTCAATAATAGGACCGGAACTAAAACAGAACGGCACAGGATTATTCCATTGGTTTATGAAACAAAAGGCCACAGCTAGCGGATATTCCAAGGTTATCTGGTCGGGAGTTACTACACTGGAGCTAGGCAAGTGTCTGGATTTTATGATAGAAAATGACTTAAGTGGATTATATAATCTAACTTCAAAAGTTTCAATTAGTAAATATGAGTTATTAAAAATTATTAATTCTGTATTCGATAAAAGGATACTAATTAAATGTTTTGATGGAGTTCAAAATGATAAATCTCTCATTAGTATCAGAAAAGATTTTTTTGTAGAATTGCCTGCTTATACAGAAATGGTTAGTGAATTAAAGGATTGGATGCTAAAAAATAGTAAGTTATATTCGCAATATTTTTTGTAAGTAGGTGATAATAGGAATATCAGACAGTATGTAAAAAGCAAAGCTTTGCATTTTTATAATATTAATGGGGGGACATCATATGTTTGAAGGCAAATCTATTTTAATTACAGGAGGTACAGGTTCCTGGGGAAATGAGCTTACAACTCAACTCTTACAAATGAACCCTAATCAAATAATTATATATTCTAGAAGTGAATTAAACCAAGTCAATATGCAACGTAAATTTAATAATCCTAAGTTGAAATTTATTATAGGTGATATAAGGGATTATGACTCAATAAAACAAGCTACAAAAGATGTACAGTATATTTTCCATTTGGCTGCCTTAAAGCATGTGCCTATTTGTGAGGAGCAGCCCTACGAGGCAATCAAAACCAATATTACTGGTGTCAAAAATCTTATTAATGCAGCAATTGAAAATAACGTTGTCAAAGTAATTGATGTTTCTACAGATAAGGCCGTTGAGCCAATAAACGTTTATGGAATGACAAAGGCTATTGGCGAAAAATTAATAATTCATGCCAGTACTATAAGCGAAAACACCAAATTTGTTTGCATCCGAGCGGGTAATGTATTAGGAACAAATGGAAGTGTTGTGCCATATTTTATAGACCAAGTAAAGAGATTTAATGAAATTACAATTACGGATACTGAAATGACAAGGTATTTCTTAACTTTAAAGCAGGCAATACAGTTAATATTCAAAGCAATTAAGAGTAGTATAGGCGGGGAAACCTTTGTAATGAAAATGCCTGGTTATAAAATAGTGGATATTGCGAGTATTATACAAAATGAATTTGGAAATGAACACTGCAGTGTTAAAATTATAGGTAAAAGACCTGGTGAAAAGGTGCATGAAGTATTAATATCAAAGTATGAAGCTGAAAATGCATATATTTATGATAAGGACTATTTTGTTATTCTACCTCAAATAAATATAGAGGGTTTAAAAGAGTATTATAAAAAATTAAATTTGAAATCTCTAAATAAAAAAGAGTATTCATCTAATGATTATGTATTAGGATACAATGAAGCTAAGGAGATGCTTATTAAGGGTGGATTTATTGATAATAAAGAAAATAATATAAATTTATAGAAACAGCCATTTCTAGCTGTT
The DNA here is from genome assembly GCF_011065955.2 of Clostridium sp. FP2. NCBI lineage: Bacteria > Bacillati > Bacillota > Clostridia > Eubacteriales > Clostridiaceae > Clostridium > Clostridium sp. FP2. Next base: position 1,535,364 of record NZ_JAAMNI020000001.1, read on the forward strand.
TCTTTTTTCTTGTGAAATTGACTAGGTATAATGGTATAATAAATGTTACAGTTAATGTTAACTTGTACAATATAACCAGTCTATCATAGGACTATTTATTAATGTGAATTAAAAAAATATTTTAGAAGGTAAAAAGATTAGAGCAATAAAAAAATATAGGATGCTTACTGGACTTGGGTTAAAGGAAGCCAAAGATTATGTTGATTTACTGAGTGAAGAAAAATTTAAATAGAATAAGATGGAGGTAATGTTTATGACAGAAAAAGAAAAAATGATAGGTGGAAAAGCATATAAAGCATTTGGAGAAGAATTATCATCTGAACGCCAAGCTGCAAAAGAAATGACATTTGACTATAACAGCCTACGCCCAAGCGAAGGGAATAAGCAAAAGGAAATTTTAAAAAAACTACTAGGTGTGGTTCGTAATGATTTTTATATAGAACCACCATTTCGATGTGATTATGGATATAATATTTCTATCGGAGAAAATTTTTATAGCAATTACAATTGCACTATTTTAGATTGTGCTAAGGTTACAATTGGTGATAATGTTATGTTTGCACCAAACGTAAGCCTTTTTACAGCAGGCCACCCTATTCATTTTGAACCACGAAATGCAGGACTTGAATATGCATTTCCAATTAATATAGGGAATAATGTTTGGTTAGGTGGCGGTGTTATAGTAAATCCAGGAATTACAATTGGCGATAATGTAGTTATTGGTTCTGGTAGTGTTGTAACTAAAGATATTCCGCCTAATTCTATAGCTGTGGGTAATCCTTGTAAAGTAATAGGACAAATTTCAGAAGAAGATAAGAAATACTATTTTAAAAATTTAAAAATTGAATAAACTTGAGTAGGATTGAATTGTAAATAATTTATTAAATTTTTAAAAATATACAGGAAAAATATAATAAATGTAGAATGTAACAAGTGTAGGTGAATTATATTCAAGACACTTGTAAAATAAAGATTGAGTAAAATTTATTAATATAAAAAAGTTTAAGGAGTGTTAATTATGGGAATTGGTGATTGGTTAAGAGAACAGAAGGATAAAACACAAGCAGGAATTAAACAATTTGCAAACAAAGATTTTATGGAAGCGATAGCAGCAGGTTGTGCACTTATTGCAAGTGCTGATGGAGATATAAGCTCAGACGAAAAACAAAAGATGGTAGGGTACATTAATCTTAATGAGTCATTAAAGGTTTTCAAATTAAATGATGTATTAGCCAGATTTAATCATTATGCAGATATGTTTGCATTTGATTATAATGTTGGAAAGGCAGAAGCCATGAAGGCAATTACTAAAATGAAAAGCAAACCAGATGCAGCAAAAACATTAATAGCAGTATGTTGCTCAATAGGCGCTGCAGATGGAACTTTTGACAAAGATGAAATTGCTTTGGTTAGAGAAATGTGCTCAAACCTTGGTGTGAATCCAGCAGATTTTAAACTTTAATAATAGGTACATAAATGCAAACCTATGGGACAATAAAATGTTCTATAGGTTTTTTGTTAAATTAAGGGATGTTTATAAAAAAGGTTGGTAATATATTGAGGTCAATGATAAAATATGGATAGATATGTTAAATTAGAGGCTTAACGACAAAGTAAAGTTGAATTGTAAAGAGTAGGGGAGGAATCAATTGGAGAAGGCGAAAATAAAGGATAAACATAAATTTAAAGCAAAGTGGAAAAAAATAAAAGAAGATAGAGTACTATATCTAATGCTTTTACTACCACTTATATATTTTATAATATTTCATTTAATACCTTTAGCGGGTATGTCCCTTGCATTTCAAGATTATAGAATCATAGGAGATAATGTTTTTGTAGGCTTAAAGCATTTTAAAACACTATTCAGTTCTGCTAGTTTTTTTCATGTTCTTAAAAATACTATAATAATAAGTACTATGAAAATAGTATTTTTCTTTCCAATACCAATAATTTTCTCTTTACTTATAAGTGAAGTAAAATCGATAAAGTTTAGAAAATATGTACAATCAGTAGTATATTTACCACACTTTCTTTCATGGGTAGTAATTACAGGTATATGGATTAAGTTATTATCGCAAACAAATGGGGGAGTAAATAATATCTTGAACATATTTAATGTACCCTCTATTGATTTTATGACAAGCAAAGGATATATAAGATGGGTCCTGGTTTTTTCAGAAATGTGGAGAAGTGCGGGATGGGATTCAATAATATATTTAGCTGCTATAATGAGGATAAGTCCTGCATTATATGAATCTGCAAGAATAGATGGTGCATCTAGGTTTGATGAGATGATACATATTACAATACCAGAACTTACAACAACAATAGTTACAGTATTTATTTTGAATTTAGGATTTTTTATGAATGCAGGCTTTGATCAAGTTTTTAATTTTATGAATGATTCGGTTATAAGTGTAATTGATATACTTGATACCTATGTTTATAGGATAGGATTAATAAATGGTCAGTATGCGTTCGCTACAGCTGCAAGTTTATTTAAAGGTGTAATTGGAATTATGTTGATCTTTACCACACACTTTTTAGCTAAAAAAATATCTGGGAAAGGGTTATGGTAGGGTGAATGATATGAAAAATAAAGAAAATTTAGGTCGCTTCATCTTTTATATATTACTGTTTATTGTTACTTTAACTATGCTTGTACCAATTGTGAATTTACTAGCACTGTCATTAACGGACCCTGCTCGCGTAAAAGAAGTTACAGGGCTTACCATTATCCCTAAGGGATTTTCTTTTGATAATTATAGAGTTTTATTTTCTAATCCTCAGATTATGAAAAGTCTTTTTAACTCAGTATTTATAACAGTAATAGGCACTGCGTTAAATTTAGCTTTAACAATAATGGCAGCTTATGCACTTACAAGGCCAGGTCTTGTGGGAAAAAAATTCTTTATGGTAATTTTAATAATTGTTATGGTATTTGAACCAGGATTAATTCCAGAATATCTACTAATTAAAAGCATAGGACTTTTAGATACTTACTCTTCAGTAATTTTATATAAGGCACTAAATGTATATTATTTAATTATACTTATGAGATTTTTTGAAGAGGTGCCAGAAGCACTTATTGATGCAGCAAGGGTAGATGGTGCAGGACATTTAACTGTTCTATTTAAAATACTAATTCCGCTTTCGAAGTCTTCCATTGCAACTATAGGTTTGTTTTATGGGGTTTTTCACTGGAATGAATATTTTAGAGCATCAATATACTTAAATGATTCGGCTAAATGGCCATTACAATTAGTGCTTCGGCAGTTTGTGGTGTTAAGTGATACCACATCAATGCTGGGGGCCAATAGTCTACTATCTTTTGATAAGGCATCTCAGCTAAGTTATAAGGCATTACAAGCAGGAACTATAATGATTGCAATAGTTCCTATACTTTTAATATATCCATTTATACTTAAAAATTACACCAAGGGAACAATGGAAGGAGGAGTTAAGGAGTAGCTGTTTTAATAAATAGTATTTTTAAAAAATAATCTTAGGGGTGATATTATGAAAAAGTCAATAGCTTTGATGCTTGTAATTATAAGTACGCTGAGTTTAGTATCATGCAAACCAAAAAGCGATGATGAGGTGGGTAAAAATAACTTGATTGAGCCAATAGTGGTGAGAATGGTGATGAAAGATGTAAGTCCCAAAGATCCTATAGCTCAAAAATATATAGGACTTATAGAAAAGGGCCTAGCGCAGGAGGGAACAAAAGTTCAGATCAAACTTGAAGAAATGCCTTCAGGTAACTACGCTGAAAAATTAAATTTAAAGTTACTTGGTAAAGATATTCCTGATATTATATACTTCCAAGGAGGAGACCAACAGATATCTCAGCAAGGATTACTCGAGGACTTAACACCATATATAAAAAAATCTAAGTATATAAAACCTAATTTAGAACCACAAAATAAAAAGAGACTCGAGAACTATCCTTACTTATTATGGATTAAACCTCTTGCATCAAAGGTGCCAGTAATGAGAAGTGATTGGTTTAATAAATTAAGTACATCTAAAAAGCTCATGGAAGATCCTACTATAGATAATTATTATGCATTTTTAAAACAATTAAAAGATTCTAATTTAGGTGGGAAAGGATCACCAGCCTATGCATTAACAGCTGCTGGGAATACTTTAGAGATTGATGAAATATTTGACCAAGCTTTTGGAAATAAATCCACTTGGACTAAAGATAAAAATGGTAAATATATTTTTAATAAAGTTTCTAAAAGCGAAAAAGAAAAGTTAACTTTTTATAATAAACTTTATAAAGAAGGAATACTAGATCCAGAATTCTTAACTAAAAAATGGGACACAAAAGAAAAAGCTTTTTATGAAAATGGAGCTGCTATAATAGCTGGAACAGCAGGAAAAGTTATAGATATTTATGAAGGTAAAGTCAAAAAGGCTAACGCTACAGGACTTACGGTTTTACCACCAGCAAAGGGAAAAGCTCAAGGATATTTACCTATAGATGTTTCTAAAGAAAATAGAGGTATAGCTATTTCTTCTACATCTAAAAATAAAGATATTTCCTTTAAAATTCTAGACTTTTTAGCTAGTGAGAAAGGTCAAATGATAGATCGTTTAGGTTTTGAAGGTGAGCATTATGTAATTAAAGATAATAAAATCCAGTTAACTGAAAAATCACAAGAATGGTATGCGAAATTTTGGGAGCCTTCAAAAATTTCGCTAGGAAAAGAACTTGCAAAACCACTACTCGGAGCTGCAGGAACTAAGTCATTAGAAGATGTTAATAAGCTTTATACTGAAGATATTAATTTTATAATTCCAGAAGAATTTTCTGTTAAATGGGATTCTATAAATAATTTATATAAAGAATATTCAGCAGATATAATTACAGGAAAACGTCCAATAAGTGATTTTGATAAATTCGTAGCGCAGTGGTATAAAAATGGTGGAGAAGATATAACTAAACATGCAAATGAAGTATTAAAGTAATTGTAACCATAGCATGAATTTATCATTTGAAGAGAGAATAAGAGGCGAGGTAAATTCTTGTAAACCTATTGTAGATATATAACAAAAGCCGCTATCATAAATTCAGATAGCGGCTTTAAATCTATTTATTTATTAGAAATACTCATTGGTTCTAAAAGTTCCTTCATTATATTAGCTGGTTTATCAAGGGATAATTGCTTATCTGAATAATATCCAACTTGATCTATTGTATAACCATAGGCAGTGACACTGGCATCAGTTACTAAATTAACGTTAATTGTATCACCATCAACTTGTGCCCAGAATCCACTCTTTGTTCCATCATATTTTGATATGACATTATTGTTTTTATCTTTGATATTTACAAAGTCATATCCAGCTTCGGTTTCAAGTCTTGAGAAATGTACAGAAACCTTTTGCGCTCCGGCCTTTGTATAGGTGTAGGTATTGTTATACTTGTTTGCATAGTTGTGAGGTGAATCAACTGTCTTTGTTTCATAGTACCATTGGTTAGCACTAGTGCCAGTTGGGTAGTTAGCCTTAAGAGTATATGGGGCAGATGTACTGTAAGCTCCACTGTAACCAATTACTTTAACATAGTATTTACCAGCAGCGGGTGATGAATATGCGATACTCTCATTAGAGGTGCCTCCAGTTTCTGATTTAGCAACAGTTGTTCCACTTGAATCAAGTAGATAAACATCATAATCCTTTGGTATGTTAGTTAAACTAACTGCTATTGCTCCTGGTGCTGTTGTATTAAAATAGTAATAATCAGTATCTGTTGATGAATAAATATAAGAATTGTAAACTGTGTCACTTGTTATTGGGCCGTATGCAGTAGCAGTAGAATTATTTGGTTCATATGTGTCATTGCCAACAACTGTTCCACCAATTCCAACCTGTGTAAAAGCATTTGCAATTGCGGTATATTCAGCGCCGTTTGCTCCATATAAATCTGTTGCTGCTTGTAATAATGCGGTTCTAGCATCGTCAAACTGTGATGTAGCAGTTAAGTATGTTGATAATGCACGGTAATAGATTTTTGATGTTTTGGAGTTGTCATTTATTGTACTAGCTAAAAGATAAAATGCTTTATTAGTAATACCACTATTTGTATGAACTCCGCCCCAATCACCAGCTTGTGTTTCAGGCTTAGTAACATAAGCACTCATATTATCTGGTTGGCCGTATAATGTAGGGGTCTTTAAATCTCTTAGTGCATCTCCAGGTGTATTTGGAGTAAAGCAATCTTCGCCCATTTGCCAATCCGATACATCTCCTTCAATTAAATACCCAAATACATCAGACATAGATTCATTTAATGCGCCAGATTGGCTTCTATATTCTAAATTAGCTGTCTTTTCAGTTACTGCATGAGTAAATTCATGCCCTACAACATCAAGAGCTGCTGATAAAGCCTTAAACCTACTACCATCACCATCTCCATATACCATTTGAATGCCATTCCAATAAGCATTATTGTAATTTGATCCATAATGTACAGAAGATTTTATTGTTGCACCAGCATTATCAAAGCTATTTCTATTGAAGTTATTTTTATAAAAATCATAAACTAAACCAATATTATAGTGAGCATCTACTGCAGCACCCTGAACAGCTGAGTTAAAATTGTTATCTGTATCTGTAGCAAGTGTTCCAGGAAGATTTTCATCATTAGTGCTATTATCCATGCTATAAGTGTATATACTTGCGCCCTTTGTTAAATCAGTTAAACTATATTTGCTGTTAGTATAATCTAAGTTTAAATTTCTTGTCTGCCCATTTACACCCACACCGGTTCCTGTTGCAGCAGAATTATCAATAGCATTAAAGGAATCTATTACATTACCGGTTTCTGCATTAACGAATATTTTCCAGTTGCCTGGCTTAGGTCCCATAAATTGCAAAGTAACTAATTGTACTGCTTGCCACTGTCCTTTATAATTATATAAATAAGGTACTGATACTGGTTCAGAGTTGTAGATGACCTTATTTGACTTCACGGCTAAATTATCTTTTACAACTTTGTTAGTTGTAGAATCAACGTTATTAGTCGGATAATCAAGTTTATCTGATTCTAAGTGTAAATAAGCTTCTGCAACTTTAATAGCTTTGCTAGCTGAAATCTTTATTTTGTTATTCCATATATCAGTTGGGATACTTTGATCAGCTTGCCCATTAATTGAATACACATTGCCGTTATTATCTGTATGAACTATTAATTCTGTTCCATATACAGGTATACCATCTACAAATAATTTGTATCTATAATGTTTTGTTCCTAATTTATCTGAATCAACCCTTTCAATTTCAAAGTTACCATACTCTAAATTAAATAGAGCCTTATTATCATTTAAGAAATTTAATGCATCAGTTTCATTCTGAACGGGCTTTTCTGACAAATTACCAGTAACAAATGTAGGGATTCCCTTCTTTTCGTTCCAGATGATTTTTAATTCTTTTTTTGATTTTCCCGAGGCTTTTGTGAATTTATCCAAAATGCTTACCTGCTTATTCTTTTTATCAATTCTATCATCCTTTTTCACACCAGGATAAGTAGCTCCTTGAGCCGTTATGCCAAATGTAAACACAAATACCAATAAAAAAGCAACTGTCTTTTTCAATTAATAATCCTCCTTTTAATTTTAATTTAGATTTCGATGCTATCATTGATGTAAGGACCAATGTACTATATTACCATAGGCATACTCCCTCTCATTTTTATTTGAACATATGGATGGCCGTATATTTGAAACTATAGTTATACAAATTTAGTTGCACAAATAAAATCTATGCATACTAAAAGCAAGTCCTTAATTGATTCTCAAAACAATTATAATAAATTAAGTAGGATAATTAGGGATTCTGATTTACCTGGTGTGTTTTGGATTATGAATTGAGTTGAATTAAATAACACTGTTTATGTGAGGTTACAAGAAGTTCAGCAAGGTGCTGTTTTTTTATCAATCTTTATCGAAGGTTGTTTATAATGAATCTTCTATATATGTTAAATATTAACATATATAGAAATACAATTCAACACTTTTGTTAAATATTTGTTACTTTTTTTTAGCGATGTTTTATAAATCCTAGTAGGAAAACTCCATAAAGTAATTAGTGAATTTTCTCCTATGGGTAATCATATATGGTACTTGGAATAGCTATGATCATATTAATAGTGTTTACTATGAAATATATGAATGAAAGGCTTGGACTTAAGCAAAATTGATTTCTCTCAATAAAATAGTATAATATAATAAGATGCCACTTGCCACGTGAGGGGCACTAGCCACCTAAGGAGGGGAATTATGAGTTACAACACTAATAATCCAATAATAATTCAGAGTGATAAAACTTTATTAGTAGAGGTAAATAATGATTTATATGAGGAAGTAAGAGATCAAGTATCAAGATTTGCAGAACTTGAAAAAAGTCCAGAATATATACATACATATAAAATTTCACCACTTTCCTTATGGAATGCAGCTTCTAGTGGTATGTCTTCACAAAAAATATTGGAAATTTTAGAAAACTACAGTAAATATGAAGTGCCACAGAATGTAATAAAAGATATAGAACATAATATAGAGAAATATGGAAAAATAAAGTTAATAAAAGAAGATAATAGGCTAATATTAATATGTGATGATAAGTACATAATGACTGAAATTTTAAATTATAAATCTATGGATAAATATATATTAGAAAAAATAGATGAGCGCAAAGTGATTATAAATTCTCTAATGAGAGGTTCAATAAAGCAGTTTTTAATTAAACTTGGTTACCCAGTAGAAGATTTAGCAGGGTACATTGAAGGTGCAAAGTTTGACACCACACTTAGAAAAAAGACGCTACATGGAGACGCGCTTACAATAAGAGATTATCAGAAAGAAGCAGCAGATATATTTTATGCTAATGGAACGGCTAAGGGTGGAAGTGGAGTAATTGTCCTTCCTTGTGGTGCTGGTAAAACAATAACAGCTATGGCCACGATGGATAAAATTAATACAGAAACTTTAATTTTAACTACCAATATAACAGCGCTAAGACAATGGAAGTCTGAAATAATTGATAAAATGAATATAAAAGAGGAAGATATAGGAGAATATAGTGGTGAAATAAAGGAAATAAAGCCTATAACTATAACTACCTATCAAATACTTACCTATAGGAAAAGTTCCGTATCAGAGTTCGCCCATATGAAATTGTTTAATGATAAGAAATGGGGCTTTATTATATATGACGAAGTCCATACATTGCCAGCGCCAATTTTTAGAGCAGTAGCAGATATTCAAGCAACTAGGAGACTAGGCTTAACTGCGACTCTTGTTCGGGAAGATAAAAAAGAAGATGATGTATTTACGTTAATAGGACCTAAAAAGTATGATGTGCCTTGGAAGGTGTTAGAAAAGCAAGGGTGGATAGCAACAGCTGAATGCAAAGAAATCAGAGTGGCGATGCCAGAAAATCTTAAAATGGAATATGCTGTAGGGGAAAGTGCAAAGAAATTTAGGATAGCTTCAGAAAACTATAGTAAAATAGATGTATTAAAGGATCTTATAAATGTGCATAAAAATGATAGCATACTTATAATTGGTCAGTATGTGCAGCAGCTTAACATAATAGCGAAGGAGCTTAATCTTCCGCTTATAACGGGAAAAACAAAGAACGCGGATAGGGAAGAGTTGTACCATAAATTTAAAAATGGAGAGGTTAAAATTCTTGTAGTTTCAAAGGTTGCAAATTATGCTATTGATTTACCTGATGCTAATGTGGCTGTTCAAGTATCTGGTACCTTTGGCTCAAGGCAGGAAGAAGCTCAAAGACTGGGAAGGATATTAAGGCCTAAAGGTGGAGATAACAAGGCGTATTTCTATTCTGTAGTTACAGCGGATAGTCGCGAACAAGAATTTGCAAGTAAAAGGCAGCTTTTTTTAACAGAGCAAGGATATAGATATATTATTGAAAATAGATAATTTTTTTAGCGATTAAAAGTAAATTAACAATATTCCAGCACCTAAGGTGATGAGTAAGAAAAGGCGGTAAATCATGAATATAATAATTAGAAATCAAATAGAGCAATTACCCACATATAACTTAACTGATTATTTAAAAGTTTCAGATATAAGACCACTACCTAAAAGAAAAGCTGATATGGTAGATGCTATAGAGAAAATAATCACTGATGAAATTCAAATATTAAAAATATGGAAAAATCTAAGTGATTTAGACAAAGAACTAATGGAAGCCTTTATCAGAGGAGAAGGTGCAATTGACTCAAGTGAAATAGATAGTATATATGAAAAGCACCATGCCAATTCGCAGGAAGGTTCTAGGAATAGAAATTATAGGAGACATATATTATCAGAGAATTCAAAAGCAAATCTATTTTTTATTAATGGTAGTATTCCTATCAATGTATTTAAGCTATTAAAAGCTCAGTTAAAAGAAATAGAAATAAAGTTTGAACCTGTTGAAATAAATATAGAAAATTATGTGTATGATAAAGATATTAAATATATTTCAATAGGAGAGGATTTTGAAAAAGATTTTTTGTCTATAATAAAGCTTATTAATTCTAGCAACTTAAAAGTAACTGAATCAATGCAATTACCTAATAAAACTGCTTTGGTAAAAATGAATGAAGCTTTAAAAAACAAAGAAATTTTTAGAATGGATGAAATAAAGTCAATAGAAAAATCCACTAGGTTGTATGGTATATTCTATTTGCTAATGATTGGAGAAATCTTAGAAGTTGAGAATAGAAGCCTTATATTAACTGAGGATACAGAAAATTTTCTAGAGTTAAATATGGTAGAAAAATGCAAATATTTGTTGGATATATATTTAAATTGTGAGGTGGATGAACTAGCAAGAATAAATGAAATGAAGCTAATGAGTGAAAAAACAGAGAGGCTGGACCGGTGTAGAAAAACAATTTTAACTTATATTAAGAAAGCCCCTATGGATGAGTGGATTGACATGAAGCAACTTGCTGAGTTAATTAAAAAAACAAATAGAAACTTTTTAGTAAAAGCAGTAGGAGCAATAACAAAATATGATGACTACCATAGATATTATTACGATATTGACAGCTGGGAAGTATCCGGAAGATTTTTAGACGTTGTTTTCATTGAATATTTATCTACTATTGGAATAGTAGATTTAATAGTTAAAGCAAGGTATAACGATTATGATGTTTCATATATTGCGGTAAAATATTTTAAATTAACAGCACTTGGAGCACATGTACTAGGCGTAAATAATGAATATAAAAATAATATAGTCCTGCAAGATGCAGGTATGATTATTCAGCCTAATTTTGAAATAATGGTGCCACAGGGTAGTAGGAAAGAAAGCTATTGTCTTAATCTGGATAGATTTGCAGAGAAGAAATGTGAAGATCTAATGAATATATATGAATTGAATTTTAAATCCATGATAAGAGCGCTTGATAGTGATATTTCCATTGAGTGGATAATTGAGTTCCTTTTGGAAAATTCAAAAAACAATATGCCAGGTAATGTATTAACTACCCTGGAAAAGTGGAAACAAGATAGCAGTAAGATAAAGATTAGAACAGTAACTATAGTAGAAACTGAGGATAAATATCTTCTTGAAGAGTTAAGGAGTTATAAGGGAGTAAATAAGTACATAGAAAATCAGCTCCCACATGCATTTGAAATTGATGAACGTCATGCAAATAAGGTTAAAAGAGAAATAGAGAAAAAGGCACATTTTTGTATATTATCTGAATAAGCAATCTAGTTTAACTAAATAGATGGTATTTATAGTATTTTAAATATAAAGAGGAGTGATTATATGTGTAGGTTGAATCCGAAAATAGATCTTGTTTTTAAAAAGTTATTTGGCTCAGAAGAAAATAAAGATATACTAATAGCTTTTATTAATTCAGTATTATCTGAAGACCAGCAGATAGTTAATGTTGAGTTAAGAAATCCTTATAATATAGCAAGTTACTTTAAAGGAAAAATGTCTACAATAGATATAAAAGCAGTAGATGAAGATGGCAAATGGTACGATATAGAGATGCAGATAGCAGAACAGGGAGCTTACGATAAGAGAGCTTTTTATTATTGGTCGAAAGCATTTTCAGAACAAATTGAGAGCGGAGAACAATATGCAGAATTAAAGAAAACTATAGGAATTCATATTCTTGATTTCAACCTTGAGCAGTTAGAATGCGAAGAAGACTATCATAGTACTATAAAACCGTATATTGAAAAAAGTAAAAATCAGTTTTCCGACTTATTTGAATTGCACTTTATAGAACTTAATAAGTTCAAAAAAGATTATAATGAGATAAAGACAGCTATGGATAGATGGACGGCTTTTTTAAGCAAAGCTCATCAATTTGATAAAGAACATATACCAAAAGAACTAGCAGAAGACAAGGCTGTAAAAAAGGCAGTAGAACAATTAGATATAATGTATATGAGCAAAGAAGAACGAGAAGTTTATGAATATGAGAGAAAAGCTAGAATGAATTATAAGGAAGAAATGAGGACTGTATTAGAAAATCAAAAGGTAGAAATAGCTAGAAATCTATTAGATGTATTAAGCGATGAAATAATATCTAATAAGACAGGATTAACTATTGAGAAAATCAGAAAGTTAAGAAAAGAACTAGCTAATTAGAAAGACAAGAGGATTATGTAATATTTATAGGACTTATTTTCTTTGTAACAACAGCAAGCTTCTTATATAATTACTGTAGTACATTTTTTCTTTGCCATTAGTTCATTAAAATATGCTTTTGGAATTGAGGTAATTGTACCGGCATTACAGATTATATGGATTATGTTGATTGTTCAAATTATATATTTTCTTGTTATAAGAAAAAACTATTTATTGGAGATTAAGAAAAGTTTATTGTAAATTATTTCAAATAAACAAGATATACAAACATATATATTAGATGAAAAAGAGCAGAGATGAATTAATCATTCTCTGCTTTTTTGTATTGTAGAATTTAAATTATTTTTCTAACAAGTTATCATGAGGCCAACCTTTTTGACCTTTTTCTAAGATAAATAGTCTACTAGCGTCTATGCCTTTTTCATCAATTAAATATCCTATAGTGTTTTTTGCACCGCTACCACCACCTGGGCAAACTACAATGATTGGGTCTTTTGTGGCATTAATTTTATCAAAAGCTACATCTATTTTAGATTTTAATTTTGCAGTATCTGCTGGATACGCATAAGTTGGTATTGTATTAACAATGTGATGAGCCTTATAGTCAGCTTCAACTTGGATATCTATTAGGTACATTGGCGCCTTTTTTTCTATTGCAGTTTTCAATTGATCTGCTGTATAGTACTGATATTTTTTTTGTGCTTCAGTTTTTGGCGAAGCGGTTGATTTAGCACAGCCTATAAGCATGGATGACATAATTATACAGATAGTTAATAAAAGAGCAAATTTCTTTTTCATTTAAATATCCCCGATTGATTTAATTAAACAATTGTTACATTTAATAGTATATATGAACAGTATTGTAAAAACCAATAGATATTGCTAATAGATAGTAGAATTAGTATTAGGGGAGTTATACTATCGAGTATGAGTCATATATCAAGAAGATGGCAAGATATCCTATGGGGTCGCACCGGACACCTAAAAAAAAGATAATAGCGCGTGAGTAGGAACATGTAGGAATAGTTTTCATTAAATTTATTGAAAATAAGACATATTAATTTTATAATGGTGTATCATTTTTAGTTTAAAGAAACTCTATTTTATTTTAAATAAAATTTAGAACATTTAAATATATAAGATAAAAATAATATGATAATATATAATAGAGACATAATTTTATAAGACAAATAGAAAATGATACTGGGGAAGAAAGTTAGATTATACCCAACTAAAAAGCAAGAACAGAAATTAATTTGCTTAATGAAGTATCTAATAATGTAGATAAATAGGCTGTTAAAGGTGGGTGGATAAATACAAAGAAAAGTTAAATACCTATGAATTGTAAATACTCTAATCCAAGAATAAGTTTTGATGGAATGTACTGGTATATATCAGTTGGAATAGAAAAAGAGCAACTAGCTACATAGATTACAACGTAGGGTATCTCGCAAATACCTAAAAAATAACGAAGGGAGTAAGTTTGTCAAAACAAGTAATGCTATAAAAATCGAAAAACAGATTAAGTTACTTCACAGAAAATTAGCAAATATAAGAAGTAACCATAATCGAAAAGCAACGAATATGATAGTGGAAACCAAGCCATCAAGAGTTGTTATAGAAACACTTAATATTAAAGGTATGATGAAGAATTAAAAAAGAGCAGAGACTAAGTTAAATTGCACTCCATTGGATGATACAATTAAGAAAGAATTATATCATCCAAGGGGGTGTTTTTTTCTATGTAAAGTAATACAGTAGAGTTAGTAGATATATGAGGGCAAAGAATATAGTTATTTAAGGTTGCTCAAGTGTTTAAAATATCCAATTATAGGTGAAAATAAAGACATAAAAATATTAATTGATTTGCTAGCCAATTAGAGGCTGGTGAGATGGATAGTAGGAGTGAAAAATAAATCAAAAGGGTTTAAATAAACTATGTGAGTATATAAATGATAATATGTATATTGTTATAAAGTGATGGAACGAGTATCATGGATATTAAAGTTTGATTTCTAAATTATAATTTGTGTGACAGTTAAATATATAAAAACACGAGAAGAAAAAAATATATATGAGAAAACGATGCAGATTTAAAAACTGTACTGGGGGGGGGAATATGTTAGTAAAGATGAACAATAAAAATATATCTAGTAAAACAGAAAAAAGAAATGCAATGACTTATATTATATACGAATTATTAAAAGGAACAAAGATCTCAACAAAAGAAATGGCAGAGCTAGTTGGAAAAAATCAAAGAACTTGTGAAAGATATGTAAAAGACATAGAAGAAAGTGATTTGCCTATAAGGAGAGATGGAGCGAAATATTATTTAAATACAGATGATGGATATTTACCTTTTTATTTACCAAAGGAAAAAATAAATATGATTTATATTTCTCTAATATCTTT
Source organism: Clostridium sp. FP2 (assembly GCF_011065955.2). Taxonomy (NCBI): domain Bacteria; kingdom Bacillati; phylum Bacillota; class Clostridia; order Eubacteriales; family Clostridiaceae; genus Clostridium; species Clostridium sp. FP2. Next base: position 1,550,415 of record NZ_JAAMNI020000001.1, read on the forward strand.
TAGTGCATTTGGTAGAGATTTAAAGCTCATAAATGAGGTGCTTGAAAAGATAGAACAGTTAGTATCACCAAAAGATAAGGATTTACTAGATAGTATAAAGGAAAATCTTGTGGTTAAAAGAAGATACGAAATTATAAGTGATTGTAGTTATAGCAGCTATGAAATATTTATGTTATTACTTGAAGCGTTTACTAAAAGACGTAGTATTAGAATTAAGTATAAGGCTAAGAAAAATCATGATTATAGGGTAATAGATGTTTATGGTTTTTGTTTAGCAAAGGAAACCTATTACATTAATGCTTATTGTCATAAAGTAGATAAAGTTTTAATGCTTAGAATAGATAGGATGACAGAATGTTCACTAGATGATGGATATTATAGTATTCCAGATGAATTTGATTTAAAAGAATATTATAAATATACTTGGGAAGTTGAAAATTCAAAAGAACCCTTTGATTTTGAGATTTTATTTTCTGGTAGGGCAGTTCATAATGTTAGGGAAAGAAAATGCTGCGAGAATCAAGAGATAGTTGAGTATAAGGAAGGCACTATTATATTTAAAGGGACAACATCCTCACAGATAGAATTTAAAAAATGGATTTTAAGCTTTGGAAGTGAAGCTAAGGTTATTAAACCAATGTGGTTAAAGGATGTAATAAAAGATGAATTAAATAGGGCAATGAGGTTATATGATTGAAATTTAAAAGTTGTAAAAAGCATAGCGACATATATACTGTCGTGGTGGTTCTTTATAACTTTTATTTTTTATATTGTAATTTATAGTTAAGTAGGAGTATAATGTAATTAACAAAGCAAATATAGAAAATAAATATTAATATGGTCAAAAATGAAAAATATGAAAAATATTACAGTGCGTATATAAAGCTTTGTGACAAATTAAAGAAAGAGGGTGAGAGTATTAGTAGTAAATTGAAAGAGTTCCTTAAATTAAGATTAGCTTCATTGAAAGAGACAGGTATCTTTAATGAATATTATGAAAAAATAGTAAACAAAAAATTAAGCAAGTATAAAAAAATAGTTCAATATGGAATGAAAAAAAACCAAACATTGTACAGTCATGTTCTTGATATGATAGGGGTTCTAGATAGTATTAAAAGTATTTTACCAATAAATGAATTAGAATTAAGAGTATTAATTGTTGCTGTAACAATACATGATCTTAATAAATTAGAAGAACACAGTGAAAAGTCATATTTAAGAATTATATCAGAACAAAATAATAAGGGAGAGTATGCCAATATATTAAAAGAATGTGAGGCATTAAATATTGAAGATTTCTTCCCGCAATATATGGAATATATCGAGGACATTCGAGCTATAATAGGTGAGCATTCAGCACATCTCAGTTCTTTTGCTGAAAATCTAATTTGTAATCCAGAAAGATACAAACTTGGAGATGAAAAAATTAAAATTTTAAAATCTATAATTAGAGCTTTGGATGTCTTAGATTTATCCAAGACTATGGAGGAAAAAGAGAAAAAAAGACAATTTTTAAACAATGTTAATAATGCAACAAAATACAAGGGTAAACAATATAAACTAATCACTCATATTATAAGTGAAGACAGAGGAATACTTACCAATATATGTCACAATACTGTGGTTAAATTTTTGCAAGAAAAAGGATTTGTTGATGTTGCTTATTATAAAGAGGGAGTTCTTTATTTAGCTCCGGATAAAGAAATCGTTTTCGGTGAAAAAGATAAAGATATTCTAGCTTTTAACTGTGTTAAGTCTATTAAAAGTAAAATTTTCAGTGATTTTAAAGTATATATAAAAAATGCTCAATCAGGTATACAGGTTGATGAAAAATGCTTAGGTATTACTTCAGTAGAAAACATAATTTATGAAATTAAAAATAGGTGTGAGAGATCAAAGCTTCCAGATGTTGATAAGAAAAACAAGATTATTAAGGCGCTTGTTGAAAAGTATACAGAGCTATATTCTGGTGAAAAATTAGAAGAGTTTGAGGAACTTGTTGCAAAATTAAAAGTAGATATAGAGACTACAACGGATAAGAAAATTTTAAGTAAGTTCAATAAGGATTTAAAAGAAAGGCTTTCTTCATTAAAGGAGCAAAAAACAGGGAAAAGTATTTTGGATAGAAAGTTCACAGAAGAATATTTTATAGAAGCAAATGAAGACAAGCTTAGATTTTCAGAATTAATAAGATCCTTTTATAATTTTTTAAAGGAACACGTTTGTACCAGTCCTTTATTAAGTTGGGTTGAACTATATGAGTTTTTTAATATTTCAGAAGCAGATAGGGATTATCTAGATGTGTTTGAAGGCTTATATATAAGACCTTATGTTTTAGGTCAGATGATATATGCTGAATATAAAGGGCGGGACGAAGAATTAACAAACAGGATAATAAAATACCTGGAAGATAAGCTTTTAAATCAAGAAAATAAAGAAGAAGATGTTATGTGGACTGATTTAAAGGATTATATTGGTAAAAATATAATCCTATCCTTCGATAATAACAATGTATTTAAAAAAGAAAATGCATTAAAGAGCTATGCGGAGAAGAAAAGTAGCAAATGCTGTTTATGTAGCAGTGAGTATGAAACAAGCAATTGGATGGCAGTTAATGTGCCATATAAGCTAAAAATACAGAACTTTTCTAATAAAATAAATGCAGGTGCTAGAGAGCCTAAAAGGAATATCTGCTCTATATGCAATATAGAGTACCTACTTCATAAAGTTACTTATAAATCAAATATGGAAGTAAGTCGAAGATATTTAAGTATACTTCCTAGAGGATTTAATACAAAGTCCTACATTAAGGCATTTAGAGAGAGTATTAATGAATTTAGAAGCAAGGATATAGGTTCAATTTATTTTAATGAATATAGTACATTTCTAGCAGGTGCTACTGAAAATGTAGATGAAATAGAACCACTTTTTACAGAAGCAAAGGTAAATGGTATAGCTATACCAAATTATGCAGAGACATTAACAAATTATTTCATTTTGCCTATACATTTAGTTAAAAGCGATAATGAAACGTCAAAATGGATTTCAACCTTGCTTTATGCATTAACTTTCAATGTATACTTTGATTCGAAAATAGTTATAAGTGAGTTTCCAGTGCCTATATTAAATCAAAGTGAAATGGAAGAAATATATGTGGGGGATGTTCCAGTACTCTTTAAGAATATATTTGAAAAAAGTTGGACTAAGGATGAGTGCCTAGGTACAATAAAATTATTTATAAATTTATTCACAATGGCTAAGACCTTGGGAGAGAAATCGGATATAGTTTATGATTCATTAAAAGCTGTGGCGAAGGGGCGAATAAGCTTTATATATTGTATATATAAAAAGCTACAGAGTTTACAAAAGAAAAGTCAAAAAAAATATAATCTTAATTCTAAGATAAAAGATATTGATAAATTTGTAGATGGAATTTTAAGTTATGTGGAGGATGGTGAAAAATTAGTGTCAAATATTAAAGATTTAGCCCTATTTGCTAATGAAAATCATATAAGGGGAAATATAACTGGAGGAGATATAAAGGATAATTCTATAAACAAACCTCTTAATATAATTATTGATATATTATGTAGATCGAACAAGAATATAGATACAGATGCAAGTGAAGAAGATATAACAGCCTTTTGTAAAAGAGAAATCCAAAAATATTTTGAAAGAATTGACCCTTCTTATAAGAAATATAAAAATAAAAGGAATGAGGAAATAGAAAAGTATGTAGATTTATTTATGAATAAAATTCTAGGTGAGGAACTAGGTGGTAAGATATATAACCTTGAAAATGAAAAGAAAAGAATATTATCTACTTATAGCTATTACTATAGACTAGCAATGACTAAATCAAATAAAAATGGGAGTGAAGAATAATTATGAAAAGAGAAGATATAATTAAGGGCAAAGAAAATAATTTCATGGAGAAATATACACATTTTCCAGAGGGAAAATATATTACAATAGCTGTATTAAGAGAAGCTCAATCGGAGTGTGTTTTTAGGACAGAAGGTTCTGGAGAAGGCTTAAATAAGGAAAGAGTTTCACTGGGAATGGAAAATAAGGTAAAGGATTTTAGAGCAATTATAAGTAAAAGAAAGCAATGTGCAGTGGAAAGAAGGACAGGTAGAGAGTATTTAAGGCTTAATGATTTGTTATTTACTACTAAGGATAAGAGTTTATGTGCGTTAAATAAGAATACTCCTTGTGGAAAATGTTTAGATTGCAAAACTAATGGATATGCAGTAGGAGATGGTGGTGCACAAAAATCAAGAATGATATATGATAATGCTTATTCTATACTACCTTTCAATATGGTAACTGGTGTTAAAACTTTTAATGCTCTTTATGATAATGGAACTATGAGGGATGAAAAGGGTAATGCTTCATCATCAATAAATGAGGATGAATATATTAAACCAGGAACAGTATTTATGGATATGATAACTTTTAAAGATGTAACTTTTATTGAATTTATATATGGTTTATCTAATGTACTTAGAAGTAAGAGATATGGTGCTATTTCTAGTAGAATAGGTAAGATGAATAATACAATATTAAAGGTAGCTTTTTCAGATTGTGAGCTTTTTTCAAACCTTGAATTAACTCAAAGTGTGTATGATAAGTTAGCTGTAGCTTCGGAAATAGAGTTTCCTCTTGAAACAAGCAAAGTTAAGGAATATGCAAAACAATCCTTTGAAGAGTTGAAAAAAGGTGTATTTGGTAATGTTACAGAGCTTAATGAGGTAGAACTAAGCACTTTACTAGAATACATAAAAAGTGTTTACCAAGAGGATGGAGAGGAAAAAGCAGCAGATTTATTTAAAGAACAATCAAAGCAGTATGGCGAATAGTAATGGAAATTTATAAATACACCTTAGAATTTATGGAAGAAGTGTTTTTTTCAAGTCAGGAAATAGATACGTTATTCTCAACTAAGCCTTTTATTGGTAACTATGCGCTTACTTATGCTATGGGGTGGTGTAGATCTAAATATAATCAAAACTATATCAGTTATGAAGAAGACTTCAAATTAGTCAATAATAGGGGATTGTATATTACACCAGCTTATATAAAAGAACCTAAATACAGTATATCTACATTTAATGCTTTATCGGATCAATATTATCACAAGATGGAAAGAGCTTTGTCTAATTATCCTCAAGTTGGAAAAATAAAAGCTTTATCTGTAGGTAATAAGGCTGAGGGTTTGATATTTTCTAAGGACGCGCTTAAAAAAGTTAGTTATATTCGTCTTGGGAAATTTCTTGGTAAAGTTAAGGTTAGTTATGAAAAATGCGAATTTGCTATTGATAGCAGTGATAAACAGTGCTATGGATTAGTTAATTCGGTGGATTTAAGTGAAGATTTTAACGTTAAAGGGTTTGACCTTATAAACATGCATCCTGTTTCTCTCCTCAAAAATTTGAGGGGGGAAGGTAAAATGTATCAGATAAAAACAAATGCGGGTGAAATATTTTACCCTTGTAATGTAAAACTTGGAGGTAATATATGAAGCATTATACTGTAAAAGGGGAGTCTTTGAAAAAAGCTCCCTCATCTCCTTATTTATACCATCAAAAAAGAACACTTGATGAGCTCATGAGCAATTCAGTTGTATTCAATACTTATCCAACAGGTGCTGGAAAAACTATAGCATCTTTGTTATATATAAAGGAAAATCCAGATGTAGATACATTGTTCATAGCACCTACCAATGAACTTCTAAGACAACATTCAGAGGATATAAAAGAATTTGTTACAAAAAACAATTTACCACATATAGTTGTAAAGATTGATGCGGCTGTCATAGAAAAGTTGCGTGAGGGCCATAGAAAGGGGGCCACCCTATATGAAGTACTTAGTAATCCACTACAATTTAGAGAGGAACTTTGTATAGAGGATATAGAGTATGATGGTAAAAGACCTATAATAGTAGTGGTCAATCCAGATATTTTTTATTATTGTTTTTATTCGCTTTATGGGAACTTAGATAAGGGTAACTTAATGGATATTATAATTAAAAAATTTAATTATATAGTTATTGATGAGTTTCATTATTATAACTCTAAGCAGTTAGCTAATTTCTTGTTTTTTATGCTTTTATCTAAGAAATTTAATTATTTCGAACATGGTAGAAAAATGTGCATACTGACAGCTACTCCAGATGAACTGGTAGAGCAATATTTAAAACGTGGGGGTATCGAATATAAAATAATATCTAATGAAAATGAAAATTTAGAAAGTGAAGATTATGAAAAATTAAAAACTCTTTCGGAGCTAGATTTATATGTTACGAACCAGAGTTTAGAGGAAGTTGTTAGTGAACTATATAAAGACAATACATTTAAGGATGATGTTGTGGTTATAAGTCAGTCAATATATATAGTTAATAAGATAAAGGAACAGCTTATTAACAGTGGGATTAACAAGGATAATATAGGGGTTATTACGGGGGCTATAAAGTCAAAAGAGAGGAAAAAAGCTGTAGAAAAACATCTTATATTGGCAACACCAACAGTTGATATAGGGTATAATTTTAAAAAAGAAAATAAGGAAGGACAAAATATTGATGAAGTAATAACAGAAGCGAGTACCTGTGATCAAGCGCTACAGAGACTAGGTAGAGCAGGAAGAATACTTGGTAAGAAAATTCAAAATGAGAGAAGTAAGGTTGTATTATGTGTTGCTGATGCTATATATGAAGCTTTTAAAGAAGAAACTGGAGTGATATCAAGACTTGAACTTAAAAAACTTATAAAAGAAGCTATGCCAGAGCGAAATATAATGAAAAAATACATAGAGAGTAACGGTATATTAGAATTGTGTTTTCCAATGAAGGAAATATATAGAAAGATGGCACAGCAGAGTAAACATATTGTAGAAAATATATTTAATATGGTGATATCAGTATTTGCACCAAAGAGCAAGGCAAGTTTTAAAAGCTTGTCAGCAAAAATAAACAAGTATCAAAAGCAATGTATATTTATAAATGAATATGAAAAGTCAAGTGAAAAAAAAGAAGCAGTAGAAAGCATCGATAATAAGCTATTTATTGATTTTTATAAAAATTATTGTCCAGATGAAGAAGATGAAGAAGATGAAAAAGATGAAGAATTTATAGATGACTCAATGCTTGATGATTTTTCAGAAGAAGATATAAAAGTTTTAAAATTAGATGCGGAAAAAGATATGATTCATTATATAAATTCAGAAATAACTAAAACAAAGTCTTTACTTAATTTTAGAGGGTCTGATATCTGTAAGCCTGCTCTAGTTTTTGATAAGTATTATAAATTTGGGCAGGAACATCGAATATTTGTATATGATATATTTCATTTGATGCGATATTATGATATTGAATGGTATGAAAGTAAGGGAACCTTTGAGAAAGCAGCCAAAATAAAACTTAGTGATTATGAACAAGAAATAAATGGAGTAGATAATATAGACGTTTTTATAATAGTTAATGGAATTAGAGAAAATGCAATAGAAATCACTTGGGAATATGGATTTTATGGTGAACAAAGTGATTTTGAGGAAAAATATACAAGTAAAGTTGAAGCTATAAATAATCTCATTTTAATTGGATATGAATATACAACGATAGGAAGAGAAAGAGTAGTTTTTCCGGAAAAAATAACTAAAGCATTCAAAGAAAGTTATATACCAATATACACGATATCACAGGAGTCAAAGGAAGAGTACAAAATCAGAAAAATAATAAAAAATCAGCCTATATTTCTTCAGAAATTAAATGTTCAGTTTTCGGAAAGTGAGAAGGAATATTTAGTAATAACAGGGACCAATAGTATCATTGTGGATAGTGAGGTTGTGAAAATTAGGAATAATGCTGTAAAAGAAGATTCTTTTATATGGTAATGGGAGTTCAGTATGATTAATATAAAGCACATTAAAATAAATAAGTAGTTAGGATAGTATATTTGACTTGTTATTTATTTTCATGTGCCTAATTGGAGGGTAAAATGTTAAATTATTATACTATATGTTTTAGAAATACGGAAAAAATAGAAAATACAATTGATACAGCTAGAATATGGCACGGTATATTTTTCAAGATATTAAAGGAATATAATGAGGAAATTTCAACACAATATCATGAGCAGCCAAGCAAGCAATCTTTTTCTATATCCCCTATATTTTGCGAAGAAAATTCTAACAACAAATGTTTTAGTAAATATTCTTTATTAAAAGTCAATATAGCTTTATTTACTGATGAAATGCATAAGGGATTGTTTGAATTTATTAGGAAAAATAAAAGTGTTAATTATGGAGAGGCAGAGCTTTTAATAGAGGAGGTACACTTTAAGATTATAGATGAAGAAGTTTTAGAACAAGGTAGAGTTAAGAGAGGAACAATGAGCTTTATAAGTCCAACAGCTTTTAGAATAAATCCAGTAAACTCACCACTTCCAAGTCCTAAAAGGATATTTAAAAGCTTGAACAAGAGTTATAGTGAGATTTTTAGTAGTGAACTTTTGAATGATGAGATTATTGAGCAGCTTGAAAAATACGTTGTAGTAGAAGGACTTAACATTAATACGGAGGTAGCAAAATATAAGAAATTTGATATAACCGGCTTTAAAGGAAAGGTTAATTTAAATTTGAAATTTCCGGATGAAGAAGTTCAGAAAAATCTAGAAAAACTGTTTGCTTTGGCATCATATGTAGGTATAGGTTACAAAACAGGAATGGGGATGGGGCAATGTATAGTGTTGAAGAAATAGATAAAGATTCTTTTTATATAGAAGCCAGTGCTGTTAATACTTATCTTTATTGTCCGAGGCGTTGTTATTATGAATATATTCAAAATGAATTTGAAAGTAATGTGCATACCATACTTGGTGACCAAGTTCATGAAAATGTGGATGAGTTTGGTGAAGAAGAAAGACGCGGCAAGGTTATATATAAAAGTGCTAAGCTTATTTCGGATATGTATGGTGTAGTGCTTAAGGTTGATACAGTAGAAGAGAATGGTGATGAAATTTATCCAGTTGAATATAAGAAGGGTAAAAAGGGCCTGTGGAAAAATGATAAGTACCAAATGGCATTACAAGCTATGCTATTAGAAGAAAAGCTTAAGAGACCAGTAACTAAAGGTTACATTTATTATGTTGGTTCAAAGGAGAGAGTGGAATTTAAGATAACTGATAAACTTAAAGAAGAAATTATTAATGCCATTGAGGATATAAGAAGATTATATAATTCAATGAAGATACCTGAGGGCGTGGATGACAATAGATGTAAATATTGTAGCATAAATAATATATGTTTGCCGAAGGAGAGGAATATACTTAAGGCTATGAAAAATTCACGAGAGGAGTAAAATATTTGATAGATAATACATTAGTAGGAGATGATGAATTGAGTACTCTTTATGTAACGCAGCAATACACTACATTGAGAAAAGAGGATGAAAGATTAAAGCTATATAAGGCCAAAGAGCTTTTAATTGATGTACCTATATTTAAAATAAAGCAAGTTGTTATATTTGGACAAGTAACGGTTACAGCTTCAACTATAAGGCTATTTGCTGAAAATAAGATAACCTTATGCTACTTAACAGAGTGGTGGAAATTTATAGCACGAATGGAAGGTGATGTATCAAAAAATGTTATCGTGAGATTAAAGCAGTATGAAAATCATATAGATATAGACAATGGTTCTGTGAAGTTCGCTAGAGTATTTGTATCTGGGAAAATTAAAAATAGTAGAACTACACTTATGAAAAGTAATCGTGGTAAAGAAAAAAGTGAAGCTTTTAGGGGAGCTATAGATGAACTGAATAGACTTGAAAAACGTCTTGAAGACCAAGATAATGTAGATTCTATAAGAGGGATAGAAGGCAGAGCAGCAGCAGTATATTTTTCTGTTTTTTCGGAAATGATAAAGGGCGATTTCACTTTTGAAACCCGTAATAAAAGACCACCTAAAGATCCTATAAATGCTATGTTAAGTTTTGGATATGTATTGCTTGCAAATGAAATTTCTTCAGCAGTATCAAGTGTAGGTCTTGACCCAAATATAGGATATCTCCATAGATTGAGATATGGAAGACCGTCACTAGCGCTTGATTTAATGGAGGAATTTAGGTCTTTGTTTGTAGATAGGTTAGTGCTTAGTATAGTCAATAATAAAATACTTAAAGAGGATGATTTCGAAACGGTTTTGGGCGAAGTGAAAATGAGTAAAAAAGCTATTAAAAAATTCCTTGAAGCATATGAAGGGAAAAAATATGATGAAATATATCATCCTTTATTTAAGTATAAAACTACATATCAACAATGCTTTCACATGCAAGCAAGATTATTCAGTAAGGCCTTGATGGAAGAGCTTGAATATGTACCATTTTTAATTAGATAAAAGGAAGGGAATGTGATATGATATATTTAGTTAGTTATGATATAGTTAATGATAAAAAAAGAACTAGACTTCATAAGATGTTAAAAAATTATGGTGCTAGAAACCAATATAGTGTTTTTGAATGTGATTTAGATGGTAAAAAATATATTGAACTTGAATATAAAATTAAAAAAATCAAGATAGAACTAGGTGACAGTATTATGGTGTACCCTATATGCTCATCTTGTGAATCTAAAATTATAAGAAAAGGCATATTTGCACCAATTGATGTTAAAAACATGATTTATTAAATCGCAAGCTTATGTGTAACGAAAAACACGGGACCCTGGCGATGCTTGTAAATAGCCATTTTGGCGGGATTTACTATAATATTTGTTCTATGTTTTTATGAAAAAATGATACTTTGCGAATAATGGGGTCTGAAACCAGTGGTTTCAAGGGGTAAAACGCGAGCGATTCCTAAAGACATTAAGCTCCATTGGAGATTGAAACTGTTCCATTTCTTCAAACTGCGTAACATACTCTGCATTCCTAAAGACATTAAGCTCCATTGGAGATTGAAACACTAACCTCTAGCCCTAACTCTCTATTAGTCTTTAAATTCCTAAAGACATTAAGCTCCATTGGAGATTGAAACAGATATAAGCACAGAGGGCACTAAAATTCAAACTGATTCCTAAAGACATTAAGCTCCATTGGAGATTGAAACCTGCTGGCACGAGCTTGCCAACCGAAAATGTATTTGATTCCTAAAGACATTAAGCTCCATTGGAGATTGAAACAGGTGATTATAAATACATTGAACCCAATATCCAATTTGATTCCTAAAGACATTAAGCTCCATTGGAGATTGAAACTACCGACTACAAGAAGTTAGGGCATAGGATGCCTACAAATTCCTAAAGACATTAAGCTCCATTGGAGATTGAAACAGGCGTGGGTTTAAGCTTATTAAGTGTGTTATCAAAAGATTCCTAAAGACATTAAGCTCCATTGGAGATTGAAACAGGTGATTATAAATACATTGAACCCAATATCCAATTTGATTCCTAAAGACATTAAGCTCCATTGGAGATTGAAACACTGCTATTGGTGGAGAAAAAACAGATAATGCAGTATTCCTAAAGACATTAAGCTCCATTGGAGATTGAAACTTAAATGTATTTTTACTTAGCATTTTTAGCCTTCTTGATTCCTAAAGACATTAAGCTCCATTGGAGATTGAAACTGAAGAAAGACATTATTAAAAAGGTTATACTATATGATTCCTAAAGACATTAAGCTCCATTGGAGATTGAAACTGATATATGCTAATTGATTTCCACCATAATTTTTAATATTCCTAAAGACATTAAGCTCCATTGGAGATTGAAACATAAGTGCAAATATAGAAGAAATTAAAAATATAGAAGATTCCTAAAGACATTAAGCTCCATTGGAGATTGAAACAGCGCCATATAGAACATTCCCAGAAGTAGACCAGCCATTCCTAAAGACATTAAGCTCCATTGGAGATTGAAACTTGGCCATCTACTTTTATATCTTTAATGCCAAAACTAATTCCTAAAGACATTAAGCTCCATTGGAGATTGAAACTAAATAAAAATCGTATAACTGCAAATGCAGTAGTGTCTTATTCCTAAAGACATTAAGCTCCATTGGAGATTGAAACATTGAGAGTGAAACTTCTGCAAATTATATTAAGAGTATTCCTAAAGACATTAAGCTCCATTGGAGATTGAAACTTTGCGTGTACTTTCATCTAAACTATTAAGATAATTATTCCTAAAGACATTAAGCTCCATTGGAGATTGAAACAAAATAGTTGTATTAGTAAAATTAATTGCAGCTAGCATTCCTAAAGACATTAAGCTCCATTGGAGATTGAAACTGGAAAGATATAGCTTACTGCACAACCATTAATTCATTCCTAAAGACATTAAGCTCCATTGGAGATTGAAACTTATAAAATAGTCTATTATTCTATTGAATAGTTTGATTCCTAAAGACATTAAGCTCCATTGGAGATTGAAACACAAATGTTACTTCACTTTTCAGATATGTGGTGCAGTAGATTCCTAAAGACATTAAGCTCCATTGGAGATTGAAACGCGGATATGTGGAACTTCATCACGTGATATACCGTAGATTCCTAAAGACATTAAGCTCCATTGGAGATTGAAACATGTAATATAGAATCATACATAACATCGCCTACATTGATTCCTAAAGACATTAAGCTCCATTGGAGATTGAAACTTGAGGTTCTAACCCTATAGCTACAGTAAGCGAACTTTATTCCTAAAGACATTAAGCTCCATTGGAGATTGAAACAGGCCTTATATTAGTTGTGTCCATTGTTGCATTTGTATTCCTAAAGACATTAAGCTCCATTGGAGATTGAAACATTGAGCACTTCTGTTGACCACCTTGTAAGCTATTTGATTCCTAAAGACATTAAGCTCCATTGGAGATTGAAACTGTAGGAATTCCAGTTTGGTGTTGTCTAAAAATTGGGATTCCTAAAGACATTAAGCTCCATTGGAGATTGAAACCTGTTTGTTTACCACCATACGTATACACTTCCGTGCATTCCTAAAGACATTAAGCTCCATTGGAGATTGAAACTTAATATATCTATTGCATTGATAACTGCAGGTGGTAAATTCCTAAAGACATTAAGCTCCATTGGAGATTGAAACCTACGCCCCAATAACTAAATCTTTCTGCTCCCGTAGAAATTCCTAAAGACATTAAGCTCCATTGGAGATTGAAACTTTATTCATGCTAACTATTTTATCAACTACACCTTTTATTCCTAAAGACATTAAGCTCCATTGGAGATTGAAACATAAGAGGGGTCTAGTATCTCCTCATTTGATAATGTATTCCTAAAGACATTAAGCTCCATTGGAGATTGAAACTTACATATGTATAATTATCAAATGCCCTGTGATTTGATTCCTAAAGACATTAAGCTCCATTGGAGATTGAAACATTGCTTTTCTATCCATAAATTTTACTGCTTCTTTGATTCCTAAAGACATTAAGCTCCATTGGAGATTGAAACACAATACAAACCGCCTCCTACCCAACTTTAACATCTATTCCTAAAGACATTAAGCTCCATTGGAGATTGAAACATATATTGTACATTCTCGGGTGTATATTTAGCTTTATTCCTAAAGACATTAAGCTCCATTGGAGATTGAAACACTAGTCCCACAATGCCATCTACGATTGCATTAGCATTCCTAAAGACATTAAGCTCCATTGGAGATTGAAACTTTGGCATGATTCTATAATAGTTATGCTTTCATTCCATTCCTAAAGACATTAAGCTCCATTGGAGATTGAAACCTTGTCCATCTTGTGCAATACCTTTTGTAGCTTCTGATTCCTAAAGACATTAAGCTCCATTGGAGATTGAAACGCGGAGGAGTTAAAACAGACTACAAGGCAATTATAATTCCTAAAGACATTAAGCTCCATTGGAGATTGAAACACAAATGAGGTATTGCGTGTATGAGTAATGATAATAGATTCCTAAAGACATTAAGCTCCATTGGAGATTGAAACTCTACTGGTACCTTAGCAACTACTACTGGTGTAAGATTCCTAAAGACATTAAGCTCCATTGGAGATTGAAACATATGCAAGGTAACAAAATACTTATTTATTATACTGGATTCCTAAAGACATTAAGCTCCATTGGAGATTGAAACACTAGAGCTCAATTCGTGACTACTGAAGGTAAGGATATTCCTAAAGACATTAAGCTCCATTGGAGATTGAAACAAATTTAAAGTTGGGCATGAATATCAACTTGAATTTATTCCTAAAGACATTAAGCTCCATTGGAGATTGAAACAATGGCAGGACTTGGTACGTGTGTTCTGTGCAGTGTATTCCTAAAGACATTAAGCTCCATTGGAGATTGAAACTAACAAAATTAGTTGAAACCTTAGAGTCTACAGAAGATTCCTAAAGACATTAAGCTCCATTGGAGATTGAAACAAGAAAGGTGCTTAGTCAAGGGGGGTAAAACCCTCTATTCCTAAAGACATTAAGCTCCATTGGAGATTGAAACTCATGGTAATTGGGGAAGCACAAGTGAATGGCTTTAATTCCTAAAGACATTAAGCTCCATTGGAGATTGAAACCCATAATATCCTCCTTTCATACCTTTTGGGTTTGTATTATTCCTAAAGACATTAAGCTCCATTGGAGATTGAAACAATTGAAACTGGAATGTTGCCAAATGATTTAGACATATTCCTAAAGACATTAAGCTCCATTGGAGATTGAAACTTCATTTTCTACTGTAATTACATCAGTAGCATTAAGTATTCCTAAAGACATTAAGCTCCATTGGAGATTGAAACAATCTGAAATAAATATCACATCATCACATTGATTTATTCCTAAAGACATTAAGCTCCATTGGAGATTGAAACTAGAAAACAACTTACTGATTAAATCTAAAGAATACATATTCCTAAAGACATTAAGCTCCATTGGAGATTGAAACTCGCTATCCGATTCTTTTGCATTAGAAATTTGGGATTCCTAAAGACATTAAGCTCCATTGGAGATTGAAACAATATTTCCGCAACATTCTCGGGAACTTCTACACTATTCCTAAAGACATTAAGCTCCATTGGAGATTGAAACTAAAGTTTCACCGCATATAGGACATATGATGATAAATTCCTAAAGACATTAAGCTCCATTGGAGATTGAAACCATATGAATATGCCATGTCAGAAATGTTAAATGTATTTATTCCTAAAGACATTAAGCTCCATTGGAGATTGAAACTATGGAAAAAGATTTAAACCAAGAACTTATGGAAGATATTCCTAAAGACATTAAGCTCCATTGGAGATTGAAACTTGAGGATTTTTGTTTGATAGGAGATCACAACCCAGATTCCTAAAGACATTAAGCTCCATTGGAGATTGAAACTTGGTTAGGTAATAGAGCAAGTGCCAAGTGGAAAGAATTCCTAAAGACATTAAGCTCCATTGGAGATTGAAACCTAGTTTCACGTGCTATGGGTGATGCAGGTATTAAAAATTCCTAAAGACATTAAGCTCCATTGGAGATTGAAACTCAGTAGTTGCTACCATAGGGACTGCTACTTTCTGATTCCTAAAGACATTAAGCTCCATTGGAGATTGAAACTTAAGAACTTTGTCTATAATTTGATTAGGAGTATTTAATTCCTAAAGACATTAAGCTCCATTGGAGATTGAAACTCTAATCTTCTCCCAGTATCTTTGTCTTAGTTCTATATATTCCTAAAGACATTAAGCTCCATTGGAGATTGAAACTTGGGCTTTTCGCCTTCTACACTTTCTGCAATAACCGATTCCTAAAGACATTAAGCTCCATTGGAGATTGAAACATAAAAACGATAGAGTTGTAAAATTCGCTATGGATAATTCCTAAAGACATTAAGCTCCATTGGAGATTGAAACTTAAAGAAAAGAGTTCGTAAAGAATGGGAGTATGGATTCCTAAAGACATTAAGCTCCATTGGAGATTGAAACTTGAAAGTCGGGAATGTAGGCTAAAACTTCGTATTTTATTCCTAAAGACATTAAGCTCCATTGGAGATTGAAACATGTCTACAGAGAATTACACGAGCCTAACTTAATACTATTCCTAAAGACATTAAGCTCCATTGGAGATTGAAACTAAAGCAGACAAAGACCATAGTATAGATAAAATGAAAATTCCTAAAGACATTAAGCTCCATTGGAGATTGAAACCCAATATAATTATTAACTGTGTATAGTGGTAATATTAATTCCTAAAGACATTAAGCTCCATTGGAGATTGAAACTTATGATATTTAAGATTTAAGGCTAAATCAATATAATTCCTAAAGACATTAAGCTCCATTGGAGATTGAAACCTTTGTATTTTTCAACATCTTCATTAGCTATTTTAAATATTCCTAAAGACATTAAGCTCCATTGGAGATTGAAACTTCAATGATTATTAAGTTAAACAGGACTTAGAATAAATTCCTAAAGACATTAAGCTCCATTGGAGATTGAAACACATGCACCGTATTAGCTCCTAACGGGAGTAAATACATTCCTAAAGACATTAAGCTCCATTGGAGATTGAAACATAAATTAGCGCTTAAAAACATGGAGGAAAGTTTAAATTCCTAAAGACATTAAGCTCCTTGTATTTAAATTGTTGTAATTGAGTTGCTTGGGCTTGGAATTGTTGTGTTGAACCTTAACATTAGATGTATTTAAATACTGCAGGGCTTGTTTTAGGTATATCTTTTAATGAAATTATGACGATTTTAACAGCACCAGATTCACTCTTTACCTAGCCCTGGTTGGAAATATATATTAAGACGCTAAAAAAATATGGTTACCTGTGGTCAATCTTTCCAATAGTTTAAATTTCCAATAGTTTATGATAGAATAGGTAGTTATGGATTGTAATGCCATAGTAGAATAATGGATTTTTAGCAAGACTGTTTCGTTTTAAGAATGTAACTGTTAAGCTTGGGATTCAATTTTTTTATATTAAAGGAGTGATACAAATGAAAAATGAAAAATCAAAGACATTAAAGGGGAAGTTAGTTTTTATAACTTTAGCTATTTTCTTTGCGGTATTATTACTAAGTACATTTGTTGTAAGTCTTCTCATAAAAAATGAGATGAAAACTGTTTTACTAAGTAAATCATTGGAAACAGCAAAGGAGATTTCTTATCAGGTGAAAACCATATTAGACACAAAAGACAGTAATATTGAAGATTTACAAAGCTTTGTTGTTAACAAGGCAAAGCAAAGCAATATTACTTACATAGCTATATTAGATACCAATGTCAAAGCTATAGCTCACAGTGATAGTATGAAAATAGGAAAAGTTTATGATGATGATTATACTATAGACGGAGCAAAGAATGGAAATATAAAAACCTCAAGATTTTATGCTGATGTTCAAAAAAATTGGACATATGACATTATGGTACCGGTATACAAAAATGAAAAATTAATGGGAACACTTGATATTGGTATACCAGAAGCAGGTATAACAGAGGTTGCAAATAAAACATTGCTTATTCAATCTATAATATCTATTGTTTCACTTATAATAATTAGTATCTTGCTTATGTTTATTTTTGGCAGAGCACTTGCACCACTTAACAAGATGGTAACGGGAATTGATAAAATCGGTAAATTTGATTTTACTGATAGCCAGGAGATCAATGAACTTACAAAAAGGCAAGATGAAATAGGCAAAATAGCAAATTCATTATCCGATATGCGAAATGGAGTTTCTCATTTGATAAAAGGGATTATGGATAATTCCCAGACTCTTACAACATCCTCAGAGGAACTTTCAACAACCATGGAGGAATTAACATCAACAATTGTAACAGTAGACAATGCTGTTAAGAATATTGCAAATGGAATGCAAGACTCAAGTGCAGCAACTGAGGAAAT
Organism: Clostridium sp. FP2; assembly: GCF_011065955.2. Lineage (NCBI taxonomy): Bacteria > Bacillati > Bacillota > Clostridia > Eubacteriales > Clostridiaceae > Clostridium > Clostridium sp. FP2. Next base: position 1,568,289 of record NZ_JAAMNI020000001.1, read on the forward strand.
AAGTGCATCCATAGAAGAAGTAGATTCAAGCATTAACGAGCTTTCTCAAAAGGCTATGGATGGAAGTAATAATGCAAATATAGCAAAAGAAAGGGCTACAGAGGTTAAAAAAAGCAGTGAAAAAGCCATAGAAGATACTCAGAAATTGTACGCCGAAAAGAAAGATAAGATGCTAATAGCTATTGAGGATGGTAAGGTAGTAGATAGTATCAAGGTTATGGCAAATACCATAGCAACTATTGCGGAACAGACTAACTTACTTGCATTAAATGCCGCTATAGAAGCAGCGAGAGCTGGTGAACAGGGAAGAGGATTTGCAGTGGTTGCTGATGAGGTTAGAAAACTTGCAGAAAAATCATCCCAGGCAGTAACAAGTATTCAAGATACAATTATAAGAGTTCAGGGTGCATTTAAAAGTAGTACTAGTACTGGCAGTGATATATTAGAATTTATTAACAAGGATATACAGGTACAATTTGATGCATATGGTGAAACAGGAAATCAGTATTATAATGACTCTGATTTTGCAAGCAGAATGGCTGAGGAAATTGCGGCTATGTCAGAAGAAATTACAGCTACAGTAGGTCAAGTAAGCGAAGCAGTACAGAATATGGCACAATCCTCACAAGAATCCAATGAACATGCTGAAACAATAAAAGAGAGTATGGATGATACTACGAAAGCTACAAAACAGGTAGCGATGATTGCACAAAGTCAAGCGGGACTTGCTCAAAAGCTTAATGAAATGGTGCAAAAGTTTAAAATATGATTAAGAAACACGGGGAGGTAACAATGAAACTTTTAGAATTAAAACCACAAATATATAAATTCAGTAATTGCTTAGAGTTTGCTAATGAATTTAAACTGGGAGAAAAGGACTTAATATTCACTAACAAATTTTTATATGACAAATTCCTTGAAAAATTAAATATAAACTGTAACTATATATTTAAAGGAGATTACAATATCCAAGAACCTTCAGATGATATAATAGATAAAATAATAGGAGAAATAAAGTACAAGAAAATAGATAGAGTTGTTGCAATAGGTGGGGGTTCTATAATAGATATTGCCAAAATATTAATACTAAAGGACGTAACAACAACTAAAGAGCTTTTTGAAAGAAAGATACCTGTAATAAAGGAAAAGAAGCTTATAATAGTTCCTACAACCTGTGGAACAGGAAGTGAAGTTACAAATATATCAATTACAGAAATAAAATCAAAAGGTACAAAAATGGGTCTTGCTGCAGACGAGCTATATGCTGATTATGCAGTTTTAATACCTGAACTTGTAGAGGAACTTCCTTATGAATTCTTTGTATATAGCTCAATAGATGCGCTTATACATGCTATAGAGTCATTAGTATCCCCTAAAGCAAATACTTATACCGAAATGTTTAGTTTTGAGGCTATTAAGATAATAATAAATGGTTATAAGGCTATAATAGAAAAAGGGGTAGATTATAGAAAAGAGCTAATAGAAGACTTTCTTATAGGGAGTAACTATGCTGGTATAGCATTTGGAAATGCAGGAGTTGGTGCTGTACATGCACTTTCATATCCCTTAGGAGGAAAATATCATGTGCCTCATGGTGAAGCAAATTATGCATTCTTTATAGAAGTGTTTAAATTTTATAATAAAAGTAATCCAAATGGTAAAATCAAGAGAGTTAATCAATTTATAGCTGATATTCTTAATGTGCCAGAGAAAAAAGCTTATGAAGCATTGGAAGAGCTATTAAATAATCTAATAGTAAGGAAGAGCCTAAATGAGTATGGCATGAAGGAAGAAGAAATAGAAATATTTAGTCAAAGTGTTATAGAAACTCAAGGAAGATTACTTCAAAATAATTATGTTGAAATGACCCTAGAGGATATTAAGAAAATATATAAAGATTTATATAAATATTAGATATCTAATCAGAGCTGAAGCATGAAATTTGAAACCTAGTAATTTCAACGATTGTAATGAGTTATTAAAAAAACTTTTTCGTGGAGACTTTAATATATAAAAAATTTACACCTTAATACAATGGTTTAAAATTACAAATTCGGTCTTTAAGTGCAGTGTTTTCTCGCAAAATAAGAGAATTATTTACATGTATTTACTTAAATGATATATGTATGTATTCATAATTAATACATAACTTTTAATTATATCATAAAAAATTCTATTTGTGTTGATGAATGACGTTTTCACGAAAAAAAACATTAAATTAAATTAGTTTTTTCATGCTTCAGCTCTGATATCTAATCAGAGCTGAAGCATGAAATTTGAAACCTAGTAATTTCAACGATTGTAATGAGTTATTAAAAAAACTTTTTCGTGGAGACTTTAATATATAAAAAATTTACACCTTAATACAATGGTTTAAAATTACAAATTCGGTCTTTAAGTGCAGTGTTTTCTCGCAAAATAAGAGAATTATTTACATGTATTTACTTAAATGATATATGTATGTATTCATAATTAATACATAACTTTTAATTATATCATAAAAAATTCTATTTGTGTTGATGAATGACGTTTTCACGAAAAAAAACATTAAATTAAATTAGTTTTTTCATGCTTCAGCTCTGATATCTAATATAGATTCTTTACTTTTTTTACATTTAATGATATTATATCTTAAAGAATAGCTTTGCAGATTTAAAATATGTTAATATATTTTAGCAATTATGGAAATTAAGATTATTATAGCAATTAAGAGAGCTGGTGGTTGGTGAAAATCAGTGTGCAATATAATCCCTCCGATTCCATAGCAATAAGCTAAATCGAGAAAGGTTTGTGTCCTTTATCTCACAATAAAGTGGTCATATTTACATATGACAAATTGAGTGGCACCGCGAGAGTTTAGCTCCCGTCTCTATAGTTTTATAGAGATGGGAGTTTTTTGTTTTAAAAAAATATTAACTACAATGTCTAAGCTATTGAAAATATATTAAGGAGGTATTATATTATGTTAGATTTGAATTTAATTAGAGAAAACACCCAAATGGTTAAAGAGGCACTTTCTAAGCGCATGGATAATATTGATTTTGATGAGCTACTTCAATGGGATGCAGAAAGAAGAAAATTAATATTTGACATTGATATCTTAAAAAATAAAAAAAATAAAGTGTCTAAAGAAATACCGGAACTTAAAAGAAAGGGTGAAAATATTGAAATTTATTATTTGGAAATGAAAGAGGTTTCAAGTAACATAAAGATGCTCGAGGATAGATTGACGCCACTTGGAGAAAAAATAAATACCTTCTTAGAGGCCTTACCTAATTTACCAGATAATGATGTAGTGGCTGGAGGAAAGGAAAATAATAAGGTGATAAGGGAGTGGGGTAAAAAACCTGATTTTAAATTTATTCCGAGAGATCATGTAGAGCTTGTAACAATGCATAATTTAATAGATTATGAAAGAGGCGTAAAGCTTGCAGGAAATGGTTTTTGGATTTATAAGGGTGATGGTGCTATGCTTGAATGGGCACTTCTTAATTATTTTATAGAAGAACATATAAAGGATGGGTATGAGTTTATTTTACCTCCACATATTTTATCATACCGGTGTGGATTAACAGCAGGTCAGTTTCCTAAATTTCAGGATGAAGTTTTTAAGGTTACTGATAATAAAAACAATGAAAATAGTCAATTTTTACTTCCAACCTCTGAAACTGCATTAATTAATTTGCATAGAGATGAAATTCTAAAGGAAGAGGAACTTCCAAAAAAATATTTTTCATATACCCCTTGTTATCGGGTGGAAGCAGGAAGCTACAGAGCATCAGAAAGAGGAATGATTAGAGGACACCAATTTAATAAGGTAGAAATGTTTCAATATACAAAGCCAGAAGATTCGGATGCTGCTTTCGAAGAACTTTTGGGTAAGGCAGAGAAGCTTGTTCAAGGATTAGGACTTCATTATCGCGTGACTAAATTAGCTGCAAAAGATTGCAGTGCATCTATGGCAAGGACTTATGATATTGAAATATGGATTCCTAGCATGAATGAGTATAAAGAAGTAAGTTCAGCATCAAATGCTCGGGATTATCAAGCAAGACGGGGAATGATTCGGTTTAAAAGAAATGGAAGCAAAAATACAGAGTATGTTCATACTCTAAATGCATCTGGTCTAGCTACAAGTAGATTACTTCCTGCGATAGTAGAACAAATGCAGCAAGAAGATGGAAGCATTATTGTCCCAGAAGTATTAAGAAAGTGGATGGGGAAAGAAAAATTATAGAAAAAGGGGAATGTAGCTAGATTTATTTACACAAATCTAGCTACATTCCCCAGAAATCATTTCAAATTTCGGTTACTCATTTTATGTTATTTAGTTGGCTCTAAAACTACTAGCTGATTTCCGATTTTTTGATTCTTCCAATTAAAAATCATACATGAATCTAATTTAGGGTCATACATATTAACAGCTTCATCTTTGAGAAAGTTTTTTAAGTTAAAGGCTGCATATATAAAAGCTGCCTTTTTCTTGTTCACAGTTGGGTATTTTCTCATATTAATTAATCCACAAGCCATGCCTGCTAGATGGAAGGATGGATCATATAAACTATTACGACTATCGCAAACTATTAACTTAACGTTTTCTCGAAGCTTGCTTATAAGTTGTCTTAAAAGAGTCATCCCTTTTCCTTGAGGAAGCTCTACGTCTGTTATTTCAGCACTTAAGCTTTCACATACCTTACTCCATAATTCCCTATCTGACTCTTTATCAATTTCTAAACAATCGCCAATGGTTATGGACTCAAGATATCTTAAATCGTGGAAAACATTACAATCCTCTAGTAAGTCACAAAAATCAATTATAATAGGCTTATTTTCAGTAATTATAATATTATCTCCTTGAAAATCTCCATGTGCATAGGAGGTAAGACAAATTACCTTTAAATTATTCCAAACATTTTCATTATTAAAATAATAATATGGATTAGGTAGTAATATGTCTGTTCCATCTAAAGATATCCATTTTATATTTTTGTCTATCCCTATTGATTCAAAAGATTTTATATATTTACTGTCCATATATCTATATGAAAGTTCATTTTTAACTATATCTATTGGAGACATGTTTTGTTTAACATGCTCTTTGTTCCAAGTAAATAAAAACTTAGTTATTGTTGAAATTATAGTATCTTTAAGCTCATCTTCATTTAGAACCTTATCCAAAAATGTCATACTATTGTATATATCATCCCCAGCTAAATCATATAAGTTGACATAAAATGTAGCTTTGCTTTTGTCTTGAATTTTATAACTAGATATGAGTTTAGCTATATACTTTTGCATATTGTTTTCTACAGCTAGTGCGTAAGCTTTTTGAAATACTTTTCCTTCATTGCTTTTAGTTACCTTTAAAATACCTACTCTATTAGCACTGCCGTATTCAACCATATATACTCCCGCAGCAGACCTTCCACTTTTAAACTTTTTTAATACTTGAAAAGGAGCAATTTTATCTTTTGTATCTTCACCTATCTTATTTATTTGATTTAGTACATCTACGATATCCATAGTTAACCCTCCCTAGTACCTTTTATAAAATTGTGCTATTTTAAAAATAAGCTCAACTGCATATAGTATAATATAATCACTAAGAATACACAAACTATTATGTGTGATTTTTACTTTATACAAAAAATATGTATTTTATAATAAATATGCAGTTTATATTATTGACAAAGATTGGATTTACATGTATTATATAAATGCGAATGCAAATCATTTGCAACGGATTATTTTATAAGTTATTAAAAGAATTCAGAGTAATTAATTGGTATGTAAAAAGTGAAATGTAGATTTTAAACTTCATAATAACCTGCCTAGAAATAAGGAAAAACTTTTTTGAATTTTAGATAATAGTTAATTAAAATTAAAGTTGCAAATTATTATCAGTAATACTATAATATAAAAGATGCTTAGATGCAAATGATTTGCATTTAACGAAAGGGTGAATAAAAAATGAAAAATATAAGGGCTAAACTAACATCACTAATGATTGTATCTGTAATGCTTTTTAGTGGATGTACGACGCAAAAAAACAATGAGGTATCAGCTGGTGCTGGTGCAAATAATAAAAAAACATTGACGGTTGCAACCTCCTTCTATCCTATGTACATATTTTCATTAAATGTGGCTAAGGATATTCCAAATGTAAAAGTTATAAATATGACAAAACCCACTACAGGATGTCTTCATGATTATTCAATTACTACTGATGATATGAAAACACTAGATGCTTCCCAGGTGTTTGTAACTAATGGTGCAGATATGGAATCATTTATGGATAAGGTAACAAAGCAAATGCCTAAGCTTAAAGTTATTGATTCAAGCAAAGGAATAAAATTGATTAAAGGTGAGGGGGACGAGGGATACAACCCACATTTATGGGTAAGTATTTCTAATGGTATAACTCAAGTGAAAAATATAGGACAGCAGCTAGCTACAATAGATCCTACTAATGCACAAAAGTACAAAGAAAATACTGATGCATATGTAGTGAAACTTGAGGCTCAAAGAGATAAAATGCACAAGTCATTGGATAATATTAAAAATCGTGACATAGTTACTTTCCACGAGGCATTTCCGTATTTTGCCAAGGAATTTAATCTTAACATAGTAGGAGTTATTGAACGTGAACCTGGTTCTGCTCCAAGTGCAAAGGAGTTGCAAGAGACTGTTGAGCAGGTGAAAAAACTAAAAGTAAAAGCATTGTTTGCAGAACCACAATATCCTCTTAAAGCTGTTGAAACTATTGCAAAAGAATCAGGTTCTAAGGTTTATACCCTTGATCCAGGCGTTACAGGACCTATGGATGCAGACGCGTATATTAATATAATGAACAGTAATTTAAAAATATTGGAAGAGGCATTAAAATGATAAATAATAATAAATTAATAAGTGGTAATAAAATGACAAATAGTAACAAGATAATGAATAGTGATAAAATTAAAAATATAGATTGTAAGAAATGTAGCTGTGGATTATGTTGCACAAAAATAAAAGATTTTGGTGTAACTATTGGAAAAACAGAAATATTAAAAGATGTCAATCTCCATATTCATTGCGGAGATTTGACTGCTATAATAGGAGCAAATGGTGCGGGAAAGAGTACGCTCATAAAAGCCTTATTGGGAGGAATACCACATTCAGGGCATATTACTTTTGCTGGCGGAAATAAAAAGGTTATAAATAACCCTAAAATGGGATATGTACCTCAAAAACTTGATTTTGATAATAGCTCACCTGTAAGTGTTATGGATATTTTTGCAGCTACATTAAGTAGTAGACCGATTTGGTTTTCTATTTCAAAAGATATAAGGCGAAAAGCTCTTAAGAGTTTATCTTTGGTTGATGGAGAATATCTTATAGATAAGCGGTTAGGGGTACTGTCCGGTGGAGAATTGCAAAGAGTGCTTTTAGCCTTAGCACTAGAGCCTATACCAGATATATTATTATTAGATGAACCAGTATCAGGAATTGATCAAAATGGGCTAAAATTATTCTATAAAACTGTATCAAATTTAAGAAAAGAATATGATTTATCTATTATTTTAGTTTCTCATGATCTACATTTAGTATCAAAATATGCAGATCGCATTGCATTTATCAATAATAAAACCATTGAATGCTGTGGTACGGCAGAGGAAGTATTTAGCAATGAGAAAGTAATTGATGTGTTTGGTGTAGATTGGAATAAGGTTTTGGTAGATAGAAACGATGGGGAGGATAACTAATGTCTTTATGGTATAGTATGGTAGATTTTTTACTTCCCTTTGATTGGGCTCATTATACATTTATGAAAAATGCATTATTAGGGGTTTTATTGGTTACTCCTATGTTTGGTTTACTTGGTACCATGGTTGTAAATAATAAAATGGCTTTTTTTTCAGATGCACTGGGACATTCAGCTCTCACGGGAATAGCAATTGGGGTAATTTTAGGTATTAAAAATCCAATATGGTCTATGCTAGCATTTTCACTTATGCTTGCTGTAGTAATAACTAAAGTTAAGAATGTAAATACTTCTTCAACGGATACTATAATAGGTGTTTTTTCATCTACAGCAGTTGCGCTTGGAGTCGTAATGTTATCATTTGGAGGCGGCTTTACAAAATATTCGGTTTATCTTATAGGTGATTTATTAAGCATTAGTCAAATTGATTTGTTAATACTTCCAATTATATTTGTAATTGTGGTTATTATCTGGGTAATTGCCTTTAATAAGCTTTTATTAGTAAGTGTAAATCCTTTATTGGCAAGAAGCAGAGGTATTAACATTAATTTTTATGAGTATTTATTTACAACTACTGTTGCAATTATTGTAACAATGTCCATCCAATGGGTAGGAGTTCTAATTATAAGTTCCATGCTGGTGCTACCTGCCGCTGCTGCAAGAAATATTTCTAGCAATATGAGGCAGTACCATATATATTCTATAGCAATTGCCCTTATTTCAGGAGTAGCAGGACTTATTTTATCTTATTTTTTAGGTTCTGCTTCGGGTGCTACTATGGTGCTGATTTCATCAATGTTTTTTGGAATTACATTTTTTATGAAAATGAAAATTTACTCATAAAAAAAGGAGCTGTGGCTCCTTTTTTTTATGAACTTAAATAGATAGGGTTATTAAATTAGAAGTGAGATAAATTGTACTAATCTAATTATTAAAAAGGATAGACGTACTCGTTTTTTGGCTTTTCCGCATTGGCTATACTTTGTGCTACAATTATAGCAATTCTTTCACCCTTATAATCTATTATTTCTACTTTGCCTTTAACAAGTATCCATGTATCTTGTTTTAAATCCTTAGCTTTATCATAATGACACAAAAGGCCCACTGGCTGTAGGTCTGCTGCGCAACAGGACATCATAAATCTAGCTGGAACAAACTCATTTATTTTAAACGCCTTATCTTTAAATACGAAACCCGTTAGTTCAATTTTCTTACCTTCGTATTTATTCATATTATAAGAAATCTCTTGTACCCATTTCACAAAATTATTATCATTAATAATGATGGTGTTATCCTCCATTTTTAAAGCTTTATCTACTTTACTAGCATTTATTTTTGCAGTATCTGTAGTTTTAGTAGTATCTATTATATTATTGTCTGAAATGTTATTCTGCTTTGTAACAACAATTTTTTCAACGTTTTTAGGAGTTGTACGTGACATTGACTTTGAAGAAACTGATGCTGTTGGTATTAGGAAGGTCATAAACAGAGGAATAATAAAAAATAAATAAGGCTTTATATTTACTTTTCTCTTTGGTTTAAATAATTCGCCTGCAATGAATAGTGAAAGTAAAATCATTGCTACAATTCCAAATTTCATATAGGGGATAATCCTAGGGCTAACGTAAAGTAGCACTTTATCTGTTTTTATTATGTAATAAAAGAAAAATGCGAATCCGATTAATATAATTAGTTTTAATAATACTTCTATGTTTATTTTTTTTAGTCTCATTAATTGCATAAGTTATACCTCCATTAGAATAGCATAGAGAAAAAAATTAATACCACGAAGGAAATCAAAGTTATTAGAATTACAAGTTTAATAACAACCCTTTTTTCAAAGTTTCCCAAAAGCATAAGCAAGTTCTTTATATCTAACATAGGACCAAGTACTAAAAACCCCATTACTGCTCCCAGAGGAAATTGATTTATAAAAGGTCTTGCTATAAAAGCATCGGATGTTGAGCATACTGAAAGTATAAATGCAAATAACATCATGATTAAAATTGAAATTATAATTCCGCAACCTAAGGTTGGAAATAGATCTTTTGGGATTATAGTCTGCATTATGCTAGAAAGAAACGAACCAATAATTAAGAATTTTCCTACTCCAAAAAATTCAGACCCTGCATGTTTGAATATAGCATCTATCCTTTGCCTAAATCCATCTATATTATTATTATAATCACTACAGAATCCACAATTACAAAATAATTTATTGCTATTGTCTAATAGCATAGAATTTTTTTCGGGAGAAAGAAGAAATACCAAGCCAACAAAAAACGCTACTATAATGCCTAAACATGTCCTATATACCGCTATAAGTGGTTGGTTTGGAAATGCATACAAAGTAGAAGCAATAACAATTGGATTTACTATAGGCGCAGCCAGCATAAATGTTATAGCTGCAGGTAGAGGTACGCCTTTTTTTACAAGTCGTGCGCCTACAGGTACAATGGCACAATCGCATACCGGAAAGAAAAATCCTGCCAATATAGCCACAATAAATTGTAGTGCAGTATTCTTTGGGAAAACCTTTGTTATTTTTTCTGCTGATACAAATACTTGTATTATAGAAGAAAAAAATACACCAAATAATATAAAGGGAAAGGCTTGAATTAAAATGCTTAGAAATATTGTATTGAATCTTTGTAGCCAAGGTAAAATTATATTTGTAATGTCAAAGCCTATTGGTTTTATAATAGAATACAAAAAATAGGCTACAGTTAGAAAAAAGATTGTCATGAGAAGTAAAAGTTCATTATTAAAAAAATTTGGTTTAGTCTCAATTAAAATTTCTTCACTTATTTTAGCTGACTTGTTTATCCCTTTTAAAGTTCCTTTTATACTCTTTATTTTTTCCTTATTTAAAGCAGTTGTATTCTTTAGAATGATAAAATCACTATTTGAAATTTGATTTATAAGCATTTCTCCCAGATTATTCATAAAAAGATCAAAGGTTGTGGCATCAATAAGATGTACAATGTTAGGCGCAGCGCATTTTCTACTTATACTAAAATAGTCAAAGATTTCTAATAAGTCATCAATTTTTTTTATGCCGTTGGCTTCTATAATGATTTTATTTGGTTTATATTTTTCAATGATTTTATTCATATACTCTACATTTATAGGATTTTGTTTGCTTACATTTTCAATAAATAAATTTTCGTTTTCTATACTCACATAATCTATGGTGGTCTGTCCTTTTTCGCATTGTATTATAACTATTTTATTTTTTATCAAATCTTCATTTATAAGCATATCATTTATAAATTTAGTCTTACCAGAACCCAAGAAACCAGTAATTATATCTACTTTTATTTTCATTATCTAAAACCCATCTATTCTGTTACATTAAATAAATTACAAAGTTTATTCTTATTTAAGTTTTCACCAATTATACATAATATTCCTGTGTAATTAGGGTGGATATTTTTCACTTCAAATTCACCAGGCACATAATCAAATTGTAACCATTTATTTTTATCACTTTGTACAATGCCTTTTCCTCTTAAAATAAATCCATAAGTTTTATCATTGGATAAACTGCTGAGAATCTTCTTTAATTCGTCTTCAGTGTATGCATTTGGAGTTTCTACGCTCCAAACTTGAAAAACTTCATTCGCAGCATGGTTATGGGGGTGAGAATTTACATTTTCAGTCTCTTTAGTGTAGGTGTGACTCTTTATAGAAAAGTTTTTTGCACTCCTTATTTGCTTTTCTAAGGATGCTGAATCATTTTGCTCTGCAACATCTATTATAATATCTGAAGTTAGGCACTCTAAGGCTGTAGTTATTATATTAGACTTACTATTTAACTTACGTATAGAATCAACCACAGATTCTAGATTTTTTCTATCAGATTTTTCAGTTCTACTTAAAATGATTGTTTTTGCATTCTCTATTTGATTTTCGAAAAACTCACCAAAGTTATCTATGTATAGTTCATATTTTAATATGTCTACAAGAGTTATAATCATATTAATTTTTATTAGATGTTTTAATTTAGTTGTTTCACAGGCTTTGATTATATCTGAAAGTTTTGCTACTCCAGATGGTTCTATAATTATTCTATCTGGATTATACTTTGTTACAATCTCCTCAATAGCTTTTTCAAACTCACCAACAAGCGTACAACATATACACCCAGAATTAATTTCTTTTACTTCAACATTTGATTTCTCAAGTATGCTTCCATCAATACCAATTTCACCAAATTCATTTTCAATTATAACTATATTTTCGCTATGTAGTTTTTCTTTAAGTAGTTTTTTTATTAAAGTAGTTTTCCCAGACCCTAAAAACCCTGAAATTATGTCGATTTTTGTTTTCATTTTCTATGCCTCCAAAAATAAATTTTTTACTGAATTGTGTAGATGCAAACCATTTGCATTTACATTTGATTCTATTATATTATTATGTATTAAAAATTACAACCTATTTTTGATATATAATAAAAATTTGAACTAGTGAATTGAAAATAAAAAGCGACCTAATAATTAGGTCGCCTGATGATCTAAAATCCCATTACTTTTTTTAATGTTAGTTTATAAGACCTCTTAAGTGTAAATGTTGCTAGGAAACTAACAATTATAATTGCTAGGAGGTCCCAATATAAAACATTAGTAGGGCCAACAATCCGGGAACATAAGGCTATAAAACCCATACCCACAAGTAATATAGTAGATGCATATGACTCTCGATCATTGATTAGCTTAAGTTCACAGGAAGCCAAAGTTGGATAAAGCAAATTTGTACATAAAAGATAAAGCACAATAAAGAATAGGTACAACCAAGGCAATTCCTGATGACTAAAAATTGATACAAAAATAGTACCAATGAAACCTAAAATGTAAATTACATAGGTATGAAGATAAGCAATCTTTATAATATCTTTAGTTCTCATAGGAAGAGTTAAACAGAAAACATATCTTTTTTTCGATATTTCATTCATACCCAAGGGTAAAATGAGAAAGCCTACTATTATTACAAAAAATGTTTCATAAAAGTTACTTCGCACAGTGGCGAAGGCCTTTACTACTGAAGGGCTAATCAAAAGTAATGCATATAAAAAGGTTTTATAAAAAAATCCAATTTTAAGCATTTTAACATAGTTCAATAGTAGTTCTTTCATTTCAATTACCCACCTTCTCAGAGATTTTCAAAGGTAATTTGCAGCCTATAAGATAACTGATTATAGTTGAAATAAGCATAACAATTAACCCTGAAACTCCGCCGATATATCTGCAAGCCTTTAATATAGGAATGAACCTTATTCCTAAACCACTGAATATATTTTGTTGGTTTATTAAAGTACCTGGTTGCAGCTCGGGAAGAGATATCAAATAAAACATAAATATAAGCATTATTAATAAGAGTGCAGGAAACAAGTACCTAAAAGCCTTATATTTATTAGAGGATAAAGATGAAAATCCTATTGATATATTTACAGTCATAGTCCATATACAATAGATAAATACAAAGAATCCTGAATATGCTGATATAAGCTCACTTGTGCTAACAAAAGTATTTAATCCTATAAAATATATTACTACAATAAAATATGGAATACTTACCATTTGAAAAATTCCGAATTTAACATTATATATATCTTTTTTTAATACTGGTGCCTGCATTAGAAAATTATTGAGATTACTGGTGACTTTTATTGTTAAGCCATTAGCACCTTTAGTGCTTAAAATGAATATATAAGATAAGTTGATTAAATTAAGTAACTGAAGAACTATACCTCTGAAATCTACCATTGTTCCTATATTTACATAACTCTGTACGAGTCTTGTTGTATCATAACATATCGTTATTGATATTAGTCCAGTGAAAAATATACAAAATCGTAATAACCACTCAGTATTACTTGGATACATAAACCAAAAGGCTTTAAATATCTTAATAGTTCTTTTCATGATTATCACATCCCCAAATATTAAAAGTTAATAGATTTTCAACACTAGGATTAGTACCTTTGATGTCCCTAAAAAATTCATTAGCCTTTTCTCTTAAAATCAAACCCTCAAAAGCAATCTCACCTTTTCTAATTCCAACAAATTGATTCTCGAGCCCCTTTAGTTCTTCCATGCCTCCAGTTAATACAATATATTTTTCTTCAAGTTTATCAATTGAAAGGCTTTCTATTATTTTACCACCATGAATTAAAGTTATATAATCCGCTATTTTATCTAAATCTGAGGTAATATGTGTTGAAAAGAATACCGATTTTTCTCCATCAGACACAAATTCACGAAGTATATCTAAAATCTCAATTCTTGCAACGGGATCAAGTCCTGCGGTGGGCTCATCAAGGATTAATAGATTTGGCTGATGTGCAAAGGCAAGAGCAAACATTGCTTTTGTTTTCATACCCTTAGAAAACTCACCTATTTTTTGATCTAAGGGAATTCGCCATTTGGAAACATAGTTATTAAAAATATCATTACTCCAATTATCATAAAATAAGCTAAGTGCTTTTGCATGATTGTGCACAGTAGAGGTACTTATAAAATAATCTTCATCTGGTACATAGCCAATATGGGATTTTACAAATATCTCTTCTTTAACATTATCTTTTTGGAAAATTTTAATTTGTCCTGAGGATTTCCCTATTGCATTTAATATTAACTTAATAGTAGTAGTTTTCCCTGCTCCGTTTTGTCCTATAAATCCCATAATGCATCCTTTTTCAAGGGTAAAAGTTACATTGTTCAAGCTAAAACCCTTAAAATCTTTATTTAAATTTAAAACTTCTAATATATTCTCCATTTTTATTGCCCCCTAGATAGTCTGAATTATTTCCATAAGAGTTTCTTTAGTTACCCCAGCTTCTATTATTTCACGAGTCATATTCTTAAATTCCTTAATTAATTTATCTTTTCTTTCTAATAATAACTTTGACACATCCACAGTATTTACAAAAGTACCTTTGCCAGATACCGTATATATTAGGCCTTCATGTTCTAAATCTGTATATGACCTTTTTGTGGTAATAGTGCTGACGTTCAATTCCTTCGCTAGCTGCCTAACTGAGGGAAGGGTGTCATTTGATTGAAGTTTTCCACAAAGTATATTTGATTTGATACAAGCCTTTATCTGTTCATACATAGGTAAGTCACTTGTATAATCTATAGTAATATTCATTAATTCACCTCTTTATAGCTAGCGTATATAAAATGCAATATCGTGTATACCATATATATACGATATCGCATTTTGAACTTATTGTCAATGAATTTAATGTTATACTTATATATATAAATATAACGAAATCATAAATTATGGTTTGTTTTCATTGAAAAGACGAAGAGCTTTTTTATGAAATATGGTTTTATATATTATATATAGTAAATTTAGATATGCTTTAGAAAGGACTGAACAAAATTTATGAAATTGGTATGTTTTGGTGATAGCTTAACCTATGGATATGGGATTATGAGAGGTAAATGTTGGGTAGATTTAATTAGAAAAAAGTTAGATATAGAAGTTATAAATCAAGGTGTTAATGGCGAAACAACTGCTGATATGATTTCTAGGTATTATGTTGATATAGTAGAAAAAACTCCAAGTCATGTAATTATAATGGGTGGTAGTAATGATTTTTTTAAGGGATATACGGTGAGTAGTGTTGAAGCGAAAATAAGCCGCCTAATTAAGGAAGCAAAAGAATATGGAATAATACCTATTATAGGCATACAAACTCTAACAGACAAAGATTTAGCACTTGAACATTGGAGTTTTGATGTGGACTATTTAAAAGTAAATGAAAAGATCAAATTGTATAGGCAGTGGGTATTAAATTATTGTAGTGAAGAACAAGTTTTGTTTATAGATTTTTATAATGCTTTAGAAACTGCTAAAAAAACTTTATATCCTAAACAATTGTACATTGACGGGATTCATCTAACAGAAAAAGGGCATGAAATTATGAGCGAATGTGCATTATTAACGATTTAAGAAGGGGATATTTACAAAGAATTTGTGCGGAAAGCCCACTCTCTTTATGTGTGGGATGGATAGCACTACTAAAATATACCATTAGACATGGTTATTTTAGTACGATATAATATACCTAGGTTTTGAAACGAGCCATATACTATCGTTAATGTATCAATTGTGATGCTTGATAGTGAAATTCTTGAAGAAAATAATTAGTTTTTATATGTTGTAATTTATAGTTTTTATTATAAATGAGAGTATAAAAGAAGTTATTTAGTATTTAAGAACCCCATTCATTTATGTGTGGGAGTTTCAGTATTGATACTAATATATTTGATTTAACTTAGAAAAATAGTGCCATTGGGGCACTACTTTTTTGTAACTTGCCACGTGGGTGGCACCTTGGGTTAAAAATTCTACTATGCAACTATTTAAAATGATTTGGAGTTGTATTATTTAATACCTGCTCTATTGTATCCATAAATGATTTTTTCTCATTTCTCCTTTTAAGTCTAAAATATAGTGCTGATAAAAAGTTTTTGCGGTTACTTGTTATATTGTGGTCCTCTGGATACTTGCCAGTAAGTTTAATATTTTCAAAGCTTTTTATCCAATTTATAAACTCTTCATCATTAAGAATTGCTCTCTCAATTATTTTGGTAACAGCACTTATGAGCCTTTCGTCCTCACAATTTGTATATGCATAATGGTTTATACATACCTTCTCTTTTATTGCTTTTAACATTTCTATTAATTCTGGCTTCTTAGTTTCTTTGCAGCTTGCAATTTGACTAAACACATCAGCTGTATGAGCAGTTGAATGTGCCCAACCCTTAATTTCTACGTACCCTCTTGCATCTTTTTCTTGCCTTGAATATCTTATTACCTCTGCATAAATCCTTTTTATTTGTTCTTCTGTAAAAAGGGGATCCTCACTTTGGTTATGACGATAGAGTATTAAATCTAAAACTAATAGAGTAAAGGTTCTATTAAAAACAGAATCATCTTCAGTTTTATTTATATTGTAAAATAAATGTTTTTCACTTAATGATAATTCCAATATATTTTTTACCTCTTCATTTGTTAAATAGTTTTCTACAATCATGTCTGAAAGAAGTTCTAAAATAAGCCCATCTCTAAGGTCGGGATCTATTGAACCTATATTTTCTAGCATCTCTAGGGCTAGTTCATACTTATCAGTACCACTTGGAATACTCCAGTTATTGTCTCTAATATCTATTAACTGCTGTTTTAATTGATTTACGTCTTTCATTTACTTATCCTCCTTGTTTATTGATTAGCAAAGATATCCACAAATAACCTTACCATTTTTTTAAAGATATTTCATAATTATACCATGTAAACAATTACAATTAAAGTTAAAATATAATTATTTTAGTTCTCTTTGGAATGAATATAGTATGTGTCATAAGACTCGTCTAGCACATAGCCAAGCTTTTGGGCTAAAGCTACAGATTCAAGGTTAGCCGCATCATAGCTAGGATATTTTCCTCTGTGGAGACAATCTAAAATCAATGCAGAAGTTGCTACAGTTGCGAGTCCTTTTCTCCTATGATCAGGATGTGTATCAATTTCAATCTCAATTCCACCATCATAAACGCTATATGAGGATGCACCACATACAACTTGGCCCTTATGCAAAATACAAAACCCTAGGCCTTTATTCATATAATCATCTATGGATATATACTGGCTTGTAAAATCTTCTGATAGTGATTGGAATGATGGATCCTGTGCTAAAGATGTATCTATTTTTTTTAGTTCATATCCTTCTGGTAATTTTGATAAAAAGGATTGTATATGATTAGAATTTAGATGTTCAGGATTTTTTTTGAATGCATAACGTTGAAATTTTTCTATAGAACCTTTATAAAAAGTTTCTATACGATTTTTCCATTCATTAGTATTTACAATTACTAGAATGTCTTTAGGCAGATTAAGTAGTAACTCTTCTGTGGCCTTTGCATGGGGATTCCCAGCGTAAAATACAAAAATACCTACCGAAACTTGTGCAACTGTAGGGGTTGTAAGATTATCAACCCAAGCAGTTCCCATATGTCCTTGGAGACATGAGAGAATAATAGTGTTATTCGTATTTCCGAACATAGAAAATAATTGTTTCCTTAAATTAATATCAGTTTTATAGATAATTATAATCACTTCTTCCTATATTTTTTTTACGAAAATTCGAGATATCCAATGAGTTTCTTTATATATAAACTAATCAATGTTATTATCACACGCATTGTATATGGAATACAATGGAAAGAATTTTTATAAGAAAACTTTCCTGATTTTAAAACTTATTAGTTAAAGTAGGAAAGTAAAAAAACAACTTCTAAAATTTTATTAATTATTAGGTTGTCATTACTTTCATGGCCTTAACATGTAATAGTTAAAAAAAAATTGACAATTGTATGAATTAATGTTAAATTTTAAATATTAACAATAAATTCTAACTTATAAAAATACATATTAAAAAGGAGATAAAATCATGATGATAGTCAGTTTTAACTAGATGTATTAATTGAATACGGTTCTAAGAGAGGCACAGTTTTCTTTTAGAAAAATGAGTTAAGAACATTGGCTATGTTACAATTTATGATATTGAAATAAACCATACTGTGCTCTTAGGTGCACGGTATTTTTATATCCATTTATTTAAAAAATAGTATTATATGCATGTTTTATGGATATATATTTATGTGTATTTATAAGCTGTAAATGGACTTTAGTTCGTTTATAGCTTATTTTTATTAATTGCTAATCATAAACTGATTAAGGAAGGTGTTAAAATGATTGAATTATCATTAAGAAATATAGAAAAATATTATGGTGCAACTAGGGTACTCGAGGACATAACTTTTAATGTTAAAACAGGTCAAAAAATAGGAATAGTTGGGTTAAATGGCAGTGGAAAAACCACATTATTTAAAGTGATTTGCGGCACCGAAAAGTATGAAAATGGAAAGATTGATATAAGAAAAAATGCAACTATAGGATATTTGGAGCAGGTACCTGAAGCTTTAGAAAAATATAAAGTTATTGATATTTTGCGGTCAGCCTTTGAAGAGGTATTAGATGTTCGGAGTAAAATAGTGAATCTTGAAAATAAAATGCAAATCCTTCAAGGAAAAAGCTTAGAAAATGCTATAAGTAAATATGGTGAACTTCAAGGAAAGTTTGAGCATATGGGTGGATATGATATTGATACAAACATAAAATATGTTTGTATGGGATTAAAGATTGATGAGGATATGAAGGAAAGAATCTTTAATACTTTAAGTGGAGGAGAAAAAACTACAATTCTTCTTGGGAAGATTCTTCTTCAAAAGGCAGATATACTTCTTTTAGATGAACCTAGCAATCATCTTGATATACAAGCAATAGAATGGCTTGAAGGATACTTAAAAGAATATGAAGGAGCAGTTCTTATCATATCCCATGATAGATATTTCATGGATAGAGTAGTTAAAAAAATTGTTGATATAGAAAAGGGAAAATCAACAATGTATCATGGGAATTATTCTCATTATATTAAAGATAAAAGAAATAGGTATAATAGAAAGTTAAGTTTATATAACATACAAAATAAAAAGATGATGACCATTAAAAATTCTATTGATAGATTAAGAAGATGGGAAATGAAAGGGGGTAGCGGTAAGTTCTATATCAAAGCTGCAAGTATGCAGAAAAGACTAGATAAGATTGTTAAAATGGAAAAGCCATCTTTGGAAAATAAGAAGATTAATATAGATTTTGTTTTAAGGGATAAAGAGGTTAATGAGGTACTAGAGGTTGTAGGACTTTCTAAATCCTTCCATAATAAGATGCTCTTTGAAAATTTAAATTTAAAGGTTGAATATGGGGACAGGCTTGCCATTGTAGGGAGAAATGGAACAGGAAAAAGTACACTAGCCAAAATGCTTGTAAAAGAATGTAAAGCTGATGAAGGAATTATAAGATATGGCGAAGAGGTTAAAATAGGCTATCTTGCTCAAAATGTTACATTTACAAGTAATGAACAAACAGTCTTAGAAGCCTTTAGAGAGGATTTAGCTATTTCACAGCAGAAAGCAAGAAGTGCCTTGGCAAAGTTTCTATTTACTAAGGATGATGTATTTAAAAGCATAGGAACCTTGTCTGGTGGAGAAAGAAGTAGGCTTAGGATATGCAAGCTTATGCAGCAAGATATCAATTTATTAATTTTAGATGAAACTACCAACCACTTCGATATTAACTCAAGAGAAATGATAGAAAAATCTTTAATGAATTTTGAAGGTACGATAATTTGTATTTCTCATGATAGGTACTTTATTAATAAAATCGCTGAAAAAGTTGTTGAGCTCACTAAGGATGGAGCTCGTCAATATAAGATAAAAGAGACTTCAGAAATTATGGAAAAATAGTGCCACCTGGGTGGCACTATTTATTTTTGACTCTGGGCTCTATTATCAATAAGCTGTAAATCATTTTCTTTTATTATGGAAACCAATAAATCGGCATATACATTATTTCCACTATTATCTTGCTTAGTACTATATCCCGCATTTTCAAGTGCTTGAGCTTGCTGTATATACTGAGAAGCCTCAAAAACTCCATTTTTTTTATATCTATCATTATCAAAAAGAAATTTTCCATAATCATCTAGAGAATCTACTTTGTTTTCATATCGTCTAAAATTAGCTTTTATAATTGTATCATTATATTCTGAGGTAGTCATATTTACACTTTTACCACTCCAACTACTATCGGATTTTATTCCAAATAAATTATTTGCTTTAACACTTAAAGTTGATTTACCCCAAGCCGATTCTAATATACATTGAGCTATTGTGATAGAAGGAAGGATTTTATATTTATTATATAGTTCAATAGATTTTGGTGAAAGTTCCTCAATAAAAATTCTACATGAAGAATCCTTCTTTAAATTGCCAGTTACTAAACCTATAAATTCTAGTTGTGCTAAGTATTTATGAATTTTATCTTTATTTTTATTATTAAAAGATAAGTTATTTAACACATCATCTATACTTATAAGTTTGTAATTAATTTTTTTACTGCTTGTACTATTTTTTATTAAAAATAGTTCCCCTAATTCTTTTAAATTTTCTTTATTAGCTTTTGAAAAATCTTTTTTATATCTAACTCCATCAATAGCAGCTAAGTTTTTCCAATCAACTTGAAGTTTACCTTTACTTACAGCATCAGCTGCATTTATATAAAGATTTATCTCTGATTTACTTAGAGTAATATAATCATCTTTAGTAAAATAATTTATGGCTATAAGCGAGATACATATAATCATAACACCCAAAAGTATCTTGCTAAATATTTTTTTCGGTTTTTTCTTAGTTCTGATTCCAACTCTTCTATTTTCTTGCGTTTCTAAGTTATTATCCATATAAACCCTCCATAATATTAGTTTTTATAAGTTATTAATTCTAGAAATATAATATTAACCCATTATAGTTTATAATTATACATATTAGGTTAAGTTTATTACAACTTATTCATTTTGGCTATAAATAAATTGTAATATAGTTGTAAACTTTATAAGTACACGATAATATTTGTTAGTGTGTTTTTAGGTTATCTTACAAAACTGTAAGATAACCTTTTTATTTGTAAGTGGAGAGACATGGAGTGCATGCAATGTATGAAGTATAGTATGTATATAGTGATGAGAAAACGAGAAACAAGAAAAGGGGAGAGATATAAATGGAAGTTTTAAAGGTTGAAAATTTAACTAAAACTTATGGCAAAGGTGAAAATGAGGTGGAGGCACTTAAAAATATAAATTTATCAGTACATAAGGGAGAGTTTGTAGCAATTGTAGGAGCATCAGGTTCTGGGAAAAGTACGCTTCTTCATTTACTGGGTGGACTCGATAGACCAACATCTGGAAATGTAGTTATTGATGGAGAAAGTATTTATGATTATAAGGAAGAAAAACTTGCAGTGTTTAGAAGAAGAAAGATAGGTTTTATATTTCAATTTTTTAACTTACTACCTATTTTAGATATAGAAGAAAATATAGCACTTCCAGCACTTCTTGATAATGATAAGGTGGATAAAATCTATTTAGAAGAGCTTATTAAGGTACTCGGACTTAGCGAGCGGAGAAATCATCTTCCATCAGAATTATCAGGTGGGCAACAGCAAAGGGTATCAATCGGTAGAGCGGTATTTAATAAGCCGTCAATAATACTTGCAGATGAACCAACAGGAAATCTTGATACTAAAAATTCAAAAGATGTTATGGAATTTTTAAAATTTACTACTAAAAAATATAATCAAACACTAATACTTATAACACATGACGTTAATATAGCAGCTATGGCAGATAGAGTTATCACCATTTACGATGGTGAAATAACTTCGGATAAAAATTTAAAAGTAAAATAGGAGGTGAAAGAGATGATAACTAGTTATAAACAGCTCACAGGGAAATATTTAAAGAAAAACAAGAAAAGAACCGCACTTACGATTATTGGAATAATGTTATCAGTTGCACTTATATCAACAACAGGACTTTTCTTTAAAGGAATGCAAGATACGCAGATACAAGATGCTAAAAGTAGTGGTGGTTCGTATCATTTAGCATTTCAAAAAACCAATGAAAAGTTAATATCTAAAATAGTTAATAACCCTAAAGTGGCGAGATCTGGATTGTATACTATAAGCAAAGAAATAAATATAGGTGATAAATTAGGTGTTAACGTAATAACAGCAACAGATAAGGCTTTAGAACTTTTTCCTTATAAAGCAAAGATAGGGAGATTGCCGGAAAAAGAAAATGAAGTAGCTGTGGAGAAGTGGATATTACAAGCTATTGATAAAAACGCTAAAGTAGGGAATAAAATTAAAGTTAGTAATAAGGAGTATACTCTTGTAGGAATACTTGAGGATAGTTTAGCAGGTCAAATGGCTGGTAGCGGAGTAATTTTATCCAAAAATGATAATATTAATAAACAAAATGCCGCGTTACTCGTAGAAATAAGCTCAAAAACAAACTTAAAAACTGCCCTGCGCGAATTAAAGCAGTTAGGTGAGAAAGATTCTGTTTCAGAAAATGGTCGGTTGCTAAACATGCAGGGAGCAGGAGATTCTGGTTCAAGTCTTAAAGGGTTATATGTAGCCCTAGCAATAATAATTGGAATAGTTTTAATAGCGACAATAGCCGTAATATATAATTCATTTCAAATAAGCGTTGTAGAGCGGATTAAACAGTTTGGACTTTTAAGAGCAGTGGGAACTACTCCAATGCAAATTAGAAAAATTGTCCTAAGAGAGGCAACAATCCTGGCGGCAATAGCTATTCCATTAGGCCTCATATGCAGCATTATAGGTATATATGGAATAAATATTGCATTTAAATTAATTGGTGCAGATTCAGTCATGAATATGAAAATCTCTATATCACCTATGGTTTTATTGGTAAGCGCAGCAGTAGGTCTTATAGCAATATACCTATCAGCACTAGTGCCAGCATTCTTTGCAGGAAGAATTTCACCACTGAATGCTATAAGTGGTAGAACATCTATAACAAAGGAGAAAATAAAAAGAAGAAAGAATAAAGTTATTCAAAAAATATTTGGATTTGAGGGAGCATTGGCTGTTAAAAATATTAAGCGAAATAGAAAAAGATATAGATTAACTATTTTTTCTATAGTAATAAGTGTGGTGTTATTTGTTGCTTTTAAATCTTTCATGGATATGTCACTTAATATATCAGATGAGCTTAATGAGTCTAAAAACATTCACTTCCAAGTTGTAGGAGGATTTCCAGGTGGCGCAGACAATGTAACTATAAGTAATAAAATAGAAGATGATATTAAATCACTGAAGTCCGTGGATAAGGTGTATGGAGTCTATGATCCATATTATTTCGATATGGCAATAAATAAAAATAGTCAAGTAAAAGAAATTCAGGATATGGGAAGTGTATACAAAAAAACAAATTTAGGTGGAGTAGAGAAAACCCTTATAGAAAGTTCTATTGCAATTTATGATAAGGATTCACTTGAAGTTTCTAAAAAATATTTAGAGTCTGGTAATATTGATATAGAAAAACTAAATAGTGAAAATGGAGTAATATTGATTAACAAAAATAGAATACATGACGAAGCTACAAAGAAAGATTATTTCGGACCGATAGCAAATATAAAAGTAGGAGATGAAATAGATCTTCAATATGATGATTATGGGGAAGCCGCTAAGGCAAAGACTGTATTTGGTAAAGGCAAAGTTAATAAAGTAAAGGTTATGGCAATTCTTGAGAGTGAGCCTTTTGATTATTTCGAATTTCCAAATGGATTAAAAATAATCACAACAGAAGAAATGGGAAAGAAATTGACAGGCGGCAAGGACATTAAACCTTATAACTTAAATATAATTCTTAAAGATGTAAAAAATGAAGAGGCAGCGAAAATAGGAATAGAAAATGTCATAAAATCAAACCCCGCTTTAATGAAAATAAATAATATGGATTTTAATAGAACTAAAAAATCCACAATGTTAATGGTCCAAATATTATTGTATGGATTTATACTAGTAGTGACATTAATAGGTAGTGTTAATATTATAAATACATTAACAACAAATATTATTCTTAGAAAAAGTGAGTTTGCTACATTAAAGTCTATAGGGCTAACTCAGAAGGGTTTAAAGAAAATGATTGTACTAGAAGGACTTCTTTATGGTATCGTTGGGTCTATATACGGCTCGATAATAGGTTGCGGAGTATCTTACCTCCTAGGATTATCAATGGGCTCATTTAGAGAGTTCGGCTGGATGGTACCCTTTGAGGCAATAGCTATTGCAGGAGCTGCATCTATAGCAATAAGCTATATTTCAGTATTAGCGCCACTTTCAAGAATTAAAAAAGAAAATTTAATTGAAGCAGTTAGAGAAGATTATTAATAATAATCTTCTTTTTTCTTATTTGCATTTATAGGTTTCCTTTAAATTAACCCATAAGTAAGGTATTATTAAGGTATTAATTGTTTGCAATATTTTAAAATGAGGTGAGAAGTATGAATAGATTATTATTAGTAGAAGATGATGAATCCTTGGCCCTTGGCATAGGATTTTCACTAGAAGATGGTGGATACGAGGTTTCCAGAGCTTCAACGGTAGAAGGTGGAAAAGAATTATTCCATTTAGAGAAGTTTGATTTGATTTTATTAGATGTTAACCTGCCTGATGGAAATGGATATGAATTATGTAAATACATAAGGAGCAAAAGTGATGTGCTCATAATATTTTTAACCGCCTGTGATGATGAGGTTAATATAGTGCAGGGGCTAGAAATAGGTGGAGATGATTATATAACAAAGCCTTTTCGCGTAAGAGAACTTTTATCAAGAATAAAGGTTTTAATAAGGCGCAACTCTAAAAATATGAACTTAGAAAATAAATCATTAGAAAATATATTGAAAAGCGAAAGTATATTTATTGATAATATAAAAGGAGCAGTAAGGAAAAATGGCGATATTATAAATCTAACAGCACAAGAATATAAGCTTTTATTAATATTTATGAATAAACCTAATGTTTTAATGAAGAGGGATGAGATATTGTGTGAATTATTAGAAGGACAAGATCCTTTTTTTGATGAAAACACACTATCTGTTTATATTAAGAGATTAAGAGAGAAAATAGAAGACAATCCTAAGGAGCCTCAGTATATAGTTAATAAACGTGGACTAGGGTATAAATGGAATAAGGATGTTGTGGCAACCTAGGTGATAAACAATTTAGAAGAAGATAATTAAGGAGCAAATTACTATGAGGAGATATTTTATTAATTCTGGACTGAAAATAAGCACGGCTGTTCTTTTGTTGTTAATGACACTATTTTTACTAATTACTTGCTTGTGTTTAAAAACCCATAATGATAATTTAAAGGCTGACTATATAAAAAGTTTAGGAGCAATTAGCGCAAGGGTAGTTGAAAAGAACCCTGAAATGGAAAAGGAGATTATACCACTTATTACAAAGGAGGTTTCTAAGGAAGAAGCTACACGTGGAAGTGTTTTTTTAAAACAATATGGGTTAACAGAAAGTGTGGAAGATGAGCTATTCCCCTATGTAAATAGGGCGATTGTAAAAAACAACTATTCAATTATTTTAATTTTTATTATTATGGCTGCTATATTATTTACACTTAATTATTTTCAATATAGTTTTTTCTATAAAAGAATAAGAAGTTTAACATTTGCTGCAAAGAAGGTAGTTGAGGGTGATTATGACATAGCTATAAATGAAAATAAAGAAGGAGATTTTTCAAAGCTGGCAAATTCTTTTAACTTTATGAGAGGAATCATTAGGAGTAATTTAAGCGAGCTTAGGCGAGAAAAACAATTTCTAGTAGAGTTGTTATCAGATATATCTCATCAGCTAAAAACTCCACTTTCATCTGTAATTTTATATAATGATATTATGATTACAAAGCAGTTGCCATCAAAGCAAAGGGAGGACTTTTTATTAAACAATCAAAACCAACTAGAAAAGATGAACTGGCTGATAAAAAACATACTTAAGCTTGCTAAATTAGATGCTAAAGCTATAGAAATAGTGAAAGAAAAACAAAGCTTAAATGAAACATTGCAAGATGCAATAGATGCACTGGAGAGCAAGGCATATGATGCACAGGTTGTGATTGATTTTAAAGAAAAAGAAGAGATAGATTTTAAGCATGATAGATTGTGGCTTGAAGAGGCACTTATTAATATTATTAAGAATGGTATAGAACATACGCCTAGAGGTGGAACAATTGATTTGGAACTTTTGGAAAACCCATTGTATACAAGAATTACAATAGAAGATACAGGAGAAGGGATAAATGAGGCTGATTTACCTAATATATTTAAGCGGTTTTATAAAGCAAAGACCTCAAAGAAAAGCGATTCTATTGGAATAGGGCTTGCCCTTTCAAAATCAATAGTTGAAGCGCATAATGGAATGATTGAAGTGCGAAGTAAGGTGGAGGTAGGAACCAGATTTATTATTACATTTGTTAAATGCTAAAGATGTATGAATGCCCTACATCTTTAGCATTAAAGTGATTATCAGATTAGCAATTTTTCAACATACAAATCTTTCTCTTTTTTTAAGTCTATGAATCCATTATCATCAAGCATAATAGGATTTGTTAAGTCATTTATTTGAATTTGGATAATCTTGCAGGAACGCTTATCGCTCAGTAGTACATTTTCACCCATATAGTAAGTTATTATCTGGTTTAAAAACATATTGCAATATATGGGATCAAGTTCTGTAATACTCTCATCTTGAATCACTTTTAGAGCTTCAAGTGGGCCTTTGATTTTTTTAGCATATCTGTTAGAGTTAAGTTCGTCAAACTCATCCGCAATTGCTATTATTTTAGCGAATTTTGGTATTTTATCATTGCTAACATGTAGAGGGTACCCAGATCCGTCCATTCTTTCATGGTGCATCAGCACTGTAAGGCCCACAGAAGGATCTAGATATGGAATTTGTTTAACAAAATGATACCCTACCACGGGGTGTGTCTTTAAAGTATCAGATTCATCAGAGGTTAGATTCTCTTTTTTGTTTAGAATATCCTTACTTATTTCTAGTTTACCAAAATCATGCAATATTGCCGAATAGGTTAATAAACCTAGTTCTTTTTCATCAAGCCCTAACCATTTGCCTAGTATAAAACTAATAGCGGCTACATTTACGCTATGCCTATAAATTGAATCATTTCCACTACCATAGAAGATTATATTTCTAATAACTATCCCCGTTGCTGTGAATTCCTGCTGAATATTTTGTGAGAAAGTTCTTAGTTCGTTCATTTGAGGAACATCTAAGGTAGATATATTATCAAATATATTTTCTAAATTAGAAGAAAATTCATTAAAGGTACTTTCAAGTTCTTTTACGGTTTTAAGTTTCAAAGACTTGCTTGAATTATCTTCTAAATAAACCTCTAGCTCATCAATAGGATAGTTCTTTTTTAGATTGATTAGTATTGATTCTGTAATAGCGATACCACTACCTAGCAATATATTACCTTGAATGGTTATATCGTTGGCAGAAATCATTCCTACCTGTAGTTCATTAATTGGTAATGTTTTTTTGAACGATAACATAAATTCACCTCATATTTGATTTTTTAGCATAACATATTAAATTATTTCATATTATTATCATTATTGAATATATGACATTTATGTATATATTATCGTGTTAATTATATTTTTCTAAAGGGTTTTATTGCAAATAAATAGATTTTTCTATATTTTTTTTGCTTATACTCAATTTTATATTCGAATTATTCAAAATGAAATCATTCTGCTTAAGAAAAATGTTCTAAATCTTAGTTTTTTTTCGTATTATCTTTTGTATATTTGAGAATAAACCCAGAAGAACTCCCATTAGAATGGATTGAATCCCATAGGTAAAAGTGTTAGATATACGCAAAATCATTGATAATGTTCCGACTACTATTGCACTAAGTACTAAAGATATTGTTATAAAAGCAAATAATCCTAAAAAATTAGTTATTTTAAGCTTTGTTTGCACTTTATTGCTAATTAATAGTTTTTTATCAAAGTAAATAAATAGACCAGCTGGAACTAATAGTAGTAGTAGTTTTATTAGCATGTTTGTATCCATGTTTTATCATCTCCTGTGTAATATTAAGCTTATTAAAATTATAACACAGTATTAAACAACCTAGTGATAATTAAAACACTCTTAATTCTTAGGGGTTTTATGATATAATTAATTTTATATGATTTTACTTTATGGAGGATTGAAATGAAAAAACTATACACAGATATATATGATAATATAAAAAAAAATATTGTTAAGGGAATTTATACACCAGGAGAAAAGCTACCTTCAGAAAATGATTTTTGTAAAGAGTTTGGAGCAAGTCGTGGAACTGTTAGAAAAGCACTTGAGATGCTTGCAGAGGAAGGCCTTGTTAATAGTCTTCATGGAAAAGGCGTATTTGTTTTAGAAAATGATTTTATTAATTTCTCTTTTGGTGGGCTCGTAAGTTTTAAGGAAGCCAGTGAAAGTAGCAAGCAAAAATTTAGTACCACGGTACCTAAATTTGAGGAAGTTATTATAGATGAAGCAATAAGCAAAAAAAGTAATTTAGCTATTGGAAAGGAAGCTTATAAATTATATAGAGTGCGCAGTTTAGAAGATGAAAAAATAATTTTTGATATTAATTATTTTTTGAAGGATATAGTACAAGGACTAACAGTGGAAATTGGAGAAAAATCTATTTATGAATATATTGAAGAGAGTTTAAATGTAAAAATAGGTTTTGCTAGTAAAGTTATTCAAGTTGAAACTGCTACTTTAAGAGATAAATTAAATTTAGATATGAAATCTTATAATTTTGTTGTGGTGGTTAAAAATTATGTATACTTAAGTGATGGAACACAATTTGAATATACTGAATCACGCCATCGCCCAGATCGTTTTGTGTTTTCTGATTTTGCTCGTCGCCGATAAGGCGATTTTTTTTATGCTTTCATATATAAATTAAATATTTTCGTATCGTTTACATTTTTTTAGTTAAATCTATTGACTAACTTGTATATATGAGTTAATATGAAAATATAAAGAACTTGTACAGACAAGCTGTGCATATAAGTTTTAGCGAAATTTCAGCATTGAAGTGCATTAAAGATAAAAAAATTAAACAGGGGGAATTTTTATGAGTAAATTCACAGAAGATTCAAAACAATTACTAGAACACATTGGTGGTAGCGAAAACATTGTAGCAGTATCCCATTGTGCCACCCGTATGAGATTTGTTTTAAAGGAGGATAAAAAAGCAGATATTAAAAAAATCAAAAGTATTAAATCTGTAAAAGGAACATTTGCACAGGCTGGACAATTTCAAGTTATTATAGGAAATGAAGTTCCTGATTTTTATAATGAGTTTGTGAGAGTGTCAGGAGTAGATGGGGTTAGTAAGGATAAGGCGAAGGATGCAGCAAAAGGTAACATGAATTTTATTCAACGAATGCTTGCTAATTTAGCAGAAATATTTACACCACTTATTCCAGCACTAATAGTTGGAGGTTTGATATTAGGCTTTCGTAACGTAATTGGAGATATCAAATTACTTGAAGGTGGAACTAAAACAATAACTCAGCTGTATCCATTTTGGGCTGGAGTTCATTCCTTCTTGTGGTTAATTGGTGAAGCTATATTTTTCTACTTACCAGTAGGAATAACTTGGTCTATTTCTAAAAAGATGGGCACAACTCAAATACTAGGAATTGTATTAGGTCTTACTTTAGTATCTCCTCAGCTTTTAAATGCCTATGATGTAGCAAAGACTGCTGCAGATAAAATTCCGTTTTGGGATTTTGGGACTTTCCACATTCAAATGGTAGGGTATCAAGCGCAAGTTATCCCAGCCATCCTTGCAGGTTTTGTTTTAGCAATATTAGAAAAGAATGTGCGTAAGATTGTTCCAGAATATATATCTATGATAGTAGTACCTTTTCTAGCATTGGTGCCAACTGTAATAATAGCACATACTGTTTTAGGCCCAATAGGTTGGGCGATAGGTTCAGCTATATCAGGTGTAGTGTACAGCAGTTTGACTTCTGCTTTTGGATGGTTATTTGCAGCGGTTTTTGGATTCTTTTATGCCCCCTTAGTAATTACAGGGCTACATCATATGTCAAATGCTATTGATCTGCAACTTATGGCTGAGTTTGGCGGAACAAATTTATGGCCAATGATTGCATTGTCAAACATAGCTCAAGGATCTGCAGTTGTAGCAATGATATTTATAAACAAAAAAACTAAACCAGAAGAAGAACAAGTGTCAATTCCAGCTGCTATTTCATGTTACCTAGGAGTAACTGAGCCAGCTATGTTTGGTATTAATTTAAAATACGTATATCCATTCCTAGCAGCTATGGTAGGATCAGCAATTGCAGGGGTAATATCTGTAGCCTCAGGAGTTATGGCAAACTCCATTGGTGTTGGTGGACTTCCCGGTATATTATCTATTCAACCTAAATATATGTTGGTTTTCTCATTGGCAATGCTGGTTGCAATAGTGGTTCCCTTTATATTAACTCTTGTTCTTTCTAAAACAAAATTTGCAGCAAAGTTTGCACCAGAGGATTAAACATTAAGTAACTATAAATTTATAATGTATATAAAAGGAATATTTCATATAAATCCTTTTATATGCATTCATTTAAAGGAGTATCAGAGTTTATGAAAGATTTTAAAAAAAGTGTGGTTTATCAAATTTATCCTAGATCATTTAAGGATTCAAATGGAGATGGAATTGGTGATTTAAAAGGTGTTACTGAAAAATTAAATTATTTAAAAGAATTGGGAGTAGACTATATATGGTTAACACCATTTTATAATTCACCTCAAAAGGACAATGGTTATGATGTATCGGATTATTGCAGTATTGATAGTAATTTTGGAACTATGGAAGATTTTGATGAAATGGTTATAGCAGCTAAAAAATTAGGCATAGATGTTATGCTAGATATGGTATTTAACCATACATCTACAAAGCATAAATGGTTTCAAAAGGCTATAAAGGGCGATGAAAAATATAAAAATTACTATATATTTAAACAAGCTGTTGATGGGAAACAGCCAACTAATTGGATTTCCAAGTTTGGAGGTTCTGCTTGGGAATATACAGAAGAATTCAATGAATACTATTTACATTTATTTGACAAAACACAAGCAGATCTTAATTGGGAAAATCAAGAATTGAAACAAGAAGTATTTCAAGTGGTTAATTTTTGGATAGAAAAAGGTGTAAAGGGATTTCGTTTTGATGTAATTAACTTAATTTCAAAACCAGAAAAATATGAAGATGATTATACAGGCGATGGTCGCCGTTTTTATACAGATGGTCCTAAAATTCATGAATATTTAAAACAACTTAATAAGGAAAGTTTTGGAAAACATGAAGATATTATTACAGTTGGAGAAATGTCTTCAACAACTATAGAAAATTGTGGTAAATATTCAAATCCAAAGGAAAAGGAATTGTCTATGGTATTTAATTTTCATCATCTTAAAGTGGATTATAAAAATGGTGATAAGTGGAGTTTGATGGATTTTGATTTTTTAGGGTTAAAACAAATTCTTAATGACTGGCAGGTTGGTATTGAGGAAAGTAATGGTTGGAATGCACTATTTTGGTGCAATCATGATCAGCCCCGGATTGTGTCTCGTTTTGGAGATGATAAAAAATACCATAGTGAATCTGCAAAAATGCTGGCAACAACGCTACATATGTTAAGAGGAACACCTTATATTTATCAAGGCGAAGAGTTTGGTATGACAAATCCATATTTTGATAAAATTGAGTTATATAAAGATGTAGAATCGATTAATTGTTATAATATTTTAAAAGATGAGGGTATGGATAATAAAGAAATAATTAAAATCTTGCAATCAAAATCAAGAGATAATTCCCGTACTCCAGTTCAATGGAATGATAATGTAAATGCTGGTTTTACTGCAGGGACACCGCTTATATCAATAAGTAGCAATTATAAGAAAATAAATGCTGAGAATGCATTAAAGGACGAAGATTCTATTTTTTATCACTACAAGAAGCTTATAAAGCTTAGAAAAAAATATGATATAATTGCCTATGGTGATTTTGAGATTATATTAGAAGAGGATCCACAGATATTTGCTTATGTTCGTTCAATGAAGAAGGAAAGACTTTTAGTTATAAATAATTTTTATGGGAAAGAAGTTAATTTTATATTGCCAGAAGGTTTAAAATTTAAGGGCAAATCCACTATTTTAATATCAAATTATAAAGATACTGAAAATAATATTGAAAAACTAACTTTAAGACCATATGAAGCTATTGTTTTTTATATAAAATAGAATCTGAAGTTATAGTATCTAGATTTTTAAAGGGAATTAATGAAATAATGCATAAAAGAGCATAAACTATTTTTAGTTTATGCTCTTTTATAAAGATTATTTTATAATTGGATAGAATATTAATTTTAAAGATAAATTATTATTTAGACATAAAGTCTTTGCCACGATGTAAATCAATTTCATCTAATTTAATTACTCTCAATGAATCACTGACATCTTTTTCTAAGGCTAACTGCCCATATTTATCTACTTCTTTTTTATCCTTTGGACCATGATTAAGGGAGGCTGGCCCACCTATACATCCACCACTACAGGCCATTCCTTCTATGAAATTACCGTTTAATCTGTTGAATTTCAATAATTTTAGTGCTTTATCGCATTCAATAAGGCCATCACAACTTATAGGTGTAAACTCAAGTGAAGTATTTTCAGCTTCTACTAAATGTTTTACAGCTTCTGTAAGACCACCTGATTTAGCAAAAATTCTTCCATAGAAAGAAGCATTGTTTAAGGGAAGTTCCTCGCATTCTAGAAGATCTATGTCAAAAGCATCAAGCATTGCCTGAAGCTCCTCAAAAGTCATTGCATAATCAGTAATGCCTTTTATATCGGCCTCATTTATTTCCATTTTTTTAGCCGTACAAGGTCCCATAAATACAATTTTAGCTAGTGGGTCTGTATTTCTAATTAGTTTAGAAATTGCTATCATTGGTGAAACCGTGTTTGAAACATATTTGCCGAGTTCTGGGTAGTTTTTCTTAATGTAAGACACAAAAGCTGGGCAACAAGAGCTTGTCATAGCTTTGAGCTGCTCAATATTTTCTAAAAATTCGCTTGTTTCATTTTGTGCTACCATATCTGCACCAAGGGCGACCTCTATGACATCTTGAAAACCCATTTTCTTTATTCCTGAGACTACTTGACCAATTTTAGCATAAGTAAATTGGCTAGAAATTGCAGGTGCAACTATGGCATATACATGTTTATTTTTATCTTCTTTTGCTGCTAGCAATAAATTAGTAATCTCTACTACTGAAGATTTATCCATAATTGCACCAAAAGGGCATTGATAAACGCAAGCACCGCATTGTATACATTTCTGATTATTAATTACCGCCTTTTTATCTTCATCAATGCTTAAAGCACCTGCATTACAAGCCCTAATACAAGGCCTTTTAACATCAGAGATTGCATTGTATGGACAAACATCTCTGCATTTACCGCATTCAATACATTTGTTGGTGTCAATATAAGAGCGTCTATTTATAGAGTGAATTGCACCAACTGGGCATACTTGAACACATTTGTGGGTTAGACAACCTCTGCAAGCTTCAGTAACAGTAAATCGTTGTATGGGGCATTCGTCACAAGCAATATTTATTACTTCAACAACATTTTTATTTTTTTTATCTCCACCCATTACAAGTTTTATTCTCTCACCAATAATTGCTCTTTCCTTATGAATGCAACAACGGGTTCTTGCTTTGGGTCCTGGAACAAGTACCTTAAATAGATTTTTACCTTCTTTTTTTAGAGTTCCTTTAATAGAAAGCTTAACTACTTCTCTTATTACCTCATATTTTATAAGCTGTATATCATTATCGAAAGTTTTCATATTTATCGCCGCTCCTATTTTTACAATATTGTGATATAAATACTAAATTCTAAAATTCAAACAGGGAGCAAAGTATATTTACTGTTTTCATAAATATATATATTACTCCAGGTAAATTGTTTTAATTACATAAGAATAATATCATTATGTTAATAAATTATCAAGTTGTTTCATTTGGTATTAGCAAGGGAGTGAGGTGTTCATATTGTTTTTTTAGAGTTAATATATCTTTTTAAATCATAGTTTATTATAAAATAACTAGGAACTGCATATATCAACACACCTATTATAAATTTTTGCTCACAAATGGATTATTTAAAGTGATATAATCTATATAACGCAATTAAGAATAACAATTTATGGAGGGGTGTAATATGGTAGGTAAATTTCAAACAGGGGGAGAAAATATTCAATCTGGAAGTAGTTTAGAGGAATACATTAGTAAAATCAAAGAAGCTGTAGATGAATTATCTGAATCAATAGTGGTTTTTGTCTATGGAACACTTATGAGTGGAAATAGTAATCATGAAAGATACCTGTCAAAGGCTAGATTTGCAGGAGATGTTATAGCAGAAGGATTTGCACTATACGATTTAGGTAGTTACCCTGGAATAATTCACAGTGAGAATGATAATGTTAAAGGCCAGCTTTATATTATTGATAGTAGAATATTGAGCGAACTAGATATACTTGAGGAAGAAGGAAGTTTATACATAAAAAAATTAATTAACGTAGTCAATTATAGGAATGAGACTCAAGAAGCATATGTCTATGTGTATAATCATGATGTTTCAGGAAAAGTTAAAGTTGATTATGAAAGCCAACCTTGGGGATTAAAAATTTAAAAAGATTGGTAGGAGATTATTATGAAAAAAGTATTTGCACCAGGGTGTGCTTTAATGATTTACAAACCAGAGCTAGGGAGAAAAGTGCTAGATTTTTTAAATAATGATTTAGGAAAGATAGATGAATATTTAATTTGCTGTAGACATGAACCAACTTTAGACAGAGGGACACAAATAATAAATACTTGTTCTGGTTGCGATAGACGTTATAGAGAGCTCTATGAAGGAATAACAACAATTTCACTTTGGGAGGTATTAGCTGAGAGTAAAACATTTTCATTTCCTGATTACAAAGGAAAAGAAATGGCAATTCTGGATGCATGTCCTACAAGGCATCAGGAGAGAATTCATAATGCAGTAAGAGTGTTATTGAAAAGGATGAATATCATTGTGTTAGAGCCAGAAAAAACAAGAACAAAGGGTACTTGCTGTGGAGATAGTTTTTACGGTGTTCTTCCTCTGGAGCAAGTTAAAGATAAAATGAAAGAGCGTGCTGGAGAGATGCCAGCTGCTGATGTTGTTGTTTATTGTGTTTCCTGCTCTAAATCAATATATATAGGAGGTAAGAAACCTAGATATTTAGTAGACCTTTTATTTGGAGAGGATACAATCCCTGGTACTTTTGGACCAGATGAGTGGCATGGGCAGATTAATGATTTCATAAATGAACATTAAATAATTAATTAAAGCCGAAGCCTCCATGTTTGATGGAGGCTTCGGCTTTTGTTAAATATATTTTTTTATACAACAAAGTTTAAATTATAGATTTAACCAAATAGAGCAACTACTGCTAGTGCACCTGCGATGCCACCGCAAATAG
Organism: Clostridium sp. FP2; assembly: GCF_011065955.2. Classification (NCBI taxonomy): domain Bacteria; kingdom Bacillati; phylum Bacillota; class Clostridia; order Eubacteriales; family Clostridiaceae; genus Clostridium; species Clostridium sp. FP2. Next base: position 1,604,183 of record NZ_JAAMNI020000001.1, read on the forward strand.
GAGCGACTACTGGTATCCATGCATATCCCCAATCAGAATCTCCTTTACCAGCTATTGGCAATATAGCATGAGCTATTCTTGGTCCTAAATCTCTGGCAGGATTAATAGCATATCCAGTTGTACCGCCTAAAGATAAACCTATTACTAAAATGATAAATGCGGCAATAAGTGGTCCAAATCCAGGAGATGATTTTGTTTGAGCAACTCCAAGTAATGTAAATACTAATACAAATGTACCAATAAATTCTGATATAAAGTTTGATGGTGTATGTCTAATTGCAGGTGCTGTACAAAATACAGCAAGTTTTCCTGCTTTGTCATCTGTAACTGCCCAATGAGGATAATACATTATCCAAACAAGAACTCCGCCGACTATAGCTCCAAGCATCTCAGCTATGATATAACCAGGTACTACAGACCAGGATAATTTGCCAATTACAGCCAAGGCTAAAGTAAGTGCAGGATTAAAAGATGCTCCGCTTACTGTAAATATGTAAGCTGGAACTCCGACTGCAAATGCCCAACCAAAACAAATAACTATCCATCCAGAGTTATTTCCTTTTGTCTTATTGAGAACTACATTTGCAACTACACCATCACCAAGAAGAATAAGTAACATTGTTCCAAAAAACTCTGCTAAATATATTAGCATATTATTATACCCCCTATATAATTTATTTGATTCAGAACTAAAATGTACACTACATTTTAGTTCTGATATTTACATTTTCTTTATTTTTCCACCCAGTCCATTGATCTTCCAACAGCCTTATGCCAACCTTTTAAAAGTTTTACTCTTTTTTCTTCTCCCATTTTTGATTCAAAGGATTTTGAAAGTGCCCAGTTTTTTGCGATTTCTTCTTGATCTTTCCAATATCCAACTGCAAGTCCTGCCAAATATGCAGCGCCAAGGGCTGTTGTTTCAATAACTTCTGGTCTGTCAACTTGAACATCTAATATATCTGATTGGAACTGCATTAAGAAGTTATTAGCACAGGCGCCACCATCAACTTTTAAAGCCTTAAGTGTAATACCTGAATCTTCTTGCATAGCTTTTAATACATCATTTGTCTGATAAGCTAAGGATTCAAGAGCGGCTCTTATGAAGTGTTCTTTCTTGGTGCCGCGAGTTAACCCGACTACGGCTCCTCTTGCATATGGATCCCAATAAGGTGCGCCAAGTCCGACGAAGGCTGGAACCATGTATACACCGTTTGTATCTTCAACAGCGGTAGCATATTCTTCTGATTCAGGTGCGGTCTTTATCATTCGAAGTTCATCTCTTAACCATTGAATAGTTGCTCCTGCAACAAATACACTTCCCTCAAGAGCGTAGTTAACTTTGCCATTAATACCATAGGCTATAGTTGTAAGCAAACCGTTGTGGGAATCAACTGCTTTTTCACCAGTGTTCATTAATAAGAAGCAACCAGTACCATAGGTGTTTTTAGCTGTTCCTGCTTGATAACAGGTTTGTCCAAATAAAGCAGCTTGTTGATCACCGGCGGCTCCTGCTATTGCTATAGGAGAACCAAATATTGAATTATCAGTATATCCATAAAGACAACTTGATGGTTTTACCTGCGCAAGCATTGATTTAGGGATATCTAAAGTACTAAGTAGTTCATCGTCCCATGTAAGTTTATGAATGTTATATAGCATTGTTCTGGAAGCGTTTGTATAATCTGTTACATGAACCTCTCCTCTGGTTAATTTCCAAATTAACCAGGTATCTATAGTACCAAATATTAAATTGCCTTTTTCAGCTTCGTCTCTAGCACCATTAACGTTATCAAGTATCCATTTTATTTTTGTTCCAGAAAAATAAGCATCAAGTATAAGGCCAGTTTTCTCTCTTACCACTTTATCAAAACCAGTAGCTTTTAATTCATCACAAGTACCAGCTGTTCTTCTACACTGCCAAACTATTGCGTTGTATACAGGAACTCCAGTGTGTTTATTCCAAACTACTGTAGTTTCTCTTTGGTTTGTGATACCGATAGAGGCGATATCTTCTGCTGTTACATTGATTTTAGCCATAGCTTCTTGTGCCACACCTAATTGAGTAGCCCAAATTTCCATAGGATCATGCTCAACCCAACCTGCACTCGGAAATATCTGTGTAAATTCTTTTTGTGCTACACTTGCAATTAGTCCTTCTTTGTTAAACAAAATGCATCTTGAACTTGTTGTTCCTTGGTCTAATGCCATTACATACTTAGCCATAAATTTTTACACTCCTTCTTGAATTTATTGGAAAACGTTTACTTGAAGTTTGTATAAACACGGTATTATATTCATTAATACCGTGAATTTAACAATAATTAATTTGCCATCAAGGTGGAACTTGACACATGCCATTTGCCACCTTGATGGCACTATGCTACAAAGAACATTATGCCTCTTCAATATCCTTAGTTGCTATAATATTTACGCCTGTGTTAAGTACGTTTTTCAGTACTACATCACCTATATGGATGGGAGCTTTTACTGAAAGATTTTTTAATGCTCCTACACAGTCATAAATCAAATTCTTTGGAATATCCTTCTCAGTCTTTACAGGAAGTATCGCACTTTTTCCGTTTGTTACTAAAACAGATGATGTAACAACTCTTGTTGGATTTGTACATTCCTTCTTACCATAGTTTTCACCGATTTTACAGGTATTGCCGGATACACTTATAACTTCATTGCCAGAAAGCTCTACTGTAAGAGCACAACCCACTGGACAGCCTATGCAAGTCAATTCTCTAGTACTCATAATATACTACTCCTTTTCTACTTTTATAGTAATCTTCGTACATTCACTATATTTATCAAAAACTGCTTTAGTTAATTTAAAACTTTCCATTTCGCCAGGGGTCAAAATCTTCTTTTTCAAATGCATTTCTAAAGCATCATCAAAGTATACGGATATATAAGAATTTTTATAGACCTCGCCTACTCTAAATCTAACATCTATTCCATTACCGATATTTTCAGCATTGATAGTCGTTGGTACTGTATATCTAACACCACCTGTTGCGAAAATTGGAATCCCAATTCCCTCGTGGTGAATTCCATTTATATAATCTGCGGCATTTCTACCAGCAGTGTAGCTTTCAGTAGTTACATTGTCTACCAAATCGTGAACATGAAGCACATTACCACAGGTAAATATACCAGAAATACTTGTCTGCATACTTTCATCAACCTCAGGTCCTCCAGTAACTCTAGAAAGTTTAACATTTGCTTTTCTAGAAAGTTCATTTTCAGGTAGAAGTCCAACAGATAAGAGTAATGTATCGCAAGGAATATATTCCTCAGTGCCAGCAATTATCTTTCTCTTATCATCAACTGCAGCTATTGTAACTCCAGAAAGTCTATCTCCACCATGTATATTTATTATAGTGTGGCTTAATTTTAGTGGAATATCAAAATCGTCTAAGCACTGTACAATATTCCTCTTAAGTCCACTTGAATGGGGCATAAGTTCTATACAAGCTTTTACTTTTGCTCCTTCTAGGGTCATTCTTCTTGCCATTATAAGTCCGATATCTCCGGAACCAAGGATTACTACTTCTTTGCCTGGCATTAAGCCTTCCACATTAACATATTTTTGAGCTGTTCCTGCTGTATAAATACCTGAACATCTTGAGCCTGGTATGTTTAAAGCTCCCCTTGGTCTTTCACGACAGCCCATTGCAAGTATTATTGCTTTTGCCTTAATCTCAAGAATACCGTCCTGCGCATTTACTGCAGTAACTTGTTTATTATCATTTACATCCAAAACCATAGTATCTAGCTTATATTCAATGCCAAGACTAACAACCTTGTCAATAAATCGTTTTGAATATTCAGGACCAGTTAATTCTTCTTTAAAGGTATGAAGACCGAAACCATTATGAATACATTGATTTAGAATACCACCTAATTGGTCATCTCTTTCTATAATTAAAATGCTATTTATGCCTTGATCCTTTGCAGAAACCGCAGCTGCAAGTCCTGCTGGACCGCCACCTATTATGACTAAATCATATTCTTGCATATTTATTCCTCCAATTTATAGTAAGTCTTTATTTTTGCCAGTTATTAAAATAGAATTCCCACCTGATTTTGTAACCTGGTCGCGAGGTATATTAAGTTCTTTTGATAGTATGTCTACAACTCTTGTAGCACAAAAGCCTGATTGGCATCTCCCCATTCCAGCTCTTGTACGTCTTTTAACTCCATCAAGTGTTGTTGCTCCAAGGGGTCTTCTTATTGAATCTATAATTTCGCCTTCAGTTACGGTTTCACACCTGCAAATAATTTTACCGTATTCAGGTATTTCTTTAATTATTTCTTTTCGCTCTTCATTTGACATTTCTCTAAATTTTCTTATACCTTGTCGTATAGGATTAAATTCTGAATTTTTTTCAGGTGTTAATTTTCCTATTACTATATCAGCTACCATTACAGCAATGCTTGGAGCACTAGTTAAACCTGGTGAATCAATTGATGCTACATTAATAAAGTTTTTAGCATCAATTGCCTCCCCAATTATAAAATCATTTCCACTATTTTTTGCTCTATTACCTGCAAAAGAGGTTATTACCATATTCATAGGAAGTGGCTCTTGAATGCTGAGTCCTGCGTTTAATAAAATATCATCAATACCTTCCTTAGTTGTACAAAGATTATTTTTGCTTTCTACATCTACAGCATCAGGACCAACGAGCAGATTGCCATCCACAGTAGGTGTAACTAAAACACCTTTTCCAAGTTTAGTTGGAAGTTGGAAAATAGTTTTTGTAACTAAATCTCCTACAGCTTTATCAAATAAAACGTATTCTCCTCGTTTTGGAAGTATTTTAAACTTGTGATCGCTTACCATATTATTAATTTCATCCGAGAACAAACCAGCTGCGTTTATGATTATTTTTGTTTCAATGATACCTTTATTAGTTTTTATAATATAATTATTTGATTTTTTTTCTATATCAATGACTCCAGTTTCAAATTCAAATTTCACACCGTTGTTATATGCGTTTTCTGCCATAGCAATAGTCATTTCATATGGACAAACTATTCCACCTGTTGGAGCATATAGTGCAGCAACACATTTTTTAGTTATATTAGGTTCCATTTCGCGAACCTGATCCCCAGTAAGAATAACTAAACCAGGTACTCCGTTTTTTTCTCCTTGATGAAGTAAATTTTCTAGATCTCCTAGGTGCTGTTTGTCAAAACATAAAACCAATGATCCATTTCTCTTAAATGGGAAATCTAATTCCTTGGCAAGGTCTGTATACATTGCATTACCTAGGGCGTTTAATTTCCCCTTCAGAGTACTTGGATCTGCATCATGCCCTGCATGAACAATAGCACTATTTGCCTTTGAGGTTCCAGAACCCACATCACTAGATTTATCAAGTACACATGTTTTCAAATTATATTTAGATAGCTCTCTTGAAATGGAGCATCCCACAATACCAGCACCAATAATAGTTACATCAAACATCATATTACCTCCTAAACGCAAACAAAAAGAGAACCTTGAAAAATAGGTATAAAATACCTATAGATCAAGGCTCTCTTCTCTTCGCCTCTAAATTATTTAATTTAATGCTAACATAATAATTAAACAATTGCAAGAGTAAATAATTATAAAACCAAATAATGTATATATAATATAATTCCCATAGATGATTTAATTAGAATGTTCTGATTAAAACGTAAAGATTATATTTGTGTATTTGGTATAAAAGTATAACAAATAAATAAACTTGAAAGAAAAATAGCAGTGTGATAAAATTAATTTTATTAATATAAGGTCGAAGATAAGGGAACTATAATTTAAGGTAGCGTAGTCTTGATATTTTGTTTTATTATATTAGGTTATATTATGGAAACTAAAATAAATGTTTGGGGGATATATTATTGGAAAACTTAGATCAATTACTAATAGAAAACCCGGTTATTGCAGCAATAAGAAATGAAGAAGATTTAGAAAAAGTAATTCATAGTGGTGTTCTTATTGTGTTTGTATTGTATGGAAGCATAATAAGTCTAAAGAAAATATGTGTGAGGCTTAAAGAGGCAGGCAAAGTAGTATTTGTTCATGTGGATTTGATAGAAGGATTAAAAGGGGATTATACTGGACTGCTTTTTATAAAGCAATGCGGAGAACCCTACGGTATTATAACTACAAAAGCAACAAATATAAAAAATGGAAAAAAATTAAATTTTTGTGTTATACAGAGAATATTTGTGGTGGATTCACTTTCCCTTAAAACAGGAATACATAATATACAATCTGTGCTACCAGACGCTGTAGAAGTTATGCCAGGAGTTGCAAGCAAGATTATTAAAAGTATGGAAAATCAAGTTCGAGTACCAATTATAGCAGGGGGCTTAATTCAAACTAAAAAGGATATAATGGAATCAATTAGTGCAGGAGCCATGGCAATTTCAACAACAAAACAAGAATTATGGACTTTATCTGAGGAGTAAAGGGAACAAGGATTTCAAGTATAATTACTTTGAAATCCTTGTCTTTTATTTTCAGCAGTTTATGCACGCGTTTGCACGAAACAATAGGGAATAATAAAAAATATCTTTACCTCAAGTGAATTTAAGGTAAAGATATTTTTTAGGGAAATTGATTATTTTATACTTCCAGCTGCTATAGATTTTATAATTTGTTTTTGTGCTAAAAAATAAAATATTACAACGGGAATAATTGCGAGAGTTAACCCAGCAAGAGCTAAATGCCATTGCTTGGTATATTCACCAAAGAAGAAGAAAGTTCGCAGTGGTAATGTTTGTGTCTCTGGTGTATTGATAACCAAGGAAGGCAATAGAAAATCATTCCAAAGCCAAACTGTATTTAAAATAGAAACCGTAACAGTTATTGGCTTTAATAGTGGGAATATTATATACCAAAAGGTTTGAAATTTGTTACAACCATCTAACATGGAAGCCTCATCTAACTCTTTTGGGATTCCTTTTACAAAACCATGATATAGAAATATGGATAAGGCTGCTCCAAAGCCAAGATACATAAATATGAGTCCGCCCATATTTAATAATTTAAGGTTGCCCATAATTCTAATTAGTGGCAACATGATGGCTTGAAAAGGTATTAACATGGATGCAACAAATAATAAAAGAATAGCATTGCTTAACTTTGATTTTGTTCGCTCTAGCATCCAGCCAGCCATTGAAGCAAATATTGCAATAAGAATAACACCACTTATTGTTATTATTAAAGAATTTGTAATTGCACTTACATAGTGTAATCTATCAAATGCTTCTTTGTAATTATTAAAAGTGAATATTTTAGGAAAGGATAATACACTTCCAAATAACTCTTTTTTTGTTTTGAATGAATTGATAATAATAATATAAAAAGGTGATAAAAACAATATACCTAAGGCAACACCAACAACTCCTAGAGTTACGTTACCTGCCGTTAATTTTTTAGTCTTTTTTATCATGCTTCCACCTCATTTTTCTTAGAAAAATACACTTGTGTTAAAGTGATTACACCAACTATTAAAAGAAATATAACAGCTTTTGCTTGCGCTACGCCCATATGATTAAATTTAAATGCTGTGTTGTAAATATTCATAGCTAGCATCTGTGTTGAATTAGCAGGTCCACCTGCAGTTAAAGATAAGTTTTGGTCGTAAAGCTTAAAGGAATTAGATAAAGTTAAAAATAAACTTACTGTAAATGCAGGTCCTACAAGAGGGAATGTAATGTTTTTTATTCTTTGCCATGCATTTGCACCATCTATTTTAGCTGCTTCCGTAAGCTCTGGTGGTATGTTTTGAAGAGCAGCTACATAAATAACCATTAAATACCCTGACATCTGCCATGACATTAGTATTACTAATCCGAAAAATCCAGTAGTGCCATCCGATAACCAACCTAGTAGCCAGTTCTGATGAAGGAGATTTCCAAGTCCGGCAAAAACTTGTGTGAAAATAAACTGCCAAATAAATCCAAGTATAAGTCCACCAATTAAGTTAGGCATAAAAAATATAGTTCTAAGTAGATTGTTACCTTTCATTCCAGTTGTTACAAGTAAAGCAAGTCCAAATCCGATACAATTTATTACTACTACTGAAACTACAGTAAATAAAGCTGTAAATTTGAATGAATCAAGAAAAGTTGGATCATTAAAAGCGGTTACATAATTTGTGAATCCAACCCAAGTTATTTTGGAGCTAATTCCATTCCAGTCTGTAAAAGAATAATAAACTCCAAAAATCAATGGTATGAGTATAACTAAAGTGAATACAGCTAAGATTGGTCCAACAAACATCCAAAAGGACAAATTATTTTTTTTCATCACATTATTTTTAAAGAAATTGAGCATTTTCTTACATATGTTTAGTCGATTATTTTTTTTCATCACATTATCTCCTTTCATGCACTATCCATAATATTAAAATAATCCTGGAAGGACTTTGATTTTTCCAGGATTATGAAATATTAAGTCTTATTGAGTTATACTATTTTTTTCTTGAATCTGCCCATGATTTTTTGACATTTTCTACTAATTTATCCCATGTGATAGTGCCAGCAGTATATTTTTGGACATCTGTTCCGAATTTTTCCATGCCCCAACCTGTAGGATATCCCATGAATACCCATGGCATTGTTTTTCCTTCGGTTACATATTTAAGGACTTCTTTACCTAGTGCATCTTGTGGTTGCAAGTTTGCGCCTTCAAAACCTTTTAAAGCTGGTATAAACTTAAAGTCTTTAATAATCATTTCTTTACCTCTGTCTGAAGTATATAACCAGTTTAAGAAGTCGGCAGAAGCTTTTTTTGCTGCATCATCTTTTGAACTGTTAATAGCCCAATACATAGGTACTCCAACTGGAATACAACCTTCTTTAACACCATCTAAAGGCGTTGGTAATATACCAATGTTTTTAGATAATTCTGGGTCGATACCATCGATTGATCCAAAAGCCCAGTTTCCTTGTTGAATAATTGCTACTTTACCCATAGAGAACATTTTTTCAACTTGCGTTGAATAATCTAAGCTATTAATTGATTTATTAGAACCATCTGGTTTATATGCATATTTAATTTGAAGATCTAATAGTTTTTTTAATGGTTGATTTTGTTTAAATGTTGTTGTTTTTGCATTAAATGCATCTAAAACTGTTGGAAATTCATTTGCAAAAGCAATGTTAGATAAGTGGAGTCCAGTTACCCAAGTTTCCTTGCCAGGCAAAGCAAATACCGCATCTAGTTTTAAGTCTTTTTTCTTTGAATCCAATGTTTTTGATGCAGCTTCTAAATCTGCATAGGTTTTAATTTTTGAAGCATCAATTCCTGCTTTTGTGAATATCTCTTTATTGTAAATAAGTCCATATCCTTCCTGGTTAAATGGCATACCCACAAGTTTACCATCCATTTTCACAGCGTCTAAGGTTCCAGGGTAAGCTTGTGCTACCCAAGGCTCTTTTGAAAAATCTTGAAGTTTTGCCTTCCAGTCAAGTGCATCTTGAGGTCCACCTATATTGTATATGGTTGGTTCTTGTCCTGATGCAAATTTAGATTTTAATGCTGCACCATAATCTTCTCCACCACCAACTGTTTGTACATTAATTTTAACATTTTTATTTAATGCCATGTATTCTTTTGTAGCTTTTTCAAGAGCATCTTTAGCCTCAACTTTAAATTGGAATATATCTACTACTACATTCTTCGCTGCCGCTTCTGGAGCAGCAGGCTTGGTACCCTTACTACAACCAGACAATACACTTGCCATTACAGCAATTGTACATGCAACTGAAATAAGTTTTTTTGTATTTTTCATTATTTATTCCCCCTTATTTTAATTAAACTTTATTTGTGCAATCGTTTGCTTAATAAAACAATAAACCATTTCAAGAAGATTGTCAATATAGTAATATTATTTATTTATCTATCTATTTAAACACCTTCTTGATTGGTGGGTAACCCTAGGCAGTGTTGTAGGTTAGTGCGTAAAATTGTTAATGTAGTAGCATCGCATATGATGATTTAATAGAGCTAGATATATGTGTCAAAAGTGTTGCATTAAATTTAAGCTTAAAAAAAAGCAATCTCTTTACCTGAAATAAATTTAAGGTAAAGAGATTGCTTTTTTTAGATTGTTTAAAGTTGTTTGTCACAATCTAAAGGCCCACATATGTCAAACTCGGAATCTGATGGTTCTGGCACAAAATTTGCATCTTTTTTTGCTTTTTCAAGTTTAGCTTTTTCTATTTTTACTGATTCCTCTGGGCTCAAGTTTTTGGGTTGTATTTCTTTATCTGTCATTAGTAATCCTCTCCTTTTTTAATAGTGTAGTATAGTTTATTTACTATACTATAACCCTAAATCTAAATTATATCAATGATTGTGAACAAATATTAATTATTATATTAGATTAATTATTTGTTGTTTTTAAATTTTGGATGCTACTATAATATATGTTATAATACAAGTAAAAAATATTAAGGTAGAGGTGATACTTATGGATCATAAAAGTACAGACATTGCTAAAGTTTCTGTAAAAATGTCCCTATGTTCAAGAGCTAGTGAAGAAAAGCTCATAATAGCTTACAAAGAAAAAGGAGTAATAGTTACTGCAATAGATATTGGAGGTAATTTTTCGGGATTTACTACAAAGGTAATTGAAAGTGCTATTGTAGCATCTAAAAGAGGTGGACTTATAAAGGATTGTCACGTTCATGAGGGTGCTGTAGCGGGTGCTACTAAAGAAGCCTTATCGCAGATTGCATCTAAAGCAAACGGCTTAAATGTGGGCGGTAAAATAGGAATAGCTAGATCTGGTGAACATATAAGTGTGTGTATATTTTTAAGTATAGGACTACTCCATTTGAATGAAGTTGTAATAGGACTTGCACATCGTTCTATACCTGATATTTATTAATTAGGATTTAACATTTAAAAGTTTCGTATTTTAAAATATATTAAAAGTTTCGTATTTTAAAATATATTGACATTTCAAATAAGTTGTTATATTATATCTATAAAGTTTTAAAGAGGTAGTAGTAACAAATTTGAGGAAGACCATAATGTAGATAATGTAGGTAATGTAGGTAATGTAGGTAATGTAGAATGGTAGCGTAGCATGGTAGGCATTAAATGGTAGGAATTAATACGTAAATAAAGCTGGCTATAAATTAAATAGTAGCTTTTATTTTTATAACTAAATATTTTAGGAGGATGGTAGTATGGTAGCAAAAAAATTATTATTAGGTGTAATAGGCATGTCTTTTTTAGGTGCCTTTGTTTTAACAGGCTGTTTATCTGCTAAAACAAAAAATCAAAGTAATTCTGATAAGGTGATAAAAATCGGAATAAGTCAACTCGTAGAACATCCAGCATTAGACAAAACTCGCATAGGATTTATAGACGCCCTTAGCTCTAAGGGGTTTAAAGATGGCGAAAAAATCAAGATAGACTTTCAAAATGCCCAAGGGGACATACCAACAGCTCAAACTATTGCAAGCAACTTCATTTCCGAAAAGAAGGATTTAATATTTGCTATAGCAACACCTAGCGCGCAGGCAGCATATAGCGGTACTAAAAATATTCCTATACTTATAACTGCTGTAACTGATCCTGTAAAATCCGGTCTTGTAAAATCTCTAAATAAACCAGGTACAAATGTTACAGGCACTAGTGATATATTGCCTATGGATAAACAATTTCAGTTAATGAAAAAATTAATACCTAACTGCAAAAAGGTAGGTATATTGTATAATACTAGTGAAGCAAATTCAGAAATCCAAGTAAATATGGCAAAAGAAAAAGGGTTAAAGATGAATTTAGAAATAATAGCTGTGGGGATTTCAAGTTCTAATGAGATATCACAAGCATTAAATTCATTGATTCCTAAAATTGATGCTTTATATACAGTAACAGATAATTTGGTAGCATCTTCAATGCCTCTCATTAGTTCTAAAGCCATTGAAAAAGGAATTCCTATAATAGGCGCTGAAAAAGCCCATGTTGAGGCTGGTGCACTAGCTACAGAGGGTATAGACTACTACAAACTTGGTTTTCAAACAGGTCTTATGGCAGTTGATATCATAAATGGTAAAAAGCCAAAAGATATGCCAGTGCAGACGTTAAAGGAAACAACACTTACCATAAATGAAGTCGTGGCAAGCAAACTTAAGATTACCATACCTAGTGATTTAAAGTCAAAAGCAGTGCTAGTTAAGGGTGGTGCTAAGTAATGGATGGCTTAATTATAAATATATTAGAACAAGGATTTATATTTGCAATAATGGCTATAGGTGTTTATATAACTTATAGAATATTAGATTTTCCTGATTTATCTGTAGATGGAACATTTGCATTAGGTGCTGCAGTTACAGCAGCTGCACTAATAAAAGGTGTAAATCCTTATATATCACTACTTTTAGCTTTCGTTTCAGGTATGATGGCTGGAGGAGTTACTGGGATACTTCATGTAAAGCTTAAAATAACAAATTTACTTTCGGGTATTCTAGTTATGATTGGACTTTACTCTATAAATCTTAGAATAATGGGCAAAGCTAATATACCACTATTTTCACAAAACACTATTTTTTCTAATGATATTTCCCCGGTAATCATAATTGCACTATTTGCTATTTTAGCTAAGATAGCTTTAGATTTGTTTTTAAAAACAAAACTTGGTTTTATATTAAGAGCGACAGGGGATAATCCTCAAATGGTAACTTCACTAGGCGTTGATATAGGAACTATTAAAATACTTGGTCTTATGATTTCAAATGGTCTTGTAGCAGTTTCAGGGTCTATGATGGCTCAATATCAAAGATTTTCTGATGTAGGTATGGGAACTGGAATTATAGTTATGGGGCTAGCTTCTGTTATCCTAGGAGAAGCTATTTTCAAAAAAGCTTCATGGTGGGTTCCAACAACTACGGCAATTTTAGGCTCAATATTATACAAAGGTAGTATATCTTTCGCTTTAAAATTAGGTTTACCACCAACAGATTTAAAACTTGTAACTTGTATAATTGTTATATTTGCTTTGGCTTTAAACGGGCGAAAATTTAATTTTAATTTTAAAAGGTTAAAAAGAGTTAATTTGGGAGGTGTGCCAATTGCTCCAAATAAATAATCTTAAAAAAGTTTTCAATAAAGGCACAATAAATGAAAAAGTAATATTCAACAATTTTAACCTTCATATAAATAAAGGGGATTTCATTACTGTAATAGGTAGCAACGGTGCCGGAAAATCAACCCTTTTAAATTTAATATCTGGTTCAATATTACCGACTGGAGGATCTATTTCTTTAAATGGAAGAGATATATCAGCCCTTCCTGAACATAAAAGAACAAAATTTATAGGTAGGGTATTCCAAAATCCAACTTTAGGTACATCCCCTTCTATGTCTATATTAGAAAACTTATCCATGGCTTCTAATAAAGGACGTAAGTTTGGATTAACTCCTGGCATTAACAAGAAAAAAATAGCTCTATTTAAGGAATCATTATCAGGACTATCTTTAGGCCTTGAAAATAATTTAAGTAAAAAGGTTGGTTTGTTATCTGGTGGTCAAAGACAAGCTTTGTCGCTACTTATATCAACCATATCTAATCCAGACTTATTGCTGCTGGATGAACATACAGCAGCCTTGGATCCTAAAACTTCTGAAAATATAATAAAATTAACTAAAAGTACTGTTAGTGAAAAAAATATAACTACAGTGATGATAACTCACAATTTAAATTATGCTATAGATATAGGAAATAGATTAATAATGCTCCATGCTGGAGAAATACTACTAGATATTAGCGGTGAGGAAAAGAAAAATTTGACTATACCTAAACTATTAGAATTATTTAACAATAAAAGTTCTGTGGACTTTATAAGTGACGAAGTAGCATTCTCTTAAAAATTTTGGAAAGGAGGTAACTTTAAGTTATCTCCTTATTTTAGTTTATAAATTTATTGATACTTAGGTGTACATTTACATGAGAAGGAATTATATACTTAATGTAGAATATAGTATATAGTATATTTTAGAAAAATTGGAGGAATTTTTATGGACGAAAATTTAAAACAAACAAAAGATGAAGTCTCACTATTTTTATTTATAACATTTTTAATCACTTTTCTTATGGGAGGGTTTATGCTCTATGTCCATAAAACCATGATAAATGTTAACTTAGCAACATTTGCAGGTGTGCAAATGTTTTATCCAGCTTTTGTTGTTATTGCTTTAAAGATGTTTTACTATAAAGAGGAAATAAACAATAACATATTGATATTTTACAAAATTTATATAGGGTTATTTATAATTTCTTTTGCTATTCAAATACTAGGAGTCTTTCTTTTTCCACATAAATTAGAGATTGTACAAGCAATAGTGCTTAGCATATTTAGCATAGTAACTTTTAGTTTGGTTACAAAAAATAAAGAAAATTGTTTCGATAAAATAAATATGGTTTTTGGTAAGAATTTTAAAATGGTAATTATATTAGCATTAATATTTTTCATACTAAAATTAGTTGTTTCCCTTGTATATGCAATCTTACCGGGACAAGTATTTTCAATATCTGGTAATGATATTTCAAAAACTATCTTATCAATCATTACAATTCCAATTAACATTGTACTAATTTGGACTATGTTTTTTGGTGAAGAATTTGCATGGAGAGGATATTTACAACCAAGACTTCAGGTTATGTTTGGTAAAAAGCTAGGAGTAATAATTTTAGGAGTTATTTGGGGATTTTGGCATTTTCCATTATGTTTTATGTTATACAGTCCAGCTACACCTATACTCTGCGTTATTTCTCATGTTTTTTATTGTACTATAATTGGAGTGTTTTTAGGATATGTTTATATGAAAACAGGCAACCTGTGGTCCGTTATAATTATTCATATAATTAACAATTCTTCCTTGTCAGCTGAAGCGGGTTATGGAGCAATATTGACGTTAAAAGATGTGGCTATTTCAATTTTATTGTTTGCTATAGTTTATTTACCTTTCATATTTACTAAAGAATATAAGGCTGATAAGAATGAATTTAATATACAAGAATAAATAGATAGAGAGGATTTCATCTCTTAAGTGCTGAGTAGCTTACGAGAATTTGTCTGAAATCCTGGAGGGAATAATGTATGAATATATATTTTAAAAAAGTAACAAGTGAAAATTATAAAAAGGTAATATTACTATCAGTAGAAGAAAGTCAGAGAAACTTTATTGAAAGTAATGAAGTTTCTTTGGAAGAGTCAAAAACAGGAGATCATTGGAGGCCGGTTGCTATATACAATGATAATGATATTATTGGATTTGCAATGTATGGGTATTTTCATTGTGAAAAACGTGTGTGGCTTGATAGACTTATGATTGATAAAAATCATCAAGGGAAAGGTTACGGTAAGATTGTACTAAAGTTATTAATAAATCACATTATATCAGAGTATAAATGTGATGAAATTTATTTAAGTATTTTAAAAGACAATGTTAAGGCACAAAGATTATATGAAGAATTTAATTTTAGGTTTAATGGAGAATTAGATATTAGTGGAGAATTTATAATGGTATTAAAAATATAAAATATTCCAGTAAAATGGATTCACAGGAACAACTAGGAAACTTGCCGGGTAGTGGCACCTGTGCTCTGAGGAGAGAATATGAATAAAAATATTAATATACTAATAGTAGAAGATGATAATACCATAAATACTTTACTCGCTAGGCTTATGGAGAAAAAAGGATACAATGTAGTGCAAGCTTATTCAGGTACAGAGGCTATGTTATGTATTGAAGCCAAGGAATTTCAATTAATACTTTTGGATTTGATGTTGCCAGGAATAGCCGGGGATGAATTAATTAAAAATATAAGAAAAACTAAAGAAATGCCTGTGATTGTAATCTCAGCTAAAATTGATAAAAAAGATAAGGTGGAGATACTTAATCTAGGAGCAGATGACTATATTACTAAGCCTTTTGATATAGAAGAAGTATCAGCTAGAGTTTATTCAAATCTTAGAAGGTACATGAAGTTTAATAATAACAATGATGAAAACCAAAATTTAGTTTATAAAAATATAACCTTGAATAAAGAAACCAAACAAGTTTATGTAAACAATAAAGAAGTTAATTTCACAGCAAGAGAATTTAATATACTCCAATTATTTTTGAGCTATCCCCAAAAGGTATTTTCAAAGGCGAATTTATTTGAGAGTGTATGGAAAGAAGAATATTTAGGTGATGATAATACGATAAATGTTCATATGAGTAATTTAAGAAACAAATTACAAAAAGCTAATCCAAAAGAAGAGTATATAGAAACTTTATGGGGAATGGGTTATAAACTTAAAGGACAAACTTAAGATTTTCTTAAGGAATCCTTTAAGTTTTTTTATGTTTTGGGCTATAGAATAATCTTAACAGATTAAATTAAATCTGAATTTTTTAGATTTAGGGGGAGATTATTTATGAATGAAGTTTTAAAAGTTAATGATGTAACTAAAGTTTACGGAAAACAAACGGTACTTGATAATGTTAATTTATCCTTGGAACAAGGTGAAATTATGGGGTTGGTAGGACCTAATGGTGCAGGAAAGACTACTCTTATGAAAATCATTACAGGACTTATTAAAAAATATGATGGAGATGTTTATATAAAAGATGAAAATATAAAAAGCAAGAAAAAACATAATACAAAACAAATAGGTTGTGTAATAGAAACACCTGGTTTTTATCCAGACTTAACAGGCTATGAAAATTTATTATTTTTCGCTGAAATATCTGGATTAAAAGATAAAAATGAAATCAATGAAATAGTTAAAAAATTAGGCATTGAAAGTTATGTGAATAAAAAAGCAAAAAAATATTCTTTAGGAATGAAACAAAGACTGGGAGTAGCTCAGGCAGTTTTAACGTATCCAGCTATATTAATATTAGATGAACCTACTAATGGATTAGATCCTGCCATAGTGCCAGAGCTTAGGAAATTCATAAAGTATATAGCAAAGGAAAAGAAAACGGCAGTACTTATATCAAGTCATATTCTTTCTGAGATAGAACTAATGTGTGACAAAGTTGCATTTATACAAGAAGGAAAAATAATTAAAATTGAAAGTTTAAAGAAAAGTGAAAAAGATACCGCTGTCATTGCTTTTGTAACAAGTAAATTAGAAGAATTAAAGAGCTTTTTTAATGATAAAAAGCTGAATTATAAAATATTAGGTGAAGATAAATTGCATGTTGCATTAAATCCAAATGAATTAGAAAATTTAGTTTTAAGTATAAGCAAAGAGAATATACCCATTAGAAGCGTATTCGAGGTAAAAGAAAGCTTAGAACAAAAATACTTAAAAACTATGGGAGATGAGAAAAATGCATAAGTTACTAAAGATATCTTGGCTTAATGTTAAAAATGCAGCATACTCCAAGGAGTTTTTATTAGGAATAATTGCAGCTTTTTCTTATTCTATGTTATGGGTTTTTCTTGTTCACCCTGCGCAATATGGACTGGAGGGCTACGATTTTGAATTTGGACGTTTTTTATATGTAATAATACTATATGCAGCTGTTTCAATTATTAGAAATGATATAAGGTTTAACACCACAAAAACTATTTTTACAGGAGTCTTTAGCAGAATAGAAATAATGATTTCAAAAGGGATAGGTTTAATTATATGGGGAATTATTTTTTCTGTAATAGTTGAGATAAATAATGTATTAGTATCTTGCATCTTGCATGAAAAAATAGGAATCACTGGATTTTTGACGCTCAATCATTTGCACCTATTTATTACTTATATTGTTATAACATTTTGTATGGGCAGTCTTATGGTGCTTATTGTTTCTATAATGTTTAGCGAAAAAAAATCTATTTTATTTTTTATAGTAATACTTAGCATGGTGAATTTTTACACTGCTTATTTTACAATTCTTATTTATAACCATCCAGAAGTTGCAAAAAACTTTTCCACTTATATGAAAACACCTTTTTATAATACAGTAATGTTAATGCAGGGTCAATTTAATTTGAAATCAGTATTAATAAATATAGCATGGTCAGTGTTCTTTTGTGTTTTATCTGCTTTTATTATTAATAAAAGAGAAATTAAATAGAATAGGAGATGATTTGTTTTGGAAAGAATTTTAAAGGTTATAACCTTAGAGATAAAGAAAAAAAGATTTTTAAAGAATTTAATAATTTCTTTATTTGCTTTGACTTGTATTTTATTTCTAGCTTGTGTAAAAGGTGGAATGACAAGAATACCATCAATGTTATTACAACTGGTTCCATATATAATTTTAGTTATTTACAGTGTCTCATTAACACAGGAGTTTGAAAATAAAACAGATAAAATCATATTTACAGGTATATTTAGTAGAAATGAAATAATGGTTTCTAAAATAATTAGTTGTATAGTTACATCTATAATATGCTTTATATTTTATGAAATCCTATCGATTATATGCAATACTTTTAATGGAGCAACATTTTTTAATGAATTAAATGTATTTCTTATTTATGCTTTTACTCTGGGTTCTTTTATATTATTAGTTTCAGTTATCACGCCTAACGCTATACTTACAGGGATTATTGGTTATGTAATGTACTTTGATTTGATATTAGTACTTTTAAATCAAGCATTAGAATCTAGCAGAAATGAAATGTTAAAACATGTTATACTAAATTTACCATTATATATAGCTAATACTGGATTTCATATAGGAAATTATACTCTGCACCAATCCATTATTATGATAAGCTGTGGAATACTATTTTTAGGATCAGCTTGTGTTATAATTAACAGAAAAAACATGTAGGATGGTTATTATAACAAGCTAGATGGAATTTTAATTAATATGTGAAAGCAGCCTGGAATATTTAATTAAAAACTTTTATTAGTTGATTATGGAGGATATTTATGAGATGGATAGCTTTGTATTAAAAATAAATAAGCTTACAAAAAAATATAAAAATATAAGTGTGCTTAACAATATTAGTATGACAGTAAAAAAAGGACAAATATATGGCCTTATTGGTCTAAATGGAGCGGGAAAAAGTACCTTAATAAAAATTGTAACAGGGCTTATAGAAAAAAACAGTGGAAGCATGGAGTTGTTTTGTGAGCATGAAGCTTTGAAAATAGAAAATAGTCGGAGGCGAATAGGTGCCATTATAGAGTCGCCAGCACTTTATGAAAATAGAACCGTTTATGAGAATATGCATATGGATAGAATTCAAAAAGGCATTCCAGGAAAAGCGTGTATAGAAAAGTGGTTGTGCATAGTAGGCCTAATGGATGTACAATATAAAAAGGTGAAAACACTGTCCTTAGGAAGTAAGCAAAGATTAGGTATAGCAATGGCACTACTTGGTGAACCAGAATTTTTAATTTTAGATGAACCAATTAATGGGTTGGATCCAATAGGTATAATTGAGATACGTGAATTATTGAAAAAATTAAATGTAGAATATGGAATGACAATTCTCATTTCTAGTCATATATTAGAAGAACTTTATCATATTGCGAATTACTATGGAATAATTCATAAAGGCAGATTAATAGAAGAAATAACTGCAGATGAGTTAAATGAAAGATGTAAAAAATTTATTCATATTAAAGTTGATAATGCATCTAAAGCAGCCGTTATAATAGAAAAAAAGCTAAAAACTTCAAATTATAATATTTTATCTGATAATATTATAAAACTATATGATTATATAGATGATTCAGGAAAAGTAACAGGGATACTTGTAAATCAGGGAATTACAGTGGAACAAATTATGCCTATGAGAGAAAATTTGGAAACATATTTTGCTAAAGTCATAGGAGGACTACAAAATGCTTAATTTAATAAAAGTTGAATTCTATAAATTAAAAACTTCTAAGTTATTTTATTTCATAATATTTGTTAATTTACTCCAAGCTGTTGTAATTTATATTTTTTCAGACAATTTAAGAGTTATGAATGGCAAAAAATCACTAGCATTTATATTTAATATGCAAAGTTCCTTAGCATTAATAATATTAATAGGAATATTTGCTTCGGATTATATAGTAACTGAGTTTACTTCTGGATGTATCAAAAACATAATTGCCTATGGACATAAAAGAATAAGTATTTTCACAGCAAAAAGTATAGCCTATTATGTAGGTATTGTAATTATTAGTTCTATACCACCATTATTAATGACAGGTATAAATACGGTAATCAATGGATACGGGGAAGCAATTACGGTTAATTCTCTATTGTTTGTAGCACGGGTATATCTGCTAATGTTACTTGTACATATTGCTATAGGGAGTGTTTGCGTTTTAATAGCATTTATTTCTAGAAATGTTAGTGTTACTATGGCGCTAATTGTATCTCTGGATTTCATTAATAGAATATGTATGGCAATAGCTACTCAAAAATCTGGAATTATGTTAATTTATGACAAGATAATATTTGCCCAGCCTAGTATAGTAGCATCAAATAGCTGTACATCAGCTGAAGATCTACAGGCAGTTATTGTATCTATAATAACGATATTTATAGCTACAACAATAGGTGGGTATGCTTTCAAAAGAGCCGACATAAGTTGAAGTCGTTAATGTAACAGTACCAAAGGTGATGACTTAAGGAAAGGCTAAACTTCTAAAGTAGAGGGTAACTCACGAAAGGCGGGGAGGAAAATGATATATATAATTGCAGTCTTATTAATTATAGTAACATTTTTAATAACTCGTTTGTTTTATGTGGAAAGAGGAGTAGAAAGTATAACAAAGCAGCTTATAGATATTAATGAAAATAAAAGAGATAAAAAGTTAACCATAGGATTATTAAGTAAAAGGATTGAAGCATTAGCTGAGGAAATAAATAGGATTATACAGGTAAAAAAACAAAGTAAGGCAAATAAAATCAAGAGTGAAAATGATTTAAGACAAACAATTGCAAATATGTCTCACGATCTTAGAACACCTTTAACATCAATTATAGGGTATATTCAATTTTTAAAACTAGATAATATAAGTGAAGATGAAAAAAAAGAATATTTGGATATAGCGGAGCTAAGAGCAAAATCACTAGAGTGTTTGTTAAATGATTTTTATGAGTTGTCTTTAATAGAATCATTAGATTATGAGTTGGATTTACAAAAAATAAATATCAATAAAATACTGCAAGAAGTTATGCTAAGCAAATATGCTGATTTTATGAATAGAGAAATAAGGGTAAACATAAAAATACCTAAAGAAAACATATATATAGTAGCTGAAGAAAAATCCTTAGAGCGTGTAATAGAAAATTTATTAAGTAATACCCTTAAATATGCAAAAGATACTGTGGATATTTGTTTGAAAGTAGAGAATAATATGGTACTACTGAGAATTAGTAACATTGCTAAAGATTTGACCTTAGATGATGCGAAACATATTTTTGATAGATTTTATATGGCGGATAAAACAAGGAGTGATAAAGGAACTGGTTTGGGACTTGCCATTGTAAAAGGATTAGTTCAGAAGATGAACGGGAATATAACAGCAGATATTATAGATAAAACCTTAAATATTTATTGTAAGTTTCAAATTATCAAATCATAATTGATATTTATATTTAAAATGATAATATAATTTGTTTATAAATGGGATAATTTAAAATTATAAGAGTATGTATAATAATTTTCCAATATATGATACAATGATTTAAAATAATAGATAGGGGGAGTGTAAGTTGAATTATGACTTAATAAATTTAATTCAGTTAATGTTTTTAGTAATATGTTTTACTGGCATATTCTCTTATACGGTATACGCCTATAAAAATCTTAAGCATAAAGTTGAAGAAAAAATTACAAAAAATATTTTAATTCAGTGGCTTGGATTTATAAAAAATATACTTCCTGAAGATTACATAATTTATGAAAAGTATGGTATATGGATATATTTAGAGCGTTTTAAAATGGAAATGATGTTTTAGCCAAAATTATTCTAAGGAGGATAAAAATGAACATCATTTTTAATTTTTTAAGCGGTTTATTAAATTCAATTTTTAATTTTACTGGGGATTGGGGACTAGCAATAGTTTTACTTACATTAGTGGTGAGATTAGTACTTTCACCAATGTCTTTTAAACAAAAAAAATCCATGCAACAGCAACAAAGGTTCGCTATAAAAATGAAAGAAATTAAGGAGAAATATAAAGATAATAAAGAAAAACTTGAAGAAGCAGTTAAAAAACAATCTACTCAAAGTGCAAAAAGCATGATGGGTTGCTTGGTAACTTTGCTCCAATTGCCTATATTAATGACTATGTGGAGTGTATTTAATAAAATTCCTGTGGACGTGGGAACATATCTTATACCTTGGGTGTCTAGTATTAAGATATCTGACAGTTATTTTGTTGTTCCACTAATATATGTGATTGTATTATTAACTCCAAGCTTGCTTTCATATGTAACTTTATTAAAAATTGAAGGTCAGGCTAAAATTAGTAAAAGTAGTATTATAGTAATGGCAGTAGGTGGTTTATTTGTTGCTAAAGCAGCGCCAATTGCAGTGGGTATATATTTGATAACCACAAGTGTGTTTAATTTTTTAGAAGAGCTTGTTTTTAGAATGCATATGAGAAATTTAAAAACTGAAAAGTAACAGTAATATGCACATAGGATTTTCGAATTTAAAATTGAATTACTTTAAATTATTAATTCTTGACATATCATAATATAAAATATAAAATTCAACTATAGTATAATTTCATATTTTTATTATGCACAATGAAGTGTATTAAATGAGCAAAGGTGCTCCATGGGAAATAATTCCTATGGGGCTTTTTTTATTGTATTGTGAAAGGAGAATATTAATGGAAAGTTTTAACATCAAAACACAGATATATTTTGGGGACGATTCATTAGAAAGATTAAGTAAGCTTAATTGTCATAAGGTATTTATAGTTACGGATCCGTTTATGGTAAAGTCAGGTGCTATAAATAAAATTACTGATGAAGTTTTAAAGGGAGATGCTAAGTATCTAATATTTTCAGATATTTTACCAGATCCACCCATTGAAGTTGTAGTAAAAGGTATAGAGGTTATGATGAGATTTAATCCAGAGGTAGTTATAGCTCTAGGTGGTGGTTCTGCTATAGATGCAGCAAAGGCAATATGTTCTTTTAGTTCTAAAGTGCAAGAGCGTATAGGATGCGGAGTTAAAAATACTAATAAAATTAAATTTATAGCTATACCTACAACTAGTGGTACAGGTTCAGAGGTCACAAGTTTTTCTGTGATTACAGATGCAAGTAAAAATATAAAATATCCACTAGTATCAGATGAATTAATTCCTGATGAGGCTATATTAGATGCACAGCTTGTTATACCTGTACCAAATTTCATAACAGCAGATACCGGTATGGATGTACTAACCCATGCTATAGAAGCCTATGTTTCTACAAAGGCAACAGACTATACGGATGCCTTAGCCGAAAAAGCTATAAAATTGGTTTTTCAAAATTTAATGAGGGTTTATAAGAATGGTAATGATATTGAAGCAAGAAAGAAAATGCATAATGCTTCATGCATAGCAGGGATAGCGTTTAATAATGCATCACTTGGGCTAAATCATGGAATGGCACATATTATTGGTGGGAAATTTCATGTGTCTCATGGAAGAGCTAATGCTATAGTACTGCCCCATGTAATAGAATACAATGCACATATAAAAGGTTTTAATTCAAGTGATTATACAGAGGCAGCTAAAAGATATTGTGAAATAGCTAAAATATTAGGTTTGCCATCTTCAAATGTTAGACAAGGGGTAAAAAATCTAATAGGAGCTATAAATAAGCTTTTAAAGGAATTAAATATGCCCAAAACACTAAAAGAAGCAGGAATAAGGGAAGAAGATTTTCAAAAGGAAATTTTAGAAATGTCTAATATAGCTATAGCGGATAGATGTACTGAAACAAACCCAAGAATACCTCACCAAGGGGAAATAAAAGATTTATTTGAAAGGGTTTTTTATGAAAATTAATAAGGCACATTAAAATAAATCACACTAAAAAATTCACAATATTAAAAATATTTTCTATTGATTGAATTTTAACATTGACAAATTAAACCAAGGGGTATAGAATCTAAATATGGGTGCACAATGGCGTGCAAGTCTTAAAGAAAGCAATGTGGCTTCTTAAAAATATAATTATATTTTTAAGAAGCCTATATTTTTATAAAATTTAAAGGATTTGTGGTGATACTATGGAAGAAAAACAAAGAGTAATACAGGAATATGTTCCTGGAAAGCAAGTTACATTAGCCCATTTAATTGCGAATCCCAACAAAGATCTATATAAAAAACTAGGACTTACATCAGATCATAAGGATGCCTTAGGAATACTTACTATAACACCTAGTGAGGCTTCTATTATAGCAGCAGATGTGGCGACAAAGTCAGCAGATGTATCTATTGGTTTTGTAGACAGATTTAGTGGCTCAGTGGTTATAGTTGGTGATGTAGGTAGCGTAGAGTCAGCACTTACTGAAGTTATAAAGGTTCTTACTAATGTGCTTGATTTTTCCGAATGTAAAATAACTAGATCTTAGAGGTGCAATATGAAAACGTTAATGTTAATTGGAAAAACAAGTTGTGGAAAAACTACTTTGACTCAAGCTTTAAACCAAGAAGAATTACAGTATAAAAAAACCCAGACAGTTGAAGTTATTGATGGCATTATAGATACTCCCGGTGAGTACATTGAAAACAGATCTTATTATAGGGCACTTATAGTTACTTCTGTAGAAAGCGATGTAATCGCTTTGATTCAGGATTGCAGCGAGGAAGCTAATATTTTTCCTCCAAGCTTTGCTAGTATATTTGCAAAGCCAGTTATTGGAATTATTACAAAAACTGATTTGTGCTGTGATGAAAACAAGATAAAAGCAGCAGAAGAGGTTCTAATAAGCGCAGGTGTAGAAAGAATTTTTAAAGTAAGTGCTTTTGGTAAAATTGGTTTAGAAAACTTAAAGGATTATCTTATTGATTAAACTTTTCAAAAATCTATTTTTATTTTATGAGGTGAAATATGAATAAAAGAATAGTAATAGCCGATGATGAGCCTATTACAAGAATGGATTTAAAAGAAATATTAGAAGCTGAAGGATACGATGTTGTAGGAGAAGCTTCAGATGGATTTGATGCAGTAGAATTGTGTAGAAAACATTCACCTGACTTAGTGCTTATGGATATAAAGATGCCTCTTCTTGATGGACTAAATGCAGCTAAAATAATTCAAAATGAAAATTTAGGTAGTGGAGTAGTATTAATCACTGCTTATAGTGGCAAAGAGTTCGTAGAAAAAGCTACTAAGGTAGGCGCTATAGGATATATAGTTAAGCCTATAGATGAAAAATCACTTATTCCAACTTTAGAGGTAGCTATATCCAAGAGTGCAGAAATAAAAAAAATAAAAATAGAAATTGAAAAAGTTTCGAGTAAGTTAGAGGAAAGAAAAATTGTAGAAAAAGCTAAAGGCTTGTTGATGCAAAGAGATAAAATCATTGAGCAAGATGCTTATGACAATATTAGAACACTTAGTATGAAGAAGAGATGTTCAATGGGAGATATAGCCCAGGCTATAATAATGAGTTATGAATAGTGGAAATATATATGAACTATGCAAAATGTACACTAATTTAGATGAGGATGATATTTTAAAAATAGAACAAATGTCATCTTGTATTAAATCTTTTGCGGATATTCTAAATGCAGATGTTTTTATAGATTGTCCAACTAGAGAAGCTGATGAAGCAATAGTTGTAGCTGAAGCAAAACCTATTAACAGACCTTCATTGTATCAAAACACTGTAGTAGGTGAACTAGCGTTAAGAGAT
Organism: Clostridium sp. FP2; assembly: GCF_011065955.2. Classification (NCBI taxonomy): domain Bacteria; kingdom Bacillati; phylum Bacillota; class Clostridia; order Eubacteriales; family Clostridiaceae; genus Clostridium; species Clostridium sp. FP2. The sequence goes on from NZ_JAAMNI020000001.1 coordinate 1,630,030, forward strand.
AATGAGCCTGCTGTGCTTAGAACCTTAGATCTTGGCATAGCAACAAAAGACTTGAAGGCTCTGACTCAAGAACATATAAATGTGAGGCAAACGGTGTCACCTATAGAGAATAATAGCAAAATTATAGGGGTTCTAATAGTAGAAAAGGACATAACAGAAAAAATAAATAAAAATAAGCATATGGAAATGTTAGCAGAAGGCTATGAGCAGCTAGCAAATACCTTAGTATCTTCTACTGAAAATGAAAATAACATAGCAGATCACTTAGATGAAGCTATTATTATCTTTGATGAAGAAGGTGTAGTTAGGTTTAAAAATCCTATTGCGGAGTTATTATACAAAAAACTTGGCTATAAAGAAACCCTAATAGGCATGGATTATGACAATTTAGCTTTAGATGATACTAATTTTGAGCAGGTAATGAGTTCTCCGAATTCTAATGAATGTGAAGTGCATTTAGGAAAATTGTTTTTTAAAGTTAAGAGAATAATATTAACTGATAAAAATTTAAAACTGGTTACTATGATTAGGGACATAACAATGATGAAGGAAAAAGACAAGGAATTAATTTTAAAATCTGTAGCTATTAAAGAAATTCACCATAGAGTGAAAAACAATCTACAGACTATAGCAAGTCTACTTAGACTTCAAGCAAGAAGAAGTGATAACCAGCAGACTAAAGATTCATTAAATGAAAGTATGAATAGAATTTTAAGCATAGCAGCTACCCATGAATTATTATCTCAAGAGGGTTTGGATGAAGTAAATATACAAGAAGTTATTATTAATATCAAAAATAACGCTATTAGATATTTTAATGCAGCTAATAAAAATATTGAAGTAAATTTAATTGGAGATAATTTTAAAGTAAGTTCTGATAAAGCAACCTCAATAGCCCTTGTAGTAAATGAATTACTTCAGAATTCATTGCAATATGCTTTTATAGATAAAGATTCTGGGAATATAGATCTTATAATTGAAAAAAGTAGAATATATTCTACTATTACTGTAGTTGACAATGGCACAGGTTTTGATATAAATAATGTTAGAAAAAATAGCCTAGGACTTAGCGTAGTAAATAGTATAGTTGTGGATAAGCTAAATGGGAATATTAATATAGCTTCAGATTCAGAAGGAACTAAAGTTTTATTTGATTTTAAGAATTAAGGGTTACATAAAAGATTAGATTTTTTATAAATTAATATGGATAACCGAAACACAATGATGTGTTTTTGGGGTAAGCGATGAGGCTTAAAGTTATTTTTGATAAATAACTTTAAGCCTTTTTTGTTACCTAAATTGTGTTTCTAAAAATCTATATAAACATTTGAAAAGAGGAATTAATATGAGAGAAGAAATTCTAAGTGTTGGTATAGATATTGGTACTTCCACAACACAACTTGTATTTAGCAAGTTAACTATAGAAAATTTAGCCTCAAGTTTTGCCATACCTAGAATATCCATTGTGGATAAAGAAGTTATATATAGAAGTGAAATATACTTCACCCCACTTAAATCTCAAAAGGAGATAGATGGGGAAAAGGTTCGGGAAATAGTAGAAAGAGAATATCACAGTGCGGGAATAGCTACATCAGATGTTATAACTGGGGCTGTTATAATAACCGGGGAAACTGCTAGAAAGCAAAATGCAAATGAGGTGCTGCAAAATTTAAGTGGATTAGCAGGAGATTTTGTTGTTGCCACTGCTGGACCTGATTTAGAATCAATAATTTCTGCAAAGGGTGCAGGAGCAGATAAAATTTCAGAGGATTACGACTCTACTGTAGTTAACTTGGATGTTGGTGGAGGAACTACTAATATAGCAGTTTTTAAAGATGGAAAGCTTTTAGATACAGGATGTTTAGATATAGGTGGAAGACTTATTAAAATTGATAAGGAGTCAGGTGTCATTATATATATTGCTGAGAAGATAAAGGAACTGGCAGAGTTAAAGCATATCCATATAGAAGAAGGTGAAAAGCCTTCAGTTGAAGCTTTGAATATCATAGTGGATGAAATGGTTAAACTTTTAGAGGAAAGTGTGAATATAAGACCTAAGAGCAATTTCTATGAAAGAATACTTACCAATAAGGGAATTAAGAAGGATATAGAAGTAGAGTATATTACTTTCTCTGGAGGAGTTGCTGATTATGTTTACAAAATGGACACTGAGGATATGTTTAAGTATGGAGATATAGGTGTATTACTTGGAGTGGCTATTAGTAAGTCAAACTTATGTACTAAACTTGTGGTTAAAAGATCTATAGAAACCATAAGGGCTACAGTGGTAGGAGCTGGTTCACACACCACAAATATTAGCGGAAGTACAATAACATATACAGAGGATAAGTTTCCTATTAAAAACCTTCCAATACTAAAGCTTTCAGAGGAAGAAGAAAATTCCGGTTATGAAAACATGGTAAAAGTTATAAAGGAAAAACTTAAGTGGTTTACACTTGAAAATGAGCTTCAACCTGTTGCTATAGCTATAAAAGGGAAATTAAATCCTAGTTTTGTAGAAATACAAAAATTAGGTAAAACTTTAATGGCAGGTATGGAAGATATTTTAAAATCGGATTTTCCAACTATTTTAGTAATAGAAAATGATATAGCCAAGGTTTTGGGACAAACTTTATATAGGCAGCTTGACTTTAAAAAACAAGTTATCTGTATTGACACTATAAAGGTTGAAAATGGTGACTACATAGACATAGGTAAACCTCTAGCAAATGGTAGAGTTTTGCCAGTAATAATCAAAACGCTGATATTTAGTTCATAAAAAATAAGAGGGGTGAATTATCTTGAAATTAAAAACAAAGTTATTTGGAAAAGTGTATGATTTTAAATCAATAATGGAAGTTATGGCAAAGGCAAATGAAGAAAAATCAGGAGATAAGCTTGCTGGGATTGCAGCAGAATCTTCAGAGGAGCGAGTAGCGGCTAAGGTAGTTTTAAGTCATTTAACTTTAGAAGATTTAAGAAATTGCCCGGCAGTACCTTACGAAATAGATGAGGTAACTAGGATAATTCAAGATGATGTTAATGAAAAGATATACGCTGAAATTAAAAACTTAACAGTATCTGATTTTAGAGAGTGGATTCTAGATGAAAATACCACAGGAGAAAATATTAAGAGGGCTAGCCGCGGTATTACTAGTGAGATGGTAGCTGCCGTAACTAAGTTAATGTCAAATTTGGATTTGATTTATGCAGCAAAAAAGATAAGAATTACTGCACATTGTAATACAACGATAGGACTTGAGGGAACCTTGTCTGCAAGACTTCAGCCTAACCATACCACAGATAATCCACAGGGGATTTTAGCATCTCTTATGGAAGGATTAACTTATGGTGTTGGGGATGCGGTTATAGGATTAAATCCAGTAGATGATTCCGTTGAAAGTGTAATGAGAATTCTTAAAACCTTTGAGGACTTTAAGAATGAATGGGAAATTCCAACTCAAAACTGTGTACTAGCTCATGTAACAACACAAATGGAAGCTATAAGACGTGGAGCTCCTGCAGATTTAATTTTCCAAAGTATAGCAGGTTCTCAAAAAGGAAATGAAGCTTTTGGAATAACAGCAGATATGTTGGAAGAGGCAAGACAATTAGCACTTAAAGAAGGAACAGGTTCTGGTCCTAATGTAATGTATTTTGAGACAGGACAAGGATCTGAATTATCTTCAGATAGTCATTATGGTGTTGACCAATTAACTATGGAAGCAAGATGTTATGGATTTGCTAAAAGATATAGCCCATTCTTAGTAAATACTGTTGTTGGATTTATCGGACCTGAGTATTTATATGATAGCAAAGAAGTTATAAGAGCAGGTCTTGAGGATCACTTCATGGGTAAATTAACTGGAATACCAATGGGTGTTGATGCTTGTTATACAAATCATATGAAAGCAGATCAAAATGATATAGAAAATTTATCTGTACTTCTTACAACAGCAGGATGTAACTACTTTATGGGATTACCTCATGGGGATGATATAATGCTTAACTATCAATCTACTGGATATCATGAAACAGCAACACTAAGAGATCTATTAAATTTAAAACCAATAAAAGAGTTTGATGATTGGATGGAAAAAATGGGATTCACAAAAGATGGAAAATTAACTGAAAAAGCAGGAGACGCATCTGTATTTCTTAAATAATGAGAGGAGGAATAAATAATGGTATCAGAAAACGAATTAAAAAAATTGGTTGAGCAGGTGTTATTAGATATGACATCTAAATCTAAGCCAGTGGTAGCGAAGGCTGAAAATGTTATTAATGCTGAGGTTGAAGATGGATTTATTGAGGATATTACAACTGTTGACATAAAAAAACAACTTTTAGTTCCAAATCCAGCAGATGCTAAAGGATATTTAAAAATGAAACAATCTACTCCAGCAAGATTAGGGATTTGGAGAGCGGGTCCTAGGTATAAAACAGAAACAGCTTTAAGAGTTAGAGCAGACCATGCGGCAGCTCAAGATTCAGTTTTTTCATATGTTTCAGAGGAATTCTTAAAGGAAATGAATTTATTTTCGATTAAAACAGAGTGCAAAGATAAGAATGAATATATAACAAGACCAGATTTAGGGAAAAAAATAACTTCCGAGGGTATAAAAGCTATAAAAGATAACTGCAAAATGAGACCGCAGGTACAAATATATGTATCAGATGGATTAAGCTCAGCAGCTATAGAAGCTAATGTTCGTGACGTACTTCCAGCTATTGTGCAAGGTCTTGAGGGTTACAGAATTTCTGTAGGAACCCCCTTCTTTCTTAAAAATGGAAGAGTAGGGGCTATGGATGTAGTATCTGAAACTACAGAAGCTGAAGTTACTTGTGTACTTATAGGAGAAAGACCAGGTCTAGTTACAGCAGAAAGTATGAGTGCCTATATAGCATACAAAGCTACTGTAAATATGCCAGAAGCTAGAAGAACTGTTGTATCTAATATCCATAAAGGCGGTACACCTCCAGTAGAAGCAGGTGCTCACCTAGCCGATATAATAAAATTAATGCTTGAAAAGAAAGCAAGTGGAGTAGATTTAAAATTATAGTAAAGAAATTATAAGTAGGAGGGCAAATATATGAAAAATGAAGCTATTCGTGCAACGGTATTAGGTGTAAAAATAATATCAAATGTTAGCCAAGATTTGGTAGAGGCGTTTAATTTATCTCCACATCATAAGAGTTTAGGAATTATAACAGCAGATATAGATGATGTTACGTATACTGCTTTAGATGAAGCTACTAAATCAGCAGAGGTAGAAATAGTGTATGCTAAATCAATGTATGCAGGTTCTGCAAATGCAAGTACAAAACTTGCAGGTGAAGTTATAGGAATAATGGCCGGTCCAAGTCCAGCAGAGGTTAGCAGTGGACTTAATTGTGCTATAGATTTCATTGGAAATGGAGCGAATTTTGTAAGTGCTAATGATGATAATTCAGTGCCATATTTTGCTCACTGTGTATCAAGAACAGGAAGTTTCTTATCCAAATCAGCAAATATTAAAGAAGGAGAGCCTTTAGCTTACTTAATAGCACCTCCACTTGAAGCTATGTATGCATTAGATGCAGCGCTGAAAGCAGCAGATGTTAAGCTCGTGACTTTCTACGGACCACCATCAGAAACTAACTTTGGTGGAGCATTGCTTACAGGAAGCCAATCAGCTTGTAAAGCTGCTTGTGATGCATTTGCAGCAGCAGTTCAATTTGTAGCTGAAAATCCTACAAGCTTTTAAAGTAGGAAAGTTATATGAATAGGAGAGCCTTAGGTTTAGTTGAGGTAAAAGGCTACCTTGGTGCCATAGAAGCTGCAGATATAGCACTTAAGGCAGCTAATGTAAATCTAATAGGTTGTGAAATAGTTAAAGGTGGTTTGGTTACTGTAAAGCTAGAAGGTGATGTTTCTTCAGTAAAAGCAGCTGTAGAGGCTGTTGAAATTGGTATGATAAAGTTAGATTTTTTAGTAGGAGTTCATGTAATTGCAAGGCCAGATACATCAGTTTGGGATATGATTGAGAAAAATGTAAATACTGATGATAAAATTTATGAACACAAAAAAAATAATGAAGATTTACTATTTATTGAAAGTGAAAGCATTGAGGATGAATTTAAAAAAATCGAGAATGTAAATCAAGAAGAAAAAATACAAAGGATTAAAGAGATAGAGTTTAAAGATAATTCACTAGAAAACAGTACAAGCCTAAGAGAAGAGTTAGAGAATAAAAAAGTAAATGATCTCAGAACATTAGCAAGAAGTCTTAGCTTAGATAATATGACTAAGAAACAGATAAAATTTGCTAAAAAAGATAGGCTTGTAGAAGAGATTATATTGTTCTATCAAAGGAGGACGAAGTAGTGGATAAGGATTTAGTGTCAATTCAAGAAGTTAGAAATCTTATAGCTAACGCAAAGCTAGCACAAAAGAAATTAGGTCAAATGAGTCAAAATGAAATAGACAAAATAGTTAAAGCTATTTGTGATTCAGCTTACAATAATGCTGAGAAATTAGCTAAAATGGCAGAAGAAGAAACTGGATTTGGAAAATGGCAAGATAAGATTGTGAAAAACACCTTTGCTAGCAAATCAGTTTATGAATATATAAAAGATTTAAAAACTGTAGGAATAATAAATGAAGATAAAGATAAGAAATTAATTGAGGTAGCAGTCCCGGTAGGAGTTATTGCAGGACTTATTCCGTCAACTAATCCTACATCTACAGCTATATATAAAGCAATGATAGCTATAAAAGCAGGAAATTCAATAGTTTTCTCACCACATCCAATGGCTACAAAATGTATATTAGAAACTGTGAGAATAATATCGCAAGCAGCTGTGGCCGCAGGAGCACCAGAAGGTGCTATTGCATGTATGTCAATACCTACAATGCAAGGTACAGATCAATTAATGAAGCATAATGATATTTCATTAATACTCGCAACCGGTGGCACTCCTATGGTTAAAGCAGCTTATAGTTCAGGTAACCCAGCTATAGGTGTAGGCCCAGGAAATGGACCAGCTTTCATAGAAAAATCTGCAGATATTGCACTAGCAGTAAAGAGAATATTAGACAGTAAGACTTTTGATAACGGAACTATATGTGCCTCCGAACAATCTATTGTAGTTGAAGCTTGCACTAAAGATAAAGTAATTTCTGAATTAAAAGCGCAGGGAGCTTATTTCTTAAATAAAGAAGAGGCTGATAGACTAGCAGGATTTATACTTAGAAGTAATGGGTCAATGAATCCTCAAATAGTAGGGAAAAGTGTGGAAGCTATAGCTAAAATGGCGAACTTAAATGTTTCAACTGGAGCTAGAGTACTTATAGCCCAGGAAACAAATGTAGGGCATGGGTATCCATATTCAAGAGAAAAATTAGCTCCAATTTTAGGATTCTATTGTGAAGAAACTTGGGAAAAGGCTTGCGAAAAATGTATTGAAATATTAAACAATGAGGGAGCAGGACATACTCTTATGATTCATTCAAATAATGAAGCTATAATTAGAGCGTTTGCACTTAAAAAGCCTGTATCAAGACTATTGGTTAATACCCCAGGGTCCCTTGGTGGAATCGGAGCTACTACAAGTCTCGTACCAGCTTTAACATTAGGCTGTGGAGCAGTTGGGGGAAGTGCAACTTCAGATAATATTGGGCCTATGAATTTGATCAATATAAGAAGAATGGCTTATGGAACAGGAGAAATAGAGGATATAGTAGATAGAAATAATACTGCGAGTTCAAGTATCAAAAGTGAAAGTTTAAATGAAGACTCTATAAATCTAATAGTAGAAAAAATCATGGAAAAATTAAGAAGCCAATTATAAAAATAATTGATATAAATAAAAAATAAATTTTAGGAGGAATATAAAATGGCAAGTACAAATGCATTAGGAATGATTGAAACAAGAGGATTAATAGGTGCAATAGAGGCGGCAGATGCTATGGTTAAAGCTGCAAATGTTACATTAGTAGGGAAAGAACATATTGGTGCAGGACTAGTAACTGTAATGGTTAGAGGAGACGTTGGAGCTGTTAAAGCGGCGACTGATGCAGGAGCTGCAGCCGCAGAGAGGGTAGGAGAATTAATTTCTGTTCATGTAATTCCAAGACCACATGCTGAAGTAGATGCAATACTTCCAAAAGTAAAAGCAGAAGTAGAAGCCTAATATTTTGAAATATACTATCCCTACAGCTCAAAGAGCTATGGCGGGTAGTATGTTTATATACAACATTCTTAGCGACATTGTAGGAGGAAAGTCTCCGCCAAGTCGTTAATATTGCAGCACCGCAGGTGATGATTAAGGGGATGTGAGTTATATGAGTTTGATAACCGAAAGTGAACTAAGAAAACAACTTAAAAATACGGATATTAAAGAATTTGAAGTAGCAAAGGGGGTTATTATTACACCATCTGCAAAACAATATCTGCAAGATAAAAATATTAAATTGGTAATTGTGGATACCTTATGTGCCAGTAAACAAGATGATTTTAAAAGTGAAAAAGAAGATGAAGGAAAGAATTTTCGGAAATATGTTTGCATTCAGGGTGGTTATTTAGAGGAAAAACCAGAGCATATGACACAGTTATATGGAAACAAATTAGTACCTAAAGATCATAGGAGGATAGAGTTTAGGGGGAGACTCGATAGTCTTGAATCTAATATTTTAGAAACTCAAGTTCTAGCTTCAAAGCTTCAAAATGAAGGGGTAGTAAAAGATTTAGAGCAAATTCTAAATTTTGTACGGAATATATTAAGGGCAGAAGTATTAGAAGAAAAGCTTCCTGAATTCTCGCTACTGGGAATGAGTGAGAATGACCTTCGCGAAATATCACATAATCCTAAAAAGTACTTTAATATGGATCATTTTATGCCTAGTTATAAAATGGGTGAAATAGTTGTTGCACTTAACTCTATAAGAAGTAATACAAGGGAAGTTGAAGTATATGGATTTAAGGCATTTAAAGATATTGATGGGGAGATAACAAGAAATGATATTATGAAATATTTAAATAGATTAAGTAGCTGTTTATATATAATGATGTTTAAGTTTTTATCAGGAAAATATAAATAGAGGAGATGCTTTCATGACAGATATGAACATTGAATATATTGTAGAACAAGTAATAAAAAGAGTAAGTGAAAAGCTGCGAATTATCGTAGAGGCTTCAGGAAGACATGTTCACCTTTCAAGAGAAAGTATTGATCTATTATTTGGAACGGATTATAAATTAACAAAGGCAAAGGAATTATCACAACCAGGGCAATATAGCTGCAGCGAAAGAGTTAGTATAACCGGACCTAAAGGAACAATTAAAAATGTGGTTATACTTGGACCAGAAAGAAGTCAAACCCAGGTAGAAATATCTAAAACTGATGGTCTTATTTTAGGGGTAAAAGCCCCAATTCGCGAATCTGGAAAACTAGAAGGTACTTCAGGTATAACCATAACTACAGAAAAAGCTTCTTTAACAATTAAAGAAGGTTTAATTGTTGCAAAACGCCATATACATCTATCACCAGAAGATGCAAAGCTATTTAAGGTAGGTGATAAAGAAATAGTAAAGGCTGAGGTATCTGGAGAAAGACCATTAATTTTTGATGATGTTGTAATCAGGGTAAGTAGTGAATATAAGAGTACTATGCACATAGATTATGATGAAGCAAATGCTTGTGGATATATTAAGGGCTCTACTGCAAAAATTGTAAAATAGAATTCTTGTTTTAAAAATTATTATTCTTATATAAAGGAAGTGATTTAAGTGGAGATGGAAAAATTAGTGGAGATGATCACGAGAGAAGTTATGAAGAGAATTACCAGCAGTGCAAATAGCATGGTAATCCATAAGAAAAAGGTATTAGTAATAAGTTCCTGTGAAGAAGAATTAAGAGAAGTTAAAGAGCTTTTAGAATATAAATATGAGGTTATTGTTTATGATGGAGAAGATATAAATTTGAAAAACTATGAAAGTATAATAGTTACAAATTTATGTAACAAAGGCTTATCATCAATGGCACTTGGTTTATGCAATGATAAGTTACAAGAACTGATAGTAGAGGCTCTTTTTAAGGGTAAGAGGGTTTATGTATTAAAAGAGGGAATACAATATAGAAAATATTCAACAAAGGATAATGAAGCACTATATAATTTATATAGTCAATATGAATGCAAAATCATGTCCTATGGAGCGATTATAGTAAATGAAAAGGATTTATTGAAAAGCATGGAAATAGGGGCAGATTGCAATGAGAAGTCAGTGCAAAAAGATTGCTCAGTAGAATCATGCAGTGATATTCATAGTAAAAGTGAAGTGCCATCTAAATCCCTGCTTTTAGAAAATAGTGTACAATCTCATCAAGTAATAGAAATAAGTAACAAAAGACTTATTACAGAATCAGACCTTAAAAAATTATATATGAATGGAATAAAGGAAGTAAACTTAATTAAAAAGGCTATATTAACCCCACTGGCTCAAGACTTTATAAGAATAAACCAATTAAAAATAAATAGAGTATAGGATTATTTTAAAATATTTCAGTAGATGAATGATTAATCAGAATAGCTTGTAAATACAATGAAGGGGGACAGTTAATGATTATTGGTAAAGTTATAGGAAGTGTTTGGGCTACAAGAAAAGATGAAAAATTAAATGGATTAAAATTCTTGGTGATAGAACCATCTAAATCTGCAACTGGCCAGGAAAGCACAATTTTTGTTGCCGCAGATATAGTAGGTGCTGGAATTGGGGATAATGTATTAGTAACTAAAGGTAGCGCTGCAAGGGCATCACTACATATAAAAGATGCACCTGTGGATGCTGTTATAGTGGGTATAATAGATAGTTTAGAAGTTGATGAAGAATTTCTAAAATAAAATGGAAAAATTATAAAAATAATATTTATCTTTAAAAAAATATTTATGGTAAGGGGGACAAAAATATGGGAATAAATGAAATTATTATTTATATAATGGTTGTTTTTATGGTTTTAGGTGCAATTGATAAGTGCATAGGAAATAAATTTGGGTTAGGGCAACAATTTGAAGAGGGTTTTATGGCAATGGGTTCATTAACTATAGCCATGGTGGGTGTAGTTTGTTTAGCACCAGTACTTGCTAGTGTATTAAAACCTGTAATAGTTCCAATTTACACTGCACTCGGTGCAGATCCATCAATGTTTGCTACTACTTTACTTGCTTGCGATATGGGAGGATATCCTCTTGCAAAAGAACTTGCACAAACAGCACAGGCGGCAAGTTTCTCAGGTGTAATTATAGGGTCTATGATGGGACCAACTATTGTATTTACTATACCAGTTGCTCTTGGAATAATTAGAAAAGAAGACCATAAGTTTTTAGCAACAGGGGTACTTGCAGGGATAATAACAATTCCTATAGGCGCATTTATAGGAGGACTTATAGCTGGGTTTGGAGTAATAATGGTACTTAAAAACCTTGTACCAATAATAATAGTTGCAGCACTTCTCGCTATAGGATTATGGAGAATTCCTGAAAAAATGATAAAAGGCTTTACTGTTTTTGGAAAAGGGGTAGTTGTGGTTATAACAATAGGTCTCGCAGCAATAATAATAGAAACTCTAACTGGAGTAGTTGTTATTCCTGGTATGGCACCATTATCTGATGGTATCGCTATAGTAGGATCTATTGCAATAGTACTTGCAGGAGCCTTCCCAATGGTTTTTGTTATAACAAAAGTATTTAAAAAACCTCTTATGAAGCTTGGTTCATTACTAGGTATGAATGATATTGCAGCAGCGGGTATGGTGGCAAGTCTTGCAAATAGTATACCAATGTTTGGAATGATGAAGGACATGGATGATAGAGGTAAGATAATAAACGTTGCATTTGCGGTTAGTGCAGCTTTCGTATTTGGAGATCATTTAGGTTTTGTTGCTGGAGTAGAGAAAGGAATGATATTCCCTATGATAGTTGCAAAATTAGTTGGTGGAGTTACAGCAGTTGCTTTAGCTTGTTTTATACTTTCAAAAAATATATCTTCAAATAGTAAAAGAGATAGGTCTGTTAAAGCATAATATTATATAATAATAAAGCACACTCAAATAAATATAATAGTATTTCGATTTCTAATTATTTGAAGGTGCTTAAATGGAGGAGTTAAAATGGAAAATATAGATGCAAAATTAATTGAAGACATGGTTAGAAAAATAATAATAGAAACTTTATCAAAGGAAAAATGTGAATTTGAAAAGCACATAGATCCTAGTGGTATAATGTCAGTAAAATTAAACACTGTAAAACTGGATAAGTTTGATACTGGCAAAGAGAAAGATGACGTACTTTTAAAGGATGTTTTAACATTAGAAGAAAGTCCAAGACTTGGATGTGGACTTATGGAAATGAAAGAGACTTGCTTTGATTGGACATTAAAATATGATGAAATAGATTATGTTATAGATGGAACTTTAGAAGTAAACATTGATGGAAGAAAAGTTGTAGCCAATAAGGGAGAAATAATTTTAATTCCTAGAAACTCTAAAATCCAATTCAGTGTTCCAAATTATGCAAAGTTTATGTATGTAACATATCCTGCTAATTGGGCGGAGTTAGAGTAGACACTTTTTAATTTAAAGAGTACTGCCTCATAATATAAATATAAACAAATTAAATATGTAATAATTAGAAGGAATTTGCAAAGACATAGAGAATATACATATTGTATTATATTATATTATAGAGGAGAGTATCATATGGAATTGAGTAAACTAGAAAATCAGATAATAATTGATATTTATGATGCTGATATGCTACCAGGAATGCCATTTGAAATTCAAAATTATAAATTAGAAGAGAAAGACCCCCATGACAAGAAACAAGAGTTTGCTTTTTATTTAAGAAAATTAAAAAGGTTAGGCTTTATAAAATATGAAGAAGCGGAAGCCTTTTTAAAAGGTGGCAGTCGTAGCATCAAATATGACAATAATGTAAAAAAGGTTTGTGAGGATAAAATACACATAGATTTTGAAGGAATTAGATTGGTTGAACAGGCTAATAAAACCATATGACAAAGTCAAAAGAAGAATTCCAATAATGGAGTTCTTTTTTTATAAATAGTATTTAAGGGAAGAATTATTGAACAAGGAGAAAAAAACAAGGTTCTTAAGTTTCCAGCGCACAAATTGTTAAGAAAGATATATTTAGGAGTGATGAAAATGATAAAAACTGCAATATTAACTATGAGTGATAAAGGTTCTAGAGGAGAAAGAATTGATGGAACGGGGCCTGCACTTAGACGTGAATTAGAAGATAAGGGATTTATTATAAGCTACTACAAAATGATTCCTGATGAAAAACAGGAGATAGAAAGTGAACTTATTTATTTATGTGATGAGCTTAAGGTGGATTTAATTTTAACTAATGGAGGAACGGGGTTTTCACAAAGAGATGTCACTCCAGAGGCAACTCAAAATGTAATTGAGAAATATGTACCGGGTATTGGTGAAGCTATGAGAATGAAATCCCTTGCTATTACACCAAAGGCCATGCTTTCAAGAAGTATTGCAGGGATTCGAAAAAAAACCTTAATTATTAATCTTCCAGGCAGCCCAAAAGCTGCGGTGGAAAATCTAGGATTTATATTGCCCGCAATTCCACATGGGATTGAAATACTCAAAGGAGAGGCTAGTGAATGCGCTAGAACCTAACCAGTGGGCTGCAACTTAAGATAAAATACTGAACTAAAGTGCTTGGAGCAATGACAATGTAATTTTTTAATGTAGTATCTATAGAGGAAGAGCGAAATTTATTAAAGTAATTAGAACTAATGAATTCAAGGGAAAACTCCATAAACTTGGCGGCTATGATTATAGAAAAATGGGGGAAATAATTGAAGTTTAGGAGGGGTTTTTATGAGAGATACTTATGGAAGAAACATAAATTATTTAAGGGTATCGGTAACTGATAGATGTAATTTAAGGTGTGTGTATTGTATGCCAGAAGAGGGCATCAAGAGTTTAAAACATGAAGATATCTTGCGTTTTGAAGATACTTTGAAAATTGTAAGGGCAGCCACGGCACTAGGTATTAATAAAATAAGATATACTGGTGGAGAACCACTAGTTATGAAAGATATAGACAAACTAATATATGAAACTTCTAAAATACCAGGAATAAATGACATTGCCATAACTACAAATGGTATTTTACTATCTGATATGGCAGGGGATTTAAAAAAGGCAGGGCTTAAAAGAGTTAATATTAGCCTTGATACCCTTAATAGTGAAAAGTATAAAAGCATAACAAGAGTAGGAAATTTAGATAAAGTAATGGAAAGTATAGATAAGTGTTTATCACTTGGATTAAAACCTGTTAAAATAAATACGGTATTAATGCGAGGTATAAACGATGTAGAGTTTGAGGATTTTTTAAATTTAACTCGTGAATTACCAGTAGAAATAAGGTTTATAGAGCTTATGCCTATAGGTGAAGGTATTAAGATGTATGAAAAAAACAATTTAAGCTTTATGGAGATGCTAGGACTTCATCCAGAGCTCATTAAAATTGGAACTGAAAAAAGTAGCACTGCGGAGTTGTACAAGCTAACTGGTGCAAAAGGAAGGATTGGGTTCATTAGTCCAGTAAGTTGTAAATTTTGTGGGGATTGTAATAAAATAAGACTTACTTCCACAGGAACAATTAAGCCTTGTCTTCATTCAAAGGAAGAGATAAACCTTAGGAAATATATCAATAATGAAGAGATGCTTACAAATGCAATAAAATCGGCAATTGAGAGTAAACCACTTGAACATCACCTGCCAGAGGAAAGTGCTAGTAGAAGCGTTAAGGGAATGTCCCAAATAGGGGGCTAAATAAAAAGGAGGTAGAAAATGGAACTTACCCATATAAATGAAGAGGGAAGAGCAAAAATGGTGGATGTATCTGAAAAGTGCGATACTGTCCGGGAAGCTATAGCAGTTGGGTCAATATCTATGAAAAGAGAAACTCTAGAAAGAATAAGTGATGGGTCTATTTCAAAGGGAGATGTACTAGCTGTAGCGCAGGTTGGAGGAATTATGGGTGCGAAAAGTACTTCGCAAATAATACCAATGTGCCATGCTATAATGATATCTGGCTGTGATATTAGTTTTAAAATAGACTTTGAAAATAATAAGATTGAAATAACTGCTACAACTAAAACTGTAGGAAAAACAGGAATTGAAATGGAAGCACTAACGGCGGTATCTGTTGCAGCACTAACAATTTATGATATGTGCAAGGCAATTGATAGGGGAATGGTTATAAATAATATTATGCTCGCGCGAAAAAGTGGGGGGAAATCAGGAATATTTGAAAGGAAGGGATTGTAATGGCAAAGGTTACTGCTGTAAATATAAGTGAGAAAAAAGGTGTAGTAAAACATCCTATAGAAAGTGGATTTTTTAAAATTAATCATGGGATTGTTGGAGATGCACATGCTGGAAATTGGCATAGACAGGTTAGTTTTCTTGGAGAAGAGAGCATTGATAAAATGAGAGCTGCTGGAGTAGAAGGCTTATCTTCCGGAAAGTTCGCTGAAAATATTACTACAGAGGGAATAGTTTTGTACGAGCTTCCTGTGGGAACTAAACTTAAAATAGGAGAAGTAGTTTTAGAGGTAACACAAATAGGAAAGGAATGTCATAAAGGCTGTGAAATCATGAAATTAGTTGGCGATTGCATAATGCCTAGAGAAGGCATATTTGCGAGAGTGCTTACAGAGGGATATATCAAAGCTGGAGATGATATTGTAGTGGAGGTATAGTATTATGGATGCACGCAGTATAGATGCAATAAAATGGAGTTAAAACCTGGAAATTTATTTAATACTAAGGTGATAGAAGGTAAGGAATTATGGAGAAAGTTCAATTTTTTGAACAGGAAGAGGATAATAGTTAAATTTTATAAACCTCATGATTATGTTTTATAATCATGGGGTTTTGTTGTGCACCCAAACCTGGGAGCAATATAACGGACTTAAGTCCCCAGGGAGGGTTATTTGTATATTACTAATTAAATTTTCATAAAATCAACAAATATGTAAAAAAGGTTGTTATAATTAATTTTGAAGTCACATTATATTATTATTCTCATAATAGGATAGGGGGAGAGTTATGATATTTATAAATCATAATAATACCAATATATATTTTAATCATGCTGCTGAGCAATATGTATTAGAAAATATTGAGGATGAATGTTTTATGCTATGGAGAAATGAGCCAAGCATATTAATAGGAAGAAATCAAAACACTATGGCAGAAATAAACACAGAATATGTAAAAGAAAAGGGCATAAAAATAGTGAGAAGATTAACTGGAGGTGGAGCTGTCTATAATGATTTAGGTAATATAAATTTCACATTTATAGGCAAATCTTCCGAAAATGTTCTTGAAAATTTTAGAAAATTCACAAAACCTATATTAGAAGCTTTAATTGCTTTAGGTGTAAAAGCTGAATTTTCAGGTAGGAATGATTTGGTTATAGAGGGGAAAAAATTTTCAGGTAATGCTCAGTATTATTATAAAAATAAGGTTTTACACCATGGAACATTACTGTTTTTAACTTCTATGACAGAGTTATCAAAAGCACTTAAGGTAAATCCATTAAAATTCAAAGAAAAATCTGTTAAATCCGTGGAATCTAGGGTAACAAATATAAGTGAGCATTTAAATAATAATATGAATGTGATGGATTTTAAAAAATATATAGTAGATTATGTAATGAAGTCTTTTGCTGAAAAAGAATTGTACGAATTTTCCGGAAAAGACTTAAAGGAAATAGATGAAATAGCAAAGAATAGATTTTCTACTTGGCAGTGGAATTTTGGGAATTCGCCTAAATATAGTTATTCAAAAGAAGCAAGGTGTGGTGGAAGTACTATCCAAGTTAATTTCAACGTTGAAAAGGGATACATAAAAAAAATGAAATTTTATGGAGACTTCTTTTTTAAGAAAGATATAAAGTCATTGGAAGATAAATTTAAAGAAATTAAGCATAGCGAAGAAAATATAAAAGAGATTTTAGACAATATTGATATTAATGAATATATAAATGGGGTAAAAAATGAAGAGATTTTAAGACTTATGTTTTAACAAATAATTAATTTAGGGGTGGCATATGTATAAAAGAAAACCGGAATGGTTAAAGATAAAACTTCAATCTAATGATAATACAAAAAAGGTTAATGTAATTAAAAGAACTTTAAACTTAAATACAGTTTGTGATGAGGCTAATTGTCCTAATAAATTAGAGTGTCACAGTAAAGGAACTGCAACATTTATGATACTTGGTCGTGTGTGTACAAGGAATTGTGGCTTCTGTAATGTGAAAACGGGTAAAGGTGAATATGTAGATATTGGAGAACCAATTCGTGTAGCACAAGCTGTAAAGCAATTAGAGCTTAAGCATGCAGTTATAACCTCTGTTACACGTGATGATTTAGAGGATGGCGGAGCAAGTCAATTTGCAGCAGTAATAAGAGAGATTAGAAAAATAACACCAGATACAACAATAGAAGTTCTTATTCCAGATTTAAAAGGTAATTGGGAGGCCTTAAAGGTGATTTTAGATGAAAAACCAGAGATATTGAATCATAATATTGAGACAATATCAAATTTATATAAAAGGGTAAAACCGCAAGGCATATATAATCGTTCATTAGAACTTTTGAGGAAAGTAAAAGAGATTGATAGGAGTATATTTACTAAATCAGGATTTATGGTAGGTCTAGGGGAAAAAGAGGAAGAGGTTATAGAATTATTAAAGGATTTAAGAGAATATCAATGTGATATAGTTACAATTGGTCAATATCTTCAGCCGTCAAAAGATCATATTGAACTTGTAGAATACGTTCATCCAGATATGTTTAAAAAATATAAGGATATAGGAATGAGGATGGGATTTAGGTATATTGCATCATCGCCATTAGTTAGAAGTTCCTATAATGCAGCTGAAGCTTTAAATCCTAATATTTTGTAGTGCTTATGAAACCAAGTTATACCGAAGGGCATGTAACTTTATTAGAAAGACAACATAACTTAAAATAAACCAAATTAAAATTATTAACACAGAAATAGGACCTTATTACTAAAAATTAAAAAAATACCTTTTAAACACTGTTAATTATTACAAATGTAGGAATATTGGAGGAACATAATAACTAAATATAACCCCCATGATTATAGTTTTATAATCATGGGGGTTATATTTTTGTTATAAAAAGGTTAGAATGGGAAATTAATTATAAAATAAAAAAGTTTGGAATAAATAAATGGAATTATAAGAAAAAATGGATTATGATGTCGAATTAAACATAAAAATAGATACTATTAGTGCAAGAAAATAACTATAGTACAAAAGTTTTAAAAAACTCGGGGATATAATGCAGTAAAATATTTAAAATTATGCCATAGAAAGATGTCTTGTTCAGTTATTATTAACATAAAGTGAAATAGTACTTCCAGACCGCAACATATTGTTAATGAAAACGCTTCAAAGAAATTTCTAATTTACTATGTAAAGAAAAAAGGGGGAGGTAGCAGTAATCGCGGGTGCGAATAATATTCCTTTTGATTTTTTAATCCCCATTCAGGGATCAAGTACTAAAGGCCCTGTAGCTATTATTAAATCCGTAGGTAAGATTATTTATGCATCAATGAATATTGGGACTGATTATATCTGTTCTAGAATACACGTAAAGGTCTGAAAGACTTTATTAAAATGAGGTTTTTTGGAAAAACAACAAAAATATTGGAGGTAATATTATGTCAGAAGCAGTAGCTAATTCGACTGCAGTCGTTGCTAAAAAAAAGTTATTATCAGGATTTTTTAGAAAAGGAGTTACAATTGGTTTATTCTCAGGATTTTCATATGGATTATTCTCAGCATTTTTGGCATATGCTATGACTCAAGGGGTTTGGAGCGATTGGTTTGGTGCAAATACAGCTGGTTTATCTTCATTTGCTCTTGTATATATGCTTGGTGCACTTGGTTGTGGCGTAAATGATACTTGTAGTGCAGTTTGGGCATTAGGTATGGCAGGAATTCGCGGCAAACTTGGAGATTTCTTTAGAACTCTTAATACTAAACCGGGTCGCATGATTATGTTAGCTGCACTTATGGGAGGCCCTATTGCTAATTCAGCTTATGTTATTGGCCTTGCATCAGCTGGTTCAATTATTGTTCCGATTTCTGCCCTTTGCCCAGCTATTGGCGCTATTTTAGGCAGAGTTTTATACAAACAACCATTAACAAAACGTATGATTTTAGGAATTGGTATCTGTGTTTCTGCAAGTGCTTTGATTGGTATCTCAAGTATTACTGGAGGTGCACAAAAGGGTGTAGGGATAGGTATTATAGCTGCTATTATAGCTGCGCTTGGCTGGGGTATTGAAGGCTGTATAGCTGGTTATAGTACAGCAATGGTAGATTCAGAGATTGGTATTGCTATTCGTCAGACAACATCAGGTCTTGCAAATTTAATTATATTTATTCCTATCATAGCTATAGTAGGAGGCAATGCAGGTCTTTCATTCCATGTTATTGGCCAAGCATTTACAAGCGGTCATGCTATGATTTGGTTTGCTGTTAGTGGTCTTTGTGCTTATCTTTCATTTATGAGTTGGTATAAGGGATCTAGTATGACTGGTGTTGCGCTTGGTATGGCAACTAATGGTACTTACTCTTTCTTCGGACCATTCTGCTGCTGGATAATACTTGGTGTGGGGTTCGGGATAAAAGGTTGGACACTCTCTCCTATATCTTGGATTTGTGCTGTATTAATGGCAATTGGTATTTTGATAATCGCAGTAAATCCAATGGATTTACTTAAGAAAAAGGAGGCGTAATTGTATGAAACCACTTAATTATGCTATTTTAAAACATTTTACAAAAATTGAAGGAGCATGTGCAGACGACGTTATTGAAGCTTTAAAAGGTCAATATGGTAACTTCAAAGCTTTTAATAAAGATGCTGTTACTGCAGCTTTAATGACAGCTGAAGCGAATGGTCTTCTTGAAGAAAAAAGTTTTGGTATGGATAAGTCCGGTAATTTAAGGATTTACTATCATGCAAATGATGAAGGCGCAGCTACAATTAATAAATACATTAAGGACTAATAATTTGAGTTATTATATGAATTATATATATATTATTCTATAAATGATGACGGGAGAATGCTATTAAAGAAATATCTTCCAAAGTCTTGGAGATTGTAGAAATTGATTTTTGTATTTGTATTATTTAAATCACATTTTAGAAAGAAAGTCTCCTACTTATGTAAGTGGGAGGCTAAATCTCCTTTAATATCTTGAGTAAAAATAAAAAATAATACTATTAGTGCAAGAATGTAACGATAGTACAAAAACTTCAAAAAAACTGGTGGATATAATGCGGTAAAATAGCGCACTTTATGCCATGAAAAAATGCCTTGTTCAGTTATTATTAACATAAAGTGAAATGATAGTTGAGTTGGTAATAGTGTGATAAAGAAAACGTTTTAGAATGTCTTGCTTAGTAAAGTTAAATTCTGAGGGAGTCAAGACCCTTAATAAGTAAGTGTCTAAAAGATTCCAGAAAATATAATATAAAAGGAGGAATATTTAGTGAGGTATTATGGAGAAGAAGCATTAGGCCTTGTTGAAACATTAGGGATGGTACCTGCAATTGAGGCGGCAGACAAAATGCTTAAGGCTGCCAATGTTGAATTGGTAGCATATGAAAATATAGGTTCCACTCTGGTTACAATTATGGTAAAGGGTGATATTGCTGCCGTTAAGGCGTCTGTAGAAGCAGGAGCTGAGGCAGCTACAGCAATAGGTACATTAACAGCACAAAATGTTATGCCAAGACCGATTAAAGATATTGGAGATATTGTTTCAGTATATGACATCGATGCAAAGGAAATACCACAGGCGAGCAATTACAGAGCTTTAGGTTTAATAGAAACATTTGGTATAGTTTTTGCTTTAGAGGCTGCAGATGCAATGTGTAAAGCTGCAAATGTTGAATTGATTGGTTTTGAAAATGTAGCTTCTGGCTATATTTCGGTGTTGGTTCGTGGAGACGTAGGGGCATGTAGATCAGCTGTAGATACTGGCGTAAAAGCTGTATTAGATATGAGTGCTGAAGTTTATAGCTCAGTTGTTATTGCAAGTCCACACCCGGACCTTGAAAAAATTATTGCACTTTATTCACTTGAAACACTGAATCCTTAATATTTGGCTGATATGGTAGCAATGCATAAAATGCAAAAGTACAATACTTAGTTAATGAAATGAAAAGGAGAGTCAGAAATGAATATTATTGACAATGATTTACTCTCCATCCAAGAAGCTCGAATTCTTGCCGAAAATGCAGGTGAAGCACAAAAACTGCTAGCAACTTTTCCACAGGAAAAATTGGATGAAATTGTTGAACGTATGGCGGAGGAAATCGGAAAGTATGCCTGCGAACTTGCTATGATGTCCCGAGATGAAACTGATTATGGCAAATGGCAGGATAAATATATCAAGAATAGATTTGCCTCCGAGTATTTGCTAGTTAAACTTCGCGGAATGCGTTGTGTAGGTATCATTGATGAGGACCTTCAAAACAAGACCATGGATATAGGCGTACCTATGGGTGTAATTATTGCTTTATGTCCTGCAACCAGTCCGGTTTCTACAACCATCTACAAGGCTTTAATTGCAATCAAGTCCGGCAATGCGATTATTTTTTCACCGCATCCTAGGGCGAAGAAGACAATTTGCAAGGCACTTGATATTATGATTCGAGCAGCAGAAGGGTTTGGACTTCCAGTAGGAGCTCTTGCATACTTACATACTGTGACGCATAGTGGGACAATCCAGTTAATGAATCATAAAGCAACCTCCCTTATTATGAATACAGGCGTTCCTGGAATGCTTAAAGCAGCCTATGAGTCTGCAAAACCTGTCATTTATGGAGGAACTGGCAATGGACCGGCATTTATTGAACGCACAGCTGACATTAAGCAAGCTGCACGCGATATTATTGCTAGTAAAACCTTTGATAACGGAATTGTATCAGGGGCGGAACAATCTATTGTTGTAGATAGCTGTATTGCAGCTGATGTAAAACGCGAACTGCAAAGTAACGGTGCGCATTTTATGACAGAGGAAGAAGCACAAAAACTTGGTTCTCTCTTTTTCCATTGTGATGGGAGTTTGGACTTAGAAATGGTGGGCAAATCCGCACAGGAATTGGCTAAGAGAGCAGGCTTTTCTGTTATGGAGAGTGTAAAACTTTTGATTTCAGAGCAGAAATATGTTTCCGAAACTAATCCTTATTCGAAGGAAAAACTTTGCCCGGTACTGGCTTACTACATCGAAGACGATTGGATGCATGCTTGCGAAAAGTGCATTGAGCTGCTCTTAAGTGAGAGGCACGGACACACTCTTGTTATACATTCAAAAAACGAAGAAGTGATTCGCCAGTTTGCATTAAAAAAACCAGTGGGTAGGGTACTTGTTAATACACCGGCTTCTCTTGGTAGCATGGGTGCTACAACTAATTTGATGCCTGCTTTGACGCTAGGCAGTGGCTCTGCGGGACTAGGTATGACCTCCGATAATGTTTCACCAATGAATCTTATTTATATCCGCAAAGTAGGATATGGTGTGCGGAATATAGAGGATATTATTGATGGAATGATTACAGTGGAAAAAACTCCCCCGCAAGGTATTGCAAAGCAGTCGGAGTATAATTCAGAGGATATAGAGAAGTTGCAGAATATTTTAAAAAAAGCTCTCCAAGAGATTAAATAGCCCTACAGATATGTATGGAGAATGAAAAATAAGCAGTAAACATTAAAAAAAATCAGATGTAAAATCTGAAATAATTATGAAAGAATGAGGGGTAAGAATATGGATATTCGTGAATTTACAAATAAATTTGCAGAAGCGACTAAAAATATGTCTGCAGAAGAACGAGCATCTTTAATGAAGATGTTTGAAGGGGTTTCGAAAGAAATTACAAAAGAGGATACTGTAAGTTATGTGGCATCTAGCGAGAATGATGGAAAAATTCCAAATGGAATTACAGACCGTCTTCAGAGACTGAAAGAAAACTATTTAAAATGGACACCTACTATCACAACTCATCGTGCTAGGGCAATTACTAAGATTGCAAAGGAAAATCCTGGTATGCCTAAAAGTATATTCCGTGGTAAAAGTTTCAAATATTGTTGTGAGACAGCACCTTTGGTAATTCAAGAGGATGAACTAATTGTAGGGGCACCTTGTGGCGCACCTCGTGCTGGATCTTGTTCCCCTGATATTGCATGGAGATGGATGGAAGATGAACTTGAGACTATTGGAACCCGTGCTCAAGATCCTTTTTATATATCTGAAGAAGATAAAAAATTTATGCGTGAAGAACTTTTCCCTTTCTGGAAAGGGAAATCTATTGATGAATACTGTGAAGATCAGTACCGTGAGGCAGGCCTTTGGGAACTTTCCGGCGAATCATATGTTTCAGATTGTTCTTACCATGCAATAAATGGTGGTGGTGATTCAAACCCTGGATATGATGTAATTCTGATGAAGAAGGGAATGCTAGATATTCAGCAGGAAGCAAAGGATCATTTGGAAAAACTGAATTACGAAAACCCTGATGATATTGAAAAAATTTATTATTATAAATCTGTTATTGACACTACTGAAGGAGTTATGATTTATGCTAAGCGTTTATCTGATCATGCTGCGCAACTAGCTGCAAAGGAAACTAATCCTAAGCGTAAAGCAGAATTAATGAAGATTTCTGAAATAAATGCACATGTTCCTGCACATAAGCCTCGTACTTACTGGGAAGCAATTCAGTCTGTTTGGACTATTGAATCACTGCTACTAGTTGAGGAAAACCAAACTGGTATGTCTATCGGTCGTGTTGATCAATATATGTATCCATTCTACAAGGCAGATATGGAACAAGGTCGTATGACTGAGTTTGAAGCATTTGAATTATCTGGTAGTATGCTTATTAAAATGTCTGAGATGATGTGGGTTACAAGTGAAGGCGGTTCTAAGTTCTTTGCAGGATATCAGCCATTTGTAAATATGTGTGTTGGTGGAGTTACTCGTGAGGGTCTTGATGCAACAAATGACCTAACTTACCTACTAATGGATGCTGTTCGTCATGTTAAAATTTATCAACCATCACTAGCTACACGTATTCACAACAAGTCACCTAAGAAGTATTTAAAGAAGATTGTTGACGTTGTTCGTGCTGGTATGGGATTCCCGGCTTGCCATTTTGACGATGCTCATATTAAAATGATGCTATCAAAAGGTGTTTCCATGGAAGATGCACGTGACTATTGCCTTATGGGTTGTGTTGAACCTCAGAAATCAGGTCGTTTGTATCAGTGGACTTCAACTGCTTATACCCAGTGGCCAATATGTATAGAATTAGTTTTAAACCACGGTGTTCCACTATGGTATAAAAAGCAAGTTTGTCCTGATATGGGAGACTTGGATAATTTCAAAACTTATGAACAGTTCGACAATGCTGTTAAGGAACAAATCAAATATATTACAAAGTGGTCAAGTGTTGCTACTGTTATTTCTCAACGTGTCCACAGAGAACTAGCTCCAAAACCTCTAATGTCAATTATGTATGAGGGTACAATGGAGAGTGGCAAGGATGTTTCTGCTGGTGGAGCTATGTATAACTTCGGACCTGGTGTTATATGGTCTGGACTAGCTACTCATACAGACTCTATGGCTGCTATCAAGAAGTTAGTATTCGATGAGAAGAAGTATACTTTGAAGCAACTAAATGAAGGATTAAAAGCTGAATTTGTTGGATATGAACAGATGAAAAGTGATTGCCTGAAAGCTCCTAAGTACGGTAATGATGATGATTATGTAGATTTGATTGCTTCCGATTTGATTAACTTCACAGAGAGGGAACATAGAAAGTATAAGACTCTTTATTCAGTGTTAAGCCATGGTACTTTGTCTATCTCAAACAATACACCTTTTGGACAACTACTTGGTGCATCTGCTAACGGTCGTGAGGCTTGGTCACCATTATCCGATGGTATCAGTCCAACTCAAGGTGCGGATTTTAAAGGACCAACTGCTATTATCAAATCCGTTTCCAAGATGGCTTGTGACACTATGAATATAGGAATGGTTCACAACTTTAAGCTTATGGCGGGACTACTAGATACACCAGAAGGCGAAGAGGGTATTCTTGCATTACTTCGTAGTGCTTGCGTCTTTGGTAATGGAGAGATGCAATTTAATTACCTTGACAATGAGACCTTGATTGCAGCACAGAAAAATCCACAGCAGTATCGTGACTTGATTGTTCGTGTAGCAGGGTACAGTGCATTCTTTGTTGAATTATGCAAGGATGTTCAGGATGAAATTATCAGTAGAACTATGCTGACACATTTCTAATTAGGGTATTCCATTGACTTTAAAATGACTTAACTGACGCCCAATTCTCTTATGATGCAGGTTATGCTAGAGGATTGGGCCCAGTTGAATTATTTATTTGAACGGGAGATTAGATATTATGAGCAATACAAAAGTAGCTGTAATAGAAAGAAAAGCATTGATTTTCAATGTTCAAAAATATAATATGTATGATGGTCCGGGAATAAGGACACTGGTATTTTTTAAAGGATGCCCATTGCGTTGCAAATGGTGTGCTAATCCTGAAGGACTTGAACGAAAATATCAAGTTATGTTTAAAAGAGATGCCTGTATTGATTGTGGTGCCTGTGTTAGTGTTTGTCCGGCTTCTATACATACTATTTCAAAAGAGCTAAAACATGAGATAAACCATAGCATTGATTGTATAGGTTGTCGGAAATGTGAGGAAATTTGTACTGAATCTGCATTATCTATTGTAGGTCAGGTAAAAACTGTTTCCGAACTTATGGAAATTATTCAAGAAGACGTTATGTTTTATGATGTATCAGGTGGTGGCGTTACCTTAGGTGGCGGAGAGGTGCTAATGCAACCTGAATTCGCAACAAATTTACTTATGACATGTAAGCAAGAAGGAATCAATACTGCTATTGAAACATCAGGCTATGCAAAACTGGAATCAATACTTAAGGTTGCTGAATTTACAGACTTATTTCTTTTTGATATAAAGCATGTTGATGCCAAGCGTCACTATGAACTTACGGGAGTTCACAATGAGAGAATACTAGAAAACTTAAAGGAACTTTTAAAACGTAGGTATAATGTTAAGGTTAGAATGCCCTTGCTTAAAGGCATAAATGATAGGCAGGATGAGATTGAGAGTGTAGTTGAATTTTTGATGCCTTTCCGTGAATACAAAAATTTTAAGGGAATAGATTTGCTTCCTTACCACAAAATGGGTGTAAATAAGTACACACAATTAGAAATGGACTATCCAATAGAGGGAGATCCAAGCTTAAGCAGCGAAGAACTTGACATGATTGAGAGCTGGATTAAAAAATATGATTTCCCAGTTGCGGTTATCAAGCACTGATAAATGATTTTTAGAATAGAAAATAGATTGAGAGGTAACTTTTATGGGAGCAGTTGGTGAAAAATCTATACAACGTGTCATAGAAGAATCGGTACCTGGAAAGCAGGTTACAATTGCTCATGTTATTGCCTCACCTATGCCGGATATTTATGAGCGCTTGGGGATAGACAATAAGGGGTCAATTGGAATTTTAACTATAACACCCTACGAAGCCGCTATTATTGCAGCGGATGTTGCAACAAAGGCAGCGGATGTTGAAATTGGATTTTTGGACCGTTTTACGGGGTCTGTAATTATCACTGGTGATGTGCAGAGCGTTGAAACAGCACTTAATGCGGTAAATGATACATTGAAAAATTTGCTAGACTTTATGACAGCTCCTATTACAAGAACATGAGAAAGAAGCGAGTAATGGTGATAGGACCGATGAATTGCGGAAAGACCACATTGGTTAATGAGCTTAATGATTATGATGGACCACTCAGGAAAACACAGGATATTATTTATGGAAAGAATACTATAGATGCTCCAGGTGCTTATATTGAAAGCCCCTGGATGTACAAACATTTAATTGCAACCGCGCAAGATGCATCACATATTTTGATTTTAGTTGATCAGTCAAGAGTCAGTAACGTTTATCCACCTGGTTTTGTAAAGGCGTTTAGATGCCCTGTAATTGGTGTAATAACGAAAAGTGATTTAATGGCGGAAAATGAAGATTTGTGTTTCCAGCAGCTGAAGCAAATAGGAATACCTGAGCCTTATTATAAGATTAGTGCTTCTAGTGATGTAGGCATGGTTGCTTTAAAAGAATATTTATTTACTTTTGAAAAAAAAAGTAAAGGGGGAATAAAATGAAATTTATTACCGAAAGTGATTTGCGGGATTTCAATAAAATAGAACCTTTTACAACTTATGAGTTAGAACCAGGAGCAAGACTTACGCCTGGAGCACGTCAGTTTCTGTCGGACCATCGGATCAATATGTATGAAAATGATCCTTTTACAAAGAAAAGTACTGTAAATGTAAAAGAAAAACAGCTACCTGAAGTACCTGAGAAGAAGAATAATTGGAAAAAGAAGAAACTTCGTAGCAAGATGAAGTCCACGGAGGCATTGTTTCTTTTATCTGAACAAGAACTTTTGAGTGAGGATGTTTTCTTGGCACAGAGAGTTATTAATTTAGGCAAACAATTCACCTGCATTAAAAATGCTGCGGAGGGGAAAGGTTCTGCCGAGAACCTCAGTTTCACTGAATGCACAGGGGTTAATTCAGATAAATTTTCTGATGATTTAGATGACTGTTTTGAAATTACAGAGTTCCATATGCAGCTTGCAAAGGGAAGGGAAATCATAATTTTGCATAGGCTACGTTGCAATCTTCGCGAAATTGAACCAGTTGTTTTAGAAGTATATGAGGGAAGTAATGAGGATAATGAGCTGTGCATAGAAATTATCGGGAAGGTTAATCAGATTGTTAATACCTTGTCCCAAATGATTTGTTCGGTTTTAGGAGGTGGAAAATGTCAGAAAAAAAGTTAAATTTTGAATACTGTGATCAGCTTGTCCGGGATTTTGAATATGTAGTGGAACATCCCATTGTAGGTAAATCTTCTGTTTATTATACAGGAGTTGATTTGGGAACGGCATGTGTTGTTTTAGCGGTTTTGGATGAAAATTACAAACCCGTGGCAGGTGCTTATAGGTATGCAGATGTAGTTCGAGATGGTATGGTTGTAGATTATATGGGTGCAATTAAAATTGTAAGAGAACTGAAGCAGGAGATTGAGGAGAAGATTGGTACAGAACTTATTTATGCAGCGGCTGCCATTCCGCCGGGGACAGATGCTTTGGATTCAGGAGCAGTTAAGAATGTGGTTGAGGCTGCTGGTTTTGAAGTGACAAATGTGCTTGATGAATGTACAGCTGCTAATAATGTCCTTAAAATTAAGGATGGTGCAGTTGTAGATGTTGGCGGTGGAACAACCGGAATTTCGATTTTAAAGGATGGAGAAGTTGTTTGCATTGAGGATGAGCCAACAGGAGGTACACATTTTTCCTTAGTTGTTTCAGGTGCATATAAAATGTCTTTTCCGGAAGGCGAATTGTATAAGCGTGATCCTAAAAATCACAAGGAACTGTTACCAGTACTTAAGCCAGTAGTTGAAAAAATTGCATCTATTATTAATCAGCATATCAAAGGTTATGATGTAAAGGAAATATGTTTGGTTGGCGGAACATGCTGCCTAACCGGTATTGAAAAAATCATAGAAAAGCAGACAGGTATTTTCACTCATAAGCCGCAAAATCCTATGTTTGTAACCCCACTAGGAATAGCACTTAGCTGCACGCAGCAAAGTATAAGGTAAAGGGGGCGATTTTAGATATGGAGTTTCGAATTATTAAATCACCGACAGTTGGTACTGTAGATATTCTTATGCGGCGAATGGGGCCGGGTGTGGACAAAAACAGGATTTGTGTTGATGCAGTTGGTCTTGTGCAGGGAAGAATGATAGAGATGATTTGCGCAGCGGACATTGCTGAAAAGGCGGTTGGTGTCACAGTAGAAGATATCAGAGGAAGTTGTCCGCAGAACATGATAATGATTGCGATTTTTGGCGATACTGCATCTGTTGAATCTGCAATCCAAGAGATTAAGCAGCAGCTTAAAAAGGAGAAAGATTTATGTTAACAGCAAAACTGATTGATAGCATATGGGCAACAAGAAAAGCAGAATCACTTAATGGACTAAAGTTTATGCTAGCAGAAGTAATTGGCGGTAGTAGTGCCGGCGAGCGTTTGATTGTTGTAGATATTATCGGTGCCGGTATTGGAGATAGGGTTATTGTAAGCACTGGCTCATCGGCTCGCCGAATGCTAGGTAATGATGATATCCCAGTTGATGCGGTTGTTGTGGGAATCATTGATGATGATTGCAATTTCAGATAAATTCAGGAGGCAAAACAATTAATAATTGTTTTGTGCTTACTAGGAATACAGAAGGGAATAACAATTGATAATTGTTATGTGCCCCAGAGAATAACAGGAGGGGTAAGAATGAGTCTTCTTGATATGGTGAGAGAAGCCGGTGTTATTGGTGCAGGGGGTGCAGGGTTCCCTACCCATGTAAAACTAGCATCAAAATCGGAATATATACTTCTTAACGGAGCTGAATGTGAACCTCTGCTTCGGGTGGATCAGCAGTTGATGAAACTATTTCCCGATGAGGTAATTAAAGGATTTGAAGCAGCAGGAAGATTGGTTTCTGCAAGCAAAGCTATTATAGGTATTAAAGGAAAGCATAAAGAAGGAATTTCTATTCTGCGAGAGAGAATTAAGGCATTGCAGGTAGGTGACTTCGTTGAGGTGAAAGAGCTTCCAGATGTTTATCCTGTAGGTGATGAGCAAGTTTTGGTTTATGAATTGACAGGTAGAGTTGTTCCTGAAATGGGTATCCCAATTCAGGTTGGATGTGTAGTAGTCAATACAGAAACGGCATTAAATATTTACAATGCTTCCCTGGGGCAGTCAGTTACAGAAAAATATATCACAGTTGCAGGAGATATACCTAAAAGCTTGACTGTAAAAGTGCCAGTAGGCACACCTATTATAGATGTGCTAAAGCTGAGTGGTATAGAAAATTTTGATGATTATGCAGTTATTGATGGTGGTCCTATGATGGGTCCTGTCATGAGTAATATAGATGGATATGTTACAAAGAAAAATAAGGGATTTGTAATTTTGAAAAAGCAGCATTCTCTGATTCGCAAGAAATCTATGAACTTAGAGCAGGCAAGAAGAGTGAATAGGGCTTCTTGTGAGCAGTGCCGTATGTGTACGGATATGTGTCCTCGCTATCTTCTTGGACATAATGTACAGCCACATAAGATGATGAGAGCTTTAAATTATGCATTAACGGATGTTGAAGGCCAAAAGGTTTCACAGTTATGTTGTCAGTGTAATTTATGTGAATTATTCTCATGCCCGGTAGGATTATATCCGAAATCTGCAAATGTTTATTTTAAAGAAAAATTGGCCCAGCAGAATATAAGGTACAAGCCCATGCAATCAGAATTCGTTTCTCGCAAAAGCCGTGAGTATCGTTTGGTTCCAAGTAAGCGTATTGTCGCTAGACTGGGTTTGAATGATTTTGACAAGCCAGCGCTTATGACGAAAGTTGAAATAAAACCTGAATTGGTACGTATTGCAACAAGACAGCATGTAGGGGCACCTGCAGTGACCGTTGTTTCTACTGGCGATCATGTGCAGCTGGGACAGCTAATCGGCAAAATTCCTGAAGATAATTTGGGGGCTACAATTCATGCTAGCATTTCAGGAACGGTTGTAGAGTGTGGAAATGATTTTATTACGATAAGGAGGGACTGATATGTCGAAAGCAATAGGTATGGTTGAATTTACAAGTATTGCACGAGGTATATATGTAGCAGATCAGATGCTGAAAATTTCTGATGTGGAAATAGTAACAGCTAGTTCTGTTTGCCCCGGTAAGTATATAGTTATTGTTGAGGGCGATGTTGCATCAGTTCAAGATTCCGTAAGTATTGGTGAGCGGTTAGCAGAAGAATTTTTGGTTGATTCTATTGTTATACCAAATGTCAGCCCGTTAGTATTCCCAGCAATCACAGGTGCAACTATGCCAGATGAAATTCAGGCACTAGGAATTATGGAGTCTTTCTCCCTTTCAACCATGGTTATCGCTGCTGATGCAATCTTGAAAGCAGCGGAATTACAGCCCATAGAGCTCCGGTTGGGAAATGGACTAGGCGGTAAGTCATTCTTTACTTTCACCGGCGATGTGGCTGCGGTTGAAACCGGTATTGAAACAGGAAAGGCTATTGCAAAAGAAAAAGGACTGCTTGTAAATGCAGAAGTTATAGCTTCGCCTTCAGGCAGACTGTTGTCATCTTTGTTCTAATATATGAGAACTTATATTTATGAAAGGATGTGAAGGAATGAAAAAATTGATTTGTGTAAAAGATGTTGAGAATGTGGAAAAGAAGGGTCAAAAAGTATTTTATATTGATAGTAATACAATTATTACGCCATCAGCCAAAGACGCAGCGAAAGCTTGTGGAATAGAGTTTTCTACGGAGACCCCTGTATGCGCGGTAAAGACTTCCGAAGCTAATGTTTGTGAGGTAAAGAATTCCCAGGCGCAGGCTTGTGCGGCGAAAAATTCTTGTGAAGAAATAGCTTCATCACTGGCAAAAGCCAGTGATGGTGGAATCGACACAGATATGATTTATAAGGTATTCAAAGCTATGATGGATAAAGGGCTTTTAAACGGAATCCTTGATTCTTTTTCTAATAAGCCATATATTGCTGAGGTTGATCCTTGTGGTTTAAAGGTAGTTCGTGGAAGTTCGGTAAAGATGGAAGTTCTTGATACTGGAAACCCTAGCGACAAAGTATTTTATCAGGAAATCATCAATATTGATGATGGTTGTAAAATGAATGCAGGGGTTATTACAATTGAAGGTTGCAGCTTCGACTGGGAAACCGCTTGCCAA
Organism: Clostridium sp. FP2; assembly: GCF_011065955.2. Lineage (NCBI taxonomy): Bacteria > Bacillati > Bacillota > Clostridia > Eubacteriales > Clostridiaceae > Clostridium > Clostridium sp. FP2. The sequence goes on from NZ_JAAMNI020000001.1 coordinate 1,662,076, forward strand.
GAGCTATACTATGTTATAGAAGGTACACTTACAGTAACAGTGGATGGAAAGATTTACACTGCACATTCAGGTGATTCAGTATTCTTCCCTAAGGGAGCTAAATTAGCATTTGGTTCACCTGACAAGATGAAAGCATTCTATGCTACATATTAGAACGCTTGACTAAAGTTAAGGAGGGTTAGGAAATGCAGGCACTTGGGTTAATTGAAACAATAGGACTCGTTGCAGCTATTGAGAGTGCAGATGCTATGCTTAAGGCGGCAAATGTGAATCTCTTGGAAAAGACATATGTAGGCGGAGGTCTTGTTACCATTGTTGTAACTGGAGATGTGGGTGCTGTGAAAGCAGCTGTAGAGGCTGGCTGCGCGGCAGTTAGAAAAATAAACAGCACATCCCTAGTTTCAGAGCATGTGATTCCTCGCCCACATGAGGATTTGGAAAACATAATTATACCGCAAGCACCGCTGAAAGATGGAGAAATGTCAACTGCAGAGGCAACAAAAACTGAATCCGAAGCTGAAATAATTGAAGAAGACACTGCAGATGTTGAAGTTGAAGATTTAGTAGTGAAAGATTTAAAAATTACGGAATTCGATGCAGAAAAAACAACTGCTTCTTTGCAAAGGGATTTAAGTGAGATACCTAATAAGGAAGCTGTAGATAAGATGGTACTTGAATATGGTTTGGAAGAAACAATTGAGATTCTGAGCAAGTTTAAGGTTATAGAACTTCGAAATCTAGCTCGTGAATATAAGAACTTTGGTATTGCGGGAAGGTCGGTTTCTAAGGCAAATAAGAGGTTGCTACTTACAAAATTCAGAGAGTATTACGGAAATAATTAACACAGTTATAACAATTATAAAAATATATCATGAAAATTTTACAAGAAAAAGAATGGAGGAATTATAAGATGGAAAATTTCGATAAGGATTTACGATCTATACAAGAGGCAAGAAATCTTGCAAGACTCGGAAAAATCGCAACAGAACAGATAGCTGATTATACTCAGGAACAAATAGATAAGATTTTGTGCAATATGGTTAGAGTAGCAGAAGAAAATGTGGTTTGTTTAGCTAAGATGGCCGTGGAAGAAACTGGTTTTGGAAAAGTTGAGGATAAGGCTTATAAAAACCATATGGCTTCCACTATTGTGTATAATGCTATCAAAGATATGAAGACTATTGGTGTGATTAGTGAAAATGTGGCTGATAGGGTAACTGATATTGCAGAGCCAGTTGGACTAATTATGGGTATTGTACCTTCTACAAATCCAACATCAACTGCTATTTACAAAGCAATAATTGCAATTAAATCACGTAATGCAATTGTATTTTCACCACATCCTGCTGCATTAAAATGTACACTGAAGGCTATAACTCTTATGAATGATGCTGCAGTAGCTGCAGGAGCTCCTGCCAATATTATTAGCGGTATGTCTACGCTATCTGTAGGGGCTACAAATGAGTTAATGAAATGTAGTGAGGTTTCTATGATAATTGCAACTGGAGGCCCTGGAATGGTAAAGGCCGCTTATAGTGCGGGCAAGCCTGCATTGGGTGTTGGTGCTGGAAACTCACCAGCTTACATTGAGAGAAGTGCTAATGTTGCGCAAGCAGTTAAAAATATTATTGCAAGTAAGACTTTTGACTATGGTACCATTTGTGCATCCGAACAGTCTATTATTGTTGAAGAATGCAATCATGATCAGGTAGTATCTGAATTTAAGAAGCAGGGCGGCTATTTTATGACGTCAGAAGAAACTGCAAAAGTTTGTGGACTACTGTTTAAGAATGGTGGGCATAGCATGAGTGCCAAGTTCGTAGGCAAGTCTCCTCAGGTTATTGCAACAGCTGCTGGAATTTCAATTCCAGAAGGAACAAAGGTTCTAATAGGTGAGCAGCAAGGTGTTGGTGATGCTTATCCACTATCCTTCGAAAAATTGACAACTGTACTTGCTTTCTATACAGTTAGAGATTGGCATGAGGCATGTGACCTCAGTATCAAACTGCTTCAAAATGGTATAGGACACACTATGAGCATTCATACAGAGGATAAAGGTATTGTAATGAAGTTTGCTAAAAAACCAGCAGCTCGTATTTTGGTTAATACTGGTGGAACTCAAGGAGGTACTGGTTTAAGCACAGGACTTTTACCTGCATTTACACTAGGTTGCGGTACATGGGGAGGAAGTTCTGTTTCTGAAAATGTTGGTCCGATGCATTTGATTAATATCAAGAGAGTTGCATATGGCATTAAGGATTGTAGTACATTAGCTTCCGAAGATCCTACATTCAACCATCCTGAACTATCTTCCAGTTATGTTAAGCAAGGCGTAGGATGCGGTACAAGTCCTGACTCATATGCATCGAAGGACGCTTCTACTGATAATGAAAAACTTTTGAAGTTGGTAAGCGATCTAGTAAATGCAATGAAGGGAGCTAACTAAAATGGATAACTATGAAACTGCCCTGAAGCTTTTGCTAGAGGCTGTTCAGTCTAATATGTCTTCTAGTGACGTGAAAGGGGATATGTATGAAATTCCAGTAGGAGTTTCTAATCGCCATATTCACATCTCTCAAGCTGATTTGAACAGTCTGTTCGGGGAAGGTTATCAACTTACTAAGAGTAAAGATTTGTCACAACTCGGACAGTATGCATGTAAGGAAACAGTAACAATATGCGGTCCAAAGGGTGCCATTGAGAAAGTTAGAATTCTTGGTCCAGTGCGTAGTAAATCGCAGATAGAAGTTCTGACAGGAGATTCCTTCAAGCTTGGTGTAGTTTCACAGGCAAGGCTATCAGGTGATTTACAAGGAACACCTGGAATTACGCTAATTGGTCCGAAGGGATCTATTCAGACTACAGAAGGTCTGATTGTTGCACAGAGGCATATTCACATGACACCTGAAGATGCGAAGCGTTTCGGCGTGCATGACGGACAGTCAGTGAGTATTGAAATTAGTGGCCCGCGCGGGGGCATTTACAATAATGTTGCCGTTAGAGCAAATGACGCTTCGGCTTTAGAATGTCATATTGACACAGAAGAAGCAAATGCTATGAATCTTAATTCCTTATCAAAAATTAAAATTGTAAAATAAAAAATAAAAAATTAGGAGGAAATAAAAATGAAATATGATGCATTAGGAATGATCGAAACAAAGGGTTTAGTTGGGGCTATTGAAGCTGCAGATGCAATGGTTAAAGCAGCAAATGTTTATCTAGTTGGTAAAGAATTTGTTGGTGGTGGTCTAGTAACAGTAATGGTAAGAGGTGACGTTGGTGCTGTAAAGGCAGCAACTGATGCAGGAGCTGCGGCTGCACAACGTGTTGGAGAATTGATTTCTGTTCATGTTATCCCTCGTCCACACGTTGAAGTTGAAGGTATTCTTCCTAAAATGTTAAAGAGGGAAGAAGATATAAAATAGATTAGTCGGCATGAGAATAATTCATATAAATTATAGATAACAACTTCAAAAATAAAAAATAAAAAATTAGGAGGAAATAAAAATGAAATATGATGCATTAGGAATGATCGAAACAAAGGGTTTAGTTGGGGCTATTGAAGCTGCAGATGCGATGGTTAAAGCAGCAAATGTTTATCTAGTTGGTAAAGAATTTGTTGGTGGTGGTCTAGTAACAGTAATGGTAAGAGGTGACGTTGGTGCTGTAAAGGCGGCAACTGATGCAGGAGCTGCGGCAGCGCAACGTGTTGGAGAATTGATTTCTGTTCATGTTATCCCTCGTCCACATGCTGAAGTTGAAGCTATTCTTCCTAAAACTCTAAAGATAGAAGAAGAAGCAAAATAGATTGCATGTTGCCATTTAAGCAAATAATGGTTGATTATTAAATGTAGGGTTGTTGCACAACTAAAAAATATTTAGGGTGTAACAGCCCTAATTTTTTTGTTAAAACTAAAATGCGGCTTTCCAAACTACCGACATAAGTCAACACTAAAGGAGGGCAAAATTATGAATCAAGTATTTGCACCAGGCTGCACTTTGATGTTATACAAACCGAAGCTTGTAGATAAACTTAAAATGATTATAGTCTCAGAGTTTGGCGAGATGCCCACACTTTTGACTTGCTGCTTTCACGATCCTAAATTGGATCAGGGTACACGAGTAATTACTGTATGTTCAGCTTGTGACAAAAGTTATAGAGAACTATATGAAGGAATCAGGGCGGTATTATTTTGGGAGGTACTGGCTGATAGTGTGACTTTTAATTTCCCTGACTATAAAGGCGTAGAAATGGCTATACAAGATACTTGTTACAGTCGCAAAGAGGAAAGATATCTGAACGCCATTCGTAAATTGTTAGCGAGAATGAATATAAAAGTTATTGAGCCTAAATTAACAGGGTCCAAAGCAATTTGTTGTGGGGACCATTTTTATGGAAAGCTACCTGTAGAACAAGTCAATGAGCTGATGAAAAAACGTGCACAGCAAATGCCTTGTGAGGAAGTTGTGGTCTCTTGTGTTTCCTGCATCAAATCCATGTACATTGGGGGAAAAAAACCACGATTTATTATTGATTTGTTGTTTAGAGAAGATACACTAACAGATAATTATGAAACTCAGAGTTGGCACAAACAAATGGAAGCCTTTATTGAGGCACATTAAAAATTTAAATGATTGTAAAGATATGTGACTGGAATGCATGAGGTAGACATAAATATACTAAAGTGTAGAGCAGTTTAAAAAAATATATTTAAAATCCACAACTAAGGCTTATACAAACCTTGGTTGTGGATTTTAAATATATTAACACCGCAAGTTTAATCCGACGGTTTTGACGCACATATATGTTTTCTATACTTATTGGGAGTCATGTTCATTTTCGCACAGAATACTCTGTTAAAGTAAGACGGATCCGAGAAGCCACATTCAATTGAAATCCGGTAAGCGGGATAATTAGTTGTCTCGAGCAATCTGCAAGCATATTGAATTTTTAAATTAATTACATATTCTGTAAATGCGACACCCATTTCTTTTTTAAAAACATGGCTGAAATATTTTGGATTCATAAACGCCTTAGATGCAACTATTTCCAAAGTCAATCTTTCTCTGAAATGCTCTTTAATATATTTTATGGATTCTTCGATAAAGTTATGAAGGTATTCCTTGGGCTCTGTGCTTTTTTCTTCAGGCGCAGCCTCCACCAGCACAGGACATTCGGCTACCGAGTCCAACATTTTGTGAAAAATATGTTTGAAGGCGTTGGGCTTGATGGGCTTTAATTGGTATTCGAAAACCCTAAGTCTAATAGCTTTCTGTGCATAGGGAAAGTCGGAGTAAGCGGACAAAACGGTGATACACACGTTAGGCAGAAATTTTCTGATCTCCGCAATGGCACTCAGACCATCCATTTCAGGAATCATTACATCCATTATGATAATGTTCGGTCGATACTGCTTTGCTAGTTTGACGGCCTGAACCCCGCTTTCGCAGGTCAGTAGCCTATCTTCGGTGGAAAGATCCTCCAGTACAACTGTTTTGAGGAACTCTTGTTCAAGCATTTCATCTTCCACAATTAAGACTACAATCATAGCGATACCCCCCCAACAGGGTGGGTAGGAATAGTTATGGTAACGGTACTTCCGCTATAGTCAGATTTTACTATTGTAAGTCCGTATTGTTCTCCGTAATATCGTTTTAGACGTTTGTCTGTATTCCAGAACCCTAGACCTGATTTATTTTCAGACTGTTGTATGTTCTGCAAAACATCCTTTGGAAAACCGTTTCCATTATCCATAATGGAAATAACGATTTCGTTTTTATATTCTTCAGCATAAATACTGATTTTACCTCCGTCCCGTTTTGGAGTGATACCGTGGATAAGAGCATTTTCAACAATAGGTTGGATAACCATGTTGGGGATTCTGTAAGACTTAATATTTTCAGGGATATCGCTGTCATATACCAGACGATTTTTAAATCTTACCTTCTGGATATACAGATATTTCTTAATGTTGTCAATTTCGGCACCAATGGTGTGAAGCTGGTCATCTTGTTTTAAATTGTACCGCAGTAAATCGGAAAGGCAATAGATAAGTTCCTCCGTTTTAGAATGCTCAAAATATGCAATGCGGGCGATACAGTTCAAGGTATTAAACAAAAAATGGGGATTCACCATCAGGGACATGTTTTTAGCTTCTAAATCGATGATCTTTTTCTCCAGTATGTCCTTTTCAATGGACAGCCTTACCGCATCTAGATCGGCATGACTTACGCTTTCGGATAAGTCAAGAGAAATATTTTTGGCAATGTGGCCACACAATTGCTCATGTACTTTAATTTTATTTGATTCCACGGTTTTCAGTGAGAGAATTGATTTGGCTATAAACTCCAATTCAGGAGTTTTATCCCTTTGGAGGGACTGGACATCAATCATGAGTTTTTGATATTCATTACCCTCCAAATATGTTTGTACACCGCCTATATAACCCAAAATTTTATCCTGCACCTTTATGGGAAAGAGGATGTTTTCAAGCCCGTATCGGCAGACAAATCTATCCTCACCGCTGGGCTTTAGCCGGCATTTGTAGTCCGGGCATACCCCACCTTTATTTTCCTGGCATATATAGGTACAAAAATCCGGGGATGGAATAAACTCAAACAAAATATCTCCATTTGTATCTACTAAAAATAGGGAGAGATCTGAGAGAGATAAAATACTCATGTAGCGGGTATATAAAATATTGGAGGCTATTAATTTTTTCAGCAGATTATTAGTTTTATTCATGCTTATAGCACTCCTTTTCTGCCATGTAATTTATATTCAAAAGAAAAAAATGTTGAAGTTCTATGGGCTTAAAAGTCTCTTTCGAATCTGATTATGGCTTATTAATTATTATAATGTACAATAGTATAAAAGTAAACAATCAACGATATGTTTTTTCGACGAATTTCGTCAAAAAAAGAGGCTAAAACTCAGGTTTTAGCCTTTTTTTATTCTATCTCATTCTTTATGATTTTGGAAACTTATTAATAGCATTTTTGATAGATATTAATAAGGTCTTCCTTAGAAGGCTGCCTTGGATTAGTTGGTGTACAACGATCCAGCATGGCTGTTTCGGCCATATGCGAAAGCGATTTTTCAAACTCACTTTGATCAACTCCAAGCGCACGAAGATTATCTTCGACCCCCAGAGCTTTTTTAAGTCTACCTACAGCCTGAATGAAATTCACAGCTCCTTCACGGTGCGTTCGGGCTGGAAGCTGCAGAACCATTGCTAGTTTTGCATACCTTTCCGTAGCATAACCGTTGGCACTTCCCCTTAAGTCGGCGTTATATTCCATCACCGCATTAAGCATAAGCGCATTGGATCGACCGTGAGCAATGTGAAAAGTAGCGCCAATTGCGTGGGCTAAACTGTGATTTATGCCAAGATTCGAATTTGTAAATGCCATTCCTGCCATGCAGGAAGCGTTTTGAACACGATCTCTCGCATCGGAATCCTTCACGTCCTTGTAAAGCTTCTCAATGTTCTCGAAGATCAGTTTTACTGCTTTTTCTGCAAGAGCGTCTGTAAAGTCAGTTGCGTTTGTGGAAACATAGGCTTCGATGGCATGAACCAGAACATCTATGCCAGTATCCACAACCACACGCTGTGGAACATGCTGAATACAGGTAGAGTCAAGTATGGCGATATCTGGTGCGATAAACTCATCTACTATGCATACCTTTTCCTTACCGGAAGTAATAACGGCAAAGTCCGTTACTTCTGAGCCCGTTCCACTTGTGGAGGGAATTGCAATAAACAGCGGTTTTTTCATTTCACGACCAGCTGCGCTTTTAAGCTTCCAGGAAAAATACAGAATTCCCTTGGCAGTATCAATGGCAGAGCCTCCGCCCATTGCAACTAGTACATCTGCATCACTTTCTTCGTATAACTTAAGCCCCTCCGCAATTACATTGACATCCGGATCAGGGCGCACCCCTGAAAAAACAACGGAGCTTATTCCCGCCTTGCTTAGGTAATCTACGACATTTTGAAGATATCCCAACTTTTCCATTATGGAATCCGAGACAATAAATGCTCGGGAGCCAGTAATTTGTTCTAAAACCTGTATGGATTGCTTATTAAAATAAACCTTGGATTTCAGTTTAAAAGTGTCTTCCATGATTTGTACCTCCTATATCTTTGCTACTACAGTAAGACTTATTTCCAGTAACTAAAATGACTGATAATATATGATAGCATACAAAACAATTAGTTTATTGCAGATTCAATATATAGTTTTAGCACTATTGTATCCAGTTAAAAGGAAACATTGTACAATATTGCTTTTCTTGAACAATAGCTACTTTAAAGCTGTGATTTTTTCATTTCTTCTTTTTTGATATAGAAATGTGCTATAATAATAATATATTCAATATTTATAAAATAATAAATTAATATATGTGTGGTGGAATTATTAATGGAAATGGAAGAATTAGTACAAAAAAAACTGCGTCTCGTCTTTAATGACGATAGCATTATATTCGATAAATCCCGTTTTGCAGGCGGACTTACCAATTACAACTACTTTATGAATATCAAGGGAACTGAATATGTTGTACGGCAACCGGGTGGCATGACCAATAAGATGATTGATCGAAAAATTGAAAAGATCAACAATCTCATGGCCTCGGAGTTTGGTCTGAATTGTGATTGTGTTTATTTTGATGATGTAAGTGGTATTAAAATCAGCGTATGCATTAAGAACAGCAAAAACATTGCCCTTATTGATCCATGCTGCATCGCGAACTTGAGAGCTGTTTCTGGTCTGCTGAAAAAAACCCACTCCAGCCCAAAGAATTTTCCTAATTCCTTTGATTGGCAAACGGAGCTTAATAAATACGAACAGATTATTCAAGACCTTAACGGCGGTTTTTTCTTTGACTACTCTACACTTAAAAAAGAATTGGTTGATTTTATGCAAAAAAATATTAAAAATACAATTTCTGTACCTTGTCATAATGACACAGTGCCTGAAAACTTTGTTGTGGATGACAATGGCAGAACTTACCTTGTAGATTGGGAATATTCTGGAATGAACGATCCAAGCTGGGATGTGGCTGCTTATATCCTTGAATCTAGACTTACCGAAGAGGCAATTCAATATTTTCTTTTGGACTACTATGGCCAATTTCTGACGCCAGGAGAAATATTAAAAATAAAATGCTACATGGTAGCCCAGGATTTGCTTTGGATGGTATGGGCCATGATTAGACACTACAGTGGCGACGATTTTCTCGACTACTGTAGTGCTAGATATGAACGCTTTCAGAAGAATGTCAAGGCAATTACGGTTTCAGGAGATTGCTCTATTGCCGATATGGTAAAGAATTAGGAAGCTATAAGGGTTGGTAGAGAAAGTGTTTTTGATGTTTGAAGTGCACCCCATAAATTAAATGGACACAACTAAAAAAGAGTTGTGTCCATTCAATTTATGGGGTGTTTTTATGGTAAATAAACCATAATTTTCTCTTATGGTGCCTTGATTTGAACTATTAGTGCAATAAAGTAACGATAGTACAAAAACTTCAAAAAACTGGCGGATATAATGCAGTAAAAAATTGCACTTTATGCCATGAAAAAATCTCTTATTAAGTTATATTAGTAGGGGGCGTGTAAGCTGGGGCCGGCATTCGTTGTTAGGGAAAACGGTTTCTAATTTCCCTCTAAGTAAGGGTAAATTTTAAGGAGATTAAAGTTGCATAAAACTCTGCAAGAAATTTCTAATGACTGTGTTAAGAAAAAGGGTCATTATAAATTATAAATTACAATTTAATGATAATATACTAAAAATATTTAAAAGAAGGGGGTTTTGTTTATGAGCGAAGTGACAGGAACAGTTAGTGCATCGGCAATTGCTGCTAAAAAGAAGCTATCATCACAATTTTACAAAAAGGGTATATCAATCGCTTTATTCTCAGGTCTTATGTATGGATTTTATTCAGCATTTTTGACATTAGGTATGTCTAAGGGGGTTTGGGGTGATTGGTATGGTACTAACACGGCTGGTTTATCAGCTTTTGCTATTACATATTTACTAGGTGCACTTGGTAGTGCAGTAAATGATACTTGTAGTGCTGTTTGGGCATTACTTTATGCAGGGGTTAAAGGTAAACTTGGAGATTTCTTTAGATGTATTAATACTACTCCAGGTCGAGTGATGATTTTAGCGGCTCTTATAGGAGGTCCTATTTCCAGCACAGCTTATGTTGTTGGTCTTCAGATGGCTGGTTCAATAGTTATTCCTATTACTGCCCTTTGTCCAGCTATTGGTGCTATTTTAGGTAAAATATTATTCAAACAAAAATTAAACAAGCGTATGATGGTAGGCATTGGTATTTGTGTTCTTGCTAGTTTTATGATTGGTAGCACAAGTATTGGTGGAGATGCACCAAAAGGTAGGTTCTTGGGTGTTTGTATTGCTTTCATCGCTGCTCTTGGTTGGGGCTTTGAGGGTTGCGTAGCTGGTTACGGTACATCTATGATTGACTCTGAGATTGGTATTACTATCCGTCAGACAATATCAGGTCTTTCAAACTTAATTATTTTAATTCCTATTTTTGGTATAATGGCAGGTGGCGTTAAGATTTCAAATGGACTTGTTGTTCAGGCGTTTACAAGTGGTCCTGCTATGATTTGGTTTGCTGTAAGTGGTCTTTGCGCATTCGTTTCGTATATGAGTTGGTATAGGGGTAACAGTATGTGTGGTGCCGCTCTCGGTATGGCGTGTAATGGTACATACTCATTCTGGGGACCGTTCTGTTGTTGGATTATACTTGGCGTATTTAGCGGTATGAAAGGTTGGTCATTACCTCCTATCGCTTGGATGGCTGCTGTATTAATGATGGTTGGTATCTTAGTAATTTCTATGAATCCAATGGACTTGTTTAGAAAAAAGGAGGTAAATTAGTATGAAAGCTCTTAACTATGCTATTTTAAAACATTTCACAAAAGTTAAAGAAGCTTGCGCTGAAGACGTTATTGAAGCTCTAAAAGGCGAATATGCTAATTTCAAAGCGTTTAAAAGAAATGATGTAATCGCAGCTTTAATGACAGCTGAAGCTAATGGCCTTCTTGAAGAAACAAGATTTAATATGGATAAGGCAGGTGCCTTAAGAGTTTACTATCATGCAAACGAAGAAGGTGCAGCTACAATTAATAAATACATTAAAGATTAATAATCAGGTAAAGAGCTAGGGGTAAATTGGATATAAAACCAATTTGCCCCTAGCTCTTTTTAGTTCAACGTATGTAAATTCTAATGCTAGATTTTCAACCTCTATTACTAGCTTAACTTATGATTCGCTAATTTTACCTATAGATTCCTTTTTTTCTATTGACTTTGCTAAAATTTTTATTCCATTTTTATCCTCCGATGTAGTATAATTTTACATGACATAGAATCATTCCCTCTCCGTATATTTTTATCCATAGAACTATATCGGCGAAATGGTTCTATTCTTTTACATTATTTTGTAAGGGTAGTTTGAAACACGTAATATAATCAAGCATTGTATTTTGTCGAACTATATTCAAAGGATAATTTAATTATTTTAAGGAGGGGATTTTAGTGAAAAATAAAATTAGCACTAAAATAGTTATTGCAATAGTGAGTTGTTCAATTTTAGTATCAGCAATTGTGGGAATTACAAGTATTTTTAAATCCACAAGCATAATTAAACATGAAGCCACAGAGAAACTATTAGACATAGCTTCTAGTAAAGGGAATGAATACACAATACAAACTACAAAGGTAGAAAACACTGTAAAGGAGTTATCTGGACTAGTTTTAGGCACAATAGAAGTTTCTAAGGTTAAAGACCCAAGCTACATGAATACATACGAAAAACAGTTAAGTCGTTTAATGAAGAGTTTAGGGGCCAGCAATAATGGGCTTGTAGGGATGTATATGACTTTTGATTCTAAATTTACAGATGGAAGTAAAATTTACGAGGTATTTTATGAATACGACGAGCAGAAAAAACAAAGCGAGATGGCTATTGATGATGAGAGTTTAGATGACTTTAAGGAAAGCAATGTGGATATGAATTGGTATTACAGCCCAATTAAGGCTAAACTAGGAGTATGGTCAAAACCTTATATAGACTCAATAAGTAAGATAAATATGATATCCTATACCATGCCTGTATATGCTAATAATGAATTAGTTGGAGTTGTAGGTATTGATATTTCTTTTGAAAGTTTGAGAAAGATGATTTTAAATACAAAGATATATGACACTGGTTCTGCATTTTTGCTAGATAAGGATTATAGTTTTATAGTTGATGTAAGCAAAAAAGCTACTGAAAAATTAGATACCTTAGAAAATGGAAAATATAAATTTATAACTGCTGAATTAAGTAATAAGAAATCAATGGCGTTAGAGACAACCTTTGAAGGACGTAAACAGATGATGGGTTATTACACTTTGAATAATGGCCAAATTATGGGAGTGAAGGTTCCTAGCTCAGAGGTGTTCAAGAATTTAAAAAATTTAATAGGTCTTATTATTTTAATTATAGCTCTAGGAATTATAATTTCAATAATTATTGCATTAGTTATCGGAAGAAGAATATCTAGACCAATAGAAGTTGCAACAAGTTTTATAGGTAAACTAGCTAAGCTAGACTTAACCTATAATGACAAGAATCTTAATCAAATGCTATCAAGCAAAGATGAAATAGGCGTTATGGCAAATAGCTTAATGAAACTAAGGGAAGAATTAATAAAGGTTATTGATGAACTAAAGAAGGATTCTGCTGATGTATTACAATATTCAAATACTATTTCTGTAAGCGCGGAGGAAACAACATCTTCTATTACTGTTGTGGCGCAAACTGTTGAAGCGTTAGCTAGGGGAGCTGTTAACCAAGCAAGAGAGGCTCAGGATGGTTCATATAAATTAAATGTACTTGCCGGTGAGATAGACGAAGTTGTGTTTAGTATTACTAGTCTTAAAGAATATTCAATAGAAATGGAAAAAATGCAAGAGAAGGGTAGTAAAGCAATTAAAGAACTTAATGTAAAGCTCGGATTAAATGTACAAGCTACTGAAAAGGTTGCGAGTAATATAGATGGATTATCAAACAAATCAAGCTTGATAGGGGAAATTATAAGTACCATTCAAGCTATTGCAAGGCAGACAAATCTATTAGCTTTAAATGCGGCAATTGAATCAGCAAGGGCAGGTGAGAGCGGGAAAGGTTTTGCAGTGGTAGCAGAGGAAATTAGAAAGCTTGCAGAAAAAACAGCCACATCTACACATGAAATAGATAACATAGTAAAACAAATTCAAGATGAAATAAGTTTAGGCAAATGCAATATGGATGAAGCTAAAAATACTGTTAAAGAAGCAAATTTTGTAATGGTAACATCTACAGATGCCTTTGAGGTCATCGGGGAGGCAATATATAATACAAAGTCAAAAATACAAAGCATAGCAGCAAGCATCAATACCGTAGATAGTGGAAAAGAGGATATAGTTCGCGCTATTAAAGGAATAACTGCAATAACCGAACAAGCTGCAGCGTCAACGCAGGAAGTAGCCGCAAGTATGGAACAAGAAGAAGTTGCAATTAAAACTGTATCAGAAACCGTAGAACAATTAAAAGAATTAGTAGTTGTATTAGATAAAATTGTAGGTAAATTTACTTTGTAAATTATGTTAGTAAGTTTGCTACGTTCACAAAGCCACCCGGCATACCGATATACTTATTTGTAATTTATGGTTATTGTAACCTTAAGGTTAAAGCGTCACCTGCGGTGTTGCAATATTAACGATTTAGTTATCATTTATTGAATCTAATGGTATATTCTATTATAATATATAATACAGTATTATTAGAGTGAGGGGATTTAATGGGAAAAGATGCAAAAACGGCTATATTATCAGTTTTGATTATTATAACTACATTTATAATAATAAGACGTTTTACGGTACTATATTTTGAATTTAAAAATATTGACTTACCTACCAAAGCAAGTAGACAAATTGGAGATATGAGTACTCATAAATGGATAACAGTAAAAAAAATGTCTAAAAAATATAATATAAGTGAAGAAGAAATCTTTAAAACTCTTGAGATTGTTCCGCAGCAGGGTGATGAAAATTTATATATCAAAGACCTGGGAAAAAAATATAATAAGCCTTTAAAAGATATGAAGGATAATTTAAAGAAGATAATAGAAAGCGATAAAAACATACAAGGTAATAGAGATATAGAAGGTAAAAAACATGAGTGAATTTGGTAATTTACTAATAGAATGTTTTCGAAACTATAACATTTGGTTTTTAAGTATTATCATTGTACTTCAGTGTATAGGAATTCCAACAGGAGCATCCTTACTTGTAATGGCATCTGGAGCGTTCGCTTATGCTGGTGAATTTAATGTGGTGAGTCTCTTACTAGAAATTTGGTTTTTTTCATGGGTTGGGGATAATATTGCTTATATTATATGGAGATTTATTGGGGATAAAGTTTTAAATAGGCATTCCAGAATAAAATTTTACATTCAACCCAAAATATTTAAAGCTAAAAATTATTTAAGTAAACACGGAAGAAGCTCAGTTTTTTTTAGCAGATTTATAATATCAGCTATGGGACCGTTTATAAATGCTACAGCAGGTCTTTCGCGATATAAATTCTGGACATTTAGTTTGTTTGTCGCTTTAGGCGAATTGTTTTGGACTTGTATATACTTGGGACTAGGATATTGGTTTGGGGATTCATTTGAAACTATAATTCCTATAGTAACAGGATTTGGGCAATTCATAACTTACATAGCAATTTTAATTATTGCTCTATACTTTTTTATTAAAGTGATTAGAAACAAGAATAGTAAACACTAGTCATTATGGTTCTTGTCTTCAAAATGAATATCCTTAGCTATAATTTGAAAAATATACTTTAAATAAAATTTAAATATGTTATACTGTAAAAGGTAACTTATTATATGGAGAGATGTCCGAGTGGTCGAAGGTACCTGCCTCGAAAACAGGCGAACGGGTTATTCCGTTCCGAGAGTTCAAATCTCTCTCTCTCCGCCAAAATCAAGGGCTCCACAGATATTCTGTGGAGTTTTTTTGTGGCAAATGATGCGAATATTTAAGAAATGATAACATTCTAACTTTTATACCTTATAAAAGATAAGGATATATATATATGTAAATTATTTAGAGAGTAGCGAAAATAAAACTTGGCACATTGCACGCTATAGTTCTTGGCAAAGGCATTTTGTGCAAGAATTCACACAAGAGCAGATGGTTATTTAAATATTAGTAAAAATTCTTACAACTTTATAAAAAGTGTTATTTTAAAAGTATTATCTGTATATTCTAAATCTATATCCCCAGTATATTTGGCGACTATAGTCCTAATGATATCTATTCCATATCCATGTATTAGGTTGTTTTTTTTATTAGTGATAAATCTTAGGCCATTTACTTTTATCTGATTTATCTTTGAGTTTTCAACCTCATAAACAAAATAGCCTTTATCTGTATTTGACTTAATATTTATAAACCTAGAGTTTTTATCTTGTATTTTTGAACA
The DNA here is from genome assembly GCF_011065955.2 of Clostridium sp. FP2. Lineage (NCBI taxonomy): Bacteria > Bacillati > Bacillota > Clostridia > Eubacteriales > Clostridiaceae > Clostridium > Clostridium sp. FP2. The sequence continues at coordinate 1,677,632 of NZ_JAAMNI020000001.1, forward strand.
TGCATCTATTGCGTTATCAATAGTATTAGAGAATATGCTACATAAATCCGGTTGAGAAATATTTAATTGCTCAGGAACGCAAATATTTATGTTAACATTTATACCTAAATTAATAAACTTTTTGTGTTTGTTGTTCAAAATTGAATTTACTACTTTATTCTCACAAAATGTATGAAGTGACATAGAGCTTATACTTTCTGTCACATTGCCTAGGTAATGCCTTGCCTCTTCAATGTTCCCCTCATATAAAAATGAATTTATAACTCCTAAGTGATTTCTCATATCATGCAATATTTTCTTTGTGATATTCTGATTTTCTTCTATATCAGTATAATGTTCCATCTGCATTACTAATTGTTTATTTAATGAGTCAGCTTTGGCACCTAAAGCAATTTCCTTAATAACATAAAACGTAGCAATAATACCTAAAATATATAAAGTCATTATCAAAATGACAATGAGGTTGTAAAAGGTGGTTATCTTAAATATAAAAGGAATAATGCTAAGAACAATGGATGTAAAGGTAGCTAAAGACATAATACATATGAGTGCCCATATTTTGCTAGATAAAATTTCTTTAGCCCATAATACAACCTTATAAAGTGCAAAATATATTAAAATAAAAATCAGAACTCTTAAAGAAGTTTCAATTATGTCATTAAATTTATATTCGTAGATGGGGAAAAGAAAAGCTATTCTAGCAGCCAACATTTTCACACTTACAGATATGGTGGAAACCATGGACACGGCACAAATCTTTTTTATTTTTACGTCTTTATAAAAGATTAATCCTATAATCAAGTAGATAACAAATGCATATATAATATTTTCAATATCTCCTGACTGAAGAGGTATCATACACATAATAAATAAGCCCCAAAAGTTTAATGCAGAAAATATTTTCGAGTCTCTTTTTGTTAAAAATGCATTAAGTAATTTAAATAAAATTATTGTTTCTATAAACGAAATAATAATTAAAATAATGATTGGAATAATAACTGTAATTATCTCCATAAAGCACCCTACCTCAGTATTTGTTTTGCAAACGTTATTAAAGTCTTTTTATATCTATTTCTACTTATTGGAACGTTGTATCCAAGTGTAGTAATAGCATGATTTTGTTCAATGCTATTTATATTAGTTAGGTTTATTAAATATCTTTGGTGACAGCGTATAAAATTTCTATTAATAAGCTCTTTTTCTACATCATCAAGCTTTGAATAAAATTCATATTCCCCCTGCTTACATATTAGTCTAATAATCCTCTTATCACTAAAAAAATACACTATATCCAAAAAGTTAATTTTATAAGTTTTATCTTTAAAATTTATTATATACACATCACTCTTTATCATATCCAAACTATCAAGAGCTTCTTTAAATACCTTAGCTATTTTGTCAATTTTAAAAGGTTTTAGTATATAATTGAAGGCTCTTACGTTATAGCCTTCGAATACATATTCCATAAGTCCTGTTACAAAAATAATTATAGCAATTTTATTTGTTTTTCTGATTATTTTGGCAGTATCTATTCCAGATATCTTTTTCATTTGAATATCTAAAAATATTATATCAAATCTATATGAATTGTTGTTTATGCTATTTATAAGCTGTTCTCCGCTTTCATAATCGTTTATTTTAGCATCAAGGTTGTTTTCTTTAATCTGGCCTGTGAGAATATTTTTCAGCATATTTCTTTGTTTAAATTCGTCTTCACATATAGCAATTTGTAACATAAATGTTGTTCCTCCAATCTTTTAAGAAAAATTTTTTAAATTTCTTATATTTTCAAAAAAGCTCTTGATAAAGCTTATAAAATTTCAAAACTTCCTAATATGATGTTGATTACCAAATGACTTGTAAGGTGTTTCCAAATTTACTCTAATAATATTATAACATGATTTAACAGTAGTATTTTACAATTTATACAGTGTTGATTATGAAATTTGCACAAACATTACCAAACGTTACAAAATAACTACCAAGCGTTACAACACCTAAATTTATGAAATTGAACTTCGCATTTAAGCATGCTAATATTTCCTTATAATATAGAATGAGGAGGAGAAAAAATGTTAGAAGTAAAGAGTTTAAAGAAGACTTATGTATCAAAGGGTGGTGAATATATTGCTCTTAGGGATATTGATTTGAATGTTAATGAAGGCGAATTTGTGGCTGTTATGGGGCCGTCTGGTAGTGGTAAAACCACACTACTTAATTGTATATCAGGATTTATACATGCAGAATCGGGTCAAATTCTTTTGGATGGAGTAAATATTTTAAATATTAATGAGGATAGGCTTGCAGATGTGAGACAGAATAAATTAGGATTTGTATTTCAGGATTATATGCTGGTTAATGGACTTACAGTAATTGAAAACATATTTCTGCCACAAATTATTGCTAGTAAGGATATGAAGGAAATGATGAAAAGAACAGAAGAGCTTATGGAAAATTTCGGAATAGAAACGATAAAAACCAAATATCCTAATGAAATATCTGGTGGAGAGAAACAACGAGTAGCAATAGCGAGAGCACTTTCAAACAATCCATCCATTCTATTAGCAGATGAACCAACAGGAAACTTGGATTCTAAGTCGAGTTCATCAGTAATAGAAGCTTTTATAGATGCAAACAAAAATCTAGGAGCAACAATATTTATGGTTACTCATGATGCTTTTGCAGCATCCCGTTCAGATAGAGTAGTGGCACTAAAGGATGGACAAATTGTCAAAGAACTAGTTAGAAACACACCTCCTAGAGAGTTTTTAAATGATATTTTAAATTTCATGAAAGGAATAAATGGTGAGACTTATGACGCTTAACACTATTGTTAAAAAATTATTTAAAAATAACATAAAGGAATATGCTTTGTTTATTTCATCAATCATATTTGCAGTTGCAATGATTGGAGGATATGGAATTCTCCAATTTAGTCCAACAGTTACCAAAGTACTCATGGATGGTGGCGCAACGCAACAAATTACATTAAGCATGTTTGCCTTTACATTAATAGGAACATTTGTATTTGTAATATATGCTTATTCGCTATTTATAAGATATAGGTCAAGGGAAATAGGTGTTTTCATTTCTCTTGGAATCAGACGTAAAAATGTATGCAAAATTGTTATGAAAGAGCTGAATATAATTTTCTTAATAGCTACATTATTGGGATTACTCTTTTCAATATTAATTTCGTGGCTAAGCTGGACTATTTTAACCGTTTTTCTAAAAACAGAAGAAACAGCGTTTTCTATTGGATGGACTGGAATGGCTATTGCAATTTTATTTTCAGCCTTATGCATGATTATTACTAGAGTACTGGCTTCAAGGTATATCAAAAAGATAGATATAATAAAGATACTTAAGGCTGAAGAACAGGTTGAAAATGTTAAAGGGGATAGTTTCGTTTTGGGTTTAATTGGCGCAGTAATGATACCTGTAGGAATCATTCTATTTACTTCAAGCACTAAGCTATATTTTTTAATAACATCTTTAGTGGGGTTGTATTTATTAATAGTACAGATTACATCCATAGGTGCATTGTTTAAAAAAATTAGTCCTAGCTATTATTATAAAAACATTGTGTTTTTTAATTTGATAAAGTCAAAGGGAAAACAATATACTTTACCATTACTTGTCTCGACTATTCTAATTGGAGTTGGAATTTTCGGTGTTGCCTTTACTTCTGTTCCAATGATATCGGGTATTTTAAGTACAATTTATGTTGATCCTTATGATTATATGGTTAAAGTAGGATTTCAACAAGGAGGTTTTAATGAAAGTGATATAAAAAAATTAGCAATAGATAATAATGTTAAAATTAAGGACTTCAAGAAGTTTGATACGGTCATTTTGGGTGAGTTCTTTAAAAAATATAATGAATGGGGTCCTATTAATTTTGTAAGTGAAGAAACTGTATATAAACTTACTGGCAAAAAAATCGATATTGAGCCAGGTTCTTATATTAATATTATATCTGGTGACGAAAATAGTGATTCAAGTAAATATAGGTTACAATCTAAAGGGCCTATAACTCTACTAAATCCTACTACCAAGAAAGAATTCACTCTTAATAATAAAGGAATAAAATTTATTGATAAAATTATGAATCAAGATACACTATTTGAACGAAAAAGTTTTTACGTTATAGATACAGCTTTGTTTAATAAGTTGCGAAGCGAAATGAAAAAGGAATACATATTTACAACTTATGTATTCAATACACCAAATTGGAGGGAAACAGGTGTTTTTAGTAATGCATTATTTAATTCAATAGTTAAATCTAGCGGGGGGAAATGGTGCCCAAACTATAGTACTGGGGTTATATTTGATAGAATAAGAAAACAAATGCCAAACGAACCAGTAAATTATGAATATAAGGAGTATAAAGAAAATAACTTTAAGGCAAATAGATTGTGGGGATTTACACCATATTCAAGATATCACATACTTAATAGTGACATTTCTGATTTTGCTGTTTATTTATTGCTTACTATATATATTTCTACAATTGCCTTTGTTTCAGGAGTTATGACAATCGGCCTTAAAATATTAAATACAATGTGGCAGGATAAGTTAGTATATAAAAATATTACATTCCTCGGAGTAAGAAAAGCTAAGATAAAGTCAATCATATCAATGCAAGTTGCTTTAATATACTTTGTTCCAGTAACACTAGGAACTATTATCACTTTATTTTTATTTAAGTCAATAATGACTACTAATGCTTGGGCGTTTTCAAATGTATCATTTTTACTTGCTTGTGGATTATCATTAGTAGTAGTTTTAATCCAAGTTGGATTATTTTTTGTAATTAGAAAGCAGGCTATTAAAGAGTGTATTAATTTCATAGATGTGTAAATTAGAAAAAATGTAACAAAAATAGCTTAAACAAACAAAACACAACTAAGAAGAGGGAGAATGAGCTAGGAGATTAAAAAAATAGAATATTGCACGGTGGAGCGTATTATAGACTATTATTCGCAATATTCACAATAATTAATACAATGAATGGGTTTTGAATATTTTATTCATACCATTCTTTTTTTAATTTATTATAAAAACACTCTAAAATGTTGAGTTTATTGATGAAGTAAAACTTTAATTAGATTTAAATATAATGACATATTTAATGGAAAATTGTAATAATAGAATTAAACAAAGAATAATGTTGCAAAAAAACATTGAAATATGACGAAAAAGGTGATAATATTGGTTTATGTTATTTTAACCTGAAAATATTTAGAGTAGTCACGGAAACTAATATGTAAAACTTGAATTTGTATAGAGCCATATAGGACTATAAGTTTTATGCTAAGAGAGCAGTTAGTGATAAAAATAGTCATAGCAAACAAGCCTGCACGATGCAGGAATTTTCAGAAAAAAGCATTTGATTGTTAAACAGCTACACTAATAAATTTAAAATACTAAAACCTGAAATTTTAAGTCTTGCATCTAGATGAATATTAATTCCAGCAATCATAGTCATAAATGAATAACGTTTTTTACCATATATTCGTAAAGAATGAATCCTATAATCATTTAGAATACGATTATTTATACGTTCTGAGCAGGTTCTAGTTTTATAAATAGTTGTCCATTGTTTTGAGCCGCGAGGCACAGGAGTAAACAACCGCAAATCCCATGATGGTTTAGTGTAGATTACTCGCCCATAAGGTGAAGGTGAGCATTGTTCACGGCAAGAGCAACTAGCAACCTTTTTTAAAACTAAAGGGCAACGCCATTTAAGGCGTGAACGACTTTTTTCATAACCGTTATAGACCATTTCATGGACACCAATGCAGATAGGAAATCCTTTTTCATTAATATCTAGAGCAACTGGATATTTAGAATTTCCTTTGTTTTTGGAGTTCATGTCAATAAAAGGATTAATGTTCCATTTAGAGCATAATTCATATGTAGCATAGTTATCGTTAGCTGAGTCAAGAACATAATTTGATATAGAGAACTGCGGTAACAGTTCTCTAAATTCAGCTAATGCGACTATTCCAGTGACACTGTCGTGTCTGCTTGCTTCTACAAATCGTAGATAAATAGGTAGATCAATCTTGTATTTCTTGTTATAAGCAGATAAAGCATAGAGCGTGTAGCCGTAAAACCAACGATTTTCATGACTGTCCCAACCCCAGGTAGCATTTATGTCAGAAAGTCTACGAGGGCATTTGCAATCGTAAATTCCATTTTGACGGCAGTCACAAACTTTAGAACCATAGTAAGAAGATTTACAGTGAACGCAAGTACCATCACCAGCAACTGTGAGTTTATCTTTTTCTATTAGGTTAAGATTAAAAGATGGCTCTACAGCAACTAATGAGAATATTTTTTGAAGCAGCCTTTCGGCTCTTAGTGAAAATGAGCGACCAGCTTCAAAAAAATCTGAAATTCTTTTAACAACACCTGGTTTTTTATTAGGAAGCTTTTTATTTTTACCGGGTTCTTTGGTTTTAGCGGGTTTCTTCTTATACGGATATGTATTTTTTAGTTTTATTCTGTCGATAGACAGACTTGAGAGCCATAATCTAGAGATAAAATCATAATGAGCACCAATTGATGGGACATTATTTTCAGTGCAGCCAATACAGGTTGCAAGTAACTCACTTGCATGAAGCTTTTTAACCCAGTTGGTAATGCTTGTTTCCTTTTGAAAAAGCATTAAAGAAAATGAACGAAATATTTCAGGTTGAAGAGAAGCGGGTCTACCAATATTAGAATAATAAGGTTTTAATATCTCTCTAAGAATATCTAAGTCTAAGCAATACAACTTAGATATAGAAGGTTCAAGTTGTATAATTTTTTTAGGAAAAACTTTGTAGAAACATGAGAGATTTGAAATAATAAATTGCTGATAATCAGCATGAGAGCTCCAATTTTTAAGCATAAAATAATCCTCCTATTAAAACATGTCTTTAAGAGGAGGACCGCAAAATTTTACAGACTTGTCAAGTGTTTTATGCAAAAAAAGTGGGGGAATCAACAAAAATTAATGATACTAAAAATGAGTAATCACAGGAGCTAAGGAGTTTCCGTGAAAGCTCATTTATACAAAGGGGGACATTATGGATTTATTAAAACTATCAAGTAGTTTAGACAACTTCTTCTGGGGAAAAGTAATTATTTTCCTATGTATTGGTGCTGGTATTTTCTTTTCGGTTATTATGAAATTCCCACAAGTAAGACTAATAAAAGACATGGTTCGTCAGTTAATCGGTGGTAAAAGCTCAGAAACTGGAGTATCTTCTTTCCAAGGTTTTGCAATGGCTTTGGGCGGACGTGTTGGTACTGGTAACATTACTGGTGTTGCTAGTGCAATTTACTTTGGCGGCCCTGGTGCGGTTTTCTGGATGTGGGCAATCGCATTCTTAGGTGCAGGTTCAGCTTTCATCGAATCATCTTTAGCTCAGGTATGGAAGGAAGAGGTTCACGGTGAGTATCGTGGTGGTCCTGCATACTATATCGAAAAAGGATTACACAGCAAATTCTTCGGTAGGGCATTTGCTATACTTGCAATTCTTGCTTGTGGAGTATTGCTTCCAGGTATACAATCCAACTCATTCGTTGTAGCTGCTGGTACAGCATTTCCTGTATCGCCCTTGGTTTGGGGTATAGTTTATACAGTAATAACTGTAGCGGTAATTTTTGGCGGTGGTAAGAGAATTGCAAAAACTGCTGAATTTGTAGTTCCATTTATGGCTATAGCGTACATTATATTAGCACTAGTAATTCTTGGTGTTAATTTCTCGAAAATAGGTGATGTATTCGGTTTGATATTTAGCTCAGCATTCGGTGCTAATGCTATGTTTGGTGGTGTTTTTGGTAGCGCAGTAGCATGGGGTGTTAAAAGAGGAATATTCTCAAACGAAGCAGGGCAAGGTACTGGAGCTCAAGCTGCAGGTGCTGCTGAGGTTTCACACCCAGCTAAGCAAGGACTTGTTCAAGCCTTCTCAGTATATGTTGACACATTATTCGTATGTACTGCAACAGCTATAATGATCCTTGTAACAGGTTCATATAACGTTATATCTGCTAGCGGTGGATTTATAACTGAACTAGTTCCTGGAATAAACAAGGGTAACTTTACACAAACAGCTGTAAGTTCATTTATTCCTGGATTCGGTGGCGCTTTCGTTGCAATAGCGTTATTCTTCTTCACTCTTACAACTGTTTTTGCATATGCATTCTATACAGACTCCAACGTAGGTTATCTATTTAAGGACAGCAAAAATGTTAAGGCTTATAAGATAACTCTTAACTGCTTTAGAGCTATACTAGCTGCTGGTGTATTTGTTGGTGCTATAGCACAAGCAGATATTATGTGGAACTTCGGTTCGGCAGGTGTTGGTGCCATGGCTTGGTTCAATGTAATTGCAATATTATTACTATATAAGCCAGGGATTGCTACACTTAAGGACTATGAAGCTCAAAAGAAGCTTGGCATTGACCCTGTATTTATACCATCAAATTTAGGTATTAAGGGTGCTGAGTTATGGGAGACCATAATTCCAAAGACTTACGCAAAAGAGCTTGAGGCTTATAAGGCAGCAACAGAAGGTAAGAAAAAAACTGATAGTTAATAATTAAATATCAAATAGAAGCAGGGGACTCTAAATTATTAGGGCTTCCTGCTTCTATTTCTATGTATCCATTGTGTTGCAACTTATTATATTTATTGACAATACGCAGATAATCATTGTAGATACTCTATGTTTTAAATGGCAAATCATTGATAAAATAAAATTATAAAGTAAAGCCAAGGGCTTAAGTAAAGGAGGAGTTAAAATGAAAAAAAATTATAAGAGAGGTTATGTATACGTTTTAAGCTTTATATTAACTATTTGCATGATGAGTGGGGTTGCATTTGCGAGAGACATAAATAGTCCTTTAGAAAAAAAATCTTCTTCTATTAAATGGAATGGGCATGCTTCTTTTACAATTACTAATGGGAAAGGAACTAGAATTGTAACAGATCCTTTTGGAGATGGTATTGGATATAAGGTTCCAGAATTATATGCTGAAATAGCTACTGTTAGTCATGATCATTTTGATCATAATAATTTAGGCGCGATTAAAAGCAATTTTACAGCTATAAGAGAAAGAGGCAAATTTAAAATTAATGGTATAAAAATTAAAGGGACAAAAACATATCATGATACTGAAGGTGGAGCTCAAAGAGGTGAGAATACAGTATATAACTATAATATTGATGGTGTAAACCTATGTCATTTAGGTGATTTAGGACATGAATTATCAAAGGAGCAAATTGAAAGTATTGGCAAAGTAGATATATTAATGATTCCAGTAGGAGGATTATATACAATAGATGGGGAAGTAGCTGCTAAAGTTGTTAGTCAATTAAATCCTAAGGTTGTTATACCAATGCATTATCAAACAGAAGTGCTTGTTCCTGAATTTGGAAAATTATCAAAGGTAGATAACTTTATAGAGAAAATGAATAATTGGCAAGTAGTTAAAGCAGACACCTTTACTTTTAATAAATCAGAAATAACAAAATCAAAGGATAAAAAAATAATTATATTAAACTTCAATAAGTAAAATATTTATAAAATTAAAGGTTAATTTCCAATCACCTAGAATATAGTAATTAGTAATTGAGTTCTAGATGATTGGAGTTTTTAATTATGGAATTGTTTACTATTGATGAGAGCAGGGAGATAAAGCTACCAGTATATATTGAAACTAAGGAGCCATTTTCTTCAGAAAATTATTTGATGTTTAGATTAATCCTTGTTGAAAAAGGGGGAGGAATTGTAAGTCTTAATAAGAACACTATTATTTTTACAGCACCTACAATTTTTTGCTTCAATGCTAATGATAGGATTAATCTTGATAAGTGCAGTAAATTAAGTGCAAGAGCAATTTATTTTAGTCCTACTTTGGTAAATAATGTTTTAACCTTAGAAAAAATGAATAATTTAGAAGCAGATATATCTGAATCAGAATATCGTGATTATTGTTCCTTACTACCATTTGTTTATAGGGAAGAGTTGAGTTTTGGACAATTTGAAGTTGGGCCTGCAACTGCTAATCGAATAGCGAAATTATTTGATTCTTTAGAAGAGGAATTAACATTATTAAATAATAATTTTTGGAGATGTCGCAGTAGATCTTTCTTTTTAGAGATTCTATTTTTGATTCAGTATATATATACTGATATGGAAAATGCTACTAAGTTTGAAGTGATAAAGTGTTCAGATGAAATTAATGAAATTATTTTATATTTGCATACACATTATGAAAGAAAAATTTTCATTGAAGAGTTAACAGAAGAATTTCATATTAACAGAACAACACTTACAGATAAATTTGCTAGGTCTACTGGGATGTCTGTTATGGGATATTTAATTAGATTAAGAGTTAAGATGGCTGCTATAATGTTAAGAGATACTATGTTATCTGTATCAGAAATAGCCTATAGAGTGGGTTTTAACGATATAACTCATTTTGGTAGAATGTTTCGAAAGCACATGGGATATTCAGCATCTGAATATAGAAAAAAGAAAATGGAATAAAAACTGTATGATAACAGTAAGACTCATTTATATTCAAATAACTCAGGTACTGGTAGCAAGTGTTTCTTTTCGAGGGTAAACACTTCTGCTGGTATCTTTTTGTTATTTCATGTTTTTTTACCATTACCTTTCCTAGCAAGGCCCTTGAACGAGTCCTCATTAAATGAATCAATATTAAATCTGATATTATATAAATTAGAAAAGTATGTTATGATAATAAAAAAACATATGTACTGTCTTGGAAGGGGCTATTAAAATTGATTATTTTTATAAATATTCTTATTGTATTTTTGCTTGTATTTATGAATGGTTTTTTCGTTGCTACGGAATTTGCTATGGTAAAAGTTAGAAAATCTAGAATAGAAACTTTAGTACTTGAAGGAGCTAGAAATGCAAAATATACTTCAAAGGTTGTTAATAATTTAAATTCATACTTATCTGCATGTCAGCTAGGAATAACTTTAGCATCACTCGGACTCGGATGGATAGGAGAACCTGCTGTTGCAGATATGCTAACTCCGATATTTAATTTGTTTCATTTGCAAGAAAGTGCTGTACACTCAATTTCATTTATCTTGGGGTTTTCAATTATAACGGGCTTTCATATTGTACTAGGAGAGTTAGTTCCTAAATCATTGGCAATTATAAGTGCAGAAAAGATAGCGATGTACACCGCACTGCCACTCATAATGTTTTTTAACGTAACTTATCCTATAATGTGGGCTTTTAATCATAGTACTAGTATAGTTTTAAAGGCTTTTGGTGTGACCCTTATAGATGAACATGAAGCAGCGCATACTGATGAGGAAATAAAATTATTGGTTGAAGAGAGCTATAATCATGGATTAATAGATAAAACTGAATTAACCTTTATAGATAATATATTTGATTTTACTGAGAAAACCGTAAAAGAAATAATGATACCTCGTACTGATATGGCATGTATTTACATTGAGGATTCTTTTGAGGATATTATAGCATCTGCTTTAGATGAACAGCATACTAGATATCCAATCTGCAGGGATAATAAGGATAATATTATTGGTTTTGTACACATCAAGGATCTATATAAGCAGAAAATTCAGGGTAATAATCAAAATATAGAAGACATTATTCGTGAGATTAAATTTGTTCCAGAATCATTGTCAATAAGTGAATTATTAAAAGTATTTAAGAAACAAAAGGTACAAATGGCTATAATTATTGATGAATACGGGGGAACATTTGGATTAGTAACTATCCAGGATATTTTAGAAGAAATTGTTGGGGAAATTCAAGATGAGTTTGATGAAGAAGGTAACGAGATTATTAAAACTGAAGATGGTAATTATCTTGTAGATGGAAAAGTTCTTATTGAAGATATCATTGAACTGTTAGATAAAGACTTTGAAGTTGAAAACATTGATACCATAGGAGGTTGGATTTATTCACAGTTAAAGTCATACCCACAAGTTAATGATAAAATTTTATATGAGGATTATGATTTTATCATATTGGAATGTGACAGTAAAAGAATAAGCAAGGTGCTAATTAAAAAATCATCTGTAGAAGAGTAGTATTGTTTGGAAGAATTTAAATGAGCATTAGTGGCTACAAAAATAGCTACTAATGCTCATTATGTTTAATTACCTTACATAAAAGTATCAGTTTTATTTGAAGAAATAGTATTAAGATGTTTAATTTCAATGTTTTGCGTATTTATTTCATCATTGAGTATGTTGCTTTTAGCGTTTAAAGCTATTGTAGTTTCTAAAGTTACTATTTGAGTTTCTAGGACTTCTATTCTATTTTTAAAAGTTTCATTTTCAATTTTAAAATTTTTAGCTTTTTTTGTTAGTCTTTTATTACCACGCCTTAGTGTGATTTCTTTTTGTAGCCCTAATAAAGTAACCATTATAGCACCTGTAATTGCAGAGATAAAAATTATAAGAGCCAAGGAAATATTGAATTTTGTGAAAAAGAAATTAATAGATATTACTGAAGAATTTTGGATTCCGAATAAGGCTACTAAAATAGCAAAAAGCAAAGAAATTATAAAACCGAATCTCATAGGAAATGACCTCCTTTATTTACTAAATTCATTAAATTATAGCATATTACTTTGTTTGTGAATAGGATATCCTAATATCTTCCTTATTATAGCTAAAAACAGCAAAATATCTGTAGAAAATTGCAATAATGATAAAAATGGAATATTATTAATTTACTAAGATAAAGTTCTCAATTGGAGATGCTAATATTATATTTTTAATAATCCTATGAATTTTATTACGGTAGAATATAAATTAAATAAAATTGAAATTAATAAGATAATGGACAATTTGTATTTGCTAATATTCATTAGTTTATGTTATATTAATCATATGATTAAAGCTTACTAAATACGGCGTTAAGAAAAGAATATTAGGAAGGGGCACTTTTAATGGAAACAAATATGGATAAAGAACTTTCTAGTATATTTGTAATTTTTGGTGGAACTGGTGATTTGACAAAAAGAAAACTTATTCCAGCTATTTTTAGTTTGATGTACGAAGAAAAACTGCCCGAAAATTTTACAATTGTAGCTATAGGAAGACGTGAAAAGACAAATGAGGAATATAGAGAAGAAATGCGTTCATCTGTAGAAAAATTCTCTAGATTTTCACTAAATGATGAGTTATGGCTTAAATTTAGTAAGAGAATATTTTATAAAAACTTTGATTTTACTTCTGATAATCAAGGCTATGCGGATTTGGATTTGTTTTTGGAAAAAATGGAGATAAGATATTTAACAGGTGGCAAAAGGTTATATTATTTAGCTGTTGCGCCAGAATTTTTTGAAGGTATAATTAGAAATTTAAAAAATAATGGTATGGTGTCAAAAGCCATTGGCTGGCAGCGAATAATGATTGAAAAGCCTTTTGGATCAAGTCTTAAAACAGCTAGGATATTAAATCATAATATATCAAAACTTGTACCAGAAGAAGATTTATTTAGAATAGATCATTATTTGGGAAAAGAAATGATTCAAAATATATTGGCCATTAGATTTGGAAACTCATTATTTGAACCATTATGGAATGCAAATCATATAGATAATATTCAAATTACCTCCAATGAACTTTTAGGCGTAGAGAGTAGAGGCGCATATTATGAGAATGCTGGTATATTAAAAGATATGCTTCAAAATCATATATTACAAATGCTAACTATGATTGCAATGGAACCTCCAATAGACTTTGAACCTGAATCCATAAGGGATGAAAAAGTGAAGGTATTACGCTCACTCAGACCTTTCACTGCTGAGACTTTTAAAGAAAACATTGTTCGTGGCCAATACGGTGCGGGAGAAGTTGAAAATGCGAAAGTGATTGCTTATAGAGAAGAAAATAGAGTATCCAAAGCGTCAAATACGGATACTTTTATAGCACTTAAGACGTATATTGATAATTTTAGATGGGGTGGAGTACCCATATATATAAGAGCAGGAAAAAGGATGAATAATAAAAGTACTGAGATCGTAATTCAGTTTAAAAAACTTCCTGGAATTAATTATTATAAGGAGTTTGATAATATTTCTCATAATCTTTTAGTTTTAAAAATTCAGCCAGAAGAGGGTTTTTTCTTTCAGATAAATGCGAAACAGCCTGGTAGTGAATTTAAAATGGAAAAGGTTCAACTAGATTATTGTCAAAGTTGTAGGGCTTTAAATGATTCACCTGAGGCTTACGAAAGATTAATACTTGAAGCAATTAGGAATAACTCATCATTATTTACTAGATGGGATGAACTCCAATATTCTTGGCAATTTGTTGAAAGTATTGAAAAGCAATATGAGAATAATATACCTACATGTCCTAATTATTCAGCAGGGACATCGGGTCCTAAGGAAGCAATAGATTTAATTGAAAATGATGGCAGACAGTGGTGGAATACTGCGTCTGATTAAGGAGGGTAAATATGGTTATATATGATATTTCTATGACTATTGAAAAAAACATGGGAGTGTACAAGAATATAGAGGAAAAAAGGCCTATAATTAAATTCGAAAGAAAAATTCCAAAGGATAGCATTAATGAATCCAGCATGTATATGAACTTGCATACTGGAACTCATATTGATGCCCCATATCATGTAGATGATATGGGTGAAACCATTGAATCTATTGATTTAAATAAATTAATTACAAAGTGTAGAGTAATTGACTTAACAAAGATAGTAGATGGTATAACAAAAGAGGATCTTATGGATAAAAATATTCAACAGGGAGAATTTTTATTGCTAAAAACTAGAAATTCATTCACTGAAGAATTTGAACCCAATTTTGTCTTTGTTGAAAAAAGTGGAGCGGAGTATCTAGCAGAAAAAGGTATAATTGGAATAGCAATAGATTCCTTTGGTATAGAGAGAGCTCAACCAGAACATGAAACTCATAAGATTCTTTTTAATAGGGGAATAACTATAATAGAGGGTGTTAGACTAAAAGAAATAAAAGAGGATGAATATTTTATGTGTGCCTTGCCACTTAAAATTAAAGGTGTAGATGGTGCTCCAGCTAGGGTAGTTTTAATAAAAAACTTAATGTAATAACCATATCTTTCATGTTATAATAATATCTGTAATATAAAACATTGTAAGTAAACGCTTGCGACATAAAACATTGCAAGTAAAGCTTGCAATTTAATGGGGTGAATGTAATGAACGTAAAAGAAAGAATTGAAGAGTTAAGGCATGAGATGAGAGAAAGAGGCATAGAGGCATATATAGTACCTAGTTCAGATCCACATCAAAGTGAATATGTAGCAGAGCACTATACTGCTAGGACATTTATAACAGGATTCACAGGTTCTGCTGGAACTGCAATTATAACTTTAGCAGATGCAGGTTTATGGACAGATGGAAGATATTTCATACAAGCAGAAAGTCAATTGAAAGATACAGGTGTAACCTTATTTAGAATGGGAGAGACTGGAGTTCCAACTGTTGAGGAATTTTTAAAGCAAAACCTTAATAAGGGAGCGAAAGTTGCTTTTGATGGCAAGGTTATTTCAGTAGAGTATTTTAGAGGACTCAAAAAATCTCTAGAAAGTAATGAATTTTCCTATGAAGTTAGTGAAGATTTAATAGATAAAATATGGAAAGATAGACCTCAGAGACCTTGTAGTCAGGTAGTTTTGCATGATGTAGCCTATGCAGGAGAGTCAAGAGAATCAAAACTTGCGAAGGTAGTTCTTGAAATGAGAACTATGGGAGCGGACTACTATGTTATATCGGGTCTTGATGACATAGCATGGCTATTAAACATTAGAGCAAGAGATGTAAAATGTAATCCACTAACTATAGCTTATGCTGTGGTTTCAGAGAAAAAATATTATCTATTTATAGATGATAGAAAAATTGATTCTGTTGTTCGTGCTGAACTTGAAAAGGCTAATGTAGAAATAATGTCTTATGATAGTATAGGGGAATTTTTAGAGAAAATTAAAGTGGGAACAATATTATTTGACGCAGCAAGAACTAGTACTTGGATATATAGCGCCATAAAGATTAAAGTTATAGAGGCCATGGATATAACTACAAGATTTAAGGCTATAAAGAATGATATTCAAATTGAGAACACTAGAAATGCAATGGTACGCGATGGTGTGGCTATGGTTAAATTTATTAGCTGGCTAAAGAAAACCATAAAGACGCGTAATATTACAGAAATAGAAGCATCAGATAAAATTGAAGCAATAAGAAGTTTAGGAGAAAATTATTATGACTTAAGCTTTGCATCTATTTCAGCTTATAGAGCAAATGCATCTATGCCTCACTACTCTGCTACGCAAAAAGATCAGGCCACTATTGTGCAAGAGAGTCTTTACTTATTGGATTCAGGCGCTCAATACTTGGATGGAACAACAGATATTACAAGAACACTAGCTGTAGGCCCCTTAACTATCGAAGAAAAAACAGATTTCACCTTAGTATTAAGAGGGATGATTAACTTAACTATGCAAAGATTTTTATATGGAACTACAGGTTCAAATTTAGATATTATAGCTAGAATTCCACTTTGGAATGCAGGTATGGATTATAAACATGGAACAGGACATGGAGTAGGTTTCTTCTTAAATGTTCATGAAGGTCCACATAGAATATCCGTGGCTGCAAATACTGTTAAACTTGAAAAAGGAATGGTAGTATCCAACGAACCAGGAGTTTATAAGGCAGGAAAGCATGGTATAAGAATAGAAAATTTAGTTGTTGTGGAGGAAATTGAAAACACTTTATATGGTGGACAATTTATGAAGTTTGAGACTTTAACACTATGCCCTATAGACTTAGAAGCTATAGATGTTTCACTATTAACAGTTGAAGAAAAGACGTGGCTAAATAATTATCATAAAACTGTATTTGAAAAACTTTCTACCTATTTAAAGGGAGAAGAATTAGAATACTTAAAGCAAGCAACGGTAGCAATATAAATACAAGAACAATAAATTAACAAAGGTTAAAGAGATGCAATTGCATCTCTTTTTTATTTTTTCATTATAAAGTGACTTACTTAAAGCTAATATTACACAAGTCTTATGGATATGAAGTATAGGTAGTGGGTAAAATATTTAGGTATATTAAAATAGATTATCATAGGGAATTGTTATTTGTTTAACTGAGATTTAAAGTAATTAATAGGAGAGGTGATTATGATGGGTAAAATAATAGCTTTTTATACAATGCCACATCCACCTATAATAATTCCAGAGGTGGGACGTGGAGAGGGAAAAAAGATAAAAAACACATACGATGCTTGCGCGCGCATTGGAGGGGAAATAGCAGAGTTAAAACCAGAGGTAATAATAGTAGTCACGCCACATGGAACTATGTTTTCAGATGCAATAGCTCTTTCTTTTGAAAGTTCTATTTCAGGAAATTTAAAGCAATTTGGAGCTTCAAAAGTTTCTATGAATTTTGAAATAGACATGGATTTGACAGGAAAGATTATGATTAAGGCACGCGAAAATAATATTCCAACAGTAGAAGTAAGCACAAGTTTTCTTAAAAAAT
The DNA here is from genome assembly GCF_011065955.2 of Clostridium sp. FP2. Lineage (NCBI taxonomy): Bacteria > Bacillati > Bacillota > Clostridia > Eubacteriales > Clostridiaceae > Clostridium > Clostridium sp. FP2. Next base: position 1,695,211 of record NZ_JAAMNI020000001.1, read on the forward strand.
ACGGTAGAGAATATGAATTGGATCATGGTAGCATAGTTCCTCTGTATTTTGTTGTTGATAAATATAATTCTTTTAAGCTTGTTCATATTACCTATGGGGGACTTAGTCCTATACAGTTATATAAATTTGGTAAACTCATTAAAGAGGCAATAGAGGAGAGCGATGAAAATGCTGTGTTTATTGGAAGTGGTGATCTTTCTCATCACCTTAAAGATGAAGGACCTTATGATTATAATCCCTATGGAGAAGTGTTTGATGCCGAAATAATAAGTCTATTAAAAAAGGGTGATGTAGCAGGAGTATTTAATATAAATCCAGAAATGGTTGAAAACGCTGGAGAATGTGGCTTAAGGTCTTATTATATAATGCTTGGAGCAATGGAAGGTAATGAAATAAAGGGAGAACTTCTTTCCTATGAAGGCACCTTCGGAGTGGGTTATGCGGTAATGAAATTTGACCTTAAAAACAGTAATAGAGATATATTATCAGAAATTACTAATGAAAAAAGAAAAAAATATGAGGAAAGAGTAAATAAGGAAGATGTTTATGTTAGGCTTGCAAGAGAAAGTCTTACTCATTATTTAATAGAGGGTAATTTTATGGATAAACCAAACTATGTAACAGAGGAAATGATAAATAATAAAAGAGGGGTATTTGTGTCTCTTAAAAAATTTGGGCAGCTAAGAGGCTGTATAGGTACAATTTTTCCCGTAACAGAAAGTGTAGCAAGTGAAATAATGCGAAATGCCATTGAAGCAGGAGAAGGGGACCCAAGGTTTAGTCACGTATCGGAAGGAGAGCTTGAGGATATTGTGTTTTCCGTAGATGTTTTAACGGAGCCTACACCGGCTTTAAAAGAACAACTAGATCCTAAAAAATACGGAATTATTGTAAGAAGCGATAGAAAGAGTGGACTACTATTACCAGATCTTGCCGGTGTTAATACTATAGCGGAGCAGATAAGTATAGTATTAAATAAAGCATCGATTTCTCCAAATGAAAAATATTCTATAGAAAAGTTTGAGGTTATAAGGCATAAATAGGAGTGGTAATTATGGAAAAAGAAGCTTTGTTTTATGAAAAACAAGGAGAGGTAGTTAATTGCAAACTTTGCCCTCATAATTGCCATATTCCATCAGGCGATCATGGCATATGTAATGTACGGGTAAATAGCAAGGGAAAACTTTATACGATGAATTATGGAGAAATAACTTCTATGGCCCAAGATCCCATAGAAAAAAAACCACTATATCATTTTAAACCAGGAAGCAATATACTTTCTGTAGGAAGTTTTGGATGCAATTTTAGCTGTGGGTTTTGCCAAAATTACTCCATTTCCCAAGGGAGAGCAAAAAGCGAGTATGTAGCACCAGAAAAATTAGTGGAAATATGCAAAAGCCTGGAAGGTAATATTGGGATAGCATTTACATATAATGAACCTTCTATTTGGTATGAATATGTATACAATTCATCAAAACTATTAAAAGAAAGGATTAAAGATATAAATATAGTGGTGGTTACAAATGGCTATATCAAAGAAGAGCCTCTAAAGATACTTCTTCCCTATGTGGATGCTATGAATATTGATTTAAAAGCTTTGAATAACAAGTATTATAAGGATATATGTGGAGGCAGTGTCACACCTGTTACGGATACTATTAAAATAGCATCCAAACAGTGTCATGTAGAGGTAACTACTCTACTGGTAAATGGAGAAAATGATTCTGCTGAAGAAATTGAGGCAGTTGCAGGATTTATTGCCTCGTTAAATAAAGATATTCCACTTCATTTATCAAGATATTTTCCAAACTATAAGATGAATAACCCTGCTACAAAGGTTGAGGTAATGTTTAAAGATAGGGATATAGCAAAAAAATATCTTAACTACGTATATTTAGGTAATATAGCGGATAGTGATAACTCCACATATTGTCCAAAGTGCGACTATAAGATTATTGAAAGAGATGGAAAGCATATTAATGTTAATACTAGCGATAGTGTATGTCCGAAATGTGGTTATAAAATAAATATTATACTTTAAATATATTCTTCCCTCACTATGATATGGGAATTTTAAAAATTAAAAGCCATTTAAATATTGGTATAAATAACAAAGAGCCAGTAGAATAATATTCTGCTGGCTCTTTGTGTTTACGGAAAGGATATAGGAATTGGGTTGTACCTAGTTTAGTTATTCTTATATTAACGATATATAGGATAATTATTAAATCTGATTTTGTTAAGTGATTTGTATATACCAAGTGTTAATTCTTCCATAGTTGAAATGTTTTTAGGGTTAAAATTGCCATTGTCTAGTTGTACTAAGCCAAAACCTTCGGCAAGGGCAACGTAACCTAAATAGCCTTTAGACAATTTGTCTGTATCTTTAAAATTAGCTTTAAATATATCACCACATTCCACTACTTTGTGGTAGTTTATAAATCTTACAAGGATTTTTGCCATTTCTTCTCTTGTAACCTTTGTATCTCCCTTAAATTCAACTTCTTCATTATCTATTATTCCATAAGAAACTGCCATTTGAAGATATTTATAGTCCTCCGTGCCTTTAGTGACTCCTTTTATTTTTAATTCTTCAACTGGTGCTGAATTATTAGCTTTAACATTCGAATCCTTTGATGATTCACTCACCATTACATAAGGTCTAAAACCTTTAGCATCTACTAGTGATTTAATTAGGTCTATTTGAGTTACTTGTTTATTTAACTTAAAATCTTTTGTGTTTAACAGTCCTTTATATGCTAATATACTTAATTCTTTTTCGTATTTACTATTTTTTATATCATTCATAAAGGTTTGAATATTTTCATTAACTTCTTCACCATCATAGCTTACGAAATTACCAGTAAAAGCATCCACATCTAATACTTGCCTAGCTTTATAATAATCTATAGCATATATAAGCTTTGCTTCAAGTTTTGGGTTCTTAAGGTCACTACTTGTATTTACTAAATTATAGGCTAGTTTTGTCTTATATTTCTGTGAAAACTTACTTAAAGCATCCTTCTCCGAGATTTTCTTATCTAAGGATGGAAAATTTAATCCATCTTCCCATCTGTAATTTATAGTGTTTATTTCCCCAGTTTTTAAATCTACTACTAAATTTATATTATTTTCATAATAAGCTATGCCATTTTCAGTTCTCGCAAAATTAAAATAAATCTGTCTTTCTTTATTGTTATTTTCTTTAGGTTCATTTGACTTATCAAAATGAGTTTGCTGAGTTTTAATATTTTTTATTTGAGAAGGATAATATTTAGATAGAGTATTAATTGCTTTATTATAAGCTTCATCCCAAGTTAAATTTGCTTTAAAATCTTTTTCTTCTTCGTATTTATTATTTTTGGAGCAGGATATTACACCTTGGGTTAAAGCATCTATTCTTATTGAACCGCCTTCTTCATATTTTTTATTTTCATCTTTATAAAATTGTACTGACCAAGTTTTTTCGTTTTTACCATTTAAGTTAGAACTTTCATCGTAAGCAAGTGGATCTAATTTATAGCCATCACCATAAAGATCTTTAATGATTTCTTTAATTGTAGATTTGGCTTTTTCCTCGCTTATAGGTTCCTTAGCCACATTAACTTCACTATATTTTTTATAGAAATCAATTTTTTCTTTTTCATTTAAATCTTTAAGGATTAAATTAGAAGAATTATTTGAATTATCCTCCATAAAAATACCGCTGCTAGCATCTATACTATTTCCTTTTTTAAATGATGGTGAATATACAACTTTAATTTCTTTTTTCTTGTGAGTATCGTCATATCTATCATAATAATTTACATATTTTAAGTCCATGCTTATATTATTTTTCAAAATATCCTGTGCTTTTTCATTGCTAATAACACTCTTCGCATCTTGAAATGTGTATTTATCATCCCAATTTATATCATAATAAGTTACGTTTCCACGAGTTCCATCTACATTTACTTCTATTTTATTGTCAGTAAATTCAACGCCATTAACTTTCCTTATATAAGAAAAAGAATAAGAACCTGAACCATTTCTGTAATATTGAGAAAAGTCATTATTTATTCTAGTTACTTCAGAAAACTTGTCTGCATCAATCTTTTTAACAAAATTATCTGCAACTTCGCTGGCCTCTTTTAAGGAAATAGTTGGTATAGAATTATTGTCATCACTATTATATTCTGAATTGTCAATGGATTTTATTTTTCCAGTATTTGCAATTACAGAAACGCTATAATTTACATTTTTTAAAACATTATTTTTGCTCCAAGATATATTCCAAATGTAATCTTCGGCTCCACCATTGTTATAATTATCAAGACTTATTCTAACTGAAAACTTAGAGTCATCAATATTAGTATTAAAATATTTTTTGAAGGTAGCTCTCCCTATATCTAGCGCTTCCTGCTTAGAAATTTTAACTTTTTTCTCGATTTCTGGCGATACATTAGTAACATAGGTTAAATCTTGCTTTTGAGGATTAACCTCAGTTTTATACATGATTTTTTCAAGTTTAGGCTGTACTTGTACTGCTAATGCGGTTGAAAATGATGTAAATATAAATACTGAACATAGTAGTAATGAAAATATTTTTTTTCTGTTCATAATTTAATACTCCCCCTTTAAACGGAAATAGTTTCTCGTTACAATATAGACGACTCAGCTTTTATTAATGTTACAATAATATTGGTAAATTTTTATGTTCCATATTTATTTTTTTTGTTTTTGAAGGAAATAACTAGTTTTTAGAGAATATAATATAAATACTATAAAAATATACCATTTTAACTCAGGAAGGGGAATATTATGAAATTTACAGAAATGCAGTATAAAAGACCGGATATGAAAGAGCTGGTCGTAGGGTTCACGCAGTTATTAACTGAATTTAATACTTGTGCTAGTTTTGATGATGCAAATTCAATTATGGTTAAAATCAATGACTTAAGAGGTGATTTAGAGTCAATGGAAGAGCTTGTGGGAATACGTCATACTATTGACACAACTGATGCTTTTTATGAAGGAGAACAGGATTTCATTGACGAAAACATGCCTATATACCAAGGCCTAGTTGCCAAGTATTATGGAGCTCTTATTAATTCGAAATTTAGACCTGAACTCGAAGAAAAATGGGGCAAGCAACTTTTTAATATGGCTACTTTAAATATTAAAACTTTTTCCCCAGAGATAATTGAAGATTTACAGATGGAAAATAAGTTATCTAGTGAATATACTAAATTAATTGCTTCTGCCAAAATAATGTTTGAAGGTGAAGAAAGAACACTATCTCAATTAACACCCTTCAGATTATCTACTGATAGGGATATGAGAAAAAGAGCAAATGAAGCTAAATATGATTTCTTTTCTGAAAATGAAACAAAATTAGATGAAATTTATGATGGTCTAGTAAAAGTAAGAACTAAAATTGCTAAAAAATTAGGATATGAAAATTTCGTACAACTTGGATACGATCGCATGCTTCGTTCAGATTATAATGCTGAAATGGTTGCAAATTACAGAAAACAAGTTGAAGAAGTTATTGTTCCTATGGCTACTAAATTAAGAGAAAGACAATGTAAACGTCTAGACCTTGCTCATTTATATTATTATGATGAGGGAATAAGTTTTAAAAGTGGAAATGCAAAACCACACGGTAATCCTGGGTGGATAGTTAACAATGGTAAAAAAATGTATGAAGAATTGTCTAAGGAAACTGGAGAATTTTTTAATTTCATGATTAATAATGAGCTTATGAATCTCGAGAGTAAAAAAGGTAAAGCTGGCGGTGGTTATTGTACATTTATAGGGAAGTACAAATCACCATTTATATTCTCAAACTTCAATGGTACGTCTGGTGATGTAGATGTGTTAACCCATGAAGCAGGACACGCTTTCCAAGCTTATTGCAGTAGAAATTATGCAGTGCCTGAGTATAATTTTCCAACTAATGAAGCTGCTGAAATTCACTCTATGAGCATGGAGTTCTTAACTTGGCCATGGATGAATTTGTTTTTTGAAGAAGAAGAATTAAAATATAAATTTAATCATTTAAGTGAAGCTCTCCTATTCTTACCTTATGGAGTAACTGTTGATGAGTTCCAACACTTTGTTTATAATAATCCTGAAGCATCGCCAACTGAAAGAAAATTAGCTTGGAGAGAAATTGAAAAGAAATATTTACCACATAGAGATTACGCTGGAAATGATTATTTAGAAAGAGGGGGCTTCTGGTATCAACAAGGACATATTTTTGGTTCACCTTTCTATTATATAGATTATACACTAGCTCAAGTTTGTGCATTTCAATTCTTTAAAAAAGCTAATGATAATAGAGAAAATGCTATGGCAGATTATATGAACCTTTGCGCGGCTGGTGGCAGCAAATCATTTTTAGGATTAGTAGAACTTGCTAATTTAAAGTCACCATTTGATGATGGTTGTATTAAATCAGTTATAAATGATATTAAAATTTGGCTTGATAGTGTTGATGATATAAAACTATAAACAAAAAAATCCAGTAGAATGATATTCTATTGGATTTTTTTTTGATTTCATATTACATATTTAAATGAGGTTTTTAAGGGTGGATTACATGATAACCGATAGCCTTTACATGGCTAAAACACAAGCTTAACACCATAAACATAGGCAGTTGTCGAATAGTTATTATTTTAACAATTATATCAATAATATTTAAAAAACATGAAATATTTTTTTTGTTTTTGGTACAAACTGTTATAGTACTGATAAAAAGGAATACTACAGAATGCACTAACGCATAAAAGTATTAATAGATTAATATTTTCAAATACTGTTGAAAACATTAGTAAGTTGAATAGAAAATATAAATATAAAATATGCTGTATACATTTTCAAAGACATATTTTTTTGTTTCAAATATTTATAACATTATAGAAGTATATGTTAAAAATATAATTATTATTGACTTTCATTCCATTTAAAACTATCTTAAGTAATGGAAGTTCAACAAATGCATAATTCGACAGAAGGTAGGCACGAGAATTGAGTAGCATTATAAACATAATTAATATTGCAGTAATAGGGGGTAAATGTATCTGTGGTAAAAGAAGAAGAAGGAATTATAATTGAAATATTGGAAGGCAATATGGCTAAAGTCAAAGTAGGTAGGCATGGTGAATGTAAAAATTGTGGTGCATGCCCGGGTGATAGTGCACTTATCATAGAAGCTCAAAACCTAATTGGAGCCAAAGCTGGACAAAGAGTTGCCTTTGAAATGAAAGAGACAAATATGCTAATGGCGGCTTTTGTTGTATATATAGTACCTCTTATTGCTATTTTATTAGGTGTTATTGCTGGACAGGCAATAGCAATGAAATTTGGTTATTCTGTGAGAGGTTTTCAAATTGTAGGCGGAACACTAACATTTATATTGTCAATATTAAATATAAAAATTTTCGACAAATTTGCTCATAATAATAAGAAAATGCAACCTGTTATTACTCGGAGCTTATCTTAATTTTTTTTAGAGTTAGTATGTATATATAACTAAATATATTTTAAATATGTTAAAAGAGGTGTAAAAAATTGATAAAAAGTTTTCGTGGAGGAATACATCCAAATGGTAATAAAAGTTATACCGCCGATAAGCTTATAGAAATAGCAGCACTTCCAAGTGTGGTTATTATTCCGGTGAGGCAGCATATAGGGGCTCCTTGCTTACCAATTGTAGCTAAAGGCGAATTTGTAAAGAAGGGACAAGTTATAGCAAGTAGTGATGCTTTTGTTTCTAGTCCTGTCCATGCATCAATATCAGGAATGGTTAAAGATGTGGCAGAATACCCTCATGTAGTATTTGGTAAGTGTCTTTCTATTGTAATTGAAAATGATGGCAAAGACGAGTGGGTAGAAGGAATTCCCTGTGAAAGAGATTGGGAGAAGTTAAATGGCAATGAAATAGGAAATATCATTAAAGATGCAGGTATCGTCGGAATGGGAGGCGCCACTTTTCCTACTCATGTAAAATTATCCCCACCAAAAGAAAAGAAAATTGATACTTTTATTTTGAATGCAGCAGAATGTGAGCCTTATTTAACAGCAGATCATAGAATGATGCTAGAATATTCGCAGCAAATTTGCACTGGTGTAAAAATAGTGATGAAGGTTCTTGGGGTTCAAAAAGCATATGTGGGAATTGAAGATAATAAACCTGATGCAGTAATTGCAATGAAAAGAGCATTTGAAGGAACTGCAGTGCAGGTGAAGGAAATCCCAACTAAATATCCACAAGGTTCGGAAAAAATGCTTATTAAAGTGCTGGCAGACCGCGAGGTTCCTTCTGGTAATTTGCCAATGGATGTAGGGGTAGTAGTTCAAAATGTAGGCACGATTATTGCAATTTATGATGCAGTGGTAAGAGGAATTCCACTTATCCAAAGAGTAACAACTATAAGTGGAAGTGCTGTAAAAGAACCTAAAAATCTTTTGCTTAGAATTGGAACAACATTCGAAGAGGCTATTGATAATTGTGGTGGATTTATAGAAAAGCCAGCTAAGGTTATTATGGGTGGTCCTATGATGGGATTTGCTCAATCAAATTTAAAGGTTTCTATTATTAAAGGAGTTTCTGGAATTTTAGGTTTAACTAAAAAAGATGTGAATAACGGCACGGAATCGCCTTGCATTCGTTGTGGAAAATGTGTAAGTGTTTGTCCTTGTGGACTTAATCCAGGTATGCTCAGTATTTTGGGGCAGAAAAACCTTTATCAAGAAGCAAAGGAAGAACAAAATCTTTTAGACTGTGCGGAATGTGGGAGCTGTGTTTATGTATGCCCTGCTAAACGAAATATCGTACAATACATTAGATATTGTAAGATGCAAAATGCAGCGCAGACTGCAAAATTAAATGCAGCGTATGCAGCAAAAAAATAGGGGTGCAATTTATATGAATAGTGAAGTAAAATTAGAAGATAATCTCTTTACAATTTCAACATCTCCACATATACGTGGAAAAGAATCTATTTCTAAAATAATGTGGACTGTGAATTTGGCTCTAGCGCCAGCTGCGCTTTTTGCAATTTATAATTTTGGGATTCCTGCACTAATTACATTGCTTGTGGGAAGTTTATCAGCAGTAGGACTAGAGTATCTAGTACAAAAACTTAGAAAAAAGCCAATAACTATTTCTGATGGAAGTGCTTTTTTAACAGGACTATTGCTTGCAATGTGTTTACCGCCTACCATTCCACCGTATATGGCGATAGTTGGTTCATTTATTGCTATAGTTATAGCAAAGCATTCTATGGGAGGACTTGGGTATAATATTTTTAACCCAGCTCATATTGGTAGGGCTGCTATTATGGTGTCATGGCCTGTGGCAATGACAACCTGGTCAAAACTTAGTACAAGTGTAGATGTAGTAACTACTGCAACACCTTTAAATATTTTAAAACAACAAGGATATGGAAAGCTTATCGATACATTTGGAAGCGTACCTCAAATGTATAAGGCAATGTTCATTGGTACTCGGAATGGGAGTATTGGTGAAACCTCTACGGTTTTATTACTTCTTGGAGGCATCTATTTAATTTATAAAGGGTATGTAAATTGGCATGTTCCTGTATTTATGATTGGAACAGTAGGTATTTTAACTTGGGTATTTGGACCAGTAGGTCTATTTACTGGAGATCCGGTTTTCCATATGATGGCTGGAGGCTTGATTATTGGAGCATTCTTTATGGCAACAGATATGGTTACCATTCCAATTACAAAAAAAGGACAGGTGATTTTTGCTATAGGAGCTGGTGCGCTTACTGTCTTAATTAGGCTTAAAGGTGGATATCCAGAAGGGGTTTGTTACTCTATTTTATTAATGAATGCAGTTACGCCGCTTATTGATCGATTAGTAAGGCCAGTTAAATTTGGAGCAAGGAGGTAGTGAAAAATGTCGGATGAGAATAATGTTGAACATAAGGTTTTGCATAATAAAGAATATAGTATTTTTCAAATTGCTATAAATTTAACAGTTGCTTGTTTCATATCAGGTGCGATTATTGCTGGAACCTATTTTATAACAGCACCAGTTGCAGCAAAAAATGCGATTACTATGAAGAATGATGCAATGAAAGCGTTGGTTAAAGATGCAGAAACTTTTAAGCCCTTGAATGGAAAAAAAGATTGGTTTACTGCAGAAAAGAATGGGAAAGTAATTGCTTATGTAGTTCCAGCAGAGAGTAAAGGATATGGTGGAGCTATAAAAATGCTTGTGTCCGTTACACCTCAAGGTAAAATTATTGACTTTGCTATATTATCCAGTAATGAGACACCAGGGCTTGGAGATAATGCAGGTAAAGACGCTTTTAGAAGTGAATTTAAGGGTAAAAAAAGTGAGGATTTAGAAGTGGTAAAGGATAAATCAAAAGAAAATAATATTCAAGCTATGACTGGAGCTACCATTTCTTCAAAAGCTGTAACCAAAGGTATCAAAGAAGCTGTGCAACAAGTTACACAGCTTGTAGGGGGAAAATAATATGAGAGAGTTATGGAATATATTCAAAAAAGGGATTATTGAAGAAAATCCGATTTTTGTTCTTGCACTTAGTCTTTGCCCAGCACTCGCGGTAACCAGTAACTCCATAAATTCATTAACTATGGGTCTTGCAGTAATGTTTGTTATTACTGTAAATAATACTATTGTATCTATTTCTAGAAAAGTAGTAAATCCTAAGGTTCGTGTACCGGTGTATATTACATCTGTAGCAACAATTGTTACAGTAGTACAGCTGGTATTACAGGCATATGCGCCACTGCTCTATAAGGCATTAGGTATATATTTAGCATTGATTGTTGTTTTTGCAATTATTTTAGCTAGAGCAGAGGTTTTTGCTTCGAAAAATTCAGTGCTACCATCATTTTTCGATGGACTGGGAATGGGGTGTGGTTTTGCACTTGCACTCTTATCTATTGGAATAATTCGTGAACTTTTAGGTACAGGAGCTATATTTGGCATACAAGTGCTTGGTTCTTGGTATAACCCTGCACTTATAATGATTTTACCACCAGGTGCATTTATATTAATTGGTTATATGGTGGCTGGTTTCAAGATGCTGACTCAGCATCTTGAAAAAGTTAAACTTGAGAGAGGTGAAGTATAATGGGTGAATATTTAACTCTGTTTGTCTCTGCGGTAGTTGTAAATAACTTCGTTTTAACAAGGTTTCTAGGACTTTGTATTTTCTTCGGAGTTTCTAATAGTTTAAATGCCTCTATTGGTATGGGCATGGCTGTAACTTCTGTTATGACTCTTAGTTCAATGCTGGCATGGGCGGTATTCCATTTTGTGCTAGCTCCACTTCATTTAACATTTTTAACAACAGCGGTATTTGTACTTTTGATTGCTAGCTTTGTTCAGCTTTTAGAGATGATTATTAAAAAATACGCTCCTACACTATATAATATGTGGGGTATTTATTTATTACTAATTGCTACAAATTGTGTTGTGCTTGGGGTTCCACTATTAAATGCAGAGTCTAATTTTTCATTTATTAAAAGTGCGGTTTCTGCCATTGGTTCTGGATTAGGATTTGCGTTGGCAATTATCCTCATGGCAAGTTTAAGAGAAAAATTAAGATTAGCAGATGTACCTAAACCACTAGAGGGGCTCGGTATTGCATTTATTTTAGCTGGAATGCTCGCTTTAGCCTTCCTGGGGTTTTCTGGTATGATACCAGTATAGAAAGGAGCTGAGAAATTAATATGAGTAATATGAGTATTGCAATTGCGGTTTTAGTTGTAATGACATCAGTTGGACTAGTGTTTGGTTTGATTTTGGCGGTTGCCAATAAAAAATTCGCCATTGAGGTAAATCCCTTGATTCATATTGTTGAAGATATATTACCAAAAGGTCAATGCGGAGCCTGTGGATATGCTGGTTGTATGGCCTATGCAGAAGCTGTGGTTATAAATCCAGATGTGCAGCCAAATCTTTGCATTCCAGGTAAATCGGCTGTTGCAAAAATGGTAGGGGAATTAACTGGTAAAGCAGCATTAGAAATGGAACCAAGAGTGGCTTTTGTAAAATGTGCTGGTAATCAAGATAAAGCTATTAAAGCTTATAAATACGAGGGCGTACAAGAGTGTGTTGCTGCAACGCTACTACAGGGAGGACATAAGGGATGTCAATATGGTTGCCTTGGTTTTGGAACCTGTGTTAGAAGTTGTCCATTTGATGCAATGACAATGAGTGAAGATGGACTACCAATTATTAACAGTAAAAAATGTACAGGTTGTGGAAAATGTGAAATAGTTTGCCCGAAAAAAGTTATTGAATTGGTTCCCATTGGAGTTCCTATAGCTGTGAATTGTAATTCAAAAGACAAAGGTGCTATAGTACGTAAAGTCTGCAGCGTAGGCTGTATTGGGTGTGGAATTTGTGTTAAGAATTGTCAACATGGTGCAATAAAAATTGAGAATAATATAGCTATAGTAGATAGTAAGATTTGTGTTTCAGAGTGTAGTGAATCAACTTGCTTACATAAATGCCCAACGGGAGCAATTTCAAAATTTAGTCAGTGACCTATGTTAAATTTATGGGAGAAATAGCATATTGTGTGTTACAATATACTTACAAACAAATTTAAGGAGGCACGATATGAACAAAATTAAACAACAACAAATAATGAATGAAATTGGTATACCCTGTCCTCTTGAAAATGAATCAGATCAGAAGTATGCAATTAGAATGATAGAAGAAGCTTGCACTTTCTTAAAAAACTATGCAAAGCATACTGGCAAAAAGGGTTATGTTTGTCATCTTTCAGGGGGGGTAGATACCTTTGTTACAAGTATGCTTATTAAAAAAGCAGGACTATATTTAATAAATTTATCTCTTCCTTTTGGGATTAAACCAGATATGGCTGATGTACAACTTGCAAAAAATATTATAAAACCAGATGTATTTAAAACTTACGATATAATGGGTCCTGTAATTGAATCTATTGAGCTACTTCGTGATTTACCACCTTCGAAGGTAGATATAGGAAATACAAAAGCTAGAATAAGAATGACTGTAGTATATAGAGTAGCTGAAGTATATGATGTTTTAGTTGCTGGAGCAACAAATGTATCTGAGCTAACCCTCGGAATGGTAACTAAATATGGTGACGATGCATCAGATATACAACCAATTGCTGGATTGTCAAAAGGCATAATTTACGAAATGGCGAAAATATTTGGTGCGCCTCAATCTATAATTGATAAAATGTCTACCACTGGTACCTGGGATAATGAAGCCAATCAAAAAGAAGTAACAGAAATAAATCACCAGGTTTGCATGTATTTAAGGGGAGATGACATTTCAGAACAATACGAGAATGAAATAGTGGATTTGTATACAAGGTCTGAACATAAAAGACATTCACCAGTGACACCAAAAGATGCCTGGTGGTTTGAATAAATTTATAAAAGAAATAGGTCACCTAATAGCTAGGTGACCTATTTCTTTTATGTTTTTTTTGAACTGTTATTTATTTGACTTTTAATACGAATATATGTGGCGTAAGTCTACCACTTTCAATTTTTATCTCTTGAAGAAGTTCAAGCTCTTCATTATCTACTAGAACTTCCCTAAATAATTGTTTTTCTATTGTATAAACGAAGGCCATTCCACCTGAGACTACAAGGCTAGGAATTTTTTTTACAAATTCACTATAAAGCTCCGCATATTTGTTATGGGTGGCGGACTTATTGTCAAAAGGCATATTTGTTATAAGCTCATCAAAAAGGTAGGTAGTAGAAAAATCTAATATATCTTCATCTATTAAATCTATATTCACATTAGCTAATTTAGAATTTACTGTTGCAGCTGAAATAGCTGTTCTATATATATCCACGCCTGTTAAAGATTCTACCTCAGCGAGTTTAGCTCTTTCAATAAGCATTGTGCCAGTGCCACAAAAAGGGTCTATAACTCTCGCACTAGGTTTTAACCATTTTTCTAAAGATTTCACTACAATAGCTGCAGTTACTGGATTTATAGAGGTAGCTATTTCATTTTTTCTATAGTCAAATCTATTATCTGCAAAGGAATATAGTTTTATAAATACACTGCAGAGATTATTTCTTTCAACTATTCGAATTTCGACTTCATAGGAGGAGGGGCTATTTTTTAAACCTCCACAGGAAATTTCATCTAGTTCTCTTGATAAGTTTTTTACAAACTCTGAACGTTCGCGACTGGCATCCATAGTTTTAAATTCAACTCTGTACCAAAAAGGAGAATTAGAATCACATTCATGACACTGATTTAAGAAATCAACAACATTTGCATCTATAATTGCAGCCGCTATTACCTTATAATCAAATTGCAGCTCTTCACACTCATCTAGTGGAAATAAAAGTTCATAAAAGGTTCTGCAGGTGTAAACCTGATCTATATCATTCTCATAAATAAGAATACCATCATCTACAAGTCTACCGTCTATAGATTTTTCTTCAAGTTCCTTTAAAGTATTTTGATACTGATAATTCATAACTGTGAGTATCATAGGTACTGCATTTTCAAATTCTTTAAATCCTTTAAATTCATGGCGTACAGGAGGGGATAATTTATCTATGGCCCTTGTAAGTGCAAGTTTTTCCTCATTAATATGTTTATTAGTTGTTATTAGTGAGTTATCCTCTCTGCAAGCTTTTTCATTCATTACTACATCTTCAAACATTTTTTTTAATTTTTCTGCATCAAGAATGCTACCGCAGTTTCCTATGGCAAGTACATAAGAATATCTTACAAATAGTTTATCCTCGGAGTTATAGGCATTATATAGTGCTTCTAAATATGCAGGATCTCCTAGTTCTCCAATAACACCACATACATTCTTTCTAACTTTCGGATCTGAATGTGAAAGAAGATCGCTAAGTTTTTCTTTGGAATTACCAATGGTTCTTTTGAACATGCCCTTTGGTTTTTCTTTTTTTAAAATATCCCTCATAACAGAAAGAATTGCCCTTGGGTCCTCTTCAGTTATTATTTTTGACCATAACATTGGAATTGCATTATTATAATCTAAGGAAAGTTTATTTACTATTGCAGATCTCTGTTTATCATCTGCGGTTTTTAGACTCTCTAAGAGAGCTGTAACTGTATCATTTATTTCTATCATTTGTTTTCCCTCCTGTAGTTCTCTGAGGTACAAAACAATTATTAATTGTTTTGCCTCCTGTAGTTCGCTGGGGCACAAAACAATTATTAGTTGTTTTGCCTCTTATGTTTTAATTTAATAACTTTAATTATACCTTATATTTTGTGGTAATGGGGGGATATTAGTGTTTTATCTGTTTTTATTATAAGCATAAAAATTATCATTAATAATAGATGAAAATCTCTACCACTATTTTCATCTATTATATAAGTATTATTATATATAAGTCATACCTATTTTATTATATATTTTGATTTCTTAGCAAAACAAAGTTCTCACTATATTTTTAAATAATTAACTATAGCTTTTTAAATAGGTTGAAATTACTACATTATAATATATATATTATAAGCTTAGTATTATATTGGTGACTATGAGTTTTAAAAGTGCGTACTTACATTAAAGCAATATAGTAGTATAATCATAGATATTCAAAAATAAGAAGACGGAGGAGTTTAATATGAATGAAACTTTAAAAAATATAAGAAATAGAAGAAGTACTAGGGCTTTTTTACCAGAGCAGCTTAATGATACAGATGTGCAAGATATAGTAGAGGCAGGCATTTATTCACCAAGTGCTACAAATAAGCAACCATGGCATTTTACAGTAATACAAAGAAAAGATATTATAGACAGATTAAATGACGCTTTTAAAGATATTGCAAGTAAATCGGATAATGAATATATTAGAAGGTTTGCTGATAATGAAAAATTCCATGTGTTTTACAATGCACCAACAGTTGTATTGGTATCTGGAGACAAAAACAATGCGGCCGCTTCAGTTGATTGTGCAGCAGCAACAGAAAACATGTTTATAGCAGCAGAATCCTTAGAAATTGGTGGCTGTTGGATTGGCCTTATTGCACATTTACTAAATAGTGAAGAAGGCGCAGAATGGGTTAAGGAACTTGAAATACCAGAGGGTTTTAGACAAATACATGCATTGTGCCTGGGATATAAAAAAATTCAGGTAACTAATGCACCAAAAAGGAAAGAAAACACAGTAAATTACATAAAATAACAATAAATCCAGCAGAATTAAATAATTTTGCTGGATTTTTGTAAATGGGTAATTAAAATTATTGAAGGCCTGGTTTACTCTATATGAAACATAAGTTAAGCTAATAGATAAGTGGGTATCTATTCCTAATTTCTATAGGTATTTACAAATACGGAAAAGTGGTATATACTAAAGAAGTTGATTAACATGCTTCATTAGCTCAGTTGGCTAGAGTACCTGACTCTTAATCAGGGTGCCCAGGGTTCGAATCCCTGATGTAGCACCATCATAAATACAGATATCTCAATTATTTGAGGTATCTGTTATTTTTTTAATTTTTATTAAATAGAGTTTCAAGTTTGTCCGCTGATACTTTATCTGACCGCTGGTGGTAACTCTTCTAAATAAGCAATTAGACAACTATTAATATGTGCTTAGAGCATATTGACATAAAACTTCATAAATGTATAATATGTGCTGAGAGCATGCTACAACTTGTTTTTACGTATATAGCATAATAATAAATTTATAATGTGCATTAAATAGTTTTAGTTTAATAAAGAAGCTTTTCACAAGGAAGTTTACAATACTGCTAATTGCTTTTATTTAAAAAGATAATAATAGGAGCTGACTTTTGTGGACAATCATGATACCTAACCTAGATAGTCCATTATATATTGGCTTACTTGTTATAGATAAAGCCATTATAGGAAGTGATGTTATCATAAGATGTAACTCATATATTGATAATGGTGATGATATTATTGTTATAGAAAATGGAAGTGAAATTAAAGCTGACCTAAAGGCAGTCAATAAATTATAATAAGATTTCTGAACTAAATATAAATGCATATGAGTTATAATAGTGCAATATTTGTGATATAATCAATTCGTGACAGTATTTATAAAACAAAACATAAATTGTAAGGGGGAGAAAAAATCATGGATTCGTACACATTTTTAATTATACCAGGCATAGTGTTAGTATCAATATTCTTAATTGCTTATGGCATAGGGTTTACAAGCATAGGAACGGATGAAGTAGGTATTGTGGAGAAGTGGTGGAGTATGAGTGGTTCAGTGCCTTCAGACGGGTTAATAGCACTTAAAGGAGAAGCGGGTTATCAACCAGAAGTACTAAGGGCTGGTGTTCACTTTAAAACGCCATTTAAGTACAAGGTTAAAAAGGTAAGACTGGTAACTATACCACAAGGTCAAATAGCTTATGTATTTTCAAGGTCAGGAGAAAGCTTAGGAGATGGTCAAACACTAGGTAAGGTCATACCAGAATGTAAATCATTCCAAGATGTTGTAGCATTTTTAGACAATGATGGGCAAAAGGGACCACAGAGACAGATTCTTCGTGAGGGTACGTATGCATTTAACTTAGCACAATTTATTATAATCACGAAAGACAAGGTACATTCAATATTTACTTCAAAGGATGAGACAGCACAAATAGAAACAATGCGAAGTGATTTATCTAGAGTAGCTGGATTTAGTCCTGTACTTATATCAAGTTCAAAGGCCTCTGAGCAAATTACCCAGCAGGACGATGGTAGTGAAATGCCAGTTGCTTATAACAAAATAGGTAGCAATTCAGGTAGTCGCGATACTATAGGTATTGTAACTATTAACGAGGGACCAACACCTGACAATGGAGCGATTATAGCACCTATTGTTGGTGATGGTATAAATAATGAGTTCTATCATAATAATTTTCAAGAACCAGAAAAATTCTTAGCTGCAAATGGTAGAAAAGGTAAGCAGATGCAAGTACTTACGGATGGAGTTTACTTCATTAATAGAATGTTTGCAAGTGTGGATATAGTACCTAAAAGTATAATAGATATCGGTTATGTAGGAGTTGTAGTAAGTTATTTTGGTGATAAAGGTGAAGATGTTTCAGGTACAGGGTACTCTCATGGAGAACTTGTAGAACAAGGTAAAAAGGGTATTTGGAGAGATTCCATGATGCCAGGAAAGTATGCATTTAATACTTATGCTGGTAAAGTTATGCCAGTTCCTACTACTAATGTAATATTAAAATGGATTACTGGTCAAAGTGGGGTACACAAGTTAGATGACAATTTAAAAGAAATTAGTTTAATAACTAAAGATGCCTTTGAGCCAAATCTACCTTTAACAGTAGTATTTAATATTGATTATAGAAAAGCTTCATCAGTTATACAAAGGTTTGGGGATATTAAAATGCTAATTGAGCAATCCCTTGACCCAATGATAGCTGGTTACTTTAAGAATATTGGGCAAACGAAAACTCTTATTGAACTAGTTCAAGACAGAAGTCAGATTCAACAACAAGCGGCAGATGAAATGAAAGAGAAGTTTAAACTTTATGATTTGGAGCTACAAGAAGTACTAATTGGAACACCAGCTGCTTCATCTAGTGATACAAGAATTGATAAAATTCTTGCTCAGCTTAGAGATAGGCAAGTGGCTATGGAAGAGATTAAGACTAATGAAGCTAAGCAAAAATCTGCTGAAAAGCAAAGAGAATTAAATGAAGCCCAAGCAAAAGCAATGGCGCAATCAGCACTTACTCAATCAAGTATTGATATAGAGGTAGCTGATAATAAAGGTAAATCAGAATTAAGACTTGCAGAACAGTTAGCCTTCAAAACTCAGAAACTTGCTGAAGCAGACAAGTATAAGAGAACTCAAGAAGCGGATGCTGAAAGATACACTAGAGAAGCGCAAGCTGCAGCACAAGCGAAAACTATAGAATTAACAGCTACGGCAAATGCTAAGCAAGTAGAATTACAAGCAAGTGCAGAAGCATTCAAACTTGAAAAAGTAGGTAATGCAACAGCGCTTAATATTAAAGCAGTTGCAGATGCTACAGCTGAGCAAGAAACAAAGGTAGGTATTGCAAAGGGAGCAGCAGCAAGGGCTTTAGTTGATGCATATGGTGGCCCAGAGTTACAAGTACAACAAAGTGTCATGATAGCATTTGCAGAGGCATTAAAGATAAGCAAGTCTCCACTTGTACCACAAACTGTAATAATGGGTGGTACTGATGGAAAAACACCTAACGCAATGGAAGGAATAATGAGTATGGTGCTAGCAAATATGGCAAGTGAAAAAAATTCAATAGTATCAAAGCCTATAGAAAATATAATTGTTAAAGAGGTAATAAAACCAGAAAGTGATTAAAATAAAAAAAACCAGTAGAATAATATTCTGCTGGTTTTTTTATGTCACTTGCAACCTGGGTGGTACAACTTCCTACAAGTTTTTATTCAAAAGTTACATAAGTGTGAATTTTATTATTGCAATATTCCAAAGATTATTATAATATATAATTATCGGAATAAATTAACAATATTTACAGGGGGAATTATAATGAATAAAACCTTTGATTATAGTAAGTTGGATAGCATATTAACCAATCATGAATTTAAATCCTGCAATATTATTGCAATATTACAGGATACGCAAGAAATCTATAGGTATTTACCTAAGGAAATATTTGCATATCTGTCAGAAAAACTTGGAATGAGCAGAGCTAAAATATATAGTGTAGCAACTTTTTATGACAATTTTTCTTTAGAACCTAAAGGTAAGTATGTTATAAAAATATGTGACGGGACAGCCTGTCATGTAAGGAAGTCCATTCCTATATTAAATAAGCTAAGGGATGAATTAGGGCTTTCCGAGTCTAAGATTACAACGGATGATTTAGTGTTTACTGTAGAAACAGTATCATGTCTAGGTGCCTGTGGGCTTGCACCGGTTATAACAGTTAATGAAAAGGTACATGGTGCTATGACTCCAGAAAAAGCAAAATTGCTTTTAAACACACTTAAGGAGGAGAAATAATATGCTTCTTAACAGAAATGATTTAATTGATATTAGAAATGAGTATAAAGATAGTCTTGATATGCAAAAGAAAAAAATCCTTATATGTGCTGGTACTGGATGCATTGCAGGTGGTGCCTTGGAGATTTATGATGAACTTGTTAGGCTAATGGAAGAGAAGGGAGTAAATTGTGCAATAAGTCTTGAAAAAGAACCACATGATGAATCAGTTGGGATCAAAAAAAGTGGATGTCATGGATTTTGCGAAATGGGTCCTCTTGTAAGAATTGAGCCTTGGGGATATTTATATATAAAAGTAAAACCTGAAGATTGCGCGGATATCATAGAAAAAACTATACTTAATAATGAATGTGTGGAGAGGCTTGCATATACGAAAGACGGAAAAATACATAAAAAACAAGAGGAAATACCTTTTTATAAAAAACAAACTAGAATTGCTCTTGAACATTGTGGACATATTGATGCTACTTCCATAGAAGAATATTTTGCACTAGGTGGATATAGCGCAGTGGAAAAAGCATTATTCGATATGAATTCTGAGGATATTATTAAACAAATCGAAGAGTCAAATTTAAGAGGGCGTGGAGGCGGTGGTTTTCCTGCAGGGCGTAAGTGGTCTCAGGTAAAACTTCAAAAGGAACCTACAAAATATATTGTGTGCAATGGTGACGAAGGTGATCCAGGGGCATTCATGGACAGAAGTGTAATGGAGGGAGACCCTCATAGAGTACTTGAAGGAATGATTATTGCAGCAGTTGCCTGTGGTGCGCAGGAAGGATATATATATGTGAGAGCCGAGTATCCTCTGGCTGTAAATAGGCTTAAAAATGCTATTAGCCAGGCGAGAAATTATGGAATTTTAGGTGATAATATTCTTGGAACAAGCTTTAGCTTTGATATTAAAATCAACAGAGGAGCAGGTGCCTTTGTATGTGGTGAGGGAAGTGCTCTTACAGCTTCGATTGAAGGCAAAAGAGGTATGCCAAGAGTAAAACCACCAAGAACAGTTGAACAAGGACTTTTTGGCAAGCCAACAGTACTTAATAATGTTGAAACCTTTGCTAATGTGCCTTCTATAATTACTAGAGGGGCTCAGTGGTATAAAACTATTGGAACGGAGAAAAGTCCAGGAACAAAAGCCTTTGCATTAACAGGTAATATTGAAAACACGGGACTTATTGAGGTACCAATGGGTACAACTTTAAGAGAAATAATATTCGATATAGGTGGAGGAATCAAAAATGGCAAAAAGTTTAAGGCGGTACAAATAGGAGGTCCATCTGGTGGCTGTCTTATTAGCACAAATCTTGATTTGCCACTAGATTTTGATTCGTTAAAAAAAGTAGGAGCAATGATAGGCTCAGGTGGTCTTGTGGTTATGGATGAAGATACCTGTATGGTTGAGGTTGCAAAGTTTTTTATGAATTTTACACAAAATGAATCTTGTGGTAAGTGTGTTCCCTGTCGTGAGGGTACTAAAAGAATGCTAGAAATTCTTGAAAGAATCGTCTCAGGTAAGGGAGTGCTCTCCGATATAGACTTGTTACTAGAACTTGCGGATACTATAACAGCAACAGCGCTATGTGGCCTTGGAAAAACAGCTGCATTACCAGTTGTTAGTACTATTAAAAATTTCCGTGAGGAGTATGAAATGCATATAATTCAAAAGAAATGTCCTTCAAAAACCTGTGTTAAGCTTAAAACAATATTTATTGAGGCTGAACTTTGCAAAGGTTGCTCAAAGTGTGCAAGAATTTGCCCAGTTAACGCAATTTCAGGCAAGATAAAAGAGCCTTTTAAAATTGATCAAAATAAGTGTATTAAGTGTGGTGCTTGTATTGAAGCCTGTTCATTTAAAGCTATAAAGGAGGATTAAGACAATGAATGGAGAGTTTATGATTATAGATGATATACCTGTAGAGATAAATGGAGAAAAAAATATTCTTGAATTAGTTAGAAAAGCTGGTATAGATTTACCCACTTTTTGTTATTATTCTGAGCTTTCAGTCTATGGTGCTTGCCGTATGTGTATGGTAGAAAACAAATGGGGAGATATGGAAGCATCATGCTCTACTCCTCCAAGAGCGGGTATGGAAATACACACTAATACTCCAAGACTTAGAAAATATAGAAAAATGAATCTTGAACTATTACTTTCAAATCATTGTAGAGATTGTACTACCTGTGAAAAAAATGGTCATTGTAAGCTTCAAGATTTATCACAACGCTTTGGAATTAAGCAAGTAAGATTTAATAATACTTCTGAAGAAAGACAAATAGACAATTCATCTGCATGTATTGTACGGGATAAAAGTAAGTGTATCTTATGTGGTGATTGTGTTAGAGTTTGTGAAGAAGTACAAAATATCGGAGCTATTGATTTTGTTAAAAGAGGTTCGAAAATGACTGTAACTACTGCTTTTGATGAGCCTATAGCAGATTCCAATTGTGTTGGCTGCGGCCAGTGTGCGGCGGTCTGTCCTACAGGGGCCATTGTAGTGAAAAATGATACAGCGAGACTTTGGGAAGACATTAGTGATAAGGATACAAAGGTTGTAGTTCAGATTGCTCCTGCAGTACGAGTGGGAATTAGCCAGGAACTGGGACAAAAAGATGGCGAAAATGTAATGGGTAAAATAGTAAGTTCTCTTAGGAAAATGGGCTTTGATGAAGTGTTTGATACTTCCACAGGAGCGGATCTTACAGTACTCGAGGAAACCACAGAGTTTCTTTCAAGACTTGAAAAAAATGAGAAATTACCACTATTTACATCTTGCTGCCCTGCTTGGGTAAGTTATGTAGAAAATACTTATCCAAGTTTAATGAAGAATGTTTCTACCTGTCGTTCACCTATGCAAATGTTTTCTTCAGTACTAAAGGAACACTACAAACATTCTAATAAAAGAGTTGTATCTGTGGCAATTATGCCTTGTACAGCAAAAAAATCCGAAGCAAAAAGAGATGAGTTTACAGAGAATGGAGTTTCCAGTGTAGATTATGTAATAACTACACGAGAGCTTATCCAAATGATAAAAGAATCAGGAATTGTATTCTCAGAGGTAGAGCCTGAGGCAGTTGATATGCCATTTGGTGTTAGTAGTGGAGCTGGAGTTATATTTGGGGTAACAGGTGGAGTTACTGAGGCTGTAATACGTAGAGTCTTAGATGATAAATCAACTTCCACATTACGCGCTCTTGCTTTTAATGGCGTACGTGGTATGGCGGGAGTTAAAGAAACTAGTATCACTGTGGATAACCGTGTAATAAATATAGCAGTAGTAAGTGGACTTAAAAATGCTGATGAGCTTATAAAAAGAATCCAATCAGGTGCTGCTCATTATGATTTCATTGAGGTTATGGCATGTCCAGGTGGATGTATTTCTGGCGCAGGACAACCATTTGCAAAAGCTGAGGGCAAATTAAAACGTGGTGCTGGACTATATGAAGCAGACAGAATGAGTAGCATAAAGCGTTCAGAGGAAAACCCAGTAATGATGTCATTGTATCAAGGACTTCTAAAAGGTAAGGTTCACAAGCTGTTACATGTAGATTACAAAGGGAAGGAGTGATTTTTGTGATAGATTTAAGTGTTTGTGTAGGTAGTGCATGCCATATCAAAGGATCCTACAATGTTATTAATAACTTTCAGCAAATTATTGAAGAATATAACCTGGCAGACAAGGTACAACTAAAAGCAATTTTCTGCTTAGGCCATTGTACAAAGGGAGTATCTGTAAAAATAGATGACGGTGAAGTTTATAGTGTTTCAGGAGCTACTTCTAGAAAGTTTTTTGAAACAGAGATATTACCAAAATTAGTAATAAAAAAATGATTTAATAGAAGAAAAAAAGACTATCAGAATAAATTAATATTCTGATAGTCTTTTTAGTATTATTTAGGAATGTGAAGTTATAAATAATTTAAAACCAGGGTATAACATCTAACCTATAAAGTTTTGTATGGCAAGAAGTGCTTTAATATCTATTTTTTCCTTGGAAGTAATCAGATTTTTAGCTTCTTGCTTTGATAATAGCATAATCTCAATATCCTCATCTGGTTCTAAATAAGCTTTTGATATTTCGCCAAGGCAAGTGCAATAAACTAATGCTGCAGATTCATCTGTCATACCAGTTGATATGTATGCCTTAGATTTGGTCTTATTATAATCAATTTGAATTAAATCAAGTCCTGTTTCTTCTTTTAGTTCACGCTTAACTGTAGTTTCAAAGTCCTCACCTGGATCTATAAGGCCAGCAGGGATTTCATAAACATAATCATTAAGAGGAATTCTAAATTGCTTTATAACCACTAATTTATCTTCAGTGGCATGAGTAGCTTTATCTACATAAGTAGCTTTATCTACGTATGTAGCTACTATTATAACAGCATCAATATTGTCTTCTGCTGCATTAAAATAATTGTTTTTTAAGGTATTTAAATCTTTTCTAGAAGCAATGGTCCAATTTCTAGGTTTGCCGTTTTTATTGATATACTCTGCATTATAAAGTTTTAAATACTTTGTATCTGCTAGTGTTGTAATATTTGTTATTGCCATTACATCATCTCCAACCCTACTTCAGTTTATTTAGTTATTCAAAATCTTCTGGTTTTAAATTATTTACATAACCTAAAACTACATCTAGTGAATTAGAGGAGTACATTGCGTCTGTACCACCTTTATGATAATAAACTGCAAAACGATCATTTTTAAAATAGAAGATGTGATAACTTCTAGTGCCTACCTGTCTATGACCTAAGCAACTTTCATCATCTAAAATAAGCTCATTGAGTATTTTGTTTCCAACATTTATGTCTTTTATGACAGCTAAACTGAGAAAACGAGGTTCAAAAGTAAATTCTTTCATCGTGTTCATTTTAATTCCTCCTTTATACAATATATATATAATAATATCACTTTGCAAGAGTAAAAACAAATGGATACTAGCAATATTTGCAACAAATGGGTTTAAGTATTAATAGAAAATAGAATGAGAATTTGTTATAATAGTTATGAAATTTGAAATTGTGAAAAAAACATATATAAATTAATATGGATACAGTTTTTGGAGGCGAAAAAAATGTTTTATTTTGTGAGAGACATAGAAGAAAATGTGATGAACATAAATCATTTACAAGAAATTCCATTTCTAGAAGAAGCTATATATAATATGTCCTTAGAGAAATTGATAAAAGAGTATGAAAATATAAAAAAATGGTTCATGATTAATAAAATGGCTGGCCATTTTCAGCTTAAAGGTGTTGCTGGAGAAGAGTTGGATTTTTTTCTTATAGACAATATTCCTTATGATGATATGGACTATACTCATGATGTTCTGCATAATAGAATTAAACAAAAAATGGGATGCCAATTTGAAGAATATGAATTAAATTTGAAATTAAGATTAAGTAGGACATGCTCAAGAATTTTATTCAATATTAAGATTAGTTCTATTTTAAAAGATTGGACATAGAGTGCATTCCACATGGCAAGTAAAAAACACCTAAGTAAAATTAGTTTATTTATAAACTAAAACAAACCACATATAAATATAATTTAAATCATTTATAAAAAAATGATTTAAAGCGCATAAATGTAGTAATTTACTTTGAAATCATATAAACTTAATAAGGACTAAGACAAAAAAGCATAATTACTATATAGAAAAAGGCATATGTGTTAAAACTTCTATTTCATCTGTATATTTATTTTTTTTAAGTACCATATATTCAACTATAAGCATATCCAGCTTTCTGCTGACAATTAATTTCTCTATACTCATGTCATGTTCATCAAGGGTAGCGCACATTTCATTTAAAACGTCTCTCAATGTATCGATGCAGGTTTTAAGTTTATCTTCAGCTAAAATTCTCATTATGTTTTCATCCATAAACAGCCTCCTAATATATACTAAAAAATTAGTGTATAGTATTATCCATAATTTATTATATATTAAAAAAAGCAAATACATAATATGCTAGCAGCCTATAAATGGAGTTAGCATACTCTGTATTTGCCTTTAAAAAGGGTTATTTATACTTATTACCTTGCAAGGTGTGGTAATAATAACTTTATAAGACTTTCAATTATATTGACTTCCTTTTCTGAACATTTATTAATTAATGAATGCAATACATTATTATTAGTATTTATGTGCGCCTGTTCAAAAAACAAATAGTCAATTGAAATGTGTAAACATTCTGAAATATTTATCAATGTACTAACACTCATTTTTCTTTCCCCTCTTTCAATTTGTCCCAAGAAATAGGGGGAAAGGTTTAAAAGCTCTGCTAATTTTTCTCTGGTCATATCAAATCTTTCTCGTTCCAGCCTTATTCGGTTTCCAATTTCTACGTAATTAATTTCATTATTCATATTACCCACCCTCTATAACCTTATATATTAATAACCCTATACAATTCTACATAAAAACCTGCAATATATAAATAAGCCCACTGCCTACAATTTTTATTTTGCATCAGTAATATTTTCAAATAAATCCCAATTCAGACAAGGTAGATTGACCATTTTATTATGTTATGTGTAATTTTTGTTTTCTTATTCTTGTAGTTTACTCAATTCTTGCTTATGTAATACATTTGATTTTAAAAAAATAAAGTATGTAAAGTTTCTTTTAGTATATACGATATAGATAATGTAGGGAAATAATTTATAAAAAATGGGTGATAGTCATGGCATTATCTACAAATATAATTAACAATGCATTATTAAATCAATATGGAGTGCAAATAAAAAATAATAATAAGATTTCTGATAAAAGTACAAAGAGTTTTGAGGATGAAAAAGCAATGCAAGAATTAGCCTTTCAAACAATGCTTATACAAATAATGGGTAGCTCTGGTAATTCAATGATGGCAGAGGTTATGTCTAGTGCACTATCAAAGCAAGATTCTTTTAATTTAGATGATTCATTAGGTACTATGAGTAATTTTAATTCAATTATGAGAGGTGCCACGCAGTCATTATTAAATTCTGATAACAAAGGTGAAGAAAGTAAATTCAGCGGTTTAGGTAATATATCTGCTAAATATGAATCTAATGGTAATCCGGGGACAATAAGTAATACACCAGGAGATTATGGTGGAAAGTCTTATGGAGCCTTTCAGTTTTCTTCTAAAACAGGGTCTTTAGATTCTTTTGTAAACTCATTGAGTGAAAAAGATAATAAAATTTATTTGAAATTAGCAGGAGCAAAAGCTAAGGATGGTAACAGCTATGGTAAAAACTTCGATACTGCATGGATTAGTATTGCTTTGTCTGATAAAGACAAATTTCTAAAGTTGCAGCAAAATTGTGTGAAAGGAGATTATTATAATACAGCAGCACAAGCTTTAAAGTCAAAATATGGTTTTGATATAAATAAAAAAAGTGATGCATTAAAGGAAAGTTTATTCTCTACAGTAGTTCAGCATGGTGTAGGAGGAACTTTATCTGTGTTCTCAAAATTGAATTTAAATAATAGTGATGGTAATATCATAAATGATTTGTATAATGAACGCAAAAAGGTTGATGTTTATTTTAGAAGTAGTTCGGCGCAGGTAAGACAAAGTGTATACAATAGGTTTACGCAAGAAAAGCAAGATATGCTTAATATGTTAAATGGAAAATCCGTTTAGCAACATTTCAAAAGGTAAGTTAATGTCTAAGTAATAAATGTTATTAATGACCTAAAAATCATATAATTGAAGTTTATAACATTAGGAAAACCAGTAGATTAAATATTCTACTGGTTTTTTAAAATTAATAAGAAATTATACAATATAAGAAAATGCAAAATTATATTCCGAATAATCGTATAATATGTTAATATATACATATTATGTTTCAGATTCGTATTTGATTGAATTGACAGTATATAGGGAGGCTTATAAAATGAAAAGTATTAAAACTAGGATTACCACATTTATATGTTTAATAGTTGTAGGTGTACTCTGCTTTTCTACATTTACAGGGTATTTAATTTCTAATAAATTGATATTAAAGGAAGCTACAAGGAATCTAATAGTAACTAGTGAGAAGTATTCAAGTATAATTGATGGATGGTTAGCACTTCAAGGGAATTTGATGGCAGATACTGTAGGTTCTATAGAATTTAATAGTAATTACAATAACAAACAAATAGTAAATTATTTAAAAACTAGACAAGCAGTAAATTTAGAAAATAGTATAGATGTATATATAGGATATAAAAATAAAGCAGTATTATCTGCTAGTGAATGGGTTCCTGAAGAAGGTTACGATTGTACACAAGCGGATTGGTACAAGGCAGCTTCAGCTAGTGACAAGGTAATATACACCACACCCTATGTTGATAAAGACTCGAAGAAGATGGTTATAACTATTGCCAAAAGCATAAAAAAAGATGGAAAAGTTGTAGGAGTAGCCGCATCAGATATAAGTGTAGCGTATCTTGCAGATATAGTTGGAAATGCAAAACCTATTGATAATAGTTATGCTTTTCTTTTAGATACTGAAAATAATATTATTGTTCATCGTAATAAGGATTTTATAGCAACTGAGAATAAAATTCAAAATTTAGGTGTAATTATGAATGGAAGCTTTAGCAAAATTGTTGCTAATAAAAATGACAAAATTACTGAAGTTAATACTTTGAAGGATTACGATGGAGAAAATAAATATTTTGCTATTACGAGTATTCCATCAACTAAATGGAAAATAGGATTTGCTATTCCTGTTAGTGAATTTAGAAAACCTTTGAGAGTGTTAATAATATCTTTTGGAATTGTAATTTTAATTTCATTGATAATATCTTTTGGGCTAGCATATTTAACAGCTAAAAAACTATCTGACCCCATACTTGATATTTCAGAGATTGTTAAAAAAACTACAAAACTTGATTTAGCCTATGATGAAAAAAACGAAAGACTATTAAAACACAAGGATGAAATAGGCATCATGGCAAAAGCTGTAACAGAGCTAAGAAACTCTCTAAGGCAAATAAGTTCAGCCATTAAAGAGAGTTCGGGAGAAGTTATTGAGGCTTCTAATAATTTATCAAAGGCTACAAATAAAAGCACTCAAACCATAAATGAAATTTCACAAACTGTAGATAATTTGGCAGAGGGAACTTCGCAGCAGGCTAGCAATGCAATGATTGCAACTGAAAAGCTTGAAAGTTTTGCACTAGAAATTGATAATGCTGTCCACAGTGCTAATTTAGTTAAAGAATATTGGGATAAAACAGATGATATAAATAGTAAGGGCATAAAATCCATGGAATTACTTGCGCATAAGTTTAAGGAAAGTGATGAAGCCATAGGTGAACTGGAAACCAATATAAATCTTCTTTCTAATAAATCAAGCTTTATTGGGAAAATTATAAATACTATACAAGCTATAGCAGAACAGACTAATTTACTTGCACTAAATGCAGCTATAGAAGCTGCAAGGGCTGGAGAAAGTGGAAAAGGATTTTCAGTAGTAGCTGATGAAGTTAGAAAATTAGCTGAGCAAACAGCTAATTCAACTAATGAAATAAGTGGGTTAGTAGAAGAAATTCAAAATGAAATAAGGGATACTAAAGCTAATATGGATAATGCTACAAACATAAACATTGAAGCCAATAAAGCTATGGAGGGAGCAGAAAATGCATTTACCTATATTAAGTCATCTATTAAGGATACCGTAATACAAATAAATGAACTTAACAATAATATTAGAACAGTAAATGAAAATAAAAATATAGTTTTAGAAGCTGTACAAGATATTTCTGCTGGTTCAGAAGAATCAGCTAGTGCCACAGAGCAGGTTAGTTCTAGTGTCCAAGAGCAAGCTATGGAAATGGAAAATGTAGCACAAGCATCAGAGCAATTAAAGGTTGTTTCAGAAATACTTGATTTAATGGTAGGAGAATTTAAGTTATAGAGGTGTAAAAACAATAAGTAACGGTATAGTTTTAAGTATAAATATCTACTAATTTTACTATTGGGAGGAGCTTATAAATGAAAGTACCTACTTTAAAACAAGCAACTGAATTTATAAAATATGCTGAGGAAAAGAATCCTGGAGAATGGATAGCACATTCATATAATGTAGCAAAAGCAGCTAAATCTATTGCAAGAGAGTGCCCTGATTTAGATGGGGAGATTGCCTATGTCTTAGGATTACTACATGATATAGGTAGACACGAAGGACGCGTGCAAATGCATCATTCTGTAAGTGGATATGACTTCTTGATGAGCAAAGGCTATGATGATGCTGCTCGCATAGCCCTGACGCATTCATTTACACTACCAGATATTAGAGGGTATGCCGGACAAGTTGATTGCACTGAGGCTGAATTAACTTTTATTAAGGACTATATAAAAAGTACAATTTATAATGATTATGATAAGCTTATTCAGTTATGTGATGCAATTGCTTTGCCAGAGGGCATATGTTTGATGGAAAAAAGATTATTAAACGTAGTTATGAGATATGGTATAAATGATTTGACTTTAATAAAATGGAAAACTCAATTGGGTTTAAGTGACTACTTTAGCAAGAAAATAGGCAAGTCAATTTATAAAGTTTTAGATGGTGTTGTTGAAACTACGTTTGGGTTAAACGCCATAATTACCGATAAGTAACAATACTAAATTTAATTAAGTCTTGTTTCCCATGGTTTCTCAAACATAAAGTAGGTATAATTATGGGATTTTAATATAAGTAAAAAAACGGTATACTAGAACACCAATGGATATATACTAGTTAATGTATTGAATATTAAAAATGAAACATACTAATTATAAGAGAAAAACAATAGTGTTATGAAAAATTTTATATTAGAGGGGGGAACAAAATGAAAAAGTTCACCAAAATAACTTCTATATTATTGACAGCTGGATTACTGATCAATAGCTTCAGTGGTGTTGCACGAGGTGCACAAGTTAAATCCGTAACTGATATATGTGTTAAGCAAGGCTTAGAAATAGGCAAAAGCACATCAGGATTTAAGCTGGAATCTAAAAAATGGATTGAAGATATACAATCTACTGCCATGATATTCAAGCATGTTAAAAGCGGAGCAAAGCTCATTTATTTGCAGAATGAGGATGAAAATAAGGTGTTTTCAATAAATTTCCGCACACCAGTGAATGATAATACTGGTGTTAATCACATTATTGAACACTCAGTTTTATGTGGCTCAGAGAAATATCCTGTTAAAGATCCATTTTTAACTATGGCTAAGCAATCATTGAATACATATATAAATGCTCTTACGGGCACAGATTTTACAATGTATCCAGTGGCAAGTAAGAATGAAAAGGATTTCAATAATTTGATGAGTGTGTATTTGGATGCAGTTTTCTATCCCAATATAGCTAAAGATCCTAGAATACTTAAACAAGAAGGTTGGCATTATGAAGTTAATGGCAAAACAGATGAGCTAAATTATAATGGAATAGTATACAATGAAATGAAAGGTAATTATTCGTCGCCTCAGGTAATACTATCAAATGCTATTAATGGATCACTTTTTACTGATAATTCATATAGTTATGAATCAGGTGGTAACCCAGATAATATTCCTGATCTAACATACAATAAATTTATAGAAACTTATAAAAAATACTATGTTCCATCAAATAGTTCTATATATTTATATGGAAAATTAGATATTGAAAATACTTTAAAATTTATGGATGATAATTATTTAAGTAAACTCAAAAAAACAACTGTAGATAGTGTAATTAAATTACAGAAGCCTTATGAAAGAAAGGTTGAAAAAACAGAACTATATCCAGTAGCTAAAGATGCAGATATCAAAAATATGACTTACCTATCGTCTAATTATATGATGAATAAGGTAAAAGGTGTAGAAGAAGTTTTAGGGTTTCAGATTTTGCAAGGGATCCTTTTGAATGCTGAAGCTTCACCTTTAAAGAAGGCATTAGTAGATGGTGGCATTGGAACCAATGTTTATGGGAGTTTTAATCCATCAACGCAGCAACCAATATTTAGTATATTTGCAAGTAATGCAAATGAAACAGATAAATATAAATTTGAAAATATTATTGATGATACTTTAAAAAAGATAGTGAAAGACGGCTTTGATGAAGAATTAGTAAATTCGGTATTTACTGCTGTAGAATTTGGGTTGCATACTCAAAATTCAGATGCTAATAGAGGCATGAACTATATGGCTAATGCTATGAATTCCTGGAACTATGATATGAGTCCTACGGAATATTTGGAAATAACCCCAGCACTTAATTTAATAAAATCTAAAATGTCGCAGGGGTATTTTGAAAAATTAATTCAAAAATATTTATTAGACAACAAACATAAGTCATTAGTTGTATTAAAACCTTCTAATGGATTAAATGAAAAAAAAGAACAATCCCTAAAAAATAAACTTGCAGAATATAAATCATCATTATCAGAAATTGAGTTAACTAAGATTAAAAAAGACACCCAGGAATTGAAAAAGTGGCAGGACACAGAGGATTCAAAAGAAAATTCATCAAAGTTACCAACTCTTTCTCGAAATGACTTGAATTCAAAAGCAGAAGAAATCCCAACAATAGAAAAATTAGAGGGAGATATAAAAGTATTAAGTCATCCTATATTTACTGATGGCATTATTTATTCTAATATATATTTTGATAGTTCAAAGGTGCCTCAAGACCAAATATTATATTTGAAATTACTTGCTAATGTTTTAGGAAATGTAAGCACTGAAAAATATGACATTATGCAGCTTTCAAATAAAATGATGAAGGATACTGGAGGAATTAGTTTTAATTCAACAGCATTTAAAAATGATACTAATACCAATGGATATGCTCCTAAAATGATTGTTTCAGTAAATGCTATGAATAGTACATTGCCAAAAGCATACGAGCTTTTAGATGAAATAATGAATCATAGTAAATTTGATGATAAGAAGCGAATGAAGGATTTAATTAAAATGGTAAGAAGCAATTATGAATCTATGTTTGTTAATGGAGGTAATAGCCTTGCAATGGAACGTACATTATCTTATTTATCAGATAGTGGTAAGTATAGTGACTTGGGTTATTTACCTTACTATGATTTTATTTGTGATTTAGATGATAACTTTGATGCTAAATTCGAAAAAATGGTAAAAAATTTAAATAGTGTTTCCGATATTGTATTTAACAAAGAGGGGTTAGTGGTAAGTTATACTGGTGATGAAAAAAATTATGATAAATTTACTGATAGTCTTAATTCTTTGGGAAAAAAAATTGAGGATAAAAAATTTCCAAAGCAAGAATACAAATTTGATTTTTCAAAAAAGAATGAGGCTTTTGTAATTCCGTCTCAAGTACAATATGTGGTTAAGGGTGGAAGTCTTAAAAGTGCAGGATACAAATATAATGGAAAGATGAAGGTTATTGAAAATATTTTAAATAGTGATTATTTATGGAAGGAACTTAGAGTAAAAGGTGGTGCCTATGGTGGAGCTATGAATTTTACAAAGGAAGATGTATTATTCTATTCTTATCGTGATCCCAATTTAAAGGAAACTTTAAATACCTTCGATGAAGCTGTAAAATTTTTAAGAAACTTTAAAGCGGATGAAAAAGAAATGACTAATTATATTATAGGGACGATAGGAAGTATGGATGGGTTAACAGGGCCTCATGATAAAGGTGCAATAGGGGATAATATGTATTTTTCAGGCACTACTAAGGAAGAGGTTCAAAAGCTTCGTGATGAAGCATTATCTACTACCCAGGAGGACATAAAAAACTTTGCGAATGTATTAGAAGCTGTAATAAAACAGAATTTGTATTGTGTTGTTGGTAGCGAATCTAAAGTAAATGCAAATAGTGATTTATTTGATAGGATTATAGTTCCTATTAAGAATTCCAAATAACAATACTTGCCTAAATATTACTAGAATTGAATAGTGGTTAGTAAGTAAATAAAAAAATCTAGTTGAATTTTACTAGATTTTTTTATTTTTAGGTGGATTTAAAATGCTCTTTACATTAATTACTAAATCACTGCAAAGCGGCTGTAAAACTAAAGCGAGAATATATTGAGAAATTAATTATGCTACTATAGTATGTATTAATGATATGTTATAATGTAAATATATAGTATATTTGCAATTAAGGATGTGTTGGTTAATGAATTTAATAAACAACAGATATAGAATAATTACAAATTTAACGCAAGATAGGATTAAATCATCCTACCTTGTTTCTGATGTGATAAATAATCATGAAAAAATACAATTAAATATTATTAATTCTGAATTTGCATCAGAAAGTTTGATAAATTTTTATGTAAATGAATTTACAACACTATCAACTATAAATCATGCAAATATAAGTAAAGTATTTGACTTTGGTCTGGTTCATTCTATTGATAATAAAAAAGTAAGTAGTAGTGAATACTTTTATACAAATGATTACCTAGAAGATACGGTGAAACTGCATGAATTAATTACCAATATAAATGAAAATGAAATTTTGGGAATATTTATGCAGTTATGCAGTGCATTAAATTATCTGCATATTAGAGGTTTTATTTATGGAGAAATAAATATTAATAATATAATGATTTCACATAAAAACAATGAATATAAGGTTAGTTTTGTAGATTTACCAACAATAGAAGCCCAAAATCAAAACTATGATCAGCACAATATAGGACAACTCAACTTTAAATCACCTGAGTATCGTATAGATAATAAAAAAACAATAGCGGCAGATATATATTCATTGGGAGTAGTATTACTTGTCTTATGTAAAATTGACGTGCATCAAAATTTAAATATAAATCAAAGCATTTTAAAATTCGAGAATAAGGCTGAAGATAAGTGCCACGAAAGTAGTGAAGCCTCAGATTTTTATAGTGATTTAATGATAATTGTAAAAAAAATGACGCAGCAAGATTTAGAGCAGCGATATAGTAATATAAATAAAATTGTTCAAGATGTTAATGAGATTTTTAATAAAAAATATGTGGCTTATATAATTGGTGAAATAGAAAAACTGAATTTTAAAACTAAAATAGTAGGTAGAAATGCTGAAATTAAAGAAATAATAAGTGCTTATTACAATTTAATTGTGCCTAATGCATTAAATAAAATTATTTTTGTTCATGGTGAACAAGGAATTGGTAAAACGAGACTATTAAAAGAAATCCAGCATTTGCTTTATTTGAAAAAAGCTAATGTATATGCTAGTTTTGCCATAGAAAATCCACATAGTAAAAGTAATAAAGCACTTGTAGATATATTAAAGAAAATAATATCATTGTGTGATGAGGAAATAGTAAAAAGGTATCAAAGTGAATTAATAAAATTCATTCCGGGACTTGGTGCGGAAAATAATATTGTGGCTTCAGAAAATTTAGTAGGGGAAAAAGAAAAATATAGGTTAATTAGTAGGGTATATAGCTTTATTAAAGATTCTACTAATAATAAACCTACCGTATTTATCATTGATAATGCTCATTGTTTAGATAAATTTTCATTAGAACTTTTAGAGTATATAAATTTACAAAATAACAATGAGCAAAATATAATGATTATTTTATCATATAACAATGCTGAATTTATTATAAATAATAAACTCCAGCAATTATCAAATAAAAAGTCTAGGAACTTGAATCTTGATTTAAAGAATCTAAACAATGAAGAAACGGCTATTATGATTCAACAAATACTTAGTATGCCTAAAGCGCCTATTGACTTTGGAGAAAAAGTTTATGATAAAACCTATGGAAATCCGCTATTTGTAGAAGAAACATTAAAAGATTTTATGGCTAAAAAAATCCTTTGTATAAATAAGAATAATGCTAAATGGCGTGTTCCTTTTGAAACTGTTGATGAATTACCCATTGCATCAACAATGGAGCAAGCATTGTTGAATCAAATTAAGCAAATTAACAAAGATAGCTATGAAATTTTAAATACTATAGCTATTTTTAATACCGCTATTTCAATCGGAGTAATTGAAAAGGTTTTCAACACTTCTAAAAAAAGAATAGAGGGTTATATTGATAGATTATGCTCTAAAGGTATTTTAATTAAAAAAATTGAGGATATGGGCTTTGTATTTGATTTTTATAATAAAGTGCTTAAAAATCTAATATATAATAGATTAAGTGAAGAGCAGAGAAAAGTGAGACATCAGTTTGCAGCTTCTGTATTAGAAAATTTATATCAAACTCAAGGGCGAGAATATAAAGAGGAACTTATATATCATTTAGAAAAGGCTAATGATAAGGAAAGGCTTGTGAAGTATTGCCTTGAATTTGCAGAAAAAATGAAATCACTTAGAATAATGGATGAAGCAATTTCTAAGTATGAAAAAGTATTATCCCTCTTATCTGATGAAGATAGTCAAAACAAAAAAGCGGAAATTATTCTTAAAATAGGGGATATTCATTTAGAAATGGGAAATTTATCAACTGCGCTAGAAACTTATAAAAAAACCTATAGATGTTCAATGAATTTAGTGGAAGTAAAAATCCAAGTTGATTGTGCAAATAAAATTGCATATACATGTATAAGAAGAAATGAAGTAGAAAAGGCAATGCAGTATATAAAAAAATGTGAATCACTATTGCTAAATGTTGAGTACATGGAAGGCTATCTTGAAAATAAAAAAAATCTTGTTAATGTATATACTGCAAAACAGGATTACCAAAAGGTCTATGAAATATGTACTGGTTGTATAGTAAAATGTGGAAATCATTATATAAAATACAAAGGGCTTATGTACAATAATCTTGGGATAATGTACTCAGAAACTTCTAGAGTAATTGAGGCCTTAGAGTGCTATAGAAAGGGGCTTTCGTACTTTGAAGAAATAAATTACCCGGAAGGCATGTGTCGTTGCTTAAATAATCTAGGCGTGATTTATGGAGACCATTATGGAGATAGTGAAACAGCCATTAGCTATTATAATAAGATCATAGTAATTTCGCAGGAAAATAGTATTATAGAATCAGAGTTAATTGCTTTAGTTAATTTAGCAACTAGTTACTGCGATAAATTTGATTATGATGCTGCATTAAAATACTTTAAAGATATACTGGTAAAATCGAAAAACATTGAATTAGAAGGTAACATATTTTATACCTACAACTATCTTTCCTACGTTTCTTTAAAAATGGGCAATAATAAGGAAGCATATGAATATCATTTACTAGCACAAAAGGAGCTAGAACAATATCCTATACAAGGTAAGGATATCTCGCTGTATTATCAGATGGGAGCAGAAATTTATTTTGGAATAGGGGATATTAAAGCAGCTTATGATTTAATAAAAAAGGCCTTGGAAATATATAATAATGATGGTACAACTCAAGATGGTAATAGTAAATTATTATTATTTGTTTTAGAAATATATAAAACTGAAGGAATAGAAGACTTAAAGAAAAGAATTGAATATGTAAAGGCAATAATCCAGGGATATAAGAATAATACGAATAAAATTAATGGACTATATGAGGTTTGTATAGTTTTGTTTGAAAAAGGATATGAGGAAGAAGCCACTAATTTATTTGAAATCCATTCTGCTAGTGAACTTGATAGTTTAGTTGATATAGTTAATATTAAAAAATTATATTTAGAAGGGTTAATATGTAAAGACAAAGATAAGATAGATAGTTTAATATTAGCCTTAGATTTATCTAAAAAAATTAAAAATAAATTTTTTCAATGGAAAATCTGTAGTGCTATTGGAGACTACTATTTTTCGCAGGTGGATTATTTTTATGCAGTAAACTATTACTTTGAAGCCTGCGAGATAATTAAAGATTGTACGCTACAACTACCAGAGCAGTTAAGAACTAATTATATTAATTCTTTTAATATGATGAAGCCTTTTAATATGATTAAAGGGGTAAGTAACACCTATGCATATAACAAGTTGTGCAATTGGGAAGAGAGTAGAATCAATATTTCAAACAATATGGATTTAACAGCTCTTTTCGATTACAGTGCTTTTAGCCAAATTTTAAGTAATAAAAGTTTTATTGAATCAGCTCAAAAAATATATAGTTCCATTCTACCAGAGGGGATTCATAATATAAATGACATAATTACCAATATGTGTGAGGAGCCATTGAAAATATTAGATGTGATTACAAAACTTATTTCAAGTATTGTACTATCTACTAGGAGTTTAATTATTTCTGAGGGGAATAACAATGAATACTCAGTTGTTGCTTCTAGTGATGGGAATCATGATATTACAGATATAAAACTAATTTTACAAAGAGTACGGGAAAGTAAAAATTTTATATTAATTAGTGATGGCTTTAATAGCACAAAAAATATAGAATTCAGAATTATTCCTAGTGGTATGAAAGCAATAATGTGTATACCAATTTTAAGAAAGAATCATTGTTATGCAGAAAACTCAAAGATTGCGACTGAAAGAGGTAATGAACCATTTAAATTGGAAAATATAAAGGGGTATTTATATATGGAGTCTGACAGAGTGCTGAATAATTTTAATAAGGAAAGCTTGAATAAATGTTCCGACTTAACCTCATTTATAAGTTTCATAATGGAAAATTATTTACTCCAAATCAGTTCTTCCATTGATAAGCTAACAGGAACACTTACAAGGCGATTTCTCGAGGAAGCACTATCTGAAAATGTTGAAAAGGGTAATGGATCTTTAGAAGTGTTCTCAATTATAATGTTTGATTTGGATGATTTTAAAGGTGTCAACGATAGGTTTGGTCATCAAACTGGAGATCAAGTACTGAGAGATGTTAGTAAAATCGTTATGGATTCAATTAGAAAGATAGACGTATGTGGACGATATGGTGGAGAAGAATTTATTGTTATTTTACCTGGTACAGATACCACTGATGCAAATGTCGTTGCTGAAAGAATAAGGCAAAACATTGATAATAAGAAAATACTAGGTTCTAAAAGAGAGTTAACTGTGAGTGTGGGTATTGCTACTTACCCAAAACATGGAAAGTGGAAAAAGGAATTGGTAGAAAAAGCTGATCAATCACTATATGTGGCTAAGGCGAAGGGTAAAAACAGATGCCAAATCTGGGAAGATAAGTTTCACGGCATCGTAAAGGGTAGTGATAAACTATCAGGAATAGTGTCAGGAAATGTAGTTCAAGATTCAAGAAATGTACTAGCCATGGTAGAGTTAATCCAAATGATTAAGGAGGATTGTGATTTTGAAACCAAAATATTCAATGCACTTGGAAGGATAATTGAAACTACTGAGGCACAAAATGGTATGTTGTTTATAGTGAATAAAAATGAAATTACTGAAAAATTTGGGAGAAAAATTTTTAAGGAAAATTGGATTGAAGTTAAAGGCTATAGTGGAGATATAATCGATTCTGTAATTAAAGATAAGCAAGGTAAATGCATAATAGATTGGGACTCTATAATAGATTACGATTTAGTAACTGGAATGCCAAATTGGAAGTCTGTCTTAGCTGTCCCTATAATTAAATCAGGAATTGTCCGTGGGATACTTTATCTAACTGTTCCTATTAAAGTTAAGGAGTTTAAATTTGAAGATTTAAATTTTGTAAATACTTTGGGTCAGTTGTTAGTGGGTATGTTGTAAGATGTTTAAAAGCAGTAGAAATCTACTGTTTTTAAACATCTTATCTATAATATTTAAGAAGATTCTATTATTCATAGTTACTAATATTAAGTATTGATTCATCTTCAAAAAATGTATTTGTATTATAAAGCATTAAAACATCTGTGATATTATAGTCTTTTATTAAAGTGTTTACATCATCTGAATAATATCTTAAATCAACAACTATTATTTCACTAAAATGAGAAGTTAAAAAGGGTATAAAACAGTTGGCATAAGAATCCTTTATGACTAAAAGATTCTTATTATTAAGGTTCATAGTACTTGTCTTTATAATAGGATGATTTCCCCCTAGAAATACAGAGTACTTATCTTTGGTATTTAAACTGCTTGAATTAAATAAACTGGTACTCTTTTTTTTCTCATCAATGTAATTTACTAATATATCTTCGTGAGTTTTTGGTAAATATACATTAATTATGTCACTATCTACATTTTTGACTCCAGCTCTTGAGTAAAGTGTTCCGTAAAATTTGTTATTAACCTCATTAATATCATAATCACTTATATCTTTTGGTGTTATTCCTGAACTTTTACAAAATTCTAAGTATGCATAATAGGCTCCGTCTGTTGTCCAATGGTGGTCAGTTTTATAATATATGTATTTGTCCTTATTTTTATTTAATGTATCAAAAACATTTATTGATTTTATATCTTTATCTAAGCCAGAATAAAATTTATTTATATACTGTAGTTGATTCTCTACTGGAGCAAAGGCAGGTAATTTATCTTTTAAAACCTCTACTTTGTTCGGAACTAACATAATATACTTAGATAATTCTTTGTTGTCATGACTGAAAGTATTTATAGCTTTTAGTTTTTCAGCAAAATCCTCTTGGGATGGCTTATTGAACTTATCTATTAAATAGCTATCATCGCCTAAATATACATCATTATTTTCTTTTTTTCCAGTAAGTATCTCTGTTCTTGATTTTACATTTATCCAAAAGTTTCTAAGTATAAATTGATCTGAGATGTACTTTTCATACTTTGAAGTAAACCTGTTATGTAACAAATTATTTATCGTAAATTTAGGCTTATTCTTAAGCTTTCTATTCTCCTCCTCGGAAAAATCTTTGCTGGGAACTATAATATTTAATATCATTACACTAAATATAAATGATAAAAATATTAAAGTAAGGGATTTTATATATATCCTATTATATTTTTTTCTATTAGAATTAAATTCCATATTTATTATCACCTTTTCTTATCTAAAATCTAAAGTATAAGAATGGATTAAAGCTTTGGTTTACAAGGTATGCCGTAGATAAAAATAGTATGAAAATACGATTGAAAGCCATTACTATGGCACCTCTTGCATTAAAGCGACTTTTAATCTTTCTATCAAAATTGTACATAACTGGGGTTGCGCAAAGTACTGCTACTGCAAATATAATGAAGTTTGTATAAAAATAATATATAGCTGTATTATCGCTAAAGGCATTTCCGCTAAGTCCAAACATTACTTTTATATAACTTAGTGCATCACTTAATTTATTCATATCGAAAAATACCCATCCTACTATAACAATTATCATGGTATATAAATTTGAAATGCACCTTGGAAGTTTTTCTAAAAGCTTTCCTAGAAGGATTTTTTCGGAAAATATAAAAAATCCGAAATATAGTCCCCAGAATATAAAATTCCAACTTGCTCCATGCCATAATCCTGTTGCAAACCATACTATAAATAAGTTTCGTAGCTGCTTTATTAATGGAACCCTGTTACCACCTAAAGGAATATAAAGGTATTCTCTAAACCAACTTCCCAGAGATATGTGCCATCTTCTCCAAAATTCAGTCACACTTCTTGATATGTAGGGATAGTTAAAGTTTTCAATAAATTCAAAACCAAACATTTTTCCAAGTCCTATTGCCATATCAGAATATCCACTAAAATCAAAATAGATTTGAAGTGTAAAGGCTATGATTCCAAGCCAAGAGGATATAACTGATACACTTGAAACTTCCATGGATTTTATAATTGTCCAAACCATTCCTATGTTGTTAGCAATCAATACCTTTTTTCCAAGACCTAGTATAAATCTCTCTATACCTTCTGAAAATTGATTGATATTTTCTTTCCTATTTTTTAATTGGCTGAATATATCGCTGTATTGCACTATTGGACCTGCAACTAGCTGTGGAAACATAGTTACATATGCCCCGAAATCTATAATGTTCTTTTGAACCTTTACTTTATTTAAGTACACATCTACTACATAGGATATAATCTGGAATGTATAAAATGATATCCCAACTGGTAAAGGAAGCTTTTGGACAATTATATCTAATCCAAATAATGCATTCATATTATCTACTAGGAAACTAAAATATTTAAAAAAAGCTAATATTCCTAAATTAACAGCCAGGGTATTTATAAATATTAGCTTTGAAAGCTTCTTACGTTTTCTATGTTTATTTATAAGCAAAGTACTTATATAATCAAATATTATACTAAAAACCATAAGGCTTATGTACAGGGGCTCTCCCCAGCCATAAAATATAAGGCTTACAACTAAAAGAGTAAAATTTCTTATTTTCTTTGGGGAAAAATAATATACTGTAAGGGTAAGTGGTAAAAATATAAAAATAAATATTAAACTACTAAAAACCAATTATAGCCACTCCGATTCATGTCGCCATTTTATTTGAAACTTTCATTAACGGCGGTTGTTATTTTATCTACATCCTTTGATACATTTAATATTATATATTTTCCTTTAACCTCTAGATTATGATTTTCCAAAAGTTCGTATTGATCTGGACTATAATCTTTAAAGCTGCTGGATTGTTTCTCAATTCTGCTTTCAATACTTTCTAGTAAATCATCTATATCATCTTGATTTTTAACCTTTAATATAAGTATTTCGTTTGCTTCCATATTGCTCTTTGGCGCATACAATGCAAAATCCTCTAATCCTGTAGTGCTTATGGAATAAAGCTTTCTAAGCTTAGTTTTATTACCTTTTTCCATTGGTGATAAATCTGAAACCTTTTGAATACAAGCTATTATCTCAGGTATTTCAGGATTTTTGGTTTGGATGAGAGCGCAGCCTTGAAAAATTGCGCCTATAAAAGGAACTAAACATAAAATGTATATTTTATTTGGTATTCTTATTTGTATCTTCATATTTATCATCCTTATATAATTAATATTAATTCTCTAATTGACTTCTTAAATAATCTAACCATAATCCATAAAATTTCATAGTGAAATGCATACCATCTGGTTCGTATATATCTTTTATATCACGAGCAACAGAGCGTATATCTATGTAGTGCACATTTTCTTGCTTAGAAACTTCAATTACTTTTTCCACAAATTTATCTATTCTATTTTGTGAAAAATTTTTATCTTTATTCTGAACTTTAGCTTGTACAGGCGTTAAAGATTGAAGGTATATTTCAGCACTAGGAAATGTTTGTTTTATATCTTGTATAAGTTTAATATAGTTATTTTTAAAATCATCGGGGTTTTCAAACAAACTTAAGTCGTTCATACCATAAAGTATAAATACTCTTTTGGGGTTAATGCTAGATAATTTACTTACTTCCTCCTTTGCGGTTACAACATTTAGTCCTTTTTTAGCTAAAACAGAAGATTTATTTACTATATTATAAAAGTCTAAGCCTTCAGTTATAGAATCTCCCATAAAAACAGATTTTTCAAAGTAAATTTTATTGCTTGTTTTTGTTAAATTAACATCACTTTTTTCATGGTTTAATTTATGATTTTGGGTTATTTTGTTCTCAACATCAGCGGTATTTACCTGCTCTAACTTTTGCAAAATAATACAATTTTTTTCTAGTAGTTCCTTTCCCTTCGTATACTTTAAAAAAGATTTTACTGAAAAATAACATAATATTAATACAGTTAAAAGAATTAATTTAGGCAGGATTTTTAATCTTTTTTTCTTTTTATTATTTGTCATATTATTACCTCGTATAACATAATTCTACAAAATATTTATAATGTTTTTTTAGCCTATTCATAGAATATACTATTTTCGAAACATAATGATTACAAAATAGTTAATTTTCTAAGAGTTAATAAATTTTATATGCAAGTTTTTAATATTTCTTATTTGTGATATAATAAAAGGATTAGAAATTCTAAAGAACTAGGGAGAAAATATGTTAAAAGAAGATATGGTATTGCAAATATTTAATGAAGGAACTAGTGGTAAAAATCATGCAGGCGGGCAAAGGGTTCTTAATAATGATTTGGTTTCTTCTGTTGATATTACAAATGAAGATAAATTAATATGCATAGAAGGAAATGTGATTTCGGAGAAGCTTTTTAATGAATATCACACGAAGATTGAGATGGATACAGAGAGAAAAAGTATTTTTACTACCTCCTGTAGTTGCTCTGATTTTGAAAATAATGAGTTTAAAAAAGAAAATTATTGTTGTAAGCATTTAGTGGCTACCTTTTATAGTGCAGTTGAGGATTTAGCCAGTCATCCGCTTTTAAAAGAAGAGGATGTGGTGGGCCTTCCTATATTTAAAAATAATAGTAATGTATTAGCTATGCTTTTAGGGGATGAAAAACATAAGGATGAAACTAAAATAGAGGTTTACATAAATAAAAATCAGTGGACTAGTAGCCTTA
This sequence comes from Clostridium sp. FP2, assembly GCF_011065955.2. Taxonomy (NCBI): domain Bacteria; kingdom Bacillati; phylum Bacillota; class Clostridia; order Eubacteriales; family Clostridiaceae; genus Clostridium; species Clostridium sp. FP2. The sequence continues at coordinate 1,739,441 of NZ_JAAMNI020000001.1, forward strand.
AAGCAGAGTTTAAAATAGGATTAAACTCTATGACATCTAATAATCTTTACATTTTAAAGGATATTAATCACTTTTTATTAGCCTATGATAATAATATTCCTATCTACTATAGTAAAAATTTCACTTTTAATAGGTCAGATCAAAGATTGAGCACAAAAGATAAAAGGCTTGTGGATTTTATTGAAATGTTAAAGAGTATGGAGGCCTCCCAAAGGTACATTAAAAGAAGTGAAGATCGTTATATAGATGGGAAAAACATAAATATTCCTAAATTTTTAACACGGGAATTTTTTGAAATTATAACTAAGCATAGGGTTTATTTAAATGAAGGCTTTTTTTCAAGGCCTGTAGACACCGAGATTTTATATGAAGTGCCAGCCCTAGATTTTGATTTGAAACTAATAAAAAACAATTATGTGCTTAAATCTTTGAACGGAATGCCTGTGGCTTTAGGTTCTAAAAACGATGTTTTTTTGTATGGAAGCAATATATATCTTCCGGATTATGAGTTTTGTTATAAGATAAACCCTTATCTCCAAGTTTTTAATGAGGCCAGGGTGGTAACTATGACAAGCCTTGAGGAGGAGAATATATTAAGACGGCTTGTTCCAGATCTTAATTTTTTATCACCTCATGTTACACTATCAAAGTCCATCAAAGACAAGATAGTGATGAGTAAGTGTGGGTTTAATTTCTACTTTAATCAAGAAGGAAAAGATGTTACCCTTACATTAAAGGTGAAATACGAAACTTTTGAGTTTAATATTTTTGAGGATTGCAGTGAGAAAATAATATATAGAGATTCAAAAAAAGAAGCTCAGACGACTTCAATTTTAAAAGCCTTTGGATTTCAAGAAATAAAGGATAAGTTTTATTTCACAAAAGGCGAGGACTATATATTCAAATTCTTTAAAAGTGATGTGGAAAAACTTCAAGAAATAGGAGACGTTTATTACTCTGAAAACTTTAAAGGGATAAAATCTTTAGGGAAGTCCGGGATTAGTGGGGATATTAAAAGTGGAAAATATAATTATTTTGAAATGGATTTCAAAATAGGAGATATTAAGCCAGAAGAAAGTACAAATATATTAAGGGCCTTTAGAAATAACCTTAAATACTACAAGCTAAAAAGTGGTGAGTACCTTGACCTGGAAGAACTGGAGCTTAATAAATTCTTAAAGCTTTTAGATGTTATGACCCCGGCTCATATTGAAAATAATCATATTGAAATATCAAAAAGTAAGGGTGTTTTTCTAGATAGTTATTTAGAGGAAAATAAAATTAGATATATAAAAGGAAAAAAAGAGTTAAAAGAAATAAAGGATAAGCTTAAAAATGTAGAAAAATTGAATTTTAAAGAGCCCATGGATTTAAAGGGTAAATTGCGAGAGTATCAAAAAGTAGGATACAATTGGTTTAAAACTTTAGATTATTTAGGGTTTGGTGGAATTTTAGGGGATGAAATGGGTCTTGGTAAAACCATTCAAGCTATTACTTTTATATTAGCCAGTGAGGGAAGTAAGACTTTAATTGTAGCACCTACTTCCTTAATATATAACTGGATAAGTGAGTTTGAAAAGTTTGCACCTAGGTTAAGGGTAACTGCTGCTAATGGTATAAAAGAAGAAAGAGATGAAATAATAAATAATATAGAAAAGTATGATGTTATTATAACTACTTATAATCTATTGAAGAGAGACTCCGAAAATTATAAGCTATTAGAGTTTGACTATTGTATATTAGATGAAGCACAAAACATAAAAAATCCAAACTCTCAAAACGCAATAGCCGTGAAAGAGATAGTGGCAAAGGCGAGATTTGCTCTGTCTGGTACACCAATAGAAAATTCTCTTATGGATTTATGGTCTATATTCGATTTTATAATGCCAGGATACCTATATGATGAAAAGAGATTTAGTGTAAGATATCATAAAAAACTTAAGGAAAGTCCTGAAATATTAGAGGATTTAAATAGGCTTATAAAACCTTTTATTCTAAGGCGGAGAAAAAAAGATGTTTTAAAGGAATTACCTGATAAAATAGAAAAAGCACTAATAGTGAGCTTTGAGGAGGAGCAAAAGAAAGTTTATAAAACCTATGCAAACCATGCTATGGAGATTATTGAAAATAAAGTAAAGAGTGACGAGTTTAAAAGCAGTAAAATAGAGATACTTTCTTATATAACAAAGCTAAGACAATTATGCCTAGATCCTACAGTGCTCATGAATGATTATAATGGTGGTAGCGCAAAGATAGAAGCACTAGTTGAACTTCTTCATAAGAGCATAGAGGAGGGGCACAGGGTCCTTGTTTTTTCTCAATTTACTTCTGTCCTTAAAAATATACAAAAGAGACTTACATCTGAAAAAATATCCTTTAGTTACTTGGATGGATCAGTTCCTTCAGAGAAAAGAATGAATTTGGTGAAATCTTTTAATGCTGGCGTAAACTCTGTATTTTTAATAAGCTTAAAGGCTGGTGGCACAGGTCTGAATTTAACTTCAGCAGATGTAGTAGTTCACTTTGACCCTTGGTGGAACCCAGCAGTGGAAGAGCAGGCAACAGATAGAGCTCATAGAATAGGTCAAAAGCATGTGGTGGAAGTTGTGAAGATTATAGCTAAGGGCACCATAGAGGAAAAGATTTTGTCACTTCAAGAGGAGAAGAAAAAGCTTATATCCTCTCTTATGGGAGATGAAATGGGAAGCGGTGAAGGCTTTTCAGCCTTAAGCGAGGAAGAGATATTTGGATTGTTTGAAATGAAGGAGTAATCATGCATAATGCATTTATAAAATGCTCCCATTTCACAAATGGGAGCATTTGGTTATTTAACATCTATAGTCATGTTTTTTAATACAGTATAATGACATTTATACCATTCATTATCAGGTTCTATTTCATAGGCTATTTCTGCAAATCGTAAGGCCATTATGTTATTTCCCATAGCCATATATACTTCAGACTTTCCAAAGTAGGCAGCACTTTTACTTATATCAATTTCAATTGCCTCATTATATATTTCAAGAGCTTCTTTTTTATTGCGAAGTGCTAGTAGCATACTAGCTTTACCACATAGTGCCTCATAAAAATCAGGACACAGGTTTAAGCAAGTTTCAAAGCATTCTAAAGCCTCTCTAAAATCATTAAGAAGAGCTAAGAACTCTGCTTTTTTAAAATATATGTTTATATTTGAAGCATCCATTTCAAGAAGCTTTTCGCAATAGTAAACGCATTTATCAAAGTCACCAGTTAAATCATGTATGTCAATTAACTTCCAATAGCCTTTTGCATCACCAGGAACTAGTTTTAGATACTTTTTTATGCATTTTTCCGCTTCGCAGGCTTCATACATATCAATATGAGCTTGACCTTTCACAAGATAGGCCTGTGCATATTCATTATTTAAAAAAATGGCTTTATCAAAGTCTTTAAAGGCTTTCTCAATTTCTCCATCATTAAAAAGCCCTTTGCCTCTTTCTATATATTCGCGAGCTAGAGTATCATTATTGTTTAAATTAATATTATTTTTCATTAACCTATTCCTTTCATGTATCTTCATATATTACAATTATTGACACAAAATAAAACAGTATACATGAAATCCATATGGAATAAAAGTTTTTTTGATTTTATATATATAAGGTTCAGACTTGTTATTTATATGAATGTGTTTTATAATATTTCTAACAATTACATAGCTTTGGACAAAATAAGAAAAGGAATAAGTTTATATTAAGGGGGAACTAACATGGGGAAAATTGTTAAATGTTCAATAATAATTTGTGATGATTTTAATGGTGTGCTCATTGCAGCTAGGGGTAAAAAGAAATTACAAAAGATATGGAGTATTTTTGGTAAAGATATAAAAGGCAAGGAAACTTCGGAACAATGTGTTACTAAAACAATAGATAAAGATTTAAATTGTACTATATTTGATCTTGCGCCATTTAAAGAATATGTTTTAGATAAAGACAGTGGAGATACTTTATTGGTTTATACTGGCAAGGTTAAACACTATATAAATAAGCACAAGGACATAAATCAAATTAAGTGGATTACTGAAAGAGAATTGGATATGTATGATTTTGCTAGTGGTGAAAAAGAAATACTAATAGATTTATTTAACGATATTTCAGAAGGAAAGACTTTTTAGTAATAGTATTTAATATTTTTTGAATTATGGAATCATAAAAACAATAGTCTTTAGGTTAACATAGAAAACTACCAAAGTGTATAATCACACTTTGGTAGTTTTTAAAATATATCTTAGTCTAAAATCCATTTTTACTTACTATATTACTTCTCTCATACTGAATAGGCCATTTTATACTTTCTCCTAATTGACTAGCGGCAATAAATGCCCAATAAGGATTTCTTAAAAGTTCTCTACCTAAATATACCAGATCAGCTCTTTTATTGTTTAAGATTTCTTCTGCCATTAAGGGGGAAGTTATAAGGCCACCAGCTATAGTTGGAATATTACATTGGTTTTTAATTATTTCGGAATAACAAATTTGATATCCTGGATAGGTAGATATTCTTGCAGGTACTGTTCCACCAGAACTAACATTCACTATATCTATGCCCATATCTTTTATTAGATTTATAAGTGTTGCTGTATCCTTTGCAGTGTTTCCACCCTCAGCGTAGTCTTCAGCAGAGACTCTTAATTGTAATGGTTTAGTTTGAGGCCAAACAGTTTTTACAGCATCTATAGTTTCTCTTAAGAATCGTACCCTATTCTCATTTGAACCTCCATATTCATCTTTTCTTTTATTGGTTAAAGGGGATAAAAATTGTCCTATCAAGTACCCGTGGGCACCATGTAATTCCAATAAATCAAAACCAGCAGCTAATGATCTTTTAGCAGCAGATTTAAATAAAATTATAGTATTTTTAATATCGTCTTTTGTCATTTCATTAGGTAGCCTATAATGTTCATTAAAGGCTATAGGGCTTGGAGCTACAATTGGATAGGAAAGAGTTTCAGATTTTCTTCCAGCATGATTAATTTGAATGCCTATTTTTGCACCATATTTATGACACTCATTTACTATATTTGATAAATTTTTAACATGTTCCTCAGACCATATACCTAAATCATTATCAGTTATACGTCCACCAGGCTCAATTCCTGTGGATTCCACGATGATAAGCCCCACACCACCAATAGCCCTAGTTGAATAATGTACAAAATGCCAGTTGTTTGCGAGTCCATCCTCATCATTACAAGAATCCATGCACATTGGTGCCATGACTATTCTATTTTTTAAATCCATATCTTTTATTTTAAAATTGCTAAATAACTTTGACATTGCTAATCGCCTCTTTCTTATATAGTCTAATAATAAATTATTTGAAAAATATGAAATTATAGTCTTATCTAACTATTGACTTATTATATATAAGTATATCATTGTTGAAAAGATAGTAAAGTATGCAATTTATAAATACAAGATATCATAAATAATATTGCATAAAAACGTATTTATATAAAATAGTTAGTATTAAAATAGAATTTAATATTTTTGTTCATTTTGTACTTACATATACTTACATAAAATTCATATTTTATCTTGTTATATTTTTATCACATATGATATACTGAATTCGTTGAATAATATGACATATTAAAAAAATAATATTAATGGAGGTATTCACATGAAAATTAAAGCAATAATATTATCATTAGCTGTAGGTGCTACTTTACTAGTAGGATGTGGTGCTAAAAAAGAAGCAACACCAGCACCAGCAAAAACAGAAACAGTAGCACCCGCAACAACCAAAACTGATGTAGTAACAACAGCATCATTAGTAAATACTGAAGCAGCTTTTGAAAATGGAATAAGCAGTAAGGGTACATGGATTATTGCAACTTTAAAGGATTTAGCTATTAATAAGGACCTTGTAGTTGAGGGGGAGTTTAAAAATGGCAAAAAAGATGCTAGTGGGAAAGAACTTATACAACGTAAGATAGCTCTATATACACAAGATGATAAGCATGTCGTAACTGCTAGATTTACTTTGACTGCGCCAAAATTAACTTTTAAAAGTCCTATGGGCAGCATAGAGCATGGAACTTTTAAGGGTGACCTTTATGTTTCAGCAAGCAACTTTCAGTTAAAAGATACTACGGTAGAAGGAAATATATATTTTACTACAGCTGAAGCTAAATCTACATTTAAAATGGATGATAAAAGTAAAGTCACTGGAGTTCAAGAATTAAAAAAATAAATTATACAGCTTACTTTTAAAAAAACAGTCAATCTAAATGGATTGGCTGTTTTTTTGTGCCACTTGCAACGTGGGTGGCACCAATGGTATAATAAAATAACAAAAATATGTTTAAAATAGAAAGGTAAATAAGAATGATAAAATTTAAAAAATTAGGGCTTAATGAAGATATTCTAAGCGTGCTCAAAATTCAAGGAATAACTGAGCCAACTCCAATTCAAGAGCAAAGTATCCAATTAATAAAGGATGGTAGTGATGTTATAGCGGAGGCTCAAACGGGTACAGGTAAGACGCTTGCGTTTCTACTTCCGATGTTTGACAATATGTCCGCTGATATAAATACAATTCAAGGATTAATAGTTACACCTACAAGAGAACTTGCAATACAGATAACTAGCGAAGCTAAGAAACTTGCAGAAGGTAAAAATTTAAATATCTTGGCTGCTTATGGTGGTAAGGATATAGGAGTGCAATTAAAAAAACTAAAGGGAAATATTCACTTAGTCATTGCAACACCAGGAAGATTAATAGACCATCTAAGGCGAGGTACAGTGCAACTTGATAAGCTGAGGACCTTAGTATTAGACGAGGCAGACCAAATGCTCCTTATGGGATTTAAAAATGATATTGAAGATATCATAGAAAAAACACCCAAAAACAGACAGACATTATGCTTTTCGGCAACTATGGGTTCAGATGTGAAAAAGATGGCATATAAGTATATGAATGACCCTAAAGAAGTAATTATTAAAAAGGAACAAACAACTCTTAAAAATATAAAACAATTTTTAATAGAAACCACAGATAGAAGAAAGCAAGAAGATTTATGCAAGGTTTTAGATGAAGATAATCCATTTATGGCTATTATTTTTTGTAGAACTAAAAGAAGAGTGGATGATCTTGAAATGGCTCTTTATAAAAAAGGTTATAATTGTAAAAAACTACATTCAGATATAACTCAATCAAAAAGAGAAAAAATAATGAAAGAATTTAAAAATTGTGATATACAATATTTAATTGCTACGGATGTTGCAGCTAGAGGTCTTGATATAAATGGAGTTAGTCATGTTTATAACTACGATATACCTGAAACTGCCGAGGGCTATATACATCGTATAGGAAGAACTGGAAGAGCTGGAGAAGAAGGATATACATATTTATTTGCAGCTCCAAAGGATAAATTTATTTTAGATTCTATAGAAAAGAAAATAAAAGGTGAAATTCCTAGAAAGATATTATAGTAGTTTTTTAAATTGAAATGATAAAGCACTTAAAATTGGTTTAATAGCCAACTTTAAGTGCTTTTAAAAAGTTAGTGATTTTTCTATGCTTTCATCAATAAAAATGTCGTTAAATAAATTTTTTAGCACTCTTCCAATGTTTAGAAGCTAAATCATATTTTTTAAAATCTGGTATGTCTCCCTTGGTTTCAACTAGTGCTTTTGCTACTTTTTTTAAATCATTTCGTGTTTTACATTTAAAAGAATTTGACTCATCTATTGATCGCATTGCATCTTCCACCATTCCTTGGAACTTATTCATTATAAACCCTCCTTCAATTATTGTTTTTTATAAATAGATAGTAATTAAGTAAACTTTAATTGCTCCATGGTACATATAGTTTTAACTAATTAAAATGCTAATATACTTATTAATCCTCTGAAAAAATAGACTGGAATACTGACTAGCCGTTATTAGAAAATATTTTATATTTTCTAAAAAAAAGTATGTAGCACATAATAACATTATGTGCTACATACTTTTTTCAATATATTAAGTTATGATTTTTAGTTTTACTATACGATTTTTACTGGTGTTTTGTATAATGAATTTTGTATCATTATAAAGTATTGTCTCACCTGTATTTGGAAGACGTCCGTGTATTCCAGTAACAAAACCACCTATGGTATCAAAATCTTCAGACTCTATATTTAGGCCTATCATTTCATTAACCATGTTTATCCTAGTATTACCAGCAACAATAAATTCGTCTTCTTTGACAACTTCAATTTGATCAGTATCATCGTCATATTCATCGTCGATATCTCCAACAATTTCTTCTACTAAATCTTCAATTGTTACAAGACCGGCAGTACCACCATATTCATCTAATAAAATAGCTATAGGCACTCTTTTTAACCGCATATCAGCAAATAAATCCACAGTGCTTTTAAACTCGTATGTAAAATAAGGTACACGCATATGTTTCTCTATAGTAAATTCTTCTATTTCATTTTCGAAGAAAATTAAATCTTTAAGATATAGAACTCCAATAATATTATCAATAGTTTCTTGGTATATAGGAACCCTAGAAAATTGTTCTTGTTTAAAGATTCTTATGAGTTCTTCATAAGTGGAGGTTACATTTGCCACAATCATATCAGTTCTTGGAGTCATAACATCTTTTGCTTGTGAATCTCCAAATTCAAATACATTATAAATCATTTGCTTCTCTTCGCCTTCTAAAACCCCTTCTTCATGGCTTACACTGACCATAGTTTTTAATTCTTCTTCAGTAATAAAGGGTCTCTGCTTACCAATTTCTCCACCTAGTATTTTTATAATTGCATTTGTAATATAAATTAATACTGTAATAAGTGGATTTAAAATGAAGGTAATTAGACTTATTGGACGAGCAACTTTTAAAGCAACTTTTTCGGAATTTTGTGCAGCTAATGACTTCGGTGTTATTTCACCAAAAATCAATACAAAAATTGTCATTATAGCGGTTGCAATACCTACTGCAGAATCCCCTAAAGAGGGTCCTAAATATTTAATGGCCAAGGAAGTTGCTAGTGCAGAAGCACCGATATTGGCCACTGTATTTCCTACCAAAATACCGCCTAAGAGTTTACTTGGATTTTTAAGTAGTTTATTTATTAGTGCAGCACCTTTAATTTCTGATTCTACCATGTGCCTTAATCTGATTTTGCTTAAAGTCATAAGTGCAGTTTCAGAGGAAGAGAAAAAGGCTGAAAATCCTAATAAAATCACTAAAGATAAAATTTGCCACGTACCATCGGGGTCCATAATATGTTCACACTCCTTAAGATATAACCTAAAAAAATTATATCATAAAATGAGGGATATTCAAATAAATTTATCATTAATATTTTTAAATATTGTATTATATTGTATACATGTACATTTATTTAAAGCCCAGTACAAATTAGAAAAGTGTTTTTTTTGCCGATTTATTATATGGTGACATGAAAATTAATTTTACACACTGCAAAGTTATAATTATAAAAAAAGCTATTAAAAAAAAGTGATAAGTTAGAAGTAGTTGAGATTTATAAAAAAATACATAAAATAGACAGATTAAATCCCATAGAAGAAGAGTACTTATAGGTCTTATAAGTGAATTTTTTGTTTTTTTAGTATAACAATATATTAAAAAAATAATACAAAAAATTATTCCTGAAAGTAATAAACTTCGATAAGCAAATGTGAAACTAGAAGTGAAAATTTCTTTTGAGAACACATCTTTTTTAAAAACTAAATATCTCATGACTCCCATTTTTCTATCCGACAAGTATTGTAGCATCAAAGGTGGAACTAATATAAGTAATTGTAATAGAGTAATTATTCGATTAAGTATTGTGTTTGTAGAAAATTTCATATATTGCACCTTTCTCATTACATTATGTTTGCTATTAAATCATAACACAAAAGGGCAATATTTTAAATATGCCCTTTTGTGTTATATTTATTATTTAGTTTTTGGCTCACCTTTTTCTACAGGGTTTTTAGGGCTCGAGCTCCATTCATACCATCCATTACTGTATAATGAAATGTTTTTTAGTCCAATTATATCAGCATAGGTTAGAACTTCAGCGGCTCTCCAACCAGAACCACAGAAGAAGGAAAGTCTTTGGTCTGGAGTAATTCCTTGCTCTTTCCACATAGCTAGTATTTCGTCTTTATTACGCATAGTGTTATCTATGTTTCTATAATCTTGCAGATGATTTGCATCGCTACCAGCATGACCCCAAGTAGATCCAGCTGGTCTTCCCATGAATTTCAAATCACTATAACCAGATATCTTGCCAGTATATTCATCCCAGCTTCTTATATCTACAAGCTTACTACCAGCTTTATCCGCTAATATTTCTTTTGCACTGTTTATATCTATTATATATCCCTTATTTACTGGTACACTAGCGCCAAAAGAACTTACCGGTTTTTTTGCATTTGAAATTGTTTCTGTTTCATAACCAGCATTTCTAAAGGCAGCGGTTCCACCATTTAAAACTCGAACATCTTTAACACCGATATACTTTGCTATTGCAGCAATTCTAAAAGATGCCATTGGGTCAGGTCCGTATAGAACAATTGTTGTGTCTGGAGTTAATCCGTTTTTTTCTGCAAATGTTTGAAGAGCAGCATCAGAGTTAATACTCCAAAGTGGAGCTGATTCTATTTCGTCTGTATTTATGTGCACTGCACCTTTTATATGTCCTTTTACGTAATCCTTATCTTTAGATGCTTCGCCCCAAGCAACTTCGAAAATTTTATATTTATCATTAGTATAAGTTTCTGGTTTTTTACCATTAACTAAGTCATTTACAAATGAAGGTGGAACTAACATTTGATAGTTTGCATAGCTTTCCATTGGAAGACTATTATCAGCAGCCCATTGTTTAACATCATATGTATAAATATTTATTATTCCTTTTTGTTTTAAGTATGCTGCAACGGCCTGTGTATCTTTTCCGTTTGCATCGCAAAGTACAACATTCTTATCTCCTAAAATATTCTTTGTTTTTAAAGCTTTTTCTAAAATTTTATCCTTTTCCTTATCTTCTACCTTTAACCAATTAGCAGAAAAATCCGTAGCACCTTTTATGTGTCCACCACGTACCACAGCATCTAGTTTCCAACCATTAAAGGCGTCATTTGATCTTGTATCCACTATTACCCAGTCCTTGTTTCCTAGTTTGTCTTTTAAATCTTTAGTGCTTATAGATTTAATCCCTGATGCACTATTAGTTGTCGTGTCTTTTTTTACCTCTTTATTATTTGAACACCCAATAAAAGACATTGCAGTAGTTACAGTAATAAGAGTAGCTAACGTAAGTTTTGTAAATTTTTTCATAATAATCCCTCCTAAGCAGAAAAATTCTATCATATTACGACAAAATATACTAATTCATTTTTCTGATAAGTAACATATTAACTATTTGAATTTCCTATAGTTATGATATGTTATTCTCTAAAAAACCAAAATTAATGCAATTAAGTATGTTTTTTTGTTGATATTTATCAAATGAAGGGAATATATAGTATATACAGTATATGAAATATCACTTTATATGTTATTATATATGTGAATATATAGTTGTAAACCTTACTATAAAGCACAATTAAAAAGGAGCTAATTCATGCCGAAGACTAAGTCGCATAAAATTAAGTTATTTATTTTACTAGCAATAACTTTAATTATTATTATTACAATGATTAAAGGGAGTAGTGAAATTAGTCATACAGAAAAGAATGTGCCCTTGGCAGTGAATGGGGTACTAGACCTGAGAAATTGGGATTTTAAAGAGGATGGTATGATAAAACTTAATGGAGGATGGGAGTTTTATGATAATCAATTACTTTTGCCTAAGGATTTTCAAAGAGGTGCTAAAAAAAATCCTAGTTACGAACATTTACCAGGCATTTTCGGTAATCAGGGATATTGTACATATAGATTAAAGCTACTTATGAATAATAAAGATGAGCTTTATTCAATAAAGATAGATTTTATACAAAATGCATATGAACTTTGGGCTGGCAATAAATTAATAACCTCTGTTGGACAGGTGGGGAAAGCTAAAAATGAAATGGTTCCACGATTAGCTCCAGCTATAGGCTCTTTTTATGTAGAAAAAGGAGAAACATATTTAGTACTTAGGGTTAGTAATTTTTATAATGTATATGGATATGTAGATACAATAGTATTGGGGAAATCAGAAGAAATTACAGTTATGAGAGAGAAAAAGATAGCCTTAAGTCTATTTCTTTTTGGCTGTTGCATAATGGCTGCTATATATAGTTTTGGAGTTTTTATTAATAGAAGAAAAGACAAGGCTCAATTATATTTTGCAATGATTTGCGTAATAATTGCCATTAGAACGTTATTTATTGGTGAAGGATTCTTAATTTCACTATTACCCAATTTTAATTATATCTTTTCTACAAAAATAAAGATATGGACCTTTTACTCATATATTCCTTTTATTATTTTGTGTATAGATAAATCATACGAAAAAATAATATCACCTAAATTAGTTAAAACATCTAATTATATAGCTTTAATTTATACATTAATTGTAATTTTCATTCCCGTTCAATATTACTTATACTATATAGCGCCTTTTGAAGCATTTGCACTGCTATCTATATTTTATATGATGTGCAAAATTTCTAAAATATACATAGAGCGGGGACAAACTGACTATATAGTTGTGGTAGGCTTGTTTGCACTTTTTATTACAAGAATTAACGATATATTGTATGAATACAGTATTATATTTACTGATTCATTTGCATCCCTTGGCATATTAATATTCATCATAGTAAATTACTATGTTTTAGCAAAGCACCAAGCTAATGAGCTTTCAAGTGTTGAGAATATTAGTGCTAAACTTAAATCTTTAAACGATCTAAAAGATGATTTTCTTGCGGTAACTTCTCATGAGCTAAAAACTCCATTGAATGGAATTATTGGTTTAACAGAAGGAATAGTTACTAATAAAGGCGGCAATTTAGATGGTGAGCTTAGAGAGGATTTATTTTTGGTAAACTCTAGTGCTAAAAGATTATCTAACTTGGTCAATGATATGATGACATTTTCTAACCTTAAAAATAATGAAATTGTATTACATAGGAAACCAGTTAACATAAGTAATGTGGTTGAGATGGTAATAAAATTTAGCCGAATGGCTCTAAATAATAAAAATGTTATTTTTTCCAATATGATTGACAAAGATGCACCTTATGTATTTGGGGATGAAGATAGAATACAGCAAATTCTATATAATTTACTGGGCAATGCTATAAAATTTACACATGCAGGAAAGATAACATTGTCTTATGCTAAAGTGAATTCTTTTATTGAGATTTGTATAACAGACACAGGAATAGGAATTCCAGAGCAGAAGCTTCATAAGATTTTTAATAGGTATGAGCAGGTGGATGGAATTTCAGAAAAATATGGTGGTACTGGAGTAGGACTTTATGTAACTAAACAACTTATTCAAATACAAGGTGGTACTATATCAGTTTCCTCAACTATAGGAAAAGGAAGTAAATTTATCTTTACTATTCCATTATGTACGGAAGAGGACCTAAGGGCTAATACAAAGGAAAGTCACCAAAATAAAAATAATTTAGAAATAGTAGCCGAATATTCAAAGCACTTAGAGTTAAAACCTAATTTAGTAAGTATATCCTTGGAGCATGAGAGAAAAATTATTAATGAAAATATAAAATTAACAAGCAGTGATAAATATAGAATTTTAGTAGTCGATGATGAGTATGTCAATCGTAAGGTATTAAAAAATTATTTATCAAAGGACACATTTGAAGTTTTAGAAGCGTCTTCCGGCATAGAAGCATTGAGGATAGTAGGGGAGGATGCAGATTTGGATTTGGTAATTCTTGATATGATGATGCCAGATATTTTAGGTTATAAAGTATGTGAGATTATTAGGGAAAAACATTCCATTTTTGAATTGCCAGTGTTAATTATGACTGCGGATAGTAGCCTAGAGCACTTGGTTATATCTTTTGAATGTGGTGCAAATGATTATTTAAGGAAACCTTTTAATATGAATGAGCTAATGTGTAGAATAAATACTTTGATAACTTTAAAGCATTCAGTAAGGCAAGAATTATCCTTAGTACATGAGCTTGGAATAGCTAATAACCAAGTTAAGCAGCTTAGTATTCAAAGTGCAAAAACTAGTAAACGGGTTGAAGAACTTATGGCATATGATAAGGTCAAAACAGAATTTTTTGCTAATTTGTCACATGAACTTAGAACGCCTCTAAATGTAATTTGTAGCACAATACAATTAATAAGATCACTTGATGGATCAAAAAAACTAGGGGATGAAAAGATAAAGTATTATATTAATATCATGAATCAAAACTCCTTAAGGTTACTTAGACTTATAAATAATATAATAGATACAACTAAAATAGAGGCAGATTACATAAGCCTTCAATTAAAAAATGGAGACATAGTCTATGTTGTAGAGGAAATATCGCAGTCTGTAGCTGAGTATATAAAAAACAATGGAATAACCCTTATATTTGATACTGATGTAGAAGAAAAGACCATTGCATTTGATGAAGAAAAAATAGAAAGAATTATGTTAAATTTACTATCTAATGCAGTTAAATTTACAGAGGAAAATGGAAGTATTCTAGTTAATATATATGATAAAGGTGATTTTATTGAAATATCTATAAAGGATACAGGAATTGGAATCCCAAAAGATAAGTTAGAATTTATTTTTGAACGTTTTGCTCAAATTGATAAGTCCACATCAAGACAGAATGAAGGTAGCGGAATAGGACTAGCCTTAGTAAAGTCTCTTGTAGAAATGCACCATGGGGAAATCCATGCAAAGAGTATTGAGGGATTAGGAAGCGAATTTATAATAATGCTACCAGTTAGAACAATTGATATGAATCAAGAAGAAGATAATCTTAAAAATAAAAAGGTATTTGAAACAAACCATAAAGAAAATTTAAACATAGAGTTCTCTGATATTTATAAATAGATTTATTGCATAGAAAATCATAATATAAGTTTATAACCCCGCTGAAAATTATTTTAAATTTTCAGCAGGGTTAATTATTTTTGTAAAAATAAGTTTATAATTTACTAATATTGTTTTTCATTTCTTCCAGGGTCAGGCCACCTTTTATAGTGGAGACAATATTGCCTTCCTTATCTATAAAGAAAGAAGTGGGAAGTGCGGAAATATTATATTGTGCGGCTACATTTTGATTTGAATCTACTAAAACAGTGAAATTATATTTATTGTTATCTATAAAAGATTTTGCTGTGGATTTGTCCTCACCAATATTTATAGTCAGAATAACTAAATCAGAATCCTTTGTTTGTTGATACAATTTTTCAATAGTAGGCATTTCGGCTTTGCAAGGACCACACCAACTTGCCCAAAAGTTCAGAAATACTTTTTTACCTTTAAAATCACTAAGGGACACATCTTTACCGTTTAAATCTTTAAGTTTAAAATTTAAAGCAGCGATATTACTCGCATCAGAGCTTTTCACCGTGGAAGAATCCTTACTAGAAGAAGAATCTTTGCCCAAAGAAGAATCCTTGCTAGAAACAGAATCCTTTTCTGTAGTAGTTATTCCTAAATCCTTAGATTTGTTTTTATTGTAATCTACTACAGTATAAATACTTATTCCAAATACTAAAACAACTACTAGTGGTAAAATTATTTTTTTCAATATTAATCCTCCAATCAGTTAAATTATAAGTTAAAAATTAAAGAAATCTAAATAGCGGCTTAAAATGTTAACTTTATTTGTGAAAATCAATATACCCATTAAAAGTAATAGTATTCCACTTATAGCCGATATTACAGGTAAATATTTAAAAATAGCATTTTTATGCTTTGTAAAGCTACCTATAGCAAGTGCTGTTAATATAAAAGGAACAGCAAGACCTAGGGAATAGACTGAAAGCAGAAGGATTCCTTTTCCTATGGTTTCAGAACTACTAGCATACATAAGAATGGAAGATAAAATAGGTCCTATGCAAGGAGTCCAACCAGCAGCAAAGGCCATACCCATGAGTATAGAACCAAACTTGCCACTAGCTTTGTTAAAGGAGAAAAATCTTTTTTCTCTATAAAGTAGTTTAATCTTTAATAGGCCAATGGTATGAAGACCGAATACTATCATTAGTAAACCACTGATTTTTCTAAAAATGGTTTGATTTGAAATGAAAATTTTGCCAAGGGTTGTTATAGAAGCTCCCATTAAAATAAAAATAATAGAAAAACCAATGACAAATCCAAAAGATTTATATAATATGTTTAATTTAGCTTTTTTATCATCTAATTCATTAACAGCTGT
This sequence comes from Clostridium sp. FP2, assembly GCF_011065955.2. Lineage (NCBI taxonomy): Bacteria > Bacillati > Bacillota > Clostridia > Eubacteriales > Clostridiaceae > Clostridium > Clostridium sp. FP2. The sequence continues at coordinate 1,755,788 of NZ_JAAMNI020000001.1, forward strand.
TCCCGTTAAATAACTGATATAGGCTGGCACTAGTGGTAAAACGCAGGGAGATAAAAAAGAAAGTAGTCCCGCTGAAAAAGCTAATATGAGAGAAATATTGTTCAACTATGCATCACCTCCTAAGATCTTAACAAGTTAAAACAATTTAAGTTAAAAACCACATGTTTTTCATATAACAGTATGATATCATATTTTTATACTATATCATATTATATTATTATGTAGCATTTTTATTTAAAAATGTGGTTAATATAACTATAGAAAAGAATTCTACTATGATATCATTATAAGTATACCTTTAGTAACTATGGTTCATATAAGTATCTACTTGCAAAAAATGAACAAACAGTATAAAATTATAAATAAGATTAAAATATAATGATATTTATGGTATATCCTAAGGGGAAAGGTTGATATGATGATTTTTAAAAGACTTACAATAGAAGATAAAGGTACTTTAGAGAAATTTATATATCCATATAAATTTCTAAGTTGTGAATATTCTTTTACAACTTTATATATATGGAGAGAGGCTTGTGATATTTGTTTTACTATTCATAAAGGGGCTCTAATAATAAAGAAAAAGGATTTTGAAGGAAGATACTATTTTATGCAGCCTTTGGGCTATAGCAAGGAAAATCTTAAAGAGATAATAGATGCACTAATGGATTATAAGACAGAAAATAATATGCACTACTTATTTAAAGATCTTGATGAAGGCTTTATGGAAGAGATAAGTAACATATATGATGATGTTAGGGATATTTGTATAAAAGAAGATAGAGATAACTTTGACTATTTATATGAAGCTGAAAAACTTATAAAGCTTTCAGGCAAGAAGCTCCATGGTAAAAAGAATCACTACAATTCTTTTATAAAGAGTTATAAATATGAAGTTAAAGACATTAAAGGGGAACAAGTTATAAGTGATGTAATAGTGGCTGCAGAAAAATGGTATGCTATTAATGAAGAAGATGATGATATGCTTTATTACGAATTACAGGGAATAAAAGATCTTCTCAAAAATATTGAAATTGTAAACATTAAAGGAATTGCTGTTTACGTAGATGAAAAAATAGTTGCTTTTAGTTTAGGAGAAAAACTAAATGATAATTTGGCAGTAATTCATATAGAAAAGGCAGATATGGATTATAGCGGCGTCTACAGCTTTATTAACAAAACTTTTGTTGATAGATGTTTTAGTGATGTTAAGATAATTAATAGGGAACAAGACTTAGGAATTGCAGGTCTACGAAAATCCAAACTATCTTATCACCCCTTCAAACTAGAGAAAAAATATATTTTTAGTTTTTCTAAATGTTTAGTAAGTGATGTTTAAAAAAATAGACTAGCATATAGCTAGTCTATTTTTTTAAGGATAAAGTTAACCATATTTCAGCACTCAAGGTTAGGAGATATGGAATTAAAGCTAGAGGGAGGGTAATAATAAAATGAAAAATCTTTTGATTGGTGAAAAAGTAAAACTTACGTCTATAAATGAGGAAGATGTTTTAAAATTTCAAAAGTGGTATAATGATGCGTCCTTTATGCGTCATTATGATATAGTAAGTGCAATTCCTAAAACCATAGAAGAGGTAAAAGAATTAGTTAGTGAAGCACAAAAATCTAATAGAGCTTATATTTTTGCTATTAAAAATCTTCATCAAGAAGAATTTATTGGAGTTACAGGATTTGAAGATATATCTTGGAATAATGGAACCGCTTTAATATATATAGGAATAGGTGGAGAAAAACATAGGGGTAAAGGTTATGGAATGGAAGCCCTTAAATTAACTATGGAGTTTGGATTTGAGGAACTAAACTTTCATAAAATACAGCTTACTGTGCTTGAGTACAATGAACCTGCTATAAAGCTATATGAAAAATTAGGCTTTAAAAGAGAAGGGGTCTATAGGGAATTTATTCATAGAGATGGCAGAAGGTATGATATGTATTTATATGGAATATTGAGGTCGGAGTGGGAAGCTTTAATAATCTAAAAAAATATTAAGTCAGGTGGATTTTTACAAACAAAAAACACAGTAGAGCAAGTATAAAATCTACTGTGTTTTTGTTTGTTGATTTTTAATAATTTAATATTCCCTAGTATTTGTTTTTAGTTCCTTGCTGTGCAGCTGTTTTGCTAGCATTTCCGTTGCTCATATATCCGTTTTTGGCATTTTTACTATCTTCGCTGTTAGCAATAGTGTTTTGGTTTTTCTCTTTAATATTTTTGTTTTGGCTCATAAAAGACATCTCCTTTAATAAATATTCTTTAGTATGGTGACCATAAAACAAATTATTTATACTTGAAATTAAGCTATACTTGTATTAATTCCTTTTTTGTTTTTAATAAAACCTATTTTTAAACCTAGGGATATATTTTTACTGCAATATCTCACACATTATTTATTAATGGTTAAGAGAAATTTTAGGAACTGCCTTTTATTCAACTATAAAATCACAATAATTTACATGTTATTGTAATGAAGGAATTATAGTATTTACATACTAATTAAATTTTCATCTATAATGAGCATTAAAAACTGGGAAACATAGAGTAGTACCAATCTCTTCAAGTTTAAAACCTTTACAAAATGTAAAATTCCAAATCAAATTAAAGGTTTATTATTCATTTAAAGCTTATTTTTATAGAGCTTTAATTTTAATTTATTTTAAAGGGAAAAAGAAGGCATTGCGTTTTAAAGCAATGCCTTAACCCAACTACATTTTATACTAGCATTCTTCTTCAAATATTGGAGCATTTATAAGTGTAGCAAATATTAACTCATGGAAATGATCATCAACGACATTAGTTTCAGCCTCTACAAAATGGACATGCTTGCCATCATTACCAACAGGTATCGGTAGACCCGTAACTGCTTCAATTATATGAAAGTGATCAAAAAAGTCTGTTCTTGTTTTAACTTTATGAACATGTCCACCTTCAACTGGTATTGCAGGACTGGATACTCCAGCAAATCTATGATTATGAGCATCAGCTGTACCTAATTCAGCTACTCTAACGCTTCCTTCAAATTCATGGTCGTGAAATTGTGGTTCTTTTTTACAACAATCTTTATCATCATGTTTTGACATTAACATCACTCCTTGTCCTTCGACAGTATATAATATGTAGCTTAATCGAAAATGACACTAAAAACAAAGAAATATACAAGTTGAAACGTATGCTATTAGCAAGCCGCCAAATTGCTCATTTGTATAAATACATTAATGCTTTTTTCATGGACAATATACTGCATCAACAGGTATAAAAGACGAGTATGTTCTAATAAGAGAATATGCACCATTAGTAATTATCTCAAGGATATGAAGTATTACATAGCAACGGAAATACACAAGATGGGGTTATAGCTACTAACATATGTAATAAGTTGGAAACATTAGGATTGAAGAATAGAGGCGCTAAAATAGATGAACGCGGATTGAATGAAATTAGAAAAACATCTATGACCTCATGTATCGTAGAACCCATACTTTGTGATTATAATATTGATATGAAACTATATTCTGCTGATAAAATAGCGAGAAGTATTGTAAAAGGTATAACAGGGAAATCAGTCAATCATAATGAGCCAGTTACAAATACAATAGAAGTGTGGAAAAATGTTACTGCTATGACTTTGAATGTACGTAGTGGACAAGGCACTGGATTTTCTCAAATAGGAGAACTTCACAAAGGAGATAACGTCAAAATTGATAAGAGTTATTCCAATGGTTGGACAAGTGTTTTCTTTGGAAATAATGGTGGGTATGTTTCGACTTCAACTAATTAAATTTCCATCTATAATGAGCATGTATAGGAGATGTAAAGTAAGAAAGGTTCTTTGTACTAGCATGGGGCTTGGTATTATGAATAACATAGGGAATCCCGTTTTTATCTCTTTTATCAGAAATAATACCAACGTGTTCGTACCCTTTTGTAAATACCACAATATCACCAGGTTGCCACTCTTTTAGATTTTCATCATTTCTAGATTTAATTTCAGTGGTTAAACTTATACAGTATCTACTAAAAAATACATCTTGATTAGGTACTCTTCTAAAATCAATATTAGGATCAGGTTTTTCCTGTACTCTAGGATAAAGTTTAGTATTAATTTTTATATCCTTATCAATAAGCTCTTTTAAATTAATGTTAGCGGCTTTAAATCCTCTCCAGGGGACTTGATATATTTAAATGCGTGCCAGTGTTACTACAAATATATGATATGTCATTGGTTATATAGACTTTAAAATTATTTTTATCCTTTATAGTAATATTTTCAACAATCTGCTCAATACAATCTTCAATTGAGTATGTAGTCATTTCATCATCAAGTTTTTTCTTTAAAATTCCTCTAAAGGTTTCTAAACCTTTTATTTTAGTGCCAAAATTATTTTGGGTTTCTTGTAATTCGCTTAATGCTGCATTAAGTTTAATAATTTGGTTTTTTATTTCTTCTCTGTCTTCTTCAAATTCGTCTTCGGTAATCTGCTTTTTCATCAACATTTTTCGTAATTCTTTTGATTCAGCATTTAAATTGTTTATTTGAGATTGGATAGAAGCTATCTCTGGTTCATGGCTTGTATTTTTTAACATTTTATTTAAAGCATTGATTACTCTATTTAAAGATTCTTCAAACGTTTGGTCATCTTGCATATCTTTAACAATCAATTTCATAGCTTCATAAATAATTTTTTGGGGAATTGCACCAGTACTACAATAGTCTTTTCCTTTTAAAGAATAACCAATACATTGCCAAACCACATTTTCATAAGTCTTTCCTTTATGCCAAATGGTTCTACGGAATCCCTCTCCGCAATTTTGGCATTTTAGTTTACCGCTTAAAGGATATTTGTTGCTGTGTTTTGTCCTTCTACCATTTTCAGATTGTTGCATTTTAGCTCTTTTTTCTAATTCTAACTGGACGTTACTAAAAACTTCTTTCGAAATTATAGCTTCGTGATTATCTTCAAAAAGATATTGTTTAACTTCTCCATTGTTTGATAATTTTCTATGGCTCAAATAATCAGTTGTAAAGTATTTCTGAGTTAATAAAGTTCCCGCATATTTCTCATTTTTTAAAATATTTAATATACTTGTTGGATGCCATTTTTCTTTATTTAAAGCTGTTTTATGTTCATTTGCTTCTAAATATTTTGCAATTCTAACAACTCCATATCCTTCAAGGTATAGCCCGAATATTTTTTTTACAGTCTTCGCTTGCTCTTCATCTATTATCAAGCTGCCTTTAATAATATTATACCCTAAAATATTTTGATTTCCGTATACTTTTGCTTTTTTAAAAGCTTTATCATTTCCCCATTGAACACTCTCACTTATTTGACGGCTTCCATCTTGTGCAAGACTTGCAAATATAGTAAGAAATATTTCTCCGGCAGACTCCAAAGTGTTGATATTTTCATTTTCGAAATAGACTGCAATATCTAAATCTTTTAGTTGCCTAACACTTGATAGGATGTCTGTTGTATTCCTTCCAAATCTGGAAATGCTCTTACATATAATCATATCAAATTTTTTGTTGCTAGCATCAAATAGCATTTGTCTAAATCCGACTCTTTTGGATGTGCTTGTACCTGAAATGCCTTCGTCTGAATATATACCTAAGAATTCCCATTCACTCTTACTTTGAATATATTCGTTATAATGTGTTACCTGGGCATCGAAACTATTCTCTTGTTCTTCTGACTGAGAGCTTACTCTACAATATGCACAAACTCTTTTTTTATTTTGATTTGAAGGTTCACCTGTAGTTTTTTCTCTTTTAGCCTCTATGACAATAGGGTTTTTAGTTGTTTTGCTCATTTGTATTCTCCTTATTAAAGTAGCATTTATTTATATAACTATATCATCATTATAAATAAATGCGAATGAAAAGTATATAGTTTTTAAAATTTATTTAAAAATATTACATAACATGTTATTATTTATAATAAGGAGGAGAGCGTATGAGTTTATTTAAAGGTTTAATAAAATGTAAAAAATGTGGAAAGAACTTTAATTTCAAGAATGATCATTCTCAATATATTTATCTCTGCTCAGGATATAAGAATTATGGCTCAAATTATTGCCAGAGAAATATTATATACGAAAGTGATCTTATAAATATAATTTCTTTACATCAAGAATTATCTTATAAAAGACGACTTTTAAATGAGGACGATATTAAAGAGGATATAAGTAAAATAGAAGTTGATATGGATAATATAATTATAAGCTATAAAGATGGGACTCAATCTGAATGGAATAAGTCAATATTATCAGTTTAATAATTTTAGGTCGAAAGAAAACAGTAAAACAATAAGAAGGGGAGAGTAAAATATAAAAAATAAGGCATATAAGTTACATTAATTTGTAATCTATATACCTTATTTTTTATATCGCTAAAACAACCTCAACGGTTACACGTAGATTTATTCTATTCCCCGAAAATTTCAGTTAATTTTTCAGTTTCTTCTGTATCAATAGTAATCATCCCATTATAAATATTAAGTGCATCATTATTGTGGTGGGGCACATTTACTGCATGGGCTGTAACTACTTTTAGCTTCGTCTAAAGTAACTTGCCTAGCTTTATCAGGGTTCATCCTACCACAGTTGTTTATCGAGTGATACTTATTCCCTGTCGCTGACAACCAAACCATTGTGCCACTATTTGTTTGTTTTGGAACCTCTTGAATTACTTTAGGTGCAGCTACTTTAGTTGAAGCTGATTTAACACTATTCATATTTGCGCTCTTGGTAGTAGTTTTAACCGCTACCTTTTCAGTAACACCAGTGTAACTTGCAGGTTTTACATTAAAATTAATATCTTTACCATTCGACGTAGCAATTATAGTACCATTTTCATCTGTTCTGTATACTACTATATTTTTATTTTTCAACTTGTCCATTGTTAATTGTGTAGGATGGCCGTAATCATTTCCCTTACCAACACTTATTACAGCATATTTAGGATTAACAGTATCTAAAAATTTTTGTCCTGTAGACGATTTACTACCATGATGACCTATTTTAATTACATCTGCACTTATATCCAATTGCTTTTGAAGTATTTGACCTTCTGAAATTGATTCAGCATCACCCATAAATATAAAGCTTGTATTACCAAATTTAAGCTTAGTGACTATTGAATAATTATTAGAGCCCTCATATGTTTCTGCATTTGGTGCTATAATGGTACATTCTGAATTTCCTATCTTAAATGTTTCTCCTACCTTCGGTACAGATACTTTCATATTCTTAGCTTTAATTGCGGTAACTACATCTTTAAATGTATCAGTTGTTTTAGTAACTTTAGGCATATATACCTTACCTATGTCAAAAGTCTTAATTACTGTGTCTAATCCTCCGATATGGTCTTCATCTGTGTGAGTACCTATTAGCACATCAATCTTCTCAACACCTTGTTTTTTTAAATAGTCTACTACTAATTTATCATCGCTATTATTCCCTGCATCAATAAGCATAGAATTGGATCCCTGTTGAATAAGGATAGAATCAGCTTGGCCAACATCAATGTAATGTACTTTTAACTCTCCTGCAACTAATTCATTATCCTTTTTAATAGTTTTAGTTTTAGAAACTACTGGAATTATGTCAGCTTTCTTTTCTTCGACTTTTGAAGCTAATTGTTTATTTGAAGCATTTACTTTCTCATCATTATTACTGTCTAAAACAGCAAAAGTACAAAACATTATAAATGTTAATGGTAAAGCAATATAGAATTTTTTATTTCTCAATTTTGGTTTAAATATAGACATAATGCTTATTCCCATAAATATTAAAAATGTCATTATAGATATAATTCCTAAAAACATATACATTTTAAAACACGTCCCTTCCATAACTGTATAAGATTATTTGTTTATTAATTTTACTATATGTAATATGTACTTGGTTTTGCTAGCAATGCTAAAAAATCTAAAACTATTCCTATACCACATAGTCCAAATGTAAATAGATAAATAATGCCCATTAATGATTTACCTTCATAGAATTTATGACCACCAACCCAACCCAAACATATGCATAAAACTAAAGCCATAATCTTGGATTTTGGATTACCCACAGGTGTTCCACTGACGTTATTTGTACTAACATTGCTATTTGCACTAGTGTTAGCGTTATTAATAATTATTTGTTGAGGTTGAACTGGTGCTTGTTGTGTTCCCATTTTAAATTCTTCAATCTGTCTACCACATTTAATGCATATCACTGCATCCATAGCTACTTTCTCTCCACAAAATTTACAAAACTTAGTTTCCATTCTATTTGATTCTAGCTTAGTCTCTGTTTTATTCAGGTCTAACTTAGTTTCCATTTTTATTCCGCCCCCCATTTAAAAATAAATTATAAGATTATCTTACTATATTATTAAAAATTTAACAATACAATCAATATATTACTTTGACACTGTGTATATTTATTTTATTGTTAACTTGAAATTCTCTTGCTATTAGCACCCTCTCAAGTGACATTCCTTAATCGATCATTTGGCTCTGTGGTGAATATATAGCGATCTGTGATAAGATATCAGTTATATGATTTCTTAACGTTTAAAATGTGTTTAATGAGTTCTCCCTAATTTTAAAGATAACCGCTATGCAATTGTTAAATAATTCCTTTAATTTGTTCGATACAGTGTATAATATTGTTTAAATAGTCTATAATTTAAATACCAATCCTTTTATTTGATAGCTAACGAAAACAATACTGCACTAGGTTACCCCCTAGGTGCAGTATTATTATTTATATCCGTAATTTAAGATCTATATTTTAAATGTTATAAAACGTTTTATTGATAGAAGGGTAAAGTTTCTCATAATATTGAAGATAATTCCACTTTTAACTGAATTCTAAATGAACAAAAATAAAAAAGCCCTAAGGATTCCCTCAGAACTTCGAACTATTTTTTAAATTGATAAATACAACCTCATTACATTTCTTACAAACTAATACCAATATACCATCTTCACAACTTCTAAACTCAAACTTTTCAATATTTACATCAGTTTTTATATCTTCTATGTTTCCACATTTACACATTAATTTCATTATATGTCCTCCATTTTGTCAAATATCATTAAACTATTATACATCAAATTTTAAATAATATCCATCTACAACTATTGAACTCGTATTTTATCTCATATAGCTTTTCGACTCCATCGATTGCGCTTTGGCACTTATATACTAGCATATTATTTCCTGCCAGTTTTTCTTTATCTACGCAAATAACTTTATCTATTTTTATAACAGAATAACTTTCATCTTCATTCGTAATCCGAAATCTTACAGGATTTATGTTGCCATTTACGTCAGTCCACGAGACCACTCCTATTGGTTTTGCTACAATTTTCATGTTATCACTCCTATAAAATAGATGACATTAATGGATAACCCTCTTCTCCTATACCTCCACACATAGCACTTAATCCAGAATTGAGAAAACAAGACTTACTAATAGCTTTACATCCATATTTTAATCTAATTCCATCGATTACTTTATTTAGTTTACTGTCTTTTTCATAGTCAAAAGTGTCTAATAGAGAACTTTGGTAAAAATCGTTATTACAAAAATCTGATATGTTCAGTCCTAAATGCCTTATTGGATTTCCTTTCCACACACTATCAAATAAAAAACAAACTATTTCATAAATCTTCATAGTTGAATCAGTTGCTACAACTAGTTTTTTTTGACGAGAATAAGATATCATGTCGCTTCCTCTAATGCTAACGGAGACTACAGTGCAGCAATTCTGAGAATCCCTTAAACGCATAGCTACAGTTTCACATAGAGATAATATAACTTTATGTGCCGTATCTGAATCTACTACATCAAACGGTATAGTCGTAGAATTTCCTATCCCTTTTGCTTCAATGTGATTGCTTTTTCTAACGTCTGACGTTTCAATTCCATTTGCATAGTTCCAAATTACTTGCCCATGACTTTTTAGTTTATTCTTTAATATTCGTATATCATATTGTGCCAAATCGCCAATAGTATTAATGTTTAGATTGTGCAATTTAGGGGATGTCGCTCGACCTATCATAAACATATCTTCAACAGGTAGTGGCCACATTTTCTTTTTAATTTCATGAGGAAACAATGTGTGTATTCTATCGGGTTTGGTGAAATCGGATGCAACTTTTGCAAGCAACTTATTATTAGATATCCCTATATTTACAGTAAACCCAAGTTCCTTCTTTATCCTCTCTTTTATAGTTTCAGCTAGTTCCATATAGTTTGGATATAAATGCTCCATGTTAGAAAAATCTAGGAAGCTTTCGTCTACACTAAATCTTTGAATTTGTGGCGTATATTCTTGAAATATTTGATGCATTGCTGAACTACACTGCATATATAATGAATATCTCGGAGGTACTATTACTAACTCTGGACACTTAGCTCTGGCATTATATAAGGTTTCTCCAGTCTGTATATTAAACTTTTTAGCTGGGATAGATTTTGTCAAAACTATTCCATGTCTGCTTTCTTCATCTCCACCTATCACCGATGGAATTGTTCTAAGATCTAATTGCTCTCCCTGTTGAAGCCTGTAGGTAGCTTCCCAGGATAAATAGGCACTATTTGCATCTATATGAAATATGAGTCTGCTCATAAATATTTTCCTTTCTGCTAAGTATTATATTTTAATATTAGAACATAAGTTCGTAATTATTATATCCTACTTTAATGATTTTTAGAAGTAATTTATTTTTCCAAATTAAGACATTATTTTTAACTTGCATAGAAATAACAAGATTGAAATGATTAATAGTAAATAAATTAAGTTTTGGTTATACTAATAAAAAAGTAAGAGAGGTGTTAATAATGGCGGTAGCTCATAAAACAGTTATTTCCTTTGGCCTTGTTGCCATTCCGATATCTATGTATACTGCTACTCAAGATAATGATATACACTTTAACCAGCTCCACAAAGAAGATAATTCAAGGATAAAATATAAGAAGACTTGCGCTCACTGTGGAAAAGAGATTATTACGAAAGATATTATCAAAGGATATGAATATGATAAAGAGCATTACGTGGTTGTAACAGATGACGATTTAGAAAAAATTAAAACTGAGAAAGAAAAATCAATACAAATAATGCATTTTGCACAGCTTAATCAAATATCACCAATTTATTATGATAAAACATATCAAGCTACTCCTCTAGCAGGTGGGGACAAAGCTTTTGAATTACTACGGGCTGCGCTTATGAGCGAGCAAAAGATTGCAATAGGTAAGACGGTAATGGGAACAAAAGAAACTTTACTTGCTATAATTCCTCGTGAGGATGGAATATTAATTTCTACAATGTATTATGAGGACGAAATTAAAGACCTTGCTAAATCCTACAATAAGCCAGAATTAGTAGAGGCTGAGGTTACGATGGCAAAGGCATTAATCAACTCAATGATAACTCCTTTCGAGCCTGCTGAATATAAGGATGAATACCAAATAAAGCTACGTGAGTTACTTGAAACAAAAATAGCTGGTAAAGATATCGTTGCCTCTAAGTCTGAAGCTCCAAATAATATTATTAATCTTATGGATGCATTAAAGGCTAGTATTGAGCAAAATAAAGTTAACGAAACTCCAAAGCCTAAAGAAAAACGTAAAAAAACTTCTAAAGGTGCATAATGGATTTGTTTGAGAGCAAAGGAATAAAACCTATGTTGATAGGTGAGGCTCAAGAGGCTTTTGACAGCTTGGATTATATTTACGAGTTAAAGCTCGATGGTCATCGGTGTATAGCTTATCTTGATAAGGATTCCTCAGATTTACGAAATAAGCGAGATATTAAAATGCTTTCAAAATTTCCAGAACTTTTAAATATAAACAAGCAAGTCAAGTATCGTTGTATTTTAGATGGCGAATTGATTGTTATCAAGGATGGCAAGCCAGACTTTCCGGAGATTCAGAGGCGCTCTCTATTGTCGAACACCTTTAAGATTCAACTTGCATCCGCTAAACTGTCGGCCAGCTTTACAGCATTTGATATCCTTTATTATAAGGATCATTCAGTTATAGACTTACCATTGATGGAGCGTAAAATGCTACTAGAAAAAAACATAAAGGAAAATGAGCGCATTGCTGTTTCTCGCTACATCGAGGAACGTGGGATTCAGTTTTATCAACTTGCCAAACAAAATGAACTTGAAGGAATAGTTGCTAAGATGAAAGATAGCAAATATTATTTTGATAAGAAGACTAAGGATTGGATTAAAATTAAATACCTACTTGATGATGACTTTGTAGTATGTGGATATATTCTTAAGGAGAACGGTGCAATCAGCATTGTTCTTGGTCAATATTCAGGCAAAGAACTGGTATGTAAGGGTCATGTTACGTTGGGAATATCAACAGAGGATTTTAAATCAATAGAATCAATGCCTAGAATAAATTCTCACCCTTTTTATGAATTGCCTTCTGGGAACGATAATGCTATATGGATAAAACCTGGCCTTGTATGTATTGTAAAATATATGACAAAAACAGCAAATGGTTCATTGCGACAACCTGTATTTAAAGGTCTTAGGGTAGACAAAGACCCCAAAGATTGTATCGTAGAATAACTCCATTCAATTTAGCAGGGAGAGATAATTATGTATAATGAAGGCCAAATTAAATACAAAAATAACAATATTACACTAATTGAGGACAATGAAGATATTGCAAAAATTGATATTACAACATCTAAAGGTCACATGTTTAGAGATAAAGCATTAATGATTGCAGACGATCAGCGTGGAGGAGATTTTACTGCATTAGTTTCAAATCTTACAGAGATAGAAAAAGAAAATCTATTTAATGCACTAGATGCAAGCTTACATAATTATACCGATACCAGTGCATATATGACAGATAAGATTGCGGATTTAGAAGGCCAGATAGATAATTTAACTGAGTCAACTTGTGATACTGAAGAAGAAAGTGCATTTGACGGTGAGTATGATTTTTATGAAAGCGAACTCTAAAATCGTACTAAAATTTAAATTGTCAACCTCATACACAAGAAAAAAATAACCCATATAAATTACAAATTAATGTAACTTATATGGGTTATTTATAGTAATACTGGGACTGCCAATGCAGCTAAAATAAATATAACTGCTACAAATGTTACTAAGTTTAATTTTATAAAACTTCTTTTTGATTTATACATGCAATTACCTCTTTTGTTTTTCTTTAAATTGTTGACATTAATTATAACTTTTAATCAAAAAAATAAGGTAATACATAAAATCTCAGTTAAGAGAAAAAATGTACTACCTTATTTTTGTAACTTGAAATTCATATTTTATATTATTGAACTGGTGCGATAGTTGCTAAAATATCTTGAATTTTAGAAATAGCACTAGCTACATCTACAACCGGTAATATTGGAGCCACTGGTGTCTCAGGAACCATTCCCGATTCTACAGTTGTTGCCGAAACTGGTTCTGAAACTGTCTCAACTGGAATAGCTATAGTTTCCTCTATGGGTGCTGTAACCTCATTAGTTTCTACAGGTGTAATTACTTCCGTTTCTGTTTTAATCTCTGCTGCTATTTCATTAGGAGCTTGTACGGTATCAGGTTTAACTTCCACAGGGGACACTATAACACTAGTACCTGGAACCATTTGAACAGAAGCGTATTCTTTAAATTTAGAAAGTGAGAAGGTAATAGCTCTCTTAACATTATCTTCTGATACAAATAATTTAATTACTCTTGGGAGTTCTCCATAAGCCGTATCTAATACATAAGTAAACTTTTCTGGATTAGTTGCATCCAATGATTGAGCCTCAGATACAAGAGAATAAATCCCTGTATATACTCTTTGTCTGTCCTTGGCAATTAAAGCAGAGATTATCCCCACTATAATTATTCCTAAAGTTGTTAATACACTTGAATTGTTTGATATAAAATTTGTGATTGTGTTCATTTTACATTCCTCCTAATTATTTATTTATTTTTGTTTGTTTCGATTACTTCATTCTTTTTATTCTTTATATACTTTAAAAATGGTTTAAAAAATGCAAAACCCGAGGCAATAAAATTCTCAAAAATACTTGAGGTCTCAACTAATATTAAAAGTGTATAAAAAGTATTTGAAATTATACTCCCACCAATCATTTGTGGTATAACTATAAATTGATGAGCCATATATAAAACTGGTGAGTATAATATTGTCTTTACACAAACCCCATTTTTTAATGCCCTTGAAGTTAATATAGCAGGCTTTTCAGTCCAACCTTTTAAGTAATTGTGAATACTAAATTCTCCATATTTCATTACTACCAATGAAGCTTGTTTTGTTATTAAATCTATTACGATGAGGACTAGTATAAAGACTAGAACCTGCTTTGGATAACCTATAGCTCCAAGAAAGATCGAGATTATGACAGATAGACATAATAGTGTCTTGTTAAGCATTGACTGTAAAATTATCAATGCTTGATTGAATATTTCTGCAAACATTTTGATGCTCTCCTTTCAAATTTGAATTTGTCACCTTCTTTCCTTTTGTAGATTTAGTCAGTGAATGCATCATCTGCATCGTCCGTGTCTTCTCTAATAACATAAATTTTTGTGGTTTCTACACTCTTATGTCCTAATAATTTCTGAGCGGTTTCTAAATCTTTACCTGAATGCAATACAAGATTTGTAGCCCGACTTTCTCTGAACAAATGTGGATGTACTCGTCTTCCTACAATTGAAGCAAATAATTTCTTGCACCAATAATTAAAATTCTCAGGAGGTCTGCCATGAGCCCCATTTTTGTCTTTAATAACAAACATATATGGGCAATCATCTTCTCCACGAAACTCTAGCCAGTTCTTTAAGGCTTCCATAGCTTCCTCTGAGAATTGTAATTTTCTAACCTTCCCTACAACTCCCTTACCCTTACAACGTATGTCGTGGGTTCTGTATGAGGTAACTTCTATCTCTGTTTCGTTTCCTTGATCATCTTTTACTTTTGATTTTCCTATTTTGGGTTTATAATTGACAACCTCTTTTAAGAGCAAGGAACTTTCAGTACGCCTACAACCTGTAGAGTATGTAAACTTTAGATATGCTAATTTCTCCCATTCTCCAAGTTTTTCTAACTCATCACATAAGTGAAGATATTCAGTAGGAGTTAATGGTTTCTTTTCATTTACTTCTCCAAGGCTTGGAACCTTAATTCCTTTATTGACAAAGTTTCTAAATGTAGGATACTGCTTCTGATAATAAAGCATGATGTAATTATTTAATGTACTTACAGAAGCTCTTTTAAATCTAATAGCACTTTCTCCTAACCCATTGTTGTACAACCAACTTTGAAATTTTTTATAATCTATACTTTCAACCTCATACAAAGGCTTATTTTTACAAAATTCTCTAATATAATTTATCCAAATTCTTAATGATGATCTGTACTGTGGTTTAGTTTGAGGAGAAAGCTCGTCACTATTATCTATAAACTCTTCGATTATCTGTTTATTGTAATCATTACATAGTTGATACATTTCTTCCGTTAAGTTCGCTAATTTTTTAGCCATATATTTCGTCACTCCTTATTTTTACGCATAATAAAAAGCAAGAAATTAATTCTTGCTTTACTTCTATTCTTATTTAACCTTTACACAATTTATTTATCTTCTGATAAGCTGCCTCTGTATTTGTACCCCAATATCCATCCTCGTCAATTGGTAATCTTGTGTCTGTGATTTTATTGAACCAGATTTGGAAAGACTTGCAATACTTGTATTTTTTACCTTTGTTAATATAACTTAAAAGAAAATCAAGAGAATTTTGTGTCAATATACCATAAAATCCATCCTCATCAAGTCTCGTCCCCGTTCCTGTTTCTTTGTTATAGAAAATTTGCCAAGCTTTGCAATATCTTTCACTTGATTTATTTGGAACAGAAGGGGATGTAGACGAGTTTACTAATCGCTTAATCTCAGTTAATGGATAATTAGTACCTGGACAGTCGGTTGAATAGGGCACTTCTTTATGTCCTTTAATGTCATTTACTCCATGTCTGCCACATATATCTTTGCACAAACCAACTATTGTTTGTTTCTGTATTTCATTCATTGTTTCTGTCATAAAATCACCTTCAGCACAAATTGAGATACTACATCTATTTACTCCAGTACAATGTGAACCTTGTGCTTTTTCTGGTCTACCTCGATATATATTACCTTTCTTATTTACAAAGTAGTGATAACCACACATTGTCCATCCATTATTTAAGTGCCAAGTATTTATATCTTGAATTGTACAGTTTTTAGCCTCTGCATGATGTAGTACTATCATTTTTGGTATATTATTATAATTTAAATCTCCATTTCTTCTAAGATTTGTTTCTATGACATTCATTTTTCTATATTCCTTCTTCCATATTTTATATATTATTTTCTTTGTATTCCTAATATTTTCATTGACTCTTTTATGGTCTTAGCAATTTCTTTTTTAGCTACGTCTATTTCATCCATTTTTAATATTTGCATACATAATGCTAATAAATTAGCTTGTACCTCTTTTGATGTATCTCTATCTTCTTCTGTTACTTTTAATTGTCTTTCTAAGTGTTTTATTTCATTTAATAATGCTTGAGTATATGCACTTTTTTCTTCCTCATATGTCATTTTTGTATTTACCTTTACGTTATTTTTACATTCCATTGTGTTTACTCCTTTTATTTCCTTATTTTAAAACAATCATTTTAATAGTGTATTTGACATATTTTTCTAATAATTAAAAGGCAAAATAAAAAAGATATATTCCTATATCTCAACTTCGCCTTTTAAAATCTTGAATTTATATTATTACTTTACTGTGTAAAATTATCCAATCTTCAATAGCTTTTTTATATTCTGCATTAATTATGTCAGACAAAAGAAAAATTTGATGTGTCTTTGGATTTTCACCTTTATCCATGATTCTATTTGCAATTATTTCAACTACTATCATACTAACTTCCATTAAAATATACCTCCTTCAATATTTTTATTTGTGTTTAATAACATTTCATTTTCTAATCTTTTAAGTTTTTCTTCTGTTGTTTCTGCATACTCAATTTTATTATCAATTATAATTTTTTTTGTAACAACGTCTATATGATATTTAATTACTTCCTTCAATGTTGTGTCTCCGAAAGGTAAATCTATATAATCAATTTCTAAAGGTCTTAGTCCTTCTTGTAAACTACCTTGCATTTCATCAAAACAATCATTTAAAACTTTACCTGTTAATTTATCATATATTATTCTTTTTCCTATTTGCATTTATAATCACGTCCTTTTCTTTTTATTATTCGAATGCTATCCAATCCCATGTTCCTACGAATTCATTAGCACTACTAAGGGCAAACTTAAATCCACCATCTGCTATATATGACCATGGAGGAGAATTTATTTCCTGATGTCCTAATGTCATTCCAGAACTCCATAAATCATGGTAATACGGGTAATACATTCCCATTTTGGAAGTATACATAACACCGCAACCATAACCTGTTTGTTTGCTACACATAATTGTACTAGGTTTAAAACTTAATCCATTAACTGTTATAGCATATCCATTAGTATACATAGCATTGTAAGTGCCACTTGCAAATTTTTTACCGCCTAAACTTGTTAATGTTGCTATTCCCGTTCGTAAAATTCCGTCAGCATTTGTAAAAGTTTTACCACTTATTACATCTAATTCAACTGCGTTTCCTCCTCCTGTTTTAATTGCATTTATTCCTGCTATAAGGTCGATAAAATCCTTACTTATAGGTATTACTTTTTTGCCGATAGTTGCGGAATAAATACCATCTTTCCAACTAACGACAGAGGTTTTTAAATCTGTAATTTGTTTCGTTGTATCCGTAAATTGTGACGTAACGCTTCCATTTAGAGTTACTATCTTATCTACTATTTCCTCCAATGCCCCTTCAACATTCGTTGCACCTATTTTATTGTTTTTATCGGTTATATCTACTATATCTGCATCAGTTTTGAAATGATAAGACTTTAAACCATTTCCATCTATGTCATAATTATATTCTGCTTTTATTGTCATAAAATTTAATCCCCTTTCTTTTATATTATTTCTATTATAATGTTTTTAAGAATACTAGATTCTTTGTATTCGTCGTAGGTAATATTACTCCTGTTTGAATAGTAACAAAATCACCAGCATGTTTTCCGTCAACAGTATCTGCATTCTTAGCACTATTAACATTAAAATTACTAGGATTATATACATACATATTTATAGAGTCACTTCCTCCCCATAACCAAGGAGGTTGTCCATCTTTCCCATTCCAATTAAATGTTTTTCCTCCTACTGTATCAGCATTAGCAACGCTTCCACCGATTGCCACCGAAGCTTTAACTTCATTTATAGCACCTTTCAAGGTTTTATTTGTAGTTGCTAAATCTTCTAAACCTACTAGATTGTTAACTTCTGTTTCAGTACAATAAATATCGTGCGTATGGTTTGTATTGCTTTTGCCTCCTAATAAAGTATTTGTTTCTGTTTTATTAAATACATCAGGTCTTCCCGAAATATTATTATAGTCTAAATAATAACTTCCTTCTTTTCCTTCTAACATATCAGCATCCAACCCACTATTTACACCATCTATAGCTTTTATCATGATTAGGATTTCTTGTGCAGTAGGGTTCGCTTGAGCACTTTCTTGTATATTATTTAATTTATTTTTTAGTATTGTAGTAAAATCTTCGGTGCTTAATTGTTTCCCGGATACTATGTCCACCTTTTTAGATAATTCTGCAATTACCGTTTGGGCATAATGTGGGTCATCGTTTAAGGATTTTGCCAATTCCATAATAGTATCTACCATTTCTGGAGGAGTACCACCTAGAATTTTTGTAAATTTATCTTCAATTTCTTGTTTGTTAAAGACTTGTGTCTTATCATATTTTTTAGATAGTTCTGTGACTACATAATCTTTATCTGTTTTCCTATCAATTTCATCTTTAAATTCTTGACTTAAAACGACTCGGTTGATTTTATCAATCCCCATTAAATTTCACCTGCCTTCATTCAATAACTCTCAGCCAAGTCATTCCTTTTTTTGGAACTGGTTTAGTAGCACTTTGTATTACATTATTTCCTATTTTATCTTTTAAATTGGTATCTAACATATTTTCTGTAATAATTATAGGGTCGTATCCGCCTTCTTGATGTGTAGATGCATGTTTAAAATATAGTTTTCCTACATTTTTATAATACTTTATAATTACCTCTGTTCCTGTTACTATTAAATTCTTAGCATTGCCTTTTATAATTATTTTCTTATATTGACCATCAGCTTTTATTTCATAATCCTCGTAGGGTATTTGTTGGCTACCATTTATACTCAAGTCTATATTTTCTGGGTCAATATTTAAAATTGCCTCTGGTGGTAGACTTAGATTAAATCCATTTGTAAAAATATCATATTCTACTTGTCCATCTATTGTAGAATTCCACTTTTGCCAATATCGTTTTGTTCTAGTATCCATTTCAGATAACTGAATTTCCTTTTGATTAACAAGATTTATAAAATAATCTTTCTTATCTTTTATCTCGGCTTGTTTTATATTTACAAAATCCGTTGTTTCTTGTTGTTTGTTATTGGTATATGTTAATATCCCATCCATTTTTGCAGTAGTAAAATTATTAACTTCTGTTTTTTTATCAGTAATAAAAGTAGTCATTTCTGTTTGCTTTAATTGGATAAAACCATTCACATTAGAGTTGAAAAATCTTTCTAATGATTTTACAGCATCACCGATATTATTAACGTTAAAAGCATTGAATAATACTACTTTTAATCCTGGATTATTTTCAATTAAATTTTGTGCCGAAGTTATATCTTTAGCCTTTATAAGTGCTTGATACTGCTCCATGAGCACGACTTCCGAAGCACTCAAGTCTCTCATCCTCGAGAAATCATCAACTTGGTCTGGAAATTTTGTATTTGGCAGATCCGAGTATGTGTTCGACATATCGTTTATCCTCCTTAATATTATTGTTTAATTGTTAAACTGTTTCATAATATAATTTTTCAACTTCGACATTGCTTAATGAGTTATCGAAGGGGATATTGAATCGACAAACTCTATGCCTTCCAATAACTCCGCTACTCTCATTCTTCAAAAGTACAATCATATTAGGCTCTAAATCGTATATTGGGACTATGGGTATTGAGACTTTCTCATTAAGACTGCTATGCAAAAGCATATTATATTCAGCCCTCATTTTAGCTTGCTCTGGTGTCTGTATTTTACTATCGCTGATTGGTAGTTTTCTACTTCCTATCTTGGCAATACTGAATGGACTGTTTTCATCATTATTCTGTAACGTATATTTGATTTGATTCCCATTGCTTAACAATAACCCCCATATAGCAATATCGTTTCTAATATTCTCCCAGTCGGGGCTGTTAGAATACTCCATTATTAATCTCCCATCAGAAAAATCATAATTGACTGCATCATTTTTTCTATCTTTTATTTTTCTATATACGAAGAATCCATTTTTATCATAGAAATATTCATATCCCATATATAGATTTTTAATTTCATCCAATATACTTGTTATTGTATCTGTTTCAGATTTTTTAATTTCAGACGACAAGGTCATCCCTTCTACATCAGAAATCATTATTTTAGTTTCTCCACTTAACATTACTAAATTTCTTATACATTCGCTTAAAGGCTCACCTTCTTTTAACAAAGTAGCGATATTAAAACTTCCACTTATTTGCCCATTTAGCCAGCACATTTTATCTAAACCTTTTAGACTCAATTCTAATTTTCCATTTGCAGAAGTTATCTGAGGATTACTCATAAAAAATATTCCCTGTTTGTACCACACTTTTTCTTTTGTTCTTGTATCTCTCACTCCATTGTAGGGAACAAATTTTTTATCTAGCCATATCTTAGAACCGGGAGCTGGTAACAAAGTCTTATCCCTAATAACTATGGTCAAATCGGAATTTCTTCTGATAGTGCTGCCGGCATCAACATTTACCCCTCCAGATATGCAAACTCCTTCTAAGGTGGATTCTATGTTTTCATTGAAATCCAGTATATCTATTTTTGTAAATATCTCTCTTTGACGCTGATTTAAAACATTATATTCTAACTGTGTAGCCAACTCACACATCTCCTTCCTGACTAAATCAATATATCTACTAACCCTAAATCATACAAATCTTCTTGGTTATTAGCGTCGCCCATCTCAGTCCAGTTGAATGAACATCTTGCTAACGCTTGCTTTGTTTCATTTAAATATGTTGTGCTAGGACTTTCTGCAATTCCTATAATCCACATGTTTCCATTTGAATCCTTGAGTATTTTAGAAGTACCACTAGACAAAAAATCTTCGAGTTGATTTCTTAACTTGATTTCGACTTTTCTGTCTGTTATAACACTCTCATCGATGGTTTGTTGAGAAACTACTAATGCAGTCACACTACCTGTGTCATAATACATATCTCCATTTTTAACTATGATAGGGAACCTCGAACCTAACGGCTTATAAACGCTAGAACTTATATTTCTTGTTTTTGTACCATATTCTAAATCACAAGATAGTTTATAAGAACTATTTATATCTAATATAAAAGCACTATCGAACTCAGAGAGTATTTTATTGTTGTTATAATCGCCCTCATTACCGTTATCCATAACTGGAACTATTGCGTATTCATATTCTTGACTCGATTCATTTAAACTATCATATATTTCAACCTGGTCTTCTGTATAAGGAATGTCTCTTATAGTCATCCAATTGCTTATTTCTTCTATTTTTCTTCTTTTTACTCTCAGCACAGATATTAACAATCCTGCAAAATCTATGTTTCCAGCAGAGGTGTTACCTTTGAACTTAGCTAAAAATAATGTTAGAAAAGTCCAATCTTCTCTGCTTTTATTAAATGGTTTTACTACATTGTTTATTAATAACTCGTCTAAAATAATTTTGCTTGCTTCTATTTTATTTATTTTACCAACTGTATTATAGCTTGGAGTCAAGCTATCTTGGTCGGATAAAAAATTATATCCTAAGAACATTCTGTATTATCACCTCTATTTTTCTTATTCTTCCACAGCATATAAATTTAACAAATCATCTATTTGTTGCAAGCCTATAACTATTTTTTTATTCGGATCACTCATATCAAAATCCGTATATATCGAATAATTGATTGCTCCAACTATTTTGTTACAATATATTTTGCTCCCGATTCTCTTTAAAATTATTCTGTGTTTTGCTGAATCTGTATCATTTTCTCCACACATAATATAAAATTCACTATTATCTACAAGGTTATATCCATACATTTTTGCATCAAAATCATTGCTTATAGAAATTCCTTTATTATAAGTAATTATATTATTTCTTAAATCAATTTTCTCATTTTCAATATAAATATATGGATTTGTCGGCGTTTTTGCTTCAATTCTTATTATATTTGTTGTTATTTTTATTTGACCTTTATCAAACAAATTCTCAAGTATAAGGCTACTGGCTATTTGAGGGGTAATGTAATTAACAGAAAAATTTAGCAACCCAGTTGTATTTGTCATTCCACTTTTCATTACAACTGCCATCTCGATTTTATACTGCTCATTATCAGATAACCCTACGAAAGAATGTTGTAATAATCCATCTGTTTTAGTCACAGAAGCACCTATAAGTAACCCATTCCTATCATATAATATAAACTTATAGCTGCTCAATATATCCCCTTCTGATTGGGTTAAGGAGCCTTGAAACGAATAATTAGATAAGTTCACACTAAACAAATTAACAATGCCTAATGCGGGCATAGATAACACTATAATCAATATCTCATCAGAGAAGTCTGACCAATTGTTATCCTTGTCTGCGACTCTAATTTTTATCTTATATATACTTCCGTTTGTCAATAAATTTGGCAGCAAAGTATGATTGAAGTTAAAAGTGGTTTGTTCTTGATTGTATTCAACTACTCCAGTAGAATTATTTACTGCGACTAAATTGTTTTTTACTGCTTGTTCTCCATTTGAATATAAGAATTTAAGTAGTTTCTGTGTATTACTTGGAAACGGAGAAGTGCTTAATAGTTGAGGTCTTCCCATTGTCATTTTTACTTAATCACCAACTTTCTTATTTAATTTGGTTTCTTAGCGAGGATATATTTATCTGTATTAAAACTATTATTTCCTATGATTATTATTACGACATCTCTGATTGCAAAAATTTTATTATCTAATGCATAAATTTCACTCTCAATATCGTTAATAGTTACTCCATATTTCCCGTTGCCAAATACACTTGTTACTAAGCCATAGTCCATTGTCTTTATTGGGGAGTCATTTATCATAGGTTTAGCTGTAGCTGCTACTGATTTTAATATATTGTCTTGAATTTTTCTTATATTGATACCAATTTTAAATCACCGCCTTATTAGAAAAGCGTTCAAAAGGCTATAAAGCCTCTCGAACGCTCATATTGTTGATATTTTGAACTGTAACCTCTGGTAATGTATCAAACATAGTAATTAAATCAGCTATGTCTGTTAATGCGTTTGGAACTGACAATTCTTTTATTGTGTAATGGTTTATAACTTGTGGAGGTTGATTGTTACTATTGTTATTCACCCCATTAGTATTTATCTTATCCACAACTTCTTTGATTGAGTTAGATAAATTGTTCGGTAGGTGGATAGGTGGTAGTACATAGTTTGGTAAGACATCTTTTGTACTAAGTCTAGGGGTATCAATAGTTTTTAAGGCACTTGGCATATAATTTTTTAAAGCTAATAAATTAGAGCTAGTATTCAGTAATTCTTTGGTTTGTAGTGGATTATTAATTATTTCATCGCTATGTAAAACAGCCATAGCTCCATCATCAATATTACTTGGTGTCATTCCTCCTGTGATTAGACTAGCTGTATTAGCATCTACGTAAGCTTGATCTATTAATGTATAACTTGGGTCAATGTTAGCATTATCTGACCTAAGATGATACATTATACTTCCATCTGTAGTCATAAATGCAGAGGACAGACTATTAACATTGTTATTGATAGCTAATGCACTTTCTAATTGTTCTTTGGTAGCTTTCTTCCTAAAGTTTATAGAATTTATATAATCTTGAGTTACTAATACATAGTTAGGATTTACATCTGTATCCGTTTTAAGATGATACATCAGGCCACCATCTGTACTGTCTACATATGCAGTAGAATTATTACTGCTATTGTTATTCCAAGCTAAAGCTCCTTCTAATTGAGACTGTGACAATGAGTGACTTCCAGTATTTTCTGCTGGATTATTATTGTTAGGTTTTTCTTCAACTTCACTTATCTTCTTAGCTGAATCTGTATTTAACTTGTCAACAGCACTTTGTAGAGTAGTAACGGCATCTTGAATTGCTTTTGCAGAATTAGTTATAGCTTCTGACAATTTACTACTTAAACTCACCATATTTGTAGTAAAGACGGTATAAGAGTTTACTATATCATTCATATTATTGTCAAAATCTGTTCCACTCATTTTGAATTTGGCATTCAAAGCATCCAGCGCTCTTTGAAAATCAGTTTGACTCTTATATTGTCCATTCTGTGCTTTGTCAAGAATCTTTTGTAATTCAGTTAAATAATCATTCTTGGTTGATAAATCATCTTGCTGTTTCTTTAACTCTTGGTCTCTTTCCCAAGTTATCATATCGACTTGTTTTTGTTTTAAATCTTCATTTAAACTATCAATCTTGTCTTGGTCAGCAACATACTCCCAGTCATAAGAACCATCTGATTTTTGAGTTAATTGTTGGATAATCTTTTGGCTCTTAGCATTTTCAATTTGCTGTTCAATTTTGATGATTTCTAGTTTTTTCTGAAATCTTTCATAATCAACACGAGTTAATTTATCTTGCTTCTCCAATAAGTTTAGCTGAATCAATTGTGCATTTAATTGAACTTTTGCTGTTTCAGATACAGAATTACGAATATCGGAATTTAATGAAGTTCTAAGTTTATCAATAGCTAATGCTTTTTCTTCACCTTCAATATACATCCCTTGATATTTTGCTTTAGCGTCTAATTTTTCTTTCTCAGTTTCAGAAGTAGAACCGTCGAATATTTTACTTTCAATATTTTTATAAGCTTTATAAAAATTAGTTTTTAATAATTCTTTCTGTTGGTTCTGCATTTGCATTATAGAATCTTCTGTAGTATTATTTACTTCTTTTAATTTATCATTGTAAACATTCCATTGCTCGGAACCAACTTTAACATTATCTCTTAATTTCATAATTTGTTGTGACTCTTTAATAGATAAGTCGTGTTTTTTAAGGGAATTATCATATAGCGATTGTTGTAAAGATGTAATACTACTATAATCAGTTTGATTCCAGTCTTTAATAAATGTCAGTTTCTTTTGTAAATCTTCTGATGTCTCATCAACAAGTTTTAAAGCTTTGTCCATCTCTGATATTCTTCTATTAATTTTATCTAAAGCTTGTTGATGCTGGTCATCTGCATTTTTTACAATATCAATTTCATTTTGCATTTGATTAGTCACAAGTAATTCTTTTGCTTTTCGTGCTGTATCTTTTTCGCTTAATGTTGAGGTGGAAGAATTTAAAATATCCTCTTGTGCTTTTACTTTCGCATATAAAATTAATCTTTGAAATTCCAATGCGTCTGAAATTTCTTTTGTATATTTCATTAATTTGTCTTTGTCGGCTTCTGTATCAATACTCCCTACTAAACTTATTTTATCTTGCACATTTTTATTCATTTCACTAAAATAATCATTGTAAGATTGGATTTGTGCTTCGATATTAGAATTGATTTCTACAGTTACATCAACTTTCTTACTCTTAATTTCATCCATTTCTGCATGTAATTCAATTAATCTAAGTTTTTGTTCATCTGTTAATGTTCCTGCTATTTTAATATTCTCTAGGTTTAGTAATTCAGGGTTTATTTTAGTTTCTTCATCTACCAATGTTTTAATTTGACTATTAAGATTAGTAAAAATATTTGATAATCCTTGGTAATTAGTTTCCATTTCGTTTTCCGTGTCAATTTTACCCATTACTTTAATGCTATCGGTAATATCTTTAATTTTTAAATCCGCATTTGTTAACATTGAATCAATTCTATTTTTACCTAAATCTTTGAGAGCTTTCTCAGTTCTTTCTATAATTTTATACTGTGCATCAATTTCTTTAGTAATTTTATCATAGATTTCCTTGTTATTGGAATTTTCATCTCTTTGAGTTTTTAAGGATTCAATGTTTTTTAGGGCAATTAATGCTTGTGTTGATTGTAAATCTATTGATTGCTTATATAATTCATTGGAATCTTTTGCTAGTGATACTTTTTCTTTTAGAACATCTCTTTGCTTAGTTAAGGTATTTAAAACTGTTGTTTCTTGAGATATTGAATTTGAATTTGATGAATTAGAGGCTACATCGTCATTAAATACATGACGAATTGGAGAATTAGACGATTCTTCTCTATCTCGTTGACTCTTTTGATAATCTGAATTTGTTCCTTTTCCTGAATTATAAGCATCACTCATTCCATTGCTTGAACTATGATCTAAATCGCCTAAAGATATTTTACCATTGGAATTTGCAACTGTTTCATTATAATTCTTACTGTCTTTGTCAAATACTGAATCTTTTAATATTGTTCCCTTTTGATTATTTTCTTTGACTTCAATTACATCATAACCTTCTTTAGTTCTATAACTGTTTCCATACTCCATGCCAGTTCCATTTGCATAGTGACGTATATCTCCAATTCCTTTTGCAAAATGATTAGTAATCCCACCTTGACGTAATATTTTTTCAGTTTCCTCATGCGGAATTACTTTAGTGCCTTTTGGTAAATGTTGTAATGTCCATCCTTTTTCACCTATAATCTTAGTTTCGCCACTCGGTAATACTGCTAATTCTCTACTACTACCATTACTGTCTTTTTTACCATCTCCTACTACAGCAGGTTCATCTTCCGTAGTACCATTAGTTCCATTTTCAAAGTGCTCAACAATTTTACCACCCTTGACTATTTCTCCAGTAATTTCAGTCAACATTTTTGGGTCTGATAGTTGAGATTGAGTATAATATTTATCTCCTATTTGAGCACCTTTAAATATTCCATTTACGGAAGTTGGGTCAGAGGATGAGCCTGCTAGTGCTGTTCCTGTATGTCCAGTTTGTGTCATACTACTACCTATAGTGCTTTTAAGTCCATCAATGCTACTATTTATAGAATTTAACAAATTACTTATAGCGTTTGTGCTTTCATTAATCTGAGAAGTAACATCTTGAACACTCATGTCAATTGTATCCATACTATTTATGCTAGTTTTTAAAGTGTCATCAATAATTCCCACAGTTTCGTTAGTTTGTGATATTGTTGAATCAATTGATTCTTCAACAGTTTGAGTATTGTCGAAAGCAGTATTAATTAAATTACCCATATTTTTATCACCCATAGATAATTTCATGTCTATTTGAGATACCACATTATCAATTTGTTGCTCAGGTTTATTCAGTTTTGTAATAAGGGTATCTACTTTCATATTGGCAATTTGCTTATTTAGATCAATTTGTGCTTGTGCAGTAGATATTAATTTGCCTTTTACAGATTCAAGGTTAGTCTTCCATTTATCATAAGCTTCTTGTTTTGGCATCTCCATTGTAGTTAATTTCTTAGCTTCTACCATTAATGAAGTCATCTGTTGTTTATTATTCATTAATGCCTGAGTAGATAAATTAACTCTAGTAGCCATATTAGAATTTTCAGTTGCTTTAATTAGGAAATTATATCTCTCTAAATCTAAATTAAGTTTATAAAGTTGATTCTCAAATGGTTTTAGAATTATGTCCATTTTCAAAGACTCTAAACTAGCAATACTTTCTTTTAAAGTCTGAATCATATCTACAATTTTTGATTTAGCAGTGTCTAATTTGTTTTGGTCTTCTTCAGAACCAGTATTATGAGATTTGATTTCGTCTGATAATTTTCTGTAAGAATCTGTTAATATGTCAAGCTGAGAACTAAGTGCAGTCATTTTCTGTACTTTTAAGCCTGTCTTAGCTGCCATATCGTTGTTATTTAACATCTTCTCAGCGTTGTCAATGTCTTTAATTTTTATCTCTATTGGCTTCAAAGATCTTTCTTCTTCTTTCCCAATAGAGTCTATTCTAATAGCTTTCATACTTTCTTCGTCTGCAATTAATTTAACTTCTACATCAATTTGCTTATTCCCTAATTCTTTTAATCTATCTGTTATTGATTTAACCCTGATTTGACCTTCTGTAGTTGTCTTATTTATAGTTTTTAACTCTTCGTTATATTTGTTAGTTTCAGCAGTTATGTCGCGTAGTTCACTAAGATTTATTACTTTTTTAGTTTGCATGAAATCTAATTGTTTTTGTCTTTCTTCTGGGTTATCAATTATTCCAAGGAGTGAGATAGAATCATCAACTTTTTTAGCATCGTCTTGAAATTTAACTAATAGCTTGTCATTTTCTTCAAATGCTGTAGTATAAGTTTCTTTAATTTTATCTCTTATTTCATTGTAGATTCCTAGGTATTGTACATTCAAATCAGCTAATTGACTTTTCATGCCTGTTGTGGTTCGTTCGTCGAAACCGCCTTTTTTTATAGAAGTATTTAACAATTCTTGTTTTTGGGTAATTACGATATACTTATTTCTCATTGCGTCTAACTCATCTTTTTTTGCAGTTATATACTCTTTACTTCCTATTTCAAACTGCTTAGATTTAGCTTCGTTGAGGGTAGTATATTGCTCGTAATTCTTAATTGCGTCGTCTTTTTCTCCAAGTTCATTATTAATTTTTTCTATTTTTAATTTGTCGATTTCTTGTTTTATATCTATTAGTCTATCTTTAAATCCTTCAACTTTAGATAGTAACGAATCTGCTCCTGAGTCTAAATTAGATTCGCCTGTGGCTGACATTATTTGAGACTTACCTCCAGTAAAACCTCCACCTCCAAATTCTTTCCAAAAATCTGTTACGCCACCTAACCAATCTTTATTAAAGCCTGCATCATTGTCTGCTCCTACTTCACAATATATATTTTGTATTGCAGACGGTGTAACAGCACCTCCTTTAATATATGTGCTTCCTGCTAGTAGTTTAGCCATAGCATTTATTCCTGCTTCTATAGAAGAGAATGACATTTGTACATTGGAAGTTTTCATCATTCCACCGACATTATTTTTTTCACGTGAACCGGCATTAGTCCCTCTACCGGTTTCATGCATGGTGATTGCAGATAGGAAAGCTGGATCTATTCCATATTGTTTACCTGCACTAATATAGTCAGCACCATGTCCGGCAAGTGTGCCTTGTAGCTTAGCGTTAAGTTGTGATGCGGTTACTCCTGAATTTACTCTAACATCTGAGTTTGAACCACTAATAGAGCCCGAGGAACCACTTGCTTTAGCATTATTTGCTTTTACATTTGCTCTATTTGCTACATTTGCAAGGTTTTCTAAGGATTTGGCATTTGCAGTATTAGTGACAATATACTTTCCAGTTACTGACTCTTCTTGTTTTAGTAATGCTATTTTTGCTTCTATCCCTTTTCGATATTTTGCAGAATGTTCTTCCATTTTGCCCATGCTAATATCTTGTTGTTTTAGTTGATTGTTAAGGGATTTGAGAACTATCTCCTGGTCTTTAATTGCGTTATTCGCTTCTTTTGTGGCTTGAGTTAATCGCTTCTGTTCGGCAATTGCTTGTTTTTCTGCTTCTGTTAACTCTTTTGTAGCAGATGTATCTTTCTTAACACCCAATGTGTTGTCATTCAATACACTTGTTAATCCCTTAATTTTATCTTGAATTAATCCATATGCATTTATGGCATCTATATCTGATTGCTTTTTCTTTGTACTTTCCGCATTATCAACCGGGCCTTGTACACCTTCAGGTAATGAATAAATCTCAATCTTACTAGCTTCTAATTTAGCACTTGCTACGTCTTTAATTGCTGTTATTAAGACACCATAAGATTTTAGTTGACTTGCTACCCCATTAAGGGTATTCAATGCGTTCGTTTTCTCTGATTCCATTGTGGTCTTCATTGCGTCAATACTAGCTTGACGTACATCTTTTAATGCGGATACCTGTATAGTATAAGCCCCTGCACTTCCTTCTACTTTATCTGTAAGCTGTGGATATTTTAGTATCAAATCTGACATTTCTTCTGTACTCAAGGTATTTCCTTTAGACATTTCTGATATTACTGAATTTAGATTCCCAACAGAGGTTTGAGTTTCTTTAAATGCATCATCTAAGTCTTTCATTTTTATTTTAAATGCTTCTGAACTGAAACTAGCTGTAGATGCTATTTCACCAGCTTTAGCCATATTATTTATTACTTCTGTCAATATTTTATTGAACAACTCATATTCTGCCGTTGGCATTGAGGACTTTTGCCCTTTAAATAAAGACTCTATAGCAGATTTTTGTTTGGCTATTTCTTCAGGAGTATGACTTGCTTTCTTATTGAATTCTTCTACTGATGCAGAGAATTTCTTAAACACATCTTCTTTCCCTAACTCTACTAGAGAGTTTGAATAGTTTATGATTTTATCTTTGTTAACGTCCTTCGATTCTCCCATTTTGTCAAAAGCGTTAATTACTTCTGTTGCAACTTTACCTGTGATTCCAGCAGCAAGAACTCCATCCTCAGCTAGTTTTTTAAACCATGCAGAATAGACAGAGACAATTTCTTTTGATTTAGTCATGCTATTATAAGCTTCATCCCTTGTTTTATTAGCTTCTTCTAGTACAAAAGTATTTATGTTTGTAAGATCTTGTTTTAAAAGTTCACCTTTAGCTCCCATTTGAGCAATATACTCTGCTTTCTTAATAGCATATGCTTTGTCGTAAGCTTCTCCTACTCCTTTAGCTACTTGTGAGGCATTATCGTAGATGCTCTTTTGACTTAAGGCATTGTTCTTTGACTTATCATAGTTTCCAACTGCGTCTTTAATAGATTTTTTTGTAGATGCTTTATCTAATTCTGCGTTATTTTTCTTCATAGCTTCTGTCTGAGCATCTATAGATAATGTTTGGTCTTTTATTATTGAAGAAGAGTCTGGCAATAACTTGTTTAACTCTTTTACGACTTCACCATATCGTTTTGTTTCTTCAGCAGTAAGACTAGTCTTTTTAGCTAACTCTGCGTGCTCATTTATTAAACCATCTATCGAACTAGTTTTATTATTTATAGAATCTAATGCCGATTGCATGTCTTGAACTGCATTTTTTTGAGCTTGAACATGTTTAACTATTGCAGTAATTGCAAATGTTATAACAAGAACTCCTGCTAACATTGCTGCTTTCATAGCCCAAGCGCCAATTGTTACAGCCTTCTGAGAAGCATTAAGAGCTTCGTTTGAAGCAGTTTGACCTGCTGTACTTGCAGTAGATACATTTAAACTCGAGCTCGTTTGAGCTATCACTAGATTGTATTGTTCTTGTGTAATAATTTTTTCTTTTAATAAAATATCTGCTTGTGCTTGTGTCATAGTTCCGGCATTAACTTGACTTTGCAATCCTGCTTCGTAAACTGAACGTCGTCTTAAGGCTAAATTATATTCTTCTGATGTTATTATGCCTGACGCTTGTTGCGCTTGTAATTCTTTTTCTGTAAACATGCGTTGTAATAGTTCAGCTTTTCTCCCTTGTTCAGATAAAGTTCCTGCTGTAACTTGTGAAGTAAGACTAGCTTCTAATGCTATTCCACTTGTAAGACTAGCTTGGAGCCCAGTTTGAGCAGCACTAAGGACATTTGTGCTCGTAGAAGCTAATCCTAGTTTTGTTCCGACCACTTGTAATATTCCAGCAGATTCTGTTGCTGTTATGCTTCCAGAAGCAACCTGAGCAGCTAAACTTGCAGACGCTGCTTGATAAGCTTTTGCCGCAGTTGTAGATTTACTATATCCTCCTACAAGAGCAGAAAAACTGTTAATCCCTGTTTTATCTAATATCTGAGTAAAATTTAACCCGGTAACTATTTTATTTAAAGAAGAAAGTGATTTAACTGCAACTCCAACTTCAAGTAATGTAAATAAGAATTTTTTCATTCCTGGATCTGCTTTAGCAAGAGCTTGAGTAATTGAGGTAGTTCCATCAACTATACCCTTTAATGATGTCATGAGACCTGCTTCGCCAATACTTAGGTAAAGTTCTTTAATAGAAGATTTGAAAACTTCTAATTGCTTTGCGTAAGTGTTCATAGCTTTTTCGTTTTCTTTTGCACTATATCCTACGGAGTCAGCACTTTCTTTAGCTATTGCGTCTATTTGATCCCAACCTTTTGCTAATACCGAGATGTCATTTTTTCTCCAGGCGCCGCCAATCGAGTCAAGTATATCATTTGAAGACTTTGTACCTTCTCCAAAATTATCTAATGCTGAATTTACACCTGTCATTATCTCTTTAAAGCTATTAAAATGCTCGGCATCTTTCATTATTGAAATACCATAACTCTCCAATACCTTTATTGTCTCAGGTCTTAAAAGTCTTGTTTCCATTGTCTTGATAGCATTACCTACCTCAGAACCACTTTTTTGCGTAGCTTCACCGATGACAACAGTTATAGCGTTCAAGTTATTGAGGTCGATTCCTAGTGCTTTTGAGCTACTTCCAGCCCTCTGCATTGCCTCAGCCATGTCATTTGACTTTACAGCATATTTATCACCTAGTTTATTCCAACCATCGATAATCTTTTCTGAATCTTGAAAGCTCATCCCTAATTGCTTGACAGCACTTACCAAGTACCCAGTCATTTCTGTCGCAGATGTTATCTCCGTAGTATTTAATCCTAGCATTACGCTCTTAGACATACCTGTTAAATCTGATTTATTGTTTACTCCGGCACGAGCCAGTTCAGTCATCGCATTTTGTACCTCTTTGAGAGGTTGACCAAACTCCTTAGAATACGCTACTGCTTGTTTCCCATATGCTTTTAGGTCGTTATTCGTAACATTATCTAGGGTTCTTGATAAGTCCATTAACGATTGTTCGTAATTCGTATTAGTAGTGATTAGCTCTTTTATGCTATTTCTGAGAATATAAATATTCGCAGCGGCAAAACTATATGCGGCAGAAATTTTTACACGATCCATAAGCCCGTTAGAATAGTCCCCTGACCCCATAGCTAATTGCTTCTCTCCGCTAATCTTTGAAAGTTGAGTACTCATTTTTGAATATTCTTGGCTATTTGCTTTCTCTTGAGTATATAGTTTTAATGCCGACAATGATTGTCTCTCATTTGCAGCTATAATTTTAGCAGTGGCGTCTTGTCTAGCTTTAACTTCTTGGTCAATAGCAGTTTGAACTCTTTTAGCTTCATCGGTGTATTTTTTAGCTTGAGTGGTTGCTTGGTTACGTGCATTTCCCTCTAATCCAAGTCCTGAAACTAAAGCAGTTGTTCTACTTGCAAGAGCATTCAAATCGGATATTCTAGCTTTCTCTGATGAGTTTAAAGTTAAGTATGACTGATTAATGCCATCCAATTGAGATTTATATCCTGCATTATATTGAGTAGTGTTTTTACCACTATTCTTATTTTGAGCTTCATTTTTTCTATTTTCTGCTGCAACCTGTGTATTTATCTCTGCTGTGTATCTTGCTTGCATCCCAGTTAATTTATTTACATCTGTAGTATTGAGTGCGTATTTTTTTCTAACATCTTCTAGCATGGTGCTTAATATTTTTAAGTTAGAAACAGAAGTGGCATTCTCTCTTTTCATTTCATTGTACATAGTCTGAACAGTAGCTATCTCATTTTTAGGAACAATATCTTGAGTAGTTGTCGATTTAGGATTACTCAAAGTATTTATTTTATTTGTAAATTTAGCTTGTTCAGTCCACAAAGCCTTAGCTTCGGCAGCAGTAAGTTTGTAGGATTGTTGTATTTTCGTTAATTCTGATTTTAATGTTTTTATTCCATTTATACTTAAAGTGTTAGTTGCTTCCATTTTTTTATATTCTGTGCTAACTTTTGCAATAGAATCAGCATAGGCAAGTGTTCTTTCTTTTGCTGAGTTATCAATCACGGTAGCAGAACTATGTTTTTCTGTCCCATCTGCTAATATCTTTTTAACCTTTTCTATTGCTTTTCCATTTTCATTTATTGCATTTGTTTTTTCTTTCCAAACCCTTAATTCACTAGTGCCGTCTTCATTCTTAAACTCTTTCTTGTATTCTGTGACCTTCTGAATAACAGTACCATAGGATACTCCTAAGTCCTTTAAGGCCTTCTCCATCTGTTTAAAAATAGCTGTGTCGAATGACTTACCAGAGGCATCTTTTAATTTTTTAAATTCACCCTCAAGTTGGCGCAGAATTGCAATAGACTCTTTCCCACTGTTTACATCTACAGCATTTACCTTTATTTCAGTTAGCCCCTTAAGTATTGTATTGGCTTGGGTTACATCTTTACGTAAAGTATCTAAGTTTAAGGACAATTGTCCTATTAATTTTTTGTTATCCATTATTATCTACTCCTTTCGATTTTAAAATAAAAAAGAGTAGATAAATTCTACTCTTAGACTGTAACATTATTGTTTAATTGTTAAATTTATTTTTGAACATAGAAAAAGAACGAATTATAAAAATCCGTTCTATCAAATAACTTTATTTATATAAATCTAAGAGCACCTGAATGTCTTCTTTTAACTTAGATTTAGTTTTTTCAGTAGGCTCATCATATTCAAGTATAAAATCCCCAAAAACCTTAGATGACTTACTTAATAGTAGCCTCTCTGTCTCATTTAAATTTGTTGAAGTTTTGTTATTTTCTAAACTTGACTTGAGAAATACATTCAAATCAGACTCTTCTAATTTATCTTTTTTATTAAACAACTCAACATATTTTATAATTGTTTCATTAAAATTTTCAGCATATTTTTCACTAACTTTACTCTTGTACTCATCCTTTAACTCTGCATTCTTAGATATTTTTAAAGTCTTACTATTGTTGCCACAACCAAACATCATAACTGATAACAACATAACCCCTATAATAATTATTATTTTCTTTCTCATGTATTGTAGCCTCCTAAATGTTAACATTACATTTATTATACAATACATGAGAAAAATAACAATAAACAATATATAAAATAAATATTTTATGAGATACGGTTAAAAAAAATAGGAAGAAACGAAGGTTTAAATCGTACTCCCTATTTTTGACCCATAAATTGCAATGCCATTTCCTTCGTCATTCTCTGTTTTTTATTTTGTTGCTTTTCAGAATGATTAAATGGATTCGCCGAATTCACTATTTCTCCAGCATCTTGGGCATAACTATTCCCCAACACATTAACAATTCCATCAAAATTTAATTTTATTGCTAATTCTTTTATACATTTTTTATATTCTGGATATTCAAATTCATTTAAATTCCAAGGAAGAATTCCGCAATGGACTGTAAGCATAGAACACCCTCTATCGAGAGTAATGCCTTCCTCTCCATTGCTTACTCGTTTTTTACTTCTACTTCATCCTCAATTTCATTTAATCTTTTTGTAATTTCTATGATTTTTTTCATCGTTGGAGCATCTAAATTATCATATATTTCTTCATCAATTTCTTCCTTGTCGAGCACTGCTTTAAGCAACCCTAAGATTAATTCCTCGGCATCCATAAATGTTAATAATTTTGCAAAACCATATTTTTTAACAGTCATATAATTTGCGTAAAAGCCCTGTTTCATGTATTTTATTTTTACTGGCTTTAGTAAAAAAGGTTTTTCATTAATCAATATTTCATTTTCATTTTCCAATTCCTTCACTCCTCGTATTTAAAATTTATTAGGAGAGATATGTTCTCTCCTAATATTATTGTTAAATTGTTACGCTACAACTATTGGGATTATATTAAAATCCCATGCCTTTTTATCCGATCTTTTTGGATCTAAAGTTGAGAAATTTATATCAAATGCAGATGCTGATTTATAAGAACCACCAATCTTTGAACTTTGATTAATCTTAGCTTTGAATAAGGTTAATTGCCCACTAGCCCAAATCGCTGATTCCACTTCCTCAGATTCATATATAGGCCACGTTAGTATAACTTCTCCACTTCCTGGAACGTCGGTTGTTTTTACTGACAATCCAGCAACAGTAGCTGCTGTCAATATTTTATAAGAAGGTTTCATTTCTGTACCTGTAGTAACATCTGTGAAGAATTGTACAGTTGATGTGTTAGAAGCAATTGTAACCTTAAATTGACCTGTAGCAACCACAGTGGTAACTTCTGTAAAACCGTTAATTCTTACACTACCTACGATAACTGCTTCTGGAATTGTTATTGAATTTGTAGCATCAACAGCAAATACATCTCCATATTTACTAAATTCCTTAGCACCAATAGTAACAGTTCCACCGCTGGTCATTTCCATTTGATTTAATGAAAATTCAGCATTTGTAATTTTTACATCAATCTTAGTCGACTTTGGTATTTCTGCAAGAGCAAGAAAGCCTTGGCCACCAGTAATTGATATGTTGTCTCCTGAAAATGATACTTCCCCTGATGTAGATTTGTCAATTATTAGGTCTTTTTTCTTTGTTTTGATTAATGCATTAGGTGTATCAATTATAAATCCTAGTTGATCTTTTGCCATAATATATAATTCCTTCTTTCATTTATATGTACAAAGTACAATGCCCTTTGTCATGGCAATATTATTGTTTAATTGTTAACTATAAACTCTTTTGTAAGAAAACTGAATTATATGCCGACAGAACCCAACGGTACTACATGTTAATTCATGCCTTGCTTCTAACATCATTTTTCTATCATTTATTTTTTTGTTATGGAAAAGCTTAATAATCCTATCTACAATTTGATTCGATCTACGTTCAAATCCCGATATATTTTTTCTATCTAAATTACTTGTACCAATTGCATTAGGAACAAAAACTTCAATTGCTAACATATCTTCTTTTACATATGGATTATTAGTGGGCGATTGAGGATTACTTGAGATTACTACACGACAAATTGGTGCTGTGGTAATAATTCCTTGTGTAACTCCTTCACAAAAATATTTATCAATCATCAATGTGTTTTTTTGTTCTGCAATTGGTATTAGCATTAAATCTCTTAGTTCTTTAGAATTCATTAAAACCTTCATAAAACTTCCATAATCGGTAGCAACTCCACCCATTTCAATCACCTCCTTAACTTACGATTAAATAGTTACTAAAATCTATCCTAGCAATTGCTCTTTCTATACCTTTATCGAAATATGTCTGTGCCATAATAGCAGAATTTCCAAATATGTTTGTCCAATATAAAGAACCTCGTTCTTCTAAGAATGGCAATGGCTCTCTATTTTCTGCATTACTTTGCTTCCAACTGTTTGAGTCAGGATCATAAATTTCTTCTCCTGGTAATGAATATATACTCATTCCATTTCTGCTGGAGTGATACCATTCAGATGATAGATACTCTTGTATCCAAGGGTTGTCAGTTGTATCAGCTTTTGATCCTGTCCCAAATTCCACAGCCATAGCTTTATATAAACTTGGGTCTGATTGGTCAAGTACGCCGATTTCTCTCATTAGTTGGCCACTTACGGCAACTGCTCTCCATCTCAAAGCATCTATGACATCCAACTTCCATTGTTCAAAAGATGGATTACTTGATGAAGACTGAGAGATTTCACCAATCATAAATTCAACTAGTACCTTGGCCACTAAGTCCATTTCAACATTAAGCTGTTTAATTACATCATTAATTAGTCTTTTTTCGTCAAATTGGATTTTCATTACGCGGAAATCACCTTCTCAGCATTAAAAGTCAACATTCCGTATAGCTCCGATATATCGATTTGAGAATTGTCTAAGCTAATAATTTGATAAGTTTGTTTTAACCAAGTAAATTTATCACCTATTGCAATATTCTTTGTCGAATCATTATATTGACAAGAAATTACCAACTGGTCGCTTGGCACAATTCCAACGTTCCCCGTACTACTCTTAAACTGAAAACTATTAAATAAAGTAGAGCAATATAAATCCTCAGCAATATTTACATCACCTTCAGGAGTTATAATATTTCCATTATCATCTTGAACCATCATTTGGTATCTAGTAACGGTTAACTTTGTATTACAAGTAGTTGTAGTAAACTCATAACATTTAGGAAATTCATTCTCTTTCAACTGAGTTATTAGCATTGTTTCGTTTTTGTATTGTAAATAATCTCCCATTTTTAAATTGGAAGTTAACTCTGCAAAGACCACTTCATCAGAAGATGTTGAATTATTTTTTGTTCTATAATTAACTTTGTCCAGTCTGACTTTGACTTTGTTAAGTGGATCAAAATTAATAATAGAATCAGTTCCTAAAGCTAAAAGTGAATCACTAAAATCCCTTTGCATATTAGGTGGAATATAAAATCTCACTTTTATATCACATCCTCTTCTGCGAAAGTCATATTCTGAGGTAATCTCTTCAAATGACCTGCTAAACTTAAAACATCTTTTCTTAAAACTTCATGGCCAATCAAATCTAATTTATAATCTTCCATTGAATATAGAAGGCTCATTGTTCTACTTGCTAAATAATCAAAGTAGTTTTGAAAATCATAAGATTCTTCTTTTACAATGTCCATATCTCTATCTCTCGTTGTAATATTTACTTTCATAGCTACACCGCCTTATGAGTGAATTTAAAGGCTAGTTTTGCAAGTCTTAGTTCAAGAGAAGCTATAGTTCCTTGTAAATTCTTAAAAGGAGTATTAGCACCAGTTATAGAAAGTGCATTCGTACTATATCCAATTATTGCGTTTACATCATCTTTTATTTGCTCTCTAAAAGCAATTTCTGCACAAGTGCATGCATATTCCTGTTCTGTTAAAGTTAATGTTCTCACCAGAGTATTATTAACTTTATCATAATCAATTAGAAAGTTATCTTCTATTCCTTCATCAATATAAAGTCGTTTAACTCCTTGTAATGTAAATGATGCATAATCAGAATCCACCATTGGAATAGGTGTTACTTGAAACTTAATGTTACCTGTTAATTCCTCTTGAATATCAATTAAGGAGGTCATAGGATCACTCTCCCTTATTCTGCTGATTTTTCGTCTGATTTTGCTTCTGCTGTTTTCTTAGGTTTAGTAACTTTCACTTTCACTTCTTCGATTTCTTCAACTGGAGTAATGTCCTCTAAATCAATTTTCTTTCCAACTATTTCTTCGATAACTTTTAATCTTAAAACACTTAAATCACTTCTTTTAGCTACAGCTATAATCTTAGCAATAGCGAATAGTTCTGTAACACCTGATAATTTTTCTTTTATTTGTGCAGCAGACAATTTAAATATTTCTTCAATCTCTAAATCTGTCAATATGTTAGGGTTCTTTTCAGCATAATTCAACGATATATTTATTTCTGAATCATCAATTACAAGTTCCCCGGAACTGAATAAATCATAGTTAGAATCTAATTCCTTAATTTCTTCCTCATTTAAATAAATAAAAGAGTTGGGTTTAACTTGTCTATGCTTATTCCATTTTTGACATAATAAACCTACATTGTACTGATTGTTATTTAATACTTTTATACTTTCTTTCATAAATATCCTTATCTCCTTCTTAATTAAAATAAAGAGGGATTTCTCCCTCTAGTTATTATTGTGCTCTGTAAACTCCCATGTAGTGTTCTGCTCCTACAACCTTGAAACCTGCTATCATTCCCATCATTAGGTCGTAATCTCCAGTATAAAAGTCTTCTTGCTCTCTCATATAAACTTGACCTTCAAATTGAGCTTTAAGACTTCTTTGAGAAGCGTCTCCACCAGAAAGAATATACATAAGATCTTTTCTTAATTGGGTATTGGTTAAACTGCCTCTTAGTAAAGGATTTACTAGTCTAACAACATTTGCAGTATTGAATGTCCCAATAAAACCATTAGCATTATGTTCAAGAGCTAGTGCTTCTGGTAATTTACCATTCCAACCAGCAATATTATCAAGTAAGGTTAATTTTGAAATATCTCCAAGTAAATAAGGCTGTCCAAAAGTTCCGAAAGTGTTGATCTGATTCTTTAAAAGAGTTTGGTCGATGCCTACAGCAGTTTCGTAATTAGGACTTGCCATTACTGAGAAAGCACTAAATAAAACTGTTTCCATTTCCTTTGTAAGTGCTTGATCTATTTTTTCTGCTGACAGTAAAGCAATTCTGTCGAAGTTTATTCTTCCTGAAGCCATGTCCATAAAGGAAATTGAAGGTCTAGTAGTTATGTGTTTAGTGTCCATACCAACATATTTCTTAGTTAGTGTTCCTCTGTCTCCAGCTACACCCTTAGCAGTCCACTCAGCTGAAGTTAAGTCAACTTCAATCTCAAACTGTTGTTTAACGTTTATCCCGGTTCTTGCAACATCAGCAAAAGTTTCAAGATAATTAGTTTTACCTCTTACTATTTGGTTTGTTACAGTAGTTGTTATCTCTGCAAGTTCTGTTCTGATTCCTTTATCTTTTGTTTCGATGAATTTTGCAGACAGGTCTTTCATCACACCACGAGCTTCTGCTAATTCTGGGGATTTAGAATCTACCTCTCCTTTAGCTTGTGCAATAAATACGTCTACTTCTTTATAGATATTTGCCATTTTTATATTCCTCCTGTTTTATAATATTATTGTTTAATTGTTATTTTTTTGATTAGACTGCTGTTACTATACAAAGTAATGCTTCTTCTCCATCATAACTTGTAATTTTCTCTGTGATAGTTGCTTGAAATAATCCAGCTGCATTTGCTTTTAACTTTCCTGCTGCTGAAACCATTACTACTCCGCCAACTACATATGTACTAAGAGCAGCTTCTAATGAAGTTGTTACAAACTTAGCACCTAACTGTAATTTACTCATTTTAACGGCAGTACCGATTGCAAGAGTAAAGTCTTTGTCAGCCTTACCAAATTCTATTGGAGTGTCTATGTCACATTGCACGAAATATACATCTCTTAATGCGTCTGTACCTGGAACTGATACTGTTTTGTCTGTGTAGTTTGGGGCTACGAATATACCTCTGCCTAATCCTGCTGCTTTTGCAGTAAAACCACCTTGCGTTGAATATAAACCATTTTTAACTAATCCGTTCATTTAATATGCCTCCTGTTTTATAATATTATTGTTTAATTGTTGTGACTATATTGAGTATTTTTCTCTTAGAGAGCCTGGTTCTGTTCCTGCCAATTTAAGGTTATCAACAATTCTTGATGCCATTTCTACTTTTGATTTAGCTCCTGGTGCTGTAGATGCCATTGCAATTTCTACGATTCTTGAATTAAGTTTTGCTTCATCCAATTTGTCGAGTGCTTCTGCAATTTCAACTTCTGCCATAACTTTATCATTTAGTAACTTAGAATATTTAGCCTTTAATATTAATTTCTTCTCAGCTAATTCTAACTCAGTTTTTGTTGCTATCATTGCCTCATGAGCTACCTTAATGGGCTCAAGTGAAGCAATCAAGGTGTCTTTTTCAATAATAGATGCTGACAGAACAGTAAGCTTTTCTGTTATTGTTACGATCTCTGCACATTTAGCTTTAGTTTCGTCTTTAGCTGCTACGACCTCTTTGTCTTTTTCATCCTCTTTTGCTTTCGCATCTTTCTTTGTTTTGTCAATTTCAACATCTTTCTCTTTAAGTTTTGCGTCCTTTGCTGCAATTTCAACCTCTAATTCTGCTATTGTTGCCATTTCTAATTCCTCCTTATTATTTTTCTTGATATACGTTCTATCAACATCATACGTATCTAAAATCGTAACCTCATTATTTGTTACACTGAATTCAACTTTTATTAAATCTGCTGTACTATAATTTTTAAGAATAACATAATCTACTCCAATATCTTGAGAATCGTACATCCAATAATCGTTATCCATTTTTTCTCTAAGCTGATTAAATAGCTTAGTTTTAACTTGGTTTATGTCTAACTCTGCTAGATTTATTTTAGAGTTTTCAAACATATTCTCAACTGTAAAATTTTCTTTACTTCTTTGCAAGTTTTCACCTCCTCCAATGTTTCCTTCCATAATTTGGGCAACTAATGTTAACGAATGAGCCGATAAGACAGCTGGATTAGTTACACAGGCCATTGCAAAGAGATAGTTAAATTCAGAAACATCTACAAAGGTAGTAGTTCCTTCTTTAGAACATTCTCCTGCTATAATTTCATATGACAATGTAAGATTCCCCGAGTCAAATAAATCTTGTAATACCTCGCAAATATCTGCGAATCTTTTAGGCACGCGTGCCTCCCCAACTAACTCTAGTATTGTTTCATCATCAGCATTCGCTTGAGTTTCAAATGAAATAAAAGATCCTATCATCTGACTTGAGAATACTCCAGTTTTCTGATTATAGGCATGAGTTAGATTGTTTACTTTGCCTTTGGCTAATTTATTAAATTCAGCCATTAGTGGTAAACTAATATACTTCTGTTGATTGTCAGCAACTTCCTGAAGAAATTCTGGTGAATATTGTATATTATTAAGATTCTTAAGAGTGTCTAATAAAATAAATCTTATACTCATAAATATTTCAGAGGAAATTTCTTCTTCGCCGATAGATATTATTCGTTTTGAGTTACATTTAAAAATTTGTGGTTTCTTTGCCATATATTCACCTCCTTTTACTGGGTGCTAGGCTTAGGCTGTTTTCCAGTGGCTGATTTTGATTTGTCTGCCCCTGGCTTATCTGGTGCTCCACCTTTGTCATCTTTGCCAGATTGATTGTTAAATGAAGGCGGAACCACAAATATCTCTTTATCTCCATCAGCCTTTTCTTTAGTCTTACGTTCTTTCTCTTGGTCGTAATCTTGTCCCATACTCTCAATAGCTGTTTTATATGAAACTAAACCTAAAGTAAATAAAGCACTTATTTCTTCTCTCATGGCCTTGTCATCCTGTATTGATACTTTATCAAAGACAAATGAAGGAACCTTTGCTTCTGCTATTCTCCATTCAATAGCTCTTTTCTTCATAATTTTCTTTAAAAACTCTGCAACATTCTTTTGATTAGCAGAAATTTTCTTCTCAGCAACGGATACATTTACTGTTGCACTAGCAAAGTTAGAACTGCTGGAATCCCCAGTTACGATAATTGCAGACAATCCACAACTAGATAGAATTGATGTATTTACTTCATCATATTTTGCTTTATCAAACATGTTTTTAGTATCTACTGTTATCCAATTCGCGTTAACCACATATGAAGTTATAGCTAAGGGGAATCCATTTATCGCATTTTTGAATATTCCTCCAATCTCCTTCATAATATCTGGAGAAGGGGATGGCATAAACTTTTCTGAACCAACTTTTACATGTAAAAATGATTTCATTCCTACAGATAATTGACTATTCTCAAACTCTCCAATAAGATTTTTCTTGGAAAAGGAACGAAGACATGAGGAAATAAATGGAATACAATATTTCTCCCAGCGTGATTTCACCCCTTGAAGAGTAAATGTATTTTCTGGATTTAACTGAATCCACAAGTTTCCATCTTTTATGCCTTGTATAATTTCTTCGGGATAACCCTCGTAAGATTTTAGCAAAGTATCTATAAACCCTTCTTTTGCAATAGTATAATTCCTATTTCCAAACTCTGAAATCTTGTACTCCAGTACGGGTTCACCGCCTAATCCTATGGAGCTAATTCTAATTCTATGTGGTGGAAATACATCAAAATAATTGCCCCTGTCATAAATGTAGCAATTCTCATATAAATTCAGATCATAAAAAATGTCTCTAAGTAAATCGAAAAGCCCGATTGATTCAAAATAATCTTTATATTTCTGTTTTATTTTTTCTGATGCTCCCATAAGCTTCCAACCGGATAATGAGAATGGAGTTAATATCTTTTTTATTGCATTACCATAAATTGGGTCTGCATCAACATAGTAATTACAAAGTTCAAATATTTTATAGATGTTATCTTGCTTATTTTTGAGAATCGCATCAATATTGTAACCTTTAACATCACCATTTGAAGTAAATCTATTTTCATATACAGAAACTGGTTTTCCTACATCTCCTCCTTGATAAGATTTCATATCAAATCCAAGGGAAATATCTTTTGGAGTTTTAGGGGCAGATTGAGAAGCTATTTGCTTTTTCTTTTTCGACATATATTCACCTCCTTATACAGTATTGTTTAGTTGTTAATCAAAGGTCATTGCCATTAAGCTTGTATTTAAAATTTCTTCAATATTCTCAAATTCAAAATATGGAATCCTAACTAATTTAATATCATTCTTCATACAGTAACTGTTTTTTATAGTGTCCCCACGTTTTGTTTTTTTGAATGACTCGACTCCTCCAAAATGCTTTACTGGCTTGTAGTGATGTTCTCCATCATATTCAATCAAACACATTAATTTTAATTTGTTAAATACTGCAAAATCAAAAGGAAGGGGTTTAATATTTCTACAGTCGTCAAGTCTATATTGCTCTAAAAAGATTAAACCA
This sequence comes from Clostridium sp. FP2, assembly GCF_011065955.2. Classification (NCBI taxonomy): domain Bacteria; kingdom Bacillati; phylum Bacillota; class Clostridia; order Eubacteriales; family Clostridiaceae; genus Clostridium; species Clostridium sp. FP2. The sequence goes on from NZ_JAAMNI020000001.1 coordinate 1,800,336, forward strand.
TGTTTCTTTAAAATATCACTGATTTTACGCTCCCCTTTGGAACTATTACATATAGGACATCTGCTACCAGTCATAAAATGGTCTACTCTGATGCAATAATCCTCATGTCCGCTTTGACATTTGACCCAAACGTACTTATCAGAATTATTACAAAACAAGAAAGGGTCTAAAGTATTTTTATTAGACCAGTATTTCTTTAAAAAATCATCTCCAAGCAGTTTAATATTCGTATCCGCAAACGATTTTCCACTTTTTAGTTTTGTTAATATAGAATTGGCATGTCCATATAATTTACTTGCACATGGTTTGCAATAATATTTTCCATCTTCATTTATACATCTAGTGTACACTCCCCATTCTAAAGGTTTTGATGTATTGCACTCATCACATTGAACATCTACAACTCCTCTTGATCTCCCCTGTAAATCTTCTACTTTTACTTTGATTTTTGTAGAGCCTCTTTGTATCCTCATAATCCCTCGTCCATCTTTAACCTTTGGAATAATGTAACCCTTCTCCTCATAATATTTCATATTTTTCATACCAATTGAAACTTCCATTTCTTTTGTCAACAACATAATTCATTTCTCCTTTAGATATTAATTTTTGAAATATAAAAAAGCAGCTACTTTATTTGTAACTGCTTGTACTCATTTAAATCTTTAAGAAACTCGTCCGTTTCATTAAAAACATAAACATTGAAATCTTTATTATTTTTTAATTGCTTTGCTAATGCTTGAAGAATATGTCCTTTAGTCATTAAATGACCAGCACAATGATTTCCGAATATTACTTTTTTCTTCATTTAGAAACCTCCTTTAGATATTATGGAACTCAATTCCAAGTCATTGCTATCCCCATACACATACCTTCTGTATTATTATTATATCTCTCTCTATTTTCGTCTTCCAATTCAGATATATATTCCATCGCCATAATAAGAGAAGAATATCTATCTTTGTGTTGAGTAGTTAAAGCTGTGTCGTATATCGTATTTCCACTTGCACTTATCTTAGGAACTATCGTACTACATTCGCTCTGTAGAGCATCAGTCTCTCTATAAATAGAAACTTCCTCTATCAGAATATCTCGAGAAACTTTTGACTTGGATTTTTTACCACTATCCTCATCAAACTCAACAATTTCCTCCTGTTCTCTACTTACACTTGCAGATTGAATAGGCAAATGTAGCGACCTATTCTCGCAATATAGCCTAGTCTTCGTAACTGCCCTATTGTTTAATTTATTATTACCTATAAAACTTCTAACTATTGGGATAGCTGTATTACCAGTATATCCAATATCATCACGTACAAAAGGCTTGTATTCCTCTCCCTCGCTTACATAGGGGAAATTAAGCATACCAACAACGCCTTCTCCAATGGCATTTCCGTCAACAATTACTCTCTCTATATTTGGGAATCTTATACACATTTTTCTAATCTCAATAGCAAGAGCCTCTTGCCCATAGCCATGAAATGTTCTTATGTAGACCAAATACTTATTGAAAGTACCATCTAATTTACCAGAAGAATCGGTTCTTTCAGAAATTTTCGTTATAGTTAAAGCGGCATTATCAGCAGTTTTCGCAGCACTTGTAGCTACGTCTAGTGATAAAATATATCTTGATTTAGAACCTTTTGGTTGAAATAATTCAACTCCATCAAAATCCCTACAGGGTTCAGTTAAGTCATATGGTAAAAAACTTCCATTTTCTGAACCTATAAATTTTGACCCCCATTCCATTTCGAATGATGACAGAACCATGCCATTTTTATAAGTCTCAATCTCTTCTTCAGTTTTTACCCCATTCCTTACGGCTACTTTGTAACTTAGAGCACTAGCAAATTGAGTCGTGTCTCCTTTTTTCATAGCAGTTAACGTGTCCTTAAACCTTAGAAAAAAATCACAAGACTTTAGATAGGCTGAACTCGTTTCAAATAATTTAGATTCAAAATCCTCAAATCCTTCGTCTCTTTTAGCCCACCATATATCTCTTTTAAAACTAAGAATGGGTACTAGAACGTCTTTTATAACCTCTGATTTAACCCATGCTGATTCATCAATCAAAATTACTTTTTTTCTAAGTCCTCTTAGGTTACTGCCATCTGTATTCATAGCCAAAGCTTCTATTGTAGAACCATTTTTAAACTCTACAAATCCACCATCTTTAGTTATACGAACAGGAGATTTTAGTTCTCTTTGAAAATTAGGATACAGAGCTGCTAAAGTCTTTATGTACTTGAGAGTAAGACAGGCTTGCTTGACAGTTTTCGAAACAACAAGAATAGGTGTTTCTGAATAAAGTATTGCAATAGAAGGAAGTATCAGTCCCATCTTCCAAGTCTTTCCTAATGACCTTGCCTCGATGTCTTTTACATTTGTTGAATTGCCACAATTCCTCGCAATTATCTGTTGATAGTCAAAAAGTTCAAGTTTTCTTTCCTCATATGGGAAATAGTCATGGATAAAAATATCTAAATGACTTCTCCAAAATAAAATCTGTTTTTCCCATTCTTCTGCATTGTCTATTCCATTTTTTCTTACAACTTTATGACTGTCTGGATTACCAAGGTCTAATTGAGTACCTGATTGGCTTGCTTGTTTTTTATGAGAATAATTGGGATTGGTAGCCATTAAAATTCACCACCAACACTCGTTATAGTCCATCTAAAATCTTCACTAATTTTGTCAACATCGTCTTTTTCAAAATTGATTTTCTTCTGAAGAAATCCCGTTTGTTCGAGTTGCGCAACTATTTCGCTTAGTGATCCAAGACCAGCAACATCATTAGTCGAACGTGTCTTTTCGCTCAGCTTCGCACTCTGAGATAGTTTATCAAACGTTGCAGTAGCCTTATCGTACTTTTTCTCCGCTCCAGGTACATCGTTAAGCATTTCATTGCTTGCTTCATCAACAGACAGACTAGCCTTTGCTATTTTTCGACAATAGTCCTTATGGTTTCGAGTTTTTACAACAAAATCACCAATAGTATCTTCATAATAAGCATCTAACCAATCTATTTGGCTTTTTGTATATGAACCTCGCCAATCTTGTGAATATATTTTCTTTTCGTTAATTTCTTTGGAGTCGATATTTTCTTCATTTTCATTATCTTCTGCTTCTTCCTCTACAAAAGTTAAATATCCTTCCTCAGGAACATATTGATAATATTGCGAATTTCCCATCCTTGAGAAATACATATTAATTATCTTTCTATTTAAGAAAACTTCTCTTTTTTCTTCAGAAAGAGAGTTGTATTCAATATCATGTTCATATTTTGTTTGTATAGATTTAGAAACTTCTTCATAAAGATCTTGACTAAACAGACGATTATTTATACTACAAAACAGCTTCAATCCAGTAATATCAACCGCGGTCTTTTTATCACATTCTTTACATGCCATATTTAATCCGTATCCTGGTTTATTATCTCTATGAGTATAAAAATTACTTGCTTTTTTAGTTTTGTGGCAAATAATACATTCCTTCGATGTAATCAAATTTCCTCACTTCCTTTCTTAGAACAAAGAGAAGCCATATTTAAATAGCTTCTTCTTATAATATTATTGTTTAATTGAAGACCACATCATGAATAAATATTCTTTTACCATCTTCATATACAAATAACTTCTGACCTGCTTTCGATGTAGCATATAAATTCTTAGCGTAAGAATCTACACCTGAGAAACTGCGACCTACAAACACTTCTACAGAATGAATTTCATCTGCCGTAGAATGATGAATATGACCACTATGAATTTCCATAGGCTTATCTATCATCATCGTTAAATCTTGAGCTATCTTAGATAATTTTCCTTTGTCGCCATGTGTCTCAAATATTTTAACTCCTGCAATATTTTTAACAATAATTCCTTCATCATAAGTATTATCTTCAAAAATAACATTAGGTATATTTTTAAGCATAAGTTTTAAAGCAAAGTTAATTAGATATTCAAAATTCTCAGAGTCAATAGATTCAGAGCGTTGTGGTATCATACGTCCATGATTTCCAACTACATCAGTATAAATAACTTTATCAAATACCAATGAAAATTCAGTTAGCATCTTCCCCATTAATCTAGTGGCCAATTTAACCTGCTCTACTACGTCTATTTCGGATTCTAACCTTAAAGAAACGTGGATGAGACCATTAATCATATCCCCAAGAGAACTTACATGAAGTATGTTTACTCCAGTTTCAGCACAAAATTCAATAGTCTCTTTAGTTAATGCATCAAATCTTCTTTCAGCTTCTTGAACTGAATACTGATTGAAATAATTATCTGTTTTAATACCCAAATGAGCATCCATAACATCTAATAATCCTTCTCTAATTTTCGGTCTTCTAATTATATCTATAGAATATTTAACAGGCTCAATTCTAATATCATTTATTGATTTAGAGATCTTCTCAAATAAATAATCTTGTTTTCTATACTTACTTAGCTCAACTTCCATTTGTTTAATTTCTTCTTGCTGCAGTTTTAGGAAATACTTTTCTTTCCTGCGTTCCAAAGTTTCTGCTACTAAATCCCCTAATTTCTCCTCTTGAATATCTTCATCAAGATAGGGGACATCTGAGTGACAAATTGATAGACCTTGTTTAAGCAGCATAAAATCTCTTCTAGCAATATCCAATTTCCTACATAATTCATTAACTGTTAAAGGAGTTTTATCACAATATACCTCTTTTATTTTCTTAACCTTTTCCTTGTCAATTACGATACTTCGCTTTCTATTGTATATGTGAAATTTATCGCCCATATCTACTACTTGAGTTCTATCTTCTTCATCAGTAAGATAAACTATGTTCTCCTGTTGAGGATTTGAAATACAAGATATTGCTTCAACTATATCTTGAGCACTCTGGCCTTCTTCTTGACCTTTAGCTAGAATATCTCTCCAGTTGTAGAGTCTTTTACGAGCCTCTGAGGAACTTAACTTTTCTCCAAAGACCAATTCATAAATTTCAATTTTATCTATGTCAATCTGCTTACTTTCTTTTAATTCCAATAACCTATTTAAATAAATTAGGAAATGTTCACCTTCTAACCTATCTACTAAATTTATCTCTCCCATTATTTTCTCCTCCACTCCTTATAGTAAATAAGAAGATAGAGGAGGAGGTCTTCACGACAGGCTCAGTATCTTCTAATGATTAAACTAATTCTTTATCTGAAATTTTAAAACTAAACGTTACTTCTTTCCCAATTAGCTCTGTTATTTCTTGAAGAGTTATTTTTGAATCTCCAGCTTTAGGGTCTCTAAATAAAAAACCATCAGACGTAACCTCGATTAGCTTACCTACACCTTTGATGTCATAACCATTTGATTTTGTTCTTGAAACTGCCATTAATAATTCCTCCTTCAATCCTTTATTTATAATATTATTGTTCTATTGTTATTAAAAAAATATATGTGGTATGAGACAGGACTAAGCCTGTCCACATTAACCACCTCTGTATTATCTAAGCCCATTTAAAAGTCGGAGCTCTAAGACTTATAACATTATTGTTTAATTGTATTATAAAAAATAAATTTTATAATACTACCATATACAAGGTTTTAGCTCAACCGACGGGGCATTGGTATCACTGGCTTTAACCGGTGTTTGAAAATAAAAAGCCACTAATTCATGTCTTTTCTTATAATTTTTTGGTAATTACCTCCAAATATTTCATAGTCACACTCATCATTAATTTTTATTAAAACTTCATCCATGTCCATATTATCCTTTTTAAAACATTTTAGAAGTTGAAGCTTTTTAGAAGAATATAGTAGATTTAGTGTAAGCATTCCGTATTTTTTGAAGTCTAAACCGCTTTTGTCTCCAAAACATTGTTTTAATATATATAACATCGTATAGTCATTAGGCTTTAAATCTTTTAATAATTTAATAGCTTCATGTTTTGATTTTTTTTCAACAGTTTTTTTAGCCTTATCGTTTAGTTTACATGTCTTTATTCTGAGTCCATTGATCTTTTTACCACAACATTCTATTATTTTATAAATAGCATCAACACTTGAATAGCTACATTTACCTTCTACCTCTTTGAGTTTCACTAATAAATCAATAAACTCTAGGTGTTTTTCTCCTTTAACTCTCTTAGCTCCTTTAAATACTATAACATCCTGGAGTATATCTAAGGGCGTATTGAACTTCTCAAATATTCTATAATCATTGCATTCTGAAACCATACTAAAGAAATTTGGTACTATCATTTTGCTAGCAGTCTCATCATATTTATCTTTCTCTTCCTTATATCTTATATATGGTATCTGCCTTATCCTATTGAGTTCTTTGCTCATACTTATATTGTCAAATACTTTTTTACTCTTATCTATCTCTATTTGACTCATACTAGATAATCTACTACTTGCTTGGTATAACTCGTTTATTGTATCTTCGGATTCCCCTTTTGAAATAGCATCATTTAGATAAGAATTGATTATCTGGGACGTGTTTACTATTCTACCTATATAATTATTACTTAATATAACATCTAGTTTCTGTAGCTCTATCATATTATTTTTTCTTGGCTTGGAACTACCTTTAACTTTATTAATTGGCGTTGCAAAATTCTTTTCACAATACTTGGCCTTTTCAACTAAGATAGGGTGGGGGATAACTAAATTTGTATCACTATCAGTATCTTCTCCCTGGAGACGATCGGGCATATCGTTGTCAAAAAAATTCACGGCCATGATATTATCAGTAAAGTTAAACCACTTATATTCATCGTGATTTACATTTTTAGAACACATAACATTACCAGCATTTATATGGGGGTTACGTGACACGCAAAATTCTTGTCCTTCATTATAATACTGACACCAGACTTCTCTGCCGTTCATTATAGATTTATCTTTATACTGCCCTATACAAGCCAGTAGCATCTCATATGGATTAGATACTATAGTCACGTACTTTGTATCCTTGAGCCTTATCTTACCCTCTTTTAAATGACTAATATAGTTAGATATCAAGTCACTCTTAAGCTTTTTGAAGGTCTTAGTATACTGGATATCAGAGTTTACTAATAATAAGGCATTCATAAGCTCTGTATTTTCGTATAAACTAACATCATCTTTGTCCATATTTTTTTCGAGTTTTAAACTTAATTTTGCATCGCAGCCTAAGTAATTCCTGAACACGGCAAAATCATTTTTTAATAGCATAACGTAATCTCTTTCCAATTTTGTTATAACTACTAGTTCATCATAAGTTAAATTAGGAATACTATTTAAAAGCTGATAAGTAGTCCTATTATAGTTTCCATAGTTGCCTTCCTTGTCGCATTTTACTACTCCGAAGATATTGTCTATATTCTCTTTCCAATATTCAAAACACTCTTTGTCAGTGCTTTTGCCAATTTTATAAGCAAATTTTAGTATTTTCAGAGAGTTAGGAGTTGTTATTAGCTTAATCTTACTTGAATCATAATCATTCCCATACATATCTTTTATAGTCGTTATTCCATTTTCAATAAACCATTCCTGTAATTTAGTATTAAAACCGCAACATTTTAGAAAATCAGTCCTTAATAGCATAAATCCTTTATCGGCCTTATCATATTTTTTAAAGAGTGATTCATCGAGTAATCCTTGGCCATCTGTTAAACAGTTCTGAATATCTACTATCTCATTATTAGTAGTTATTACTTTCTCTTCTTCTTTTGTCACACTTGCCAAACTTTTAAATTTCTCTCCATATATATCTTCTATTATTAATATTTCAGTTTTAGGATCTAATTCAATTGTAAAATCTATTCCAGAAGATATTAGTGATTCATAGGCAAGCAGAGAAGTTAAGTCTAGCAGTTCATCAATCTCAAATTTTAAACCTAGTCTGCTCCTATTTATTAATGTCTCTTTCATATCTTCCTGTATATATAAGGCAAACCCATTTTTAGCTTTTCCGGCTCCTCTCTTATAAAATATATAGCGAAAGCCGTCCATTATAAATCCTTTCTCATAGATATATTTCCTTATTTTCTTTTTGCTTGCCGCTATCCTTCTTTTTCCTTTTCTCTTATTGCCATTTTTATCTTCCCATTCTTCATTTTCGTCCCATGTGGTATAGTTTTTATCAAAAGTTAAATTTATTATTTTCTTAGTATATTGCTTATTATTTACAGTATAAAAACTATCTGGGAATATATTACTTATCCTTATTGATTCTAAGCTGTAGGGAATAGTGGCTGAAAATAATTTAGCCAAATCCCTATTCTTAGAAGTTGTTTCTTTGTCTTCCATTATATCTTTATAGATATAACAAGATTCTAAGTTCATAATATAAGCATTTTCCTTTTTCATAGTTATTCCTCCTATCCCTTGATTTAATCAGCTAAGTCTGGGTCACATTCTATCATGGCTTCCAAGATACAATCATCTATTCCGCAAATTGTATCTTCTATGTGGATTAATAATTCGTCATGCTCCGTATATGTTAATTCTCCATTAATTTTCAATGATTCAAGCTCCAATAAAAAAGTTTGCTTATCTCCTTCAAAATATAGATGTAACTCTTCATTTTCAATTCGATTATATAATTCTTCAACTAATTTGCTGCTCAATAAAATCACTCCTTATAACATTATTGTTATATTGTTAACCAAATAACTTTTTCTCCAGCTCCATCAATCTTTCTTTACTTATATGAAAACTACCATTATCAATATAATTACCTTCTCTTTTCAGCCTATCAATCTCACTATGACAAGGGCACCCTAGCTCTACGTTCCCCAAATTAGTGGCTTCTCTACCTTCTGCTTTTGAAGGTCTGTTGCATGTCATAATATCGCTCTTAAAACTTCCTCTTCTGTAATTGCAATTTCCACAATTTTTAACGTTCTTCATTTTCGTTAACCTCGATTTCGCTTATCTCTAAGAGATTCGTCATTTTAGATATCTCAGTCTTGAGTTCTGCTAATTTTTCGATTATTACTTTTAAGTCATCATTATCTAAAACAATCTGATCACATATAGCATTTAAGGCATTTTTAAGCTTTGTATAATAGCCAATGTCTTCAAATGACTCTTTGCCTATATTCTCAGGCTTTGTCATCCTACCCGCCTGTACTATCTTTTTCTTCTGAACGATAAACTGTCTATCGTCTGTTTCTATTTGAAAGTTACCATTTCCTAGTTGAATTTTCATATTAATAATTCCTCCTCTTGATTTTTGGTATCCTGTACCTTTGATACAGTGATTTTAACTTGTCCAATACAATTACACCTAAAAACTCTTTACGTTGCTCTGAGGGGTTCATATGGCTCTCGAAACAACATCATATACATAACGGTATTGTTTAATTGACAAGGACTACAGAAAATATTTATTTATTGAAGTATTGATCTACAAAGACATTTCCAGTTGATATTTGTGAAATGTAAAGCTTTTGGATACTTCTTGTTACGGCTACATAAAATAATCTGGCCTCTTCTTCTACAGAACTTGCTCGTTCATGTGGGAAATCTCCCGTTTTTACACCCACAAGAAATACTGTATGAAATTCTAGTCCCTTCACTCGATGGATGCTCATTAACCTAACTCCCTCAGCTTTCTTTTTCTTTGGAGCATTATCAGCATTGGCATATTCTAAAAATCCTTTTAAAGTATTTCCTTTTACAAAAGACTTAAGAACCTCTATTGAAGCAATTCTTTCCTTTTGCTCGTCATAGTTAGGGTACTTTTCTTTAATAAATTTTTCCATGCCAAATATTTTAACAACATTATCTATTAATTTTTCAACTGCAATTCCTTTATCTTTCTGCATAACTAGTCTTGTGATATTGTTATGAAATTCAGTTATACCTCTTTGCTGCCAAACATTAGGTAGTTTTAAGTCAATAAATGTTTCATACATAGATTTATCATTTTTACCGGCCTGTTTCCTTACATCTTCTAATACAGAACCTGCCATGAATTTCAACGGTTCATTCCGAAGTGAGAATACATCTATAAAGGCTCCATCGGTGTGAACGTTATCTACAAGCTGTAAATACCCAAGCAGTCCTTTAATCTCTTTTCGTTTAAAAAACGACGAATCATTAGAAATATCATAAGGAATTTTTCGCTTACGTAATTCTGCTTCGAGAAACTCACTATTTTTGTTGAGCCTATAAATTATACTAATGTCGTTAGGGTCTCTACCGTCAGCAATCATCTTCTCAATTTTATCAGCCACTTTTAAAGATTCTTCCTGTGAGTTCTGATTAGATATTAACCCTATGATTCCATTCTCTTGATTGTTTGCTATACTGTCAGCATAATGAGAATAGTTTTTAAAGTAGGGCTTAATGAAATTGTTACTTTTCTCTACAATATTCTTGCAAGACCTATAATTTGTATCAAGATTTAGTACCTTTGCCCCTGAGAACTCTTTATCAAAATTCAGAAAAAAACTAGGATTAGATCCTCTGAACCCATAAATCGACTGTCTAGCATCTCCAATTACCATTAAGTTCTTATCAGATATTAACTTTAGCATCTGAATATTTAAGTCGTTAGAATCTTGTACCTCATCAGCAATAACAAATTTATACTTTATAGGATGCTTCCTTAATTCTTTTAAAGCTAGTAATATCCAGTCTTCAAAGTCATAAGCACATTCCTTGTTTTTTTCTTTTTCATATTCTTTAAAAAACACTCTTAGTTGTTGATCTTCATAGTCGGAGTCTTTATATACAAACTCATCCTCGAATGTTCTACCGTGGTTCTTTTGGAAACCTATCCATGACAAAATTGATTCTGTATCAGCATCTTTAGCTATTTTCTTAAAGCAATTGTCAACTTTCCATAAAGGTAAAGTTTTAGATACACTAATCCCTGAATTACTCAAAATCATTGCCGAAAGTGAGTGAAAAGTGTGGACTGGAATAAAAGATAAACCCAATCCACTTAGTTTTTTCTTTAAACTATCCACCGCTGCTCTAGTAAAACTAATAACTATAATGTCTCTTTCACTTTCACCTAGATTCCTTACTAGATAATTAATATGTTCTACTAGTGAACTAGTTTTGCCAGACCCGGCCGCTGCAGATGCACAAATATACCCTTCATTTGATTTTATAATTGATTTTTGTTGCTCATTAAATTCCATTAATAAATTCCTCCTTTATAATGTTATTATTCTATTGTTGTTAATATGTCTATATTACAATAGTATTGTTCTATTGTCAATTAAAAGTTTCTTAATTGTGATTTAATTGAATTAGCTGTAAAATATTTATGACAATCAAATTTGTTCTTTGCCCAAGGTACGTATTTTTTCTGATTCTCCGTAGCGTTGTCAAATTTCCATCCAGCATCCTTATAAGCAAAGCTCTTGGGATTTTTTATACTCTCTTCTGTGGCTTTTATGGCATCTATAATATTTTCAAAAGCATCTACAAACTCTACACTTTTATTACCTTTTTCTGTGACAACCTTATAGATTAAAAATTCACCGTCTCCAGATTCAATCGCTAGGTGATGATCTGATGATTCTGATACCGCGTAAATACTGGGTGTACACCTAAACCAATCATAAGAAACCTCAGCAAAGGCCAACTTCATTTCCTTGTTAAATAATTTAATTTGTTTTGCAATTATTTCTAAATTTTCTATTCTCTCTAATTCTACCTTTTCTCTTTCTACTCTAACTGCCTCAGCCTCATTCTTTTTATCCTCTAATGCTTCAGATAATTTCTGACCATTCTTGAAGTTAACATCAAACATATTATCCATGTCCATAATGTCATGCGATGAACTTGCATCTTTGAAATCTATAAGCAGACCATCTTCTTTTCCTTCTGATAATCTCAACATTCTTCCTAATATTTGACAAAATAGAATTTTACTCTTAGTTGGCCTCGCTAGAATAATTGCATCCAATGGAGGAAAGTCATATCCTGTAGTGAGAATAGCAACATTGCATAATACTTTTATAACTCCAGTCTCAAACTTATTTATAATATTTGTTCTTTCTTCCCTAGATAGTGTGGAATCTATACTACCACAACTTATTCCATTTCTTTGAAACTCTGCAGCTAAATTGACACTATGCTCAATACCTGCACAGTAAACAACTGTATATTTTCTATCAATTGCAATTTTCTTATAGGCCTTTACAATTAAATCATTTCTTTCTGAGTTATCTACACATAATTCTAGCTGACGCTGATTAAATTCACCAGCAACAGTTTTAACTCCAGCAAGACTTGTTTTAGTAGAAACTTGGATAACCTTTGGTTCACACAAATATTTTTCTTCAATCATTGTTAGAATATCTCTAGTATAAATTCTATTGCTAAAAACAGAGGACAAATCTTTACTCCAGGGTGTTGCTGTGAATGCAATTACTTTTGCCTTAGAACAATCCATCTGAGAGAGTATCTTATCAATTTGACCAGTTGCATTATGAACCTCATCTATAATAATCTTAGTGAAATTCCCATGTTCTAGCATTCTTTCTATCCTCGTAGACTTCTTATGTGAAAGGGATTGTCTAGTAGCAATGCAAATTTTATTGGATACTTCATTTACATTTGCTTGAATCAATCCTATATCTAACGTAGGATCTAAATTTAGCAGTTTATCTCGAGCCTGGCATTTTAATTCATCACTAGGAACTATTATTAATGAACGACCTTCATTATTTGCTACTACATTAGAAAAAATTTGAGTTTTGCCTGAAGCAGTAGGGAGTACAACTAATCCTCTTTCTCCTAATGGGAGTTTATTAATTGCATCTACACATTCTAATTGATATGGTCTGAGTGTAATTTTCATATTTTTATATACCTTCTTTCCTATAATATTATTGTTTAATTGTTACTGTAACATACCCCTCTTGGGTATGTCTGCAAACCGTTGATTCATGCCCCACACTATTTTTATGCAAAAACTGAATAAAAATCGTGAGTGGTCGATAAGAAATTTGTTCAAAAACTGAATAAAAATAGTGTACCTTTTAGATAGATATACTTATAATAATTAGATATACTTAATATTTAGGTTCCTCCGAACCTGCATATGGAATTAAATGGAAATAGTATAATCAATATAATATACTTAATTTTTAAATATGACACTATACTGATTAGGAACATAAGTCTTCTGAGGATTACCATAGTCATCATATCCAGTGATGATATTTTTGCTATTTATAACCTTGATAAGTTTGAGCTTCTTAATCTCTATAACATATAAACTAACAGTGTTCTTATGAATACCTAAAAACTGAGATATTCTATCTTCAGATATTGAAGTAAATCCCAGTGACCCAGTACCACCAAAATCTCTATTGTGCATTTTTGTAAGTAGACATAGAATAATCCATCCAGTAGGGGAGAGGTGTCTATAATAATCTAAGTATATTGATTGAGGTATTTTTTCAAATCCTCCCTTGAGATTATAGTACAGAGTTAAGTCAATTGTTAATCTATCTTTTTTAACAATAGTAGATAAATCTTTGCTGCATGTTAGTAAGTTGCTCTGTTGAAGTTTTGGTAGATATTTTTTTACTGTAAGTTTACTTATTGAAAGTGTAGATATAATATCTTGAAGATCTATTGTAGTTTTGTGTTCTCCTCTTGATTTATAAACTAAGTAGGTGAGAATTGAATATCCAATAGTTCCTATAGAATGTATTAGTGAAGTTGTTGGGTCTTTGTTATTTCCAAACAGACCATTTTTCATTTGGATAAAATTCTTACTAATTATTGGAATGGATGAAGCAGGTGAATCATTAAACATTACTTTCTCCTTTCTGAAAATAAAAATAATTTAAAGTTGATTTTTACAAAAACATCTCCTTGCGTAATGTTATTGTTTAATTGTTATATTTATAGTATATATAATTCTTACTCAAATGACAACCTTTTTATTCAATTTCTAAATAAATTTATTGATAATAGGAATTGCTTAATTTTTAGAGGTACTGTTATAGGCAGTAGATATTAATAATTTTCAATGTTTAATAACCCCTCCCATGTGGACATTGTTTTGATTGTCTGTAGTAACCAGAGAGGGCGTTTAGGGCTAAGGATTAATATTTGCTAGTGTGAAAATTACAGTTGCTTGTAGGAACTATTAGACAAGGAGAAATATAATATAGTGTTTTAGGTGTTTTTGAGATTGTATGAGTATTGCAGAGTATTAGGTTAGATTGGATGAAAAGTGATAATAAGTGTATGAGAATGATTGAATATAGATAAGATCAGTTGATAGTTATTTGTTAAGCTTATAGAAATAGTGTAGCTTAATTTTATAGCTGAGTAGGGGATAGTATAGAGGAAAAGTTTTCAGATAGATTAGTACCCCGGGGAGTATGTTTTTGATAGTGTAATAGAGTCATAGAGATGTTGTTTGGTGTTTTATGTGTAATTAGTGAGGAATAGAGTAAAGTGGTTCACGACCGTTACGGGACGATGTGAAAATATTACGGGAAGTGAAACCGGCTAAAGTGAGTTTTTAGGTAAAATATGAGGTAAAATAGAAATGTCCCGTGTGAAGTGTTGATTTGTGTAGGGTTGCCCGTGATTATTTTTAAGGAGGAAAGTCGATTTTTTGACTGAGTGCTGGAGTGAAACAGGGGGCCAAATTCCGAGGAGGCTATGAAAAGGTTGAAACGTAATATACGCCCCATGCTGCAATCCTTGTAATTTAATCAGCCAATAGTCTCATTTGTCAGGTTTTTGTGTGTTTTAGTGATATTTTGAAGGTACTGCAAGTCGTTGATACGTCTATATTTGAAGGTTATTGAATAAAAACATGCTATTAAATGTATATTTAGTTGTATGTTTACAGGAAATAGGGTATATTTGTATCATATAGTTATCATAACTAGGTGTAGATTTATTTTTGATGTTTTGAAGTGGATATATTCAGTTTACTAGTGTATTAGTTTAATAGTACACTAGCGAACTATAAAAGACTGTTTTTACAGATTTGAACTACCTAAATAAACACGAACAATAAACTAATTTAAATAAATAACGTTCGTGTTTTACATTTTCCATAAATTACACTCCTTTGTAAACAAAATAATACTACACAGGTTTACAATATAATAATCAGGAACACCATGTTACTAATAATAAAACACGAACAATGACAAGTAATACACTATTAATGTTCGTGTTATCAAATGCAGTAACAACTATATAATCATTCGACAAACAAATAATCTCAATATCTCACATAACCATTATAAACATACATAATCAAATCTATTACACTCTCAAAACTCATTTAAACGCTCTATAAACCACTTTACAATTAAACAGTACTGTTATACCTAATTTCTCCTAACGTTCCATTCTACTTTATTCGACAAAACATACTAACTATAATACACCCAACATGTATTTTATATCCTTAGTATCTTTTATATACTATGAAATTGATCCTACATACCTATAACAACTATAAATATAACAAACACCCAACAATAACTAATAACCCAATATAATATATTAACCTGTTATTTACCTTGATTCTATTCCTATTAATGGACTATATTTATAGCTATTACTTAGCTAACACTATTATATAATGTAACAAAATAGCATAACCATATCTATTAGCATACTGGAGTAAACAGGACTACACACAATGACTAATATATAACTACTATTATAATATCTACACTAATAAATCCTAATATCTAAAATATCACACCATCTCACGTTCATTCTAACGCATTGTAACCATGTAACCCTAATACTATTACCTAACAAACATAACATGGCTCTCTATTGCTTCATTTTAGCCATAATAACCCTTAACCCTGTTACGCTAACTAACTAATAAACAATAACATTAACAATGAAACAATAATGAAATACATAGGAAATAGTAGCAAATCAAAGTATTAACACTTTAATCTATTCTAACAACCTTATACAACCTTAAATAACATATTGACAATAAAACAATACTGTAGTATTATTAATTTATCGGCAAGGGACACACACTTGATACACTACATTAAATACTTGCTTAACCTAGTAGTTAGGGACTAACTACACAAATTGTACATTGACAATTGAATAAATCTTTTTAATGATAGGCGATATAGTAGGTTGGAGCACTGAAAACAAATACTATATGTCGCATACCTTGAAGCCATTATGTGCAAAATAGGGAACAAATTAAAAAGTATAATGAGCAACAAATAACATTATAAATGGACGATACCATTTAAAAAACAGTAATAGTTACTGTCCAATTTAATATAACAGGTAACTAAAAACAGTTTAAAAATCTGTAGTAATTCAATTATCATAATTGGATGTATTAAAATACTCTTGACTTACCTTTATTGATAGCTAGAGATATTTTAGTATTAGACTAAAATTTAAAACTAAACAAATAAATGCTTTAAAACATAAATGACAAACATAAAAAAATCACACTCCATACTATCATAAAGTGGAGATGTATTACAACGACTTAAACAATTAAACAGTACCATAACAATAAAAACTAATAGCATTAAAAAAATAATAACTGTATTCGTACACTTATTAAAAACAATGCAATAGCAATATAAAACCATTGCAAATAGATAAAGAAACACTAGAATCTTATATTTGTGAAATGCTCGCAGAATAGCAAATTAAGTATAAAATTTACTGTTATTTTTATAAAATATTTGTAACTGGTTTTATATAATTGTTTAATAACTTATGTAAATTAGTTAACATAATAGTTTGCATACGTTATTAAATAATTTAAAAAGGTGGTTATAAAAATGAAGAGTTTTGATGAATTAGTGAAAAAAGGGTTTAAAAATGGTTTTTTAACAAGTAAAGAAGTTAGCGAAATTGATTTTAATAACGATAAAAACGTAAATGATTATTTTGAGGCATTGGACGAATTAATAAATAAAGGCATACAAATTAATTTTTCTAATGGCGAAATAATGCGATAGGAGGTACTAAAAATGATTAGACATAATACAAGTTGAGCATATCTTGCAAATAGATGTGCTTATATAATCTTAAAATGAGGCTATATATAATGTAGCTTGATTTTAAAATTATAAAAAGGATGTGTTAATAATGAAAAAAAGAAGTATATTTATATGCCAGTTAACAACTTATGAGCAACAACAAATAAAAGAATCTATAGAGAATTTTTTAATAAATAATGGTTATGAAAACAGACTTGAAGAGATTACACAGAATGCAATGGATGGCAGACTATGCGACTTAGAGGACGATTTAAGCATTGAAAATATTATACCTAGTATATTAAAAGATATTTGTAATTCATGGGAATTAGACTTTAAAGGTGACTTATTAGAAAATATTGACGATATACTTGAGCAACATGGAACTATTAAAAACTATATAGAATATCTAATAAATGAATGCTTCCCAGTTTGGATTGAAGAGTCAAAAACAGAATGTAAAGAGAATACAGAATTATATATTAACTATCAATTAAGACTTAAAAATATAGTAAATGAACTATAAAAACAATGTTTTATTAAATGTTTTAACTTGCATATAACAAATACATAATAATATTATATGCAATGTAAAGCAATTAATTGCTAAAATTTAAAAGGTTGGTGCTTTACCATGATTAACATTTACTCAAAAACTATTACAATTGCAAGAATTAAAGACGTTGACTATATACACTATAATAATGAACTTGTTTCATTCAATGACAATGAAAAAAAATGCTTTTATATTGAAACTAAAGACATGAAAAAAAACTCAGTTATAGATTATATCAAAGACACTTACAACTATAAATATAATAACTACACTATTGAAGAATGTTATTGCATAACAAACTTGTTATAATTCACACGTCATAGCGTGTATAAATAGTGCTTTAGGCTATGAGCGTTAAGAGGTTAAAATATAACCTCTTAGGTAGTAATTTAATTACTAATAAAAGGATGTAAAGCAATGTTCAGAACTAAGAAAATAAGTATCAAGGGTATAAAATCAATAGAATTTAAAGATATTTCAATGGATAATGAATTGATAACAATGGAGGCATGGGAAATAAAAGAAATTATATACAGTAAAGACGGTCAAGAGTATTATATCGAAAATTGTGACGGATTATACTTTTCTGCTAAAGAAATTAAGTTCACAAAATAAAAGTGAAGAGGTGTATTAAATATGGTAGAGAATGGTTTTGTGTTTGCAGTAAATAAAAGCTATGCAAAGAAATTAAAACAAGATGTAAAAAACTCTATAAAACACGAAAAATTCTTAGAAGTTATTTTAAAACATAATGTAAATTGTAGTGAACGTTTTAGCATTAAAGAATGGAATAAAAGCGACATAATGAAACTTTATAAAAATTCAGTTTATACCATGAGACTATTAACCTTTAATGATAATGATAAAATACAATTTAGTTTTAATAATGAAATAATTTAAAAGTATTCTTTTAAAAGATTGAGAAAGAGGTGTATTTATGTATTATAAATCAGTAATAATCACTAACCAGTTAGGAATTTATTATAACAACACTGAAGAAATGTTAATACCTAAAGTTATAGGATGTATTAAAAGAGGTTTTAATCAAGCTTTGCTCCATATTAAATTACTACCTTTGGGTGGACGTTACCGTGGAGATGTTAGGGTTTAAATGTTTTAGTTTGCATACTACAAATACATAATAATAGTATGCAATGTAAAGTATTTAATATAAATACTAAAATTAAAAAGGTAGGTTTTTAATAATGAATAAAGAATTAAAAGTATTATATTTTGAAGGTGCAGGATGTGAAAATACATGGAGAGGTGAAATATCGAATTGTAGAATTAGAACGGCTTTCACAAATAATGAGGGTAAAAAGATTTACCTTGAAATTTGTGGAATGGGTAAAACACAGGATGACCTTAAAAAATATCATAGATATGGAGGTTATGAAGTAGGTGAAGCAATCGGATTTATTGATTCTTGTCATTATATAACAAATGATAATAAAATTGATGACTGCAACAAATCACGTTTAGAATGTGAAAGAAACAAAAATATTTCATATTCATACAATGGTATTTTAAAGTTTGTAAATGAAAATTGTAATTGTTCTTTTGATAATATAGAAGTTTTAGGATGGTTAGCTGGGTATAGAGTATTTGCAGACGAAACAAAAGAAACTTCTAACACTTATAAAGCTTATAATTACGGGGATGAATTTCAATATAATATTACATTAGAAAACACTAGAAAAGAAATTCAAAAACATTTTTATGACTTAGAAAAATCAGAAGGAAAACAATATCCAAACTTTTCTTTATGGGTAGACGATAATAACATTAACTTATTACATTTATTAAGACATTTTAATGGATATAATAAACATTGGTCAATAAAAACAGATATAGAAAATTGGAAAGACAGTATACAAGAAACTAAATTAAATGAATATGGATGTTAGTTTAATTTAAATGTTTTAACTAGCACATTAACAATTAAACAATAATATTAGTGTGCTATGTAAAGCAATATTAAATTGCTAATTATAAAAAGGGATGTGCTGTAATAATGACAAATTTAAAAGCAATGTTTACAAACTTAAAAGAGATAGAAAAACCAGAATTTAAAACAGAATGGAATGATACTGATTTTAAAAATGTTAACAAAGCATTAAAGAAGTTATTTATTAACAAGACTTTAATAGACCATAGAGGACTAGCACAAAAAATGTATTCATTAAATGATATAGAAATGTTTTTCGGACTTCCTTACACTTCATCAAGTAGCTATGCAATGATAGGAAATACAAACACACAGTATTATATTGATGTTGAGGAGCAATTCAACATTGAACTATTTGCAGTTACTACAGATAATAAGATAATTCTTGAAGCGTGGGACAACGAAGAGACCTCAAAATATTTTGTTATAGGAGGTTCAAACTAATGCAAAGAGATGTTGTATTTTTAAAAGATGATGGATTATTAAAAGCTTTATTAAACACTAAATTATGTCAAGACACTGGAAAATATATTATAAAGTGCAAAGATGATATAAAGGTTATGGAGAAGCTCCAGGAGGCATGTAATGAGCATATGAAAGCAATTGGATATGGTAGGTATAAGTTATTATTCGCAAATGAAAATAACTATATGGACAGTTTAGAGGTATAAAAACATTTCAAGAGTATTAAAACAACTAAATAATACTCTTGAAGCTTGTAAAATGTATTTTATATAAGAGGCTGCAATTGCCATAAAATGCATTTTAGAGGCTAAGAAGCTTCATAATTTTAAAGAGGATGTGTTAATAATGAAAAAAGAATATACCATTGAACAAATGGCGGAGTCAAGATGGTTTTATACATTTACAGATACAAACGAAAAAGGCGAAAAGATAATAATTGAACTAGACAAATGTGAAGATAGTTCTTTAAAAAATTCTTTACCTAAACTTTGGAAACAAAATGGTTATGTAGATAGAGTATTAGAAACTTACTGGAGTATTCAAACTTATGTTAAAGATACAGAAGGTAATAGTTTTGGCAGATACAACCCACAACATAAGCTACGTGAAGACGGAAAAGGCGAAGTAATAGATTTTGAATGGATGTTTGAAGCTACAGAGGAGAATAAAGAAAAATTAAATGATGAGGTTCATAGATTAGCTTCAGAAGCTAAGGGAGAAACAGCAACAGAATCAAAGAATAGGAGAATAAAAGAATATGCAATAAAAAATAATATTGATATATATAAAACAATACCTCAAGGATGGAATATATTAAATGGTGGTTTAACTGCTCCAATAGGCACTGTTTGGATAAGTAACATGGCATCATTCAAAAGTGGAAATTTAAAACAAGGCATATTATTTACAGATTAATTTTAGCTAGTAATTTAAAACAATTATTTTATTAAAAATTGGAGGGTATAAAAATGACAAATATTGAAAAGAAAAAATGTGAAAATTTGTGTATTGAAGCAATAAAAAATATTGAAGAATCAAATTCTTTATATGAGGAAGCTGAAAAGATAGATAGAGAATTTCATCAAGCAACTACACAATTAAGAAGGGCTGATAATAAAAGAGGTTACGCAGAAGGCATTAATCAAGCATTAGCAGTTATTGGATATACGTCTGAAAATATGAAAAAATTAAGTAAATTAATTTAATTATCGTAATTTCAAATAATGGTTTAAAAGGAGAATAAACATGGGTTATTATAATTTAAAAGTAACAAATTACAATAAGATAATTTTTGAAGTTCAAAAACAGTTATTAAAAGAGGATAAAGTTGTAATACATCAATCAATTATTAAGGCAATATTCAACTCTATGATAGATGCTAATAATCCTAGTTTAGATACTGATAATCTATATTTTAATTGTTACGTTGATGGAATTAAAAACCTTATTCAATTGGATAGGGATATACAAAATAAGATAAATGTTAAAATTTAAATATGAGGGAGATTGAAAGATTATGAAAAGAGAGAACTTTGAACTAATTATAAAAATTGCTAAAAGGGCAGAAGAAAATGGATTACTTATGTTTGATAGAATGTCACTTATTATGGATTTAGAATGTGCAAAAGAAGAATTTAATTTAAGACTTGACGATTTTCTAAATGCTGACAATTTTAATTTTTCTCATGATATTTATGGAATACAAAGTAATCTTAACAGACAAACAAAGAAAATGGAAAACTTCTTTTTACCACGTTTCACTAGTAGAGATTAAAATAATGATTTTAATATGAAAGGATGTTTTATAAATGATTAATATTACTATTGAAATTGAATTGGATGGAGTAATTACAGTAAAACAGTTAAAAATGCCTTTAGAATTAAAACATGATTTTGTAAAAGCAAATCAGTATGTTAGAAATTACTACCAAGAATTAAGTTATAATGTCGGCAAATATATTAGAATATGCTAATAAAAAACAGATTTTAAAAGGGAAGAGGTTTTATAAATGGATAGATATAAAAAAGGGTTTAGAAAAGATTTAAGAATTAGCTATGAAAATGAAAATGGTAATATTATCAAAAGAAATTACACATATATTACTGATTTCTTAAATGAAATGGAGTCGGATAATATTGACATACCAATGTTAGACTATACAAACGTTATAGCGATTTTAGGGGAAAACATTTTTAATCAGAAGCAATTTAATACAATAAGTGATTTATTAAAATATATAAAAAACAATATTATAATAAAAATCTAATTTTAATATAGTTCCAGGAGGCGGAAAGAATGAATAAAATAATTAATAATGAAGAGGAAAAGAATTTAAAATATGTTGAATTGACATTTTCACATGGTAAAGTTGTATATTTTAGACTAAATAAAGAGGAACTAGAAAAGGCTTTAATATCGTATGAAAATGGAAATATACATGAGTTTATAACTAGTAAAGGAAATATTTATAATATCAGAATGAGTTATATCGTAGACCTTAAAATAAACAATGATTAACGATTAAACAATAATATTACAAGCTTTACGGCTTGTATATAGCACTTAAAAGTTGAATAGGTGTAATTACTCAAGAAGATTTTAAGTGCTATATAGAGGGCGTAAACCTTCAATAAAAAGGATGGTGTAACAATAATGAATGAAATAAAATGTAATGAATATGGATGTATAGAAAATGAAAAATTTAAACTTGAAATATCAATAAATGGGGATGTTCTAGTGTATAAAAATATTGCTGCATTCCAGTCAAAACATGGTGTGTGTTACGCAGTAGCAGAACTAAACGAACCAAATGAAATAAGCAAATACACATATAATAATTTTTTAGAAGAAGCAGAAGGGAATGAAATACTAGCAAGGAATTGTTTTGAAATGACTGGTGAAATGAACACATACCCAGATTATTATTTTGAAATGGGACTTGAAGAAGGATGGTTTGTCCAATGTAAATGTATGCATGTATTTGACCACCATACGAATGATAAGTGTCCTAGGTGCGGAAGTCGTGAGTTAGTCGTTGGAGATTGGGACTATCTAGGGGAGGAATAAACTTTCTATTAAAACTATCCTTTGATAACAATTAAACAATGATAGTACACTCATATAAGGCTTGTTAACTGTTGGAGGATATAAAGCTAGGACAATGTTATAAACACGTGCTAGAGAGGTATATCCTGCTTAGAATTAATAACGTCAAGTCGATAATATTAGAAAGAGGGTGAATAATAATGGCCATAAAATTTAAGGGATCTATGATAGACTTTAAAAAGTATGTTGAAGCTATGAGTCTTGTTTTTGGTCAAAGTGCTAAGGTCAAAGATGTTTTAAGAAAGATATATAGTTGAGGGTATTATCAAATAGGTATTTTAAAAGAAAGGTGTATATTAAGATTATTTTATAAAACTGTTTTAATAATGTATAATAAAGGTATAGAATGTATATAAATCACTCACCGTAAGGGAGTTAAGAGTAAAGGAGAAAATAATATGTTGAACCTACATATTTTTAAAATGAAAGATGGAGTAGAAAAAAATTGGGATGATGTAGATTTTACTACAGAATGTGAAATAGTAAAAATAATTAAAGGTGAAACCAATGAAGAATGTGAAACAAAAGCAGTAGAAAATGGATTTGGTGACACAGATATATACGGATGGAGTTATAACGAAACTCTTTAATTTTAAAATTATTTAACAGAAGAAACGAGAGGACTTAGAAGAAAATGGGGAAAACACGTAAAGGCAAAGATATAACAGATAAAGTTTTTGAAAGACTTACAGCAATAGAGCCTACAGAAATTCGGAAGGATGCAAATATTGTATGGAAATGCAAGTGCAAATGTGGAAATGAGACTTTCGCCACTATGCGTGATTTGAAAGATGGAAGGGTTAGAAGTTGTGGCTGTATAGCCACGGAACTTGCAAAAGAGAATGCTATAAAAAACATGGCAAAATTTAAAAAGAATAATTGTATAGCAGGGACAAGGCTTGATATTGTTAAGGGGAGTATGCCGAGAAGGAAAAATGCTACTGGCTACAAAGGCGTTTATCGCAAATACGATAGATATGTTGCTAGCATTATGTTCCAGGGCATACGATACTCTTTAGGTCATTATGATAAAGTTGAGGATGCTGCTAAGGCACGAAAAATAGCTGAAGAAAAATTATATGGGGATTTTCTTGAATGGTATGAGTCAGAATATAAAAATAAATAGTTATTTAAATACCGCATTATTCAACTTGGATAGGCGGTATTTTCGTTATCACTATATCATATAAAAGATTAGTTTTAGTTTAACAACTCAATAGTAATGATGAAGGGAGGTGAGATTTTATGAATATTGAGCAGCAGAAAGAAAAAATAGAAAGCTTATGTGACACGTTAAAGACTTCAATGCTGAATAACTTGGAACAGTTTCCTGAGAGCTGGCAAGACTTAGAGTTTAGGCAGTATATGAATGACAAGGCGCAACAATTTAACCCTGTTAGGATGACTAGGACTAGAATGAGAGTCTATAAAGACTATGTAGAGATACATAAATTATAGTATCTCTTAGAAGAATAAAACATTGACAATAGAATAATAATGATATAGAATAAATTCGACAAGTAAACAATAATCATGCAGAAAATAATGGTAGCTGATATGAAGCTGCAGAGTAGTTTATAATCTTTACTACTAATTAAAGAAAGATGCTCAAATTTTCCCCACCTTGAGCTAAATACATTTTTGATGTGTTTAGCTGAGGGGTAATTGACCTCAAAATAAAAACTTAGGGGGATAAAGAAATGAGCACAAAAGGAGCTAGAACACCAGGGGTAAAGGATTGCACACTAAACATTATTATAAGTGGACTTATGTTTCATAAGGAGGCAATAAAGAGAGAACAGGATGCAGAGAAAAGAGAATTTCATAAAAAAAGACTTAACGAGTTAAAGCTTGAATTAGAAAATCATAAAGCAGCCTAGAAAATCAAAGTAATTTAGAAAAAATATAAACAGAGTGGCAATGCTTGCTACTCTAACAAAACAATTTTAAGGTGGGGTAAATAAAGTGGAAAAAGTTATAGTTAGAAGGTCTGATATTTTTGAGGTTCAATTAAAAGGTGAAGGGAATCTCCTTCATGGAAAACATCCGGTTCTAGTTTTAAGTTGCCAAGTGTCAAATAAATTTAGTGACTTGATAAATGTAGTTCCATTAACTTCCACCACTAATAAAGACAACCCATCAAACGTATTAATAGGAACAGAATGTGGATTAAAATGGGAATCCGCGATACTTACTAACCAAGTACAAACAATTTCAAAAAGTAATATTTTATTCAAAATAGGATTTGTAAACCTACAAAAAATGCAGGAGGTTGAAAGAGTGTTAATGAATCAACTAGGAATTAAGAATAATTGGGGAGACTTGAAACTATATCAGATTTACGAGAAGAATAGAATGGAAATCAGAATGGCCAAGTGTCAAGAAGATTACGAATTGTTGAGACAGTTATCAGAAAAATATTTAAAAAACTTATATGAAATGGGCCGCGTAATACAGGGTACAGAAATACATGCAGAACTAGAGTGGGCAAATTTTCATCTAGCACTAGCATTAAAGAAAAATGGTCAAATTTATGAAGCTTATGATGTAGCTAAAAAATCGTTAACTTTTAGTACAACAATAAATAGTGAGTATATTTATACCTGCTGGATGGTTGGAAGCTTGTGCATAGAGTTGGGTGATGATTTTGTGTTAGAAGGATGCGAGATGTTTGAAAAGTGCATTACATTTTATGATCAGATTAAAGAGGAAAGATATAAAATATTATCTCAGTTCAATAAAGCAAAAATACTAAAGAGGGTTCCTGAGATGCAAGCATGTATTAAAAGTTATAAAGATACTAGATTTAAACCGATGCTTTGTAGTTTTTCAGATATGGAAAAAAGTGAAGTCATCTTAGAACTTCAAAAAGAATTAGACGACATCAAAAAATTAGTAGCCTAATAAATAGCATGGGAGCGTTAAACTCTCCCATAGAATATTTATTAGGAGGTCTTCAAAAGATGAAGATTACAAAAAGAATTGCAGCAGTAGGGTTAGGCATAGTTATAATGGGAGGTTTATTTGCTAGTAGCACTAAACTAATAACACAAAAAATAAACGTGCCGACAATAAATGTCGCTACAATCGACCCACCAACTCATTAAAGAAGGGGATAATCCCCTTCTTTTCTAAAAAAGAATCATAACTATAAAATAAATTTGACAAATAAATACTTCCAGTAGTATAATAATTTTAGAACATATGTTCGTAAAATATATGGAAGAGGTGTTAAGTTTATGACAAAAGTTTACATGTTAAGCTACGAAACAATGTGCTTAGATTTATTAAATAATAATGTTAAAGAAGAAGATATTGAAGAATTTGTAGAAGAAATTTTAGGAGAACTAAGATTAATCAACATAATTGAGAATGATGATAGTTATGTTGTTGGAAATTTAACAGCATTTTTATTAAAAGAAAAATTCGGAATAGAATGTACTGAGATACAATTAATATAAAAGGAAGGAATGGTAATAATGATATTAATAGAAGAAATGAATAAAATAGAAATAGAGAATTTATGTTTCAAACATGGCTTCTCTTGGGATAAGATTGGAGAATATATTAGAATACAAAGTAAGAGAGACACATGGTATATAAAGGATATAAACCACGATGGAAGACTAATAGAGCTAGAGCATCAAAACAAATATAGAGATGCAAGGTTTCATTCACAAGGCAAGCATGAGAATTTAAAGAATATCTTTAAATCTATAGAAAGCCATGACCATAGAGAGGAATTAGGGCACAGAAATAATAAACTGACTAGAATAACTAATACATTCAAACTACTTGGCTTATACAATTAAAGGATAATATGTCGAAAGAATAATTAAACAATAATGTATAAGAAAATTAAAAGAAGTATATAATAATAATATAATCTTAGGAGGAAGTATCTATGGAGAACCATCCAATAATGTTTTTTTTCTTGATAGTAATTTGGGGTCTATATGCTGTATATTACGCAATAAAGACAGTAGTTGTATTGTTAATAGGACTTTACAAATGGTCAGTTAAAAAGATAAAAGAAAGGAAGGTAAATAGTAATGTTGTTGATAGATGAATATAAGGACTATTTACATGGAGTAGAAGGAAAGTCTGCTGGGACAGTCGAACAGTATTACAGTAGTGTGCATTTGTTTATGCAGTATATGAAAAAGAGTGAATTCTCTATAACTAGGCAAAGTATAATTAAAGTTAAATTATCTAACATATATGGCTTCATAAATAGTCTAACTGAAAGCAACTCAAATGGGACTCGAAGAAACAAAATATCAGCATTGAAATCATTCTTTGAATACTGCAAGGAGATTGAATTGTTAAAGCATAACATTATTGTTGACTTAAAAAAACAACCTAAGAAAAACAAAAGGATTGCAAAATACTTTACATTAGAAGAATGCAAGAGACTAGTTAACTCAGTAGGTGGAAGGAACAAAGAAAGAGATAAGATGATGATAATATTATTTCTTAATACTGGAATAAGATTAGCTGAATTAGTCAGCCTGAACATTTCATGTATCGATAATGAAAACTTGAATATTGTAGGGAAAGGAAATAAAGAACGTGTAATACATTTAGATTCATCAATTATAGACTTATTGAAAGAATATATTAAGACGACAAGAGCTGATTCAGGAATAGAAGTAGATGCATTGTTCTTATCTGAACGTTTGACTAGGGTATCAAGCGATTCAGTACAATCGGCGGTTAATAAAGCAATAGCCAATGCAGGATTGAATACAGAAGGCAAGAACGACGTGTCCGTTCATGTACTTAGACATACTTTTGCTACACTTCAATTTCAGAATGGTGTCAGTATAAGAACTCTTCAAAAAATACTTGGGCATGAAGATATTTCAACGACTCAAATCTATGTTCAAGTTGCAGATAATCAGATGATTGAAGCAGCAAAAACCAATCCGCTAAAATCTATATATTAAATAATAACGTCGAACGAATTATATTCGATTCAGTTGACAATAAGATAATAATAATATAAAATTAAATAAACGAGGGGTGGATATATAATGGAAACAAACATAGAATTATTAAAAGATTTAATCGAGATAAGCGATCTTGTTCCACAAGAAAAATTGAACACGATAGTCCAAACATTATTGAAGACAGACGATATTATAAAAGCTAGAATGTTAAGTGAGAAGATTATATCTGGAGACTTTAGTAGTTTGAAGGAAAGTGCAATCGAAAATCTTGTTGACGCATTCTCAAAATTGAACGCAAAAGGAACAGATAAGATAGAGATAACAGAAGATGAAGATGAAGATGAAGGAAAAGATAATAAGACTCAAAATTTAGAATATGAATTGAGATCGTTGAAACTAAAGATGGAATCTATAGAACATAATTCTGAAAAGCGATTGAAAGAATTAGAGAAAAAAAACAAAGAGTTAGAAGAAAAGAATAGTAAATTAATATCTATACTTGAACTAACGAAGAATTCGGAATTGATTGAAGTTTCTGATGAAGATATAAACGAATTATATATAAAGCATTTAGAAAGCGGAGAGACTACACACAACAATGCATTTATTTTGAATGATACAATTCCAAAAGCATATTATAAAGTAAAATAGTATTGGAGGATGTAAATAATGTTAACACAAGAATACTCAGAGAAATTTTTAGATGAACATGATAAAGAAGGCAATAAAGGTCAGATAATAAAAAATATAATTGAAACAGAAATAGAAACAAAAATAGAATTATTAGATTGGGAAGATGCTGAGATTGCTACATTCCTAAAAAAAGCAGGTTCTGTATCTCCACAAGGTTTAAATAAGAGCATGGTTATATTAAGAAAATTCGCTGACTTCATATGTAAAAAGAAAAAACTTGCGATACGTGAGTATATAATGGAAGATGGAGTTCTTCTTTCTTTAATAGACAAAGAGCAACTACTAACAACAACTATTAATTACGACCAATATCTGACGATAAGATCTCAACTAGATATGACAGAAGGTGGAATGAAAGTTAATCTTAGGGATAAAGTAATCTTTGAATTAGCCTGGGAAGGGCTACTGAACGACGAAATAAGAGCAATTAAGGAAGGAAATATAGAATTTGTTCAATCAGAAAATGGATGGGAGATTGCAATAATAAATTTAGAAAATAAAGTTTTTAGAATCGAAGATCCGTCAGTTGCAGAAGATATTAAATTGTGTTTAAAAGAACTATCTTGTATCAGAACAACAAAGGATGGAAGGACTAAAAAAACTCTTTATAAAGATTCAGAATATCTAATCAAACCAGTTAATGTTGGAAGAGTGTCCGACAAAACTTATTTAAATAATCCTCATTTAGCTTTGCAACGTGCTCTAAGAGCTAGCGATATTCTTTGTAAGGGGATAAATGTAAAAGACTTAACTTTAGCAGACATCAGAAGGAGTAGATTGATATACTTACTAGCTCCAGAGAATGAAGAGTTCTTTAATTTTGAAACTGTAGCAGCAATATACAATTTGAAGAGACCAGAGGCTCTGAGATGGTATAAGAAAATCGCAGAAGAGAAATACGAATAGATTATGGAGCCAAGTTACGTGCTTAAAACTTGGCTTGACAGTTAACAATTAAACAGTACTATTATAAATCATAAGTTTTAAGAGAAAAAAAATACTAAAATATAAAGAAAGAAGGAATGTAGAATGTCAACAATACAAGATGAACTTTATGGAGTAAAAAAAGGATATATTGATACAAAGGTAGACGGAGCTCAAGAAAAAATATCACAACAACTATATAAATTAATTACAGAATCAAAGAAAGATTATAATGAAATAGTTTTAATATGTATAGGAACTGACAGAAGTGCAGGAGATTGTTTTGCTCCAATGCTAGGTACATTTTTATCTGAGAGAGAGGAATTAAAAGGAAAATGTAAAATATATGGGAGTCTCCAAAACCCAGTTCATGCTAAAAATTTAGAAGATACTTTAAATACAATTGATGCTAAAAATTCATTGATAATAGCGATTGATGCATGTTTAGGTAGTACTGGTAATTTGCAAAAGATATGTATAGCAAACGGAACACTTACTCCAGGGGCAGCTTTTAATAAAGAATTACCTTCCATTGGGGATATTTCAATTGCAGGTATAGTTAATATATCTGGCGCATTTGAGTTTATGGTTCTACAAAACACAAGAATCGGAATAGTTTATGAAATGGTTAGAAATTTAGAAGTTGGAATAATATCTGCAATAAATAAGCTAAGCGTAAGAAAAATGATCATTAACGACAAGGTTGCAGTATAGCCCAATAAAAAGTGGATTTCAAGAGAAGGGAGATGTATTAATAATGATATTGTTTGACTGGTTAAAAAGAAATAAGAAAGTTGCAGCAGAATGTTACTCAGCTCCAGGGGAATCAAGGTTAGCAAAACTCTTTTGGAACGAGAAACTTGGGTTATACGAAGATGACTTTGGAAACCTATTTGAAAAAGAGAATAGTGGGAATGGATTGTGCACATTGAAAAAAATATCTATTTTTGATGAGAGGTTCCTAAAACACATTTAAAATCTAAATTTGATGAGGGTGTAGCAATTAAACAATAAGATATGTTAAAATATTCTTACATATTAAAATGTAAGGAGAAGGTAAAAATGAACGGACTTAAATATGTATTATTGATACACGTTATGGAGCATGAAGAGTTAGCTGAGAAGCTTGGTGTTAAAAAATCATATATTGATAACCGAGTGGCAGGGAGAAGCGACATTCCTCAAGAATATAGCAAAACCCTTATGGATATCTTCAACATACCTATTCGATACTTTAACGAAGAATTAACTGAAGAAAACATAAAATATATCTTGGAACATAGTAAAAGTTGTGGTGTTATAACGGGGCTTGAGTATGTGCTAAATATATATGAGATACAGAATAAGGATTTCGCAGAGATACTTGGTATTAATAAACAAATCATCAATCTATGGAAAAAGAAAAAGCAAGGTATACCTAGTAAATACATCCCTGGAATTCTAGAAATATTAGGTGGAACTCCTTCAAAGTACCTACAGAAAGAATTAACAATAGAAGACATGAAAGATCTTTCAACATATATAGATATGAAAAAAAATATTCTACAAAACAAAGAGTTTAGCGAAAGAATTATTAAACTAAATAGAGAAGTTATGAAAAAAATAATTAACAATGTTCCGTTAAAAATATCTAGTGACTTATTGGATAAGATAGAAGAATTGTCTCAACGTCAGCAGTTAACTGTAGATCAACAAATTATAAAAATACTGTCTGATTATTTCAAAGAATAATATAAAAAGAATATTTTAATAGGAAGAAGACAATTATAAAATATAAAAGTGAGGAAGTATAATTAAACTTTAAATCAATAAATAAATTACAAAAGAGGAATTTGAAATGACATCAAAAATTGAGATAAGAAATAGTGAAATTATTAGAAAAAGTGTTGCAGGGAAAACACATGAAGAATTAGCCATAGAATATAGTACATCTTTATCTAATATTAATAATATAGTTGGACAATATATTGAATTCAAAAATTATTGTAACGAAATGGAGAATTATATATCTAAGAATGAAATTAATAAAGACGTAAAAATGTATAATTTGCTTAAACTATTAAAATTTCATACACGTAGCATCAATGCATTGATAGATAAAAATATTATGAGCATTGAAGACCTTATCTCATTGGAAAGGGATGAAATTTGTTGTATAAGACGTATTGGAAAAACAACCGTACAACATATTAATGAATGTATCAATAACTATAATAATAATGGTAATAATTCGTTAAAACCATTCACAAATGATGAAATAATTTTGAATAATTTCAATAAAAATGTGAATCTTTTTATATTAAGAGGAAAATTAACTGAAAATAATAGAATCACTTGCCCTTGTGCTAATAATCAAATACTAATACAAGCTATAAAAGGTGATAGAGAGTATATTCGGAAATTAATTGATTTAGTGGATAATAACCAGTTCACATTTAGTTTTCTGAAAAAGGAAGTAAATAAAGAATTCGATAGATTGGAAAAAAGAAATGAACAGTTAGTAGAAATGTTAAATAAAATGTGAAGAGCTATAAAAGTAGTTTTTTATATTAAGGAAATGTATAATTAAATAAAATAATAAAAGTGAAAGAAGGAATAATATTATGAAAAACATTAACAATTTAAAACCAAAAACAGCAATTATACTTGAAGGGGAAAGCAATGAGGTTATGACCTTAATTCTAAATGAAACAGTTGTTGAAGTAACCACTGATGGCACTGAACATGTTAAAAAGCAAGAGGGACTAATTACATTTATAAATGAAGATGGACTTAAGCTCGAAGCTGGAGACCTAATATTTTGGGAATATGTAAAAGAGATAAATGTCTTATAAAAATAGTTTCTATTACAAAGATACTAAAAGAGATATAACTTAAAAGACAACTTATAAAGGAGAAATATTGATGAATGAGAAAAATTGTACTGATTGTGGATATTGTAAAGAGTTTCCAGAGCATAGTTTTTGTCAGTGTTCCGACAAAGGAAGTCATGAATTAACGACTTATAATGAAGCAAAGAATTGTGAATATTATGATGATGATAGCTGGATGAAATAATAAAATGAGTATTTGATAAGACGAAATTTGAAAAAAATACGTAGTGAAGAGATTAAGTAAAAAATGATTAGTTGGTTTAGAAATATAATAAAAGCCTACTAAATTACATTAGTAAGCTTTTTTCGTTTAAATATCTTAAAATTGTACAATTTATTGCCTTCATTATAAATTCCATTACTTATTATCACGGATTTTTTTACTGGAAAAGTGGGTGATTGTTACTGGGGGATCTACGCTTTCGTCTTTTACACATTTACACACGCCTGAACTACAATCTTGTACATAACCCTCTGCGCATGGCGGGTCAGTACGTAAAATTTTAGAGTCAACAGATTGATTAGTGTGTTTTTTTTCTTTTGGCGAATTATTCATCTTATTCACATCTCTTTCCTTTAATATTAGCTTTATTACTTCTAGTATGTCTAAACCTAAAATATTTTATACATTGATTACCTGGATGATAACAAAGTAACTTATAATAGTGAAAATGAAGAATGTCCGCCAATGTATTTTAGCGAAAGTCTTTAAAAATTGAATAGTGTGATATATGTATGTTATAATTTAACAATAAATAAATTTGAATTTTGTTGTGATTTATTTACAAATCCAATAAAATGGAAAGGACAAATTAAATGGACAATTGGTTTACAATAGATCATATAGATAAGGATACACATATCATCAGTGAATACCGACATTGGGAGGAAACACATGCCTATCTTTTAAATGGTACTGAAAGGAGCCTATTGATTGATACTGGTCTTGGTATTTGCAATATTTATGATGAAGTGATAAAACTGACTGACAAACCAATAACTGCTGTGGCAACTCATATTCATTGGGATCATATCGGTGGGCATAAGTTTTTTCCTGACTTTTATGCTCATGAGAATGAATTAAACTGGCTGAATGGAGAATTTCCACTGACTTTGGAACAAATCAAGGACATGGTAGTAGATCGTTGCGATTTGCCAGAAGGTTATAATGTGGACAATTACAAATTCTTTCAGGGTACACCTACAATGGTTCTAAAAGATAATGACATCATTGATATAGGAGGACGTTCTATTCAAGTGCTACATACGCCCGGCCATTCACCAGGACACATATGTTTTTTTGAAAAGGAACGTGGTTATCTTTTCACAGGTGATTTAGTTTATAAAGATACTTTATTTGCTTATTATCCTTCTACTGATCCGAAAGCTTATTTGAAATCAATTGAGAGAATTGTAACACTTCCAGTAAAAAAGGTTTTTCCAGCGCATCACAGTTTGGATATACATCCAGAAATACTCATTAGGATGCGTGATGCTTTTAGACAGTTGGAATCGAAAGGTAAATTGCATCACGGTAGTGGTACTTTTGAATACAAAGATTTTGCTATCTGGATATAATTACAAACTATAAAAGACAGAATGAGTATAGCAAAAAAAATTACAAATTACAATTTATAGTTTAATAATACAAGTTTATTAAAAAATGAATAACATTTTTAAATATCACATTATTCAAAAGTAAATGAATGTTGTGATATTTTTTTGTGCGTAATACAAATAAAATGGTAAATTTAAAATAGAAGAGACATATTAAGATGAATAATTTATTTTAAAATAGGTATTGTTTATATTTTAAAAAGTGTGATATACTATAGTTATAGAAAGTCGTTGGACTTTTGTTATATTATATGTTGGATACTAAAAGCACTTTGTCTGCGAAAACAATGGGTGCTTTTTAGTTTTTTGTGGATTTATCTGAATTTTCAGTTGTAATTGCAATTTCACTATTAACCACATCCTTAATTGAAGTCTTACTTTTAACAGTAAGTCTATCTTTTAAGTAAGTAGAAATAAACACTATTGTTGCCATTCCTAAACTTGTTGCACATATCATAGCTACAATTGTAATTTTATCGCTCACACTCATCACTCCTTTGATGATAGATTGTCCAACGACTTCCAATGGTTTGAGAAAAATACAAGGAGTGATGTAACCAACATATTATTTTCTCATAAAATTATTATATCATAACTAATGAGGTGTTGGAATATAATTGAAAAATTAATTACTTAATACAATGAATCGATTAGTCATAATAATTACTTATAAAAATATTAGTTTAAACTAAAGACTCAATCATAGTGATATTTATTCCACCCCATCATTTTATTATAGGGCTTTTTATAAAATTATGGTTAGTTGATCTCTTATAATTTATAAAATTTATTTGTAGAATGACCTTTTAATCAACTAAATGGAGGTACCGATATACTGCATCGAGGTTGCTCTGACCATATTTCAGTATTGAGATAAAATCGTAATGTAGATGCAAGTCTTGCAAAATACTCATCCGCGGTATGAGACTCTAGAGTGCAAAAGGTGACGTCCTGGTTAAATACCTCATATCTAGCGGGAAAAACTGAACCTCTTTGTCCCATAGCCTCATGTTTTGTTGCATAGACGTAAAAGAAAAGCAGTGCAAAATCGACATAAGAAAACCATACCTTAGTTCCATATAGGGGATCGCTATCGTATACGCCAGTCACTGCTGGAGCATTTTTATAATCTCCAGTATTTGCGAAGGCATTCAAAGGCAGTGCTGCAGCTAAAACGAGCCATGAATTTAGAGGCTTTTCCGAATCTGGAAATTGTTTTTTTAATTCTTCTGCTGCATGAGCCATCACCAGGCAACCTAGCGAATGTGAAATGACTTTCCCTCTCTTTGTTCTGTCGATATTTGAATCAGCCATCTTTTTAAGAAAAGGGAGCAAAACTTCTTCACCAGTATATATGGCTCTTTTTTGCCATTCTCTCCACATAACCGCCGCAAAGAATTCAGGTGCATCCCCGGTGACAGTTCCACCCAAGACAGTTTCAAAACCAGCTCGTATGATTACTTCTTCATCATTGCTTAAGGTACTATCGTAACTGACAATAAAAACATCTGTATCTTTGCTATAGTCAGTGATGTCATTATTATACATCCTGGCGGCATTCTCAAATTTTTCGTAGAATTCATAGGCAGCTTCCTTTGTGGGCTCATTTTCTATCCCATGAATAAACACAAAAGGAGTACGATCGGCAGGAAATGTGATAGTATTAATGTCGATTTCTTGCATATTCTCAGAACCTCTTCCTTCCCAGACGGCCTCCTTGGGATTAATCAATTGAAAGATCCTTGGATAAATTTTACGATGCAACTTACCGCCAACACGTTCCCATACCATGTCGAATACTTCAATATAGGAATCAATCACTTCATTTGTAATGACTGCTTGATATTCACTGGTTCTATTAGCAATCCGGTTCCTGATACTGTCGAAATCCGAAACACATCCTTCTGCTCTATCAAGGATAAACTTAATGTCTTCGCACGTATTATTAATAACATTGATTGCAGTATCGTTGACCGACTTTAAATTTGCCTTTACCTTCTTTTCTGCAGCACCTAAGTCAATAATCTTTGATTTATTCATTATAATATCGCCTTTCCTCTCTTATAACGTATTTGTAAAGTTTTTCCATGCGCCATCTGAATTATTACATCTAAAACACTATTAGCATTGATAATAATAACTATTCCCATGAATTATAATTATTATTCAAAGAAGAGTGTCTTATAGCTGCAGTAGTTTAGCTGAGGGGTTATATACTTTAAAGAATAGACTGATATTTGCACTTAAGGATAATCGGGACTTTGACTTTGATGATGAGGTTGTAGATAACTACGGGCATAAAAGTTTATATTAACGCTTGACAATTAAACAATAATATTATAATATGTAAATAACAAATAAATAAAAAGAGGAGCGGTCAATATGAAAAATCAAATTGCACAGTTAAACCAGGCAAAATTCAAAAGCTGGACCGAAGGAAAAACAGTAGAGGTTATTGATCAGAAGTACATTGAGCTAACAGAGCAGATTCATATTTGTTCAAAGCCTATCAATATTAAGAAGTTGTTATTCATGTTCCAAAACAAGGAGTTTGTAAACAGGACAATCATAGTCAAGAAGTATAAGGATAGATATAGCCTGGTTGTGGGTTTGAAGTGGTTAAAGGTAGCTAAAGCATTGAATATTCCTATCTCTTGTATTGTTATTAATGAGAAGTATAATCATCAAAGGTTTGTTAAAAAAGTTGGATTGATAGAAAATTCAGCAGAGGATATTAAGGTTCCAAAGGGAACAGAGTTCTTATATCCGGTTGGAAGAGTTAAAATAGCTGCATACCTAAAGAAGCATTCTCCCAATGGAGCAAAGTATAAAAAGAAAGAAGCTTTTTACTTGAAGAATCAAGTAATAGATAAGCCTATCACAGTAATTAAAAATAGTCAGGATAAGAATGGTGTAGTTGTAGTGGATGAATATATAAGATTCTTAGTTCTTGTTAAACATGGTGTTAAGAGTATTCCAGTTAAGTTTGCTGTAAACAACTAAACAATAATATTATGGGAGGAATGTAAAATGGATTGTATCGATATAGGAATAATAGGAGTTGTAGTGGTGGGAGTCACTTACCTAGTTCTTGAAAGTAGATACTCAAGGAATAAGAGAAAAACTTTAGATGAAAAATATAATGTAAATAAATTCCCGGTAACTTCGATAATGGGAAATCAGTATTATGCTGAGATAATTTATAACCATAGAGAATATTGTAATAAAAGATTTAGTTGTAAAATTTATAAGAGATTATTAAAGAAGAATGGAAAATTCAAAGATGAATTATTGTTGAATCGAGATGTGGGATTTGAAAGTTTTGATTATGATTATGTTGAAGTAGTAAAAATAACTATAGGAGAATATGAAGCTGAGCATAAAGCAGAGATACTAAAGAAGAAACACAAGGATGAATCAATTACAATGAACAAGAAGCTATTCAATGAATGGGATGGAGTAATTCGAGAGGAGAGTTAATCATGACAATAATGCAGAAAGCGAATTATCTAATAGACGAACTAGGAGTTCGGCAGCAATTTATATGCGACAAGATAGGCATGGGCAAAAGTTCTTTCAGTGAGTTTGTAAATGGTAAGAGAGGAATAAAGGCTGTTAATAAGGCTAAATTAGAGGTGCTGGTGAGTAATTATAATATAGTTGAAATATAACTTGAACAACGGAACAATAATATTACGTGAGGGGAATAACTATGAGAATATATGAAATAAATAGATACCAGTTTGAGGACAAAGAATATAGCAAGTGGTTAGGAGACTTAAATAAAGGCCTAAGAAAAGCAGGATTAAAGAACGAGTCATTATCAGCATACAAATCCATATGTAGTCAAATGAGAGAACAAATATGTACTGAAAATATATTATTACTTTGTACAGAAAACAATGGAGAAATTACGATTATAGAGTTTGACCATAAGGCTGATGGATTAATACACTCACATTATTTCGAGGAAGGAAAAGGTTATTATATATAAGAAATAACTTAAAAAGCTTATTTTAAGAGGAGGAATTATGGAAGAATCAGCATGTGCTATCAATTTAAAAAAACTCAAAGAAGAAGAGTTAAAACGCAAAGGATATAACGCTCAAGATATAGGACTATTGAACTCATTAAAAGAGATGGAAAAGTTTCCAGAAATATTAGAGCACTATCTTGAAATATATATTCACAATAAAGTAATGTATGAAAATCAGAATAAGAAATTAAAAGAATCTGTTTTAGTATGGTGGAAGGAACATAAAGACGATATAGATACTGGAAGGCATTCAGAATACAATGTTTACGATGAAGTGCCTGATTTTGTTAAGATAGCAATGGGAAGAAGATAATAAATTTATTTTAAAGAGGAGGGAATTATTAATGATTAAAATAGTTGAAGGTAATATATTAAATGCAACTGAAGATGTAATATGTCAACAAGTAAACTGTCAAGGAGTTATGGGAGCCGGACTAGCTAAACAAATTAGAAATAAATATCCAGAAGTCTACCCATTATATAAAAGGTTCTGTGAAGGCTGTGAAAATAACGATAGGAGAACTTTACTAGGAGAGATTCAAACTATTCCCGTATCTGATGGCAAAGTAATAGCAAACCTATTTGGTCAATATAATTATGGAAGAGATAAACAATATACTGATTATAAAGCCTTGAGAGAATGCTTAGAGGGTATGTTGAGAATGGTGAGCATGTTCGATGACTCAATAGCAATACCATATGAGATAGGCTGCGGACTAGCCGGTGGAGACTGGAATATAGTTTATAAAATAATTGAAGATGTTTTTAAAGATTATGAGGTTACACTTTATAAATTCAAATAATATTTAAAATGTCACCAGTAGAAAAGCTGGTGTAAGATAAAGAGGAGGGAATTATTAATGAAAGAATGTAAGTTTTATTTTGACGAGATAGTCTACGTAGATTTTGAAGACCACAAAATAATTGGTAAAGTTCAAAGCCATAGAATTACAGATACAGGAATGATATTATACAATGTTTCTTTAGCTGGTTTATATGTTCCACCCACAATGGTTCACAAATTGACAGAAGCCCAAGAAACTGCTTATTTTGAACTATTGAAGAAGTATGATGGTATAAATAAGACAGAGGTATTTACTGAAGAAATGCAAGAAATATTCAAGAGGGAAGAGTAGATATGGATTTATCAAAATATACATTCTGGCAATTGATTAAATTGTATAATCAAATAGGAATAGAATTCTTAAAGAGGACATGGTGGATTTGGATTATTATATTAGCTACTGCGATAATTGTAATAATATATAAAAATAGACAAAAGTAGCAGTTTATAAAAGATCTCTTTTAAAAGGGATATTGGTGACTAAAGTCACCAGCTAAAATAAAAATATTGAAAAAAGCAAAAATATAATTGAGCATTATATCTAAATTATATAATTGAAAATGTTGATTTCAGAGGGTCGAAGCATAGTCCAATATGTAGTATAAAAGTATTTTTAA
Source organism: Clostridium sp. FP2 (assembly GCF_011065955.2). Lineage (NCBI taxonomy): Bacteria > Bacillati > Bacillota > Clostridia > Eubacteriales > Clostridiaceae > Clostridium > Clostridium sp. FP2. The sequence goes on from NZ_JAAMNI020000001.1 coordinate 1,839,913, forward strand.
TTGTTAGAGATGCTGGATTTAAACGGTCACAGATTAAAAATAAAATAATTAAATCGTACCTCTAAAAAAATGGGCTTATAATTATAAGAGAAAGGAGAACTACTATGAAGGAAGTTAACGCAGACTTATATGAGTTTTTAAATAATCACGAAGTCCACATATATATAGTTGATAAGAAAATAGAATCTCAGGTATTCATACCATTTTATGATTTAGAAGATTTTGTAAAGATAGCTGGTTCTGGATGGCTAGATGAAGGTGGAGCAGATTGTAAACTTCAAGATGGAAACATTTGTATTGATATAGTAGACCTTATAGAGAGCGATGGACACCTAATATCTTCCTATAGTAATTGTTTTGAGAAAGATGAATGGAACCAGTATAGAGAACAAATTTTAAAGATGGAGGAATAGATAATGAGTAAACGAGATAACCCAAATTTAATATTGATGACATATTGTAATGTGAATTTACAGTGTGATGATGAGAAACTACAAATGAGATATAGAAGAACAGAGGAAAAGGCTTATGGAGTGTGGTTCTGTAATGGAAATAACACTGGGCTGCAAGTAATTGAATTAATTAAAATGCTACGAGAAAAATACAGCAGTATAAAAGTTATCTGGAAAAAGCAATAGTGATTCCATATCTTAAAATGCTGATTTTAGAATAATGGAAAATTAACGTAATTTTAAGTTGACTTCATGAAGTCATGAGGTTATAATAAAGTCATAAAATTAATAAATACGAAGTGAGGTGAGGAATATTAGCGATTATTCTTACAAATACATACTTGAACTTAGTCTTGCTTTCCCTAATACAATGGCTCCATTAGATTTTGAATCAGAAGATGTTGAAAGGGACATATACAAAGCACAAACTCTTTTTAATTCTAGGTTTGAAGGAAGAAAGGAAATAAATGTTGATAAGATTATTGGTCAAAATTTATACTTAGAACTGCTAATTTCATTTATTCCTAAGAATGCTACTCGAGAAATTAGTGTGTTCAGTCAGATATTAGTACAAGATTTTGATTTTGATAAGTATAGTTCAAAACCAGGTAGGTTGTTTAAATCAGAAGTAATAGAGTATCCGGAAGGCGTAGACAAAAAGAATGATTATTCTATCTCTGTGCCAGAAGGTATTGTTTCCCAGGTTGCTGAAAAAATAATGAGAGATTATGATCACGAGTACCCAATTAACAAAATACCACTAAGAAATTCACAGTTAAATACAAAATCGAGTGTGTTTATTGAGATGAGCAATGAGATACTTGCTACTGACAATATAGATGAATTGGACAACCATATTAAACAGCTTGAGAATTTACTTCTGCTAGCAAAAACAAAGAAAAATCTTATAATTATAAATAATTTATAGTTTAAAATAAACAACATTTAAATAAAAGAGTGAGGGGGGGCATTAATAATTATGGAAAAGGAAATTTATATGTTAGATATCGAAGGAACTAACGAGGATATAGTATTAAACAGCAATACAGAATCTGAAAAAGAAAAATCTGCTGAAACACTAAATAATGTATTATGGCATGTAGATGCTGGTGATGAGCCTACAATAGTAAATATAGGTGGATACTACATAACATCTAGGCGCAATGCGGCAGATTACACAGAAATGTATGGTTGGATTTTCTCAAAAATTTTAGTTGCTGAAATGTGATTATTAGATTCATGTACAGGCTATGTTTTAAAGAGTAGCTTATATATAGAACTAAGTTTATAGTGACAGTATTGTGTATGTAGATATATTTTTTTAATTACCATTGCCATATATCTTATAGGTTATAAATTAGAAGGAGGGGTACAAATGAAAGCTTTAGCAATAGGTTCATTCTATGAACATGATTCTGTAGAAACTGATTATTTTAGATCATCAAAGTCTTTTCTGGACTATGATATTATATTAATTAATTTTGATAGCATATTAAATGAATATAAAACAACGTCCAGTAAAACATACCGCGGTAAAAAATGCTTAAATGATGACGACTCGGTTAAAATTAAAGAGGATATTAAAAGACGAAAGGTTGAAATACTTGAATTGTTAAAAATGGGGAGAAATGTAATCGTATATTTACCCGAACCACAAATATGTTTTGCAGATACTGGGAACAGAGAATACTCTGGTACAGGTAGAAATAGGCAAACAACAAGGATAATAGATGCTGTAGACTTATTGTCAGTATTACCAATAAAAGTAAATGCGATTGAAGCTCAAGGTGAAAGCATAGACTTTAAAGGTGATGCCCAATTTGCTGAATTTTGGAAGCAAAATAAAAAACATTTATGTTATAACGCTTATTTTAATGAACCAATTGGCAAACCAATATTTTATATAAAAGGAACAAATAAAGTTGTAGGCTCTTATCTCAAAGTTGAGAACGGAAACTTAATCTTTATTCCGTCATATTACGATGACAAAGAAGATGAAAAGACTGAAAAGATATTCTTTCAATCATTATTTAAATTAGTTGAAGAACTAAAAAAAGAAACAGGTGATTTTGAACTGCCAAGTTGGAGTAAGGACTATATGCTACCCGAAGAATTGACAATAATAAATAATATTAATAAATTTAAAAATGATATTAATAAGATTGAAACTAAAATAAGTAAGCAAAAAGAAATTATTGCAGCATTAGAAGAGCACAAGGTATTGTTTACAGGTACAGGAAGAGCGCTTGAGGTAGCTACTGCAAATATTTTTCAAGAGTTAGGATTTGAAGTAACTGAAGGATTGCCAGGAAGAGATGACCTGATTCTAAAGTATAATTCAAAAGTAGCTGTTGTGGAAGTAAAAGGAGTCACTAAAAGCGCTGCAGAAAAGCATGCTGCTCAATTAGAAAAATGGGTAAGCGAGTATTATGCTAATTTTGAAATAAGACCTAAAGGGATTCTAATAGTTAATACTTTTAAGGACGTTCAATTAAAAGATCGCACAGAAGATGATTTCCCTTCTCAGATGATAGGTTATTGCAAAAACAGAGAGCATTGCCTAATAACTGGAATGCAATTGTTATGTATTTATTTTATGTTAAAAAGCTACCCAGAAAAAAAAGAAGAAGTTATAGAAGAGATGTTTAATACTTGTGGAGTTTACGAGAAATACCTTGATTGGTCTAATATTATAAGCAATACCCAAGAGAAATTATAGTAAATAAGATAAAATAAGTTTATGTAAAAATTCATTATGCTATTTTTAAAGTAAATATTCCCAAACCTTTTAAAAAACTAATATGGGGTTGGGAATATAAAATTTAGCTATTTACAATTAAACAATAATAATATATTATAGTAACCAAGAACAAATATTTTTTAAAGTTAACAACGGAACAATAATGTTATAAGGCGGTGATAAGTTGCAGCTTACTAAGATTAGATCATTAAAAGTTTGGCTATACGAATATGAGAGTATTCAAGAAAAAGAGGAACATAAAAATAATATGCTTCTTGCCAAGTTTTTAATTGAGAAGGAATCAGAGCTATCAGTTGAATATAGCCAGGTAGTAAAAGAAAGCGAATAGGAGTGATGTTAAAATGAAAATAGTTATAGATGAGTTAGAGTTAAGAAAGCCATGCGAGAAAGTTAAACTATTTGAGATGAAGGGTATTGTAGAATCATTTCCTAACTTAGTTAAAACTATGAAAATAAATAATGGTGTTGGATTATCAAGTTGTCAAGTAGGGATACATAAAACCTTCTTCATAGCACAGATAAGCAGCATTACGAAATTGTTTATTAATCCTAAAATTATAAAGTATAGCGAAGAAAAGTATGTTGAGGAAGAAGGATGTTTAAGTTTTCCAGGGGTCTATAAAAATATAAAAAGAAGCAATCATATTACAATTCAATACTTTGATTATAAAACTAAGAAAATAATCAAAGAGGATTACTCAAATTTTTCAGCAAGGGTAATACAACATGAGTACGACCATTTGCAAGGTATTTGCTGCATACTGGACAAAGCAATAGAAGAGGAGGGAACTATTAATGAAAAAATTTAATTGTACAGTAACCAGGATAGACGAATATGAGATCGAAATAGATGAAAATATTATGACAGAGGAGTGGATGGCTGATTACAGGAAAACGTTTAGTAATGTTAAAACTCTAAGGGAACATGCAAAGCTTATAGCTCAAGAAAAAGCTAGAGGAACGGTGTTTATTGAAGGTTACGGAGTTCCAATGGTGGACAACGAATTTCAATATTACATGAATAAAAAATCTACTGAGAATATAGGAATTAACATTGTATCTCTTTCAGAAGATGAGGATTGTGAAGTTGACTGTATAGAAATAGTCTAACGAATTTATAAATTAATGAGGAGGGTATATAGATGGATACAACAAATAAACATATAGGGAATGTTCTTTCAAAAATGTCAGATGAGGATATAAAAGAAGTTCTTGAGCAATATATTCAAAAATGTGGACTCAGCATAGAATTAATGAGCGCATACTTCCAAAAGGTATTAATATGTGACGGGTTTGACTATGAAGGAAATATGAAGAAAGTGGAGGACTAATAAGATGGAAACAAATTATAAAATAAGTGATAATGGTAAACCAAAAGTTAGTTTCAGTAAGGAGTTCAAAAGTTTAGCCCAATTTGATAGGGTAACTGGTGCCACATTTAAAATTGGAAAGGAAACATTATTTATTTCAGAGTCGAAAGTAAACAGTCATAGAGAATCAGTAGAGAGAAGTTTTCATATCTCGTTAAGGCAAGATGGAGTAGGCAGGAATATAGGAGAATACAGCCTATCACAAATGCAATTTAACAAAGAAGAACTGTTAATTGTAAGAGATAATATTAATAAGTTAATAGAACAGGACTAAAGAATAGTATATTAAAACACGGATTTTAAATGACAAATTAAATATTATGGGCAGTGACCTAACCACTAAAGGAGATTAATTATGGAAGAGTTATCAACAATATTAAACCAAGTAGTAGAACAAACAAAGACATCAGGAAATGCAATAGGTGAGGCTATGAAGATTCCTTGGAATGAAGCTAAGAAACACATGACTTGGTATCAAATTAAAAGAGTAGAAACAAAATGTTTCTTTAGCCGTATTTGGTTTAAAGTATTAAAGAAAACAAAGTATAGGAAATTATTCGCAGCAATTAATTAGTACTGATTGTAAATAAAGGAGGGAATATGAGTAAAATTGAATTTCAAAATGGAAGTATAATAGAGACGGTAGAATCTTCAGGTGAAAGTGTAAGAGGTAAAGTAAGAGGCTATGCTTGGACTGATGAGAAAGAAACAAGATTTGAGGGAGGAATTATTATGAATTCAGTAATACAAATAGTAAAAGAATTAGAGGAAACTTCATCAACAAATAGCAAACAAGATATATTAAAAAGAGAAGCTGGTAACGAATTGTTTACAAAGGTTTTATATTGTACATTTTCAGACCATTTGATGTATGGGTTTAGCGAAAAGAAATTGAGAGAATTGTTGTCACAAGGCAATATAGTCAAAGAGCTCAGAGGGCTAATAGGAGATGACATGAACGAAAGCAAAACTTGGAGTGATGTATTTGAGATGTTAGAGGAATTATCTGTATCAAATATAAATAGTGACCTTAGAGACAGGACTATATTGTTCTTGTTAAGTCAAACAGAAGAAATCAGAGAATTATATATTAAAATGCTTACTAAGGATCTAAGATGCAGTATATCTGCAAAGGGTATAAACAAGGCAATTAAAGGTTTGATTAAAGTATGGGATATACAGCAAGCCTATTCCATTGATAAGGTAAAACTAAAGAAAAGTGAATGGATTGCATTATCTTTAAAGTTAAATGGTATTCGCAGTACATTAATGAATGAAGAGTTTAAGTCAAGGCAGAATAAGCCCATGAATGGATTAGACCATGTTTTGGAAGATTTAAAGCAGTTAAATGTTATTGATAATTTTGTTATAGATGGTGAAATGGTAAGAAAAAATATTGATAATGTTCCCGACAATGAAAACTTTAGACTTACTGCAAGTATATTGAACTCAGATAGTGGTGACAAATCACAAATAGAATATGTAGTATTTGATATTGTACCTAAAGAGGAATTTGTAAAAGGAGAAAGCAAGTTAGGATTTAAGGATAGATTAGATCAGTTAAATCGTCTAAAAGAACTAATTGCTACACTAGGGTTGAAAAATATAAGAATAGCTCCAACATATTATACTGGCACAGACCATTCAATGATAGAAACTTTATTGACTAAGGTTGATTCAGAAGGGTATGAAGGTCTGATGTGCATTAGGGATATGCCTTATAAAGCAAAACGTAATAATGGGATTCTAAAATGCAAAGTTTTTAAAACCTGTGATATTAAAATAGTAGGTTTTGAAGAGGGAGATGGTAGGTTAAAAGGAACGTTGGGAGCTGTGGTAGTACAATATAAGGATAACGTTGTAAATGTAGGGTCAGGATATACAGATGCAGAGAGGAAGGACATTTGGGAGAACAAAGACACTCTGTTAGGAAGGATTGTAGAGGTAAAATTCAAAGAGGAATCTATGGATAAAGGTACAGGGTTAGTTAGTTTACAATTTCCCACATTCGTATGTTTGAGAGAGACAGGTAAGGAGGTTAGTTACAATTAAATAATAATATCTTAAATGTCATATTTTATATTACAGAATTGAATAAAAAGCGAAGGAGGTAAAGTATATATATGAAAAATAAAATAAACATTACTCAAATGGCTAATATAGTTGCAAATGAAGCTGGATTATTACATTGCACAATAGAAAATGCGTGGAATGGTATAAATAAAAATATAACTGAACATTTTGATTTTGAAGAAGTAAAATCTTTAATTGAAAATTTTAATTCGTAATTCAAAAGAAGATGATTTAAAATGAGAGATTTAAGAGGAGGTAATTATGTTAGAAATATGTGTTTATATTGGAGAAGATTATGTTGGCAGTATTGAAAGTCCTGTAGTACCCCGTAAGTCTGAATCTATGCTATATAAAGGTAAATGCTATACTATCAAAGATGTAATTTATTCAACTAAAAAAACAGGCAATCTAATGCCCAGAGTATCTACGATAGGGATTGAATTAGGTGGAGTAATAGAGAGTAGGAGGAATGACTTATAGAGTATTTATATAATTGTCCCGAGCACGGAGAGTTCATTGTAGAGAGAAGAATAACAGATTTAACTGTAACCGTCTGTAAGGTTCCAGGATGCCAGTGTAAAGTAGAACAGGTATTTATTAAGGCGAATGTAGATCTGAGCTTTAATGGTAGCTATAACTCAACAAGGAAGTAAAAACGTATCGAGATATGAGAATATTATGAAGAAAGGAAGCGATTAAATTGATAATAAGAAATATAAAAACTGATATAAATTTAATAGAAATTGCAAAAGTAGATGCTACTGTACAAACAGAAGATATTGCAGAATATTACTTGCTAAAGTCAGAAGAGTTTAAAAATATGTTGAAAAAAGTAGTATCAGCTTTAGATGATATTACAGAAGAAGAAAATTGTGGAATTTATGACGATTTAATTAAAAATGCACGAGAACTAATTTATAAATAAATTCGCTATTCAAATATATGATAAAGGAGGCCTCTATGTTAGAATCAGATATTCAATCTTATATGGATCAGTTTAATGTAGATAGGAAAGCAGCTATAGAAGGAATCGAAGAATATTACGCTGCCGAGGACAGAAAAATGTATGAGACCCAGCAAGATTTAATAAGAAGCACACATTAAAATCTAAGTTTTAAAGGAGGGAATAGTATGGTAGTATTCTATACAAATATAATAAACAAGATTGCGTCCGGAACAAAGCACGGCTATTCAAGAAAGAGCCTTGTAAAATTAGATGAATGGCTTAAAAACGATATCCGGACTAACGCGCAAATAGATAAAGAAAAGAAATTCTAAATTCTTTAAAATACTTATTGACAATAAAACAGTAACGTAGTAATATATAAATATCGAAGCAATAAAACAGTAACGAGGAGGAATATATTAATGAAAATCGAAATGGGTACAAGTTACAGAGTAGTTAAGAACAGAGAAAGCAAGTTTGGTTGGTGCAAGGACATAATAGGCATCGAAGGTAAAATTGTTACAGTGATAAGAAATGCTTATTCTCCAGAAAGTTATAAGATTAAGGATGAATTTGGTAAAACTTATGTGTGTCAGCCTTGTAATTTGGAAGCGATTAAAGGATTAAAAAAAGTATTAAGAGATAGAGACACTGAGTATGGTACAGTTGGGGAAGAGTCTCCTTTTAAAGATGTAGATGGAACCAAATTGTATGTTGGTGATGTGGTAGAAAAAAATAAAAATGGTATGAGCGGAGGAAAGGGATTCATTGTAAAAACAGATGATTATGGATTCTTTGTAATGGGGATACAGTGTCGTTGTAAACCAATTACTGGAGAAATTGAAGCTTGGGAAGTTAAACTTGTTAAAGAATATGAGTCATTAAAGACTGGAGATAAATACGGTAGCATAACTGTTATTGAAGTTGAAGAAGAAATTGCATCTACAGATTCTAAGCCGTCAGAACAACTAAAGGATAATATTAAGGAGGATGGTATTGTGGTAAAAGATTTAAAAATTGGAGATAAAGTAAAGGTTGCTAACAAATCAAAAATTCTCGATATTGTTGGAAACGTGGATGTAGGAGATACTGCAATTATAGAAAATATAGAGAAGGCTAATTCATATAAAATTAGAATGGATAAAGATAATAATTACTGGTATGCAAAAGCTGAAGAGTTAGAATTAATTGCAGACAATCCTAAATTTGAAATTATTACTACCGGCACAACTACTACAGTAAAGATTGAAGATGGTAGACAAGGCGTAGCCAAGTTGTATTACAAGGATACGTATAGCAAAGGGTTTGGAATTGTAGCTGCTCTAGGTAAAGCAATGGATATAGATTTAGTAGGAGAAGTTCAGAAAGTTGTTGGGAGTTATGGGTTGACTAGTAAAAAAATATCTTCTGCTAAGGACATAGTTAACAAAACAGAAGTAGTCAGAGCCGCTGAAAATTTTAAAGTTGGTGATATTATTAAAGGTATTGATGATAAATATTATGTAACCAATAAGAAAATGACAAAGGGTGAAGTAGTAAAGTATTTGCCAGGAGGAAGTATAAAAGTCAAAGTGTTAGAGCATAAAGAGATTGACTGGGTAGGAGAAGAATATATTGTAGAACCAGAATACTTTGAATTGGTCGAAGCTTCTTCAGTTAAATTTGAAGTAGGCTGCAAGGTAAAGATTCCTACAACTAAGCAAGGTGAAATTGGTAGAACTTCAGCCGTTATGAATATAGCCAAAAGAAGGGATCAAGACCATCTGTTTTTAGTAAGAATAGATAAAGAATATTGTAGTGGAAAAGACATTTACGTACTCAGCGAAGATATTGATGGAATAGGAGATTTCTTTCACTTAGAGGATTTAGAACTATATACAGAAGCTCCTTCTCTTAAAAAGCCAATTTTAAAAGAGGGAAAGGCTTGTATTCTTACAATAGCTGATTTTAAAATCGGAGACAAAGTTGTCCCTCATGCAAAAACAGCAAGGGGTTACGAAGGACATTTTGAAAAAGAAAGCAATTGGAAAGAGGCTAAAAAACTAGGACAACCATACTTATATGTTACAACTAAATACAGAACTCCTGTAGGTGAACAAGTTTTAAAACTTAATTCTAGTAAGAATGGATATAGCGGAAATTACTACTTACCAACGGATGTTACACTTTATAATAAAGAAAAAAAAGAAGTCGTTAAGGCAGAAGAACCATTGATTCTCAAAGTAGGAGACTCAATAAAAATTAGAACAGATTTAGTTCCAGGTAATTCGTATGATGGCGGGTGTTATTTTGATGAAGAAATGAATGGCTTTGCAGGGAAAGAGGCTAAAATCGTTGCATTAAGAAGAGGTAATCCTAATAGATTTGAAATAGACGTAGATAATGATGAATGGTCATGGAGCCCTAGTATGTTAGAAAAAGTTAAAGAAAAGGCTGAGGATGAAGTCACAGTGACCGTAGCAGAAGTAGAATTTAAAAAAGGGGATTATATCTACTATAAAGAAACAAGCTCTGGAAAGTTTGGTATATGTAAAATTAATAAAATAAAAGATCAAGAATTATGGGGATGTTGGACAACAAATTATGTTGAAGAATTACCAAAAACAATAAAAGAATTTGAGTCACTTAAAGTAAACTCAAGAGAAACATATGTTAATGCAAGAAAAGGAAACGCTTATAAAAAACTTGTTTTAGTAGATGATAGTGAGCCTGAGTTTAAAATTGGAGATGAAGTTACTAGAGATGAGGCAATTAAAATACTTGAAGATGGTGGAGAAATCAAAGATTATGAGGGCTGGATTTACTTTATAGAAGATAGTATTTTAAAATATAAAATATTAACAGGAGAGATTAAGAAAAGTTCAGGGTATGGTGGTGGATCTAATTTACATGGAACATTAAAAATAGAATCTTTTTCAAAACTTGAACCATCTATAATTAAAGAAGATGTTATTCCAGCTCAATTTGTAACTGTACAAGCTATAGATAATTTCCAGGCAAAGAAAATGGTTAAAGAAGGAAAGGAAATCATAGTAAATAATATTTTCAAATATTTCTTAGAAGATGATGTATTAATGTTCAGAAGTATTAAAACGGGTATGCTGCACGAAAGTCTTGGATTCAAGGAAGCTTTTAAAGAAGGATTTGTTTATTCAGCGTTATAACAACTAAACAATAATATTACGGAGGGTAAATTATGAAAAGTTTGTTATGGTTTATCTTCCACACATTCACAGATTGCAAAGAGTCCAATCTTCTTGAATTAAATCACGGTTCAAGATGCAAATGTAAAAAGTGTGGAAGAATACATTTCAGATACTCTTAGATAAAGGAATTGACTTTATTGTTGAAGGTGGTCACATCTACAGCCTAAAAGGGTGCAAGGACAGGTACTAAGGATAACAGCTAAATGAAGTAGTATTCTAACACTAGGATTTCTTTTACCATTTTCGATATCGCATATATGGGTCTTTGAGACTCCAATCTTATCTGCCAGCTCTTGCTGAGTTAAATTTGCTATTAACCTACACTCAAGATATTTCATACAAACCACCCTTTTATTTGCATTATAACTCATATTTCTACAAAAAAACAAATGTAAATATTGGTAACCAGTTTAATCGACAAAAGATACGCAAAGTTAGCTATAAGCGAACAGGATAACTTAAATTAAATTAAAAAATATACCAGTTATGACAAAATATTAACAAAGAATAATGTATAATCAAAAATGGAGTAAAACATTAAGTATTATAAACAAAATAAATAGACAATGGGGGAATTAATTATGGAATTACGTATTTTAGACATTGAAGGGACTCATGAGAAAATAGTTTTAAATGGAGGAATAGATACTAGTGTAAAGAAAGCTTTAGGCAAACTAGAAGAAGTACTTGGACAAGTAGACTTAGGCATTGAGACGACGATTCAAAAAATAGGTAACGCTTATACGACAACAGTGGACAATGCTAACTGGTATAAAGAAATCTATGGTTGGATCTTTAGTGAAATAACAATTGCTAATTTATAGTTGCTTGACAGCGAGCCATATCGCTAGGTGTATGGCAGTAGAAAAAAAAGAAATTAAAATATAAGGAGCTGGTTATTTGTTTAAAGGGAGAGATTCACCGTTTAATTGAATCTAGAACAATTAAACAATAATGTTATAAAAGTTAAATTTTAAAAGGATTGAAGGAGGAATTATTAATGGTTAAATCATTTTTGAAAACAACAGGTTACAATGCTCAGGTGGAATTAAAGAAGCTTCAAACAATCTCAGATAATGCAGTTAGTGTTTTCGGAGGAATGGTAAAAGATTTAATTAGTGCCAATGAAAAGCTAGAGAGTCTAGCAGCTAACTCAGATGCGATAATTGATGAACATGCAGCAATGGCAGTAAGTGCTAGAGGTAAGATCAAAAGTAATGCAGATATAATAGAGAAAATTTCTAAGATAATGTCTTAGTTAAATATTAAGGGCAGAAAGGAGAATATTTACTATCGGAGTCTACTCAGTAAGAAAAACACAAGAAGAATTTTGCAAGGAAGTCGAAGAGAAATTCAATGGGAAGTTTACTGTACTTGGCCAGTATGAAAAAACTAATGTAAAGCTGCTTATTAGAGCAAATGACTGTGGCCATGAATTCGAGATGAGACCAGGTCATCTACTATCCGGACAAGGCTGTCCACTATGTAGAAAGAACAAAAAGAAAACTCATGACGAATTTGTCCTTGAAGTAGAAGAAAAATTTGGAAGTAAGATAACTGTCTTAGGTAAATATAAAACAAGTTCAGATAAAATTAGAATACATTGTAATGCCTGTGATAGAGATTGGAGTCCAGAAGCTAATGAAGTTGTCAGCAAACGGGAATTTCATATTTGCGAAGACAGAGGAGGTAAAAACAGAAAAACGACTGATGAATTTAAACAAGAAGTATATGAGCTAGTAGGAGAGGAATATCTTGTGATGAGCGAGTATACCGGTGTAAATAAAAAGATTTTAATAAAACATAATACTATTAATTGTAAGCATGAATTCAAAACAACGCCAGGTAGCTTTTTAAATAAAGAATCAAGATGCCCAAAATGTTTTGGTTACACTTGTAGTAGAACAACGGATGATTTAAAAAAAGAGATATTTGATATTGTGGGAAATGAATATGAAGTTTTAGGAGAATATACGAAAGCAGATAATCCTATCTTAATGAAGCATAGTCTTTGTGGAAACGAATATTCAGTAAGAACGATATCATTCCTGAGAGGCGACAGATGTCCTAAATGCCAGCACAGGAGCTATGCAAAGACGACAGAAGAGTTCAAAGAGGAAGTTTTTAAATTAGCAGGAAATGAATATAAGGTATTAGGAGAATACGTAAGAAATTCTGAGAAAATTAAGTTAAGACATAATTCTCCTAAATGCAAAAGTCCCGATTTTCTTATGACACCATCAAGTTTTATAGCTGGGCAGCGATGTCCAAAGTGTAAAGCTTCAAAAGGAGAAAAGAGAGTTAGAGAATTTCTTAAGGAGAGGCACTTTATTTTCAAAGAACAATATAGGATTAAAGATTGTAAAAATATTAGACCTTTACCATTTGATTTCGCAGTATTTGATAAAGATGAAAGTATTAATTGTCTAATTGAATATCAGGGGAAGCAGCATTACAAAGGCTGGGATAGTGGAAGAGAGAGTTTAGAAAATATTCAGTTTAGAGACAATATTAAAGCGAAGTATTGTGAGGACAATCATATAAAATTATTATTAATACCTTATTGGGAATTTGAAAATGTAGACAAAATATTAAATGCTATACTTAACAACTAAACAATACTATTGCCATGACAAAGGGCTTTGTACTTTGTACATATAAATGAAAGAAGGAATATTAAAAATGGCAAATACAACTTATACAGGAAATCTTACACAAAGCAAAGGATCAGAAAAATTCAGGGGAATTGTATGCGGCAAGGACGTCGCTAAGAAGGGTTTTGGATATGTAGATTCACCTGCAAAGGCTGCAAAAGACGGTAATCCTGCAAAGAACCCCTACAGATCACTAAAGTTCTTCTTATCTACAAGTAATGATAACAAACCAGTTATTGAGATTATAGGAAGTCCAAAAGAGTTTGCTTATGCTTATAGCAAGAAAGAAAAAAAATCTATGAAGATAGAATGGGCAAAGAGGAATAATAAGCTTCCTGGGGATTATGAGTTAATGATTCCTGAATATGATTTAGCAGAGAAGTTAAACAAAGAGCTTAAGGATGGTTCAGAAGTTGTTATTGTAGGAGAACCTAAATTCTCTGTTTATGATAATCCAAAGTCTGGAGTTTCAGAAGAACAAATCTCAAATACTATTAAATATGTATATCCAGTAACTGAACCAATAAATTTTAATGCAGAGGACTTTAAAGAAGAAAGTACTTTTGCACAAGATATTGTGGTTAGAGACTTCTCTGAGGACACTAAAATAGGTAAAGGATATTTATTCTGTTACATCGTAGGATATGCAGGCAAATTCAACACAGCTACTTTTGAAATAAATATAACAACTATGGATCAAAGCTTCTACAGAAACCTTAAATCGTTGAAGTTCGGAGACTCTATAAGAGTTAATGGAATAGTCCATAATAGACAATTAAAGAAAGAAGTTAGTACAGGCTGGGGTACAAGTGAAGATGTAAATGATGGTTTTAAAAAGTGCTTTGAAATCACTGGTGCAGATGGTTCTTCTTTAATCAAGAAAAGATATAAAGAAATTGATTTCGTAGAATCTCAAGTGGATGCTACATTCGCAGGAAAAATAAACGTTCCAGCAGATAAGCCCGAAGATAAAGTTGAAGAAGGAGTATTACCTTTCCCATTAGGCTAAAATACGAGGGCTTTAATTAGTCCTTGACAATTAAACAATAATGTTATAAAAATCGAGGAGGAATATTAAAAATGGCTATAAAGAAAAATGTAATATTAAGAAACCTATCAGATTACGTTCATTACGTTAGAGGGGTAAAAAAAGTTGGTAAGACTACACTGTTCAGAGATTTGGTACTACAGGAGTATGGAGATGAATCTAAAGGTCTACTGTGTTCATTCGGAGACGAAGATGGATTTAAGTCACTAGATAGACTTCAATATGAAGAGTTCACTTACTGGGATATCACAGAAGCAGATTATGTACAAAAGATAATGGATCAATTTGTAGAAAAGTTAGAGGAAACTCAAATGGATAGCATGACTACTGATGAAATTTATGTGAAGGCAGAAAAACAAACAAATCAATTCATAGAAAAATTCGGAAAACAAAGAGGATTTGTACAATTGGTTGATGATCTAGTATTGAATAATGACGAAATTGGGATTGAATTTATAGCTTATGATACAATCGACAAAATGATAGAAGTAGCAACAGTAGAAGTAATTAGATTGAGCATGATGGAAACAGGAAAGCCATGTAAGTCAATTAATGCAGCGTGGGGTGGCTACGGCGAAGGGAAAAAGAGACTTGCTAAACTTATACAAGACCAAACAACAAGACTTAAACAAATAGGGTTATGCCCAATGGTATTAGGCCATACAAAATACAAAGATAAAACTGATGAAATGTCAGGAGCTGAATATTCTCAATTAACAACTTCTTTAAATTCAGATCTTGATGCCATATTTGGAGACACCGCTCAGGTTGTGTGTACCATTTCAATAGATAAAATAATAGTAGAAGGTAAAATCACTGGAACTCAAAGAATGTTACATTTTAGAGATGACGGAATCGTTGATTGTGGTTCAAGATTTACAGGTATGCCGGACAGTATGGAATTAAGTTCAGCGAATTATATTGAGGCCTTTGATATAGGCGTAAAAAATTCATACTTGACTGCTCCACCAGTGACTCAACCAAAAGTAGAAGCTAAGACAGAGACAAAAGCTTCAAAAGTCAAAGCTGAAGTAAAAGAAGACGCTCCAGTCGATAATTCATCATGGGGAAGTACAGAAGCAGCTGAGCCTACTGAACCGGAATACGATTTAAAGACATTGATAAAGATGATATTGTCTACAATTAAACAAAAACAAGCACAAAAAGTTGCAGTTGTAGATATTATGAAAGTATTAACTAATAATGGAGTTACAGATCCTAACAAAATAACAGATGTTGAAGTAGCAAAGAAAATATTGCAAGAATATAAATAATATAAAATAAGTCCTCTAGTTAAATCTGGAGGACTTTTCTCAAAAGGAGATGTAAATTATGAATAGGAATAAGGAGATGATGGTTAAATTATGCCTCCTCTGTGGGATATGGAGTGCTGTAATAGGTATAAATTCTAATCTAAATAATAAAGATTTTAATGCAGATAAGTTAAGATATGAGGTCAAGGAAGTAAAGATAATCAAAATTGCTAACTTTGAGAAATTCATGAAGATTGTGGATATTAGTAAGAAGAAAATTGAAGCAGATAAGATTGTTAAGGCTAAGAAGTTAATTGAGGATAATAAAATCAAAATGATAAAGGCCAAGAAGTTAAAAGAAAATAAGGTTACTGCCAGTAGAGGTGGAGAAGTAGAATACAATATGGTTTTTACATTAACATTCTACACAAATCTAACAAGTGAGAATAGTAGTGCTGGAGGAATTAATTGTCGTGGAATTAAGCTTTATGACGGAATGGTAGCAAATAATAAATTGCCTTATGGAACTAAGATTAAGCTTGAAGGATGGGGTACTGTAGAGGTCTTAGATGTGGGTGGCAGTAACTTTGACGTATCTCATAGGCTAGATGTTTATGTGCCTAGAGAGGGTGGAGAGAGCGACAATGAATACTTCAAAAGAGTTCAGAGAATGGGTAAGGTTAAGGTTCAAGGAAAGATTGTAAAGTGAAAAAAACAGGAGGGAATCTCTCCTGTTAAATATTATCCATATTGAGAACTTTTAGAGCAGAAGCTTTGAGTTTATTATCATCTATAATCTCATTTGGCTTATCTAAAATAAGAACACCCCTTGTTTGAAGATACTCTTCAATAATTGCAAACATAACTTCCTTATCTATTTTAGAAGAATCATCATTAATGTCTTCTCTAATAAGATCCACTAGATATTTAGTCTTATTGGGTTGCTTATTCAAATATTCCCAGACATCAGGATATTGTTTAAAATCAAATGTTTCTCTTGTGGTGTTATTTCCCATTTACATCGTCCCCATATATTAAATTACCAACAACGAGTAAGCCTTTAGAACCATCATTTATGCAGTCATCAGAAATAGCAATCTGAGGGAATGTGGATTTTAATTGAGAAGAATAATCCAAACTGCTTCCTCCGGTTGCAAACAAATCAAGTGACTCAACATTCCAATTGTTTGACCTCATAGCCTTTTTAATCTTGTTCATATGCTCGTTAATGGTTGATTTAATTATATCACAGGAAGTAGTCATGAGAACACCATTAACTTTTATACCATTTTTAATAATACTAGGGAGTTCATAATCTTTGATATTTAGATTAAACTTTGTATCCAATTTCTTTTTAATCTCATTCTCAAGGATTATACTTCCTAAGTTTTCAGTAAACCCAGTTCCAGGAACGATGTTCATGTCAGACAAAACACAGCAATTAATTGTAAGTCCTCCGAAGTCTAATATTCCCCTCATTTGATTTTGGAACAACTTAGGTTGATTGTAAGCATGAGAAACACCTTGAGGAAATGTTATAGATTTGACTATATTAAACTTCTTAGGCTCTTCATTAAGCTTCGTCTCGAATACTCCAGTACCCTTTAAGTATGAAGCAAAATGATCTTTATTCTGGTTATAAATAGAAAGAGGATAGGAGCCTACAAGATAAAAGTCTGTACCTACAAAGTCAGAGAGGATAGATAGCCCTGCGTAAGTGATTATCTTATACATTTCATCCGCGGTCTTATCATAATCTATACTGGAAAGTTCTGCACCGGCGCCTACAATATAATCAGTATTATTGTAGTGCAATAAATAAGTATTATCTTTGTTCAAAATATCATTAGATTTTTCATACTTGCTACGTAAATATATAGACTTATCTTTTGTAGATATTTTAGTTCCGTAGTACCCATTATCTACACCTACTATTACTTTTGGTTTGTTAGCTTTAAATATTTCTTTGATTTGCATTAATACAACCCCCCCTATATTTTTCATATTGATATGAATTTTTTTGAAATGAAATTATGTGCTCAGTATGAAAGGATATGAAAATTTTCATATTGTAATTTGATTTTAGCATAATATTTGGGAGAAGTAAATATATTTAATATGAAATAGTATGAAAAAATATGAAATTGAAAATCAATAGAATTAATTAAATAAAAAATCATTCTTTGAAAACTGAATAACAGTATATTAACAATGTTATTTCTGATATGGTATAATGTCCTAGATTAATAATAAGTTTTTTAAAGGAGAAAATTATGCCAAAGGCGGATCAGAAGGTAGCAATACGTGGTGATAAAATAGAAATAATTAGGTCTAGTTATAAAAAAATTGCATTCGCGACATATGATAAAGAGCTATTTGACAAGATATCATCTGTTACATGGACTTTAACTAAAGATAGTGGCGGAAAAGAGTATATTGTTTCAAAAAAGTATGGGTCACTACATCGATTGGTTGTTGCTCATTTTTATGGAGAAGATTATGTTACGGAAGCGTACAAGCAAGGTTATGTTATTGACCACATGGACAATAATGGTTATGAATGTACGTATGAAAATTTAGTAACAATACCAAGAAAAGAAAATGTAGCAAAGGGACAAACATATGATATAGAAAGAAAAGAATCAATTAGAAAATTTGCTATTAACATAACACGTGACTTTAATACAAAAGAATTTCAAATATCAGTTATATTTAATAAACATATTGATATTGTAGAAAATGATATAGTGACACCTTTAAGTGTAATATATTTCAAATATGGCACAGATTATAAAACAACATTCATTGACGCAAGAAGCATAATTAATGACTTAAATTCAGGGGGGAAACTTAACTTAGGTCACTTAAGATGTGATAAATATAGCTATAAAAAAGCCGAAATAGTGTTTGCAAGCAAGGAAGATATCGAATCAGGAATGTACATAAAGGATGGTAAAATGTATATCATTCAAGGTTCTCCTAGCACAATAATGCTAAAGACTAATCATAATAAGGGATTACATGAAATTGAAGATATATAAGTATAATTATTTTAGATACCGTAATATTCGTCGGAATTTTACGGTGTTTTTACTTTTCATTTAAAAAAAAGGGTATATTGGCTATATCCTAAAATGACTATTTTAAAAGTTTATAGATGGAGCAAACAGTAATTATATATTTAGAAGAAAATAGTTAATTTATGGTACAATAAAATTGGCAAACTATACTAAGTCAATTTAGAGTTACATATTAAATAATAAACTATAAAAGGAGGAAGTAAAATGGCAAATTTTGAAGAAGGTAGGATATATGAGTTTATAGAAAATTTATACGAGGAATTAAGCAGAAAAGATGATGGATATCACCCTTCAACTCATGACGTAGAAGTATTTAAGAAAGCGTCAGTTGAGTTTAATAAGTCCGAAGAAGAACTCAAAGTAGTATATGATAGCTTTCAATCTATAGTTACTGGAAAAGTGACAGATAAAATAAATAAACTGCCTAAAGACAAAAGGGAAGAGAGAACAATGGAGTTATTAAAAAACATTATGAAAAATAATAGAGACTTACCTTATCATGAGCTTGAAGGCGCAGCAAGTGAGCCAATCAAGTCTGGTCTCGATACCATTAATGAAGAATACAAAAGCATAGCGGGAGACATTGGTAAGAATGGTTGGACAATACCGATGAACATGGGATTAGGAGAGTTGGACAAACTAAGAGGTGTTGATAAAAATATCAAGGTATATGATGACTTATTCTTAGATTACTATAACACCCCAAAAATTAAATTAATTACAAAACATGTTAACGCTAGTTCTATTGGAAAAAATCAAAAAGAATTGTTTAATAATGCGATAGATGCTTATGTGGAAGGAAAATACTTACTGTGTGTTACTGTACTAATTCCTGTTCTTGAAGGGGTTTTGTCAAGTTTTGGTGATGACAAAACAGATATTAGAATGATGAAAGTATGTAGGACAAACATGGATTTAACTGAGAAAGAGAATAAAATAATCACTCATTTAGTATGGATATCATTTTTTAATTTTATAAGTTCACTGTACGAGAAATCTCATTTTGATAAAGATGAACCTACTATTTTAAATAGGCATTGGATCTTGCATGGAAGAACAAATACAGAGTGGAAAGCAGAAGATTGCTTGAGATTATTCAATGCAGTTCATTCTTTAGTTACGATGATGGCCTTTGATAAATAGGCTGCTTCTTTAATATTTTTAGTAAGTTTATTATAGTAATTTGGGAAGGCTTAGTGTAGATTTTAGATTACTATAATAAATTTTTTTATTTTAACATTTAAGTTGACAATAGAACAATACTGTTATAATATATAAATATGGTAATTAAATAATAATATTGAGGAGGAAATCAAATTATGAGTAGTGACATTCGAGATATGGTTGAAGGGTACGAGTCAATTGGGAATGAACTAAATAATTTTCTTTATGAAGGCAGAGTAAAAAAAGGTATTAGAAAAGAGCATACAAAAGAAGAGTTAGAAATTATTTTGGAAAGCATTAGAAAAGAATGCTGGGAGAAATATAGTACGGGTGCATACTCCTTGGGATGGACTGATAAACATTAGCTGTTTATAATATAAAAATCTATCATAGAAGAGGGCTTTTAAAAGGTAGAAAGGAGAAAGAAATATGAATAAAATAGTAAAAGTTATAAGGAGCTTAATATTAAGCTATGACAAGAAACATGGTTTAACAGAAGATACTAAAGCAATCTATATATGCACCCATTTAGAGACCAGAAATAGGTATAAAAATGACAAGTATAAGATTCCATTTGATAAGCCACAATGTCCAACATTCAAAGATAATAGATGTTGTGGCGGATGTAGACTAGCTCCTGAATGTGATGACGTAGTAGATTGTAATTGTTTTGGTTTTTGCTATGCTGTTATGGGTGGAACTGACAAGAAAAGTATGCTTAAGAAAAGCAGCGAATATTATGGAATCGGAAGGATAGGCAAAGATGGAAAGTTCGACTGGGATTACTATTACTTTAATAGATTTAAATTAGAGTCAAAGACAAAGAAATTCATAGTTTTAAATATTGAAGGCAAGAAATATGCCGCAGAGATAAAATCAAGAGTTAAGAATGATGGGTCTTTCAAATGTTTTATAAAAGAGACTGGTTACTACAAAAATAGTAAATTTGAGGATTTGGATAAACGTCCCTCTTTATATGAGACATATGAAAGCGCAAATAGATGGATTTAGCTCTATTAAAAGAAGAATTTTATATTAAACAATTAAACAATAATATTATAAATTAAAGGAGGAACGTATTATGAAGGGTAAATTATTAAGTGTTAAAGAGGTATGCAGTTTAGGAGGAGTAGCAAAAGAATACTATATAGAATCTACTAATTCAGTTGTTAAGGATGGAATTTTTGAGTACGGAGGTGGTAACTACTTTCATTGTTACAATAACCACGGTTTTAGTAAAAGTTGTGCAAGTATTAGAGATGGTAAGATTAAAGTCTATGAGTGGACTAATAAGGATGAAAGAAGGAATAATATTATGAAAAACGCAGTAGTTAAATTTCCAAATACATCAAAGCAATATCACTTCATGACAGATTTAGATTTAGAAACAGGAGATATGGTTGTTTGTGATACCGCAGTAGGAGTAACAGTTGCTATAGTTACAAGATTAGAAGAAGAAGTCTCTTCGTTAGCGACAAAATGGATTATAGGTAAAGTTGATATGGCTGCTCACACTAAAAGAATGGAGCTTGAAGCTAAGAAAAAAGATATCAAAGCAAAAATGGAGAAGAGAAGGAAGAAACTTGAGGACATTGCAGTATTCTCTATATTGGCTAAGGAGGATCCAGATATGGCTGAGTTATTAAAAGAGTATCAAGAAATCAATAATTAGAGATATAAAAAGAAGGTTCTATATGACTTTAAATAGAGGGAGGAATATTAAATGCCAAGATTAGAAAACTGGTCAGTAACAACAGATTATCAAAATGAATTCATGGCTCCAGAATTAATGATTAAAAGACTTCATGGAAATGTTTATGGCCATCCAAGTTTTAATGATGGAGACCCGGTAAGTACATCTACTCTTGAGAAATTTGATTATAAGAATAGAGCAGCTAAGACGAGAAGTGGAACAGAGTATGAGTTAGGAGAAATAGACAAAGATTATGAGAAATATGTGGAAGAAAATAATATAGTATTGGAGGATTATTAAAATGGGAGAAATAAAGAAATATACTGATATCGTTAGGCTTGGTCATAAAATGACAGTTGGGTATTATCTCCAGGAGATCACATTACAATAACAGAGAAAATTGACGGAGCTAATTCAAGTTTTGTACCGATAGAGCTTGGAGTAGATTGTTTTTCAAGGAATATACAGGTTACTCCAGACAATACTCTAAGAGGATACTATGGTTGGATTCAAGAAAATATCGTTTCAATAAAAGAAAAACTTAATCCCAAGTATAGATACTTTGGAGAATGGTTAATTCCACACAAAATTGTGTATAAACCTGAGTACTATAATAATTTTTATCTATTTAATGTTTACGATGAAGATTTGGGAGAATATCTTTCAGATAACATCATGAGAAGTGAAGCAGCTAGATTAGAAATTAAAACAGTACCATTAATATACGAAGGAGAATATATATCTTTTGAACATTTAATGTCTTTTGTTGGTCAATCTGATATGGCTGTAACCTTTGGAGAAGGAATCGTAGTTAAGAATGTATCCTATAAGGACAGATATGGGCATCAAGTATTCGTTAAATTAGTTCATGAAGATTTTGCTGAAATTCAAAAGCAAAAGAAACCTAAAGATCCTTCTGTAATCACTCAAGAACAAGTCTTCGTAAATACTTATTTGGTTGAAGCCAGAGTAGATAAAATGTTGCACAAGTTAGTAGACGAAGGTATTCTTGATGAAAATTTTGGGATAGAAGATATGGGAATGATTTTAAAAAATCTTAATACAAGAATATACGATGATTTAATCAAAGAGGAGTCTGATTATCTTCCAGCAGAATATGAGGATAAATTATTAAGAAAAGCTATTGGAGGGAAGTTACCAAAAATAGTTAAACAAATACTATAACAATTAAACAATAATATTACAAATCGAGAGGAGATTTTATAAATGGTAATAGAGAGTAAAGTTTTAGTAGGTTCGTCAAGAGTTGAAGGAGTCGTTAAAGATATCGAGGAGACAACAGGATCGGTATTGGTTGAACATTTGATAATTGTAGACGGAAAGAATAAAAACGTAAAGCAATGGTACCACGAAAATACTGTAACAGAAGTAGCTAATGAAGAAGAGCTTAATAAGATAGTAGCGGAGATAAGTACTACTACAAAAAAATCTGCTAGAAGAATAGATGATGCCTTGAAAAAAATCGAACTAGGTGTTCTTCCTGAGAAGAGTGATTCTGATGGGGAGTAAAGTTAAAGAGACTAAGCCAAAGGTTAATAAATGCAAGTATTGTACTGGGATAATTGAGGATGCAGATTTAATTGTTTGCCCTCAGCTAGACATGAAGAGGGATTTTAAATATAAGAAAAACTCAAAGAAAGAGTTCGTAAAAGATGCTAATGGGGATTTAATACTTGTTACGTTCAAGGCTCATAAGCAATGTCATGAGAAAAAGGAAGCAGAGAGAATCGCTTGGACTAATTTATATGAGTATGTGAGAGAGGAGTATTTTGAGAAGATTGTTCCTACTCCCATAACGATTAGGATGCAAGACTTATTTAATGGTACTAACCGTCTAGGTGGGATAATCAATTCAAAAGAGGGTTATAAGTATGACACGATTTATCATTGTTTTGTAGAGAGTGAAAATGATATAAAAAAAGCTATTTCTAATAAAGTATTTAATAGTGAAGGACAAAAAGGAAATTATATAATGGCTATTGTTGAGAGCCGGATAGGAAATTTTGAAGATTATAAAGCAGTAGCAGCTGAGAAGGACAAGCAGAACGAGATGTCTATAGATTTCAGCAAGATATTTATTCCTGTTGAAGCCAATCAAGAAGTTAAAGAAGATTACGATATACTAGACGATTTATAGGAGGGATTGGATGTCAGAAGATATTAATATACAGGACATTAGTACAGAGTCTCTTGCAATCGGAATGATATTAAACGATCCCAATATACTGCTTGGATATTTAGATTTAATAAATCCAGTACATGACTTTTCAGATGAAAATTTAAGGTTTCTATATAATCAAGTAATTGGGACTTATTTAAACCATGATGTTATTAGTGAGACGTCTGTAAATATTGAAATTTCAAAGTTAGAAGATGATCAACAGACACTATATAAGAAATTGGGTGGATACAAAAGCCTTCAAAGATTAGCACAAGTTGCAACGATAAATCAAGACTTTAAGAAAATCTATGGAAAGTTAAAAACTTTTAATGTTTTGAGAGAACTTCAACTAAAAGGATTTAAAATGACAGAGGAAATCTATGAAAAACTTAAAGATAAATCCGTTGAGTTTATTCTTAGAGCATATGAACTTCAATTAACAAAAGTAGGAACCCATATTGGAGGAGTAAACGATTCTGTTCGATTAGGGGATGGAATAGTAGATTTCTATGAAAAACTGAAACTTGAGCCAGATATAGGAATAGAAATACCTTTCAGTGGTCTTAATTATCTAACAAGGGGTATTAGAAAACGTACAGTTAATTCTTATCTTATGCTTTCAGGTCAAGGCAAGAGTAGGTTGATGGTTAGGATACTTGTTCATACATCAATTATTGGAAACACAAAGTTTCTAGTCTTAGTAAATGAAGAAAATTTGTCAGATTGGCAATTAAAAATCCTTACCTGTGTAGCAAATGTAGTCTTCTCAGATAAATATGGAGGATTAATAGTTGAAGAAAACGAGATAGCAAGAGGATTAACTGGTATGAAAGATGCTATGGTCAAAGAGGCTGCCGAATATATTCAATTGAACTCAAAGATTAGATTCTTTGAAACTCAAATATATGACTATGAGACTATAAGAATGACCTTTAGACAGCATAGATTAAGGTATGGAATTGAGCATTACATTATAGATACTATGAAAGCCTATAGAGGGAAAGGAACAGAAGGTATGGCAGAGTATGCAATGTATGCTTACACCATAGAACGATTTAAGGCCTTAGCTAAGGAGCTAGATATAAGTATCACTCTAACTCAGCAGTTGTTGGATACAGTCCAGGAGACTAAGAAAATGGACTCGACTCAAATTTCAGGCAGCAAAAGTACGAAGCATTCGATGGACACTATGGTTATGTACAGAAAATTAGATTATGCTGACAAGAAAAAAATTAAGGTGAAGATACAAATGGACGGTAATCCGTTTAATGGACAAGTACAGGATTTAGAAAAAGATGGAGTATATTATTTATGTTTCCTCGAGAAAAATCGGGCGGGATTAGACAAAGTGAATCTGATACTCAAAGTGAATGTTGGAGCGATTTTGTTCCAAGAGATAGGAACAGCCGTTTTTTCAAGTGGTAAAAAGAAAGTAGAAGAGGAGTGATAATTTTTGAGTAGAGGTGGACATAATTTTAAAGATTTAACAGGAAACGTATATGGGAGACTTACTGTAATTAAAAGAGCTGAAAATGACAAATGGGGAAAGGCTCGTTGGTGGTGTAGTTGTAGTTGTAAAAACGAAAACTTAGTTAGGGTTACAGGTACAGATTTAACAAGGAAAGATAGGCCTACTACAAGTTGTGGATGTTTTCAAAAGGAAAGAGCAGTAGAAGCTAATACAAAGCATAATCTTAGAGGAGCAAAAATATACACTGTCTGGGCGAGTATGAATCAAAGATGTTCTGATAGTTCTCAAGAAAATTACAAGTTTTACGGAGAAAAAGGAATTACTGTGTGTGAAGGATGGAAATCAGACTTTATAACTTTTTATAATGATATGTACGAATCTTATACAAGACATATAGAAAAGTTCGGAGAAAAGGAAACTACAATTGATAGAATTGATTGTGGAGGTAATTACGAATTAGAGAATTGTAGATGGGCAACTTGGGATGCACAACATTTAAATACAGCAATGTATGAAACAAATACGAGTGGTTGTAGCGGCGCATACTGGAGAGAACATTTACAGAAGTATGAATTGAGAATACACTTTTTAGGTAAAACATTACCTTTAGGCTGCCATACCAATCTCGAAGATTGTATAAGGATCAGAAAAGAAGCAGAGATAAAGTATTACAAACCAATTATAAAAAGTGGTACAACTTATCCTGTTTTGGAGAAAGAACCTTTGGTAATACTAAATCCGTCGTTTACTAGAAGGCCTAACAACAAAACAGTACCATTATAAAACTAGAAATTTATGAGAAGAAATATGAAGACATATCGGCAGTTACAATTATTTAAAAATAAAATATTGAAGTATCTATAGATAAGAAAAGTGTGCACACCTTCAGGCATGGAGGAAATTATTAATGAATAAAAAATATTTAGAATTATTCGCAGGTACAGGAATTGGTGGAATAGCATTAGAGGAAGCTGGTTATGAGAATGTAGGTTATTCAGAATTTGATAAATACGCTATACAGAATTACGACGCTAACTTCCCGGAAAGGACAAACTTCGGAGATATAACTAAGATAGATGAAAAAGCATTGCCGGATTTCGATATGATTATTGGTGGTAGTCCTTGCACTCAGATTTCAATGATGAGCAAAACATGGTCAGAAGATAAGAAGGTCAAAGGCTTAAAGGGAGAAGAAAGCTGTCTGTTCCATGACTATATAAGGATATTGAATGAGAAGTTACCAAGTCAGTTTATATTTGAAAATGTAAAGAATCTGATAAGCTCCAACAATGGAGAAGACTTCGCAATAGTGAAAGCAGCCTTTGAAGAAAACTATAATATAAAGGTTCAAACTTTAAACACATCTGATTATGGTTTGCCACACACAAGAAGAAGGTTGTACATTGTAGGTCAGAGAAGAGATTTAGGAGAATTTAATTTTGAGTTCCCAACTAAAATAATATCTAAATTAACTATGCAAGATTTATTAGACTATATAGTGGATGACAAATATTATCTAACGCAGAAAATGTATGACTGTATCATGAGTCCAGGGACTAAAGGCTGGATAAGTGGAAAGATGGAGATTAACTTACCAATAGCAAGAACTCTAACCTCTACAATGCACAAAATGCACAGAGCTGATACAGACAATTACATCTCCACAGACTATAAACCGGAAGGTAAAACAAATCTAAGAAGGCTTATTCCAAGAGAATGTGCAAGACTCCAAGGACTTTCAGACGATTACAAGATAGTAGTAAGCGATACACAGGCATATAGATTAATGGGCAATGCTATGAGCCTTAATGTTGTGCGTGCAATAGTTAAACAATTAAACAATAATATTATAAAAAGTAGAGAATTATTATAATGAATATCCTAAGTTTATTTGATGGGATGAGCGGAGGACAGTTAGCACTGGAAAGGGCAGCTGTGGCCGTAGATAAATATTATGCTAGTGAAATAAAACCTCACAGTATTCAGACAACACAAAAGAATTATCCTAACACAATTCAGTTAGGTGACGTTACTTTATTAACAGATGATAAATTAAAAGAATTGGGTGAAATTGACTTACTAATAGGCGGTTCTCCCTGCACGAATTTAACGATTACAGTATGTAATAATTATGATCACAACCAGGGGTTAAAGGGTGATGAGTCAAAACTTTTCTTTGAATATATAAGGATAAAGGATTTCTTAAACCCAAGATATTTCTTATTAGAGAATGTTGCAAGTATGACTGATGAGAACAAAAATATAATTACAAAATATCTAGGGGTAGAACCTGTATTTATAGATAGCAATATATTTTCTGCTCAAGATAGAGGTCGTTATTATTGGACTAATATTCCATTAGATCCGTTGCCGGAGGATAAGGAAGTTGTGTTAAAAGACATAATGGAATCTAATGTCGATGAGAAATATTATTATCAGAAAAACTTTAAATTTAATGGGTGGGATAAAAAAATCATAGCGACATTAGATGTAAACAGCCACGATATAGGCAAAAGAGTTTATAATCCTAATATGAAATGTGGTACTTTAACTGCAATCAACGGAGGATACCATGAAAAGAAAGTCTATGATAATGAACGATGCAGAAAACTAACCCCAATTGAGTACGAAAGGCTACAGACAGTCCCCGATGGGTATACAGAAGGTGTCAGTGATACAAAGAGACGTTCTATGCTTGGAGATGGCTGGACAATTGATGTAATAGCTTATATTTTTAAAAACCTAAACAATAGAATAATAATATAGAATAGTCCTTTTAATGTATTGACAATAGAACAATAATGTTATAATATATAGGAGTAGACAAAATATTTTGCAAAGGAGGTGGTGATAATCAAAGCTAAGGAACTAAAAGAAGTTTTGGATGA
This sequence comes from Clostridium sp. FP2, assembly GCF_011065955.2. Lineage (NCBI taxonomy): Bacteria > Bacillati > Bacillota > Clostridia > Eubacteriales > Clostridiaceae > Clostridium > Clostridium sp. FP2. The sequence continues at coordinate 1,868,154 of NZ_JAAMNI020000001.1, forward strand.
AGACAGAATTATTTTCATTCTGGACAGCATTGGTTGCCATCACATCAAACCAAGTACAAAATGTGTGACAGCGGCACTCCCGGATGGAGATAACGAAAGCAGCGTCTGCTGTTATACAGATAATGAAAATTTTCATGTTGATGTTCACACAAGGTCAGCATTTCAGCTCATTAAGCATAGAGACATACTCACTCTAGTCGGCTTTATTAAAGGGATTTCTTTCCCTCAATCAATGAAGTACGTGTGTAGCCTCTTTGAATTAGATTTTTACGTTGACAAAGAATCAGAAGTACCAAAATTTCTTACATGGTTAGATTTTGTAGAGACAGGTGAAATGAAAGATTCAGATACTAAAATAACACCGTTGCCGGAAATCATTTTAGATCAATTCTTCATGGGAGCCTGTATGAAGTGGTATAACGAAGGAATAACAATCGAGGCCATGATTCACTTTGAATGTGGAGTAGACATTCAATCAGAAAGGCTTATCTTTGCAATCAGAGATAATGTCGGAGCACTCATAGGTGTAAAGGGTAGGCTACTAGATGATAGCAAAGCCGATGGAAATAAGTATATGTACCTTTATAGTTGTGGAAAATCTTTGTTGCTCTTTGGGCTGTATCAAAATTATGAGGATATTATCAAAGCAGGAGAAATAATTGTACTGGAGTCAGAGAAAAGTGTAATAAAGCTGTGGGGAATGGGTTATAAGAATTGCGTTGGAATCTCAGGTAAGTGTCTGAGTGATACACAAGTTGAACTGGTATTAAGATGCAATGTAGATATAGTTATAGCATTTGATAAGGATGTTTCAGAAGAAGACGTGCAAAGTAACCTAGATAAATTAAATTTCCCCGTGAAGACTCAGAAAGTATCAGTCATCAGAGATCCATTAAACCTATTAGCTGAAAAGGAATCGCCATGTGATTGTGCTGAAACTTGGAAAATATTATATGAGAATTTTAAGGAGGAGATATGAATGACAAAACATTCAGATATGATAGGTCAAGTTTTTAATAGACTTACAGTTATATCTTATTATGGAGTGGATAAAGGAAGACGTATTTTATGGTTATGTAGATGCAGTTGTGATAATGATAAAGATATTATAGTAAACGGAACTAGTTTAAGAAATGGACATACACAATCTTGTGGCTGTCTGAAGAAGGAAGCTGGATCAGCTAGAAGTATTGATATAACTGGACAAAAATTTGGGCGATTAACAGTGATATCTCACAATGGAAGTAATGAAGATCGTAGAAGTTTATGGCTTTGTAAATGTGATTGTGGTGAAGAAGTTACTGTTACAGGAAAAGAATTAAGAAATGGAAGTGTTCAATCATGTGGTTGTCTTAGTCGTGAGATTAGCTCAAAAAATGGAAAATTAAACAAAAAATATAGTACTTATGATTTAAGTGGTAGTTACGGAATTGGTTATACTAAAAAGAATGAACCATTTTATTTTGATTTGGAAGATTTTGATAAGATTAAAGATATCTGTTGGAGATATAATACAGATGATTATATAGCAAGTGATAAGGTATTAATGCATCGTCTAATTATGGATTGTCCAAAAGATATGGAAGTTGATCATATTTATCGTGTTCATCACGATAATAGAAAAAGTGAACTAAGGATAGTTACCAGTAGCCAAAATAATATGAATGCTAAAACTAGAAGTGACAACATATCTGGTGTGAAAGGTGTATATTTTCACAATGATAGTATGAAGTGGGCTTCAAATATAAAGGCAGGAGGAAAATGCTGGTGTAAAGAGTTTATTAAGAAAGAGGATGCAGTAGCTTATAGAAAATTATTAGAAATAAAATATCATGGTGAGTATGCATTAAAGAAGAATCCGGAGACAACAATTAAACAATAATATTATAAAGGAGAAATAGTTATGGCAAAATTAACAAAGAAGAGATGTAAAATGTGTGGTACTAAAATAGATCCAGAAAAGGTAGTAGTCCATGAAGGTGATAATTACTGTTCTCAAAGTTGCGTAGATTGGCATATTGAAACCTTTGAACAGGATGAGGAGGTAAAACCTATTGATTAAAAAGGAATGGAATATTCTAAATAAAAGTCCAGGTACAGATATAATCAAGTCTACGTTAGCGGCCAGAGGGATAAAAGATATGGTTCATTTCTTGCAACCGAGGGAATCAGATTTATTGCCATTAACTGACTTAGATGAGATAGAAGAAGCAGCTGAGATTATTATAAAGGCCATTAATGAAAAGAAAAGGATCCATGTGTTCCCGGATGTCGACGTGGATGGAGTAACGTCAGGTTGCATTATATATCAATATTTATCTTTCTTCACAGATAATATTACCTGGTCGATAAACAAAGGTAAGGTTCATGGGTTATCAGCACAAGACCTTGAGAGTTATATAGATAACATCGATTTAGTTATTGCAGTTGATTCTTCATCAGAAGATATAGAACAACAACAATTCCTTAAAGAGAATGGAATTAAGGTAGTTATACTGGATCATCATCCTGCAAAACATTCAAAGTACGCTACAATCGTCAATTGCCAAATGGGTGATTATAAGAACAGACATCTTTCAGGAAGTGCGGTTGTATTTAAGTTTGTGAAGTATCTCGATGAACTATTAGGAACAAATTATAGTGATGCATTATGGGACTTAGCTACTGTAGGTCTAATTGGAGATACAATGGAAGTTGGAGAAAATAACCTTGAAAATAGATATATTTGTTCGAAAGGATTCAACTCATTAACAAATATTGCTTTGAAACAGATTATAGGAAATTACACTTTTAATGGTACGTCAGTGAGCTATAGTATTGCACCTTTAATTAATGCCGCCCAACGTATGAATCGTAATCATTTAGCATTTGAGCTGATAATCGAAAATGATAAAAAGAAATGTAATAAGATTATTGATGAGATAAAAGAGTTAAAGATAATTCAAAATATCCAAAAGGATAAGTTAGTAGACGATTTGACGTTCACTATAAAAGCAAATGAGTTAGACAAGCAAAAAGCTATTTGTTTACTTATAGATGAAGTTAAGAATGATGATCAAGGTGATATCGTTGGATTAACTGGAAATATTCTTAGTGCTGACTATATGATGCCTGTTATAATAGTCCATCCTATAGGAGATGGAGAGAAATTAGGAGGATCTATTAGAGGGTATGGAATTAAGAGCTTTCAAGATGTAGTGAACAGCACTAAATTAGTTGTATTCTGTAAAGGTCATCCAAATGCAGCAGGTATTGAACTCTATGCAAAGGACTGGGATAAATTAATAGTTGCCATAAATAAAAAATTAGCTAAAGTGAAATTCAAAGTTGAAGAGACCGCAGATGTAGTTTTGAAACCTGAACAAATTACAGTAGACTTAATTAAAAAGATGGAATACATCAACACAATTTCAGGTAAAAACTTCCCTCCAATTAAAATAGTGGTTGAAGATATTGAAATCGATGATATCGTCACTATGCAAAAGAAGCATATTAAATTCAGCCAAGGTGGAATCGAGTTTGTAAAATGGAATAGCTACGGGGAGCTAGAGAATTTTAAGTCTAACACAATAGGAATTTACAAAACTTGTGATGTACTTGGTACTATGGTAATGAATAACTTTAGAGGAAAAGTAAAGAAGCAAATGGTTATTCAGGACACAAGGAACTTTCAAGACAATTTAGAGTTTATGAGAGAATAACAATTAAAGGATAATATTATAAATTCACAGATCTATGAGAATAATATTTATTTTCAAAAGTCCTTGTCTAATAGTAGTTAATTATATATACTATAAATATAACAACTAAACAATAATGTTATAAAAGGAGGAATGTAAAATGTCATTAACAAAGAGAAATTTAGAAATGACTTTCGAGAACGCAGTAAATACCAACGCTTTATATGTAGGTGTAAAAATCTCAACAGCAGGTAGCTTGGCTCCAGAGGTAATTATTAATCCAAAAGATAATTTCAATGATAAGTTAGAATATTACAGAGAAAAATATGATGAGGATTTAGTATTGAAAAGCTACAGTGGAATCAAGATTATTGGGCTGACTTTTGCTAATTCATATGAAGATATAGAATGTGATTTTGAAGATTCAGTGGAGTAAGTTAAAAGAATGATTTTATAAGACAAAATTAAATTATATGGAGGTATTATGTTATGGAAGAATGTGGCGGTATTAATCTATTAGTAGGTAAAACAATAAATAAAATAAAGGTTAGTGAAGGTAAAGATGAAATTATTTTTTATTGCAAAGACGATGAAGTTTTTGAAATGTGTCATAATCAAGATTGTTGTGAACATGTAGAAATAGAAGATATAGATGGAGACTTGGCTGATTTAATAGGAACTCCTATATTACAAGCAGAAGAATCTGAAAGTGGTGAAAATCCTAAAGAATGTAGTGATGAAAGCTTTACTTGGACTTTTTATAAATTAGCGACAATAAATGGATATGTGACTATAAGATGGTATGGAGAGTCGAATGGTTATTACTCTGAATCGGTAGACTTTTATTTAGTAAGAAATAACAAATAATAATAACAATATGGAGGTATTTATGCAAGTAAAAGAATGGTTAGATACACAATTAGGTCAAGATATTTGGAACAACAAATACAGATATGATAATGAAAGTTTTGAAGGATGGTTAGATAGAGTTTCTAATGGGAATCAAGAATTAAGACAACTAATTGTAGATAAGAAATTCCTCTTCGGTGGAAGAACGCTAACTAATTATAATACAAATAAACCAGGTGCTTCTACAAGTAATTGCTACTCAAGTGGATATGCTCCAGATAGCCTAGAGGGTCTGCTAGAGCTCAATAAAAATATAGGATTGACATATAAAGTACAAGGTGGTCAGGGATTATCATTATCTAAGATAAGGCCAAAAGGATCTAAATTATCAACTTCTTATGAGACTGATGGAATTGTACCATTTATGACAATCTTTAATACTACTACAGCAAGTGTATCCCAAGGTGGTTCAAGGAAAGGTGCATTGATGATGTCATTAGATGCATGGCATAAAGAAGCTCCTACATTTATAAGAATTAAAAGCCAAACAGGAGCTATCGAAAAAGCAAACTTATCATTAGAATTTGATGATGAATTCATGGAATATGTTAAAAAAGATTATGAAAGCGGCAAAGAAACTATTGTCAATAGAACATTCAAATATGAGACTGGCAGTATAGATTATGTAGTCGTGCCAATTAAATTATATAAGGAGTTTTGTGGAATAGCTCATGAATGGGCAGAACCTGGGGCTATCTATACAAAGAGATTCAGAAATTATAACCTAATGGAATTTGATAATGAGTACATGGTAATTACTGGTAACCCATGTGGAGAACAACCGTTGCCCAAAGATGGGGCATGTAACCTTGGGTCAATTAATTTATCTGAATTTGTTCTTAACCCATATACGGTAGATGCAGGATTTGATTGGTTAAACTTTAGTAAAGCGGTAAAAGCATCTATTAAATCACTTGATGATGTTATAGATTATGGATATCAATATCATGCATTGCAGTCTCAGAAAGATATGGCTTTTAATTATAGGAATATAGGGTTAGGTGTAATGGGATTAGGTTCAATGTTCTTTAAGTTAAGATTGGTCTATGGGAGTTTAGATTCTATAACATTAATTGATAAAATTATACAAGTTATGTTCAGAACATCAGTATTTACTTCAAATAAATTAGCAAGAGAGAAAGGAACCTTCCCTAAATATAAAGATGTAGTTTTTGATTCTGAAATTATTAAAAATCATTTTACAAAAGAAGAGATTGAGTATTTGAGAGTTGACGGATTAAGAAATTGCAGCCTACTAAGTGTAGCCCCATCAGGAAGTATAGCAACAATGTTGAATGTAACTACGGGAGTAGAACCAGCATTTAGAATTTCTTATAAAAGAAAAACTGAATCTCTCCATAAGAATACAGATGTATATTACGATGTCTGTATCAAAGAAGCAGATGAATATAAAAAGCTATTTAATACCGATGATTTGCCTTCTTATTTCGTATCATCAGAGAGTGTAAATTATGTAGATAGAATAGAAATACAATCAGTAATTCAAAATCATATAGACACAGCGATATCCTCAACAGTAAATGTTCCTAATGAATTTACAGTAGACGATGTAGAAAAATTATATATATTAGCATGGGAGAAAGGACTAAAGGGAGTTACTATTTATAGAGATGGCTGTTTAAGAGGTGGAATCCTTACTACTGGCGATACTACAGAAACTACTATTGAATTGCCAAGAGGAGCTTGGAAGCCGAAAGCAGCAGATACATTCTATTATGAAAGAAAACTGACTATCGGTTGTGGAAAGCTAAAATTATTTATAGGTTGGTCTGATACAGAGAAAGAGATACAAGATTTATATGTTATAAGAAGTGGACAAGGTGGTTGTGAAAAGAATATACAGACTTCTGTGATAGCTATGTCTGGCATGTTAAGACTTGGTGGGAAGTTATGTAATATTGATAAGGCCTTTGAGGGACTAGGCGGATGTAATAGTTTCGTAGCTCAGAGAGCAAAAGGAGAAAAACTTAGTAGAGGAGCCAGTTGCGGGACAGCTATATTAAATGAAATAAAATTATTCCAATCTGAAATAGAAAAGGTTGAAGTTGAAGTTTCTCTTCCAAAAACTACAATAGAGAGTATATCTTCAAAATCAGCAGAAGAAATATTATATTTGCAAAAGAATGGAGAAATTGCTTATGCCAAACATTTTAATAAATGTCCAGTATGTGATTCAGAATTAGAAAATAGTGGTGGATGTGTGATTTGTAAAGATTGCGGTTTTTCAAAATGCGACTAACAATAGAACAATAACATTACAGGGTGGCAACCAATAGCCGATAATGTGATGGACTCACATAAGGAGATAAGGATTATGGATATTAAAATAGTGTCAGATGCAGAAATGAGAGAAATGGAAAAGGATATGTTCTGTGGAGTATTTAAAAAGTCTTCAGTGAATGAAATTCCAATAAATAAACTTTATATGGCCAAAACAAAACCAAATGCAATTATACCTACTAAAAGGGAAGAGGATGCAGGGAGAGATATTTATACTTGTGAAACTGAAACAATAGTAATTGAGCCATGTTCAACTAGGTTAGTGGATACAGGAATAGCAATAGCTTGCAATAAAGCTTGGTTCCCTAAATTCTTTGACAAGGGTGGAATGGGAAGTAAAGGAATTATCGTAGGTGCGGGCGTGGGTGACAGTGGATATCGTGATGGTTATTTTATTCCTCTGATTAATACTAATAAAGATAAGTGGTTAGTTATAACTTCACAATCGAAAGAAGCTGTCGCAGAGAGTTCTGTATTTGATATGTTAGAGAGTAAATTCAATATAAATATGATCTTAGCTGGTGGAGTAGTAATAGCCGGGGAAGGTAGTAGGTACATTAATAAAAAGAATTGTATCATTAAATATTTAAATAAAGCAATAACTCAATTTGTAATGCTCCCAGTTCCGCCTTTGGAAGATGAAGAAATAAGCTGGGATAAATTGAAAGCAATAACATCCGAAAGAGGTATCGGGAAATTAGGATCAAGTAATAAATAGTATCTTAAAATCAGATATTTATGAGAGGAGCTATGATTAAAGGGTGACGTAACTATTGAAATTGAAAGTGCGAACGATGGTCTTTGAAAATTGAATAATACGGTATTAAAGAATAAGAATAATTGCTATATTTTACAAAAATAGTGATTATTCATATAAAAACATGCTATAATTACCATTAGTTAAGACAACATAGTAGAATATTGCGTCTTAGATAATAAAATAATAATTAATCGTATTGGAGGAGGTACAATGGAAAAAATGAGAAGTAGCTGGAGTAAAAAACAAACAGATGAAAAAGCACTGTCTGTACTTAGCAATGGTAGCTGGCGTAAAAAACAATGGAGTAAAAAACAAACAGATGAAAAAGTACTGTCTATACTTAGCAATATTTGTTCTATAAGCATAATAATATTTGTATGTACGCAGATTTTAGGTATTTGGAAAACTGAAGCAGATGTAATTGTTCCATTGATAGGTGTGTCAGCGTTAATTCAAGCCATTCAGAATTGGAAGAAGAATAAAGAAGTTGATAAAGTTAGTGTATGCGCTATGATACTTGCTTTGGTGTTTTCAATTTTTGAATTTATAATAAAATAAACTCAAATTTGTAAAATGGATTGGATTAGTGAAAGTAACACAATTCTAATTGTGTTACTTTCACATTGTGGCTATTACCTATTCCTTTAAAATTTCATTTTCAATGTAACTTATTGTATTGATTTGTTACATTGAATGTATTATAAATTGATAATTATAATAGTAATCTACAGTAAGTTTCTTGCACAATATTCTAATTAAACGTCACATCTATAAAAACCGAATGATTCCTTAAAATGCCGTATTATTCAGAATTGAATTTTACGGTGTTTTTACGTCGCACTCCAATTAATATCTGAAGTTATATGTCAAATAGCTTCAGATATTAAAAAGTTATTTTTCTTTACCAATATTAAAAAGATTTGTACATTGAACTGCTATAGCACTAATGAATTTATTCGCAACGTCTTCTGAATCACCAAAATTAATAGTTACAGAACCACCTCCAAGAAATGCTTGGCTAAGAGTCGCATGATTGCACCCGCCTCTATAACATGGTGGAAGTAGAGAGATTATAGCATTCCATGTACCTGCAACATTTTTATTTTTCCAGTCTTTTAGTGATAATGTGACCTTCATATTACCAACTCCTTACACTTATAGAATGGCTATATTATATCATCAATCAGTAAAAAATTACAATAAATTTAACAAAAATAAGAAAATTTGTAGGAAGATAGCTAGAAAAATAATCTTAGATCTATTAAAAACAGGAGACAGCTAAAACTAGGACTCGATAAAAGACTTATTTTATGAGAGGAGGATTAGCTTATGACTCAATGGTGCCTTGAACATCCCTGGATGACGTTCTTTATAGTACTAGCTTTACTAGAAATAGTTGGCAATGTTTTGGTAGCAATAATAAAATAAGAGGAGGATTAACTATGAAAAAAGTAAAAATTATAGGTGGAGATTTAAACGGTGAAGTATTTAAAGAAGATATAATTTATGAGGCTCTAAAGGTAGGAGAATTAACCATTGAGCAAATAGAAGAAAGTGTAGAGAACGTTCACGATTTTAGTGACCCACAGGATTATTTTATAATAAATCCAAACTATCCTAATGTAGCTATTTACTATTCAGAATATGAATTAGAATTTATGGAGGAGGAAATATAATGGAAAACAATATGAATTTAGAGGAATTTTTCGCATCAGTAGGTTTATCGGAGGAAGAACAACAAGAGGTATCTCAATATCAATTCGACTCAGAGTCTCAAATTGATGATGCTATAGAAAGCGTAAAGGTTCTTGATGTAGACGAAACAAGATTAAAAACTTTATATAAAGAAAAAGTTGATGAATTAAAATTTAAACTTGATTCTATGATCTTAAAGATTGATAAGAAACGTGAGTGGATATTGTTTAATTTGAAAAACTCGGTTAAGGCCGCAGGAGATGCTAAAGAAACTAAAACTATGTTTAAGAAAGCTTATCTTTCCGGGGAAATAATTATTAAGAAATCTGCTACTAAATTATTGAAACCTGAGCTCACAGAGGAAGAAATATTAAAGGACTTCAAAGATTATAAGAAGGAAAAAACAGAAGTTACTTTAGATTGGGCAGAGTTAAAGAAAGGTTTAAAAATCATAGATGGTAAAGTAATAATGGCCAGTACAGGGAAAGATATGTCTACTTTAATTTCCACAGAAGTAACAGCAGAATCAGTAAGTGTAAAATAAAAAACTTTACAATTAAACAATAATATTATAATAGAGGAGGAAATTATATGAAGTATTTAATCGGTATATTGTTCATGATAGCAGGAGTTGTTGGAGGTGTCTATTTAGGAGTTTGTGTAATGTTTATTGGAGGTATTCTTGGAATAGCCAGAGCAATTGACATGCATACAATAACTACAACTTTAGTGGCTATTAATTTAATTAAAATATTTTTAGCTTCATTCGTTGGTTGTGCGATTGCACTTGCAGGAATAACTATCGGTGCAGTAATCGCAGAAGCTTAACAATATAACAATAATATTATGAGGAGTGAAGGGTATGGTTGTATTAGTAGGAGAGAGTGGTTCAGGTAAAGATACTTTAATGAATAAAATAGTAGGATTAACTAATTTAAATCCAGTTGTCAGTTATACTACAAGACCAATAAGAATTAATGAAGTCGAAGGAGTGGCTTATAATTTTATATTAGAAGAAACTTTTCAAGAAATGCTCTTGAATAATTCTTTTGCTGAGACATCTAATTATAGAGGTTGGCACTATGGAATGGCAAAAGAAGATTGTGGAGATGACAGAATTGTAGTAGTTGATCCTTGTGGGCTAAGGTCTCTATTAAGAAGTGGTATCAATATAACATCTTTCTATATATCTGTAGAGGAACGTGAGAGACTGTCAAGACTAGCTAATAGAGGAGATGACATTGCTGAACTATGTAGAAGAATTATCTCTGACAGGGACACATTTAGAGGAATAGAACATGAGGTGGATTGTATTGTTAAAAATGATGATGCTAATATGGCTAAATTTGAAATTGTAGAAGAATTGAAAAGGAGAATGGTATTATGAAGATAGATTTAAGCACAGGAATATATTGTTTTAAACTTACTGAAGATGACTTAACATATAATCTTGGAGCTGATAATGTTATACAAGCAAAAGAGCTATACTTAAAACATATATCAGATATAATTGATGAGTCAATCGACGATGACCTTTGGAGGCTAAGTCAATTAGAGAAATAGCATTAAAAAGTATATTTTATTATAAAAAAAATGATGTAAATGTTTAAATTGAAAGTTTAAATAATGTTCTTTGAAAGCTGAATAGTACGGTAAAGAAATAAAAACTTATACAATTAGATAATTTAGCGATTGATAATATGAAGAATATGGTATAATCTTATATTAGTTAAGTCCAAGCTGTAAAATACTATACATTTATTTTTTATAGAATTAAAAATGATTGAAGATTTTTTTATAGAGAACAACAAATTCAAATTAGTGGAGGAATAAAGATGAGCGATGTAGAAATGAAAATAGCTATTCCTACTGATAACGACGGATTTAGTTTATTACAATGCCCACTTTGTGGTGAGTTTTTTAAACTGATACCTAGTGAAGCTAAAGCCGAAGACGTGATTGAAATCTGGTGTCCTGGCTGTGGATTAAAAAGTGAGAATTATTTGACAGAAAACGTGTTAGAACTTGCTATGAAGATGGCTGGAAATGTAGCAACGGACATGATCTTTAAAGAAATGAAGAAATTGGAGCGTCAGTTTAAATCTGGAGGATTAACTTTTAAGGCGGGTAAGAAACCAAAGCCAAAATCGGAAGATCCTATTATTTCAGGGATTGAAGCATTGGAGATACAAAAGTATGAATGTTGTAAAAGACAGGCCAAAATTATGCCAATAGTAAAATTAAGCGGAAGTTACTGTCCGTTTTGTGGGGTGAATTAGAATGGAAATAAATAAAAAAGATCTAAGAAAGAATAGCAGATCATTTAGAACAATTGCTAATAGAACAATCAACGCACACTTTGAAGAGGCCAATTCAATCCTTAAAATGTTTATTGAGTATATTGATAATAACAATCTTATTTCAAGTTATATTAATAGCATCATTGTTGACGATTTTGATGTGGCTAAAGAAGTGAGTGAAGTTTTATCAAGTTATGGTAGAGCAATTTTCAATACAGGATCATGTGCTGAGGAAGAAATTGTATATACATATAGAATTCTCAAATATATGGTAGAACAAAAGGTTCGTGTTACTTCTGTTGGGATGTCGTATTCACATTCGAATAAATATCAGGATATGGTCAAGGGTTTTGGAGAAAGAGTAATACTTGCATTTGTGAATCATATTGAATCTTATTTAACAGAAATTTCAATAGATATGGGTTATGACGAGGAGGAGAAGTATATGATTACGATAAACGGAGGACAAGTTAATATTGCTAAAGATCAGTCTACGATTAATGCCACACAGAATAATGGTGTAAATCCTGACGAATTAGATAAATTGGTGCAAATTATCAAGACAATGTTGGTAGATGGAATTGAACCTGAAGAACGAGAAATAATCAATGATAATATTGAAGTTATTCAAGAAGAATTAAAAAAAGATATTCCTAAAAAAGGATTTATAAAAACAGCAATTAGTGGTTTGCAAGGTGTATATCCTAAGATATCTGGAGCGGTTCAATTGACGGCAGCAATTACAAATATTATTAGGTTTGCTACAGCTGTATTATAACACTATATTCCAGAGGTGTTTAAAGAATGTTTAAACAGCCTTTGGTTATTATTTATAACAATCATTAGCCGAATAATCCCTTAAAACACCGTATTATTCACAACTGAATTTTACGGTGTTTTTACGTCGCACTTCAAATAAGGAGGACTAACTATGTCATCAGCAGTTGTATCTGATAAGAAATATGAAGAAACAAAATACCGTTACAAGAAAGAGATAGTAGACACATCTGATATTAATATTGTAGTAGGATCTAAAATATTTATAGGAGAAGAATTCTACGGAACTATAGTAAAGGAATCTGAGATATTCTATTATATCCAAACAAGATTTACAGAGGAGCCTGTAGAATTTCAGAAGACTAGTATAATGGATAAGATAGTCAACAAAGTTCTTATCTTAAAGGACTAGTAAGTACACGAAATCTACTCTAAAGTGTCTCTATCGACCTCTCAGAATGGCAAAACATATCTTAAAACTCGTATTTTAAAGGAGGATTATTATTAATGAGTATCAAACCAAATTATATATTCTTTTACACAAGTGAGGGCGCAGTTGACAAGTTGATGGATCAATCTGCATTTCGCTATAACAAACCAACATCTGTTAGAAGGTCAAAAGAAAGTGCTCTTATAAAATATGAGCATTTTGATATAAGATGTATGAGAGCATATTCTAATATAGGAGATAGATTTAGAGGTTATAGAACATGGCAAATATTAGTGGAGGATATATTGTATGATAACTTAACACAAGAAAGCATCGACCATGTTTTGTTGCCTATGATGTGTGTTTACGATATTCTTGGAGGAAGAATTGTAAAAATTGATTTTTTCGATTAAACAAATAAATAATAATATTTAAAAATACCGTTGACAATAAAACAATAATGTTATAGAATAAATGTAGAGGTAAGAAATTGCTTCTACATTTTATTTTATTTAGAGGGGGGAATTATTAATGAGTGAGAAGATCGGGTATGTTGGTAAATACAAAGGACACAAAGTATGGTTTAGCGGCGAGTTTTACTATGCAGAAATCAAAGGTAAAAATTATGTTATTGATGAGGCCAAAGCAGATGCAGATATTATAAGGTGGACACCAGGATGTTAGCGATAAAAATTTTATTCTGTGGTGGAGTCGCTCTCTTAATTGTAAGTTTTATATTATTAATAAAGTCAGGTATTAATAAAAATATGGACAAAATGTTTAAGTGGCTCATTATTCTAAACATAGGGAACATAGTCGTTCAAACATGTAATCTAATACTACAATTAAATAAATAGAGAGGAACGAAATTATGAGAAAAGCGAAGAATGCTAAGAACTCTGATTGCATAAAGAATATAGAAGTTGAGGTTGAGAAGTACAGGAAGAAGAGAGAAGAAAGAATTAAGTTGAGTAGGATTCAAACGGAGAGTGAAGGAACTGGACAGTGTTGGAATACAGAATTTTATAGTAGCAAATAACAATAGAACAATAATATTATAGGAGGGATTCGTATTGAAAGAATTATGGTTAAGAGATTTAAAAAACGTTTATTCAAAAGTAAATAAAAATACCAAGAGGGCAATTTATTATGACAGTAAGAATTGTAATACGATTTTATTTCAGCCTTTAGATGGTACAACCATTGAAAATATTCATAATGGAATAGCAGAGGAACCTTATCAATGGCTAATAAAAGAACTAAACAATAATAAAAATGTAATAGTAGTTTGGTCAGCAATACCTGGAACAACTTCAGATTATACTATTTATTATGATACTAAAATATGCAAATTGAGTATACCTTCGTATAAAGTAATAATGAAAGAATTATCAAAGAGTTGTCCAATACCAATCTGTGGATACAAGTATACAGATGTCAAAGATGGAGTAGCATACAAAATTACCCCGGAAATGATGGGTAGGTGTTAAGGCATGGAAGATATAATTTACTCACCATTGCACGTACATTGTGCCCAAGGTTCTTTCCTAGACTCAACTAACATGCCAGAAACTATTGTTCAAAGATGTATTGACTTAGGTTTAAAGGCTTGTGCTCTCACAGATCACGGTTATACCTGTTCTCTTGTTGACTTCTATGTAGCTTGTAAAGATAAAGATATCAAGCCAATTTTAGGATTAGAAGCTTACTTAACACCAGATGTTGCTATTAAAGATAACACTTCAAGATATGAACATTTAATCCTCTTAGCAAAGGATAATGAAGGCTACAAGAACATCTTAAAGCTCTCTAGCAGAGGTTTCTTGGAAGGAAAATACTATAAACCTAGAATTGACTATGCAATGCTTAAAGAACACTCAAAGGGCATCATAGCTAGTAGTGCCTGTCTTGGTGGAACTATTGCAAAAATGATAATGAGAGAAGAAAGCGATGAAGATATTAAAGAACAAATTAATGTATTCTGTGATATTTTTGAATATTTCTATCTTGAGATACAAGCTGCAGTTAATCCGGAACAAGAATTAGTTAACAAGAAATTAATAGGATTATCACAAGAAATGAATGTATCTTTAATTGTAACAACAGATTCTCATTTCATAACTAAGGATGATTTTGCATCACATGGTACTTTTATAAAAATTAATACTAATAGGGATAATGAATTTTATCAAGATTGTTGGTTAAAAAGTCCTTCTGAAATTATAGAAGTTTTACAATCTCAAGGTATTAGCGAAGAAATTATTAAAGTATCAATGGAGAATACAAATAAAATAGCAGAAATGTGTAATGTTGAAATTGAACAAGGTCATTCATACTTGCCGGATTTCCCAATACCAAAGGAATTTAAGGATGGAGATACTTATTTGAAAGATTTAATAAATCAAGGGTTTATCTCCAGAGGACTAACTAAAAAAACTAATATTAAAGAGTATATTGATAGGGCTTTGTTTGAATTCAATATTATTTCTAAAAAAGGTTATACAGGCTATTTCCTCATAACAGCAGATTTCTTGAAAGAGTGTAGAGATGCTGATATTCCAACTGGCGATGGTCGTGGGAGTGCAGGTGGAAGTCTTGTATGTTTCTGCTTAGGAATTACAAATGTAGATCCTATTGAAGCAGATTTAGATTTCTCCAGGTTTTTAACTATGGAAAGAGTGTCACTACCTGATATAGATAACGATATTGGTAGTTTAGAGAAACCAGCTTCTATAAATATATTAAGAGAAAAATATGGTTATGATAAAGTTGCTCAGATATGTACCTACTTAACAATGCAAGGTAAAAGTACAATCGGTAAAGTAGCTAAAATATATGGTATTCCTTATGTTGAAATTGAAAAAATGAAAAGTAAGATTAATGACAAGGAAACTATAAAAGAGTCATTAGAAAATGAAAGTGGATTAGTTGAATATCAGAAAAAATATCCTGAGATGTTTGAAATGTGTATAAAGTTAGAAGGTCTACCTACAGGAATATCAACTCATGCTGGTGGAGTTGTAATTTGTCCTTCCAATATGGAAATGTCTGATTTCACAGGATTATGCTTAAGCAAGAAAGATGAGATTATAACTCAAAATGAGATGCATAAGATTGAAGATGTAGGCATGGTAAAAATTGATGTTCTTGCAACAGTTGTACTTGATACAATAGATAATGCTTTAGATTTAATCTATGAAGGGAGGAAAATATGAGAGAGAGTTTAAAATTATTAGATGTTACCACATTAAACTTTAATGATAAAAAGACTTGGGACTTAATTAGTAGTGGTCAAACAGATTCAGTATTTCAATTAGAATCAGTAGGTATGAAAGATGTTTGTATGAGGATAAAGCCTGATAATATGGAATCTCTTTGTGCAATACTCGCTCTTTACCGCCCAGATTCAATGCAGGAGCTCGAGCATTATATTAAGAGAAAAAATGGAGAAGAAGAAATAACTTATCTTCATCCTGACTTAGTTCCTATTCTTGAAAAAACTTATGGTTGTATCATCTACCAGGAACAGACAATGCGTATTGCAAAAGTATTTGGTGGATTCTCTGATGGAGAAGCTGATGATCTTAGAAAAGGGTTAGGCAAAAAGGATAAAGCGAAAGTAAAGGCACAAGCAGATAAATTCTACCTCAGAGCTTTGGAAAATGGCTATGAAGAGGATATTTGTAGGAAACTTGCTGACGATATGGCAGACAAGGGCGGTTACTCATTCAATAAATCGCATAGTTACTCTTATGCGGTAACTGCTTATAAGACAGCATATTTAAAGGCCAATTATGATATATTTTATACTTGTTCTCTACTTAATTCTAGCAAAGGTAGTTATGATGATTTATCAAAGTATATAAACATGGGAAGACAGATAGGGTTGTCAATACTTGAACCGGATATAAACCTGTCATCAAATGATTTTTCAATAAGAGCTTGCAATATCTTATTTGGGACAGAGATGATTAAAAATGTAGGTGGAGCCAGCGTACCTATTATTGTAGAGAATAGACCATATACTTCTTTTGAAGAGTTCAACACAAAATGCAACTTAGATACTAGATCAACAACATCACTCATTAAGGGTGGCTGTTTTAACTCTTTCAACAAAGATAAAAAAGAACTGTTGCTCCAGTATTGTAATTTGCTTTATACTCCTAATCAATATAAGGATGCAGTAAGTTTAGCAACTAAGAAAGAATTATTAAAACTAGGTTTGATTGCAGATGACATAGATTTCAAAAATAAAACATTATGTTTACTTAGATATAATAATTATAGAAGGACTAAATATGTTGCTGCTGAAAAGATTAGATATCAAAAACATTTAGATGAGTTTACTGACAAATATATGATAGGCGATGAAGCAGATTTTCAATTTGAAGTATTATCAATGTATCTAACTTTGAATCCATATAAGGATCTTGAGGATATATTAATTCCTTATGATGAAACTGATTTTGGTGAAGCTTTAGTGGCCGGGACAATATCTGCTATACAAGTTAAGACTGATAGAAATGGGAAGAAATTTGGAAGTGTCAGTATCCTTAATCATGAAGGTAAAATAATAGAAGCAGTAGCATGGTCAAGTATATATGTTCAATACACAGAGCAGTTAAAAAAGGGAACCAAGGTTATTTGCAAAGGAAAGAAAAAGGAAAGTGGTTATTCTATTGATGAAGTTAAATTAATTTCACAATGGACAGCAGAAGTGAAAAATAGACAATTAAACAATAACACTATATACAGAGATTTTAAATAAGAGGAGGAAGCTATTATGAAATTATCAATCGGACTCGTTATTTCTTTATTGTTGTCATATATTTGCAACACTTTATACGATGCTTATCCATGTTATTCGATTGCTTTTGCAGGAGGAGCTATCACAGTATTTATGTGCATAGCTTGGTACGAGCTATATGACCGACTATTTAGATAACAATTTAAAACATCAATTTTAAGAGGAGGAAAGTTTATGGATAAGAAAACTGAAAATATTCTGACAAGAGATAGTGTAGCTGAATCAGAAAAAGGATTTGGTGGAAAACATTGGTCGCAATTTAATAATGCTGAAAATTTGATTTCGTTGTTTAATTCAAGAAAAGACAATGAAATCAAAGAAGAACATTTAAAAGTTATTAGAGACACATTCTTTGGAATGTCATGGGACTATTTCAAAAGCTTAATTAAAGAAAAAGGATTCGTTAATGGATATAGCTATGAACTCAATTATAATTCCTACGGCAAAACAACAAAAGAAGAAATCATGATATATTATCATCCGTCAAAAGGTTTAGTTGTCTATGCAGAATCCTATAACAATAAAACTACCGTAAATAGTGGAACTTTGTATGGTGAAATACAATCAAATGATAAAGAAGGCGAAAAAACAATTTGGAAATGGCTATCAACGGGAGGATGCATTAATCAAAATAAACTAATTTATGAAACATCACATGATATTAGGGAAGGATTATTTAGTAAATTAGATACATTGGAATCAGCAGGGAAATTTTTAAATAAATGGACTAATAAGAATAGATTTTTGTGGTTTGTTGATTATGTTGAAAATAAAGTAGAAAGTTATGATTACAAGCAAATAACCAGAGATAAAATAAAAAAATGTCCTAAAGAACTGCAACAGATAATCGGAATATAAGTATATTATGAAATATCAGATTTAAAGGAGGAATCTATGAAACTATTTAAAAAGATATTTGGATACTGTTATCACTGTGAACGGTGGTTCGTATATCCCAAAAGAAGAAGAATGAGCACAGCATATGAGCATGATGAAAGCAATTTCTGTACAGAATGTGAGGAATGCTTTGAGAGGACAGAAGAATATTGGGAAGATATGTGGGACGAGTATAACTCAGAGAGATATTAAAACACATGTTTTATATTAGATAACGATTGACAATTAAACAATACTGTTATAAAAAAGGAGGAACTACTGTGAATCAAGTAATAAAAAATAAGAAAAAGGAAAGATTATTCTGTAAGAAGTATCCAAGGTTATTTGCATTATATTCTTCAAAATTAATAACCAAAAGAAAAGTGGAAATAGCTTGTAAAAAATTAAAAGGAATCTTAACTGAGGATGAGATATCTTACTCAATTCACATGATGGTAGTGTTCAAGGTGAAAAACCATATTCCAAGAGTAGGGAGCAAAGGAGACCAAACAGTGAGATTGTTCAATAAATTAAACATTAAAATTTAGAATCTGTTAAAGACAAATTTTAAAATAAAGAAAGGATGGTATTAAAATGGAAACATTCAAATTATATCAAGAAATACTTAAATTTTTAGAGGTAGGAGACAAACTCTATTTTAGAGGCGAGAAAAGAGGATTTGAAATTAAGGCTCGGAATGAAAGATATCTAATTTGTACTAGGTCATTTAATCCTAAGAAAACTGTCACATATACAATATTGGACTCCGAGGAGTTAATAAATTCAACTAATAACTGTGTATTTAATCCCTATGATTATTCATTACAGAAGGATATAGATGAAAGTTTGATAGATTTAGTTGAGGAAAAATATGAATTGTCTCAAAGACATCAAGTTCACACTCTTGCAGCAATAGACAGATTTAAAAAGAAAGGTGACAAGAGAATAATTGGATTTACAGAGACTGGAGCTCAGGTCTTATGTATTAGTGATACCATAGTCCAAAGAACTTTAGATGAGGCTTATGACGAGTTTAAAAGTAAAATTGATGGAGGAGAGGTTTAAATGAAAGTAAAATGTGTAAATGATTGTTGTGGGGACTTTTGGGACATTACAGTAGGCAAAGAATATGAAGTAATAGAACATATCCCAGAGCATTTAATGTATGTTTCTAGGAATGCAAAAGTAACAGAAGAAAGATATAAAGTTAGAGGAGATAACGGGTGTGAACATTCTTATCCAGTAACTTGTTTTGAAATAGTATCTTAAAAAACGTTCTTTTAAATGAAGAGGAGGAGGATCATTCTATGGCTAAAATAAGTTTTCAGATAGAAGTTGATAGTTCAAAAATAGTTTCTTCAATGGAGCTAGAAGGTCAAGATTTATATTATTTCAACCAAAGAAAAGAAGTAGGTAAGGCTAATTGGATTAGAAGTTATCTGGAGGGAAAAATGAAGATTTCAAATATAGAGGAGGAATAAGCTATGGTGATAGTAGGAGAACAAATATTTATTAGAGTCAAAGGTGACAAAGATTATTATGATAAAGATATTAGAGATTCAAGTTACGAAGAAAGACTAGGTTATTATAATACGTTGAGTAAAGGCCAGGTAGTTAGTATGTTAGAATTATGTATTAAAAATAATATTAAATAAATATTAGGAGGAATTATTAATGAATAAAATTAAAGGATCTTATGTAATCGAAAGCGAAATAAATGGTATGGACTTATTAAAACAAATAGAAAAGGTAGGTAGAACTTGTTATAAATCAGAAGGTAACATAACAGAGGATTCAGCAGTTAAATTTGTTGCAGGACTAATTTCCAGAGGGCATGAAGCAATGATAGAGCACAATTGTATATCTGTAAGGTTCATCTGTGACAGGGGAGTGTCTCATGAGTTAGTAAGACATAGACTAGCTTCATTTGGACAGGAGAGTACAAGATATTGTAATTATTCTAAAGATAAATTTAGTAATCAGATAACAGTAATTGAACCTATATTTTGGGATAAAGAAACTTATGGTTATGAACTTTGGAATACAGCTTGTTTGTTCTCAGAAAAAGCATATTTTAATTTATTAGAGGGTGGAGCATCACCACAAGAAGCAAGAAGTGTTTTACCTAACTCATTAAAAACTGAAATAGTTGTAACTATGAATCTTAGGGAATGGCGTCATTTCTTCAAACTAAGAACTCCTCAAACAGCACACCCTCAAATGAGAGAATTGACAATACCATTACTCGCAGAATTCAAAACATTAATTCCAGTAATTTTTGATGATATTAAAGTAGACTAAGCCTAAACTTTAAAACAATGGATTTAAAGGATATTGGTGGACAATTAGAATAATAGGTTGTGTCTTACCACAGAAGGAGAAAGATTATGAAAATACAAATAAAGAATGAACTCAAAGTAATAGATTATAACTCAATTGAAATTAAGATAGATACATGGGAAGAAGATGAAACGTGGTACTGTATTAAAGGCACGACAAATAGCAAAACGAAGGATATTATAAGATTTAAAGATATAAAAATGTGTAAAAAAGAATATCAAAACATCGTAGAATGCAATGGTGTCTATATTCTAGACCCAAACAAAGAAGGAACAATTCCAACTACAAGAATGCACAATGCTAAATTTTCTAGTTTTATTTTTTAATCTAACAATAGAACAATAATATAAGAGGAGGAATTTTAGTATGAATGATATTAACAAAGAACAGATAGAAGCTCTTGAGGACAGTCTTAGAGGTCATGAACCAGTAGCTGTATCGATGCACATGTCCCAAAAATCGTTCGAGTTCATCACAAGTTCTTTAAGGATTTTAGATAAAGAGAGATATCGCATCGAGCAAGGGATTGAGATAGTAAGTAAAAATAGTTCTCTATTCGATTATCAAGCCAGGGTTATATATCACAATGGAAGTTCTAAAGTAATACCACTAAGAGAGGAGAGATAGCTATGGTTTTTATAGATAAAAAGAAATTCAATATTTACTATGATGTAAATGACATTAGAATCAAATCTCCATTGTTTGAGGTAGATGAATTCCTTGCTCCTATAATATCTACCCTTAATAAAAAGGGTTACAAAACAGAATATTGTTGTAGCGGTCACTTAAACGATATTGATTTTGGAGGGTTTAACACTCCTAATGCTGATTGCTATATTATATTTAAAAAGAATTATTCTATTTTAGATAATCTGCCAAGTGGTTTTTTAGTTGAAACCAATATTAACAGAGATAATAAAGCAATCACAATTAGAAAATATTACACTAAAGAAAATAGGTTCTATGAGATTATGGATACTATGAAGGAATTATATGAATGGGTAAATTCTATCAAGAACAATTAAACAATACTGTTATAAAAGGAGTGGTTTACTATCAACGATGGCAAAGCGTTTGAGCAACAATTCAAAGAAAGTGTGCCTAATGATATTTACTATCTTAGGCTCAAAGACCCAGCATCAAGTTTCGGAGCACAAGAAAATAAGACGTTAAGATTCTCGGTTTCTAACCCATTTGATGTGCTTCTTTTTAGTAATCCTAATCTGTTTACATTGGAGCTTAAAAGCACAAAAGGAACTGCATTTAGTTTCAAAGGTAAAACACCCATGATAAAAAAGAACCAGGTGGATGGATTGACTCATGCTGCAGAGTTTAAGAATGTAGTAGCTGGGTTGATATTTAATATGAGGGAGCCTACGAATAGGACATATTTTCTTAGTATTGAAAAATTTAATAAATTCGTAGAAAGTACAACAAAATCAAGTATTAATGAGAAGGATATTATAGCGGCGGGAGCTATGGAGATTGATTGCAGATTGAAGAAAGTTAAGTATTTATACTATATAAAGGAATTTATTGAAAATGCAAAATTTTGAGGAAGGAATTGTGTTTATGAATAATGGGTTGAATTTAGAAAAAATGATGTTAGATATATTACTAAAAGAAGATTTGATAAATGAATATGAGTATAAAAAGACGTTGGAGGAACTGATGAAAACAAGTAGTAAAAAAAGAAAGTAGTTAAGTATGAATTGGTGCAGGTTTATTGTTAGTGTAATTTTATTGCTTGGTAGTATAGACCAAATAAATATAATAGAACAAAGAGCCTTGATATCCTATTTAAATAATTAAGGCTCTTTGTTCTATTTGTCTTTTAAATTTATTTTATATATATACTTCAAATTTTACATTTGTAAATAGATTCTTGTGATTAGAACACTTAGCAAAGAGTTTTTCAAAATTTACTGTGTATGTCTTAAATTTTACAAACGCATTTATATCGAATAGCCTCTCCAAATAACGTCGGTGCATACCCCTTCATTTTCAGGTGGGTATCCACCACTATAATAATTACTAATATATTTTGTTTTACTCTGAACTTCATTATTAGCACCATTAACAATATCTAATACATCTGCAACTCCATTTTTGTTGTTATCAACTTTTGAAAAATTTTCAGATACCTGAAATTTGGGTTTGAAAATGTTGAAAATATATTCATTAACAAGTTGCTTATATGGAATAAATAAATACACGGAAGTTAGCACTAGAAATATCATTATTAAAATAAAAAGAGATTTTTTTTTCATATTATCACCTTTCTTAAATTTAATAAAATTTTTATGATATGAATAAAATGATTATATACATTTACACTATGTAAATTATATAGGATAAGTATAGCATAATAAGGTTGAATCACCAGTAATTATAAGCTAATTATAACCATTTTTGACTTAACTTCAAGTAGCAAAAAATAAAATTCGTAGCAATTAATTTTATAATAGTCAAAAAACCATATAATGGTATAATAAAGCGCATATAATTAAAATATATAAAATTTAAAGTGCATAGCAGTTAACAAGGGTTATGTGATTATAAAGAATACTGGAGGGGATTATTTTGAATGGTAAATTTTATTTGGGAATTATTTTTATACTAATTGGTATTGGAGCATTATGTAATCAGTTAGGATTTTTTGATTTAGGAAACCTAATATCAACGTGGTGGCCAATTATACTAATAGGCGCTGGAGCAAATCAGTTAAGTAAGAAACCTGTTTCCAAAACTTCAGGAGTTACATTGGTAGTGATTGGTACACTATTTCAAATGCGAGAGCTGCATATTATTACTGTTAGTTTGGTAAGATTTTTTTTGCCTGCCATAATTATAGCTATTGGTGTATCAATGTTAATGCCTAGAACTTTAAAAAAGAAAAATCATGAATTTAGTAAAAGTGAAATTGACCAAGATGTAGTGGATAACTTAGCACTTTTTTCAAGTGTGAAAAGCAGAAATATAGCAAAAAACTTTAGGGGAGGTAGCCTTGTTTCTCTTTTTGGTGGTATTGATATGGATCTTAGGGATGCTTATATTTTAAATGAAGGGGCAAGAATAGATGTTACAGCTGCCTTTGGTGGAGTAAACATAATAGTTCCTCCAGAATGGAAGGTTGAAGTAACTGGTATTCCTATTTTTGGAGGATGGTCTAATAAGACTAGATGTAAAAATTATGTTAATCCAGGGGCACCAGTTTTAAAGGTGCATTGTTTTGTGGCTTTCGGAGGAGTGGATATAAAAAATTTAGATAAGAATAATTAAGTGAATCAAGTCACTCGGTCGAAAATTTCATACTAAAAGTAACTGTGACTTGGGAAAAACAGTATATACTATTCCTCATGGTTGTATATTTATAGGTGGTACGAAGTTGAAATTCATATCTTTATTCTCGTTTTCAAAAAGTTTTATAATTTTATTTATACCAATGTTATACTGATAAACTGTTCTGCTTTTAGCTAGTAATATTAAAGGAATATCTAACTCAATGTTATATTCCGCTTAGGCAATTTAGAAATGGAGTAACTACCTTCTGAATCCGTCATTGTAGGATATCACTTGTAACTACTGCTAAAAGCATTTAACTGGGTAAATCTACTGTTTCTCAAATAAATCTGAGTAAATGCTAGGGGGTTAGCATTTATCATAACTTTGCCATGAATACCACTTTTGTCTTTGTACATATTATTCATTCTATTAAGACTATATAATTGACTCTGGCTATCAAAACTTTTGCTCTCCAGATTATAAACAGTAAATTCTCTAGGAGCTCTTTGCCTTTATCATGTCCTCCTAATGTAATATGAGCTATAAGTCTTTTATAAGATTTGATATAAGCTCCATTCTCAGCCCCATTTTTACTAGCTTTACAATTATATAGACAGTTATTTAAAGTGAAAAATTGCAATGAATTTTCCTCAGTGTTTTAATTTTGCAGAATTCAATGATTGGAATTTTCAGATAAATGCATAATAAAAACAATAATAGAATATTTATAAAAATATTTAGAAAATTGAAATAATTAACTCGTTTTTATTATAAAAATATGCTATATTAATATATAAATATATATAAATGTATATAAATATATATAAATGTATATAAATATATATATTTGCTTAATTTTATAATGGTATCAATGTTTATGGTTTGCAAGTTTTATGGATAATAATTTATTTGCAGTGTTATAGTAAAATGTTTTATGCACAATAATAAGGAGGGCATATTATGAGTAAAGTCGATGACATTAACGATTCAGGAAGCGTGACGTTAAAAAGGGAACTTGGTCTTGCCGCCGCAACTGCTATTGTTGTAGGTAACTGTATAGGGTCAGGAATTTTTACCTCCGCTGCATCTTTGGCTGTTGCAACAAATCCTAAAACCGCTATGATTGCATGGATAATTACAGCTATTGGATCACTTCTAATTGCGTTAAGTTTTGCAAGTTTAGGAACAGCTATGCCAAGAACGGGGGGGCCAATTGTATATACTAGAGCTGCATTTGGTGATTTTGCGGGGTTCTTAATTGCATGGACCTATTGGATAGGTGCTTGGGTTGGAAATGCTGCAATTATAACTGCATTTATGCTTTATTTTACATACTTTGTTCCTGGTGCAACCACTCCAATAATGGCATTTTTAAT
This sequence comes from Clostridium sp. FP2, assembly GCF_011065955.2. Taxonomy (NCBI): domain Bacteria; kingdom Bacillati; phylum Bacillota; class Clostridia; order Eubacteriales; family Clostridiaceae; genus Clostridium; species Clostridium sp. FP2. Next base: position 1,893,690 of record NZ_JAAMNI020000001.1, read on the forward strand.
TACTTCAGCTGTGTTGTGGTTTTTCACCATTGTAAATATTCTTGGTGTAAAAGGAGCAGGTAGGGTCAGTATTATAACAACAGTACTAAAACTGAGTGCTTTAGTAGTATTCGTAGTCATTGCAGGTATGAATTTTAACCCTGCAATGCTTAGTACAGTATCAAGTGCTGAGGTTTCAGGAATGGGTACCTTACCAGCGGCAATTGCAATTGCGCTGTGGGCTTTCGTAGGAATTGAAAGTGCAACAGTTCCTGCAGGTGAGATTAAAGATCCAGAAAAAAATATTAGAAAAAGTACAATATATGGTACTTTAATTGCAGCAGCGGTATATATAATTGTTTCAATAGTTGCTATGGGTGTTTTAGATCAGGCTACATTAGCTAAATCAAAAGCGCCACTTGCGGATATAATTAACGCAGCAACTGGGGGAACTTGGGGTGGAAACTTTATAGCAGTAGGTGCTATAATATCAACACTCGGAGCTACTTCAGGATGGATATTAACCACTGCTAGAAGTGCATATGGTGCTTCTCAGGATAAATTGTTTCCGAAAGTATTTGGAGAAATACATCCCAAATATAAGACTCCTGTTGCTTCACTTGTAATAAGTGGTGTTGCGGCTAATATACTTCTTATATTAAATTATGTGGGGTCATTAAATGCAGCATTTAATTTTATGATATTACTTGCTACCTTGGCATTCTTGCCTGCTTATTCTTTTTGTGCAGCAGCAGATATAGTGCTTTTAAAGAAACATTCACCAGATTTTAATGTTTTTAATTTCTTAAAGAATTCATTTGTAGCATTGCTGGCTTTTGCATATTCTATATATGCAATTTACGGAACAGGTGCACAGGTTGTAATGTATGGGTTTATACTTATGTTAGTAGGTATACCAGTCTATTTATATATGATGCTCCAAAATAATAAAAAAGACAAAAACGTTGATGAACTAAGAAAGAAAATGCTAGGCTAGGTGATCGATAAGTGCTCAGTTATAAATAGTGGTTAAATGGGACCGCCAATTGTAATTGATGAAATTGCAAGGTTGTTTTATAATATATATAATTATTAGTATTTTATGGTGAATACATTATAATCCCTCTTTACTAGTAACTATAAACTTTGATATGAGTTCAAATTTTGTGGTATACTTTAATAAGGCTAGAATTAGGAGGCAAAACAATGGGAAATATATTGATGTATTCAAAAAAGCAATTAGACAAAACACTAAAAAATTTCGCAAAAAATCAAAAATTAGGGTCTAATGACACAGCTGAGTGGATAAGACTCATAAATGATTTTATATATGAATTTGGTTTAAAGTCTGAGGTTAATGAAGAGGATAAGCTTTCAATAACCACCAATAAAGAAGAGCAAGTTGTTATTGAAAAAATGATGTATGTACTAGAAGGTACAAAAACTTCTTTGACATATATTTTTGATGGTAATATTACTTATATAGAAGAGTAAGCAAAAAAAAGTACGAAATATTTTTATTCGTACTTTTTTTTATGGAATACATAGTTATAAAATTTGCTTGTTCTCAGTTCTTTTATTCATAAAATCTCCCAATAATATATTTATTAAAGCTATAGTTGGGACGCCAAGTAGCATTCCTGTAATTCCGAAAAGCCCTCCTCCGAGAACAATCCCTAGTATTATAAGTAGTGGACTAAGACCTACCTTATCTCCAATAATTTTTGGAGATATAAACCATCCATCGATATTACTTAAAGTTACAACAAATAATATTAGCTCTAAAGATTTTATTGGACTAAAGAATAGTGTTATTGTAACAGCAGGTATCATTCCTATGATATTTCCAAAATAAGGTATCATATTTGTTACTGCTATTACTAAACTAAAAGGCAACGCATAAGGTATTTTTAATATCATAAATCCTATAAAAGTAATAGCACCAAAAATAATAGAGTCAATTATTTTTCCGACAAAATATTTTTTGAAAATAGTATTAGCTATTTTCCCGAAATCAACTACTTTAAGAGCATGGGATTCATTTAAAAAAGAATAAATGAATTTTTTAATATTAAAAATAATGGATTCTTTATCAATTAAATAATAAACTGAAATTACTATGCCAGACATTAACTTCATAAAAAAAGAACTTAAACCTTTTAAGTTATCAATTAGAAGCTGTAAACCTGGGGTGAAATATGCTGATATATCTTTATTAAAAGTAGTAAGGTAATTTTTCAAGTAAGATGTAAGATTAAGTTTGTTTAATAGTTTATTTTCAACTATAAAATCAGTAGACCCTTTAATTGACTTATCTGCTAATTGAGGAATATTATTAAATAAATCAACAACACTTTTAATAACATTAGGAGCAAGCAATAATATTGTTAATAACATTATACCTATAAATATTGTATAAATTATACTTATGCTATAAAATCTTTTTATTTTAGTTTCTTTTTCAATGTATACCATAAGTGGATTAAGTAAATAAGCTATAACAAAACCCCAAATAAAATAACTAAGTAGTGAATTTATTTTTTGAAACATTGAACCTATATTTTCAATGTTACTTATTATTCTAAAAAGAAGAAAAGTGATTATAATAATAGGGATAAGCTGTATGTAGGGTATCTTTTTATACCGAATCAATATAATTCCTCCAATCAATATCTATAAATATAAGTATAGCAGTTTGTAAAAAATAATTGAAGAGTTTTATTAGCAAAAATTAAAAGTTTTTACCAAAATGATAAAATAATGAATAACTTCTCTTTGCTATTATGTGCTATAATGTAAATATGTTTTAATTACTAATGTTACCTTTTGAGTAATGACGCTGGTTTTTTTTATTTGATTATAAAAATAAAATAATATAATATAAAAATTATTATCGGTAACATATGTATGCAAAAGAATAAGCAAAAGGCTATATAAGCCAAAGAATGGCTTTATAAGCCAAGAGGAGTGTATTATTATTATGGAAAAAGTTATTTTAGATGCATTTGAAAGAATTCCAGGAAATAAAAAATTTAAAGAAGACGGTTTTATTGCAGGTGTAATTTATGGTGATAACATCGAAGAAGCAATATCTGTAAAAATTGAATTAATGCCATTAAAAAAGATTCTTGGAAAACACGGTTCTAATGCGAAAGTATGGGTTAAATACGGAGAGGATAAGAAATTTGGATTTATAAAAGAAATCCAAAGACATCCTGTAACAGCAATAATTAACCATGTAGATATTCAAGTTGTTTCTCTAGATCATGAAATAAAATTACAATTACCTTTATCTTTCAAGGGAGAAGCTAATCTTATAGACAATTTACTTGAGTTAAACATTCATAAATCTGAAATAGATGTTTTTGGAAACATGGCTTTAATGCCTGATGGAGTAAGCGTTGATGTATCAGGTAAAAAACTTGGAGATACAATTACAATAAAAGACTTTGATTTAGATGCGAAAATAAAAGTTACTGATGAAGAAGATCAAATTTACGCAGCTATAGTAGCAAGAAAAGAACAAGTTGAAGAAGAAACTACTGATGAAACAGTAGTTGCTGCTGAACCTGTAGTTGAAGCTTAAGAAAATAAGAATTATATAGTATAGGGTATATAAGAATGTTGATGAGAACTGAGTTTTCATCAACATTCTTATTTTTTTGTTGATTTATGATAGATTAATCAGGGAAAAGCTTATTTTATATACAATATTATTCAAATATACAGTGAAAATCCATTTTACCTATAAACAATTCACAAAAGCAGTCGATAATATAATTTGGGATTGTATTTTATTAAAATGTTTTGTAACAATAATGAAACAATTTATAATAATTTACAAATATACAAGGGGGGATTATTTTGAAAAATAAGATTAGCACTAAAATAATTATTGCTATAGTAAGTTGTTCAATTTTAGTATCAGCAATGGTGGGAATTACAAGTATTTTGAAATCCACAAGTATAATTAAGCAGGAAGCCACAGATAAATTATTAAATATAGCTTCTAGTAGAGGAAATGAATATACAATACAGACTACGAAGGTTGAAAACACAGTAAAGGAGTTATCTGGACTAGTTTTGGGGACAATAGAAGCTTCTAAGTTTAAAGACCCTAAATATATAAGTGTATACGAAAAACAGCTGGGTTCACTAATGAAGACTTTAGGGGATAGTAATAATGGTCTTATAGGGTTATATATGATTTTTAATCCTAAATTTACTGGTAGTAGTGAATCTTACTGTGTGAATTACTTATATGACGAAGGAAAAAAACAAAGCGCAGTGACTAATGACATGTTAAAAGTAGGCCGATTTGAAGAAGGTAATGCAGCTATAATTAGTAGTAAGATAGGGATGTGGTTAAATCCTTACATAGACAAAGATAGTAAAATAAATATGGTATCCTATACTATGCCAGTTTATGCTAATAATGAGTTAGTTGGAGTTGCAGGTATGGATATTTCCTTTGAAAGTCTAAAAAAGATGATTTTAAGCACAAAGATATATGATACTGGTTCTGCATTTTTGCTAGATAAGGATTATAGCTTTATAGTTGGTAGTAGCAAAAAAAATACTGATAAATTAGATACATTAGAAAATGGGAAATATAAATTTATAACTGATGAATTAAAAAATAAAAAAACAATGGTACTAGAGACAAAGTTCGAAGGACGCACCCAGATGATGGGTTATTACACTTTGAATAATGGTCAAATTATGGGTGTAAAAGTTCCTAGCTCAGAAGTCTTGAAAAATTTAAATAATTTAAGATATATTATTGTTTTAATTATAGCGCTAGGAATTATTGGTTCAATAATTATTGCATTATTTATTGGCAGAAGAATATCAAGACCTATAGAAGTTGCAACAGGGTTTATAGGTAAATTAGCTAAGCTAGACTTAACTTATAATGATAAGAACATTAACCAAATGCTCTTAAGCAAAGATGAAATAGGTGTTATGGGAAAGGGTTTAATAGAACTAAGGGAAGAATTAATAAAGGTTGTTTACGAATTAAAGAAGGATTCTGCTGGTTTATTACAATATTCAAATACTATTTCAGCTAATGCGGAGGAAACATCAGTTTCTATTACTGTTGTGGCGCAAACTGTTGAAGAATTAGCTAAAGGATCAGTTGAACAAGCAAAAGAGGCACAAGATGGTTCATATAAACTGAGCATACTTGCAGGTGAGATAGAAGAAGTTGTGGTAAGTAGTAATAGTCTTAAAGAATATTCAATAGAAATGGAAAAAATGCAAGATAAGGGAAGTAAAGCGATTAAGGAACTTAATGTAAAACTCGAACTAAATGTACATGCTACTGAAAAAGTTGCTGATAATATAGATGAATTATCAAATAAATCAAGCTTAATAGGGGAAATTATAAGTACTATTCAATCGATTGCAAGTCAGACAAATCTATTAGCTTTAAATGCTGCAATTGAAGCAGCAAGAGCAGGTGAGAGTGGGAAAGGGTTTGCAGTGGTAGCAGAGGAAATTAGAAAGCTTGCAGAAAAAACAGCTACATCTACACAAGAAATAGATGAAATAGTAAAGCAAATTCAAGGCGAAATAAGTTTAGGAAAAAACAATATGGATGAAGCTAAAAATACTGTTAAACAAGCAAGTAGTGTAATGATAACATCCATAGAAGCTTTTGATGTTATTGGAGAAGGAATATATAATATTAAATCAAAAATACAGTGCATTGCGTCTAGTATGAATACAGTAGATAGTGGAAAAGATGATATAGTCGACGCTATTCAAGGTATATCCGCAATAACGGAGCAAGCTGCAGCATCTACGGAGGAAGTGGCAGCAACCATGGAAGAGCAAGAAGCTGCAATTAAAAATGTATCGGAAACCGTAGAAGAATTAAAAGAATTAGCAGTTGTATTAGATAAAATAGTTGGTAAATTTACAATATGAAATAAAACAATTATTAATTTCAATAGATTAACGCACTTAAATTTATTTAAGTGCGTTTTTAATTTACTGTGCAAATTTTATGGATTAATGATAGAATAGTATTTGTCGTTTATTTTTTGTTTACATTGAATATAGGCATTAATCATAATAAGGGAAGTGACATAAAGGATGGAATCGAAAAAAACGAGTATAGTCATTGCATTAATGGTGTCAATGTTTCTCGCCGCTGTAGAGGGGACAGTAATAACTACTGCCATACCAACTATAGTTAAAGAATTAAATGGGTTTGAGCTTATAAGTTGGGTTTTTGCTGCTTATCTATTGACATCAGCTATTTCAACACCTATATATGGAAAATTATCTGATTTATATGGGAGGAAAAACATTCTTTCAATTGGAATAATAATTTTTTTACTGGGGAGTTGTCTTTGTGGAATATCACAAAGCATGTATCAGCTTATAGCATTTCGTGCAGTTCAAGGATTGGGCGCGGGAGCAATATTTACAGTTACTCATACCATAGCGGGTGATGTTTTTACTTCTGAAGAAAAACCAAAGGTTCAAGGCTGGTTAAGTACAGCATGGGGAATAGCTAGTTTAACTGGGCCCTTTTTAGGTGGTTTTTTAATAGAAAATCTTTCATGGAATTGGATTTTCTTTATAAACCTACCTTTTGGAATAATATCAATAGTACTTTTACAAAAAAACCTAATTGAAACTTTTGAGAGGAAGAAACATAAAATAGATTATGCAGGTACTTTATTATTCTCCCTTGCAATTCTAACGTTTTTATTGGGAAGTTTATCCGGTAGAAAAAATAATATTATAATATCTTTAATAGTTACAATTGCATTACTCATTATATTTTATTATGTGGAAAAAAGGGCGGAGGAGCCTATTATACCTTTTGAAATTTTCACAAAAACTAGTAGTATTGTGAATATAATATGCTTTTTAACCGCAGGAATTTTAATAGGAGTAGAGGTTTACTTACCTATATATATGCAGAATGTTTTAGGTTTTGGGGCTACAGCTTCTGGAGTTTCTATGGCACCTATGTCTATTTCATGGCTATTATCTTCATTTATTTTGTCTAAAGCTATCCCTAAATATGGTGAAAGAATGGTCATTGGTATATCCACTTTAATTTTGATTATTAGTTGTGGATTTTTAACTACTTTAAATACTAAGTCTCCATTAATATCAGTTATAGTTTATGGGTTTATCATGGGCTTTGGTTTTGGAGGAGCTTTTACAACATTAACAATAATGGCGCAAGAGTCTGTAGGATATAGCAAAAGAGGCGCTGCCACAGCAGTAAATGCACTAGTATGTACATTAGGTCAAACTATAGGCGTAAGTATTTTTGGAATCATATTAAATAATAACATAGTTAGATATTTTAATAATTTAGGAATAAGCGGGATTCAACCAAACAATTTATATTCTGAGTCAGCTTTGAACAGTGGAGTAAGTTTGAAGCAAATAAAATTATCTTTAAATTCAGGGCTTCATGTAGTATTTATAGCATTTATCATAATTGCTGTAGTTTCATTGATACTTTCTTTTAAATTTAACGCAAATTCAAAAGATGGTATTTTAGAATAAAAAATTTACTCCTGAATATAAGGGGGAATTCCTTTTTTTTATATTACTTTAAAAAATAAGGCAGGATAATCCTGCCTTAAAATTATTTTTTAGTAGTATCTTTATTTACTGCTGAAACTTGTGGCATAGCATCACCATTAGTGTTATTGATATTAGACATGCTTGACATATCATCATTTGAAATACCGGTATAGAAATCATTACCAGTTGATTGAATGTTTAATCTACTTGTATCTTTTGGAATAGCATCACTAGTGCTGCTATTTAAACCTGCATTTGAGTAGGATTTTGAATCTTTATTGTCACTCAATTGTTTGTTTGCTTTTTTTATTTGTTCTAAATTATCGTTCTTGTTCATAAGTATTCTCCCTTCGAATATATTAATTATACTGAATTTATATTCAATATATTTTATAGTTTATCCATTCTATTATAGAATATAGGTGGAAATTTATTTTGGGCTAACTTATTATATAATAATGTTACAGCCTATGTTAACATTATTAATGAAAAATAAAACCTAATAATTGTCAGAATAATTCACCAATTATTCATAATGTTACTTAGTAATAACTATTGACAAAGTTCTGCAAGGGAAGTATACTAAAGTTACACAAAGAAGAAAGCTTTCAATTCAGAGTGTAAGGCAAAATATTAAAAAACAATAAAAAAAATCTTAAAAAAGAAAGGGTGTGGCCCAAAAATTAATAATATTAAAAAACTATTTATTATAATTGAAAGTGGGGTGGTTACACCAAAAAAAACAATTTAAACTGGTTTGCATATTTAGAAAAATATTTTAAAACTTTTGAATCAGCATGGACAAGCAACTTAATTCATAGGTAGTGGAAAAAATATCGATTAGGCCTATAAAAGATACTTTAATCCATTGCTAAATATCAATAAAAAATAATTTAAAGTTACCCGTAACAAATTAAACCTTAAGAGTTTAATAGCAACAATATTAGAATCATTATTATTTATGAGCGGGAAATTAGTTAGGAGAGAATTATTGAAAGAACAATTTATTAGGAAATAGAAGCTAAGCCCATCGGGATTAATATATGGGAAATTAGCTTCTATTTTTTTGCCCATTTATAATGAAATTAAAATAAAGACTATAGTACTGTTGATAACAACAATAGCAAAGGAAACCATTTACATTGCAAAAAATCTAATAATCAGTTATACTTATTATATTAATAAATAATAAATGGCAAAGAATATGAGCCGCGTTATTATAAAGTGTTATGCTTTATTTTGATGCGGTTTTTTTATGTATTAAATTGTAAACGGTTAATATGACTATTTAAAAAAAGGAGTTTTTCACAATGGCTAAATATATAATGGCGTTAGATCAAGGGACAACAAGTTCAAGGTGTATTCTATTCGATAAGAAGGGACTTATTGTAACTTCCGCACAAAAAGAGTTTACTCAGATTTTTCCAAAAGAAGCCTGGGTAGAACATGATCCAATGGAAATTTGGGGGAGTCAAATTAGTGTTGCAACAGAAGCAATGGCTAAGGTTAATGCTACGGCGTCTGATATAGCAGCAATAGGTATTACAAATCAAAGAGAAACCACTGTGGTTTGGGACAGGCGAACTGGAGTTCCAGTATATAATGCAATTGTATGGCAATGTAGAAGGACGGCTGAAACTTGTGATGAACTAACAGAAAAAGGCTTTGATAAAGTAATTAGAGCTAAAACTGGATTGATTTTGGATGCTTATTTTTCTGGAACAAAAATAAAATGGATATTAGACAATGTAGAAGGAGCTAGGGAAAAAGCAGAACAAGGCAATTTATTATTTGGTAACATAGATACATGGTTAATTTGGAATTTAACAAAAGGAAAAACCTATGTAACAGACTATTCAAATGCTTCAAGAACATTACTATTCAATATTCATAAACTTGCATGGGATGAAGAAATTTTGGAAACATTGAATATACCAAAATCAATGCTACCAGAGGTTAAACCTTCAAGTTGTGTTTATGGATATACAGATGCTTCCTTGTTTGGAGGAGAAATCCCTATTGCAGGCGCTGCTGGAGATCAACAAGCAGCCTTGTTTGGACAAACTTGTTACGCACCAGGAACAGCTAAAAACACATATGGTACAGGATGCTTCATGCTTATGAATACAGGAGAAAAGGCAATTGAATCCACACAAGGATTACTTACTACCATTGCTTGGGGAATAGATGGCAAAGTTGAGTATGCACTTGAGGGTAGTGTATTTATAGCTGGAGCTGCTATACAATGGTTAAGAGACGAGCTTCGTATGATTGACAATGCTGCTGATTGTGAGGAATATGCAAATGCAGTAGAAGACACAAATGGAGTATATGTGGTTCCTGCTTTTGTGGGGCTGGGAGCACCTTATTGGGATCCGTATGCAAGGGGGACAATAGTAGGGCTTACAAGAGGAGCTAAGAAAGAACATTTGATAAGAGCGACTCTGGAAGCACTTGCTTACCAAACACATGATGTTTTAAAAGCAATGCAAGAAGATTCTGGAATTACACTTACAGAACTTAAAGTAGATGGAGGAGCTTGCTCAAATAATTTCTTAATGCAGTTTCAATCTGATATTTTAAACGTTCAAGTAGACAGACCAGTAGTTACTGAAACTACTGCGCTAGGTGCGGCTTATCTTGCAGGACTTGCAGTAGGATATTGGAAGAGTAAAGAAGAAGTAGCAAAGCATTGGGCAATTTCAAGAAGTTTTAAACCATCTATGACAGAGGAAAAAAGAAAAGAATTACTTCATGGATGGCATATAGCTGTTAAGAGATCAGGTATAAAACTTGAATAGGTTGGAATAAAAAATACCCACAAGAACTGTCATCGACTTTGACATTCTTGCGGGTATAAGAACCTTTTCCTTTTTTGATCTTTTGAATTCCTGTGCCTCTTCCAATTTCACTGGAATTAAATTTTCTTCTATTTAAATTCAGTTTGTTCATGTCAATTGTGAAGGACATACCTTGAATTAATTGCTTTTTAGATTTTTTCATTTAAATCATCCTTTCATCTTTTATTTATTATATAGTATGATAATTTTACATGAAATGCAATAGATTTTTGAAATTCAGCTGGATTTTTTTGTAGTAATAAGCTACTAGGCATATCATTCAATATGGTTTAAGATTTAAAAAGAATTAAGGCAGGATAATCCCACCTTAATTTTTTTTTATTTACTAGTACCTTTATTTGCTTCTGATTGATTATTTAATTTTTTTGTCTCTTCTAATGTAGTACTATTAGTGCTACTACTCATATTATCCATGTTAGCCATGCTATTCATACTAGCACTATTACCTGAATTAGAAGCTGATTGGTTATTTAATTGTTTTGTTTCTTCTAGAGTAGTAGCATTAGTGCTACTACTCATATTATCCATGTTAGACATACTACTCATAGCATTTGAAGCACCTGTAGTACCTGAACTAGAAGCTGATTGATTATTTAATTGTTTTGTTTCTTCTAAACTAGCAGGATCAGAGCTCATATTCATACTATTCATAGCAGAAGCACCGCTATTACCTTTATTTGCTACTGATTGGCTATTTAATTTTTTTGTTTCTTCTAAATTATTATTCATAAACATTCTCCTTCCAATATAAAAATTACACTGTACATATTCAGTGCTTATATAGTTTAACCATTTTCTTATAGAATATAGATGGAAAAATTACTATGTTTATGTAATTTTTTAATTTTCATATGAAATTATCAAAAATAATAATTTGTTTATAATAATTTGTTATGTTATTATTAGGCGATGAAAGAAAATCACTAGACTTATGATTAGTTATTTTATTTCAGATGTAACAGTTTATAAAAGTGAATAACCAAGCACAGGGGAGTTGGATAAGCCAACTGAGATCAAGAACTGTAATTCTTTGACCCTAATAACCTGAACTGGATAATGCCAGCGTAGGAAGTTGTTTAATGGTGTATTATATATGTATATATTTTTATATAGCATGGTAATTTAAACACAAATCCTATGGGTTTGTGTTTTTTTGTTGTGAGTAAAAATAATTAATTTAAATAAAAATGTTTAAAATGTATAACAAATAGGAGGAAATTGAAATGAAAAAAGTTTTGACTATAGCAGGTTCTGACAGTTGTGGAGGAGCAGGAGTGCAAGCGGATTTAAAGAGTTTTAGTGCAAATGGGGTGTATGGAATGAGCGTTATTACAGCCATAACAGCGCAGAATACCATGGGGGTTTTTGCCGTGCAAGATTTAGAAAAAGAAATTATTGTGGCACAAATTGACGCGATTTTTACAGATATAGTTGTAGATGCAGTTAAAATTGGTATGGTGTCTGTGATTTCAACTATTGATGCCATAAGTGAAAAATTACAACAGTACAAACCTAAAAACATAGTACTGGATCCTGTAATGATTTCAAAAAGTGGTTATTCACTATTAAAGCCAGAGTCAAAAACCGCACTTATTAAGAATTTAATTCCATTAGCATCACTTATAACCCCTAATGTTCCAGAGGTCGTGGAAATTCTTGGCGAAGTACATTCAGAGATTACAAGTATTGAAACAGTGGAAGATATGGAAAGGGCAGCAAAAGAAATATACAAGTTAGGCTGTAAAAGTGTGCTTTTAAAGGGAGGGCATATAGAGGGAGATGCCATAGATGTATTTTATGATGGGAAGGAAATTACACATTTTAAATCCGAAAGAATCCCTACAAAAAACACTCATGGAACGGGATGTACGCTGTCTTCTGCTATAGCTGCAAATTTAGCGTTGGGTTTTAGTATGAAAGACGCAATAAAAAATTCAAAAGAATACATAACTACTGCTATAAAGCATTCCTTAGATATTGGACATGGAGTTGGACCTACTAATCACTTTTATGAATTATATAAGAAAGCAGGTATAGCAAATGATTAAAGATAGTGAAAAACTAGGATTTTGGACCTTTTTATTTTTATGGTTTGGAGCTGCAGTTTCTGTTGCTGAAATTCTTACGGGAGGATTCATTGCACCCTTAGGATTTAAAATAGGAGTGGTAGTAATTTTACTAGGACACTTGATTGGCACAGGAATATTGATGCTAGGTGGTATAATCGGTACTAGAGAAAAAGTGCCAGCCATAACTTCTACCGGTATTTCTTTTGGAGTATATGGTACATATTTATTTTCTATTTTAAATATACTTCAGTTAATTGGTTGGACGGCAGTTATGATAAAGGTAGCAGCCAGTTCTGTAAACTTAATAACACAAAGTTTATGGAGCTTCAATAATGTTTTAGTATGCATAGTGCTTATTGGAATACTTACAATATTGTGGCTTAGTTTTGGTAATGCAGGTATGAAAAAATTAAATATTACAGCCGTATTTTTGCTTTTTATACTTACCTTGGTTCTAGGATCAATTATTTTAAGGGATAAAACGTTACTTGCAAAGGCGAGTAGTTCAGGGATATCCTTTGGTGGAGCATTGGAACTCAGTATAATTATGCCACTTTCTTGGTTACCTTTAATTGCAGACTACACTAGATTTGCAAAAAGTGAAAAGGGAGGAGCCTGTGGAAGTTTTATAGGCTATTTTTTAGGAAGTTCATGGATGTTTATTATAGGCCTAGGAGCTGCTATAGTTTCAAATAATTCAGACCCTTCAGCTATTATGCTTGCTGCAAATTTAGGAATTACTGCTTTAGGAATAGTGGTACTTTCCACAGTAACCACTACATTTTTAGATGTGTATTCAGCAGGAGTTTCTTTTTTAAATATTATGCCAAAGCTCAGTGAAAAAAAAGTTGGTATTGTTATGGCTATTATTGGTACCTTAGTGGCTGTAATACTTCCTATAGAAAATTATCAAAGCTTTTTATATGCTATAGGGTCAGTATTCGCACCCTTATTTGCGATTTTAATTACTGACTATTTTATAATAAAGAAAAATACAAAGCTACAAGATAGTGTCCTTATCAATTGGGGAGCTATCATTGTATGGATTATAGGAATAGTACTTTATTATAGATTTATAAAACTTGATTTGCTACTGGGAGCTACAGTACCAGTTATGATTATTACAGGATTTATATATGCAATAACTTGGAGGTGGACGTATAAATGGAAATTAATAAAAAAATCATAGAATTATTAAATAGTATAAAAGAAAAAAATCCCTTGGTACATCATATAACAAATTATGTTACGGTTAATGATTGTGCTAATATTACCCTAGCTATTGGTGGGTCACCAGTTATGGCGGAGGATATTAATGAGGTCTCTGATATGGTATCCCTTTCCTCTTCACTTGTTATAAATATAGGAACCTTAAACTCTACAAGTGTACAGTCTATGATTAAGGCCGGAAAAAGAGCAAATGAGTTAAATATTCCCGTTATCCTAGATCCTGTTGGAGCAGGGGCAACAGTTTATAGAACAGATACTGCTAAGAGAATCATTAGCGAAGTGAAATTAGCAGTTATTAGAGGAAATTTATCTGAAATAAAAACAATCTATGGTGTTAATTCTAAAACAAAAGGCGTAGACTCTTCAGAAAGTGTTTCTGGAAATGGCAATGAGCTTATAGAAGAAAAAGAAATGGCAAGAGCACTTGCGAGTGAATTAAATACAGTGGTAGCTATAACTGGAGTGATAGACATAATAACAGATGGTAAAACTCTTTACACCGCATCAAATGGACATAAGATAATGGCTAAGGTTACGGGAACGGGATGTATGTGTACTTCACTTATTGGTTGTTATTTAGGCGCAGGAGATAACAATCTTCTAGCAGCTTTATCAGGAATCGTTTCTATGGGTATTGCAGGAGAAATAGCTTATGAAGGTTTAGATAAAAACAATGGCGGCACAGGAACTTTAAAAGTAAAAATACTAGATGCTATTTATAACTTATCTCAAATTGAAATAATAGAAAGGAGCAAAATAAATGAGAAGTAATATAGATTATAGCCTTTATCTTGTTACAGATAGGGATGTGCTCGTAAATACAGATATATATACTGATGTTGAGGAGGCCATAAAAGGCGGAGTCACATTAGTCCAGATTAGAGAAAAGAAGGTGGGCACTTTAGAATTTTACAACATTGCAGTAAAAATAAAGTCTATTACAGATAAATACAAAGTTCCACTAATAATTAATGATAGAATTGATATTGCACGAGCTGTAGATGCTGCAGGAGTTCACTTGGGCCAAAGTGATATGCCAGCAGACATTGCAAGGAATATATTAGGCAATAATAAAATAATAGGTGTTTCTACCTCAACTCTTAAGCAAGCTAAAAAGGCCGAAAGAGAAGGTGCAGATTATGTAGGGGTGGGGGCTATGTTCCCTACAACTACTAAAGATGATGCAAGTGCAGTTTCTGTGGCCTGCTTAAAAGAAATAAAGGAAGGTATTTCTATTCCTGTAGTTGCTATAGGTGGAATTAGTGAAAAAAATGTATCATTATTAAAGCCAGCAAATATTGATGGTATAGCAGTAGTTTCAGCTATACTTTCCAAAAAATCTGTAAAGATAGCAGCGGAAAAATTAGGGGATTTATTTAGAGCATAAAAGCGAAGATTTTGAAAATTCAAAATAGTTGTTGTAATATATGTAAAAACAAATTATAATCTATTTAGAAATTAATTTGATTATTACTGCTTTATTTATAAGAAGTCTAAAAACACTAAAGTAAGTTAGCCCAGTATGATGAATAATCACATTGGGCTTTTTATAATGTTTTTATGATTTAGTAATGCATATAGCGTAAAGAAATGACAAAATTATAAGGAGTGTTCAATATGATATTTCCAGGTAAGGTTTTAATTGCACAGGGTGGAGGTCCAACCGCTGTTATTAATCAATCCCTAGTTGGTGCAGTGCTAGAGGCAAGAAAATTTGCGCAGGTAACAAAAGTCTATGGTGCTATAAGTGGAGTAAATGGAATAGTTAATGAGAATTTTTACGATTTAACTCGTGAAACAACTCATAATCTAGAGCAGGTTGCGATGACTCCCTCCTCCGCACTTTTATCTACAAGAGACAAGCCGGATGAAAAATATTGTAAGGAGATATTCACTGTGCTTAAAGCCCATGACATAAGATATTTCTTTTATATTGGGGGAAATGATTCAGCAGACACTGTTAGAATAGTAAATCAACAGGCTAAAATTTCAAATTATGAACTAAGAGCAATTCATATTCCAAAAACTATAGACAATGACCTTATGATTAACGATCATACTCCTGGATACGGATCTGCAGCTAAATATATAACCAATGCTTTTATTGGATCCAACCTTGATAATAGAGCATTGCCAGGCATCTATATAGGGGTAGTAATGGGGCGTCATGCAGGATTTTTAGCAGCTGCATCAGCCCTAGCTAAAAAGTACGAAGATGATGGTCCACATTTAGTATATTTGCCAGAAAGGGTCTTTAGCATTGAGCAATTTTTGGTTGATGTAAAAAATGTTTATGATAAACATGGAAGATGTGTAATAGCTGTATCAGAAGGTATTCAAGATGAAAAGGGAGTGCCAATCATTACAAGCCTCATGGAGAAAGTAGAAAAAGATGCTCATGGAAATGTACAACTATCAGGAACAGGAGCCTTAGGGGATCTTTTATGTAAATATATCAGAGATAATTTAAATATTAAAAGAGTTAGATCCGATACCTTGGGATATCCACAAAGATGCTTTATGGGGTGCGTGTCAGATGTAGATAGAAATGAAGCTCGCGAAGTAGGAGAAAAAGCTGCACAGTTTGCATTGTGGGATAATGTGGATGGATCTATTACTATACATAGGACGGGCCATTATTCTGTGGATTATAGACTTACGCAATTAGATGCAGTAGCAGGAAAAACGAAGGTAATGCCTGATGCTTTTATTAATAGTGCATGCAATAATGTAACTGAGGCATTTTTAAATTATGCAAGGCCATTATTAGGTTCAGACATGCATTATGCACACAGACTTAGAGCACCTAAAATACCGAAAATTTTATATAAATAGGTCTGGAAATTACATGGGTTAATAATAATAAGTCAAAATACATTAGCATTTTGACTTATTACTGAAATCCACGGAGTAAATGTTTTAAACTTTAGAACTCAAGGTTATATGATCTTTAACCTTACTTAAGGCATAATCTAGCGCAGAATCTAAATTATTATTATTTTTTCCTCCACCTTGCGCAGAAAGGTCACTTCCACCGCCTTTACCATCTATAAGGGTTATGGCATCCTTAAGAAGGGCGTTCATGCTAATCATATTTAAATCCTTTGAACACATAAATAAAAGATTTGCTTTATCAACAGATTTTACTCCAAATAAAACTACAACCTTTGGTGAGGATACTAATTTTGTTGCTAAGGTATTAGTGTATTTTAAATCACCATTATCATAAATGCATTTAAGCACCTTAATATCTTCTATTTTTGTAGCGGATTCTAACATATTTTGAACTTCATATTGTGCAACTATTGCTTTTAATGTACTTTTTTCACTAAGGGCCTTATTAAGTTCATAAGAGAGCCTATCTACTTCGGATAAGAGAGTAGAACTATTGCAGGATAAAAGTTTAGACATTTTATCTATGGCCTCATGTTTTGAAATATAATCAGAAACTGCTCTTGAACCACATAAAAATTCAATTCTCATACCATTCTTGTATTTTTCGAATTTTATAACCTTAATTAATTGTACCTCAATAGTTGAACTAGGATGTATTCCACAGCAAGGATTTACATCAATATCGCCTATCTTAACTATTCTAATTTTTTCGCCAGCTTTTACTGGGATTTTCTTTATTGTTAATTTTTTTAATTCAGAATTGCTTGGATACAGTACTTCTATGGAAATATTGTCTAAAACTATTTTATTAGCCTTTGCTTCGGAGGCTTTAATTTCATCACCTATAATGATTTTATCAATATCGATTGTTGTAGAATCCCTTCCAAGGTGAAAACCAATGGTAGAGGCATTAAATAAATCAGCAAGACAAGCAGAAAGGATATGCTGACCTAGGTGTTGTTGCATATAGTCGTATCTTCTATGGAAGTCTATACTACATTTAACCTTGTGAATTTTCAGTGGTTTAATTGCAACTACATGATATATTTTTTCATCTTTTTCATAAACATAGGTTACTGCAGTACCATTTATATTTCCAGTATCACAGGGCTGGCCACCGCTTTCAGGGTAAAAACAGGTTTTGTCTAGTTCAATATGATACTCTTTTTCTTTTTCTATTACATTTATTACTTCAGCTGTAAATTCTGTTTGATATGTATTTTCATAATATAACTTTTCCAAAGTTAAGCATCTCCTTTTAATATCTATGTTGAATAGTAACTATGCTGGCATAAAATACATGATATGTTTTTAATCTATGGGGAATTTTAAGACTTTATAAGAAATCAAGTCTGTAATATGTGCAAATGTTTTAATCCCCTTAGTGGGGAATGCAGAAGAAGCTCTCACTTTTAAAATGTGAGTGTGTTAGTATATTCTATATTGTACCATAAAAATATTAATGAGAAGATACTAAGATTTTAAAAGATATAGATGTGGATTATATATAAAGTATACAAATGATTATAAAAGTATTAATATATGTATATATATATTAATATGTTTTTGAAGATTATCATTAATGTAAGCTGACTATTAATAAAGAGATAAAAATCAAGAAAAAATGTGTGGAGGGGTATTATGGATTTTGAGAAGTCTTGTGGCGCTGTAATTTATAGAATCATAGATGAAAATTTAGAGTTTTTAACAATTAGTCATAGAAATGATGGACACTGGGGTTTTCCTAAGGGACATATGGAAGAAAATGAATGTGAAGAAGAAACGGCAGTAAGAGAGGTTTCTGAAGAGACTGGACTTTTGGTTACTATAATTAATGGATTTAGAGAATCTGTAGACTATTTAATAAAACAAGAGACTAGGAAAGAAGTTGTATATTTTTTAGCTCAGGTCCAAAGTCAGATTGTCCATATCCAAGTAGAAGAAGTAGCGGATTATAAGTGGTCAAGCTTTCAGCAAACAAAACAACTATTATCTTATAAAAGTAGTAAGGAAATTTTGGAAAAAGCCCGCCAATTTATTGTTGAAACAGTTAAATCATCCAATGAAAAAAAATAATATTTCATTGGATTTTTTTTATTAATTTTGTTATCAATTAGATTTTAGAGATCAACCTACTGTTGAGGTGATTTTTCATTAAATTTTAAACTTAGAGACTTCCTCAGTTAATTGTTCTACACTTTCCTTGGATTTTGTTACTTCTCTAATGATTTTATTTGATTTATCAGTAATATCTCCTACTTTTTGGGCGATATTTGTGGTTCCTTCTGCTCCTTCATTAGAGGCCATGGATACCTGCTCTATTGTCTTTATTACCTCTTGAAGTGAAGCTAAAAGTTCCTCAGAAGTGGAGCTGAATTCTAGTACAAGATTATTTACAAAATCTGCATCCTTACTATATTCACCTGCCACATTTAGCATTGTATTATAATCATTATGCACATCTTTCGATACAAAATTTAACAATTCATTGGAGCTAGATGATAAGTCATTTACTGAATCGGTAACTTTTTCAGTTATACTTTGTATTTCAATCACAGTATTCTGAGATTGTTCTGCAAGTTTCCTTATTTCATCTGCAACCACAGCAAATCCTTTTCCTGCCTCGCCAGCTCTTGCGGCTTCAATGGCAGCATTTAATGCCAAGAGATTGGTTTGTGATGATATCTGCATAATTGCATCAGATAATACATTAATTTGTCCTACTACTTTTGAATTTTCCATTGCAATTTGCAATTTATCTTTGGTCTTAGAGAATATTTCTGATGCCTTTTTTTGTGATTTTGTCACATTATCTTTGGTATTTAGTGCTCTTTTGTTTATTTCTTGAGCTTCGGTAGCGCCTTCTTGAGCTTTTGCTGCTATAGACTGAACTGCTCTTTCTATCTCATCTGCTGTTGCATTCATTTCCTGTGCTGATGCTGCAGTTTCTTCCATTCCAGCAGATAATTCCTCTGTAGTTGCGGATACCTCCTCTATATTTATGTTTAAATTATTCATATTTTCAGAAATAGTGGTTACCACTGTTTTAATAACATCAGATTCTTCTAGCACATTGCCAATTAAAAGTTTTAATGAATTTTGCATCACACCCATTGCATTTGAAATATCTCCTATTTCATCTTTTCTCTTTTTGAATTTTTCAGTGGAGTCCATTGTAAAATCGCCATTAGCTATAAGTTTTAAATGATTTACAGCTAAAACTAATGGAGTTGAAATGGATTTTGAAATAATAAAGGTTAAAGCAAAGCCAACAGCTAAGGCAATTAAAAATATTACAAAAAACACTTTTTGCGAAACCTTGAAATCTTTATCATTTTGAATTTTTAAATCTTCTGCTAATTTAGTATTATACACTGCGATTTCTTTTAAGCTATTTTGAAATTGCTCTTTATTTTTTTCAATAGAGTTTAATTGATTAATGGCTTCCTTCTGTTTCCCTTCAATGGATAGTTTGATCGCTTCATATGTTCCTTCTATAAATTTATCATTATTGATATCAATAATATCAATTCTATCTTTTTCATATTTATCAGTATTGGCTTGTTTGAAATTTTTCCAGTTTTCTGAAAATATGTTTTGCCTACTTTGAATATCTTTTAATTTTTCATTTTGTTTATCTTTATCTTCTGTATGAATTAGTATGTAATATGAATTTGCTTCTATAGCCCTAGCTTGGTTTCTGTTCTCATTTAACCATTCAATGCTTAATAATTTGTCTGTATACATTGTTGTCATATCTTTATTTGCCTTTGAAAGATAATAATATCCTACGCCACTCATCATGATTATAAGTAATAATGATACCATTGAAAAAATTATAAGTTTTGATTTAACCTTTAAGTTATTCATATTTATTGTTGCCCCCTATTATATTTTATACATAATCATACAATATAACTAAAATTTCGTCAATATTTTTATTATTTGCTTCGTAATAATTGTAATTTACACTAAATTTTAAAGCGATTATAGTATACACTTAAAATTATTCCATAAAAATCAATTTGCATCATAGGTATTTTAAAGACATGAGTGGCAACATTTATATATAAAATTTTCACAAATAAATGCTATAATAAACTCTGACATATAGGTACCTTATAGATATGAGAAAACACAGGGAAAAATAGAAGAAGTTAAATAAAAAAGGTTGGTGACGGGATTGAAAAGAAAAAAGGTGAGAAGAAAAAGGATTTTGGTTGTAGGTACAATATTTTCTATAGTATTTATGGCTCTTGTGAGTAGATTGGTTTATTTAATGATTATTAATGGGACAAGTTATAAACAGCTGGCATTAAAACAGTGGACAAAAACTATAAAAACAGCCCCCAAAAGGGGAGTTATTCTGAGCAAAAACGGTTCGAAATTGGCATCAAGTGCCGATATTTATAGGATTGATGTTGATTTAAATGTACTTAAAAAGTATTTAGGGGGTAAAAAAATTCCTGAAAAGCAAGCCGCGTACCAACTGTCACAGAAACTGAATATTAAAAGTGGCGATGTTGAAAAAATATTAAACAGCAAAGATAGTAAGGGAAAGCTACTTCAATTTGTATTGTTGAAAAGAAAAGTTGAAGAGGAAATGGTAGATACCATTAAAGCATTGAAATATAAGGGGATAATAATTTCAAGAGATGTAGAGAGGGTGTATCCAAATGGTAGCTTTTTATCCCATGTTATTGGACATACCAATTCGGATGGAGATGGGGTAGGTGGAGTAGAACAGAGTTATAACAAGGAACTTGCAGGTGTGCCCGGGGTAAAAGTGACTGAAGTGGATAGGGATAATAATGAATTGCCCTACAGAGAAGCAACCTTGGTTGAGCCTATAGACGGAAAGGATTTAACGTTGACTATAGATGAACGAATTCAAGAGTTAGCGCAAAAAGTGGCTAATGAAACATTGACTATAAATAGTGCTAAGTTTGTTAGTATAACAATTATGAACCCACAAAATGGGGAAGTTTTGGCTATGGCGAGTGCACCGACTTATAATCTAAATAAGCCTTATACAGAGGGGAAAACAGATACCGAAATACAAGAAACCTGGAAGAATAGAGCTATCAGTAATGTGTTTGAGCCAGGATCAATTTTCAAGGTTATAACAGCTGCGGCTGCACTTGAAAACAATTCGGTTAAAGGCGAGGACCGTTTTGTAAGTAATGGGAGTATTAAGGTTGGAAATACAACATTGTATAATGATAATAAAGAGGCTTATGGAGTTGAGACTTTTTCAGATATAATTAAAAATTCTGATAATGTTGGATTTATTAAGCTAGGACAAAAAATTGGAAAGGAAAATTTTTATAAATTTGTAAAGGAGGCTGGCTTTGGAGAGAAAACTGGTATAGATTTGCCAGGTGAAAGTACTGGACTAATAAAGGATTTTAAAAGTATTGAACCTATTGATCTTGCAACCATGTCCTATGGGCAAGGTGTTGCAGTTAGCCAAGTGCAGTATATTGCTGCTTTCAATGCAGTCGCAAATGGGGGTACTTGGATAAGACCACATATTATGAAGGAAATATCCCACATGGTAAATGGTAAAAAAATTCTGGATAAAAAGTATGATAATCTTGGTGAAAAGACTATAACAAGTAGTGAAAAAGCAGCACAACTAAGAATGTATTTGGAAAATGTTGTAAAGGAAGGAACCGCAACGGATACCTATATGAAAGGTTACCACATAGCTGGAAAGACAGGAACTGCAAATGTGGTAAACAGTACCACGGGAGGCTACGAGTCTGGTAAGTATATAGCATCCTTTGCAGGTATGGCTCCTGCTGATAATCCAAAGGTAACATTGATAGTTACTATAGAAGAACCAAACTCCAGTAAATATTATGCCGCTCAGACAGCAGTACCTGCAGCACGCAAGCTATTTTCAGGTATATTTACAATACTTAATATATCTCCAGATAATAAATAATAAAAAATTTACTATTAAAACATAAACATTATATCATTCATAAGTGCCTCAGTTATTCTAATTATTCCATTAACCACAAATATTTAAAAAAATATAAAAAAATACAAAAAAAGAGGAATATGACATATATTCTAGAATATAATATTTTGGAAAAAATTTTAAGAAAATCTAATTTAGTTATAAACTCAAGTAGGTTCAATGGATTTTTAGAGGGGAGATTAAGATGAGTGAATATATTAATGTTAATGTATTACAACAAATAGATATTGATGAAATTATTGAGGCTCAGGAAGTTAAAAGTGAATCCAGGGAAAGTGAAGAGGGATATAAAAGATTATTTGAATTATCGCCTGATGCTATATGTGTGCATAGTAATGGAAAAATAGTCTTAGTTAATCTTGCAGCTGAAAAATTATTTGACAAAAAAAAATCTAAGGACATGATTGGAAGAAGTATTCTGGATTTTGTTCATCCTGATTATATTGATATTGCTCAAGATAGAATAAAAATAATATATGAAGGTGGAATGATTACACCATTTATCGAAGAAAAATTCATTGCTAATGATGGGTCTATCATTGATGTTGAAATAGGTACATCTGCTTTTAAGTATAATCATAAGCCGGCGGTTTTAGTAGTAGCTCGTAATATTAGCCAAAGGAAAAAAATGGAGAGAAAAATAAGAGAAAGTGAAAAACTATTAAGAGAGATAACTGAAAATATCTCGGATATTATTGCAAAGACAGATGTAGATGGAACAATTAAATATGTTACACCTACTAAAAATGATATACTTGGGTACGAAATAGGTAATGTAATTGGAAAGAACCTTTTTGATTTTATTTACCTAGGTGATAAAAAAAATGTATTAAGCAAAATTAGAAAATCAATTAATACGACTATAAATCAAAAACTTGAATTTAGATGCATACACATAGATAAACATATTATTTGGGTAGATGGTTGGTTTAACACACTGTTAGATGAAAATAATAAAGTTATAGGATTGATTTTATCAGCAAGAGATATTACTAAGCAAATTGAAGCTGAAGAATTAATAAAAGAAAACAAGGAAAAAACGAGACTTCTAAACCAGGCAATAGAATATGATAAATTTAGGACGGATTTTTTTGCTAATATATCTCATGAACTAAGAACGCCAATAAATGTTATTTTAGGAACGTTGCAGCTTATGGAGCTAAAATTCAAGGAAATATTTAATGAAAATGACGAAAAAAATAAGGGATATTTAAAAACTATGAAACAGAATTGTTATAGATTAGTAAGATTGATTGATAACTTAATAGATGTAACAAAAATAGATGCAGGATATTTTGAAATTCATTTAAGTAATTGTAATATTGTTAGTGTTATAGAGGAAATAACTTTGTCTGTAGCCGAGTATGTTGAGAATAATGGGATATCACTTTTATTCGATACAGAAATGGAAGAAAAAATAATAGCTTGTGACAAAGAAAAAATAGAAAGAATAATATTAAATCTTATCTCAAATGCTATAAAATTTACAAATCCAGGGGGGAATATTTCAGTAAATATCTTTGAAAGAAAAGATAATATTGTTATCTCTGTTAAAGATACAGGAATTGGAATACCAAAAGAAAAGCAAGAATGCGTTTTTGATAGATTTATTCAAGTTGACAAGTCCTTGACCAGAAGTAGAGAAGGTAGCGGTATAGGATTATCTTTAGTTAAGGCTTTAGTAGAGATGCACGGTGGTAAAATATTTTTAGAAAGTGAAATTAATGTAGGAAGTGAATTTAGCTTTGAACTTCCTATAAAACAGTTATTAGATAGTGAAGCAGTGTACGTTAATAATAGTTTGAATGCTGATAATAATATTCAAAAGATTCACATTGAGTTCTCTGATATATATTTTTAGAATACATTTGTGTAACAGAGAAGGATCGAGGTACATTAGAAGCATTGATGCTAAGAATTTAAAAGAGGCACAAGCCTTTTAGTAATATTAAACATAAAGCATTTGATTATTGTAGGTGCTTGGCTTATTATATATATTGTAGCAATTGCATTTATGGCAGTTAAATTTGTATTTGTAGAGAGTGTGTTACTTAGAAGATAAGATATCTTTGATCTATTATTGTTTTTGTGATGTTAAATTTATATTTAAAGGAGAAAATTCATGAAAAATAAAAAAATACTATTAGCTAATAGTTTATTGCTACTAGCATTATTGTTATTTATTGAAATACCTATTAAAGCGATTAAGTTATTTAAATTACATGAGCCTATAAGCGGGGATATTTCACTTTTGCTTTCTGGAGCCATTAGTGTTATAACACTTGGAGGCATTGCACTATTATATTGCAGAATTACTAAAAGAAAATTTACCAAAGTAATGGTAATAAAGAAAATCTCTATAAAACAAGTTATGTTAACAATGGTTGTTTCTATTGGTACCTACATTTTTGCAGGAGGGATTAATTCTTTAAGCATGAAGTTATTCCCGGTTGTAATAAAAGATAATATGGTAATATCTAGTTTGCTAAATAGTAGTTCACTATTAGTAGGGTTACTTGTGGTAGTTTTGGTTCCAGCATTTTTTGAGGAAGTATTCTTTAGAGGGATTTTTTTAGACGCTTATGAAGGAATAAACAAAAAGATGAAGTATTTTATAATAACTGCAATTTTTGCTACTTTTCATGGAAATGTAATGCAAATTATATATGTTTTATTTTTGGGATTTATACTATTAAAGGTTAGAGAGTACACAGGATCATTATTAGGAAGTATGACACTTCATGCAGCCAATAATGCAATATCCTTTATTATAAGTAAAGTGGCAATGAGTTATATGAAGCTTGTGGACACTGGAATAGAAAATGGCGTCATTGATCCAGCAAAGGCAGCCACCACAGCGGATGCAATGAATGTTAGCTTTACCGTAGCACTACTTAGAGCTTCAATATTTTTTCTGATTGGTGGTGCAATACTATTTATAAACCTAAGAAAATTGAAAGAATATAAAGAAGAAAAAGAAGGATTAGAATACAGTCAAGAAGAGGAGTATTCTCAAAACTTAGAATACAATGAAGGCGAAAAATATATGCTAAGAGAAGAAAAAACTATTACTACAGATAAAAAGCAATATACTCCCTTAGCTATATATTTTGTTTGTATGGTTATATTGATTGTTAGAAGGTATTAAAGTAGCTTGGAACAATTAATTAATCAGGGAGCTAGTCTATTTTGTGCCATACTCAATAAATAGAACAGGTTTATAGTACAAATTCATAGCTTGACTATTTTTCTGTTTATGATAAAATATAAAAAACACGTGTTTTAGTTTCAAGAGGAATATATTAACAAATCATTTAATTAAATATAATCTAAAAAGTTAATTTAGATTCGTATAACCCCAATAATATGGTTTGGGGGTTTCTACCAGGAGCCTATAATTCCTGATTACGAAGAAGATACAAGTATATGTATTTTCTTTGTAGTCAGGATTTTTTGTTTTTTTGAAATAGAGTAAAAGCTAAAAGAGTTTAAAAGGAGGACAATATGAAATTTGAAAATTTACCAAAAATTGAATTGCATTGCCATTTAGATGGTAGTGTAAGACCTGAAACAATAATTGATATAGCAAAGAAGGAGGGTATAAGTATTCCCTACTATGATATTGAAAATATTAAAAAAGAAGTTACCGCACCATCAGAATGTAAGTCTCTTGACGAGTATTTAAAAAGGTTTGAAATTCCCAATTTAGTAATGCAATCAAAGGAGAGTTTAAGAAGAATCACATTTGAACTTCTTTGCGATTCTGCAAAAGAAAATGTAAAGTATATTGAAGTTAGATTTGCACCGCTACTTCATATAACAAAGGGATTAAACCTATGCGAAGTAATAGAGAGTGTAATATCTGGGATTAAAGATGCAGAAGATGAATATGATATAAAAGGAAATGTAATACTTTCATGTATGAGATTTATGTCTATTGATAGAGCCTTTGAGGTTGTGGAAGCTGGCAGAAAGTATATTTCAAAAGGGGTAGTTGCAATAGACTTATGTGGATCTGAAGGCGAAGGCTTTTGTGAAAAATTCATAGAACCTATAAAACTGGCTAGAGAATATGGATATAGAGTAACTATTCATGCAGGAGAAACAGGAATAGGTAAAAATGTCATGGAAGCAGTGGAACTTTTAGGGGCAGAAAGAATTGGGCATGGGGTATTTATTAAAGACTGCATTGAAGCCTATAACATCGTAAAAGATAAAGGAATTACTCTTGAAATGTGTCCAACAAGTAATATTCAAACTAAAGCAGTTGATTCATTTAAAGATCATCCCTTTTATGATTTTTATAATGATGGGGTAAAAGTGACAGTTAATACTGATAATAGAACTGTATCAGACACAAATATGACTGTGGAATGTAATGTATTGTTAAGGGAATTTAACATTACTTTTGAGGAGTATAAAAAAATTTATCTTAATAGTGTTGATGCGGCCTTTACCGATTTAGAAACAAAGGAATGGTTAAGAAAATATATTTAAGGGATAGACTTTATAGAAAAGAAGAATAGATGCTATCTATAGATAACAACCTATCTATAGATAGCATCTATTTTTAAAAAATATACATTTGTTATATAATTATCGGGGGAATTCCATAGTATTTTATAAATTATCAGTAGTTAATATAAGTTATGCAATTGATATTTTGTGCAAAATTGGATCCTATAGTACATAGGAGCAAAACAATATATAATTGTTTTGAACTCCAGACAACAAAAGAGGGGGAAATAAATTATGAACAAAAGATCAAAAAAATTCTTATCATTATTAGTATCAACAATCCTGGTAGGTTCATTATTGGTGGGTTGCACTACAAATAAAACTGCTGAGAAAAAAACTACAACAGCGGTTACTCAAACTGAAAAGACAAAAGCGACTTATGCTGATGGTAGCTATATAACTGATGCAAAATGGTTATCACAGAATTTGAAAAATAAAGATATTTTGATTTTAGATGCTAGATCAGATAAAGATTATGCAAAAGGACATATTCCTGGTGCAATAAATGTTGCTTGGCAAGGATTTTCTAACATGGAAGGAAAGCCCGGAGACAAGGGATGGGGAGTTGTTCTTTCTGATGATAAACTTTCAGAAAAACTATCAGCTATAGGCGTAGATAAAACCAAAACCATAGTTATTTATGCTGATAATAAAAGTGGTTGGGGTGAAGACGGAAGATTTGTATGGATGCTTAAAATGGCTGGTATTGAAAATGCAAAAATGCTGAATGGTGGATTTAATTTCTGGGAAAGTAGCAAATATGAGGTTTCAAAAGAGGTAACAGCTCCGGTGGCAAGCAAATTTAAAGTTGAAAATTCAAATAAGGCGGGTACTATTAACACTGAAGAATTAGCTGCTAAACTTGGCAAGGTTAAAATTCTGGATAGTAGAGAAAAAGATGAGTATAATGGAGCAGTTAAATTTGGTGAAGCAAGAGGTGGACATATTCCAGGAGCTATAAATCTAACTTTTAATTCACTTTTTAAGGAAGATAAAACATTTAAAAGTGCAGGGGAAATAGAGGCGATATTTAAAGCTGCTGGCTTAAATAAAGAAGACGAAATAGTAACATATTGTACAGCAGGAATAAGATCAGCACATTTAGCTTTAGCACTCAGAATGATGGGATATAATAATGTCAAAAATTATGATGAATCTTTTTATACTTGGGCTAAGGATGCAAGTTTAAAGGTAGAAAAATAATATATAGCATTAAAAGGGGGTAAAGAACTAGTGAAACAATTTAAAAAATCAACTTACATAAAAATTGCTATAATTATAGCAATTACAATTTTACTTTTTACGAAGCCTGTAAAAGAAATGATTTTTATGCTAAGTATGATAAATGTTGACGCTATTAAAGGATATATTTTATCCTTTGGCGTATGGGCTCCAGTTATATCCTTTATTTTAATGATACTTCAATCCGTTATTGCACCATTACCCGCTTTTATAATAACCTTTGCTAACGCAGGGTTATTCGGCTGGGTGAATGGAGCGTTATTATCTTGGAGTAGTGCAATGGTGGGTGCAATATTATGCTTTTTCATTGCAAGGCTACTCGGTAGAGACATCGTAGAAAAATTAACAAGCAAATTTGCCCTGAAAAGTATTGATAATTTTTTTGAAAGACATGGTAAATATGCAATATTAATTGCTAGATTACTTCCTTTCATATCCTTTGATATTGTAAGTTATGCAGCAGGACTTACATCCATGAGTTTTTGGTCTTTTTTTATAGCTACTGGTATTGGACAACTTCCTGCAACAATTATTTACTCTTATGTTGGTGGAATGCTAGCTGGTGGAACAAAAATGATGGTTTTTGGACTTTTAACTTTATTTGCTGTAAGCATATTAATGTTGCTAATTAAAAAGATATATAAGGAAAAAAACAAATAACAAGGCAAAGGATGATTATCTATGAGGAAAATTAGTTTAAGTGAGGATATCTTAAAGCGAGTAGATACCATGTCAAAGGAATGTATTGCTTGCAAGAAGTGTATGAAAAACTGTATAATGTTAGATGAATATTGCTCGTCTCCTAAAGAACTTTTCAGTGAAATAATAAGAGACCGTGAAATAGATATAAAAATACCCTATTCTTGCAACCTATGCAATTTATGCAGTGAGGTATGTCCCAGGGATATCAATCAAAAGGAGCTTTATTTAGAATTACGAAGATATGCTTTTAAAAACTATAAAAAAGCTATAATGCCATTAGGGTATAAGGTGGTAAAATTTCATCAGAAAAATAGTTTTTCAAGACTTTTTTCAGCCAGTTCAAAAGGAGTAGAAGATGTTAGTTCAACTGCATTTATTCCAGGATGTAGTCTTATGTCTTATAGTCCTGAAATGGTTATGAAAACTTATAAGTATCTTCAAGATATTATACCAGGAATAAAAATTATTTTGAAATGTTGCGGGAATCCAACTCATACTATGGGAGATGAGAAGGGGTTAAAACAATATTATTCTCAACTTGACCATGAGATTCAAAAATTAAAGGTAGCTGAAATAATTACAACTTGTCCCAATTGTTTTATAAGTATAAAAAAGAATAGCCCTAATTTGAAAATTACTACGGTTTGGGAGAAAATCAATGAAAGTATTATCCCAGACGGTTTGCTAAATAAATATGACAATGTAGATATTAAATTTAGTCTTCATGATCCGTGCCCAACAAGATATGAAGGCAATACGCAGGGCGCAGTTCGAGAAATTATAAAAAAAATGGGGATTAAAATGGAAGAATTTAAATTTTCCAAAGGGCAAACAGTATGTTGTGGAGCAGGTGCTATGGTAGGAGTAACTAATAACAAGCTTGCAACAGAGCATATGAGTAAAAGAGCAGCAGATGCCCCCTCAGACCATATATTAACTTACTGCCAAACTTGCGCGGAATCTTTGTCAATAGGAGAAAAAAATGCTGTGCATTTATTGGATTTGATGTTTAATGAAGAGATGTTTTCAAATCTTATTTTTCAGCAAAAAAAAAGTAATACTGCTGAAAAGTGGATGAATAGGTATAAAGGTAAAAGAAGAATTCAAAAACTTTAATGACATTTTAGAAGGAAAGTCTCCCATTTCTATAAGTGGGAGTCTAAATCTCCTTCTGAAGTCTTTAATTGTAGCATCGCAGATGATGATTTAATGTATAAAATAGATAAGAGGTTAACAACCTCTAATAGTATTTATAGAGTAGAAAGGGTTGATAAAAATGTTAGACACTCACGGTAGGAAATATATAAGTCCACTTTTTAAGGGTGTAGCTAATATTTTTTTAAACTTAAATATGACAGCGAATAGCATAACAATTATAGCCTTTATAATTGGCTTATTACCCTTTGCATTTATTTATGCAGATAAGCCTTTAATTGCAGTTACACTTTTATGGGTATCAGGTTTTCTTGATGCTGTAGATGGTGAAATGGCAAGAATTAGTAACACTTCAACTCCTTGGGGAACACTTATGGATATAACTTTTGATCGGTTAGTTGAACTGGGGATTATTTTAGCAATGGCCTTGAAAGAGCCACAGTCTAGGATGCAGTTATTATTTTTAATAGCTGCAATAGTATTATCTATGACTGTTTTTTTAACAGTAGGTGCACTTTCTCAAAATAAGGGAAGTAAATCTTTCTATTATCAAGCGGGAGTGGCAGAGCGTACAGAAGGGTTCATATTTTTTACCCTAATGATTTTGATACCTACGCATCTTCAATTAGTAACGAGTATATTCTCAATAGTAATTGTAATAACTGCACTTCAGAGATTGATAGAGGCTAGAAGAATTTTAAAGTAAAATATTTGTCGAAAAATAAAGGGATTGAGCATTTATTATAGAATATATTATTTAAGGTAATTGAATATTATTAATAATAAAAGAAATAAAATTATAAAAAGAGTAAATTGGAAGGATGGTGAATAAAATAGATTATAAAAAATTAAAAAAAGATTTATTGGATAAAGTAGGTATATTAGGAAATAAGTCACCAGTTGTGACTGTAGAAAGTACAAGTGAGACGGACCTTCTTAAATTGGCAAAGGAATATAATTTAAATATTTCAGATTATATAAATGATTAGTGATTAATTTATATTTTATAGATATAACAAAATAAATTTGCTTTATAAAATACCCTAGGAGATTTTAAGCTTCTAGGGTATTAATTGTCTTAAGAATACATGCAAAATTGGAAATATTAAGGTCGAATGACTTAGCTTACTTATTGACTTATTTAAATAGTATATTCATAATAAAAGAGTAATTTAAATTACTCTTTTATTATGAATTCAAATGGGGGGAATGTAATGATTACAAAATTAAAGAAAATACAATACAATTCACCAGTGATATTAACTTTTACTTTTTTAGCTCTTGCTAGCTATTTACTAGGTTATTTAACAAATGGTACTTTGACTTCCTTTCTTTTTTCAAATTATAGAACCTCTTTTTGGGATCCACTTCAATATGTAAGACTTTTTTCTTATATATTAGGTCATGCTAATTGGGCTCATTTTTCAGGCAACTTCATAATAATTTTAATAACAGGACCTATGTTAGAAGAAAAATATGGTTCAAAAGTTTTAGTGAGGTTAATATTAGTAACAGCTTTTGTTACTGGCATAATACACATAATTTTCTCTGGTAATGCTCTTTTGGGTGCCAGTGGTATTGTTTATATGTTTATTATTCTAAGCTCCTTTACAAATGCTGAAAAAGGGAAAATTCCACTAACTTTAATAATTGTGTTTTTTGTATTCGTTGGTAGGGAAATTTATGGAGGTGCTTTTAGTCAAGATAATATCTCTCAATTTGCACATATTATTGGTGGAAGCTTTGGCGCACTATTTGCCTTTAAGATTAAACATTAAGAAAATATATAGAAAGATGATAGCAAAAACTTGTAATAAGGTTTTGCTATTTTTTTTTAGGGCAATTATACCTAAAATAAATTTTAGTAAATAAGAATAATGGAATCACTTCATACATATAAATATTGTAAAGTGAAATGTAAGAACATGTGGAAAAAGATTACAATAATAATACAACTAAATACAATGATATATAATAAATGGCAGAGAAAATGAGCCGCATTATTATAAAGTGTTATGCTTTATTAGATGCGGTTTTTTATATATACAATGTAAACGTTTCGATAGAATTAATTTAAAAAAGGGGTGTTGTTAATGGCTAAGTATGTAATGGCTCTAGATCAGGGTACAACTAGTTCAAGATGTATATTATTTGATAAAAAAGGACTTATCGTAACATCTGCTCAAAAGGAATTTACTCAGATTTACCCAAAAGCAGGTTGGGTAGAACACGATCCAATGGAAATTTGGTCAAGTCAAATTAGTGTTGCAACAGAAGCAATGGCCAAAATCAACGCTACGGCGTCTGACATAGCAGCAATAGGTATTACAAATCAAAGAGAAACAACTGTGGTTTGGGACAGGCGAACAGGGGTTCCAATATATAACGCAATTGTATGGCAATGCAGAAGAACCGCTGGTACTTGTGATGAATTAAGAGAAAAAGGATTTGATAAAGTTGTTAGAGCTAAAACAGGATTAATTTTAGATGCTTACTTCTCTGGGACAAAAATAAAATGGATATTAGACAATGTAGAGGGAGCTAGAGCAGAGGCTCAGGCCGGTAATTTATTATTTGGTAACATAGATACATGGTTAATCTGGAATTTAACAAAAGGAAAAACTTATGTAACAGACTATTCTAATGCTTCAAGAACATTACTTTTTAACATTCATGAATTAAAATGGGATGAAGAGATTTTAGAAACATTAAACATACCAAAATCAATGCTTCCAGAAGTTAAACCTTCAAGTTGTGTTTATGGACATACAGATGTGACCTTGTTTGGAGGAGAAATACCTATTGCAGGCGCTGCAGGAGATCAACAAGCAGCATTGTTTGGACAAACTTGCTATGAACCAGGAACAGCTAAAAACACTTATGGTACAGGATGCTTTATGCTTATGAATACAGGAGAAAAAGCAATTGAATCCACAAAGGGATTACTTACTACTATTGCTTGGGGAATAGACGACAAAGTAGAGTATGCACTTGAAGGCAGTGTATTTATAGCAGGAGCTGCAATACAATGGTTAAGGGATGAGCTTAGAATGATTAATAATGCTGCTGATTCTGAAGAATATGCTAAAGCAGTAGAAGATACAAATGGAGTATATGTAGTTCCTGCTTTTGTTGGACTTGGAGCACCCTATTGGGATCCTTATGCAAGAGGAACAATAGTAGGTCTTACAAGAGGAGCAAAGAAGGAACATTTAATAAGAGCGACTCTCGAAGCCCTTGCATACCAAACAAATGATGTTTTAAAAGCAATGCAAGAAGATTCTGGAATTACACTTAAAGCCTTAAAAGTAGATGGAGGAGCTTGTGCAAACAATTTCTTAATGCAGTTCCAATCTGATATTTTAGGAGTTCAAGTAGATAGACCAGAAGTTATTGAAACTACTGCGCTAGGTGCAGCCTATCTTGCAGGACTTGCAGTAGGATATTGGAAAAGCAAAGGTGAAGTAGCAGAAAACTGGGCCATATCAAGAACATTTACACCAAATATGACAGTAGAAAAGAGGGAGGATTTATTAAAGGGCTGGCATACAGCTGTTAAGAGATCAGCTGGAAATTTCGAATAGTAAGAGCTAGTAAATAATAAAAAATATGAATAGGGGGTATATATAATGTCACATTTTATGGCGGAACTTTTAGGTACTGCACTTTTGATTCTTTTAGGAGATGGAGTCGTAGCAGGTGTTTTATTAAGCAAAAGTAAAGCTCAAAATTCAGGACACATCGTTATTACATGGGGATGGGCTTTAGCTGTTGGTATATCTGCTTATATTTTTGGACCAATAAGTGGAGGACATTTCAATCCGGCTGTTACTTTAGGATTTGCTGCAATTGGAAAATTTGCATGGGCAGATGTTCCAATCTATATTATTGCACAAATGATTGGAGCGATACTCGGAGCAACGCTAGTGTGGTTGCATTATTTACCACACTGGGCAGAAACGAAAGACAAGGGTCTAAAACTTGGAGTATTTTGTACAGCACCAGCAATTCGTAACACACCAGCAAATTTCATATCAGAATTTATTGGGACATTTGTATTAGTATTTGGTATTTTAGGAGTAGGTAATACGAAAATGGCAGATGGTTTTGGACCATTTGTAGTAGCTCTTATTATTTTAGTTATAGGTCTTTCACTAGGTGGAACCACTGGTTATGCAATTAATCCTGCAAGAGATTTAGGACCACGTATAGCTCATGCTATTTTACCTATAGCAGGTAAGGGAGATTCAGATTGGAAATATGCTTGGATACCAGTAATAGCTCCAATTTGTGGAGGAATAGTAGCAGCATTGACATTTGTAGCTGTATTTTAAATAATACAATTGTAAGAATAAAATAAGCAATGGAGAATTAGATAGAGAATAAGAGGTAGAGTTAGGAAAGTCTTAATTTAAGGTGTAAATGACCTTGAATTAAGGCTCTTTTTTTTAAAAAAGAGGAGGGTTTATTAATCTTTGATGTAATAATTATTGGAGTGGGCGTTATAAGATGCTCCATAGCAAGAGAATTAAATTTAGAAAAATTTTAGATCACTAAGTTTGGAGGGAATTCAAAATTTCTTCTAGGAAAAAATAAGCAGAATATAGAATAAACAATGAAAAAAGGCAAATTTAGTGATATAATGTATTAAAAAAATCATAGAAGAAAGGATGATAAACATGAGCGACAGAGATAAGGCAGAAGAACTTTTACTTAAACATTTGAAGAATGATAAATTAATCATTCATTGTTATGCTGTTGAAGCTGTAATGGGTGCTTTAGCTGAAAAATTAGAACCTGAAAACAAAGACGAGTGGGGAATAACAGGTCTATTGCATGACTTAGATGAAACAACCATAGATTGGCTTAAAAATCCAGAACTACATGGCCCCACTGCAGTAGAGATATTAAAAACAGAAGGCTTTGGTAATGAACGCATATACCATGCAATATGTGCACATAACCAGTTAAATGGAACGAAGATAGTAAGTAAAATGGATGCAGCAGCTTATGCTGGCGACCCTATAACTGGATTTATTACGGCTATTGCGCTTGCCTATCCAGATAAAAAACTCTCAAATGTAAAAGTAAAATCTATAGTAAAAAGAATGAAAGACACAAGATTTGCTGCTAGTGCCAATAGAGAAGCCATGTATTCCATTGTGAATTTAGGAATTCCCTTCGAAGAATTTGCAGAACTTTCTTTAAATGCCATGTTGAAAATTTCTGATAAGCTTGGTTTGTAAGGTCATAAAGGCAATTGAATAGTATAAAAAATCCGGTTAGGGTGTGAAAAGTACCACAACTGGTTTTTTTCATTTGTACTGAAAATAATTCAAAATTATATATTAGAAAAGTATATTTTGTAATATATAATGGTGGTAAATATTAAAAATAAGAACAAGGAGAGATTTCTATGCCTAAAATTGGGAATATTCTTCGGAAAAGGTACATCGTGGCTCTTTCTATCATTGCATTTTTGGTTTTGCTTAGCCAGTTTGTCATACAGGTTACCATACAGTTGAAATCAGGAGATTCTACGGTGATTAATATAGCTGGAAGGCAACGGATGCTTAGCCAACGTATTAGTAAGTGTGCATTCGGATTTAACCAGGCTAAAGATGAAGCCGAAAGAACTCATTATCTAGACGAACTCAAGAATTCCGTCGCTTTATGGGAACGTTCTCAAAATGGTCTCTTATATGGAGATAAGGAATTAGGTCTTCCAGGTCGCAACAGTACTGACATTATGTCACGTTTCTATAAGGTAGATTTCTTTTATCAGAAAATTTTAAAAGCTGCAAAAGACATAATGGTCCAAGGTGATAAAAACGAACTAGATATTACTTATAATTTGGGGGTAATAAAAGACAATGAGCAATCTTTTTTGCAGCTCATGGACTCCATTGTTTTTCAGTATAATGATGAAGCTAAAAACAAAATATCAGTTATACGAACTACTGAAATTTTTCTTATGATTTTTACTTTTATGGTGCTGGTACTAGAAGTCAAATTCATTTTCTTGCCAGCAGAACGAAGCATTGACAATACCTTTAAGGAAATAAGTGAAAAACAAGACAATATTCAAAGAATTTTTGAGATTGCACCTACAGCATTGTTTTTAATGAGGTTGCCTGACCTTAAAGTATTGCAAATGAATTCTCTGGCCAAGCGGTTTACTAATAATTCTAGTGTGCAGGACGACTCTGATTATCTCTTGAAATATTTTGAAAACAATCTAGAAAATCATGGTGACCTGGTGAGGAAAATAGTAGAGGGTGAAGCCTTTGCTCATGAGGAAGCTATGATTACTTCTGGGGACTCCGTAAAAGCAGTGCTGGTTTCTGCCAACAACATTTATTATCATAACACGCAAGCTATGATTCTCAGTATGATGGATATTTCAAAGCAAAAACACTCAGAAGCAATCCTTAAAAAATATGCCACTATGGACGAATTAACAGGACTTTTAAATCGACGTTCCGGTAGAATCATCATGGATAATGCAGTTGAAAGATCCAAGATGGAAATGCAGAGTATTGCTGTTTCCTTTTGTGATATTGATTCACTTAAGTATGTTAATGATACTTATGGGCATGAAGAAGGTGACTGGTACATTATTGCCATTGGGGAAGCCATTAAGGCAAACCTGAGACAAGATGATTTTGCATTTAGATATGGTGGAGATGAAATAGTCATCATTTTCAATAATTGTGATGAAGACAAGTCGACAATGATTATTGAAAGAATTAATAATTCCATAGAACGAAAGCAAAATGAATTTCAGAAGCCCTATAACATGGGTGTAAGCATTGGTACGGTAAATTTTTTCTCAAAGGAAAATACAACATCGGATGACTTGATTGCAAAAGCGGACAATATCATGTATGAAGAGAAGAAAAGAAAAAAGACACAAACATAGTGTTAAATAAAATTGGAGATGGTAAATATGGAAAATGAACTTGCAAGAATAAAAGAAGAAATATGGAAAGGTTATAAATCTATACGATTTTCAGCAGGGGGCTATGAAGCATTAATGATAATCGATGTTGGAGCTAATATCATAGAATTAAAGGACTCTATAAGAGGCTTAAACTTGCTTAGAACTCCTGTGAACAATTTGGATTTTGAAGTCTTTAAGGCAGCGCCTCAAGTTTATGGGTTGCCAGTATTATTTCCGCCAAATAGAATAGAAGATGGGACCTTTAAAATGGAAGATAGAATATATGAATTTCCAATAAATGAGCCTAAACTTAATAATTATATTCATGGTTTTATTAAAAATGAAAAATGGAAAATATCTAGAAGTGAAATTATTCAGGGAAAAAAAGTTGAAATAGAGGCTGTTTTTGATTTTAACAAAGAACATGAATTTTATAAGTACTTCCCTCATGAATTTCAGTTTAAATTAGTTTATAATCTTTCAAGTAGTGGGTTAAGGCAAACAATAAGTATTATTAATTTAAGCAATGAGAAAATGCCAATGGGAATAGGATTTCACACAGCTTTTAACATACCTTTTCACCCAGAAAGTGTGGAGAAAGATTATAGACTAATAGCATCAATAGATAAGAGGTGGGAACAAGACGCACGAAACTTACCTACAGGAAAAATTTTAGAGCTAACTGAAGATGAGAAGCAATATGTAAATAAGGGTATAAACCCGCTAGAGAAGGAACTAGAATCTCATTATATAATGAAAAATATAAATATAAATGGGAAGGAATTTCATGGAGCGATAATTGAGGATACTTCTAAAGGAATAAGACTAATTTATGAAATGGGTAATGATTACAAGCATATGGTTATCTGGAATGATTTGGGGGGCAGTAATTATGTTTGTGTAGAGCCGCAAACTTGTGCAATAAATGCTCCAAACATTAATTTAGAAGATAGCGTAACTGGATTTAAAACCTTACGACCTAATGAGACTTGGGGAGAGGAATGCAGGATATATATAGAAGACTTATAAGTTAAATTTAAAAATGCACAGATAATAACTGTGCATTTTTAAATTTAAGCAAAATCATAGCAAAAGCTAATTTATATGCTAATTTGTCTCAATTTTTTATTGTTTTGCATTTGTACTTACTTTTTTGCCTTTGTTTTTAGAGATTAAACCTAAAACTTGCAAAGCAATTAATGGAGTTAAAGCCACCATGGCAATTATACCAAATCCATCAATTAATACGTTGGCTCCTTCAATGGAGTCAGCAGCGCCTTGTGCAAAGGCTAAAATGAAAGTGGCTGTCATTGGTCCAGAAGCAACACCCCCAGAGTCAAATGCTATTCCTACGAATAGCTTCGGTACAAAGTATGACATAATAACTGAAATTGTGTATCCTGGTAAAAGGAAATGCCACAACTGAATCTCAGGTATAATTATTCTTAACATTGATAATGCTACTGCAAAAGCAACTCCTATAGAAAGAGTTAAAATTACTACATTCTTTTTTATATGTCCATGGGTTACAGCTTCTATCTGATTAGTGAGTACATGAACAGCTGGCTCGGCTAATATTACTACTAATCCAAGTATAAAACCGACAAGGATAAGAATCCAATTATTATTTAAGGAAGCAACACTGTATCCTACTACCCTTCCAATTTCTATAAAACCAGCATTTACTCCTGTTAAAAATAAGACTAATCCAATATAAGAATATAAAAGACCTTTTAATATATTTGAAAAAGATTTTTTTGAAAGCTTAAATGATATTTTATTGAATATAAGAAACAATAATAATAATGGAATCAAAGTGAAAAAAACTTCAGTTATCATAGTTGGCAATTTTTCAATAAACGGATTTATAATTGAGGTTGAGCCGACAGTACTATTTGTTAGGGAACCAGTAACTTTATCAGATGTTGATATAATGCTCATAATAATAACGGATAAAATAGCGCCTGTAGATGCTATGGCCACTAGTCCAAAACTATCTTCTTCAGAAGCTATACCATCTTTTTTTAATGAAGACACTCCTAAGGCAAGAGCTAATATAAATGGAACGGTCATTGCGCCCGTAGTAGCACCTGAAGCATCAAATGATATTGCTAAAAATTCGGAAGATGTGAATAAAGATAGAACAAAAATAACCAAATATATTATAGTTAACATTTTATGTAATGATTTATTATAAACTATTCTTAATAAACCTATAGATAGCATAATTGCAATACCAATGGAGACAATAACTAAAATCGAAAGTTTAGTGATTAATCCTGATGTTACATTACTAACTTGGCTAGCAAGAATATGCAAATCGGGTTCAGCGATTGTAATAAAAAAACCAAGTATTAATCCGGAAATACTTAAGAACAGTACTTTACCGTTTTTAGCAAGAGAACTTCCCATTAAAGTACCAATAGGGGTAACTCCAGTATCAACACCAAGTAAGAACATAGATAACCCAAATACTATAAAAATAGTACCTAATAGAAATCTAAGTATTAGATGTGTTTCAAGAGGAATGATTGTAAAATTTAATAGTAATACTATTAAAGTAATAGGGAGTACAGAAAATAAAACTTCTTTAAATTTTTTAATAAGGATATTCAAATATACATCACGTCCATTCATAAAGTTTAAAAACTAGAATTTAGGTTGTTAATTATTTACGTTTAATATGCAAAAATTCAATAAAATTATTTACTTCTTCTATCTCTTGGTCTGTTAAATCATCAATGCCAGAAAGACGTGTAGAAGTAGCGGGAGCAGGAGAGGCAATATCCATATAACCTGCAGCTCTCATAATATCTTCATAGGGTAAATCTAGAGCATTAGCTATGTATTTTAATACCAGTGGTGAGGGATTCTTTCTTTCTCCATTTTCAAGTCTATGTATCTCAGTATGACTTATGTTTGCCATTAGAGCTAGCTTACGACTAGATAAGTTTCTTGTAGTTCTATGCTCAAGAATAAATTTCCCAATATCGCTCAACATAATACCTCCGTTTATATAATATATATATAGTATAACATTTTTGTAACCTTAAGGCAACAATACTATTACAATTTGGTGCCAATAGGTTACAAATTATTCGGAAAAATTAGTAAAGCATATATTTAATAAAAAATGTAAAGAAGGCTTATAGTGAATTATTCAGTAATATTAATGAATATAGACTATAATGGGATTAAAGAATAACATAGGTTGAATTTAAATCACACAATAAAGTGAAAGGATGATGAATTATGGCTATAGATAGTGTTCAAGAGTATTTTAAAAAATGGGGCAAGGATAAAGATATTTTAGAATTTGTAACATCCAGTGCTACTGTTGAACTTGCAGCCCAATCAATAGGTGTAGAACCTGCAAGAATTGCTAAGACTATTTGTTTTAAAAATGGAGAAGGAGCTATGCTAATAGTTACAGCAGGTGATACAAAAACAGATAATAGAAAATTCAAGGATGAATTTGGTTTTAAAGCAAAGATGTTAACCCCGGATGAAACCCTCCAATATACGGGACATGCAGTAGGTGGAGTTTGCCCTTTTGGTTTAGAAAATGATATACCTGTATTTTTAGACAAATCTCTTAAGCGATTTGTTACTGTTTATCCAGCTTGTGGAAGTAGCAATTCAGCCATTAAGCTTACCTGCGAGGAACTTCATAAATATTCACAAAACAAGAAGTGGATAGATGTTGGTAAAGGTTGGGAAGATAAATAACATAAATTCAGTCCTCTTATATTTAAGTGAAATATATGCTATAATGTAAGCTGTAGACATGTGTAAATAAACAATAACAGCAATAAGAGATAAAACTCTTTTGGATTTTCGATTGGAAAAATAAGGTTTCAGATTTATGTTCTGGGCCTTTTTACTTTTGGAGGGAATTATTAATAAACTTAGAAATTCTGTATAGATGGATAATAAACAGGAAACCTTATTTTTATGGTTCCTTGCGGGTAAGGAAGAAGGGAAAGAAAAATGATTAAGCTGGAAGAAATATATAAGCTTTGTGAATGCTGTGAAAAACAAGATAGAAAAACAGGAATTATGAAACTAATGCAGAAAGGTTATAGTGAGATTATCGCAACAAAATATTATAACATTTGGAAAAGACATTATATGGATTGTAGTAGTCAAGATTCAACGCTTTCTGGTATTTATATAAAGACTAGTAAAGAAAAAAGACTTTTAGAAGAGTGCACATTTACGGAACGCCAAAGGTATCTCGAAGCATTAAGTAAAGAGCAACTTATACAAATAGCACAGGCAATGCTTAAATAATATACGAAAAAGCATTTACTTAGGTAAGTGCTTTTTATTGTTGTTTTTACATAGAATTACTAAATATTGGGTGTCCAGGCTAAGGAGTAGCGGTGATAGCATCTAGCATTAATAGATTAGTTAGTGATATAATAATAGTATAAATATTCTTACTAAAGGGAGGGTTATTTTATGGATGTAGAAAAGCTAACGGTAAAGGTTCAACAATCATTAAATGAGGCTCAATTAATAGCAGTAAAAAATAATCATCAGCAAATAGATACAATACATTTATTTGCAGCACTTATTGCTCAAGAGGATGGTCTCATTCCTAATATATTCAGTAAAATGGGAGTGAATATAAAGCAGCTTAATGAGGATATTAACAAAGAAGTAAACCGAATGCCTAGGGTTACAGGAAGTGGTGCAGATACTGCATCTGTTTATGCCACTAGAAGGTTTGAGGAAGTTTTTGTTCGTGCAGAAGATGAAGCTAAAAAATTCAAAGATTCGTTTATAAGTGTGGAACATGTAATGCTTGGGCTTATGGATGTTAAAACTAAAGAAATCGGAGATATTTTAAAGAAATTTAATATAACTAAAGAAGAATTTTTGAATGCACTTTCAACCGTTCGCGGAAATCAAAGAGTGGAGAATCCTGATCCAGAAGGTACTTATGAGGCTCTAGTAAAATATGGTTCAAACCTTGTGGAGCAAGCTAAAAAGCATAAATTAGATCCTGTCATAGGACGTGATGAAGAAATTAGGCGGGTTATAAGGATACTTTCTAGAAGGACCAAAAATAATCCTGTACTTATAGGAGAGCCTGGAGTAGGCAAAACTGCTATAGTGGAGGGACTTGCTCAAAGGATTGTAAAGGGAGATGTACCAGAAGGACTTAAAAACAAAATAGTATTTTCTTTAGACATGGGAGCTCTTATTGCAGGGGCAAAATTTAAAGGTGAGTTTGAAGAAAGACTTAAAGCAGTGCTTAAAGAGGTAGAAAATAGTGAAGGTAAAATAATTTTATTTATAGATGAAATTCATAATATAGTGGGAGCAGGAAAATCAGAGGGTTCCATGGATGCAGGAAACATGATAAAACCACTGCTTGCCAGAGGAAGTCTTCATTGTATTGGTGCAACTACTTTTGATGAATATAGAAAATACCTAGAAAAAGATAAGGCATTAGAACGAAGGTTTCAACCAGTAATTGTTGAGGAGCCAACTGTTGAGGATGCTGTGTCAATACTTAGAGGTCTCAAAGAAAAATTTGAAATATATCATGGGATACGAATTCATGATTCAGCCATAGTAGCCGCAGCAAAACTTTCGGATAGATATATAACCGCAAGATTTCTACCAGATAAGGCAATAGATCTTATAGATGAAGCTTGTGCTATGATCAGGACTGAAATAGATAGTATGCCTACTGAGATGGATATGACTAAACGTAAAATATTTCAACTAGAAATTGAAAAGAATGCACTATCAAAAGAAAAAGATGAGGCTTCAAAGAAAAGGCTGGAAGTCTTGGAGAAAGAATTAAGTAATTTAAAAGATAAAGATAATGAAATGACAGCAAAATATGAAAAAGAAAAATCTAAGATAGTTGAAATTAGAAATTTAAAAGCAGAGCTAGATGCCTACAGAGGGGATATAGAAAAATCAGAAAGAGAATATGATTTAAGCAGAGTGGCAGAACTTAAATATGGAGTAATTCCAAAACTAGAAGCTCAGATAAAAGAAAAAGAAGCAGTTATACATGAAAATAATGAAACAGCTATGCTTAAAGAAGAGGTAACAGAAAGTGAAATTTCACAGATAGTATCAAAATGGACTGGAATACCTGTAGCAAATCTAGTAGAAGGAGAAAGAAAA
The DNA here is from genome assembly GCF_011065955.2 of Clostridium sp. FP2. Classification (NCBI taxonomy): domain Bacteria; kingdom Bacillati; phylum Bacillota; class Clostridia; order Eubacteriales; family Clostridiaceae; genus Clostridium; species Clostridium sp. FP2. The sequence goes on from NZ_JAAMNI020000001.1 coordinate 1,936,989, forward strand.
AAACTCCTAAGGCTTGAAGAAGTGTTATCAGAAAGAGTAATTGGGCAAAAAGAAGCGGTAACTGCGGTTTCAAATGCGGTTATCCGCGCAAGAGCAGGCATGAAGGACCCAAGAAGACCTATTGGTTCCTTCATATTCCTTGGACCAACCGGTGTTGGAAAAACTGAACTTGCAAAAACATTAGCTAAAACTCTATTTGATAGTAAAGAAAGTATAATAAGAATAGACATGTCAGAGTACATGGAAAAATATTCTGTATCAAGGCTTATAGGAGCTCCACCAGGTTATGTAGGTTATGAAGAGGGTGGTCAACTTACGGAAGCTGTTAGGAGGAAACCTTACAGTGTTATATTATTTGATGAAATAGAAAAGGCTCATGAAGATGTGTTTAATATATTTCTTCAGATACTAGATGATGGAAGGCTTACAGATAATCAAGGTAAAATTGTTAATTTTAAAAACTGCATAATAATTATGACTTCAAACATTGGAAGTAGTTATCTTTTGGAAAACAAAGAAAGTGGAGGTATAGAGCAATATATTCGTGATAGAGTTATGAGCGAGCTGAAGTCAAAATTTAAACCGGAATTTTTAAATAGATTGGATGATATTATACTATTTAAACCACTAGATACAAAAGAAATAAAAGGTATAGTAGATATATTCCTTGAAGAAATAAAAAACAGGCTTAAAGACAAAAATATATCAATGAAAGTGACTGATGGTGCTAAAGAGCTTATGGCAGAGGAAGGCTATGATCCAATTTATGGTGCACGTCCACTAAAGAGATATATTGAAAATGTCTTAGAAACATCTATCGCTAAGAAAATTATCAGGGGAGATATTAGTGAGGGCTCTATCATTGGGGTAGATGCTAAAGATCAGCAAATCATAATAGAAAAGATTCAATAATTGTGTTTAGTTTTAGTAAAAATTGAGAACTAGGTTGCAGAGATGCGATTTAGTCCTCGATTTTTTATATTAGGTTATGTTTTGTTTTATTCCTTTGCAGATATTAATAATAATTGACAATGAAACAGTTATTTAACATAATAGGGTTGGACATGCGTCTAGATAAAACAAAAATTATTTTGAAAGAGGAGATTATATAATGAATGAGTTTTTAAAAATTGTAAGAGAAAGAAGATCGGCTAACAAATTTATTGAAAATGTTGTAATACCAAAAGAAGATTTTAATGAAATATTTACAGAACTCTCATTGGCGCCTTCTGCATTTAATTTACAACATGCTAATTATTATGTTGTAGAAGATAAATCATTAACGGATAAAATTTATGATGCGGCTTTTAAACAGTATAAAATAAAAACTGCTTCAGCAACAATAATAGTTACTGGAGATAAAAATGCTTATTTATCAGCTGAAACCATATATGAAGGGTCAATGATGCTGGGAATGATAGATAAAACTGAATACCAAATTCTAATTGATAGCATTAATCATGTATATGAAGATGGTGGAAAAGGTTTTCAGCATGATGAAGCTATTAGGAATGCATCTATATCAGCAATGTTATTTATGCTTTTAGCTAAGAATAAAGACTGGGATACATGTCCAATGATATATTTTGATAAAGATAAAATCAGTAAGTTATTAAATATTCCAGAAAATGAAGTGCCAGTTATTATGATTACCATGGGTAAAATGGACAAAAGTAGTAGTAAAATAAGAGGTTATAGAAAGCCTACTGCTGAATTTGTAAAATTTTATTAATTATATAGAAAAAGCATTATTAAAGTTTAATAAATATGTTATGAGTAAAAATAAAAGCTCGAAAAAGTGCAAGATCGCCTTAATTTTGGGGGTCTTTTTCTTTGATTATAGTGCATTAAAAGGTATTTTAGGATTAGATAAAAAGCTTGCAATAAAGGACATAGAGAAATTATCAATGAGTTGGAAAGGATGGGAAGCCTATGCTACATTCTAGTTATGGAGGTATCTAAATGACTAAAAAATATCATGGATATTATAATTCACCTATTGGAGTATTAGAAATAATAACTTCAGACGATGCAGTAATTTCAGCTATGTTTGTAGAAGAGATGAAGCAAAGTACAGAAGAATCGGAAATTTTGAGGGACGTTATTCAACAATTTGATGAATACTTTAAAGGAACAAGAAAAAAATTTGATATAAAATGCGAAGTACAAGGCACTGAATTTCAAAAAAAGGTTTGGGATGCACTAACGGAAATACCTTATGGGGTAACCTTATCTTATAAGGAATTAGCTATTGCCATTGGAAATGAAAAGGCTGCAAGAGCCGTAGGTAAGGCTAATAGTGTAAATATTATTAGTATAATTATACCTTGTCATAGAGTGATTGGATCTGATAAGAGCTTAACAGGATATGCTGGTGGGATTAATAGAAAGCAGTGGCTTTTAGAACATGAGAGGGAAAATTCAAAAAGCCAGTTGGGTTGCAGATTATAGATATATTATTTTAAGACCTTATGAAGTTATAGTATATGTGATAAAATAATTAAATAAGGATTTATTGAACTAATGAAAATTAAGAATAAATCAATATTTACAAGGAGGCCTAAAAATGTCATATTTACTTAAACCACTAGAGCAATGTAAGTTAACTTTTAACAATAGATTGGTTATGCCACCCATGGCTACCTCTAAATCTGAACAGGATGGAAGGGTAAGTAAAGAGATATTAGATTATTATGATGAAAAATCCCAGGGTGGGTATATTTCATTAATTATTATAGAACATAGTTTTATTGCGCAAAAGGGAAAGGCTAGTGAAAGAATGCTTTCTATAGCAGAGGATAATGTTGTGGAGGATCTTAAAGAACTGGCAAATATTATTCATAAAAATGGCTCTAAAACAGTAATGCAAATTAATCATGCTGGAAGTGCCGCAAAAATAGATATCACAGGATATGAGCCTGTGGGACCTTCAGCTATAGCAAACCCTCGAACAGGTAGTGTTCCAAAGGAACTTACTAAAAGTGAAATTAAAATTATAATCAAAGAATTTGCGAAGGCGGCACTACGTACAAAAGCAGCTGGGTTTGATGGGGTAGAGATTCATTCTGCTCATGGATATCTTCTAAATCAATTTTTTTCTCCGCTTTCTAATAAACGAAATGACGAATATGGTGGAGAAATACTCGGAAGAATTAAAATTCATTTAGATATTATTAAAGCAGTAAAAGATGCTGTTGGTAATGATTTTCCAATTCTTCTTAGATTAGGAGCTTCTGATTATATGGAAGGTGGAAGTACAATTGAAGATAGTAAAGCTGCAGCCCTAGAATTTGAAAGGGCAGGAGTAGATGTTCTTGATATATCTGGAGGATTTTGTGGATATACTGTCACCGGCAATAATAGCCAAGGATACTTCTCGCCGTTAACTGAAGCTATAAAGGAAGTTGTGTCAATTCCAGTAATACTAACTGGTGGAATTACGCAGGCTCATGCAGCTGAAAAACTTCTTTCAGAAGGAAAAGCTGATCTTATTGGTGTAGCTAGAGCTATATATAAAGACTCTAAGTGGGCCCAAAATGCTATTGAAACGCTTAAATAAGTATCAAAAAGATAGAATTATTTAAAGTAGTAAGCCATCGATTTATAAGAGTCGGTGGCGTTCTTATTATGAATCTAAAATGATTTTATAACTTCATGTGAGTTATTGGAATTAGAAATAAATACGCAGCAAAATTTGAAAGGATGATTAGATGGACTTCTTAGTAAACACAATAATAAAGACAATAGTTGATACCTTATATTTGACAGGAATGATAATTCTAGTAGGATTTATTCTTGGATTTTTGAGGGACCATTCGATGGAAAATTTTCAAAGGAGTTTTGGCTGGAAGGCAGTTGCTATTACAGGCATTATAGGGGTTCCCATACACGAAATGTCCCATGCTATCTTTTGTGTTCTCTTTGGACACAAAATTAAAAAAGTGGTGCTTTTGCAGAGGAGAGATGAAAATGGGGTACTTGGGTATGTAAGTCATGCGTATAATCCTAATAGTGTATATCAACAAGCAGGTAATTTTTTTATAGGAATTGCTCCTATATTCGGAGGGATTTCCGTTATAATTGCATTAATGCACATAATGATTCCGAAGACATACAATGAATTTATAAATATATCTTTAAATAATATAAACATAACTAGTATAAGTCCGGAAACAATAAAGGTCATATTGAATTCTTATATTGATTTAATAAAAACAATTTTTTCAATGAATAACTTAGCAAATCCGTACTTTATACTATTCTTATTTTTGGCTATATGTATCTCATCCCATATATCTTTAAGTTCTGCGGATATTAAAGGTGCTTCTAAAGGATTAATTATAATATTTCTTTTAATATTAGTTGTCAATGTTTTTGGCTTTTCAAGATTTTTTGTGGCTGAAAGTATATTGAAGTATAATATTGTACTAATAGGATTTCTCATAGTATCCTTGATTTTTTCTAGTATAACGTACATTGTAAGTTTACTTCTATCAATAATAAAGAACTAATTTAATATTTGCTGAAATAATTGTTATTCTTACCAAAGTCTAATAAATAAGCAAAAAAAATAGTGAATAGCCCTCAATTGTAAACCGAAAAAATAATTATGGTTTACAATTGGGGGCTATTCCATTATTATTAGTATGTACCATGGTGTAAAGGAGGAATATTTATGAAAAATACAAGAAATTTAATTTTAGTAGCTATGTTTGCAGCTTTAACAGCAATTGGAGCTTTTATTAAGGTTCCAATACCATACGTGCCATTTACCCTTCAATATTTGTTTTGTGCGTTAGCTGGCATAATTTTAGGTTCGAGATTAGGCGCATTATCGCAAATAATTTATGTGGTCATTGGACTTTGCGGGCTGCCTGTATTTACAGAAGGGGGAGGTATTAGCTACATATTTAAACCTACTTTTGGATATCTTATTGGCTTTATAGTAGCGGCCTATGTTATAGGTAAAATAAGAGAGAATGTTGTGGAATTAACTTTTTTAAAGACTATATTTACGCTACTTTTTGGTCTGTTTTTTATATATTTATTTGGAGTTGCATATTTATATATTAGTTATAATTTATACCTAGGAAAAAATATTTCTTTCTATTTTGCATTTTTTTATGGTTTTGTGGTTTGTATAGCTGGGGATTTGATACTAACAATATTTGCAGCATATATTTCAATAAAATTAATACCCGTATTAAAAAAAAGTGGATATATAGAATAAAAACAATAAAAGAGGAGGAGAACATGAAAGAATTTATTAAGAGCATAGAGAAAAATGTTTTATCAGGTCAAGCTATAAGTTTTGAAGAGGCAATAGAATTAACTAGCATTGCTGAAAAAGAAGATATAGTACTATTATGCAATACTGCGAATAAAGTGCGAGGATATTTTTGTGGAAGGGAAGTAGATCTTTGTAGCATAATGAATGCAAAATCAGGACGCTGCACTGAGGACTGCAAATTCTGCGCGCAATCTGCTCATTATAATACGAATGTAGAAGAGTATGGATTAGTCTCAAAAGAAGATGCTTTAAAACTAGCAAAGGAAAATGAAAATGAGGGAGTAAATAGATTTTCATTAGTGACAAGTGGTAGAGGACCTACTGAAAGTGATTTTGAAAAGATTTTACATATATATGAAGAGCTAAATAAGGAAATAAAAATGGATTTATGTGCTTCGCTGGGTATACTTGGATATGAGCAATTGCTTAAGTTAAAAGAGAGTGGGATAACAATGTATCATCATAACCTAGAAACTAGCAGAGAGTACTATGAAAACATATGTACAACTCATAGTTATGATGAAAGACTAGATACTATAAATGCAGCATCAAGGGCTGGAATGCTTGTTTGCTCTGGGGGAATTATTGGCCTTGGAGAAAGCTTTGAAGATAGAATTAAGCTAGCTTTTTTGTTAAGGGATTTAGGTGTTAAATCTATTCCTATAAATGTATTGAATCCAATTGAGGGAACACCTCTAGAAAAGGCAGAAAGCTTAAACCAGGAGGAAATACTAAAAACTATTGCCATATTCAGATTGGTGAATCCAAAAGCACTTATAAGACTTGCTGGGGGAAGAAATCGCATAGATGAGTTTGGTAAAAATTGTTTTGATTCAGGAGCCAATGCTACAATCACTGGAAACTACCTAACAACATCAGGTAATAAAATATGTGATGATAAGAAAATGGTAAGTGAGTTAAATCTGGAGGTTAGAAAAAATGGCTAAGGGGATATTTATAGTTGGAACAGATACGGATGTGGGTAAAACTGTTGTAACTGCAGGGATTATTCATGTGCTTAGGAGTAATGGATATAATGCTACATATTTTAAGGCAGCGCTTAGTGGGGCTATCAAAGTAGGCAATGAGCTTATTCCAGGTGATGCTTTGGTTGCTTGTGATGTGAGTAATTTAGAAGAAGATTACGTTAATATAACACCCTATGTTTATAAGAACGCGGTATCTCCTCATCTTGCCGCAAAACTCGAGAACAAGTCTATTGAAATAGATGTAATAAGAGAAAAATACGATTATTTAAAGAAAAAATATGATTATATAATTGCGGAGGGTAGCGGTGGAATAATATGTCCATTGATAGATGATGAAAGAGGATTATATACCCTTGAAAATCTTATTGTGGATTTAAATATGAGCGTTATTATTGTGGCAAGAGCGGGGGTAGGAACAATTAATCATACAGTACTAACTGTTAAATATATAGAATCTCTTGGGATTAAGATAAAAGGAATTATAATAAACAATTATATAGAAAATGTGATTTGCAATGACAATATTAATATGATAGAAAAACTCACTAAAGTAACCATTATAGGTAAGTTTAAGAGGATTGAAAACCTAAAAGAAAATATGGTACAAGCTATAAGGATAAATGCAGAGGCTGCTTTTAGTGCTAAGACTATAGAGGAATGTATGGATAAATTATAAAATGAAAGTTGAGGTATTTATATGAATTATGTAGAAAAGGATTTAAAATATATATGGCATCCTTGCTCACAAATGAAGGACTATGAGGAGCTTAATCCAATAGTTATTGAAAAAGGGGAAGGGGTTTGGCTTTATGATATACATGGAAATGCATATTTAGATTGTATATCATCTTGGTGGACTAATACTCTAGGGCATAGTAATAAGAGAATCAATGATGCCATAAAAAAACAAATAGACAGTATTGAACATGTTATATTTGCAAATTTCTCAAATAAACCTGCTATAGAGCTGGCAGAAAAGCTAGTAAATATAACACCAGATAAGCTTAAAAAAGTATTTTTCTCTGATAATGGGTCCTCAGCGGTAGAAATAGCCTTAAAGATGAGCTTTCATTACAATATGCAAAAGGGAAATACTAAAAAGAAAAGGTTCGTAGCCCTAAGCGATGCATACCATGGAGAAACTTTGGGTGCCTTGTCTGTTTGCGATATAGATGAGTTTAATATGGTATACAAGCCCCTCCTTTTAGACACTTTAAGAGTAGAAGGACCAGATTGCTATAGGTGTAAATATGGTTTAAATAGAGAAAATTGTAACGCGGAGTGTTTTGAAAATATGAAAAAATGTTTAATGGAAAATCACGATGAGATAAGTGCAGTAATAGTTGAACCTATGGTTCAAGGCGCTGCAGGAATGAAGATATATTCTCCAATTTATCTAAAAAAACTTCGACAGCTTTGTGATAAATATGACACTCATCTTATTGCAGATGAGATTGCAATGGGCTTTGGCAGAACTGGAGAGATGTTTGCTTGTAATCATGCTGGAATAAGTCCAGATTTTATGTGCCTTTCAAAAGGAATTTCTGCTGGATATATGCCTATGTCCGTAGTTATGACTACAGATGAAGTGTATGATTGTTTCTATGGAGATTATAAAGAGCGAAAATCATTTATACATAGTCATACTTATGCAGGTAATGCTATGGGATGCGCCATAGCACTCGAAAACCTAAAGATATTTGAAGAAGATAATATTATAGAAAACAATATAGAAAAAGGCAAACTTATAAGAAAACTTACACTAAAAAAGGCAGAAGGTTTGAAGCATGTAGGTGAAGTAAGAAGTATAGGTATGATAACAGCTATAGAAATAGTAAAAGATAAAAAGACAAAGGAAAGTTATCCCTTTGACATGAGAGCAGGATACGCGATTTACAAAATTGCGCTTAAAAAAGGTTTATTGCTCAGACCTATAGGAAATGTACTTTATTTTATTCCGCCATACATTATACAGCAAGAGGAGATAGAGTTTATGGTAAATACTTGCTTTCAAAGTATAGAAGAATATTTCCAGCAAAACGCAGGTGGGGACTATACTGATATGTAGCAATTGAGGCACCAAAAAGCATTCAATCTTTTATGATTGAATGCTTTTTCTTTATATAGAGAAGATGAAAATGCATAAATAATTAATTTAATAGTCATTCTTGAATTAATTTGTGAGAGTTTTAATTTGTATAAAAAGGAATAAATCGCATAATATAACAAGCATTTTGCATATACTTTATAAAGAAGAACAAAAAAACTCCTGTGGGAGTGTAGATCTACGAGCTTATAAGTTATTTATATCTTGACAAAGAATAAAATATTGTAACAATACTGTTAATGCAGAACATTGAATAAATTACAATAATTGTAATGAAAACATGGCAATATTCTAATTGATTGAAGAACATGAACATATCCTTTATCAAAAAACCGTTTTTATAATGAATGAACAAATATTCACTATAAAAGTGCAGGATTTCTCTGAAATTATTCAAATTGCTTACATTCTATAACTTGAATGCCAAATTCTTTGTAAAATTAATTCCTTCTGTAGAGGGAGCTATTACACTTAGAATTTTTGTATTATATATGAGCTTTGCTCTGAAAAATAAAAAGGGGGATTCTAGATGTTAAAAAGGTCATTAGCTATTGGTTTAAGTTTAATTCTAACATTTGGTATGGTAGGGTGTGCAAAAAAACCTGCTGTAACTGAGACTAAAAAGATGCACATTGGTATTGTTACTGGTACTGTATCGCAGGGTGAGGATGATCTGCGTGGTGCTGAAGCAATGATTAAAAAGTATGGCGATGCAGCTTCTGGCGGAATGATAAAGCATGTTACTTATCCAGATAATTTTACGCAAGAACTAGAAACTACTATTAGTACAATTACTGGTCTTGCAGATGATGCAGACATGAAAGTAATTGTGGTAAATCAAGCAGTTCCAGGTACTGTTGCAGCATTTAAACAGATTCGTGAAAAAAGGCCTGATATATTACTGTTAGCTAACTCTTCTCAAGAAGATACTGCTATGATTGAAGAAGCTGCGGATTTAGTTGTGGATCCTGATAATGTAAACCGTGGATACCTTATGATACTGGCTGCGAAAAAGATGGGCGCAAAAACTTTCGTGCACATTTCTTTCCCTAGACATATGAGTATAGAACTTCTTTCACTCAGAAAAAACATTATGCAACAAGCTTGTAAAGACTTAGGAATTAAATTTGTATTTGAAACAGCTCCAGACCCAACAAGTGACGTTGGAATTCCAGGAGCACAACAGTTTATTCTTGAAAAAATGCCAGCATGGGTTGCAAAATATGGAAAAGATACAGCGTTTTTCTGCACAAATGATGCTCAGACAGAGCCATTATTAAAACGTGTTGCAGAACTGGGAGCGATATTTGTTGAACCAGATCTTCCTTCACCAGTAATGGGATATCCAGGAGCATTTGGTATTGATTTAAAAGCAGAAGCTGGAAACTGGCCTGAGATATTGAAAAAAGTTGAAGCAACTGTAGTAGCTAAAGGTGGTTCAGGAAGAATGGGTACATGGGCATATTCTTATGGATACACAGCTAGCGAAGGTTTGGTAGAATATGGTAAAGGTGTAGCAGAAGGCACAATGAAAAAGGGCAATCTTGCTGATGTAATAAAGGCATTTGGTCAATATACACCAGGAGCTGAGTGGAATGGTTCCTTGTATACAGATAGAGTTAGTGGAAAAGAAATTTCAAATCACGTAATGGTTTATCAAGACACTTATGTATTTGGAAAAGGATACCTAGGTAACAGTAAAGAAGTGGTTCCTCCAGTATATAAGACCATAAAATAAACAAAAAACATTGAACATTAGGAAGCAGTCTTTAGAGACTATTCTCAATGTATTATTATAACCAAATAAGTGTGAATTGCTTTGCCTGCATATGTGTGCAAAGTAATTTTCCTTATATTGGATGATAAGAGGTGAATTTATTGTCTACAGATAATGTACTACTTAAAGTAGAAGGTGTTGGCAAAGAATATGACGGAAACAGGGTGCTTAAAGATATAAGTTTCACACTTGAAAAAGGAAAGATATTGGGACTTGTTGGAGAGAATGGAGCAGGCAAATCTACACTGATGAATATCTTATTTGGTATGAAGGTGATTTCTGAAACTGGTGGTTACGAAGGGTCTGTTTATTTAAATGGAGAAAAAATTAAATTTAAAAGCCCTGTGGATGCATTAAAAGCAGGAATAGGAATGGTACACCAAGAATTTTCATTAATTCCTGGGTTTACGGTAGGAGAAAATGTACTTCTTAACATGGAAAAGACCAAGAAAAGTTTGCTTTCAAAGGTCCTAGGTAAACGGTTAGAAACTATAGATTTACCAGAAATTCGAAAGAGTGCTCAAAAAGCAATAGATACATTAGGAGTTCAGATAGATACAGAAACTTTGGTATCCGAGATGCCAGTTGGACATAAGCAATTTATAGAAATAGCACGTGAAATTGACAGAAGTCAGGTTAAGCTTATTGTTTTAGATGAGCCAACTGCAGTACTTACAGAATCTGAGGCTGAGATTTTACTTAGATCAATGAGACTGCTGGCTGATATAGGTATTTCTATTGTATTTATATCCCACAGACTTCATGAAATAACATCTATTTGCGATACTATTGTTGTACTTCGTGATGGGTTAGTTGTGGTGGAAACACCATCAGAGGGTGTGGATGTAAGACAGATTGCTGAATGGATGGTGGGTAGGGATGTTGATGAAGAAGCCAAATATATAAGGCCCCTAGTAAAAATTGATGAAAAAGATATTATTTTTGAAGCTCGAAATCTCTGGGTGGATATGCCTGGTGAAACAATTAAAAATGTGTCATTAAAGGTACGCACGGGTGAAATCTTAGGTATTGGTGGTCTTGCAGGTCAAGGTAAGCTTGGAATTCCTAATGGAATTATGGGACTTTTTGCCAGCGGTGGGGAGATTTTCTTTGAGGGTAAACCACTCAAGTTAAACAATACACTAAATGCACTACAAAGTGGCATAGTGTTTGTATCTGAGGATCGTAGAGGTGTTGGACTACTTTTAGATGAACCTATTGACTGGAATATTGCTTTTAATGCCATGCAAGTTCAAAATAAATTTCTTAAAAGTTATTTAGGGGGGGCGATTAAGTGGCGTGACGAGAAAGCTATGAAAGCATGTGCCCTGGAATATATAAAGTCACTAGAAATAAGGTGCACTAGTCAGCGTCAAAAGGCAAGAAATTTATCAGGGGGAAATCAACAAAAGGTTTGCCTTGCAAAGGCATTCGCTATGAATCCGAAGCTATTATTTGTCTCTGAACCTACCCGTGGTATTGATGTTGGAGCAAAAAAATTGGTTTTAGATGCATTAAGAAAATATAATGAAGAAAACAATACAACTATAGTTATAATATCATCAGAACTGGAAGAACTTAGATCTATTAGTGATAGGATAGCTATTGTTTGTGAAGGAAAAATATTTGGTATTCTGCCACCAGATGCAGAAGTAGTTGATTTTGGGTTATTAATGGCCGGAGAATTTAAGATAAACGAAGAGGGTGAAAAAATATGGCTCAGATAAATAAATTCATCAAGAATTTTGGATGGGCTCGCATCATCATTGCCATTTTCCTTTTAGCATTATTTATTGTGGCTCCTATTTTCGGGGTAAGAGTTGACACATCTTTAAATGATGTTATTGTGCGTTTTGGTATGAGTGGTATTATGGTACTTTCTATGGTGCCTATGATTCAATCAGGATGCGGGCTGAACTTTGGTGTTCCAGTAGGCCTTATATCAGGAATGATGGGAGCTGTGGTGAGCCTAGAGTTTAATCTTACAGGTATGGCAGGGATTGGAGTAGCCTTTTTAGTTGGCCTTGCTATGGCCGCAGTTTTGGGTTTTCTTTATGGACTACTACTTAACCGTGTTAAAGGAGATGAAATGATTATAGCCACATATGTGGGTTTCTCATTCGTCTTTTTAATGAACATATTGTGGCTCAAACTTCCCTTTAAAAATCCAGCAAGTGTTATGGGTTTCAAAGGAGAGGGGCTCAGAACCACAATTAGTATTGAAGACTACTGGATACATGTACTTAGTGATTTCTTCAAAATTCCTGTTTCAAAATATCTAATTATACCTATAGGAATGCTTTTATTTTTTAGTCTTATGTGTTTGATAGTTTGGGGCTTTTTTAAAACAAAGCTTGGCACTGCTATAACAGCAGTGGGCTCTAATCCAAATTATGCAAGGGCTTCAGGAATTAATATTAATAAAATGAGACTAGTATCAGTAATGCTGTCAACAATGATAGCAGCAGTTGGTATGATTGTTTTTGAGCAAGGATTTGGTTTTGTTCAAATGTACAATGGACCCACAGCGTTTGTCTTTCCATCGGTGGCAGCTGTTCTCCTTGGAGGTGCCTGCGTTAACAAAGCAACCATCACCAATGTAGTTATTGGAACATTTTTGTTTCAAGGTATTTTGACAATGACGCCGTCAGTCATAAACAGTGCGATCAATATTGACGTATCTGAAATCATCCGAATAATAGTTTCTAACGGATTGATTGTATATGCACTGACTCGGAAAGGGAGGTAGGTCATGAAATTTGATAAGAAAAAAATAGGTCCATTACTTACGGGTAGTGTTGTGCCATTAATGTTTTTAATCATCAGCATAATAGCAATACCGCTTTCGGGGTATTCTGGAGGTTTTTTGGTGGATCAGATTATAACCAGGCTGGCAAGAAACTCTTTCCTAGTATTAGCACTGCTGCTTCCTATTATGGCGGGAATGGGTATCAACTTTGGGATGGTTTTAGGTGCTATGGCAGGTCAAATTGGATTGATATTTATTACTGACTGGGGTATTACAGGAGCTCCAGGGCTACTCCTTGCGGCACTTGTTGCAGCTCCTATAGCAATAGGCCTTGGATATTTTTGTGGTGTGGTACTAAATAGGGCTAAAGGCCGTGAAATGGTTACTGGCATGATTCTAGGTTTTTTTATTCTTGGTGTTTATCAATTCTTTCTTTTATACATGTGCGGAAATGTAATTCCATTTAAGACTAGTTCACTGCTGCTTTCTAAAGGGTATGGTGTACGTAATGCCTTGAACTTGGGTGTAGCTAAAGGATTTGATAAACTAATTTTAATAAATATAAATGGTATAAATATTCCGGTTGGAACCTTTTTGATTATAGGTTTGATTTGTTTCTTCACTGTTTGGTTTAGAAAAACAAAACTGGGTCAGGATATGAGAGCTGTAGGACTTGACATGAATGTATCTGATACTGCAGGAATTGCTGTTAATAAGACACGTATTCAGTCCATCATAATTTCAACAGTCCTTGCTTGCTTTGGACAAATAATTTATCTGCAAAATATAGGAACTATGAACACCTATAATGGAGCAGATCAAGCAGGCCTTTTTGCAGCTGCATCACTTTTAGTTGGTGGTGCAACGGTTACTAAAGCTTCTATCCCAAATGCCATTATTGGTACTGCACTGTTTCATTTGATGTTTATAGTTATGCCTATGGCAGGCAAAAACATTACTGGGTCGGCTATGATTGGTGAATACTTGCGTATGTTTATATCCTATGGGGTTATTACCATAGCGCTAGTTCTACATGCTTGGAAACGACAAAAGGATAAAGATATGGAGCGGCACAGTTTTCAGCTAGATATGGAAAAATAGGTTAGTAAATGATAAATGTGTTAGAAATATATTAGTGTAAATTATATGGAAAAACTAAGCCCTAGCGTTAGAAGTATACTTTAAACTCTAGGGTTTAGTTTTTTTGGTGAAATTTTACTTTAAATAGAATATCCTGCAAAAGAGAACAGAGGTTTTCTAATGCAAATATAAAAATTTAGGGATAATTTTTCTCAACCTTTGGAAGTATAGATATAGAGGTATGATTATAAAATACGGGAGCCTTAATAAAAAATTAACTTAAAAAGTGGTGAGGTAAAATGATGTTTTTAGATAGAATGGATGCAGGAGAAAAATTAGCTGATAGTCTTTACAAATTTAAAGATGAAGATGTAATTATACTTGCGGTGCCAAGAGGAGGTATTGCAGTAGCCTATGACACAATAAAAAGGTATGGGCTTAAATGGGATTTGATTATTCCAAGGAAAATAGGTGCACCACATAACAAGGAGTTTGCAATAGGTGCAGTATCTGTGGATGGTAGTTATTTTTTAAACAATGATTATGTGAAAATGCTTGGTATATCACAAGACTATATTGAGAAGGAAGTTTTGGAGCAAACAAGGGAAATTAAGAGAAGAATGCAAGAGTACCGTGGAGTTGATACATTTCCTGAGGTTAAAGGTAAAACGGTTATAATTATTGATGATGGCATTGCTACTGGATTTACAATCCTTGCTGTAATTAAGGCTGTTAAAAAACAAGGAGCTAAGAAAATTATTCTAGCTATTCCTGTAGGTCCTAGGGAAACTATTGAAGAATTTAAAGAGCATGTTGATGAGGTGATATGCCTATATATACCAGAAAAGTTTTATGCAGTGGGTTCATACTATGAAAATTTTAAGCAAGTTACAGATGAGGAAGTATTTATAATTATGAATGAATTGAGGGGATAACTTATGGAGTATAAGCTTGTTGCGGTAGATATGGATGGGACCCTTCTTACTCCAAAACTGGAGATATCAAGAGAGACTGTGGAAACTATAAATAGGGTTATAGAAAAAGGTGTGATATTCACGCTTTCAACAGGAAGAATGTATCTTGCAGCTATGGCATTTGCAAATATGCTTAACCTAGATGTTCCTATAATAACTTGTAATGGAGCCCTTATTAAATGTTCTAAAACAGGAAAAGTATATGATATAAAGAAAATTGATAAAGAACTTTCGTCAAAAATTATAAGATACTGTGAGCAAGCTGGGTTATCAGTAAGTGTTTATAGGGAAGATGATATATATATTCTGGAAAATAGTGAAAATATAGATATACATATGCAACTAGATCATGCAAAACCTCAAATTGTAAATGATTTTGAGTCGATTTTAGATGGTTCAATTATTAAAATAATGTTTAATAGTAGTGATAAGTATAATCTTGAGCATCATACACGAAAATTATATGAATTATATAAGGAAGAACTAAATTTTTATTTTTCATTACCCCATTTTGTTGAGATTGTTCATAAAGAGGCAAATAAGAGAAATGCTCTAGAAAATTTAGCGCTTAAATTTAATGTAAAAAGAGCAGAAATCATTGCTATTGGAGATAATTTTAATGATATGGATATGATAGAGTATGCGGGTCTTGGAGTTGCAATGGGAAATGCCCCAGATTATTTAAAAAATGTTGCTGAATTTGTAACCAAATCTAATGATGAAGATGGAGTTAGGCATGTTCTAGAAAAATTTATACTAAAATAAACAATTAGCTGTAAACGTATTGTGATTTAAAAGGCACAATACGTTTTTTGCTGTGCGCCCAGCATGGGCACAATCTAAAGGGTGAAAGTCCCTAGCACGGGTTAATAGTGCCAAGTGCATAGCGTAAGACAAGGGTAAATGTTTAATATTACATTTATATATATATATATATATGTAATAATTAGTTAATACACATATTAACTAATTATATAATATTTAACACAGAAACAAAAAACAAAGAGTGGATTAAGCCCCCAAATTTGGTCTAATCCACTCTATTTTCGTAAATTATTTTTTAAATAATGTTATAATTAATAGGGTAATATTAAGGTATTTCCTTAACTTGATGGCTATGACCTCGGGGGACGTAACAATAACTGGAAGTTGTTGTTTGCTAATTGGCTTTTAATTTATACAAAACCCTTTAGTACTAACGCTCGCTATTCATTGAGCCAGCATGTGCTATTTCTTTAGTAGCATGAATAGTACCATGTGGATGTTGAGGCGGAGCATAGATAGAATATAATTTGAGAGGTTTATTACCGGTATTAACTACATTATGCCATGTGCCTGCAGGTACAAATATTGCAAAGCCATCATATACATTTCTTTGGAAATTCAAGTTATTTTTACTTGGTCCCATTTGAGCAATTCCTTGTCCTTCCTCAATGCGTATAAATTGATCAATTACTGGATGAACTTCCACACCTATATCTCCCCCAACCTTGATACTCATCAAAGTAAGCTGTAAATGGTTGCCTGTCCATAATGTGGTACGATAATTATTATTTTGCTTAGTAGCCTTATCAATATCAACTACATAAGGTGGTGGTCCATAATCCTTCAATATAATTGGATCATTATAACTTACTGATTGTGAAATATCAAGTCTTGAATCATAATCTAATTCACCATTATAAGTGAAATTTTCATCAGCAAATTGTCTTGTAAAATATGGAATATACATTGGTTGGTTATAGTAGTAAGGGTATGTTCCATAGGCGCTAATCATATCCTTTGAGCTACACCTCGCTACATATTGGCAGTAGGAACATGGATAAGGGTTATAAGGATTATCCATTTTTTTATTCCTTTCTAAGTACTTCCATATTATCTTATGTACTATGTATAGGAAGTGTGCATTTGTTTTAATAATTCATAGAATTTATTGAGACAGGCAACTATTATATTTTTAATATTAAAGACATTACTTTTTTATTATCAACAAAGATTGAAAGCTCCACTCCTAATCTTTGTAAGGAGTCATCCTATATGAATATATCCACAATTCATACATTGCCATTTTACTTCAGTATTTCTTTTAAACATCATTCCTGCTTATAGATTTTTATATATTGTCTTAAATCATGACCCTCTTCTACTTCCTATAATTCTTTATAGTAGTCTGCAATTTCTATAAAACTTTCTAATCTGGCCTCTTTTTCAAATTGTTTATATAATTTGCTACTCTCAAAAGCTTCTCCTTCTGCAGAAACTTTCAAATTATCTGCTGTAGTTTTATTCATTTTCAGAAACCTATTAAAAACTTCTCGTGCATGAGCCTTTTCGTTATTTGCAGTAGCGTCGAAGTTCTTGTTTCTTGCTCTTGACTCTCCAACAAAAGTACTAAGAAGATTTTTCTCAGTGTTACTACCTTTTAATTGCACTTCAATTCCTCCAATAAATAATTATCTTCTCTATTACTTTATTCATTATATTTTCAAAGGTTACTTAAAAAAGGGTGAAATCTACTAATCTCGAGGTCATATAATCGAAACTCCTGGTAATTATAGGAATATAATAAGAATATAATAAGAAATAAGATATAGTACACATTAAAACTTTAGAATTCAAAAAATATATGAAAGGCGTTGTATTATGGATAAAAAGAGAAGATTTATTGTGGTGGAAGGAATAGTTCAAGGAGTCGGTTTTCGTCCATTTGTATATAATCAAGCAAAAACTTTTGGGTTAAAAGGCTGGGTGAATAATAATTCTGAAGGAGTTTATATAGATGTTGAGGGATTTGAGAAAGATATAGATAAATTTATACAGGCTCTTGAGAATAATCCTCCGCCTCTTTCTCGGATAGTAAAGATGACTATAAAAGCTGATAAAGTATTAAATTATTCCAACTTCGAAATCAAAGAAAGTGAACAGAGTGTTGATAAAATCACTTTAATATCACCAGATATAGCTACTTGTAGTGATTGCGCAGAAGATATATTAAATTTATACAATAGGAGAAGGGGGTATGCATTTACAAATTGTACGAATTGTGGTCCCAGGTTTTCTATAATCAAAGAATTACCTTACGATAGAAACATGACTACAATGAGTGAATTTAAAATGTGCAAGAAGTGTAATAGTGAATATTTAGATTCTAAAGATAGAAGATTTCATGCACAACCCAATGCCTGCAGGTCTTGCGGTCCAGAACTTTGGATAGAGGATTTCAAAGGTAAAAGATTAGAAATAGAAGATCCTATAATCTTTGCTCAAAACATGCTTATGGAAGGAAAAATATTTGCCATAAAGGGGCTCGGAGGTTTTCACCTTGCCTGTGATGGATTGAATGAAATTTCCGTGAGTATCTTAAGGGATAGAAAAAAAAGACTTTATAAACCACTTGCAGTTATGATAAAGAATATAGAAACAGTAAAGAAATATTGCAGGGTTAACCTGTTAGAAGAGAAGATACTAACTGGAATAAAAAAGCCAATTGTTATTTTAAACCAAAAAGAAAGCTACGATTTACCACAATATATTGCACCTAATCAAAAAACAATAGGAGTAATGCTTCCATATACACCTATTCATATTTTATTGTTTTCAGAAAAACTTAAGGTGCTTATTATGACTAGTGCAAATGTAAATGGTTTACCTATAGAGTATAAAGACAGTTCTGCAAGAAAGTCACTTTCAGGTATTGTGGATTATTTCCTCATGCATAACCGTGAAATACACGTCCCAGTTGATGATTCTGTATTAAAGGTAGTAAATAAACAACAAACAATTATAAGGCGCGCGAGGGGATTTGTTCCTGAACCTTTTAAATGGACTAATACGAGGAATATCTTAGCTTGTGGTTCCAATATGAAAAATACTTTCTGTATTAGTAAAGAAGGATTTTTGTTTTTAAGCCAATTTAATGGTGATCTCAAAAATTTAGAAACATATGAACATTATAAGAAAAATATTGAACATTTCAAAAATATATTTTCTTTTTCTCCAAAATTTATTGCGTTTGATATGCATCCGGGGTATATGTCAACTAAATATGCTTTGGGATATGATTTGCCTAAGATCGCTGTGCAGCATCATCATGCTCATATAGTTAGTTGCATGTTTGAAAATAAATTAAAAGAAAAAGTGATTGGAGTTTGTTTTGATGGAACTGGTTATGGCAGCGACGGTAAAATATGGGGTGGTGAATTTTTAATTTGTGATTGCCTTGAATTTACAAGAGTAGCTCATCTTGATTATATAAAAATGCCTGGAGGTGAAAAAGCCATTAAAGAGCCCTTTCGAATGGCGGTTTCCTATCTTTATAAGTCCTTAAGTATAAATGAAAATAAAAAAGAAGTTTATGATTTGATTTTTGAATTATATGGTAATCAAGGTATTAATGTAATTAATATTTTAAACTCAAACATTAATTGCACAGATACCTCAAGTATGGGTAGACTTTTTGATGCGATGGCAAATATAATTGGAATTACAGATGTAGTTACTTATGAAGGACAGGCATCTATTGAGCTTGAAGCTATATCAGAAATGAATATTGAAGAATCCTATACTTATAAAGTAATAAAACAAGATATGTATATTATAGAGCCATCTGAAATAATTATTGAGGCTTTAAAAGATAAAATAAAAGGAGTACCCGCTAAAATTATTGCTTCTAAATTTCAAAATACTATAGTAAATATAACTGTGAGTATATGCATACGCATCAGGCAAGATTCAAATATAAATGAAGTAACGCTTAGTGGAGGGGTTTTTCAAAATTCTTTTTTACTTAGGAAAATAAATTGTAATCTCAAACAAAATAATTTTAAAGTATATACTCATAAGAACTTGCCTTCTAATGATGGAGGAGTAGCAATTGGGCAGATAATTATAGCCAATGCAATAATAGAAAATGATTTAATAAAATAAAAAATCAAAAAAATATAATCAAAAAACATTTTAGTTAATAATTGTACATATATTCTAATAAAGGAATAAGTGTAAATTAATTAGGAGATAAATATGCATGAAGTATCTATAATTGAAAATGTTATTAAAATAGTTTCAGAGAAAGCAATTGAAAATAAATTAACTAAAGTTACCAAGGTATCATTAAAAATAGGAGAGTTATCTGGTGTTATGGCAGAATGTTTAAAGTTTGCATTCAAAATTTGTATAATTGATACAATGCTTGAAGGTTCAACTTTAGAAATAGAAAAAGTTAATGCAGTAGCTGTGTGTAAAGATTGCATGCAACAATTTCCAATTGACCATTTGAATAAACTTTGTCCATGCTGTAATAAGTTTTGTTCTAGTATTATTCATGGATATGAGTTTTATGTAAATACTATAGAAGGAGATTAAAATATGAGTGTAATAAAGATAGTTAAGAATATACTTCAAACAAATGAGGAGATAACTTCTAAAAATAAAAAATTATTAGACGAAAAAGGCATCTATGTAATAAACCTAATGAGTTCACCTGGTTCAGGTAAGACCTCGCTGCTTGAGAGAATAATAGCAAAGCTTAAAAATGATATAAATATTGCTGTAATCGAAGGAGATATTTATACCACTAAAGATGCGCAGAGGATAGAGGCTCAGGGTGTTCCAGTGGTTCAAATTAACACTGGGGGAGCGTGTCACCTTGATGGGGAAATGATAAAAAATGCATTAAATGCATTAACCCTTGATAAGACTGATTTGCTTGTAATAGAAAATGTAGGTAATCTAGTTTGTCCTGCAGAATTTGAAATCGGTGAAGATATAAAAATTTGTATTTTGAGTACCCCGGAAGGAAATGACAAACCACTGAAATATCCTCTCATGTTTGAAAAAAGTGGTGCAATTGTTTTAAACAAACTAGATTTAATAGAATTTACTGATTTTAACAAAGAAGAGTTCTATAAAGATATAAAATCTTTGAATGCTAATGCGGATACATTTGAAACATCTTGTGTTAAAAACCAGGGTATAGATGAAATATGTTCATGGTTACTGAGTAAAATACAAAATAAAAAACTAATGATGTAATAAATAATATTTCTCAATTAGAGAGGAAAAGGAGGAACGAGAATGTGCTTAGCAGTTCCAGGAAAAATTTTAAGTTTAGAAGGAAATAAAGGTATTGTAGAGATTGGGAATATGAAAATAGAAGTATTTATGCATCTCGTGCCAGAAGTAGCTGTGAATGAATATGTACTTGTACATGCAGGTTGTGCAATACAAAAGGTAGATGAAGAAGAAGCAAAAATAACCTTGGATATTTTTAAGGAGCTTCTTGAAAATGAAGTTTGTTGATGAATTTAGAAGAAATGATTATTCCAAAAAACTCGTAGAAAAGTTAAATAATATTTCTAGTGAAAAGATAAACATTATGGAGGTATGTGGTACCCATACTATGGCTATATTCAGATATGGTATTCGGGACATACTTCCTTCAAATATAAATCTGATATCAGGTCCAGGCTGTCCTGTGTGCGTTACGCCCCAAAGTTACATTGATACCGCATTAAGGCTCTCACAGAAAAATAATGTAATTATTGCAACCTTTGGAGATATGATGAAAGTTCCCGGAAAAAAAGGTACATTAAGTAAGAAAAAAGCAGAAGGTGCAGATGTAAGAATAGTATACTCACCAATGGATTGTCTTATGATGGCTTCGCAAAATCCTTTTAAAAAAATAGTGTTTTTGTCAGTAGGATTCGAAACTACTGCTCCTATGACTGCGGTTACGGCTATAACGGCTAAGAAAGATAATATAAGCAATTTATTTTTCTTTACGGCTCACAAAATCGTTCCACCTGTTATGGAAGTTTTAGTTCAGGACAAAGAATTGAAAATAAATGGATTTTTATTGCCAGGGCATGTTAGTGCAATTATCGGTACAAAACCATATGAATTTCTAAGTGCAGCTTATAATATTCCTGGAGTTGTTACAGGGTTTGAACCTTTAGATTTACTTCAAGGGTTAAATACATTAGTGAAATTAATAAGCAAAAGGGATTATATGATTAAAAACGAGTATAAAAGAATAGTAAAGACTGAGGGTAACCCATATGCCATGGAATATTTAAATAAAGCTTATAATATTGTAGATAGTAGTTGGAGAGGGATTGGTAGAATACCCAAAAGTGGTCTTGAATTTAATGGTGAGTATGAAAATTTTGACGCACTTAAGCATTTTAAAATTAATTATAAAGATTATGATGGCAGTCCTGGCTGCAAATGTGGAGAAATTCTTAAAGGAAAAATTAAACCAATAGATTGTCCACTTTTCAAAAAACACTGTACGCCAGAAAACCCAGTTGGCTCCTGCATGGTTTCATCAGAAGGCACCTGTGCAGCATATTATAGATATCATAAAGACATTAAATAACAGGAGGCATAACAATTGATAGTTGTTTTGTGCCTATAAGGAAACAGGAGGGTTTTAGATGATTGGCACTATAACTCTAAGTCACGGAAGTGGCGGTTTGGAATCGAATAAATTGATTAATGAAGTGTTTTTCAAATATTTTGGTAATGATATTTTAAATCAAATGAATGATGCAGCTCAAGTAGACATAGATTTTGCGAGACTTGCTTTTACTACTGATTCTTTTGTAGTAAATCCAATATTTTTTAATGGCGGTAATATTGGTAAATTGGCAGTTTGTGGCACTGTAAATGACCTTGCTGTAAGTGGAGCAAAACCACTTTACATAACAACCGCTTTTATCATTGAAGAGGGCTTTTCTATCGAAAAATTAGAAGAAATTGTGAAGTCTATGGCAGAAGAAGCTAATGAAGCGGGTGTAAAAATTGTAGCTGGAGACACAAAGGTTGTGGAAAAAGGAAGTGTGGATGGAATTTTTATTAACACTTCTGGTATTGGAAGGATTTATGACAATGTTAATATTAATTGTGCCAATGCACAAGTGGGAGATGTCATCATAATAAATGGTACATTAGGAGACCATGGAATGACAATAATGTGTGAAAGAAATAAATTCAATTTTGAAGGGAATTTAAAAAGTGATTGTGCATGCCTTAATTCCTTAGTAAACACAATGATTGAAGCTTATGACGGGATCCATGTTATTCGTGATGCCACAAGAGGTGGGGTAGCAGCCGTGCTTAATGAAATAAGTGAGTTTAGCAATGTAACTATAGCTCTTGAAGAAACTAATTTACCTTTAAAAGAAGAAGTAAAAGGTGTTACTGAGATGCTGGGACTTGATCCATTATATATTGCTAATGAAGGAAAACTTTGTGCTTTTGTCCCGGGAGCCTACGCTGAAAAGGTACTGAGTGTAATGAGAAAACATCCACTAGGTACTGATGCTGTAAT
The DNA here is from genome assembly GCF_011065955.2 of Clostridium sp. FP2. Classification (NCBI taxonomy): domain Bacteria; kingdom Bacillati; phylum Bacillota; class Clostridia; order Eubacteriales; family Clostridiaceae; genus Clostridium; species Clostridium sp. FP2. The sequence goes on from NZ_JAAMNI020000001.1 coordinate 1,960,284, forward strand.
TATCGGAAAAGTTACGCAAGAGTTAGGTCAAAAGGTTTATTTAAACACAGTAGTAGGTGGAAAAAGACTGGTTGATATGCCATCTGGAATTCAGCTTCCAAGAATATGTTAAATTTTATAAAAGGTGAGCCAGGGATTATGTATCTCTGGTCTTATTTATTTTGATTATGATTATTTAGAGTTAAATACTGCATAATGAAAAGAATTTTTCAATATACATTAATGAAGGATAGATAGGAGGGAGTATTTTGCCTGAAAGAAGACTTATAAAAAATGCCATAGATGAAATTCATAAGGGTGAGGCAAAAAAAAATAATTTTATATGGATGGAGGCTAATGGTTGTACGGGAAATATAATTTCTTTTCTTAATGCAGAGCAACCAGATGTTGCTTATTTCATGGAGGAAATGGTTGATTTAAAATTTAGCCCAAGCTTAATGCAAGCAGAGGGCGAAGTTGCCTATGAAAAATTCTTAGAAGTTTTAAATACAGACTTTATATTAGGAGTAGAAGGTGCACTAACTAACATAGATGAGGGCTTCTATAATATATTTGCAACATATAAGGGGAGGAGGATACCTACAGCGGAAGCAATCAATTTAGCAGCACAGAAAGCAAAAGCAATAATAGCTATTGGAACTTGTGCTTCATTTGGAGGAATATCTGCGGCTAGTCCTAATCCAACAGGATGCATAAGTCTTGGAGATTTTCTTGGAAAGGAAGTAATAAATATTCCAGGCTGCCCAGCAAATCCTCTTTGGGTTATGGGAACTTTAGCTAGCATTATTCTTTATAATAAGATTGAAGTAGATGAGAAGGGTCGTCCAGTAATGTTTTTTAAAGAAACCAACCACAATAATTGTCCAAGACGTTCATATTTTGATAATAAAATATTTGCTGGAAAGCTAGGAGGAAAAGAGTGCATGATAAAGCTTGGATGCAAAGGTCCTATTACAAAAGCGTACTGTCCACTTGGATTATGGAATTCGAGAATTAATTGGCCAGTAGAAGCTAATACACCTTGCATTGGTTGTGCTAGTGAATTTTTTCCGGATGGTACAGAACCATTTGTTAAGTATTAAAGGTGATTAAGAACCATAGTTAAATAACAATTGATAGTTCAAATATATTCTAGAGTGAGGTGATTGTGGTGACTACTAAAATAACTATAGATCCTATAACTAGAATTATGGGGCCTTTAAGCATAGAAGTAGAAATCAAGAAAAATAAAATAGTTGATGCTAAAAGCAGTGGGATTCAGTTTAGAGGCTTTGAAAAGATGTTAATAGGACGTTTTCCATTAGATGCAGTATATTTTACTGAAAGAATATGTGGTATATGTTCTACGTCACATGGATTAGTAGCAAGCTTGGCATTAGAGGATGCCCTAAAGATAAAACCGAATGAGAATGGGGTAAAAATAAGAAATTTTGCGCATGGGGCTGAGTATCTTCAGAACATCATTAGGCAAATTTGTATTTTTGTGTTTCCCGATTATGTAAACATAACAATAGTTCCAGGAAATTCAGACTATGATTTAAGGCTTTCCAACAAGTACACAGAAAAAATAAATAAAGATTATGTAAAGGCACTAGAATGTAGTCGCCTTGCTCATGAAATTATAGCTCTTATAGGGGGGAAAGTACCACACAATCATGGTGTATTTGTGGGTGGAACCACTGCAAACATGGATGCTTCTAAAATTATAAGGATGAGATCTATACTACAATCTATCAGTGAATTTATGTGCGAAAATATGGTTGAGGATATAAATATTATAGCCCATAATTATCCGGAGTATTTTAAAATTGGTGGTGGAACAAAAAATCTTTTAACCTATGGATTATTTCATGATTTGAATAATAAAGAAATGGAGTATGTACAACCTTCAAATTATATTGATGGTGAGATAGCTACTTTAGATGCAAAATCAATAACAGAGAGTTCGGCATTTTCTTGGTATAAGGATTCGAAAGCTAGTGAAGTGCCATCAAATGCTCCCTCTGAAATGGATATTAAAAAGCCCGGGGCCTACACCTTTATTAAAGCTCCTAGGTATAGCGGTAAAGTCGTACAGGTTGGGCCACTTGCTCGTATGATTTTATCAGGTTCCTACAGAAATAGTATATCTACCATGGATAGGCTTTTGGCAAGGGTATTAGAGGGAAAAAAGCTTTGCGAAAAAATGCTTATAATAATTGATGAAATAGATCCTATACCAGCAGTACAGGAAAAATATATTATTCCAGAGAGTGCACAGGGAGTAGGACTTTGTGATGCTGTTAGGGGAGCTCTCGGGCATTGGACTACTATAGAAAAAGGGGTTATAAAGAATTGTGATATAGTAACTCCTACTGCTTGGAATCTTTCACCAATAGACGATATGATGCAGCATGGAGCTCTTGAGCGCGCGCTCATTGGTACTGAAATCCAAAATCTTAAGAATCCTATAGAGATAGGTCGTATAGTGCGCTCCTTTGATCCTTGTATATCTTGCGCTACCCATGTTAATACAGAATATGGTGAGCCTTTCTATATAAATATTACTTAATACATTTGAAATAAAATAACAATAATTCTGATTATTTAATTTTAAAGATTCTTAAGAATATATGAGCTATATTTATATACAATATAAGGAGAATAATGAAATGAGTGAAATAAAGATTAATATTAATATGCTAAATACTAATGAAGAGATCCATGCGGAAAATAAAAACCTTTTCGATGAAGAGGGCATATTTGTTATAAATCTAATGAGTGCTCCAGGGTCTGGTAAAACCTCTATACTTGAAAAGTTAATTCCAAGGCTTAAAGATAGATTAAATATAGCGGTAATTGAAGGAGATTTATATACCACTAAAGATGCAGAGAGAATTGAAGCTACGGGGGTGATTGTAGTACAAATTAATACTGCAGGACCTTGTTATTTAGATGGAGGAATGGTAAGAGAAGCATCATTAAACTTTGATTTACGAGCGATAAATCTTATTATCATAGAGAATGTGGGGAGCATATCATCACCGGCGGAGTTTGAAATTGGTGAGGATATCAAGATTTGTGTCCTCAGCGTGACAGAAGGTAATGACAAGCCTTTAAAATATCCACTGATGTTTGAAAAAAGTACAGCGATCGTTTTAAATAAAATTGATTTAATGAAATACACTGATTTTAATGAGGTAGAGTTTTATAAAGATATTAAACTAATAAATGATAAGGCAAAGATTTTTGAAACATCCTGCATCAAAAATCGTGGAATAGATGAACTAAGTGACTGGATTTTGCAAGAAGTAAATAAAAAATTAAGTATAATCTAATAAAATCCTGTTTATAGCAGGATTTTTCATACTAAGGTGTTGAGTTAATATGGGGAAAAAGGTTATTGCTATAGGTAATAGGTTAATGATGGATGATGCAATAGCTGTGTTAATATTAGAAAAAATTAAAAATATCCTAGAGAATGAAGGAATTGAGGCTATAATAGGAGAAACAGATGTAGAATTTTGTTTTTCTAAGTTAAATGAACAAGATTTATTTTATATTATTGATTCAACATATTATGAAAATTTACCAGGCACAGTAACTTTTAAAAATTTAAAACATATACCAATTAACAAATGAGTGTGCAGAAATGGCATTATAAAAGAATATTGAAAGTAAGTCATTTTTTTATTACTGAGCAATTTCAAACTATTTTACATGTATTAAGTAGAAATTAATATTCTTATCTCCCCAGCCTAAGTCCCAAGGTACATGATATCTGTCAATGGTATTAGTATTAACAAGAGGATAACCATGAGAATCAAAACCAGTAACTATAGCAAAATGATCTATAGCACGACCTTTGGCATAGCATATAACATCACCTAAATCCAATTTTGTATTGCGCCACATGGATAGCCAGGAAGGGGAGAAATTAATTCCTTAAATGTACCTTTTCCTAGTACTTTCCCTCTACCACTATAAATCAAATAATTTTTGAAAGCGTCTGCTATTTTTTAACTTAATTAAAAACCATTACTAACAATACATTTAGATTTGATTAAATTATTTTTTAAGGAGGATATTTTATGTATATAAAACCACCGCCGTGTACCGAACGGTACGCACGTTGGTGTTAGAGGTCGCTAAATAAATTAATTATTTAGCTCCTACTCGATTGCAATTAAATAATATATAGTATAATAGAAACTATGGAAGAGCTTGTATGAAGAAATCGTAAGTAAAGCCAAAAATACTGTTAGGTGGTAATATAATGAATGACATAGGCGGTATAGAAAGATTAAGAAATATATATTCAGAACTTAAAGGTGCGGAAAAAAGAGTTGGGGAATACATACTTAAAAATCCAAAAGATATTATCCATTCATCTATTACAGAACTTGCTGATAATTGTAAATGTGGTGAAGCCACGGTGTTTAGACTTAGTAAAAAGCTAGGGTTTAAAGGCTATCAAGATTTAAAGATAAGCATAGCTAGTGAAATTGTAAAGCCTCTTGTAAATATTCATGAAGAAATAAAAGAGAATGATGATACCTTGGTTATAATGCAAAAGATATTTAATTCTACAATAAGTTCTCTTAATGAGACTTTAAGAATAAATGACAGTGCGGAATTAGATAAGGCTATAGGCTATATTCATAGTGCTAAAAGAATAGCTTTTTTTGGTATGGGTGGATCGGCCGCAATAGCCCTTGATGCATATCATAAGTTTATGAGAACAGGAAAGTACTGCATATTTCATGAAGACTCTCATTTTCAAGCTATGATAAGCTCAATGTATGATGAAAATGATTGCATTCTAGCTATTTCAAATACTGGAAGTAATAAGGAATTAGTGGAGAGCCTGCGAATTGCCAAGGAAAAAGGAGTGAAAATAATATCAGTAACTTCAAATTACAAATCTCCTATATCAAAGGTATCAGATGTGGTTCTACTATCTTATGGTAAAGAAAATCTATCAAAAAGTGAGGCAATGGATGCAAGAATCAGTGCATTATCACTTATAGACTGTTTGTTTGTGGGTACTTGTTTAAAGGATAAAGATAATTATTATAAGGCTTTAGGACAAATAAGGGAAGCTATAGCAAATAAGAGATATTAAAATAATTTTCATACACTCGGTAAGAGTGTATTTTTTTATGCGAAAATGAAAACTATTTTCGGAAATCTCTTGATTAAACCTTTACACTATAATATAATAATAAAAAAGATAATAATTTTCATAAAATAGCAATTATACTAATATTAAAGAACAAAAAGAAAATTTATTTCAAATAGGAGGATGTCATGGAATATTTAATTGGACTAGATATTGGAACAAGTAGTACTAAAGCAATTGCCTTTGATTTATTGGGAAATGTAATTTCAAAGTGTAATATAGGATATCCTATATTAAATCCTAAATCTTCTTGGAGTGAGCAGGATCCAGGCGAGATGTTTGAGGCAGTTATTAATTCTATAAAAAGTGTAGCAAGTGAAAATACTAAAAAAGGAAATAAGCTTCTTGGTGTGAGTTTCAGTTCTGCTATGCACGGAATAATGGCTGTAAATGAAAATGGAGACAAATTAACTGATTGTATTATTTGGGCAGATACTAGAAGTGTGGAATATTCAGAAAGAATAAAAAATAGCAAAATAGGTCATGAGATTTATATGAGAACTGGCACACCAATACATCCAATGTCCCCGCTATGCAAGCTTGCATGGATGAAGGATAATATGGAGTTAATATTTAAAAAAACATATAAATTTATTTCAATTAAAGAATATGTTTTCTTTAAACTGTTCCGTAAATATGTTGTGGATTATTCAATTGCATCTGCTACAGGATTATTTGATATTTATGATCTTCAATGGAATAAAAATTCATTACAAGTTGCAGGAATAAGTGAGGACAAACTATCTACACCAGTATCCCCAACCCAGGTTTTTAAGGGCATGGATAAAAAATATGCAGATTTAATGGGAATTGACCTAGAAATTCCCTTTATAATTGGAGGAAGCGATGGCTGCCTTGCAAACCTTGGGGCTAATGCTATAAAGCCTGGAGATGCTGCAGTTACAATTGGAACTAGTGGAGCTATAAGAATAATAGCAGATAAACCCAAAAATGATGAGAGTGAAAGAATTTTTAGTTATATTCTTACAGAAGATCGTTTTGTTCTTGGAGGACCTGTTAATAATGGAGGAATAATTTTTAGATGGTTCAGGGATAATTTTTCGCAGTTAGAAGTTACGCGAGCTGAGACTTTAGGTATTGATACTTATGAATTATTGACAAAAGAAGCCTCAAAGGTACCCGCAGGATCAAATGGTTTGATATTCTTGCCATATCTACTGGGTGAGCGAGCTCCACATTGGGATGCAAATTCCAAAGGCGTTTTCTTTGGAATAAATATTACTCATAAGAGGGAACATTTTCTAAGAGCGCTGTTAGAGGGAGTGATATTTGGTGTTTTAGTGTGGGAAAAGCTTTAGAGGAGACAACTGGTAATATTGATACAATCTATGCTACTGGAGGTTTTGTTAGATCTGAGCTTTGGGTTCAAATGCTAGCCGATGTATTTAATAAAAAGGTAGTAATAGCAGAAAGCTACGAAAGTTCATGTTTAGGAGCGGTAGTGCTGGGTATGAAAGCAATAGGGCTTATAGATAACATTGAACAAGTAGAAAAATTAGTTCCTATTTCTAAAACCTTTAAGCCAGATATAAAAAACCATGAAGTTTATATGAAAACTTTCGAAATTTACGAAAGATTGTACATAAAATTAAAGGATGAGTTTGTAAGCATTAGTTTATTACAAAAATAAAGGGGGGATTATATTATGCCATTATTAATTGTTGCTTTAGGAGTTGTGTTATTATTAGTTCTTATGATAGCTTTTAAATTAAATGGTTTCTTATCATTAATTCTCGTGGCACTAACAGTTGGTATTTTGGAAGGTATGCCACTTCCTACCGTTGTAACTTCTATTACAAAAGGCGTTGGTGGTACATTAGGTACACTTGCATTGGTACTTGGGTTTGGAGCTATGCTTGGTAAGCTCATGGCAGATAGTGGTGGGGCACAAAGAATAGCTCTTACGTTAATTGATAAGTTTGGAAAAAAGAGAATACAATTGGCAGTGGTAATAACAGGTTTTATAGTTGGGATGGCACTATTTTATGAAATAGGTTTTGTACTTTTAATACCACTAGTGTTTACAATAGCAGCAGCTGCTGATATTCCGCTTTTATATATAGGGGTTCCAATGGCAGCAGCACTTTCAGCCACTCATGGATTCTTACCACCACATCCAGGTCCTACAGCTATAGCTGCTATTTATAAAGCAGATTTAGGTAAGACATTACTTTATGGTATTGTAGTTGCAATACCTGCAGTAATTCTTGCGGGTCCTGTACTTACAAAGTTCCTAAAGCATATGGAGCATGATATACCAAAAGACTTATTTAATCCTAAGATATTTACAGATAAAGAAATGCCTGGTTTTGGAATAAGTGTGTTTACGGCTTTAGTGCCAGTAATACTTATGGCAGTAAGGGCTATTGCTACTATTGTATTACCAAAAACTTCTCCCATATTAAATTATACTACTTTCTTAGGGGATCCAGTAATAGCATTACTTTTAGCTGTACTTTTAGCTATATTCACTTTTGGACTAAACAGGGGTAAAAAGATGCCTGAAGTTATGAAAACTGTAACTGAATCTATAGCAGCAATAGCTATGATACTATTAATAATAGGTGGAGGTGGAGCCTTCAAACAGGTTTTAGTAGATAGTGGAGTTGCAGATTATGTTGCATTAATTATGAGTGGATCAAGCATATCACCATTACTACTTGCATGGCTAATTGCTGCAATACTTAGAATAGCATTAGGATCTGCAACAGTGGCGGGACTTACAGCAGCAGGTATTGTAGGACCATTAATTGTAGCAACTGGTGCTAGCCCAGAACTTATGGTACTCGCAACAGGTGCAGGAAGCTTAATATTTTCACATGTTAATGATCCTGGTTTTTGGATGTTTAAAGAATATTTCAATCTATCAATACCAGAAACATTAAAATCCTGGACGGTACTCGAAACTATAATTTCTGTGGTTGGATTAGTTATGGTTCTATTATTAAATATGATTGTACATTAAAATTTTATACAGGCGAAGATTTGCCTGTCCTGTCTAAATTAAAAAAAAGGGGGAGTTTATATTATGGATAAACAACAATTTGGAGTTATAGGCATTGGTGTAATGGGTAAAAATCTTGCTTTAAACGTTGAAAGCAGAGGCTTATCTGTTTCAGTATATGATCGAGATGCAGCTACAACAGATGAATTATTGATAGAGGCTAAAGAAAAAAATATTGTGGGAACATATTCTATAAAAGAATTCGTAAATTCTCTCCAAATTCCAAGAAAAATATTGATTATGATAAAAGCAGGGAAACCTATTGATGATGCTATAGAAGAACTAATACCATATATATCTAAGGGTGACATATTAATTGATGGCGGAAATTCCTTTTTTATGGATACAATACGTAGAAGCAAAAAACTTGAAGATTTAGGTTTTAAATTCATAGGAACAGGTGTTTCTGGGGGAGAAGAGGGAGCTTTAAAAGGACCAGCAATTATGCCTGGAGGTCAAATTGATGCTTGTAAAATAGTTGAACCAATTTTTACAACTATAGCTGCAAAAGTAGATGGGCAGTCATGCTGCAGCTATATTGGCGAAAATGGAGCAGGACATTATGTAAAAATGGTTCACAATGGTATTGAGTATGCAGATATGCAACTTATTTGTGAAGCCTATGCACTTTTAAAAGAGGTTGCAGGGCTTTCAAATGAACAGCTTCATGATGTTTTTAAAGAGTGGAATAAAGGTGAGCTTGATAGTTACCTAATAGAAATAACTAGTGAAATATTTGCGCAAAAGGATGATGAGACAGGGAAGCATATGGTTGATATTATTTTAGATAGCGCAGGCCAAAAGGGTACCGGTAAATGGACTAGCCAAAGCGCTCTAGATTTAGGGGTACCAATACCTACAATAACAGAGGCTGTTTTTGCACGTTGCATATCTGCGTTAAAGGATGAACGCGTGATGGCAAGTAGCATATTAAAAGGACCAGATACATTATTTGAAGGAGATATAAATAAGTTTATAGAAGCTGTAAGAAGGGCTCTTTATGCAAGTAAAATATGTTCCTATGCCCAGGGATTTGCACTTATGAAAGCTGCAGCAGTGGAGTATAATTGGGACCTTAAATATGGGGAAATTGCCAAAATATTCAGAGGTGGGTGTATTATTCGCGCTCAATTCCTTAACAGGATTAGCATTGCTTATGAAAATGATGCTAATATTAAAAATCTAATGCTAGATTCATATTTTAAGGACATTCTTAATAATTATCAAAAGGACTTACGATATGTAATATCTACAGCTGTAAATTTAGGTGTGCCAATTCCCGGAATATCTAGTGCACTAATGTATTATGACAGCTATAGAAGTGCAAATCTCCCAGCAAACTTACTACAGGCACAAAGAGATTATTTTGGAGCTCATACCTTTGAAAGAACGGATAAAGAAGGAATATTTCATCATGAATGGTAAAGTAATACTAAATTAAATGTAAAAACCTGCAGTTTATATTTTAGACTGCAGGTTTGCTTTATAATCTTTATCAAGAAATAATAAATATTTGCACTTATTTCAGTGATTTAAGTGTATAATTAAGAAAATAAAAATATTATGTATGTGAAAATCAAATGGTGTTACAGTAAGGAGGATTTAAATTATGGATAAACAGCAAATTGGCGTTATAGGCTTAGGTGTCATGGGTAAAAATCTAGCTTTAAATATTGAAAGTAGAGGATTTTCTGTTTCCGTCTATAATAGAAATAGAATTAAGACAGATGCATTATTGATAGCGGAAAAACAAAAAAATATTTTGGGAACATATTCTATAGAAGAGTTTGTAAATTCTCTAGAGACGCCAAGAAAAATATTGATTATGATAAAAGCAGGAAAACCCGTTGATGACGCTATAGAAAAGATAATACCATATATTTCTAAGGGTGACATATTAATTGATGGCGGAAATTCCTTTTTTATGGATACAATACGTAGAAACAAGCAGCTTGAAGCTTTAGGCTTTAATTTCATAGGTGCAGGAGTTTCAGGAGGAGAAGAGGGAGCTTTAAAAGGGCCATCAATTATGCCGGGAGGTCAAATTGATGCTTATAAAATGGTAGAACCAATTTTTACGGCTATAGCTGCAAAAGTAGATGGGCAGCCTTGTTGCACTTATATTGGAGCAAACGGAGCAGGACATTATGTGAAGATGGTACATAATGGAATTGAATATGCAGACATGCAGCTTATTTGCGAAGCTTATGCACTTTTAAAAGGAGTTATAGGCCTATCAAATGAGCAGCTTCATGATATTTTTATGGAGTGGAACAGTGGTGAGCTTGATAGTTATCTAATGGAAATAACTAGTGAAATATTTGCGCAGAAAGATAATGATACTGGAGAGTACATGGTTGATATTATTTTAGATAGCGCAGGCCAAAAGGGAACAGGAAAATGGACTAGTCAAAGTGCTTTGGATCTGGCAGTACCAATCCCTACTATAACAGAGGCTGTTTTTTCACGTTGCATATCTGCATTAAAAGATGAACGAACTTTGGCGAGTAACATATTAAAAGGGCCAGATACAGTATTTGAGGGGGATATAAATGAGTTTATAGAATCCGTAAGAAGGGCCCTTTATGCTAGTAAAATATGTTCTTATGCCCAGGGATTTGCACTTATGAAGGCTGCAGCAGTAGAGTATAATTGGGAACTTGAATATGGAAAAATTGCTAAAATATTTAGAGGTGGGTGTATTATTCGCGCTCAATTCCTTAACAAGATAAATGATGCTTATGAAAATGATGCTAATATTAAAAATTTAATGTTAGATTCATATTTTGTGGATATCCTTAATAGTTATGGAAAGGACTTACGATATGTAGTATCCACAGCTGTAAATTTAGGAATACCAGTTCCGGGAATTTCAAGTGCGCTAATGTATTATGATAATTATAGGAGTGCAAATCTCCCAGCGAACTTACTTCAGGCACAGAGAGATTATTTTGGTGCTCATACATTTGAAAGAACTGACAAAGAAGGAATATTCCATCATGAATGGGTAACTGATAATAAATAAAAAGGATAAATTAAAAAGCCCTGCACATTAAAATTGCAGGGCTTTTATACTATTTTAAATTTGTAGCAATGCCTGGACTTAATCCTTTATTTCAGTTAAAAATTGCTTTTTATCATTATATAAAGACTTATAACCTAAGTTTAGTGATAAGAAAACAGTAATACAAACTATATTAACAACATATTCTCTTATTAAAATATTTTTATTGACACATTATTACAATATGCTACAATTATACCTATATAGGACATAAGGATTAGAAAAATACTTTTATAAGTTAATCACTTTAGTCTAAGACACATTAAACCTAAACACATAAGGAGTGGAGTTATGAAGCTTACTTTTAGGACCAAATTATTTTTATATTTTGTAACAATTATATTAGTTACATCTATTCCAATAGCTTTAATAACCCGCAATTATATTTACAATTTCCTAAAAGAAGATTTATCCTCAGATTCCAGAAAACAAATGGTACAAGTGGACAATACATTTTCTAATATGTTTAAACAAATAAAAGACAATAACAGATTTCTAGCATCTTCTGTGGATGTAAGAAAAGTCGATGATTCAATACTTCCTTTAGATAACAGCCCAAAAGACAAATCACATAAAAAAGATTCCAAACAAATACCAGGGATAGAAAGTACTGTTTATAATGATTTTGAAAACTATGGAACAACTCATCCAGATGCCTCCTGTGTATACATGGGAACTAAATGGGGGGGCTATATTAAATGGCCAAAGGGACCAAATGTTAATAATTATGACCCTAGGGTAAGGCCTTGGTATATGTCGGCTTTATCTAAACCCGATGAGGTAGTAATTTCAGATCCATATACTACTGCGGACGGAACTAGCTCATTAGTAATAAGTGCATCTTCAGCTATTAAGGATACATATGGAAATATTATAGGAGTAATGGGCATTGATATAAATTTAGACAAATTATTTAAGACAATAGATAGTGTTAAGGTTGGTGATACAGGATATACGTTTCTTTTTTCAAAAGATGGAACAATACTTGCTCATCCTAATAGCAACTTTAACTTTAAAAATATCCAGTTGCTAAATCAAAAGGGCTATAAAGATGCTAAAACTGGTGAATATTTAAAATATACTATTAAAGATTATAATAAGCTAATTATTGAAAATAACGCTGATTTTGAAACCATTATAGATGGGAAATCAGTATTAGTTAGTGTATATTCTTCTCCCTATACAGGATGGAAGATGGCCTCAGTTGTACCAAAAAGCGAGCTTACTGTATGGATAACTAAAACTGAACATTTCATATTTTTAGTAACCGTAAGTGTGTTCATATTAACTATATTTTTTACTCTTATTTTTACAAAGTATATAACCAAACCAATTACAGAGTTAACTTCATTAATGCATGAAGTTGAAAAAGGAAATCTAGCAGTTAGAGCTATAAATATGCAAACTAAAGATGAATTTGGAGAATTAGGAATTGGGTTTAATGTTATGATTAAAAAAATTAGTTCTACTTATGAGGAGTTATTATCAGTATATGAAGAGTTATCAGCAACAGAAGAAGAAATTCGTGAACAGTATTCGGTGCTTCAATACAAGGAAGAGTCATTAAGAATTAGTGATGAAAGGTATCAACTTGCTATAGAAGGATGTAATGATTCAATTTGGGAATTCGATTTAAAATCCGGTGATTTTTTTGCTTCTGAAAAATTATTCGAAAGTACAGGGTATACTTCAACTAATAATTTCAATATAAGTTCCTTTATTGATAAACTTGTTCATACTGAAGATCTACCTAGTGCGTTGCAGGATTATGAAAATTATATTAATAATAAAACTTCAATTTATGAATCTGAATTTAGAATGAAAATTAATGATGGTACTTATATATGGGTATATAATAGAGGCAAGGCTCTAAGAGACTCAGATGGCAAAGTCATAAAGATTGCTGGGTCTATTACAGATATTACAGATAGAAAAAAATCGGAAGAAAAAATAAAATTTATGGCTTATTATGATGCTCTTACTAAACTTCCTAATAGAACGCTTTTCATGAAGAAGCTAAAGGATCAATTAAAAATGGCCAAACTTAAAAAATCAGAAGGAGCTGTGTTTTTTATAGATTTAGATGATTTTAAAAATATAAACGACACTATGGGTCATAATTATGGGGATAAATTATTAACATACTTAGCAACACAATTGAACTCTATAATAAATCAAAATGATACACTATGCAGATTAGGTGGAGATGAATTTATACTAATTCATCCTTATTATGAAGAGTCTGAAGTAGAAGTTTATGCCAAAAGATTATTAGACCTATTTAATGATTTTTTCGAAATTGAAAACAAACAAATCTATATTACTGCAAGTGTAGGAATAGCAATATATCCAAAGGATGGAACTGATATAGATACTATTTTAAAAAAGGCTGATTCAGCTATGTACAAAGCAAAAGAATTAGGTAAGAATAGATTTGCTCGATTTGACGAAGAAATGTACTTGAAATTAGAAAGAAAGACCTGTATTGATAGAATATTAAGGAGCGCTATTGAAAATAATGAGTTAAGCATAAGCTACCAACCACAGTATAATGCACAAAAAAATGAGATGTTTGGTTTTGAAGCACTACTCAGGCTAAACAGTGCAGAGCTGGGATTTATATCTCCTGCTGAATTCATTCCCATAGCTGAAGAAACAGGCTATATAAGTAAGCTAGACAGATGGATACTTAAGGGCGCCTGCAAGCAAAGCGTAAAATGGCTTGAGGCAGGCTATAAGTTTAAGAGTATTAGTGTCAATGTTTCCTCAGTAGATATACATCAAATAGATTTTTTAGAAGCAGTTAAAAGTATTCTTCAAACTACAGGAATTAATCCTAACATCTTAGAACTTGAAATCACGGAAACTGTCCTTATGGAGTCCCTTGATTCTAATATAAAGATATTGGAAGAATTGATGAATATGGGTATTAGAATTGCACTAGATGATTTTGGCACGGGGTATTCCTCTCTTAACTATCTAATGAAGATTCCAATATCTACTTTAAAAATTGATAAATCCTTTATTGATAATATAACTTCAAATGAACAAAATAAATCAATTATTAATATTATAATTCAATTGGCTCATAGCATGGATTTAAAAGTTGTAGCCGAAGGGGTGGAAATCGAGGAGCAGCTCTCAATACTTAAAGAAAAACAATGTGACTATATACAAGGATATTACTTTAGCAGACCACTGTCAGCGATAGATGCTGAAAAATTATTAGCTTCAAACTTAAAAAAATTAATGTAATAATTGCTTAATAAAATTCATTATTAACTTTGTAAAAACGTTTTCATTTTAATTATTTTGTGCTATATTATTTATATGACTAAATCCCCTTAAATTTGATATTTTTTGTATTTGTCATCATTTACATTATATTGTTTTTAAGGGGATTTTTCTAGATGATAATGCTGAAAAGTGTTGATTTATCAATGAGTTAAGTAGCATTTTCATGTGAGAGTTTTGTAAATATAGTTATATAGGTTTCATTTGTAGAAAGAAAATAAGTAAAATTTCGGATATTTTTTTAAAATAAAGTGATTTTAATTGCATTATTTTATTTTAAAAGCTATAAATTTGCTGAGGAGATTGGGAGGAATTTGTATGAATGAAAAAACTTATTCAGAGTTTAAATATCCAATGCTTGAAATAAACTTGAAGCATGTATATGAAAATGTAAAATCTATGGTTGATTTATGTAAGTCTCATGGGATAAGCATTGCGGGAGTGATTAAGGGGTTTAATGCAATACCAGAGGTTGTGAAGCAGTTTGAACGTGCAGGATGTACTTATTTAGCAACTTCAAGAATGAACCAAATAATTAAACTAAAACAATGTGGTATAGAAAAACCTTTTATGATGATTAGAATTCCAATGTTTAGTGAAATAAAAGAATTGGTTCAGTTTGTGGCTGTTAGTCTAAACTCTGAACTAGAAACATTGAATATGATTCAAAAGGAATGTGAATTGCAAGATAAAAAACATAAGGTGATTCTAATGCTTGATCTTGGAGATTTAAGAGAAGGTGTATTTGATGAGGAAGAATTCATTAAATTAGCAGAATATGTAGAAAATTATCTTGAAAATGTTGAGTTATATGGAGTAGGGACTAATTTAGGGTGTTATGGGTCAATAAGGCCTACAGAAGAAAACTTAGGGAAACTTTGTAGAATTGCTGAAATAATTGAGAGCAAAATAAACAGGAGACTAGAGATGATTTCTGGAGGTGCTACAACTTCATTACCTTTAATATTAGATGGGGAAATGCCTAAAAGAGTAAATAATTTAAGAATTGGTGAAGGAATGCTATTAGCAGAGGATTTAGAGAAGTTTTGGGGGTATGATATGAAACATATGCATAAGGATACTTTTACACTTAAAGCTCAGGTGGTTGAAATAAAACGTAAACCTACACATCCTATTGGAGAAATATTTATTGATGCTTTTGGAAATAAACCAACCTATGAGGATAATGGAATAAGAAAAAGAGCGTTACTTGCAGTTGGAAAGCAGGATTTTGTTTTGCATGATAAGCTAATTCCACTAAAACAAGGTGTTAAAATTATTGGAAGTAGTTCTGATCACTTAATTATAGATATTGAAGATTGCGATATTGAAACTAAATTAGGTGATATACTGGATTTTATAATGTACTACCCACCAATGATGTATTTAAGTGGATATGCAGACATACCAAAGGTTTTCATATAAGGCTAGTAAATAGAATAAATAGGGTATTAAGGTATAAATGAAAAAATATTGACAAATAATAGTACATATGATACATTTAATTAAATTTCTTTGAATTGCACTTAATTCTATAGTAAAAACTGAGCAGGCGATGAACCTTAAAAAGGTTCGTGGGGCTGGGCCGAAATGGCAACAGGATTAAAATTACACACCTGTGGGACAGTTTGTTGTTCTACGGGTTTTTTGTACCCATTTCTAGAACATCTCTGAAGATTGAAATACCATGAGTTATTTTAAATATAAAATCACAAGGGGGAATTTATATTATGCGCAATGGAAATTTAATTAGTTTTTTAGGATGGATAACAGCTATAAGTTTTGGTTTGGCAATTTTGAATTTTTTTATCAAATATATTAATAAAAAATATATTAGTAAATTGGGAAAAGAAAAAAAGAAACTAGTTGATATGTATAGAAAAGTAATGAGGATAATTGTTAAAAATCATAAATTAGTGGGGACAATAGCTATAGTATCTGTATTGACTCATTTTTTCATTGCTTTTTCATCTAATCGTATTAGTATAACCGGGGTAATTGCAGCCTTAATTATGGCTACCATATTTTGTTTGGGATTTTATGGGGCATATATAAATAAAAATTATAAAGGAATGTGGCTTAAAGTACATCGTGCATTAGCTTTTTCATTGATAATCGCAATTGTCATTCATATTGTATAAGAATAAAAAAATATAACAAGTGTACCCTGTAGATAGATTTTCTTCATTTTTCTAATCTATGGGGTATATTTGATTTTATTTTAGGACATCTCCTGATTTTTATTATTTTATAACCTTATGTGAAGTGTGTAATTGCTTTAATTAATGATATAATGATGGGAATTATACATGATTACAATAATTATAGAAATTAAGAAGGAATATTTACGATTTTGTAGAATTGTATAGAATAGTATGTTATTTTAAAGTAATGGTGTAATAAATTTTCTGTAAAATACTTTAAAGACATTAAGGTGTAAAGGAGACAAAAATGGAAAAGGATAAAAAGATAGCAGTTTTGATTGATGCTGACAATGTATCTGATAAATATATAAAGTATATAATTGACGAAATTTCAAATCATGGAACACCTACATATAAAAGAATTTATGGGGATTGGACCAAACCTCAACTAGCATCTTGGAAGAATGTATTGCTTAATTATTCTATTAGCCCAATACAACAATATAGTTATACCACAGGGAAAAATTCAACAGATGCAGCCCTTATAATTGATGCCATGGATATACTCTATTCAAAGAATGTTGATGGGTTTTGTATTGTGTCTAGTGATAGTGATTTTACTAAACTCGCAGCGCGCCTTCGGGAAGCGGGTATGTATGTTATTGGCATGGGAGAGAAGAAAACTCCTACACCTTTCATCTCGGCTTGTGAGAAGTTTAAATATCTTGAGGTATTAGCTTCAATGTCGCCAAAAAACACTGAAACCACGACTATTAAAGGGGTACAAATACAAGAAGATTCAAAACTTGGTATGACAAGTACAGAAAAATTAATAGAGGCTATTAAAACTATTATAACTGAGATTTCAGATGAAGATGGTTGGGCATTTTTAGGAGAACTAGGTAGCACTCTCAACAAGAGGTATCCAGATTTTGATACAAGAAACTATGGTTATACAAAGCTTACACCTTTTGTAGCTTCTTTAAATCAATTTGAGATTAGATCAACCAAAACTAGCAATCCAAGTATAAGTCTTAAATATATTAGAAATAAGGAGTAAAATATAAAGAGGCTATACATCAAAATTTCTTTTGATGTATAGCCTCTTTATATTTATGGTAATTAGCGTTTGTGGCACTTACTTTTATCAGAACAGCTGCTACCACAACTGCATTTATTATTTTTGGTATCAGTATAAACTTTTTTAAAAGCAAGTATTATAATACACGCAAAAACCAAACCAACTATTATATTCACAAGCATTATGCTTCAACTCCTAATTCAGCGCGTTTAGAATCCGATTTTCTAATGGTTATAACAAGGAAAATAGCAGTAATAGCGGCTATCCCTATAGCTGGTATAAAACCTGCTGCCGGTTTGCCATATACAATAAGTGACCCAACTTGGTTTACTAGCATGGCTAAAGTGTACCCAACACCAAACTGGAAAGCCAGAGCTCTAAATAACCATTTTTTTGAACCCATTTCTGAATTCATAGCTCCAATTGCTGCAAAGCAAGGTGGAGTGAATAGATTAAATATAAGATATGCAAAAGCTGTCACCGGTGTAAAAAATTGCGTCAATACTCCTCCAGGCAAATGTAATGCTTCCTCTGAGGTAACAGCCAGTAGTACTGCAAATGTAGCAACAATATTTTCTTTGGCAATAAAACCAGTTATTGCTGCAGCTGCCAGCTGCCATCCAATAAAGCCAAGGGGAATAAAAATTGGAGAAATTACTGACCCAATAGAAGCAAGGATACTTAAACTTTGATCTTCAGCGGGGCTAAGATTCCAGCTATATGCCTGTGCAAACCATACCAAGGTGTTACACACAAGCACAATTGTTCCAGCTTTATAAATAAAAGCTTTTGCTTTGTCCATCATTTGATTAAAGGCATATTTTAAACTAGGCAATTTATAATCTGGGAGTTCCATAATAAATTGAGATGTGTTGTCCCATACAAAAATTTTCTTGAGTAGAAGTCCGCCAAGTACAATCACCGTAATTGCAATAATATACATGCTAGGTCCAACCCAAGAATTTTTAGGGAAAAATACAGCTACAAACAGTGCTATAATTGGGAGCTTAGCACCACAAGGTATAAAAGGAGTAAGAATTGTAGTCATTCTTCTTTCATTAATATCTTCTATTGTTCTTGTGGCCATAACACCAGGAATTGCACAACCAGAACCTACAATCATTGGTATAATAGATTTTCCGGATAGTCCGATTTTTTTGAAAAAACGATCCATTACTACGGCTACTCTAGCCATATACCCACAATCTTCAAGCAGTGATAAGCAAAAGAATAATACCATAACTAAAGGTAAAAATCCTACAACAGCGCCAACTCCACCAATGGCGCCATCTACAATAAGAGCTTGCAATAGGGAATTAACTCCGAGGCCACCTAAAAAAGCATTTGCTGCATTTGGAACAATTTCTCCAAATAATACGTCATTAAAATAGCCTGATAGGTATCCACCCAGCCCTTCTATAGAAAATGCGAATACGGCCCACATGATAACAAAAAATATAGGTAAGCCTAACCATTTATGTGCTACAATTCTATCTACTTTATCAGATAAGGTGACCTTACTGGCGTCTCTTTTTTTAACCTGACATTTTAGGGCGAGTCCATCTACAAACTTTTGTCTTGCAATATCAGAATCTTTATTTGCAAAAACTGGTGCAATTTGAGTTTTTTTCTCCTGGCCAAGATTAATAGCTTCATTAATTAAGGTTAGTAAACCATTTTCTGATGTGGCAATGGTATCAATAACTTTACAATTTAAGGCCTTACTTAAAATACTTTGGTCTATAGTATCTCCTCTTTTTGATAAAATATCACTTTTATTAAGAGCAATGACTACTGGAATACCCAGTTCTAGAAGCTGAGTTGTAAAAAATAGACTTCTGCTAACGTTGGCGCCATCAACAATATTAATGATTACATCCGGAGCTTCCTCTAAGATGAAATCTCTAGTAATCGCTTCTTCACCAGTAAAGGGTGAAATGGAGTATGTACCTGGAAGGTCAACGATTCTTGCATCAAGACCTTTAGGATTATACTTTTTTTTAAGATTTGCTTCCTTCTTTGCTACAGTAACACCAGACCAATTTCCTACATGTTCTGTTTTTCCAGTAATACCATTGTATAGTGTAGTTTTCCCTGAATTAGGATTACCCGCTAATGCTATTTTCATTGTAAATTCCCCCTTATTATATAAATTCATTTAATATTAATAATCATTATCAATAGCTTGGCAAAAATAATATGCTATAGTCTATAGCATATTAATGACATAATATTAAATAAAAAATTAACAACTATCTTATGTACATAACATAATAGATTTTGCCATGTTTTCGTCAAGTGCGTATCTACTATCTTTAATATTAACCACATAATTCCCTGCAAGTTTAGAAATAAGAGTAATCTCTTCTCCTTCAAAGCAACCTAAAGTAAAAAGAAATTTTTTCATTTTTTCTTTACCCTCAACTGCTTTAATATTAAAAGTTTGACCAATCTTTGCTTTTGATAATACCATAATATAATCACCTCACTGTGTTGTCTGAGTACTTATCCAACACTTACTGATAAAGAATATCATTTTCAAATGAAAATGTCAATAGATTGGGAATTTAAAATTGTAATTAAATAAAAATGAGTGAGTCCTATCTTGTTCTTTTCTTATATTCATTAGGAGAAACACCCTCATATTTCTTAAAAGTGGTAGAAAAATGGCTTTGGCTATTAAAACCACATTTAAAAGAAATTATGTCTAATGCATTAGAGGAGTTGTCTAAGAAATCTTTTGCTGTATTTATTCTACATATGTTTATATATTCACAAAATTTAAAACCGGTGTTCTCTTTAAAAAGACAACATAGATAATTGCTACTTATATGAATATGAGCAGCAACTTTTTCTAAGGTTATTTTTTTTTCGATATTTGAGTGTATATAAGTAAGCGCATGTTTTACAATTTCATTTTCAGATATTGATTTATTATTTATGACATCCATGTAACTTTTAATAATTTCCTTTCCTAAAGTAATTAAATCATCCTTTGAATGACAGTTGTCTATTGATTTTAGGTTCTTACTGCATAAATCTTCTAAGGGTATTGAACTGTTGATACAGAAATAAGTGTATATAAAGATGCTCATTGAATAGAGTAGTTTTTTTAATTCATTTGGGTTATTGGAAAAAGATAAAAGTACATTTGTCTTTTTTAGGTATAGAGAATTGGCATTTTCTAAGTTGTTATTTCTAATATTTAAGGCTAGTTCAGTGTGATTTAGTAAATTTCTCATAGCATCTCCTTAATATTTCTAATAAATATAGTAATAATTTTAAAAAAAACATAACTTATATGTATTATAATGCAAATAAGAATAATAATCAATATCAATTGATGCAAGGAGAGATAAAATGCAAGGATTAAATGAAATAGAGATTAAAAAAAAGGTTAAAGTAATGCAAATAGTAACAGGTAGTAAAGTAAGAAGAAGGATAATGGACATGGGAATAACAAATGGTGTGGAAATTATAGTGGAAGGCAAAGCACCTATGGGAGATCCTATAGAAATACAAGTTAGGGGATATAAATTAACTCTTAGAAAAAATGAGGCTAAAGATATTTTAGTGGAATTAGTATAAAAAAAGGGGGTTTTGAAGTGAATAGCATGTGTATTCCTTTAAATGCTATAGGTACTGGGAAAATTGCAGAAGTCGTGAATATTCATGGTGGAGAAATGATGTGCAAGAGGCTTATGGAAATGGGAGTAAATAAAGGCGCATTAATTCAAGTTCTAAAAAATGATGCAGGCCAATTGATAATAGGCCTGGGACAAACCCGCTTTGTTTTAGGAAGAGGAATGGCTCAAAAGGTTTTAGTTATGGAAGTTTAAAAATAACAGATTTGAAGGGAATGATAAGCAACATGAATAGTGAATTAGTAATAGCTTTGGTTGGAAATCCTAACTGTGGTAAAACGAGTACATTTAATGAATTAACTGGTTCTAAGCAGCATGTGGGTAATTGGCCTGGAGTTACTGTTGAAAAAAAGGTAGGTAAACTTAAATTTGAAGGTAGAAATGTAACGGTAGTGGATTTACCAGGAATTTATAGTTTGGGTGCCTATTCAGAGGATGAAGTGGTGGCTTGCAACTATATATTAAAGGATAAGCCAGATGTGGTAGTTAATATTATTGACGCTACTAATATTGAAAGAAATTTATATCTCACAATGCAACTCCTAGAGACAGGAGCAAAGGTTATTTTAGTTTTAAATATGATGGATGAAGCAAATAGCAAAAATATTCGTATTGATACAATGAATTTATCTAAATTATTAGATATACCTGTTATTGAAGCCATTGCCACAAAAGGCCGGGGAGTTAAAGATATCATAAAGGAAGCCTTGAAAATTAATGAATCAGGAAAAGCTAGTAGTTATAAAATTCAATATGGTAAGGATATTGAAAAGGAAGTTCACATTTTAAAAGAAGCTACTTATAAAGCGTCCACGGCCCTTGGGTATCCAACTGAATGGACAGCTATAAAACTTTTAGAGAATGATGCCTATGTTAATAAGGGTTTACAACAAAGAGATGATTATAAGACAATAAGTAGTTCATTAGAAAAAAGTATTGAAAGGTTAACAGCTGTTATAGGATATGAACCAGACGCTTTTTTAATAGATAAAAGATATGAGGCTATTAGCCGATTTATAAATAAATGTGTAAAAAGAGAAGAAGTTAGAAATGAAAGTACATCTGATAAAATAGATAAAATTATTACAAACAAGTGGCTAGGAATTCCTATTTTTGCAGCTATTATGTTTTTTATGTATCAAGTTTCTATAACCTTTGGAAATGAATTCTTAGGAGGAATACTAGATCAAGGCTTTGGAGCAGTAGGAGCGTGGCTTGCAACTACCTTAAGTAATATAGGGGCACCAGAATTATTAACTTCCTTTTTAACAGATGGAATTATAGGTGGAGTAGGTGCGGTACTTGTTTTCTTTCCAATGATTTTAACCATGTATTTTCTTATAGCTTTACTTGAAGATAGTGGATACATGGCAAGAGCAGCTTACGTAATGGACAGACTTATGAATGCTGTGGGTCTTCATGGAAAGACTGCAGTATCTCTAATAATTGGTGGAGGATGCAATGTAGCTGGAATAATGTCCACAAGAACATTAGAAAGTAAAAAAGATAGAATGATAGCAATTCTTATAAATCCGTTTGTGTCTTGCCCAGCAAGGCTTGCAGTATATGGGGTATTTGTAGGTGCATTCTTTGCAGATAAAAAATTAGGAGTTTTCAATTTAGGCGGTATTATTATTTTTCTACTATATGTATTGGGAATTGTAGTTGCAATATTATTAGGTAAATTTTTAAGTGATAAAGTATTCAAAGGCGAAGAATCATACTTTGTCATGGAATTGCCGCCTTATCGTATACCAACAGCTAAAGGACTTTTAATTCACATGTGGGAAAAATCAGAATCATTTCTAAAAAAAGCGGGTACAGTTATATTAACCGTGGTTATATTAGTTTGGGTTCTTTCAAACTTACCACTAGGAGTCCAAGCGGGAAGTGTGGATAGTATTTTAGGGATAATAGGCTCATTTATAGCACCGGTATTTACTTTAGCTGGTTTTGGTAATTGGCAATCAGCAGTAGCTCTTATTACTGGGTTTGCTGCGAAAGAAGCAGTCGTTGGAACTTTAGGCACAATATATGGAGTTAGTGGTGAAGGTGCATCTCTTACAGCAGCAATACAGCAAGCTTTCACACCTCTTTCGGCGCTTTCTTTCATGATAATGACTTTGTTATATGTACCTTGTGTAGCTACAATAGTTGCAGTAAGAAAAGAGACAAATTCAAAAAAATGGGCATGGATAGTTGTAGCCTATACTACTATAATTGGTTGGGTATTAGCAGTTTTAGTATATCAATTAGGGAAATTGTTAGGATTTAACTAAGTCTATAAAAAAATACGGTGTAAAAATAATTTTTTCTAAGCGTTCATAGGTACACATAGAAAATAATATTCATAATTGAATTAAGGAGATATGGAATGTTTAGAAAATTGTTACCTAGATTTAGAGACAAAGAAATATATCACGATATAATTGAAAGTTTAGTAACAGCTCTTGAAGCAAAGGATAATTATACAAGTGGTCATTCAGAAAGAGTTGCATCCATGAGTTATGAACTTTCAAAAGGCTTTGGAATTAAAGGAAGTGAACTTCAAAACATACATATAGCAGCGCATCTGCATGATATAGGTAAAATAGGAGTTCCGGATAAAGTCTTAAACAAAAATGGGAAGTTATTGCCTCATGAGTGGGAATATATAAAAATGCATCCTAAAATAGGTTTTAATATTTTAAGCAAATCAAAAAGATTAAAGTATATAAGTAAAATTGTTCTTTATCATCATGAAAGATGGGACGGTAAAGGGTATCCAGAAGGACTATCTGGAATTACTATACCACTTGGATCAAGGATAATTGCAGTATGTGATTCAATTGATGCTATGACATCTGAAAGGCCTTATAGAAAAGCTATGGGTTTTGAAGAATGCATTAATGAAATAACTATTAATACAGGATTAATGTTTGATCCTGTGGTAGTTCAATATATAGTAGACAACATGAATACTGTAAGAAAGTTTTTAGATTCTAAAAACGCTCAAGTATAAGATACGCTTATATTTATAAAGGTAATAGGATATGGAGCTAATAAAATGTTTTGTTTATTAGACAAGATTTAACGACATCGCAGATGATGATTTAAAGGAAAGGGAAGTGGTAAAATGTTGATTAAAATATTAAAGTCATTAGCTAAAGGTGGCAGATACTCAAATAAATTAATGGCTATAGAATTAGGAGTAGATGAAAGTTTAATTGAGCAGATGATAGATAAGCTTTTACATATGGGATATATTGAAAAAGAAAAAATTAATAGTTGTGGAGATGGGTGTGGTTGCTGTTCTAGTAAAAAGAGTTGTGGCTCAGGTAGTAAAAGCATAGATATTAACATATGGAAAGTTACAGGAAAAGGTAAGAAAGCAATATCCAACTAAATGTGTGGGTTGTTATCAAAAGCTTAAAAATATTTTGAATGCGAAATTAATGGAGGTTGTTTTATGAAAATAGAAGAGTTAAGTAAATTTTTAAAGATTGTAGATGATTATGATGACCTGGAATACCTATTTTCAGTAATAATACGTAATGCGGCACCAACTATAAGAAAACATAAGACGTCCTCTTTAATTAATTTCAGTAATAGTAATAGAAATTTAAATAATATATGGGAAAAATATAAAAATGAAGTGAAAGATAAACTAGATGTTGATTACTTTGAATTGAAAAAGGATACAACAAATACCTTTGTATTATTTTATAATAAAGAAAAGATTAATCTAAGTATAAGAGATAAGAAAAACATGGAATTTTTAAAGAGATTTGGATACAAGGAAAATATGGATATTAAGCAATGCTTGTCACTTTTAGGGGAAAGATTCCAATATATGTGCCCTCATGAAATTGGGGTTTTCCTAGGATATCCTATAGAAGATGTGACATCCTTTGTTGATTATCCCAATACTAAATGTAAAATGGTAGGCTATTGGAAAGTATATCATGATATTGAAAGTGCAGAAGTTATTTTTAGTAAGTATGATGAAATAAAGCATTCTATTATACAATTAATGATGAGAGGTATGAAACCCACAGAACTATTAAATCATCATCTGCGATGCTGCAATTAACGACTTCAGAGGGAGATTTAGACTCCCAGTGAAGTTTTCTATTTGGTATAGCTTCTAACTCCCACTTATAGAAGTGGGAGACTTTCCTTCTGAAATGTCGTTAAAGAAAAATACATTGAATTTAGTAACCATCTAAGCTCTTGATTTATCAAGAGCTTTTTGATTTAAATAAATAAGTTATTGAGATTAGGTAACCAACATTTTATGTATGTTAATCCATGTGAAAAAAATATATTTGTGATACACTAAGTATATGAAATTTTATGAGGAGGTAATTATAAATGAATAAAAAAATGCCTGTATTATTTATTGGACATGGTAGCCCCATGAATGCAATTTTAAACAATTCCTATACGGAAGCTATTTGTAAATCAATAGAAAATATACCAAAGCCAGAAGCAATTTTAGTTATTTCTGCTCATTGGGAGACCGATGGTACGTGCATTACAGCAAGTGATTCGCCTAAACAGATTTATGACTTTTATGGGTTTCCTGAGGAACTGTATAATATCAAATATAACCCAACGGGTGCTAAAAAATATGCTGAGATGGTTGCGACGGAACTTGCAGATTCTAATATTATGCTCACTGAAAAATGGGGGCTGGACCATGGGGCTTGGTCTGTATTAGCACATATGTATCCCAAAGCTGATATCCCTGTATTTCAAATGAGCTTAAACAGGTTAGGTGATGCGAACTACCATTATAACCTTGGAAAAAAACTATCTGTGCTTCGTGAAAAAGGAATTTTAATAATAGGAAGTGGAGACATAGTCCATAACTTAAGAATTATGAATTATGAAATGGATGCAAAACCCTTTGACTGGGCATCTGAATTTGATAATTACATTTCAGAGGCTATTGTAAGTAGAATGCATGATAATATTATCCACTATGAAAAATTTGCTAAAAGTGCTGAATTATCTGTACCTACTAAAGAACATTATTTGCCCTTACTTTATATAGCGGGATTGCAAGAAGAATCAGATGAAGTTAATTTTATATATAAAGGTATACAACATAGTTCAATGTCTATGACTAGTATACAAATTGGTTAACAAAAGAAAAGGCTGTAAAGTTATTATAACTTTACAGCCTTTATTATTAAAGTAAAGGGGGACTTCGCTTTAATTTTTAATCTAATAGGTTAAAAACTTATTAAGTTATTAACTTATAACTAAATGATAACATAGAATTATGTCGATACAATGAAGAATGTGTAAAGTATCTTTAAATATTAAGAAAATATAATATATCCTAGAGGTAATTTATTTATCATGTTTAAGGGGCAATATAGTTAAACAAAAGAAAAGGCTGTGAAGTGTTACTTCACAGCCTTTATTATTAAAGTAAAGGGGGACTTCGCTTTAATTTACTAACCTATAAATATATATTAACATAAAATTGTTACGGCATTATTAAGAATATGTGTAGTATTTGTTAAATGTATGATATTCATAAGAATATCATATTTGAACCCAATAATTTGTATAAGGAAGAACCTTTATAAAATTTTTTTATTTTCTTATTTTTCATGAAAATGACGGTTTCTAAAAAAAAATTATTCATTTTTAGCTTAAAATTTTGATTTATAGATAAATTTATACTATAATAGATAAAACTACTTAAAAAATCAAAAGAAGGAGGGTTAACATATGAAATATATTGTAGTATTAGGAGACGGAATGGCAGATTACCCTATGAAAGAATTAAATAACAAAACACCGATTCAATATGCGAGTACTCCTGCTATTGATTATATGGCAAAGCACGGTATTATAGGTATGGTTAAAACTGTGCCAGAAGGTATGCCTCCAGGCAGTGATACAGCTAATATGGCTGTCTTTGGCTATGATCCCTTTGTATATTATAGTGGACGTTCACCTTTTGAAGCAGCAAGCATGGGAGTCCCTATGCTAGATACAGACATTACCTTTAGATGTAATTTGGTAACTTTATCTGAAGGTGAGCCTTATGCGGAAAAGATTATGCTGGACCATAGTGCCGGTGAAATAACAACTGAGGAATCAGCGGAATTAATAAGTGCACTAAGTGAGTATTTAAGCACTGAGGCAATAAAATTCTATCCAGGTATTAGCTATAGACATCTTATGATATGGGATAATGGGCCGTACGAATGGAAGCTTACACCACCACATGATATTCTGGGTAAGAAAGTAAAGGATTATATGCCTAAGGGTCTAAATAGTGAAGTAATTGAAGAAATGACAAAGAAAAGTAGTCAATTTCTATCTCAGCATGATATAAATAAAAAAAGAGTGGCAAAGGGATTAAATCCAGCTAACTCCATATGGATTTGGGGTGAAGGTAAAAGACCTCTTTTATCCAATTTTAATGAAAAATATAATTTAAAAGGTTCAGTGATTTCTGCAGTCGATTTAATAAAAGGCATAGGACTTTGTGCAGGCTTAGATATTATTGATGTTGAGGGAGCCACTGGGAATATTAATACTAATTATACAGGCAAAGCAAAAGCCGCAATGGCTGAGCTTGCAAAGGGAAATGACTTTGTTTATATTCATGTTGAAGCTCCAGATGAATGTGGTCATAGATATGAAATAGAAAATAAATACAAAGCAATAGAATACATAGATAACAAAATAGTAAAGGTTATTAAAGAAGAAATGGATAGATTAGGTGAAGATTATAAAATGATAATACTTCCGGATCATCCAACGCCTCTATCTCTCAGAACACATACAAGTGATCCTGTTCCATTTTTAATATATCAAAGTAATGACGAGAAGGACAATCCTAATGGATGTTATGATGAATTTGCGGCAAAAGATACAGGTCTATATTTTCCAGAAGGATATAAGCTAATGGATTATTTTTTAAAAGGTATTAGGTAGGAGGAAGTTAATAATATGAAACAAATATATTATAAGAGTACTAGAGGAAATGAAAAGGCCGTAACCTCTGCAGAAGCTATTGCAAGAGGACTTAGCGAAGATGGTGGGCTTTTTGTACCCACATCAATACCTAAGTTAAACACCAAGCTTAAAGATCTTATGCATATGAATTATAAACAGTTAGCATTAACTATAATGAGAGAATTTTTAACGGATTATAAGGAAGATGAGTTAAAAATGTGTATAGATAAGGCTTATGATGAAAAATTTGATACTTCTATTATTGCACCCCTAGTAAAATATGGTGGAACATATTTTTTAGAGCTATACCATGGACCTACATTAGCATTTAAAGATATGGCATTATCAATACTGCCATACTTATTAAAAACCGCAGTAAAAAAGCTGAATAATGATAAAGAGATGGTTATTCTTACTGCTACCTCTGGGGATACTGGAAAGGCTGCCTTGGAAGGATTTGCAAATGTTGCGGGTACAAAGATAATAGTATTTTTCCCGGAGCAGGGTGTAAGTGAGATTCAAAAAAGGCAGATGGTAACACAAACTGGAGATAACACCTTTGTTATAGGCATTAATGGAAATTTTGATGATGCACAAAATGGAGTTAAACAGATGCTTACGGATGTTAATCTTCTAAAAAAATTAGAAGAGAAAAATAGTATGTTTTCATCAGCTAATTCAATAAATATAGGAAGGCTAATACCTCAGGTTGTATATTATTTTTATGCGTATACACAGCTTTGTAATAGAGGGGACATTGAAATAGGGGAGGAGATAAATTTCTCTGTTCCTACTGGTAATTTTGGCAATATATTAGCGGGATATTACGCAAAGAAAATGGGATTACCAATTAAAAAATTAATTTGTGCTTCAAATGAAAATAAGGTTTTATTTGAGTTTATAAATACCGGCATCTATGATAAAGTAAGGGATTTTGTAATTACTATGTCTCCTTCAATGGATATATTGATTTCAAGTAATCTTGAAAGGTTGCTATATTCTATTAGTGGACAAGATGCAACAGTGATAAAAAACCTTATGGAAGACCTTTCAGTAGATGGTAAATATGAAATTGATAGCATTATGAAAAAAGGGCTAGTAGACTTCTATGGAGGTTACGCAGATGAAGAAGAGACGGCGTATGCAATAACCGAAGTTTATAAAGCTAATAATTATGTAATTGATACACATACAGCAGTTTCCTATGCGGTTTATCAAAAGTATTTAAAAGAGACAAAGGACACTACAAAGACAGTTATTGTCTCTACTGCAAGCCCTTATAAATTCACACCAGATGTTATGAAATCAATAGATGCAAAATATGTAGGATTAAATGACTTTGAATTAATAAAGCAGCTGAGTAGAATGACGAACATTGATATTCCAGCAGGCATAGTGGATTTAGAAAAGAGACCTGTGCTTCACAAAACTAAATGCGCAAAAGATGAAATGCAAATGCAAATAGAAAAGATACTTAACATATAAAATTATAAAACAGTAAGGGGCATAAATTATGGAAGTTATAGTTGCAAAATTCGGTGGAAGTTCATTATGTGATAGTGAGCAATTCAAAAAAGTAAAAGATATTGTTTTGTCCGATAATAGACGGGCCTACGTTGTACCATCAGCTCCGGGTAAGCGAAACAGTGGTGATTATAAAATCACAGATCTTTTATATTTATGTCATGAACATGTGGAAAAATCACTACCCTTTGATGAATTATTTAAATTAATTGAAGGAAGATATACTATTTTATGTAGTGAATTAAATCTTTCCATAGATATTTTAAAATATTTAAGAGAACTTAAGGAAAAAATAATTAATGGAGCTTCAGAAGAGTATGTAGCAAGTAGGGGGGAGTATTTTAATGGTTTAATACTCGCTGAATATTTGGGGTATGAATTTATTGATGCTGCTGAAATTATTGTTTTTAAGAAAAGTGGACGTTTGGACGAGAAAGCAACCTATGATGCTGTAAATAAGCGATTATCAGTGGTAAAAAAAGCAGTAATACCGGGATTTTATGGTGCTTCCAGAGATGGTGAAATAAGGACCTTCTCAAGAGGTGGCTCAGACATTACAGGAGCAATAATTGCTAAGGGTGTATGGGCGCTAGTTTATGAAAACTGGACAGATGTATCAGGGTTTTTAATGGCAGATCCCAATATTGTGAGTAACCCCAAACATATTGAAGAGGTAACCTATAAAGAACTTAGGGAACTTTCATATATGGGTGCAAATGTTTTTCATGAAGAGGCAATTTTTCCTGTTAAGAATAATGGAATTCCAATAAACATAAGAAATACTAATAATCCCTTAGAGAAGGGAACTACTATTTTAAATGATAAATTAGAGGTTAAGGTTGGAAAGATTACAGGTATAGCAGGAAAAAAAGATTTTACAGTTATAGCAATTGAAAAAACCCTTATGAACAGGCATATAGGATATTTACGAAGGATTCTCTCAATTCTTGAAAATAATAATGTAGCTTTCGAGCATATACCATCGGGGATAGATTCAGTTTCATTGGTAATTGACGATGCTGAGCTCGACAATAAGCTGGATATAATATTAGAAGAAATTGAAAATCAATGTAAACCAGATTCATTAATAGCCTATCCTAATATGGCCTTAATAGCAGTAGTTGGAGAAGGCATGATAAAGACTAAGGGGATATCTTCTAGATTATTTAGTGCCTTATCAAAAAATGATATAAATATTAGAATGATAAATCAAGGATCTAGTGAGCTCAGCATCTTTGTTGGTGTAGAAAATGAGGATTTTGAAAATGCAATTAGGGCTGTGTATAAAGCCTTTGAGAATTAATAATCACTTGATTTTCTGTAATAAAGTTAACTACTAGGGGGAAAGCGATATGGAAAAGGTAAAGATAGCAATTTTAGGCTTTGGCAATGTTGGCACAGGCGTTTGGAAAATACTTAAGGAAAATAAAAAAGAAATAATGAAACGTTCCAATTACGAAATAGAGGTAGCTAAAATACTAGTAAAAGATATAAATAAAAAAAGAGATATTGCTATATCTAAGGAAATATTAACAGACAATATTGATGATATTATTAATGATGAAAGTATTAAAATCGTGGTTGAACTCATTGGAGGACGCGGTGAAGCAAAGCAATATATGATACGCGCTATGAAAGCTAAAAAGCATATTGTAACTGCTAATAAGCTAGTTATTGCAAACTGGAGTGAGGAGTTATTCAAAATAGCTGAGGAGGAAAAGGTTTTATTTTATTATGAAGCAAGTGTGGCTGGTGGAATTCCAATAATACGGGAAATTAATGAGAGTCTTACAGCCAATAGAATTCAGCAAATAATTGGAATTATAAATGGAACAACTAATTATATATTAAGTAAAATGACTAATGATGGAATCGGCTTTGAGGAAGCATTAAAAGAGGCACAGGAAAAAGGTTATGCTGAAGCAGATCCAACATCTGATGTAGATGGCTATGATGCGGTGTATAAGCTTGCTATAATGGCATCATTATCCTTTGGAACTAAAATTAATCATGATGCCATTTATAGAGAAGGAATAAGAAGTATTAGTTCACTGGATATAGAATATGCTAAAAAATTTGGCTATACAATAAAATTACTGGCAATAGCAAAGGAAGAAAATAATAAATTAGAGCTAAGAGTACATCCAACTCTAATACCCTCAAATCATCCTATGGCAAATGTAAATGATGTCTTTAATGCCATTATGATAAAAGGCAATGCAGTTGGAGAACTAATGTTATATGGAAGAGGAGCAGGAGATTTGCCAACTGGAAGTGCAGTTGTAGGTGATATAATATCCATATTAAGAAACAATGTAAAGCCAGCGGACATAAGTGAGGTAAGCGAGGAATCTAATTTTAAAGAAATAAAAAAACCAGAAGAAAATGAAGCGGAATTCTATATTAGACTTAATGTTAAAGATAGAGCAGGAGTTTTAGGAGATACAGCAAAAATTTTTGGTGAAAACAATGTTAGCATTATATCCATGACTCAAGATGTAAGCCGTGAAGATGATGTACCACTAGCATTTATTACTCATAAAAGTACAGAAAAGAATATAAGAAATTCCCTTGAAAAAATAAAATCACTAGAAAATGTAAACAGAGTTGAAAGTATAATAAGGATAGAGTCATTTAATTAAAGAAATTAAAAACAAAAGTTGGTAACTATATTACCAACTTTTGTTTGCTAATTTTCCAAAAGTAATTTTTTGACAAATGACTCTAGTATGTTATACTATTTATATTAAAAAAGGATCAAATTAATATATAAAGTAGGTGAAAGTATGGAATTTCTAACCAGTGGTGAAAAAATTAAAAACTTGAGAAAAATTCTTGGAATAAGACAAGAAGAATTAACGTCAATAGGTGTATCTAGAAACTTTATTAGCATGGTTGAAAATAACAAAAGAAAACTAAGTTTAAAAACTGCAGAATTGCTTATAGAAATATTTAAATCAAAATCAAAAGAAATTGGGACAGATTTAGATATAGATGAAAAGTATCTACTAAAAAGTCCACAGGAGGAAGCTATAGAATATTGCAATGAAAAAATAAATGATACCTTATACATGGATGAAATTGATAATTTAATTGATGTATGCAATCGGTATAGTTTGTTAGATATCTTATCAACATTGTATGTAAAGAAAGGGAATATGTTATATAGCGGTGGTAAATGTAGTGAAGCGTTTACTTATTATTATGATGCTTTAATCTTTTATAATAGTATTAATGGAATAGAAGAGAAAGCTTTTATTTACAATAAATTAGGCAGATGTAGATTGCAAATGTTGGAGTACTTTGAAAGCTTAAGTTTTTTTACAAAGGCATACAATTTATCAATTATAGGAAATTACAAACTAGTTGAAAGGAATTCGCTATATAATATAGCACTAGTATATAAAAAATTAAACAAAATAGATGATGCGCTTGAGCATATAAACAAGTACATAGATATATGTGATTATGATATAGATTTTTTCGATATAATCGATGCTAGAGTTTTGGAGGCAAACTGTTATTTTTCTAAAAATAAGTACAATAAATCTATACAAATCTATAAAGAAATGTTAAATAAAAAAGATCAATTAAAATATCCAATGTTAGGAAATATATATAATAATTTAGCTTTAGCATATTTAGAAGTAAATGATTGTGAAAATTCATTGTTTTATTTTGATAAATCACAAGAACTAAGAGAAGTAAGTGATAAATCCAAATTGCATCGTACTTTAATAGATAAGTCTAATGTGTTTATAAAAAATAAAATAGTGAATGAAGCTACAAATCTTTTAACAAAAGGATTTGATATGTCAGTTGCGTATAAGGATTTAGAGTATACAATATCGAGTTTTAATATGCTTGAAAAAATATATATAGATTTATGTGATGATAAGAGGTTAATTTACTTATACGAAGAAATGTTAGACATATTGAGTTCTAGAGAGAATATCCAATCAGTACTAATGATTTATATTAAAATATCAAATAAGCTAGCACTTGTAAATATTGAAAATAATGACATGGAAAAATGTAAAAATAGATTAAAAACTTTGAATAAATTAATAAATATGTAACTGATTTTACAGGGGATATGGTTTCATATTACAATTTATGTTATAATGTACTTAAATGTAATGTTTACATTATATTAAAAAGGGGGGCGTAATATGAATAAAAAATTTTTAAGAAATATGATTTGTTGTATTATTTTAGTTGCGGCAGTCTCGGCGTTTGGAAAAATAAAAACTATGACTACAGATGATCCAGATTCTAAAGGATTTAATATTACATCAGTACGTAACGTATAAACATAGGTATTTAAGGTAGAATTTAAAAATTTTCATGTTTAACAAAAAAACAAGTGACCCTATATTAATATAGGGTCACTTGTTTTTTTAATTTACGCCTACAGCATTCCAAGCTGCATTTATAGCAGCAACTTCTGGGCCACTTGCACCGTAAAGATCTGTTGCAGATTGAACAAGTGCAACTCTCGCATCGTGGAAGTTAGAAGTAGAAATTAAATAGTTAGTTAAAGCTCTGTAATAAATTTGTTCTGCTTTATTAATACCTACATTAGGATTAGAAGCTGTAAGGTAACAGGCTTTATTTGGAATTCCACTATTTGTATGAACTCCACCCCAATCTCCTTCTCGAGTATTAGGAGAAACTACAAATTTACTCATATGATCTGGATCTCCATATTTAGATGGATTGGAAATGTCTCTTAATGCATCGCCAGCTACATTAGGTGTCCAAACATCTTCACCCATTAGCCAATCAAATTTGTTAGCTTGGCCATAGTACTCGATGAATGCACCAAAAGCATCTGACATAGATTCATTTAACGCTCCAGATTGAAATTCATAAGTAAGATGTGCTTCCTTTTCATCTACGGCATGGGTCATTTCATGACCAACAACATCTAAAGCACCAGATAATGCAATAGCCTCAACTCCATCTCCATCTCCATAAACCATTTGAGTTCCATTCCAAAAAGCATTTACATAATCTTTAGAAAAGTGAACTGTAGATTTAATACCCATACCTAATCCATCAAGACTATTTCTATTGAATTTAGTTTTATAATAATCATATACAACGCCTGCATAGGCATGTGCATCTACAGCTGCTTTATCATTAATTGTGCTTGTAGTTGAAAAAACCGTAGTACCAGGTATATTAGTGCCGTTAGAGGCAGTAAGAGTAGTTATAAGAGCACCTTTGGTAGTGTCTTTTAATTGATATTGAGTTTTGCCACTTACAGTAACCTTGTCAAGGTTTAATGCTTTGGTATCGCCAAGTACACCCAGGCCTGTTCCTGTAGCCGCAATAGGTTCTATTTTATTGACTTGTTTTACTATAGTTCCATCTTCGGCATTTATAAAGAAGTCCCAATATCCTGGTGTTGGAGATAGGAAACTTAATGAAACTAAATAAACAGGAATATATTCATCATTTACATTGTAATAGAAAAGTTTGATGGTTGGATCTGTTTCAAGTTCATCAAATTTAACTTGTGCTTTTGCAATCTCAAGAGCTTTCTTTTGACCTATAAAAGGTGCTTTATTTATTTTAACATTTTTTGCATTAACATCATATTTACCATTTATAGCGTATACTTCACCATTTTGATTAAAGTGAACGATATATTCATTACCATAAATTGGAATGCCTTTTACCATTTGTTGAGTTTTGATATGTTTAAAACCCAATTTGTCATCACTTGATTTTAGTTCTTTCAATTCATTTACAGGGTCTTCAATTCCATAATTATTTTCTTTGAAGAATTGCTGTACACCTTTCATGTCCTTTGACAATTGTTTTGATAATTTTCCCGTTTCAAAACTTGGTGGATTGACCTGCGATACATTCCCTTTAGCTTGTACAGGAAGTGCGAAACCTGAGAATAATAATGATGAAATAATAACTAAAGAAACCAATTTTTTTGATAACAAAGTAAAAACCCCCTTAGATTTTAATATTTTTATATTTTTATTATAAATCAAATATTGCAAAAATGTAACTAAAATATTTCGACATTTAGTTACATTAGTAGTTTCAAATAAAAAAAACTGTTGAACAATCGACATTTTTTTTATTATAAATTAAATATCATAAGATGCAACTAAAAAAACTCGACATTTAGTTGCATTTATAGCTTAAAATAAAAAAAGTTGCTGATTATTCAACGGTTTTTTTAATCTATATAAAATATATAAGAGGTGCTTCTTTATTTTTTTGTAAAATAAAAAACATCCCATCTTACTAAAAGATGAAATGCAAATATTATAGTTATTGTATTTTTTTTATTTTCATACTTAATGGGTTAACAATGAAGTAACTTCAGAATATAAAGAAAGTGTTCATTAAAGCAATTTGCAGTAATGAACACTTGTAATCCTTAATATGTTTTTATAATTTTATACAACCGCTTTTGATTTTTCGGTGTATTGTGCAAGGATTAACTCCTAGTTCTTTAGAAGCGGTTACGACGGAGCCATATTTTTCTATGGCTTTTGGTATCATTATTTGGTCCACTATACCATATACCGTGTTTAGATTACTATGACCATTTATTGTAACACTAGGCATATCATTTAAAGGATTTTCAGGTTCGCTTAGGTTCATGAATATGCTAAGGTCATCCTCGCTGATAACATCATTAGCTGCAAGGACAATTAACCTTTCTATCATATTTTTAAGTTCCCTTATGTTTCCTGGCCAATCATATTTATAAAGTATTTTTATTGCTATTGGTGAAAATCTTAAACATCTATTATATTTTTTATTATAATAATCAAGGAAATATTTAATTAAAGGAAAAATATCTTCTTTTCTATCTTTGATAGGCGGAATTTTAATTGGTATAACATTAAGGCGATAATATAAATCTTGTCTGAATCTTTTACTGTTATGAAGTTCCGCATCAGATATATTTGTAGCACTAATATATCTGATATTTAATCTTATAGGTGTTGTTCCACCTATTCTTGTGAATTCATTTTCCTGTAATACCCTGAGGATTTTTGTTTGCATTGGCAATGGCAATTCGCCAATTTCATCAAGGAAAATGGTACCTCCATGGGCTTCTTCTAAAAGGCCTTTTCTACCACCTCTTTTAGCACCGGTAAAGGTACCCTCTTCATATCCAAAAAATTCAGATTCTAAAAGTTCAGAGGGAATTGCACCACAGTTTATTGTAATAAAAGGTTTTTCGCGCCGGGAACTATAGTTATAAATCATCCTAGCAATAATTTCTTTACCAACACCAGATTCTCCAGTAATAAATATGGATGAGTCATAAGCAGCTGCTCTTATGACCATCTTTTTGATATTATCAATAACCTTACTTTGACTAATATATTCTATGGTTTCAGGCTGTTTAATATCCAGATTTATGCTTGTTTGCAATTTTATCAATCGGGTAATATCGCGACCAGTAAGTACGCCACCCTTTAGATCTCCATTATTATGGAAAAAAGGTATAGCTGTGTAGGCAAGGGTTTTTCCACTTGGATATTTAACATTTCTATAAATCTTCTCTTTAATTTTTAGCATATCAATAATAATAGGATCCTTTACCAAACCTCTTTGTGATATCTCATAAATGCTTTGACCAAGCGCTTCGCAGCGATTAAAGGGCAAAAGTACATCACAAAGTTCATTCATTTTTTCGATTATACCCAGTTCATTGAAAATAACAATTACCTCATCAATATCATTTATAACATTCTCGACGGTTTTATTATTAATAAGAGAACTATCAAACATATACATAATATTAAGTGAATTACTTTGGGCAGTTAGTCTATGTATGCTAACAGGACAAAGGAGGCCATTTATTAAGATACTGCGGTGACTAGTTCCCTTTTCTAAAATATCTTCATAATTGAAATCTATATCAAGGTCTTGTATATTTTTTAGAATTTTGATTTTTGCATACTCAAAAAAACTATTCATTATGCTATTAGTATATAATACTTGTCCAGTACTATTGCATACAATTATAGGATTATATATTTTGTTTAACATATCTTCTGAAATAGTATTCATATAACACCATGCCTTTCAAGATAAAATAAAGCCTTTGAATTATAAAAAAATGTTAATTTAATAACATTATAATAACATAAATTTCTGAACAAAGCTAGAAAATCTTGCAAAATGCAATGAATAATTGCATTTTGCAAGATGTTTGAATAAATTATCTTTTAAAAGCTTGTTAAAAAATAGACTTAGTGTAGTTTTTTAAACAAGTAATAGTTGGCACAACTATTGCTAATGTATATAGTGTGTAAAAGTTTACAACACCTAAAAGTTTATAATGCATAAACATATATAATACTTAAATGCAAAAAAATATTGAAAGGATGATTAAAATGGATGATAACAAATGGTTATTAAAAGGAATTAAAGTTGTTGAATTTGCAACCTTCATCGCTGCACCATGTGCTGCTAGAATGCTTGCTGATTGGGGCGCTGATGTTATTAAGGTAGAGCCTATTTCTGGAGAAAACATGAGAGGTATTGGTTCAGTATATTCATCACCTTGCCAGGAAGATGAAAATCCTTGGTTTGAAAATGAAAACTTCAATAAAAAAAGTATTTGCGTTAATGTAAAATCTACAGAAGGTATGGAAGTATTTCATAAATTACTTGAAAAGGCTGATATTTTTGTCACAAATGTTCGCGTGCAAGCTCTTGCAAAACTTGGATTATCTTATGAACAACTTAAAGAAAAATATCCTGGTTTAATATTCGTACAAGCTTTAGGCTATGGAGAAGAAGGTCCACTAAAAGATAAACCTGGATTTGACTACACATCATATTTTGCAAGAGGTGGTGTTATGTCTTCACTTATGGAAAAAGGTACTACGCCAACAAATGTTGCTGCAGGCTTTGGTGATCACTATGTAGGTATTGCTCTTGCAGCAGGTGCATGCGCAGCTCTTGTGAAAAAAGCTAAAACAGGCACAGGAGAAAA
The DNA here is from genome assembly GCF_011065955.2 of Clostridium sp. FP2. Lineage (NCBI taxonomy): Bacteria > Bacillati > Bacillota > Clostridia > Eubacteriales > Clostridiaceae > Clostridium > Clostridium sp. FP2. Next base: position 1,999,179 of record NZ_JAAMNI020000001.1, read on the forward strand.
GATAACAGTAAGTCTTTATCATATGGGTATTTATGGACTAGGATCTATGATTATGTCTGATCAATATGGAAATAAAATGCCAATGTCTAGACTTAGTCCAAACTCTCCTGTTTGTAATTCATACCAATGTAAAGATGAAAAATGGATTCAATTAGCATTAATACAATATGATCAATGGATTGAAAGATTCTTTAATGCTATTAATAGAGAAGATTTAATGAATGATGATAGATATAATACCCGTAATGGAATGGTGGAAAATGTTGAGTCAATGGTTACTATTGTTGCAGAGGCAATGCTTAAAAAAACTCTTGCGCAGTGGGAAAAAGTTCTTATGGAATGTGATATTCCTTTTGAAAGAGTTCAGTCTTGTGCAGATATTGCTGTAGATGAACAGGCTTGGGCAAATGACTATTTAGTAAAGAAAACCTATGATTCAGGTAATGAAGGTATTTTAGTTAATTCACCTGTTAAATTTGGAGAAATGGGTATTAGGGAAATGACTCCTGCTCCAAGACTTGAAGAAAATACAGATGAAATATTAAGTTCAATTGGATATAATATGGAAGAAATTCAGACTTTGAAATCAGGCAAACTAGTTAGATAGGTTTAGTGGAATTGTTAGTAAGGTATATTAGGAGAAATAGACTAGCAAATAAATTTGAATGTGCCTAAATAGGAAAGGACAGGATAGTATGTATACAATGGGACTCGACATAGGCTCTACGGCAACCAAAGGTGTAATTATTGAAAATGGTGTAAAAATCGTGGCTACTGCAACTATACCCTCAGGTACAGGCACTACAGGACCTGCAAGGGCGTTGAAAGAATTATTTGGGAAGCTGGATATTTCACGTGGGGATATTGAAAAACTAGTAGTAACTGGATATGGAAGAATGAAATATTCGGATGCTGATAAGCAAATTAGCGAGCTGAGTTGTCATACAAAGGGAGTTAACTTCTTAGTTCCTAGTGCTAAAACCATTATAGACATTGGTGGACAAGATGCAAAAGCATTAAAGCTTAATGAAAGTGGTAAGTTAGTTAATTTTGTTATGAACGATAAGTGCGCTGCTGGCACAGGAAGATTTTTAGATGTTATGGCAAGAGCACTTGAAGTTAATGTTTCAGATTTAGGTGACTTGTCTGCTAAATCTACAAAGGAAGTTCCTATAAGTAGTACATGTACTGTTTTTGCAGAATCAGAGGTAATCTCTCATTTATCCAATGAAGCAGCAATTGAAGATATCATTGCTGGTATTCATGCTTCAGTAGCTAAAAGGGTTTCTAGTCTTGCAAAAAGAGTAGGTATCCAGGAAAGTGTGGTAATGGTAGGTGGGGTGGCAAGAAATAGTGGGGTTGTTAGAGCTATGGAAGCAGCTCTTGAACTTGAAATAATTGTACCAGATTTAGCACAACTTACTGGAGCGTTAGGGGCAGCTTTGTATGCATTCGATGAACTTAAAAATAATGAAATTGAAAGCAATGAAATTGAAAACTAATCAAGGGTTTGAGGAGGAGAAAAATGAGCGATAAATTATCATCAAAAGAAGTAATAAGCAATTTATTAGCAAAGCAGTACGAAAATGCATTTGAGGCTAAAGCAAAGGGTGAACCTGTAGGTTGGTCCACATCTGTATTTCCTCAAGAGCTTGCGGAGTGTTTTGGGCTTAGTGTATGCTATCCTGAAAATCAAGCAGCAGGAATAGCTGCAAAAAGAGAATCTTTAAAATTATGTGGTATTGCAGAGGACAAAGGATATTCTAATGACATATGTGCTTACGCAAGAACTAATTTTGGATTTCTTGAAAATGGCGGTTGTGAAAGCTTAGATATGCCTCGTCCTGACTTTCTATTATGTTGTAACAATATTTGTAATCAAGTTGTTAAATGGTATGAAAATATCTCTAAGGAATTAAATATACCACTTATTTTGATTGACACTACATTTAACAATGAATATGAAGTTAGTCAGGAAAGAATAGATTATTTAAAAGGTCAATTTGATGAAGCTATTAAACAGTTAGAAGTGATTTCTGGAAAGAAATTTGACCCTAAAAAATTTGAAGAAGTCATGAAGATTTCTACTAAAAACGGTAAGCTTTGGAAGTATTCAATGAGTTTACCTTCAGCAAAACCATCTCCTATGAATGGGTTTGATTTATTCAACTATATGGCAGTTATTGTTTGTGCAAGAGGTAAACAGGAAACAACTGATGCTTTTGAACTATTAATTGCAGAATTAGAAGAGAGAATTAAAAATAAGGAAACAACGTTTAGGGGAGAAGAAAAATTTAGAATCATGATGGAAGGCATACCTTGCTGGCCATATATTGGATTTAAAATGAAAACATTATCAAAATATGGTGTTAATATGACTGGGAGTGTTTACCCTGATGCTTGGGCTTTAGAGTACGAAGTTAACGACCTAGATGGTATGGCTAGAGCTTATAGTAGTATGTTTAATAATGTGAATTTAGAAAGAATGACTAAATTCAGAATTGATTCTCTAAAATCAGGTGATTGCGATGGTGCTTTCTACCATATGAACAGAAGCTGTAAACTGATGAGTTTGATGCAATATGAAATGCAAAGAAAGGTGTATGAAGCTACCGGTTTACCTTATGCAGGTTTTGATGGAGATCAAGCAGATCCAAGGAATTTTACAGAGGCTCAATTTGAAACAAGGATTCAAGGGTTAGTTGAAGTAATGGAAGAAAGAAAAATAACTGGAGGTAATGACTAATGAGTAGCTTTGAAACTATTTTATCTCAGATGAAAGATGTTGTTAATAATCCAGGAGCAGTGGTGAAATCATATAGAGAAAAAGGTATCAAGGTAGTTGGATGTTTCCCTGTTTACTGTCCTGAAGAGCTTATTCATGCTGCTGGAATGTTTCCAATGGGTATTTGGGGAGGATCTACAGACATTGAATTAAGTAAACAATATCTCCCAGCATTTGCTTGTTCAATTATGCAGTCTTGCCTTGAATATGGATTAAAGGGAGTCTACGATGATTTATCAGCGGTTATTATACCTGGTATGTGTGATACGTTAATATGTATGGGCCAGAATTGGAAGGTAGCTGTTCCACAGGTTGAATATATTTCACTTGTTCATCCTCAAAACAGAAAAATTGAAGCTGGCATTGTGTATTTAAAAAGTGAATACAATAATATCAAAAAAAGATTAGAAGAAATTAGTGGTTGCATCATTACAGAAGAAAAATTAAATGAAAGTATTGAGATTTATAACGACTATAGAAAGACCATGAGAGAATTTGTAGAAGTAGCTGCAAAGTATCCAAATATTATTACTCCAATAATTAGAAATACAGTCATTAAGAGTGCTTTCTTCATGGAAAAATCGGAGCATACAAAATTAGTGAAAGTTCTTATTTCAGAAGTAGGGAAAATACCTGCTGAAAAATGGTTAGGAAAAACAGTATTATTATCAGGTATATTAGCAGACTCAGAAGAGTTACTGAGCATTCTCGCTGAAAATAATATTGCAGTAGCTGCAGATGATTTAGCACAGGAAACAAGACAATTTAGGTTTGACGTTCCAAAAGGATCGGATGCAGTAGATAGATTAGCAAGATTTTGGTCCATTTTTGAGGGCTGCTCCTTGGCATATGATCCTGAGAAAAAACGTGGAGCTATTATAACACAGCAAATAAAAGAAAAAAATATAGATGGTGTTATTTTCTGTATGATGAAATTCTGTGATCCTGAGGAATATGATTATCCACTAATTAAGAAAGAAGTGGAAGCAGCAGGAGTTCCTACTTTATATCTTGAGATAGATCAACAAATGAAAAATAATGAACAAGCTAGAACTCGTGTTCAAACTTTTGCTGAAATGCTAAGCTTATAATTTGAACATGATTATATAAAAATAATGCTATATAAAAGTTGAAATGGAGGATATTATTATGTTATTTAAAAAAGAACATATACTTTTACAAAAGGCAGTTAGAGATTTTGTAAAAAAAGAATTAGACACACTGCCAGCGGAGATGGATAAGACTGGTGTGATGCCAAGGGAATTAATGGATAAGTTGGCAAAGTATAAATTTATAAGCACAATAGTTCCAAAAGAATATGGTGGAGCTGGTGCAGATTATGTTTCATATGCAATAGTTATGGAAGAAATCAGTAGAAAGTGCTGCTCTACAGGTACATTTGTTACTGCTGGATCATCTCTTGTTGCATTACCTATTATGAATTTTGGTACAGATGCTCAAAAAGAAAAATACTTAAAACCTTTAGCTTTAGGCGAGCAAATTGGCGCCTTTGCTTTAACTGAACCTGGTGCAGGTTCAGATGCAGGTGCACAGCAAGCAGAGGCTGTGTTAGATGGAGATAACTATATTTTAAATGGTAGAAAGTGCTTTATTACTAATGCTCCTATTTGTGATTTTGCCATAGTAATTGCTATGACTGATAAATCTAAAGGTGTACGTGGTACTTCAGCATTTATAGTAGAAAGTAGTTGGGAAGGATTCTCTCATGGTGCTCATGAGGACAAGATGGGTATTAGAGGTACAGAAACTTCTGATTTAGTTTTCCAAAATGTTGTGGTTCCAAAGGAAAATTTAATAGGCAAAGAGGGTATGGGATTTAAAATTGCTATGAATACTCTTGAAGCTGGTAGAATCGGTGTTGCAGCGCAAGCTCTTGGAGTTGCTCAAGGTGCTTTAGATGAAGCTATAAAATATACTAAGCAAAGAATTCAATTTGGTAAAACATTGTCTAAATTCCAAAATACTCAGTTTACCATAGCTGATATGGAAACTAAAGTATGTGCAGCTAGATTATTAGTTTATGATACTGCAGAAAAGAAAGATGCCCATATGAAAATTGAAAAAGAAGGATCTATGGCAAAATACTATGCAGCGGAGGTGGCTAATGAGGTCGCTTATAAAGCACTACAACTTCATGGTGGATATGGTTATATAAAGGATTATCCAATTGAAAGAATGTACAGAGATGCTAGGATTTTATCTATTTATGAAGGTACATCACAAGTACAGCAAATGGTAATCGCAGCCAGTGTTTTAAGATAGAAATAAGATAAAAATTTTTATACTTGGAGGTATATATTTTGAAAATATTAGTTTGTGTAAAACAAGTGCCAGATACTACAGAAGTTAAAATTGATAAAGAGAAAGGAACCCTTATTCGCGAGGGTGTTCCAAGTATTTTAAATCCAGATGATGCGAATGCATTAGAGGAAGCTCTTAAAATAAAAGATAAATATAAAGATGTTACAGTAACTGTGGTTTCCATGGGACCACCTCAAGCAGATTATATGCTAAGAGAATGTTTAGCTATGGGTGCAGATGATGCGTTTCTTTTAAGTGATAGAGCATTTGGTGGTTCTGACACATGGTCAACATCTAATGCAATAGTAGCAGGTATCAATAAAATAGGACAATTTGATATAATTTTTGCAGGAAGACAAGCAATAGATGGAGATACAGCGCAGGTAGGACCTCAGATTGCTGAAAAACTACATATGTCACAAGTTACATATGTTCAGAACCTTGAAATTAAAGGTAATGAATTAGAAGTACAAAGGCAACTAGAAGATGGATATGAGATTATTAAAGTAGATATGCCTGTATTACTAACAGCAGTTAAGGAGTTAAACGAACCTAGATATATGTCAGTAGACAAAATATTTGATGCATATAAAAAAGAAATTGTGGTTTTAGGCTTTAAAGATATTGATATTGATTCAAGTCAAGTAGGATTAAAAGCTTCACCTACTAAAGTATTTAAATCATTTACACCACAACCTAAGGGAAAGGGCATAATGCTTGAGGGAACATCTAAGAAAAAGGTTGAAGAATTGGTAATGGCTTTAAAACAAAAACACATTATATAAGTGATTTGCAATAAATACGTTGCATAATACTGAATTTATGGAAAAACAAAATACATTATATTAGTTGGAGGTAAACATGGATATGGATTTAAGTTTATATAAAAATATATGGGTATTTGCTGAGCAAAGACAAGGTAAAATTTCTCCGGTTGTAGTTGAGCTTTTGGGAGAAGGTAAAAAGCTTGCTAATGAAGTTGGAGTTGAATTATGTGCTGTGTTACTAGGAAAAGATGTAAATGGACTTGCTAAAGAATTAATTTCTTATGGTGCACAAAAGGTATATGTAGCAGATAGTTCTCTTTTAGAAAACTATACAACAGATGCTTACACAAAAGTTATTTGCGATGCTGTAAATCAATTTAAACCAGAAATAATGCTACTTGGAGCAACTCATATTGGTAGAGATTTAGCTCCTAGGATGTCATCTAGATTAGACACTGGACTAACAGCAGATTGTACGAAACTTGAAATTGACCCAGAGGATAAAAAAATCATGCAGACTCGTCCTGCTTTCGGAGGTAACATTATGGCCACTATTATTTGCCCAAATAACAGGCCACAAATGTCTACTGTAAGACCAGGTGTTATGGATAAAGCTCTAAAGGATGAATCAAAAGTTGGGGAAATCATTAATTTAGACTTTAAATTGTCAGAGAAGGATATAAGAACAAAGGTAATTAAAACTGTAAAAACTAATAAGGATATGGTATCTTTAGTAGATGCTAATGTCATTGTTTCTGGAGGCCTTGGTCTTGGGGATGAAAAAGGCTTTGAAATGCTTAAAAAGCTTGCAGATAAATTTGGTGGAGTAGTTGGTGCTTCTCGTGCAGCTGTTGATGCAGGATGGATTGATCATTCTCATCAAGTAGGTCAAACTGGTACAACTGTGAAACCTACTGTTTATATTGCTTGTGGTATTTCTGGTGCTATTCAACATGTTGTTGGTATGCAGGAAGCAGATGTAGTAATTGCTATCAATAAAAATCCATCAGCTCTGATTTTTGGAGTAGCTGACTATGGTATTGTTGGAGATGTATATGATATAGTTCCAATGCTTACTGAGGAATTAGATAACGTTGATGAATTAGTAAAAAGGTTAAATGTATAAATAAAATGTAATAAGTGTTGTGAATGAGAGTTAAATAAAGTAGGGGGCTATTTTATGAATACTAAAAAAATGATGCCTGCGTATTTTGCAGTAGCATTTGTATGGTTTACAACTCACTTTGGGGGTGGGTTTGCATCAGGAGCACAAGTGGTACAGTATTTTGTAGCATATGGATGGTATGCTGCATTTTTACCAATAGTTTCGCAAGCATTGCTTGCAGTTATTTTTTATTACGCTTGGAAATTTGCATTGGATAAGAAAAAGTATGATTATAAAAGCTGGACATTAGAATTTTATAAACCTGTGGAAAAAGTAATGTCCCCAATATTTGAAATTATATATCAATTACTCTTGATAACTGGTACAGCTATTGCATTTGCAACTGGTGGAGCTACTATCACAGCTGTATTCGGAACAAGTTATATCATTAACACCATTGTTATCGCAGTAGGAATGTTGATTTTGACTATATTTGGGGCGAAATTAGTAAGGGATGCGGCTTCGGTTATGGCTATTGCTATTATTGTTGGTATGCTTGTTGTATACGTACCTAATGTAATTGCATCATGGGGTGACATCACCGCGAATATTGCAGCTCTAAAGTCAGGAGCAATAGTTAATGATGCTTCCTTTGGATCAGCTTTATGGAAAACATTGATGTATGCAGGTTTTCAGGCTGCTGCTCTTGGGGCTTATTTAGCCCACTCAAATGCTTTAAAAGATGTAAATGAGGCTAAAAAAGCAGCAATATGGGGATTTGTATTAAATGCATCCATACTTGGAATATCAACATTAGGTATAATGGGATTTTATAAGGACGGTATATTAAAAGAGACAGTACCTGCATTATTTGTTGTTATGCATGGTGTGGGGTCTTCATGGATGACTCCTTTGATATCAATATTAGTAATTTTAGGATCAATATCTACCGGTGTAAACTTAATATTCGGAATAACAAGTAGAGTAGTTACTTTCTTAGCTAGAAATGATACTGATGCTATAAAAATTGAAAAAGAAACTAAGAGAAGTGCGTTAGTTTCTCTTGGATATGTAGTATTTACATGGTGTGTAGCTCAGTTCGGACTTATACCACTTATCGCAAAAGGGTATGGAACAATAGGATATATTTCAATATTTGTTATCATATTACCACTGCTTATAAAAGGTATTATAGGATGGAAACCAGTGAATAAAGATAAAGATATTGCATTATAATAGATGGATTAGAAGTTAACATAAAAGCAGACATAATCATCTCCTAAGATACCTGTGTGTTTATTTTTAATATAAAAGGAGGAAAATTAAAATGAAATTAATTATGTTTAGTGCAAGAGAAGATGAAGCCAGTGCTGCTAGCACTTGGGGCAAAAAACGTGAAGTGGAAGTTCAAAATATTTCAGAACCTTTATCATTAGAAAATATTCATTTAGTAAAAGGATTTGATGGAGTCTGTCTTTGTCAAACAAAGAAGATGGAAGATGGAATTTACAAAGGATTAAAAGATGAAGGAATAAAACAAATTGCATCACGAACAGCTGGGGTTGACATGTTCGATATGGTGGAGGCAACAAAACATGGATTATTTATTACAAACGTGCCTGTATATTCACCTAATGCAATTGCTGAATATGCTATAACTGCTGCACTTAATATTGTTCGCCATGTGAATCATATTAAAGTAGCTATGAAAGAACAAGATTATCGTTGGAGAAAAGAAATTATATCTAAAGAAATAAGATCCATGACTGTTGCAATTATTGGAACGGGCAAAATTGGACGTATAACAGCTCAAATTTTCAAGGGGTTTGGTGCAAAAGTTATAGGATACGATTTATACCCTTGTGAAGAAGCTAAAGAGTGTATTGAATATGTAGATACTCTTGAAGAGGCTATTGCACAAGCAGATTTAATTTCATTACATATACCAGCTACAAATGATAATTTCCATTTATTTAACAAAGAAATTTTTGATAAGATGAAAGATGGTGTGTTTTTCGTTAATACAGCTAGAGGCACAATTGTTGATACAAAAGCGTTAATAGATGCTTTAAACAGTGGTAAAATTGCGGCTGCAGCTTTAGATACATATGAAAATGAATTTAATTATTTTACAAAAGATTTTTCAGGTAAGGTAGTTGAGGATGAGATGCTAAAAGAACTTACTCACCGTGATGATGTATTATTAACACCACACATAGCATTTTATACTGAAACAGCAGTTAAAAACTTAGTTGAAGGCGGATTAGATGGAGCTTACGATATTATTAAAAATGGTACAAGTAATTATATTGTAAACTAACTATAACAAATTTGATTAGACTTTAGATTGTTAATATTTGCTAGAATAAAGGTACTATTCAAATGAATAGTACCTTTATTGTTCTAATTTTTTAAAAATTACTTTGTTGATGAGAAAAACTTAAGTAATACCTTTGATATAAAATAGCCTATAATAGTGAAAGTAGCAGCCCAAATCGTAAATGAGCTTAACCTTTCGCTTCCCAAAGTATAACCAGCTAAAAGTCCAGAGCATACAGAAACACAACAGATAAATATAGGGTTTAAATTTTTAAAGACTATTAGTCTTAAATTATATTCTAAGTTTCTCTTTTTATAGGATACATAGGATAAGTACAGAAATAAACAAGTTAATATAAAAAGTATTAATAACTTTAATTTATAATTTGTATAAGAAAACCAACTAGTATTAGTTTCAGTTATAGACCAATTCTGATAAGTTAAATTATAACTATAAATATTTAACCAGTCTTCGATTTTATTACAAATCATAACTATGTATTGAATAAACCCATAGTGTGTTGTAATTAAAATTCGTACTAACCTTATTATAAAGTAGGGTAATATAGGTATTATTGCACCGACTATACCGGCCACTATACTATTTCCCATAACTGACTGTGCAAGTAGCATAAAAGTGAAAATGCAGATGTACTGAAACGTATCCATGAAAAGCCATTTAACTATATCAGAATATGGATTTAAGGTCGTATCAAGACCTTTAATATTTGTAAGATAAAACAAACTTAGAAATATATATGTTACTACAAAACTTATAAGTAAACTCAGCACACCAACAATCCATTTATTGAGTATTATCTCTTTCCTTGTAAAGGGCATAGAAGCTATAAAACCTTGAGTTTCACTGTTTTTTTCACCTATAAATAAAATTACAGCTAATAGCATTACAACAAAGATCATTATAAAAAAATAACTATCCTTACGCATATAAAGCCCATTATTGAACCAGCTAGTACATTCATACCCACTTCGTTTCATGGTAAATTTATTTTCATTCAATGCTGATATAACACCATGAACCTTATAAAATAAAAGTATGACAATAGTTAAAAGGGTTACCCACTTTACATTTATCCATTCCTTATAGAAAAGGGCCTTATTTATAATTTTACTCATTTTTATCCTCCTCTTCTACGAAATATATAAACATATCCTCAAGACTCATATCTATAATTTCTATAAAGTCAGCTCCCATGTCATAAAGCCTCTTTTCAAAATCTTTTGAGTAATTTTTAGTGATTATATAATTTACTCTACCAATAGTTTCAACTTTAATTACTCCATCAAGGGAAGATAGATTCTCATTTCCATCCACAGTGGACTTAAGGACCACTTGAAGTTTTTTTATGCTGTTTTTAGCATCATCAATAGAACTCATGTGTTTTATTTCACCATTTTTAATTATTGCAACATTATCACATATTCTCTCTATATGATCCAGGTGATGTGAGGAAATAAATACAGTTACACCCCTTGAAGCCACTTCATCTACTATAATGGACATTATTTCTTTTTTAATCACAGGATCAAGGCCAGATGTGGGCTCATCAAGTATTAGAATATCTGGTTTTATGCTTAGGTTTAAAAGAATAGCTACTCTCATCTTCATACCTTTGGAAAGTTCTCTTATTCTTCGTTCTACAGGAATTTTAAATTTTTTATTAAGTTCATCAAATCTTTCCTCGGAAAAATCATTATAGGTTTTCTTATAAAATTTTAAGAGCTCCTTTACTTTGAAAGATGAGAAATATTGATTTTCATCGGATACATAACCTATTCTCTGTTTTACTATATTATTATCAAAAATCTCTTCACCATCTATTAATATACTTCCTTTATTAACATTGTAAATACCTGTTAGGCATTTTATAAGTGTAGTTTTGCCTGCACCGTTTTCACCGATAATTCCAAATATGCTACCCTTATTTACATGTAAATTCACATTACTCAGAATATATTTATCATCTATGCATTTGCTCACATTTTTTATATCTATCAAATTAATCCCCCCATTCTACGAATATATAATAGTTTAAAACTCGCTATAAATTTCACTTAGTATATCAATTAGCTTATCTTTATCAACTCCTATATAATGTGCTTCTATAATTATTTTCTTCATATGGTCTTTAATTTCTTTCATTTTTTCTTCATCCATTACAGGTTCAAAACTTTCCACTACAAAGGTTCCTTTTCCTCGTATAACTTCAACTGCCTTCATTCGCTCTAGCTCATTATATGCTTTGCTTATAGTATTAGGGTTAATAGCTATAATTGAGGCAAGTTCTCGTACAGAAGGCAGTTTATCTCCAGGTTTCAATATTCCTTTTATTATATTTTCCTTTATTTTCTCAATAATCTGTTCATAAATAGGTTTGCTGCTTCTGCTGTCGACATTTATCAAGGGTTCACCTTCTTTTAAATAATATTTTATTAGCTTGAGTGCACTATGTGTATTACCTCATATAGTGCACTTATAAATATAGTACACTACATTTACATTGTCAAGTAACATTTGTGAAATATTACAATTTTTATAAAAAAATATTGTATAAATATTACAAATTTATGTTGACTATTCCTAATTACAGTTGTAAACTAAATTTAGAAATTACAATTGTAATCGAAATGGAGGCGAGAAATGATGTATGAAATTCCCAAAATATCAAATTCTGAATGGGAGGTTATGAAAATAATATGGAATCATTCAGAAATTACATCAATTAATATTATTCAGCAGCTAAAGGATAAAGCACAGTGGAAACCAGCTACAGTTAAAAGTCTAATAAACAGATTATTAAATAAAAATGCAATTGGATTTAATAAATTAGGCTATGAGTATTTATATTTTGCTTTGGTATCAGAAGATGAATGTATAAAATCAGAAAGTAAGTCTTTTATTGATAGGGTATTCAATGGCTCTATTAAATCAATGCTCTTAACCTTTGCAGAGTCAAAAGAAATATCTGAAACGGATATAGAGGAGCTGAAAAACATACTAAGCCAATCAATTAAAACGAAAGGTTGATGCGTATGGATTTATTAAATATTTTTGAGGTGATTGTACTTTCATCTTTGATAGGTAGCATAATTGTACTAATGATATTAATTGTTAAAGGTATATTTAGAAATAAATTAAATTCTACATTTAACTATTATATATGGTTGATATTGATCATAAAATTAACAATTCCTTTTGGTCCACAAACAACTTTTAATATTGTTAACCTATATGAAAACTTTCATAAGCAGGCAATTACAAGTGAGAACAAAGAAAAACCACAAATAAATTCTTCTATACAACTTGAAAATATAGACTTAGGAGGTTCAATATTAAAAAAATCATTTGATTCTTCAAATAAAAGTGTATTTAGTAAAGTTATGAATACACCTTTAAAAAATAAAATTAATATTGAAAAAGTGTTCTGTTCTATATGGATTTTTGGGATTGCATTATTAATAGGTATATTAGTTGAAGGACATAAAAAACTTAGAGAAATTGTTGGAAAATCTATAAAAAATATAGACAGCACGCATAAAGAAATTCTATGTAAATGCAGGAAAGCTATGAATATAAGAACTGATGTAGAGTTATCATATTCACATAAAATAAGTAGTCCTTCGCTATGTGGGTTAATTAAACCAAAGATATTAATTCCAATGAGGGTAGCAGCCAATATTTGTGATGAAGAATTTAAGTATATTATAATGCACGAATTAACCCATTTGAAAAGCAAGGATATATTTATAAATTGGGTTATAACTTTATTGTCGGTGATTTATTGGTTTAATCCAATCTTGCTCTATGGCTTTTATAAAATGAGACAAGATTGTGAATTTTCCTGTGATAGTCAAGTGATTTCACAGTTAGGTGAAGGGGTAAATCTTCAATATGGAAATGCAATAATAAGAGTATTGGAGCTTGGAGGTAGAGGCAATAGAATTATGGGAACCACTTCAATGGTTATGAATAGTTCGGAAATAAAAAGGAGGGTTATTATGATTTCAAAGTATAAAAAGATAAACATTAAAGGTATACTACTCGGAACTGTAGTTGTGATTATTATAGGAGGACTCGGGATTGCACTAAACACTTCAAACTTAAACTTAGATAAAAACATCCCCAGTGCTACAACAGTAAAAGTAGAAACACCAGTGACAACGTCTAAAAGCGTAGTTAACAATATATCAAATGAAGCAAAATCAACCACTATAAAAAAATCACCAAGTGATAGCACAAATCCTATAGTAGCATTTTCATCAAATATAGTAATTTATAATAGTCATCCTGATGAGGATTATCCCTCGGGAATAAAAGTAACTGATGTAGGTGCATTAATCAATGATAAATTCCTTAAAGAAGGGCTAAAAAGTAGTTTCATCAAGTGTAATGCTCCTATAGAATATAAGGAATCATTTAAAACTACACGTGATTTAATAATAAAAAATGTAAAAGAATATTCAAATACTATTTTATTAGACATACATCGGGATATAACAGAAAGCACCAACTCTGATACGAGAAAAATACTATTTGTACTTGCTAAAAGCAGCCCACATTATGAATCGAATAAAAAGTTTGTTGACAGGTCATTAGAAAATATTAAAAATTCAAAGGTCGTTAAATCAGAAATATTATTATATAACTTTGGAATATCTTATTTTAATCAAGATTTATCTGGTAATGCAGCACTTATTGAGATTGGAAATAATAGGTCTAGTGACAGTGATATTGAGACTTGTGTAAATGCGCTGGTTTCAGCAATAAAGAATATTCAAAAGGGCTCATCTAAATAAAATTTTACTATTATTTCATTGAATATAATCGAATTAAGATTGTATATTTTGAATAGAATATTTTAAGTGAATATTTTCATTTTAATATATTGAGTAATATATAGCAGGAGATGATTTGTTTTGGGTTCTAATATTATTTTATTGCTAATTCTTGCAGCTGCCATATTTGGAAAGGCTAATTCAGTTGCGATTGCTACATGTATCTTACTTATGTTGAAACTCTTAGGTTTGGACAGATATGCATATCCTTTTATAGAAAAAAGCGGAATTACAGGTGGACTTATATTTCTTATAGCCGCTATAATGATACCTATTGCAAACGGACGAATTACAGCAGAGAATATAAAAAACGTATTTACATCCTGGGTAGGCATAACAGCTCTAGTCCTCTCATTTTTAACAACATATTTGAGTGGACAAGGACTTAACTATCTTACGGTTCAGGGACATAGCGATATTATGCCTGCCATGATAATAGGTGCAGTTGCAGCTGCAGCCTTCTTAGGAGGGGTGCCTGTAGGACCACTTATTACATCGGGGATGGTAGCTTTATTTGCAAAGTTGATTCACAAATAATAGATTTATGGATAGCAGGAGAAGTCCTGCTATTCATACTAATGTTAGAACCCTTTTACATGCTTAAATAAATATGTTAATTATATTATTATTAAAATTTCTTAAATTTTCTTTACTTATATTTGAACTTTCAGCAATATCTTTTGATGGCTCTGCCTTTTCACTAGATGGTGGGACCGTTTTGATTATTTGTTGTTGCTGAATTTGTGCTTGAATTTGTTGTATTTTAGCCTCTATTACTTGAATTTTGACTTGTTTTGTTTTTTTATCATCCCAACTTGAATTAATTTGGCTCAATTGTAATTTGAGAGTTATTTCTTGCAATTTAAGCTGACTTACATCGCTACTAGTATTTGTTACCAAATCGAACATTGATAAAATACTCATATTATCCTCTCCTTTTAAATTATCTATAATGGATTTTAATCTTTTTATCTTTATCTATAATTATAATTATCAATTGTGGCATCAATGTGTAATAAATATGTGAAATTTATGTGAGCTGTATAGTCTATTATTTTGTAAAAAAATATTGGATAAATATTAATAAAACTAAAATTCTTTAACATAGTAGTTTAAAGAATTTTAGTTTTATATTGGTTACAGATATTATTGAGTGTGATTTTATGTATATTAACTTACATTTATCATTACGTATTTAGCAATCTCCTCACCAAGTTGTCCATTTCTATCTAAATTTTGAGAATACACCTTAATCAAAACTTGACCTGGGTTTAATGCCTTAAATATTCCATTAGTTGCTATTTGGACCGAGCCCATAGCCCCGCTTTCTTTTTTAAATGAAACTATTTTGCTTGTAGCAGTAAGTGGATATGCTTGAGTATTTAAAGATACATATCCTCCAACATTAACATTTATTGTTTCATAATTATTTTTATCTACGTAGGTTAAATTTTTACCATTGTATGATAGATTTATATCCACTTGTGGAATATACCTTCCTATTTTCCGAGGTAAATATGTATCGTCTTGTGGGGTTATTGTATATCGTCCTTGTTTTTGATACCAATAGTAAGCACCACCCATCATTGCACCTAGGGAAGAATTGTCTTCTGTAGACATAATCCCCGCAGTATTAGGATTTAATTTATATAAAGACTGCCAAAAATATGTATATATTGGTAAACAATGTTTTTCTCTTTGCTCCATAAGAAGGAAATAATTAGGATATAAATCTGCGTGATAACACATTTTTTCTAAGGGTCTATTGCTATCTCCAGATAAATCATTATTTGTTAATGCAGAAGACTTGTACATTTCAAACACGATTTTTTGTTTGTCAATTAGTCTTCGCACTATTTTATCAGCTTCGTCAGCAGTCGTGTTACCATTTAGATAAGATTTTGACCTTTCCGAGTAATAAGGGTCTAATAAGGCTACCCTATCTGGCATTAATTCTTTAGGGATATCTCCATTTTCAATATGCTTATCAACCAAATCTACCAATCGTATAGCCATTTGATTTCCTAAGGAGTGTCCGACAATTCTAATATCGTCTCCCTTATAGCCTTCCATGGCCTTTGAATAAGACTCGTAAAATAAGTCAGCGGAGGTTTTATTAGGCATATTTTTAGTTTCATAGCCAGTTATTTTTTTTCCATCTCATACTAATAGGAATTAGTCCAACCCAATGTTGAGAAGTCCATATTTTATCCTCTGCACATTCTACGATAGGTTCGTCAGCTAATTGTTTCCAGTTGAAAATTCCTACATTATAACCTTTATTTATCCAATCTTTAAGAACGTTAATATCTATAGTCGGGTCTGCATATGGTTGATATTGAAAATTAGGAAAAGAATCACTTAATCCCGCATTTTTCAATATGCTCTCTGCCCATCCATGTACGAATATAACTGTAGGTTTTGTTTTATCAAAATAAGGGGTAGGGCTATTGCTATTATGTACCCTATTGTATTGGTCAAACCAATATAGTCCTACCTCTAAATTATTTGTAGCAGGGAAATATTCTGGTTCCTTTGTAATTATGCTAAAATCCTTCAACGAGGAAATAGTAAATGCATTAATGCACGGAGTTGATATTACAGATGTTAGTAATGCAGCTATTAGAACGGCTAATATTTTTGCTTTTTTCATAACTATTAATGCCCCCTTTTCTATCTAGAGCTTTCACGGAAACTCCTTAGCTCCTGTGATTACTCATTTTTAGTATCATTAATTTTTGTTGATTCCCCCACTTTTTTTGCATAAAACACTTGACAAGTCTGTAAAATTTTGCGGTCCTCCTCTTAAAGACATGTTTTAATAGGAGGATTATTTTATGCTTAAAAATTGGAGCTCTCATGCTGATTATCAGCAATTTATTATTTCAAATCTCTCATGTTTCTACAAAGTTTTTCCTAAAAAAATTATACAACTTGAACCTTCTATATCTAAGTTGTATTGCTTAGACTTAGATATTCTTAGAGAGATATTAAAACCTTATTATTCTAATATTGGTAGACCCGCTTCTCTTCAACCTGAAATATTTCGTTCATTTTCTTTAATGCTTTTTCAAAAGGAAACAAGCATTACCAACTGGGTTAAAAAGCTTCATGCAAGTGAGTTACTTGCAACCTGTATTGGCTGCACTGAAAATAATGTCCCATCAATTGGTGCTCATTATGATTTTATCTCTAGATTATGGCTCTCAAGTCTGTCTATCGACAGAATAAAACTAAAAAATACATATCCGTATAAGAAGAAACCCGCTAAAACCAAAGAACCCGGTAAAAATAAAAAGCTTCCTAATAAAAAACCAGGTGTTGTTAAAAGAATTTCAGATTTTTTTGAAGCTGGTCGCTCATTTTCACTAAGAGCCGAAAGGCTGCTTCAAAAAATATTCTCATTAGTTGCTGTAGAGCCATCTTTTAATCTTAACCTAATAGAAAAAGATAAACTCACAGTTGCTGGTGATGGTACTTGCGTTCACTGTAAATCTTCTTACTATGGTTCTAAAGTTTGTGACTGCCGTCAAAATGGAATTTACGATTGCAAATGCCCTCGTAGACTTTCTGACATAAATGCTACCTGGGGTTGGGACAGTCATGAAAATCGTTGGTTTTACGGCTACACGCTCTATGCTTTATCTGCTTATAACAAGAAATACAAGATTGATCTACCTATTTATCTACGATTTGTAGAAGCAAGCAGACACGACAGTGTCACTGGAATAGTCGCATTAGCTGAATTTAGAGAACTGTTACCGCAGTTCTCTATATCAAATTATGTTCTTGACTCAGCTAACGATAACTATGCTACATATGAATTATGCTCTAAATGGAACATTAATCCTTTTATTGACATGAACTCCAAAAACAAAGGAAATTCTAAATATCCAGTTGCTCTAGATATTAATGAAAAAGGATTTCCTATCTGCATTGGTGTCCATGAAATGGTCTATAACGGTTATGAAAAAAGTCGTTCACGCCTTAAATGGCGTTGCCCTTTAGTTTTAAAAAAGGTTGCTAGTTGCTCTTGCCGTGAACAATGCTCACCTTCACCTTATGGGCGAGTAATCTACACTAAACCATCATGGGATTTGCGGTTGTTTACTCCTGTGCCTCGCGGCTCAAAACAATGGACAACTATTTATAAAACTAGAACCTGCTCAGAACGTATAAATAATCGTATTCTAAATGATTATAGGATTCATTCTTTACGAATATATGGTAAAAAACGTTATTCATTTATGACTATGATTGCTGGAATTAATATTCATCTAGATGCAAGACTTAAAATTTCAGGTTTTAGTATTTTAAATTTATTAGTGTAGCTGTTTAACAATCAAATGCTTTTTTCTGAAAATTCCTGCATCGTGCAGGCTTGTTTGCTATGACTATTTTTATCACTAACTGCTCTCTTAGCATAAAACTTATAGTCCTATATGGCTCTATACAAATTCAAGTTTTACATATTAGTTTCCGTGACTACTCATCTATACTGTTTTTAGTATAAAATATTATAGATAGAAAAGCAATATTTAATAACTTAGTTTGCCATTGGTCCAATACTAAGGTATATTTAGGAGCATTTTCTAAAAGAGGATTTAAAAGTGAATTTTTTGTCATTGAAATTATTTCACATAAAGCATGTGAAAAAGATTTTAATGTGTTTATTTATTGCTTTGAATATACTTAAGCATAGACATCAATTATATTATTAATAGAATCTGAACCCACTTTATTTATATTTGCACCACTAGCATCTTCTTGAGTCTTGGTTATTGTAACCGTTGATACTAAAGGGATAGAGGGGTTGTTACTGAATTATTTGGTTTGTCTGAATTTGTTATATTAGATTTTATAGATTCTTCTAAGGCCTTAAGTATAGAATCTGATTGAGTCTGAGTTATTGTGCCTTCTGATACTAAACTATCTAAAGGGTTTGGTATTGAAGCATTTGATTCCTTTGAATTTACTCTATTAGCTTTCATAGAAGCTTGTAATGCCTTTATTACCGCATCCTCTTGAGGCTGAGTAATTGTTCCAGAAGTTACTAGGTCCTTTAAAGCTTTTGCGGCTGGGCCTTTTCCATGATGTTTAGTTGTTTTCATTGAAGCTTCAAAGGCACTTTTAATTGCTGTTTGTTGGTCCTCTGTAATTGTACCTGCCGATACTAAGCTATCTAAGGGGTTTGCAGGTCTATTATTATAGATTCCTGTAGATTGAATAGCCTTACCTACTGATTGAAAAGCACTTTGAATTGCATTTGCTTGATCTTGAGTGATTGTTCCAGCACCTACCAGATCATCTAGTGGGTTAGTTCTATTTGTTATACCTGCGTTGCCAACGGATTGAAGTGCTTGTTGACTAATTTCAATTGAATCAGCCTGTATTTCTTTTTTTTCTTGTTCAGATTTAGTGGTTTCTAAAGCTTTAGCAATTTTTTCGTTTTTTTGAGTATATAGATCAATTGTGTTTTGAGAACTGCTTATTGTATTCATAGTATTCTCTCCTTTTAATAAATCTAATTTTTGTAACTTTTATTTTCCAATCTTTTCTTATAATTAAAATTATAAATGCCAATTGTAGCATCAATATCTAATAAATATGTGAACTTTATGTGATAGTATAAAAATCAGTTAGATAATTATTATTTTGTAGTATCAGCAGCTTTGAAATCATATAATGCTTCGGAACTTCTGCCGCCAAATTATGGAGTTTTTATGGTATCACCTGTTTTAGTTGTTGTATTAGCGGTAGGTGTAGCTGATTCCTTATTAGTTGTAGAATCTTTCCACTCACTTTCTGTAACAAGTTTACCAGCTGATTTAGCCCAGGTCATGATTTCGTCGTAGTAGCAGACCAAACTATAGGGGTTATTAAAAGTCCTATTAAAGCAGTAGCTACTAATACTTTCGAAAGCCCTGCATTTTTATTTTTTAACAGCTTAAGAATAATGATTATAATTGAAGCAATCCATCTACAACAAGTGCTATTGTTAAAATCTAAGGTTTTAATCCATCCTCTTTATGAAGTTCCAACATAGGCAAATTCCAATTCCAGTTAGGGCTGCAATTGGTGGAGCAAGCATAGTCAAATAATAAGGGTGAAATAAACCTGTGGTAAAGCTGAAATAAATAAATTCCGGTATTAACCTCATTTTTCTAAAATATATTATCTTATTTATTAACAGGCATATTACTTTTATCTCTATAGATTAGATTATAAACATCAATTGTAGTAGTATCAAAAAAATATGTGAGCTTTATGTGATATTATTAGCATAAAAAAGCAATCAACATTTCTGCTGATTGCTTTTTATTTATAACCTATATTTAATTAAGAAACTAACACCGGTATCCCGATTAATAGCATCTATTTCTCCATTATAAAATTTTATAATTTTTTTGCAAATAGCCAGACCAAGACCAAAATTGCCAGTCTTATCTTTGTAGAAATTATCAAATATATGACTTAGATGTTCCTTTGGTATATTAGGGCCATCATTGTATATCTCTATTACTGCAAAATCTCCTTCTTTTTTTAGGGTTACGGAAATTTTCTCTTTAGCATACCTAAGGCTATTATCTAAGATGTTTTCAATAGAAACCTGTATTTTATCTACGTTTCCAATTATAAGAGCTTCTTCAATGTTTAATTCCCATTTAATATTATTATTAATCACTTTAAATCTATTTATGATATGGAAGAGCAGGCGATGCAAGTTAATTTCAATATCGCAAATATTATTTTCTAAAACATAATCAAGGGTATTCAAATATAGCATTTGCTTAACTTTTTTTTCTAAGTTTAAAGCCTCATCCTTTATTATTTCAGCGTTTTTCTCCACTGACTCTACGTAAACACCATCAATAATAGCTGCAGCATGACTCATAATTACCATAATAGGTGTTTTTAAATCGTGGGATATACTTTGTAAAAACATTTTCTCTTCTTCATCAGCACGCTTTAATTCTTTTTGCATTATATTCATTGAGGTCGCTAGTCGTCCAATCTCATCTGCATTTCTAATATTGATAGGCTGTTTCCAATCTTTATGGGCTATCCTAACGGTATAATTTTCAAGTTCTTTAAGTGGTTTTGAAATATAGTTTGCAACTAATTTTGAAGTTAGAAAACCAATAGCTATAAATACTAGGCCTATAATAAGCATCATATAAAGCAAACTATTTTCTTTCATTTCCGGCATATAAGTAATTAAATAGGACTTTCCAGTATCTCCATATTGGACTGAACTTATTATAAAAATAAATTTTATATTTTTGTAGGACTTTTTAAATTGTTTTTCTGCAAGAGTACCTGGTGTAATAAAACTTGACATCCATAGTTTAACGTCACTATCATTTAAACTAAAAGGGTCATTAGGAACATTAGGTGGTAATCCACGCCTTTTATTTATATTTATAATTTCAGTTTTATTATTTTCATCCACATGTACAATATAATAATCGCTACCTCTTAGATTTTTTAGCTCGTCAAATCTATTAGGCTCTGTAAATTTTTTAGTGGTTATTAAGAAATCATGAGATACTTTTAAGTCTTGAATTTTAGCTTTCTCATCTATGGCTTTAAAAGCAACCAGATAGAAAAATGAAATGCTGAAAATTATTATAAGTATTATGATTGTAAAGGTAGCCCATATTCTCATGGTTAGTGATTTAAATTTGAAGTTTAATTTCTTCATGATTTATATACCAATTTATAGCCATAGCCATATATTGTCTCTATGGTGAATTTATCTACTTTTTTTCTTATTCTTCTTATGGTGTCATCAACTACTCTATCTGAACCGAAGTAATCATCTCCCCATACGGTATCCAATATTTGTTCTCTGGACACTAAATTATTTTTATTCTCAATAAAATAATAGAGTAATTCAAATTCTTTGTTAGTTAGTATAACTTCATCTTTACCTAAGAAAACAGTTCTTTGCTTCTTACTAATGCAATATCCACCCAAATTCAGGTCATTTATCGGTTGAGTGGCAATCTCTTTAGCTATTCCAGAAATTCTCTCTAAAAGTTTATTTGTTCTAATAATAAGCTCTCTAGGTAAAAAGGGTTTTGACAAATAATCATCACTGCCAAGCTCCAGTCCTACCACCCGATCAAGTTCTTCATTTCGTGCAGACATAAAAATAACAGGTGTATTTTTATTGTTAGTTTTAATAGCTTTTATAATTTGATAACCATCAATATCTGGAAGCATAATGTCTAATATCCAAAGATCAGGCATATCATGAATTCTTGCTATTGCTGAATTACCATCTGAAAAAGTAGTTACTTCATAACCTTCACGTTGTAGGTATTTTTCTAGCAAAAGATTTAAACTTATTTCATCTTCAACAAGATATATTCTCTTTGACAACTGTATCACCCCTATGTGTTAAGCACTAATTCTTATTGTTTATAAAATTTAAATTAATAAAAACCTATATTTATGTATTTATTATATTCTATCATACAATTTTAAAAACATTTCAGAAAATTTATGTGAAGATTATGTGTTATTAAACCTTTATGCACTGATGAAAATTTACCTCTGTATAAAGGGGAGATAATATAGAAGACTCAACAATTATTTATTGTTGAGTCTTCTATATCTTCTATTCAGTTTTCCCTGTAAAATGAAAATCTTCTATTTTTAATGTAGGCACATAATTAAAACCAAATTCTCCAGGAACCTTAGTTCTCTCAGTAGTTATGCCAGTAACATTATTGAAAGCATGTAACATACTTTCTGTAAATCTCATATTTTTTACTGCACCTTTGATTTCACCATTTTCAATTAAAAACAATCCATCCCTAGTAAGGGCAGTTAGTATAGATTGTCTTGGGTCTACTATATTCATGTAGTGAAATCTTGATACAAGAAGACCTTTCTTTGTAGACTTTATAAGTTCTTTTAAATTATGGGTTCCACCTTCCATAACAAGATTTACAGCTATGCCACCATCACCTGCGTAACCAAAGGAATGCCCTGTAGGTTCTACATTATCGGCTATGGCAGATTTTACATCGTAGGAAAGCTCTTTAGCTACGCCATTTTCCACTAAATTCAAACTAGTTCGCGCGTAGCCCTCAAAATCGAAATAAAGAGGCATAGTATTTTCATTTCTAACATCATCTCTTATAGTTATGTTTTCACCAAAAACTCTCTTCCCAAGTTTTCCAGTAAGGAAGCTTGTTCCTGTTCGTACATTTTTTGCACTAAAGCCTATGAAGCTCATATATGTTAAAAGATCTCCAACAGCTAGTGGCTCTAAAATTACATCATAGCTACCTGGCTCTATAGAAGCTGGGTTAATGCCCATTTTGCATTTATTCTGTGCAGATGCAAACATATCTACTACATCTAGTTCCTTAGCTTTATTTGTTACATATTCGGAATAACCTGACGCACCGTCTTTATGCATAACTACGGTGTTAAAGCTTACGGTGTCTATTCTTGAATATCTTCTAATATTTTTCTTATTACCCATACAAATAACAAGAGATGACAGTGATAATGCTCCTGCTGCAGTATAATCTTTATCTAATAAATCAATTCCACTCTTTATAAGACTCGCTCTATTTAGAATATTAAATTTATCAGCTAGAGTCCTATCATAATCCTCTGAAGCAATTTCTAAGGGACTAGTAAGTTCTGGAAGTTCTACATCTCCTTGTGGTAAAAATTTTAAGTTTTCTTCTGCATCGTGAACTGCTGAGTTTAACCCTTCTTCGGATAAAAGGTTCGTTGTAACTTCTGAAATCTTTTTATCATGAATTACAGTAATAGTCACACTATCCTCTGCAGTATATACATTTTGATGGATACCAGAATTCGCAAAACGAGTAAGTCCTTCTTCCTTGCACAGTATAGATACCATAGTATAATAATTACATTTGCTTAAAACCTTATCTATTATTTTATATGCTGCAACCTTATTTAACATCCTTAACACCTACCTTTACATTTCTGAATCTTGCAGGAGCTGTTCCATGACCTACGTGAGCTGTTTGTGGTGGTTGTCCTTTACCGCAGTTTGGTGTGCCGTAAAGAGTCCAATATTTTTCATTGCAAACTCCATCACAACTGCCCCAAAACTCTGGTGTTATTCCTGTATATATTGGATTTTTATAAATCTTTCCTGTAAGTTTTCCTTTGGATATTTCATAAGCTATTTCTGTACCAAATTGGAAGTTAACTCTCTTATCATCTATGCTCCAGCTTTTATTAGTACATAAATATAAGCCTTTTTCTATACCGGCAAAAAGTTCATCTAATTCAAAAGTTCCAGGCATTAAACTTATATTAGTCATTCTCACTATAGGAATATTTTGCCATCCGTCAGCTCTATTTGTGCCATTTGATTTTTGATTGATTTTTACTGCAGTATCTCTGGAGGTAATGAAGTTCTTAAATATACCCTTATCTATGATAACAGTCCTTTGAGCTTTAACTCCATCATCATCATATCCAAAAGAACCTAGGCCCTTAGGTGCAGTACCATCTGCCACTATTGTAACAAATTCTGAACCATATTTAAAATCTTCATTTAATTTATCAGCAGTTACAAAACTCATACCTGCATAAGCAGCTTCCGAGCCAAAAACTCTATCTAGTTCTACAGGATGGCCTACACTTTCATGTACTTGCAACGCTAACTGAGAACCATCGATAACTATATCAAAACGACCACTTGGACACTCCTGTGCATTTACAATCATTTCTGCTTCCTTGCCAATACGCTCAGCATGCCCTAGCAAATTTAATGATTTAACATATTCATAACCAGCGGTAGCATGGTTACCCCTGAAAGAATTAGGATAAGTTCTTCCTTGAACATCATCGTTAATTGAAGCTAGGGCTTCAATTCCTGCACCTGACTCATAAAGAGTTTGAGTTATATAACTTCCCTCTGTATCTGCATAAATTTTTTCTTCCTTTTGAAAATCCATAGAAGCTGAAGTAGTGGATAAGTTTGCACTTTTTCTCATAGTCTCTTCAGCTTTTAAGAGAAGCTCAATTTTCTCTGTTTTTGAAACTGTAAAAGGATCAACCTCTATAGGTGTTACATAATTGTCTACCACTACATCTTTTTGCGCCATTCTTATTTTTTCTGTCTGAATGGTTCTACTAGCCTTTGCTAAATCAAGAGCATACAATGCAGTAGATTCTAATTTACCTAAATCTTGAGTGCTGGCAAAACCCAAAGAGCCATCTAATATAACTCGAATGCCTACACCAATACTCCTTGAATTGGAAATGTTTTGAAGTGCTAGGTCCTCAGTAGAAATATTTTCACACATCCTATCCACCATTCTTATATCTGCATAATCAACGCCTTTTTCTTTTAACATATTTAATGTTTTTAGTATTTCGGTTTTCAAATTATAGCCTCCTCACACTTATCTAAATTATACATAAATTACAACATATTCTATATTCTATATTCAATTTCATAATCCTTCAATTTTATGAAATTTTAAATAAATATAATATATTGTATTATTGAGTCTTGGTAGTCGTTTAATGAGAATAATTTCAATGAAAAATATATGCAAAAATTAAGTAGTTTTGAATAAATATGAAAAAAATATTGTTGAATTTTATATCTTATTGTATAATTATAACAAAAACATAAAAGAAGGAGTTTAAAATGAATAATTTAAAGGTAAGATCAAAACTTATAGTTTTTTCAATTGCAGCGGTATTACTTATTACCATGATGAGTGGGGTAGGATATTTTTATCTTGCAAAGGCAAACCAAAACATGACAACAATGTATAAGGAAAACTTATTGAGCATTCAATATTTAAATGATAACAGAAACCAATCTAGGGCAATAGAGGGAGATACCTATTATATATTACTAAATACAAAGGATAAAGATAAGCAAAGTAAAAGATTAGCAGATATAGAGGTTAGGAAAAAGGTGCTTGAAACAAACTGGGCAAATTACAAACAAACCAATAATGATCAGTATGAAAAAGATAAAATTTCAATTGTTGAAAGCAATCAGGAAAAATTCATAAAAGGAAGAGATGCAGCTATTAGACTAGCTATGTATGGAAAACCTGAAGAAGCCATGGCAGAATTAAGTTCTGTTGAAAATTATGGAGGAGAATTTCAAAAGGGTTTAAAAGAAATTGCAGAATATAACGTAAAATTAGCTTCTGATTTAGATGTACAAAACCATAAAGAGTTTGATGCTTCAAAAAAGGTAACTCTGGCAATATTTTTACTTTCATTATGTATTGGTGCGGGATTAACTTTTATACTTAGAAAAGCTATTGCAAATCCATTAATGTTAGCTGTAAATCATTTAAGGCTCATAGCTACTGGTGATTTTACAAGGGAGGTTCCAGAAGAGACTAAAAAAAGAAAGGATGAAATGGGAGATATAGCAAAGGCAATTGATAGTATGCAAAGTTCATTAAAACTTTTAATTAATAATGTAAGTCAAGAATCTAATAGGATTAATATAGTAGTACATAATGTTTCTGAAAATGTGAGAATTCTAAATATGAATATAGAGGAGGTATCTGCAACTACGGAAGAATTGTCTGCAGGAATGGAAGAAACAGCAGCCTCAACTCAAGAAATGAATGCAACAGCGGATGAAATAGAAAGAGCAGTTCAATCTATAGCAAAAAAAGCACAAGAAGGTGCTATAGAAGCTCAAGAAATAAACAAAAGAGCTATGAATACTAAAAATAATGTTACAGAATCAAAAGACAAGGCATTACAAGTATTTTCAAAAACCAAAGATAAATTAGAAATAGCAATTGAAAATTCTAAAGTAGTGGCACAAATTAATGTATTATCGGAATCCATTATGCAAATATCAGACCAGACCAATCTTTTAGCATTAAATGCAGCTATTGAGGCAGCAAGAGCTGGAGAAGCAGGACGTGGGTTTGCAGTAGTTGCAGATGAAATAAGAAAACTTGCAGAAGAGTCAAGAAGCACAGTGACTGAAATACAAAGTATAACAGAAAAGGTAACTGGTTCAGTAACGGATTTATCCGCAAGCTCTAATGAATTATTAAAATTCGTGTCGGAGGATGTTCTAAATGACTATAATACGTTGTTAAATGTGGCAGCTGAATATAGCAATGATGCAAACTTTGTAAACAATCTTGTATTGGAGTTTAGTTCAACTTCAGAGGAGTTATTAGCGTCGCTTCACGATGTTATAAAAACCATAGAACAGATATCTCAGGCTTCAAATGAAGGAGCAGAAGGAACCACAAATATCGCTCAAAAGGTATCAGATATAACTGAAAGATCCAATGGAATTATTGAAGATGTGAAAAAATCTACAGAAAGTGTAGAAGGATTAAATAAAGAAATATCTGTATTTAAAATTTAATATCTTTTTTTATATAATTAGGAGGTAAAGAATGAAAAGTAGACCAATTATACATGTCAATAAGGAAAAGACACAAAAATACTTAGGGGATACAGGACTTATAATATTTATAACTTTTTTAAGTGCATTTATCCCATTATCTACAGATATTTATCTCCCAGCACTTCCTAGAATGGTTGAAAGTTTTAACACCACGGCAAGTTTAGTAAATTTAACACTAATATTTTTCTTTGTATTCTATGCCTTAGGAACCTTATTTTGGGGTCCACTTAGTGATAAGTATGGTAGGAAAAGAGTACTAATTATAGGGTTATCCATATACTCTATTGAAAGTGTTTTATGTATATTTTCTGTTAATGTGTATCAACTTATATTTTTTCGTATTCTACAATCTATTGGCTGTGGTGCTGCAACAGCGGTATCAACAGCTATAGTAAAAGATGTATACAATGGCAGGAGGAGGTTAACTATAATAGCCTTGGTTCAATCTATGGGAATGTTATCACCTATAATTTCGCCGGTTATAGGGGCAATGATACTAAGTGTTCTTTCTTGGCGTGGAGTATTTGTGGTGCTTTCTATAATAGGAGTCCTAGCTTTAGCTGGAAGTATAGCAATGGAAGAGACTATTGAAGTAAGATACACAGGAAGTATATTTAGTTCCTTAGGAAGGCTAAGGGTAGTTGCAAAAAATAAGAGCTTTATATCACTTCTTATTATATTTTCCATGATATCAATAGCTACAATGTCCTTTATATCGGCATCCTCTTATATTTATGTAGATGGCTTTGGAGTAAGTGAAAAGGTATATAGTTATTATTTCGCCTTAAACGCAGTATTTTTCTTATTAGGACCCTTATTATATATTAAATTATCAAAAATATATAATAGTAATTCAATTATAACTGTTGGATATATTGTGACTAGTATAAGCGGGTTATTAATTTGTACTATAGGTAATATAAGTCCACTATTCTTTGCATTAGCATTAATACCTGCCTCTTTTTTCGGTAGTATTATGGGACCGGCAAGAACTAATCTTATGCTTGAACAGTTACAAGGAGATACTGGTGCAGCATCATCTTTAATGAGTTGTGCATTCACCTTTTATGGTAGCATTGGTATGCTTATGATTTCTTTAAACTTTACAAATAAAATAGTGGTAATGGGGTTGATGTATTTGATAATTGGACTAATAAGTCTTACATTATGGCTTATTATCTCTAAAAAACCATATATAAAGCAGGTGAGTTATCAGACTGAGGTAGCAAAAGAAAGTGTTGAGCAATTATTTTAGCTAATTGTATTTTGATAGTTTTCTTAAAGGAAAGCTAGAATGAAATGGGTAGAAAGTTTTTATATCATTAAAAAACGAGAAAGCTGTGAATATTATTCACAGCTTTCTATATTAAAGAAAAGGGGGACTTTACTTTAATGTACTTTTTATTTATATTCAAATAATAACATAGAAATGTGACAATATAATGAATAAAGTGTGTAGTATATGTTAAATTATAAAAAAAAGTAAGTTTTTATGACAAAATTAGATAGAAGTAAGGTGAAATTGTATTGTGATTTAAAAATGAGCACTCATTAATGAGTGCTCATTTTTGTTTGTCAAATAATCTTTGAAAAATACTCTTTTTTCGATGAAGCTCTTCTTCAGCGGCTGCTTTAATTTTTTGTCTTTCAAGAGTTTGAGTTAGCTTATTAACTAATTGAATATCGTGTTCTTTAATTGTCTCAGGTAATGATAATATGGCTTTATTTTTCTCTTGATCTTGTCTAAATAGAATCTGTGTGTTTTCTAATAATTTATTAATATCGTAGAGTTGCCCGTCTTTCACAGTTAACTGCTCTTTAAGAAACTCAATATTATTTTTAAGTATCTCAATCATATCTTCTTTTAAGCTCGTTACGTCTGTAGCGGCAATTTCTTCTTCTGAAGTTTGATTATATTTCAGAGATTGTTTAATTGCTTCTAGGCCTTCTTCATCTACACATGTTTTCCCGTTATGGAATATTAAAAAAGCTTTTATTTCAGGTAATTTCATTTTAGCATAAACAGTTACTTTACTTATGTTTAAACGTTTGGAAACTTTTAATGCATCATATATCATAGTACTCGCCTCCTATATTATCTATAGAAGTATTCTCCAAATATTCCCAAATTCCTTTTTTTACAAATTAAATTTATTTAAATATTGTAAAATTTAACTAGTAACTGAGCATCAAATTAAGTTAAAAACCATCAAAACAATTATGTGTTATGATGGTATTATAAAATGACATGGAGGTAAGGACATGAACAAAGAGATTTTAATTAAAATGGCATCAGACTTTATTGAAAACTCAAAAGAAAATTATATAACAAATGAAATTGCTATTTCCGAAAATGTTGTGGGAATGAAAATTTTTGAAGCGCCAATTTTTGGAGTTGCTTCTTCAGAGGATAGGTATTTTACATCATTTAAAGAACCCTCTATAATTGGTAAACACTTTATGCTCCCTAAAGAATGGCTACCAGAGGCAAAGTCTGTTATCTCATTTTTTTTACCATTTAGCCAAGCGGTTAAAAAAGGAAATGGAAGGGAGAAATCATGGCCTTCTGAAGAATGGTTACATGGACGTATTGAAGGTCAAGCTTTTATAAATAAGTTATGTATATATCTTAAGACAGAATTGATACAGGCAGACTATAACAGTCTAGTGCCTGCTTTGGATAAAAGGTTCTGGGCACAAGCTGCTTTAAATCCTGATTCAGCACACCCAGAAGTATCATTTACAAGCACCTGGTCTGAAAGACATGCGGCTTTTGTATGTGGGCTTGGAACATTTGGGCTATCTAAAGGTATCATAACGTCAAAAGGTGTAGCTGGAAGATTTGGCAGTATTATTACAGAATTATATTTATCCCCTGACAAAAGAGAATACGAAAGCATATATGAATATTGTTCAATGTGTGGTGCATGTATAAAAAAATGCCCAGTTAATGCAATATCCATAGAAAAAGGTAAAGATCACATAATATGTTCTAAATATTTGGATAAAACAGCTGAAAAGTATAAGCCTAGGTACGGTTGTGGAAAATGTCAGATAGGTGTACCTTGTGAAAGCAGAATACCTAAACAACATAACCTAAAATGAATATTATAGAGTGGAATTGGTTATTTAACAAATATTGTACAAAGTGGCTATAAATATTGTAGCCACTTTTAATATTTCATTAGTGTTTTTTTAAATTATATTGTTACAATATGTAATATAACGAATAAAATCATTATATAGTTAAATAATTTGTCGTTTTGTGCAATTTAGTGTATAATCGGTGAGCAGGGATAAATTTTCTGCACCAACTAAATTTTTGGAGATGACATTTATGAATAACAGCCAAGATAAATTAAGTACATTTTTACATAGATATCTGAATCAGAATAAGATAATTAATAAAAATCACCAATGTAAAAAAGAAAAAACAATTAACATGGATAATAATTTCAAGGAAGAATTGAAACAACATTTTAGAGAATTAACTTTGAGGTATAAAAGTAAAAGTAATAGCAATTGCGAAATATAATTAAAGAAACTTTATAATATATATGGGCATACTACTAACAATAAATTGTGGAGGTAGTATCCTATGAAAAAGAAAATATTTTTGATTTTTTTGGTTGTTTTCTTAATTACTATAGTATACGGTTCTTTTATAATAAAAAATATAACTACAACAAGTTATGGTAAGCTTGATAAAAAATTTGGTGTAATGTCAAAAATAGAAAAATATTTTAATCCTAATTCACTAAAAGAAAAATCAATATATGAAATACGCGTAGCCTTACATAAGACTACAACAATATGGGGCCCTAAGCCTATATCTTTTTCAAATATTAAAAATATGGATATAAAAACAGATATAAACCAGGTACCAGTACGAATATATACTCCTGATAATGGCGATAATTTTCCTTTGATAATCTATTCTCATGGTGGTAGCTTTATAAGTGGTAATATTGATGAGTATGACAATGTTTGCAGGAAGCTTTCAAAAAATTCAAAGGCTATAGTGGTATCTGTAAATTATCGGCTTGCACCAGAAAATCCATTTCCAGCTGGACTTAATGACGTATACAATGTGCTCCAATGGGTTTATAAAAATGCTAAGAGTATTAAGGGGGACTCTAGTCGAATATGTGTTGTAGGGGACAGTGCTGGAGGAAACCTTTCTGCTGTGGTTTCTCAAATGGCACGTGATAAAGATGGTCCCCATATAATTTCTCAGGTACTAATATATCCAGCTACAAACATTTATGAGTTAAATACTAAATCTTGGTCCTATTTTGGTATGGATTATAATCTTACAAAGGAAAACTCTGAGAAATTTATATCCCTATATACTCCAAGATTAAAAGATAGGAAAAGTGAATATACTTCCCCTCTATTATCTGAAGATTTTAAGGGATTACCTGATACACTTATAATTACAGCTGAATTTGATCCGCTAAGGGACGAGGGTGAAGCTTATGGAAATAAATTAAAGCAGGCAGGTGTGAATGTGGTTTCTACCAGATATAAAGGCGTTACACATGGTTTTATTTCTATGGGAAAAATTACAAAAAAAGCAGATGAGGCTTTAAATGAAATTTCCACATATCTAATAACACAATTTAATAAAAAGCAGATCTAATATTTAAAATAGTATTTCTTCTACACTAATTTTAAAAAATAAATAAAAGCTATGAAATTAAGGTATTAAGCCTATATTTCATAGCTTTTTTATGCCTTAATTTCACCAAACTACGAGTTAGTTCATAATATATATATATACAATTCTAAGCATAATATTGAATAGCAAAAAGGCTTTAAACTTAATAGATAAAAATGTGATACTAAAAAGAGGAGAATGTGATTTTATGAATATATGCGTTATTGGAGCTGGTTATGTAGGACTTATAACTGCATTATGCTTTGGTAAAAAAGATAATAAAGTGATTTGTGTAGAAAAGGATTTAGAGAAATTAAGTATGCTGAAAAATGGGACACCAACTATCTTTGAAAAGGGATTAGATGAATTATTAAAGGAGTCAATAAGGGTAAATAGTGTTGAGTTTACGCAGGATATGGAACTAGGAATTAAATCTTCGGATATAATTTTTATTGCAGTTGGCACTCCCACAAAGAAAAATTGGGATGTAGATATCGATCAAGTTGAACAAGTAATAAAATTAATTTGTAAATACATTGATAAATATAAAATAGTGGTAACTAAAAGTACAGTACCAGTAGGTACTCAGAAATATATAAAAAACAAGTTACTAGAAAATAATATACCACAGGAATATTTTGATGTGGTATCTAATCCAGAATTTTTAAGAGAAGGTAATGCTATAAATGATTTTTTTTATGGAGATAAAATAGTTATAGGCTGTGAATCACAAAAGGCTGAGGACTTAATGAGAGAATTATATGAGCCATTTAAAATAAAGATGGTGGTTACCAGTCCTGAAACAGCAGAGCTAATTAAATATACCTCAAATGCTTTTTTGTCTGTGAAAATCTCCTTTATGAATGAAATAGCAAATCTTTGTAATAAAGTTGGAGCAGATATTGATGTAATAGCCTATGCTTTA
Source organism: Clostridium sp. FP2 (assembly GCF_011065955.2). Lineage (NCBI taxonomy): Bacteria > Bacillati > Bacillota > Clostridia > Eubacteriales > Clostridiaceae > Clostridium > Clostridium sp. FP2. The sequence goes on from NZ_JAAMNI020000001.1 coordinate 2,032,342, forward strand.
GGTCTAGATAAGAGAATTTCCCCCTTGTTTTTAAAACCAGGTATCGGTTATGGAGGAGCTTGTTTCCCAAAGGATACAAAAGCTTTAGTCAAAATATCTGAAAACTATCACTGTGATCTTAAAATTGTAAATACTGCTGTTGGTGTAAATGAAAAACAGAGGGTCTTGCCAGTGAAAATATTAAGAGAACATTATAAAGATCTCCAGGGAAAAACTGTATCTATATTAGGGCTAACATTTAAACCGGATACAGATGATATTCGCGAAGCACCATCTATATATATAATTGAAAAATTATTAAAGAATAAGGTTAAAATAAAAGCATATGATCCAATGGTTACAGTGGAGATAAAAAAAATATTTCCAAATATAATTTATTGTAGCGATATGTATGAATGCTTAATAGATTCAGATGCATTAATAATATGTACAGAATGGAGCGAGTTTTATAATCTTGATTTAAACAAGGTAGCTTCCTTGATGAAGGAATCTGTAATAATTGATGGAAGAAATATATTGGATACGAATAATATTAAAGGAGCCAATATTAAAGCGTATTACTCTATAGGCAAAGGGAACATTAAAAACTAAGTTATATAAAAAGCGCTAGTACTTTTAAAATAAAAGTACTAGTGCTTTTCATTTACATGATTAATATTACAGCACCTCAGGTGATGATCTAAACCACTTTACAAATTTCGAAATTCCATCATCAAATTTTGTTGAGGGATTATAACCTAAAATTTCCTTGGATTTAGAAATGTCAGCATAAGTTATTTCCACATCACCAGGCTGCAGGGGTAAATATTTTATATTAGCTTTAACGCCAATCTCAAATTCTAATCTTTGTAGCATATATTTAAGCATAATGGTATCAGATCTGCCTAAATTGAAAATTTCATACTTATGAGTACCTGTACTTGACCAGGTAATGGCTTTATCTATTCCCGCAATAATATCATCAATGTAGGTGTAATCTCTTTTAGTAGTACCATCTCCGAAAATAGTAACTTCACTTTCTTTTAACATGAGATTTGTAAATTTATAAATAGCTAAATCAGGCCTTTGTCTTTTTCCATATACAGTGAAAAATCTTAAACAAGCTATATTAATTCCATATAGATGACTATAAACATGACACAGAAGTTCACCGGACTTTTTAGTAGCGGCATAAGGTGATATTGGAAAATCTACTGGGTCAGTTTCGGCAAAGGGAAGCTTTTTATTGTTTCCATATACAGAAGAAGAGGAAGCAAAGATAAATTTATTTATACCAAATTCATTACATAAATCTAATAAATTTAGAGTGCCGCGAATATTTACTTCGTTATATAAAAGTGGGTTTATAATTGATGGGCGCACACCAGCCATAGCAGCAAGATGAACTACCACATCTATTTTGTATGAAGTAAATACTCCTTTTAAAAAATTAGTATCTCTTATATCACCTTCTTGTAGTATTAAATTATCATCAGTAATATTATTTAATTTCATGGTGTTTTTCATTTCCGTAATGTTAAATCTTTTTATTTCAGGATTATAAAAATCATTAAAGTTATCAATAATGATTATTTTATGATTGTTTTTTAGTAAATAATCACAAAGGTTTGAACCAATAAAACCTGCTCCTCCAGTTACTAAAAGTGTATAACTCAACGTGGCACCCCCTAATCTCTAAAAAATCATTTAACACTATCAAAAAGTTTTAATAAATCCTTAGCTAATCTATTAAAATTATACTTTTCCTGTGCTAGTTTTCTGCCATTCACCCCTAGTTTAAGTGCTAAATCACTATTATCTAATAGATTAACAATATTACTTTCTAGCACCCTTGGATTGGTATAATCATTCATCACAAAGCCATTTACACCTTCAATCATTACTTCGGCATTACCCCCTCGATTAGTTGTAATAATCGGTAATCCAGCGGCCATAGCTTCATAGTGAACTCTTGCTAAAGGTTCTTTCCATTGAGACATGTTTACAAAAATATCTCCTATGCTATAATATTTTGGAATTTCAGTAGGACTTAAGTAACCTGTAAAAATAACTGGTCCTTTTAGTTCTTTAGATGCTCTCTTTAATAATTCTATATAATCATTAGATTCATTTCCACCATACCACTTACTCCCTATAATCATAAGTGCAGTATTGGGGTGGGATGCCATAACTGAATTCATGGCATCTATTACGATATGGGTGCCTTTTTTTGGAGTTAATCTACCTACATATAATATTGTTTTATGATTTTGAAGGCCATATTTTGCACGCAATTTATTTCTATAAGAATCCTTGTCATTATTCCAAATTGGGTTATATATATTACAATCTACTGCAGAATACACAGGGTGAAGTTTAATAGCAGCAGAGGGATATAAATCTTTTACACCACTGGCAATAAAATGGCTTACCGTTGTAATAAAACTTACTCTATCAATGCAGGCATTGGCTAAGTTTGAATTGATTTTTTTTTGTAAAAACATTTCATTATGCAAACTTAAACTAAATGCGCAGGTTAAATTTTTACTTAAAAAGTTAACCCACCGAGGCCTGTTAAAAACATGAACTAAATCAAAGTCATTTGTAAGATAGTTTTTTACACCACGAACATACTCTTCCATAGTGCTTGCGGGCAATCGTATATATTTTACGCCACTTTTAGAATCTCTGTTAGGTAGTTTAGGATCTTGTATACAAAATACAGTTATTTCATGAAATTTTGATATTATAGGCAAAGCACCTTCAAGATATACTTGAACTGCACCTCCATTAATAGGAGGAAAGGTAAGTTTTTCAGTGCAAATAAATGCTATTTTCATAAGAACACTCCTTTTAAAGCCATCTTCGTAAAATTGAAAATTTATTTTGTTCAAATTTTGAAGTTGCAGAGATTTTGTCACTACCTATTGGTTTAGGATTCTTATGCAATGTCTTTACTAAGCCAAAAAACCAGTGAGGGAACATTAAATCGATTTTTAAAACTTTTTTTTGCTCAGGTGTTAGGGTAGTATTTGTTTCATAGTATTTTAAAATATCTTCAATATTTTTTATACTATAATCATTAAATTTCATCATTTTTTTCCCAATAATCTTTCTTAAATCCTTAACTTTCAAATCATAAGTTACGCCATCTAAATCAATAACAGTAGCGCCTTCTTTTGATAACATAACATTGCCAGTTCCAAAATCCTGATGACATAAACAGGAATCCTTTTGATCAATACTACATAAAGATCTATAAGGAGAATTATTAATTAAATTAATAGTTTTGTTGCAAATTTCTATGATGGGATCTAGTTGATTTACATAACTAAAATAAGATGGGTTATTAGGAGTTTGACTACAGAGTTCTTTTAACTTCAACATTCTATTCTTCATGGATTCATATTGATTTGGCCAGTTTCCAAGTTTAGATGATATTTTAGCATCAATTGGTGGTTCATATCCAATAGAGTCAATATGAAACTTTGACAATGCCTGCAGTGCTAAAGCTAAATCTTTAGGATTTTCTAAATTCATATCTCTTCCGTGGATCCAACTATATAATACAAATAATTGTCCATTGTACTGCGTAATAGAATTTCCTTTAGAATTAGGATAGATTTTTGGTACATTACCACCATTATTCAATATATATATTTGGGCATTAACAGAGAAAAGAGCTTCTTCAAATGAATGCTTCAAGCGTTTAAGACATAATGTAGTACCTTTATACGTGAATTTCCACAATGTTTTAAGTCCCTTACTTTGTATTGTTTGTAAATTTTGTGGTGATATATTATACTCTAGAAGAACTTTTCTACCAAGTTCTAAATAGTTAGTTAAGTCGTTTTCCATTATAAATGCCTCCTATATTAACCTATGAAGGAATGATTTTTTCAAAGTTTTGTAAAATTGGATCTATAGATTTTTCTACTTTTATCATGGCTTTTAGTCTTTCAACATATCTATCTTCAGTCCAAGTAGCTTCTCGCTCTTCATAATATTTACTCATTATACCTACAAAAAGATGAGGGAATGTTATAGCTTCCTTTAGTACTTGCCATTTCCAAAATTCAAGAGGATTTACAGTGTTGTACCAATGTAGGATTTGTTTTGTTTGCTTTAAATCCCAGGTGCCATGTCTTTTCATTACTTTATTTAAAAATTTTCTGATATCCCGTGTAGGCAAGTCAATAGCTATAGAATCTATATCTAAAACAAATATTTCCTTGGATTTTGTAAGAATGAGATTTCCAGCGGTAAAATCTTGATGACAGAGGGAATTTAAATTTTTATCAGCTTCAACCCATTTGTTATAACCTGAATTTTTATTTTCAGTTATGGCTAGCCCCATCCTTTTATAAAAATAAGGAAATACATTTAGGATAATTGCGCCAAATTCCGAATGGTTAGATTTAGACTGTTCAATATCATAAAAACCCTTTAATTTATTCATTTGACTTTGAAATTCTTCGCCTTGAAGGCCTAAGTGAATTCTTACCTTACAATCGTTAGGTGGTACAAAATTTTTAGATGCAGAATGAAAATTAGCTAATTGCTCCACAACAAGTCTTAATTCTTGAGGGTTGTCCTCATTTGGAGTGACACCAGATATAGCCTCGCTTAAAACATAGCAGCAATCAATCCCTTTTATAAACTTAGCGCCTTGTTTTGTTTTAATAATTCTAGGAAGCTTAACTTTGTTATTCAATAAATGTTCCACAGCTGCAAGTATGAATTGGAGGGTTTTAGCAGAGCAGGAATGTTTTTTTAAAATTTTATCACCATGAGGTGTTTTTATCCACCACACTGCCTTTTTACCTTTATTACATTCATTTCTTATATTAGTTACAGTAATATCATATTGGGCTAATATTAAATTTATATTTTCTTCTCCCATGATATGGCCTCCTTGTAAATCGCTTAAGCAGATAATAATATTAATTGTTATCTTACTATAAATATAAAAAGTTATTTATTTTAAAATTGCTCTTTGTAATATATACCATTTTATAATTAAATATTTAAAATGGTAATCTATTTAAGAGAATTGAGTTTGCAATAACATAAATTTAGAACTATATATGAAACCCTGAGGAGCCTTATTAAGGAAAAGAAAACTATTGTAAGATTGTATTAGTTAATAGATAAAACTATTAATCTATATTTTTATAGTGCATCCTCAGGGAATGTTAATTTAAAGTTTGTTAAAACTCAAAGGTATTATCCTCATTATCATTTGTATTTTCTTCAAAGTCTTCAAGTTGTTCAGGTTTTTCGCCCCATTTAACTTTAATTGTAAAATCACCATAATTTTCATCTGAATCAAATTTAATTTGATAATCTAATTCCTCATTATCTGGTATTACAACACGAGTTCCTTCTATTTTTAGTTTGTCCTTGAATAATTTTATAACTTCATCTTTTAAGAAAAAATAAAATTCTTCTTTGCTACCAAGATATTTTTCTCTAGAATTCATGTATAAAGCCCCCTTTCACTATAATAATATTCCAATGTGACCTTAAGGGTGATAGTATTTGTGTATATTTTTTAAGGAATTGATAAAATAAACAAACCCTCCATAGAGTTTATCTATGGAGGGTTATTTAATCATATTTATTTATATCTGTAAACAATAGCTTTTCAGTTTTGCATTTGACTTTCTTAACTTTGTTGAGTTCCTGGAGCTGGTTGAGTTCCTGGATTTGGTTGAGCTACTTGTTGGCCTTGGTTCATAGTATTTAATTGTTGTTGAGCCTGATCTATAATTTGATTCATCTGGCTAAGAACCTGATGAGATACTATTTGTTGGTTAGCTTGATTTAATGCACCCATTGCATTCTGAACAGAAGTTTGTAATTGTTGTTGAGCTTGTTGTTGCTGTTGTTGTGCTTGTTGTCTAAAGCTTTGAATTTGACTCATTAATTGTGCAGCAGTTTGTTGACTTTGTTGGCTTTGTTGCATGCCTTGGTTTTCAGGGGTGTTTGGTGTATTGCTTGTTTTAAGTTGATTTAATGTAGACTCCATTGTATTAATTTGGTTTTTAAGATCGAATAATTCTTCACCAAGTTCTACATCAGTTTTCTTTTCCATTAAACTTTCTAGTACCTTTTTATTTTTTTCATCCATTAAATATCACTCCTCGTATAGCTTTTTTATTTTTAAACACGATAATATAATATCCTATTATAACTTTCTTTATACTAGAGCGTTTGTAATTTATATGGTGTTCATTTAGGAAGTTTATAGTTTCTGACAGCATTATGCTTAACTTTCTGTTATAGTCTGATTTATTATTTAGCCTGAACTGTAGTTTCAGATTTGTTAAAGGTATTAGCAAGCTGTTGTGAAGGTGCATCATAAGGTGATACCCACTTGCGGTTTACAGCTAGCTCTGTTAATGCTGAATGACCACCTATTATTTGATTTAAACTAGAGGAATATATTGCTTTTAATTCAGGGGTAGCGCTGGTCATAGTAGCGTTTAGATATGCATCTGCTGCATTTTTTGCAGACCCAATCATATTTCCGACTATTACTTCATCATTAATATCTGTGTTATTTTTTACGATATTGTCCATTATTATTCCCATATTATTTTGCACCTCCTATTGTCACTTGATTTTCATTGATGAATTGTTGTACTCCTTTTATTCTTCCCTCTGCTGCTAAAACACCAGTCTCGGCTTGTCTTTTTAACTCTTCATCACTGATTAGATTTTTCATAACTTTTGCCACTGCTAATCCATCTTTTTCCATGGTTAACAAAGCTGTTAAGGATAATAATTCACCTTCTGAAAGTTTTCTCATATTAATACCTCCAAATTTATAATGTTTTTTACATTTTATTATGTGCATTTATGAAACAATTAAACCTTGGAATAACTTGTAAATTTATTAGAATTTTGCCTTGAAAATAAACTTTCTATGAAAGGAAAGTAAAAAAAGCATGCTAAAAGTAGTGGTTTCAAAGTGAAACAGTAAGGATAGATAATAATACTAAAGTTTTACATGTTTACTATGTCACCTATAATTATGTGTAAGCATAGAATGGAATGAAATGTATTATTCATTTTATTGGAGGTTTTTACATGAGTAATAAATATAAAGTTTGCGTATATGCAATCTGTAAAAATGAAGAAAAATTTGTTGACCGCTTTATGGATCACTTTAGTGATGCTGATGTTGTTATAGTTGTAGATACAGGCTCTACTGATAATACAATTAATAAACTAAAAGAAAGAGGAGCCATTGTTTATTCTATGGATGCGAGTCCCTTTCGATTTGATTATTCAAGAAATGAATGCTTAAAATTTATTCCAGATGATATAGATATTTGTGTATCCGCAGATCTTGATGATGTTATTGAGAGTGGTTGGAGAAAGCATTTAGAAAATGCATGGACAAAAGAAACGACAAGAGGATTATACCTATATAATTGGAAGGTCAATGATGACGGCTCGCCTGCGGTACAATATACTTGGGACAGAATTCATGCAAGACATGGATATAGATGGATATACCCAACACATGAGATTTTAGAATATTTGGGAGAGGGGGAGCAAAAACAGGTTTATATTAAGGGTATGGTAGTTAATCATTATCCTGATAAAACAAAAAATAGGAGTTTAAATCTTCCATTATTGAAATTGGCTATTGAAGAAAATCCTAATAGTAGTAGAAACACATATTATCTTGGTAGAGAGTATATGTTTGAGAGGAACTGGGATGATTGCATTTTAACCTTAAAGAATTACTTATCACTGCCTACATCAAATTATGAAGAAGAAAGAGCATCATCTATGAGGTTTATTGCAAGAGCATATTGTGAAAAGGGAGAAATATTAAACGCTAAAAAATGGTATCATAAAGCCATAAGTGAATCTATTTCATTAAGAGAACCCTATATAGAGTTGTCTTTATTAGCTTATAGGGAAAAGGATTGGCTTGGTGTTTATTATTATGCAACTGAAGCTTTAAAAATCAATAAAAAAACATTCAACTTTGCGAACGATGAAAATGCTTGGGACTATACTCCTTATGATTTAGCAGCTTTAGGTTGTTATAATTTAAATCTGATGGTTGAAGCAATAGAATTTTCTGAGCAAGCTATTAAGCTTTCGCCTAATGATGAAAGGTTATTAAATAATCATAAATTTTATTTAGATAGTTTATAAATATAAATTTTACTTTATATAATGTAAAAAATATAATATAGAAATTAGTCAGCTAAAATTCTTGGCTGATTAATTTTTGTGCTATATTTTTTTTCAATTTAACTGCAAGTTTTTATTAAATCTGTTTAACGTAAATTAAAGTGCTTGCATACTATGTAAGGACAGTATTATAAATTATGCAAATAAAATAATAGCATTTTATATAAAGATAATGTCAACGTTTTATGATTTCATATAAAGAAAGTATTATATATAAGGATGGTGTATATTATGGGTAAATCCAATGATGGTTCATCGAAGAAGTATCAATGTACCGAGATAGATGGAGCTACTGGAAATCTTATTATAAATAGTCAGAATTGTTATGACAAAGATGACGATTATAAGCATGACAGGGATGAATGTCGCAAGCATGACAGAGATGATTGTTGCAAACACGATAGAGATGAATGTTGCAAACACGATAGAGATGAATGTTGCAAACACGATAGAGATGAATGTTGCAAACACGATAGAGATGAATGTTGCAAACATGACAGAGATGATTGTTGCAAACATGACAGAGATGATTGTTGTAAGCATGATAAAGATGATTGTTGCTGCAAGCATTGCTTCCCAGCATGTATAATTGGACCAACTGGACCGACTGGTCCAACTGGACCAACTGGTCCTACCGGACCTACAGGTGCTACTGGAGCAACTGGGCCAACGGGAAGAACTGGGCCAACCGGACCTACAGGTCCTACAGGTCCTACTGGTAATACAGGTGCAGATGGTCCTACTGGCCCAACAGGTCCAACAGGTCCAACAGGTCCAACAGGTCCAACAGGTCCAACAGGTGCAACAGGTCCAACAGGTCCAACAGGCCCAACAGGCCCAACAGGTCTAACAGGTGCAACGGGTGCAACGGGCCCAACAGGCCCAACAGGCCCAACAGGCCCAACAGGTCCAACAGGTCCAACAGGTGCAACAGGTGCAACAGGTGCAACAGGTGCAACAGGTGCAACAGGTGCAACAGGTGCAACAGGTGCAACGGGCCCAACAGGCCCAACAGGCCCAACAGGCCCAACAGGCCCAACAGGCCCAACAGGTGCAACAGGCCCAACAGGTGCAACAGGTCCAACAGGCCCAACAGGTCCAACAGGTCCAACAGGTGCAACAGGTGCAACAGGAGCAACGGGTGCAACAGGCCCAACAGGCCCAACAGGTCCAACAGGTGCAACGGGCCCAACAGGTCCGACAGGACCAAGTTTCAATTCATTTGCAAATGGTGTTATAACAACAAATGAATTATCAATTCCAGTTGGAGGCACTATTATTTATAATGCTGTAGATATTGTAGGACCAGATCTCAGTTATAATCCAGCAACAGGTGTTTTTACAGTTAATACAACAGGAGTTTATGTAATAGACTGGAAGATAGCCGTTACTCCAAATCCTGGAACCGTTTCTATACAGATTGATTTGGTATCATCCCTTCGTGGTGTTATTGCTGGTATATCTATTACAGCAACAAATCCAATTATAAGTGGCTCTAATAGAGTATATGCCGCAACAGCAGGAGAAACTTTCAGATTTGTTAATAATTCTAGTGGTCCTATTAGTATAGTATTAGTAGGTTTATCCGGACCTATTGGAACTGTATCTATTTTCAGAATTGTCTAGTAGGATTAAGTTAAATTATAAAAGTAACAGATTATAAGATAATTTCAAACTTTAAAAGGCTACTTATCTTAGGTAGCCTTTTTTTTAGATAATATCTAGATTGTTTTATTACCGGATGATGAAGTGCTAATTATACAATTTAATTTCATAGAGATGAAAAATGTACTCACTTTTTTCAATGTTTGCATATAATATTATGTAGTAAATACTTTCTGGAGGTTTAAATTGAAGCAGACTGATACAGGAAAAAAAATGTCCAAAGTCGAAGAAATGAGCAATTGCATACCACAAGAAACTATAATTGAAAATGTTAGGCTAGCTGCTGCATATGTTCCATTCCAATTCCTTTGTGCTGTGTTTACGCCAGTTGAAGCACTTAGAAGAGGAACTGCTTTTCCCGAACTTTACAGTCCTTATAAAGGTGAGGATAAAAAAAGTAGACCATGTAAATTGGAAGCAATTCAAAAGGAGCGAATCTAATGAGAAATGAAATGAATAAAATGGAAATGTTAAAACAGATTAGTGCAACACGGTTTATGATGATAGACTTAGCTTTGTTCCTTAATACTCATCCATTGGATAGAGAAGCTGTTGTAGAGTATAATAATTACATTATGCAATGGAGAGGACTAAAAGAAAACTATGAGATGAATTACGGCATGTTAACTCAACTTAACTCCTTAAGCCCATACCCATGGCAATGGATAAGCGAACCCTGGCCTTGGGAAAATGAAGCTAATTTTATGTTTGAAAAGGAGGAAGTGTAATTTATGTGGACATACGATAAATTCTTAGAATATCCAGTAAAAATTAAAACTCCTAATCCAGAAATGGCAAAAATTATTATTACTCAATATGGTGGTCCAGACGGTGAGCTAGGTGCATCATTAAGATACTTAAGTCAGAGATTTTCTATGATAACTCCCGAAGCTATAGCAACATGTAATGATATAGGCACTGAAGAACTAGCTCATTTAGAAATGGTTGGAAGCATGGTTCGTCAATTAATGAAATGCGCAACGCTAGAAGAAATTCAAAAAGGCGGCATGAGTGGCTACTATGCTGACCATGGTAGAGGAATATACCCTGTAAGCGCATCAGGCGTTCCTTTTAACGCATCATATATTCAATCAAAAGGGGATCCCATTGTAGATCTTACTGAAAATTTAGCTGCAGAACAGAAGGCAAGGGCTACCTACGAATATCTAATTAGTATGGCTGATGATCCAGATGTAATAGAGCCTTTAAAATTTTTAAGAGAAAGAGAAGTTGTTCATTATCAAAGATTTGGTGAAGCCCTAAGAATTGTTCAGGATAAACTACAAGAACCACATTTGTTTATAATGCATAAACCAGTTTAAAATTTAAAATATATATAGTTGTTGAATCTTTTTTAACAACTATATATATTTTTTTATCTCATTATTTTGTTTCCTTTCTAACTGACTTATATTTAGATTTAGTCTTATCTTCAGGATTAATATATTCGTAATCGTTTTGTTCATTTTTCTTGATACCTAATGTAGCCATCTTATTTTTGGTTACAGTTAACTTATTACTCATATTATCTCACCTTTCATGTTGTTATTTACTTTTAGGATACATAAACTAATTTAAAATTTACGCAAACATATATTTATCTTAATAATCTTTAAATATTATAATGACCCAAAATTCATTTTATATGCCTATTGATTTAATAATAGTTCTAAACTAAAGGCTTATTGATTTTTCAGATAGTATAACTTAAAATACATAAAAAGATAACTTTTGTGGAAATATACTGCAGAAGGAGTGATTAAAATGGAAATGAACACTAGAGATACTATTATGAAAAAATTATTAGACGCACAAGAAAATACTAGAGACTATCAATCATTTGCAAGAGAAGTATCAGAAGAAGAAGTAAGTAATACATTCAGGGAATTTGCAGAACAATCTGCAATGCAAGCTAAGAAATTACAAGAATTATTAAATACACATGACGGAAAGCAATATAGCTAGGTATCCTAATTCAATTATTAGAAGGTATATCATTTTTCAAGATAAAAGCGACCCGTCACATAATCTGTAACCTTTGTGGACAATTTCAAAAAAATCTATTATCTATTAAAAAGATGATTTCTGTTCATTGAACAAGAGTCATCTTTTTTAAAATAAAAAAATCAGAAATTAAAATTGTAGTATATAGTTTATCAAGAATTTTTATTTTAATATAAATGAATTATATTTATGTATATTAGTTACACTATATTAGAAAATAATTTAATTTAAAAGGAGGTTTCAATGTGACTGTTATCTCTAAGGTAAAACAAACATTAGCCACTCTAAATGGGTCAGAAGCGACTTTAAGATTATATTCATTGCAAGAACGGGATCAAGAAGCTAAGGCTATTTACACTGAGGCATTCCAAGAAATAAATAAAATTAAAATAGATTTAGAAAAAAGAGTGGGTTCTATAGAGTTTCAAGAGCCCCAGTACAAAGGCGACTAAGTGAGGTGAAATAATGAATACTTGGTTAATAATATTATTAAACTCAATAATTATATTTTTTTTAACATTAGTTTTAACAAGATTTATGAAGAAAAAAAATTTATCTAGAAGTACCCCCTTTGACTTTATTTCTTATGTAGTCATTGCGCTTATAGTTACTTTAATCTCATTGGGCATAATTACAAATATATATTTTGGATTAACTGCGTTAGCTGTTTGGGGTCTAATGCCTATTATTTTAGATTATGCTTCCATGAAAAGTAAATGGATTTATAACATATTGAATGGTAAGGAAAGAGTTCTAATTAAAAATGGTAAAGTTATGGAAGAAAATTTAGCTAAAGAAAGAATGACCGGGCAAGAGTTTATACAAGAATTACGTTGCCAAAAGGCATTTAATTTAGCAGATGTTGAATTTGGTATTATGGAAACAACAGGGGATATAAATATTAGTTTAAAAGCTGATAAAAAACCTGTTACTTCATATGATTTAGGAAAAAAAATTGCATCGAAGACTGAATCACAGACAGTTATCTTAGATGGAAATATGTTGAATGAAGGGCTTACCAATATTGGATTAAATCAAGGGTGGCTTAAAACAGAGCTTAAAAACAAAGGGGTAGCACTTGAAAATGTTTTTATAGGTCAAGTAGATTCTTCAGGAGATTTGTATTTGGATCTTTTTGATGATTTGATTCAAGTCCCAAAAACACAGATTAAAGAAATGCTATATGCCAGTATTCAAAAATGTCAGGCAGACCTTATGTCATTTGCTTTAGAAACAAAAAATGAAGCAGCAAAATCAATGTACTCAAAAAATACTGAAAATTTAAAAAGGGTCTTGGAAAAATTAGAACCCTATTTATTACGTTAGAAGGTGAAATAATGTCCAATATGAAAAAGAAAAAACTAACGCCAACGGAGCTACGATACGATAAATTGGTAAAAAAGATAGAACCTAAAAGACCTATTTTAAAAAATTGTATTAAAGCATTCCTTGTAGGTGGAGCTATATGCACCATTGGTCAATGCTTACAATTATTTTTTATAACCTACCTTAATTTTAATGAAAAAACAGCAGTTAGTCCAACTTCAATAGTTTTAATCTTTATGTCAGCTTTGCTTACTGGACTTGGAGTTTATGATCACCTCGGCCAATGGGCCGGAGCTGGATCGGCTGTTCCGGTTACAGGGTTTGCTAATTCTATAGCTTCTGCCGCAATTGAGCATAGAAGCGAAGGGTATGTACTTGGAGTGGCTGGAAATATGTTCAGACTTGCTGGAGCAATCATTGTCTATGGCGTATTTTCTGCTTTTGTAGTTGCTACCATAAAAATCACAATAATATGGTTGGGGAGGATGTAAATGCTTAAAGGACATCAATCATGGATTTTCAATTCTAAACCTACAATATTAGCATCAGCCGCAGTTGGTGGTCCTTTTGAAGCGGATGGTGCTTTAGCTGATGACTTTGATATACTTCATGAAGATTTGTGGCTTGGACAGGATAGCTATGAAAAAGCAGAAAAGGTTCTTCTGGAACATGCTTGCGAAAGAGCAATAAAAAAATCAAGTGTAAAAAAAGAAGATATCAATTTTTTCATAAGTGGAGACTTAATGGACCAGATTATTTCTAGTAGTTTTACTGCAAGAACTTTGGGGATACCTTTTTTAGGGGTCTTTGGTGCTTGTTCTAGTTCCATGGAAAGTTTAGCACTAGCAGCTCAATTGATAGAAAGTAAGGCGGCTAAATATGTTATAGCATCTGCAAGTAGCCATAATGCAGCTGCAGAAAAGCAATTTAGATATCCTACAGAGTACGGTGGACAAAAACCTCCTACTGCTCAATGGACAGTAACAGGAGCTGGAGCTGCGGTCCTTGGGGAAGATGGAATTGGACCTAAGATTACTTCAGCTACCATAGGCAGAGTAATAGATATGGGTATTTCAGATCCATTTAACATGGGAGCGGCTATGGCCCCAGCGGCTGTAGATACCATTGAAGCACATTTTAGAGATTTAAATGTTGATGCCTCCTATTATGATCTTATTGCTACTGGTGATTTAGGCAAGGTAGGACATGAACTTGCTATTAGTTTATTAAAAACCCATGGCACCGAAATGCCATCTAATATATTTACAGACTGTGGACTTTTAATATATAAAAAGGATCAACCAGTTTTTTCTGGCGGTAGTGGATGTGGATGTTCTGCTACTGTAACTTATGGGCATTTTCTTAACCGTATGCGTCGAGGGGAATTAAAGAGAATATTAATTGTTGCAACAGGTGCTTTAATGTCCCCAATATCCTACCAACAAAAGGAAAGCATACCTTGTATTGCTCATGCAGTTTCTATAGAAATGTAAAAAAGAGGTGTGAGTTTAATTATGGAAAAGTTTATTTTTGCATTTGTAATAGGTGGTCTAATTTGTGTTATTGGGCAACTTATAATGGATATATTAAAGATTACTCCTGCACATACTACCTGCACATTAGTTGTAATTGGAGCAATTTTGGGAGGGCTAGGTTTATATGAGCCTTTGATAAAAATAGCAGGTGCAGGTGCGTTTATACCTATAAGTAGTTTTGGAAATACTCTTGTAACAGGTGCCTTAATTGATGCTGAAAAAACAGGATTTATAGGCATATTTACTGGTATGTTAAAAACAGCAAGTTCTGGTATTTCTGCTGCAATAACTTTTGGGTTTATTGCTGCTATAATATTTAAACCCAAAGGATAAATATATTTAACGACCCAGGAGATGATTTAAGGGAGGTGAAAATTATGACTGTAGGAACTCAAATGCAACAAGCAATTGCAGGACTGCAAAGCGCTTCTGCTACAATGAAGACTTTTTCTCTAGAAACAGAAGATAAGCAAGCAAAAAATGATTTTAAACAAATAGCAGAACAACTTGATTGTACACTAGAGATTTTAAAAGGACGACAACAATATATTCAGGGACAAGAACCTCAATATAAGTAGATTTAAAGGACTAATGGAATGGCAGACATTTCATTAGTTCTTTAATTTTCTTGTTTCATAACAGGGTAAATATAAGGAGGTGTGAAATGTCAATTAAAATAACCTTTGAAAACATGTTAATATTTATTTTACCAGTTATGGAGGTAGTATTTTTAGCATCTGTGATAATAGGAACAAGAAGGAATAAGAAGGCATTTAAGATTATTTCTTTTGTTGCTATTACAGCTATCTGTCTTAGTATATGCATCTTGCTATGGGTAAATAAAACTGTTTAGTAATCTCAAAACTACTCCACTGAAGGGATATAAGATTTGTCTTATATATAAATTTGATATAAACTAAAATTTATAATATGCTAAAACATATTTATGAGGGGTGATTTGTGATGAAACTTACTAGAAAATTTTATGCTAAAGAAACTCTGCAGGTTGCGAAGGAACTTTTAGGTAAAGTAGTTGTACACCAAGTTAATGGAGTAAAGTTAAAAGGAAAGATAGTTGAAACAGAAGCATACATTGGTTCAATAGATAAGGCTTCTCATGCTTACGGAGGAAAAAAAACACCTAGATTAGAAGCCTTATATGGTAAACCTGGAATCGCATATGTATATTTTATTTATGGTATGTATCATTGTTTCAATGTAATAACAAAAAAAGAAGGATATCCAGAAGGAGTTTTAATTAGAGCAATAGAGCCAATAGACGGAATAGACGAAATGTCAAAGTTAAGATTTAATAAAGTTCATAATGAATTAACAAAAGCTCAATTTAAAAACTTGTCTTCGGGTCCATCTAAACTGTGTATAGCGATGAATATAAATAAAGAAAATAATAAACAAGATTTATGTGCAGGTAACCTTTATATAGAAGAATCAATGGATAAAGAAAAAATTGAAATTATAGAAGCTAAAAGAATTGGAATTGATTACGCAGAAGAAGCAAAGGACTTTAAATGGAGATTTTATATAAAAGATAATGTTTGGGTATCTGTAAAATAATATTAATACAAGTAAAACAAATATAATTTTATATTGATATTAAATGTGGAATAAATATATAATTAATAAAGGGAGTTAAAATGTCTGAAGGAGGAATAATAATGAGTAAAAGTGAAGTAGCGAAAATATGTCCACTTTGTGGACAAGATAATAATTGTAAACATGGTGAAGGTGGATGTTGGTGCGATACAGTTGAATTTCCAAAGTACATATTAGATTTGATTCCAAGTGATAAAAGGGGTAAAGCTTGCATATGTAAGTCTTGTTTAGAAAAGTATCAGAAGTAAGAGAAAATGTTTATTTCCACTGTAAACATAATGTATGTATAAATTTAATAATTTCATAAAAAAAGAATGCAAAAATCAATTAATTTTTGCATTCTTTTTTTATGAAATGGAAAAATATTCAATGAGTTCCTTGACAAAATATTTATATGTAGCTAATATTGTATTAAGTTTAATGAGTATACTAAATAAACTTAAATATAAATATTTTTGAAGAAAAGTAAGGGGTGATGTAATTGAAAAAACAACAATATGATGTAGTCGTTATTGGCTCAGGTGTAGTGGGTAGTGCAATTGCAAGGGAACTTTCAAGATATGATTTGAATGTAGGTGTGTTAGAGAAAGAGTTAGATGTAGTATGTGAAACAAGTGGCAGAAACAGTGGAGTACTTCATGCAGGATTTAACAGTCAGCCTGGAACACTTATGGCCCAATTTTGTGTTAAGGGATGCAGGGGCTTTGACAAAGTTGCAAAGGAGTTAGATATACCTTTTAAAAGAACGGGAAAGCTAGTAGTAGGCTTTAGTAAGGAAGATATGGAAGGACTAAAAGCATTAAAATCACAAGGAGATGCAAATGGAGTTCCAGGTCTCGAAATTGTATACCGTGAAAAAATCAAGGAATTAGCACCTAATGTAGAAGGAGTAGCAGCTTTATATTCACCCATGACAGGAATACTAGATCCATTTATATATACGATTGCATTAGCAGAAAATGCTTGCCAAAATGGTGTGGATTTTTATTTTGATAGAGAAGTAACTGATATTGAAAGAAAAGAAAATGGCTATGAGATTATTACAAAAAATAAAGAAATCTATTTTAGTAGATGGGTAATTAATAGTGCAGGGTTGAATTCTGATAAAATAGCAAGAATGGTTGGTGTTACAGATTATACAATATATCCATGTAGAGGAGAATATTTTATTATTGACCAAAGCCTAGGCAAATTTCTTGAAATTCCAGTCTATCCAGTTCCTAATAAGAAAGAAGGGGGTCTTGGCGTACATCTTACACCTTCAATTCATGGCAATATATTTATTGGGCCAAGTGCTTATTACATAGATGAAAATGATAATTATTCTTCAACTGAGGATATTATGAACATGCTTATAAAAGAGGGGACAAAGATATTGCCTCAAATCAAAAGGGAACATTTCATCAGAAATTTCTCAGGCATAAGACCAAAACTTGTAAGTAAGGAAAAAGGTGGATATGCAGACTTTGTAATAGAAGAAAGAAAAGAAATACCTAATGTAATTAATTTAATTGGAATTGAATCTCCAGGACTCACTTGCGCTGTTCCAATTGCAGAGTATGTAGTCGAAAAAATTAAAAATAGGGAAACCTTAAAAGAAAATATAAATTTCAATCCTATTAGAAAGGGAATAGTAAAACTTATAGAACAATCTGAAGAAAAACAGGACACACTGATAAAAGAAAATTCTGATTATGGGGAAATTATTTGCAGATGTGAAAATATTACAAAAGCAGAAATCTTGCAAGCAATAAATAATCCATTAGGGGTAGATACATTAACAGGCATTAAATATAGAACAAGATCCATGATGGGAAGATGTCAGGGTGGATATTGCCAAACTAGAATTGCAGAAATCATTATAAAAGAAAAAAATGTAAAAGTTGATGAAGTAACTTATTTAAGAAAATATGGAAAGATGTTTTTAGGGGAGGTAAGACAATGCAAGTAATTCAAAAGGAAGCAATTATAATTGGTGGCGGACCAGCTGGACTTGCAGTAGCTCTAAAATTAAAAGAAAAAGGTATAGAAGACGTTTTAATATTAGAAAGGGAAGAAAAACTTGGTGGAATATTAAAACAATGTATTCATGATGGATTTGGTTTAACAAGATTTAAGCAGGCTCTTAGTGGTCCTGAATATGCTAATAGATTTATAAAGCAGGTGAAAAAAGAAAATATTCAGTTACAAACAGGAGCAACTGTAATAAATCTTACAAATAATAAGGAGGTTACAGCAGTTACAAGAGGTGGGCTAAAAAAATATAAAGCTAAAGTAGTAGTGCTGGCCATGGGTTGTAGAGAAAGAACAAGAGGCGCGATAGGTATACCTGGCACAAGACCGGCGGGGGTATTTACTGCTGGAGTAGTCCAAAGCTATATGAACATAAAAAATATTATGGTTGGGAAAAGAATTGTTATATTAGGGTCTGGAGATATAGGACTTATAATGGCAAGGAGACTCACCCTAGAAGGGGCAAAAGTATTGGCCGTAATAGAGAAACTACCTTATCCTAGTGGACTTTCAAGAAATATAGAACAATGTTTAAATGACTATAATATTCCCTTATATTTAAATCATACAGTAACAAATATTAAAGGAAAAGAAAGATTAAAAGTAGTAACTGTAAGTGAATTAGATGACAATGGACAAGCTATTACAGGAGCAGAAAAAGAGTATCAATGTGATACATTAATACTATCTGTTGGACTTATTCCTGAAAATGAGTTATCTCTTAAAGCTGGAATAAAACTTGATGCAAAAACTAAAGGGCCCATTGTGGACGAAAATTTACAAACTAGCATAGAAGGAATTTATGCAGGGGGTAATGTGCTTCATGTGCATGATTTAGTAGATTTTGTATCTGCTGAAGGGGAAAATCTTGCAGAGGCAGCAGCAAAATATATAAGAAATGAAAAGCAAAATCAAAGCCATATTTTAATAACAACAGATGAAACTGTTAATAATGTAGTTCCACAAAAGATAAGTGGAAAGCAAGATGTAGAAATAACTTTAAGGGTGAGTAGACCTTCAAGAGATGGGGCTATAGAAATTAAGCAGGGTGAAAAAGTGATCAAATTAACAAACTTTAAAAAATTAAATCCTGCAGAGATGATACACTTAATATTAAAAAAAGAGGATATTATTAGTAGTGAAAATATTAGGGTGGTGGTAGCAAAATGAATAGAGAAATGACATGTATAATTTGTCCAAATGGCTGCGAATTAACTTTAGAATTAGAAGGAAAAGTTATCAAAAAAATTATTGGAGCTTGTTGTAAAAAAGGAATAGCATATGCCTCCCAAGAAATACAAAATCCTAAAAGAACTATTTCATCATTAGTTAAAGTAAATAATGGAGAAATGCCCCTTGTTAGTGTAAGAACCACAATAGGTGTGCCTAAAGATAAGATATTTGATGTTATGAAAGAGATTAAAAACATACAAATTGATGCACCTATAAAAATTGAACAAGTGCTTATCCACAATGTGTTGGGGCTTGGCGTAGATATTATTGCTACAAAGTCTATAGATAAGAAATAAATCATTAAGACTAATATATAAAAATTAATTTGTTTTAAAAGTATCTAAAAAGACGCTTGGAAGTTGTTTAGTAACACCATAGGCATGCTCTAGATGGTCTTTCATTGCCTGTCTTGCTGATTCTTCATTTCTAGCTACTAATGATTGATATATAAGATAGTGTTTTTGTATGGTATTTTTCCTATCATCATTTGTTAAGGCTTTATGTATTTGTTCTAATTGATTATAAATTAATGCATTAAGGGTATTCATTAATTTAGAACATAATTCATTTTTAGCACAATTTAATACTTGGATATGAAATAATTGATCCAATTTAGTAAAGTTTGTTATTTCTCCATCAGGAAGATTGGTCATTTCATCGAAAATTTGCTTTAACTTAGCAAAGTCTTCATCTGTTCCCCTAGAAGTTGCAAGGCTTATCATTTCTAGTTCTATAGCCATCCTAAGTTCAAAAAGATCTGTATTACTTGTTTTTTCGAAAGCTAAAATATAGGTAAGTGGCAAATAATAATTATTGTCTTTGGGATCACTAATGATAATTCCTTTTCTTGGTGTGACAGTGATGATTCCTAAAAACTCCATAACACGCAAGGCTTCACGTAGCGTTGGTCGACTAACATTTAAAATTTCCATTAATTCTGCTTCATTATATAGTCGTTCTCCATATTCAACTTGGTTACTGATACTCCCATGCCTAAAGGCAAGGGGTTCTTAGATAGCTTAACTTCTCCTATACTCTCATTTATTTAAAAATCAAATAAATTACAACATATAAGAACTAATTAACTTCTCTAAAACTTTCACTATCAATCATTCCAATGAATGAATTAACGATAGCATATGGCTCATATCAAAACCTCTTTAGCCTTAATTTATAATCCCATACTACTTATTGCTTTATTGTTGCTATTTTGTATTGTTACTATTTCCTTATCGTGTAGCACTTTAAAATTATCAAACTCCTTAAAACATAAATCTCTATCTATTTCTTCTAAATTATCCTTAATATTCATTATAAGAAATGCACTATAACAATCCCTTTGTATTTTAAATCCTTCGAAATTGTTCCACCTTTCCGATAATTCTTTTTTATTATACTTATCATCAAAATGGTTGTATTGTGAAGCTTTTATTTTAGTAGTGTTTATTTTTAAAAGCTCTTTACCATACCATTCTAATTTATTATCTAATATAGTTAAAAACATGCTAGGTGCTTTACTTGCGAGACTTTTACCAAATCTCTTTTTCTTATTTATTTTACCTGTCTTATCATTTATTGTTGTATTCTTAGCTCTCTTTTGTAGCCCACTATAGCTCATAGTTTCTACTAATATTCTATCGCCTAAACTGATAATTTGATTAGCTAATTTCTCATGACTTTGCTTTCTTATACAAGCTTGTTTTCTTTGTATTTCTCTTAATTCATTTTGAGTTTTAATATATTTATTAGACTTAATCCATATTAATTTATTATCTACAAATCTAAGTCCAGTTTTATTTGATTTACCCTCAACACTATTCATTTCACCATATTTTTTGAAATAAACTTTATTACATTTATGAAGCATTAATTGACCAAAAGCATTAAAACATCTTGTCGCTATTTTTTGTGTAGTAAAGCTATCTATATTATTTTTAAAATGTTTCTGTATAAGCTTAACGTATTTATGAAGTGAATATTCTGTCAAACCATTATTTTTATTTAATTTGTTAAATTCTTTATTACGTTCTTTGCCTTTTTTCATTTTAACTACTTTTCTATACTCTTTAGATTCTTTCATATTATTATATCTTTTATATAATTCGCCTAGACAACTATTATAAATATTTCTACCTATTTCTAATCTTTTATCTAATATATCTTCTTGATATACTTCTGTTTCTAATTTTAATGCCAAAATATAACTTGACACAGTATTCACCTCTCTTCACATACACATCTCGCCTAATGTTTAAATCTCCCTTCAACATTAGGTGTTAAATTTTTTTCTTTTATATCTTGGACAAAATATAAAATTATAATTAATCAAAGATACAGTTGTTTTAGTTGTTCTATATTTATTTTTCATGAATTTATAATAGCATAGTTTATGTATTTTACAAATATATTATACACAAGCTATGCTATCCATCCCACACCTGAAGGAGTGGGCTTTCCGCACAAATATTGTAAATTAAAAGTAAATATCATTTATAGCTATATTTAGTTGTTGTTATTAATTACATTTATACTAACCTCTATTGGCATAATTTTTGTGTATGTTTTTTAAATTACAATCAAGGCTTATGTTGATTAATAATAAATATATACCAATAAACATTAAAAATATATTGATAAACAATAAATAATGTGATATGATATGGTTAATACTTAATTAAAATGTAATGTATAAAAAAAAATTATAGCTGAAAAGCGGGAAAGGAGTTTGCAATGAAGAAAAAATATTTAACTTTAATACCATTTATTATAGGAGCTGCTTGTATGGTTGCCTATAACATAATCGGATCTGAAGTCGCTCCAGATGGTACTCTTTTAGAACCCTTTTATTTAATACCAATGAGTTATTTATTCTTGGCTATTGGTATAATTCTTGTACCAGCAGTAAGCATAGTGTCATTCTCTCGGAACTCTAAAAAAAATTAAAAATAAATATTTGGACTTAAATTGAAATTTTTGATTTAAATGATGGATAGGCATTTAGTGCTTATCCATTTTTTATTGAGACTTGCCAGTAGGGCGGTATCATTTTTAATTTCTAATGTGACAATATTATCTTAATTTAGCAAAGTTAATATGATAAAATGGAGTTAATGAAAATTTTAAAAATAGAATGTAAAATTTTGCAGTAAGTTTAGTTAAGAATAAGAACTTACCACCAAATGGTAATACTTTTAGAGAGAGAGGTAAATGAAAATGAATATTATAAACGTTGATAATAGAAATATTGATACTGAGCACATTTGTTGTGCAATCACTGATAAAAAAGGTGAATGTTGTATTTCATCTAAAAAAGCTTGGCTAAAAGGGTGCTACAATGATGGACTTATCTTTAAAAAGCTTGATGTACGGGGAAAGGTATTTGTTGAATATATACCTGCTGAAAATGCATGGTGCCCAATAATAGCTGAGGAATATATGTTTATAAACTGTTTTTGGGTTTCAGGGAAATTTAAAGGGCAAGGTTATGCAAATAAGCTGCTAGAAGAATGTATAAGTGATGCAAAGCTCAAGGGTAAAAAAGGTCTAGCCGTTCTTTCATCAAAAAAGAAAATGCCCTTTTTATCGGATCCTAAATACTTGAAATATAAAGGGTTTGAAGTATGTGACACAGCGAAGCCATACTTTGAACTATTGTATCTTCCTTTTGAAAAAAACACAGAAAAACCAAAATTTAAGGAGTGCTGTAAAGACGGGATAACTGATAAGAAGGGTATAGTTTTATATTATTCAAACCAATGTCCACACACTGAAAAATACGCACCTTTGATTGCTGAAATTGCTAAGGCAAAAGGTATTAACTTCGCTTTATTAAAGTATCAAACAAAAGATGAGGCACAGAATGCACCTTCACCATTTACAACATATAGTCTTTTTTACGAGGGTGAATTTGTAACCAATGAAATATTATCGGACAGTAAGTTCATAAAATTCCTTGAGGGAAAGGGTTTATAATTTTGAAATACAGGGGAATGATTACGTATATTTAATCATTCTTTTACCTATTATAAATTTATCTTTGTAATACCCAGTTAATTCAGATATTTTTATAACATCGCAGGCGTTAGGAGAATGTATGAATTTATTATTCCCAATATATATTCCAACATGAGAAACTTCATGGGGTAGAGCTGGATTTGTCATAAAAAAAACTAAATCCCCCTTTTCAAGATTATTTATAGTAACGGATGTTCCCTGGTTTATCTGGTCCATAGATGTTCTAGGCAAATCTATCCCAAAGTTTTTGTAGATATACTGAACAAACCCTGAACAATCGAATCCTCCACTTGTATACTTCCCAGTAGTGTCAGATATTGCTGGTGTTGTACCGCCCCATAAATACTGCATCCCTAAAAATCCATTTGAATAGGACACTAAATCATTTCCAGTTGCTAATGCATGGTATTGCTTTCCATTTGCAATATATAGGGGCTTGTTTAGTGGAGTTTCAAAATTTGAGAAAACAATAAAAATCATATATATTAGTGCTGTTAAAAGAATAAAGGTTACATGCCAAAGCGCAATTGGATTTCTTTTTTTTAGAGTTGTTCTCATAATTTCTCCCCATCTGGTGATTTAAAATACCTTATATTAAATTACTGTACCAATTCAAATAATATTCTAAAATGTTTAATGCTTATCTATTATTTTTTTGTTGCCTCCAGTAGGGTAGAGCAATTTTAATTTTAATGTGACATTATTCACCTAATTTAGCAATGTGAATGTGGTAGTATGAAATCAATACAATTTTAAAGACAAATAAATTATTATGATTCATAAGGAGAAAGGAGATGTTTAAGAAGTTTTATTATAAATTATATTTAACCATAATTTTAGTAAGAACTTGCCACTTGCCACGTGGGTGGCACCAAATAGTAGGGGAGAGGATTTAAGTGTCAAGAAGTCAAAGTGGTTTTTTTACGGTAAAGCGAGGAATAATAATATTAATTTTATACAGTATAACAATAATTGTATATTTCACGTGTTTTTATAAGCCGTTGGAGCTTCTAACTTCTAATCTGGACATGCCTGAAATTGTATCTGTGAATGAAACTTTAAAGTCTATTAATCGTGACGATATAATGTTCTTTTTTATAGGTTCCTTTTTAGGTGTTGTATTTACGCTTATGATTGTAACACTTATATACGAAGAGATAGTATTATGCACTAAACCTATTATTGCTGTTAATGCTAGATTAAAGTCAAAAGAATCAGTTATGCAGATGTCTGGAAGCTATATGGGATTTTCATCTGTTGGGTATAAGTATAATCTAATATTTGAAACGGATAATGAGGTTGAAATGATTTTTGTTGTTATTCCTAAATACTATGCCACAATCATTGAAGGGAATAAGGGGATTTTAAAATATAAACAGGGAAGATTAAATAGATTTATAGGGTTTGATCTTACATCAATAGATTAGGAGGTAATCAGCACTATTCCAGATTCATTTGAGGCAATAAAATGATTTTAACGACATTTAAAGGTAAATTGTAAAATTCTGAAGTTATGCAGATATGGTTTAGAATAAGAACTTGCCATTTGCAACGTGTGCAGCACTTTTTAGAAAGGGAGTAATAAAAATGAGTTTTTTATTTAAAGACAAAAAAAACAATGATGGAGTAGAAAAAGTTGGATCTGAAGAAATTTTAAGTGAGGATAGAATGATTAGAAGGGGAAAAAGATTTAGAATATTAAATACAGTAATTATATATAATTCAGAAGAAGATTATTATGAATCCTTGGCTACCTGTGTTAATGAAAATAATGTAATAGAAACTATAAGTATAGAAGCATTTGATATACAGGAAAATGTTATAGAGCTTAAAGGTGCATATATTGATTATGAAGAGTATGAAGAAGACTCAGAAGTAAAATGCAGTGGGAAAATATATTATTTGTAAATTTATTCTGATTATCAATTAAAAGGTGTGAGAATTATTTCTAATTGTTAATTAGTAGATAAGTATCAAGGATAGGGGGTTAGCTCCTATCCTTCATTTTTTAATCACATGTTTTTATACAACTTCTATTTTATTTAGGTCATCTCATTTTTGCCAAACCGCCATAAAGTAATCAATACTGAAGAAATAAGGATGGGAATAGCACACAAAAGCAGTTTGTAAATGTCAAAATCTAAAATTGTTAAACCCTGCGCAATCCGTTGCATCTCAATTGATACCATAACACCGCTATAGCAAAATGGATAGGCAGTCCATAAGGTGGTAATTCCAACTAATACGGCAGGTATTACGAAGAGTAGGTTAAGGCCCATAGATAAAATCGGTTTTTCAATAATTGTAGTTATCATCCACATAATAGTGACTTCCGGA
Organism: Clostridium sp. FP2; assembly: GCF_011065955.2. Taxonomy (NCBI): domain Bacteria; kingdom Bacillati; phylum Bacillota; class Clostridia; order Eubacteriales; family Clostridiaceae; genus Clostridium; species Clostridium sp. FP2. Next base: position 2,058,282 of record NZ_JAAMNI020000001.1, read on the forward strand.
ATAGCAGAAAGCATTAAAATTGCACTCCATTTAAGAATATAGAGCACAGGTATCCCTTCGGAAACTTTTGTTACATGGGTGGTATAAAGCCCTGCCACTATAAAGAAAAGGAAGAATATAAAAAGTTGCACACCTAAATAACTGATTAAAACTACAAGCTTTGCCGATGCTAATTTAGCGCGGCTTACAGGAAGAGCTAGCATTTTTAAAATACCATTGTTTTTCAGTTCAAGTTGTGATAGTAGAACACATAGCACTATCATAGAAAGTGGAATAAGGAAATAAGCCATACCTAGGGCGCTCTGTACAAACATGGCAGACCATGCTCCAACATAATTTTCCGACAAATACATTTTCAAACTTGATACACCAGACACGGCCATTAGCAGTGGTGCAATTATCAGTAATAATATTATTTTTGAACCTTTGGTTTTTTTAAATTCGTTTGAAACTAGATGTAAAAAACTCATAATAACTTGTCCTCCTATTCATATTTTTTCCTCTTGGCCAAGATAATACCTATGGTTATTAGTAAGATTGTCATTGTAATGGAAATAATCAATACAGTCATATCAGGGCTTACGGAAGCTAGTTCTGCCGTTGCCATGGCGGGCTTCATAATTAGGGTAAAAGGATTTAATAGAAATAAAGGACTATTGCACATAGCGGTGGTCATTCCGCTTAAAAAGCCTAGAACGCCAATACCTAGTGTAATCCACATATTTGAAATTTGTGAAGATATGAGTAACATAAAGGTATGTACTGGCAAGGCAATTACAAAACTATACAATGCAAAAACTATCATAGCATTCATGTCAAAGCTATTTTTTGGAAGATAATTTATGCCAATATAAGCAATAGCAACATTTTGAATCAGTATTGAAAGAAACAATAAGACTAAAATAATTGCAAGTTTACAGAGATACATTTTCACAATACTGATAGGCAGTGTAGCCATTTTTTTTAATGCATCACCTTGATACTCAATATTGTAAATAATGCAGTTTGCCACAATGATACTAAATAGATTAAGCACCGTAATTATGCCGTAAAGTTGAGTTAGCAAGAGGACCATAGGAGGAAGTGGCAGTGAAAACAGTGAATCCTTTCGTATTACAAGATTTGCAAGGGCATAAAGTGCACCTAAAACACCAACAAGTAGCATAACTGGTACTAGTCCAGATCGTTTCAGCTTTTTAAGTTCAAGTGGGAGCATCATTTTAAGGCACTCCTTTTTCTTAAAAAATTATCCTCATCTATCATTGCAAGAAAGGTATCCTCAAGATGTTCTATGGAAAAACCACGTTTCACTGCATGGGTTTTTAAATTCTGAAAACTACCCTCAAATAGCAGTTTACCATGATTTAGAATGCCTATATCAGTTGCCAGTAGTTCGATTTCTGACAACATATGAGAAGAAATCAGTATAGTGCAATCGTAAATAGCAGGCAATGATTTAATTAGGTTTCTGATTTCATGAATTCCAGCAGGATCAAGTCCATTTGTAGGTTCATCTAAAATCAAAATTGGAGGTCTGCCTATTAACGCTGATGCGAGCCCCAGCCTCTGCTTCATGCCAAGTGAATATTTTTTAGTTAGTCTATCCTTAAACTCCGTAAGATCTACTAGTTCCAATGCTTCGCCAACGCTGCTTTTTTCTAGGCCAAGAATAGACTGGATGATTTCCAAATTTTCTTCACCAGTAAGATTTCCGTAAAAAGCAGGAGCTTCGATTAAGGAACCAACTCCTTTTAATATTTCCTCTCTGCTTGCGGGAAAGGTTTTTCTGTTAATGTGAAAATTTCCCTTGGTTGGTGCTGTTAATCCGAGAAGCATTTTCATTGTGGTGGATTTTCCTGCACCATTTGGACCCAAAAACCCGTATATGCTTCCTTTGGGTATATGAAGGGAGATGCTTTCAACTGCCGTGAATTTTTTGTACTGCTTTGTTAAATCATTGGTTTCAATAATATTCATATAAGATAAACTCCTTTCGTTTGACATCAGTATATCAAGCGAAGCTTACAGTAGAATTCTCGTTACCTTACATTTACCTTACTTTTAAGGACCACATTTAAAAAATTGGTAGATAAATGCTATAATAAACATAGCACAATGATGTATTAGATTGGAGAATTATGTCTATGAATGATGATTATATAAAAACAAAAAGACTTCTTCTAGTTGATGATGAACTGGAATTGTTAAATATGGAAAAATCAATTTTGACAGATGATGGGTATAAGAATATCGAAACCGCGGTATCAGTAACGGAGGCCCTAAGCAAGTTCGCATCCTATGAACCAGAACTTCTAATTTTGGATGTTATGCTACCGGACGGGGATGGGTTCTCATTTATGAAGCAAATAAGAAAAAAGTCAGATATTCCTGTTCTTTTTTTGACAGCCAGAGGCGAATCGGAAGATCGCTTTCGTGGCCTTGGTATAGGTGCGGATGACTATATTGTCAAACCGTTTTTGCCAAAAGAATTGACGCTACGGCTAAGTGCTATTCTTCGTCGTTGCTATAAAGCAGAAAGCAATATAGCTTATTTGGTGGGTAGTATTATTGATTTTGAAAAAGCCGAAGTCCAAAAGAAGGGTGAGGAAATTCCTTTAACGGCAAAAGAATATGCACTACTGTTTGCTTTATATCAAAATGCCAATCGTATCCTTACCATTGATGCCTTATGTACAGCGGCTTGGGGAGACAATTACTTTGGATATGAAAATTCACTGATGGCACACATCAGGAGAATTAGAGAAAAAATTGAAAATGATCCATCACACCCTGTTTCATTGATTACCACAAGGGGGCTTGGATATAAGCTGATAATAGAGGACGGAGGAAAGTAACATGAGAAGCTTTGCAATATTGCTTAAAAAATACTTTATCGCCTTTTCTGGTTTTATTTTGTTGCTTATCATTGTGAATATGGTTCTCCTAGTCCTTTTATTTCAGCGTAGTTTAAAAACATATTCGGAAAGTTTATCCCCAGCTAAAATGGCTGAAAAGACAGCATATTCACTATCTTATAAAAACAATAAATACATTATTGATAAGACTATTTTAAATAAGTTGGAAAGTAGGGGAATATGGTCTATGCTTATGGATAATAATGGTGAGGTAGTATGGGATTTTGACTTGCCAAAAGAGATAAAACGCCACTACTCAATAGCGGATGTAGCACAGTTTTCAAGATACTATCTTGAAGATTATCCAGTATTTGTATGGAAACATAGTGATGGGTTGTTAGTAATTGGATACCCTAAGGATAGTGTTATGAAAATTTCTTCTAACTATTTTCCAATTGATGTGATAAAAACACTTCCTATAGGTATTGCTGTTCTTGCTTTTTGTGATGTGTTAATGTTGTTTGGGATATATTCTTATTCCAAATTGAGACTAAACAAGGCAATAAGTCCCCTTGTTATATCCTTGCAATCACTTGCCAAAGGCGAACCAGTGAACCTGAAACAGGACGGCGAATTATCCGAAGTTATCTTAAGTATTAATCAGGCATCCTTAATGTTGAAAAAGAAGGACTCCTCGAGGGCTAATTGGATTGCAGGGGTTTCTCATGATATTCGTACTCCACTTACCATGTCCATGGGTTATGCAGACAAATTATGGAGCAATAAAAGTATTTCGCCTGAGTGCAGAGATCAAGCAAAAATTATTCTTAGGCAGAGCACAAAAATCAAAGAACTGGTGGATAATCTGAATCTTTTTTCTAATTTGGAGTATCTAGTGTCATCTACTCAATTTATAAAATTATATCCCATAAAAATCATACGGACTGTGATTGCTGATTTTCTGAATAATGGTCTGGAAGATATCTATTCTATTGATTTGTGGGTAGCAGATGTCAAGGCGGACAACTGTATGCATGGCGACGAAAGGCTAATTATACGGGCTATATCTAACCTGATACAAAACAGCATTACTCATAATCCAGAGGGGTGTAATATATCAGTTAAAATATCTCTGCAATTAAACAATCAGCTGAGCATTGAAATTGCTGATGATGGCGTGGGTTTATCTGCCCAGGAGCTTATAAAAATACAAGCAAAAAAACATTATATAATGGGGGACAATCCTCTAACCCAGCAACACGGTATGGGTCTCCTGATTGTACGACAAATTGTGGAATTACACGGAGGCAAGGTGATGATTAGCTCAAAGCCTAACAAGGGGTTTTGCACTAAGGTTGTATTTGGAATAGAGGTTGCATAATGGCCTAATTAGTAAAAATTGCGAAGTAACTGTTGAAATGACCAATATGGAGAATGAATTTTGAAAACCAAACATCAGAGCTGAAGCATAAAAATATAGCCCTTGTGTAGCAAGGGCTACAAAGTTTTTTTGAAAAACTTTTTCTTAAATGCCCCTGGACAACATCACAGCTCAAATGTTATGATAATATTGGAAAGGTAGGTGGGGCACAATATGGACAATATTATTATGGCATCCTCCGGACGAAATTTCACATCTGAAGATATAGATCTTATCAAATGGACACGAAAAAAATATTCGCATTTATCAAGAAAAGAATTAGCAGGTACTGTATGCGAGTTTTTAGACTGGACTACGCCAGCTGGAAGAGCCAAAACACCTCAATGCGTAGCATTTCTAGTGGAGTTAGAAAAAGCTGGAATTATTGAATTGCCACCTGTAATTATTAAGTCAAAAAAAGTATCAGTATCAATAATACCGAACTTTTATATAGATACATCCTCTATTGTAGGGGATTTAAAAGAGTTTGAACCAATAAAATTAGAGATTGCAAGAGCCGGAGCCCAATTGAAACTATGGAGAAAATATGTTAATGATTATCATATGTTGGGAGATAGGCAGGTATTTGGTTCTAGATTGTACTATTTTGTTAAAAGTGGAGACAAGAAGCTTGGGTGTCTTCAATTTTCCGCGTCAGCGTGGGCACTTAAACCACGTGATGAATGGATAGGATGGAATATTGAAGATAAAAATGTAAGGCTTCATTTTATACTGAATAACAGTAGATTTTTAATATTTCCTTGGGTTAATATCAAAAATTTAGCAAGCAAAGCATTAGCTTTATCTATAAAGCAAATTCAAAAAGATTGGCTAAGAGAATATTGTTATGCGCCAGTGTTATTAGAGACATTTGTAGATACTTCTCAATTTGCGGGTACATGCTATAAGGCCTCAAATTGGACTTATTTAGGTGAAACCAAAGGTCGTGGCAGAATGGACAGAAAAAAAGAAATGCAGCTACCACCAAAAGCTATCTATATGTATCCACTGCAAAAGGATTTTAAGGATTGTCTTAAAGGACTTAAACCATGCAAGGTGGTGAACCCTGATGAATAGAACAGAAGAACGACACAAAAAAAGAAAACAGGAACAAGACCTTAAAATTAAAGAATTAGAATCAAAAGGATTTACTATTTCAAGACAGGAGTATAGAAAAAAAAGAAATATAGCTAATAAAAAATGTAGCTACAACAAAGCTCAGGAAGAAATGGTAGATAGGCAAGAAACCACAGAAGCAGCTCTAAAGGTTTATAGAAGGTTGTTACCAACACTTCTTAAAAATTTAAGCAAAATTAAAGACCCAAGACAAACTAAGAAAACAAAACATAGTTTAACAGTACTTATGATATACGGAATATTGATGTTTGTATATAATATGTCTTCATTAAGAAATGCTAATAAAGAAATCAGTTCACCAATATTTTTTGATAACATGAAAGCTATGTTTCCAGAGTTTGAAACTATGCCACATTCAGATACATTAAGCAGACTTTTAGAGAAAATAAAGGTGGAAGAAATAGAAGAAAGTATGTTGGTGCTATTTGAAGAACTTATTAAAAAAAAGAAATTTAAAAATCATTTGATAAATAAGAGATATGTCATAGCTATAGATGGCACTCAGAAATTCATGAGAACTGAAAAATGGTCACAAGAATGTTTGGAGCGACATGTTGGTAAAGAAAAACAAGAACAATATTATGTATACGTGCTAGAGGCAGTGGTTATTTTTGATAATGGGATAACTTTACCATTAATGAGCGAATTTTTAAACAACGATGAATATAAAGATGTTAGCTCTGATAAACAAGACTGTGAGCGCAAAGCTTTTTATCGGTTTTCTAAAAAGATAAAGGCAAGATTTCCAAAACTTAAGATTGCAGTAACAATGGATGGTCTTTACGCTTGTGGACCTGTAATAAAAATCTGCCGTGATTATGGCTGGGATTTTATGCTTGTATTCAAGGAAGGATCAATGAAAGATACTTGGAAAGAAGCGATGGGGCTTATAAGACTTACTCCAGAGAATACAATTAAGTAGAATTGTGGAGCTAGAAATCAGGTTTATAGGTGGATTAATGATGTTGAATATACATATGGTGATAGCGGTAGAAAAAAAACAATACTAAACGTAGTAACCTGTGAAGAAACTTGGGAAGAAACAAGTAGAACTACTGGTAAAATTGAATCAAAATCGACTAGATATATCTGGATATCTGGGAAAGAGCTTACGAAAAGCAATGTGGAAAATCGTTGTATTAAAATTGGTCGGTATCGTTGGAAAATTGAAAATAATTTTCTTGTAGTGAAACATCAAGGATACCAATATGAACACTGCTTTTCCTACAATTGGAATGCTATGGTTGGATTTCATAATCTTATGAAAATAGGTAGATTCATAAATGTGTTACTTGTAAACAGTGAATTTTTAGCAGAAAAGGTTGATGGGCTAGGTATACGTGGTCTAATAACTTTTATTTTCAAAGCATGTACAGGATATATGCTTGATATGGTACGCCTGTCGGCAATATCAAAAGACGATAGTTATCAGTGGAGATTAGTTAGACAATAAAACTCGCATTGGTTCTTAAGGGCTACGCCCGTAGGGAGGTGGAGTGAAATGAATGCAAATGATTATAGCCACTCTTTTGAGGGCATTTTTGTCGTTCATTTTTTTACTAATGGCTAAAAATAATAATATAATGAAGGTTACTTTAGCAAGAATAATTACGCAAAATTAAAAACAATACCAGTAATTCATAATTTAACATGAAATTAGTGCTTTTAAAAAAAATCATGCTTCAGCTCTGACCAAACATTATATATATTGACAGTATATGTATTATATTATATACTTATTAATAAGATAGGGGAGTAGTTAACACAAAAAAAATTGTGCAATAAAGTCAACATACTGATAAGATTTATCTGGCTTTATTTTAAATAACGAGACTTATCTGCAGAGAAAGACTGCAGATAAGTCTTTTTTTGTAACTAAAATTTAGATAAAGGGGAATAAATCATGAGTTTACTTGAATTGTTTGTTATCGCAATTGGTTTATCAATGGATGCATTTTCAGTAGCTATTTGTAAAGGATTATCCATGAAGAGAATTAGTATTAGGAAAGCAGGAATTGTAAGTTTGTATTTTGGAACATTTCAATCAGGTATGCCCTTGATTGGCTATTATTTAGGAATACAGTTTCAAGATAAAATTACATTTATTGACCATTGGATAGCATTTGTACTGCTTGGATTTATCGGTATAAAAATGATTATAGATTCGAGAAAAAGTAAATGTAAGATTGCAGTTGAATCTTTGACTGATGAGGATAGGGATGATTCCCTTGATTTTAAAAATATGTCTGTTTTAGCAATTGCAACAAGTATTGATGCTTTAGCGGTAGGTATAACCTTTGCCTTTCTTAAAGTAAATATTGCTTTAGCAGTTTCCTTTATTGGAATTGTTACTTTTACATTGTCAATGATCGGTGTAAAGATAGGAAATGTATTTGGTGCAGTATATAAATCAAAAGCAGAATTTGGAGGTGGGCTCATTTTAATAATTATGGGAACTAAACTTTTGCTTAATCATTTAGGATTGATCAATTTTTAGGGATAAGAATCGTAAGAAATTATTTCTTTATTTCTTGCTTTCCAGTTACAGAAGATTTATCATCCATTTTAAATGATTTTTTATCATCTTCATTAGCAAAGTAGATATTACCATCAATTTTAGCAGCTTCTAGACTAAAGCCTGTAGATTCGACATAAACATCACCTTTGAAGGTTCCACCTTCAATTTTACCATTTTTACTTTTAACAGTTAATCTTTTTGCAGTTAAAGTGTAATTTGCAGTTGTCACTTTCTTATCATCTCGAGCCATTAGAACTAATTGATGTTTGCCAGCGAGAACTTTTTTTGTTGGATCCTTTTTATCAGCCTTCTTGAAATTGTCACCTTCTAATACTAATTCATCTTTTGTAGTCATATTATCAGTTATACCAATAATCCAATTCCCATCTTTGCCCATTCCCTTAACTAAAATCTCTGGATCCTTTGTAAAAGATGCCGATGTAACAACATCTGTTTTGGTTGCAATTGTTGGTTCTGCTTTCTTAGCACACCCCGTAAATACGGCGGCTACGGCTACTGCTACTATTATTGCTTTGATTTTCATAACAAGTTCCCCCTTATGTTTCTCTGGTATTTATTAGACCAACTTAATATAACACAGATGAAAATAAATATCAATTGATATTTATTTTCAATGACAAATCTACGTTTAACCTCATTATGGAAATGTTGGATAATGTCATAAATTTTATGAAATTAGCAATTCCCCATTTGACAGGAACGATTTTGCTTATATAACCATAAAATAATCTATAATGATTTTAGGAGTGGTAGTAAGTATGTATTTATATCCCTATGAATGTTTCCGTGGAGGGTTTTACTCTAATCCAATGAAAATTACTAAGGTAGAATTAGATTTAATGAATACCATGCGTATGCTTTGGGAACAGCACGGAGTCTGGACAAGAATGGCCATAACTAGCATGGTTTTTGGGTTGCCGGATGAAGAAATGGTTGTTAATCGGCTACTACAAAATCCAGTAGATTTTGCTAATACATTGAAGTTTTTCTATGGAGACGAAATTGCTTCAAAATTCAGTGATTTATTAAAAAGCCATCTTGTTATAGCATCACAACTTGTAAAAGCAGCTAAAGCAGGAGATAATAAATCAGCCACAGAAGCAGAAAAAAAGTGGTATGAAAATGCGGATGAAATAGCTGTTTTCCTAAGTTATATCAATCCTTATTGGTCAAGGGAAAGTTGGAAAGCAATGCTACATGAGCATTTAGCACTTGTTAAGGCAGAAGCAGTTGCAATGCTTACCAAAGATTATGCAGCTGGCATCAAAGTTTACGACAAAATTGAAAGTCAAGCTCTAGAAATGGCTGATATGATGGCAGAGGGTATTATTAAACAGTTTTCTTATTAATTTATAAAATAGTTTTTAAATAGCTGCAATTAGCACTCAGCTGCTACCATTTTTAATGGTTTAGTTCTATTCATATACGAAAAAACAAGCATTATAATTACAATGCTTGTTTTAATGACGTTACTTCTTAAAAAACATAAATAGGAATTATAATCATACCATATACTTAATATTTCTAAAAAATATAGTAATAATTCTAAAAAAAACATAACCTAAACATATTATAATATAAATAAGAATGATAATCAATATCAATTGATGCGACGAGAGATGAAATTAAATGAAAGGGTTAAATGAGATAAAAAGATTAAAGTTAATGTAAATATTGGTAAATAATAAAGAAAGTTTTGGAGGATACATATGAAAAAGAGTTTAAAAACTAAATTAGGTTTAATGTTTTTTATATTTATATCAATTCCCCTTATTGCTTCAGGTGTCTTTTCTTGTATTAAAACTTCAAATTCAATGCAAGAATTAACAGAAGGATCCTTAAAGCAGATTGCTGAAAGAACAGTGGAAAGCATCAGTTTGACTGTAGAATCAGTAAATGATTATATTAGAGCTTTAAGTTTAGATGAAGACTTTGCTAATATAGCCCTTGGAGATAATAAACTTCATTCTAGTGGCGTGGAATATTTAGCTAAACTTCAAAAGGAAAATAATGATACAATAGAAAATTTATTTATTACAGATATTAATGCTAAAGGTGTTATTAGCAATGATAATGAAGATTATGATTTTTCAAATCGTGATTATGTTAAGCAGGCTTTAAAAGGATCTATAGCTCAAAGTGGAGTTTTCAAGTCTAAAAAATCAGGTGGAACTATTATTGCAATTGCCTATCCTTTAATGCTTGATAATAAAGTAGTTGGAGCTATAGTTGCAACTATTAAATTTGAGAAATTTTATAAGCATGTTGCCGAGATAAAAATAGGTCAAAGTGGATATGCATATATGATTGAGAAAAGCGGATTATTTGTATATCATCCTGAAAATGAAAAAGTGCTTAAAGAAAATTTAGTAGATACAAATAATGCTGAGTTAAAAGCGCTAGTAAATAAAATGAAGGCTGGTGAAGCTGGAGAGGGTTATTATAAATATGAAGGAAAACGTAAATTTATAAGGTTTACTCCAGTGGGAAATTGGGTAGTGGTAGTAACGGCTAATTATGATGATTACATGGCGCCAGTTGTAGCTATAAAGAAAAATATAATAGCAATAGCGCTAATATCATTATTTATTGCAATGCTTTTATCATATTTTTTCACAACAAAAAAAATAATAGAGCCTATTAAGATTTTACAAAAATTAATGGTAAAAGCTGGTGAGGGGGATTTAACGGTTAGAGCTGAAATAACTACTAAGGATGAAATTCAAACCTTAGGGGAATGTTTTAATCTAATGATTAAAGACCAATCAGATATAATAAGTAGAGTTAGAAGTGGTGCGAAGGAACTGGCAGCAGCTTCTGAGGAAATATCTGCATCGACTGAAGAAATAACTTCATCAACTGAACAAATTGCTGAGAATATACAAAACGTTGCCTTTAATGCAGAGAATCAAAATAATTCAATAATGGAAACATCAGAAGTTTTAGTTCAACTTTCAAGCTTAGTTCAAATAGCTGAGAACAAAGCTCTTATTGCTAAAAACAATTCTCAGGATACTGTGAGTGCTGCAAAGCAAGGAAGAACTAAAGTTAAGGAAACTGTTGAAGCTATTGAAAATATTAATAAAACATCAATGGAAACAGAAGTTATATTAAAGGTGTTAAATGAATTATCAAAACAAGTTAGTGGAATTATAAACACAATTAACAATATTTCCTCTCAAACTAATTTGTTAGCTTTAAATGCGGCTATTGAAGCCGCAAGGGCTGGAGAGCATGGAAAAGGATTTACAGTAGTAGCAGATGAAGTTCGAAAACTATCAGAACAAACAAATACTAGAGCAAATGAAATATCTTCATTGATAAATGAAATGGTGGTTCAAATAGATAGAGCTGTAGATTCAATGCATTTTGGTAAAGAGGCAGTAGAACATGGAGCTTTTGTAGCTAAGGAAACAGATGAAACTTTTGTTAGTATTATAAATGCAATTGAGCAAATATCAAAAGATATTAATAAAATAGCAGATATTAAAAAGGATGAAGTTGCAAGTTCTGAGCAAATAGTAAAACTTATAGATTCCGTTGCAACTATTACTGAAATAACAGCTACAAGTAGTGAAGAAGTTGCGGCATCGGCGCAGGAGCAAATTTCAGTAATTGAAAACCTAGCTTCAAGTTCTGAACAGACTAGTGCTATGGCTAATAATTTAAACAGTCTTGTAGCAAAATTTATGATTTAATAAGGACGAATTTTGAATGATCATTAATTGAGTACCTTTTGAGGGTGTTTGTAGTTAATATTGTTTATATATAAATTGTTTTAAAATTCACAACATTCTTGACAATGAATATATATCATGCTAAAATTTCCACAAACAGTAAATGGAAAAGGGGGATTAATTTAATGATTAGTAAAAAAATCACAGCGATTACAATTTGTGCGTTTCTAACCACCACATTATTTGGCTATATTCCAGTAAAGGCATTGGATAAGGTATCGAAAAATAACATAAAAGGAAGCAATATACAAGGGACGCAGGTAGCTAAAGCAGAGGCAAAGGCTCCAAACAAGAAACTGACGGTGATGGTTTATAGCGACGCAGATAATAATCTAGAGCAAGGCTTACTTGAGGATATAGAGGAAATGAAGGTTGGATATGTAGATAATTCAGACTTAAACGTGATTGCTTTAGTGGATAGAACACCGGATTATTCAGATGATGAAACTGTACTTGGAGAAAATTTTTCGGATGCGAGGATGTATAAAATTGAAAATAATAAAGTGGTAAGAATTGAAGGCGGAAAAAATTTTCCTGAGATAACAAAAACTAGTCAGTATGAAGCAAATATGGGAGATGCACAAACCCTTAAGAAATTTATAGATTCCTGCAAAGCAAATTATCCAGCAGATAAATATGCACTTATTATGTCTAATCATGGTGGTGGAGTAAGAAAGGATAAGTCATTACAAGAGCCTAAAAATCCAAAAGCAGTATGTTGGGATGATACAAATGATGAGGACTGTTTATATACTGGAGAAATATCAGATGTACTGACCAATGATGAATCAGTGAATGTACTAGCATATGATGCTTGTTTAATGGGTGCTGCTGAAATAGCATATCAATATAGACCTGGCAATGGCGGGTTCCAAGCAAATGTTATGGTAGCATCTGCACCAATAGTTTGGGGCGAAGGATTTAAGTATGATAATATATTTAAACGTCTAAAAGCTGGTGGTGGAAAAACTTCAGAGACAGATTTAACGTTAAAAGGAAAAGAACAAAATTTTGATCCTTCTACAGTTACCGATTTGCAATTGGGCGCTCTAATGGTAGAAGAGCAAAGAGATGCTGCTGAGTCTGCAAAAGAAAATAATCAAGTTTTAAGCTGTTTTGACCTTTCAAAAATAGAAATTTTAAAGAATTCTGTTGATAAAATGGCTATAAGTTTATGGGAAGAAAATAAAAAAGCAGATATAGAAAGACTTAGGGGAACTGAAAAAAAGACAACGCTTCTTCATTATTTTGATGAAAATGATAAAAGAGAGTGGCTATCCTATCCTTACTTCGACTTATATGACTTGTGTAGAACAATAAGTACAGACAGTGCTTTTAGTACTCCTATTAAAAAATTAGCCACAACTGTGATGAAAAATGTGGATGACGTAGTAGTTTATTCTTATGGTGGTAAAAAATTTAAAGGATTTACAGAAGGGAAAACGGGGTTAAGTGTTTTCTTGCCAGACGGAAATAAAATGTACAGAGATGTAACTGCAAATACAAGCTATTCAGAGTGGAAGGGACAAAGATGGTACAATTCCATAGATACAACCATACTTCAACCAGATTATTTATATGGTAAATTAAATTGGTGCAAAGATGGACAAACTCCTAAAATAAATGATATTGGAAATTGGTTTGAACTGCTTGATTGTTGGTTCGATAGTAGCAACGGTGCCAATGGCGGAGATAACGGATATCAATGGTAAAAATTTAAATTATTTATTTTATGTAAGCTTTTGTACTAGCTTAAAAAGGATAATACAGAAGCTTACATTTTGTTTATGGGGTCTCATCATGATGTTGTATAGTGTCTCTTACTAATTTTTTTGAATTTTCATCAGGGTGTGTAACAACTGTACTTTCTGCAATCTTATCACGTGCATTAGTTGGTTCATGCTTAGGAGTAACAACGGCACTCACTGGAACCTGATCACATACATTAGTTGGTTCATGTTTAGGAGTAACAACGGTACTTACTGCAGCCGGATTACTTGTATTAGTTGGTTCATGTTTAGGAGTAACAACTGTACTCACTGGAACCTGATTACATACATTAGTTGATTCATGTTTAGGAGTAACAACTGCACTCACTGGAACCCGATCACATACATTAGTTGGTTCATGTTTAGGAGTAACAACGGTACTTACTGCATCCGGATCACTTGCATTAGTTGGTTCATGTTTAGGGGTAACAAATGTACTGACTGCAACCTGGTCACGTGCATTGGTTGGTTCATGTTTAGGAGTAGCAACTGTACTCACTGAAGCCCGATCGCGTGAATTCCTTGTTTTATGTTTAGGAATAACAGCAGTATTCACTGCAACCTGGTCACTTGCATTAGTTGGTTCATGTTTAGGAGTAACAACTGTACTCACTGGAACCTGGTAACTTGCATTGCTTGGTTCATGTTTAGGAGTAACAACTGTACTCACTGGAACTTGGTAACTTGCATTAGTTGGTTCATGTTTAGGAGTAACAAATGTACTGACTGCAACCTGGTCACGTGCATTGGTTGGTTCATGTTTAGGAGTAACAACTGTAATCACTGGAACTTGGTAACTTGCATTAGTTGGTACATGTTTAGGAATAACAATGGTACTCACTGCAATCTGATTACGTGCATTAATTGGTTCATATTTAGGAGTAGCAACAGTACTTATTGCAACCTGATCACTTATATTTGTTGGATTATGTTCATGCGTAATAATTGTATTCACTGCAACTTGAACATTTACAGCTTCTTGTTTAGGAGTAATAACTGTATTCACTGCAGATTGAGCGATTACATTTGTTATTTCTTGTTTAGGAGTAATAAGCGCACTGGCAATATCTGTACTTTTTAGATTTTTATAATAAGCGTAGACTGGAGAGTAATCTTTGATTTTATTAGCATATAAATTCAAACTAGTCAATTTAGTCAATCCTTCTAAAGAATCGATGTTGCTAATTTTATTAAAAGATAAGTCTAAATTCGTTAATTTAGTCAATCCTTTTAAAGGTTCTATGTTACTGATTTGGTTATTGGTTAAACTTAAAGAAGACAAATTAATAAAATTTTCTAGCCCTGAAAGATTCGTAATATGTTTGTCTTTAGTATTTTTCAAGCTTGTTATTTTATTAACATATCCCAGTAATATATCGCCAGTAGGGTATTGTAGCTCCTCTCTTATTGTCTTTTCTAAATTCTTATCTGGGAATGTAATAATTGTACTTTCTGTAATCTGTTCACTTACAGATTTTTGATGGGTGGCGTTATTTAAAAACGCACTTCCAAAAGAACTACAACCAACAATATTAATACTAAATAAAATAATAATTAAAATAGTTAACTTTTTAAATTTTATATAAGAAACGTTTCTCATGTTCTTAATCCCCCATTTGTAATAGTGTCTGCCATGGTTTTAGTGGTTTAGTTCTATAAGAATATTACAAATAAATATCGGAAAGTTCAACTTGTATACTTTCATCTCCACTTTTCATTTTGCTACCATATAACATATTTTCATGAAGTACCGTTCCTGAAGGAAGCATAACTGTAAACTTACTTCCTTTCCCAAATTCACTTTTAGCATATACACGACCACCATGTAATTCTACAATCGACTTAACTAAATTAAGGCCAATACCTGTACCTTCAGCATTTCTTGATAGTGATTTGTCTACCTGTTTAAATCTATCAAATATCGTAAGTAAGTTCTTTTCTTCAATGCCAATGCCGGTATCTTTGACTGATATTTCAACAAATTCATTCTTATCCTTAACATCTACAAATATTTTACCACCTGTATCTGAAAACTTTATCGCATTTGATATAAGATTTAATACTATTCGCTCTATCTTTTCTGGGTCACATGCAATAATTTTTTCTTCTATATCTGTATCAAAAATAATATCTAAGCCTTTGCTGTCAGTAAAATTACTTGTAGACAAAACTATCTCTTCTACAACTTGGACTATATTGTTATTAGATAAGTTCAATTTAAAGAATCCTGCCTGGATTTTTGATGAATCAACTATATTATTTATAAGTTTAGATAACCTATAGGAATTTAGTTTCATTGAGTCAAGGTATTTACTAATTGTTTCTCGTCTTTCGTCTAGTGAACCATTATAGCAATACATTTGAACTAATTGTACTGCTGAGGAAATTACATTTAATGGTGTTTTAAGTTCATGTGAAATATTTGCAGTAAACTCTTCCTGTGAAATAAGTAATTTTTGTAGCTCATTATTCATTTCATTTTTTTTCTTAACTTCTTCATAGGTATAATTCCATATATATCTAATAAACATAAGATTAACCAAAGTAAGCACACTGCCTAAAAAAATCAACAGGTATTTCTGAAATTTCTGAGCATTTGCAACTTTGTTAAGTGAACTATTTACTTCTAAATCAATTTTATTTATTAATACATTATCTGAATCCCTAAACTTATCAACTAAATTTTTACCTTGCTCTAGATTCAATTTAGCCTCATTTGATCTACCATTATCGACTAAAGCTATTTGCTCTTTAAAAAACATTTGAATAGAGTTCACCTGTTCATTAAGTTGATTAGTAATTTTAACGCCTAATGCCGTATTTTTTAAAGTATACAGGGAATTATAATATCCCCATAATTGTTTATTTCCTAAATAATAGGGTTCTAAAAATTTTTTGTCTTCTGAAATAATATAAGCCCTAATACTTGTTTCTTCATTAATTACTGCTGTTAAAATTTCTGTTGAAAATGTTTTTGCTGGGAGTATTTTTTTTATAATAAAATCACATTCTTTACTTACTTTATTCATACTATAAATACTAAATAATATTATAATTAATGATAAACAAGCAATTGTAAAATATCCTAATACCATAGTTCGTCTACTTCTACTCTTAACCATAATACATATCTCCGTTTCCCAAGAAAAATTTTATCTCCAAAAATCACATTTCCCACAATATTTATAAGTTGCTATTCTAGTAATATATTACCATAATATGTTGCATTTTACTATATCCTTATTCTACCATAATGTGACACTATTACTTGAAAATCTTATAAAGCAAGTAAATTTCGCTTGAAATATGCCATAAGTGCTATGCTAAAATCTTCAAATTTCGCATCGCAAGGGTAAGAACTAGTGGACCATGTTACTAATTAATGCTAGTCTCAGCACTGTAAAATTAATTAGAATCTTGTTAAAGTTAATTAGAATTTAATTAACACTTAACTGAAGTATCTAATAATATGTTGAAACCAGAGCCTTTTAGGAGTTAAACCTTAGTTAATAACCTTGTCAAATTTAGCTAGAACTATAAATAGATTGGAGAAAAAGAGATAGTAGTTGCTACTTATTCGTACCACTGTACTCAATATTAACATAAGAAAAAGCTATGAATTATTTCTTCATAGCTTCTTCTTATGTTAATATTGAGTGTCTATAATTATTATAAATATTTAGCAACATCTGTATTATCTACAAGCCCAGTTAATTTTTCAATTCCTGCAGGAGCATAACGGTATAAGGTAACATCACCAGCAGTATGATTATTGGTTGTCCAACCTATGCCAAATCTCTTGCTTACAACAGACTTTAGTTTTCCATCTTTTGTGCTTAAAACTCCAACATGATTGTCCTCAGATTTAAAACCAGTAGAATAAGCAGTTCCACCTGGAGAAGAATCTGTAATAGGACCATCTTGCCAATAAGTTTTTACAAGACCAGTTAATATGGAATCCATGGTTAAAGAGTCATTTCCTATGATAACATCTTTTTTAAGGTCATTATATAATCTTGCAAGGGTAACAGATTCTTGCTAGTACCCTCAGGAATCATCATTATTGCATTTTTAGCTTTTTAACTTGTTTTACATCTTGGGCATAGGTAATGTTTGAAAAACCTTGTATTGGTTCCAATAGACCTACTGAAAGTTGTCCAGCAATTAATGCAGTACATGTTAGTGTAGCAATTTTCTTTTTAGATTTAAGCATAAAGAATCCCTCCTAATAATTTTTAATGCTTATGCTCTAATTGTAAACAATAGTAGTTATGTATATGCTAGCTTATTGTTAAAAATAAGTTGACAATTAGTTTGACATCAAACTATAATATAGCCATGAATATAAAAAATGTAATATCATTAATATCAAAAATTAGAGAAAAGGTCAATCGGTTTATTGTATCAGAGATGTCGAAATGTGGGATAGAGGGCATTGTAACTTCACATGGGGATATTATCTATGCTCTTTTTAAGAAGCCAAGACTGACTATGGCAGAGATTGCCGACAAGATTGGTAGGGACAAATCTACAGTCACAGCACTTGTTGACAAATTGGTCAGACTCGGATATGTGGCAAAGGAAAGAGACACAGCGGATACAAGAGTTGTTTATGTAACCTTAACTCATAAGGGGAATGAATTGAAACCCATATTTGAAGCAATATCAAGCGAAATTTTAGATGTTTTTTACTTAGACATCTCAGAAAAAGAAAAGGAGGAATTAATAAGAATTTTAAATAAGATTTATAACAATTTTTAATTTTTTTAACAATATGGTTTGACATCAAACTATATCATGAGGAGGCATAATAATGAAAGATTATACTAAAACATTACCTAAGCATATTGAAAAGTATATTGGAGAAAATGATTTATTCTTAGAGATATTCGAGGGTGAAGTCCATTCAGCAGCAACTGAAAAAAGCCCCCCTCTACTTTTCGTACATGGTGCCTACACTGGAAGTTGGATGTGGAGCAAATACATTCCTCATTTTATAAGTAAAGGTTGGAAATGCTATGTAATGAACATGAGAAGTCACTACAAAAGTAGGGTGTTAGATTTGACGAAGGTATCATTCGAGGATTATTTGGAGGATATTAAGGAGGTTATTGTTGAGTGTGGTGAACCTCCCATCATCATGGGATTCAGTATGGGTGGAATCCTTTGCCAGAAGCTGGCTGAAACCATTACACTGGCTGGTTTAGTTCTGATAGATACAAGCATAAGCAAGGAAGTAAATGAGATAGCCCCATATAAAGAAATAGATGAAATTACACCGGAAATCATAGCGCCTGCCCCTACTCGTGAAGAGTGTTCAAGCATAGATGAATCGGAAGATGACATTGCCTTTCAAAAAAAATATCTGACAATGGAATCATCAAATGCAATGAGCGCTTTTGCTTTTTCTTTCGGAGTAAAAGAAGGAATTTCTGTAGACAGCGGTTTGATTACTTACCCATGTCTAGTTATAAAATCAGTAAACAGTGATGATGATGACAGAAGAGGAAGGGCGACAGCGGAACATCTCAATGCTGAATATACAGGACTTTGGAACACAACTCACACAGGTTTACTTGTAGGGCAAAGGTATATGGAGGTAGTAGATAGAATAATGGAATGGTTCAAAAAACACATAGAAGATGAGCAACTGCTATAACAGTTGCTCATTTTTTTTGTTGCTTTACTTATACCGTATTGGTAAACCTTTTTTTATTAATATGGTAAGTATTATTATATTAATGACAAGTTATATTATAATTATGTCAATATAACTTGACATAAAAAATAGGTGATGATATATTATATTTAAGAATAAATGGGGGGAGTAAGTATTATGAACAAAGAAGAAATCTTATCAAAAAGCAGAGAAGAAAAAAATGATGAAGGAATAAAATATCTAGAGGATAAAGGAAGAAAATTTGGGGAAATAGGGTTTTCTGCCATTATTATTTTTCTTGTAATTTATAATCTTATAAAAGGACTGAATAGTTATTCTGTATTCTCAATTTTTTGGGCATATCTTGCCCTGAAATATTACGGTAAATATAAGATATTAAAAGAAAAGGAATATTTAATAGGCATGATAGCAGGCACTATTGCTTCTCTTGGATCTTTATTTAACTATATTTGGACAACAATTTAAGGAAGTGTGATTTTATGAAGGAAGAATTAGTATTAAAAAACAAACTTAAAGTAGCTAGAGCAGAAAATAATTTATCTCAAGGAGATTTAGCGGAAATGGTTGGCGTTTCTAGACAAACAATTAGTTCAATAGAAACAGGACAATTTAATCCAACTGCAAAGTTAGCATTAATATTTTGCATTGCATTAGATAAAAAGTTTGAAGAGCTATTTTACTTTGAGTAGGATAATGAGCCATATAAAAGGAGATTGTTAATCATGAAAAAAGAAGAAATTTTAGAAAAAAGCAAACGGGAAAATTTATGGGAAGATGAAAGAAGTAAACAAGTTAAAATAAAATCAGAAGAATATGCATCACAAATAGAAAATTTAATATTAGCATTAGTTATGCTTTGGAAAATCTTTCATAAAATGCCCTATGGTGATTTATTCGGCATTTTTTTTATTCAAATTGCAATTTCTAGTCTTTATAAGTATAAAAATAAAACAGAAAGCAAGTTATATTTAGTTATTGGAGTTATGATGCTATTTGCATCTAGTGTATTTTTATTAGATTTTTTTATTAATGGAACTTCATAAGCAGGGAAGATTTATTTTAAAAAAATGGACTAAGAGATTGCAAAGCAATAATAAGGCTATATTCCTTTAAATTATACTAAAAGGATTGTAGCCTTATTATTTGGGATGTGTTTATAGCACTTATCTCTAGCATATTAAAAACCTATCCCGTATATTTATTTAATTTTTCTAAAATAATTGTATCATAAGTAAGTATTTTGCCGAGCAAAAGTTTGATAGATTCTAAATCATTTGGCATATTTTTCAATTCTTCATTAATTATAGTATTTTTTTCGATAATAAGGTTTTTCAATTCTTGGTCTTTCATATTGTCACCCCCATTTATATATAATAAATAATTCTTACCTAGTATTTTTATATAATTGTGTCCTTATTGAATTATATAAAAAATTGATACTGTTTGCAAGTATATAGGTAAAATACGCATATATTGATTAGTTGGTTTTAAAATCCATAGACGTTATAAATTAGTAACGCCTATAGGTTGACCATCTTCATTAATTAATGTTATATAATCATTATGCTTAACGAAGTCACTATAATAAATATGTAGTACGGCAATTGTATCTGTAATGATAAGACAATGCACTTGCAACTATAAACGACACAATTTAAGGAAAGAAAAATAAGCTGCTTTACACTTATTAAAATTAATTAGAATTTTGTGAAATTTAACAAGAATTCAATTAACACTTAACTACAATAACTAATAATAGGTTGAAATCATTGCCTTTGAGGAGTTAAACTTCAGTTAAGAAGGTTGTCAAATTTAATTAGATTTAACGACATTTAAGAATGTTATTGAAATTTGTATACTATACTAAATTATATATTAAAAAAATAGATAGTAAGTCAGAGAAAATATTTTAGTTAGAATTACTATTTTAATAGTGAAGGGATGGTATAGGGATGAGTTTTATATTTAAAGACATAAAAAGCAGTGGTGGAGTAGAAAAAATTGAATTTGCGGAAATTATTAATGTGGATAGACTTATTAGAAGAGAAGCAACCTTTAAAATACTAAATACAGCAATTATATATAACGCAGAAGAAGAGTACTATTATACACTGGCTACATGCATTAATGAAAAGAATGTAATAGAAACAATAAGTGTAGAAGGATTTGAAATACATGCAAATGTTACAGAGCTTAAAGGTGCTTATATTGACTATAAGGAATATGAAGAAGATTCTGAAGTAAACTGTATTGGAATTATATATTATCCATAAACCCTCATTAAGACAATACTGAAAGTAAGCAGTACTAGAACATAGTTGTATTTGATAAGATGAATTCGTGCCGAAGGATATAAGGACCTATAAAAATAAACTCTGTATTTTTTATATGCGGAGTTTATTTTTATTTATCTTCAAAGAAAATAAGGCATGCGATATCCAAGAACACTTGCAAGACTAAATAAAACTTCCTTTTAAATAGGTTGGCACTTTCAGTAGGATAACTGTGAACTTTTAAGAACTGGTAACGAAATAGGCGAATATTTTCATTATTGAAAAAAATATAAATATACTTAAGAAGTTACTTAAATGGTCGAAAATAGTAAATATGTGATTAGAATTAAATTAACTGATATTGTATATGGAGGAATAAAAAATGAAAAAATTAAATATATTAAAGCCACCAGTAGAAGTTTTTTATGAAGAAGAATTAAAAGCACTAGAGCAAAATGATAAAGATTTAAAACCGAAAAATTGGAGGTTGTCTCCAAAGGCTGTGAAAACTTTTATATTAGGAAGCAGTAGAAACATTGAATATGATGATGGAAAGAAAATCAAGATAAATAAAAAGTTTTATGGAGATGATAGTCTTATTGAAAGGTGCATAATAACCTTAGCAGGAAACAGAGGCCTTATGCTTGTAGGAGAGCCAGGAACTGCAAAGACTATGCTTAGTGAACTTTTAAGTGCAGCTATAAGTGGTACAAGCACTAATACTGTACAGGGAACAGCAGGAACTACTGAAGATATGATTAAGTACAGCTGGAATTATGCTATGCTTTTAGGCACGGGACCTACTAAAGAAGCTTTAGTGCCTTCACCTCTTTATGTAGGGATGAACAGGGGGATAATAACTAGATTTGAAGAACTAACAAGGTGTCCTGCAGAGGTACAGGACAGTTTAATAAGTATAGTTAGTGATAAGGTATTGAATATACCAGAATTAGGTGACGAAGGGCTTTTATTTGCAGAGCCAGGCTTTAATATTATCGCCACAGCTAATACAAGAGACAAGGGTGTAAATGAAATGAGTAGTGCACTTAAAAGAAGATTTAACTTTGAAACTATATTCCCTATAAGTGATGTTTCCTTAGAGGCTAAGATTATAGAGCAGGAAGTGCAAAAGCTGGTGAAAGAGTCAGGAATTAAAGTAAAGATAGATAGAGATGTGGTTAATATACTAGCAACTACCTTCCATGAATTAAGAGAAGGAGTTACAGCCCAGGGTAGCAGAATAGACAAACCTGCTGCTGTTATGAGTACTGCTGAAGCTGTATCTGTTTGTTATCAAACGGCTATGACTTCTTATTATTTTGAAAAGTCAGAAATGAGGGTAGATTCTATGGTTCAGAATATATTAGGAACTGTAGTTAAGGAAAGTAGAGATGATATAGATAAGTTAAAAAATTATTTTAACATTATTATAAAATCTAAAAGTTTAAAAGAAGGTGGATTATGGAAGGAATTTTACGAGGCTAGGAAATGGATAAAATAGACGAAATATATAGAAAAGCCTATGAGCTTTCAAATAAAATTTTATACTTCCCAGTAAGACATCATAGTCCAGCTTGCTGCTTTCACTTAAAGAGTGTAATAGATGCTTATAAGCCAGAAATTATTTTGATAGAAGGCCCTTCTGATGCTAATTCTGTAATACCTTATATTGGAGATGATAAAACCCAGGCACCTGTATGTATTTATTATAGTTACACAGATGAAAAAAAATTGGTTACAGAAGAAGGAGAAAAATATAAGTGTTATTATCCTTTTTTAGATTATTCACCAGAACTTATAGCTATAAGGGAGAGTAAAAAAAGAAATATTTTAGCCGAGTTTATAGACCTTCCTTATGCAGAAATATTAATAAACAGTGAAGCAGGAAAAGGGCTTAGAAAGAGTGAAGAGAAGAATTCTTATAATGATGATTATTTGTTTGAAAAGAGTAAATTTATAAATTCCCTTTGTGAAAAACAAGGTTGTAGAAGTTTTAATGAACTTTGGGAAATGTTATTTGAAATAGATGGTTTAAAAATAGAAACAGGAAGCTTTATAAAAAATATGATAGCTTTTTGTTATCTTTCAAGATGCTTTGAAAGTGAGGAAATTCTTAAGGAAGAGGGATGTATCGCTAGGGAAAAATACATGGCTTCTAAAATAAAAGAGTTTTCGTTGAAATATAATAAAGTATTAGTGGTAACAGGTGGGTTTCATACTTCAGGACTTATACAACTTTCAGATGAAAATATAGAGATTAACTTACATAATATTAATGAAAAAAACATAGGGGCTTATGCTATGGTATATTCTTTTGAAGAAAGTGATCAGTTAAATGGATATGCTAGTGGTATGCCTTATCCAGCATTTTATCAGAGAATATGGAATAATATATGCCAAGATATTGAAAATCCCTATGAAAAAGCTGTGCTAGATTTTATAGTAATGTGTGGAAGAAATATAAGAAATTCAGTAGGTGGAGTATCTATTGCTGATGAAATTGAAGCACTTAATATGGCAAAAGGACTTCAAAAACTTAGAAATAAGGCAGAATGTGGGGTTTATGAGTTAAAGGATGCAGTAAAATCTTCTTTTATTAAAGGAGAATTTAATAGGGCATCGGATGCGCCTTTAACAGATTTACTAAAGCTTTTAAGAGGGAACGGAATGGGGTGCCTTTGTAGTAATGCAGAAGTACCTCCTATTATTTTAGATTTTAGACAGCTTTCCAGTAAATATAAATTGAAAATACAGGGTACGTTGCAGCAGGAAGTGGTACTGGATCTTTATAAAAATAATAGGTATAGGGAAATAAGCGAATTTTTTCACAGGCTGAAGTTTTTAAATACAGGGTTTTGTTTAAATACTAAAGGACCAGATTTTATAAATAAAAAGAATGTAAATCTTATACGGGAAACTTGGAATTACAAATGGAACGTTAATGTAGAAAGTAGTTTGATTGAAAATTCAGTACAGGGTGGAACACTGAAAGAAGCAGTAGAATCTTTACTTTTAAAGAAACTGTCCAGTAATGCACGTGATAGTGGTGTTATGTCAGAAGGGCTTATAGAAGCTTTTATGATGGGCTATAAGCATATTCTTTTAAATGCTATATCTATTATAAAAGGTATACTTATAAATGATAATAATTTTTATTCTGTTGCTGAGTGTACCTATAATATTTATTATTTATACAGTGGAAATATGCTGTTTTCAGCCACACAGGATGAAAATTTAAAGCAGCTTTTAATACAATGTTATAACAAAGCGGTAACCTTGGTTCCAGAGCTTTATGCAGTACCAGAAGAAGAGGTAAATAAGGTTATAGTTAGATTGAAAGATTTATACTATATATGCTTAGAACCTGAGTTTGAAGATCATATGGATATATTTAAAGAAGCTTTATTTTCACTTACAAATAAAACTTCAAGCAATGCAGCAGTAGAAGGAGCAGCCTTAGGACTACTACTTGGACTTAATGAAGTAGATACTTCTTATATATTAAAAAAGGCAGAAGGGTATCTTTACGGTACCGGAGATAAATTTTTAAAATCAGCTACTTTCTTAAAAGGATTATTTTCTACTGCAAGAGATGTGGTTTTAAGTGAAGAAAAAATGATTATAGGAATAGACAATGTATTAAAGAATCTTAGTGAAGAGGATTTTTTAAGGCTTTTACCTGAACTTAGGCTTTCTTTTAGCTTCTTTGTTCCAAGTGAAATAGACCAAATAGGTGAAGGTATAAGTCAGCACTATGGCATAAGCGAAAGAAAGTTGTTTAATGTAGAGGCAGTAGATCCAGAGGAATTAAATTTAGCTTTAGAGCTTGACAGGTTTGGGAAGGAAGTTTTAAAGGAGTTGGGAGTGTTAAATGAGTAAGGATATAAGCACACTTAATAGATGGAGATTGATTTTAGGGAAATATTCAAGCAATAACTTAAGTTTTTCGGAAGATTATATAAACTATGCTGATATGGATACCTTATTAGAATTTTTATATGAAAGAGAGTATGGAGAGGAAAGAGGAATAAGAAATGATAAAAGAGGAGGCTCTTTAAACCCTTCAAATCTTACAGTACCTCAGTGGATTACAAAGATAAAGGAATTATTTCCTAAAGAAACGGTAGAAATATTAGAAAAGCATGCTTTAGAGAAATATAACTTAAAGGAATTGCTTACAGATAAAACTGTTCTTGAAAAGTTGGAGCCAAATCCAGAGCTTTTAAAGAGTATTCTTCAAATGAAGCATCTTATGAAGGGTGAGGTTTTAGAAACTGCAAAGAAAATAGTAAAGGTTACAGCGGAAGAAATAGCTAAAAAATTGGAGCAAGATATAAAGACGGCGATTAATGGTAGATTAGATAGAAATAAATATGGCGGAATAAAGTCTTCACGAAATATAGATTTTAAAAAAACCATAAAACAAAATTTAAAGAATTTTAATAGGGAATTAAATACTCTTGTGGTGGATAGAGTTTATTTTAATAAAAGAGTAAAATCTTCTAATCCGTGGAATGTAATAATTGCAGTAGATGAAAGTGGAAGTATGCTGGATTCCGTTATTCATAGTGCTATTATGGCAGGAATATTTTCTAAATTACCTATGTTAAAAACAAACTTAGTTATATTTGACACAGAAATAGTTGACCTTACAGAATATTTAGATGATGTGGTGCAAACCTTGATGAGTATTCAATTAGGAGGAGGAACCAACATATCTAGAGCTCTTCAATATTGTAATGGGTTAATGGAAAATCCACATAAAACTATAGTAATATTGGTAACAGATCTTTATGAAGGTGGAAGTTATGGAAATATGTATGCTAGAGCAAAGGATATTATTGAGTCTGGAGCAAAGCTTATAATACTTCCTGCTCTTGGTATAGATGCAGAGCCTGTATATGATAGAGGTGTTGCAAAGAAAATGGTGGCTTTAGGTGCAAATGTGGCGGCTATAACTCCAGGGGGGCTTGCAAAATGGATAGCGCAGATAATTTCTTAAAGAAAATAGGAGAGTTTTTATTAACTGTAGATGATGAATTCTTAATAGGAATAAGTAATAAAGGCACAGTTAATAGAGCTAAAAAGGATTTAGAAAAAGCGGAAGAAATAAAAGTAGAGCAGGAAGATGCAGCTTTAAAATGTATTTTAGAAGATGGAACAGAATGTGTTATAAATGAGGATATTAAAGCTTATAAATGTTCATGTCCTTCAAGAAGTATATGTAAGCATGTAATAATATGTTATTTGTATGTAAAGAGTAATTTTAATTTTTTGTTTGGTATAGAAAATAAGAGTTTAAATGAAAATGAAAAATTTGATTTTGGCCAGGTTTTAAATATAGATATGGAAAGTTTATCAAAACTACTAGGAGAAAATTCTTTTAATGAAATAGTAAAAAGGATAAATTTTGGTGTAGGGGTAGAAATAGAAGAAGCTTCACTACTTACTATAAAATTTAAAGATGAAGATTATGTGGTTAAATTGATTCCAAATATTAAAGAAAAAACATTAGCTAAAGAAATTTTGGAGGAGGCCATATGTTCTTGCAAGAGTAAAGAAGTTTGCAGACATAAGGTAGAAGCTGTAATTCATTATGAAATTTTTAAAGGCTTTATAAAAAAAGAAGATCTCACTATTTTAAATAAAAAATCTAAAGCTGAAAAAACACTTTTGACTCAGGGGGCACTTTTAGTTAAAAAGCTTATGGAAGATATTTTATCTGTAGGGATATCTAGGCTTCCAGAAAATATTACAGATAAAGTAGAGAGCACAGCGGTATTATGCCACAGTTACAATCTACCTAATTTAGAAAAGATGCTTAGAAGTGTTAAAAGTGAAATAGAACTTTATATAAATAAAAATGCTTCTTTTTCCATAGCTTCTTTTAGAAAAAAAATAAGTTATATATATATTAATGCTTTAGCCATAGAAAACTGCAAGGATGAAAATAAGCTTTACAAATTATGTGGAGAACATAAGTCTGCTTATTATGATATACCACCAATTATCTTATATGGGATAGGAGCAGAATCTTGGAGTTCTAAATCAGGCTATGAGGGAATTACATATTACTATTTTGCAGAAAACAAAGGAGATTTATTTACTTATACCAGCTCAAGACCAACTTATTATGATAATAAAAAAAGAAACTATGGACTAGCTTATAGTGAAGTTCCAAGCTTTGGTATGGAAGGCAGTTTAGAGGAAATATCACAGCATTCAATAAGACTTGTTAATGGGAAAATTAATGATGAGAGAAGAATTTCCGCAAGTCAGCAAAGTAAAGGAGAGCTTTTAGAAAAAACAGATGTATATAAGTTGAATTTTAAAGAGTTATTCATAGATAACTGGCAACAACTTTTACAGGGATATTCTAAAGAAAATACAAATCTATATATTATTAGGGCTGCAAGCTATGAAAAAAGTTCCTTTGATAAAATAAACCAAAGGTTTATTTTACCTATTTATGACGCAGAGAAAAATATGATTTATATAGAGATAGATTATTCTAAAGAGAAAAAAAGAATGATACAAAAATTTGAAAGAATGGAAAGATTAAAGAAATATCCGGGCAGAATGCTTGTACATACTTATTTAAAGGAAGGACAACTTAGGGTAATACCTATTGTAGCTTATTATGAAAATGGGGATATAGTGAACTTAACATTAAACTAAAATGTTGTAAGGAGTTTGTTTTATGGGAAAGTGCGATAACTTATACCTGCTTATTGAGGATATTGAAGGACTAATGGAGAGTATACTTATAAGCGGTTTTAATGTAGTAAATACAGGTGTATTAGAAAATATAAAGCAAGTTTATGAAAACTGTGAAAGAGTTGGATTAAGTTTTGCAGCAGAAAAACTTAAAGACATACATAAGGCTCAAGAGAAAAAAAGACATGATATTAACTATAACTGTGAAGAAATTATGGTTAAATATTTTTTGCTTAATAATTATATAGAGGCTATTAAAGATAAATTAAATGTAGAAAAAGCAAAAGAATATATGGAGATAAGTAAAGATTTGAAATAAAAATTATTTTGAAGTGGAGTAGAAGATATGGATAATGAATTAAAAATTATATTGGATGATTTTTCTGGTTTTATGAAAACACATTTTAAAAATGTTAGTGACATAAAGGATAAAAACAATTTTTTTTATAAGGATGAGATTGTAAATTTAATTAAGTATTGCAATGGAAACAAGCATACAATAGATCAGGTGTTATCAAAAATATCAAAGGAATTTAATGCGTATGATGCTTTTAAGGCAACGCTTCTTTGTTGTGTATGTGGTACTTTAGTAGAATTTGGTGGTAATCAGGATATAATAATTTCACATATAATTGAGAAGCTTAAAGAAGCACTAATATGTATAGTATCTGCTCAAACTAACCAAGAAAATGATGATCAGAGAAAGGGATACATTTATGTAAGCTTTCAAACTATAGACTATTTAATAATAGCAGCAATGACAATGCTTGTAAGAAATTCTTTAGAAAGAGAAAAATTTAAAAATGATAAGGATATTCAGCTTTTAATAAATACAATTAGTCCAGAGAGTACAAAAAACATATATTATCTTGAGAAAATAATGGAACTTACAGATGATTTAGAGATGTTTGTAATACATCCTCATAAAAAAAAGGGATATAAAGTAAGGATAGATGGAGTACAAAACTATTTTCACTTTTTTACATTACTACAGGGTGAACTTATAGAAAAAGTTAGTGATGAATTAGAACTAGATAAAACCTTACTAAATAGAAATGCTGTAGATGTTGCAAGGACGGAAAAAATGCCTGATAACCTTGGAAATGTAGATGATAAAGCTATATTTAGTTATTATATTTGGAATGCTCTTAGCTTAGATAAAACTTTAAGCAAGAATATACCACTTGATAATTGGATTTATGGTGAGTTAATGCCAAAGAATACACCAACTATTTTTGGTGAAATAGTAATATTAATTGGAGATACTGTATTAGGAGGACGTACTTGGGAGGGAAGCTTCTTTTATCCATTTCATGATGCATTAAAATCTCAAGTTTCAATTATAGCAATCTTAAGTGAAACTGAAGTTGAACAGTGGCTTAATAAAATAGTTCAAGAAAAAAATGAAATTAGCGAAAGTAATAAAAATATAGAAAAAGATGAAGTAATACACTCTGAGATTAAAGTTGAAAATACTGAAAAAGGATTTAAAAAATTTTTTAAAAGTTTATTTGGAAAAAAAGATAATTAAAATTAAGTTATTTATAACAATATTAATAGTTTTATTTGAAATTAAATAACGGAGGCCAAGCATAATGGGATTACAAGAACATTTAATAGAAAAGATAATTAATGTGTTATTAGAACTGGGAGTATCTGATGAGGTGATTGAGAGCTTTGAAGTATATATGGAAGGCGTTTTAGAAGAGCAGGAATTTTTTAATTGCTTACCTACTATAGATATGAATGGCTTACAGGATGTGGTAGTAGAACAATTAGTTAAGACCTATAAATCATTAGAAAAACGTAAGGCGGAAGAATATAGTTCAAGCTATGTGAGAATATTATTTGAAATAGGTGGAAAATCAACTTTTATAATTATGGATAGGTGTTATTCTGGTTATTATAAAGGAGATTTTTGTAGGAAGTTATTAAAATACAAAGTAAAACCTGCCTTTGTAATAGCATATTATGCGAAGCATATTGTACAAAGTGAAAATAACTTAAGTATTACCTTTATTAATTTTTTTGATGGAATTCATGAAAAATATGAAAGTGAATTTGAAGAAGCTTTTGATATTAGTAATGTAATGGAACAAGTTATTATAGCCTCCTATGAAGTTTATAAAAAACAAGATAAGAAAAAAGAGCTTTGTAATTGGCTTAATCAATTCTTGATATATCCAGAAATTATTTTTACTTTATTTGATGAAAAATTGATTGATTATGATAAAGAGGGAATTTGTAAATATATAAGGGAGGATAAGTTAGATTTAGATGAATTAGTAGAAGATTTAAGAAGTAGAAAAGTACACTTAAATATAGATAGTTGGCTTTTAAAGATTTTAATGGCTGTAAGTTACAATATAGTTAATCAATCAGAAATAGCAGGGAGATTTCTTAAATTTAGTATAACTATTGAACCGGAAAAAGCCTTTAATACTTTAAATAGTTATCTTACAGTTCAAAGATATAATAAAATAAACAAACTTATAGATAAGATTAATGTTAATAGAGTGTTATATATTGCTTGGATGGCGGGTAAAACTTCTAGCCATAGTCAGGGATATAGTAAGGATTTAAAACAAGGGTTAGATTCCAATAAGGAAGAGTTTATAAAAGCAATGAAGCTGTGCAACGGCATTAATAAAGCTTACATGATTTCCTTACTTTTGAAACAGGGTGAAGGAGCGGAATATATAAATGAAGTAGAGGATGCGTTTATTAATGAGTTTTCATTATTTATGGATAGGCTACATATAGAAAAAAATGTTTATGAGAAGTTTATTTACTATTTGAGAGGAAAATGTGATTTTGAAAGTGTAAAAGATATCTTAGAAGGGTTACTCGGCAAAACAGAACACTACATATATTATCATGATTATGCTGAGATTTTATTTTGGCTAAAAGATGCATCACCAATGTTTGAAAGAGGAATGAAAACTTTTATTGCAATAGGAAATCCAGATATATTAGGAAAAATACATGATAATTTTAAAGGAAAAGACAAAAACAACTTAGCTTCTTTTATTAAATTTTTAAAGAGTTATGGAGCTTCAATAAATAACTATATTTCATTATTAGGTAGTTATGTTGCTCGGCAAACTAAGTTTAGAATGGAAGCTCAAAATTTTATAACAAAGCTTATATCTGAAGATGAAGATAACTTTATAAAAGCTATAAAATTATGTAATGTTGATATAAGAACATATTTTTTAGAAAAAATATTTAAGTTTAATAAAGAAAAAAATGGGAAAGTACTTATAGAATATTTGGGAGATTCTTCAAAGGTTGTAAGAGAAAAAGTGATAGAGATATTAACTCCTTGCAAAGAATGTCATGAATATGTAATCCCCAGTTTAAAGGCTAAAAAACAAGTAGTTAGAGAATCAGCAGTAAGAATACTTTTGAAAAGCAGTAATAAAAAAGTAATTCAAGCATTAAATGTGGCATTAGAAGTAGAAAAAACTGAAAAAATAAAAGCACTTTTAAGAAAAATTTTAAATGTGGAAAGTGATTTAGAAGAAACAAATGAGAAGCTAGATATTTTAGAGTACTGCAAAAAAGCTTTAAAGGGCAACAACGCAGCGGGATTAAAATGGTTAGAGTGTGATAGCTTGCCAAAGGTAAGGTTTAAGGATAGTGACAAATTTGCAGAGGATGAGATTATAAAATATATGTTTTTATGTTATTCCCCTTATATAGAAATAGCCTTAAATAGTGAAGCAAAAAAGGTAAGTGAGCTTTTAGATACAAAAGATTTAGCAAAACTTGCTTTAGAAGTTCTTGAAAGATGGCTTAGCTGTGGTGCGGAAAGTAAGAAAAAATGGGTGCTT
This sequence comes from Clostridium sp. FP2, assembly GCF_011065955.2. Classification (NCBI taxonomy): domain Bacteria; kingdom Bacillati; phylum Bacillota; class Clostridia; order Eubacteriales; family Clostridiaceae; genus Clostridium; species Clostridium sp. FP2. The sequence continues at coordinate 2,090,245 of NZ_JAAMNI020000001.1, forward strand.
TCTTTTACAGCTATTTATGGAGAGTATGATGTAATTAGTATATTCAAAAAGAATATAGAAGAATGGTCGAAAAACTCAAGAGGTGCTATAGCTAGTGATGCAGTAAAGGCTCTTGCACTTAATGGAAGTAGTGAAGCACTTATAATAATAGATAATATATCAAGAAAGTTTAAATTTAAGCAGGTGAAAAATGCCGCAAGTGCAGCACTTAAATTTGCTGCGCAGCAAATGGGTATAGACATGGAGGAACTTTCAGATAGAGTAGTTCCAGACTTAAGTTTTGATGTAAAATGTGAAAGAGTTTTTGATTATGGTGATAGAAAGTTTATTGTAACACTTACTCCAGAGCTTATATTAGAAGTACAAGATGAAAGTGGCAAAAAGTTTAAAAGCCTTCCAGCTCCAGGTAAAAGGGATGATGAAGATAAGGCAACAGCAGCTTCATTAGAATTTAAGAACCTAAAGAAGAAGCTCAAAACAGTAGCGAATATACAAGCTATCCGTTTAGAAATGGCACTATCTAGTAATAGAAAATGGACAAAAGAAGCATGGGTAAAGCTCTTTGCTCGAAACCCTATTATGAATCAATTTGCTATAGGTCTTGTATGGGGAGTTTATAAAGAAAATGTATTGGTGGATAGTTTCAGATATATGGAAGATGGAACTTTTAATACGAAGGATGAAGATGAATATAACATAGAAGATGGAGCGTTAATAGGACTTATCCATCCAGTAGAATTAAGTAAAGAAGATATGGAATTATGGAAAGAGCAGCTTGAAAATTATGAAGTAAAGCAACCTTTTGAGCAACTTAGTAGAGAAGTGTTTGAGCTTAGTGAAAAAGAAAAAACAATGAATACTGTAGAACGCTTTGGTGGAACCATGTTAAATGGTTTATCTTTACTAGGAAAATTAACTGGTTTTGAATGGAGTAGAGGATCAATTCAAGATGGTGCTGGTTATTATAATTTTTATAAGGAAGATGATAAACTTCAAATTGGAGTTGAACTAAGTTTTAGTGGTTTAAGCATAGGGTTTGAAAATGATGAAGTAACAGTATATGACTTGATTTTTTATAAAAAAGGAACTGTAAAAAGAGGTAGTTATATATACGACACCATAAAGGAGCAGCACATTATAAAGCCATCAGAAATACCAAATAGATTTTTCAGTGAAATTCTCTATCAAATAAATAAAGCAATAGCATCAAAAATAGGGATTAATGACAAGTGGAAGGAAGAGAAATAAATATGATTTGTAATGAGAAATTTTATATTATGAGTAATACATATAATAATCAAGCAAAGCTATTCTGGAACGCTAACGTAAAGTATGAAAAATTTGTTTGTGAGCTTTGTGGAGGAATTCATTGTACATATGAATCTCCACATCCTGTTATTTTTTATGGGAAGAGAATTGTAGATATTTATTTCGATATAAGTGGATTTATAATAAGCCCAGCAGTTGTTGAACTTTTAAAAGAGAATAATATTACTGGATATATATTAGAAGATGTGGAACCCCTGGAGTGGAAAGATGGAAAAGGACATGATACTGGACATGATGGAAGTAGCTATAAGTTATTGAGAATCAAGGGAAGATGCGGGTTTTTATGTGATAGTGCTGGGAATATTATTGATAAATGTGAAAAATGTGATAGACACAATAGTGATGTTCTAGATTCCTTAAAAGATGGCTTAGCTTTTAAGGCTGATGATTATGATGGTTCTGATATTTTTCAATTTAACAATTGGACATGGTTACCTATTGTAAATGAAAAAGTGAAAAAACTAATTAAAAAGCATAAATTAAAAGGATTTAAATTTGAAGAATTAAAAGATTATGTTGGGTGTGATGCCTTTTAGAAATTATGTTTTTATGCAAGGTATCCATATGAGGAGCGAAGAAATAATAAAGAGTATTTAGAATATTTATTTGAAAAAGATTTTGAAGAAGATTAACATAAGCTAATTCAAACTTTACCGGATGGGACTGGTAATTTTTATATTGATATAATTATAAACTTACAGGAGAATTTAGGGACATGTTTTCAACATGAATTCGGATGATGGTATGCAAGTGGTATATGAATCTACATTTGAGGAGTGGTTTAAAAAATATTATGAGATATGAAAAAAAAGTAAAAAAAGTATTCAATTTATTAAAATAATATATAAATCTAAAGGAGGAAATTCCATGGCAAGTATTGGGATAAAATTAGATCCATCAAAAATGAATAATCCAGACTTAGATTTAAGATATATAATACCAAATAAAATTGAAGAGTTAACAAAAGGAGCTGTAGAAGATGATGGATATGACTATTCATCAGATGGAACAAATTCTATTATTATTTTTCTAAGTTGTGAAAATCCTAAAAAATATGTAAATGAGGTTTTAAATATTTTAAGAAATGAAGATTTTTTGAACAATAATATTTATGAAGTTGGTGTAGTAGCTATCGATAATGGAGATGGATTTAAAGTAATTCATCCTAGTAATTATGAGGGTGAGTTTGATTTATAGGAGGAAAATATATGATTAACAAATACACAATAGATTTTATTGAAGAAAAGAAAAAAGTAGAGGTTCCAATAACAAAATTTGGAGGACAACCAGTATGGATAGATAAAGTTCAATGGCCTATTGATGAGGAAAATGGTAAACCAATGAGATTCATCTGTCAAATAGAGCTTTACCCTGAAATTTTTGGTGAGAATAAACTTAAAATGGCTTATTTATTTGTTTCAAAAGAATGGAATAATTATGTTGTTATATATCAGCCATCAAATACAAAAATAGTTACAAAAGAGATAGCTAAAGGTCCAACAATTTATAGAATGGTAGAGAAGAAGAACAGGTCATTTTTAGTTGCAGAAGGTTGTGAATTTACAGTTAACCTTACTAAAGAAGAAGATTATAATTTTGTTCATCAAGGTCCTTATTTTAAAGATGATGAACTTGTTTTTGAAGAGAGTCCAGAAGATTATGATGAAATATTAGACGGAAATAAAATAGGGGGAACGCCTCTTTTCTTAAGTTGTGATGATCTTCCAGAAGAGGATGCATGGAAGTTATTATTACAATTAGATGCTACTACTCTTCCATTTGAACTTAACTTTGGTGATGCTGGAATTGGATTTTTCTTTATAAATATGAGAGATAATAGCTTGAAGTTTATTATAGAAAGTTGCTAATACACTAGATATTAAGGAGAGGAAACAACTTATGAAAGACATTATTGAAGATTTAAAGCTTCCACAAGAAACAAAGAATTTTTTATGTAATACAAAAATTAAAAAGAATGAATTTGAAGTTTAGAGATTATTATGTTGTTGCACAAAATTGTGACACAGGTAATTTAATAGCTATACATAAATCAACAGGAGAAGTATATGAACTTGAACATGAGGTTACTGAAGTAGTTGTAAGATATTTTGTGAATTCTTCCTTTGCTCAAATGTATGAAAGTATGAAATGTTTTAAAAAAATAAAAAGTGAAATTATTAAGCTTAAAGAACAGGAAAAAATAGAAGAAATTGAAGTATTATTTGAAAAAGCTAAGAAAGATTTTAGTTTAATAGATAGTAAAGTGGTTATTAATGATGATGAGTATAATAGAAAAGGAGTTCTGAAAATGGAAAAATATAAGGAAGAAATAGAAAAATGTAATGATCCTAGTGAACTTGGAAATATGCTGAGCCAAGCAGCAAAAGAAGGGGATATAGATTTAGTTCAATTGATTATAGATAAAGGTGTAGCAGATATAAATTACAATGGTAAGGATAAGGTATTTGTAGGCAATCCTACTCCACTGCAGTGGGCTGTAATAGGGGGAGATATAAATATTGTTAAGCTTTTATTAGAGAATGGTGCAGATGTATCAATAACTGATGAATGGGGATATAGACCTTTTAATGAAGCAGCAGAAGCCAGAAATAATAGGTGGGGGCATAGGGCTCTTGATGAATCAATAGGAAAGAATGATAAGGAAATATTAGAGATTATTAAAAGTTATGAACCAAAAGAATGGCACCAGCATGAATGGTGTGAACAGAGGTTGAAAAACTATGAATTACCTAATGAAGTTATTGAATTTTTAAGCTCTGAAAATAGGAAAATAGATTTAGAAGAATCTGAGTGGACAGAGTATATTGAATTTTATAATCTTGATGAGGTAAGAGTATTTAAATGGAATAATATGACCTTTGTTGATCTATTACACAATGTAGATGGTTATGACAATATAGGAGCAATGTCCTGGATACCAGAACATAAAAGTTTTGCCTGCTTAGATATGGAACATGAAAAGTTTGGTTTTATTCCAGGGATTACATGGAGCGAATTTATGGCGAGTCCTGCTAGGTATATTGATGGATCATTGTCATGGGAATTTTGTGAAAATGATGATGAATAGTCTAAGAAAAAATTATTTAACAACATTTTGGAAGCTTCAAGTCTGCCATCTTCTATAAGTGGCAGTTGCTCAGCCTAGAAAGGTTGTTTTGGTGGCATTAATTTAATAAGAATGGAGAGATACTAATGAAAAAATCAATAATAGAATTACCTAAAAGCTTAGAAAAATTTAGAGGTGAAATAGAAAAAACTATAAAACCATATATAAAAATTAAATTACAAGAGCAAAAAACTATGCCTTGGGAAAGTAAATTAGGAGGAAATCCTTATTTAGAGATTGGCATAGAATATCCTAAAACATCAAAGGGAGAATATTTAAGATTGTTAGCTCAGATAAATTTTGAGGAAACTCCACATTTAGATCCTTTTCCATCAAGAGGTATATTACAATTTTTTATATTGGCTAATGATGTATATGGTCTTGATTTTGATGATCCGTGCATACAAGATACATTTAGAGTAATTTATATACCAGATGTTGTAAAAAACGAAGAAAATCTAATAAAAGACTTTTCATTTTTAGGAGAATTAGAAGATGATTGGTACATGCCTTTTAGTGAAGAAGGTAAAATGAATTTTTCATTAGAATATATGCCTGTATCTTGGAGTGATTATAGATTCGATAATATGTATAATAATATTAGTTTAACAGAAGAAGAAATTGATGATTACATTGAGAAACTAGATGCTGATGGATGCAAAATAGGAGCATATCCTACCTTTACTCAAGGTGATCCTAGAGAGGATGAAAATATAAGAACATTTGATACATTATTGCTTCAACTTGACTGTGAAAAGGAATGTGGTTTAATGTTTGGAGATAGTGGAGTTGGAAACTTTTTTATAAATGAAGAAGATCTGAAAAAATTAGATTTTACTAAAATTTTATATAATTGGGATTGTTGCTAATACAATAGATATTAAGGAGAATGAAAAAGGGTGGTGTTTAGATTGAAAGTAAATTATGTTCATGATTTTAATCAAAAGACAGAAGAAGAATTTTTAAATATACAAAACAATTTAAAAGAAAAAATTAATATTACAAATAAAATAGATTTAGAAAATATAAAAGTTTGTGCAGGGATAGATATTGCTTATTGGGAAAAAAACAATGAAACCATTGGTGCTTGTAGTATAGTAATTATTGATTTTCAAACTAAGAAGGTATTAGAAAAGGTTCAAAGCGTTGGAAAGATAGAAGTACCATATATTGCTGGATTTTTAGCTTTTAGAGAATTACCCTTAATACTAGAGGCAGTAGAAAAAATTACAGTTGAGCCAGATATTTTTATATTTGATGGTAATGGATATCTTCACCATAACAATATGGGAATAGCAGCACATGCAGGCTTATTTTTAAGCAGGCCTACTATTGGAGTAGGAAAAACTTACTTTAAAATAGATAAAGTAGATTTCATTATGCCGGAAAATGAAGTAGGGGCATATACGGATATAGTTGTAAAGAATAAGGTTTATGGAAGAGCTGTAAGAACTAGCAAAAGTGTAAAGCCTATATTTATTTCTTGTGGTAATAATATAGATTTAAATAGTTGTTATGAAATAATTATGAATTTATTATCTCAAGATAGTAGAATACCTATTCCAACAAGGCTTGCTGATTTGGAAACACACGTTTTGAGACAAGAATATAGATAGAAATATTATTAGAAAAACAAATGAAGGAGATAGCGAAATGGGATTACAAAATCACTTAATAGAGAGAATAAGCAATGTGTTAGTAGAACTTGGACTAGCTGCTGAAGTTATTGTTAGTTTTGAAGCATATATAGAAGGAAGCTTAGGAGAACAGGAGTTTTTTGAAAATCTCCCTAATATGGATATGGACAATTTAAAAGCTGATTTAGTAGAACAAATGGTGAGTACATATAGATCCTTAGATAAACATAAAGCCTATGATTATTGGTCTAAATATATTAAGATATTATTTCAAATGGGAAAAACATCTGTATTTTCAATAATAGATAAGACAACCTATTATTATGGAGATGAATATTTTAGAAAATTTTTAAAATATAATTTAAGTCCTTCCTTTGTCATAGCATATTATGCAAGCTGCAGTACCCGGCAAGAAAATGATTTAGACCGTGGATTTATTAAGTTTTATGATAGTATTTATGAGGAACATAAAGATGCATTTAAAGAAGCTTTTGATATTAGCAAAATAAATGAACAAACAATTATAGCAACTTATTTGGTTCAAAAGGGAAAAGATAAGGATCAAAAACTCTGTAGCTTTCTAGAAGAAGATATGATTGATTCAATAGAAGTTTTGTTTAGCAAGAAGATATCTTGCGAGGATGTAGAAGCTTTGGCCAAATATTTAAAAGGTGAAACTTCAAATTTAGAAGAAATAATAGAACTATTAAAAAATAATAACAGTTTAGTTTTAAATATTGATACATATGTTTTAAAATTCCTTATAGGGACTACCTCTACCATATCTAATGAATCAGATATGGCAAATAGATTTATTAAATTTGCTATATTATTGGATTATGAAAAATCCTTTAATGGCGTGCATTCCTATCTTAAATATAATAGATATAATAAGATTATAAAACTTATGGAAAAACTTGAAATAAAAAAAGAATTATATATTGCATGGATGGGTAATAGAAATGTTCGATACAATGCTTATAGGTTTGAAAAAGAGTTAAAAGAAGAGCTGAAGGAAAACAAAGAAGAGTTTAAAAAAGCAATTACAATGTGTAGTGGTATTGATAAAGCTTATATGGTTTCACTTCTCTTTCAAAAAGGAGAAGGTTTAGAATTTGCATGTGAAGTGGAAGATGTGTTTATTCATGAATTTTCTATAGCTATGGATGAATTAAATGTTAAAAGAGATATTTATGAAAATTTTATTGAATATTTAAGAGGTAATACTTCTCTTGATAATATAAGTCAAACTTTGCAAGGATTATTAGGAAAAAAAGAAATATATCTATATAACAGTAAGCGTAATTTTTGTAAAGTTATGTTCTGGCTAAAAGATATGTCTCCCATGTTTGAAAAAGCTATGAAAATATTCATTGCTATAGGAAATCCAGATATATTAACATACGTATATGATGATTATAAAAAATTCAAGGGCATAAAAATTGGAGATGAAGACTTAGATTCTTTTATAGAATTAATGGATAGTTATGGAGCTTCAATAATGAATTATACATCTTTCCTAGGCACATATGCTTTTGGCAATTATGTTAGACAAACAGTACGTGATCAATCAACAAATATTATTGAAAAACTAATTGAAAAGGATGAAGAGCAGCTGATAAAAAATATACCTTATTGCCTGGCTGAAACTAGAGCAGGTCTTTTAGAAATATTGTATAAGAATTGTGATGAGTCTAAAGTTGCAAAAGTTATTATTGAGTATTTGGCGGATTCTTCAAAGAGTGTACGAGAAAAGGCTATAGAACTTTTAACTTTAAGTGAAAAAAATCATGAAATGGTCATAGAAAGTTTGAAGGCTAAAAAACAAGTAGTTAGAGAATCAGCAGTAAAAATACTTTCCAAAAGCAGTAATGAAAAAGTCATTGAAGCCTTAAATAAAGCTTTAGAAGTAGAAAAAACTGAAAAAATAAAAGCACTTTTAAGAGAAGCTTTAAATGTGGAAAGTGATTTGGAAGAAAATAATGAGAAACTAGATATTCTAGAGTACTGCAGAAAAGCTTTAAAGGGTAATAAAGCAGCAGGGTTGAAGTGGTTAGATTGCGATACGCTATCAAAGGTAAGACGTAGGGATAGTGAAAAAATTGCAGAGAATGAAATTATAAAATATATGCTTATATGTTATTCTTCCTGTATTGAAATAGGATTAAGTAGCGAAGCAAAAATGGTAAGTGAACTTTTAGATAGAAGAGATTTATCAAAACTTGCTTTAGAAGTTCTTGAAAGATGGCTTGACTGTGGTGCGGAGAGCAAGAAAAAATGGGTACTTCCTTTTGCATCTGTTTATGGAGATTATGATGTAATTAGCACACTAAAAAAGAATATAGAAGAGTGGCCACAAAACTCAAGAGGGGCTATAGCTAGTGAGGCAGTAAAGGCTCTTGCTCTTAATGGAAGTAATGAAGCCTTAATAATAGTGGACAATATATCAAGAAAGTTTAAATTTAAGCAGGTGAAAAATGCTGCAAGTGCAGCACTTGAATTTGCTGCAAAGCAAATGGGTATAGATATGGAGGACCTTTCAGATAGAATAGTTCCAGACCTAGGTTTTGACATAAAAGGGGAACGGGTTTTTGATTATGGTGATAGAAAGTTTATTGTAACACTTACACTAGAACTTATATTAGAAGTACAAGATGAAAGCGGTAAAAAGTTTAAAAGCCTTCCAGCTCCAGGTAAAAAGGATGATGAAGATAAGGCTACAGAAGCTTTTTTAGAATTTAAGAATCTAAAGAAGAAGCTCAAAACAGTAGTAAATATACAAGCTATCCGTTTAGAAATGGCACTATCTAGTAATAGAAAATGGACAAAAGAAGCATGGGTGAAGTTGTTTGCTCAAAACCCTATTATGAATCAATTTGCTATAGGTCTTGTATGGGGTGGGTATGAAGATAATATTTTAACTGATAGCTTTAGATATATGGAGGATGGCAGTTTTAGTACTAAAGATGAAGATGAATATGAGTTAAAGGATGGAATGATAATAGGAATTGTTCATCCAATAGAGTTAGGTAGTGATGATATATGCCTATGGAAAGAACAGTTTGAAAGCTATGAAATTAAACAACCGCTTGAACAGTTAAATAGGGAAATATTTACTGTTACTGAGGAAGAAAAAACTAATAAAAAGGTAGAACGTTTTGGAGGAATCATGTTAAATGGTTTATCTTTATTAGGTAAGTTAACTGGTTTTGGATGGAGTCGAGGATCAATTGAAGATGGCGGTTGTTATTATACTTTTTGCAGGGAAGATAGTACTTTTAAAATAGATGTGGAGTTAAACTTTAGTGGTGTAGGTGTAGGCTATGAAAATGAAGAAGTAACAGTATATGATTTGATTTTTTATAAAGAAGGAACTGTCTCAAAATACGATTATACAAATAAAATATATGAGCAGAATGGTGTATCACCAGATGCACTTCCTAAAAGATTCTTTAGTGAAATTCTTTATCAAATAAATAAATTAGCATCATCAAAAATAGGAACTAATGAAAAGTGGAAGGAAGAAAAATAATATGGAGAGTATGGTAATGAATATTAGAGATTTTAAGAAAAGTGATGTATTTACTTTTGAAGCAAAATGTAATCTTTGGAATAAAGAGAATGTTAATTTTTCTGTGGATTTTTTTGATGAAGCAAAGGGAAAGGAACTAGAAATCCTATCTGAACATTTAGTAGACATTGAAAAGCAGTTACAATGGATTGGAGAAAATCGTACTAGTATTGAAAAGGCTTTGATTGATGATGACATGGTTTCTCTTGCTGATGACTGGGCATCTAGTGCCGCGCAAGCAGAAGACGAAGAACAGGAATGTTATATCATGGAGGACGGTCAAAAGGTTTTTATGCCAATTTCAGAAGAAGATTTTTGTAAGAGTCTTTATATAGATGGACTTAATATTAATTTTGAAAATAGCTGGGATAAACCAACTATTGATATGTATTTGTGTTGTTCACCTGATTATTTTGCATATCATTGTATTAGCATATTTATTGATGAGAATAAAAATATTGAGGCTGGCAGCCTTGCAGGGTAGATTAAGGAAATAAAAGTTAGATTTTATGAAAGAAAGTGAGAAGATTATGGACAAGAAGTTAGAAGTTACACATAATTGTTAGGTATCAGGAATGTCGTTAAAATTAATTTGTTAGATTAAAGAGGTTAGGAGTTAAAATGAATGAATTAGAAGTAATAGAATATTGGAAATCTCTTATTAAAGATGAAGAATTTATAAATATTTGGGAAGAAATTTTAGAAGAAAATGATTCATTAAGAAAAGTTCCAGAAGGTTTTTTCAGTATGTTTAGACCAAATGGAACTGGACTTAACAAGGTTTTTAAGGGGATAAATAAAGGTGATGAAATTTTAAAAAGAGTTTTAGAAATATATGAAGCAACTTCTGAGGATTATGATGGTAGTGATTGGTATTTTGTTGTTAGAAAACCTAAAATAACTTCAAAAGATAATATTGAAAGTATTGCTAAAGAGTTTCTTTATAACGTAATAGAGATGGCAAAATCTTTAGATGATGAATATTTTTATAAATTTATAAATAATCCACCTAAAATTCAAGTTATAGAAGGTACTTGTCCAAAGAAGGTAACAGATGAATATAGTGAATTTGATCTTGATATTGGAGTGTATGAGTTAATGCATAATTATATGGATGAGATTGTAGGGGCAGAAAGTAATGCTGTATTATTTAGAGAACCATTATATCAAATGGCATGCAGATATGAAATTGTATATTATGTTTTATGGCCCTTATACAAAAATGAAAGTGAAATTGAAGACCCCTTTAAGCCATTTATGGAGCTATGGAAGGACGAGATAGATTAGTAAATGTTTGAATTGGCAGAGGGATATTAATATATTTTTTACAATTAACTAAAAAAGAGGAGTTGAAGCAATATGGAGAAGATATTAGAGACATTAGATTCTAATTTAATAAAGGTAAGAGCTGGTTTTTACTCGAATCTTAATAATCCGTTGAAAGAAAGTGAAATTAGGAGTTTAGAAGAAAAGTTTAATTTTACTATACCTGATGACTTAAAGAAACTTTATCAATGGAAAAATGGACAAAGTGATGATTGCTATGATTCCTTTGTGAATAATTCCATGTTTATGTCATTAGAAGATGCATTGGATTCAGCCAAAGAGTTAACCTCAATGATTGGGTTGGATTTTGATGTTGATAATTGGTGGAATGAAAATTGGATACCAATATTCAACAATGGTGGTGGAGACCATATTTGTTATGATATAAGTGGAATTTTTACAGGGCAAAAGGGCCAATTAATTGAGTTTTGGCATGCAGATAATGATAGAAATGTTATTGCTCCAAATCTTAAAGCTTTTATTGAAGCTATAAATGAACTTTATAAAACAAAAGAAATAAAAGACTTTGATGAATATTTTGAAATTGAGAAAATAAAAGATTTCCATAAAAATTTTTATGTTGAATAAAATAAAATAATTATTCAATTGAGGGGAGTTTTAATTTGAACAACTTTAGGTATGTGAATATTGAAGCGGATAATGATCGGATAAAAATAAGGAGGGAAATATATGGATGAACTATTAAATATACTGCAAGTTAATCTTTGCAATTGTACATTAAAAGATGAAGAGGTAAGGGAAATTAAAGACTATATTGAAAATGGTGGTTTATTAGATTTCAGTAAAACTCATAAGTATAATATAGAAAAATCCCTTAGAAGTCATTACAATATCAGAGAAAAATTATGGGAATTATTAGATGAATTTATGGATAAAGAAGATGTTTTTAAAAGGATTTTGAATATATTTTTTGCTATAGGTCAGGAAGGTTTTTTCAAAATGTTATATAATAGATTTTATTCTGTTGGTAAAATTTTAGATTATTTAAAATACATGGATAACAAAGAAAGATTTTTAGTTTGGATTATAAAAGATTATTCAAGTCATTCATTTTGTTTAGATTATGTGAGTCAAATAATTACAGCTTCTGAAGAATTAATAAATGAAGATAAGTTAATACTCTCAAAAGCTTTTACAATATCAGAGGATACTTTTGTAAAATTAGTGGTAGCTATTATAGCGGTTAAAAATTCTTGTGATCTACCTGAAGATGGAGAAAAATTTATAAAAGTGTATCTTAACAATATTGAAAATGTAAATAAACAATTAAAAAATAAACAGATAGCCTTAGTTCAATTTTTATACTATGCTAACAGTAAAAATGAAGAATTTGCAGATGTTATTACAAATATAGTCAATAACAGTAGTAACAGGAGAATTATATTTGATGAATGGGTAAGATTTATTGGTACACATGATGCTGAGGTTAATATTTATGATATGGTAGAGGCCTTTAACATTGATAAGAGACTATATGTGATTAGATTGATAAACTTATATATTAGAGATGAAAATAAGAAAGTACTTAAAGAGATAAATGAAAGGATAAGAGAAATACCATTAGTTTTCAGAGAAAGTCTAGAGGTTATTAATAAAAGTAATATTGAAGACGTGGAAAGGCTTACACTTGCTTCTTTTATTTATAATTATTCAAAAGAAGATGTGGATTTAAAAAGAACCAAGCAATATATTGGAAAATTTTTAAGAGGTTATATAGATGTTTCTAGAGATTCTGATATGGTATCACAATTAGAAAAATCTAAGGTTTTACAATATGTGTTAGAAGGAAAAAATGAAGATTGTATAAATGAATATGCTGCCAAAGCTTTAGGCGTAGCAGATGGAGGACATTTAGGGGCTTATAATGGTTTTTGTTTTAAATTAATTTATTTTACATATGAAACTAGGGACATTATATATAGATTTTTAGAGTTTGTACTTAAAGCTGAAAAATATTCTTTATCAGCTTCTATTATAGATAAAATAATAGAAAGTCAGTCTATGAGTTATATAAGTTTTGCTAAAGAACTTACAACTAAAGATATAAGTGAAAAACATTTGATTTTAACAGCAGATAGGGCGCTAAATGCATATAATTTTAGAAGTCAATCAAAGGTTATAGAATACTTAAGTAAGTTGTGTTTAGAGGAAAATACAGAGCTTATAAATAATATAGACACATTAAATATCAATGTTAAAGAAATAGTGTTTGAAAAACTATTTAATGTAAATAATGAAAAGTATGCTTCTATTCTTATTAAATGTTTATCAGATAGTTCCAAAGTTATACGAGACAAGATGGTAATTCTTCTTAGTTCTTATCAGGGCTGTAAAAAAGAAGTATTAAGTGAGTTAAAGAGTAAAAAGTTAGCAGTTAGAGAAGCTGTTGCTAGGATACTTATAAACTTTGACATGAGAGATTCGGCTAAAGAACTTCAAAAGTTTGCAGACTTAGAAAAGAAAGAAAATGTTAAAGTGTTACTATTAAATATTATAAATGCAGATTATTTAGATAATGAAACACTTGAAACTGCGGAAAGTATAAGTAAGTATTGTACTGAAAGGTTGAAAAAAACCACCTATACTGCTCCAAACTGGATTCCAGTAAGTATGCTTCAAGATATAAGGTATGAGGATGGAAACTTAATATCAAAAGATGTAATAATTTATTTGATAAGTAAATACTCTTTAGAAAATATTGTGGAAAGAAATAAAGTAGCAGAAAAGGTCATTGAAAAATGTAATGTGCATGATTTAGATCAACTTGGAAATGAATTTTTAAACCTTTGGATCAATAACGATGCAGATACAAAGCAGAAGTGGATATTATCTTTAATTTCAGCAGTAGGGGGCTTTAATGTTGTTAATGCATTGAAGACTCAAATAGATATATGGTCTAAGAATTCAAGAGGAGCTATTGCATGCGATGCCATAAAAGCTTTGTCATTAAATGGAAGTGATGAGTGCTTAATAATAATAGATACAATAGCAAGGAAATTTAAGCATAAACAGATTAAAAAAGCGGCAGAGGAAGCGTTTATTTTTGGGGCTCAAATGCTTAATTTAACAGAGGAAGAACTGGAAGATAAAATAGTACCAGATTTAGATTTTAATAAAAGGGGAGAAAGGATATTTGACTTTGGAAGTAGAAGTTTTACAGCAATTTTAGATTTGGATTTCTCTTTAAAAATCATAGATAATAATGGAAAGATAATTAAAACTTTACCAAAACCAAATAAATCTGATGATGAGTTAAAAGCTAAAGAAGCATCAAAAGAATTTAAAAATCTTAAAAAGCAAATTAAAACTGTAGTTTCTACTCAAACTTTAAGATTGGAAATGGCACTTTCCGTAAGTAGAATCTGGAAGAAAAAAGATTGGGAAAACTTATTTGTAAAAAATCCTATTATGCATAAGTTTTCTCTTGGATTAGTGTGGGGAGTATATGGTAAAGGAGAATTAAAGGACACTTTTAGATACATGGAAGATGGCAGCTTTAATAGGAAGGATGAAGAAGAATATGAACTTCTGGAAGATTATCTTATAGGACTTGTACATCCTTTGGAAATGGACAAAGACACATTAAATACTTGGATTCAGCAATTTGAAGATTATGAAATAGTACAACCTTTCCTTCAGCTACGCAGAGAGGTTTATAAGGTAAATGAAAAAGAGAAAGAAATGAAGCATATAGAACGTTTTGCAGGTGTAAAAATTAATGGACTTTCATTGGTAGGTAAGCTTAGTAAAATGGGATGGTATAGAGGTTCCGTGCAAGATGGTGGGGGATACTATCAGTTCTATAAAGAAGATGAAAAAATAGGTATTGCTGCAGAACTTTCTTTTGAGTGGCTTTCTATTGGTTGTGAAAATGAAGAAACCACTATTTATGAGTTAACTTTCTATAGGGCGAGCACAGTTGAACGGGGAAGTTATGTTTATGATGAAATAAGTGAGGAAAATATTATTGTTCCATCAAAAGTGCCAGAAAGATTTTTTAGTGAAATACTTTATGATGTAGATAGAGCTTTAGAAGCTAAAACTGGGTTTAGTGCTAATTGGAAGCTGGGTCGATAGAAATTAAGATAGAATAAAGCATTATCAAAAATAAAACATGGAGGAATATTTGATGTTCTAATTCATAAAAAAAAGATTGGAAAGAGCCTGCCATTTATAGAAGATGGCAGGCTCTTTCCAAAATGTTGTTAAATTATATAAGTTAAATCAAATTATCTAAGCCATTAACCGTAGTTTGTTCATTGTCATTAATAGGAATAATTATGCACTTTTGGCCATCAATTATTTGAGATTTTATGTGAGGTATTTTTTCGGGTTTTACTTGAAGTATAATATCATAATGAGGGGTAACCTTATTATCTTCTGAAAATGCATCTGGAACTTTCTCCAAATTAATTTTTAAAATTTCTTCTAGATTAGTTTCTTCTAAATCAGTTGCTGAAGTTTCTTCCAAAAGCACATTATCATCATTAACTTCTGTAGACAGGTGAGTTTCAATATCTATAGCATTATCTTGGTTAACTTGATCAAGTCTAGCTTGAAGCATTTCTACTTGTTTGTAAAGTCGTTCTTCCTTTTTTCTTTGCGAATTTTCCTTAAGAGTTTTTGTGTCAATTAAATTTTTTGCTAAGGGAATATCATCACCAAAGCTTTCTACATAGGATTTTTCAATCTTAGCAGTAATTTCCTCGGGAACTTCACTTTCTATTAAAAGATTTTGTATATCCTTTTTTGTTAAGCTTATAGGATCACAATCTGTATCCTCATATAGAGTGTTGTATTCTTCTATCATATTGTTTAGGTTATCTTGTATGTCATTAAAAATTTTATCAGCCTTCTTTTCATCAGAGCTAAAAGAATCTTTAATAATTGATTGGAAGGTTTCTTTTTGCACCGTAGCAGTTTGTTTTGAGGGGCACCCTAAAGCATTTTCCATTAATTCAGTATGTGTATCCTTTGCATTTTTTGTGTAATACATAATAGAGTTAACGTCTGAGCTACGATCAATAAAAGCAGGAAACACAAATCCATTAGTTGGGGACTCAACTACCCAATCTCTAATACGTGCTTTTATTTCATTTTGTTTCTCAAAGTATCTAAGACCAGGATCAGAAAGTGAAACTGGACATATTGCACATAACACATATTCATATACTTCTTCAGATTCATCTATCTTTATATTATCTTTGGTTTTGGCAATAACATCATAAACATCATGAAAAAAGAGTATTAAAAAATTGCCAGTGTAATCATAATTATCTATAATCAATTCATAAAAAGTATCAAGAAGAGCATCATCTTTTAATTGACTGGTTTTAAGCTGCATAAGAGAAATTTGCCTTTCATTTATAAAATCTTCATTAGCTTCAAAGTTAAGTTCTAAAATATTATTCCCTATAGTTCCAGACAGTACTTTTTTAGCAATTTCTAAGTATTTAAAGTATTCTTCATCATCTAAATTTAGAAAGCTTTCTCTAAATTTTAAAATAGTATGCTTTTCTCCATTAACATAGCAGCCACAGATTTTAGTAAAGGTGCATTCTTCTTTTTTTAAACGTCTTTTTAACTCAAGTATATCTTTTTTTCTCATACATAAACTCCTCAAATTATAGACAAACCTTGCGTAAATTTATAGTTGAAATGGTTTGTCTTTAGTATTTTTTATTTGTAGTTATGATTAATATATTATCATTATTAATTATAGTATCTTTTTTACATTAAATAAATCTTTTATTTTGGCTACATAGAAGATTTTTTGAATATTACATTTATCGATAAATTGTGTTATAACATATATAGACATATATTTAACTTTGGAATATTAAAAGGAAATTTATAGTTTATTTTTATAATTACATTAGTTTACAACAAGCACGTTAAAAGGGGGAGAATTTAATGGCAATAAAAACAAAATTAGCTGATATTTTGGCTGAAAAAGGAATACCTATCAATAATCAATTTGGTGGAAAAGCACCAGAAGGTCTGATGGGTCGTGAAATAAAAATGGAACCAAGTCCTAGAGCTAAGAGACTTAGGGATATTTATTATGACACACTATCATCTGCTAATACAGAATTTCCTTATTGGTATAGTAGAAGATGGAATGGACTAGAGGGAGAGGTAGATGTTGTTAGAAGAGCAGAATCCCTTAAATGTGCATTTTCACATTTAACACCAAATATAATACCAGGTGAAAAGTTAGTTATGCAAAAAACTAATAATTATAGGGGCTCTTTTCCCATGCCTTGGCTTTCAGAAGGTTTCTTTGTTGCAAAAGAAGACGAGCTTTATAAGGCAGCATTAGAAAGCGGAAGTGGTAGTGCAGGAGAACTTAGTAAATTTGGCACAGGCGGTGGAAACGTTACCAATAACTTTGGTAAGGTAGTATCAATAGCTGGTAAGTTTGGAATGAGACAGGAAGAAATACCTGCATTAATTACACTTGCTAAAGAATGGGTTGGACGTTCTGTTGATGACTTAGGTCACAAATATGAACAAATGGTACCAGGTTATCATATAAAAGAAAACATTATGAAGTCATTAATCTGCATGTTTGATTCAGGATTTACATTACCACAAGGTAGAGAAGTTATAAATTATTATTATCCTCTTGAGTATGGGTTTGATAATTTAATTGATATGGCCAAGGAATTAAAGGCAAATGTAGCTGGAAATGCTGATGGTGATGGGATTATAGGTATGGATCGTCTATATTTTTATGAATCTGTTAAACTAATTATAGAAGGAATTCAAAACTGGATATTAAATTATGCAAAGCATGCAAGAGCTTTAGTGGAAAGTTGCGGTGATGAAAAACAAAAGCAAGAATATATTGAAATAGCTGAATGTTTGGAATGGATTGCACATAAACAGCCGCGTACATTCAGAGAAGCAATTCAATTAACGTATATAATTCATATAGCAGTAGTTAATGAGGATGCTATTTCAGGAATGTCACTTGGACGACTTGGTCAAATATTATATCCATGGTTCCAGCAAGACATTGAGCAAGGAAGAACAACTGAAAGTGAAGTGTTAGAGCTTCTTGAACTTCACAGAGTTAAGTTCACAACTATAGATTGTTTTGCGTCCACTGGAGTTGTAGGAGGGGTTCTTTCAGGCAATACCTTTAACAATTTAACCTTAGGTGGGCTTAAGAAAGATGGTAGCTCAGCCGTAAATAGATTGGAATATTTAATTGTTCAAGCTGGCATAACTTGTGCCACACCACAGCCAACCTTGTCTTGTTTATATGATGAAAAGTTGCCAGAAGAATTCTTATTAAAATGTATTGAATGTGATAAAACAGGTACAGGCTATCCTGCTTGGGTGAATAATCGTGGTGCAGTAGAATTCATGATGAATCAGTATGGAGAAGAAGGAATGACTATTAAGGAGGCAAGGTCTGTTGCAATAGGAGGATGTCTTGAAACATCACCTTGCAGTTGGAAAGATCTTACTTTAAACGGTAAAACTTATAGTGTTTCCGGGGGCGCAGGACAACCTACTTCAGTTGGTGTTCATTTTATTGCTAATCCAAAGATCTTAGAACTTGTGCTTACAAATGGAAGAGATAATAGAATAGGCTTGCAAGTATATCCTGCACATAATAAGAAACTTGAAACTTATGAAGAACTTTTACAACAATTTAAAGATTATTATGCATTAACTTGTGATGTACTTGCTAAAACTAATAATATTCAGCATGATATTTGGCGTAAGAAGAACATGGCTGTATTTAATTCTATGTTAAAACCTAACTGTTTGGATAAGGGACAGCATATTGGTAATTTAGGTTATAAATACAATGCAACATACAATATTGAAAGTTGTGGAACTATTAATTGTGTAAATAGTTTAGCAGCATTGAAAAAGCTTGTATATGAAGAGAAAAAATATACTATTGAAGAAATGACAGAAGCAATGATTGATAACTTTGGGTTTAAAACAGCTAGTGAGGTGGGTAGTTATTCACTTACAGATCAAGAGAAAAAAGATATAAATACTAAATATGATAATATGTATGGAGATTGTCTGCTTGCTCCTAAATATGGGAACGATGATGATTTTGTTGATAATATATTAAAAGATTATGAAGAATGGTTCTGTAATATGACCCATGATTATCAGTCCTTATATGCGAAAAAAATGTACGCTTGCCAAATTTCTGTTTCAACTCATGGTGCACAAGGAGCAGCGACCTTGGCCACTCCAGATGGTCGTTTAGCTGGTACAACCTATGCAGATGGTTCTATGTCCGCATACCCTGGAACAGATAAAAATGGTCCTTATGCATTATTTAAATCGGCTACAGTTTGGGATCATAGTATGTCCCAAAATTCCCAGATGAATCTTAAAGTTCATCCAAGTGCTATAAAAGGTATTGAAGGATCAAAGAAGCTTCTTGACCTAACTCGTTCTTATATGAGAGAAGGTGGATACCATATTCAGTATAACATTGTAGATTCTAAGGTCTTAAAAGATGCACAGGGAAACCCTGAAAATTATAGAGACTTAATGGTACGTGTTGCTGGATTTACACAATACTGGTGTGAAATAGGTAAGCCTATACAAGATGAAGTTATTGCAAGAACTGAATACGAGGGGGTTTAATTAAAATGGAAAATGAGAGTATGAAGCATAATGATTGTATAAATTTTTCGCCAATTGATGTAGCAAAGGGTATTTGTAGATTATCAAATCAAATGGTATTTATAGATGCGCAAGTTTGTGAAAATTTCAACGAGGTTAGTAAATGTAACAACTGCTTAAGCTTTAAAAATCCTAATAAAGATAATATTGGAACATGCACCGGATTAAAAAAACAATCTTGGACTTATGGAGAGTTAAATGCAGTAACTTGCGAAGGTTACAAAGTAAATAAATAGAATTCAAATTACGTATTGAAAGTCGGGGTAACTATTATGGAGGAGAATAAAGGAATTATTTTTGATATACAAAGTTACTGCGTACATGATGGTCCTGGGTGCAGAACAACTTGTTTTATGAGTGGGTGCACTTTAAAGTGTGAGTGGTGTGCTAATCCTGAAGGTTGGACTAATAAGGAAAAGATCATGTTTTCACAAACAAAATGCAAACATGAAAAGGGCTGCATTAGATGCGAAGAAGCTTGTAATAACAAGGCCATTAGTTTTGATGAGCAGCAGAAGTTAATATTAAACTGGGAAGTATGTAGAGAATGTACTACTTTTGAATGTGCTAAGGTATGCTATAACGAAGCATTAAGAGTTTGTGGCAAGCATTATACGGTAACAGATTTATTAAAAATTTTAAATAGAGATAGACAATTTTGGGGGAGTAATGGTGGGGTTACTTTTAGTGGAGGTGATCCCCTCTGCCAAAACGAATTTTTAATAGCAACTTTAAAAAAATGCAAAGAATCATATATTCACACGGCTATTGAAACATCAGCTTTCATAGATACTAATACATTTTTGGAAACTATGAAATATATAGATTTTGCTTTTATAGATGTAAAGCATATGAATAGAGATAAGCATAAAGAGAAAACAGGTGTTTATAATGATTTAATACTTAAGAATATAGAGGCCCTTGTTAATTCAGGTTGGGCAGGAAGATTAGTGCTTCGAATGCCTGTAATTCATGATTTTAATGATACGCAGGAGAATGCTATAGAGACAGTAAGTTTCATGAAAAAGCTAGGAATTTTCGAAATTAATCTTTTACCATTTCATAGAATGGGAGATTCAAAATGGAATCAGCTTGGTAAAAATTATGGTTACAGTAAAGAAGAAGCAACAGATGAGGAAAAAATGAGCAAGCTTCAAGATTTATATTTAGATAATGGAATAGCATGCTATGTTGGAAGTGATACAGCTTTTTAAAAAGATTTAAGTCATTATGAATGGATAGGCATTTAGTGCTTATCCATTATATTTTTGCCAGGCGGGTGGCACCTAAAAGATTATATAAAGAAGTAGTTGGCGTTTTTTTATTATTGTTAATTTCAAGAACAAATGTTCGCATAAAATCCAAAATTATATCAATACTATAAACAGGTAATATTATGATATAATTAAGGAGGAACAGATATGGATTATGAGAAGATTGAAGATTCAGTGCTTAAAAGTGCTATGGATTTTTTTCAACAAAATGCAGTTGATTTTTTTGGAATAAATACTAAGATAATAGCACCGGCACAAACGGAGCTAAAAGATATAAAAATAAATACAAACTTTATGGATTATACTTTCCATACAGAAGATGGTAATTATCTTCATTTCGAATTCCAAACAACAAGTAGGCAAGAGGATATAAGAAGATTTATGTTTTATGATGCATCTTTGCATTATAAAGGGAATAGAAAAATAAGAACAGTAGTAGTATATTCTTCAGATATTAAAAAGGCAGAAAACTATATAGATGCAGGAAGTATCAAATATAATATAGAAGCCTATTACATGAATAATATAGATGGTGATGAAAAATATAATTATTTAAAAAACAAAATTGATAATAATGAGGAACTTACAAATGAAGAGATATTAGGTTTAACTTTTATACCATTAATGAAGGGAAAACTAACCAGAAGAGAAAGAACTATAAGAAGTATAGAATTAGCAGATAAGATAAATATAAGTGATAGTAAATTAAAGTGCCTTACAATGTTGTATGCATTATTAGAAAAATTCGGAGATGCTGAAAGCAAGAAAAAATTTAAGGAGGTTTTTAATATGACAGAAATAGGAAAGATGATATTAGAAGATGGAATTGCTAAAGGAATGGAAAAAGGCATGGAAAAAGGTAGGAAAGAAGGAAAAACACAGCTTTTATTAAAACTGTTAACTAAGAGATTCAATAAAATACCTAATGAATATAAAAATAAGATAATGGAATTACCAGATGAAACTATAGAAATAATAGGGCTTGAACTATTTGAAATGAAAGATGTGGAGGAAATAGAGAAATATTTTTAGTATGTGGTCCGGATGGTGTACGTGATTTCAATATAAAAACTAGAATGTAGTTGTATTGGCTACTAAATTAAATAACAATAAATAAAAAACAAGCAGTATAATTATAATGCTTGTTTTTTCGTCTTATATAAATAATTGTATATCTGATTGAAGTGCATCCTTTAGATAATCAGTAGCTTCAATTACCTCTAGTTCAGGAATGAGTTCTTCTTTTTTAAAGCCCATAACTTCAATTGAAAGCTTGCAACCATAGAACTTAACACCTTTTTTTATAGCGCCTTCCAGGAATTTTGAAAGACTTGGTGTTCCATCTTCCTTCATCATAGCTTCAAGCATTTTTTTTCCCAAACCACTAAAATTCATATTGGAAAGGGGTAATTCATCTGGACCTTTTGGAGTCATTGTTCCCATAAGTTTCTCAAGTGAAGACTTGCCTTCGCTTATATTTATATTGGGGTCTCGCAATAGAAGTAAACCCCAAAAGGCAAAAAACATAGATACTTCCATTCCTAATTCTTTAGCTGAATTTGCCAGTATTAATCCGGCTAAAGCTTTGTCATACTCTCCACTAAACATTATAAGGCTTAGCTTTTTATCCATTATTTATAACACCTCATTTTAATTTAGTGTGTGTATATATTTATATTTTATTCTTATTCATTGTAATTTTAATAAATAGAAAGTTATAAGTGGAATTAAATGAATTAGAAAAAAATATCCCGTTAAAAATATTTTTTAATGTGACAGTATTCCCCTTATTTAGCTGAACTAATATGTTAGAATGGTTTTACTTATGGTCTAAAATATAAGGGGGAAATAATTTTGAAAAACAATAAAACTTTGAAAATCATGGCAGTTATACTATTTTCAGTCTCACTAGTAGCATGTGGCGCGAAACCTGATGCTACAGTGAAGAATTTCTTTACCAGTGCTCAAAAATCAGATATCGTTTCTATGGAAAGTTATATTAGCAAAGATAAAACTAAAGATAGTTTCAAGTATACAGATGCGAATCAGGAGAAAATAGTTAAATCGGTTCTTTCAAAAGTCAGCTATACTATTGTATCTTCCAGCGTTACTGGCAAGAATGCAGTGGTAAGAACTAAAGTAACATCCATTGATTTACCGAAAATATATAGTAAATTAATTGCTGACATGTTGCCTAAATTACTAACTCAAGCTATGTCAGGCCAGAAAAGTGATACACAGGCTCAAATAATGACATCTTTTAGCAACTCTATTAATGATCCTAATGCACCAAAAACTACTACTGATGTTGACATTAAGCTTGTAAAAGGAGATAAAGGATGGTTAATTGAAGGTAATGATGATTTGCAAAATGCACTTACTGGAAATATGAGTAAAGCTTTAGCTAGTAAGCCGATTACACCAGTAGCTCCCTAATATAAAAGCAGCCAATCTCCTCAGAAGATTGGCTGTTTTTATATTGCTTAATTCACTCGTACACCATAGGATGACTGGGGTTATTTCATCATATTATCAGCCGTTAATCCTAATATCCATGATGGAATCCATGATCGAATCCATGATCGAACATTCTTCTTCGTCTTCTTCTTCTTCCAAGTAAATCTCTAATAAACAGTACTCTAGTTAAATCCTCAATTGGACCTCTCCTGCCTAGTCCGAGTATTTGTCTCATATCATTATTATCATTTCGATCATCCTCATCTTTATGGTGTTCTTCGTACTTGTCACATATTTCTTTACACATATGATCCATTTCTTCCTTACTAGGGGAATACATTGTGCCATGTATGGACTCCAGCATATTACAATGATGCTTTACCATAGGATGTATCTTCATGTAAATCTTAGGATACATGCTTTTTAAATCTTTATCATCTTCATCATATTCATCATCTTCATCATACATAGGCATACACATCATAGGCATACACATCGCAGACATATTCATCATTGGCATACACATCATAGGCATATACATCATAGGCATATTCGTCATAGGCATATTCGTCATGGGCATATCCTTCATGGGCATATCTTTCATAGGCATATTCGTCATAGGCATATTCTTCATGGGCATATCTTTCATAGGCATATCCTTCATAGGCATATTCGTCATAGGCATATCCTTCATAGGCATATTCATCATGGGCATATTCTGTCCAAGATTTTCATAATCTTTACTACGGTAGTTGTACATAAGTACCTCCAAAATAATATTCACCATTCATACTATTCTGTTTTTATTGTTTTGTTACAAAAGTTCCGCATGCCCAGTTTTAAGAAAAGTTCAAAAAAAACGATCTGTGTCATTTTCAATTATGCTGCATATTATATATTGTCGAAGGACAAGGAGTGATATTATGTCAAAGTCTGAAAAAAGAGATTGTTGTGATGATTTTTGGGAAAATGATTGTCATCATAACAATTGTTGTAACAATGAGTGTGATCCTTGTTGTGACTGTGAAAAAAAACAACTTCACGACCACGAATTTGAGGGGAGCACTAGATTAGCTGAATTAGAGGATGATCCTCATAATCATAGATTTGCTGGAGTATCAAGTCCTGCAATACCAGTTAGAGGTGGACATGTTCATAAAGTTAAAGGAAGAACAGATTTTTTTGATCACTTTCATGAATTTGAAGCAACTTCTGGCCTACAGATACCTGTTGGCGATGGCAAGCATGTCCATTTTGTAGAAGCTAAAACTTCTGTTAATGATGACCATTTCCATGAATTAATATTTGCTACACTTATCGATGCTCCAATCTTTGAAGAAGCCTAGTATAAATGTAGAGTTGAGGCATTGCTGTAAAGGCAGTGCCTCTTATGCTTCCAAGTAAATCGCTGGTTTAAATATTTTCCTACTTAGAATATCTAGCTTTATTATCATTAATTTTAATAACGAAATTTAATTGGTGGATGATGAAAGAAATTTAAAATATATATCAGCTAAATTTTTAAAATCTAGGCGTGCAGCTGAATCTAGTAAATAAGCGGATAATTTTGCGTCCTTTATTCTAAATTTATTTAATTCAATAATTATTTCGTCAGCATTTCCTATGCCTATACCATGCCCAAAATAAAGTCCATTACCTAGGTCTATAACATTTTCTCCTTGCCATTCAGGCTTTAGTGGGTTTACATCAGGGTTAGCAAAGTATCTTCTATCTCCTGGGAAATAATCACTTCGTTTTTCTAAATAACCTGCATCCTCTAGCGCATCATCTATATAATGCCAATTCATTAATTGTATTTTAGGGAATAGCTCATTAAAATCTTTTTCTGCAAATGTATTAAGCAATGCTTGATAATAAATAATAATAATTGCCGTGGAACATTCAGTACCATATTTTGAACTATTTATAGAAATATCATTTATAGCTGAACTGGGAGTTATTCCTTTTTTTAATACAAATCCACCTTCATAAGTACGATCCCAATAATCAAGATTACAGATTGATTTACGAAAGGTTTTAAAGGACATATTGCCTTCATTGAGTTTTTTAGCAGCAATAACAATATTATTTCTTAATTTTAATTCAAACTGCAATTGATTTAATGAATCATACTCATATAAGTCTTTGCTTAAACTCATCCTAGTAATGATATCTATCTGAATATCATTTGGTTTATATTTATTTATAAAAGTATCGATGTTAAAAATATTGTTAGAAATTATGATCATTTAAAGCCTCCTTAATTAGTTATAATATCAATTGTTAGGTTTCTAGCCTAGCCTTAGCAATGCTTATTTGCTTAATTATGGAATGGTTAATCCATGATTTCCATAAATATATATTTTCATAATGGGTTGCACATGAGAAGCTTGATAGAAGTAGCTTGTCACTTTCATCTAAGTGGTTAAAATAATATAATAAGTTGTTTTCTTTTGCAGTGTATGGTATGAAGGTTTTTCCAGTATAAGGTGATACCTGTTTGCATAGATATTTGGCATCTAAAGTTACAATATAGGGTATAGGCTTACTGGTTCTCTGAAAACTTTCCCCCGTAAAATATAAAAATGGATAATTCTCTTCAAGCCAATAAAAAAAAGCTACATATTGTTTTTCACTATTTTTCCCCATGGTCATATCTATGGAAGGTACAAAATCTAGAAGTTTGCATGCTAGCTTAACATCATTTGCGTCTTCTGAAATTAAATAATTAGCAATTAACATTAAGCTATATGGATCTCTTGCTTGAAAAAAAGCCCAGATTAGATCATGAGTAAAAAGACCTTTTCTGTTTCTAAAAAAAATCATATCTACTATAATAGGTAAAATTGTTTTATCTTTGTGAATCTTTATTAAAAGCAGGGCAACAACATCTAAAAATTCATCATCTTCATTGCTTAACCCATGCTCAGCGATACCTCTTTCAAACATACCTTTTAAAACAGGATAGCCTAGTTCCATATGTTTAGAATATAAATATTGAATCTTTGAAAAACTTGAGGTGTCTATATTAGTTAAATACATATAATCCCTCCTTCATTTCTAGATTTTTAATATAAATAAAAAACCATATTATATAATATTATCAATGTAGACATAATGTTAAAGATATGAGGCAAAAAGTAAAAGTAATTTAGATGGAGGTTAGCTATACAAAGAATTCATGGATATAATGAAAATGGAAAATCTATAAATTTTTTGAATTAACACATACTTGACATAAATTTAACTTTATTATAGTATATGTATATACATATATTGTACTGGAGTTGAATTTATGTGCTGCTTAATTTCGTCTATTAATAAAAATACACAGAGTTGTGCTTGTGGTAACTTAAGAAAAACAACTCGTACAATTACTCAATTTTATGACAAAATGCTTAAACCAACTGGACTTAAGAGTACTCAATGCTTGTTATTGTTGGATATTTCTTTGAATGAAAATATTTCTGTTTCGAGTCTTGGTAACATCTTACTCATGGATCAAAGTACTGTAACAAGAAATGTTAAGTTACTTATAACGGGTGGGTATATTGATATTAAGAAAGAAGAACAGGACTCTAGAAAAAAGTGCATAACTATAACTAATAAAGGATTAAAGACTCTTGAAGTGGCTATACCTATATTAAAGAAAGCACAAAGTAAGATTGAGGATGGTATTGGAAAAGAAAGAATTGAGGAATTATTAAAAACATTAAAGGATATTGAAAAATTAGTGGAGTAAATTTTTTTAGCATAATGTATGTATATACATATAAAATATAAGGAACTGGATAACTAATAATTAGGAAAGTCTATTTTAGGGTATACAGCTAAAACTTAATTTTAACAAGGGGATGAATAGAATGGATCTTATAACTGTAA
The DNA here is from genome assembly GCF_011065955.2 of Clostridium sp. FP2. Taxonomy (NCBI): domain Bacteria; kingdom Bacillati; phylum Bacillota; class Clostridia; order Eubacteriales; family Clostridiaceae; genus Clostridium; species Clostridium sp. FP2. The sequence continues at coordinate 2,117,539 of NZ_JAAMNI020000001.1, forward strand.
ATGAAGAAAAATGTATTAAATGCCAACAATGTATTAAGGAATGTCCAGCATATGTTCTAAAGATGGGAGAAAAGGGACCAGAAGAAATAGCAAATACCAATTGTATTGCCTGTGGACATTGTGTTGCTATATGTCCTAGTAACGCTATAGATAATAAAAAAACACCATTAGATAAGCAAGTTGATGCAAAAGATTTTCCTAAACTAAATGCAGAGCAGGCGGAGCATTTTTTAAGGTCACGTCGTTCTATAAGAAATTATAAAGATAAATCTGTATCACGAGAAAAATTAACAAAATTAGTTGATATTGCAAGACTCGCGCCTACTGGAGGCAATGGTCAAGGTATATCATTTGTGGTAGTTGAGGACAAAGAATTAGTTGAAAAAGCTACTGAGCTTACTATTGCCATGATAGAAAATTCTCCACTGAAAAATTCATTAAAAGGATTAATCAATATCTACAGGGAAGGCGGAGTTGATTCAATTTTACGTGGTGCGCCAAACTTAATTATAACTACTGCGGACAAAGACTTTTCAAATGGGAGGGCTAACTCTATTTCTTGTTTGACTTATTTAGAATTATTTGCCCCATCACTAGGACTTGGAACTTGTTGGGCTGGATTTTTTGAGTATTGTGCATCCCTTAAGGATTCTCCACTGCTTAAATTATTTAATATTCCAGAAGGAAAAACCATAACAGCTGCTGTTATGGTTGGATATCCTAAATACAGCTACAAGAACTTAGTTGATAGAAATCCATTAGAGGTTACTTATATCTAATATAAAAATAAGAAGACAAAAGTCACTAATGAATGTGTTATTTCATTAGTGACTTTTTTTCTTTTTACAAGAATTTTTTTATATCCTCAATTTTTTCTAAATCAAAGATATTTGTTGCTATCAGCTCAATAGACTCCTCAGGTAATTTTTTAATATTTTCTATATAGAAATCAGAAAGTCCATTAAATCTTTTAATTAGCTGTTTTATAAGAAGTTCGGATTTGCCCTCTTTCATGCCTTCTTTCTTGCCTTCTTTCTTGCCCTCATCTAAACCTTCTTTTATTGCTTCTTTTTTAAATTTATCAAATATATTTGATGCATTAGAAACCATTGATTCAACCTCCATTTCATTATTAAATATATTTTCTACTAACTCATTCATGTTAACTATATCATTGTTATTAGTCGTGTTTTTAATCCATCCTTTTAATAATAGTTTTTCCTCATAAGTCAAACTATTAAAATTAATTACTATATTTTTTAATCTTTCCAAAAATTCTATAGCGTTTATATCTTGATCTAATAAAAATATGGCTGAGGCAATATTTTTAAACTCATACAAATACTCCTTAGAGTATCTGTTAATATCTACTAGAATATATTTAAAGTCCAAAATATTATCTCCAAACAATTGACTACCAGTTATAATATCCTTAAAATTTCTAGCAGATGTCCATTTGTTAGTACCATTATAAAGAACGATGGGAATGACTGCAGGAAGTCTAAAGCTCTTTCTTTTAATTTCTTTTTTTTCACTATTTCTTAATATATCTCTCCAGAGTTCTACCATATACATTAACAACCGTATGGGCATGCTATGATCTACACTGGATTGAAGTTCTAGAAGAACATAAAATATTATGTCATCTTTTCCAATAGTTGCGGTGTATACTATATCGGATTCTAATTCCTCATAATCAGACAAAATGTAAGACTTATCACTGAGTATTAATTTGTCCTTTTCTAATTGACCGGCCCACTCTCCTTGAACAAAGGTGTTAACAAAGGATAAAAAAGCATCCTTAGTAGAAAATAAATCTTTATAACTCTTATCATGAATATTGTTTAAATCTTTTTTAAAACTCATATTAACACTCCTAATTATATCAAATTTTATGCTTAAATAACATATGCTATAATAATATTATTACCAATATGCGAACATATATTCGCATTGCGGAGATTTTTTTAAAAAAACATCAGGGATATTATGGATAGAAAGATAGTTCCTATGCATTGTTTTTTTGCAACATCCCACCTGCTACGTGGGTGGCACCTAAAATTCGATTGATGAAGCTATACCTATTGCTCGTTTGTAGGTGAAAGTGGTAAAATAGTAAGAATACTTGTTAATTTATTTATGCAGAAAATTTTGAAATGCTTGGTGATAACATATACTGTAAATAGTGTAGAAGAGATTATTGTTGCAAAATTTATTCAATAACTTTTGAAGAAACTGAAATAGAGCCAATCCAAGACTATTTCAAGCAGGAGTTACTGCCTCGTAGCCAGATATATAGGTGATGTGACTGATAGACTAGAAGTATATACTGTGATACATTAGAGTCATAGCATAATATAAATAAAGAAATATAGTGTAAATTAATTTGCACGAAATATTAAAAGGAGACAAAAACAATGTCAGAATGTATATTTTGTAATTACAATAAATCAGAAATAATAGCAGAAAATAAATACACCTTTGCAATACTAGATCATTCTCCAGTAAATGAAGGTCATTCTTTAATTATACCTAAGAGACATTTTTCAAATTTTTTTGAAGCCACAGAAGAAGAAATTAAAGCAATATATAGCTTATTGCACGAGGTAAAAGAAATTTTTGATATTCAATACGAACCAGATGGCTATAACATAGGCGTAAATATAGGCGCTTATGCTGGGCAAACTATAGAGCATATGCATGTGCATTTGATTCCTAGATATGTGGGGGATGTGGGTAATCCTAGAGGTGGAGTTAGGGATTTGAAAGAGGCACTGGTGGAGTAGGTCTATAATATTGCTAATAAATCCTTTCATCCTAATAACTGTAGGAACTCATGCTAGGCAAACTATAGAGCATGTGTATTTTATTCCTGGGTATATAGGGTATGTGAGTAATCTAAGGGGTAAGGTGAGAAATTTAAAAGAAAATTTGATGGAGTACGATGAATCGGCATTAGGCAAATCTATAGGTTTTCAGTTATTGGAACAGGACCAATAGATTGTGAAGTTATAAATATTTTATGAGAATTAAGCGGGGGGATCACTTAATGAGAATTGATTTAACTAAGGGAAATATTTATAAGAAACTTATAATTCTAGCAATACCTATCATGGGAACATCGCTGATACAATCAGCCTATAGTATGACAGATATGATATGGGTTGGTAGATTAGGGTCTAGGGCTGTTACTGCAGTAGGCGCGGCGGGATTTTTTACTTGGTTTGCTTTCGCTTTTATTACAATCCCTCAAATAGGAGCAGCGGTTGGAGTATCCCAATCTGTAGGGAGAAAAGATATAAAAGAGACCAAAAGCTATATAAGGCATTCAGTGCAAATGAATATAGTTTTTGCTATTTTGTATGGGGCTACATTGATAATATTTAGAAAACAGCTTATAGGTTTTTTTAACATTAAGGGTGAGGATATTGTTAGTATGGCAATAAGTTATATTGTTATAGTTTCTGCTGGGATGATATTTTTCTTTTTACCACCTGTACTTACAGCAATATTCAATGGACATGGAGACAGTCGAACGCCTTTTAGAATAAACGTAGTAGGGCTTATTGTTAATATTATACTTGATCCTATTTTAATATTTGGACTAGGACCATTTCCGAGAATGGGAGTTCAAGGGGCAGCTATTGCAACAATATTTGCCCAGTTTGTTGTAACAGCAATATTTATTTATGTCATAACAAAGAAAACTGATTATTTTGACGGAGTGAATTTTCTACAAAAACCTGATTGGCTTCATATGAGAAAAATTGTTAAGTTTGGATTGCCTGTTGCGGTGCAAAGTGGAGTATTTACGGTTATAGGAATGATTATAGCTAGGATACTATCACGGTGGGGATCAACTCCTATTGCGGTGCAAAGCGTTGGGTCACAAATAGAATCAATAACATGGATGACAGCTGGAGGGTTTCAAACTGCATTAAGTGCCTTTGTAGGTCAAAATTTTGGAGCGAAAAAATGGGACAGAATTTATAAGGGGTATTTTACAGCTTTAGCTATTATTTCAATTATTGGAACAATTACATCCTGTCTTCTAATATTTTTTCCTAGTCCTATTTTTTCTATTTTTATTTCGGAAAAAGCGGTAATAAAGGATGGCATAGTGTATTTGAGAATACTTGGAATTTCACAGCTTTTCATGTGTATAGAAATGACAACAGCAGGAGCCTTTAACGGTCTTGGAAGGACAATGCCTCCTTCAATAGTAGGTATTGTGCTAAATATGCTTAGAATACCAGGAGCACTTCTATTGTCAATGTTTTTGGGACTTAGTGGGGTATGGTGGAGCATCAGCATTAGCAGTATTCTAAAAGGTTTAATATTAACAAGTTGGTTTATCATATTTCTAAAAAGACATCCGGAAATAAGAGGGATGAAGCTTATTGATTTTTCTAAATTAAAAGTGAAAATAGATAATTAGCAAGTGAAAAAGGGTAGGCAGTTAGTGCCTACCCTTTTTCAACATTTTCATTTAATACTAGGGTTTTTAAAGTTACTTACAGTAGAATTTGCAGTTCAAAGTCCTTATTGCAACAAGGACATTTAACTGTATGCTTTCCCCTCGTTCGTCGCAAACGAAGTACCTTCTTGCAATGTGGACATTTGCGAAAACGATGTGTTTTAATTTCTTTAATTCTGCGAATCATCAAAGAACCTGACACTTTAACAGGTTTCCAAATCTTCATAAACTTTTCATTTTCCATGCGTCTTTTGTAAACATTTCGAGATAAGGCCCTGAAAATAGTCCAAATCAGAACAGCGGACATCAAAATCCTAATAATAGCAGAACTGATAAAAGCATTAGCAACTATTAAAACAAAATATACCACAATCAAAGCATTATACAGTTGATCTGTACCATATCTGCCATACATAAACTGTGCTAATTTATTTTTTAAATTTCCCATTTTACTCACTCCTCATTAATACGGTAGTCATTAGCAACCACAGAATATTTTTGCAAAACAAAAGCCTAAACATAGTTTGATAAAACTGTTTATGGGCATGCCAAAGTTTTGGCTTTGCTACTGATACACACGACTGTTATTTTGTATTTGACTTAATATTCTTTGATATTCAAAACTATTTGGTTCCGTATGAACTGCTGTTTTGCGTGATTTAGGGATATGATTTTGTTACCCACACCGGAATTTGCAAGTGCACTGTAATAGTACCACTGTGCACTTCTGCTTGCAATACTTTCCAGCATATTGATTTAGATATTGTGCTGCAATGCGCTTATATTACCTTTCAAACAGTCTTGTAGAATTACAGAAGCTTATACTTATAAGAATGATGAAATCAGTAATGGTAAAATTTATAGTATAATGTAAGCAAGAGTATTTTTTTAGGTGATTATATTGATTATGGTGAATCTTCTAAATAGGTACTTGAGCTTTTTATGGAATTAAATGATGTATTTGAAGAGTTATCAATAAATATAAAAGAATTATTTAAATAAATGTAATTGATGATGAGACAATTTGAGTAGAAGGAATTATTAAGTGCTCAATGGGCCGTTGTTTAAAATATAAAGCTTGGTTATAATATAGATGTTCAAAAAGCTATCAAAATGTAATAAACATTTTGATAGCTTTTTTATTTTTTAGGTTATGTTTAATAACAGTGTTGATAATATGGCAATTTTTAAGGGAAGCCAAAAATGGCTTTCCTTAATTCACATTTTATAAACATTGTTCATCATTCGCTAAGTCCTAATAGAATAAATTCTATATTTTATCGAATTTATAAATATTATAAAATTTATTCTAAATCAAATGTAAACTCAATTATTGAATTTTCATCCGAATCAATATTTTCTACAAATACTTTATCAATTACTGTTTCATAAATTTCATTATGGCAATTTAATTCATCAACTGCACCATCAAATTCCTTCTGGTCAAACATCCTGCCAACAGTTAAATGAGGACAATATGTTACCTTTCTAAATATAAACTTTTCTAATAATCCACTATATAACTTATCATGTAATTCAATAATATTATCATTCCCTTTCTTTACATTAAGAAATAAATATCCATCTCTATAATCACCTGTAATGTTATTAAGCATGATGTTAAATTTTTTTATGCATTTCAATGACTTATTGAAATGCTCTTTTAATTCATTTATTGTCAAATCACTTTCAAATGGGAAAACGATTGAAATATGAGGTCCAATGTAATTTGCAAGTGGGTCGTACTTTCCTCTTATATTGTTAATAGTATCGATGTTATTAAACTTTGGAAATAAAATTACTGCCCTTTTCAATTAAATCACTCCTTTGTAATTCGTAGAATTCTGTAATCATTCATCTTTTATTTTTTCCTATGCAATAAAATAAATATTTCATTAATTTTACAAATTAAGTCAAAAATACTATTAAAGGTTCATAGGAATAAAAGGAATAATATATCCTAATGCATAATGAAATACTATTGTATCTGTATTTAATTATACAACATAGTAATGTGATTTTTCAAATATTTAACATAATTAAATATAAATTGCTTCCCTAATTTTAAAATCTTTTAACCTTGCATCAGAATTTTTAAATTTTAAAGGCAAATTTTTATCTTTGGCGAATGATACTATGCAAATGTGATTACAAAAAAAGCAAATAAGAAAATGAGGAGCATTCCTGTTATGAATTAAAATGAGGAGGTTGGATTTTAAAATGGATAAAGTGAGATTATAGTCAGTTGTGAATTTTGATAACTGATGTAGCTGAGACCTAATATTTGCAATCAATAGAAATATATTCTATAATAAAACAAATGGAGTATTATTGGATATTGAGAAGAAAAGAGTATTTATATAAGAGACAGATTAATATAAATTAGTAATGTGATATTCTCATACCCATAAAATCATATATTAAATCGAGGTGAGAATTGAATGACAAAGAAAATCATGCTGGAAGACAGTCTGGAATTATCCCATGCAGAGTAAGCAATAGTATAAATTACTTCTGTATGGGGGCAATAGAATAACTAGCTGCTTAACTCTGCACTTTATTTATAAAAGATAAATAAGGAGCGGATATTATGAAATATTTAAATGCGGCGGAAGTATTACCGGAATATTTGTTATTTGAAATTCAAAAGCATATAAAAGGTGAAATCTTATATATACCTAGTGGAGAAAAACAAATAGGATGGGGAGAAAAAAATGGTTCTAGAGGTTATTTTGAAAATAGAAATAAACAGATAAAACAACAATATAAAAATGGCTATGATCTAGAAAAAATATCACAAGAATATGGATTAGCATTTGAAACAATACGAAAAATTTTATATAAAAAGTGATATGACTGGGGTTTGGAAATATACCAACCCCAGTTTTTTTTAGGTGTAGAATGATTATAGATAAAGTCGGAATTTATTATTTATTGAGTTGCGTATATAATGATGACAAAGGAATAATCTGTAATTTAGTACACAGGTAAAATATTTAAAATCACTAGGAGGAAATAAAATAATGAAAATATGCTTTGAAGAATTTAAAGATGAAATTGATACTCTTGTAGAATTTTTAACATCAGATACTTGGGAATTTTATGGAACACCCAGCCCAAATCCAGAAAGGATTAGAGCGAGCTATGAAAACCAGTATTATACTGGGGATGACTGCAAAACATTTTGGGTTATTTTAGACCAGGATACAAAAGTGGGAATGATAAGGATTCATGATTTACAAGATGGTGACCCCATGTTTGATATAAAAATTTTGAGCAAGTACAAAGGTATGGGAATTGGGACAATTACTGTCAAGTGGCTTGTTGATTATATATTTAATAATTTTTCTGATAAAGAAAGGATAGAAGCTGATACAAGGCAAGATAATTATGCTATGAGATGTGTATTCCATAAGTGTGGTTTTGCTAAAGAAGCACACCATCGAAAAGCATGGGTAGGTAACGATGGAATACCATATGATGCAATTGGTTATGGCATTACAAAAGAAGATTGGCAAAATGGAGAAACCACCCCAGTAAATTGGAATGATTTTAAGTGTTAAGTATATAAATACACAATATTATTAAACAGTAGCAACCTCGGTCGCAAGCTCCTTCAGAAAATTTCCCGGGGGCACGTTAGTAGAAAGTTATCAAAATGTAAAACACATTTTGATAGCTTTTTTAATTGAAATATTTTACAAGGCAGATTTTTATCTTTGGAGAATGATGCCATGTAACCTCACAAAACATGAAAAAACTATAGCAATATAAGCAGAATGAATTATTTATGGTTATTAAATGAAATTAATTGGTACAATGTTATTATATAGTTTGTATTAAAAGACTATGAAAAATTTTGTAAAATTATGATTTAGGAAGGAGAAAAATATGCAAAAAATAGTTCCTCATTTATGGTATGACAAAGAAGCCAAAGAAGCGGCAACATTCTATACCAGTTTATTTGAAAACTCTAAGATTTTAAACGAGACAGTTATCGGAGATACCCCTTCAGGAAATGTGGAAAGTATAAGTTTTGAATTAGCAAGGCAAGAATTCGCTGCAATAAGTGCAGGTCCTTATTTCAAATTTAACCCATCGATTTCACTTATGGTAGCTTGTGACTCTATTGAGGAAGTGAATACTAAATGGAAAGCATTATCAGAAGGTGGGATCGAATTGATGCCACTCGCTGAATATCCATTTAGCAAGTGGTACGGCTGGATACAAGATCGTTATGGGCTGTCCTGGCAATTGATGCTTGTTGATAGTGGGCAAAGGGTTCAAAAGATTACACCAAATTTGCTTTTCTCAAATTCTTCATGTGGAAAAACCGAAGAAGCACTGAAGTATTATGCTGAGGTTTTCGAAAATTCAGAAATAGGCTTAATAAGTAGATATGGCAAGGATGAAGCGGAGTCATCAAAAGCTCAAGTAAATTATGCTGCTTTTAAGCTTTGCGGTCTTGATTTTTCGGCCATGGATAATGGATATGATGTAGATTTCAATTTCAATGAGGCATTTTCACTCATTATAAATTGCGAGGACCAAAAGGAAATTGATTATTATTGGGATAAACTTTCTGCTGTTCCTGAGGCAGAGCAATGTGGATGGGTAAAGGACCAATTTGGTGTATCATGGCAGATTGTGCCATCAAATATGGAGGAAATATTAATGCATGGTACAAATGATGAAATTAAAAGAGTAACAGAGGCTTTTCTAAAAATGAAAAAATTTGATTTAAATGCTTTGGAGAAAGCACGTTTAGGACGTTAACTTAAACAGTTATTATACATGAAATACGTAGATTACTACAGGTAATAGTGATACTACTAAACCGAAAAGTAAGTAAAACTATGTACAGTAAAAAACCATCTGAATTCCAGATGGTTTTTTTATATCCGTTGCTCTTTTTAAGTAAATATAATATACTGTTATTAGATAATTAGACAACTATCTAATTATCTAATAACTAAATAAAGGAGAGATTGTATGTCTGCTTTGAATTTGCCATTTAAAGCTTTAGCCGATCCAACTAGGCGGAAAATCATAATGCTTCTTAAGAAAGAATCCCTTACTCCTGGTGAAATAGCGGAGCATTTTGATATAACAAAACCGAGTATTTCTCATCATTTGAATATGTTAAAACAAGCTGACCTTGTAAGTGATGAAAGAAAAGGGCAGAACATTTATTATTCATTAAATACCACTGTATTCCAAGAAGTTATTGGCTGGTTTTTTGATGTAACTCATTATAACGAAGGAGATGATCTTAATAATGAAAAAGATTCTTAAGTTTATAAAAAAGGATTGGTTTATTATCGCTATAATTGCCTTAACTTTTATTGTTAGTTTATACTTTTATCCAAGCCTTCCAAACAAGATTCCAAGCCACTGGAATATTAAAGGACAAATTGATGGTTATTCGGGTAGATTTTTTGGAGCCTTTGGAATTCCTTTAATGAATTTAGCTTTTTATTTTCTATTTATATTTCTACCGTATGTAGACCCTAAAAAAGCAAATTATGCAAAATTTCCATCTGCATATAAATTAATAAGGTATTCTTTCCATATGCTCTTTGCAGGTATTCAGGCTACAGTGTTGCTAGTTGCACTTGGATATCATATAAATGTAGGTATGTTTGTAGGATTAGGTACATCTTTATTATTTGTTGCGATAGGAAATGTCATGGGAAAATTCAAGCATAATTATTTTGTTGGAATAAAAACTCCATGGACTCTTGCAAACGAAGAAGTGTGGGTTAAAACTCACCGAATGGCTGCACCATTATGGGTAGGTGGAGGTATTATATCTGCAACCTTTGCAATATTTGGAGGCGCAACTTCTTCTTTCATAGCTTTAATGGTAATAGTATCTGTAATTTCCATTGTTCCAATAATATATTCTTACGTTATATTTAAAAAGCTATAGGGAATATAAATAACCTCCAATATGTATTATAGTGGATAGAAATTTAGTGCCTATCCATTTTTTTTTGATTGCGAGCAATCCAACAGATGTAAAAGGCTTAAAATAATAACTCCACTTTTCACCTGTTGAACAGGTTATCAGTAAATAGGAGACTATAAATGATATAATGTTCCCAAATGCACCTACAGGAAAATCATGCGTTTTCTTACAAATAAAAATTAAAAAAATGTGAAATATACATATACCAAAACAAGAAATGACAATAAGAGATACTATGGTTAATAATTTTTAAAAAGGACAAAATACTATTAAAAATTATTATCGAGGTGATAAATTTGAAGAAATTCTTAGTCACTACACTTTTAGCGTTATTAATAATTTTTATCATACCATTAAATGTAATTGCTTTTTCGGCTACTAGTATTATGGATTCCGACATGAAAAATCATGATAAAGCTCATGGACATTCAAGAGAAGAATTGTACCATGCTGTCAAAAATCAATCTGAGAAATTTATTAAGGCAGTCTTTAGCCAGAACGGAGAAGTTAAAGCCATAGCATCATATATCGATCCATCTTCTATAAAATTTAATGAATACATCATTAAACGTTCAGTTATAGCCAATAATCCAAAACAAGCTTATGCAACATCATATCCTGAAAGCTACAAACTTATAGAAGTAATTGAAAAGGACACTACAGGAGACAAGATCAATGACAAAATTAAAATCCTTGCAGATGAAAAAAATCAAGGTTATGTGGTTGAAATAGTGCAACATAATGGAAATACATATAGACTCAAACCCAATGCAAAAAACTATGGGTTTATAGCTCCTTATACCCCATTCTGGAAGTTAAATATGATAGTTGCGGATGTGAACAATGATAATATACCAGAAATAATAACTTGGGGAAGTATGACACATGAAAATGATATATATTTTTATCAATGGAATGGCTCAGAATATAAAATAATATTTAGTGGGTTTTATACGGGATTTATGTTCGAGGATATAACAGGAGATAAGATAGCAGAAATAGTAATTAATAATAGTCTATATGGGTCGGGGTATGAACAAATATACTATCAATGGCAAAAAAATCAGTACAAAAAGATTTACTATGATTTAGATGCAGGTATGGGGTTTGATAAAATAAAAATTTTGTTGAGTATGCTAAATAGTGTACCTCCAGAGGACATTAGTTCAACTGAAATAAAATATTTAGATGATATTTTCACAAAAGAATGGATTGCTGATAAACGTAATATTGAATTCTTGAACCAGTTAAAATCAAATATATTATCAACTCAGCTAATAGAATACATTGATGATAAAGCAGAGTACAATAGTAAAATTACTGCTAATGATGCAATAGCGGTTAAGTGGAGAATTAAGGTGCTAATTTTTAAAATAAATGGTACGACAATATTTCCAGAAGAAAAAATAATTGAAGTAAAAACAAAACTTGTTAATATTGAGGGAAAAGATTATAAAATTGATGATATTAAAATTCAATAGCATTTACTAATTCTATGTAGAAACCTTATAATTGAAATATTTACTTTACCTCAAAGTAGAAATAATTATAGCAACCCAAAAGGTTGCTATAATTATTTTTCTCAAACTAAAAAATTAATTTGCAATATTTTTTATAACCATAGAGAGTATTAGTTCTTATAAGTATTTTTTTATATCCTCAATTTTTTCTAAATCAAAGATATTCGTTGCTATCAGATCAATAGACTCCTCAGGCAAATTTTCAATATTTTCTATATAATAATCAGAAAGTCCATTAAATTTTTCAATTAGCTGCTTTATAAGAAGTTCGGATTTGCCCTCTTTCTTGCCCTCTCTTTTATATCTTGGTCTAATAAAAATATGGCTGAGGCAATATTTTTAAACTCACACAAATACTCCTTAGAGTATCTGTTAATATCTACTAGTATATATTTAAAGTCCAAAATATTATCTCCAAACAATTGACTACCAGTTATAATATCCTTAAAATTTCTAGCAGAGGTCCATTTGTTAGTACCATTGTAAAGAACGATAGGAACGACTGCAGGAAGTCTAAAACTCTTTCTTTTAATTTCTTTTTTTTTATTATATAGGAAACAGCTTGCGGAAGTGGCTGTGGATAACATTTATACTCGACGGTAGGGAGATTTTGTTCTTAGGGTGACTCAGATCAAAACCTTTGAAAGTTGTTTTTTTTTGTGAGATATCTGAAAAGCGGATGAGCATTTTCTCCTCTTACATCACTCTTCTTGAACAATTGAAAACTCACTCCATAATTAAGTGTGCAGAAATTCTTTATTTCATGACTTTCACCCGGTTCCTGCTCGGAGAATTGATTACTAGGAAAGTCCAGTATTTCGAAGCCCTCATCTTTATACTGTTCATAAAGCTTCTCCAAGCCTTGGTACTGCGGTGTAAATCCACACTTGCTTGCCGTATTAACTATAACCAGTACCTTTCCCCTATACTGTTCCAAAGAAACTTCATCACCATCAATTGTTATTGCTTTTAAATCATAAATTGACATTTTTTCCTCCATTTTATATAAATTATCTATATTATAACGCGCGACTTAAACTTTCGTAAGAACTATAATCTTATTCTAGAAATTTGCATTCTAGACATCCCATAAAAAATAATATTATCATACCTTTTGAATTAAAAACTTTATAATTATTGTGTTAATAATCTCCAATTAGTTTCATATGATTATATAGTATTCATAAAATTTATTAATCTGAAATATAATTAGAATATATTAGAAAACTGTTGAAGTTAAATTGTCTGCCTTAAAAGCAGGCAGACAAGTATAAAAAAGCAAGAAATTTAAAATTGGAAGGAGGAGAATATTTTGAAGGTTATAGTAATCGGTGGTGGATGGTCTGGTTGTAGTGCAGCAATTACAGCAAAAAAAGCTGGTGCAGAAGTGGCATTATATGAAAAAACAGATATGCTTTTAGGGCTTGGTAATGTAGGTGGTATAATGAGAAATAATGGAAGATATACTGCTGCAGAAGAAATGATAGCATTAGGGGCTGGAGAGCTAATACATTTGACTGATGAAAATAGCAAACATAAAAATATCGATTTCCCGGGTCATAAAAATGCATGGCTTTGCGATGTAAACAAGATTGAACCAGCGGTGGGAAAATATTTAAAAGCTATGGATATAGAAGTAAACATGATAACAAGAGTAATAGATGTTAAAAAAGAAGGCAATAAAATAAAAGGGATATATTTATCAGATAAACAATATATTGAAGCAGATGTATTTATAGAAACTACCGGTTCAGCGGGCCCAATGAATAACTGCATAAAATATGGTAATGGCTGCGCAATGTGTATTTTAAGATGTCCAGCTTTTGGTGGAAGAGTAAGCATAAGCAATAAAGCGGGTATTGAAGACTTAAAAGGAGAAAGGGAAGAAGGCGTTTTTGGAGCTTTTAGCGGTTCTTGTAAACTAGCTAAGGGTTCATTAGCTGGTGATATTGTAGAGCAACTGGATAAAACAGGAGTGGCTATTGTAAAAGTTCCAGCAGAAGATATAAATTTAGATAAACTTAAACAAAAGGTATGTCAGCAGTATGCCCTAAAGGAGTTTGCAGAAAATTTGGTTCTAATAGATACAGGTGACGTTAAGCTCATGACTCCATTTTATCCATTAGCAAAATTAAGAAAAATTAAAGGATTTGAAAACGCAAAATATGTAGATCCATATGCAGGTGGAATTGGAAACTCAATAAGATATCTATCTATAGCTCCAAGAGAAGATAGTATGAAGGTTATAGACCTAGATAATTTATTCTGTGCAGGAGAGAAGGCAGGTTTATTTATAGGTCACACAGAAGCTATGATAACAGGGGCTTTAGCAGGACACAATGCAATAAAAGACTATCTAGGAATGCCTCTTTTGATATTACCACGATTACTAGCAGTTGGAGACATAATCGCTTATGTAAATGAAAAAATGAAATCTGAAGAAGGAAGAAGAAACAGATACACCTTTTCGGGAGCAGAGTATTTTAAGAGAATGCAGGAAATAGGACTTTATACTTTGGATATAGATACAATTAGTGAGAAAGTAGAAAATTTAAACTTAACTAATATATTTAATGAAAAACTTATATAGAGTAAGAAGTGGAAAGGTCAGCCTCAAAGGTTGACCTTTTCATATAAATTATGTTCTAATCATTTTGAAAAAAGTATACATATATTACAGTTATTTAAGAGGAGGAATTTACATTATGGATAAACAACAATTTGGAGTTATGGAAATTGGTATAATGTGATATTGTTATAATGACCGATGAACCATCAAAAATAGTTTCCGAGATTAAAATAGCAAAAGGAACAAGAAGAATTGCTTGGCAGAATATAATTTTTGCAATGGGAGTTAAACTTATATTCTTAGCACTTGCAGCCGTATATTATGTAGTCCTGTACCAATTGCCATGAAGAATGCTACTTTTAAATATCTCTGCTTTTTACTATTCAAGCCTTCAAAATTATGATGACTAATACCACTATCAAGTAATAGGGCTGTAATAAGCCCAATAAATATACCAAGGGTTTATATATACATTACTGTTTTCAAATGACTCTGGGATTAAATCAAAGCAAATTATAGCAAGCATAAGTCCACCAAGAAACCCTAATACAGTACCTTTAACTCTTCTGTCATTATCTGTAGTTATAAAACAAAGTAGCAGTCCTACCATTGTTCCAATCCATGCAGTAAAAAATCCTATACTACTTATGTGAATAAGCAAATTCAAATGAGTAAACATCAAAAAACTCTTCCAATATTTTAAATGATAATATAATTAAGTCTATGCAATGTAAAAGGTAGGATAGAATATATAACAATAGTTAACTGAAAAATATGGAATGAAAATTGACTTAATAAGTCTAAATCACTTATAGTTATAGGAATAATATTGTATGAAGAATAAAGAATATGTCCATAATAAAAGGTTTTACCTTGTCAGAGAAAATTATTATAAAAGCAAGCATATTCAAGTTTAATGTATATTTGAAAAATAATAAAGTATGAAAACTATGATATTAAAAAAAGCGCTAAATTAGAATAGAAATATTCAAAGAAATACATCAAAGCTAAGTATAGCTACAAGAACTTAGCTTTGATAGAAATCAATTAGAGGTTACTTATATTTAACATAGACTAAGACTATTGTATAAGTCATTGAAATCCGTAGCTTCCGTATAGTCTGTAGGTATCTCAAAGTACTTTATGTCAATAGCTTGCTCATTAAGCATAGTAAATATTTCTTCCATGAATATACCCATTTTACCACTAATGCTACAGGTGGGGCTCTCATTTATTCCTAAAATAAATGGAGGCTTAACAGGCACCGGTACAGACTTCTTATTTATATGGCTTCAAGAGGTTGGAAATAGCATATTTATATCTTCTTTTATAGCTAAAATCACAAGTAACTTTTTAGTGAAGGCTTATAATGATGGCAAAGCTGGCTATAACATAGGGATAACTGTAAAAATCCATGCTAGGCAAACTATAGAACATGTGCATTTTATTCCTCGGTATATAGGGTATGTGAGTAATCTAAGGGGTAAGGTGAGAAATTTAAAAGAAAATTTGATGGAAGACGATGAATCGGCATTAGTGCCATTCATTATTTTTTTGCCATTTATCAGTTATATGTAAGATACAATCACCACAACTGCTAATTGCTTAAGGTGGGTTTGCAGCAATTAAATTTAATTAAAATTTTGTGAAATTTAACAAGAATTTAATTAACACTTAACTGCAATATCTAACAATAGGCTGAATGCATGGTATTCCCTTTAGAATGTATCTAATATCATGTATTAAAGCAAAAATAACAAATTTAGAAATTATATGCTTATTATGGAGTTCAAAATAAACTAATTCATGGGAGATAACAAGTATGGAACCTAAAAATATTCTGGAATCACTAACTGAATCTACTATTAAAAAAATCAAAGAAAAAATAGTTAATCCTTTTAAAAAATAATTATTTATGGAACAATCTAATTTACCACTTAGACAAATCTATAGGTTTTCAATTATCGGAACAGGACCAATAGATTGTGAAGTTATAAATACTTTATGAGATTTAAGCGGGGGGGATTACTTAATGAGAATTGATTTAACTAAGGGAAATATTTATAAGAAACTTATAATTCTAGCAATACCTATCATTGCAAAGTGGAGTATTTACGGTTATAGGAATGATTATAGCCAGGATACTATCACAGTGGGGATCAACTCCTATTGCAGTGCAAAGCGTTGGGTCACAAATAGAATCAATAACATGGATGACAGATGGAGGGTTTCAAACTGCATTAAGTGCCTTTGTAGGGCAAAATTTTGGAGCGAAAAAGTGGAACAGAATTTATAAGGGGTATTTTATAGCTTTAGCTATTATTTCAATTATTGGAACAATTACCTACTGTCTTTTAATATTTTTTCCTAGTCCTATTTTTTCTATTTTTATTTCGGAAAAAGCGGTAATAAAGGATGGCATAGTGTATTTGAGAATACTTGGAATTTCACAGCTTTTCATGTGTGTAGAAATGACAACAGCAGGAGCCTTTAACGGTCTTGGAAGGACAATGCCTCCTTCAATAGTAGGTATTGTGCTAAATATGCTTAGAATACCAGGAGCACTTCTATTGTCAATGTTTTTGGGACTTAGTGGCGTATGGTGGAGCATCAGCATTAGCAGTATACTAAAAGGTTTAATATTAACAAGTTGGTTTATCATATTTCTAAAAAGACATCAAAAGCATTATACAGTTGATCTGTACCATATCTGCCATACATAAACTGTGCTAATTTATTTTTTAAATTTCCCATTTTACTCACTCCTCATTAATACGGTAGTCCTTAACAACCAGCAAAGGATGAATGATGCACCGCTCACTTTCCGCCAAATAGATTCTAACATTTTCGATAAACCATTGCAAGACTCAACCATTTGTGTGTTATCATTGATCTTCAATGATTTTTTGGTGCATTTAACAGCTTATTTCAGTACTGAAGTGTCATTTTTATCAAGCTTTTTCATAATTGCTGATGCCTGATAAATCAACTGTTCCCCATGATCCTTTATGGTAGATTCTTCTTTATTTTTTGCATCCTCGGCAGCGAACTGCTTTGCATTACGAATAGCTTAATCAATTTCTGGCTGACTGAGGTTTGAGGAAGCAGTAATATTAATGTTTTGTTCTTGGAAGCGTTGTGTTACGATCAATTTTTTTCAAAAAAACGCCGCCCAAAGTTTCGATGCTCAGGGAGCGCGGCGTTACATCTAAAAGCAACAAGCCTTTTACAATGGCGAACATACGGATTAAAATGATTTATATTTTGCAATATTAAAATGAATTGCTCATTTATCTAAGGATAAGTATTTATTGCTTATCCCTTATATTTTCTTGTAAGGCTTAAACAGGGTGTATCAGCTCTGACACATATCTTTTATTTCTTTGATGGTTGTAAGTAATTGAGGTATAATGATATTAAGTATATAAATTCATAAAAACAAGTGAGGATAAGTGACATTCAAACAATTTCACTTACAAAAGTAGGGAGAAATGATCCTTGTCCTTGCGAAAGTGGTAAGAAATATAAAAAATGTTGTGGAAAATAGTAATTAAATGAAATTGCTGAAATAACTAAAATGCCAATAGAATCACAGAAGCTTATACTTATAAGAATGATGAAATCAGTAGACAGCGTGACAGGTGGCATGTTCGGAAACAGAATGTATCTTGAATTATTAAGAAATAATTTTACTGGAACTGGTGTTGTTTCAGAAGTTATGGAGAAAATGTAATATTTTCAACATAGAACCGCTTAATTAAGTTATTTATATTATAATGTGTTTTTTCCTAAAAACATGAAAACTCAATTTAAAATAGGTGATGCAAAGAAAGCTGTTGTAGAGGACACTAATGGTATGGTATGGGGTTTTCATGATGAGCTTAGCAATATATATTGGCAGATAAAGGGGTTTAATTTAGATGAGATTGATATTGATGAGGAAGTTGATTTCATATCAAAAAGAACAGGATACTCTGAAAAACTTATAGAAATAATATTATGGCAAAAATGCTGTTATGAGATGGAAAATGACTATTGGGAATATGAAGGGAAATGCATTAAGTGCGGTAACAGTAAATTATATATAAAGGAAGTCCATAATGTGGATTTTAGTGATCAAGTTATCTGCAAAGAATGTGAAACTGAATTTATAAGATAATATTTTAGTAAACAAAAAGCTGATAAATGCTTTCTGGAGATAGGAGCGAATGATTAGTCGTTATGAGTAAAAAATCTAAAGTACCATATCAATTAAATAATATAAAAGGGCAAATGGAACCATCAGAAGAAGATATAACAAATATTCTTAGAGCGGCAGATGAGATTATATTTGTAGGTGGTAGAACAATGCTTGCAAAAATACTAAAAGGCTCAAAGGATAAGAAGCTATTAGAGAAGCAACTTGAACTATGTCCAAGTTATGGTTACTACCATCAGTTAACTGTTGAAGAAATAACAAAGATAATAGATTGGATGATTATTAATGATTATCTGGATATAGATTATAATGGTCGACTTCCTATGATAGTTTTTTCAGGTAAAGGGTGGGAAACATATAAGCCTGTGTATACGGATGAGTTATATAATAAGATTTTAAATGTGGGTGAAGATACAAGAGATACACTTATTGAAGAATTAACTAAAACAAATAGGGAAGTAATCATTATGTTATTGATCAAAATTGGAAGTAGCAAAAATATCGGATTTATAAGATTTTTAACAAAATGGGAGACAGTAGAAGTTAAAAAAGTATGTCAGAAAATAAATGGTGCCATTTTGAATTTGAAATTAATAGATAAGTCCGAGTTTTAAGACTAGACCCTAGGGAGATTTTGTTCAATTGATGAAAAAATATAAATTTGCATCGGAACATTTGTGGCACCTAAAGTTTATAGTTGTTTAAAACACAAGTGTTATTTGATGATAAATTTAAAGGAACTCAAAGTGTATTTAGCTGGGCATCTGACTTTGATATGGAATTGCATAATGCAGGCAGAGACGACAAAAGTTATTTGGAGAGAAG
Source organism: Clostridium sp. FP2 (assembly GCF_011065955.2). Taxonomy (NCBI): domain Bacteria; kingdom Bacillati; phylum Bacillota; class Clostridia; order Eubacteriales; family Clostridiaceae; genus Clostridium; species Clostridium sp. FP2. Next base: position 2,137,099 of record NZ_JAAMNI020000001.1, read on the forward strand.
AATAAAATTTTGCAGTGAGTATGTAAAAAATATTTATAGATGTTAAATTAAAACTAAATTTACTGAAAAATAGTGGGAAATACGTAATGTTGTCATCTTAAAGATTCAGTTGATAATGTTCAAATTTTAAGGTAAAATCATAAGATACATTTGAAATAATAGGGAGGTGCGAAACATGGAAAATAATCTAGTAAAAGAAGAATGGATTGACGGAAATGTTATGATGTCCCCAAGGCCACAGTATAACCATATGGAAATTGAAAAAATGATAGGATTTAGACTAGAAAACTATTTTAATGGGAAGTGTAAAGTAGCATTAGAAAATGCTCTGTTTCTAACAAAAGAAGATCCTAGTGAACTTAAAAATGATATAGTTAAATTGAAAAAATTAGTAACTGGCAAAGGTGCGGAACTCGTTCCGGATGTAGCAGTATATTGCAATAAAGAACAGATATTTAAAAGAGGATTTTTAGGAGTACCACAATTAGTAGTAGAGGTTTTGAGTCCTGGCAATTCAGAGGATGATACAATAAAAAAGAAAGATATTTATGAGAAATTTCATGTTCCAGAATATTGGATAGCTTCACCTATGTCTAAGAAAGTATATGTATATAATTTAGAAAATGGTAGATATAAATTAGAAAGAGAATATAAGTTTTTAGAAGAAGACATAAAATCAAGTAGATTTGAAGACTTGAAGATAGATATAAAAAATATAGATTTGTTTGAGTATGGTGAAGACGAAGACATTTAAATTCCAAAGCAGTATTTTACTGCTTTTTTTTTGCAAAAAAATATAACAAAGTACAATAAAAATATGATAATTGGAAGAGAACCATGGCTGTAAGAAAAGGGCAGAACATTTATTATTGGTTGCGATAGGAAATGTCATGGGAAAATTCAATCTTATATTCCTTCAAATCTATTCCTCCTTATAGGGTAATAAATGCAAAACGCCACAATCTTTTATTGATTGTGACGTATAATAAGAAAGATGTATATTAACACAAGCTAAAGATTATGCCCATTTTCCATGTCGTTTAGCTTTCTACTTTTAATTATGCCTATAACCGCTAACTGTAGAATTATGATTGCTATACTAACGAATATCAGCAATCCAACAGATGTAAAAGGCTTAAAATAATAACTCCACTTTTCACCTGTTGAACAGGTTATCAGTAAATAGGAGGCTATAAATGATATAATGTTCCCCAATGCATTTTTTCACACCCGAATTCCTCCATTTAAAAGATATAAATAATCTTTGTTGCACATAATTCTTGTCTAGAGAATTACGTTTTTTTTCTTTTTAACTTTCAAGTATAAATAATTTTTCTACCGTAGTGTTTAATAGTTTAGCAAGGTTCATAGCTAAGTCCAGAGTAGGATTATACTTTTCATTTTCAATTGCATTTATGGTTTGCCTTGTAACGCCAAGCGTAGTCGCTATATCTTCCTGTCTATATCCAAGTTGTTTTCTTAATTCTTTTATATTATTTTTCATCTTTTCCAAGTTTCCATTTCAAAAAAGATTGAATTACCATAAGAACAAGATTTTGCGATATTAAAAGAATAAATCCTAATCCTAATATTCCTGTCTGAGTGTAATCGTAGATATCCCAAATCACTAAAAATATGGTTGTATAAACCAAAGTCCATTTCATTGCTTTTAAAGTAATACTTAGTTCCATTTCATCCATTTTTCTCATAATAATAGCCTCCATAATGTAAAAAGTATTTTACATTATCATTTTAACACTAACCCTAACAAAATGTAAAGATGTTTTTACTTTTTGTTAATTGTGCTATAAGAATAATTTATAGATTAAGTGACATGCTTCTTAAATTTCATCATAACTGAATTAGTATTGTGTTACTTTCACTTAAGTTACTCTTCATCTATTTTTACTCTTAACATTTTATTCTTAACTTTTACAGCATATTTTAATTCATATGTTGGTACACCATTATTAATTGCTTCTGCAATTTCATCCATTTCCTTTTTTATCTTTTCTTCATCAACATACCAACCAAGTACAATTGATTTTTCTCCCCAAAACGCTCCGCTATTAAGACCAATCAGCCAATATTTAGGCTCATCGTTTTTTGCTTTGTACATTACATGTGACGCTAAAACTTTATAGCAATTAACAATTGATTTTCCATCATATGATTTAATAGTAATTTTCCCTGTTGGTACAATTATAGTATTGGGTAAAATTTTGTTGTTTTCAGTGGACTTTATCTCCCCTAGCATCAAATAATCTAAAGATACATTAAGTTCTTTAGATAACACAAGCAATTTTTCCATTTCTGGATAGCCACTCCCCTGTTCCCATTTAGAAACTGCTTGACGACTTACTCCAATTATTTCTGCTAACCCTTCCTGTGAAATATGTCTTTCTTTCCTAATTGATTTTAAATTATCTGCAAAACCCATGACTTTCTACCTCTTTTCTTTGTTATTATGTGTAAATTACAATATGTTTTACACTAAAATAACACCAATCTACATTTGCAAATCCGCAACTTGTATTTGCAATTTTCATAAACTGTATGAAAAAAATCATTTATCACTTAATTTCTATCAAAATTATTACAAATGTTCATAAGAGCTACCAAAATGTAATAACCATTTTGATAGCTTTTTTATTTTAAAATTTTAAAGGCAAATTTTTATCTTTGGCGAATGATATTATGTAAATGTTATTACAAAAAAAGCAAATAAGAAAATAAGGAGGTCGAATTTTAAAATGGATAAAGAGTTATTACAATATTTAGGACCGAATGAAAAAGAGGTAGTAACAAATTATGGTGATATAGATTCAGAAAAGTTGCTGGATGATGAATATAAGATATTAAATGTAAAGGTGTTTTTAGTAGGATTACTTGATAATGAAACTATAAATAAATTAAATACTCAAAGCACAGAGTATAAAGAGTTTATTAATCTTAAGGAGGTAGAACTCGAAGCTTTAAAGAATAATGATGAATTATTAAGTGAAACAGATTTAGTATTATTAATTGGAGAATATGAGGATACGAAAGCCATGGCAAAGCTTGAATATATTATACAAAATGCTGGCTTAAGGGATATAAAAACTGTATTGCTACTAAGTGTTAATAACAATATAGATAATGATTTAATAAGGGAGATATCCACAAAAGTAGATGTGCTAGTTCCAATTATAGATAATAAGGTTCAGCATTACGCACAGAATGCATTTAGCTTTTTAGATAAAAATAATCTTAAGGCAGAGCTTGCACAGCAGTATATAAATACTATTTTAGAATTTGCCCCAGAACGTATAAGTGTCATTGCGCCAATTGATATTATAGATATATTTACACATAACAAGGGTATAGTTTATGTATCTTCAGCATCAGCTAATGGAGAAGGTAGAGCAGAGAGAGCAGCAGCTTTAGCCTTAAGTAATATATACAGCTTGAAAGATTATAAAGATTGTAAAATTCTTTTATTGACCTTTTCAGGTGGTGAGAGTTTAGGGCTCCTAGAAATAAATGATGCAGCACAAGTTATAGTAGATAAGTATAGTGATGAAGAAACAATACTATTTACTGTAGGGCTGGAAAGCATGGGGAGTGAGATGAGGGTGAGTGTTATGGGGATATAATTAGGCTTAGGGTAAGGGAAGTTTAGTATGATTTAAATGGAATGTGTTATGTGGTAAAATTAGTATGGAAAGCTTGATGGATTTTGGTAATGAGTATCTTAAGTATATGAAAGAAATATAATATATATAAATTGGGAGGATGTGCATGATACATATTACTAATGAACATTTTGAAATTATTAAAAATAAAGATTGTATGGTAAATCATGATACTTGTAAAAATGTGTATTATAAGCATGATTTGAATAAAGTATATGAAATAAGTGAAAATCAGTATTTAAAAATAAAGTATGGTGAAAATCATGATAAAGTTTTAAAATATTTTGAAAATGTTGAACTAGAATGCATTACTTTGTTAGATGGTTCGCAAATTTTAAGCTACTACCAAGAATCTATTATAAAAATATTTGATAATAATGGGGACTTGATAAAAATAGATAAGGGAAATACATTATCAAATTTTGATGTACTATATAGTATTGAATTAGATGGTAATTCAATATGGGGCGCTTTCCCGACAGCACATGTCATAAGGAAAAGCTGTATATTAACAGGAGAAGAAGAAATGTCTATAGGTTATTGTGATTATATGAATGATAAAAGCTATCCGTTATGTTATCCAGAACATATAATTAAATATGATAACTATTTGTATATCTCTGATATGGGTAGCAAAAGAATACTGAGATTGGATTTGAATAATTACGAGTTGGATGAATATAAAAAGTTAAATGAAAGTGTTTGGGCTTATGGGCGAATAGGTAAAAATGAAGTGGTGGAATTAGAATCAGGGATGTATATACTGTGATACATTAATATAGTTTGCTACACGAGGTAAAAGAAATGTATTTTTTCATAATAATCAAAATTATAAGGAGTGGAGAATATGAAAACATTGGTAGTGTTCTATTCATTAGAAGGTAATACAAAATTAGTAGCAAATATGATTGCTGAGGAATTAGGTGCTGAAATACTAGAATTGAAACCTAAAAAAGAAATACCTAAAGGCAAATTTTTAAAATTTGTATGGGGTGGAAAAAGTGTAATATTTGGTGAAAAACCAGAACTTCTAAACCAGATTCCAAACATGGAAGCCTATGATACAGTTTTTATAGGTACACCCATTTGGGCAGGAACTTTTGCACCACCTATAAATACATTCATTTCAAGTAATATAATAGCAGATAAAAAAGTAGCATTCTTTGCGTGCAATGCAGGCGGAGGAGCGAAGAAATGCTTTGGTAAGTTGAAAACATTATTTATAAATAACATTATTATTGGCAGTATTGATTTTGTAGACCCAGCAAAGCAGAATAAAGAAAGTGTGAAAGAAGAAGTTAAAGCGTGGATTAAGAAAATATCTTAAAAGAATATTTAAATAAATTGATCATTTATATAACTACGAGCTGGTTATAGTTCGGAAATTGCAAATAAAACTTCAGGATTATTTAGTCAAACAGAAAAAATATTGAAGAAATGCGATTGTGATTCATCTTGCTATGAGTGCCTAAATCACTTTTGGAATCAAAGGTTACAAAGCAAGTTGAATCGATATATAGCACTCCGACTTCTTGGGTGGGGTGAAAAAGGAGTTATAGAAAAAGAATTTAATAGTACTGAGCAATATGAGATATTTAAACCACTTAAAGAGCTTCTAGAGTTAGATGGAGAGTTTATTGTGTCTTTTGGAAAAGATGAGGGTATTAACATGCGTAGAATGTGGTCACCCAGTTTCATTTAAAGTGAAAAACCCTCATAAAAAGAGGCCCCATTTCTTTCATAAAGTAATGAAAGGTGTAATGCGGGAATGTAGCTACAATGAAGAATCAGAAGAACATATACGAGGAATAGGGATAATATTAGATTACATGAAAGAAGCATACAGGGATATTAAATATGAGTTTAGATATAAATTACCAAATAATAAATATGCAGATTTATATTTTAAATTTGAGGATGGAAATGACCTTGCCATAGAATTTGAAAGACAAGATTTAGATTTTGAATATTGGGAAGAAAAACATAATTCTTTTAAATCCTTGAATATAAAGGATTTATGGTTTATAAAGATGGATAATAGCTGGGATATAAACATATTATATGACTTATCTTTTTATAAAAGAGTAGTACTTAATAATACTAATGAACTTCTATTATTAAACATAGAAAATAGAGATTTAACTATAGCTAGAAAAATGGAGTATAGAAATGAACTTAACGTAGTGATAGATAATGATATATTTAAACATACATATAAGCTAGGCGATACTAAAATTCTGTCCAGTGGAGAAATTGTAACAACACCTGATTTTAATAATATGTTCAATGAGGCAAATGAAGTATTCAATGATAATTGTGACAAGGAATATAATATAAAAAAAGAGGTAGAAAAACAAAAAAAACTTAATAACATACAAAACTCATATGTGAATGCTGAACTCTTTGCAAATGAAAGCAATATAGAAATAAAAAAGCAAAATTACTACCATGGTGAAGATGAGAGAATGATATATGGAAAACCAATTTCAGAAGATGAATCAAAGGCTAAAGTACATGAAATCATATATAAAAAACAGGAAAAAAACAATATGGAGGAAAAGAGCGAAGAATATAGACAGATTTTGAATAAAGCGGTAAATAGTAATTATGACAAGTATTATATTGAAAAGTTATCTAGAGAAATGAATTATGAAGCTGATACATATGATGCAATTAAAAGAGGTTTATTAAAATTAATAGAAAAAGGAAATGAAAAAGCTAAGAATTTTTATGAGATACTTTATAAATAAAGGAGACAAAACCATGTCAGAATGTATATTTTGTAATTACAATAAATCAGAAATAGTAGCAGAAAATAAATACACCTTTGCTATACTAGATCATTTCCCCGTAAATGAAGGTCATTGTTTGATTATACCTAAGAGGCACTTTCCTAATTTCTTTGAGGCAACGGAGGAAGAAATTAAAGCAATATATAGTTTGCTGCACGAGGTAAAAGAAATCTTTGATATTCAATATGAACCAGCTGGCTATAATATAGGCATAAATATAGGAGCTGATGCTGGTCAAACCATAGAGCATTTGCATGTGCATTTAATTCCTAGGTATGTAGGGGATGTGAGTAATCCTAGGGGCGGGGTTAGGAATTTTAAAAAGGCGTTGGTGGAGTATGATGGTTGATGCAGATATAATTGATAAAGGGATAATCGTAACTGATTCTATTGTATTTAAAGAGGCAGTTATAGATTATGATTCGAATTGTTCTACGGGGGGCAAGGATTATTTACTTCCAAAATTAACAGCTTCATTGAAAAGGTCAAAGACTATAGATATTATAGTAGGATTTTTAATGGAATCGGGAGTGAAATTGCTTATTAAGGATTTAAAGGAGGTAGCAGATAAAGGGGTTAGGATTAGAGTTCTAACAGGAAACTATCTTAATATAACTCAGCCTCAAGCCTTATATTTATTAAAGGGTGCGCTAGGAGAAAAAGTAGATTTAAGGTTCTATAATGTCCCCAATAAATCCTTTCATCCTAAGTCGTATATATTTGAATATGAAGAGGATGGAGATATTTTTATAGGATCTTCTAATATATCGAATTCTGCATTAACTACTGGAATTGAGTGGAATTATAGATTAAATAAGGAAAAAAATTTAGAGGATTTCACACATTTTCAGAATATTTTCGAAGATCTATTTTTAAATCATTCTATAATTATTGATGATGATGAGATGCGGCGTTATTCATCAGTATGGAAAAGAGCCAAAATCTTTAATGATTTAGAGAAAGGTGAAGATAACAAAGAACAATTTGGCACAGTGATTCCACTATATGAACCTAGAGGTGCACAAATTGAGGCTTTATATGAACTTGAAAAATGTAGAGAAGAAGGCTTAGATAAAGGATTAGTTGTGGCAGCAACGGGCATAGGTAAAACTTATTTAGCAGCTTTTGATTCACTGGGTTTTCATAAAGTTTTATTCGTTGCCCATAGAGAAGAAATATTAAATCAAGCAGAAATATCCTTTAAAAATATTAGACCTAATATTAAAACTGGATTTTTCAGCGGTAAAAATAAAGAGAGTAATTGTGACGTGGTATTTGCTACAGTTCAAACAATAGGACAAAAACAGTATCTCTGCCAGGAATATTTTAAAAAGGATGAATTTGATTATATTATTATAGATGAATTTCATCATGCAGCTGCAGGTAATTATGCCAATATAATAGAATATTTTACTCCGAAATTTCTTTTAGGACTTACTGCAACCCCTGAGAGATTGGATAATAAAGATGTATTTGCCCTGTGTGATTACAACATTGTTTATGAAGTTAGACTAAAAGGCGCAATAGACAAAGGGTGGCTAGTTCCATTTAGATACTATGGAGTTTTTGATGATACAGATTATACAAAAATATCCTCTAGAAATGGTAAATATGATGGAGAAGAATTAGAAACTGCTTTAATGATTAATAAACGTGCAGATTTAATCCTAAAACATTATAAAAAATATAATAGTAAAAGAGCTTTAGGCTTCTGCAGTAGCAGAAAACATGCGGAATATATGAGTGAATATTTCAATGGAAATGGGATTAAAGCTTGCACTGTAGTGAGTGGTACACAAACTGAGTTTTCTATGCAGCGACGGGAAGCAGTGGATAAACTTAAAAAGGGAGAATTAAACATTATATTTTCTGTGGACATGTTTAATGAGGGACTAGATATTCCTGAAATTGATATGATATTATTCTTAAGACCCACAGAATCTCCTACTATTTTTCTTCAGCAGCTTGGACGCGGTTTAAGAAAATATAAGGACAAGAAATATGTAAACATTCTAGACTTTATAGGTAATTATAAAAAAGCTCACTTGATTCCATTCTTTTTAAGTGGAGATTTAAAGGATATTGAAAAGAAAGCTAAAGGTGGTAAATTACCTCAAGAAGAAGAATATCCATAGGATTGCATAGTAGATTTTGATGTTCAAATAATTGATATATTCAAGAAGATGGTAGAGCAGCAAAAGAACATATTTGATCTAGTAGTAGATGAGTTTAATAGAATAAAAGAAGACTTAAAAACTAGACCAAGCAGGCTTCAAATGTATACTTATATGGATGACGATTTTTACAATGTAATAAGATCCAGAGGAGAGTTAAATATTTTCAATGATTATTTAGGGTTTCTAAATAAAATAAATGAACTTTTAGAAGAAGAGAAGTCATTTTTAAACACGAAAGCTTATGGATTCTTAAATAATATTGAAAAAACTTCAATGACCAAGACTTATAAAATGCCATTACTTTTAGCTTTTTATAATAATGGTAAGATAAATTTAAAAATAGATGAAGAATGTATTTTCCAAAGCTTTAGGGACTTTTATAGTAAACCTTCTAATGCAGTGGATCTTTTGAGACATGATGCAACTAAAGACTATAAGAGCTTTGATAAAAAGGATTATCTAAAAATTGCAGAAAATCCAATAAAGGCATTTTTAAATTCTGCAGAAGCTTTCTTTTATAGAGATAAATCATATCTTTGTTTAAATGATGATTTAGGTGAACTTAGTGAAAGTGAAGTATTTGTAGCTCAGTTTAAAGATGTTATTGATTATAGGACTAGAAGATTCTATAAGGAAAGACTTGAGAAGTTAGAAAAATAAATATGATAAATTTAACCCTCCATAGAGAAATGATATGGAGGGTTTTGTCTATTCGTATACTTTTTCGAGGACTATGCCTTTTTCAAAGCCACCTCTTTCTTCTTTTTTTGTATTTCTCTTGTTAATTAAATCTTCCTCTGAATATCCAAGAGCATTTGCAAGGCCAAATAAAACTTCCATAACGTCAGCAAGTTCTTCTAGATTTTTATCTTCTAGGTATTCGGATACTTCTTCATTTAATTTGGTTTCTAGTAAGGGTAGTAGTTCTTCTCTTTTGGCATAGTGGGTATCAAAGGTTTTGCCGGTGGATTTGATTATTTCAGGGATTTTGTCGCGGACTAGTTTGTTGTAGATTTTCATAAGGGGGACCTCCTTGGGTTATAGTATGGGGTTATTATAGCATAGTGGAGGGGAGAATGTTAATTAACCGTACAAGAAACAATTTACTTGCGGAATTATAAAATACTGGGTACAAATGAATAAGACTGAGGTTATAAATTAAAAGAGTAAAGAATATAAAATATTGAAATGTAAAAATGTCTGTGTCTTAAGTATAAGGAATAAGAAGAAAAATCCATAAAAATGTTTTAAAGCCTGGATATGTTAGCGTATAAATTAATTATGGATATTGTTTAGAATCCAATAATATAGTATAAAGTGGATATAAGAGTTGTATATCAAGATGAAGAGGGGAGAAATTATGGGATTTAAAGCACATGAGGCAAATGAACAAGTTTTTAAATCACTTCAAGAATTAAAAGAGTACGTAATTATAGAAAAAGCAACCACTGAGTTTGTACCAATTATAAGTCTTATGAAGAAAAAGGCAAAATTTGTTGATGATGAGTACTTTGGGTACGATAAAAAATGGTTTACTTTTAATGAAGAAGGGTTCAAAGAATTATGCAATAAATTTAACATACCAATGAACCTTATTAAAGGGTTTTGTGAAGATAAATTAGCATCCAGTGTTCTTAATGATATTTTTTATAATAAAGATCAAAAAGAAGTTTTATATAATCATCAATTTGTAATAGATAATAAATCTAGAAGAGTTGTGGGGATTGTGAGCTGTAGTTATATTGACTACAGTAATAAGGATTTCTTAGAAGATTTAGAAAAAGCTAATAATAATTTATTCAAAGATTTTAAAATACAAGAATGTTTTATAGTTAACACAAAGTTATATTTAAGACTTTTATCACCTAAAATAATAAGTGGATATGCAAAAGGAAGTTATTATGAAGGCGATGATACGTCTCAAGTAGGATTGCAATTTAAAAATAGTATGATAGGTAATAGTGCAGTTAAGATTGATTATTATATATATAGAGCTATTTGTTCCAATGGTCTTATAGTTGAAACCTTTGAGAATAAAAATAAAATTTTCCACAGTGGTAAGAGAGAATCTTTTATTGAAAGATTAGCACAGAAGCTTACACCTATAATGAAAGATATTAAAAAATTACCTAAATGCCTAAGTGATTTAGTTGATATAGAATATAGCCCCAGTGCTTTAGCTAATTTAGGAGTAGCCGATTATATTTACAAAATTATACCTTTGGACGAGTATACTTATACTAAAAGGAATAAAGTTAAAAGTGACCAAAAAATAGAGTTTGATAAGGAGTTTATTTTAGATATACCAAGAATATATGCTGGCGTTCATTCGGGAAAAGTATTTAATTCATCTTACAGAAATAATCAAAGTATGTTTGATTTTATAAACATTTTTACTGAATATGCTCATTGTAATGAACTAACAAGAAAACAACAAATCAATATTGAAGAAAAAACTGGTGAATTTATGAAGTGGGTGCTTGATAACAAAGAGCAAATAAAAATTGAAAATAATAAACATATTGAGGTAAAACAGTTAAGTTATATTTAGAATATTAATATATCACAGAAACAGTCCCTAGGTATTATAAAAGGTAATGCCTAGGGACTGTTTTACAAAAAAAACATGTAATTTTATAAATGTTTTTATTGTATAAGAAAATTTTTTATAGCTATAAATGAGCAAATTCAATAACATATTTTGGGAATAAGAAAAAAGAGCACAAAAATAGACATTTTCGCCATCATAAGGTATTATATTACTGCTAAGGAATATAACTAAAGGATGGATAAAAATGCCTACAGAAAATAATATACCATATGATAAATCAATTAACAACTTTATTATAGAAATTAGAATGTTACTTTATTTAACACTGCCACAATTTAAACATATTTGTGCCTTCGTGTTTGGGACCGTAGGTCGTGGTTGCAATGGTAAAGTTAGCCGTATAACTGAAAACTGTTATAGCTCCAGGCATAGAACTTCCGTAGGAAATTTTTTATCCAACAGTCCATGGAATGAAGAGTATGTTTTACGGGCATTACAAAAATTTGCAATTAAAAAAATATGGCAGTTATCAAAAGATACAGGTAAACCTATTTATGTGATTATTGATGATACTATCTGTAAGAAAACAAAGCCTTCGTCACAGGCTAAAAATCCTATAGAGAAATGTCAATTTCATTTTTCTCACTTAGAAGGTAAACAAGTTTATGGACATCAAGTTGTAGGTATTTTACTACAGTGTGGTGATGTAACAATACCGTATCAGCTAACGCCTTATGATAAAACTAGAATGAATGACTCTAACAAAAAAGTTACTAAAATTGAAATTGCTATAACCGCAATTTCTTCATTGCCCATCCCACCTAATAAAGGATTTATTTTAGGTGATAGCTGGTACAGTGCTGAGAAGATTCTAAAAGCAGCTCAATTAAGAGGTTTTGATTATATAGGAGCATTAAAAACTAATAGAGTTATATATCCAAAATGCTGCCGCATGAACCAGAAAATAAGTGGTTTTTCTAAAATGATAAATAAAGAAGATTTTCACTTAGTTACAGTGAATAAAAACTCTTACTATGTTTACCGATATGAAGGCAAGATAAATGGATTTAAAAAAGTAGTTATATTAATAAGCTATCCGAAAAATGCTTTATATAATCAAAATGCATTAAGGTCTTTTATATCAACAGATACTAGCCTTACGGCAGAAGAACTACTTTTTCAGTATACTCAACGCTGGACAATTGAAGTATTTTTCCGCCAAAATAAAATGGAATTAGGATTAGATACTTATCAAGTACGCAGCGAAAAAGCAATAAAAAGATTTTGGATTTTGACCCAATTATCATATTTTTATTGTACTTTTGGTGTATCTGAAACTCACTGCAAATTTGGAGAAGGTTTAAAAATAGCTCGCAAAAATTCTGTGCAAAATTTAATTGATTGGGTATATATACAATCTCAAAATGGAGTAAGCAAAGAAGCCATTTTTGATCTTCTTAAACTATCACAGGGTAAGTGCGCCTAGTTACTGTTAAATATTGTAAGTGAATTTGCTCGTTTATAGTTTATAGATTAAATGTGGTAAAATAAAGGTAGACTAGTACTTAATATACAAAGATGTAAAAATAAAATTGAAATATTAATAGGGGTGATATGTATGGGAATAAAAAATATGCAGGGAACATCTGCTTTTATAGAATATTTAAGACTAAAAGAGGACCATAGAAGGAGCAAAAGGAATTGCAAATATTATAAAAATGGAATATGTGTAAGCAAAACAGCCCGTTTTATGACTAAGTGTACAAGTCCTACCTTTTGTAGCCAATACAAGGAGAAAAATGATATAGTTAGTGAAAAATTAAATACTAAAACTAATTTAAAAACAGTAAAGTTAAAAGAAAGTATGAAAATAAAACTTTATAGTAATGTAAAGATAATGGATTATTCAATGGATGAAATAATAAAAGTAATTCTAGTGCCTAGAAATGAAAGCGATGCTTTTAATAATAAAATATCTACTGACTCAGAATTAGGGGCAGCTTTGTTAGGCAAGTCAAAAGGGAATATAATAAAACTAAACTTTATAAGTAAAAAAGGCGTAGAGGGTTATAAATATAAAATATTAGAATTTGATTAGAATAAACATGTTAATAAGAGAAAAGATGAGATTATATGAAGGAGATTTGAGAAGTCGTATGTGTGCAATTATTAAAACTTAGTAATTAAATTACTAGAAATAATATTGACAAACTTTACTAAAAACTATATACTTACACCAAGACATTTAAATAGTAATAACATTACTAACTTATAGTAAGGAGGGAATGAATGAATAAAATACAGAACTTTAATACAAAAATATCAGAACTGTTGCGTGGGAACGCTCCAATAGATGAATGGTCTCAAATTATAACTAAATATTATTTGCTAGGATATATCAATCAATTAAGTGCTGCGGATAACTGCAAACTTGATTTTATACTAAAATGCAATGACATAAAAGACGCTTTAAACAGTGCTTTCGAAACAATAGAAGAAGATAATATACTTTTACAACAGACATTTAATCATTTGAATAGTGATGAAAAACTTTCACAGGAAATAATACATCAGCTTATATCAAATATGAATATTTCAAATCTAACCAAAACTGAATGGACTGTAGCTTATGAAAATATGATGAATAAAATAATAGAGGCTCAAGGTAAAGGTGGAGAAGGAGTAGATATTCCAGAATGTTTAAATGAACTGGCAATTAAATTATTGGATACTAAAGAAGGAAGTCTTTATGCTGGAATAGCAGGAATAAATGGAACATTGATAGAGGGTTATAAGTACTCAAGGGAATATGGAAAAGATTTAGAACTATACGCTCAGGAAAGTATGCCTAAATTCTATGCTATAGGTAAAATAAGATTATTTTTAAATGGAATAGAAAAAGCTGAATGTAAATGTGGAGATGTATTAAAGAATCCATTATTTAAAGAAAATGATAATGAATTAAAAAGATTTGATTATGTTATTATGAATTACCCCTTTAGCTTAAGACTAGATGATGCTGAGAAAATAGTAGAAGAAGATAAGTTTAATAGATTTGTTTATGGAAAACCACCAAGATCAAATGCAGATATGTTGTTTATATCACATGGCATTAAATCTTTAAAAGATAAGGGGAAAGCGGTTGCAATTACTACAGGAGGTACCTTGTTTAGAAGTGGCGCAGAAGCGCAAATCAGAGAGAATATACTTGCTTCAGATTTAATAGAAGCGGTAATATCGCTACCTTCTAATTTATATAGAACAACAGGTATACCAGTAAACATTATTATATTTAATAAAAACAAAGAACAAGGTTACAAAAACAAAATACTTTTTATAAATGCAGAAGCAATGTACGAAAGTATTAGAAGAGGCCAGCATACTTTAGCTAAGGAACATATAGAAAGAATCGTTGATGCATATAGAGGCAAAAAGGCGATTGAAGAATTTAGTGCTTTAGTAGACGTAAGTGAACTGAAAGAAACAAACCTAATGCCTAGTCGTTATGTTGTAAAAACAGAGTTAAATATTGAACCTTATGGAGAAGTAGTATTTAACAAGGAAAAGCTAAAAGAATTAGAAAAGTGTAAAACATTAGGTGATATAAGCGAATTCTACAGAGGTATCAATATTGTATCAGACGAGTCAGAGTATAAAGAAGGAAATTATAAGGTTATTAATTTGGCAAATGTTCAGGAGGGAAAAGTAAACATAGAAGCATTATCTAGATACAATATTAAGAATAATGCTAGAGTAGAGTCCTATCTAGTTCAAGAAGGCGATATTATAATTTCAAGTAGGGGTGTAAAAGGGGTAAGTACTAAGGTTTGTGTAATCCCAAAGCATGAGGGAAAGGTACTATTATCTCAAAATTTTATAGGAATTAGAGTAAAACAAGGTATTTCACCAGAATATATTAAAGAATTTTTAGCGTGCCCCTTGGGACAATTTCTAATAATGAACAGACAAATAGGAACCAGTATTATAACTATTAATCCTAAAGATTTAAAAGAAGTGCTAGTAGTACTTTTACCTTTAGAAGATCAAATTAAAATTATCAATGAACATAAAGTAGAGGAGTTTAGAATAAAAGAAGAAATTGAGACTTTACAGGAAAAACTTAAAAATAACAAGCAGGAAATGTATAATCAAATGGGCATAGGAGATAGTTTTATAATTAAAGGGTATATATAGCTTGAAAAATCATAAAGATTGTAAAATACTTTTACTGAATTTCACAGGTGGTGAGAGTTTAAGCCTCCTAGAAATAAATGATGCAGCACAACTTATTGCAGATAAATATGACAATGGAGGTTGAATAAAGATAAATTGGATGGCGGCCAATTTATGTTGAGTCATAATAATATACAATCCTTAAGGAGGTACTACATATGGAAATAGGATGGAAATTCCCACTTAATAATGATGGACCAATCACAGGTATCAGTGAAGCAGGCGTAGAAACATTTAATGGTACTCCATATAAATCCTTAGCAAGAGAAATTTGCCAAAATTCATTAGATGCAGTAAAAGATAAAACTAAGCCTATTAGAGTAGAATTTAGTTTGTTGGAACACAATAGCCAAAAATTAGATAAAAGAGAAGAGCTAAGTGATGCATTTAAAAAATGCAGTGAATTTTGGGAACAACAAAAAGATAAAAAGACAAAAAACTTTTTTGATAAAGCCTGTAGAGCAATTAAGAAAGATGCGATTAGGGTTTTAAGAATTAGTGATTTTAATACAACAGGGTTAGATGGAGCTGATGAACAAATAAATTCTAATTGGTGTAATCTTGTAAAAGGTAACGGGGTATCGGATAAAGGTGGAAGTGCAGGAGGAAGTTTTGGAATTGGAAAGTCAGCACCTTTTGCATGTTCAGACTTTAGAAGTGTAATTTATAGTACATTAGATTATAAAGGAGTAGAGGCAAGTCAAGGAGTAGCAAGGATAGTATCATTTGACACTATAGATGGAATTACTCAGGGTATAGGTTACTATGGAAATAAGGAAAAAAATCAACCAATTAAAAAGCAGTATGTATTAGATGAAGGATTTAGAAGACAAGAATCAGGAACTGATATATATATATTAGGTTTTAAAGAAGGAGAAACATGGAAGTCAGAAATTATAGCAGCTATATTAGAAGGATTTTTAGTTGCTATATGGAAGGATTTTTTAGAAGTTATAATTGATGATGTGATAATTTCAAAGGATACTATTGGTAATGTTATTAGTGAATATGGGGAAGAAATAGATAGTTTCACAAAAAACTATTACAAGGTTTTAACTAGTGAGGATACTCAAGTAATTGAATGGGATTTTGAAGAATTAGGAAACATGTTGTTGTATCTTAATATTCATGAAGATTTCCATAGGAAAATTTGTGTAACAAGAGCTAGTGGTATGAAGATTTTTGATAAAGATAGAATATCAGGATATATCCCTTTTGCAGGTATTCTCATACTAGAAGGGTATGAGGTAAATAAATTTTTCAGACCAATGGAAACACCTCAACATGATAAATGGGAACATGAGAGACATCAATATCCTAAACTAGCAAAAAAGAGAATATCAATGATTACAAAAGCTATAAAAGAACATGTATCAAATTTACAGGTGAACACACAACAAGATGAGATGGATGTAGAAGGTATTGGAGAGTATTTACCAGATGAGTATATGGATGAAAAACAAGACAAAGATAAAAAAGAAGAGTTGTCTAATAGAGTAAAAAGGATAGAGGTTAAACGAGTAGATTTAACAAAAAAAACTAAGATTATGGGTGAAGGTAATGATGCTGGAGAAGATGGGTTTATGGATGTATATGGCGAAGAACGGGAGGAGGGGACTAATGAAGGTGTAGTTAATAATTCGGGAAGTGGTAAATCATCTGGAGGAAAAGGTAATCAAGGGGGATTTAAAGAAGCACAAGATATAGGTATACCAATAGAAAAATGTGTGGAAATTAAGCCTATGGGAATTAGGATGTTTTGTTCTAACAAATCATTAGGAGAGTATACTTTGATGCTTAAAACATCTAAGAATTTTAAAAATGCTTATATAAAAGTTATGATTGCTGGCGAGCAAGGAGGCGTAGATGCTATTATAAAATCAGCGTATATGTTAGATAATGGTAAAAGCGATTTAGTAGCAAGAGAAGGTAAAATAATTGTTAATAAATTAATAAAAGACATTCCCAATAAGTTGAAGTTCATAATTGACTATGATAACTATTGTTCAATGGAGGTAAAAGTATATGGACTTGAGGCATAAATTAT
This sequence comes from Clostridium sp. FP2, assembly GCF_011065955.2. Lineage (NCBI taxonomy): Bacteria > Bacillati > Bacillota > Clostridia > Eubacteriales > Clostridiaceae > Clostridium > Clostridium sp. FP2. The sequence continues at coordinate 2,154,573 of NZ_JAAMNI020000001.1, forward strand.
TTCCTTATCCAGTATTGGCAGAGTTTTTGGATGACTATATAGATAATAAATTTATAAGTGAAGCATCCATAGAAAAAATTAGAGACAATATTACATTTAAGCTAGAGAGTAAAATTGAAAATAAAACATTAAAGAACTTAATTGATAATGATAAGGCAAGGTATATGTTTCACATAGAATGCCCTCAAACATCTTATAGAACAGTAGTTAAAACAAAAGATGAATTAACTTACCATGAGGTAGAGGCAGGAAAAATGGTAGGCAAAGTTCAAATATGCGTATTTGTTGTTGCAATAGATGAAGTTTATAACTATGTTAATGAAACTTTTGTTAGCGACTATAAGGGTATAGATTTTAATCTGGAAAAGGGAAATATATTAGCTATAGGAGGCCAGTTTAATATTACTGTAGATAAAGAAAAAGAGGAACTTGGTAAAATACCTTCTATATTTAGTGTTTTAAGAAAAATTACTAAAGAAGAAAAAGATTTATCAGTAGATATTTATGATAATAAGGTTAAAATATGGTTGCCAGAAAAAGAATATTATAATTATCAAAAAATGGCCAGAGTTCCTACTCTACAACCTGCATTACACTCTATGATAGTTTTACCAGTATTAATATATATATTTGAAGAGATTAAAAAAGGTGGCATAGATGGATTTGAAGAATATAGGTGGTTTAAATCTATAAGAAAATCTTTAGCAATAGAAAAAATCAATCTAAATAGTGATACGTTAAATCAGCATACATCTATATCCTTAGCACAAAAAGTGCTGAATATGCCTTTAACAAGAGCGCTAGATAACTTAATTCGAGGTAACAATGAGGAAGGAGAAGAGTAAGATGAAAATTAATTTTTTACAAGAAGAATCCTTACTTACTCTAAAAGGAAATATTAAAGAGAATATATTGCAATATAGGCAAAAAGACATTGGATGGATAATAGACTTTTTTAATGGACAATCACCATTTGTAGAATTTAAATATGAGGTAAATGACTTCGAACTTCTAATGAACGAAGAAAGACCGGAAAAAACTGATTTAGAAAATATAAAAAGAATTTATTTGAACTTAAAGTTTTTAACAGAAACACAAGCAACCGATGAAAGATTATGGGCGGGTTTGGCTCATGATAAATTTTGGACATACATGCAATATCGTTGGCCATTGGAGAAAATGAAGGACCCACAAGTTAATCTTAACAGACAGTATTTTTTTGGAGAATCAAAAAGGCGTTCACTTACTTTTCATGGTCTTGCAAAGTTATGGTGGATTGGAAGGTATACATATGACGAGAGAAGGGACAATCCTTTTGAGTTAACAGAATATGTATGTAAAGACCTATCAACTACGGCGTTATATCTATTTTCAAGTAATTTTACTAGTAATGATAATATAAGGTTAGGTATGCTTAGAGCTATTGTAGATATGGAGAAACGAGAATACAGGGTTAAGAGACAAGAACAAAATGAATTGATTAAATATTTTAATATATTAGGTGGTACGTATATATTGGATTTATTTAGTGAAGATGAGATTTATGAAAAGGCTACTAAGAAGTTAAATAAAATGTTTTCCGTAAATGAGAAGTCAGCTTAAGAAATCAAGGCGTACTTAGGGTATGCTGTTTATACTAATTGATAACTCCTCCACTTTATAATTGAATTATTACACCACCAATTTGCAATTGAGAATTTTTAAGTGGTTTGGCGAAGCGTACCACTTACATTGAGAGTGCATGTGGTAGCCTATGTACATTGCTAAAACAGTATTTATAATGAGTTCTTTAATTTTTGTTGCTTAGTGATATATATAGCTTGAAAAATTATAAAGATTGTAAAATACTTTTACTCAATTTCACAGGTGGTGAGAGTTTAAGTCTCCTGGAAATAAATGGTGCAGCACAACTTATAGCAGATAATTATGGCACTGAAGAAACAATACTATTTACCACAGTGATTGATGAAAGCGTGGAAAATGAGATGAGAGTAAGTATTCTTGGAATATAATAATGAGTAAATTTTAATAGGGAGGAATATATATGAAGGATGAAAAGTATAGACATTTTTATTATTTGGAAAATACTGGACAGTCAAAAGTTCTTTTAAAAAAATAATAGCCCTAACACTAAAAATGTAGTATCCTTTTAGTTGCTTAGACAGAAAGGAGAATACCAATAGTGAGTACTATCACAAAATAAATTTTAGCATATTATTGCACTATTGGCTACAAAAATTATGTGGAAATTACTTAATGAAGTTTTTATAGATTTTAAAAAATGTTTTAAGAGGCAAGCAACCTTTCAATACATATTTATTACAACAGCTTTTGATGCTTATTTACTACCTGGGGAAGAGGAATTCAATATAATAAATGGAGGTGTTGATGATGTTCTAGATATGGCAGAGAGTAGAGAGAACAGCAGTAACAAAGAAGCAATTCCATTTGTGAAGCAGTTTGCTAAAGAAATAGATAATCTGTTACTACTCAGCCATTGTAAATATCAAAAACCCTTTTATTGGCAAAAAGGGTTTTTGATATACGACGTCGAATACTAATACCAGAGAGATTAATAATATAATTCTGGTGGTGAATATTAAATGGATGAGGTAATAGTGGATAATAATAACAGTGGAATATCTGAAATTATTTTTTTATTGAAAGAAATGAATAACGGACTAACAAATCAAATCGGCAATCTCAATGTAGAAATAATTAACTTAACCCATCTAGTAAGTTCACTTAGGGAAGAGAACGTCAGATTGATTGCACGAAATATTCAGTTAGAAACCATGCAAAACAAAAATAGTAATAACAGCAGCAAACCACCATCAACAGATAATAATAAAAAAACCTTAAACAGCCGGAAAAAGACCGGCAGGTCCTCGGGAGGGCAATCTGGTCATGGTGGTAGTACTCTTTTAAAAATCGAAAATCCTGATAATATTATAGATATAAAAAAGAAATTTGTAATTGCGGATGTAATTTGTCTGATATTGAGGGTAAAATTAAAACTAGGCAGGTATTTGATTTACCGCAGATATGTGTAAATGTTACTGAGTATAGAACCCACGAAGTGGTGTGCCCAGACTGTAAACAAGTTCATAAAACCGAATTCCCTGTAACAATAAATCAGCCTGTACAGTATGGTGACAATCTCCAGGCTTTAATGGTATATCTTTCAAACTATCAACTAGTGCCGCTTGCTAGAACAACTGAAATTATTAAAACCCTTACGGGTAAAAACATTAGCCAAGGTACTGTAGTAAATGCGAATAACCGTCTTTATGATAGTCTTGAAATATTTGAAGATGCTATTAAGGATAAACTTAAAAATGCCGAAGTCATTCATGTGGATGAATCAGGACTACGTCTAAAAGGTAAAATAAATTGGGTCCATGTCGCATCCACAAGTCGTGTTACGCATTATGCTATCCATAAAAAAAGAGGCGCAATTGCTACTAATGAGATAGGGATACTTCCAGATTTTGAAGGAACCATGGTTCATGATCATTGGAAACCGTATTATACATTCACAAACTGTACCCATGCTGAATGTAACGCTCATAATATGCGGATTTTAAAAGGCATAAGTGAAAACTTTGGACATATATGGGCAGTTGACATGGGAAGCCTTTTAATTGATATAAAAAGAGAAATTGATTCTCTTAAATCTAAAGGACTAACTTCTATGGCAGAAAGCAATATCAAAGCTTATGATGAAAAGTACAAAACTATCATAGCTCAAGGCAAAATAGAGGATGCAGAAAAAAGTTCTGTTATACTATCAACGAAAACAGGAAAGCCTGTAAAAAGCGATGCCTTGAAACTTTTACGAAAGCTAGAGGAGTATGATGTGGAAACACTTTCGTTTATGTATGACTTCAACATCCCCTTCGATAATAATCTTGCGGAGAGAGATATTAGAATGGTAAAGCTCAGACAAAAGATATCTGGCTGCTTTAGAAGTGATAATGGCGGTAGCCTGTTCTGTAGAATAAGAAGCTATATTTCTACCTGCAATAAGAATGGGCAAGATATAATGGAATCACTGAAGAGTGCTATAAAAGGTGTACCATTCATACCTGAAAAACTATAGCTCTATTAAATTTTATATTAGGGAACGCCTTTCGGCTTCCTTTAATTTATAATGCCCTTTTTTAGACATGAGGTGACTACGAATATGGTTTTATATTATCACAGGCATTCCATATTAGGAATGCCTGAGTAGTAACGATAATCTATGGTTATTTCCAGAGGAAAAATGCTTTGGTGAATTAAAAAACTATTCCTCAAAATTTAACAAGCAATGGGTAGCAAGAAGAAACTGTTTCCAGTTTCTTCTATGGGGCCTGGACAGTCACCTGAAAAAAGGTAATAAAGCAGGGGTATGGCTATAATGGACTATTTGATTAAGATTTAAATAAGAATAAGTTGAGTAGGAATGTTTATTGTGAAACTTATTTTTTACATTTATTAGGTTGAAGGTGCGACCGCGTTGTAAAATATGGAAGCGTATGCGGACAGATTTTACTTGCTAATAATAAATACAAATCTAAAAAGAATATAAATAAGCGTTTACAGTGTTGATACAATAAAGAAGGATTTTGCACAGTGCGTAAAGTGTGATGTCATACAATTTATGAATTATGTGATTTAACTAAAAAAGATTGGAATAGCCCAAATATATCAGCAAGAACTGAATTTATGCGAAGGGAAGTAAAACAAAGTGATAAGAAAAACTTTAGCAGTAAATACAATCCCTTTATTTAGAATTATATGGTAAAAGTAAATTATAGTCTTGAAATATTTACGTGCGAAATATGAGTTTTAATATGATATAATCAATATGGATTAAGCAATTTGCATTTATATATCCAAAGTCAATATAGAAATAGGAGGAAAGGAACTTCTTGTCAGCAAGCTCACAATTAATGTAGGGGGCATACACATTGCGAAAACTGGAACAGTTTGTTCTTACTAAATTAATAAGTAATATTTTACAATAGCACATATATAACCATAATTGAACGAATATATTACAAAATAAGATTATAAATTGTTGATAGTATATTTAAAACCAAAGATATTTAGGGGGATGGTACTTATGAAAACATTATTTGAATTATGCAAACCAAGGCCTAGTGTATTTAGTGAAACAAAAGGAGAGGATGTATTAAATCTTTCAGACTTAGTAGAAAGTAGGATAAACCCACATGATTTTTTTGATGAAAACTTTATAACACAAGGAATGAATATTCTTTTTGAAGCTGGATTTAAAAGATTTAAAAGACAGAGTTCAACGGCAGTAATTAAGTTAACGCAAGCTATGGGTGGGGGAAAAACTCATAACATGTTAGCACTTGGTTTGCTTGCAAAGCATCCTGATTTAAGAGAGAAGATAATAGGAAATGGTTATAAGAATGATTATTTAGGAAGTGTTAAGGTTGTTGTTTTTACTGGTAGAGAGAGTGATGCTCCTTACGGGATATGGGGATCTATTGCAGAGCAATTAGGTAAGAAAGATGTCTTTAGGGACTATTATTCGCCTTTAGCTGCACCAGGCGAAAATGCTTGGATTAGATTACTTCAAGGGGAACCATTATTGATACTTTTGGATGAGTTGCCTCCTTATTTGGAGAATGCTAAATCAAAGATGATCGGGAATTCCGATTTATCAGTTGTAACAACTACAGCATTATCTAATTTGTTTTCAGCCTTAGGCAAAGAGCAACTTTCTAATGTATGTCTTGTTATATCTGATCTTAAAGCAACTTATGAATCTGGAAGTGAGTTGTTACAATCAACGTTTAAAGAACTTGAAAATGAAGTTAATCGGTCAGCATTAAATATTGAACCTGTTGGTGGTTCTTCAGATGAAGTATATCACATATTAAAAAAGAGGTTGTTTGAAGTACTACCACCGGATAATGAAATAAACACTATAGCAATAGCATATAAAGATGCAGTTGATGAAGCAAAACAGATGGGACTTACTAATGTATCAGGTGATAAGTTATATACATTAACTAAGGATTCTTACCCATTTCATCCATCAATAAAGGACTTATATGCTAGATTTAAGGAAAATCAAGGGTTTCAACAAACACGCGGATTAATTAAATTAATGAGACAAATAGTTGCGCAACTATATTCAGGTGATAAGTGCAAAGCTAAGCAGAAATATATGATTAATGTATTTGACTTTGATTTAAATGATAGAAACATGTTAACTACTATAACTCAAATTAAACAGTCACTAACTAATGCTATAACTCATGATATAGCTTCTAATGGGAAGTCTGTAGCAGAGCAGATAGATAGTGTATATGGAAAGAATGTAGTTGAAGATGTTGCAAAATTAATTCTAGTTACATCATTAGCCGATGTACCGCATGCACTGCTCGGATTATCTATATCAGAGATAATTGAAGATTTATGTGAACCTAATAAAGATATTACAGGAATCAAGAAGGCATTAGAAGAATTTGAAATGAAATCTTGGTACTTAGATCATGATAAAGAGGGTAGGGTATTCTTCAAAAACACAAAGAATATGATTGCGGAAATGTATTCACTAGTTGATTCTTATAGTAATGAACAAGCAAAGAAAGAATTGAAAAAATTTTTAAGAGAAAGATTTGAACCTTCTATAAAGGATTGTTATCAAGAGTTACAAGTATTTCCTTCTATTGACGAAATAAATCTATCTGTGGATAAGGTAACTTTAATTGTTTTTGAACCTTATAGTGGTACAGGGCTTCACCCTGAGTTAAACAAGTTTTATGATTCAACTTCATATAAGAACAGGGTAATGTTTTTATCAGGTCAAAGAGATACTATGAATAGACTTTATACAGCGGCAAAAGAACTAAAGGCTATTGATAAGATAATAGCAGATATGAAGGATGAAAAAACATCAGAATCTAATCAACAATATCAAATAGCTCTGGATACTAAGACTAAAAAGACAATGTCTGCTTTAGAAAGTGCTAGACAAACATTTGTAACTTTATACTTCCCGAATAAGAAGGGAATTTCTAGCTCAGATTTTATAATGCAATTTAAAGAGAATAAATATAATGGCGAAGAACAAATAAGATTAGTCTTAAAGGAGAAACAAAAGTTTACTGATGATATTTCAGGAGATTCTCTTGTAGGAAAATGTGAAGATAGATTATTTACAAGAAAAGAAATGATGTGGAATGAGGTTAAAGAAAGAGCTGCCACCAACACCGTTTGGCAGTGGCATCATCCAAGAGCCTTGGAAGTAATAAAAGATGAATGTATTAAGAAAGATATATGGAGAGAGCATGGTGGATATATAGAAAAAGGGCCATTTGATAAAGAGTCTACAGCTGTTCGGGTACAAAAAATAAGAAGTAATGATGAAACAGGAGAAGCTACTCTTAAAATCATACCTGTTTTTGGTGATAAGGTATATTATGAAGTTGGTTGTAATGCCACAACTGCATCCTTAGAAGTAGAAGATTTCAATAATTTCAAGACAAGGGAAATAGAACTTTCATTCATTTGTGTAGATACTACTGATGATCATCCTACAGGAGAAGCTGTAAACTGGAAAGATGATGTGAAAGTAAGATATAAATTGAGAGATGTTGCTAATGGAAAGATGCTAAAACTTGAGTCTCACCCAAATGCTACCATTAAATATACAACTGATGGTTCAAATCCTAAAGAGGATGGTGGTATTTACTATGATGAAGTAGAAATTCCTGATGATGCTACATTTATACAAATAGTAGCAGAATACAATGGACAATACTTTGAGGTAGAAACAATAAAAGTTGATAAAAAGAAGAAAATTGGTATAAATATAGATAATACAAAGCCACTAAAGTTATATAGAGGCATTAACTGCAATGATACTAATGCTACTTATTCAGATATTAAGTTATTAAAGAAGTATAATGCAAACATTAAAGACATAGCTCTTCAAATTCTAAAAGATGGCGGAAATGGATGGATTGATTTATCTATAGATAGTAGTACTGTGGTTGATTTAGAAAAATTAGAACAAACTATAGATATATTAAAGCTATCATTTATGAGTGATAGTAGAACTAATATAACCTTAGAGTATAATACTATTGAGTTTAACAAAGGGGAAGAATTCTTAGATTGGGTTAATGAGAAAGGGTTAAGTTTATCAGAATTTAATGAAAGTGAGATAATACAATAATGGCAGAAAAAAAATCAGCAATTGGCTTTGGCTTTATTCCGGAAGAGACTAGCCACCATTTTTTGGTTTCTATACCAAAGACTAAGGAGGGAGATATCACTATATATGAAAGATTTAGTTGGCAAAATGATAGTGATTTGCAAAAGATAGATGAATCAAGAGATAGAGCTAAAGCGCAAATATCAAAATATAAATGGAAGCTTATTGAGGATACTTTAAGAACTGAATTTAATAATAGATTAAAAGAGTATAATACCGCAGTTGGTAGATGGAAGCAAGGTCAGGTTCCAATAGAGAGATTATTAGGAAAAGAGATGTTGCTTTTAGTATGGGCTATAGAAGATTCAGATCCTGCCGTAATTCCAACGGCAATTAGAAATTGGTTAGGATTAACACCAGAAGAACGTTGGTGGTTGTTTACAATGACCAATGCTAGTACAGGTGGATTATATGATAAAAGAGGGTGGAGAAAAGCCATTAGATATGCTTTATCAGAAAATCCTATAGACGAAAAGAGTAAACAAGCTTCATTATTTGAAACATTGTTTGAAAATAAACTAAAAGATTAAGGAGATAATATATGTCTTATGAGAAATCATTTATAGAGGTACAGTTTCCAGTATCTAAGATATCAAAGGAAAGTTATAAAGAAAGAAAAGCAGTGCAAAGTCAAACATTGACAGGGTTAGGTAAATGGTGGGGTAGAAAACCTTTAATTCTTGTAAGGGCTTCAATTATTGGATTACTTATGCCAGTAAGTACTAATGCTAAAAAAGATAGAGAAATTTTCTTGAAAATATTATCAATGGATGAAGAAGGACTGGAATTAAGAAAAACTAAATCAATATCAATTAAAGATTTATTAAGATATTCCAATAGTAGCGATAATCAAAAATACTTTCTTGGAGAAAATGACGGGAAATTACCTGAATATAGGAAAGGGATAACAAAAGAAGAAAAAGAAGATATACAATTGAAAATTTTCAGGTTAATGTCATATGATGAAAAACTAAAATATTGTGTAAGACCAGAAGAAATAGAAAAAAAATTGGAAACCACTTGGAGTAAAATTAATAATCATTTAGGAACAAATTCTAATAGTGTTAATGGGTTGATTAATGAGTTGGGAACTAGAAGGTTTGGTCATAAACCCATAGTGGGCGATGCATTTTCAGGTGGAGGTAGCATCCCTTTTGAAGCAGCAAGAATAGGCTGTAATATATATTCATCAGATTTGAACCCATTAGCTGGATTATTAACATGGGCTGATGTTAATATTTTAAGTAAAACTAAAGATGAAATTGATAAACTAAAAGAATTTCAAGAGAGGGTCTATTCGGAAGTTTCTAAAAAGGTTGATGAGCTAGGGATAGAAACTAATGATGAAGGTGATTTTGCTAATGCTTATTTATATTGTAGTGAAACAGTTTGCCCAGAATGTGGTTACAAGGTTCCTTTATCAACTTCCTGGTACGTTAGTAAAAGTGCAAATTGTGTAATTTTATTGGTAGATAATAAAAATGATGGATTTGATCTTCAAGTTATTGAAAACGCTACAAAGGAACAAGTAAAAAAGGCTGAAGACATGATAACCATTAGTCATGGGAATATTTATTGTCCACATTGTAATATACAAACACCTATAGCTGCAATAAGAAGAGATTTAAAAGAAAAAGGCAGTGAAGTAACATATGGTTTGCGAAAATGGAATAAAGAGGAATTTATACCTAGAAAAGATGATATTTTTCAAGATAGATTATACTGTATAAGATATTCTAGACAATATATAGATATCAATGGGAAAGTGAAGATAAAGAGGTACTACACAGCACCAACTAGTTCAGATTTAATAAGAGAGGAAACTGTTATACAATTATTAAAAGAAAGGATTGTTGAATGGCAAGAAAGGGGTTATATTCCTTCATCTTTAATAGAAAGTGGAGAAAAGACAGATGAACCAATAAGAACAAGAGGCTGGGCATATTGGCATCAGTTGTTTAACCCTAGACAATTGATTTTACATGGGTTATTTGTGGAGCAGGTAATGAAGTTAGCAAATAATACATCTGAAAAAGTAATTGGAATATTAGGTGTTAATAGGATTTGCGATTGGAACTCTAAGTTGTGTAGATGGGGTGTTGGAGAGGCGCGGGAATCTATGGCTCAAACTTTTTATAATCAAGCACTTAACACTATTTTTCAACATGGTACAAAGGCTCTAAGTTTGCTTAAGAGTAACTGGATTTTAGATATTCAGGATTATAACTTTGATGTAGAGGAAGTATGCATAGAGGTAAAAGATGCTAGAAGTACTAATTTTTTTGCGGATTTATGGATTACGGACCCACCCTATGCGGATGCTGTTAATTATCATGAATTAACAGAATTCTTCCTGGCTTGGGACAAAAAAATGATTAGTGACACCTTTGAAAATTGGCCCACTGATAGTAGAAGGGTTCTAGCTGTAAGAGGGGTAGGAAAAAGTTTTAATGATAGTATGATAGAAATTTACAAAAATTTAGCTAACAGAATGAATGATAATGGGATGCAGATAGTTATGTTTACCCATTCTGATGTTAAGGTTTGGGCAGAGTTAGCAATGATTTTATGGTCTTCTGGATTACAAGTTACAGCTGCATGGAATATTGCAACAGAAACAGATGCAAGTGGATTAAAGGATGGAAACTATATAAAAGGAACTGTGATTCTGATATTAAGGAAACAAAGTTCTGATGAAACTGCTTATTTAGATGAACTATATCCAGAGATAGAAGAAGAAGTCAAATATCAAATAAATTCTATGAGAGAATTAGATGATAAGGAAGATCCTAATTTTAGTGACACAGATTATTTATTAGCAGCTTATGCAGCCTCATTAAAGATATTAACATCCTATAAAAATATAGAAGATATTGATGTAAAATATGAAATTTCAAAGTCCAGAGGTACTAATGAAGTGTCACCAATAGAAAATATAATCAACCAAGCTGTTAAAATAGCACACGATTATTTAATACCAAGTGACTTTGATTCATTCATATGGAAATCTCTTATACCAGAAGAAAGATTATACCTAAAAGGTATAGAACTTGAGAAGCACAACTTATATCAATTATCATCTTATCAACAGTTAGCACGTGGTTTTAGTGTGGGAGAGTATACAACAATGTTAGCTAGTACAAAAGCAAATACTGCAAGACTAAAAACGCCTAAAGAATTTGCCGTGAAGAACTTAAACGATAATTCTAATTTTGGTAGCTCCTTGATTAGAAATATACTAGTAGCTATTTATTTAGGGTTAAAAGAGGAAGATACTTATAAGGGGAGGAATTGGCTAAAGACAGAAGTTACTGATTACCCTAATAAGAGAAACAGTATTATGGAAATATTAAATTATTTATCTAAAGCAGAGTATATAGATAACATGGGACATTGGAAAGAATGTGCACATGAAGCATTTATACTTAAAAATCTTGTAGAAAATGACACTATGTAGGTATAATAGTAAAAATTACTTTAAAAATGAGGGTGATAAATTTGGTGATTCAAAAAGTCAAATTAGAAAATTTTACAGTTTTCAAAGACCTAGAAATTAATTTTTGTAAAGGTATTAACGTTTTTATAGGTGAAAATAGCACGGGCAAGACCCATCTATTAAAAGTTTTGTATGGGTTGGCTTCTACAGCTAAAGCATATTCTGGAGATAATGTCTATCAAACTAATGATAAAAAGTTAGCTTTAGGACACATATTTATTGCCAATTACAATTATAACAATAATATTTATAGAACATATAACTCTAAAAAACCTGAAAATGCAACACTGTTTTTAAGTGGAGGTATTTCACACAGTTTATATGATTATGTAAAAATAGATAAAGAAATTACAACACAATTTGTTTTTATTCCTGCAAAAGATATGTTATCTCATTCAAAGGGATTACTCGCTATGTCTAAAAAGTATAGTAAAGACATGCCTTTTGATAAAACATTATTAGATATAATTGAAAAAGCACAGGCGTGGAAATTAGATGAAACGCCTAGTATTGCAAAAAATATAATACCTAGAATTGAAAGTATACTAGATGGAAAAGTTATAGTAGAAAATGATATTTTCTATATACTAAAAAGAAGTGGCTTAAAATTAGAATTTTCAATGGAAGCTGAAGGACTTAGAAAGTTTGCAATGTTATGGCAATTGTTAATGAATGAAAGTATTACTAAAGACACAGTATTAATATGGGATGAACCTGAAGCTAATTTAAATCCGGAACTTATTCCTGTACTTGTTGATATTTTGCTTCAATTACAAAAAAGTGGAGTTCAAATTTTCATTGCAACTCATAGTTATAATCTAGCAAAATATTTTGAAACTAGAAATACTACTGTTGATAATCTTCGATTTTATAGCCTTTATAGAACTGAAGATGGAGTTAAATGTGATTCTGAACAGTACTTTGGAAATTTAAAAAATAACCTTATTATAAATGCTGATGAAAATCTTCTAGATGAAGTTTTTTATAAAAACATAGGGGAGTAAGCTGATGAATATCAAAAAATACTATATTGATGAAAACGAAAAATATAGATTTGAGTTTGCAGATTTTAGTGTATATGAATACCATGAATTAGCACAGGAAACAACCATATTATCAGATGTTGATTTTGTTATTGATATGGAGGATAAGTTGCTTTTAGTTGAATACAAAAATGCAGATGTTGAGGGTGTTGTTAACACTAACAGATTCCTTGAAAAAATTAAAACCCAAGAATTTTATGCAATAATAGCTAAAAAATATTATAATACATTATTTTTACACTGGGCTTGTGAAAGAAATAAAAATGAAGTACCGATAGAATATGTATTGTTAATTGAACATCCAGCTATAGATGGCAAATTCAGAAAACAATTAAGGGGAAAAATTTATAAGCAATTGCCATTTAAACTAACAACAAAACCCGAAATAAAGAAGGCGATTTTTACAAAATTTGAAGTGCTGAATTTGGAAGAGTGGCGACAAAAATTTCCTATATTCAAAGCAATAAAGATCTAATGCAAGTTATAAAAATAATATTAAATGTAAAATAACATTTTAGGAGGAAAATTTGATTTGTTAACGAAATATTCTTCAAGAAGAAATAAATTAGACAAATCCTTCCTAAACAATAAATTAAGAGGAGCTAAAGCCTATGACAGAATAGCAGGGTACTTTAGCTCTTCTATTTTAGAAGTGGCAAGTGAAGAACTTGAAAATATGGAAGGCATAGTAAGGATTATTTGTAATTCTGATTTGAACAAGGAAGATGTAATGACAGCTACTCTAGCTAAAAATGCTATGAGAAAAGAATGGTGTGAATTCAAACCAGAGGAGATACAGTTTACCTCTTCAAAAAGGTTAGAGAAGTTATATAATTTATTGAAAAATGAAAAGTTACAAGTAAGGGTTTTACCTAATGACTATTTTGGATTAATCCATGGGAAAGCTGGAGTTATCACTTTAAAGGATGGTTCAAAAACTTCCTTTATGGGAAGTGTTAATGAGACATTTTCAGCTTGGAAATTAAACTATGAATTACTATGGGAAGATGATTCAGAAGATACAATTAAGTGGGTTCAAGAAGAATTTGATGGACTTTGGAATAGTCATTTTGCAGTGCCACTTTCGGATTTTGTTATAGAGGATATAGAAAGAATATCTAAGAGAACAAAAATATCAACTGTGGAAGAGTGGAAAGAAGAGTCAGATCCAGCTTCTGTAATAGTTGAATCACCTGTATATAGAAAAGAATGTGGGTTATGGGAGCATCAAAAATACTTTGTAAATCTTGTTTTTGATGCTCACAAGAAATCCTATGGAGCTAGATATATATTAGCTGACATGGTTGGATTAGGTAAGACAATACAGCTAGCAGCATCTGCACAATTAATGGCTTTGCATGGTGATAAACCAATATTAATAATTGTTCCTAAAACGCTTATGTGGCAATGGCAAGAAGAAATGAGTACCTTATTAGATATGCCATCGGCAGTTTGGAATGGTAAAGAATGGATTGATGAAAATGGATTAAAGTATCCATCAGATGGTTCTAAGTCCATAAAAAAGTGTCCTAGAAAAGTTGGTATTATGTCCCAGGGGTTAATAACAGCGAACTCAGAATGTATAGAACACCTATTAGGGATGGAATTTGAATGTATCATTGTAGATGAATGTCATAGGGCTAGAAGAAGGAATTTAGGAGAAGGAAAGGAAAATGAGAAACCTAAACCTAATAATGTATTAGATTTCCTACTTAAAATATCATACAATACTAAAAGTATGCTCTTAGCTACAGCCACACCAGTTCAAATGTACCCTATAGAGGGTTGGGATTTACTTAACATATTGTCACAGAAGACAGCAAATGTTTTAGGGGATAGGTTTAGTAAATGGAGAACTAATTCTAAAAAGGCATTAGACCTAGTTATGGGAAGATCTGAACTGGAAGGATTAAGCTTGGAAAATTGGGAGTGGCTCAGAAATCCATTTCCACCTAAGGAAGAGGATATGATGACTTTTGGAAGAATAAGAAGAAAATTAAATATGTGTGATGAAGATTTTGTTATTAATCCGGATTCATTGAAAATTTTAAGAGGAACTCCAGAAGAAAGAAAGATAGGTCGTATTATTGCAGGTGGATTTATAGAAAAACATAATCCTTTTATAAGACATATTGTTAGACGAACAAGAGAGTTCTTAGAGAATGAAATAGACCCAGAAACTAATGAGTCTTATTTAAAAAAAGTAGAAGTAAAATTATTTGGTGAAAAGGATAAAGAATCTATTTCATTACCTCTTTATCTTCAAGAAGCATATGGATATGCTGAAAAATTCTCTAAACTGCTATCTCAAAGAGTAAAAGGTGGTGGTTTTATAAAGACACTACTTCTAAAGCGAGTTGGAAGTACAATGATTGCGGGTGAATCTACCGCTAGGAAGATGTTGCAGTGGGGAGTCGTGGCGGATGATGAAGAGGATGATGATGATGATGACAGTGACAATTCAAATGATGCTATGGGAGATGGAATAAAAGATTTAACAGATGAAGAAAGAGAATGCCTTGAAAAGTTCATAATAACAATACAAATAAATAAAGAAAAAGATCCTAAATACCAGTTAGTGTACAACTTATTGGTTAACGAAAATTGGAAAGAAAAAGGTTGTATTGTATTTTCTCAATATTATGATTCGGCGTACTGGGTAGCAGAAAGTTTATCTAAAGATATTAAAGGTGAAACTATAGGAATATATGCTGGTGGAGAAAAATCAGGAATGCTTATTGATGGAGTATATACTAAGAAAACAAAAGAAGAAATTAAAGCAATGGTTAAAAGATATGAAATTAAAATATTATTAGGAACAGATGCAGCATCAGAAGGACTAAACCTACAAACACTGGGTACATTAATAAATCTCGATTTACCTTGGAATCCAACAAGATTAGAGCAAAGAAAAGGACGAATACAAAGAATAGGACAAATAAACGAGAAGGTGTTTATTTACAATATGAGGTATAAGGACTCCGTAGAGGATAAAGTTCATGCTATGTTATCTGAGAGATTAGAAAATATTCATGATATGTTTGGACAAATACCAGATGTACTAGAATCTGTATGGATTCAAGTAGCACTCGACGATATAGAAAAAGCAAATAGAATCATCGATGAGGTGCCAAAGAGTCATCCTTTTAAGCTCAGATATGAAAAGGGTGTAGGTAAAGTTGACTGGGAAAGCTGTACTAAGATATTGGATAATAAAGAAAAGAAAAAATATTTGATGCAGTCTTGGTAAATAAAGTAGTAGCAAGAAGAAACTGTTTCCAGTTTCTTCTATGGGGTCTGGATAGTCTCCTAAAAAAAGGGAATGTGCAGCTAGGCGAAGATGAGACATCTTATGAGGATTTAGTAGACGTGAAGTTGTGGACTAATAAAAAAACAAAAAAACGGCGACGCCAGTGAGGGATACTGCGGAAATATATAAATATATTTCGGTAGTTTTTCGCTGTAAAGATTTGTTAGAGAGCTTAAAAGAAAAACTAAACCCTTTGTTATTCTTTTAGGAATTTCAGGCACTGGAAAGAGTAAAATAGTAGAACTGTTTGCGCAGGCAGTTGCCACTAATAGGGATAATCAAAGATTTCAATTAGTACCTGTTAGACCAGATTGGTCAGATGCAAGGGAGCTATTAGGCTACAGAAATATTGAAAATAAGTTTGTGCCAGGTATTATTATTGATGCTGCCTATGAAGCCATGAAGAATATTGATAAGCCCTATTTTCTATGCCTTGATGAAATGAATTTAGCGAGCGTGGAGTATTATTTCAGTGATATTTTATAATCTATGGAAACAAGAAATATAAATGATGATGATGAAATTGTTACTCAAAAATTATTAAGTAAAGCTCAATTTGGAAAAGATGAAAGAGCCTATGGTGAGTCAAAATCACTTACTATTATTATAGAAGGTAAAGAATGTGTGGATGACATTTATCAATACCTTTGTTTTAAGGAATATACTAATTATGAAATAGCAATTGAAAGAAAAAATAAAAGCGCCATAGAGTTTTATCATGAAAATCCTAATATAAGAAATAAAGTAACACCCACAGGCAGAGGTGGCAATATCTTAAGTGGAATAATTAATTTCACTTAAAAAGGCATAACTTCAACATTAGTATATGAAAACCCAAGAAAAAGAGAAACCTTTAAGGTGTGCTATAACGCATTTAAATCAAGTAACTCAAATTCTAAAAATGAAGGTAGTAAAACAATAACGCAAAAGCCTGATAATATGTTATCTATAGATAAACTTGTTAGTGATAAGGCTTATGAGTTTGTATTTGATGCAAAGTATAAAATAGATACAACAACGCAGTATCAGAAAAGTTATGGCGGTATTGGAGCTAAGGAAGAGGGTATAAACACTATGCACAGGTATAGAGATGCCATAGTATATAAAAACAATAAAACAGGGGACTATGATAATTGTGTACAGTCAAAGAGACGGTTTGTAGGTGATGCTGGTATAACTTATTATGGTAAGGTAATAGATATCAAAATTGTGAAAAGAAATACTATAAAAGAAATACCTAGTGATTCGCAAGAGGACTATTATGTTTTTAAAATTGATGAATGGAGGAAGCTTCACAGGAAAATTGAAGTAAAAGGATATCAGGTGGTAAGGGTGATTTATACTACGGAATATTTACGGAATTTTGCATTAAAGCTAAAGAGGAATACAGATTATGGCAAGAGCTTAAGAGGATAAGTTCATTTACTGAAACAGAAATTGGGGGAACTATTGACAAGGATAGTAGAATTAAGGGGTTCTCTATAGGGGGAATGATGATATCTATAAAAGATGAGAAAATTAAAGTAGAGTATGATGGGAATTCCTATGATTTTAGGGTGGTGGAATTTAATAGAAGGCCTAGGGAGGTAATGGGGAGGATATTTAATATTGGGAGGGGTATACCCAATTAAGTAATATAAGGTTCGGAGTATCAACATAGAAATATAAGAACAAATACTAGTTTTTAAAATCAGTAGTTGATCCATATATACTTTTATGATAAGATCGGATTAATTATTTAAAGACAAGGAGAATAGTATGGATAACTATATATTTCTAACGGATGAAGGATACACATACCAACCTAATTCTGAAACAGATATGGCAGATGTAGAAAATTTACAGGTTATAGGGGTTTCTAATGGAGAAAATGAAAAAGAGGCGTTTTATAACTTAATGAGTCAAAACAGGGATTTAATGAAAACATCATTTGATAAGATTTTCTGTTATAAGCTATCTACAAATTATAAGGATTCCTATTCAAAATTTAGCATAAAAGATGATTATGATATTAAAATATATGAGCATAAAGAAACTAATAGATTAATAAATAAAATAAAAGAAGATATGGATTTAGATATAAATGAAATCCATAGGGTGTTAAATGCAATTTTCAATATGGTAAATAGTAAATTTTCTATAGCTGAAGACAGAGCTGAAGTATGAAAAATTCACTTAATTTTATAGAATTTTTTCGCAAAGCCTACTTTAACCAACACATGTAGCACTTGTTATGATATAATAAAGAATTGCACATAAATCCATAATACATATAGATACTATTTAAGTTAATAAATGCAATATATTTCATGATTATGGAATATTAATTTCCAACAACAAACCTTAAATGGAATTATATTAAAGGGAGTCAACGCGTAAAATTTGTATATTTTAGAGTGTTTGCGAAAAAGTTTTTATCTGAAAACCATATAGCCGTTGAATTTACTACATTTCAAAATTCATGCTTCAGCTCTGAGCTGAAGATATTATTATTAATGAGCGCCATTGTAATTATTATTTATATGTTAATAACTACTATGAGCTATCTTGTAGGTTAAGTGATGATGAAGGGTTATTGGAAAATAAAGGTTATTGCGACAATTTAAATAAGTTTTTATCAAAAGAACACAGTGAAATAGAACTAATGGAGAGGTTTAAAAAGGAAGGATGGTTTATTGAAAGTAGATTTGCTATATGTTTAGATGATGTAATCACTGTAGCAAGTGATATGTAGATATCAAATTAAGATTGGAACATAATAAAAAACAGAGTTGCTAGAAATAATGATATAGAGATATAGTGGGCTTCAAGTATACCGCTAGAGTAACTGTGACTTGGAGAATAACGGTAAATTATTTAGTGGGATTTTAGTTTTTATGTTAATAGAATGATTTAGAGGTATTAATGGATCTGGATTACTTATTGTTTTAATACTGTTTTAAATTCCATTAGATTTACTAATACGGAACTTACTGTGAGTTTTTTTATGGATTCCTTTGATGGGTGTAAGGAATTGAGGTATAATAATATTAGGTACATCAGTTTATGAAAATAGTATATAAGAAGGAAATTTTATACATTTTTGCAATTAATATTGGAGGTGAGGTCATGAAGATAAAATCACTATACGTGAATAAATATAAGGCATTGAAAGAATTTAGAATAAATTTCAATGAGGATGTAAGTGTCATTATTGGTGAAAATGGTACAGGTAAAACCTCAATACTTGAATTGATTTATAATACATTTATTGAAAATGAAACCTTTTTTAAGGATGAAGATGGGTTTTCTAAATCTATAATAAAAATGAGGCTTACAGATGATGAAATAAAAGAACTTAATGATTTGAAACAGGACAATAAACGGAATAAAATATTTAGTCTTGAGGTTAATAAAGGCTTGGATAACGAATTTAAGTTTATTGGTCTACCAAATTTTAAAACATTAAATAACAAAAGAATTCATTCTTCATTAGTATACTCAAAAGCAGAAGTAAATTACAAAAAACAAAAAATTGAGGCTCCAATAAAACCTAATGATCTTAAAGAGTTTGCTACAATAATTTCAGAAGATGAAAACAATAAATTGAATTTGAAGCAGTATATTATAAATGAGCATTATAAAGACTTAGAGGATTTGAGCATTGGAAATAAACCATTTAGAATTGATAGATTTAGAAAATTATATAACTCTTTCTTTAAAGAAAAAAAATTTATTGGAGTGAAAGATTTTGAACCTGTTTTTAGGGTTGAGGCTACTGGTGAAGTACATTCAGCGGATCAACTAAGTGCAGGTGAAAAACAAATATTTTTCAGGGGCGGAGCTTTATTACAATTAAATCTTCAGAACTCAATTATCTTAATTGATGAACCTGAGTTGAGCTTGCACCCAGAATGGCAACAAAATATACTAGACTTCTACAGAAATATTGGTAACAATAATCAAATAATAATTGCAACACATTCACCACATATTGTATCCTCTTGTAAAAAGGAAGAGATTAGAGTTTTAATTAAGGAAGAAGGAATAGTAAAGGTTGAAGAAAATATCGAAGAAACATATGGGTGGACAGTAGAGCAGCTATTATTATCGGTATTTCAACTAGATAGTGTTAGAAACCCTGAAGTACAGAATAGGTTAGATAGATTTAAAGAGTTATACATTAATAACTCTAACCTTAATGAAAAAGAGAAGACAGAAATGAATTCATTAAAAAGAGAATTAGAAAAGTATCTTGATCCTGAAGATCCATCTTTGTCTTTAGTAAATCTTGATAAAAATTCGAATAAATTAGAGGCCCTGATTAATCAACAAAAGTCTAATAAAAACAATAATGTTCTAGAAATGTAGAAGATTTTAGAATAATGATAAAAATAAAACAGTACTGCACTTGGGGGGAACCTAGTGTAGTACTGTTTTAATTTAATTTATTATTAAAGAGGATTGATATTTAAATTATTGACTATTTTAGAGAGTTTATTCAATGCAGTGTTTATATTTTTCTTTATATCTTCCCCAAAAAATTAGCCCCTGGTACATAAGGTACATTTAAATTATGACCTCTGCTATTTAGTAGTTGTGCTTTTATAATTGCAAGATCTGTATGCACACCTAGAGTACAAGCTATTTGAGAATAAGTAAAGTCCTGCGCAACTAGCTCTAAAAATTTATCATCGGGCATAAGAAACTCTGCAGCAAAGTAGTTTGCTTGTATTTCAATTGTAGATGGTTTTAAGGATATACAGGTTTCATCCTGATACATAGTAATGCCAAGGCCTCTATGAAAACGGTCATGACCAATCTCGTGAGCACAAATAATGCCAGCGCTTATTTCATCTATATTATTATTTATAACAATATATTTATTCCTTAGTACATAAGTATAAAACCCTTTTAAATGGTGGAGCTTTTCATATTTCAAATCAATTCCAAGATATTCGGCTATTTTAAAAGGGTTATTGGTTTCATAAGTTTTTACTAGATTATTAGCACATTTAGAAATCATTGAACAATTCATTCGCACACTCCCCACAGGTGTTTAGTAGAAAAAGTTATTTGTCTTTTTTCTTCCTACCGTATTTCTCCTTATTTTTCTTTTTTGCATCGAAATAAAGTTCTGAAATTATTCTGAAAACCTCATCTTTATCATCCTCTATGAGTTCTCCGCCAGCGAACAGCGTTTCTACACTCTTTAGTACTCCCTGTGCTTGCGTGTGGCCTATAGCACCATATTTTTCACCAGAATCTTGCAAAAACGAACCATCGCTGCCAAGAAGATAGTCAATAGAAACCTTGAATACTTCCGCAAATTTTGCAATGACTTCCTGTTTTCTAGGGAATCTTTCATTGGCTTCATAGTATCCTAAAACTCTATCGGAAACTCCAATTAACTTACCAAGTTCAGCTTGGGTCAAACCTGCACTGTATCTAAGTTGTTTAATTCTATCGCCAAATAACATAAGATTCGCCTCCATTTTCTAATTTTATCATAGCAAATTGTTCCATTTGTGTCAATATGTCGAAAATATTATTCAAAAAAACTTTTTGTTCGATTTACATTGAACAATTCATTCGATATAATTAACATATATAGTAAATATATACAATAAATCTATAGAGAGGGAGCGAGAAAATTATGAAAAATATGGTGTTTGTTAGGCAACGAGAACTTAAAGGTATGTCTCAAGTAAAGCTTGCAAGTCAGCTTGGTATTTGTAAGGACTATGTGAATATGATTGAAAATAACAGAAGAATGCCAGGATTTAGCCTTGCTAAAAGAATTGCAGATTTATTTGGAATTACAGTGGATCAGTTATTTTTTTGTTCTAATAGTGAACAAAATTTACAATAAAGGAGGAAGATCATGCATATTAACATTGATATTAATATAAAAGCTTCAGAGGACATAACAAACTCTCTGTTAACTCTTGCTGCAGTTCTTCATAATGCAGTTCCTATTTTTAATGTAAATCCAAAAGCAATAGAGCTTAAGGATGAGCGACCTATGAAAAATCAAGAAGTACTAGTACCAAATGAAAAGGTAGAAACATCACAACCAGAAGTTAAAGAAGTAACTCTACAGGAAGTTAGGGGAACCCTTGCAAGGCTTTCAAAAAATGGTAATCAGGAAGAAGTTAAAGCACTTATAAAAAGATTTGGTGCTACAAAGCTCACAGAGATTCCAAAAGAAAGGTATGGTGAACTTTTGAGTAAAGCAAATTCTATTAATTAGAGGAGGGTGTATTCATGAAAGTAATTACTGGAAAAGTGAGATTTAGTTATGCAAATGTGTGGGAACCAAAGAGTATTAATGGTAGTGAGCCTAAATATTCCGTTTGTATCATAATTTCCAAAACAGATGTGGAAACACTAAGAAAAGTAAATGCAGCAATTGCTCTTGCTAAAAAGGAGGGCCTATCAAAATTTGGGGCGGGCATACCTTATAACTTTAAAACTCCTCTTCATGATGGTGATGTGGATAGATTTGATGACAAGGCCTATGCAGGCAGCTATTTTATTAACGCAAATAGCAATATAAAGCCTGGAATAGTTAACAAAAGTCTGCGAGCTATAGTAGATCAAAGTGAATTTTATAGTGGGTGTTATGGAAGAGCCAGCATTGTATTTTATGTGTATAGTTCAGAGGAAAATAAAGGCATAGCCTGTGGACTACAAAACCTTCAAAAGCTAGAAGAAGGAGAAATGCTTAGTAGTCATAGTAGCGCAGAAGAAGATTTTGCTGGGCAGGACGAGGACTTTTTAAATTAAGGAGCTGATTATTTGCTTGCTATTGATATAGAGACCTATTCCAGTATTGATATTACAAAATGTGGAGTTTATGCATATACCCAGGCGAAGGATTTTGAAATATTATTATTTGCCTATGCTTATGATGATGAGGAAGTAAAGCTTATAGACCTAGCTTCTGGAGAAAAATTACCACAAAATATTATAGAGGATTTAACAAGTCCCCGAGTTATAAAAACAGCTTTTAATGCTTCCTTTGAGAGAACCTGCCTTGCTAAATACTTAAATAAACCTATGATTCCGACTCAGTGGAGATGTAGTGCTGCTTATTCCTTAAGTTTAGGGCTTCCGTTAACTCTAGAGGGAGTTTCAAAGTGCTTAAATTTGCAGCAGCAGAAAATGAGAGAGGGAAAGGCTCTTATTAGATATTTTTCTATGCCTTGCAAATCAAGTATTGATTATGGAAGAAGAAATTATAATTTAACAGAGTCAGATAAAGCTAAATGGGAGATATTTAAAACATATTGCAAGCAAGATGTGGAAGTTGAAAGAGCTATAAGGGGTCGACTTGAACAGTTTCCATTGACAGATAAAGAGTGGGAGCTTTGGGTACTAGACCAAAAAATAAATGATGGTGGAGTCCGGGTGGATAAAGTGTTAGTCCATAATGCTATAAATTGTGATGAAGCTTATGAAAAGAAGATTACAGTGGAGGCTGCAAATTTAACGGAGCTTCAAAATCCAAACAGTCCAGCTCAATTAAAAATTTGGCTTCAAGGTAAAGGGCTAAAGGTTGAAAGTTTATCTAAAGAAAAGGTGAAGGAATTACTAGAAGAAGTAGAAGATGCTACTGTCAAAAGAGTACTTGAGCTTAGGCAAGAATTATCTAAAACCTCTGTTAAGAAATATGAAGCTATGGAAAGAGCAATATGCGAGGATGATAGGTTGCGAGGACTTATGCAGTTTTACGGAGCAAACAGAACGGGGCGCTGGGCAGGAAGACTAGTTCAAATTCATAATCTTCCTAGAAATAGTTTGGATAACTTAAGTTTTGGAAGAGAACTTATTTTATCAGGAGATTATGAAATGCTAGAAATGCTTTTTGATAGCGTACCAGAGGTGTTATCACAGCTTATAAGGACAGCTTTTATTCCATCAGTGAATTCTAGATTTATTGTATCAGACTTTAGCGCTATTGAAGCTAGAGTTATAGCTTATCTTGCAGGTGAAAAATGGGTTATTGATACCTTTAAAAGTCATGGAAAGATATATGAAATGACTGCAAGTAAGATGTTTGGAGTGCCAATTCAAAAGATAGTAAAGGGCAATCCGCAGTATGAATTAAGGGAGAAAGGTAAAATAGCAACCCTAGCTTGTGGTTTCGGGGGCAGTGTTGGTGCCTTAACTAATATGGGAGCAATAAAGATGGGACTTAAGGAAGAAGAACTTCGAGGTATTGTTACAGCCTGGAGAAAAACTAATCCAAAGATTGTAGCGCTTTGGAGAGAAATTGAAAATGCAGCAATAATTGCAGTGGCTGAAAATAAGATAGTTAAAATGCGGTATGGACTTGAATTTAGTTGCACAAAACGTGTGCTATTTATTAAACTTCCCTCAGGTAGAAGTCTCGCTTATGTTAGCCCTAGAATTGAAACAGATGCTAGGTTTAACAAACCAAAGCTTACTTATGAGGGAATAGAGCAAGTAACAAAGCAGTGGGGAAGGATTAGTACCTTTGGTGGGAAACTTACTGAAAACATAGTACAAGCAATTGCAAGAGACTGCTTAGCAGAGGCAATGATTAGGATTGACAAGGCAGGCTATAAAATAGTATTCCATGTCCATGATGAGGTTATTTTAGATGTACCAAAGGGTTTCGGGTCTTTGCAGGAGGTGAATGAAATTATGGGACAAGCTATTGATTGGGCTCCTGACCTTCCACTAGAAGCAGCTGGTTTTGAAACTGATTATTATAAGAAAGATTAACTGCACCTAATAATTTTATGTGTAATGTCGGAGGGGAATATCTTTGAAAAACGATGGCCTTATTACTATTGCTATAGGAAGAAACCGTAAAGAGTTAAAGTGGAAAAATCAAATCATGAAGTGGTCTGAGTTTTTAAGTAGAGTGTGCAAAACTACAAGAACGCCTGAGACCTGCGAGGAATATAAAAAATTACCAAAGATTGAGCAAGATAACCTTAAGGATGTTGGTGGTTTTGTTGGTGGAGCTTTAAGAGAAGGAAAAAGAAAAAGTGATGCGGTACTGAGTAGATGCCTCATTACTTTAGATGCTGACTATGGACAGAAGGGTCTGTGGGATACTATAGAAATGTTATTTGATTTTGGCTGCGCAATGTATACAACCCATAAGCATAGTCCGGATTTACCAAGGCTTAGGCTAGTTATTCCCTTAAGTAGAGCAGTAAGTTCTGAAGAATATGGAGCGGTATCTAGAAAAATTGCAGGGGATATAGGAATAGATTATTTTGATGATACAACCTATGAACCTTCAAGGCTTATGTATTGGCCCTCAACGTCCCTGGATGGAGAATTTGTTTTTAAGTATCAAGATTCCCAGTGGTTAAATCCAGATGAAATCTTAAGTAGGTATGAAAATTGGCAGGATACAAGTTTTTGGCCGGAGTCCTCAAGAAATATAAAAAGGAGGGAAAAGCTAGCAGATAAGCAAGGAAATCCAAGTGAAAAGGGTGGAGTAGTAGGTGCATTTTGTAGAACTTATAACATCCTGGGTGTAATAGAAAAGTTTTTAAGTGAGGTATATGTGACCTGTGTTATGGAAAATAGATACACCTATACTAAGGGAACAACAGCAGGAGGACTTGTTATTTATGAAAAAGGTGACTTTGCATACTCGCACCACGGAACAGATCCCGCCTCAGGTAAACTTTGTAATGCCTTTGATTTAGTAAGACTTCATAAGTTTGGCGGTCTGGATGATGAAACTCGGGAAGGAACACCGATGAATAAAATGCCTTCCTTTAAGGCCATGCAAGAGCTTGCCATGAAAGATAGCTGCGTGAAAAGTCAAATAGCCCTTGAACATATTAATGAGGCTAGTGAAGATTTCAGCAGCGTGGATAATTGGGCAGAGCAGTTAGAGATTAATGCTAAAGGGGGCTTTAAGGAAACTTTGACTAATCTAGTATTAATAATCAAGCATGATCCTGCCTTAGTGGGAATTGCTTATAATGAGCATAGTGAGAGAATAGAAACACTAAGTGAGGTGCCTTGGAAAAGATTAAAGGCTGGTTGGTCCTTAGGGGATGATGCAGGCCTCTCTTGTTATCTTGAAAAAAAATATAAGCTTTGGTCCCCAAGTAAATGTCAGGAGGCTCTATTAAAGGTTGCTATAGAGAGATCCTTTCACCCAGTAAAAGAATTTTTAAAGTCTCTACCGACCTGGGATAACGTTCCGCGTGCTTCTACCTTACTAATTAAATATTTAGGGGCAGCTGATAGTGAATATGTTAGAGCGGTTACAAGGAAAACCTTATGTGGGGCAATAGCTAGAGTTATGAAGCCTGGGATTAAATTTGATACCACCCTTATTTTAAATGGTCCTCAGGGAATAGGTAAAAGTACTATATTCTCAAAGCTTGGTGGGAAATTTTTTAGTGATGCACTAAGTATAGCGGATATGCATGATAAGACAGCAGCAGAAAAATTGCAAGGGAGCTGGATTTTAGAAATTGGGGAACTGGCAGGTATTAAAAAGGTTGATGAGGATACCTTAAAATCCTTTTTAACAAGGCAGGATGATAAATTTAGAGCAAGCTATGGACGAGTAGTGGAGGAACATCCAAGGCAGTGCATTATTGTAGGCACTACTAATCAAGAAGCAGGTTTTTTAAGAGACACCACAGGAGGTAGAAGATTTTGGCCTGTAAAGGTTAAGGGCAGCTCTGAATTTAAACCTTGGGATATAAAAGACATAGATCAAATATGGGCGGAAGTCTTAATGATGTATAACAAGGGAGAATCTTTAATACTGGCAAGCTCTCTTACTGAAGCCGCAGAAACGGCACAAATTGAAGCTTTTGAAAGTGATGAAAGGGAAGGCATAGTTAGAGAGTATTTAGATAAACTTCTTCCAAGTAATTGGGAAGAGATGAGCTTGTATGAGCGGAGAGGGTTTTTAAGAGGTGAGGGAGAACTGGCAGTAAAAACTGTAGGAACAGTAATACGTGATCGTGTTTGTGTAATGGAGGTTTGGTGTGAACTCTTTGGGAAGGATGCAAGTATGTTAAAAAAAATAGATTCTTATGAGATAGGGGGGATAATGAGGAAAATGGAAGGGTGGGAGAAGATTAATGATAGAGTTCAATTACCTATTTACGGAAGGCAAAGAGTTTTTTTGAGGGAATCTGCGGGACAGTGTGGACAGTAGATTATAGGTTGTCCCAGAGCTTGTCCCACCACTTAAAGCCTTATGGAATAAAGGTTTAGAGCTACTTCGGGACAAGTGGGACAAGAATTGTCTATAGAAGTATGTAAATTAGGTAGAATAAAAGGGACAGGTGTGCCTAATAGGCATACCCGCGTAAGAGAATCTTGTCCACCTTGTCCCAAAGATGTATTGAAACCTAGTAAATAAGTCATTTATCGGCGGGACAAGTGGACAAGTGGACAAGTGGATGAAAAAAGCATTGCTCAGGTATCACAGTTAAATGCAGTGAATATAAGGATTAAAAAATCACTACGTCGGGAGAGGATTTTATGGGAACAAGAGAACTTAATTTTACTTAACTTAAGGCCTTTTGATGCTGGATTAACCATGGATAAATGCGAGGGATGCATATAGCTTTTATAAAATATAAAAAGGCGGTGTATATCATGGAAAAATTAGTTGAAAAGGCAAAAGCTAAAGAAGAAGGCGCTACAGAAGAAATAATGGGAAAATTCAAATATCTCATATTCAAGGAGGCTTCAAAATATCACATTCCAAGTTATGATTATGAAGACTTAGTTCAACATGGTTATCTTTCAGTTTTAAAAGCAATAGCCATGTACAAGCTAGGAAGTAACAGCTTTAATGGTTATTGTATAAATGCCATAAAAATGAACTTTAGAGCCCTTTTAAAAGGGAAAATAAAGCATTTTAGGGAGACGCCAAACAGTGAAATGTTAGATTTTGATACTAGTGGAGATTATGAATTCACCTTAGAAGATGAAGTAATAGCACATGATGAAGTTAAAAAACTATATGTAGCTCTTGATAAACTTGATCCCACTGAGCGGGATATTTTGAATAGATACTATTTTATGGAGCAACCACTAGGAGAAATAGCTTGTGATATGGATAAAGGCTACCATCAATTTGCACGAATGAAGAGAAAAGCCTTAGAGAAACTAAGAAGACTTATGTGAATTAGTATTTTTTAAAAGCTCCGCACAAAACTTTGCAGGGCATATATATTCAATGAAAACAAAATGAAAGGGGGAATTAGCATGGCAGTTAAATCAACAAAGGTAGCCAGCACTTTAAAGATTATCCATTATTCGGACTAGACAGAGAAGATCAGTACAGCTTAGTTAATGCTTAGTTGTTATCTGATAATTGAAAGCTGAGAATGAAAACCTAGAATTCAAAACCCTTGAGTCAAATAATTAAAAGGAGGTAATGTGATATGCATAAATTAGCTATGAGATTTTTAACATCTACAGAAGGTAAGTATTTTACTTTAACGGTAGATGATATTAAAACTGATGGAAATGGAGTTTCAACTGTGAAAGAAGCTGAGGTAAATGCTCTTATGGATTTAGTAATCGCAAAAAACATTTTTGCAGCAGCGAGTGGTAAGTTAATTGGCAAGAAAGATGCTAAGATAGTTACTACTGATACTAGTACAGTTGAAGTAGCTTAGGGAAATAGTGCCTGCGAGGGCACTGTTTTTTTGCTTAAACATTTAAATAAGGAGACAGAGGAGTAAAGGCGGCTAATTTTCATGTGCTAAGAGAAACCAAGGCCTCAGCTGTGCTAGTGGAGATTGGGTTTATTGATAGCACTAATGATAATAACGTTTTTGATAGTAAAAGAAGTGAGATTATTAAAGTATTCACTAAAGCTATTCTTACAGAAGTAGGTGTAAGCTAAAATGAACCTTCAGTACCGGAACAAGCAAGCGTACAAAATATTTATAGGGTTGTAGCAGGTTCATATGCTGTACGAGAAATGCTGAAAATCAAATTAGGAAGTTATGGGGGCGGCTTTTGGGGCAATAATTATGTAATGGGGTGTTCTAGGCACATGAAAAAAGGGAATGCATAGCTAGGTGAAGATGAGACAACTGATGGGGATTTAGGATAGAAGAAGTTGAGGGGCTGATAAATTAATAGAAACATAAGAATAGTAAAAGGGATTTCTGAATAGGGGACAGTATCTACACTAAGTAAAAATCAAAGTGTAACTGTATACACTACTAAGAATGGAAGTAAATAGCATGTAGAAGGATGTTCATATTTCAGTAAAAGTAAAAACTGTACTCGTGCATGACTAGGTGTTACGGCTTTCGGACAGGGCTTCGACACCCCTCGCATCCACCAAGATGAAAGTAGAAGCATTTCAGAAAATTCCACATGGGGAATAAGGAGGAAATTTGAGCAGGGAAAGGTAACAGTCAATTGCACAAAGTTTTTAGGCTACGATAAAGGGGAAGATGGCAACCTAGTTACTAATGCAAAACAAGCCAAGATAGTAAAAAGAATTTATACAGGTTACCTTGATGGCAAAGAGCCAAATAGAATAGCTAGAGAACTTGAAGAAGAAGGAGTTCCAAACTGGAATGGTAAGGCTAAATGGTATGAAAACAGTATTAGAAAAATGCTTAGCAATGAGAAATATAAAGGTGATGCTTTGCTTCAAAAGACGTACACGGTAGATTTCCTTACAAAGAAAAGAGTTGAAAACAATGGAGAAGTCCCTCAATATTATGTTGAAGAAAGCCATCCTGCAATTATTGATAAAGAAATGTGGGAGGCAGTGCAACTTGAAATGAAAAGAAGAAAAGCTTTTGCCCAACAATATAACATAAGCGAAGTTGATTATGCTACAGTAGGTAATCCTTTTGCAGGAAGAGTTATTTGTGGATGCTGCGGTAGTACATTTGGAAGGAAGGTATGGAACTCCATTGATGAAAGATTACGAAGGGTGATTTGGAGATGCAATAAAAAATACGCTATTAAAGGTGAAAAGGGCTGTAAAAATAAGCATATAGATGATAAGGGTTTATATCAAGCGTTTATAAATACCTTTAATGGCATGATTGAAAACAAGGATTACTTCATGGAGAAGTGGAAGAAAGGGTTGCAGAGTGAGAATGTTTTAGTAAGGTATAAGACTGGGGAGTTTATTGAGATTATTGTAAGTTTGATTGATGGTACAGAAGTAGAGGTTGTAATAGAATAATTTTTGCTAGAAATTCAATAAAATCATTGGTATTATAAATTTAAGGTGGTCTCCATGGAGATTGCCTGTTTTGACCTCATAAAACTTATTTAGAATACTTAATTGAATTACCTTAGTAGTATTATGTAGATTACTACGAAGATATATAAATTATGATATTCGTGCAGGAGTATTTAGGATGGAACGTTGTGGAAAATGCACATTTTTTTTCTTGAGTATATAAGTCGTGAAGTGACACTAGCATTAGTGAAAACTAATAAAATGTAGTACAATAATATACATATTATCAATAAAATTAAATTATTTACAAAATATATATAATGATGTATAATAATGTAAGTAAACTAAAATGATTCTAAGGAGGAAAAAATGAAAATTAAGAAAAAAGGAATAGTTATAGTTTTAACAAGTATCATGATGTGTGTGGCTTTATCAGTAAATGTTTTAGCAGCTGTTTCGGGAAAATCGGCATATGTAAATTATGACGGTCACTTTATACTCAATGGGAAATCTCAAGCTACTAAAGCAAAAGAATCTTTTGAAAAGTGGGGGTACGGATGTAATGATCCCAATATGGCATATACAAAGAGTAGTGTTTTATCAGCTGTTCCAACAATAACTTGTTTTTATGTAAGTGGTCATGGAAACGTGGGTTCTATCTCCACTGGAAAAAATGGGTCTGAGTCAATTTCAGCTTCGGAAATCGCTGCTAAGGCTGCTGGTTTTTATAAATTTGTGTATACTGATACTTGTCTTACAGGTAGTGATGAATCATTTGCTAGTGCTTTTAATATTAAAAGTTCAGACGGACTAAACCATGCATACTTAGGTTGGAAAGTAGAGACATATGATAACGCTAAATACGGTGTATTTACTGAGTTTGTGTTTGGCGAATTAACTCGAGGAGAGAGTTTAGATAATGCGATATGGCTTGCTTATTCTAGTACAGGTTTATCTGGGTATAAGGTTTATGGAAAGTCGAATATGACAGTAAAGTAGAATTTAATTATTGATAAAGGAAGGGATAATGTTATGAAAGTGAGAAGTAAAATAGTAGTTTTAGTACTTATGATTTGTGTTGTTACCGCTAGTGTTGGTTTAAGTAAAAATACAACACAGGCACAAGAGAAGAAATATACGTTTGATTAGAGTATAGCAGAGGAAAATGCTAAAGCTTTGGTTGAGGATATACAAGTAGTTCAAAGTTCTGGTAAAGTTAAGAATGGATTTAAGGCTGATGAACTTGGAAATGATAAGGTTAATACTAATTTCAAAAAAATAAAAAAGAACTTAATACCTATCTATGATATGAGCGTAGTAGATATGGAAAATGAAGAAATATTAGTAAAAGTGGATGAAAATAATGAACCTATTTCATATATAAATAAAAATATAACATCGAAAAAAACAATAGCGAATAAGGATAAATCACTTAATAAAGAAGAATTGAAAAAAATTGCTGAAAATGTAGCTGAGAGTCTTAAAAAAAGTAATAATACATCAGAAGAGAATAAGACTTTCATATCAGAATCAAATTTTAATAATGGTTTTATATCCTATGAGTGGAAACGCACTTATAAAGGTTATAAGTATGATTTTGATTTTGAAGTTGTTGCATTAGATCCATCAACAGGGGATGTAGCTGTAGCGAGCAAAATGTTTGTATCTAAGGTACCAGAAATAAATATAAAATTGAAGCAGGAAGAGGCTGAAAAAATTGCAGTTGAATCTGCAAAAGAATTTGATGGGTTTATAGTTGAAAAAATTAAAACAAAAGATATGGTTATTATAAATCCAAATTATAGATGGACAAGTAAAGTTACAGAAAAATTAATAAAAGACACTAGATTGGCATATACATTTACCTTTAAAATGGTTAAGCCATATGAAGGAGACCTGATTGTTTGGATAGATGCAAAAAATGGTTCATTGCTAGGTGGAACTATAACTAAATAATAAGCAGATGTAATGGATATAAAGGGAAAAGGCAAAGTAAATTCTGCATTTTGCCTTTTTTCTTTATTAGTATTTACAGGAATAAATTCATGTAAGTGTACTGTTAGTAATAACTATTTTTCAGTGAAATTACCAGAGCTAAAAAGCTTATATAAATAAATTTTACATCTTGAATAGGCAGTATTTTAACTAAAAAACTTATGCGATTTTTCAAAGATTTCTTAAGAACTAAAGCACTTCATAATGAAGTGCTTTATAGGAGGTGAATGTTGATGAGAAAGGAAGAGGGATTATCATCTGTCGATAAAGATAACATGTGTACCAATTTAGAGGAAATAATTTCGAAGTATGATAAGAAGATATACAGTTTCGTATATAATATAGTGAGAAATAGAGAAGAAGCTATGGATATTACTCAGGACTCTTTTGTTAAAGCAATTAAATATATTCATAGTTATAATTCAGGCAAGAACTTTGCTACATGGATGTGTACTATAGAAAAGAATACTAATTACGATTATCTAAAAAAAAAGAGTCATAACATTGCTGCTAGCAGTATTGAGAATGAGGAATCAATGTAATGATCACATATTAATAGTCCGGAAGTGCTCTATCAAAATAAAGAGACTCTATTAGAAATGGGTAATATTATTGATAATTTACCTATAAAATATAAAGAGTTGATTCATATGAAATACA
Source organism: Clostridium sp. FP2 (assembly GCF_011065955.2). Classification (NCBI taxonomy): domain Bacteria; kingdom Bacillati; phylum Bacillota; class Clostridia; order Eubacteriales; family Clostridiaceae; genus Clostridium; species Clostridium sp. FP2. Next base: position 2,187,498 of record NZ_JAAMNI020000001.1, read on the forward strand.
TGCTAGGATTAAGTTATGAAGAAATTAACAAAAAACTTATGATTTCAATCAGTAAAGTTGAATCACGGCTGTATATTGTTAGAAAAAGGTTTCAAAAAGAGAAAGGAAAACTGAAAGGAAAGGAGTAGTTAGATTATAAAGTGTTTGAGTGTGCAGAAAAGGTTACGTGAGATATTCGCAAAGAAAAAAAGATTGTTGATTGGATCAGGAGGACTTTTTATCTTAATATTCCTTGTATTGTTTAACAAGTATGATGCGTTTTTTAATATATCTAATGCATTGTCAAAAGGGCATCCAGCATACATTATAGAAGAAAAGCATTTCAAAAGCATAGAATCAGCCCAAATATATATAAAGGAGATTCCATTTGTTGTTCCCCAAAAGATTAAAACTAGCTATAAGGTTAAGGAAATAACTTATTCCAAGACTAAGGAAAATTCTTGTTCAGTAGTTTTTCGATATAAAGATGATAATAATAACGAGCTTAGGCTAGAATACCATTCAAAGGGAGATAATATTGAAAGTAATTCTGATTTCCGTATTGTAAATCCTGACATTGTTAGAATTGAGACTGAAAAGGGATATGGAATAGCACAAAAAGCAACAAATCCAGTAGGGAATACTATTTTGACTTCGAAATTCTTACATTTAGAACTACCTAAATATTCCATGACAGCTAATTTATTTTATAGTGAAGAAGTTAATACATTTGATAAGTCCGATGATGAAATGTTAGCCGGAATTATTGAAGGTTTTTTACACTCGGAAATATTTTACGCTAAAACTGAGAGTGATATTATATTTGATTCACTTACCCTTAGGTTCAATAGTTTTTCAGAGTTTAAGCAAAGTGTTCCACTTGATGTTTATATAAATGAACCTAAGTATATACCAAACGGTTTTAACTTTAAATACATCATATATAAAAGATATAAAGACAACCCGTCACATGTCTTTAATATTACAGCTATTTATGAAAATTCCGAGGGAATTCAATTATCAATTAACTATATGACGTTTGAAAAAAGTGGAATACATGTTAATAATAATAATACATTTGAACAAAGAAATATTTACAAGATTCAGTGTGATGGAAATGATAAGGGATACTTGATTCCCTATACAGAAAGACAGTTGCGTTATCAGTTCAGTAATTTTGATATGAATATATACTTGCAGTATAAATCAGGTGAAGTAGACTACGACAATACTTATGATAATGAATTGAGAAAGATAGTGGAAAGTATAGAAGGTTAGATATAAATAGCTTTAAATATAGTGGGAATAGGCTGGTAGTAAAGGGTTTAGAGGTTTTTGGGTAAAAATTGAAGTGTGTTTTATGTTCCCTCAGACGGGTGTTTGGGGGGGGATTTCAATTTAGGGGTGGGATAACAAATACGCAGAACTAAGAGAATTTGCGTATTTATATAGGGTGATTGAGTGAAGCGCCCTCCTGATGTTATACGTAATTGGCTTAGAAATAGAGATACTATAGAATTTTTAGGATTATAGGAAAAGATGAATAATTCAGATTTTAAACCCGTCGAATTCGACGGGTTTAGAAATGAAGCAAGTAAAAACACATTTGTATTATCTCCTCAAAAGTGGATAACAGCAACTAATGCAATTGGTATTATTTCAAAATCAGGTAGGTATTGTGGTACGTTTGCTCATAAAGATATTGCATTTGAATTTGCTTCCTGGGTTTCACCGGAATTTAAACTATATATTATAAAGGATTATCAACGGTTAAAAGGCGATGAAAACAGTAAATTATCTCTTGAATGGAATCTTAATCGGTTGCTTTCTAAATTAAACTATAAAATGCACACAGATGCAATAAGAGAAAATTTAATTTCTAATGATTTAACAAATAAGGGAATATCAATCATTTATGCTAATGAAGCAGATGTACTTAATATGGCACTGTTCGGTAAGACTGCAAATTGTGGGTGTATCATTGTTACTTTTAATTAAATTTGCTAATATATCATTATAACTATTAATACAAAATAGTTGGTACAGATTTAAATATTGTAATAGTAAATACATTCAAAAAATAAATTGAAGTATTAAAAAGTCCAACCTCCTTTAAAATAGCATTTTTAAAGGAGGTTGGACTTTTTATATCAAATGATTTTACCATTAAGGTTAGGATTTAATTAGAAAAATTATTTTTCTTCATATACAACTATGGATTTTTTAATATTAGTTCTATGACTTAAGGTTTTAAACATAAGTTCCATAGTTTCATCAGTCTCTTTAAACTTATAGGTCTTCTCTAAGCGTTTTACCCCATTATTGTCTATAAATTTTGAATATGCTTCAAGTTCTGGTATTTATACAAAAAAAGTGAAAGCTTCGTCTTGAAACGTGCGTTATACTACCTTTAATGTGGTTAATGAATTGCTTGGTAGTGAAATTCTTAGGTGGCATATATATTCAATGAAAACAAAATGAAAGGGGGAATTAGCATGGCAGTTAAATCAACAAAGGTAGCTAGTGCGTTAAAGCTTACTATGATAGTAGGGGTTGACACTAAAGGCAAAGACAAATTTGCAACAAAAAGGTTAAGCGATTTAAACGTTGCTGCAACAGCCTCACAATTATTACTTTTGATTTTGACAGCCTTAAAAGTTTTCATAATCTTGTGATGAGTCTTTGTATCATCTTAGCGCGGGGGACGTAACAATAACTGGAAGTTATTGTTTGCTATTAAAGAATGATAAGTAAAGTCATATTTGGTCCATAGAAAAATTTTCTATTTGTAAATAGTACTCAGCAGCTTGAACTAATCCTATAACTTTACTGCCTAATTATAGATTCTTATTTAAATAGATTCATAAAGAAAACAATAGTTGGTATACCTATAAGGTCAATTAGAAATGCTCCAACTAATGGAACTATTAGAAATGCCTTTGGCGATGGCCCATATTTTTCAGTAACAGCTCCCATATTAGCTATAGCATTTGGAGTAGCGCCAAGTCCATGTCCTGCCATACCAGCTGCCATAATAGCTGCATCAAAGTCTTTTCCAAGGAACTTGAATACAACAAATATTGTATATAATATCATAAATACTACCTGTGCTGAAACTATTATTAATAATGGTCCTGCAAGTCCTACCAGCTCCCACAACTTCAATGTCATTAATGCCATTGATAGGAAAATTCCAAGGGAAACGTTACCCATTAAATCTATTGTGTAATAATCGAGATTAGCAATATGTAGTTTATCATTTATATTTCTAAAAACTACTGCTACAAACATAGCACCTACATATCCTGGTAATGAAAGTCCTGTAAATGTTGAAAACCATCCGCTGGCAATAGATCCAATTGTCATACAAACTGTTATTATTGCCATGTGAATCATAACCATATTTGTTGTGATTTTTGTGTTTCCTGTATTGCTTACTATGTTTTCAAAGGATTTTACGTCATATTTATCTGATGTACTGGGTTTCAATTTGTACTTGTCTATTAAGTGCTTTGCAATAGGACCCCCGATAAGTCCACCAGATATAAGACCAAAAGTGGCAGCAGCTATAGCTACGGTGGTAGAACCAGCAATACCCATAGCTTCAGCAGTTTTTCCAAAAGCTGCAGCGGCACCATGTCCACCTTCCATTGAAACTGAACCTGCCATAATACCAAACATAGGGTGAATTCCAGTAATCTTTGCAAATACAACACCTATAACATTCTGTGAAATAGCAAGTACTCCACAAAGTAGCCAGTAGATGATTAACCATTTTCCACCCTTTTTAAGTAATTTTAAACTTGCGCCAAGTCCAATAGTTGTAAAGAAAGCTATCATGAAAGGCGATTGAAAAGTTGTATCCATACTAATTGTTATTATACCGCTCTGTTTTAGAATAAGGGCAAGTATTGAAAATAGTAAACCTCCAATTACAGGGGCAGGAATACAGAACTTCCTAAAAAAAGTTACCTTCTTTATAAGCCAATAACCTAATAGTAATAATAAGATTGCGGTTGCTAAGGTTGCTACCATATCAACCTTCAGAGTAAGTAAACCTTCTGCCAATTCCGTCTTCATAATTGATCCTCCTCTAATATTTAATGATATATCTAATTATTAGAGCAAGTTATATGCCACAAAAATTTATTTTCAGAATATCTACAATATTCTATATACTTAGCAGCGGTAAGGGCATAAAATTTATTTTAAAATTATGGTGCTACTGTGTAACAATGATATTTATAATAAAAAAACCTGCAAAAATTGCAGGGTGGCTAAATTTGCAGGTTTTTTAATTGTATTCTTTGATTTTATATCTTAAATTCCTTTCACTTATACCTAATGATTCTGATGTTTTTTTTCTGCTATTTTGGAATTTTTTGAGATTATATTCAATTACTCTTCTTTCTATGGACTTCATGTTTTCGCCAACATAAATAGGTATAATATCATCACAGATACTAACAATATTTTCTGGAAAAAACACATCCTCAGGTAAGTCCTCTAAGTTAATAAAATCATCTCTTGTTAAAGCAACTGCCCTCTCTATAATATTTTGCAATTCCCGTACATTTCCATCAAATTTATATTTTTCAATTGCTTGAAGAGCTTTAGCTGAAATACCTTTAATGTCTTTGCTTAATATTATATTATATTTCTTTAAGAAATGGTCAACTAGTCTTGGAATATCTTCTCTCCGCTCCCGAAGTGGAGGCATGCTTATATGTATTACATTTAATCTATAAAATAAATCTTTTCTAAAGTTATTTGTTTTTACCTCCTGTTTTAAATCCTTATTTGTAACTGCAATAAATCGTACATTTATTTTGGTACCTTTAATTGAGCCAATAGGAAATACAACTTTATCCTGAAGAACCCTGAGCAATTTAGTTTGAAGATTCATATCCATATCTCCTATTTCATCAAGAAAAAGTGTTCCTTCATTAGATAGTTCGATAATACCTTTTCTATCTTCAAATGCACCAGTAAAAGAACCCTTTTTAAATCCAAATAATTCACTTTCCAGTAAGTTTCCCGGTATTGCTGAACAATTTATAATATTAAAAGGATTTCCATTTCTACTACCTTCAAAATGTATTGCTTTAGCTACAAGTTCTTTTCCAGTCCCACTTTCACCTGTAATTAATACACTACTATCTATGTCCTTAACTCTATTAATTAAATCGAATATATCCACCATCTTTTTCGAATTGCCTATCATATTGTAATTAGAATTATTCATATTTATTTGATTGCTCAAGTATTTAATCTTACTATTTAATGAAATATATTCATGGGCTTTATTTACTAAAAGTATTAATTCATCAATTTTTATTGGCTTTGTAATGTAGTAAAAAGCTCCTGATTTAATAGCCTCAACTGTAGATTCAATTGTTCCATATGCTGTCATAATTAAGACTGCAATATCAGGTTTAATTATTTTAATTTGCTTTAAAACATCAATACCATTGCTTTTACCAAGATTAAGGTCCAGAAGAACTATTGATATATCAATATTAGTAATAATGTCTATAGTGGATAGTTCATCCAGGGCAGTATATATTTCATAATCATCTTCAAGAGCAAAACTTAGAGCTGTACAAATTGATGATTCGTCATCGACTATTAATAATTTATTCATTAATTATCAGCCTCCATGTGGCAAAATTCAATTATAAATGTAGTACCCTGGTCTATATCGCTTTGAACTTCAATTGTAGCATTGTTTTCTGATAACAATTGATAACTTATAAAAAGCCCAAGACCAGTTCCAGTGTCCTTGGTTGTAAAAAATGGATTGAATATTTTATTTATGGTTTCTTCTTGAATACCGCAACCATTATCCCTAATATATAATAACACTGAATTGCTTTTTACTTTTGACCAAATAATTATTCTTTTATCTTGTTTATCTAAACATTCAACAGCATTTAGAACTATATTTATAAGTACCTGTCTAAATTGGTTTTTATCAATAAACACAAAGATATTCTTATTTATATTATTCTCTATAATAATGTTTTCAGTTTGCAATTTGTTTTTTAATAAGAGAATAACTTTATTAACTATCTCACATAAATCTGTTTTTTCCTTGTATGGTTTTTGTGGCTTTGAATATTCCAGCAAATCATTAATCAAGGAATTTAGTCTATCTATTTCAGTAGGAATATCTTTGGACACCATTTCTCTGAATTTAGGATTATCAAACTTTTTGGGTATTAATTCAACGTATGCTCTTATTGAGGTTAATGGATTCCTAATTTCATGGGCAATACCTGAAATTAGGTTGCCCAAAGATTGCATTTTATCTTTTGTTCTAATATTTTCCTGCATTAATTTTTCTTCCGTTATATCTCTAAATATAACTATCATTTCATCCATATCTTCATCCACATTACTTAATATGTCTACTTTATAGTTTATATATAGTTTTTTGCTTGCTATTAAAAATTCTTTTTCACCAGAACTTTTAACAAATCCGGTGAAATTTATTATCTCGCTTATTGATGTATTTACATATTGTTTTCCTATAAGTTCACTCTTTAATATAATTTCAGCCAATTTGTTTGTAAAAGTTATTTCTCCTTGTTTATTGATTGTAACTATGCCACTAAAAATATTATTAAGTATTTGTTCTCTAAAGTCTCTTTCAAGTTTTATTTGTATATTCTTTTTTACAAGTATATCATTGGCATTGTTAATTTCACGTGTTTGTTTATTAACTTCTTTTTTTAAACGATTATTCCATTTATAAAACAGAAGCATTATAATGGCAAGAATAGGTATTACAATAGCTGAAAAAAATATAATCCGCTTAATATACCAGTTAGGTAAATTTACAGGCTGGCCAAACCATTTCCTATATATTTTATCGTATGTTCCATTTTTTTTAATTTCTTTAAGTCCACTATTAATTATGCGTAAAGTTTCTACATCTCCATATTTTACAGCCACAGAGTATTTAGTTGGATTGAGAACTTTACCAACAATTTTTATTTTATTTTTAATATCAAGTTTATTTATAAAAAATACTCCAGTTAAGGTATTACCTATATATGCATCTGCTTCTCCTGTAAGTAGCTTATTAATCGCTTGTTCTTGATCATTTGTATAAACGATATTTACATTATTCAAAGTATTAAGATTACCTACTGAAACATCACCTTGTTGTATAACTACTTTCTTGTTTTTCAAGTCTATGAATTGATTTATATCCTTATTACCTTCAACAACAAAAATAGATTGAGAATTTTCTAAATATTCTTTGGAAAATTCATAATATTTGTCTCTATCTGTTTCGATTTTCATCCCCTCAATCACATCAACTTCACCATTTTTAAGTTTTTCACAGGCTTCTTTCCAAGACATGGGATAAAACTTAATATCGATATCTGTAGATAGAGCTATGGCTCTCATTATATCAACGTTGAAACCAGTATATATACCATTTTCATCAGTATATTCATAGGGAGGAAAATTAATATCACCAGCTACCTTGAGAACAATGTGTTTATTTTCCATTGGGAGCAGATTGGCACTTTTAAAATGGTAGATTACAATTAATGAAATAATAGCTAATATTGAAATTGTAATAATAAGAAGTTTTTTTATCAAAATTATCACCTTACTTTTAAAGATTATTTCAAGTTGTATTTCTGAATAAGAAATTTTATATTAATTATATCATACCTGGGTAATCTCATATAACAAAGACCATTTGGTAATCCTCTTTCCATAGATAAAAAGAATTCATTACCATCTGTTATTTGTGCCTTATATAATTGTGTGGAACAATCATTTCCAATATAATGAGATATGGTGACCTCATTCAGTATTATGTGGTGGAAAAGGGATATATTGATATTATTAAGTTTGATTCTTATAAATTTAAGTGTTAAGATTTTAACATAATCAATTCACAGAACTGATTTTGTTAAATATGAAGGAGGAATTTTTGTGAACAAGTATCAAAAACTTTTTGAACCAATGATAATAGGTAAGCTGAAATTAAAAAATAGAATTTCCATGGCACCAATGGGATTAGTTTTTTATGCTGACCCAAATGGTGGGTTTAATGAAAATGCGCAAAACTATTATGTAGAACGTGCTAAAGGTGGCACTGGGTTAATTATTACTGGTATTTGTAACGTAGATTACAATGAAGTGGAAGATTTGATAATGCCATGTCCAACATATAGACCTGCATTATTTTGTAATTCTGTAGCATCTATGATTGAAAGAATTCATGCTTATGATTCTAAAATAATTTTACAGCTTACAGGTGGTTTAGGTCGTTCTGCAATTCCAGGACTTGTAAAAACACACATAGCCCCATCTATTAATGAAAATCGTTTTGAACCAAGTATAATTCATCGAGAAATGACAACTGAAGAAATTCAAGTTTTGATTAATAATTTTATAAAATCTGCTACAATTGCTAAAAAAGGCGGTTTTGATGGTGTTGAAATCCATGCAGTACATGAAGGCTACTTACTTGATCAATTTGCAATCAGTTTTTATAATAAACGTACTGATGAATACGGCGGAGATTTAAGGGCAAGATTAAAAATCGCAACTGATATTGTAAAAGGTGTGAAAAAAGTATGTGGTGAAGATTTTCCAGTATCTTTGCGCTATAGTGTTAAATCCTTTATAAAAGCTCTTCGCCTTGGTATATTACCAGGAGAAGAAGCCCATGAAAAAGGAAAAGATTTAGAAGAAGGTTTAGAAGCTGCAAAGATTTTAGTAGAAGCTGGGTATGATATGCTAAATGTTGATGCAGGGACTTATGATTCATGGTACTGGAATCACCCACCAATGTACTTTGAAAAGGGAATGTATCGCGAATTTGGAAGAGCTGTGAAAAAAGTGGTGGATGTTCCTGTTATACTTGCAGGCAGATTGGACAATCCTGATATTGCATTAGATGCACTTAATGGCTGTTGTGATATAGTATCATATGGACGACCACTTCTTGCAGATCCTTATCTTCCAGAGAAAATTCGTACAGGCAATTTTAAGGATATTCGTCCTTGTCTTTCTTGTCACGATGGATGTATGGGAAGAATTGCCACAGGTTCTCCATTGTCCTGCGCAGTTAATCCGGCTTGTGGAAGAGAAGAAAAATATGGTTTAAGCAATACTAATTCGCCAAAGAAAGTATTGGTAATTGGTGGTGGACTCGCAGGTATGGAATGTGCACGTGCAGCAACAATTCGTGGTCATAAAGTAACCATAGTTGAAAAATCAAGTAAATTAGGTGGAAATATTATTCCAGGTTCTGTTCCAGACTTCAAAACTGATGACAGAGAATTAATTAAATGGTACGAATACCAACTAGAAAAACTTAGTATAAATGTTATAAAGAATACACCAGTAGATAAAGCATATGTTGAAAAATTTGATGCAGATGTAATTGTAGTTGCAACAGGTTCATCTCCAATTAGCATTGATTTTGGAAGCGAAAATAACGTATATACTGCAAATGATGTGTTACTAGATGTATCCAAAGCAGGTAATGAAATAGTTGTTGTTGGTGGAGGCCTTGTAGGCTGTGAAGCTGCCTTATGGTTAGCACAGATGGGAAAAAAAGTAAGTGTTGTTGAAATGCAAAGTGATGTTTTAGGTGGACCTCATGGAATGCCTATGATGAATTATTCAATGTTAGTTGAGCTTTTAGCATTTAACAATGTAGATGTTTATAAAAATACAAAAGTTGAAAAAGTAAATAAACATTCAGTAGTTATAAATAACGCAGAAGGACTGGCCGAAATTTCAGCTGATACAGTTATTACCGCTGTGGGCTACCGTCAAAAGAATGATTTGTATAATAGTCTTAATGATGGTGAAAAGGTACTTTATAACATAGGAGATTCTAGAGAAGTTCGTAATATTATGAACGCAATTTGGAGTGGTTATGAATTGGGAAGAAGTATCTAGATATAAATTTAAAATTAATATATGAATACAAACACCACAGAATGTAATATGTCTGTGGTGTTTTAGCGCCTATCACTTGCTCCATCGGCGCTGCGACCATATTTGGTGTTTTAATGGACAAGGACAATCTTGTGCAAGTTGTTTTTGATAAGGATGTGCTTTTTGAAGAGTGGTATGGATGTAGCGATGGGACTATATTCATTGACGTCTATTATAATATTTTATTTAATATAATATTTAAAGTAATTATATTAAAAGGTAGGGAATAGATGAAGAGTATAAAGTTAAATAAGAATATAATTTTTCAAATTGTTATTGGATTATTTTACCCTTTCCATTTTTCATAAAGTGTTATACAATATACATATACACGAACATATGTTTGGAGGGTAATATGAAAATTATAGCAAAGCCTATAGAAGTAGTTTCTTGGACCGATGCATTGGGGAATATAAATCCTGTGAGATTTAAAATTACTAAAGAAGATGAAAGTAATTCTGTTGTTAAAATAGGTAAAGTTATTTGTGTTGATAAAGAAAAACTGGCGGGGAACAATATGCTAGTATTTAAATGTCAGAGTATAATAAACGGAACTGAGAAGCCCTATGAGATAAAATATGAATTAAGTACTTGTAGGTGGATATTATTTAAGATTTAGATTTTAGATTAATGATAAAAATAAAAAGTACTGCACTTGGGGGGAACCTAGTGTATAAAATTACATTCTATTAGCTATATTTGCAAGATTTATTAAACTAACCTAAGTATTAAATTTGCTTTTTAGATATATCTTTGCTTGAAGGTGCAGTGAATGAAAATTTCCGACGAGATTAAAAACAATATAATGGTGTTGAAACTATAAATTTAGAGAATTATGAAGTGGAGGCGCTGATTCAGTTATAGATTGTGCTGGTATGGATGTATGAATGGCAAGATGTTTAGTAATAGAGGAGCTTGCCTTATACCCCTCCATTTAAATTTTGTGATATAAACAAATAACAAATGTTTTTGCATTTGGAAGACTCTTTAGCTTTATTTATATCCATAATTTACATTTAAATCTTAATCTAATACTTAGCTTATTTTTTGCCTGCAGCTCTAATAGCTTCTGTACGTTCATTAAATTCTTTTACATCTTCTGGAGTGCTAGAATTAATTTTATTAGTTATAGTAGACATATCAGCGTGTGGATAGTCCTTGGATGCATAAGATTGTTCATTACTTAGCACTTCTACTGAACCAACCTTAAAACCAGTTGATTCTTTACTTGATTGTAAAGTAGCACCAGTAGTTCTACTGCTTACATTAGCGTTTTTATTATTCATAAGTATTCTCCCTCCAAATATATAATATACACTGTATTAATATTATAGCTTACCCATTTCTATAAAATATAGTTTTAAAATAGTTATTAATATATAATATAATTTGGAAAATTATATATCCAAATTTTAAGGGGTCGTAACATTAGTGATAGATTAAAGGTTATAGGGGTTTCTAATGGAGAAAATGAAAAAGAGGTGTTTTATAACTTAATGAGTCAAAATGGCGATTTAATGAAAACATCATTTGATAAGATTTTCTGTTATAAGCTATCTACAAATTATAAGGATTCCTATTCAGAATTTAGCATAAAAGATGAGTATGATATTAAAATATATGAGCATAATGAAATAGAATTAATGGAAAGGTTTAAAAAAAAAAGGATGGTTTATTGAAAATGGCTTTATAAAAACTTATACCCTAAAATACCAATCAATCCACCCAAACAATATAGAATTATATCATCAATGTCTAATGCTCACCAACCACATTACCAAAAGCAATGACGTTCAGTTATTAACTACCCAAGGGCAATTTAATTAAGAAATAAGAAGAATTAGACAAGTGAAATATATCGAACTTGTAAATAACATCACTATCAGCTGATATTATATTATTAGATATATAAGGCTGAATATAAATGAAATTTTTTGGTTACATTAAGTAACTTATTGAAGAAATAGTTGTGTATAAAACATTTTTGTGTTTTACTAAAAAATATCAAGGAGGATGGTTATAAATGGAATTTTTAGATTTAGTCCAAAAAAGATATAGCGTAAGAGCATACAAAGATGAGGTTGTAGAGGACGAAAAACTTAATAAAATACTTAAAGCGGCATTACTTGCGCCAACAGCACATAACAAACAAGCCTTTAAAATAGTTGTAATTAATACTAAAGAACACCAGGATGAATTAAAAAAGATATACCCTAGTCTCTTTTTTACTCAAGCTCCAATTGTACTTGGTATTTTCTCAATTCCTGGAGAAAGTTGGGTAAGAAAAGATGGTAAAAATTATGGTAATGTAGACGCAGCAATTGTAATGGATCATATTGTAATGGAAGCTACAGCTTTAGGACTTGGAACATGTTGGATTGCTAATTTTGATTCAATTGCAGCTAGTGAAATTATTGGTCTTGGAAAAGATTTTGAGCCTATTGCATTTACACCTATTGGTTATGCTGAGCCAAAAGATTTTAAAAAGGTTAGAAAGACTTTAGAAGAAATAGTCGTTTACTTATAAGACTAAAGCAAATATTCCCATTGGCCTGTGCTACTTTTTTCTTTAGTTATTAAACTATAAAATTAAAAGCCATAAGCTATATATGTCGTGAAACCATAATCTCACGACATTTGTTATTCCCTTATAACTACCTTATCCCATCATTGCAACTTTATTTTAAATTAAGGGTTTAGAAAAGATTTGTCTTTGTAACGTGCAACAGGAGCACTATACTTCGTTGTTTGTACAAAATTTAGACCCTGAGTGAGCCACGAACTCCCCTGGATCCATAGTAAGATTCCACACCATTATGATACACGAAGACATTGCCGTAGCGGAAATCAGCAAATATGGCACCACCGAGTTTTCTAATCTCAGAAGGTGTTTTTAACCAGCTCGATGTTTTCGTATCGAAATTTCCAAGTTTCTGCAGCTCTCGATATTGTTCTTCCGTTAAAAGCTCGATAGCCATAGCATCCGTCATATCAATAGCGCTATTTTTTGGTTTATTTTCTTTCCTTGACTCTAGCGCTTCGTGGTCGTAACAAACACTTCTGCGGCCTTTAGGACTTTCCGCTGAACAATCATAAAAAATGTATTCGCCCGTCTTATTATCATGACCAACAACATCTGGTTCGCCGTCAGTTCTTTCCATTTCATTGAGTGACCACAGCCTTTCGGTATTAGCTACCAACTTTGCTTCTACTTTAGCCCATTCAATACCCATATGGCGGTTCGTATTTTTTTCAAAACGGGATTTCAATGCTCTGAGTAGTTCTTCACGTTGTACTGGTGACAACTCCTTTTTTTCATTTTCCATAATGAACCTCCTCGGAATTAAGTCTTTATACTATATGTTGTCTCTCTACAATACTATTATACAACATAAAAAATGTTATAATGTATACCTTCATTTTATTTAAGGTTAATAAGTTTTCACAAGACAAAGAAAAAGTTGTTAACCTATCAAATTCATGACAAATACCTATTGACCGAATCGGTTTATGGAGCTATAATCATATTAACCGAATCGGTCGATAAATAAAAGAGGTGAGATTTTTGAAGAAGTTTTTAAGTTTACCTATAGAGAAACAAAACATGATTATAGATGCTGCTCTTAGAACTTTTGGCGCTAATGGCTATAAAAAGGCATCCATAAGCGATATTGCCGTTGCTGCGGGAATCTCAAAGGCTATGGTATTTCATTATTTTGGAACAAAAAAAGCATTATACCTCCATTTGATTAATTTATGTGGCGGTACCATGATGAAGGAAGTTAATGAAAATTTTGATAACAGTATTACTGACTTTTTTGACAGAATTAAAATGTCATCTAATATAGAAGTTTCCGTTATGAAAAAACATGCTGCAATACCAGCTTTCTTAACAAGTATGTACTTTGAAAATGATAAGGAAGTTAAAGCGGACATAAAGGAAATCATTGATAGTGGAGAAGAATTTAGAAATAAAATAGCTTTTGCTGGAATGGATACTTCCAAGTTTAAAGAGGGGGTAGACCTAAAGCTCCTTATGAAAATGCTTATGTGGATGGCGGAGGGGTATACAAAACAGATTTCAAATAAAGTAGAAGTTAATTTTGATAACATGCTTGAAGAATTTAATGAATGCTTGGATATGCTTAAAAGTAACTTTTACAGAGAAGAATGTTTGTAGGGCATGTAAGGTAATAAACTGTGGAGGATTATTTTGAATAAGTGATAATGGGGGGAATAAAGATGAGTTCATATTTATTAAGCTTTAAAGACATTGATAAGTCAAAGCTAGAAGAGGTAGGAGGCAAAGGCGCAAACCTGGGAGAACTTTCAAGGATTGAAGGGTTACAGGTTCCTGAGGGCTTTTGCGTTACTACGGTGGCCTATAAAAAAGTAATAGAGTATAATAAGGAGTTTAACAGACTTCTAGAGGAATTATCTCATCTTAAGGTGGATGATAGAAAAAAAATAGGTGTAATCTGTGGTAAAATACGTAGTTTAATCGAAGGAATCACTATTCCAAAGGATATAGATGAAGGGATAACAGCATTTATTAAAAAGTTTGGTGAAAAGAACGCCTATGCTGTTCGTTCAAGTGCTACTGCCGAAGATTTACCTCTGGCCTCCTTTGCAGGGCAGCAGGATACCTATTTAAATATTATAGGAAAAGATGATATTCTTCACCACGTGAGCAAGTGCTGGGCATCACTTTTTACAGATAGAGCAGTGATTTATCGTATTCAGAATAACTTTGACCATAGCAGGGTATATCTTTCAGTGGTTATCCAAAAGATGGTTTTCCCAGTGGCTTCAGGAATTATGTTTACTGCAGATCCTATAAGTGGCAACAGGAAGGTCACCTCTATAGATGCAAGTTTTGGCCTTGGGGAAGCACTAGTGTCCGGCCTTGTGAATGCGGATATCTATAAAGCGAAGGCAGGCAAGATTATAGATAAAAAGATATCTACTAAGAAGGTAGCCATTTATGGCCTTCCTAAGGGAGGGACTGAGCAGAGAGAGATTGATGCTGCTCATCAGAATGATCAAACACTGACAGACCAGCAGATTTTACAGCTTGAACAAATAGGCAGGAAAATAGAAGTGTATTTTGGCCGCCCACAGGATATAGAGTGGTGCTTGTATGAAAATAAGATCTACATTGTCCAAAGTCGTCCTATTACTACTTTATACCCTGCACCAATCGTAGCGGATGATAAAACTCATGTATTCTTTTCCTTTGGACACCGCCAGATGATGACAGAGGCAATGTCTCCATTAAGCATGACTTTCTTTGCGGTTTTATTTAAGATGATGGTAGATACACCAATGTACTATGCAGGTGGAAGAATATATGTGGATTCATCAAATGAATTACGATCACCTATTATGAGGAAGTCCTTTGTTAAAGGGCTGAAATCCGTAGATGTTCTTATGCAGAATGCATTTTACAATGTTTTAAAACGTGATGATATTATGAAAAATCTTTATAAATCAAAGAAGGCAATGGTTCCAGTAAAACTCATTTCCTACTGGCTTATTAAAACTATAGAATACTACAGGAAAAATGATCCATCTATTCCGGAATACTTTATGTCAAGAAGCAGAGCTATGATGTCGGATTTAGAGCAGCAGTCACAGAAGATTTCAGGTAATGAGCTTTTTGATTTTGTTGAGAAGAGCATGGCTCGAATAAAGGACAATATGATGGATACCTACGGAGTTGTTTTTTCGGGAGCTTATGCAACTAGCTGGATTAATAAGAAACTTGAAAAATGGCTAGGGGAAAAAAATCTAGCGGATACTCTTGCGCAGTCTGTATCTAATAATGTTACATCAGAAATGGGACTTGAGCTTTTGGATGTATCAGATGTAGTAAGAAAGTATCCAGAGGTAATTAAATATTTAGAGCATCCTAAGGAAGAAACCTTTTTTGAGGACCTTGTAAAACTTCCAGGAGGAATTGAAGCACGTGATGCAATAAGAGAATTCCTGAAGAAATACGGCATGCGCTGCTCTGCGGAAATAGATATAAGTAGGACTAGATGGAATGAAAGACCAACAATATTGGTTCCACTGATCCTTGGTAATATTAAGGTTTATCCTACTAATGCTCATGAAGCTAAATTTGAGCAGGGACTAAGGGAAGCTAAAGAGAAGGAGCAGGATATTTTAAGTAGGCTTCAAAAGCTTTCAGGTGGCAGAGTAAAAGCTAAAAAGGCGAAGAGAGCTATCAGTGTTCTTCGTAATTATGCAGGTTACCGTGAGTTCAACAAGTATACCTTAATCTGGTACGAGTGGGTTATTAAGCAGGTTATTATGAAAGAAGCTGAGAGGTTAGTATTGCAGGGGCTCATAAAGGAACCAGGTGATATATTTTATCTTGAATATGAAGAATTGAGAGAGGTTATTAAAACCAACAAATTGGATTATAGTATTATACAAAAAAGAAAAGAAGACTATGAGATTTACGAGAAGCTTACACCTCCTCGTGTAATTACATCCGATGGAGAAATTATATCCAGTCAATATGACATAAGCAAGATCCCAGAAGGTGCTTTGGCAGGGGTACCTGTATCAGCAGGCATAATTGAAGGCAAAGCAAGGATAATACTAAGAATCGAAGATGCAAATATCGAGGAAGGGGATATTCTGGTTACTACTTTTACTGACCCTAGCTGGACACCGGTATTTGTAAGTATCAAGGGACTTGTCACAGAAGTTGGGGGAATGATGACTCATGGGGCAGTTGTCGCAAGAGAATACGGACTTCCAGCGGTAGTAAGTGTGGAGAATGCTACAAAACTTATAAAGGACGGACAGAGAATTCGAGTAAATGGAACAGAAGGATATGTAGAAATACTCCATTGAAAACAATTAAGGTGCTGTTATGATGAATGGAAATAAAAAGGCTATGAGCAAGTAGGCTGCAAAGACTTGATTTCTGCTAACTATCCGACTGTACACTTTGTATAGTGGTACCAGCTAAGGCATCAAGTCCGTCCATTCTTTACTAATTTAGATATATCATTAGGCGTAGTATTTTGATAAACATGTCTTATACTATTTTCTTGTATTGTTATATGAACCTGGGAAATTTAAGCTAACTGCTACTGACTTAAAAACCCTACTAACCTTACTGCCGCATATTTTACACGTTTCTAATGGTTTATCATTTATAGATGCTTCAACATCGAATCCAACGATATTTTTGCAATCCTCATTTGTGCATTTATATGAATATGTCACATTATTCCTCCTCTACTATTCTTTTTATTGAAGATAGCATCCTCTTTTAATTTATTTAATTCAATCCTTATTCTTCATCAGCTTTTAGTGCTTTATAATTATATCACAATATTTTAGGTTATAAATATACAATTTGTGATAGTAGTGTAAATACTCAAACAGAGGAGGCATAAAACATGACACAATCCAGCCATAATAATGCTAATAATTTTAGTATGATAACTAAACTTGCTACTTTTTTGCCGATTATGAAAGGTTTTGATAGCATAGTCCATGTCGAAAAGGGAAGTTATTATACATTCTTTCAAGATTAAGCTTGGTTATATTTTTAAAATAATTATAGGGAACGTATAGAGATTAGAGAGATTAGGGATATGGATGACTTATTAAATACTGCTGTAAGTTGGACTATTCAACATAAAGATCGTTAAAAAAGAAGATACACTATTGCATCTTCTTTTTAACAAAAATTTTTCTTTATAGATACAGTGTTATTCATAATAATACACTAAAATAGAATCTTTAAATAATGTAGACCGTACAAAAATTTCGGGAAAATTCCCTGGGTAATGTTAAAATGCTTATAACAATCTAATTAGTCTTAACTATAAAAAACAGGCCTACTGCACCTATTAGTAAATAACTTAACTAAATTCTAGTTAAATTTAACAATATATTTATTAAATTTAACTAGAATTATAATTTTCTATTATTGATTCAATAGTATTATTAGGCACTGTTTTTGATCCTTACTTTTTATTTATCGTTTTTAAATCCTTGAGTCTTAATTGAACCATATACTTTTGGAAAGTAAACAGATTTATATATATTTGAAGTTAGTATGCTCCAATTTCCTTCTTGAGCTTCTCTACCAATTTCTTTTAAATAAGCTGCCATTTCTATGTCATATTTATCAATGGCAGGCTTTAATATTTCAGTATTATATTTTTCATTATGTTTGAAAGTTTCAAAAGGCATTCTTGGTTTTTGTTTTGAATTATCCGAAGGATAACCTAATGCAAGCCCTGCAACAGGGTAAGTGTATTTTGGTAATTCTAATAATTCAATTACTTCATCAGGACTCTGTCTAATTCCTCCAATGGGAACAATTCCTATGCCCAAAGATTCAGCAGCTATGATAGTACCTCCCATAGCGATTCCAGCATCAAAGCTACCAGCAAGAGTTCCTTCAATGCTTTCATGAATTACTTGTGGATTACCTGTTTTTTCACCAGCTAAATTTGTTTTGTAGAAATCCATAACGAAAATTAAAAATACTGAAGAGTCATCAATCCATTTTTGGTCTCCAGCTAAATGGGCCAATTTCTTTTTCTTCTCTTTATCTCTAACTACAATTATAGAAGTTTGTTGAGCATTTATAGAAGTTGGCATGGCTTGAGCAGATTTAAGAATTTGGTCTAAAACCTCTTCCGATATATCTTTATCTAAATAAGATCTTATAGATCTATGATCTTGAATTAATTTTATTGTTTCGTTCATTTTATACATCCCCTTACTTTAATTTGCTAACTATTAGTTATTAGTTTTCATTTTCAATTAATAAAAATTATCCATTGATAAGATTATATTCCTAATGTTTTTAAAAAGCAATCTTTTATTAATTTGATGAAATTTTAGTTTTATCTTTTACAAATGCATCAGCAAGTGAAAAGAAAAACTGGAAAATTATTAATTTTTTTTCTTTTTCATCAAGGGTTGCTAGTCATTGAATTTTTTAAGATGTAGCTATTACAGGAGCTTTGAAAAAATTTTCAATCTCCTCTGGCTTAACGGGTTTACTAAATATATATCCTTGAATTTCAATGTTACCATTGGCATACAATAATTTTTTTCGAATATTCTAGTTTGGTTTTCATAGTGTAGTCTCCTTTAATTTATGTCTATTCAAATACCTAGCTGTTACTGCAAATACTAACTTTATAAGGAGGTGTTGTCTCTATTAAAAACAAATCTGCAAGTTACATATATATTCGTAATTTTCAGTACTTTCTGAATACTTTTGTTAGATATTTAATTTTTTTTCGGAAATATAGATTTTTTTACATATTTCAGCAATTCTGAGGTGCTGAAAAAAGTTGGAAATGATGCTGAGCTGTTATTTGTAGGTCTGCATATTGAGGGGTTTTCTGTGGAGGGAATGAGGGTATTTATAAAAGATGATAAAATTAATGTAGAGTATAGTGGGAATTCATATGAGGTTACAAATTTTGTGCGGAAAGCACACTCCTTCAGGTTTGGGATGGATAGCAATTGCATATTATTAATACCTATTGTTATTAAAAGATATGTGAGATAGGTACAATGAAATGATTAAGAGTAGAAAATGTAGAAACAATCAATCTGAATTGTCAAATATTCGTAAAAGCAAATGCGATAAGAAAGAATTGAATAAGCTTTGCGCTCCATATTTTCATATTAAAAATGAAATGCTTAAAGAATTTAGGCTAACTAAATATTCACTCCATCATTTTAAATATCTTAGTTGGTGAATAAACTGTAAATAAATTGCTTTTATACTGTTGATTGTGTTCTAAGTTTTTGGGGAAATTCCCTGGGTAATGTTAAAATGTTTATAACAATCTAACTAGTCTTAACTATAAAAATCAGGCTTACTCAACCTATTAGTAGACAACTTAACTAAATTCTAGTTAAATTTAACAATATATTTATTAAATTTAACTAGAATTATAATTTTCTATTATTGATTCAATTTCTATTATCCCACCCATACTTTTGTAAAATTTTTAATCTGAGGAGTCTTAAGTAAAGGATAGATTGTGCCAACAGCCTTTAATTTTAATATGTATTTGACTTTTCTAATAGCCAGGGCAAATATGCCAAAATCTCCATTTGGATAGTTTTCGATATAATTTCCCAAGGTCACGCACCTTTAATAATCCTACCACATATATGATAAAATCCACCATAACATAAAATATCTTTATTTGAATAATTTACATACACCTCGGCTGGTTTTTTAATATCTACACCAAGTTGTTCGAACAGCTTACTAACTTCAAGAGAAACCTTTTCAACAGCCAGTTCATAGTTCTGTATTGATTCTTTACTAGAAAAGTACCAACAAAGTTTAGACGCATTTGATGCAATTAATGGAGATGATTTCGAAAACAACATTAATAAAAGCCTAAATTATTCAAGCTTATTCAAGTAATTAATTCGCGCATTGGAATAATGTTAATTATTACGCACAATAGATATCTATTGAATCATTGTTTTAACAAAAATCTGCACCTTGAAAACATGGAACTCCCAGAGTTTGATGGAAGATATATTGATTATAACTTCTCATTACTTGAAAATATCTGAAGGCAGTGATGAAAAAGAAGTGGCAAGTGTGGTTATAGATAAATTAATTGAACGCTGCTTTTTTTTGCCTTGTTGCCGTTTTCGTTACATAATAACAACCTGACAGATTTTTTTATTATACCTTGACGCTTCTCATATATTTTATATTGGAGATATCACAGACGGTTAAAAGTAATCTGAGAAATAAGGGGTTTGTTGTTCAATGGAGTCCTCAAGCATATCAACGATTTCCGGACTGCATGAAAGGCGTCCAATCTTATGAAGATAATCAGGGCGCTTATATCCAAGCAACATCGTTGTCATGGTTTGGATATCGATCCGTGAGCTACAGCGCTCTCCCGTGCGTATTACCTCGCCCTTTCCATTGGGATGGATACGTAGGGTGAAGGTGCCTTGGTTACATGAGAGAAGTGGATCGTCAAGCGTAAACATCCATACACGCTCTTGGTTGTCAGGCTTGAAGGGATAGAGTTTAATAAACTGCTCTAAATCCACAATGCGAGCCATGTAATAAGGGGAAATGGTTTCCTTAATGTCGGCATCCTCCAACAGAAAGGCCAACGGCTCATCCGTATGGATATTTCCTATAACCTTTGAAATCATGGAAAAATGTGCGCTGATAAAATTCCATAGTCCACTGCGAGCTTCTTCATTGATGAAAATCATATCTTTAATATGAAACACTTCATCTGCAATCCAGTAAAGGACATACCCATCCGGCTGTTTATTTTCATTATAATAAATTGCAGCAGTCAGGTCGTCATAATCCCAGCGCCAATATTCGTTCCAAGCTAAATCATTGCGCAGCATAGCACCATGGCTTTGATTGGCAAAACGCTCATAAGTCGCTTTCACATCATCGCTGTCTGTATCGATACGTTCAACCTCACCCGAAACCTGTTTGTTTTTGGGCAGCTGATAATCATTCACTTCAAATGTTATTTTATCTGAAATGATTTCCCATCCCTTCCTCCGATAATAAGGAATAGAATAAGGATAGAGATAGGAAATAGACTGTTTTCTTTCACGCATATTCGTAAGTGCCTGAAGCAACAGTTTATGCATCAATCCCTGACTAGAGTATTCGGGAAAAGTGCCTACCCCGGTAAGCCCACCCATATCATAAGTTCTATTGAATATTCTTACTTGAAAAGGATATACGGCCACTTGGGACACTAATTTTTCTCCATCAAACCACCCTAGAACATCGGCCTGTTCCAGCACCGGAGATTTGGCATGAACCATATCCTTTTCTTCCCAACCTATCTTGTATAATTCATCATTGGTCACTTGAAAAACATACCGAAGCAATTGATTGTATTGCTCCAGATGTTCTACAGTGACCTTTTTCATTTTTAGTCGTTTTTCCCGACTCATAAAAATCGCCTCCATAATATTTGGGTCTTCCATATCATATCTTTCAAATTAAACTGGCTATTCTTATTTTTTTGTTAAAGAATTATAAATATATTGTACCATTTAATACCATAAAATAACAATCAATATGTTATAAAATATGTTTGATTCAATTAGAATATTAAAGTTATCAAAATTACCAAAGGTTTCTATTTGTTGTAGTATGTAGCTCCCACTTATAGAAGTGGGAGACTTTCCTTCTGAAATGGCGTTAAAATTTTATTTTAAAATGAAATTGTGCATGGTAAAATAAATAATCCAAGAGAGTGTTATAAGCAAGCCTTCAAAGAAGGGTTAATCAATGATATAGAAATTTGGAATGATATTTTATTATCAAGAAACGCTACAGCACATATCTATGATGAGGAAGACTATGAAGAAATTAAAAATAAAATAATAAATGATTATACATGTGTCATAGAAGATTTATTAAGCAAGTTATCAAAAGTGTTATTGTGATTTCCTTTATATTTATTAGACCGTCGCTGCGACCCCGTTGTAAAATATGGAAGTACATGACATCAGAGCTTTAGTATGAAATGATTGAACTTAGTCGTAAAAAATGTTATGCTATCAAGGGTAAACTCAAAAACATAAAAATCAAGTGTAAAATTGCAATTGAGAAGAAAATATATTGAAGAGCTTATTTTTATAGGCTCTTTTTTAGTGATAAAGAGAGGTAATAATATGATAAAAGTTGATAATTTGTCCTACTCATTTCCGCAAAAGGATCTATATAATAATATTTCATTTACATTAGAAGATGGAGATCATTGTGCTTTTATAGGAACAAATGGCAGCGGAAAAAGTACACTGATAGATATAATTATGGATCCAGAAAAATATATGTTCGATGGTAAGCTCGAGATACAGCCAAATTGTAGAATTGGATATGTAAGTCAATTCTCACAACAGGGCGAAGCAAAAGAAACTACAGTTTTCGAATATATAGGGGAAGAATTTATTAAACTACAAAATGAAATAACAGCTATTTGCAGTGAAATGGAGACATCTTCTGATATTGATTCACTACTAGAAAAGTACCAAGAAACTTTAGACGCATTTGATGCAATTAATGGGGATGATTTCGAAAACAACATTAATAAAAGCCTAAATCTTGCAAACTTAATTAAGTATAAAGATTTAATGATATCTGAACTTAGTGGTGGGGAATTCAAGCTTATTCAAGTAATTAAGGAAATGCTAAATAGTCCAGACTTAATGATTATGGATGAGCCTGATGTATTTTTAGACTTTGAAAACCTTAATGCACTTAAAAATCTAATTATTTCACACAAAGCAGCAATGTTAATTATTACGCACAACAGATATATATTGAATCATTGTTTTAACAAAATTATACACCTTGAAAACATGGAGCTCCAAGAGTTTGCTGGAAGCTATATTGATTATAACTTCTCATTACTTCAAACTAAAATTGAAATGCAAGAACTAGCTATTGATGATAATGAAGAACTTGAGCGAAATGAAAAGTTAATAAAAAAACTAAGATTTGAAGCAACTGAGTATGATCAATCTTCTAAAGGGAAATCTCTAAATGCTAGAGTTAAAATTCAAGAAAGATTAGAAAAACGTAGAATTAAATCACCATTTGTAGATATTAAAGAGCCCAATATCAGTTTAGTTACAGATAATGAAATGGTCGAAACCATTGCTTTAAAAGTTAATGATTATAGTGTTAGCTTTGATGATATGCTTCTAGAAAATGTTAACTTTGAGATTAAATCTACTGATAAAGTAGCCATTGTGGGTCCAAATGGTACAGGAAAAACCACAATACTTCGAGAAATCTTTAAAAATAATCATGATTCTATTGAGATAAATCAGCAGGTTGAAGTAGCTTATTTATCTCAACTTCAAGGCAAAACAGTAAATGAGTCTAATACCATACTTGAAGAGTTCGAAGGTGCTGGTTTTAAAACTTGTGAAGAGATTAAATCATATATTTCAAACTATGGTTTTGAAGAAGAAGCCATTAATCAAAAGATAGGGTCTTTATCTGGTGGAGAAAAAAATATGCTTCAATTGGCTAAAGTTTCTGCTAGTCAAGCAAACATGTTGCTTCTTGATGAACCGACAAGTCATTTAGACACCTATTCACAAATAGCACTGGAAAAAGCCATAGAAAACTATAAAGGCGCGATTTTAATGATTTCTCATGATTTCTATTCTATAGTAAACTGTATGGATTTTGTTTTAATCATTGAAGATAAGACAATTAGAAAAATGAGTATGCGAAAATTCAGAAAGATGATTTATGCTAATCATTTTGGTGTAGACTATTTAGAAATTGAACAAAAGAAAAAATTAGTTGAAACAAAAATAGAATTAGCTTTAAAAGATACTGATTTTACGCTTGCAAAAGTTTTATCCCAGGAGTTGGAAGAGCTGATTAAGTTACTCTAAATCCTGTAAGGTGCCTGTCGCCTTGAAAAAATTGGAAATAAAAGTTGCTCAGAAACTGGGCGAAGATGAAACTACTGAAGCAATTCGGTAGTTTTTTTGCGAATACTATTAAGCTGTTATAAAGTTAAAGAGTTTTATTAATAAGCATTTTGAATTTTACATAAATAATATATTCATATTTTTGATAATAAGAAAAAAGTTTTAAAAACTTTTTTTAAAGATTATTCATTGTGTATAAATGATTTGAAGCTATATTGCTGAACACTATTTTAAAGGAAATACTTTTTGAATATTCTGATTGCTGGTTTTTTTATTTTTTTGTGATACAATAACTTTGAATTTAACTAATACATATGTATAAAATATTAAATGTACTAAAGAAGGTGAGGATAAAATGATGAACTATTTACAAGTAATTATCGGAAATATAAATTATATTCTATGGTCCTATGTACTTATTGCACTACTTATTTTCATGGGGTTATATTTTACATTTAAAACAAAATTTGTTCAATTTAGATATTTAAAAGAAATGATATCTCTTTTAACTGAAGGTGCGGGAAAGTCTATTTCTAAAACTGATAAAAAGAAAGGGGTTTCTTCATTTCAAGCATTTTGTATGAGTACTGCTTCTAGAGTTGGAACTGGAAATCTTGCTGGAGTTGCTATTGCTATAGCTATTGGCGGTCCGGGTGCAATATTTTGGATGTGGGTAATTGCTTTAATAGGTGGTGCTTCTAGTTTTGTTGAAAGCACTCTAGCTCAAATTTATAAAGTTAAAGATAAACATGGGTACAGAGGTGGACCGGCATATTATATGGAAAAAGCACTTAATAAAAGATGGATGGGGATTGTTTTTTCTATATTAATTACTGTATGTTTTGGTCTTGTATTTAACTCTGTTCAATCAAACACTATATCACTTGCTTTTCAAGAAGCTTTTGGAGTTAAAACTGTTATTACTGGTTTGATTTTATCAATATCTACAGCAATTATAATTTTTGGCGGAGTTAAAAGTATAGCTAAGTTTTCAGAAATTGTTGTTCCTATAATGGCGGTTGCATACCTTTTAGTAGCCATATTTGTTATTATTAAAAATGTATCTTCTTTACCAGCAGTGTTCTCACTTATATTTAGAAATGCTTTTGGTTTTGAACAAGCCTTAGGCGGCGGTCTAGGTGCTGCCATGATGATGGGAATTAAACGAGGACTTTTTTCAAACGAAGCTGGAATGGGAAGTGCTCCTAACGCTGCAGCAACAGCAGAAGTATCGCATCCTGTAAAACAAGGACTGATTCAAACTTTAGGAGTATTTACAGATACAATTTTAATATGTAGTGCAACTGCATTTATAATATTATTATCTGGAAATTATACAACTAAAGGATTAACTGGAATACAGCTTACACAAAGTGCTTTAAGCTCACAAGTTGGTGCTTGGGGAAATACTTTTATTGCTGTATGTATATTCTTATTCGCATTTAGTTCAATTGTAGGAAATTACTATTATGGCGAAACAAATATAGAATTTATTAACACAAACAAAATATATGTTTTTTTGTATAGAATTGCTGTTGTAAGTATGGTTTTCATTGGGTCTGTAGCAAAGATTCAAATAGTCTGGGATTTAGCAGATTTATTCATGGGATTAATGGCAATAATTAATTTGATTGCTATATTTAAGCTTGGTAAAATTGCTTTTGCAGCATTAAAAGATTACACTTTTCAAAAGAAACAAGGAAGGGATCCCGTATTCACAAAGAACTCTATTGAAGGATTAAAAAATGTAGAATGTTGGGATGAAGAATAATTTTCCGTTTTAAACATAAAAGGTAATAAAGTAAGGGCATGGCTAGAATGAACTGTTTGGTTTGTTCCAGATATTATTATTGATGCTACCTCTGAAGTCATGAAGAGGCGGTAATATAAAAATTATAGATAAAAAAAACACTACTGCACTTGGGGGGAGCCCAGTGCAGTAGTGTTTTTAATTCTTCGCCATTTAAAAAAAATGGTATTTAAATTATAGACTATTTTCGAGATTTCTATTCAATGTGGTATTTCATCATTAGTTCAAGTTAAAACAAAGGACAGTGTCCCATTTATGCAAGGAGTTTCTACAAAACTAAATGATTAAGGTGCCTGTCGCCTTTCAAAAAATGGAAATGAATAAATGTAGACCTTACAAAGATTTTGGGAAAGGATTCTACTGTACAACAATAAAGAGCCAATCTGAAATGTCATTAAAATTTTATTTTCAAATGAAATTGTGTATGGTAAAATAAATATATAATTTAGAAAGGGTGATTATAACAAGTTTATAAATTTAAAAAAGTTAGGGCATAATTCATAATAGCTATTAAATTTAAGAGAAAGAAATGGAGAAGATAAGATTTGAAAGGTAAATGTTATTATTGCAATGAGGAATTATCAGAAAGAACCGTTAAAAGGCATGTTAAAGGTTGTAAATGTAGAAAAGAAAAGATAGAAGAAGCTATGGCGAGTTCTAAAAAAACTAAGAGTCAATATATTCTATCTATAGTTCCACAGTATGGATCCAAAGAGTATTGTTTATATATAGCTATAGATATAGATTCAA
The DNA here is from genome assembly GCF_011065955.2 of Clostridium sp. FP2. NCBI lineage: Bacteria > Bacillati > Bacillota > Clostridia > Eubacteriales > Clostridiaceae > Clostridium > Clostridium sp. FP2. Next base: position 2,214,493 of record NZ_JAAMNI020000001.1, read on the forward strand.
CTTTAAAGAATTTGGATAGTTTTTTAAGAGATATTTGGTTAGAATGTTGTGGACACTTAAGTAGTTTCATTATAGATGATGTAAATTATGATTCTTCAGCGGAGGTCGATTCTGAATTTTTTTTCAATGACGAAACAATGGATTTCAAATTGAGACAGGTAATTTCTGTAGGTGATAAATTTAGATATGACTATGATTTCGGTTCTACTACTAAATTAAAACTTGAAGTTATTGATGAGTATTTAACAGGGGAAAAACATAGTGAAATAGAAATATTAGCTAGAAATGAAGAAATACAAAATTTTTGTGCAAATTGCAATAAAAAGGCAGAGTATTTTGATTATGAAGAAGAAAAATTTTTTTGTGCAGATTGCATAGATGAAGATAATGATGTGGTAGATGTACCTGAATATACAAATTCACCTAGAGATGGAGTTTGTGGATATGAAGGATGCAGAGATACAGAAAAACAGTACTTGCCAGGAAATAATTTTAAGTTTAAAAAAGCTAAAACAAAAAGGCAGAAGAATATAGTTCCATTTATAGAGGATGACGACTTTGATGAATATAATGATGAAGAGGATTTTGATTCCATTTTACATAGCGTAATGAATAATATAGATTTAGAAATTGAAAATAAAGCAAATGCAATGTTTAGTAAAATAAAAAGAGGTAAGTTTACACAGGATTTAAGAGAATTATTAGAATGTAATACGAAAACTGAATTATTTAAAATAGCATCTATGCTAAATACTACGAAGGTATCTAAGCTTAATAAAGGGCAATTAGTAGAAAGACTTTTAGATGTATATGAAGAGAAAATAACGCAGGCGTTATATTTAATTGATAGTGAAAGGTTTGAATTTTTAAAAAATATAGCTGATAAACATGGATATATATCTTTTGAAGATCATAATTTCACATCAAACCCAGATTATTTTTTAGAATGCGGATTTGTATTTGTAGCTATGAGAGAAGATGGTGTATATTTAATCATGCCAAATGAAACAATAAATGCTATAAAATCCTTAGATAATGAGGAGTATAGAAAAAAACTCGCTAAAAATACAGAACTAGTAAAGCTATTCTGTGGAATGACATATAACTATGGCGTAATGCTTATAAATGATTTTAAAAGCATGCTTAATAATTATGTTGACTATTCTTTAGGTGAAACTGATTTTTACGGAATAATTGTAAGTGGTTCATATTATTATGGTGGGTATAAATTACAAGGTAATATAGCCTATAGTATAATGGTGCCACTAGAAGATGTTGTCAATATTATTAATACAAGAGAGAAGATCTCAAGTGATAGTGATTTTTGTATTATAAAAAAGGATGAACTACTTGAATCTGCAAATGAAGAATATTTAATTGAAAATAAAATAAGCATGAAATTCAAAAGGCATTTAAAGAATAATTGGAAAATAGAAGATTCACAGATTGAAATGATTATAGTTAATTTATATGCTGATATTCAAGAAAATGAAAAAGAAGAAGTAATAGAAAATATCCTATATGCATTAGGAGAAGCAAGTGAAAATGACCTTCAAAAATTATTAGTAGAAATAAACAGTTTTATAAATAATACTAGACTTTGGAGATTAAAAGGATATACTTTAAACGAATTAAATTCAGGACATAATAATACTTCTACTCCTAAGATAGGAAGAAATGACGCTTGTATATGTGGAAGTGGTAAAAAATATAAAAAGTGTTGTGGATCTAAGGTTATTCAGCTATTTTAGCAAATTGAAAATCTCCACTACGTTACTAACTTATAGCAAGAGGTATATTTCGTGCAACTTATAATATTGAAAGAGTTTTTTTGAATTTATAGACCAAGACAATTGTGATGAGATTTTCGTCACAATTGTCTTGGTCTTATTTCGCTTCTTGCAATCTAAATCTTATTTTTTTTTATATCTTCCCCAAAAAATCAGCCCCTGGTACATAAGGTATATTTAAATTATGACCTTTTCTATTTAGTAGCTGTGCTTTTATGAGTACAAGCTCTGTATGCACACCTAGAATACAAGCTATTTGAGAATAAGTATAGTCCTGGGCTACTAGCTCTAAAAATTTATCATCGGGCATAAGTAACTCTGCAGCAAATTAGTTCCCCTCTAACACCTCCCAGATGCCGGCTACATTGGAATACGACTATATAAATAATTTTAATTTGATGAAGGGATTTGTGCTATAATTATATAAAGATTAAAGAGAAAATCAAGTTTGTAAAGAAAAAAATTATTTGTACGTGTCTATGTAAAAAGAGGTGAGTAGGAGTGGAAAATAATAAGTTAATTAGAACATTGGATGCAATAAGCTATGAAACAAAACTTGGTAAAAACTTAAAGAATACACTTAGAAAAGTGGATAAAGAAGTTTTAATAGAGGAACTTATGAATTATAGATTATTTTTAAAGAAGAGAAGAAGATTATTAGATGAGTTCACTTATAGGATTAAAGCTATACACTCTATAAAACTTAAATATGATAGGTATTATCCAAGTAAAGAAATAGGCTCATGTTTTAATGACATATTAGGAATTAGAGTTATAGTTGAAAACTATAATATAGATTTAAGTGATGATAATATAAAGCATGTGGATATGACAAATGGCAAGAAAAATGATGATGGATATAGAGGGTACCATATTTATTACAAGAAAAGCAATTATCATTATCCAATAGAAGTGCAGTTTTTTACTGAAAAGGACTATGTATTTAATGTATGGCTTCATAAATATGTATATAAATATGAGAATAATAAAATAGGCATAAAATTAAAAGGATTATACGACAAAGCTATTATAAAGAATGAGGAAGAATTTAAGGAGGAATTACAAAAATGTATTATATACTAGTTAAAAACTTCAATTCAGTAGGATCGGTAGTTTATGGTTCAAATGATTCTAAAGAGGTAGATATGATAGATGATTTGTTGAATTATAAATTAGAAGGCAAGGATAAGCAGGTTGTATTATTATCTGATTTAGAGATGTGGAAGGAATATGAGCCATTTAATATAGTAAATAGTGTTGGAGCATTTATTGATAAAGCTATGTTGAATTAATTCAGAAGGTCCTATTAACGAAAGTGTAGGGAAGTTTTTCTCGATTTATTAAATTGGGCTTCCAGTTCATTTGTTTTTTAGCTGAACTATCCAAATCCTTTTGTATTTCCTGAATTGTTAAAGATATTTCTTTAGCAAGAGTGGATTTCTAACTGCTAAATATGCTTCACAATTGACTGAGAGAGCTGTTACTAGGTTTACGGTTCAGTAGAATGAAATATGATGAATTTAACCCTCCATAGATAAATGCTATGGAGGGTTTTGTCTAGTCATAAACTTTTTAAAGGATTATGTACTTTTTTGTAATGCAAAATATTTTTTTGGGAAGATAATGAAAATCATTTGCAATTGATAAAATATATGATATAATAAATTTAATATAAATGCATTATCGCGGCAAAATAATATATTTTATGGAGGAATTTATGGCAAAGATAAGAACACCAAGGTTTAAATTAAGCAGAAGATTAGGCGTAAATATTTACGGACATCCAAAAGCAATGAATAGAGCTACAAAAGAAAGCAGTAGAGGTGGTAAGCAGTTATCAAATTATGGTATTCAGCTTATAGAAAAACAAAAGTTGAAATCCTATTATGGTGTGCTTGAAAAGCAATTTTCAAGATATATAAATAGAGCAATGAAAAGCAAGGAAATAACAGGGGATGCTTTAGTTAAATATTTAGAGTGCAGACTAGATAATATAGTATATAGAATAGGATTTGCAAGCTCTATACGTCAGGCAAGGCAAATGGTTAATCATGGTCATATAACGGTAAATGGTAAAAAGGTAGATATTCCATCTTTTGAAGTTAAGATTTCCGACAATATTGTATTAAAAGAGAAATACAGAAAAAATGAAATATTTACAGAAAGTTTTTTAGAGCTTAAAACATTTACATTACCTTATATCGAAAAGGATTATGAAAATTTTGCTGGAAAACTTATAAGAATGCCTGAAAAAAATGAAATCCCAATAGATGTAAATGAAGTTTTAGTAATAGAGTTTTATTCAAGATAATATAATGTACAAATATAATAACTCATACTATTGGGAAGGTTTGATATTTGAAAAGCGTAACCTCTGGAAAAATTTATTCTTAGACTTGCCTATGAAAAAAAAATCTATATTTATAAATACCACACTTATTAATTATAGTAAAGATATATTAGATAGTAACTGGGCTTCTTACAATGACATAAAAGCCATTTTAGGTTTTTTGCAATATATTTATATTCCTACTGGGTTTTTCTTTGTATTAAATGATTTGCAAGAAATTTACGTGACCCTGGGAACTTCTGAGGTAATTCTTGAAGAATTTAATGAGCAATTTGATGAAAATATTCATATTAAGATTATGGATAAGTTTGTTACAGAACTAAATACATATTGGGAATTAAATGAAGAAGAGTGTAAAATCAAATTGAAAAATTTTTGCCGTGAATTCAATGCCTATTGGAAAATGTATGATGAAGAATTATGTATAAATTTGTTTTATAGTGTAAATGAAATAGAAAAATATATTTTTGAAGCAGATATTTCACAGTTTACAGAGGTTGTAGAAGAAGAAATTGGGATAAGTAGAAAAGAATTTCATGGAAAATTTAGTGATATTTATGAAAATCAGTTTATGGCCCATATTTTTCTAAACTTTTTAAATGATAGCGTTGGATATATTGAATATTAAAGATGCATAAACAAATAATCACTATAGTAACTTAGATTTTAAGCTGCTATAGTGATCATTTTATATCTCTAATCTTTATATTTATGATAAATTATGGTAGTATATAGTTATTACAATAGACACACGGTAAATTAACTGTGTGTCAATTCATATTTCCATAGATTTTATTGCGTTTTTATTTGAATGCATAAAATATATAAAAAATATAAAAAACAGGGGTGATCTGTTAATGAAAAATTTTAAAAGTATTATAATGATGGGGTTTATGTTATTGCTAGTTATGCTGTCAAAACCAGCGATGGCAAACGGATTAAGTAGTTTTACCGATATTCCAAATTTTTCTGTGGTAATAGGAGCTAATATGTATACTTTAGATTATGCAAATGATTTAAAAAATGAAAATCAAATTAGGGATGCAGTAGTTAAACATAAAGGTGATATTTTTATAAAAACAGAGGATAGCAAGTGGATAAAAAATGATGGTGGGATACAAGTGAATAAAGATTCTGTTGATATTTCAACTATTAAATATAGTAATGGTCAAGAGATTGGAGGTTCAATAGCTTCAAATGAAACAAATTCAACATCTGGGCCGATTAGTAGTAATATTTATTTACCAGCGGGTGAAGTTGATTTTCTTTCAACGAAATTAATAAAAACAGCAGCAAATAAAGCTACATTTAAGTATAAAATATTAGATAAAGCTGGTAAGGATATTACTAAGGCAATCCCAGCTTACGAGATGATGACGAATTTCTGGATAGATTCCAAAGGAGGTTCAATAAGTTTAGATCCACTAACAGGAACAGGTACAATACTATATGATTTCTCTGATACTGACCAATTTGTCATAGTACAATTAGTATGTTCTAATGGAGTATCAGGAAAATCAACCTTAGCTTTAGGTGATGCTAAAGCAGAAGATATTTTAGAAGTATCAGATATTAGCATTGTCTCAGCTAATTTAATGACAAGCCCTAACAAGATTCAAAATAATGCTAATTTAACAAAGACTGGGGCAAACACAACTACTTTCCAATATAAAGTTAAAAATAAATACGACATTAATATTACTAAAAAAATTCCAGCTAGCCAAATAGAAGCGGTTGCATCTGTAAGTTCAACAGTAACCTTAGATCCATCAACAGCAACTGGTACAATAACTTATAATTCTTCTACTGATGTTAATAAACCAATTAGTATTTCATTAAAAGACAAATTAACTGGCCAAAAGGTAGACTCAGCACTGTTTACATCCCAGGATGTAACTGAAAATCCCAGGGTCAGTAAGATTACTATAAATTCAGATAAAATAGGAATTGCTCCTTTAACAGGAATTGGTTATACAACATATATGGTATTTAATCAATATGGATTTGATATTACAAATTCAACCCTTAGTGATGGTGTAAAATTCAAAAGTGAAGCTGGTACAATTGTATCCAAGGGTGGTATAATTACAATGACAGCCAATACAGGTACTAATCTTAGTACGCTTAAATCAGTAGTAATAACCGGTAGTGATTCAATTACTGGAACTTCAACAAGTGCTACATTGGATGTAAGATAATGTAATATTATGAAATTAAATAATTATTCAAAATGCCGTATTATTCAGAAGTGAATTTTACGGCATTTTGCGTAGCTTATGGAAAATATGTTGAGTTAAAAATGGGTGGGATATATGGATATTCACTACCCATATTTATTGGTGTAACCATGCTTTTGTTTTGTATTGAATATGCGATAGTTTGTTTTTGTTGGGAAATAAGCAAAGTTATTAAGGAAGATGGACTAATAAAAGGACTAATACAAGCAATACTACTGCTTTTATTTTTAGCAAGTATTCCATATTTTAGTTAGAAATTATAATTCAAATTAATTGTTGAATTAATGGGTTGCGTAGTTTAAATTTACTTTAAAATTGATTTGAAATTATTATCACGGCGGTAATATTATTATATTAAATAGGTTGAATGTAACACAATATCAATTGAGTTACATTCATATTGAGGCTTGAGATATTCCAATGTTTTTTATATAGTAGATTGATAGCCATGGTGCCAGAGACTTTACAGGGATTAGAAGTTTACTGATAATCTCTGCTACTAATTTGGTAGGCTATATATAAATTTAAGTTGATTTTTACAGTAATGTTTTATTTTTTTTTGTTATCTTTAAAGTGCTTACAAGTCAAATACACAAAGGGAAACAGCACACATAATATTACTACTGGTGTTGGCAAAGCTTGCATAGATATCTCTCCTTTCTCAAAACAAATAAGTTATATCAATTCTTTTTTTGAGTAAATTTTTATAGATAGGTTCATAGAAATAAAGAAAATAGCAATTATAGCCACAATCGGTATCAGGTACTGGACAAACATAGGCATTGCAGAAAATCTCGTAAAATCGAGTTTGATATTGGCTTTTATTAATAAAGTCAATGAAAATGGCGATCCCATGATTAATATCATGAAGAAATACTTTGTTTTTTCAAAGCCCAATTTATATTGCAGCGGTGTATATACGCCAAATAAGATTACTGAAATCAGCAGAGCAATAAGGTAGCTGAATGGATTAAGATATTCAATTTTGGCAAATAGCAGTGCGAGTAAGTTGTATGCCACACAGCAATAAGCAAAAATCAATAGGAGAAAAACGTATCTTGCTTTTACAAGAGAACTGCGAGAATATGGCGTAGAACATAGCAGAGCTTCAGCTTTAGGGTATTTCATTTCTGCCATCAAAACATATTGATACAACATAAACACCGCAAAAATTACGGATAACACAAAAGCAATAAGCCCCAAAAATTGGGATACTTGTGTTAAGTGGGAGGCTTGTATCATTATAAGAATGGGTATAGCAAATGGTAAAATCACGAAAAGTGGTAAATATCTTTTTACAAGTAAGAAGTCTTTTTTAACAAGATGTAACAGCATTATTTTTCACCTCCTTCCACATAACCGAGCATAATATCTTCTATACTAGGTCTTTCAACCAAAATGTCTTTTATGCTTTCTTGAACTTGAGATAACTTATTTGTGATACCCATAAATCCAAATCCTGTTTCTTGAATATTTAAGAATAGTTTTCTGTTTTCAACAGTCAAGTCCTTGCTATCACCTTTTACTAATCGATGGGTATCCATCAATGTATCCTTTTCTTCCTCGAACAAGATTTTTCCATTGTTAATAAGAATTATCATATCTGCAATTTTATCAAGATCAGACGTGATGTGCGTTGAAAAGAAAACACTTTTGCCACCTTGTTTCATATAATCTGTCAAGATATTCATGAATTCACTTCGCATTAAGGGATCAAGTCCACTTGTAGGTTCGTCCATAATAAGCAAGTCTGCCTCATGGGACAGTGCCAAAGTTAATGCGAACTTCATACGCATACCTTTTGAAAGTGTTGAAATCTTCTGGCGTGGATTAAGTGAAAAACCTTCCATATAGGTTTTGTAATCTCGTTCATTCCACCTGGAATATGCCGGTGCAATAATGCTTTTCATTTCTTTCATGGTTAATTCATCATAAAAGCAGCCATCATCCAGCACAACTCCAATACGGTTTTTTAACTCAGACTCCTGCGTATCCATATCCTTTCCAAAGAATTTGATAGTACCAGCATTTCTCATTACAAGACCAAGAATGGTACGTATAGTGGTTGTTTTACCTGCCCCGTTAATACCTATAAAACCTGTAATACAATCTTCCTGTAAAGAAAAACTAAGATCAGAAAGAGCAAATTTCTCATAAGATTTATTTAATCCTGATACTTCTAATACATTGCTCATTGTTCATCCTCCTCATATAAAATATTCATCATTTCATTTAATTCCTCTTTTGAAATTTTTAACGTCTTTGCTGTTTGAATTAAGTCCTGCATTTTTTGTTCAACAATACGCCGTTTAGAGTCACGAAGTAGGTCTAAATTACTAGCAGAAATAAAAGTGCCAATGCCCACCTGACTTGTAATAAAGCCCTCTTGCTCTAATTCATTGTAGACACGGCGAATAGTAAGAACGCTTACTTTCAAATCAGTGGCAAAATTTCTGATAGATGGAAGTGGATCACCCTCAGACATCTCACCTTTAAAAATAATATCTTTTAGTTGGTCTTTTATTTGTTGGTATAGGGGTATATTAGATATATTTGAAATTAAAATCTTCATATTACATTATCACCTTCCTAAGTGCATGGTGTGCATTCTCTTAATACACACTATACACTTAGGCTCTATTTTTGTCAACAGGTTAAAGGACAAAGAAAAGTGTGTCATGTAACTAGCAGAGGAAATTTACTTTACTACAGGTTCTAGTCCAACAAAGGGAACTAATTAATTTCAGAGGAAATCGTTGCTTAAGGAAGAGTTTTTTTTACTGGATGTGTTATAATATTATAAGTCAGGCGACCCATGGTAAGGTATTATGAAATAATGGAGAGTGTTGTATACGAAGAACAAAAGAGAAATGCGGAAATGATTGAGACTTATACGAAAGAGTTAGAAGGTCTGACAAAAGGAAACTTAAGCATTAAAAAAATAGGCAATAATGAATATTATTATTTGAAATATCGAAATGATAAAAAGATTATAACCGATTATATAGGCAAAGACAAAGAAAAGATAACAAAAATGAAGAACAAGTAAAAAGGAGAAAGCATTATAAAAATATGCTATCTGCACTTATGAAAGAGAAGAAAATAATCTCAAAGATATTGGAGGGATTACAGTGAATATCTATCACGGCAGTGATGCTGTTGTGGAAAGACCAGAAATTTTACAAAGTAATCGTCTGCTTGATTTTGGCATAGGCTTTTATACTACAAGCAATAAAGAACAAGCGAATCGCTGGGCGGAAAAAGTCAGTTTAAGAAACAATACAGGTAAAAAATTTTTATCAGTATATAACCTTGATATAGAAAAAGCAAGAAAGCAACTTAATATAATAGAATTTATATCTGCTGATGAAAAATGGCTGGATTTTATCACTGTAAATCGCAGAGGAATAGAAATTCTAAAAGAATATGATGTTGTAATCGGCCCTGTTGCTGACGATAATGTATATTTGACTGTAAAACTTTTTGAAACTGGTGTATTGGATAAAGAAGAAGCCTTAAAACGATTGAAAGTAGAGAAACTTTTTAATCAGATACTATTTCATACGGAGAAATCATTGGGATTTTGCGTATTTGACCATTATGAAGATTTAGGAGGGAAAAGTAATGGAGAAAAGTAAATTTGACGTTGTGTTTCCCATCATATGTTCTGCTCTTGTAGAAAAAATTATGGCTGAATTAAATTTATCAGATAAGGATGGTGTTATAAATCTTTATTCTTCTCATCTGTATGAAACCTTGGAGCAAGAAGAAACAAAGGTTTGGCAGTACAGCACGGAAAAATTATTTGAACTTTTCTTAGAAGAAAGAAATAGCGGAAATATAACATTTCCGCAGGTGTGAGGTGATAAGTCATGGATAGAACTATTGATTTCACAGTATTTTGTCTTGAAAGCTATAAGCAGGCCCATTATATGACCGGTAAAGCTGCACTCAAAGTTTTTAATGACTACAATGTGTTCGGCTATATCAAATCATTTTATGATGTGCTTCACTCCACAGGACAGGACTATATTGTGGAAGATATTGATATATATATTAGCTCAAGAAGAAATTGATGCTATAATTACAGCGACCCAGGAGATGATTTAACACTATTATAAAGTTCTAAAAAATCTCAACTTTAAAAATTTATTTTAAAGTTGAGATTTTTATTTTTTTATTGAATTTTTTTGTTAATGTCGCCAACAACATCAAGCATAGTAACCTTTCTTAGAGCGTCTTCCATTGCTTCTTGTGCACTAAGCAAAGTGACCTCGATAACAGATTGAATGTTTGCACCTATTGGACAATCAGGATTTGGATTTGGATGAATTTGAAACAAACCACCATCTTCAACTACGTCTACCGCTTTGTATACTTCTAATAAACTTATATCTTCAATATGTTTAGTGAGATAGGAACCGCCAGTTCCGCGTTTCATATCAACAAGACCTGCATTCTTAAGCATTCCAAGTATTCTTCTAATTACCACTGCATTGGTATTCACACTTCCTGCAATCATATCTGAAGTGGGCAATGGATTTGCATAAATGGATAGAATAGATAGTATATGGACTGCTACCGGGAATCGACTACTTATTTTCATGACCAAAACCCCTTTTTATCTATTTATTGCTTATGAATCCTAATTTAAAATTATTTCAACTTTCTATTAGGAGTTATGCACAAACAATACTATCACATAGACGCTTATCCTTCCAATAGAATTTTATCAAGTCCCTTAAAATTGCTATAGCCTTGTGCTATTATTGTTTGTTTATTATCTTTTTCAAGAATAATCGTTGGAAAACTCTGTACTCCTAATTTTTCTCCTTTTTTAAAGTATTCAAAAGTTTCTTCCATCAATTCCTCTGAAAGAAATTTTTTCTCAAAGTCTTCTTTAGAAACACCAAAACTTTCGGCAATTTTGCTATAGATAGAAATATCATTCATGTCTTCTCCGTTTACAAAGAAAGCCTCCTGTATTTTTTTTACAAAATCAAAGGACATGTCTTTATTTAATTTTTGAAAGAGAACCACTGCTTTTGCACCTGGCAAGCTATCAAGAATTCTATCACTGCTATCTAATACATTTTTATTGAAGCCTTCACCAAAGTGTATACCAGTTAAGGCCTCTACTCTAACATTGCTAGTTTTTATAAATTCACCTAGACGAGTGTCCATGGTTTTAACTTCATCACCTATCCACATACCTCCAGGTATGATTTCAAAGTCATATTTATCTTTATGATTTTTATGGATTCTAGTAATAACATCGCTAAAACCATAGCACCATCCACACATTGTATCCATAACATAATATATTTTATTTTTCATATTTTTATACCTCCTAAAATATTAGTATCCAATAGTAAATCTTTGGCGAGAAAATTTTGGATTTGAAGCTTCGTCAAGAAGAGCTTGTGCATAGTCTTGAAAAGAAATTTTGCTTGCGCCTTTATCATCTACAATTAAATCATCTTTACCAAGCTTATATTTTCCAGTTCTGCTCCCAGATTCAAAGAGGGCTGCAGGACTTAAAACTGTCCAGTCCAGTTCATTTTCATTTTTATAAAGTTCTAAGGCACTAGTATGTGCTGAGCTAATTGGTTTCCAATCAGCAGGAAAGTTCTCTGAATCACCTAATTTAAGGCCAGGAGCCACATATAGACTTCCTGCTCCACCGATAGCGATAAGACGAGGTACCAAAGCTTTTTTTGTTGCATTTATTAAATTTTTTGTAACAGAAAGTAAACTATCTTCTGCTCCAAACTTTGGACCAAAAGCACTAATAACAAGATCATTTCCTTTTATTGCATTTACTAAGCTTGTTTCATCAAATGCATCTGCCTGAATTATTTTTAAATTATCCTGTTCATTTACATATTTAGCTTGATTATGAACAATGGCTGTAACCTCATAATTTCTTGTTAGGGCCTCTTCCAAAATCACCTTACCTACATTTCCATTTGCACCTATAATTGCTATTTTCATATTTATCATCCTCCAATTTTAATTTTAATCATTAAGTTATATTTATTAATGTAACTGACTTGATTACGACTGCCGTTGTACTTATTATAGTTACAACAAGAAATTTTGTCAACTGTTTTTTTTATTTTTTTAAAAACACCAGAGTAGGCTAGTGAGAGTGTTCCTTCGTCACCATTTAATGCCTCCGAGATCCAGAAAATTAACAGGTACAGTAAAATTGCTTTTGGATCAATTCAAAAATAGGTTTATGAAAAATACAAGGAAAAGTCATTTTGGTAGTATAGGAAAACGTGTTTGCAAAATATTAAACTGGAAAATGAGTAAAAAATAGTTAATTAATTATTTAATTAATATAGATTTGATGTTATAATCCTTTATAGGTAACCTTTTCCATTATTCAAATTGAAAAAAGATAAAACCTACTTTTGTATTAGAGGAGAAGACTATGAAAAAGAATGCTAAAACTGCAATAATTAACTCATTTAAACAATTATTAACCAGAAAATCTATAGATAAAATTACAGTAAAGGAAATTTGTGAACATTGCAATGTAAACAGGCAAACTTTTTATAATCACTTTACTGATATCATGGATGTTTTTAAATTTATATTTTTTGAGGAATTATCAACAGATATTGCTCAAAATAGAACCTTTGAAACCTGGGGAGGCGGTTTCCTGGCTACAATGAATTATCTGAAGAAAAACTCGAAAATGATTCTACATGTATATAACTCTTCTTATTGGTATGAGTTTAATACTTACTTTACAAATCTTTCTACCAGATTATTGGATGATGTGGTAGATGAGTGTGTTGAAAAAACCCCAGTAAAATTAAAGGATAAAGATCATGTTTTCATCGTTAATTTTTATAGACATGTGTTTAATGGACTGATTATAGACTGGGTAAGTGAAGGCATGGAAGAAGAACCCGAAATTCTCCTTAAAAAGCTATTGACCATGATAACCGGAAGTATTCCTCGTTCTGTTCTTGCATTTGAAGAAGAAATAAAAGAATAATTATTTTAGATAAATGAAAGTGTATAAAATAGACACTTTCATTTTTTTGTCTATTGAAATAGATTTGACAAAAATTATACAATAGATATATAAAATACTAGATATATAAAACACTAGATATTTATATTAGGGGGGATAATATGTTTAATTTCAACTATGCCAACGGGGCATCAGCATTAAGTGTATGGGGTGTTTGGATAATTGTTTTCGTAGCGCTCTTTGCCTTTAATGAAGTAGCTCGCAGATTTAAATATGTTGGCTTGTTCAGTTTTGTTGTTTTACCAATAGTACTTTCAATATTATGGTTTACGGTATTAAGTGACACAACTTATACAGACTGGTTCCATTTAGCAAAGGTGTATTCGTCTACAGCTGGATGTATAGGGTTTTGGTGCATCAGGCACTTTAAGGGGAAAAATAAATTAACAGGTAAAGAGTGGAGATTATCTGATAAAAAATGGATATTATGTTTTCCACCTCTTATTCTTGCAATTAACATTATGGAGGCAGTAATACGTGATTTCCAAGTTGGCATTCAGTATGCTGGTGGGGGGACTCTAGCAGATGAAGCCATGTATGTACTTGGTGGTAACTGGAATTTTATGAATGGTATAGCGGGTATTCTAAACATCATTGCTATAACCGGGTGGTTTGGAATTTGCATAAAGAAACAGACTTCAAAAGATGGTAGCAAGGATATGTTGTGGCCTGATATGCTATGGTTTTGGATTATAGCCTATGATTTATGGAATTTTGCTTATACTTATAATTGTCTTCCGGGACATGCTTGGTATTGCGGTCTTGCTTTGTTACTAGCGCCAACCCTCTGTGCATTTACAGTGGGAAAAGGAGCATGGTTACAGCATCGTGCACAAACACTGGCTATATGGTGTATGTTTGCACAGACATTCCCAGCCTTTATTGATAAGGGTGCTTTTGTCGTGTCGTCATCTTACAATAAAGGGGCACTATTTGCATTTAGCTTCATAGCACTAGCTGTAAATATAGCAGTATTTGTTTACATGATTTACAAAGTAGTTAAGACAAAGAGAAATCCTTATCTTGGTGAACTTTATACAGATTTGAAAGAATTTAAAGAAATCAAAACGCTTGCAGAGTAAATATAAGCACAAGCATTTTACTCATAATTAGACAAAATGCATTTATTGTCTATTGTGATGTCCCAAAATTTTTTTTATAATCAAGTTATTAAGAATATTAGTTTATAGGAGGTATTTGATATGTATTATAGCAATGGAAATTATGAAGCATTTGCACGTCCTTTAAAACCAGTTGATGTAGACAAAAAATCTGCTTACCTAGTTGGAGCTGGACTCGGGTCATTGGCAACTGCATGTTTTTTAGTACGTGATGGTCAAATGAAAGGTGATAATATTCATATTCTTGAAGAACTTAGTATCGCTGGCGGAGCTTGCGATGGTATTAATGATAGTCAAAAGGGATTTATTATTCGTGGTGGTCGTGAAATGGAAAACCACTTTGAATGCTTGTGGGATTTGTTCCGTTCTATTCCTTCTATTGAGACGGAAGATGTTTCTGTTTTAGATGAATTTTATTGGCTAAATAAAAAAGATCCAAATTATTCTTTGCAGAGAGTAACGATGAATAAAGGTGAGGATGCCCATACCGATGGAAAGTTTGGATTAAGTGAGAAAGCTTCTATGGAACTTGTTAAACTATTTATGAGTCGTGATGAAGATTTATATGATAAGAAGATTTCTGATGTGTTCTCAGAGGAACTTATTAATTCTAACTTCTGGCTTTATTGGAGAACCATGTTTGCTTTCAGAGATTGGCACAGTGCATTGGAAATGAAGCTTTACCTTCAGAGATTTATTCATCACATTGGTGGCCTTCCAGATTTATCTGCTTTGAAATTTACCAAGTACAATCAATATGAGTCATTAATTCTACCAATGGTAAAATATCTTGAAGCTCATGGCGTTAAGTTCCAATATGATACGGTGGTAACAAATGTTATTTTTGATATTAAAAATGGCAAAAAGCTTGCTAAGGAAATTGTTTATAAACATAAGGACAAGGAAGAAATTATAGAACTTACTAAAAATGATTTAGTATTTGTTACTAATGGAAGTTGCACAGAAAATTCTACCCTAGGTGATCAAAACCACGCACCAGAGTTTGATAAATCTATAGGTGGTTGTTGGCAGCTTTGGAGAAATATTGCGAAACAAGACCCAGCTTTCGGTCATCCCGATAAATTCTGTACTAGTACAGAAGAAACATTCTGGGAATCTTCTACAATTACCACACTTGATGACAGAATTCCTCCATATATTGAGAAAATTTGCAAACGTGACCCATTTAGCGGAAAGGTTGTTTCAGGTGGTATCATTACTGCAAAAGACTCAAATTGGCTTATGAGCTATACTGTAAATAGACAACCTCACTTTAAAGCTCAACCAAAAGATCAGTTAGTAGTTTGGGTATATGGTTTATTCTCCGAGATTCCAGGAAATTATATAAAGAAACCAATGAGAGAATGTACAGGCGTGGAAATTACCCAGGAATGGCTTTATCATATGGGTGTGCCTGAATCTGAGATTCATGATATGGCTACAAAATCTGCAATCTCTATCCCTTGCATGATGCCTTATGTTACTGCATTCTTTATGCCAAGAGCAAAAGGTGACAGACCTAAGGTTGTGCCTGAGGGCTGCGTAAACTTTGCTTTCATTGGTCAGTTTGCTGACACACCTCGTGACACAGTATTTACAACCGAGTATTCAGTTAGAACAGCTATGGAGGCAGTTTATACATTGCTAGACATAGATCGTGGTATTCCGGAGGTATTTGATTCATGCTATGATGTACGTCGACTCTTAGATTCTACAGTAAAAATGATGGATGGAAAAAAAATTACTGAAATGAACCTCCCATTTATGGAAAAATTTATGAACGAAAAAACAATGAAGATGGTTTCTGGAACAGTTATTGGAGATTTGTTGAAAAGGTATAAAATGATCTAAACCAATATAAATACAGAGGTAAGTTATCTCAGTCGGCTAATTTATTTTTAGTCGGCTGTTATGATTTACTTTTATATGTCTATTGAAAAATATTTAGAAGAAGTTGTACAATAAATACTTATCTTGACCAGAGTTATAAGCACTTGAGAAAAAAATTAATATAAAATGGAGGGGTACTGATTTGGATATATATAAAATTCTTGAAATCAAACAAAGTGTGTTTGAAGATAATGACAAGCAGGCGGATTTGCTTAGGGAACAATTGAAAAAAGACAAGACCTTTTTATTGAATTTAATGTCATCACCAGGCTCGGGTAAAACAACAACTATTTTAAGAACTATTGAAGCTTTAAAAGATGAAATGAGAATTGGCATTTTAGAAGCCGACATTGATTCAGATGTTGATGCTAATACTGTTTCTAAGACTGGTACAAAAGTAATCCAATTGCACACAGGTGGCATGTGTCATCTAGATGCAGATATGACTAAGCAAGGGTTAATAGGCCTTGGAACAGAAGACGTTGACTTCGCTATTTTAGAAAATGTAGGAAACTTGGTATGTCCAGCAGAATTTGACACTGGTGCATCAAAAAATGCCATGATTTTAAGTATACCAGAAGGCGATGATAAACCTCTAAAATATCCTTTAATGTTCTCCATTGTAGACGTTTTATTAATTAACAAGATGGATGCAATAGGTTATTTTGATTTTGATTTAGAAGCAGTGAAAGCACGTGTAAAAAAATTGAATCCGAATATTAAGGTTATCCCCATTTCTGCTAAAAAAGGTGAGGGAATGGATGAATGGACACAGTGGATACGTACAGAAGTAAAAAATTGGAATGAAAAGTAGCACCCATAATTATATGAAATAATGGATTAAATTGGGGGGGAATAATGTGGTAAAGAAAAAAGTACTTGAACTAGCCAATAAGATTGCTGCTGGGATTACTGGAGGGATAGTAAAAGTAAAACCAACAGACCCAGAATATAGAATTCTAGAGCCCGTTGTTACAGACGAAATGGCAGAGATAGCACTTAAGCTTGAGATTCGTAAACCAAAAAGTGTAAAGGAAATTGCGGGTCTTTGCGGTAAAGCTACTGATGAGGTAGAGAAAATACTATTTAAAATGGCAATTGATGGTGTTGTTAAAATAGATGAAGAAGAAGGAATTGATAAGTACTCCCTAGAGCTTTATGTTCCTGGTGTAATGGAATACATGGTTGCAAACAAAGGAAATGTTGCAAAATATCCAGTAATTGCTGAGTGTTTTGAAGAATATACAAGAAAATTAGGGGGATTAATGGCAGGAAATATTCCAGTAGGGCTTGGCGTAATGAGAGTTATCCCAATCGAAACTGCTATTGAGGGTGAGACAAGAAGAGCCTCTTATGAAGAAATCGCAAACCTTCTTAATAAGCATAAAGTTTTCTCTGTTGCGGATTGTTCATGTCGTACATCCATGAGAGTTATAGGTCAGGGTTGTGGGCATACTGTTGAAGAAATGTGTATTCAGCTTGGACCTGCTGCTGAGTACTATATTCGTACAGGAAGGGGCAGGAAAATTACGAGGGAAGAGGCTATTGTTATTTGCAAGCAAGCTGAAAAAGAGGGGTTGGTACATTCTATACCAAATTTATCAGGACCAGGAAATGCTCTTGCCATTTGTAATTGCTGTGGATGTTCTTGCTTCGGACTTCGAAATACAACCTTCTATAAAAATCCTGATTGGTCTAGGTCAAACTATGTAGCAGTAGTTGATAAAGATAAATGTGTTGCTTGTGGAGAGTGTGTAGAAAATTGCCAAGCAAGTGCAGCAACACTAGGACAAAATTTATGTACAAAGAAACCTGTTATAGAGCCTAAGGAAAAAGATACACCAAGGGATACAAAGTGGGGAAAAGATAAGTGGAATTTTAATTATCGTAATCGTAAATTTGTTGAGGATGGTGGAACAAGCCCCTGTAAATCTGAATGCCCAGCTCACATAGCAGTTCAAGGCTATATCAAGATGGCATCTCAAGGAAGGTATAGTGAAGCTCTAGAACTTATAAAGAAAGAAAATCCTTTCCCAGCAATCTGTGGACGTATTTGTCCAAGAAAATGTGAAGATGCTTGTACAAGAGCTGGTGTAGATGAAGCCCTTGCTGTTGATGAAATTAAAAAATTCATTGCAGACCAAGAACTAAAATCAGAGCATCGTTTTGTACCTGAAAAATGTGCACAAAGACCAGGGAAAATTGCTGTAATTGGTGCAGGCCCTGCAGGACTTTCTTGTGCTTATTTTCTAGCGGTTGAAGGATATAAGGTAACAGTGTTTGAAAAGCAAAACAAGCTTGGAGGTATGTTAACCCTAGGAATTCCTTCCTTCAGACTAGAAAAAGAAGTAGTAAATGCAGAAATAGACAGTTTGAAGGAATTAGGAGTAGAGTTTAAAGCAGGAGTTGAAGTTGGCAAGGATGTTACCCTATCTGAGCTTAGAGAAGATGGCTACAAAGCATTTTATGTAGCAATTGGTGCTCAAGCAGGTAGAAATCTAGGTCTTGAGGGTGAAAGTGCTTCCGGAGCAATAACAGGTGTAGATTTCTTACGCAAAGTAAGTCTTGGTGAAGATCTGAAAATGGAAGGTCCAGCAATTGTAATTGGTGGAGGAAATGTTGCTATTGACGTTGCCAGAACTGCAGAAAGAGTTGGTGCCACGCAAATAGATATGTATTGTTTAGAAAATAGACAAGAAATGCCTGCTCTTCCGGAAGAAATTGAAGAAGCGTTGTCAGAAGACATTGCTATCAACAACTCATGGGGTCCAACACGAATTCTTCATGAAGATGGCCATGTTGTGGGTGTAGAATTTAAAAAATGTATTTCTGTCTTCGATGAAAATAAAAGATTTAGTCCTAAATTCGATGAAAATACAACAAAGATTGTTAAAGCAAACAATGTATTGATTTCAGTTGGTCAAGGAATGGAGTGGGGCGGATTATTAGAGGATTCCAAAATAGAATTAAATCTAAATAAGACAATAAAAGCTGATCCAATCACTTTCCAAACAGGTGAGCCAGATGTATTTGCCGGCGGAGATGCATTAACAGGTCCTAAGTTTGCTATAGATGCTATTGCACTGGGAAAGCAAGGATCAATTTCAATCCATCGTTATGTTCATGGAGATAATTTAACTATATGTCGAGAGAGAGAATACCATGCTCTTGATAAAGAAAACTTAAACATGGATGGCTATGACCGCTTGCCAAGGCAAAGAGCACTTCACGTGGATGGAAGCAAGTCAAAAGAAACTTTTAAAGATTTGCGTGTTACATTTACACAGGAACAAATAAAGAAGGAAACGGAGCGTTGCCTTGGATGCGGGGCTACGGTTATAGATGAATACCAATGTGTAGGCTGTGGAGTTTGTACTACAAAATGTAAATTTGACGCAATTTCACTGGTAAGAAAATATGATAGTGCTGGTGTAGATTTTAAGGATATGAGACCTGCAGTTATAAAACATGTTATCAAGCGTCAAGGAAAAATTGCAATGAAAAATGTGAAAAAAATATTCTCAAAATAAAGACATAGCATAGAATAATTAATGTATTATAGGGTAAAAGACGGGAGAGCAAGCGTTCTTCCGTTCTTACTCTTTGACAAGGGAGGTGAGTTTATTTGCATGAAATTGGAGTTTTGATGGAAGTGGTTAAAACTGTTGAAAATTTCGCACAAAAAAATGGAGTAACAAAAATCCAGACATTGGTTCTTCAAATTGGTGAGCTATCATCAATGATCCCTAGATATATTGAAGCCTGTTATCCAGCTGCAATAGATGGTACCATGTTGCAAGAAACGGAATTGAAAATTGAGATATTACCGGGCAATGGTATTTGCAAAGAGTGCAATAAGGTTTTTAATCTCATTGAGAATAATAATGTATGTCCAAAGTGCACAAGTAAGCACTGGGAGATATTAAGTGGAAAAGAGTTTATGATTAAGGAAATCATTGCTTGTTAAAATGAAAACCCTTGAATTTAGGGGTTTTTATTGTTTTTTGGACAGTTTGGAGTGAGCATCGGTACTAAATCTCTGCTTTAATACATATAAGTAGTGAGGTGGTTATATATGAAGAGAACTATCGTGTGCAAGCAGTGCGATAACAATAAAGTAACCTTTGAAAAAATTCAGCAGCAATTATATATCAAGTGCTCAAAATGTGGGAATACAATAATGCAAACAGTACATCTGGAATCTTGGGATAAAAATGTAGCTAATACATATAAACTTAGAATCAGTATTGAAGATGACAGCTTAATGGAGGCAGATTTAATTGAAATACAAGGTAATAAGATAGCGTTTCAAACTTTAAGTAAAGAAGAAACAAAAATTAGATTAATGTATGTAAAGGAATACGAATACATAAGGCAACTTGGAGAAGACGAGTAAGGATGTAAATTGTTTGCTATTTAAAGAATAAGATATAGGCATATGAAACCTAAATATTTTTAACATAATTTATCATTTATATGTTATTTTAATAATATAGACTTAAATTACTATGGGTATTCTTTATAATAATGCACAAAATAATAACGCAAATGAAAATCATTATTAAATAAAGAGGAGGTAATTTATATGGCAAACAGAACATTAGTACCACAAGCTAGAGAAGGACTAAACAAGTTTAAAATGGAAGCTGCTAGTCAAGTTGGAGTTACTTTAAAAGATGGATACAATGGAGAATTAACTTCTAGGCAAGCAGGTTCAATTGGTGGACAAATGGTTAAGAAAATGGTAGAAACTTACGAAAATAATTTATAATTAAAAGGGAGCAATTAGCTCCCTTTTTCCATTTTATAAAAATAGCAACTATAAATCTCTAAAGTATTTTATAAAATTTAAAAAAATATATGTTATGTTAAACAAACAAAGAGGGCAAAATATGATAAACTAATAAGACTAACAAAACTGATAAGGAAAAAGAGAGGTGTATAAAAATGGAATTTATCAATGGTATATTTAATAAAAAAACTCAAAATGTAATAAATGATTATAAAAATAAACTTCCAGAAGATATACAATACATTGATTCATATATTGAGGTAATCAAACTAGCATTAGTGAAAAATAATATAACTAGTGTTGAATTATTTTATTCATTTGATGGCAGAGAATTATTCGATAAGATCAAGAATGAAAATTCATCCAAGAATATTTTAGTTTTATACAAAGGAAAAATTGACAATCTAATTGCAAAAAATGGATATATCAATATATATCACTCAAAACGGGGTAATTACTCTTTAGTTGTTTTTCAACATCAATTTATATATGAAGAATTATTTGGAGTTGAATTATGGAATGATGGAAGTTCAACACCTCAGAAAATACATACATTTAACTGTTACATAGCAGAAAAAATTAATTATTTTGCAGCTATGAATTGTAAAGTTATGGGCATAGGTATAGGAAATATCAACAAGAAACAGTATGAAAATTTGATGGAAGATTATCACAAGACAGTTAAACCTCCAAAAAATAAAACAACCAAAGGTAAAGTAGCCATATATACAGGCATTGCATCTACAATTGGGGCTGGATTGCTTATAGGTTTAAAAATATGGTCGAAAAAAGATAAAAGATAATACCGGGAATTATGTATTTAATAAAAAAATCACGCTTATCTTAGCGTGATTTTTTTACATGAAAATTAAGCTATTTTATTAAAATCTTCCTATTTTCATATAAGTGGGGTTGGATTAAGTGCTCGATTAGTCGTTGTTTAAAATGCAAAGCTTGGTTATAATATAATATAAGAGAATTATAATATCGATTAAATCATGGAGGAATTATATGAAAAAAGTAGATTTAATAAACATAGCAAATAAATATTCAAAAAATCAAGAATATAATTTTACTGGATATTTGATGTATAAGGACAAACAAATTGCTGAAATAAAAGACACAGAGTTCATAAAGTCTTTGGATGACAATTTATTACCAGTAATAATGATAAATAAGAATGCAGGGTCATTAGAAGCATGGCTACAAACTAGAGTTATAGACACTCATAGGACAAACTCAAGGCAAGTAAGGCGTAGATTAAGTGTTAGATCAGAGGTTCCTAAGGAAATAGTTATTAAAGCTAGAGCTATAAGTATTACGGATAGCTATTGGTTAAAATGGATGGATGAAGATATAACTTATAATGATGTGAGAAGTAGGTTATCTGATGGACTAAATACTATTGCTTTATACGGTAATGCTACAGAAATAAATTTTAAGGATGTAGATATAAGTCCTGAATTAACTAACATAGGAAGTTTTGAGAAGTGTTGGAAACTCATTGAGGGATGTTGGTATATGATAAAAAAGGGTACTTATAAGGAGAATTTTGCGGAAGTATTAATAGCAAATATTGCTATATATTTAGGATTCAATGCTGTTAAATATGAAGCTATAGAAGATGGAGCATTAGTTAAGAGTAAAGACTTTACTAATAATTGCGAAGTGGACTTCGAGCCAATGTTCAGCTTTGTTCGCGAGTATTGGGAAATAGATGATTCTATAAGTATTATAAAAGAACTTGGTTATATAGAAGATTTTTTGAATATTACTTTTATGGATGCATTATGCTATAACATAGATAGACATACATTTAATTTTGGAATATTAAGAAAAGATGGAGAACCAATAGGACTTGCACCAAATT
Source organism: Clostridium sp. FP2 (assembly GCF_011065955.2). NCBI lineage: Bacteria > Bacillati > Bacillota > Clostridia > Eubacteriales > Clostridiaceae > Clostridium > Clostridium sp. FP2. The sequence goes on from NZ_JAAMNI020000001.1 coordinate 2,237,594, forward strand.
TTGATAATAATTTAGGATTATCTGGAGTTCTTAATAATAGTGGCTTAGAAAATACATGGTATTCAACATCATTTACAAGAAATAATTATAAACCAATATTAGAGGAGCATAATTATGATATACCTAAGATTGATTTAGAAGTGATAAAGGAAATTATAAATGATACACTAAAAGGTTTTCCGTCGCTAAAGTTGGAATCTGGATTCAGTGAAACTGTATTTAAAATAATAAAAAATAATTATGAAGAACTTTTGAAGTAAGAAAAATACTTTGATTAATTAATGATAAAAAGGCTATCAAGATGTAATAATTTTTTAGCTTCAAATGGAATTATATATGGTAAAATAATATATATAATTTAGAAAGGGTGATTGAATATTATGGGAATATTAGATAAATACGATGAATCAATAAAATTAACATATAATTACACATATAGAATGCTAGTTCATCTAAAGAATATTATAGATAATTTTAATAGTATAAAAGATCCAGATGATATAACAACGGAAGTATATAGAGATTCTATTATTAAAAAATACGAAACATTAGAAGATTTAACTTGGAAGTTGCTATCAAAGATATTTAAGGCTTCAGGTTTGGAAATAAACAATCCAAGAGGGTGTTATAAGCAAGCATTCAAAGAAGGGTTAATCAATGATATAGAAATTTGGAATGACATTTTACTATCAAGAAACTCTACAGCGCATATCTATGATGAGCAAGATTATGAAGAAATTAAAAATAAGATAATAAGTGATTATACGGGTGTCATAGAAGATTTATTAAGTAATTTATCAAAAGTGGTAATGTGATATGTATGGAATAGATAAAAAAGTATATAAAAGCTTGATTTATTATTTCCAAAATAACATTAACATAGAAAAAGTCATAATATTTGGATCAAGAGCAAAAGCAGCAGAAAATATAAATTCAGATATAGATCTATGTATTGGCTTTATAGGGAAGAGTAAAGGAACTATTGTAGAAGAAATTAATGATGTAATAGGAGTATACTCTTGTGATATTGTTTTTTTAGACTCATTAAATGAGAATATTGAAAAACAGATAGCTAGAGATGGAATTGAAATTTATTGTAAAAAATAAAGTAGCTTAAAAGAAATCTCTATATACAACAATACTGCATTTGAGGGGAACCCAGTGCAGTATTGTTTTCAATTAATTCACTATTTAAAAGGAGTGGGATGAAGATTTTACAATTAATTTCAAATAAATAAAAAAAGTAATATTTGGATATATGCAGAATAATATGTATTGAGGTGATTAATATGAATAAGATACAGTCAATCATTACGTGTATTGTTTTGTAGCTAATTTTTTTTTGTTATTTTGTTTGGATGGTTCTGCAATAAACAGAGTAAATAAAACTATAAATTGAAGGGTGGATGTTTTATGTTAGATAATTTTGAAATTTCAGAAGCTATGACAGTAAAGTTAGATGACTACCTACCAGAGATGCCTACATTCGCAAAAGGAATAAGAAGGGCTCCGAGTAGAGGATTCCATTTAACAGAGGCTCAGACAGAAATTGCACTTAAGAATGCACTTCGTTATATTCCTGAAAAGTATCATGAACAACTTATACCTGAATTTTTAGAAGAATTGACAAAACTAGGGAGAATATATGGGTACAGATTTCGCCCAGAAGAAAGAATTTATGGTAAACCAATAGATGAGTATAAAGGGAAATGTATAGAGGGCAAGGCTTTTCAGGTAATGATAGAAAATAATCTGGATTTTGAAGTAGCATTATATCCATATGAACTTGTTACATACGGAGAGACAGGAAGTGTATTTCAAAATTGGATGCAGTATCAATTGATAAAAAAATACCTTGAAGTAATGACGCAGGATCAGACACTTGTATTGGAATCTGGACATCCACTTGGACTTTTTAAATCCAGGCCTGAATCACCAAGGTTAATAATAACTAATGCACTTATGGTAGGCATGTTTGATAATCAGAAGGATTGGGAAATAGCCGAAGAGATGGGTGTTGCAAATTATGGGCAAATGACAGCAGGGGGCCTAATGTATATTGGACCTCAAGGAATTGTACATGGAACATATAACACCCTTTTGAATGCAGGAAGATTAAAATTAGGTATTCCAAATGATGGAGATTTAAGAGGGCATTTATTTATAAGTTCAGGACTTGGGGGAATGAGTGGTGCTCAAGCAAAAGCAGTTGAGATAGCAAACGGTGTGGGAATAATAGCTGAAGTTGATAAATCAAGAATAGACACAAGAATTGAGCAAGGGTGGGTTAAGAAGTATTCAGAAGATTTGGATGAAGTGTTTAAAATTGCAAATGAGCACATAGCAAGGAAAGAGCCTATGTCCATAGGATATTGTGGTAATATAATAGATTTGCTTGAATATGCAGCTCAAAATAACATTAAAGTTGATTTATTAACTGATCAGACTTCATGCCATGCTCCATATGATGGAGGATACTGTCCACATGGTATAACTTTTGAGGAAAGAACAAGATTGCTTGCACGAGATAGAAAAACATTTAATCAATTAGTGGATAAAAGCTTAAGAAGACACTTTGAATTAATAAAAACACTTGTTGATAGAGGAACCTATTTTTTTGATTATGGGAACTCTTTCATGAAAGCTGTATATGATGCAGGAGTAAAAGAAATATCCAAGAATAAAAGAGATGATAAGGATGGATTTATCTTCCCATCTTATGTAGAAGATATAATGGGACCACAGTTATTTGACTATGGTTATGGACCTTTTAGGTGGGTTTGCTTAAGTGGAAAGAATGAAGATTTAATAAAAACTGATTATGCTGCAATGGAATGTATAGATCCAAACAGAAGGTATCAGGACAGGGATAACTATAATTGGATAAAGGATGCAGAGAAAAATAATCTTGTAGTAGGAACTCAGGCAAGGATATTATATCAGGATGCTACAGGAAGAATCACAATTGCATTAAGATTTAATGATATGGTTAGAAAAGGAGAAATAGGACCTGTTATGATGGGACGGGATCATCATGATGTGAGTGGTACAGATTCTCCATTGAGAGAGACATCTAATATTAAAGATGGAAGTAATGTTATGGCAGATATGTCTATTCAATGTTTTGCTGGTAATGCGGCAAGAGGAATGAGTTTTGTTGCACTTCATAATGGTGGTGGAGTGGGAATAGGAAAAGCAGTAAATGGCGGATTTGGATTAGTACTTGATGGAAGTTATAAAGCAGATGAGATAATTAAATCTGCACTATCCTGGGATGTTATGAGTGGAATTGCGAGACGTTCATGGGCAAGAAATGAACACTCAATTGAAACTGCTGCGGAATTTAACAAAACGCATAATGGAACTGACCATATAACCATTCCATACATTGTAAAAGAAGGATTGATTAAAGATTCAATAATAAAAATGTTTGAATAAGGCATATTAAAATATAATTTTTTTATTTGATTTACTCCATTCCTTATAATTGAAACTTATGATATATTTAGTTCATAAATAAATTATGATTTATAAACACTTCTAGAATAATACAAATTAATTTATTTTGGACTCCATATTAATTAGTAGCAGTTTTTATGTTTACCTTTAAATTTATCACTACAAACCCATGTAAACCAGCACTTTGCTGATTATACACCAATGAAAGGGGCTAATAAACAATGAGAATGACTAAAATAGTATGTACCTTAGGACCAGCGGTAGATGATGAGAATTTATTAGAACAATTAATACTGGGCGGGATGGATGTAGCAAGGTTAAATTTTTCTCATGGTACTCAGGAAGAACATAAGGCAAGAGTGGATAGGGTAAAAAAGGTTAGAGAAAAATTAAACATCCCACTTCCATTATTGCTTGATACAAAAGGGCCTGAAATTAGATTAGGTAAATTTGAAAATGGTGAAGTAATATTACAAGAGAACAATGAATTTGTACTTGTAAATGAAAATATTTTAGGGACAGAAGATAGGGCAACTATTTCACATAAGAAATTATATAAGGATGTTAAGGTTGGCACAAGAATATTAATAAATGATGGACTTGTAGCAATAGAAGTACAAGAGGTGGTGGGTAAGGACATCCATTGCAAAATATTAAATGGTGGAGTCATAAGTAATAACAAAGGAGTAAATATTCCTGAAATAGACACCCATTTACATTCAATAACGGAGAAAGACATCGAAGATATAAAATTTGCTATAGAAAATGAATTTGATTTTATAGCTTGCTCTTTTGTAAGAAAGGCTTCGAATGTAACCGAAGTGAGAGAAATATTAAAGAGATATGGTGGACAGGATATAATGATAATTTCAAAGATTCAAAATAGAGAAAGCGTAAGTAATTTTGATGAAATATTAGAGGTTTCAGATGGTATCATGGTAGCAAGAGGAGATTTAGGTGTAGAATTACCTACAGAGGAAGTTCCAATTGTTCAAAAAATGATAATCAAAAAATGCTATGAAAGTGGTAAATCAGTAATAACAGCAACTCAAATGTTAGATTCAATGATTAAAAATCCAAGACCTACTAGAGCCGAAGCTAGTGATGTAGCAAATGCTGTTTATGATGGAACTAGCGCAATTATGCTTTCAGGTGAAAGTGCTATTGGTAATTATCCTATTCAGAGTGTGAAAACTATGGTTAGAATCGCTGAAATGGCAGAAAAATCTATTGATTATGGCAGTAAATTAACTGCAATGCAATTTAACATGGTGGAAGATATTACAAATGCTATATGCTATGCAACTTGTGCAATTGCACTGCAGTTAAAGGCAACTGCAATACTTTCTCCAACTCAATCTGGACAAACTGCTAGAATGATTTCTAGATTTAGAGTAAATTGTCCCATAATAGCAACTACATCAAAGCCAAAGGTTCTACGACAATTATGTATTTCTTGGGGAGTAATTCCATTACTAGTTAGGGAAGCTTTAAACGTTGAAGAAATGTTTGAATTTGGAGTTCAACAAGCTTTGGCCATTAAATTAGTTGAAGAAGGAGATATTATTGTAATAACAGCTGGAGGGCCAGTTGGTATATCTGGAACAACTAATCTGTTAAAAGTCCAAACAGTAGGTAATCCTCTTGTAATATAATATTTTATTTCTTACGAAAGCTGTATTTCATTAATACAGCTTTCGTAAATTTTTAATTATTTTTGTGCTACTATTTAGTATTACACCTGATATGGGTGAAAGACTGCTTAAACTGCAATAAATTTAAAATATAGATTATATTTTAAATCTATTCACTTCTTGTTCTAATCTATCAGTACTTTCTTTTGATTTTAAAACTTCCGCCATAACATCTGTTGATTTATAATTTGCTGTAGTAACTCTATCTGCTATATTTGTAGTTCCACAAGCACCATCGTTAGCTGCTTGGGCCACGTTATTTATAGCGCCTAAAACTTCTTGAACTGAAGCTAAAAGTTCCTCAGAAGTAGCACTAAAATCTGTTACTAGTTCATCTACAAACTTAGCATCCTCGTTATATTTTTCTGAAACATCTAACATCACCTGATAATCATTAGCAACATCTGTAGATACAAAAGTTAATAAATTATTAGAATTAGTAGAAAGATTATTTACTGAAGATATAACGTTTGTTGTTACAGCTTGTATTTTTAGCACCGTATCTTTTGATTGTTCTGCAAGCTTTCTTATTTCATCAGCAACAACTGAGAATCCTCTTCCAGATTCACCAGCTCTTGCAGCTTCGATAGCAGCATTTAATGCAAGTAAATTAGTTTTTTCGCTTATCTGCATGATAGATTCAGATAAGATATTGATTTCACCAACTACCTTTGAATCTTCTATTGCTTGCTCAAGTTGCATTTGTGTATGAAGAAGAATGCTCGCAGCTCTCTTTTGAGCAATATTGGCATTTTCTTTAATGGAAGTTGCTCTTTTACTAATTTCATTAGCTGCAATAGCACCTTTTTCTGACCTTTGCGCTATAGAATGAATACTTATTTCCATTTCTTGTGAAGTTGCTGACATTTGTTCAGATGCTGCTGAGGTTTCTTCCATACTTGCAGCTAATTCTTCTGTGGTTGCAGATATTTCTTGTAAGTCACTATCTAATATCTGTACATTGTCTACAATACTATTCACTTTCTGTTCCATAGCGGAGGATTCTGTTTTAATGCTATTCACTAAATTTACTAATGAATTTTTCATATTATTAATACCATTGGTAATTGAGCCTATTTCATCTTTTCTTGACAATAATTCAGAGTCAAGCTCTTGGGAAAAATCACCCTTTGCGAGTATTCCTAAATATTGAGAAGATTTTATTATCGGATTGGTAATTCGCTTTGTGCTAATATTAATTAAAATAAATGTTAAAATTAGCATAAATATTGAAATAACCAAGACTATAATAGATATTCTTTTAGCGCTTGCTATTAATTCATTTTCTGACATAAAAGATGCTAAAATCCAGTCAGTATTATTTATTTTATATGTATTACCAATATATTTAATGTCACTAATAGTCACATTAAAAGAATTTAAATCTTTTGACAATACTTTTTCTACTCCTGGTATATTCACATCTTTTATATTTTTAAAATTATTAGTAGCATTATTTCCATCTGCCATAATCATTCCTGTATTATGTATAAGCATATAAAAACCTGTTTTCCCTATTTTCATTTTACTTAACATGTTACTAATTACCGATTGTTCAACATCAATTCCTATTGTACCTAATACCTTTCCGTTAGAATCAGTTAATGAACGTACATTACTTATAACCATTGAACCAGTATCAGCTTTATAAGGGGCTGTTCTTATTATATTTCCATTTCCTTTTAAACCCTTCTGATACCAATCCCTAGAAGTTGGATCGTATTTTTTTGATATAGTAGTTTCTGGCCAATTTACATAACCACCATCTTTAGTAGCCAAATAAACAAACATTGTACCAGGATGTGATTTTGCATATTGTTCAAATACATTATAAATTCCGCGTTCTATTGTTCCGTTTTTAGAGGGTGTCATTTTAGTAGGTTTTGTAGTATTAATATAATTTGTAATATTACTCTTGTTTGCCTTACCTATTAAGGGATGAGTGGCTATCATATTTATATTTTTATCTATTTGATCATAAAAAATTTGGATAGAATGCTCAGCCAATTTCATCTGTTCCTTAGAATTATTAAGATAATCTTTTCTAGCTTGAGTATTAACTTGATAGCTAATTATAATACCAACAGTTGCAAGTGCCAATATTATAATAAGTATGGTAATAACTAAAATTTGAGTTTGAATACTTTTAAATTTCTTAATCATAATAACTATCTCCTAACCTGAATTATATCCTTCTATTTAAACATTCTCACCTTATCATACATTTTTTCTCCAAATATCTTATGGACAACAGCTGTAAAATGCCATTCATCCCAAAAATAAAATTGCTCTGCATTATCATGTGCTGGTTTGATTTTTGGATAAGTACTTTGACACGCCTTATTTAGTTCAACTAACCCATATTGGCTTGGATTTTTCATTATAGTTTCACTGATTTTAGGTAAGTCAAACATCATGATTTTGATATTTGAGTTTTTTTGTAATTCTTTTATGGTTTCAGGAAGTTTTTTATTCATATGGTTTACAAAAACTTCAGCAGATTTTGTTCTATTATTAGTAATTTCATAAGGTACAAGTGATAAATCACTGCTATTTACTACAAGGAACTTTTTAGCTCCAAGCTTTTCTAATCTTTTAACTGCGGTATTTATATTAGCAACAGCTTTATCTGCCACGTTTTCAACTGTACCGGGTAAAGAATAATCCATGAATAAAAAATAATCATTGGCAGAAGCAAAAATAAAATACAATGCATCAGGATCAGCCTTACCTGATTTTAAATTTTTTTCGAATTTTTCAATTTGTCCGAGTACCCCTGTATTTCCCAAGTAATCCATCCACTTAGAATAGTTTTTTTCTCCAGTAGTTGCACCACCTGTAGCATAGTCAATTAATGGTACACCTAACTTTTCGGCTAACACTTCAACAGATGTAGGGCCATTTGAATATCTACCTTTCCAATATAATTTATCGGAAGGTTTTAAATATGCATCACTAGGTTTATTAGTGCTTGCCATGATTTGTGCAGAAACTTTTTTAGCTTGTCCATTGTCTGAATAACTATCTCCAAATGCAAATACCTGAGTAAATTTTTCACTAACTTTTTCTTTACTTAATAGATAAATAATTCCACTAAAAATAAAAATACATATTACTAAAACTGTAAATATAAATTTGGATTTTTTTTTCATTACTCTTCACTTCCTTTATTAAATAATTGTTAATCTCCCATAAGTCATATAACAAAATATTTTATCATTTATAAAATATATATACTTAAAGTGTCACCTCCTAAATTTTATAAATTTTGAGACTGAATTAGGTTATAACACACACACATTATGTCACTTTTAGGCGTATTTTGCAATACTTTTCTAAATTACCATATAAATATAAGCAAATAGGACTGCTTTAAAAGTATATTCTATTAGAAAATACTTTTAAAACAGTCCTATGTTTATGACTTTTAGCCATAAGGCACCTAAGTAAAGTTTAAAATGTCAATTGAATCCTTTATTGTTTTCTCCATAGCCTCTCTGCCATAGTCATCAACTAATTTCCTATCTTTAGCATCGTGGGTTAAGCAGGCAGCACCCCCTATGCAACCATCGTTGCAGGCCATGCCTTCAATAAAATTTTCTTTTAAAATACCTTTACTAGCTTTTAAAAGGGCAGTTCTACATTCTTCAATACCACTACAAGGAATAGGGGAGACTTTAAAATCTGTTACTCCTTGTTCTTTTAACCGCATGGTTTTACCTCCTAACATAAGCTTACTTTAACTTTCTTATCCATCTCAATTAAAATGACCTTAATTTCTTTTATAAAACTCATTTTAACTGATGCACTAATCTTCATACCATCTATTTCATTACCAGGGTTAATTGCTTTACCAATAAAGAAATTTACATCTGTAGCTTCCTCAAAGAGTAACTTTGCAAGTAGAGAAGCACCATCAGTTTTATTCTCTAAATCTAGGGATATTTTACTATTCTCTAAGTACTTTCTACCTAGTTCTACTACGCGGCCAAGGGTAATAACTCCTTCAGTAACTAAATCCACACCCTCTATACTAGCGATAGCAGGTATTTCTTCATCCTGAGAACTGGTAGCTGCCTTTATAGGTTTGTTTAAATAGTTACTAACCATTTTTGAAGTACTCCCACCGCAGACTATCTTTTTACCGGCCTTAGAAAAAAAGAGCTTTAGTATTATATTATCCTCCTCTTTTTTCTCGGGAGGGCCTATAATAAGGTTTACTACCTGTCTTTTTCTTATCTTAAATACTGCAACTGTTGAATCATCCTGAGGAGTACCAAGAGATAAATCCAGGCAGGCATCAGCGATGGCAGAGGCCATTCTCTGAGGTGACATATTAGGGGTATACCATAGCTCTATATATTTGATAATTTCATCTCGTGGCCAACCATTTGTAGTAACTCGCCCAAGTCCAGCACTGGTAATGCCATCTGTAAGTAAAATAATCATATCGTAAACTTGAAGTTGTATGTTGCTTTCATAGATTTCTTTTTCGCCAATAATCTTACAGGTGGAGCAGTAGGGAAAATTTTTACCTTCCCTTATTAAAATTACACTCGGATTATCAAATTGAGCTAAATAAGCATTATTATTATAGTGAACTAATTGAAATATTGTAAAAGTTGAGTAGGCAAGATTTCTAACCTTACATACAGGCAATGTCTTTGCTACGGTATACACACTATCTTCAATGGACATATTTCCAGCCATCATAGTGCTTAAAATTTTCGAAGTTAATGTAGCTAAAATGTTTGCTTTAATCCCACTGCCAAGACCATCAGAAAGCACAATAGTAGTGGTATCCTCTTTTTTTACCATGGTATAGTAATCTCCACAAATCTTCTCACCATGCTTACTGAGGCTTACAAATCCACACTCCATAAATATGTTCTTCACTAATATTCATCCTCCTCAAACATGGTGTTTTCCAGCTCTTTTAGGGCTACTTGTGTTTCGGCTGTAGTTTCGCCAAGTAGGGAAGCGATTTCGTGAACAATTCCTATTTGTTTTTCTAATATTTTGTCTGCAATATTTTTTGCGTTATTTCTTGAAGCTAACAGTTTTTCTCTCTTTAGGTGCTTGTTAGTTATATCTTTCATTATACAAATTACTACATGGCTATTCTTATCATATACTAGTAGCTCTTCGATGTATTTTTCATACTCTGCTAAATAAACCTTTTTATGTGTCCTACTTTCCTCTTTAGAAATTACATTGACAAAGTCAAACTCGTCCATAATTCTTGACACAGGTACACCTATAACATCTTCACACTTTAAAATCCCAAAAATATTACAGGCAGCTCTATTAATCTGTTGAATTCGGAGATCCATATCTACAGCTAAAATTGCATTGGGAGTTGCACTTATGATTTTATCTGAGAAGGACTCTGCTTTGCTCCTCATATAAGGAAGACACATGGTTATTTCAGCTTTACCAAAGTACACAGCAATAGCTTTTTCCTTACAGGTATTATAGCCGCAGGTACCACAATTAAGCTCATCACTGAGAGTATTTCTACCCATTTTTTTTAGTATAGCTGCAATATCACTTTTGCTAGGGGGGAGGCAAACAATCTCTTCACTTTTAATTTCTTTATAGAGATTTATATCTGTGTTTAAATCATAATCGCAGATAGTTTCCTTATTAAGGGCAAGTTTCTCCACCTTTATTTGTGCATTTATAAGCTTCAATTTATTTTTACCTCTTGCAGGACCATTAACGCAGCTGCCATTACAGGCACTCATTTCGATGAAGCAATTTTCAAAGTTACCTTCTTCTACTTCAATCAGTGCATCAATGCAGTTATCAATGCCATCTACAGAAATATATTTATAATCTGTATTTATGTTCATGGTTTTAATTATTCCACCAGCTACAGGAAACAATCTAGATAAGTATTTTAAGGATGGGGCATCCTCCATAGCAGTTATGTTAATCTGCGCATCTTCAAGCCACTGATTGAGTTCATCAAAGGTTAAAACCATATCTACTGCTCCTGGATAGTTTTCAATCTCATCTTTTTTAGAAATACAAGGGCCGATAAATACCACCTGTGCACTGGGATTTTTAGCTCTAATCAGATTCCCATGAGCTTGCATTGGAGATAAAATAGGAGCTAAATTTTCAAGAGTACTGGGATGATGCTTTTGAATTAATTTAACTACTGTGGGACAACAGGATGAGATTATTGTTTTTCCAGTGTTTTTAGCTATGAGTTTTTCATATTCACTCTTTACTAAAAATGCACCTTCTGCTGTCTCATAAGCGTCTGAAAAACCTAATTTTTTAAGTATATCTTTAAATGCTTCAAAGGTTGAAACATCATAATTTGCAATAAAGGAAGGGGCAACACTAGCAATGATATCTTTGTCTCCTCTAACTAAATTTTTAGCGATTTCTAAGTCGTTTCTAACTTCTTTAGCGTCCTGAGGACAGGTTAAAATACAATTGCCACAAAGTATACAGTCTCTTTCAAGAATTTGTGCCTGATGGTCCTTAACTTCAATAGATTTTACAGGACAATTCCTTATACACTTATAGCAATTTTTACAATTTGCTTTCTTTAATTTTAAAATGCTCATAGGTTAATCAACCTTCTTTAAAACATATTTATCAAAAACCTCTGTTAAATTCTCTTTTGTTACTCCAGTTACAAGCTGCTCATCCACTTTTATGGTTACCCCTAATTTACAATAACCAAGACAAAAGGCAGGCTTAACATAAACCTCACTATCTAAATGTTTTTCAGTTATCATTACCTTTAATCCATTCATTATTGAATAAGAACCTCTAACGTGGCAACTGCTTCCTATACATACTAAAATATCCATTTTACGCTCTCCTTTAAAAATGTTTATTTATGACTTAATTAAGAATTATTTGTGAGAATTGATAAAAAATTTACAATACTCTTATTGTAACATTGAACTTTAGGAGGGGGTAATGTATAATTTATATAGTACATATGTTTAATAATGAATGGGTGAGGGCTATGAACTTATTACACTTAAAATATATTGTTGAAGTTGAAAAAACTAATTCAATTACAAAGGCTGCACAAAATCTATTTATGGGACAACCTAATTTAAGTAGAGCTATTAAGGAGTTAGAAAAGAAGATTGGAATTACTATTTTCAAGCGTACGGCTAAAGGGGTTGAACCAACTAGAAAAGGTGCTGAATTTTTATCTTATACAAAGGCAATTCTATCTCAAGTTAATGAGTTGGAGTCTTTATACAAGCCTTGCGAATCGGATGTCATAAAATTTAATATATCTGTTCCTAGAGCAACTTATGTTTCTGTGGCATTTTCTGAGTTTGTTAACTCTCTAAATGAGGAAAGAGAAATAAATATATTTTTTAAAGAAACAAATTCCATGGAAGCAATAAATGATGTGCATAACGGAGATTCTAATTTAGGAATTATTCGTTATGAAAAACTATATGAAAACTACTTTTTATCCTTTTTAAAGGATTCGGATTTGGAATATGAACCACTTTGGGAATTTGACTTATGCCTGCTTATGTCAAAGGAGCATCCTCTTGCTAATATGGAGGATATTCCATATTATGACCTATGCAACTATACAGAGATTGTCCATGGGGATTTCCAGGTACCTTCTCTTTCACCTAGTGAAATTAAAAAGGATGCTGAAGCTAGGCTACATTTAAAGCGAATTTATGTATATGAGAGGGGAAGCCAATTTGACTTACTACAAAGGGTAAAGGGTTCCTTTATGTGGGTATCGCAAATTCCACAGGATGTTTTAGACCGTCAGAATATGATACTCAGAAAATCTTCTGCTAGTTCATTGGTTAATAAAGACATTATAATTTATAAGCAGAATCATGTCTTTACAACATATGAAAAGCTATTTGTTGATATGGTGAAGAATTTTACAAAGAAATAAAAGCATTTCATTAGAGTAAAATTTAATGAAATGCTTTTTTATTTATTCCCAATGTATTTTATTAAAATATCTTTAATTTTTTTATTTTCACAATAATCCAAGGGAGTCGATCCTGTAGAATTTGTTGAATTTATGTCAAAGCCTAGACTTATGAGAGATTTTAAAAATTCTTCAAAGTGTTCATCATAACAGTTAATATAATCATCGTGAAGAAGAGTATTTTTATATTTATCATGTACATTGATGTCTGCTCCATATTTTACAAGAAGATTAAGAAGCTCCACAGAATAATTAAAGCTGCAGTAAAACACTGGGGTCTTACCGGATATGTTGACTGCATTAACTTTAGCTCCTTTTTCCAATATCATAGTTATTACATCTATTTGAGGTTTTATTCTTGCACAAAGTTTATGAAGAGGAGTTTCCAAGAATTCACTGTGGTGACTGTTAATATCAGCACCGTTATTTATTAAAAGCTCAATTGTTTTAAAATAATTATTTTCGCTATTATTAATGGCATAATGAAGTATACTTTCCAGTGCAAAGTCGGAATTTAAATCCTTAGCCACCTTCAAATAATTCTTTATTTCATCTATGTTACCTTCTTCAATATATCTATAAATTGATTTAGGGTCTTTAGAGAATATATTACTGAATATTTTCATGTTGGGTACCTCCTGTTAATTAAATATTTTAGCATGCTTAAACATTAAAAAAACCAGCATCTGATGTGAGATTTTTAGCTTTAAAATCAGTTTATTGCTTTTATAATATTATTTTAACATATCAAGGTTAAAATGTAACCTTAGTGACAAGCTTTTTAGGAAAATTGTCCAAGGTATATTGACAAATTCGCAATACAATTTGTTTTGCCATTTCTTATAATTGAAACTTATGTTATATTTAGTGTGGGTAGAAAAGTAGCTATTGCTTTATATAGAGGAAGGAAGGCACAAGATGAAATTTGATATTTATAAAATTGCTGATAATTATAAATTGACGGAAATAGAGAGACAAGTGCTCCAATATATATTAAAAAATAGTGAGTATGTACTAAATAAAGGGGTAAGAGAAGTTGCTAATATTAATTATACTTCTGCAGCAACAGTAATTAAATTATCGAAAAAATTAGGATATACGGGTTATACTGACATGGTATATCGTTTGAATTTTATAATAAAAAATCATGAAAAAAATCAAGAGCATACTTCTGATATTACTAGTTTTATATCTTATATCGATAAAGAAAAAATAGAGGCTTTTGTTTCTATGCTTATCAAACATAGAAATAATATTATTTTTATAACAGCTACTGGCTTCTCTGATCCAGTTGCAGATTTTTTTTGGAGAAAGATGTTAGTATTAGGATTTAGATGTATTAAAACAAATTCCTATGCCGTATATGATAATAATCAGATAGGTGGTGGTTTAGTAATTGGAATATCTAAAAGTGGAGAGACTGAAAGTGTAACGAAAGTTATCGATTATGCAGTTGAAAATAAGTTAGATATTATTACTTTCACTGGAAAGCATATGGATCATATGTCTAAACAATCCAATATACATTTTTCTATATTGGATGATAAAGAATTAGATGACCGAAATATTACTGCTAATTATTTTTATGCTAGAGTGATGATTGTTATGGAATACCTATTAGATAAAGCAATGAATAATATATAAGTCGTTAAAAAGGCTTTCTCAAAACTAGTTTTTGGGATAGCCTTTTTTTTGTAAATGTAAACATATTCACTCTTTAGTAAACATGTTATTGAATTGGCCAAAACTATTAACAATATTTATTAATCATGCTATTCTATGTCTAAGTAATTACGAAAGAAAAATTTTATAAGATGGTGAAGGGAGATATAGTTAAATGAAAGACAAGATTTTAAATGGTATGCAAAAATTTGCTAAAGCTATGATTGGACCGGTCTTATTCTTGCCAATCATAGGTATGCTAATTGCTTTGACGGCTGTTCTTACTAATACAGCGTTTGTTACCCAGGGTGGATTAATCTGGTCAATAGGTAAATTCTTAAATGGTATGTTGTCACCAATCATGAACAATTTAAGTGTTGTGTTTTGTGTTGGAATTGCCATAGGTATGTCAAAAAATAAAAAATCAGATGCAGCGTTTGTATCTATAATGTCCTATATTTTGTTTTTAGGTGCTAACAGCAAGTGGTTAGAATTATCAGGTAAATTAATTAAGGGCAATACAGCAGGTGCTTTGTATGGTACAGGGCAGACAATTCAGCTAGGATTCCATGTAACAGACATGGGAGTTTTTCTAGGAATGATTTTAGGTGTTCTAGTAGCCATAACTCACAATAAGTTTATAAACAAAGAATTTAAAGGTGTTATGGCCCCTTATGGAAATAGCAAATACGTATTTATTAGAATGATTCCAATAATTGCAATATTCAGTAGCGGTGTGACTTATATTTGGCCAACTATAGCAAATGGAATAACGGCACTTACAGGGTTTATGAGTACAGCAGGAGCATTTGGAGTATTTGTTTATGGATTTTTAAATAGATTCCTAGTTCCAACTGGACTCCACCATTTAATTTGGTCACCATTTTTATATTCTGCAGTCGGTGATCAGATGATTATTAACGGTGAGAATGTAATCGGAGCAAAACCAATATTCTTAGCATTACTTAATGATCCAACAATTATTATGATGCCAGATTCAGCGAGATTTTTGACTTATGGTTTAGTTAAAACTTTTGGTGTGATAGGTGTATCCTTAGCATTTTATTTTACTGCTAAGAAAGTAAAACGCAATAATTTAAAAGCTCAGTTAATACCATCAACCTTGACTTCTGTAATTGCTGGTATTACAGAACCCTTAGAATTCACATTTATCTTTGCAGCTCCAATATTATGGGTTGTGTACTCAGCTATTGATGGATTCTTTCAAATGTTGGTGTATTTATTTAATGTAAGGGTTTGTGCAACAAATGGTATTTTAGATTTTCTTGTTATAAATATTCCAGCAGGGATTGGCAAAACTCATTGGCCTGTATATATATTAATAGGGTTAATTGAAATAGGTGTTATTTTCATAGTATTCAAATTTATGATTGAAAAAATGAATTTAAAAACCCCTGGAAGAGAAGACGATGACACAGATTTTGTAATTGATTTAAATGAAAATACAGCAAAAGTTAAACAAGATATGAAAATAGGTAAGGTATCTAAAAATGTCATTGAGGATAGAGATAAAGCCTTGATGATTATAAAAGCACTAGGTGGAAAGAGCAATATAGTAACCTTGGAAAATTGTTTTTCAAGACTTAGAGTAGAGGTTATTGATAATAGTGTAATTGATGAAATAGCTTTAAAGGCTACAGGAGCATCTGGAGTTGTAAAAAAAGGAAAAAATATACAGGTTGTGTATGGTCTTTCAATTAATAAAATTAGAACAATTGTAGACGAAGCATTAGAAATAACAGAATAAGGGAGGAATTATTAAAATGAAAACATTTAAACTAGTAATCGTAGGCGGTGGAAGCACTTATACACCAGGAATTGTTAAAAGTTTACTTTCAAGAAAAGAAGAATTCAAAATATCAGAGTTAAGACTATATGATACAAATGAAGAACGTCAAAACAAAGTAGGTGTAATAGTAAGAAAAGTTGTTGAGATGTTTGATCTAGACGTAAAGCTTATATTTACTACTAATCCTGAAGAAGCTTTTAAAGATGCTGATTTTGTTTTTGCTCAAATGCGTGTTGGATTATACAAAATGAGAGAATTGGATGAGAAAATTCCATTAAAATATAATGTGATTGGGCAAGAGACCTGTGGTCCAGGTGGATTAGCATACGGTCTAAGAACTATTTACCCTATGGCTCAAATGATTGATTATTGTGAAGAATATGCAAGTCCAAATTATTGGATTGTTAATTATTCTAATCCAGCAGCTATTGTAGCAAAAGCTATGTATAAGTTAAGACCAAATGCAAGGATTTTAAACATATGTGATATGCCAGTTGCAATTATGAGAAATATGGCAAATATTTTAGATTGTGATAGACATGAAATAGAAGCGGATTATTTTGGATTAAACCATTTTGGGTGGTATACAAAAATTCGAGTAAATGGTGAAGATAAAACAGAAGAATTAAAGGCTTATGTAGCAGAACATGGTTATATTCCTCCAGATTCAAGAAGTGAAGTAAGGCATAATGATGCATCATGGATTCATACATTTGAGAATGCTAAACATATAATGAATATGTTTCCCAAGTATCTTCCAAACACTTATATGCAGTATTATTTTTTAGGAGATAAAATTGTAGAAGAATCTGATAAAAACCATACAAGAGCTAATGAGGTAATGGAAGGAAGAGAAAAGAAGATATTTGCAGCAGTGGATAACTATAATATTACTGGTGAAATTGATCTGACACAATTCTTTACAGGAGTACATGGAGAATTTATTGTGGAAGTAGCCATGAGCTTAGCATATGACCTAAGAAAGAGACATTTGGTTATGGTTGAAAATAAGGGTGCAATTAAAAATCTACCAGATGATGCTATGGTAGAAATACCTGCTTATATTACTAAAGATGGCCCAGAGCCAGTACGTGTAGGAGAAATACCGACTTTCTATAAAGGATTAATTGAGCAACAGGAAGCTTCTGAAAAATTAGTTGTTGAAGCTGCAATCGAGGGATCTTATGAAAAAGCACTTATGGCATTTACTATGAACAAGACGATTCCATCTGCTTTTGTAGCAAAACAAATTTTAGATGATATGATTGAAGCTAATAAAGATTACTGGCCAAAGTTAAAGTAAGGGGATTATATATTTAAAAAAATAGTTAAGGAAGACAAGCTTCACCCCAAGGTGGGGCTTGTTCTATTAGGAGGAGTTTTAAGATGAATATAGTAGACAGTATAATGAAAAATAAAATAGTTGCAGTTATCAGAGGAAATAGTAAAGAGGAAGCAGAGAAAATAATAGAAGGAGCTATAGAAGGTGGAATAAAAGTTATAGAAGTAACTTATACAAATAAAGATGCTTCAGAAATCATTAGAAGTTTAGTAGGTAAATACAAGAATGTAATTATAGGAGCAGGAAGTGTCTTAACAGTAGATACAGCAAAAGAAGCAATTGTAGCAGGTTCACAGTTTATAGTAGGACCAAACTTTGATAGCACTATAAGTAAATACTGTTTAGAAAATAAAGTTGATTATATACCAGGATGTTTTACCCCCACCGAGATAGTTAATGCATTAAAAACAGGGGTTAAGCTTATAAAACTATTCCCAGGAGAGGCAGTGGATCCTAAGTATATAAAATCTATAAAAGCTCCTATTAAAGATCTTAAAATAATGGTAACGGGTGGAGTTAATCTAGAAAATATAGAGGAATGGTTATCAAATGGAGCTGATGCTTTAGGAATAGGAAGTATATTAACTTTAGGAACTAATAATAAACACGAGAAGATAGCAAGTAATGCTAAAAAATTTATGGAAAAAGTTAAAGGTGATAAATAGTGGGGAAATTTCTTTCAATAGGTGAAATACTCTTAAGATTTACTCCAAAGAATTTTGATGTTTATGAAAATAGTAATGAGTTAGAATATTTTTTTGGAGGGTCAGAAGCTAATATATCATCAATACTTTCAGCTTGGGATATAGAGAGCACTATATTATCTGCACTTCCAGATAATGATATAGCCAAAAATATAAAAAGATATTTTAGAGGAGTCGGTGTAGATGTAAGTAATATCATAACAAAGGGTGATAAGATAGGATGCTATTTCTTAGAAAGAAGCTTAGGGGTAAGAAGTAGTAGTGTTATATATGATAGAAAACACAGTAGTTTCTCTGAACTTAATATTAATGATATTGATATTTTTAAAGTTCTAGAAGGAGTAACTTGGCTACATTTTAGTGGAATTACCTTAGGTGTAGGTGAAAATTCTAGAGAGTTAGTTAGGGAAATACTTAAAGAAGCTAAGAAGAGAGATATTTTTATAAGCATGGATTTAAATTTTAGAAGTAAGATGTGCAATTTCATGGAAGCTAAAAAATATATGACAGAGCTGGCACCCTATGTAGATTTTTGCTTTGGAATTGAACCTATAATGGTTAATGAAAAAGATACAGAAATGTTTGATAGGGAAAATTCAACTAAAGAAGACATATTTAAAAGAATGAAGAAATTAAAGAGTAAATTTGCATTTAAATATATAGTTCATACAGAACGTATAAATGATAAAGAGGATAATAATACCTATTACGCTTATGGATTAGGTGAAGATATTCAAGAATCAGTAAGACTAACTACAAAAATGATTGAAAGAGTGGGGAGTGGAGATGCCTTTGCATCTGGGGTAATCTATTCTATTATTAAAGAAAAAACTCTTAAAGAAGCACTAGATTTTGGAGTAGCTTCAGCTACTTTAAAGTGTACAATTAAAGGAGATAGTATGATAGTAGCTCCAAAGGATATAGAAAAAATAATATCAGAAAAAAATATTATAGATAGGTAGGGTGAAAAATATGTTATTTTCTCAAAGGTTAAGAAAAATAGCTCCTGAAATGGATTCTTTAAAAATAGGAATGGGATGGGACAGAAAAGATTTAGAAAAGATGCAAATAATAGTAGAAAGTACCTATGGTAAAAGTCATCCAGGAAGTGCTCACCTAAATATAATAGTAAAGGAGTCTATGGATGAATTAACTAATTTAGGAGCAAAAGCTGCAGATTACTATGCTACAGATATTTGTGATGGTCAGGCCCAGGGACATGATGGAATGAATTATTCTCTCGTATCTAGAGAAATAATTGCAGATATTATAGAGATACATGTTAATGCAACAGGTTTTGATGGGGGTGTATTTATATCAAGCTGTGATAAAGGAATTCCAGGAAATCTAGTAGCTATGTGTAGAGTTAACATACCTTCTGTAATTGTTCCAGGTGGAGTTATGGATGCAGGACCAAATCTTTTAACCTTAAACCAGGTAGGAACCTATAGTGCTATGCATAAAAGAGAAGAAATAACTAATGAACAATATGAATTCTATAAAGAAAAAGCATGCCCTAGTTGTGGAGCTTGCTCTTTTATGGGAACAGCAGCTACTATGCAAGTACTTAGTGAAGCTTTAGGACTAGCTCTTCCAGGTTCAGCTCTTTTACCTTCTACTTCAGGAATACTAAAAGTTTATGCTAAGAAGTCATCAAAAGCACTTATAAACCTTGTAGATAAAGGAATAAAGGTATCAGATATAGTTAATAAAAAATCAATTGAAAATGCAATAATGATTCATGCAGCTATTGGAGGATCAACTAATGCGTTATTACACATACCTGCTATTGCAAAGGAACTAGGGATAGAAATTAATCCAGAAGATTTTGATAGAATCCACAGAGAAGTACCTTTTATACTAAATGTACGACCAAGTGGACACTGGCCAGCTAATTATGTGTTTTATGCAGGCGGAGTACCAGCTATTATGAATAAAATTAAAAGATATCTTCATCTAGATGTTCTTACAGTTACAGGAAGAACCCTAGGAGAAAATCTAGATAAATTTAATGCTGTAGAAGCTTATGGTGAATATTTGAAATCAGTTCCTTCAGTTAATGTTAGTGAAATTATATATGATGCTGAAAATCCAATAAATAAAAGTGGGTCAGTATCTGTTCTAAAAGGAAATATAGCACCAGAAGGATGTGTAGTTAAACACTCAAGTCTTCCAGCTGAAATGAAGGATATAAAATTAAGTGCAAAAGCCTTTGATTCAGAGGAAGAAGCCTTTGAAGCTGTAATTAATGGAAGCATTAAACCTGGAGATGCAATAATAATAAGGTATGAAGGGCCAAGAGGTTCTGGAATGCCTGAAATGTTCTACACTACAGAAGCTATAGCATCAGATGAAAAATTAAATTCTACAGTGGCATTAATAACTGATGGAAGATTTTCTGGTGCAACAAGAGGACCAGCTATCGGTCATGTTTCTCCAGAAGCTACTAATGGAGGACCAATAGCTCTTGTTAAAGATGGAGATATAATCCATATTAATATAGAGCATAGAAGTATAAACATTGTAGAAATCAATGGAGAAGAAAAATCATTAGAAGAAATTCAAGATATACTAAATGAAAGAAAAAAAGAATGGAAACCAAAACCGCCTAAATATACAAAAGGTGTACTTGGAATGTATACAAGCATGGCAAGTTCTGGTATGAAAGGTGGAGTTATTGAGATAAGATAATTGAAAAATATAGATAAATATTAAGAATATGATTGGAAATAGAAATTAAATTGTGAAATATTATTCATGTGGTTCATCTTAATAATATGTAAGGATTTAGAAATAAGGCTTAGTATATAAATATACTGAGTCTTATTTTTATTATTGAAAACAATAAATTAACCAATTTTTGTAAAGGATAAATTATCTGATTCCATCATTAATTTATCCTTTATATCGATATCTGTTCCATATTTCACAGGAAGATTAAGAAGCTCTACAGAATAAATAAAGCGACAGTAATGCCAGACTAGGAAAATGATTATTAGATTTATCTATAGATATAGCTATAAACATAGAAGATATCTATTGGACAACTATAAAGAACATTGATAGTATATTTATGCGTTAATCTTTAATAAATATGAAAGTATAAAGGAGTAAAAATGAAAAAGAGAGTAATATACGGTATTTATTTTATTATTATAGGGGTGCTACTTGCGATAGGACCCCATACATTATTTGCAGTTTGTCCTAAAGGGGAAACAGTTATGAAATGCTGGTGGTCAGCACAGGCAGAAATTTCAATTGGCATTATGCTTATAGTAGCAGGAATTGCTATACTAGTTTTTAAATCAGAGGAAATTCAGTTTGGTATTTGTATAATGACCAGTGCTTTAGGAGTTGTTGCTATTTTAATTCCAAGTGTTCTTATTGGTGGTTGTATGAAAAAAACAATGATGTGCCAAAGTATGAGTTTTCCATGTATTTATATTATTGGAGGACTTACCACAGTTGTTTCCATTTTTAATTGTATATCCTTATTTAAACGAATGAAGAGGAATTAAAATAAAATGAAAAAACACAAGGACTTAAATATTTTCTCCATCTCACTGCAGAATATAAAGCATAGAGCCTTTCGTAATGGATTTATGATATTCTTTGTTTTTTTGCAGACGTTTGCATTATTTTTTAGTACTATGTTAATGATGAATATGGAAAGAGGAATTATAAATACAACCGAAAGAATGGGCGCTGAGGTAATTGTTGTTCCGAATAGGAATTCGAAAGAGCTACAGGAGTCATTATTTATGGGAAAACCTTGCACAATTTATTTTGATCGTCAGTGGGTAAATAAATTACAAGGAGTAAAAGGGGTAAATAAGATTTCACCACAGCTGTATTTAGCTACTTTGGAAGCAGCTTGTTGTGAGGCAGCAGTACAATTAATTGCTATTGATCCAGAAACTGATTTTCTTATAGAGCCTTGGTTAAAAACCCAAGGAAACCTAGAATTAAAAAAAGGACAAGTTGTGGTTGGTCATGATGTTATTGCGAAAGTAGGGGAAAAAGTTACTTTTTATAATACAGAATTTCAGGTTGCTGCAAAGCTTTCAAAAACTTCAATGGGATATGATAATTCTGTATTTATGAGTTTCGATACTGTCTTTGAGCTTGCAAATTCTAAGAGTGCCAATAATAACTTAAAATTAGATAATAGCGAAAATTTAATATCCATGATAGCCATAGACGCAGAGGAAGGGTATTCTCCTGATAAATTAGCTGTTGAAATTCAACATGTATATAATGATGATGATATTGCAGTACATACAGCAAATAGTCTCTTTAGTGGAATAGCTGCAGAACTTAAAAAGTTTACATCTTATAGTAGCGTACTAATTGTAATATTATTTATAGCTACGGCTATGGCCTTAATCAGTATTTTTACTATTACTATTAATGAAAGAAAAAGAGAATTTGGAATTCTATATACCTTAGGTGCCAATGGCAGACAAATTTTTTCTATGATAATAATTGAAGCATTGATTATTAGTATCATTGGAGGAGTCCTTGGGGTTTTGGTATCAGAAGGATTACTATTGTTATTTAAAAATTTTATTGGTATGAGTTTTGGAATTCCATATTTCGAAATGACCTTTACAGAGGTATTATTGGTATCTAGTAAATGCATGCTGGTATCTGTGCTAACAGGTTTTATAGCTTCTTTTTATTCTGCCTATAAAATAAGTAAAGAAGAGCCTTATGCGCTCATAAGGGAGAATGAATAATGATTTTAGAAATAAAAAACCTAAGCAAAGAATATAAAAGAAAAGATGAAATATTCTTAGCAGTTAATGATGTGAATTTATCAATTTCAGAGGGGGAGTTTGCATGTATAGTGGGTCCCTCTGGTTGTGGAAAAAGCACTTTGCTTAATATGGTAGCAGGGTTACTTAAACCTACATCAGGGGAGGTTTTCATTGATGGAAGTGAAATTTTCGGAAAAAGTAAAAATGAATTAGCCCTTCTAAGAAATGAAAAAATAGGATATGTATTGCAGGGACAAAATTTATTATCGAACTTTACAATTCTAGATAATATATGTATGCCTGCATATTTATCAACTAGAAAAAAAACAGTGAAAGCTAGGGCAATGGAACTCTTAGAGGAGGTGGGACTGAAAGGAATGGAGGAGGAATATCCAGCCAGGCTTTCAGGCGGTGAATTAAGAAGAGTTTCTATTATACGAGGATTAATAAATAATCCCAAAATAATTATAGCAGACGAGCCTACAAGTAATTTAGATCCTGAAAACTCAAAAATGATTATGAAATTCTTTAAAGAAATTAGCTCTAAGGGAACAACAATTTTAATAAGTACACATAATATTGGTCTTTTAGATTACACACAAAAAACCTATGAAATGGAAAAAGGAATTTTAAAATAAAAGACTATAATATTAAATTAAGGAGCGAAAAAATGGAAAACACACCTAATAAGAAAAAGAGTAGTTTTAGTAAAATTATAATAATCCTACTACTTTTAATTTTAGTTTTAAGTTATTTACTTGTCCCAACTATAAAGGAATCATTTAATACCATCTTTAAAATGTTTGCAAGTGGAGATTTTACACTTGTTAGTGCATTTGTAGCATCCTATGGAGCTTATGCGGCAGTTATTTCTTTTTTATTAATGATATTCCAATCTATAGCTGCACCACTACCTGCCTTCTTAATTACTTTTGCTAATGCAAACCTATTTGGTTGGTGGCAAGGAGCACTTCTTTCATGGACTAGTGCCATGGCGGGAGCCGTAGTTTGTTTTTATATCGCTAGGGTTTTAGGACGAGATGTTGTAATCAAATTGACAAGTAAAACAGGACTAGAACAAATTGATAAATTTTTTATAAAGCATGGTAAAATAAGTATTTTGATAGCCAGATTATTACCCTTTATTTCTTTTGATATTGTAAGTTATGCAGCAGGTTTAACTTCTATGTCATTTGGTTCATTCTTTATTGCAACGGGTATAGGGCAATTACCTGCAACAATTATTTATTCCTATGTAGGAAGTATGTTAACTGGAGGAGCAAAATTGTTTGTAACAGGCTTGTTATGTTTATTTGCACTATCTGCATTAGTTATATTGTTTAGGCAAATTTATGTAGAAAAACAAAAGAAAAAATCAACTGTAAATAAATAATCTATTTTACAGATGTTTAATAAAAAAAATATAAATTAAGAGGAGATTGAATAATTATGACAATGAAAAAAATATTAACCGTTTTATTAGCAACAACACTTATATTCTCACTTGCAGCTTGTAGTAAAGCAGCGCCAAAAGTAGCACCAAAAGCATCAAAAACTGAGGCAAAAGTATTAGTAGTTAACAAAGAGGCAAAGGAAATTAAAATGCTTTGTGAAGTAAATGGTAAGTATTTTAAAGAAGCAACTCGTCATGGTATTGTTTTTGAAAAAGGGTCCAATGGCGAAAAATCAGTTCTTCGTGGTTTGGCGGATGAAAAAGAATTCCATCAAGCGTTACTTGATATCGGAGCTAAACCTGGAAATAACTTAAAAGCAGCAGATATGAAAGCAACCGCAGATAAAGGAGTAGCTGTTGATGGAGATAAGTTAAATGCCGTAGTAACTTGGGAAGGACAAGATAAAGAAATTCCCTTTGCGGATATTATCAAAGCAAGCGTAGAGAAACCAATGGATTTACGTTTTGGTGGAAACCTTGAAAGTGCTAAGAAAAACAATACTGGATGTGTACTTTGTTTAGATAGCTGTGCAACAGGTATTACAAGTGATGCAACATATCCAACTGGAACTACACAAAACAAAGTTGTTAAATTCTATGGAGATGAAGATGTGTTACCAGAAGATGGGAAAGTAGTAACAGTTACTTTTCGTCTTGCTAAATAATTGAAACTTACGGTGTTATATGAAATATTTAAATATTATTTATAATAGTTTTTTATGGGCACTGGTAATTGCAATTACCAGTTTTAAAAGTGAATGGCTTGAAATGCGGATAAATATAGGTTACATATTTTTTGTAACCTTCATCCTTTTATCTGTAATTTTAAGCTTAATTCCAAGAAGAAAACAACTCAAACTAAGTGGTGTATTTACCACTGCTAATTTGTTTATTTGTACAATTTATGCCATGGCACTTTATGGTTTCCAGAGACTAAAGACAGTACCTGCTTCAATTATTCGGGAAGGAATTCATATAAATAAAATTCAATTTTCAGTAATCAATTTGGTATTACTTATTATTATAATCTTAGGTCTTGTGCTAATAATTATTTTTGACAAATCAAAACAAAAAAAATATAAATAGAATTGACTGGCTTAAAATTAAGTGTATAAAACTAAATTTTGAGCCATTGTCATTGTTACACTATCTTGCTGAATGGTTGGAGGTAAACGTTATCTAAAAAGTTTTCACTGGGAAGTATTTTATTGTTTTTTCTATAAAAATCTATAATATTATTATGTGCTATACAAAAAATCCAATTTTTACTTGCTTTTACCTCAGTGATTTTATCCTTGTTTTCAAATATTTCAGTGAATACAGTAGCGGTTATATCTTCTGCATTCCATTTATTTTTTACAAAAACAAAAATATACGTGTACACACAATCATAGTACATATCATAAAGCTGTCCGAACTTGCTTTGCATTAAGCTGTACCTCCATTATAATTTATTGTTTTTAGTTAGCATTAGAAAATAAAAACCTCCAGTTCTAAACTACAATAACTGAGGTCGTGAAAAATTTGCAAATTAGTTCGCTATAAAGTTACTCATATTTAAGGGTGAATTAAAGTGGATAAAACTGTATCTTTATAATTAAAATTATAGATGAAAATTGTAGCACAAGTATCAAATTAATATGTGAACTTTATGTGAGATGACTATTTACAAGTGAATTTTTTGTTAAAAGCATTTTAATATTAGATATTTCCAAATAACACCGGATTGATAAGGGTGTTATTTTTTTATTATCATCGAATCTTTGCGAAATTTTGTTAGTATTAAAGCAAACATGGGTATAGTAAATCTTATTTGAGTATAGGGGCTAAAATCAATATTGAAAAAACAGGAAAATAGGGTTATATTATAAGTAATCAATATTAAGTGATAAATAATATCATTAAATAAAAATAATAATTTAATAAAAATTGTCTTTTGTGAAAAATTAAAAATTAAGGGAGGCCAATATATATGAAAATTGCAGTTGTAGGATGTACTCATGCAGGCACAGCAGTTGTAGTAAACGCAAGGGAGCTTTATCCAGATAGTGAAATCACTGTCTATGAAAGGAATGATAATGTATCCTTTCTTTCCTGTGGTATAGCTTTAAGCGTTTCAGGTATAGTTAATGAACCAGAAAAATTATTTTATAATTCTGTAGAAAACTTGAGAAAAAATGGAATAAATATGAGAATGAGTTATGATGTAACGGATATAGATATAGAAGGGAAAACTATTACAGCTAAGAACTTAAAAAATAATGAGATAGTAAAGGAAAAATATGATAAAATAGTTCTTACCTTAGGATCATGGCCAATAGTTCCTAATTTTGAAGGTAAGAACCTTGAAAATATATTACTTTGCAAGAACTATGATCATGCTAAGACAATTATAGAAAAATCTAATGAAGCTAAGAATGTAGTAATTATAGGCGCAGGATATATAGGAGTGGAACTAGCTGAAGCTTTTGAAATAAAGGGTAAGAATGTAACTTTAATTGATGCAGAAGATAGAATAATGAGTAAGTACCTTGATAAAGAGTTTACAGATATAGCAGAAGGAGAATTTAAGGGCCACGGAATAAACCTAATATTAGGGGAAAAGGTTCAAAAATTTGAAGGAGAAGATGGAAAAATAGCTAAAGTCGTTACTGATAAAAACACTATAGAAGCAGATTTAGTTGTACTTTGTATAGGATTTGTACCAAATACAATGATTGTTAAGGATAAATTAGACGCTCTTCCAAATGGAGCAATAATAATAGATGAGTATATGAGAACTAGTGCTGAGGGAGTATATGCAGCAGGGGATTGTTGTGTGGTAGAATATAACCCAGCAAGGGATAAGAGATATATACCACTAGCAACAAATGCAGTTAGAATGGGGACTCTTGTAGCTAAAAATTTAGTTGAGCCAACTCTTAAGTATATGGGTACCCAAGGAACCTCAGGAATAAAGATATATGACAAGTGCATTGCATCCACTGGTCTTACTGAGGAGGTAGCAAAACATACTACATCTATGGATATAGGCTGCGTAACTATAAATGAGAATAATAGACCAGAGTTTATGCCAACCTTTAGTGAAGCTATGTTAAAGCTCGTATATGAAAAAAATACAAGGAGAATACTTGGAGGACAAATAATATCTGAGGAGGACTTGACTCAGCATATGAATACTTTATCTGTGGTAATACAAAATAATATGACCATAGAAGAATTGGCAATGACAGATTTCTTCTTCCAGCCACACTTCAATAAACCATGGAGTTTATTAAACACAGTGGCACTTAAAGCATTATAGAACATGAAAATTTAACTAGCGAAAATCCTTCATTGAGGATATTAGAAAAGTTCAATTAATAAGATAAAACTTAGACCTAGGTTAATGTAAATTAATCTAGGTCTTTCTTGTGCGTCCAGCATGTCATTGCCATTTTCAATATAAGTAATGCCAGTTATAATTAAGCCAGCACCACTTTTGTTTTGATATTTTTTAGGCCCTAGTTGCTTTAGTGGTACTTTAAAAATTTATAAAAAACACACAAAATAAACATTAGGTTGACACTTCACTGACATTTACGGTAGATATAATTAAAACATAGAAACTAAATAAATTGATGTTTGTATATTACGGGAATAAGAGGAAAGTTTACACTTGCTAATGATGAATTTGCATGTAAAACAGGAGTTGGGAGGAGATGTAAAAATGAAAAAAAAGATAAAGAAAATACAAATATTCAGGCTAATAATACAATTGATTTTATTTGTTTTATCACCGGGATTATTTATATTAGCATTTTCAGGATTTAAAAGTATATATCAAATGATTATTAAAGGTAATTTTAATTTCCTTCAAGCTTTCCCTAGTTTAGTTGAGTTCACAACAGTTATAATTATAACCATTGTACTTGGTAGGTTTTTCTGTGGCTGGGTTTGTGCTTTTGGAACCTATAATGATTTGCTCCATTTATTGTCTAAAAATGTATTTAAGATTAATTTTAAAGTAAATGAGAAAGTGGATGCTGTATTAAAATACGCAAAATATTTGGTTCTAATATTACTTGTAGTTATTGTATGGAGTATGGGAAGTAAAGTTCTAGAAACGACTAGTCCTTGGGATGCTTTTGCGCAAATAACGAATTTCCCCCAGGTACTATCTGATTATACTATTGGATTTATACTATTAGTTCTAATAACAATAGGAGCTTTCTTTATAGAAAGATTTTTCTGTAGGTATTTATGCCCCTTAGGAGCTGTTTTTAATATATTTTCTAGCATAGGTATATTAAAAATTAAAAAGCCCACTGATAAATGCGGAAAGTGCAGATTATGTACAAATAATTGTTCAATGGGACTATCGCTTTATAAAGTTGAAAGTATACGTGGTGGAGATTGTATTAACTGTTTAAAGTGTATCGAGGCATGCCCTAGGAAAAATACTCAGTTAAATGTTTTTGGTGAAAATGTAAATCCTGAACTGGCTAGTTCTGTAGCAATAGCTGCTATGGTAGGACTTTATAACCTTAACAATTTAGGAGCAGCGGCATTAGCTCAAAGTAAATTAACAAAACAAACTAGTACTTCTGTAAGTTCTAGTATAAATAATACCTCTCAAAAATATGAGGATATAACAACTTCAGAGGTTAGTGATGCTTCAACAAGTACAACTGATAGTTCAAAGGAATCAAGTACTAATAATGCAAATGAAAGTGCTAGTTCAACTACAATAAATCAGAGCAATTATACCAATGGAACATATACAGGAGATGGTACTGGGTTTAAAGGCGGTACAACTGAAATTGCAGTTACAGTAAAAGATAATAAAATTACTAATGTTGAAACAGTATCAAATCAAGACACGCCAAAATTTTATAGCAGGGTTGAAGGTGAAATAGTAGCTGAAATAATTTCAGCTCAATCAGCTACTGTAGACACAATTTCTGGGGCGACATATAGCAGTGAAGGAATTATTAATGCAGTTAAGGATGCTTTAAGTCAAGCTAAAAAATAGACTAATTGGTAGAAATCTCAATTTAGACCATAAACGTATCTCCATTGGTTACAATGTTTAAAAGATTATAAAGACAAAATAAAAAGCAGGGTTGTGTGAGATTTAATCACTCACAACCTTGCTTTTTATTTTTATTTTATAGCATTTAGATATAGTTCTGATACATAGTCCCAATTAACTACGTTCCACCACTCAGAAATATAGTCAGGACGTCTGTTTTGGAATTTCAAATAATATGCATGTTCCCAAACATCTAATCCTAAGATAGGTATAAATCCTTCAGTAATTGGATTATCTTGGTTTGGTGTTGAAATAACTTCAAGTTCTTTGTTTTTATTTATTACAAGAAAGGCCCAACCACTTCCGAATCTAGTTGTTGCTGCTTTTGCAAAATCATCTTTAAATACTTGGAAACTTCCAAATTTTTCATCAATAGCTTTGCTTAGTTCTGATTTTGGTGTGCCCATTTTACCTGGTGACATAACATTCCAAAACATACTGTGATTAAGGTGCCCTCCTCCATTATTTCTAACAGCCATTCGTATATCAGATGGAATCTCCTCTAGATTTTTTAATAACCATTCTAAGCCTTTATCATAAAGCTCTGGATATTTATCTAAAGCTGCATTTAAGTTATTTACATAAGCCTGGTGATGTTTACTGTGATGTATTTCCATTGTTTGAGCATCTATATAAGGTTCAAGTGAACTGTATTCATAAGATAGTTTTGGTAATTCAAATTTCATAATTAATTCCTCCTAATAGTAAAGTTTATTATGGTATTATAATAACTCTAATGATATTAATTGTCAAGTGATAATAATTATTAATATTCTTTATATTATAAAAACAGAAAAAAATTATAATAAATTGTCTTACCTATTAAAAAATAATTAAGGATTATAGATACTCTTTAATTATTTTATGGTATATTGTTTACGCGAGTAATTTATCCTAAATATGATAATTTATGTATTTTAATATTATATTCTACGCCAAGAAGAAGCTTAAAGTCATTCTCCTTCAATAATGAACTCTTATTAAGATCATCAATTAATTTACGTAATTTTTCATATTGATTTAGTTTCATCCCGAAGGTAATATGGTTATAAGCATGGTCTGTTATGGCAATTTCTTTTAATCCTCTTTTTATTCCAACTTTAACATTTGATTCAATACTTCCTTTTGCATGTTCTCCGAAAATAATATTAAATAAGGGAATATGTCCCTTTGCGATATTAATATGAGTATGATAGTCTGCAATAATCTTAAAACTCATTTTATCCCCTCCATGGTTTAATATCTTTTAATTAGCTGCCTCCTTATCAAATTGAAAAGCTTCTTATATCCGCATATGTAAATTCCCTAGGGCATGTTTATCATCCAGTTTTATTTTGCCCATATTACTGGATAATACTTACAGCCTATTGTGGTGCTAAAAGACCACATCTGGTGGTTGCTCTCAAGCTTCAGGTGCAAACCCTATGAATAACTAATTTTAGAAAAAACAATTATAATTATTCCTTCAGTTGTGGTAATTTTAATCTATACTTATAATTTTATTGTGGGCTAAATTAGATTAGTAAGAAAATGTGAATTAAAAGGAGAGATGTAATGTTGTTTTTAGAAACAGATAGATTAGTTATAAGGAAATTTTGTTGTGATGATTGGAATATATAAAAACTACTGAAATATATGGCTACGTTAGCAATATTGAGGGTAAAAGAATATAAAATTGGCTTGTCGTAAATAGACAAGCCAATAAACTTTTCCCTAATTATTAAAGTATTACTGTAATTTCCACAAATGTATCTATAATCTTTTAAAACTCTGATTATTTACAATCCTATCATTAGGGGCTATAAGCGCTGGAGTTTTAAATTTCTTAGTACAAAAATAACAATTGGAATTTTAAAAAATCACTTACAACCTTTTAAGTATTTGCTTTATAGCAGTTATTCTAAAAAACTATTAGAAGTATTAAATAAGAATAATTAAAGTATAGATAGGTGAAGAAAGATGGTTTATAATATAATAAAAACAATAGACTAGAACATATAGAGCAAGTTGAAAAAATTAGGAGTGATTATTATAATAAGAAAAGCGATTTTAGAAGATTTAAAAGATATTATGGGAATTATAAAGCAAACTATTGTTGAGATGCGATCTTATAACAACAGCCAATGGGATGAAAATTACCCTCAAGAAAAAGATTTTATAAATGATATACAAAAAGAGCACTTATTTGTGATAGAAAGAGAAGGGAAAATAGCTGGTTTTACATGTATTAATAAGGTAGAGCCTGTTGAGTATAATGAATTAAATTGGACATTAAATGAAGTCGCTATGGTTGTCCATAGAATGTCAGTTTCTCCGGCGTACAGAAGAAATGGAATTGGTACGGAATTAATGAAGTTTACTGATGAATTAGCTTTAAAGAACAATTTAAGATATTTAAAAACAGATACTTATTCAAAAAATCCAAATATGAACGCGTTATTTATAAGATGTGGATATAAGCTTGTTGGAGAAATGAGTTACCTAGGGAAAGAAAAGCCGTTTTGCTGTTATGAAAAAGTATTAAAATAAATTTATTAAATATTAAAAACCAAGTTGGAATTTTAACTTTTAGTATTTATGTTAGAGAGAGGAGAGGT
Organism: Clostridium sp. FP2; assembly: GCF_011065955.2. NCBI lineage: Bacteria > Bacillati > Bacillota > Clostridia > Eubacteriales > Clostridiaceae > Clostridium > Clostridium sp. FP2. The sequence goes on from NZ_JAAMNI020000001.1 coordinate 2,270,100, forward strand.
ATGTACTATGAACCTTATCGTAGTTGGTCCTAAAGGTAAAATGGGTAAACTCATCGTAAAGGTAGCAAGTTCAAGAGCTGATATGAAACTTCTTTATGGAATTGGTCCAAAGGGAAGAGAATACATCAATAAAGATTTGGGGATTGTGTGTAACCTTGGAGAAACTACTTCTTCGAAAGTTGTGGAGGAACTTGAAAATGTAATTGATGAATGTGATGTAATTATTGACTATAGTAATCCAGCCACCTCTATGTCGGTATTTGAAAGTTCATTGATATCAAAAAAAGCTGTGGTCTGTGGAACTACTGGATTTTCTGTAGAACAGCTAGATAGAATAAAGGAAATTTCCAAAGAAATCCCAATAGTATATGCTGCTAATACGTCAAGGGTGGTAAATCTTATGTATTCCTTACTAGAAATTGCAGCAAATGCCATTGGTAATACAGCTGATATCGAAATTATAGAAATGCATGATAGAAATAAAAAAGATGCGCCTAGTGGAACCTCAAAAGAAATGGGTGAAGTTATTGCAAAAGCTCTTGATAAATCGCTAAAGGAAATTGCAGTTCATGGAAGACAGGGTGAAGGCGCCAGGGTCCCGGGGGCTATAGGCTATCATTCCATTCGTGCAGGAGATATCTCTAGCAGTCATACTGTGCTCTTTGGCCTTCAAGGTGAACGGTTGGAAATTACGCACCATGCTCACAATTGGGAATGCTTTGCTGAGGGGGCATGCGAAGCAGCTTCTTTTATTTATGGAAAAGAACCTGGTTTATATACAGTAAAGGATGTATTGAATTTATAATTTTCCAGATATATCAAAGTAAGAAGATCGAACAAAGCAGATATTATTGTATGCGGTAGAGTTTACGACCCAGCTCCTTTTGCTGCAGAGAAATTAGCTAATCCATTAGGAAAATTAATGGGTTAGCTGATTTCTCTGTATTTGAAAGACTACAGATACCCTAAAAACTCTTCAATGTTTTGTAGGACTTTACTAGATAATCTTTGCCTTGCTTCTTTTGTCCAACCTGCTACTTTTTTAGATAAAATTATATTAGGATATTTCTGAAACTCTTGTTGGTACCTTCCTACACCATCTTCATCGTATATAGCAAAATTCCCTTCGATTTGTATCCACTCCAAGAATGCTGGCACATCAAATGGAAGATCTAAGGAAGTGTTAACTAGTATTTTGCCTTTACCAAATAAAGAGAATTCATCTTTTCCTAGTATCATTGTATTTTTAGGCAAATGAATAGATATAATTTCTGTTGTACTCAATAACTCATTTAGTGAAAGATATTCTATTCCTTCCTTTTCAATATCTAATTTTCTATTTCTACTGAAGTAATAAACTTTCATTCCGAAGGCAGATGCTCTTTTGGCCAACATTCTCCCTGTTGTTCCCATCCCAATTATTCCAATTTTCTTTTGTGTTAACTCCATAGGCTCATCTTTCCACTGGCATTCTCCTAAACCCTTTATTAGCCTTATTAATTCACTAATAATGAATTCAACTAATCCCTCATCTCCATAGTCTCTAACTCCGCGAACATCAATATTGCTCTCTCTAGCAGTTTTAATATCAACATTAGCTGAAATTTCATCGTAAAGACTACAGCACATTCCAATATACTTGATATGATTACATTTTTCAATTACCTCTTTATCTATCTGTGTATTCCAAGATACAAGCACACAATCAGCATCTTTAATTCTTGATATAATTTCGTCATTATTTTGTGGATAATCATCAAATATCTCAACTGGATTTTTAGAATATTTCTTTAATTCTTCAATTGCCCAAGGGTCCAATCCGGCCTTATCAATACACACTATTTTATTAAATTTCATCCATTATCACCCCTTAATTTAATTATTATTTTATATTATCTTCTATTACTGTTGATAAAATAAATGTAGTAGCCGTATCTATAGTAGATTTTACTTTCCATAATTGGTCAATGAAATTTGTAATATCTGATGTAGACTTTGCTCGAACTTTAATTACAATACACCAATCCCCATGTATTCTTTGACATTCTTCTATAAATACATTAGGTATATTGATATTAATATATTCTTGTATATCCTCTTTGTAATTTGACATGTTTACTCTTACATATATATATGCTTTGGTATCTTCACCTAATTTAGCCCAATCAATAATACTTTTATAACCTTTTATTACTCCACTATCTTCTAGTTTTTTTATTCTTTGATGAATTGCTTGCCTTGAGATATGTAGAATTCTGCTTATTTCTTCATGTGATACTCTTGCATTATTACTAATAATATTTATTATCTTAATATCTAAATCATCCATCTATGATGCCTCCTTGCCATATGCATCTATTTTATCAATAAAAAAACATTATGTCATTATGCAATATAAACTAACTGCTAATAGTAATTTTAATTTCTGTACAAACAACTTTTTTCATGTTTTAGGTACATTTTTAAATGAAATTTATTAGAAGTAATTGCTATATGCAATTACTTTTATAATAATTTAAGCTCAATCAATTATATTAACATGAAGAATTTTTGAAAATGCGTCTTCTCCAAATCGGTCAATAGAGTTACAATTATATTAACCGATACGGTCAACGAGAGGAGGAGCCACTTGAATGATAAATTTTATAATTTGCCTAAGCAGAAACAGAATACAATTTTAAATGCTGGGTATAGGTTTTTTTCTGAAAATAGCTATAAAAAATCCCCTATGTCTGAAATAGCGAAAGAAGCAGGTATTTCTAAATCTCTATTATTTCATTATTTTAATAATAAAAAGGAGTTTTATTTATACCTATATAATTATGTATTTACTTTTATGAGGGAAATAGCAGAAATGGAAATTGCTGATATAGAAACAGATTTTTTTGAAATGTTTTTACACTCTTCAAAATTAAAATGCAAACTACTAGAGCGACATGAATATTGATACCGTTTTATTATTAAGACCTTTTATGAAGATGATGAAGAAGTGGCAGCAGAGCTAATTGGAAAAAATACCACTGAGTCCAATAATGGTATTAATAATTTACTTGGAAGAATAGAAAAGAATAAATTCAAGGATGGATTAGACATACTTCAACTAATTAATGTTATTACTTGGTGTTTGGAAGGGTTATATTTTCTTCACATAGCTATAAGCGGAATATGCTTTTTTGCTTCCTGTATCAGTAATGATACTAAGCGGTCCTTTACAATTGGCGCAGGGATTACAGATGAAACATTAAGAGTAAAATTTAACACCATAATAAACAAAAACTTAAGTACATCTATATTATTCTTTTGCGATATAACGGGTGGAACCCCTTTTAAAATGGCTGCTTTAATTGCTAATGATAAAGACAACATGGAAGTTATAGCAGGGTGTAATTTAGTTTCATTAATTGAAGCTAAATTCCAAGATGATACTACATCTATAAAAGAATTAGCTAAGGTGGTAGTAAATTCAAGTATAAATTCAACGTGTTTATTTAAAAAGATTAAAACAACTGGGGTAAAGTATATTAAAACTGAAGATGGAATTTAATTAATAAAAGCGGAGTTATTATATTAATAACGAGGTCCATTTTAAGGTTCTATTGAAAAAATATCATTCATTCTCACTCAAAATAACACTATGATTTTAACATAGCGTTATTTTTTTGGTACAACTATCTTCATATATATTTTTATTAATATGTATTTGAATTTAACAAGTGATTTTGTACGCGATTTCAAAGGATAATATTTATGCTAAAATAATATTAAAGAAGGTATACAATATGAGGAAAATATGTCTTAACTAATGAATTTCAAAATATGAATAATGTTCTTTAACAACTAAATAATACGGAATTTAAAACAAATATATACTATTTTATATAAAAATGGTAATATGGCAATGTGGCGATTTAATGAATAGTATATAAGTTTTAATTTTATATACTCTGATAAGAGGCATACCTATTATTAATAATACACATAAATTAATACTAACGCATCACATGGATAAAATATATCTAAAGGGGGATTCTATGTTTATAAAAATAAAAGAAACAAAATTGCCGAGGCTATATGTGAATTGTTATGGGAAAGGGGATCCAACTGTCGTATTTGAATCAGGGCTAGGGTGTACTCATTTTGACTGGGAGGTAGTTCAAAATCAAATATCAAAAAATACAAGAACATTTTCTTATGATAGAGCAGGTCTCGGAAATAGTGATACAGGTGATTTACCAAGAAGCAGCTTAGACCAAGTTCACGAGTTACATACTGTTTTAAATAAAGCAAAGGTTAAAGCCCCTTATATTATAGTTGCGCATTCAATTGGAGGCTATAATGCAAGATTATTCGCAGGTACATACCCTAAAGAAGTGTCTGGTATTGTATTTGTTGATTGTTCACATGAAAATCAATTTGAAGATAGGGTGAAACGTTCTTCTTCAAAAGAAATAGAAATTGTGAAAAGCCAATCGATTGGTACAGAACAAACTTTTGATGAATTACTAATTAGTGCTAAACAAGTAAGTGAAATAAGAGAAAAGGATGCATTAAGGAATATTCCAATAATTGTCCTTACCGCTGACCATAAAGGTGAAACCTCTGCTGCTCTTACAGAAGAGGCCTGGTTAAAATATCAAGGAGACTTAGTAACCTTATCAGATTATAGTAAACATATTATTGTTGAGGAGTGTGGTCATTTTATACAGAAGGATAAGCCCCAGGTAGTAATTGATGCAATAAAAGGGATAGTTAATGGAATGAGTAAATAGATTATTAACTGCTAATATAATGATATTTTAGTAAAAGTACTTCAAAACAGAACCCGTTAATTATATTAGCTTCTCACTTTTTATATTTGGAGTATTAGAAGCTATAGGATAAGGTATAATAGAAAATAACAGGATGGTGATTTTATGTTAAAAGCAGTTATCTTTGATATGGATGGAGTAATTATCGATAGTGAACCTATACATATGAAACTGGATGATGAGACTTTTAAAAAATTAGGTATAGAGGTTACAGGAGATGAGCATCACTCTTTTGTAGGAGCGACATCTCATTATATGTGGGAAGCTTTAAAAAATAAATATAAGCTTAATCAAACACTCGAGGAGTTAATTGAATATGATAGAAGTACATATTTTAAATACCTTAATTCAGATGAATGCGAGATAACCCTTATTGAGGGGGTGGAAGAGCTAATAGAAGACTTGCATGAGAATGGAATAAAGCTAGCAATTGCATCATCATCACCACTAAATGTAATTGAGGCTATAGCAAAGAAATTTCAAATAGAAGAATACTTTGAAGTTTTTGTTACCGGCGACTATGTAAAGAGAAGCAAGCCTGAACCAGATATATTTCTTTTTGCTTCAGAGAAACTGGGGGTAAGCCCTGAAAATTGTGTAGTTATTGAGGATTCCCATAATGGGGTTCTTGCAGCTAAAAAAGCAGGTATGAAGTGTGTAGGAATAGATAGCGATGCTACAGGAAGCCAAAATATTTCCATGGCGGATTTAGTGATAAATAGCTTTAAAGAAGTAAATTATAAAAAGTTAAATCAATAAGTTAAAAATATTGTAAAAGCAGAAGATAAAACGGAAATGCTAATTAAGCAATTAACCAAAAGGTTCGATAAAATTCCAAATGAGTATGTAGAGAAACTGCTGAAGTAATTCGGTAGTTTTTTGTTGTTGAAGTATATTGCAGGAATCTCCATAGTAACGGGCATATCGCACTTGGTAAATGTTGATAAATACCATGTGCTTTCACTAGTTCCGCAAAGGTGTTATAATTAAATAAGGATATAATGGTATTTTATTATATATTTTACAAATAACATGTCAGGGGGATTGTAAATGAAGAGTATTGATGAGTATCTAAGGTTACAGGATGAGATAAATAAAGAAATCCGTCTTATATTGTTAGACTTAGAAACAGTAGAAAGAAAAGAAAAAGAGGTAGTATACCTAGAAAATAAACAACTATTAGACAAACTTGCGGTTAGTAGTTGCAGTATAGTAGATAAAACTAGAAATGAATTTGCTCTGCTAAGAAATAGAATAAGCGAACTGGAAAGTACAAATGCGACTAAAAGTTAGGGTTAACTCCGAAAATATCTAATTTATTCCAATTGGCGAGTAATTTAGAAAGTAAACTAGTTCATCTGGAAACAAAAATTAGTAAGTCCACTGACGTGCAGGAATCTAGTAATAATCCTTTATCTGAGAGCCTGCCAATTGTAAACCATACTACAGTTAAGAAAATAGGATGGAATGGACTAAAACTAGGGGTAGGAGCTTTAAACTTAGTGGGTATAATTTTAATTTTGATATCTCTTTCTACATTTGGCAGATATGTTTATGTAAACTTTATGTCAAAAGAGATGAAGGGAGCAACCCTGTTTGTAATATCTACATTAATCCTATTAGTTGGGGAATTATATTTTAGTAAGAAAAATTACAAGTTCTCAAAAGGCATAACGGCACTGGGAATATCTGGTTTATATACAGCAGTAATAATAAACTACTTAGTATTAAACAATCTTACAGGTATATTTGCATTAGTTATCACCGCAATTATAACTGGTGGGGCAATATATTTAAGTTATAAAAAGGAATCAAATTTGCTTAGAATCGTAACTTTAATAGGAGCATATATATGCTTAGTTCCTGTAGGTAAGATATCGATGCAGCAGTCCTACATTATAGTTACAATACTCGTAATTATAAATATACTAAATATATATTTTCCACTGCAAGCAATAAAAAACAAAGATATAAACATATCATTTGAATTATACACATCAATGCTGGCTTTATTCTCTACTCTTATAATTGGTGTGAGTTTTGATGAGGATGTTCTAATATTGCTTTTAATAACAATCACGGTTATATATAGTGTGCAATTTATGCTGACTTGCAAAGAAAAAGAAAGCACACTTAACTCTGTAGGGCTACTACTGTATTTTATAATATATCCACTGGTAATATCAGGAAAATATTGGAACTCAGCCATCTGGTACACACCTCTAGTTGCCTACTGTATTATTGGAATTGTAATACTTTTAAGAGTAAAAAATACATCAAAATGGACAGGTTATGTAGGTTTTATGTTAACTTGTTTAGCCATACTTTTAAGAATAAACTTAATGTGGGGTGATAAATATACCACAGTTACAATAATTGCAATATCCATTCTAGTTTTAAGTACACTAATGGCATGGTTAAAAGATAAAAATATTTTTTTAAAATCTACTTTAATAGGATTAGTATTCATTAGTATATTAAGTTACTTGTTTAATATAGATAGGTCTATTAGTATAATATATATAGTATTATTTGCATCAATACTGTATTGTAGTAAAGAGTTTAAAAATAATCTAGTAATTATAGCATTTAAATATTTTTACCTGTTAACTATAGCAGGTTGGGTATTAAATCGGATAATAAATATAGACGTGCTGAATAATTTAGAGTCATTTATAGTCCTTAGCATATGTATTATATACACAGTTATAATGAACAAAGTTGCTATATTAAGGCATGATAACATAAAAATAATGAATTATATAAGCTTATGTATTGTAACTTTAGCCTGTATAATTTCAGGCTTATTTGGGAATACAGAGTTTTATTTAACCACTGCTCTTATAGTGTTCATTTTAGTATCTATGTTCACTGAAGATTATATAGATACTAAGAGATTAGGACACAATAAAGAACTAATCTATGCATTATTATCAACTTATATAGTAGTGAGATTAAGTTTTATGGTGGACGCAGTGTATGAATTTAAACAATTACTGATTAGTACATCACTGATGTTAGTTGCTTTAGGTAGTGTATTTTTAGGATTTAAGATAAATAATTCTAAACTTAGAAAATACGGTTTAATATTATCACTTATAACTTGTGCTAAATTGATGCTGGTAGATTTCTATTCATTCAACTTTATAATTAAGACACTAGTATTTATGATAGTAGGGGTAATTGCATTAATAATATCTTACACATTCTCTAAGTTAGAAAAGGAGCATAAAAACAAATAGCAAATATAACTTCTAAGAGACGTTCCTATATTCCCATGAGTTTTAAATAATATTAACCTTTCTTATGTAAGGCTATCTGTGTAAAGCAAATCTTTTGATAGTAACTTACTATTCTCATAGGTAGTCCTAAATACCTTTACATTCTTTCCTACAACTTCATTAACGATTTCATATTTTTTATTGTTAAGACTTGAATTTGAGTAAACATTAAATGTTACATTTTTGTTTTGTGTTATAGCTTCTATATATATAGGATAAGAATGCGTATTCTTAAATCTATAATCCAGAATGCCGTAAGCAATTGTAGCATCCATACCTACACCAATATAACTAGAATGTAAGGAATGCTTGTACCTTTCCACAGAAGAGATGTTAGCTCTTAATATAGCATTATAAAGAGTAGTTGAAACTTGGCATACTCCTCCACCAGAAGCTAATTCTAACTTTTTACCCACTATTACTGGAGCTAATTTATATCCTCTGTCAGTTGAACTATTTCCAACAGTTTTGTTAAAACTAAAGGTTTCTCCAGGCATTAGTAGTTTACTATTTATACTTTTGGCAGAAAGCTCAATATTGGTTGACCTAGCAGAATCGGAAGAGGTATAGCTTGTACTAAAAGAAGAAATCTTAGCATCAATATTTTCAAGTTTATCACTAGTAATATTAGCTAAAACTTTTTCCGTTGGTGCAGATTCAACTATATCCTTAGAATTAATATTTCCATTTACATTGCTCAGTATAATTTTTTCTAGTTTGTCGTCTAAAAGTTTTATTCCTTTTTTATCGGGAATAATTTGAAAATTATCATTTATTAGTGAAATACTTGCATCTTTTGATCCAATTTCTATCTCCTTCTTTATGGTAGAAATAAATTTCTTTATTGGCGCTGGATCATAAATAAATTTTAAATTATATTGATGGGCTGTAGGGTTCTTTATCACTTTATATTTATCAAATAAATTTAAATTTTTCCCATAATCGAAGGCTTGTTTTACTATATCTTCAATATTGTATCGTGCATTTAATTTTGAATAGTTCAATTTGTAGTCCTTATTAGATGTTTTTATAGTTATATTCTTTTTTAGTATTGCATCTCCATATTTTTGTGTAATTAACCTCTTTGATTCATCAAGGGTTCTTCCTGAAACATCTATATCCTCAATTTTAGTATTAGGGTATACTATGGCCTCCCATTCTTTAGTGTTGACATATATATATCCCCAAAAAACAGCCACTCCCAAAGCAATAATTGAAATTGACGAAATAATAGTAATCTTTATTTTTTTCATTTGTATAATCCTCACTTCCCATTATAAGTTTATTATAAAAAGCATATGTTACGCTATGTTACTAAATGCTTTTAATAGTTTATAACCTTAATATAAATACATTCTAACATTATATTTAAAATAGGAAGTTAAAATAAGATTAAGTTTTGGTTACAGAAGGGTTACGATAGACAGGATGTCCAATAAGTGCGTCTTCATATGAAGAAACAAAAGCTGTATTGAAAAATTATACCATTTTTCTAATGCGACTTTATCGTAACAATCATCTTTTAGTACAAATAAATTTGAAATATTGTCAACCCGTTATGGAGCTCTTACAAAAGACTTAACCACAGAAGAGGTTATAGATTTATAAAAAAAGTTTTAACATGTTCTTAACGAAAAATATGTTGTTTTTTGATTAAAAATTATATATAATTACTCACAGAAATAATGTGATATGGGGGAGGTAGATCCATGGAAAAAATGTCTTTTGAAGTTAGAAAAGCTTTTACTAGCGACATTGAAGAAATACGAATACTCGCAGGAGAATCTTTTAAGATGTATACTGCAAATGCATCAATTACAGAACTTATTGCACCTCTTAATGAAACTTATGAGGAAGTAAAAAAGGCTATAGAAACTACTGAAGTTTTTGTAGCTCTATATAACGAAGAGGTTATTGGCAGTGTGAGAATTGAAATCAAGCCTGATGGAACTGCTTATTTAAGTAGATTTGGCGTTTCAGCCTCACATCAAAATAACGGTATCGGGAAAATATTAATGAATGCAATTGACAACTCAATGAAAGAACTCGGGATTACATCTTTATATCTTCATACTGCATCCAGAATGTTTTCACTTATTAGATTTTATTATGGAAGAGGTTTTTATATAGAATCCACCACTAATGACAGGGGATACATTAGGGCCTTGCTATGCAAGGAATATATTACAGAAAAAAACGAAGACTTATTGGATAATGATTATGAAAATCGTTCAGTAGTATAATAAAAATATTTTAAAATCGTGTAGTATTTTTTCCTTAAGGAAAAATAAGCTTGATTATTTAGAAAAGTAGTGGTATTATAAATATAATATTTTTTTAAGGGGAGATTAATTATGAAAAACTTATTAAATCAAAAAACACAATTTGTCTTTACTAGCCAATTTAGATAGGATTTGTACCTGCAAATTAAGCATAGGTACAGGTCCATTGATGCTTGCATCAAATGATTTGTATCTATGTTGGCTATGATTGTAAGTTTTTCATTAGTAATATGAAAAAAGCCACATAGATTATCTATGTGGCTTTTTTGATTATTATCCTAAGTCACATGGATTTCCATGTGACTTTTTTGTATTTTAAATATCTTACCTAAATTTTAAAAAGGAGGTTTTTTTTATGGAAGTTGTAGCAGGAGTACTAGTACAAGGTTTAATTTTATCAATTATGGTATTGGGGGTGTATATAAGTTATAAAATTTTAGACTTCCCTGATTTATCAGTTGATGGAAGTTTTTCCTTGGGAGCAGCAATAATAGCTGTAACCTTAAAAAGTGGAATTTCTCCTATTTTAGGTTCAGTGCTTGCTCTAGTTGCAGGATGTATAGCGGGGTTACTCACAGGAATACTGCATGTTAAATTTAAAATATCAAATTTACTTTCAGGTATTTTAGTAATGGGAATTTTATATTCTGTAAATTTACGGATTATGGGGAAAGCAAATATTCCTATTTTTAGTGATACAAATATATTTTTCGATTTTAACCCTTTAATTGTAGCTTTAATTTTTGTTGTAATATTTAAAATTACCATTGATATGTTTTTAAAAACGGGATTGGGATATGCATTAAAAGGAGTGGGGGATAACCCACAAATGATTAAATCACTGGGAGTAGAAATAGGAAAAATAAAGATATTTGGGCTTATGATATCTAATGGCCTTGTAGCTTTTTCTGGAAGTATGATGGCTCAATATCAAGGATTTTCAGATATATCTATGGGTATAGGTACATTAGTTTTAGGTATTGCTTCTATAATCATTGGAGCATCTATTATTAAAAGTGGAAAGTTCATAAAACAGACAAGTAGTGTGATTATAGGAACTTTAATTTACCAAATCACCATATATTTAGCTATGAATATCGGACTTACGCCTATGGATTTAAAAATGGTCACATCTTTTGTAATAATTTTATTTATAACAATTGGTGCTAGAAAGAAAAGTGGAACAACTAAAACTGTAAGGAGGCTACTAAATGTTAAAAATACAAGATTTATCAAAAAGTTTTTATAATTCATATTTAGGTGAAAATGTGTTATTTAAGCACATTAATTTAGAGGTTAAACAAGGGGAATTTATAATAATAATTGGTAGCAATGGAACAGGTAAGTCCACATTATTAAATATAATTTCTGGATTAGTTAAAGAAACTTCAGGCAATATTTTTCTTGAAGGAAATGATTTAACTAAAATGCCTGAATATAAAAGAACAGAAAATATAAGTAGAGTTTTTCAAAATCCCTCCTTAGGAACATGTCCAACTATGACCGTTAGAGAAAATTTATCTCTGGCTTTGAATAAGGGGAAATTAATTAATTTGAAAAATTGCCTTAGATATAAAACTAAGGAATTGGAAGAGCTTTTAAATGGAGTATCACTAGATCTAAAAAAACTTTTGGATGTGGAGGTAAAGTATTTATCCGGGGGGCAACGGCAAGCATTATCACTAATAATGGCAGGTTTATCCACTCCTAAGTTATTGCTACTAGATGAACATACTGCAGCCTTAGATCCGAAGACATCTAAGGAGATAATGGGGTTAACTCAAAAGATTGTAAGAGAAAAAAATATTACTACAATAATGATAACTCATAATTTAAAGGATGCACTCCAGTATGGAACCCGACTAATAATGCTACACAAGGGTGAAGTTATTTTAGATTTAAACCAAGCTGAGAAGAAAAAATTAACAATAGAAAATATATTAAAAAAATTTGAATATGCAGTATAAAGGAGAGAGTATTATGAAAAAAATAGTAGCTATCGCAGTAATAATTACATGTATGTTAACAGGATGTGCAAAGGTGGATAAGAAGAAGAAAGTTATAAATATAGGTATAAGTCAAATAGTAGAATATACTGCACTAGATCAAAGCCGTGAGGGCTTTATAAAAGCATTAGAGGAGAAGGGTTATAAGGATGGGGACAATATAAAGATTGATTATCAAAATGCCCAAGGAGATATAACTACAGCTCAAATTATTGGCAAAAAGTTTGCAGCCCAAAAGAAGGATTTAATTTATGCTATCGCTACCCCTTCAGCACAGGGGGCATATAATGCTACAAAAAAAATTCCAATAATAATTACGGCTGTTACGGATCCGGTACAAGCTGGAATAGTAAAATCTTTAAATAAGCCAGGAACCAATGTTTCAGGTACTTCAGATTATTTGCCAGTGGAAAAACAATTGGCGTTAATAAAGCAATTGATGCCGAGTGTCAAAAGAATAGGAGTTTTATATAATACAAGTGAAGTGAATTCCGAAGTACAGGTAAACGAACTAAAAAAGGCAGCTAAAGGATATGAAGTTATTACCTCCGGAGTAACAAATACTAATGAGGTTAATAGTGCCATAAGTAGCTTGCTTACGAAAATAGATGTTTTATATGCACCAACTGATCAGTTAATAGTCTCATCCATGCCTATAATAGTAAAAAACACATTGGAGGCAAAAATACCTGTTATAGCGTCTGAAAAAGGCTCAGTGGAATCTGGAGCATTAGCTACTGTAGGAATTAATTATTATAAGCTAGGATATGAAGCAGGAAACATGGCAGTTGATGTACTAAAGGGTAAGGATATATCCAATATGCCACTTAAAATTTCAGCAGAAACAGAAGTGTACATAAATAAAAATACACTAAAAGTATTGAATATATCTATGCCAAAAAATCAAAATATTAAATATATAGATAATAAATAAAAACAAACTCTTCCTTAAGTCCTTGCAATGTATTTTTTATTAAGTTAAACAATATTAATATATAAAGTGATTAGTTGAAATTTAAAGGGAGCATCAGTGGCTGAAGTAGTGGCTATTGGTGCTTATTTTAGGGTGGATTCTAGCCCTGCAAAATATATCGGGAGCACTTTTTTTCAATATTTATTTTATTTTAATTAAATTAACCCCCCTATTGATTTTTAATAATAGTATAAAAAGTCGAAAATATTAAAAAAAATAGATTACTTGAAGGTAATTTGTATATTTTGTAGAATATAGTAATATTGAATTATTTCTGTAATAAAACAGGAAATGAGTGTAAATATGTATGTAGGGGGGCAAGGTATGATTAGGACAATATATAAAGGATTTGTTATAGTATTTACTGTAATGTTAATTTTTTTATTAGGTAATAATTACACAAAAACAGTATTTGCTAATAACAAAGAAAGTGTAAATTCAAAAAATGAAGTTAGCAATAAAGAGCCATACATTGATGAAAAAAAATTGAGTAGAACAATGATAATAGGTGATGATAAGAACTATGACACGTGGCTAGGTGTTTACGAAAAAAAAACACTCTATCAAACACTAACAGGTTATATTTGGTTAATAGTAGTTGTTATATCAGTTATAGTTATCTTAATGTTATGGAATTTAACTCTAAAAATAAAGGTTGCTGCCCGTACTAGAGAATTATCACAAGTAAATGATGCATTAAGTGAAAATAAAGAGGAGTTAATAGCATCAAATGAAGAAATAGAGGCTTCATTTGATGAACTATCTGCCATAGAAGAAGAACTTAGAAGTCAATATGAACAACTAATAGAAAGTGAAGAAAATCTTAAAAAAAGTGAAGAACGAAATAGCGCAATAGTAAGCGCTATTCCTGATATTATCTTTATTGTGGATGGAAATGGCGTTTTCAAAGATTGCCAAACAAAGGATGACTCCATGTTGAAAATTTCAAAGCATGAGTTCATAGGAAAAACTATTTGGGATGTGCTTCCTTCTAAAATAGCTGAAACTAGTTTTCAAAAAATCAAGAAAGTTCTTGAAAATAATTCTTTGGAAAATTTTGAATATGATATTGATACACCTGAGGGCAATAGATATTATGAACTTCGGGCAGTGAAATGCAGAGAAAATGAAGTTATTGCAATAATCAGGGATATAACTCTAAGGCATATTGCAGAAAAGACAATAGAGGAAGAGAAGGAATTGTTAAAAACAACACTATTATCTGTTGGAGAAGGAGTAATAGTTACAGATATTAATTGTAATATTATAATGTTCAATAAATCGGCGGAGAAAATAATAGGATGGAAAGAAGAAGAGACAAAAGTAGTGAAATTTGAAGAAGTATTTAATATTATAGATGAAGATACAAAACAAAAGTGTGATAATCCTGTCAAAAAAGTATTGGAAAGTATGATATCACTTGAGGAAGTTGAATACAAAATATTAATTACAAAGGAATGTAAGAGAAAAATGATTTCCTATAATGTCTCTTATATAAAAGACAATTATGGGTATGTTAAGGGGGCGGTTTTGGTATTCAGAGATGTTACAGCTGAAAGAAAAAACCAAAAGAAAATAGAATTTCTAAGCTACAAAGATCGGCTTACAGGACTATACAATAGAAGATTTTACGAGGAGGAGTTAAATAGACTTGATACAGCAAGAAACCTACCTCTGACCATTGTTATGGGTGATGTTAATGGTTTAAAGATTATTAATGATTCCTTTGGACATATTATGGGTGATGAGCTTCTTAAGAAAGTTGCAGAAGTAATAAAGCTTGGATGTCGAACTAATGATATTATTGCAAGACTTGGTGGTGATGAATTTGTTATTATATTACCTAAAACCGATGCTTTACAAGCAGAGCAAATAATTAATCGCATAAATGATCTGGCATTAAAAGAAAAAGTAGGATCTATTGATATTTCTATTTCATTTGGTCATGAAACTAAGAATACCGAGGAAGAAATAACCGAAGAAATATTAAAAAAAGCAGAAGATCATATGTATAAGAAAAAACTTTTTGAAAGTCCAAGCATGAGAGGGAAAGCAATAAGTGCTATTATTAAAACACTTCATGAAAAAAATAAAAGGGAAGAAGAACATTCTCATAGAGTTTCAGTATTATGTAAACGTATGGGAGAAGCTCTTAGAATGAATGAATCTGAGATTCAGGAACTTACAAGCATTGGATTACTTCATGATATAGGAAAAATAGCTATAGATGAAAATATACTTAATAAACCAGGAAAACTAACAGATACTGAATGGAATGAAATTAAGCGTCACCCTGAAATAGGTTATAGAATTCTTAATACAGTAAATGACATGTCTGATATGTCAAGGTGCGTATTGCATCACCATGAAAGATGGGATGGAAAAGGATATCCAAAAGGCTTGAAAGGGCAGGAGATACCTTTTGTAGCAAGAATAATAACCATAGTAGATACCTATGATGCAATGACTAGTGAGAGAAGTTATCGAAGTGCACTATCAGAAGAAATTGCAATTGCGGAATTACAAAAAAATGCAGGCATTCAATTTGATCCTAAACTGGTAAGGACATTTATTGAAAAAGTATTAGATAAGCCATTGGAATTGCCAGCCTGAAACCATATTCAAAGGAAAAGAGATAGCCAGAAGCTATCTCTTTTCGATTCCACATTCAACTAAATACTTCATTACCTCAAAGTCACTCATTTCAGGGTAGGTTTCCTTTATCCCCATTCTGACTACTTCAAGATAATTATCAGAAGGGTTGTGTGATGGTCTTGTATTTTTATTAGTAATAGTAACAATTTCAACACCATTGTAATCGCCTAAGGAAAGACTCTGATTATACCAATTTTCGTCACTTCCCTCTTGCTTTGAAATATCTTCAAACTGTTCTTCAGTAATAAGGTACATTCTACCTAAAGATTGACCCCTGCTCTGAGTATCTAAAAATGAAATTCCACCACTTCCCCAAGGAGAACTTTCATTACCATAATACATTTTATAAGGAATAGTTACTGGTCTAGTATCCTTTGGTAGTGATTTATTTCTACAACCCTCATAACTCACTCCATTAAATTTACACTTTCCACCTTTAATATAACTTATCAATCTTTCATAAATTAGGTTAGATCCATAGCTTGCATACCAAACAAAATCGTTTCTTTTTACCGCTTCCCTAGGTGGGTTGTCTGGACTAACTTTAACATTCTTTGAAACATCTTTATTATACACATAGACATAAGCTTCTTGAACCTCATCATTATCATTAATAACTCTAATTAACTTTCTTGAAAATAAATTACCTTTAACTTCAGATATATCTATTTTGTCTAATATATTACTATCGACAATATACATCTCTCCGCGGACTTTATCGATTTCATTTTGAATTATTAGCGGATAATTACCGAAATCATATAATTGAAAACCGTCAGCTATAAAATGCCCTGCAAATCTGGCGCCTGATAAGAATTCATCATGATGGCTATTTCCTTTCATAAGCGTACCATAAACAAAAAGCCTTATTATGTTATTACCTTCATATTGGATATTTTCTTCTGGGGTTTGTAATTTATCTACCATAATAGTATCCCTCCATAAATTAATATTTTCTAATGCTTTAATAGAATTATAACACGTTAAGCAACTAAATTGCGAGAAAAGTCTCAATATTATAATCATCAAAACATCTTATGCATATACATTCTTATGTTGTTTTTAAATGTTGGGTATTAAGTTTTATACATAAGTGTACGATTAATATAATATGAATAATTAATTTAAATATTAAAAGCTAAAGATTAGAGGCGGGGGTATAAATTGGAAAACATAGGTAAAAAAATTACTGATATAGACAGTTCAGTGGACTTACTTCATGCTTATAATAGGGTTAATATAAATAATTATGTAGAAGTAGAAGAGTATATTTATTATATAGATCCTTTGCGAAAATACAAATTATACAAAATATGCAAATACAGTGGTAAAGAAGATATGGTAATCAATTACAATGTGGAAAATATTTTTATAAAAGAAAATGAAATATTTTATACTATAAAGAAATATGGAAAAATTATGTTAAATAAATGTGACTTAGAAGGTAAAGGTACACATTTAATATGTAAAAATTTAACTTCATATACTGCTTATTGTGTTGAAAAGGGAATGATATATTATAGCGAGAAATCTAATTATAAAAATCATATAAAGTCTATGCCAATACAATGCGGAAAAATTTCGGTTGTATATGAATCTATGGGAAATATTTCAGATTTATATTATTTTAATGATTATATATATTATAAGAGAACGGGAAATGCTTGTTATGGAAACGATTTATTAAGAAAACTATATATTGGAGCTGGAAAAGTAGAGGATGTAGCAGAACTTTTTTATAAGGATGTATATTATTATTATAGTAAATATATTGTGTATATGGATAGTACTTCTGATTTGACAATAATTAAGGATTTGGAAACGGGAGAAAAACTTTATGAAATGAGTCAGTGTAATAAAATATTAGGAATCTTTAATAAGCATATGTTCTTTACTTACGAAGGTGTTACTGATATGGAACTTAAATACGTAGAAAACATGCTTTATGTCCTTGATGTAAATGAATTTTCTGTTACTAAGTTAACGAACTGTAATGTCTGTAAAGTTCAAATGATAGGTAAGTATATATATTATAAAATTAAAGAAAATGATTTAGTAGTATATAGGAAACATATTGATGGTGGGGACTTAGATAAAATTCAAAGTAGTTCTAATAAAAGAGGGAGACTTAGATTTTTTTTAAATGGGATGAGGAAAAGTAAAGGAATATAGTATCTGAAGCCATTAAATCATTTATCTCTTTAGGAGACTTTGGAGTACCATTTTTATTTAAAAGATCTGTCCATAATAGAGCAGGGGGTAGTCTAGATGATTTTTTTATAGGCATACTTACAATGTTGAAATTACTTTCTTTAGATAAATTTTTATACTCAGACTTAATGCATATAATCGGCTTAGTAATAATATTTGGTGGTACATATACAATTTCGCCAGTTTATTTATAAATTAAGGTTACAATAACTGGAAAATTAAGGTTACAATAACTGGAATAGTGTCAAGCATTTTTGAAAATGTCCTCAAATATTTAAAACATTAGCACCAGTTTTTCTGGTGCTTTTATTAATTTTGGTTACTTAATGAATGTTGCACAAAGTGGCTATAAGATTATTTAATTACTTTGAAATTTTCCTAAAATCTTTTCTAAATATCTTTTAGCCGTAGGCTTCTAAATTTTGATACATTAAAGCTTAAAGGTCATTTTTGAAAATGTGTATGAATCCTTCTATTTATATTAGCGTAGCTAATGGATGAGAATCCATTTCTTTTTATTAATTTGATTTTATTATTTATGACTTCCATTGGTCAGTTTCTTAATCTATTATCAAAGTATGTTTTGGGTTCACTTAATAAACCTTTGAAGATTGTCTTTTTCAAAGATCTAAAATGAACAGATTTTTAGTGTTTCTATGCTACATTATTGTTACGGTGAGCCTGTTTCTTTAAATACCGCTCAAATGAATCTTGTTTCCAAGGATGACTCATTGGTGGTATGTAGCGTTTGCTAGGTTGGGTATTTGGAACTGCTAAATCAAAGTTTTTGGAGGAGAGTTCATGTCCAGGTAATAAATCTAGCGCATAAACTTTCTCATCTACACACAAGAAAATCTCGCCATTAAATGATTGAATTACCGTTCCAACTGTTCCTTTGCGATAATGTACAGGATATCCATTGCAATCAACAGGCAAATAATAATTCTTTTTAAATTTGATACAACTTCCGTTATCTACCTTCCTACTGGTCAATACGGCAAGTGTTAAGTTGATTTTTTCAATATCAGGTTGCGTTTCAAAGACAGATTTGATATTATCAACAGGTAATGCAAACTGAGCATTGAATTCTTTTATGTAGGAGTTTAAGAATTCGTTTGCTTGCTCAATTGTGTTTATACCAGCTAGTCGCATTTCCAATGGGAGGCGTGATTGTAACGTCTGAAACATTCTTTCTACGCGTCCCTTGGCTTGCGGAACACTACTGGTTTTAATTTCTATACCCAATTGTTTACATGCGTAGCTAAACTGTGTAAATGTGTCCTCTTCAACTGAAGGGGAACTTTTTTGCTTATATCCAAAGACAGTACGTCTATCAGTGAATAGCATGTAGGGAATACCATAGTTAGTAAGTACTTGGTGTAGTACATGATAATATCCATTTAAAGTTTCTTGTGGATCAAAATAAGAACCCACAATAGCGCCAGTAGCATCATCTACTGCGATATGCAGCTGAGTTTTCTCGTTACCGAACCAAAGATGTACAGAAGCATCCATTTGAAGCATTTCGCCTGCATAAGCACACCTTGGACGTCTAGGATGTGCATCTTCGGCAGCAATTATGGAACTTTGGATTTTAGCAATTTCTTTTATAGAAGTAGTTGAATTTTGCAGTTCTTTTAATTCGGCCTTGATCCTTTTTCTTGTAGCACGATTCGCCTTAGGGGACAGGATGAAATCCTGCATAAGGATAGAATGAATGGTGCTAGCTGAAACCGTTATATTCTCGTGCTTTTTTAGCAATTCGGAAAAGTGGGTAATATTAGCTTCAAAGTATTTAGTACAGTATAAATCTAGGATTAACTGCTTTGTATTAGCATCAAGGGCATGCGCAGGCTTTCGCCCTCGATTACCATGAATAAAGAATCCTTTTCCACTTTCTTTATACCCCTTAATCATTCTGTTAATATGCCTAACTGAACAATTGAGAGCGATAGCTGCTCGCTTTTTATTGCCATCTGTTTCTATTAATTTTTTTATAGTAGAGTACTTATCCATTTCTTCCATAGTTAAATTCACCTTTCTTATTATCAGCACCTCATTTCTAGTCATGAGGTTTATTATACAATGTTTTCATATTTGGGACATAATCAAATGTGGTATAGTAAGACATTATCATAAACGGATCATAAAAATTAAGGTTACAATAACTGGAATAGTTGACATTGAAAAATATTTATGATAGAATACTGAAAATATACAAGTATAGAGACGATGATGAGAAGAGTAGATATAGTGATTTTTTTACAGAGAACTCCCGTTTGCTGAGAAGGAGGAAGAATTAATTATCGAAAAAGGCCTTTGAGTTTCACATTGAGCCTAATTTTTAGGGGTAGACTGTGCCGGGAGCTCCCGTTATAGAGCTATAGTATAAGCATTATTTAGCGATATTTTAAAGTCGTTGATGAAGCCACTTTAGTGGATTCTTTATGCCGTACTTTACAAGTTCAATATGGTGACATATTGATAAACTGGGGTGGTACCACGAAAATAGATACTCTCGTCCCCAAGACTATATTGTCTTGGGGGTGAGAGTTTTTTTATTTTAAAAAATTATAAAATCTGAAAGTACGTTAATTATTATGATTAATTTTATAATTTCAGGCTTGGAAAGCATTAAAATATTAATAAAAAAGGTGGTATTATTATGTTTAGAAATTATGTTAATATTGAAAATTTAAAAACTATTATGTCAGATGCAAATGAATTTGTTGTTGAGAGAGTTAAAAAATTAAATGAACTGATGCAGCAAGGTGTAAATCCATATCCATACAGTTTTAAAAATATGACACATTCTAAAATTATCATAGATAACTTTGAAAATATAAGTGAAGATCAATCCTTTGTTGTAGCTGGAAGAATAATGCTTATGAGAAAAATGGGAAAAGTAGTATTTTTAACATTAAGAGATCAAGAAGGGGACATTCAAGCGTATTTTAATAAAACAGTTTTGGGCGAGGAGAAATTCGAGTTTTTGAAACTTATTGATATCGGAGACATAATTGGAGTAGAGGGGACTGTTTTTAGAACAAAAACAGGAGAAATTACAATAAGATCAAATAATGTGACAATGTTATCAAAATCCATAAGACCACTTCCAGAAAAATTTCATGGTATTCAAGATGCTGACTTAAAACAAAGACACCGTTCACTGGATATGATTATGAATAATGAAGTAAAAGAAAGATTTATTAAACGCTCAAAGGCAATGGGTGCTATTCGTGAATTTTTAGATAAGCAAGAGTTTATTGAAGTAGAAACCCCAATTCTTGATACCAAATATGGCGGTGGAGAGGCAAAGCCTTTTGTTACATTTGTAAATGCAATAGATTCTGAAGTATATATGAATGTATCTCCAGAGCTTTATTTAAAAAGACTTATGGTTGGTGGAATTGAGAGAGTTTATACACTTGGAAGATCCTTTAGAAATGAAGGGATTGACAGAACACATTATCCAGAGTTTACTCTATTTGAATGTTATATGGCGTATGCAGATTATAAGGATATGATGCAACTTATGGAAAATCTTTATGAGTATGTTTTTAATAAAATAAATGGCTGCACAAAAGTTTCTTGTGATGGTGTAGAGATAGATTTTAAAGCACCCTGGAGAAGAGCTACTATGTGTGATTTAGTAAAAGAGGAAACCGGAATAGACGTAGAACACATGTCAAGAGAAAAAATTGCCAAAAGTATAAATGAAAAAGGTTTACTAGTGGAAAAACAGCAGGTAGGCCTAGTTATACAAGAAGCGTCAAAAGGGGAACTTATTATAGAGTTATTCGAAGGATACAGTGAGGGCAAGCTTATACAACCTACTTTTGTAATGGATTATCCGGCTGAATCTTCACCACTTTGCAAAGTGCATAGAATCAGTCCAGAACTTATAGAAAGATTTGAACCTTTTGCTTATGGAGTTGAGCTTGGGAATGCTTACTCGGAGCTTAATAATCCACTAAGGCAGAGAGTGCTTTTACATGAACAAGCAAATAAGCTAAGGGCTGGGCTTGAAACAGCGAGTCCAATGGATGAAGAATTTGCTGTGGCTATTGATACTGGTATGCCACCAGCAGGAGGACTAGGAATTGGTATTGATAGAATGATTATGTTCTTAACAGGAGCTTATTCAATTAAAGATGTTATAGCATTTCCTTTGGTAAAAAGATAATAAGATAGGGACAGTTAATAACTAATTGCCTTAAAGTGCAATTAGTTATTAACTATTCCATTTTCTTAAATTTGAATCTATCTATACCCGTTTCTTTTATCTATTGACTCGTCTCTCATTTCTGATTTCATACCATTAATAGCATCTTCTCTTCTATCATTTTTTTCTTCTAGTGTTTTTTTCATTTTTCCATCATCTGTTTTTTCAATAGCTTCCTGGGTAAGATGAAAATTTTCAATAGTATTACTAATATTATGTTGTATTTTATCTACATTATCGCGTCTATCATCTGGTTTGTTTTTTATCATAATTTCATATCTCCTTTGTGTGATTTAATAATTTATCCATTATTATTATATCTATAAAGATATTTATTATACGCAAAATAAAAATACTTAATTTCGCTTAATCGACTTCTACTTATAATAGTTATATCAACAATTGAGTATTATTTTAGGAAAGATATGGTATGATATTAATATAATGCTTAAGGAAGTGGGAGGGACGAGTGTATCATTTTGTTAAATGCATTTTTTGAAATCGGAGAAGAGATTACAAGTCCTATATTAATTATAACGGGAGATTAAAAAATGGAAAAAGATAAAGATAGACAAAGTATAAATGTTGCAAGATTGTATTATCAATCAGAATACAATCAAGATCAAATTGCAAAGCTACTCAATATTTCTAGGCCTACAGTATCAAAGTTATTGAATTATGCAAAGGAAAGAGGTTATGTTACTATTCAAATTAATGATCCATCAGATATATCGGATGATTTATCAATAGCCCTAAAAAATAAGTATAATTTGGATGATGCTATTGTTGCCTATTCTCCATTAAATAATGATGATGAAATAAAAAAACATATAGGGCGTGCTGCAGCTGAGTATTTACATAGTATTGTTAAAGATGACGATATTATTGGAATAAGCTGGGGAACAACTATGTATGCTATAGCCACGCATTTAGTTGAAAAAAAATTAAAGGGTGTTCAAGTTGTACAACTTAAAGGAGGATTAAGTCATACTGATATTAATACATATGCTCCAGAGGTGAATAAATTGTTTACAAATGCCTTTCATGCGAAGGGAAGATCGTTACCATTGCCGCTTATATTTGATACACCAGAATTAAAAACAATTACAGAAAAAGATAGTCATATAAATAAAATAATTGAAATGGGTAAGCAAGCAAATATTGCTGTTTTTTCCATAGGTACAGTTAAAGATGATGCATTATTATTTAAACTAGGTTATTTTAATAAAGAGGAGATAAAGCGCATTCAGGAGAATGCAGTTGGTGATGTATGCTCAAGGTTCTTCAACAAGAAGGGTGAAATATGTGATGAAAAAATAAATAGTAGAATAGTTGGAATAGAACTGGAAGAATTGAAAAACAAAGAACGAACTATTTTGGTGGCAGGTGGAGAAAGAAAAATTGAAGCTTTGCATGGTGCATTAAGTTCAAGAATAGCGAATACACTAGTAACAGACGAATTCACTGCTAAATTATTGCTTATAGAATAATAGAAAAGGGCTACTGAATATTCCTCAGTAGCCTTTTTCTGACAATAAAGCAAGGAACAATAGAACAAATGTAAAAATGTTATTTTACATTTGTTCTATTAAGTGCTATTATAAATGTATAGACAAAATACAAGGAGTTGTAAGAAATGAAAATATCTAAGTATATCGACCACACAATACTAAAACCAGAGGCAACGAAGAAGGATATTTTAAAAATTATTGAAGAGGCTAAAACTTATGATTTTGCTTCAGTTTGTATTAATACAAGTTGGGCTAAGCTTGCGCATGAACAATTGAAAGATTCAAATGTTAATGTTTGCGTTGTTGTAGGTTTCCCACTAGGAGCAGCTTCTGTAGCTTCTAAAGTATATGAAACAAAAGTTGCTATTGAAGATGGCGCTGATGAAGTGGATATGGTTATTGCTATTGGACAACTTAAATCAGGAAATGATGATTATGTAAGAGATGAAATTAAGAAAGTTGTGGAAGCTTCTGGAGATAAATTAGTTAAAGTAATTATAGAGACATGTTTATTAACAGATGAGGAAAAAGTTAGAGCATGCATTTTAGCTAAAGAAGCTGGTGCAGGTTATGTGAAAACTTCTACTGGATTTTCAAAGGGCGGAGCAACAGCACAGGATGTTAAGCTAATGAGAGAAACCGTTGGATTTGATATGGGAGTTAAAGCTTCTGGAGGCATTCATACTAAAGAGGAAATGCAAGATATGATAAAAAATGGAGCTTCAAGAATTGGTGCAAGCTGTGGAATAGAGCTTGTAAAATAATTGTTTATACAATAAAAAAACAACATTCTAGTAATAGAATGTTGTTTTTTTATTGATATATTTATGCTACTTCTGATTCTACTTTTACAGCATCGTCTTTTGATTTTATTGAAATGCTGGCAATTACAAAAACTATTAAAGTAGGTACAGCCCATGCGAATCCTGCACTGGCTAGAGGAATAGATTTAATGAATCCAATGCTATTTGGATATATACCATTTATAGTATCTAAAATACTTACAAATAGCGCTGTGTAGGTTGTTATAGCAACAACCTTATTGTTTTTAACTTTATCACCAAGCAATGTAATAAGTATAAGAACAATTACAATTGGGTATAAAATTTGTAGTACAGGACCTGCGAGTGAAATTATAGCATCAACATTCTTTGTAGCTATTCCACCACTTACAACAGCCATAACAACAGCAGCAGTTTTGTAAGATATTTTATTATTTGAAAGATTAGCAAAGAATTCTGCTCCACTTGCAAGTAATCCTATAGCAGTTGTTAAGCATGCAAGAGCAACACATAAACTAAGAACAACGGCACCAATACTTCCTAGGTCTAACTTAACAAGTTCTGTAACTAGTTTAGTTCTAGCTATATCTGCTGGAAACAAAGTACTTGTTTGTGTTCCAAGATACATAAGTCCACCATATACAAAGGCCAGTCCAGCTACAGCAACTAGTGCTGATTTTATAGTCATCTTCATTATATCAGTTGCATTTTCATAACCTTTTGATCTAACAGATGAAATGATTATTCCTGCAAATATAACAGAAGCCATAGCATCCATTGTTTGATAACCTTCTATTAAAGCTTTTGATAATCCACCTTTGTAAGATGTATTTACAATTGGTCCAATAGGATCTATTATTCCTTTAAATATAATTATAGCTAGCATTAATAAAAGTGCAGGTGTAAGTATTTTACCTATATTATCGATTATTGAAGAAGGTTTAAGCACAAATGCAAGTGTTATTGCAAAGTACAATACAACTATTATGTTTTGTGACACAGATGGAAATAGAGGATGTATTCCAAGTTCGAAAGTTGTTGCAGCAGTTCTTGGAATTGCAAATAACGGTCCTATAACAAGAATTAAGGCTACACCGGTTATTGCAGCAAATTTTTTACCTACTCTATTGGCCATTTTGTCATAAGTACCATTAATTTTGGCACAGGCAATTACTCCAGCTAGTGGAAGACCAACTCCTGTAATGAGAAAACCTATTATGGATGCAAGAAATGCGCTTCCAGCAGCTTTTCCGAGGAATGGTGGAAAAATCAGGTTCCCTGCACCGAAAAACATTGCAAATAGTGCAAAACCTATAACAACTGCATGTTTTGTTGAATTTTTCATATAAGAATACCTCCAGATGAATAAATTTTTGTAATACTTAGATCATTAATAAATGACTTGTGATTATTTCCTTTACTACTCTATGTAGCAATTACTATGCCGAAATCTTTTAATTTTCGAATTTTTCTGAAAAAAGTTTAAAACTCTAGTAAAAATTAGTACGTGTCTATATTTATTAGGATTATTTTTTAGAATGCAGTTGTAAATGTTTACTGTTAATTTCTATCTTCATAATAAAGCGGGAAATTTTTTTCCACCTAACCTGGAAAAAAATTTCCCGCTTTTACTTTTGTATCTCATATTCATTGACTTTATTTTGTAGCTGTCTTCGAGTGATACCTAATACTGTTGCTGTTTTTGTCATACTAAAGTTATTTTTGGCAAGGACTGTTTCTATGTATTTTTTTTCTATTGCAGACCTAAATGCTTTTAATGTTTGATCACCTTCACAGTCTGTAGCTGGAACTTCATGTATTAGCAAATCATCTTTTGATATTACACCATTTTCACTAAATACTACCAGCCTTTCGATTATGTTTTTAAATTCTCGTATATTGCCTGGATAGTCATACTGGTTTAAATATTCCCAAACTTCAGGCTCTATGGTGTGTATTTCCTTCTTCATTTGCATGGAGGCCTTAGTTATGAATTTACTAGCCAAATCATATATGTCTTCTTTATGTTCCCTTAAAGGTGGTATTTCAATGATGATGGTGTTGATTCTATAGTAAAAATCTTCTCTAAATAGTCCTTGGTCTATTAGTTTTACTATAGATTTATTGGTGGCTGTTATCAGTCTAAAGTCAACGGGTGTAGTTATGTTGCTACCTATTTTTTCTATTGCCCTCTCTTCAATAACTCTTAGTAATTTGATTTGTGTGGATAATGGCATGTCAGCTATTTCATCTAGAAATAAGGTTCCCATGTTAGCTGATTCAAATCTACCAATTCGATCTTCAGTGGCACCAGTGAAAGCTCCCTTGCTATGTCCAAATAGTTCGGATTCTAATACACTTTCAGATAGCGCATGACAGTTCACTGCTACAAAGGGTTTATTTTTGCGCTGGCTCTGAGTATGGATGTAGTTTGCAAATACCTCTTTTCCTACTCCAGATTCACCAAGCAAAATGACGTTAACGGTTGTTTCGGCTACTTTTCGAGCCATATCTATAATTTTTTTGAATTCTCTATTTTCTGACTCAAGAAGTGAGTTTTCTTTTTTATCATATGTTTTAGAGTGTAGTTCTGATTTTTTGTACTCTTCATATACTTTTTCTATTTCGTCTATTAGTTCAACAGGATCATTTCCTTTTACAAAATAAGATAATGCTCCTTTTTTCATGGCATCTACTGCGGTAGGTACAGTAGCATATGCAGTCATGACTATGACTTTGATATCTTTATTTAATTCTAATGTTTTTTCTAAAAGTTCTATGCCGTTCATTCCATCCATCATTAAATCCGTCACTACCATCTGATATTTTTTGTTCCTTATTTTTTCTAGAGCATCTTCTGCTGAGCGTACTGTTTCTATGAGATATCCCTCAATTTCAAGTATTTTAGCTAGTCCTTTTGAGTATGCGGCTTCATCATCTACTATTAATATTCCATAATTTTTATTCTTCATTTGTTATCTCCTATTTCAATATTAGTATGGGTCCCTGCATCTTTGTTGGAAGTGTGACTATAAACTTTGAGCCTTCCCCAATTTTACTTTCCACTCTAATAGTTCCCTCCATTTTTTGTACTTCGTTATAAACAATAAATAGCCCAAGTCCTGTGCCTTCGCTCACTTGCTTAGTGGTGTAGAATGGATCAAATAAGTACATTTGCGTATTTGAATTCATGCCTGTGCCTGTGTCAGATACTTCTATGATTATATTTCCAAGTTTTTTGAATGCTTGAACCTGAAGTATACCGCCTTGCTTCATGGCATCCCTGGCATTTGAAAAAAGATTTAGCAAGACATGTTTCAGTGATTCACTATATAGTTCTACTTCTAAATCTCTTTCCACCTCTAACTTGAATTCTATATGTTTTTCCTGCAAGGCTTTTTTATTAAGTTCATAAAGATTTGATATGAAATCTTTGACTTGTATGCTATGCACTTTGTTATCAGAAAGCCTTGAAAAATTTAAAAGATTATCTATGATTTTATTGGCTCTAGTCACTGAAGTTTCTATTATATCTATTGCCTCTTTTTTATCTTCTTCTTTTTCCATACGCTTAAGTAAATAGGTATAGTTCCTAATGATTCCAAGAGGCGTCCTGATTTCGTGTGCAATGCCTGCAGCAAGCTGCCCTACTGCAGCCATTTTACTTGATTGTAACATTCTTTGTTCTGAAAGTTTTAGATCAGTGATATCTTCCATCATGACAAGTACTCGCTCTCTAGTGTTTGGTACTTTATCTAACAGATAAGTTCTCACTTTGAATGTTCTATTTTGATATTCTACTGCTTTTTCTATTGAAGTTCTGGTTTCAAATATATCTTTAATGAGGCAGACCTCACAGTTACTTCCTAGTATTCCGTTAACATTTTTGCAGTGCATATGTTTCACTTCATCTACGGTGTACCCTATATACTTGCAAAATGCTGTATTAGATTCTGACACGCAGCAGTCCTCGTTTACAACTACCATTAAATGAGTGGTAAGTCCATTGAAAGTAGTTTCTAATTCATTTTTTGATATATTAAGTGCATTTGTTTGTTTTTTGACTTCCTTTTTTAATTCTCTGTTCCAGTAGTAAAAAAATAGTGCGACTAGCATTGCTAGGAGTACAGCATATTTAACTAAAAGCATATATTTTTCAGCATTTTTATTTTTCATGATTAGCGGTGATTTTCCAAACCACTTTTCATCTATTCTTTCCATAGTATTATCCTTTTGCAGCTGGTATATTGCTTTGTTAATTATTTTTACTAATATTTCATTGCCTATTTTTACTCCTATTACCGCGTCTCTTTCGTACAAGTATTCATTTAGTATTGAATATTCGCGGCTGAGACCTTCCCCAGTCAAATAATAGTTTATTACTGACTCATCTCCAAGGACCGCATCTACTTTACTCTTTTGAAGGAGGCTAATAGCATCTCTTAGATTGTCAGTTTTAACTCCACGTACATCAGTATAATTTTCAGCTAAATGATCAAATACATAGTCTCCTTTTATTGCCGCTATAGTTTTTCCTTTTAAATCTCGAGGTGTTTTTATACTAGTATTATCTTTTTTTGTTAATACAGCCCCTCTTTGATAGTATATGGGGCTCGTAAATATAAAGTTGTGTGCGCGCTCAGTGGAAGCGTGCATATCACAAAAATCTATATCTCCACTTTCAAGGGCCTTAAGGGCTTCATTCCAAATCATAGGTTTCATCTTTATTTTGACTCCTAGTTCTATAGAAAGAGCATTGATGTAATCTATTACAAGCCCTTCATATTGTCCGCTATCAGGATTTAAATATCTTAGCGGTGGAGTAGTTTGATCTGATCCATATATCAAGCCGCCATGTTCTTTCAAATATGCTATTTCGGAGGCATTTAGGCTATTGTCTGTTGTAAGATACTCGGCTATGCTCATGTTGTGCTCTATCTTGAAATAACTATTCGTAAATATAAGTACAGTCATTATAATTAAAAATCCTAATATATATTTTTTCTTCATTATTTTTTTCACCCTATATTATTATAACAGTGAATCTGTAAATTTGCTTAGCTTATTATTTAAAATATATAAAAAAATAGAAGTACCCATTTTGGATACCCCTATGCACAATTTGCTTTGAGTTTTAGATTATTTAGTAAGAGGATTCATAATAAATCCCCATTTACCGCCAAGGTAAACCATTGCTAAGCCTTCACTAAAACTACCTGCAACATTAAATTGAGGTTTAATAAGGATTTTGCCAGTTTTATCAACAAATCCGTATTTGCCATCAACGCTAACCGTTGCTACATCCTCACTGAAAACATCTGCAAAGTCAAATTGAGGTTTACAAATGATTTTACCAGTTTTATCAATAAACCCATATTTACCATTAAGTTTAACCTTTGCTATCCCTTCATTGAAAAGATTTACCTCATCAAATTGAGGTTCACAAACGATTTTACCGGTTTTATCAATAAAGCCCCATTTATCATTAACACAAAGCTTTGCCAAATCTTCTTTGAAGTAGTCGGATTTACCAGAAAAATCAATGTTCAAACCTTCATCGGAATTATACATATTACCAAATTCATTTTTAACAACTAGATCAGTAATTTTACCGGTTTTAGTAGTAAATTTATAATTACTACCAACTTTAACTATTGCGAGACCTTCACTGAAATTACCTGTCTTATTAAAATTAGTTTTAATATCTGTATTACTGGTTCTATCAACTAATATACCTTTATCACCAAATATTGATAAACCTTCACTTAAATCATATATCAAGTTAAATTCAGGTTCACAAACAATTTTACCGGTTTTGTCGATATATCCATATTTACCACTGATTTTAACTTTTGCTAAACCATCGCTGAAATCATATAACTTATCAAATTGAGGTTCACAAACAATTTTACCAGTTTTATCAATAAATCCATATTTACCATCCACAGAAACTATTGCGAGGCCTTCGCTAAACTTATCTATAGTATTAAATTTAGTCTCACAAACAATTTTACCAGTTTTATCAATAAGTCCATATTTACCATCGACTCTAACTTTTGCCAAACCTTCACTGAAATCATATACCTTATCAAATTGAGGTTTAATTGCATATTTAAACTCTGCTGGAGTTGTTATTTTAGTTGTTGTTTGAGCAAATACCTGAATTTTAAATGTATTTACTAATAATATACTTAGCAAAAGTATAAAAAAAGTACTTGTTAGCATTTTTTTTCTCATTTTATTTCCCCCTAAATACATTTTCTATTTGATAATAATACTAACATACCTATATTGTTAATTCAATCTTATTAATGCATCATTTTCCAAAAATTAAAATATAATTAGCATGATTTCGCCAGTTTTACCATTGCTCAATAAAACTTTAATACCTACATAACAAGTAGATATAGTAAATACTTATTTCTTTAAAATTCTACAAAAAATTATAAACTTTTCCATAGCCACATTTACATACTATACTGTTTTTTACTGCAATTTTACCATTTAATACAACAAATTTAATTCCCACAGGTGCTGTGGTTGGTTTAAAGTAATTCTCAAAACCTTTGATTTCATTTAAATCAAATAAAACTATATCAGCAGTTTTACCTACAGCTATTTCTCCTATATTTTTAAGTCCTAAGGTTTTTGCAGGCAGATATGATGTCTTATATATAGCGGTCTCAAGAGAAAGGGCCTTTTTATCTCGCACAAATTTACCTATAAAAAGTGGGTAGTTTCCATAAAGCCTCGGATGTGGATTTCCACCTGGTATACTGTCTGATCCTACCATTTGTAGTGGATGATTTATTAGTTTAATGGTATCCTCTTCTGAAAATACATTTAGAGTTACTACTGCTACCCCAAATTTTTCTTCCATAAGTAGCTGCAGCGCAAAATCTATGGGATCAATACCTAAATCTTTAGCAATGTTACCTACAGTCTTTCCAACGTATTTTAAATTTTCCTTTTCTTTTACTGAAGTTATAAGTATGCCATCCCAACCTGTAATTAAGCTATAATTGTCCCAGCCACTATAATGAGTTTTAGGGCTTTTAAGTTCTTCTTTAAGTTTTAGGACAACTTTTTTATCTTTAAGCCTTTTACCCATTTCTTCACTTCCACCAGTAGTAATCCAGGGTGGTAAAAGCTGAGTCATAAGAGTGCTTCCTGATAAATACAAATGCTCGTCAAAGGTTATTTTAATTCCATTAGCTACTGCACTATCTATATAACTTATAAGATTTTTAGCATCACAACCCAAATCCTTTGAGTTATAAGACCTCAAGTGTGAAATGTGAAGACGTGCCTTAGACTGCTTTGCTATATAAATTATTTCCTCTAGAGCATTTGTTATAGTATCATCATGATTTCTAAGATGAACCATAACAATTCCATCATACTTAGCTATAATACTACATATAGCTATTAATTCATCTTTTGTGCTGAAAATTCCAGGTAGGTATTGAAGTCCTATAGACATGCCAAAAGCACCAGCTTTCATAGCATCCTCTGCTATATTACACATGGTGTTAATCTCCTCTTTAGTTGCTATTCTACTATCAAAGTTCATAACACTTGATTTAATTGCTCCATGGGAAATTAGAATTGCAAAATTATTTTTTAGCTCTATTGAAGATATTTGACGTATATAGTCATAAAGATTAGAGAAGCTCCAATTAAGTGAGGGGTCTCCAACTACTCCTCTTATATAGTTTTTCCATATGTTATTTTCTTTTTCAATACAAGGAACAACCCCTAAGCCACATTGTCCTACAAGCTCGGTGGTTACACCTTGCATTAGTTTTAAATTTTGTATTTTTTCATCCATAAAAGGTACTAAATCATTATGACTGTGCACATCAATAAACCCTGGGCAAACTACAAGTCCATTAGCATCAATGATTTCTAAGGCTTGTTCATCAATATTACTTTTGATTTTTATTACTTTTCCATCTTTTATCCCTAAACTTCCTTTATAAGAAGCATTACCTGTACCGTCTACTATACAACCGTTTTTTATTATTATATCTAACATCTCGATTCATCCCCTTATTTAAAATATAATACTTTACATATTTTTATGCAATAAAAACCGTAGCTACCTTAGAAATTTCTATGAAGCTATATAATTTTTTTAGTAAAATGCATAATAGAATAGTTCAAGAATATAACCAGGTTTATGCTACTTAAATTACTGTAAATTTGTCATTTTTTATACTTTTATGTATTGGTATGATATAATAAGTATAACTTTTTTATTGTTTTTGAAATTTTATATTAATATTTTATTATAATATACGATAAATATATTATAAGTAAGGGTTTTCTACTTTAGCAAAGAAAAGCTTCAGCGCAAGTCTAAATCGCCTTCTGAAGCTTTTAATATTACATATCAAAGGTAATGATAATATAACAAGGGGGGAATTAAAAAATGAACAAAGAATCAAAGAATATTTTAATTATTGATGATTCTATAAGTATTAGAAACTTTATAAGGGGTATTTTAGAACAATCAGGTTATAGAATATATGAGGCATGTGATGGAGAAGAAGGTATAGAATTATTTAAAAGCATGGGAAATATTGATTTAGTAATTACTGATGTATATATGCCTAAAAAAACAGGAATAGAAGTGGTAATTGAGCTAGGCAAGGAGTATAAGAATACAAAAATGATTGTACTTTCAGATGGTGGAAAATATAATTTTATTGATGAGTTAGGTTTGTGTGAGGCATTTGGAGCTATTTGTTTTATGAAGAAGGAGTTCGTGAAGGATTCTTTGGTTGAATTGGTAAATAGAGTGCTAAGATAAGTCAAATAAAAACATCCAATTTTGCAAAGCGAACTGGATGTCTTTATTATGTTAATATACTTTTATCTGCTACTTCCATGTTTAGTAACACTTTTTCTTATTGAAAAAATAAGTTGACTCTATAGTAACAATATAGTTTATACTAGGAAAAGTGTGAAAATAATGAGAAAAGGTGGATATTTATGACGAAAAAATTTTTCAAATACGCTGTTCCATCAGCAATCGCTATGTTTATTTCTTCAATGTATACAGTTATCGATGGAATATTCGTAGGTCAAGGTGTTGGAGATTCAGCATTAGCAGCAGTTAACATAGTGTTACCATTTACAGTTTTGTTATTTGGACTCGCTTCTATGTTTGCAATAGGTGGAGGAGCTCTAGTCTCTAAAAATTTCGGAGCAAACAATACTGAAAAGGCAGTAAATATATTTAGACAAGTGTTTAAGTTCTTACTAATACTTAGTATTGGAATAAGTATAATAGGTGCCTTCTTTACAGAAGGAATAGTGAATTTGCTAGGAGCAACACAGAAATTGCAAACTATGTCCGTAGAGTATTTAAGGTTTTATGCACTATTTTGTATTCCTAATTTAGCAGGAATAGTTCTTAGTAGTTTTGTTAGAAATGATGGTAGACCGAAACTTGCAATGGTATCTACAATATGCGGTGCGGTAACCAATATAATATTAGATTATGTATTTATATTTCAACTTGGTTTTGGAATAAAGGGAGCAGCTATTGCTACTGGACTTGGTCAAATAGTTACAGTATGTATGTTATTACCTCATTTCTTAAAAGGAAAAGGTCAATTAACTTTTGGGAAGGTAAGACTTAATAAAGAAATTATTAAAGAGTTTTCACTAATAGGTTTCCCATCATTCTTTGCGCAAGCAAGTTATTCAATAATTGTGTTATTGCATAATATAGCTTTAGCAAAATATGTTGGGGACGTGGGGATTTCTGCATATAGTATAATAAATTATTTAACTACAAATATATATATGGTTCTTTACGGAATAACACTAGGAGTACAACCACTTTTAAGTTATAACTATGGAAGAAAAGATGCTGAGAAACTTATAGGATTCTTTAAAATAACCTGTATATCATCACTTTTGATAAGTGGAGCTTTTGTTATAACAAGTTTTGTTTTTGGACAGAACCTTATAGGAATATTTACATCAGATCCATATATAGCTAAACTCGCTTATAGGGCACTTAGAGTAGCAAGTTTTAGTTATTTTGTAGTAGGATTAAATCTAAATACTCTTGTATACTATCAAGCTATAGAAAAACCAATGTATTCAAATATAAGCTGCATATGTAGATCGGTTATTTTCTTGCCAATATGTTTATTTATATTTGGAAGTATGTTTGGAATAAATGGGATATGGATAAGCGCAACAGTATCTGAAAGTTTAACATTTATAACTATAAAATTAATTGCTAATGTAAAAACTTCCACACAAGCAGTTTTTGCTGAATAGACTTTCGGTGCTTAAATGAAAATAATAGTTTGAAAATTTCTTATAAAAAGGAAAAATAGTAGTATAATAATACTATGCCTAAAGTAATTTAGGCGTAGTTTTTTATTTGCAAAAATCAAGTGTGAATAAAGTATCTTAAAAAATAGATTAGCATATGTACTAGTTATTTTATGAAAATTATTAAACACAAGTGAGGTGAGAATATGGGGACAAATTTTTCAATAGGAGAAATGTCAAAGTTACAAAATCTATCAATTCAAACATTGCGATATTATGATAAAGTTGGACTACTAAAACCTTCATATATAAATGAAAAAAGCAGATACAGATATTATTCTGCTAAACACTTAGTAATACTTGATTTAATAAAACAGTGTAAGGCTATGGGTTTATCCTTAGAGGAGATAAAGCAGTTAATAGAAAATTATACTTCATTTGATTCTATACTTAATATAATAAGTAAGCAAAAGGAAATGATAGATGCTAAAATAAAAGAATTAACCATAGTGAAAAATAATATTAATTTTTTGGAGCAGCGTATAAAAAATTCTTTAGAAGAAGGCATTGACCATGTTTTTATTAAATATAATCAAGAAAGAAAATTTATTAAATATAATAATACAAAAAGGTATACAGAAGAGTTTGAAATAAATTTAAGTGAAATATTAGTATCTATGGAACAGAAGTATAGCAGTTCAAATAAAGAACTTGCTTTTGCTGTATCCTATGAAGACATAAAAAAATATGATGAACTAATATATAATAATATGTTAATTAGTGTTTCTGAATCTATTGCAAATGATGATAATAATTTAATAACTTTGCCAAAGGGCGAATATATAACATTAAATTTTGATGATGATTATAAGGATACAAGTAAGTATTATAAAACTCTTATTGAGTATATGGATAAAAATAATGTTGAAGTAAGTGGAGATTTTTATGAAGTATATATAATGACTAGAGTTGGGAATGATGGTAAGGAAAGATCTTTAGGACAAATTCAAATATTAAAGAAAAAATAAGGGCACTGACGGAAACTTGTAATTGGGACAAGTATATAGTTAGAAAAATATAATGGTAAGAATTGTTTATCCCAAATTGAAACGAATAGTTAAAACAAACGTATTATAAAGTGGAAGAATATTTTATAAGACTACTGATTATCAAGCAATTTCACATTTTAATTTACATTTATATTTAAGATTATTCAAATAATGATATAATAATTAAATATGAAAACTATAAAGATTTAGGAGGAGTTATATGAAAAACATTTTTAAAACATTTATAATTATGATCGTAACTTTTGCATTGTGTATACCTATGCAAATAATAGTAAAGGCTAGTACATTTACAGATATGGGTTCTAAAAAGGATGTGGTAGTTAGTAAACCTTGGACAGTGAGTTTTAATAAACCTCTGAGTGCTACTACTGTGAATACTACAAACATTAAGATGGTTGGAGAAAATAATGAATACATAGATATTAAAGTTAGTTTAGCTAATAGTAATAAAAATGTGGTAGTTGAACCAGTGAAAAATTATGAATATAATAAGACATATACTTTGATAGTGACAAACCAGGTTAATTCTGCTGACGGAAAATCTCTTCCAAGTGAAGTTAGAATGAATTTTACTACTAAAAGTGCCCCTACAAAACCAAGTGAGTTCACTGTATGTATA
Organism: Clostridium sp. FP2; assembly: GCF_011065955.2. NCBI lineage: Bacteria > Bacillati > Bacillota > Clostridia > Eubacteriales > Clostridiaceae > Clostridium > Clostridium sp. FP2. The sequence goes on from NZ_JAAMNI020000001.1 coordinate 2,306,822, forward strand.
GACCCAGGTCAGTACTATAAAGCAATTACTGGCATAAATGGTGTTAAGGCTAAGGATATAAATTTAAGTACAGCGTTAAAACTAGGTAACATACTAAAAACAAGAGGGTTTAACGTAGTATACACAAGAAACAGTGATTCAGTATCTTGGAATCAGAGTGATGAGGATGAGGCAAAAGCTAAAATTGCTACCACTGCAAAAGCGGATCTATTTTTAAGTATAAACACTAATTCCTATACTTCAAATACTCCGAAAGGAATTGAAACATATTATAAAGCGGGTGCTAGTAGTAATAAGATGCTTGCGACTTCAATTCAAGATGAATTAATAAAAGCAACACAAGCTACTAATAGGGGGATAAAAGAAGCAAGTAACGAAGCAAACTTAGGAATATTAAATAAGATAAGTTGCCCCGCAGTAGTTTTGGAATTAGGGTTCCTGACCAATCCAGATGAAGAGATATTATTAAGTAGTGCAGAATATCAAAATAATGAGGCAAAAGCTATAGCTAATGGATCAATGAAATATGCTGGATTTGCGAATTCCGATACTAATTACGATTCTATTTTTAAAGTATCTTCAGTTGGAGATATAAAGACCAACATAGAACAAGGTGGTAAATATATCTTCCCTAAAACTGTACAAGCTACTATGAGTAATAACTCCAAAAAAGATGTAGATGTAGTTTGGAATAGTAATTCACTAGATACAAGCAAGGCTGGAGTATATACATTTCAAGGAACTATTAAAGACAGTACTATAAAAGTTAATTTGGTAGTAAATGTAATAGCAACTACCCAAAAGAAATACAAAGTAGTTTTAGATGCAGGACATGGAGGATATGATCCCGGAGCAACAGGACCAACGGGAATTAATGAGAAGGACATAACACTTGCAATTACTTTAAAGGTTGGAAGTATATTAGTTAAGAATGGTGTTGACACAGTATACACAAGAACTAGTGATAATATAGCTTGGTCCACAAATGAAGCTCAAAATCTTCAAGCAAGATGTGATATATCTAATGCAGCTAAACCAGATTATTTTGTAAGTATTCATGAGAATAGCTTTTCAGCTCTAACAGCTAGTGGCATTGAGACTTATTATTTCAGTGGTAGTGTAGCTGGACAAAAGCTGGCTCAAGCTGTACAAACCGAACTAATCAAAGAAACTGGAAGAGTAGATAGGGGTCTTAAAACTACTACTGGTTTATATGTTATAAAAAATGTAGATGCTACTTCTATACTGGTGGAGACATCATTCATTTCTAATCCAGAAGAAGAAAAACTATTAACTACAGATGCATATCAATATAAATTAGCTAAGGCGATTGCAACAGGTATTCTTAAGAGTTTAGGAATAAGTAATATAGTATTTTAAACCATTTTATTTTTCTATTTAGGGGGAATTGTTTTGTCAAACAAAATTAAACAGTACAATATTCATAGAGACCTTGAGACAACAAGTGAGGAGCATACCGATATTATAATCGAAGCTGAAAAACAATTATCACAATCCATGCTATGGAAGCTGCAGAAAGATTTTTTCTCAAATCAGGGTCCAGAAGCCTGGACCCTGGGAATTGTGCCTCAATATATAACGACTAATCCTTATATAGCGAACTTATATGCTAAAACTATATTTGGATATTGCAGAGATTATGTTACAAGAACTGATATAGATAAAAACTCTACTATATACATAATGGAGCTTGCGTCAGGAGTGGGTCGATTTACCTATACTTTCCTTAAAAGATTCTTGCATATAATAGAAAATTCTTCTCTAAAAGGGTTGAAATTTAAATATATAGTAACTGATTTTTCTGAAAAAAACATTGAATATTGGCAAAACCATAGCTTTTTAAAACCCTATTTTGATTGTGGAATACTTGACTGTGCAACCTTCGATATAGCTAAAGATGATCAGCTTAAATTAAGAAACAGTGGTGAAATTTTAGCCCGCGGAAAGCTTAAAAATCCTTTGATCTTAATCGCTAATTATACCTTTGACAGTCTTCCACAAGATACCTTTTATGTAAACAAGGGAGAAATTTTTGAAGGTTTGATTACAGTAACTTCTCCAAAAGTAAAGGCTGATGCTGAAGATAAATCCATACTGGCCGGCTTAGATTATTACTATACAGACAACCAAATCCAAGGTGGAAATTACTATGAAGATGATAATTTTAATGATATCCTTGTATATTATAAAAATCACTTGGAAGATACATCCTTTTCACTTCCAATAATGGCTATGAGATGTATTTCTAGATTAAAAAGATTATTTAATGATGACATAATTTTAATTTCTGCGGATAAAGGTTATAAAGATGAAAAGGCTATGTTGAAAAATTCTCATCCATTTTTATCAAAACACGGATGTATTTCTATGACTGTTAACTTTCATTCATTGGAACAGTATTTCAAAAATATTGGTGGGAAAGCCATTCATAGCATATATGAACATGAAAATATAAACATGTCTTTGTTTGTATTAACAAACAGTTCTCATAATTTCGTAGAAACCACAATGGCATATAATGAGATTATCGAAAGTATAGGACCAGATGATTTTTATATTTTAAAAAAAGCAGTAGTGCCTCTAAGTGAATCTCTAGAGACTAAAGAGATACTAACCTTTCTTCGATTTACTGTATGGGATGCAAGAACATTTCAAGAAGTTTATAACATACTACTTGAAAGAATAGATACGGAGGAAAACTTTCCTACTGAAGAATTGATTATGGTAATGAATAAAGTTTGGGAGCACTATTTTCCTATTGGTGAAGAGGGGGATTTAGCATACTATATAGGCTTATTGTTTAGTTATATTGGTAATGATAATGATGCTTTAAGATTTTTTCAATATTCATATGAATTATATGGTGCTACGTCTGAAATCTATTATAGGATTGGAGTTTGCTTTTATAATCTAAGAAAAATTGAAAAAGCGCTAGAGTACACAGAAAAATCATTGGCCTTAGACCCAATTTTCAAAGAGAGCATAACACTTAAAAGTTTAGTCCAAGACCAAATAAGCTAAAACATTGAAGCTTTATTAAAATATATTAATTATCTAGTATTAAAAAGATATTTTTTGAAACGGTAAGTATATCATCTCTACCATCAACTGTAGATAAAGAATGATTAGTTTTATAGTAATCTATTAGAGGATGGGTCTGAGTAGTATAAACATTAAGTCTTTCTTTAACCGTCTCTTCATTATCATCATTTCTTTGAATTAATTTTCCGCTACAAAAGTCACAGATACCTAATTCTTCCGGTGGATTAAATTTTATATGATAACTTGATCCACAGGAAGAACATATCCTTCGTCCAATGTTTCTTTCAAGTATAAACGCTGTAGGAACATCGATTAGAAGTACAACATCCAAGGTATTATTAATACTTTGTAGAAATTTAGCAAGTTCCTCTGCTTGAAAAACTGTCCTTGGAAATCCATCTAATAGAAAGCCATCTTTGCAATCCTCTCTTACTAGTCTATCTTCTACTACTTGAATAGTTAAATCATCAGGCACTAACTGTCCCTTATCAATATATTTTTTTGCTTGTACACCAAGTGGAGTACAGGTTGAAATGTTCATTCTAAAAATATCTCCAGTTGATAGATGGGGTATGTTGTATTTCTCACATATTAGATTTGCTTGAGTACCTTTTCCAGCTCCAGGGGCACCTAATAAAATCATTCTCAAAATAACACCTACCTTTATTTTTGTATTTTTTTTAAAATAGCATATACTAATTATATAATATATTTAATAAATTACCAAATGAAATTTTACTACATAACAGCTAATGGCTTGAAATTATCCCTAGCATATATATATGTCTGATGGTGGTGAAAAAATGTTAAATTTTATCTATTTTCAAGTATAGTATTTAACTTAATACCCTCGTTAATTAAATTATCTCCATATTTATTTTTTAATTTTAAAAGATATATATCATTATGAATATGTTCCGATACAACTGAAGCTAAAAGAACATTATCTGTAAAAGTACCTAAAAACTCTTCTCTATGTGGACCTTTATCTGCAATTAATGTTTTCTTGCAATCTATAACTAACATTATTCTTGTTTGTTTATCTAAACAACTGGCATCATTATGGGTATATATTTCTACTGGTAGCTTTTCACCATTAACCTTAGCAAAGGAAAATATAATTATTCTAACTTGCCTTTTTTCAAGTTCAATAAATTCTTCAGAGAATGTTTGTAAATTAAAGTCTGTATTTATATAAACTTCTTTTTCTGCGGTTAATAGCAATTCCTTTGTTTTTGAAATTATATTATCATAACCTGATATATTTAAATATCTTTCTTCTGAATGGGAGGTTTCTAATTGTTGTAATTTTACTTCTAATAAATCCGCACTCTTAACAAATTCATTTTTCATTTTATTTGTTAGGGTTGAGGGATTTTCCGCTTTATATAGCTTAGAATTACCTGGAAGGGAAAACACAATGCCCTTTTGATATAAATTATCTAAAGCAGAATAAACGGAGGAACGAGACATATTTAGGTTTTTAGCAATTTGATATCCATTTGAGCTTGAATTTTTCAACAAATCAACATAAACTGCCGCTTCTGTTTTTGAGAAATTTAGCTTTTCTAATAAAATTAATATTTCATCCATACTTGATCTTTCCTCTCTTTTTAAAGTATTTCTTCTATCTCAACTTCTGGATTTACTCCAGTTAAATTGGCCATCCATTTCCTTGAATGCATTATTTTAAGACCAATAATAAATCTTACAAATTCTTCACCTGAAACTATTAAATAAACCCAGTGGACTTCTAGTTTTAAAACAAAGGCTGAAACAAAACCCAGAGGAACCCCAATTCCCCATGTTCCAATCATATCTAAGTAAAGTGTATATTTAGTTTTTCCACCACTTCTTAAGATTCCGCCACCTATAATCATATTTGATACTTTAATCCATAAAACTATACTAAACATAACTAATAATTTAAATGTACAATCTTGTAGATCACTAGATACATTAAATACGGAAATATATAAGTTTGAACAAGTTACTAATAGGATACCAAAAATAGCTGAACCCATAATACCCATTTTTATGAATTTTTTTGAATATTTAAAAGCAAGCTCGTGCTCGCCTAGTCCTAATTTATTTCCTACCATAATCCCAGCGGCACTACTCACACCTGCAAATAAACCTATGCTTAAGCTTTGAATAGGATAAGTAAGGGTCATTGAGGCAATCTCAGAGGTACCCATTCTTCCATAGATAATTGAATACATAGTCTCTCCTAAAGCCCATAAAAATTCATTTATTAATAAAGGGCGAGCTATAATAAGGATTTTTTTCATAAATACAGATGAAATATGGCACAGATCCACTATTTTATATGCACCAGGATACTTATTAGCATAAGTAAAGACTATAAGTAACGCTGCTTCTAGAAATCTAGTAATAGTTGTAGCATAGGCTGTGCCTAAAAATCCTATTTGGGGAAATCCGAATTTTCCGAATATAAGTAAGTAATTTAATAGTGTATTTAAAACTACTGCAAATACCCCTGCATACATTGGAGATTTAACATGACCTGTACTTCTTAAAACTGATGCATAAATCGTAATTAAAAGCATTGGTATATAGGAAACAGCATTAATTATAAGATACTTACTTCCTAGTGTAACTATTTTAATATCATTAGTATATAGACTTAATACTTGTTTTGAAAATATTAAGGAAATCAAAGAAAATATTAGGGTTATAATCATTCCTAATAGTAAATTTCCGCAAACTACATTTGCTATGTTTTTATTATCTTTTTTACCCCAGTATTGAGATATCATAATAGATGTGGTACAGCCTACAGCAGATAAAGTTATTAGAAAAAGAAAGGGAAATCTTGATCCAAGTCCAACAGTTGCAATTGCTTCTTCACCCAATTGCCCTACCATTAATTGATCAATAACGCTTAAAGAAGCTTGAAATAAACTTTGAATAGAAACCGGTATGGCTATTGTAAGCATTGTATTGTAATATGATTTTTTATTAGTAGATTGCGTGTTCATGCTACACCTCTCACTTTAGATTAATTTTTACTGCGTTTTTACACTCAATATATAATTATTTTATTTGCTGTTTAGAATAGTAGTACATGATGTACTACTAATTAAAATTTATAATAATACAATTTTATCCTATTGTCAATAGACTATTTTATATATTTGTAAAAAGAGTCTAGATATTTCATAGCAGTAACCCCTTCACAATATGCTATTGTTATGGCACAATATAAGAACTGGTTAATATTCATTGTGTTTTCACAAATATCTATAAAAATAATATTATAAAAGTCTGAAAAGCAGATTTTATTCGAAGGGTGGAAACGAAATGATTAAATATTTAAACAAAAGTATAGTTAAGAATGTTTTTTTTATACTACTCGGAAGTTTGATATCTTCACTTGCAATTAATTTGTTTATATCCAAAGCAAAGCTTTTAAGTGGTGGTGCTTCCGGGATATCCTTAATTATTCAATATTTGTTCAAATTTCCTGCTGGATATTCGATTTTGCTATTAAATATTCCACTATTAATATTAAGCTATAAATTCCTTAACAAAAGATTTACTATTCTTACGTTTATAGGTACAATATCATTTTCAATGTTTTTAATCTTAACAGCTCCATTAAAAGGAGTTATTGATACAACGGATACATTGTTATTATGCTTATATGGGGGAGCACTAAATGGAATTGGCATAGGAATAGTATTCAGCAATCACGGTTCCGCAGGAGGACTTAATATTATTTCAGCTCTTATAAAGGTGAAACATGATAATTATAAAATAGGACAAATATCATTTTATATTAATATTATAATTGTTGTCATCGCTACATTCTTTTTTGGAGTAACCAGTGCATTATATACTATAGTGGCTATGTTTATAACGGCTGAAGTTACTGATAGAATAATAATTGGAATAGGTAAACAAAAATTAGTGCTTATTATTACTGTAAAAGAAAAAGAAATTTGTAGTGGAATCCTATATAAAATGCATAGAGGAGTTACTTTTTTATATGGGCAAGGTGGGTATACTGGTAAGAGGGAAAAAATATTATTTTGCACAGTACCACTTCATCAGATCCCAGAATTGAAATTAATTATTAAAGAAATAGACAATGATGCATTTATGATAACAGTTGATGCCTCTGAAGTAAGGGGAAAGGGTTTTAAAAGCGATTTAATATAAAATATTATTAATAGTGATTATAATTATGGTACCAGCCCTGCATGTACAAAAAAAGAGAGGTTATATCTTTATTAGATATAATCTCTCTAATCTATTTTTTAGGTGGAAATATTGTGTTAAAGAATGACAAGCAGGCTTTGTAGGATTTATCTTTAATATTGGGTAGAATAGCCTAAAGAATCATTCCCATTACAATTGTATTACCATAAACGCCATTTACATAAGTATCATTTTTTAGTGTACCTTCTACTTGAAATCCAACTTTCTTATATAATTCCATGGCTCTATAATTATTTTCACTAGTTACAAGGCTTATCTTTTTAGTGATGCCATTTGCATTTGCCCATATTATAAGATTATCCATAATTTTTCTGCCAAGCCCCAGTTCACAATATTGCGCTGCTATAACTATTCCAAATTCGCCAACATGCTTAAATCTAGACTTGGGACTAGAATTAATTGTGGCTATACCCATTATTTTATTATCGATTTCTGCAAGTAATATTATTGAATTATCTTCCTTTCTGGTAGTTTCTAAAAAATTCTCGTAATCAGTTAAATCCTTTATAAATTCATTTTTCCCAAAGGAAAGAAAGTCAGTTTCTCCACCTACTAGATTATAAAAAGCTATCATAAGCTTTGCATCTTCTTTTGAAGCCTCTCTAATAGTAACTTCTTTTCCATTCTTTAAATATATTTTTTTCATATAAATCAGCTCCTTTTAGTTTTAAACTGTTGTTGCAATATTTTTATGCCCTGTGCTGCTTTTTATATTCAAACAAATTAGACATCTCAAATTTATTTAAATATAGAGAAGCCAATTAAGAATTATTATATCATATTTTTGATGAACAGCAAAAAAGACCTTTAGTCATTGAAAAACTTTTGTTTACCATTAAGAATATATAGCCTTGTTATAAAAATTGTAAAATAATTATAAATTATATTGACAATTACATATTACACATGTAATATATGATGAGTCCAAGATAATATATATCTGAAATAAAAGGAGATGAGAAAATGGCAGATGTATCTAAAATATCAAATTCAGAATGGGAAATAATGAAGTATGCTTGGGGTAATGTTCCTTGTACTGCTAACGAGATTGTTGATGCTTTAAGTAAAATTACTGATTGGAAGTCAAATACTATTAGAACTTTAATAAATCGTTTAATTAAAAAGGAAGTTTTAGGTTATAAAATAGATGAAAAGGATAAAAAAACATATTATTATTTTCCAATATTATCAGAAAATGAGTGTATAAAAGCTGAAAGTGACTCTTTTATAAAGCGTGTGTTTAATGGTTCTTTAAATGGGATGATTGCTAATTTCTTAAATGAATCAGAATTATCTGATGAGGATATTGAGGAATTGAAAAATATTCTTGATAAAAAGAAAGGGTAAATTGGTGTGTTTATGTTGTGGCTTATATCTATTTTTAAGTGGGTATTATATTCAACAGCTTTGGCAAGTGTTTTAAGTTTAATAATTCTTCTTTTTAAGATATTGTTTAAAGAGAAGCTAGGGGTGAGGTGGCACTATGCTATTTGGCTTATTCTTATAATTAGATTATTAATACCTTATGGACCACAAAGCTCATTAAGTGTTTTTAATATTTTTAAATTTAGCGATAAAAATCCTACACAAATGCAGTATACATTAAAAAATGAAACAACTGGGAAGATGCAAAATTACAATGAGGAGAAACTAGCTGAAAATAATAAAAACCTAATAGGGAAGGAAAATGTAACAACAAGTAAAGACAAAACTACACTACGCAGTAGCCTAGCAATTTTATGGGAAAATATAATTAAAATTAAAGATAGTCCCGTGAATTTGCAGCTAATAAGTTGCATCTGGTTACTGGGAGTAATAATAATTGGTGCTTATACAATTATAATGACAGTAAAATTAAGGGATAAGCTTAAGAATCAACATATATGTATAAATCAAGAATTTATAAGCCTTTTATTACAATGTAAAAATAAGCTTAATTTGAAATCTAATATAAAAATTATTAATACTAATTTAGTTAAAACACCCTGTGTTTTTGGGTTTGTAAAACCAAAATTATTATTGCCTATTGACATAGAGAATTGTCTAAATCGAGATGAATTAGAGTTTGTAATTTTACATGAATTAGCTCATATAAAACGAAGAGACATACTAGTAAGTATTATATCTTGCGCACTTCAAATAATACATTGGTTTAATCCTATTATATGGTATTCGTTTTACAGAATGCGTAATGATAAGGAACTCGCTTGTGATGCATTAGCTTTATCTTATGTTAATTCAAATGATTATATAAATTATGGGAAAACCATTATAAAATTATTAGAAAGTTATAAAAAGACAACCCACACATATGGAATGGCTTGCATTATAAATAATAAATCTCAAATTAAAAGGAGAGTTACTATGATATCTAAGTTTAAGAAAAATTCATATAAATGGTCAATAATCCCTGTACTAGCATTAGCGCTAATGGGAGGAATAATGCTTACTAATGCAAAAAATAATCCGGTTTTGGCGGATAATAAAAAAAATCCAACCCTAGTAACCAACAAAATTTCAAGTGATGAAAGTAAAACAAAAGAAAACATTATTACTGAACATGAGATTACTGGTAAGCATTTTAAAGGTAAAATATTAATGGTACCTGGCGGTAAGAAGATTGTGGTTGGAGTTAATAATGATATTTCAAAAAATGTTAAAACTACAAGTCAAATAGCTAAAGAAAATAAAGCAATATGTGCTATTAATGCAGGGGCCTTTATAGATGATTTAGGTAATGGGATATCTCCAGCAGGACTTATAATGCATAATGGGAAGGTTATTTTTAACGATATAAAAGACAATACCAAGAAAACAGAAATTGTTGCTTTTACAGATAAAGGCATTCTTATGGTTGGTACTTATTCATTAAATGAATTAAAAAATCTTAATACAACAGAAGCTGTTAGCTTTGGACCTGCACTTATAGTTAATGGAAAACCTACAATTAAAGATGGCAGTGAAGGTGGATGGGGAATTGCTCCAAGAACAGCAATAGGACAAAAAGCAGATGGCACAGTTATTATGCTCACAATTGATGGTAGAAGTGCAAAATCACTAGGAGCGACATTACTAGATGTGCAAAATATACTTTTAGAGTATGGAGCTTACAATGCATCAAATCTTGATGGGGGAAGCTCTTCATCTATGTATTATAATGGGAAAGTAATTAATAATCCATGTGATAGTAAAGGTGAAAGAGTGGTAGTATCCACTTTTATGGTATTACCTTAATCAAGGACAAAACGATTTTACCTTATTTTATCCTAAACCTAATACTTATCTTTAGGGTTAATTTCTGGCATTCTCTTGTTTTTGTCTACAACTTGCCAAGGAATGAGTAGCCCCATGTGGAGAGATTACTGATGAAATATTTGGTGGATTCCAAAGGCAATATGATATTATTTATGATAAATACAATAAAAAAATTATATTAATATCTTATAGAAATATAAACTGTAACTGAGAGGAGAAAAGCTATGTTCAAGGGAAACAATAATAGCATAATGGATAAGAGGAAAAACAAAAAAAGTAGAAGGTTTAAGCTATTTGTATATTTTATAATGTTTGAACTTTTTTTCTCCGTAGCCACTTCGCCATTTATAGTGTATTATGGACCTTTTAATACACTTAAAAAGATGGTGGTTGGTGCAGCTATGTCTAGTTTTAAGCATCAATATTTAGCTACATTATTTTTGTCAAATTCACAAATAGAAAAAATAAGAAATGGTGATATTTCAACTGTACCTGCATATGTAAATTCGAGTGATAATTCCACACAACAACAAGATTTAAATAATATAAACACAAATTTAAATGATAATAGTATAGAATTAAAAAAAATTCAAGGAAAAAAATTTAGTGGATTAATGATGGTTGTACATAATCCAAGAATGTTGAAGGTAGGGTACTCTAAATTATTAGGAGAACAAGGAGAAAAAACTAGTACCATTGCCAAAGAATTTAATTCAATAGCGGCTATAAATGGCGGTGGATTCACAGACAAAGCACAAAACTCCACAGCTACATGGACTGGAACAGGGGCATTACCAATTGGTATAGTTATGGCAGCTGGTAATGTTATTTATCCTAAAGAGATAGCAGATCCAAATAAGAAAATAGCTGGAGATCTAGTAGGTATAACCAAAAATGGTGTATTAATTGTTGGAAAGTATAGCTTAAATGAGCTAAGGAAAAATCAAGTAACAGATGCAATGACATTTGGACCAATTTTAATATTAGATGGTATTACTAAAAATAGAGAAGATGGTGTAAATATAGATAATCAAGGCCCTGCACCAAGAACTGCCATTGGTCAAAGGAAAGAAGATGGGGCGATTTTGTTACTTGTAATAGACGGAAGACAAGGACTTCAAATTGGAGCTACAATAAAAGATGTACAAGATATAATGAAACAAGAAAATGCCTTTAATGCGATTAATTTGGATGGAGGTGCTTCAACAACTATGTATTATGATGGAAAAGTTTTAAACAATCCAAGTGGTAAGTTTGGTGAACGCCCTATTCCAACAATATTCTATGTTAAAAAATAGGAGGTTAAATGAATGAAAGCTTCAAAAGTATTTATCCGATGGATAGTAATATCACTGATTCTTCAATGTTCATTATACCTATTTTTGGATAAAATATATTTTTCAGATGAACATAACATTAAAATAACTAAAATTCAAGATATAATAAAGAAAAAAACATTAAAACCTAATGTTACCTTTCCACAGGGTTATTCAGATGTCTCTCTTTCATATGATGGTTCATATACTACATATTTTGATAACAGCGGAGATCTAAAAGTCTTAGATACAGGCACTGGCAATTTTAAAAGTATTAAATTTAGAGGGGCTAAGTGTATATCCTATAAATGGTTACCAGATGCTAATAAGATAATGTTAGCAGAGAAGCTTACCGTTGGTAATTCAAGATATATAAAATTTTTCACCTATGATGCTGGAAAGGAAACAAAAGAAGAAATAAGAGATTATAGCTTAGATATTGCAAATGCTATAAAACTAGTGGATGAAAAAACAAAAGTTGATATTCAAGTATCTACTTTAACTGGATTAATGTATTTAAAAACATACAGTAATAAAATAACAAGTTCTGTATATAGAATTGATATAAATGAAGAAATGACTAAAATACAAACACATGGTAGAAGTATTAGTAGAATGGCTGTTGCATCCCACGATGATCATTTGGCTTATGAAGATTTAACTAACAATTTTATAAGAACAAATACAAAAGAAAGAATAATAAAAATAAATGGTTCTACTAACTTACTTTTATTAGGTGCGGATGGAAAAGATAATATTTATGTTGGGAAAAATGAAAATGGAAACGTTAGTAACTTACATTACGGAAAACTTTCGGATAACAAATCTAGTTGGAAACAGTTAAACTTAAAAGAAAATGTTTCACCTAACAAATTAATAATTCTTAAAAGTGGAGATGTATATACTATTTCTGATAATAGTATAATTAGGGTAAGTGATAATAAAAAAATAGATTTCAAGGGTGAATTTATTGGCATATACACGAATTATTTGGCATCAATTTCAAACGGGAAATTAGTTTTTGTGGAAATTAAACCATCACCATAAAATAAATTGGCGCATATGGAAATAGAACATTATTGATTCAATTGGTAATAAAAAAGTTAAACCACTTCATAAAGGAGTGGTTTAACTTTTTTTATTTAGTTATAGTCACAAACATTTTCGTATAGAAGACATTTGCATAGAATATACTATTCTTAATGGTATATAATGTATTGTTATAAATTCAAGAATGGGGATGTTGTATGGTTAAAATACTATTAGGGTTACTAATTTTGTTAACATTATACTTTGCCTTTATATATACTTATGACCTATTCAAAGCAGCAGAGGCAGAAAAAATCCGCAATGTAAATTTTATTACTTTTGGTATAATAGGGTTTATAGCTAATTTTTTTGATACTTTAGGAGTAGGAAGTTTTGCTATTATAACATCCATAGTAAGGTTCTTAGAATTGACTGAGGATAGAACTCTTCCCGGTACTTTAAATGTATCTTGTACAATTCCTACAGTTTTGGAGGCAATTATTTTTTTTACTGTAATAAAAGTTGATAAAATAACATTGATTTCAATGATTATTGCTGCGGTTTTAGGTGCAATAATGGGAGCAGATATTGTTGCAAGATTTAACGTAAGAAAAGTAAGAATTGGAATGGGACTCGCACTAATTACGGTTGCTATTATTATGCTTTCAGATTTGTTGCATTTTATGCCAATAGCTGGGACAGCTAATGGGCTTACAGGAACGAGGCTTATGATAGCCATTGGTTGTAATTTTATACTTGGAGCTCTAATGCAACTAGGTGTTGGTCTTTATGCTCCTTGTATGGGATTAATTTATGCACTTGGAATGAATCCTCTTGCTGCTTTTCCAATAATGATGGGCTCCTGTGCTTTCCTTATGCCGGCGGGATCTATTGAATTTGTGAAAAAGGGGGCATATGATAGAAAAGCATCCATAGCTATTACGTTGTTTGGAAGTGCTGGAGTATTAATTGCTGCATATATTGTTAAATGCCTACCACTAGGTATTGTTAAATGGTTAGTGGTAATAGTTGCAATCTACACATCAATTATGCTATTAAAATCTGCGCATAAAGCGCGCATACAAATTATAAAAAGGGGAAAGTGATACACTATTTACTATTAAATCATCACTTCCCTTATGAAATGTCGTTAAAGAAATTATCTTTTTACAGAGAAAACTTTATTAATTATTACCTATTAGTTATAATAATGATATAATTTATATATAAATGTAAATTTTACCGAATAGCTAAAGTCGTAAATATGCAATTGATAAACTTAAGGGCTTACATCTATTGGTATTTTTTATATAACAGTTTCAATGAATAGGAAGAACTAAGGAGTGGGAGGTATCATGGAAAATTCAGAAATTATAATATCAATTAAAGATTTACAAATGAGCTATGGCAGTAAAAAGGTGCTTAATGGGATAAATTTAGAAATTCCTAGAGGGAAGATAATAGGTTATATAGGGACTAATGGCGCCGGTAAAAGTACAACTATAAAAATAATGCTGGGTATATTAGAAGGATACACAGGAACAGTTGAAATATTAGGACAAGATATAAGTGATGGAAGCATAGAATATAAAAAGAGAATAGGGTATGTACCAGAGATTGCAGACATATATGAAAACTTAACTGCTTATGAGTATCTAAGCTTTATAGGTGAAATATATGGATTAGAGGAGAAAAACCTTATTGAGAGAGCAAAAAAAATGATGGGCTTATTTGGAATGGAAGACGTTATAAGTTCAAGAATATCTTCATATTCAAAAGGTATGAAGCAAAAGCTACTTATAATATGTAGTTTGATTCATAATCCAGATATATTATTTTTTGATGAGCCTTTAAGTGGACTAGATGCTAATAGTGTAATGGTCTTTAAAGAAGTTATGAACACTCTTGCAAAGGGAGGGAAAACCATATTTTATTCTTCACATATAATGGATGTGGTAGAGAAGGTAAGCGATAGAATAATACTATTAAACCAAGGTCGAATAGTTGCAGATGGAAGTTTTGAGCAGCTTAAGAATAATCAAAAGGAAGGTTCACTTGAAGAAATATTCAATCAATTAACAGGCTTTAATGAGCATGCAGAGATTGCAAAAGAATTTGTTTCTTTGGTTTGTGAGGTGTAAATATGAAAGATTTTATCGTGCTTAAAATATTAGATAAATTTCAATTATTATATAAAAAATCAGGCATTAACTATAAGACTATGAGAATGATTCTGCAGATAAAACTAACCATGGATGGTCGTAGAGTAAGTACTGCTATGGGAAATAGTAAAAAGACAGATGAGGATAAGGATAAGAATAATTATTTATCCTTATTGATGGTCAATGTATTTATGAGTATTTTTATTGGATTAGTAATGATGGGTGATATGCCAGCTATGAAAGCTACAAATATTGTAATAGGTATAAATCTATTTATGATGATATCACTTATGATATCTGACTTTTCAGCAGTTTTACTAGATGTAAAAGAAAAAAATATATTGTTACCGAGACCTATAGATAGTAGGACCTTTAATGCAGCTAAGACTACTCATATATGTATATATTTAATGGGTTTATCACTGTCATTAAATTTGATTCCACTAGTTCTTGGTACAGTAAAATATGGAGCTTTATTTTTTGTTATATTTAGTGTAGAAAATATACTGGCAGTACTAATAGTTATAGCTTTAACAGCGCTATTATATACTTTAGTCTTAAAGTTTTTTGATGGAGAAAAACTAAAGGATATAATAAACTATTTTCAAATATTATTAGCATTTGTATTTGCCTTCGGATATCAGTTAGTTTCAAGAGTTTTTGATATGAAAAGTATGAATAGTGAATATGTGCCTAAAATTTGGCATGCACTACTTCCATCTATGTGGTTTGCATCTCCCTTTGGAATATTGATAGATGGGAATAAACAATCTTTCTTAAAAATTTTACTTTCACTTGCAATAGTAGGTCCCATTATCTTAATTACGCTTTATATTAAAAGAGTAGTACCTTATTTTGAAAAGAACCTTCAAAAATTAAATGAAAATGGAGGGGCTGTAAGTAAGCGAAGCGCAACTAGACAAGAATTTATAGCAGGGCTTGTTTGCAAGGATAAGATTGAAAAAAGTATGTTTAAATTTACTCAAAACATGATATCTACAGAAAGAAACTTGAAGCTTAAGGTGTATCCATCACTTGCAATGGCGTTTTTTATACCAATCCTATTTATGTTTATGGATAGGGGAAGTGGTAAATCCCTCATGGCTAATATTCAAACAGGCTATGGCGGGAAAATTCATTTATTAATGTATATGAGTATATTCTTACTATGCTTTTGTACAGCGTTTATAAATAATAGTGATAATTATAAGGGGGCTTTTATATACAAGGTATTGCCTATAGAAAAACCAGGAGTGCTATTAAAAGGAGCAATAAAAGGAACTATATTCAAGCTAATAATACCAGTCTATATATTAGAGTCTATAGTGTTTATAATATTTAAAGGACCATCAATAATTATAGACTTAATAGTAATGTTTTTAGTTCTTATAATATCATCATTAGTGTATTTTAAAGTATCCAATAAGGCAATGCCCTTTAGCGTAAAATTTGGTACAGCAGATAGTGGGAAGCTTATAATGCCATCCGTAATCACAATTTTTTTGCTTGGAGGCTTTGCTGGAATACATATAATTATTAGAAATAATATGATATTTGTTGCTGTTTATGCGGTGCTGCTTTTAATAGTTAATGTAATTTTTTGGAGAATTAGCTTTAAGGAGTGCTGGAAGGATATAGAAATGTAAAGAGTTTTCTAATTGCAAACAGACAGCAAATATAGAAGGAAAAGGAGATGCTTTTTAAGTATTTCCTTTTTTATAAACTAAAATTAATAGAATCTAAGACATTCATCATGCTTTCCTAAAATGCATCCAAAAATGCATCCAAAAATGCATCCAAAAATGCAAGGTATAATACCAAGCCCAATACAATTAATTAAGCATTTCTCCATATAGTATAGTATTTTTTTTTATGATTATACTAATAATAACTAAGGGAGTGAGAATATGAATGAACATCTTACTAATAGACAAATTGCTCTTTTAGTATTTGGAGGGATAGTAGGATACGGTATTATTGGTCTTCCTAAGGGGGTTGCGGAAGCTGCTGGTACTGGTGGATGGATTCCTTTACTTATTACAACGGTTATAGTAATTATCGCTGGATATATGTTTACATTTCTTGGATACGTTCACAAGGAAAAAACAATATATGATTATAGTATCCTTCTAACTGGAAAATATATAGGAAATATATTGATATTTCTATACATAGTATACTTTTTTTCTATATTTGCAATGACAAGCAGAATTTCAAGTGAATTAATTAAAATAACTCTACTTTCAAAAACCCCAATCAATGCTTTGACGTTATTATTAATATTAGTTTGTTATTATAGCATTTCTAAAAAACTAAAGGGTATTGGAAGAATTTGTGAATTGTATGGAATGATAACTATTATTTTTTATTTAATTATAAACACTTTTATTTCTACTCAGGGTAAACTTATTAATATAATGCCCATTATACCAACCTTAGGAGTAATAGAATATTTAAAAGCAATACCTTCAACACTATATGCTTTTGTGGTAGGTGTAGAAGTAATTTGTCTTGTTCCATTCCATAAGCAAATTAACGATAAAAGTATATTTAAGTATATTACTTTTACAATAATTTTTATAGGTCTTCTTTATATATTTACTGTAGAATCTTGCATATCAGTTTTAGGACCAGATAATATTATATATTATGATGATGCACTAAGGGCCACAATACGAAGAATTGACGTAGAATATTTAGATTTTCTCGGTAGACTTGATGGTGTTTTTTCAGTTACATGGATACTATCTATTTTCACTACAGTATTACTCCACGGCTATGCTACTATTTTTCTCCTTAGTAAATGGTTTGATAAAGTGTCCTTTAATAAAATAGGATTAATAGTTATAGTCATAGGATTTTGTACATCAATGCTTCCAAAAACTCTAGAAGATGTTAAGAAAATGATAAGCTATATTGGATATTATAGTATATTTACTGTATTAGTTGTGCCATTAATACTTGTAATAATAACGAAGGTGAAAAAGTATGATAAAAAAAATTAATTTATTATTAATGATAATAATAGTTACTGCTACATTTACAGGTTGTTGGGATGCTGAGGATGTTAATAAAAAAAGTTTTATACTTTCAGCTGGAGTGGATAAAGTAGACAACAATGTTGAAATTACAGGTGAATCTACAGATTTTGTAGCTATTACTGGAGAAAAAGGAACACAATCCCAACAACAAAGTCTATTTCAATATTCAGGTATAGGTAAAGACGCAGAAAGTGCTAGATCAAATATAGAGCAAGAAGTTACTCGCAGTTTCTTTTTAGGGGAAGTAAGAGTGACAGTCTTCGGAACAGCGTTTGCTAAGGAGGGGATACTTAGTTATTTAAACAGAATTGATAATACATATGATTATAGAAAAACTCTTATAATTGTTGTAAGTAGGGAACCAGCAAAAGAAATACTAAACTATCCAGCAAAGAGAAATCTTAGTACAGGTTTTTTTATTGAGGATAGTATAAAAATTTTAACTAAAAATAGTACTGCCATATATACAAATACTAGGGATATGCTTTTTTTTAGAAATAATGAAGGCGTAGGATTTTTTATACCATATGTAGGAATAGAGAAAGGAAGTATAAGGTACTTAGGTCTTGGAGTTATAAAGGACTTTAAATTAATTGATATTGTAAAATTTGAAGATACAAATGGAATATTATATTTATTAAATGAGAAACCTGTATTAACACAGGCCATTTATTTAAAGGATGATAAAAAGAAGTATATTTTTAAAGTAGCTGTTAAAAAAAGAAATATAATCACAGATTATAGAGATGAAAAGGTTATTATTAATATTAATTTGGATATAAACGCATCACTTCAATATCAATACAAAATAGACCCTATTAGTAAGCAAATTAACAAAGAACTAGAGAATAAAATATCTGAAAAGGTAAAAAAGGATATTGTGGATATTATAAATAAGTCTCAATATGATTATGGCTGTGACACATTTGGATTTATAAAACTTTTTAGGGCTCAAAATCCTAAGATTTATAAAAAAATAAACTGGAAAGATAAATATAATAGTGCAGAAGTAAATATTAATGTTAAAACAAAAATTATTGATACCAATTTGAAAGATACCAATGCTAATAGTAAATGATAAAGGTTGGATAGTATGAAAAGTACCAAGGGATTTTTCGATAAATTAAATGAAATAAAGAAAAATGACATAGGTATATCAGTTAGAAAACTAAGTATTTTAGAAACAGAAGTATACGCATTGTATTTAAAGAATATTACAGATAGAGAAGGTATCGCAAATAGCATTATTAAACCGATTTTACAGAATAAAATTGACGGAAAGCTAACAATAGATTTAATATTTGATTCAATTATCTTTATAGATGAAATTAGTCTGGATTATGATGAAAACAAGATAGTTGATTATATTTTAAAGGGTAATACAGTTATACTAATGCCTTATGATGAAAAATATATAGTAGCTAATACAAAGAAAATTGAAAAAAGAAGTATACCATCACCGGAATTGGAAAGTGGACTTAGGACACCCAAGGATTCCTTTAATGAAAATTTTGATTCTAATTTATCTTTAATACGTTATAGAATAAAAGATGAGTCCCTTAAGGTGGATTATTTTTACCTGGGAAGAAGAACTAAAACTGCAGTAGCAGTTGTCTATATCAATGATATTGCAAACCCTAAATATGTTAATGAGGTAGAAAATAAATTAAGGAATATTGATATAGATGGAGTGATTGAATCAGGGTATGTTCAAAAATTCCTAAGAAATGAGACTTATAATTTATTTCCCCAAATTGGAATTGCTGAAAGGTCCGATAAGGCATGTGCCTCTATTCTAGATGGAAAAATATGTATTATTGTTGAAGGGAGTAATTTAGCATTAATTATTCCTATGGGTTTTTTGGAATTTTTAGATTCAGGAGATGATCATTATGACAATATGTATTTAGGAATATTGTCAAAAATCATAAGAATAACAGCATTGTTTTTGTTTTTAACTTTATCTTCATTATATGTTATCTTAGTTAGTTTTCATTCAGATATTCTTCCAGCAGCATATGTTTTAATTTTAGCTCAATCAAGGACTTTAGTTCCTTTTAACTCCCTGGTAGAAGTCATGTTAATGGAATTCGTATCTGAAATACTTAGAGAATCAAGCATAAGACTTCCTAAACAAATAGGTCCTGCCATTGGTATTGTTGGAACAATTGTTATCGGGCAAGCAGCTGTTTCAGCAGGACTTGTTAGTTCTCTACTGGTTATTATAGTATCTTTAACTACAATGTGCTCTTTTATTGCTCCGGACTATACTATAATAACTCCTCTAAGAATATTAAAATTCATGCTTATAATATTATCAGGAGTTTTCGGCTTATATGGATTTGTAATGGGGTTTTCTATTATCTTTACTAACATGCTTTCAGTTAATAGCTATGGCCAACCATATTTTACACCTATTTCTCCATTTAACTTTAGTGATCTTAAAAATTATATTCTAAGCGATGCAAAGCTTGCAAAAAAAAGATCTAAATATTCAGATGATAAAGATAAAAATAGACAGTAGAGAGGGGCAACTAATAAATAACTCCTATAGAAAATTTATAGAAATAAGTTGTTAATATTCAAAATATTCATATAATTATACTTAGAGTAAGAGGTTCGGACGTCCTAATGATAAGGAGTAATTATTTTGAGTAATAGTTTGCATCGACTTGAAAATGAGATAAGACAAAAAATATGTCAAAATCAAAAACTCAGACACAGGCTGGAAATAGTCGACAAAATACTCAACGGAATACTCAACAAAGTGGACAACAAGGGAGCTCACAGAATAATGTTAGAAAGAATCCATTAAGTGAATTAGTAACTAGCAAAGTAATAACTCAAGCTCAATCTGACGCAATTATGCAAAAAAACAAGAGGGAATTTTAAGCGTCCACAAAGTTAACATCCAAAAACTCTGAAAAAACTGTCTTAAGAAAATTGAGATAGTGATTTAAACACTTGATAAGTAGACATATCAGGTGTTTTTTCGGCTTATTTTTGTGGCTAGAAGTAGAGCAGTGTGCTGGAATAATATTTTTTTGTAGAAAAGTACAAACTAAAAGAATATTGTTTTATAATAGTAATATCAAATAAGAAAATTAAAGTAGGATCGAAAAGAGGCAAAATTATGACCAATATATTTCATGTTTTAATATACCTATTTCTTTTTTTTACATTCTGGATTCTAATTGAAGCTCAGGTTTATAGAGTTCGAAGAATTAAAGTTGTGAATAGCAAGATACCAAAAGGTTTTAATAAATTTAAAATTATTTTTATATCAGATATTCACTATGGAAAATTCTTTAGGGCTAAAAGGTTGATAAGTGTAGTCAATAGAATTAATAAACTAGAGGCAGATATTATAATAATAGGTGGAGATTATTTAGATATTTCAGTGAAAAGCAAAAGAGACGTAAGTGTGTATTTAGATAAAGAGTTTGAAATTTTAAGAAACTTAAAAGCTAAGTTAGGAATTTATACTGTTTTAGGAAATCATGATTATTATAATAGGAAGGATGCCCTATTAAATGAAATTAGCTCAAGTTCTTTTAAGTTACTTAAAAATTCAACAGAATTCATTAATTTTGGGGAAGATAGTATAAAGTTAGTGGGAGTAGATGATTTATTTGAAGGAAATCCCCAAATTAGCATGCTTAAAGAAAATAGTAATAAGTTCACTATTGCTATATGCCACAATCCAGATTTTTTCAGTGATTATAAAAATCTGATTAATTATGACTTAGCACTATCAGGGCATACTCATGGAGGCCAAATAAATTTTTTTGGATTATATGCACCTTACACATCTTCTAAATATGGTCAAAAGTATATAAAGAAGATAGTTCATGAGGAAAATAGAGACATAGTATTAACCCGTGGAATAGGTAATGGAATGCTACCTATAAGATTTTTTGCCATGCCAGAAATTTTAGAAATTAATTTAGAATAATGATGAGATTATTACAACCATTTTTTCTTTTTAAAATATATGATTTCGCATAAAGAACTAAAAATCATTATAAATATAACAATAAAATAACTGTATTTAGCATGTAGTTCGGGCATATTTTCAAAATTCATACCATAAATTCCTGTTATAATTGTAAGTGGCATCATAATTGTAGTGATTATAGTTAAAACCTTCATAACTTTATTCATGGAATTAGATAATTGCGAAGAATAAAGCTCTAAACAAGATGTAACCATTTCATGGTCAGATTCAATTAAATCATATATACGAAGTATATGATCATATATATCAGAGAAATATAATCTGTATTTTTCAGTTATAATATCATCATGCCTCAAAAGAGTATTTAATACTTCTCGTAGCGGAGAAACAACTCGTCGTAGCTTAATAACGCTTTTTTTTACTCTCATAATATTGTTAAGTGTACTTTGAACAGGGTTGTTCATGGATTCTTCTTCTAAGATATTGATTTTTTCTTCAAGTTTATCAGTTATAACAAATAATTGGTCTATTGCTTCATCAAGAATATGATATAAAACAAAATCACTTCCATTAGAAACAACGGCTAAACCTTTGTCTATGCCATTTATAATCTTTTTTATTGATTTACTTTCGCCATAATGTATTGTTATAATATAATTCGAGCTAATATATACATATATGTTATTATAAGAAAATGTATTATTTGGATGACTATCTGATGTGGCAATAATTAAAAAATGATAATCATTGTAGTCGTTTATTTTACTCCTCCTACTCTTATGAATGCAGTCATCAATAGTGAGAGGATGAAAATTAAATTTACCTTTCAAAAATTCAAAATCACTATCAGTTGGATTATTAATATTAAGCCAAAACACTTCTTTTGTATTTGATGTGTTATTAGCAAAGGCTTTATCTAGGGTTTCAAATTCATGCACTTTATTATTAATATAACTAATCAAGATAACACTTCCTTTACGTCTTTGTAGAAAATAGGGTTAAGAGTTTGCCGTCATTTTTATTACAGTATTACGTTTCCATTTTCCTTTTTTAAACCTTATACAATATAAGCTGCCACGAATAACCCAATCAATAACCATACCTAACCATATTCCCACAAGTCCCAAATTTAATACAACTCCTAATAAATAACCTAAAGTAATTCTAAAAAGCCACATCCCTATAATTGTAGTTATCAGAGTATATTTAACATCTCCTGCACCTTTTAGTCCTGAGGGTAGCACAAAGGATATTGACCATAAGGGAATGCATATTGAATTTACTATAAGTACAGTGGATGCTAAGTGGATTATTTCCTTATTATTAGTAAAGAGTGATACCACATTTCCTGCAAAGGGTATAAACAATAAGGCAATCACTGTTAGAAAAACGGTTGAAAGCACTGTAATATAGGATAGTGAATTCTCAGCCTCTTTAGTTTCGCCTCTTCCCATATATTTTCCAACAAGAGCAGTGGCTGCAATAGATAGTGAATTTCCTGGCACATTAAGCATAGTTGCAACGGAGCCAGCAATAGCGTTTGAAGCAATGGCTATGGTTCCCATATTTACTATAAAAATTTGTGTAATTAACTTTCCACCATTAAAAATCAAAGACTCTACACTTGCAGGTACTCCAATCCCAAATATAAGCTTTAATAATGATTTATCAAATTTAAATTCCCTTATATTGGTAAGTTTTAATATTTTTGAACCGCGTAGAAGCACTATTAATATAATTATACCTCCACTAACCCTGGCAATAGCTATTCCAAGTGCTGCACCTACTATTCCCATGCTGAAAATATTTATAAACGTATAGGTTAAGCAGACATTTATAATATTCATAAATATACTAACTTTCATAGGAGTTTTTGTATCTCCAGCGCCACGGAGTAGTCCATTAGCTACTAAATCAATAGTTATTAATGGATAAGTAAGTAAAGTTATACCTAGATATGTATGTGCGTTACTTATTACTTCAGGTTCCGCTGTTCCAAAAAGTGACGCAATTATAGGACCTTGGAACAAAAACATTAGCATAGTTACGAGCAAAGTAATTATAAGTCCAGAAAAAAGTGCCTGTTTCATAGTAGCATTAGCTTTTTTTATGTTCCCCTGCCCAACGAATTGAGCCACAACAACCATACCCCCAATTGCAAGAGCAGAAAAAAATGCTATAAATATATTATTTATGGAATCTACCATTCCAATTGCAGAAACTGCTTCTTTTCCTATATGGCCAGCCATCATAGTATTTATCATACCTAAAGATATTACAAATAACTGTTCTGTTAATATTGGTATTGCTAAATTAAATACATCTTTCCGTATCCATTTCATGTATGTCGCCTCTTAACTAATTTTAATATATATATTATAACATTATAATGCTTTGAATTCAGATGTTTATGGGTTTTTTAGAAATATAATGTCAGTTTGTCTTTTATAGCAAATTAAGGGTATAATGTATATAGAACAATATAATATAAGATAATTTATTGAAAAACACTAAATCAATTGGAGGTACGTACATATGTTAAAACAAACATTAAAAGATGATATTATTAAGTATATGAAGAGTAAGGATAAGATAAGACTAACTGCTTTAAGGACTTTAATGGCTGAGGTTAAATATAAGGAAATGGACTTAAAGAAAGAACTTGAAGACAATGAGTTAATAGGTATTATTGAGAAAACAATTAAACAATTAAATGAAACTCTTAGCTATGCAAAGCAAGCTAGTAAAGAAGAAATTATAGCTGAGACAGAGATTGCCATTGAAATGTTCACAGTTTATATGCCAAAGCAATTTACAGACGAGGAAGCAAAGGCAATTGTCATTGAAGTTATTGCAGAAAATGGCTTTAAGGGAAATGGTGACATGGGTAAGGTTATGAAGGCTGTTATGCCACACTTAAAAGGAAAGTATGATAGCAAGAAGATAAATCCTCTTGTAAAGGAATTACTGGCGTAAGAGAAAAATTTTGGAATAGAATGTAATAGAAAAGTAAGCTAACAATCATAAATTTATGATTGTTAGCTTATTTAAATTTATGGTATACTAGGTGTGCTAACTTTTTGAGATACAAAAGGTAGATATATTTATTACAATGGAGGAATTATTATGAAAATGAATGAGTTACCAACGTATTTTAAAGAAATTGATAATGAACTATGGTTTGAAGAAGTTGAAGTTGAGAAGAAAAATTTGAAAATTACTTACAAAATCAATAAATGTTTTTCCTATTCTAAGTCTCCATATCAAGAGGTAGCACTTATTGATTCTGCGGCATTTGGTCCGTGTCTTGTTCTTGATGGCGTAATGCAGACCACTTCGGCAGATGGCTTTATATATAATGAAATGATTACTCATATTCCAGTACTTACTCATAAAAATCCACGAAAAGTATTGGTAATTGGTGGAGGAGACTGTGGAGCGGTAAGAGAGCTATCAAAGTATGAGGACCTTGAGATAATTGATATGGTGGAGCTTGACGAATTAGTAACAAAAGAATGTATAAAATTTCTTCCGGAAATAAGTGGAGGTTCTGATTTTGATAAAAGAATCAATTTTAAATTCGGCGATGGAGTTGAATATGTAAAGAGCACTGATATTAAGTATGATATAATCATGGTGGATTCACCAGATCCTGAGGGACCTGCTAAGGATTTATTTGGAGAAGAATTTTATAAAAATGTAAAGAAAACATTGAATTCTGACGGAGTAATGGTATGTCAAAGTGAATCGCCAATGATACATCGTAACATAATTGAGAATACAAGAAGCATATTAAAGAAGAACTTTAAAATTGTAAAAACTTATATAGCGTTTGTTCCAACTTATCCAGGTGGATTATGGAGTTTTACAATGGCGTCAGATGTTTATGACCCTAGCAATATGGACGTAAGTAAACTGCCTTTTGAAACTCGCTATTTAACAAAGAACATTGCAAAATCTTGCTTTGATCTTCCAAATTTCATAAGTGATCTAAAATAGGAACATAGAAAATTGATATTTTTTGAATGTTGTGTTATATTGTTAAGGAAGCACTGTTGATGCAAAATTAATGTATCTCACAAAATAGTGTTTTGTATTTGGAGGATAATTAATGAAAATCGGGACAGTAAAATGGTTTAACTCAGAAAAAGGATTTGGATTTATTGAAGTTGAAGGTGAAAAAGATATTTTCGTTCATACATCTGCAATTCAAAATTCAAGAAAAAGTCTTGAAGATGGCGAAAAAGTTCAATTTGAAACAGAAGAAGGACCTAAGGGACTTCAAGCAATTGAGGTTTCAGCAATATAAATAGTATTTATAGTAAGAAAGACCACCTTTTATAAGGTGGTCTTTCTATGATATGGTAGCTTATTTTTTGATAGAATCAGGCTATTAGGTTAAAATGAAATTATTTAGGCATAATAATAATAAATAGTAAATTAATTATAAATAGGGGGTATCAGATATTGGATAAGTTAAGTCTTCAGCGTAAAGAAATAGAAGAGGTTTATGGTAAAATAAGCCCTTTTGAACTTAAAGATAAATTAATCAATCTTGCGGAAGAATCAAAGAAAAGTGGTACACATACACTTTTGGATGCAGGTAGAGGAAATCCTAATTGGATTGCAGCATCTCCAAGAGAAGCATTTTTCACTTTTGGTCAATTTGCTATTGAAGAAAGTCGCAAGGTGTGGAGTGAGCATGACTTAGCTGGAATGCCGAGGAAAGAAGGGATTACAGAACATTTTATAGATTTTGCAAAAAAACATCAAGATGCTCCAGGAATTGAACTTCTTTGTAAAATGATTGATTACGGTATAATAGTCAAAAAATTTAATTCAGATGATTGGATTTACGAATTAGTAGATGGAATTATTGGCGATAATTATCCGAAACCAGATAGAATGTTAGTACATGTTGAAAGTGTAGTAAACGACTATCTTGTTCAGGAGTTATGTTACAATGAGTTACTTCCAGGGAAGTTTAAAACATTTGCAGTTGAAGGTGCTACGGCCGCGATGTGCTACATTTTTGATACATTGATTGCAAACAATATATTGTCAAAGGGAGATAAGATCGCACTTATGGCACCAATTTTCACACCTTATCTTGAGATACCTCATTTACCACGCTACAATTTTGAAGTTGTTGAAGTTTTGGCTGATGAAATAACTGAAGATGGTAGACATACATGGCAATATTCTTCTAAAGAAATTGATAAAATAAATGATTCAAGCATAAAGGCATTATTTATAGTTAATCCAAGTAATCCAGGTTCTGTTGCAATGAAACCCCAAACTGTTAATCAGTTAAAAAACATTGTAGAGAATGTTAATCCAGATTTAATGATTATTTCAGATGATGTATATGGTACTTTTGTAGACGAATTCCGTTCATTAATGGCAGATTTGCCATACAATACAATTGGAGTGTATTCTTATTCAAAATATTTTGGAGTAACGGGATGGCGTCTTGGAACCATTTCACTTTATGAAGACAATGTATTTGATAAACTATTAAGGCAGCAAGATGAAGACAAGAAGGGGAGAGCAAGAATACGCTACGGCGGAATTTCTACTGAGCCTGATAATATTGCTTTTATAGATAGAATAGTAGCAGATAGCCGTCAGGTAGCACTTAATCATACTGCAGGATTATCAACACCACAACAAGTGCAAATGGCGTTTTTTTCGGTATTTGCTATAATTGATAAAGAAAATAAATATAAGCAATTAACAAAAGATATTTGTCGTAACCGTAAAAAACTTTTGTCCGATGGATTGGGACTGGATTTACAGGAAGATCCTTTCGATGCGTCTTATTATACTCAATTTGATTTACTAGAGTGGGCAGGGCAAAAATATAATGCAGAATTTATGAAATATTTACAAGCAAATTATAAACCAGTAGACATTCTTATACGTCTAGCAGAGCAATCTTCTATAGTTTTGTTAGGCAGTAGTGGATTCCATGGCCCAGAGTGGGCTATCAGAATATCACTTGCAAATCTTAATGATGAATCTTATTCTGAAATCGGAAAAGTTTTACATAAAGTATTGGAAGATTATGCAAAAGAATGGAATGAATCTAAACAAGCTAAGTAAAGCTAATGAATAAAAAATCCCTTTTTTAAAATACTAATTGTATATATGCAAAGTAGAGATAAAAATTATAGGGAGGGATTAAGATGACTAAAAGAACATTAGTACCAGAAGCAATGGGAAAACTTGAAAAATTCAAAATGGAAGTAGCGGAAGACATGGGACTAGGCGACATTGAAAGCAAAAGTGTATATATGGGAGATGTTCCTAGTGGGATTGTAAATAAGATAAAGAATTCAGGTAATGTTGGTGGAGAGATGGTAAGGAGAATGGTAGAGGCAGCAGAAAAAAATATGGTGGATAATAACAAGTAGAAAACATAATGAAACTAAAAAATATAAGCAGAGAATTATCTCTGCTTATATTTTTTAGTTTTATTTTATTAGTAAATTTTTTCTATAGTTACTTCGTAATTACCCTCTGGAGCTAAAACAATGCACTTATCTCCAAGGGATTTTTTGTATATTGCCATGCCCAGTGGAGATTCAATACTTATATTCATTAACTCGGGGTCAGTCTCTACTGTAGATACAAGGCATACTTTCTCAATATCATCCGTATCAAGGAATTTAATATCAGCCTCACCACCAAGACCTAAATGCTCATCATTACTGTAGTCTTCTACTACAGTACAACTTCTAAGCAATTCTTGAATCTTAATTACTCTATCATTATTGGTGGCTTCATCATCTTTAGCTGCATCATATTCTGCATTCTCACTTAAATCACCGTGACCCTTTGCTTCTTTAATTGCTGCTGTTATTTCTTTTCTTTTTTCCCCAGTACGAAGTTCTAATTCTTCTTCTAATTTCGCTACTCCACTAGGTGTTAATATTGTATTTTTCATAATTTGTCACTCCTAACAATTTTATCCTCTATAATTTATTCTCTATAATTTATTCTCTATATTTAAATTAAATGTAGAGAAGACAATAAAGAATTATTATATCATATTTTTGGTTAAAATATTTAATGAAATCTTAAAATTCAATGATTTAATAATAATAAAAACATATGTTATACTATAAAGTAGATATAGTAATGGTGAAATTTTCATACTCAGACATTTTATATTTATATTTTGATATGGAGGATAATTTTTATGAATCAAACAAAAGCACTAGGAACAGAAAGTATAGGAAAACTACTTTTTAAGTTTTCTATACCTGCAATAACCGGAATGATTGTCAATGCACTATATAACATTGTAGATAGAATTTATATAGGTCATATTAAGGGTGTAGGATCAAATGCACTATCAGGACTTGCTATAACTTTTCCAATATCAGTTATTATAATGGCCTTTGGCATGCTTGTTGGAATAGGTGCTAGTGCAGTTATATCAATAAGACTAGGAGAAAAAAACAAAGAGGCCGCAGATGATATTTTGGGAAATGCAGTTATACTCATAACAATAATATCATTAGTACTTAGCTTGATTGGAGTTTTGTTTTTAAACAAGCTTTTAATCTTATTCGGAGCAAGTGGAGAGAGTATCCCTTATGCAAAAGCATATATACAAATCATACTTATGGGAGCGGTTTTTCAAAATATAGGATTTGGTATAAATAATATAATTAGAGCTGAAGGCAATCCAAAAATGGCAATGCTAACAATGGTATTTGGTGCAATTATTAATATTATATTAGATCCAATATTAATATTCGGTTTTAATATGGGAGTTGAGGGTGCTGCAATAGCAACCATAATTTCTCAAGCTTTTAATACTCTATGGGTACTTAAATATTTTACTTCTAAAAACAGTGGAAGTGTACTTAAAATAAAGAAAGTAAATTTAAAGCTTCATACACACATTGTAAAGGATATTTTTGCTATTGGTATGGCGCCTTTTTCTATGCAAATTGCATCAAGCCTTGTAATTATTTTATATAATAAAGGTCTTTATGCTTACGGAGGGGATACTGCAATAGCTGCAATGGGAATATTAAATAGTATATCAATGCTTATTTTTATGCCTATATTTGGTATAAGTCAAGGAATTCAGCCTATAATAGGATATAATTATGGGGCTAAATCCTATTCAAGAGTTTTAAAGGTTTTAAAGTATGCAATAATCGCAGGGACTTGCATTGCTACAATTGGATTTATAAGCGTACAACTGTTTGCCAGGCCTCTTATTGGTGTGTTTGTAGGTAATAATCCTGAACTAATAAATATGGGGGCACGTGGACTTAGAATTGACTTGATACTTTTACCTATTTTAGGTTTTCAAATTTTAGGAGCAAGCTATTTTCAAGCAATAAATGAGGCGAAAACCTCAATGATTCTAAGTATTTTGAGACAAGTCATAGTACTAATTCCTCTTATTCTTATACTTCCATTATATTTCGAATTGGATGGACTATGGCTTTCACAACCTTGTGCAGATTTGATTGCTACAGCATTAACAGCATTTTTCTTATACAGAAGTATTAATAAACTTAAATAGAGCTTGTGCCACCCAAGTGGCAAGTGGCATTAATGCCATTTGCCACTTGGGTGGCACTTATTTTCTAATACCATAACCCCCATATATAGTTTTAGTATCCACTAGGGAAATTACAGCGTTAATATTGGAATTTGTTATTAGTTGTAATATTTTAGACTTTCTTTTTCTTTTAACATGTAATACAAGTATTTTTTTAGATTCTTTTAGACCTTCTGCATCCATAATAGTAACTCCTATATTTTCTGATCTCAATATTTTAGCGAGTGTCGGTCCATCTTTTTCAGATACTATTGCATTTATGGTTACTAGTCCTAGTGCTAGTTTTTCTTCTAAAATGCAACCAATATAATTTCCACAAGCAAATCCTAATGCATATGCTACCATTTTGAATGGTTCCTCATTTATTCCAATAAGTACTGTGGTAATTAAATACAACCATATAATTACTTCGAAAAAGCCGATAATAGAACCATAAAATTTTTCACCCCTAGTTATAAGGACTGTTCTAACTGTTGCTAAGGAAACCTCAATTATTTTAGCGAGAAAAATGAGGATGTAAATAAACATATGCAGCACTCCTCCATTAAAAAATTTATAGATTGTAACTCTTCTATTATATTCTATAATTTAATTGATTAAAAGGGTTTTACTAATACATATGGTAAAAAGTTAATATATATTTATGTTAATAAAAATAATTTTAAAAATCACAGCTAGCGCGTGACATGTAATCCTAAGTAATAAATTATTTGTTATATAAATCTGGATTTTCAAATTTATTTCCCAGGATATCTCCCAAAGAGACGTCAATAATACTCCGACTTGAAGGGTCTTCCAGCCCTTCAAGCTGAAAATTCCTTATAGTATCATTCCAAACCACATTGTAAACAGTAGATGAAATCTTAATATAATCCCCTTCATATACATTGATTCCATTTTTATCAGATAAGTATACCCATTGAAGTAATTCGTATTCTTCAACAGGCCTCCAAGGCACACCAGGGAGTTTAAGAGCAGAAGGAAGGAAGCTTTTTGCATCAAAAGTCATGCCTTGTAGTTTATGCATTTTCTGTCTATAATTATCCCAAGCTTTAAATTTTAATTGTTTCAATTTAAGTTACCACCTTTTCTATTTATAATTATATTTATTATCTTATCCAATTTGCGATGTGACTCATAAATTAACTGTTCAATAGCACAATAAAAAATAACTAATATTTTTCTGAATAATACATTAATATACATTTATCTAATCTTTGACTTAATTTTAATACATCTTTATGATTTAAGCCTTTTAGTGAAATAAGTCTTTCTAATTCTTCTCTAAGTTTTTCTGTATCAAGTATAAGATTACCCATTAATTATTATTCCTTTCTGAATTATTATAATTTCCATAAATACAAATTATACTATAAGCACAATAAAATACTGTTATAGTAGAGTATATTGATTTTTATGTAACCACTAGATCCATAAAGTTTACATGAAAACAGGAAAATTAATCTCCATTTATAAATACGTTAATATATTTAGATTTAAGGGGGGAAAAGAAAAATATATTAAATAATATAAGAAAAGAAGGACAATGGGATTAAAATTGTAATTTTATGCGTGAAATGGTACAATGAATGTATCAGTAAAGATATTGAAAGATAAGATTTGTTGGTCACAAATAAAAAAAATTAGAATGGGGTGAAGTCTTTGTTAGCTTATAATAATTATACATTTGAAAAATATTTAAAAATATCTAACATAGGACTAAGTAAATTCACTTTAGTAAAAGTTAATATGGAGTTAAATTACAATTCAGTTTAAAACACCTAGAAAGTCACATGTGATTTCTAGGTGTTTTATTTTTAGAATTTGAGAGTTTAAAAATATAAAATTAAAAGGAGAATAATTATGAATAAAAGTGAAATTATTATTAAGGGATTACCTGTAAAAACAACTAGGCTAGAGAATGGAGACGTTAATTTACTTTTTAAAATAGCTAATTATGATAAGACGCAATCAATTTATAGAGTAATTGTAAAAAAGGATTACTGGAGAGATGCAGTAATAGGTATGAAGGATGTAAATTACTTTGTTATTAAAGGTGAACTGAAGGCCTGCGTAAATAGCAAAGGTACACCGTTTATTTCAGTAGAGGCAACCTCAATTAAAATATTCCATTTGTTAAAAGATGAGAATGGACAAATAGATTTAAATTATGAAATGCCAGCTGGAACTGATGAAATAATGGATATTTCAAAGCTAGTAAATGAAAATGAAGATCTGTCAATAAAACGTTCAAAGAACAAAGCAATAAATTATATGAAGAATAATAATAAATTTAACAAACCTATTGTTGTGAAAAAAGGAAGCCTTGTAATAGTATCAGGATATGATGAATATGCTGCAGCACTAGAACTTGGAATAAATAATGTACCAGTTTCATATGCAGATAATTAACAAGTGGGAACAATATTCCCACTGTTTTTTTTCAAATTGTAACTGCATGATGCCGTGCCAGCAATTAATAATAAAATGCTTAAAAAACATCCAGAACTTAAACCTTTAATTAATAAATGATTTAATTTCATATCTGGCACTTTTCTTATATAAATGCATTATGCAGTTTAGATCTATAAAAGAATTATTCTGTAATTGGGAACCAACCAGGTGTGTTTATAATTGCATTCCAAAGTGGTGCTGGTATATCTAGCTCTTTTTCTTGAGTTTTACTCAAGGTAGTACGTATTTCTGATATTTTCCCACTTTTAACTTTTAAAACCCACTCTGGGTCCATGATTATCTCTCTGCCAAGAGATATAAAATCTACACCACTATCCAATGCCTTAATGGCATCCTCTGGTGTATGGATGGAACCCACGCCAATGAATGGTACTCTACCATGTATCTTGTCCAATATTTTGCAAATAATAGGACTTGTAGTTTTTGTATCCCTCATTGAGCTCTGCCAAAAATCCATTATTGAACTATGCAAGTAACTTAGTCCTTGATTTGCTAATATATCTATAAATAAAAGGGTATCTTCTAGAGCTATACCTGGGTTCTCCATTTCCTCTGGTGAAAAACGGTATCCTACTATAAAACTATCACTAGCGTTTTCTTTTACTACTTTTTTAACTTCTGCTATAATAGCCAATGGGAAATTCATTCGTTTTTCTACATTTCCGCCCCAATGATCTTTTCTGCGGTTAGAGTGTGGAGAGAAAAATTGTTGTAATAAATATGTGTTAGCCCCATGAATTTCTACACCATCAAAACCGGCTTCTATAGCTAATTTTGCTGTTTCACCAAAGGCTTTAATAGTATCTCGAATCTCTGCCTGCGTCATTTCTCTAGGTGTCATTGCGCCTGGTCTTTCTGGTGCTACTGCGCTGGCACTAATAGTTTGTCCATCCGGTATATCAGCAGGGATTGCCATTCTACCTCCGTGAAATATTTGTAGAATTGCCAATGCGCCTTCTCCTTTTATGGTTCCAGCTAATTTTTTTAGTCCTGGTAAAAAGCTGTTATCATAGGCAGCAAATTGTCCTGGAAAACCTTTGCCAGATAGGCTTACATAGGTTGCAGCAGTAATTACAATTCCTACACCTTTTGACCTGGCCTTATAATAACTGAGTTCAGCCTCAGATACAGTTCCGTCAGGGTTTCCTGAAAAAGTGGTCATAGGTGCCATAACTATGGGGTTTTTTACATTTATTGATGAACCTAAAATTCTAGGTTGGAGTAGTCTTTCAATTTTCAATTTAATCTCTTCCTTTCAAAATAAATTTTAGTATGTTTTTCTATTATTTTAATATTACTACAGTTTAATATTTTTGTAAACAATAATAATTATCCATAAACATTTATTAATATTTATGGATTATTCACTTTAATATCATTCTCTGATCTCCACCATATTCAATGCCACAACATAGACCATTCTCACAAAATATAGTTTTAGAAATTAATTTATCTATAAGAGTAACTTTTACTGATGCTTTTAAATTTTCCTCAACTAGTGGAATCATTTTGTCATCTCTAGGCCCCATACAGAGCATAAAATCTTTTTTATTTGTTTTTGTCTCAATTATTAGCTTGTATTTTTTATTTTCAGTGGTTATTATAACATCTAATGCGTTTTGAACAATGTTTAAAGTACTTTTATTTATGGTGGTAAATTTATAAAATCTATCATCTATGAATAAACCAATTAAAAAACCTCTGAAGCTTGTAATCATAAAGGGGATGTGGCCTATAGAACAACTAATAGAAGCTTTTCTATTTTTGAAACTATTGCATTGCACCCAAGTCCAAGAATAAGGAAAAGCAGAACCCCAATTTTTTTCTACATACCCTTTTCCACCACTAAAATCTATTTCAGAGCCATTAATGCATAAAAATCCTTCAAGATCCATATCCATAACCGAAACTTGGCTATAGCATTGCATAAAAGGTATGAAATTATAATATCCCATGCTTCCAGGATTTATTGCTGAGTCTGGCCATTTCAATAAGTTTTTAAAACGAACACTGCCTGTTATATTATAAGTGTCATCATTTATATTTAAAGAAATTTCCTTTAGAGAAAAATTGTTATTTGAAATATTTATATCAAACTCAGTATTATTTTTAGAGATAAATTCATCTTTTGTAAACTTTTTATAGCTATAACTGGCTTTATTACCTTGTAATATCTGAATAAAAGAATGTGAGTTTTCCTGGGATTTACCAAGGTAAATTCCAGGTATTAAAGCTAATACATTATTCATATTTTTATCAATTAATTTAAAATACCAACCTTCAAAAAAGTTGTTTTTCCTATTGTTTCCATGGTAAAGATCTGGGTTTATTTTATTTTTAAACATCAGTTGCTCCTTACAAAACATAATTAATTATATTTTAGCCTTATTTTTAATTACAATACAAAAGACCTCAATAAAGTCATTTTATTGTAAGTTATATTGGATGTTATCTAATAATAAATTAATTTTTTTATAGAATTGAAGTGTTTTTATATTTTCAATCGTTATATTAAGTGTAAGGACAAAAAAGGGGTGATGGTTATTCAAAAGGAGCAGTTTGCAAACTATATAAAACAATATGAACGCTTAATCATTACTATTTGCCTATCCTTTACAAAAAATTACTTTGATGCAGAAGATTTGGCTCAACAAACTTTTTTGTCTGCCTACACAAACTTAAGTAAATTTGATGGGGTGAATTTTAAGGCTTGGCTTACAACAATTGCCACAAATAAATGTAAAGATTTTCTTAAAAGTCCTGCAAGAGCAATTAATAGCTTATCTAATGAAGATTTTGATGGGTTAGTGGACACGGGAGATTTGCCTGAGGATAAACTTTTAAAGAAACATAGTAGAGAAAGGATATATAGTTTATGTAAGAAATTAAAAGAGCCCTATAGGGCGGTGGCCGTAAACTATTTTTGTGAAGATATTAAACTTTCCGATATGGCAAAGGATACAGGTCAGAGTTTGAAGACATTGCAAACCCATCTTTATAGATCTAAAAAACTGTTAAAAGTTTTATGGAAGGAGGAGTTAATGTGAGTAGTACACTATTTGAAGAAAAGGTCCATTTAACTAAAATATCGCTAAAAGCACTTAAAGAGGGGTCTCTAAGTGATAATGAACTAGTTTTATTATCTGAACACATTTGCAATTGTGAAGGTTGTGCGGATATGCTCGCCAATAGTTTTAATGATAGTGAACTTGCAAACGCTCCTTTGGGATTTGAGCAGGAAATAATGTGCAAAATTAAAAATAAAAAAGAAAACAATACTCAGTTTATGTTTTATTCTCTTAGGGTGGCAATGGCAGCAAGTATAGCATTGATGTTTGTTTTTTCAAATGGATTAAATTTTCTGGCAAATACTAAAACCAAAACATTGAATGTAAACCCAATGAGTTTAAGTACTATTAACACAGTTAATCAAAGTCTTAATAATTTCTCTCAAAAAATAATTAATTTGGAGGTTTTTAATAATGAAAAAGGAAAAAAGTAAATTTTTAACCTTTTGTTTTTCAATGTTACCTGGAGCAGGGCACATGTATATGGGCTTTATGAAGATGGGACTATCACTTATGGCAGCATTCTTCTTTTTAATATTTCTTTCTAGCTTTCTTGCTATAGGTCCACTGCTCTTTGTATTGCCATTAATCTGGTTTTATTCATTTTTCGATTGTATGAATAAACGTTATTCTACAGATGAAGAATTTTTACTTTTAGAGGATAATTATTTATTTTCTCTTGATGAATTTGCAAAAATAGATAAAGGTATATTTAAAAAACACACATTGTGGTCAGGAGTACTACTATTACTGCTTGGTGCCTACTTAATATGGAATAACGTTATAAATAGCTTAGCTAGATATATGCCAGATGGAGTATATAGAGTTATCAATAATATAACAAATGTGGCTCCTCAAATAATCATAGGTGTTGTAATAATTGTTGTAGGTGCAAAACTTATTATTGGTAAGAAAAAAGAGTGTGATATGAATGATTAAGGGACGTAGAGTGGGGACCTTTACAACCGGAATAGTTTTAGTTATGTTTGGAATAATGTTTTTATTACGATTAATAAATCCAAGTACTAATTATTTACAAATAGCATCGCTGTGGCCCCTAGTTCTAGTGCTACTGGGAATTGAAATTATTGTAGCATATTTAATAAACAAGGAAGAGATAATGAAATACGATTTCCACGCAATAATTTTGATAATAATGGTATCCGTATTTGCAATGGGTATGGGATGTATGGAGTATATAATTACTCATATGTCACAGTTTAGAACTGTATTATAAATAAAGAGGGGGCTATCTCGCTATAGAAAGTAATTTCTATAGCGAGATAGCTCTTTTTTCTTTTATAAATACAAAAGTGGAACAGTAAGATTTAGTTTTAGTGTAGTGGTAGTGCATGCCTACTATTCTATAGAAATAATTCTGGTTGTTTTCGATAAGTAAAATTAACTTCTAATTCATGCTTATGTCGCAAATAATCTTCATCATCATAATATTTTGCATTCATTGGGCATTTTTTAATACAAGCTCCACATTTAATACAAATTCCATTTAATTTAGATACATCTTGAAAATCAATGGAACCCATAGGACATATAGTTGCACAAAGTTTACAATCATTACAATTGCTAGTTGTTTTTGGACAAACCTTTCTAATATCAACATCAATACCATCTTTATTTGTAGGAATATAGTGTTTTCTATAAGGCTTATTTCCATTTATAATTACAGTTTGATATTTATCTTGAGTTATTATTTTTGTATATAATTGATTTGCAAAGTCGCGTGCAATGGCCATATCTTCTTCATCGGGCCTATTTTCAGCAAGAGTTTTAGAAAATGCATGTTCTCCTATAAATGCACCCCCGCCAATAACTTTAAAACCATTTAGTTCAAGTATATCTTTCAGTTCTATTAATGCATCATCATAATTTCTGTTTCCATATACAACTACGGGAATTGCTAATGCACCATTACCGGTAATAGAGTTTAAATATTTTAATAATATATTAGGAACTCTTCCTGCATAAACAGGAATTCCTATAATAAGGATATCCTGCTTCGTAAACGACACTATCTTTTTTCGAGCTTCAGGTAATGTAAAATCAATATTATTTATAGATATTCCTTTATCAATATTTTGGGAAAATGTCTTTCCTATATTGCATACCACTTTTTTTGTCGTATCTGTAGCACTAAAATACATTGTATTAATTTTTTTAATCACAATAAATCCCCCTTAATCAGTAGCTTGTCTCTTTATGACAAGTCATAAATTCTTCCTGATAATTATGAAATGCAGTATAAGAATAGTAGGAACTATTATTTTATATCTTCTTTTTATTTAATTGTAATATTTTACAAATTAGCACTATATCATAGTTTATTTATATACAATTATAACATGAATTTTAAGCAAGGCTTCAAGAAAAAATAATGTGAAAACTGAATTTACGCTCTTAGGTGTTGGATATAACAAATTCACCCACAATATAATAAAATTTTATTCCTTATAATTTCAAGGGGTAGTGATGGTGAATATGTTTGAATATAGTGTGCAAACAGGATATAATATATTGAATACAAAATATTGGTTATTTTATATATTTACATAAATGTTTGGAGGGAATAAATGATTTGCAACAATTGTAATAATGAATTTACTAATATTAGTGGATTGAAATTTTGCCCATATTGTGGAGAGGAAATAGAAGAGGACATTGATTCGAAAGTTAAGCAAAATGCCCCGAAAATTAATAACATAGAAAATGAGAATATAACTACTGGGAACATAAATAAGAAAAACCATGAGGATACACAACCTATGCCTGTAATAACAGAAAAAAATATAAAGAAGTATAACAGAGAAAATGGAGAGAAGTTTTTTGATTCATTAAAAAAAACCTTTGTGAACATGAAAGTAATCAGAGAAAAAAAATTTGCTTCATTAAAAAAAACCTTTATGAATATGAAAGTAACCAGAGAAAAAAAAATTACTCCATTAAAGAAAACCTTTATGAATATGAAAGTAGTTATACCTATAATAGCCCTATTAGTTGTTATTGGAGGAGGGGTGTTTGCATACACATTTTTTATTGCAAGGCCCGTAGATGAAGTTAGAATAAAGGAAGACTTGATGGGAAAAATAATAACTCTGCCTAAAGGTACAAGCATAAAAATGAGCAAGGATAACATGAAAAGCTTCAGTATAAATACTAGAAATACAGATAAGAGTAAGGATGAGATAAAAATAGCGTTAACTTTGAACAACGGCGCTATTGAGGCAAAGACTTTGGCATCAGTAGTATATACTTACCAAGGTAAAAATCAATGGAAAATAAGTGACGGAGTTACATTGGACACACTTACTGCAATAAAACCGGTTGTAGGTATGGATGAAAAGAAGTTCTTGGAAGCCGTGAAAAAATTAAGTATAACCATTGCAGATACAAAAGTAGTATTAGGTGGACAAGATGTTAAAAGTCTTGCTATAAGTTTAAAAACACCAGATTTAGAAAAGGGGAAAGAAGAAATTCTAATGCAAACATCTATAGACAGCGGACTTCTGGCTACTACAGGAAAAATAAAGTGCAAGCTTGTTTTTGAAAATGAAGCATGGAGAATTGCTACTACCGAGAAAAATAGCACTGAGGATTTTGCATTAGTAATATCGCCAACTTTTTCTAATGAAAAGGTTATTGAAGCTGTAAGGGAAAATGGATTGGAAGAAACAGTAACTTATTCGAATTTCTTTGGAGGAAAAGGGTTTACTGTAAAGGATAGTTTTACTAAGAGCATTAATGTAGCTGGTAAAAGGTATGATGCAGAAAAAGGAGTACTATATGTTAATGCTAAGAGGGAAAATACGGCGGGGGAAATAAAATCAGTATTAACAACTGGTTATACTTTCTCAATATCTTTAAGTAAAATAGCGTTAACAGATAAAGCAAAAACTACTGTTAATAGTGGTACAATAAATAATGTAGCGACTCCACGAATAATATCAACTATTACTAATGTTGAAGTT
Source organism: Clostridium sp. FP2 (assembly GCF_011065955.2). Taxonomy (NCBI): domain Bacteria; kingdom Bacillati; phylum Bacillota; class Clostridia; order Eubacteriales; family Clostridiaceae; genus Clostridium; species Clostridium sp. FP2. The sequence goes on from NZ_JAAMNI020000001.1 coordinate 2,347,007, forward strand.
GAAGGAAGTAATTTGTTTTTCTGGTGGTCTAATAATCATAAAATAACACCTGAAGAAGCGAAGACATTTAAAACTAGTAAAATATTATCCAAAAAAGGTTTTGAAAATATAAAATATGTTTATGGAAGCATTACTTATAAGGATGATAAAAAGAATAAAAGCGCTTCTGGTTCCTTTGTAGCATTATATTTCCTTGTTTATGATGGAACTAACGGATACAACTGGAAATTAGATAAAATAATTGGTGCTGATTCACCTAATTACAATGCGCTTACTAAGGAAGCGAAAAATCAATAAAACATATAAAGAAAAGCCAGTTAAGGTAAATATTAAGAATCTTAGCTGGCTTTTTTACATCTTATCAGATTTCTTCTGTCTGATAATCTACTTTTAATATCTTTTTAGTTTTAATTTTGAAAATAAAATAATAATATTTACATAATATAATAAATATTAAAACAATTTTCATGAATATGTTATTTGTAATTATTAGTGGGAAAGCTATCATAAAATCGGCGAATAATAATATTATTACCTTTTGCTTTAAAGTTAAGGTTCTATCTTTAATAAAGCTTTCTAGATGCTTCTTATAAATTTTAGTACTCTTAAACCAGGTATTCAATCTTTCAGATCCTCTCATAAAGCATACGGAGGCTAAAAGTAAGAAAGGGGTTGTAGGTAGTACTGGTAAAATTATTCCTATAATACCTAATCCCATTGCTATAAAACCAACTAATACATAAATGATTTTGATTATTTTATTAATATTACATACCCCCCTATATTAGAAAAAACAAGTTTGAATTTATATATTATAATATTTAAATTACACAAACATTGTACCAAATATCCAGGGTTTTGTAATGTTTTAGTTAATATTGCAGCACCGCAGGTGATAATTTAATGATTTTCACTTTATCCACCCTTATCATGTCCAGGATTTTCTGGAAGGGGTTGAGAGCTTTTCATCCAGTTTAACCCTAGCAATATAGATACAAGTTATGTAACTGTTCCGAGGTTTAAGATTTACCTGGGGCATATAAAAGGCGATTTCAAACAAATACAATGACAAATTTATATGGTATTCTTGGAATATGGTGAATTTATGATAAAATATATTAAAAATCTTAAAATTTATGTTGAATAAATATAGGATATTAATATAATTGAAATATATGTATAAAATTAGAATTAAAGTGGGACTTGTTAGTGTGTAACTGATTAATAATAAATACAAACAGTTTGAAATAGTGTTATTGGATTATAGGGTGGGGGTAAAATTATGAATAGAGAGAAGTCTATAGAAATAGAAAAACTAAAAGCTAATATGAAAAAATTAGAACAAGCTAATTCTATTCTTCAAAAAGAGATAGCTGAGGATAAGAGAACTATGGAGGAGCTAAAAGCAAACGAGGAACGGCTAAACTTTGCTCTTGAGGGTAGCGGAGATGGTGTTTGGGATTGGAATGCAATAACAAATGAGATGATTTATTCAAAAGGATGGAAGGGCATGCTTGGTTATGAAGAGAATGAGATTCAAAATTTATTTAGCGAATGGGACAAGCTCCTTCACCCTGAGGATAAGGAGTCTGCTTATTTAAAGTTAAACAGGTATTTAGAAGGATTAGTTCCGGCCTACGACAGTGAATATAGACTCCGTGCAAAAGATGGATTTTATAAATGGATACTTAGCAAGGGTAAAATTATAAGCTGGACTACAGATGGAAAGCCTTTAAGAGTAACAGGTACACATTCCGATATTAATTCTCGCAAGCTAATGGAACAGGAATTAAGAGAAGCCAAGGAACGGTTTTCTAATGTTCTTGAGTATTCCCAGGATGCATCTTATAGAAGAAATGTTGTAACTGATAAATATGATTATATGAGTCCAGTTTTTGAAAGATTAACAGGTTATACTCTTGAGGAAATTCTAGTAATGAATGAGAATACTGTTTTTAAAAAGATTCATCCGGATGATTCGGATGATGTAATTCAGCGTATAAAAGAAGCATCCACAAAGAATGGTGCATCAGAGACAATAGCAATAGAGTACCGGTTTTTATGCAAAAATGGTGAGTACCGATGGTTTCTTGACAGGTTTACATCAGTAAAAGGAAAATTGCTACAACCGTCTTTTAGGTACGGAGTTTTTCAAGATATTACTTTCCAAAAAAATGTTAAAGAAGAGCTAAAAAAAGCAAAGGAAATTGCGGAAAAAGCTAGTATTAACAAAAGTGAATTTATTGCTAATATGTCGCATGAACTCAGAACTCCTATCAACGTTACCCTGGCAGGGGTTCAGCTCTTTGAGCTATATCTGAAAAATGGCTCTTATTTAAACAAAGAAAAAACTTCAAAACACTTAAAAGCTATGAAACGAAATTGCATGCGTCTATTAAGGTTGGTTAACAACCTAATTGATTCAACTAAAATTGATGCGGGATTTTATGAACCGCATTTTAGTAATCAAGATATTGTAAGTCTTATTAACAGAATTGCATTGTCGGTATCAGATTATGCAAAACAAAAGGATATCAACTTGCTATTCCATACAGATGTTGAAAAAATGTTAATAATATGTGATGTGGATATGATTGAGAGGATAATGCTAAATATCATCTCAAATGCTATAAAATTTACTGCGGATTCTGCTCTTATAAATATTTACAAGGGAGTGGACACGATTGTTATTTCAGTTAAAGATAATGGGATTGGAATTGAAAAAGAAAATCAAAATATAATATTTGAAAGATACAAACAAGTTTCAAAACTATTTACAAGAGAGAATGAAGGTAGTGGTATTGGGTTATCTTTAACGAAATCTCTTGTTGAAATGCATGGTGGAAATATTAGCGTAAAAAGTGAATATGGAAAAGGCTGCGAATTTATTATTGAACTTCCAGTTAAATATGATACAAATGAGGAGTGCATAATACATAATTTTAACGAAGCTGAGGATAAAGACAAATTTATTGAAAAGATGAATGTAGAATTTTCAGATATTTATGAATAAGAAAATATTCATAATTTTAGCTTAATGTATTCATGGACAAGCACCAGCAATTTATATAAAAGTGATATTAAGTATGTTTTTTCAATGAGATAGTATAATGCGTATAATACAGGTGTAAAATATTAAATAATATAATGGTTTAATTGTTGTGGATAAGAGAGGCGGAATAAAATATGACATTGTTTAATAATAAAAACAGAGATGATGAAGGGTTTAAATCTCTTTATACTAATTCAATAGCTCAGACACAGCTTCCGAAAGATGAGTTGCCTGATAAAATTTCCGATCCCCAAGTGATTCGGCAATTGATCTACGACGAGCTGTTTATGGATGGAAACGCTCGTCAAAACCTAGCAACCTTTTGTACTACATACATTGAAGACGAAGTGCGTGATCTAATGGATTTATCAATTAATAAAAATATGATAGATAAGGATGAGTACCCGCAAACTGCTGAAATTGAACATCGATGTGTTAACATATTGGCAAATCTTTGGCATTCACCTGGAGAATTAGACACCATTGGGTGTTCCACAATTGGATCAAGTGAAGCGGCAATACTTGGTGGCTTGGCATTTAAATGGAAATGGCGCAAACGTCGCGAAGCTGAGGGCAAATCTTCGAGTAATCCTAACATTGTATGCGGACCTGTTCAAATATGTTGGCATAAATTTGCAAGATACTTTGATGTAGAAATAAGAGAAATTCCTCTACTACCAGATGAGCTATGCTTGAAGCCTTCTCAACTAGTGGATTATTGTGATGAGAATACAATTGGAGTAGTGGCAACTTTGGGTAGCACATTTACCTGCGTTTATGAGCCAGTGGAGGAGATTGCTAAAGCCCTAGATGTGATTGAGAAAGAAGCAGGCTATGATATCCCCATTCATGTGGATGGAGCTAGCGGAGCATTTATTGCACCATTTATACAGAAAAATATTAAGTGGGATTTTTGCATTCCTAGGGTTAAATCTATTAATGCATCAGGTCATAAATTTGGTATGGCACCGCTTGGTGTTGGTTGGGTAGTTTGGAGGGCTTTGGAGGATTTGCCTGAGGAATTAATCTTTAATGTGGATTATTTAGGAGGACAAATGCCAACCTTTGCACTGAATTTTTCAAGGCCAGCTGGTCAAATTATTGCCCAATATTACAAGCTTTTGCAATTGGGTCATGAGGGCTACACTGCAATTCAGAATGGCTGTGCCAATACTGCCCAGTATTTAGGTGAGGAGCTTTACAAAATAGATTTATTTGAAATACTATATGATGGTCATGGTGCAATACCTGCAGTTTGTTATAAACTAAAGGATGAAATTGCAAGTGGATTCACACTTTATGATCTTTCTGACCGTTTAAGAATGCATGGTTGGCAAATAGCCTCCTATCCACTCCCAAGCAATCGACAAGATATAACCGTACAACGTATTTTAATTCGTCACGGTGTTAGTCGTGATATGATATTTTTACTTCTTCGTGATTTAAAAAAAGAATTGGAGATTTTAAAGGATAAATCAGCATTAAATACTTGTATTTGTAACAAAGTTAGTTTCCATCATTAATTAATAGAGATATAGCAAAAGAGCAGCACTATCAAAATAATTTGATTAGTGATGCTTTTTTATATTTAATAGTGATAGTATTTTCCTTAGGCCTTGTTAAACTTATATAAAGTACAACCGTTTAAATTTATAAATTATTGCTACATGTCCATATTATTATTTATATAATGACTGTGAACAAATCCTATTTTTTCTAACATATCAACATATTTATCAGGACTTTGAAGTAATATAAATTCTATATCATCATTTTTTGTTACATCTTTTATTGTTTTAATTACTGTAGCTCGTCCAATTCCTCTTCCCCTTAATGAAGGTTTAACGGCCCAAAAATATAATCCTAAGACATCGGTATCTAATTTACTAAATGCAGTTGTAGAAACTACTTCACCATTTAAAATCCCATTATAAAGAGTATAGCCATTTTCAATGTTTGTAACAGCATTATAAACTATATTTTTAAAAGTGTTCTTTTTAATTTCTTTAATTTCAAGAGCAGCTATAAAAGTTCCACACCATGTGTCTATCATTTCACTATTTGTAGCTTTTTCAATAGTAAATCCTTCTATTTTTTCATATTCACTATTTAAAATGTAGGGTGGAAGGTACATACAATTAAGCTCTTTATCATCTATATACCTAAAACCTTCAATGGCTTTAATATGATTATTTCTGCTTTGATTGTTTGAATCTATGAGATCCTTCGGAGTTCCTTCAATTATTCCAAACCAATCTGAATAACCATATTTTATAAAGCCACATTTCGCTGCAAGACCTGGTGACATATTATTTGCTTCATTTATTTGAAGAAAAGGTGTTTTTCCTAGCTTCATAATCTTTGATGAAAGGTCTATTGAAGTATCAACTGCATAATTATTTTTTCTATACTCATCCTTTGTGAACATTATACCCATGGAATTGTCATTGTGAACAAGCACCCATGAGGCAATATCTCCATTAGAATATATAGCTGAAGATGGTCGATGAGATATATCTTTTTCAATGGTTTTAAGGCTATCAGGATTTCTATAGGTGTAAAAATTATCAACTGTTTCTGCATCTTTTATATTAATAGATTCTACCGTGTTTTTTACAAGACTTAAATCTAAGTTTTCATTTGGAAGGTAGTGCAATGCACATCTGCTTTCCCAGGTGACTAAATATCTTTCTCTTATTTTCTGCGCAAGTGGTCTGTATACACCTGAAAATCCATAAAAATTATCTTTAAATAGTGTTTTAAGCACTTCATCTAAAAACACATCATCCTCAGTATATATGTAGTTAAAGTATTCGTATCTTACAAGAGCACCCCTAGATAATTGTTCCTTATCTACATATATTTCTGCTAGAGGTTCATTTTCTATTATGCCTATTATATTTAAATTTACAATTTGATTTTGATTTAAGTATTCCATAATTGCTTGTGATGCTTTAGTTTTTACTATCATATAATTTTCTCCTTCCATCTATTGGTTTTAAAATATACTATTATAATAACTGCCTCAATTACAACTGATAAAGATACTGCAGCCCACACACCATTTGTCCCCATATTTAATGTGCTTGCCAGGATATATGCAATGGGAAGCTTTAAAACTACGTTTGCAACTATTGAGGAAATCATAGGTGGGAATGTATCTCCTGACCCTTGAAAAGCTCCTCCATAAATTGTTGTGTATACTACAAAAATAAGACCAACATATACTATTCGGAGGTACTCCGCTCCAGTTCTTATTACTAATGGGTCATTAATAAAAAAACTCATTATATTTGCTGGAAAAATCAAATAGGGTATTGAAAATAAAATCATGTTGTAGCCTGCCAGTTTTAATCCTTCTTTTATAATTTTATCACATCCATTTATATCACCTCGCCCAAGGCTTTGACCCACCATTATTGAAATGGCAGTTGAAAGACCAACAAGGAATATAAAGGTATAGTTAAAAAGCTGTCCACCTATTCCGAAGGCTGCGGTACCCTCTCTACCTCCAACTGTATACACAAGGCTGAACATAAACATTCCGGTAATAGGTCTTGCAACCTGCTGCAAACATGCCCAGCCTCCTATCTTTAATATTCTAATACTGTTATTTAGTTGCAGCTTCATACTCCGTATAAATTTATTTAGACTAGAATCGTATATTTTCCTAATAAGAACAATAGTAATTGCAATGCAAGAAAAAACCATAGATATAACTGTTGCAATAGCAGCACCTGCAATTCCTAAATGAAATGTGAACATAAAAAGGGGATCAAGTATTGCATTTATTAGATTAGATATTCCAAAAATTATAAGTGGAGTTAATGTATCTCCTAGTGATTGCAGTATTGTCCTTAATACTGAATTTAAAAATACAAATATTGTTCCAATAAAGACAACGGATAAATACTTTTCTGTCAGAGCTGCTACATTGGGTTCCGGATTAAAAATTAATTTGATTATGTTTCCTGTATTTAAAAAACATATTATACTCAATATTATTCCGAAAATAAGTGATAGAGTAAATGATTGTCCACTAAAAGATCTAACTGCCTCCATGTCACCCTCACCATAGCTTCTTGAAACAAGAGCTATAGTTCCAGCTGAAACGAGAGTTGATATCACAAAGATTACACTCGAAGCTGAATTAGATAGTGCAGCAGCTGCGGCTTCATTCGTACCAAGCTTTGCTATGAAATATGTATCAACTGTTCCCAAAAAACTTTGAAGTATCATGCCGATCATAATAGGCCATGAAAGCATGAAAATTTTCTTGATATCGTTATTTAATTTTTTATCTGTTGTTTTTAATATATTTTTACCCATTGACACTCTCCCTTCTCAATTATTTAACACCGCAATTGCGATAAGTGCATAAAAATATTCTGTTTATAATAAAATATAGTTATTATCTAAATTAATCATATTTATATTTTTGCAAATTGTCAATATATCTTATACATTCTATATAAAGGATAAACAGATAATAATAGAAATTAAATGAATAAAAGCTGGTGGTGATAAAATAAGAGCAAGTAGCCAAGGACTGGAAAGCTATGGATGAAAACTTACTTTTAGCATTGCAAAAAAAGAGAAAATATTCTATACTATTGTTACAACTTAATAAAAAATTATTTAAGGTGCCTTTTAAAGGTTTAATAGGGAAAGTGGTCTAAATCCACTGCAGCCCCCGCTACTGTACACGGAGACAAATCCATACCACTGGCAAAGCGCTGGGAAGGTTGGAGGAGAGTGACCCGCAAGCCAGGAGACCTGCCTAGATGATATACAGCTTTATCCTACGGAGGGACGGGATGGCAATTATATATGCTTTTTTGCATTGTATTGCTTTCACATGGGATGTGAAGGCATTTTATTTTATATAAAGTCTTTTACTCGACCTTAAGAGGAAATTACCGTAGTACCACAATTAGATATTTTTAAACAAGGAGAGATGAATATAATGGGAAAATTAAAAAATGGATATGTGCAAATTTATACAGGAAATGGTAAAGGGAAAACAACCGCAGCTGTAGGACTAGCTGTGAGAGCTGCTGGAAACGGATACAATGTATTTATGGTACAGTTTTTAAAAGGAAGTAAAACTGGGGAAATTGAAAGTTCCAAAAAATTGGCTCCTTTTTTTAATATATTTAGGTTTGAGAAAAAGAGAGGATTTTTTTGGACATTAAATGCTGAGGAAAAAATTGAATTAAAAGAAGAAGTGCAAAAAGGATATGAATTTTGCAAAGAAGCATTAAAAGAAGAAAAATGCGATATACTTATTATGGATGAGGTAATGGGAGCATTGAACAATGGACTAATAAGTGAAGAACAAGTACTAGAATTAATAGAAAATAAACCTTACAATATAGAGTTAATTTTAACAGGAAGAAACGTACCTAAAGCTATAATAGATAAAGCAAATCTGGTAACTGAGATGAAGGACATAAAGCATTATTTTAATGAGGGAGTGCCATCTAGAGAGGGTATAGAATTTTAGATATTGCAATAAAGGTAAATATAGGCTATAATAACAGTAATAACTTAACAAATAGTCATCTAAGGTACCTTTTAAAGGATTAATAGGGAAAGTGGTCGAAATCCACTGCAGCCCCCGCTACTGTACACGGAGACAAATCCATACCACTGGCAAGCGCTGGGAAGGTTGGAGGAGAGTGACCCGTAAGCCAGGAGACCTGCCTAGATGATATACAGCTTTATCCTACGGAGGGACGGGATTGCAATTATATTGCTTTCACATGAGATGTGAAGACATTTTATTTTTATAAAATATTTTGCTCGACCTTTTGTAGGTTGGGTATTTTTTTTTGGAATATAGTGTTTTAAAAGGTTGTTAATATACATAATAGAAAAAGATGCTATGTTTGGAGGGACAAAATATGTTACATCTATACAACTAAATTCATTGACTTATTGTATAGTAAGGGCATTTGCAAAGAACTAAAAACTAAATAATAGAATATAGGTTTAATTAAAATTAATTAAAAGGGAATTGGGTTAAAATCCTGAACTATCTCGTAGCTGTAATAGATGAATTTAGGTATATTATGCCACTTGGAAACGGGGAAGGCGTACTTAAATAATGATTCTTTAGTCAGAAGACCTGCTTATATTTCTGCACCATAAACTCTACGAGTGATAGAGAGGGCACTGTAATGAAAATTTGTTTATTTATTTTATATGAATAAGCATATTTTTCAAGCGTTTCCTTTTAACACTTTAGTTAAAAGGAATTTTGTTTTTTAAACCCAATTGTCGGTTCCATTGTTCACAATGTTTCCTCCATTTTTGTGGTTCTAAATTATTCAAGAATGCTAACATGAGATAAAAATTCAAAGGAGGTGTGACATGGGAAAAATTATTATTATTTTATGTGCCATATTTCTGATAGTTGTGATTTTCTTCAAATGGAAACATGGAGATGGGCACACCAATGGTGATGGGAAACATCATCACCATAAAAGCGGACATAAACATGGCGAAGGGTTTTCAATTGATTTTTATGCTTACACTTCTAAAATCAGACACTGGAATGCTACTTTTAAAGTATCTCTTTCTGCTGCTATACTGATTCTTTGTATTGCATTGGAAAACCCTTATGTATCTGTTGTTGTTATTATTGCAATGGCCTATTTGACCATTGTAAAAGGAGAGCTTCCAGTAAATGAATATTTGTCAATACTGGCGATTCCAATCGTCTTTATTCTCCTTGGCACGTTTACAATTGCCATTGATTTTTCAAAGCAGCCTATGGGACAGTATAACCTGAATCTTGGTTTCTGCTATGTGTTTACCTCTCAGGCAAAGATTAAGGAAGTGGTCTTTTTGATTCTGAAGGTTTTTGCAGCTATAAGTGCCCTACAGATGATGACACTGTCAACTCCATCTTCTGAGATTATCTATGTACTCCGAGCTGCACATGTGCCAAAGCTTATTGTAGAGCTGATGAACCTGATTTATCGTTACATTTTCATTTTAATGGATGTCTATTCTAAAATGAAAAACTCTGCAGAAGCCCGACAGGGCTACTGTGATTTTAAAACTTCCTGTTATACATTTGGAAGCATTGCAAGCAATATGCTAGTTATTTCCCTTAAAAAGGCAAACACTTATTATGATGCCATGGAGGCCAGATGCTATGATGGAGATCTTATTTTTTTGGAGGAAGATAAAAAGGTAGAGACAATACAGATTGCCTATGCAGTAGCATTTATAATTTTTTTGATTCTAATCTGGGGATTTACAAGATAGAAAGGGGATACTATGGAAAAACCAATATTAAATGTAGAAGATTTATACTACGTCTATGGAAATGGAAAGTCTGCATTGGACGGCGTAAGCGTTGATATCTATGAAGGTGATAAAATCGCTGTCATTGGGTCCAATGGATCCGGAAAATCCACGTTTTTCTTGAACATAAACGGTGTATTTACACCAGAACAGGGGAAAATCATTTATCGGGGTACTGTCGTCAATAAAAAGAATTTAAAAGAGCTTCGAAAAAAAATCGGAATCGTATTTCAGGATGCGGACAATCAAATAATTGCATCTACAGTTAGGGCAGAAGTTGGATTCGGACCGATGAATCTAAAGCTTCCCAAAGAGGAAGTACTAAAGCGGGTTGATGAAGCATTGGCATATATGAACATCTCAGATTTTAAAGATCGTCCGCCACACTATTTGAGTGGGGGTGAAAAGAAGCGTGTAACCATTGCGGGTATCATTGCTATGAAATCGGAAATTATTATCTTTGATGAACCTACTGCATCACTGGACCCTTTAAATGCAATGATGTTAGAAGAAGTTTTGGACAAGCTTGGTTTGGAGGGTAAGACAATGCTGATTTCCACCCATGATGTAGATTTTGCATATAGATGGGCTAAGCGAGTCCTTGTATTCTGCCAGGGAAAAATTATTGCAGATGGAACACCGCTAGAAATTTTCCAAAACACTGAAATTTTAAAACAGGCAAATCTAAAACAGCCAACTATGATGGAGGTTTATGAATTGCTTGTAGAAAAACATCTGCTGGAAGATACTAAAGCCTATCCGAGAAATACACAAGAGTTCAAGAAAATACTTGAAAAATAGTTAGTTTTTCTAGGCTTTTTAGCTTAGATTAATATAAATTAAAAACAATAAAGGAGGAAAAAAAATGAATCAAAAAGAAAGAAGAATAGTCTCTATTGCAATTGCTTTTGCATTAATTTTCGGAGTAAATACCGTAGCAAACGCAATGCACATTATGGAAGGATATCTTCCACTAAAATTTTGTATAATATGGGGTGTTATATGTGTCCCATTCTTAGTAGCAGGCTACTTATCAATTAAGAAAACATTGTCAGATAATCGTAAATCCATCACTATTCTTGCTATGGCAGGAGCATTCGTTTTTGTGCTATCATCTTTAAAAATTCCGTCAGTAACAGGAAGTTGCTCACATATGACTGGTACTGGACTTGGTGCAATCTTATTCGGACCAATGGCAGTGAGTATTCTTGGAATCATTGTACTGATTTTTCAGGCAACCCTGCTTGCTCATGGGGGACTGACAACGCTTGGTGCTAATACGTTTTCCATGGCTATTGCAGGGCCGCTTATTTCTTATGCAATCTATAAATTATGTCAGAAGTTGAAAGTCAATAAATATGTAGGCATTTTTCTGGCAGCATCAATTGGTGACCTATTCACCTATTGTGTAACAAGTTTTGAGCTTGCATTTGCATATCCTTCTGCAAGCGGTGGTATCGTAGCGTCTGCTGGTAAATTCCTTGCAGTATTTGCACCGACACAGCTTCCACTGGCAATTATCGAAGGTATTCTGACTGTTGTCATCATTATGGGTCTTGAAACATATGCAAAATCTGAACTTACAGATCTTGGATTTTTAAATGGAGGTGAAAATTAATGGCAAAGACGAAAAAGAAAGTTATCATTTTATTAATTATTGCTGCATTGATTGCCATTATACCATTATTTGCGTTAAAGGGTGCTGAATTTGGTGGCTCCGATGATGCAGGAAGCAAAGTAGTTTCCGAGATTACAGGTACCGAGTATAAGCCTTGGGCTACACCTGTTATGGAAACTTTGATTGGTGGAGAATTACCAGGTGAAATTGAGAGTTTACTCTTTTGTCTACAGACAGGTATTGGAGTCGGTGTTCTTTTCTTTTTCCTCGGAAGATTTGTAGAGAGAACTAAAAAAGAAAATCAGGATAAGAAAATTAAATAATGGGACTCATATTTAAATCATATTGGCAGTATCTAATATTGCTAATATGATTTATATATCACAAAATTGAATATCAGCTTTAGGTGCCCTGAACTAAGGGTTAAAAGGGAAAGTGGTTAAAAACCACTGCAGCCCACCGCTACTGTATTAGAGGATGAAATCCAGAAAACCATTGGGAAACTGAGAAGGTTGGAGAGTAAGATGATGCTAAAGCCAGTAAACCTGCCTAATGTGTAGAATTTTAGTCTTCGGAGGGAGGATGAAAATACGTAATTTAACAATTATATTGGGTTTTTCAATACGTGAAAAAGTTAATTACATTATTCTACATCTTTGGGGTGTGGTTTTTTTTTGCCACTTTTTTACACCGTGATTTACCATTTAAAAATAAGAAGTCAGAATAATTTTATACAATTATATAAGTAACTCTATGTGAGGCAGGGAGGTGTTTATAATATATGGTGACAAGTTCAGAGGGAAAATTCGAGCTGGCCACTTATATGGCTAATATTGAAAAGGAAATTATTGAAAAAACACTGAAAAAAAACAATAATAATGTTAGCAAAACTTCAAGAGAGCTTAGTATTTCAAGACAAAATCTGCAATATAAAATAAAAAAATATAACCTAGACTTGAGATAATAAAATATGTATGGCATATGAAGTTTTAATTTATAATATATTTATTATAGTAAAGTAATACTAGTTACTCATGTGGATACTGGGAGGTGTTATAAGTATGAGCAAAATAAATAAGTTAATAAAATTTTCATTAAATGATTTATTTAATGCTACGTATTTAAATTTAAAAAGAGCAAGTGCATATGGATGTTTTCCAGAACCACCTCAAATTCTAAAATTAGGGTTAAATAATGTTTAGAATTTGAAGGAGGAACTATTATGAATATGTATCAAGACTTAGCTAAGGAATATCAAATCAATATAACAGGAAATAGAGAAGCAGATAGGGTTATTGTGGAAGAATTTAACAAGAACTCTGTTATGAATAAGGTTCAATTAAAAAAGGTTTTATGGAAGAATTTCAAAGAAACTTTTAAAAAAAGTAAAGGTATGAGATAGTTTGTATCTCATTTAAAAGGGAATTAGGTGAAACTCCTGAACGGTCCCGCCGCTGTAATGGTGAGAAGCTTTAAATTATACCACTGACAATTTTGTTGGGAAGGATTAAAGCGACTATGATCCAGAGTCAGAAGACCTGCCTTTATTAATGCACCAAGAACGCTACGAGAGATAGGGGGTGACGCATATTTGTACAAAAATGCATTTTATTTTTTGTGATGCTGTCACGCCCTTTAGTAGAAATACTAAAGGGTTTAATTTTTTGCAGGGAAAAAATATTATTCTAATGGGCAAAATAATTGATAATTAGGGGGAGTATTATGAAAACAAAGATAAAGGAATTTGTGCTTATAAATATAGGAATGATTATGGTATCAGCAGGTATGTACTTCTTTTTAATGCCAAACAATTTGGCAACAGGTGGAGCTAATGGACTAGCAATAGTTATAAATAAATTCATAGGGGGATTATCCGTAGGTTGGATTATGATAATAATAAATCTTTTTTTGTTTGTAATAGCATTTATTATTATAGGAAAGAGTTTTGGTGGGAAAAGTGTATATGCAAGCTTTGGCGTATCAGGTATTATAATCGTATTTCAAAAATTTATACCTATTAAAAATCCACTTACAGGAGATATTTTCCTAGAACTTGTATTTGGAATATTAATATCAGGTATAGGTATGGCCATAGTATTTAATCAAAATGCTTCAACTGGCGGTACAGATATATTAGCTAAAATATTAAATAAATATTTTCACATAAATTTAGGAAAAGGAGTTTTAATGTGCGATTTAATTATAACTATAATGGCAGCTTTTGCCTTTGGAATTAAGCTATCATTGTATGCGATGCTTGGAGTTATAATTAATGGTTATGTTATAGATAATATTATAGATGGGATAAACGTATGCAAAGAAGTTACAATAATAAGTAAGAACAGCTATAAAATAAGAAAATATATAAGAGAAGATTTAGAGAAAACATGTACTATATATAATGGAGTAGGGGGTTTTTCAAATGAGAATAAAGAGGTTCTTGTGGTCATTTTAGGAAGAAGGGAGTTTATAACACTTAAAAAATTTATAAACTCTGTTGATAAGGATGCTTTTATAACAGTAAATAATATATATGAAGCCTTTGGAGATGGATTTAAATCGTTAACACATTAAACAAGAAATTCAGGTAACTAATAGAGGAAATTTCTTTAAAGGGGATTATATATTATGAGTGAGGTTTTAGAGAATATAGAAGAAAGTAATGAAGAAAAAATAAAAAGTGATATTTTTAATATAAGTAAAATGATAATAGAAGATGATAATATGATACAAGTACTAAAGATGGCAAGCAAGGTTTCTAGGGTAAATACCACAGTCCTTGTGCAAGGAGAAACAGGTGTTGGAAAAGAAGGGATTGCGAAGTATATACATTACAATAGCTTAAGAAAAGAGGAATCTTTCGTTGCTATAAATTGTGGAGCTATACCTAAAAACTTAATAGAATCGGTACTTTTTGGCTATGAAGCAGGATCTTTTACAGGAGCAAATAAGCAGGGTAAAATAGGGGTATTTGAGCTTGCGGATAAAGGAACTATATTTTTAGATGAAGTTGGGGAATTATCACAAGAGGTTCAAGTTGAGCTTTTAAGGGTACTGCAAGAACATGAGATAGAAAGAGTAGGTGGATTAAAGCCAGTAAAGGTGGATGTTAGAATAATAGCAGCAACAAACAGAAATTTAAAGGAAATGATAGCGGAAAATTTATTTAGAGAGGATTTATACTATAGACTTAGCGTTTTTCCTATAAACATACCACCTCTAAGAGAAAGAAAGGGAGATATTGTACCACTTATCAAGTTCTTTACGGAAGAAATTAATGAAATGTATGGACTAAAAAGTTATTTTAGTGATGAGGCATTAGATTGCTTAAAGTATTACTCCTGGCCAGGAAATATAAGAGAACTTAAAAATATAGTAGAAAGATCTGTGGTTATGAGTGATAACAAAATTATATATGGAAAAAATTTGCCGGAATATATAAGTGATAGCTACAAAGGAAATGAAATGGAATTTAGTATAAGCAATTTAAGTATAAAAGGATGTAATTTGAAGGATATAATTCAGACTATAGAAGAAGAAATAATCGAGGATGCCATGAGACGTTATGGAAATATAAGAATGACAGCAAAAGCTTTAGGGGTTAATCCCTCTACATTAGTTAGAAAAAGGAAGAAATACAATAAAGAAAACTAAAAGAAAACTCTCTAAACTTCAATAAAAGTTTAGAGAGTTTTCTTTTTTATGACTTAAAGTATGCAAATTTGCACTGTATGCATTTTTGGATATGGCTAATTTGAAGGATTTGATTCAATAATTTAAGAAGAAGTTGCAATTAAGTAAAATGATTATAAGGTAAGTAAAACTATGAAAACCTTGTAAATAAGATTTTAACATAGACTTTTCAAGGGTCAAGCTATTAAAGAATAATAAATCCCATAGTTGGCACGGCTATTGCTTAGTATATATACATCAAGAGAAATTGGGGGGAATATATTATGCCATTAATGACAAGGAAAGAATATATTGATAGTTTAAGAAAATTAAAACAAAAAGTTTATTTATTTGGAGAGCTTATAGAAAATCCCGTGGATCATCCAATGATAAGACCATCATTAAATTCAGTAGCTATGACTTATGAACTTGCGCAGAAAAATGAATATGAAGGTTTAATGACAACTACATCAAGTTTAACAGGGAAAGTGGTAAATAGATTTTGTCATATTCATAAAAGTAATGATGATTTAATAAACAAAGTTAAAATGCAAAGATTATGCGGTCAAAATACAGGAGCATGTTTTCAAAGATGTGTTGGTATGGATGCTTTTAATGCTGTATATAGTACTACTTTTGAGATTGATGAAGCTCATGGAACTGATTATCATAAAAAATTCAAGAAATACATGGAGTACGTTCAAGAAAAGGATTTAGTTGTGGATGGAGCAATGACAGATCCTAAGGGAGACAGATCACTGGCTCCAAGTAAACAAAAGGATTTAGATTTATTTTTAAGAGTTGTAGAGAGAAGAGAAGATGGAATTGTTGTTAGAGGAGCAAAGGCTCACCAAACAGGAATGGTTAATTCTCATGAAATATTAGTTATGCCAACAATAGCAATGGGGCCAGATGATAAGGACTTTGCCATTGCATTTGCTGTGCCAGTTGATGCAGAAGGTATCTTTAGTATATATGGAAGACAATCTTGTGATACAAGAAAGTTAGAAGAGGGAGCAGAGATAGATTTAGGAAACAGTACTTTTGGAGGACATGAAACCTTAACTATATTTGAAGATGTATTTGTTCCAAATGAAAGAATATTTTTAAACGGAGAAGTAGAGTTTTCAGGAATGCTTGTAGAAAGATTTGCAGGATATCATAGACAAAGCTATGGTGGATGTAAAGTTGGAGTTGGAGATGTACTTATAGGAGCATCTGCTGTGGCTGCTGATTATAATGGAGCAAATAAGGCATCTCACATAAAAGATAAGCTTATAGAGATGATTCACTTAAATGAAACCCTATACAGCTGTGGTATTGCCTGTTCCTGCGAAGGCTCTGCTACAAAGTCTGGAAACTATCAAATAGATTTGTTATTAGCAAATGTTTGTAAACAAAATATAACAAGATTACCTTATGAGATAGCAAGACTTGCAGAGGATATAGCAGGAGGGTTAATGGTGACAATGCCATCAGAGAAAGACCTTAAGGACCCTAAAATAGGACCATATATAGAAAAATATTTAAAGGGCGTAGCTAGTGTCCCAACTGAAAATAGATTAAGAATACTAAGACTTATAGAAAATTTAACGCTAGGAAGTGCTGCCGTAGGTTATAGAACTGAGTCAATGCATGGTGCTGGTTCACCACAAGCTCAAAGAATAATGATATGGAGACAAGGTAATTTAGACAAAAAGAAAAAATTAGCTAAAGCTATAGCAAAAATTAAGGAGTGAAATTCTTATGGAGTGGAAAGAGGTATATAAAGAAAAAATAGTTACAGCTAGTGAAGCTTCGCAAAAAATAAACTCTGGAGATCGGGTAGTTATTGGTCATGCAGTTGGAGAACCTAAACTAGTTATAGATGCAATGATTGAAAATAAGGAAAGTTACGGAGATGTAGAAATAGTTCACATGGTGGGGATGGGAAAAGGAACATATGCAAGAGAAGAAATGGCTCATCACTTTAAGCATAATTCCTTATTTGCTGGAGCATCTACAAGAGAAGCTATAAATAGTGCTAGAGGAGAATTCACACCTTGTTTTTTTTCAGAAATCCCAAGATTATTTAGAGAAGAGTATTTAAAGGTAAATGTGGCTATAATTCAAGTTTCAGAGCCTGATGAACATAGTTTTTGTAGCTTTGGAGTTTCAAATGATTACACTAAAGTAGCTGCAGAGTGTGCAGACATAGTTATAGCCGAAGTTAATAAGAAGATGCCAAGAGTACTGGGCGATAATTTTATACATGTTAAAGATATAGATTACATAGTAGAGGCCGACTATGAAATTATGGAACTTAAAAAAGGCGAAATAGGAGAAGTGGAAAATGAAATAGGAAGAAACTGCTCCTTTATTATAGAGGATGGATCCACATTACAACTGGGAATAGGTGCCGTGCCAGACGCTGTACTTTTAAATTTGAAAGATAAAAAGGATTTAGGTATACATTCAGAGATGATATCAGATGGAGTAGTAGACCTTGTAGAAGCTGGAGTTATAAATAACAGGAAAAAGACAATTCATAAAAATAAGATAGTAGCTACGTTTTTAATGGGAACAAAGAAACTATATAATTTTGCAGATAATAACCCAATGATAGATATGTTCTCTGTTGATTATGTAAATGATCCATATGTTATAAGTCAAAATGATAACATGGTATCAATAAATTCATGCATACAAATAGATTTGATGGGACAAATAGCATCAGAGTCTATAGGACTTAAGCAATTTAGTGGAGTAGGAGGACAGGTAGATTTTATTAGAGGTGCAAATAGATCTAAAGGTGGTAAAGCAATAATAGCAGTTCCATCAACAGCTTCTAAAGGCAGTGTTTCTAGAATAGTTCCATTTTTAGATAATGGAGCTACAGTAACAACATCAAGAGCAGATGTTCATTATGTAGTTACGGAGTATGGTATAGCAGAACTAAGGGGAAAGACATTAAAAGAAAGAGGCAGAGCTTTAATAAATATAGCTCATCCTAAATTTAGGGGAGAGTTAATTAAAGAGTGGGAAAGAAGATTTAATAGTAAATTTGATTATTTTATATATTATAAGATTCATAAGTAAAGGATGATAAAAAGATGGTTTATATAAAAGAAGAGTATTGTAAAGGATGTCAGCTTTGCATAGATTTTTGTCCTAAAAAGGTTTTAGTTATGAGCCTTGGAAAAGCAACAGTTGAAAAGGGAGACTTATGCATAAGCTGTGGTATATGTGAGAGAATTTGTCCTGATTTTGCTATAACAATAGGAGGGGACAAAAATGAGTAATATGGTATTAATGCAAGGAAATGAAGCCTGCGTTGCGGGTGCAATAAAAGCTGGAATGAAGTTCTATGCAGGTTATCCAATAAGTCCTGCTAGTGAAATTGCTGAAATAGCATCGGTAGAATTGCCTAAGGTAGGTGGCAAGTTTATCCAGATGGAGGATGAGATAGCAGGTATGGCAGCAGTAGTTGGAGCTTCACTAGCAGGCTTAAAATCAATGACAGCTACAAGTGGACCGGGATTTTCATTAAAGCAAGAGGTTATAGGATACGCTTCAATGGCTGAGATACCCTGCGTAATAGTAGATGTTATGAGAGGAGGTCCAAGTACAGGACTTCCAACATCAGTATCACAAGGTGATGTAATGCAAAGCATGTGGGGAACTCATGGAGATCACCCAGTTATTGTAATAACACCTATAAGTGTATCAAGTATTTATAAATTAACTATAGAAGCATTTAACTATGCAGAACAGTATAGAGTCCCAGTAATACTGCTATTAGATGAAGTTATTGCCCATATGAGAGAAAGTATATCTTTAGAGGATTATGAGGCTGAAATAGTTGATAGGAAAAAGCCAGATTATTGTAATAAAAATGGATTCAAAGCCTATGAGATTACAAAAGATATGGTACCGGCCATGGCAAATATAGGTGAGGGTTTCAATTTTCACGTTACAGGACTTAGCCATGATGAATATGGATATCCATCAAATTTAAATGAGGTAGCTGGAGATCTTATAACTAGACTTTTATGTAAAATCAAAAATAATAGGGGTAGCATAGTTAGATATGAAGATATTAAAACAAAGGGTTGCAAAAATCTAATAGTTTCATTTGGTTCTGTAGCAAGAGTATGCAAGGAATTAGTAGAAGGCGAAAAGCTTGAAGATACAGGATTATTTATACCTTATACTATATGCCCATTTCCAGACAAGGAATTAGAAAAAATCATAGAGGACAATAATATAGAGAATATATTTGTACCGGAACTAAATGCAGGACAGCTTATAAATGAAATAGATAGAATATCAAAAGGCAGGTGCAAAGTAGTTGGAATAAATAAGTATTGTGGTGAAATATTTGAGCCAAGTGAAATTGTAAATGCCATAAGGGGAGAGCACAGATGAATCAAGGGCTAATAGATAAATATTTAAGGAAAGATAAATTGCCACATATATGGTGTAGTGGATGTGGTAATGGAATAATATTAAAAGCATTAGTTGAGGCTATTGATGCTTCAAATATAAATAAAGAGGATATATGCATTGTAGGGGGCATAGGCTGCTCATCGAGAGCAGCTCAATATATGAATTTTGATACAATACACACATTACATGGGAGAGCTATACCTTATGCTACAGGAATAAAACTAGCAAATCCTAAAATGAAGGTTATAGTAATATCTGGTGATGGTGATGCAACCGCTATAGGTGGAAATCATTTAATACATGCTTGTAGAAGAAATATAGATTTGACTGTAATTGTTTTCAATAACAATATATATGGAATGACAGGAGGACAATGTTCACCTACAACGCCAAAGGATGCAAGAACAACTACTTCCGAAGGTGGAAATCTTTGTAGAGATTTTGACATATGTAAGTTGTGTGATGCAGCAGGAGCAACTTATATAGCTAGAAGTACAGTAGCGCATTACAATCACTTAGTAAAAGCTATAGAAGGTGCTATTTTAAGAAAAGGATTTTCGGTGGTGGAAGCACTAACTACTTGTCCAGTTCAATATGGGAGAAGAAATAAATTAAAGAAGCCTTCAGATATGATAAAGGTACTTAAAAATGGTGGAGCAGAAAATGAAAAACTTAAAATAGGAGTTTTCAAGGATGAAAATGAAGATGAATATGTAGAGCAGTACTTAAAATATATTAGCACTCAGGTGATAATTTAAGGAGGAAGCTTAATCATGGATAAAAGAGAAATAATTTTCACGGGACTTGGAGGACAAGGAATAGTTAAAGCAGGAATAATACTGGCAGAAGCTGCGGTACTGGAAGGAATGCACGTTGTTCAAACTCAAAACTATGGACCAGAATCTAGAGGTGGATGTTGCAGGGCAGACGTAATAATTTGGGATAAAGATATATCTTATCCAAGGGTAGACAATGCGGATATAATTTTAGCCTTAAGTCAAAGTGGGTATGACAAGTTTAAAAACAATTCAGCAGAAGGTGCTGTTGTAATTGTAGATGAAACTGTAGATATTGAAGGAGATAGTAATTGCATTAAACTACCTTTAATAGAGGCATCAGAAGTGCAGCTTAAGAATCCTCAAAGCATAAATATGTTATGTTTAGGAGCCTTGGCAGCAGTAACAAAATTAGTTGATTATGAAAGCTTAAAGAAAGCTATAAGTGAAAACGTGCCAAGAGCCACTTTGGATAAAAATATGCTAGCTTTTAATAAAGGGATATCTATGGTTGAAGCTTTAGCATAACAATAAATTTAAATTACAAAGATTGATAGGGGGAACTAAACATGGAAACAAAAAATTATGTAGATTTATTAATGGAAAAGGGAAGAAGAGCTCAAAAGGAATTCGAAAAATTTTCTCAAGGTCAAGTAGATGAAGTAGTAAAGGCCATTGGAAAAGTAGTATATGATAGAGCAGAAGAATTAGCAAAAATGGCTGTAGATGAAACTAGAATGGGCGTTTACAATGATAAAGTAGCAAAAAATAAAGGAAAGTCAAAAATGATATGGAAAAGTTTAAAGGATAAGAAGTCAGTTGGAATAATAGAAGAAGATATTGAAAATGCAATTATAAAAGTGGCTAAGCCTATGGGCATAATTGGAGCTGTAACTCCATGTACTAATCCAATAGTAACACCTATGTGTAATTCAATGTTTGCATTAAAAGGGAGAAATGCAATAGTAATAGCTCCTCATCCAAGAGCAAAGAAATGTGCCAAATATGTAGTAGACTTATTCAATGAGGAACTTAAGAAGTTAGGTGCTCCAGAGCACTTAATTCAGGTTATAGAAGAACCATCTATAGAGCTTACAAATGATCTTATGAAGAAGGTAGATGCAGTTGTTGCAACTGGTGGAATGGGAATGGTTAAGGCTGCATATAGTAGTGGAAAGCCAGCTTATGGCGTTGGTGCTGGAAACGTTCAATGTATAATTGATAGAGATGTAGATATAGAGGAGGCTGTGCTTAAGATTATAGAAGGAAGAACTTTTGACAATGGAATAATATGCTCAGGGGAGCAATCTATAATAGCACCAAAAGAAAAATTTAGTGAAATTATGAAGGCCTTTAAGAAAAATGGAGCTTATTACGTAGAAGATGAAGAAATAATCGAAAAATTTGCAAAGGTAATATTTCCTGAAGGGATTATAAATGGAAAAATAGTTGGTCAAAGTGTTGAATTTATAGCTAATATGGCTGGAGTTAATATTCCAAAGGGAACTAGGGTTATAGTTTTAAAGGCTAGAGGATATGGGGACAAGGATCTATTATGTAAAGAAAAAATGTGCCCTGTTATGGTTGCCTTTGAATATGACAAATTTGAAGATGCAATCCATATAGCTCAAAGTAATTTAGAAGTGGAAGGAAAGGGTCACTCTTGCGCTATACATTCAAATAGTATGGAAAATATTAAATTAGCTGGTGATAAATTAACAGTAAGTAGACTGGTAGTTAATCAACCATCAGCAACTTGCGCAGGTGGTGGAGCGAAAAATGGATTTGCTCCAACAACTACACTTGGATGTGGTTCCTGGGGAAATAACAGTATTTCAGAAAACTTAGATTATAAGCATCTTATAAACATTTCAAGAATAGGTTTATATAATGAAAATGCAAAAGTATTAAGAGACGAGGAAATTTGGAATTAGGTTACGGAGAACAGAGGAAAATTGAGAGTTGAGAGTTTATGGGTGATTTGCTATATTAGGAATGCAGGAGGGGAATAATGAAACTTTTAGAGGTTAGACCACAAATATGTAAATTTAATAATTGTTTAGAGTTCGCTAATGAATTTAAACTAGGGGAAAAGGATTTAATATTCACTAACAAATTTTTATATGAAAGATTCCTTAAAACTTTAAATACAAATTGTAACTATATATTTCAAGAAGACTACAATTTAAAAGAGCCTTCAGATGATATAATAGATAAGATAATAGGGGAAATAAAGCATAAGAAAATAGATAGAGTTGTTGCAATAGGCGGAGGTTCTATAATAGATATTGCTAAAATATTAATATTAAAGGATGTAACAACAACTAAAGAGCTTTTTGAAAAAAAGATACCTATAGTAAAGGAAAAGACGCTTATAATAGTTCCTACAACCTGTGGAACAGGAAGTGAAGTTACAAATATATCAATTACAGAAATAAAATCAAAAGGTACAAAAATGGGTCTTGCCGCAGAGGAGCTATATGCTGATTATGCAGTTTTAATACCAGAACTTGTGCGCGAACTTCCTTATGAATTCTTTGTATATAGTTCAATAGATGCGCTTATACATGCTATAGAGTCATTAGTATCCCCAAAAGCAAATGCTTACACCGAAATGTTTAGCTTTGAGGCTATTAAGATAATAATAAATGGTTATAAGGCTATAATAGAAAAAGGTGTGGATTATAGAAAAGAGATAATAGAAGACTTTCTTATAGGGAGTAACTATGCTGGCATAGCCTTTGGAAATGCAGGAGTTGGAGCTGTACATGCACTATCCTATCCCTTAGGAGGAAAGTATCATGTGCCTCATGGTGAAGCAAATTATGCATTCTTTATAGAAGTATTCAAATTCTATAATAGAAGTAATGCAAATGGAAAGATCAAGAGGGTTAATCAATTTATAGCTGATATTCTTAATGTGCCAGAAGAAAAAGCATATGAAGCATTGGAAGAGCTACTAAAGAACTTAATAGTAAGGAAGAATCTAAATGAGTATGGCATGAAGGAAGAGGAAATAGAAATATTTAGCCAAGGTGTTATAGAAACGCAGGGGAGATTGCTTCAGAATAATTATGTGGAAATGAGCTTGGAGGATATTAGGGGTGTATATAGGTGGTTGTATAAATAGTAGGGTTGATGGGGGACATTATTTAAAGGGAATATGCTCCCATATACAGAATATGTGGAATACTGCTGGCTACTAAAAAGAAAAGTATAGAGTTGTGATAATTTAAAAAGATAGTAAAACTTTGTAATTAAGTTTTGCTGTCTTTTTTTTGTTAAGGTAGTGATTGAGAGCGAAGGGTTTAAGTTTAAATAATGGATAAAAATAAAGAGATATTATAGGTAAAATAAACATATAGTGTTAAAAATTGTAGTATAATGAAAGTGAACGAGATTAGAATAAAGGTGGAGACTACAATTATTATTCTTGAGGAAAAAATATGAAACTAATGGTTTTTGTTTTTTAGTATGCTGGGTATGTCTATAATAATGGATTAGAGTTTACAGCAGATTGTAATTGATGCTCATCAATATGTGTATATATTTCAGTCGTAACAACGCTTTCATGACCAAGTATTTGCTGTAGGGAGCGTATATCTACGCTTGAAGATATACCAATACCTATAAAAAGTATTTTAGTAATGTAACGAGAGCAGTTAAAAAGATTGAGAACATAAAGAAAAAGCTTATGCTTGATGAAAAAAGAAATTATTGGAGGGAAGTTACATGAAATTTAAAGTATTAGGTTCTGGAGGATGTACGTCAATACCTAGAGCAACATGTAGTTGTAGAGTATGTAAAGAAGCGAGGGAGAAGGGAACACCATACTCGCGTTTTGGTTGTTCATTATTTATAGAGGATATCAATTTGTTAATTGATACTCCAGAGGATATTAATATTGCACTAAATAAATTTGATATAAAGAGTATTGATAATGTGCTTTATAGCCATTGGCATCCCGACCATACTCTAGGGATGAGAGTTTTTGAACAGATAAAAATAAATTGGTGTGAATTATCGGTTGGAATTAAAAATAAAAAACCTATAAATGTGTTTGGATTGGATTATGTAATTGAAGATATACGTTCAATAAAAAATAAATTCGGACCGTATGTTGAAAATTACGAAAAAAACTATAATTTAATAAAAATAAATGTTGTTGATAGAGAACTAAATATAAATGATATAAAAATTACAATCATACCTGTTAGTAATAAGATTAGCTCAGTATTTGTATTTGATCAAAAGGATAAAAAAGTTATTTATGCACCATGTAATGTAAAACCTTTTCCAGATGAAGATTTATTTAATAATGCTAATTTATTGATAATTGGAAATACAATAACTTCAGAAGTAGCAAAAGATAATTTTATTATTGATAACGATAATGAAATGAGAAAACATTTGTTTGTTATGAATGAAATTGTTGAACTAAAAAAACAGTATAATGTTAATAAGGTTATTATCACTCATTTAGATGAGGACTGGGGATTATCATATGATGATTATTTGAAAAAAGCAAAGAATTATGACAATATAGAATTTGCGTATGATGGATTGAATATAGAAATATGATATGGTAAAAAAGAAATGCTTATAAAAACTTCTATTTGAGGAATCTTTGACACTTGAGATTAATTTTCTGAATAGTAGCCCACCTCAGAAATTTAATGCGTCTCAGTAAAATAAGGCGAACTACAGATTATTTTATATTATATAAACTTTACTACGGAGGTGCTTATGAAAACACACTATTATTTAGGTTGGTTTAACGATGTTTTTCTTGAGAAGCTGGTCAGGTTGTTGCATGAGGATATTACTGATAGAAAATCACTTGTTATGATTAGCGCGAATCCATTTCTTCATGAAGATGAGGAAGTTGGTGCTACTGAACGCTCGTGGCTTGACCAGGCCAACATTATGTTTGATGAATATCATTTAATTGATTATGGAGTACAGAAGGAAGATGCCCAAAAATTAATCCAAAATGCTTCGGTAATTTTCTTGTTGGGTGGAAATACTGTTGAACAGAACGGTATTTTGATTAAATATGAATTGTCGGATTTGATTAAAAAAAGCAGAGCCGTTGTGATGGGAACAAGCGCTGGTGCGATAAACATGTCCGCTAAATGGTTATGCTCGAAATACACTGGCTATAAATGTGAAATAAGCTCTATTTACGACGGTATCGGCCTTGACGATTTTTCTGTCCTGTCTCATTTTAATCTTGAAAATAACATTGCGCAGATTCAAGGCGAACTATCGCCCTTATCAGAAGAAATGAACGTTTATGCGTCGAACAAAGATTGCGCTATACGTGTAAAGGGAGACAAAATCGATATTTTAGGCAATGTATATTTAATTTCCCACTCAAAGATTCAGAAGTTGGATGAGACGCTTTAGTTGTGGTGAGTGGCTATGGCTTAACTGAATTAATTTCTTTATGCAAAACTTCTGCAACAGGCAAGGTCATGGTCGCAGTATTAAGCATAATGTAACTATAAAATACAGATTATGTCTAATAATCGGCAGTTAAAAAAGTGATTTTTTTAAGAGTGTAAGAAATATTAGTAGATGATTTTATAATGGAGATAAATAAAATTGGAGGTTTAATATGGATAATATTAACAAAAATGCTTTGTCCAGAATTGCGGATATAATCACAAGAGGAAATCTAATAATACCTGAATTAGATGGGTTTAAACGAGTTTTTTACAATGTGGGACTAAGTGAGTATTATGAGGGCACATCCATGAACTAAAAGAAACAAGAAAGGAAGAAAATTGGGATATTTATTACTATATGAATGATAGGTCATATTCAGGGCTATTAAATATTTTTTATGTAATTACAGATGATTCTACCTTATTTATTAAACTTCTTAATAGCATTTTGAAAAAAGTTTCTATTTACAAAATATTTAATGATAAAATAGATAAGGTTGTTTCAAGAAGCACATATAGTCAGTATGCTGATGTTAAAGAATATTTAAACAAAAAAGGAAGTGCTAAGGCTAATGAACTTTTGAAAGATTTTGAATCTAAAGAGTTCAAAGAGTTAAGAACTAATTTGAATCTACTAACTTTGGATATTTCATTTACTGATGAGTTAAATTTATCAATATCTTCACTAACACTTAGGGAAGAAGAGGAGACTGCTTATAAAAGTGGAATGCTTAGTTGGCTAGAGAAGAATTATAAGAATGTTCTTAGTTCTTATGAGAATGCAGTGAAGATGTGTAGCCAAGGGAATAGTGTAGAATGTCTTAGTGACTGTAGAAACGTTTTAACTGGAATTTTTACATATCATAAAGAAGAAGGGACTAAATGGTATAATGGGCTTAAATCAGCTTGTAAAGATGATAAAAATATTAATAATGTAAATATTCCAAGTAATATTTCTTTATGGAAGAATGGAGCAGCAAATGATGTTGATCCTAATAAGAGGTACAGTTATCCAAGGTTTAAGACAATTAGTCAAATTTATTCTTTTCTTTCAGATTTAGGACCACACAAAGATGAAGCTAATATTGTTGATGGTATTGTAGATTTTGAGAATCCTACACTTGAAGATGCTTTTGGGGGACTAAGGCTAACAGAGAGCATATTAATATGGTTATATCAAAATCAATCTAACGATTTATAATTTGGTTATTTCTGTAGAAAATATCGCCTAAGAATGCATTCAAGTTTGATTTGGCTGTTTAGGGCAAAAACTAGAACATAGTGATTAGTATTTACTTAGTAAGGATAGCTATATAAATTTGGTTGAAATTTTATTTTTAAACTACCTATTTGGCTAATAATAGGTAGTTCAAATATCTGAAAAAAAATAATACAAGAAACAGTGCGCAGATGTCACGGATAGAGAATAACAACTGCGCCAAATCGTTTAATGAGTTTTTAGGAGGCCAATACTATGGCCATTCCGGTTGCAAAGCCTTTTGACTGTATGTAAAATGGATTGATAATTTAGGAACGTTAAATGTAGACTAGCGAACTAATAGTTTTGCTATAACTATGTAAATAGGAGATGATAGTATGTTTAATACAGATAAGCCAATAAATAAAATAAGTGAAGACAAGCTTGGACGGAGTTCATTTGCCAAACAACTCGCAAATGCAATAATGCAATTTAAAACAAAAGATAATTATGCAATCTCACTACAAGGAAAATGGGGCTGTGGAAAGACCTCCGTCCTAAATATGGCGGTTGAAGAAATCAGACAATTATCTGAAGTAGTAGATAATAGCGAAAAAATAGTTATTATACAATTTAATCCTTGGAACTTTACTGATACCAATCAACTTATAAATCAATTTTTCCTGACTCTCTCAAATTCTTTGAAATTTAATAATAAGGAGCAGAAAATGCAAAATGTAGGGTCTGCAATTGAAAAGTATTCATCCGCTTTAGAGTATTCAGAGTATATACCTGTAGTAGGACCATACTTAAAACTATTGCCTAAGCTATCCGAAATGCTAGGTAAGTCAATGAAGGATAAGGGGGAGTCGAAACAAAATGATGTTTCTTATAGAAAAAACGAAGTAGAACAAGCATTAAGAGAGTTAGATACCAGAATTTTAGTAGTGATTGATGATATTGACAGACTTTCGAATGAACAAATTCAACTTATTTTTCAATTGGTAAATGCTGTTGCTGGTTTTCCAAACATAACATATTTGCTTTCATTTGATAAAGATGTTGTGGTGCGCGCATTAAGTAATGTCCAACATTGTGATGGAGAGGAATATCTGGAAAAAATAATTCAGGTTCCGTTTGATGTGCCGCCATTAAGTATTAAAAGGCTTCATAATATTCTATTTGAAAAGCTCGATGATTTAGTTGAAGTTCACGGTGGCATGGAATTTGATTCAGCACGCTGGTTAAAAGTTTTTAATTCTTGCATCAGCCCTTTTATAAACACATTGCGTGATATTAATAGATTTTGTAATACTTTAACGTTTATGTATTCGACAGTAAAGGAAGAAGTAGATTTTATTGATATGGCGGGGATATGTTCCTTACGGGTATTTGCTTCTTCGATTCTTAAGTGGATTAGGGAGAATAAATTTTCTATTGTTGGAGGTTATAATGGTGGAGGTATTTCTCTAAATGATGTAAAGAAACAAGAGGAAGAAACGTTACAACGTTTTCAAGAAATTTACCCCGAAAATCCCCAAGTCATGCTAAAGGCTGTTGCTAGTTTATTTCCTATGTTTTCTAATAGAATTTCACTTTCAAGTGCTTTTCAAACACCCTCAGAAATTCATCAGGCAATGAGAATAGCTTCTGAGAGTAAATTCGATTTGTATTTTTCACTTTCTTTAGACGATATAAAAATCAGCAGAAATGAGATTGATGATTCTTTATCGCGCATGAAAGAAGATGAGTTGCGGTCATATATTGATACGCTTAATCAACGCGACCTTTTTGATGTTTATTTAAAGGAAATCAAGTATCATTTATCTAGGATTCCAGAAAAAAGAATAGATCTTATTTTGAGTGTGTTAGTATTTCAAAGTGGAAGAATTGCAGAGAAAGAAATGCAGTTGATAGGTGCCGATTCAACAACAATTAGTGTTTATACGATTTCGGATTTACTCTTTAGAATTAGTGATGAAAACATACGTTTTAATATTATAGCAAATATGCTTTCCAACTCAGACTTCTTATCATTTCAGTTTTTATTGCATCTTATACATATAATTGAACTGTCTTATGGGAGAATTGCCGAAACATCTAGTGCGCAAAAACCAAAACTTATTAGTCTAGATAATTTGTACAAAATTGAAGCAATATTTTTAGAAAGGACAAAAAGTTTTGTAGCGAGTACAAATTTATTTAATTGGAAAGAACTACGAAGAGTTTTGGTTCTTTGGAAGTTTATAGAGAAAGAAACATATTCAGAGTATATAAAAACTGCGATAACCAATGAACTCAATGCTATTAAATTTTTGGCATTGCATGTAACTACTTGGTCATCTGCGGGGGAAGTATGTGAATATGAGCTTCAAGATGATTCTTACACGAAAATTATCAGTACTGCGGAGTTTATAAAAGTAATTCATAGCATGCGAATAACCAAAGATTTTTGGATGTTAGATGAAAAGATTATTGAATCAACCGTTGCTTTTGCCTTAGCGACAGAGCTTTCTAATGTAAAAAAACTAATTGAAATTAAAGATGTCAAGAAAAGAATTGGCGAATGGAAAAACGAGTTGCCAGAGCAAGCTAATTGTTGAGTATAGAATTATTTGCTGATGAAAAATGAAGACATCAAAAACAAAATTAAATAGATAATTTAGAATTGTCCATTATGTCTATAATGGGCAGTTCCTCAAATTAGCACTTAGTTTATAAATGTCGGAAATACCGTAGTTAGGTGAAATTATTTATTTATACAAGATAGTCTGTAATTATAGAGAGGTGGATAATATGGATAATTGCATTTACTTAGGTGGATTATCAGAAGAATTGACTTATAACAGTCAAGAGCATTTGATTCCAGCAGGACTTGGTGGGAGATTAAAACTACCTAAGGGATTTGTATCAGACCAAGCAAATGAAAAATTCTCAAAATATGAGCTTTTTGGTTTAAGAAAATCGCTTCTGACAGGGAACAGAATGAGACATGGTCCTGGTAAGAGAGGTAATCAGAACATAAGGAAAGAAAAAGCACCAGTGATTCGTATGCTAAAAGAGAATAGAGATAACGGAGAAAATCTTTTGGGATATATATTTGCAGGTGAAGCATATGTCCTTCCTCAAATAAGATATTCGTTTAATTATCTTTCTGGGAAGATAGACGTAAAATATGTATGTGATAATTTCAATATTGAAAACTTAGAGAGTTATCAGTTAGATTTTAGAAGAAAAATAATGGATTTTCTATTTAACGAAATTAAGTCTTATAACCATATTGATAATGATATAGACAAAAATATTAGTACGGTAAATATTGGGTTACATAAAGGCAAATGGTATTTAGCAACCAATATATCAAATTTTGATATGGATAAATTCTCAAATGAAGTCATTGAATATACTATCAACCAAACCTTTAGCCTAAAAATGACTGCAGTAGAAGAAGTAATTCAAGAAGCAGCGAAGATTGAATTTAAATATAGCCATCCTATAGATATTACAAGTGAATCATTTGGATTCATATTCGTAAAAACTGCATTTAATGCTTTAGCATATCTTGTAGGGCAAGAGATTGCTTCATCAAATATATTTGATGAATTGCGGAATGACATCATAAACTGCAGAAATTTAATTAAGTATATACAGCCAAGTGAAATGCATGGTAGGGTGTTTTCTGAACATATCCAAGAAATGCCTCAAAATGCTCATTGTGTTTATTTAGTGTCAAAAGATAATATGGTTTATTCATATGTATCGTTTTATAACGAGTGGCATGCACATATGGTTTTATCAGATAGATATAATGGTGAAGATTTTGTAGAAGGATTTGTATGTGATTGGAAAGCAAAAAAGGAGTATAGGTGCAAATAAACAACTTCACCTAACAATGTACTCAAGTTCGTTTTGGACAATTTGGGTCAAGTCTTCGAAGAAGCCAAAACACATTCCTTCACCGGTGCAAGCACGCTAACGGGTATTCCTTTTGGCTTCGGTTCAGGAACGTCTTGAGTGTGATAACGTTAGTATGATTTCAACTTCTCATTATCCATATAATTGGACATGCTGTAGAACTTCTAATTAGGCTAATAATGCGCTGTCGAAAAAATGAATACTTAATTGATGAGTGTAGTGAAAATCAAAACTTTGATATGGCGAACTAGTAGAATATTGTGTAACTAATGAATAACTACAAAATATATTTTGTAGTATCAAAGGGAGGTATCAATAATGAAAATAGTTTTTATGGGAACTCCTGATTTTGCAGTTCCCTCATTGAAGAAAATGATAGAGAAATATAATGTAAGTGCGATTGTAACACAACCTGATAAACCAAGTGGAAGAGGGAAAAAGGTAGCAATTTCACCAATCAAAGAGGTCGGACTATCGAATCAAATTCCAATTTTTCAGCCCGAAAAAATAAAAACAGACTCTGTAATTATTGATAAATTAAAAGAAATAAAACCTGATTTTATTATTGTTGTAGCATATGGTCAAATCATAACTAAGCATATACTTGACATACCAAGACTCGGATGTATTAATCTACATGCGTCTCTCCTCCCAATGTATAGGGGGTCATCACCAATAAATTGGAGTTTAATAAATGGGGAAATAACAACTGGAAATACAACTATACTAATGGATACTGGTATAGATACGGGTGATATGCTTATGAGAAGTGAGTTTGACATATCTGAATCTATGACAGCAGGAGAATTGTACAAATTATTAAAAATAAACGGTGCTGAACTGTTAGAGGAAACAATAAATGGAATTATCACAGGTAAAATTTGTGGGGTAAAACAACAGAGTGATGGAATTTCTTATGTACAGATGTTAAACAAGCAAATGGCAAAGATTAATTGGAATGACAGTAGTATTAACATACATAATTTAATAAGAGGATTGAGTTCTTGGCCATATAAAAATATAAACTCATGGCCAACTGCTCATACTTATTATAAAGATATTCCAATTAAAATATTCAAATCCAAGTCATTAGAGGCAAATATTATTAAACCACCTGGTTATATCATAGATGCAAATAATGAAGGAATTACAGTAGCCACCAATAACGGTATTCTGATTATAGAAATATTACAGTTTCCAGGGGGGAAACCTCTTGAGGTAAAAGAATTTTTAAAAGGAAATAAAATAGAAAAAGGCATTGTATTAGCATAATCAATTATGATTATTGGTTCGTAATATTCTAAACGTACGACACAACCAACTGTTAGAATTACTAAATTAATTGAGTAATTCTGCATTTTTTATATATTCTTCAGCTTCCCATTATTCTTAGCATGGGAAGCTGTATATCTAAAGAAGAAACTCGTAAAATAAATTGAACAAAAGATTATTTAGATAATCTAATCTGTAATCAAGAAGGTGAAAATAAAGATGTTAAGTAGTTATTTACAAAATGGGATGTTTTATTTTTATGGTTACATACATAAAGTATTAATTATTTTTTGTGTATACTGTTATAAAATTTTTAGTTAAAAGAAAATTTGAAATTAAACCGCTAATCATGTTATGTGAATTTGCATGGATTTTTATAGTTTTTCTGATTTTGCAAATCACGGGTATTATCGGTGATTATTTTGGTACAACTTCATTTTTTGATGGAATTGCAAATTTTAGCTTTGACTTTTTTAAAGAAGGGTTATCTATAGCAACCTTATTAAATATAATACTATTTATTCCTTTTGGGTTCTTCTCGGCAATAGTTTTCAAAAAACTTATGGATAAATGGATTTATGGAGTTTTGATAGGTCTCATTTTTTCAATAATAATTGAATTTCTACAAACATTTAATGGTCGTTATGGAAGTTTACAAGATGTAATAATGAACACAATTGGAACATTTATAGGGTATGAAATATGGTTTTGGTTGTCAAGACTCATACAAAGACAAAAGAAATAAAAATGATTATCATTGTGTAGGCTAGGCTATGAGGATACCCTTTAGTACTTAGTTTTCATAAAGTTCGTCATAAACAATTGTAAGATTACTAAAGAAATTATATAAACTGGACAGAATGTGGACATACCCAGTAGGTTAATAATGGGCGTGCGAAAAAAATGAATACTTAATTGATGAGTGTAGTGAAAATGAATAACTTGGATATGGCGAACTAGTAATTTATTACGTATCATTCAATGATTAAAGGAGGGTTAATTAATGGATAGAAAAACATATTATATTTTAGGTACAATATTCTTAATTTCAAGTGCCTTTTTATATGAAATAGAAAGAGGAATTGCTTATTATTCTTGGATAGGTCAAATGAGTGCTCATACAGGAAGTTATTCCACGAATCCTCAACTACCAAGTTTATTCACAAATATTTATATACCTATATTTTTAATAATAGGTGTAGTTTTTTATGTGTTGGCATATAGAAAAAGAAATAGAAACAATTCGTAAAGGTAATCTATTGCGTAATAATCAAATGAAATATCTATATTTGATTGTTATTTTTGGAGGGAAGTATTATGAGGAAGATTAAAAAAAATAAATTTTGGGTTAATTTTATAAGTTGGTTCGTTGCATTTATTATAGGTAGTGCTGTGAGTGATTATTTTGGACTTAAAGGAGGAGTATTTTCATTAGATTTTGTTTTACGTTTTGGAATATTAATGCTTAACTTTTCAATTATGGAATTTCTTGTTTCAAAGATTATATATGTATGGAACAAAAACAAAAATTATAATAAATAGCGAGATATTGTTAACTAAAAACCATCAGGGTCAGACCCCATTCCAGAGATTGGAAGCGAAACGGATAATCCCTGGTTATCTTGAGCAGTATAATTGTGAAAAAAATCTTATCATAATAATAGTTTTATAAGAATTTTTAAATCTTATTTTAAATGGAGAACGTTGCTTTGGTCGGCTTGGTTTCTACCTTTTTCTTTCTCTAGTTTTAATAATAAGCATAAAATAAACTCCTGAATAAATAATAAGCCAAATATACTATCCTTAATTTTAAATTTTAAATTTTGGCTCTGTTTAAGAATAATGTTGAAATTGAAAGGCAACCTCTCAAGGCTGCCTTTATTGCGTCATAGTAGAATGTTTCGACTTAACTCGCACTAAAAAATATGCTCATTTGGTGAGATAAAGCGAGTATCTATTATGCAAGTATTTCTTATCTCTAAACAATTCATAACTTGAACCTGATAAAACAAAACCAAGGTTTTCTGCAAGACGGATTGACCTTGGATTGTCAATAGAAATACATGCACTTATCTCTTTTATGTGCATCTCATTCATGGCGAATGCAATTATTTCTTTCATGGCTTCTTGCATATAACCATTTCCCCAGAACTGTTCTTTGATGTCATAGCCCACTTCAACTGCGTACTCTTTCTGATTCCAGCAATGAAACCCACATGTACCCATTTTCATACCATCTGATTTTCGCACTATAACCCAGCGGTGTTGCAATCGTGGTTCAGGCTGTATATAAAATGTAATGATTTCATCTGCACCTTCCATATCAGTTACTGGCTCTCTATCAAATAAGTATCTAGTAACTATATCATTTGAAAATTGGCTAAATATAAAATCTCTGTCATCAATGGATATGTTTTTAAGAAATAATCTTTCTGTTTCTATATCGTTAAATAACATATTTACCCTCCTGTTATATAAATAAATTTTGTCTTATTATACCAATCAAATTTAAATAAATACAATGGAAAGATTGTTTATAACTATTCTTTTCATTGTGTTTATTCATTTTTGTTACGTTATACTATACTAATTTGTCTAAACTTTATAATTAATTTGCCAAGAGCACTCCTCATTTTGCTGTATAATAGTAACTCAAAATTGCAAATGCAAATGATGAACCTAAAACTATTAAAATATCTACATCGTTTTTTAAAAATGCTGCTACATACAGAACAACAAAAAAGAATAGCCACTTTTTAATAATTTTTTTACAAAAACTCTTTTTACCGTCTTTGCTAATAATTTCAAGTATCCCTGATATTGAAACTATTAGCATACATGATGCAGTTAATATAAAAATTATAAGAAAGAAAGGTACAACAGCAGAATCAACTGACCAATCAAATTTTTGAGCCATTAATATAAAAACAACTACTACTAAAAATAACATTATAAACATGCAACTAATTTTTTTTATTGTCTTAACCATAAATATCCCCCCAAGTTAATATGAATTTTTATATTTCTACTACTGTAAAGTAAAAAACCTCAGAAGCCACACGTCTCGTGACTCAGAGTGCTACAGGACGTCGCACCCTTAAACATCCTTGAGTTGTGTTGCATAAAATAAGATCATAAATCATATAGAATTATTTCCATATAGTTTTATATTAATAAAAGTATAAGAACTAAAACTCCCCATATTGGTTTAATAATTTACTTCTTTTTTGTTTCATAATATTTTACAAGTCCAAATTAACTCCATTATACAACAAAAGGATAATATTGCCTATAATTGTGTATATGATTTTCAACACTACTCTTTAACATAGCCTAAATTTTAAATTAAAGTTGACTTGTTATTTATTTGAATGTCCCTAAGGCTATGGTGAAAATGGTAAGAAGTATAGAAAAGAGATAATAGAAGACTTTCTAATAGGGAGTAATTATGTTGGCATAGCCTTTGGAAATGCAGGATCTGTACATACACTATCCTATCATTTAATAGGATAGTACCAGGTACCTCATGTGAAGCAAATTATGAATTCTTTAATAGGAACGAGAGGTTTATCACTAATTTTATCTGCGTAAAATTTTATGATGCAACTAAATATTGCCTTTACTAATTTATATTATGTGATATAATCCTATTGCATCAATTTGATGTGGGTGGGAGAGGGATACATTAAAAGAAGGATTGACAAAATGGAAAAAATATTTAAACTAAAGAAAAATAACACTAACTTTAAAACCGAACTTACAGCAGCACTAACCTCATTTTTCGCATCAGTTTATATAGTAGTTGTAAATGCTAGTATATTAAGTGATACAGGAATGCCTATGGATGCTCAAATAATTGCAACTGTATTAGCCTCACTTGTGGGTTGCTTACTAGTAGCTTTTATTAGCAATGCCCCTCTGATAATAATGCCTGGTATGGGTGTAAATGCTCTTTTCACTTATACTATTGTAAGAGCTATGGGACTTAACTATCATGAAGCACTAGCCTCCGTACTTATAGCTGGATTTTTATTTTCTGTGGTAGCGCTTACACAATTATCTGAAATTTTATCAACATCTATTCCAAACAGTTTAAAAGAAGCTATCACCGTTGGTATTGGGCTATTTATAACATTTATAGGATTACAAAAGGGTGGTCTAATAGTTTCCAGTTCAACTACATTAGTCCAACTCGGAAAATTAACAGATCCTCACGTTTTAGCATTCTTAATTACTATGATAATTACTTTATGCTTATTTTTAAAAGATATACCTGGTGCATTTTTAATAAGCATTTTTCTAGGCACTATAACATCAATAGCATTTGGTATCGTAGATTTAGGTGCAATAAAATTTGGGCTTCCAAATTTTTCAGCATATAATGATTTGTTTTTCACAATGAATTTTGGCAAAATTGGTACTATACCATTTTGGGTAGCAACATTTTCTCTTACCTTAGTATTAGTTTTTGAAAATATAGGACTTCTACATGGACAAGTTGGAGGTATGTTAAAGCAGCCTGAAAAAATAAACAAGGCATTGCGTGCTACAGCTTTTTCTACCGTATTTTGTGGATTACTTGGCACAAGTCCTTCAGTATCTACTGTTGAAGGCGCAGCTGGAATCGCTGCGGGTGGAAAGACTGGACTAACATCATTTTTAACAGGGTTATTATTTTTAATTTCATTGTTTTTCATCCCAATAATAACCATAATTCCAAGTGCAGCAATTTCTCCAATATTAATAATTATTGGTGGTTTAATGATTAAAAACATTATAAATATTGATTTCGAAGATTTCTCAGAAAGCTTTCCAGCTTTTTTAATAATAATATTAATTCCTTTGACTTATAGCATAGTTGATGGTATAGCTTTTGGATTTATAGTTTATCCATTAGCAAAAATATTTGCTAAAAAACATAAGGAAGTCTCATTAACTATGTATTTAGTTTCTTTAATATTTTTAATTTATTTTGTATTACGTGGATTAAACTTATAATTTTATATCCTAGCCCTACAATTGTACATGTAGGGCTAGGATTTTATATAGAAACTTATATAAATATTAAAATATTGCACAGGTGTTGCAATAAAGGAAAATATACTTTATAATAAGTTTAACTTAATAAATAGTTATTTAAGGTACCTTTTAAAGGTTTAATAGGGAAAGTGGTCTAAATCCACTGCAGCCCCCGCTACTGTACACGGAGACAAATTCATACCACTGGCAAAGCGCTGGGAAGGTTGGAGGAGAGTGACCCGCAAGCCAGGAGACCTGCCTAGATGATATACAGCTTTATCCTACGGAGGGAAGGGATGGCAATTATACATGCTTTTTTCTTGCATTATATTGCTTTCACATGGGATGTGAAGGCATTTTATTTTATAAAATCTTTTACTCGACCTTTTGCAGGTCGAGTATTTTTTTGATTATAGTAATTTAAAAGGTTGAAAATTCAGTTGAGAGGAGTAAATAGATGAAGAGTATATTAGTTGTTGGACATGGAAGTAGATCAAAAGATGCACTAGAGGTTTTTAATAAGGTGCTAGATAATTTTAAGTTAAAGGTAGAAGATAATGTAGAGGGGTGTTTTATGGAGTTATGTGCGCCAAACATACCGGATACAATTGATATTATGTATAAAAATGGGGCTCGAAATATAGTAGTTGTTCCATATTTTCTTTTTTGCGGAATTCATATTAAAGATGATATTCCTGGAATTTTGAAAGAAGTTAAAGCTAAGTATGTAGACCTTAAAATATCATTGGCAAGACCAATCGGATACAATAAGATAATTGCTGATATCCTTAAGGAAAATTCAGAGGGAGAATTAACATGTATTTAAAAAAACCTATGGAAATAGAGTATAAAAGCATGGATATAATTGAGGCTGAGCTTGGGGATCATGGACTTACTCCAATGGAACTTAAGGTTGTGGAAAGAACAATACATACCACAGGAGATTTTGATTATAAAAACATAGTGAGTATAAAATCAGGAGCAATAGAGGAAGGTATTAAGGCAATAAAGGGTGGATGCAGAATTGTAACTGATACAACTATGGGACTTTCTGGAATAAATAAAAGAGCACTTGAAAAGCTAAACTGCACCGTGGAATGTTTTATTGGACACGAGGAAATATTTAAGAATGCAAAATTAAAGGGAATAACGAGATCCATGGCATCTATGGATTATGCGGCAAGAAGCCAAGTTGATATTTTTGTAATAGGTAATGCTCCCACTGCCTTATATAGAATTGGTGAGCTTATAAATGAAAATAAGGTGGCACCAAAGCTTATTATTGGGGTTCCCGTTGGATTTGTTGGGGCCGCAGAATCTAAAGAATATATTAGGGGATTTGATGTTCCTTCAATAACAACAATAGGTACAAAAGGCGGAAGCAACGTGGCAGCATCTATAGTAAATGCATTAATATATATGGCTAGTGACGGCAATCGCGATGAATGATCACTACGTAATAAAATATGGAAAAAGTCTTAGATGTGGATATACAACTGGAAGCTGCGCAGCTGGGGCAGCAAAGGCTGCAGCTAAAATGTTACTAAGTGGAGAAAAATTAGAAAATATAAGTATAGATACCCCAGC
The DNA here is from genome assembly GCF_011065955.2 of Clostridium sp. FP2. Classification (NCBI taxonomy): domain Bacteria; kingdom Bacillati; phylum Bacillota; class Clostridia; order Eubacteriales; family Clostridiaceae; genus Clostridium; species Clostridium sp. FP2. The sequence goes on from NZ_JAAMNI020000001.1 coordinate 2,386,311, forward strand.
TGGAATCATTCTTACATTGAAGCTCTTGGACATTCATATAGAAAAAGATCATGCATATTGCTGCATTGTTAAAGATGCAGGAGATGATCCTGATTCTACGGACAAAATAGAGATATACGCAAGAGTGTCTAAACGAGAGGATTCTAAAATCGTCATTGATGGAGGAGAGGGCATAGGCCGAATTACAAGAAGTGGTTTTTGGGGAAAGAGTGGCACAGCGGCAATAAATCCTGTTCCAAGGAAAATGATTGCAGATGAATTATTAAAGGTGTCAAATTGTGGGTTTAATGTATTGATTTACGCACCAAAGGGAAGAGAAATAGCTAAAAAAACCTTTAATTCAAATCTTGGAATAATTGATGGTATATCCATAATTGGAACAAAAGGAATAGTTGAGCCCATGTCTGAAGATGCGCTTAAAAAAAGTATTTATATAGAAATTGATGATGCCTATGACAAGGGAACAAGAGAAATAGTGCTGTTTCTTGGAAATTATGGTGAAAAAGTTGTTGAAGATTTAAATCTTCAGGGAGCTAAAATAAAAATATCAAACTTTATAGGTGATATGTTGCTTTACTCTAAAAATAAGGGCTTTAATAAAATAACCCTTGTGGGTCATATTGGAAAGTTATGCAAGCTATCCATTGGAGCCTTTAATACACATAGTAAGATTTGTGATGTTAGGATTGAAGCTTTTGTTTATTATCTTGCATTAAACAGCGCACCCCGTGCATTAATAAATTCTGTTAATGAATGTAAAACCTCAGAAGAGGCACTTAAGCTTATAATAGATAGCAATTATCCTGTTGTGATAAATAATATGATAGCTGGCTGCAGTGATAGAATCAAAAGATATCTTAAGGATGATGAATTTAGCATCCATGTAATTATGTATTCAATGGATTATGGAATACTTGGGAGGAAGCTATGATTAAAGTTGTTGGAATGGGGCCAGGAAATATAAATTATCTTACAATGGAAGCAATAAATGCAATAAAATCTGCAGATAGGGTTATTGCATTTGGAAGAATAGCTAGCACCGCAAAAATTTTAGTAAATGATGTTATTGAAGTAAATAGGGTTGATAGTATAATAGAAAACTTAGATGCTAATGTAAATACAGCGATACTTGCCTCAGGGGATCCTTGTTTTTTCGGTATTATAGATTACCTAATAAAGAAGGGGATTGTAGTTGGAGAGGTAATACCAGGAATTTCTTCCTTCCAATATATGATGTCAAAACTAAAAAAGAGCTGGCAGGATGCCTTACTTATAAGTCTTCATGGAAGGGAAGAAAGTCTCTCAAAAGTTATTAAAAGTAGGCTATCAGTGATACTTACGGATAGCAAAAACAACCCTAATTTTATATCAAAAAGATTATATGAACTCGGGGTAGTTGGAAAAATATATACTGGGTATAACCTTTCTTATGATGAGGAAGTTATACTAATTAATGATATAGGTGGCGAAATAGAAATAGCAGGGAATATATCAGTGGTGGTGATAGAAAATGAAATGGCTTAGAGATGAGGATTTTATACGTGGAAAGATTCCTATGACTAAATTTGAGGTTAGGGCCCTCACCCTTGCAATGCTTGATATATCATCTGAAGATGTATTTTTAGATATTGGTGCAGGAAGTGGTTCAATATCTATTCAGGCAGCGGTACTTGGCGCAAAAGTATTTGCAGTTGAGAAAGAGACTGAAGGACTAGAGCTTATTTTAAAAAATGCTGAAAAGTTTAATACAAGCGTAAATATTATAGGCGGAAATGCTCCAGAGGTACTTTCCAGTACTTACGGTTTTAATAAATGTTTTATCGGTGGAAGTGGTGGAAAACTTCACGATATTGTTTGCGCTGTAAGTGAAAAGCAACAAAGTGGTGGACTTATTTGCGGGAATTTTATTATCCCTGATAACATGATCCAATTTAAAAATTTGTTAAAGCAGTTAAACTATGAGGATATTGAGGTTAGACTTATTCAATGTGCAGTTATGGATAGACTCGGACTTATGAAGGGTCAAAACCCTGTATATATAGTTAAGGGGAGAAAAATATGAGGAAGATTTATGGGATAGGAGTAGGGCCAGGGGACGCAGAGCTAATTACACTTAAGGGTTATAATCTAATTCGTAGTTGTGATTATGTGTTTTTGCCAAGTAGCAAGGGAAATAGTCTTGCAGGGAAAATAGTTAGTGATTATATTGTGGACAAGAAGGTTATTGAAATTGAGTTTCCTATGGGTGAAGACAATGAGGAAAGATATATAAATGCAGCTATTAAAATAGATGAAATACTGGGTGAGGGCCAAGTTGGAGTATTCCTAACCCTTGGTGATCCAATGACCTACAGTACTTATTTATATTTGATGTTTGAGCTTAAAAAAATGGATCTTAATGTGGAAACTATTCCAGGGATAACTTCATTTAATGCAGCAGCATCAAGACTTTCATTGCCCCTAACGCTAAGGGATGAAAGCTTTTACCTTGCAGATGGGACTCTAGACGAGGAAATACTTAAGAGGGTTGATACAGTTTGTGTACTTAAGATAATAAAAAACAAATTAGATATAATGGATAAACTAACAAAACATGGGTTTGAATATGTTTGTGTGAAAAGGTGTACACAGGAAAATGAAACATTAATATATGAAAAATCAGAAATACTAGGCGACAACGATTATATGTCTTTGATATATGCAAGGAGGAAATAATAGTGATCTATTTTGTAGGTGCAGGACCAGGGGATGTTGATTTAATAACAGTTAAAGGAAGAAGAATTTTAGAAGCAGCAGACGTAGTTATATATGCCGGCTCTCTTGTATGGGAAGAACATTTGAAATTTTGCAAAAGTGGTTTTGAAAAATATAATAGTGCCTCAATGACTCTTGAAGAAGTTATTTCAGTAATGGTAAGTGAGCAAAACAGTGATAAAATAGTTGTAAGACTTCATACTGGAGATCCATCAATTTATGGAGCAATCAGGGAGCAAATGGATGAACTTGATAAACACCATATGGAATATAGTGTTATTCCAGGAGTGAGTTCATTTACGGCAAGTGCTGCAGCCATTAAAAAAGAATTTACTCTTCCAAATGTAAGCCAAACTGTAATAATTACTAGAATGGAAGGAAGAACACCAGTGCCACCTGAGGAGGATTTAGAAAAGCTTGCTGCGCATAAATGCTCTATGGCTATATTCCTATCAGTTCAAGATATTGAAAATGTAGTTGCAAAACTTATTAAGGGTTATGGAAGTTCCGATGTTCCAGTAGCAGTTGTTTATAAAGCCACCTGGCCAGAGCAAAAAATTGTAATGGGGAGGCTTTGCAATATAGCTGAAAAAGTAAAAGCTGAGGGGATAGGGAATTTTTCTCAAATTTTAGTGGGATACTTTATAGAGGGAGAATATGAACGCTCATTATTATACCATCCTGGATTTACCCATGCCTTCCGAAAGGGAGTAAAATGAAAATTGCCTGTCTTTACTTTACAAGGAGTGGAGAAGCTATTGCAGAGAGAATAAAGTATTCCTCAGATTATGAAGTACATATATACTCTAAGGAAAATTACAAAATTAATCTAAATAGTATTTTTAAGGATTATGATGGAATTGTTTTTATTTCTTCAACAGGAATTGCAATTAGAATATCAGCGCCCTTTATAAAAAATAAGACTGTTGATACTGCGATAGTTGTGGTGGATGACCTGGGAAGGTACTCAATAAGTCTTTTGTCAGGGCATATTGGTGGGGCAAATGAGCTTGCAGAAAGCATAGCAGAGTGTCTTAAATGCCAAGCCATAATTACAACAGCCTCAGATGGCAGAGGAATAGAAGCAGTTGACATGTTTGCAAAAAGAAATAATCTTTTTATTGAGAGTTTTTGCGATGCAAAAAAAATAACATCTATGATGCTTTCTGGAGAAGATATAAAGATCCAATCTGAAATTGAAGCTAAAATAGGATATGGAAGTATTGTAGAGCATCATGAAGCAGGAGCAATATTTGTTTGTTCAAAACTCCATATTAATTATGATAAACCTAGTTGCATTTTAAGACCTAAAAATATCACAGTAGGACTAGGTTGCAGACGTGGAAAAACCATGGACGAGATAATTCATGCGCTAATGACAGTATTTATTGATAATGATTTAAGTATAAATAGTATAAAACAAATTGCAACCGTTGATGTAAAGCAGGATGAAAAAGGCATAATAGATGCCTGTCAGTATTTAAAATGTGAAATGCTGGTAATTTCAAGGGAAGCTATTAAGGTAGTTCAGGGTAGATTTAATAAAAGCGCATTTGTTGAGCAGACAATTGGAGTATCTTCAGTATGTGAGCCCTGCGCATTTATTGCTGGTGGAGAAATAATAGTTGGTAGAACTGCAATAAATGGGATAACTATTGCTATTTCTAAAGGAGGAAAATAATGGCTAAACTTTACGTAGTTGGTATTGGCCCTGGTGGTCTTGATAATCTTACATATAAGGCGGCAAATGTAATAAAAAAATGTGAAGTAGTGGTTGGATACAAGTTTTACATAGAATTGGTAAAAGATATAATAGTAGGTAAAAAAATTATTTCAACTGGTATGAAGGGTGAAATTGAAAGATGCAAATTGGCCTTGCAGGAAGTTGAAAATGGAATTGATACCTGTATTATAAGCACTGGAGACCCAGGTCTTTATGGTATGGCTGGGTTAATACTTGAACTAGCTGGCGATATAGAAGTTGAGGTAATTCCAGGAGTTAGTGCTGCTTTTTGCGCTGCATCAGAGCTGGGAGCACCTATTATGCATGATTTTTGCACAATAAGCCTTAGTGATTTACTTACACCTTGGGAGGTTATTGAAAAAAGGCTTGAAGCGGCAGCGAGTGCTGATTTTGTAATAGCTATATATAACCCAAAGAGCAGGGGCCGAAAAATTCAAATAAAAAGAGCAATTGAAATAATAAGAAAATATCAGAACGGAGAAGTTCCAGTAGGGCTTGTAAAAAATGCAGGTAGAGAAGGTAATGATAGGAAAATGGTAACTCTTGACACTGTGGATTTTGAATTTATAGATATGATGACAGTTGTACTTATTGGTAATAGCAAAACCTATATAAAAGATGGTAAAATGATAACTCCAAGGGGTTACAACCTTTGATATGGATTATTGGAGGAACCACAGAAAGCACTATTTTAATATCTAAAATAAAGGGGTTACTTAAGTATATTATATCTGTTGCAACCTATAGTGGCAGTGAGGTAATAGACGATGAACATGAAAATGTTGTGGTTTCGAGAATGAATTATGAAGAAATGCTAGAATTTATCAAAATAAAACACGTTGAGACTGTAATAGACATGTCCCACCCTTACGCAATTGAAGTCAGTGAAAATGCACGACTTGCCTGCGAGAGGGTTAAAATTAAATACTTGAGATTTGTACGTAAAAAAACTGAATTTGAAAATGTTGTTTATGTTAACACCATATCAGAATGTATTGAATTTTTAAAAGGAGTTCAGGGACATATTCTATTTACAACTGGGATTAAGAATATAAAAGATTTTGAGGCGATAAAAGATAAGCAGAGATTTATATATAGGGTACTTCCCACAATATTTAGTATTCAGGAGTGTGTTAATAACAATATTAAAATGAAGGACATTATTGGGATGCTAGGACCATTTTCTGAAGATCTTAATATTAGTTTATTTAAGGAATATAATGCGGATTATGTTGTTATGAAGGATAGTGGAAGCGTTGGAGGAACACCAGAGAAAATAGAGGCTTGTTTTAAATGTGGGATTACCCCTATAGTAATTGGACGTGGATTTGAGGATGGAATAGATGATATGGATAAATTACTAGCCATGATTTTATGATTGGACTAATATAAAATATGTATTTAGAGAGGTTGGGTCATGATTTGGGAATAATAATAGCTTCAAGAAAAAGTAAGCTGGCACAGGTTCAAACTGATCTTGTTATGAACATGATATATCAGAAGCATAAATTAAGTTGCGAGAAGATATTAATGGATACAAAGGGAGATAGAATACTTGATGTAAGCCTTGACAAGATAGGTGGTAAAGGTGCTTTTGTTAAAGAAATTGAAATGGCAATACTGGATGGGCGTGCAGAAGCTGCAGTTCATAGCATGAAGGATGTTCCTTATGCATTGCCAAAGGGCTTTGAAATAATATCAATGCCAATGCGTGAAGATGTTCGGGACGTTTATGTATCCATGAACGGTATACCTCTTGAGGATTTACCAAGGGGTGCTAGAATTGGGACCGGTAGTAAAAGACGTTCTACTCAGATTATGAATTTAAGACCAGATGCTGTGATGGTACCTATAAGGGGAAATGTTCAAACTAGGGTGGATAAAATAGAAAAGGAAAATCTGGATGGAATTATACTGGCAGCTGCTGGACTGAAAAGGTTAGGTATGGAGTGCATTATAACCCAGTATCTTGATGTGGATGAGTTTGTACCTGCTATTGGTCAAGGGGCTCTTGGGATTGAAGCATTAAAGACTAATGTAAATATTGATATTTTTAAAAGTATAGAGCACCATGAAACTAGGATATGCGTGGATGCAGAAAGAAGTTTTATGAGACGATTAAATGGAGGCTGTCATTCTCCAATTGGAGCATATGCTAGGGTGCAAAATGAGGATATGTATATAGTAGGAGTATTTGAGATAAATGGAAAATATATTAAAAAAGATATATTGGGAAGCAAATATGATTATATAATGCTTGGAGAATTACTTGGTGAAAAGATAATAAATGATTAAGGGAAGGCGGTGCTTTTTATGTCAAAAGTATATTTGATTGGAGCAGGCCCTGGAGATGAAGAACTTTTAACACTTAAGGGTAAGAGAATTCTTGAAAAGTGTGATGCGGTTTTATATGATAGGCTTGCAAATGATAGTCTTTTAAAATATTTAAATGAAGAATGTATAATATATTACTGCGGTAAGGAGCCAGGATGTCATTACAAAACCCAAGAAGAAATAAATGATATGCTTGTAAACCTAGCACGAGAAGGAAAAACCGTCGGAAGAATAAAGGGAGGTGACCCATATATATTCGGTAGGGGTGGTGAGGAAGCCCTAAGACTCCAAGATGAGAAAATTGAATTTGAAGTAATTCCAGGAATTACCTCAGCTATAGCTGTTTTAAATTACGCAGGAATTCCTGTAACTCAAAGGGGAATATCTCAGAGTTTTCATGTATTTACTGGACAAAGTGCAGAGAAATTAGATATAAACTGGAAAAGTGTAGCTGGTTTAACTGGAACATTGATATTTTTAATGGGACTTAAAAATATAGAGATTATAACAAATTCACTAATAGATAATAATAAGGATGCGCAGTGCCCTTGTGCTGTTATTATGAGAGGAACTACTTCAAAGCAGAAAAAAGTTGTGGGAACTCTTAGTAATATATGTAGTAAGGTAGCAGTATCGGGCCTTGCATCTCCCTGTATAATTGTAGTTGGAGAAGTTGTTGGTTTAAGTGAGAAACTTAATTGGTATGAAAGAAAACCTCTATTTGGAAAAAACATATGTATAACACGATCCAAGCAGCAAAGCGAAGAAATTAGTGAAAAACTGCTTGATTTAGGTGCCCAGGTAACTGCCATAAATTCAATTAAGATAGTGGATACCTCAGAAAATTTAGTGAATTATATTAAAAAACTAAATTTGTATGATTATCTAGTTTTTACAAGTGTAAATGCTGTTAATTTATTTTTTAAATATTTAAAGGCTAGTGCATTTGATATTAGAAAAGTAGGTGGGGAATTTTGTGCAATAGGTCCTGCTACAGCCCAGGCAATAAGAAACATGGGAATAAACCCCTTAATTATTGCAGAGCAATTTGTTTCTGAGTCTCTTCTATTAGAGATTAAAAAACATGCAAAACCTGGTGATAAAATATTAATTCCTGGGTCCAAAAATTCCAGAGCATATCTAGGAGATGAACTTAGAAAACTTAATTGCGATGTGGATGAGGTTCCTATTTATGAAACTGTGGAGGGCACACTTCAAAATGAGGCTGCATTTGATAATGTGGATATTGTTATTTTCACAAGTCCTTCAACGGTTAAAAATATGATATCAATGCTAGGAATAAATAGAATAAGAGAAAAAGAATGTATAGCCATTGGTCCCATAACGGGCAGTGAACTTAGTAAAAACAATATTAAATATAGTGTATGCGATGAATATTCTAGTGATGGAATAATCAAAAATTTGTTGCAATTAAAAGGAGAAAAAAATGATTAATAGAAGAAGAAGACTAAGAGCAAGCACAGCAATAAGAGATTTAGTAAGAGAGACAATATTAACACCTAAGGACTTTATATTACCAATATTCGTTGTAGAGGGTGAAAATATAAAAGAAGAAATTTCATCAATGCCAGGAAATTATCATTATTCAGTGGACAGGCTTTATGAAATAATAGATGAGATACAAGAGGCTGGAATCAGGGGTATTATTTTGTTTGGACTTCCAGATACAAAGGATGAGGTTGGAACTTCCGCTTGGACAGATGATGGAATAGTTCAAAGGGGTGTAAGAAAAATAAAGGAGCTTAATAAAGAGCTTTTAGTAATTACAGATATATGCATGTGTCAGTTTACAAGCCATGGACATTGTGGAATAATGGACGGGTGTGTAATTGATAATGATGCAACACTTCATTATTTAGAAAAAATAGCGCTGTCCCATGCAAAAGCTGGAGCGGATATGGTAGCTCCATCTGATATGATGGACGGAAGAGTTGGGGCTATTAGAAATATCTTGGATGAAAATAATTTTAAAAATGTATCAATAATGTCTTATAGTGCAAAGTATTCATCTGCATTTTATGGCCCTTTTAGGGAAGCTGCTCACTCTGCACCACAATCTGGAGATAGAAAAACATACCAAATGGATCCAGCAAATATACGTGAAGCAATGTGCGAGATTGAGGATGATATAAAAGAAGGTGCTGATATTGTTATGGTTAAGCCAGCAATTTCATATCTTGATGTAATAAGATGGGCAAGAGATAGATTTGATGTGCCAATAGCAGCTTATAGTGTAAGTGGTGAATTTGCAATGGTTAAGGCTGCAGCTGAAAAGGGACTTATTAATGAGAAAAATATTGCAATGGAAATGTTAACATCAATAAAAAGAGCGGGTGCGCATATTATAATTACTTATTATGCAATAGATGCTTGCAGATGGCTTAAGGAAGATTAATTTTAAGATGGAAATGTAGTCATAATGCTCACTGGTCAATATAAAAATACTGACTAGTGAGCATTAAAATTTTAAATAGTATTAATTGAAACACATAAATTTTTGGGGGAATGCTGCTATGACTAAATACTATCCGATGATGATTAATATTAAAAATAAAAAATGTTTAGTTGTTGGAGGCGGAAATGTTGCCTTTAGGAAAGTTAATGAGCTTATTGAATATGGAGCTAAAGTAACGCTAGTTTCCAAGGAAATTAATGAAAACATAAATTCATTAGTTGAAAATGTGGACAAAAGCATTATATATATTGAGGATACTTATAAAAGAGAATATATTAAAGGTGCTTTTATAGTTATTGCAGCCACTAATGATAGGGGCATTAATTTTGAAATAGCTAGTGACTGCGAGCAAAAAGATATTCTTGTAAATGTAGTAGATGATTTAGAAAGTAGTAGATTTATAGTTCCTGCAAAAGTTAAAAGAGGGGACTTAACAATAACAGTATCTACTAATGGTAAATGTCCCTTTTATAGCAAATTACTAAGAAAGAAATTAGATCTTCAATTTGATGATAACTATAGTATATTTGTAAATATATTAGGCGATTTTAGAAAAGAGCTTTTAAAGAATATAGAGTCATGTTCAAAAAGAAAAGATATAATGGCTTCTTTAGATATGGAGTATTATATTAAAAAGCTCAGGGAAATGGGAGAAGAGGAAGTTCGAAAAGAAATTATGGCACATGCTCTATAGAATTAAAAAATCAGTAAAATAGAAACAGAGATTTTTAGCAAGCTGACAAGCTCTATATGTTGGTGTAGCTATATTATAGCAAAGAAAAAAACTTCAGTAGAAGGGTAAATCTCCTTCTGAAGTTATTAATGTTTCTTAGAACTACCTTATTTTTTAAATAGTTCTAGATACTCCTCGTACCCTTCTTCTTTAAGTTTATTAGTAGGTATAAACTTCAATGCAGCACTATTTATACAATATCGTAATCCACCTTTTTCACTTGGACCATCGTTGAATAAATGTCCTAAATGGCTGTCACCATATTTGCTTCTTACTTCTGTTCTTATCATTCCATGGGTTACATCCTTATTTTCCTTTACATGTTCTTCCACTAGTGGCTTCGTAAAACTAGGCCACCCACAGCCTGAATCAAATTTATCTAGAGAGGTAAATAATGGCTCTCCACTATTAATATCTACATAAATTCCTTCTTCACTATTATTCCAATACTCATTATCAAAAGATCTTTCTGTGCTATTTTCTTGACTTACCTCGAATTGAGTAGGAGTCAGTGTCTTTTTTAGTTCTTCTTTACCTTTTTTGTTATAAATTTTTTTATCCATAAGATTATCTCCTTTCGTTGTTAGAGTGCTTATTTTATTTTTAAGTTACCCATTAAAAAATATTCATATAAACATGGTACCAAATGTTTATATAATACTCTAGTTAAATTTTATTAAATGTTTAACTTAATATATAGTGAGCTCAAGCAGAATTTTTTATAATAATAAGGAAACAATATAATATAGTAAGCAAAAAAATTATATAAGGAGATAGATTATGAACTATTTAGACAAATTAGCAAAAAACATTGAATTTAATGGAAAAAAACAAAAGGTTAGCAATCATAAAAGTTTTTTGGCTTTAGCAGTAGTGGGTGTTGCAATTGGAGGTGCTGCTGTAGCTTTATTCACTAAAAATTGCTCTAGAGAAACAAAAAAAAATGTTACTAACAATCTAGAAGATAATAATAGAAATATAAAAAAGGATATTGATGAAGATGCAAGTATAGTTGAAGATATAAATCTTAATAGAGATGAAATTGAGGATACTTTGAAAAATGTGGGTGAAGAATCCATAGGTGATGTTGGTATTGCAATGGAGCATGCACTAGAGGATGATTACGATGAGAAGCCAAATGAGGATAAAAATTAATTGAAATTGCAAGATAATTATTATACTCTCACAGGGACAGACATTTTAGTCTGTTCTTTTGTTTTTTTGAATAGGTATTGACATAATTTTTTTTTGGGAATATAATATACTTCGTAAGCGAAATATACGTATACGAAATGTACTGGAACGAAATATATTTTAAGGTGGTGTTGTAGTGGAAATATTAAATGATAGCATAGAGGTTGCAAAGCTGTTTCAAGAGGTTATGCAGTTGTTTAAACATAATACAAGTAAGGTGCTTTGTGAAACAGGTATTTCTGCACCTCAAGGCATGGTACTCGGACTTTTAAGCAAAAAAAAGAAGATGAAGATAACAGAACTTAGCCAGCAGCTTTGTTTATCCAATAGTACTGTATCGGGAATCGTCGATAGGCTTGAGAAACAGGAAATGGTAGTACGAGAAAGAAGTGAAAGTGATAAGAGGGTAGTTTATGTAAGTATATCACCCAAATTTAATGACATGCATGAAATTTTTAAAAAGCAGTTTGAAAAAAACATACAAAGCACAATGAGTAGAGGAAGTGAAGATGAACTTCATAAAATTTTTGAAGGTCTAAGTACACTTAAGAAACTTTTAGGCGACCAACAAAATAAACAATAACAGTGAATGGAGATGATATTAAATGATTAAATTATTTAGATTTTTAAAACAATACACATTGCAAATAGTTGCAATAGTTGTATTGATTTTTATTCAAGTACTTGCAAATCTATATTTGCCAACACTTACGGCAGATATAGTTGACAAGGGGATAGTACAAAAGGATGTAGTTCAAACTATTTCATTTTTGGGATTTAGTGGCTCGTATAAAGGTGTAGATTATATTCTTAGACTAGGTGGGATTATGCTAATTATATCACTGGGTGGCGTAATATGCTCAGTTATGGCTTCATTTCTATCTTCAAAAACTGCTGTAGGCTTTGGTAGGATTATTCGTAATAAATTGTTTGCTAAAGTTGAAGGGTTTTCGCTACATGAGTTTGATAAGGTGGGGACTGCCACTCTTATAACAAGAACTACAAATGACGTTACTCAGGTTCAAACAGTAACCGTAATGATTTTTTCTATTATGCTTTTTGCACCTTTAACTGCCCTAGGTGGTATTGTTATGGCTTTAAGAGAGGATGCATCACTAACTTGGATTTTTGCAGTTGTAGTTCCGCTTCTTGGAATTATTATTGGAGCAACTCTTGCATACGCTATGCCGTTATTTAAGGCAATGCAGGTAAAAATAGATAAATTGAATCTTGTATTACGTGAATCACTTACTGGTATTAGAGTTGTACGCGCATTTAATCGTATAGAGACTGAAAAGGTTAGATTCGATGATGCTAATGCTGACCTTATGGACAATGCTGTAAAAGTAAATAAAATTATGGCGTTTTTAATGCCAATAATGATGTTAATTATGAATGTTACAACAATTGCTATTATTTGGTTTGGTGGCAAAAGAATAGACGCTGGAACTATGCAAGTAGGTTCATTGCTTGCATTTATTCAATACGGAATGCAAATTTTATTCGGATTCTTAATGCTTGCTATGGTATTTATAATGATACCAAGAGCTCAAGCTTCAGCAATAAGAATAAATGAAGTATTAGATATGGAACCGGGAATAATAGATCCCAAGAAGGAAATACTTGCTGATAAAAAAAGTGGATATGTTGAATTTGTTGATGTCAGCTTTAGCTACCCAGGTGCAGAGCAACCAGCCATTAGCAATATAACCTTTAGTGCAAGGCCCGGCGAGACAACAGCTATTATTGGTGGTACAGGTTCCGGTAAATCTACCCTAGTAAACTTAATACCACGTTTTTATAATGCGGATGGTGGCACAGTATTGGTTGATGGTGTGGATGTACGTGAAATGAGTCAGGAGGGTCTAAGGTCAAAGATAGGCTTTGTTCCCCAAAACACTGTACTCTTTTCTGGAACTATTGCTGAAAATATTAAGTATGGTAAGAATGATGCGACCTTTGAAGAAATTCAGCATGCAGCAACTGTAGCACAAGCTACAGACTTTGTTAATGGAATGGAAGAAGGTTATGAGCATTTCATTGCTCAAGGAGGTACAAATGTTTCTGGTGGACAAAAGCAACGTCTATCTATAGCGCGTGCTCTAGTTAGAAAGCCTGAAATATATATTTTTGACGATAGTTTTTCAGCCCTTGATTTTAAAACTGATGCAAAACTTCGAGCAGCACTTAAAAAGGAAACAGCAAAAGCTACGGTACTTATTATTGCTCAAAGAGTTGCAACAGTTATGGACGCTGATAGAATCATAGTTTTAGATGAAGGTAAAATTGTAGGTATGGGAAATCACAATGAACTTTTAACCAGTTGTGAGGTATACCATGAAATTGTATCTTCACAGCTTTCAGAGGAGGAATTATCATGAGTGAAAATAAAAAAGGAAATAGATCAGGTGGGGGTATGGGTGGTGGACCAATGGCATCCTTTGCCGGTCCTATAGTAAAAGCTAAGGACTTTAAAGGAACCTTAAAAAGGCTTTTAAGTTACTTAAAGCCACAAAGAGTTAAATTTATACTAGTATTTATATTTGCAATCATTAGCACTGTTTTTTCAATAGTAGGACCTAAGATTTCTGGAAAAGCTATAACTAAACTATTCGAAGGAATAATGAGTAAAATTGGGTTACTTCAGTTGAATATGCAGCAAGATAAAATAGCAGCTGTAATAAATGCTAATCCTGAAGCTTCAAAGAGTCCCAAGATAGTTGAGGGACTTGCTCAAGTTAAAGCTGGCATTGCTAAGATAATGGATTTAAATGGTGGTAAAATAGATTTTCATTATATAGAACGTATTATTTTAATACTACTGGCACTATATTTAATAAGCACACTTTTTGGTTTTCTTCAACAATATATTATGGCTGGAGTTGCTCAGAAAACTGTTTATAGTTTACGCAAAGATGTTGATGAGAAGCTTTCACGGTTACCTCTTAAGTTCTTTGATGCAAGAACTCATGGTGAGATATTAAGTCGTGTAACAAATGATATTGATAATATCTCAACTACGCTTCAACAAAGTCTTACTCAGCTTATTACGTCTATTGTTACCATCATTGGTGTTATTATTATGATGCTCACAATAAGCCCACTACTTACACTTGTGGTTATTTTAACATTGCCACTATATATTGTGGTAACAGCCTTTGTTGCAAAACGATCTCAAAAATATTTTGCAGCTCAACAAAAAGAAATTGGAGCACTTAATGGTCATGTTGAAGAAATGTATACAGGTCATAAAATTATTAAGGCCTTTGGACATGAGAAGGATTCCATAGAAAAGTTTAAAGATATTAATGATAGACTATACAATTCAGGTTGGAAAGCACAATTCATATCTGGAATAATAATGCCTATGATGAGATTTGTTAGTAATATAGGATATGTAATAGTTTGTGTTGTAGGTGGTTATTTAGCAACACAAGGAAGAATCACTATTGGGGATATTCAAGCCTTTATTCAATATTCAAGTCAATTTACTCAGCCAATAGTTCAAACTGCAAATATTGCTAATATAATTCAATCAACAGTTGCATCTGCTGAACGTGTTTTTGAGCTTTTAGATGAAGTTGAAGAAATACCAGATGCTACATCTGCCAAACTCATAGAATTCCCTAAGGGAGAAGTTGTGTTTGAAAATGTTGACTTCAGCTATAAAGCAGGAGAACCACTTATTGTGAACATGAATATTGATGTAAAACATGGTCATACAATTGCAATTGTTGGGCCAACAGGGGCTGGTAAAACTACACTTGTTAATCTGCTTATGCGTTTTTATGAAATAGATGCGGGTAAGATTACAATTGATGGAGTGGATATTAGAGACATAAAACGTGGTGAACTACGTAATATGTTTGGTATGGTACTTCAAGATACTTGGCTCTTTAATGGTACTATAATGGAGAACATCGCTTATGGTAGGGAGGGCGCAACAGAAGATGAAGTTATGCAGGCAGCAAGAGCGGCCCATGCACATCACTTTATTAAGACTCTTCCTGATGGATATAATACAATACTAAATGAAGAAGCTTCAAATATATCACAGGGGCAAAAACAACTTCTTACTATAGCTAGAGCAATACTTGCAAATCCAACTATTATGATACTTGATGAAGCTACAAGTAGCGTTGACTCAAGAACAGAAGTTTATATACAAAGGGCAATGACCGCGCTTATGGAAAACAGAACAAGTTTTGTAATTGCTCATAGACTTTCTACAATTAGAGATGCAGAGTTAATACTAGTTATGAATAAAGGAAGTATTATTGAGATGGGGAGTCATAATGAACTTCTTGCTCAAAAGGGCTTTTATGAAGATCTTTATAATAGCCAGTTTACTGGTGCAAACTTAGATAATGAAGTGGTATAAATAAAAAATAATTTTAAATAAGGCCATGTTACCATTATTTTAATGGTAACATAGCCTTATTTTAATTATGCTTGTAATAAAAAATTATAATTATCACCTATAAATTTTAATATAACAGTTGCTATTAATGATTGACCATCAATATTGGGATGTATACCATCTTTACATAAAAACTGACTGTAATTGCTGTGTTTTAAAAATTCTGTTCTTATGTCTATTAGCACAGTATTAGTTTCATTAGCTACTTCTGTAATGATTTTATTATATGAACTATGCCAGTTGAAAAGTCTATCCTTTGTACCTAGCCATTGTAAGATATTTTGCTCTGCAAAAGAATCTTCTTTTGTAATCCATTTGAAGTATTTTAGAGGATCCAGTGGTGGTAGTGTCATAAGTACAGGTAATATGTGATTAACCTTCAATGTATCTATCATTGCACATAGTGTTTCCCGATAAGTTGAAATATCAGTATTTGGTTTGTATTGCTCTGCAGGGTTTTTAGCAATGTCAGCCCAATTATAGTCACAGTCATTACCACCAAACTCTATTAAAACTATATCAGGTGATTTTTTTATGACATCATTATACATCTTACTAACACCCCTCATAATGGTGCTTCCAAATTTACCTGCATTGTATACTTGCCCTTTTATTTTATTTGAAATGATATTTGTAAAGTTTTCTTTTAAAGCTGAATATTTTGATTTTTCTTCGTCATAAATAATTCCCTTGGTAATAGAATCACCAAATGCTATAAGAACGTAACTATCTTTTATTTTCATAATTTGCCTCCATAAAATTAAATATTAAGCCATTAATTTTTTTTGTATAATTTATTTAATGTATATTAACAATATACCACATAATTATTGAAGACGCAATACGTAGTTATTAAAACTAGGTAATAAATAAGTAATATTTACAGCAGGATTTCATAGAAATATTATCATTAATATTATTTTGCAAAAATGCGGATAATATACACATAGATTCTAGGTAAATGTTGTCTTACACTTACACAAGAAGGCATTATTGATTCTAGTACACTGAGTGAATTAAAGACAGATTGGCGTGTGATTAAAAAAATAAAACCCTGCAATGGGGTTTTATTTTTTTTGTTTATTAGAATTTTTTTGCTTACTAGAGTTTAATCCACAACAATCTAATTTTTTATCACCAAAGCTTTCTTCGTTGGCTTTTCCCATGTCTTTTATAAATTTATCGAACCATTGCTTTAAAGATTTCATTAATAGCCCTCCATTGAATTTAATTTATATAATTATTATATATAAATTTAGTTTAACACTATTATATGAAGAAAATATAAAGATTAGCAATAACCTAGTTATTTAAGGGTAATGAAATAAAAGTTGAATACTTTTGAAAAGGAAGTGTTTACATTATCAAACTTGCTTTTTAATATTGTATACCAGTCGGCATCCTGCAATTTACTACGTGGGTAGCACTTACTTTTTGTATATTGCAATACCAGAAGAATTCGCACCTAAAAAGGTGACACCTAGGAACTCATTATCTTCTACCATACGTCTAAAAAGCTTGCCAATCTTTTTCCTTTGAGATAAGGAGACATTATTCCAAAAGTCCGTTAAGAGGTCTGCAAATTGGAACTTACCACTAATGGTATTTATGTTCACTCTAATTAAATTCAATATATCATCTTCAGTAAGGTTGTCTTTTAATATTATGATTTTTTCATCATCATCAATATTTTTAATTTCACTTCTAATGATTTCCGTTAAATATTGACCTATGCCCATATAGCCTTTTGTTTTTGTAATATGTTCTAGCAGCTTTAAGTCATCCTCGGCTAGGCGTATACGTACATTAAACTCTTGCATTTTAAATCACCCCTTCTAGTTATTATAATATATTGCAAAAGGCTACGCAACCATGAAATATATGGAGAATACTAAAGGTATCCTAACATAATAAGCGAGTATTGTGTTTGCAAACATTGATAAAATCTTCTCGTGGTTATATAATGTTATTACAGGTTACACAACCTGTAATAACATTATGATGCAAATTGCATGCATCATAGAAAACGTATTCATACAAACTAAAAGTCATTTGTTTTTTGTATTTAAAACTAAATTTTATAAGGAGGAGTAAAAATGAAAAAAATAGGATTACTTCCTAGACTTATTATAGCTATTATTTTAGGTATCATGTTAGGAGGCATACTTCCAGAAACCGGGATTAAAATTTTTGCAACATTCAATGGATTATTTGGTCAATTTTTAGGATTTGCTATACCTCTTATAATTATAGGATTTGTAGCACCGGGTATAGGTGATCTTGGCACTGGAGCTGGTAAGATTCTAGCTATAACAGCAGGAATAGCTTATGCTTCTACTGTACTTGCCGGAACTTTGGCATATTTTGCAAATGCTACTATTCTTCCAATGTTTTTAAAACCCGGATCTTTAGGAGACTTTGCTAAGGGTGGGTTAGCTACATCATTTATTAATATTAAAATACCACCTCTAATGGATGTAATGACAGCGTTAGTTCTTGCATTTACATTGGGTATAGGAATTGCTGTAATAAAATCTACTGCCATAAAGAGCGTTATGAAGGAATTTCAAGATATTATTACTAAACTGATTACGGGTATAGTAATCCCATTACTTCCTATATACATTATGGGTACTTTTGCAAATATGACTTATGCTGGTCAAGTTGCTTCTATATTAAAAGTATTCTCAAAGGTATTTATTTTAGTACTTATACTTCACTTTACAGTAATTGTCCTTCAATATGTAATTGCTGGAATAATAGCTGGTGCTAATCCAGTTAGCTTAATTAGAACAATGATTCCTGCATATTTAACAGCCATAGGAACTCAATCATCTGCAGCAACTATTCCAGTTACTCTTGCTCAAACTAAGAAAAATGGAGTAAATGATGGAGTAGCAGACTTTGTAGTACCGCTTTGTGCAACTATACATCTTTCTGGTAGTACAATAACACTAGTTAGTTGCTCCCTTGCAATAATGATGTTAAATGGCATGAATTATAGTTTCGGAACTTTCTTTGGATTTATCTTAGCCTTGGGGGTTACAATGGTAGCTGCTCCTGGGGTTCCCGGTGGAGCTGTAATGGCATCACTTGGGCTACTTCAAAGCATGCTTGGATTCAGCGAACCATTAACATCCCTTATGATTGCTCTATACTTAGCTCAAGATAGTTTTGGTACTGCTTGCAACATAACTGGTGATGGAGCAATTGCAATATTAATAAATAAAATTTCAGGACATAAACTTTTTGACCAAAAACACGAAAATGCAAAAGAAGAAAATATTGTTGCTTAAAAGTAATATACAGATTTGCGTATATTAAGCAAAATAAAACCATCCTGCTAAAAAAGCAAGGTGGTTTTATTTGAGTAATATCAATATTATAGTGTAAGCGACTAAAATTCATTCTGCAATTTAGCAGGGATTTTTGCTAAGAATAAAGAATATATTACATAATAGTATTTGGAAATATAAGCATGATAAAAAATGTTATTGTACATGATTTGTGTAATACTATATAAAAGGAGTGAGAAATTTATGAGAACACTTATTGTTTATGGTTCTAAGCATGGTGCTACAGAAAAATGTAGTAAAGCTTTAAAAGATAAGCTTTACGGGGAAGTCACCATTGTAAATATAAAAAAGGACGTAATGCCTGATATGGGTTCATTTGATAATATTGTTATCGGCGGGTCAATTTATGCAGGGAGAATTCAAAAGGAAATAAGAGAATTTTGTTTCAAAAATGCTAATACTTTAAAAAATAAAAAAATAGGTATTTTTGTATGTTGTATGAGTGAAGGGGAAAAAGCAATATCACAGTTGAATGATAGTTTGCCACACGAATTAATGTCTATGGCCACAGCTAAAGAACATTTTGGGGGAGGTTTTGCATTTAGTAAAATGAATTTTTTTGAGAAATTTATAATTAAAATGGTATCTAAAAAAGAGAAAAATGCTATTAAAGTAAATATTAATAAAGATGTTTTAAATATACATGAAGATAACATTAATAGATTTGTACAATTAATGAATAACTAATAGTCTTTAATTAGTCCTGTATCGTAATGAAAGGGGAATTAACCAATGTATAGTTTTAAGAATGATTATAGTGAAGGTGCTCATCCAAATATATTGAAAGCATTAATGGAATCAAATATGGAGCAGTCAGAAGGGTATGGGGAAGATAAATATTCTTTAGCTGCTATTACATTGTTAAAGGATAAAATGAAGTGTGATGAGGTTGATATACATATGTTTTGTGGTGGAACTCAAACAAATCTTACCGCAATATCTGCGTTTTTAAGACCACATGAGGCTGTTATTTCAGCAAGTACAGGACATGTATTAGTTCACGAGACTGGAGCTATTGAAGCAACTGGTCATAAAGTTATTTCTATGAAAGTAGATGATGGAAAACTTAAGCCTATTCATATAAAAATGACACTCGAAGAGCATACCGATGAGCATATGGTAAAGCCTAAGATGGTTTATATTTCAAATCCCACCGAAATAGGGTCTATATACAAGAAGCAAGAATTAAAAGATTTAAGTGAGTGTTGCAGACTTAACAATTTGATTTTATACCTTGATGGAGCAAGACTAGGATCTGCACTATGCTCAAAAGGGAATGATATTGAGTTTTCAGATTTGCCAAAGCTAACTGATGCTTTTTATATAGGCGGGACTAAAAATGGTGCATTAATGGGAGAAGCTCTTGTTATTTGCAGAGAGTCGCTTAAAGAAGATTTTAGATTTCATATTAAGCAAAAGGGAGGATTACTTGCAAAGGGAAGGCTTATTGGTATACAGTTTTTGGAGTTATTTAAAGAGAATATTTTTTTTGACTTAGCGAAACATGCAAATGATATGGCTCAGCTATTAAAAATGGGAATTAGTAATTGTGGATATGAATTTTTAATAGATTCGCCAACAAATCAAATATTTCCAATATTGCCTAATAAAATAATTGAAAAGCTTAAGGAAAAGTATTCCTTTTATATATGGCAAAAAATTGATGAGGATAATTCTGCTATTAGGTTAGTAACATCCTGGGCTACAGCGGAAGAGGCTGTTAAGTCATTTATAGATGATATTACCATATTTATGAATGAATTTTATGTGGTATAATGTAAGTTGTTAATGAAATAAGGAGGTTTTTCAATGGCAATACTTACATCTATTAAGGATGCATTAAACGCGCAACAATATAAATCCGAGATTGAGAAATTAATCGAGGAAAATAAAAATTTGAGATATATAAAACTAACTCCAACTCAACTGGGAATGAGCCAAGTTTTAGCTAAAACTAAAGAACTTGAATTGGAGATTGAAGAATATGATAAGCTAATTGAAACAAAAACAAAAGCTATAGAAGAACTAAATAGGGAATATAAGAGCCAAGCTGGATATCAAACCAAAGAATT
The DNA here is from genome assembly GCF_011065955.2 of Clostridium sp. FP2. Lineage (NCBI taxonomy): Bacteria > Bacillati > Bacillota > Clostridia > Eubacteriales > Clostridiaceae > Clostridium > Clostridium sp. FP2. Next base: position 2,407,394 of record NZ_JAAMNI020000001.1, read on the forward strand.
TGAAGAAAAATCAAATGAATATGATAATTTGATCCGTCTAAAGGCTAAGGATTTTGAAGACAAGAGTGCGGAATATGATGATTTAATCAGAACCAAAAGTGAAGAATATAATAGTTTAATGGAAGTAAAGAGTAAAGAACTGGAAGATAAAAAAGCGCAATACGATGACTTAATTGGAACCAAAAGTCAAGAATATGATAATTTAATTGAATTAAAAGGCAAAGAAATGCAAGATAAAAGTACAGAATACAATGAATTTATTGAAAGAAAAAACAGTGAATATGAAGAGTTAACTAAACAAAAGGCAGAGGAACACAAGCTAAAATTGAATGAATATGAAGTTTTAATGGTCAGTAAAATAAAATCTATTGACGAAATTAATTTGGAATATAATAATCTTAAAACATCTGTAGATAGCTTAAAGTCTGAAATTATAACTTTAGATGATGATATTCTAATGCAAAGTTATGGGGTTTATAAGCCTGAATATAATTTAATGAATTCAATAAAAGGTGCTACAATGCTTCAGGATCTTAGAGAAAAGCAAAGATCTATGGTTAAATCTAAAGAAGCTATAGAATTTAAGCAATGGATTGTAAATGGGAACATAAAAGAAGGTAATGAAGTAGTTGATGATATGACAGAGGATATGATTAAACTAGTCCTTAGGATTTTTAATGACGAGTGCGATTCTATTATTGATAAGGTGAAATTTAGTAATATAGAAGTAATAGAAAATAGAATTAAAACGTTCTTCGAGGATTTAAATAAGTTTTCTAATTTAACACAAGTTAAAATAGTCCCTAAATATCTTAATACCAAACTAGAAGAACTTTACGTTACTTATGAATACAAACTAAAGCAGCAGGAAGAAAAGGAAGAACAAAATAGAACAATATAATATACAGAAAAATTTATTAGTTAAACAAAAATGCCCTTGTAATGTAAAATTACAAGGGCATTTTTATATTATGTCAGGAAAAATGATTACAATCACTTGAATAAAAAATAAATGATTTTTGTAGCTTGTGCTACATCAAATAATAAAAAATTCTGATATATTATAAATATACAATTTACAGTTCAATTGGGATCTCAAGTAGCACAAGTAGCACCAGTTGCATTAACTATGCTTGTTATTCATATAGGACTAATGTATTTCTGGGCATTTTGATAAAGGTGTCTAAAGCAAATAAAAAAAATAACTAATGAGGTGATAACATGAAAGTATTAATAACAGGATTTGATCCCTTTGGAGGGGAAAAGATTAATCCATCCTTCGAAGCAGTAAGAAGATTAGAGAATGTAATTGCTGGTGCTGAAATTGTGAAGCTTGAAATACCAACGGTGTTTAATAAATCTATTATGGAACTAGAAAAGGCAATAATTAAAGAAAATCCAGACATAGTGATTTGTGTTGGTCAAGCTGGTGGTAGATTTGATTTAACTATAGAAAGAGTTTCAATTAACGTAGATGATGCAAGGATTCCAGATAATGAGGGAAATCAATTTATTGATAAAGCAATTTTTGAAGGAGGAGAGAATGCTTATTTTTCAAATCTTCCTATTAAAGTAATGGTAGAAGAAATTCGAAAAGGTGGTATTCCAGCCTCTCTTTCTAATAGTGCAGGTACATTTGTGTGTAATCATATAATGTATGGATTACTTCATTTAATTCATACAAAATACCCAGCAGTAAGAGGCACTTTTATTCATGTTCCATTTATTCCAGCACAAGTAATGAGTAAAGCCAATACTCCATATATGGAGCTTGAGAAAATTACACAAGGATTAACATTAGCAATAAAAGCAGCTGTTGAAAATAAAGAAGATATAAAAGCTGTGCTTGGTACTATATGCTAATAAATATTCAATTTGAATAAAAAAAAATTGTTTATAAAAGTTTATTAGAAAACTTTTATAATTATTTGGTTGGAAAAGTCTAAAAAATGAACTATTTCTATATATTTATATAGAGATGGTTCATTTTTTATATATTAACTATTTGTAAAATATAAAAAAAATTAATGATATAATAAAAATATATTAAAAATTTATATGTTTTCAAAAGAATAGAAATAGTAAAATATTATTGTAGTATATGCTTAGGAGGAAATCTATGTATGAGAAGTTTTTTGAGCCTGATCGACAAGCGATAATGCGAGATTATTTTTTAAATACACTCAGTAAGCTTGGACAAATAAGCAAATATAATAAAAATGAACTGTTAGATTTTGATTCTGGACTTCATGTAGGAATTGTGTTAAAAGGTGTGGTGACACAAAGCGTTATTAGTTTAAATGGGCATGAAAAAATCTTATATTTTATTCGAAGTGGAGAGATAGTAGGTGAAATGATTTATTTTTGTGGGGGCATGGATTCCATTGTTTCAACGGCAAAAGAATATGTAGAAATCTCAATTATAAGTCAAGAGGTCTTAGAAAGAGAACTTAGCTTGAAACCACAAATATATAGATATTTTATGCATAGTACGACAAGGAAATTTAGAATCGTTATGCTTCAGCTTACTAATAAAATTTTTAATGATGCAAGAGGGCAACTTGCAGATGCTTTATTAAGGTTATCTTCTACAGCGGAGTTAGATAGTGCAGGATTTGTTACATTGAATCGCATGTTTACTCATGAGGAACTATCAAATATCATAGGCTGTTCAAGAATAACAGTTACTAGATGTTTAAATGATTTTTTGAAAGATGGAATTATACTTTATGATGCTAAAAAAATTATAATCAATAAACCAGAGGTGTTAAAAACATATATTGAACTTGTTGTTGAAGAGTAAAGAAAGTAAAGGAACAATTTTAAAAACAAACTTTTTAAAGTTTCTTTTTTTTATTTAAAAAGAAAGGAATTGTTAATGCTTAGTCGAAATAGATAGATATATAAATAATAAAAATATTTAGGAGGCAGTTATTATGAATTTATTGATTTTGGCCCCAATTTGTTCTATATTAGCACTTGCTTTTGCTGGATATCTTGCATATAAAGTATTGAAAGAAGATGAAGGAACGGAGCAAATGAAAAAAATTGCTATGGCTATTAGACAAGGTGCAGATGCTTATTTAAAAAGGCAGTATACAGGAGTAGCTCTTTTCTTTGCAGTTATGTTTGTAATCCTAGGAATACTTGCAGGATTTGGATTCCTTACCCCCTTTGTACCTTTTGCATTTATAAGTGGAGGATTTTTTTCAGGTCTTTCAGGCTTTATAGGAATGAAAATCGCCACCCGTGCAAATGTTAGAACTACACACGCAGCTGGGAAAAGTCTTAATAGTGCTCTAAAGGTTGCGTTTTCAAGCGGTGCAGTAATGGGACTTACTGTTGTAGGTCTTGGACTTCTTGATATTAGCATATGGTATTATTTGCTCGATTTTTTCTATAGGAATTTAGATGAAGCAATGAGAATTCAAAATATAACTAGTGCAATGATTACCTTTGGAATGGGAGCTAGCTCCATGGCATTATTTGCACGCGTCGGTGGAGGTATATTTACTAAGGCAGCGGATGTAGGTGCGGATCTTGTTGGTAAAATTGAAGTAGGAATTCCTGAAGATGATCCAAGAAACCCTGCAGTTATAGCTGATAACGTTGGGGACAATGTTGGTGACGTAGCTGGTATGGGCGCAGATCTTTACGAATCCTATGTTGGGTCAATAGTATCCACTGCGGCACTTGCAGTAGCTGCTGGACTTGGAGTTAAAGGTGTAACAATTCCTATGACTATAGCTTCAATTGGTGTAGTTGCATCTATTATTGGAACCTTCTTTGTTAAATCAGGGGAGAAAACTGAGCAAAAGGGTCTTTTAGCGGCTCTTAGACGAGGGGTATATGTAAGTTCTGGAATAATTGCAATACTATCCTTTTTCTTAGTTTGGAATGTACTTGGATGGGAGCACATAGGAGTTTACTTTGCAATATTAAGTGGGCTTATAGCAGGTAATTTAATTGGTTTTTGTACAGAGTACTTTACCTCAGATACGTATAAGCCTACTAAAAAACTGGCACAAACAACAACAACTGGTGCAGCCACCGTTATAATAGGTGGTATTTCCCTTGGAATGATGTCTACTTTTCTTCCTGTTATAATAGTAGCTATGGCAATAGCCGCTAGTTTTTATTTTGCTGGAGGGTCAGGAGATTATAATATGGGATTATATGGTGTAGGAATAGCTGCAGTAGGTATGCTTAGTACGCTAGGTATAACCTTAGCTACAGATGCTTATGGTCCTGTAGCAGACAATGCTGGTGGTATTGCAGAAATGACTCATCAAGATTCTATAGTACGCGAAAGGACAGATGCTCTTGATTCTTTAGGGAATACTACAGCAGCTACAGGCAAAGGTTTTGCTATAGGCTCCGCAGCCTTAACAGCGCTTGCACTTATTGCAGCTTATAGAGATCAAGTAGAAATTATTGTGAAAAAAGAAAATTTGGATTTTGTTTTTAACTTGTCAATATTAAATCCTCAGGTTCTTATAGGGTTATTTATAGGTGGAATGGTGCCTTTTGTATTTGCAGCATTAACAATGGATGCAGTAGGTAAAACAGCACAACTTATTGTTGTAGAAGTTAGAAGACAATTTAAAGAAATATTGGGCCTTATGGAAGGTAGCGCAGAAGCCGATTATGCAACCTGCGTTGATATTTGTACAAAAGCAGCTCAAAAGGAAATGATTATGCCTGCACTACTGGCTATTATTATTCCAATAACAGTTGGAATGCTTTTAGGTGTAAATGGTGTGGCAGGACTTCTCGCAGGAGCAACTGTAACGGGTTTTGTACTTGCAGTTATGATGGCAAATTCAGGTGGAGCTTGGGATAATGCCAAAAAGCATATTGAAGCTGGAAACCTTGGTGGAAAAGGGTCGGATTGTCATAAAGCAGCCGTTGTTGGTGACACTGTAGGAGATCCATTTAAGGATACTTCAGGTCCAGCCATAAATATATTGATTAAGTTACTTTCAATGGTATCAATAGTGTTTGCAGCATTTATTTTGAAATTTTCAATATTTTAAGAAAACTAAAAGCGGCTCCACATTAATTTAGGGAGCCGCTTTTAAAATTTAAAATTATTAAACTTCTTTAACTATCTCATCGTAGCCTCTTCTATATGCTCTTGGATAAAGAGACTTATTTTCATCTAAGTGTCCAAGTGCAATTAGCATTACTACTGTCTTATTTTCTTCAAGTCCAAATTCACGACGTACACCTTCAAAATCCATGCCACTCATTGGATGAGAATCTACTCCAAAGCTCTTTGCTGAATACATTATAGACATGGCTAGAAGCCCTGCATTACTTTCTGCAAACTTTAATTTATTTTCTTCTGTGGTACCATATAAACTATTTGCAAAACCTTGTGTACCTGCTAATTTTGCTTGATCATTACCAAGCATCTTTAACATATCCTTCCATGTAGGATTAGATGCATCATATCCAGTTTTATTACCTACAATTATTAAAGTTACTGGAGCTTCTAATATTTTAGGTTGACTATTTGAAAGTTTATGTAATCTTTCTTTAGCTTCTTTGGATTTTACCGCTATAATTTCCCAAGGTTGAAGATTAAATGCTGATGGAGCGAGTACTGCAAGGTTAATTATATCCTTGAGTAATCCATCATCCACTCCCTTATTTGTATCAAAAAAATTGATGGACCTTCTATCTTCGTAAGCCTGTTTTAAATTCATTTTAATACACTCCTTTATCCCTTTTGATTATCTATTACTAATGGCTATAAATTACTAATAACTATTAATTACTTTATAGTAGTATAATAACAATAATCCACTGCCTATGTCAAGTAGTTATTAAAATTGTTTTTATGAATTTAATAAAACAACAAAGGTATTGAAATTATTTAGTCGAATTATATATAATGAGTTATAAAATATTTTGGCTTTCAATAATTACAAATATGAAAGGATTTTTTTTATGAATGAAAATAAAAATAAATACATGAAAATAATGGATATTGATCCATACCTCAAACCCTTTAAAAAGGATATTGAACTTAGAGGGTCCAATTATACTTGTTACAAAAAAAAATTGCTTTCTAATAATCAAAGCTTTCAGTCTTTTGCCAGTGGAGACTTGTTTTATGGGTTTCATCTAGTACAAGATGGATGGATTTATAGAGAATGGGCTCCGGGAGCTGATGCTCTTTATCTAATTGGAGACTTTAATTATTGGAATCCCAAAACACATCCATTGCAAAAAAAAGAAAATGGGAATTGGGAGATTTTTTTGCCAGGGTTACACGCATTAAAGCATATGTCCTATGTTAAAGTAAGGGTAGTTGCAAAAAATGTATCAAGAGATAGAATTCCACTTTATATTAAGCGTACTGTGCAAAATCCTGTTACTCACGATTTTGTAGGACAAATTTGGCAACCAGATTATAGCTTTAATTGGCAGGACAGTGAATTTCATGTTGATAATAAGAAACCATTGTTTATATATGAATCTCATGTAGGTATGGCACAGGAAAAAGAAGGTATGGGTACTTTTAAAGAATTTACAGAAATTACTCTTCCAAGGATAAAAGCTGCTGGTTACAATACTGTGCAACTTATGGCAGTAATGCAGCATCCTTATTATGCCTCCTTTGGTTATCAAGTATCTAATTTTTTTGCTGTTTCTTCCTGGTTTGGAACCCCAGAAGATCTTAAAATATTAATTAATACTGCCCACTTAATGGGTATTTCCGTATTGCTTGATTTAGTTCATTCCCATTCAATTAAAAATATAGCAGAGGGTATTAATGAGTTTGACGGAACAGATTATCAATTCTTTAATACTGGAACTCTCGGAAATCATTCTGCTTGGGGTACAAAGCTTTTTAATTATGGAAAACCAGAGGTTATTCATTTTCTTTTGTCAAATATTAAGTTTTGGCTGGAGGAGTATCATTTTGATGGTTATAGATTTGATGGTGTTTCATCCATGCTATACCACCACCATGGACTGGGTGTAGCATTTACAAATTACAGTAAATACTTTAGTATGGATACGGATATAGAAGCAATTACTTATCTTCAATTTGCTAATGATTTAATAAGACAAGTGAAACCTAATGCGATAACTATTGCAGAGGATATGAGTGGAATGCCTGGAATGTGTTTACCAGTAGAGGTTGGTGGTCTGGGTTTTGACTATCGGTTGTCTATGGGAGTACCTGATCTTTGGGTGAAAATACTTAAAGAATTGCCTGATGAAAAATGGAGTATGAGTAAGTTGTGGTATGAATTAACTAGTAGACGACCTCATGAGAAGAATATAGGTTATTCTGAATCACATGATCAAGCACTTGTAGGTGATAAGACCTTAATGTTCCGTTTAGGTGATAAGGAAATGTATACTCATATGTCAAAAAATGATGATAATTTAATAATAAGTAGAGCAGTAGAACTTCATAAATTAATTAGATTTATTACCATGATTTTAGCTGGTGAAGGCTATTTGAATTTTATGGGTAATGAGTTTGGTCATCCGGAATGGATTGATTTTCCAAGACAAGGTAACAATTGGAGTTACCATTATGCAAGAAGACAATGGAGTTTAATGGAAGATAAAAAGCTTAAATATGAGTATTTATCAAATTTTGATAAAGAAATGCTGAATTTAGTAAAAACCTATAATGTTTTAAGCGCTTGTGATTTACAAAATCTTTGGACTGATGAGAAGTACAAACTGCTTGCTTTCAGAAAAGGTGGGCTGATATTTTTATTTAATTTTAATCATTGCGAATCTTTCGCTGAATATGAATTACCTACTGGCGAAATGGGTGAATATAAAATTGTGTTTAATAGTGATGAAAAAATATTTGGTGGGCAAGGTAGAATTGCAAGGGATTATATTTACAGTGCAGAAACCTTGAAGCATAAGGAAAATAAAACTGGGGTTATAATATACTCACCTAGTAGAACGGTGCTAGTGTTAAAGAAAGTGAGGTAATATTACAATATACTTTACAGATAAGTTTTTCATATTGGAGGAGAGAACATGTTAAATCCGGGACGAATACTAGATGAAAAATACGAAATAATAAAAGTCTTAGGACGAGGCGGTATGGGGACAGTATATCTCTGCAAGAATAACAGGTTAGGAAACTTTTGGGCGATTAAGGAAGTAAATGGCCAGTGGAAAGACAAAATAGATTTTCTTGCTGAGCCTAATTTACTAAAGAACTTAAGTCACATAGGAATTGTACGAATTATTGATATCTTTTATGAAGATGATAATTTATACATTGTGGAAGACTATATTGAAGGGACGACCTTAAAGGAATATGTGGAGGCAAATGGGTCTCTATCTGCAGAACTTGTAACAGATATATCACTGCAACTCTGCAGCATATTAGGTTACCTTCATAGCTTTAATCCACCAATTATATATAGAGATTTAAAGCCTGCTAACATAATGATAAAATCTAACAACAAGGTGGTACTTATCGACTTTGGAATAGCGCGGACATATAAGGAAAATCAAGAAGGCGACACTATGATTTTAGGTTCAATGGGATACATAGCACCAGAACAACTTATAAATGCCCAATCCAATGCTCAAACAGACATTTATTCTCTTGGTGCCACTATGTTTTTTATGCTTACAAGTAAATCCATAAACCTACCTTCAGAGCTTATGTTTGAGAAAAATTATAGGTCGGATGATGCTAAGAGTTTAGTTAGTGTTATTAAAAAGGCTTCAGCTATAGATCCTAAAAGCCGCTATAGTGATGTATCAGCGATGCGCTCTGCACTTAATGCTAATATAGATGAGGTCGAAAATGAAAAAACAATGTTTATGAATTCCAGTGAATCTGCTAGGGATACTTCCAAAACAGTTTTGGTAGAGGATAAGAAACTTAAGAATAGAACTAAGCTAATTATAATATCAGCGCTTGCTTGTATAATAGCTTTGGTTGTTATTTTAGCCTGGGTAATGAATAATAAAGCAGTAGATAAAAATGGTCCTGAACATTCAATTGCGCCTAAATCAACCGAAGCAACGGTGGCTAAAACAACCGAAGTAACTAAGCCAAAGGTAGAACCGGCAGCTGAAGTTGTGGAAAAAGATACTATTGTTAAGGGAATATTAGATATAAAAAATCCTGTGATATTAAGTTCTGGCACAAGCAATGGAAAAGGTAAGGACAAGGTAAGGGGCAAGGACAAGGAGAAAGAGAAAGACAAAGACAAAGACAAAGACAAAGAGAAAGATAATAATGAGGATAAAAATCAGCTTGTGCAGTACAATTTAAAGCCTGCAGCATCTATTGCTAACTCAAAACTATCTATTTCACTAACTAGCATTCTGATTATAAAGCATGATGTTATAGTTACATTAAATTTTGAAAATATAGCCGCTGCTACACAAAGATTAGATATAAGCAAAACTTATTTAGTAAATGATAAAAATGAAGCTACAAAAAGCTATAATCAGAGCTCAACTACTATGATGCTAATTCCACAAAGCTCGGGTAAACAGGAAGTTAAGCTGTACTTTAAAGATTTGGATATTGAGCAAGGTTCTTATATATTGAAAACAGTTTTAAGCTCTACTGTAAATAAAGATATAAATTTATCTGTAGATGTTAAAAAACCATGATAAATTGTGCCATATACATTGTGTATATGGCATAAATATTTTTAAAAATAATATACTAAGCAAATGCGCCTTTCAAATGTTTTATAGTGTTTTCAATATTACCTTTTCTTATTATAGGGATTCAATCTTAATTTGAACTTATCAAAACTGAAGTTTGCATTAACAAAGATTCTGGCCAAGGAATAAATATTAGTATTTTTATCTATAAAGCCAGAGTCAGTTGAAAAAGCTAATTTATAGCCTGATTCTTTTGCTGCTTTTATTGTGTCGGCAGAATATTCTCCAAAGGGATATGCTATGTAATTTATTTTTCTGCCTAATATTTTTTCTAATTTATCTTTTGAAGATTTCATTGTTTTTATATTAGCACTATAAGATATTTTAGTTAAATGTTCATGTGCAGTTGTGTGGCTTTCTATTCTCATATTGTTTGAATCCATGGATTTTATCTCATTAGAGGTTAAAAAATCTTTCTCAGTATCTATGGCACCAGCAATTACAAAGACAGTTGCTTTTAATCCTAATTCCTTTAAAATAGGATAAGCATTAGTGTAGTTATCTTTATAGCCATCATCAAAAGTTATAATTATGGGTTTCTTAGGTACTATTTTACCTATTTTCATATAACTATAAAGTTCATCTATAGTTAAGGTTGTATAATTATTATCTTTAAGATATTTCATTTGCATTCTAAAGTTTTCTTTGGAAACTCTTAAGGAATTTCCTTTTTCATAACTAATAGAATGATACATAAGTATTGGTATCTTACTATTTTTTACCTGAAAAACAGATGCTGATTTATAAGTTTTTTCTTCGATTTTTAAGCTATCATACACAGGCAAATTATCTGAGTGTTCCGTTGGTGATTTTATTTCTTCACTAATAATTTCTGGTATTTTTGCTCGGTTTAGTGTGTTTTTTCCTTTAGAAGTTCCTAACCTATTTATTCCATAAGCTAGGCCTATACACAATATAAAAATTGCTATTGTAATTATTATAAGTGGTTTTTTACTTGATTTCATAATACGCCCCATTTTGTTATTTATTTTTACAATTGATTTTTAGATATAATTACATAATATCAATATATTCACATTTAATAAAGCAAAATATATTTAAATGAATTAGAATTGAGAGTAGCAGTGATTTCGTCAAAAAGAAAAATAGTAATAAAAATAAGGGGTACATAGCTTAAATTGCTATGTACCCCTTATTTTTGTCTTTAAAGTGACTTATACATTTTTTCCTTTTTCGCGAAGAAATTCAATTAACATTGATCTATTTGTATTAACAATAAGTTCTTCAGGCATATCTATGTCTTTAAGTAGTTTTTCTACAGAACTAAAATTTCCTATAGAAAAACAGAAATGAGCATCACTATTCACAATAATCTTTCCACCGAATTCTATGCAAAGTTTTGCTATTTTAGTGCAATTTTTGTCACTGCCTATTCTCGAAGTTATAAAAGAACTATTATTTAATTCTATTAGTATATTTTTTTCTTTTGCTTTTTTTACTATTTCTTCTTCGTGTATAGGAAATTTTGGATTTCCAAGATGTCCTAAAATATTAACATTTGGATTGTCCATAGCTTTTAAAATAGCGGCTGTATTTAAATCCGCACTCTTTCCACCTTCCATAAGTGGTTCATGCATGCTTACTATCATTATGTCAAGACCCTTTTGCAAGTCTAATGGCAGATCAAGATTACCTTCATAATCAATTATATTAGCTTCACAACCGTAAAGCATTTTAACGCCGTACAATTCTCTTGGCAGTACTTTAAAATTTCCAAAATACCAAAGATCAGGAGAACCGGGCATATTAGGACCATGATCTGTAACCCCTAATATCTCAAGACCTATCTCATTAGCATATTTTGCATTTTCCATTAGTGTACTATATGCATGACCACTAACTATAGTATGGGTATGTAAATCCGCAACAAACTTCATAAAATCTCTCCTCTCACTTTTTCATTTGTTTATCTTTAATTGTATACCAAAATTCAGGCTTATGGTTATAATTTATTTAAATAACCCTAAATTCTCCACCATAAACAGTGAAACCTATTACAACCACTACAAATAAAAGTAAGATATATATTACTTCAAATAAATTGCCTGCATCGGAGCCAGTGGTAATATGTGGTGGTAATTTAAGCTTGAACTTACCTATTTTTTCTAAAAACTGAACAAATTTATTACGGAAGCCTAATTTTTTTAATAATACTGCAATAAATCTTGGAATTGAAAGTAATGGTACCCCTTCTTTTGTAAATATATCAGCCCAATAAATATGACTTATATATCCAACAAAAAAACACCCTGTTAAATATTCGTAGCCTAATTTTTTAAATACATAGGAAGCTGAAATGTTGAAAATAGCAACTCCTTCTAGTGAATGTAAAAATGACCTATGAGGGAAGGTTGCTATACCAATTAATAAAATACAAATAAGATAGATATTTGCGTCATTTAAGTTAGTAAAGTTATAAATGGATAAAATCAAGCTTGAACCAGCATAAGTTAAAAATATAGAAATTCTTATAAAATCATTTGATCCTACACTTATTATAGCTGATAATTTTTTATAAACCGTCCCAATTACGGGGATTTTTTTAAAAATTCGCTCATTAGTTACTCCTAAAACCATTAAAACAAAAGACGTAAAATATGTAAATATATAAGCGTATTCCCCTATAAATTTAATTTTTTCTAACTCCCATATAATATCTTTTGAATACCATAAAATTAATGCCCCAAGTCCAACCCCTAAGAATAATCTAAGCAGTAATTTTAATATTTTTTCTAAAGTATTTATCACCTTATTACTTGCATTTGTAAGTGGGTTCATGTGATTTATCTTACTATGTTGACTATCCGCATCAACAACTAACCCTGCAAGTCCTGCTGTTGCAAGGCCTACAAGGCTTATTCCTATGGGGACATGTATATATTCATTGTTGAATATTGGCATAGAATTAACAATAGGTATTGTTGCTACTATTGCATAGGATAGCATTGCTATCTTTTGATGTGATTTTCCATTCATATTATGTCTCCTTACATTTTTAATGTCATAGCAAAAATCACAAGGGGCATTAATTACATATTATTCTTCAAAAACTTAACGATATAACTTAATGTGTAAAAATCACAATCTAATTCAGCTTTCATTATATTTAATCCCTTAATTAACGTTTCTTCATCAAAATTTTCTAATAATATCATTAGACTTATTATATTAATGCCACCATCTTTTGTATCAAGAACTCTAGCAGCTTTAACATATTTATTTTTCATTGCATTTACAATAGCAATTTGAAGGTCTTCACTAATTTCCATTTCAGGCATTTCACTAAATACTTTAGTATCTGAATTCTTAATGCTAAGATTTTTAGCTTTTGTAAGATCCGAATTTAAAAATATAGTGTTTTTAAATTCTGCATCTTTGAAATCAGCCCCATCTAAATTCACAGAGTCAAATATAGCATTTTCAAATATTGTATCTTTAAAATCACTGTTCTTAAGATTTGTTCCAATGAATTCAGCCCATTTAAAGGTACAGTCAGAAAATACACAAGATTTAAAATGTGCACCTCTAAAAGTTACATAATCAAAATTTGACCTGGAAAAATTACAATTATAGCAATTACTTCTCTCAAGATTTTTATACATAAAGTTCTTATCTTTTTTCTCTATATTGTTGTAAACAAAATTATTCCTAACACTATGATTCTTACCCATTTTTACCTCCATGGCAAATACATTTATTTGCCTTCCTTTTATTAGTCTAATTAAAAAGACTCCTAACCAATTTTGAGAAGTGGCTAGAAGTCTCCATATTCATTATAAATATTATACACAAATTTAATAAAAGTCAATGATTTATTGAAATCTTATATTTTTTTATAGCAGATTGTAAATTAAAGGGCGAATTATGGCCTGATTTGCTTTTATATAACAAAGAAAATATAATTAATAAAATAGAGGACTTCGAAAATAATATATAACAGATAAAAGATGCAATAATAAATGGCGATAAAGTAGAATGTTTGTGAGTTCAACGAATAGAAGAAAGGAGAGAGGCTAAAATGTATAGTATTGAAGTTAAAGGCTCTAGTGGCAGCTATCCAATATACATTAAGAATGGATTGCTTGGCGAAATTGGTAGTGAAGTTAAGAAGATATATAAAGGAAGAAAAATAGCTATAGTAACGGATTCTAATGTTAATAAATTTTACGGTGAAAAGGTGGTTAGCTCATTAAAAGCAGAAGGGTTTGAGACTTTTAAAATTGTGGTGAAAGTGGGGGAAGAAAGCAAGTCCTTTGACACTCTTTTAGGAGTATACGACAAACTTTTAGATTTCAAGATAAACAGGGGAGATATTATAATTGCTTTAGGTGGTGGAGTTGTGGGAGATATGACTGGTTTTGCAGCCGCAACTTTTTTAAGAGGAATTCCATTAATACAAATTCCAACTACGCTACTTTCGCAAGTGGATAGTAGCGTAGGTGGTAAGGTGGCAGTAGACCTACCTCGTGGGAAGAATCTGGTAGGAAGTTTTTATAATCCAAGGGCAGTTTTTATTGATCCACTGCTCCTTAGAACACTTAATGATAAATTTTTTAATGACGGTATGGGTGAAGTAATAAAATATGGAGCAATTAAAGATAGAGAGTTGTTTTATAAATTAATGAATTATGAAAACAAAGAAGCTGTTTTAAAAGACATAGATAAAATTATTTATACTTGTTGCTGCATTAAGGCAGGCATTGTTGAAAGAGATGAGAGGGACACTGGGGAGAGGATGTTACTAAACTTTGGTCATACCATAGGGCACGCAATTGAGCAATTCTTTAATTTTAAGGAGTACTCCCATGGAGAAGCGGTGGCAATGGGAATGCATGCTATAACAAAATTAGGGGAAGAACTAGGAGTTACTAAAATTGGGACAGCAAATATTATAAAAGACATCTTAATTAAGTATAATTTACCTTGGAACTTGCCTGAAATAAAAACTAAAGCTATAATTGAAACTATTAGTCATGATAAGAAAAATATTGGTGATTCTATGAAATTTATATTAATAGAGTCCATTGGTAATAGCTTTATTGAAAAAATCAAGTCCGCTAAAATTGAAGATTATTTACAAAGAAATCACAAATAAATTATTATATTGAATTGAGGTAATAAGTTATGAAATCGGTTATGATAAAGCCTTTTTCTTTAAAGGGAAAAGTGAAAATTCCACCATCAAAATCCTTATGTCATAGAGCAATTATAGCTGCAGCACTGAGCTATGGGGAATGCATGGTCCATAATGTTAATATGTCTGAGGATATAATAGCTACTTGTGAAATTATAGAAAAACTTGGAGCGAAAATAAAAGAAAGTAAAGGAAGTCTTAAAATAACTTCTAATAATAAAATTGAAAACAATGAAACAGCTTGTAATGAGTTAGAATGCAATGAAAGTGGATCAACATTACGTTTTTTAATCCCTATAGCAATGCACAGTATGGGGAAAATAGTCTTTAAAGGTAAAGGGAAACTAGTAGAAAGAACACTTAAACCTTATTATGAAATCTTTGATAAGCAGAATATAAAGTATACAACAGATAGAGGGTACCTTCCACTAACAATAGATGGGAGACTTAATCCTGGAATTTTTGAACTTAGAGGAGATGTAAGCTCCCAGTTTATTACCGGTCTTCTTTATGCACTACCTTTATTAAATGGAGATTCAATAATTGTGGTTACTACCAAAATGGAATCTATTGGTTACATAGATTTAACTTTAGATATACTTTCTAAATTTGGAGTAATCATAGAAAATAATAATTATAGAGAATTCGTGGTAAAAGGAAATCAACACTATGAAAAAAGAGACTACAGAGTTGAAGGTGATTTTTCACAAGCAGCATTTTACCTTGCAGCAGGTGTTTTAGGTGGAGAGGTTTCCTGTGTTGATTTAAATATGGAATCACTCCAAGGAGACAGGGTAATAGTGGACATAATAAAAAATATGGGTGGAAAAATCTCACTTACAGATGGAATTTTAAAGGCTTCAAAATCAGATTTACGAGGCACTATTGTTGATGTATCGCAATGTCCTGACCTTTTACCAATAGTTGCAGTGCTTGGTGCATTAAGCTTTGGTACCACAGAAATTATTAATGCAAGGAGAGCTAGAATTAAAGAATCTGACAGATTAAAAGCTATAGCAACAGAGCTAAATAAAATTGGGGCTGAGGTTATAGAAAGAGAGGATTCGCTGATAATTCATGGTAAACCATGGCTTAAGGGTGGAGTGGTAAACAGTTGGAATGATCATAGAATAGCTATGGCCATGGCTATTGCATCAATTAAATGTACGCAGAAGCTTATAATACAGGATAGTGGGGCAGTAAAAAAATCCTATCCCAATTTTTATGAGGATTTTAAGAGCCTAGGAGGGGAAATTAATGAGTGGACAATGGGGTAAAAAAATAAAGTATTCTATATTTGGAGAATCTCATGGAAGAGGCATAGGAATAACTATTGATGGATTACCCGCCGGTATAAAACTTGATATGGATTTTATAAATAATGAAATGCAAAGACGTGCGCCAGGTAAAAGTGAATTTTCAACTACAAGAAGGGAAGGAGACAAAGTTGAAATTCTAAGTGGATATTTTAATGGATATACAACTGGTACACCTCTTTGCGCGGTTATATTTAATGAAAATCAAAATTCTGTGGATTATGACAAGTTAAAGGATTTAGCAAGACCAGGCCATGCAGATTTTACAGGAAAAGTTAAATATTCAGGCTTTAATGATTATAGAGGTGGCGGTCATTTCTCAGGAAGAATTACTGCGCCACTTGTTTTTGCAGGTGCTGTTGCAAGGCAAATCCTTTTCCATAAGGGAATCCAAATAGGAAGTCATGTTTTGAGTATTGAGAATGTATTTGACAACTACTTTGATGCTGTTAATTTAAAAAATCAATTTCTAATAGATATTTTAAACAAAGATTTTCCCGTAATTGATGATGTTAAAGGGAAAGAAATGAAAAGTATTATTTTAAAAGCTAAGGAAGAATCTGATTCTGTTGGAGGCATAATTGAGGCTGCTATATTAAACTTACCTTGTGGACTTGGCGAACCATTTTTTGATTCTATAGAGAGTAATTTAGCTCAATTACTATTTTCTGTTCCAGCAGTAAAGGGTGTAGAATTTGGTAGTGGCTTTGATATAACGAAGCTTCGAGGAAGTAAGGCTAATGATCTGCCTTACATGAATAAAGGCAGTGTTGCAACGAAAACTAACAATAATGGTGGAATAAATGGAGGCATTTCTAATGGGATGCCCATAGTATTTAGAGTTGCAATGAAACCAACTCCTTCCATAGCTAAGCTTCAAAGTACTATTGATATGGACACCTTCGAGGATTCAGAAGTATCGATTACAGGTAGGCATGACCCTTGTATAGTTTTAAGAGCACTACCAGTAATTGAAGCCTGCGCTGCAATGAGCATTTTAGATTTTATATAATATTACAGCTTCGTCGAGGATAAGTAGTGCGAAGGTGATGATTTAAGGATGTGGTTTAATGAGTAATGTAGATAATTTTGATATAAATGATTTGAGAGATCAAATTGATAAAATCGATGCGAGCCTTCTCTCCCTATTTGAAAATCGTATGGAGTTAGTTCTAAAGATAGGTGAATATAAAAAGAAAAACAATATGGAAATTTTAAATGGAGCTAGAGAAGAAGCGGTTATAAAGAAGAACTTAGATCTAGTTAAAAATAGTAATTTACATTTAGAAGTAGAGGAATTCTTTAAAGCTGTTATGGAAATAAGCAGAGGCCTTCAAAACAAAAATCACAGGAGGAAAAATATAGTTTTAATTGGGATGCCTGGATCAGGTAAAAGTACAATTGGGGAAATACTTGCAGAAAAATTAGGCATGAGTTTCCTAGACATAGACACATACATTGAAAAGAGTACAAATCTTAAGATTACTGAAATATTTAAAAATGGGGAGGATTTGTTTAGAGACATAGAAGCTAAGGCAGTTTTGGAAGTATCAGAAAGAGTCCCAGCAGTTATTTCAACTGGTGGTGGGGTAATTAAGAGATATGATAATATTAAAAGTCTTAAGAAAAATGGAATTATAATTTACATCAATCGACCTATTAAAAACATAGTAGGGGATATAGAGGTTAAGACTCGCCCTTTACTTTCAAAGGATCCATCTCAGCTTTACTTAATCTTTGAGGAGAGAGGGCCCTTGTATAAAAAATATTGTGATTATGAAATTATGAATATTAGTAACACTTATGATGTAGTTAATAATATTATAGAGATATATGCAGAAAATAATAAATAAGAGGTGCGGTTATGAAGGTATTAATAATTAATGGTCCGAACTTAAATTTTCTTGGAATAAGGGAGAAGAACGTCTACGGAAACACAACTTACGAAGAAATGTGTAGTTATCTCTATAAAGAGGCTAAAAAACTTCAGGTTCCTATTGATATTGTTCAAAGCAATATCGAAGGTGAAATAATAAACTTCATACAGGATGCTTACGATAAGTACGATGGAATAATCATTAATGCTGGAGCATACACCCATTATAGCATTGCAATATTTGATGCTATAAAATCAGTTTCTATAAATACTATAGAGGTTCATCTTAGTAATATCTATGCAAGAGAAGAATTTAGACAAAAATCAGTAACTGCGCCAGCCTGCATAGGCCAAATTTGTGGATTTGGTAAATATGGTTACGTTATGGCTTTAAACGCTTTATTACAAAAATAGTGACAATGGACTAACTTGAATTCTGTGTATAGTTAAAATTATTATAAAGGAGGGGAAAGCCTATGGCTGCATTTTTATTGGAGATTGGTTTGAAGTTTCAAACTGTTAGTGTTTTGATAAGGCTAATAATAACTTTGGCATTAATAATTATATTTCATTTAGTTAAAAAAGGTATCTGCTCATTTGTTGATAAATCCAAGTTTTACTCTAAGGATATAATAAAATATAAAAAGACAACTTCATTATTTATAAATATTTTATCAGTTATGGTCATTATACCAATATGGATGTATGAGTCTAAAGATATACTGACTTTTTTGGGGATTTTCTCAGCTGGGCTAGCCTTTGCCTTTCGTGATGTTGTAGCTAGTTTTCTAGGGTGGGTAATAATTAACACCCAAAAGCCCTTTGCAATTGGTGATAGAATAAAAATTGGGAAAAGTCTTGGTGACGTATTAGCAGTGGACTGGTTTTATACCACTATAATTGAAGTTATTGAAAATGACAACAAAACTTATGGACAAAGTACGGGAAGAATTACTCATATACCAAATATAATACTGCTCACTGAAGAACTTATAAATGAGACTAACTCCTTCCCGTTTACTTGGAATGAGATTGAAATAAACCTTAGCCTGAGCAGCAATTGGAAAAAAGCTAAAGAGATATTAGTAACTATTGCTAATGATAAAGTGGGAGATATAGAACAAGAAGCAAAGGAGGCACTAAGTATAGCATCAAAAACTCTTCCAATTTATTATGAAAACCTTTCTCACACAATATACACTTCTATAGAAGAGGGAAGAGTGTGTTTAAGTTTAAGGTTTATTTGCAAGGCGCGAAATTTTAGAAATTTAGAACATGCCATAGTAGAGGATATTTTAGATGAGTTTTCTAAAAATGAAGATATAGAATTATTATAATTAAAGGTCAGTTGCGCTATCTGGCTACGGACCTTTAATCCTGCTTGTATATTATTGTTAATAATACATATTCAAATAAAAAATTATCTTTTATTTACTTTTAAATAAAAACTGACCTCTTCCAAGATTATTAACCTTCACCTTTACATTAACAATAATGTCTGCATTGCAAACAATGTTATCCCAATTTGTTTCGGGGCTTCGGCCAAAAGTAGCTGCAGCATCACGACCAAGTTCTAGGCAATCTACTTTATACTGGTTTTGCATTTTATTTATAAATTCATTGCACCTTTTCTCTGTTTCTTCCTCTAATTCATGAGTGTATTTTTCTACTGTTTTGGGGTTTATCATAAAGTCAGAATACATAGTATTATTTATTACTTGACCTTTAAATTCTAAGTCAATAATAAATTTATATTTACCATTGATTTGTTTACAATGTACCTTCCTTTTGGATTCTCCATAATTTGATATCAATTTTAGTGAATCCTTTTGAAGTGTTAGTATTCCTTTAACCTTATCTTCCCTTAAAATATTCATATACCTGGCGTCTTTAATCGGTATTGTTGCAACCATCTTGTCTTTTTTAAAAACAGCCATGCCGTTCAAAGTAATTTTATTGTTTAATATTTCAAGGTATGGAAGAACTAGATTTCTTCCCTCTGAGTCTACCCTTACATATGTATCTACCACTTTATAGTCGTCAGACATGAAATTCTGTTCCATAGAGCTTTCAATCATACCATCAATATGATCTGCCGAAGACACAGCATCCTCAACTTTAAATTTTAGCATATCAAGAGCTTTGTCTTTACAAACAACAATCCACGTAGCATCATTCATTTGTTGATTAGAAAACATTATGTCAATAATAGGATTAATACCATAAGTAGCCACAGCTTCACTAAAAATGAATACTTTCTGTAATCCAAGCAAGAATTCTTTGCTGCTGGTAGTTTGTCTGGTTGACCTGCTTTCAGCAATGTTTTTACTAATGCCTTCCAGTATAACAGTTGAAATTTCATTTTTTTTAGTGAAAGTATACGCACTTGCAGCAACATCATATTCAGTCAATGGTTTACTTGTAATGAGGTCAAAGGATAGTCCAGAGCAAACATCAATTTTTTCTATGGCAAGATTACCTTCGCTTGAATTAAATATTAGATATATAAATAGACATGAAACAGATAATATAATTAAACTATATCTTTTCATTCATAAATTTCTCCTTTTTTTAATAAGGAATATGATACAAAATAGACTAAGTTACTTTCTAGTTGTTTTTTTGAATATGCCTAAGATTATTCTTATCTATTAAAAGAGTTAATAATGCAATTATGGTTACATAAGAAATATTAAATAAGATTATCCAAGGCATAAGCTTGCCTGAAATTTCTCTTCTCGTTACTTCATTTCCCATAAATAGAGGGAATATAAAAATAACTGGTATTAATAGAAAGCAAATTGTTTTTCTTTCTATTTTAGTAATATTATTTAATATTTTAGTTGCAGCATAAAATTCAATAGACATGGTTTTATAAGCAATTGTAATCCATATGACCATCTCTACATATCTAAAATTATTTACCACAGGTATTTTAAATGATTCAGCCACGAAAGAAAATGGCCATAATTGTTTTACTACTAAATCTGGACCAGAAAAATAGATAGATGTAAAAACTATCCATGTATGAAAAAAAATTATGACGAGAGCACTAATGTAGGCGGCTTTTAATATATATTTTTTATCTTCCACATATGGATATATTATTAAAAGTAATTCCATATTCGAATAGGCGAAGGCGGTTTTTAGACTTCCTTCTAAAATTTTCGAGACACCTGCGCCAAAAAAAGGTTTTACATTTAAAATACTTGCGGACTTAAAGGTTACTGTGGATGCCACCACAATAAAACATAATAGAAAAAATGTTATAGTGGTAAATCTGGCGAGTACCTTTAAGCCTTTAATTGAAGCATAACAAGCAACAACAGCAAAAATCATAACCATTTTAAAATGTGGGATAAAATATATACTATATGCTCTTAATTGATTGCTTGAACCAGAAATAACTAGTACAATGTAGAATAAAAATGTAAACATAAACAATAAATTTAAAACATTTCCTATTATTTTTCCAAAGTATACTCTACTTAAATTCATTATATTACTATTAGGATGTCTTTTGATTATTATTCCTGAAGCGAGAACAATATATAGTGGATATATTCCACCTATAATGGTAGAAATCCATCCATCCTGTTTTGCTATCCTTACTACATCTGCAGGAAGACTAGTTACCCCCATACCTATGATACAGCCAACCAAGATAAAAAAGAGTTCAATAGAGGTTATTAGATTGTTTTTTTCATTCATCTTTTTTTCTCCTAAATTTATGCCTAAAATTAGTTTGTCTTTTAATATTTCGTTCTGAGATTATGGAGGGCCTGGTATTCATTTTCCATAATGGTGATCGAATAAAAGTATCTTTTAAATCATCCTTGTTAAAGGCCATATATGGAACACCGAAATTCTCCAAGGAAGATAAATGAAGGATAAGTAGGGTGTAGCCTGTAGCAACCCCCATTATACCCATGGCATTTGCTAGAAACAGCATTGGGAATCTTAACATTCTTATAGAAATAGACATATCAACTGTTGGCACCGCAAAAGAAGCAATGATAGTGATTCCAATCACAAGAAGCGTAGTAGGACTTACCATATTTGATTGTACTGCAGCATTTCCTATAATAATGCCTCCCACTATACTTAAAGTCTGTGCTATTTTTGAGGGAAGCCTCAATCCGCCTTCTCTTAGAATTTCCATTAGTATTTCTAGTATAAGTATTTCCATAAAGGGCGAAAGTGATATCCCTATTCGTGATTGGACTACTGGAACAACAAATTCAACAGGTATTAGCTCCCCGTTATATTTAATTAGGGTTAAATAAATTGAGGGAAGCGTAATTACTAATAAAACTGATAAAAATCTAAGAAGCCTTATTATATTTGCAGATATTGTTTTTTCATTATAATCTTCAACGGTGTGAAAAAATTCAACAAATACAGAAGGGATTGTTAATACAAAGGGAGATCCATTTAAAATTACAGCTATTCTACCTTCCATAATACTTGGGGTTACTCTGTCTGGCCTCTCTGTGGACATACACATAGGAAAAATACTGTAGGGATTTTCATCTATAAATTCTTGGAGTGCTCCCATGCCAGTAACGGAATCTACTTCTATTGTATTTATTCTTTCTCTTAGATCATCTAGAGCCTGGATATTAACTAAATCTTTAATATAAACTAAGGCTAAATCTGTTTGTGTTCGTCTCCCAACCACAAGGTTTTCAATGGAGAGGTTTGAATCTTTTATGTACCTCCTAAGCAGACTTATATTTACTTCTAAGTTTTCCACAAATCCATCCCTGGATCCACGAAGTGAGGTTTCGTTCATTGGATCGGATACTGCTCTCATGCTACCACCAGTAGTATCTATTACTATATAATCTTCTATATTTTCAATTAAGAGTAGTGTATTTCCGTTTTTAATATTTTTAGAAACTTCCACCGTATTACCCTTAATAAAAGAACAATCTGCAGTTATATAAGTGCTGCACAAAAAACTGGGGGTTTCACTATTTAGTTCTATGGGGCTACGTGTTTCAATCATTAGTGGATTAAGAATATCCCTATTAATAATATTTTTATCTACTAGACCATCAATGTATACAATTGCACCCTGTATAGGTGGATTTTTACCAATTGATATTCTTTTGACTTTAATGGGAGATGAAGGGCCTAATATATTTATAATGGTATTTATTTTAGAGTCAATTGTTTCAATTTTCATATATATCACCTTTATGGTATATTTTTAATAAGCATAATAACAATAATAATAGTGTACCCCTTGAAAAAAAATGTATGTAAATGATCAAAAATAATAAAAACAAATTTTTATTACAACTTTTTTTAAGAATTTTCAGATAAAAGATTATGTACAATTTGTTAATAAAAAATATTATCAATGATTTTAATTCAATATAATGGAATAAAATGAGTTAAAATACAGACGCATACATAACAACATAACCCTATGCAAGTTTTAGCAAGATAATATTATACATTTAGAGGTATAAACATTCAAAAAAAAAATTTGTGAATATTTATACTCTATTTTTTCTTTTATACATTATAAGTTAGGACATCGTGAATATATATACAAACATTGCTAAATTCTTAGTTTGCAAACGTTAGCATAGAGAGTATTACAGAGGAAAGCAGAGCTTAGCGTAAAAATCAAGTGATAAATTAATAACTATGCTGATAAGGAAGAGATATATGCATTTATGGCAAAATACTCTATTTTACTAATAAAATCCTACCCATTATAATGATGGCATCAACAAAAACAACGGGGAGGCAGTTTAAATGAAATCATTTATAAATGTAACTTCTGAAATAGGAAAACTTAATAAAGTAATGCTACATAGACCTGGGAGAGAAATAGAAAACTTAGTACCAGAGCTTCTTGAAAGATTACTTTTTGATGATATTCCTTATTTAGAAGTAGCAAGAAAAGAGCATGATATATTTGCAAAAATATTAAAAGAAAATGATGTGGAGGTTCTTTATTTAGAAGAACTTGCTACTGAAGCCTTAAATGACGATAAAGTAAAAAAAATATTTTTACAACAGTTTTTAAAAGAAAGTCACATTAGTAATAAAGAGATATACGAATCTCTTTATACATATTTAATATCAAAGCCTACAAGTGAGATGATTGATATACTTATGGCTGGAGTTAGAAAAAATGAGATAGATATTAAGGGAATGCATTCGCTTAGAGGATTAATATCAAATCAATATCCTTTCTACTTAGACCCTATGCCTAATCTTTACTTTACAAGAGATCCAGGTGCTTCAATTGGAAATGGTATTACAATAAATACTATGCAAACTGAAGCTAGAAGGCGCGAGACATTGTTCCTTAAATTTATTCATGAATATCATAAATCTTTTAAACAATATGAAGTACCACTTTGGTACGACAGAAACCTTCCTAATAATATTGAAGGTGGGGACGAGCTTGTATTATCTGCCACAACTCTTGCGGTAGGATGTAGTCAAAGAACTTCACCTGAGGCTATAGAAGTGGTAGCAAAGAATTTGTTTGCAAAACATGCTTCTTTCGAAAAAGTATTAGTATTGGAGATTCCAGCTTGTAGAGCATTTATGCATCTTGATACTGTATTCACTATGGTTGACTATGATAAATTTACAATACATCCAGCTATAGAAGGACCCCTTAATGTTTTTGAAATTACAAAAGGTGTTAATGGAGAATTGCATATTAAACAATCTAAAGATGTATTGGAAAATATATTAAAATCTGCATTAAAAGTACCTTCAGTTGAATTAATAAGATGCGGTGGTGGTGACTCTATTATAGCAGCAAGAGAACAATGGAATGATGGATCAAACACTCTCGCTATTGCACCAGGCAAGGTTATAACTTATGAACGAAATTATGTTACAAATGAAATTTTATCAAAACGTGGTATAACAGTGTTAACAATGCCAAGTGCTGAACTTTCGAGAGGAAGAGGCGGTCCAAGATGTATGAGTATGCCTCTAAATAGAGATAACTTATAAAAACAACAAAAAAATAACAAAATATTAGGAGGAATTTATTATGTTTAACTTAAGAAACAGAAACTTTTTAACTTTGATGGACTTTACTCCAAAGGAAATAAACTACTTTTTAGATTTAGCTAGAGATTTAAAAAGGGCTAAGTATGCAGGTACAGAACAGCAAACATTAAAAGGTAAAAACATTGCGTTAATATTTGAAAAAAGTTCTACAAGAACAAGATGTGCTTTTGAAGTAGGTGCACTAGACCAAGGAGCACATGTAACTTATCTTGGACCTACAGGAACTCAAATTGGTAAAAAGGAATCTGTAGCAGATACAGCAAGAGTTCTTGGAAGAATGTATGATGGAATAGAATATAGAGGATATGGACAAGAAGTAGTAGAAGAATTAGCTAAATATGCAGGAGTGCCAGTTTGGAATGGCTTGACTACTGAAGATCACCCTACTCAAATTCTTGCTGACTTTTTAACTATTAAAGAACATTTTTCTAAACCATTAAATGAAATCAAATTTGTTTATGCTGGTGATGGAAGAAATAATATGGCAAATGCCCTTATGATAGGAGCTGCCAAGATGGGTATGGACTTTAGAATAGTTGCTCCAAATTCATTATTTCCTGAAGATGCACTAGTTAATAAATGTAGAGAAGTAGCCAGTGCTACAGGAGCAAAAATCACTATTACGGATGATGTAGCGCAGGGAGTAAAAGGAGCAGATGTTATATACACTGACGTTTGGGTATCCATGGGAGAAGCAGATGAAGTTTGGCAGCAAAGGATTAGTGTATTAAAACCATATCAAGTTAATAAAGAAATGATGAAGTTAACAGGCAATAAAGATACTAAATTTATGCACTGTCTGCCAGCATATCATGATTTAAAAACTGGAGTTGGTAGAGAAGTATTTGAAAAATTTGGAATGAATGGTGTTGAAGTTACAGATGAAGTATTTGAAAGTGAGGCTTCAATAGTATTTGATGAAGCAGAAAACAGAATGCATACAATCAAAGCAGTTATGGTTGCTACACTTGGAAACTAGCCTAAAATAATTTATAAATATAAAGTTAATTGGTGAGGGTAATATTATTGCCCTCACCAATTTAAAATATAGCTACTTTAGCAAGCGAAAGGAGATTACAAAATGGAAAAGGATAATGATAAAAAATTAGGCTTGTCTCTACTAGTCGCTCTTGGAGTTGGATCCATGATTGGTGGAGGAATATTTAATAGTCCAACTGATCTTATAGGTAAGGCAAACCCTCAAGCAACAATTATTGCTTGGATAATTGGTGGACTTGGTGTAGCATTTTTAGCACTAGTATTTCAATTGCTTGCAAATAAAAGACCAGAGCTTACAGGTGGAATATTTACTTATGCTAAAGAAGGCTTTGGAGAATTTGTTGGGTTCAATTCAGCCTGGGGATATTGGTTAAGTGCTTGGCTTGGAAATGTTGCATTCTTTATTCTTATATTTAAAACTTTTAATAGTTTAGTCGGTGACGTTAAACCTATAGTATCATTTATATTAGCATCAGCACTATTATGGATAATTCATTATGTACAAATGCGTGGAGTAAAAAGCGCTGGAATAATAAATGCAATTGCCACAGTTGCAAAACTCATTCCATTATTAATGGTAATTGTATTTGGACTAGCAATATTCAAATCTGGAACTTTCAATGTAGAAAATTGGAAAACAGCGTTAGCGGCTACTGGAAATTCTACTACATTGTTCTTGCAAGTTAAAGGCGCAATGGGTACAATTTTGTGGTGTTTTATTGGTATTGAAGCTGCAACAGTACTATCTGAGAGGGCAAAATCTCAAAAGATTGTTGGAACGGCTACAATAATAAGTTTAATTATAACTTTAGTTCTTTACATACTGGTTTCAACAACAGCTATGGGAGTAATTCCAGCTGAAACTCTTATTAATTCAGCAACACCTTTAGCAGATATGCTATCTCTTACTGTACTTGGCAGTGTTGGAGCTATAATTGTTAAAGTTGGTTTAATAATTTCACTTGTAGGTTGCTTAATTAGTTGGGTTATGCTTGCAGCGGAAATTCCTTATGTTGCAGCAAAAGGTGGCACAATGCCGAAATGGTTTATGAAACAAAATGACAATGGTGCTGCAATAAATTCATTACTATTAACTGATGCATTAACTCAAATATTTTTACTTTCGCTACTTTTACCAGCACTTCAGTCTGCCTATGGTAATGTATTTTTAATTTCTACAACCTGTATTTTAATTCCATATTTACTTTCATCATTATATGCAGTTAAGGTTGCATTAGCAGATGGTCTAGGAGCTAAAGATAAGATAGTTTCTATACTAGCTTGTGTCTATTCGATATATGTAATTTATGCAGTAGGAATAAATTATCTAGGAGCAGCAGTAATACTGTATGCAGTTGGCATATTTGTATTTATAAAGGCTAAGAAAGAAAAGAATGAATCTATTACTTCAAATGAGAAAATAGCAATGGCTGCGATTATTGTAGTGGCAATCTTAATGATTATACTGCTCTCAATTGGTAAAATTAAACTTTAGATGTAATTTCAATAAAATATAAAAGCTGTTAAATAAAATATATTTACTAGCTTAACGTAAAAGGAGAGATAAATATGGCAAGAATAGTAATAGCACTTGGTGGAAATGCCCTTCAAGCAAATCCTAAGGATACTACAGCTGAAGCGCAGTTAGTAACTGCAAGAGAAACTTCTGGAGCTATTGTAGATTTAATTGAAGAGGGGCATGAGGTAATTGTTGCTCATGGTAATGGACCTCAAGTAGGTCAACTTATAGCTACTTATGAAGCAGCCGCTTCAATAAATGAAAATAGCCCAATAATGCCTTTTCCTGAATGTGGAGCTATGAGTCAAGGTTATATAGGTTATCATCTACAACAAAGCATTAGGGCGGAGATGAGAAAAAGAGGGATAAATAAGGAAGTCGCAACAGTAGTTACTCAGGTAATAGTAGACCCTAATGATGAAGGATTTAAGAATCCAACTAAACCAGTTGGTTCTTTCTTTACAGAGCAGCAAGCGAAGAAATTAATGACTGAAAAAGGATATATAATGAAGGAAGATTCAAATAGAGGCTGGAGACGTGTAGTAGCTTCACCACTTCCAATGGCTATAGTTGAAGAACCTATTATAAAAACATTAGTTGAAGCTGGACATGTTGTTATAACTGTTGGTGGAGGCGGTATACCTGTAATTGACACAGGAAATGGAACACTTGAAGGAGTACCAGCAGTAATAGATAAGGATTTTGCTTCTTGTAAAATAGCAGAATTATTAAATGCTGATGCATTGGTTGTACTTACAGCAGTTGAACAGGTTGCTATTAACTTTGGAAGGCCTGATCAAAAGAATCTTTCAAGTATAACAGTAAAAGAAGCTAAAACTTATATCGAAGAAGGACATTTTGCTCCTGGTTCAATGCTTCCTAAAATAAAAGCAGCTCTTAGCTTTGTTGAAGCAAAAGAAGGCAGAAAAGCAATTATAACATCCCTTGAGAAAGCTAGGGAAGCTATAGGTGGAACAGCTGGAACAGTAATAATAAATTAATAGTGTTTAATATAAGTCATAAGCTGAAAATGCTTATGACTTATATTTAACTTTTTTGATGGTTTTATAACCAGTTTAAGTTGATGCAAAGGTATAATGAGTTTCTATTGCTTTAATATTTTTTTGATGTTACAATTATTATTGTAAATTTATAAATTAAATATTAGCTATAGGTGCTCTGTAACAAGGGGTAAAAGGAAAAGTGGTTAAAGACCACTGCAGCCCGCCGCTACTGTATTAGAGGATGAAATCCAAAAAACCATTGGGAAACTGAGAAGGTTGGAGAGTAAGATGACGCTAAAGCCAGTAAACCTGCCTAAATGCTCAAGATTTTAGTCTTCGGGGGGAGGATGAAAAATGCATAATTTAACAATAATATTGGGTAATCCAATAGGTGAAAAAAATTAATTGCATTATTCCACATCCATGAGGTGTGGTTTTTTTATTTGCTATTTTTTTACTTATGGATTTATCACTAAATTAATAAGGAGATAATATGAAGAACATTGTACTTGTAACAGGTGGTGCAAGGAGCGGGAAAAGTACCTATGCAGAGAAGCTAGCTAAAGAAGAAAAGGCGGGTGTACTTTATATCGCAACTTCAATTCCATTTGATGATGAAATGAAGGATAGAGTGAAAAAGCATAAAGAAAGAAGACCATCTAATTGGCATACTTTTGAAGGCTATAAAAATTTAAAGCAGGTATTTTATAATGAAGAAATACACTTTGATACGATTTTATTAGATTGTATAACAATAATGGTTACAAATCTTATGTTTGATATTTCAGGGGATAACTTTGATGATCTTAATGCTGAGGCTATAGATACTATGGAAAAAGAAATTCTACAAGAAGTAGCTGATTTTCTTTGCGAAGCTGAAAAAAGCACAAAAACAGTAATTATTGTAACTAATGAAATTGGAGCAGGAATTGTACCAGAATATAAAATGGCAAGGGTCTTTCGCGATATTGCAGGTAGAGTAAATCAGTATATAGCATCCAGGGCGCAGAGCGTTCACTTGGTGGTTTGTGGAATTCCAATTAAAATTAAATAAATAATTATAAAATCAAAATTTATGGAGGAAATTTATGTTTAAGAAAAAAAGTATAATAAATATAGTTTTAGCTATTTTTGTTTGTTTTGTGTTTACTGCATGTGGTAACAAGGCTATAAGTAGCAAGGAGCCGAATATTACTAAAAAGGAAGCTGTGGGTGTTCTATATCCTATAAAAGTGGTAGATTCATATAAGAGAACAGTTACCATTGAAAAAGAACCTAAGAGGATTATTACAATTGCGCCAAATATAACAGAGGGAGTATATGCCCTTGGTAAAGGTGGAAATCTAGTTGGTAGAAGTGATTACGATGATTATCCAACTGAGACCCTTAAGGTAGCCTCTGTTGGTAGTCTATTAAAACCAAATATAGAGAAAATTGTTGAATTAAAACCTGATGTAGTTATTGCATCAACTCATTTTGATAAGGCTGTTGTTAAAAAATTAGAAGCTCTTAATATAAAAATTATAGTACTTTATGGGGAAGAAAATTTTGCTGGTGTATATGACACAATGTCAAAGCTTGGACAGGTTGTAAATGCCAGTGAAAAAGCACAGTCAATAATATCAGATATGAAAAAGAAGGTTGCAGATATAACTAGTAAGGTAGCAAATGCTAAGAAGCCAACAGTTTATTATGTAGCAGGTTTTGGTAAAAGTGGAGATTTCACTGCAGGAAAAGATACATTTATAGGTAATATGATAGAAATAGCCGGTGGTAAAAACGCTGCAGATGATGCAATTGGTTGGAAATACAGTGTAGAAAAGCTTGTAGAAAAGAATCCTGATATTCTAATATGTTCTAAGTTCTTTGATACAAAAAAAGGAATAGAAGCTACTAATGGTTACAAAGATCTGAAAGCAGTTAAAAATGGGAAATTATTGGGGATTGATGATAATACTATTGTTAGGCAGGGACCAAGACTTGCAGAGGGTCTAGAAGCAATGGCTAAACTAATTCATCCTGAACTTTTCAAATAAAAGGGGTTGCACTACCATGACGTTTATAGAAAATAAGAGTTATTATAAAAGAGTTTTTGGAGTAGGGGTATTTTTACTTATAATTGTGATGATTGCTGCGGCAAATTTCGGAGTGGCAGATATTTCTTTTAAACAGACGGCTTTAATCATAACAAGTAAAATTCCAATAGTAAATAACTTTGTATCCATAGATGGAATTAAGTCCACATCAATAACCATATTATTGAATTTAAGACTCCCTAGGATACTTTTAGCTTGTTTAGTAGGAGCAGCACTTTCAGTGGTTGGTACTTCTTTTCAAGGAATTTTTAAGAATCCAATGGCAGACCCATTTGTTTTAGGAGTTTCGTCAGGAGCAGCACTTGGAGCCACTATAACCATGGTTTTTCTTAAAGAAACTCATTTTTTAGGAATGAGCATGGTAGCATTAACTGCGTTTATAGGGGCTATAATAACTACTTTTTTAGTTTATAATATTGCGAGAGTTGGTACAAAAGTTCCAGTGGCAACACTTCTCCTCGCAGGTATTGCTATAAATTATTTATTATCTTCTATAATTTCATTAATGATGACCTTTAATAGCGATAATATTGAAAAAATAGTTATGTGGACCATGGGTAGTTTTTCCACAGCAGGTTGGAATGAAGTGATTCTACTATCTATAATAGTAGTTCCCTCAATATTGTTTATATCTACATTTTCAAGAGATCTTAATATCATGCTCCTTGGTGAAGATAGTGCAAGAAGTCTTGGTATAGATGTAAATGGATTTAAAAAGTACATATTTGTAATAAGTACACTAATGGTTGCAGCAGTTGTATCTGTAAGTGGAATAATTGGATTTGTAGGGCTTATAGTGCCTCATGCTATTAGAATGATTTTTGGATCTGATAATAGGGTGGTTATACCATTTTCTGCACTGGGGGGAGCTATATTTTTAGTAATTTGTGATACGCTTGCAAGGGTAGTAGTGCCTCCATCTGAAATACCAGTGGGAATTATAACCTCAATTTTTGGAGTTCCATTTTTTATATATCTATTATATAGAACAAAGAAGAAGGCGATATAAATTGATAGAGATAAATAACGTATGCTTTTCCTTTGAAAAAGAAGTATTAAAGAATATTAATATAAATATTGAAAGAGGAAAATTTTATACCATCCTAGGACCAAATGGATCAGGTAAAACTACTCTTTTAAGGATACTATCAAAATCTCTCCCTATGGAAAAAGGTGAGATTTATATTGATGAAGTGGATTTAACCCAAATAAAACCAAAGGTGCTAGCAAAGGAAATGGCTGTAGTGCCACAAAGCACAGAAATTGAATTTGATTTTTCAGTACAGGATATAGTTCTTATGGGAAGAACTCCTCATATTTCTAGATTTTGCTCAGAAAGTGAAAAAGACATTAATATAGCTATGAATGCTATGAAAATAACCAACACTTGGGAGCTTAGAAATAAAAGCATAAATGCACTTAGTGGTGGAGAAAAACAACGAGTTGTGGTGGCAAGAGCAATTGCTCAAGAAACAGGAATAATTCTTCTAGATGAGCCTATTTCTCACCTAGACATTCATCACCAAATTGAGATAATGAATCAATTAAAAGAACTAAATCAAAATAAAAACATAACGATTATTGCAGTGCTTCATGATTTGAATTTAGCAGCTGCATATTGTGATCATATGATACTAATGCATAATTGCGGAGTCTACAAAGATGGAATCCCAGAGGAAGTATTAACTGAAGATATAATTAAAAAAGTTTATGGATTAGATGTCTATATAACCAAAAATCCTAAAACAAAAAAAACTTTTATTATGCCTTTTTAGTACAAAAACAGTATGTAAAATGTATGTAAATAATAAAAAGCATCTGCCTAGCAGATGCTTTTTACTATTTATATACAAAAAAACTAAAATTTAAACAAAATGTACTATAGTTAAGGTTAATTTAAGAATATATATATATATTTGGGCAGATATGGTATGATTCAATAAATATTATTTGAAAATAAAAAATATTATTAAGGAGAGATTACATATGCAAGTGAATAATATAAATGGTGAAGTATTATATAACGCATTTTTATCAGGCGTTATACATGTAAGAAAACAAAAAAATGCACTAAATAAAATGAATGTCTTTCCTATTCCAGATGGGGATACGGGTAGTAATCTTATATCTACCATGAATGCCATAATTGAAGAAACAAAATTTGAAAATTCGATTAAAGCTACAATTAATTCTATGGCGGATGCAGCACTAATTGGAGCAAGAGGAAATTCAGGAATAATTTTTGCGCAATTTATAAATGGAATTAATGAAGAAATAAATGATACAGAAGTTCTAACTATATCAACATTTGCGGAAGCATTAAAGAGAGCTGTTCCATATGCGTATAAAGCTATCTTAAATCCTGTTGAAGGAACTATGATAACAGTTATAAGAGAGTGGTCAGAAGCAGTTTATAAATTGAAGGATGCAACTAAAAATTTTGAGGAAATAATAATTAGTACTTTAGAAGATGCAAAAATATCACTTGCAAGCACACCAAATCTTCTTGGAATTTTAAAAAAACATTCTGTAGTGGATTCTGGTGCAAGTGGCTTTGTAAGTTTTCTTCAGGGAATTGTGAACTTTCTTAAGGATAAAAACATTATAAAACTAAAATTACATATGGAAGAAATAGTGTTGGAAGAAGAGACCTATAATTTTAATGCAGATATAACTTACAGGTATTGCACAGAAGCTCTAATTTCAAATGAAAATTTAAATAGTGATGAGATAAAGAATGAAATAAAACATTTAGGAGATTCGTTAATTGTTGCAGGAAATTCTAAAAAAATTAGAATACACATACACACCAATAAACCAGATGAATTATTTTATATTTTAAGAGAAAAAGGTAAAATAGTTCAGCAAAAGGTTGATGACATGAAAAAGCAGTATGAAGTGGTGAATAATAGGAAAAGTAAAACGGCTATCCTAACTGATTCCATTGCTGATTTACCAGAGTCGTTAATTGAAAAGTATCAAATTCATGTTATACCATTGAATTTAATTATTGAAGATAGTCCATATTTAGATAAGCTGACTATAAAACCTGATAAATTTTATTCCATGATTGACAATTTAAAAGAGTATCCTACAAGTTCACAACCAACAATAAAAAGTGTGGAGAATATATTTTCTTTTTTAGCTAGCCACTATGAATCAATAATAACAATCATAGTGTCAAAAGAGATGAGTGGAACTTTTAATGCAGTACAAAAGGCCTCAGAAAAATTTATAGAAGAAGGAAAGAAAATAACTGTAATTAATTCTAAATTAAACTCTGGAGCGGAAGGATTATTAGTTTTAGAAGCAGCAAAGTTATTAGAGAGTGGAAAAAATTATGAGCAAGTTGTGGAGATAATAGAAGAAACTATTAATAGAGCAAAAATATATGTTAGTGTCCAAAATACAAAATAGAGGAGTTTTATTATGGATTTATATTTGAAAAGTATAGGAGTTATTTTCGTTTATATGACTGTTTTTTTTATTGTTGCACAGATTGTGAAAAACAATTCTATAGTTGATATGGGATGGGGTCTTGGATTTGTAGTGATAGCAGTTTATACATTGCTCACTTCTGGAAATTACAATTTTCGATCTGTTATAGTTACAGTCCTAGTTTTTGTATGGGGAATGAGACTGTTTTATCATATATTAAAAAGAAACTTAGGGAAACCGGAAGATTTTAGATATGTTGCCATGAGAAAAAAATGGGAAAATTGATAATAGTAAGGGGTTTTTTACAAGTGTTTATGTTACAAGGAGCTCTCATTCTAGTAATAGCATATCCCATTATAATGAATAATGCTACGGACACCGGAAGTTTAGGGTTATTAGAAATTATAGGTGTCGTAATTTGGATAGTTGGTTTTGCTTTTGAAGCGTTAGGAGACAAACAGTTAAAAGATTTTATTTCAGATAAAAAAAACAAGGGTCATATAATGAAAGGGGGACTTTGGAAATATACAAGGCATCCAAATTATTTTGGAGAAGCTACAATGTGGTGGGGAATATTTATAATCAGCTTATCATCAAGAAGTGGCATAGCTGGAATTATTAGCCCTATACTTATAACCCTGCTACTGTTATTCGTTTCTGGAGTGCCGATGCTTGAAAAACATTACAAAGACAACAAAGAATTTCAGGATTATTCAAAGTATACCAACATATTTGTACCTTGGGTTCCTAAAAAAATTAAAAAAAATTAGATGGTGGTGAGTTGATTTTATGAAAATCGGGAAAATAATTTCATTTATTGGTTTTTTATTAATGCTTGGAATGCTTATATATGGATTTGCTATTGGAAATTTTACAGGTGAAGGTAAAATATTATTAGGAATGCCTTGGGGACAAATATCCTTGGTAGATATTTATATTGAATTTATTATAGTATGTTTCTGGATAGTTCATAGAGAGAATAATATTATTAAAGCTATAATTTGGGTTTTACTAGTTTTAATTTTAGGAAGTATGATGAGTTGTTTATATATTTTCATAGCATTTAAGAATAGTAATGGGGACTGGGAAAGATTCTGGCATAAAAATAGAATTTGATATTTACGCTTTATAAAATAAAAACCGTAAACCTTTCTGGTATAGGAATATTTTTGCCATTGGCTGGTATTAATGTTACTTTTCCAGAAGCATCATATTGAAATCCATGAAATGGACAAGTAATTTTGTCATGAATTACTTGTCCAGCACTTAAAGATGCCCCTCTATGACAGCATTTATCAAAAATACAATTTACTTTACCATTTTCACTTCTCCAAAAAACAAGTTTTTCACCCAGCCTTGTGACACCAATTGGCTTTTTATTTTTTATCTCTTTTGAGTCCAATATACCATACCATTGATTTCTAATCATATTATTGCATCCTTTCATCTTAAGAATTGCTTATCAAGTGGAAGAAAAATATGGTTTAATTTGGTTATGGTATGGAGACTTCACTGATGAGTTACCAGAAATTCCTTTTTTTAAAGACTTACGTGA
Organism: Clostridium sp. FP2; assembly: GCF_011065955.2. Classification (NCBI taxonomy): domain Bacteria; kingdom Bacillati; phylum Bacillota; class Clostridia; order Eubacteriales; family Clostridiaceae; genus Clostridium; species Clostridium sp. FP2. The sequence goes on from NZ_JAAMNI020000001.1 coordinate 2,443,095, forward strand.
AGGGTTCTCATATGGCGGATTTTCGGAGATGTGGCCAGTTCATTACACAAGGGCCGTTGAAAATCAATTAGACGTTGTTCATTTGCCTTTTGTCCATGCATCATCCATAGGTAGGGGCAATAAGACACTAGTAAATGGACCTGTTGTTAAGTGGGAAGAGAATTTAATGACCTTTTATGTAGATAACCAAGTGGATGATGGAAAAATGCGACCATTGAAACCAGATGAAATTGAAAACTATAAAAACTTATTTAGTCTTCAGTTTCAAATGCCAAATACGTGGCAAAATATTATTAGCAAGGATCTTAGAATATTAGCAATTTTTGTGCCTATTGATGATGAACACACTCAGATTTATCTTAGATTTTACCAGAAATTTATGAAAATTCCTGTATTAAAACAATTAGTTAATAAAATGAGTAATATTAGTAATAAATATATTCTTCATCAAGATAGAAGGATTGTTTTAACACAAACTCCTAAAAAAACTGAATTTAAAATGGGTGAGAATCTTATTCAAGGAGATGCCCCTATTATTGAATACCGTAAGAGGAGAGCTTTCTTGAAAGATGAAATAGAAAACAAGTAGATGGATAACATATGTTATTTTAATAAAAATGAAATGGATTATGTGGAAATATAAATCAATATGGAAATTATTGTTGTAAAACGAATTTAAATAAAGTAATATAAGTTATGAGAGTAAATTACAATCAATTTAATTGGAGGAGATTAATAAATGTTTGAAATGAAAGAAAAATATAAAACCGGTATTCTACTTATTGATACCGAGCATGAAAAACTTTTTGAAATAGGTGAAAGAGCTTATCAATTATTAAAAAGTCCATATGATATGGATAAATATGATAAAATAGTTTCAGTAATTGAAGAACTAAGAGCGTATACAGTTTATCATTTTGAAGATGAAGAAAAGTATATGGAGAGTATAAATTATAAAAGATTATTCACTCAAAAAATGGACCATGCAGGTTTTATTAAAAAAATAGATGAAGTGGATTTACGTAAAATTGATGCAAATCAGGATGAGGCTATAATGACAATATTAACTTATTTAAATGATTGGCTGGTTAATCATATATTGGAGAAAGATTTACTTATACCAGTAAAATAAATTTTTAAAAAAAAATTTACAAGGTTATAATAAATTTTAAAAAGAGAATCAGTAATTGATTCTCTTTTTTGTACATCGATATATATAGACGGACTTGAATTAGAAAAGGCAGACTAATGTCTCAAATATATATGCCATTGGAGATCTGAAACTCCCACACATAAATGAATGGGGTTCTTGAATACTAAATAACTTCTTTTATACTCTCATTTATAATAAAAACTATAAATTACAACATATAAAAACTAATTATTTTCTTCGAGAATTTCACTATCAAGCATCACAATTGACACATTAACGATAGTATATGGCTCGTTTCAAAACCTAAGTATATTATATCGTACTAAAATAACGATGTCTAATGGTATATTTTAGTAGTGATATCCATCCCACACCTAAAGAGAGTGGGCTTTCCGCACAAATTCTTTGTAATTCACGAAGCTGCCCTGTCTTTAGAAGGTAGCGCCATACATTTTGCATAATAATACCATTAATTTTTGTCAATTGGTACAATCTGATTGCTTGTATTTAAGCCTTTAGGCCTTTAGAGAGGGATTGATAATCCCTCTCTAAAGTGTATGGGTACATTTTGAATATATCATAGACATATGTTATACTTTGCCTTATAAATAATATTTAGGGAGGTTTTATTATGGAAAGATATGAACTTAATAAAAATTTGGCTCAAATGTTAAAAGGCGGAGTAATTATGGACGTGGTGAATGTGGAGCAGGCAATAATTGCAGAAAGGGCTGGCGCTTGCGCTGTAATGGCACTAGAACGAGTTCCTTCAGATATTAGAAAGCAAGGTGGCGTGGCTAGAATGTCTGACCCTAAAATGATTAAAGAAATAAAGGCAGCGGTAACTATTCCAGTAATGGCTAAAGGTAGGATAGGCCATTTTGTTGAAGCGCAAATTCTGCAGGAAATAGGAGTAGATTTTATAGATGAAAGTGAAGTTTTGACTCCAGCAGATGAACAATATCATATAAATAAGAGTGATTTTAAGGTTCCTTATGTTTGTGGAGCGAGAAATTTAGGAGAGGCACTAAGGAGAATTTCTGAAGGTGCTGCAATGATAAGAACAAAAGGTGAAGCCGGCACAGGAAATGTAGTAGAAGCTGTTAGGCACATGAGATGTATTATGGATGATATTAGAAAAGTGAAAAATGCTCCAAAAGAAGAGTTAATGACTCTAGCTAAAGACATGGGAGCACCAATTCATTTAATCCAATATGTATGGGAAAATGGTAAACTTCCTGTAGTAAATTTTGCAGCAGGTGGAATAGCAACGCCAGCGGATGCAGCACTCATGATGCAACTTGGCGCAGAAGGAGTTTTTGTAGGTTCAGGAATTTTTAAAGCAGAGAATCCTGAAGCGGTAGCAAAAGCTATAGTACTCGCAACAACCTATTACAATGATCCTAAGGTTATAGCAGAAGTTTCAGAAAATCTAGGACAAGCAATGGATGGACTAGAATTAAGTGAAATTAAAGAGAGATATTCGGAAAGAGGCTGGTAAGATTGAAAATTGGAGTTTTAGCACTTCAAGGTGGTGTAATAGAGCATATAAACCACATAAACCACCTTGGACATGAAGGCGTAGAGATTAAGAAACTTGAAGATTTTAAAGATTTACGAGGAATAATTTTGCCCGGTGGCGAGAGCACAACCATTGGAAAACTTTTAAGGGAAAGAAATATGTTTATATTTTTAAGAGAAAAAATCATTTCAGGATTTCCAGTGTGGGGAACCTGTGCGGGAATGATACTACTTGCTAAACATATTGAGGAATCTTCCAGTGGTCATCTTAAAGTTATGGATATAAAGGTAAAAAGAAATGCTTACGGTAGCCAACTTGCTAGTTTTAAAAAGAATGTTATAATCAATGAGATTTCAAGTGAGCCAATACCATTAATTTTTATTAGAGCGCCATTAATTACAGAAGTTTTTGAGGATGCTAAAACAATATGTACTGTTGATGATAAAATTGTAGCAGCAAAACAAAATAATATGTTTGCTACAGCTTTCCACCCAGAACTTACGGATAACTTAGAAGTTCATAGATATTTCGTAAATATGTGCAAATAAAACTTAATAGAAGTCCATAAAAACATAAGTTAATCTGTAGTTTCTACTATATTATTAACTAAATTGTTTAAAAAAATTATCACCCTAAGAGCAAAGTCTCAGGGTGATAGTTTTTTTTATAAGATATTATAGGTAAAATAAGTGGTTGACTTGCAGCATGAAAGATGATATTATCCTATTAGTTTAGTGAGGTAACGTGATGCAGTGATGAATTAAAGCGGGAGGAGCAAGATTTTGAATAATTGGAAAAGAAATATACCTGAAGGTTCAAGAGATATACTTTTTGAGGATTGCAATAATAAAATTAAGATTATAAATGTACTTAGAAAATTATATATAAATTCTGGTTTCTTAGAAGTGATATCCCCTACATTAGAATTTTATGACGTTTTTCAGGGGGATAATATATCCATTGAACAGGAAAAAATGTATAAGCTTTTTGATAATGCAGGAAGGATATTGGTGTTAAGACCAGATATGACAATGCCAATAGCAAGAATTGTTGCAACAAAGCTGAAAGATTCATTGTATCCACTAAGAATATGCTACAGCGGAAATATATTTAGAATGAATGAAAATTGGGAGGGGAAAATCAGTGAAACCACTCAATCTGGAATTGAAATAATAGGAAGTGAAAGCCAAAAGGCAGATGCAGAAGTAATTATAACCGCCATTAAGGCGCTTCTTGCTATAGGAGTAAAAAAATTCGAACTTGAAATAGGACAGGCTGAGTTTTTCAAAGGTCTTATTGAAGACATGGAGCTTGAGTACGATGAGATTGAAAGATTAAGAGGGTTTGTTGAAAATAAAAACTTTGGGTCACTGCGAGAGTTTATAGAAGAAAAAGAAGAGGTACTTGGTAGAAAAAATGTAGAGGCTTTAAAAAAATTGCCGGAGCTATTTGGAGGCATTGAAATACTTGCCAAGGCTAGAATGCTAACCCAAAACAAAAGGGCACAAGCAGCATTAGATACTATAGAAAAAATATATGAACGATTAGAAAATGTAGGCCTGGGTAATTATATTTCCATAGACTTAGGAATGGTACAGCATATTGATTATTACACTGGTATTACTTTCAGAGGATATAGTAGTGAAGTTGGGACTACAATTATTAGTGGAGGCAGATATGACAATTTAACCGTAAAGTTTGGAGAAGCTATGCCAGCAGTTGGATTTGCCATAGATGTGGATAATATTTTATCTGTTCTTGAAAAACAAGGAAATAATAATGAAAAAGGTAGAACAAAATTTCTTATTCATTATGAAAATTCACTAATAGGAGATGCCTGGAGATTGGCAGCACAAATTAGAGAAAGAGACCTTGTTTGTGAACTAAGCTTATTTGAAGAAAAAGAAAAAACTTTAAGTTATGGTGAGCAAAAAAAAATAGATAAAATGATTTGCATAGTTGAACATGACAAATATGAAATAACAGATATCAAAAGTAAAAAGGGTTGGAATGTAGATACGCAGGAACTTATTGATAGTTTGGAGGAGTAATTATGAAAGCAATAAGAATAGCATTAACAAAAGGAAGACTGGAAAAGTATGCTATTAAAATGTTTGAAGACCTGGGAATAGATTGTACAGAGCTAAAAAATAAAGGAAGAAAATTAATCCTTAAAGATAAGAAAAACAATATAGAGTTTGTCCTTGTAAAATCTACAGATGTTTTAACCTATGTAGAGTATGGAGCAGCAGATATTGGAATTGTAGGTAAAGATACTTTGATGGAGCAGAATAAAGATTTTTATGAAGTAGTTGATTTAAAGGTTGGAAAATGTATGTTTGCTGTAGCTGCATTACCAAGTTTTCAAACTTATGATGGATACAATCGTAAAAAGATAGCTACAAAATACCCTACAGTGGCAAAAGAGTATTTCAAAAGAAATGATGAAGATGTTGAAATTATTAAACTTGATGGGTCAGTGGAAATTGCTCCTATATTAGAATTATCTGATGCAATTGTAGATTTGGTAGAAACAGGAGACACTTTAAAAGAAAATGGATTGATTATTATAGAAAAAATTTGTGATATTAGTGCAAGAATGATAGTAAACAGAGCCAGTATGAAAATGAAAAAAGAAAAAATTAGCAATTTGATAGATAAGGTTCAACAATACGTAGATAGGAATGAGGTGACGGCATAATGATGAAAATTACAGAAGCAAATAGCAATGATGGAAAAGAATACATAGAATTTCTAAAAAAAAGAGCAGAAGATGTTCAAAATGACGTAAATATTGTAGTGGATAAAATTTTACAGGATGTAAAAACTAGAGGCGATGATGCCATAATAGAGTACACACAAAAATTTGATAGTAAATTTGTTACTTTAGAGAATATTATTGTAACAGCTACAGAAATTAAAAATGCATATAAAATGGTAGATGAAGATTTTTTAGAGGCAATAACCCTAGCAAAGCAAAATGTGAGAGAGTTCCATGAAAAACAAGTGAAAAACCCTTGGATGATGAAAAAAGAAAAAGGCGTTATTTTAGGTCAAACTGTAAGAGGTCTTGAAAGCGTAGGAATATATGTACCTGGTGGTACAGCCGCTTATCCATCTACCGTTATTATGAATGCAATTCCAGCAAAGGTGGCAGGTGTTAAAAATCTAGTGATGGTAACACCACCTACGTCGGATGGAAGTGTGAATCCACATATATTAGTGGCTGCAGATATAGTGGGAGTGGGTCAAATTTATAAAGTAGGCGGTGCACAGGCAATCGCAGCACTTGCATTTGGAACGGAAACTATTTCTAAGGTGGATAAAATAGTGGGACCAGGAAATATATATGTGGCCATGGCGAAAAAAAACGTATTTGGATACGTAGATATAGACATGATTGCAGGTCCCAGTGAAATACTAATTATCGCAGATGCAAATTCCAATGAAAAGTATATTGCAGCTGATTTAATGTCTCAAGCAGAACATGATGTGCTTGCCTCTGCAATGCTTATAACCACCTCAAGAGAACTTGCAGACAAGGTCGTATGGGAGCTCGGAGTTCAGATAAAAGCTATGAGCCGGAAAGATATTATAAGTGAATCCTTGGAAAGATATGGAGTTATCTTAATTGTCCAAAATATAAAAGAGGCCATAGATTTAGCCAATAAAATTGCACCAGAACATCTTGAAGTCTTGCTAGACAATCCATTTGATTTTTTAGGGGATATAAAAAATGCAGGATCCATATTCTTAGGTAGGTATTCGCCAGAACCACTTGGGGACTATATTGCGGGCCCCAATCATGTTCTGCCAACCAGTGGTAGCGCAAGATTCTTTTCTCCCTTATCTGTAGATGATTTTATCAAGAAATCAAGTTATATATATTATACCAAGGAGGCATTAAGTGAGGTTGCGGATAAGGTAATAAAACTTACAGAGGTTGAAGGTTTAACAGCTCATGGAAATTCTATAAAAGTGAGGTTAGAATCATGATACAGGATTATTTTAGAAGTGATTTAAGTGATTTTAAATCATATAAAGTCAGTAAGAATGATTATAAAGTTAGGATGGATGCCAATGAGTGTTTTAGTAACCTTCCTCACGAGATAAGGATGAAAATAGCTTGGGCAATAGAGGAATGTATTTTTAATAGATATCCAGATGCAGGTGCATCTATGGTATGTGACCTCTATGCACAATATGCAAATGTGAAAAGTATTAATGTTATGGCTGGAAATGGTTCAGACGAGTGCATACAAATCATTGCAAATACTTTTCTAAATACTGGGGATAAGGTAGCAGTCCAAAGTCCTGATTTTTCAATGTATGGCTTATATACTAGAGTTGCAGGAGGAATTCCAATTGAAGTTCCACTTGGCGATGAATTTCAATTGGATGTAGATGGTTTTATTTCAATTGTTAATAAAGAAAAGGTTAAAATCGTATTTTTATCTAACCCCAATAATCCTACAGGGGGCATTATTAAAAGAGATGATATTATTAAAATAATAGAAGGCTGCAGCTGTATTGTAGTAATAGATGAGGCTTACTTTGAATTTTACGGTGAAACTATAGTAGATAAAATCTGCGCCTATGAAAATTTAATTGTACTTAGAACCTGTTCTAAAATTGGACTTGCTGCAATAAGACTGGGGTTTTTGATTACAAGTCCTATTCTAATGGGGGAACTTAAAAAAGTAAAACCACCCTATAATGTGAATGCAATTTCGCAGTGTATTGCTTGTGTTATTTTAAAAGATTCGGAAATAATATATAAGAATGTGGAACGTATACTTGTAGAAAGAAAGTACTTATGGCAAAAATTGAGCAATATTAATGGGATTAAACTCTATAATGCACAAGCTAATTTTATATTAATTGGAGTTGAAAATGCACAAATAATGAAACAAAGACTTTTAGATGCTGGAATAAATATAAGAAGTTTTACAGCTATTACACTGCAAAATTGCTTAAGAATAACAATAGGAAGCAGAGAAGAAAACGAATGCTTTTTAAACAATATTTCCCAGGAAAATATAGGTAATATATAAACTTTAAATGGATTTCTATTTGTAATAATTGAAGGAGCGATGTATGTGATTTCAAGACAAGCAAAAATTGAGAGAGAAAGTAGTGAAACAAAAATTGATATAAGTATAAACCTAGATGGATCTGGGAAGTATGAATGTAACACAGGCATAGGTTTCTTTGATCATATGTTATGTCTTTTTGCAAAACATGGACTTTTGGATTTATATGTGACGGTAGTAGGGGATTTAAATGTGGATTCTCATCATACAATTGAAGATGTAGGCATTGTACTTGGTAGTGTTATAAAAGAGGCAATGAATGGCAAAGAGGGAATAAAAAGATATGGAACAAGTTTTGTGCCTATGGATGAAACACTGGCTACAGTGTCGCTGGATTTGAGTGGCAGAGCATACCTTGTATTTGAAGGGGATTTTACTGTTGACCTAATTGGGAGTTTTGATACAGAGATGGTTGAGGAGTTTTTTAGGGCCATTGCAGTAAATGCTGGAATTACACTTCATGCAAGAGTACTTTATGGTGAAAATAATCATCATATGGTGGAAGCACTATTCAAAGCTTTTGGAAAAGCGCTAAGTGAAGCCTTAACCTATGACGATCGAATAAAAGGCGTACTTTCTACAAAAGGATGTCTATAAGGAGGAATACTATGATAGCCATAGTGGATTACGGTGTGGGAAATTTGAAAAGTGTTCAAAATGCGCTTAAAGCAATAAATATTCCTTCAATAATATCTTCAGATAAGGAGGAAATCGCAAAGAGTAGAAGCATTATTGTTCCAGGTGTAGGTGCCTTTCCAGATGCAATGAAAAATCTAAGGGATAAGGGACTAGATGTAGTAATAAAAAGAGCGGCAGAAACAGGAAAACCAATACTTGGCATATGCCTTGGTATGCAACTTTTCTTTGAGGAAAGTGAAGAAATTGAAAGGTGCACGGGATTGGGACTTTTAAAAGGGAAAATCAAGAAATTAAAAGGTTCTATAAAAATACCTCATATGGGTTGGAATAATCTATCTTTTGAAACGTATATACCACTTCTGGAAGGGGTTGTGGAAAATAGTTATGTATATTTTGTTCATTCTTATTATGCACAAGTCGGAGAAGATAATATAGTAAACGCATATACTATGTATGAAAAAAAGATACCTGCAATTGTAAGTAAGGGAAATATATTTGGACTGCAGTTCCATCCAGAGAAAAGCGGAGAGGCTGGAATGAAATTACTTAAAAACTTTGGAGGGATAGTGTAATGAAGATATTTCCTGCTATAGACGTGAAAAATGGAAAGTGTGTTAGGCTTTATCAGGGTGAATTTTCTTCATCGGAGGTAGTGGGGGAAGATCCACTGCAAACAGCCTTAAGCTTTGTAGAACAGGGAGCAGAATATATACATATGGTAGATTTGGATGGAGCTCTAAGTGGAACTATTGGAAATGCAAATAGTATAAATAGAGTTATAAAAAATATAAATATCCCTATACAGTTAGGTGGGGGGATAAGAAGTTTGGATGCCATTGAAATACTTTTAGAAAAGGGTTTAAACAGAGTAATATTGGGTACAGCAGCTTTGAACAATCCGTCACTAGTAAAAGAAGCAGTAAAAAAATTTGGAGATAAAATTGCCATTGGCATTGATGCAAGGGATGGGTATGTAGCAGTGGAGGGTTGGAAAACCAGTAGCAAAATAGAATATATAGATTTTGCAAAACAAATGGAAAATATAGGAGTAAAAACTATTATTTTTACAGATATAAGTAGGGATGGCACTTTGACTGGACCTAATTTAGAAGCAACAGGGAAGATAAATGAAGAGGTGTCTTGTAATATTATTGCCTCTGGTGGTATGAAAGGCATTGAAGATATAAAAAAACTTGCGAAGATGAATATGTATGGAGCAATTATAGGAAAAGCACTTTACAGTGGGAATATATATCTAGCAGAAGCAATCACTGAGGGAAGGGGGATTCCCCATGCTTACTAAGAGAATCATTCCTTGCCTAGATGTAACTATGGGAAGGGTAATGAAGGGAATCAATTTTATAAATTTAACAGATGTAGGAGACCCTGTAGAAATTGCAGAATTTTATAACAGTGAAGGGGCAGATGAAATTGTATTTCTAGATATAACAGCCACTCATGAGGGAAGAGAAACTATGCTTGATGTAGTGAGACGAACTGCTGAAAAGGTACTTATTCCCCTGACAGTAGGTGGAGGAATTAAGAGTATAGAGGATTTTAAAGAAACCCTTAGAGCTGGAGCAGATAAAATATCTATAAACTCCGCTGCGATTCGAAATCCGAAGCTTATTTACGATGCAGCAGCTAAATTTGGAAGTCAATGTGTTGTGGTTGCTATAGATGGGAAAAAGAATGAAGACAGTTTAGGATGGCATGTAGTCATAAATGGTGGGCGAATAAATACGGGCCTGGATGCAGTAAACTGGGCCAAAAAGGTAGAAGAGCTAGGGGCAGGAGAAATACTCTTAACCAGTATGGATTGCGATGGAACAAAAAAAGGCTATGATATAGAGTTCATAAATGCAATTACGAGCAGTGTAAATATTCCTGTGATCGCTTCAGGTGGATGTGGAAAAATAGAGGACTTTTATGAGGTTTTTGAAAAAAGTGGAGCAGATGCAGCCCTTGCAGCTTCACTGTTTCATTACAAAGAACTATCTATAAAACAAGTAAAAAAATATCTTAAAAATAGTGGTGTACAAATTAGGGTCTAGACACATGAAAGTAAATTAGTATACAGATTTGTTATTTATTTTAATGATACTTAAAAAAATAAAGAAATGTGGTGAACTTGTGAATGACATACTTGAAATTCAATTTAATAATGGACTAGTACCTGCAATAGTGCAGGAGTATATCACCGGAAAAGTTTTAATGCTTGCCTACATGAATGAGGAATCCTTCAAAAAAACTATTGAAACTGGAACAACTTGGTTCTTTAGTAGATCTAGAAATAAGTTGTGGAACAAAGGAGAAACATCAGGACATTTTCAATATGTAAAAAATATTAGCATTGATTGTGATGGAGATACAATTCTTATAATAGTAGAGCAAATTGGAGTAGCTTGCCATACTGGAAGTAAAACTTGTTTTTACAGGGAAATTTGGAATAGTAAGGTATATATAGGCAGAAACAATATCAAAAATAAAGATGTTAAAATAAGCAGAGAAGGAGAATAAAAATGAATGAAATAAACGTAGTACAGGAACTTTATAAAATCATTGAAGAAAGAAAAGAAAATCCTATAGAAGGCTCTTACACAAGTTATCTTTTCGAGGAAGGTTTGGATAAAATCCTTAAAAAAATAGGAGAGGAAAGTGCAGAAGTTTTAATTAGTAGCAAGAACAATGACCATAAAGAAATAGTTTCAGAAATATCAGATTTATTATATCATACCCTAGTACTTATGGTGCTACAGGGTGTAAAAGTAGAGGATGTAGCTACCGAACTTGAAAAAAGACGGGAAAAGATATGCAATAAAAAGCAAAATAAGAAAGATATTGCAGGTATACACTAAGATAAAAGTTAAATTATCTAGCATTTAAATAATTTAATCTAAGAGTATTGTTAAAAAACACCCCAATAACTCAAAAGATATCTTTTGAATTATTGGGGTGTTTTTAAAAAGCAAAGTTTTTTAAAACTCCAAATGTTCGACTATGCTAAGCATCTCCTGAAGTAAACTGATTTACAACATCATTTAATTCATAAATCATTTTCATTAATTTTTGAGATGTATCCGAAATTTGTTCAATAGATGCTGATTCTTTTTGAATAGATTCTGCTATTTCAAAGATATTAGTGGAGGATTGATCTGCAATCTCTTGAATTTGATCTATATTATGATAAATTTTATTAGTATTTCCTTGTATTTTGGTTAATTTATCATTTGCACTGTCTAACTTATTTTTACTAATAATAGAAGCTTCTAATACATTTTGCATAAAGGCCTCTACCTCTTTTACAGCAGTTTCTCCTGTTTCCACATCTTCATTTCCATTTTGAATAGATGTAAGTGCTTTTTTTGTATTCTCTTGGGTTTTTCCTACCAAGTTCTTAATTCCATCTGCTGATTTTATAGATTCTTCCGCTAATTTTCTAACTTCATCTGCAACTACAGCAAAACCTTTTCCAGACTCTCCTGCTCGAGCTGCTTCAATAGAAGCATTTAGTGCTAATAAATTAGTTTGTCTTGCAATTCCATTTATAATTTCAACTATACTTCCGATTTCATTAGAAATAGATTCCAATGCATATATGGCATCAGAGCTTAAATTAACACTATGTCTAATTTTATTCATTTGCTTTGACATATATTGTATTTTTATATTACCACCAGTAACTAGTTTGCTAGTTTCATCTGAATTGATAACAGCATACATAACCTCATCTTTTACTGTATTTATGTTTTCTATTACGTCTTTAATATGCTTTGTAATGTCACCAGTTTCTCTAACTTGAACTTTAGCACCTTCACTCATATTTTGAGCGGTTGCAGAGATTTCTTCAGAAAATGCTGTTGCACTTTCGAAAGCTACTATAATTTCGTTGGAATACTCTGATACAGAGGAGGTAGCTGTTTGTATTCTGTTAATCATTTTCTTTAAATTTAATATCATGTTATTAAAACTTGTAGCCAAAACTCCAACTTCATCATTATTTTGCACCATAATAACTTGTTCCAAATTACCCTCGGAAATTTTTTTCGCTGTCTTTACTAAAGTTTGAATAGGGCGAACCATATTGCGTATTAAAAATGAAAGACACAATGTCCCAATTATAAAGAATAATGCAGCAAGAGCTACTGCTTGCAAAATCATTTTTTTCTTTGCAATATTCAAATTTTCCATTGACAATCCAACATCCACGGCACCAATATGTGTACCATTTTGGTACAGAGGAATGGCTATATCATATGCAAGTATATTCGTACCAGGATATAAAAAAGTGTTTGTAAAGGTCTTCTCATCTACTGCCGCAGTTTTACTTCCAATGTCATCCAATACAATCCCAATTCTTTTAGGGTTACTATGGGCAAGTGATTTCAAATCTTTCCCAATGACGCAAGCATATACAACATTGGAATCCTTTGCAATTTCATTAACAATTGCTTGAATATGAATTTCGGCTTTTGCTTTTTCTATTGCATCGGCGGATATTCCAACTTGTATTATACCGCCATTTTTCAAGCTAATTTCTCCATATTTATAGTATTTTTTGTCTGTTTTACTTTGCCTAACAGCTTCAATAATTTCTTTTTTTGTACCTTTGAATAATGGATCGGTGGGATGATCTTCTGGATAAGCCCAACCTAAATTTTCTGCTAAATTAGAATATATTATTTTTCGATTTGGTCCAGTAACATCTATTTCTGCTACTCCTATTTTTTCCACCAGTTCGGTTAGATATGCATTAGATATATTATTGTTTCCAGCCAAAGAATAGGCTACCGACTTTAATTTTTCGTCTAATTGTTGATCTAGAGCTACCACAGTTTTATTGCTCATTTCTATCTGGCGTTCAAACTGTTTTACCAAAGATAATCCATCTGCTTGCATGTTTCTTAGTAATTCTTTATTTATTGTGTAAACAGAAAGCGCAGTTAACAATGAAAGTGAAATTAAAAGAATACCCGAAGTTATGATGTTCGCCTTAAGTCCAATAGAAAAATTTTTCTTATCCTTTTTCATAAAGATTCCCCCTTCTAATTTATCAGCATTTTTAGAATATTCTTTATTCTATCATTTTTTCCATAAAACATCAATAATCTTTATATTCTCTTAAAGTTCACTTAAGTGTGAATCCATTTTAACTGTATTTTTACAAAAAACTCTAATTTTCTTCAAAAAAACATTCATTGCCTCTGTAAGTTCTCCTAGATGCTAGCAAAGTTCACACCTAAACTTTAAATTTGGATAAAATACTTAAAAGTTTATCTGAATTTTCTTTAGCAAATTTTGTTTCATCTATTACTTCATTTGATTTTTTAACAACATCTGTAAGCTTTTCTGTTATATTTACGGTACCTTGAGCACCTTCAGTTGCTGCACCGGTTATTCCATCAATTGTACTAACTATAACATCAATTGACTCTGCGAGTTCCAGTGTACTTGAGTTAAAATCACGGACTAAAGAATTTACAAAATTAGCATCAGTGCTATATTTATCTCCTGTGTCTACTAAAGATTCATAGTCCTTTAAAACCTTTGTATCCATAAAGTTTAATATTTCTATAGAACCATTTGAAAGATTAGAAACTGTTGATGTTACCGTACCTGTAACCTTTTGTATTTTTACTACTGTATTATTTGATTGTTCTGCTAATTGTCTTATTTCATCAGCAACTACTGAGAAACCTTTACCTGCTTCCCCTGCACGAGCTGCTTCAATAGCTGCGTTAAGTGCTAATAAATTAGTTTGAGCAGATATTTGAAGTATTATATCTGAAAGTACATTTATTTCCGCTACTATCTTTGACTCTTCAATTGCTTTTTCTAATTTAGTTTTTGTATTAAGATACATTTTGTGAGTTTCTTGTTGTGAAGTTAGTGCATTATTTTTTAAGGCTACGGCTCTACCGTTTATTTCTTTAGAAGATACTTCCCCATCTCTAGCTTTATTTGATAAAGAACCAACAACTAAATTAACTTCATTAACTGTTGCACTTATTTCTTCTGTAGATGCAGCGGTTTCTTCCATACCCGCAGCTAGTTCCTCAGTAGTAGCGAATACATCCTCTATTTGTACATTTAAATCAACCATGTTCTTGCTAATCATATCTACGGTTTCAACTGTATATACTGTAGTTTCATTTACTTCAATCATTATAGTTCTTAAATTCGCTAAAAACTTATTTATGGAAGCTGCAAGTACACCTAATTCATCTTTAGATGAAATTTTGATTTCTTGAGTTAAATCTCCACCTTTACTTGCCAATGTTTCCATTTCATTTTTCAAAATGTTTATAGGTTTAATAATGCTTCTTATTATTAAAGTCGCTCCAACTGCAGCCAGTAAAATTGATATTAAATTAATTACTATAAGGGTATTTCTAGAATTTGCATATGCAATATCACATTTAGCAGATACATCTTTTGCATCTTTATTATTATAGTCCACTAATTTTATAAGTGAATTACTTGCTGTATCAAAAGCTTGCTCACCTTCAATGTGCATTATTTTTACTGCTTCTTGTGTTTTTAATTGGGTACTTAATGCTATTACTTTTTTATGAATTTCTAAATATTTAGGCCATTCATTTTTTACCGTGTTATACATTTCCCTATCATCATTAGTTACAATAGTTTTTTCATATTCAATTAAGTTCTTATTTATTTGATTATTTTTTTCATCCATTGATTTTTCTATTTCCTTCATTTCTTCATTAGATGTAGCTATAATATGCTCAAACTCTAAAATTCTATAATTAGATGTCAAGGTATTAGCAGCACTTGAATACTGAATTCCTGGAATACTACTTGTTGCTATTAACGTTGACATATCATTCACATCTTTAAGGGTTTGCATTGAGTATATACCCGTGCCTAATACTACCATTAATAAAAATGTAAATGCTGAAATTAATTTGTGTTTAACTGTTAATTTTTTCATTTGTTCCCCCTATATTTATATAATTTAGACAAAAACAGACTTTGGTTATGCCATTATATAATATTTCGTTGTAAATTAATGAAACTTTATAATTTGATTAATAATAAAATCATAAAATAATCGTTTATTCTACATATTATGCATAAATTATAAATTTCATAATTTGAATTTTAATAATAAGTATATTGATGATGTATATATGCACTTATAAAGTAAGCACCTGAAGATACAAAATGGGTCAAGGTAGGGAAGCTTAAAAATTGAAAAAGAGATATAAATGGTAAATAGTATATTGACAAATCATAAGAAATGGTGTATTTTATAAGTATAATTAGCACTCAATCATACTGAGTGCTAACAAATAAAAAACAAGAGGATTTGTTATGAAAGGGGATATTTTAATTGGAAAAGAAACAGTTTAAAACAGAGTCTAAAAGAATTCTGGATATGATGGTAAATTCAATATATACTCATAGGGATATTTTTTTGAGAGAACTTATTTCTAATTCAAGTGATGCTATTGATAAAATTTATTATAAGACATTAACAGATGAAACGCTAACTTTCGATAAAGAAAACTACTATATTACAATAGCAAGTGATAAGGAAAATAGGATATTAAAAATTTCTGATACAGGTATTGGAATGTCAGAAGATGAACTTAGTGATAACCTTGGAGTTATAGCTAAGAGTGGATCTTTGGCATTTAAAAAAGAAAATGAAATAAAAGATGGGTATGATATAATTGGACAGTTTGGAGTAGGATTCTATTCTGCGTTTATGGTAGCTGATAATATTACTGTTATAAGTAAAGTTTTAGGTAGTGATGAGGCGCACAAGTGGGAATCTAATGGTGCAGATGGTTATACAATAGAACCTTGCACAAAAGACTCTGTTGGTACAGAAATTACACTTAAGATAAAAGAAAATACAGAAGATGAAAACTTTGATGAATACCTTGAGGAACACGGAATAAAATCCATTATAAAGAAATATTCTGATTTTATTAGATATCCAATTAAAATGGAGGTAAGTGAATCAAGACTTAAAGAAGGTAGTGAAACAGAACATGAGGACTTTATGGTGGAAAAAACTGTAAACAGTATGGTTCCTATATGGAGAAAAAACAAAAGTGAACTTACAGATGAGGATTATAACAACTTTTATGCCGAAAAGCATTATGGTTTTGATAAACCAACAAAGCATATTCACATAAGTGTTGATGGAGCTATAAGTTATAACGCAATTTTGTATATCCCAGAAAAAACACCTTATGATTTCTATACAAAAGAATATGAAAAGGGCCTAGAGTTATATTCAAGCGGCGTCCTAATTATGAATAAGTGTGCAGATTTATTGCCTGATTATTTTAGTTTTGTAAAAGGAATAGTGGATTCAGAGGACTTGTCACTTAATATATCAAGAGAGGTATTACAACATGATAGACAGCTGAAACTTATTGCTAAAAACATAAAAACTAAAATTAAGGGTGAGTTAGACAATTTATTGAAAAATGAAAGAGAAAAATATGATGAATTCTATAAATCTTTCGGAAGACAATTAAAGTATGGTATTTATAGCGATTTTGGAAGTAATAAAGAAGTTTTACAAGACTTATTACTATTCTATTCATCAAAAGAGAAGAAAATGGTTACTTTAGATGAATATGTTTCTAGAATGCCAGAAGATCAGAAATACATTTATTATGCTGCGGGAGAATCAAACGAGCGAATAGAAAAATTACCACAAATTGAAATGGTATCAGATAAAGGATTTGAAATTCTATACTTTACGGATGATGTAGATGAATTTGCAATAAGAATGATAATGGCATATAAAGAAAAAGAGTTTAAATCTGTATCGAGTGGTGACTTAGGTATAGAAGCAGAAGAAAAAGAAGATGCTACTAAAACTGATGACAAAGAAAGTAAAGAATTATTTGAAAATATGAAAAAACTTTTATCAGATAAGGTTAAAGATGTTAGGGCATCAAAGAGACTTAAGAACTATCCAGTATGTTTATCAAATGATGGTGACCTTACAATAGAAATGGAAAAAGTATTAAATGCTATGCCTAACAGCGAAAATATAAAAGCAGACAAGGTTTTAGAAATAAATATAAACCATGATATGTTTAAAGCTCTTAAAGAGTCTTTTGAAAATGATAAAGATAAGTTTGGTTTGTATACAAATATATTATACAATCAAGCATTGCTTATCGAGGGACTTCCAATTAATGACCCAGTAGAATTTACAAACAATGTATGTAAGATAATGATATAATCAAGATACCTTTTTCATGAAAATCAAAAGGGTGTAATGAGCTATAAATGGACATTAGTTCGTTTATAGCTCATTTTTATTATTTTACAATTGTCAACTAACATATTTTTAATATTACAATTATTGACAATGAAATTTTCATGAAGGAGGTAATTTATGTTAGATGTTCAAAAAGTAGTTGTTTTTTTAGTGGCTCTAATTCTTCTATTTTATATGATAAGATTGTCGGTTTTTACAAAACAAAATTGGAAAATTAGAACATATGCATTTGTTGTATTAATTGGAGGACTTAGCTTACTTATTATTGCTACTTTTTTCGATATTGTTGGTTTAATCAAAAACTATAAATTTATTCACATATTAGTGAGAATATGTTTTACATTGGGATCGGTTATTTACGTAGCAGGTGTAATATTATGGAGTAATTACACCAAGAAAATGATTAATCAATTTAAAAAAATTGCATTAACTGACTCCATGACAGGAGTACTAAACAGAAATGGAATGGAAAAAGAATATAGTATGCTTATTAAAGCAAAAAATCCTTTTGCTGTTATTGTTTGTGATCTTAATGGAATGAAGAAAATAAATGATAGCTTGGGACATTTAGCTGGAGACAAGTATATTAATAGTACTACTAAAATAATGACAGATGCAATAGGTTTAAAAGGTCATATAGCTAGAATGGGTGGGGATGAATTTGTTATATTTTTAGAATATATAGATATTTCAGAGTTAGAACTAATCATTCTAAAAATAAAACAAGCAGTCTCTGGAATATTACCTGAGAAAAATAGTGGAATAAGCATTGGTTATTCATTATTTCCTAGTGATGGAGTTATTTTTGAAGAATTAATAAAAATTGCAGATGAAAAAATGTATGAGGATAAACAAAGGAGAAAATAATTATGATAAAACTCATTGCAACTGATATGGATGGTACATTATTAAATGATAATGGAAATATAAACGAAAAAATATTTGATTTAATTAATAGGCTGAATGAAAAGGATATAAAATTTGTAGCAGCCAGTGGTAGGTTTTACTCTCAACTGCAAAAAAACTTCGAAAAGGTAAATACGGATATGATATTCATTGCTCATAATGGAGCTATTGTTAAGAACAACAAGGGGAAGGCGCTATATGAAAACAGTATTAATAAAGAAGAAATAAACCATGTAATAAATTTAAACCCCAAGCTAGGTGAGGAACTATTCTTAGCTGGAGAAAACGAGGCATATATAGTAAATCCATCAGAAGATATGTTGAATACATTTATATCTTTTAAAGTGACTGCAGTAATAGTAAAATCTTTTAGTGAAATAAAAACTCCCATATACAAGATTACTTATTATATGGCTCATGGTGTAAATTCATCTATAATTGATTACCTAAAGGAAAATTTGAATGATAAGCTTGAATTTGTTGTATCCGGGGACAAGTGGATAGATATAATGAATAAGGGCATAAGTAAGGGAAAAGCTATAAAAATACTTCAAGAAAGATTCAACATAAGTAAAAAAAATACTATGGTTTTTGGAGATTATTATAACGATTTGACTATGTTTAAAGCAGCGCACCATAGCTATGCTATGCAGAATGCTCCAGAAGATGTAAAGAAACATGCTAACTTTGTTGCAGAAAGCAATAATGATGATGGAGTCTATAATGTAATAGCTTCATCACTAATGAAGTTAGAGTGTAGTTAGATTAAATTCTATTATGTAAAATAATGAAAAACTATTTACAAAATGTAAAATATGATATAAAATAATATTATAACAAAAAATTGTATAAAATAGCCAGTGCAGGAGGTACTATTATGAATATATGTTTACCTATCGTGCCGGCATTAGTTAGTGGTACTTGCTCCGTACAAGGATAGCTTAAGTAAAAAAAATCTTAAGTTAATATCGGTTATACTTTGTCCGGAGCTGATTACCAGAAATAGCCGATGCTGGAATATAATAAATTAAAGTGAATTTTTAAATCAATATATATTTTCACTGGATAGTTATGTCCATTTTTAGAAATCTGGATGTATATCTTTATTTTGTTATGTTTAATTTAAGGCATCTTTATCTGGTAATTAAGTACGCTTTTGTGTTTGATGTTTTTTGTCATACTCAATTTTATTAGCGTGTAAATTTAGCTGCGGATGGCATAGCCATACCGCGGCTTTTTAATTTTATTTTATACAATTTTATGTTGTTAAAATTTAATTGATATTGGGCTATAGTTTTGTATTTCTAAATTAAGATTACAAAGCTATAAAGGGGAATGAATTTTCTAGAATTTGTTCCTTTCCAATAGATATGTAAGTTGGAATTTTATTTTCAGCTTGTATACCTATAAAAGACCGCAGGTGTATTTTACTTTGCGGTCTTTTGTTTTACAAAAAAATATTATAAAAATGGAGGAGAAAAATATGAGTTTATTAGTATTTGAAAACATTAGGAAAGAGTATAAAAATCAAGGGGTGTTAAAGGATGTTAATCTAAGAATTGAAAGAGGCGAAAAAGTGGCACTTATTGGAGCAAATGGATCAGGAAAAACAACGCTACTTCGGATAGCGACTGGGCAAGAAAACTGTGATAGTGGAAAGGTAATTGTAGCGAAAAATATAAGAATGGCATATCTGTCACAAGACATGTTTGAAATAAGAGATGAAGAGCAAAGAAACACAGCATTGTATTATGAGAAAGTAATACAACTTGAAAATAAAATGCGGACAATTGAAAAAGATATGGGGTCAGTAATTTATAACAGCGAAAAATATCACCGGCTAATGAATAGTTATTCTATTGCTTTATCAGAATATGAGGCTATAGATGGATATATCATTGAGAAGAAAATTACTAAGATTTTAATGGGGCTTGGATTAAGAAAAGAGGTCTTATCAATTCCTTTAATTAATTTAAGCGGAGGAGAAAAGATGAGAGTGCTTATTGCAAGAATGATATTAACGGAACCAGATTTAATTATATTAGATGAGCCAACTAATCATCTTGATATTAATGCACTGGAGTGGTTAGAAGAATTTCTTAAAAAGTTCGAAGGTGGAGTACTTTTTGTGTCCCATGACAGATATTTTTTAGAGGGTGTTTCAACAAGAATTGCTGAACTTCAGGAAGGAACTATAATAGAAAAAAGTTGCAGTTACTCGAATTTTATTCAGCAAAAAGACATTCTTAGAGCCTATGCGTTAAAGGAACAAAAAACTTTAAATTGGAAAATGAAAAATATAAATAGAGTAAATGATGAACTTAAAAACAAGGGGAAAATCAGAGCTGCTAAAAGTAGGAATAAGACAGTTGTTCGTATAAATGAAGAACTTAAGAAAGATATACAAATTTTAAAAGAAAGGGAACATCTTAAGAGAGATGATGGAATAAAACTAAAGTTTAAGGAATTAAAGAAGGTTAGCAAAGATATAGTATGGGCAGAAGGATTAGAAAAATCATTTGGAGCTGTTTCTTTATTTAATGGAGCTAATTTTCATATAAGAGGGGGAGAACGTATAGGAATAATTGGTGCCAATGGATGTGGTAAAACTACCTTGATTAGAATTATTTTAGGGGAGGATAGTGATTATAAGGGTTTTGTGAGAATTGGAGAATGGGTTAAGTATTCATATTTAAGTCAGGATATTAATTTTCAAGATGAAGAGAGAACTATACTGGAGGAAATATTGTCTAGGAAAGAAATGAATCTGAATTTAGTAAGAGAACATCTAAGCCCTTTTAAATTTTATGGAGAGGACTTATATAAGAAAATAAAAGTTTTAAGTGGTGGAGAAAAGCTAAGGCTATATTTATCTTGCATAATATTAGAAAATTCTGACTGTCTGATATTAGATGAACCAACTAATCATTTAGATATTCAGGCAAGAGAAGCCGTAGAAAAGGCTATTGTGGAATTTAAGGGGACTGTTATTGCTATATCTCATGATAGGTATTATCTAAATAACTGTGTTAACAGAATACTAGAAGTTACATCAGAAGGTAAGATTATTTCTTATAATGGAAATTATGACTTTTATAAAAATAGTAAAAAATTAAAGTTAGGGGCTGAATCAAGAGATATTAAATCAGTGGGACCAAATAGTAAAAAACAAGGGAATATCAAAGCTCCCCCAAATTGTGAGGTAAAAAATAAAGATGATACTACAAATACAGGGAATGTAGAAAATGAAATTATACAACTAGAAGAAAAAATCATTGAATTTGAGGAATCTATTGATAAATATACTCCTAGTGAAAAGTATAGTGAATATTCTATAATGCTTGAAAAGGTTAGTAAGTTATACAGTATTTTATAAAATGGAAAAGAACTGCTTAAGCTGAGCAGTTCTTTTCCATTTTTAAACTTTGTTCTTACCCGTGGACTTAAATCGGGAGTAAACCTAGTTATTAATGATGTGAATTTGTTATCATTAAGTGATGGAATATACAATGGAAAATGTAATGCTGGAAGATGGACAAATGAGATGAATATAACAATTAAAGGTCATAAAATAATTAAATTATATGTGACTAAGGATGTTTCCATCCCAAAACCTGAGGTTACTAATGCTATGCTAAGTAAAGTTATAGAAAAATAAAATACTAATGTAGATGTTATTTCGTGGGCAACAGTAACTTTCAAAGCATATTTAAAGGCCATTGAAAATGCATTAAATAAATTAACACTTTTTATGCAATTAGTTAATACATTTTAAAATTATAGCCTTCCTAAATAGGAGAGGCTATAATTTGTTTAACTAGTGTCCATTTGCAATTAATTTTCATTAGGAAAATATTTAATTGACCAATCTTGAATCATTTCTAAGGCTGGAAAAAGGTATTCACCTATTTCAGTTAGTAGAAACTCAACTCTAGGTGGAACTTCAGCATAGATTATTTTCCTAATTAATCCATCTCGTTCTAATTCTCGTAATTTTTCATTAAGAACTTTCTGACTAACACCGCAAGTTATTCTTTGAAGTTCTAAAAATCGCTTTGGACCATCATTTAGATGACATAAGATAACCGCTTTCCATTTACCACGAATTAATTCCATTCCAAGATCTATATTACAAACGTATTTTTTACCATTATGTATGATCATATATACACCTACCTATGAAAGATTTATGATTTAAAAACATCATAAATAAATACTATTATATACTATGGTGGTTATAGTATCAATTTGATTGGGGAAAAATGTTGAAAATCTTTGTAAATGCAACAATTCATACCTTTTGGTAAGTTACCTTACAAATAAGTGCGTACTTGTTACATATATTTTCATAGCGTATACTATTTAGTGTAAGTGTGATTAATTTAGCAAAAAACAAAGGAGTGTGGGAATTAAAATGATAACTATAGTTGCAAAAAATTCAATAAAACAAGGCAAAACAGAAGAATTCAAACTTTTAGCAGAAAAACTTATAAATGAAAGTAGAAAAGAAAGTGGGTGTATATCTTACAACTTATATGAGGATTCTAATAATTGTAATATATTAACCTTCATAGAAGAATGGGAAAATAGTGAAGCAATTAATCTTCACAATAATTCAGAACATTTTACTAGTATTGTACCAAAATTTGGAGAGTTAAAGCAAAGCCAGTCAGAGGTCAATTTATATAAAAGGGTATAATTAGGAGGTATAATAAATGAAAGTTGTAGCATTTAACGGAAGTCCAAATAAAGAGGGAAATACTTATTTTGCAATAAAAATGGTTTTAAGTGAACTTGAAAAAGAAGGAATAGAAACAGAAATCATTCATGTAGGTAACAAGTCAATTAGAGGATGTATTGCTTGTAATAAATGTGCAAAAAATAAAAATGAGAAATGTGTGCTTCCAGATGATGATGTTAATGATTGGATTCAAAAAATGAAGGGATCAAATGGAATAATTTTAGGGTCCCCTGTGCATTATTCGTCCATGGGAGGAACTATGAAATCATTTTTAGATAGAGCCTTTTATGTTGCAGGTAATAATAATGGAATGTTAAGACATAAGGTTGGTGCATCTGTTGTTGCTGTAAGGCGTGCAGGCGGGATTCCAACTTTTAATCAGCTAAATAATTTTATTAATTATTCGGAAATGTTAATGCCAACTTCAAATTATTGGAATGTAATTAATGGCACAAGACCAGGAGATGCATTGCAAGATGAAGAAGGTGTTCAAATTATGAGAGTGCTAGGGAAAAATATGGCATGGCTTATAAAATTGGTTGAAAATGGAAAAGAAAACATTAAAGCACCTGAGAGAGAAGATAAAATATTCATGAATTTCATTCGTTAATATTCTATAATGATTGATGAGATTAGTAAGTTATATAGTATTTTATACAACTAAAAAGAACTGCTTTAGATATGAGCAGTTCTTTTTAATTTGTTTATATAAGTTTATAAATTATAGCATCTCAATAAATGCAGCAATTCTTGTTTTAAGTTGTCCTACATCATTTTGAGAATAATCTGTTTCTAAACTCATATATGGAGTATGTTTTTCTTCTTTCATAAATTTATTGATTGAATAACTTTCCACACTATAAGTATGACAGGCCTGTAGAATTACATCTATTACACCATCTACTTTGTATTCATCTACTAAAGTTGAAAGAGACCTTATTCTGCCATCATTAGGACTCATACATGAACAAGGTATATTTAAATATTTTTTAGTAAGTGCATCTATTGGATCTATACTTTCATCTACTAATTCTTGATTTGCTTTTATTCCTGTACAGTTTTCATAACAAACAACTACACCGTCATTCTCCTCTATGAGTTTAATGATTTTCTCAGTAGCCCCACCTAAAGGACAACCAGTAATTAATATCCTTTTTCTGCTTTCACTTACTTTTTTATTTCCATTTTCATAATCTTCTTTTATATCTTGGGTGAACTTTGTAAGCGTTTTTATGTGGGCTTCTTTATCTGTTTTAAATGTAGCCCCATATAATACTTGAAGCATTTCGGTTCCAGTAATAGGAGGTGGGCACATTTTCCCTAGTTCATAAAAATCTATTAGTGCTTTTCTTTCTCTATTTCTAAGATTAATGGCTTCCTTGAGCTTTTCCTGCGTGATGTCTACTCCAAATTCACTTTCTAATCTCTCTTTAAATAAAATCATTTCATGTTTCCAAGCATTAAAGGCAGCCTCGCCCTTGTTAGTTTGAGGTAATTGCATTACGTGCATTGGTTTAATTTTTCCTAGATACTCATACATTTTTTTCTTTCCATCACAAGTAGTTTCTCCAACTATCATATCTGAAAAATAAAAATATGGACATTTATCTGTTAAACCAAAACCGTAGCTTGATTTAATAAGTGGACATAAATTTTTCGGAAGATGCTTTTCAGCTTCGGCAATAGGTTCGTCACTCATGCTACAAAGTGAAATAGGAATAGCACCGGCAGCCATAATAAGTTCCCAGGGACTGTATGTGCAATAAGTTCCTACTATTTTTTTTCCATCATCTTTTAAATTTTTTACATCAACAAACCCCTTTTGTCTTGCTTCATTGAATTCATTGAATATTTTAGGTAAGTCATTCATAGTGCGTAATCCTCCTTAAATCATCATCTGCGATGCTGTAATATTAACGACTTCAGAAGGAGACTTTCCTTCTGAAGTCGTTAATAGTCTTTAAAAGTTATTCTATAACACTTTAATTATAGAATTTCTATATTGTGAAGTCTAATAGGATTTTTATATTGATTAGCTGTTATCTATTTAAAATAACTATACAGAAAAACTATTTTTGAGAAAACCACATACTATAGTAGGAATTTTTCGAAAATACTACTAAATGTGACTGTAAAAAAAAAATCTAGATTAATTTAGAATATTAGGTAAATTGGTGGTGAATATTTGTGGTTTTTCGTGTATAATGTAATTAAAATAGATTTATATTACAAAAAAATACATATTTAGTTAATTAAAAGTTAAATAGTATTTATATTCATTTTTTTTTTAAAAATATATAATAAAACAAAGGTTGGTGTAAAAATGGGAAAAATTAAAATTGTGGTTGTAGATGATTCACCTTTTTCAATAAGTATCATTACTGAAATTTTAACGGAAAAGGGTTTTGAGGTAATTGGAAATGCTAGTTCACTACAAGAAACAATAGAAGTGGTTGAATCTAAAAGACCAGATTTGGTAACTATGGATATGACCATGCCAGGAACTGACGGATTAGAATGTACTAGAGCGATTCATAAAATAGACCCTAATATAAAAGTGATTATTGTTAGCTCAATGATGGATGATGAAATTGTAACGGAAGCTAGAGAAAATAAGGTGTCAGGATATGTTCAAAAACCTGTACAGCCTGATGAAATTGCAACAGCCATACAAAGGGCCATGGTGGATGAAAAATTATTTGATGATTTAGAAGAAATATATTTTAATGTGTTTAAAGAAGTATTTTCTGACAATATGAATAGAATAGTAAAAGAAGCTCCAGCTTTTGAAAAAGAAGTTACAGCAAATGGAACACAAGCATCAAGAGGTATCTCTATTGTTGTGGGAATCATAGGAAAATATTGTGGTAGTATGATTCTCGATTTATCTTATGAAACTGCTGAGGCTATGACTAAGTGTGCCTTGAAAAGAGAAATGAAGAACACGGAAGAATCCTTAGCGATGATGGGTGAATTCGCTAATATTATTTCAGGAAATGCTTGCTCCTTATTAAATCGTAAAAATAGTGTTTTTGGGTTTAGGGTAGCTCCACCAACTATATTCCACGGAACTTCTCTGAATGTATCTAGAACAATACTTGATGCTAAATCCATAATTGCACAAACGATTTTTGGAGAGATAAGTTTAAATGTAGGATTTAAAAGGGGGGCTAATGAATGGATGTAAATCTTGTAAATCCATTTATAGATTCATTTTTGAATGTAATGCCTCAGCTTGGGTTTAAAGAGGTTAAAAAGCAGGGGGTTAGTGTTAAAGGAAAAAGTATTAAAAGTTTAGGGGTAATGATTATCTTAGGTATAGTGGGGGATATTAAAGGAAATATTATTTATTCACTAACGGATGAAAGTGCAAAACAAATTGCATCAGTAATGATGATGGGTATGCCTGTTCCTGAACTAGATGATATGGCACAAAGTGCTTTATCGGAGCTTTCAAATATGCTCACTGCAAATGCTAGTACCAATTTTGCTGAAAATGGAACAACTATTAACATTTCAACCCCAACATTAATGCATGGAAGTGATTTTGAAGCAAAGATGAATACTGATACAGTTTTATGTGTTAGCCTTATTGTTGACAATATCCCAATTGAAATTAATATTGCCTTTGATTAATGTTCAATAATAATAATAACAGATAAAATTCATTAAAATATAGATAAAAGCATAGATATGCTTTTAATATAATATAAAACTGCGAATAATATTTGTTAGTAGAGAAGGGGCTTTTAAAAAGTAGAAATTATTCCTATTTTTAAAAAGCCCCTTATTTAGTTGGAATAGTTGACTAAATAAGTAGATTAGAGAGAGGGAGTGTTAAGTATGTAATATCTAGTATATAAAAATTATAAGCTAATAGCTAACGAATAAGGAATTATTTTACATATGTAATTATGCGAGGAATAAACAAATACACAAAGAAAAAAATGTAAAAATATTAATATAAATGAAAAAAACATACTAAAGAAATGGGAGTGATTTTAGATGAAAAAAATAGGTACTAAAATAATAGCTTTAAATATTTTAGTTGTACTATTAACAGCACTATTAATCGGAGGAATGGCAACCTATAGAATGTCCCTGCTTAGCAAGAATACGGTTACAACAATTGATGTAACTGTTAGGAAAGATTATGATGAAAAAATTAAAAACGGAGTAGAAAATGTTATAACTATGTTAGAGGTGATTAATAAGAAATATGAGGGTGGAGAAATCACATTAGAAGCAGCTAAAAAACTTGGTGCTGATTTAACACGTGAAATGAAATATGGTGAAGGTGGATATTTTTGGATAGATACCGTTGAAGGAGTAAATGTGGTACTTCTTGGTGGGGAAGCTGAAGGTAAAAATAGATATGAGTTAAAGGACGTAAAAGGGAAATATATAATCAAAGAAATTATAGGAAATGGATTAAAAGACGGAGGCGGCTATACAGATTATTGGTTTCCTAAAAAAGGGGAAGAAGTAGCATCTCCAAAGAGAGCATACAGTAAGGAGTTTAAAGCTTTTAATTGGGTTATAGGTACAGGAAATTACGTTGATGATATGGACAAATTTATTGCAGGAGAAAAAGCGGGTTTGCAAAAAGCTTTTTATGAAAGTGTAATTAATTTTATGGTTTTAGTTATAGTTGTTGTTGGATTATCTGTAATTATTTCATTTTATTTCAGTAAAAAAATATCTAATCCTATATTGCTTATAAGTAAGCTAGTGGACAAGACAGCAAAACTTGATTTAGCTTATGACAAAAGTTATGAAGGAATTTTAAAATATAAGGATGAAACAGGAATTATTGCACAAGCAGTTGCTGATTTAAGGAGTGCACTCAGAGCAATCACTATTAATTTACGAGATAATTCTCAGGAGGTTCTTCAATATTCAAAAGGTATGGCTGTTGCTACGGATGAAACTGTCCAATCTATAGAAGCAGTATCCGTGGCAATTGAGGAACTAGCAAAGGGAGCAACAAATCAAGTACAAGATGCGCAAAGTGGTGCTAAGGATTTGTCAAATCTTGCAGAAGAAATTAATACTGCAGTGAAGAGTTCAGAGATTTTAAAGGATTATTCTAATGAGACTAAACTAGTAAATGCAGAGGGATTAAAATCTATGAAGGTGCTTACTGAAAGATTTAGGGAAAGTAACAAGTCTAATGAAGAAGTAGTAGAAAATATATCTGTGCTCCAAAATAAATCAAATTCCATCGGAGAAATTATAAGCACTATACAAGCTGTAGCAGAACAAACAAATCTTTTAGCATTAAATGCTGCTATAGAAGCAGCTAGAGCTGGAGAAGCTGGGAAGGGATTTGCAGTAGTTGCTGATGAGGTAAGAAAACTTGCAGAAAAAACCGCAGAAGCTACTAATGAAATTACAACTATGATTGGTGAAATCCAAAGGGAAATTAGCAAAGTAACAACAAATATAAATAAGGGGACGAATATTAATAAAGAAGCGAATTCATCCATGGAGTTGTCACAAAAATCTTTTGATAGTATTGAAAAATCTATTATTAATATGATTACTCAAATTGATACATTGGGTCTTAATATCAATAATGTAGATAAAAACAAAGATAAGGTATTACAATCTATAGAAGGAATGTCGGCAATATCAGAACAAACGGCAGCTTCAACGCAGGAAATAGCTGCATCTATGGAAGAACAAACTAGTGCTATGGAAGAAATATCAAATACTGCTGAAAATCTTGAGAAGATTGTAATTAAATTAGATGAAATAGTACAGAAGTTCAAACTATAATATGGAAAAATTTCAAATATAAAAAGTATAGAATAAAAACTAGCCTTCTAGGATAATATAATTCTAGAAAGGGGAGTTTTTAATGCCAAATAAACCTACGAAAATGAATATACAGCATGATTTAAATAAGAGACATAATAAACCTGGAATTGTGGATGCAGAAAATGAATCAGTTAATAATAAGCCAATAAAAGATGCTAAAAAGACATTTAGCTAAAAAAAGAGCCCTAGGGCTCTTTTTTATTGTAAAATCATTTATGTTCATGTATATTAGTTGGTTTATTTCCTCTAAATCCATAATTAGTTGAAACTTTTCTTCCAATACTGGTAATTTTACCTGTTATACATCCGCGACAATGAGCAGGAGTGTCTCCAGTACATATTTTACCTGGATATAGAGCATATTGTTTTCTATATTCGCCTTCTGTAACATTAGGCATAACAACATTGGCACCACTTTGTAGGGCCATTAGTCTTCCGTTTTTATTTAGGGACTCCATAGCCGTTGTTGCAGGTATATTAATGTCTGGTAGTAGCAAACGTGTTATAGACATAACTTTAAGTGCCATAGTTAACTCCTTACCCTTAGCCTTTGCAAGGGGGGTGTCTTCATTTGGAATAAAAGGCCCTATGCCTAACATGTCAGCATCAATTTCTTTGAAAAATAATATATCATCTGCATAGGATTCTATAGTTTGGTTTGGAAGCCCAACCATAACACCTGTTCCAACTTCAAAGCCTAATTCTTTTAATATTTTTAAGCAATTCAGTCTGCTTTCATGACTCATACCTGGATCTAGCTTTTCATATAGTTCTTTGTCTGTTGTTTCAATCCTTAGAAGATATCTATCAGCACCAGCAGCTCTAAAAGCCTTATATTCATCAAAAGTTTTTTCACCTATACTCAAAGTTAGGGCTAAACCTAAATCTTTTATTCCTTTTATTATTCTTACAATTTTATCACTGGTGTAATAATTATCTTCACCACCTTGAAGGACTATGGTTTTATAGCCAAAGGACTTAGCTTTAGTGGCAAAGTCTAAAATTTGTTCTTCTGTTAATCTATACCTAATTATTTTTTTATTATCGTGGCGAAGTCCGCAGTAAAAACAATTGCGCTTACATATATTAGTGAATTCAATAAGACCTCTAAGGTGAACGTCATCACCTAAGTATTTTTTTCTAACTTCATCAGCCGCGTTAAATAGTTCTTGGTCTGCATCATTGCTCTTTAAAAGAGAGATGATTTCCTGTTTGTTTAATATATGCTGCGTTTTTGCTTTATTTATGATTTCTAATAATTTCATTATTATCTGGCACCCCCTAGTATTCATCTGAGGAGAATAACAGTTATAAACTCTTATTTCCTTTTAGTTATCTGGAGTATAAAACAATTGTTTTCCCTCCTAAAACATAGTGTTAGAACTATCATAGTATTATTGAAAATATATGTAAAGATAAAACAGAAAAAAATTATAATATATTATTAAATTTAGAAGCATACTAATAAAACAAATTAATAAATAATTATTATTGACTTAGTAAAAGAAAGATGTTATTATAACATCATAGTTTAATTGCATACGATTTAAGTTATAGCAATTGAAAGTAAAGGAGAGATTATTTATGAATAAAGTTGAGATTTATACAAGTAGTAGTTGTGGATTTTGTCATATGGCTATGGAGTTTTTTAAAGAAAACAATATTGATTATATAGAGCATAATATCTCTGAAGATTTAGAAGCAAAAAAGGCACTTATAAAAAAAGGATATAGATCAGTTCCGGTAATAAATATAAATGGAGAAGAAATGATGGGTTTTGATAAAGAAAAAGTGGCTGCTATGCTAAGTTTATAAAAGCAAAGGGCTGTAAATTATAAAAAGAAGCTAAGACATTAGCTTCTTTTTACTTATAAAAATCTAAAAGCTAATAAAAACGTTGACATATACAATATTAACTGATAGAATATAAAGAGTAGTCACTCAGTGGCGAATAAATATTTTAAATTGGTCTTTGAAAATTAAACAGAGAAATAGGTAAAATAGCGAAATAATATTTCGTTAGACCAGTTAATTACTTTAGATAAAAAAGTAATTTTAGTCGTAAGACTAAAAAGTATGTAATGAGCTTGCTAACCAGCTTAACAGTTGGCGCAGATTATTCATTTCAAATAAAAAGTGTAAACTTTTAAATTGAGAGTTTGATCCTGGCTCAGGACGAACGCTGGCGGCGTGCCTAACACATGCAAGTCGAGCGATGAAACCCTTCGGGGTGGATTAGCGGCGGACGGGTGAGTAACACGTGGGTAACCTGCCTCAAAGAGGGGAATAGCCTCCCGAAAGGGAGATTAATACCGCATAATATGTTTTGATCGCATGATTGAAACATCAAAGGATTTTTCTTTTAGAGAATTCCACTTTGAGATGGACCCGCGGCGCATTAGCTAGTTGGTGAGGTAACGGCCCACCAAGGCAACGATGCGTAGCCGACCTGAGAGGGTGATCGGCCACATTGGAACTGAGACACGGTCCAGACTCCTACGGGAGGCAGCAGTGGGGAATATTGCGCAATGGGGGAAACCCTGACGCAGCAACGCCGCGTGAATGATGAAGGCCTTCGGGTTGTAAAGTTCTGTCTTCTGGGACGATAATGACGGTACCAGAGGAGGAAGCCACGGCTAACTACGTGCCAGCAGCCGCGGTAATACGTAGGTGGCAAGCGTTGTCCGGATTTACTGGGCGTAAAGGATGCGTAGGCGGACATTTAAGTCAGATGTGAAATACCCGAGCTTAACTTGGGTGCTGCATTTGAAACTGGGTGTCTAGAGTGCAGGAGAGGTAAGTGGAATTCCTAGTGTAGCGGTGAAATGCGTAGAGATTAGGAAGAACACCAGTGGCGAAGGCGACTTACTGGACTGTAACTGACGCTGAGGCATGAAAGCGTGGGGAGCAAACAGGATTAGATACCCTGGTAGTCCACGCCGTAAACGATGAATACTAGGTGTCGGGGGTCGAACCTCGGTGCCGCAGTTAACACAATAAGTATTCCGCCTGGGGAGTACGATCGCAAGATTAAAACTCAAAGGAATTGACGGGGGCCCGCACAAGCAGCGGAGCATGTGGTTTAATTCGAAGCAACGCGAAGAACCTTACCTAGACTTGACATCCCCTGCATAACCCAGAGATGGGCGAAGTCCTTCGGGACAGGGTGACAGGTGGTGCATGGTTGTCGTCAGCTCGTGTCGTGAGATGTTGGGTTAAGTCCCGCAACGAGCGCAACCCTTATCATTAGTTGCTACCATTTAGTTGAGCACTCTAGTGAGACTGCCCGGGTTAACCGGGAGGAAGGTGGGGATGACGTCAAATCATCATGCCCCTTATGTCTAGGGCTACACACGTGCTACAATGGTGAGTACAAAGAGATGCAAGACCGCAAGGTGGAGCCAAACTCAAAAACTCATCCCAGTTCGGATTGTAGGCTGCAACTCGCCTACATGAAGCCGGAGTTGCTAGTAATCGCGAATCAGCATGTCGCGGTGAATACGTTCCCGGGCCTTGTACACACCGCCCGTCACACCATGAGAGTTGGTAACACCCGAAGTCCGTGAGGTAACCGTAAGGAGCCAGCGGCCGAAGGTGGGATTGATGATTGGGGTGAAGTCGTAACAAGGTAGCCGTAGGAGAACCTGCGGCTGGATCACCTCCTTTCTAGGGAGTAGATGCAAAGACTTCGGTCGATGCAACAAGAAGAATTTATTCTTCAAAATGTCTACTGTAATTACTCGTAACCTATTCTCTGTTTAATTTTGAGAGACTAATAGTCAGAAAAAAATAAGTATTTTAATCACTACATAGTGTTTAGAATGCTTATTATTTTTTTGATTATCTTATTAATATTTTGTTATAATGATTATAGATAAAACTTTAGTGGAAGTCCAAATTTCCTTCTGAGGTGGTTAATATTTCAGCACAGAAGCTGATGATTTAAAGGAGGTACAAATGAATTTAATAGCAGCAGTTGATTTAAATTGGGGAATAGGATACAACACTAAATTGTTGGTGAAAATACCTGAAGATATGAAGTACTTCAAAGAAAAAACCATTGGAAAAGTTATTGTAATGGGTAGGAATACACTTGAATCACTACCAGATAAAAAGCCATTAGAACAAAGAGTTAATATAGTGCTTACCAAAAACAGAAGTTATAACTGTGAAGGTGTTATTTTATGTTATTCCTTAGAGGAACTTTTTAAAGAATTGAAAAAGTATAATGAGGAAGATATATTCATTATAGGAGGTCAATCGATTTATGCTCAATTAATGCCACATTGTGATAAGGCATACATAACTAAAATATATAAGGAGTATGTACATAATAAAGTATTAGCAAATTTAGATAATGATAATCAATGGCAAAAAAATTCAACAAGTGAAAAACAACAATTTAAAGAGGATATATATTATACCTTTAATACATATATTAAAAAATGATTATAAAGGTATAAAAAACAAACTTCCACAAAATAGTAGAAGTTTGTTTTTTTAGTTTAAAAATACTCAAGATAAATTAATAAGCAAAGGTTAAGTTGCCTTTAACAGCGGCTACGGTTTTTGAAGTTAACCACTTATTCGTTACAGTATTTTCAAAAAAATACAAGGCTCCATTAGTTGGATCTGAACCTTTTAGTGATTCATAGGCTGCCTTAGTTGCTATATCAGTTGGAGCTTTATTAATCATTCCATTCATTACTGGAGTAAATTGATAGTAGCCATTGCTTTTTTCGTTAATTACTCCACTAATATTACTTGGAAACTGGGAACTTTGAACTCTATTTACAACTACAGCTCCTACAGAAAGCATGGTATCATAACTCTCACCACCAGCTTCAGCATTGATTAGTCTAGCTAATAGATTTACATCGCTATTTGAATAGGGGATAACTTTAGAGCTATTAAGGGGTGTAGCTTTTACATTTGTTGAAGCAGTTGGAATTTTAAAGACATCCCCAGGATAAATATTATCATCCCACTTATCATTTGCAATTCTTAATTTATCTAAAGTTATATTATATTTTTTTGCTATGAAATATAAAGTGTCACCGCGAGCTACATTATGAGTATTAGTTGGAACAGTGAGTACTTGTCCAGAATATATGTTGTAGTTTGATAATTTATTATTTTTCATTAAATAATTAGTAGTTGTGTTATAAGCTTTGCTTATACCACCTAATGTATCACCTGATTTAACTGTATATGTAGCAGCATATACGGAGCTACTACTAACTAGAGCTAAGGTTAAAGCAAGCAGAGTAGTTTTCAAATTTAATTTAATAATAACAAGTCCTCCTTTATAAGCCTGCGAGGTTAGTTGACGGATTCGGGTTAAAGGCACCCTACTCTAAAATAAGAGATTCACCCCATGAGAAATCCCCCGTTCTCCATTTAGGAGATTCGGCAATGCAACTCCCATATTGTAACATAAAACGACAAATTAATCGATGTTAAAAAATGGTTAAATTACGATATATAAGTATTTAATATTTTTAGTAAAACTAAAATTAGGGGGCTAAGGTATCTTCAACAATATAAATATGGTTGACAAATTTATTCTATAATATATAATAATCTTATAAGATTAATCGAATGCGATTTAGTTTACGAATAGTTTATTTACTGGAGGGGTTAGAATGAAAGAATATGATATTGCCATAATAGGAGCAGGTTCGGGGGGCTTAACTGCTGCATACACTGCAAAAGGATTTTCGAAAAAAGTTATTTTAATTGACAAAAATAAGCCTGGCGGAGAGTGTACTTGGTCTGGTTGCATTCCAAGTAAGGCTTTAATAAATATTGCAAAAGAAATACATGTAGCAAAGAAGTATTCAGATTTATTGGTTGATACTTCTGAGGTTTTAGAAAAAGTCAGAAAAGTAATTCATAATGTTTATGAAGAAGAAAGCCTTGAAGTTTTGAAAAGAGATGGCATTGATTATATTAATGGATTTGCAAAATTTATTGATAAAAATACTTTGAGTGTTAATGGAGAAAAAATCAAGGCTAAGAAGATAATTATTTCCACTGGGTCATCACCAATGGTGCCACCCATTGAGGGTTTAAAAGATATAAATTATCTTACAAATGAAAATATTTTCATAGAAAAAAGACTTCCGGAGAGTATAATTGTTTTAGGAGGAGGAGCTATAGGGGTAGAATTATCACAGGCTATGAATAGATTAGGCGTTAAAGTATCATTAGTAGAAATGATGGATACTATTTTAAATAGAGAAGAACCAAAACTTGTAACTATCCTAGAGAGAAAGCTTATATTGGAAGGCGTTAAGATATATACTTCATATAAAGCAGAAAAGGTTTCAGAAAAAGATGGTAAGATTTCCTTGTCTGTAATTAAAGATGGAATCGTTGAAATTATAAATGCGGACAAAATCTTGGTATCCCTTGGTAGAGTTCCTAATATAAAGGGGTTAGATTTAGAAAAAGTTAGTATTGGATATAACCAAAAGGCTATAGAGGTTAACAAGTTTTTAGAAACAAGCACAAAAGGTATATTTGCAATAGGAGATGTTGCTGGTCCATATCTTTTCTCACATATGGCAAATGTGCAAGGAATTACAGCTGTGAAAAATGCATTGTTGCCTATAAAGAAGAAGATTGATTACGCACATGTAGCTTGGTGTACATTTTCAGAACCGGAACTTGCAAGGGCAGGATTAACAGAGCAGGAAGCTAGAGAAAAGTATGGTGATTCAATTAGGGTATATGAGCAAGATTATAAAAATTTAGATAGGGCAAAAACAAAAGAAGATGATGAAGGTCTTGTTAAAATAATATGTGATAAAAAGGGAAAAGTACTTGGAGCTAGCATTTTGGGAGAGAGAGCTGGAGAGATGATTTCTGAGGTACAGGTAGTAAAGACGTTGGGAATAAATTTCGGAAAATTAACAAAGGTTATACATCCATATCCTACTTATGGAGAGATATTACTTAAGATAAGCAAGAAGGTTTATTTAGATAACATATTAAATAATCCTTTTGTAAAACTATTTAGGAGAAAATAGTTTTAAATATAAATTTAATACCAAAATATTAAGACATGAAGGAGGTTAAGGTTATGGAGATAGATAATTTAAAACTAAGTAATCAACTTTGTTTTAAAATATACTCTGTGTCTAAGGCTATGACTAGGTTATATAAACCAATACTGGATAGTTTAAATTTGACTTATCCACAATATTTGGTTATGTTAATTCTATGGGAACATGAAAAGATATCATTTAAAGATATGAGCAATAATTTAAAGATGAAAACAGGAACTTTGACTCCTATATTAAACAAATTAGAAAGCCAGGGACAGTTATGTAGAGTTAAGGATGAAGATGATGAAAGAAAGGTTTATATTCATATTACTTCAAAGGGTGAAAAGCTTAAGTATGAAGCTTCCAATGTTCCTGGAGAAATTAGTTGTAGAGCGCAAATTAAAATGGATGAATATGTGAAGTATATGAGGGAATTTGATGAACTATTGAAAAAATTAGATGAAATTGAAAATTATAGGTATTAGTAAAGAACTCATAGAATTATAACTAGTTAAATTTTGAATATGATGTAGGAGAGGTGTAACGTGAAAATTTTAAGTGCAGTAATAAGCGTCATGTCAATAATTGTAATTTACATGTTGGTAAAAAACAATTTAACTCCAAAGAATTTAGGGGTTAATAATGGTAAATTAGCACAAATGCCAAACAAACCTAATGCGGTCTCATCTGAAACAGAAGAAAAAGATAAGAAAGTTGAAGCACTACATTTTAAAGGGAATTTAAAGGATTCAAAGGATAAAATTATAAAAGCAATTGAAAATTACGGTAATGTTAAAATAATTAAAAATGAGACAAATTATGTATATGTGGTCTTTGCAACTGGAATAATGAAATATCATGATGATGTAGAATTTTACTTTGATGAAAGTAAAAAACTTATTCAAATTAGATCAGCTTCGAGGATTGGATATTCTGATATGGGATTAAATAGAGAAAGATATAACAAGTTAAGCGAAGTTTATTATAAATAAAATTTTATGTTGGAAAGTGAAGAAAGACGACAAAGAGAACCATCTAGGGTATCCTTTTGATTTTTCATGCATGCTTTTTCTAATGTTGGAAATGCTATTAGTTAAACAAGTTATGGGCTACCATTTTTCAAAGAGAAAATGAGACAGGAGGTTTTATTTTGAATAATGAAAAGAACAAAGAAGTAAGAAAAGAAAAACATAAGGAAGGTGAAAAAACTTTTATAAGTGAAGTTCAAGAATTTCAAAGGCCTGAAGGGTATGAAGATGCTTTTAAAAAATATTATCCGCAGCAGAAATAAAGTCTTTAAATTTATATATATGTATTCTTTAATTTGCCCTCACGTAAAAAGTGAGGGCTTTGATTTTTATATAAAAATTAGTTAAATTAAACTAAAATAACAAAATATAAAGAATTGTTTGACAATAATATCTAATATATGATATAAATATATAGATATAGAGTAAAAGAATGTAATTTTTTTATAAAATAATAAGGATGTTAAAATGTATTTTAAATAAAAATAATACTTATGAAAAGGGGGACTCATCAATGAAATTAAGAGGTAAGTTTATTTCAATGTTCATAGCATTTGCATTGATTCCTGTATTAACTGCAGGAGCAACAATAATGGTAATAATGCAAAACTCAAGCAGAAAAGAAGCAAGGTCTAGTTTACAGCAACAGGAACGATCTGCAATGACCTCAATTAATGAATCTATATCATTAATAATTAAAAGTGGACAAGATATGTCTAATAACCCATCAATAAATAGTTATTTAAATATCTTACAAACTGGAAAAACAGACTTACAAATGAAAAATCAAATTGCAAATGGATTTAAATCAAGCATGAAAACATATGAAATTTATGATAATATTCTACTCTTAGATAAGAATGGAACAATTATGATTAGTGGACTTGGAACCACAGATGGAAAGAGCTTAAGTAGTAGGGAATAT
The DNA here is from genome assembly GCF_011065955.2 of Clostridium sp. FP2. Lineage (NCBI taxonomy): Bacteria > Bacillati > Bacillota > Clostridia > Eubacteriales > Clostridiaceae > Clostridium > Clostridium sp. FP2. The sequence continues at coordinate 2,481,251 of NZ_JAAMNI020000001.1, forward strand.
TATGTGCGAATGAAAGAAGCAAAAAAAACGCAAATTTCTAAAGTTTTAAAAAGTTCTTCTAGTGGAAATAATATAGTTGTAGTAGCTGTCCCTATTTTAGATGCTAATAATGAAGTAAGGGGATCTATATTAACTTCAGTAGCATTAAGTGGCGTATCAAAAATAATAAATGGTATTAAGATAGGAGACACAGGAAACATATACATAATCGAAAGTGACGGAACGGCTGTAGCACATATAAATGAAAAGGAAATTCTGCAGAAGAATATACTGAAACTAGATATAGGTAAAGAAATCCTTAAAAATAAGCAAGGTATAGGACAATACACCTATGAGGGAATTGATAAACTGCTAGCTTATGATACTAACAAGGAACTTGGTTGGACTTTTGTGGCAAATATACCAGTGAAGGAGCTTACTAAAACAGCTAGTCTTGTTATTATAGTGCTGGCGTGTATAATTTTGTTAACTATTATTATAGCTGCAGGTATAGCTATAATAATAGCAAAAGGTATTTCAAAACCTATTGAAAAAGTTTCAGGAGCTATGAGTAAGATTGCTGAAGGGGACTTTACAATCACAGTAAATGAAAAAGGAAAAGATGAGATAGCCCAAATGTCGGGTAAACTAAATAAAACTTTAGTAAGCTTGAAAGAATCTATAAAGGGTGTAAAAGATACATCCAATGAAGTGGGGACATCGGCAGTGACACTTTCATCCACATCTAGGCAAATGACTAATGTAGCAAATGAAGTTGCAACTGCAATTCAAGAGGTGGCAAAAGGTGCTTCAGAGCAAGCTAGTGAAATTTCAGATGTAGTTAGTTTGCTTAATGATTTTACAAGACAACTAACATTAGTAGAGGATAAACTTATTAATGTAAACAATAAAGCTAATGACACACAAGTAAGGGCAATTAATGGCAAAGGTCAAATAGACAGTCTTGTAAATTCTATAAAAGAGATAAAAGCGTCTTTCGAAGTAGTGGTGAATAAGGTTACAGGACTTTCAGGTACAGTTTCAAAAATCGGTAACATAACTGATGTAATAAATGAAGTTTCAGAACAAACTAATCTTTTGGCTTTGAATGCAGCTATTGAGGCTGCTAGAGCAGGAGAACAAGGAAGAGGATTTGCAGTGGTTGCAGATGAAATCAGAAAGCTTGCAGAAGAATCTAAAAACTCTTCAGAAGAAATTTTAAATCTTGTTAAGTCAATATCAAAAGAAACAGATGACGTTATTGATACTACTGCTAGTGTTAATGAGCTTATAACAAAGCAAGAAGGTCTTGCTAGCGAAACTATAATATCTTTTGAGAATATTATAAATTCAGTAGTTGAAATAGCACCACTTATGGAAGAAACCAATGTATCCTTAAAAAGGGTAGATGATTCTAAAACAGTTGTAATAAATAAAATTGAAAATATATCAGCAGTAGCGCAAGAAGTTTCAGCATCCTCAGAACAAATTGCAGCCTCCTCAGAAGAAATGTTATCTTCCTGTGAAGAAGTAGCAGAGTTTGCAACAAAGGTTGATGAGGCATCACAAAATTTGAAAAATAAAGTAGGTATGTTTAAAATAGAATAAAGAAATAACAATTAAATGTTTCAAAACAAAGAACCAAGCTCTGCATTAGAGCTTGGTTCTTTGGATTTTTATAAAGCCGGGCTGATCTCCACATATTTAAATTCAAATTCAGTAAAAGGATTATATATTAAATTTTTAACTTCTTTTCTGTAGAAAAAACTGTGCTTTGTAAGTACACTTGGTGAAATTACACCTTCTTCATATATTAGGATATCTTCTGCCTTTTTTAAATATTTAAAACTCTCAGCAGGATTCATAGTTACCCTTGCTTTTGAAATAAGTTCATCATATTCTTTGTTAATAAAACCTGTATTAAAAGTTCCAGCAGAACTGGTCCACATTTCTAAATAAGATAGAGGGGAGTTGTAATCACCAACCCAGGCAGCTTGAGTTATTTGGTATTTTCCATCATCCATGTTCTTCATACATACAGCCCATTCTTCATATTGAATTTTAAGCTCCACACCTAATATATCTTTATAACTTTTTTTCATGAACTCTGCAGATTCAATATCCATTGGAGAAGTTCCACTTTGTAATAAGGTTATATTCATCTTTGATGAATTAACATCTTCGCCAATTTCTTTTAGTCCCTCCATAAGCAATGCTTTAGGGTCTTTATTCTCTTCCATAAGTTTTATAACAGGAGATTTAATTGCTTTTTTTACGGGAGTAGCTTGATATATTGGTATTGAAGTAGGGCAGAAGCTATAAGCAGGCTCACCTACCCCTTTATATATATCTTTAATTTTTTCAGTTCTATTTTCAGCTAGTATAAATGCTTTTCTTATTTTTGAATTTTTTAAATATTTATCATTCTGATTAAACATAGTATAGTAGGTTGTTGCCTTATCAGCAGTCATTAAATTAAATTTATTAGTATTTTGGAGTTTTTCGCTCCATTCAGGTTTTAGGCTGGCAGCAAAATCTATATTTCCAAGGTAAAGTTCATTCATTCTTGTATCAATATTTCGCAGAATATTAAAATTTATTTGCTGTAATTTAACTTTATCTTTATCCCAATAATAAGGATTTTTTTCTAATGTAATCTTGTTTTGAGTAAGCCAATCTTTTAATAAGAAAGGTCCATTTGAAACAATAGATTTAATATCTGTACCATAGGTATCCTTATATTTTTCTATAAGGTCTAATCTTTGAGGCTTCATAACATTCATATAAGTTAGTTCCAAAAAATAAGGACATGGTTTTTCTAGTGTTATTTGAAGTGTACTAGCATCAATAGCATGTATACCCACTTGGTTTTTATCTTTTATTTTGCTAGTATTGAATTCAGTAGCATTTTTTATTGGTAATAATAGGAATGAATAAACAGGACCAGTTATAGGGTCAAGACTTCTAAGTATACTATCCACATAATGCTGTGCTGTAACCTTTACACCATCTGACCAATAGTTGTCTCTTAGGAAAAAGGTCCATACGTCACCCTTTTGGTTACATTCCCATTTAGAAGCACCAGCAGGAGCAATATAATTTGTTCCATCAGCTGTGTGATCTATTCTAGTAAGTCCCTCATAAATTTCATTTAATATTTGCTTACTGTAAGTATCAGTAGAAAATGAAACATCTAGAGTTCTTGGCTCAGAGTTTAGACTAGCATTTAATATTTGAGGTGTTTTTGAAGCGGCTTCTTCTAGTTTAGCATTTAATGAATAGGCATCATCATATTCTCCATATTTGTTAGAATACTTTCCTTTTTCACCTGAACGTTTTACTCGTATGGCAAAACGGTATTGTGAAGATTCTAGTTTTAGATGAGATAAGTCAATTTTAGTTAAATTTACTCCACCTATAGGGAGCGTCCACCCATCTACCATATCTGGCGTTGTTACTAAATTCCAATTTATATTGGAGGAGTTTTGCTGACTATAAAAAATTTGATACTGAATCATACCTTCATAGTCTTTGGTAGTAATAAGTAATTGTCTGCTATCTGTAATTTCACAACGGGATATTTTAGGGAGTGATTTTTCAACTAGTGCATTTGCTTTTGTGTTAAGTTCAAGATTAATAGTTAATGTCAGGATAAAACATAATAAAATGCTCACTGATTTTTTTAGCTTAAATTTCATATTTTCAGCTCCTTTATATATATAACTATATTGTAACACTATTGAATAAATGGAACAATATATAAAAACTTCAGTGGGAGTTTTTATATCCTTCTGAAGTCCTTAATATTGCACCTTCCAGGTGATGATTTAATAGTTTATGAATTTACTCTTGATTGCTGGGTTAGTTATAATAAGCTTATGCAGGAAAAATCCCATAAGTGAATTAAGCACTGAAGTAGGAAGTACTATGGATACAAAGAGTATTAAAAAAGGTGCTGGTAAACCAAACAGAATAAGAGCTGAACCTAGAAAAATGCTTCCACTTATTACAGTTCCTAGAAAATAAATACATGTTAATTTTAGTGGAGAATTAGCATTGGAGTTTTTATATATAGCATATACAATTATTGAAGTTATAATTTTGTCTATAATATTAGGCAATTGACCACCAGGAAATGTGGTTGATAAGGCACATAAAACACCTGCCACTATTCCTGTAATAAAGGCAATTTTAAAATCTTTGGTTAAGATTACGGACAAAATCATAAATACCAATAAGAAATCTGGTTTTATTCCAAAGAATATACCTGGTGTAATTTGATGCAATATAAGACCTATTGCAAGGAAGAGTGAAGTTATTATTATTTTATTTGTTTTCATAAAAATTAGCTCCTTTTCAAAATAATTTAGATTTATTGGTTTTGTTATTTTTTTAAAAGCAATTATCTTTCAGTGCATCAAATTAGACACCACCTTTCAATTAATTATTTAAACGAAAAAAAACCCCCGCCCTGTATTAGGGCGAAGGATATTCGCTGTACCACCTAAATTATGCTACAAAAAAACTGTGCATATTTAATCTTCAAGCACTAAAATGCTCTAGCCCTTTTAACAGTGGGCATCCGGTAACTACTACTATCAAAATTTGATTTCGGGTTACTTCTAGCAGGTCCATTCACTAAAGTTATCAATACTGAGATCGCACTATCCTCAGCTCTCTGGAATTGCATGGCTTTAACTACTCTTCCTGTTCTACGAATTTATAATATAAGAATGATTGTAGCATTAAAATAATTAAATGTAAATAGTAATTTAAAAAAACTATTTATTTTAAAGTAATAATTTTGTACTAATATTATCTGTATTTATTAATAATGCTTATTAAAAGATCCATTCTTTCATGAATATCCAGCTCTATTTTATCGCGTTTATAATGGAAATCATTTGGATCTAATAAGTAACTATGAGTTATTCCAAAAAGCTTTTTATTTTCCAAGATTCCTTTATTTAGAATTTTTGAAAGCTTTTCAATATTAAAGTATTCCAATCTTAACTCTTCATTTTCATTTTCTGCGTAAACAGGTAAAGAAGTTAATATATTTTTGGTTACGTTGTACTGAGGTCTGTAAATATTGTGAGATTCATACTTTATGGGAGTTAACTCTGCTAATATTTTTTCTGTATTATCGTCTATTGAAAAATATCCTCCCCGGAAAGCTTCAATTGGCTCAATTCCTAATTTCGAAATATATTCGTAGCAGTGCTTTATAATAATTTTTTGTTCATCATAAGAGTAATTAGCTATTAAATCTTCATTTTTTTCTATGAATGGGCATAGCTTTTCTATAGATTCTGGTAAATTATTTGGATGAATATGAAGGCCAAATATAACTTTGTAATTTTTCTTTATATTCTCTATCAGATTTAGCTCATTCATCATTTCTGCAAAAAATGGAGTTATAAATAAAAGGGTATATATATTGTTTTCAGAATTTAATTTTAAGAGCCTTTCTAAGTTTAGTACATTATTTTTTAAGTTTTTATCAAAATTATATCCTTCGCAATCAATAGTTAAAATAAAATCAAAATTTGGTTTTTTAATATAATTATCAAGAAAATATTCCATAAATCCACACAACCTCCTAATATAGCATTGCTAATTTACAATTTGCATTGTATAATCAATTGTAGCAAGTAACAACTTATTATACAATTCAAATTGCTACTTGTCAAAAGTTACTAATAATCAACGTTTCACTGCTCTGCAATACAATTTAAAGATAAATACACTCAAGTTTTTAAGCATTTCAAAAAATCTTTTTCGTTATATCTAATTTTCAAATGAAAAGAATTTAAAATTAAATAGCTTAATGAAGTTATCAATTGATAACTATTTTGTAAACTAAACAAATATGGGGAGGATGATATAATGAAAACTATAGGTTTTCCAAGAATGCATAAAGAAATAAACGAGAGAAGAGATTTTTTGCCATCTTTTTTTGACATGATTAAAATGGATAGAGTACATATATTTCTTGAAGAAGGATATGGCTCGGCTTTAGGTTATACAAAAGAAGATTATTTAAAAAATAATAAAAAAATACAATTTGTAAGTAATAGAGAATGCTATGAAAAAGATATAGTTGTGGTTTTAAGGTCACCGGAGTTTGAACAAATTGAATATATGAAACGAGGCAGTACACTACTTAGTATGCTTCATTATGCAACTAGAGCTACTAGAGTTGAGAAGCTTAAAGAAAAAGGTATATTTGCTGTTTCTATGGATTCTATTAGAAATGATTTTTTTGAAAGAATGGTTGTAAATTATGAGGGAACTTCAGAAAATGGGATTAATGTAGCATTTACTGAGCTGGCTAAAAATTATGAAAATATCTGTATTGAAGAAAGAAAACCTATAATTGTGAGTATAATGGGTATGGGACGAGTTGGTTTAACAGCAGCAAGAATGGCTGGTAAATATGGAAATAACAAAGTGAACGAAGCTATACTTCAAGAGAAAACTAGTGGAGTAATTGTTAAGATGTTACCTAGAAATATAACCCATGATAAAAAGCAGATGATAAAAATCCTTAAAAAGACAGATATTTTAGTAGATGCAACCACTAGAGGTGATGCAACAAAATATGTTGTCAGTAATGAACTAATAGGGTATTTAAAAGAGCATTCTATAATTTTAGATTTAACAGCAGATCCATATTTAACTAGTGCAAGTTCTCTTCAGATAAAGGCAGTAGAAGGTATGCCACATGGTACATTGGACAAAAATGTTATTTACCCTGGTGATGATGAGTATAACACTGTGCCAAAGTGTTTACAATCACACAATCAAAGAACAGTAGTAAGCTGTAATGCCTGGCCGGGAGTTAAACCAGAGGCTTGCATGGATTTATACGGAAAACAACTTGTATATATTGTACAAAATCTTATAGGATATTCTACTGAGGATTTTGATTTATATAATAGTGATTATTTTAATAGAGCAATATATAGAGCAACTATTGAATGTTTTGAAAAACCATTGGATATCTATGGTAATGAAATGGAAAATGTAGTAATATAAGATGTAATAGTGATTATATGTTTTTAGTGTATGAGAAAAACTGTGTGCATATAATTCTAACTTTTAAAAGAGGTGTTTCTATGTTGAAATTTACTATTATAATCATTTTAGGAATAATTTTAGCAGTAATTAGTGCTATATTTGTTATTAAAAACTTCTTAGTAGATTATAAGGGAAGTCAAAGTGGATTTAAAAATGTATGTAATATACTTTTAATGGTTGTCTCCTTAGTTTGCGCTTTAATAAGTGTATGGGAAAGCTTTGGTGTAAAAGAAATATTGCTTACATTAAAAAATCAATCTGGTATGTCAGAAGAAATGATACAAATGTTAAAAAAAGCAGCAATAGAACAAACAAGTGGAGTTATCAAAGCACTTATACTGGGATATGTTTGTTTTATATTGGCCTATTTAGTATTTAAGACTATTCAGAAGGAAACGCAACTAGAATTTGATAAACCTAAGAGGAAATGGGACTGGAATAAAATTGACAAAAGTTAGAATCTGAAAATAACACGTAACAAATATTTAACTATATATGAATTTTAATGCTAAATTTTACTCGCATCCTCTATATGCTATAGAGGAGGCGAGTTTTTGTTTTATTTAAAACTAATTCTATCCCTCAACGAAAAATTCATCTTCGTCACTATATAGAATTTCTTTTTTGCCAAGCAAGCTTATAATAGTACCAGTAATTTTTCCGAATATGAAAGCTACACATACAGTAACAATTATTCCAAGTAATTGAGTACCAGCTTTTCCAGTTATAAATATTGCCACCACGCCTCCAAGGATTCCAGGCATTCCATGTAAATTATTAATTCCACAGGTATCAGTTCCTTTTATAAGTCTTTGTAACTTAGGAGCAATAATACTGTAGCCAATTACACTAAGCGCTCCTGCAGCAATTCCTATAAGCATAGCATATCCTGGTGTTGTCTTATCACAAGTAGAACCAATTGCCACTCCACCAGCAAGAGCAGCATTTGCTATGTCTTCTATCTCAAGTTTACCTCTGATTATTTTTGAGAATATGTATGTTGCCAGTGTTGCACCGCATAAGGCAAAAATTGTGTTTATTGCAGTTAATACAACTCTTTCTGGAGCTACTATAGCACTTGTAAATGAGGGCCAGAAAAGCCATAATACCATACTTCCAAGTAGACAAAGTTGGTTAGAGCTTGGATTATTTTCACAAGCAGCATCATCTTTAAATTTAGAAAAGGTATTTGATACAACTCCCAGTCCAAAATACGCACCAAAAGCATGTATAACAATTGAACCACCAGTATCAAGGAAACCCTTAAACATACCACTTTCAAGTATAAGCCATTCATTAAATATGTAAGCTGGTACGAACAATAATCCCATTATAATATATTGATCCATTTTTAAACGTCCAAGAGGAGCCCCAATTGCTATAAGCAAACTTGCAGCAGCAAATTCTGCAAATAAAAGTGTATCAATGCTTATGGTTGACATAGTGAAACCTTCTCCACCGAAACTTTTTATAATCATATACATTGGGATAGCTATACTTACTGCAAGAAATGTTGCAGTAATTGAAGTATAACCATGATTTCTTATGAAAACCATAAGAAAACCAAAACCAACAAGTAGCATTGCTAAAATATGAATAGAACGCTCATATTTTAACGTGTCAAAAATTGTACTGTTTTCTAGAGTAGTTTGGTGCATGGTACTACTCTCAGCATTAATTGCTGAGATACTGGTTGATACGTTATGATTTATGCTAGGTATCAAAATAAGAGCAGCTACTATAAAAAACAACAATAAAAATATTAGTAAACTCTTGTTTACAGTAGTTTTAGGCGCATTCTTAACCTTTTTTCTTGTGGATAATTCAATCATTAATTTTCCTCCATTAAATGTATTTTTTATTAAGCTACAAGTATATTTTGCAAAATGATTTATAGGATTCTAACTTGTAAAAATCAAGACAAAAATGTTGCAATTAGGACATTTTTGTCTTACTGAGGTATAATAACATTTTTCCACTTATAAGAAAAGTATGATTTGAGGCCTTAAGCCAATGATAACGTTTAAATATAGCCAATTCAGGAGATAAGCCTTTGTTTTCATATAATTGTTAAAAATATATTTTTTGCTATATTTTATAAAATTCATATAAAGTAAACTTACATTTATAGTAACAAAACAATGTAAAAATAGTTGCTTTTTCTGAAAACAAGTATTATAATTCTTATTAACATTTAAAATGTTATTTCATATTCTATATTAAGTAAATTAAAGAATAAAAGCTGTGATGAGAACCAGTAGTAAAACAGTTTCTTTTACAGAGAGCTCCCAAAGCTGAGAAGGAGCAAAGAATAGTATTATGAATACATCTCTGAGCTGCACACCAAATCCACTTAAGATTCACCTTTATGTGGTAGTAGGCTGTTGCCGGAACCCTTGCATCCGTTAAAGTGCTATAGTATAAGTGCTTATTTGCGCCGTACTTTAAGAGGTTAATGTGGCAACATATTAATAAATTGGGGTGGTAACACGGGATTTTACTCTCGTCCTCTAGATTTTCTAGAGGACGGGAGTTTTTTGTTTTTTTGAAATTTTTTAAAATAGGAGGAATTAAAATGATTAATATTGATGAACAAATTAAAATTATATCCAAAGGTACAACTGAAATAATTGATAAGGAGGAGCTAAGGCAAAAACTTATTAAAGCTGGGGAAAGTAACAGTCAGCTTATAGTTAAGCTTGGACTAGACCCTACCGCACCAGATATTCATTTAGGACATACAGTGGTTTTAAGAAAAGCGAGACAAATACAGGATTTAGGACATAGGGTAATTATAATTATTGGAGATTTTACTGGGATGATAGGAGATCCTTCAGGAAGATCAAAAACAAGAAAAGAGTTAACTCGGGAAGAAGTATTGATAAATGCTGAAACTTATAAAAAACAAATATTTAAAATACTTGATCCAGATAAAACGGAGGTTAAATTTAATAGTGAGTGGCTATCAAAATTGAATTTTAAAGATGTTATAGAATTAGCATCAAAATACACAGTAACTAGGATGCTAGAAAGGGAAGATTTTAAAAATAGATTTAAAGCACAGCAGTCAATTGCAATTCATGAGTTTATGTACCCCTTAATGCAAGGATATGATTCCATAGCAATAAAAGCAGATATTGAACTTGGTGGAACAGATCAACGGTTTAATATTTTAATGGGAAGAACCCTTCAAAAGGAATATGGTGAAGACAAGCAAGTTTCAATATTCATGCCTCTTTTAGAAGGAACAGATGGAACCTTAAAGATGAGTAAAAGTCTTGGAAATTACATTGGAATAAATGAAAACTGTAATAATATGTATAGTAAAGTTATGTCCATTCCAGATGAACTAATTATAAAATACTACGATTTGGTAACAGATACTCATCCAGATGAAGTACAAGAGATTGTGAGACAATTAGAAAGTGAAAAAATTAATCCAAGGGATATAAAGATGAAACTTTCTAAGGAGATTGTTGAATTATATCATGGAAAAGTAGCGTCTGATGAAGCCCAGGAGTATTTTAAAAAAGTATTTCAAAAGAAGGAGATTCCACAGAGCATTAAAGAAATAGAGGTTATAAAGAATTCTACTATGAATAAACAAAGTGCTATTTTAAAAATAATAACTGATATGGACTTTGCTAAAAGCAATAGGGAAGCAAGCCGTCTAATTCAGCAAGGAGCAGTGAAAATAAATGGAGAAAAAATATCCATAGATAATGTATTTGATTTAAGTGATGGAGATGTAATTCAATGTGGTAAAAGAAATTTTGTAAAAATTATTATAGTGAAATAAGGGCCACCACCTATGGTGGTTTTTATCTTTTTCAAGAAGTTACAAGGAGATTTTTTATTTTTGAGCAATTAAATTTAAATTCATTTATCTGAAAATAACTAAAGTTTTATCAATAAAGAACGAAATATAAGGTAAATTATATAAATTGAGGGGGAAATGTAAAAATGTTTAAAAATATTGTAAAAGAAAAAAGAAATCGCTCGAAATTGAGTTTTCAGATAACAATATTGCTTATATTGGTATCTTTTTTGCCAATTATGCTTATTTCTATAAGCACATATTATAGTTTATCTAACAATTTAAGCAGAGAGTTTGAAGGTGCCACCGTTAAAAGTGTAGAGAGAGTTAATGATGCAATCAATGCATTATACAATGAGAATTATGCATCTGTAGAAATGATTTCCAATGAAGTTAATACAAAAATGCTTAAAAGCAAAGGGGCTTATCCTGTAAATTTAATGAAGAATTTTGAGGTTTTTAAAAATTCTCATCCACAGGTGCTAAGTATATATGTAGGAACAACAGATAAAAAGACCTATCTTATTCCTAGAGTTGTGCTTAAAGATAATTATGATCCAACTAATAGAGAGTGGTACAAGGCTGCAGAGAGTAATGATGGTAAAATAATTGTTACTAATCCATATGTAGATTCTTTTACTGATAAGTATATAATGACTTTTACGAAGACTGTTAAGGATGATAAGAGTAGCTTAGTAGGAGTAGTAGCATTAGATGTAGCATTAGCTTCAATTTCTCAAACAGTTGCAAAAATCAAATTAGGGGATGATGGCTATGCTACTGTCATAGATAGTAAAGGAACAATTGTTGTACATAAAAACAATGAACTTATTGGGAAGAATTCCAAACAACAACAATGGGTAAAAACTATTATGGATTCAAAACAAAACTACTTTAACATAAAGGTTGATGGTATAGATTATATGGCATATAAAATTACTGATACTAATACAGGATTAATATCAGTAGGATTTATTCCCGTGGCAGAAAGAAGTAAAAAAATATTAGATGGTTTAACTGTGCCTGTAATTGTTTTATTAGTTTCCCTTGTGTTTGTGATTATTGTAGGAAAAAGGTTTGCAGGAAAAATCACAAAACCTATGAGTATTTTAATTGAAATATTAGGCAAGGTTAAAGAGGGTGATTTTACCAATAAAGTTCCTGAAATTATGAATACAAGTTTAGAGGTCGACGAAATTATACGCTCTGTAAATAATATGATGGAAGATATGATATTTGTTTTAGGAAATGTAGTAGATAGCACAAATAAAGTAAAGGATTCAGCAGAATCTCTTGCAGCAACCACTGAGCAATCCAATGCTGTTGGAGATGAAGTAGCAAGGGCTGTGCAGCAAATTGCAGAAGGGACTAATGAACAGGCTCAAATATTAGAAGAAAGCATTACCTATGCAAATACTTTAGGTGAAGAAGTGGATAAATCAACTATAAATGCTGAAAATATGATTAGTGCTTCTTTAGAAGTTAAACAATCAACAAAAGAGGGCCTTATAATTGTAAATAACCTAAAGATAGCATTTACAGAAAACATAAAGGCAAATAAATCAGTAGCGAGTAAAGTGGAAATATTAGTAGAAAACTCTAATAAAATTAGTGATATAACAGATAAGATAAAAGTTATAACAGAGCAAACAAATCTATTAGCATTAAACGCAAGCATTGAAGCTGCAAGAGCAGGAGAAGCAGGAAGAGGTTTTGCTGTGGTTGCAGATGAAGTAAGAAAACTTGCAGAACAATCTGCTGTTTCAGCTTTAGAAATTGATAAAGTTATTGTTGATATTAGTACAAGTGTACATGAATTACTCCAGGGAATTATGTATTCTACAGAATTAAATGATAAAACTAATAAAAGCGTAGAAGTAACAAATGAAACATTTATCAAAATTAAAAAATCCATAGAATTACTAGAGTGCAATATGGTGGATGTAAATAGTTCATTGCAAAACATTAACCAATATAAGGATATTTTAAGAGATAAACTTGGAAATGTAGCTTCAGTAGTAGAGGAAGCAGCTGCCACTACGCAAGAAGTAAGTGCATCTTCACATGAGCAATTAGCAGGAATTCAAGAAGTAGTTAAAGCAGCAGAAAACCTGAATTGTTTAGCAGATGATTTAAGAGAGAGTACTAACAAATTTAAAATTTAGAAATAGTATTGTTACAGTTTCAGATTTAAAACAAGTAAATTTAAATTCAATTATGGGAAAAATATTGAATTACTTAAACAAGTAGAATAAATTAATATAAATAAAAGGCTCAAAGAATATAAAAATTCTTTGAGCCTTTTATTTATATAATAAAGTTTAATTAAATTCTAAAGTACTAGTATCAAGCCAAGTCCATTCAGGCTTTAAAGTTTTAACATCATCTACAAGTTTGAATAATGCCAAATCAGCTAGTTTTGCCTCTAGCATTATATCTAAGTCAATTCCTAGTGGAATACACTTTTCAATAAACTCGATGAAAGCTTCTGGATCAATGTTATCAGCATGCTTTTTATCTTTTTCTCCAGTTTTTGGGCTCGAAAAATGTACTTTTACTGGTAGAAGTTCGTTTTCCCAAGTGGAGAATATATCTTTTAACATAGGTTCTAGGTCATCGCCACCGTTGTTGCAGTTATGATGATGTACATCTAGCACCATAGGTACATTTATTTCCTTGCATATGTTTAATACTTCTTTTGTAGTAAAGCTTTTGTCATCATTTTCAAACACTACTGATTTTGTTATTTCTTTTGGCAGATTATTATAATTCTTAAAGAATCTTTCCGTAGCAGCAAGTTTGCCACCTTCTTTACCTCCAATGTGTAATATCATTTTTCCTAAAGGATAATTAATATCTTGGAAAAGATTTGCATGGAACATAAGATTCTTTTCAGTAGATTTTATTACTTCTTCCTTAGAACTATTTATAACATTAGATTCATCAGGATGAGTATCAACTCTTAAATTATTATTGTTTATATAATTTCCAAGCCAATCAAAATCCATTTTTAAAATTCTTCTGAACTCCCAATCTGTAACTTCAGGATGAGTTGCTAGAGGTATTAAAGCGGAAGTTATCCTATAAAAGTGAACATCGTTTTTTACAGTGTATTCTAGAATTTTATACAAATCATTGACGTTTGATACCGCTACCTTTTGTAGTTTTTCAAGTTTATCTCTGTCCGTCGATTGTTTCGTATATGTAGAAAAAGTTACTGTGCTAGCAGAAGTTATTTTTGCTGCTTTTAAAGCAGTAGCCACGTAGCCTAATCTTATTTGCATAATATCACTCCTCATATAATATAGTTATACCAATAAATTAAATCATCATTTGCGCAAGCTTTTTTATTTTCAAAGCTGCAACATTAACGACTTCAGAATGAATGATATATTCCACCTAAAGTTTTATCCTTTTTAGAGTAATAGGCTCACTCATGGAAGATAGGGGGAACTCCTTCTGAAATGACGTTAAAACATTTCTACTAACTGATATTCTTTAATATATTCTAATTATTGCTCAATCATATTGAAATTTTAATATCCTTTAATAAGTATATTTTTATAATACTCCCCATAATGAAGTTAACTTATAAACATTGTAGGAAATATTTTAAGTCATGGCATAAAAATTACTAATAAAAGAGTTACTTATAAATCGCTATATAATAAAAGCTATAACAATATTTAAAATGTTTGTTAAAAACATCTTACTAAATAAATATAATACTTGAATAGATGTTAGAATAAACCCTTGTTTAATCATATCACATAACTATAGTGTGTGTAAAATAATATACAAATAATCAAATAAATATTTCTATAATTTCAATAGAATCATTGCAAAATATGAAATATAGAATGTAAAAAGGCTTTATTGCTATAAAATATCTAAATTATAGCTTTTTATGTGAAAATCATATAATATTAATGTAGTAGTTAAAATTATTAGTGGAGGTATAACATGGCAGATATAAAATACGAAATAAAAGAAACATTAGGAGAATTATCAGAATCTGGTAAAACATGGAGAAAAGAATTAAATCTTATAAGCTGGAATGATAAAGAGGCAAAATACGATATTAGAGATTGGTCTCCAGAACATGAAAAAATGGGAAAAGGGGTTACCTTATCTAAAGAAGAGCTTATAAAACTTAAAGCATTGCTTAATAAGATAAATTTGTAACAAGTATTAAGTTACATGGAAACAAGGTATGGTAATTTTGCCATCCCTTGTTTTTTTATATGGAAAATTGCAACGTCCTATCTGAAAGTAAACATAAAAGCTATATCGTTTAAAAAATAACATACTTTCATCCTTGTTTTGTATTAATAATGATAAAAGGCAGATAAAAAAAATGATGCAAACAAGCTTGTATTTGCCTATATGTAAAGGTTTGCAACCATCTAATGATTGCTAATGAATAATGAAATATGATAAAAATAATAAAATAAATGTTTACAATTATAAAAACATTGTGATATAATTAACACATAAACAAGGAGCAAACATTCAAAATAAAAAAATGTTTTAAATATTAAATAAAAAATTACTTCAAATCAATAAATAAAATATTATTATGCAAAGTTGACCATTAATGTAATCTATTATTATGAAAGAGGTGTAGCATATGAAAGTAACAAACGTAGAAGAATTAATGATTAGAATAAAAGAGGTTAGAAATGCTCAAAAGGAGTTTTCTACTTATACTCAAGAACAGGTAGATGAAATATTTAGACAAGCAGCAATGGCTGCAAATAATTCAAGAATTGATTTAGCAAAGATGGCAGTGGAAGAAACAGGTATGGGAATTGTAGAAGACAAGGTTATAAAAAACCATTTTGCTTCAGAATATATATATAATCAATATAAAGATGAAAAAACTTGTGGAATTATCGATACAGATAAATCCTTTGGTATTACAAAAATTGCAGAACCAATAGGAGTTGTAGCAGCTATTGTGCCAACTACAAATCCAACATCTACAGCAATATTTAAAGCTCTTATATCATTAAAAACTAGAAATGGTATCATTTTTTCTCCACATCCAAGAGGGAAAAAGTCTACTATTGCAGCAGCTAAAATAATACTAGATGCTGCAGTTAAAGCTGGCGCACCAAAAGGTATAATAGCCTGGATAGATGAACCTTCGGTAGAACTTTCGCAGATTGTTATGAGAGAAGCAGATATAATACTTGCAACAGGTGGACCAGGAATGGTTAAAGCTGCTTATTCATCAGGAAAACCAGCTATTGGAGTTGGTGCAGGAAATACACCTGCAATTATTGATGAAACAGCAGAAATTAAAATGGCTGTAAATTCAATTTTACTTTCTAAGAGCTTTGACAACGGAGTAATATGTGCTTCAGAGCAATCAGTATTAGTTATGGAAGAAATATATGATGAAGTTAGGAAAGAATTTTCTGAAAGAGGAGCTTATATTCTTAAAAAAGCAGAAGTAGATAAAGTAAGGAAAATAATTTTAACTAATGGATCATTAAATGCAAATATAGTAGGTCAATCTGCCTTTAAGATAGCAGAAATGGCAGGAGTTAAAGTTCCAGAAGAAACAAAGGTTATTATAGGAGAAGTTGAATCTGTAGAACTTGAAGAAGCATTTTCACACGAAAAATTATCTCCAGTACTTGCTATGTATAAGGTTAAAACTTTCGATGAAGCACTAGAAAAGGCAGAAAGACTTGTTGAACTTGGTGGCTTTGGTCATACATCATCATTGTACACTCACAGAACTAAGTCTACAGATAGAATAGCTAAGTTTGGTGCAACCATGAAAACAGGGAGAGTTATAGTAAATATGCCAGCAGCTCAAGGAGCTATAGGAGATTTATACAACTTTAAGCTAGCTCCTTCATTAACACTAGGGTGCGGTTCATGGGGTGGAAACTCCGTATCAGAAAACGTTGGAGTTAAGCATTTATTAAATGTGAAGAGTGTAGCTGAGAGGAGAGAAAATATGCTTTGGTTTAGAGTTCCAGAAAAAATTTATTTTAAATATGGTAGCCTAGGAGTAGCTTTAAAAGAATTAAAGGATATGAACAAGAAGAAAGCATTTATAGTAACTGATAAGATTCTTTATGACCTAGGATATGTAGATAAAGTTACTCATGTTTTGGAAGAAATTGGAGTAGAGTATAAGATATTCTATGACGTAGAACCAGATCCAACCATTGCTATAGCAAAAAAAGGTGCTGAAGAAATGGCAATATTTAAGCCAGATACAATTATAGCACTTGGTGGTGGATCGCCAATGGATGCAGCAAAAATCATGTGGGTAATGTATGAGCATCCAGAAGTAAGATTTGAAGATTTAGCTATGAGATTTATGGATATTAGAAAGAGAGTATATCCATTCCCTAAGATGGGTGAAAAAGCTATGATGATTTCTGTGCCAACTTCAGCAGGTACAGGTTCAGAAGTTACTCCATTTGCAGTAATTACTGATGAAAAAACAGGAGTTAAATATCCATTAGCTGATTATGAGTTAACTCCAGATATGGCTATAGTAGATGCAGAGCTTATGATGAATATGCCAAAGGGACTTACAGCAGCTTCCGGTATAGATGCTTTAACTCATGCTATAGAAGCTTATGTATCAGTACTTGCTTCAGAATATACTAATGGACTTGCTTTAGAATCAATGAGATTAATATTTAAGTATTTACCACAAGCTTACAATGAGGGTACCACTAATATAAAAGCAAGAGAAAAAATGGCTCATGCTTCAACAATGGCTGGTATGGCATTTGCTAATTCTTTCCTAGGAGTATGTCACTCAATGGCACACAAATTAGGAGCAGAGCATCATGTACCACACGGCATTGCTAATGCATTATTAATCAATGAGGTTATAAGATTCAACGCTGTAAATAACCCAACAAAACAAGCAGCATTCCCACAATATAAATATCCAAATGCTAAGTGGAGATATACAAGAATTGCTGACTATTTACAATTAGGTGGAAACACAGAAGATGAAAAAATAGAATTATTAATTAAAGCTATTGATGAACTAAAAGCTAAGATTAACATTCCTATGACAATAAGTGAAGCAGGAGTGTCTAAAGTGAAATTCTATGCTACATTAGACCATATGAGTGAGCAAGCTTTTGATGACCAATGTACAGGTGCGAATCCAAGATATCCATTAATCAGTGAACTTAAGCAAATGTATATAAATGTTTTTGAAAAATAAATCAGTTAATTTGATAAACTTTAAAATTTATCCTTGAGAAGTTTATTCAACTTATATACAAAAAAGCATCATTGCATGAAAATGCAATGATGCTTTTGAATTATTCAGCGTTTTTCTTATATTATGCTATAACGAAAAGTATATATAAGAAAAGATCCTAATTTCAAAAATATGATTATAGTTTATTTTCCATAGGAAGTCCAATCCTTATGGTTGTTCCAATTTCAGGTCTGCTTTCAACTATAATGGAGCCGTTATGCCTGCCAATAATCCATTTTGCTATAGATAAACCAAGTCCGGTTCCACCACTTTCTTTTGTTCTTGACTTATCACATCTATAAAATCTATTGAAAATATGGGGAAGATCTTCTTTAGAAATACCTATTCCTGTATCTATAATTTCAAGAATTAGATTCTTCTTTTTAATATAACTATTTAACACAATACGTCCACCGCTAGGGGTGTACTTTATGCTATTATCTATAAAAACTCTTAATGCTTGCTTAAGTAATTTTTTATCTGCATAAACAGAAACTTGCTGATTTACATCAGTTTTAATTTCATGTAAAGCATCAATTAGTTTTGTTTCCTTTATAATTTCATCTACTAATTCATTAATATAAAAACTAGTTTTTTCGATTTTTTGAGTGTTCTTATCACTTCTTGCAAGAAATAAAAGTTTTTCTACTAACTGCTGCATATCGCAGGCTTCACTCCTTATAGCAGTTATAGATTCCTCTAATACTTCTTTATCATCTTTTCCCCAGCGGTACAGCATATTTGCATAGCCTTGAATTACAGCTATTGGTGTTCGAAGCTCATGAGAAGCATCTGATACAAATTGGTTTTGCTGTTCATAGGAAGTTTGAATACCATCTAACATTTTATTAATAGTTTCAGCTAAATCTTTTAGCTCATCCTGGGAAACACTAACATTCAATCTGGTTTCTAAAGCATTAATTGAAATAGCTTTTGTGGTTTTTGTCATGTCTTTTATAGGTAGAAGCATTTTCTTACTGGCTTTAGAACCCACACCTAAGGTAAACATTAAAGAGAATATATTTACGAAAAAAATAATTAAAGAAAAAATGCCCCAATATTCATTTTCCTTTTTAAGGTCTTTAGAAAGCTGAAGATAAAAGATTTTATTATTTTGATCGAGTTTAGTAGTAATAAAAACAAGTTGTTGGTTTATTTCATTAATAACAGGGTAAGTTGAGGCATCTTTATGGAAATATATCTCGTTTTTATTCTTTTGGGTAGAATAAACAAGATTTTCACTTTTATCAAAAACATTAAAGGTTATGTACTCTATATTAGAAAAAATATTAATATTAAAGCTTTGAAGATCTTTGTCTAATTTAGCATAATTAACAGCTACTGAACTGTATCTAGTAAGTTCACCCTGAACTTCATGTAGTAGAAAAAATCTAAAGCCTATAATTAAAGCAACGCTTAATAGAAGCAGTGTAGTAGAAAAAATAAGTGTGTATACTGCAGTCATTTTAAAACTAATGGAAAATCTTAATCTTTTATGAATTTTGTAAATTAATTGCTTTAATAACTTTGGTATAAAACTCAATATGATTGATATTGCCTTGTAGAGAAATCGCAAGCATTGCGAAAGAAAACGAAAGTATTGTAACATAAACTTAGAGAAAAATTTTAAATTATTCATCTTTTAAAAGGTATCCCACCCCCCGAATAGTATAAATAAATTTCTTGTTGAATCTATCATCTATTTTACTTCTTAAATATCTAATGTAAACATCAACTACATTAGTATCACCCATATATTCATAGCCCCATACTATATCAATAATTTTATTTCTTGTAAGTACAATATTTTTATTTTCAATTAGGTATTTAAGTAAATCGAATTCCGTTTTAGTTAGTTCAATAGAACTATTTTTAAAGCTAACCATATGGGCATCTAAGTCTATAGACAATTCGCTAGCAGATAATATATTAGTGCTTTCTTTAAATACAGGCACTTTTTTTAATGCTGTTCTTATTCTTGCTAGTAATTCTTCAATAGCAAAAGGCTTAGTCATATAGTCATCAGCGCCTATGTCAAGACCCATAACTTTATCCATTATCTCATCTTTAGCAGTAAGCATTATAATGGGAACTGCAGACACTTGTCTTAGGCGTCTTAATACTTCTAGCCCGTTTAAAGATGGTAGCATAACATCAAGAATTATTATATCAAAAGTTTCGTTAAGGGCTTTATCTAAACCCTCACGTCCGTCATGGCATTGATAAACGCTATACCCCTCATAAGTTAATTCTAATTCAAGAAATCGTGCTATTTTTATTTCATCCTCAATTATTAAAATTTTTTGTCCACTCATATATAATTTAACCCCCAAAATATATTATATTAGTCACCAAATTTTCGCACATAATAACATAGAGAAGTTATGTGCGAAAGTTGAGTTAATAACCATACTTTTATTATATATTACTTTATATATAATTGCAGACAATCAGATTTATATTTTTTTTATTATAAAAAAACAACCTACATAGATTAAATGTAGGTTATGAGGGGTTATTCACTTTTCATTTCTTCTGTGATTTTTGTAGTTACTTTATTAACAGCAATGGACATCTTATCAAAAATATTATTTACTTCTAAATCTTCATTGTTTTTCTTTTGAATTCTTATTTTATGGTTAGTTGCGAGGGCTAATATTAATGCTGTGATTACAATAGGTGTAGCTACTATAGTTATTATAACTCCTAGAGTTACACAGATATTTAATACTACAGCATCATCTTTTTTAACTATTATTTTTGTTTCGTTCCCTTTTTTAATAAGTTTTTTTACTTTCTTAAAGAATTTACTTTCGCTAGAAGGGATCTCGTCGGGTTTAATCTTATTTTGTTTTTCAAGATATACTAGTGCACAAAGAAGGTCTCCGTCATTTTGCTCTAAGGCGGCTTTAGCATCCTCATAACTTACATTAGCTCTTTTTCTTAACTCATCAATTTGTTCTAAATTTATTGACATTTAAACTCCTCCTAATTTTTATTTGGGTTGTGTAAGAATTATTTGTTTTCTATGTTTTTATTATATAATGTAAGTATTAAGGCATTATTAGTAGGAGATTAGAATTGCATTAGAAATTTCTTTCCATGAGATTAATAAGAGTGATATATTTAAAGTGAGAAATGGAGTGATATATATGATCACATTAACAGAACAGCAAGCACAAAGCATAGTAGATAGAATGATGAATGTAATACCATATAATGTTAATATTATGAATGAAAAGGGAATTATTATTGGAAGTGGAGACAAAAATAGATTATATAAGCTACATGAAGGAGCTATGGAAGCTATAGCTAAGAAAAATATGATTGAAATTTTGCAAGGTGGGTTAGACACAAAGCCAGGGGTAAATACGCCTATACTTTTTCAAAATAAAGTTGTTGGGGTTATAGGAATTACAGGTAAACCAGAAGAGGTTAAACCTTTTGTTGAACTAGTTAGAATAACTGCTGAACTTTTAGTGAATCAGGAGTATGTTCTATTTCAAAGAAAAATTAGTGAACAGTTAAAAGATGAGTTTTTATATGAATTAACCTATCGAAAAATCAACTATAATCAAGATTTTAAAGAACGAGGAGATGCTTTGGGAATCGATGTATCTATTCCTAGGATGGCTGTTGTATTAACTTTTAATGAGAGCTGTATTGAAAAAGTAAAGGGTAACTTGTTGAATTTTATAAGGAGCGATGAGTTCTTTTTAAAACTTAACCCTTCAACTATTGTTATTTATATGTATTATGACAGTCTTGTTACTAAAAGATTAGAAAGGTTTTTATGCAAAAAAGAAGAGCATTGCCTTGAGGTAGGGGTAGGGTTAAATGAAAGTGTTTTTGGCGTATCATTTAAACAAGCAAACACGGCCCTTGAAATTGGTAAAAAGCTTCAAGTAGAAAGAAAAATCCATCTATATAAAGATGTAGAATTTATTTCACTTATAGCAAGTTTTAAAGGAAATAGTGAGATGGAAAATATAATTGTAAAGTTAGAAGCTGAGAATAAATTAGACTTATTAACAACACTGATTACATATATAAATATGAATGGGCAAGCAAACAAGACTGCTGAGGCACTTTATATTCATAGAAATACATTGAATTATAGGTTAGAAAAGGTTGAAGAGGTTACTGGGAAAAATCCCAAGAACTTAATTGATCTGTTTCAATTATATACTGCATATATTTTATCCCAGATTTAACCACATTTCAGAGGGATAGTCCCACACTTATATAAAATGGTTATGATTTAATTGTTCAAATGCACAAAAAATGTGGAGTAAATCTTAAACAATTGCCTAATGTTTATATATTTGAATTCGTTTACAATATAGAAAAGGAACAAAGGAGGAACAAATATGCAAATAACAGCATTAGGCGCAATTATCGCACTTATATTAGCAATTATTTTAATAATTAAAAAGGTTCATCCAGCATATGCACTTATATTAGGTGCATTAATTGGCGGGTTAGTAGGTGGAGCAGGACTAACAGACACTGTTAAAATTATGATTGAGGGTGCAAAAGGCATTATGCCAGCCATCTTAAGAATACTTACTGCTGGAGTTTTAGCAGGTGTGCTTATAGAATCAGGCGCTGCTGCAAAGATTGCAGAAACTATTGTAGATAAAATAGGAGAAAATAATTCTCTAGTAGCACTGGCACTAGCAACGTTAGTACTGACATCTGTAGGTGTCTTCGTAGATGTAGCAGTTATTACAGTGGCACCAATAGCAATGTCTATTGCTAGTCGTGCCAAATTGTCGAAAACATCCATACTTATTGCTATGATAGGAGGCGGCTATTTTACTTATTGGTACAGGAACTCTTGCAGGAATTATAGCGAATTCTGGGTTAAAAGACGTAATTATTCAAGGACTTGTTGCTTCAGGACTTCCTGTATATGCATTAGCGCCAATAGCAGGAATATTAATGTCGGCGGCTACAGCCTCCACTACATCGGGTACTGCAGTAGCAAGTACAGTATTTGGTGGAACCATATTGGACCTTGGAGTTTCACCTCTTTCCGCAGCAGCAATGATTCATAGTGGAGCAACAGTTTTAGATCATCTCCCACATGGAAGTTTTTTTCATGCTACAGGTGGAAGTATGTTTATGGATATGAAAGAAAGATTAAAACTTATACCCTATGAATCATTAGTTGGTTTAACTATGACTTTAGTGTCAACTGTGATATTTGGGATAATGCGTTAGAAAAATAAGTATTTATATTAATAATAAAATATATATCAAGGCACAAATTATAGACTTACTTTGGAAAGGATAGATAAATATGAAATTTTTGTTAGCAACAGATTCCTTTAAGGAAAGTATGACAGCAAAAGAGGCAGCGGATGCTATGGAAAGAGGGATTAGAAAGGTTATTCCCTATGCAGAATGCATTAAGGTTCCAATGGCTGATGGTGGAGAAGGAACAGTACAGTCTCTTGTAGATGCAACAGAAGGTGAACTATATAAAGTGCTAGTTAAAGGGCCTCTTGGTGATGAAGTCGAGGCTACATTTGGAGTACTTGGAGATAAAAAAACAGCAGTAATTGAGATGGCTAGCGCTAGTGGTTTACACCTTGTGCCTAGGGGGAAAAGAAATCCTCTTTTAACTACCACTTATGGTACAGGACAATTAATTAAAGCTGCCCTAGATAAGGGCGTTAATCATTTGATCATAGGAATAGGTGGTAGTGCTACAAATGATGGCGGAGCAGGAATGATACAAGCACTTGGTGGAAAGCTGTTAACATTGGATAATGAAGAAATCAATTTAGGTGGCGGATATTTAAATCTTCTTCATAAGATAGACTTAGATGGACTAGATAAAAGACTTAAAGGTACTAAGATTGAAGTAGCTTGTGATGTTACGAGCCCCTTAACAGGAAAAAATGGTGCGTCTTATGTTTTTGGGCCGCAAAAGGGAGCCACTCTCGAAATGGTGAAAATTTTAGATGATAATTTAAGTCACTATGCAAAAATTATAAAACAGCAGTTAGGTATGGATATTGAAAGTATTCCTGGAGCGGGAGCTGCAGGTGGGCTAGGTGCAGGACTTCTTGCTTTCTTTCGTGCAGAACTTAAAAGGGGAATAGAATTGGTTACAGAACATACTAAACTTAAAGAAAAAATGCAATATGCGGATTATGTGTTTACTGGAGAAGGAAGTATAGATGCACAAACACTTTATGGTAAAACACCCCTTGGAGTGGCTTTAATAGCAAAAGAATATAATATACCTGTTATAGCCTTTGCAGGACGTATAGGTGATGGAGTAGAGGCATTATATGAGCATGGAATAAATTCTATAATAGGCATATTATCAGAAGCTGACACAATTGAAAAAGCACTTAAAAAAGGGCCGGAAAATATTGAAAGAACTTGTGAAAATATAGCTAGAATTATCTTGCTTAATAAATAAGTTTTGTAATAACAAAATAGTTCTTAATAAGACACTAAGGTCTTATTAAGAACTATTTTACTGTTTTTATGTTAAGGAAAATCCCCTTCACTCTCAACTTTCAATTCTAAACTGTAGCCCCTTCAGTGTATCTAAAGCAGCTTTTGATATGGTCATTTATTATGCCTGTAGCTTGAAGATGAGCATAAGTTATAGTGGAACCTAAGAACTTAAAACCACGTTTTTTTAAATCCTTGCTAACCTTATCTGATAATTCAGAGGTTGCGGGCACATTTGCAATACTGTCCCAATGGTTAATTATAGGGCTATTATCCACGAAAGCCCATATGTAAGCGTCAAAGCTACCAAACTCCTCTTGGATTTTAATAAACATCACAGCATTATTTATGGAAGCTGCTATTTTAAGTTTATTCCTAATAATGCCTTTATTTTGAATAAGCTCAATAACTTTTTCATCATCGTATTGTGCTATTTTATTAAAATCAAAATCATCGTAGGCTTTTCTATAGTTTTCTCTTTTTCTAAGTATGGTAATCCAGCTGAGCCCTGCTTGAGCAGATTCAAGAATAAGAAATTCAAAATGCTTTCTATCTTCGTGGACTGGTACTCCCCATTCTTCATCATGGTATTTCATATACAGTGGATCATTTCCACACCAATCGCATCTATCCAATTTACTACACCTCTTTCAAAGGTTATTAATTTTACTATATATTTTAATTATAGCATTCATAAATTTATTTTAAAAGCTATGATTTATACATAGTTTTATGTTGAGGCTCCTGCTAAAAGAACAAGAATTAATAATCTAGTAAAATTCAATAATAATTGCCACAAAATACTCGCTTTTAGAGGTTTTTGTACAACGTTATGTAAAGATGATGGATGCAATGCATGTGGTACTATTCGCCGTAAACTAGTATTTGTACTTCCAGCCGATATTGAAGACCCTGAAGAATTAGACGTTCGTTGTGCAGCCAATTATATATATCCATGTGAGTAAAGCAATTATGTACCTATATAAAGGGATAGTGAGGACATTCATTATCCCTTTTTTATTGAAACTAGGGATATGTAAATAAATAAATTTATCATATATTAAAATTTGTAATAGGAATTATGTGTCTAAACATGGTATAATATAAACTTATGAGTTAAAAATATATTTAAGTTATGCTTAAAAATTATATATGAAACAAGAGAGGAAGTTAAAATGAGTAACATAAAATTTGAGGAATTTAGTATTAGTGAAGAAATATTAAAAGCAATTGTTAATTTAGGATATAAAAACCCTTCAGAGGTTCAAGCTGCAGTAATACCTATAGCTCTAAAAGGTAGGGATATAATAGTAAAATCACAAACAGGTAGCGGAAAAACAGCAGCTTTTGCTATTCCACTTTGTGAAAGTGCAGATATAGAGGAAACAGAGCCTCAAGCACTAGTATTAACACCTACTAGAGAACTAGCACTTCAAGTAAGCCAAGACATAACACAAATAGGTAGGTATAAAAAAATTAGAGCTATAGCTGTTTTTGGTAAGCAACCTATAGCAATGCAAGTAAAACAGTTAAAACAAAGGGTGCACGTAGTGGTTGGTACTCCTGGAAGAACCCTAGATCATATTGAAAGAGGCACTATTAATCTAGCCAAAGTAAAATATTTAATATTAGACGAAGCAGATGAAATGCTTAGTATGGGATTTATAGAACAAGTAGAAGAGGTTATTAAGGCTGTACCTAAAAATAGAGTTACTATGTTGTTTTCAGCTACAATACCAGAATCTATTGAAGCAATTTGTGTTAAATACATGGTAAATCCCGTTAAAATAGAAATAAACCCTGAAAATTTAACCGTTGATAAAATAGATCAAGTTTGCTATGAAGTAGAAGAAGATAAGAAATTCAGTGCGCTTAAGAGAATACTTTATATTGAGAGTCCAGATTCTTGCATAGTATTTTGCAGAACAAAAGAAAACGTTGATTCAATAACGGATCAAATGAAAAATCGTTATTATTCATGTATTAAGATACATGGAGGCATGCTTCAAAATGATAGATTAGATGCCATGGAAAGATTTAAAAAAGGTGAGTTTAGATTTTTAGTGGCAACAGACGTTGCTGCAAGAGGTATTGATGTGGAAAGCATAACTCATATTATAAATTATGATTTACCACTAGAAAAAGGTAACTATGTACATAGAATAGGTAGAACAGGACGTGCAGGAAAAAAAGGAAAAGCTATAACCTTTGCAACTCACTATGAAAATAAATTTTTACAAGCAATAGAACAGTATATTGGTATGGAGATACCTAAAGCAGAAGTTCCAACAAAAGAAGAATCAGAACCGTTCAGACAAGCATTTTACGAAAAACATGATGCTAAGCCTATTCTTAAAAAGACTAAAGCATCTAATTTTAGTAGTGATATAATGAAATTATATCTCAGTGCAGGTAAAAAGAAAAAAATAAGGACTGTAGATATTGTAGGAACTATTTGCAATATAGAAGGGGTTAGTTCTGAGGATATAGGCATTATAGATATTCAAGATAATTTTTCTCATGTAGATATTATGGGCGGAAAGGGCAAGTTAGTGTTAGAAGCCCTTAAAAATGGAACAATAAAGGGAAAAGCTATTAGAGTAGAGAAAGCAAATAAATAGTAATTGTTAGGTAGCTTTAGTGGATACTATAAACTAAAGTTTGTTTGATTAAATTAGAAGGACTAAGTGGGATACTTTTATTGGTTGGTTGTAAAATTTTTACAGTTAATATAGAAAAGAGACTTACTGCAACTTAGTATAAAATATTAATCTGCAGTAAGTCTCTTTTATTAGTGCTAGTAGCATGAGTAATACCAATAGGCAAGCCACATATTATAAAGAATATTAGGCATAATAAAATAAAAAAGTATAAAATAATGGCACACTGGAATATATTTTATTAACTAGGGAATTATAAATTTGTTTATAAACATAATTTAAATATTCTTTAATATGTGTTAAAATATAAAAGTTGTGGGAAAGATTTAGTAAAGAGTGACTTTCTTAAAACAAACAAGTAGGTGATATTAAGTATATCAATGATAATATAATAAATCATAATATTACCTGTTAAAAAGGAGAGCTAAAATGAAAACATTTCAGGAATTAGTTAATGAGACTTTAGAAGTTGAGGATTTAGAGGAATTAGAATCAGCAGCAGACTTATTTCAGTTTGGCATTGAAAAAGGGCATTATAATAAACGTCAAGCAGATCAATTTAACATTACATATTGGAAGATGAAAAATAAGTACTTAGCTTATGAAGTTGCAAAAGAAATAAAAGGTAATAAATTAGATATAATTAGTATGGTTACTAGCGCTCCAAACGAGATAAAAGAGAACAAAAGAGAACTTATCAATTATGTGAATGGGCGAGTTAAGGCACTAAAGGGTAAAATGAATGGTATGAAATAGCATTGCTATTTTGGAATAATAAAAAAGGGGTATCTATTGTTATAGGCGGATGAGCTTATAACAATAGATACCCTTTACTCATACAAATCACCTGCAAGCTTTTCCAATGCAGTTATATTTAAAATGACAATAGAATTTTTTTCTTTTTTTATTATGTTTTCATGGCATAATTTATTTATGGTTCTAATTAAATGTCTATAACTTGTACCAAGTAAATCAGCCATTTCTGTGAACTTATCTGTTATAATTCCACCATCTAAATTTGAATTCTGAGTATTTTCTGGTGTAATAGCAAGTAGATAGCTTGCTAATCTATTTTCTAGGGGATAAAGTATATTGATTGATGAGGCGATGGAGGAGCTAATAAACTTCTTGCCAAGGCTTGTACACATACATTTTAGAAAAGTAGAATCGTTAACAGCGTATTTTCTTATATTACTCATTGATATTCCAATGCACAAGCATTCATTTATTGCTTCAATATTTGAATTAGCTGTATCACAATCAATAAATTCTACATCTCCAATTATAATCATAGGTTTATATAATCTGAAAAGTAGAGATTTGCCATTTTTAAGTACAGTGTATACCTTTACTTTTCCTTCCACAAAAAAATAAAAATAGTCTATAGGTTCATTTGTTTTTACAAGGTGACTTCCTTTATCAAAGGCATGTAACTCCATATATTTTTTCATATCTACGCCAAAGAAACCTTCAATATTATATTTTTCTATGTAATTATCTAATTTAGTTTGATTATATATACGTTTCACTTAATTGGCCTCCTTGTAGTAATCTAGAAAGAAAAAAATTCATAATGTATCTAAGCCTTATTATAATTGTTTATTTTAGTTTTGTATAATAAATTTAATAAAAATATGACATGTGTCCTATAGAACTAGAAATTTATATGTTAGTCTTATCAAAGAAGTATAATGAACAATTAAAGAATGGAGGAAATTAAATGTATAAAGTATCTGCAGTATTAATAGGAATATTAATTGCTATAATGGTAACGTTTAATGGAGTTTTGGCAAACTATACAGATCAATATAGAGCAATATTAATAATTCATATAGTGGGGCTTATTGCTGTAATTATTATTTTATTATTAAAAAAAGAGAAACTTAACCTTAAAAAAAATATTCCATTTTACTTATTTAGTGGGGGTTTAATAGGAGTTTTTGTGGTTTTTTTAAATAATTTATGTTTCAATTCCCTTGGAGCTTCTTTAACACTATCCTTAGGGATTTTTGGGCAACTAGTATTAGCCTGCTTTATAGATCATTATGGCCTATTTGGCCTCAATATTTATAAGTTTAATAAGAAAAAAATTATTGGTTTTCTTATAATATTATCTGGGTTAGTAACAATGATAAAATATTAGATAGGGGAGGAAAAATATGTTATATATAATGTTAGCTGTTTTATGTGGTTGTATTACTATAATATCTATGATTATAAATTCACATCTAGCTAAAAAGATAGGGACGCTTCAAGGAACACTTATAAACTATATTGTAGGATTAACTACCACTATATTACTTATGATTATAGTGAAAAGCTCTGTAAGCCTCTCTTATAGTAGTTTTACTAAAATACCATGGTGGGCTCTTTTAGGTGGTTTACTTGGAGTAATAGTGGTTGCAAGTTCTAATATTGTGCTCCCTAAGATTCCCACAATATATACCACTTTGCTTATATTTATAGGTCAACTATTTACAGGGATACTCATTGATTATTTCAGAGTGGGTTTCATTTCAAAAGGTAAAATTATTGGTGGATTATTAATTCTCTTAGGATTATTATATAATTCTAATGTTGAAAAGAAAGAGCCGGATATAATAAAAAATTAAGGACAACTATTTTTACAGTTGTCCTTAATTTTTTTTTTATTTTTTTCAAAAAAAACTATTGCGCATGACGTAACGTAATGTGTTAATATACAATAGAAGGATAAATTCAAACATATTTAAGGTCTATGTTCCATAAGGGGTGATAACATTGAAAAATAATGAATCGCATTTTTTTACAATTGGTGAATTTGCAGAAAAAGCGGGTGTTACCTTAAGAACACTTAGATATTATGATAAAATTAGTTTAATGAAGCCTAGTTCTTACAGCGCAGTAGGGCATAGATTGTATAGTAATCAAGACTTTGCAAGGCTTCAACAAATTTTAACATTGAAATTTATTGGATTCTCTTTAGACGAAATTAAGAAAATAACTGAAAATGATGTTACTGATGAAAATTTTGTAAAATCCTTAGAAATACAAAAGAAAATTATGAAACAAAGAGCTGCACATACTTTCCTGGTAATAAAGGCTATTGATGAAGCCATTGACATGGAGAATAAGCAGAATGTAAGTTGGGATAAATTCACCAATATTATAAATGTAATTAATTCGGACAAAAGGTTAATTGAGCAATATGAAAATGCATCAAATTTAAGGGCCAGGATAAACATTCATGAGATGTTTAGTGTAAACAAATATGGATGGATGAGATGGTATTTTGATGAACTAAATCTACCTAAACAATGCACCATTCTTGAGCTTGGATGTGGTGATGCCAATTTGTGGGATAAAAATAAAGATAGAATTCCGAATGACCTAGATATTACGTTAAGTGATTTTTCAAGAGGAATGCTAAGTGATGCTAAGGCAAATTTAGGAAAAAAATCAGAGAATTTTAAGTTTCAAATTATAGACGCAGAGAATATACCTTATGATGATTGTAGCTTTGACGTTGTAATAGCAAACCATATGCTTTATCATGTAAACAACATTCAAAAGGCACTGTCAGAAATATGTAGGGTATTAAAGCCTGGTGGATATCTTTACTGTTCAACTGTTGGACAAAGTCATATGATGGAAATTAGAGATATTATGTCTAAGTTTAAATCAGAAACAATGGATATTAAAAGCTCAGATATTACTTCTAGATTTAGGCTAGAAAACGGTGCTGAAAAATTAAAAAAATGGTTTAATAATATAGAAATGAAAAGATATGAGGATAATTTAATTGTAACAGAGAAAGCACCTATTATTGATTATATGTTCTCAATGCCAGGGAATGTACGTGAAAGTTTTAATAATGAAAGACTTCAAGAGCTCAATAAATATTTGAAAGATAAAATTACTACAGAAGGTGGAATTTACATAACTAAGGATACAGGCTTCTTTAAGGCACAAAAGAGTCTATAACCCCAATTTTCATTTATGCTATAATTTTTAACTATTGTTGGTTAATTATAAGATTTAAGTAAAAAATAAATTATAAATAGTTTAATTTAAAAATAAAATTTAATTTGAAGGGTAGGATATATATGAAAATCAAAAATATTCCTTTTTCACCACCAGACATAACAGAAGCAGAGAAAAAACTTGTAATGGAGGTTTTAGATTCAGGTTGGATTACAACAGGACCGAAGACCATGGAGTTTGAAGATAAAATCGCGAAATATTGTGATGCTAATAATGCAGTAGCGCTATCAAGTGCAACTGCGGGTTTAGAACTTATATTAAAGGTTTATGACATTTCGGAGGGTGATGAAGTTATTACAACACCTTATACTTACACAGCTACAGCAAGTGTAATAGTCCATAGAGGAATTAAACCAACTTTTGTAGATGTTAAAGAAGGTAGTTTTTTAATAGATGAGCAAAAAATGGCTATGGCAATTACGCCTAAAACAAAAGCAATAATCACTGTAGATTTTGCAGGAGTTCCTGTAGATTATGATGCTATAAAAGCAGTGCTAAAGGAAAAAAATAGAGAAGATATTATATTTATATCAGATTCAGCTCATTCCTTTGGAGCAACATATAAAGGCAGCAAAGTTGGAACGCAGGCTGATTTTCATGTTTACTCCTTCCATGCGGTGAAAAATTTAATAACAGCTGAAGGTGGAGCTATTACCTTCAATGATAATAATTTTAAGGGCAAGGAAGATTTAAAGAAAGAGCTTAAAATTAATTCTCTTCATGGTCAGTCAAAGGATGCTTTGTCTAAGATGAAAGCAGGAGCTTGGAAATATGATATTATTACAGATGGCTTTAAATGTAATATGACAGATATTAATGCAGCTATAGGGCTTGCACAACTTGCAAGATATGAAGGAATGCTCACAAAAAGAAGAGCTATTTTTGATATATATACCACAGCGCTTAGGACTAAACCTTGGGCCATAATTCCTTTTACAAAAGATGAAAATAGCGAAACTTCTTATCATCTATATGCACTAAGATTAAAAGGATTTACTGAGATGCAGCGGGATGAATTAATACAAAAAGTTGCGGAATTAGGTATAGCTACTAATGTTCATTTTACGCCTTTACCAATGTTTACACTTTATAAAAACCTTGGATATTCTATAGAGGATTATCCAAATGCATATAATCAGTATGCAAATGAAATAACACTTCCAGTATATTCAACACTTAAATTAGAAGATGCAGAGTACGTAATTAATGAAGTAATAAGATGTGCTGATGAGATAAAGGCTAAATAATAAAAATTTTTATATTAAAACGGAGGTTAAATAATGGAAGTTAAATTTTATACACCTACAAGAGAATATCATGAGAAAAAATCAGAATTCGACAATGCTGTTCTAGGACTTATGGAAAGAGGAGTATCAATGCTTGGCAAAGAGGTAACTGACTTTGAAGAGGCAGTTAAAGAATTTACTGGAGCTAAATATGCAATTGGTGTTGCATCAGGAACAGATGGATTAGTAATGGCTGCTGATATATTAGGTTTTAAAGATGGAAAAGAAGTAATAACATCACCCTTTACTTTCCTCGCTTCTACATCTTGCATTGCAAAGCATAGAGCAAAACCTGTATTTGTAGATATTGATGAAGAAACCTTTAGCATAGATGCCAATAAAATAGAAGAAAAAATAACAAAGAATACAGCAGGAATTATTCCAATTCATTTATTTTCACAAATGGGTGATATGGATAAAATCATGGATATATCTAGTAGGAATAATCTAAGGGTTTTAGAAGACTCTGCAGAATCTTTCGGTATGAGATATAAAGGTAATAGATCAGAATACAAACATGCAGGTACTATAGGAGACTTTGGTGTGTTCTCATTCTTCCCTACTAAGACTCTAGGAGCTTATGGCGACGCAGGCATGATTGTAACTAATGATGAAAACTTAGCACGTATTACTAAGATGTACAGAGTTCATGGGGCATCTAGGAAGTATCATTATGATTTTATTGGGTATAATTCAAGATTGGATTCAATGCAAGCTGCTATATTACAAGTAAAAATAAAATATATAAATGAAGCAATTCAAAAAAGAGCTCAGATTGCAAAATTATATATAGATAGATTACAAGATTGTGAGTTTATTAAAATACCTAAAATTGAAGCAAATCAAAAACCAGTTTATTATGTATTTAACATATTGGCTGAAAAAAGAGATGAACTTTCAGAATACTTAAAAGCAAATGAAATAGGAACTAGCATTTATTATCCAATACCACTTCATCTTCAAAAATGCTTTGAATATTTAGGATACAAAAAAGGTGATTTCCCAGTAGCCGAAAGAACAGCAGATAATATCATTGCACTTCCTATATATCCAGAGATAACTGTGGAAGAAGTAGAATTTGTTTGCGAAACTATAAGGAAATTTTATAAAAAATAGTGGAATTCCATGAATATAGTTTATGTTTTAAGGGTTTTCTATCCCATTAGCAGGTCTCATGGGGACATAACAATTATTAATGGTATCAGTCCTGGGTTGCTTAGGATATTTTTATTACATAAATAAAAAGAACATTCCATAATTAGTCTGACTAATTATGGAATGTTCTTTTGTTTTGAAAGGTATAAAATTAAATATATCTAAGTTATTAGAACTATAATTAGGTTGATATTAGAATTTGATGTAAGTATAATGAAACTAAGGTATAAATACCCTTGTAGTGTTTGTTGAGGTAGGATTGCAATCATTTAAGAAAACTTCACATTGGCCAGAAGAAATTAACCGTTGTGTGTAAATAATATGGGAGGAATGAAAATATATGGAGGATATAAGTTTTAGAATCAAAAATGAATTATTGAATAAAGGTGCTTCACTTGTTGGATTTGGGGATCTAAAGGATATACCATCCCATAAGCGGAGTGATATGAGATATGGGATATCCATAGCAGTAGCATTGAATCCTTCTATAATTAATAAAATTAAAAATGGTCCTACCCAAGAATATTATGAAGAATATAAAAGAGTTAATACTCATTTAGATGGTTTAGTTGAATATGCGGGAAAACTATTAAGGGATTTTGGATATGATGCAATTTTGAAAACAACATCTGAAGTAGTGCTAGAATCTAATTCGTACAGTACAATTCTACCACATAAAACAGTTGCTACGAGAGCAGGTCTAGGGTGGATTGGCAAAAGTGCGTTGCTAGTTACAGAAGAATTCGGCTCGGCCATTAGAATTTCATCTTTGTTAACAAATGCACCTTTAAATGTAGGTATACCAATAAATGAATCAAGATGTGGTGAATGTTGTATTTGCAAATTAGCATGTCCTGCAAAAGCGCCACTAGGTGAGAATTGGAACGTAAACAAGCAGAGAGGTTCATTTTTCAACGCTTTTGAATGCCACAGCCTAGCAAAAGAGAGAGCTGCCATGGTAGGAATAGATGCTACAATATGTGGGAAATGTATTGAAGTGTGTCCTTGGACTAGGAGATATTTAAAGAAAGAGGGATTTATGTAAGGGTATATTGTGACAAAATTATTTCAAGAATTATAGGACACTATTATGCCATTTGTATAAAAGTAATGTATAATGGATTTACTATAAATAAAGCTCAAAAGGAGATAATCATGGATAATGAAATAAAAGAAATGTTAATACAAATGCAAAAGGATATCAAGGATATTAGTTTAAGACTGGAGAACGTTGAAAAGAATCAAAGCAATGTGGCAAATGCTGAACATAAAAATTGGCATATGTTAGCAGATAAATTAGGGCAATATGATTCTATACTACATAAACTTTATGGAAAAAAGGCTTCTGACAAAGAAAAGTAGTAAGTCGAAAAAATACTATGTGCTTTTGCAATAATTTACAATCAAAGCTAAATATATTAAAATGTGAAAAAGAATATAAAATATAAGTTTATTATAATGGGAGGTGTTATCATGAGTCTCTATATGTTTCATACATTTTTTAACTCTAGTGCAAATGCTCCAAGCAAAGACTACTAAAATTAAGTTATGTTTTGCTTGGAGCTTAATTTAAAAAACAATATGAATTAAGCTAAATAAAATTTATTAAACTAAAAAAAATAGACATAACTAACACATTGTGGCATTTTAAAGTGCCTAGGTAGTCTTTGCTTTTTTCCAAGTATTATAATATGAGGAGGAGCAAGGAATGAGATATTCTAAAGCACAAAATGTGTTGCCAGAGGAGATAATAAAAATAATTCAAGAATATGTAGATGGGGAATACTTATATATCCCTATAAAAAATGGAAATGAAAAAGCTTGGGGCGAGAAAAATGGAACAAGAAAGAGCCTTAAACATAGAAATGTTGAAATTTTTAATAAACACATTGAGGGAGCTAGTATTATAGAACTAGCTAATCAATATTATCTTTCAGAAAAAAGTATAAGAAGAATAATAAGTCAAGAAAAAATATTATGTGCATAACAATACTGTTATGTAATAAAATAAATGTAATTACGAGAAAGGACTTTATCATTTAGATGAAGTTCTTTTTTTTATATGCTTAAGTTTAATACAAAACTGTTTATGGCTTTGGATAAAATGATTGATTTCTCTTATCGGAATAAAATAGTACAATAAGAGAATAAATATAGAGAAAGAAAAAGCGACAAGTTTCATTACTTGTCGTTTTTTCTTGTAATTAATTTTAAATTCTTCATGTAGATTTTTATAGAAGACCTTACCTTGTAGACTTCTGCTGCTGTAAGTAATATCGGTGCTCCTAGTATAGATAAAAAATTAATAACGTCTGTACCTTCATGTGTAACTCCCTTAGCATATACGTAATTCTGGTTTAACAATATGCCGCCCACTATACAACCTATTATGGTTGAGGTTTTGTTAAATTTAATATCTTTTACTTTTGATTTAAAGATAGAATTATTAATAATATTTATTACGGCTTTTCTGGGGTGACTTAAATTTATTGTTTTTAATATAATAAAGACCCCCTAAAAATCTATACTAATTATATTATATGAAATTCAGTGTTAAGTGACATAGATATAATAAAAAAATAAAAGGAATATAATAAAAAGATGTACTAAGTATAAAAGGCTAATAAACTTTAATCAGTACCTTGCAATGAACAATAGCTTGTGTTATTATTTATTTAAGGAAAATAATTCAAAAGAAGGTGAATTAATGAATGTACAATTTAAAAAGGGCGTTCTTGAATTATGTGTATTATCCGTACTTGAAGGTAGAGATTGCTACGGATATGAGCTTGTAAATGAAATTTCACAAGATATAGATATATCAGAAGGAACCATATATCCTTTGCTTAGGCGATTAAAAAGTGATGGGTTTGTAACTACTTATCTTAAGGAATCACAAGAAGGACCACCAAGGAAGTATTACAGCATTACGCAGCTGGGTAAAAATACAAAAGAAGCGTTAAAAGGTGAGTGGTTAGATTTTGTAATCACAGTTAGTAAAGTTTTAAAAATAGAATAATAATGGGGGCGAGAATATGAATAAAAATGAATTTATGAAAGAACTTTCAAGAAACTTAAATAATATTCCAGAAGAGGAAAAACAAGATATTTCAACGGATTATGATGAATATTTTGCAATAGGTATAGAACAAGGGAGAAGTGAAGAAAACATAGCATTATCGCTTGGAGAACCTAAGACTATTGCAAAACAGTTAAGAGCAAACTATATGATTGAGAAAGCACAAAACACAAAATCTTCAAGGAATATTGGTAGAGCTGTTATTGCAGCAGTTGGCTTAGGCTTTTTTAATATAATATTATTAGGACCCTTTATAGGTATTGTTGGAATACTTATAGGATTGTATGCAACAGCTTTTGGATTCACAATAGGGGGAATAGGGGTAGTTTTAGGGACATTTCTTAAACCCATATTTCCACAGTATATATCCATGGGTGTAAATTGGATAATAAGTATTGCAATTGGTATAGGTCTTAGTGCTGCAGGTTCTTTAATGTTTATAGGCTGTAAGCATCTAAGTAAATGCCTATATAAAGAGACTATTAAATATCTAAAGACAAATATCAAAATAATTAATGGTAAAGAGGAGCAAAACCATGAAAGAATTTAATGAGAAAAAGATTGTAAAGGGATTTAATGAAAAAAAGATTATAAAGGGATTAGTAATTATAGTAATATGTTCAATACTACTAGGGGTATTAGGGTATGTACTTGAGTATAAATTTGGAATTATAAAATCTGGCGATGAAATAGAACAAAGTAATAATTCATCTAATGATAAATTTAATATTAATACTACAAAGGAATTTAGTAAAGAAAATATTAAAACTATAAATGTAGAAACAGTAAGCACAGATGTGAATATTATCACTACCAAAGGAGATAAAATAAAAATTAATTTTTATGGTAATACAAATTCAAAAAAAACAGCACCATATTTAAAAGCCAATATAAATGGAGGAAATTTAGATGTATTAATAAAATATCCTGTTGTTATTTCAATTGTAAATGGAAATGTAAAAGCAAAGTTAGATATATATATTCCGGAAAGCTATAAAAACAATTTAGAAATAGATACAACCTCAGGGGATGCTATTATAGGAAACCTGCAGTTAGATAAATTTAAATTTGATACAACATCAGGAGATGCTAAGATAAACGTATTAACAACTAATGAAACAATATTTGACAGCACCTCTGGTGAAGTAAATGTAAAATCTCTATTAAGTAAGAAGAATGAATTTGATACAACTTCAGGAGATATAAAAATAGAAAATATTACAGGAGATATATTAGGCGGATCAGTTTCAGGCTCATTTAAGTTTAATTATAAAGACTTTGGAAATGATATTAATATAGACACTACTTCTGGAGATGTGGAATTAAAACTTCCTAAAAAATCAGAGTTTAAATTAGATTTTGATAGTACATCAGGTGATCTTAAAAATGATTTTCCTATAAAAATAACAGAAGAAACGGATAAGCATGAAATTAAAGGAACTGTTGGTAATGGAAATAAAACAATAAAAATAGATACAACCTCAGGTAATGCTATTCTTAATGCTTTTGGTGAGTAAAGGAACGGTGTAACAAAGTTAATATTATTACAATATACATGATAAAAACTGTTGCTATTTTGTAACTGAATTATACCTAATTTGTAAACATTCATAAAAACACATGAGATATAATTAATTTATAAACTAATTTATCTTAATGGAGGAATAAGTATGAAAAATAAGAAATTAACCCTATCAACCATAATATTAGGTTCACTTATTATTGCAGGATCTACAATAAGCGCTCAAGGTATTACATCGCCGAAACAACCAAATTATAAAATAGGTTCACCTATATCAATACCCGAACTAAAATTAAATAAAAATACTTATATTGCAGATTATAAGTATTTTGATATAACTTCCGATAATATAAAAGACAATGTAATTTTAATAGGAACAAAAACAAATAAGGATGATATATATTTCGAGAAATTAAATGTAATAGTTCAAAATGGAAAGACTAAAAAATTTATAAAATCATCCTTAGGAAAAGACAGCGGTGGATATGAGCCTACAATATTTTTAGGCGATTTTAATGGTGATAAAATGCCAGATATATTTGTAAAAATGCCAACCGGTGGAAGTGGCGGAATAATCGAATATTCTATTATTAATCTTAAGGGAAATAACACAAGCGTACTTTGGGATAGCGAAAAAAACAGCAGTGAAATAGATTTAACAGGTAAGTTTGAAGATAACTTTATGGCAAGTCTAAGTAGTAAAAGATTAAATAAAACCATTCAAATTGATTTATCGCCTAATAAAGACCAGTATATAGAATTAAATATATATGATAAAGATGGGAAATTGAAAGAAAATATTGAACCATGGATGAATGGATTTGGTGAACTAACCCCAGTAGACACGGATAAAGATGGGATATATGAACTAATTGGTTCTCAACGCATAGTGGGAACATGTAACGCAGATACACTTGGGTATCTACAATCAGAGTGGAAATGGGATGGCAAAAATATAAAATTAGAGGCTGATAAAGTGAAGTTCCAACGTATTTTCACTCAAACTGAGGGCGATGTTAATGGTGATGGGATAAAAGAGTTTATTAGCTTAACAGGCATTTCAGATCTTAATTTATCAGGTCTGTATGTAGATAATATATGTCTTGAGGTTTATGATTCTAAAACTAACAAAGCTACGCAAATTCCTGTTAGCAAAGACAATTCTGGATATACTCCAACAATGGTTGTAGCTGATTTAAATAATGATAAAGCTGAAGAAGTACTTATTAGTATACCAAGTGGCGGAAGTGGTGGTATGAAATCATTTAGTTTAATATCACTAAAAGATAATAAGGTTACTAATTTATTTGATCAAGAGAAGTTTAGCTGTGGTTTAGAATATGATGTTCAATTCAAAGATGACTTCAAAGTTGATGTTAATGTTAAAGAAAGTAATAAAACCTATTCATTAGATATAAGTAGTATGAAAGATGTATATATAGATTTAAATGTATACAGCAAAAATGGAAAGCTTATGCAGAGCACTTCTGGTATGAGAAATCCAATAAGTAATGTTGAGGTTAAAGCTACTCCTGGTAAATTTCAATTAATAAGTTCTCAAAGGGTAATTGGAACAAGTAATGCTGAAACACTTGGATATGTTAAGGGAACATGGGATATACAAAAGGATGGAGTTAAGCTTGTTAATGTTGAAGTTGTAAATCCTTAAGCATATAATATCTTAAAAAGGTTATTTGAAAAATTGAATATTTAAGAATATTCTAGAAGAAAATACTCTCCATATATAAGTGGGAGTATTTTTTTCTAAAGT
The DNA here is from genome assembly GCF_011065955.2 of Clostridium sp. FP2. NCBI lineage: Bacteria > Bacillati > Bacillota > Clostridia > Eubacteriales > Clostridiaceae > Clostridium > Clostridium sp. FP2. The sequence goes on from NZ_JAAMNI020000001.1 coordinate 2,521,355, forward strand.
CGCTAATGTTACAGCATGGAAGATGATGATTTATTAAATGCTATGTAAAGTGGCTAGGAAATACACACTAAATAGTGTATCGCAAAGGAGAGACCTATCAATGAAAAAGAAATACTTAATGGCAACAGTTATTTTCATAGCAATACCTCTATTTAGTTATAACAAGGTTAATGTAGTTAATGCGCAAGAATCAACAACAGCAATTACATTACAAGAGGGAAAGCTAGAGTTTCCATTTAACACAGTAAGTACTACAAAATATACAGGAAAGGGAGTTAAAATAGCCATACTAGATTCAGGTATAGATATAAATCATGCTGATTTAAAAGGCAAAATAATAGGTGGTTATGATTTTGTAGAAAATAAACCTATATATATGGATGGCGATGATAGAAGAGGACACGGTACTCATGTAGCTGGAATTGCAGCAGCAAATGGGGAGATGAAGGGTATAGCATCGGAAGCTTCATTACTAATTTATCGTGTAGTTACAAAAGATAAAGAACAACACTACAAAAATATAGTAGAAGCTATGAAAAAAGCAGTACAGGATGGAGCACAAGTAATAAACATTTCATCTAGGGTAGATAGCTATACTCCTGGTGATGCTTTAGATATTGAAATAAAAAAAGCAAAGGAACAAGGTATTATTGTTGTAAAATCTAATGGAAATACTGGGCCTGAAATTTGGACAACATCTGATTTAGCATGCTCACCAGATGTTATATCTGTAGGAAATGCTACGCTACCGTCTAAACAACCTATATTTAAAGATGGAAATCAAGAAGTTTCATTAAAGATTGGAAATGGCACAATAATTTTTCCGGAAAAAGGTAAAATAAATTATGCGGGAAAATTCCCAGAACAAGGTAAGGTTACTTATTCAGGGAAAATATCTAAAGAAAATATAGAGAAAACTGACTTAAAAAAGAAGATAGTGATAATGAATACCACTAAGCAATATTTAAATGAAAAAGATGTGGAAATGACGGAACTAGTAACAAAACTTAAAGCTTCTGGAGCTTCAGGTCTAATTATAACTGGGATTGATAGTGATGATAATATTTGGTCCTTTTTATTTGAAGGACTACCTATTGCTTTTGTAAAGTCAAAAGACGTAGAAAGTTTTAATAATATAGTACATTCAAAAAATCCTGAATTAACTAATAAATTATATCAGGAAATATTTTTTGAAAGTTCAAGAGGACCTAGTAAAAATAATATGCTACTAAAACCAGATATTTCAGCACCAGGTACAAAAATATTAAGCACTACGCCATATTTAATAAATGATATTGGTTATATAAATAACACAGGTACAAGTATGGCAGCACCCTATATAACAGGAACAATAGCACTTATAAAGCAAGCGCACAGTAATTGGGGATTTGATGAGATCAAAGCAGCTATAACAAATAATGCAAATATATTAAAGGATGAAAAAAATAAGTATATTTCACTTTTAAGTCAAGGGGCAGGGGTTGTAAATATAGAAAAAGCAATAAACTCAGATACCTTTATAATTTCTGATAATTTAAGTTTTCCTCTATTAACTAAAGGTGTAAAAGAAAAAACTTATGAGATAAAATTAAAAAATTCATCAAATGAAACTAAAGAATATAATATATCTGTAGAAAAGTTTAGCAAGTTCAAAGGAATAGATATAAATATCCCTTCAACTATTAATGCTAAATCAGATTCTTTGGAAAAAATTTTAATGAATGTAAAAATAAATGAAACAACTCCAAAGGGAATTTATGAAGGTATATTATGGTTTAAAAATAATGAAGATGAAAAGCATGTACCTTTTATAATATTAGTAAACCAAAAATAATCTATTCACACGAAAATATTTTACAAGGAAGTTAAAATAGCATTATAATTATAAGTGGACTAGTATTGTGAAACTACAAGTTAGAAAGTTGCTAAAATTATATATAAGAAAGAGGGATATTATGAAATACGATTTTGATAAAGTAATAGATAGACGAAATACCGAGTCTGTAAAGTGGGACAAATTAGAAGAAATATTTGAGGACAAAGATGTGATACCTATGTGGGTAGCAGACATGGATTTTGAGGTAGCCAAACCTATATCTGATGCTATAAAAAAGAGAGTGGAGCATGCTATATATGGATACTCTACAAAAGGTAGTGGATATTATGATGCAGTTATAAATTGGATGAAAAAACGCCATAATTGGGATATAAAAAAGGAGTGGATAAGTTATACTCCAGGTATAGTTCCAGCACTAGGTCACATAGTAAGAACTTTTGCACAGCCAGGGGATGAAATTATTATTCAAACACCTGTATACCATCCTTTTTATAGTACAATAAAAAATAATGGATGCACCATAGTTAAAAATCCATTACAATATGAAAATGGTAGCTATAAAATGGATTTAGAGAATCTTAAAAAGAAAATTACTCCTAGAACGAGAATGCTTATTTTATGTAATCCGCATAATCCAGTAGGAAGAGTATGGTATAAAGAGGAGCTCATTGAGCTAGGACAAATATGTATAAAGAATAATATATTAATAGTTTCTGACGAAATACACTTTGATCTTATTTACAAAGGCAACTCTCATACAGTATTTGCATCTATTTCAGAAGAATTTTCACAAAATTCTATTATATGCACAGCACCAAGTAAAACTTTTAACTTGGCAGGACTCCAAGTGTCTAATGTGATTATTCCTAATGATAGATTAAGAAGCTTGTTTAAGATAACTTTAGAAAATAACGCTGTAAGTGAAGTAAACACCTTTGCATCTACAGCATTAGTAGCAGCGTATAATGAAGGTGAAGAATGGCTTACGCAGCTTCTTGAATATTTAGAAGGAAACTTAAATTTCCTAATTGATTTTTTTGAGGAACATATACCTAAAATAAAAGTAATAAAACCACAAGGTACATACCTTGTTTGGCTGGATTGCTCAGCATTAAATATGACATCACAAGGACTTAAAGAGTTTTTTGTTAAGAAAGCTAAAGTTGGGTTTAATGACGGAATTATGTTTGGAGAAGAAGGAGAACAGTTTCAAAGAGTTAATATAGCTTGTCAAAGAAGCATATTGAAGGAAGCTCTGGAAAGAATAGATAGGGTTTATTTAGAGTGCTAGGCACATGTAAATGCTAGGTATCGGATTATATAAGGAGAAAACCATGAAGGATTTAAAAAACCTCAACAAAAAAAGAATAGATATTGATGAGTTGCAACAATATCTTAATATAAGCAATTATATGGAACTTGTAAGTATAGTAATAAACTTAATTAACGAGGAAGTAATATTACCTGTAAAAAGCAGCAAGTTAAATGGTAAAAAACCAGCTTTATATAATAGATATACGGTTGTAGAAGAGAAGGAAGATAATACCAAGTATACACAGGAATTATCATATAGTATTAATATTAAGCTGGACAAAACTTATTATATGAAAAACATTGATAAATATAAAGAAGACAGGAAATTTATTCTTTCTTTGAGTAAATTTCTTGATGAAAGGTTAAATTTACTTAAGACACAAGTAGCGGCTAATGAAAGAAGTTTTCAAATTTGGGAAAGAGAAAAGTTCCTTAACAGAGAAGGTGGAAAAAGGATACTGAAAAATCTTAATTTATCCGAAGAGTTTTTAAATATTTACGACACTACACAGCCCCTTTCATATTATTCTTATAGCAAAAGCTCACCACAAAAGATTTTAATAATTGAAAACAAAGATACATTTTATAGCATGAGAAAACACCTCATAAAAGGTAGTAGCACAATATTTAGTGAAGAAATATCTACATTAATATATGGTGGAGGGAAAAATATATATAAGAGCTTTAGAGACTTTGAGCTTTGCGCTGAGCCCTACCTTTTACATAGGGATAATGAAATTTTATATCTTGGAGATTTGGATTATGAAGGAATCATAATCTATGAGGGAGTATATGAAATTTTCAAAGGGAATTTTAATATAAAATCCTTTGTTAAAGGATATGAATTTATGCTAGATAAATTTATTGAAGAAAACATAAGCTTACCAAATACAAAAGCAGGTCAAAATAGAAATATAAGTGGAGTATTTTTAAGGGAATTTACGCAGGAGTATAGAGATGTTATAATGAATATACTTAGCTCAAATAAGTATATCCCTCAGGAAATATTGAATATTGGGGATTTTTAGAAGGCTGAATAGGGGGAATTAAAAAAATGCGAGTAGATTTTCTTAAAGACTTTGATGTAAGAATGAAGAAAGTTGGAGCCTATGTTCTGCTTTGTAAAAATAGTATGTTTAAGAATGTATGGAAGAATTATGGCTTTGAGCAAACTCATGAATACATAAATTTAATTTTTGCAGTTATGCTTTACATAATGGAGGAGTCCTTAAAGGATGAATACTGCACTATGGATAGCATAGGTAGCTTTATTGATGATGTTAATATGAAGTACTTTAAAAAGTCTCTAAGTTATGAAGAATGCAAGGAACTAGGGGAATTCATAGTAAACGTAGTGCTATGTGATGAAGGAAAGGCAATGTATTTTAAGGGCTTTGATTTTAAAGAAGGGAAATACACGGATATATATATAAGTTTTGTTTCGAATAAGATAGTTTATGTTGACGATGTAGTAAAGAGAACATCTTATTATTTAACGGATGATGGTTATTCACTGCTTTTGTCTACTTTAGAGATTGAAAGCAATATGAAGCTCACCATACATGAAATGATATTTAAGCTTCATCTTGAAAAAGCTAGTTATGATAAGGCTGTAGATGATGTTAAGAATATATTTAATCTTCTTAGAATACAGCTTCAAAAAATGCATGATGCTATAAGAAGAATTAGGCAAAATGCTCTTAACTATTCTGTAGAAGAATATAGACAATTATTAGAAGGTAATATGGATTCTTTAAATACAACAAGAAAGAAATTCAATGAATATAGAAATATGGTTAACCTTAAAATACAAGAGATTAGAGAGCAGGATATTAACGTTAAAAAGCTTAGTGGCAAGGAACTAGAAAATCTAAAATTCTTAGGAATAATTGAGCAGTATCTTGGTCGCGCAATTGAAGAGCAGCAAAAGATATTAAATACTCACTTTGATTTTAAAAGTGTTTACTCAAAAGAATTAGAGGAAATGGCTTCAATGTCGCTTATAAAGAGATTTAATATAGGAACGGATATATATGACAAGATTATGGAGGACAGCTCAAAGCTGGATACTATAGATTGCATTTTAAGGCCTTTATATAGAGCACCTATTACTAAAATATATAACCTTAATAAGTGCCTTCAGTATCAGAAAACCATAAAGGCAAAGGAACTTGAAGAAGATGAGGTTGTATCCTTTGAAGAAGGTCACTTTATCCAGGAAAAAAGAGAAAAAGCAAGAGCAAAGCTAGAGAAATACAGAAGCTCCTTAAAAGTAATTTTAGAATTTGCTAGCGGAAAAGGAGAAATATCTCTTAAAGAAATATCAGAAAAAATTAAAATGGATTGTAACAGTAAAGAAGTATTAATACCAACTGTTGAGATATTTAGAGAAATAATAATTGAACTTTTAAAGTATAAACATATTGATATAGCAGAGATAAAAAAAGAAAAAGAAGAAACCATATCAGAAAAAGAAAAATTCGAATTTGAGTTAAATGAAACTATATTAGACTTGGTATGTGGTCAAATTGAACTTAGTGATATTAAAAATATTTATATTTCTAAAATAGTAGATAGTAAGGAAAAGATTAAGTTTTATGGACTTCCAAGTGACAAAGGTATAGTTAAAACTGTTATATGCTCAGATGTATGTTTTAAAGTAGAAAGGTAGTGAGGACAAGTTATGTACAATATAGATGATATAAATACTAGCAACAAAATATTTTATTACTTAATTCAAAGTGGAGAACTTTCAGAGGAAAAGGAAAAAGATCTTTTTAGAATGTATTCTGAAAGTGAGCAGGTAATGAATTTAGTGAAAATACAAGGAGAAAACTCTGGCTGCAAGGTGGAAAAGTACAGTGGGGTTATATATATTATACCCAGCGAGGAAAACGATTTTTTAGGATACTCTAAAGGCGCGCTTAAAAAAGAACTTTGTAAGTCTAATTGCAATGATAAGGACTATTATCTATCACAGTTTGTAATACTTACTATGCTAGTTGAGTTTTATGGCTCACAAGGTAGGACAAGTAAATCTAGAGACTTTTTAAAGGGTGGCGAGCTTTTAAACATAATAAGTAATAGATTAAAAGAGAGCGTGGAAAAAGAAAACCTAGAAGAGGAGCAAATCAAAACTGGTATTGCCTATACCAATATTTTAGAGCGTTTTGAAGCACTTAAAAGTTCGGACAAGCAAACTACTTCTAGAACCACTAAGGAAGGGTTTATATATACTATACTTAACTTTTTAGAAAACCAAGGACTTATAAATTATGTGCAGGCGGATGATATGATAATTACCACCTCAAAGCTAGATAACTTTATGGATTGGAACATACTAAACAAAAACAACTACCAGAGGGTAGTTAAAGCTTTTGGAGGTGAAATTAATGAGTAAAATAAATGCTCTTAGAATTGTAAACTTTAGTTATAATAACAATTCTATGAAGATAGATGATGAGATATTTGAGTTAGGTGGCGAGAGCACTCTTTTGAGCCTTAGAAATGGTGGGGGAAAGTCTGTAATGGTTCAGCTCATGATGGCTCCTTTTGTGAATAAGAGGTATAGGGATTTAAAAGATAGAACCTTTAAAAGTTATTTTACCTCATCATCACCAAGCTACATTTTAACAGAATGGGTGCTAGATGGTGGCACTTCGCATGTGCTTGTTGGTATGATGGTTAAAAAAAGGCTCATTTCCTCAGATGATGATTCCGGGGAGGATTTGGATATAGTAACTTTTATACATGAGTATAGAGGAAATAGTAAATATGATATTTATAATTTTCCAGCAGTTGAAGTTGAAAAGAATATTAAGAAAATCAAAAGTTTTACTAACACTAAAGGGTTACTTGAAGAGCTGAAAAAAGATAAGAACATAGATTTTAATTATTTTGATATGACTATGCCAGCGCAGACTAAGAATTATTTTGAAAATTTAAGGCAGTATAAGATAAATAATAAAGAATGGGAAAGCATAATAAAGAAAATTAACATGAAAGAATCAGGGTTATCCGAGCTTTTTCAAGAAGCAAAAAATGTATCAGGGCTTGTGGAGAAATGGTTTATTAAAGCTGTAGAAGATAAGATTAATAAAGATGAAGACAAAATAAAGAATTTCAGTGAAATAGTTAAAAAGTACATATATCAGTATAGATACAATCAGTCTAAAATAGAGAAAAAACAAGCTATAGAAGAGTTTAGAATCTGCGCAAAGGAAATATTAGCTGTGGCAGAAATTTTTATGGAGCATAAAACCCATAGTGAAGGTTTAAAAAATAAAATAGCTAATCTTATAAAATATTTAGAAGATAGTTTAAGTCTGGCGCAGCAAAACAAAGAGGAACTAGAGTTTAAAATCTCTGAAATAGAATCATATATTAGGGATATTAAATATGAAAAGATATCATCAGAGGTATACGTACTCTGTGATAAGGCTAAAGATATAAGTGCAGATAAAGAAATAGCTATAGAAGAAGCTTCAAATATTAATGAGAAAATAAGTAATCTTGAAAAAGCGCAGCAGGTGCTAGAGTGCTCAAAGATATATGAGGAGTATGTTAAAACCTCAAGAGATGTTCAAAAATATGAAAATAGAATAGATATTGCAAAGGAAAAGAATAAGGATTTACAACCAGAAAGAGAGAATACAGGCTTTACTTTAAAGAAACATTATGAGAGCAAAGAAAAGGAAACCTCGAAGTTTTTACAAGAAAATCATGAAAATATAAGGACCACAAAGACAAATATAGATGGAGTTAAAAAGGAAATAGATGAAATAAATAAGGAGCTTCAACAAAAAAGCATGGTTAAGGGTGGACTTCTTAGTAATATAAATTCCTTTTCAAAGGAGGAGGAAAATTTCAATAATAGATATAAAAAAGCTTTTATAAGAAACTTAATGGGATATTGTAATGAAGATTTTATAAATAAGGAAACCCTATCATATAGTGAAAGTTCAACTATAAAAGAAGAAATAATTACTAAGAGCAAAAAATTATATGAAGATAAATCTATTGAAGTTAAGGCCAGGGAAAGAGAAAAAGATGATATTACAAAAGAAATAAGTAATATAAATAATGAAATATCCAATATGAAAAATGAGAAAAACAAGCTACTTAAAGAAATAGAAAATAGAAAGAATATTATAAGATACATAGATGTAGATGAGAGTAGGCTCTTTGATAAAGAATATATAATAAATGAGTTTAATAGTAAAATTAGAAATTTAAAGCAGGAAGAAAATAAATTCATTATTAAACTAAATAAGTTGCAACAAGAGGAGAAAAAACTTCAAACGGGAAGAACACTAGAAATTCCAAAGGACATGGAAGAAAAGCTCCGCCTAAGAGATATAAATATAATCTATGGTATGGACTGGCTTAAGAAAAATAATTACAGTGAAGCGGAAAATATAAAATTCATAGAGGATAATCCATTTCTACCCTACTCCCTAATTATGGATCCAGAGGATTTGATAAAGCTTCAAAAAGAAGAGATAGGAGTGTTTACCTCCTATCCTATTCCTATAGTGAAAAGAGAGAGCTTAACTAATAAATCTAGTGGAAAAGTTAATAGTTTATGCAACTTAGAGGATATCACATTTTATGTATCCTTTAACAATGGGCTTATAAATGAAGAAGAACTAAAGAAATTATTGTATGAAAAACAAGGTGAAATAACTTCATTAAAGGAAGCTTTAGCTCTAAAAGTAAGTGATACTCAGTTTTATGAAAGAAATAGAAGTGAAGTTGAATTTTCTATATTGGATAAAGAAACTTACGAAAACTTAGAAAAACACTTAGAGTTAAAGGACGAAGAATTAATATCCAAGGAAAGCACATTTAATATTCTTCGAGGTACCATAACAGATATAAATAAAATTTTAGAAAAAACAAACAAGACAATAAGAACAGAAGAAAGTGAATTACAAAAACTAAAAAGGGAAATAGAAGATTTTAATTCACTTTTAAAAAGTTACGAAAGATATACTTTTGATAAGAAAAAGCTAGATGACCTTTCTGAAAATATAACTGAGATTACTAATGACAAAAATATTAAAGAAAAAAATAAAATAGGCCTTGAAATTTCATTATCAAATATCCAAGATGGACTTAGAGATTTAAATGGAAAACTTAAGAAAATTCAGGATAATTTCAACAAGTACAATCAATATAATCAAGGTGAAATTTTGCAAAAGGATATAGAAGACTTAGAAGCTAGATATGACAGCTTAACTAAGGAAATTTCCACAGATATTCAGCTTTTAGAAGATAGCCTCAAAGATGCAAATGAAAGATTTAGGCTAAAAGAAGAAGATTTAATAGCTAAAGGTAGTGAATATTCTTTAAATGAAATTCAATATAGGGAAGTAACCTATGATAGATTTAAAGAAGAAGAAATAAAAGGCCAGTTAAAGAATCTTAAAGGTGCTATAGCTAAAATCAATAATAACATAAATGAGTTACAAATAGCTTTTGCAAAAGTTGATACCAATATAGAAAACCTTTATAAAAGAATAAGAGATGATTTTAATAAAGAAACTCCAAAAGCAAGAGAAGAAATATTGGATAGAGATTTTAATAAAAGAACCTTTGAGAAAAGTCATAAGTTAGAAGAAGTTAAAAAGGAAAAATTATTATCAGTAAACACTATAGAAAAACTTGAAAACAATTTATCTAATTTAGAAGAGTTTAAGGATTTCGTTATAACTCAGGAGCTCGTAATAGAGGTTGGAATTCAAGGGCTTAACAAATATAGCGGAGAGCTTAGGCGTGATTATAGACAGTCATTAGAGGAAGAAGCAAAGAAAAGTCTTGCCTTAAGTAATGAAATAAATAGAGTATCAAGAAAACCATTATTTTTAAATGATGATTTCTTTAAAAAGTCCTTAGAAACTATTGAAAGAAGTATAGATAAGCCAGATATTGTAATAGAAAACTTGAACATAACACTAGATGCTCACAAGGCATTAATGGAAAAGCTTCAAGCAGATATTGATTTAATAACTAGAGAAAAAGATAATGTAGCTCAAAGTATTTACGAATATGTACTAGAGGTGCATGCAAATATTGGGAAAATTGATAATAACTCCTCAATAAAAATAAAAGATAAATATGTAAAGATGCTAAGTATAAAGCTTCCGGAGTGGGAGCCTAATAGTGAACTTTATAGATTAAGAGTTAATGATTTTTTAGAAGCTCTTACTATAAAAGCCCTTGAAAGACTTCAAAGCAATGAAAATATAGAAGACTTAATATCTAAGAGTATTAATACCCGTGATCTTTACAATGAAGTTGTCTCCATAAGCAATATAGAGGTTAAACTGTACAAAATAGAAGAGGATAGACAAATTCAATTAGGTTGGAACGAAATTGCACTAAATTCAGGGGGAGAAGGATTCCTTTCAGCCTTTGTAATATTGTCAAGCCTGCTATCATACATGAGACGCGACGAAACAGATATATTTGCAAGCAATGAAGATGGAAAAGTTCTCATAATGGATAATCCCTTTGCACAAACTAATGCAGAGCACTTATTAAAACCTCTTATGGATATAGCTAAGAAAAGTAATACGCAGCTTATTTGTTTGTCTGGACTCGGAGGAGAATCTGTATTAAATAGATTTGACAATATATATGTGCTGGATTTAATACCATCAAAGCTTAAAAGTGGGTTAAAATATTTAAAATCAGAGCATATAAAAGGAGAAGAATATATAGAAACTATTGTTGCTTCAAGATTTAAATTAGAAGAAGAAGTAGCCGTTGATCAAATGGAACTTTTTTAAAGGAACTGATTGAAATTAATTATTGACAATAGTAATAGCAACCAATATAATGTAACAAATGGAAAATTTATAAATACTATGAAGAGAAGAGTAAGTTTTGGAACAAGTTATAGCGAGCCAATGATGGTGTGAGATTGGTATGGAAACCTTAACCGAAAAACATCTCGGAGTATCCAGCTGAAAGCAATGCTCTAAAAAGCAAGTAGGTGGGGACGGTATCACACCGTTATAAGTGAGCAGTATCGAATGTTGTTCCGTACTGCAGCGTGAGTGATTATTTTTATAATAATTTAGGTGGTACCACGGGAGTTAAACCTTTCGTCCTATAGTAGGATGAAAGGTTTTTTTGTATTGAATGAAATTAAAAGAGGAGGAATTGTAATGGATAGCAGAATGAAATTAAAAAAAGGAGATTTGATTGGTATATTTTCACCATCATCACCTATAACATGCACTTGTCCTAAAAGATTTGAAAGATCAAAGAAGTATTTAGAAAACAAGGGGTTTAAAGTAGTTGAAGGAAAATTAACGGGAAAATGTGATTTTTATAGATCAGGAAGTATCAAAGAAAGGGCAGATGAATTAAACAGTCTAATTAGAAATGCTGATATAAAATGCATTATGGCTACTATAGGAGGTATGAATTCAAATTCAATTCTTCCATATATAGATTATGAAGCATTTAAAAGAAATCCTAAAATAATAATAGGATATTCAGATGTTACTGCAATTTTACTTGGCATATATGCAAAAACAGGAATAAATACTTATTACGGACCTGCACTGGTAGCATCCTTTGGAGAACTGTCTCCTTTTGTTGATTGGACTTATAACTATTTTAAAGAAATTACTGTAGATGAAATAAAATTTCCTTATGAATTAGAAGTTCCGGAATATTGGACAGATGAATGTATTAATTGGGAAACACAAGATAGAAGTAAAGAAAAAAGAGAAAACCAATGGATTACGGTTTATGAGGGTACTGTCAAGGGGAGAGTAATTGGTGGTAATTTAAATACAATACAAGGTATATGGGGTAGTGAATATATGCCAGAAATAGAAGAGGGGGATATACTTTTTATAGAGGATTCATTAAAAGATGCAGCAACAATAGAAAGAAGTTTTTCCTTTTTAGAAGTAAACGGTATTTTTGATAAAATATCTGGAATAATTCTTGGTAAGCATGAATTATTTGATGATTTGAAAACGGGTAGAAAACCATATGAAATTCTTTTAGAAGTATTAGGTGATAGAAAAATACCATTTATTGCAGAGTTTGATTGTTGCCACACACACCCTATGATAACTTTACCCATAGGCTGTGAAATAGAGCTTGATGCCACAAATAAAAAAGTAACTATTATTGGTTAATGGTAAAAATGATATTTAACGACTTAGAAAAATATAAGAGGGGGAATTTAGAATGAGTGACATAGTAAAAGGATATTATGATGAAAATGCACAATGTGAATGGGAGAGATTAGACAATCCATATAGAAAGGTAGAGTTTCTAAGTACACTTTATCTTATAGATAAGTACTTTCCTAAAGAGGGAAAGCTTTGTGATATAGGCTGTGGACCAGGAAGATATTCTATTGAAATGCTAAAAAAAGGATACGATGTAACTTTATTTGAACTATCAAGTGAAGAGCTTAAACTTGCTAAGGAAAAGATTAAATCAGAAGGACTAAAAGCAGAGGAGTTTATTTGTGACACAGCATTAAATATTAATAGATTAGAAGATAAGAAGTTTAATGGAATACTAATAATGGGACCAATGTATCATCTTTATAAAAAAGAAGATAGATTAAAGGTTTTAAAGGAAGCTAAAAATAAATTAACTGATGATGGAGTAGCATTGATTTCCTACATTAACTCAATAGGAACTTTAAAAGCGGGACTTACCGAATTTTATGAGACTTTTGAGGAAATTGAAAATGTATATAACTATTTAGGAGAACAAGTATTTGATGAAACTAAAAGTTTTACGGAGGTATATTTTACAACTCCAGATGCTGCGTTAAGAGAAATAGAGGAAGCTGGTTTTCAAATTGTAAGCTATGGTGGGGCAGAAAGCTTCTTAAGTGGGTTACATCTTCCACTTAAAAAGGTTTATGAAGAAAACAGAGCAGTATATGATAACTTTGTTAAGGTTGCTGTAGAGAAATGTGAACTTCCACAATATAGAGATGCTACGGAGCATTTGAATATAGTTGTTGGGATTAAAAAAGAAAAATAGCAAAATAAATTAATGTTTATAGACTATAATATAAAAATAGTGAACTTTTTACTGAATATTTGCGTTAAAGGATTACTGGGAGTGATTATTATTGGATGAACTAGATCTTATTAGTAAGGCTAAGGAGGGAAATAAAAGCGCATTAAATACCCTTCTGAAAGATAATCTTAATATTTTAAAAGGTTACGTCGTTAAAATGGTAGGAGACCCACACTTAGCACAGGATATTATTCAGGATGCCTTGCTTAAAGCAGTACTAAATATAAATAAATTTGAGCCTAGAGCAAAATTTTCTACCTGGTTAATAAAAATAGCTACTAATGTTTACCGGGATTATTTAAGAAAGAATAAATCCTATGAGTTAATAGAGGAAGGTTTAGCTGATAAGGGCAAACGAGTAGAGGATATTGTAATATCAAATTATGAATATGGTGAAATAATGAAAATAATTTTAAAGTTACCTTATGAGAAAAGGGCTGTATTTATTTTAAAGCACTATTATGGTTATAAATATGAAGAAATATCTGGAATTATAGGATGTCCTATTGGAACAGTTCGGTCAAGGCTTCATAATGCAGTAAAATATATAATAAGTGAAATTGAGAGAAAGGAGATTTTATAAATGGTGGATTCTGATAAAATTAAAAACTCTTTGATTGATGAATTTTACAATGAAGAACAGGGAAAAGTTGATAAAAATGCAGAGTATAGTGACGAATATAGAGATTTTAAAAGTGTGCTAAATTCTGCCGGTGAGAAAATGGATGTGCTAAATGATGATATATTCGATTTTGATATAGATACCTTAAGCATAATAGAGCAAGGAGAGTTTATAAGAGAAAATAGGAAGGTTAAAAAAGAATTTATCTTCTTTGTATTATTATCAACTATAATTCTTTCTTTATATGCTATAGCCATCATTACATTAGGTTCTAAGATACTAATTATTTCACAGATGATTATTGTTAGCATTGCTCCTTGGATAATAATACCTGTACTAGTAATCAAAAGAAAGAGAAGTGAATCTTAATGGTGCCTTCAAATAATTTGTTAATTATACTATTAGCAATAGCTATCCCTATCTTATTAATACAGGGAGCTTGGGTCTTTTATGATGCAAGAAGACGTAAAGAAAAATATTATTGGCTTTGGGGGATTTTTGCACTGATGAATACACCAGGTAATCTTCTTATTTATCTATTAGTAACACGAGTAATATTAAATAATAAAAAGAAAAGTTAGTTGCTAAGAAATTAGCAGCTAACTTTTCTTTTTATCTATATGGAAAATCCATTTTTTCCTTATTTTTTGCCACAAGTATATAAGAAATTTTCCAAACCCTAATTGTTCCCCTACATAGTTTGCCACCCACATAAAAATTTTCACAATTAATATATATATAAATAAAAAAATTGAGAAGTATAAGGCATTAATAATATAATCCATAAATCCTCCTTATCAATAATCAACGGTTATTACTGTACATAATTTTACGATGTAAATGAATGGTATATATTTAATTATACTATAATTACCGCAAAATGAATATATATACAATGTGTTTTAAATTACAATCTTTAGCTGAATTTAACTTAATAATTAACAGACTATATAAATCAACGCTTGAAAGGAAAAAATGAATGTGCGCTTTTATCCAAAATCATACATTCATTTAAGATGTGACTTAAACACAACACTTATTATCTACTACTAAAGAATTTTATGACAAAAAATTGTTAAATGCTTCTGTTTCGTAATTTTGCATTATGCCAAACAGTTCCACATACTTAGCTGTATTAGTAAAAGAACTGTTAAGAATATCTTTTACCATGTGATTTGATATCTGATCTATAATATTACCGCTCTTTTCAAACAGTACTGAGGCCCTTTTCCAATTGTCATTTCCATATTGGGTGGCATATGTTCTGAGTGCCTTTGCCATTAAATCCCGTGACCCTCTGTGGGGATTATTAATACCTGAATTCATTTCATCAAGTTCTTTTGGAAGTTCTGGGAGAACACTGCCTGTGAATGTGATAAAGTGCTTATAGATGGCTGTTAGCATGTCGCTATTGTATGTGTTTGACCATATAGAAAGTTCTTTTATTAAACTTGTTATCCCTTTTGTACCCATAAAGCCTACGGGTGGATCTAGAAATCGCTTTGCCATACCTTTTAGCCCTGCTTCAATCACCGTTTTGTTATTAAGGATAGTGCCCTCAAATTCAATTCCAAAATAAGTGTTTTTTCTACTGAAACCTTCATAACCTTCTGCCCAAGCTAACCTTAAATCATTATTTAAAATAGTTTGAATACCAGTTTTTGAGTTATCGTGGACATAGACCTCGTTATCATCATATCCTACTAGTAACACAATATGTCCTGGAATATGTATATTTTGATAAAACTTTTCTTGATAAGCCAGGTGATACATATCCAGACCAAATAAAATGACAGGTATATCATTGTCGATTAGTTTTTTGATTTTAGTCATGACTGAGGTGAATGCCTTACCCTCCGATTGATAAATTTTATAACCCATAATATCCTGCCAAAATTCATATTGATTTTTAAGTGTTCCGGAGCCTAAAAATATCATTTTAGGTGGAATTAAATTTTTATTTGTTATCACTTGAAAACCCATCTGACAGTAAAAAATAAGCTCATCGGGAATACGGCGTTGTGTTTTCCACTCATAGATGTCACACAGACCATTTACTGGGCACAAATAATCTGCTGTTCTATGGGGCAATTTTAAAATTCTCATAATAAATCCTCCTGCTAATATGTTTCTAAAATTGATTATATAGTTTCACCTAACAGGAAGGTCAAGCATTATGTTGAATCTATTTCTTTACTATTGGTATTTGAATTTCCGTAATCCATTCATCTGCATATGAAGTGTCAAAGGAGCCTTTAATATGGCATTCTCTTGGATTCTCTATCATAGAATAACCATTTTTCTCTATCCAGTCCATGATATATCCATATGCTTTTGGAAGTCTCTCATAAGAGCCTTTATGAAAAGCGCAAGCAAACAAAGTAGAGTCGTATGTTTTGAACTGTTGTTTTTTATCATCAGCAAGCGCAGTAGGCGGTTCTACTGCTTGTGCATATTCTATTCTTATATCACTTTCTTTGTATTCGCTGTCAAGATAAGCAATATAAGAGTAGGGAGGACTTAAGAATTTTATATTGAGTTCACTTTGTTTAAGTTTATTTATAGTGTCTAAAATAAATTTTGAAATTCCTTGAAATCCGGATACAATCCCTTGTTCATAGTAAACTTTGTGCTGAGGCATATTTTTTAATGTAACTTGATAATCAGTTTGCTTTGTATTGTTAACATCATCTAGTAAGTAGTTAATACGAGAAAGTTTGTCTTGAAATAATTTAATCTCATTTTCGATATTTATCTTATTAGCTTGGTAGATTTCAGCTATCTCAATTTTGTTATTACTAATAATAACTTTTTTGATTTCGTCAATAGGAAGTCCGATTTGTCGTAGGGCTATAATTCTATTTAAATCAAAAAATTGTTTTGGCTCGTAATAACGGTATCCGTTATTGTCATCTACAAAAGACGGTTTCAGCAACCCCACTTCATCATAAAATCTTAGAGTTTTTGTAGTTGTTTTTGCAAGCTTTGAGAAATCTCCTATACGAAACACCAATATCACCTCTATGTTGGTACTTTTTTCTACAATATTACTATTCATATTATATAAACAATCTTTGCAATGCACTTAAATAGAACTTCCCCCTAATTCTATAAAAATTATAGCATATTATACATATTCTCACATCACTATATTTCTATAATAGTAAATACTTTTATTTTGAAAATCTGCTACTTTACATGAAAATTTATTGTTCTACACTTATTATCGGAATCCACTTCTCATAAGATTTATATTTTTCTAAAATAAAATGAACTTTTTGGTGGTGATTACGTTAAAGTTATGAAAATATAAAAAGGAGGTACAGTATATGTTTGAAGGAATGGCTTTAATAGAGATAATAAAATTACTTGCACCTATAATTATACTAGAGGTAGTTCTTGTAGGTTTCTGCTTGTATAGATTAACACGAGATAGAGTGAAGCTTTTACCTAAGTGGGCGTGGGCTTTAATAATACTTTTTATTCAATTAATAGGGGGAATAGCTTTTTTATTAATAGGAAGAGAGCGTGATTAAGATGCTTAAGGTAGTAAATATCAAGAAAAAATATGGAGATTTTGAAGTTTTAAAGGACATATCCTTTGAAATAAAAAAGGGAACCATATATGGATTTCTAGGTCCTAATGGAGCAGGGAAATCTACAACCATGAATATACTTTCAGGTTTAATTGATTTCAATGGTGGAGAAATATATTTGGATGGAGAAGATTTCAAAAAAAACAAGAGGAGATTATTAAAAAAGGTGGGATATCTTCCTCAAAATCCAGTGTTTTATAATTACCTGAATGCTAATGAATATCTGCACTTTATTGGAGAGATATCTAATATGACAGAGAAAGATATAAGGGAGAGAACTATAGAGATTTTAGATATTGTAAAACTTACAGAACCTGCAAAGCGAAAAATAGGACAATATTCAGGTGGAATGAAACAGCGGCTTGGAATTGCGGTGGCATTATTTAATAAACCAGAAGTGGTTTTTTTGGATGAGCCAACCGCTGCACTAGATCCTGAGGGAAGAATGGAAATATTAGAGTTTATTAAAGAGTTGAAGTCAGAAGGAACCACTGTTTTTATATCCACTCATATTTTGAGTGATATAGAAAGAATTTGTGACGAGGTAAGTATTTTGGATAAAGGGAGAATACTAGTATCTGATAATTTAGTGAATCTAAAGAATAAGTATATTCAACCTATATTTGATATTGAGTTTGAAAGGCAATGTATAAATTTGGACAAAGTTATTTTAAACTTTAAATGGGTAGAAAGTGTTTCAATATTGGGAAATAAGGCTTCTATCTATGTTAATAATTTAGATATTGCTAAATCTGAACTTTTAAAAGTTCTTGTGCAGGGAGAAAATACTATTTTATCTTATAAGCTCAGAGAAAGTAATCTTGAAGATATTTTTATAAGGCTGGTGAATGAAAATGACAACCTTTAAGGCTTATTTTAAAAAAGAAATAATGGAATCTAAAAGACAATATAAATACATAATACTTGCTGTAGGAATAATTGTATTTGCTATAATAAATCCAGTTATGTTAAAGCTACTTCCTAAAATATTGGAACAGCAATTAAAAGGAGATTTAAGTTCGCTTATTGTTGCTACTCCTAAGGCTGCAATTAATGATTACATTAAGAGCCTTTTTCAAATTGGAACCTTATTCATTATATTTACCTTGGGAAGTATTTTAAATGAGGAAATAAATGAAGAAAAATTTGTTTTTCCATATTCTAAAGGAAGTGTGCCAGCGGGCATAGTGCTAGCTAAAATAATTCATTATACTATGGTGGTAACAGTATTAACCTTCCTAGGATTTTTAACCTGTGCTTATTATGGGAGTATTTTGTTTAAGGGAGAAAAGGTTGATTTACCAGGTATTATGAGTTCAGCTTTTTTAATGTCCATATATTATTTTTTCAATATTGCATTGGTTACACTTTTTAGCAGTTTTGTGAAAAAAGGTGTAACAGCTGGGGTTATAACTATTATGATAACTTTCACAAGTGCTACACTTGTAAATTTAAATACAATTGGAAAGTTTATGCCATACAAGTTAGTGGAGGGGGCAAATTTATTTACACTAGAAAATTATTCTTATACAATAGCATTTTTAATTATCTGTAGCATACTATTTATAATAGCTACTATTTTTAACATGAACAAAGTTGAGGTAATATAATTAAAAGCAGAACAAAGAGAATACCTATTAATAATTGTTATTTTACCTAAAACAAAAAAGATATCAAAATAAGGGGGGTATATATTATGCCAGATAAGGGTAAAAGCAAAGGTACTTCAACTAAGAATAAGGGCAAGAAAAGTGACAAAAAGGAACAAAAAAACAAAGGACCTAAAAAGTAAAAAAAATTCCTGAGCTCAAAGAGTTCAGGAGTTTTTTTCTTAGTGGTGAAACATAGGTAGAATTATATAAGAAATCTTTAGTAAAATACTAAAATTATCAGTAAATTTACAAAATATAAGAGAAAAATGGTTGTAATAAATCAATTTTAAAATCATAATTAATAAGAGGCTTAGTAAATAATATAATAACCACTAATTTATGGGTAATTGCATAAAAGCAGAATAAATCAGAGGAAATTGTAATCTACTGTAGAATATAGTTAAGTGGTAATATGTTTTAGTAAAAGCATATGAAGGAGTTGAATCTAATAGCATGGAAATTAAGTATAAAGAAATTAATGATCTAAAAGAGGAGATAGAGATAATTCTTTCTATAAAAGATGAACTATCAAATGAAGAAATAAATAACTTTGTCGACTCCTTTCCTTCATTAACAGAAAAAGAAATAAGAGAAAAAATTGCTGAAATAACTAATAATAATGAATATTTAATAGAGGAAGTAAATATAGAAGAGCAGTTTGAAGAAAAACCAATTAATATACAAAAAAAGGACTTTGAAAAATGCGAGATAACAGAGATTGAAGAAATAAAAGAATACAGTGAAATAAAAGAAGAACAAGTCCAGCAAATCATAATAAATAAAATTCAAGAGAGTGAAGCAGAAAATGAAAGACAAATAGAAACTGTAGAAGAATTAAATTCTACGTTAATAGATATAGCAGCCATAGTGGGGGAAGTTAAGCATAATCAATTGTGCTTGCAATGGCAATGGCCAGAAAAAGCAAATAAGATTAAAGTAGTTTATAGAGGAGATAGCTTTCCTAAAAGTGCTGAGGATCCATCGGCAGCTACTAGTATAATAAAAAGAGAAAAAGATGAAAACACAGGAACATTTGTTATTGACAGGATATCAGAAGGGAATTATTATTTCACTATTTATGTTATGGCGGAAATGAATGATAAGGTTTTTTATTCACAAGGTAAACGTCGTCTTATTGTTAACAAAAAACCTATTGAAATATATTATAATTTGAAGATTAAAAGAAGTTTACTCGGCAAGATTAAGTCAGCAGAAATTATGTTTAGTATGGAAGAGGAGGGAGAAATCAAATTACCAGCTATTACGGTGATAGGTAAAAGAGGGAATATGCCGATTCAAAAATTAGATGGTGATGATATATATACTTTTAATGAGGTGGTAATAACTAAAAATAAGCCATCTGTTTTTGAATTTCCTGTAGAGTCTATAAAAAACAATATGTACATAAAGCTATTTGTAGTGAATGACAAAGAGAGTGTAAGATATAGGATAATATCTCCCGCTAGAGAAAAACTTTATTTTAAATAATTGTTATCTATTAGAGAGAATTGCTAGGAGGCATGAAATATGAGCTTATTAAAAAAATCTACTTATATATGTCCATTTTGTTTTACAGAACATAAATTAAGCGAAGTGAATTTTATATGTAAAAATGAACCAAATAAATGTGAAAATGCGAAAAGAGAAATTGTAATGGTTCCAGCCTCTAATGAGGGGAAAAATATTATGCCCAAGGATGTGTTCTGTGATTCATGCGGGGAGAGCACAAATGTGAAGGTTTGTCCTACATGCAATGCAGAGCTTCCCTACACTATAGGTGAATATAAAGACTTGATTTTTGCAGTAATAGGTGCTAAGGAAGCAGGGAAGAGCCATTATATTGCAGTACTTATAGATAAAATAATGAACGAAATTGGTGCTGCATTTAATTGCAGTCTGCAAGCCATTAACGATGCTACAATAACAAGGTATCGCAATGATTTTTATTATCCGGTATTTAGAAGTAAAGAAATAATCAGGGTTACACATTCAGCTAAGACAGATGCAACAGTTAGTCAGCCGCTTATATATACTTTAGCCTTTAGAGAGACAAGTATCTTTGGTGGTCTTTTAAAAAGCAAGAGAATTAGTAATGTGGTTACAATAGCGTTTTTTGATACTGCAGGTGAGGATTTGAATGAAGAAGACACCATGAAGTCGGTAAATAAATATATATATAATTCTTCTGGTATTATTTTTTTATTAGATCCACTACAGCTTACTAATGTACGAGATTCTCTTCCAGAGGGAACCCAATTGCCAGAGCAGAATACTGAAATTGAAGATTTGCTTTCAAGAACAGCTAATCTTATAAGACGTGCAAAAGATAAGAAAATGACTCAACTTATAGATATACCAGTGGCAGTGGCATTTTCAAAAATGGATGCAGTAGAGTCCTTACTAGATTCATCTAGTTGTATTAATTACCCAAGTAAACATATAGGTTCAGGAAAATTCAATATTGCAGATTTTGAGGATGTAAATGGTTCAATGGAATCACTTGTAAGAAGTTGGGGTGGAGAAAATTTTGCAAATCAGCTTAGTTCAAATTTTAAGGAATTTGCTTATTTTGGGTTAACTGCTTTAGGATGTAGCCCTGATAGTAATAGTATTAAGAATTTAAGACCTAACAGAGTTGAAGATCCATTTTTATGGTTACTTTGGAAACATAAGCTTATAAAATCAGAAAAGAGAAAGTGAGGCTAATATTCTATGAAAATACAGCAATTGTATTATACCTCATGTAGAAAAGGGATTTCCTCTGGAATGGGTTTTCAAACCTATTCCGTATCTGAGGGGATTACAGAGGCTGAAAGAAAAGAAATAGAGAGTTACTGTATGTATATTCCACCGAGTAATCTTCCTAGTCAACCTACTAAAGACGAAATAGATATATTGTTTCCAACGGCCTTTTCCTATTTTATTCTTGAAAATGGGAAACAAGCAGTATGCCAAGCTAAATATACAGGAAAAGACTATAGTGGACGCTTTGGAAACTACTTTTGTCATGTTTTATTGTTTGAAAAGGGAGAGATGACCTTTCATCCTATACAGATATATGGCTCAGAGGTTTTTAAAAAGCAGCTAACCCAAGGTGAAGAAAATGCTCAGCAAATAGAATCTTTGCAAGTATTGCAGCAACTACCTTTAGGAAAATTTATCACATTAGAGAGCGTTTCGGAATTTCTAAAAGGAGCTTCTACTACAAAAAGGAGCAAAAGTTTTAAAAATATGATGAATGCAGTTATTGAGTATCATAAAGAACATAAGAAAATTATTTTTTGTGATACTAATGAAAATAATGTTTACTGGATAGCCGCGGCTCAAATGTGTCTTCCTTTAAAACTGTCTAAATTATTAACTTTTACTACTTATAGCAATGATTGCGAAAATACAAATTACACTATTTGTGGTACATCAGGAGAAGGAACTAAAATTAATTTTAAGGATTGTAATAATATTTATAAGTATAATGCATTTGATTTTATAAATGGATATAGTAGTGATTTTAATCATGACTTCAAATTTTCCAAATTAGCACAGGTAGGGCTTTCAATATCAAAAGACAGTCTGCTACCATTTATAGATTTTATAGATAAATTTGACTATGATGTATTAGATGATGAAATTGATAATTGTCTATATCTTTACAATATGATAAAAAAAGGTATTGCAAAAATGGATACAGATAGCATAATAAAGGGAATAGACTTTGTTAATAAGTATGCTTCTATAGAGACATTTAAGCAACTTTTTATACAGATAGAACCTATGCTTAAAAAAATAAGTGGAGAAGTAGATTTACATAGTGCAGAGGTTATTTCAAAATTTTTATTTAATATAGCACTTAAAACAAAAAATGAAATTTATATAAAAAATGCTTTTGAATTCTTTTTTAACGCTCTTTATTTTATGGTGGTAGATAGAGAAAATATTAAATTAGAAGAAATTATAGAATTACACGATAAAATAAGAGCAATAAATAGTAATAAGATAGATGAGTTTATAACTTATTCCTTTGATTCTTATAGATTAGATGAACTTTATACCTATATGGAAGGTGCAAAGGCAAGGCATGCTCAGTTTTATTTATATACACTTTTTGGAAACTTCAAATTTTACAGCTATAGGACCTGTAATATTATAAGCTGGGAAAGCATAGTTAAAAATACTGCACTAGTGAAATTTATTGATAGATGTGTTGATATTTTAACTTTTAATAAAGATGAAATGAAATATATAACTAAGTCTATTTACAAGAATGAGGAGTATTTTGCAAATTTTATGGTTATATGCCATAAAAATGTTTTAGTCAGTGGAGCTAGTAAAAAAGAAAAAATAGTATTGCAACTTTTAAAGGAAGCAAAACAAGAGAATGATGAAGCTTGGGAGTTGAAAATTAGAAATATTTTGAGTGAAATAGATGGTGGTGAAGAACTATTATTTAGATATTTTGTGTATGAACTTAATTATGTGCAAGACAAGAGTGAATATTTTTGGGATTATTGCGATTCCATTTTTAATAAAACACCTAGATATAAAAGAAAATATTTTTCCAAAGCTGCTATGGAATTCTTGAATAATTTAGAAAATAGTGTGGAAATTTCAAAGGAATCCTTTGAAATTCTTAAATTTATATTAAATAACTGCTTAAAAACTACTATAGATGAATCTTTATTATATAATTTAATAAGTAACTTTGAAAAGCAATTAGAAGCAGTATATCCAGAAGAAGAAATTGCAATAATTATTCCAGATATAAAGAACCTTAAAAGAATGGGAGATATTGTAACAAAGCCAGGTATTACGGAGCTTGTCCATTTTGGGATGAATCTTCAGCAGGGAACAAATGTAATAAAAACAGTATGTGGAAAAGTTAAATTAGACTTTGATTATATGGACAGACATACATACAGAAAATATTTATCTTGGTATTTATCTAATATATACATAAATGGAGTAAATGAAGATATAAAAGTTGATTACCAAAGGATAACTGATGCTATTTGCCTAGGATTGTATGAAGAAATATATTATGAAGCACTTTTGAAAACCTTAGAAGACATATTAAATGAGGAGAAAGTTTATAAAAAGTTTTTAAATGAAAACAAACTAGAAGGATATGAAGTGTTTTTTAATTTTATAATTTATGTTTTCAGAAATATAGATGAGTTTTCAAAGTCTACAATTAATTATATTACTAATAAAACAATTAATATTTTAAGTAATAAGTCTACGCGAGAAATGAAGAAATATGAAGGCTATATGAGTTATCTGATGAGCTTAGCGAGAAATAAATCAATGATACGTACTCCATGGGATAGTATATGTAAGAAAATTCATGGCAACAGAGAAATTTCTATAGTTCAAAGAGGAATAAATAAGTTAATCCGTAAATAGAAAAACATAGTTACACTAAGGGGGACTGGGATTGGAGTTTTTTAATGATATAATGAGATTTGTTTACAAAGCAATAGTCTACCCTCTTAAGTTTATTTTCTTCAAAATTATATATTTTATAGAAAAAAATTTAATCAATGCCAATTTGTCAGATATATGTGAAGAATGCTATGAAAAAGTAACAATGCCCTATTATGTCTGTCCAAGTTGCAACAACAGGTATGCAGCTCTTATGCCTACCTTTAAGCATATTTTTTATTTTAAGTGCAGCTGTGGTAATAACTTGCCACTAACTGCAATAAACGGAAAAAATAAGTTGAAAACACTTTGTGGAAATTGTAAAAATGGAGTAAAAATGAATAAAGTGAAGAAAATATGCATACCGATTATTGGAACAAACTCATCCATAAAAGCAAATTTCACATACAATATGCTTGATACTATAGAATGGAAATTTGATAAATCACCTTTTAAAGCATATGTATCAACGCCAAAAACTCAAAAGTTCTTCTTGGGGAAAAACAAAACAAAACCTTTAAGACAAATTTATATTTTTAATACTAATGAGAGCGATTTGGCATTAAGTGATAATTTGAAAAAGTATAGATACTTTAATTATTATGACGGAATAGTATTTATATTTAATGGTGAAGAGCTTGTAAATTTAGAGGGCCAAAATAATTTAACTTTAGATGGCATATTAGATATATTTATTTTAAATCTTCAAAAAAATTTTGGTCTAAAGCCTGGAGAAATAATTAATAAGCCAATAGCATTTATAACTAATAACCAGATTAAGAGCAAGTTTAATGGGTATATTGAAGAAAATTTTAAAACTAAAATAGAAAATAATTTCAGTGATTATAGATTTTTTCTCCTAGATGATTTTAATTCCATAAAACAAAGTGAAAATAAATCAAACTACCATGAAGCAGAAGTATTTCAATGGATTTTAGGCCAGGTGGATGCTAAAATACATAAGAATATTTGTAAATAGATTTTTTATTACATTGGACTTTGATTAAGAGGGAGTTGAGCAAAATGAATCATAATAAAAAAGTTAATAGATTAATAGCATTTATGATAGTGTTAACACTTCAAATATCCTGCACCTTAAGTGTTTTGGCTAAGCCTAGTGCTGGAGTTTCAAATTTAGATGTGATTTTTGTTTTAGATGTTAGTGGATCAATGAAAACCAGTGATCCAGAGGAAATAAGAACAGAAGCTATTAAAATGTTTCTAGATATGTGTGGAACTTCGGGAAACAAAGTAGGTCTTGTGGCTTATTCAGATAATATTATTAGATTGCATAATTTAGCCGAAATGAACTCAGCGGATGACAAAGATAGTGTAAAGAGAATGACCACCAGCATACCCTTTGGACAAAAAACAGATACAGGGATGGGTATAAAAGAAGCTGTAAAACTTATGGAGAGCGGTCATGAAGACACTCACAAACCAATTATTATTCTTTTATCAGATGGTAAAAACGATCCACAGAGGAGTATGAGTGAGTCATTAAAGGATTTAAATGATGCTACAAATACTGCGAAAAGTAAGGAGTACCCTATATATACTATAGGCTTAAATTATGATGGTACTGTAGATAAGGCACAATTACAAAGTATATCAAGTAAAACTAAGGGCAAAACTTATATAACTAATAAGGCAGAAGAACTTACACAGATATTAACAGATATTTATGCGGATAATTCAAAAATAAATATTCAAAGTGGTGGAAGTATCATAGCAAATGGTGGATTTCAAGAGGTAAAGTTAAATATACCTAATGATAATGTACTAGAAGCTAATGTATCTATGCTATCGGATAAGCCTGTTTCCGTAAAATTAGTAAATCCAAAGGGCGTTGAGATATCTATTCCTTCTAAGGATATAATTTTCACTTCTTCGAGTAAGTATTCTATGTTAAAAATAGTAAAGCCGGTGCAAGGAGACTGGATAATCAAAGTTAAGGGAGTTAGTGGTGATAAAATAAATATTAGCTATATTTTTAATTATGATATTGAGCTAGAGGCTAAATTTAATCCAGTGGCACCTAAAATAGGCCAGGTTATGAATATAGAAGCTTATTTTCTAGGCAATGGAAAAGTTATTGATGACAATGAGCTTTATAAAGATATGAAAGCAAAAATTATAGTTAAAAATTTAAAAAATGGAGATATTAAAGATTTTCAGCTTCAAAATAGTAATCATTTATTTAGTGGAAAATATACTCTGCAAGATAATGAAAAATATGAAGTTAAGATAAGGGTGGATGGAAAGAGTTTTTATAGAGAAACTTCTCCTATGACAATTGGAGGAGGAACTACAGTAAAACCTTCTAATAATACGGCAGTTAAAAAACCCGCGGAAAGCGATAATAAAAAAAATACACTGGGTATTGTTTTTGTAGTACTCGCTATCATTGCCTTAATTATAATAGTAATAGCGATAGTTCTGAAAAAGAAAAATAAAGCAGCTGGCTTTGGTCGTGTGATGTTTCAAATTAGAGATGAAAACACTAGTGAAGTATCAGCGCCTCAACATAGAAGTTTGCATACTTACAATGGAAAATTTAGCCTTTATGATGTACTGGGACTTAAAGAGGAATTTTCAGAGGTACAGGACTTGAAATTTCACTTTAAGAATGATGACAGCATTGAGATAGCAAATAATTCACAGTGCAGTATTCAAAAATCTGGTAGAGTTTTATCAAAGGATATTAAGACAAAGTTGTATAATGGTGAAAGAATAGTAGTAATTTTAAATAAATCATCTAAAAGTATAATTCTAGAGTTCTATAGTAACTAGTTTTTTAAGTTTAGAACTCAAAATTGAAAGCGAGGGAAATTAATATGAATGCAAATATAAGAGAGCATATACAGGAACTAAACGTAATGACTGGTGGGGGAATCATTAGTGATAAAATACGTGTAGATACCATTGAAAATCCTATGCTTATCATAGGACTTGGTGGTACGGGTATAGATGCAATGTTAAGATTAAAATATCAAATAAATAGAAGGTTTAAATTACCTGAAGATTCCTTAACAAAGGTAAGAAAAGAGAAGCCTGATAAAATAGAATTTTTAGGCTTTGAAACTAATATGCAGGAAAAAAATAAGAAGTACAAAGGCATTGGACTAGACCCTCAAAGTGAATTGGTTATGTTATCTAATGCAGAAATTGGAGCTATTTTAAGCGATAGAAAAGTTATGGACCCATGTATCTCAGAGTGGTTATCGCCGGAGCTTAATATATCAGATGGAATGAAAGGCGCTTGTGGGGTTAGGCAGGCTGGAAGGTTATTACTTTTCACAAAGATAAATGAAGTTGTTGAAAGTATAGAGAAAAAAATAAATACTATTATGAAGGATAGTAAGGAAAAGCTATATGTATTTATGCTTACAGGTATTTCAGGTGGAACAGGAAGTGGATGTTTTCTTGATATTGCATATATAGTTCGAGGAATAATGGAAAGAAAATTTGGTGGCTATGGCATAGATAGGGTAAATATTTTAGGATACTTGTTTACCCCGGATGTTAATATATCTAAGGGTCTTGGAATGCACGAGAGAAACTATATTATGAAAAATGGATATGCTGCATTAAAAGAATTAGATTATTTAATGAATATTTCAGAAAGGGGAGATAGATTTAAGCAGAAGTATAAAAGTGCTTTAGAAGTTGATTCTCAGGCTCCACCTTTTGATTTATGCCACTTGATTTCTGCTACAAATAAAGAGGGTAAACTATTAAGTAATGCTTATGACTACTGCATGAATGTCACGGCAGAAAACATAACGAATTTTATGGCTAGTGAGGAAAGACAAGCAGGACAGGAGTTTGCTATTCATGATTACATAAGCAACATTGAGCAAAACATTAAGAATATGGAAAAGCCTTATTCTGCAAATTATAAATATAACATTATAGGAGCATCCTCAGCAGTTTTACCTATTGAAGAAATAACTACTTATCTCGCATATAAAGTTTTTGAAAAGATGGATGTAATGTTTGAAAAATCACCAACAGAGCAGGATGTAGATCAATTTATTAGAATGGTAAAACTAGACAAAGATGCCGTAGAAGCAAGGTTTGAACGTGAAAATTTAGGTAGACAACCTATTTCAGGTTATAAAAACAGAGATAAGTATGAGTTTGCAAATGTTATAAAAAAAGAAGCAGTAAATATGGATGAAGAGCTTAGTGAATACTTAAGGGATATTTGTGATGAGTATTTGAAGGTGAAAAGACAATACCCTGGTGAAATATCTGTAGTATTAAATGAACAGATAGATAGAATGTTTAAAGATGCATCTAAGGGCCCCTTCTATGCTTCAAAGATGTTATTTTCAAATGAAGGATTTAATATGGTGAAAACGCTAGAGATTATAAAAGAATCATTAATAGAAAAGCATAGAAGATTACCAGATAACATTAAAAACCTTAGAGAGGATGCACAAGATAAGTTTGATGCAGCGAAGAAGACTATTTTATTTACAAAAGAATCAAAGAAAAATGATTATATTGAAGCTAAAATAGAAGAGTACTATGCAAGGACAGAAGAAGAAAGAACTTTGAAGATGATAGAATTCTATCAGAATGCTATTGAAATTATAAGCAATTTAAACAATAAAATATATAAAGTTTACACTGAAATTTTAAATGAATTAAATAAGGTGCTTAAGGATGATGGTAATATTCTTGTTAAAGGTGAAGAAGTACAAGTTAATAGCGGGAAAACCTATTATTGGAATCTTATTAATGTACCAGATGTGGTAAAAACTATAGATAAGATGGTTTGTGATGAAGATACAAATGATTTAATAAGAAGATTTACAGATAAGCTTTTAGGGGAATCTCAAAAATGGATTGATGAGCAACATATGGATATAGTAGGTTCTATATCAAACTTTGTATCAGAAGAATTTGGAGATATAATAACAAAATCTATGGAAGATTTTTTAATCATGAAGTATGGAGAAGAAAAATCTATTGAAAGATTAATTCAAACGGAAATTGCACCAAGACTAGATGAGGATGCAATACCAATATTTCAGCTTCAAGATGCAGGTGGCTCGCTAATTTTCCCATCTTGGAATATGGTGTCAGTTCCAGCTAAAACTCCAAGAATATATAAAGGAATTAAGGAATATAAAGAAAGCAGTACCTTAGGTCATTCTGTAAATATTAAGAGAAGTAAGGTATCAAATAAAATATTTTGGTTAAATACAGAAAATGGAGTGCCATTATATGCTTATACCTCAATAAGACAATATGAAAAAATTTATGAGGAATCCATTTTTACTAAAGAGGGAATAGGAAGACATCTTATTCAAACAAGAGAAACTAACTGGACATATTTACCATCACCTATTCCAGAAAAGTCGTGGGGAACTAGTTATCATAATGAAAGAGTAAAGAAATATAATAGTGAAATAAGACAGGTTTTTGATAAAGCTGTAAGTTATGGCTGTATAGAGCGAGTATCTGCGATAACAAATTCACAGTATAAAGTTGTTGTCACTAAGGAATTTAATATAGAGAAATTCTTATTAAACTATGATTTAGCTATTGAAGAGGGAAAAACCCCCAATATGGCTGAAATAAGGAAATGTATTGGAGAACTTAGAAAATTAATGCAGAATAAATTAGAAAATATTGAGGACTATGATTTGCAAATGTATTATATTTTTGATAGTAGAGATGAAGAAGTTGCAAAGGAAAATTTAATAAGAAGTCCAAGATTAATTCAGCTTTTAAATTCTGAGATAGAAAAATATGAAGCTATAGAGCAGCAGATAAATAAGCTTGGAAGCAATATTTACGATAACGATAAAAAAACCAAATTATTAGATAACTTTATTCAAGCTATGTATACAGAAACTATTTGTAAAAAAGGTATTGTGTATATGTATGATAAGGATGCAGATGAAAGGACAGAAATAGAGCCTTTTGTTAATCTAATGAAGCAAAAGCAATACGCTGAATTCTCGATTTATAATAAGTATTGTGAAATCGATGAAAAGCATAGGAATGTTATTGAAGCTAAATCAGATAAAAGATTAGCGGATTTATCTATGGAAGAGGGAACAACTACATTGTACAGTAGAATAAAATGCATGATAGAAAATTATAGTAAGGCTATTGAAGAGTTAGATTACAGAAGGTATGAAATAGAGAATGGACAGGATATGTATAGTTTCTATGTTAATACTTATGATAAACTTAAAGAGATTAGGGTGAATTTAGAATAGCTTAAAATTCAACTCTTAATGCCAAAAGGTGGTGAGTTTAAAATGGAAAATATCTTGAAAGAATATGCACAGGGATATTGTTTAAGCACTGATAATACTGTATACAGAGAAGATGAACAGAAAATTGCCAGCAGTCCAGTGGTTTTTGTTTTTATTGGAGATAAGAGTAATGAAGGATTAAAGTCTGTATATGAGGATGTAAATAAAAAATGGGATAACAGTAAAGGCATAATGTTTTTTAATGTATACCATAAAGAAAGATTTGAAGCTGAAAATGTTTTTAATTTTAAGGCTACAGCTTCTGGTATAGATATAGAAGATAAAAAAAACCTTAGATATGATATAAGTGATAATTTTTATAAAGGTGAGAATGGACTTATAGTTTTAAATGAAGAAATAATGAAGATGAAAAACAAGCTTTTAGATTGTGGTAAACTTTTTAGCTCTTTCGAGAGAGTAACCATTTCTGTGGTAAGTAGAGCTGATGATGCTATGAATATTTTAGTGGCTGAAATAAGTTTATTAATAAAAAGTAAGCTTTCACAGCATTTTAGAATTGTTTTAGCAGATTTCTATGGTTTACTCCTAGAAAAAAACCAGAAGGACGCATTTTTTGATGCTGCTTTAGCCTTTAGCTTTTTTAAGGAGCTTTCATATATGCAAAAAAGTGATTTCACTTTTAAAGAAGATATAGAGGTTTTTGGAAGTGACAGAAAGCTACCAGTTATTAGTGAAAATAAACCTATATTTGATTTAGTATATTTGCTTAGCGATACTAATGAAAAAGGTATAGTTACTAGTGGAAGCCTGCAAGATAATTACGAAATTATCTCCTATATAAATCTTATAAAAAACAGAAATGTGAATATAGATACTTATTATGATATGGAAAATCAATATTATGATAATGCTAGGTTTAAAAAGAATATTTCGAAGGAGAATGGCAGTTTTACTTTAGTTACTGCAGGACTTGCAAAAATCAAAAGGCCTAATAATACAGTTGCTCTTATGGCTATAAACCAATTTTATGATGAGCTAACAAATAAAATAAAGCAGTATTCAAATAAAAACAAAGATAATTTGCTAAGAGTTTTTATGTTAGATGATGAAAATTTAGCTTTAAAAGCTAGTGGTATGCTACCCCAGGGAAAAGGGGTAGAGGACATGAGAGGACTTATGACTATAAGTTCCAATATTTCTATTTCAAAACTTGCAAAACTCACATTAAGGGAAGCTGAGGAAATGCTTTATGGGAATAGTTGTGAGCATTTCTTCAATGACAATTTTGAAAAAGCTATTGATGAAAAATTAAAAAACATAAGTCTTAACAAGGAAATACGGGGCATTGTCAAACTTTTAATGGAAGATAAAAGATATGGGTTATATGGAACATATAGTTTAACGAACCCAGTAGAAGCTTTGCAAGACATAAGGCTTAAATGTGTGGATATAGATAAAAGTATTGAAGCTATAAATCAGGAAATCAATGAAATCTATAGTAAAAGGGTCCAGGTGCCTTCGCTTTTCAAAAGCTTATTTTCTTCAAATGTTGTTTTAGATGATATTAAGAAAGACTTATTTAAAGGAGTCTATGGAAATAAGCTGTACATACTAAAACTTAAGATAGCTCAAAGTATCCTGAG
This sequence comes from Clostridium sp. FP2, assembly GCF_011065955.2. Classification (NCBI taxonomy): domain Bacteria; kingdom Bacillati; phylum Bacillota; class Clostridia; order Eubacteriales; family Clostridiaceae; genus Clostridium; species Clostridium sp. FP2. The sequence goes on from NZ_JAAMNI020000001.1 coordinate 2,553,750, forward strand.
ATTAAGCGAAAATATTATTATTAGTGTTCATGAAGAACTTGAGGAAAAAATTGATTATATTGAAAGTATAAGGGCGTGTATTGAGGATTATACAAATAATGATATTAAAGAGCAGAATGAATATATAGCACAAAACATAAAAGAATATTACACGCTTATAATTAAGAAAATAGTAAATAAATTATCAGAGAGCTATGGCGAAGATTTTTATTTTAAGGAAAATTTTTTAGGGGATATAAATCAGTCTATAAATGATAAAGAAAAATTCATTAAAAAACTATGTGAGGTTTGCACTAAATACATTTTATGCGAAGCTGAGTTCTCAAAATCCTTTGAGGATGAGTTAAATGAAAGAGCTAATGTATCTATAGAACTTATAGATAATAGTGTATTATCCAAAGATGAATTGTATAAAAGGCTCTACGGTATATTAGAGGAAAACTCCACTGTAAAAGCTTATATTATGAATTATAATGTAAATAAATATGAGGAAAAATATTTTTTTGGTGATTATAGTAGCGATTTTATTAAATATGCATTCAATGTAGATAGAGAGGGTAGAAGTTACAATATAGGTTATGTTCATGAAAAAAGAGCTAGTGGTATAGAAAAGCTTAATTTAATGGGGGGATTTACTTTAGGAGATGTAATGTATATTAAAAACGCTGCAAGATATTATTATTCTTGCATAGATAATGAGTATAAGCTTCATAGAATAGATGCGTCATTACTTCCAGATATTTAGCTTCAAAAAGGGGGATTTTTTGTGAAGGATAAGAGAATTAACGGACTGATGATTTTCATGAGTGGAGCAGGTGGTATTTTAGGATTTATATTTAGTGAACTATTACTAAATGCTTATAAATATACCCTTCCTCAAAGTATACTCATGGGATTATATTTTGGAATTATAGCTTTCTTTGCAGGGCTTATGTGTATTATTGCAGAGGTTATCCATCCAAGACTCAATGGTTATAATTGGAAAAATAATTATTCTAAAACTTCTTTAAAGTTCTTAGTACCTTGCACATTTGTGCTTTTATTTATAGTTGGTGCATTATTTCAATTTATTTATGGGTTTGATGTTAACAATAAAAAAGTTAATGATATATTGCTTTTAATCGATACTTCGGAAAGTATGAAAAGTACAGATCCCAATAATGATAGATTTGAGGCAACAAAAAATCTTATTAAAAATATGAATGAAGAAAAAAGATTCTCTATTTACACCTTTGATAATAAAGTTTTAGAAATATTTCCAATGACTAAAGCTACAGAAAAAACTAAACAAGCGGCTTTAGAAAAGCTAGAATCTCTAAAAGCGCCTAGGGGTCAAACAAATATGAAGGCTGCATTAGATACTGCTTTAAAAGAAATACAAAGCACAAAGCAAGTTGATAGGAATGCTATTGTATTATTGTTATCTGATGGAGAGGATAGTTTTGATTTAAATGAAAAATTTGATGAAGTTATAAAACCTTTTCAGGATAATAAAATTTCCGTTTATACGGTAGGAATGGCTAAGGATAATAATTTAAAAATGCTAAAAAAAATATCGAGTGTAACTAACGGAAATTATTACAGTGTTTCTGAAAGTAAAAATTTAAAGGACATTTTCAGCAAAATCTATAAATATAGAGATCAAAGGTTACTCGTAGATAAAAGAAACGGCTTATTTGATAGTATTAAATTTTATGCAATAATGAGAATAATATTTATAACCCTTATAGGAGCTGTTATTTCAACAGCAATAAGTTTTATGTTTGATAATAAATATCTTCTAAAGGGATTTATTATAGGTGGACTAGTAGGAGGGGTAACCGCAGGAATTATTTTAGAATTAGGGTTTAAATTTATACCTTGGGCTGGAACTTTTTATAGGTTAATTGCAGCTGTAATGCTAACAACTATATTTACTTTATTTTCAGTACCTGTAGATGTAAAAGACAAAAAAAATGGATTTTTTAAAGCTGTGAATTCAAAAATAAATTATGATTCATATTCAAAGAATGCAAAAGGCAGTAATACATTTGGTGAATAGAAGTTTATAATAGCTTTGTGTGTAGAAAATTTTGCTTAGGCATTTGAAAATGAATGTACCTTATATAGATAGGAGTTTTGCTATGAATATGAGAGATTTAGAAAGCTTAGAACAAGGCATAAAATCAGTAAAATGTGAAATAGAAAAAGAAAAGTTTGTTATAAAATGGCAGTGGGCCTGCGGCTATGATATAGTCTATATTTTTAAGTCTAAAGCCTTAGATGAGATAGGTATAGAGGCTATAACTAAGGAAAATGTAAAGATATTTACTAGAGAAGAGTATAGAGAGTTTAATGGTTATGTTGAGAGTATAAGGGAGATTGACCAATACAAATTTATGATTTTTAAAGCGGAGGAAATTAATGAGAAGCTTATCCTTGTAAAACAACAGGATGGAGAAAATGAAGTAATTGTTTGTACAGGAAAGCCTGATATTTTTTATAAGATTATAGAGTATAAGCCTTTATTTAGTAAAAATAAAAAAGTGAAGATGAAAATAATTTGTGATGCACCTTTTAAAAAAGATGTACTATGTTATGTGAAAAAACAGGGGAACTATCCCGAAAGTCAGGATGATGGAATTAAATTTGATTTTATAGGAGACTTTCATCCAGGGGTAAATGAAATGCCGAGTATAGAAATTAGCAGGGATGAATTTGTTAAGATTTTCATAAAGGATGTTAATAGGTATGGAAGCGCATATAATCTGAGAGAAAAGTAAGAAAGAGTTCATTGATAGCTATAAAAGGGAGGTGAGTACCTGATGGTTTTTATAAATCAGGTATTGTATGGGTATTTTTGATATTTTAGCACTAGGTAAAAAAAATAAAGCAGATAAAAATTATAATTTAAAGAGATCTAAAGAAAAACGTAATACAGATGATATTAAATGTCCATTTTGTTTTAAAACTTTTAATAATGAGGATGTTCATTTTAGGGTAAGTCATGATCAGGATGGAGATCCAGAGTATGAAAAACAGATTGATGAGATTTTAAATGAATATAATAGAAGGATTGGTAAAGCTACCTTAGGAGAGATAAATGCTATTATTAGAGCAGTAGATTTGCCAGAAAAAAACAAGACCAAGGTTGATAATGCGATTATTGAAGTAAGAGATAATTATGATAAGGTTACACAGGAGAGATTGTGTCCATATTGTCATAATGTGCTCCCTATAACTTCAGGTAGAGGGGATACAAAAATAATTTCAGTGGTAGGAGCTTCTCAAGCGGGGAAGTCTGTTTATATGTCTTGTCTTTTATATTATCTTGAACGCCAAATTGCGGAAAAGTTTAAATCAGCAGTTATTCCTGGAAGCTCAGAGTATAATGAAGATATAAAGCAGAACCAGAGGATAATATTTGAATTTAATAAAATGTTAGAACCTACCCCAAAGCAACATATAGATCCATTAATTGAAACTTTTAAGTTTAAGGATGAATCTAAAAAGCCAATAACTTTTGTGTTTTATGATGTGCCAGGAGAAGGTATGACGGATAAGGATTATATAGACAAGCACGGAGAACATATTCAAAATTCTGACGGTATTATATTTCTTATAGACCCATTACAAATGAGGGCATTAAGGAAAAAAATAAATTTAGCAAATGGATCAAAAGGAGATTTTACAGATAAATATCAAGAACCTAAAGAAATTCTTGTGTATTTATTCGAAAATTTTATATCTAAGCAGGAAAAAACTATAACAGATATACCTACAGCAGTAGTGGTTACTAAAAGTGATATGCTAGTTAGTTTAAATGATGAAGAATATATAAGTGCCAGTAGTAACGTATTTAGAAATTGTAATCATGAGGGCAGCTTTAATCTAAATGAATTTGAAAATATTGATGGAGAAATAAGAAGGTTTTTAACTAAAGTAGACACACCTTTTAAAGGTGCTATGGATGCATATTTTAAAAATGTAGGCTATTTTGCAGTGTCTTCTTTAGGGTGTAACCCAGAAAACTCTAAAATCAATGACAATTTTACTATATCCCCTTTAAGAATAGAAGAGCCTTTTTTATGGCTTTTATATAAGATGGGTTATATTAAAGAAGGAAGGTAATAGTATGATTCAGCAACATTATTATACAAGGGAGAAAAAAGGATTATTCAGTGATACCCCAGGATATGATACTATTTCCAAAAGCAAGGGTTTAAAAGATAAGTTAATAAAAGAGGTGCTTCATAACTATTGTTTTTATGAAGCACCTTTTGAACTAATAGAGGAAGAAGATTTAAATAAATATCCCCAGGCACTTATGTGTTTTAATATACCATCTAGAGAAATGGTAATTGGATGTTCAAGTTTTGCTGGCAAAGATTATACAGGTCAAAGAAATAGATATTTCACTCATAATTATGTAGTAAGTCAGGTGGAGAAGGAGTTTTATATCAGAGATCCTGAAAGAATTTTTCATGCGGAATTTAAAATGCCGATTTTTGAATTACATGGGGGTGATAATAAGCGAGGTGAAACTTTTTTAGATGAATTAACTGACATACCTATGGATAAGCAGAGTCATGAATTTTTCAAAAGGGATAAGTTTTTCAAGGAATTAGGTATACAAGAGATTATGTATAAGAAGCTTTTAAGTGCGTGTTTTGATTCTGTTTTAAATAATAGAAAAATATATATAGTGCTAAAAGTGCCAGCGCAGCAGTTATCAAAATACTCAAAACAGCTAATGGAGTATATATATATAGGTCTTCCATACCTAGTTAGAAGAAATTTTGGGTTTATAACTTATGCGAAAGATTCAAAAATCAAGGAGTTTATAAATCTTCAGTTTGTGGCTAAGGGTGGGGTAAGGAAAGCTGATGTAGCGCAATCTCTTGCATATGTTTTTGATTTTCAAGAGGAAAAACATTTAAATGTAATGAAACTTAAAAATGAAAATGATTATTTGAATTTTATTTGGAATAACCTAAATAAGCCGCAAGTATTAAATGAGTTTTTAAAAAAAGTTGATAAATATATTAAAGAAAATCAACAGGGTCAAGGACTTAGTTTAGAAGAATATAATGGAATGTTCGCAGCGAGTGTTCAAGAAAACTTAAAATATAAGGTAATAAAATCTGAAGAAAGCAATATAGTTCAAATTGAAAAAATAAAAATCCAAGAGCTTAAAGGTAAAGAAATTGAGATGAATATCTTAGAAGATATAGACATATCGAAAATATCTAAGAGGCAAATAAAGAGCTTTATTATGGAAGAAAAGTATAAAAATAATGGTACATATATGATTGTATATTATCTTCAGAGAATACTTGCGAGTAAGGTAGATAGGGAAATAAGTTTTAATGAAAGAAAGATTTGTGAGTTGTCCCTTGAAAAGCTTACAGAGGGCTATGAAGTGTCTCCCATACTTTTGAAAGTAAAAGAGAGAATACAATATTTTTATGAAAAGGAAATTTCAAGAGAAACTTTTAGAAAAATTATGGTTGGTTTTATAGAATGTAATTTTCATAATACATTAGACTACATTTCTGAAAAAGAAGATGATTTCTCTAAAGGGGTTTATATAAATTATAACTTTAAGCAACTCTTTAATTATTTACTCAGCCATGGTGGGACAGCGATGGCTCGAGATTATATATTATGGGCGGTTAATGATTTTTCAAAATTAAAGGAAAAAGAATTGAATTTTAGCTTTTTTGAAGCTTTGAAAAGTTATATAGAAAATAAGGATAATGATTTCTTTAAAGATAAAAATTTTAGAAGGCAAATATTGAAAAGTGATAATGAGGATATAATAGGTAGGATTAAGGACTTAGAGTTAGATATGTGTTGGGGAATAAAAAAAATTATACTAAGACTAAAAAGATAGTCTTCATAAGATGAAGACTATCTTTTTATTGCTTTTAGCGGAATACGGATAGTATATTACTTGTAACGTTGCCTGCTCTATCTACAGCTTTAACTTCAATATAATTCATTCCTGCATGAAGTTTTACTTCTGTTTCAAAGTGAGCTGTTTTAGCGTAAATATCTGCAGTTGTAGATATTTCATTTCCATTAACAAACAATTCAAATCCAAAGTTATTGTCAGAAACTTCACAGTTGATTTTAAAAGTGTCAACATTTTTTGCTACGTTTATTTGTTTATCTTTGCCAGATATATCAATGCCTTTAATAGTTAACTTAGGAGCAAGTAAATCACAATAAAGATTCAATGAATAGTCGAACTTGTTACCTTTTTCATCTGCAGCTGTTACTGAAACTTTATTTTGGCCATCCTGTAGGTTTAGTTCTTTCTTGAAAGTTAAGTCTGAATTTATAGTAACGTCAGTGCCTTGTATTTTAAAGAATTTAACTCCAGTTGATAAATCTCCACTTAAAGTAGGAGTCGCAGAATTATAGAAACTACCTTCTCTTTTAACTCCGGTAAAGTTAACGTATAATTTATCATTTTTAACAATTACATTTGTACTCGCTTCTTCAAGTTTAGTATCTTTTATATCATAAGCTTGTACAGTTATTTGATGCTTGCCAGGAGATAAGTTTTCAAATTTATAAGATAATGTTTCAATATTTTTTGCGGAAACTTCACCATCAACTAAAATATTGAAATATCTCATGTCGGAAACAAGTTTAGAATCTCCTGAATATGATAATTCAAAATTACCTGAAGGGAATACTGTGCTCGCTTTAGGCGAAGTTATTGTAAGGGGTTGTACTTCTACCTTTGTTGAATATTCATAGGTGTTTTTAGCATAATCAGTACTATAAATTATGAGATTGTTATTACCACTTTGTAGATCTAAATTTACGTAGTAGTTTCCATCGGCATCTTGTGCTAATTTCATAGAGGTACTTCCATTTTTATCTGTGATATATGTTCCATTTTTCATAATTTTAAAATCTTTTATTCCAGATAATTTATCTGTTGCCTTGAATTTTAAAACATATTTTCTTGAATTTACTTTACTTTGCGAAGTCAATGCTGCAGTAGGAAGAGTTGAATCAACTTTAATTGGTAATTTCATAGTTTGATAATTTGTAGTAGTAGAATCAATTGATGCTTTAACTTCAAAATAATATTGCCCATCTTTAACTATTTCATATTTTCCACTAACTGGATTATAACTAGTTAAATCCCATATCCATGGCGATTCTTCTTTGTAGTTATCATCTTGTAATTTATTAGCAGGGTCTGCTTTCCATAAATCTTTAGCTAAATCTTTTTCAACACCTAGACTCCTGACTAAATTTCCTTTTTCATCTACTACATTAACAAGCATAGTTTTAGCATTCCTGAGTAATTTTATTTTTGGTGTTACACTTACTTTTCCATTTGCTGCAGTTACAGCAATTAATTTTTCATCAACTATTGGTAATTTGCTTTTTTCATCTTCACCAACTACTCCTAAAAGATTTTCATCCTCATTTTCAGTTAAGCTATATACTCCAGTTCCTTTTAGATGAGAGCCTTCATCCCAAAGTGGCTTGTCCATAATTAAAGATTCATTCCATTCACCATAGAATCCCATATATGGAACGCCAAGTGTCGCTGAATCTTTAGAACTAGGTTCAAAGGTTAAAAATCCTTCTACAAATGCTCCTTTAGTTGTGCTTTCAGGTATATTTAGTGTAACCTTAAGCTCCACTACTGCTCCTGCAGGTATAACGACTTTATCCTTATCAAAAGAAACTGTAGCTCCTTTTAGAATTATGTCTTTTGCTTCATCACTCTTATCTGATAGTACTAGATTTGGAGTCTTAACAGTATAGGTTTCTTCCTTATTTCCATAATTCTTAAATTTCAAAGTGAATTGTTTTGTAAGTCCATTAATTTGCTTTAATGCAGCAGTAGATTCATCAGATTCATTTACAATAATTACATTGGTTTTAACAGCAGCAGCTACATCTACAAGACCGGCACCTTGTCTTCTTGGAGAAAATGGAATTGAATCTTTGCCAGAAGAGGGATCAATTTGAGGTTTTGCTGTATTTATAACAAGTTGCTTTGCAAGTTCAGCTTTTTCTTTTGGAGATAACTTGTCTAATTTTAATTCTTTCATATGTTGTAGAATTAATGCCATAATACCAGCGGTATGTGGGGATGCCATAGAGGTCCCTGACATATATTTATACTCATTATTATTAGCTGTTGAACGAATATCTCCACCAGGAGCAGTAACTTGAGGTTTAAATTCCAAATTTGGAGTAGGACCCCAAGATGTAAAATCAGACATTTCTCCAGCAGTAGGATTTTTTATGCTTACTTTTTTATCTTGGAATTTAATTTTAGTGCTAGTTTTTATTGAAGCTAGTAGTTTAGACCCATCTTCATTAGTTACAAATATTGAAGGAATTTTTACATTAGGGTCAGTAGACATGCTAATATATCCTTTTTCACCATCTTTATTGTATATAATTGTTGCTATAGCACCTGCAGTTTGAGCATTTACCTTCTTTTCTATAAAAGTATTAGAGCCCCTTTTGACAAGTGCAATTTTACCTTTTAAATCTTTGCCCTTAAAATCCTCAGGAGTTCCAAGACTACAATCAACTAGTTCGTATTCACCTTTTAAGATTCCGATGGGACTAACCTCTGATGTTGAATATGCTATATCCTTATATTCACTACCAACTTTATATGATAGGGCAGGGTTTACAAGCATACTATTATTAATAGATGCTACACTTAGTGCTTCTTTTGCAGTAGATGGAGCGCCAACTACTGCTGTATCAACTATATCAGAAACTTTATCAGGAGATGTTGAGTATGCAGAGTTTCCAGCTGAAACTACTACAACTACACCTTTTTCTTCAGCTTCTTTTATAGCCTTTTGTATAGGTGCGCTATTTTCTACAAAACCTGAATCGGAACCAAGACTCATATTTATTACATCTGCGCCAAGTTTTACAGAATCCTCTATAGCTTCAACTACATCCTCATCATTACAGCTTGGATAATCTGGATCGTTTGAGAAGACTTTCATTGCAAGTAATTGCGCTTCAGGTGCAACTCCTTGAATTGCTTCAAATTTTGAAACCTCAGTAGAATTTCCGTTTGCAGCTACTATACCAGCTACGTGCATTCCATGCATACTTCCTTCATCAATTATGTTTTGATTTTTATCAGCATAATTATATCCATAAGGAACTTTATCAGTAAAATACTTTCCCTTTCCCTGTGGACTTTTATTTTTAATCTTAGCTTTTGATGGATCAGTAATTTTCATATCTTTATGTCTATAATCAATACCACTATCAATTATAGAGATTACCATGCCTTCTCCTTTATACTTAGAAACTTGCCATTCATTTAATACATTGGTTAAATCTTTTGATGATGTCATAGTTGGGTTATACCCAGCTCCATTATTGACACCTTTTGCATTAACGTTAAATACATAAATGTTTGAAGATAAAATGCTCAATGTAAGAACAAGACTTAAAAGTTTTTTTCTGTTCATTATGTAGTTCCCCCCTTATTTATACAATATTTATTATATATTATCATAATAATGCAAAAAAGGAAATATAAATAATAATTTTGGAAAAAAACTGCAATTAACAGATTTTTCATTATACTTAATATTAAGTCGAAAGGGTTGAAATCTTAACTAAATTGCATTAAGATTTAGATATAATAAATCTCAACTAGATTATATAAATGAAGCAAAGGAGAAGGAGAGCTATGAATTGGGAAATGAAAAAGTTTGCTGAACTAAGCGGTGAAGAAGTATATGAAATTTTAAAACTTAGAAATGAAGTGTTTGTTATAGAGCAGCAATGTATTTATGAGGAGTGTGATGGTAAAGATAAAAAATCTTATCATTTATTTGCAAAAGAAAATGGAGAAATTCTTGCGTACTTAAGAATTTTAGAAAAGGGTATTTCTTATAACGAGATATCTATAGGAAGGGTCTTAACTGATAAAAAATATCGTGGTAAAGGATTAGCAAGGCAAATGATGCTAAGAGCAATGGAATTTATCGAAAATCATTTAAAGGAAAAAACAATTAGAATTTCTGCACAAGAGTATTTATTAAATTTTTATTCAAGCCTGGGGTTTGTAAAGGCTAGTGATGTGTATTTAGAAGATGATATTCCACATGTAGAAATGTTATATAAAAACAATTAATTATAGATTTCAAGAGATTAGCTTTTGGAGTTTATGGAAAGGTAAAGAAAGTGAATAAAAATCCACCAATTATTTTAAAAAAACAAAACTTCAGTGGGATTATAAATCTCTTTCTGAAGTTTTTAATATTAAAGCTCCTGGGATAACGCTTCATCAGCGAAGGTAATTTGTAACACCTTCAGTGATGATTAATGTTTTGAAGGCAATTCATCTAGTGTTTTAAGCTCATATCCTTGACTTTTCCACTCTGTAATTACATCATCTAATATTTCAGCATTGGTTTTTGATACTGCGTGCAGTAACATAATTCCACCATTGTGAGTTCTTTGCATAATACGTTTTTTTGCAGTTTCATGGGAGGGTTGTTTATCAGTAAGCCAATCCATATAAGCAAAACTCCAAAATATAGTTTTATAGCCATAGTTTTGAGTATATTGTAAGGATAGCTCACTATATTTTCCCATAGGAGGTCTAAAATATTTAGATATTTTTTTTCCTGTAACATTCTCAAATTCAGCTTCTACATCAGATAACTCTCTATTGAATTTTTCCACGTCTACTATTGAAGCCATTGAAGGATGGTGATTACTATGGTTGCATACTAAGTGCCCTTCATCTACCATTCTTTTAATTAATTCTGGGTTAGAAGTAATATAGGGTTTTACAACAAAAAAAGCTGCTTTCACATTGTGTTTTTTTAAAACATCTAGAATAGGAGCAGTATAACCAGCTTCATATCCCTCATCAAAAGTTAAATACAGTGTCTTTTTTGATGTGTCTCCTAAATAATAACACTCATAGTTTGATATAATTTTAATAGTTTCTTTAGGTCCTTCAGGTGGCGTATTGTCATTGCGGGGCTGGAAATACCAATTATATTCTTTAGTACTTAAACCATTGACAGCTATATCATTACTAAAGACGTTTTTGAAAAAATTTATTAGGTCAGCTGTTTTTGATTTATCATTGTTATGATAGTTAATATATTCATTTTTAGAGTCTATAATTGAGCTACATCTTAAATCTTTGCTATAAACAACAGTTGATAAACAGGTAACTATAAACATTGAAGAAATAATAATACTCAATATCCTTGATTTCACACTAATCACCCCTAGTTCTCATCCTATTTAGAAAAGTTTTTAAATTGTTCTACAACTTAGTATGCTCAGTAGATGCTTGTATATATTCAAAATTTATAAAAAATTTAATAAAATCATTATTATAGTATAAGCAATTATAGAAAAATCATACTTTTAAGCTCTAACTAAGGTATAATATTACTATGTTTACAACAGTGGAGGTGACGAAATGGAATTAACTTTAGGGCAACAAAGGATGATTCGTAGCAAACCCTCAAGATATAGCACAATTAGAGGGATTCAAGGTTCAGGTAAGACAACTGCATCTATCTATAGAAGTCTTTATTTAAAAAACAATTATTGTTTATATGAAGAGGATAAAATATTAATGTTAGCTTCTAAGGATGAAGATATAAATTATATTGAAGACATATATAACAAAGTAGAAAAAGAAACTAGATTAGATTATTTAACTCTATTTTCTAATAATGAAAGAAAATTTCATGTTGTTACATTAGAAAGCATTTTACATAGATATTTTTTAGAATATAAAAGCAAATATAAATTAAAAAATGAGCAAATAATAGGTAATGATAAAAAAAATAGCATTATGAAAAACTGCATATTGGACATTAAAAATATTTATCCAAGTCTAAGGATATTACATGCGAGTTATGTTAAATTTTTTATTGAAGAAGTAAAGTGGATGAAAAGTTGCAATTACTTAAAAATTGATGCCTATTTGCAATGCAATAGAACAGGAAGAAAATGTGAAAAAGGACAAGGACCACAAAAAATTCCTAAAAATTCTACTGCTAGAAAAGCAATATTTCAGCTTATGCTTACATATAATGAGAAGCTTAGGTCAGAGAATTTAGTTGATAATGAAGATATTAATATATATGCTCTACTAATGGCGGAGACTGTTACTAACGGTAAATATTGTCATATTATAGTTGATAAAAGTAATGATTTAACTAAGGTGCAGTTAGATTTTATTAATGCATTATTTAAAGAAAAATCTTATTCTAACATGATGTTTCTTGTTGATATAGATATGATTAACAATACTAATTCTTGGATGGTAAAAGGCAAAAGAGTTAATTCTAAACCTCTAGGAGAAAAGGCAAAAATACATTTATTTAAAAATAATTATAAAACACAAGAAATCCTTCAAAGAAAACAGTTGGAGATAAAGGACAAAAATTTAGACATCAAATCATTGGAGAATTTTCAATTTTGTGATTTAAGGCATAGCAGATCCTATAAATTTATGAGGGATTATAGTAGAATATCAGATATTCTATTAAATGATGAAAACGGTGATTATGAGTATATAAATGAAGAATTATTGGAACTACCAGTATATAGTGATATAGCAGCAGGTGAACCTATACTTATTAATTCTGAAATAGAAGGTAAATTTTATCTTCCAAAGTATTGGTTAAAGGGAGTGAAAAATGCCTTTATTTTAAAGGTTAAAGGTGACAGTATGATTGGGGCAAACATTAATCATGGAGATTATGTAATAATAAGACAAGAACATGCTGCAAATAATAAAGATATTGTAGCTGTTGACATAGGTGGTAACGCTACTTTAAAGAGGCTTTCTATAAACAAAGATAGAGTATTACTTATGCCAGAAAATGAAAAATATAAGCCTATTGTAATAGATAGCGAAGATACATACATTATAGGCACAGCTATAGGTATTATAAAGCACAAAAATTAATTTTATGGAAGGAGTCAAGTAGAAATGAAAATATTTTTTATTTCTGACATACATGGTTCGCTTTTCTTTTTAAAAAAGGCATTAAAACGTTATAGAGAAGAAGGCGCCAGCTATATAGTAATGCTAGGAGATGCATTATATCATGGACCAAGAAATCCATTGCCCGAGGAGTACAAACCTCAGGAAGTAGCAAATCTCTTAAATGAATATAAAGATAAGATAATAGCTGTTAGAGGAAACTGTGATAGTGAAGTAGATCAAATGCTCATAGAGTATCCTATGATGGCTGATTATTCTATAATATTGTACAATAATAGAAGATTATTTTTGACACATGGACACATATATAATGAAGATAATATGCCAAATTTAAGTGAAAATGATGTTTTAGTACACGGTCACACACATCTCCCAGTAGCTAAAAAACATAATAGAATATATGTATTAAATCCAGGATCACTATCATTACCTAAGGAAAACAACCCTAATTCTTATGCAATACTTCAAGATGATTTATTCCAAATAAAAGATTTAGAGGGAACTGTTATAAAAGAAATAAAATTATAAAAAATAATGCCCAAGGATATATTGGGCATTAATGTTATTGTATAAGTCTAGGGTAAAACTATGCTTCTTTTTTCTTTTCGTTTAAATATAGTAAATACATACAAGTAGAAGCCAAGATGCCAAAGAAAAACACAAGAAGCCATGCGGAGTTTACTTCCCTATTTTTAATAAATAAGCTCATCATAAAGGGACCAATCGCAAAGCCTGCACCAGTAATTAGTGGTATAACTGAATTAAATCTACCTCTGTGTGACATTGGTGTATGATTTGCAATATACACTCCAGAATTAGTGGCAGATAGTATTTCACCAATTGTCCATACAATTGTAGAGATTACAAATACCGTAAATGTTTTTGCTAAAAATAGCATTCCAAAACCTATAGAGAAAAATAAACCAGCTAGGGCTATATTAAATATAGGTCTAAGTTTTTTTGTTACAGCAGCTATAATTGTGGTCATAGTAACTACTACTACTCCATTAATAGCCATTATAGAGCCATAAAGTTTTGGACCCTCAGCACTAAAAAGTTTGTCCATTTGCATTGGGGTAATGAAGCCAAATTGAGAATACATGAATGAATAAATCATTGAAATTGTAGCAAAAGCTATAAGATAAGGTCTTTTTAATAGCACACTTAGTAAGCTACCTTCTTCGGCCTTTTCATTTTCGTTATAAAAATCATTAATTACTTTATCTTCTGTGATTGTCCTAGCGGGAAGGGTCTCTTCTACAAATACAGCAACTAGTATTAATGACAGTATAGTTGTAGCTGCATCTCCTAAAAATAAAATTTTCAAATAATGATTGTATAAAAAACCTGCAATCAGTGGTCCAAGGGAAAAGCCTATATTAATTCCTAAATATAAAAGAGAGTATGCGGATTTTCTATTTTCTGTATTTGTTAAATCTGCCATCATAGCACTATTTGCTGGTTGGACAGCTCCTCCAAAAAAGGATGAAAGAATTAGTAGATATGGTATTATTATAGATTTACCCAGAAAGGCACAAGGGATAAGGCATAGTGCTGCCAAACCTTGAAAAATAATAATGATTTTTTTTCTGCCAATATGATCTGATAATTTTCCACCTATTAGTGAGCCAGGTATTGAAGATAAGGCTGACATCATTAAAAATAAACCTACAGTTTTAAGTCCAAGACCCATGCTTTTAGTAAGAAATAGTGTTAGAAATGGATGAACAAAACTACCCATACTGTTAATAATTCTAGCGAAAAATACAATATAAATACTCCTAGGTAAGCCAGAATAAGTTTTTAAAATATTCGAATTTCTCATTAGTTCCCCCTTGCTTTTTACATTTTACAATTTGTAGTAATTTTAAAATACAGTCAATTACATTTTACTAAAATTTTATAAAGATTTCCAGTAAAAATATTTTTAAAAAAAATAAAAGGATAGCCCTTAGGCTATCCTTAGTTTGTTATTATAAAAATTTACATTTTTCGTTTATTTCCTAAGAAAAAAGCTGAATTTATCTGTTTCATCAACTGAAATAGATAAATTTCGTTTATGAAGTATATTATTATATTCTTGGATTTGACCATCACATACATTAGCATATTCAGTCTTACCATCTTCTAACCAACCCATAAACACATAAGCGTGGGAAGGTACACCAGGTTTTCCGGACACATCTGTGGTGAAACATATATCTCCTTTTTTTAATTTAGTAAGATCAGTATTTTTTTTCCAATCCATTGAAGTTAAATCTGTTACCAACTGTTTAACAGTAGACGTGTCTACAGGGATAGCAATGTCGTTGGATCTTAAAATTTCTGACAAGAGATATACAGTAACGCCTGTTTTAGTTCCTTTGTTTAAGGCGATGGCTTTTTTTAGTGTGGAGGTTCTATTTGCTTCTACATCTAAATATCCATAAATCTTATCTTGGGATGTAATAGATTTAGCGTCATTATCAGCAGTACTTTCTGTAGTTGTTTTCTTGGTAGCGACGTCTGTTTTTGACTTCATGAAAGAGGTGTTCATTAATATAGAAAACACAACTATAGCAGCTATAACCATAAAAAGTCCTAAAACAATTATATTGTTTTTAAATTCATTTTTATCTGCTAGTTCATGCATTTCTTTTATGTATTTTTGGCCTTCCGCATGATCCTTTAATTGATTCATTTCACTAGATTTAGTTTTATGCTTTTCTAAATTGTTGTTTGAATACAAACTATTTATACTTTCATTAGTTTCTTTTTCTGTTTGTTTATTTTTATCTTTATCCATATTTTCCTGCTTGCAAATATAGGTAGCCATACGATTTAACCTATATTTTTGCAGCACCTCCCCTTGATCTTTATATTAGTTATATTAAAGATTTTATTTTAATAGTTGTTTATTTCAAAAGAAACAGTTAATAAAGTTATTCATATCACCTACTTTTTCACTTTATAATTATACCATATGAGGAGGCATTTTAGTGCTATTTGCAAGAGTTTAAAATAATTTAATATTTTGTGAAATATATTACAGTTATTGTGGGTATAAATTTAATATAATTATGATTTATATTATTCATAGCTTCTAGGGTATTGTTTAGCATAAGAATATAGTATAATATATTTAATAATGAACAAGTGGGGGTGGACAATGACCGTAAAAATAATAACGGATAGTACCTCGTATATAAGCGAGGAGTTAATAAAAAAATATGATATTTCTATAACTTCACTAACTGTTATTTTTGAAAATGAGGAGTTTAAAGAAATCAATATTAAAAACGAAACTTTTTATGAAAAACTGCATGAGAGCACAAGTATTCCCACTTCATCACAACCATCATTAGAGGAAATGTACAGCATCCTAGAAAAAAATGTAAAAAATAATAATGAAGTTGTTGGTGTTTTTCTATCTTCAGAAATGAGTGGAACCTATTCGAATGCATGCCTTGCAAAAAATATGATACTTGAGAGTTATCCAAATGCATTAATACAGATTATAGATTCAAGATCTAATTGTATGCAACTTGGATTTGCAGCATTAACGGGGGCGATTGCAGCACAAAATGGAAAATCAATAGCTGAAGTAGCTTGCAACGTAAAAGACAATATAAAAAGAAGTAGATTTCTGTTTATACCTGATACTTTAGAGTATCTAAAAAAGGGTGGCAGAATAGGTGGTGCAAGTGCATTGCTAGGTACTATTTTTCAAATTAAACCCATTCTCACTGTAGTAGATGGGAAAACAGAATTGTTTAATAAAGTACGGACTAAAAAACGTGCCATACAAACTATGATTGATAAATTTATTGAAGATATAAGCGCTCATGGACTTGGCGAAGTTATGATACATCACATAAATGATGTAGAAGGGGCACAAGCTTTTGCAAAAACAATTGAAGAATGTATAGGTAAAAAAGTAGATATAGCTCCAATTGGGCCTGTAATAGGAACTCATGTTGGACCTGGTGCATTAGGTATTGTTTATTATACAAAGACAGATTTATAAAATGATAAGCAAAGCCATACTGTGAATTCGCAGTATGGCTTTGCTTATTAAATAACTCAATATTCTTCTGAGTACATTTCGCTTAAAATAGTTAGTGTTTCAAGTAAATGTTGAACATGAAAGTTAAATACTATGTTTATATCGTTATTTATGTAAGATGTACTAAGTATATCTTCATGGAACAATTCATTTATGTTAAAGCGGTTACTTTCATTAAAATAACAATTACAAGGCGAATTTGTGAATGTTATAGAATTTAATATAACTAGATGATTATAAGCAGTTTTTGAAGTATCTATAACTTTATTAATTTTGTTAACATGTTGTTTTTCAGCACCTTCACTTTGTATTTCACTTAAGTAGGAGTCTAATGATTTTTCCAATTTGGATATTTGAAGGTTTAAGCCAGAAATATTAATATCTCCATTAAAATTAAATACATCTTTAGATGTTATAAAAATATTATGAATTAAAAATTTTCCGTCTTTATGCAAGTTATCTAAAAATTTAGGATGGAATATAAGATAGTTTACTAAAACTGATACAAATATACCAACAAAAGTTTCTATAACTCTATTGGAACTATAAACTAGCGGAGTGCCTTGTTTAAGATTCGTCATTATTGCTAAAAAAACTACACATGCAATGATAATAGAATTTTTTCTATTAAGAAGGTTCAAAAAATAAATTACAAATATTATGCCTATACCGATAAGAAATACGTTATTAGGACTTATAAGTGCGAATATTAATCCCCAAATCGCACCTATGATAGTACCAATCATCCTATTTTTACCTGTAGTAAAAGAATTGTGTACAGTGCTTTGCATTGTTATTACTGCAGCTATACATGCATAAAAGGGATTTTGGTTATGAAAAAACCTTAATATAATTATGCATAAAAAAACTGAAATTGCAGTTTTAATATTTCTCATTCCTATTTTTTGCATATTCTTGCCTCCTAGTCAAACCACACCTTTAGTTTTGAAATATGGTTAAATTCTTGTAAATAATTTTAAACACATCTTACATTTTACCAAATTTCAACTAATTTGCAACTAAAAATTATATTTATGCATTGACAAATTGCAAAATCTAAATTAAACTAAGAAGAAATTATAAATTATATATAAAAAAAGAAGTACACTTTTAAGTTAGTCCTGTGAGGCTAGGAAGGAGTATAGATGATTATGACATGTTTTTTTTGCGTAGAAAATTTTAAATTTAGTACTATTAAATATAACACAGTTGGTAATATTTTCAATAAAGCTGTAAGTATATTTTCTATTTCGTTAATAAATATAATCAATATATTAATAAGGATAACAAAAAGATTATTTAAATAGTCTCTTTGTTATCCTTTATTTTGTTTAAAAAAATGGTTTTAGTTGATAAGTATATTTTAAGGTGAATAAATATTACGATAAATGAATAAAAAAAACAAGAAAAAAATTGCTTTATTATGATAATTAACATATAATTAATAAAAATAAACTAGCAATACCAATAAAAATAATTAAAAACACGGCATATAAGAAGAAAAAATATTATACATAAAAATTGTATAAATATTCATTAGTGAGTTTTGACGTTTTAAAAAATGATTTTTATGTAGGAGGATTTAAGATGAAAGGTAAATTGATTTTAGAGAATGGAATAATATTTGAGGGTAATATATTTGGGTATTTAGAGGAAAGTGTGGGGGAAGTAGTTTTTAATACAGGTATGACTGGATATGAAGAAATCTTAACGGATCCATCTTATTATGGTCAGATAGTAACTATGACATATCCGCTCATTGGAAATTACGGAATTAATTTAGAAGATGTAGAGTCGAAGTCACCCAAGGTCAAGGGCTTTATTGTTAGAGAAAAATGTGATAACCCTAATAACTTTAGATGTGAAATGGATTTAGAGGGATATTTTAAGCAAAATAAAATAATAGGCCTAGAAGGTATTGATACAAGAGCATTAACAAAAATACTTAGAAATAAGGGAACTATGAAAGGTATTATTACTACGAAGGAATTATCGCAAAGTGAAATAAAGCAAAAGCTTGTGGCATTTAATAACACTGATGCAGTAATGAAGGTTACTACAAAAGAACCTTATGTTATTTACGGCACAGGGCCTCATGTGGCTGTTTTGGACTTTGGAATAAAAGAAAATATTCTGAGATCATTTATGCAAAGAAATTGCAAATTAACAGTATTTCCTGCGGATACATCTGCGAAAGAAATATTAAAGGTTAATCCGGATTTGATATTTTTATCAAATGGCCCTGGAGACCCAGAAGATTTAAAGGGTGTAATTAAGGTGCTAAAAGAAATTATAGGTAAAAAACCTATAGTTGGAATTTGCCTAGGACATCAACTTTTAGCTTTAGCCCTTGGTGGTAAAACCGAAAAACTTAAATTTGGTCATAGAGGATGTAATCATCCTGTTAAAGATATACAAGAAAATAAGGTGTATATTACATCACAAAACCACGGATATTATGTAAGCGTACTCCCAGAAGAAATGGAAGTTACGCATGTAAGCGTAAATGATGGAACTATAGAAGGTATGAAACATAAGAATATGCCAATATCCTCTGTGCAGTTCCATCCGGAAGCTTGTCCTGGACCTAAGGATATAGATGCAATTTTCGATAAATTCCTTTCGATAATCTAAGTTAGTATTGAGAATTGCAAGTATAAGAGTAAAATACAAAGTAGATGAAATTTGGGATATACAAATAGAATTAAACAAAAGATAATATAGAGGAGGATTTATATGCCATTAGATAAAAGCATAAAAAAAGTATTAGTAGTTGGGTCGGGGCCCATAATAATAGGGCAAGCTGCCGAATTTGATTATTCTGGAACGCAAGCTTGTCAAGCATTAAAAGAGGAAGGCATAGAAGTTGTGCTTGTAAATAGTAATCCGGCAACAATAATGACAGATAAAGAGGTTGCGGACATTGTTTATATAGAGCCGCTGACTATAGAGTTTTTAGAGAAGATTATTGAAAAGGAAAGACCGGATAGCATGCTTTCTGGTATGGGTGGGCAAACAGCCTTGAATTTAGCTGTAGAACTATCTGATAATGGTATTTTAGATAAATATAATGTGAGAGTAATCGGCACATCTATAGAAGCTATAAAAAAAGGTGAGGATAGAGAAATATTTAGAAATCTTATGCAGGAAATTAACCAGCCGGTTGTAGAAAGTGAAATTGTTACAGAAATAGAAGACGGAGTGCGCTTTGCTAGCGAAATAGGCTATCCTGTAATTGTAAGACCGGCTTATACGTTAGGTGGAAGTGGTGGTGGAATTGCCGAAAGTGAGGAAGAACTGATTGAAATATTAGAACTTGGATTACAATTAAGTTCTATAAGACAGGTGCTTCTAGAAAAGAGTATTAAAGGCTGGAAAGAGATAGAATATGAAGTGATGAGAGACAATCGTGGTAATTGTATCTGTGTATGTAATATGGAAAATATAGATCCTGTAGGGATACATACCGGAGATAGTATTGTTGTAGCACCAAGTCAAACTCTTTCTGATAAAGAATACCAAATGCTTAGAAGTGCATCCATAGACATTATAAACAATGTAGGAATAGAAGGTGGATGCAATGTTCAACTTGCTCTACATCCCAAAAGCTTTGAGTATGCAGTTATAGAGATTAATCCAAGGGTAAGTAGATCCTCTGCTCTAGCCTCTAAGGCTACGGGATATCCCATTGCAAAAGTAGCAGCGAAAATAGCTCTAGGATATGCACTAGATGAGATAGAAAATGCAGTTACACAAAAAACCTATGCTTGTTTTGAACCTTCTCTAGACTATGTGGTAGTTAAAATTCCTAAGTGGCCTTTTGACAAGTTTCAAGATGCAAATAGAGTTTTAGGCACAAAGATGATGGCTACAGGGGAAATAATGGCAATTGGAAGTAATTTTGAAGCAGCTTTATTAAAAGGAATTCGCTCTTTAGAAATCGGAAAATATTCATTGCAAGATGACTCCTTAGCACAAAAAAGTTTGCAAGAATTGAAGGATAATGTAATGGCCCCTGATGATGAGAGAATATTTCATTTAGCTGAAATGCTTAGACGCGATTATATGGTGGAAAAGGTTGCGGAAATTACAGGTATGGATAAATTCTTTGTAAATAAAATTAAGTGGATAGTAGATGAAGAGGAAAAGATAAAAAAATCTGACCTAGGAGATATTAATAAAGAGTGGTTGCAATTATTAAAGAAAAAGGGATTTTCAGATAAGGGAATTTCAGATTTATTAGGGGTTAAACCAAACGTGATCTATGAACTGAGAAATATATGGAACATTAAGCCTGTTTATAAGATGGTAGATACCTGCGGAGGGGAATTTGAAGCTTTGTCCCCGTATTACTATTCAACTTATGATGAATATGATGAGGTTGAGGTAAGTGATAAAAGGAAAGTTATGGTAATAGGTTCAGGTCCTATAAGAATAGGACAAGGTATTGAGTTTGATTACGCATCTGTTCATAGTGTAATTGCTCTTAGAAAGCTAGGAATCGAGACTATAATAGTAAATAACAATCCAGAAACTGTAAGTACAGACTTTAATATTTCAGATAAATTATATTTTGAACCATTAACAGAAGAAGAAGTATTGAATATTGTAGAAAAAGAAAAACCAGATGGAGTTATTCTTCAATTTGGGGGTCAAACCGCTATTAATCTTGCTGAATTCTTAAAAGGGAAAAATATACCTATATATGGAACTAAGCCTGAACAAATAGATGCGGCGGAAGATAGAGAAAAATTCGATGCATTACTAGAAAAATTGGATATAAATAGACCGAAGGGAAAAGCGGTTTGGAATTTAGAAGAGGGGTTAAAAGAGACTAAAATCATAGGCTATCCGGTTTTGGTTAGACCATCCTATGTATTGGGTGGTCAGGGAATGGAAATAACTTATGGAGAAGAGGAACTGGAGCATTATTTAGTGAATGCCTTTGAGAAGGATAAGAAAAATCCAGTTTTAATAGATAGATATTTATTAGGTAGAGAAATAGAAGTTGATGCTATTTGTGATGGGGAAGAAATATTAATACCAGGTATTATGGAACATTTGGAGAGGGCGGGAGTTCACTCCGGGGATAGTATAACAATATATCCAAGCCAAAACATATCGGAGACTATAAAAGAAAAAATATTAGAATATACGAGGAAAATAGCAATAGGTCTTAAAGTAATGGGTATGATCAATATTCAGTTTATAGAATTTAAAAATGAATTATATATAATAGAAGTTAATCCAAGAGCTAGTCGTACAGTTCCATATATTAGTAAGGTTAGCAAAGTACCCATAGTAGAATTGGCAACAAGAGTTATGCTAGGAGAAAAACTAGCGGATTTAGGGTACGGTACCGGAGTTTACAAAGAGCCGAAATTAGTGTCAGTTAAGGTTCCAGTATTCTCAACTCAGAAACTTCCAGAGGTTGAGGTGTGCGTAGGACCGGAAATGAGGTCCACAGGAGAGGTGCTAGGAATAGGAAGAAATTTTGAAGAGGCTTTGTATAAAGGCTTTGTAGCTTCTGGAATGAAATTTAAAAAAGAAGGTGGGGTTATCTTGGCCACAATAAACCCGCAGGACTATAAAGAGTTTATATATATAGCTAAAGGTTTTAGCGAATTAAATTATAAATTTATAGCAACCAAGGGCACTGCTAAGCTATTAAAAGATAATGGTATTGAAGCCTTAGAGGTTAAAAAAATCACAGAAGGAAAGCCTGATATAATTGATGTAATAAAGAGTAGACAGGTTGATTTAGTAATAAATACTCCTACTAAAGGAAATGATTCCAAAACAGACGGCTTTAGGATTAGAAGGACGGCTATTGAGAATAACGTTTTAGTTGTTACTTCATTAGATACTGCAAAAGCAATAGTAGAACTTATGAAGAAAAAGATTGTGAGTGCAAATCTAGAAGTGTTTAATATTGTAGATTAGTGAAAAAGTAGTTGTTAATAAAATGCGTAACAGGTAAAGCAATGCCTGTTACGTGTTTTTTTTATTGTGAATATTAAGTTGTTAATTAAAGAATTATAATGTAATTCCGGCAAACAAGAGCTTTTTATATAACATCTCATAATTCATAAAATTAATTTTGGAGGTAAAGTCATTATTTTCAGAACATACAGCTAACTTATAGTTTTTATCAATTGTATATGTTTTAAAATATACTTCGCTTGCAGAATTGCTTTCATTTTTTATAGAAATATTATATTCCGTATCAAATAATATAGAAAATGAATCTAAAGGCGTTGCTAGACCTGTTCCCGTCATTTTTATATAGCTTTCTTTTAATGTCCATAATTTATAAAAGCATTCAAGTCTTTTTTGTTTTTTTTGAGATAATAACCAATTATATTCATCATAGTTAAACGATATTTTAGCTATATCAATGTAATTAATTGGACATATTTGCTCAATATCAATGCCTATAGGTTTATTATCTATAATAGCAATAACCCAATTACCAGAATGAGATACACTAAAATGAAAATCCTTATTGTCTTTCAATTTAGGTTTACCATAAATATTATATTCGTATTTTATTTCTTTGTTGAAAATTTGTAATTTGTTACATATAATACTTCTAATTAATATATCGGCAATTAGCGTTCTTATTTTATCATCACTATTTTTAAATTTATTTATTTTTGTCTTTTTAGCATCATCAATAAGCGATAAAAAATTATCGTATAATCCCACATTTAATTTATTAATAATATTAACGGAATATATATCCATGCATATCTGACCTCCATATGTTTTTCAGCCTTTAAAGAAATAAAAACAACTAATGCTATTTTTGAATGGATGCTTAATAATATACTTGGGAAATTAACAGTATACACCAATATACCAATAATATCCACGAGCGCATTATTTCTATTTCTAAAAGCAGAGAATTAAAAAGAGAGAGTGTTGACATAATAGGTACAATAATGTAAAATATCTAATTGTATCTTAAAATATTACAAATTTTCATATTACAGTATATATGTTTGGCAACAAATATACAAATAACGAATGTTATTTGTATACAATTTTGGAGGCGCTTTATGATTAATATTAATAAAAAGCATGAGATAACTCATCCACAAAAAAGAATATGGTACAATGAACTATTATTTCCTCACACATCAATGCATAATATTGTACGTAAAATTAATATAGACAAAAAATTTAATATTCTCCTACTTGAGAAAGCAATAAATTTAATTATTGAAAAAAATGATTCATTAAGATTAAATTTTTGTGAAAATAATGGACAACCATATCAATATGTAAAGCCTTATGAATTTGTTGATATTCCATTTCTAGATTTTAGTCATTATGATGATAAAGACATTGAAAAAAAATTTAAGGAATTTTGTGAAATAGAATCTAAAAAAAATTTATATGAAGAAAATAAATTATTATTTAAATTCTTTATATATAAAATCAACGATGAAAAAATGGGATTATTTTTCGTTATACATCATATCATCTTAGATGGTATGTCTGTAAATCTAATACTTAGGCAAATTAATGATATCTGCGAAAAATTAAATAAAGGAGACCTTATAACAAATGATGTTGAAAATTCTTATATAGACTTTGTAAATTATGAAAAAAAATATTTGGCTTCAAATGAATTTGTAAAAAACAAACATTTTTGGAATGAAAAATTCTCAAGTTTAAACGAGAATTCTTTATATGTAAATTCAAAAAACATTCAAGGGAAAATCAAAAGATTTATATTAAAGAATGACACTTCAAAAAAACTTAAAATCTTTTTAAATGAACATAAAATATCTTTGAATAGATTTTTAATTTCTGTTTCTGCTATATATATTAATAAAATACTTGAGGAAAAAGATATAACATTGGCTGTGGCAACTTTTAATAGAAGTAATGAAGGACAAAAAAACACAATGGGGATGTTTACTGGAACAATGCCTTTAAGAATAAACATAGCTAATAATATTAGCTATGATGAATTTTTGAATAGTATCAACACTGAGCTTAATAGTTGTTACAGCAATCAAAAATATCCTTATGATTTATTGGTTCAAGATTTGAAACTAAAGAAAAAAGGATTTGATTCCCTATTTAAACTTTGTGTAAATTATTATGTATTTGACAGCGGGAGTACTTCTAAAATAAGTATTGAAAATGAAGTATTTCCTCAAGATTCTTTAAATGTTCCTCTTCACATACTTGCTAAGGAATTTGTGAAAAATGAGGACATCGAGTTTGAAATTAATTATAGAATAAAGGATTATACTGAAAAAGAAATTATGACAATGTTTCAATGTATGGAAATAATTATTAATCAAATAATCATTAATTCAAATATAAAACTTTCTGAAATACAAATAATTTCAAAAGAAGATAAAATTAAAATATTAAAGGAATTTAATAATACAGAAATGGATTATCCCAAACACAAAACGGTAAAAGAATTATTTGAAGAAACCAGTATAACATTAGAAGAGAAAATTGCAATTGTATCAAATGGTAACCATCTAACTTACAAAGAATTAAACGAAAGAGCAAATCAAATTGCTAATTTATTAAGAAAAAAAGGAATAATAAGAAACACTATAGTTCCCATACTATGTGATAGAAGTGCAGAGACGATAATTGGAATATTGGGCATTATAAAAAGTGGGGGTGCATACCTTCCAATAGATGAAGATTATCCAGAGGCAAGAATACAATATATGATTGAAGATAGTAGCAGTAAAATACTATTAATTAAAAAACATCACTTAGGTAAAGCGATTTTCGCAAAAACAAATATAGAATTATTAGATTTAAATAGCGAAAAAACATTTAAAGAAAGCAAACAAAATCTTGAAAATATAAACTCACCTGAGGATTTAGCATATCTGATATATACATCAGGGTCCACAGGAAACCCTAAAGGAGTGTGTATAGAAAATAGAGGGTTGGTAAATCTTGCTTATAACCCAAGTTATATTGAACTCCAAAAGCATGATAAAATTCTTCAATCAGGTTCACTATCTTTTGATGCTTCAGTGTTTCAAGTTTGGATTGCTTTATTAAATGGTGTGACCTTACATTTAGAAGATGAAAATTTAATGATTGATGATGATGCTCTAGAAAATTATATTAGCAAAAATGAAATAACAATGATGCTTATGCCAACACCGCTATTTAATCAATATAGTCGAAATAATATAGAATTATTTAAAAATTTGAAGGGCTTAATAGTAGGCGGAGATGTTTTGTCAAGCAAACAAGTAAGTAAGATAACAAGGACATATAAAAATTTAAAAATTTTTAATGCCTATGGTCCAACAGAAAACTCAGTAATTTCTACAATATATGAAGTGGTAGGTGAATGGGATGAAAACAAGGTTGTACCAATAGGTAAATCAATATCCAATTCAACCGCCTACATAATGAATAAAAATAACAACTTGCTTCCCATAGGAGTATCAGGAGAATTGTGTCTAGGTGGGGATGGAATAGCAAAAGAATATTTAAATAGAGAAAAACTTACAAAAGAAAAATTCATAGAAAACCCTTATGTAAAGGGCAAAATAATATATAAGACGGGTGACATTGCAAGAAGGTTACCAGATGGAAATATAGATTTTATAGGAAGAATGGATCACCAAGTGAAAATTAGGGGTTTTAGAATAGAACTTGAAGAAATAGAAGCACAATTGTTAAAACATTCAAAATTAAAAGAAGCTACAGTAGTAGATAAAGATGATGAAAATGGAAATAAATATTTGTGCGGATATTTTGTTAGTGAAGAAACAATTTCTTCTAAGGAATTAAAGGAATTTTTAAAAAAAGAACTCCCCTTATATATGATTCCATCATATATAACGCAACTTGAAAAAATGCCTATTAATTGCAATGGAAAAGTTGATAGAAAAGCACTTCCTCTTCCTATCTTATCACAGAGTGATGTAGAATTTATTAAACCTAGAAATGAAATGGAAGAAAAACTTGCAAATATTTGGTGCAAAATATTCAATACTAAAAAAATCAGCATAAAAGATAATTTTTTTGAATTAGGAGGACATTCTTTAATTGCTGTAAATTTAGTTTCGAAAATTAATAAAGAGATTAAGCTGAAAATTAGTGCATCAGATATATTTGCTATGCCTTGCATAGAAGAATTAGCAGAATATTTAAATGAAATGGCAGTAAAACCTAAAGACTTTTTTGAAAATAGTAACAATTCAAACTTTAAAGGAATAGAAAAAGCTGATGAAACCGATTATTATGAAGCATCAGCAGTTCAAAAAAGAATGTATGCAGTAAACCAAATGGATATAGGCAGTACAAACTATAATATGACTTTTGCATATTTAATTAAAGGTCAATTTGATAAATGTCGCTTTGAAAAAGCTCTTTGTGAATTAATAAATAGACATGAAGCATTAAGAACAAGCTTTCATATAATTAAGGGTGATGTATTCCAAAAGATAGATGATACAGTAGATTTAAAAGTTGAATGTACAAAAACCAATGAAAACTTTGATATAAATGAATGTGACACTTATAAATTTTTAAAACCATTTGATTTAAGCAAAAGCCCTCTTATTAGAGCTACAATTGTTGAGTTTTGTGATGTAGTTATGCTAACCATTGATATGCATCATATTATTTCTGACGGCGTTTCAATAGGCATAATAATAAAAGAATTATCTGCCTTATATAACGGAGAAAAACTTGAAAATACAAAAGTTCAATATAAAGATTTTTCAAATTGGCAAAACAAATCCTATGAAAATGGATTATTAGGAACTCAAGAAAAATACTGGACTGACAAGTTCAGAGGGGAACTGCCTGTGGTTAACATATCTTCGAATTATAAAAAACGTTCCACTGGAAATTTTGAAGGAACTTCTTTAAAATTTGGAATAGACAAGACTATATCCAGTGGAATAAATAAGATTATAAACAGTTTAGGCGTAACAAAGTTTATGTTCTATACAGCAGCATATAATGTGCTTCTATATAAATATAGTGGACAAGAAGATTTAATCATAGGAACTCCAGTTGCTGGAAGAACACACGAAGATTTAAAAAATACAGTAGGTATGTTTGTAAATACACTGCCCTTAAGAAATAAATTAAATGCTAATATGAATTTCAGAAATTTCTTAAGCGAAGTAAAGTTAAATTCTATAAAGGCATTCGAAAATCAAGATTATGACCTTAAAAATATTATTGAAAAATTAGAAATAAATAAATCATCTATTTTTGATGTGATTTTTTCATTTCAAAATTTAGCCATTGACGCTTTAAATTTTGAAAATACAGAAATAGCAAGTTATGAAGTAAAGAATAAAACATCAAAATTTGATATTTCCATGATACTTAAAGAAAATAATGAAAAAGTATCAGGTGTAATAGAATATCAAACATCGTTATACAACAAAAAAACAATGGAGAACTTTTCAAAACATTATCAAAATATTTTAAGAGAAGTGCTTAATGCATTAGATACCCCTATTGGTAAAATTGATATTTTATCTAAAAATGAGAAAGATTTAATAATTAATAAGTTCAATGATACAAAACGTCAATATCTAAATAACATTACTATTAAAGAGTTATTTGAACAAATTGTAGCAAAATCACAAGAAAAAGTGGCACTTGTATCTAATGGAAAAGAGCTTACCTATAGAGAATTAAATGAAAAGGCAAATCAGTTAGCACATTTGTTGAGAAATAAAGGTGTAACTACGGATAGCATAGTACCGGTAATATGTGACCGAAGTATAGTCGCTATAATATCAATGATAGCTGTAATAAAGGCTGGTGGAGCATATCTTCCAGTTGACGAAGAGTATCCAGAATCTAGAATAAAATATATGCTTTGTGATTGTAATTGTAGTATAGTAATTGGTAAAGAAGAACATTTTGAAAATTTTAATTTATATGAACTTAATTTAGAGCTAATTAAGTTTCAAAGTGAAGAAATTCAAAAGGAAAGTTTAATGAATTTAAAAACAATAAATACTTATAAAGATTTAGCATATGTAATCTATACATCAGGTTCAACAGGAAAACCTAAAGGAGTATGTATAGAAAATAGAAGTTTGATAAAGGTTGTTAATAATCCAAATTATATTGAAATTCAAGAGTGTGATAAAATTTTACAATCAGGTTCACTATCTTTTGATGCTTCAGTATTTCAAATATGGATTGCATTATTAAATGGTGCATCATTACATGTTGAAAATAAAACTTTAATAATTGATGAGGCCGCATTAGAAACTTATATTAATGAAAATAAAATAACAATAATGCTTATGCCAACACCACTATTTAATCAATATAGTCAAAATAACATAGAACTATTTAAAAACTTAAGATATTTACTAGTTGGTGGAGATGTTCTGTCAAGTAAGCAAGTAAGTAAAATAACCAAAGTATATAAAAGCTTGAAGCTTTTATATGCATATGGCCCAACAGAAAACTCAGTAATTTCTACAGTGTATGAAGTTGTGGGCGAATGGGATGAAAATAAGGCTGTACCAATAGGTAAACCGGTATCAAATTCAACAGCATATATAATTGATAAGAATAATAAATTACTTCCAATGGGAGTACCAGGTGAGCTGTGTGTAGGTGGAGATGGAGTAGCAAGAGAATATTTAAATAGAAAAGAACTTACAAAAGATAAATTCATAGAAAATCCTTATGTAAAAGGAGAAAAAATATATAAAACAGGTGATTTTGCAAAGTGGTTACCAGATGGAAATATAGATTTTATGGGAAGAATTGATTATCAAGTAAAAATCAGAGGTTTCAGAGTAGAACTTGGAGAAATAGAAGCGCAATTATTAAAACATTCAAAAATAAAAGAAGTAGCAGTAATAGATAAAATAGATGAGAACGGAAACAAATATTTATGCGGATATATTGTTAGTGAAGAGAAAATTTCTTCGAAAGAATTGAAGGCATTTTTGAAAAAGGAACTTCCAACATATATGATTCCGACATATATAATGCAACTTGAAAATATGCCTATTAATTTAAATGGAAAAGTTGATAAAAAAGCCCTACCTATTCCTGATTTATCTAATATAGATGCAGAATATATAGCACCAAGAAATGATATTGATGAAAAAATTTCAATAGTATGGAGTGAAATATTAGGGATAAAAAAAATAAGTATTAATTCAAATTTTTTTGATGTTGGGGGTAATTCTCTAAAAGCTATTTCAGTAGTTTCGAAATTATCAAAAGAGTTTATTATCGCGATAAATGATATATTTAAATATCCGACTATACAAGAATTAGCTTCGAACATTAAAAATAAAAAAGAGAAGTTACTTTTGAAAAACAAAGAGGTTCAAGATATGATTGCCGTTATGAAACTTGATGATAATGTAATGCCTCAATCTATAAAACTTATATACGATTCATATATAGAAGACATACAAAAATATGAAAAATTAAATCTAAATTCTGAAATATCCTACAAAAATATTTTGCTTACAGGTGCCACGGGATATGTAGGTATAAATATTTTAAAGGAACTTATATTTAGTACAAATAGTACAATACATTTATTGTTAAGAGGAATAAATACTATGGAAGCTGAAAAAAGAATTACACTGAAAACTGATTTCTATTTTGGAAAAGAATTCTATCTAAGGTATAAGCATAGAATAAATATCTTAACAGGCAATATATCCGATGAATATTTAGGAATGGATAATTATACTTATGATAAGCTTTGTATGGAAATAGATTGTATAATTAATTCTGCTGCTAATGTAAAGCACTATGGAAAATATGAGGATTCTTATGATGTAAATGTTCTAGGTACAAAACGACTTCTTGAGTTTGCTAAAAAAGGCGTAAGAAAAGATTTTAACCAAATATCTACTATGAGTGTTGCATATGGAAGCATTCCTAATACAAATTTAGTTATGTTTTCTGAATCAAATATTGACATAGGTCAAGAGTGTGACAATGTATATGTCCGCACAAAATTAGAGGCTGAAAAATTAGTAGAACAAGCGGGGAAAAACTTGTTAAATACTAAAATATTTAGAGTTGGAAATGTTACATTCAATTATGAAACTGGATTATTCCAAGAAAATATAAATGAAAATGCTTTTTATCAAAATATAAAATCTTTTATTAAACTTAATTGTGTGCCTAATATAAAAGGCAATACACTTGATTTTTGTTTTGTAGATCAGCTCTCTAAAGCAATTGTTCTTCTTTTTAATAAGAACAACTTAAATAATGAAGCTTTTCATTTAGAAAATCCTAATAAAGTTAGTACTAGTTACTTAGCGCAAGTATTAAAAATGAAATATGAAAATATCAAACTTAAAGATATAGAAGAATTTTTAGCCTACATTTCTTCAAAAGGTGAAGATGAAGAGTTAAGAGAATATGTTGATAATATTATGGTTCATTTTGGGTTACTTGATGATGATCAATTAACATCATTTATAACTGTTAGCGAAAGAACAGATTTTATTTTGAAAAAATTAGCCTTTGAATGGGGTAAACTAGATGAACTTGCTATAAAAAAAATGCTAGAGCATTGTGAAAAAGTTAAATTTTTATAAGTTGTAAGTTTTTTTAAAGTTGAGTTTTAAGGATGCTTTAATATTGAAGAGTAGTCAAAAAGCAATTATAAATAAAACACGTCACAGATAATTGAACCTGTGACGTGTTTTTTAATACGCATATTTAGCAGTGAAAGGTGTATTCTCCCAATACGCATTGCATCTGTAATATGCTTACACATTACAGGCGTAATACGTATTTGGAAATAGAAAAATTAGTAAGATGTTATTAAAATAACTTTAAAACATTTAAGTTCTTAAGTGATTAAAAACAACATTAATAATGGTGATCTATCATAACTAAAACTCAGTAAAATCAGTTGGTTTGGCAAGTTTTTATTAATTTCTATGCATAATTATTATATAAAATGAATAAATATAAAGAAAAAGTATTGCATTATTATAAAAACCAGTATATAATAAATAAAAACAAGGCAGACAAATCAATGATATTGGTTGTAAAACGACTAAAATACAGATATAAGATAAGAATATGCACTATACATAAAAATGTATAAATATCCACAAATGAATTATATAAATGGAGGAGTGGTACAAATGAAAAAAATCATGTCAATTGTATTAATGGTTACTATGGCAGGTTCATTACTTGTAGGATGCGGCCAAAAACAGGAAAAATTGAATTCTCTACAAGCAGTTCAAAAAGCGGGCACACTAACTATAGGAACAGATGATTCATATCCTCCAATGGAATTTAGAGATTCTAAAAACACCTTAGTAGGGTTTGATGTAGATTTGGCAAATGAAATAGGAAAAAAATTAGGAGTGAAAATAGAGTACACTACTACAGATTTTAATGGAATACTTTTAGCTCTTAACTCATCGAGATTTAATATTATACTTGCAGCTCTCAGTATTACGGATAAGAGAAAAGAAAGTATAGATTTCTCAGACAATTATTTAATGGGTGGCCA
Organism: Clostridium sp. FP2; assembly: GCF_011065955.2. Classification (NCBI taxonomy): domain Bacteria; kingdom Bacillati; phylum Bacillota; class Clostridia; order Eubacteriales; family Clostridiaceae; genus Clostridium; species Clostridium sp. FP2. The sequence goes on from NZ_JAAMNI020000001.1 coordinate 2,586,297, forward strand.
GGTTATTGCTATAAAACAAGGGAATACATCAATAAAAAGTTTGGAAGACTTAAAGGGTAAAATAGTAGCGTGTCAGCTAGGGTCTACAGGAGATGCTGCAGCCACCGGAATAAAGGGATTAAAAGAAATTAAAAAGTATGACAAAATTACAGAAGCCTTTCAAGAGTTATCATCTAAAAGAGTAGATGCAGTAGTTATGGATGCTCAAGTTGGAGGATATTATGTATCAAAGAAACCAGGTGAATTTGTGGTTTTACAGGACAGAATTAGCGAAGAACCTATAGGAATTGGATTTAAGAAGGAAGATAAGGAATTAAAAGCAGCTGTGCAAAAGGCCCTTAATGAACTTAAATCAGATGGAACGCTCTCTAAGCTTTCACAAAAGTGGTTTGGATTTGATGCATATAAGAAATAGTTAGGAGGACAACAATGGATATAAATATTTTAAAGGATATGTTTCCTGTGTTATTAAAAGGAAGTTTAATAACACTAGAACTCACTCTTATATCAGTAGTAGTTGGAAGTTTAATAGGCATGGTTACAGCCATATTAAAGCTTTCTAAAAATAAGTTAATGGGTACGGCAGCAGGGTTTTATACCTGGCTCTTTAGAGGAACACCTATGCTACTTCAATTATGGTTTTTCTATTTTGGATTGCCTTTTGTAGGTATTAAGTTTACAGCCTTTCAAGCAGCAATAATAGGACTTAGTTTAAATTCAGGTGCTTACATGGCAGAAATAATAAGAGGTGGAATACTTTCAGTAGATAAAGGGCAGTTTGAAGCTTGCAAGTCCCTGGGGTTCACTTACTTTGATACTATGAAAAGAGTAGTATTACCTCAAACCTTTAAAATAATAATTCCATCTGTAGGTAATGAGTTTATAACAATGCTTAAGGATACATCACTAGTTGCTACTATAACTATGGTGGAAGTTATGAGGTCGGCGCAGCTTTTATACGCATCAAGCTTTAGGCCGCTAGAAGCTTTCTTTATAGCAGGATGTTTATATCTTTTAATGACAACAATTTTTACTACAGCATTTTCATACTATGAAAAAAGACTGTCAGTATATTAATAGAGGTGATATGGAGTGTATATGATAGAAACTAAGAATTTAACTAAAAAATTCGGAAGCTTAACAGTATTTGAAAATTTAAATGTACAGGTTGAAAAAGGAGAAGTACTAGTTATAATAGGACCTTCTGGTTCGGGAAAAAGCACGTTTTTAAGATGCTTAAATCACCTTGAAAACCCTGACGGGGGAGAGGTTTTTATTGAAGGAGAAAAACTGGATGTAAAAAATAAAAAACATATGAGAAATACTATTGAAAAAGTAGGAATGGTATTCCAAAACTTTAATTTGTTTCATCATATGACTGTACTCCAAAATGTAATTGAGGCTCCAATTACTGTTAAGCGAGAAGCCCGCGAAGAAGTATTAAAAAGAGCCGCGGGAATTATTGAAAAAGTGGGTCTTAGTGAAAAATTAGAGAATTATCCATCAAAATTATCAGGAGGACAAAAGCAAAGAGTAGCTATAGCAAGAGCCCTAGCTATGAGACCTGACATAATGCTCTTTGATGAACCTACTTCATCCTTAGACCCAGAGCTGGTTGGAGAGGTTTTAGGAGTAATGAAAGATCTTGCAAAAGAAGGCATGACAATGGTGGTTGTAACCCATGAAATGGGGTTTGCAAAGGAAGTGGCAGATAGAGTCATTTTCATGGATGGAGGAAAAATAGTAGAAGAGGGAACTCCAGAAGAATTTTTTACTGCTCCTAAAGAGCAGCGAACTAAAGAGTTCCTAAATAAAATACTTTAGATTAAACCTAAGATATTAAAATATAAAAGCAAAATCGAAAGGGGATATAAAAATGGAAAAAATAATTAAAGATAAAGTGGTTTTAGCATATTCAGGAGGCCTGGATACCTCAATAATAATAGCTTGGCTTAAGGAAAATTATGATATGGATGTTATAGCAGCTTGCATTAATGTTGGCCAAGAGGACGATATGAAGGCAATTGAGAAAAAGGCGTTAAGCTCAGGGGCTAAAAAAATATATATTGAAAACGTAACAGCTGAATTTATAAAAGATTACGTATTTAAAGGGGTTAAGGCAAATGCTACATATGAAGGAAAATATTTGTTAGGTACAGCTTTTGCAAGACCATTAATAGCTAAAAAGCTTGTAGAAATTGCTCATAAAGAAGGGGCAAAATATATATGCCACGGATGTACTGGTAAGGGAAACGATCAAGTTAGATTTGAGGTAGGCATAGCAGCCATAGATCCTACAATAAAGATTATTGCTCCTTGGAGAATCTGGGATATAAAATCAAGAGAAGATGCTATAGATTACGCCAATGCTCGCGGTATAGAAATAGCAGTAACCAAAGAAAAAATATATTCAGTGGACCAAAACTTATGGCATGCAAGTCATGAAGGTGGAGATATTGAAGATTTTAAAAATGACCATAAAAGAGATATGTATCTTATGGTTACACCTCCAGAAAAAGCTAAAGATGAGGCTACATATGTAGATATATATTTTGAAAAGGGAATTGCGATAAAAGTAGACGGAATTGAATTAGAGCCAATAGATATCGTTTCAATATTAAACAAAATCGGTGGAGAAAATGGAATAGGTATTGTAGATTTAGTAGAAAATAGACTTGTAGGAATGAAGTCAAGAGGAATATATGAAACACCAGGTGGTACTGTTCTTTATGCAGCTCATAAAGAACTTGAGGAAATAACTATAGATAAAGATACATTGCACTTTAAATATCAAGTATCACAGAAATATGGAGAATTAGTTTATGATGGACTTTGGTTTAGCACTATGAGAGAAGCCCTTGATGCCTTTGTAGATAAGACTCAAGAAACCGTAACAGGTTCTGTTAAATTAAAGTTGTATAAAGGAAATATTATGGTAGCAAGTAAAGAATCGCCTAATGCACTATACGATGCAAGTATATCTTCTTTTGGTTCAAGTGTACTATATGATCATAAGGATGCAGAAGGATTTATAAACTTATTTTCATTGCCAAGTAAAATTAAGGCATACAAACATTTAAATAATATTTAAGCAAAATTACAAAATCTATAGAAGGCTTAGCGGGTGATATATATGAAACTTTGGGGTGGAAGATTTATTGAAAAAGAAAGCAGTCTTATGGAGGACTTTAATAGTTCTCTAAGCTTTGATAAAAGATTGTATTATGAAGATATTATGGGCAGTATAGCTCATGTTAAAATGCTTGCAAAATGTAGCATTTTAACTAATAAAGAGTGCGATACTATTGTTAATGGTTTAAATTCTATTCTATCAGATATTCAAGATGGTAAATTAAAAATTGAAGGTGATTATGAAGATATTCACAGTTTTATGGAAATACAACTTACAAAGCTTGTAGGTGATGTTGGCAAAAAGCTTCATACAGCAAGAAGTCGAAATGATCAGGTTGCTGTGGATATGAGATTATATTCAAAACATAAAGCAAAGGAAGTTATTGAAAATCTAGGTGCTATTTTATGTACTATTAAAAAATTAGGAAATGATAATGCTGTTATAATGCCTGGTTATACACATCTGCAAAGAGCACAACCTGTAACCTTTAAACAGCATATTATGGCATACTATAATATGCTATCTAGGGATGTGAAAAGACTTATAAGCGCTATTGACATTATGGATGAAAATCCTCTTGGATGCTGCGCACTAGCAGGCACAACCTATGATACAGATAGAGATTTTACAACGGGAGAACTAGGTTTTAAAAAACCAGTAGATAATTTTATGGATGGGGTAAGTGATAGAGATTATCTATTAGAACTTTTATCATGTTTTTCTATAATAATGATGCACCTTAGTAGATTAAGTGAGGAGCTTATTTTATGGAGTAGTAAGGAATTTAATTTTATTGAAATTAGTGACGAATACTCTACTGGTAGCAGTATAATGCCACAAAAAAGAAATCCAGATGCAGCAGAACTTATAAGAGGGAAAACCGGGAGAGTATATGGAGATTTAATGAGCTTACTTACCACTATGAAAGGAATTCCACTGGCTTACAATAAGGATATGCAAGAAGATAAGGAGCCTTTCTTTGATGGAGCTTTCACAGTTTTAAAATCAATAAAGATTATGAATGGAATGCTAAGTAGTCTTAAAATTAAAAAGGATAATATGTATAACGCAGTTAAAACAGGTTTTTTAAATGCTACGGAAGCTGCAGATTACCTTGTAAATAAGGGATTAGCATTTAGAGATGCTCATGGAGTTATAGGCGCTATTGTGTTACATTGTGAAAAGCAACATAAGGCTATAGAAGGTTTAACATTAGAGGAACTGAAGAGCTTTAGCGATTTATTTGCTCAAGATGTATATGAATTTATAGATTATGAGAATACTTTAAGTCGAGGCATAAAAAAAGAGATGAAATAAATGCTCTAAGGTTGTAATATAAGCTTTTTAAATAAAAACACGCAACAGGTTCCCACAAACCTGTTGCGTGTTTTTTTGCTGAGGTTTTGGAAAGTAAAATAGCTACAATAACATAAAATCTGGATTGCCACTAAATTTTATGTTGTTGTAATTTAATATGATTCAATGAATAAACTGAATATTTTAAAAATTCGATAGATATATGTTTAACTATGTAGTATAATATGTTATAGTGTAAAATAGTGTAAAATAGTGTAATAAAGTGTAATACAGTACTAATTCCCAATAACTAAATTGTAGCTTTGATGTAAATGAATGAATTTTTTTACCGGTTGATATTATAATAAAGTTTTAGAGGAGATGAGTTTGGTGAAAAGAGTTTTGATTACAGACGATGCGATGTTTATGAGATTGGCATTGAAAACTATGCTTGAAAGAAACGGATTTGAAATAGTTGGAGAGGCTGAAAATGGAGAAATAGCTATTGAAAAATATAAACTTCTTAAACCGGATATTGTAACTCTTGATATTACAATGCCAGTTATGGATGGACTTGAGGCATTAAAACAGATAAAGGCCTTTGATAAGAGTGCAAAGGTTATGATGATTTCTGCAATGGGACAAGAAACAATTGTGAGAGATTCTGTGATTGCAGGTGCATTAGGCTTTGTAATAAAACCATTTATTGAAGAAACAATAGTAAAAGCTTTTAATAAATTTTAATAAAGAGGTGTTATCAATGAGAATATTAATAGCAGAGGATGACTTTACAAGTAGATTATTTATGAAAAAATTTCTTTCTAAATATGGAGAATGTGAAGTTGTTGTAGATGGCATAGAAGCCATTGATGCCTACTTAAATTCAATAAAAGATGAAAATATATATGACTTAATATGTCTTGACATTATGATGCCAAGACTTGATGGAATGAGGGCGCTTAAATCCATTAGAGATATTGAAAAACAAAAGGGCGTTGAAGAAGACAAAAAAGTAAAGATAATTATGACCACAGCATTAAATGATAAAGAAACCGTATTAAATGCTTATGATTCAGGCTGTGAAGCCTACGCATCAAAACCAATTGAAACAGATAAATTTATTGTTGTTATGAGAAACTTAGGCCTTATAGTATAGAGAAAAACTGTTGGAGGCGTTAGTAGTGAAGATTCTAACAAAAAATAGACCTAAAATTTTAGATAAGGATATCACTATGCAAAATGAATTAGAAACTCTATATTATAGGAAGGAGATAACGCAAGTTATCTCCTTCCTATAATTTAAATTTAAAATCTCAATTCCTGATTGGATATATTTTTTTCTATTCTTATATAAAAATATTTTCGCTAGGTATTGTGAATTTAAAGCAACTCCCTTGCCCCAGGGTGCTTATGGCCCATATTTTGCCACTGTTTTTTTCTACTAACTCTTTACATAAAATTAATCCTAAACTTGTACCTGATTCTCCCTCAGTTCCAACTGTGCCGTGCTTTATGTCAATTCGGAACAATTTGGAGAGAATACCGGGGTCCATTCCTACTCCAGTATCTGCAACTGAAACTTCTATAAAGCCTGAATCTAAATAATTAGATGAAATTGTTATACATCCGCCTACATTTGTAAATTTTATTGCATTGGAAATTAAATTTCTCATTATAGTATGTATCATATCATAATCACAATTTATATTTTGTTTTGCTACGTCTATTTTCATAATGATTTTCTTTTGTGTAAAATTATATTTTAGTACTTCAACACAGTCTTTAACTAAATTTTGTAGTTCAAATTTTACAGGTGTAAAGGTCATAGTGCCTCTTTGTAAACTAGCCCAATCTAGTAAGTTTTCACATAATCTATATAAATTTATTGCTGTCTTATTCATATCTAATGCAAGCAGGGCTAACTCTTCTTTATCAAATTCTTCAATGGATTTGGAAAAAAAATCAGTTATTCCAATTAATCCATTAAAGGGTGATTTTAAATCATGTGCAATAATGGAAAAAAATGATTCTTAGATATAATTGACTCCTCTAATTGTTTTTTTTGCTCCTTGATAATTTCCATAGATTCTTTTAATGCAAGGTGAATTTGAACTCTGGCTAATACTTCTTCCTTTTGAAAAGGTTTTGTAATAAAGTCTACTCCACCTGCCTTAAACCCACTTACCTTACTAGATATATCTGTAAGAGCACTAATGAATATAATTGGTATATTTTTTATTTTTATACTTTTTTTTATTTCATAGCATAATTCTATTCCATTTAAACCAGGCATTATAATATCTAATAAAATAATATCTGGGGTATTTTCTAATAAGAAATTTAATGCTTCATATCCATTTCTAGCAATTGCAACTTTGTATCCTTTGCTATTTAAAATATCACTAATAATTTGTAAATTTAAAGAACTATCCTCCACAACTAAAATTAAAAATTGTTTTTGATTATTCATATTTACCCCCATTATAAATTCCACATTTATCTTACAATTAATTTTTATATCTAGATTATCAATATTTTTGATAGGTCATTAAATCAAATTTTCAAGTGTAGTACAATATGTTTAAAAATATAGATTAATAACATAAATAACGCAACCACTTTCAGTTGAATGTGCAATAAATTTGCAAAAATAAAATGCTAAAAGAAAGAGGAGCAAATTAGAATAACAAATAGATAGTTATAACTAGTTTTTTTAGTAGTTAAAATCTCTAAGACAATTTTTAATGCCATCTACAGTTTCGGGCAAATCAATACCATATTTTTTTAATTTATCATTACTTATTCGAAGGTCCCTTGGATGGTCATTATATCTATCAGTATCTTTTTCTAAATAATTATCTGCTTTATGACCTAATCCAATTTCTTTTAATATGAGCAATGCTATATCATAAGTGCTTAAATCATTCTCACTTCCTGTGTGATAAATTCCATAGGGGAAATCTAAAATTTTATGGAAATTTTCTATTAAATCATAAACATAAGTCATCCCTCTAAATTCATTTACGGGTAATTTTATTTTCTTATCTTTTAAAACAGAAGATACGACATTCCATAGAATATTAGAACTTACCCTGCAATTTTTTTCTGGAAATCCAAATAACCAACTAAATCTTAAAATCCATAGTTCATCAATAATTCCTTTTAATTCATCTTCAGCTTGGAGTTTATGTTTTCCGTAAACTGTATTAGGCATTGGAATATGATTTTCATTATAGGGGCCTGATTCTAAATTGCCATTAAAAATTTGTTCAGAACTTAAATATACTAATTTAGATTTTGTTAAACTACAAGCTTTAGCAATGTTAATTGAACCTTTAACATTTATTTCATATGATAGTTCTGGATTTCTTTCACACAAACCTGTGTCAGCAATGGCGGCAGTATGTATTACATAGTCAGGTTTAAAAATTCGAATTATTTCTAAACACTTGCTTTCATCTGTTATATCTAAGTCACTATGGGTTAATGGAAGTATATCGTATTTATTTTTATAATATGTATAGAACCTTGATGCAAAGAAACCATTAGCACCTGTTAATAATATCTTTTTCATTTAAATCACCTCATTTTTTCTTTATAACCATAATATCATAAATTTTGAATTGTGACTAAGTTTAGTTACTAATTCTAACACAAGAAAGCACCTTTAATTTATTTGTAAGCTAAAGGTGCTTTTCAGTTTTTATTATTATTGGATAAATAAAATATTGAATATGGATAATTTTTTTGTGTTTTAATAATAATTATTATTTATAAGAATTACTTCTAAGGAGTGAATGCTTTTTATAATTAACTTCCCAATTTTTAAGAAATTCACAGGCACAAGCTTCACCAGAATTATATAAATCCATAATTTTTTTATTAGAAATATTAAAGTCTGTGGTTTTAATATCAAGAGTATTGATTTTTACAGTTCGTAGATAATCCATTTCTCTTATATGAATATCATCCTGTGCTTCTAACATAGTCTCAATAATTGAACTAGTGAAATTCAAAATATTTGTGATTTTATGTTCTCGGATTTCTTTGTTTCCTCCTAGCTTAAAACCAATGGTTGGACACCTGGGGATGCCATTTACATCAAAAATCCAAACTGGGTAATTACTTAGAACCCCGCCATCAACAATGAAAGACTTTTTATTAGAATTTGCATCATTCAAATTTACAGGTTGAAAAAAATAGGGAATAGATATACTCATTCTAATTGCCAAACTTACTTCCAAATCATCAGGATTTATACCGTATTCAGCAATGTCTTCTGGCAATATTAGCATCTTCCCACGGCTAATATCCGTTGCTATAATATGAAGCTTGTATTTTCTTTTATACTTCTTATTATTTAAAAGAATCCCTTTTTCTTCTGGGATAACCAAGTCTCCAAAGGTTACTTTTTTTCCCTTTTTAAGCTGAACTTTATTTAAAAGAGCTTCATCAATCCAGTTTTTCAAATAATCACCTTTAAAAATGCCTTTTTTAAATAGTAGATTGCAAGTATTAGATAATATAGGAATATTAAAATGACTTTTATCAGCAATTCTCTTGTAGTCAATTTGTATCATTAATTTTTTTATTTCTTCAGCGCAGTAACCTGCTGCAACTAGTGCAGCAACAATAGAACCAGCAGAGTTTCCTGAAATATTCTTCCAAGCATACCCGTTATCCTCAAATGTTTTTAAGGCACCTACAAGACCAATGCCTTTAACCCCACCACCTTCAAACACTACATCTGCAAATTTTCTCTTATTATAAATGTCCATATATAACACCCCTTTATGAGTAATATATGAACAAGTAGATTTCCATGACCTATATTATCGAAAATAAATTATATTTACACCCTTGTTTATGAAAAGAATATCATATATTATAATGATTTTATAAAAGAGGCAATCAATGAAAAATATAGAAGAATACACACCTTGTGAATTGGCTACATTAGCAACAGTAGTAGGGATTTTAATTGCTGAAAAGCTTAATGTTAATCAACAAAATGTAGTAGGAAATTTTTTAGTAGGTGTAGCACAGATCATTTTGATAATTGCAGCTCAAGCTCAAAATCTCCAAGCGCAGCAAGATACCCAATGTGGAGATAATGGAAAAAATGATACTAAGGGTAGCAATAAGGATTTGCAAAAACAAATAGACGAACTTAAAGAACATATCAAAAATTTTGAAAACAATATGAGCCATTAAGAAAAATCAATAATATCTTAAAATCATAGAAAAATCAATAATATCTTAAAATTCTTTGACATTAAAAGAAACTTAAGGTAATATGAATTTGTAAAGTAACTAAACATTAAAAATTAGGGGAGTCAATATTTTGTCTGAGAGGAAACATTTATGTTTCGACCCTTATAACCTGAATTGGGTAATGCCGGCGGAGGGAAAATATGATTTGCACTTAGTTTTAAATAAGACTTTATAACGGTGCAAAGTTATAGAATTAAAAAACCCTTCGTTCAATTAAGAGCTAAGGGTTTATTTTATTTTAATAATGCATCACCCTAGGTGATGACTAAGGAGGAATTTAAATGTCAGTTGTAAATGTAAGTCTTCAAGTTATACCAGTGGTGGCAGAGGAAAGAATCTACCCTGTGGTAGACAAGGTTATAGAGTATATTCAAGCTAGTGGAGTAAAATATGAGGTAGGGCCAATGGAAACTACTATGGAGGGTGAACTAGATAAGCTTTTGGATATAGTAAAAATGGCTCAAGAAATTTGTGTAGAGCAAGGAGCGGCTAGAGTTGTTTCTATAGTGAAAATAGATTATAAAGCTGAAGGCGTGACTATGAATGAAAAAACATATAAATATAGAAAATAAGCTCATTCCTATATTTTTTCAATTAGTAATTCTTTTTATATGGCAGATAGCTATAGATAAGTGGAAGGTTCCACAGTACATATTGCCTTCACCAAAAGACATTATTATTACCTTAGTTAATATATTGCCTAGTATTACTAAACATATTTATGCAACATTATGTGAAGCCTTGATTGGATTCACAATATCAATTTTGCTCGCATTAATTTTAGCTATATTAATGGACAATGTAAAGCTTATCAAAAAATGCATATATCCAATTTTAGTAGTATCTCAAACCATTCCTATTATTGCTTTAGCACCACTTTTTGTAATATGGTTTGGTTTTGGAACATTGCCTAAGATTATTGTGGTAGTACTAGTATGTTTTTTTCCTATAGTTATTAGTTTGATGGATGGTTTAGAATCAGTGGACATGGATATGATAAACCTTTTAAAGACCATGGGAGCTAGTAAGTTTAAAATTTTTACAATGGTAAAGCTACCAGCCTCTACTGTGAACTTTTTTTCAGGACTTAGAATAGCCGCGACCTATAGCATTATGGGGGCAGTTATTGGAGAATGGCTAGGAGGAGATAAGGGCCTTGGGGTATATATGATTAGAGCTAAAAATTCATATGCCCTTGATAAAGTTTTTGCAGTAATTATAATTATTGTATTATTAAGCATGGGACTATTTGGGCTCTTGTATTTATTACAATATTTTTTTACTCCTTGGAGTAGAAATAAAGCAGATAAGAAAAACTAAACTTATATAATATTTTATTCTACTTGGAGGTAATAAAATGCTAAAGAAATCAATTTCATTATTATTAATAGCTTCAATGACTGCAGTTTTATTTGTAGGTTGTGGTACAAAAAAAGAAAGTGTAACTAAGGAAGAAACCTTAAAAAAGGTTACAGTTATTTTAGATTGGGTACCAAATACTAATCATACTGGATTATATGTAGCAAAAGACAATGGATATTTTAAAGAACAAGGACTTGATGTGCAGATTATCCAGCCTGCACAGGGGAGTACTTCAACTTTAATTGCTGCAGGTAAAGGAGATTTTGGTATAAGCTATCAAGAAGATGTAACTTATGCTAGAAGTGCTAAAGATCCACTTCCAATAAAGGCTATAGCTACAATAATTCAACACAACACTTCAGGATTTGCAGCACCTGTGAGTAAAAACATTAAGTCGCCCAAGGATTTTGAAGGTAAAACCTATGGTGGATGGGGATCTCCTTCCGAAACTGCAATATTAAAAGCCCTTATGAAAAAGGATAATGCTGATTTTTCAAAATTAAAGACAGTGGATGCAGGAGCAGAGGATTTCTTTGCTGTAACTAAGAAAAATATTGATTTTGAATGGATATTTTATGGATGGACAGGAATAGAAGCTAAGCTTAAAAATATTCCTATTGACTATATTGATATTGGAAAATTAAATAATGATTTAGACTATTATACTCCAGTAATTATAGCTAATGAAAATAAATTAAAAGAAAATCCAGAAATAGCAAAGAAATTTTTAAAAGCTGTTACAAAAGGATATGAATATTGTATGGAAAAACCTGAGGAAAGTGCTAAAATTTTATTGAAAAATGCACCAGAGACAGATAAAGCTCTTGCTGTGGAGAGTCAAAAATATTTAAAAGGACAGTATAAAGCTGAAGCTAAAAGATGGGGTGAAATGAAAGAATCAGTTTGGAATAATTACACCAAATTTCTTTTAGACAGAAAGCTTATACAAAAAGATATGAAGGCAAGTGAGGCATTTACTAATGAGTACTTACCAAACTAGTAATGAAAAATTAAGGGTATCAAATATTAAAAAAACCTTTGGAAGTATGGATATAATAAATGATGTTTCCTTTTATGCCAGTGAAAATGAATTTATAAGTCTACTAGGACCAAGTGGCAGTGGTAAAAGTACTATTTTCAATATTATATCAGGTCTTTTACTTCAAGATTCAGGTGAAATTATAATTGACGGACGAGAATGCCATGGTAATATTGAAAAGGTAAGTTATATGCATCAAAAGGACTTGCTATTACCTTGGAAAAATATTGTGGACAATACTACACTTTCTCTTATAATAAAAGGGAAATCTAAAAAAGATGCAAGGGCCGAGGTGCTTACTCATTTTAAAACTTTTGGACTCCAGGGCTTTGAATATAAATATCCATTTCAGCTTTCTGGAGGTATGAGGCAGAGAGCCGCATTGCTTAGAACATATATGTCATCCTCGGATATTATGCTGCTAGATGAGCCTTTTGGTGCACTTGATGCAATTACTAGATCAAAGATGCACTATTGGCTAATAGACGTGATTAAAGAACTAAAAGCTACCATAATATTTATAACTCATGATATTGAGGAAGCAATATTTTTATCTGATAGAATATATGTATTATCAGATAAACCAGCAACTATAAAAAAAGAAATAATTGTTGATTTACCTAAAAATAGAACTGCGGATATAGTTACATCAGAAAAATTCAATGAAATAAAGAGAATTATCTTACAAACATTATAAGGAATCTTAAAAAACAACCCAATAAAACATCCACCTTAAAATAATTAAGTTGGGTGTTTTATCTTTATGTGCATAAAAAAGGTATGAAAAATTAGTATTGTGATAAAATATAATATTAAGTCACATGAAGATAAATACTAAGTCAATATAAATCGTATTTTTGACTTGGTATTTATCTTCATGTTCCTAGCTACTGAATATTGGAGGAAAGAAATGAAAAAAGGAGCGCTAGAAAGAATTTTCATAAAAGTAAAAAGTCAGTTTTCACAGATTAAAGAAATAGCAGTACACACTAAGTCAAATGCCTTGTGGGAACATGAAGCAGCGGTAAGAAAGAAATTAAAGGAACTAAAGGCGTTTAAGAGTGAAAATTTCAAAGACTATAAAAGGGTTTATGAAAATTATTCACAGTTACTGGAATATATATCAATAAGGCTTGTGGAGGATTACAATAAGAAAAATAATACAAATTTTAATTTTGATATAATCTCAAAGAATAAAGGTGAAAGCTATTTAAAATCTGGAATTATAAGTGTATTAATAACTGAGCATATTCCTGAAATTATATCTAGTGAATTTGAACGTGTGTTTCCAACTAACCCAAAAGATGAATATGAGGGAACAAGGAAATTCAAGAGAAAATTTTATCTCCATTTAGGTGAAACTAATACGGGAAAAACCTATAATGCCATGATGCGGCTTAAAGAGTCAACAAGTGGAATTTATCTTTCTCCACTAAGAATATTAGCACTTGAGAACTTCGAAAGATTAAATAGCCAAGGCGTAAAATGTAACCTTGCAACTGGAGAAGAAGAAATAAATATTGAAGATGCGACGCACATTTGCTGTACTATAGAAAAATTAGATATAAGGGAGGAGTATGAAGTTGGTATTATAGATGAAATTCAAATGATTGATAATGACCAAAGGGGAGCTGCTTGGACTAGAGCTGTTTTAGCATTGAAAAGTAAAGAGATACACATTTGCGGAGCAATAAATGCAAAGGATTTGCTTATAGAAATAATAGAGGATTGCGGAGAGGAGTACGAGATTATTGAGTACAAAAGAGATGTCCCTCTTGTAATGGAAGATAACTCTTTTGTATATAAGAGTATTCAAGAAGGAGATGCACTGGTTACATTTTCAAAGAAGAAAGTGTTAGAACTAGCTTATCATTACTCGAATTTAGGTATAAAAGTAAGTTTAATCTATGGAGATTTGCCACCAGAGGTAAGGAAAAAACAGTACAATCAGTTTATTAACAAGGAAAGCACAATTTTAGTATCCACTGATGCCATAGGTATGGGGGTAAATCTTCCTATAAAAAGGATAGTATTTATGGATATTAAAAAGTTTGATGGTAATGAGATAAGATATTTAAATTCTCAAGAAGTTAAACAAATAGCGGGAAGAGCAGGTAGAAAAGGAATATATGAAGTTGGATATGTAGCATCTTATGGTAACACTCAAGATTTTATAAGAGAAAGCTTAGATGCAAAGGATAAAACTATTGAAGAAGCAGTAATAGGGCCAAGTGAGGCTATATTAAAGATCAGTTCTCTTTCCCTTAGAGAAAAATTAGCTTTATGGAGTACAAAAGAAGAAAAAACGCCTTTTTATAGAAAAATGGATATAAGCGAGTATTTGGTAGTATTAGATAATTTAAGGCATTATAAATTGGAGGAAAGAATTCAGTGGAGACTACTAAAAATTCCTTTTGATGTATCTAATGATAAAATGATGAATGCATTTTTAAGCTATGTGGATGAATTGTTCATAGCTAAAAAAGAGATTATCTCAAAACCACAGTGTCATTTAGAAGACCTTTATGAATTAGAACTTTACTACCAAAAAATAAATCTTTATTATTCATTTTCAAAAGTATGTAAATTGAATTTTGATGAACAATGGGTATATGCGAATAGGATAAAAGTTAGCGATGATATTAACAGCATATTAAAGAGCATATAAAATAAATATTAAAGTCACTGATTTTTCTAGGCAATAGCATTTAGAGGTAGATTGGTTTTGATATTCTCTTTTTGCCATTAATACCATTAAAACAAGGTTATAAAATTTATTAAATGTGTACATTATATTAGTACAACAAACAAAATGTTTAAAGGAGGTTACATAATATGCCATACAGAAGTTTAGTACCAGAATCAAAAGCAGGACTAAATAAATTCAAAATGGAAACTGCAAATCAGTTAGGCGTAAGCTTTACAGACTATAATGGTGACTTAACATCAAGACAATGTGGCTCAGTTGGTGGAGAAACGGTTAAAAAAATGGTAGAGCAATACGAAAGAAATTTATAAATTTAATCAGATAGGGTGTGCAGCAAAGTTGCATACCTTGTTTTTTTGTAGTAAATACAAACAAATGCAATTTGAATTTATAATAATTAATTGATTATCTATTCAGTTTATCTATTTGACTTATGGTATATAAAAGGATATAATAAATCTCGTAGTGTTAATACGGCTCCTTGGTCAAGAGGTTAAGACGCCACCCTCTCACGGTGGATTCAGGGGTTCAATTCCCCTAGGAGTCACCAAAACGTAAACGTTGATATAGCAGGCTTTACAGCAATGTAAAGCTTGTTATTTTTTTATTTTCCCACACCTTTCCCACACAAGTGTTAGAAAGCTTTAGAATGTTATAAAAAGATATACGCTTAAAAGGGTTGATATACATAAGATATAGCATAATAAAGAAGGTTATAGAAAGCAATTGATCGAACTTGCTAAGGATTTGTGAAATTAGTATTATGGAGCAAAAGTGCCCTTTATTTTTGTGAATATTTTAAAACATCACTTAAACAAGAATATCAGCTATTATCTCAAATGACATTGGGTAAATATATAGCCATGAATAGACACCTACATAAATGGTAAGCTTTTTAACTTTTTGTCATTAAAATTTTGCATTAAATAATTTAAATAGATTTGCTTGGACAAAAAACATCGGTTAGATATCGGTGTTTTTTTGTTGTTTCATAATATTAAAGAAAAGTTAAGAGGGATTGTTTAGTAAATAACGAGTTATTTTGATTTATTATACAAATTTAGAAGGAATATGATAGAAGGATGCAGAAAGATTGTTAGTAGAATGTTTTAGAAGTATTTATGAGTATTATGTCTATAATGGGAAGTCAAAAAAATGTAAAACTTGATAGGTGTAGGGCATATCAGAGATATGCGAAGACATATCTCAGTTAAGGAGTTATGTCAAACTTGTAATCTATGGTGAATTAAAATAAGTATTTTAAAGGTGGAGATATAATGGTTTTTGATACAAAGAAAACTATAGATACATTAATAAATAATATTTCAGAAATGAGTGAAGTACAATCAATTGGAATAAGTGGTAGTAAGACCTCTCTTCCAAGAGCAGGAGAAGGCGATATTGATATTTTTATATATTGTGATATGATACCTAATTTTGAAAAGAGGCAAGCCATAATAAATCAGTTGGGTAACCAGATACAAGAAGGTAAAGTAAACATCTTTGAAGGGGGACATTGGGGAATAGGGGATTTTGTGCTTATAAACGGTATTGAAACTTGGTTAATGTATTTTACAGTAAGTGAAACCTTAACTAATGTAGAATCTATACTCAATGGTAAATACCCAGATAAATTGGATAATTACTACTATCCAATAGGGCGATGTTCCATGCTGAAAAACATCAATGTTTTATGCGATAAAAGCAATTTTTTAAATAACTTGAAAAAAAGATTATCCGAGTACCCATATAAATTAGGAAAGATACTTATACAATATCATTTGGATGAACTTGATGATACAGAAGATTTGGAACGTGCTGTAGTCAGAAAAGATGTACTGTTTTATCACTTCGCAATGGATATTGCAATTGACCATTTCCTTCAAGCGTTGTTTTCTATTAATAAAATCTATTTTTCAAGCAGAAAAAGAACACTTGATTTTATTGAAAGTTTTAATATTAAACCTGAAGGATGTAATGAAAAATTATTAGAAGTTATTAAGTTAGGTGGTTTTTCGGAAGGAATTAATCAATCTTTTACACTATGGAGAAATATGGTTAATGAACTAAAGAAATTGGGTAATATTTAGTGTGATTAATTCACCATCTTCTTATAGTGGGAAATACAATATAAGATATCTTTTTATTAAAGAATAATGTATTTAGGGGGATTCTTATTATGATAAGAATGTTACATCAAATAAATGTCGATGGCGATAGATATGATGACGCCTATGATATACATGCTGCATATAAAGAACATATCGAACTTTCATTTAGCAAATATAAATCTGGTGGACTTGGTAAAGTAAATGCAACAAAAGGCGATATTGTGTATTTATATATTGGGGAACCAATTAGAAAGGTAATGTATAAATGTAGAATTACTGACGCTAATAAGAATAATGATGAAACAATAAATGATGAAAAGTATTTTATTTCAAATAATCATAAAGGAGATAAAAAAAATCTGATGAAACCTGTTATATATTAGAAAAATTACAGTTTGTTGATACAGAAAAATTAAATTTTTACAATTTAACAAAAGTTATGGGAATCAAAGGAGCAAAACTAACAAGTTTTAGAAGTGATTATACGGACAAACATGAAGATTATTTAAAAAATATGTTTAATTATATAGATGATATATTTAGCGAAGATGTTAGTGATAAGTTGAAAGATGTAGAAGATGAATTTAATACTATAGATGCTGAATTTAATAGTCCAGATAAGAAATTATGTGATATATTACCTAAATATAAAGAAGCATTAGTGAAACAAAGAATAGGACAAGGAAAATGGAGAGATTATATTATCAAAGACAATCATTGTAAATGTGCATTATGTGAAATAAGTATGAAAGAATTATTAATCGCAAGCCATATAAAAGAATATAGTAAATGTGAAAAAAATACTATGGAACATTTAGATATAAAAAATGGATTATTATTATGTGCCAATCATGATAAGTTATTTGATAAACATCTGATTTCATTTAATATAGATGGAACAATTATAATATCTGATAAAGTATCTAAATCAGACTACAAAATACTTGAAATAAACATATTTACAAAAATACAAAACAAATTCTTTGATGAGAAATATATGTTATATCATAGAAATATATTTAAAAAAATTAATAAAGGTAGTATTAGATAATAAAAAAGTTTGATAGTTATTGTTTTGTTATACTAATACTCTTAACTGTCGTATTATAAAAAATCATGTACGTGAAAACCTAATTTAATATCACATTATATCTTCGTTATCTTTAATTCGTCACATTTATAAAGTCCGTTATAAACAAATCAGATAAACCGTACAGGTTGTGTCTATAATGAGAAGTTGGGAGTAACATATATTTTAAAATAATGTTAATAAAGTTATCTTTTCTCTAAATAATAATGAATATATATGTCGGACTTGCTAAATTAGACGACATAACTATTAAAATTGAAGTTACGAATAATGCTCTTTGAAAATTGAATAATACGGTATTTAAAAATGAGAAAAGTTAGTATTATGAAAAATTGACATTTGGTCATGTTTGATAGAAAATGAAATAAAATAAGATAAATAAATTTTCAAGGAGGTAAAAAATGCATATGA
Organism: Clostridium sp. FP2; assembly: GCF_011065955.2. Classification (NCBI taxonomy): domain Bacteria; kingdom Bacillati; phylum Bacillota; class Clostridia; order Eubacteriales; family Clostridiaceae; genus Clostridium; species Clostridium sp. FP2. Next base: position 2,604,720 of record NZ_JAAMNI020000001.1, read on the forward strand.
CTGATGAACAAATAACAGAGATGTTAATTGAATATCTACGAGATAGCCGTTATAAGCAAGCAATCTTAATTGATGGAGAATGGGGATCAGGTAAAACTTTTTTTGTTGAAGAAAAATTGTTGCCTGAATTAAAGATTAACCTTCCTTGGAGTTCAGTGTTCTATATTTCTCTGTATGGGTTAAATAATTTTGATCAAATTATGAATGAACTTTATACTGCAGCGTTTGAAGAGTTTTTTGATAAAAAACTGGGAGAGGGAAAAGGAGAAAAGATAGGTAAAGGACTGAACTTTGCATCTAAACTCTTATCGGTTGGTTTAAAACAATTTAATATTGATGCTAAGGATTTACCGTCATTATCTGATATCAAGAAAATCAAAGATGCAGTAATTATTTTTGATGACCTTGAAAGATGTAACATTAACATCAATCAATTACTCGGATTTATCAATAATTTAGTTGAACATAATAATATCAAAGTTATTATTGTCGCTAATCAAGCCGAAGTAGGAAAAACAGAAATTTCGAAGGATTTACCACAAAAATATTTAATTGCGTTGGATGCACGAATTAATTTTGAAGAAGTAAATGATGGCAATAAAGATGAAAAAAAGAATAATCTTATCAATAAAGAAAAGTTGATTTCTCGAAGTGATAAACTATTTTCGGAGGATATTCTTTATAACAAGGTAAAAGAAAAGTTAATTGGCATTACTATATATTATCAAGCTGATTTTAGCTCTATATATGAATCCATTATAGAAAAATATATGGTCGACAAAACAAAAACACAATTGCTTATCAGTAAGCAAGATATATTAGATATTTTTAAAAATCAACAACATTATAATATTCGAACTTTAATATTTGGCATGATGGCTTATGAAAAGTTTTATAATATTCTAGATACGATTAATTTTGATTCCCCCCAATATTTGCAAGAACAAAAAGAACGTATCCTAAAATATACAATGGAATTGTCTATTCAGATTAAATCAGGAAAGGCACCTTATTCATGGAATAACACCACTGCACAGACAGGATTAGTTTATTGGGGAAAATCAGCATTACATGGAAAAAGTGTCTTTGGATATAAATTTGTAGACACGTATCTAATACATCGTTATTTGAATTCTGATGAAATTAAAAATATAATAACATTAAATATGGTTGAAAAGAAAGAGAATGATGATTCACATAAAGCCAAAAATGTATTAGTATTAAATGAATTATATCGTTGGTGGGAATTAGAGGATGAAGAAATACCTGTTCTCCTTTCAAAAATGAAAAGTGAACTTGTGGAACAAAAGTATAGCCCTAGGGATTTTAAAGAGATGATACTTATGTTGATGCAAATGAGTAAACACAACTTGGCTGGAATTGAATATGAGGATTACATTCCTTTGATGAAAATCAAATTGGAAACCCATAATGAGCCTTTTGAAAGGCGAAATTTTGAGGTTTTAAGTGATGAACCGAGTTTTGTACAGCAGTACAATACTTTGGCACAACCGCTTTTCGATGTTATTGATAAAAAAGAAAAAGAGAGCAAAAAAGAACACCACTATTTTCTTGATTATAGACAATCTTGGAATGAAAATTTTGCTTCAAGATGTGGAGAAAACAGTTCATATTTTTTACAGGAAAAAAAGTTTTTCTTTTATATGGTTCCTGATAAAATTATAGATAAATTGAAGGTTTCAAGTGTGAAAGAAATATATTCTTTTATAGAAGGAATAAAAATGGTTTACAGTTTTTCTAACTTAAATGAATTTTTCATGGCAGATGCTCCCAATATACATAGCCTGCTAGATAATATGGATCTTGCGGAACTAAGTCAAGGTAAGCATACTCGAGAAATAGTACTTAATAAATTGCATAAAGTATTAAATGCTTCATTGGAACTTATTGAAGACTGAATACGCATATCTTTCCTAACATTTTTCTTAAGCGTAGCGAATATTAAAACCAAATAATTTATTAAAAAACCGTATTATTCATAATTGGATTTTACGGTTTTTTACGTCGCATTTCAAAAATAGTTCTTCATAACAAACTGCAAGAATTATTAGATTATTTGGTCAGGTTGTGTCTATAATGGGAAGTTCATAGATTTGATATTATGTGCTGATGGAGATGAATTAAATTTTTGGAATAAAGTTGGATTCATAATGGTAAATGAGTTAACATCAACTATAAAATCAGCACTACGAGTACTAATTTGTCATGCTAAAAAATTAATGAGCCACATAATTTGTTTGAGAAAGTTTGTATGGAGGTGTTTATGATTAATGAGAATATTGCGGATATTCTTTCTGGGACAAATGTATCAGAGATAAAGAGAGTACTTAGCGAAAACGAAGAGGATAGTTATAACTTCCTTATAAGGCACTTCTGTTTTCTGCCAAGTAAATATTGTTCAGAAGAAATAAATTCTGATGAAAATCCAGTTGATGCAATTATGAGGATATCAGGTGATGTTGATGGATCTAGAGGTATGAAAACATCAGTCACACCAGAAGCTGTAATAACCTTATACCAGTTACTGTGGAGCAACGTATTGGATACAAAAGAACCCATTAAATTAAAAGGAAGAAAGCCATCTAATGGAGTTGAAAATTTCTATTATGAAATGAAATGGAAGAATGGCATTAATGGTAAAGTTTCAGGAGATATATTGAATAGTTTTCCGAAACAAGTTACGAGAAACTGTTTATGTCTAAATCTACACGATGGCAATTTTCAATTGAAGTTATTCGCTAGGTTGTGTTACACACTAGGGAATTTTATGCCTGTTCCTTGTATGGGAAGAGGCAAAAATTCAATGAATATTATTCATTCATATTTTAAGTTAGGAGCTGGTCGTTATGAAAGAATGGATTTTTTTTATATGACATTTTAAATTATAAAAATGAAAGTAAATATGAAAAAAATTATGAAGAATTTGGTGATTATATAGATACAAATTATATAGAAATAAATTATTTAAATGATTATGTTGAGAATAATTCGATATTTGATTTGGCAACAAAGCAAGAAAAAATTGAGAACCGACAGAATCTTACAATATTATCTAAAGAAAACAAAAATATATATATCGAGAATGTAAATGCTAGAATTATAGCACGTGGTAATAGGATGTTAGAAAAGCTAAAAAATAAATATACAGGTAATTTAGAAATATTTACAAATGATAACTAATATTGGCAACGATAGGCCTTATTTTAAAATGATTAATTTAATTTCATCACGTAGTATTTCAGTTTTTCAATAGAACTAATCTGTAATAATAGAAATTTAAATATATCATTGCGAATGGAATCGCAAAGAAAATGCAAGAAAAAGTGTAACAAATTCCAATTTGTAGAGTTGAGTTAACATAATTTTAGAACCAGTTATTTCGTATCTTTCTTAAATTATGAAATATCTATCAAAGGAAATTAAGTTAACTGCCAATTATCCATAAAATGGGCATATTATATCTATGATTAGAAACTGAGAACTAACTAAGAAATGCTTGGGATATTTACAATTAAGCAGAATAAAAATCAAATATATTATAGTAAAAAGTAGGAGTTGATTTTAATGGACATGCAGTCTTTTTTTCAGAATCCAATTGTAAACGCAATTAGTTTTGGGATTGGAATTCTTGGTACAATTATCGGTTTAATATCTGGATTTATTACATATAAAGGTTTCAGAGGTCAAAAAAATATGGAATATGGTTATATGAGCATTTTGGAGCAAGCAAAAAGAGATTGGAAAGGTAGATATACTGAAAACCAGATAAATGATCTCACAGTTCAGTTCAGGAATCTTGAAGAACAGATTCGAAATGAAATACCTCAACAAGTAAGGAAGACGTTATTAGAAAATCAATTAAACACTATTTGTATATCAATTGGAGATTTATATAACCAATATAAAACAATAAAAAATGAGATTTATCTGGCCTCAACATCAGAGGTATTGGATGAATCGATAAAAGGAATTATTGATTCTGACATCATGCCCATTTATAAAAATAAGCAAAAACAAAACCGAAATTTATATAATCTTGTTTTATTTATTCTTATTTTCACAGTTGCACCTTTTATTTTACGGTTATTCGATTTTTCACTAGATAATTTAATTTTAAACTTCTCTTTATATATATTTGGCTTGATTTTACTAATAAATGTTATTAAACCTTTAAAATTAAAAAGGGTCGATAATTTTTTATTAAAAGGGAAAAAAATAAGTTGGTTTCTGCTAATTTTGTTAGTATTATTATGGATTGGCAGTATTTATATTGTTATTATTGAACCAAACCATTTAAATTTAACTGGTGAAGTTTTTGTTTCAGCATTATCATATATTCCGTATTCAATTAGTTTATATATTTATTTAAATTTTCGAATAAAATACAAATCAAAATATCCATCAATATAAATTTTTAAATAACTTAATCTGAATTAAACCTTGTTAATAGGATATTACAATATATGATAAACAATAAATTATGAACTTCCAATTAGGCTAATAATCGGAGTGCGACAAGAAGCGGCTTCTTCTTGAAATGTTAGTACAGACTGTAGTCTGATGTCCCAGTAGTAGGGATATTCCCATCCGAAACTGCGTTGGAGGTAACTCTGAGGTGGGTTGCATGAGGAAAAGCCTAAATGGTTGCCTAGTATCCACGGCAAGCATGGGCAAGGGAAAGGTTGGTATGGTTTACGATTAAGCATCGTCATTAGCAGCAATGGTTGGGATATGTTCGCCATTGTATTACAGATTAGAAAATGTAGATTCTGATGTACATAAGTTACTACCTATATATCTGTCGGTGTATTGAATAAAGCTAACCCATCCGTTTCTAACAGAAGCTGAACTTGGTAAGTCCTATGGAGTCCAATTTAATGTTGGTAGGTCGACCGTAAGGAAGATACAATGTCCAGAGGATAAAGGAACGTTGGAAAAAGCAAATGTCGCGATGGTGCAAACCAACAGGAATAAGAAATAACTGGGCGAATAATGTTAGTATACAAACCCGAAAGGGTGCTGACTTCCAACTGGTAATCAACACAGAATAAAACGAAAAGCAAGATTTCAAAAGTGAGGTAACAGATGCGAAAAACTTCAATTTATAGGAAGTCCACATTATCTCCCAATGCCCAATGGAAACTAATTGACTGGTTTCATATTAATAAGTATGTAGAAAGATTGCAACAGCGGATATACTGTGCCGAATGTCTTGGTAATAAACGTAAAGTAAGAAATCTGCAAAGAATCTTAGTAAGAAGTAAGGCTATGATGTTGATATCCATAAAAAGGGTTACTCAAATTAACAAAGGGAAAAAGACCGCTGGTGTGGACGGAGAAATAGCGCTAACTAACAAGGAACGATTAAAGCTATTCAATGATTTATCAGAAGGAGATATAGCGAAACATAAGGCTAAACCGTCACATAGAACTTATATTAAAAAGAAGAATGGAAAGTTAAGACCACTAAGTATTCCGACTATACGAGATAGAATATATCAAAATATTATCAAAGGAGCACTTGAACCACAATGGGAGGCAAGGTTTGAACCAATATCATATGGATTTAGACCCAAAAGAGGATGCTATGACGCTATTACAAGGATTTTTCTGTCTTGCCATAGTGGCAGTAGAAAAAGGTGGATTTTTGAAGGGGATTTTAAAGGTTGTTTTGGTGCGACAAGAAGTGACTTCTTCCGCAATTGTCAGTGGATATAGTCAATCCTATATTCTATCCTAGTTGAAAGGATATCCCTATCCGAAACTGCAAAGGAAGTAATTCCTTTGTGGGTTGCATGAGGAAATACCTAATCAATGTCTAGTATCCGAGACAAAGTTGGTTAAGGGAAGAATGGTATGGTTAATGCAAATGAATTCTGTATAAAGTGTCGAAACCTTTGACAATAGTTGGGATATATTTGCTATTGATGTAGATGGGAAAATATGTATCGAAGTGCATATAGGCATCAACCCATATATCTACCGGCATATAAGGAAGACCTAACCCATACGTAACTGACAGAAGTCAAACTTGGTAAGCCCAATGTGGTCCATAAAGATGGTAAGCTTTCCGCGAGGAAAGCCTAATTCCACAGTGGGTAAAGGATGTTGAAATAAGCAAATGCCCTTAAGTCGAAAGACAACAGGAAAGGAAATAACTGGAGGGATAGTGATTTTTTTTTCACACTCGAAAGAGGGCCGAATTTCTAAACAGGTGTGCAACATGATATAAAGCGTAAAGCAATGTCCAAAAGGGAGGTAACAGTCGATGAATGCTTCTAAACAGAAGTCCGCATTATCTAACACTAATAATCAATGGCAACAGTTTGACTGGAAATCCATTGAAAAATATGTAGGGAAATTACAACAACGAATATATCATGCCGAAAAACTTGGACAAAAAAGAAAAGTAAGAGACTTACAAAGGTTACTTATTCACAGTCAAGGTGCTTTGTTACTATCAATTAAACGAGTTACTCAATCTAATAAAGGAAAAAAAACAGCTGGTGTGGATGGATTTGTAGCATTGAATTCAAAAGCAAGATATAACCTCTATGTAAAAATGCAAAAAATGAGTATATATTTACACAAACCTAAACCAGCATATCGAGTTTACATAAAGAAAAAAAATGGTAAGTTACGCCCTTTGGGAATTCCCACAATCATTGATAGAGTATATCAAAATATTGTTAAAATATCATTAGAACCTCAATGGGAAGTTCGCTTTGAACCAAATATGTATGGATTTAGACCTCAAAGAAGTTGTCAAGACGCCATCCTGAGAATTTATCTTTCCTTGGCGAGGAAAAAGAGACAATGGATATTTGAGGGTGATTTTAAGAATTGTTTTGGAACGTTAAATCATGACTACATTATTGAGCAAATAGGAATATTTCCAGCTAATGAAATCATTCATAACTGGCTCAAAGCAGGCTATGTTGACAACGATATTTTCAATGAAACAGATAATGGAACACCTCAAGGCTCGATTGCGTCACCGTTACTTGCTAATATTGCACTTAATGGAATGGGAAAGGCTCTTGGCGTCAAGTACAAAACAACAAAGACTGCTAACGGTGTTATTAAGTATGAAAATAGAGGAAAATATACACTATCTGTTTATGCTGATGATTTTGTAATTATGTGCTTTACAAAAGAAGATGCAGAAAATGTATACAATTCATTATCCGGTTACTTAAATGTAAGAGGTTTAGAACTTGCAGAAGAAAAAACTAAAATAACAAATATAGCAGAGGGATTTGACTTTTTAGGCTTTAATATTAGAACATATAAAAACGGAAATAAAACCAAACTCCTAATTAAACCATCCAAAAAGAGTATTAAAACTCTAAAAAGTAAAATATCAGATAAATTTAAAGAGTGTACTGGAAATAATGTAGGATATTTAATTAGAAAGCTTAATCCCGTTGTTATAGGAACAGCCAATTATTGGAATACACAAGTGGCTAAAGAAATTTTTGGCGATATAGATAATTATCTATGGATAAAAACCAGACGATTCCTTAATAGGTTGCATCCAAAGAAAAGCAATAAATGGAAGAAGAGTCAATACTTCAAACCGGATATAGCTGGACAAAGTAAGGATAAATGGATACTTACAGACCCGATTACAGGCAGACAGTTAACTAAAATGAAGTGGACGCCGATTGTCCGACATGTACTTATAAAGCATGACTTTACTCCTTTTGATGAAAGACTTGATGATTATTTTCAAAAGAGAAAGACCAAAGAATTCGATAAAAATAATATTAAATCAAGACAAAAATTAGCTAAAAAACAGAAATACTTATGCCCTTTATGTAAAAAAGATATTACAAATGGAAAAGAAATCCTGGTAACTCACTATAAAATTCCTAAAATATTTGGTGGTACTAATGAATATAAAAATATACAATTGGTACATAAAAGCTGTGATGAAGAGTATAGTAATTACTTTTCTAGCATATCAACAGAACCAAATAAAAAGCAAATATTTGACTGTCACAAAAGTATACTGAATAAGAAACTTGCAGGAATAATTTGAACAGGAGTCTCGGATGAAAGCATGCTCGAGCCGTATATATGGAAACATATAAGTACGGTTCCAAGGGGAGTAGGGAGCAGTAATGTTCCACTCTTACCCGACACAATTTAAACCATGATTATATTATGGAACAGATAAAAGAATTTCCATACAGTAACATGATAGGCAAATGGCTAAAAGCAGGATATGTTGATAATGGTGTATTCAATGAAACAGAATTCGGTTCTGGACAAGGAAGTATTGTATCGCCGTTGCTTGCTAATATTGCATTAATGGGTATGGAGGATATACTTGGAATAAAGTACAAGCCTGTAAAAAACAATGGCAAAATTGTAAGTTATACAAACGTAGCCAAATATACATTAGTGTTTTATGCAGATGATTTTGTGGTAATGTGCAATACACAAAAAGATGCAGAGGATGTCTATGAGCTATTAAAACCATATTTAGATAAAATAGGTTTGGAGTTATCTAAAGAAAAAACAAGAGTGGTAACGATAGATGAAGGTTTTAATTTTCTGGGCCTTAATGTTAGAATGTATCAAACGTGTCAAGGTGAAAAACTGCTGATAAAACCATCAAAGGAGTCTATCAAGAAAAGTAAAGAAACTATTTCAACTGAAATACAAAAGTTGAAGGGTAAAAATGTTGGTGCCGTAATAAACAAACTTAATCCAATAATTAAAGGCATAGGTAATTACTGGTCGGCGTGGGTCGCAAAGCATACATATTCATATATGGACCACCATATATGGTGGTGTACATTTAGGTTTTTAAAATATTTGCATCCAAAGAAGAGTAAGACTTGGATAATAAATAGATACTACAAACCAGATATAGCGAGACAAAGCAAAAACAAATGGATACTGACTGACCCTAAAAAGAATAAGCAACTCACAAAAATGTCATGGATACCAATAGTCAGGCATAGGCTCATTAAATTTAGAGCAACTCCATATGATAGTAGCCTTAAAGGATATTTCAATAGTAGGGATGAAAAGGAATTTAACAGAAACTGTGTTAAAAGCAAACAGAAAATGGCTAAAATACAGAATTATAAATGCCCTATATGCAACAAGAGTATTACAGATTTTACAGAAAAGTTGGAAGTACAAGAAAAGGTACCGATGATACACGGCGGAACAAGAAAATATAACAATTTACAATTGGTACATAGATATTGTAACAAACAATATTATAAAATATTTCCGCTAGAAGGTGAACTTCCAACAAAACAGCAAAAACAAAAAGGCTACAAAGTCATAAGACAACTAAGGCTTGCAGAATTATTATAAAGACAATAGGATAAATGAGAGCTTGAGCTGTATGTCGCGAAAGTGACACGTACAGTTCTTAGGCGAGAAGGAGGGAGTAATTCCTCTGACTTAGCCGACAGTTGAAAAATGTATACGTAATTGATTGTAGCGATGTAGTTGGACAGGCTATGCCAACACTTTTTATATATAACAATTTATAGTTAAACAAACTTTTTGTTGCGTAAGGGTTAGAAATAGTGAACTATAAACCATTGATTATTACAAACAATATGGGAGGAATGTTATGAGATTATTAAGACCATCAATTGAATATAAACAACAGGTTTTAGAATACAAAAACGAATTTATGGTAAAGGGTGATAATTTGGCGGGTACATCATATTTGCAAAAATATGATGTTTATGAAGAATGGATGAAATTTGTATCTGATAATGAAAAAGAGAGTACAAAACATACAGAAGTAACTGCAAGTGTATTCTTAGCAATTAGGGAGGAAGATAATAAATTAATTGGTATGATAAATATAAGGCATACATTAAATGACTATTTATTTAATTATGGAGGACATATTGGATATAGCGTAAGAAAAATTGAACGAAAAAAGGGCTATGCAAAGGAAATGCTAAAAATTGCATTGGAGGAATGTAGAAAATTAGGAATGAAAAAAGTCTTACTTACATGTGATGCTGATAATATTGCGTCTGTAAGGACTATTAAATCTTGTGGTGGAATATTCGAAAATGAAGTTTCCGATAATGAGTTATTAACACAGCGGTATTGGACTGAATTATGAACATGATTTGATTCGCAATCTTCGTATAAATAATGCATCAATCATAACTATACTATTGATGCACTACAGTAAAAAAGTTCGAATTAAAGGTTAGTTATATTAGCATTGGAGGAAAAATAATGGATATACAGGTTGTAAAAGTTAATAACGATGAGAAAGAGATACTTCAAAATTTGCTTGAATTATATTGTTATGAGTGGTCTCAGTATAACAAGCTTGATGTTAATCAATTTGGGTCATATGAATTCGCAGTATTAGATTGTTGGACAGAAGAAAATCACTATCCTTTTTTCATAAAAGTTGATGGTAAATTGGCAGGCTTTGTATTAGTTGATAAAGATTTTGCTGTACGCAAGGATTGCGACTTTGCAATGTCAGAGTTTTTTGTCATGCATAAATACCGCACAGCCGGTGTTGGGAAATATGCGGCAAAAACAATATTTGATATGTTGCATGGAAAGTGGGAAATAATGTGTCATCCTAAAAATATCACTTCTATATATTTTTGGAATAAAATAATAGATGAATACACAAACGGCAAATTTGAACTTATAAAATCATGTCAAGAAGTCGTTTATCAAGAAGGAACATTTGCGGATTTCTTTTTCTTTGAAAACTAAAGGATCTATATAAGATTGAGAGAATAATATTAAGTTAATTAATTCGATATCTTCTAATATGTCGAAGTTACAAGGAGGGAAATTTATGTTTATAGAAACTAATCCAAGAGAAAAGATTTATAGAGATTTAATAGATTTAGCTTTTGAAGTTTGTAATGAATTTGTATTAGTGGTAAGAAGTGATATGGATATAAATACTAATATTAATTACGTTTTAGAAAAATTACAACCATCTCTAAAAGAAGTAAAAGAGCAATTTGAATGGCCAGGTACAATATATGGTGGTGAGCAACCTGTATTGGTATATTATTACAATACTGATAATCATGCTAAAGAAATATTAAAGCAAGTATCAAACTCACTACATGATTGGGTTCAACCAAACTTACCAGAGGACTTGTCTTTTATAAAAAATCATAAGCCTTGGTTAATTAACACTTCACATGAATACGAAAGTTATATTGAAACTAAAGATGAAGAAGAAATCAATAAAATCATAAAAATTAAAGGGTTAAAAGTAAGGTTATAGTATTTGCAGTTACTTCGGAACTTCAAAAATAGTGAATCAATCGAAAAATATGATAGATAAACAATAGTTAGAAAAGGTGAAGTTGTTTATAAAGTAAAATAAATTTGAAAATTACCAATCGACTTATCCGCAATATCCTGCTACATATAAGTATATTATATTATTTATAGAATTTTGTTGGGATGAAGTCTATGAATTATATAAAATCTATGATGGAGAAAGCAAGAAAGGAAGAGGCTTATGATTACTATTTATGATTGGTTCGGCTATGAATTGTCGATTAAGGAACGTTATCGGTTAATAAAAGAAGCTGGATTTGATGGTGTTTTATTATGGTGGAGTGATGGCTTTGGTCGTGACTGCTTTGGTCGGAACGATTACCGCAACGGGCCACAAATTGCGCGAGAAGCGGGTCTTTTTATAGAAAATATCCACACACCAGTCCAAAACGAAAACAGCCTCTGGCTTGACAATCTGGACGGTGAAGCCTTAACCGATTGTTATTTGCAATGTGTTGCAGATTGCGCCGAATTTGAGATTCCAACAATGGTGGTGCACCTGCCCAACGAAGACAATCCATATAACGCATTGGGACTGGATAGAATCAAGAGAATCACTGAAAAAGCTGAACAGCTTGGTGTCAATGTTGCACTGGAGAATTTACGGAATCTTGCCAATTTGGCATATGTGCTGGAACAAGTGGATTCCCTGCGTATCGGATTCTGTTATGACTGCGGACATCACTACCGCTACTATCCAGGCGATGATTTATTATCTATGTACGGTTCCCGGGTGATGGCACTACATTTACATGATAATAACGGAAGTTATGCCCAACACGGGTTACCCTTTGACGGCACGATTGATTGGTCTATAACCATGAAAAAAATTGCGGAAACGGATTATTCAGGCGCGACAGCAATAGAGGCCATGAATTGGGATTATGAGGATTTATCGGCTAAAGAGTTTTTACATAAATCGTTTGAGCGAGCAAAAAGGCTGGAAGCATTAAAACTCTATAATCCATGAAACCGGAAATAATCTGCAACAAACTTTAATATATGTATGATACCGTAATTAGCAGCATCTTCGCCTTATTCTTATAATGTCTATAATAGGAAGTCCTAAAAATGCAAAACACTTTATAGGTGTAGGGCATATTAGCGATATCTGAAGACATTTCTCAGTTAAAGAGTTAGGTCAAACTTATAAAAAAATGCGGTGCTTAAGATTAGGGGGAGAGTATGAAAAGAAAATATATTGATCACAGTAAGTGGGAAAGAATAGAAAAAAACAAGAGCATATTATTTAATACGTATCAAGAACGATTTAACGGATATGCTTCAGCTATTTTTATAGAAAAAGTACACGAGAAACTTGTATGTAATTTTGATAAGCGGCAGGTTTGCGTTTTAAATGATGGATATATATTAATACAACGGTTGCCTATTGAAAAGAATTGGTCTGTAACTACTATATTTGATGAAAACAATAATATTATTGATTGGTATTTTGACATAACAAAGCAAAATGATATTGATATACACAGTCAACCCTTTTATGATGACTTATATCTTGATGTTGTTGTATTTCCTTCAGGTGAAATAGTTTTATTAGATGAAGATGAACTTAATAAAGCATTAGAAAATGGAGATATTACACAATTGGACTTTGACCTTGCCTATAATGTAGCAAACCAAATTATAAATGGCATGGCAAAAGATGTTTTATCCTTATCGAATATGAGTTATGATGATTTGGAATTTTTTAATAAACAATTAGGTACAAACTATGACTAATTAGTATATTATGAAATTCTGCTAGTTCATAATATTCATGTTAAGCGTCACAACTATTATTTTTTTACTGAATGATATTGTATTCTATGACGTCATATTTTAACTGGAGAGGATGTAATTATGTTAAAACTTAACACAGATAGGCTAAGTATCTTACCCTTAGATAAATATAATCTTGAACTTTGCATAAATGATTATAATAATATGGAGAGAAATTTAGGTTTAATTATTACTGATAAAAACATTGGAATTAGGGACAAAAATGTTTATAAAATAAGGTTAAATGATGTAGAAAATAATCCTACAAATTTTATGTGGTATACAACTTGGCTTATAATTTTGAATGAAGAAAATCGAAGTGTTGGGTCTATAATGGTAAAGGGATACCCAAACGAAGATGGACAAGTAGTAGTTGGATATGCTATGCAGAGTGACTATAGACGTAAAGGATATATGCTCGAGGCATTAAACTGCATTATACAATGGTAAGCGCCAAATAACTCGTCACCTACCATTATTAGAAAAATGATGTGATAATACTCCTATGATGACGAGGAGGCTAGATAGATGAATAAAAGAAAATCTAAAGCACAATGGATAACATTAGTAAAAGAATATAACTCAAGTGGACTAAATTTAGCAGCTTGGTGCAGAGAAAAAGGAATTAGTAAAAGCTCCATTTATCCATATCTAAAAAAAATTAAAGCGCTAGCTGCTGATCCTTCTGAACAAAAGTGGGGCACAGTAACAATACCAAAAAACGTTGGAACATCTTCAATCTCATTAAAAGTTGGCACTATCACTTTAGATATACGGGATGGCTTTAACAAAGGAACATTGATAGATGTTTTAGAGGTGGTAATGGAGCTATGCTAAATCTAACTAATTCTGGACGTGCATATCTTGCTTGCGGAGCAACTGACTTAAGAAAATCTATTGATGGATTAGCTGCCATTATTCAAATGATATTCAAGCTAGATCCATTTTCAAATTGTCTATTTATATTTTGCAATAAAAATAAAGATAAAATTAAAATACTAGAATGGGAATATTCAGGTTTTTGGTTATATTATAAACGCTTAGAAAAAGGTAGATTCAAATGGCCTTCAAATGAAAATGAAGTAAAAAGTGTTACACAAAGAGAAGTGAGATGGCTTCTTGATGGATTATCAATAGAACAACCTAAAGCTCATAAAGAAGTAACGGAACGATCAGTAATTTAGCTACAATTCTTGAAATGAAAGCAGGCATAAAAACAGGCGTAAGCCTTGTATTTCCCTAGCTTTTTAGCTTGAAATATGGTATAATTTACACATGATGAATATAGAGAATAAAAGCAAAATCCAAACTGAATATATTAAAAACTTAGAGGAAACTTGCAAATCACAAGAAGCTCAAATCAAATTATTAGAAAATAAGATAGTCTGGATGATGGAGCAGATAACCCTATTGAAGCATGTGCGTTTTGGAGCTTCAAGTGAAAAAAGCGAGTATGATCAACTAAGTTTATTTGACGAGGCTGAAAAGGAAGCTGATGAACGTGTTGCTGAGCTTGAATTTGAGGAAATCAAGATTAAGAGAAAAAAGCGCATAGGTAAAAAGGATGAAATGCTATCTGATTTACCTGTAGAAGTGGTGGAATATTATCTTCCTACGGAGGAACAATTCTGCCCTGAATGCGGTGAGGCTATGCACATTATGGGCAAAACTGTGAGAAGAGAATTAATAATAATTCCAGCCCAAGCAAAGGTGCGAGAGCATGTACAATATATATATATATTCATGCCGAGATTGTGAAAAATATAGTGATGGAACTCCTATTGTTAAATCAGTAGTATCGGAGCCTGTTATTAAAGGAAGTATGGCTTCGCCATCAACAGTAGCGTACATTATGTCTCAAAAATATGTTAATGCGATGCCTTTATATCGCCAAGAAAAAGAGTTTGAAAGACTAGGAATAGAAATTTCAAGGCAGACTATGGCTAATTGGGTTATAAGATGTGCCAATGATTGGCTTGAACCTCTATATTCTGCAATGAGAGAAATCTTAGTAAATAGAGAAGTTATTCATGCAGATGAAACTGTGCTCCAAGTTCTAAAAGAACCTGGTAAGAAGCCGCAGTCTAACTCATATATGTGGCTTTATAGAACTAGTGGAGATACTAATAGTCAAATAGTTTTATATGAATATCAGCCGGATAGGTGTGCTAAGAGACCTAAAGACTTTTTAAAAGGTTTTAAGGGGTACTTGCATACTGATGGCTATGCAGGATATCATAATCTTTCAAAGGATATCATAGTTTGTGGGTGCTGGAGCCATGCAAGACGTAAGTTTGATGAGGCTCTTAAATCCATATCTCCTTCGGAGAGTCTTGGCTCAAAGGCATTAGAAGGCAAAAATTACTGTGATAAGCTTTTTACAATAGAAAGGAATCTTGCCAACTATACAACAGAAGAAAGGCATAAAAGACGTCAAGAACTCACAAAGCCCGTTCTAGATGCCTTTTTGTCATGGTTAAAAAATTGTAATGCACTTCCAAAGACAGCTTTAGGAAAGGCAGTCCACTATACATTGGATCAGTGGAAGTACTTGGAGAATTATCTTCTTGATGGACGGTGCGAGATAAGTAATAATCGTGCTGAAAGAAGTATTAAACCTTTTGTTATCGGAAGAAAAAATTTCTTATTTTCCGACACAGTCCGTGGCGCTAAATCAAGTGCAATAATATATAGCATTATTGAAACTGCAAAAGAAAATGGGTTAATTCCAATGAATTATCTTACGTATTTGTTTGAAACAATGCCTAATATTGATTTTAAAAATAACCTAGATTTATTTGAATCCCTATTTCCATGGGGAAATCTTCCAGAAGAATGCTATTTAAAGAAAAAAGATTAAAAATAGCGGCTAATAGCTGTCAAGGTGACAAGTTATTAACCGCTTACATACAATGGATATTTTTGAACCCAGATGTTAAATGTGTCATTGCAGATACAATAAAAAATAATATACCTTCACATAGGGTTCTACAGAAAATTGGCATGGTAGTTTATAAGGAAGATGATGAATGTATTTGGTGGAAATTAAAAAAGTAGTTACTTCGGAGTAGTATTCTATTGTGACGTAAAGTCATTGATAAGAGCAATTGAATGCATTTGTGCAATAACTATATTTAGGGGGAAACTTATGATTGAGGGGAAATATGTTTTTATAAGACAACTTGAATTAGGGGATGAAGAGTATTTATATAAGTGGTGGAATAATGGAGATATGATGGGCCATTCTACTCATGCCTTTGGAACATTACAAAGCAAAGAAGCAATACGTATTAATATCCTAAAGGAAATTGAAAATTCTAATATGTTTCCAGAAAGAAAAAGATTTATAATATGTAAAAGAGAAGGTAATAAACCGATTGGAGAGATGAATTATTGTGACTGGGACGCACGAAATCAGAAGTGCGAATTTGGAATAAAGATTTGTGAAATTAATGAACAAGGAAAAGGGTATGGTAAGGATGCACTATATCATTTTATAGACTTTATATTTAGATTTTTAAATTTGAATAAAATTGAACTCACAACAATGTTAGACAATAAGAAAGCTCAAAGCCTATATAAAAAATTAGGATTTGAAGAAATAGGTGTAATTAGACAAGGATATTTTGATAGTAGGACAGGTGACTTTCAAGATGTGGTTTATATGGATTTATTAAAAAATGATTGGGTTAAAACTAAGGGAATTATATACATTCAACATTAAGTCATCTACATCTACAATTGATGAACAATCGTAATTCATTGCGAATTTAGGAGGTAGTATATGGAATACTGTGATTTATTTGATATAAATAAACAACCTCTTGGAAAAATAATGAGAGAGGAAAGCCGTTGTGTGATGGAGAGTATAATACTGGTGTAGAAATATGGATTATTAATGATAATGGTGAAATGTTATTGACACAAAGACACCCATCTAAAAGTCATCCTTATCAGTGGGAATGTATAGGAGGAATGGTTTTAGCAGGAGAAACAAGTCTTGAAGGAATAAGAAGAGAGGTCTTTGAAGAAATTGGAATAAATATAGATAAAACAGTGCCAAAGTTGATTGGAACACAAATAATGTCAAATCAATTTGTAGACACTTATCTTCTTAATCTTAATATTAACATAAGCCATTTATCGCTGCAATCTGATGAAGTTATTAATGCAAAATGGGTTACAATATCAGAATTAAATATAATGCGAGAGCAAAGAGAATTTGTTAACTCTGTACTAATACGTTTTGACGCTGTAAAAAATAAAATTATTTCGCATTTGGCAAAATAAACAAAATTTTAAAATATGTTAGTGAAAGATATAAATGATGTAGTGCATAGACATATTGTAGCTAATTTAATTGAAAAAAAGTAGGATGGTTTATTAAGAGATTTCATTCGGAATCTTCATAACGGACGACACAAACAACTGTTAGAAGTACTAAAGTAATGGAGTAATTCTGCGTTTTTTATATATTCTTCAGCTTCACATTATTCTTATAACCGTAAGTATTTAGACCGGTGGAAGGACTAGACAAAATTAACTATAAGGCAGTTAGCAATACCAACATATATAATTGATTATGGAAGAATGTTCTTTGGTACAGATTATCCTTTCCGATGGTTATGCCAGTACGAAGGAATAGTTCAAATTTTAATGGTTGCTCATAAATTTATAAAATTTAGAAAATTACGAAGTTGGAAGGAAATTAGGGTAGATATAAATTGATACTCAATATAGAGTACCTTCAATAGCTATAATAATGTTTATGTGATGAATTTTATATTAACGACTACATAGATAATAAAGGTATTTTAAGAATATATATAATTGAAAAGGGTTCTACAATTCTCAAAATTTATATGAGAAGATAACTTTATAAAGTTGTAAGCTTTAAGTTGATTTAAAACTGGATACAAAAATCTTTACACATATACATAAATACGTTCAATTAAATTTAATATACTCATATGGGATAATCACAATATAATTATGTAAATTATGGGAATGTAATGTATAGTTGTTTAAAAGGTTTGTATTTATAATATAAGGAGTTTGATTATGAAATATTTTGATTACAAAAGATGGATTAAGTATAAGGATTATGTAAAAGATGAAAGTACTAAAATTAATCTTATAAAAAATGATAAAGAAAGAAATAGTAGAAAAATTCAATTATATAATAATATCCACTATGAAATATTTATAGCTGATGTTTTTATAACAATTATTATATTTTCCATATTTATTATTTTTAAACTATATAAAAATAGAGAATACAATATGTTAATGATAGATATAACAACATTTACAATCACTACTTTAATTCTAATTGGTTCAATTTTGAAAAATCAATTATTTAACTATGAATATAAAAATGATTATGGTGTAGATGTAAAAAATGAAGATGTTAATGAAATGGAAAAACTAGACAGTATGTTAAAAAGTAAAAAAACATCCCCTAAATTAATTAGGAAAGAATTAGATGTTATTTTTAATAAAGAAAGAAAAAGACAATATAAGAAATTTAAAACTAGATTAAGAAAATTGACGTTATTATCTTTTATAGTATATTCTTATACATTTTTCATTATTACAGGCATGACAATATTAGCAGTAGAAGACTATTTTGGTTATAAACTTAGAATATATTTTTTTATTCTTGGCTTTATTATAACAATGATTGCGATAATACGAATTCTTAAAAGTAACATATGGAGCTTCTGGGTATGCATAGCTTCTATGATTGGAGTATATATCATCTTGCTTATATATGGTAGTTTTATTTTTGGATCATATTACTACACAAAGGAGATTAGTGTAATAGAAGCAGGCAATTTAGAAGTACTTTTAAAGCAATCAATTAAAATAGGAATGAATAGCTTTTTTAATTATACACAAGGTGTAACATACGATCAAACGGTTGTTAAATTTGTACAATTTGTATCAGGTAAAATAATGGAATGGACTTTATTGGGAAGTTTTAGTGCGCTATTTTTATCAGTAATGACACCCAAGTATAAGGAATAAGTATTAGAAAAATACAATGATGGCAGCAGAACTGGTACTTAGTTTAGCTGGAATTATATTGTTTTTAAAGTATCTTTCTATAAATTCAAGATACATTGATTGTCAGCCTAACCACCTACTACGGATAGTCCATAAAACTAAATTTTTTTATTTAATCTAGGTGAATATCTGAAGTCATTAAGATAAATAGTGTTAATGAATATGTATATTCTATTATGGCGTGGGTGTATTTCATCTAATCAACTACCCATTATTCTTATAATGCAAAGAGAAGTTATTACGATTTTTTCATTTATTTTCCCACACTTTTCCCACATAAGTGTTAGAAAGCTTTAGAATGTTATAAAATATTATACCCTTGGAAGGGTTGATATACATAAGTTATAGCAGATTGCAGAAAGTTATAAAAGGCAATTTAACGACTCAGGGGTTCAATTCCACTAGGAGTCACCAAAACATAAACGTTGATATAGCAGGCTTTACAGCAATGTAAAACCTGTTATTTTTTTATTTTCCCACAACTTTCCCACACAAGTGTTAGAAAGCTTTAGAATGTTATAAAAAGATATACGCTTAAAAGGGTCGATATGCATAAGATACAGCACAATAAAGAAAGTTATAGAAAGCAATTGATCGAACTTACTAAGGATTTGTGAAATTAGTTTTATGGATCAGAAGTGCTCTTTATTTTTGTGAATATTTTAAAACAAGAATAGCAGCTATTATCTCAAATGACATTGGGTAAATATATGGAGGCGGCCTAGTCATAACGATGGCTTATGGATTGCTGTGTTTGAAATTGCTAAAAGATTGAATTTATCTATGAATATTCAAGAACTAAAAGCAAGATATGTAAATGAGTCATATAGCCATGAATAGACACCTACGTAAATGGTAAGCTTTTTAAACTCTTGTTATTAAAATCTTGCATTAAATAATTTAAATAGATTTGCTTGGACAAAAAACATCGGTTAGATATCGGTGTTTTTTTGTTGTTTCATAATATTAAAGAAAAGTTAAGATGGATTGTTTAGTAAATAACGAGTTATTTTGATTTATTATACAAATTTAGAAGGAATATGATAGAAGGATGTAGAAAGATTGTTAGTAGAATGTTTTAGAAGTATTTATGAGTATTATGGCTATAATGGACAGTTCCCCAAATTAGCACTTAGTTTATAAATGTCGGGAATACCGTAGTTAAGCAACATTAAAATAAGAGATTTATATCTGTATGACATTATGAAAATTAGTATAAGTTAATTCAAATTTATACTTAATGGGGGAATAGTTAAAATGAATAATAGTATTATTTTATTTATTGTGTATGGAGTATTAATAAGTTTAATTTCACCAATTCTAACATTTTTACATGAGTTAGGGCATGCCATCAGTGCTTTAAGTCTCACAAATGGACAAGTAGATATAACGATAGGAAATTTTGAAAAAAAGCATGTTAGTTTCAAAATTGGTAGGTTGAAAGTTTATTTAAATAAATTCTCGCCATGGGTTGGATATACGTATTTGAGTGAAATACCACAAGAGAATTATAAAAAAATATTATTTTATTTAGGTGGTCCAATTGCTTCAGTATTAGTTGGATTTATATTTACTATTTTAGGCGCTATAACAGAAAATATATTTTTAAAAATACTTTTATGCTCATTTATATTTGGTAGTTATAGTCAATTTTTAACGACCATTATACCGATGACATATAAACATGGAGCATACAAAGGTAGAACAAGTGATGGATATAAAGTAATCAATGTAATTAAAGAAAAGATTGCTTGAAAAACGTCGCTTAACAAAAGCTTGCAATTCGTTGTGGCAGCTTAGGGGTCTTTCTTTAGGGTCGCCACAACACATCCCTTCGCCTCATAAATGGGCTCAGGGACGTCTGCAAGCAGGAACGTTATGCGCAATCATTAACTATTTTTTGAGTTAGAGCGTAAGTTGTTTCTGGTATACTAAAATCAATGCAGACCGGCCTTTAAAAAACCAAGCATAAAATGGAAAAAATCCATTGCCAGCACCCTCAAAATAAATTATCCTTTTTAGTGACGAAACTGAAAAGGAGACCGAGGAGATGCTAACAATGGAACATATATATCGTATCAGACATTTGAGGAAATTTGAAGGGAAAAGTTTAAGAAAAATTGCGGAAATTACTGGTCATGATTTTTCTACAGTAAAAAGATATGTTGATAAAGAAGATTTTAATCTCCCAATGCCCATAAAACAAAAGCGTGAGAGCAAATTGTCACCCTACAGAGATATTGTCTTGAAATGGCTCACTGATGATAAGAAAGCTCCACACAAACAACAGCATACAGCAAAAAGAATACATGATCGGTTAGAAGAACTTTACCCAAATGAGTTTGATGCTCATGAAAGATCCGTAAGAAAATTCGTTGCAAAGCTACGAAAAGAATTGGTCATGGTCACCGATGGATTTCTACCACTAGAGCATCCACCAGGTGAAGCTCAGGTTGATTTTGGAGAAGCTCGTTTTATTGAAAATGGAATTACATATGACGGTAATTATCTTAATATATCTTATCCACATAGCAATGGTGGCTATATGCAACTCTTTAAAAGTCAAAATCAAGAATGCCTATTAGAAGGTATGAAAGCAATATTTGAACATGTTGGGGGAGTTCCAATAGCTATATGGTTTGACAATATGTCTACGGCAGTTAAGAAAGTTAAAGAATATGGGAAACGTGATTTAACAGATGGATTTATAAGATTTATGATGCACTATGGCTTTCAAAGTAATTTTTGCAATCCAAATAGTGGTAATGAGAAATGGTCCGTCGAAGCAAAGGTGGGATACCACCGCTGAAATCTCTTAGTGCCAGTTCCGGAATTTAAGAGTCTAAAAGAATTCAACAAGGAACTTCTTGAAAAATGTGATAAGGATATGAATAGAATGCATTATAAGGGCCATGGCCTTATCAAAGATTTATTTGAAGAAGATATCATAGAGTTCTTTAAACTTCCGGATGCTCCATTTGAGGTCTATTTGCATCAATTTGCAAAGGCAGACAATTATGGTAAAGCGAAGTTTGATGGAAGACTTTATTCAACCTCTCCCAATATGGAAGGACAACAAGTTATGTTTAAAGTTGGAGCCTATGATATTGATGTGTTAGATTATAACAGTAACCTTATAGTTACTCATAGTAGGCTATATGGAGAGGAAAAAGAATCGATGATTTGGGTTCCTTATTTAGAACTTATGTCTAAGCGGCCTACGGCCCTTAAATTATTTACCAAAATGACAGCAACTACAAATATAGATTCTGCAATAGCAGCATTTGAAGAAAGCATTAAATGTGGGACAAGTGATGTAGATAGTATTTGGGCTACCTATTGCCGATTAACGACCGGCCCTTTACCGGAACTAGAAATTTGTCTTTCTGAAACAGTACCAAAACTTGAGAAGTACACCCCTGACATAACTGTTTATGATAAATTAATGGTTGCAGGAGGACTAAATCAATGAGCTCAGATGTATTAATAAAACATTATTGCAAAGAACTTAGACTAGGAACTAGTTTTTATGAAAACTATGCAGAAATTCAAGCAACGGATTTTGGGGACTTCTTAGCACAAATATTAAAACGTGAAGCTGAAAATAGAGAAGTAGTTAGAAGAAATAGAAACCTTAAATCAGCTGGATTTGATGTTATTAAAACCTTTGAAGATTATATTTTTAAAGATATTCAAGTCCCTCAAGCAATTGATATTGATGATTTAAAAACCGGAGGTTTTATTGATAAGCTAGAAAATCTAGTATTATATGGACCGGTTGGAACTGGTAAAAGTCACATGGCCACTGCCATAGGCGTAGCTGCTTGTTCTAGAGGAAAAAGAGTAAAATTCTTTCGGACAGCAGCACTAGTTAATCAATTGAGCGAAGCAAAAGCTAAAGGAGAATTGAAACGATTTATGCGTCAGATAGAGAAAATTGACCTGTTGATTTGTGATGAGTGGGGGTACGTCCCTTTTGAAAAAGAGGGAGCTCAGTTACTATTTCAAGTAATCTCGGAATGTTATGAAAAACGAAGTGTAATTATCACCACTAACTTAGAGTTCAGCAAATGGAATGGTATTTTTTACGATGAAAAGCTTACCAGCGCTATCATTGACCGACTAGTTCATCACAGCCATTTATTAGTTTTTAGTGGCCCAAGCTACCGCTTAACACACTTAACCATGAATACCCAATAATTGGAATAGGGTGCTGGGAAAATTAAGTTCCGCAATGCATGGTTTTTAGCTTGCCAAAAACACGTAAGTATTTGGTAGCTTTCGGTATGCATTAAAAAAATGTAAAAAACATTTTATAGGGGGAAACAGAATGAGGTACATTGAAGACAGAGATTTTAAGTATAATGATATCCTTGTTAAGCATTTAAGAGCTTACAATTATAAGCATACTGGTGATAGAGAGGTCTCAACAGAGTATTATTATGCAATTGAAGGTGATAAGCTTGTTGGGGCTATATATATTAATCTATTTTGGGATTGGGTAAGTATAGGTAATATATTCTATGAAGATGTTGAAGTTTTAAAGAAACTTATTTCGGAAATATGGCTTCACTATAGTAATCGAGCTGTTGGAATAAATTTAATTACAGAAATTGAATCTTGTGCAAAGGAATTTCAGATGTTAGGATTTGAGCTGATAGGAGTGATGGAAGGTACTCCTAAGACTAAAAGAAGTTTTCATCTACAGAATATCGATTTTAATGTAGAAAGTAATACTAAATTAGAAGTTGTTATAACCACTGAGAAAATTGTTGAATATGATTTAATTCTCCATAATCAGATGGAGAGAATTAATAAAGAAAATGACATTCAGGATGTAGAAGAAAAGAATATTATGTTTGTGGCATTAGATAATAATAATAATAATAATAATTTTGCCGGAGGAATTCAGGTAAGCATCACTGAAGATTCTATGTACATTAATCGACTTGTTGTTAGTGAAGAGTATAGAGGGAATCAAATCGGTACAAATCTTATGAATATCATCGAGGATAAAGCAAGAACGCTTGGTATTTATAGCATTAGTACAGGCACTGTAGAATTTCAGGCAAGAGGATTTTATGAGAAACAAGGTTTCAGAGTAGTGATGATTAAAGAAAACGGTCCAAGGGGCTTCGATTCATTTAAAATGACAAAAAGAATAAAGACATTTTAATGTAGTGTATCGGCTACCGCCGTTAATGACTGCGTATAACAAGAATTAATGCAAGGGGATGATTACTAAATGAAACCGGGCAGAAACGAACCATGCCTTTGTGGTAGTGGTAAAAAATATAAAAAATGTTGCATTGACAAAGTGATTATTAATGATAAAGAAATGGAGCAATTGTATTTAAAACAGTATTCATTGATGAAAAATTTAACCATTCAAAATTGTCATCAAATAATTGTTGATGGAAATAAAATCATAAGTGCAAATAAACCGTATAAATTTATTAGTGGAACTTTTACCAATATGGCTCGTGCATATTGGTGCTTATGGAAAGAAATAAATAGTAATGACGATTTAAAAAACGCAAGGGAACTGTGCGACAAGGCGTTAGACTTAAAACCTGAAAATCAACAGGCTTTAATTATTTCTTATGATATCTATATTGAAATACTAGAATTTTCACAAGCAGCACAAGCATTAAGGTCAGTTAAAGACATGTCAATTTTAAAAAAAGCTGAGCAACAAATTGTAATGAGTTATCAACATGCTATTGATTGTGCTAATTCAACAGATTTTAACGAAGAAAGCCAAAAGGGTCTATCAGAAATTACAGATTATCTATTTGAGAAATATGGGAAAAATGCAGGGTTGTGTGGTGTTGCAACATCGTTCTATATAGGAATTGGGAATGATACTCTTCGTGCGTATGAATTAGCGAAATGTTGCGTTGAACAATGGCCGAATCCTGAAGTATATTGTACATTGGGGCTAATATCGCTATATCCGGAAATAAATAGAATAACAGAATCTATCGATTATTTAACTAAGGCATTGGAACTGTCTAAAGATGACATTCTTACATTTGGTATAAAGAGCAATCTAGTAATTTCATTAATGCAAAACAAACAATATGATAAAGCTTATGATTTAGTAAATCAACTAATTAAGTTGAACCCTAATAATCAAAATTATTCTAATTATGCACAATTATTGAAGCGAAAAGGAAACTATAAGGAAGCTATTCAATGGTGTAAAAAGGCATTATTCTTGGTGGAGGATGATACTACATTGCTAGTTTTGGCAGACATTTATAAGAAAAATAAAGGATTCGAGTTAGCAGTAGAAACTTACATAGCCTGTTTGAATTCTATACAGTTCAATGAAAATACTTACGCTTTTTTAGATGAGAATGGTTCGTTGATGCATTCTTTAGCTTCCAATAGTGCGATGGGATCGATTGAATATGAGGCTTATAAAGGTCTGATTTCTGTATACAATGAATTGGGAGATTATAATAATGCGCAAGCATTTTTAAAAATAGCTAAAGAAAAGTTGCCAGAAAAAAGCGAATGGGAAATATGGGATCAGATTTTACCTAAACTAGACGACATTAGTGGGGCCTACCAAAAGGCAAAAGAAGCGTTGCAAAATGAATTAGAGAAGAATAAATATCAGCGTGGCTATTTTAGAAAATGGGCTGCTGATCTAATTACGCTTCAAAACAATTCTTTAAATATTGATTTAGAGGAATTAGACAATTGGGAGCATTATGAAGCTAAGATGGATGGAATCTTAGCAAATATGAAAAAAAACACAGTTAACGAAACTGAGTTACAGACTAAAATCCAGGGAGAAGTTAATGCTAATTATCCACATTTAGATAGTACAGCAAAAGAATTTTTGGTTACAGCTAATTTATTATTTGAACTCCATCAAAATAGCGTAATAGATTTTGCACCAATTATTGTCGAATATTCTAAAGTGGTTGAAAAGCAACTAAGATACTTATTGGGATCATTGTTAACAGCAGAAGAAAAAATGCTTGGTCAAGTAATATGGAAAATAAAAGAAGACTCTATTCCCCCATATTGTGGTTATATTAGTGATTTATGGGCAGTTAACCGACTGCGTAAAAATAGTGCACATACAGGACTACTTTCAAAAGCAGATGCAGATATTATACGAACCATATTGTTTACTAATAATTTACTATGCAATTTACGATAATGCGGTTAGTTTTTTGTAAACAGTATAGATATAAAACTTCCCATTATGTCTATAATGGGCAGTTCAAAAAAATAAAATATAATTGAAGAATAAGGGCATAGTGATATGTCAAACTCGTAAGATAAGACGTAAGGGGAAAATATAATGAAGGAGTGAATCATAATGAAAGATTTTATGAATAATGAGTGGAAGTCTGAATGTATAGCTTGTGAGATAGGTAAAGGTAATGTTATACCTCCAGGTGGAATTATAAAAGAAACAGAGAATTTTTTTATCCAGCAAGATTTAGAAACTCCTCTAAAAGGCTTTCTCGTTATAGTATCAAAAAAACATTTAAAATCAATTGCTCAGTTATCTTTAGATGAAGTAACAGAACTTACTAACCTAATATATAAATCTAGATTAGCTTTAAATGAAATTAATGATATCATAGAAGTAGTTATTATTCAAGAAGAACGTTCAAACCACTTTCATGTATGGCTTTTTCCAAAATATAATTGGATGAATGACTTATTTGAAAATTCATTAACTGATATTAGAAAAATTATGCAATATGTAAAATTAAATATGAATAATGAAAAAAATATTAAAGAAGTCTTAGCTACAGCTAATTTTCTTAGAAATTTATTACAATCTTAAAGTTCCAATTAGAATGTAAATTCTAAACTATCATTTAAGTTTAAATGTGTGCAATGGTATTTCAAATATACTGCTCAAATCAATATAATTCGAGGTTAAGTTGATTCACAACTTTCATAACTTGCGACACAACTGTAGGATAAGGCGAAGTAAATAAAATTCGTATATCGCAAAAGTATAAATTTGCATTTATTAGAAGGAGGGAGTATGAGTACAAATAGTAAAGAGATGGTAAAACTTATTGACTTGAAGCCTGTGAGTAGCAGAATAGATTATGGGGTTTTAGAAACATTCCAATGTAATGGATACAGAAGGGAACTTATTGAATATTTCATACATGGACGTAAAAACACTGCCCTTTTGCTTTTGCCAGATGGAGAAGGAAAACACCCAGCAGTTTTAATTAATCATCAACATAACAGAGAAAGAAATCTTGGCAAGAGTGAAGTTTGCGGTCTTGCTGGGAATCCTCTTCAAGCGTTTGGTCCTGCACTTGCAGAGAGGGGATTTGTTGTCATCGCACCAGATTCATTGTGTTTTGAGGATAGAAGAGTTAATGCTTCAGGAATCAATAAAAATGATGAAGATGATGACTGCCAGCATTTTCTTACAATGTGCTACGGAATACTCACAGGTCAGACTCTGGCAAAAATAGTAATTGAAGATGCAATAGGAGCAATCAGTGTGTTAAATGGGTTGGATTGCGTTGATTATAATAAAATAGGTTGTTTAGGACATTCATATGGAGGTAATACAACGATTTATCTTACTGCATTTGATAAAAGAATACATTATGCTTGTGCTAGCGGTAGTGCCGCAACATTTAGAAACAGAATTAAGAATAATGTTGGTATTGAAATGGCAAGCGTTATACCAAATTTTATGAGATATTATGATATTGACGATGTAGTATGTGAGATTTGCCCAACTAAATTTCTAATTGTATCAGCAACAGAAGATAAATACTCCAAAGATGCAATGGATATCTATAAAAAGGCACAAAAGGAATATAAAAAATGTAATGCAGGGCAACAAATTAGTATTAAACAATATGAAGGTGGACATGCACTTACATCAGAAAGATTTAATTATATAGTTGACTGGATTATTGAGGCTGCAAAATAAATATAGAAGTTTAATTAATTCGTAATCTAATTGAAGTACGACGTAAAAATGCCGTAAAATTCAATTGTAATAATACGGCATTTTTAAGGGATTATTCAGTTTTATTAGTTGTGACGCGTAATAAGAAAGATACGACAGAGTTGAATCTAAATTTTTTTAGATATTATTTCAATTTGATATATATTTTCCTCTGTTTTTTTATAGATGCCGCTTGTTGAAAAATACTCTGAACCTGATACAGCAGGTATTCTTGCTCGTTCTGATAATCCTCCATCAATAGGAGTGTATCCATATTGTGCCATAATAAATTTAATCATTCTACCTACGTTCTGTCTGCCAAGTGCATTTTTGTTCAAATCAGTAACTACAACTGGAAAATTGGAGTTTTTATCAAACTTATTTTCCAAATCCTTTGCTATTAATGTTAAAACTGGCAAGTCCATTTCTGATGCGATTATCATTTTGTCTATGATTGTTGGATTAACCAAATAATCCATAACCTCTTCAACTCCGTTTTTTCCATTATGGACATCAACCATCTTTGTCCTTTTTAGAAAATCTTCTTTAATTCCCATAACAATGCTCCTTTCGCGTTTAATGTCACATATATGTTACATTAAAATGTATTTGATAAATCTAATGTAACATATGTGTTGCATTATGTCAATCTCATTTTAAAAAAATCTGACAAGGTGTTATATGTTACTATCTGTATTAGGTATTATAGTTTCTAGTAGTGGTCATGTACTCCTGTTTTTTATACTGTTCCAGTAATAATAATAACAAGTAAAAAAGACAAACTGCTTAATTATGAGCTAGTCTGTCTTTTATTTATAATTTTATAATGAAAAATCTACTTTTCCTTAAACCCGCTGGTACTACTTGTCTTCTTTGAATGCACCAATTTAGTCAAATTACTATTTATCTGTAAGATTATATAAAAAATCATTAGTTCGTAGTTTGAATAGGTTTGGATTCAGATGTTGAGCCGATAAAAACTATCACCATAAGTATATACTTATGGTGATAGCCACTAAATTTGCTCAATTTCTGAAACAAGCTAAAGAACGATGCCGCGTTTCCACTACTATGGAGATTCAATCTTTTCCCTCTTTCTGAAATTTGCTTTAACACTAAGAGTATTAACTTTAATTTCCACAAATGCATCTTAAATCCTTCTAAGTCTTGATTATTTTCTAAAAATAGACGTAATTTCCCCCTCCCCTAAATAAAGACGTTATGCTATTTTATTTATTCCTCCTGGTGGCGAATAATTTTGACGATTTAATTTCTCTTTTGTAATCATTTTACCTTTACCACAGCAAGAACAGATATTTATATCTATCCCTGTCAGCTTTAAAAGAAGCTCCGCCGCACTTAACTTAACTTCTAAATTTTGATTTTTATTTTCTACTGCTCCTGTAAGTTCTTTGCATTTTTGAAGCTTAGTTGACCTATTTCTGTTGCTTAATATTCCATAATGTCTAATTTTAACAAACTTTCTTGGTAAAACATGCATGAGAAATCTTCTAATAAATTCATCTACTGTAAGTGTCATAAACTTTTCTTTATTATGGTCTTTATAATCTCTCCATTTAAATGTTAGATATCCATTTTCTAAATTTACAATTCGATGATTAGATATCGCTACTCTATGAGTGTATCTACCAAGGTATTCAAGTACGTACTCCGCACTCCCAAAAGGAGGTCTACAATATACAATCCATTCTTTTTTATATAACTTATCTATGAAGCTCTGAAATACATGTTTTTCTGTTAGTTCCTCAATTCCTGTAGTATATTTAAGAGCATTACTATAATAAGCTTTTTTAAGGTAAAATAAGAATTTACCTCTAAACTTTCTTGAAAGCACTTTCACCGGGATAAAAAAATCTTTTTTCGAATTTATCCATCTGTTACCATCTAACGTTAGTCCACCACTTGGAACTATACAATGTATGTGTGGATGATTCATAAGATTCTGACCCCAAGTATTATCCCGACATCGGGATAATACTTGTTATTCCTACTTTTTTATTATTCCGATGTTATCATTATTTTCTTAAACCCATTGTTTTTAAACGATTAGAACAGGACTTTATAAAAAAAATCGGAATAATATATTAACATCATTTGACGATTAACTATTTTAATATATGGTTAAAATAACCATTAAAATAGGAGGTATTATTATGAAACAAGTAACATTGGATCAAACAATCCAAAGGGCTTTAATTTTAATGGAATCGTTAGGTATAGGTAAATCTAATTTAACGACATTCAACAATCGTCACTTTAGTAATATTCAAAAATATTTTGCTGAGCATGGTGAAACTTTGTTTAATATTGATTTATTGGAATGCTATCAAAAGTATCAGGAGACGCGGTTAAGGTGCAAATTAATAGGGAATTGTTACTATACGGTACTGATTAGATCTGTGAAAATACTTATTGAAGTCTATCAGACGGGCACATTTCAGTGGAGGTTCTATGGGTCAGGACCTGAGTTTAAGGTCAATTCATATTTTGAAAAGTGTATAGATAAATTCTTAAGTACTTTGTACCGAAGCACTGAAACCAAGAGACATATAAATTCAAAAATCAGAAGATTTATGAGCTTTCTTGAGAGCCGTGGTCAGGAAGATTTTTTGTTGTTAACTTCAAGCGATTTGACAGAATATCTATCATTTATCTATCCATTTAATAAGGGTGACATGGGACATACTGTTCATGCATTGCACGTTTTTGTTGATTTTCTTGTTAACAGTAGCATTGTAACAAATAAAAATTTAACAGCTCCATTACAGAAACCAGTGACAGCTAGAAAAAGTGTGTCACCTTGTTTTACTCATGATGAAGTAATGTTGATGATGAATCAAACAGACAGAAAATCACCAGATGGCAAACGTGATTACGCAATAATATATCTCGCTTCACATACTGGGCTACGCGCTATAGATATTGCAAATCTGAAGTTTAAAGATATTGATTGGATTAATGACAAAATCAATATCATCCAGAAGAAGACAGGTGGTTATTTATCTCTTCCACTGGAATCTGATACAGGCAACGCAATAGCAGATTATATATTGCATGGGAGACCTGAATCTAAATCGGAACATATCTTTTTAAGAAGCCTTTCTCCATATACAAAACTAGGTAATAACCATTCTGTAGGCATTATTATTGTAAAATATATGAGGATGGCAAACATTGACCATAAAGCATATGATGGAAAAAGTTTTCATGCTTTACGCAGATCAATGGCAACATGGATGCTAGAATCTGATATTCCACTTTCGA
Source organism: Clostridium sp. FP2 (assembly GCF_011065955.2). Lineage (NCBI taxonomy): Bacteria > Bacillati > Bacillota > Clostridia > Eubacteriales > Clostridiaceae > Clostridium > Clostridium sp. FP2. The sequence goes on from NZ_JAAMNI020000001.1 coordinate 2,636,158, forward strand.
CTATTTCACAGGTACTGGGGCATAAATCTATGAATTCAGCCAAACCGTATCTTTCGATGAACGAGCGAAAACTTTCTGAATGCGCACTTGGTTTTGAATTCATCCCTATTGAGATGGGGATATATTCATGAATACATTATTTGAAAGCGAATTAGCAACATCAATGGAAGCCATGATAAAATACAAGGAATCTTTAGGATACTCCAGAGTTACCTATGAACCATACTTAAGAATGATTGACAAGTTTTGCTTCGAACATTATCCTCAAGAAACTCGTCTGACAAAGGAACTAGTTTTGAAATGGTCGCAGTTACATCCTCGGGAACAGGCCAATGGATTCAGAAGAAGAATGATTGCTATTCGGGAATTGGGAAAATATCTAAATACTATTGGAATTGAGGCGTATATCTATCCTTCTGAATTCCTAAGTAAAACCCAAAGGTTTGAGCCATATATCTTTACAGATTGTGAATTAAAAGCATTCTTCAATGCCGCTGACATCTTTTCTCGGAGTAAAAATGCACAATACAATCACTATGTTGTACCTGTTATTTATCGATTAATCTACACCTGCGGTTTAAGACCGGGTGAAGTAAGAAATATTAAATGCACAGATGTAAATCTGGTAACTGGGAGAATTTATATACGTGAAAGCAAAGCATATAAAGATCGTATTGTAATAATGTCGAAAGACATGCTACTACTGTGTAATAAATACGAAGAAATAATTAAATCAGTATTGATAAATCGGGAGTACTTCTTTACTAATTCAAAAGGTACAATTATTAGCAAGCAGTCATTAATAGATCATTTTAAGAAATGCTGCGCAAATACAGGCATAATTGGTTTCTGTGGGAGCAGAAAACCACGTGTGTATGATCTACGTCATAATTATGCTACAAGAAAGTTTATGAAATGGCTTGATGAAGGAAGGGATCTATGTGCCGTTCTACCTTACTTGAGTAAATATATGGGACACTATGACTTTTCACAAACATCTTATTATATTCACCTACTTCCTGAAAGACTTATACATTCAAAAGCAATAGATTGGAAACGTTTCTCGGATTTAATACCGGAGGTACAGATGTGATGAAAAAACTCAATGATGAAGGATTATTCCGGTTAATTCATGATTTTCTAAAAATATATATGCCAATTCAGAAACATTTAAGTAGCAACACGGTTAAATCATACAAAGAAACTTTAAATCTTTTTTTTGATTACATCACAAAAGTTAAAGGAATTCGCATGGCGGACATATCGTTTTCAAAAATAAATAGCCAAATTCTTTTCTGTTTTCTTGACTGGATTGAAACTGAACGTCATTGCAGCGTATCCACAAGAAACTTAAGATTGGCCTGTATACGTTCGTTTTATAAGTATGCAAGTACAATGGATTTTACCCTTATGGCTTATAGAAATGAAATATTAAAAGTTCCGCTCAAGAACGATACCTATAAGAATACAGTAGTGAAATACATGTCTGAAGAAGCCGTAAAGGCGATTATGAAACAACCGGATATTACGACGGATAAAGGAATTCGGGATCAGTTCTTCATGATTCTCATGTATGATACAGGTATAAGAGACCGTGAGATATTGGATCTACACCTTAGAAATTTTGATGCTGATTCCAAAACTCCATGTGTTCACGTAACAGGTAAAGGCAACAAACAGAGAGTCTTACCGATCATGCCAAAAACCGTTGAGCATTTTAAGAAATATGTGAAAACTTATCATCTAGATAATAATCCTGACAAATATTTGTTTTATACAGTAAGGCATGAAATGATTCAACAGATGTCTGACGACAATGTAGCTAGATTTATGGACATCTATAGCCGTAGAGCAAAGATTGAATGCAGTGAAGTCCCAGATAATGTACATCCACATATGTGGCGACACTCGCGAGCAATTCATCTTTACAGGGCAGGAATGCCGCTACCTTTGTTGTCAGAATGGCTGGGTCATGCACAACTGGAAACCACTCAAATTTATGCATATGCCGATACAGAAATGAAACGTGATGCCATAAAAAAAGCAACTAATAAAATGAATCCACTTATGGGCATAGAAGAAAAACCCTGTTGGAAAAGCGAAAACAGCGAAGCACTCATCCGAAAGCTCTATGGATTAAGATAATATTATTCCGATTTTATAAAGAAAATAACAGCATAGATAACCATATCTTCATATTTTCAACTTTGTATACATTAAAATCGGAATAATAAAAAAGTAGGAATAACAAGTATGCAAAATTGCCATAAATCCAATTTCTGCTCCTAAATATTTTTTATCACTTGAAAGTTCAAGTAGTGTTTCAGAAACAGATTTAAATAGAATAGAATACATTTCCTTTTGGTTTGTTAATGTTATATAGTTAAGCTCTTCAGGAATAGTGAAAACTACATGAAAATACCCTACGGATAATAAATCCTCCTTTCTTTTTTGAAGCCATCTTTCCTTGGCTAAAGTTTGGCATTTAGGACAATGCCTGTTTCGGCAGGAATTATAAGAAACCCTAACGTGCCCACATTCATCACATTCGTCTACATGACCACCAAGCTCTGCTGTTCTACAAGCTTCAATATCTATCATAGTTTTTAAAATATTCAGCGGAAGCTGATGATTCCTCCTATATTCATCACCATATTGATTGAATATATCTTGAATCTCAATCATCGTTCTCTCCTAAAAGAATATCCAACGGACTCTTTATATTAAGTAAATCCATCCTTCTAAGATGTAAATAGATAGTGGTAGTAGTAATTCGTGTATGTCCTAAAAGTCTTTGAATGTAGCAGATATCCGTACCAGCATCCAATAAGTGAGTTGCAAAGCTATGGCGAAGCGTATGGACAGTTGCATGCTTAGTGATTTTAGTTTTTTTTATAGATTTCTCGAGCATTTTCTGAACACTACGTGGCCTTATAGAATCTGTACGACCCTTTCCAGAAAATAAATATTCCGTAGGATGATATCTGCTCCAATACTCTCTGAGGATTTCTAAATTTGATTTAGACAACAATGAATATCTATCTTTTTTACCTTTGCCCTCCCTAATTAATATTTGCATGTTTTTACTATCAATATCTGTTATTTTTAGGTTACAAACTTCACTAACTCTTAATCCTGCGGAGTAGACCGTCATGAGAATTGCCTTATGCTTAAGATTTTCAGTAACATCAAAGATAGATTTAACCTCATCTGGAGATAATACAGCAGGTAATTTTGATGGTTCTTTCATCCTTGCAATTTTGTCCGAATTCCAATATCTATTTAGAGTTTTAGTATAAAAAAATTTAAGACTTGAATTAATATAATTAACTGTTCCTTCACTTAATTTTTTTTTAATGATACAATAATGTAGATAGTCACAAATTTCTTTTTCACCTAAATACTTTGGTGATTTGTTGTAAAATTTAGCAAAGTTACTAACGTGATTGATGTAGCTTTTTATAGTCATTGGACTATAACCCCTTAGTTCCATATCCATTTTCATTTTTTCTCTTAATTCTGACATAAATAATAACACTTCCTTATTTTTTATTTCGACAATAAAAGTTTATAGGAAGTGTGTATTATAATAAAGAAGTATCTTAGTCAAATAAGATACTTCTTTATATTTTATTTAAGTAAAAATTAAATTAATATGATTAGCACTCGTCTGCCACCGTTTTTAGCGGTTTAATTCTTTTTTACAACTTCGACCTAACTCTACAGAAATTATAGCATAATACATATTTCTACATCACTATATTTCTATAATAGTAAATATTTTAATTTTAAAATACCGTATTATACAATTTTCAAAGTCCATTGTTCGTACTTTCAATTTCATTAGTTATGACGCATTTTTTTCAAAATGCGTCTTGATTTTTCAACTATAATTATTTGATTACATAATTTCCATATGGTATAATTTTGTAGATATGTATTGTACTCGATTCCTGACTGCGAATGCTGGTGCACTGGATCTCTGTGATAAAATAATAGCCTTTGACAAATTGAGTATATTAATTTCATCATACGCACTGTTATTTATCGCTGCTTGTATCATGGGAGGAGTTGGTAATATGGTAGCTTGTTTATTAGTTAATTTAGTAACTACTTTTATTACCGAGGTCAGAGGTCGGGTAGAGTACATATCTTTTTCTCAATACTTTAACTCTTCTTTATTCTCATAAAATACATTTAATGTCTTGAAATATTCGTTTCGTGACATTATAAAAATACACCCTTTCAAGTGCCTTAGTTACTCATATTCATAAAGTTCGTCATAAGCAATTGTAAAAATTACTAAAGAATTTAGATGAACTGTGCAGATTGTGCATATACCCATTAGGCTAATAAGGTGAAGTTCAATGTCATCAAGGGCTCATTTAATATAATTTAGAAATTGGCACAATAGTAAGAAACTATGGACTTAATATATTTATATATACACATATAAATAGTAATTTGAAGGGATGTTATTATGGGAGAATTATTAAAACTACCTAATAGCGGAAAGTAACTATAATCAATTAATTTAAAAGGAGGGATTCGATGAAAATAGCAGATGATAAAATAGATAAATTATGTGATGTAAGCGAACAAGTAGTGTGCAGTGGCATTAATGAAATTTATAAATATCAAAAGAGTAATTCCTATATACCATCTTATTATAATTATCCAGAGGAATTCTTCAAAGGAATCGAGAAAGCAGATGTATATAAAGAAATGATAGAAAAAGTACCTGCAATGAAGAGCAGTATTTCATTTTTCCATAGAAGTAATTACAATACGCCAAAAAAATATGGTGATGTATTAAAATCAAGTGATGGACAATTTAGTATAAATTGTAACAAATTAGAGCAATATGACGTGTTGTTAAAAGCATTTAATGATGATGAAGCTTTAAATAAAATGATTGCATCAGAGCCCAAGTATATAGAGAACTCTGTAGTACGTTTTATTTCAAACATTGTAAATCGTTATTTATATGTTACGAAGAGATTTGAAGAAGAGGAAATAGATGTTCATGTAGTTAAAGAGTTAATTTCAGAACAATTACTACGTTATACTTCTGAAACACTAAATGTAAATATCTGCATTCCTATATGCTTTTTAGATTTTGATTCCGATGAAATTGAAATCACTGATAAGATTACTATTAGTAAAATGACTAAAGATTTTCAATTAAGTCGATTTAATGTATCAAACTATGAATCTACTCAAGAATCTCATGTGGTTCAATGCGCTGCATTTATGATTAGAATGACTGACTATCAAATAAAAAATGAGGAGAAAGACTCAGCACGAAATGCTAGTACAAATTATTGGGCTTACCCTAGAGAAATTATTGATGATATATTTGCCGCAATTCGAATTTCAACTGGCTGCAATACAGGATATGGACAATTTCTTATTGAACCAATTGGATGGGCCGATGAATGGATAGCCAATTTAATACCGCTATACGGAGCGCAGATAAGAGCTTTCAACAGAAATGATGTGGATACAAAATTTCTACAACATAAAATATATAGAGTTACAACCCAAGAAATTGTATTGACAAGAGAACTGTTTGATGTTATTCGTAAGAAAAGGGAGCCGAAAAAGAATAGTAAAGAATTGAAAAGAGTTTTTATAGCAATTGACAGATTGAATAGATGTATGTTACGAGAATCTGATGACGATACTGCTTTAGATGCAATTATTGGAATAGAGACATTGTTATCTGGAGACGCGCATGGTGAAATTACATATACAATTTCAAACAGAATAGCTGTGGTTATCGCAAAGTTAGATGATTGTCCATATTCGGCTAACGAGGCAAGAAAAGCTATGAAAATTATTTATGGATTTAGATCTGATATTGTCCATGGAAGAGATGCTAAGAAGAATAAAATAATAGTAATAAATGGACAAGAAAGATACACAAAAGAACTTGCTGTTGAATTTTTAAGATATTCATTATTGTTTATTATGAAAAATAATGAATATTTGGATGTAAAACGATTCGAAGATGCTTTAGATGAAGCGATAGAAAACAGAAATGCTAAAAACTCAGAATCGGAAAGTAATTTATAGAAGCAAATAATATTGACTTTTATACATAATCAGAGAGCAACAGAGCTTGCAAGCAAACTTCCAATTTCAGTAAGAGGGCAGATAAGTGTAATATAATGCAATTAATCAAAACAGTTACTTAAATGCCCATTAGGCTAATAATCGGCAGTTGGATAGAATATAATGTAGGGAAAATTACATATACAATTTTATTAGGGTTGGTTGATCATATTTTTATATCATAGGAAGTGTCGTCAATGTAAGAAATGATGACACTTTTATTTATTCTTAGATTAATACGGATACTGGAAACATTATGTACTCATGCCCACACATTTTTGTTTCTATACTTAAAATTGTTCAAACAATGTAACTCACATTATGCTATATGCAACATAAGTGTGTGATGATTGTTATCATCTGATACCTATGATATGCTTTATTTGAAAGGAGGAAAATTATGAGAATAATAATAATTGAAAATCCCTTACTGGAAGATATTGAGGTGAAAATCCTATGTAAAAAAAGAACTACCTATGTGGATCATATAGTGGCTATTCTATCTGAAGATCAAATAACCATAAGTGGCAGAATAGAAAATGAGTATACACAGATTTCTTCCCATGATGTCTATTATTTTGAGGCTGTTGATAATAAAATCTATATTTATTGCGAAAAAAACGTATATCAAAGTGATATGAAATTATATGAGTTAGAAAGAGATTTGCCAAATACAGGATTTACCCGAATAAATAAGTCTTGTATTATGAGCATTTCAAAATTACAAAAAGTAAAAGGGCAAATTAATGGTAGACTGCTTGCAACTTTATCAAATGGAGAGAAACTTATTATTAATCGAAGTTATGTACAGGAAATTAAACGAAAGTTAAACATATAATTTATAACATTGGAGGAAGCTATGAAAAGAATAAATCAATATTTCTGTAGTGGATGTGTTGCCTTTACTGTAATAATAATTATAACAATTATTATACATTTTATAAACCATCAAGTAACCTTTGATGTAAAATCAGAGGCTAGTTTGTTATTTTTAATTTTATTAATACAGACAGTTCTGTATTTTATGGAAAACATTCATATTAAGTTCCCAATTACACATATGGCTTTTGAATTATTCATAATTATCATTATCACTTTTTCTATTGGAATACCAATGAAAGTCATTGAAATTATTTCTTTAACTGCAGTAATAGAAACAATCCTAATAATTGCTACAGCCTATGCAATAGCTTGTTTAAGCTTATATAAAGATAGTAAAAATGATGCAGAAGATATAAATAAAAAATTACAAGAGAAATAAGAAGTAAATAATATATTCCATTTATTTGGTGACTAACATTTGTTTGACAGTAAATTAGTTAGTCTTTAATTATATTTTTGGAGGTAATTATGGGCAATAAGGTTAAAATTAAGAATAATTTAGTAACATCTATCATGTTGGGTTCCTTTGCTTTTGGGCTAATGTCATTTATATTACCTATTTATAGTAAAAGGATTGGTGGAAGTGCATTAGCTATTGGAGGATTATTTTCAATATTTAGCATTGTAACTTTAGTATTGAGACCACTTATAGGAAAAGGAATAGACAAATATGGAAGGAAAGTTTTTTTTGTTTCTGCTTTCTTGTTCTATGCAATTGCTATGTTATTGTTTTCTTATTCAACTAATATTGAACTTTTGTATATTAGCAGAATTATTCAGGCAATAGGTTCTTCATTTATGTGGATTTCTGCATACTCTATAGCAATAGATATTGCTGATAATGAAAAAAGAGGGAAATTAATTGGACAAGTAGATGGAGCAAGTAGCAAAGGTGCATTATATGGTGCTATTATAGGTTTTGTTATACTGGGTAATTTTACTCTTATAATTGGATGGAGCCTTTTGTTTAAAGGGTATGCAATATTATCATTGATAGCAGGGTATATTGCATATAAATATATACCTGAAACAATGGCAGTTAATATTGAAAAGAGTGTACAACCTAATAAAGAATTTAATATTAATTTATTAAAATTATTGTGTATAGTTTTTATAAGTTCAATTTCAACCTCTATGATAAGTCCTCTTCTAATGATTTATCTTCAGGATAAATTCACTACAGATATTGGAACGTTAGCAACTGCATTTATTCCAGCAGCCCTTGTATATGCTTTTTTACCATCAATATTGGGTGAAATTAGTGATAAAATTGGGAGAATAGTACCTATGGTAATAGGGTTAATTGTTTCAGGTATAGTTTCTCTAGGCTTTTCACATTCTTTCAATATTAAAATATTAATTGCACTTTGGATTGTAGAATCTATAGGTATAGTAATGGCTTCACCAGCAGAAGAAGCCTTAGTGGCAGACATAGTAGGAAAAGAAACTCGAGGTTCGGCATATGGGCTATACTTAATGGTAGTTAGCTTAGGTGCATCAATTGGACCTTTGCTAGGGGGATTTCTATATGATACTTTTGGACATGCAATTCCATTTTATCTAAATGGAATTATATTATTAATGGATGCCTTATTAGTAATAATATTATTTAGAAATTATAAAAAAAAGCAAAGTAATATTTAATATTTATTCATTTTATAATTATCGTATTATTAATAAATATTATTCTTTTAAAGTGTACTAATTATGGTAATAAAAGTGTCATCAATTTTATAAATTGTGACAATACTTATGGATGAGAAAGCGGACTATTAAAGCCTAATTATCAACTTCTAATTATTCTTAGCGAATTATACGAAGTTAGGCGCGAAAAAAAAGCTCAAACCCTAGATAAGAGTCTGAGTGTAAAAAAATATAGAAGTACGCCTAACTTTGGATAATTAAAATAGCACGAAACCGCGGTAGTATAATTAGAACTTATGGGGATTGAATAAACCTACCCTTACTTAACTTAATGGATTAATTGAGGATATAGTTAAAATTAAAGTGATAAACATATAAAAACACCATTACAGCTAGATATATAGACATAGTTTCCCCCTCCCCATAATAGCAAACTCTTAATATTATGCAGTTTGTAAGGAGGTAGGAGGAGATTTGGAAAATAAAGTATGACGGCTAAGTTTGTCCGAACCACATCGTGGGCACTTGGATATATCTCTTCCAGTGATCTTTTGGATTAATTGGAGTGTTGATATTTTTTCTTTAAGTAAAATAGGTGTATTAGTAAGGTGTTTGCAAAGCTTAAGTTTGGTAGTTTTGTTTCGATTTCCTAGTAAACCATAGTGTCTTATTTTCATAAATCCACTTGGAAGTATATGAATTAGAAACCTACGGATAAACTCATCAGCAGAAACAGTCATTAACTTACATTTGCTACTATCTTTGTAATCGCGCCATTTGAATGTAACATTGCCATTTTCAATATTAACGATACGATTATTTGATATAGCAACTCTGTGAGTATATCTACCTAAATATTCGACTACACATGCAGCTTCTTTAAAAGGTGGTTTGCAGTAAACAATCCACTCTTTAGAATATACAGAGGAAAGTAGGTTTTTAAATTCATTATCATTACAAAGATATTGTTGACTACCATGAAATTCAAGCTTATTTTGGGAGTATAATTGTTTGAGATAATATAAAAATTTGCCTCTGAATTTGCGAGATAGCACTTTAACAGGGATGAAAAACTTCTTTCTGCTATTTATCCATTTTCCTATTGAAGATAATCCTCCACCGGGTACAATACAATGAATATGAGGATGGTGCATAAGGTTTTGTCCCCAAGTATTATCCCGATGTCGGGATAATACTTGTTATTCCTACTTTTTTATTATTCCGATTTTAATGTATACAAAGTTGAAAATATGAAGATATGGTTATCTATGCTGTTATTTTCTTTATAAAATCGGAATAATATTATCTTAATCCATAGAGCTTTCGGATGAGTGCTTCGCTGTTTTCGCTTTTCCAACAGGGTTTTTCTTCTATGCCCATAAGTGGATTCATTTTATTAGTTGCTTTTTTTATGGCATCACGTTTCATTTCTGTATCGGCATATGCATAAATTTGAGTGGTTTCCAGTTGTGCATGACCCAGCCATTCTGACAACAAAGGTAGCGGCATTCCTGCCCTGTAAAGATGAATTGCTCGCGAGTGTCGCCACATATGTGGATGTACATTATCTGGGACTTCACTGCATTCAATCTTTGCTCTACGGCTATAGATGTCCATAAATCTAGCTACATTGTCGTCAGACATCTGTTGAATCATTTCATGCCTTACTGTATAAAACAAATATTTGTCAGGATTATTATCTAGATGATAAGTTTTCACATATTTCTTAAAATGCTCAACGGTTTTTGGCATGATCGGTAAGACTCTCTGTTTGTTGCCTTTACCTGTTACGTGAACACATGGAGTTTTGGAATCAGCATCAAAATTTCTAAGGTGTAGATCCAATATCTCACGGTCTCTTATACCTGTATCATACATGAGAATCATGAAGAACTGATCCCGAATTCCTTTATCCGTCGTAATATCCGGTTGTTTCATAATCGCCTTTACGGCTTCTTCAGACATGTATTTCACTACTGTATTCTTATAGGTATCGTTCTTGAGCGGAACTTTTAATATTTCATTTCTATAAGCCATAAGGGTAAAATCCATTGTACTTGCATACTTATAAAACGAACGTATACAGGCCAATCTTAAGTTTCTTGTGGATACGCTGCAATGACGTTCAGTTTCAATCCAGTCAAGAAAACAGAAAAGAATTTGGCTATTTATTTTTGAAAACGATATGTCCGCCATGCGAATTCCTTTAACTTTTGTGATGTAATCAAAAAAAAGATTTAAAGTTTCTTTGTATGATTTAACCGTGTTGCTACTTAAATGTTTCTGAATTGGCATATATATTTTTAGAAAATCATGAATTAACCGGAATAATCCTTCATCATTGAGTTTTTTCATCACATCTGTACCTCCGGTATTAAATCCGAGAAACGTTTCCAATCTATTGCTTTTGAATGTATAAGTCTTTCAGGAAGTAGGTGAATATAATAAGATGTTTGTGAAAAGTCATAGTGTCCCATATATTTACTCAAGTAAGGTAGAACGGCACATAGATCCCTTCCTTCATCAAGCCATTTCATAAACTTTCTTGTAGCATAATTATGACGTAGATCATACACACGTGGTTTTCTGCTCCCACAGAAACCAATTATGCCTGTATTTGCGCAGCATTTCTTAAAATGATCTATTAATGACTGCTTGCTAATAATTGTACCTTTTGAATTAGTAAAGAAGTACTCCCGATTTATCAATACTGATTTAATTATTTCTTCGTATTTATTACACAGTAGTAGCATGTCTTTCGACATTATTACAATACGATCTTTATATGCTTTGCTTTCACGTATATAAATTCTCCCAGTTACCAGATTTACATCTGTGCATTTAATATTTCTTACTTCACCCGGTCTTAAACCGCAGGTGTAGATTAATCGATAAATAACAGGTACAACATAGTGATTGTATTGTGCATTTTTACTCCGAGAAAAGATGTCAGCGGCATTGAAGAATGCTTTTAATTCACAATCTGTAAAGATATATGGCTCAAACCTTTGGGTTTTACTTAGGAATTCAGAAGGATAGATATACGCCTCAATTCCAATAGTATTTAGATATTTTCCCAATTCCCGAATAGCAATCATTCTTCTTCTGAATCCATTGGCCTGTTCCCGAGGATGTAACTGCGACCATTTCAAAACTAGTTCCTTTGTCAGACGAGTTTCTTGAGGATAATGTTCGAAGCAAAACTTGTCAATCATTCTTAAGTATGGTTCATAGGTAACTCTGGAGTATCCTAAAGATTCCTTGTATTTTATCATGGCTTCCATTGATGTTGCTAATTCGCTTTCAAATAATGTATTCATGAATATATCCCCATCTCAATAGGGATGAATTCAAAACCAAGTGCGCATTCAGAAAGTTTTCGCTCGTTCATCGAAAGATACGGTTTGGCTGAATTCATAGATTTATGCCCCAGTACCTGTGAAATAGTCGAAAGTGGAATATCAGATTCTAGCATCCATGTTGCCATTGATCTGCGTAAAGCATGAAAACTTTTTCCATCATATGCTTTATGGTCAATGTTTGCCATCCTCATATATTTTACAATAATAATGCCTACAGAATGGTTATTACCTAGTTTTGTATATGGAGAAAGGCTTCTTAAAAAGATATGTTCCGATTTAGATTCAGGTCTCCCATGCAATATATAATCTGCTATTGCGTTGCCTGTATCAGATTCCAGTGGAAGAGATAAATAACCACCTGTCTTCTTCTGGATGATATTGATTTTGTCATTAATCCAATCAATATCTTTAAACTTCAGATTTGCAATATCTATAGCGCGTAGCCCAGTATGTGAAGCGAGATATATTATTGCGTAATCACGTTTGCCATCTGGTGATTTTCTGTCTGTTTGATTCATCATCAACATTACTTCATCATGAGTAAAACAAGGTGACACACTTTTTCTAGCTGTCACTGGTTTCTGTAATGGAGCTGTTAAATTTTTATTTGTTACAATGCTACTGTTAACAAGAAAATCAACAAAAACGTGCAATGCATGAACAGTATGTCCCATGTCACCCTTATTAAATGGATAGATAAATGATAGATATTCTGTCAAATCGCTTGAAGTTAACAACAAAAAATCTTCCTGACCACGGCTCTCAAGAAAGCTCATAAATCTTCTGATTTTTGAATTTATATGTCTCTTGGTTTCAGTGCTTCGGTACAAAGTACTTAAGAATTTATCTATACACTTTTCAAAATATGAATTGACCTTAAACTCAGGTCCTGACCCATAGAACCTCCACTGAAATGTGCCCGTCTGATAGACTTCAATAAGTATTTTCACAGATCTAATCAGTACCGTATAGTAACAATTCCCTATTAATTTGCACCTTAACCGCGTCTCCTGATACTTTTGATAGCATTCCAATAAATCAATATTAAACAAAGTTTCACCATGCTCAGCAAAATATTTTTGAATATTACTAAAGTGACGATTGTTGAATGTCGTTAAATTAGATTTACCTATACCTAACGATTCCATTAAAATTAAAGCCCTTTGGATTGTTTGATCCAATGTTACTTGTTTCATAATAATACCTCCTATTTTAATGGTTATTTTAACCATATATTAAAATAGTTAATCGTCAAATGATGTTAATATATTATTCCGATTTTTTTTATAAAGTCCTGTTCTAATCGTTTAAAAACAATGGGTTTAAGAAAATAATGATAACATCGGAATAATAAAAAAGTAGGAATAACAAGTATGTAAAATAGATGTGAATCCAAGCGTTGCACCCAGATATTTTTTGTCAGATGCTAATTCTGTAAGAGTTTCAGCGACAGCTTTAAATAAAATAGTATAAAGCTCCTTTTGATTTTGATATACTATCAAATTTATGGTATCTGGAATGCTAAATACCACATGAAAGTATCCAACGTCAAGTAAATTACTTTTTTGATTATCAATCCAACGTTCCTTAGCAAGACTTTGACATTTAGGACAGTGTCTATTGCGACAAGAGTTATAAGAAATTTGAGTATTGCCACAGCTTTCACAATTATCTATGTGACCGCCTAACTGGGCAGTCCTACACTTTTCAATTGCAGACATAGCTTTGAGTTGGGCAAGCGTAAGCTTATGTTTTTCACGATATTCTGTGCCATATTGTTGAAAAATATCTTGGACCTCAATCATTGTTCTTCTCCATTTTTTTTGTTTGATTTTTTCAACATGTCGAGGGGACTTTTTACATTTAAGGATTCAATCTTTACCATATGTAAATAAAAACAGGTTGTACTAATATCGGAATGACCAAGAAGCTGTTTAATATGAAATATGCTTGTTCCAGACTCAAGTAGGTGGGTAGCAAAACTGTGCCTCATAGAATGGACCGTAACTGATTTAGTTATATTTGCTTTATTAATGTATTTGTGAAATATATTCTGTACTGATCTAGGATTAATATGCGTGCCGGTATTTATTCTGCTATAAAAAAGCCATTCTTTAGGATGGTATGATTTCCAGTAATCTCTTAGTATTTCTAGATTATCTTGTGAAAGTAATGCATATCTATCTTTGGAGCCTTTACCATTGCGTATAAATAGTTGCATTTTATTACTATCAATATCTGAAACTTTTAGACAAGAGACTTCGCTAAGTCTTAATCCGGCGCCGTAAATAGTCATTAAGATGCATTTATCTCTTAAATTATCACAGGCATTAAAGAGGCTTTGAATTTCTTCTTGAGTAAGAATATTGGGGAATTTACGATGTCTACGGTGACGAGGTATTTGTTTGCAGTTTAAATTAGTATTTAAGGTTACACCATACAAAAAACGAAGCCCACTATTATAGGAATTAACACTTCCAGAGGCAAGTTTTTTTTCAGTTGTAAGGAAGTGAAGAAATTCTCTAATGTCTTTTTCATTAAGTTCAGTTGCGGGTTTATCAAAGTGATTTTGAAATATTTTGCATTTGGTATAGTACTCATCCTGAGTATGTTTGCTTAAACCTCGGAGTTCTACATCAAACATTAACTTTTCTAAAACTTGTTCTTTTGTCATAAATAAAACATCTCCTTTAAAACTATAATTCTTTCCATTTTAAAGGGTATATATACCAAAAACTGATATACTTAGATTATCAGCTCTGGAGAAATTAAAGAAACTATGTTTTGAATACCACCGCGCTAGCGGTTTAGTGCTATTCTTATAATGGGAAGTCCAAAAGATATGAAGGCCTTGATAGGGTTAGGGCATATTACCAATATCTGAAGACATTTCTCAGTTAAAGAGTTGTGTCAAACTTGTATAAAAGTGTGAACTTAATAATATTTATAAACTGTAAAGGAGAGATTTTTTATGATTAATGAAATTTTTAAAGACACAATGGCAAATATGAAGTGGACTGAAATACAAAATTACGTTGATAAAAATGCACTTGTCTTATTGCCCATAGGAGTAATTGAAGAGCATGGCCCGCAATTATGTTTAGGAACAGATATTTACACTGCTCATATATACTGCCTCACCATAAAAGAAAAACTTGAAGCAAAGGGACATATAGTTGTTATTGCCCCACCCTTTTATTGGGGTGTTTGCAAATCAACAGGTGGCTTTATAGGTTCTTTCCATGTACGAAAAGAGACTGCGAAAGCATTAATTTCAGATATTTTATTATCACTGTCAGAGTTTGGTTTCAACAATGTTTTTGGTGTTAATACACATGGAGATATTGAGCATAACATTGCGATAATAGAAGCATTTAGGGAAGCCCATGAGCAACTTCATATCAATGCTTGTTATGCTTTTGATGAGGGTAGGTTTCCGCACTTTGGACTAAAGTTGGACGAACCCTATTTATGCCCGATAAAACCACAAACAATTAATGTAAGTAAGGCAGAAGTCTCTGATGTGCATGGTGGAGATATTGAAACAGCCATGATATATGAGTTCTATCCAACTCTGGTTGATGTTGAAAAAGCAAAGTCTTTACCTCCGATTACCTTAGATGACAGCAGTGGTGAAGCGTGGTTGTTCGGCGGTCACATAAAAGAACTTTCATCCCAAGGCTATTTAGGTTCTCCTGCTGATTTTGAATATGTTGAAGTTCAAAAAAATGTTGATGATTATGCTTATAGAATATCTGAAGCAATACTAAGACGAATAGTATAGGCATAATACGAAGTGCATACATTAAGGGTTATGCTACCCTAACCCTTAAAAATGTTCATACTTTAATAGTATTAGAGAGTATTAGTCCTTATTGACCTTCATAGTTATTAGGTATTCACAACAATCATCACCTTGCATGAATGTTTTATTATGTTTACATGATATATTTGGGTTAATACCTTTTGCATAATAAGGGTCTCCATAACAGTGAAGGTAGTACATAATGTTTTCAACACCAAGTTCTCTTGCGACCTTTGATACTAAACACCCTTCACACCTTAAAACTGCTTCAGATTGACTTTTACAAACAAGTTTTCCTTTACCAAAGATTTTTAAAAAATCATCAAGAGTATCGCCTGTATTTGCAGACATATCCTGACCACGCTTTAATGCATCATTTGCGGTGTGTTCTTTAAGAATTTCTATCACTTTATCCCCATACAGTTCTTTAAGTTTTTCAATAATCATAACTGTATTTTCCATATACATTTTAAGTGGTTCTTTCCAATCGACATTGATTTCCTGAATTGATTTAACAACATCATCGCCCAAAGCAGTTGTCAAATGTTCAACTATTTTTGTTGCTCGTTCCACCTGAAAATTGTACAGTTCATGACAAAAAAGACTTTTAACTTCATTCTCAATAATATGATTCTCCATAACTAATCCTCCTATAATCTGTATTTATTAGATTGTAACATATTAAAAAGTCAAATCACAGACTGGTAATACATGGATTTTTATGGTATAATGTATATATAGAAAATAAGTTTGCTACTCTAATTTTTTCAAACAAAGAGTGGTTCATTTTATGGGAAATAAGGTAAAACTCTCGCTACTTATTTAACTGCCCATTATTATTATAATGCAAAGAGAAGTTATTACGGTTTTTCCATTTATTTTCCCACATAAGTGTTAGAAAGCTTTAGAATGTTATAAACTGTTATACCCTTGGAGGGGTTGATATACATAAGTTATAGCAGATTGCAGAAAGTTATAAAAGGCAATTTAACGACTCAGGGGTTCAATTCCCCTAGGAGTCACCAAAACATAAACGTTGATATAGCAGGCTTTACAGTAATGTAAAGCCTGCTATATTTTTGTTTCCCACAATTTTAACACATAAGTTTCAGAAAGGTTTAGAATGTTATAAAATGATATATGCTTAAAAGGTCGATATGCATAAGATACAGCATAATAAAGAAAGTTATAGAAAGCAATTGATCGAACTTACTAAGGATTTGTGAAATTAGTTTTATGGAGCAGAAGTGCTCTAAATCTTTCATTAAATAATTTAAAAAGATTAAGTTTATTTGTTAAATAGATTTGCTTGGACAAAAAACATCGGTTAGGTATCGGTGTTTTTTTGTTGTTTCATAATATTAAAGAAAAGTTAAGATGGATTGTTTAGTAAATAACGAGTTATTTTGATTTATTATACAAATTTAGAAGGAATATGATAGAAGGATGCAGAAAGATTGTTAGTAGAATGGTTTAGAAGTATTTATGAGTATTATGGCTATAATGGGAAGTCCCAAAAATGTGAAATACTTTATAAGTGTAGGGCATATCAGATATATCTGAAGACATTTCTCACTTAAAGAGTTATGTCAAATTTGTAATCTAATGTGACATATGAAAGATGTAAAACAACTCAATAAATAGTAATTTGTAGAGGAGATGTGAGTATGAAAACAAGAACTATTATGATTTTTACTGAATTTGAAAATATTGATGTTATTAATGATATCCGTAAAAAATATGACCCATTGGAAGAGTTAGTATTGCCACATATTACTTTGGTCTTTCCTTTTAATAGTGAGTTGACTAATGAGGAATTAAATTTGTATTTAAAAGATTGTTTAAGCGCCATACAACCATTTAAAGTTGAATTAGAAGGGTTCAGTATGCAGGAAGATAAATATGAAAATTATTTGTTTTTAAATATAGTACAAGGTATGAATGTTATTAAAAACATTCATGATATGCTATATAAAGACAAACTAAAGCAATTTGGTATGGCTTATGATTATGTTCCACACATGACAGTTGGAAAAGTATCTTCTAAGGCGTTGCTTGATAAAGCATTTTATGATGTGAATAAATGTAATGATAAATTTAGCACTGTGGTCAAAAAAATATCAGTTGAAATGATTGGTGAGCATGATGAATCAATTATCATAATAGAGCATGAACTAAATTGACAAATTCCAATTTGTAGAGTTGATGTAAAATAAATTTAGATTCAGTTCTGTCGTATCTTCCATAGATTGTTCAGTTATCGCAAAACTATGATTAATGAACAATTGATTAGGGTAAATTAAGGAGGATTAATTAATGAAATATATAACAACATTTATACTTTTGTTAATAGGTTTTATATTTGGAAAGTTATTGCTGAAACAGTCAAATAAGAATTATGATTTCAAATATAGTACCACCTTTTATTTTAGGGGTTTTAATAAGAAGGTATATAAACAACCATTTATATAAAAAATATAAAGTTTAGGTTGTTTCTGAATATTCCACAACTATTAAAACCGAATAATCCCATTAAAATACCGTATTATTCAATTTTGTAATTTTACGGTGTTTTTATGTCGTACTTCAAAAATATTGGTCGGTAATTTGAGAATTACACGACATAGCTATTGAAATTGAAAGTACAAATAAATGTCTTTGAAAACTGAATAATACGGTATTTAGAAATAAAGATATTTGCCATAATAGCTAAAATAGCGTTGTTCAAACATAAAAACAATGGTATGATTTCTACATAATGTAACTATAAAATACATATTATGTCTATAATGGGCAGCTGAAAAGGAGTTGAATAATATAGAATTCAAGGAAATCGAGCAGAAAATAACTGAATTAATTATCGTAAAAGGAATAGATGGAATAAGCAGAAATCAACCAAATTCTCCAGTATGTACTACTCTTGGTCTTGAATCTCAGTTGTAAATAGGTAATGTTTGAAATTTAATGTTTAGTTTTATAGGCTTTATTTATTTTTTTATAAATATATAGAGGGATTGATTAGCAATATTCTGTGGATATATATCAAAATGCAATGATTGCATTATTAGGAGGGATATTATGCAGATATGGTGGTATACAATAGTGATAAGCATATTTGCTATAGTAGCCGTATTTTTATTTATAGTGTCTTTAACTGTAATATATAAATATGAGATTGTATCATTAAAAGAATTTTTAAAAAATATTATTAACACATTCTTTAAAAAGAAATCTGCAATTATTTTTAGTTTTTCACTTCTAATATTTATATTAGCTATTATCAAAAATATAGTAAAAAGTAATTTCAATGTTATGTATATATTAGTGTCAATTTTAATGCTATTTATTTTTTTAGTTATATTCATGGTAGTTTTGCTAAAGTATCATACATGGTTTTCAGATGATTTCATAATGGATGAAAAGTTAAATGTTATTAGAAATATTTGTTTGGGATTACCTATATTCCATATATATTTTATTTTTATACTCTTTAATACAAAAACAAATTTAAACAAATATATTGTTCTATGTTTTATCTTTGTTATTATCCTACAAATGATAGTTGTTTTGTTGTTAATAAGTTTTGGTATTAAAAAAAGTATATTAGATAAAAAAGCAATAATGCCTAAGAGAAAAGGATTAAGTGTCCTAGAAACAAAGATTTTAATTATAATTACCTGGTTCGTAATTATATATATTAATGCTATTGCAATGATATATATTACAATTAAATTGGATCCAGAGGCCTTTAATTTTCATGGGATTATTAATTCAACATACTTCGCGTTGGTTACCATATTAACTATCGGTTTTGGAGATAAACTTCCAACGGACTCTTTAGGGAAAATTGTTGTATGTATAATTGCTTCACTAAGTGCATATCTGTTGATAGTTGGGGTTGCAGGAATACTAGGTGATAGTAATGGTATTTATGATAAATTAAATAATAAAGAATTAGATAACTCATTATTAGAAATAGCGTTAGATTCAACTGAAATAATTAAAGATAAAGATCTAAAAACCAAACAAATTAATGAGTGGTATAAGCTATATGCCAAAGGAGCTATAACAAAGCGTGAATATAAGAAAAAGAAAAGATTATTACTAAAATGATAATTTGAACTAATGGATATTTTTTAAAGGATATGTCTATAATTCGCTATGGTGGTGATGAACATGTCTTTTAAAATTACGTGGGAAACCTATGTTATTTTCACTTTTATAGCATTTATACCTTGAGTCACCTAAAGCCTTTTTTTTATTTGTCTTGATTTACTGTTATCAAAATTAAAGTTAGTTAATAGTTTTAATAATGTCTATAATGTGCAGTTTGGTGCGGAGTATTAAAATATATAGCTTTACCTTTCCGAATACACTATTGTAGAAAGGATGTTGCCCATGGAGATAACTCAATGAATTCAGAGATCATTCTGTCAAAGTATCTTAAAGAAGATGATTTAATTTTGCCACCATCTTTGACTGAAACTCAAATATTAAACTTAATTGATGAGTATATTGATTCACTACTAGTTAATATTAATGTATTGAGGAAAATTATTACTTTCCCTGCAGGTCACGGTTTAAACATATCTGATAAAATAAGGTTACACGCTAAGAGAAAAGCTAACGATGAGGAAGAAAAAGCAAGTGTTTACTGGATTTATAGCACAAATAATTCAACATGAAATGGATCATTTTGAAGGTATAATAATCTAATTGAATAATTAAAATATGAAGTAATTACTAGCCTAGAGGTCATTGAGAACCATGTGAGTTTGATAAGTGAGGTTTTGCTCTGATCATTAATTAATAATGATTAAGGCTACTGTTATTTAGAAGCATAGTATATACTTGATTTGAAGAGAAATAGGTATTAAAAAAGAAGGAGAGCGAAAAAATGGAACAGTTTTTTAAAGCAATAGATGAAAAGATAAGAAAGTCAGGATATCCTGGAGAAGTCAGTGGCGAAGAAATCTACGCTGAAATAAGTGATAAGGCCGAGGATCAAGAAGAAGGAAGTTACTTATTCATGAAGAAGCAACATGATGATATCATGTTCGAATACAGAGTGGATATTTTAGAGGACAATATTAATTTAGCAACCCTCACGATACATACACCAGAGAGAAAGTACTTTATTGATTTTGATGCCGAATAGATAGACGTATTGGGGATGAAGATGAAAATGGTGATTTTGAAGCAAAAAATTATTTTAATATCTACTGGGTTTACTAATAGGGGTATAAAGATAATGGGAAAGAGAACGCTTGTTTATAATCAAGCTTATTTATATACAATGGCACATTGGGAATCAGTTAGAACAAAATGCAAAATCTGAAGAAGACGATTGGAGGCACTTTATGGACATAAAACATCCAGACTATAATAATTCTATCGTGAATTTAGCTTGCTCAGTACTGAAACATTATGGAGCAGAAAACCATCATGAAACTTTAACAATATTTGATAACTATTTAAAGAAAAATCATAAAAATGTTGTGGTCATGTTATTAGATGGTCTAGGCGTAGATGCCTTAGAAAACCATCTTGATAAAGGAAGTTTTTTGAGAAGGCATTTTGTGTCAGAAATATCTACAGTGTTTCCACCCACCACAACTGCGGCAACAACTTCTATTGAAAGTGGATTGACGCCTAAGGAACATGGGTGGCTTGGCTGGAGTTTATATTTTAGCGAAATAGATAAGATTGTGAATGCTTTTATTAACACGCTGGGAGATAGTGATGAAAAAGCTGCTGATTATCATGTGGCTGGAAAAATAATCCCTTATAAAAGCGTATATGATATTATCAATGAAACTGGTAATGCTACAGCTTACAGTGTATCACCTTTTGGCACCAATAAAGTTTCATCACATATTGAAATGTTTGAAGAGGTAGAAAGACTTTGTAATCTTGCTGGAAACAAGTATATTTATGCATACTTCCCACAACCTGATGCTGCTATGCATGAATATGGCTGCTATAGTAGTGAAGTAACTTCATGGGTGAAAGAACTAAATGAGGGAGTAGAAAAAACGTGCCAGGTGCTAAAGGATACTATTGTTATTGTAACCGCAGACCATGGGCATATTAATTTGAACTATAGGTTTGTTAGCGAACATCCTCATCTTTTAAAGATGTTAGTAAGACCAATTTCTATTGAAAGTAGAGCCACCTGTTTTTATGTAAAAGAGGAGTTTAGAGAAATGTTTAAAGAGGAATTTTACAAAGCCTTTGGCAAGGATTTTTTATTGTTTTCCAAAGCGGAAGTCTTAGAAGGAAATTTATTTGGAGAGGGTCAAGCCCATAGAAAATTTGAGGAGTTTATTGGTGATTTTTTGGCAGTTGCCATTGGGGACCAAGGCATTGCCTACAGTCCTAAATCAAAACGGTTCTTATCAAATCATGCAGGAATGACCAAGCAGGAGATGATGGTACCATTTATTGTGGTTGAGAGTCATGCTTAGTTCGCATCTTTCATAACGGACGACACAAACAACTGTTAGAATTACTAAAGTAATGGAGTAATTCTGTGTTTTTATATATTCTTCAACTACCCATTATTCTTAATAATGCCAAGAGAAGTTATTACGATTTTTTCATTTATTTTTCCACATAAGTGTTAGAAAGGTTTAGAATGTTATACCCTTGGAAGGCCTGATATACATAAGTTATAGCAGATTTCAGAAAGTTATAAAAGTCAAATTAACGACTCAGGGGTCAGAGCTGAAGCATGAAAAAACTAATTTAATTTAATGTTTTTTTTCGTGAAAACGTCATTCATCAACACAAATAGAATTTTTTATGATATAATTAAAAGTTATGTATTAATTATGAATACATACATATATCATTTAAGTAAATACATGTAAATAATTCTCTTGTTTTGCGAGAAAACACTGCACTTAAAGACCGAATTTGTAATTTTAAACCATTGTATTAAGGTGTAAATTTTTTATATATTAAAGTCTTCACGAAAAAGTTTTTTTAATAACTCATTACAATCGTTGAAATTACTAGGTTTCAAATTTCATGCTTCAGCTCTGCTCAGGGGTTCAATTTCCCTAGGAGTCACCAAATGTTGATATAGCAAGCCTTACAGAGATGTAAATCTTGCTATATTTTTTATTTTACCACACTAAAAAGTAAAAAATTAGTACAGCAGTAAATTCCCATACTAATTTCTAATTAGATATACACTTTAAAGTTATTTACACAAATCTATAAACATTCTATAAAGCAGCATTTTCATACCGCTTTTATATTAGTTTGCAATCTTTGTATCATCTTGTATCATATCTTTATAATATCCACCACGACCCATAAGCTCATGGTGATTTCCTACTTCTATAATTTCTCCATGTTTTAGCACCACTATTTTATCTGCATTTCGTATGGTTGATAACCTATGTGCAATAATAAGTGTGGTCCTATCTTGAGCCATTTCTTCAATTACCTTTTGTATTAGCTTTTCAGTATGTGTATCTATGTTGGCTGTAGCTTCATCTAATATAAATATGGATGGTGAATGAGCGAGAGCTCTAGAAAATGATAAAAGCTGCTTCTGCCCTGATGAAAAAGTTGCGCCTCTTTCCATAACAGGTGAGTGTATTCCCCCGGTCAGTCCATTTACAAAGTCTAAGGCACAGGTAGTTTTAAGGGACTTGGTTAATATTTTTTCACTTATATTATCATTTAATATAACATTAGATTTTATATCTCCTGAAAATAAAAATACATCTTGAAGCACAACGGATATAGCTTTTCTTAAGTCCCTTTTTTTTATATCATTAATGTTAATTCCATCTATTAGTATCTCACCTTTTTGAATTTTATAAAATCCACTTATGAGGCTTATTATCGTAGTTTTTCCAGCACCAGTTTCTCCTATAAAAGCAACAGTTTCTCCCTTTTTAACTTTAAAACAAAGATTCTTTAATGTCCAATCTGAATTATTATAGGAAAACCATACATTCTTAAATTCTATATCTCCCTGTAAATTTTCAATGCTCCTGCCCTCATCTAAATCTTCAAGAGAATCTTCCTCATCTAGGAGTTCAAAAATCCGTTCTGCAGAAACCAAAGCAGATTGGATAGTAGTATAGTTATCCGCAAGATCAGAAATTGGATTAAAAAATTGTTTTATATAGGTTGTAAAAGCGAAAAGCACACCTATCTCTATAGTATGATTTGCAATTTTGCTCATGGAATACCATAGTATAATTGCTACTGCAAGGTTTTGGAAAACATCCGCTGCGGGTCTTAATATACTGTTCATCCTAACTTGAAATAATGTGCTTTTTAAATACTCGCCATTTAATTTTAGAAACTCATTATTTTTTTCTTTTTCACCTGTGAATATTTGTATGATTTTCATTCCTGAAATGTTCTCAGCCATAAATCCATTAATTCTGCCTATTAGACTTTTCATTTTTGAAAAATTATTCTTAATCTTATTTTTCAAAAGAAAAATAATAAAAAACATCATAGGAACCACAGAAAATGATATAAGAGCTAATTTTACATCAAGAGCAAGCATAACATATACTATCCCTATAAGTAAGAAAACATCTTTAAATAGACTAATAATTACATCAGTATACATTTCACTTAGTGCTTCCACATCATTTGTGGCTCTAGTTATGAGTCTTCCTGAGGAAGTTTTATCAAGATAGGATAGTGGAAGAAATTGTATTGTTCTAAATACTCTTCTTCTTAAATTTCTCATAATCTCCTGACCAGCTTTATTTATTAAATTAACTTGCGCAAAAGAAGATAACCCACCAATAGCAACAACAGCAAAATATAATAGCCCCATAGATGTTATAGAATAGATACCCTTTTGTGATATTCTCTTTATTAAAAAATCATCAATAACAAGCTTTAATATATATGGTTTTAAAAGTTCTGCTGCATTTACAATCATTACACATAATGCAGCTAAAATTATCTTATTAAGGTATGGTTTTGTCAAGGATAAGAGTCTTTTAATACTATTGATTTTATGAAACTTCCCACTCTGATTTTTTTTCAATCTCTTCATGTTGAGATTTGTAGGTTTCATAATATAGGCCTCCCTTCTTTATGAGTTCATTATGAGTTCCATTTTCGCATATATTGCCTTCATCTAAGACTATAATAAAATCAGCGTCTTTTATTGTGGAAATTCTATGAGCAACAATTATTGTGGTTTTTCCACCTCTGCACTTTTTTATATTTTTAAGTAACTTAGATTCAGTAATAGTGTCCACAGCCGATAGTGAGTCATCTAAAATTAGTATTGACGGATCACGAATTATGGCCCTTGCTATAGAAATACGTTGTTTTTCACCACCTGATAAATTAACACCACGTTCGGAAAGGTTGGTATCAAAGCCCTTGGGAAAATCCATAATGCTTTCATATATAGAACTTATAATCGCAGCCTTTTCAATTTGGTCATCTGTGTATATATCCTTGAAAAATTTTATATTTTCTTTAATAGATGCTGAAAACAAGAAGTTGTCTTGGGGCACATACCCAATGCTACTTCTAAGTGTTGCAAGGTTATAGTCATTTATGTCTACTGAGTCAATAAATATTTCTTCTGGTGATGACATATAAAGCTTTAATAATAAGTTTACTAGGGTGGTTTTCCCCGAACCGGTTTTTCCTGTGATTCCAATGGTATAGCCCTTAGGTATTTTAAGGTTAATGTTTTGCAAAGCATTTTTGTCAGAACCTGTATAAGAAAAGCTCAGATTCTTAAATTCTATTTCACCCTCAATATTAGTACTTATCATTTTCTCTCCATCGCAAATTTCGGGGTTTACATTAAATATTTCATCTAATCTTTTTATTGAAGCAATACCTCTTTGAACTATATTTATAACTCTTCCAATGGAAATTATAGGTCTCATAATCATGATCAAATATCCATTAAAGGCGATAAAATCACCAAGAGTTATGCCTCCATTTAACACCATATTTCCACCTATGATAAGGTTCATAACAAAGCTTATACTAAAAGAAATCTCAATTACAGGGGAGAGCGAGGCAGATACTTTTACCATACTAATGTTAGAGTCCATCATTGCATCATTTAATATCTCAAACTTCTCAGCCTCAGCTTCTTCCTGAACGTAAGACTTTATAACTCTAATTCCATATATATTTTCTTGAACTCTGCCAGATATAGATGCAAAGTTCTCTTGAACAACTCTAAATCGCTTTTGAACTAGTCCTCCTATTTTTAGCATGAAAAATATGATAAAGGGAATTGGCATTAATATCATTAAAGTGAATTTTAGATTCATAATCTTTGACATGGAATATATAGAAACGCTACAGATAGCAATGCCATTTATTATCATGGCTGTTGCTGGCCCCAAAGTCATTCTTACAGCAGAAATATCATTTATAGCGTAAGCGATTAAATCTCCGGTTTTCCTTTTGTTATAAAACTCTGGAGATAGTTTTTGAAAATGATTATATAATTTTTCACGAAGATGACATTCAAGATTTCTACCATTTACTACAATTAGATTTCTCCATGCATAAGTACTTATAAAAGTGCCCGTAGTAATTAAAAGTATGTATACTATTTTGATCTTCACAAGACTTAAATTAAAATTAGACCTTCCTAATATATCAATGGTATCACCTAGAACTCTAGGAAAAAACGACTGAATATAAGATGTTAAAAACATAAATAGAATGCCAATAATATATGATATTTTGTGCTTTTTAATAAAATCTACTATTATGCTCTTTCCCATTTAATTCTCTCCTTTACAAATTTTAATTAATCATCACCTTGAATGCTAAAACGTGGTTAAGTTTTTAACAGATTCTCTTGAAATTAAAGTGCTGTTTATAGTTATGCATTCACAAGGTTTATCAGGGTTATTAATCCTTTTCAAAAGGAGCTCCACTGCTATTTCACAGGAATATTCAATGTTTAAATCTAAAGTTGTAAGGGGAGGCATAGTTAGCGACGCCATTTCAGTATTGCCACTACTAATAATAGAAATATCCTCTGGAACTTTGATTCCTTTTTTATAAAGGAGATTAATTAATTTCACAGCTATAAAGTCTCCTTGGCATATAATTGCTGAGGGCCTATGTTTAGCTTTTAGTAAATTCATAACTGAGGCTTCAAAATTTTCTTCGAAATTCTCTTCAATATAAGTAAAGAATTCACTTTGAATAGGTATTTCATAGTCTTCAAGAGCTGAAGTTATTCCAAGTACCTTTTCTTTATTCCGAAACAAAATACTGCGCCTTCCTAAAAAACCAATATCCACATGTCCTTTTTTAATTAAATACTCGCATTGCTTATATCCACCATTATTATAATTAAACCAAACACTGTCAACATCGCAAGAGGGAGAATATCCTGTATAAAAAATGTAATTTTTAATTTTGTCTTTTAGAAAACCAACATAATTATCATCAAATTTCCCAATGAAAATTAGACCGTTAAAATTATTCTCTTTTAATAATTTAAATGGAAGTTGCATCTTATCTTGGTTACTTTTATCGACAAATTCTGTGTGATAAGATATATCCTTATTTTGAAGAGCACGTTCAATTCCCTGTATCATATAAGTAAAATTACTATTATCTTGGATAAGAGGTCTTTGATGAAGTACCAAAATCTTATAAGTATTTTTGTTTATAGACTTTTTATATCCCATTTCTTTTGCTTTAAGTGTGATTTTTTCTCTTAATTCTTCTCCAACTCCATTTTTGCCTGATAGCGCTCTGCTCACAGATATTGCTGAGATATCTAAAGCCGATGCTATATCTGCTATTGTAGTTTTATTAGTCAAACAATTCACCTCCAAATTTATGCTATACTACTATTATAAGTACTATTAAGTTAAAATACAACGTTTAAAACAAATATATTTAACGTTATAATATTGAAATTATAACGTTGGTTTGAAATTTACATAGAAAAAATAACAAGTCATTATGCTAGCATTTTTGACTTGTTATTTTTTATGTGTATCTAAAGTATACAATTATAATTTTTACAAACTTATTTTAAAAAAATGAACACGCTTTGCTGGCCAAGAATTTTTATAATATATATCTAAGGCCTCAAAAGAATGATGAGAAACTAAAGGCTGCCCATATCTAAAAGAGGTAATAATAGCTGAGTGAAATATATTTCCATTATTACCTTCGAAAAATATCAAATCGCCTAATTCAAGCAAACTAGTATCATATATTTCAAGACCCTTAATTGCGGTGGCACTAGATTGCTCATTAACCTTTAATGTCCAATAAAGGGAATGTGCTACAGTCCAGGTCACAGACCAGGTGTCATCCTTTGTACTTAAGGTATTAGCCTTGTTGTACCACCAAGGATGTGAGCCATTATAAATCATAGGTGCTCCACCAGCTAGTAGGCACTGAGATATAAAATTTGCACAATCCCCACTTGTCTCATTATCAATAAGAGGGAAGTACCTAAAGCTAGGGTTTGGATGTAGTGCATAGGTCCTTGCATAATTAACAGCATTTATTCTAGAATACTTGCTTGTTTTAAAAAATTCCATATTACGCTCCATAAAATTACTATTATTAAATTCTATGATAAAGCTGCTGTTAATGTTCATAAAAAGCAAAGTTTTATGCTATTCCAGCTACACTTACATCTAATAGTTTAACAATTTTAGGTCCTATAAAGTTATTATCCTTTTGCATTTCTTTTGATAAATACATTTGCTTTTGAAGTTTTTTAATATTACCTGACACGGAACCACCTGTAACTGGGGTAGTGGTTGTACCATCAAAAACCCAGCCTAGCCTAATTTCTCCAGCAAAATCGCCTGTTAAAGTGTCCATTTGGAAATCGGAAAAAGCTATTATTTCTAGGTATGGATCCATTTTAAAATCTGCTATGGAATGTTTTCCACCTTCAATAATAAAGTTTGATATATTGCCTGTAGGCTCTATATTTAAATAATGGCAATGACGCAAATCTCCATGATATCTATTTAAAACACCACTATTAAATATCTTAACAGAATTCACAGGAAAACCATTAGAATCATAAGGGGAAGAGTTGGTTGAGTTTTTCATAAAAGGATCTAAAGTAAGGGTTATTAAGTCACCCTGTGCATCATCACCTTGAATGTTCTCACCAAGTTTTGCAGTAGACATTCTATTGTATACAGTTTTAGCAGAAGCTTGTGACACGTAATAGTTTAATAATTCTATTACTGGGGTTCCATTAAGTAATATGTTGTACTTTTCAAGTGCTGGAGTAGGGGATGCAATGGCTTTTTCTTTGCTAATAATAAGCATCTCTTTTACTTTTTCATCTATCAAATCATAATCCATGTCTGAAAAATCTAGGTGCGTGTACAGTTCGATTTCTTCAGTATCTTCCTTCCAATTGGTTATAAATTCAATTTCCCCCTTATATGTGGTGAAAGATACATCTATTCCAGTAGAACTTACAATACGTGTATAAACTTTATTAAGGAAGATTTCAGAAGAATTTATACCTCCTTTATCACAAGTATCTGAATTGTAGATTGCATCAGTTAATGTAGGAAGCCATTCGCTAAGTGGTTTCTCAGAAAAATTACTTGTTATTTCCTGCTGAACTTTATTAGAAGGTTCTACCAAAGGATAATATTTGTTTTTTATAAAGCTTGCTGCGAAGGAAACTTCTTCAATAACCTGAAGGATTTCTTCATCACTCATAGTAGGATGAATTATAGCTGAAGAGGAGCCTGTATACATTACATCTTCTTCCGTGAAGTTTTTATAGATTGTTATATTAAAATTTTGAACATCTTTAGCTCTATACATATCTAATCCTTTTTTTACAAAGAAAAGTTCATTTGCAGTTATTTTATTTTCTATTATTTTAAAACCATCCATTTTAATACTATCTTTTTCTAAACTATTCAATTTTACAGATTCAGCAATTAGTTTTTTTATTCTTTCTATCATTATCCTAACCTCACTTTTGCTTTGATATATGGGCCACCATCTGAAACCTTAACCCATTCCTTATAACCTTTGCCACAAGCACCAGAACCAGAAAGTTCCACGGTTTCTGATAGCATAGATATGGATTTTAAAACATCAGGCACATATCCTGTCATAATTACAGGAGAGATTATTTTGCCCGTTAATCTTCCATCTTTAATCTCACTACCTTGAAGTATCATACATTGGATTCCCCAATTCTTAGGGTCTTCCATGCCACTCATGGTACCGTCTAAAATGTACCCGTGTTTGATAGATGCTATCATATCTTCTAAAGTATCATTTCCCGCAGTAAAGAAGGTATTAGTCATTCTTGCATAAGCTTTTCTTTCAAAAGATTCTCTTTTACCATTACCAGTAGGTGTAGTTCCTAGCTTAAGAGCCGATAATATATCAGAAATTCCAGTTTTAAGTTGACCTTTTTCTATAACAATAGTATCTGTTCCAAGGACTCCTTCATCATCAAACAAATAAGAAGACATATTACTAGCAGCTGCAGCGCCGTCATGCATTGTAACTAATTCTGATGCCACGCTTTTACCTAGATATTCCATAGATTTTGCTCTTTTTTTGACGAACATGTCCATTTCTACTCCATGGCCAAAAGCTTCATGAGCAATTAACCCTGATATTTCAGGAGAACATATTACTTCATATTCGCCTGGTATTACGCTCCTCGCATCTAAAAGTTTTATACTAGTATCTATCACTTTTTCTATGCTATTTTCCATTTCATCAATTAATTCTACTGCCTTTAAACCAGAGAAAGATGCATGGGCATATTTAGTATTTTCATCTCTACGGACTATACTTACCAAATATCCTTCGCTCCATATATAGGATTGTTCTAGTTCTTTATTATTAGAAATAAATATTTTTGAAACGTGAACCTCATGATAAGTTACCTTAAAATCTACAAGTAAATCTGAATAACTTAAAGCAGAATCTTTAATAAAACACATTTTCTCTATTTTTTCTTTTGACGTTAAACTTGAAGGAAGAGTAGTGACTTCACCTAAAAACTGCTCTTTGATTAAAGCTTCCTCTATTAATTCATAAGTATTTATAGTTATTGAGGCATTTTTTAGTCTTTCAAGAGTTTTGGCCATTTTTAAGTGTATTTCATCCACTATAGTATTTAAGTTATTTTCATTGATTTCATTAAAAGAAAACTCAGAATAGTTTATACCGTTATGAACCCTTATAACAAAACCACGTTCACACCAGTGTGAGTCGCTTAAATCTATACCAGTTTTTTGTACGTTATATATTTTGCCTTTAGTATCTGTGCCTAAAATTGATACATATTTATAGTTTTCAGAAAGAAGGTTTACTATTTTTTTCAAAATAGGTTTTTGATTCATTAAAAAACTCGACATTGAAACTTTCATTAAATTATCCCCCCATATTTCTTTTAGTGTATTGGCAATTATTAATTGCCCTATACCTCTGCATAAGTATATTTTACTGATAAATTAGTACATTACAATTTACATGATTTTGTAAACGTTTTGTAATGATAATTATATACTAAGTTTATCAGTAAATCCATAAAATTGAAACAACGAATAATTATTAAGTCGGAAAATTACAAAAATAACTTAACTGTAATTATGTTGAAAATTTGAGCAGTTAAGTGTTGGTGAAAAACAAGTTTTCATATTTTTTAATTTTTCTATTGATTTTAAATTTATGTTGTACTATAATGTAAAATAATACAAAAAAAAACAATATAAGCAATTGCGATGATAAGAAGAGTAATTAAATGACTTCTTTTAAAGAGAGCTCCCGTAGCTGAAATGGAGCAAAGAATCATTTAGTGAAACAAGCCTTTGAGCTTCACTCCGAATCTTTCTAAAGGGGAGGCAGTGACGTATGTTCACGTTATAGAACTAAAGTATAAGTATAAATAATACCGTACTTGAAGAGGTTAACATGGTAACATATTAACGAACTAGGGTGGCACCGCGAATATTACTCTCGTCCCTAAGATTATAAAATCTTGGGGGTGAGAGTTTTTTTGCTTATTTCTATATATTAACAATTAATCAAGCGGAAGTTGTCCTATATGAACTTGATAAATAAAGAAGCAATGAAATACTGTAATAATAACGTAGAAATAGGTAGACTTTAAAGATGTATTTGTAAATTAGAGTATAAGAGAACAAAATTAAATAAATAAAAAAAGGGGTGTATGCAAATGGATAACATTTCAAAGGAAATCATTGAAAATTATGTAGATTTTGAAGAAGAAAATAGACTAAAAGATGATTTTGGAAGATTTGAAAAAGAATACACACAAAAATTAATTTTAGAAAACTGTAAAAATAAAGATATTGAAATTTATGATATTGGAGGAGCAACTGGTCCATATTCATTTTGGCTCGCGGATTTGGGCTATAATGTACATTTAATTGATATTACACCAAAACATATTGAAATCGCTAATAAAAAAGCTATGAATCATAAACCACTAAGAAGTTGCATTGTTGCAGATGCAAGAAAATTACCTTTTAAAGATAATTCAGCAGATTTAGTAATACTTCATGGACCTTTATATCATCTAGCAGACAAAAATGATAGAATAAATGTTCTAAAAGAAGCCTATAGAGTCTTAAAAAAAGAAGGAAAACTTCTTGCATTTACAATAACAAGATACGCAGGCATGAATTATGGAATATCTGAAAGTTTGATTTTTGATGATATCTATTTTTCAGTTATTAAAAATGAAATTTTAACAGGAGTAAGGGATAATAATCCGCCTAAAATAAAATCATTTTTAAAAGCGTATTTTCACTTGCCAGAAGAAATAGAACAAGAGTTAGTAGAAAGTGGTTTTAAAGTGGAAAAAACAGTTGGAATACTAGGAACTGCTTGGAATATTAGAGATTTGGGTAAATGTCTAGATAATCCAATAAAGAAAGAAAGGCTAATGGAAATTGCAAAACTTATGGAAAATCAGCCAGTATTGAGTCCAAGAATGATGAGTATAGGAAAAAAACAATAATTAATAAGCAATAAAAAAAGAAAAAGGCACATACTATAAATGAAATGGAGAATAATTGTAGGATAGTTAATGAATCATAATTGAAGCACACTTATTATTTATATATCAATTATTACTTGTTAGCCCCCACTTATAATATAATCTACCCTATAGAGGAGTGGGGGCTTTTCTTCTGAAATATTATTAAAAACACCGATTTTTCAGTATTTTCATTCTAAACTTATGTTTTTTTGCAAAAGCCTCCATTATCCTATTTGAAAATTGGAATCGCTATTGTTATCTCTGCACCACCAGTGACAGATGAGTTACCGATATGGAGGCTTCCACCATGAAGGTTTACAAATGATTGGGTAATGTACAAACCTATCCCAAAATGAATTTTCGATGTTCGGCTACTATCGCCAATATAAAATTGTTTTGTGGCAGATTTGATATCCTCCCTTGAAAGACCTTTACCACTGTCTATTGTAATGAAGTGGATTTCATTATCCAAAGATTTCACTTCAAAATAAATTTTTCCGCTATTAGGGGAATAATCCACGGCATTTGAAATGACATTCATAATGGCACGGTAAAGCAGAGACTTATCAACCATAATTGACCTAGGAATATCAGTTTTAGTAAATTCAATTTTAAGTTCCTTGGTATTTGCAAGTGCTTCAAGCTGATTGTGAATTATATTAATAAAATTTTCGGAATCTATCTTTTCTGGTTGTAAGAAAAGAGCTTTTTCTGAATTTGAAATTTCAATCAATGTTTTAATATACTTCTGGATTTGCCCAGTATTTTTTAAAATATAATCAGTATATTCTTGCTGCTCCTTATTTAATATTGAATCAAACAGTAATTCAGCATTTCCACTGATAATGGTTAATGGGGTTTTAAGGTCGTGGGCAAGAGCGGAAATCTGCTCTTTCTTTGCTTGTTCAAGATTCCATTGCTGCTTCAAAGACTTATTTAATTCTGTTTTCATCTCCGATATTGATAAAAGCACATCATTGAATTCTTTGATTCCTGAATATTTTATGTCAAAGTTCAAATCCTGTTCCTTAATTTTTTCAGTAGCTTGCAAAAGGGGCCTTAGATGTTTATTTAGATTCTTTGCATAAATAGTGGTAATGATTAAAACAATGGAAAAATATAAGATTATAAAGGTTATAATCATAATGGTTTCCGGAGATAGAAAATGTTGATTTAAAAAATCAGACCTGTAGCTCATTTGAACATAGTATTGCAAAACACAAAAACCATCTTGCCTTTCAATAAAATAATAGCTTTTTTTACTACCACTTTTAGGGTAAGTACCCTTAGCATATTCTGTTGCACTCAGTAAGGTCTGACCTTCTAAATTTGTTTTTACAACTTTATATTTTTTATCGAAAACAGCAAATTTACATCCATAGGGTATCATATTCTCTGTAATTTTTGGTGCTTTAGCAAGCAACGGTTTTGCTCGCCGTGCCAAATCCTCACTATAACTCGGTATAAGAATCACACCATTTCTTGTGCATAGATCTATAATTACAGCATATAGTCCGACGAAAAGAATAAATGCAACTCCTAAAGTTAATAGATACTTAAAAAAGACTATCTTTAGGGTAAAAGCTTTTTTCTTTATTTCCATTTGTATCCTATCCCCCAAACAGTCTCAATGGGCAACAGTTCAAAAATAGCCAGCTTTGCCCTTATATTTTTAATATGTTCAGTAATAGCTGAACTATCGCTTTCACCATCATACCCATAAACGGCTTCGTATATTTTATCCTTTGAAAAAACCTGTCCTTGATTTCTGGCAAGAAACTCGCAGATGTTATATTCACTTTTTGTTAAGGGAATTTTCTTATCAGCCCCTAAAATTTCCTTACCAGCTAAATCAAACCTTACTCCAGATACGCAAAGAGTACTGCGTTTTTCACGGTTTTCCCGCCTTAAGTAAGCATTTACTCTAGCTCTTAATTCCCCCATGCCAAATGGTTTCGTAATGTAATCATCAGCACCAATCCCTAAACCATACATGATATCTATTTCAGTGGTCTTTGCGGTAAGAAAAATAATTGGACAGTCCACAATGTCTCGAATATTTAGACAAAAAGTAAAGCCATCCATACCCGGCATCATAACATCCAGTAAAATCAAATCAAAATTTATGAATTCGTTAGTTAAAATTTTTTCAGGATTTACAACTGTAGTTACTAAATGATTATCTTTCTGAAGAATATTTTTAATTAAAGCCAGAATATCTGGCTCATCATCAATAACCAAAATTTTTGCCATGTTCATCACTCCTTTCTGATGTCAATAAACAGTATAACGTCAAAATATTATCAAATCAACTTATATTATCCATTATTAATCGTCCTTTCATTTGCTATAGTTTTATAATACTAGGTAATTATAAGGATTGTATAAGGAGTTCAAAAATTCTTCTTCAGTATTTATAGTTTCATCCATAAATCTGTTTAAATAGTCTATTATAAGGCACTTCCTCTTTTTGAGTACAAAGTTTTAAACTACTATATATATTTTTTTTTACGGAATTATTGATTTAATATATTAGTAAATTAATAATACTTATAAATTTTCATCATATGCTTCAAAATAACCATTCAATATAATAAAAGTTATATTGAATGGTTTTGTTTTTACTTTAAATCATGCTTTTTTACTGATTTTACATGTATTTTTTTAAGTTTTATGGTATACTTATAAAGTAAACAATATGTATACGTACATAAATAGTCTGTATACATGTGTATACTAATGTTTACAATAATGAATTTTATATAATATACTAAGCGTTTTTCAATTATTGGTATAAATAAATTATTGAACCCAAATATGCTAGCAATTATAGTGTTTATATAAATATTTTAGCAAGTGGTAGACGTATTCAAGTATAAATGGAATTTAGTTACAAAAAAAGATTAAATTTATTCTATTAATCATAGAAAATACTGAACTAAGAGAGGAATTAAGAAATGGATGCAATATTAAGCGTAAGAATAAGTGATGAATTAAAACAAAAGTTTAACGAATTGGCCCAAAGTGAAGGTATAAACAATAAGGAACTCATGGAGCAAGTAGTTAAATACTACGAATTAAATAGAGCAAGAGAAGAAGACAGTAATATGTCCGAGGATATAAAGGAGTTACAAACAATAACCAGTAGAATGGCGGATATATACATAAACATAGTAGAAAGAAATAATATTAAAGCCTTAGAAGTAAAAAATATTCATAGAAATGAGCTAGTAGATAAGAATAACGACCTTCAAAAACTAAAAGAAGAGATTACATTGTTAAAAGAAGAGAATAAAAAAATAAACGCTCTGGAAAAAGACCTATCTGATGCAAAGCATATAAGTAAAGACCTACAAGAAAGTATTAAGAGTTTAAAAACCCTTAATAATATGCAGGAGGAAAAAATTTTAAAACTAACAGAAACCAATGAAAAATATATTAAATACAAAGATGAAATTGTAAAGCTTAAAACAGAGCAGGATAAATCAACAAATGAATATATGAAATTAACGAATGAGTTAGCAAATAAAAATGATGAAGAAGCTAGATTAATAAAACAGATAGATGAGTTAAAGCAAATAAACAAAAGTAAAATAGATGAACTTGAAATTAAAGCTAATCAAGATATTGAAATGCAGAGGGAAAGAACAAGTTTCCAAATGGAGAAAGAAATTTTAAAATTAAAAGAGGAACAACAATTAAAAATACAGGAATTGCAAGAAAGCTTTAATGATAGAATTAATAAATTATTAATAGAAAAAGAGGAAGTAGCGGAGAAATTTAAAAATATGATTATGCAAATGAATAAAAACAAAGATGAAACTGAACATATTGTTATTGAAAAGAAATAGGGGTAAGTAATATATTGTAAATATTCAAGTGTTAAGATTTTATTGTATTTTAATTAAACATATGTTATATTATGGTTAAAGTTTAACAGTAAACTGAGGCGAAAGGAGTGGATCTTTTTTTATGCAAAAGTTATATGAGGTGTTTTCGAAATAATTGCATATAGGTTCAAAAGGTTTTTAAAGAGTACTTAGTGTACCTTTTATTTGTTATGCCTATTGAACAACTTTGATTTAACCTTTCAGCCTTAATAGTTAGCATTAAATTGCACGGTACGGGTTAGCGTGTATTTTTTGTGCCCAAATATTAGGTATACCACAGTAGGTTAATCCTGCTGTGGTATTTTTATATACTTTTTTATGAAATGTTTTTCAATTTATAAGGTGAAGGTAATGCTAATTTATTCGAACCTTCATAGTAACTTTATCTCAAACTCACATTAAGCTTAAAATTCAGCAAACC
Source organism: Clostridium sp. FP2 (assembly GCF_011065955.2). Lineage (NCBI taxonomy): Bacteria > Bacillati > Bacillota > Clostridia > Eubacteriales > Clostridiaceae > Clostridium > Clostridium sp. FP2. The sequence goes on from NZ_JAAMNI020000001.1 coordinate 2,673,302, forward strand.
AATTTTGGAGTGCAACAGAGAAGGAGATTTTATGAGTTTAGAAAAGTTAGGATGGAATACGTATTTTCAAAAAAAATTTGAACCCTATTTATACAAAGGGTTTTGTGCCGCAAGAGTCATAAATCAGCACAAAGGGAACTATATTGTATGTTCTGAAGAAGGAAGTTTCAATGGTAAATTGAGCGGTAAGTTTATGTATAATGCAGATGTGAAAAAAGATTATCCAGCAGTTGGTGATTGGGTGGCAATTAAAATGGTTAATGATACTGAGGCTGTTATATACGCTGTATTACCAAGAAAAAGTTAATTTGCTCGTAAACTTGCTATATCAGGCGGAAGAAAAATGAAAAGTGGTAGAACTACAGCTATGGGCTGATGAAGATATACTTTCTGAAAGTTTTCAAGATATCTACTCTTTAACTGATCAATGTAGATACAGGGATTGTGCTCATGAAAAAGAAGATGGCTGTGCAATTAAGACAGCCCTTGAAGATGGAAAGTTAACTATTGAAAGATTCAATAGCTACAAAAGCCAATTGAATGAATTGAAGACTCTAAAAGATACTAGAAAATGCTATGACAACAGTAGAAAAAATAAATTAAATAAAATAAATAAGAAAAGAGGTTATGTTGAATGTTAAAATTAAAGTATTTGTTTAATAATAAAGATTTAGCCCATATGGTACTTAGTAATTGGGAAAGTGATAATGTAGATTCTGATTTATTAAATTATTATAGGATCTCATCAAATGCAGTTTATTGGTGTAGAAATCAAGGTAATACTTTTTTTCTTAGATTTGCATCTGCTGAAGAAAAATCCAAGGAAAGCATCCTTGCTGAACTTGATTTTTTAAGATTTTTAAGAAATAGTGGCTATCCTGCAGTAGACACTATATTATCTAAAGCTGGTAACGAACTTGAAGAAGTAAATACACCTTGGGGGATATACTATGCGGTTGCATTTAAGAAAGCATCTGGTAAACAAATAAGTGAAATCCCTTTGACAGATGATATTATCTTCGGATTAGGTAAAACACTCGGAAAATTGCATAAACTAAGCAGTGAATATAAACCAGTAAATAATAAACGTAATGACTGGAAAGAAAAAATAGACTGGATGGAAGATGTATTATCAGCTTTTCCAGATGAAACCGCTGCTAAAAGTGAGCTCTATATGCTTAAAGATTACTTTTTAAAGCTGCCTACTACAAAAGAGAATTTTGGACTTATTCATTATGACTTTGAACCTGACAACGTATTTTATGATGAAGTTACGAAAAGATATAACCCTATAGATTTTGATGATGCAATGTATCATTGGTATGCACTGGATATTCAAATATCAATAGACGAAATTACAGAGGATATGCTAGAAGAACAAGTAGGCCCTGCAATAAATCAATTTATCAAAGGCTATCGCGGCGAGTATGATATTTCCGATGATATGCTTAAATTATTACCTATATTCAGAAGATATAGTGATTTATATGGATATGTGCGATTGCTTCTCTCTGTAGAAGAAAAATGGAATAATGAACCTGAATGGATGGTAGACTTAAGAATTCGCTTAGAAAATTCGTTAAATAATAAAAAATGTACATTTGCAAAGCCAATTTAATCACCAATTGTGACCCAACATCTCATGCGGAATTGAGTCTTATTAGTGAATATTGTAGATTATCTAATAATTTTTCACTTGAAGGGCATACCCTTTATACAAGTATAGAACCATGCGTTATGTGTGCCGGAGCGATAAAATGGGAGGATATCTAAAATTGTATATAGTGTTTCTCAATGCATGCTTCAACAGTTAAGTGGAGGACGTCCAAAACCTTGATGTGATAATATTTTAAATACAGGAAAAAGGAAAATCAAAGTAATTGGTCCACTTATCCCAGAAGAGAGGGTTCAGGTTTTTCAAAATTATAAATTTATATCGAAAGAGGAACGAATTAAAAAATATTAAATTAGTATATATTGATAATATTTTATATAAATATATAAGTATAATAGTATTAATTTATAAAAAATAGCTTTAACAAAATTAAATCATCACCGTTCACCTTGGGTGGACGGTATTTTTTATATAATTACGAGTTTAAATATTACTTATAATTACATATTAAATCAATAATAGATGAAATATCATAAATAAATACACATAAAATTAAAATAATGGTATAATATGTTTACGGCATGGCAATTAACATTTTAAGAACATATGTTCTTGCGATATAAAAAAAGGTATTGCGATGATTGTAAATATATCAAAACATGAAAATGAATTAGCTGTATCATTCGATTATTCACAAGAAAGAATAGCTAAAGTTAAAAGTATAAAAGGGCATAAATGGAATGCAAATGATAAAACATGGAATATACCTATTGGGGTGACAATTTATATGAAATCACCTAAAAGGAGTGGTTAGTGTGTTAATAGAATTCGAGAAGGACTATATGAACAAATATTGGAAAATACAAAGGGCACAATGGTGTAACTATTTTGAAAATGAAAATTATAACTTATCTCAAATAGATGCAGAGATATATGATACAGTGAAACTATTTAATAAAGAAGTACAACCCATAGATAGAAAAAGCAAAATAGCTTCGTTACTAATGCAAAAGGATTTAGTAGATAAAGAGCCTTTGGTATCAGAAATTAGAAATCGCATTGATAATTTAGATAATTATAGCGATAATATTTCCGAAGATATAAAAGCAGATAGATATCAATATAAATTAGCTTTATCTTACAAAATGAAAGATGATGTTAAAAAGTTGATGAACACAAGAAATGCTTTATCTAAACAAATGGGATTTGATTCTTATCCTGAGCTAGTATTAATAACAGAGGAGATAGATAAAGATAATTTAGTTCATTCCTTGAATGGATTTTTAGAAAGTAACCTACCTAAAGCTATTGAAATAATAAAAAAATATAATATAAAGTGGGAAACTTGGTTTAGTGATTTAAGTAGAATAGGTGTTACAAAAAATCAATATAATCCTATTGAGCTAGTAAATCAATTACTAAAAACTTTTGGTTTTGATGAAATAAAGGGAAAAATACAAATAAGTTTTATGGAAAAAGGATATGCTGGATGTGCGTCTGAATTATCACCAAATGATATAAGAATAGTGGTTGAGCCTATTAAGTCTCTAAATAATTTAAGGACATTGTTTCATGAAATGGGACACGCGATTTTATATTCATTAAATAAAGAAGAAGGAATATATAAAATTTTACCACCAAGCCATGATGAAGCAATGGCTGTTGTTATAGAATATATTGCTCCTATGTTATTAATCTTAAATAAAACAGACCGAGAAAAGATATTTGAAATTATGACCTTAGAGTATACACGTTGTGCTATTAGTTCATTATATGAATTTGATTTGTGGCAAAATCCAGAGATTGCTGAAGAATTATATATAAAACATTATAGTAAGTTAGGAATTGAAATAAATAATCCTTCTATGTGGGCATCAGATACATTTAGAAGTATTGATCCCGTATATGTTCATAATTATGTTATTGGTGCAATATTAGCAGAAAAAATTTTTACATATCTTCAAAGTGAAAATTCATGTAATTATAAAGAGTGGGGCGCTTGGTTAAGCGATAATATATATAAGGATGGAAGAAAAAAATCTTTTAAGGAAAAAATTAAAGGGCTAGGTGACTTTATATAACAAAATGTTGCCATTCGCCTTGGCTGGAGAGTACTTTGAATGAGGACAGGTTATTCACTTAAATGTATTTTTCAAACAAAGATAATTCTGAAACAACCGCCAAGGCACATTCCTTCACCAAGTCGTCACGCTAGGGTTCAGGAACGTCGGCAACAAGAAACGACGTAATTTAGAACAAAAAAGTAATTGCTCATAAGTCAACTGGAATGATCTCTTAAGACACAGCTGTAGAATATGGTGAATTAGTTATAATTTTATATTGTAAGGGGGAGATTAAATGATGGAGTTATCTATTAAAGAGTATAAAAATAAATATAAGTCTGTAATAAGTGATTTTATTACAGATAATAGTTTTGTAAGAGAAGATATAGTTGGATGTTTAGATAGGTGGCCACAGTATGGGCTGATTGTTAAAGGGGAGTATGGAGTCCTTGCTGTAGGTGTATTTAGTGGTGAAAGTAAGACAACTAGTATGACTTTATATGTGAAAGCATCAAAAAGAAAAGAAGGAATTGGAAGTATGCTCATAAAATCAATAGAGGAGAGCATGCGAAATGTTGGAGTTGAGGAAGTAGTATGTGATTTTAAAGCTAATGAACTAGAAAAATCATTTTTATATAAAAATGGATACAAGCATTGGTTTTATTCTAATTTTATGACTTATACTGGTGGTAAACTGGCAGTAGCCAATCATGAAATTATAAATTATGAAGATAAATATTATGGTGAATGTCAAAAGGTGTTTAGTGAATCTTTTCATAAAATGCGCTTATTGGTGGGTTTAGAGTCTACATTGAGCCTTCCAAGTGAAGAAGAAAGAAAGGAATATAAAGAAAATGCAGAAAATATATTTGTATTACGTGATAGTAATAAAATAGTAGCAGTTGTTAGACTTGAAGGTAATGAAATAGATGCAGTTGCAGTAAGTGTAGAGGACCAAGGTAAAGGATATGGGAAATCTTTAGTAAGCTATGCTGTTGATAAATTATTAGATAGAGGATGTAGCAAAGTGCATCTTTGGGTAGTTGAAGGAAATTCAGCAAAATTTTTGTATGAGAAATTAGATTTTATAACGGAACGTACACATGAATTTGTTATTAAAAGTATAAAGTAGAAAAGAGCAATAATTATGAAAAAAAAGTAGTATGACTCATAATCAAGAATAAGTGGAGTAGGTCTTGCTCAAAGTGTAGTAGCTAAAACGACCTATAACAAAATGTTGCCGTTCGCCTTGGCTGACGGACTATTTTTATATAGCGATGTGTAAATTTATGACTTATAATCTATATATAGACTAGTTGTTTTCCCATCGCCAAGGCACATTCTCCAGCCCAAGTGCGGTCGCACTAAGGCTGTAAAACGTCGGCAACAAGGAACGTTAGGCGCCATCTTTACTAGAATATCATTAATTTCGGAGGTGTGTTTTATTGGTATTTTAAAAGTCGCATTGTTACAATTAATTCAAAATAGTGATTCAAAAGAGAATTTGAAAAAAGGATATGAATATTGTAGATTAGCAAAAAAAATGGGGGCTGATATTGCGTTATTCCCTGAAATGTGGAATAACGGATATTCCCTTCCTGAAACAATAGAAGAGGTCGAAAAGTGGAAAGAAGCAGCAGTAGATCAAGATCACGAGTTTTTTACAAGCTTTAAAAATCTAGCAAGAGAACTGAACATGGCAATTGGGATAACCTATTTAGAGAGATGGAAAGGGTTACCTAGAAATACAATTTCTTTAATTGATAGGTTTGGTAATTCTGCACTTACATATGCAAAAGTACATACTTGCGATTTTTTCTCAGAAGCATTTTGCACACCTGGTGATAATTTTTACACTTGTGATTTGGATACTTCTGTTGGCAGTGTAAAAATTGGAGCGATGATATGTTATGATCGAGAATTTCCTGAAAGTGCAAGAATTTTAATGCTTAAAGGTGCTGAAGTAATCCTAATTCCTAATGCTTGTGAAATTGATGAAAATAGGAAGTGCCAGTTAAGAACAAGAGCTTATGAAAACATGGTAGGTGTCGCATTAACCAATTATGCTAAAGGCACTTGTAATGGACACTCTATGGCTTTTGATGTTGTTTCATTTCGCGAAATAATAAAAGAAAAAAAATGGATTTCAAGAAATACGCTGATTGTTGAGGCAGGGGAAGAAGAAGGAATATTTATGGCATGCTTTAACATCGACGAGCTAAGAGAATATAGGAAAAGTGAAGTTTGGGGCAATGCTTACCGTAAACCAAAAGCATATTCATTATTGATTTCTGAGGAAGTTGGTGAACCATTTAAGAGAAAAAATGCCAAACGCTAAAAAAAAGACGGCGCCTAACAAAATGTTGCCGCTCGCCTTGGCTAGAGAGTACCTTTATAAGGTATCGTTATATAATTAAGTATGTTTCAAACCAGGAAAAACATAAACCAACGCCAAGGCACATTCCTTCACCAAGCCCGTCGGGCTAAGGTTCAGGAACGTCGGCAACACGAAACGTTATATGACATTCCTAAATTAGTTACTTAGTACTTATTAATAAATGTTATTAAAGGAGATGCACAATTATGATAAATCATTTGGGACAAGGTGTGCCAACCCTAGAGGAGGCAAAATTACTATTACTAGAAGGACAAAAATTAAATCCTGGTCCTTGGATTGAGCATTCAATGAATGCAGGAAGAGCAGCAGAGTTGATAGCAAAAAATTGTAAAGGGTTAAACCCAGATGTTGCTTTAGTACTAGGAATGCTGCATGACATTGGTGTAAGATTTGGGGTTTCATATATGAAACATATTTTACACGGCTATAATTTTGCTATGGAAAAGGGGTATTATAAACTAGCAAAAGTTTGTTTAACTCATTCATTTGAATGCCAAGATATAAGAACTTGTTTTGGAAGATGGGATTATTGTAGCGATGAAGAATACAGTTTTATTAAAAATTACATTGAGTCCGCAGAATATGATGATTATGATAGATTGATACAATTATGTGATGCACTAGCATTACCAAGCGGGTTTTGCTTAATGGAAAAGAGAATGGTTGATGTAGCATTAAGGCATGGGATACATGGACATATTATTAATAAATGGAGAGCAACTTTCAAAAACAAACAATATTTTGAAGAGAGGATGGGAAAATCAATATATAGTGTATTACCAGGTGTTATAGAAAACACTTTTGATTTATAAATGTGTATTCCTATTAAGTAAAGAAAGTATAAGATAAAATGTGAAATTCACAGACCGTGCATATATCGGAATTTTCAATTTAGAGGTAAGCGAAAATTTAGTTTTGACGGAACGGCATACAACAAAATGTTGCCGTTCGCCTTGGCTGGAGAGTCCTTTGAGTAAAGACAAGCTATACATGCAAGTGCATATTTCAAACTTATAAAATCATAAACCATAGCCAAGGCACATTCCTTCACCAAGCGCATCGCGCTAAGGTTCAGGAACGTCGGCCAGAGCTTAAGCATGAATTTTGAAATATAGTAAATTCAATGGCTATATGGTTTTCAGATAAAAACTTTTTCGCAAACACTCTAAAATATACAAATTTTACGCGTTGACTCCCTTTAATATAATTCCATTTAAGGTTTGTTATTGGAAATTAATATTCCATAATCATGAAATATATTGCATCTATTAACTTAAATAGTATCTATATGTATTATGGATTTATGTGCGATCCTTTATTATATCATAATAAGTGCTACATGTGTTGGTTAAAGTAGGCTTTGCGAAAAAATTCTATAAATTAAGTGAATTTTTCATACTTCAGCTCTGAACGTCGGCAACACGAAACGTTAGCAGAAAGAATGTTTTATCGTAAGTTTATGTTCTGTTACTAAAAAAGAGAATAGTGAGCATCTGTATAAAAATGCGACTTATGAACGATGTAAACAACTCAATAAATAGGAATTTGAAAGGAAGTTTCATTATGGAATAATTTTCAAAAATACCTGATATCGGAAAAGAAGTTGAAAGTCAGTTGAATAAAGCAGGTATATTTACTCATGATGAATTAAAAGATATTGGTGCAGAACAAGCGTGGCTGAAAATACAAGAAATTGATGCTTCTGCATGTATTCATAGACTGTTAGCACTGGAAGGTGCAATTCATGGTGTTAAGAAAACAGCGTTGCCACAGGAACGTAAAGCAGAACTAACAAATTTTTATAATTGGCATAAAGGTAAATAGTAAATTTGTATAAAGAGGAGTATAAGTATGTACGTAAAAAAATTGGATGAAAATGATGAATTATTTTTGAAACAAAGAAGAGAAAAAATAAAAAGATTCCAAGAAAAAGGAGTATGCTTTTCATGTCAAAACTTTATTACGGGTAATATATTTCCTGATGATGGCTTAATTATTTATGAGGATGAATTGGTGCGATGTCAATTTGAAAAATTTCCAAGAGCAACGGGACAAACAATTACAGTTTCAAAGGAACATTATGAAGATATTTCTGAAATGCCACTTGATTTAGGTGTACAGATATTAAAAATATAAAATGTTACTATAAAATTACATAAAGAGATTTTAAGTGCACAAAAAGTATATATGTGTACTATATGTGATGGTAAAAGAAATCATTTGCATTTTCAGTTTTTCCCAAGGTTAAAGGGAGAAAAAATAGGTTATCAAAATTTTGTGAGAGAAGAAGGAATCCTAATGGATTATCAAGAAACAGCAGCTATATATAGAAAAGCTTTAAAAAATATCAAGTTATAAGCTATTATTTATACTAAATAAATTCCAACTTAAGGTTGAGTAATATAAATAGTAATTATTCAATTCAGAAGGGAAGATATCAGATGGATGGAGTGGCAAAATTAATAATACTAAGAGGTAATTCTGGAAGTGGTAAGACTACTACAGGCAAGGCTTTACAAAGAAAATTTGGACATGGGACAATGCTAATTTCACAAGATGTCGTTAGAAGAGAAATGCTATTTGTGAAAGATGGAACTAATCCAGAAGCAAGTCAGTTATTATCGGAACTTGCAATATACGGAAAAAGCCATTGCAATATAGTAATTTTGGAAGGCATTTTAAATTCAAAGTGGTATAAAAAATCATTTGAAAATTTACTAAATAAATTTAACAACCAAATTTTTGCATATTACTTTGATATACCTTTTGAAGAAACTTTAAATCGTCATAAACAAAAGCCTAAAGCACATGAATTTGGAGAAAAGGAAATGAGAGAATGGTGGAATGAAAAAGATTTATTAGATATCATTCCTGAAATATGCCTGCATAAAGAATTAAGTTTAAATAAAATAGTGGATATAATATATCAAGATGTTATAAATTAAGTAATAAATTCCAAATTTGAAGAGGTGTTAAAATGAGAAGAGAATTAGGGATTGCACGTTGTGGACTTGCTTGTTGTCTGTGTTCAGAGAATACAAAATGTTCTGGTTGTAATTCAGGTGAATGTCCAGATAAAGAATGGTGCGAAAATCGTAAATGTTCTGTTAAAAAAGATATAACTGCTTGTTATTTATGCAAAGAAGAGTGTCATAAGGGGCTATTAAAAAAAATAAAACCTTATGGATTTACTTTGTTTATTAAGAAATATGGAATTGAAGGGTTCCTTGATTGTTTAGAGAGAAACGAAAAAAAGGGAATTATATATCATAGAGAAGGAATAAATGGAGATTATGATGATTTTGATAATGTTGAGGATTTAATATCTTTTATTAAATCTGGAATTCGATAAATTCCAATTTGTTGAGTTGAAGTAACGTAATTTTAGCTTCAGTTATGTCGTATCCTTCGTATATTGGGATGCAATAGTAGGAATTGAGGAAATTAAAACTATCGAAAAAATAATCGTAAAAATATTCCATCTGCTAACAAAACACATTCTTTCGCCAAGCGCGGTCGCGCTAGGCGAAAGAACGTTGGGAGTTAGGAAAGTTATATGCTACTCCTACCTGAAATAAAAGAAGCGTAGAATGATCTTTCTATTGAAAAATATAAATTAACGGGAGGAAAGGAAATGAATAGGGGGAAAATTATTTTTTTAAATGGAGTTTCAAGTGCAGGAAAGGGAACATTGTCAAATGAATTAGTTAAATTATTACCAGATTATTTCCACATGAGTATAGATGATTTTGATATTTTTATAGATAGAATGGAAGATAGAAAAAATAATCACTTAATACCTGTTGAAACAGGGTACTTTTTTCATCGTACAATTGCAATGTTTTCAGATAAAGGTGTTAATCTTATAGTTGATCATATTTTGCATGACAATTTTACTAAAGATGATTGCTTTCAAGTTTTATCAAATTATCCAGTTTTATTTGTCGGTGTGCATTGCTCTATAGAAGAATTGGAACGACGAGAAAAAGCCAGAGGTGATAGAACCATAGGACAGGCAAAGCAACAATTAGAATATGTACATAAGGACGAAATATATGATATAGAAATCAATACTTATTTTGAAAATACTGAAGAGTGTTCAAAGAAAGTTATTGAAGCATTGAATAATATTAACCATCCTACTGGTTGGTTATGTACGAGTAAAAAATGCAATTAAATAAGTATATAGCATTAAAAGAGAAAATTTTTTACTGTAATGATAATTTTAGTAGAAATTCAGTTTTTAGATTAGTTACAAATCAAAAATTTAGTGGCTACGGAACAGCATATAACAAAATGTTGCCATTCGCATTGGCCGAAGAATCCTTTGAGAAGGGACAAACTATATAGGCAAGTGTATGTTTCGACCAAGAAAATCAAAATATACCGCCAAAGCACATTCCTTCACCAAGCCCGTCGGGCTAAGATTCAGGAACGCCTGACATTTCAGGTTTACCTGAAATTATCTTACGCAGTTAATGATTTTTAGCTATTTAAATATAACGAATAAGTGACATTGGTTTTTATTATATAATTAATACTAATAATTAATTGGAGGGATTAAAATGTTATTTAATGATATAAAAACAGAAAGATTAGTTCTTAAAAATATAGCCATTGACGATAGAGATTTTATATTCAGTCAGTTTTCAGATGATGTAGTGAATAGATACCTATTTGATGCGGAGCCAGTAACTGATATGGAAGGTGCAGATGAAATCATTACATTTTATATACAGCCTGAATCACGATTGCAACACCGTTGGGTTATCCTGCGGAAATCAGATGGCATGAAAATGGGAACATGTGGGTTTCATTGCTGGGACCAGAAAGATTGTAAGATTGAAGTCGGTTATGACCTCAAAGAAGAATTCTGGGGAAATGGTTATATGCAAGAAGCAATGAAAGAAATCATCGCAATCGCTATGGACTCTATGCACATAAAGGAGATAAATGCATGTATTTATATTGAAAATCAAAGGTCAATCCGTCTTGCAGAAAACCTTGGTTTTGTTTTATCTGGTTCAAGGTATGAATTGTTTAGAGAGAAGGAATACTTGCATAATAGCTACTCGCTTTATATTCCTAAATTAATATAATCTATGGTTGCAGTTAAGTTGCATAATTCATATATAGAAATTAAATCATGAATGGATTAGTGGGTTTTGCACGCTATCGGAAATGGCAATGCCGGGGCGGTTCTTTGTAGCCTCCATATTTTGTTTTAGTAATATTCAAACTTACTGACTATGACATCATGGTTTTAACTGCGGACTAATAACAATCATATTAAAAGGAGAATGAAATGAAATTAGATGTAATAGCGGTTTACGAGAATTTGGATGGCTACATTTTGGAGATGGAAAAAGAAAATGTAGATTGTGAAATATTATGGGATAAATATGCCATTCAGCCTTACTGGGAGAAAATTAGTCATTGGGCACCATTTGATATGTCTGATCGAAAACCAAAACCAATAAAGGATATATGTAAATTGAAACAGCAGCTCAAATTAATGAAAGAAATAAATCTTAATGAGATTAAGAGTAAATTTATGCAAGTTGTGAATGAACTTCCTAATTACGATGAGGATCCTATCGTAATTGCAATCTATCCATTAGATGATGAAAATTCTATTGTTAAAGAACGGCAAAATGGTGTCTGGGGAGTTAATGTATTTGGTAATATTTTAATAAATGTTAATCCTTTTGTTCAGGATTATATGGAATGGATTCCATATGTATTTGCGCATGAATATCATCATACTGTGTGGGGGAATTACTGGCATGTGGTTCATGGAGGAGGGGGGACTGGAAGTTTCATAGAAGCAATGTTAATTGATGGACAAGCAGATGCATTCGCAAAAATCCTTAACCCAACATTAAATCCTACATGGATCTCTCATATATCAAAAGAACAAGAAAAGGAATTGTGGAATAAGTATTATTATAAAGGGTTGAATGAGACTGATTTTGATTATAGCAGATATATGTTTGGTGATGATGAAGCAGGAATACCTTGGTGCACAGGCTATTTCTTTGGGTATAAAGTTATTGATTGTTTTAGAAAATGCTATCCGCAAATTGGCGTTAAAAATATGATTGAAATGAGTTCAGAAGAAATTTTCGCTATGAGTGATTACTGTTTATAATAACGAATAGTTGATTAAATGGGATTAATACCATAATATAGAGAGTTGCCACTTCCTATAACAAAAAGCTCCCGTTCGTTTTGGCATTAATAGACTGCCAAAACACATTCACTCGCCAAGCGCGGTCGCGCTAGGGCTCAAGAACGTCAGGAGTTAGCGACGTTATACGTAATTTTAGATAAGCAGAGTGACAGCTTAAAAATTTTTATAGTTGATTTTAGTGAATTTAATAGCTAATTTTTATGTAATAACTTGATTTTTTTATTAGAGAATGGAGGTTCAATTAATGGCAACATGGAATGAATTGTTTCTAAATGAAGAATTTATATCAGCATTACCACAGCCAGAAGTATATAAATTTATAAAAATTCTTGAGGGCATATTTACTGATAGACCATTTACAGGATTTAATTTTCATGGCGCTATTTTTTGGGATGCTCTACACCATAACACCATTAGTAATATTAATAAGGCTGTAGACGTTGTATATGAAACCCTTTGTGTTGATGGTATGTTCATGGTATCATTGCTTTCCACAAAATCAGGCAGGGCAGACCTTAGGGGAAAAGAAATAGAAAAAAACACTTTTGTTAGGGAAGACGGTCCTGAAGCAGAAATTCCACACCACTATTTTGATGAACAAGGAATAAGAGACTTATTTAGAAAATGGAGAATTGTCAGTCTTGTAGATATTGCTACTACTTATATAGAAGAAAATATTCATCATTCAATTAATCCATTTCCATACACTAAATGGAATATTATTGTTCAAAAGTAGTATGTCTAAAACTACGTCGCAAATACGAGACGTTATACGGAATTTAGAACAAGAAATTGATTGCTCATAAGTTATTGGTTTTGAACTAATTGAGACGTAGTAAAAAAATGAATTACTATCAAGACAAACATTATGAGAAGGAGTTACAATATGAATTCTAATGAAAAGTTCACTGTGATATATCTTATGTTCGTTTTAGTTGGTATTCCAGTGCTTTTTTTCATACTAATCGTTTGGGGAATACCATGGATTATTAGGCAACTAACTTATGAGGTATGTACATATAAAACGATAATAATAGATGATAAAGCAGATGTAATTTTTAGTCAAGGACGTTATTTAGTAAACTCCTCTATTATATACTTGTTATCTTTCAAGTTTGAAGATGAGGAAATAATACAATTTTCACTTCCGCGTAAAGAGTATAAGAAGCATCATATAGGCGATGTTGGAGAATTAACTTTTCAAGGAGATAAATTTATTAGTTTTATAAAAATACAAGATTAATTTATTGCAAGCCGGAATAAGTCTTATTTAAAGTGTAGGGGTTAAAACTCCGTATAACAAAATGTCGCCGTTCGCCTTGGCTGGAGAATCCTCTGAGTAAAGACAATCTATACATGCAAGTGCATATTTCAAACTTAGAAAATTATAAACCATAGCCAAGGCACATTCCGTTAACGATTCACGTAAATGCCCCAGCTAACCGAGTCGGAGTTTAATAAAACAACATAAGAGCTATGTAAGTTTGCTTAAACTCCTGTAGCTCTGGGTCACTTCGGCAAGCCAGAGGTTATACGGAATTTACGACAAAAAAATGATTGCTCACAGATTAGTGGAAATGGTCTTTTTAAGACGCAATTGTAGATTATAACGAAAAAAAATTATTAATATTCTATGTTAGGAGAATGATATGATTAAAATTGAAAAAAATAAGATTAATTATGAAAATCTGTTTAGCAGGTATAAGGATAATATCCCTGTTATATAATCATCATTGGAAGGACAGTATAATGGGGAACTATATGTTGATAATGAGGTTGAGAGTGAATATGCCTTTTTAGTAACCCCATTTGATTTTAGTTTTATAGCGGGCAATCCTAAGTCAGAAGGTGTTGCAGAGCAAATTCATCAATTATTATTTGATGAATTATTGAAAGGAATGGGACAAAAAGAGGCAATTGTATTTTGCCCAGATGAAGAGTGGTATTCTATATTGGATAAAGTATTTGATAGGCATAATGGAATTAAAGATGGAAGAAAAATATTTTCATTGAATTTAAAAAAATTTAACAAGTGTAAAAAAGAAATGAAGCATAATGATGAGGTGCGCACTGAAATCTTTTACGAGCATGAATGTGGATCTACTATAGATTATCCAGTTTGTCGTGTATTTAAAAATGATACTTGTGTTAGCTTTTATTCAGCATTTATGCTGGGCAAAAACTATGCAGAATTGGATGTATCCACAGAAACTGAATTTCGTGGAAATGGATATGCAAAAATAGCTTCAATAACTTTAATTTCAGAACTTCTTGAAAAAGATATTATACCAAATTGGTGTACCTGGCCATACCGTATTGAATCACAGCTATTAGCAAAAACAATTGGATTTGACCCTAAACATGATGTACGAGCATATATATGGGTTGAAGAAGAATGTGGAGAATTATAAGAATAATCCATTCACAAAATAATACGCACTCTAAAATAAACACGCCCATATATCATCTGCCCACATTTGGAGTAAATGAAGATTATACTAGACCAGAAATTAGAGTGAAAAAGAGTGGTTATCACTATGTTATTTCAGAAAAAAGACAGGAGATCAAGCATCAAGTTACTAAAAACTTAGATGAGTTATTATATTCGACTTTTAAAGACATTACCTTTGAAATGGCATGTGATTATGAGGTTAGAAATAGAATAGAAGGTCAAGATTTTAGAAGATTACTATTTAATAAACAGTTAGAACTTATTAATCTAATAAGTGAAGAGTTTTCACTATTGTTGAAAACAGAGATTGAAGTGATATTAAAAAAGTATCCCTTCAAAGATTAAATATACTTAAATTAGCGTGCTAAACATACGAGATTAAAAACTATAAGCAGTTGTTTGGAAAATATAGGTTAATAAGGAGATGAAAAATGAATCAAGGGAAAATCATTTTTCTAAATGGAGTTTCAAGTTCAGGAAAATCAACATTATCAAATGAATTGGTTAAAATGATGCCTAGCTATTTTCACATTAGTATAGATGATTTTGATATTTTTATAGATAGAATGGAAGATAGAAAAAATAATCACTTAATACCTGTTGAAACAGGGTACTTTTTTCATCGTACAATTGCAATGTTTTCAGATAAAGGTGTTAATCTTGTAGTAGATCATATTTTAAATGACGATTTCACAAGAGAAGATTGCTTCAAGGTATTATCCGATTATCCAGTTTTATTTGTTGGTGTACATTGTCCTATGGAGGAACTAGACCGAAGGGGAAAAGCAAGGGAAGATAGAAATATCGGACAGGCTAAAGAACAGTTAGAGTATGTACATAAATCTGAAATCTACGACATAGAAATAAACACTTTCCTTGAGGGTGTTGACGAAAATTCAAATAAAGTTATTGAAGCGTTAAATAATGCAGAATATCAAAATGGATGGTTGCATACAAGTAAAAATTTAAAATAAATGGATATTCATAAATGAGAAGAGTGTTTTAAAATAATTTTTTTTAGAATTTCAGTTTTTAAATTAGCTGTGTATCGTAAATGTAGTGGCTACGGGACGGCACATAATAAAATAGCTTAGAAGTTTTTGGACTTGGTTTTATTAAACGAAATAGTAAGATAATATGAATGAAAATTATTTGTATTGAATGACTGAAAGCGGGAGGATACGGTAATGGAAATAAGATTTTTGCTTACTGAAAATATTAGTGAAAAAGAAAATAAAGAAGTAACGGAAATAAATAATATATGTTTTGCAGATGTTCCTGATGAAGATTGCGAACTAGATTTTGTTGATGTTAGTCTTGGAAAATTTCTTATGTATCATAATGATAAAGCAATTGGTAGTGTCGGCATACATAAAAGGAAAGCCGAATATGACAGAGAAGAGTATATTTTAGGTGGCTTTGGAGCTTTGGCAATATTGCCTCAATATAGAGGAAATGGATACGGAAAAGTGTTGGCAGAAAAAGCCATTGAAAAACTATATGAAATAAATTGTGATGTTGCATGTTTATGTGTTGACAGAAAACATAATGCCTATAAATTATATCAGGTATTAGGATATACATTTCTTCAGAGGGATGCATATTTTATTGATGCTCTTGGTAAAGAAAAAACAAATGATTCTGTTATGATATTAGAAATAAAGAATAATGAACTAGCAGATAAAATTTTATATACCAACTACAAATTTCATTACGGCAAAGGTAAAGGTAAAGGTTATTGGTAAAAGATACACATAAAGGTTCGTTTTTTATCTATTTTACAGAAAATTCATTTATTACGAAACAAGTATAAATATATGGAAAGTAGACTCAGCTTAAAGTGTAGTGGCTAAAACTACGTATAACAAAATACTCCCGTTCGCTGCGCACATTTGCCAGCCTAAGATAGGAGCTATCTAAAGCTGGCAAACGTCGGGAGTAAGAAATGTTGTGTGACATTTCAGGTTTACCTGAAATTATCTTACGCAGTTAATGATTTTTAGCTATTTAAATATAACGGATAAGTGACATTGGTTTTTATTATATAATTAATACTAATAATTAATTGGAGGGATTAGAATGTTATTTAATGATATAAAAACAGAAAGATTATTTCTTAAAAATA
The DNA here is from genome assembly GCF_011065955.2 of Clostridium sp. FP2. Lineage (NCBI taxonomy): Bacteria > Bacillati > Bacillota > Clostridia > Eubacteriales > Clostridiaceae > Clostridium > Clostridium sp. FP2. The sequence goes on from NZ_JAAMNI020000001.1 coordinate 2,690,148, forward strand.
TAGCTATTGACGATAGAAATTTTATATTCAGTCAGTTTTCAAATGATGTAGTGACTAGATACCTATTTGATAGGGAGCCAGTAACTGACATGGAAGGTGCAGATGAAATCATTACATTTTATATACAGCCTGAATCACGATTGCAACACCGTTGGATTATCGTGCGGAAATCAGATGGCATGAAAATGGGAACATGTGGGTTTCATTGCTGGAATCAGAAAGATTGTAAGATTGAAGTCGGTTATGACCTCAAAGAAGAATTCTGGGGAAATGGTTATATGCAAGAAGCAATGAAAGAGATCATCGCAATCGCCATGGACTCTATGCACATAAAAGAGATAAATGCATGTATTTATATTGAAAATCAAAGGTCAATCCGTCTTGCGGAAAGCCTTGGTTTTGTTTTATCTGGTTCAAGGTATGAATTGTTTAGAGAGAAGGAGTACTTACATAATAGATACTCGCTTTATATTCCCAAATTAATATAATCTATGGTTGCTATTAAGTTGCATAATTCATATATAGGCAAGTAAACTTACTCCCACCTCAGAGGTTGGAGCTTCGTGGATAATATCCTCTAATTAGGACAAATTCATCACGCTAACTGGGTAGAACCAAACCTTATTCATTAATGGAACCTTGAATACTTTACGCAGAGAAGGTATATCTTGGTTATCGCTTTTTTTATATTCTCTCTCTGCAACCTTATATATTCAGTTTATCAAAGAACATTTATACATTACTATTATAACCAATCTTACAAAATAATCATTATAAATAGTATCGAACTATTTATAATGATGTGCTATTCATCACCCACTTAATATGTAGGTGAATTCCGCACAAAATCAGTTAAATCATGAATGGATTAGTGGAAATCCAACGCTATATAGAGAATGCAAGACCTGAAACATCACATAACAAAATGTTGCCGCCAGCCTTGGCTGGTGGACTATTTTTATGTAGCCACATGTAAAATCATTACTTATAATCTATATATAGGTTAGCACTTAACCCAATACCAAGGCATATTTCCCAGCCCAAGTGCGATCGCACTAGGGTTTGGAAACGTCGGCAACAAGAAACGTTAGAAGACATGCCACATTTATTAAAAATCACTTCTACCTATGAGTTTTATATGTAAACCATAAAATTACTTCAAAGTTAAAGGGGATGTTATTCATGAAGGAAAGGAACAGAGTTTTTTGTTCAACAGGAGTTATAACTGAGTATCCTTATCAATCTGATTACAAAATAATATTAGAAGATGGTCAAAAATTATCTGCTGATGGCCTTGAATTAGTTATGTACCCTAACTGGTATAGTGAAATTGAAACTATAACGGATAAGTTATATAAAAGTGGATTGAAATTCCCAGTAGTACATGCTGATAAGGATATAGGCACGCTTATTACTGAATTAAATACTATTAATTATAGAAATGGAATTGATATATTAAAACTGAATTGTGAGGTTGCAAAAGAACTTAACGCAAAATTAATGGTTTTACATTTATGGGGTCTTCCTCTATCAGATGATAAATTTCAAAATAATATTATTGCATTTGAGGAATGTTTAAATATAGCTGATAAATATGGAATATGTTTAGCTGTAGAGACGGTACCGTGTAGAAAATCTGACCCAATAAGCAATTTGAAAAAACTTGTAGATGTATATCCTCAAACAAAAGTTGTATTGGATCTTAGAATGATATCTTACCATGATTTATTATGGAAGACTTTTGATACAGATTGGTTATGGGAGAAACAATGCATTACACATTTACATATTCACGATTATAAAGGGAAAGCGTATTCAGTAGATTCATTAAAGAACTATCTTTTGCCAGGAGATGGCGATATAGATTTTATATGCTTATTTAATAAGTTAAAAGAAGTGAATTTTAAAGGCTCGCTATCTCTTGAAAGCAAATCTCTTTTGGAAGATGGGACTGTTAATTTTACTGAAGTAAATAAATGCTTAAATTATTTAAAGAAAGCTCTCGATTAGGAAAATATAATAGGGTTAAAATAAATGAATCTTAAAATGAAAACACTAGTAGCTTTGGTGTAATAGGGCATATCTTCTAACAAAAAAATTCCATTTGGTGCGCACATCCCTTCACCGAGTGCAGTCACCGCCTACGAAGAAATGTTCTGATGGTCCGGTTCAGTGACGTTGGAAATATGAGACGTTAGTGGAAATGGCATATTAATTAAAGTTTTAGTTTCGCACTAATTTATTAATCAATACTAGCTTGTAAAAAAGTAATCAGTAAGGAGAAATTATATGATATGTAGATAAATTAAGTGTTATTCTTTAAATTTTCAATAAAATAAATTGATAATGCTTGAAGAAATTCTGAGGTGAAGTTGACTTTTATACAAAAATAAGTTTAGAGATATCAATGGATTAAGAGTTTTCGAGAGCATACAGTAATTAATAAGAGGTGATTAAGTGTATAATAAATATTTTAAAGAATCGAAGAATGAACATAGTTCAGTTCTAAGACTGCTTCCACAACGATTGGGAAATTCTATCTCGAAACAGTTGCCCCTTGAATTTCTTATTTTCCTAATTGGACAGCTAGTTTCGAGATTAGGTGACGCACTTTACACCTTTGCCATACCGTGGATTTCATATGAACTAACACATTCAGTTATTGTTATGGGCTCAATGTATGCAGTCAGTGTATTGCCCATTGTGTTATTTGGTCCAATAATTGGCATGTTTGTTGATCACTGGGATCGTCGACGACTGATGATCTTCGCTGATGTAACACGAGCGATTCTAGTCGCTTTCGTTCCATTCATGCAAATGCTGGGCATCTTGCAACTTTGGCAACTCTATGTTGTATCATTTCTTTTGGCAGGGTTGTCATTACTTTTTGACGTGTCGGTTGTAGCTGTTATCCCCAATATAGTAGGCAATAAAAACCTTACTAAGGCAAATGCATCGTATCAATTAGTCAATCAAGCCGGTGATTTAATTGGTCCTATTCTTGCCGGTATTATGATAACCACTCTCGGAGGCTACCGTACGTTATGGTTTGATGTCGTATCTTTCGCAGGGACATTATGGGCTATATGGAGAATAAAGACCTTGGTAAAACCGGTTGCAAAAACGCGATTAAACGAGATTTTTCATGGAATGGGGGAGGGACTGCATTTTTTAATTCATGACAAGTTGAATTTTAGTCTCTCCCTACAGGCCATGATTGGCAACTTTGGGTACAGTGCAGCCTATGGAGTTTTGATGTTCTATCTCCTCTCCACACTCCATCTAAATGCGGCCCAAATTAGCTACAACTACGCGTTTCTTGGACTTGGTGGTTTAGTGGGAAGTATTATTATAGTTCCTTTGGAACGCTATTTTCGACGGGGAGTACTTATACCTATACTTTTAATTGTAGGCACATGTGGTTTTCTATATGCATTAGTTACACGATTTTGGCTAGGTCCAGGAATCGCCTTTGGTATCGTTACAATCTGCAATGTGGCATGGAACACGCTTTCGACATCGATACGGCAGGAAACTGTCCCTTCGAATATGTTAGGAAGAGTGCTTGGTTTCTCTCGTGTGTTTACCCGCCTGGCTATGCCACTTGGCATGATGGTAGGTAGTTTAGTTTCGAATTCACTCAGTCCAGTTGCAGTATTCGCGATTGCCGCTGTTTCCAAGGGAATTGAGGTTTCAATTGCCTTATGCTCCCCAATTCACAAGTTATAAAAACTTTACCAAAACTGTAATATGGATGAGGTGTTGCTTAAGATGGATTTAAAGTTGAGTGGAAAAGTCGTTGTAGTTGAAGCAGCAAGCCGCGGTTTGAGCTGTTCGGTTGCTGACAGAAGGTGCTGGAGTTATGATCGCTTGATAGAAAGTGCAAGGCCTAAAACATCTCATAACAAAATACTCCCCTTCGCTGCGCACATTTGCCAGCCTAAGATAAGAGCTATCTAAGGCTGGTAAATGCCGGGAGTAAGAGACGTTAGAGGAAATGACATATTTATAAAAGGTTTACTTCGCTTTAAGCTTTTTTATTAATGAATATTTTAAAATTATTACGAATTAAGGTGGTGCAAATATATTGGATAATTTACAACAACAAACACATGTTATAAATAAAGACTCAGTTTCGCTTGAATCATATGAAGAAATGGCAGAATATTATTTTAAATATGTTGATATAAAACCATTCAATGCTTATTATGAAAGACCTGCAACCTTATCTTTACTTCCAGATGTAAAAGGAAAGAAAGTTTTAGACGCAGGCTGTGCGGCAGGGTGGTACACTAAGTGGTTACTGGAAAATGAGGCAAGTGTAATAGCATTAGATTTTAGTCCTAACATGATAAAAATGACTAAAGAGAGAGTTGGAGATAAGGCTGAAATTATAAGGGCTGACCTGAACGAACCACTAGACTTTATTAAGGATGAGTCTATTGATGTTGTGTTATCATCTTTAACACTTCACTACATTAAAAATTGGGATTTAGTAATGAGTGAATTTAATAGAATTCTAAAGAAGAATGGGCAACTTATTTTCTCAGTCCATCATCCTTTTATGGACTTTACAGTTTTTAACAAGGACAATTACTTCTCTACAGAGATTATAGATGATGAGTGGGAAACACATAAAGGCAAAATTAAAGTTCAATTCTACAGGAGACCTTTGAATAAGATAGTTTCTGCAGTTATAGAAAATGGATTTAGGATAGATAAATTATTAGAACCTATGCCAATAGAACAATTTAGAATAGAGCAGCCAAAGGTTTATGATAAACTAACTAAGAGACCTCAATTTTTATTCTTTAGAGCAATAAAAATTAGTACAGCTACAAAAATTAATCCATAATGGCGTTATTTTATAAGCGAAACCAAAGAGTTATGTTGGTTTAGTTAATGAAGTATTTTTCAATTGTATTTTAAGAAAGGGGATAATATGGAACAGATTAAACTAACCAAAAGACTACAGAGAATTTTTTCATTAGCAGAAAATTTAATTAATAATGATAATAGAGCAATTTTATATCCCATCCATCTATTTATTGCCGCGCTACAAGTGAAAACAGGCGTATTGGGTGAATTAAATCTTAAGTTCCCTATAGATGTAAATTCATTAATGAAAATCTCAAATCAGTTACAATTTGATGGTAAAGAATATATTCATCACTATTTTAATAGCAAAGTTTCCAATAAAACAATTCAAGTTTTAAAAGAGGCAGAAACGATTATGAATTTGTATGGGCAGATATATTTGAATGAAGGACATATCATTAAGGCGATATTTGTTTCGGATAATGAGGTTAGAAATTTTTTCAGTTATGAGGAAAGAGAATTAATATTAGATATAACCACGACCCCTCGCGACTTAGCTGTATCTTTAATAAATTATGTTAAGCCTAATTTTAAATCCACATCTTTCATTGTAAAGAGAGCAACTCTTTCAGATACAGACGAATTGTTCAGTTTTATAGAAAAAGAATTTAATAATAAATGGCTATGTAACATAAAAAGTGGATTTTGCAAAGAAATAATCCCCATTTATATTGCAATTGAAGAGAATGAGGTAATTGGGTTTGGGGGATACGACATAGTCAAAAAAGGTTTGTTTGGACCAATGGGAATAAAGAAGGCATACAGAAAGAAAAATGTAGGGTACTCAATTTTACATAGTTGCTTAAATAACATGAAAAATGATGGATATAAATATGCCATTATTGATGAGGCTGGTCCAATAGAATTCTATGAGGAAACTTGTGGAGCTACTATAATAAATAAATAATTGCTTCGATATAAAAAAATTCGTGAAGAGGGGCAATCTACTTCCTATAACAAAATACTCCCGTTCGTTTTGGCATGAAAAGACTGCTAAAACACATTCTTTTGCCAAGCGCAGTCGCCCTAGGGCTCAAGAACGTCGGCAACAAGAAATGTTATACGTAATTTTAGTTAAAAAGAGCGATTTATTGAAAGTTCATGAGTTTGTTTTTATTAAGACACAATTTATTTATAGAACTAACCCGTAAAATCTAAAATATGAACAATATTCTTTAATACTATTTTAAAGCTTTTGGAGAATTATGAAGGATTTTTTTACAATATGTAGAATAGTTCTATATAAAACGTAATTTTAAGGAGGAACTTGTCATGGCATGTCCTAATTGTGGTAGTGAAAATATTCAAGTAGTATCTGAATCAAAGGGTTTTGGGGCAGGAAAAGGATGTTGTGGATTCATAATCTTTGGTTGGGTAGGCTTATTATGTGGACCTTGCGGTATGGGAAAAAGTAAAATAAAAAGAGTTTGTGCTAATTGTGGCAATGTAATGGATTAATGAAATTCATTGATTACCCAAATTATATTAAAAGGACATGGCTATTTTTTTATAAGCTAGGGGCTGCAGGTGGATGTCACCAGATGCCCGAAAGAAGTTTTCGCTTTTTTGATATGCAATTTCCAGTATGCGTAAGGTGTACAGGTGTCTACCTTGGCCAAATTATTGCAATACCATTCTTTTTAACGAATACAGTTTTAAAATTATATATTTGTTTTTTATTTATAGTTATTATGTTCTGTGATTGGTTAATTCAATTTTTAAACATTAAGGAGTCTACGAATTTCAGAAGATTTATTACTGGTAGTATTGCTGGTATAGGACTTATGGGCTTATATTTTAATATATTTAAATTTTTATTGGCATTCATACGTTTATAGAATTTTTTGCTCTGGTTCGCCAGGGCTTTTTAAATTTTAGACCAAGTCTAATAGAATTTTAAGGGATCCTTTATTATTAAGAAAATTATTAGAATTGGAGGATTACAATGGACAGCAAAAAGACGTTAGTAATTGCGATTGCAGCAGTTTCAGGTGGTGGAAAAACCACTATTACAACTCAGTTGAATAAAAAATTGTATAACTCTAAAGCGTTATTCTTTGATAATTATGAATTTGATGCTCCCGATGACATATGTGATTGGGTTAAGAGAGGTGCAGATTATAATGAATGGAAATTGACACCTTTAATCAATGACTTATGCTCTTTGCTTTCTAATCCTGTTTTATCATTAGACTGCATATTACTTGATTATCCATTTGCTTATAAACATAACAAAATGCGTGAATATATAGATTTAACAATATTTATTGATACACCACTCGATATTGCAATGGCTAGGCGTATACTTAGAGATTTTAAAGGTCTTTCTTCTGACAATATACGAAAAGACTTAGATATTTATTTATCATGCGGAAGATTAGCTTATTTAGAAGCGTTGGATTCAATAAAACCAAATTCTGATTTTATAATAGATGGCTCGTTATCCGTAGATGTTATAGTAAATCAGATTTATGAAAGAATTAATGGTATTTCTAAAGAAATTCAATAAAGTCAAGAGTTTTACATGATTAAAACTTAGTATTCAATAACAAGCATAGGTTGATGCTGACTTTTCCCTTAATTGAAATGATCCTACCATCGCGATGTGTTGGTAAAAAAATACAGTGCGGATTAACTCTACCTGAAACATAACAAAATGTTGCCGTCCACCTTGAATGGTGGACTTTTTTTATGTAGCAATGTGTAAATTTATGGTTTATAATCTATATATAGGTTATCGTTTTCCGCCATCAAGGCACATTTTCCGGCCCAAGTGCGCTCGCACTAGGGTTGGGAAACGTCGCCAACATGAAACGTTAGAAGAAATGCTCCGATGGTCCGGTTCAGTGACGTTGGAAATACAAGACGTTAGTGGAAATGGCATATTAATTAAAGTTTTAGTTTCGCACTAATTTATTAATCAATACTAGCTTGTAAAAAAGTAATCAGGAAGGATAAATTATATGATATGTAGATAAATAGTAATTTAATGCAAAGATAAATTTAATTAGTGTAAAAAAAGGAGATTGATAAATATGGTAACGGAAATGATTAAAGGTTTAATTAATTTTGGATATCGTAATGGTGGGCGAAAAATTACAGCAGAGGTTGCCCAAGAAAATGCAGGGTCTAATGCTGTTTTGAAAAAGTTGGGGTTCTATGCTGAAAAGGAGGGGCCTTTAAAAAGCGTAGAACTGATATTGTATATGACGAGTATACCTATAGACTTGACTTAGAATAAGGTGAGAGTTTGAGTTTTAAGGTGTTTAAAATTTTTTAATACTAAAGCGAATATTTGTCATATTTTATGGATTATTTAAAGGAATTTATAAATTATTAAGTGAGGTAAGAAAATGATATTTGAAAAATTAGATGAAAAGTATATAGAAGATGTAGTATTAAATGGGGTAATAAAATATGGATATGCAAAAATTCTATTCCATGTGCTTACAAGGGAATGTACTTAAAGCCATTGAATATTTAAAAACATTTAAGGATAAAAACGATGATATTCTTATGTTAATAGAACAATATGAAAAACGCTTTTTAACTGATAATGAAATTTATGAAATTGACTCAGATGATTCATGGGTAAAAGATGTATTAAATTGTTATTTGCGTTATTTTCGTTCTGTGTTAATTAATAATTCTATAGGACAGGCTGAACACCGTTTAATTTCAAGTTTGTCAAAATTGGTAACCATTAATCAGGATTCTAATTTAGATGAAATAGAGTTAGAATTAGAAAATATATTTAAAGAGAAAGGATATTCATTTTTAGGTGGAGTGACATCACCATTTAGAGGACCTTATATTTGGAAGAATACTCTGAAGAAAGAGTTTAATGTGTCCTTACCTGAGGGTAAGCAAGAGGTAGTAGTGTACTTTATCACTGATTTTTTAATGTTAAGTTGGGCGCATTTTGCTACAATGGGAAAACATTATGCAGGGGGATGGGCTAAACCAGAAGGGCTATATTACGTTAATAATGGAGTCGAAAATATAGATACGAATTCTACCGAGTTTCAAGTATGGTTTTTAAAGCATGAAGCACAACATTTAAGTGATTATAAAAATTTTCCAAATTTAAACGAGAGCAATTTAGAGTACAGGGCAAAATTGATTGAACTTATTTATAATCCCCAGCCGTATAACTTAATAGAAAAATTCTTAAATCAATCAAAGAATGACAAGTCTATACCACATTCATATGCAGCATATTCAATTATAAAGCAACTATCTTCTTTAGTATTTGGACAAGAGTATGTTTATGACAAGGATCAATGGAAAAATATAAAATCTGATTATATTTCTAGCATTGCATCCGAGTTATTTATGAAAAATAATAAAAGTTTACATGAATCAGGAAATGAAACAGAGGGCGTAATTTAATAATTACGCATAGAAATGAATTTTCAATATGAATATATCGCATCAATATTATATTATTCAATAAGTATTTGATTGGTAAGACATATCACTTTAAATAAGGTGGGAACATATTGGCTTGAAAAGACAGCCAAGGCCGAGAAGCAAAGCGAAGTCTCGCTTTGCTTCTCGGCCTTGGGAATTAGAAACGTTAGGCGACACATAAGTAATTTTTCAAAATGTGAATAATTGTATATTTATAAGAGGGTAGATTAATGTATTCTAATGCTCTTTCAACCGGGATTTCTAATTTCATATTATTTGCAGTTGTAAAACAGTCCGTTGCCACCAATAGGAGGTTTGAAGTATTGCTCAAAGTGTAGTGGCTAAAACTCTGTATAAGAAAATGTCTATGTAAGTTATAACTCCGCATAAAAAATAGTGATTTAAAAGAAATAGGGGGGATATTAAAATGTTTGATCTAAGCGTTTTAAATGCGTTTAAAACTGTGGGAGCATTTATATTGTATCAAGATACAATTCTTAAATAAAGGTGGTAAACTTATACAACAGAAACAACTTGATTATGACATGGAGATGTATGCAGGATTACATCCAACATTTTTAAATAAATTACTGCGGGATAAAAATGATTTAATTAAAATCTATTTAAAGGTAAAGGAGAAAAAATGGTATGAAAGGTTTATTTTTATGTGGGTATGGATGTAAGCCGTGGATATGGGAAAATATCGAGAAAAGTTTCCGCGATGATAAAAATAACATAAAGTTTATAGAATGGCCAACAAATTTAACTAATTATTTTAATAATATCTCTGATTTTTCAACATGGGTAAAAGATAATTTTATTATTGAAGATGAATATTATGATTTTATAGTTGGACATAGTATGGGAGGTTTAATAGCGTTACATCTTTCTACTTTAAAAAATTTAAATTTAAAACATATTGTATTAATTGAATCTTATATAACAAGTCCTGCGAAATTTTTTCAGAACTTATTAATGGAAGATACGAATGATACTATAAAAGAAAACGTTACAAATATGCTAAATCAAGAATCTAAATACTATTCACCAATTTTAAGAAATAAACTTCAAAATTTAGATTTAACTTGGATGATTAATAAGGCGAACAGCAATATTCATTTCATATATGGTGATAGAGGCATTAATAATAAAGAAATAGTAATAAGTCAATTGGGTATAAATCCAATTATTCAGAAGCATATTGATATTGAAATAGTATCAAATTCATGTCATTTTCCTATGATAGAAAGTAGTGAGAACTTATTAAGTGTTTTAAAAAATATTATTAAATAATTGATTAATGATAACTGGAGTAGATTTTGCTTAAAGCATGGTAGCTAAAACTACGTATAACAAATTGTTGCGGTTCGCCTTGGCTAGAGAGCGATTTTATAAGGTATCGTCATATACTCAAGTATGGTTTAACCCCAAAAAATCATAAACCAACGATAAGGCACATTCGTTCACCAAGCGCGTCGAGCTAAGGTTCAGAAACGTCGGCAACAAGGAACATGATCTAAAACACTGAAGAAAGTTTTTATATAACTCGCGAATATTTATGTAGGGGATTATTTTGGTTAATAGGCTTTGAGTGTTGCATTGCACGTGGAATTTAAAAATACTATGTTCTTAATCTAATGGAAGGGATGTAATTATGTATGAAATATGAAGCCATAATATTTGATGTTAGTGATACACTTGTTGAGTATAGTCCAAATTATGCTCGGATTTTTGGAGATAGGTTACGAGGTCTTGGTTTCGAAGTTCCTGAAGAAAAAGCAAAAGAAATTTCAAGAGTAGTAAATTGGTCTATAGGAGAACAAACTCTAAAAGAGCAATGCGGAGAGCCACATATGTCTGATGAAGAATTAAATGCCTTGTTAGATAAAGCTGCACTATTATGTGTTACTAACAAAAACATCTGTAATAAAAAGCATTTGATAGACTTAAGTAAGATACATATGCCAAAACAAGAAATGACAATAATTCCTGACGTCATTAATGTTTTAACCGTGCTGAAAAGCAAATATCGTCTAGCTATTGTATCAAATCATTATTCTTGGTTAATGGATTATTTAAGGACATGCGGTCTTGCTCCACACTTTGAATCTATAGTTATTTCAGATATTGTTGGTGTAGCAAAGCCAAACATACGTATAATGCAAATTCTCCTTGATGAACTTGCTTTGGAAGCAAAAAACTGTCTTTATGTAGGAGATCAACCATTTGATGTATTATGCTCTAAGCAGATAGGAATGGATTGTGCTTGGATTGCTACAGATGAATATATATTACCAAGATCGATTCCTTATAAAGAAGATTATAGGATTACTAAATCATTAGATTTATTAAATATACTGTAGGTTCTACAGAAAATGCTCAAATACTAGTAATTTTGAATCACAAGGGTAGAATATTAGGCTGAACTGATGTTGAAAAAACGGTATCAAGAAACGGGATTTTGGAATGATCTTTTAAGACACAGTTGTAGGTTATTACGATTACTATTAATTGGAGGGATACACATATGGATATCATTTTTGAATTAGGAAAAGCAAAAGATATTGGTGAATTAGAACAGCTTTATAACGATTTAAATGGCCACTTGGCAAAAGGAGTAAACTATCCTGGGTGGAAAAAGGGTATATACCCTGTTCGGCAAAATGCAATTGATGGAGTTAAACATGGCAATCTCTATGTATCAAAACATAATGGAAAAATTGTTGGTTCTGTTATTTTAGGCCATGAACCTGAAGCTGAATATTATAAAGCTAAATGGGGATTTGATTTTGACTATGCAGATATTTTTGTTGTATATACATTTGTAGTGCATCCAAAATTTTTGAAATGTGGTGTAGGCAAAGCATTAATGGACTTTTCTATTGAACACAGCATTGAGTCCCAAGCTAAATCAATCAGGTTGGATGTTTACGAAGATAATATCCCTGCCATTAGGCTGTATGAAAAATGTGGTTTTAAATATATTGATACAGTTGACTTGGGACTTGGAAACTACGGGTTGAACTGGTTTAGACTATATGAAAAATTACTGTGAGATAATGAGCATAATATTTATATAGCAGCCTGTAATTTTATGATGTGACTAAAGTTCCAATTTGTATTCTTAAGATATAAATATAAAGGGGATTATTTTTATGAAAAATGTAAAATTAGCAAATATATGTCCAGTATTAATTTCGGAAGATATTATAAAGACAGTAAACTTCTATGTTGAAAAACTTGGATTTAAGTATGCAGAACATTATGATAAAATTGACAACTTTGCAACTATATACAGGGATTCGATTGAATTAGTGATTGTACAATCAAAATTTGGAAAAGTGGAGTCAAATGCAAAAAGATATGGCGTAGGCTATTACGTTTACATAGACCCCGATACAATTGACGGAGTAACCATGATTTATCAGGAATTTTTTTCAAAAGGGGTTAAAATGGTAGAAGAACCAAGAAGAACAGATTATGGTTCTTATGAATTTGTTATTGAAGATATTGATGGAAGATTGATAGGAATAGGACTTGTTTTTGACAACAAAATCTACTTTGAAAATTCGGATGTAAAATTAGGTTTATAGTATATACTTTAATTTATGGCTATGTTTAATAAAGATGTTAAAATTGTATATATTTAAATAATACGGTATAATAAGACTATATGGAGGATTACGGAGGTCTTATTATGCCGAGTGTATACTCTGTAAAAAAGGATTTAGAAGCGTTAGGAACAACAGGACAAGAAGAAATATTAGCCTACCTTGAAGAAGTTATTGTATTAGGTTCATTTGCTACTGAGGTTACAAACGAAGATAGGTTTTCCAAGGGAAAGGTCTGCCCTTGCTGTGGATATGATAAAGTATCAAGATATGGAAAGTTCAAAGGTAAACAAAGATATATATGCAAGTCATGCCGAAAGACCTTCACTGACTTTACACGTTCACCATGCTACAATAGCAAAAAATACATTAAAAAGTGGATATTATATTCTAAATGTATGATTAATGGTTATTCCATAAGGAAATGTGTAGAGATAGTTGAGATTAGTGTACCTACATCTTTTTATTGGAGGCATAAGTTTTTAGATGCTATCAGAGTATATATGGGTGTTGGTCATGTTGGTGGAGTTATAGAAGTTGACGAGGCATTTTTTAGGGAGTCATTTAAAGGAAATCATAAGAAAAGCACCACTTTTATAATGCCACGAGAACCTCATAGACGTGGAGTTAAGAGCAACATGAGTAGTCCGCTTGAAAAAAGAAAAAGAGGTATATCAAAACAGCAAGTTTGTGCACTATGTGCGATTGATAGGGTAGGAAACATTGTGACAGAGTTAATCTGTAACGGTAGAATGAAGCATACAGAAGGATACTGTAAAAAGCAAATATTTATTAGTCCAGTCACACAAGTCTCATTCTGATACAAAATTAAAGGATTTTAAAATTAGAGAAGCAATTTATATATAATTATGTTAAATATTTGAATAATCATATTAATATGTTGTATAATTTAATGAGGATATAATATGGCGGAGTAATTTATTTATGAAAGGTGGCGTAAATATTGAAAAAATTTATTGGTATAATCATTTATACTATTTTAGTTTTGACAACTGTTGCTTGTAATAGCAACAATACTAATAAATTAGTTTATGCAGGGAAAGGGAATGAATGGGAAGCCAGTGTTGAATATAACACAGGTGGAACTTGTAAAACCCTTATAAAATACTTAGGTAATGACAAAAAACCTATGGAAATTAAATTTGTAACAGAGTGGATATCAGGAAATACAAGTAACGGAATAGGTGAATATACTGAAAGTCATGATAAAGTTGGTGGATTAATTATACAAACTGACAACGATGATAAAATAAATGGAAACATAAAAAAATATAAGAATAAAGATAGTTTAAAAGTGGAAATTGAATGGAATAACAAAAAAGAACAAATTGTTTTGATAAAACAAACTACTTCATAATACTCGTAAAATGTAAATTAAAGGAAGTTATAATGACTTCCTTTAAAAATTGTCATATTAACAACATCGTGCTTAAACATAGTCTAATTTATTGAGATAAACGGAATTAATGGTTAAAAGGAGGATTAAGACTTAGAAAAATTTATATCTATGTATAGACACATATGTTTGAATATTACATCTATTTACACCAACTGCAACGGCATTATCATTTATAATTAAGGCGAAATAAGAGGTATTTATAAAAAGGAGTAATAAAAATGTTAACGCATAAGGGTACACAGCAAATAGAAACTGAAAGGCTTATATTGCGTAGATTTAAACTGAGTGATGCGGAATATATGTATAAGAATTGGGCAACTGATAGTGAAGTTTTTAAATTTTTTAGCAAGGATCCTCATAGCGAATTGAGTGAAACAGAGCAAGTTGTTAAAGACTGGATTAATACTTATGCATATGATAATTGCTACAATTGGGCAATTGAATTAAAAGAAATTGGTGAAATAATTGGTCAAATTTCTCTAATGAGTTTGAAGGATAAATACTACTCATGTGATGTTGCATACAATATAGGCAGGTTATTCTGGGGAAAAGGGATTACGGTGGAAGCTTTAAAAGCTGTTATCATCTATATGATTAAAGAGATTGGTATAAACAGAATAGAAGCTAAACATAACACTCTAAATCCAGCGTCAGGTAGGGTGATGCAAAAGGCTGGAATGAAGTTTGAGGGCATTATGAGGCAGGTAAAAATCAATAAGAATGGATGTTTTTATGACTTAGCATTGTATTCCATACTGAAATCTGATTTAAATGCATAGTATGGTATTTAACTATTGTGTAGTACAGAATAACATTTATCACTATATCGGAATATTATTCTAATGCAATCTATATATATGTTATCATTCTACTGCCAGCAAGGCACATTTTTTCACTAAGCGCGTCTTGCTAAGGTTCATGAACGTTGTCAAAAGCAATGTTAAGAGTAATTTTTTATTAAAGAGGAGAATAAAGTATGAAATTTTTAGTCATGGGTGGAACTGAATTTGTAAGCAGTTCATTGACAAAATATTTGATATCAAAAGGATATATCGTGGATATATTTACAAGAGGGATTAAGCCTCTTAAATATGATGGAATTAGAAAACATTTAAAAGGTGATAGAAAATCAATTGAAGATTTAAAAGTAAATATTTCAAATGAAAGATATGACTATATTTTTGACACCTCAGCATATGAAATGAAAGATATGCAAAAATTAATTGGAATTTTAAATAAAGAGAATTTAAAAAGATATGTATTTTGCAGTTCTGGGTCAGTGTATATACCTTCAGATGAGATGGTTACAGAAGAATTTACACGAGGTGAAAATGCAAATTGGGGAAGCTATGGATTAGATAAAAAGAAAGCTGAAGACTATTTATTAGGACTATGGAAAGATGGAAAATTTCCTATAACTATATTTAGACCAACTTACATATATGGACAAGATAATAATTTATATAGAGAAACCTATTTGTTTGATAGGGTAACCAAGGGGTTAGATGTTCCTATACCAAATGGAAATCAAGAGACACAATTTGTATATATAAGCGATTTAGTTAAAATATTTGAAAGTGCTATACATAAAGATAAAACAGTAGGACAAGCATATAATGTAACTCATCCCGAGTTAGTAACTTGGCAACAGTTAGTTGAAACAACTATGAAGGTAGTGAATAGAAAAGTAAATATAAAGAAAGTGGATAATAGAAAAATAAATATAAGTGCAAGAGAATATTTTCCTTTTAGGAATGTTACATATTTGTTAGATACAAAAAAAGCTGAAGCAGATGGATTATATATGCCACAAATTGATTTATACCAGGGATTAGAACTAGCATATAAATGGTATTGTAAAGCTAAGCCAGAATTAAAAGATGCAAAAATGAATAAAATTCATTTAGCGTTAGAAATATAGAAAAGACTACGCACCGGATATTTTAGTTCCGCTAATAAAAAAGTGATAGTACGCATTTATTCTAGTAAGGTTTTGCGTATTAACATAGAACTCACCTTAAGACCATGGTAAAAAATATATATATTTAAACTTTGAAAGGATGTAGAATATGAAAGTAAATCGTATAACAGCTTTAGCTTTCTTTTTTATGAGTATAATAGTAATACCTTTATTTTTTTTAGGATGGATTCTAATTGGACAAGATAGCAGTAAATTAATATGGTTAATGAAGATAGTAATTTGTGGTTTATATATGCTACTAATCTTTATTATAGGTTATTGGGGCTTTATTTGTTACTATTTAAGGTATTTATTTGGAATTTTATATGTTATAGTTTCTGTTTTATCAATTTCAGATATGGCAACACTACCGTTTATATACGAAGAAAATGTTACAAAGTTTGTATATAATAATGGATTTTTTATTTTTATTTACTTGTTGGTTACAGGTATCATGATACATTTTATAATAAAGTCAATAACTGCAGTATCTTACAATGGGACTGCAATAAGTCTTGCGTTTCCTTTTAAAAGTGGAAGATATTATGTATTTGAAGGTGGCAATAGCAAAAAATGTAGTTTGATTAACTATCATTTTGCCGGTTCTTCGCATACAAAAAATAATGTTAATAAGTCAATGCAATATGCCACAGATATTGTGAAACTTAATTCTATTGGAAGTTTTGCGAAAAATATATTGCCAAAACAAATAGAAAAATATGCTATATATAAAGAAGCTATATATAGCCCTTGTAATGGAACAATTATTGAAGTAGTAGACAATAGAGATACTGAGGAGCCTTTTTCAGGCAACCATCCATACAATGTGGGTAACAACATCGTTATTCAGAGTAAAGGAATAAATATTGTAATTGGACATATTCAAAGGGATAGTATAAAAGTAAAAGTTGGAGATTTTGTAAATGAAGGTCAACATATAGCTAATGTAGGTAATTCCGGTCTTACTGAATTTCCTCATCTTCATATTCAAGCTATGAAAGTGGTCGAAGGTTCAATATGGAGTGGAGAAGGAATACCAATTCTATTTGATGGTAAGTTCTTGGTTAAAAACACATTGATTACAAAAATATAAACAACATTTGATTGTATTCATATGTATTTTTTTTATATTATTCAATAAGAAGTTGAAGGGTAAGAGATATCAATTAAAATAAGCGAAGAACATATCTCATCAGATAACAAAAAATTTCCATTCAGCTTGGCTTGAAAAGATAGCCAAGCTACAACTGCGAAGTAAGCGAAGTCTCGCTAAGCTTCTCAGCGTTGGGAAATAGTAACGTTATGCATAATTTTAGATAAACAGAGTGACAGCTTAAAAGTTTTTAAATTTGATTTTATTGAGACATTGTTGTGAACTTTTACAAAGTAAAGAATATTTATATTAGCTTTATATTGGAGGTAACCAAATGAAAACAAAAAGAGTTATTGTTGTTCCATATGATTCTAGATGGAATAATGAATTTCAAAAAATAAAATTGTATTTAGAAAAAGCACTTGAAAACAGTGTTCTTGCAATTGAACATGTAGGAAGCACTTCGATAGAAGGGTTACCCGCTAAACCAATTATAGATATAGATGTTATTATTGAAAGCTATGATACATTTAAAGATGTTAAATCTCGTCTGAAAAATTCAGGCTATTATCATGAAGGAGATTTAGGAATAAAAATAGAGAAGCTTTTGGATATAGTGAAAAGCATGAGTTTATGACTCATCATTTATACGTTTGCCCACGAGATTCAGAGGAGTTAAAAAGGCACATTGCTTTTCGAAATTATTTGAGAACACACAAGGAAGATAGGGAAAAATATAGTGTAATTAAATTACAAGCAGCAATAAAGTATCCAACAGATATCGATAGTTATATAGAAACTAAAAGTCCTTGTATTACTGAAATTTATAAGAAATGTGGGTTATGAGAATTAGCATTAAGATGTGGAATTAACGAATATAAAATACGAAGATGGGGATCAACCTTTGAAATCAAACAATATTTTGAAGAAAAAATTGGAAAGTAAATCTACAGTTTATTGCATAATGTAAGAAAAAATACATTTAGTTCATAATTTTCGTATATTATTCACTAAGGAGTTGATGGGTAAGAGAATGAATAAAATTTTAAATAAAATTGAAAAAGTTAATTTGTTAAAAGCCTTTTGTATAGTTGCCATTGATGGTTGTAGTGGAGCAGGAAAGAGTACTTTAGCAGAGTATATTGGTTTAAAGTATGTTGGTGTCCAAATAATACACATGGATGATTTCTATAAACCGTCTAGTAAAAGGGTACAGGGTAGAATATGTGATAAAGAAGTGGCAGCGGATTATGATATCAAAAGATTAAATCAACAGGTTATTAATATGATTATTAGTGGAAAGGAATCAAAATATCAAAAGTATGATTGGGTATTAGATAAGTTATCAGAATGGCATACAGTCCAACCTAATAGACTAATTATAGTTGAAGGTGTCTACTCTCTAAGTAATGAATTATTTAGTAAATATGACATTAAGATATTTGTAGAATGTAATAGAAAAATCCGTTTAAAGAGAGGATTAGAAAGAGATGGTTCAAATGCCCTTGACTTTTGGGAACAGTGGATGAATGAAGAGGATAAATATCTTCATGAACAAAAACCACAAGATAGGGCTGATTTTATAATTTCAGGAGAAGAAAAATATTAATATAGTTTAAACTTAGCAGTACATAAGTATGCATATTTATATTTTTCATATATTCCACCACAATTATTATGTAGTATGAACCATAAGCACGGATTACTGGATTAGGTCTTTCTCTAAGTATAGTTGCTAAAACGACCCATAACAAAATGTTGCCGTCCGCCTTGGCTGGTGGACTATTTTTATATAGCAATGTGTAATTTTATGACTTATAATGTATATATAGGTTGCCGGTTAACCCATCGCCAAGGTATATTCCCCCACCCAAGTGCAGTCGCACTAGGTAGGGGAATGTCGGCAACACGATATTTTAAGTGAACTGCAATATTTATTAAATACTTTCTCCGCTTCAAGAATCCCACACAATTTATTTTTCATTTTTCAAATGCTCATAAAGAAAAATATCAACATGATTATAGTTACATGTGTGAAAACGGAGAAGATCTCGATTTGGCTGCGCACATTACAATTACTATTTCAAGAGGTATTTGTGTTTTTGGAAAACCAATAAATGATATATTTGAGCCTGTTCCGCCAAGATATTACTTAGAATCAATCATAAATGATGTTGTAAATGCAAAAGAAGAAATACTCGATTCACCTATATATATTATCCTTAACCTTTGTAGAGTTTTATATTATCTTAAAGAAGGAGCAATATATTCTAAAAAAGAGGGTGGAGAGTGGGCATATTCTAATGTTCCTATCCAATATGCTGAAATTATAAAAGAAGCTTTATTATCCTATAAAAATGCAAAATCAATGATAAAGGAAATCAATTCAAGTTATAACCTTTTGACTTCATGACATTTATTTTATACGGATTAAATCACCTCCTGGGGAGCTGAAATTAACGACTTCAGAAGGAGATTTACCCTCTTGTAGACCTCTGGAGCAGATAACAATTACCAATCTATGAGAAATTATCTTACGCGGTTAGTGATTTTTAGCTATTCAATATAAAGGAAAAGCCATGTTTTTTAAAATTAAGCGAGGGAAGGAAGTTATACTATGATTATGTATCATGCAGATAAAAAAGTTGATTATGAAAAGTTAAAAACTTTATTTAATGAGGTGGGATGGAATGATAAAACTGAGGATATTAATAGATTAAAAGCCATGGTAGAAAATTCTCAAATAGTAGTTACCGCATGGGATGAAGAAATAATGGTTGGATTTGCCAGGTGTACAACTGATTATGTATTTAATGGACAAATAAATAATGTAGTAGTTGATTCGAAATACAGAAGAAAAGGTATTGGTAAGGTTTTAATAAATAAGATAGTAGATAGTAGCAAACAAGTTACCTACATGTTAAGGGGAAGTATCAGAAATGAGGACTTCTATAGAATTTTAGGTTTCGAAGATGGTCCAATATCTTTGATTTATAAACGCAAAAATTAAGATAAATAAAAGTTAAGATAATATAGTTTGTTATTAAAGAGCTGTGGCACACTTTTCATATAAAACGTCACAAACAATAAAAGTTTGTGGCGTTTTTAGTTGTTATGGCGACACAACTACAAAATAAAATAATAAAATAATAAAATTAAGGGCACCGGAGAGGGTGTCTTTTTAATGCAAAAATGTATGGATAGCTGAGATATTTTTTATAAAAGGAAATAGAACAAGTGTGTAGGAAGTTTGTTGAAGAATAAGCAAAATGCGAATTAACTATTGAAAATGAAAGTACCAATAATACGGCGCTTAAAATGTAAGTATTTTTCATGTATAACAAAAAATACATGTGTTTTATGAGGTAATATGCTATAATTATCATTAGTTGGGTTAAAATTGTAAGTTATTATAAAGAAAAAAACAATTGAATCATAAATATTTTAAAGATATTAATGAAGCTTTAAGTTATGTGAAAAAATTAATCAGGGGTGAAAAATATAATGGCAACATTTAATATATTAACTAAAATTGATGAAATGTGTAAAAAGTATGATAGGAAGGACTATCCAGGGATCGCTATTGGAGTTGTTGAGAATGGTCAATTGATATTTTGCAAAGGGTATGGTGTGGCTAACTTAGACTATGACATCCCAATTGATGGGAATACCGTATTTCATGTTTGTTCTATTGCAAAACAATTTACAGCAACTTGTATCGCTTTGCTGATAGAAGAAGGGAAATTATCATTAGATCAAGATATCAAGAGTATATTTCCTCAGCTTAAGGATTGTGGTAATAAAATTACGATATCTAACTTACTTCCAATATGCAGAAGAGCATATATTTAAACCATTAGGTATGAATAATACTTTTATCAGAGATGATCGTACAAAAATCATTAAAAATAGAGCATCTGGATATTCAAATTATGATTATGTGCATTTTAATGACAGTTATGAACGTTATTGTTCAATGCATGACACAATTTCCATTAATGAAGAGAATGTAGAAGTTGCTGGTGCTGGTCAGTTATGGACAACTGTACGCGATTTTTATTTATGGGATAAAAATTTTCATAATAATATTCTAGGAAAATCCTCAAAAGAATTTATAGAAGTATTGATAACATCTGGATTGTTAAATGATGGGGAAGAATGCGGATATGGTTGTGGCCTGTTCCTTGGCAAATTTTATGGTAATAAGTTAATACAGCATGGAGGATGTGCGGGTGGTTATAGTGCATATTATGCACTATTGCCAGAAAAGAAATTATGTGATTGTTTTTGGAAATCATACGGGTTTCTTTCATGATATTGATGTTTGTAATGAGGATGGCGGATTAACGCATGGTATTCTAAAATTATTAATTGGTTATGAGGATGAAAAAGCCAGTGAGGACGAGAATGAGTCAGCTGAAACAAATATCAATCAAGTGGAATTTGATTTGGACTTATCAGGAAAATATATGGATCCAATCAGTAGTTGCATATGGAACATAAGAAAAAAGAAGGATACTTACTATGTAGACGATTATTTAGGAAATAGTACTAAAATTTTTTATTATGGTGATGGTGTTTTTAAATCAGTGGATAAAAGCAAAACATATACAGTAGTAGAAAATAATAAACATATACCAGAGGGTATTCAGTTACACAGCGGAAAAGTTGACAGAACGTTTTATCCTTTCTGTGGAGAAAAAATCGATAATTCTGAGTTAAAGGTATACGAGGGAAGCTATTATTGTGAAAAACTTGGCGTCTCATATAATGTTATGGTTGATAACCAAAAATTATTTATAAGTAATGAGAATCGCCATAATAATGCGTTGGATTTATATTATACACCAGCAATCAGAGATACTTTTATAAGTGCACCTAATAATTATATTCCTTATCATTGCACGACTTTCAGTAGAGACGCTAATAATGAAATAGTATCATTTTCATATCGAGATGACGAAGAAACTTTACGAGAAAATTTTGTATTTGTGAAGATGGGAATCAACTTTTGAAATTAAACAATATTTTGAGAAAAAGATTGGAAAGTCAATTTACAGTTCATTGCCGAATGTAAGAGAAAATACATTTATTTCGTAATTTTTGTATATTATTCAATAAGGAGTTGATGGATAAGAGAATGAACATCCTAGGAAAATGATCATTAGATAAAGAGTTCCCTGGCTATTCTTATTATGAAATTGATAATCCTAATATTAATTGTACATACCTCGGTTTTAAGGTAAATTATGAACTTATAAAAATGTAAAAATACTTTCTATAAATATAATTTCAACTATAAAATATTTCCATTCGCCTTTGGTAGTGGACTATTTTTATATAGTAATGTGTAAATTTGCGAGGAGGAAAAGATTTACTATGGAAAAAACTTTGTTAAAGAGTAAAATAATTATGAAGTTAGAAGAAAAATTTCAGCAAGTAAATAATCAGGCGATGGAAGAATTTTTGTGGCAAATAAAAATAACGGTACTCCATTAATAGAGAAATTAGATTGTGATCTTGAAAATGACTTAGTTACCTTTGTTTATAAAGCTGATGAAGAATATGAAAATGTAGTGTTTATACCTCCAGTAGGATTGGAAAATTTATTAGAGAACAAAATGGAAAGACTTAAGAAAACAAATTTGTGGCATATAACTTATAAGGTGAGAAATGATGTGCGTTTTAGATATTATTTTTCTGCAAACGATTCATTTGATGATGATTGGGAGAAACGATTTGAAAATTTAGCATATGATAGATTCAATAGAAATATAACAATTTTTAAAGATGATAAGGGAAAAGAAGATAAGTTAAGATCTTATTCAGTAATGTTAAACGCGGAGGAACATATCTGGGTTAAAGAAAGAAATAACGTGCCTAAAGGAAAGTTAGAGGAACATAAATTTAAAAGTGAAAATTTAGAAAATCCTCGTAGAATTAGAATTTACACACCTCATGAATATAGTCAAAAGAATAAACCTTATGGATTTCTAGTTTTGACTGATGGCGATGAGTACATTAATGTTCTATCCGCAGTACAATTATTGGACAATTTAATAGCTGATAAAAAGATACCACCTATAATTGTAATATTCATTGATTCAACTGAGACTAGGGTTGAAGAATTAAAGTGTAGTACTGCATTTACAGATATTATAGTTATAGAGTTAATTCCATGGGTTAGAGATAAGTACAACATTTCAAATAAAGCAGATGAAGCTATAATTGGAGGACTAAGTTTAGGTGGATTAACAGCAACTTATTTAGGATTAAAACATTCTGAAATCTTTGGAAAGGTACTTTCTCAGTCTGGTTCTTATTGGTATAAGCCGGAAGGCTTTGAATGTGATGACAGTAATTGTTGGATGAGTAATCAATTTAAAGCAATAGGTAAATTACCGCTTAAGTTTTACTTAAATGTAGGGGTTCTTGAAACTAAAGATAGAATGATTGATACAAATATAAACTTAAGAGATGTGCTAATATTCAAAGGATATACTGTTGCCTTTGAAGAATTTAAAAGTGGACATGATTATTTGTGTTGGGGAGAGACTTTGGCTAATGGCTTAATTTCACTTATTGGAATGAAATAGAACATTTTTCGTTTTAAATACTTAGTAAAAAAGCGGAAATAAGGTAGCACTTTGGGAACTTAATAAAAGACTTGGTAAGAAAATTTAATTATTAAAACGAAAACATTCTTATATTGTTGGACAATTGTAAACTATGTGTCACAAGTATATTTTTTTATAAATTCTTTTAAAAAACATATTTCAGAAAAAAAATTCTTTTTATCAAAGTTAAAAATAAATATTTTATGAGGTGAAGTTGTGAAAATTGTGGTACTTGCAGGTGGATTAAGTCCAGAAAGAGATGTTTCATTATCTTCTGGAAGTCAAATTTCTAATGCTCTTAGAGAAGCTGGTCATAGTGTTTTATTATTAGATGTATATGAAGGTTTACTAGTAAGTGAAAGTGAATTTGAAAATTTATTTGAAGATAATATAACTGGAAAACCGTATTATTATAAGATTAAAAATACAGAGCCTGATTTAAATGAAATAAAGAAAAAAAGTAACAATGGGGATTCTCTTATAGGAAAAAATGTATTAGCACTTTGTCAGTTTGCTGATGTTGTTTTTATAGCACTACATGGCGCAATGGGTGAGAATGGTCAAATACAGGCAACTTTTGATGTAATGGGAATTAAATATACTGGGACTGGATATATCGGAAGCCTCCTTGCAATGGATAAAGATTTAACTAAGAAACTGTTACAAAAGGCAGGTATTCCTACAGCTCAATGGTTAATTTTCAATAAAAATTCAATATCAACAGAATATATTCTTGAAAGAATTGGGTTGCCGTGTGTAGTTAAACCTTGTAGTGCAGGATCGAGCATAGGGGTATCAATTGTTCATAATATTGAAGAGCTCGAAACAGCAATTACTATAGCTAACAAAATTGAATCAAGTATACTTATTGAAAAAATGATATTGGGTAGTGAGTTTTCTGTAGGTTTATTACAAGGTAAGGCATTGCCCGTAATAGAAATAATACCAAAAGAAGGATTCTATGATTACAAGAATAAATACCAAGCTGGATTAACTCAAGATATATGTCCTGCAACTCTTTCGGAATATGATACAAATAGAGTTCAAAATTTAGCGTTAAGAATATCTGAAATTTTACGACTAGGGACATATTCAAGAATGGATTTTATTTTAGATGGCAGTGGTGAATTTATATGTCTTGAAGCTAATACACTTCCGGGGATGACACCTACAAGTCTAATTCCACAAGAAGCTTTGGCTAGTGGTATTTCATATATAGAATTGTGTAATAATATTGTTACTGCTGTTATAAAATAACCTATATACAATATTACATAATATTGATATATGGTTAATGTGAAGTGGAGCATTTAATAAACGACATGCGTTGAATATTATTTTTCATATAAAAGTGTAGTATCATCTAACTCATTTAGTAGTAAATATATTGATTTAGCAAATAATATTAAGCTGGTTTATCAAGAGCCCGAAGTGTTTTCTAAATACCATGTTGTTTATCATGGCCAAAAGTATGGACATTATTTTTATTCCTCTAAGAATATCTAAGTCTAAGCAATACAACTTAGAGATAGAAGGGTTAAGTTCTATAACTTTTTTAGGAAAAGCTTTGTAGAAACATGAGAGCTCCAATTTTTAAGCATGAAATAATCCTCCTATTAAAACATGCCTTTAAGCGGAAGGTCGCAAAATTTCACAAACTTGTGAAGTGTTTTATGCAAAAAAAAGTGGGGGAATCAACAAAAATTAATGATACTAAAACTGAGTAAACAAAGGAGCTAAGGAGTTTCCGTGAACGCTCAATCTATACAAGGGAGGTAAAAGATGAGAAAAATCATACTAATTCAGCATTGCCAATCAGAACATCATATCAATAACTTGACAGGCGGGTGGACAGACACCCCGCTTACTGATTTAGGACGAAAACAGGCTAATTTGCTTGGTGCAAAATTGAAAAATGAAATAAGTACGGAAGAATATACCTTGTATTCATCAGATTTATTAAGAGCAAAACAAACGGCTGATATTATTGATAATTATTTAAACTTAGGAGTAATAGAAGATTTTGGACTAAGAGAAATTAATAATGGTATTGCAGCATGGAAAACAAAGGATTGGGTAAAAGAAAATGAAATTCCTATGCCAGAAGAAGGTTTTAATATAGACCATGAAGCATTTTTAGGTGGAGAGACTTGGAGACAGTTTTTTCTAAGAGTTAGCAAATGTATGGAAGATATTTATAATTTGAATCGAAAGAATTTAATTATTGTTACACATGGATGTGCTTTATCATACATAATAGCATGGTGGCTAAAATTAACACCAGAAATGTTAAATCATACAGTTTTTTCTGCTTCACCAGCAAGTATTTCTATGTTATTAGAAGGTAGGTTTAATCAAAGAGTATTAAGAATATTAAATGATACTTCACACTTGACTAAACTGTCTTAGTTAGCGCAGTTGTAATACTTTTTTTGATTTAGGTTTATTGGAAATTAATTATAAAAAAATATATTAGTTGCTTCTATGGTACTAATAATTATTACTGCTGTTTCTTTGTTCTATACTGTTAATACTATAGATTTTGAGTTCAAGACTGGCGCATATTTTTGTAAGATTGACTTGAAAATATAGCCAAGCTACACCTGCGAAACCAAGCGAAGTTTCACTAAGATTCTCAGCAGTGGGAATTAGAAACTTTAGTTGAAATTTTAGAGAAAAAGAGTAATTGATTAAGAGTTTTTAGATTTGGTTTTATTGAGACACAATTTTATCATAAAGCGTAAGAGATTTTATGTTTAAAGAAAGGTAAAATCTTTGAAGAATCTGGTTTAAATGTTACTGTAGGTGATTTAATATTTGTGCACTTTGGCAAACTAGATGCTAGAACAAATACGCTTCTAGTTTGTTACTGGTGAATTAATTCATAGAAATATATAAGAGAACTATAGTTTTTAGTTACTTTAAAGGCAAGGGGGAATATAATGAAAAATAGGCACTCACTATTTATTATTAGTATCATTTTATGCTTCCTGGTTGTTTTTACATCATACATAAAATCTAAAGGAAGTATAGTTATGAATCAAGATAATACTACCGAAATTACGAAAAAACCATCAACGGAATCCTCATATTATGAATTACTTTCTTCACATAATAAAATTAGAAATATACCTTCAAAAACACTGAAAGAAATAAAGAGTAATATGGCATATGAAGAAATTATCAAGAAGTTAGGTATGACTAAAGATATAGGGAGCGGATTATTTGTTGCTGAATATATTGTAGATGATAAGTTAATTCTAAGTATTTCATTTGGCAATTTAAATGATAAATGCTTATTAGATGGTAATGAACTCTTGAAAGAAGCAAAATCCTTTTAATACTCAATATTCTTATTTTACACCGCAATTATTATATAGTATGAATTATATTCAAGGATAGAGGGAGTAGCTCTTACTCAAAGTGTAGTGTCTAAATTCCGTATAACAAAATTTTGCCATCAACACAATATGTTAGTGGAAATACCTAAGCAGCTTTAAGAGATATTAAGATAGAGTGTTCAAAAGTTATAAACAAACAATAGTAATATTGGGGGATAGTGAATATGAAAAACAAGAAACTGAATTTTTACTATTTTGGGGAGGATGGTAATTACGGCAATTATAATCCAGACTATATATGTAATAAAAACCATGCACCTCAAATATTATATTTAATTGCGTCAAATGAACCATTTTCAATATCTAAATATGAGATAGTTAAAATTCTAAATATGAGTGAGGAAAAACTTGATGATACAATTAATAACCTTCAATTGATTAATGCAATAGAAGTGAAGGATGATACATTTAGAATAAAATTCCCTGTTTTTTTAGAAGAAGATGTTATAAAAATGAAGGGGTATTTAAGTAATATAGGTCAAGTAATTGGGGACAAAATAATATCTTTAAGTAATGTTATTAACCAAAAATTATTAAATTTAGAATGTTCAAAGTATCACAGCAAAGAAAGAATACTTTATCATATAATTTGTGAAGATATTTTTGACCACACTGCCCTTGCTTTTTTTACTAAAAGGAATATTTTTTCTACATCAAAATTACAGCCTGATGATAGAACTTATATTAGAGTAGCTTATGAGGATATCAAAACAGTAGATCTCCCAAGCAGTAAGTTAATATACATTCGTAATAGTTATAGCAGCTATGGATTAAATTGGTATGGACATTCAAATGATTCAAGTAAGGACATGTACAGATTTTTTAGACTTATACAAAAGGGTATTGACAATGAAACTCCTTTTCATGACTTAAATATAGGATATAACACAATTATAGATGACATGAATAAAGAAATTGCGAGAAAGTGCGGAGAGCTAATAGTTAATGTAATTAGCAAAGATGCTAAGTGCAATGAGCTGACAGTGAAGGAAAAAAGTTTGGTTAGTATTCTAAACGAACTTGGTTATGCTGATATAAATGAGGTTAATAAATCTATATTAATAAATGTGCCATTATTTTATTCAAGCGAAAAGACAATTATTGAGGATATATCAGATACCATACTTTTGGAATTATATCCAGTGGTGAGAGAATTTTTTGAAAATTTTGAGATTAATGTATCTGATTTGACATCAATAAGGCATATGTTAGATATAAAGGAAATATCAAATGAACTATGGCATCAAATTTTCGGTTCTACTAATGAGTATTTAGTGAAAAAGAAATTTATTGAATTACCGCATAATGGAGGTGGAGAAAGTCTATACCTGAGAAGTATTACAATCATATAATAATTATGCTCATGAAAGAGAAAAAAACGAATTGCAAGTGAGGTGGGAAAATATGCATGAAAAAATAAATAAATACAATTTATTTAACGTATACACACGAAATATATTAAGGAGGAAAAAAATCATGGGAATATTTGAAAATCATATTATTAGATTAAGAGAAGCGACGCTAGAAGATGCAGAAGAATTATTAAGAGTAACAAATGATGAAGACGTTATGAAATATTATGGGATAGAGCCATATATAAATATAAAAGAAGCGGAAGAGGAAATTAATTGGTTTATAAGTCTTTTTAAAGGAAATAACGGAGCAAGGTGGGTAATAGCGGATAAAAAAACGAATAAATATATTGGAGATATTGGCGTTTTTGATTTAGATAGACAGCATAATAAAATTGAAATTGGATTTAAACTAAAAAAGGAATATTGGAACAAGGGAATAATGACTGATTGTATTTCTGAACTTTTGAAATTTAGTTTTTCTAATAAGAACTATAATAGAGTACAAGCAAAGGTCGATCCAAGAAATATAGGATGTAAAAAAACATTAGAAAAATGCGGATTTAAATTAGAAGGATTATTAAGAGAATATGAATTTGAACATGGCGATTACGTTGATTTACAAGTGTATTCAATTTTAAAAAGGGAATATAGTAAATAAGTTGAAGTTTATAAAATTATTTTTAGTCATACGAATATAAGTTAAAATTTTAGAATATTGTGTACAAAAAAGTCATAAGACGAGAGGAAGTTTAGCATGTTTGAAGACCTTAACAGGGAACTTATAAATGCCAAAGAAAAACTATTGAGAAAAAAAAAATTTCAAAGTTTGGTTAACCAGACTAGAGAATCATTACAAAAAGAATTAGATAGAAAGCTAGCGCTGGAAAATATTCTTAAAGATGAGGATAATGATGTTAAAAAACTTGAATCATTAAGTATTACTAGTATATTTTATTCCATACTTGGGAGTAAGCATCAACAGCTTGAAAATGAGAGGCAAGAATTGCTTTCTGCTAAGCTAAAGTATGATGAGTGTTCCAAATCAGTTTTAGCATTAGAGAGGGCACTTGTATCTTATAACTCCTCATTAAACAGTCTACTTGGCGTAGATTGTGAGTATGAAACTGTATTGAAGCACAAAGAAGAGTTTATACTGCAACTAAATGATGGTAATTCTCAAAAGATACTTCAACTTATAGACAACATAGCTGACCTTGAAGCACAAAAGAAAGAATTGAAGGAAGCAATTGCCTCAGGTGATGCTGTACAAATTGAACTTGGACGTGTAATAAATTCTCTTGAAAGTGCTGAAGGCTGGGGAACATGGGATATACTAGGTGGAGGTTTACTTGCCACTGCGGCTAAGCACTCACATATTGATGAAGCTAAGGAATATGTACATCATACAAAAATTGCATTGATACGATTCCAAAATGAATTATCCGATGTGAATTTAATAATGAATATAGAAATAAATATTGGTTCTTTCGAAACATTTGCAGATTATTTTTTTGATGGTCTTATATCTGATTGGGTTGTACAATCAAAAATTTGTGAATCATTAGACAGTGCAAAGCGTGTTGCAAACAATGTAGACAGTGTAATAGGTTCACTGAAAGAAAAGTTCAATAGTATACAAAATGACTTGCTTTCAACAGAAGAAAATATTAAATTGCTTGTTGAACAAGCATAGCTGAATATTGAAAAAACCCATAGAATTATAGGTTGTTTTTGTGAAAAATCTTTATAAACAGGGGAGGGCCGTATTTTATGAAAATTGCAGTAGTTGCTGATATACATAGTAATCATATTGCTTTTGAAGCAGTATTGAAGGATATAAATAGTAGAGATATAGATAGGATCTTTTTTCTAGGTGATTATATTTTTGGAGGTTATGGCTCAAATGAAACTGTTGATTTGTTAATGCGTTACCAAAAGCAAAACCAAAAACATTTAATTATATCGGGTAATATTGATGAATTAATAACTCCAATAGAAGAAAATGCTGATTGGATATATCCAGTAAATAAGCAAATATACAATGAACTAGGTACAAATCGTGTAGCATTCTTGAAGTCTCTTCCATCGAATATTTTAATAGAAGAGGAAGGAATCTCTATGTATTTGTGCCATAATCCATCAGGGATTGAAGTCTTTACAGTAGTTGATAGTTTAAAAAGAGAAAATAATAGTCCTAATATGAAAGGGCTTGCCCAGATTGCCAGTGGTATGGGAAGTGATGTTTGTATTTTGGGGCATTATCATTTGTTCATGGATGAAGAAGTAAATGGGAAAAGATTTATATGCCCTAGTTCAGCAGGAATGCCCTTTAATGGAGATCCACGAGCACAATATATTATATTAGATATTTTTGAAGGGAACATTACTACATCAAGGCAGTATGTTGAATATGACAGATTAAAACTAGTGGAATATTTTGAGAAAAATGTATATTTTCAAAAAAACGCAATTGGTCGATAAATATGGTTACTACTATATTAACAGCACATAATTACATTGATACGCAAGATCTTAGGAAGTAAGTTTAGTAGAATTAATTAAATTAGAAATATACCTTTATGTAGTATGAATTATATTCAAGGATACATGGAGTAGCTCTTGCTCAAAGTGTAGTGGCTAAAAAAATGTTTCCATTTAGAAGTATTGACCCAGTATATGTACATAATTATGTTATTGGTGCAATGTTAGCTGTAATACACATTCTGGTGAGTACTCTGTGGTCTTTTTAAAAATCCATAACATAATTTGGCGTTTACCAGAGCTGAAGCATAAAAATATAGCCCTTGTGTAGCAAGGGCTACAAAGTTTTTTTGAAAAACTTTTTCTTAAATGCCCCTGGACAACATCACAGCTCAAATGTTATGATAATATTGGAAAGGTAGGTGGGGCACAATATGGACAATATTATTATGGCATC
This sequence comes from Clostridium sp. FP2, assembly GCF_011065955.2. Classification (NCBI taxonomy): domain Bacteria; kingdom Bacillati; phylum Bacillota; class Clostridia; order Eubacteriales; family Clostridiaceae; genus Clostridium; species Clostridium sp. FP2. Next base: position 2,721,834 of record NZ_JAAMNI020000001.1, read on the forward strand.
CTCCGGACGAAATTTCACATCTGAAGATATAGATCTTATCAAATGGACACGAAAAAAATATTCGCATTTATCAAGAAAAGAATTAGCAGGTACTGTATGCGAGTTTTTAGACTGGACTACGCCAGCTGGAAGAGCCAAAACACCTCAATGCGTAGCATTTCTAGTGGAGTTAGAAAAAGCTGGAATTATTGAATTGCCACCTGTAATTATTAAGTCAAAAAAAGTATCAGTATCAATAATACCGAACTTTTATATAGATACATCCTCTATTGTAGGGGATTTAAAAGAGTTTGAACCAATAAAATTAGAGATTGCAAGAGCCGGAGCCCAATTGAAACTATGGAGAAAATATGTTAATGATTATCATATGTTGGGAGATAGGCAGGTATTTGGTTCTAGATTGTACTATTTTGTTAAAAGTGGAGACAAGAAGCTTGGGTGTCTTCAATTTTCCGCGTCAGCGTGGGCACTTAAACCACGTGATGAATGGATAGGATGGAATATTGAAGATAAAAATGTAAGGCTTCATTTTATACTGAATAACAGTAGATTTTTAATATTTCCTTGGGTTAATATCAAAAATTTAGCAAGCAAAGCATTAGCTTTATCTATAAAGCAAATTCAAAAAGATTGGCTAAGAGAATATTGTTATGCGCCAGTGTTATTAGAGACATTTGTAGATACTTCTCAATTTGCGGGTACATGCTATAAGGCCTCAAATTGGACTTATTTAGGTGAAACCAAAGGTCGTGGCAGAATGGACAGAAAAAAAGAAATGCAGCTACCACCAAAAGCTATCTATATGTATCCACTGCAAAAGGATTTTAAGGATTGTCTTAAAGGACTTAAACCATGCAAGGTGGTGAACCCTGATGAATAGAACAGAAGAACGACACAAAAAAAGAAAACAGGAACAAGACCTTAAAATTAAAGAATTAGAATCAAAAGGATTTACTATTTCAAGACAGGAGTATAGAAAAAAAAGAAATATAGCTAATAAAAAATGTAGCTACAACAAAGCTCAGGAAGAAATGGTAGATAGGCAAGAAACCACAGAAGCAGCTCTAAAGGTTTATAGAAGGTTGTTACCAACACTTCTTAAAAATTTAAGCAAAATTAAAGACCCAAGACAAACTAAGAAAACAAAACATAGTTTAACAGTACTTATGATATACGGAATATTGATGTTTGTATATAATATGTCTTCATTAAGAAATGCTAATAAAGAAATCAGTTCACCAATATTTTTTGATAACATGAAAGCTATGTTTCCAGAGTTTGAAACTATGCCACATTCAGATACATTAAGCAGACTTTTAGAGAAAATAAAGGTGGAAGAAATAGAAGAAAGTATGTTGGTGCTATTTGAAGAACTTATTAAAAAAAAGAAATTTAAAAATCATTTGATAAATAAGAGATATGTCATAGCTATAGATGGCACTCAGAAATTCATGAGAACTGAAAAATGGTCACAAGAATGTTTGGAGCGACATGTTGGTAAAGAAAAACAAGAACAATATTATGTATACGTGCTAGAGGCAGTGGTTATTTTTGATAATGGGATAACTTTACCATTAATGAGCGAATTTTTAAACAACGATGAATATAAAGATGTTAGCTCTGATAAACAAGACTGTGAGCGCAAAGCTTTTTATCGGTTTTCTAAAAAAATAAAGGCAAGATTTCCAAAACTTAAAATTGCAGTAACAATGGATGGTCTTTACGCTTGTGGACCTGTAATAAAAATTTGCCGTGATTATGGCTGGGATTTTATGCTTGTATTCAAGGAAGGATCAATGAAAGATACTTGGAAAGAAGCGATGGGGCTTATAAGACTTACTCCAGAGAATACAATTAAGTACAATTGTGGAGCTAGAAATCAGGTTTATAGGTGGATTAATGACGTTGAATATACATATGGTGATAATGGTAGAAAAAAAACAATACTACACGTAGTAACCTGTGAAGAAACTTGGGAAGAAACAAGTAGAACTACTGGTAAAATTGAATCAAAATCGACTAGATATATCTGGATATCTGGGAAAGAGCTTACGAAAAGCAATGTGGAAAATCGTTGTATTAAAATTGGTCGGTATCGTTGGAAAATTGAAAATAATTTTCTTGTAGTGAAACATCAAGGATACCAATATGAACACTGCTTTTCCTACAATTGGAATGCTATGGTTGGATTTCATAATCTTATGAAAATAGGTAGATTCATAAATGTGTTACTTGTAAACAGTGAATTTTTAGCAGAAAAGGTTGATGGGCTAGGTATACGTGGTCTAATAACTTTTATTTTCAAAGCATGTACAGGATATATGCTTGATATGGTACGCCTGTCGGCAATATCAAAAGACGATAGTTATCAGTGGAGATTAGTTAGACAATAAAACTCGCATTGGTTCTTAAGGGCTACGCCCGTAGGGAGGTGGAGTGAAATGAATGCAAATGATTATAGCCACTCTTTTGAGGGCATTTTTGTCGTTCATTTTTTACTAAGAGCTAAAAATAATAATATAATGAAGGTTACTTTAGCAAGAATAATTACGCAAAATTAAAAATAATACCAGTAATTCATAATTTAACATGAAATTAGTGCTTTTTGAAAAAATCATGCTTCAGCTCTGGGCGTTTACCAAATAAGTATAAAAGAATTGTTATTTGTGATAAAATAAGAATAAGAATAAGAATAAGAATAAGAAATTGTACTGATTGGAGGGGAATAAAATGCCTTTTAATAGATTAAAACCAACAAATGATTTTATTTTTCTGTGACGAGAGGTCGGTTTAAAAGCTGCCTAAGTATTAACTAAACTTTTGGGCTATCCCTACCATTTGGGGTAATGCTACCACAGGTGCATTTTTGGCAACAGAAATGTACTAAGCTGTTGGGACAAAGCGGGAAAAATGGGAAACCTTATCCTATCTACTGCAAGCATAAATGATGTGTTATGAACAGGATAAACAAACTGTTGCAAGGCTCGTTAAGTCAAACAAGCGAAAAAAGGTTGACACGCTTGGACAAAAAAGGTGAGAGATAAGGGCATAATGTCTGAAAATGCAGTATGCAAGATGGTCAGTATCTCCGGGCTATAGACAGGTTCTAAGGCACATTGAATTGGTTTTAAACTGGAACTCGGTAAGCCCTATACAGGCCCTTTTTTTTATGGGAAGTAGAGGGTATAGGAAAGTATAAAAAGCGAAAGATCTTCTGTAATGGAAGGTATAACTCTTCAATATTTGGAGTGATCCGAAAGGATGCTGACTTATACTATGGTGCTTGATTACATTAAAGGAATGAATCTTACGAATAAGGGAGATGTGTATACTGTTAATTAAACAGACTGCAAACTTAGACGAAAAACAAGCAAGCTTTTATTGGAAAAGCATTGATTGGAAAAACATTGAAAAATTCGTTAATAAGATTCAAGCTAGGATTGTAAAGGCGACTATTAATAAAAATTGGAAACTTGTAAAAGAATTACAGCGAATGCTGGTTCATTCCCACTATGCTAAACTAATGTCAGTAAAACGTATAACAACAAACAAAGGTAAGAAAACACCGGGCATAGATAATATACTCTGGAATTCAGCAAAGAAAAAATGTGAAGCAGTAAAGTTGCTTAACAGTAAGAACTATAAACCTAAACCATTAAAAAGAGTAAATATACGAAAACAAAATGGGAAATTGAGACCGCTTGGAATAGCTACAATGCATGATAGAGCTATGCAAACATTATATATGATGGGATTGGATCCTGTTGTAGAAAGCATGAGTGACAAAACATCATTTGGATTTCGAAAAAACAGAAGTTGTGTAGACGCTATGTCACAAATATTTATAAACTTTAGTCGCAAGTCATCCCCAACATGGGTTCTAGAAGGAGACATCAAAGGCTGTTTTAATAATATATCACATAAATGGCTAACAGATAACTCTCCTATGGATACTAATGTATTAAATAAGCTTATTAAATCTGGATATGTATATAAGGGGAAACTATTCTCTACAAAAAGCGGAACCGCACAAGGTTCTCCAATTAGTCCTTGTTTAGCTAATTTTACTCTTGATGGTATAGACGAATTATTGAAAAGCACATTTAAAAGAAGTACAAAAATCCGAAATAATGAAAGACCCAAGGTTAATCTAATCCGCTATGCGGATGACTTTATTGTTACAGCTCCCGACAGTGAAACTGCTATAAAAGCAAAAGAAATAATAAAAAGTTTTTTAATCCAAAGAGGGCTAGAATTGTCAGATGAAAAGACAATAATAACTCATATAGATGAAGGCTTTGATTTTATTGGATGGAATATAAAGAAATATAAAGGTAAGTTGCTGATTAAGCCATCTCAAAAATCAATTAAAAGGGTAATAAGTAAAATTAGTGCGATTATAAAGGGGAATAAATCAGTAGAACAGGATATATTAATAATAAAGTTAAATCAAATAATAACTGGATGGAGTAATTACCATCAATGTGCTGTATCAAATGATATATTTCAAAAGATAGACCATATTACATTTCAAATGTTATGGAAATGGGCAAAAAGGAGACATCCTAACAAAGGCAAAAGATGGATAAAATCAAAATACTGGAAAGTACACGGTGCTAGAAATTGGGTATTCAAGGATAATAAGAAGCTGATTTTAATGAGTGATAAGAAAATAATCAGACATATACCACTAAAGCTTAATAAAAATCCATATACTGATACTCAATATTTTGAAGAGCGAAAGTACAAATTGGGAGCAAAGAAGCTAACCGGAATATTTAAAAAATTATGGGTAAAACAGAATGGAAAATGTACTATATGTGGATTATCAATGGACACTGCTGAAGAAAGAAGTATAACATATAATAATAATAATAATAATAATAATAATAATAATCCTATTGGAAATAAACAAAAGGATAAAGTATTATTAGCACATAGGGCTTGTACTTTAACCAATTGACCAATTATTAATAGAAACCGGCATTTTCATGCTAAAGAATGCTTTCAGGGGCTTGAGCCGTATGAAGGGAAACTTTCAAGTACGGTTCTTAGACGGGAAAGTGGAAGTAATTCCACCTACCTAGTCAGCAAGCGATTATTCGGAGAAATAGAAGCTAAGGAAAATTTAATATCCTTATTAAATGCAATATTAAAATTTCCAGAGGATAACAAATTAAAAGACATAACAGTTATTGAAAATAAGGAATTAGCAAAAGAATTAATAAATGATAAAACTGGAAGACTTGATGTTAGAGCTGAAACATTGGATAATACACAAATAGATATTGAGATTCAACTAATTGATCAAAAGAATATAGTAGAGCGAATGCTGTACTATATGTCAAAAATGTATGTGGAACCTATAAAAGCTGGTGGAAAATATAAAGATTTAAAAAAGACCATAGTAATAGGTATTTTAGATTTTGATTATTTTCATATTGAAAAATTTCACTCAACATTTCATTTTTATGAAGATGAACTAAAATCATTCATGTTAACGGATAAACTAGAAATAAATTTCATAGAACTTCCAAAGTTTAAAAGAGGGTTAAAAAATATAAATAACCCTTTAGATAGATGGTTAATGTTTTTAGAAGAAGATACTTCTAATGATATGTTAAAGGAGGTTTTAGCGGTGGATTCTGTTATAAGAAAAGCTGAAGAAAGACTAGAATGGTTAAGTAGTGATGAAGAAACAATAAAACTCTACAAAGCAAGAGAAGAATCTCTTATTGAAAAGATGAGTTTACTAGACGAAGCAGAGGAAAGAGGAATTAAAAAAGGAAAAATAGATATGGCAAAAGAAATGATTTTAGATGGGGAAGATATAGAAAAAATCAAAAAGTACTCTAAACTTAATGAAAAAGATATTGAAAAATTGAGAAGAGAATTAATGCCTCAATAAACAATGAAAATTGTACAAATATAGATAAAATCGGGTAACAACATCTAACAAAATACTACCGTTCGCCTTGGCTGAACGGTGTTTTTTTATATATTTTTGATTAATAATATTACATATAATTTAATTATATATTAAACAATATAGCGCCATCAGTAAGGAATGCTCCTTCTTAAACTTTATATGAAATCATAAGAACACTTCAATAAGTATGCAATCTATTTGAAATGTTTCATATATTGAAATGTTGAAATTTTGACATATAAAAAGTATAATAATATCACCAAAGCCTATTAAATCTCTAAATAATTTAAGGACATTGTTTCATGAACTGGGACACGCGATTTTATATTCATTAAATAAAGAAGAAAGATATTTGAAATTATAACCTTAGAGTATACACTTTGTGCTAAAGAGGAAGGAGTTGATTTTATGAATTTAATATATGGAACATATAATCCCTCTAAGCTAGAAAGCATGATAAAGATGCTGGACGGATTGAATATTAGTATTACTGATCTTGGAACTCTCGGTATGGAATTAAAAGAGGCTGAAGAAACTGGGAAAAATCCATTATCAAATGCAACACAAAAAGCCCTGGCTTATTTTGAACAGATTAAACAACCCATATTTTCTTATGATACTGGATTATATTTTGAAGGTGTTGATGAAAAAGACCAACCCGGTGTACTTATAAAAAGAATTCATGGAAACAATTTGACTTATATAGAGATGCTCAGTTACTATAGCAATTTAGCAACAAGATATGGCGGTAAGTTAATTGCATATTATAAGAACTCCATATGTTTGGTAATGGATGAGAATAATATTTATAAATATGACGGTGAAGATATATATTCCGAAAAATTTTATATTGTAGACAAACCACATAAGAAATATAGAGAAGGTTTTCCGTTAGATTCATTATCTGTAGAGATGGAAAGCATGAAATATTATTATGATTTAGAGGGTAGTAAAAGTGAAAATTTAGGTGTTATTTCCGGGTTTAAAAACTTTTTTATTAAAAGTCTATATGATTATTTAAATACTAATTCATTTTAGGTTCAACTTCACTATTTCTATCTCTAGGTATATTAAGATCTACTGCTCCAAGTTCTGAATCCATCTCTGTTTCTAATGCCTCCTGAAGAACATCTCTGAATATATTCTTCGTAGAATTTAGAACCTCATTTGGGCTTATAAACTTTTGCTTATCGATATAATTTCTTAAAATTTCCCTGGAAATATATTACATGAGAATACTCTTCCTTACAATGTTTTATAATTAACTTATCTTAATTATTGCTAAGAAAGATTACTTTTTATTCTATTCACATAAAATTATTTACAGGCTCCATAATTTCAAGAATACAGTTTGTAAGGGAAGTCATTTGGCTTCCCTTAGTTCACGTTTTAATAAGAACTTTAAACTCCTTTAGTTTTATATCAGAAAGAGATGTATGTGTCTGACCCAATAAATGTTTTGCTTTTATAGTGCCCTTCAATTTTCATATAGCTTTGTGTAAATTTATGGTTTATAATCTATATATAGGGTAACAGTTGCCCTACCGGCACTGCCCATTTAGAACCATGGAACGTTGTGCGCAATTTTAAATAAAAAAAGTGATTGATAATTTTTTTGGATTTGGGTTTATTGAGGCTTAATTTTATTTAATTATGTAATAAATTCTACTAAAGGGAGATGTACATATATGAAAAAATGTTGTGAACAAGGAATACCAACAATAGAAGAATCCAAAATATTGTTAAAGGAAGCAGAGATTTTATTCCCAGGACCATGGGTACAACATTCAATTTTTACTGCCCAGGCGGCAAAACTAATAGCAGAAAATTGTGAGGAGTTGGATTCAGAGGCTGCTTATATATTAGGACTGCTTCATGATTTCGGAAGGAGAGATAGCCTTAAATATGGAATAACAACTATGGTACATATGTTGGGTGGGTATAATTATTCTAAAAAACTAGGCTATGATTTATTAGCAAAAATTTGTATGACTCATTCTTGCCCGACTAAAAGTATTTATGATATTGATGACGTTGTAAATAAAAACTGCAGCGATGAGGAATATAAGTTTGTTAAAGACTATTTTAATATCGTTGAATATAATGATTATGATAAATTAATACAATTGTGTGATGCATTAGCATTGCATAATGGTTTTACACTGATAGAAAAAAGACTGATTGATGTTGCCCTGCGACATGGAGTGAATGAATATAATATTCCAAAATGGAAAGCCTTCATGGAACTAAAAAAATATTTCGAGGGAAAAATGGGCAAATCTATATACAGCATACTGCCAGGTGTTATTGAGAATACTTTTGAATTTTAAAAAGATAGACAAGCTGCACCTAGGAAGCTAAGTCAGCTCTCTGCAGGCTTCTCGTCATTGAGAATTTGAAATATTAAAGGGCATAGTTATTATAAAACCAAAGTTACAAGGCAATAAATAAGATTATTGTTTGAAATAGAATTAGGATGATTCTAAACGTAATTATAAAAAATGAGGAGCGTAATATGAAAAGAATTGCAATAATATCAGATATTCATGGAAATATTCCAGCACTAGAAGCTGTATTAAAAGATATCGATAATAGAGGTATTAAGACAATTTTTTGTCTCGGTGATTTAGCTGGAAAAGGTCCTAGTTCAGCAGAAGTAGTAGATAAAATCAGAGAACATTGCGAAGTTGTACTTAAATGTAATTGGGATTATTATATGACAGAAATAGATGATAATGAAGTTTTGATGTGGCATCAGAAAAAATTAGGAGTTGGACGATTAGAGTATATGAAGGAGTTACCAATATATAAAGAATTTTATATCAGCGGAAAGTTATTAAGACTATGTCATGCATCTCCAAATGATCTTTTTCATAGAGTCTACCTTTCAACTAAGCAAAGTGAACGGATGAAATTGTTTGCAGCAACGCCAACTCTTAATGCTGAAGCAGATGTAATTGGATATGGTGATATACATGGTGCTCATATAGATAATTTTGATGGGAAAACCATTTTTAATGTTGGAAGTGTTGGTAATCCACTTGAAATAACCCAAGCTTCCTATGGAATAATTGAAGGAAAGCTGAATAGTAAGGCTAAATCATCATTTACTATTTCTCTTGCTAGAGTACCCTATGACATAGATTTAGCAATTGAGCATGTTGAATTAACAGATATGCCAGAAAAAAAAGAGTATATTAACGAATTGAAGACAGCAATATATAGAGGTTCAAAAGCCTAAGAAATACGTCCTGTAACAAAATCTTTCTTATATATCGAAGGTATAAGATGAAAATTTATGTTTATTGAAGCTAATCCTAACGATAAGATTTATAGAGATTTAAATGAAATTATTTATATTTTACGAATAGTGGGAGGAGTGTAAAAATGCTTTACGCAGTTGAGCTATATTTTGATAAAAAAACAGAAGAAAAAATAATGAGATTACCAAATGGAATAGCGAAGAAAGGCATTAGCAAACGCTATTTGGAGTGGAAAACACGCCCGCATATAACTCTTGGTTTGTTTAACAATATTGATTTTGAAAAATGCGACAAGTTACTAGATAAACTTACAAAACAAATAAGTTCATTTCCTACACATCTTTCAAGCATAGGTGTTTTTAATAATTCAAAATGCATTTTCTTATCTCCAGTTGTAACACATGAATTGTTTGAATTGCACCGTGAATTTCATAACACCTTCAGCTTTTGTGACCATTCTGGATATGAATATTATTTGCCAGATAGCTGGGTTCCACATTGTGCAGTTATGCTTGGTGATTCAGATGATGCCAATGCTCTTTGTGCATCTGTTAAATATGTAATAGAAAATTACGAAGTGATTCATGGTTTCTTTTGTGAAATAAGTTTTGTTGAAATAACTATGCCAGTAAAAGAACACGTCGCTCATAAATTAAAGCCGTATGATGGAATTTCTATTTACAAGAGTCATCAAGATTTCTCTATTAACCCAGAGCTGAATTTAAAATAGGAGGTAACCAGATTGAAGGTAATAGAATTTAAAAAAGTTGGGAATTTATCAATGTTTGCTGATTATTATCCACCAAAAAGAAATGTCAAAGAAACATATATTATATTTGTGCATGGTGGATGCTCAATATTTGGCTCAAGAAAGTGGGTTCCCACATGGCTATTAGAAAGAATTATTGAAGCTGGATATGGCTTCTTCTCGATTGATTACAGGTTAGTTCCAGAAACACTACTTAATCAAATCCTTGAAGATATAAATGATGCCATTAAGCATATAAGAGAGTATATTAATAAGCTGAGCAACAAGCCGTGTAAAATAGTGGTGATGGGTCAATCTTCAGGTGGGTATTTAGCTTTACAGGCAGGCAATTTAAAAGATGTAGTGATAGATGGCATAATATCATTAAGTGGATTTTCAGATCTTTTTCCAGATAGATCTACGTTACCTCTATTTGAGAGTCCTGTAATATCAAAAGAAGAGGCTCTAGCTTCAGTAGGTGCTATACCTATATGTGACGGAAATGTAGAAGAACGGTGGAAGTATTTTTCATATATAATTCAAAATAATTGTTGGGCAGCATCTTTTCTTGGGTTACAAGGAAATGATAGTGATGCTAGTGTAAGAGAGCAATTAGAACCTTATTGTCCTATAAGAAATATTACTGAAACGTATCCGCCTACTTTATTAATACATGGAGATAGCGATAAAGATGTACATTGCAGAGAAGCAAAATATATGGCAGAAATACTTGGGAAAGAAAAATGTGAGCTGTTATTAATTGAGGGTAAAGGTCATGAATTTATTATTAAAGGTGCAGAGAAAAGTGCAAAAGAAGAGGCCGAAAAAATTATTAGTTTTTTAGATAAAATATGAATGGGTTGACAAAATAACCTGATTATCAAGACCATTATATGTAATTAAATATTTCTGAGTATTGGCAATAAGTTTATCAAAGGGAAAGGGTGTGTTTTATATTGAAAGAAGTTTATTTAGTGATTCCTTCATTGGAACATGAAGAAGAATATAATGAAATGCTATTAGAATGAAAAAAAACAAAAGAACATATATATCCAGGAGCAATAAACCCACGAGGAATGGATTACATTAACTGGTTAAAAAAATTAGAAGCATATAAGACTAATGAAACGTGTCCATCTCATCTTGTACCTTCAGATACATTTTTTTTAGTAGATAAATATAACAAAGTATTTGGAGCAATTAGTATACGGCATTACTTGAATGAACAACTTCTTAAATTTGCTGGACATATAGGTTATGGAATTCGTCCTACCGAAAGAAAAGGATATGCAAAGGTAATGTTAAAAATGGCTCTTGAGAAGTGTATAAATATAGGAATAACACAAATTCTTATAACTTGTGACAAAGATAATATTGCTTCAGCAAAAACTATAATTGCAAATGGTGGAATCCTTGAAAATGAGCTAATTGAAGATGATGGAAATATATTGCAAAGATATTGGATAGAATTATAAAACTCAACTTTATTACTAGTAATAATAGCTATTCGCAAATTTGTATAATAAATAAGGATGGGAAATCGATGCTCATATAAATTGTTCATCTGAGGGGGATCATTTAATGAACGACATGCAATGTACAATTATTGATGAAACATTATCATATCTTACTAAATATAAAGTTGAAAATATTAAACCTGTAATAAAAGGTTACTCTAATGATGAAAAATATTTGCTACAACTTAATAATAACATGTCAGTACTCATGAAAGTTTCTAATATTAAGGATTATAATAGAAAAAAACAAGAATTTTACTATTTAAATATTCAGTATAACAATGGTGTTAAATGCTCAAAACCATTAGAATTTTTTATATTAGAAAAATCCAATGTATGTATTACTATATTAACATATTTAGAAGGAAAAAGTGGAGATGAGGTATTGCCATTGCTCCCCAAAGAAATACAGTACTCATTAGGGTATGAAGCCGCAAATGAACTTAGAAAAATTCATGAAATTAAACCTTCAGAAACTTTTAACTGGTATAAGAAAAGATGGGAAAAGTATCAATTAAAGAAAAAACAATTATTTGAATTAGGTTGTAGCTTTTATAAGCAGGATAAGATAGAGAATTATATTGAAGACAATTTTAGAATATTAAGGGGAAGTTGCATCAGATTTCAACACGATGATTTTCAACCTATGAATATAATAATTAATGGGAACGAATTAATTGGAATTATAGATTTTAATAGATTCGATTGGGGTGACCCAATAGAAGATTTTTTTAAACTTCCTAAATATACAAATGAAATAAGTGTACAGTTCTCAAAAGGTCAGATAGATGGTTATTTTAATTGTAACGTTCCAGATATGTTTTGGAGGAAGTATAATTTATTTGTTGCATTAAATTTCCATGCAAGTATGATTGGTGGTCATGATGCATATAACCAATTGGATAAAGTAAGGGAGAGACAAGTTAAAATATTTAACACACATGATTTTGAAACCCATGGTGCTCCTGAATGGTACTTAAACATTTGAGCTGGGTATTATATGGTAAATTTATTAAAATGCTAATTTATTTGGAGGATAACAAAATGTTATATAAAGAAGATATAATTAAAATACTTAAATCTATGGACTTGCCTTTAAGCGAATATTGGATAACCTCTGGTGCAGGATTAGTACTTCATGGAGTTAAAGAAAGAACAAATGACATTGATCTAGGGTGTACCACTAGGTTAATTGAGCACTTTCTAAAAAAAGGTTGTAGGTATAGATTAGCGGAAGATAATTCAAGAATTATGGATATAAACGATACAATAGAAATACTAGAAAATTGGTTTGTTGATGAAATAGAATTCATTGATGCATTACCTGTAGGCAGTTTAGCAAGCATTAAAAAGCAAAAATCAGAGTTAGGAAGAGAAAAAGATATAACCGATATAAAAATGATAGAAGAATATATCGAAAGTAAAAAACCTTTACAATTATATTCCCAAAACTGATATTGATATAAGAAATGCATATGCAATTAAAGCTTAAAATAAGGAGTAGATAAGAATGGAGAAAAATGAAGATAAAAAAACAATTGAGGATATTTATGATTACGAAGATATATTAAAAATGTTGGATTCGTTTCTAAAAGAGCCTTCACCATTTTGGAATAAATTTTATGAAGACAGAGAAAAAGATATACCTTTTTTCATAGATGTTCCAGATGAAAACTTAATTTCATACTTTCAAAAGGAAATTATTAAATCCAGTAAAGTATTAGAACTAGGATGTGGTCCTGGACGTAATGCAATCTATATGGTTCAAAATGGATGCGATGTAGATGCAGTTGATATCTCAGAAGAAGCAATAACTTGGGCAAAAGAAAGGGCTAGCAGAAAAAATTTAAAGGTGAATTTTATGTGTGATTCAATATTTAATATTCCAATACAAGAATTAGGATATGATTTTATCTATGATTCAGGATGTTTGCACCATATTCCACCACATAGAAGAATTCAGTATGTTAGCTTGATTGAAAAATTATTAAAACCAAAAGGGTATTTTGGATTAGTTTGTTTTGCAGCAGAAGATGATAAAAATAAAAATGGATTGCCCCAGATGTCGGATTGGGAAGTATATAGACAAAAAAGCCTTAGGGGCGGAATTGGGTATACTGAGGAAAAGTTAAGGAATTTGTTCTCTAAAAACTTTGAGATTGTTGAGTTTAGAAGAATGATAGATATAGATAAACCAGATGTGGCTATGGGAAAATCATTCCTATGGGCTGTACTTTTAAAGAAGAAAATATAAGTAAAACTAAGGTAGTGATTTAGACATTAATATATCTTTTTACAATCACAGTTAGTTAAATACCTTGAACTAATATAATGAATTAACTTCAACTAACAATTTACTCCAGTTAGCCTAAAGAAAAAACTGTTATTCTTTAGTGGAGATATTATAAGGGGATACGCAATGAGATATGCAGTTATTTCAGATATTCATGGGAATCTGCCAGCACTAAATGCAGTAATTGATGATGCAAAGAGAAATTTTATAGATGAATACATATTCGTTGGCGATTATTATTGTGATTTAGCATACCCCAATGAAGTCGTAAATACTATAAAGAACATTAATGGAGCCCATGTACTAAAAGGTAATAAAGAAAAATATTTAGATGGTTTATTAAAATCTGATCAAACAGAATGGGTATATGATCAATTTGCTCCTCTTTATTGGAATTATAGAGAACTTGATGATGATAATTTACAGTATTTAATAGGCTTACCTGAAGATAAAAAGATCAAAACACCAAATGATAATCATAAAATGCATTTGTTTCACTCTTCATCATTTTTATTTAAGTCTACAAATATGGGTTTGCTCTCAAGTTCCCAATATGCGGAGAAAATGATTCAAGAGAATTTTTCACATGAGGAATACTTATGTTATGTTCAGAAAATCTTATCCAGTGATGACAAGATTGTTGAGATTTTAGATGGTCTTGATACGGATATTGTTATTTTTGGACACACCCATATACAGTGGCATGCAAAAATAGACAAGAAAGTAATAATAAACCCAGGCTCATGTGGATTACAATATTTGTGTGGAAAGCCCACTCCTTCAGGTGTGGGATGGATAGCATAAGAAACTAGCTTTGTATTTTTTGGGGGTATAAAGTCATTTACAACATACACGTTTTGCGATATACTTTAATTATGGAAAATAAATATAGAACAACTAAAACTACAGTAAGTTTAATTAATTATCATTTTATATTTTGCCCAAGGTATAGAAGAAAAATATTCTTAATACCTAATGTGGAAGAAAGATTTAAAAATATGGTCAAATGTGTATGTGAGGAGATAGATATTGAAATTATCGCAATAGAATGTGATAAAGACCATACTTATATGTTTTTGAATTGTCTTCCAACATTAAGTCCTGCTGATATTATGCAAAAAATAAAGGGTGTAACAAGTAGGGTTTTGAGAGACGAGTTTAACGAATTGAAGAAAATGCCTAGTTTATGGACTAGAAGTTATTTTATATCAACTGCGGGAAATGTAAGTAGTGAAATGGTAAAAACATACGTGGAAAGTCAAAAAACAAGATATTAAAAAGCGAGGTGAATACTGTGCCAAATTATATTTTAGCAGTAAAACTGGATACGGAAAAATATCAAGAAAATATTTTAGATAAAAGATTAGAAATAAGTAGGAATATATATAATAGCTGTTTAGGGGAATTATATAAAAGATATAATAGCATGAGACAATCCAAAGAATATAGGAAAGTTGTTAAAATGACTATAGGAAAAGACCGTAACAAACAATTCAATGAATTAAATAAAAAATATGGTTTGACAGAGTATTCACTTCATGATTTTGTAAAACCTATTCAAAAACATTTTAAAGTCAATATAGATAGCTTCACCGCTCAAAAAATAGCTTCACGGTGCTTTAGTGCATTTCAAGGATTAATGTTTCATACTGCAAATAGGGTTTGTTTTAAGAAATATGGAGAAATGAACAGTGTAGAAGGAAAATCCAATAAAACAGGAATTAGATTTAGGGATAATAAATTAATTTGGAATGGATTAGAAACAAATGTGATTATAAATAAAAATGATGAATATGCAGAAATTTCGCTATTAAACAAAGTTAAATATTGTAGAATAGTTAGAAAATTTATTCGTGGAAAATATAAATATTATATTCAATTAGTTTTAGATGGTATTCCTCCTGTTAAATATAATAAAGAAACTGGGGAAGTTAAAAATAGTATAGGGAAGGGCAATGTTGGAATAGATATTGGAACTCAAACTATAGGAATTGCCTCAAAATATGATGTTAAATTATTAGAATTAGCACCCGAAATTAATAATATTGAAACAATTAAAAGAAAATTATTAAGAAAACTAGACAGACAAAGAAGAATTAACAATCCTAATAATTTTAATGAAAATGGTACAATAAAACATGGTATAAAATTAATATGGGTTAAATCCAATAAGTATATTAAAACGCAAAATGAATTAAGAGATATTCAAAGGAAACAAACTGATATAAGAAAGCAAAGTCATAATATTTTAGCTAATAAAATAGTGGGTTTAGGTGATAGAATATTAGTGGAAACAATGAACTATAAAGGATTGCAAAAACGTTCCCAAAATACTATCGTAAATGAAAAAACAGGAAAATTTAATAAGAAAAAAAGATTTGGAAAATCTTTAGCGAATAAAGCACCAAGTATGCTTTTAACTATATTAGACAATAAATTAAAGTGGAATAATACTGAATTATATAAAGTTAATACTTATAAAATAAAAGCATCACAGTATAACCATTTTGATGAGAAGTATAATAAAAAAGAATTAAGTGAACGTTTCAACATATTTAATATAGATAATGAAGAAATTAAAATTCAAAGAGATTTATATTCTAGTTTTTTAATAATGAATGTAAAAGAAAATTTAGAAGAAATAGATAGAGAAAAGTGTTTCAGCGAATACGGTAATTTTAAAATGCTTCATGATAAAGAAATAAATAGATTATTAAGTAGTGACAATAAGAAAATAGCAAGTATGGGAATATAAAAAAAATAAGGTTTTGATATGAGCCTTTAAACTATCGTTAATTTATCCATTGGGATAATTGGTAGTAAAAGTCTTAGAGAAGTTATTTAGTTCTTATATGTTGTAGTTTATAGTTTTTATATAAATGAGAGTATAGGAGAAGATAATGTATTTAAGAACCCCATGCCTTTAGGCGTGGGAGTATCAGCGCTTGATTATGATAAAAGAGCAGCGTATAACATTCTTGAATTAAATGAAAATGCTATTAACATTTTAGAGAGAAGAATACCTTACAATATTAGTGATACCATTTGTTATACTATGAAATCGGAGTTATACATAAATGCAAAAACCTGGTGCGATATAATTTTTGACCAATTAAATTTAGCAAAAGAGGAAATCACTTTTTTCTTTAGACATGTCGAATCCATTGCTAAAAAGAAAAATGATTATAGTAGACCGTATAGTACTACTGTATGGAAGGAAGCGGCAAATAGTTGGAAGAGTAATTAATGGATAAGTTATAGACATGCCTTTATTAAGACGAAGTTCTAGCTAATCATAAACTTTATTAAGAAGTGTTCGGAATAAAAAGGGGGAGTATACATGTTTAATAAAGTAAAGGATTTTATTAAAAAAAATATAATATTAAGTATAGGATTAATACTATGCTTAAGCATTATGAGTACTTATGCATATACTAAATTTATACCTAAGTGGTTTTCAGGGGCAGATACTTATAATGTAGTAAAGGAAGCATTTTTAACTAATAAGGGGTACACTAATGAATTGTCCAAACATATGTCACAACAAGTATTTGAAAGAACAAATATATATAATGCTTATCCAGCAGATAATAAAAAAACTTATAAAATAGATTTTAGCTTAAAGGAAGATTCACGAAGATTTAAAAATAATACTGTTTATGTGAAAATGATTTATTCAGTTAAAATAATGGATTTACAAAATAATATTATAGGTGGTTCATCCCATGTACCAATTATATTTACGGTTAAAAATATAAATGGTACATGGTACATTACAGAAAAAGAAGAACCTGCATAAATTGAAAAATGAAGAGTTCCTATGTATTAATTTACTCTTTTGCATTTTGGGAAGCACTTAACAGAAAAATTCAGAATATTAACTTGATTAAAAAAAGGAGAAATCTAAAATGATAGATAAAAGAAATGAAATGGATAACGTAAAAGTTGAAAAGGCATATCAAGAGAAAGATTATAAATTAAATTTAAAGAAAGAAACTCAACATTTTATAATTTATTACACCGAAATCGACAAGCCATGTATAGATAAGGTTTCAGATGTTCTTGAAGATAATTATAATAGAATTACAATAATGTTCAAGCAACAACTTCAAGAGAAATTGAATATTGAGATTCATTCAGAACTAAATCAACTTCATATTGCTTTAGGGTTTCCAAATGCACCTGATTGGATAAGAGGAGGGATTGGTGTAGATAAAATTGTAATAGCATCTCCTCTAAATCCACCACCAGGTTCACAATTTGATAACGTATTAAATACAGCCGTTCATGAGTTTGTCCATATCATAGTAAATAAAATAAATGCTGATACACCCAGATGGCTGAATGAAGGGATTGCATGTTACGAAGCAAAAGACAATAATGAAAATGGGATAAGGAAAACCGTTATGAATGGTTTAGTAAATAATACGGTTCCTACATTCAAAGATTTAGATACCGGCGAGGATTTTGAAACATTTTTCAAACGCAATGGATATCAATACTCATATACCATAGTAGAATCAATAATTGAAGAGTTTGGTTATGATAAATTATATAATTTAATAGAGTCGCCTAATAAATTTTTAGGTGTTTTTGGCATAACAGAGAATCAATTGCAGAATAAATGGATGGAGTTTATTAAAAAGAATTATCTAACAGCATAATTTTTTACATTTTTATTAGTTTCATTTTACTTAATTTTAGTATAACGTTCATATGTTATAAATCTATGATATTTAAATGATTGTAAAATATTATCAAATGAATAGTAATTATGGTGAAGAAATATTACCACCATGTGTAAATTTATTACTTATAATCTGTATATAGGTTAGTAGTAATTTTTAGCTATTCCAATACAAAGGATAAGTCACAGTGGTAGGCTATAGGAAAGTAATTGTTATTTAATTTAGGATATATGAGTGGAGGCTGAATATGTTATTTAAAGAATTTGGGAATAAGAATATGCCAGTTATTATTTTTATTCATGGGGGCGGATTATCATGGTGGTCATGGAAACCACAAATTGAAGCACTAAAAAATGATTTTTATATTATTACCCCCATCATTGATGGGCATGGTGATGCTTGTGATACCACTTTTGTAAGCATAAAAGAATCGGCCAAGCAAGTTGTTAAATACATAAAAGGAAATTGTAACGGAAAAGTTTTCGCAATCTGCGGTCTTTCTATTGGTGCTCAAATTACTGTTGAAATATTATCCAAAGAATCTGATATTACTGAGAATGCTGTTATAGAGAGTGCTTTAGTTTATCCTATAAAAATGGCAATCGCACTAACTGTACCAATGTATAATATGTGCTATGGGCTAATTAAAAAAAGATGGTTTGCAAAACTACAGGCTAAAACATTGAATGTCCCAGATGAATTATTTGAGATCTATTATGAGGAAAGTTCACGAATGACAAAAGAATCACTAATTAATTTTACTATGAGTAATGGAAATTATCCAATGCCGGAAGCATTATGCAACACAAAAGCAAAAACATTAATATTAGTTGGTGGGAAAGAATTATCAGTAATGAAAAAATCTGCATCGTTACTGCATGAAACCATTAACTGTAGCTTTTTAAAAGTAATTGAAAAAAGTGGACATGGAGAAATTAGTTTGATTTATCCAGATAAATACCTTAATCTATTGCAACAATTTTTTATAAAAAAATAAAATAAGAATAATCCTTGGTTATATTTAACTCATATTCTTCATATAAAGTGTTGGAACGGTATAAAAAAGACAAACTATCAATGGATATTGAATAGGAGGCATATTATGAGTAGAAGAGGAGCTGGGGTTTCATTTTGTTTTATAGCAGCATTTTTATTTGCAACACGGTATATATGTGCTGCAATTTTTGGATCAAACGTGTCCTCATGGAGTTCTGGATTGTATAGCAGCATGTTGGGTTATATTGGAAATGGATTAAATACATTTGCCGTAATTTCATTGATAGTAGGAATAATATATCTGATTGCTTCAGAATTTATCGAAAAAGATAACGATAATGATAAAGAACTTGAATCGATCGAAATCAATGACAATGAACGAGGCGAATAATTTATAAATTTCTTGAGTCATAGCATATAAATAGAGGAAGGTGAGTTTATGGGATTAATTACTTTGGATAAGGTTGAAAAGCTTGATAAAAAATTAGATGATATTGAAAAACATTTAGTTCGTTTAGATGTGAAAATTGACACTATCAGTAAAGAAAATAACTCAATTAAAAGCATTGAAGCAAACATAGCCAAAATCAAAAATCTAATATTGGAAATAAAGAACTAAATACATTTGTCAAAGAGTTGCATACGCTACATTCTTATATTGCCCCTCAATTATTATGTAGTATGAATCATATTCAAGGATAATTGGAGTAGGTTTTGCTAAAAGTGTAGTGTCTAAACTCCATATAACAAAGTTAGTTCTATTACTAAAAAAGTGATAGTTCACATCTGTATTAAATTAAATTTAAGTGTATAGAATGGTTATAAAAAAGTTTTATAAAATTGATTGAGGTGATGTTGAATGAATAATAAAAGATGGTCTAATATCTCATTTATTGGGGGATTCTATATTTTTGGAGCAATTGTACTTTTAGTTACGTTAATTACAGGAGCGTATAAAACTGATACTGGGGGGCTTTCCATGGCGTTAAGACATGGTCTGTTATTTTTTCCTGAACTTCCAGCGAGGATAATTTTAATAATAATTTCTTTGATTATAGGAGTTGGATTATTGAAGTTAAATAAATGGGCGTATAGATTAGTTTTATTTTTTTGTTTATACTTTACAATTGCAAATATTATTATGGCTTTAAATACAGGAAATAATGGGTTCTACTCAAATATTATATTTTCAATTTGGGTTCTATTTACTCTGCCAAAAGATAGAAGAGTATTTGATTAATTCAAAATTGTAGTATGTTATAAGTTGATAAAGATTAAAATCAGTAACTAGGAAGAAGAAAGCTGATAGAATATTATTCTATTTATGGTTACTGAGCATTTTGAAAATAGAAATGCAAAGATTACAAGCGACCCAGGAGATAATTTAATTTAATAACTCACGGTATAAGTTATTTGCATCTTTATATTTTCTCTTGCTTTCTAGATGTTTTATTAGCAAAAGCGTTATCTTATAATGAATGTCCCAATATCCCTTATAACTATAAAATGGTAATATAGTATCTGTTACTTCTTTATAAAATATACCTTCATTAAAATTAAAAATGCTTAAATATAGACAATAAAGATAATTATAATACACGGAATTTTTATAAGCATCAGTTAAGAACTTATCAAATATTTCTTTGTAATTGAAATCATCATTTAATTTTTTATGAACTTCTATGTAAATACAAGCACCAAGTATAGGTTGTTCACTTGCATGCCATGCAGATTTTATCCAACGTTTATCAGTTTCCCATGAGTTTAATGGATTCATAGCAAGATGGCAATATTCAATACATTTATCACACTTGCCCATATCCAAATATAGTTTAGCCAGGTTAGTATATACAGTAAAGATATTTTTATCTATAGTAAAATAATCAGAACCATTAGCTACAGAGGTCAAATGAAATTCTGCCTGTTCGTACATTTTTAAAAAAATATAACTTGAACCTAAAAAGCTGTGACACTGTAGAGAATTCATGTATCGTCCTGAAAGTGAATAGCTATTTAATGCCTTCTCCAGGTAAATAACACCTTTTAAATGCTGCCAATTTAGACAATAAGCCACACCCAAGCGGTAATTAATCCATGGAGTTTCCTTAATTTCGCACGCTTTCTCTAATCTTCTGATACCTTCAGTTTGGTTCATATATTCATAAATGAATCTTCCTGTAATTAACATATAAATATATTGAAGATCTTGGTTTAAACTGCTGTAAACTTTATCAAGAATATTAATAGAAACTTTCAGTTCGTTATAGCTTTTTCTTTCGACTAAAATATTGTACATTAAAGAATAAATATTAAATTCTATGTTATAGGGTGAATTGCGCAGGAGAGATTCCAAAGTACACAACTCATTATAAGTGATTTCAGAAGATTCATAGTCAAAACTTTCTACTTGAAACATCAATATATGAAATTTTTGACGGATTAACCCAATATCCTTTGTACCTGTTATATTAGTAATTTTTAGTTTTTTTAGCAAAGCCTCTATTAACTCACTTCTAAGTTTCTTTTTACCATTTTCAAAATAGCTTAAATGGCTAGTAGAACATATTCCATGAGCTAAAGCTTCTTGACTAATACCTTCCTTAATCCTATTGTATTTAATCCAAGCTGATAAAAAGTCGTACTCAAATTTATTACCTAATATGTAAACAAAGTTATCCATAAACATCATACCCCTAAAATTAGATATATATGACTTAAAACAGTCATATTATATACAAATTATAACACTTAAATAGGATTTATTTAACTTATTTTTCAATATGAATGCTTTGCTATTATACGATTCTTCTTATACAATTAACTTATAATATTAAAAAGGTGGTTTGTATATGAATAAGGATAGTGATTTCTCGAAAAACCAAAGTGAAGTATTTGATTTAGCATCAGATTATTATGATAAATTTAGACCTAGTTATCCGCAAGAACTTATAAACTGTATAATTAGTGAAACAGGTATTAAAACTGATTCAACAATACTTGAAATAGGTGCTGGTAGTGGGAAAGCAACAGAACTATTTGTTAACAAAGGGTTTAATATGTATTGCATAGAACCGGGAGAAAACTTAGCTGCAGTAGCATTGAAAAAATTCGGACCTACTAGACGGGTGGAATATTGTACATGTCGTTTAGAAGATTGGAAAGAAAAGAAGGAATATTTTGATTTAGCAATTTCAGCTCAAGCCTTTCATTGGGTTCCAAAGCCTATAGGCTTTCTAAAGTGTGCAAGTGCATTAAAATCTAAGGGATTTATTGGATTGTTTTGGAATCTCTATCTAACCTATAATGAGCCAATTGACGCTGAACTTAGTGAAACAGGAATGTTTCTTTTACAGTCTGAAGCATCTTGTGAGGAACGTATTAAGTCTCATACACAGGAAATAAAATCAAGTGGTTGTTTCAAAGAAGCTATAGTATATAGATTCCCATGGTCTCAAAGATATACCGCTGATGAGTACATAGGATTTATGAAAACATGTAATGGGTATCTAAGTGCTAGTGAAAATGATAGACAAGCAGCTGAGGTTAAGGTGAGGGAGATTATAAATAGATATGGTGGATTTATAGTAAGACAATATCTATGTGTGCTGTTTCTTGCACAAAAACGTTAATTTATCTCCAATTGATTTTTTATGACAAATTAACATTAAGGGGTGTACTATGAAAGAAAAATTTATTAATGCACTAGAAAGTAACGATTTAGATGAAATGAGAAAAATACCAAAAGGAGATTTGCATAACCATAGCACAAGAGGGGGCAATAAAAGATATATCGAAGAATGGGCAGGTGTAAGTATACCTAAATGTCCCAAACTTAAGGATCTTAATGACATGAATACCTGGAATGCACAATATATTAAACCATTAGTTATAGGCACTTTGGGCTTTGAAAAACAAATAGAAGCAGCTTTTATCCAGGCTAAGACGGATGGCGTAACGGTACTTCATATGAGTGTCGGTTTTGGGGAAGCAGTTTGGTATGATAACTCTGTAGATGATTTGGTACAAGCATCAAAAAGAATTCATCAAAGCTTTGCTCCAGAGGTTCTTTTTATACCAGAAATCGCATTGAGCTCATTTACACCTATTGATGAAATGAATGAAGAGTTAGAACAATTTTTATCTCAGGATTATTTTAAATCTATTGACATGTTTGGAGATGAATTTGCTATACCAACTTTTAAAAAAGTATTTAGAAAAGCTAAAGAAAAAGGATTAATTTTAAAAGCACACGTGGGTGAATTTGGAACTGCTGAATTAATTAGAGAGGCTGTAGAAGAATTAGAACTTGACCAAGTACAACATGGAATAGCTGCTGCAAATTCTCAGAGTGTTATGAGATGGTTATGTGATAATAAAATACAGCTTAATGTATGTCCGACAAGTAATATTTTACTTAGTAGGGTAGAAAGTTATAAAGTTCACCCTATTAGAAAACTATATGATAATGGGATTAAAGTAACTATAAATACTGATGATATGCTTATTTTTGATCAAAGTGTTTCTCAGGAATTTTTTAACCTTTATAATGCTGGTTTGTTTAATGCAAATGAATTAAATGAAATAAGAGAAAATGCACTAAATTTAATTAGGGAGAATGGATAATAAAATTAAGATTATTTAAAAGGTAAAAAGGAGTATAAAATATGGCTAATAATTTAGTTTATGTCACAAGTAATAATATTAAGTTTAATGTTGCTTCCAAAGTATTTACGAATACGGAAATTGTTCTTTTACAAAACAACTTGAGCACTCCTGAAATTCAGAGTAAAAGTGTGCAAGAAGTAGCCATGTATTCGGCTAGTTGGGCAAGTAAGCAGTTAAATCAACCTGTTATAGTAACAGATGCTGGTTTTTATATTGAAGCTTTAAATGGATTTCCCGGCCCTTTTATCAAGTTTGTAAATGAATGGTTTTCTGTAGATGATTATATTAATTTAATGCAAGGCAAAACTAATCGTACTATTATTATCCAAGATTGTTTAGCATATTGCCACCCAGATGAAAAATCAGTTGTTTTCACTGGATCATATCGAGGAAAATTAGCAACCCAATCTGGTAAGAAATGCGGTACTTCAATTGAACAACTTTTTATTCCTGAAGGTTACGATGTTCCTATTTCTGAGATACATGTTGAGGAAATGATATCTTATTGGAATAAGGGTGAAATAATGACTAATTTTAAAGAGTATCTTTTGACAAAAGATGATTTTACTATTCAAAAATTATAATTTATTTCATTTTTAAGTGACTCATGTTATATCAATGGCACTGTTTTTGATTATTTACAGTTAACATGTTAAAATGGTATATAATTACAATAAAAATAGCTTTAGAGCTGATTTAAAACTTTACTAAAAACGGGGGGAATTATCATGCAATTAAAGATACTTCATACTAATGACATACATAGCAGATTTGAAAACTTTGCAAGGATATCAAAAAAAATAGAGGAGATTAGGGATGAAAATACTATAGTACTTGATGCTGGAGATTTTCATGATTTCATGAGCATTGAGATACAGGGAACTAAAGGAGCGGCAGGGAGTAGCTTTTTAAATGTAGCGGGATATGATGCTGTTACCATTGGAAATAACGAAGGCTTTTCGGGTATAAAAAATATAGAGAATATGACTAATACACAGTTAATACCTTATCTTTCTTGTAATTTATATAAGGCAGACAAGAGCCTTATAAAAGGGGTAAAAAGAAGTATTATTATTGATAAGTCAGGGGTTAAATTTCTTATAATAGGTGCAACACCTGCAGGACCTTCTTACAATGAATTCTTTTCCCTTGAGAATATGTATGCATCTGATCCAATAGAGGAAATAAATAAAGAAATTTTTAATAATAAAGGAAAATATGATATATGTGTATTCTTAAGCCATTTAGGAATAAATGCAGATAAGGAAATTGCAAAGAAAATAGAAGGTATTGATATTATAATAGGCGGACATAGCCATACTCTTATGGATGAAGTGGAAGTTATTAATGGTAAAATAATTCATCAATCAGGAATGCTGGGAGAATATCTTGGGGTTCTTAACATTGAAATTGAGAATGGAAGTATAAAGAACTTTTCTTCTGAGAATTTAAATATCAAAGAGGTACCCCTGCAGGATAAAATGCTTAAAGAGATTTCTAAGCAAAAAGAAATTGCCATAGAAGTTTTAAGTGAACCTTTATATGAGGTTCAAAGAAATCTATGGCATGATGTAATTGAGGAAAGCCCTATAACAAACCTTTTGGCAGATGCTTTAAGAGATGTTATCCCCTGTGACCTAAGTATAATAAATAGTGGGATACTGAGTGGTGGAATAAAGAAAGGATTTGTTTCAAATAAAAAGTTTTTAGAAATATGTCCATCTCCACTCAATCCAACTTATGTAGAGATTATGGGAAAAGATATTAAACAAGCACTAGAAGCATCCCTTAGTGGAGAAGTCTGTCTTCAAGATGGTAGAGGGGCTGGCTTTAGAGGAAAGTATTTAGGCAGACTTCACATATCAGGAGCTAAAATTAAACATGATGGCAAAAATATAATTGACATAATTTTAGAAAATGGTGAATTCAATGAAAATAAATTATACAGTGTAGCAACATCTGATTATCTTCAAAGAGGTACAGGCTATGAAAGTCTTGGAAGATGTAAAAATGAAAAATATAATAAAGACTATTTAAGAGATACCTTAAGGGAATACCTTAGTAAAAAAGATTTTGTAGAGAAATGCTTTGAAGAAAGATGGCTGTATTTTTAAATAGTGCTATAGCAATAAGAAATCCTCACTACGTTCCAATTTCTTGAAGCCCCTCCGCAGGAGAAGATTTAAATGCTACGTCTAAAACTCCATATAACAAAATCTTATCGTCCGCCTTTACTGGTGGGCTCTTTTTATATAGCAATGTGTAAATTTATGGTTTATAATCTATATATAGGTTACTGTTTAACTATCTCCAAGTCTCAGGAACCTCTGCAACAAGGTACTCTATATGACATATAAGGAGTGAATGAACTATGAAAATTGTACATTTAATTGATAATAAGGAATATATTAATGAGGTGGCTGGTTGGTTATATAAAGAATTTGTCCAAAATATCAGAAATGATATAGACTTAGATTACGTAATCAGGGCGTTACATAATCGTAGAAAAGATTCTATTCCTATTACCTTAATAGCTGTTGAAGATAATAATTGTCTTGGAACTATAACATTATTTGAGAATGATTTGAAGACAATGCAATTGACTCCCTGGCTAGGTGCACTTTATGTAAATGCAATATTTAGAGGTAGGGGAATAGCTAAAGAACTAATGAATCAATTAGAATTAATTACAAAAAAATTAGGATTTAAAGATTTATATTTGAGAACAGAGCATACATCAGATTATTATAGAAAACTAGGTTGGGAATATTTATTTGAAACAAAAGATGAACTTGGAATAAATACAGAAGTTTTTAAGAAAGATTTATAAAATATAGTTGATAAATTAAAAGACTATCCAATTCAAATTGCTACCTTAGTGATTCTTGCTACTGCTAATATAAAGATTGAGTCGCAATGATATTCTAATATAAAAAGGGGCATTCAATGCTACACCTAATTTCTAATGAGTATTTTGACAATGGACTACAACTGGTTAGAAATGAGATGATTAATGGTAATATAATTAGGAAATCAGCTGGCGATACGTTAGTTTGGTTTGAAAAAGAAGAAAATTAGAGTAGAGGTGTTGTATGGAAATAACAATATTAAAAGGGAGCATGGATTATATAAATGATTGTGAAGATGCATTATTAAATTCTGAACTAGGAATAAAATATTTTTCGGAAAAAGGAAGTGCTAGAAAGGCATTAGAGGATGGATTTAATAAGGAAGAGATATATGTTGCCCTAGATATTAATCACAATTGTAAGGGGTTCATATGGTTTATTTTAGAGGGTGCATTCCATTCATTTCCATATCTTCACATTATTGCAGTCAAAAAAGAAAATCGCAAACTTGGCATAGGAAAAAAACTATTAGAATTCTTTGAGGAAATCTGCTTTAGAGACTATACAAAACTATTTCTAGTAGTTGCAGATTTTAATCCAGACGCCAAAATGCTGTATGAAAGCATTGGATACATAGAAATTGCTATTATACCAAGTTTATATAGAGAAGGAATAACTGAATATTTAATGATGAAATTAAGAAAATCATAAATGATAATTTACATTGGTAGATTATAACTTGATATTTAAAGCGGAGGTTGATGTAACCATGTTAAGACTTAACACAGAAAGGTTAAGTATCTTACCATTAGATAAGTATAATCTTGAAATTTGCATAAATGATTATAATAAAATGGAGAAAAATTTAGGCTTAGCTATTACTGACAAAAACATAGGTATCAGGGAAAAAACTGTTTATAAAATAAGGTTAGAGGGCGTAGGAAATAATCCTTCCAATTATATGTGGTATACAACTTGGATTATAGTTTTAAATGTGGAAAATCGAAGTGTTGGGGCTATAATGATAAAGAACTACCCTAACGAAGATGGGGAAGTTTTAGTTGGATATGCCATGCAGGATGACTATAAGCGTAAAGGATATATGGTGGAGGGGTTAAAGGGTATTATACAATGGATATTTTTGAATCCTGATGTTAAATGTATCATTGCAGATACAGTAAAAAACAATATACCATCACATAAGGTGCTACAGAAAATTGGCATGGTAGTTTATAAGGAAGATGATGAATGTATTTGGTGGAAATTAAAAAGGTAGGATAAGGTGGGGGATTAATGAATATAGGACTAGTTAGGCATTTTAAAGTTAATTGTTATAAAAAGATGTTTATGACATCATACGATTTTAAACAATGGGTAAAAAAATATGATAATAGTGATATTATAGAAAATAAATTTGAGATGGGAAACATAAAATGGAATAAATGTTTTTCAAGTGATTTATCAAGAGCTATTAAAACCTCAAAAGCTATTTTCACAGGAAAAATAATAAAAACTCAACTGTTGAGAGAAGTGCCCATAGCACCAATATTAAAAACCAATCTAAAAATACCATATATATTTTGGTGTATAAGTGGAAGAATTGCTTGGTTTTTTCAGCACAAATCTCAAATAGAAACTAAAAAAGACACTCAAAGACGAGCCAATGAGTTTTTAGATATTATAGAAAATCAATCAAATAATAGTAATAATATATTAATTGTTTGTCATGGTTTCTTTATGACTACATTACAAAAGGAACTTAAAAGAAGAGGTATTAGTGGAGAAAATATAAAAAGACCTAAAAACGGTACATTATATTTATATAAAAAATAGATATGGATTAGTGGAAATTCTATGAAATAGAGTACATATTTTAAGGAGACTAAAGACTAATAAGTTGATGCAAATACTAAACTTTCAGGAGGAAATAGATGGATAAAATCAATTATACTGAGTTTACAAATACATATTCTATTGTTGCATTTGATCCTATCAAAAATCAATTGGGTATTGCAATGCAAACTCATAATTTTGCTGCATGTAACCGTGTTATTTATGCAGAACCAGGTGTTGGTGTAGTTGCAAGTCAATCATATACAAATCCTATTTATGGGTTTGATGGCATTAAAATGATGAAAGAGGGGAAATTACCCAAACAAATACTGAAAGATTTAATAGAAGGAGATATAGATTCAGAATATAGACAAGTTGGAATTATAGATGCTAAAGGTAACGTTTCTGCACATACAGGAAATAATTGCGTTAAAGAAGCAGGTCATCGAACAGGTAAACATTATTCATGCCAAGCTAACATGATGTTAAAAAACACAGTTTGGGATGCAATGGGAAATGCATTTGAAAGCTATGATGGTGAATTAATTGATTGTATTATGAATGCAATGGAGGCTGCCGAATCTGAAGGTGGGGATATTCGTGGAGCACAATCTGCAGCAATCACTATAGTCACATCTGAGCCAATTGAGAAACCATGGTTAGGTTATATTTATGATTTTAAAGTATATGATAATCCTAAACCCCTAAAAGAACTCAGGCGGCTCATTAACTTAAAAAAAGCTAATAACTGCATTGATAGTTCTCAAATTATGCTTCATGAAGGAATCTTAGATAGTACAAAAATATCTTCATCAATGGAGCAGTTTAATTTTGCTGTAAATAAAATACCTAATCAAGATAGCAAAATACAGTACCAATTTTATTACGCTATGAGCTTATTAAAGTATGGTTTAAAAGAAGAGTCAATTTTTTTGCTTAAAAGCGTATTTGCAGCTAATCCAATTTGGAAAGAGCTTGCAATTAGAATTGCGAAAGCAGAATCTAATGAATGTCTTTCCCAAATAATAAATAATATTTAAACTTAAAGGATAAAACTTATAACATGAAATATTTATAAGTTACAATTAAGTTAAGTGGAAAATACTGGCCTCACCTTGGATGGATTGTAGTATTTATATGGTCATTAGTTAAAATATTGATTATAATGTAATTATAGGTATAAATTTATTAGTCTAGATCAATTTATGAGAAATCTATGAATTAGTTAGTATTCCTTAGAAAAGTGCACTATTGGTGTAACAATCCTTAAATGTATAAATTAGGAGGATTCTAAAAATGAGTAATCCATGGCAATTAATTGATTTTGCAACCTATGAAAATCATATGTCTTCTGATGAAGTATATCAACTACAGACGCTAAATGAGATTACTAAAGAACAATTGCAGGACAATCAACGCACTTTTGTTGGAGTGTTAGGGGTTGCTGGTGGCAATGGTCTTAATAATATTGATATTTTAAAAACACAAAAAGTTTATGCCGTTGACATAAACAAAAACTATCTTGATATTTGCAAACAAAGATATCAATATCTGGGAAACACTTTAGAAATTCTCTGTGGCGACTTAACTGACGCTGATGTAATTTTACCTTATACTAACCTATTAATATGTAATTTGATTATTGAATACATAGGTGAAAAGGAATTTATATCTATTATTGATAGAAATAAAATTAATATAGATGTTGTATCCTGCGTTATACAGAAAAATAACGACAATTCATTTGTAAGTAATTCAGACCTCAATTCACATTTTCAACCCATTTTATCTATTCATCACAACATTGATGAAAATAGACTTAACTATCTATTTTCTACTATTGAATTTACTTGCATTAAAAATAAAAAATATAAACTTCCAAATGGTAAGGAATTTATTAGAATGGACTTTAGACACTAATAATTGAAAGTAGTGGTATGGCGGGTACTTCAAATTAGATGAAGAGATAATCTGAGACAAGCATTAAATAAGTTATTTATATGAGGAGGTAGAAAATTGACAAATAGAATATATTTTAAAAAATTTCTTTCTGAGGATGACTTTCAATATTTTTTAAACTTAGTTTTAAATGAAAAAATAATGGTAATGAATTATGGAAGAGTGTTTCTATTAGAAGAAGCAAAAAAATGCTACAAACGTTTGTTAGAAAATAATAAAAGGCATAAAGATTTTGGGCACTTTAAGGTATTCGAAACGGCTACAAATATTTTCATAGGTTCAGGTGCACTCTCAATAAATGATGATTTTACTGAGGCGGAAGTTGAATATTTATTGCTTCCTGAGTATTGGGGAAAGGGGTATGGAAGCGAAATTGTTGGCGAATTATTAAATAAGGCTGAGGGAACAAAGAGTATACAACAAGTTACAGCAATAACAGATCCTAATAATATAGGGTCGAAGAAAATATTGTTAAATAATGATTTTGTATCCTGTAAGATATATGAAATTGATGATGGTTCGCTAGCGGAAATGTTCAGTAAAAAAATAATACACCCTGTACTATAAAATTTTTTAAGTGAATAGCAAGATACCTTATGTACAACGCTATTATACTTAATTACGTGTTCATAATTAGTAGTTCGAATTTAAAAATATAGCTGGTATAGGGGGGCTAATAATAATGATAAAAAGATATGAAAATGCAAATGATTTCTTAAATGAAACCCAAGATTTTCTTGAACAAAATGAAGCTACTAATAATATAATCTTAGGCACCTGTTTAAAACTTAGAAACCTAAAAATCCAAAGTGAGAATCAACCATACTTTGCTTCTATTAAAGAGAATGGGAACATAAAACTTGTTGCAATGATTACACCACCATTCGCCATCACATTATATAGTAATAAATCAATTACGGAAAATGAAATTGTCATCTTAATTAAAGATTTAGTTGATAAGAATTTAGATGTTCCTGGCGTAATGGCACCACCCGCGCTAGCCAATCAACTTTAGCTCAACATGGTCTAAAATGAGAGGTTATAGTATTATAGATGGCATGAATATGAGGGTATATGAGTTGGTTAAAGTTCAACATCCGCAGTATTCTCAGGGGGATTTTAGGATTGCAAAAGAAGAAGACTTAAAAATTGTCTCTACATGGATATATAGTATAGAAAAAGATGAAGGTTCAGATATAACATATGAAAAAGCATATGACATGGCTAAAAACAAAATAAATGATGGTCAATTATATTTATGGGAAGATAAAGTTGCTGTATCAATGGCCTGCATTTCACGTCCTACAATTAATGGCATTGTTGTCAATATGGTATACACACCCCCAGAATTGAGAGGAAGAGGATATGCTTCATCATGTGTAGCCTCTCTAAGCCAGTATTTACTTAATATAGGCTACAAATTTTGTTCATTATTTACGGACTTATCAAATCCAACATCAAATAGTATTTATATAAAGATTGGATATAAGCCAATTTGTGATTATAAATCGTATAGCTTTAAATAATGAATCTATATGGTGCCTCATTGAACATTGGAAGATTAAGTCGAGCTAAAAGTAAATTCATGAGAAATAGGGGGGAGTAAGTAATGAGAATAGGCGTAATAGGACCTACTGAAAAAGAAATAATGCCTTTTATAAATAAAATATCAAATAAAAAACTTAGTGAATACTCTATGTTAAAGTTCTATTCAGGAATTTATGCAGGAGTTGAGGTGGTATCAGTATTTTGTGGAGTATGTAAAGTTAATGCTGCTATTGCTACACAACTTCTAATTAGTAAATTTGAAGTTACACATATTATATTGACAGGAGTTGCAGGCGCGTTAAATAAACAACTTGAGATTGGTGATATAGTTATTTCAAGTGAGGTTGCATATCATGATGTTTCACCTGGAATTTTAACAGAATATCATCCGTGGATGGAAGATATATATTTCAGACCAGATGTTGAGCTACTAAAGTTATGTGAAAATGTTTCTAAATCTTTCTCAATTACAAGTAAGTGCCACGTTGGAAGAATTATTACTGGCGAAGCATTTATTACGAATAATGAGAGGGAAAGTTTAATAGAAAAGTTTAATCCGCTATGTGTTGACATGGAAAGTGCTAGTGTTGCTCATACCTGCTATGTAAATAATATTCCTTTCATAATTATTCGCTCAGTGTCAGATGGTGCAAATGAAAACGCTTCAGAAACATTTGCAATCAACATAGAAATGGCTGCACTAAATTCTATAAAATTGGTTGAAGAGATTATCAAAGGGTTGAGTACATCTTAAAAATAGAAAGTGATAATAGGTGCTGGTATTATTATGCATTTAAGGGGGTAAAAAAAATGGATTTTGAAAGTTGCTACAATAATTCTCCTTTTATTTTAATGGAAGGTGCATTGGGTGAGCGTTTAAAGAGAGAATACGATATTCCTTTTGACGACGTAATTGCCCTTGCTGGTCATATATACAATGAAAAATCTAAGCAAGCACTTAAAGAATTATTTCATCAATACATAAAGATAGCTCAACATTACCATTTGCCAATTATGCTAACAACACCAACTCGCAGAGCAAATAAAGAACGTGTTGCACAATCTAAATATAATAAGAGTATTATTTATGATAATGTTTCATTCTTACGTGAAATAAAACAGGACTATTCTTCCAATATCTATATTGGTGGACTTATGGGGTGCAAGGGAGATGCTTACAAATCAACTGATGTTTTGTCTGAGAAAGAAGCATTTGAATTTCATTCATGGCAAGCTTTATTGTTTAAGGAAGCTAACGTTGACTTTTTATTTGCAGGTATTATGCCAGCTTTATCGGAAGCTGTAGGCATGGCAAGTGCAATGGAAAACACAGGTCTACCATATATTATTAGCTTTATGATAAGAAATGATGGTAAATTAATAGACGGTACAACAATTCATGAAGCTATAAGTACAATTGATAATATTACAAATCGTAAACCTATTTGCTATATGACAAATTGTGTTCACCCAAAGGTAGTTGCTAACGCGTTATCTAAAACTTATAATCAAACAGCTACAGTGAAAAAGAGGTTTAAGGGAATACAAGCAAATACCTCTCCTCTCTCACCAGAAGAACTTGACAGTTGTTATGATTTGAAAACTTCAGATGCTTATAATTTGGCAAATGATATGTTAAAGATATATAAAGACTTTAATCTTAAAATTTTTGGAGGTTGCTGTGGTACAGATAGCACTCACATAAATGAAATTGCCAAAAAGTTAAATCAGATGATAATTTGAAGCATATGTACAAAAGAATATTCCTTAAATGAAAATAATTCGTTTAGATCTCTCTATTCATAATTCACCTGCAATCTTATTGTATGAAAAGTGTGGATATAAACATGTAGGAACTGTTGATTTAAGCTTAAATATTCCAGAATTAGTTTGATTTAAACTGTATGAGATAGTCCTATAGAATATAAAAAGGGAGGAATTTCAATGTTTTTACTACAGATGGCTGGATTTCCTGGCTCAGGAAAATCAACATTAGCTAAAGAAATTTCAAAATACATAGATGTAGTAGTTATTGATAGAGATGTTATAAAATCATCTATGATAGAATCCGGAGTTACCTCGGATATTGTTGCTAATGCATCCTATAATGTTGTTTTTTCATTGTGCAAATATTACTTAAGACTTAATAAAAATGTAATTATTGATACACCTTGTTATTATAATGATTCATTAGATACTGGTATTAGCATTGCTCATGAATATAATGCGGACTACAAATATATAGAATGTAGAGTGGAAGATTTTGAAATAGTTAATAATAGATTAACCTCAAGAGAAAGAAGTATAAGTCAAATTGAATCAGCTGAAAAAAGTAGATTTTTAGGGGCGATTGATAAATCAAAACGGCCAACTAAAACTGATTTCTTAGTTGTTAATAGCTCATTGCCAATTGAATCATATATTAAGGAGGCATTGAATTATATAGGATAAATATAAAAGCTTATATTCTTGTTTATATTGGGTTATAGCAAAATAGTAAATGAATTATCATTAAACAAAAGATAGGAATTCAAATTATAGGTGAGTATATGAATATTAAAATTGCAGAAAGGCTTGATATGGAGGTTAATAAAAATGATTAAAGTAAAACTAACAATAGTGGAAAGTGATTGCAGATGTGGCTATCACAAAAACAATGACTCTTATATTGTAGAAGATATTTGCCCACCTATATGTCATGAATTATGGAATAATATTTATCCAAGCGTATATGTTCTTTTAAATGGAGGCAGTTTAGATTATGGAAACACTAAGGAAAAAAAATTCGAAATGAAGTGTCCAGATAATGGTAGGGTAGTAATACGTGGTGAGGTATTTACAGTAACGAAATGTTAAATATCATTAGATTTGCCATTATAGTCTTTCCATTTGAATAATCATATGAAAAGACTATGAAGGGAGCTATTGGCTAATAACTTCATGGTGTTAGTATTCGATAATATATACTAGATCATTAATCATAATTCTATGATATTTTAATAATAGCAGAATATGATTACGCAAAATTTTATAGAGGAGTTACAATATAATTCTGGACCATTTAATCTTTATTAATTTTTATTTTTTATTTTCATTGCATATATCTTCATCACATTTATTTTGATATGTTTTCCACTTTGAATGTTTATCTTTTATAATATAAGGAACTGTAATTACCGCAATTTTTTTGTTTTTAAGAAGAGAATTTTTAATAAATAATGCTGTGTGATTATGAAGGATGTTCCCCCACCAAGCACTTACAATAAATTGAGGTATTAATACAGTAACAATATCACTACATGTAGATGGATGTTCCTCTGAGTTTATATATGAAATTAAAGGTCCTACTATGCTTCTATATGGGGAGTTTTTAATTACCAAGGGGACATCAATATTATATTGCTGCCATTTTTTTTGAAGTTTCTCAGTTTCCTCTTCATCCACAGACACATGGAATGCTATTATATCCTTTGATAAACACTTTGCATAATTTAATGTTTTTATAACGGATTTATTTACCCCTTCCACCGGTACTATAAAATGCTTAACGCTTTCACAATTTATCTCAGGCATTTCTTTATCTTCCATGCTTAACTGCATTGCTGTTTCATTGTAATGAGCCTTAGTTTGAAGCATTATATACATTATTGCTGGTATAAGTATAAACACCACCCAAGCACCTGATACAAACTTGGTATATCCTATTATTAAAACTGTAATCAATGTAATAAATGCGCCAAAACCATTTATAAAAGCTTTATGCGCCCAGCCAGTGTGCTTTTCCCTAACCCATTTTATTGCCATCCCACTTTGAGATAGGGTAAATGAAATAAAAACACCTACTGCATACAATGGTAATAGATAATGTGTTTCTCCTCTAAATATTATAGTTAAAATTCCTGCTGAAACGGATAACAATATTATTCCATTGGAGAAACTTAGTCTATCGCCCCTCTTTACAAACTGCCGTGGGGCATATCCATCTCTTGCAATAACAGATAAAAGCAATGGCAAACCCGAAAACGAGGTGTTAGCAGCCATAATCAAAATCAATGCAGTTGAGATTTGAACTAAATAAAACATAAAGCCATTTCCAAAAACTTGCGAGGCAATCTGGGAAATTACTGTTTTATCAAGACTAGGTACTGAATGATATAATGTTGCAAGATATGAAATACCTCCAAAAATTACAACTACAACTAATGCTAACAATAATAGTACTGTCTTAGCATTTTTCTGAGCAGGCTCTATAAAACTTGGTATTCCATTACTTACAGCCTCAACCCCCGTTAAAGCAGTACATCCTGCCGCAAAAGCTCTAAGGAAAAGTAAGATTGTTATATCTTTAAAAGCAGCACTCTGAGTTATTGATGTAGCTTGGGGAACATAATTAAATAGCTTAACCTCTATAATGCCATATATTATCATGGCTATTGCTGTAAAAATAAACAAATATGTTGGCAAACTGAAAAGCTTGGAAGATTCACTAATTCCTCTCAAATTGCCTATTGTCATTATTAAAATTAATAATAAACTTATGATAACCTTGTACGCTAAAAGTTTAGGTTCTGCTGAAGTGATGGCTGAAGTTCCAGCACTAGCACTTACGGCTACAGTTAAAATATAGTCAATTGAGAGTGCTGACCCAGCTATAAGCCCAGGAACTGTACCAAGATTATCTTTAGCTACTATATAAGCTCCTCCACCATTTGGATAATTATCTATAGTTTGCCTATATGAAAAGACCAAAATGAATAATAAAACTATAATAGAAATAGCAGCATAAAACATATATTTATACGATAATAGACCAATAGCAGGAACAAGCACCCATAAAATCTCCTCTCCAGCATAAGCTACGGAGGAAATTGCATCACTAGCTAATATGGGAAGTCCTCTAATTACATTGAATTTTTCACCTTGAATTGCTTCTGATTTTAAGGGTTCACCTATTAATAACCTCTTTATGTTTCTAAACATAGTTTTATCCTCCTGTATCCCTTATACTGAACTGAACAAATATCTATACTTATGTTTCTATGAATTTTCAAACTTAGTATACCCTAAAGACTTACACTACATACTCGGATACTAATTCCATACAACTATTTTCAGGAGTACTATTAAAATTCTATCGGATGATAATAATATATATTGCATGTAGATAAAAAGCTAGTTGTTGATTTTGATGAATATAAAAATAATATTAGAAGTTTGATGCATACTAACATTGATACTTAATATAGAATAGTCAGGAGAATTTTATGAAAAAGAAAATATTTAATATAGCAGTGTTTATAGTATCTTCAGCAATGTTACTATACTTTTTCTTATATAAAAATGGCTTAAACCAATTAATAAGTGTAATTAAGATAATAAATACCATGTGGTTATTAGTTGCAATTGTTTTAATGCTTATTTATTGGATTTTTGAAACATTAATAATACATGAGCTGACACGGATACTTTTTTCAGAACGGAAATTCAGAAAATCTATAAAAGCAGCTATGGTGGGCCAACTTTTTGGAGCTATAACACCACTTCAGACAGGTGCTCAACCTGCAATTTTTTACGCTTTAGTAGAGAATAGTATAGATGCAGGTTCAGCTAGTTCTATTTTAATGATGAAATTTATTATTCATCAGACAATTTTGACAGTATATTCATTTATTATCATTGTTTTAAAGTTTAATTATTTTAAATCAATGATATCTTATCTTTCTTATTTGTGCCTTTTTGGATTTGTATTTAATTTAGCAATTATATTAGTAGCAGTTATGTTTTCTGTAAACGAAAAAATTACTAGGAGTTTATTGCTTGGTATTCTTAAATTTTTAAAGAAGATAAAACTTGTAAATGGTGTGGAGAGATATAAAGATAAAATTGAGAAGAACCTAAATGACTTTCATAATAACGCTGCTTTGATTGCTAAAAATTATAAGGCGATTATAAAGGTTGCAATTATTAATACAATACAGCTCACAGTTTTTTATATAATACCATATTGCATCTATCGAAGTTTTAACTTACAATCAGCTAGTCTGTGGAATATGCTAGCAGCACAAACCTTAGTAATGACGATAGTATCAATAACTCCTCTTCCAGGAGGTATAGGTGGGGCCGAGGGCGGATTTGCGTTGCTTTTTAAGGCGTTTTTTAAAGAAAACATTTTTCCAGCAATTGTTCTTTGGAGAATAATAACCTTTTATTCCTGTATAGGGATAGGTGTATTGTTTTCAATACACCTACCCAAAAATACAATTAAAGATGATGAGATATTCTAGATTATTTTTATTTTAATGACAATCATAAAAAGGAGTTTTTATTTGGTGAAGAATAGAAAAATAATATTCATAATTATACTGTTTTATATTTCATTAGCGGCATTATCAATAAAATGTAATAAATCATCAATTATACTAGGCTTTACTTTTGTACCATTATCATTAATTAATTTATTTCCTTTGTTGTTTTATAAAGCACCCTTAACTAAATTAGAACTAAAAAAATTCGATACGATTATTGTCTTAGGTTATCCTGGAACACCAGATGGGAAGCCATCGCCGATAATGAGAGAAAGAGTATTTAAAGCTGTTGAATTATTTAATAAAGGATATGCCAATTTTATTATTTGTTCAGGCGGAAGCGTTTACAATAAATATATAGAAGCAGATATTATGATTAAACTTGCAAAATCATTAGGAGTTCCAGATAGTTGTTTAGTTAGAGAGAATAAATCAATAAACACATATGGAAATTTAATAAACTCAATTGATATCATGAGAAAAATGAATTGGTCATCTGCAATAGTAATTACATCCCCTTGGCATTTAAGGCGCTCTAGTTATTTATTATCAAAATTTAATATTACATATGTAATGAAAAAGTCTAATTATCCAAAAGAATTTTCTGTTTTTTATATTGTAGCAATATATATTTTTGAAAACTATACAATGTTCAAAAATAAAATTCTTTATCATTAACTATATTGAATCTTGAAATATTATTTAAATGCAAATCTATAGCATTATTTTAATATGAGGATTTAATATGACAGTAAAAAAGATGGTGAGGTATTTACAGTAACGAAACGTTAAATATCATTAGATTTGCCATTATATTATTTTTATTTGAATAATCATATGAAAAGACTATGAAGAGACTATGAAGAGAGCTATTGGCTAATAACTTCATAGTCTTTTTGTATTATACTAAAATTAACCCTTGATTTTGGATATCACTTTTATGATATCACTGTTGTGATTAGAGACAAAGATAATTGATTTTATGAAATAAGAGAGGATTACTGTTAAAAATTAAGTATTTATGTTTATTATAGATAAATTCATATAAAATGGATAATAAATATAGTATAATTTTTAAATAGACTGATAAATAACTGTAAAAAAGAAAGGGGAATTATATATGGCAGTAAATGTTAGTGAATTAGAAGGATTAATAAATAAGTGGCAAATTATTTTAAGATTAATGGATTGGGATATAAAACTACAAATTGTTGATAAAGAATGGAGGAAATCAGGAGACATAAAAATTGATATCGATGACAAAAAAGCAGTAATGCTAATTAATAATAACCCGAAATCTACAAATCTTGAAGAGTTAGTAGTTCATGAATTATTGCATTTAAAATTGTGGGGTATGGATCAAATGATTGAAGGGTTTATAAATGGAGTGTTTGGAGCAAATGAAGATGATATAAAAAAGGAATTTGCGATGAATCAATTTTTTATTTTGCTTGAATCTACAGTTGAAGATTTAACGAAAGGATTTTTAAAAGCAAATGGTTGTGATCAAGAATTAAGCTTTGGAAGATTACAGAAATTAATAGATAATGAAATAGGATGTTAGCTAGATCAAAACGTTAGATTAAATATTTTGAAATGATGGAGTTATGAAATATTACGATATTCAGCCATTGAAGAGAAGACTTTAACTAATTGATAGGGAGCGGGGTATTATAGTGACTATTCAAATAGAAACCGAAAGACTTATACTAAAGAACTACTGTGAAAATGATTTGGAAAATATTTATAGGCTTAAATCGGAACCATCGGTGTGGAAATTTTCAAATAAAATAGCTACAAATAAAATTGAGGATTCAAAAAGTTCTCTTGAAAGTCTATTGAAAAACTATGATAAAAATAAGCGGGATTTTCAAGCTTTATTCTTAAAAAAATCAGGTAAATATATTGGTGAAGCTGGCATTTTAACATTTAATAACCAAAATAACAGAGCAGTAGTTGGATATAATTTACTTCCTGAACATTGGAATAAGGGATATGCAACTGAAATAACAAAAGCTCTGGTAAAATATTTATTTGAAGATACAAAGACTGAAAGAATTGAAGCCTTAGCCTTGGATTCTAATACAGCATCTAGGAAGGTGTTGGAAAAGTCAGGTTTTGTTTTAGAAGGATTATTGAGAAATTTTGCGTATATTAATAATCGGTATTTTAATGTATGTTACTTTGGAATGATTAGACATGATTATATTATAGAAGATATATCGCAGTTGCCAGATTTATTATTTAAGAAAAAATGGTAATTTAAATATTCTTGAGCTCAAAGAAAGGAGATTTAAATATGAAAAAGCTTGCAAAAACTCTTTTAAACCAATTAAATACCTATATGAATACAGAAGTTAGACCACTGGAAAGATCTATATTCAATTATTATTTTAACCATTCAAGTGGTGATGATATATTAGATTCATTAGAAACATTTCAAAATTCAGATGGAGGGTTTGGCAACGGCATCGAACCTGATTTTAAACTTATACAGTCCTCGCCCATGGCAACATCCATTGGCTTAAGGTATTTGAGTAAGCTAGATAATAATGATAGGGCACAAAAGATGATAGCTAGAGCTGTTGAATATCTAGAGACTACTTTTGATAGTAATAGAAAAGGTTGGTATAGTGTTCCAAGTAATGTTAACGAATATCCTCATGCACCTTGGTGGGAATTTAAAAATGATATAAATATGACTGTTATTGATTATTCCTGGGGAAACCCTAGTGCTGAATTGATAGGGTATCTTTATAAGTATAAAGAATACCTTAATAATTTAGATATTTATTCACTAATAAGTTATGCTATAACTAATTTGAATGAACGTACTGAATTTAAATCAGAACATGAAATATTTTGTTATATTCATATGTATAACACTCTCGACAAAGAATTTTCTAGCCAAATTGAAGATGTACTAAAATTGGCTGTTTCTCAATTGGTTAATATAAAAGAATCTGAATGGGTAGATTATGTACCTACCCCTTTAAAATTTATAGAGATGGATTCTACGGATTTTTTTGGAATTCAACGTAAATTTATAGATCAAAACTTAGATTATTTAATAGGTAAGCTTGAAGAACAGGGTAAGATATTACCTACATGGCAATGGGATAAGTATTTAGAAGAGTGGGAAATTTCTAAGGTTGAATGGATGGGAATCTTAACTCTTGAGGCTTTATTTTCTTTATGTAAGTTTAATCGGATTATGACGATTTAAAAAATAAATTTAGAGTAGATAAATTATTGATTTCAATGAGGAGGAAAATTATGATTAAATCAAAAGCCTGGGACTGGAGTAAAAACAAAAGTAACGACTGGTTAGTACCATCAATAGAGGCATGTTATTTATCTGAATCATGGAAATCAAAAAGCTTTAACAAGTTTCTGGATTTGGGTTGTGGATTGGGCAGACACTCTATCTATTTTGCTAAGAAAGGGTTTGAGGTCAATTCTTTAGACTTATCCGAATATGGAGTTAATCACTTGAAAAGGTGGGCAGAGGAAGAACAGGTAGATATTGCAGTAGATATTTGTGACATGTTAAATTTGCCATTTAAGAATGATTCCTTTGATTGTATAATGGCTTACAATGTTATATATCATACTGACACGGATGGATTTATTAAGTCGCTTGATGAAATAAAAAGAGTCTTAAAAAGTGGAGGAGAGCTATTTATTACTCTGCTTTCAAAAGATACGTGGTCATATCAAAGAGCTGATAATTATAAGCGAATTGATAATAATACAATCTTGAGGGATGAACATGATACAGAAAGGGATGTTCCACATTTTTATGTAGATATTGAAGATATAAAAAAGTACTTTATTGATTTTGAATTTGTAAGTTTACCTATTGAACAAACAGAATATAACATGGATAATACAGAATATTTTTCTAAACACTTTAATTTGATTGTTAGGAAAAAATATTGATTATGAATAATATAGAAGATACATTATTTAAGGAAGGATTAAAAGAAGGAAACCTGCTGAAATTAAAAAAGGTATCTAAAGTGGACGTACATAATCATTGTGGATTAGGTATGAGATTTTCAATTTTTAACAAATGGGCCGGTGGCAATGTTAGTGAGCCACCTAAAAAAATAGATGGAAATAGTAGTCTTAAGGAGATGGTTATTAATGGATTTAACATGGAATTTAGATACACTTTATACTTCTTTTAACTCTGAAAAGTTTAAAGGTGATGTAGAGCTTCTTAATCAATATATTACAAATTTAAACAAATGGGCTGAAAAAAATCTAAAAGATAGGAGCAACGCTACTTCTAAAATTGAAGAATTTTTAAAGCTTTATAACGAATATAAAAGCTTATATTCATGCTTATATTGTTATGCATATTTAATTTCAAGTGCGGATTGTTCAAATGTAGAAGCAATGGACGTTTTAGATGATATGGAGGATAAGGATTCATGGGTTATAGATACTTTTGTAAGTTTTAACAAATGGCTTAAGTATTTTAATAATATAGATGAGCTAATAGACGATTCACCATATCTTATAGAACATCGATTTTATATTAAAGAACTTCTTTTGCAGTCAAAATATTTATTGAGTGAAGATGTAGAAGTAGTAATTGCAAAAATGCAGAGTACAGGCTCGAGATCATGGGAAAGACTTTATATGGAGCTCACTTCTACTATACTAATGGAGATAGATATTGAAGGTGAATTAAAAAAAGTGTCGCTTTCAGAGCTGAGAAATATGGCATATGAGAAAAGTGAATCCTTAAGAAAGGCAGCTTATTATGCAGAGGCTGACGCATGTAAAAGCATATCACAAG
The DNA here is from genome assembly GCF_011065955.2 of Clostridium sp. FP2. Taxonomy (NCBI): domain Bacteria; kingdom Bacillati; phylum Bacillota; class Clostridia; order Eubacteriales; family Clostridiaceae; genus Clostridium; species Clostridium sp. FP2. The sequence continues at coordinate 2,765,237 of NZ_JAAMNI020000001.1, forward strand.
CATCTGCAGCATGTTTAAACGGAATTAGTGGTGAAGCACTTACTATTTATGATATGAGAGGATATAAATCACCACTAGAAAAAGTCCTCAAGGTCTCAAGGATGGATTATGAAACTTTAAATGCTATGTTTTTAGCTATAAAGGAACGCCTGCCTATATTTCATGAATATTATCATAAAAAGGCAGAAATTCTAGGACATAAAGTGAGCCTTCCCTTCTATGATATCTTTGCACCAGTGGGTGATGCTAATACAAAAATATCATATTTAGATACCAGGGATTTAATTGTATCAAGTTTTAAAACTTTCAGTGAAGAACTTGCTGAATTTGCAAAAAAGGCTTTTGACAATAGATGGATTGATGCTGAGCCAAGAACTGGGAAAGGGAATTATGGACTGACTGTTGATATTTTTCCAATAAAAGAAAGTAGAATTATGGCTAATTTTACTGGGAACTTTAGTGATGTTGGTGTGCTCGCTCATGAAATTGGACATGCTTATCATAGTTATTGTCTTAGAAATGAAAAGATGTTAAATACGGATTATCCTACGCCTATTGCAGAAACAGCTGCAATTTTCTGTGAAACCATAGTAAATAACGCATTGCTTAATATTCTACCAACAAATGAAGGTTTATCAATTTTAGAAAAAAGTATTTCAGATGTGGGTTATTATATTGTTGATTTTTATGGTAGGTATTTATTTGAAAATAAATTATTTGAAAGAAGAAAATCGGGTCAATTATCTGTTGAAGAGTTAAATGAATTAATGCTGAGTTGCATGGTAGAAGCTTATGGTAATAGTATTGATGTTGAAACGATTCACCCATATATGTGGATGAATAAAGCTGGGTATTATATGGCTGGCAATGAATTCTTAAATTTCCCATATTCATTTGGGGTTTTATTTTCTAAAGGTGTTTATTCAGAATATATGAAAAAAGGAGAAGCTTTTGTAGAGCAATATAATATTTTTTTGAGTGCTACAAGTAAAAATAATATTGTTGGTATTGCAAAGATAATTGATATAGACGTTCACTCAATAGATTTTTGGAGAAATGCATTAAATCTTATTCAAAAGGACATTGAAGAGTTTATTAACAGAGCATAGGTTTATATTTTAAGCAGTGGAAATTTGAAGATGATGCTTTGACTTAGGAGGATGATTATGACTATTAAAAATCAAAAAGAATATTTTAATAACACCTATGAAAAGTGGAAAGAAATATCTGATGAAAAAGGGAGCATTATAAATAAAGCTATAAATATATTAGGGATATCGGAAGGCCATTCGTTACTGGATGTAGCCTCAGGAACAGGTGTGTTATACTCAGTTTTAAGAAATATGCACTTAAGCAATTATGTAGCATTAGATATATCAGAAAACATGTTAAAAGAATTACAGCAGCTATATCCTAAGACAAAAACTATATGTGATGATTTTGATAAAGATATGGACTTCGCGGAAAGATTTGATTATATTTTAATATTTAATAGCATACCACATTTTGAAAACTTAAATATAGTGTTTTCAAATGCTAAAAAACATTTGAAAAATGGAGGTGTTTTTGCAATAATACATTCAAAAACTCGAAAGGAAGTAAAAGAACATCATAAAAGAATAGGTTATAATTTGGGAAGAGAAGCAATTCCTAATGATGATATTTTATATGAGCTTGTAGCGAAATACGAATTTAGAGAAATTATAGTGAGAGATGATGATTTTTTCTATTTTAGTTGTAAAAAATAATCACAGCTCGAACAAGAAACAAAAATAGAATGGAGTGAGACTATGGAAGAATTAATAGATTTAACACATATAATTGAGGATACTATGCCTATTTATCCAGGAGATATTACAACAAACTTATTTCAAAATAAGTATCTAAGTATAAACAGCCACAATAATTTCAGGTTAGAAATTAGTATGCATACAGGTACACATATAGATTCACCTATGCATTTAACTGAAAGCAATAAGTACATATCTGAATTATCTGTGGACTCATTTATAGCTACGGGTTGTATCCTAGATGTAAGAAATCAACCTATAATACAGATGAAATCAGTCTATGAAGAATTGATAAAAGAAAACAGTATAGCGCTACTTTATACAGGGTTAGATAAACTTTATGGTATGCCAGAATATTATGAAGATCACCCACTTTTAGACATGGATTTATGCAAATTCTTATTAAAGAAAAATGTTAAAATGGTAGGTATAGATATGCCTTCACCAGATAAATATCCTTTTGAAATCCATAAATTCCTTTTGGAAAATAAAATATGCATAATTGAGAATCTAACCAATCTGGATAAATTATTAGGTAATAAAAATTTTGAAGTTATGGCCTTTCCATTAAAAATAAAGGCCGATAGTTCAATGGCAAGAGTTGTTGCAAGAAGCATAAAGATTTAATAGTTTAGATTTCAGTATATTTGAAGAATAAATAATGGTGAGAGGGAAGTGATTTTGAGAAAATTCTAATTGCTATGGTGTATTTCACCTAACAAGGGATTTATGTTGACTTTAAAAGAGTGTAGGGGGGGGACTACCATGAAATTCGTATTAGAAGCTTTAACTGAAAATTATGCAAAACAAATCTGTAGTTGGAAATATGATGGTGATTATTCTATATATAATTACCCAGAATGGGATAAAATATTTAGTGAAAATTGGGGTATTACAATAGAACAGAAGAGAAACAATGAGTTTAGTGCAATACTTGATGAATGCACTAATTTATGTGGATATATAAGAATACTAAATAAAAATGAATATATTCTAATAGGACTCGGATTAAAGCCGTCTTTATGTGGACAAGGATCAGGAAATATTCTTATGGAAATATTAAAGCAACAATGTAAAAAGAGTTATGGAAATAAAAAAATTGTTTTAGAAGTGCGTTCTTTTAATGAAAGAGCAATTGTATGTTATAAAAAGGCAGGCTTTAAGGTAGTAGATACTTATAAGAAAGAAACTCCAATGGGTCATGGAGAATTTATTAAGATGGAATTTACTGATTAGCATACACTGATTACTAAGTGCCTTTTACACTCCAAATATTTTACCGAGTATTTAATCTAAAGGAGATATTTATGAAAGTTATAACATTGTTTGAAAATAGGACTATCTCAAAAGAATATAAATGTAAGCATGGTTTATCATTGTATATAGAAACAGCTAATCATAAGATATTATTTGATACTGGAACAGATCACTCCTTTGCCTATAATGCTAGTAAGTTAGGTGTGAACCTGGAAGATATAGACATAGCCGTTATATCCCATGGACATTATGATCATGGTGGTGGACTAGAAACATTTTTAAAACTCAATAGTAAAGCAAAAATTTACATAGGCAAGGGCGCATTTGATAATCATCTAGTAAAATTGCTTGGGATTATTAAGTTTAATATAGGCTTGAAGGAAGAATTAATCAGTAATAATAGGTTTGTGTTCGTAGATGGGATGACGATAATAGATGATGAGATTACTTTATTTGGTGACGTTAAAGGTAATAAACTGCAGCCTAAAGGTAATGATAGGCTATTAAAAGAATGTAGTAACAAATCCATAGAAAAAGATGATTTTGAACATGAAATAAACCTATTGATTAATGAAGATAAGAAAAATAGTCTATTTTGTGGTTGTGCTCACAAAGGTATTATTAATATAATTGAGAGAACTAAAGATTTCATAGATAGAGATCTAAACACAGTAATTGGTGGATTTCATTTAATGAGAATGAATATTAAAAATCAAGATTCTAAAGCATTTTTAAATAATCTTTCAGCAAATCTAATTAGCAGTGGTGTTGATAAGTATTATACTTGCCATTGTACTGGTGAAAAAGCTTATAGTTATTTAAGTAAAACCATGAACAATTTAAATGAGTTAAAAACAGGAATGGTTATTGAAGTGTAAATAGAAAGGTAAGTGGAATTATGAATTTAGTTTTATATAGTAAATTAGAATCCCAAATAAATATAGATACACAAGATAAAATAAATAAAGCCTTATTAGAAATGGTGAATAATGCTGATGCAACAGTTGGATTAATTGAACATACTACAGATAAAGAGAATAAATATTACAAAAGAAATGTTGATTTCTACAATAAATTAGGTGTTTATAATATACTACGTTTTGATTTAGATGAGAGATATGATCAACGATTTGAGGAAAAGTTATTTAAATGCGATATCATTCACTTGCCAGTTGGAAATACCTATTACTTTTTATCTATGCTTAAAAAGCGAAACATGATATACAGATTGCAGGAGTATATTAAAAGTGGAGGTATAATAGTAGGGGTTAGTGCAGGTGCTCTTATGGTATCACCTACTATCGGTAGCGCACAGTTTGGGGATGAAAACCATGTAGATTTGGGTGATTTGTCGGCTTTAGGATTAGTACCTTTTGAAATAATGCCCCCTTGGAATAGATGGTCGACATATTTAGCTGACTTGCAAAAGTACTCACTAAGCAACAATGTTAATATTTATACTGTATGCGATGGTGAAGGTATAATAGTTCAAGGAGATTATATAAAACTATATGGTGATATTGGAATTATTGAGAATGGAGTTTATATTTAAACAAATGATTTATGTGTAATGCTACATTACACCGATAACAAAAAAGGAGTTTTAGATGAATAATAAAATAGCATATTTAAAGATATATCCAGTTGATTATGAAATACTAACAATTATAATGACTTCTGCATTTAATGAAGATACATTTATGCACACTGATTTACAAGAAGATGGTCCTTCAGGATACAATGACGGTCGCTTAATTAAATGGCTCAATGAGCATAAAGATTTTGAAAGCTATAAAGTAGTTTATAATAATACTACAATTGGTGCTTATACTGTTGCGATTAATCTCAATGGTGAATGCAGTTTGGAAATGTTATTTATTGATCCAAAATACAGAGAAAATCATCTTGGAACTATAGTGTGGAAAGATATAGAAAAAAAATATATAGATGCAAAAAAATGGACGGTCGAAACACCTGATTATTCAAAAAGAAACCACCACTTTTACACTGAAAATTGTGGTTTCGTATTTAGTAGAGAAAATATATGCAATAATGGCTGTAAATCTTTCATTTTTGAGAAATAGATAAAGTAAGTGAAAAATGGCCGCTGGGAGATATAACTTAGTTTCTAATTTATCTTTAAGGAAAAAAATCATGCTAGCATTTTTGAGTTTGTCATCAAACAATATACCATCTATAAAACTTTTAGAGAAATTTGGTTTTAAATTGGATGGAAGGCTAAGAGAGCATTATTGGATTAATGAAGAAAAATATGATCAATTTAACTATTCAATGCTTAAATGTGAATGGAGGTGAATTATGTATGAACTTTATTCTATTAATTTTAGGTGTTCTTGCAATTATATTTCCAAAACAAACGTTTATGTTTGGTAGAGGATGGATGTTTAAAGAAGGCACAGAACCAAGTGAATCTGTTAAATATGTTGGTAGATTTATAGGAGTTGTTTTAGTATTATTAGTATTATTAGGAAAGTTTTAATAGGTCGAATTATTATTGTTCGTTAATCGTAAATATGCGATACTTAAACAATTGTATAAATGGCTTATTAATCACCATTATATTTACTTTAAGGTTGAAAGTACAAATAAGCTAGAAATTATGTTTCTACAAAACCCAACTCTTCAGTTTCTTCTTGATATAGCTCATATAGATAGCTATGAACATCATAAATCTATGATTACAGTAAAGATGCCTAAGATACTATATATTGCAGATAGACATCTGGAAGTGATTCATGAACATATACCTATAGGACAAGGCAATATAGATTTCAAGTATATTTTCACCAATATATTGAAGGATTTTCATGGTAAGGTAGTATTAGAAATTGTACAAAGTTCAATTGATATGATTAGTTCAAAAGCTAGAATTGAGGAGTATTGCGGAATCAGATAAATATTTGTTTTTCATATTTTATGCAACTTAAACCTAAGGGGGAGAAAATTATGAAAAAGAAAAAACTACTTACAATTTACAGTGTTATATTACTTATAATAATTGCTTCAGGTACAGGAATATATTATAAAAGTAATTTGGATCAAAAGAATAAGAGACAAGCTATTTCAAATAATGTAGTTGAGTATTTATTAGGATTAGAAACTTTTAAATACGAAGTTCCTGAAAAAGTAGAAGTGACATATGATAAGACTATGGGTATGTTTATTGCTTCAGTAAAGTTCGAAAATAATTCAAGGAAAGCTACCGTAATTGTTTCTGAAAAAAATGAAATGCAAGATATATCTCAGTGAATTTTATGATTAAATAATAGTTGAAAATTTTTAGGCCTATATAATAATAGTAAGGGTAACTAAGTTGGGGGTAATTTAATATGAGATTAAGTTACATGTTTTATCCGGTTTGTGCAATATTTATAATTAATTTAATTGTAATATTAACTGCTGTACTAAGTGGAGAGAAAGCTTTCAAAAAACTATTAATTGTTATTGTCCCGCTAACAATTTTTTTAGTATTGTATTTATCTAATTATGACTTTAATATTATTACAAAGAGTAATGTTTTTTCCCATCATACCTACACTGTTACCTATTTAGATAGTACAAAAGTAGATATACCATTACCCCCTAATTCTGTATGGCTATTTAAAACTCCAACTGATATTTATTATAGCAAGTATGATGTTAATAAGTGTAGAGGATTCTTTAATTCAGTGCTAAAGGAAATGAAACAAGATAATAAAATAAGCAACTATTATTATGATAATGATCAAAAGACTTACACTATAGAAATAAAAGGAGATCCGAATATAAAAATCAATCTTATTGGAGATAGTGATACTAGAAGATATGGAATTTCTAACCCTAACTATTAAATTCTAAATATCACAGACTAATAGAGAAAAACACAGTAAAATTAGTTCTCAATAGGATATGGCGGAAAAACGAGAACAATCTGGTTTAGTGAAAGAGTCTGATGAAAAATGGAATCAATATAAGATGTTACAGATTGCAGCATTATGCTCATTTTTCTTTGTTTTCATACCTCTATTAGGCGTACTTTATATTATTGGAATTTTAGTAGCCTCAATACTAATTATAATAGGTATAATTAGCTTTATAAAAAGGTGCAGTGAAATTTTAAACACCTTGAAATGATTTACTACACTTTTATCCACCTTAGTTGGTGGATTTTTTTATATGGAATTGTGTAAATTTATGGGTTATAATCTATATATAGGTTGACATTTACGCCATGGCAAAGTTACCTTCCAAAATCAAATATAATAACCATCTTAAATTTAAAAATATTAGAAACAGCACACAATTTACAGGGGGCTAATATGAAAACAATTGATGATATTACAAATTTTATCTTTCTTGAGAGTAATCCTAAAAAAGCAGATATTATCTTTATACCTGGAGGATCTTATGCTGAATTAGCAGAAAACGCTACTGTACTCTGGAAAAGTGGATATGCGCCACTTATTCTTCCATCGGGTAAATACAGTGTTAAACGTGGACACTTTCCTAACCCATCATCAAAAGCAGAAAAATATAATGGCACATATAATACAGAATGGGATTTTTTAAGAGATGTTTTAATTAAAAATGGTGTTGATGAAAATTCAATTTTAAAAGAAGAAGATGCGCAGTTCACATATGAAAATGCATTTAAATCTCATGAAATTACAGACAAACTAAACTTACATATAAATAAAGCAATAATATGTTGTAAATCTTTCCACGCAAGACGTTGTTATATGTATTATAAATGGGCATACCCAGATACCGAATTAATTATTTGTCCATCGGTCGTTCAAGGAATAAACAGGGATACTTGGTTTACTACAGAGAATGGGGTAGAGAGAGTAATGGGTGAACTAATGAGATGTGGTTCACAGCTTAAAGATTATATTATGGAATTTACTAAAGAGTAGTTTAAATTTCATTAAAAATATATATTAAAAAGGGGCGGTTATTATTAATAAGAAAATTGGATTAATAATCTTATGTTTGTTAATGATTATAACAGGATGTGCAACCAAAAATTCAAAGGATAAAAAAGTTCAAGTGGCTTTCTTAAAGCCAAAGGAGGTTATAGGAGAATTTTATAAATATTATAACCAAAAGAATTTGAAAGGTATGAATACGTTAACAATCGAAAAATATCATTCTTCAGAATCAAGTTGGGGATTTGATAATTTAGAATATATTAAAGTTATTAATATAATTGAAGATACTGATCAAACAAATAAGGAAGTCTATCTACGCCAGATAAAAAAGAGTCAGATAATAGATATGGAAAAAGAAAAATTAGAATTAGAGAATGTAGCTATTTTTAAAGTAGTCTTTGAAGTTAAATATAAAAAAGAGGGGGTAGGTCCCAGTGACAGTGGGAGGGATGAATATAGTTATACTTTAACTAGAAAAGATAAAAATTCACCTTGGCTAATAAGTTCTTTTGGACATTAATATAATTAAACAACATTAAAATCATGTCAAAATAACGGGAGGAAATTCTAATAAATAAGCAAAAAATATTTGTTATAGGTGATAGTGTATCAATACACTATGGTCCATATCTTAAGAATATGATAAAGCATAAATTTGAGTATGATAGAAAAAGGGGTATGAAGCAAGCGTTAACAGATTTGGACAAACCGATTGGCGCTAATGCAGGGGATAGTGGAATGATTATAGAGTATTTAGCAGAGGAATATATAAAAAATACAAAATACGAAATATTACTTATCAACTGTGGCTTACACGATGTTCGAATAGATAGAGATTCAAATAAAGTTCAGGTTGAATTGAAAGATTACAAGATGAATTTAATTAAGATAATTGAAATATCAAAAGCTATGGCAACTAAGACCATATGGGTTGGATTAACACCAGTTATAGATGAGATTCATAATTCAAGAAAAGAGGGGTTTTTAAGATATAGTAAAGATGTTTATGCTTACGATATTGCTGCAAAAGAAATAATGGAGCAGTATAAGATACCCTGTATAGATATGTATAACTTCACTAGAAATTTAGGAACTGATATTTACTTAGATCATGTTCATTTCAAAGAAAAAATCAGAGAACTGCAAGCAAGATTTATCGCCGATTATTTAAATCTCATTTAGAAAAATAGAGATATTTAGTCATGAATTTTTTGAAGATATTAGTGGTTATCCTGAATGGAGTATAGTCTCTGAAATAGAAAAAGGTTGGTCAAAGGATAAGAAATATTATATTAAGGATAAAGATGGACAAGAATTTTTACTGAGAGTATCAGACATTTCTGAATTAAAAAAGAAAAGTAGAGAATACGAGCATTTAGGTAAGATTTCATGTTTCAAATCGTCGAAATATTATTAATCTTATATTAAGAGGGAGGGAATTAAGAATGAATGAACAAAGCATATCAAATAAAAAGGCTTGGGAATATCGTGCATACGAATTTTGGAATAATAGAGATGGCTCCTATGGATAACGCAACTAAAATATTAAAAAATCCAAAAGCTTGTCTTAAAAAGCATAAAGAGTATTTCAACCACATAGAAGGTAAGAAAATTGCGAATATTTGTGGTTCAAATGGTAGAAAAGCTGTTCCATTAGCTTTAATGGGTGCGGCTGTAACAGTATTTGATATTTCAGAGGAAAATAGAAAGTATGCTTTAGAGTTAGCAAAGTGTGCAAATACATCTATTGATTATATTGTTTGCGATATATATGATGTTGATTTGAAAAAGTATGAAGGTTTCTTTGATATTCTTTATATAGAAGGGGGAATACTCCATTATTTTAATGATATCAATAAATTAATGTCTATTCTTTATTCATTGTTAAAAGATAATGGTGTAATGATTCTAAGTGATTTTCACCCCTTAAGAAAGTGTATTGCTGAAGGTAATTCAGGACAAACACAAGGAAATTATTTTGATGAAGAATTGCATAATGGAGATGTAGCATACAAACAATTCTTCAGCAAACAGGAACAGTGTGATTTTCCAGACTGCTCCCTTAGGTTTTATACACTTAGTGAGATTATAAATTCAGTTATTATAAATGGTTTTGAATTAAAAAAATTCGATGAGCATCCTAAGTGGGAAAATGAAAAGATACCAGGTGAATTTACTATCTTAGCGGTTAAGTAGCTAAAATTAATAAATATAATCTGCTGCTATAGCAATTAAGAAACTTAATATTAGGCGGTGATAATTTTGGAAAAACAATTAGACGAAATGAATGGCGAAGAATTAGGAAGACTATTTCCCATTATTTTAAGTGAACATGATCCAATGTGGCATGGTTTATATTTGTCTGAAAAAAATACCCTTGAACAAACAATTGATTTAAATAATATTATAAGAATAAACCATTATGGAAGCACCTCTGTATGTAATTTGCGTGCGAAACCTACCATTGATATTTTATTAGAAATACAAAATCATATGGAAACAGAGAAAATAATCTCTCTGCTCAAAGGCATTGGTTATAATTATAGTCCTCAACCCAATAATCCTGCTCCACATATGATGTTTATGAAAGGCTATACTCTAAGCGGATTTATTGGCCAAGCATATCACCTTCATGTGCGTTATAGTGGTGATTGGGATGAACTATATTTTCGTGATTATTTGATATTATATCCTGAAATCGCAGAAAAATATGGAGAATTAAAATTACAATTGAAACAAAAGTATGAATTTGATAGAGAGGGGTATACAAATGCAAAGTCTAACTTTATCAAAAATATTACAGAGCAAGCAAGAAAAGAATTTGGAAAACGGTATTAACTTTCTAATTGCCTTTAAGGAATTAGATGAAGTTATATAAATTCTTGAGGCAAGAAGAATCTCACTTATATCAGAGAAGAGAGCGAGGTAATAATTATGATAATTTGGATTAATGGAGCATTTGGTGTCGGAAAAACTCAAAGTGCTTATGAATTGCATAGACGAATCCCAAATTCATTTATATATGATCCAGAAAACATAGGACTTTTTATAAGAAAAAACATACCAAAAGAATTAAATAGTGGAGATTTTCAAAATTATTCAATGTGGCGTGAGTTTAATTTTTCTATGCTAAAATATATTGCAAATAAGTATAAGGGTATAATAATAGTTCCAATGACCATAAGCAATCCTCAGTATTTTAAAGAAATTATTGTTCAATTAAGGAACGATGGATTTTTGATAAATCATTTTGTATTATGTGCTTCAAAGGAGACCGTACTTAAACGGCTAAGGGGCCGTGGTGAAGGTGGAAATTCATGGGCTGCACAGCAGATAGATAGTTGTATAAAAGGATTCAGTAACGAAATATTTAAACAACATATAGATACAGAAGATTTGTCTATACAGGGTGTAGTTGAAAAAATAGCATTGTTATCAAACATAAATTTATTACCTGATAATAGACGTAAAATCAGAAAATGTTATGACCGAATTATAACACAATTTAAAAATGTTAGATTATAATATTTCACTGAAAAATATGCTAAATATGTATTGACTCTAACCTAAGGTAGGGGCTTAGAATAACTACAAAAGCCTGTATATTCAAAGCTATAAAATGAGTGTTACTTGTTAAATAGTAAATTTAAGCCCATGAAAATAAATAACAAGTCAAAAATACCAGAATACTTACGTATTATTTAAAACTAAATAGAAAACATATGGAGATAAAAATCATGAATAAAAGTAAAAAAAAATCAAATATTCCTAGACATAAAAGATTAGATAGAGCTTCAAGACTTCTTGCTGCAGAACATTGGATACCAAAGTATGAAGGTGAAAATATTATAAAAGGATACAGTAAACACTTTGCTGTAGATAAGATATGTGCTATCAATGAGTTGCAAATGCTTGGATATAAAATTAATCCTGATTATGTGAATCAATTAAATGGAACTTTAGAGGGTCAAAAAAAAGTTAAAGAACAACAAAGACAGCTACAGAAAGAAAAAAAGATAGCAGAGACATATTCTAATTCAGATGATACATTTTATTATATTGCAGGCTATACTTCAGGGAGAGCACCGTATGGGATATCATGGGAAGGATGTGAAATAGATAAATATGAAACAGAAGAGGATTTTTCCTCTCAGGATATTGTACTGTATACCAGCGAAGATGATGATATACCATTCTAAAGTTAGAGAACATTAACCAGTTGGCTATTACATTGTTGATAACAATGCATGCCAGTTCGTTGTTGCACCAAGGGGTAGAATCGTTGAAGTCGTCTCCTAATGGGTAACATAGCACACAATGGTACCGAAAGTCTGCGGCAATGTGTGAAGTCCGTAAAACTTCGAGAAAATTTCAATAGAAAAAAAGGTGTGGGAACCTATATTATTTCTAAACTAAAGGAACATTGTATTAGCAATGATTTAGTGCCTATATGTGGATGTGCGTATAATAATTATGCATCAAAGAAAACACTTGAGAAAGCAGGATTTATAACAATTCATAGAATAGTAAGATTTGAATTTTAAGATTTTAAAATTGGGGTAATAATATGTTCAAATATATAATAGATAAAGATATTGAGTTAAAGCTACTTAATGAATATGACGCTGATGGCTTTTATAAATTAATAGATAGTAGTAGACAACATTTAAGTATGTGGCTTCCATGGGTATCATCAACTAAAGGTGTTGATGATATAGTACCTTTTATAAAGGGAGCACAAAAACAATATGTTTCAGGTGAAGGATTTAAAGCAATATTGATTTATCAAGGAAATTATTCTGGATTTATAGGTTACAATAATATTGACTTAACTAGAAACTCAGCATCTATTGGATATTGGATCGGTGAACCATATCAAAACAAAGGAATAATGACTAAAGCTTTAAAGATATTTATTGATTATGCGTTTAATGAACTGAGATTAAATAAAATCGAAGTTCTAATTGCTGAAGAAAACTTTAAAAGTAGGGCTCTTCCTAAAAAATATGGCTTTAAGGAAGAAGGTATCATTAGGGATGCAGAATGGTTAAATGACAAATATGTTAACCACATTTTATATGGAATATTAAAAAGTGAGTGGAAATCTTAATTTGTGATATGCCTGTTACTTTTGTAAAAGTAACTTGTCCTTTACATGAACTTGAAAGAAGAAAATTAGAACGTGGAGATAGGGACATAGGACAGGCAAAAGGACAATTAAGCAACATGAATTTTAATGATATTTATGATTTAGAGGTAAATACATATGAAAATTCAATTGAAGAATGTGTAATAATTATTAAAAATGAAATGAAATTGCAGAATGAACAAAATGCATTTATAAAAATATATGAAAAATATCAGAAACATTGCTAAAAGAGGAGTAGAAAGAAATATAAGAACTGTAATTATTTACTGCTAATTATTAATAATTCTAATTTGGTATATATTTATACTACTTAGAATAAATAGGGGGAGAAGAGCAATGACAAAACTTATACTAATACGACATGGTGAACCAGACTATAGTTTAGTAAAAGAGCGAAACTTCAAGGGACATGGTATAGATTTGGCTCAGCTTACACCTAAAGGAATAGAGCAAGCGAGGAATGTTGCTAAAGATAAGAGATTACAGGGAGCGAGCCTTATTGTATCCTCACCCTATACTAGAGCATTAGAAACTGCAGCAATCATTTCAAAAGAAAGATCACTTGATATAAGTATTGAAATTGACATTCATGAGTGGGTACCCGATTTAGGCTTTAACAATGTATCTGATGAGGAAGTTAAAATTGCTAGTGAGGAATGCATTTGTTGTAAAGGTGAATATACTGATGAGGATAAAAAAAGTTGGGAAAAACTTAGTGTAGTTGCAAGTAGAGCTTTTAAAGGTTTAGAAAAATATTTGATCTATGAAAAAATAATTGTGGTAACCCATGGTGTTGTAATGAGACAGTTTAAATATCATAATGAGATTCCATATTGTGGAATCATTGAAGTTGATTTTTATAAAGATTTTAAGTGGTGTGGGTGGGTTTAAAATATTGACAAATAAAACAATCTATGGAAAATTCAAAGGGAGAAGCATTGCGGCAACTTAGATTTATCGGATAGGCGAAATTAAATGGGAAAAAAATAGGTATATTCCGGTTAAGAGGGAGTTTCATATGAGTTACCCATCATTAAAGCATAAAAATTACATAGAATCTGTTTATAGGTTCTGTGAGAAAAATCAGTTTTCTATGATATTGAAAGGTTCTTTAGCAAAGGATGTAGCAACAAAATACTCTGATATTGACTTGATAATTTTAGGGGATATTACAAGGAGTGAAGTTGATGAACTAATTACTCTTTATGATAAACCTATAATGACTAATTTTACAGAAAACCCTAAAGGAATCTTAATTTTGGTCTATCCAAATAATATCTCCGTGGATTTAGATATAAGAAAAATAATATCACAAGAAGATTTTACAAACAGCAAAGTTCCTTTAAAACATGATAAAAACTATACAGTTAGTGACGAACCAGTTATTAGAAGAGGAATCACATCAGATTATATGCCCAATAGACCTACTTGGTATAAGATATTAAGATTACTACATAAAGGAATTATTAAGTATCTATCTAATAAAGCTGATAGTGCTTATAATTTTTTATTAGAAATTAAAGAAGACCTTGGCGCTTTAGATATTAATAATTTGAAATTTAATGACAACTTTGAAGATGATATACAGTGTATCTTTAATGAACTTTGTAAAAGATTTGAAGTTGATTCACAGATAAAGTTTCTATTTTATAATCTTTTTAAAGAATTTTAAAGTATAGCGATGGAGGGGATAAATAATGATATGTATACAGATTTGCTCAAAACGAGAATGGAAAGCACTTAAAGAGATATTATGTATAGATTTTGGTATTGTAAAGCAATATCCTTTCGGTGAATATATTGATTTTAATATATTAAACCAAGAGTGTATCTTTTATCATAGTGGAGCTACAAAGACAAGGTCCTCTACAGCTTGTCAATTTGCAATAGAAAATTAGAAGCCTACTATAAATTTTGTTCTTGGCACATGTGGAGGAGTAGCAAAAAATCTACATATATTAGATGTAGTTATTGCAAATAAAACTGTCCAATATGATTGCATTGCTAAAATGGGAAAGGAAAGGCCTTTATTTTATGAGCCTTTGGGTACCCTTAATAGATAACTCATGGATTGATTTTAATGCTTTTTCAGGCAAGGTATATGAAGGAATTATAGCCACCGCAGACCAGGATCTAAACCTAGAATCATTAGACAAACTCATAAAAGAAAATGTATTATGTGCTGGAGCTATTGCATTTATATGTACCTTAAATAACGTGAAATGCTGTATTGTAAGAGGTATAACTGATATTACTGTTATTAAAGATAAAAATTCAGATATAAATCAAGGAATTGATTATAGGGTTAATACTCCTAAAATAATGGAAAAATTACTGAAAAGTATTTTGCCTAAATTAATCTCCAGTTTTATTTAAAGAGGCGGTATAAGTTGGCTTGAAGTGAACAGAAAAGAGAACCACCATTTCATTCTGACGATTCTCTGCTGTTTTATTCTTTTTTAAGCTTCAATGATTCGCCAAGGTCTAGTTGCCTTTGCTAATGTAATTTGAATAAGCTTTCTGAAAAATTTATTTAATTAACTTCAAATGAGCTATATTTTCCATATTTCTGGCTGTGACTATTTCAACTGTTGCTAAATCTTTTCTCATTGCTTCTGTTTCACCTTTGAGATGTGCTATATCATTAAACATTCTATCATGTTCAGATCTATTTACTTGCGCTAAATGCTCTAATGCCCTTAATATCTGAGTATGTTCACCTAACATCTGAGTATGTGTATCTAACATCTGAGTATGTGTATCTAGCTTTAGGGTATGTGCATCTAATTTTTTATTCATTTGTTTTAATAAATCTAATATTTCTTTTTCCAAATAATTCACCACCATACTAAATATTTATACTTGTAAATTATTATAACATTATCTTTACAGGTATTCAATAATATAAATCATCAATAAACGGGTTTTGTTGGTAGATGAACTAATGAAAGTAGGCTTTGTACACAGTCATTAACTTTGATTGGTTTATTTATAAATATCATGAGTGAGTATTTATTACCACTATATTAAAATTATAAGGAGAATATCATGTTAAGTATAATCCAAAATCAGTTACCAATTGAAGTTTCCGATAAATATTTAATCCGCTATATAAGCAATTATGACAAAGAGGATCTTTTTCAAATATATAGTAATGAAAAAATAGCAAAATACGTTGTACGAAAAACTCACTATTCTGTAGGCGATACAGAGGAGTTTATACAATTAATAAACCAGCGAATGAAAGAGGGAAATAACATATATTTAGGTATTTTTGAAAACAATTCTAAAAAGCTTATTGGAATTATTAGATTTCTAAAAAAAGAGGAACCAAGTACATTAACAATCGGATATGCACTAAAGGAAGATTATTGGGGACATGGTATAATATATACAACATTAAATAATTTAATTGAATTAATTAAGTTAGATGGGACTTATACCAGAATACGTGCCACAGTAAAGCCAGAAAATATCAACTCTCAGAGATGTGTTGAAAAGCTCGGTTTTAAATTGCATGGAAAATTTAACAAAAGTGAAATTATAGATAATAAGGAAATAGAAACTGAAAGACTCTTATATTATAGAATTTTATGATTTGTTTTATTAGTATTTGGAGATGATTACAATATTTGTGCGGAAAGCCCACTCCTTCAGGTGTGGGATGGATAGCATAGCTTGTGTATAATATATAGTAAAATACATAAACTATGCTATTATAAATTCATGAAAAATAAATATAGAACAACTGAAACAACTGTATCTTTGATTAATGATAATTTTATATTTTGTCCAAGATATAAAAGAAAAAAATTTAATATCTAATATTGAAGAGAGATTTAAACATTAGGCGAGATGTGTATGTGAAGAGAGGTGAATATTGTGTCAAGTTATATTTTGACATTAAAATTAGAAACAGAAATATATCAAGAAGATATATTAGATAAAAGATTAGAAATAGGTAGAAATATTTATAATAGTTGTCTAGGCGAATTATATAAAAGATATAACTATATGAAAGAATCTAAGGAGTATAGAAAAGTAGTTAAAATGAAAAAAGGCAAAGAACGTAATAAAGAATTTAACAAATTAAATAAGAATAATGGTTTGAAAGAATATTCACTTCATAAGTATGTTAAGCTTATACAGAAACATTTTAAAGATAATATAGATAGCTTCACTACACAAAAAATAGCGACAAGATGTTTTAATGCTTTTGGGCAATTAATGCTTCATAAATGTAATAAAGTTTATTTTAAAAAATATGGTGAACTGAGTAGTGTTGAGGGCAAATCAAATAAAACTGGACTTAGATTTGTAGATAATAAATTAATATGGAATGGACTTTCGATAGATATAATTATAAATAAAAACGATGAATATGCACATATATCATTATTAAATAAAATTAAATATTGTAGAGTAGTTAGAAAGTTCATTCGAGGCAAATATAAATATTTTATTCAACTAATTTTAGAAGGAATTCCACCTGAAAAATATAATAAAGAAACGGGAAAGGTTAGGCATAAAATAGGAGAAGGAAATGTAGGTATTGATATTGGAACTAGAACTATTGCTTTTAGTAGTAAAAACGAAGTAAAATTATTAGAATTATGTCCAGAAGTTGAAAATATTGAACATGAAAAAATGATATTGCAAAGAAAATTAGATAGACAACGTAGGACTAATAATCCTAATAACTTTAATGAAAATGGAACTATTAAAAAAGCTATTAAATTAATATGGATTAAGTCTAATAAATATATTAAAACTCAAAATGAATTAAGAGAAATACAAAGAAAACAAGCTTGTATAAGAAAGCAAAGTCATGAGAAATTAGCTAATCAAATTATCAGTTTAGGCGATAGAATATTAGTAGAAACTATGAGCTATAGTGGGCTACAAAAGAGAGCTAAGAATACAACAATAAATGATAAGACAGGTAAAATAAATAAGAAAAAGAGATTTGGTAAAAGTCTCGCAAGTAAAGCACCTAGCATGTTTTTAACTATATTAGATAATAAATTAGAATGGTATGGTAAAGAGCTTTTAAAAATAAACACTACTAAAATAAAAGCTTCACAATACAACCATTTTGATGATAAGTATAATAAAAAAGAATTATCGGAAAGGTGGAACAATTTCGAAGGATTTAAAATACAAAGGGATTGTTATAGTGCATTTCTTATAATGAATATTAAGGATAATTTAGAAGAAATAGATAGAGATTTATGTTTTAAGGAGTTTGATAATTTTAAAGTGCTACACGATAAGGAAATAGTAACAATACAAAATAGCAACAATAAAGCAATAAGTAGTATGGGATTATAAATTAAGGCTAAAGAGGTTTTGATATGAGCCATATGCTATCGTTAATTCATTCATTGGAATGATTGATAGTGAAAGTTTTAGAGAAATTAATTAGTTCTTATATGTTGTAATTTATTTGATTTTTAAATAAATGAGAGTATAGGAGAAGTTAAGCTATCTAAGAACCCCTTGCCTTTAGGCGTGGGAGTATCAGCTAATCGACTATTAATAAACCTTAAGAAGGATTGGTGTTAAACAAATGAAGAAAATTATTTTTGTAACAAGTAATAAAGGGAAAATTGCATCAGTACAAAGGGATTTGAAAAACATAAAGGTTTTAGCTTACAATGCAGACCTTATAGAGCCAAGGAGTGATGATATAAAAGAAATAGCCAAACAAAAGGTCTTACAAGCATATAAAATTGTAAAAAAACCTTGTATAGCATTGGATTCTGGATTTTTCATAAGTGAGCTAAATGGTTTTCCAAAGGCATATGTGAATCACATGTTAGAGACCATAGGAATAAATGGAGTATTAAAACTTATGGAAGGAATAAGCAATAGGTATTGTGAGTTTAAATCTTGCTTGGCATATTATGATGGAATAAACCTAGAATTTTTTGAAAGTAAATCACCTGGTACAATTTCTGAAAGTATAAAAGGAAATGAAAATGAAAATAAGTGGTCTGATCTATGGTACATCTTTAAGCCAGAAAAGTTTAATAAAACTCTAGCGGAGTTTAGTGAAGATGACTTTAAAATATATGACGAGTTAAAGGAAGATTCATACATAAGGAAATTTGGAATTTGGTATGAAGGAATTCATCATAAACAATACTAAAAAAATGTTAAATTCAATTATGGATTTATAATTTATTGAGCAGAAAAAATTTTAAATGTAGAAAGATTGGAGGAACTATGGATTGTATTTATAAAGTAAAGCCAATAACAAGTTTATATGATAGTTGTAATAAATGTGGTTTGCCAAAAATAAATTGCATTTGTAATAGCGCAGCTCAACTTGAAACTAATGCAAAGATTTGGATTTTATCAACTGAAAGAGAGTTTTACAGACCTTCTAACACGGCAAGGCTATTGAAGCTCATTAATCCACATTCAACTGAGATTTTTCTTTGGGAAAGGACAAATAAACCAGATAAATTAATTGAAAACATAAATAATGAAAACTACGAAACATATTTATTATTTCCAGTAGAAGATGATCAGGCACAGTCTAGAAAAGTTGAATGTAAGAATACGGGAAAAATCCCTGCATTTATTTTAATAGATGGTACCTGGAAAGAAGCAGCAAAAATATTGAGAAAAAGTGATTATTTAAAGAAACTACCTAGGATTTCATTAGAACCAAATTTCAAGTCTCAATATGATTTAAGAAGAGGTGTCAAAGAAGGAAACTTGTGCACAATAGAGGCTGCAATAGAAGTGTTAAAAATAAATAAAGAAATTGAAAATTCACAGTTTATAGATGAATTTTACAAGCTATTTTTAAGGAGTTATAAAGCAGGAGCAAGTGGTCACAAATTAAAAGATTAAAAGGCTACTAAAGGGGAAGTACATAATGCTTATAATAAGTACCATTATTACATTGGTTATAACCGGAATAATTGGTTATTTATCAAAGTCAAAAGTTAAAACATCTAAGGATTTTACATCAGGTGGAAATAAACTCGGAGTCATGGGTGTTACAAGTGTGCTTATGGGTTCAATAATAGGTGGAGCATCTACTGTAGGAACGGCTCAGATGGCATATAATCGAGGGATTGGAGCAATATGGTTTATACTTGGACTTTCTATTGCAAGTATAATATTGGGATTATTTTACTCAAAGCAGGTAAATAAAAAATCAGCAGAAACAATTCCACAGGTAATAGGAAATACGTATGGTAAAAAAGCAAGAACAGTATCTAGTATTTTATTATCTATAGGAATGTTTATACATATTAATGGACAAATTATAGCCTGTACTGCCTTGTTTACTGTAATATTTGGTATGAGTATTACTAAAACTGCAGTAATTGTTGTATGTCTGCTTGTAGTATATGTAGTATTTGGAGGCTTTTGGGGAAGCACAATGGTAGGTGCGGTAAAAACAATTCTTCTATATGGGACAAGTATTATATGTGGTATACTACTAATATTTAAGTTCAATGGAATTAGAGATATAACTTCTGTTTTGCCACAAGAACCATGGTTTAATTTTTTTAGCGGAGGGGTGTCATCGGATTTAGCTTCTGGAATATCTACAATAGTTGGAGTATTGTCAACTCAAACTTATTTTCAATCTATAATGGCAGGAAAGAATTCTAAAACATCAAGAAGAGGTGCTTTTTTAGTAGCATTTCTAGTTCTTCCAGTTGGAATTGTATGTACAATGATTGGTATGTATATGAGAATTCATCATCCGAGTATTGTACCAAGTGAAGCATTTCCTTTGTTTCTTATGAATTATTTAAATCCTGTTTTAGGTGGGGTATGCATCGCAACTGTACTGATTTCGTCTATAGCAACAGGAGCAGGTCTCACTTTAGGAATTGCAACTATGTTTGTTAGAGATATTTATAATCAATGTATAAACAAAAAAGCGGGAGATAAAAAACAACTTTATATCTTGAGAGGAACTATAATTTTTATTGGAATTATGACATTAATAATAGTAATAAATAATAAAGATTCTATGATACTTGATTGGGGTTTCCTTTCTATGATTTTTAGAGCTACACCAATTTTTATTCCAGTTTTTGCAGCAATGTTTTTTAAAGACAAGATAAGAAGTAAGGCAGGTATATATTCTATAGTAGCTGGACCCCTGGCTAGTTTAATATGGATTTTATCAGGTCTCGGAAAAATAAATTCAATATATATAGGTTTAACTATTAGTATTTTTGTACTTTGGGGTATGAGTAAATTTTATAAATCTAAGCCTGCTATTGAAGATGCCTTACATAGATAAAAATGATAGAATCAAGATATGGTATATTTAACTGAAGCTTTAATATTTATTAACAGGAAGGGGTTTAAAATGGAACCTTTTACAGAACGAGTTGTAGAAATTATAAAAAACATACCTGAAGGTAAAGTTATGACATACGGTCAAATTGCAACCCTGGCTGGAAGCCCCAGAGGTGCTAGGCAGGTGGTTAGAGTTCTTCATACTTTAAGTGAAAAATATAAACTACCTTGGCATAGAGTTATAAATTCAAAAGGGGAGATTAGCATAGTGGATTATGAGTCTCGGAATTTACAAAAGGTGTTTCTGGAAAGTGAAGGTGTAAAATTCACTAGTAGTAATACTATAAATCTAAATGAATTTCAATATCATTAATGCGATAAATAATTAGAATAAAATCATCATCTTAGATGCTCCAATATTAACAACTTCCGAAAGGAGATTTAGACTCCCACGGTGGTTGTTTTACAATGAATGGTTATTTGCTTATTGGAATTTGTATTTCAGTTATAAATTCATCTGAAATACTAGTTTCATGAATATCAATTTTGTATATTTCAATAGGTTCCGATACAATCTTATAATTGTTTGCATTAATAAAATTAAAAATTTTATCTATATGCTGTTTGTTATCAGAGTAGGGACCTTTATACGAAAGACTTACGTAATAACCCTTACTCAGAATTAGGTTATAATTTGTATCAATAGAATCTAATAGGAAAAATACAGAATTATATTCATTATAGACCCCTTTGTATAAGCTTTCTAAATTGTATATTGCGCCTATTTTCGTATTACCTAAAAGATAAAACTTATCTTCATATTTTTTTTGAAGCTTTTTTACTAAATAATCCACCTCTTCATCCCTGCGAATTTCTCCATCTAGTCTAAGCGCCTTTCTTTCCTTTAAGTATATAACCTTAACCACATTTAATTCTGTGCTATCTTCAGCATAATTAATATTATCTATTCTTTTTATTACAGTATTTTTAAGCAGGCTTAAATCTAATATCTTATTATCGATAAGAGCTATTTCTTCTTTTAGCATTTCCATAGTGGAGGCAATAGTTCTATTAGCTATGTATTCCTTGATTTTTTCCATAGAAAAGTTAAAGGTACGAAGTTCTTTTATTAGATTAAGCTTCCATATATCATTCATAGTGTAAAGCCTATAAGAATTAGAATCTCTTACTGGGTTTAGTATACCCATCTCTTCATAATACATTAGAGAGTCTCTACCTATTCCATAGATTTTAGATATTTCACCTATTTTATAATAATCTTTCACAAGAATCCTCCTTTTTTATTACTAAAAGATATAAGAATTAACAATAAATGCTTGACCTTAGTATTATACCAAGGTTTATCATTAGTATAAAGGGGATGATTTTTTGAATTCCGCAAAAAAACATAAAAAACTAATGAGAAAGAAGTTTATAAATTACTTATTACCTTCAGTTGTGGCTATGTGGGTGTACTCACTTTATACTATGGTAGATGGTATATTTGTTAGCTGGGGAGTAGGACCACTTGCCTTAGCTTCTGTAAATTTAGCAATGCCATTTATAAATTTTATATTTGCAACATCTATATTTTTTGCCACAGGAGCTTCAACTCTTATAGCCATAAATTTAGGCAAAGGTGAAAATAAAAAACCAAATGAAATCTTCACTATAAATTTTATTGCAATAATAGGAGTTGCAGTAGCCATAGTTATAATTACACTACTTAACTTAGAGAGCATAGCTGTTTTTCTTGGAGCTACCGATGCTACTATGACTTATGTAGTTGAATATCTTAAAATAATAACTATATTTAATGGATTTTTTATGACATCTTATTGTTTAGAGGTGCTTACAAAGATAGATGGATTCCCATACCTGGCAATAGTTGGGGTAGTAATATCTGCATTAGTAAACATAGTTTTAGATTATTTATTTGTGATTAAGTTTCAATGGGGAGTAAGTGGAGCGGCTTATGCTACTGGAATTTCTCAGGTTATGGCAACTGTATTTTATTTAGTGCATTTTAGTAGAAAAAAATCAAAATTAAAGTTTGTAAAATGTAAATTTAAGTTTTCTGTAATTAAAGAAATTTTATCTATAGGATTACCCGATGGATTAACAGAAGTAACAACAGGCATAGTTATATATGTTTTTAATCAAGTAATACTAAAAAAGCTAGGTGACAATGGTATTGTAACTTACAGCATTATTTCATATATAAACCTATTAGTACTTATGACTATGATAGGAATAACTCAAGGAATGCAGCCATTAACAAGCTTCTATTATGGCAAAGGGGATAGGCGAGCACTAAATACTTTATTTAAAATGAGTGCAAAAACTATAGCGTTTATATCTATACTAATATTTATTATCATAAACGTTTTTACCCCGAGCATCGTGGGTGTATTTATGGATGCAACTGCAAATGCGGAAAGTTTTAATTATTCCATAAGAGCCTTACGAATATTTTCATTATCTTTTATCTTAGTTGGATACAATATACTAATATCAGGGTACTTTGCATCAATAGCTAAGGCAAAGTATGCTACAATAATTTCTATATCTAGAGGTTTAGTAGCCATAAGTATATCATTGTTTTTAATGACTTTAATACTAGGTGAAACTGGCATATGGCTAGCAACCGCAATTTCCGAAGGTGTCACTCTTATTTTGTCATTATTTATACTTATAAAAAATAAAAATTTAAACGACATTTTAGAAGAAACATCCTCCATTTCTATAAGTGAAGGTACCTACTATAGTGAAGAGAAAACTTCAGTGAAAGTATAACTAACCTGTATCTTCTTTATTCTGAATGCTTAAAAAGACTCCATAATAATTTATGGAGTCTTTTTGCTATAAATATTATACTATTACATATAATATTATAGAAAGTAGGAGCTAATTTTTTTTATTCCTAAATATAAAAACAATAATATTTACAGCGGATAATCCTACTAAAATATATATTGCTCTAGCAAGGAACGGAACCGATCCAAATATAAAACTAACTAGATTGAAATTCAATAATCCTAAAAGCCCCCAGTTTAATGCGCCTATCAATACAAATATAAAAGAAAGTTTGTCTATCATATTAAGTTTATACATAATTACCCCCAACCTATTATAATTGTTCTACTTGTTTAAATTATATTAGAAATATATTATTTTAGAACTATTTAATAATTTGTATAAAACATATATAATGTTGTAGTAGGTAAATCTATATACTAAAAAATATTTCGGAAAGTACAATGGAAATATACGAACATTTTCATTACTATTAATGATATTGTATGCTATAATATGAATGAAATTTATTTTATATTTTAATATGTACGTATGGAGGCAGAATATGAGAAATTCTTATAATACACCGTTAAACAGTAGATATGCATCAAAAGAGATGAGTTATTTATTTTCAGATGACATGAAATTTAAAACTTGGAGAAAGCTTTGGGTTGCCCTAGCTGAAGGCGAAAGGTTACTAGGAGTTAATATTACTCAGGCTCAAGTTGAAGAACTTAGATCTTTTGTAGATGATGTAAATTATGAAGTTGCAGAAGAAAAGGAAAAAGAGATAAGACATGATGTAATGAGCCATGTATATGCATATGGGGTTCAATGTCCGGGTGCAAAGGGAATTATCCATCTAGGAGCTACTAGTTGCTACGTAGGGGATAACACTGATTTGATTGTAATGAAAAAAGCATTATTATTAATTAAAAAGAAACTAATTAATGTGATAAGTAAATCTTCGAAATTTGCAACAAAGTATAAAGATGTTCCTACTTTGGGTTTTACTCATTTACAACCAGCTCAATTAACTACTGTAGGTAAAAGAGCAACTCTATGGATTCAAGAATTAATAATGGATCTAGAAAATTTAGACTTTGTAATAGATAACATTAAGCTACTAGGGGTTAAAGGAACAACAGGAACCCAGGCAAGCTTTATGAATTTATTTGATAATGATGATAAAAAAGTAAAGGACTTAGATAAATTTGTAGCCAATAAAATGGGCTTTGAAAATACATATCCCGTTACTGGTCAAACTTATTCTAGAAAAGTAGACTCTATAATATTAAATACACTTTCAGAAATAGCTCAAAGTGCTTATAAATTCAGTAATGATTTAAGGTTACTTCAAAGTATGAAAGAAGTAGAAGAACCTTTTGAAAAAAGTCAAATCGGCTCCTCTGCAATGGCATATAAAAGAAATCCTATGCGTTCTGAGAGAATTAGCTCACTAGCAAGATATATTATAATAGATTCATTAAATCCAGCTATAACAGCTTCAACACAATGGTTTGAAAGAACATTAGATGATTCAGCTAATAAGAGAATATCCGTAGCTGAGGCTTTCCTAGCTCTTGATGGAGTATTAAATCTATATATGAACATAGCAGGAAATATGGTAGTGTATGAAAAAGTAATTACTGCTCATGTAAACAATGAGCTTCCATTTATGGCTACAGAAAATATTCTTATGGAAGCAGTTAAAAGGGGCGGGGACAGACAAGAGCTTCATGAAAGCATTAGAGTTCATTCTATGTCTGCAGCAAGACGAGTTAAAGAAGAAGGCTTAAATAATGATCTTATAGAGAGAATTATAAATGATGATAGCTTTAAGATGTCAAAAGAAGAGATTCTAGCAGTAATTGACCCAATTAAATTTATAGGTAGGGCTCCAAGTCAAGTTGTAGAATTTATAGAAGAATATGTAAATCCAATATTAGAAGCAAATAAAGATGCAATAGGTGTGGAAACTTCTATAAACGTATAATCATTGATATGAATATGACATATGTTTAGAATTAATAACAATTAGACTAAAGAAGCTATCAGTGATGTAAAACTGGTAGCTTCTTAATTTTAACTATAGTTTTAACAGGAAAACTATAGATTATATTGCAAAATAAATAAATTTACAATAATAAAAAAAATAAATTAAAGTATTTTTAAAAATAAGCAGGATTTTGACCCCCTCTTGTAGAATAATAATGTCGTGAAATGTAAGTTTCACGACATTATTATATATTTTGGAGGTACCTATGAAATCTGATATAAATACTATTTATAACAATGAACTCCCTGCGTTTCTAAATGATTATTTTAATT
The DNA here is from genome assembly GCF_011065955.2 of Clostridium sp. FP2. NCBI lineage: Bacteria > Bacillati > Bacillota > Clostridia > Eubacteriales > Clostridiaceae > Clostridium > Clostridium sp. FP2. The sequence goes on from NZ_JAAMNI020000001.1 coordinate 2,791,771, forward strand.
ATTTATCTACTATTAAAGGCTGTTCTGTGGCTACTATTGTTGCGTACACTGCAGATTTATCATTATTGCTAAAGTTTTTGAAAATGTATAAAGGCTTAGTACCCTCAGATAAAGTTCTGCACATTGAGGAAATTAGTATTAAGGACTTAACTCTAGATACATTAAAGACCCTTACATTACAGGACTTATATGCCTTTATCTCCTATCTTGGAAAATATAGGGCTAATGGAAACTATGCTAAAGCAAGAAAAATCGCATCTATAAAGTCCCTATTTAAGTATTTAACCACTAAATCCAAAGTGCTAAATATAGATCCATCAATAGATCTAGAGTCACCCAAATTAGGCAAGCGAAGCCCTGTTTTCTTAACCTTAGATGAAAGCAAGACCCTGCTAGATGCAACTACATCTAGAGAGAAACATTCTATTCGCGACCATAGTATGATTACACTCTTTTTAAATTGTGGTCTCAGACTATCGGAGCTTTGTAGTATAAATATCTCTGATATGAAAAATGATACCCTATCTATTATTGGAAAAGGAAATAAAGAAAGAACCATCTATTTAAATAAGGCTTCATTAAAGGCAATATATAAATATTTACCTATTAGAAATGCAGATTTAGAAAAAATTCATCCTGAAGATAAGGATGCCCTTTTTATAAGCGGTAAATTTGGCAGAATTAATAAAAGAACTGTAGAAAGAATTGTAAAAAAACATATAGGCAACGCTGGCCTTAATAAAAATAAATATACTCCTCATAAATTAAGGCATACCTCTGCTACTCTTATGTATAAGTATGGTAATGTTGATATCAGAAGTCTGCAAGAAATTTTAGGTCATGAAAATATATCTACTACCCAAATATATACTCACGTAGATAATGATAAATTAAGAAATGCAGTTAAATCAAACCCACTTTCTGATGAGTAAAAAAGAAAAAAGTATATATTACTATTAATGCATTATACGTAATATATACTTTTTTTTTGCACATAAAAATATTTCTTAAATAATAAAGAAAGTATATATTTATATTTTTTTTACTCTTATAAGTCCTGGAAACTCCTCATGAAGTAAATCTGAATTTTCTTCTTCATTTTCAAGAAGGTCTTTCATCCCGTCTATATCATCTATATATTCCCAAACTTCATCATTTTCAGGTATAAAATCATCCTTATCTATGTTAGAGTGTTCTTGCTCTGCTAACAATGAATTATATTCTTCAAATTCAATTAGTCCTTCTGAGTCTGATAGGTCTTGATTTTCATTTTCACTATTATTTTCTTCTGCTTTTGATAAGTTAATTACATCCTTATCATAAAAATCATCTTCCAATTCTTCTTCTAACTCTTCGGCCTCAAAAACTTCATCAATTTTTATGGCTTTAACATCATAGCCTTCAAGTTCTAAGCATTTTCCACAATTATTACATTTTTTATTGGAATTCAATTCACAGACTTCACATTCCCCACAATTACTACAAATTTTCTTATCATTAAATATACAATTTTTAGCCATACAACACCACGCTCCATTAATTTAAAATACTTCATAATAGACAAGTATAACAAATAATACTCTAATAATCAAACAAAAACAATTTTATAGATTCAATTATATACATTTTAATTATATTTCAGCATTTAGAAAATATGAATTTTAAGCACTAATACATTTTGCCTAAAAGACGAACGTAAGTTTGATTCTTTTACATATATATGGTATAATTTTAATACGAATGAGAGGTGTTTTTATGTTAACTCAAAAAAAAGATAAACAAAGCGAAATATATAACTACATAAAAGAGCAAGTTCAATTAAAAGGATATCCACCTTCTGTAAGAGAAATATGCGTGGCTGTAGGATTAAAATCTACCTCAACTGTTCATGGCCATTTAGAAAGATTAGAGAAAAAAGGATATATTCGTAGAGACCCTACCAAGCCTCGCGCAATTGAATTATTAAAGGATAGTGTCACAAGAAAAGAACTAATAGATATCCCTATTATAGGAAAAATTACAGCTGGAATACCAATACTCGCAGTTGAAAATGTTGAAGACACCTTTACTATTCCACTAAATTTTACTAAAACCAATAATGAATTATTTATGCTTAGAGTTTCTGGTAGCAGTATGATTGAAGCAGGAATATTAGATGGAGACCTAGCTATAATTGAGAAAATTAATACCTCTAAAAATGGTGATATAGTGGTGGCTCTTATTGATAATGAAGCAACTATAAAAAGATTTTTCAAGGAAAAGGGTCATATAAGACTTCAACCTGAAAATTCAACTATGGCCCCTATTATAGTTGATGACTGTGCAATCTTGGGAGTACTTGTTGGTATTTACAGAAAGTATTAAATCATCCCCTAAAGCATTTCAATATTATTTTGTATACAACAAAAACCTGCAAATAATATAATCATTGCAGGTTTTTGATATTCCCGTACTAGCTTAACTAGCAAAAGGTAAAGTGAAGTTAGTTTAATATATGAGCTTGATTTTAAATAACTTTTGAAAGCGCTATTAGTATTCCAATCTTAGCATGATCAAAGGTTAATCCACCCTGTAAATATGCTATATAAGGCTCTCTAATTGGTGCATCTGCAGATAATTCTATTGATGAGCCCTGAATAAATGCCCCTGCTGCCATTATAACCTTATCTGCATATCCTGGCATATCCCAAGGTTCACATTGAGCAAACGAATCAATGGGAGACCCCTCTTGTATACCCCTACAGAAATTAATCAACTTTTCCTTATTGTTAAATTTTATAGCTTGAATTATATCGCTTCTTTTATCCGTATATTTAGGAAGAACTTCAAAACCTGCAAGTTCCATAATTCTTGCACAAAAGATAGCTCCCTTCAATGCTTCCATAGCTACATGAGGTGCTAAGAATAACCCTTGAAATAAAGTACGCATAACTCCAAAAGTAGAACCACACTCCCCTCCTATTCCAGGAGTTGTTAATCTATAAGAAGCCTGCACTACATATTCTTCTTTACCTGCAATATAACCACCTGTAGGTGCAATGCCTCCACCAATATTTTTTATAAGTGAACCTGCAACTAAGTCTGCACCTACATCTGTAGGCTCATGAACGTCCATAAATTCGCCATAACAATTATCTACAAAGCAAATAACCTTTGGATTTATAGCTTTTGCAGCTTTTATAATCTCTTCTATTTCACAAATTAATAATGCTTTTCTCCATCCATATCCAGTGGATCTTTGAATATGAATTAGCTTAATTGACTTATCTTCTAGTAGATTCTTTTTCATTAAATCAATATCAACTTTAGAGTCATGGGTTAATTCTAATTGCTTATATTTTACACCATAATCTTTTAATGATCCTATATCTTCTGTAAGATTTATACCTATTATATTAAGAAGTGTATCGTAAGGTGTTCCGCATACAGACATCATGGTATCATTAGGTCTTAAATTACCAAATAAGGCTGCTCCAATTGCATGTGTTCCATTTACGAAATGTGGTCTCACTAGTGCACTCTCACAATTAAAAATCCTCGCATATACCTTATCTAATGAATCTCGTCCAATATCTCCATAACCATATCCAGATGAATTTGTAAAATGAGCGTCGCTAATTCTTTCATCTTGCAATGCTGTCAAAACCTTAAGTTGATTAAACTCTCTTATTTCATCAAGAATTTCAAACTCCTTTTGAACATCTTGTATTGCTATATCATAGAGTTCTAGGGTTTTTGAGCTTATTTTATACTTGTTTTGAAGGTATGTTTTTGTTATATCTATCATGATTCCAGGTCCCCTTTTGTCATTAATTTATTATATATGTATTTAAAATTACACCTAAAGCAGCTTAAATAAAATGGACTAATAGCCTACCTAGTTATTTAAGTTGCCCTAGTAATAATAACATATATAATACTAATGTAGAACAGTTTTATGCAGAAATCAAAGTTATAAGCCTTTAAAGATACTGTAATATAGTGTAGTAACTTCTGTTATTCTTCATCCTTTTTACACTTAACAGCAAAACAAGATTACCATGGATGATATTGCATGAAATTGTACCCCTAATAATACACTGTTTTCATATTACTTTTAACGTTTTATTGAGTATATTTAAAAATTCACTCTTTTCATCAACACTGCCGAATATTCTTATCGGTATAATATAAGCCATTACAGCACTAACGTATATAAATATATGTGTTTCAGACTGTACGATTTTTTCAATTACATTATATTTTGTTTCACTGAATTCAGTTTTATCAACAACACCTTCTTCTGTAAATGAAAAGTTGTGATTTCCAAGAATGCCTGTGGTTTTACCTTCCTCAAGTATCTTTGAAATTCTTTTTTCTACAGACCTTTTCATAAATTTAGGATAAAAAATAATCCATAATACAGCTGATATTATACAAGCGCTAAACCAATACCATAAAGGTATATCAGTAATCTTTATTAGAAATATAGGTAAAACTAGAAATATGATTGGGAAAATAAATCTTAGAATAAATAAGGAACGTTTCATTGTCACTGAATGAGTCATATGGTAAATGTTAAAATCGATGTAGTCCCGCTTAGTTATTTGATATTCTAAATTCATAAAATCCCCCTATAATTGAAAATATATTATCCTGAAAAATTTATTTTGCAAACAAAAATACCATAATCTAATCTTGCGTTTTCTTAGATTTTCTCTTCATAAGTTAACTAATGACCAATGTCACTTAAAACTACAGTATTCACGACACTCATGAATTAAGTGTTCATTTTCTTTTCAAACAGCACTAACTTAACAGACCCATCTATATATTCCTCTATGATGGTATATCCTGCTTTTTTATAAAAATAATGATTTCTCTTCTTGTCCGAAGGCGTTTCTAAAGTCCAAACAGTTGCATTAGGAAATTCACTCTCAATAAACCTAATAGCTTCTTGTCCTATCCCTTTGTTTTCATACTCTGGTATTACGCAAAGACAACCAAAATAATAAGTGTTATCATGATTATCTCTTATACTAATGTTACCTATTATTTGATTATTACAGATTATTTTATATACTATCCTGTTTAAAATGGCATTGGTCATACTTTCTTTTGAGTGATTATATCCAGGACATTCACCATATTTAACATAATCTGCGTAGAAGCATTGATTTCGTACATCAATCAATGCTTCTACATCGTTAATAGTTGCTCTTTCAAACTTATTTTCCATAATACAACTCCCTTTAGTATTAAATGGACTTTGTTCAAATTTTTTTATAGTTGTGACTTAACTACTAGAAAAATATTGCTTAATCATAAGTTTTTAACTTGTCCTATAGTTAAGCCTGTGTTATCTGCTATGGTTTTTGAATCTAATACATCCTTTAACTTTTTAGCTATACTTATTTTCTCTTCTAACCTACCTTCTTCTATATATTCATTTATCATATATTCTTCTTCATCTAAAGATTTTTTACTATTTTCCCAAACACTCATAGCCTTTTGATTTGTACTTAGATGCTTTAATCCTTCCTCCGTTATCTTTATTTCCATGCTCTCAAATGTACCGTGGCATGCCTCAGAGCATGTGTAATCAATTTTTCCTAACTTAACTAATTTTTTTACTCTCCAGAATATATAATCAAAGGAAATTTCTACATCACTGTTTTCGATTATAGACCTCACAATTTCAGCTGAGTTTCTAAATCCTTTGGGGGTGTATTTTAATACGTCTATATCAAAATAATTTTCGTCTACACTTTTTATTTGTTCACTTTTGAAAACACGCAATATAGAGTTATCATTTTTTAATAATTCCCACGTATCAAGAAGTTGTTTATATTTATTTGAGTTTAGTTTTTGTTTTAAACTGGTATATTTATCTATATATTGGGGTACAATATCTCCAGTATCTCTAGCTAAATACACATTATCTTTATCTTTTACTACTGTATCTGTTGCATTTATTAAATATATATTTAAATTTCTATCCTTTAAAAGTTCTAAGGCATATAACATTCCACAGAACTCTTGACTGGAACCGTACCATAAATATAAAGTATCCTTGTCATCTATTTTAGAAATTTCATTGTAAAATGTATTATAATTTTCCTTTAAGTCATCTGCACCATAACTCGCAAAATACTCCCCTTCATCAACTATACTCCCCCAATTAATTCTTTCTTCAATGTTAACTTCACCCTTTATCGGCCCATGTGAAAGATCATCAGAAAGAACTATAACCTTTTGCTTGCCATCCAGTTCATTCATCCTAATTACAACTCTAAAGTTTCCTCCTGCACTTTCTGAAAAACATATATTAACTATATTATTCATTGTCATACCCCTTTCAAGTTCGCATACCAATAATATCTAGAAAAATAACATAATATCTTGAAGCTAATCATTTCTTTTATTAATCAATTAATTTTCCTGCAAATTTTTAACTTGCTCTAGACTTAAACCTGTTTTATCCGCTATAGTCTCCATATCTAATACATCTTTTAAATTTCTCGCTATATCTATTTTTTCTTTCATTCTGCCTTTTTCTCTATATTTATTTTTCATATCTTGTTCTTGCTCTGAAACTATTCTATCCTCTTCCCAAATCTTCATGGCATCTTTGTCAGTAGTAAGATATTTGAATCCTTCTTCTGTTATTTTTATTTCCATTCCTATGACTCCAAACTTGCTGTTGTATTCTATTTTTTCTGCTTTAATCAGTTCGTTTATTCTCCAAAATATATACTCATCCGAAATTTCATCTTCACTTTTACCTAACACATCGCCTACAGTTCTCATAGAGTTTCTAAATTCTTTCGGTGTATATTTTAGTATAGCTATATCAAAATAACTTTCATCTACACTTTTTACTTTTCCATCTTTAATAACACGCAATATAGAATTATCCTTTTTTAATGATTCCCAATCATCAAGAAATTGTTTATATTCATTTGAATCCAGCTTTCTTTTTGCAGCAGCATATTTTTCTAGGTTTTCTGGTAGGATTTCTCCTGTAGTCCTAACCTGAAATACAATTTCGTTGCGCTTAATAACTGTATCTTTTACATCTATTATATATGTATTTAGCCTCCTGTCTTTTAAAAGCTCTAATGTATACAGCATTCCACAGAACTCTTGGCTAGATCCATACCAGAGGTATAAAGTATCACTGCTATCCATATTAGAAATTTCATCATGAAATGCATTATAATTTTCTTTTAACTCCTCTATATCGTAATCAATAAATAGCTTTAATGGATCAGATCCCTTAAAAATATTATACCAATTAATTCTTTCCTCAATATTTACTCCACTCTTTATAGCTCCCTGTGAAAGGTTATCAAAAAAAACTATAACCTTTTCATTATACTGAAGCTCGTTGGTACTGACAGCCTGTTCTAAAGTTGCTCCTGAACTTTGTGAAAAACATATGTTGATTATCTTATTCATAGCTATCCTCCTGTTAAAAAATTAGAAATTTTATTACGAAGTGTACATTAAGTAATACCTAAAGCAAATAGCATAAAGGTTATATTAGAGTTGTGTTGATAATTCGTTTTTGGTAATAGTTTTAAAGCTGAAATCCACTTGTAAAGTGACTATTTCTAAGGAGTATATTTACACTCTTTATGAATTGACATTATGTTCATAATCAAGAATCGAGTATAGGAATGAATCTCTCCATTTTCCCTTTTGTAATTTATGCTCCCTTAATCGACCTTCTTTTATCATCCCTATCTTCTCCATAACCTTCGCTGATGCAGTATTATCTAGATGGCATGTAGCAAAAATTCTATGTAGATTTAATTTTTCAAATCCAAAATTTATAATTGCATCGCTTGATTCAGAGGCATAGCCATTTCCCCAGTATTGCTTATCATAACAATATCCAATGGAGCCTTCCTTATTGTTAATATTTGTGACATGTATCCCGCAAGCACCAATTAAAATATTATTTTGCTTTAATACTACTGCAAATTCATAATCATATCTTGGTTTTAAAGTTTGGTAATCAATAACCTTTTTCAAGAAAATGTGTGTATCCATTTCGCTATTGGGTCCAAATGGTAGATACATTGTTACCTCTGGTTTTGAAGCATATGCATGAATAGACTTAAAATCGTCTTCATTAAATTCTCTTATAATAAGTCTGTTAGTTTCTATCGTATTGAAAAACATATAATTACACCTACCTATTTTCTGTTTTTATAAACATTCTTTATTAGATTAGTTAGTTATATTCTACAAGCAGGAACATTTCAAATTAACTGTCCCAACACACTTAATAAAATAAACCCAAAGATTATGCTCATTTTTCAAATATACTTTGTTTATTTAAGTTCAGTTGACTTGAGCTCAACTGAATAAGCAATTCTTCAATTGCTGATATGCTTGCCACAGCACAAATTATATACATCAACACATTTCTATGAACATAGGGAAGCAATATTGGAAATATGAATAATACTATGCCAGTGATTTTATTTCCGTAGGTATGGAGACTTGCAAAGGTTTTATATTTTTTCAGTGCTATAACCATCGAGGCTAATCTGATAATAGCAATTGAAATAATCCAAATGACGGTTTCAGTTGTAGGATTTACGATTGGATAAAGCACAAATAATAATACTCCTGTCATTATCATGTCAGCCATAGAATCAAGCTTTGCGCCAAGTATACTTGTTGTCACTGTCTTTCTGGCAATGAATCCATCCATAATATCACTGAATCCACAAATAATATATATTACATAAAAGACTATGCTCAATGGCGTAACAAAAATCAAAATCAAAGAAAAAATTATTCTACTAAACGATATACAATTTGGTATTGATTTCATCTCATCACCTCCCAAATATTAATAATTTTTATTACGCAAATTAATACTATGTCATTACTTAAAAAAATTGAGACTTAACACAACCACACATTATGTTCATAATTCGTCTGTTAACTACTTGTTCATGCTACATTAAGTCTCTTCTACTACATACATTTTACCTTGCATTTAACTATTCCTTCGCGCATTCACCCACTCTAGCTGCAATAATAACTGATAGATAATTCTGTATCATTTCTCTGGTAACATTCATTTGCATAAGATACAAATCTGCCAGCGTTTTCTTAAATTGTAAAAGCATTTCTCTATCGACCACTTCTATCGGCACAGGTGTGTATTCCACCAGAAATACAGTTCTTGCAACATCATATAAAAGATCTCCATGACACACATTCATGAAATCTATAACCATTGTATGTCCATCCGATATTAATATATTACCTGGATGGAAATCACCATGACAAAGTGTATTTCCATCCAGAAGTTCATCTAACATTTTCAATACTTCTGCTTGTTTTTTTGAATTAGCTGATGGCGATTTTAATATATTACATTTTAAAAAATCCTTGTAACTCGCTACATTACTAATCGTATTCTGAAGGATTTCCTTATGTAACTTTGCCATATATACTGCACATTCCTTCACATCACCTGTTCTCATAAGCCAATTCAACAGAGATTCACCCTTCACTTTGTCATATATAATACCCATTCTCTCTTCGCAAAAAATAATTTCATATACCTTTGGTTTTGCAAAATCCATATTTCTTATTGCCTTTGCATTTTGAAACTCTCTTTCTACCGATTCTTTTGGATAGCCTTGATAGAAAAGTTTAAGCACCTTGCCTTCTTCCCATTCATATACATTTGCAGTATTACCTATGCCAATTATTTTCCCATATTTCATTTATTTCTCTCCTAATCTTTCAAAACATTAACCTATTCATAATCTTTATTCTAATTTTATAAATAACCTTTACTTCGCCGTTTGTTACAAGTTTGACATATCTCATTAACTGAGAAATGTCTTAAGATATCGCCGATAGGCCCTACACTAATTAAATTTTATACTTTTTTGACTTCCGATTATAGACATAACCTGTCCAATTCATCTAATTTCTTTAGTAATTCTTATAATTGCTTATGACGAACTTTACGAAGAGTGCATCTAAAATCCGACTATTAATTTTATCTAAATACAAGAATATAATTATCCTCTTGTGCGGTAGAGCTATCTACTTTAAAATTACAATTATTTAATACTTTATTAGAGCCTACATTTGTTTTTAAAACTCTGGCAATTATTCCTTTACACTCTCGAAATCCACAAGCCCATTTTACTAATGCTTCTAAAGCCTCCGTCATAAGTTTTTGCTTTCTATAATTAGTTGAAATACTGTATCCAACCTCTGAATAACCATTTTCATTTAGCAACCCTTTGAAACCAATAAAACCTATCCCTGTTTGATTATCCTTATTTATGATTAGCCAGTAGGTATACCATTCATGAATATCTTCACTAATATTTTGCATTTTGTCCAGTTTCTTTAATATTGCTGATTTAACAAAATTAGATATTGCTTCTAATTCAATGATAGTTTCAATATTATTAATCTCATTATTACTAATATATGATAGTTCATTAAAAGATAAAGGCATTAGAAGTAACCTTTCTGACTCTAATACTTTCCTATCCATTTAATCTACCTCCCACTATAAGTTTTTCGCGTTTTTTTACAAGTTTTACATAACTTTTTAACTGATAAATGTCTTCAGTTTGCTGATATGCCTTGTACATATCAAATTTTATACTTTTTTTGACTTTCGATTATAGACAATAATGAGCATATTCATTAAACATTATTATCATATTTGATAGTTTCAACTCATCCATAATATACTCTTCTAATTAAGTTTCCACAATCTATAATTCTACATTAATTTCCAACTTCCTTTTTATATAGTAACACTTATGTAAATATGTACTAATTTGTCGTTTGAATTAATTAGAAGAAGCCTATCCCGTTGATTTCTCTATGAAATAAGCTTTTGCCATTATATATATTTGGTTTTTCAGTAGCAACTATAAATTGTTAAGCATAATTTATTTTTTAAATTATATCTAAATTATTTTAGCTATAAAGGATATTGCTTCAGCTGCTGGAATTAATAAAAACTGAGCTGAAATCGTACCTACGATTAATCCTCCAACAATAAAAATTATACATCTATTAAATTGGAATTCAGTACATTTCCCTTTTATTACATCATCGGTTAGCATTGATACATAAGGATCTACGAATATAACCATAAGTAATGTTGCCACTCCTGTTATCACCGATGTTAAATTACTGCATGTTGATCGGAGTACTGGATTTAAACATCCTGCATATAATGATGCCAAAGAAGCAACCGTTAACGCGGAGAAAGCTACTGTATTAATTAGAATAATTTTTTTAGGCATCATTTTAAAGTTTTTTAAATGTGACAAATTTTCTTTACTAGGTTTTGTGACACTAGTTTTAAACTGCTCTATTCCTGATTTTGAGAAACCATGTAACAATAATTTAGGGATAGAACGATTAATACTAAATGATTCTACAGCTTTTCGCAAAACTTTTATAAATGTTGGCATTAATAATGCCCCTATAATTGTTGCTACGGTTGTAGAAAAAAGTATCCACCTAAATATATATAATAAATTTTCAGCATTTCCAATTAGTATAGTATTTTCAATTTTTTTAGACAATAATGGTGCTTGAATACTGTTTGCAGTTCTAGATATTAATGCAAAAATGCTAAACACTGCAGAAGATACAGCTATTCTTCCTGTTTTTACACCAACAATTCTTACAGAATAAGCAAGCGTTGCAATTATAGAAATTATAACTGTAAGAATTAAAACAATTATTACTTGTGTAGACATTCACTTTCCTCCTTCAATCAATCTTTTCTTCTTAATTTACAAGAGAATTATAACTCATTTTACACATTATTACAATAAATAATCTACTTAAAATCCTATACCATTATCTAAATAACTATATACGTTACCCTACGCCTAAGCAATTTCATCAAGAGCACATGAAACATTGTTCATCATTTCCAACAATTCTTCCTATTCTTTAATCTTATACAACAACAAAAAAATAACACCGGCATCTAACCAATGTTATATATTATAGATAGTTGTTACTTATATACTGACAACATGTACACGCCAAAAATCATCCACCCATAGACCCACTACTTTAACAGGAAGACCCCATGATACTACTGTATATGTAGATGCTACTATATCCCGAAAATGTTTTAAGTCACTAACAGGATTTGCAGCACAATCATAATGGCCTACTACAGCAATTACATTAGAATTATGAGCTTCTATTGAAATTATAGCTTTCTCTCTTAACCTCTCAATTTCATCCCATTGACCTTCAGCTAATACCTTATCCATTCCAGGTTCTGTAATTAAATCCACATAATCCACACCAAAATTTTCTTTCAACCACTTTATTACAGGAATTTGAGTTCTACCATCAATACAGTTTAGAGCAGTTCCAAATTTTTTTTTCATTTTACACCTTCAATTACTTTTATACTAATATAGTATGAATGTATTATAGAATCCGTGATTAATTAATCCTATCATATAGCTCCTTTCGGTTTCATGTCCCCGAGAAAAAAACAACTGTTGCCATTACGGCTTACAGCAAGTAGATAAAATCTCGAAAAAAAGATGACTACTGTGCAAGACAGAAGCCATCTTTTTTGTTTTAGAAAATAAACCTATTATGCGACGATTTTGACATTTTTCGCTGGTTCTTCATCTTCCAGCAGTTTTACAAGCTTTTTGTCAAAGATAAACAGCAATACTGCGCATACGAACAAAATGATAGGGATGACAACATAGGACTGTATAATCGGAAATTTTGAAGCAAACTCATACAGGTAGCCATAGGATTTACCCGCGATGAAGGAAGCTAAAATCCAAACGCCCATAAGTACCGAGTAAATCTTGTTGGGTGCATATTTAGTAACAAAGGAGTTACCAAGTGGTGAGAATAGCATTTCACCCATACTTAGGAGCACGCCGAATGCGATGATCCAAACAATGCTTGCCTTGTTTGTGCCTCTTGAAATTTCTGCACCTACAAGCATTAAGAATGACATTCCAAGTAAACTAAGACCCAGAGCCAATTTTTTAAACAAGCTCAGATCACCTTTAGGCCTCTTGGACAATTTAAACCACAGTATACCCAAAACTGGTCCCATAGCAATACATACAAAGGCGTTCAAGGAGTCGAACCATGAAAGTGGCACTACGAATCTGCCTACATTCAGGTTTACGAACTGAGCACCGTAATCATAAACAGCCAGGTAAGTTAGGTACCAGAACACCCAGAACACAACTGAGAATATGGATACCAATACAATAGCAAAGACCTTTCTTTTTTCCACTCTTGTTAATGGCTTATTTTCAGTTACAACTTTCTTTTCCATGTGCTTGCCATCTTTGAAGGGCTTTTTGCCTACTTCTCCAAGGAATTTCATACCGAACAGGAACCACGCAGCATCAATTGCACAAATGATACCACACAGTTGGAACGCAGCTCTGTAGCCCTGAACGTCACCATGGGCAAAAGTTGTGGCTATAAGAACACCCACCGCCGTTGTTCCAATCAATGATCCGATATTGACAAAGGAATACTGAACTGAAAATGCTGAATCCAGCTGACTTTCGTCTTCAAACAAAGCACCGCTGATTGCAGAAACGTTACCTTTGAATAGACCTGTACCGATTGCTACAAGTGTCACCATCACATTCATGGTTACGGCATTAGTTGCAGATCCACCCACTATATACCCGGCGGCCATCAAAACTAGTCCAACTGGAACACAGTACCTGGCACCAATGTGCCTATCAGAAAGATATCCACCAATAATAGGTGCAAGATAGGTATACGCAACAAGATTTGATTGAATAAGTGCTGCTTCAAACTTTGTAAGACCTAATCCGCCTGTTACCAGTGTAGCAGCAACAAAAACAAAAATTAGATACTTAGCAGAATAATATGCCATCCGCTCGAACATGAACGCCACACAACAAACATAAAAACCAAAAGGCCTTTTGTTTTTCACTACAATTTCACTCATAATTTTCCCCCTAAACTAATTTTTTCTTATGTTTAAACTTCTCTTGTATAGGATTTTAGCCATGCTCTCTCTTCAGCACTCAGATACTCAGCTAATTTCTCATACACAAGCTTATGATAACTGTTTAAATACAGTTTTTCATCGCGGTTAAGGTCTTCTGTGTCTATAGCATCCAAATCAATTGGAGCATAGGTGACAGAATCAAAGTGCATGAACTGACCGAATTCGTTTTCAATGCCTTTTCTGACGATGAGCTCATTCTCTATACGGATGCCATGGGATCCATCGATATAAATACCTGGTTCATCGGTTATAACCATGCCTTCTTCTAAAGTGTTAGTTTCATGCTTGGATGGTACGATGTACCATCGAAAGCCACTTGGTCCTTCATGAATATTTAGCAAATAGCCTACACCATGACCAGTTCCGCATTTATAATCTAGGTCAAGACTCCACATTGGTTCTCTAGCCAATATATCTAGGTTGTAGCCTTTGCATCCGTAAAGGAATCTAGCACGGGACAGGTTCATCATGCCTCTGGCAACGGAGGTAAAGTGATGCTTAAGTTCTTTGCTCACTTCGCCAATGGCGAATGTTCTGGTAATATCCGTTGTACCTTCAAAGTAGTTTCCGCCAGTATCCATCAATAATAAGTGGCCTTCCGCAAGTTTCACATCTGTTTCAGGCGTAGCGCAGTAATGCATCATGGCTGCATGTTCTTTGAAAGCGCAAATTGGTGCAAAGCTTTGCCACAAGTAACCCTCCTGCTGTTTTCTGAACTCTTCCAGTTTTTCTGAAGCACTGATTTCTGTGATTGTTGTTTTTGTAACATTTGTTTTCAGCCAATACATGAATTTCGTAATGGCAACACCGTCTTTAATGTGAGCTTTTTCAATATTGGCAAGCTCCACAGGATTTTTAATGGCCTTGAACAATATGCTAGGATTATCTGCTTGGACTTTTTTTGTCTTAGCTGGAATGTTTTTGTACAGAGCATAATTGATTCTGTCTGGGTCGATTAGCACCACATCTTCAGCCTTAAAGTCCTTGACAGCTTCATAAATATCGTTGTAAGGCCTTAATACCACACCATCCTTGGCTAAAGCTTCCTTGACGCTTACATTAAGCCTACTTTCTTCAATGAACAAGTCTACCTTTTCCATGGTAACAACCGCATAACAGAGCACCAGAGGTGAATACATGACATCATTTCCTCGGATGTTGAGAAGCCAAGCGATGTCATCCAAGGTTGTGATGACATGGTAGCTTGCTCCTTTATCTTTCATGGCAGCTCTTATCCTAGACAGCTTGGACGCCCTGCTTTCGCCGGAATACTTTTCTTCAAGAAGAAAAACAGGCTCATTTGCCAGTTTCGGACGACCTTCCCATACCATATCAACGAGATCATAGGCGTACTCAACGGCCACGTTCTTATGGGCAAGTAGCGAAGAAAAATCTTCCCCTTCTTGCATCGCCATGAGGCGTCCATCAAATCCGAGTTTTCCATTACTGGGCATTTTAGCTTCTATATATTCCAATACCGTAAGGACTCCTGGGTTGCCCATCTTGAAGAGTTTGATTCCACTGCCTTCAAGCTGATGCTCGGCTTGAAGGAAATACCTTCCATCCGTCCAGAGACCCACTTCGTCTTTTGTAACTACCGCTGTTCCGGCAGAACCCGTAAAACCGGTTACATAGGCTCTTGCCTTGAAAAATTCTCCTACATACTCACTTTGATGATTGTCTGCGGATGGAACAACATAGGCATCCAGGCCTTTTTCTTTCATAAACGCTCTCAATTTTGAAATTCTTTCTTTTACACTTTCACTCATTTTTTTCCTCTCTTTCATAGAATCGAATATTCTATTCTACAATAATTAAATCTTTTGTGTAATGATTTAATACTTCACAGCCATCTTCAGTAACTATAACTAAATCTTCTATACGTACGCCTACGTCTCCTGGCAAGTAAATACCTGGTTCTATGGAGAATATTTGTCCAACCTGAACAACATCTGTATTAACGGAAGAAACATCACCGAAATCATGAACCTCAATACCTATTGAATGTCCGAGTCTATGAGTGAAGTATTTTCCGTAACCTTTTTCTGTTATATAGTCTCTAGCTGCTGCATCTATATCACAAAATCTAACTCCGGCTTTAACTTTTTCAATTCCTCTTCTGTTTGCTTCTTTAACAATTTCGTAAACTTCTCTGCTATGGTCTGATACATTTTTGTAGAAAACAGTTCTAGTCATATCTGAGCAGTATGAATCCATTTTACAGCCGATATCAATAACTACACTATCTCCGGGCTTTACTGTTGAGTTATCCATTACATGATGTGGGTCTGCTGCATTTTCACCATATCCTATAATTGGATCAAAGGAATGACCTTCAGTTCCCATTTCATCCCACATTTCGCCAAGTAATTTTCCCATTTTTATTTCAGAATGCTTATCAGGCACAAGTTTTATCATTTCGCCCATAGCACTATCATTTAATTTTGAAGCTGCTCTCATTAATTCTTTTTCATTTTCATCCTTACACATTCTTACTCTGTCAAGAATTTCAGATCCATTGACAAATGAGCCTCCGCCCTTTAATTGCATTAATTTTATTAAGAAATGTGCTGGCCAGTTTTTATCTATACCCATTGGGCTTTCTTTATCAATGTTGTCTGCAAGAATTTTCACTGGACTTTGAGTATCGTTAAACCATATTTTTTCCACACCTAAATCTTCACTTATAGGAAATAACTCATTAATAAATAATTTGTTGTTTCCATTTAAATTAATATACAGTGCAAGCATTCTCTCTCCTGGAAAAATCCATTTTCCAGTAAGATAAAATATTGCTGCTGGGTCAGAAACTATCATTTGAGGTATTTCCTCCTGGCTCATAATCTTTAGAACCTTATCAAGTCTTTGGTTTATCATTAAAAAATCCCCCCTGAAATGTTTTATTTATATATATTAACTCTCTGATTTCACAGAGAATTAATTATAAACTTATAAAGCAATTACTATTGTTTCTGCTCCAGATAGTCTCGACATAATGCTACAATATTCAGAAAATTATAACATTTATGTTGTTATTCTATCATATTAATTTATCAATGTATACGTTTTTTTAAGTAATAATGTAATTATTTAGATCTAACAGTATTTTGTATATATATATCATACTAATTTCAATATAATAGTATACTAGAAAAATTGCAGAAGCATTAAACGTTCCTATAGGTTATTTTTTTTAACACCAGAACTTTATAATTTACTAGTAAAATCTCAGGAAGAAAAGCCCTTTAAAATAAATTCTTACCGTAGTTTATGATGTGCTTTTTTGTATTACGGCATAAAAAAACCGTAAAATTCACACTTCAGAATAATACGGTTTTTAAATTAACTATTGCTTTCATATTTTTATTAAGACGCTCTAAGTTGGTAAAGTCTTATTCTTCAATAAATTTTACTAATTCTTCGTTAAATTTGTCACGTTGGTCATAGAAAGAACCGTGACCGCTGTATTTAAATGGTATAAGTTTTGAATTTTTAATACCTTGTTTTTGTACTTCAGCTAGTGGAAATGGAACCACTTTGTCATGAATACCATGAATAATTAAAGTTGGAACGTTTATAGTTCTTAGATCAGAAAACAGTACTTCATCTATCCAAGTTTTTGCAATGGCCGCAGTTGCCCAACCGGCTGCCTGTAATCCCAATTGGAAGA
This sequence comes from Clostridium sp. FP2, assembly GCF_011065955.2. NCBI lineage: Bacteria > Bacillati > Bacillota > Clostridia > Eubacteriales > Clostridiaceae > Clostridium > Clostridium sp. FP2. The sequence goes on from NZ_JAAMNI020000001.1 coordinate 2,809,491, forward strand.
ACCAATCAGAGAAGGCTTTAGTTATATGCTGAAAGAAAAATATATTACCGAAATCGCTCAGCATTTTAGGGCGATCAGTATATGTTCCCTGAATAATTTTGATTACATCTTCTTTTTCTAAACCGTATGGGAAATTGGGACGCTTTATAAGACTAGGAGCTGCTGCTGCAAAAAGAGCAAGTTTAGATACTCCTTGTCCCTTATGACGGGCCATGTATCTAATAGCTATAGCCCCACCAGTTGAATGTCCTGCGAGTGTGAAATCATGTAAATTTAACGTGTCAACCACGCATTTAACATCGTCTGACAAGCGATTGTAGTCGTAACCTCCATAAGGCTTATCTGAATCACCGAATCCCCTAGTATCTATCCCAATGCATCTGTATCCCATCTTTGGAAGCTGATCGAACTGATATTCAAACAACTTATGACTTCCAGGCCAACCGTGTAGAAACAAGATTGTATTCTTTCCCTCTGGATTAAGATCCTCTACATAGATTTTTACATTTGGTTCTACCCTAACATAATATCCCACTTATAACCTCCAATAATTAAATAGCTATGTTAATAGGTTATTCACTTGAGCATAAATTTGTGCACGCAATAAAATGCAATTGTTCAAATATCTCTTACTAAAGTATGGAGTAAAAGTTTTCTTTTGTCGTTATTTATATTATGATATACCTCCTCTTGCTTATAATCAGGTATTATAAAACTGTTATTAATATCCATTAATCTTGCTAAATGTATGTTGAAATCATAATGACTTACTGCCCTTTCTCCTGCTACATTTATTATTCCTGTAAAATCGCTATATTCAAGTTCAATTATAGCATCTGCGAGATCGCATACATTAACAAAACTGGCATACATATTTGCTGTTCTTGAACATCTTTTACCTGTTTTTGAAATTTCAAGCAATCCTTTCATTCTAGAATCCATTTTACCATCATAGTCATAACCATATATACTACCAGGCCTTACAATTACATAATTAGGATGCTTTCTAACTATACTTTCCCCTTCAATTTTACCGTTAATGTACTTTGAAAAGTACTCATCAGGCATACGTTTATGAGGAATTATATTTTCAGCCTGCTGCTTTCCTTCTCCAACTGTAGTGGAAACATAAATTAAGCGCACATCTTCAGAAATTTCATTAATTATCTCATTTATACCTATTTGGGATAAGGACATTTCTTTTTCTACATCATAAATGCTCCAAATAATTATATCTGGTTTAAATGAAAGTACTTTCTTTATATCTAACTTATTCAATACATTAATTTTTAAAAGTTCATGATTACTAGAGTTGCAGCAAGTTCCATAAATATCATCATTACTATCTTCCTTGAGTTTCTTATATATTGTATTTCCCAAATATCCACTTGCTCCTACAATCAATATTTTCATACTTATACGTCCTCTCGTTTTTAAAATTCTTTATGACAAAATTTGAGAATACTATGACTCATCGATTCTTAGAATCCATTCAGCAACTAATGAATTAAATAGTTCTACCTGTTCTATTTGCAAATTATGTCCTGCTCTATCCAATACAGCAAAAGTTGCTCTTGGATAGTTGTCTAAAATACTCCAAGCATCTTTATAACCTACGCTTGAATCTTGACGTCCGAGCAGCATAAGAGTCGGCTTATTAAACTTTTCTTTCACACTATCTACATCGAATGAAAACGCATATCCATTTTCTTGAAGATTAAGTAAAAAATCATTATCTGCCACTTTTAATCCAGGTAAAATTTCATCTCTATACCTGTACCAAACTTCTTTACTTTGAACTACATGTATCGAAGAAAAACCTTCCACATCAGATGGTTCAAGTTGTGATAACAGTTCATCATCTCTCTTTAAAATAATATGTGGTGGAATATTGCGTTTCTTAGAATCAGCTATAATAGAAGGACATAATAAGAACAACCCCTCTACTCTCTCTTTCATTTTATGTACTATTCCTCTTGCTAAATATCCACCGTAGGATTCACCTGCAAGTAAAAAACTCTCATTTGGAATGATTTTTTCAATAAACCTAATTAAGATATCCAGCATTACATCTGAATTTATAATCCAATTCTCACTTTTGCTTTTTCCCATCCCTGGTAAGTCAATATATATCCTTTTATATCCATCTCGATTATTAAATATAGGCTCCATACATCCTGTCATTAATCTATGATCTACGTGAGAGCCATGTATCATAATAATTGCTTTTCCACTACCTATTACTTCATAATTTATAGATATATTTTGTATCTTACATTCCATTCTTTTTTCTCCTCTCATCTGGTACATATTCTTCCTTTAATATTGAATAATATTTACAATCTACTAGTGAACCAGTATTAATCTTATGTATCTTTCTTAAAGTACCTTCATATTTTAAACCACACTTTTCCATAACTCGTCCAGAGGCTACATTATCAACATTATGACGTCCGGTTATACGTTCAAACCCTACTTCTTTAAATGCAAAATTAATTACCGCAGAAAAAGCTTCAGTTGTTATCCCTTTGTTCCAAAAGGCCTTACCTATACAATAACCAATCTCACAGTTTTCAATATTATTATCTATATTCATAAGTCCAATAGAACCAACTACACTTCCATTTTCCTTTATTTCTATTGCCCAATTATAATTTTCTTGGCTACTATATTCATCAACCCACATTGTAAGTACTTGTTCACTTACTTCAATCTCACTGTGAGTTTGCCAAGAGACATATCTTGTAACCTCATTATCAGATGCCCAATTATTAAACATATCTGCAGCATCTTCCTCTTTAAACTGTCTTAATATAAGTCTTTGAGTTTCTATTATTTTTGTTCCAGTATGTTTTAACATGAAAAATACCCCCTAAAAATTCATAATGTGATTAATATAAATTATCTGCGTCTTATATGACGACTTCTACCTAGCTATATATAAATTATAGCATGCTATACATATTTTAACATCATCATATTTCTATAATAATAATAATACATATTATTACTTTATTTATGCTCCGTTAGATAATATTGCTGATATGGTGATATGGTGATATAAAAAACGACTCATCCATTTAAGATAAGTCGTTTGATGTATAAGAAAATGTATCGTATTATGAATTTTTTAAAAAAAATTATTTTACTCAGATATTTTTAAAGCCATTATATAATATGCCTAATACAGCTTCTTCACTGTCTAAATTATCATAATCTTTGTTCCAACCATAGATAATTCCATTTTCTTGATTTTTCAAAACATATTCTGCAAGTTTTTCAATCCCATCTTGTTTTGCACATTTTATAAAAGTCCTGTTTCTTATATCATGTTGATAGTTAAACTTTTGTAAGTTCCAATATTTGTTTAGGATTTTCAAAAATATAATTTGCATTAATTCCAATGGATGATTTAGCACCCCATAACGCTAATGCAAAATCTATACCAGCACTAAATGCACAATCCATATCATATTTAGTGTCGCCGATATATATAGCCTTAGATTTATCTGCCCCTGACAGTTCAATAAATTTTAAAATTGGATCAGGATTAGGCTTATGCTTTTCTGTATCATCTGCACAAACCACTAATTTAAAATAATCAGTTAACCCAAAGGGAACAAAATCATTTATGTACTCTTGTTTAGTCTTCGAAGTAACTATACCTGCTAAAATTCCTATTTCGCTTAATTTAATTAAAGTATCCTTAATATCATCAAAAACTTTCACATGATTAAGATATTCTTTTAAATATTTATTCCATTTATCATTAGACTCTAAAAGATTAGTTATTCCAAGTTTATTTAATGCTACTTCTCCTGGAATACCTAAAGCAAATCTTAATTCTTCAAAACTAAAATTTTTATTAAGTTCTTCAAACACTAATTTTTGAAGTGATGAAAGAACTGCAAATTCGGTATCTAAAATTGTACCATCAATATCAAATATAATATAATTATACATTATTCACCTCAGTTATTTAAATTAAGCATTTACATTATTAATTATCAGTCATTGTATATTTCATATAAGCACTCTCCTTTCAATGAAAATACTTTACGGGATTATCTAAAATTTCTTGAATTTTATTAAAGTATTGCCCAACATGTACTCCATCTACTAGTGAGTGATGTACTTGAACCGATAGTGGTAACTTTATCCTTCCATTTTCCTCGAAGTACTTACCCCATGCTATTATTGGGACACTCTCAACAGGCTTCATTTGAATTGGGTGAGTTATGCTGGTAAATGAAACCCATGGAATACTTGTAGTATATAAGAGGTCATCCCGACCTGGTTCATTTCCGATACTTACATTATTTTTTGTTCTTTCTATTTCATTTGATGTATTAATCTTAAATTCTTTAAATTCATCTATAAATTTAACTGTACAAAAACTAAATACTTCATTTGAAGCCATTACTGTAAAAGAAGGACTAACAATTTCATGTTCAACTATTTTATCTTCTCTTATCCTATAACGAAATTCCTTTATGCTATTTGCTGCTTTTGTAACAACATACAAAATTGATATGAAAAACGGATTTTCTTTTTCCTTAATAAATCTATAAAACTCTGTAATATCAACATTCCCACAAATATTAAAATGAGGATAATCAAGTTGTTTAAAATAATTGTAATGATTTTTTCTTTCCCAATTTTCTATATCTATAAACTTCATCTGTATATCACTCTCCCTCAAAATTTTTCTAACTAAACTTCATCATAAAATACAATTCTGCCATATCCCATCTATGTCATTTACAATTGAGATTACTAACTTAATTAAGGTATAATACCAAATCCAACAATAATTAAAATAGAACATATAAATAAAACTATATTTCCTCCAAAGCCTACTTTAGATAAAATTCTAATTTCATTTAGCTAACCCTCACTACCAATTTTATCATATATATCAACATTAAACCATATATTCAATTATCTAAACCATAAACTGATACAAAATAAAGGCTCAATATATTTCTACATTAAGCCTTTTAATTTGATTTATAGATTTTACTAATTTAGTTCAGTTTAACAATTACTTGCCCTGATGAGAATAAACTTGCATCAAATACTAGTTCTAATCCCTTTGTACCTTTTGGCACTTCTACAACATATGCCCCACTTATTTTTCTTCCTACTCCAATACTTCCATCTAATTGACCAGCTTTTGCTACAACCATTCCTGTTATAGACATTTCATAGGCTCTTCCATCCTTATCTACAACTTTAAACATCATAACAGAAGATATTGCTTGTTCTTTTTGGGATATATTTTCTACTGTGCAATCTACTGCAAAGAACTCATTACCTTCTGCTGGTTTGGTATACTCATCGCCTTTTACAATAGATACTTTATTAACTTTAACTTGTAAATTTGTTAATTTTACAGTATCACCAACTTTAAATGCTTTAGCTTCTTTGGATTTTGTTTCTGTAGCCACTGCCTTTTCAGCCACCGCTGTACTTGTTTTAACGGCTGTATCATTTGGTTTTACTAATGTAGGTTTATCATGTCCTGCCACTCCTATGCCTGCTAATAATACTACTGCACAAATTCCAGTCAAAAACTTATGTTTAGAAAAGAAGTTTCTTTGGTCTTTGCCACAGTGAACACATTTATTAACACCCTTTGCTATCTCTTTGTTACATGCCTTACAATTTACCATTTTACTCATTAATATTTTCCTCCTTAAACTTTGTTGTAATTACATTGTACCAAAATTATACATTAAATACATTATATATAATAGTATTGTTTTTTATATTTGTGAAATATATCTCACACATATTTTAAATATTTTTTCCATAGGCCTATTTCTAAAAATCTTTTATTAATTCCCACTCATCTTTTTCTAAACTAGCATTACTTATATCTAATTTACTCGCATAGAAATAAAAATGTTTTTCATTTAATAATCCACATAATAATTAGCCCCTAAAATAACATATATTATAGCAAACAAAGTAGCAGGAGTTATAATAACTCCTGCTACTTATTTTTATTAAAGAATCTTCTTTATTCATTTGTTCACCTCAAATCAAATTATTCTCTTTTAAATGTTATCTTTTAACTGAACAATATAATAATGATATGTCTTTGTCTTTGATGAAACTAAATATTATGCTTAATTTCTATGCTATCTTTTTTTCTATTATATAGCGACTGTGAAGAATCATGTATTAGTTACTCAGTTTTTCTTCTGCCCCCTGGAACCATAGTCCAATGAAGTTTAATCTTTTGTTATAATAACTTACAACATTTCCAACTAATAGTGCTGCTGCAATAGTACCTTCACGAACACCCTTTAATTCGTGAAACATATATACAGATGCACTAACACTGATAATAACCAATGCGCTATCAAAGCACATTTTTATTTTCCCGAAATCCTTACGTGTCTTTTGGGCAATGGCCTTTACTAAACCTTCACCAGCAAGCATTACAACATTAGCTTTTATCTCCAAAAACACACCCAACGCAACCACAAAAATACTCACAATACAAACGAGCCATTGTACAAGATAACTATGGATTTGCATGTCAGATACAAGATTCAATGTAAAATCTGTAAAATATCCAAAGATAAGTGCCACAACAAGCTGCAATAATTGCAAAGGCTGATACTCTCGTCGTAAAATTACAATTTGCAAGACAACAAAAACCACCTGCATGACAATAACGATTTTACCCATAGACCATGGTAGTCCTAAACTTAGTACTAATGGTACACTTGAAATAGGAGTTGTACCCAATCTGGCTTTTGTTGACAAAGAAATTCCGAACGCCATAATGAACAATGCAACTATCAATAGTAGATAACGTTTTATATATTCTTTAAATTTTTCCATATTTCTCACCTTGATAACACTATTCTTTCCACTCTAAATTTCCTCCCCTAAATTATATTACAGTTTTCTTTTCTATTTTTTCTTAAAGCACTTGAAATTTGGCTGATTTTTTTATTTATCAAGATTGATGATTTGTTTATTAATACCAAGCATCTCTGCGAAATCTTTATTCTACATCTCATATATATTTAGCACATACTCAAGCCCCGTTATAACAACACATTTTTACTATGTTCTAAGATATATTTTATGTTTTCTTCAGTTAATTCTTCGTTAAAGTATCGAATAGGTACATTGAAGATATCCATAAGGTTTTTGTTATATTCTTGAGCCATGTCACTTTTTCCTGCTACTCGGTTATCGATATATGATTAACACCAAGCTTCTTCGCCAACTCTTCATGTTCCATAACGTGTATTAATAATACATATTTAAGTCCGTTTATTTTTTACCTTCTGCTTACATTTTAATATGTAAGAATATTTTATCATATCTTATTGTTTAATTGTATACTCTCATCAAATTTAGATTTCATATGATAAACATTATATATACATTATTATTTCTGCTTGTCTATTGCTTCACTGTATCCACTTTAACCCAAATTACATATAATTGTATAGGATCTAGTAACACCCCCACCTCTAGACTGCAGTTCCTTATGGCGAACATCGACACTTCACATACCGTAGACTAGATTTACGTTATAGCCATTCATAAAAAGGTACTAATAAGCGTAGGCAATCACCACGGATGCGACTATGCCGGAAAGTGAAAAGGACAAGTATTTCCAGCTATTTCTCCTGTATATAAAAAAATGCTCTCATAGACTTCAAAACTCCATTTACATAAGTTTCTTTAAGTCCTTTATCTATTAAAAATCTGAAATATTGTTTAATATGTAAATGAGAAAATTCTTCTAGTTCAGTAATATTAAATTCCTCTTCAATGTAGTTAAAAAAACTCTGATTATTTTTTCTTACCTCATAATTAAATATAAATTCTTTTAATACTTCATTTATTAACACAAAAAACACCTTATTATATTGATTAATTATCAATATAATAAGGTGTTCAAATGGTACCCCCATAACTGAACTACATCAACTTACTCGTATACCATCATCTAACGATTTTCTCACATGTATACCATAATACGATTACCTCTAAAGCCCTTATCCCACAAACTCCTCAGGGAACTCTGCATTATGATAAACATCTTGCACATCATCATCGTCTTCAAGCATATCTATAAGCCTTTGTACCTTAGCTGCGCCTTCTAGGCTAATAGGTATCATGTTATCTGGTATCATTGTAATCTCTGCAGAAGCAAATTCAAAAAAAAGGTAAATGTATGTATGTATGTCATTATATATTCAATTTTATTTTCTTAATACAATAATAGTATATCATTATGGATATAAATTCAATACCTTATTTAAAAATATTTTTATTGTCAATAATTTCAAACAATGTCCACTATATTATCATACATACATTAAATAAGTTTTACAAAAAAGAAAAACAGGGTAGACAAATAACAATTACGTTACTCATCTACCCATTTTTATAATTCAAATTTAGTTAATCTAATTAGTTTTAATCAGACATTAAACTTCCGACTTTCAAATTCTTTATTACAATTATTGTATTATCCTCATTACAAACACATTTTAAATCAAATATACCTTTTTTAGTTTTATTGTTTCCTAATAATGTAACCGTTGTACCTGTAAAACTTTTAATCGTTGCTAAAACAATTGTATCAACAATATTATTCTCCAAACTAAATGTAAAAGTTTTATCAGTTATTGGGGTTTTATCTGCATTTAAAACTGTATATGTTGTTGCACGATTATACACAACTTTATCTTCACCTTTAATAATTAAATCATTTTGTGGAACTGGTGGAATTGGAATATCTGGAACATCTTCTGTATTGTACGTTTTATTAAAAGCAATTTCCTCAGATTTTTTATCTTCTGCCACAAATAGAACTTTCTTGCAATACAAATGTATAATTCCTGGTATTTCTCGTGTTAATCCTTCAATTTCAAAGGCTGAACCCATTAGGATAAATCTACCACCGTATGTAATTTTTCTATGGTCTGGAATATCTCTTATATATAATTCTATTTTCCCATTTGCTGTGGTAAAATATTTACCTTCATTTGAAGATTGATTTGATACTTCTAAAATACAAGGTGTTTCAAATGTTTTTAAAGACAGTACATAGAATTTTAAAACGTGATTACATTTTCTCATGGTTGCTTTGTAAATAGTACCGCTCTGAGATACTTCTCCAATGATTAACCAGTTATTGTTTTGGTAAGAAATTAGATCACCAGAATTCAATTTTATAATACCTTTTATCTTCTTATAATCTATAATCTTATCTTTATAGTTAGAAATTAACATTTGTTCTTCTGTGCCATTAATTTTAACCTTTACCCCCATATTTTTTAGTATATAGAGGAAGTTTGAATCATCATCAAATAAATTCATGCTGTATTACCTCCTAATCTGTGAACATATAAACAAAGCTTGAACCACTATCATTAGAAATCATATTGTCATTTGGAATCTGTCTGATTTTCTTTTCTAGTGCTTCAATTCTATTTGCTAAGTTCTCAGCAAAATTGCTTATTGTAATATCATCATTCTTATAATTTTTCATTACATTTGGATTATTTGAGATGTCCTCTAATATAGATAGTGCAGTTTTAAGAATTTGTTTTTTATTAGTGGTTGATTTGGTATCATAATTATCTGTAGATGTTAGGCTATTTTCTTCTAAATATATTAATAGCTTATTATCTTCCATATCAATCCCATCAATTGCCATTTTAAGACGTTCTAAGTTAGTCATATTATCATTCCTTTCATTAATTTATGTTTAATTTGTTACGTAAAAATACCGTATATCCATTACGAATAATACGGTATTTTTAATAATTGTTTGTTTTTTCAGTTGTTGCGTTAAATATGAATGTTACGATGTAAAAATACCGTAGTATTTCAGAATAATACGATATTTTATAAATCATTCATTTTTAAAATTATGGAACTAAAATTTAATAATATAAATTATTTAGATTTAATAGTTGAGTAAAAAACAGTACCTAAAATAATAATTCCACCTAAAACTTCCCTTAAAGTTGGTATTTCTCCTAATAAAAAAATAGCAAAAGTGATACCATAAACTGGCTCAAGGCTCGATATAATGCCCGCTGTTTGTGTTTTGATATTCTTTAAACCATTTATGAACAACGAATGAGAAATTCCAGTGAAAACTGTACCTAATAAGATAAGTAATAATATATCTTTAGGTTGAAAAACAGGTTTTTGCAAAAACAAAAATGGAATTAATACAATTGTTGCTACAAGTTGTTCATAAAAAGCAATTACCGAACTTGAATAATCTTTTACATACTTTCTATTAAGCATTGAAAGAATTGCATAAGTAAAACCAGATACTATCCCCCACAAAACACCTTGAGTTAAGTTATTTCCTAATTCAAACTTTGGAATGACAAGCACTACACCTAAGAATGTAATAATTGCAATTACAATATCTGATAACTTAAATTTCTCTTTAAAAAAATATGGCTCAAGAAAAGTAACGAAAACAGGAAATGTAGAAAATGTAAGTAATCCTATTGCTACTGTAGACACTTGGATAGATATAAAAAAAGTGCTCCAGTGGATTGCTAAAATTACACCCATTATTACCAAATAAAAATAATGTTTATGTTGCTTCAGTTTTATATCTTTCTTAAGATAAAGCATTATAAGCAATAAAAAAATACTTGAAAAGAAAACTCTCCCAAAAACAATTATCATTGATGGCAACGATAGCAACTTCCCAAATAATCCCGATAGACCAAACAAAAAAACAGATATATGAATTTCCATTAGACTTTTATTTTTTATATTCATATAGTTACCTCCCAATACAACCTAAAGGTTGTTTTATAAATATGAGTTTCTCAACTAACCACTCGCTACAAACAAACTTTAGCCAGTCTTGTATTGCTATTGTTATTTATTTCGGGTTAATTTGTATACTTCTATAATTATGGAAGATAAAACCATAAATGTCTTTTCATCGTAGCACCTCCTAAATTTATAAAATAAACAAAAATACCGTACAGTCAAGGGAGGTAACCACCTAACATGCAACAGTTTAACTCTTCAATTTTCAACAAGTGTTTTATACCTGTATTTAATTTTAGGGGTTAAGTCGTAAAATACTACCATTTAGAACTAACTAATGATAATTATAACATGTTTCCATGTAAATACCTTACTGTTTTTGCAAAACATATTAAGATATTTTAGTTTTTTAATACCGTATTATTCAGTTTTCAAAGATCATTGTTCGTACTTACAATTTCAATAGTTAAGACGCATTTTATTCAGAATTAGCAACTCAACATGAAGCATTTTAAAAACTATAAATCAGAAATAAAGGGCATAATATTTATATAATCACATAACAATTCACCTGTTAAATAAGAAAGAAGGAATTATATATGGCATTTTCAACAATACCAATACCAATATATGTATTATTGATTTCATTAATGGGTTTGATTTTGCTTTCAATATTTAACAAGAAATTAAAATTAAGGACAGTAACTGTAATTATATATATATTAGTGATTACAACAATAATAGGAATTATTCCATTATTTTTTATGGAATAATATTCTCATATTTGTAATATAACTACTTTTTAAAAATTGTTATTCAGCTTTAATTGTTATAACCTAAAATCGCGATTTTTCAACATCCGTAAAAAATAGGGTCTACTGTACAAAAATTTTTAAGTTTTAGGGTAACAAACAATTTTATTTATAGACTTATATTGTTACGATTCGCTATACAAAAGTATAAAAAAAAGAAGATAACTAATTGTTACCTCCTGAAGTTCTTCAAAGCATCTTCTAATTCATCATCTACAATGTGCGTATATATCATAGTTGTACTCAAATCGCTGTGTCCTAGTGCTTTTTGGACTAACCTTATGTTCTTTGTATCCCTTAATAGGTCTGTTCCAAAGCTATGTCTTAGCGTATGTGGACTAATCTTCTTTGTAATGCCAGCTTTTTCAGCATAATTTACAACCATTTCCCTTACATCTCTATCCTTTAATTGACCCTTATCTCTGTTACTGAATACATAATCTACCTTGCCTAATTGTTCTACTTGCCTATTCTTGTTTCTGGTATCCTAATATCTAGCATACCTTCTGTTATTATATCTTCGGGAACTAATATTACCCTACCCATCATTTTATCACTCCTATATCTTTTGTTTTTTGTCTAAACATAGTATAAATTCAAAACGTGTTTTTGTCAATTTAAACGCATTCACCTCCTTCTTCCTTGATTTTACTCCATTTTTCATTTGTCACGTTTAATATATACTGGTGATACTATTAAGTTAATCAAAAAAATCTATCATTTTGGGCACTTTTTATTGATAATCTTGGATTATATTATCTTTAAAGCATATAAAATCATACTTCCAATCTTAATTTAACTAAAAAACTTCTTATCATTTACAATTATTAACAATATTTATTGTAATTTATAGTTTTTATTTAAAATATTGTTATAATTCACTAATTAAATTCTGTATATTTTTAATAAATGCTTGTAATTAAGTCATCTGTAGTGATAATTCTTGTGTGGTGATGTATTTTAGGGTAAATAAAAAGGATACAAAATATTTTGCACCCTTGGTTTAATTATATTAATTTATAATTTTATAATATAGTCCAGTATCTCATTTTCATCAAACCATTTTATTATCTTCTTACATTCCTCTGTTTTTTGTTTTAATAAAAATTGTTCTTTAGGTGTTACTTGTTTTTCCTTAAAATATTCCTTAACCCTATCTTTCAACCTATTAAGTTGTTCGTCTTTATTGTATTCTTCTTTATCAAATGGGTTCATGCCCTGTTGATTAAAATTAGTTCTACCATCTAACATTTTTCCATCTTCCATTTGAATAGTTATCCGATAATATATTAAATCCCCACTGTTAACGCTATTGTCAATATAAGGTTTATATACATTATTATTGACTATAATATAGTCTTCTTCTAATGTTTTATAGTCATCGTAATATTTTTTATATTGATGGAATTTCTCCTCACCTAATTTGTCAATCATATTGCACATTAATTTTGTTATATTATACCATTTAGTATCTTCTCTGTTATAAAACTCTATTACATCAATATTTTTATATGTAAATTGTATGCGTTCTGAGTAAGTAGTTTTATAATCATTCATTTTATGTGCATATAGTTTCCAATCCACATAAATTTTTTCTCCATTATGACTATAATCATCATATAAATCAGAATTAACTTGCCCCATGTAATATTCCCCCATTTATTATTTTTCTTTCCTACTTGTTTTCATATAAATGTTTATACTCTGGTATATTATCAATATAATTAATCATTTGTCTTTTAGCCCCTTCAAGAGTATCATCATGCCTTGTAATTGGTTCTTGTTTATATTGACAAAATGAAGTATATTCTTGACATTTTCTATTAGCATGGTGTTCAAATGTTATTTCATATCCATTATACATAAATTTCTCTTTAAGCTTCATAGCCCACCTCTATATTTTTTTATTTAAGAATAATATTGTTCTAAATATGTTTTTATATTATTATTACAAATACCAATAAAAGCTTTATCTCCTTTTCCATCATCCTCACAAGAGAAATATTTTTCTAGCAACTTATTAATCTCATAGAAAGAACTTGCATTAAAATACCTATAAAATGAGTACCCCATCTTACTACCACTACTTCCATCTGAAAAATCTATCATATATGAAACTTTTTTATCATTAATTGAATTACCATAGTTATAAAAAACTTTTAGATTACAATCAATAGAAGATTTTCTATTTTTTAAATTATACATTAAGGCTAAAGCATCTTTTGAACCACCTGTACCATTCCCATATATAAAATAATCTATGCTGTACTCTTTCACCATTTTTTCTATTTGTAAAATAATATTATTAAACTTTTCATCATGGGTATTTAAAAAATCACTAACCATATTAATTACTTTAACATCGTTAGCTTTTTCATATTTTTGAATTAATAAATCATTTTCTAAATCTAACTTTATTCCTCTATCATCAATCATATATACCTTATAATTCTCTTTAATTAAATCATCACATTTCATTTACTAAGTCTCCTTCCAAAATATTAACTTTATTGATATATTCTACAACAACTGTGAAATTCCTTCATTCCTTCATTTATTCTAACATATCTCTATGTGTAAAATACCTATTCCCCAAATATTCAATTTCACTTGTAAATATTCCTACATCTACTATTTCAATATTATTCCCCGAATTTATAACTATTACTTCCCCATTATTGAACATATTTGTCTTAGAAGTTTCATTTTTCTCACGCATAATATTATCAAGCCTTTCAAGATTTTCTTTAGTTGTACAGACTGGTAATGCAGATTTTAAGGTTATTGTTTGCCCACTTCTTAAATCACTACTACTGGTACTTGTTGCAATGTTTTTATCTGTTTTAGCACTGGCAATCATTACAATTATCATACCTATTACAAAAATTACCCCTGCTATTTTCCAATCCTCTTTTGTATAGACTTTCTTTTTACTATTACTCATTTTCTCAACACTCCTTTTTATTATTTTTTATATAAATTTAATTTTAACCTTTTAATAATACCTCACAAACCCATTGGATTGGTTCGATAAATCACGTTTAAATCGAATGTAATGTGATTATGAACAACTATAAGGAAATGTAATTTCTCGTCATTTTAAATGCGTTTTAGTGAGATAGTAACTAATACCTATATTTCTATGTTAAATCCTATTACGGAATTATTTGCTAATTTAATGCTTGTATTGATTAAATCTTTAAATTTAGTTAATACAACACTTTTTGTAAACTCATTTTGTGCTTTTAGAATTAATACGCTATCTTCTATTCGTAAAGCTGATAAAGATATAATCCAAGTATTAAAACTTACTTCTGTCATTTCTCCTTTTAAAATTGTTATAGTATTATCCCATGTGGAAAGGACAGAGCTATCCTCTTCTCTATTCTTCTTAGTATTATTATTTAGTATTATTGTATTAGTATTATTTATCCTCCCAGTCGTCGGAATTAGTTCCGTCTTATCGGAGGAACTTGAATTACTTATATTATCCCTAGTATATTCTACTTCCGTCTTTTCGGAGGAACTGAATTTTGAGTATTGAATTTTCTGCTTCATTCTTTCCTTTTGCTTTTGGTCTAACTCTTTAATTATTGTTTTACCTTCCTCTATTAAGCTCAATATTAAATTCATATCGTCTGAAATTTTAAAGTGCCTACGTGCTGGTGTTCCCTTTAACTTTTTATCTATAATACCTAGGGTCATTAAATTTTTAATAGCTGTATTTTGTGCTTTTTCTCCTAACCCTGTTGCAAGTTGTAAATCGTCAACTGTATTGTAAAAATATCCATCTTCCGTAAGCATACTTTCTTTAGAAAAATACGCATAGCGTGATACTAATTCTGTGTAAATTATTGCCTCATGTAGCCCTAGCCTGTGTATTAAAGCTTTATTTATAATAATACTTCCATCATTCCTAAGTAATTCAAATACTGGATTTATATTCATTATTTCTTACCTCCCTTCTTAATGTTCATCAATGGACTTGTTTTTAATGATAGATCAATTATGTCCTCATCTTTTATAGATTGAAGATACCGTTTTGTAATAGTGATATTTTCATGTCCCAATAATCTCGATAGGGAATAAACATCCAATCCATTCCTTAATTGTTCTTGGGCATACCAGTGTCTTATTGTGTGTGGCGAACATCGTATTTCATCTCTTACCCCTGCTATTTTCCCTGCTTCTCTTACCACACGCTCAATTGTTTCTGGAGTAAGTGGCAACCCCGTATTAGATAGGAAATAGTTATTATGCTTTATCATTTTATCTTTAAAATAAAAGTCTCTAATTCTTTCATATCTAATCATATATTTTTTAAGAAGTGGACTTATACTAACTTGTCTTTCCTTATTGCCTTTTCCTCTAAGCAAAATTACTCTTTCTTTAATATCTTGTTTTAATAGCGTACAACCTTCATTATTCCTAGCTCCTGTATCTACAAGAAACGCTATAAGCATCTTGTTCCTGGCATTTAAGTAGGTAGTAAATTTATAGGCATCAAGCATTTTTAATATTTCTGTGGATGTAAAGGTATTAATTATTACTTTACCTTCTTTTTGCCAAGCAACTTTTTCAACAGGGTTTTCTTGTAAATATTCTTCTTGCATGCAGTACCTAAAAAATGCTCTTATAGTTTTTAAAATTCCATTCACATAAGTAGGTTTTAATCCCTTCTGCATCAAAAATTTAAAATACTTTTTAATGTGTATTCCTTTTACTTCTTCTAATTTTTCAATTTTAAATTCTTGTTTTAAGTAATTGTGAAATAATGCATTGCAATTTCTGTAACTTTGAATTGTCCTCTTAGAAAAGTTTTTAACCTCACAATCGAATAAAAATTCTTTTAAAACATCGTTTAATTCCAACAAAAATAACACCTCCAAATGTATATAATTCACACATACATTTGAAAGTGTTATTTATCATCATGAATCATTAAAAACACGTATGTCACCATGTTTAAAATCTCTCAATGACGTTCAAACCGTTGATTACCCTTATCCCACAAACTCCTCAGGGAACTCTGCATTATGATAAACATCTTGCACATCATCATCGTCTTCAAGCATATCTATAAGCCTTTGTACCTTAGCTGCGCCTTCTAGGCTAATAGGTATCATGTTATCTGGTATCATTGTAATCTCTGCAGAAGCAAATTCAAAACCTGCCGCTTCCAGCACTTCTCTTACTGCTCCAAAGTTTTCTATAGCTGTGATAATTTCAAACATTTCTACTTCTGCATTAAAATCTTCTGCGCCCGCTTCTAGGGCTAGCATCATGATTTCATCTTCATCCATATCTGCTTTTCTTTCTATGATAAGTTGTCCTTTTTTAGCAAACATCCAGTCTACGCATCCTGCCGCGCCCATGTTTCCACCACATCTATCAAAAGCATGCCTTACAGTTGCTACACTTCTATTTTTTTTGTCTGTTAGTGTGTTAATTACCACAGCAACACCTTCTGCTGCATAACCTTCATAAACTATTTCTTCGTAGTTTATGTCATTCAGCTCACCAGAACCTTTTTTTATTGCTCTAGTTATTGTGTCTGCAGGCATATTATTAGATTTAGCTTTTGCAACTACATCTCTAAGTTTAGCATTAATTTCTAAACTTGAACCACCAAATTTAGCTGCCATTATTAACTCTTTACCTATTTTTGTGAATACTTTACCTCTTTTAGAATCTACCTTACCTTTTTTCTGTTGAATGTTATGCCATTTTGAATGTCCCGACATTTGAAATTCCTCCCACCTAACTATTTTATGTATGAAATTTTTCCAATCACTCCTAATAAATAGTAATAATCCTATGAATTAGTTATAAACACATTACTTTCCCATTATATCATCGAATAAAGCACTTTTCAAATAAAAAAAGAAAAGTATTTACACTTTTCTTACAATTAACTAAAGGATGTGGTATACCCACATATTATTCATATAATCTATTTTCTAATTTAAAGTACATTTTAGGCTCTTCTTCTTCAAACAGTGCTTTTCCTGAAGTAACTTCAGTTATTTGTGACTGTAATTTTTCTAGATTGCTAAACTCACAGAGTATTTTAATTTTCACTTTGTCAGTATACTCTATATTCTCTATATGGGTGTTCCCTTCTGCACATACATGCTGCAACTTACCAAGTGAATCATATTCAATTACTATTTCTAAGGGAATACCTTTAACCTTCTCCACTACTCCTGCTTCTTTAATAGCTAGGGATGCACCTTTAGAATATGCCCTTGCAAGCCCTCCAGTGCCAAGAAGAATCCCTCCAAAATACCTTGTAACTACTACAACTACATCTGTAATATCGCTCTTTTTTAAAACTTCTAGCATAGGAATTCCTCCTGTGCCATGAGGTTCCCCATCATCACTATATCTTTGTATCATTCTATTTTCACCGATTATATAGGCATAAACATTGTGCCTAGCTTCTTTGTGCTGACTTTTAACATTTTGGATAAATTCCTTAGCTTCATCTTCGGTTTCAACTCTTTTGCCATGACCAATGAAAGTAGACTTTTTCTCTTTAAATTCAGCTTTTGATTCATCTTTTATCGTAAAATAGCTCATATAAATTCTCCCGTCATTGCATAAATCTTCTAGAGTCAAGGTTAGTCTCTAGTTTTCTTCTATATTTGCTCCATAAGTATTAAGAAGCTTTGTGCAGCATCTACTATGTATTTTTTGTCTGTGTTATCCTGTAAGTATTTTATCTTTGCAATAGCTTTTTCACTTTTTATTTTACCTAGAGATTTTATTGCATAACTTATCACTTGTGGATTTTCATCGGTAAGGGATCTAAGTAATGCCACTTCTGCTCTTTCATCTCCAAGTTTCCCCATTGCAGAAACTGCCATTCTGCGTATATTTATGGATTTATTAACAGAAGCTTTTACTAAAATATCTAAACAAGATACTTCCTTTAATTCTCCTAAAATCCAAACTGCTGCCTCTTTATCCTTAGGATACATCTCCCCATAAGTAATTTTTATTAATTGGGTTAATTTATTTTTATTATCCTCGCCCATTGAATTTAAAAAATGAATTTTATCTTCTTTTCCTGCCACCGCAATGCTCTTAAAAAGTTCAGAAGGGTCATTGCTTTTCACTAAAAATCTATATTTTATTTTACCATCTATAATATGTTTTTGTACAATGGCATTATCCAAGTTTCTTATTTTACATATGGCTTCCATTGTTTTGCCCTCTAAAAATAAGAAATAGGATATTTCTTCCTCTGAATATGTGCTAATGCATTGCCAGTCAATGTCAACTAATCCCTTTTTCAAAATCTTCTCTCCTTATCTTTTGGGTATTTTTTCAAGTATCTTTGAGATAACTTTAATTCCTTCTTCTATTTCAGGCTTTTTTAATTCTGAAAAACTCAATCTAAAATAATTGTTGCCTTGCTCTGCATTTTTATAAAATAAAACTCCAGGTGTAATTAGAACTTTTTTATTCTTACAACTGTAAAATAAATCCATAGAATTAATTTTCAAATTTTCATCTATTTTAAAATAAAAATTAATTCCGCCTCCAGGAGTAAAATAACTAACTTTTTTGCCTAAATATTTATCTATACAATTTATCATAAAGTCATATTTATCTTTATACGCCATATTGAGATAGTTTATATGCTGCTTCCAAAGATCTTTATTTATATATAAATCCAGAGCACGTTGCATAAGACTTGAAGTTGATATATCTGTGTTAATTTTTGAATTTTGAATGTGCTCCTTGTATTTCTCTGGTGATATCATATATCCTAGTCTTATTCCTGGCAGAAATATCTTTGAAAAACTCTTAATATAAATAACTCTGTCATTTTTGTCTAAGCTCTTAAAACTCTTATATTGCTTTTGGTCATATATTAGCTCAGATAAATAATCATCTTCAACAATGTAGAAATCATAGCACTCTGCAAGCTCTAATATTTTTAGCTTTTTCTCCAAACTATAGGTGGCTCCTGTAGGATTTTGAAAATAACTCATGGCATAAAAACATTTGATTCTATTCTTTTTTAATATTTGTTCAAATTGACTTAAATCTATGCCATCTTCTAGGATATCAACTTCAAATATATTAGCCCTTCTCCATTTAAAAACCGTTAGTGCCCCACCATAGGTTGGCTTTTCTACAACCACATTATCATGAACATTTATTATAGATTTTGACACTATATCAATACCCTGTTGTGCACCAGAAAGAATCAATATATCTTCAGTACTTACCTTATTGTCCCAAAAAAAACTGCTTATACTATTTCTAAGACCTTCATACCCCAAAGATTCCTTATAGGCAAAAGCTTCTGCACCATCTCTATCTAATACTTCATTTAATACATCTTTAAATACTGTTACTGGAAAAAACTCACTACTTGTGATTTCTCCTGTAAAATCTACATATATTTTAAGGTCTTTCCCAGAGATTTTTTTTAAGGTGTTTGAATATTCTTTTTTAAATTTTATGTTTGTATCTCTTCTTTTAGCATAAGTTCCGCTACCCATCTTTTGATAAGCATAGCCCTCAGCCTCCAGCTTTTTATATGCACTAACTATGGTAACCTCATTAACCATTAATGCTTTTGCTAATTTCCTTATAGATGGTAATTTTTCACCATCAAAAATGTTATTTTTATCAATCATTTTTTTTATATACTTTGATATTTCTATGTATTTGGGAATATCTTGGTTAAATTCAATTTCATACTTCTCCATATCTACACCTATCTATTTCAAAATTATTAGACAAAATAAACATTTTGTTTAAATAGGGTTTTATCCTTTTCTATCTTGAAATCTCTACTTTCTTTTTTGATAATGTCTCTTTCCCAAAGTTTATTAAGTAATTCTTCCATGTCTATATCAAAATCCACAAACAAATCCTCTGCCATAATTTCCTCAGCACTTAAAAACTTATCTTGTTCTCTCATATAGTTTAAAAGTAAGTTACAATTACTCTTAATACTTGAATTTATGCTTTCCTCTAAAAAGGTCATAGTTTCTTGAATTGTTTCTGCCAAGTTTGATTTTTCAAAAAATAATTTATCAACGCATTGTTTAAAATCTTCATTTAGATTCATGGCCATAGCCAGAACATCCTTACTAATCATATACCCTGATGAATTAACAAATAGCCTTGAATACTTTTCTATACATCGTATAGCAGTAGTGTAGGATGTATATATACCATTGCTCCATAAATACTTTTTACATACTCCCATATCTTTTAAAAGTTTTCCTAAAAAAAACATACCCCAACGCTCTCTATCAATATCAGGGAAAAATCTACCACCGTCAAACCTTACTGTTATATCCATATCTTTTGAGAATACTAATCTTGAAGATGAAAAAATTCTATGTATATATCCGCCCTTTAGATTGTCAGAATAAATTTGTATAAATTTTTCTTTACCCATGAGTTTAATATGAACAGGAACGTCCTTTTCTTCTGTATGTATGTCTCGAATTTTCTCGAAATTCTCTTTGACAATTACAAAAAGATCAATATCTGATTCTTCCCACAAATCTCCTGTCACCATACTTCCAAAAACCATTACTGATAAAACAGATTCATCAATTTTTATTCTATCTACTACACTATTAAAGGCCTTTTGATATTGTAAAATAGTTTTTTTCATTCACGTTACCCCCAATTTTTAATGTGCTCTAGTATCCTTAAAAGTATTTTTTTTAAATCAATATTTTGTTAATTTTAATTCTTCTATAAAAATTACAATTACTGCACTGATATATATGAACACAGAACTTATCATGGTCATTAATCTCCATATTAGCACTATAATCATCAAAATATTCTTGTATTATTCCTTTATCTGTCATTATATCACTACACTTTTCACACTTGCAAACTTTTCTTTCTAAATTATTGCAAACCGGACACACTTTTTCCATGATATTACCTCCAAATTCAATATTATATTTATTTTTACCAGTTTTCATAATAATAATCCTTAATTTCCTAGTAAATAAAATAAAAAGAATCAGGGTCAAAGTAACCTTGATTCTCTTTAATATTATAAAAAATCATTTGCAATCATACTTTGAGAGTTTCAGCATATTATCAATTTTACATTTCAATACTTTAATTAAATCTTCAGAAATTTCATTAACCCCTTCAACTAAGTTTAGGGCATCTTTTATTTTTGAACTACGTCCAAAATTTGTATTTGCCAAACTACCTGCAGCATTTGAATAACTAGTAGATGCAATAGCTAAAGAGTACAGAGTGTCTATTAGTGGTTTTACATCATTTTCAAAATATGCCTTTGCTTTAAAATCTAGTTGTAACCTATCTACTTCATATCTTAAAATATTTATGTTTACAGCTTTATCTGCCAAGGATTTAATATCAAAACAGTTTGTTGTGTCACTAGTATCAGATACTGGTTGTTGCATAGATGCATCTTCATAAATATTCTTATATTGCTGAGTAATATCATCTATAATTTTTTTTTGATATTGATTTTCATCTTGCCAAGTTGATTTTTTGTTTTTCCTATTTTCATTATCTGAATTTAATTTATCCTCTCCCATATCTACTCCTAAATCCTATGATAAATGCTATAGACCTAACACTTAATTATATAATCTAGCCACAAATTTTATTACACTTATTTGATTTTTTTAATAACACAACTTTATCCATTACAAAATATATTTCAGTTTAATCTAAGCTAAAATATATTTTTCACACTTATTGTAAACTTCATTGTCCCCTTGTACTGTCATAAGTGTTCCCTCTTCGTTGTATTCTTCTGATTCCACTTTAGAACCTCTATGCAAATATGCCACCATGGACTGATCAGTATATGGAATAAGCACATTAAATTTTTT
This sequence comes from Clostridium sp. FP2, assembly GCF_011065955.2. Lineage (NCBI taxonomy): Bacteria > Bacillati > Bacillota > Clostridia > Eubacteriales > Clostridiaceae > Clostridium > Clostridium sp. FP2. Next base: position 2,831,965 of record NZ_JAAMNI020000001.1, read on the forward strand.
AAGTGTATATGGAAGATCTTCACAAGCTTCTTTTAGCAACCCTTCCAAATTCGTACCATACTTAGCTGATATTTCTATGCATTTCAAATTTTTATATTTTTCTTTAATCTTTAGGATGTTTTCTTGAGAAGATTTATCAATTTTATTTAACACCAATATCATCGGCTTATCAATTGCCGCAAGTTCTGCTAAAACGGCATCTACAGCTTCTATTTGTAGCTCTGCAGTGTCTGAGGATACATCTACTATGTGCATCAATAAATCTGAATATACAACTTCTTCTAATGTAGATTTAAATGCTTCCACCAGGTCATGGGGAAGTTTTCTTATAAAACCTACAGTATCTGTTACTGCTGCCACACGATTATCAGGTAATAGCAGTGCTCTTGTTGTTACGTCTAAGGTTGCAAAGAGCATATCTGCTTCAAAGACTTTATCTTTTTGAACAGCACTTTTTAGTGAGGCTACATCGCATAATACATTTCTAAGTGTTGATTTTCCAGAATTAGTGTACCCAACTAAAGATATTTTTGAAATACTTTCGCGACTTCTCTTTTCCCTTTGTACATTTCTTGTGGTTCTTATTTTTTCTAATTCTTTATTTAAATCAAAAATACCTTCGCGTATTCTTCTTTTATCTATTTCTAATTTTTTCTCTCCAGGACCTCTTGTGCCAATTCCTGCACCTGTTCTTGAAAGCATAGTTCCAAGTCCTGTTAAACGTGGTAACCTATATTTTAATTGTGCAAGTTCAACTTGAATTTTTGCTTCCCTAGTTCTTGCTCTTCGTGCAAATATCTCTAATATTAATGTAGTCCTGTCTATAACCTTACAACCAAGCACTTCTTCCAAATTTCTAACTTGAGAGCCAGATAATTCATCATCAAAAATAACTACGTTTGCTCTTAATGCTTGCCTAATACCCGCAATTTCTTCTGCTTTACCACTACCTATGTATAAGGCTGGATCTATTTTATGTCTATTTTGCAGAATTATATCTACAGTTACTACATTACATGCCTTTGCTAGTTCCCTAAGTTCTACTAAATCCTCTTCACTTTCTATACCCACTAAGATAGCTCTTTCTACATCATCTTCAATGATTTCACTTGTCTTCATTAATTTTTCTATATGTTTAACTTTGTCTATGATATCATATTCTATTACTTTATCTATGCTTATGGGTCCTATTTCTTCTTCTACTAAAATATTATTTTCTATTCCACAAAAACCTACATTATATTTTAAGTCTTCTTTTTCTGATATTCCAATTGCCACTATACAATCTAACTTTAGTTTTACTAGTGCTGACATATCAAGAGCAGATAATCTAGAATTTCCATTTGGGTGAGTGTGTACTATTTTAACTCCTGATAACCGTCCTTCTCTTATATCAATTATAGGCAGTTCCACTGTGCTACTATCACCAATTGCCATACTAATTATTTTACCTTTTCTATCAATTGCGGCACTGACTTCTCTTTTTAAATCTTGTGTTACCTCGACTAATATATCTACTAATTCTTCAGATAAAATGCAATCTTTAGAAACTCTTATATCACAAGCAGTTTCTAATTTATTTAAAATTGAATTCTTAACACCATCAATATTTCCATATATCATCATAAATCACTCCATTCTAATAATATTTTAACAAGTTTTCTTATTCTTATACTTGACAACTATGATATAATTTTATACTATTGAGTCAATATTGTAAATATATAATGAGGGCGGGATTAACATTGGATGATAAAAAAATAAATATTCTTATATCTAAAGAACAAATTGATGAAAGAGTTGGACAACTTGGCGCAGAAATATCCAAAGATTATGATGGAAAAAAATTATATATTCTTTCATTACTCCGAGGTAGTTTTATATTTACTGCGGATCTTGTACGTCAAATCACTGTGCCTACAAAAATAGGCTTTATGACAACTTCAAGTTATGGTGCAGACGAAGAGTCAAGTGGAACAGTTAATATTATAAATGACATCCCAGATAATATTTCTGGCTTTGATGTACTAATAGTGGATGATATTGTTGATACAGGCATAACTATGAATTCCATTATGACTAGGGTTAGATCCCTTGGAGCTGCTTCTGTTAAATCTTGTGTTCTTTTAGATAAACATGAAAGAAGAAAAATTGATATAATACCAGATTATTGTTGTTTTGAAATTCCAGATCTTTTTGTTGTGGGTTATGGATTAAATTACGGAGACTATTATAGAAATATACCTTACGTATTTAATTGGGAAGCTTAAGCTTTTTTAACATCTTCCTTGCGAATTATTAACAAAATATAATTAGAAATAAAAAAAAGTACGTTTAATAACGTGCTTTTTTATATTTATGTTACTTCTCACCACTATTGCCCAATTTAAAACCTGTACCATTTAAATCTAACCCAATTGCAGTATTGGGTATTTTTCCCACTATAATAGTTTCAGCAATTGGTATTTCATTAGCTACCTCAATATCATTGCTTTTCAATGGAATAATCACTCTAACTGTGGTTTTTACTTTAACATAGATTTTATGTCTCGTTTGATTTATACCTGCACTTTCAAACTCCGAAGAATATTTAGTTTCTACAAGGCCTACGGGCTGCATTTTTATATTTATGCATGGACCATAATAAGATAAAATATTATTTCTTGTGATATAACCTATAGGGACTTTGATGCCTATATCACCCAATTTCAAGAGTTCCTTTTGTGATTCTAGAGCAACATCACAGGCTATTTTATTCATTTTTAAGGTATCTGCTTTTAGCATTACAATATTTCCCTGAGCATCTTTATCAACCCTTATAATTTCATCGTAGTTAAACTGTTTGGAATATTCGTTTATAATTGCTTTATTAACAATTTCTGTAGCTTTTGCTCTCATTTCTGCATCTGCCACAGCCATTACAGTTGGCATTATGATTTTATCAAAAATATATATGAACATTGTAAAATTTATAATAATTATGGTTATAATTAATAATACTCTAGTTTTAATCTTATTGTTAAACTTATTTCTAATATTTATTACCTCCATTTAAGGTTATATGTTATTATATGTAACTCTTTTAAGCTACAGAATTAAATAGTGTATCAAAATGGATATTTTATATTAGTATATTTATATGGTATAATATTAAAAGTTAATTCTACTTAGATAAAATAAGTTTTACAATAAGACCTGGAAATTAATAATTATAATCCGCTCCAGATAAATACGAGGAGGATATTGAATGAAAGATAAAAAAACTACTCCGAAGAAGAAGAAATCAACTGGTAAGAAAGTTTTCAAAAGCATTTTTTTAACAATTCTATCTATAGCATTAATAGCCATGGTAGCTATTGGAGGAGTAGTTGTAGCTATGGTTAAGACGGCTCCCGAATTAGATATTAATGAATTTTTAAAATTAGATGAACCCTCAACACTATATGACAATTCTCAAAAGTATATGGATGAATACATTACCTCAGAAAGAAGAACTAATATATCTATTAATAAAGTTCCAGTAGTCCTTAAGGATGCATTTATAAGTATTGAGGATTCTAGATTTGATACCCACCCTGGTATTGACATAAAAAGATTGGGTGGAGCTGTATTAAATGATATAAAAATAAAAATACACGGTAGTGGCGCGAGTCTCCAAGGCGCTTCAACTATAACTCAACAATTGGTTAAATATAGAATGTTTTTAGCAGATTCTATAGAAAACAGAACTTCTATAAAAAGAAAAGTCCAAGAAATTTCTCTTTCGCTAAAGCTAGAGAAGGTTTTGACCAAAGACCAAATTTTAGAGGCTTATATTAATACTATCTTTTTAGGCGGAAAAGCTCACGGTGTAGAAGCCGCCTCCCAGCAATATTTCGGCAAATCTGTTGGGGCTTTGTCTTTAAAACAATGTGCTTTTATTGCTAGCGCTGCACAAAATCCTAGTCTTTCTTATAATTTATCATATAAAGCATCTAAATCTAAAGAAGCTTTTGTTTCAAATAGAACAAAAGCTGTTCTTGAAAACATGCTAAAATATAATAAAATCAGCAAAGATCAATTTGATTCAGCTATGGCTGAAAATCTAGTATTTAATTTTTCAATAAAAGACGCAAATAAGATGGACTTTGAGTCCTTTTCTAGACCTGTAATCCTTCAGGTTGCTGAGGATCTAATGAAGACATTAAATATTAACAAAGAAGAGGCTTATTCCATGCTTATGTACGACGGTTTAAAAATCACTACAACTATGGATAGATCTATGCAAATTAAGTCACAGGCTATAATTGATGACCCTATTGCGTCAAATAAAAAAAACAGCTATGATTATATATTTCCTAGAGATGGTAACCTTAACCTTAAACAAGCAAATATCCAAGCTTCTTGCGTTATCATGGATTATCGTACAGGTGAAGTTAAAACTATTATAGGCGGCCGTGGCGTTGAGGGTCCTATGTCTTATAATAGAGCTGCTTCTAGTGACTTCTTAAAGGCTCCTGGCTCAAGCATTAAGCCACTAACTGTATATAGTCCAGCTATTGATTCAAAAATTGCTACAGCTTCTACAATTATTGAAGATTCACCTGTACCTGAAGAAATAGGAAAAAAATATGGTGCTCCAGGTGACCCTCCTTATAATCCTAGAAATTCTCCTGATATATATTATGGATATTTAACTCTAAGAGATTGTTTAAAGCATTCCGTTAACGTGGCTGCCGTGAAAATTGAGGATATGATTGGTCTTAAGACTGGTATTTCTTATGGCGAAAAATTCGGATTGCAATTAGATGAAACTGATAAGAGAAGTATGTCTGCTATGGCACTGGGTCAATTAGATGGTGGTAGTTATAAGGGAACTAATCCTCTCACTATGGCCGCTGCATATGGTGTTTTTGGTAACAATGGAATGAGATCTACTCCAAGATTATACACTAAAGTAGTTGATAGAAGTGGTAAAATAATACTTCAAACAAAATATGACCCAAAAACTGTTTTATCACCTCAAAGTGCTTATATAATGTATGATTTACTACAAGGACCTGTAAGTGCAGATGGTACTGGTCCAAATGCTAATTTCGGTAATATGCCTGTTAGAGGTAAAACTGGTACTTCTTCTGATTCAAAAAACTTATGGTTTGTTGGATTAACTCCTTATTATTCTGCAGCTATTTGGATTGGAACAGATGATGGAGCTAAAATTGAAGGAATGGGTAGTAATACTGCCGCCTTGCTGTGGGGAAATGTTATGAAAGAAGCCCATATCAATCTTCCAGTTAAGGAAGTAGAGCGGCCTTCTGGTATATCCGACTTTTCTGTATCAAAGGATTCTGGTGATATACCAACAGATTTAACTTATTCGGACCCAAGAGGAAATAGAGTATACTCTGAACTATTTATTGACGGAACTCAACCTACAACACTTGATAGCATCCATGTTCTGGCTAGAGTTACCAGAGGCCCTAATGGCAACTATGTTCTTGCCTCAGAGTCTACGTCACCTGGAAATATTGAAACAAGAATTTTTATAAGGAGGAGTTATCATAATGCTGCACTGTTAGACTCAGATTATGTATTACCAACAGCAGTTGATTCCTTTTCAAGTCAATTTATACCTCCTGTTACGAGTCCGCCCGTTACAAAGCCCCCTGTTACGAATCCACCAGTTACGGATCCACCAGTTACGAATCCACCAGTTACAAATCCACCCGTTACAGATCCAACGGGTGTTAATCCCCCTGTTAATACACCTTAAAACAGAAATAAAAAACTACTATCAAATTTTAATATTTGATAGTAGTTTTTTTATCCCTTAGTTTTAGGATTAAATACTAATGCCATGATATATCCAAAGAAAATTGCAGCAGTAATACCTCCCGCAGTACCTTTTATTCCTCCAGTAAATGCTCCTATAAGACCAACCTTATCTACTTCCTTCATTACGCTTTTAGCTAAACTACAGCCAAAGCCTGGCAGTGGTATACTTCCACCTGCTTTGCCATATTTTATAACCACATCATATATATTTAATGCGCCTAGTATTACTCCACCAGTTACAAATACAACTAATATTCTAGCTGGAGTTAATTTAGTAGTATCCATAAGTATCTGACCTATTACACAAATTGCACCACCCACTATAAAAGTCATAATGTAATTATTCATTCATTTATTCACCTCCAAACTCTATACAAACGGCATGTGCTATTCCAGGTATTGTTTCTCCCTGCAAAGATGAAGTAGGACTTAGGAGTGCACCTGTAGACACTAGAAGCATTCTTTTAAATTTCCCCTTTAGCATGTTTTTGTATAAATATCCTGTTGCAACCACTGCCGAACAGCCACAACCACTACCACCTGCATTTGTTCCTTGTTTTTCAGCATTGAAAATCTCCTCACCACAGTCAATATAATGCCCTTTCATATTATACTTATATTCTAAGAGTAATTCCTCTGTAAACTTTCTTCCTACCATACCTAGGTCTCCAGTAGCAATAATATCATAATCCGAGGGTTTTCTGCCCGTGTCCAAAAAGTGTTGTTTAATAGTATCCACAGCTGCTGGTGCCATGGCAACTCCCATATTATTTACATCTGTTATCCCATAGTCTTTAACTTTTCCAGTTGTAACATGTGTAACATAAGGAAAATCACCCTTTTTACCCAAAACCATTGCTCCAGCACCTGTAACCGTCCATTGTGCCGTTGGAGCTCTCTGACTTCCCATCTCTAATGGCAATCTATATTGTCTTTCAGCTGATGAGAAATGTGAAGAAGTAGCCGCTACAACATAATTAGCCATGCCTCCTTCCATTATCATTGAACCTATACTTAAAGACTCTGCCATAGTTGAACAGGCCCCATAAAGTCCTAGAAAAGGTATATTCAAATCTCTAGCTGCAAAACTTGAAGAGATTAGCTGATTTAGTAAATCTCCTGCTAGTAGATAATTTATGTCAACTTCTTTTAGTTTTGCTTTTTTTATACTCTCTGTAATAGCTGTATACAATAAACTAGTTTCAGCTTTTTCAAAACTCTCAGTTCCATTAAGATCATCTTGTAGAATTCTATCAAAATATTCTTTTAATGGCCCTTTACCTTCCTTAGGTCCCACTACATTATATGTACCAATAATTCTAGGTTTGCTTTGAATTTCTACTGTTTGAACTCCAATTCTCCTACCCATTTTTAATCACCACCTTAAAAAATAATATAAAATCCCCACAATTACAGAGGAACCAATACCATATACTAAAACAGGTCCTGCAATTGTAAACATTTTAGCCGCTACACCAAAAACAAAACCCTCTTTTTTAAATTCCATTGCTGGGGAAACAATGGAATTTGCAAACCCAGTAATTGGTACAACAGAACCTGCTCCTGCAAAATCACCTAGCTTATCATATATTCCTATGCCCGTAAGTATAGCTCCTAGAAAGACCATAACTATGGAAACATAAGTCCCTAGTTCATCACTGGGAACACCCATTCTAGAAAAAAAGTCACTAACAAATTGTCCAATTACACATATAAATCCTCCAACCCAAAAGGCATTAAAGCAATGCATAAGTAAATTAGGCTTAGGAATTTTATTAGAATTAAGATGTTCAAATTTTTTCCTTATAGTTTTTTCTTCCACTTTCATGAAATATCCTCCTTGTCCTTCTCTAAAATGGACATTATTAATTATAGTGAATTATGTTTTTAGAATATAGTTTACTACTAAGTTATTATTTGCAATTATATGATTTTTAGTCAAAAAAAATAAGAATCATTTATAGATAAACAATTTCAAAATAAAACATTGAAATTGTTTATCTATATTTCATCTTAACCACTCAATTTTTCCTTCATTATTTTCAATACTTTCTTTTCTATTCTTGATACTTGTACTTGGCTGATGCCCATCATTTTAGCTACCTGAATTTGAGTATTATCTTTAAAATACCTAAGCATAATTATTTGCCTTGATTTTGCATCCAATTTTCTAAGTGCTTCTTTAAGTGCAATTTTATCTAAAACCTCATTATCTTCTTCATATTTTTCACTTAATTTATCTATCAGCAGTACTGGTGCTCCATCATCTTGGTGTATTGTATCAAATAAATACTGCATGTTACTCGCAGACTCTAGTGCATATACTATATCTTCTTTTTCTATGTCAGAAAAAACTGACAATTCTTCAATAGTAGGATCTCTACCTAATTCTTTTGTTAGTGTCTCTTTATCATAATGTAATTTCCTTGCAGTATTTTTAACACTTCTGCTTACTTTTATAATTCCATCGTCCCTAAGAAATCTTTTGATTTCTCCCATTATCATTGGTACTGCATAGGTAGAAAATTTCACATTATACTTAGTGTCAAAATTGTTAATTGCTTTTACTAGACCAATGCATCCAATTTGGAATATATCATCATACTCGTATCCTCTATTAAGAAATTTTTTACTAATTGATGAAACCAATGGTAAATTCATCTCTACTAGTTTATCTAATGCACCTGGTTCTCCATTTCTAGCTAATTGAATGAGTTGCATATTGTCTTCATAATTATAATTATTTTTTTTAACTATTTTTTGATCCATAATATTCCACCTAACATAAAGGATTAAATATTTTTTTCATTATTATACTTGTTCCCCTACCTTTATCAGACTTTACTTCTAAGCTGTCCATAAAAGTTTCCATTACAGTAAAACCCATACCTGACCTCTCTAAGTCTGGACGGGAAGTATATAATGGTTGCATAGCAATCTTTAGATCGTCAATTCCTTTTCCGAGGTCGCTGATTATCACTGTTAATTCATTGTCATTAATAATAGCTTCTATTGTAATCATTTCTTCTTCGCTATCATATCCATGGATAATAGCATTGGTAACTGCTTCAGATACAGCAGTTTTGACATCGCTAATTTCTTCAATTGTTGGATCTAATTGCGCCGCAAATGCTGCTACTGCTACTCTTGCAAAACCTTCATTCTGGGATTTACTTAAAAATTCGATTTTAATTCTATTGTGACCCATATTAATCCCCCCACTAAATATTGTTTACAGCTTGTTCAACATCATCATATAGCATGATGATTTTAAACATTCCGGACAACTCAAACACTCTTTTTACTGAAGATTTAATGTTTGTTACACATACTTTCCCACTTCTCATATGTAACTTTTTGTATCTTCCAATAACCACTCCAATACCGGAACTATCCATAAAGGACACTCCCTCAAAATCCATAATTAATTTGTTATAGCTATTTCGGTCTAAGCGATCGTCTATCATATTCCTTACTTCTTCAGCACTATGATGGTCTAATTCTCCCGACATGTAAACAATTAATTTATCTCCATTATTTTCAAAATTTAAATGCATATTCTTCCCCCTTGAATCATTCTAAATTAGAATATTTTTTTAGTTTTGTATAAATATCATACCTTTCTTATATATTCTACCAATTACATAATTTTCCTTCTTTTTTTTATAATTTTTAAACTTTTTTTTATATTATACCCATTTGCATTCATTTAATACATTATATGATAATAATATTGTAGCATCGCAGATGATTATTGAATAAAATAAAAGAGAAAAAGATTATACTCCACGTTGTATAATCTTTTTCTCTTCTTCACTAAAGCCAAAATAATCATATAAATAATTCTCGTCTTTACCTACAAAATCTATGGTAACTGGTATACATAATTTCATTAAATTATTTGGATAGTACTCGTAAGCATCTTCACCGAGTTTTTTTGCAAAGGTCTTAAAGTAAAATTCATAGATTTTACTATTTAATAAATATAATAAGAAATCATAAGCAAAAGGTACATTTTCTTTTAATATCAATGCATATACATCCGCACTAAAATAACTTCCCTTGTCAAGAGCAAATCTATTACTACTTGCTTTAAAAGGGAAAATTATCTTTTCTGATTCAAATATATTTTGATCTCTACCCCATTGAAGTTCGTACCATTTCCTAATACCTCTTTCGCACTCTCTTCTTTTTAATAGTTTTTCCACATTTTTTTCAATATGAGCTATGGCCCTTGGATACTCATCTGGATTATTAATTAAATCTGAATATATTATGTAACTATCTCTTCTTAAAACGGAATTTTTTTCTATGTAACTACTCTTAATCCAAGGTTTTATTAAATTTACTTCAATATTTTCATTTAGGTAAGTATCATTACTTACCACAAAAGCTTTGTCACAACCCGTTATTACACCTTGATAACTATTACATATATTACTTAGATGTGTAAAACACTTTTGTTCTATTTTATTTATTATATTTCTCTGCGTCTCATCTATTAAAATCCAGCCCTTGTTATTTAATCTGTTTTTATTAAGGATAAAACTATTATATTTATTATTTCCATTTTTCAGAAATATACTATTGTAAAATTCATTTTTATTTTTACTTTTTACGGATATTGGTTTGATGATTTGAATTTCATTATCCTCATTTTGATAATTTGTTATAAATAAAATCACAGGGTCTATTCCTATATTTTTAAATGGTCTTATGCCATAAAAATCAATAATTTTGTCTATTGTGCATAATTCTTTTAATACCTTCCTTAAATCCTCTCCACTAGGTGATTCTAAAAAGTACCTAGAAGTAATAAAAGTGAGCTTTCCTCCATTTTCAAGGTCTTCTAATGCTTTTTTGAAAAAACAATAGGATAGATCCCCTTTATCACTATACACTTCACTGTATCTAACTTTCAAATGGTCTGCGTATACCTTATCTATAGATTTTTTACCCACATAAGGTGGATTGCCTATGAAAATGTCATATTTATGTTCACTTTCATATAATAAAAAATCCATATTAAAAATATTATTGCATATGCTACCCTTACTTAAATCATATAAATCTATAATAAGAATTTTTGTAGCTATATCATCAATATCAAACCCATATAAATTATGTGTTATTATATGTTCATCAAGACTTTCTAAATTTAAACCCAATCCGTTTTTTTCATTAATTATATTTAAATTATCCACATATAAATTTCTAAGAAATTTAAAACAACAAATTAATATATTTCCTGTGCCACAAGAAGGGTCCACAATCTTTATATAGGGGTTCTCTACTATCTGCCCCGCTTTTATGGTGTTTTCTATCATATAAGAAGATATGGGTTCTGGAGTGTACACTGTGCCTTTTTCTTTATTGTTTTTAATAAACTCATAATAAGCACTGCCAAAGCTTTTCTGATGTGAAAATTCTATTTCCCTTTTATAGTTTTCTAACGCAGTTATTTTAAACATATCATCTATTGGACTTAAAATAATATTATATAGTTCACATATTTTCTGTTGAAACAAATCTAGCATTTATTATCCTCCATCTATCTGCCTTGAAAGTATATTAAAATTCTTTTAAAGTATATCATAAATGCACACTATGGTGAACTGTATATCCCTTAATTTATTTTTATATGCCTAACAGTAAATAATATCTTCCTTCTGAAATGTCATAAAAAAACTGTGAACTCACAGTTTTTTTACGCTGAGAATTCACAGTTCATTATATTTACCATTAATTATCTATGCTTCTTATTTTATAAAAATATCACATACATTAAATGGGCAGAAATCCCCGCCACAAGTCCACCTATAGTATGACTTAAGATTGCCTTTCCTGTAAGCTTTCTACACTTTAAGCTATCCATCATTGCTACGTGTGTGCTTAGGTAACCACTCCAACACATTCCCATAGCTGTAAATACAGCAATTTCATTTCCGCCTATAAGCTTTTGCTTTAATAAATCTGGCACTAAGCTGATAGCAGCTCCTACAGCACCTAGTGATGTAATTGGGAAAGCAATAGCTTCTGCATGTTCAAATCCAAACAGTGGTTTAAGTATAAAAGAGAACTTTTCACCTATCCAAGGTAAAACTTTAACACCTTCATTCGCTGCTCCAGTATATAAACCTGTATCAGCGGTTCCATTTGTTAACATAAGAACGGTTGTACAAATTATTAAAACGCCCGGTATTATAGCTAGTCCCATTTCAACTCCTGATTTTCCACCTTCTAGTAAAGCCTCAAGAAGTCTTGCGGTTACACTACCTTCTCTAACCTCTCTGTGAGTTAACATATCAAAATCTACTGTGCCTTCTGATGTGCACATTTCTTCTTTCCCATAAACCTTTTTAGTATGCCCAATCATAAATCTTACACTAACTATACTTCCTATAACCGCAGCAATATTTCCAATTATAGCAGGTGCAATAAAACTTTCACCTATGGTGGATTTTTGACCTATCATAAATGTAGTAACAATAAGGCCCATCCCAAATGATGTGCCTAAATTTGTTAGTGCTGGAAGTTGATACTTTTTAAAATACCTTCTAAACCCTTTATCCTGAGCTAAAGTTATAATTGCTGGATTATCAGATAAATAAGTTGTAATAATACCAAGGGCTGCTGCTCCTGGCAAATCATAAAGAGGCTTCATCAATGGAGATAATACCTTATTAATAATTGCTATTACCCCAAACTCTGAAAGCATTGAGGCAATAGCTCCTGCTACAACAGCAATTGCCATTATGTAAAATACTACTTTAATGAGCAAATCGTAAGCTGTATTCATTAAAGTACTAAACATATTTGCAGTTCCCATTTTTTTACCTATTAACATAAAAAATAATATAAATAAAAATAAACATAAAAATCCTTCTAGTCCAATTGCTTCTTTTGTCTTGGTCTTATATTTCATTCAAAACTCCCAAAAATAGTATTTTTTAAAAAATTTACATGCTTTCATCTACAACAGATAGTATTTCGTCACGTTTTGTTCTTCCTTGTTTTACTAATTCATTGCATCTTTCAGTAATCTCTTGTTTATAAGTTTCATCTTTTATACTAGAAAGATTTATTTTAACATTTAAAATTGCACTTTCAATGGATGCTTGAAGCATTAAAGCTGACACGCCAGCATCTGAAATTGCATTTTTGTTACCTAACCTGGCTGCTATTTTAACATACTCATATATTTTGTATGATTCTTCTGCAACACTTAGTGGGATTTCCAATGCTTTTTGATATCCTTCTTGGATTTTAGCACTTCTTATTTTCTTTTCGTCCGCACTTTCCTTTGGAAGTTTAAAAGCTGACATGAGAATTAAAAAAACCTCTGTATCTTTGTTCATTAGATCTAAAAATTTATCCTTATGTTTAAGGCATTCCTCGAGGTTCTTGTCAACAAGCATTTTATCTTCATCGCTATATTCATTGTATGCCTTCTTACCTACAGTTAAATTGAACACCATAGCACCTAAAGCACTGGCCAGCGATGCTCCAAGGGCTGCAACACTTCCACCTCCTGGCGCAGGTGAATTTGAACCTAACTCATTAATAAATTCTCTTACAGTTTTTTCATCTAACATTTTATATTCTCCTTTCTCAAAACACAAATATATAAAGTGGATATTATAGGAATTGGATATTTTTTCAAGGTGTTAATAATGCCTATTACATTATTAATCATTAGTTACCCATTGTCAATGCATGATTAATATTATTTAATTTTTTACAACAATTTTTCCGTTTTTTATTACTGTATCGATAGCATTGGCACCAAAATGATATATTAGGTAATTTAAGTTTTTACTATTAAATATAGCGATATCAGCTTTTTTACCTACTTCAATGCTTCCAATTTCACTTTCGCGATTAATGGCACAAGCCGCATTTATTGTCATTGCATTGATAATCTCTTCTGGGAACAGTTTCATTCCAAAGCAAGCAAAGGTCATAACTGTCTGTAATGATTCTGTAGGCGAGGTGCCAGGATTACAATCTGTAGCTAGGGATACAGCCACACCTTCTTCTATCATTTTTCTAGCTCTAGCAAAATGATTTAACATCAAATAGAAGGAAGTCGATGGTAATAGTACAGCCACCACATCATTTTCTGCTAACGCCTTTATGCCTTCGTCTGAAGCTGCAACTAAATGCTCTGCTGATGTAGCTTTTAGTTCCCCTGCAAGTTCTGCAGCTTTTACTGTTTCAACTTCATCTGCATGGATTTTTATGTTTAACCCAAATTTTTTCCCAGCTGTTAAAATCCGTCTGCATTCTTCTACTGAAAATACGCCTTTCTCACAAAAACAATCAATAAACTCTGCAAGTTTATTTTCGCTTACATATGGAATCATATTATTAATTATTTCTCCAATATAGGCTTCTCTATCGCTTTTGTATTCCTTTGGCAACGCATGTGCTGCCATAAATGTAGATACTACATCTATAGGATGAGTTTCATTTAAAATTTTGTTTACCTCTAAAATTTTAACCTCTGTTTGTAAATCAAGACCATATCCTGATTTGCTTTCAACAGTAGTAGTACCATGCTTAAGCATTATATCAAGCCTTTTTCTACTTTCTTCTACAAGTTGATCTATTTTAATATTTCTAGTGTTTTCAACGGTACTTAGTATTCCCCCACCACTATTTAATATTTCAATATATCCAACTTTATTTAGCTTTAATGGCAATTCATTTTCCCTTGAACCAGCGTATACAACATGGGTATGTGGATCTATAAGCCCAGGTGTAACAGTTTTCCCTTCTCCATCAATAACTGTGCACTCACTAGTTAGATATTCTTTGTATCCCTCTCCTTCTCCTACTGCTTTTATTTTGTCATTTTCAATGACTAAATAGCCATTTTTTTTAATTTTAGCATCTTTAAATTCTTCACGTTTTTTTCTATAGCTTCCTTCGCAAGTAACTAGGCATCCAATATTTTTTATTATAATATCCAATATACTTTCCTCCATTTTATATAAACTGTAATAACCATGCTATTACAGTTTATATGTAGTAAATTTCAAATTTTATTCCCAAATTCTCTTTTCTAAAATTTGATCCATTGAAAAATTCTCTATTTGTAAATAGTATTCTGCGCATTGAATTAGTGCTTCCATTGGCACTAGTCCAATAACTTCACTTCCGATTACAGGAACACCATAACGTTTTGCTTCCATCTTAACCATTTCAAAAGCTCTATAAACTGCTGTTTTTTCATAATTAACTAAATTCATAGATACTTGAGCTACGTTTCTATCCTCAAGTTTTACGCCCATAGCTTTTACAAATCTTAAACCTCCACCAAGGTTTCTAACAGTTTTAGCAATTTTATCAGCAATTTCGATGTTATCAGTACCTAAATTTACATTAAAAGCTACTAGTGGTACTCTTGCTCCAATTGCAACGCAACCACCCTTTACATTGACTTCAGCTTTGCCGTAATCAGGTGCCCATTTATCTTCTTTGATTTTTTCGAAAAATCCTTCATATTGTCCTTTTCTAACTACAGCTAAATTTTCTCTATGAGGTGCTGATGCTGCCTTTTCATATAGATATACTGGCACATCAAATTTACTAGCTATTTCAGTACCTACTCTCTTAGCTAGTGCAACACATTCGTCCATAGTTACCTCACTAATTGGTACAAAAGGAACTACATCTAGTGCTCCCATTCTAGGATGTGCACCTTGTTGAAGGGTCATATCAATATTTTCATAAACTTTTGCTGCCATGTCTAAAATAACTTGTTCTACTCTTTCTGGTGTTCCAAAGAAAGTAACAACAGTTCTATTATGATCACTATCTGATGAATAATCCAGTAGCTTTATTCCTTCTGCGTTTCTAACTGCATCAACTATTTTTTCAATTACTACTTTATTTCTTCCTTCACTAAAATTAGGTATACATTCAACTATTCTTGCCATTTTATTTTCCCCCTAAAGTTTATTTTTTATTATAATTTAGCTATTGTAATTTAAACTATTACCTTTACCTTTTGTTCTACGCTTTCCACTATTGATCCATCTGCAATTAAATTAGTAACTTTGTCGAGTTCAATATACATAACCACATCTCTTTCAATAAACTGTACTTTTTCTCTAACCACTTTATAAGCTTCCTTTGTACCTACCCCTAAAGTATAGCCTTCTCTAAAGTCTATAGCCTGGCAGGATGCCAAAATCTCAGTTGCTAAAACTCGTTGAACATTTTCAATAATATCTCTGCCTTTTCTAGCTGCTATAGTTCCCATACTTACATGATCTTCTTGATTTGCAGATGAGGGAATAGAGTCAACAGATGCTGGATGTGCTAAAATTTTATTTTCAGACACTAAGGCTGCCGCTGCATATTGAGTTATCATAAATCCTGAATTTAAACCGCCCTCTTTTACTAAAAAAGCTGGTAAATCATTTAGTTGGTAATTAATAAGTCTCTCTAGTCTTCTTTCTGAAATACTAGCCATTTCAGCCATTGCTATTCCTAAAAAGTCAAAACTTATTGCCATAGGTTGTCCATGAAAATTACCTCCAGAGATAACATCCCCTTCTTCTGTAACTATTGGATTATCCGTAACGGAGTTAATTTCAATTTCCACCTTACTTTTAATATACTCTAATGCATCTTTGCTTGCACCATGAACCTGAGGTACACATCTTAGTGAGTAAGCATCTTGTACTCTTATCTCTCCTTGAGAGGTTATAAATGTACTTCCCTCTGTTAGGTTTAAAATGTTTTTAGCAGTTTGCATTTGACCTCTGTGTGGTCTTAAAATATGTATTCTCGGATCAAAAGCATCTCTTATACCTCTAAGTGCTTCTAAACTTAATGCCGCTGCAATGTCACTTATTTTCAATAAATTAATACTATCATATACAGCTAGTGCTCCCACTGCAGTCATAACTTGTGTTCCATTTATAAGTGCCAAACCTTCTTTAGCTGTAAGCTCTACTATTTCTAAGCCTGCCTTTTCCATTGCTATTTTTCCAGGTAAAATTTCGCCATTAAATTCTGCAGATCCTTCTCCAAGCATTGGCAAAACCATATGAGACAGTGGTGCTAAATCTCCTGAGGCTCCAAGTGATCCCTTTTCAGGAATTACTGGATTTATTCCTTTATTAATCATTTCTATTAATGTTTTTAGTGTACTTAGTCTTATTCCAGAATACCCTTTTGCAAGAGCATTTGCTCTGAGTAACATTATAGTTTTTACAATTTCATTTGAAAAACTTTTTCCAGTTCCACAAGCATGAGAAATTATCAGATTCCTTTGTAATTTCTTGCAATCCTCTCCGGATATTGTTACATCACTAAATTTACCAAACCCTGTGGTAATACCATAAATAACTTTATTGTTATCTACTATTTCATCTACAATATTTCTAGATTTAATAACCCTTTCTTCTGCCTCTTTAGTTAATTCCACCCTGTATCCTTTTCTTGCAACTTTCACTATTTGCTCTAAAGTAAGATCATTTCCATTAATTTGTATCACTGTCATATATTTTCCCTCCAGCTTTTATAATTTAGTTAGTAGTATTAATATTCTTTATGTACCTCCAATAACCCTCTTTAAAATTCATATTGAATATTACGAATATTGTTAATTCGTTAATGTATTACTAGGGTAAACTGTTACACATTAAGATATAAATCTATCAAAATAGAAACGCAAAGGGTTTAAAACTCTAATTATTCTCTTGTTAATATCACTACAGATGATACAATCATTATACTTCCAATGATAATCCTAACTGATATAGATTCCCCTAAAACTATTATTCCTAGAGTTAATGCAACAATAGGTTCAATAGTACTAAAAATTGAAGCCTTGGAAGGACCTATTATTCTAACACCTTCTAAAAATGCCATTAGTGCTACCGCTGTGGATATTAATGATAATAATAAAATTGCCACAAGCGCATAAAAAGAAATATGCATATCAAAATTTCCAGTAGTGATTGCTGCCATAAACATGAAGGCAGCAGATGCACAGGATATATAAAAGGTTAAGACATAACTGTTTATAACCCTAAATTCCTTATGAGATGCACCTAACACATACAATGAATACATTACTGCAGCTATACCTGCCAGTATTATCCCTATTAAATTAAAGCTAGCACTTCCTCTATCAATTAAAATATAGATACCTATTGTAGAAATAATTAAGGATATGATTTTTCTAGGATACATTTTTTCCTTATAAAACACATAGGAAAATAAAGTAACTATAGCAGGGTATGTATAGAAAATCATAGTTGCCATTCCAATACTTATATAATTATAAGAGATAAATAGACTTGTAGACGTAAATGCAAAGCCGAAAACCCCTATTATTATTACTAAAAATAATTGCTTTCTAGTTATTTTTAAAGATATCCTTTTAGATTTCAAATAATACAAAAGCATAATTGCTGCGAAAAAGAACCTAAGGAATAATGTAGTATATGCATTTGCACCTCCCCTATATGATAACTTTGCAAGGATTGGCATAAGTCCAAAGGAAATAGCAGATAAAATAATAAATAAAATTCCTTTTGTTTTTTCCATAGTAATCTCCCTTACGTTCAAATTATATAAATAGCAATTTAATAGCTTCTAAATTGTATCACCTTTATGTAAGTTTTTCATCATTTATGTATAAATAATAGCGCTAAGTTTCTACTGTTTCTGTGTTCATAAATTTCACCTACCTTTATATTATTTTTAAGATTAGAAAGAGGACTGTTAAAGTCCTCTTAATTGCTGTACAATTATTGATTTGATACGATAGATTATTAACTTTTATTTATTAATCTATCATATTCATTTAGTAGATCATCTAGCTTTTGGCTAAGCACTACTAATTCTGGGTCAGTTAACTTTTCTTTTTCATTCATTAACTGATGCATTAAAGCTCTGAGTTCTTCAATTTTTTGTGTTATTTCTTTCAATTGTGTCATAATATCCCTCCTTCCACTAACAATTGTAGTGAAAGTAGGATTATGATTGTATATAATTGCAAATAGCTTCAAGACATCTCCATTTTAATGTATTATAAAAGACACTCTTACGAATGCCCTTGGTTGTGTCGTGTCTTACTATCGTTAATTTTTTTGATAGCACTCCCGCCTGGGTAATAGTGGAAATTACTAGTGCTTTTATCTAACAATTTTGACTATAAAGCATTCGAGCGCGATCGCAATCTATTGATATATTTAAAGGTATTTCTAAAAAATAAGATTCTCTTTTATTAATAATTTTATATTTTATTAAGCCTTTCTTTTGCAAGTTCCTTTTGTGTTTTTAAAAATTCTTCATATTTACTTTTATCCTCTTCGGAATCCTGATATCCAATTAAGTTATACAAACTTCCACTCACGTTAATTTTATCATTCTTTAAATCAAATATAATTTTTGACACTTCCGTATTCATATAATAAGTTAATTCAACTATTTGATTTTCTTTGTCTAATTTTGTATATTCAGATTTTATATTTGTCATTGTTTCATCTCCATTCATTCATTATATTTTTATTATTCTTATAATCTTTTATTCTATACCTTTTCTTAAGATAAAATAAAAAGCACCTAAATTAAATATAATTGTATATGATCTAGTAACACCCCACCTGTAGACTTCAATTCCTTATGCCGGACCTCGACACTTCACATACCCTACACTTAGATTAAGTTACACCCATTAGCGTAGTAGGAGGTCACCACGGATGCGACTATGCGAACAAGAAAAAAGAACTCCATCTAAACAAGTAGAAGTTATTTTAGAAAAATTTATAGAAGATTATAAAAAATAAATAATAGATAAACTAAAACACCTAAACTATTAATCTAGGTGTTTAGTTTATCTATTATTTTGTTGGTATGACTAGCTTATGGCTACAATGCTTATGTGTAGCTCTGCATTTGCAGCTATAGGGTCTTTAACTATTACTTTAAATACGTTTATTTTGATCTACTCACTTTCAGTGTTCTAACTTTCAGTTTTCTCAGAATAAGGATTATCCCAAGAATTCATAAATACAAAATCCTTCATATCTTTTTTATCATTATGCTCTTTACTTTCAACAATTTCTCCAATAGGAGTTATGGCAACTACTTTATAATTTTTTGGAATTGATAATGTATTTTTAATAAGCTCTTCATTAATTGCAGCAATCCAACAAGTTCCATAGCCCTCATTTGTAGCGGCTAAAACAAAATGTTCCATAGCTATTGCACTGTCCACTAAATAATACTCTTTATTTTCTACTTCACCAGAATTATCTGGATTTGCAACTACAACAGCTGTCATTGGAGCCTCTAGTATTGACTGTGCTGCTGAACTATCCTTATTCATTATAGCTTTAGAAATTTGTTCTAGTTCACTTTTTTCATCAACTAGAATAAATTTGTAAGAAGTCTTATTTTTCCATGAAGGTGACATCATGGCAGCATTAATCATTCTAGCTAATTTTTCTGCATTTATGGGGGTATTCTTAAATTTTTTAATACTTTCTCTTGATTTGACTACATCATAAAATTGCATATACTCACACTCCTTTAATTTTAGTATGTGTAATTATTGCATAATTAATGTAGCTATTTTTTTGCAATTTTTTGCTTGAAAACATCCAATAAATACATAGACTCTTTGATTTTTAAAAGGTTTGTTAAATAAAAATAGAATATCATCCCTAGGATTGAGCATAGAAGTAAAATCATCGCATTAACTATAAAAGTTGGTGCCAAGTACATTATAAATATTTTTTTAATAAAGTATACTACAACGCCCATAATAATAGATGCTATAGATATTTTCCATACCGTTTTAATCATTGAATTAAAATCAATTCCCTTAAATTTCTTATTCATTTGAATTAGTAACATCAAAGTAATAACTACAGATGAAATTGATGATGATAATGTAAGTCCTGGTACTGACATATACCTGTACAAAATAGCACTAAGAATAATATTTATTACAACACCAACCACACTATAAATCATTGGTGTTTTAGTGTCCTTTGCAGAGTAAAATGCTCTATTTAATATGTCTCGAACCCCATAAGCTATCATAGTTGGCGAATAGAATATTAATGCCGTAGAAACTAATTTAACATTACCTATGGTAAATTTCCCTCTTAAGAACAATACACTAATTAATGGTTCTCTTAATATCACTATTGCAATTGCTGCAGGTATCATAACTAAATTTATTATATTAATTGATTTAACTAAGGATTTCTTATACTCACCATAATTATTTTGAACTATAAATGTAGAAAGTATTGGATATATTATCATTGAAACTGCTACAGCAAAAACCTCATATGTAAGTAATGTTACCTTATTTGCAGCTTCAAGAATTGAAGTAGCTCCTTCATATAAGCTCATGGCAAAAGATCTATTTATAAATAAATTAAATTGCATGGTTGCAGTACTGATTATAATTGGCATCATTAATAATAACATTTTTTGGAGGTCTTTATTTTTAAAATCCACTTCTATTTTATACCTGTACCCTAGCTTTTTAAACTTTGGCACATTAATCACGAATTGTACAAAGAAGGCAAGTACCGTTGTAATTGCAAAGCCTGTAAGACCAAATCTATCTACAAATAAGCTTAAATAAATTATGTATATTAAATTTGATGCTGCCGCCATGGCCGAGGGAATAGATATTTCTTTATGAGCTTGAAGTGCCCCTGCCACAATGCCTCCAAGTGGTAAAAATAGCACTGATAAGAACATTATTCTTAGTATTTTTACGGTTTGGTTAAATATAATTGGATCCTTTGATAAATTATTCGCAAAAAAATACACTATATAATAAGAACATAATATACCAATTACTGTAATAATTACAGTTAATATCATGGAAACATTAGTCACATTATTTACAAAACTATTTCTCTCACTTAACTCTTTTGTCTCAATGTATTCCGTAAGAATTGGTATTATAGTTGTACTAAGTCCATAGCCTAAACTAGTAAAGAGAAATACCACACCAAAGCACCATACATATACATCTGTTGCATAAGAAGTTCCAAATTTAGAAAACATTAAGCTATCTCGTACTATAGCTAGCACCTTTCCAAGTATTACAAACAGCATTACAATCATTGAACTTTTTAAAACTTTGTTCTCTTTCATCCTACACTCCATTTTTTATAAATTTGTAGATTATCATTCCACAACTCTTTATTATTAATTTTAATAAAAAGAAATTATATTAAAAAGCACACTATTTATTTTTTAGTATGCTCTTATAAATTCTAAAATAATTTTCCCAAAACTTTTCTATAGTAAATTCTTTTACAACAATGCTATATAAATTATCACCTTTTGCATTTAAATTATTCACATCTAAATACGCTATTTTCATAGCTTCGTAAATATTTCCATTGCTTTGGTTTTCTATTTTATATCCGCTATTTTCATCTAATATGGACTCTAAGTCTCCTACCTCAGTATAAATCAAAGTTTTTCCTACAATTCCTGATTCTAAAACAGTTAATGGCGGTGCTCCACCCTCACTTAAAGAAGCCAAAACACTAACATTAGAACAATTTATATAGTCTATGGGATTTATTACATTTCCAGTCATAATAACTTTGCTTTCTAGTTTTAATTCCACTATTAACTTCTCTAATTCCAGTCTAAGCTCCCCATCACCAACTAAAATCAATTTTACATCTTGGAATTCAAGCATTAATTTACTAAATGCCAGTAGTACTTCCCTATGGTTTTTTATAGGATGCAATCTTGCAACCATAACATATACAAAATCCTTTTGGTTTAATTTTAAATCATTTCGCATATCTTGGGCTGAGGTCACAACAGTAATTTTTTTTATATCTATACCATTGTTTACAACTGCCTTGCTCCCCGTAAACTTTTTTTCTTCTAATAATTTCTTTAAGTTATTTGATACACAAATATAATTATTAAAGCTTTTTAACCCCCTAATACTAAGAGGAGTAAAAATAAAATATTTTACTTTATTATTAAGAAAATCATATCTAAAATCACTGTGAATTACAGCTACTGTAGGCACATTTAATTTTCTTTTTAAAATTAGATGCATTAAAAATGGTTTCGCACCATGGAAATTCACTATATTTATAGAGTTGTGGTTTATATAATGGATTAGCTCCCTATTGTTAAGCTTATTTGTAAAAAGTTTAAAGCTAACACCTATAGTTTTAGCTTTTGAGTAAAGTGGACCTTCTCCCACACAACCAATTATGTTTTCAAAATTTTCATTACATTTATTGCATATGTTTAATACGTGGTTTCCACCCCCACCATTATCATTACCAGATATGATATGTAAAACTTTAATGTGGATCCCCTCCTTGTACTCCTTTTTATAGCTTCAAATTATTTGCGTTTATGCTTATCCTTTATAACCATTAAAATAAATTTAGGTATAGAAGACAATCTTTTAATTCTAAAGGGCTCTTTAGCAACCCTATATAACCATTCCAGTCCTATACTAATCATCCATTTAGGTGCACGTTTAAGATTACCAGCTATAATGTCAAAACTTCCTCCAACACCCATAAATACACTACAAGGAAGTCTGTCCATATATTTTGCTATGAATAACTCTTGTCTTGGACATCCCATTGCAACAAATAAAATCTTAGGACTCACCTTTTCTATTTCCTGCAATATTTCTTCACAATTGTCTATTTCAAAATATCCATCATGACTGCCTAGAATATTTAACTTTCTATATTTAGTACGCAAATTAATATTGCACATATCTACTGTTTCCTTTGTAGCGCCTAGCAAATATATTCCCTGGTTTTCACTTTCACATTTTTTTACTAAAGAGTCCATAAGTTCTATACCAGCAATTTTTTCGCTCACCGGTTGCCCTACAATTTTTGAACATATTACAGTGCTAATTCCGTCTGGAATGATGATAGCATTTTTACTAGTGAAATTATCAAACAATATATTATTTTGTAGTCCATTGCTTAGCACTTCTGGATTTCCTGAAATAATGTGTACTTTTTCAAAATTATTTATACTTCTCAGCAATGATTCCATGTTGTTATTAAAAATTTCATATTGAAAAATTTTTGTTATCATAAAACTCCTCCAATAATCTACATTTTGTAAATTTTCCACAAAAATGCATCATATATAATAAGTGATTAAATCACCGGTAATTTTAGTGAATGATTAATAAGCACCCTCTTTTTTAAATACAGATACCACTGTTAAAAAGAGGATTTTTATGTCTAATGCAAGAGTGAAATCCATAATATATTTCAGATCATAAGAAATAGTTTTTCCCAGTTCAATCTCTCCTCTTCCACTAATTTGCGCAAGTCCAGTAATACCAGGCAGAACTAGAAATCTTTGACGATAGTTTTCTGGATAATAATTAACTACCTCAGGTATTTCAGGTCTAGGCCCTACAAGACTCATTTGTCCAAACAAAACATTAAAAAGTTGTGGAATTTCATCTAAGCTGCTGCGTCTTAAGAATTTTCCGAGCTTTGTTATTCTATTATCTGACTTACTTTGAAATACGAAATTTTCTAAATCATTTGGGTCTATATTAAGTTCTCTTTTACTTTCAGCTTGAACTATCATAGTTCTAAATTTATAAATAGTAAAATCTTTGCCATCCTTACCAACTCTGATTTGTTTAAATAACGCAGGTCCTTTTGAATCTAATTTTATTGCAATTATTAATGCTAAATATAATGGTGATAAAATTATGATTCCTATTGTGGATAGAATTATATCCATTAGGCGTTTCATAATAAAATGAAGCTTTTTATCATGTATATGTTTTTGTATATCAATTTCAATAGTATTGTTTTGCATATTTACTCCTACCTTTTGCCTTTAATAATATATTAGTATTTTTTTATGAATTTATGTTAGAACTTTCGCTATGCAATAGTGCCTCTGCAGTAGCTAACAAAAACCAAAAAAAAGTTGTCGTTTTAGGTACAAAAAATAAATTATCTGAAAAATTCATAAATAGAAAAGCAACCATACTTGCCATTACACCCATATAAAATGCTCTATTAAACTTATCACTAGCTGTGTTATATAATTTTCTAACTCTAGATAATGCCGTTACTATTATTCCTAAGAAAGAAACTATTCCAACTATACCAAGTTCACTTTGTACTTTCAAATATGAATTGTGCGCTGGATAATGGGTATATGAGTTATAATCCAATCTATATTTTTGAATATAAGTGTCATATTGAGTTACATAGTTTCCGTTTCCAACTCCTAGTATTGGGTGTTCCTTTATCATCATTAGTGCTGTTTTCCAAAGCTTTATCCTTGACACATTTTGGGATGAATTAGAAATATCTTGAACCCTCTGAAAAACAGAAGGAATTAAAAGAATTAAGACCCCAAAACCTCCAAGGGCAAAAATTATTTTAATGCTATAAAGTAGTGCAAGTACTACTAACCCTAATGCAAAACCTAATAATGCATTTCTAGAATAAGTCATAAGTATATTTGTAAAGACTAATATAGAAAGTAGTATATAAAAGATTTTTTTGTTTTTATTTTTCTCATAAATACTTAGCATAATAATTGGGAAAATTATTAAAATCAAATAACCAGCGTAAGCATTGGGATGAGAAAGTGTAGAAGATATCTTTATATGTCCTTCAAATAAAAACGCTTTTACATATTTTTCATCTAATCCAAATCTTGTAAAATATTGCACAATACCTATGCTGCAAAGTACAGTGGAGATAAATATATAGCATCTTATTAGAATTTTAACTTGTTTCTTATTATTGAACTCATACTTTATAATAAAATACATAAAGACATAAGATATAAATCTTGCACTTTCAGTTAATGCTAGTGTTTTGTCTACAGCATAAATTGTAGATGCAAACATTATGGCAAGTAATATGGCCATAAATATACTCAATTTATCTGTGAAGAAATCTATTAGTGCATTAATAAAATTTTCTCTACTTTTCTTAGACATTACTAAATTTACAATATATGCAAAGATTAACAACGCTAAAAGTAAATCAGTAAAAGGTATTCCTGCAAGTACAATGTCTTGTGGAATTAATGGTAATAACATAATGTAAGCACAGGTTGTTAAAAATAAAATTTTTTTAGATAAATCCACTTCTCCACCTCATTTCAATTGATAAAAATCATCTTGATGATTTTGTGTTCTTCTCAACAGATTTATTAGATTTCAAAACGTAAAACACTATTAATCCCTCTAAAAATCCTATTCCATAGCTTAAATGTAATATCAAAAATGACAATATCATCTTAGGCGCATTTTTTACTTTCCCACTGTAAGCCTTTAAGGCGAAGGTAATAGCACCTGCTAAATATAGTAATATTTCTGTCGAAAATAAATATCTAACAATCTTAGAAAATGGGCTTAATAGGGTTCCCCCCATTAAACTGAGGACAAATAATAATGGAACTAAGTGTCTTACTGCTGATGGTTTTTTATGTTTTTGAATTACTCTAACTTTCCAAAAACCATACTGAAAATATTGTGTCCAAAGTTTACTAAAAGATCCTCTTGTATAATAATGAGATATTATATCAGGGGCTAGAAGTATCTTATTACCACTTTTAGTAATTCTAAAATTCAATTCATCATCTTGATTCCGTACAAGCTCTTCATCAAAATATCCTATTTCATCAAATATACTTCTTTTATAAGCTCCAAAAGCAACGGTGTCAACAAGTTGTTCTACATTTGAAAACCTAAACAGTGCATTTCCTACACCAAATGGTGAGGCCATAGCGAGTGATATAGCCTCTGCCGTACTGTCTTCACTAATGTTTATAATTCTTCCACCCACGCAAGCAATGTCTTCACTTTTTAGTTTTTCTATGCATATTTTTATATAATCCTTATCCATATAGGCATGAGCACCAAAAATTACAATTATTTCGCCTACCGCAGCTTTTATTCCTAAATTCATTGCTGTAGGTGCCACTCTTTTTTCATTAATTACTAATTTTATCTGAGGATATTTAAGGCTATATTCACTTATTATATCCAAAGTACTATCATTTGAACAGCCATCACAAACAAAAATTTCAATATTTTC
Source organism: Clostridium sp. FP2 (assembly GCF_011065955.2). Classification (NCBI taxonomy): domain Bacteria; kingdom Bacillati; phylum Bacillota; class Clostridia; order Eubacteriales; family Clostridiaceae; genus Clostridium; species Clostridium sp. FP2. The sequence continues at coordinate 2,858,874 of NZ_JAAMNI020000001.1, forward strand.
CATTCCGTAGCTTTGATCTATTATGGATTGTAGACATTTTCCTATGTATTTTTCTTCATTTCTGCAGGGAATAACTACAGATACTTTTACATTTTCTTCACCATTCATTTTATCACTCCTAATTGAGTTTAAACTAATTGTTTTTTAGCAAAGCTAAATATTTCTGTTCCACCAATTGCATGTTCTGATCCCAAATAGCTTTTTTCAATATAACTTCTCTACTTAATCTAGAAGCCTTTTGTTTAAACTCTGAATCATTCAATGCAAGCTCCATAGATGTTTTAAGACTTTCAACATCAATATTTTCTGTAATTAACCCGTTTTTCTTATGATGGATCCACTCTCTATTTGCAGGTATGTCTGAAGCAATGGTTATTATACCTGATGCCATAGCTTCGAGTAGTGTTACAGATGTTGAATCTGAATCTGGTATAGTAATATGCATATGTGAACAATACAGAAGATCTATTAAGTCATCTCTATTTACAAATCCTTTAATATCAACATTTTTTTCCACATTCAACTGTTTTACAAGTGCCTTTATATTTTCCATTTCTGGTCCATCATTAGTTATAATTAATTTAAAATTATATTTTTCATTACTTGCAAGTAGCTTTGCAAATGCTTTTACAATTATATCAATATTGGAATTCACATTAACAGTACGCAAGCTTAAAATTTTAATTTCATCAGTGCTTTCTTTTCTATCCTTATAGCACAAAGATTGATCAACTCCCATGGGCACAGTCAATACATCAGTGTTTGTTAACTGATGTATTGCTTCACTCATAAAATTCGAATCCGATGTAATTAGCTGTGCACTATTTAATGCATATTTTGTAATAGCTTTATATATCTTATTTTTCTTAGGTGCCACAAGTATATCTGTACCCCAGGCTGATACTACTAGAGGCTTTGCCCCAGATAGTGATGCTAAAAACCCATAACTAGTTACAAAATGCGCATTTATTATATCAAAATTCATTTTTTTTATTAGCTTTTTAATTTTCATTGTTGAAAAAACGTACTGCCAATTACCACCGCTAATATTTATATCAAAATTGCCTATTTTGTGTACAATAATATTTTTGTGGACCACATTAGAAAAAGTTATTAAATGTACTTCATGACCCCTTTCATGAAAAAAATCTAACCATCTTCTAATATGAATACTATTACCATCTCCTAAAAAGCAAATCTTCATCTCATCTACCTCTATCCTATAATATCAACAATTTTTTTTACTGCATCACCAAATCCAAAATATCCATTCTTAGGTTCATTACACTTAAATTGCAAAATAGCATCTTTTATTTTCAACTTATCCGCTCCAACAAGTATATTCCATCCATTTTCTACGGTTTCAATCCATTCAGTTTCTTCTCGAAGCGTAATACAAGGCTTGTCAAGAAAAAATGCTTCCTTTTGTACTCCACCACTGTCAGTAACTATCTTTTTACAGTTCTTCTCCAGCATCACCATTTCTAAATAACCAACAGATTGAATAGTTTGAACATTTTTTTCAAAAGACAATCCGTATTCACTTATATATTTTTGAGTTCTAGGATGTAATGGAAGTATTATTTTTTCTTCACTTTCATTCAATGCTTCTACGATGTTTTTTAATCTATTGAAATCATTAGTATTTTCAGCTCTATGAATAGTAGCTAATATATATTCTTCTTTATTTAAGTTAAGTATATTCATTATGTTGGTTTTTTTTTCAGCAATTTTATTAAAATGTAATATAGAATCATACATAACATCGCCTACATTGTATACATTCTTAACTATTCCCTCTTTACTTAAATTGCTAACAGCAGTTTTTGTAGGTGCAAATAAAATATTTGATATATGATCCGTAAGAATACGGTTTTGTTCTTCTGGCATAGTCATATTATAACTTCTAAGTCCAGCCTCTATGTGAATAAGTGGTATCAACATTTTACTTGATGCTAGCGCACCAGCTAAAGTAGAATTAGTATCTCCATAAACTAAAACACAATCTGGTTTTTCTTTTTGCAGCACTGATTCAATTTTTATAAGCATATTTCCTGTCTGATACCCATGATTGCCGGAACATATATTTAAATTATAATCCGGTTTTGGGATATCTAATTCTTCAAAAAAAACTTTAGACATGTTATCATCATAATGTTGCCCTGTATGTATTATAATTTCATTATTATTTTTTCTCAAAGCATTAGAAACCATTGATGCTTTGACAAACTGCGGTCTAGCCCCAATTACCGTTAATATTTTCATCTAATCTCACCTTTTATCCTTATTTGTCTGAAATTGATGGCACATAATTGCTTTGATTTCTTACAGAAAGTTTATGTGCAATCTTATATAATGTGGCAATAATATATATAATTATATTATTTTTGGATTTCTCCCAAGCTATATAATATTCTCGATATAAATTATTATTTGTTAAAGTATACATTGATTTTAGCTGTTCTATATGAAGCTTATGATAAAAAATACTTGTTATATTATGAATTTTAAAATTATATAAGTCATATCTCGACCATTTTATTCCTTTAATATTAAATAAAGGTAAATTATCACAAAGCGTCTTCTCACCTTTATTATATAATTCTAAAGCTTTTTTATTATTGGATACAATATTAAAATCCAATAATCCCCAAAGTGAAAAAATCAATCCATTTAATACAAAAGAAGGCTCTTTAGATGGATATTCTTCGTAAAAATATCCGTTACTGAGTAGCGCAAGCACTCCTTTATCTTCACTTTTAACTTCAAAAGATATAAGAAGTTTTTCACAAACATCTAAATATCTTTTATCTTTTGTTACAGAATAACATCTTGCAAGAACAGACATAGGTTGTCCTTGCGATAGTGAGGATAACCAAGGCTTATGAAGCCCATAGGTCATCTTGTCATAATCATTAGCATATCCATAGACACCTTTTGATGTCTCCTGCAGGTTTGATACAAACCATTCTGCACAAATTATAACAACATCAAAATATTTTTTATCTTTCGTCTCTATATATTTATCAAAATTTCCTAAGGCATACTGCGCAATAGTTACTGGAAAATAATAATATGTTCCATCCATTTCTAAAAGAGGTATATTATTTTCATCCATCTTACCAATGTAATTATGCTTAGGTTTTGTGTCAACATAATATTGGTCAATTTTCTTTAAACTACAGTTCTTATTGGCTATCATATCTGGATGCCAATAATCTTGTTTCCCAAAAATTAAACTTCCATAAGCTTTAACCATTTGAAGAATATTCATGTAGATTTTCCTCTCCTCTATAATATCTTAAAAAGTATAACTAATTAGTGAATTTACTGGAATAAATTCACTAGTTGATTTGTTAAATTTTTTCTTTCAAATTCCACACATTTTTCTGCGGCATTAGTATTAGTATCTTCTTTATTTTTCCATTTTTCATAATTACTTTTTATAAAATTGTAAACACCATCTACATCCCCATGATCATATGAATATCCAATTTCTTTATCTATTATTAAATTTGAAGCTACACCATTTGAAGGCATAATCCCTAAAATTGGTCTTTGAGATCCTATATAATCAAAAATTTTACCGCTAAACACAGTTCTGCTCTCATCTTCATCTGAGAGTATTATTAAATTAATATCTGCACCCTTCATATGTGAAATGCACTGAGAATGAGGCATATAATCAATTTTTTCGAAATTTTCATAAATGCTCGATGCTGCAATTAGATTTATGTACTCTTCTAATATAAATCCAATAAACTTTATTTTTATGTTGTTTTTATATTCATCGTCTTCATTAAACAATCGCTCTGTTGCTCTTAAGAGTGTCTCTGGTGTTTGTCCTTTTGCCACAATACCACTGTAACATATAGTGAATTTTTCTTCTTTAACAACTTTCACCTTTTCAAAATCATTAGCATCAAATCCATTAGTAATGGTAACAAATTTTTCCTTATACTGAGGGTATCTTTTTTTGTAATTTTCACATATAGGTTCTGTAACCATAATTATTTTATCAGCATAGGCTACAACCTCTGCCTCAAGTTTTTCTTCTTTTTTCTTTCTCTTTTCTGAATGACCCACAGTCATTGGTGAATTTCCTATCCATGGATCTCTAAAATCAGCTACCCATGGGAGATTTGTTTTTTTCTTTGCTTGTAGCGCAATCAAATGTACAGTATATGGATATGAGGATGAAAAAATATATTGAATATCTTCCTTTTTTAAAATATTGTAAACATCCTTTACTGCATGTTTATACCATCTTATTTTACTATCAGGTACTAACAAATTAAGCTCAATGAACCTAAATGCTCTTTCTTTGAGTCCTGGTGAACTTTGCTTTGATACAGTAGTGCTACTACTGTTTTTGTTATCTTCGTTTGATGCAACTTTAGGTTTTCTTATAGCACTTAATTTTTCAATTATATTTCTAACCCATAAGGTCTCTCCAGAATTTGATCTATATACCACAACACTTTTTGGTACTTCTAAAAGCAAAGTTTCATCATATGCAAAATTATGACCGGCCTTAATAGTTGCAACTATTGGATTATATCCAAATTGCGGCATATATTTAACAAATTTCAAAGTTCTTTGAACTCCGCTTCCACCCATGGGTGGAAAAAAATACAATATTGATAATACATTTTTACTCACTTTAACACCTCAATTTACTTTTAGTTATTTGAAATAGTTTGTTCTTTTACTGTTATTAATAAAATAGTCACTAAACTAATTAATACAAATGCTGGAACTACGCTTATAGGATGCTTTGAAGTAATGAATGCCTGACCTGTAACATTACCATATGCCATAAGTGAGGTCATACCTATAAATGTGGGCAGTATAATGCTTTTATTATATTTTTTCTTTTTAGTAAATCCATATATTAAAGATTTAAACATGGTACCCCACCAAGAGAAGAAGAATACTAGTGCAAAAGGCACCCCAAATTCAGCAGCTACATTTAAAAATATATTATGAGCATCAATGTATGCTTTTTTTAGTTCCGGTGCATATGATTGAAAATAATACTTGAAATTAGCTGGGCCTACACCAACATAAGTATGATCTTCTATCATTCTAAATGCTGCTGACCAGATAGGACTTCTATTCCGAGCCTGCTCACCTAATTGATAAAAGAATCCTTTATCACTTCCTGTATTTCCTTCAACTTTAGGCACTCCAGAATTTACAATGGATTCCGTTATCTCTGTCATTTCACCTCGTTGGGATACATTAAAAGTAATGCAACCTAGTATTACTAAGGATACTATTAAATATTTTTTATAATTTTTATAATCTATTATAATAATAGCTACAAAGGCTATTATTAATGCACCCAATATACCTCTAGATCTTTGAGTACATAAATTAACAATCTCAACCAGTAACAGTAACTTATATATAGAATTATACTTGCCTGAAATTTCTTTGTTAACAGCATATATTAGTATAAATGGAAGCACCATCAAAGTGTATCCAAGCATAAAATTACTGCCTAATACTCCATAGAGGTGAGTGTTTTCTCCACTCAATATTAGACTATATAGAGCTATAAAAGTATCTGGTATTCCTGATATTGCAACTCCTATACATAAAAACAAAATAATCTTTTTATAAAAATCATGCTGCTTTGTTTCTAAACATATCAATATTAAACTATAAAGAATCATAAATATGACTCCGATAAATGTTAATCTAAATGCTTCAAATTTATAAGCACTTCGCAATGATGAAATTAGGGCAATAGCACCTAGGAAAAAATATACTATAGTAACTATTCCATATTTGCTTTTTATATTAATCTTTTTAAAATTGAATTTTTCTTTTCTTATACCAATAATTAAAAATATAAAATATACAAAATACATTGTAGCACCAATACTATTTTGATTCAATCTATTTAATAAGTATAACTGCATAGGCAGTATTGGTATGGAAATATTATATATTAGTATGGCAGTTTTTGAATCCTTTAACATTAAAACTAATGAACTAATTATAAATATTGTTGTAAAAAAACTAGCTGCAAATATAAAATAATTGGTTTTTCCTATAAGCATATATATACCTAATTGACAAACTAAATATGCTACTAAAATTAACATTTTATATTTTAATAAATAATCTAAATATTCCTTTGACCCATCTTTAATATCCTTTAGTAAATTCATTTATTACCTCCTGGTATTCCTATAATGTGTTGAATAATTATGAATTGTTCATGTTTACTTTATATAAGTTTGCCCTAAAAACATTTTATAAATGTTAATTCCACTTTGGACAATACAATTTTGTTTTTCAAAATATGAATATAACCACTTGAACACTTGTTTTGAATTTTTATTATATTGGCTTGTTATAGCTGAATTATGCCATAATGTAGCGAAAACTCCACTATATTTTTGCACTTGAAAAATAAGCTCTTTAATATATTCCACGGACTCCTCATAATTCAAATTCATATAATCAAAAAGGCTTCCCTCCATTAATATTAATGGAATTTCAATTAAATCTAAAGATGAATTATTAGTTAAGTCATAAGTCTGATAAGGCAAACAGTATCCTACCTTGAATCCTGCCTGTTCTGGAAAACATACCGTAGAGTCATATTGCAACTTACAGTCATCTTGAATAACCCATGTTCTCGAGTTATGAAAACTTAAATAATGCTGCCTAACCCCCAAAACAAAAGTATCCTCTATATTATTTTCTAATATGGCAAGTTGATTTTTAAAATTCTCTTTATCATTAGAAGTATTGAGTCCTGGATGAAATCCTATCTCACATCCATTGTCCAATATTTTCTTAAAAATTTCTTTTACTCTATTACTTTTCAAATCATAAGTTTTTCTATCTGCCATAAAGTAAAAGCTGGATTTAAATTTTTTCTCCCTTTCCATATTCATAATATAATCAAAAGTATCAAAGGGATCTTTCTGCAGTTTTAGTATTTTAATATTAATAAAATCACTCATTCTTTTAAATACTTGCTTTGGCTTTCTATCAATTAAAATCATACTAAGTAATAATCTTATTTCTCTTTTAAAGGATAGGTGCTGTGTAATGATATCAACATCATGAGATAACATTACCGCATACTCACTCCCCTTCCATAAATCTTTTCTTTCAATGTCCATATTAAATCTTTCATTTAAAACACTAATAAACAAACATATATTTTCATTAACCACTGGTCGTGATAGCAAATTGAATTTATGTAAAATAGAATTCACTATATTAAATCTTCCTTTATCATCGTACTCATCAAAAACAAATTCTTCATAACATGTTAAAAAATAAAATATGGTCTGAAAAACGTCAATATTAAATATTATTTTTTCTTGCTTTTCTTTGATGTAAAGATCACAGACTTTATTAGTAAAGAATACTGGTATTCCCTCATAAAATTCAACATTACTAAGCAAGGAATATTTATGTAAATAATTTTCTCCAAAAAGAGAACCCTGCGTAACAATTATATTTGCAAAGTCACATTCTAAATTGTTTCCATAATAAATAATTAAATCACATTTGCAATCTGTAGGATTAAATTTTGAATATGGTACAATGCAATATTCAACACAGTAATTACTAAATAATATCTGTGATGCATACTCTATCTGATTTTTAAATTTTTCATTTTCATAAACGATTAAAAATTTCATAACTTACTCACCTACAATATTAAAAATTCTTTCACTAACCTTACCGTCTACTTTATAGAAATTTTCATCTAGGTATTGCTTAATACCTTCATCCTTTTTAATATCAATATCTTTTAGTTTTACTAGTGTTTTTGCTAATTCAAATTCATTGCTTACACCAACTGAAACACCATCACGAACAAAACCTCCTGCATCATTATATTTTGGAAGTAGAATACATGTAGATGGCTTATTTAAAAGAGCTCCCTCAACGACAACTGTAGAATGAACACTTACAATAACATCACTCCAATTAATGAGATCGTATAAGTCACCATCTTTTAGGATTTTAGCATTATTTATATTATACTCCTCTATTTTCGACGTGTAGAAGTCATAATATAAATCAATGGGATGAAGCTTAATTATAAGTTCATAAGGCTCTTTTAACAAATTCAGTGCTTTAAATAACATTATTGTTGCAGGTTCTAGTAAATCTACAAAATATTGAGTACAATACAAAATTTTTATACTTTCTTTTTTTAATTCTGAATCATTATATTTTCTATTAACTAAAAAATCTGTTCTTACTTGACCCACTACTTTTATATTTTTATCATTATAGGCGTTAGAATTTTCTAAAAGGAGCTGCTTATATTTATCTCCCCAAAAAAAAGTAGCTTTAGGAACTATCAGCTGCCCAAATTTTGATATTATTGCATATGCAGGTGAATTTTTATTAATTACTCCATGTTGCGATGCAAAGCTTTTTATACCTAGTCTATTTGCAGCAATAATAAAGCATCGACCTCTGTCACCTTCATCAATAATCAAACATCTTTCAATTTTATTTTTACTTAGAAACCTTTCTGCAGATAAGGTTTCTATTAAGTAAGACTTAGATTGATGTTTTAAATCCTTCAAAATATAACAGAGCATAAGTTCTTTTAGGTCATAGTCCTCAAACTGATAATTAAAACTCGAAAGCTTGCTAAGTTCATCTTTATACTTTGAATTATCTATAAGCTTTTCACCTATAAATCTCTTATAAGCAATAAATAATTCAAAAGGCACAAACTTCTCATTACAATTAAATGTTTTATCTATTAGTTCTACACTATTCAATAGTTGAAGATTTAACACATTAAATTTACTTCTACATTTTTCAGTTACAAGACCTATTTGAGTATCATAATAGCGATTGTTTGCTTTAGCGTCCTGCACTAAATTCAGTGAACCTGCATGAGAGCATATAAGCATATTTGAGCTTTTGCTTTTAATCATTTTAAACCTTAAGTACTGCAGAGCCCCTGAGAATTGTCTGTGAAATAGCTTATACTTATTGTTTAACCCACTATTTTTTTTATCACTATTTTCTTTCGTAGCTTCAGTAGTCTTTAAATTAAATACTTTTTCAGCTGCCATCTTCATAATTTCATTATCTGTTTGGACTAAAAAATCTTTACCATATTCCAATGTAACTCTTTGAAGAATAGTTATACAGGTTATTAATATTTTTAGTTTTAAAAATATTGTTGGCCTATTAAAATAATATAATGGAATGCCATCGTAGCTGCATAAATCCTCCATTTGCTTCCCATCGATTTGTTGATTTTCTAAAAACTTAAGAAAGCAAAATGAGCGTCCATCGATATTTGAACTAACTAAATATTTATCTATATCAACTTTTCCATTGCTACTTACCATTTCCTTACACTGATTTGTATATATTAACGTATTCAACTTATATCACTTTCCTTTTACTATATGTCAGTAGATTATCTATTTAAAAGAACACCAATTTTCTTCTTAAAGCTAAAAACTGTTATTAAACAAACCATGGTAATTATACCATATCTTATAACCCATATGTCTTTAATGAAATAAAAAATCCCACTAGATACGGCTATAAACAAAATTCCATATATAAAGTGCATAACATTAAAGACTCTTACGTCAGATATTTTTAAAGCTATTATATAATGATACAAAAAAAGCAATAAATATGATACAACAGTTGTCCACCCAGCAGCTACATATCCAAATTTGGGAATAAAAATCAGATTTAAAACTATATTAGCTACTGCAGCCATAAATGTTCCTGTTGCTATATATTTAGTTTTCTTTGTGTAAAACTCTAAATTAACTGGTAGACTATATAAGAAAACAAAGTAATAACCTATCATTATGATTGGTACGAGTCCTATTCCTTGTGAATATGCCTTTGTACCTAAAATCATTGCTATTTCTGGAGATATAAAAATTAAAATAAAGGTTATAAATGAGAATAAAATTATATAATACTTTGTTTTTTCCGAAATTTCATCATAGTTTTCTTCCTTCATCTTTTCAAAAAACCAAGGTACCCAAGCTTTATTAGACGCAGCCCAAGCAATACTTACTATGAGTCCCATTTTATATGCAAATCCATAAATACCTGTTTCAGCATCACCTACGATTTTACTTATCATTACAGCATCAGAGGAAGTCAATGCTATTGATGAAAGTTGATGAAAAATCATAGGAAGAGAAATAGGTAGTGCATACTTCCAGTATTTTAAAGCTATTAACTTTCTGCCTTTAATCATAAATATAGCATATAGTATTACTCCATAAATTATTGTAACATACGCTCCACCCTTTATTCTTCCATAATATCTGTTATTAGTTAATCCCATTATTAAAATAATTGATAAACCAACGTTTATTAGCGTACTTGTTATAGAAATAAATAAAAATTTCTTATACTTATATTCAATAGAATATTTTGTGCTGGCAAAGCTAAGTACAAAACCAAAAAAACTTTGTACAATGAGTAGAATTACTAAATCTGGCTTTATTCCTATCATATTTGAGATAGGATTTTTGAAGATAATTCCAATTGCTAACCATATTACAAAGGTTATACTAGCCAGAAAAAGCAAAGAAGATAAAAATTCTTCATAGTCCTCTTTAAAATCAAATCTACCTCTAGAAACAGCAGATTCAAGGCCTATGCCAATAAGAATAGTAAATACACCAACATAGGTAGTGTATATGGTAATTACACCATTTTCTGTGGGACTGAGCAATCTATTAAAAATAGGAAGCGTTAAAAACCCGATACCTTGTAGGAAAAATGTTCCTATAGTGTACCATATTCCACTTTTTACCAATTTGCTGCTATACATTTTTTTAACTAAAGCATTCAAACTTCTATCCCCTTACTAATATTTCATATTGCTTATTTTAAAAATAACTAGTGCTATAGCAATCTATTTTTTATGCACTACAATGATAAATAATACCGGTCCATATTAATATATCTTTAAAATAATATGGACCAGTATCCCTATCTGTTATTTTTTAATTTTATTTTACATATTTTTTAATAATATTACACACTGCTTCGATATCTTCTTTTTTAAGTCCTACAGAACTTGGAAGATTTATTCCTCGCGCATAAAGTTCCTTTGTAACACTTAAATCTCCATGGGTACAATCACTGTATGGTGGCATACCATGTATAGGCATAAAGAAAGGTCTTGCTTCTATTTTTTCTTCACTTAATTTTTGTATAAGTTCGTCTCGGGTAATACCATACTCCTCTTCAACTAAGATTGAGTATAGCCAAAAACAATTTTCTACATTCCCTTTTTCTATTGGTAAGGTAATTCCATGAGCCTCACTTAAAAATTCATTGTAATAAACTGCATTTTCTTTTTTTACCTTTAGATATTCTTCAACATTTTCAAGTTGAGCCACTCCAAAAGCAGCAAGAAGATTTGGCATCCTAAAATTATATCCTACTTCAGGATGGTAAAAAGCTTTGTTTTCAGTAACTACCTTTGTTTGAGTAGATAAGAATTTCGCTCTATTTCCATATTCTAAATTGTTAGTTACAAACATTCCACCTGCGCCTGTAGTTATAAGCTTATTTCCATTAAAGCTATAGCAACCCATATGTCCTATGGTACCAGCCATTTTGCCTTTATAAGTAGATCCTAGTGCTTCTGTGGCATCTTCTATAACAAACAGATTATGCTTTTGTGCTATTTCCATAATCCTATCCATATCTGCTGGATGACCATAAATATGTACTGGCATTATAGCCTTTGTTTTAGGTGTTATTAAGCTTTCTATCTTTTCAGCATCCATAACAAAGGTATCTCTACATACGTCTACAAATACAGGCTCTGCACCTACGTATTTTATAGTGTTTATTGGAGATATAAAGGTTAATGATGGAACTATAACTTCATCTCCTGCACCTATACCTAAAGTTACTAATGCTAATTGAAGTGCTGCTGTACCATTATTAGTAACTACTGCACTTTCGCTATGAACATATTCACTAAATCTCTTTTCAAATAAATTAACGTAACTGCCTACTGAAGATACCCAATTAGTATCTATACAGTCCTTCACATATTTCCACTCATTGCCTCTAATTTCTGGTATACATAATGGTATCACAATAAAAACCTCCTGTTTATTTTATACGTTGTATATGTCTGTCTTGAAATACTGCATATTATTTTTTATCCATTCAACTGTCTCTTCAAGACCTTTATCTATACTATAACTCGGCTTCCAGCCTGTTAATTCTTTTATTTTAGTGTTATCAGCCCATAATCTATTAACTTCGCTATTTTCTGGTCTTAGTCTTTCATCATCACAAAGGATTTTTACGTCCTTTCCTATTATACTTATTATTTTTTTAACTGTGTCTCCTATTGTTATCTCATAGTTTGAACCAGCATTTATAACTTCACCAATAGTTTTTTCGCTTTCAGCAACTTTTATGAAAGCCTCTGCAGTATCTTTTACAAAATTAAAGTCTCTAGTTGGAGTTAAACTTCCAAGTTTAATCTCTGTCTTACCTGCCAATATCTGTGATATTATTGTTGGGATTACAGCCCTTGCTGATTGTCTTGGTCCATAAGTATTAAAGGGTCTTAGAGTAGCTATTGGCATATTGAAGCTTTTATAGTAACTTTCTGCCATCTTATCTGCTCCTATTTTTGATGCTGAATATGGAGATTGACCCTGCATTGGGTGTTTTTCATCAATTGGCACATAAAGAGCTGTGCCATAGGTTTCAGACGTCGAGGTATGCACAATTTTCTCAACATCATATTCTCTACAGGCTTCTAAAACATTGGTAGTACCTTCTATATTTGTTCTTACATAGGCCATAGGTGAAAGATAAGAATATGGAATTGCAATTAGTGCAGCAAGATGAAGCACCACTTCTTGCCCCTTTATAATTCTTTTCATTCCATCATATTCTCTTATGTCTCCAGTAACAACTTTAATGCTATCTTTAGTCTTTTTATCAAAAGTGTCAATCCATCCCCAGTTATTAAAGGAATTATATTGAGCAAGTGCCGTAACATCTGCTCCAAGTTCTACTAATCTTTCTGTTAAATGACTTCCTATAAATCCCTCTGCACCTGTAACTAAAACTTTTTTACCTTGCCAATTCATTTCATCTACCCCTTTTCTTATATTTTAAAAAATTTATGAATATCCGTGTTGGCCTTTCTATAGTCCTCTATTTGACCTATATCCTTCCAATACTCAGTTATCTCATATATACCTGACGTGTAATCATTATTCATTGCATCTTCTATTAAATCAGTCATATTGTAAACTTCATCTTCTTTTATGTATTTTACAATTTCAGGATTAACCACATATACTCCACCATTAATATGAAATTTATATGTAGGCTTCTCTTCCAAAGACTCTATAAGCATATTATCCGTAACTAATACTCCATAAGGAACATTAATTTCATAATTTCTAACGCCTACTGTTATATTGAAGTTGTTTTTTATATGATGATTTAAAAATTTTTCAAAATCAATTCCTGTTAGTATATCGCCATTTATAACTATAAACGGTTTGGTGAATTTTTCTTTTACTAAGGCTATTGAACCTGCTGTGCCTAGTTTTTTAGTTTCTTTAATATATTCTATCTTTACGCCAAATTCACTTCCATTTTTGAAGTAATCCTCTATTATTTCTCCTTTATAATTAAGTGAAATAATAAAGTTTGTAAAACCATATTCTTTAAATTGTTCTATTATAAGCTCCAATATGGGTTTATCACCAACTGTTAGCATAGGTTTCGGTACTGTTTCTGTTAATGGTCTTAACCTAGTACCTAGACCTCCCGCCAAAATAAAAACATAATTATCCTTTTTCTCATAAGAGATTATATCATCTAAAAAGTATAAGTCTATAAGCTTTTTATCTTTATCAATAACAGGTACCTGTCTTATCTTATTGCTTAGCATATATTCTTTTGCTTTCTTTTTACTATGCTCTTCTGTTACAAATTTAAAATTTTTAAAATATGTGTTTTCTATACTATCACTTATACTAGCCTCTTTAAGTATAGCCCGCCTAATATCGCCATCTGTAATAGTCCCCACCAGTTCATTATTTTCATTTACAACTAGAGCTCCACCAGTTAAGTTTTTATCTATAACCACCATAGCTTCTTTTATTGTAGAACTAGCTCCTATACAATATTTATCAATTGAAAATTTCATAATATCACCTGCGCTTTATAATTTTTGCTGGAATTCCTACTGCAACTACATTATCTACTATATTTTCAATAACCACAGCTCCGGCTCCTATAATTACATTATTCCCTATCTGTACTGATTGAATTATAGAACTACCCATACCTATATGAGTATTACAGCCAACATTCACCCCTCCGGCTATAGAAGCCCTAGGTGAGATATGGGTATTTCTTTGCACTTTGCAATCATGCTCGATTACTGCACCAGTGTTTATTATACAATTCTCTTCTATGAATGCACCTGGATTAATTATGACTCCAGCCATTACGCAAGTTCCAAAGGCTACATTTGCATAAGGAGAAACTATTGCACCCTTATGTATAAGTGCGGGTATATTAAAGCCTATAGCCAAAAGTTCCATGTATATCTTATCTCGAAGCACAATATTTTGAAGTGCACCAACACATACAAAGGCATTTTTTACTCCAGTATTGTATAGCTCTTTTAAAATGCTGTCATCACCTATTATAGGTATATCTAATACAAGGGCTTCTTCACCACATGCATAAGCTTTGTCCGTTACACCCACTATATCATATTTAGAAGTACTTTTTATAATGTCTATAATAACCTTGCAATGACCACCTGCACCTACAAGTACGATTTTCTCCATAATATCACCCCAACTAGTAAGTTATTCTTTTTTGTATAAGTTCCCTATCTAGGACTATCTCACTTAAAATTTGCGCTATTTTACCACTGGCATTACCATCACCATAAGGATTTATGCAGGTTTCTAATTGTTTGTTAAAGCTCTCATCTTCTAGTGCGCTTTTAATTCCTGCCTTTACGGCATCTTTACCGTAAGGTATGTCTATTATATTGCAGGCTCTTAATCTTCCACCCTGCCTTGATCCTATATTTACCACAGGCAACTTAAAGCTAGGAGCTTCAATTATACCTGAAGATGAATTCCCTATCATTACATCTGCTATTTCTAAAAAGCTTAGGTACTCTACTTGACTTAAATTTCTAAATACCTTTAAGAAAGGATATTTAGCTCTATATTCCTCAATAACCCTTATAATTTCACGTCCGCCATTATCACTGTTTGGATATGAAACTATAGTTTGATACCCAAGTTCTACAATCGCATCTAGTGTTTCTCTTATTTGCCACTCCACCATGTCACGTTCTGTAGTTACTGGATGCTGGGTAAGTAAAAATATCTTATCATCTTCTAATTTAAATCTTTCTAGCATTACACTTCTTGATAAAAACACTGTTTTTTTAATGTAATCAAGACCTGGAGCCCCTACTACAAAAATATTTTCTTCCCTCTCACCTAGTTTAAGGATTCTTTGTTTGCTATCCTCATTAGCGGGAAAATGAATATGAGAAAGTTTAGTTATAGCGTGTCTTACAGATTCATCTACGGTTCCAGTTACTTCCCCTCCATGAATATGAGCCACAGGAATATTCATATGAATAGCTGCAGTGGCTGCCGCAAGCATTTCTCCTCTATCACCAAGTATTAATACCACATCTGGTTTTATTCTATCAAAGCACTGTGCCATACTTATAATGGAAAGCCCTATAGATTTAGCCATAGAGGCGCCTGTGTCAGAAGCTAGGATTGTTTCAAACTTATCCGCTATTTCAAAACCATCTTTTTCTATCTCGTTTATAGTCATTCCAAATTCAGGGCATAGATGCATACCACAGGCAATAAGATTAAGATCCAATGCCACATGTTTTTCTATTTCTTTAAGAACATGATAAAATATACCATAATCTGCTCTCGTACCCGTTATTACTGCTATTTTTCTTTTCATATTTAATCTCCTATCCTATATCAAGATGAAGTAATTTGGCTCATTTTTATTCCACCATATTAAAGGCTATTTGCTCATTCATTTTAATATCTCTGTTAGTTTTTTTACCAACAATATCCAAATAGAATTTAGGTGAAAGCCCTGTTCCTGGCCTTTTGTAATCTAAATCTATTAAACTTATACTCTCTCCTGCATTTATATCTCTAGCCGCTACTATACTTTTTCTGGCTGCCTTCATAGTATCTACTTCACTAGCATTGTACATCTTAATACCACTTCCAAGTGCCATTTCTACATTTCTGATTGCTGTAGCCATGTCTTTTAGCTCTAGAGGACTGAGAGATGCACTATGGTCTGGACCTTCCATGCACTTATCTAAGGTAAAATGCTTTTCAATTATATTTGCTCCCATAGCAGCTGCGGCTATAGTTATTGTTATACCTTGTGTGTGGTCAGAATACCCCGACACAATTTTAAAAGCATTTTTTATGGTATTCATTGCATTTAAGTTAACACTTTGAAGTTTAGCTGGATAATTTGAAGTACAGTGGAGCACTGCTACTTCTTTATTCCCTATGCAATAAATTGCATTTATTGCATCTTCTATCTCTGATAGTGTTGCCATGCCAGAAGATAAAATTATAGGTTTATTAAATCTTGCTATATGCTCTAAAAATGGAATATTCGTTAAATCCGCTGAACTTATTTTAAAAGCCTCCATACCTATAGATAATAAAAAATCAGCGCTTTCAAAATCAAAAGGTGTAGATAAAAACATAATTTTCTTGTGTATGCAATATTTTTGTATTTCTATAAAGTTTTCATATGAAAGTTCTAGTTTCTTTAACATATTGAACTGGGAGTCATCTTTGCCTATATTATTCTTTTGATACTCTGCCATCTCTGCATAACCCGTGACTAATTTTTCAGTCTTAAAAGTCTGAAATTTTATGGCATCAACTCCCGCAAGTACAGCTTCATCCACCAGCTTTTTTGCTACATTTATATCTCCATTGTGATTAACCCCAGCCTCTGCAATAATAAAGGCTGGATTTCCATCGCCTATAATTTTACCATCTATCTTAAACATCCATACTCTCCTTTATTATCAGTTCTACAAGTCTTGCATCTAGCATTGTGTCAATATCTACAGAACTTTCCTTGTCCATTACATAAGGGATTGTATCTTCATTAACAAATTTCTTTTCATCCACTAACATATCTGTTGAATTTATATATAGTGCACCATTAAATATATAAAAAGTAGGTAAGTCTTGACGCCTTAGATTTGTTCCCTCAAAACTTATGACTTCTTTTAATTTATCATTTTCTATATTTCTCATAAGAATAGGATTTTCCTCAGCTTCACAAACACTAACTAATGAAGTTCTGTTAGACTCAATAATTTTTTCTATAGCTTTATCCAGATGTTCAAAAGTTCTTAAGGGTGATGTTGGCTGTAATAATATTACGTAATCAAAATCTATATTATTATTTTTATAAAAATCTATTGCATGTATTACCACATCTATAGATTTTGCACTATCACTTGATAATTCCTCTGGTCTTAAAAAAGGAACCACAGCACCATACTGCTGTGCTATTACCTTTATGACATCACTATCTGTTGATACAATTATTTCATCTATGTATTTAGATTTCTTTCCTGCTTCTATTGTATAAGCTATAAGTGGTTTACCACATATAGCCATTACGTTCTTATTTGGTATACCTTTTGAACCACCTCTTGCTGGAATAATAGCAAGAAATCTTTTATTCTTATACATAATTATCCCCTTTTAAGTATGATTTTTCCGTATTTTCTTATATCTTGTTTCATATTTAGAATAATTGAATTGTTTTTAATTATTCTAAAGTATTGTTTTTGCGTAGCTCCAAAGGAGCGAAACATGCTTTCTATTTGTGGAACTACCGAACCTTCAAAATCAAATTTATCCGTAAAGCCCGCAGAATATTTTATAGCTTCAAACACATTTAAATACATGGCTCCACTACTTCTAAATTCTGGGTCTGCACCACCTAATAGATAATATGCGCAGTTTTTATCATACACAAGATAAAGCGCAGCATGAAGGTTGTTTTGTGCGTCCACTGTGAAAAACATCTTTCTTGCATTGTTTTTATTTATTATAGCATCAAATCTCCCAAACCACTCAAAATCAAAAGGCACCTTCATATTTTGCCGATCAAAAGTTTTTTTCAGCATACTATACATATCAGATAGAGTCAAGTTATCCATAACCTTTAAATTATGATTTACTGCTTTAGTAATAACTGACTTAGTTTTATCTGCAAACTCACCCCGGACCACTTCTATATTTTGAATACCTTCTATTACATAAGTGTACCTAGTTTGCTCATTATACCCCTTCCACATAAAGGGCATCCAATTAGTAAAATTATAGTGAAATGAACAATCAAAATTTTTAAATTTAGGAATATTATCTACAAAATCCATAATTATATCTTTTTCTTTAGAAATTCTCTTTACATACTTCATTTCTGAAAAATCAGTAAAAACTATGCCCAAGGTTTGGGTAAGCTTTGGCATAGTTATATATCCACTTTCATTTTGAGTTATGGGCATACCTGCAACCATTCTATCGCCTTTATCAAAGCAGCCTAGTATATCATACTTTGAACCTACTGCATCTAACCAAAAGCTTTTAGCAAATATGCATCCTTGTGGAGATTTGTCTACAAATGCATCCCACATTTCATATTCATTTTTTTCTAAATTTCTAAAATTAAAATTTCCCATATTTACTTCCTTTTATTGATTTTTAAGCAATTGATCCTCTGGTACAGCTCGAAGCACTTTAGCAGGATTTCCAACTACTATTGTTCCTGCTTCCACGTCTTTTGTAACTACACTACCTGCTGCTACTAACGCATCTTCGTGTATAATTTTACCTGGGAGAATAACTGCTCCAGCTCCAATTCTTCCGCCTTTTTTTATAGTTACTCCTTTAAATTTTCCGAACCTTTCATTAGAACGAGCCGCATAATTATCATTAGAAGTTGTAACACAAGGGGCAATAAATACATAATCGCAAACCTGGGAATAAGCTGTTAAATATACATTAGTTTGTATTTTGCAGTTAGACCCAACGCTGCAGAAATTTTCAATAGTTGTTCCGCGACCAATAATTGTTTTTGAACCTAGGGTTACATTTTCTCTTATTACAGCAGTGTCCGCAATAAGTGTTTTCTCTCCAATTGTGCAACCACAATAAATAATTACCCCTGCCCCTATAAGGCAACCTTCGCTTATTTTAGCTGGAAGCAATTTTTCTTCATCTTTGAAAATGCTGTTTACGGATCTCATAGGCTGTTTACCTATTACCGTATTATCATCTATTCTAACGTTGCCTGAAATATTAGTTCCAGTGTGTATAACCACATTACTACCTATAACACAATTATCTCCTATAACTACCTCATCATCTATTACTACAAAATGTCCCATTGTTACATTATTGCCAATTTTGCTTTTCTCTGAAACATAATTCATGAAATTAACTCCTTTTCATATGATATTTCTAAAATTATTTTTTCATTTGCATTGTTGAGAACTCTCCCATTGGGAATTTAACTGGAAGCCCTGTAAGTCTTGATTTATAAGCAGCAAGTATAATAGACATACCTTTTTTACCTTCTTCTCCATTTATGAGAGGTTGTCTATCCATATTTATAGCATCTACCATGTCTTTATATAGTGGTGTATGTCCAAAGCCATATACTGAATCAGGGTCGCCTTTCTGCTGACTTAATATTTCCTGCTCAGTATCTATATTATCCGCAAATTTCCAAGTTTCAATTGAATTAACTGCAAGTCCTCCTATACAAACTGTACCAGTTTCACCAAAGATGCTTAATGTCTCTTCTAAATTTTTAGGATATACACAAGCAGAACCTTCAATTATACCTATAGCTCCATTTTTAAATCTTATCATTATTGCTCCAAAATCTTCAGCTTCTATATCTCGAAGGAAAGTATCACACTGGGCATAAACAGTGTCTATTTCTCCGCCCATCATCCATTGTAATAAATCAATATTGTGAATACATTGATTCATTAGTGTACCACCGTCCAGTTCCCATGTTCCTCTCCAAGGTGCTTGAGTGTAATATCCCATATTTCTATTCCAAAGGATTCTTGCTGTTCCATTAACTAATTTTCCGAATCTATTTTCTTCCACTGCTGCTCTGAGTTTTTGTATTGGCTCATTAAATCTATTTTGATGACTAACACAAAGTTTTACATTGTTTTTACTTGCACACTGAATCATTCTATCTGCATCTTGAGTAGATAGCGCCATGGGTTTTTCCACAAGTACATGTTTACCTCTATTCATGCAATATATAGCTATTTCCGGATGATATCCACTTTCAGTAGCTATAGAAACCATATCTATATCAGCTTTTTCAAGCATTTCTTTATAATCTGTATAGACTTTTACATCAGCATTTTCTCCTAGTGCTTTTATGTACTCATCTCTTTTGGAAGATGCATTATCTTCCACCACATCGCAAACTGCTGTAAGCTGGATTTCTGACTTATTTTGAGTTATAGCCTCTATATGTTTGTAAGATATTCTCCCACATCCTATTATTGCTACCTTTAATTTTTTCATTTGAATTCCTCCTTGATGATTTGTTAGAATTTTGGCATGCAACATTATAAAATAGTTTACAATGTTTGCATGCCATAATTTTTTTGCGCATTATTTCATTTACTCTTAAAGTTTATTAATTTTTTCTCTATTATTTACAACATGCTTTGTCGCGTTTCTAGTATCATATAATAAACTAGCTTTAGCTACAATTTGTTCATAATCGTAAGAACTATGATCCGTAGTTATTATCACTATATCTGCATTTGTTATTTCTTTTTCCCAATTTACAGTTATGTATTCTTTGCCTTTATGGCTGAATTTTGGGATAAATGGATCGTTTATCATAATGTCTGCACCATTCTTTTCTAATTGATCAATAACCTTTAATGTTGGTGATTCTCTCATATCATCTATATCTTTCTTATAAGCTGCACCCATAAGAAGAACTTTTGCTCCATTTAATGCCTTTTTTTGACCATTTAAAAGCTTCATAACATTCTCAAGCACAAATTCAGGCATATAATCATTAATTATACCTGAAGCTTCTATTAATTTTGTATGATAATCAAACTCTTTTGCCTTCCACTCAAGGTAGAATGGATCAAGTGGTATACAATGCCCACCAAGTCCTGGACCTGGGTAGAATGGCATAAAACCATAAGGTTTAGTTTTCGCTGCATCTATTACTTCCCAAATATCAATATTCATTCTTTTACACAAAATAGCCATTTCATTTGCTAGCGCTATATTTACATTTCTGAAAGTGTTTTCAAGAATTTTTTCCATTTCAGCTACTGCTGGAGAAGACACTTCCATTATATCTCCCTCTAGCACACTTCTGTATAACATCCCTGCAACTTCGGTACATTCTTTAGTACATCCTCCAACTATCTTTGGAGTGTTTTTTGTATTAAATTCTTTATTACCTGGATCAATTCGTTCAGGAGAGAATGCGAGGAAAAAGTCTACTCCACATTTTAAACCTGATTCTTCTAGAATTGGTTTTAAAACTTCTTCAGTTGTTCCTGGGTATGTAGTACTTTCAAGTACTACAAGCATTCCCCTATGCAAATATTTAGCTACACTTTTAGTTGAATCCACTACATATGATAAATCTGGTTGTTTATATAAATCTAGTGGTGTAGGTACCGCAATACATACTGTATCAACGTCAGCAACAAAGCTAAAATCTGTAGTTGCTTTCAATTTTCCTTCTTCCACTAATGCCTTTAAATCTGAATCTACAATATCTCCAATGTAATTACGTCCTTCATTTACCATTTGAACCTTTTTATCTTGAACATCAAAGCCTATTACTTCATATCCTACCTTAGCCTTTTCTACAGCTAGTGGCAATCCCACATAGCCCAGGCCTACTACACCAAGTTTAGCTGTTTTATTTTTTAATTTTAACAATAATTCGTCTTTATATTGAGACATTTTATTACCTCCTATAACCTTAAAGGTCTAATTAAATCAGTTTTTTTAGTTCATCTTCCTTTTATAAGTAGGAACTTTTTCTTCCATTAAAGCAAATACAGCTTCTTTATCTCTTCCTACCACATTTTTAAAATCTTCAATAGATTTTTCAATAAAATCTATATCATTTCCAATAGGTTTTTCAACGTAAATTTTATTATGTGAAGTGGATGTTAATGCTACTTCATCCATAAGAAGCTCTTCATAAAGTTTTTCTCCTGGTCTTAGTCCAATAAATTCAATTTTTATATCTACATCTGGTTCAAGCCCTGAAAGAGTTATTAACCCTCTTGCTAAATCAACTATTTTTACAGGCTCACCCATATCTAAAACAAATATTTCTCCACCCTTTGCCATGCCTCCAGCTTGAATAACTAATTGTGCAGCTTCTGGTATTGTCATAAAGAACCTATTTATATCAGGGTGCATAACTGTTACCGGTCCCCCATGAGCTATTTGTTTTTTAAATAATGGTATTACTGAACCATTACTTCCTAAAACATTACCAAATCTTACAGCCACATATTCAGTGTCGCTAATTGTATCAAAGGCCTGAATTATGAGTTCACAAAATCTCTTAGTGGCTCCCATAATATTTGTAGGATTTACCGCTTTATCTGTACTAATTTGAACAAATCTCTTAACACCAGCTTCATGACTACATTTTACCACATTATAAGTTCCTATTACATTATTCTTAATAGCTTCTGCTGGGTTATTCTCCATAAGTGGCACATGTTTGTGAGCCGCTGCATGGAATACTACATCCGGTTTATGATTTTCAAAAATTTCTTTTAATCTATCAATATCTCTAACAGATGCAATAATAAACTCTTTATTTAACTGCGGAAATTCGTAGTTAAGCTCCATCTGTAAGTCATAAGCATTGTTTTCATAAATGTCCAAAACTATTAGTTTTTTAGGGTTAAACTTAGCAATTTGCCTGCATAGTTCAGAACCTATAGAACCTCCACCACCTGTAACTAATATTGTTTTACCTTTAATATATTTATCAATATCTTCGGTACTTAATTTAACTGGATCTCTTCCTAAAAGATCTTCAATATTTACATCGCGAAGCTCACTAATGTTTACTTTTTCATCTACAATTTCATAAATACCAGGAATTGTTTTTAACTTGCATTTAGTCTTTTTGCAGATGTTTAGTATTTCTGTTTTGGTTTTAAAATCTGCTGAAGGCATGGTAATAATTATTTCCTCAACGGCCTCTTGCTGGCAAATGGAAATTATCTTATCTCTACCACCTAATACCTTAATGCCATTGATTATTTTATCCTTTTTAGAAGAATCATCATCAATTAATCCAACAATATAATATTTAAGTTCGCTATGCTTACTAATCTCTTTTACTAAAAGTGCACCTGCATCGCCCGCACCTACAATAAGAATGTTTACGTTATTATCACACTGCTTATTTTCTCCTTTTTTTTGCTCTGATATTCTATATATAATTCTAATTCCACCTAAGGTAATTATGCATAGAAGCCAAAATATAATATGCACAGTAAAAGGGAATCTATAGTAGGCACTTTTAAATAAGATATAACTAACTAAATAACTATAAATTACAAATGCTACATTTGCCAGGGATATTGAATATACTATAGAAAACAACTCTTTGATAGAAGCATATTTCCATATACTTCGATACAATTTGAATATTTTATTAAAGCCTATTATTAAAATTAGCACTGGAACAATTGAAAGTTTAAAAAATTGAAGGTCTTTACCGGGGATATTAAAATCAAATTTCAACAGTAGAGATATATATAATGATGCCAAAACACAAACAATATCCACCGCAAAAACCCTTCTATCAGTTTTCATGAAGTTCACATCCTCTATTTAGTTTTAAATCCTTTGCCATTCTCCTTAATCATTTTACCTCATTTCTAAAATTATTCAACATATTTTTTCTACTTCTATTATGAGATATCTTTGCATGTATTATTATATCCTAAAACCTTGTTTTTGTATAATTAAATGGAGTTTATTAACTATTTATTTATATTTTCTCAACATATAGCTGTTTAATCTAATTAAATCATCATCTGCGATGCTTCAAAAATAAAGAACAACCAGAGCAATTAATAATTGCTGGTTGTTCTTTATTTTTATTAAATTACTATTTAATATATGTAATTAGGAACATCAAAATACAAATTACTATTTGAAAAACTATCTGTAATAGTTTTTATACTTTTTGTTTGTTTATTAGCCCAACCTATGTCCGTTGCGTATTGATGTGTTCCTGCAATGCCTGGATTCCATCTCATTTTATATAAGGTGTTTTGGCTATTACTCGAATTATTGATATAATATTTAGAAATCCAATTTGCGCCCCCATCAACTGCTTGTCCAACGCTAAACCAACCATTTGTATATGCATATTCACTACCCAGTCTTGTAGGGTCTGCGTCATATGCCCCAATACCAAACATATTATAGGCTACCTTAGGAGATACAGGTTTCCCCTTTACTTGTGTTACTATAACTCCACTTGCTAAACTAGATTTACCATATCCAGTTTCCAAAAAAGCATGTGATATCAAATATGCCGGACTAACATTATATGTTGCACAAGAATCTGAGAATGCTTGTCCCTTTCCACTTAATACTCCTTTCCCTTGCAAAACACTATTAATATCATTAACAGAAATTCCTTTAGTATAATTTAGTTTTAAAAACTGATACTTTCCTTCTCCATTTAAAAAATTCCTAGGATCCATATAGTACTTTATTTCATTCCTATTTGCCAGTATCCATTTACCAGATGTATCTGTTACTGAAGCCTTTAGTCCATACTGAATATCTGTTATATTATCTAGGGAATAATTATAATTTGTTAAACTAGTATTAGACTTAGTAATATTTATTACTTTTAACTTCCAGCCTTCATAGGCTGCTGCATGAGTATCCTTAGCAACTTTAGCCCAAAGTGTAGAATTTGCAGACATAGCCCAAACATCTATAACATATATCCCTACTTCTGTAGGCTGCCACAGGATTTTGCCCTCAGAATAATCGGTAAGGTGGGTTGTCCATTGATTCTTTGTGGCGTTATAAACATTTAACTTATATTTATAGGGTGCTTGCATACCACTAATATTTTCGATGCCATTTATTTCAACCTTGTCACCCAACATGTATTCGTCTTTGGAAGTTTGAATATCTCCATCTAAATATACCCTATTATTATCATCTCTATTAACACAATTTAGATTTGCTACGTAAAAACTATCATAATCTGCATTTGAACCTTTTGCTCTTGCCCAAATAGATACTTTATACTTTCCTAACTTAAATATTTTTTTGGGGCTTATCTCATAGGGAATTTGTGCATTTACAAATCCTGTATAACCTGATGTAAGTTCTGTCCATAGCTTTGTATTTTCTTCATATAAAAATATTTTATACTGAACTTCCTGTGCATTCTTGGAAGTTATATAAAACTTCTCTTTGTCACCTTCTATTAATGGTGAATGTGAAACTCCAACAAATGATACATCAGGTTTTTCCAAAGCTGATGCAGATTTTGGGCATAAAATAATAAGACTGACTGTTAATATAATTACCGATAAAAATTTTTTCAATTTAAAACACTCCTCACATAAATACATTGCTATTTTCTTCGGTTATTTTTTGATTTTCTTTAATGCTTTCCATGATATTTATTTAATACCATTATAAAAAATATTAAATTAAGTTATTGCGCAAAAAAAAGCCTTTTTTACTTGGCTTTTTTTACAATGTTATCTAAGTACTACAATTATTTACTATCAGCCAATAAATCTTCTAACTGAATTACAATTTCATCTAGTGGAGCTATTTTTTTAGCCATATCTAAATGCACTCTAGCATTATCAAAGTCTTTAATATTTATATAGCACATAATAAGATTTGTACATACCTCTATGGATTTTGTAACCTCAAATGCCTCCCTAAAATACCTTATGGCAAGCTCGTAATTTTCAAGACATGCATAGTTAATTCCATACTCAATTACTACCTCAATTAAATCATTTTCTATTGCTTCTGCCTCATTCAAATAGTATATAGCCTTCTCATAATTTTGTAGAATTCTATAAGCTACAGCACTGTGATAATATATATCTGGTCTATCTCCTAATTGTTCCATTAGTGGTATTAAAATTTGGAGTGCATCTTTAGGACTTGTGGGTATTAGTTCCTTTGCCTTTTGAAAACTTGCTATAGTTTTCAAATTGTTTTTGTGTTCAATTACCTCTGCTGTTAGTTCTCCACCACTTTCAACATATTTATTTATAGCAATGTACGCTGCATCATGGTCCATTTCACTATTAAAAACTAATGACTCATATAGATATGGATTACTGTAATTAGTGATTTTTTTAGCCTTTTCTATAAGCTTTAATTGTTCCTGCTTGAACATGCTATTCGTGGATCTTAATTTATCCACGAGCAAAAAAATCTTATCGTAATTTTCAGTATTTTCTTCTATAGTCAATAACCCTTTTAAAATAATATATGCTTCTTCATAATTTTCATTTTGGATTTCTTTAAAGACTACACCTTTAATAAATCCTATTGAATTTGGAATAATATTTATAATTTTTTTATACTCGTCAGTATATTTAAAGTGTTCATCTGCTCCTAAAACATAAAACATCCCTTCAATAAATAGATTAACTGGTATATTATCAAAATCCTCTTTTTTCTTTACTTTTTCTATTATCTCATTAGTTCTCACTGGGAAGTATATGTCATCTAAAATGACAAAATCATTGATTTTACTATTCTTCTTAATTTCTAAAAAAAGAAGTGCTGATAATTTTTCCGAAAAATATGTTTTTATGTCCATGCTTACACCTTCCTACTAATCTTAAATATTTATACTACAGGTACTAGTCTTAATAATAATATACTGAGGGTAATTTGTAAACCGCAGTAGTGGCATTTAGGCTTATATTAATATAAAGTTTTTAATTTATGTATGAATCATTAACTATTGACATAACATTTTCTTTGAGCTGAATTATTTTTTCAGCTGTATCTTCTATAGAGTTTCCTTTAACAGATAAATAAATTTTCATTTTTGGTTCAGTACCAGAAGGCCTAGCTACAAACCAAGAACCATCCTCCAAAACAAACTTTAATACATTTGATTTTGGAAGTTCTATTATTTTCTGACTATGCATTATTAAATCCACTTCTAACCCAGATCTATAGTCCATTTTTTTTACAATTTTATTTTTTCCTAGGTTTTCCTTCAATGAAGACCTTAAATGTTCTAGTATATTACTTATTTTTTCTGCACCATCTTTTCCTTTTAGTTCTATTGAAACTAAACTTTCTTCGTAATATCCATGTTCATTATAAATATCTATCAGTGCATCGTACAAACTCTTATCTTTATTTTTATAGTAAAGTGTCATCTCACAAATTAGCATTGCTGCTATAACTGCGTCTTTATCACGTACAAAATTTCCAGCTAAATATCCAAAACTTTCTTCAAACCCAAATATAAATTCTTTTTTACCTTTCAGCTCAAACTCTTTAATTTTTTCTCCAATATATTTAAATCCTGTTAGCACATCTAATACTTCAACATTATATTTTTTTCCAATGGCCTCTACCATATCTGTAGTAACAATGGTTTTTATTACCACACCATTGTTAGGTAACTTACTAGTTTCACACAATGATTTTAAAATATAATTGCTTAATAATACGCCCGTCTGATTTCCTGTAAGAACTTTATATTGACCCTTTTTATCTTTGACTACTACTCCGATTCGATCACAATCAGGGTCTGTTCCAAAAATTATGTCTGGATTAATGTCTTTTGCCATTTCAAGAGCTAATGTAAATACCTTTGGATCCTCTGGATTAGGGTATGGTGCTGTTGGAAAATTTCCATTTGGCATTTCTTGTTTATTTACAACAAATACATTATCATAACCAAGTTCATTTAAAACTCTTCTCACAGGTACATTTCCTGAACCATGAATAGGCGTATAAATTACTTTTAAATCCTTGGCACATTGCGAAACTAAGTCTTTTCTCATAGTTAAATTCTTAACCTTAGTAATGTATGATAAATAAAGACTTTCTCCAATAATTTTTAGAATTCCATTTATTTTAGCTTTAGAAATCTCCATAGTTTTCACTTTAGAAAAATCTTTTATTCTCCCTGCACAGGTTATAATTTCATTTGCAACCTCATCAGTAACTTGTCCACCGTCATCCCCATAAACTTTATATCCATTATACTCTTTAGGATTATGCGAAGCAGTAATAACAATACCTGCTTTACACTTTAGTTCGCGGACAGCATAAGATAAAATCGGAGTTGGTGTTAAGTGCTCAAATAAATTAACAAAAATGCCATTACCACAAAGTGTTTTTGCAGCAGCTCCTGCAAATTCCTTTGACATATTTCTTGAATCATAAGCAATACTGACTGATATATTATCCTTATATTTTGAATTTAAATAGTCTGCCAGGCCTTGAGTAGCTTTGCCTATGGTATGTATATTCATTCTGTTTGTTCCTGCACCCATTACCCCTCTTAGTCCTCCTGTACCAAACTCTAAATCTTTATAAAATCTATCTTCAATTTCTTTTTCATCTACTAAATGTTCTAACTCACTCTTTAATTCTAAATTTATGGAATTAGAGTTAATCCAACTTTTATATTTTTCTCTGTACATCATATATTAACCTCCTTGAATTCCTAAAAACAGATAACAATTTTTAATTATTATCTCACATTATACTATCATAGCAATACAAATAGAAGTGACTTTTTATCAATAACCAATCTTTACCTGTTTTGTTGTTTTTAATATTATTTTAGAAAAATCTACATAATATACTGCAGCGTTTGTTTTTATTTTAAATTATTATTGCATTTGCATATTTTATCCTTTATAATTATAAATTGTTTGAATGAATATATTTTAAAAAATAATTTTTAATATTTGGAACATAAAAATAAATAAAATAATATACTTACTCCACATTTATTTGAATGTACCTTAGTATAAGTTCCTTTGAAAGGGGTGTATAAATTGTATAGATTAAATCAAAATGAAACTCCATTATTTGATGCTCTAATGGAATATGTTAACAGAGATACCTTGCCGCTGCACGTACCTGGCCATAAAAAAGGAATAGGAGCCGATGAACAGTTTAGAAGTTTTATGGGGGATAACCCTTTTAAAATTGACGTTACAGTTTTTAAACTTGTTGATTCTTTTCATCACTCAACTGGACCTATTAAAAAGGCTCAAGAATTAGCGGCAGATGCTTATGGTGCTGATGCTTCATTTTTCTCAGTTCATGGTACTTCAGGTGCTATTCAAGCTATGATTATGTCTGTAGTTGGATCTGGCGAAAAAATAATTGTGCCTAGAAATGTTCATAAATCTATAACCGGTGGCATAATACTTGCCGGTGCTGTCCCAGTTTATATGCAACCAGAACTAGATAAAAAAATAGGTGTTGCTCATGGAGTTTCACCCGAGACAGTAGAAGCAACCTTAAAGGAAAATCCTGATGCAAAAGCAGTACTTATAATTAATCCAACATATTATGGAGTTTCCACTGATATTAAGAGCATTGCAGATATTGTTCACGAGTACGACATTCCTCTTATAGTTGATGAAGCTCATGGACCTCATCTTAAATTTAATGATAGATTACCAATGTCTGCCATGGAAGCTGGTGCAGATATATGCTGTCAAAGTACTCATAAAATTATTGGTTCCTTAACGCAAAGCTCTATGCTCCATGTTAATTCGAATCTTGTTAGCCCAGCTAGGGTTAAGCAACTAATAAACTTAATGCACACAACTTCACCTTCCTATATTCTAATGGCATCACTGGATTGTGCAAGAAGACAAATTGCATTGCATGGCGAAGAGCTTTTAGAGAAAACTATTGATTTATCCAATTATGTAAGAAGTGAAGTAAACAAAATTCCAGGACTTTATTGTTTTGGTGAAGAGGTCTTAGATGGTCTTGGTGCTTTCGCTATTGATCCAACTAAAATCACAATAACCTGTAGAGATTTAGGTATAACAGGTTATGACTTAGATATGATACTTTCTAACAAATATCATATACAAATGGAATTATCTGATCTTTATAACATACTTGCAGTTGGTTCCTTTGGTGATACTGAAGAGGGAATGGAGAAATTACTTACAGCTTTAAGAGAAATAAGCAATGAATACTATGGCAAAGGCATAAAAAAATCCGATTTTATTGATATTCCTAGTATTCCAGAGCAAGTTCAGATTCCTCGTGAGGCTTTCAACAGTGTAAATACTGCTGTAGAAATTAAAAAAAGTGTGGGCATGATAAGCGGAGAATTTTTAATGGCTTATCCACCTGGTATTCCAATACTTTGCCCTGGTGAGAGAATAACTCAAGAGATTATAGATTATGTTGAAAAATTAAAAGCAACTGGACTATATGTTCAAGGAACTGAAGATCCAGAAGTTGAATATATAAAAGTCGTTCGCGAAGAAGATGCTGTCTATATAACTGTTGAATAAATATAAAAAGAACTCCAAATTAGGAGTTCTTTTTGCTTCTATTTAAATTTACTCTATAATCAATGTTTTCTTTTTCAATAGTGCCTAAGTACTTAAAATATTCAGTGTCTGACATTTTACTTATGATAATGCAAGTATCAACCAATTTATTAAAATACCCCATCATATAAATTATCTTCATTAATGGCTGCGTTAGTTTATGATTAAATCTAATGGACATCTGTTTTCTCTTTTTTTCTGCAGTTTTTTTAATATTTGAATAACATCCACTTCCAGAGTCTATCAATTTTATCTTTTGTAGATTTATACTTAAAGCCTCTCTATATATCGGTAATAGTTCTTCTAGCATATGCGCATTAAAATATTTTTTTTCTGTTTTATACTCCCCTGCTTTAGCCATAAGTTGTTTTAAAACCGCATTGTTATTTTTTCTAACACTAGGCAATTTAATAACAACTTGTTTAACTTGTTCTGAGTCCACAATTCCTTCTTTAGTTAAGAAATCTAAACCCGCCTCCACTAATTTATAATCCTTCTTATCCTTTTCAATTGCACCATCCTCTTGAAATGCATTTACTATACAAATTCTGCTTTCTGTATTATAAAATACATCTGAAAAATAGGCTAGTTTTGCCAGTCTTTCTTGTAGTGATTTTTCATTTACGATTTCATTTTTTTCATTAATATAAAGATACCCCAAATTTTCTTTTCGAAAATTTCTAAATAGTTTTTTAGAAAATGTAATTTCTCTATATAATATATTATTATATTCTAAAGGGTCAAATATCTTAACGACTTCACCTTTTTTTGTATATTGCTTTATAATTTCTAATATTTCTTTAGATGCTGGTGAGTATATTGGCATTTTTATTTCCCCCTCGTAGTCCTCTGGAGCACGAAACAATTATTTTGCCTCTTATCGCTCTCTGGTGTAGAACCTTTATTTATATTATATCAAATTTTCAGAAATATCCCACAAAAATATACTATTTTCTGCTTAGTGCGCAATTTAAAATATATATTTGCATTATTAAGTAAATTACAATGAAAAATAAGAAACAAGAGCTTTAACCCAAAGCCCCTATTTCTTATTAAAAATTCACTAAAGTTACACCGTTAATTATTGAACATCCATACCTGCACTAAATGCCTTCTTGTTTATTTCTACAGCTTTAGGAGGTACTATATCACTAATAACTTCTTCCCAGTTTATATCTTCTAATTTAAGTACTTTAATTAATGCTCCTAGTAAAACTACATTTTGGGCTTTAATATTCCCAAGATTTTTAGCGATTTCAGCTGCATTAATAACTATTATGTTATTAACTACGTCACCTAATCTTTCGTTTACATTTTCAGGATATTTTTCTTTACCTATTAAAACTGGTATAGGATATATTTCATAATCATTTACTACCATATAACCACCTTTCTTTAAATAAGGCAAATATCTAGCTGCTTCACTTTTTTCGAAGGATACTATTACATCTACTTTACCTTTTTCTATTAGAGGTGAATAAATTTTTTCTCCAAATCTTACTTGAGTAGTAACACTTCCACCTCTTTGAGCCATGCCGTGAACTTCTGACATTTTTACATCATATCCACTTTTTAAAAGTCCTTCTGTCAAAATTTTAGATGCTAGAATAGTTCCTTGTCCACCTACACCTACAAATAATACATTTTTATTTTCGCGCATAATTATTCACCAACCTTTTCTATAGCTTTAAATGGGCATACCTGCATACATATTCCGCAGCCATTACACATGGTAGCGTCTATAGTTACAACTCCATTTTGGAATTTTATCGCCGGACAGCCTACTTTTAAACAGGCCTTACACTTTTTACATTTTTCTTGATCAATAACACATTTAATTCCTGCTCTAGCTTTAAGTACATCCTTAATTAATGCACAAGGTTGTTTTGTAATGATTACAAAAGGCTCTGTGCTATCATGTGCTTCTTTCACTGCACTCTTAGTCTCATCTAGTTTATATGGATCTACTACTCTTATATTTTCTGCTTTAATACCACAGGCAAGAACTAACTGTTCAATATCAATCATAGGTGCGGGAGTTCCTTGAAGTGTTTTTCCTGTACCAGGATTTTCTTGATGTCCTGTCATACCAGTAATTCTATTATCCAAAATACAAGTAACTATCGGGGTATTATTATAAACTGCATTTATAAGGCCTGTTATTCCTGAATGGAAGAAAGTTGAGTCTCCAATAAAGGCAAAAACTTTTTTATCATCTCTGCTTGCAACCATATTGGCTCTTTCAATTCCTGTACCTGCTGAAATTGAAGCACCCATACATATAACTGTATCTGTTACACTAAGAGGTGCTACCATGCCTAGTGTATAGCATCCTATATCACCAGATGATATTATATCTTTATATTTAGATGCTTCATAAAAGATTCCTCTATGTGGGCAACCTGGGCATAATACTGGTGGTCTTGATGGAGCTTGTACATCTGTTTTATAAGTAAGGTCATTAACTTCACCTAGAATAGCCTTTCTTATTATGTCAGGGTTTAATTCATCACAAATAGGAATTACTTCTTTTCCTATGCATTCAATTCCCATTGCTTTTATTTCAGTTTCTAAATACGGGTCATTCTCTTCTATTATATATAGTTTTTCAACCTTAGCTGCAAATTCTCTAATCATCTCATCTGGAAGAGGATAACTCATTCCTATTTTTAAGTAGCAAGCACTATCTCCAAAAACTTCTTTAGAGTATTGATAAGAAATACCGCTGGTGATTATTCCTATTTTAGGATCTCCCATTTCTATTCTATTTAAAGGTGAAGTATTAGAGTATTTTCTTAGTGCATCTAATCTTTCTTCTACTTCATAATGTTTAGATTTTGAATGCGCTGGCGTCATAATGTACTTCTTAATATTCTTTTCGTAAGGTTTAACTTCTACTGATTTTTTTTCTCCAAGTTCTAGTGCAGATTTAGAATGACATACTCTTGTAGTAACTCTAAATAAGACAAGCGTATCAAATTTTTCACTAATTTCATAAGCTACTTTCATATAGTCTAAGCATTCTTGTGAATCAGATGGCTCTACCATTGCTACTTTAGCATGTGGTGCATAGTATCTATTATCCTGCTCATTTTGAGAGGAATGCATTCCAGGGTCATCTGCTGTAACTACAACAAATCCTCCGTTAACGCCTTCATAAGCCATTGTAAATAAAGGGTCAGCAGCTACATTTAATCCTACATGCTTCATAGTAGTGAGTGTTCTTGCTCCACCAATAGATGCACCAGATGCGACTTCGAATGCTACTTTTTCATTAGGTGCCCATTCTGCATAAACACCTTCATATTTCGCGAAATTTTCTAGTATTTCTGTACTAGGTGTTCCTGGATAAGCTGAAGCTATATGGCATCCAGCTTCATAAGCACCTCTTGCAATTGCTTCATTACCTGACATTATTATTTTTTTCATATATTATATCCCCCTTGTATTACTTATGGGCACTAAACAATTATCAATTGTTTAGCCCCTTGCCTTTCTCATAAGTACTCAACAATTATTAATTGTTGAACCTCTTGTATTCCCCATGAGCACTTAACAATTATTAAATGTTAAACACCTTAATTTTTAAACTACCACTGCTCCAAGAGCTATAGAATATAATTTGGATTTTGCACTATCAGCCCTTGAAACCAATACTACTGGACATTTTGCTCCTACTATAATGCCCGCACTTTCAGCTTTTGCAAAATACGTAAGAGATTTACCTAAAAAGTTTCCAGCTTCTATATTTGGTACAAGTAAAATGTCACTATCACCAGCTACATCGCTAATAATACCCTTATGTTCTGCAGCTTCTTTTGAGATTGCATTGTCTAGCCCCAAAGGACCATCAATTAAACAACCTTTTATTTGCCCTCTTTTATTCATTAGTGATAGTGCCGCAGCATCTACCGTTGCCTGCATTGAAGGATTAACAACTTCCACAGCGCAAATAGGTGCAACCTTTGGAATATCTATTTGCAAGGCATGTGCCACATCTACTGCATTATTAATTATTTCAATTTTTTCTTTAAGTTCAGGACAAGTAACCATGCCTCCATCAGTTAAAAACAATAATTTGTGGTAAGCAGGTACATCATAAACCATAACATGTGATAAAAGTCCTTTGCCTCTTAAGTTGGCTTCTTTGTTTAACACTGCTTTTAATAAATCAGAAGTACCAAGCATCCCTTTCATGATGAAATGAGCCTCACCACTGGATACAAGTTCTACTGCTTTTACTGCAGCTTTTATTATGTTTTTCTCATTTACAATTCTAATATTTTCAAGATTTAAATTTTGACTTAGTGCAATTTCCACTATTTTATCTTCATCACCAACTAATATGGCATCAACAATTTGTAGTTTAACTGCTTCTACCACCGCCTTTAAAACTATGCTATCTTGTGCTACAGCTACTGATAATATTTTTTTTTCTTTACCTATAGCAAGTTCTATTAACTCATCAAGTCTTTTAATCATGATTTAACCCCTTTCTCTTAACATACATAATACTAATTACTCACTTACTTAATCTTTACTACTAGAAATTATAAATCATAATACAATTGAAATTCTATTGGTGACGGAACTGGAATTACCTTTTTTATTTCCTTTTCATATTTAAACTTAATCCAGGTATTAATAAAATGCTCATCAAATACGTTGCCTTTTAATAAGAAGCTAGAATCCTTTTTAAGTTCTTCAAGTGCCTCATCTAAAGACCTTGGTAATGTCTCAATTTTATTTCTTTCTTCCTCAGGCAAATCAAAAACGTTTACATCATATGGTCCGAAACCTTCTACCGTAGGATCAATTTTATTTTCAATACCATCAATACCAGCCATAAGTAGTGCAGAATATGCTAAGTATGGATTTGCCGTAGCATCTGATGGTCTAAATTCAAATCTTCTAGCTTCTGGATCTTTAATATATCCCGGAATTCTTATTACTGCACTTCTATTTCCTGTAGCAAAACAAATTGATACCGGTGCTTCAAAGCCTGGTACTAATCTTTTATATGAATTGGTTGATGGATTGGTAAATGCAAGTAACGCTTTAGAATGCTTTAATATTCCACCAATGAAATATAGAGCAGTTTCACTCATTTGAGAATATCCATTTTCATCAAAGAAAAGGTTTTTTCCATTTTTTCTTAAAAGCATATGAACGTGCATTCCACTTCCTGCTTCTCCAAATAATGGTTTAGGCATAAAAGTAGCTGTTTTTCCGTGAGCAACTGCTTCATTTTTAATTAGGTACTTTGCCATCATTGTAGCATCAGCCATTTTAGTCATTTCACCTAGTTCAACCTCTACCTCAAGTTGCCCCGCGGATCCCACCTCATGATGATGGTATTTCACGGCTATGCCCATCTCTTCGAGTTTTAAACATATTTCACTTCTTAAATCATTATTAAGATCATAAGGTAAACCTAAATGGTAACTTTTTTGGAAAGGTGCTTTGTATCCAAAATTTTCTTCTTTGTTATTGGTATTCCATGGTGCTTGCTTAGAATCTATGAAAACCTCTTGATGATGGCTTGTAACTTCATAATTTATGTGATCAAATATATAAAACTCAAATTCAGGTCCTATTGCATATTCATCAGCTATTCCCAATTCTCTCATATATTTTTCTGCTTTTTCAGCTATAAATCTCGGATCACCAGAAAATCTTCCTTCATTTTTTCCAAGAGTGTACATATTTGCAATCATACTTAAAGTTGGTATCTTGCAATACGGATCAACAAAAGCTGTTGTCATGTCAGGAAGAAACCTCATATCTGAATCCTCTATAGTTGAGTATCCATAACTGGATCCATCAAACCCTATTCCTTCAGAAAAAGTCTTTTCTGATAGCCTCTCAACAGGTATAGTTAAATGATTCCATCGCCCCGGTAACGTTACTACTTTAAAATCTATAAATTTAATATTATTTTGTTTTATAAACTCTTGTACTTGACTAATATTATTAAACATTTATAAAAACCCCCTGCATCTTTATAGAAAAATTTTAAATATTCATAATTTTAGTATAATACATGATTTTTTTTTGTCAATTCAATCTGCTAAAGGAAATGGAATAATTCAAAAAAAGTCACAATATTTCAGTGACTTTAGTGTAAATTTAATATAAAATTCTTTTATTAACATTTTTTATAGAGTTGCATCCTGTCAGCACCATTGCTGATTTTAATTCACTTTTCAATAAATCAATGTAAGATTTCACACCCTCTGCCTTACCTCCAAAGGATGCTACTACAAAAGGTCTACCAATAAGTACTGCATCTGCACCTAATGCTAACATTTTAAGTATATCCGCACCACTACGAACTCCACCATCAGCTAAAATAATTACTTTTCCCTTAACTGCTTTTGCAATTCCCTTGAGAACATCTGCAACACCCGGAGTTTGGTCTAATACTCTTCCTCCATGGTTTGATACTACAATTGCAGCTACTCCAGCTTCTACTGCAAGTTCTGCTTCATCTACAGTCATTATTCCCTTAAGAATAAATGGAAGTTTTGTTGATTCAACAATTTCTCTAATCTCTTGTACATTTTTAGGCATAACTGGCTTGCCAGCCAGGGCCAAGGTAATAAGACCACAGGCATCTATATCCATACCTATAGCAAATGCACCTGCCTTTTCCGCTAATTTAATTTTTTCTATAACCGAAGCATTTTCCCAAGGCTTTATGATTGCGATTCCATTTCCACCCTGTTTTTCTAGTTGGTCAAGATTAGTTGTGAGAAAAGAATCTACGGCAGTATCTCCAACCATTGGGAAAATCCCTCCCGAGAGGCATCCACCAATAATCCAAGATATATACTCTTCTTCACTAAATTTACCACCCATATTTAATGTAGTTCCGGATACCGGAGCCGCAAACACAGGCATATCCATTTTTCGCCCAAATAGCTCTGTGGATGTATCAGGATTTTTCGCATCATGTATGGTCCTCATATTAAGTTTATGAGCATTAAGTGATTCTATATTGATTTTAAAAGCATCTCCAGTTCCTTTTCCGCCCATTCCAGGCACCTCTCCGGCACAAGCAACTCCGTTACATATAGGGCAAACTCTGCAGCTTTTATTTAAATTCCCTTTAGCTTCTTTTAAAACATCTTTATAATTCATCTTAATTCCCCCTTAGTCAAATTTTACTCCATCTAAATTTTCTTCAGTATAAACTTTTATGCCCTTAGATAATAATAACTCTGCAGTAACTCCATTACCCTCTCTCTTAGTTGCACTAAAAGTTCCATCATATATTTGGAAAGTTCCACAAGAAGGACTTCGTGCCTTTAAAATAGCGATACTAGCTTCAGCTGCTTCTGCAATTTTTAGTGTTTCATAAGCACCTTTTATAAATTGTTGGGTTACATCATCACCTTCTGGCCCAAGAATCCTAGCTTTACCCTTTAGTACATCTGAGCCGTTTCCATTTACAATCTCATGTGCTGCCCTAGGAGTTTCTTGCCCTCCTAGTTGTTCTGGGCAGACAGGAATTGCTTTTCCTTCTTTTAAGAGTTTTAGTACACGTGCATCTAAATTATTGCCACCATTATACTTACAATCAATGCCACATAAACAGGCACTTACAATAATCATACCAACACCATCCTTTACTTCCTATTAATTAAGCCAAACTATTTAAGTTCTACTATAGTGACTCCACTACCGCCCTCACCATAATTTCCTAACCTGTAGGCCTTAGAATGACCATGTCTCTTTAACATATCTGTAATAGTATTTCTTAAAACACCCGTGCCTTTACCATGAATAATAGTAACCTCTTTAAGACCTCCTAAATAAGCATCATCTAAATACTTATCAACAGTATATACGGCTTCCTGCGCATCCATACCTCTTAAATCTACGGAGGTAGATACATTTCTTAAATTTAGCTTAAGCTCTCTCTTATTTATCTTGGCCTTTTTCTTTTCTTCCTGCGTAACCTTTGACTTGCGCAAATCATCTACTTTAACATTTATCTTCATAATACCTGCTTGAACTTGTACTTCACCGCGACTATCAGGTTTTGAAATTACAATAACTTTCTGATCAAGTGATGGCAAATATACTTCTTGACCTTCTTTTACAGTTTTTAGCTTTTCTCCTAGATCCTCATTGTTTTTTTGTACATGCTTATCTAAGCTTTCAAGCTTATCTTTAATTTTCATTCTTTCCTCTTCAAGCATTTGTCTTGCTTCAGATGGGAATCCCAGTTTTTCTAGTTCTCTCATGTTTTTAAGAATAACATCAGATTCTTCCTTAGCATTTCTTACTAGCATTTTTGCTTCTCTTTGAGCTTCATACATTGCATTTTCTCTAATGTTTTCAAGTTTATATAATTTTTCCTGATATTTATCTTTTAACTTACTAGCTTCTAGTTTCAAACCCTCTGCAGTCCTAGCATCTTTTTCTGCC
Organism: Clostridium sp. FP2; assembly: GCF_011065955.2. Taxonomy (NCBI): domain Bacteria; kingdom Bacillati; phylum Bacillota; class Clostridia; order Eubacteriales; family Clostridiaceae; genus Clostridium; species Clostridium sp. FP2. The sequence goes on from NZ_JAAMNI020000001.1 coordinate 2,898,043, forward strand.
TTTATGCTCTTTTCTTGAAGACTTTGAACTAATTCTTCAAATTCTAAGGTTTCTTTAGAAATATTTTCTCTAGCATTTTTAATAATATAATCAGGAAGACCTAGCCTCTTAGAAATCTCAAAAGCATTAGATTTACCTGGCACTCCAATTATTAGTCTGTAAGTAGGACTTAGTGTGTCCACATTAAATTCTACAGAAGCATTTTCCACACCTGTAGTTTTTAATGCATATCCTTTTAATTCACTGTAATGTGTAGTTGCAACTACTTTTGTCCCTCTTGATCTTAAATTTTCCAGAATTGATACAGCAAGCGCGGCTCCCTCTGTGGGATCTGTTCCAGCACCTAATTCATCAAATAAAGCTAAGGTTTTTTTATCTGCTTTTTCAATTATGTTTACTATGTTTGTCATATGAGAAGAAAAAGTAGATAAGCTTTGTTCTATGCTTTGCTCATCACCTATATCTGCGAAAATTTCATTGAAAAAGCTTACCACAGAGCCATCTCTAGCTGGAATTAAAATCCCACTCATAGCCATTAACTGGATTAAGCCCACAGTTTTTAAAGTTACTGTTTTACCGCCAGTATTTGGTCCTGTTATTACTAGTGAGGTAAATCCTCTTCCTAAGTATATATTACTTGGCACTACTACCTTAGGGTCTATTAAAGGGTGCCTAGCCTCAATTATATCTATTACTCCCTCATCATTTACACTAGGTATAATGGCATTAATTTCTATTGCATATTTTGCTTTAGCAAAAATAAAATCTAATTCCCATACTATATTTGCATTGCTATCAACAATATTTATATTTTCATATATTTTATAGGATAGTTCAGCTAAAATTCTTTCAACCTCAGCTTTTTCCTTTAGCATTATTTCTTTGATTTCATTGTTTAAATTCACAAGACTCATTGGCTCAATGAATAATGTAGCTCCAGAGGAACTCTGATCATGAACAATACCCGGAACACTGCTTTTATGCTCTATTTTAACGGGAATTACATATCTATCTCCCCTTATAGTATAAAGACTTTCTTGAAGATATTTTGCATTAGATCTAACTAATGAATTTACCTTTTCCTTTACGGAAGAATTTTTCTCTTTTAGTGATTTTCTTAAATTAAAAAGTAAACTACTAGCCCTATCAGAAATTTCATCATCACCTATTATGGCTATAAAAATTTCATCTTCTAGTTTTTTTATTGGAACAATTCCGATACATATATCTTCTAAAACTCTAGAAGTTTCTCCGCCTTTGCTTCCAACATAATTCTGAAATAATCTAGCACACCTAAGCATTTGAGCTATTCGCAGTAGTTGCGTTGGCATAAGGCAGGCCCCTTTAGATGCCCTACTTATGGCATCTCGAACATCGTATATCCCTTCAAAAGGCGCACTTCCTTTTTTTGACAAAAGAAGTAGTGCCTCATTAGTCTCCTGCAAGTGTTCTCGTACTTCATACATATTCGTGTAGGGTTCTAATTTTTCTATAATATCCTTACCCGCCGTAGTATGAGTATATTCTTTAATTTTGTCTTTGATTTTATAATATTCTAAAACTTTTAATGATTTAGTATTCATAGTTTCACCGTCTTTCCTTTATTCTACGCCTCTTTTGTAGTGGCCCCTAGTATAATCCTTAAATTCTGTACTCCAAGTTCTTTTAATATAATTCCTAAGAACCTCAAGAGTTTCTTCATAATTTTCATGAATAAAATCTAATCTAAAACAAGAAATATTGTTTTTTATTATTTCTGTCATATTAGAAATCAAATTCACTGGCACATTATTGTAAATATAGCTTCTACAATATTTATCAGTATTAATTCTAAACTCTTCATTCATTCTATCCTTAAGTGTATAACATCCACTAGTACATTTCTCACTGCAAGTTTTATTATCACTTTTACCACCAAAAACACTTCCTATAGCACAATATTCACTAACCATAAGTTCATATTTACCATAAACCATAATTTGCAGTGGCAGCGAACTTTTAGCCCCTATTTCCTTAATTTCCTTTTGGTTAAGCTCTGCACTAATGCAAGTTCCCGTAAGGAAATCCTTGTAAAAATCTCCTGCATAACTATTAAAAACATTTAATTTGTAATCTCCAATTATACTTATTTTCTTGTTAAATCTATTAATTATTCCTAAATTAGCTGTAATAATACCTTTTATATTGCCTAAATTATTTTCAATAAACTCACAAACACTTTCGAATTCACCCTTGATAATATTAGGTACCTTGAGATAAATATTTACATCATACTTATTAAAACCAATATTACACTCTCTCATAAAAGGGTTTATAGCGATGTTATCAAAACCCATTTCTATTACTGCTCTTAGCTGCTGCTCATTACTTACATATATAAGTGTCTCTGGTATAGTGCTATCCTTCTTATCTGAAGCTCCTATAAAATTATTTTCTACTTGCAAACTTTTTTTCTTATCGTAATTAATTTGTTTACCGCTATTTTCTCTTTTATACTTTTCTGTTATATAATTTTGAATGCTCTCTGTTAGTTCTCGCCTTACTGAATTTAATGCAGCCATTGGCAAGAATCCATCTTCAAAGTTTTCAAAATTCACTTCATTTATTTTAAAAGGAGTATCTCCTGTTTTAGACAGATTTTTAATAATGCGCTCACTATCTAATGGTTTGTTTAGAGCTGCTTGAACAATCTCTCCGAAAACATTGAAATTCTTTCCCATGTAACTAGTACTTATTCGTAATGGTTTATTTACACCAAAGTCTATTAAGAGATTTAATTCTATTTTTCTCTTAAATGCATCGCTATAACTTTTTGAAAGCTCATTCATGAGTTCCACATCAGAAATCTTATATAAAATGTCCCCAGCTTTATATTTAGTTGGTTTTAATAAAACCCTATCCCCCATTACTGCGTTTTGAACTTCCATTCCCTTCACAATAATTTTTGATATGGCGAATCCATCCTCATTAAACATTACGCCATCTTTTAAAGCTACCTTTTCTAAAAGAGTTACTGATAAATCAGCGGCAACTTTTCCTATTGGAATTCCAGAATTCTTAGGAACCTTATATGCCATCATATCTTTTCCACTATTACCATATAAATAAGCCTTTGAAAAACCTTCTCTATTAAATAATTGTGTTAAAACTTTAGTATCCCCATCTAACTTTTGTATTTTATTGTTATAAATATTGTCAAGTTCACGTCTATATATCTCCACAACACCTGAAACATATTCTGGTTTTTTCATTCTTCCTTCAATTTTTAGTGAAGAAGTACCTGTTATTACTATATCTTTTAAGTTATCTAAAGTACAAGTATCTTTAGGGCTTAAAATGTATGCCTTATGCTCTTTATTAGTGTTTTTATCTATTAGTGTATAAGGTAATCTACAGGGCTGGGCACATCTACCTCTATTTCCACTTCTACCACCTATAATACTACTCATAAGGCACTGCCCTGAATAACATATACATAGTGCTCCATGAACAAAAACTTCTGTTTCCACTTTTAAAGTATTAGATATGTAATCTATTTCTTTTAAACTAAGTTCTCTGGATAAAACTATCCTTTTAAAACCTATGTTTTTTAAAAATAAGGCTCCTTCACCATTATGAATCGTCATTTGTGTAGAGGCATGAAGCTCAAAACCAGGAAAATTATTTCTTATTAAATATATGAGTCCCGTATCTTGAACTATAAGTGCATCTACTCCTGTGCTATATAAAAAGCCTACATACTCCATAATTTCTTTAAGTTCATTATCCTTTACTAAGGTATTTAAAGTGACATATACACGAACTCCATATATGTGGCAATAATCCACTGCGCGAGTAATATTCTCATTATCAAAATTAAAAGCATAAGCTCTTGCTGAGAATTTGCTTCCTCCTATATAAACTGCATCTGCTCTCATTTGCACTGCTGCAATTACGCTTTCCATACTTCCAGCAGGGGCTAGTAATTCAATTTTTTTCATTTACATCTCTCCTAATAAGTGTTATATGTTTTATTATACAGTAAAAGTTATCATAAATTAAGAGATTAAAAGATTTTATATTAATATTACTCATATTTTACACCCATAGACACAATAAAAATAATGGAATATAATAAAAAAGGCTAGCTGACTTACCTGTTATTTTTTAAGAGGAGGCCTTGCTTAAAAAATTTGCTAATGGAGATATGAATATGACTATAAAAAATAAGATTAGAAATATTGGAATAGTTGCCCATGTGGATGCTGGAAAAACAACTTTAACTGAACAACTACTTTATCAAAGTGGTTCTAGCAGAATTTTAGGCAGTGTAGATAAAGGTACAACCCATACAGATTCTTTAGATATAGAAAAACAAAGAGGTATTTCAGTAAAAGCTGCTGAAATTGATCTCACTTATAAAGAGACTAATATTCACCTTATAGATACTCCTGGGCATATTGATTTCAGCTCTGAAGTAGAACGGAGTATAGGTGTTTTAGATGGATCTATAGTAGTATTGTCCTGCGTTGAAGGAGTACAACCTCAAACAGAAGTATACTTTAATGCTTTAAAAAGGTTAAATACACCTTCAATATTTTTTATAAACAAACTTGACCGCATTGGAGCCTCTCCCTATAAAACTATTGTGGATATGAAAAAACTTCTTACAAATAATCTTGTGCCCATGCAACTCGTTTATGAAAAAAATAATGAATTTATTGTATGTAATGTTTTTGATGAGACAAATTGCGAAAAAAATATATTAGAAATTAAAAATGAAGCCTATAAACAATTACTTGAGGATATAATAGATACACTAGGCAATTATAATGTAGAAATTTTAAATCAATTTTTTGAAGGTACTTTAACACTAGGAACTATAAAAGATGAAATAATTGTGCAATCTAATGCAAGTAAAATCTACCCTGTGTTTTATGGCACTGCACTAAAAGGTGAAGGGACTAGGGACCTTCTAGATGCCATAATAGATTACATTCCTGGTCCAGAGGATTTAGATAATTGTGAGCTCTCTGCACTAGTTTATAAAATTTCTCATAACAAAACCTTAGGTAAAATAGTTCATATAAAAATTTTTAGTGGATCAATCTCAACTAGAGATGACATTTTAAATGTAACTACAGGCCAAAATGAAAAAATTACTATGATAAAAAAAGTAATTAATCAAAAACCAATTGATGTAAAATCTGCAAGTAGCGGTGATTTGGTAATGGTGAGTGGTTTAAATTGTAGCACCTACGATGTACTCGGAAGCAAGACTCATATTCCCAGTCTCCAAACAATTACAACTCCACTTCTCACCTTAAGAATTTATTCGAAAATTCAAGAAGATTATATAGCTTTAGTTGAAGCCTTAACTTTGCTACAAGAGGAAGATCCATTTCTTAATATGCAATGGATAAAAGAGAAGAAAGAAATTCATCTTCGGATAATGGGTAAAATTCAAATTGAATATATCGAAGCTATTTTAATGGAAAGATTTAGTCTACGCGTTTCTTTTGGTCCACCCTCTGTTATTTACAAAGAAACTCCTATATCAAGTGGATATGGTGAATCACGTTATACTATGCCCAAACCCTGCTGGGCAATAGTTGAATTTTTAATTGAGCCACTACCAATGGGAACTGGAATTGTCTACGAATCTAAGGTAAGAACTGAAAAAGTAAAAATAAAGTATCAACGTGAAATCGAAGATAATCTAGATAAAATTTTAAGTCAAGGTATTTACGGCTGGCCAGTGACAGATTTAAAGATAACCTTTACCTGCGGTGAAGACCATGTTATGCATTCACGTTCAGGTGACTTTGCTACCTCTACGGCTATGGGAATTATGAGAGGCCTAAATGAAATAGGAACTACGCTACTTGAACCAATCATTAAGTTTAGGATTACAGTTCCTGAGAATGTAGGTGGAAGAGTTTTAAATGATATTATAAAAATGCGTGGGAGCTTTGAATCACCATTTATACACAACAATACTTTTACAATAGAAGGAAAAATGCCTGTATCCACCTCACTTGAATATCCAGGGGATCTGGTCAAAATTTCTTCTGGGAAAGCATTAATGACAACTGGATTTGCAGGTTATGAGCCCTGCTCCTTAGAACTAGGATCCATAAGAGAAAGAGTAGGCGTTAATCCAATAGACAGAGCTAAATATATACTTTATGTGCGAAATGCATTGTAAAAAAGAATCACCCAAAAATATTTGAATGATTCTTTTTACATTATCTGTTTATTTTCTTTGTTGTTTTTTTAGATAACTAACTATTTTTGTACATTAATCCAGTTAGCTATATCATTTATAACTGCTGAATCTATATGCCCTGCTGTCATATACTCCTCTGGATTGGGCTTTCCTTCACCTTTTAAAAATAAATGGTTTAAATCCTTATAAGACTTAAACGTTGCTTTTTTAGTAGAACTTAAGGCTTTTTTCCAAAGAGTAAAATCTTTCATGGTAACTTGATAATCTCTTTCACCTTGTAATACAAGCATTGGCTTATCTAATGTTTTTGCGACTACTGATGGATTGTACCCTTTTAAATCTATCCAATAGTTCGCTGGTACGCCTAAAGGTAGTTTGCTAGATGGAGTATCCTTTGATAAGTTTTTCTTTACCATTGCTACTTGAACCTTTACATTTTCTAAATATTCTTTTTCTTCTTGTGTAACTTTTCCATCCAACGAAGATAAATATGTCATTTGTTCTAAAATCAAATCTTCAAAAGGTCTTGTAGGTCCAGCCATAACAACAAATCCTTTAATATTTTTATCTTCTTTTCCTATTCTAGGTACTAACATTCCCCCTAAACTATGACCTACTACAAAAATTCTATTTTTATTGATTTCCTTTCTATTACGAAGCATAGCTACTGCTGCTAAAGCATCATCTATGGTTTCTTCCTTAACAGTTATATTATTTGCTATACTAGTAAATTTACTTGCATGTTCCATTGTTCTTTTTTCATATCTTAATACTGCTATCCCCTTTGAAGCTAACCCTTTAGCTAAATCAGCAAATGGTTTATTGGGGCCAATCGTACTATCTCTATCCTGTGGACCAGAACCATGAACAAGAACTACTACAGGAAATGAGCTCCCTTTTTTAGGAATACTTAATGTTCCAGGAAGCTTCCATTCACCTTTTCCGATAGTAACTTCTTCTTCATAATATAAATCATTATTTACTTTAGCTTGCTCTTGTTTAGGAGGAATGTTTGTTGGTGTAAAACGTAATCCCGTAATTTGTTTATCGCTAGTAAATACAACTGAAATATCTACCATAGCCTTTTCAAATTCACAAGTTACAACAACTTTAGTTAATTGTTTTTGAATCTCAAGTTTTGTACTTAATTGCTTCTTTAAACCACCCACCTGTGAAGTTAGCCCTTCCCAAGCTTCTTTTAATTTGTCTTCTGGTATCATTTTTTTCATATTGCTATCAAAAATTTCTACGGCTTTTATATAATTTCTGTCTGCTAACAACCTAACAAAGGTTTTTCCAAAGCTTTCGTATTCATTTTCTATTATTTTCTCTTCTTGCTTTGTGTTAGCTTCTATATGATTACTTTTATTATTTGCACTAGCAATTGACCCAACAGAAGTTATAGCTATAACAACACTTAATAACCCACTTAACATTTCATACATAATATGCCTCCCCGTATTCTTTAGAATACATATAATAATTATTAACTTACCTTTCTCATCTGTAAACTTTTTCTGATAATAATTTCAATATATCTCTCCTGGTTCCATCACTAAGCGCTTTAAATTCATCTTCACATATAGCAATTCACAGCATAAAATTACCCCCCTATTTAAGGATATTATAACATATTTCAAAAGAAATATTTAACAATTTTACTTATGCAATATACAATTGAGCCAAACTTTACAACATAACTACCAAGCTTTACAACACCTCAATTTATGAGATTGAACTTCTAATACCAACATGTTAACATTTCCTCATGATAAAGAATATGGAGGAGAAAAAATATGTTAGAAGTAAGAGGCTTAAAGAAGACTTATGTATCAAAGGGTGGTGATGTTTATGACGCTTAATACTATTGTTAAGAAGTTATTTAAAAATAATATAAGACAATATGCGTTATTTTTATTTTCCATAGTATTTGCAGTTACAATGATTGGAGGATATGGTGTTCTTCAGTTTAGTAAAACAATTACAGACGTTCTTGTGGATGGTGGTACAACTGAAATGATTGCACTAAGTATGTTTGGATTTACTTTAATAGGAACACTTATTTTTATAATATATGCACATTCCATATTTTTGAAGTATAAGTCCAAGGAAATAGGTGTATTCATATCTCTTGGTATTAGACGAAAAGATGTAAGAAAAATTGTTATAAAAGAGCTCAATATTATTTTCCTCATAGCTACATTCCTAGGATTAATACTTTCAATTCCAATTGCATGGCTGAGCTGGAGTACTTTAACACTTTTTATAAAAACCAAAGAAACGGCTTTTTATATTGGGTGGAAGGGGTTACTGGTTGCTGCATTATTTGGAGCTTTATGCATGATTATCACTAGATGTTTAACTTCAAGGTATGTTAAAAAGGTAGATATGATAAAGATACTCAAGGTCAATGACGAGATTGAGGAAGTTAAGGGGGATAATTTTGTTTTAGGATTGATTGGTGTTATTATGATTCCTGCTGGTATCATAATATATACGTCTCGCACTTTAAACCGAATATTGGGCGGTGTAACAAGTTATTCTTTAATTATTACTTTAATAGGCTTATATTTATTCATAGTTCAGTTTACAACCATAGGGGGATTAGTTAAGAAAATAACTCCTGAATATTACTATAAACACATAGTATTTTTCAATTTAGTTAAATTAAAAGGTAAGCAATATACCTTAGCACTATTTGTTTCAACCATTTTAATTGGAGTTTCAATTTTTTCAGTTGCCTTTAATGCTGAACCAATGATATCAGGTATGCTCATGAACTATAATGATCCATATGATTATATGGTTAAAGCTGGTTTCCAGCAGGTGGATTTTGGCGACAGGGATATAAATGAATTAGCAAAAACTTATAATGTACAACTTAAGGATTTCAAGAAGTTTGACACACTCATTATGGCTAGTTTTTCAAAAAAATATAATGAGTGGAATCCTATAAATGTTGTCAGTGATGAAATGATATATAAGCTTACTGGAAAAACATTAGATGTTAAACCTGATTGCTTAATGCTAGTTGTATCTGATGATGAAAATACTAATCCTAATAATTATAGTTACCTTACACAGCCAGAACCTATTATAACCTTGCTTAACTTTACCACAAAGAAACAATTAACTCTCGATAATAAAGGTATTAAATGTATTAATAAAATTTTAAGCTGGGATAACAAATTTGGAGGGAATTTTTTTGTGGTAGATACAGAGTTATTTAAAAAACTGTATGAGGAACAAAATAAAGAATACAAATTCACTACTTATGTGTTTAATACTCAAAACTGGAAACAAACAGGTAATTTTAGCAATGCTTTATTTGATGCTATAGCTAAGGCTAGTGGAGGTAAATGGTGTCTAAATTATAATTCTGGTTACAAAGAACCCTATGAATATGAGAATATAAATGAGAATATAGCTAATACCTATAGGCGGTGGACGTTTACTCCTGCGTCACGATATCATACCTTTAATGAGGGTATTTCGGATTTTGCAATTTATTTATTATTGTTCATTTATATATCCGTGATCTCTTTTGTTTCAGCAATTATGATAATTGGTATTAAGATACTTAATACTGTTTGGCAGGATAAGGGGGTATATAAAAATATTACATTCTTAGGGGCTAGGCAAAAAGAAATAAAAGCAATAGTCTCGAAGCAAGTTGCCTTAATATACTTTGTTCCAGTGATATTAGGAACTACTATTACCTTAGGTTTATTTAAGTCAATGCTATCCCATGGAGGCTCAAAGTATCCGAGCATCGTGTTCTTATTTGCTTGTGGACTATCATTACTAGTTACTTTAATTCAAGTAGCATTGTTTTTTGTTATTAGAAAGCATGCCATAAAAGAATGCTTAAATTTTAAGGATATATAGTCTTAGGTGTTTTTTCTTATATTATACTTTTCGTTATAGCATAATATAAGAAAAAAAATTTAGTTGAAAATAGTAGATTTAATGAAGGATTTCTAAATAGGTTTTATATAATTCATTTGTTGATTTCTCCCAAGTGTAATTTTCATTAACATAGTTTTTTAGTTTACTATCCCTTCGTTTTTCAAATCCACCCTTTACTGCACTTAAGATACTATTATTATCATAGGGATCACAATACAGAGCCATATCTTTAAAATATTCACTAGCACAGCCTTCCTGTGTTGAAACTATATTGCATCCACTGGCTGCTGCTTCTAGTGAGGATAAACCAGGCATTTCTACAAAACTTGGGTTCACATGCACTTTTGCAAATCTATAGGCATTGTATACATTATAGCTATCCATAAAGCCCAAATATATTACATTTTTAAAATTAGTACATTCTTTAAGATACTCATTGTCATCCCCATTTCCAATTAAAACCAATTGTTTTCCGAGTTGATCACATACTCTGCATAATGCAAGTTGATTTTTACTTGCGCAAACTTTACCCACACATAAAACATAATTATTTAAATTATATCTCTCAGTAAAATTGTATAAAGGTATATCTTCATTTTCTACTTCTACACCATTGTATATAACCCTGTATTCCCTATTAACATTAAATTCACTTTTTATAAGAGATTTTTCTAATTCACTATTACAATATACAACTTTACATTTTTTTAATATTTCATTTTTATAACTAGTACATCTTTCATAGAGCTTCATACTTTCAATCTTATTATTTATCGTATTATATTTTTTCATATCCAAATGCATTGGAGATATAACTGTGTGTTTTTTATAAAAGTGTGCAATCTTATAATATCTATATATTTCTCCTGTAGTAGCAATATTAAATAAATGTACTATATCATAATCAGAATAGTCATATATGCCGCCATCATTTATATCTACGGTTACCCCTAATTTCTGTAGATTTTCAGCCGTCTTAATCACCTGCATAGAATCTCCAGCAAAATTTTTATAATAATCTTGTCTAACACACAATAGAACTTTCATAGTACAAATCCCCCTATAGTTTGCTACTTTTACCATATAACTATGCTAGCTTATGTTTATTTATAACATTTAACTAAACATAATATAATATTAACTTTTATTTATATACTATTAATTTATATTGTAAAAGTTTCTATATACTTATGTGAAATGATCATTAAATTTATAATTTCATGTATATCCATATATGTTCAAAGCATATTTTATATTATAGGTATTAAGTTGTATTATAAGGAGGTTATATGATTATTAATAATGAAGAGATATCCTTATTAAAAGCTAAAATAATAGATTATGAAAAACAAATTATTCGAAATCATAAAACATTCCAGGACAACCAGTCTGAAATAGAATTGCTCCGAATAAAAAATTCCGAAAAAAATAAAGTTATAAACTCATTTGAAAATAAAATAGATGAGCTTAATATAATTAATAAAAATTATGAAGATCAAATTTCCTCCCAAAGTAAAAATATTATAACTTATTTAGAAAAAATTCAGGAATTGCAAAATAGTGTAAGAGCATTAGACACAAGTCTCAAAAATGCTACCAGAAGTGCGGTCCCTTTATTATTAAAACCAGATTTTTAAAAGTAATAACTAAGGCATCTAAAAATAACTAGTAAATATACTTGTTATTTTTAGATGCCTTATATTTTAAATTAATTTAAGATTGCATTTTCCAAACGTATTCCCCTAATTTATTAACATATCCAATTTTTTTACCTATTTCAACTCTTGCAATACCACACGTAAATTCATAAGCTTCTTCAAAACTTGGCTCTATAACTATTTCACCTGTGCAATCTATATAACCCCACTTTTCTCCTATTTGAGCAGCCATTAAACCTTCACTCATAACATCTATATCTTCAAACACAGTAGGTATTATAATGCTTCCAGTTTTATCAATATAACCATATTTATCATTTTCACAAATTGCAGCTAGACCATTATAAAATCTATCTACCCATTGAAATTCAGGTTTTATAATAAGCTCTCCCTTTATATCTATAAATCCGTATTTGCCTCTGATTTCAACTAGCGCCAGACTCTCATTGAACTCTCCGCAAACATTATATCGAAGTGGTATAATCAAATCTCCACTATTATTTATATAGCCATACTTTCCCTTGGCACAAACAGGTGCTATATTATCCTTAAATGCATAGGCATAATCATAAATTGCATCTATTATAACTTTTCCCTCTTTATCTATGTACGCTATTTTACCACCTATTTGCACCGCCGCCAGTCCTTCACTAAAATCATTAGCATCTAAAAAACTTATAGGAACTACTTCCTTACCCTGGCTATCTATATATCCCCACATGTATCCACTTTTTACTGCAGCTCTTCCCTCTACAAATAAATTAGCTTCTTCATATTTAGGCTCCACAATAATTTTTCCATTTAAATCAATATAGCCTTTCTTGCCATCTAATTTTATTGCTGCAAAACCTTCACTAAACTGCTGAACTTCATCATACACTGGTTCTATTACAAACTCTCCACCCTTATTAATAAATCCATATTTTTCATTGATTACAGCTATTGCTAGGTTACCTTCAAAATCCTCAGCATAATCAAATTTCATTTCGATAACTACATTTCCATCCTTATCTATATACCCATATTTTTTTTTTGATTTCACAGGATATAAGTTTTTCTCATTGTTCATAACTATAACTTCCTTTCAAATAGCCTCAGCTCACAAAATTATAAGCTCGATACATATAATATTATTATACACTGAAATGTTATAAATTCGCCCTATAAATTTTCCTTGTTTTTAAATATATTCAATATATTTAATGTATTTATCAACTTTTATAATTTCATAAGCAGTATATGGCATCAATTTGTTAAAATTTACGTAAACATGGTTGTTTTTCTTGTATTTTATAATAATTTGTATTATATTGTTATAGTATTACAAAAAAATAGTAACCACATTATATAGGATTAATTTATATTTTGCAGAAAACTATTATGTTTTTAACTTTTTAAATTAAACACTATTTTTTATACTTATATACTACTCTATATTTAAAAACATTTCAATTAATAATTAAAAACACACAAGGGGGACTAATTTATTATGAAAACTAAACCTAAAACAAAATCTAAGCATCTATCTTTGAAAGTGAAAATAGTAATATCTTCGCTTTTAGTACTTTTCACAACTTTACTTATTTTTTGCGCTATTATGGTGTCAATTGTAAAAAACAAAATGGAACTTCAAATGAAAACCGATGGAGACATAATAGTTAAACAAATCCAGCAAAGACTTATGTCCAATGCAAGTATTTCAAAAGAACTTGATTCACTACTAAACGAAAAAATTATTACGTCATCATATCTTATTGGTATTACACCTAATGTTTCAAATGATTATCTTATAAAAATATCTAAAAAATTAAATATTGATGAAATTAATGTCTCTGATGCCAATGGAGTTATTATATTCTCTAATATGGCAGATAATCTAAAATACAAATATCCACAGGACAATGTAGTTCAAAAAATATTAAAAAAAGAAAATACTGAGGTTATGGAGAAAATACGTCAAAGTACAAAATCAAAAGAAAATTTTTATAAATATGGTGCTGTAGCTTTGGAAAAAGGCGGATTTGTTCAAGTTGGAATCAATGCTAATAAAGTTAATGCCATTCTTGATGCTGTGGGTCCTCAAGCTCTTATTACTGATTTAGGTAAGGATAAAAATATAGCATATGGTTTAACTATAAGCTCAGATTTAAAAGTACTTACACACACTGAAAAAGATAGAATTGGTAAAACATTAACTGATGAAGGAAGTATATCAGCTGCTAAAGATGGCAAAGAGTACAACTCTACCTTTATGTATAAAGATGTAGAAAGAGTTTATGATGTATTAGTACCGCTCTCTGAAGATGGAAAAAATGTAGGTGCTGTGGATATAGGCCTTTCTATGAAAAATGTTGGCTCTACTATTAGCTCTATTTTAACAACTTCTTTTTTAATAACACTAATTTCTTTCATATTAGGTTCATTAATACTAATATTATTAGTATCAAAATTTATTAATCCTTTGAAAAAATTAGTAACTCTAGCAAACGATGTTTCTAAAGGCGATTTAACGAAAGAAATTCAAATAAAATCTAAAGATGAAATAGGACTTCTAGGCATAAGCTTTAATGAAATGATTGTTAATCTTCGTGGCATGACTACAGAAATTAGTAATATTTCTGAACTATTGTTATCATCTGCTGACCAGCTTTTAAACTCCGGAGAGCAGAGTGCTATGGTTTCAAATCAAATTGCTATGGCAGCTCAGGAATTAGCATCTGGTTCAGAAAAACAATTTATAGCAACTGAAGATATTTCAAAGAATACTAAAGAAATTGTAAGTAATATGGATACTATTAAAGAAGAAATAACCAATGTTGTCCACACTGCAGATGAAACAAGCTCTCTAGCTGCTGATGGACGAAATAAGATGAATGATCTGGTAAATCAAATAAAAGTTATAAAAAGCAAAGTAGATTACTCCGCTTCAACAATACAAACCCTTCAAAAAACTTCAGATGAAATTGGAAATATTGTTGAATTTATAGACACTATTGCTTCTCAAACCAATTTACTAGCACTAAACGCTTCAATTGAGGCTGCAAGAGCAGGCGAAGCCGGTAGAGGTTTCTCTGTGGTTGCTGAAGAGGTAAGAAAACTAGCCGAGGAAACCATGGAATCCTCTAACAGCATAAAAAAACTTATACAAAACACTCAACAATATGCTAAAACTGCACTATCTTCAATTGAAGAAGGAAGTTCTGAAACCCAAAAAGGTACAGTTAATGTGCAAAATGTTGACAATGCACTTACTGAAATCCTTGAAGCATTTGATCTTACTAAAAACAAGTTAAATGTGGTAACAAAAAATATAGTACATTCAAATGAAATTATTGAAAATCTAGCAATTAATTCTGATAACATAACTAGAGTTTCAGAAGAAAGTTCTGCTGCTACAGAGGAGGTTGCTGCATCTATCCAGGAGCAATCAAGCACTATTGATGAGATGTCCTCTTCAATTAAGCAGTTAAGAGAAATGGCTAAGGACCTTCAAAATAGCATTAAGATTTTTAAAATATAATTTAGAAAATTAGATTTTTATTGAAAAACTCCCTTTAAAATAGATTATTTGCAGATAAATCATCTGCAACCTCTACTTTAAAGGGAGTTTTATTTATATCTATAAAATAATACACACAGGACAATGATCTGATCCTACAACCTCATTTAAAATATCAGCTTCCTTTATTGTACTAAGCAAATCCTCAGTTACAAAGAAATAGTCAATTCTCCAGCCTGCATTTTTTTCTCTAGCTTTAAATCTATAGCTCCACCAAGAATATTTTACTTCTTCTTCGTGTAGATTTCTAAAAGTATCAACATAACCGTAGGAAATAAATTTATCCATCCAAGCTCTCTCAATAGGTAAGAATCCTGAATATTTTTCGTTTGCCTTTGGATTTTTCAAATCAATTGCATTATGTGCCGTATTGTAATCTCCACAAATAATTAATTTTTTTCCTTTTTCTCTAAGTGCTTCACAATAGTCCAATAATGCATCATAAAATTCCATTTTATAATTTAATCTAATTTCATCTTTTTGCCCATTCGGAAAATATATGTTTAAAAGAGTAAAATCTTCAAACTCAGTTATTACTATTCGACCTTCAGTATCAAATCTTTCTATTCCAATACCATAACAAACAGATATTGGTTTTTGTTTAGTGTATGTGGCTACTCCACTGTACCCCTTTTTTTCTGCACAAGAAAAATATGAGTAATACCCTTGTATATTTTTAAGTTCCTCACTTATTTGATTTTCTTGAATTTTTGTTTCTTGAAGACATAAAACATCTGGTTGTTCACTTGTAACCCATTCAATAAACCCTTTGTCTTTTATAGCTCTTATTCCATTTACATTCCAGGAATAAATTTTCATAAAAACATCCTCCTTCAACAGTTATTATAAAAGCACATTCCATATATATTTTTAATCAATATTTGAAATCATATATATAAATCTCTTAATATTAATATATCATACTATTGGGTATTATAAAACAATCTATTATAATTATTTCTTAAGAATAGATATTGGTAATTTAATGATAAAAGCACCTAGTTCGTGATGAACTAGATGCTTTTTAAAATAAAAATTTATTATATTTTAAATTTGCTTATGCTTTCTCTTAAATTTTCAGCAAGAGTATTTAAGTTTTCTGCTGCACCTACTATTTCTTGAAGGCCTGCAGCTTGCTGCTCTGTAGAGGCACTTACCTCTTCTGAAGTTGCTGCCGTCTCTTGTGATACAGATGCTGCATTTTCAATTTTTTCACTAACTTTATCTTTATAATTATTTATTTCTTTTAGTGAATTATCTACAGTGTTCATGTCCTTTTGAAGTAATTCCATTGCTCCTTCAATCTTTTTGAAGGTTTCATTAGTAGTTTGAACACTTTTATCAGTTTTGGTGTTTAACTCTTTGGAGTACATTATTTGCTCTAATACTCCATTTACACTTGTTCTTATTATACTTGTTACCTTATCAATTTCAGAAGCTGAAAGCGAAGATTGCTCTGCAAGTTTTCTAACTTCATCTGCAACAACTGCAAAGCCTTTTCCTGCTTCTCCAGCTCTTGCTGCCTCTATACTAGCATTTAAGGCTAATAAATTCGTTTGCTCTGTTATTGCTTTTATAGTATCAGTTATATCACTAATCTTATTGGAATTCACAGCTAAAATTTCTACCTTCCTAGCGACCTCATCATTAGCTTTAGTGTTTTCCTCAAATACTTGTCTTAAATTGTTAACTACTATAATGCCTTCTTCTGTTGATTGTTTAACCTCTAAGGATGCTTTTATCATATTTTTAGCATTAATAGTACTTTTATTTACTTCCAGCCCTAATGTGGTGGAATAATTAACACTCTCCTCTAAAATTTGAGACTGCTCATTTGCCCCCTGTGCAATTTGTTGCACTGCTCTTGCAACCTCATCCCCCACAGCATTAGATTCCTCAGTAGTAGCGGCTAGTGACTCTGCTGATTCCTTAACTTTATTAGAGCCTTCTATTACATTTCCTAAAACTATAACCATATCATCTATCATATTATTTACCGATTCAATAATTTGTTGTATTTCTAAGCTAGCATTTTTATCTTCATTCACCCTTTGAGTGAAATCACCTTGCTTAATCTTTGCTAAAACACTAATTAATTTTTCCATAGGCTTTGTTATTTTACCTGAAAATATAGTTCCCACAGCAATTACAAATATAAGTGATAGAACTAAAACAATAATGGGTATTGTTAAACCTTCTACTATTTTTGATGTTAATTCAGATAAAGGAATAAATCCTACTATAATTAAATTAGTTTTTTCATCTAGAGACTTATAAGATAAAAATTTTTCTCCATTTATATTTAATACAAGTTTATTTTCTTTAGAGTCCATAATACTTTTTATCCAAGATTCTTGTGTTGAATTTTTCCCTAATATATCTTTGTTTTTGTGAGCTATAATTGTACCTTTACTATCTAATATAGCTGAGAAACCACCACTACCCAGTTTAATACCTGCAACCATATTAGAGATTACTTCTAAGTCTATATCTATACCAATTACACCTACTAGTTTAGTTTGCTTATCTTTAACTGTTTTTGCAAAAGTCATTACATATTTTTTAGTAACAGCATCCACATATGGGTTAGTAGAAATTACTTTGCCTTCATTACTTATTGCATCCTTATACCAACTTCTTGAAGTTGGATCATAAGTGGAAGGTAATGGGGGATTTGGTTTAGGTTCAATATACATTTTTTTATCTGAAGTCCCTAGATATATGCCTAATGTGTCAGGATGTGATTTTGAAAACTCTTCAAAGCTTTTGTTTAACCATTGTGCAGAACTTGGATTTGTTTTGATCATCAAAGCATTCGGATCATTGGATAACATATTTGTGGATTCAGAGTTTGCTTTATATAATGAACCTATAGCCTCATTAACCCTTGATATACTTTGATTTGCTACGCTATCAAATTCACCCTTTAAATTTTTTGATAAACTATAATATGTACCTAAAGAAATTGATACTATAGGTAAAAATGATGCCAAAATAAGCAATGATATTAACTGAACCTTTAATTTTTTTCCTTTTGGTTGTTTTAAATCATTTTTGTCGAATATTTTTTTTTCATAAAATAACCCCCGTCTAATTTTTTATATTATTATATATTTCGATGTTTTTCTCTTATTCTTTAGTGATTGTATTTATATTGTTTTACGTTTTCATTGCTTTACCTTCTCATATTCATATATAATACAAAAAAAAGAAGCATAATCATATGCTTCATAAAGAAAACCTTTTTCATATTGTTTTTTTTAGCAAAGTTCTTATATCAGCTTTTTTTTATATATTTGTATATATATCTAACTATTAAAAATATAATTGATAAAACAACTAAATAAGGTATGAGTATAGAAATAGTTAAAATAAGGCTTTTACCAAAATCCACTACAGACTTCGCCGAGGAAACAAAGCCATTTACAATTTTTCCGACAAAAGACACAGGATTTTCTTTGATTTTATGAACTTCAACTAACTCTATATTTAGTGTACAAAAATCAATTAAATTATCCCATTTTTTAAGGTTTCCTGTTAAACCTTCAATTTCATATCTAACTGTACTTAATTCTTTTTCTAATACTATTATATCTTTAAGTTCACCAGTTTTCTTTAAAAGTTCTAGTAACCTTTCCTCTTGAATAGTTAATGATTTTAAATGTGCCTGTGTATCGAAATATGCAGAAGTTACATCCTCCGTTGAAATCTGTTTATTTGTAATGCTTCCTAAATTACCAATCTCTAATATAAAAGCATCAAATTCCGTCTTAGGCACCCTTAATATAAGCACACCCTTCCTGCTTTGCTCCGATAACTTTGCCTCAATACTTGTACCTGATATATTAGAACTTTGTACATATCCTCCCATACTATTAGTTTTACTTAAAATCTGCTTTACCGCGACATCAAAGCTTAGTGTTTCCATCTGTATTATTCCATTCCTTATTATCTTACCTTGACCCACTAAAGAAGCTTTTAAGTTAGTCTTTGAATCAGTCCCTGACTTACCCTCATCTTTTGCGACACCAGTACTGCCATCACTTAAACCACCATTCCCCTTTGAAACTTCCATACTAGATTTACTTTCATTACTACTAGATGCCTTTTTAGAACCGCACCCCCCAGCTGCAAAGCTAATAATTATCATTAACATTAGTATTACTGCTATACTTTTAAATTTCTTTTTCACAAAATCCCCCCCTTTTTAATTATGGATAATATTAAAACTATAAACTTACACTGTGTATCGATATATACGTAAGTTTTTTATAAAAATCCCTGCTTTCAGAAAACTTATATAATAATTTTATTAAAGAAATTATTTTTAATAATAAAAGAGAGTTCATAAAGCAGTAATACCGCCTTAGAACTCTCTTTTATCCTAATCTTTCTTTTCCATATGATCAAAAACTATTTTTGCACTTTCTTCATGACCATGTTTAATATTTTTTTTCTTGAAGTTATTATCTTGATTTTTATTATTCTTAGTTGTTTTCATTTTACTATCCATATACATTTCTCCTATCTCGCTATTTTATTTAATAAACATTCGCTTTTTTATGTTTATTATTATTTGAATAGCTATATACTATTTTCATCAATTTCTTAGAAAATATACATGATTTCTATTACCCTTATGGTTTATTTTATAATTTCATCGTAGACAAAGAAAGCACTATGCTGTAATTACAGTATAGTGCCTTGCATATTATATATATTGAATAACTTTACATTTATATAACTAAATCTTCTTTACTACTTTTTACAATATTCTTCTTTAATCTAACATCAGGTTCAGATGGTAATTTAAATAATGGTATAAATCTATCTAACCCTGTTAAAGTAAGTAGTAATAATGAACCTACTGCTACCATAGCCATAAAGTTATATCTTATTATGTCCATAGCTACAAACTTGTGAAGTGGATAAACTGCTGATGCTATACCCACATAGAAAACTATGTATACATGCCATGGAATAAGCTGCGATCCAAATACTCCAAGTGCATCCCCAAAAGTAGCATTTCTTAAACGTAATGTATACATATCCTCTTCGCTACCCTCTACGTTATCTTCAAGTAAAGTTCTAATTATCGGCCCAATTGTTACTATTTGCGCCATTTCATCTGCCAATGCAGCATTTCCTGCAATTGACAATATTCCATTCCAAAACATAAGTTCGCGTACATTTCTTGAAATATGCGAAATGAATCTTGATAATGGAGCAAATGCATCCATTTTACTCATGATTCCTCCAAAAGCACCAACCCACATCATCATAACAATAACCCCTGAACCCGCACCTTCAAATCCTGATTTCATTAATTGTAGGAATTTAGGTACAGATTCAATTGTTCCTGCTATGAGTCCAAGCACTAGAGATGTTACTATTCCAAGTCCTAAACATGCAAGAGTTGGAAGTCCCTTAATTGCTACTGCAAGTACAACTAATAATGGAATTATCATATACATAGGAACTCCTGTTTTAACTTGATTTAAAAGTTCAACCGCAGAAGGTTTAGCTTTTTCAAGTGATGCCCATACATCTTTTGGAATTTTATCTATTGCATCTGCTGCATTACAAATAACTGTTGGAAGTCCCATTCCCACGCTTACAGCGTAGAAAATGATTGCAGTTATTGTTAAACATATGAGGGACCATCCTCCTTGATGCTTTATTCTATGAATAACTTCAACCTTTTGGATACCTGAACTTACTACGGTGGTGTCAGAAATAAGTCCTATATTATCTCCAAAGCAAGCTCCACCAGCAATTGCTGCTGTAGTAAGTAATATATTACCTCCTACTATATGGTTTAACCATAGAAAAATTGGAGCACAGGCTGCAAAAGTTCCCCATGAAGTACCAGTTGCAACTGAAAGTACTGCTGTTACCATAAATCCTGTTACAGCTACAGTTCTAGCTGTTAATCCAAGAGTTAATGAAAAACTAATAATTGATGCCCCAACCCCTGTTGCCATAAAAGCCTCTGCCATTGCATAAGCTGCCATTAATATGAAGAAAACCAATTGCATTTCCTTTACATTATCCACAGCTGCATCAACTATGTCATTAAATTTAAACCTACATGTTAATGATGCTATTATAGCTCCGTAAATAGTTGCAATCGGTGCTGCAAGCAGTGCGTTCATTCCAGATATCATAAGACCTGCCATTACGAATACTGGTGATATTTTTAATAATGCAATCATATATAAGCCCCCATCCGACTTTGATTTCGTTTACATGAAGTTAATTCTCTTAACCCACCTAAACGTTCTTTATTACATGCAACATTATATACTATATTTTCTCAAAATTCAATTATTTTCACTGTTAATTGATAAAAATTAGTCATACTTTTGTCCACTTTTACATTTTCAACTTATATAATTGCAATAATATACATTTATTGCAATTATACTTTTGTTGACTATTTTTTAAATATACCAAAAGGTTTTCCAACCGGTAAAAACTGCTTGCCAAAATGAGCATTTAAAACTGCAGCTGCAGAACCATAAAAAGAAACTAGCGCAATTAAGAGTTCAGAATACGCTGCCAAGCTATGTGAAAATTTAAGCATAATTCCAAAAGTACTAAGCGATAACCCTATAAATAGAAAATCAATTAAAACAAAAATTGTAAATAGTACCTTATGTGTCTCTGTAGCACCTATTGTCATAAACAATGAGAATATCAAATATCCTACATAAGCAAGCCCTAATTGTTTTGGATCCACAGTTGATGCCAAAGCTTGACCAAATACACCTGCTTTAATTAACCATGTAGCCGCAACTCCCATCCAAAAAAATGCAAAACCGCCAAAAGCTGTTGCTCCAAACACATTGTTACGTTTTGAATCATTTATACATGCAAATAGTTGAGCAAATCCTCCTAAGAATATAGCCCATGGAAGTATAAACGATGTACCTTCTGTAAGTCCAAGTTTTTGCGAAGATGCTACAAGCGTTACCATGGCAAGTCCGAATAACCCTAATGCTGATGGATCTGCATTTGTTATTTTTACATTTTGTGTTTCGTTTGTAAACATAATATTGCCTCCTTTTTATTTCCCTTAAAATAATAATTCCTATAAAAAAATAACAGAAAAAATTTACCTTGTCAATTGTTTTGTAGTGTTTTGTAAGGTTATTCTTTTTATTGTTAAATCGCAGAGTACAAATTATTTTTTGCTACCTTATGTTATAATTCATTTATAGAAATTCTTTTATATAATTTGTTTAAGCTTTACATAAAAGAATATAATTATATAGTATAAACAAATATATTGAAAATTAAGAGGTATAAAATGAACTTTACTAAACTCCGTAAAATCACTGGATATATGTATGAACTACATCGTAGAAACTTTAAGTCTTACTTTAAGCCTATGCTTACTCCCTCCTATGAACCTTTAGTAACAGATTCTGTCCATTGGGTAGGGCATGCTACTGTACTTATTAATTTAAATGGAGTGATTATAGTAACTGACCCTGTGACCTCAATAAATCTTGGTCAAATAAGACGATTAATAAAACCATCCTTAAACTTATCTTCAATTAATATTGATTATATATTACTATCCCATGGTCATATGGACCACATGAATTATTCAACTCTAATGAAACTAAATAAAAGCGCAGTAGTTATTGCTCCTAAGAACTTAGATTTTCCTTTAAAAATTTTAGGATTTAAAAATAGAATACTTCTAAACCCAGATGAAGACTATAGTGCGAGCGGCATAAAAATAAGGGCTTTAAGAGCGAATCATGATGGTAGGAGATATCCTTGGGGCACTGCAGCTGATAGCAATTCTTATATAATTGAGAATAGCACAAAAAAGATTTTTTTTGCTGGGGATACAGCCTATACTGATGTATATAAAAATTTAATGGCAGATATTGCTATTATGCCTGTAGGATGTTATAAACCTGACGAGTTTCAAGAAATGCATTGTTCTCCTGAGCAAAGCTTTAAAATGTTTAAAATGACAAATTCTAAACTAATGATTCCAATTCATTATAAAACCTATATTTTGGCTCAAGACGATGATGATGTTACCTGCGATACACTAGAAAGAATAAATGACGGAAGCATAAAAATTATCGATATCGGTCAAACTGTGAAATTATAAAATTCAAATAAAATAAGCAGCTGTCCTAGAACTTTTAGATAGTTCTAGGACAGTTGCTTTTTAATAAATCTTGGATTTCTTTTTAACTCATATGATATAGAAATAATGCTTCTATATATACCCAGGTTTGCAATTAGTTTTACAATTATATAATATCAAGAGATAAAATCATGTGGTTAAAACTTTTGAACATTAATAGCTTGGGGTCCTTTAGGTGCATCAATTACATCAAATTGTACTTCTTCGCCCTCATGCAAATCCTTTCTTGGTCCTTGTTCCTTTATCGCCAAATGGTGAACAAATACATCCTCGCCTTCTTGAGCTGATATAAATCCATACCCTCTTTCAGCATCATACCACTTCACTACACCTGTTTTCATATAATTTCCTCCTTGTCGTTCTCTGAAATATAAAGGATTTAGTGTTTAAATATAGTATTAGCTATAAATGTCTAACTAATACTTTTAAATATGCATAAATTCTATATATAAACAATATAATTATGAATAGTGATTTAAAGAAGTGAATTACATGAAAAAACACAAGGCATTATTTGGTATTCTCTTGATTCTCTTAGGTTCAGTAATTCTAGCTGATCAAATATACGACATTGACTTTTTTAGTTTTTCAAACTTTTGGCCTCTTTTTATTCTAATTCCAGGTATTTTGTTAGAAATAAGTTTTTTCTCACTAAAAAAGGAACCTGCTATATTAGTTCTTGCTGGAATCTTAACCACTACAGGTTTATTATTTGTTTTTGAAACTTCAACAAACTGGAAATACTCCACTGAAACTTGGCCCATTTATACACTAGGCCTTGCTATTGGTTTGTTTCAGTATTATTTATTTTCCAAAAAAAATAATACCTTACTATTTTTTATATTTTTGCTAGCCTTTATATCTGTATTTTCTTTTGCAGTAAATTTTTTAGGAAACAATTATACCTGGCTTACTTATGGACTATTATTTCCTTGCATAATTATTGTACTAGGCATCTACGTGTTTTTAAAAAACATATTTAAGTAAAAAAAAATCATATAAAAAAATAATCCTAGCAAAATAAAATTTTGCTAGGATTATTTATATCCATCATTTAAAATATACTATTTTATATTAGACTTAAAATATTTGGCTAGGATGGCAGGATTCGAACCTGCGAATGCCAGAGTCAGAGTCTAGTGCCTTACCGCTTGGCTACACCCCAATAAAAAAAGAAATATTGACTCCTAGGCAAATTGAACCTTCGAGTCGTTAAATTGCTTTTTTACAACTTTCTGTAATCTACTATAACATAGATTCACTATCTTTGCAAGCCTATATCATTTTATAATATTCTAAAGTGCAAATCTCTTATATTCCGCTATCTCCCACTCAAAACTTTGCTGTATTTCATCACCGCTGTCCATTCCTAAAAGTATATTTAGTTCTTCTAGAGACAAAGGCAATGAAATATTGTATTATGTTCATAAATAGTTTATACTATAATTGATTTGATATTGATTATCATTATCTTATTAAATAGGAAGGTGGAACATTATGAGTGAAATTGCAAAAAGATTAAATCAATGCAAAAAACCAGCTGGTGTGTTAGGAAAAGTTATAGCAGAAGGCATGAATATAGGACACTTTGAATTGACTAGTTGGGGATTAGAAAAAATAAATATTAAAAACAAGGATGTTATACTTGATATAGGTTGTGGTGGTGGTAGAACAATAAATAGAATGGCATCAATAGCAACAGAGGGCAAAATTTTCGGTATAGATTATTCATTAGATTGTGTAAAATGGTCAAAAGATTATAATACACAATTTGTAAAAACCAACAGAGTTGAAATTTTACATGCTAGTGTAGAAAAAATTCCATTTGAAAATAATAAATTTGATATTATATCAGCAGTAGAAACTATTTATTTCTGGCCTAATATTATTGAAAGTTTTAAAGAGGTTAAAAGAATATTAAAGCCATCAGGAAAATTTATTATAATATGTGAAATGTATTCTAGTGAAAACTTTAAAGAAAGAAATGATAAATTGATTGCACTATCAGATATGAAAATACATACCCCTAAAGAATTAAGAGAATTATTAGAAAAAGCTGGGTTCAATAATATAACAATAGACTTAATGGAAGAAAGAAATTGGTTATGCTGTATATGCGAAAAGTAGAGCTATTATCCGTATAAGTCAATAATACGACCATCCTTCGTTATTAAGATATTTAACGTACTTTTAAATATGGACTATGTTAACTTTAAAAGCAAAAATATGCGATTATTTACTCATCGCCATTTTTGCTTTTTATGGGTAGATTTTAAAGCTTCTTAGCTTGTTTATTTTTATCCCAAACCTCGCAGTGATTATCTTTCGCTATGCAATTTTTTCTCCATCCTTGATGTTTAGGTTTACATTTTGGATAATATTATTCTTCCCGTCATAAGTAAATCTAAGGTTTATTTTGATAACTTCCATCCAATTGCTTTTTTTGCGAATACCTATAAAATCCGCATAGATGCCTGATTTCTTAATTAATTGAGTATGTGTGCCACTTTGCACAATTCTTCCATTGTGTATCACTATAATCTGATTTGCTGCTCTGACTGTTTTCAGTCTATGGGCAATCATAATAATTGTCTTATTTTTGGTCAGTTCTTCAATAGCTAATTGTAACTGCCTTTCATTTCTTGGATGGTAAATTTTAAGTGTTGATTAGTATTCAAACAATTTCTCTTTACAGATTATCGAGTGCAAGAACTTTTTTATCTCCCTCAGAAGAGAAACAGAACAGATATTTTTGAATGCAGATTTAAATATTTAAGGCTAGCTCAGTATGATTGAGTAAATTTTTCATAGCATTTCCTTAATATTTTTAAAAAAGATAGTAATAATTTTAAAAACTCCCTAACTTAAATATATTATAATGTAGTTGATAACGATAATCAATATCATCACAACGAGAGTATATAACCTAAATTTAAAAATGCAATTAAAATTTTTATAGCTTACAAACACTTAATTCTAAAAGGTGTTGATATTTATAGAACAATAGGAATATAAATGAGGAGGAAATTAATTTGAAAAATGTAGTAATTATTTATTGGAGTGGAACAGGAAATACTGAGGCTATGGCAGAAGGGATTATGGAAGGCGCAAAAAATGAAGATTCAAACGTTAAATTGCTTAATGTGGGTGACGCAAAAGTAGATGACGTAATAAATGCAAATGTAATAGCTTTTGGATGCCCATCTATGGGCGCAGAGCAGCTTGAGGAATCAGAAATGGAACCGTTTATTGAGTCAATTGCTAGTGTAGTAAGTGGCAAAAATATTGTTCTATTTGGTTCTTATGGATGGGGCAATGGAGAATGGATGACTGATTGGCAAGAAAGAATGGAGAAATATGGTGCGAATGTTATAGTAGATGGACTTATAATTAATAACGATGCTGACAAAGAAGGTATTGAAAGATGTAAGGAAATAGGCGCGTTATTATCCACAAAATAAAAATATTTTTAATATAAAATCGATAGTATTAATACTATCGTGAAATTAATAGAGGGTGTTTTATGGGAATAGTAAAATTAAATAAATTTTTAAAAATTGTAAATAATTACGATGATTTGGATTATTTATATTCAATAATAATACGTAATGCAGGGCCAACTATCAAAAAACATAAGACATCCTCTTTAATTAATTTTAGTAATACTAATAGAAACTCAAATAACATATGGGAAAAATATAAAAATGAAATTAAATCTACCATCATGAACTTAATGATGAAAGGGATGAAACCAACAGACCTATTAAATAAAGACCAAAACCTAGCATATGAATAATAATAAAAATGAATATCATAATATGTATAAAAGGAAGTGAAACTATGGGAATATTACTCATAGGTGGAGATAATCTTGGCAGTATTACTAAAAATCTAATAAAGAATGGATTCAACGACATAGAACATATAACTGGTAGAAAAAATGATGCTAAAAATTTCAGAATACCTCGAAATATAGATTTAGTAATGATTCTGGTAGACTTTGTAGGTCACCAATTAACAACGGTTGTTAAAGAAGAATCAAGGAAAGCTAATGTAAAAGTTGCATTCTCTAAACGTTCATGGACACACATGGAAAAAGAAATACAAAAGTACATTAAGGAGATAGAGGTTTAATAAAAAATGATTAATAAAAATAAATACATTGAATATATTGGAAACCAATTGATACGTGAAGGATATAAACATACTTACCAAAGATATCTAATAATAAAGGTGATTTTTGAAAATGATATGCTTATGAATGTTAATGAAATTTATAGTAAACTCAAAAACGAAAACATAGGTGTTAGCACAATCTATAGGAATATTATAATTTTAGAAGAAGCTGGTATTTTAAAAAGGATAAATATCGCTAATACTAACTATTACAAGTTAGAGAAAATAGGTAACAATAAGTTTCACATACATGCTGAATGTATTAAATGTAATAAAATAATAGATATAAGCGAAGGCGAAATATCAGAAATTTCAAATGTTTTAATAAAAGAATTAAATAAAAAACAAAAAATTACAGTTATAAGTACTAGTGTTGTATTATCCGGAATTTGCGAAGAATGTAAGCTGAAACTCTAAATTCAATGTTGAATATTTTCACCTTATTTATGAGCAAAAACATAATTTAACTATTTACTTTCGCAAAAGCATTAAATTTACATACATTTACACATGCCCCGCCTCCTATTATACCAAATATTTCTTCGTTATCCTTTATAACCATTGACGTGCATACGCTTCGTGGCAAAACCCCTCCTTGTCCAATAATAAAATCATGACAAACTCTTTTATCTTCCATAAGTCCGTTTTTTATAATAGTAAGTAATTCTAATTCAAATAAAGATTTCTCCACCTTTCCACCACTTCAATAAATTCCATAGTTTACTTCCTGTTTTATAGGACATAATCGATTAGTTTAAAAGACTAATTCTACATTCACCCCCATATATAATATGCGGCTAAAAAGCCGCATATTTGTTATTTTATTTCACCAACTTTTATAACTCTCATAGAATTTAATACTGCAATTACAGTAACCCCAACATCTGCAAAAACTGCTTCCCATATTGTTGCTATTCCAATGGCCGCAAGTGCTAAGAATATAAGTTTCACTCCCATTGCAAAAACTATATTTTGCCAAACAATTCTTCTTGTTCTTTTTGCTATTTTAATTGCGGAAACTATTTTTGATGGTTCATCAGTCATTATAACAATATCTGCTGCTTCAATGGCAGCATCTGAGCCTAATCCTCCCATAGCAATTCCTATATCTGCCCTTGCAAGAACTGGTGCATCATTTATACCATCACCAACAAAAATTAGGTTTCCTTTTGATCTTTTTTCTTTGTCAAGTATCTCCA
The DNA here is from genome assembly GCF_011065955.2 of Clostridium sp. FP2. NCBI lineage: Bacteria > Bacillati > Bacillota > Clostridia > Eubacteriales > Clostridiaceae > Clostridium > Clostridium sp. FP2. The sequence goes on from NZ_JAAMNI020000001.1 coordinate 2,926,928, forward strand.
ATTTCTCAACCTTTTGAACTGGAAGTAGTTCCGCATAGAATTCATCAAGTCCCAATTGATCTGAAATCTTACTTGCTATCGACTTATTATCACCAGTAAGCATTACAGTCTTTTTAACACCAATCTGCTTTAATCCTTTTATGGCCTCTCTAGAATCTTCTTTTAGTTCGTCTGATATAATGATATATCCAGCATATTTTTTATCAATAGCCACATGAACTACGGTTCCAGCCACCTCAACATATTTGAAAACAATATTTTCTTTATTCATTAGTTTTATATTACCTGCTAAAACTTCTTTTCCTTTAACATTTACCTTTATACCGTGACCTGATATTTCATCATAGTTTTCGATTTCATTTTTGTTAACTTCTTTGCCATAATCTTTTATTATTGAAGCTGCAATTGGATGATTAGAATAACTTTCAGCATACGCAGTATATTCTAATAAGTCATCTTTAACAAAACTGTTTTGTGCATTTATTTCAGTAACCTTGAATACTCCTTTTGTTAGTGTACCAGTCTTGTCAAATACTACTATGTCAACATTATTAAGTGCTTCAAGATAGTTACTACCTTTAATTAATATACCGTTCTTTGATGCTGCACCAATACCCCCAAAGAATCCAAGTGGGATTGAAATAACCAATGCACATGGACAAGATATAACTAGAAATGCTAATGCTCTATATATGGATTCTGAAAACGTGATACCTTGCATTACTAAAGGCGGAATAACTGCCAATAAAACTGCAACGATAACTACTCCTGGAGTATAATATCTTGCGAACTTTGTTATAAACTTCTCTGTTGGTGCCTTCTTACTACTTGCATTTTGAACTAACTCCAATATCTTTGTAACAGTAGATTCTCCAAATTCCTTTGTAACTTCTATTGTTAAAAGCCCGTTCTTATTGATAGATCCGCTTAAAACTTCATTTGGGGCTTCTACGCTACGTGGTACGGATTCACCTGTTAATGCAGAGGTATCAAGCATTGATTTACCTTCCACTACCTTACCGTCAAGTGGAACTTTTTCCCCTGGTTTAACTACAATGAGGTCTCCTACTTTAACATCACCCGGAGATACTCGTTGTAAATCATTTCCTACCTTTAAGTTAGCATAATCAGGTCTTATATCCATAAGAGCAGAAATAGATTTTCTTGAATTATTTACTGCTATACCCTGAATGAATTCTCCAACTTGATAGAACAACATTACTGCTACACCTTCTGGAAACTGTTTAATAGAAAATGCACCAATAGTCGCTATACTCATTAAGAAGTTTTCATCAAAAACTTCACCTCTTAAAATGTTCCTAAATGCTCTTAATAACACTTCTCCACCAACTAAAATATAACTGATGAAAAACAAAGTAAATTCAATTGTAGTAGAAAATTTAAATACCATAGCAGCACCAAAAATTGCAGCACCAATGCTTAATCTTATAAGTTCTTTTCTATTCTTCTCTCCTTCGCCAGGGCTATTATCAACTTGTTCTTTCTTTTCATCCTCTGTTACGACTTTTACATCTGGTTCAATCTTTTTAACAATAACCTTCACTTCTTCAATGATGCTAGGTAATTCATCTTTGTTATTAACTTCTATAAATAATCTCTTTGAAACAAAATCTACTGAGGCTGATTTTACGCCACTAATATCTTGTACATTTGTTTCAATCTTTACTGCACAATTAGCACAGCAAAGCCCCATTAAAGTCACTACTTTCTTTTCAGCCTTTTGAATAATCTTTTCACGTACAACAACATCAGGTTCAATCTTTTTAACAATAACCTTTACTTCTTCAATGATGCCAGGTAATCCATCTTTGCTATTAACTTCTAAAAATAATTTCTTTGAAACGAAATCTACTGAGGCTGATCTCACTCCACTAATATTTTTTACCTTTGTTTCAATCTTTACTGTACAATTTGCACAATCTAAACCATCCAAGCTAAGTTCTGTTTTTATATTTGAGCTCATTTGCACCACTCCCGAATAAATTATTTTATTTTTCATTAATGTGTTGTAATCCCTGATTAAATATTTGTTTAATATGGTCATCATCTAATGAATAGTAGACAACTTTACCTTCTTTTCGTGGTTTAATTAACTTTGATTGCCTTAAACCTTTTAACTGGTGTGATATGGCTGATTGACTCATATTCAATAATACTGAAATATCGCAAACGCACATTTCTTCCATAGAAAGAGCCTGTATTATTTTTATCCTTGTATTATCCCCAAAGACCTTAAAAAACTCTGAAAGATTGTATGATTTTTCTTCAGTTAGCAGCTGTGCTTTTACCTTCTTGACTATATCCTCATGTATTATTGTACAATTGCAGCTTTCTATATTATCAAAAGTTTTTTCCATTGTATCACCTCTCCTCTCCGTTACTATATGTATTCATCTGTTCATGTGTTTGTATGTTCATATATACTATATTACCAAATTTTTTTTAAGTCAAGTTATTCCCGCAGGAAAAAATAAAGCCATAGTTATTATTTGTATGAAAAATCATAATCACACCTTGCAACTAATTAAATTAAAAACCTACCTAAACCAAATAGTTAAGCCACGCTCTCATCGCCTTATTGATTTAATCCTTGCCTTCGCCACAAAAAAAAGAATGTAGCTAGATTTATTTACACAAATCTAGCTACATTCTCTTTTTCATACCGTCTTTATATTACTATTATATTGCCAAAAGTTTATGCATTTCACACCATAGGAGCTATAATTACAGCCACATTATTGTTTTGTTAAAATAAAATAGAATTTAACTCCCATTTCTGTATTTTCCACTCCGCAGGTACCACCATGAAGTAAGATTATATTTTTAACTATGGAAAGACCTAGACCTGTGCCTCCAAGTTTTCTAGTCCTTGATTTATCGATTTTGTAGAAGTTATCCCATATCTTACTTGTTTCTGAAAGATCAATTTTGTTTCCGCTATTTTCTACTTCAACACAAATAGTATCTTCTCTATTTATCATGGTTACTGTTATAGACCCACCTTCCTGCGTATGTCTTATTGCATTGGTCATATAGTTTGTTATTACCTGTTCTATTCTGTTCCAATCTGCATTGACTTTTATATCTTCAATAAAGTTTAATCCTAGTTTAATTTGTTTTTCATTAAGTAGGGATGAAAATTTCTTAGTAACTGATTTTACTAGTTCATGAAGAGTGAATTCTTCTTTAGTCAATTTAAAATTTCCAGATTCTAATTGAGATAAATCCAACATATCTGATACTAAACTGTTCATTTTCCTAGATTCATCCATAATTACATCAATGAAATATTGTTTTTCTTCCCCTTCTAAAACATCATCATTTAAAGCTAAGGTATACCCTTCTATAAGGGTAATAGGTGTTTTAAGCTCATGAGAAACCGCTGCTACAAAGTCTTTTCTCATCTCTGTTAATTTTTTTTCTTTTTCAATATCTTTTTCTAATTGTGTATTAGCATCTGTAAGTGAGGTTAATGCTTCATTTAAATTCTCTGATAGAAGATTAAGTGAAGTAGCTAGAGCACCTATTTCATCTTCACTTTTAACCTCACATTTTTCTGTAAAATCAAGCTTTGCCATTTTAGAAGCCGTTTTGGTTATTTTTATAAGTGGCTTTGCAATCATGTTTGAGTAAAAGAAAGAAAGAAGTAAAATTGTAATTAGAGCACCTATATAAAAATACAAATAAAATTCCTTTATAACTTGGACTGCTTCATTTACTGGCTGTAGTGAAGAAAAAGCACACACAGTTTCATCTTTCTTTTCATCATATAATATACCTGCTATACTTTTAGGCATATCGGGGTTTTGCTGCGTAATAAAAATAAAGGGTTTTCCCTCATCTTTAAATTTAGTAATACCACCCTGATTTTCTATTTCAGATGACATTATTTGGTTCATGATTCTAACTTTTATGGAGTCTTTTCTTACATCAGCTGTTTTTGCAAGATATTTCAAATTTCCTAATCTATCTCGTATAATTATTTTATAATTATTCGCTTCTTCAAAAGAACTAATTAGGTTAACCTCATCTTCATTTTTTTGGAGCAGACTATATTGACTTTTGAATTTAACAAGGTTAGTTTCAAGATTGTCTATTTTCCATTTTTTATAAAACTGCTCAAAAAACTGGGACTGAACTATCAAATTAGTAGTTATGAAAATCACAAAAACTATAGAGGTTATAGCGAAAAGCTTTCTAGTAATGCTCTTTTTACTTTTCATTTTTCACCTCGAATTTATATCCAGCACCTCTTATAGTTGCTATAAGGTAAGATTTTTCGCCTAGCTTTTCTCTTAATCTTTTTATAACAGTATCCACTGTTCTTAAATCTCCAAAGTAGTCAATACCCCATAGCGCATCTAATATTTTTTCTCTACTTAATACGATTCTTTTATTAAGTATAAAGTAATTTAGTAGTTCAAATTCCTTTGGGGATAAATTAATCTCAATATTGTCTACAGAAACCTCATGGCTTAAATTATCAACTACAAGGCCATCAAAGCTATCTCCTTCATTAAGAATACCATCAGTACTATGAGTCCGTCTAATAATCGCTTTTACTTTAGCAACTAATAGCTTTGGAACAAAAGGCTTAGTGATATAATGATCTGTGCCGAGTTCAAACCCTAATAATTCATCATCTTCTTCAGATTTGGCTGTGAGCATTATAATAGGAATATTGGAGGTTTTCCTTATTTCCTTACAGACGTCCCAACCATCCATAATAGGCATCATTACATCTAAAATAATCAAATCCACTTTATTTTTATTGAATATATCTACAGCTTCACTGCCATTTTCAGCTTGTAAAATAGTATATTTCTCTTTTCTTAAATAAATTGAAACAAGATTTCTAATTCTTTCTTCATCATCTACTATTAAAATGGTTTCATTCATATAATTTTTCTCCTTTATTAAAAGCTTTTCACAAATCAGCTCTATCACTAAATTTAAATGTTAATTTCTAACTCTATTTTATATTATATAATAACACCCGCAATAATCATAATTTATTATATTTATCTAACATAAAATCAAAATTCCCTCTGCAAAAGGGGATTCACAGAGGAAGTACAAATTAGTATATTAAATTTAATCATTTTATTAGCATGCTAATGAATTTATCCTTTATCTATATAATAAAGGTACATCATGGCAGTTAAATGGCAAATTTGTTAACAGCTTATGAATAAGAATAATTTATGATTTAATTACAAAAGCCGGAGTGTGAATTTCTTTTATTACAAACTTTATTCTAGCGCCACCTCTCTTTCTGTTTTCTGCTACAATCCAGCCATTATGTTTTTCAACCAATGTTTTCACAATAAACATTCCTAATCCTGTATGCCCTTTTTCCCTAGAACGAGAAGCATCTCCTTTATAAAACTTTTGAAATACATAAGGCAAATCCTTTTCTTCAAAACCTTCACCTTCATCCTCTATGGTGAAACTCATAATTGTAGAAGTTATTTTAACAATCATTTTTATACTTTTTCCCTCGGGAGTATATCTTAATGCATTGGAAATTATATTATCTAAAATCTGTTCTACCCTTTGAATATCTATAAAAACCTCAGTAGTTATTATTCTCTCATCTTCAATGCACAGCTTAAATTCAACATTCTTACAGTTTGATAAAATCACATAATCATCTACCTTGTTTTCTAAAAATTCAATAATATTAAGTTTTACCCCATTTAAATCAAAGTCCTGCCTTTCAATCTCTGCTGCAGTATTCATGTCACTTATTAACTTGCCCATTCTTTCTGTATTGGACTTTATGGTATTTAGATATTTTTCTAACCTAATAGGATTGTTAGTATTTCCGCAAAGAAGCACCTCCACATGTCCTTGTATAATAGCAATTGGTGTCTTTAAATCATGGGCTATGGCTTTTATCATTTCTTTTCTATCCTCTTCCATAATCCATTGATTGTGAAGAGCTTCCTTCAAAGCATTTTTCATATCCTGGAATGAAGCCGCCAGTTTGCCTAGTTCATTATTACTCTTATAGATTATATCAAAATCTAAATCTTTCTCCTTTATTTTATTCGATGCAGCTATTATCTCTGCTATTGGAGTTTGAATTGTGTAAATGAGCTTTCTGGTTAAAATAAGAGTGAAAAAAATTATAAATATGAAGGGCGAAAACATCAAGAAAGTTTGAAAAGCTAACACTAATGTCTCATGTTTTTTATTTGCTATACTTGGTTTGATATCATACTGAAGTGCAACAGTTCCCTTTAAATTGCCTTCATTATCCATAATCGGTATGAATTTAATTTTGCGAGCTCCAAATATAGAAAATCCTGTTTTTTTATAATCCTCATATTCGTTAATAGAGTTAATAGAGTTAATTAAAGCTTTTTTATCTTTAATTAATTTTCCTTGTAAAGTTCCATATATAGCATTGCCTTTAATATCTATTACTTGATATTTAATACCAGAAACAGGTGTTATTTTTTCTAATGATATTTTACTTTTATAATTCAATAAACTGTATCCTTTACTATTTATAAATTTTTCAATATTTGGAATCTGTTGTTCATAATAATTAGCTTGTGCTATTATAGGCTTTTCACCCCTAAACATTACAAATACATATGTAACAACTGTACCTAAAGTACATATGACACTGAGAAAAATAATTAATATAAAGGTAGTGATGATTTGAACCTTAAGAGATGCTTTTTTCATCATTTGCATCTCTCCCATCTATAACCTACACCCCATACAGTTGATATATGGTTAAACTGTGCATCTACTTTTATAAGTTTAGCTCTTATCTTCTTTACATGTTCTGCTACTGTACTAGAATCACCTTCTGCATCATATCCCCACACTTTTTCATAAATTTGTTCTTTAGAAAATACTTGCCCTGAATGTAGCGCAAGAAATTCCACAATACCAAACTCTCTAGCTGTAAGTAAAATTATTTCTTCTCCGTAATACACTTTATGAGCATTAAGATCTAAAGTAAGCTTTTCAAAACTTATTTTTGCTTTATTATTTACTGGAACTCTCTTTTCACGTCTAAGATGAGCTTCAATTCTTGCTTTGAGCTCCTTTATGCTAAAAGGTTTTACTATATAATCATCTCCACCCACCCCAAGGCCTTTAATTCTGTCACTTTCACTTTGCCTAGCACTTAAAAATATTATAGGGCAGGAAACGTCTTCCCTTATTTTCTTGCATACTTCAAACCCATCAAAATCAGGCATCATTATGTCTAGTAAAATAAGATCTAGAGCTTTCGTTGAAGCTAGTAAAGCTTCGCGACCATTATTAGCTGTGTAAACTTCATACCCTTCATCTTCTAGATAATCTTTAATAAAAGATACTATATCTTCTTCATCATCTACAATTAGTATTTTTTCTCTCATAATCATAGCCCCTCTTGATATATTTTCAAATTAATATATATTATACCATTACAAAAGCATAAAACATAACATTGGTAGAAGAATTAAATCATCACCTGCGCTGCTGAAATGTCGTTAAACTCTTTTACCTATGTTATGAAAAATCTAATTATCTTATATCCTTAAATCTTTCTTGTTAAAAACTAATATGCTAAGTGCTAATCCTATAATCAAAAATCCTATAACCGGAATATAAACCTCCTGTCGCTCTCCCAAACTTAACAATCTTATTATCTTATCAAAAGGCATAACCAAAATATCTACTCCATGACCAACATATACACTACCAATTAAAAAACTTAAAAGAATTATAAAGGATGCTACAACCTTTGGAATAATTGAAGAAATTAAAGCTGCTATAGCTAAAATAGCATTACTAACAAGATACAAGAGTACAATTATCTTGAAATTATATACAAAAGCTGCTGTAGCATTGTAAACTTTAGAGCTAGTATAAAAGGTAGTTGTAATGACCTTTGGAAAAACAACATATCCAATTATTGTAGAAAGTATAAAGAATGTAACAAGAATAAACATTGTAAATAAGCATTGGACTATTAATTTTGATAACCATAGTTCAGTTCTAGTATAAGGTCTTGTTAATATTAATCTATAATCACCTGATTCAAATTCTCCGCTTAAACTATCTGTAAAAAGCATTGGAAGTACCAGTATAAATAGTATAAATGTCATGTCCTTAAGAAAAAATACTGTAAAATTCAAAGAGTTTATTTCGGCCTTTATATTCGGAGCATAAAATCCTATTCCACATCCTAAAAATGATGTTTTATACCAGATTACTGAAAATATAAAACTAAAAAGCATTATAAGTAAGCATATCTTATTTTTCTTTCTACTGCGCATTCTTGAAAATTCACTAATTATCAATTCTTTCATTTTATTACCTCCATTTTATAATTTATATAATTGTTTTATAAGACATCAATTTGCTTAAATAAGATGATCCTCTTTAGTAAATATCCTACAGGCTATTCCACCAAAAAATATTATGTGAGAAATCAGAACAATAATAATCCAAGGTGCTAGTGTAGGTTTTTCTGATAAAACCATGCATATTCCAAGGTGTTGTATTTTAGTGATTGTGGAAAAATATAAATGTGTAATTAGGTTTTTTCCTAAAATAGAACCAAAATATATAATTACTTCTGAAAATACTAAACCACCGATTATTACAGCTATACTACAACCCATAGCTCCGGTTACAGTTTTACACTTAACAGCAAACACCATAAATACTGAAAGCATAGCCATAGTAGTTAAAAAACCTAATGCATAATATTTCCCAGAATATAAAAAGGCCTTTAAAATTGTTACTGAATTACTGTGATAGAAAAGCATTACCTTATCTAATCTAGTGGCTGCGAAGTACCCCCATACCGTACTTAGTAGAAAGAAAGTCAGAAAAAATATAAGCATTGTAGTAATTATGGCGGCTACTTTAGCAAAATATATCTCTAAAAATGAATACCCTCTAATCATAACTAATCGTATTTCTCCGCTTCTATACTCCTCAGTAACACACATACAAACAAACAACATAGTGAATATATTAAATAATGTAACTAACACTTCTTGAAATATCATAAAGGGGTAATTTCCAAAAGATACAAATTCAGCACTAGTAACTGCATGACTATAATTATTACTTAGGTAATATTTTGAGGCTCCAGCTATGGACAATGGAATAAGTATAAAACAAATCCAGGTCAAACGCCTTTTCCATATTCTTTCGAATTCACTTTTATAAAGTTCCATTATGCTGATTCCCCTTTGCCACCTAAAACCTGCAAGAATATGTCTTCAATACTACCTTCACTTATTGAGAAAAATTCTTCAGAAGTTCCTTTGAATTTTAATTTCCCTTCATTTATTATTACAAATTTCGTACAAATCTTTTGAAGTTCATCTAACAGATGACTAGATACTAAAAATGATATTCCCTGTTCTTTGTTTAGTTTAAGAATAAGTTCTCTTAACTCCTTCATTCCAAGAGGGTCAAGACCATTAGCTGGTTCATCTAAAATAATTATTTCTGGCTTTCCTAAAAGAGCTTGAGCTATACCTAATCTTTGATTCATTCCAAGTGAATAAGTAGAAACCTTATCATTTCCCCTTTTACTCAAGTTTACAATGTCCAAAACCTCTTCCACCCTATTAAATCTTTCTTCTTTGGCGATATTAGGATGTAACCTCACAAGATTTATCAAAATATCCCTTCCAGTCATATAGTTAAAGAATATTGGCGATTCTACTATAGCACCAAGTTTTACTAGAGCTTGTTTTCTGTGCTTTGTAACATCTATTTCATTGATTAAAAGTTTTCCAGCATTAGGTTTAATAAGTCCTGTAAGAAGCCTAATAATAGTAGTTTTACCTGCCCCGTTAGGTCCTACAAACCCACATATTTCTCCTTTTTTAATTTCAAAAGACACATCTTCTATAATAGTTCTGCCTTTAATTCTCTTACTTACATTTTTAACTTCCATTACATTTTTCATATAATACCCCTCCTAAATTATTCTAATTATGATTTCAATTTGTAAATCTAATTTATACTAATGGTAAATGCTTCATTATTTAAAATTAACTGGTTTGTTTGACTATATTTTAAGTATAAGAGGTAATTATAAAGATTTCATAAAGAATAACAAAAATTTATATAAATTGAGATAACTCAAAAGACCAATTAACTGTATTTAGTTAATTGGTCTTTTGGAGTTATTCGATTAAAGAAAAACTTTTAAACTATTCCAAACATTCTTAATCCAATTATAATAATTGCACTATCTGCAAGAATGTGTACTATCCATGAGTTAATAAAATTTTTAGATTTCGTATCAAGCCAATTAAATATAAATCCTATGCTAATTAGTCCTATTAGCGCTAACCCAACAAGTCCACTATTAAACCATGTCTTAAAAATTGCGATATGATATAACCCAAATAGAAGCGAAGAATATATGTATGCGAATTTTTTCGATTTAAGTTCATAAAGATTTAAGAAAATAAAACCCCTAAAAAAATATTCCTCTAAAAAAGAGTTTCCAAATGTTATATACAATCCAACATAAATAAAACTTGAAGCAGTAATTTTTGAATTGATTTGGAGTTTTTCTGATATACTCTGCAAATCTATAATATTCCTCAATAGATAATAAGTAATTAGTACTATAGAAAAGGACATTATTCCAAATAAAAAACCCATTTTTAAATGATCTTTATCTATATTCTTATAATTTATAGCCTTTGAACGTTTCTGTTTTTTAATAAATTTACTATAGGCGTAAGGAATAAAAATGAAGAATAAGATTTTTATAATAGTTTTAACTACATAACTTACTACTAGCACCTGTTCTACAAAATATAATAAAATGCATGCAACTAAAGAACTTAAAATTATATACTTTTTTTTCATGTTATCTCTCCTTCATTAAATCATCACCGTGCAGCTGTTCATCTTCTTTAAAACTGCAATATTAACGCCTTCAGAAGGAGATTTACACTCCCTCCTCTATATCATTTTATCTAAAGTAAATAATTATCAAAATGGTATTCTAATGTATTATCAGCTTACCTTTTTAATAAAAAGTTTATAAAAAACAGTAATTTTCGAAAAATATTGTATTATATTTCCAAGGAAATAAATCCAATAATCATTCCCTAAATTGCTTGGATCGTCTTTAATAAAAATTTATGTAGTTCCTCTAATAATAAGTTCTGTTTTAAAGTAAACTTGTTTTTCAGTAAGTAGCTTTCCATTTATTACATCTATTAAGATACTGCAAGCTTTTTTTCCCATCATATATATGGGTTGCGATATTGTTGTAAGTTCTGGCTCAATAATTTCTGATATATGAATATTGTCAAAGCCAATAATTGAAATATCTCGTGGAATTTTATAGTCATTTCGGAGTAAAATTTTCATTCCTCCTAGTGCCATCATATCGTTACTATAAAAAATGGCATCTAAATCGTGAAAACAACTTATTATTTTTTTTGTAGCTATAATACCACCTTCAACATTAAAGTCTCCTTCAAATATATATTTTTCATCATATATTCCATAATTTTTCATTGCATCGATATATCCTTCTAATCTTTGCTTGGATATTTCTATATCCTCTCTCCCCTTTACAAAAACTATTTTACGGTTTCCCTTTTCATATAAGTATTGAACACCATCTATTACCCCCTGTTTATTTAAGCAAAAAACTCCGTAATCATCCTTATATCCTTCAATATATCTATCAACTAATACAAAAGGAACATTGTTATTCTTTAGTATGGTTATACTTTCATTACTTTTACCGCCTGACATAAAAATAATGCCATCTATAAGTTTACTTATAAGAAGTTCAATATATTTTTGTTCCTTCTCTATGTCATTATCAGTGTTGCATATTATCAAATTATATTCTAACCTCTCTGCCTTATCCTCAATAGCTCTTACCATTTCTGAGAAAAACGGATTTGTAATATCTGGAAGTATAATTCCTATAGTACCGGATTTCTTAGTGCTAAGGCTTCTAGCTATGGAATTGGGAATATAGCTCATTTCCTTAGCAATTTTTAATATTCTTTTTCTGGTTACCTCGCTTATACTAGCATCCTTTTTGTTCATAACCATTGAAACTGTAGCCTTTGAAACTCCGGCCATTTCTGCTATATCCTTCATTGTAACATTATTCATAATTTTCCTCCGATTTTAAGTGAATAGTCATTAGTGATTAGTAATCTAGAATTTAATGTTAGCATTTTATGCTATTAATCTATTTAAAACTATTTTTAAATTTTAGTTAATAAATATATTTATATAAAATTATACCAAAATATACCTTGTATTGAAACAGATTGTAAAATTATAACCCAGAGGACACTCCCCTGGGTTATAATTTTATATATTTTATTATTGAGGAAATAATATTTTAATTACTATTTTTTTATAAGCTGAAGTTCTACTGGAATTTCTTTTGCAACTGTTTCCCCTTTTGCAATTTTAATAGCATTTTCTACTGCAACTGATCCCATTAAATCAGGTTTTTGTGCTATAGTAGCTGCCAGTTCTCCGCTTGCAACAGCTGCTTTTGCATCAGCATTACCGTCAAAACCTACAATAATCACTTTTTTATTTGCAGCCTTAGCTGCTTTTGCAGCTCCTAGTGCCATTTCATCATTATGTGCAAATATTGCATCAAAAGCAGGAGTGGCTTGAATAATATTTTCTGTAACGTTTAATCCCTTTTGTCTATCGAAATCTGCTGCCTGACTAGAAACAACTTTAACTCCAGCTTTCTTATCTACTATATTATGGAATCCTTTACCCCTATCTCTTGTAGCAGAGGCTCCTGGAATACCTTGTAATTCTACTAGGTTTCCTTTACCATTTAATTTTTCTAGTATAAATTCTGCTGCCATCTCTCCACCTTTTACATTATCAGATGCAACGTGACAAGTAACTTCTCCACCATTGGCTTTTCTATCTACAGTTATAACTTTTATTTTATTATCATTTGCAACCTTTATTGAGTTTGCAACTGCATCACTGTCTGTTGGATTTATGATTAAAGTCACTATCCCTTGTTGAACTAAATCTTCCACATTAGATCTTTCCTTTGCAGCATCATTTTGGGAGTCAAGAACTACAATTTCATACCCCAGTTCCTTAGCCTTCTTTTCTGCTCCTTCTTTCATCGATACAAAGAATGGGTTATTAAGAGTTGATACCACCATTCCAATTTTTTTTCCACCCTCAGCAGCTTTTTTTGTGCCACAACCAGCAAACGTTCCCATAATTAGTACAGTTGATAATGCCATTGATAATAATTTTGTTCTTTTTTTCATTTGAATCATCCTCCATTTTTTTATTTATTCTTTTTTTCAACCATTACGGCAAGTAGAATAACTAAGCCCTTAACTATTGCTTGATAAAAAGGTGATACATTCATAAGATTCAATCCATTATTAAGTACACCTATTATTAATGCTCCTATTATTGTTCCAACTACACTTCCTTCTCCACCAGCTAAACTAGTACCACCGAGTACTACAGCTGAGATGGCATCTAATTCAAAACCTACTCCGGCATTTGGAGAAGCAGAACCTATTCTACTAGTAACAATTATTCCGCTTAAGGCAGCTGCTCCACCACAGATAACATATACAAGTGTTTTAATTTTATCTGTATTAATACCTGATAATCTTGCTGAGTCTTCATTTCCACCTAATGCATAAAGATATCTACCATATCTAGTCTGACTTAAAATATAAAATGCTATACCAAATACTATAATGGTTAATATTACTGGAATTGGTAGTCCTAAAAGCATTTTATTACCTATGCCAGAAAAACTTTGGCCTAGTCCTGATATAGGAGTCCCATTTGTGTATACATAAGTTACACCTCTGAAGATAGTCATTGTAGCTAGTGTAACTATGAAAGCTTGTATTCTTCCTTTAGAAATAAGGATACCATTTATAAGCCCTATAGCGCAGCCAATAGCTAAAGCTACAATTATTGCTAAATATACGTTTCCTGTGGACTTTATTATGCTTGCGGCAGCAGCACCACTCACTGCAAGTATAGATCCTACGGACAAATCAATTCCTCCCGTAAGAATTACAAAGGACATTCCTATAGCTATAACTGCATTTACTGAAACTTGAGTAAATACATTTTTAAGATTTGGTATTGTTAAGAACCTAGGTGTAATAAATGAAATAACTATACATAATATCAAAAGACCTATTAGCGATTTATATTTTAAAACCATATTCTTCAAATTATTTTTCACAATATAAACTCCTTCCTCTGTGATGGCCTTATTTAAACATTAATCTGTTATGCCCACCGCATATTTCATTATTGCTTCTTGCGTTGCTTCTTCTCGAGATAGCTCACCAGATATTTCTCCTTCGTGCATGATTAATACTCTATCACATATTCCAAGTATTTCAGGCATATCAGAGGATATCATAATAATTGCTTTGCCCATAGCCTTTAGTTCATTTAGAACATCATAAATTTCCTTCTTAGCGCCTACATCTATTCCTCTAGTTGGTTCATCTATGATTAATACTTTAGGTGCAAGCATGAGCCATTTAGCTAATATAACCTTTTGCTGATTTCCACCACTTAAATTTTTAATTAATTGCTGGGCACTAGGAGTTTTTATAGAAAGCTTTTTTATATATTCTTGAACTTCTTTATCTTCTTCTACTTTATTTATACGTTTAGCTCCATTTTCATATTTTTTAAGATTAGCTAAGGTCATATTGCTTGCAACTGACATACCCAGGATAAGACCTTCTTTTTTTCTATCTTCAGAAAGATAGCAAATTCCATTTTTAATAGCATCTTTAGGTGAACAAATATTAACTTCGCAGCCATCGACAAATATTCTACCTGAAGATTTTTTATATTCTCCAAATATAGTTTTTGCCGTTTCTGTCCGTCCTGAGCCCATAAGTCCTGAGATCCCTAGAATTTCACCACTCTTTGCTTCAAAACTAACATTGCGAACCTTTTCAGCAAAGCACAAGTTCTCAACTTTAAGAATAGCTTGCCCCTTAGATGATTCCTTATATGGAAATTGTTCTTCTAGTTTTCTACCAACCATCATTGATATTAAATCTTCTTTAGTAATGTCTTTTGTCTTAACCTCGCCAATATATTTACCATCTCTTAGAACTGTTATTCTATCACAGATTTGAAATATTTCATCCATCCTATGAGAGATGTATACAATACACATATTTTTACTTTTAAGATTGTTAATTACTTTAAAAAGATTATCTGTTTCAACATCAGTTAGTGCAGTTGTAGGTTCATCCATTATTATTATTTTCGAGTTTTTAGAAAGAGCCTTTGCTATTTCTATTAGCTGCATTTCACCTACATTTAAATCTTTGACCAAAGTATCCACATCAATAGTGAACCCAATATCTTTAAGTAAAATTTCTGATTTTTCTTTTAGCTCTTTTTTATTTATTCTTCTCGTAATTCCATTAAATCCTTCATTTCCTAAAAATATATTTTCCCATATACTTAAATTAGAAAGAAGACTTAGTTCTTGATGAATAATTCCAATTCCATGTTTCTCCGCATCTTTTATACCTTTTAGATCTACTTCAGAACCTCCAATAATAATACTTCCTGTATCTTTATTATAGACTCCACTTAAAATTTTCATTAAAGTGGATTTTCCTGCCCCATTCTCTCCAAGTAGAGCAAGAACTTCTCCACTGTAAGCTTCTATTTTAACATCTTCAAGAGCTTTTACTCCCGGAAAGTATTTTGAAACATTTTTCATCTGAAGTAGAGGCTGCATGTTATTCATTGAATCTCCTCCTCAAAACTTACTTATAGTAAACTATAGTTAAAATACAACTCCTGATTTTAGTATTACATTTGCATAGGGTGTTTGTTCACCTGTTCTTACTACTGCTTTACACTCTTTTAACTGAGATTTTAGTTCCTCGTGAGTTATAAATGTAATTTTTACATCTCCAACTGCTATTTTTATATCATTAAATAATTGAGGACTAACTTCAAAAGTCTCTTTAGCAACTATTACTTCCTCTATTTGAAGTTCTGTTAATATAGATGTTAAAGTTTCAAGAAACCCTGGTATATTTTTGATTAATGCAATATCTATTCTTTTAGTTTCATCTGGTATTGGTAGACCACAGTCCCCTATAGCTAAGGTATCAGTGTGTCCCATTTTAGATATCACTTCAGATATTTGTGAATTTAGTAATGCAGTTTTTCTCATGACTATACCTCCTTTTTGTAATTCCTTAATGCATTATTATATGGAAAGCCCAATTATTAATTGTAATCTTCACCGTAAATGTCTATTACCTCTTTGTAGCTTGGTATTGAGGGTTGTGCTCCTGATCTTTGAACTACTATTGAAGAAACTTTATTACCAAAAACTATAGCCTTTTTAAGATTTTCATAGTTTAATTCTTCAGACCCTAATTTACTTGCTACTGCCCCAATAAAACTATCACCTGCAGCAGTTGTATCAATAGCATTAACCAAAATTGCTGGAATTAATTCTGCCTTTTCTTTAGTTATTAATGCTGCACCTTTTGAACCTAGAGTTATTATTACGTAATTCACTCCCATTTTTATGAAATTTGCAGCAGCTTTTTTAGCACTTTCTAAGTCTTCAACTAAAATCCCTGTAAGTTCACAGGCTTCTGTTTCATTAGGAATTATTATATCTGTACATTTCAATAAATTCTCATCTATTTTTTTTGCTGGAGCTGGGTTTAGTATTGTTATAATTCCTTGAGATCTTGCATAATTGAAAGCAGCGATTGTAATCTCACTAGGCGTTTCAAATTGTGCTACTATTGCATCACAAGCCTTTATAATTAAATAGCTTTGCTTTATCTCATCTATATTAATACTCATATTAGCACCAGCTACTACAACTATTGAATTATTACCTTCACAGTTAACATTAATTATAGCTGTGCCCGTAGTTTCTTTATTATCTTTAAAAACGTAGTCGGTATTTATGCCATCGTTTTCAAGCTTGCCAACCAAAAATTCACCATTGCTATCTAAGCCAACCTTGCCTATCATGTAAACTTCTGACCCCATCCGTCTAGAAGCAACTGCTTGATTTGCTCCTTTTCCTCCAGGCATAGTTGTTAAACTTTTTGCAAAAATAGTTTCACCAATCTTAGGCATGTTTTCTACTTTTAATACTATATCTAGATTTAAACTTCCAAGTATGCATATTTTACTCATATACTACATCACCTCTTATTTACTTAACCGATTAACTGAACCGGTTAAACATATTGTATACGTTTAAATAATCTTTGTCAATAACTAATTCATTTTTTTTATTTCAATTGTTAAAGTTAAAATAACCACCTTAAATAAATTCATCCAATATGGATAGTTTTTATTTAAGATGGTTACTTTATACTTAATATTGCAGTACCGCAGGCAATTATTTAATGAAAATTCAATATAAGCGCTATTGAAACTGATAAAATGTGAACTATGTTAATTAGCGCAAAGTTTTTAACGGAATAAACAAAGGTTTTACTTTTAATGGGATTTTGGTAGAATATTTTTATATTTTTATTCAATGGTATTATAGTCAAAATTACCAGCAAAGAAATGGCTGGACAAATTTTCAATATAACTAAAATTATAATGTCTAGGTACCCAATATAATATAAGATTTTAAATAGCTTTAATGCATTTTTTACACCTAAATAGTGTGGCAATGTGTATCTATTATTTAATATATCCTCTTTAACATCACAAATGTTATTAGCAAGCATTATGTTTGCTATTCCGCACATTGTAGGTATGGAAATCAAGAAGATATAAAATACTTCCACTAGGTTTAGGCTTAAGGTTAACATATTATTAGCATACATGAAAGAAACTATATTTTTATCAAATATATGAATATATAGCGATAAAAATAAAATTATAAAGCCCATGAATACTCCTGAAAATATTTCGCCAAAAGGGGTACGTGAAATTGGAATAGGCCCATAGGTATATAATATTCCCGCTAAAAATGAAATAACTCCAATTAAGAGAACAATTACATTAGTATTTAAAGTTAATAAAATTCCAAAAGAAATTGCTATTAAAAGCAAAATGAAAATTATAGTTAAGGCTGTAGATTCACTGAAACCATATCCAGGAATTTCATTTTTATTTTCCTGACTTTTTAAAGCTTTCTTGTAATCAATATAATTGTTAATGGCTGTTGTCGCCATATCAAATGCTAATAGAGATATACTCATAATAATAAAATTTTTAGAATTAAAGCTTTTATACCGATATAGTGAATAAAGTGTTCCCAATATAAATGGTATCATACTGGCCAATTTTGTTTTAATCTCAATAAATTGAAAGAAACTAGTTAAAGACAATTTTAAACCCTCCTATTCAATAATAAACTTCTGAAATAAACATTTGTAATGCAAATTCCTTAGGAAGTTAATTATAGCATATTTAAAAAAGTATAATATATAAAGCTAGCTATACTCTTTGTTTGACTTTGGAAATAATCCATGATAATATATTCGTAAACCTTATTTAATAATAAGGTTTACAATATCTAGCATAACATATCTACCTAGATAGATATTAGTATTAGGTTAATTTATAACTTTTTAGGGAGGAATTTATTTTGAAATTATCTACAAGAGATTTAATAATTACTGCATTATTTACATCACTAACAGCAGTGGGAGGCTTTATTTCAATACCGATAGGCCCAATTCCTGTAACACTTCAAACTCTTTTTGTTGTTTTATCTGGACTTATATTAGGTGCAAAGCTCGGTGCACTATCTCAAATTACCTATGTTATTTTAGGCTTGATTGGAGTGCCTATTTTCGCATCTGGAACTGGAGGTTTAACTGCTGTAGTTAGCCCTACCTTTGGATTTCTATTGTCTTTTATAGTTGCAGCTTATGTAATTGGCAAGCTTACAGAAAAAAACAAGTCTCTTTCTAAAATAATATTTTCTGTTGTTTCAGGAAGTTTTGTAATCTATATTATAGGGGTACCTTACTTTTATTTTATTTTTACAAACTACTTAGGAAAAAGCATAAATTTTTATGCAGCTCTTAAATATGCTTGCATACCATTTATACCTGGGGATATTATAAAAGCAATTATAGCTATAATCCTAGCAAAGCAATTAATTCCTAGGTTATCAAAATATCTAAATTCGAAGTAATATGTATTACTATTCCCAGGTTGTCCATATCTCTGGTACATAACCCACTGTAGCTTCTTTACCATTTCTTACTATAGGAGTCTTAAAAAGTTGTGGGTTTTTCAATAGAATATCTTCTTTAGTTTCCTCTCCTCTAATTTGATCTAAATTTAATTTTTTATAATCCTTTGATTTTGTGTTAATTAAGTTATTTAAACCTATGGATTTTTTTACACTTTGTAGTTCACCCTTGCTCAGTCCTTTAATATTTAAATCTATGAATTGATATTTTATAGTTCTTTCCTTAAAATATCGTTCTGTTTTTTGTGTATCAAAACACTTTTTGGTTCCAAAACATTGAATATTCATTTGTTTAATCTCCTTAAAATATATTAGTGTGTGTTTTATGCTACCATTAATTATAGCATTGATTTCAATTAATTATTAAGACACCCTAAAAAACAACTATAATATTATTATAGCCATTATAACTGTTGCTACTATTCCAAAAGTAACAGGTATAAAATTTTTCCTAGCTACATCATAGGCTTCAACCTTACATATTCCTGCTGCGGCAACCACGCTCCAAGGAATTATAGTTCCACCACCTATCCAAATAGTGATGATTTGACCAAATGCTGCCACCTTTTCTTTGTCTATAACAATGGCGGTTGAAAATGTGTTAGCTAAAGTTCCAACAAGAGGAAGGCCCGCAAAACCTGAACCACTAAGCCCAAGAAGTGTACTTACTGCTGTTTGTATACCTATCACAGAATATTTGGATAGGGGAACCTTGCTGGCTGCATATATTCCTATATCAGTTAAAATACCACTAGCACCATTACCCAAAATAGCAGTTGCTGTATTTTCACTTCCTAGAAAAAAGAAAGCACCGATAATAATAATTGGTGCAAATATACTTATGCCAAAAGTAAAACCACTTTTAACATATTTAGTAACCTCGCCTAAGGATGTTTTAATACCAGTATGAACTATAGATGAAATTATCATTATTATTGCGGCTGTTCCACCTATTAAAGCTGTAGATTCTGGGCCTATTAAACCTAATCTGGTTATGAATATTATATCTATTATAAATGCTAAAGGAGTAGCTATTGCTATGACTTTTGGTCCAATGGACTGTTTTTGCACTAATTCTTTAGTTTCAGTTATTTTATCATTAACCACAATTTCTGTACTTTTGTCTTTTCTCATAAGTATAAATGCTGTAGTTATAGTAACTATACTCATTACCCCCCAAAAGAGAATACAATCTTTAATAATTCCTAATGGACTTGCCAAATTCGCAGTCTTGGCCGTTATGGATGGCGCTACTTGAAGAATGAAATCGCTAGATAAGGCAACTCCATTGCCAAATATACATAAAACTACTGCAGCCCATACAGGAGGTACTCCAGATTTTACTGCTACAGGTACCATTAAGGCACCTATAAAAACCACGGCAGGTGTTGGCCAAATAAACAATGAAACCATAGTCATAGTTATACCTAGAACAAAAAAAGACATAGTTTTGTTTATCATTAATTTCTTCAAAGGTTTTATAATTATCTCATCTGAACCAATGTCAGTTAAGGCACTAGACATTGCATTAACTAATGCAATAAGGACAACTACTTCAATAAATTCTTTTCCAGATACAACTATCGCCTTATATATAATCTGCACAGCTTCTAAAACATCACCTGTAAAAATATACCCTATTATCCCAATGCCTAAAACACATGGAAGTATAACATCCTTTTTAAGTGTAATTATCACAATAATTATTACAATGATGATTATATATGCATAATGGATTGTACTTAAATTTATCATGTGTTTTTATTCCTCCTGTATATTTATAAAATAATCAATTTGTATTGTTTCCGAAAAGGGTTAAAAACATGCAATATATAATAAATCAACCTTTCAAATATATTTCATGACTTTAATTATTATTTATGATAGACTTATGACTAATAAAAAATATTTCACAATAAAATTATATTTTCAAAAAGAGGAGGCAAAGATGTTAAAAATTTGGGGGAAATTAATTTATGATAATAGAATTATTGAAGATGAAGTGTCAGTATCGGAAATCCAAGACAGTTATCAAGAAAATTTAAAAGCGTGCATAACAGAGTTATGTTATAAATTTGATATATCAACACCTTATTGGCTAAAATCAAATGTTAATGAATATAATAAAAGACATAAAACTAGTTTTGATGAAAATAATTTTATAGAAGAAATTTATTTTGATAAATTTCTGATAGAAGAATTAAAAGAAAATGAAAAATAGTGCCCTCACAGGCACTATTTTAATTTTACTCATATCTGAGGGCATCAATTGGATCTAATTCTGCTGCTTTTTTAGCTGGGTAGATACCAAAAAAAACACCTACCGCTGAAGAGAATAAAATGGAACCAACTATGGATGCCAAAGATATAACTGGCGTTATTCCTGCAAAACTTCCTATTATCTCAGCTCCAACAATGCCCAAAATCATTCCCATTATACCTCCTATTAAGGATAGAATAACTGACTCTATTAAAAACTGCATTAGTATTATTTTAGTTGTTGCGCCTACTGCTTTTCTTATGCCTATCTCCCTTGTTCGCTCAGTCACTGACACAAGCATTATGTTCATTACACCAATACCACCAACCAGTAGAGATATAGCTGCAACTGCGCTTATAAAAGCTGTGAATATTCCAAGGACACTGTTAATTTGCTCAAGAACGGCGAGTGCATTGTCTGCTGAATATATTTCCTTGCCGCGGTTATTGTGTCTTGATTCTAACATTTTTATTGTCCCGTTTCCTACGGATTCACTATTATCTTGTGAATCTGCAACTACTGTTATTGAACTTATTTTAAATTCCTTGGACTGTAGGGTACTTAAGAAGGTTACCGGTGCCGTTATTATAATAGGTTTACCAGAATTTCCGCCCTTTCCAAAAGGAGAAGATATTCCTTTTTCAACACCTATAATAGTCATCTTCTTCATTAATGCATTTTGCCCTATTTTTATACTTTGACCTACTACATCAGAATAACCAAACAATGTAATTGCATCAGCCTCGTCAATTATGCCTACTGCGGCTGCTTGCTCGTATTCCTTTTCATTAAAATATCTTCCAAAAATAATTTCTGTGTTATTTATATATGCAAGATCTGGAGAGCCTCCCCTCATAAAAGCGTTTTTACTTTTTTTATCAGAAAAAACAGTACCTTGAAGTTGAAAGGCAGGACTTGCATATTTAATACTCTCAATTTTTTGTTTTATCTGTTTAACATCCTCTAAGGTTATATAATCTGTTGATTGAGGATTTTCTCCACTTACTTTAACTGTAAGTGAAGAGGCCCCCAATTTTTCGAATTCACCTGTGATAGCTTTTTGACCTCCTTGACCAAGCGATACAATTGTTATAACTGAACTTATACCAATTATTATTCCAAGCATAGTAAGGAAAGATCGCATTTTATTAGCCTTTATACTTTCTAATGCTGTTTTTACACTTTCAAATATATTCATACTTTCACTCCCTTTATAAAAGGATTCTATGCTTAACAATAGAATCAGATACAATTTCACCGTCTCTAAACCTTACTATTCTATTTGTATGTTCTGCAATATCAGTTTCATGGGTTACCATAAGGATTGTAGCTCCTTCATTATTCAAATCTTCAAATATCTTCATTATATCTTCTGAAGACTTAGAATCAAGGTTCCCAGTGGGCTCATCGGCCATGATCACCGCTGGAGAATTAACTATGGCCCTTGCGATAGCAGCTCTTTGCTTTTGTCCTCCTGAAATTTCATTTGGCAAATGACGTACTCTATCTGATAGCCCTACTTTTTCAAGTGCATAAAGGGCTTTTTCCCTACGCTCCCTCGCAGGTATACCCGCGTACATCATAGGAAGCTGAACATTGTCAAGCAAGCTAATTCTTGGAATAAGATTAAATGACTGGAATACAAATCCTATTTCTTTATTTCTTATATAAGCAAGTTCATCACCGCTGAGAATTGAAATATCACGTCCATTTAAAATATACTTACCACTATTCATTTTATCGAGACAGCCAAGTATATTCATCAAAGTAGATTTCCCAGAGCCAGAAGCCCCCATTATTGATGTAAACTCTCCTTTTTCAATTTTAAGACTAATATTTTTAAGGGCTGTGAATTCAAGATCTCCAGTTTTGTATATTTTTATAAGGTTTTTTACCTCTAACATTTATATTCCTCCTTGTATTCCCTGGGGTACAAAACAATTGCATTTTACTTTAATTCTTTGCATCTTTTACAATTATGCCTTCCACAATTGAAGTTGAAGGGTTCAATATAACTTTTTCATCTTTTTTTACCCCTTTATTTATTTGAACTTCAGTATCTGACTGGAATCCAATAGTTACCTGTCTTTCATGCACTATATTTTTTTCAACAACGTATACTAAACTTTTGCCACCTTTTTCTATCTTTAATGCTTCTGAAGGTATTTTAACAGCGTTTGCAGCTTTACCTACTAATATGTCTATGTCTACATCAAAATCTATCTTTAAATCTGGAGCTTTATCTAGAATAAATATTTCTACTGCTAATGTTGTTTCACTTCCGGTTACCCCCACTGTTTTAGTCGCTGCGGGGTCTATAAATGAAACACTACCTTTATAGGTTTTTTCTCCATTTTTAATTATTACTTCTTGACCAATTTTAACTTTACTTGCATCATATTTTCCAAGTGAGGCGATTGCTTTTAAGTTCTCTATATCTTGGACTACTACCACGGCTTCCATACCATTCCCTATGGCACCTTCTACAGCCGTAAGGGTTGTTACAACTCCGGAATTGGTAGATATAATTGTGCTTTTATTTTCTACTAGCTTCTGCTTAGCCGAATTCAAGGATAATTCTGCTAGCTTTACAGAATTATCTGTTTGCTTTAACTTCTCCGAGGAAAAGGGTGATAAGGCACTCTTTTGTTGTTTTAAACTTTCCAATTTTACTTTATCCGTTGGATTTGTGCTTTTTTCTAATGTTGCAATTTCTTTAGCCAAATCTGCAATTTTATTTTTAATATTATCATTTTGATTATACAAATCTTTTTTAGCAAGTAATGCATTATCATATTGAATTTGAGCTTGACTAACCGTGGAAGCTAAATCTATAGTATCATAAGTTACTAGGATATCACCTATTTTAACCTTGTCTCCTACTGATACATTAACTTTTTTAATTTTAGATTGAAGACCAAAATATTCTTTACTACTCTTTGAATTCACTTTTGCGGTGGTAGATATATAAGATTTAAGTTCGCCTACCGCAGCTATTGAAGTTTTTACAGTTACAATTTTACTAGCCTTCTTTTTTTCACTTATTAGAAAAACACCACTTAAAATACCTACTACAATTAATGCATAAATTACTGTTTTCTTTTTCATCATTAGTCCTCCTTATATGCTTCTGAATATAGATAAAATCTATTACTTATTATCTATCTTGTATTTATTTAGTACAGATAATACTCCTTAAATTTTATTTTTCTAAACCCACCCTAATATTTATATTATACAATACTGTTATAAACTCTTTCTAAAGCATTTCTTTAATTTTTCTAAGATATACATAAACGAAAAAATATATTTCAATTTAATAATAAACAGCAGTAGAACTTAATAATTGTTCCACTGCTGTTTATTATTCTTCATCTTTATCATAAAAATCTAAATACGAATAATTTTCTCCACTTTTTTGCCAACCTAAAATAGAATCCATATTTACATTTTGTGCAGCTCTAAAAATAGATTTATCAACATCACTAAAATTTTTCTTTAAATCTTTAACTAAAGCTTTAATTTCATGGCGCTTGTTTCCTATCTTTTTAGCTGCAACCATGCAGGCACAATTAAGTGGCCAAATACCACTGTTTTGAGTGAAATCTTCAATATATTGTTCTTCAATATAATAAAGAGGACGAATCAATTCCATTCCCTTAAAATTTTGTGCTTTTAATTTTGGAAGCATAGTCTTAAAGTTTCCTGAATAAAGAATATTTAACATAGTAGTTTCAACAACATCATTAAAATGGTGTCCAAGGGCAAGTTTATTGCAACCTAGCTCTTCTGCCTTTGCATATAAAGCTCCACGACGCATTTTAGCGCACATATAACAAGGATAATCTTTTGCTATGTTATCAATTATATGGAAAACACTTGATTCAAATATTTTCACCGGGATATTTAAGTGCTTACAATTATCAATTAATAATTCTTTTATATTTTCATGATAACCAGGATCCATTGCAATAAACTCTAATTCAAAATTAACACCGCCGTAATGTTGTAACTCTTGAAATAATTTAGCCATTATTAGACTATCTTTACCGCCAGAGATAGCCACAGCGATTTTATCACCCTGGCAAACTAACTTATAATCCACTATAGCTTTAGTGAATTTTGACCAAATATGTTTTCTATAGGTTGTAATAAGACTGCGTTCTATTTCAGCTATTGGTTTTCTTTCATTAAATGGAACTCTTATTTCACAACCTTCTCCTGCAATACTACTCATAAAATCACCCCTCTAATACATTAGAATATTATAGCATATTTAAGAAGAGTTTGTCTTTGAAAAGTGTAATGGAATTTATAGTATGTTTTTTTCTTTTCTAATTTTTTAATGTGAATTCTGCATTTGTGATTTTGAAATTATCTTTTAATCCTGTGGTAGTGTATACCTGCTTATCTTTAGTTATAAAAATACCTTCTACTCCAGGCATGGTATTTATGAATTTCATACCGTCTTCTAATCCCAATGAAAACACACTAGTAGAAAGAGCATCTCCATCAATTGATTTTTCACTTACTATGGACACTCCTGCTATAGAATTATCACAAGGATATCCTGTGCTAGTACTTAAAATATGGTGATATTTCTTACCATCTTTCTCAAAATATCTTTCATAAATACCCGAAGTAACAATGGATTTATTTTCTACTTGGATCATTCCGATAATATCACCTCTTTGCGTAAAAGGATCTTGAATTCCTATTTTCCAAGGAGTTCCAGTAATATTTTTACCCATAGCAAATACGTTACCCCCAAGGTTTATAATAGCATGTTCTACGCCATTGTCTTTTAAAACCTTTGATACTTCATCAGCAGTATATCCCTTAGCTATAGCCCCTAAATCTATTATCATACCTTTATTTTTAAGAAATGCTGTTTTATTTTTTTCATCTAATATTAAGTTTTTATAATTTATCAGTGCTTTTTTTTCTTGAATTTCACCTTTTGAAGGCACCCTTGCTGCATCAGTACCTATTCCCCATAATTTTACAAGGGGGCCTACAGTTATATCCATTTTTCCACCTGTTAATCCTGCAAATTTCAAACCTTCTTTAAGAACCTCAACGGTTCCATCAGAAATTTTAATTGGCTTTTCTCCGGCTGCATTATTTATATCTATAACCTCACTAGCCTCTTTATTGATGCTCATTTTATCTTCAATTTCACGAATTCTTTTGAAAGCACTATCTAGTACTTTAGTAGAAGATTTATCATAGATTTTAATTGTACACACAGTTCCCATTAAAAACTCAGTACTAGAAATTGGTTCTACTGGCTTTGTAACTTTTTTAGAACAAGCAGATAGCGTTATTGCTAGTACAATAGATATTGCAATAATCTTGAATTTTTTATTCTTTGACGAAAAAATCATAATTATACACCTCTTTTTCCCATTTAATCAATTACATTTGGCTTAAAGTTTATTATAATATCAGTAATGTTTTTTTATCAATAAGAAGGACCTTAGACCTGAGTCTAAAGTCCTTCAAGATAAATTTAATAAATAATTAACTTATTATATAATTTTTATTAAAAATAGTCAATTTATTATCTTTAGATTATTCTACTGTCACTATATCCCTTATTGTAAACATCATTCTATACCCTTCAATAGTAGATTTATTTTGCCATTCATCTGCAATATTTTTTGATACAAATAGATAATAGGTTTCTGAAGATTTATACTTTGTAAGTGGTGTAACTTTCCCATACTTCTTATCATAACTTACACTTAATTCAACATCCACTTTATTTCCTAAACTATCTAAAACATATACTGTATCTCCATTAAAATTCAAATCTTTAATACTTATATTAAATTTAATTGTCCATTCTTTATCTTCTACTACATTAGTAAAATTTTTAAATTCTTTCCAATTTTTGTTTTGAATATTTGATGCAAGACTGTTTAGAGCAATCTGATTTAAAGGCATTGCCATATTATCTTTATATTTTAAAGGAGTACCTAGAACATATTTAATAAATACACTATCCGAAACCTTTAGATCCTTAACTATTTTAGGATTTGATGAATAATAATATTGATAGTTGCCTTTTTCATCTAAAATAGTAACATAGGTATTTTTATCTATAGTTTCGATTTTTTTAAGAATTCCTCTCATAGAATCAATCCCTATAGGAGACTGTACTTTTTCCATGGTAAGATTATTAAAATTTTCGTCTTTTTGGTTTCTAACGGTTATATTTGGTGTTATTCCTATTGCCTTTACAATTGTATAAGGCTGCGTTGTAACTTGTGTTACCATGGTTTCTTTTGTTGGAATTAATTCTTTAACAAATACATTAGTTTTCCCTTCATTATCTTCAATCCCTTTAACTTCAATAGAATATCCACCCGTAGGTTTAGTACCGCTCATTACCGCAATGTAAATATAACCAGTTGAATCATCTACTGTAAAAACAAAGCCTTTTGTATCTTTATTTTTATTAACCATTTCCATTAGAATCTGTGGGGCATCCTTTTCACTTATTACTTCAAAGTTTATTTTATTAACTGTAATACTTTGTTTAGGAACATCACTTATTACATTTGAATTTAATGCAGAAACAGGCAGTGATGTAAAAGTAAATGACATAGTCAATATTAGCCCAATTATTATTTTACTCTTCATAAATTTTACCTCCAATTTTATAAATATTCTTTATCTATTAGACGATAGTATAATGCGTAATGTTTCATAATTTAAAATATTTTAATAATAAAGTGACAGTTTTATAAAAATTATAATAGTTACATCAATATCTATTGTATATAAATATTGGACTATCTGTTTAACAAGGTATATCCTATATTTGTAACTACTAATATTGTTAATTTATATGGTAGGTTTTAGTAACTAATAGAGTTATAAGGGAGTGATTTATTTGGATTACGAAATTCTAAAAACAAGCACTCAAGAAACTAGAGATAAATGTTTAAAGAGTGAATTAGGAGAAGAAAAGAGCAAAGTAATAGATAAATATTGCCTTATATGTAATGAAAACTTGTATTGGCAAAGAGTCAAAGATAAGTACCCTACTCAGGAATATTTTAGCTATAAATTCACTAAAAAAGCCTCAACTTTAGGCATAATATTCCAAATTTATAGACTTTGTTATGCAAAAGTAAAGTATTTCGAAAAAAACTGGGATGATTACTGCGCCTGTGTCTATCATTGGAAAAAAGGTTTTATAGAAACCGAAATATACAACATGGAATTTATTAAGCATAGAAGTACTGGTATTGTTATTGATTTGAGAAATTTATGCAACATTAACAAAATAGAAGAATTTATTAAATTATGTAACTATTTAGAAGCCAGAGATATTTTAGAAAAAGATTGCACTATTATTGGACTAGATTAAATCATCACCTTGGAAGTTGAAATGTTGTTAAAGTACTAATAAGTGCTAGAAAATCTAGCACTTATTGCTTTTAGAAAAAAGCACCTCTAAATGAGAGACTTATCTATTTTAACTATTACTAATATATTTCTATCTATCAAATAAACCGCCAGTTTTTTTAGTACTTCTTGCTGCTTTTTTTTGTTTTCCAATTACCTTATCTGGTCTTGAAATTCCACCTTGCTCAGAACTTTTCTTTTTCTTTTCCTCAATAATTTTTTTCATCATTTCAATATTATTACTTGACATAAATTTTTCCTCCTTTTGTAGCAAATCAAAGTATGTTAGATACTATAGAATTTATGTTTAAGTTTATAATTTATACATTTTTATTTTCTATATTTTTATTCACTACACAAACTCAACTTGTTGTTTTCCCTACTAATCAGTTTATCTTAATTCACTCAAGATTTCAATATAATATTTAAATGTAACAGTACTTTTTTATAAAAATGATGATTTACCTTCTCAAATACCTTTTCCTATCCTTGCCACAATGCTGCCTAACTTAATTAACACCTTTTTATATTCCACTTTTATAATCTCATTATCAAATAACCCTTCATAACTTACTTTATCCATATCAAAGTCTAATGCTTTTGAGAAATTGCTTCCATAAAGTTTTTTAATAAACATCTCACAATCTTCTTTTATTAAAGTATAATGCCTATCATCAAAATGATACCCATTTGTATCATTTTTCAATTTTTCTATAATTCCATATAACTGATAGATATAGCTCATTTCTTTTAAATTAAAGATTTTAGTTAAAGCTACAATAGCCTCAGCATAATTAAAGTTCATAGGTACAGGATAAATACTAGTTTTATTATTACCATCAAATTCTTTTAACATTCTTAAACTTTGAAATAAGGAAGTACATATGTCTAATTGAATAATAGTGGCATACTCATTGAGTTTAAGCTCTTTATCTTGCTCTTGATATTCTCTTTTGGTTTTTTCAATTTTACTTTGTGTTTCAATTGATTTGCAAGTAGAATTTTTGGCTATAAACCAACTGAAAATTCCGCCTAAAATAGCACCAATTATAATAGATATAGATGATATAAGCTGAGCAGGTATAAATGGCAAAAATTCGTACATTCCAATTTCTCCTTTTCAAAAAAATATTTTCTACATTATATTTTCCCTATAAATATATTTTATTCTTATAGCCTTTTCTAATTTTTTTGACAAGACAATGATAATTAGAGTATTGTTTATATATAAAGCATAAACTTTATGGATAATTAAGTTTATGCTTTAAAGTAATTTTATTGAAGGAGACTAAAAGCACATGATTACACCAAATGATAATAGAGGACAAATAAGAAACAATATACCTATAGGAACTACTGTAGATGTTGTTTTAAAAAAAGACCAACGAACTAATACACTAACAAGAGGTGTAGTAAAGAGGCTTTTAACCAACTCTGCTGTGCATCATAGAGGGATAAAAGTTATGTTAGAAGATGGTCAGGTAGGTAGAGTTCAAGTCATTATATCAAAATAACAACTAATAATTTAAAGTTAAAAGCCAATTTACTATTGTAAATATTCAATGGTAAATTGGCTTTTTCATTTTAATTTAAAATTGCGCTTGCATTTTCGATTAAAATGATATATAATAATAAAGTTACCTAGTAGAAACAAATAATTTTTTAAAGTTATAAACTACTCCCGAATACGTAGTAAAAAACGGATCATTAAAATCCTTAACAAGAGAAGACATGAATTTTAAAATTTCAATTCTTACCCTCTTCATTCTAAAATCTCTTAATGAATCCCTTATTAAAAATTTTGTTGAATAATGTACTGATAACGCTTATAACACAATTTGTTATAGCAAGATTTATGATTAAATTAAAGGACAAAACAGTTATTATTTGTTTTGTGACCTTGTATACCAATAAGGAGGTATTTATATGAAAAAAGACGAATTATTTGAAATTACAGAAGAAGTAATTGATGAATGTTTAGAATGTTTAGACTAATTATAAAAAAGCAAATCTATCACTGTCCCAGTCTAGTGAAGGTTTCTTTTTTTTCTATAAAATTATTTGGAAAAATTTAGGTGTTTAATTTTAATAATAAATAATTTAAATAAATAGTACTACAAATAGAGGAAATTTCTCTTTAGTATAGAATATGTCTAAGTATAGAATACTTACTTATAGGGAGGGCATAAAATGTTAACGATTTCTTTTATTAGTGGTGACAAAGAATTACTTGATTTAAAACAATCCGAAGCTGATTTATTTAAAAGCTGGTTTTACAATTTTGAAAACTCCAGACCTCATGAGGTCAATACAATGGGTAAGAAATACTTGTTTAACAAAAAGGCAATAGCTTATATTGAAATAGAGCCTTAGAGTTTGGTATTATATCAAAGCAATTAATAATTTACAATATGAATTTGAATAAATCAAAAACCTGCAAATCTTGTGATTGCAGGTTTTTCCATTTCTATATATTGTCACTTTAGGTACGCTCTACTCCAAAAAAATTCTTGATTAATCATTATCTACATAATATATATGTAGAAATGGAAGGTATACTTACTTCATTAATACAAGTTTTTGTTCCCTTGCTTACACCTGTTTTATCCACTTCATATTCATTGGCTAAAACTTTCCATTCATTAGAATCTGGTAATACTATTTTTATTTCTCCGTTATTAGAATTATGAATTATAATTAATTTACTAAAATCCTCTTTGAAGTTTGAAGTTAGTTGGTATGCCACAGAATTATAAGGTGATTCAAGGAATACCAAGGATTTTATTACCTCACAATCATTGTCTAAGGTCATAACTTTTTGGCTTTTTCTTAAAGAGATTAACCCCTTAATATATTCATAAGTTTCCATGAATTCAGCTTTTCTACTCCAGTCTATTCCATTCACAGCGTCACCAGAATTATAGCTATTGTGGTTTCCTTGTTTAGTCCTTAGTATTTCTGTTCCTCCTTGAATAAAAGGCACGCCCTGACAAGTAAGAATTATAGCCAGTGCCAATCTATTCATTTTTTCTCTTTCTAAAGGAGTATTACTCGGATTGCTTTTTTCAAATTTATCATATAAGCATAAATTATCATGTGAACTTACATAGTTTATTGATTCTCCAGGTTCTTGCGCAAAATTACATATTTCATTGCTATATCTAATGCCACCAACAATACCTTTCTTAATTTCTGACTCGAGACCACCGCAACCATTTACAAAGCCTGCCCAGTTGCCGTCATTATCTCCCTTTATTGCATTTCTCATATCATCATTAAATAAAGATACTTGCAGACCCCTTTGGCTTCCTTTTCTTACTTGTTTTGACGGGTCTAATGATGATTCTCCACCTGTCCATGGCTCGCCGTAGATAATAATATTTGGATTAATAATTTTTGCTTGCCGGGCTACTTCTTTCATTGTATCAATATCATGTAGAGCCATTAAATCAAATCTAAATCCATCTATCTTGTATTCGCGGGCCCAAAACATAATGCTATCTACTATAAATTTTCTTACCATTAGTTTTTCTGAAGCTATTTCATTTCCGCACCCTGAACCATTAGTATAGTTTCCGTTCTCATCTCTCCTATAATAATATCCTGGAACCAAGATATCCATTGGTGAATTATCAATAGCAAAAGAGTGATTATATACAACATCCATAACTACACTAATACCATTTTCATGCAAAGCTTGAATCATAGTCTTAAACTCTCTAATTCGCACAGTGCCATCATTTGAATTTGAAGCATAAGAACCCTCTGGAACATTATACAAATAAGGATCATATCCCCAGTTATATCCACCCACAGTTTCATCCACACTTGCAAATTCATAAATAGGCAGTAAATGAACATGAGTTATTCCTAAATCTATAAGATGGTCAAGTCCTGTAACAATACCCTCAGAGGTTTTAGTGTCTTTCTCAGCAAAACCCAAATATTGGCCTTTATTTTTAATTCCTGAGTCCGCCCATACTGAAAAATCCCTAATATGAATTTCATATATTATTGCCTGTGTTCTGTTAATTGGTAATGCTCTTAGGTGATTTTCCCAATTGACGGGATTTATAGAACTAAAATCAACAATCATACCTTTTTTACCATTGGCACTGCACCCTTTAGTATAGATATCTGGTGTTTCTTTTTCTACACCATTATTTAATACTAAATAATTATAATATTTATTTTTAAAATCGCCCTGAAGATTAAGTTCCCAAACGCCTTTTTGTCCTTTAGTCATGGAATGTCTCTGTCCCAGATCATCACTAAAAGTTTCATACAGGACTACTGTGATTTTTTCCACAGTAGGTGCCCAAACCTTAAAGATTGTATACTGAGGAGTATAAACTGCGCCTAAATCGTTTCCATCGTAAGTGAATTCTATGCTTTCTAATACATTTTCCATTAGTTAATCTCTCTCCTTAAAAAATAATAAAAAAACTATGTTCTAAATAATATGTATGTATTTAAAAAATAACTCCAGAAATCTAGAGTTATTTAGTTGATTCTCTTTCAACTAATTTTGTATCAATAATATAGTTGGTTATATATTCTTTCTCATTCTCTAATTTGTTTATTAATAGCTTAACTGCAAAATAACCTAATTCTTCAGAATTAATATCAACTGAAGATAGAGCTGGATTCCTGTAGGCAGTCAATGGAGTATTATTAAACCCAACAATTGAAATGTGCTCTTGCGCCATTTCGTTTATAGCTTTTGAGGCACCAAATGCTATTAAATCATCAGTGGTAACAACAGCTGTAGGACTTGAGTTCTCCAAAATTCTTTTCATAGCATCATAACCACTAGTTTCTGTAAATTCTGCTACTTGTATCATATTTTCATCTATTTTTACGCCAATATTCTCCATAGCTTTCTTATAACCTTCTAACCTATTTATAGTTACATTAAGTGTAGGCGAACCTCCTATAAACGCAATTTTTCTCTCACCCTTTTGTATTAGATAATTAACAACACTGTACATGGCGTGAAAGTTATCATTATCAACCCATAAAAGCCCTTCTGTATCTTCAGGTTTACCTATTACTACAAAAGGATAATCAGCTTCTTTTAAATAAGCAATGCATTTGTCATTTTTCCTTACTACTGGTAAAATAATGCCATCAACTCTTCTACTGTTCATTAAACTTGCTATATACTCTACTTCTTGATCTTCATTACTACTGTAAGTATACATAATATAATATCCTTTTTTTTGCGCATAATGGCTTATGCCTCTCATAATTTGAATGAAAAATGGATTAACAAATAAATCTTCATCCGTGTTAGGTAAAATAAGTCCTATAGTCTTTGTTGTTTTACTAACTAGACTCCTAGCTATGGCATTAGGATGATAATTCATTTCCTTCATTGCTTTATAAACTTTTTGCTTTGTTGCATCACTAATTTTAGGATTATCTGCAATTACTCTTGAAACTGTGGAGGGTGATACATTTGCAAGCTTTGCTACTTCTCTTATAGTTACCGACATGAAAACTTCACTTCCTAATTTATAAAAATATTCTATGTTGATTATATTATTAAATGTAATATTGTGCAAGGCTCGCTTAAATAAGTGTTAGACATTATATGAATTACATTAATATATTAGTTTCATATAAAGGAATCCCAATTATAGTTAAGTGCTACGCCATTTTTATGCAATCGGTTGCAAATTATTTACCCTGATTATAATCTTTTAGCTTAACTCCTGTCAATAATAATATTGTTTTACTTTTGTTGGTATAACTACTTTACCTATACTTAGTTTGGTACACCATTGAATTTGTTGAATGTATACTATTTCATTATTCCAATCACAATGTTTTGACGTATAAAAAATAATACAAATTATTTTGTGCAAACGCATTCACAAATCCATCATTTTATATTATTATATAACTATATACATTAACATATTAAAGTAAATACTTTCATTGATATAATAATTTACATAAAATAAAGGAGGAAGCTATGCACAATATTAAAGCAGTTATATTTGATTTAGATGGAGTATTGGTAGATACTGCTAAATATCATTATTTAGCATGGAAGAGACTAGCACAGGAATTAAACATTCAGTTTTCATTGCAAGACAATGAAAGATTAAAAGGTGTAAGCAGAATGCGGTCATTGGATATCATATTAGAGATAGGAAATATTACACTAGACTCTGATACAAAAATTCAACTAGCCCAAAAAAAGAACATTTGGTATGTGGATTATATTTCCAATTTAACTCCAAAGGATATTTTACCTGGGGTTATTGGTTTTTTAGAAAGTCTTAAAGTAGATAGCATAAAAATTGCATTAGGTTCTGCAAGTAAGAATTCTATGCTTATTCTTGATAAGTTAAATTTAACGAATTATTTTGATGCTATAATTGATGGTACAAAAGTTTCTAAAGCAAAACCTGACCCTGAAGTTTTCTTAAAAGGCGCTGAGGCACTTAAGGTATTGCCTAGTGAGTGCATTGTCTTTGAAGATGCGGAGGCTGGAGTGGAAGCTGCCATTAATGCTGGAATGTATTGCATTGGAATAGGTTCTAAAAATATATTAAAAATGGCTCATTTAGTCCTAGCAGGATTTTCTGATATGACTTTTGATAAATTAAAACTATAAGGCAAAACAATTGAGAATTGTTTTGTGCCCCAGAGAACATCCAAGGGGAAACAATTGAGAATTGTTGTTTTACCTGGAGAATAACTAGGAGGATTTTAATGAAACACTATTATAAATTAGACGAATGGAATATTATTGAACAAGGATTTAATGCAGATAACAATGAAATATCTGAGAGTATTTTTAGTTTAGGTAATGGATATATGGGACAAAGGGCAAATTTTGAAGAAGATTATAGTGGTACATCTCTTCAAGGCAATTATATAGCAGGTGTCTATTATCCTGACAAAACAAGGGTTGGGTGGTGGAAAAACGGCTATCCAGAATATTTTGCTAAGGTTTTAAATTCAACAAATTGGATTGGTATAAACATTAAAATTAATGATATTTCACTAGATCTTGCTAAGTGCACTGTAAAACAATTTGAGAGAGTTTTGAACATGAAACAAGGATATTTACAAAGAAGCTTTGTGGCTGTACTTTCAAACGGTAATGAGATTGAAGTAAACAGTAAACGATTTATAAGTATGACGCGAGGTGAAATAGGCACAATAAAATATTCTATAAAACCATTGAACTTTAAAGGTAAACTAGAGATTACGCCTTACCTTGATGGAGATGTTATGAATTCTGATTCCAATTATGACGAGAAGTTCTGGGATGAAATTTCTAGTGAAGTTAAACCTTATGAAGGATATATGATGCTTAAAACTAAGAAATTAGATTTCCACATCTGCACATATATGACCTATGAAATAACTAAAAACGGTGAAATTATTAAACCAATTGCAGAATTTAAGCAAAGTGAAAAATATATTTCTAATAATGTGTTAGTTCATTGCAATGAAAATGATGAAGTGGTAATTTATAAATATGTTGCAAATACCTCCTCAAGATATTATGAAAAAGATAAGCTAATTGGAATAACTAAAAAACTTTGCAGCAAAGCTAAAGTGGATGGATTTGAAACATTACTAAAAGAGCAAGCTGATGCTTGGGAAGAAAAGTGGAAGGAAAGCGATATAGTTATTGAAGGCGATATTCCAGCGCAGCAAGGAATTAGATTCAATATATTCCAATTAAATCAGACCTATACGGGAGAAGATTACAGGCTAAATATAGGCCCGAAAGGCTTCACTGGTGAAAAATATGGTGGAAGCACTTACTGGGATACCGAAGCATATTGCATACCCTTTTATCTAAGTACTTCACAGGAAAAAGTATCAAAGAACCTTTTATTATATAGGTACAAGCAGTTAGACAAAGCCATAGAAAATGCTGAGAAATTGGGTTTTACAAATGGAGCAGCCCTTTATCCAATGGTAACAATGAATGGTGAGGAATGCCATAATGAGTGGGAAATAACTTTTGAGGAAATACACAGAAATGGAGCCATAGCTTATGCTAATTATAATTATGTGAATTATACTGGAGATAAGTCTTGCCTTGGTGAATTCAGTTTTGAGGTACTTACAGCTATATCAAGATTTTGGGCTCAAAGAGCTACTTTCTCAAAAAGTAAAAATAAATATGTGATTCTAGGTGTTACTGGACCTAATGAATATGAAAATAATGTAAATAATAATTGGTATACAAATAAAATTGCCTGCTGGACTTTAAAGTATACAATTGAGGTCTTAAATTACCTAATCCAAAATGAACCTGAAAGATTAAGTGAACTTAAGAAAAAGCTTAATTTTAAGGATTCAGAAATTATTACTTGGAATAATATCATTGAAAATATGTACTATCCTTGTGATGAAGAACTTGGAATTTTTCTTCAACAAGATGGATATATGGATAAAGAGCAGATATTAGTTAGTGAATTAGATAAAAAGCATCTACCAATAAATCAAAACTGGTCATGGGATAGAATACTACGTTCCTGCTTTATAAAACAAGCTGATGTACTTCAAGGTATTTACTTATTTGAAGGGGAATACGATACTGATACAATTAAAAGAAATTTTGATTTTTATGAACCTAGAACTGTACATGAGTCCTCTTTGTCCCCTTGCATTCATACTATATTAGCTACAAAAATCGGGAATTATGATAAAGCTTATGAAATGTATTTAAGGACTTCTAGACTTGATCTTGATAATTATAACAACGATACAAAGGATGGTTGTCACTCTACTAGTATGGCAGGAACATGGATGGCAGTAGTTCATGGGTTCGGAGGGCTCAGGGTTTGCGATAATAAATTAACATTAAATCCATTTATCCCTAAACACTGGCACTCATGCTCTTTTAAAATAACCTTTAGAGGTGCACTTTTAAACATTAAATTTAATGATAGCATTCTTCAAATACAAAATGAAAATGACATATCAGTTAACTTATCAATTTATAACAGTGATTACACTTTAAATGGAAATGCTTTATTAGAAATTCCAATACAATAAACGAAAAACGTTTAAATAAACGAAAAACGTTTAAATAAACAATAAGCCTCAGCATATATTTTTAGTGCTGAGGTTTTTTTGTTTACTCATGGCACTTATTTTGATAAGATTATATGGGGTTAAATTATAATTAATTTCAAACAATCAAAAGAAAAATTAAACAGTGGAGGAAAATTATGAATTTTAAGAATATAAAAATTAAAGCAATAGCAGATAGAGTTATGAATAGAGCAGTTAAAAGCGGCTTTAAGAAGGATGATATAGAGGATTTTTATATAGAATCATTATTAAAACAAACCAGCTCACTTAGAATTCGCGATTTTATTGAACTATCCTATTATAAGGGAATATTTAAAGGCTTTCAGTATTCTGAAACATTAATTAATTCAAAT
The DNA here is from genome assembly GCF_011065955.2 of Clostridium sp. FP2. Taxonomy (NCBI): domain Bacteria; kingdom Bacillati; phylum Bacillota; class Clostridia; order Eubacteriales; family Clostridiaceae; genus Clostridium; species Clostridium sp. FP2. Next base: position 2,965,293 of record NZ_JAAMNI020000001.1, read on the forward strand.
ATAGTTCAATGTAATTCTGACACTTATGCTGATGAACTCCAAAAACAAAATACTAGCCTAATTAAAAGGCTAGAAGATCTCAATGATATGGTTTTTAAAATTAAAGAACCTCCCCAAAACACCGGCAAAATAATTCAAGATGGGAGAAATTTTGTTTCTTATAGGAACAAATTTGCAAATAATATTAATGATGCAATAAAAATGGCATGGGATAACAAAATTTATCTAGATAAAAAATAATTATATTATTTTTATTCATATCTAAGAAATACTTACAAACTTCTATCATATAATATAGTAATATAATTATAAAGAAGATGATAATATGAATGAAAAGTCCGATTATTATATTCAATTAAATACCAAAGTAGAAAAAATGCTTAGAACATCAGAATTTTTAGGGTCTGGTCATAATGGAATAGTATATTCCCTTCCTAACCAAAGAGTAATCAAAATTTTTAAAAATAAAAGAATTTGTAGCAAGGAATATGATATTTTTATGAAAACTAGAAGAAGTAAATTTTTTCCTAAAGTTTATGAACATGGAGATTACTACATTGTACGAGATTATGCAAGTGGAGAGCGGCTAGACAAATATATAAAAAAGCATGGTATAAATAAAGAAATCTCACATAACATTATAAGGCTTATTGAAGAATTCAAGAAGCTAAATTTTAAGAGACTAGATATTAGGTGTAAAGACTTGTACTTAAAAGAAGATTTTTCAATTACTGTCATTGATCCTAAGAATAATTATTCGAAGAAAGTAATCTATCCTAGACATCTAATGAAAGGCCTAAATAACTTAGGCGTGCTAGATGAATTTTTATCAGCAGTTAGTGATGAAAATTCTAAAATTTATGAGTTATGGAATTTTAATTTCAAACAATATTTAGAAAAAAACATCAAATAAATTTCAATAGTTTAAAACAGCATAAAAGGCTTCAATTCACTAAATTGTAGCCTTTTATGTTGCGTCATTATAATACATTTAATTCTTTTAAATCATCTACGAATTGATCAAAGTTTAATACCCTTGAATCATCTAATATGATTTTTGCACTTCTGAGCATCTTTTTATCTTCAGTCACAAGGGTATAATCTTTATTCCTTTCGCAAATATGGATTAGGCTATAGTCATTTATAGAAATTTTATCTCCATTAACAAAATATATATTTTTATTCTTCTCATATTTAATAGGATTACCACCTATGCAATCTTCAGTAAAACTGGGGCAATTATTAGTAATAATATGCCCTAATAATTTTAAAAATTTATTTGACAGTACAAAGTCTTCGTTGAACTTTGCATATTCTTTTACGGATAACTCTCCAGCAATTTCCTCAGAGATTTTAAAATCAACCCATTCTACATTTTCAATAGTATCTAATAAGGTAGGATATTTATTCCACACTTTTATAACTATATTAGCATCTAATAAATATTCTTTACAAATCATTTTATTATCTCCTTTTAGAAATAAATCTATATTAGATTTTCAGTAAAAAGATATCTGCATTTTAACTTTATCTTAGAACAAATCCATACTAAAATATCTTTCCGCTCTATCTGGCAAAATAGTCACTATATTTTTATCCTTCCCATATTTCTCTGCCATTTTTTTTGCCGCCCATATATTTGCTCCAGAAGAAATTCCAACTAAAGCTCCTGCTACCCTTGCTATTTTTTTAGAAGTCTCAATAGCATCTTCATCAGTAACCATTATTATATCATCAATCAATGAAACATCTAATACTTTTGGAATAAATCCATCCCCTATTCCTTGTATCTTGTGGAATCCGGGAGTATGCCCTAAAAGGGCAGAAACATTCTTTGGTTCTACTGCAGCAATTACGCATTTAGGGTTCTTGTCTTTTAAAAATGAACCGATACCTTGAAGTGTTCCTCCACTACCTATGCCTGATATGAAAATGTCTACATTGCCCTGAAGTTCACTCCATATTTCAACGGCAGTTGTATTATAATGAATTAGTGGATTATTAATGTTAGAAAATTGATTAGGCACGAAAATATTGGAATTAGCCTCTATTTGCCGTTTAACTTCATTTAAAGCTCCTTCTACATTTTCTGACCTAGGTGTTAATATAAGTTCTCCTCCTAGCAAGTTAATTATCTTCTTTCTTTCCTCACTCATATTTTCAGGCATTACAATAACAACTCTATAGCCCTTTTGAATTCCTACTAATGTTATCCCTATACCCGTATTTCCTGATGTAGCTTCCATTATTGTCATTCCATGCGTAAGCAGTCCTTCCTTTTCTGCTTGCTCAATCATAAATTTTGCAATTCTGTCCTTTATGCTTCCACCTGGATTAAGAAATTCAGCCTTAGCAAATATATTTGAATCATATAGCTTTTTCAAGCTTATAAGTGGTGTATTTCCAATTAAATTTAGAATACTATTAGTATACATTTTAATCACCTACTACGATTGTTTTATTAATATTATATTCACTAATAAATAAATGGTTAACTATTATTAATTTCTTTGCTTGTTTCGCCTTGATAAATGTAGATAATGGCACTATAATTTAAATAGTAACATATGATTTTTTTACCATTAAACAATGAAAGGAGTAGCTACACTGTAGCTAATAAATAAAACTATGGAAGTACAAGTATTTTTAAAAGGTAGTAAAGAAGCTGTTATTTATAAAGGCGATAGAATAGATGTTTTGGATTTTGAGATGAATAAAGTTAAATATAAGCAAATTAGATATTTTCGAAAGGGTTTAAGCAAAAGCGAACTAGTAGAAGAGAAATGTATAAACAAAATAGTTAAAGTTGAGTTATAAAAAAACGCCTACATCCATAAACTGGATGTAGGCGTTTTCTATAACTCACTATTTTCTTTTTTTGCCTCTTACCTTATTTTTATTATCTTGTCTACTTCCATGATTGGTCTTATTTTCAGTTATTGTGGGCTTATTTTTCTTTTTAAAATTTTTATCTATAGGTTTATCTCTAGTGCTACTTTTTATATTATTTCCTTTATCTTTGCCTCTTATTTCTTTTGATTTTATGTTTGTGTTACTTAAATGTTCTTTATTTTTTTGCCCACGTGGTTTTACTAAACATTTAGGGCCATAACCAATAAGATCTTCTCTATTTGCTTCTATTAATGCTGAATATACTAAATCGTATTTCATAGGATCTTTATATTGAAGTAATGCCCTTTGCATGGCTTTTTCATGCTTAGTTTTAGGTATATGAACTTCTTCAAGGGTATTTGGATCAAGTCCAGTATAAAACATAGTTGTTGATGGTGTTCCTGGAGTTGGATAAAAATCTTGAACTTGTTCAGGTTGATAATTAGTATCCCTAAGATATTCTGCAAGTTCTACCGCTGAACTCATTGGACACCCTGGGTGGCTAGACATTAAATAAGGAATAAGATATTGTTTTTTTTCTATTTTCTCAGTAGCCTTATAAAACTTTTCCCTAAATTTATCATAAGTTTTACCCGCTGGTTTACCCATAAATTTTAAAACTTTATGAGAAACATGCTCTGGTGCAACCTTTAGTTGCCCACTTACATGATGCTTAATAAGTTCATTAAAAAAGGTTTCATTTTTATCTGCCATAATATAATCATAACGCAGACCTGAACGTATAAAAACTTTTTTAATATCTGGCAATTCTCGAAGTTTCCTAAGCAAATTTAAATATTCCATATGATCAACATTTAAACTCTTACAAGGAGCAGGATGCAAGCATTGTTTATCTCTACAAGCACCTACTTTTAATTGTTTAGCACATGCAGGTTGTCTAAAATTGGCGGTTGGACCTCCTACATCATGAATATATCCTTTAAAACCTTTTAATTTTGTAATTTCTATTGCTTCCTCTATTAATGAATTTTCACTCCTACTTTGCACAATTCTACCTTGATGAAATGTTATGGCGCAGAAAGCACAGCTACCAAAACATCCTCTTGAACTAACTAAACTGAACTGAACTTCCTCTATAGCTGGAATTCCACCCATCTTTTCATACATAGGATGATAATTTCTTTGATAAGGCAAGCCATAAACAACATCTAATTCTTCTCTAGTAAGTGGCATTTCTGGTTTGTTTTGCACAAGATACTTATTAGTATGCTTTTGTACTATAACGCCACCACGAATTGGGTCTTGTTCATCATATTGTATTTTAAAAGCCTGTGCATATTTTTTCATATCATTGCAGACTTCCTTATAGGATGCTATTTCAACGTGGTCACCAATATTTTCTATGTTCTCTGATACATAACAGGTTCCAAGCTCTCGCGTTATGTCTTTTATATCTATACCTTCATTTAATTTATTTGCAATGTTAACAACTTGTTTTTCACCCATACCAAATATTAGTAGATCTGCCCCACTATCGATTAGCATAGACTTTCTTACCTTGTCACTCCAATAATCATAATGTGCAAATCGCCTTAAACTTGCTTCTATTCCTCCAATAATAAGAGGAATACCTTTGTATGCTTCCCTTATTTTATTGCAGTAGACTATTGTTGCTCTATCAGGCCGAAGACCCATCTTTGCACCAGGAGAATACAAATCTTTTTCTCTTATTTTTTTACTTACTGTATAATGGTTAACCATAGAATCCATATTACCAGCATTAACTAGAAATCCTAGTCTTGGTTTGCCGAGTTTCTTAAAATCTTCTGTATCTTTCCATTCAGGTTGAGCTATTATTCCTACTTTATAGCCTTCATTTTCTAGAACCCTTGAAATAATTGCTGTTCCAAAACTATGATGATCTACATATGCATCACCAGTTACTATAATAAAATCTAGTTCGGTCCAACCTCTATCTAAAATATCACTTTTACTAATAGGTAAATATTTATTATCTTTAATTACTTCCACCTTCTTTTGCTTTAATCGTAAATCACAATATATAATTCAAAATACAATTATAGCATTCTTTGCGCTTTAATTCTTTAAAATAATAAATAAAAGAATTTCTTATTATATTTTCATTTATTCATTAATTTCAATATGAAAAAAGTTTTTGTTAGAAAGCAAGATAGTAAAACCCTAATGCATGAGCAACCTTAAATATTAAGTATATTTCCTTCTTTTATATTATTAAATAGACCTGCTTTAGATTCTATGACTATCTTAGATCCCATTACTTTAGTAACAATTTGTCCTGGCCTTAAATTTTCTATTTTTATAATAACTTGCATGTCTTCATTGAGAAATAAAACATCAATGTTAAACTTCATAAAAAATGTGTGGATACCATTACATGGCGTTAGCATAATAGCATCATGATGTGGATTCTCTCTAAACATATACCCAAAGAGCCTTTTAGTATATGAATCAGCTATGAATACATCAATTATTTTATCGTCATTACATTTTAAATTTTTAATCATATCATCACCCCTAAATCATATTTAAAATTTTGGTCCAAGATATCATACAATTAAGTTCATTATATTCCTAAATAGAAAGACATATAAGATACTAAAAGTCACATTCAATAGGTATAAAAGTCAACAAAAATAGGGACCTTAGTCCCTATTTGAATTATTCTTGAAACCTAGATTGATAATACAATTGAATGTGCTCTTCTAGTGCAAAAATAGTGGCATGAACACGATCATGTGCTCCTATTTTCCTAAACAAAGTTGTAGCATAGTTCTTTACTGTTTTCTCTGATAAAAAAAGATGTTCTCCAATATCTTTATTACTTAATCCTTTTGAAATATATAATAAAACTTCAATTTCTCTTTTTGATAAGGAATCTAAGACACACTGCTTTTTTTTATCTTTTATTTTAAACTCCGAGAACAGAACAGAAACTAGTGATTTATCTATATATTTATCTCCATAATAGACTGTTCTGATTGCATCCACAATTTCTGTGCCTGCAGACTCTTTAAGCACATATCCATCTACTCCCTTGCTAATAGCATCTAGAATAAAAGTCCTGTCATTTTCAACTGTGAGCATGATTATTTTTATACTCTTTAATTTTTTCTTTGACCTTTGGAGCACTTCAAGCCCATCCATTAACGGCATTTTCATATCTAATAATATGACATCAGGTTCACAACTATTTAACATATCAAGCACCTTCTCACCATTTCCAGCCTCTCCAACGATAATTATATCATCTTCAAAACTGATTATTCTCTTTAATCCTTGTCTAATGAGATCGTGGTCATCTGCTATTAATACTTTAATGTCCTTTTTCTCCATCTCTAATCACCTCTCTATTAACTGGAAGCAAAACATTATAAACGCAGCCTGCTCCCGCCCAGGATTTTATATGAATTTGACCCTGTAATTGGTTTACCCTATCCAATATACCAATAAGTCCATAAGAAGTTCCTTTGGTTTTTACTCTTTTTAAAGTTTCTTCCACATCAAACCCAATACCGTCATCTGATATGATTAAGCTTAAATATTTTGCACCAAAATCTAATTTTACCTCCAAATGTTTTGCTTTAGAATGTTTTTTTATATTATTGAGAATTTCCTGAATAATACGAAACACTGCTACTTGAATAATGGATTCTACTTCGGTCTCCATAGGTTTCAATTTTAACTTAATATCCATACTAAAATCTTCTGAAATAGATTTTACAGCTTGTTCAATTGTTTTGTTTAACCCTAAATCATCTAATGTCATAGGTCTTAAATCAAAAATAATACTTCTAATTTCTTTTAAAGCCACTTTTACACTTTCTTTTAAATCAGATAGTTCTTTTAGTCCTTCATCTAAATCCTTTTGAATAACCTTTTTACAAATATCCGCTTTCATAATAATACTAGCGATATGTTGTGCAGGTCCATCATGAATATCCCTTGATATTCTTTTTCGTTCATTTTCTTGTGCTTCTAATATTTTTATTCCTATAAACATCTCAGAGCTTTTGTCAGCACCTTCTAAAACCGAAAGAATGTCCCCCTCTAAATATCCCATAGCTATACTTATTTGGTTAATTATTTTTTCTGAATTATCTATGTTCTTTATAGATTTTTTTAAAACTGTTTCTAAGGTATTTCTTCTTTCTCTAAGTTGTCTTTCATCATTTTGCTTGATAATAAATTTTACTCTAATATCCGAAGCACTTTCATATACGGATTTAATTTCATCTTCATTATATGCGTTAAATTTTTTTGAAATTTCCACTAGTTTTTTTCGCATAAGTTTATCCTGCGCCTCAAGTGTGTCAACTTCCTTAATAACTTTATCTATATTGGCTCTGATTAATAAAAGCTCTGATTTTTGATTTTCATACTCTATTCTTACATTATCAACTATTTCAAGAATTTGCTTACGACTATTACTTATTTGCTGAATTATTTTTTTTATAATATCATTAATATTACCAATATCTATAGTTAAATTATTCATTATTATATCACCTTCTTTTATTGATTTTTTAATAATAAATAAAAATTTTTATTGTATCCTTGTAGTAGTTTAAAAAAAATTACAAAAGATATTTTATCTACAATACATATATCGTCTAATATATACATTTCCTAAGGGTAATTAGTCCTTTACCTATTTTCGATTAAAAAGCTCAAATTCACTTTGAAATTATTGGAGTATCTATAGTTTTTTTTGCAAGAATGCTTTTTAGAGGAGCATTATATATATAACTACATATAATAAAATGATAACGAAATTTTCTTTGAATCCCACATTCCTTTAAAATAATTAATAAGGAGCTAGGTATGATAGGATTAATAAATAATGAAAAAAGCGAAAAAATAGAAATGGATGAAGAAGCAGTAACAAGTAATAGAAATAATATTCTACAAGCTTTTAAAATAAATATTCGTGATGGAAAAGGATTTTATGAAACGGGGCCAAAGAATACCTTTTGGTCAACACTAATTATTACCGCTAAAATATTCCAGCCTAAAAATGGAATTTGGACAATTATAATTAAAGATAAAGCCAATAAAAACCTAGTAGTTTATAAAAATTATCATATGCTACATGATAGTGAGATTGTATTTAATTATAAAACAGGCTTAAATATAAATTTTTTAATTGAAGCTACTTGGACACAGCCTAAAGACACAATTCTAAGTGGAGAATTATCCATTAGTTACTAGTTTAACTATATCTCAGTATATAATGATTTAACGACATTTTAGAAGGAAGTCTCCCACTTCTATAAGTATGGGTCACATACTATAACAAAAAGAAACTTCAGTGGGGGTCTAAATCTCCTTCTGAAGTCGTTAATTACAGCTCCGCAGGAGATGATTTAATTGAATTCTATTATTCTTTATAATATAATTAATTGAATTAGAATAAAGGGGGATATTGCTTTATGGAGAGTGAAAAAAAACTTAGTGAAACGGGTGTAGTAAAAAAACAAAAGATAAAAGAAAAATTCTCATACCTAGTGAGTAAGTTCAATAACGATAGAGACTTTAAGTTATTTTTAATAGTAGGACTATTTACTGGAATAGCAAGTGGAATAAACTCAACTGTATTTAATAATTTTTTAAGCGATACATATAAATTAACAGCTGCTGCTAGGGGTATTGTAGAGTTTCCTCGTGAACTACCAGGAGTTCTAATAGTTATAGTACTCGGAATACTGGCATTCCTTGGGGACATAAGAATAGCAATAATTGGCATGATATTTGCAGCACTGGGAATGCTAGGACTAGGTTTGTTTTCCCCATCTTTTGCCACTATGCTTTTATGGATGATGTTACTTAGCCTAGGTACACATATTTTTATGCCACTATCTGCGGGAATAGGTATGAACCTTTCTGAAAATGGAAATTATGGCGCAAGACTAGGGAGGTATAGCGCATATAACCTAATTGCAACTATTGTGGGTTATGCAATTGTATGGGTTGGATTTAAATACTTTAACCTTACCTATCAAATAGCTTTTGTGCTTGCCTCAGTTTTTTATATTTTCGCAGCATTTTTTCTTGGTCTAATGAAATCTAAAAAGCCTAAGAAAAAAAAAGTAACCCTTGTTTTCAAAAAAAAATATACTCTATATTATTGCCTTAGTGTAGTTAATGGTGCAAGAAAGCAGATTTTTTTAACCTTTGCACCCTGGGTACTTATTCAAGTCTACCATGTTAAGCCTCCTACTTTTGCAATACTCGGATTAATAATTGCTATATTAAGCATTTTTACAAGAACCATTGTTGGCAATGCTATAGACAAAAAAGGTGAAAGATTTGTGCTTTCACTAGAAGCTATAGTTCTTATAGTAATTTGTATGGGCTATTCTTTTGCAGATTATTTACTTTCACCAAGTGCAGCTGTGGTTATTATTGCAGCATGCTACGTTATAGATAATTCACTAAGCGTAGTTGAAATGGCAAGATCCACTTATGTAAAAAAGATTGCTATATGTCCAGAAGATGTCATCCCTACTCTTTCTGCAGGTACTAGCTTTGATCATGTAATTGCTATGTCAATACCTTTTATAGGCGGTATATTATGGACAACTATGGGATATCAATATGTTTTCATTGTTGCTGCATTTATTGCTGTTATAAATTTGTTTTTATCTTTAAAGATTAAAATTAATTAATAAAAAAAACATTAAATCTTGTGATTTAATGTTTTTTTATAGAAACTTAAAAAAAGTGTGTATAAAATTAAACTTCTTCATTAACCTTTCCTAATAACACAAAAAAATCTTCTTCATTTTTTCGTTCTAAATATGTGTCTATAAGTGTCTGAGTAGACATTTTACTTAGGCCTTTATATCCATTATCTAATATATCAGTTAAAACCTTCATAAAATAATCTTTGCTTTTATCTATATCCTTAAGCATCTTGTAAGATATATCCTTTATCAATTCTTCTTTTATACTTTCTCGCAGTCTTTCTGTATATTCCCTCATAAATATTTGTGTTTCTTCCGGGTATGCAGAAAAATCTCCTGACATTATATCTTGAATATTCATTATGGGCACTCCCTTCTGAAACTTCCACACATAAATGAATGGGGTTCTTGAATACTAAATAACTTCTTTTATACTCTCATTTATAATAAAAACTATAAATTACAACATATAAAAACTAATTATTTTCTTCAAGAATTTCACTATCAAGCATCACAATTGACACATTAACGATAGTATATGGCTCGTTTCAAAACCTAGGTATATTATATCGTACTAAAATAACCTGCTCTTGCTGCTTCAATCGCTGCATTAAGTGCAAGAAGATTTGTTTGACTTGCTATATTTCCTATTTCATCAGCCATTATCTTAACTTCACTAACAACCATGCCTTCTTCAATTGCTTTTAATATGCTTTCTTGCTTAGTGAAATATAATTCATTTGTGCTATTAGAACTATTTTCAGCGCTTTTTCTGACTTGCTTTGCCTTTAATTCTATATCAATTGCAATCTTATTTGCTTTATTTGCCCTTATAGTAACATCAGCCACATTGTCTGCGATACTTTCTGTTGTTGCATTTACTTCTTCTGTTGTGGCACTTAGCTGTTCAGATCCTAATGATACTTGTCTTACTGCTTCATTGACAATTTCCATTTTTGATGATATTTCTTCTGTTGTAGCCGATAGCTCTTCACTGGTAGCACTAATATCAGTAGCACTTTCTGATATTTCTCCGATTAATGCTTTTAAGTTTGTTATAGCTTTATTTAAAGCTTTTGCTAAACCACCGATCTCATCTTTACTATCAATATCAACAGTTTTTGATAAATCATTTTCTCCAATGGCTTCAGCAACACTTAAAACTGTCTTTATCTGTTTTGAAATTGTAAGAGAAATTATTAAACCTAGTGTAATAGCAATAAATAATCCTAGAGCAATTATTACTATAATTTGAACATAGGATTTACTATATAGTGCCTCACTATTTTCATAGTTAGCTTTTGCCATATCTGAAGCTAATTTTAGCTCTTTGTCTAGAATTGTAAACATATTAGTTCTAATACTAGAAAGACCTGGAAAAAGTTCATTTGCTTTTGCGTAGTTTCCCTCATCAACTTGTTTAATTAGGACCTCTCTTGCTGTATTATAATCCGTAAGTAATTTTTCGAATTCTGCAAACTGTTGCCTATCTAAATCAGTTATAATGGTAGCTTTATAGGATACAATAAGTGAATCATTTTTAGTTTTTGAATCCGCTATATCATTTTTGTATTTTTGTAAATCATTTTTGTTTTTAGGTTCAAGAATTAATAATATATCACTTCTGATTTGCAATAAATTTCCTTTCATATTTTCAAGAGCAGTAATACCCATCAAATCCTTATTATAAATATTATAAACATTTAAATTAATATTTTTCATACTATAAATTCCAATAATTCCAACAATGCCTATAAACAATGCAACTGTAATGAAAGCTAATAATAGCTTTTGACTGATTTTTAAGTTGTTAAAAAATTTCATTAATTTTCACCCCTCAAATTTTTTTTGGAATTGACTAAATATTCCCTCTTTTTATAATAATACACTATTATTTTTTTTCTGACAAGATATTTATTTTACCAAGAAAATTGTCGTATAACAGTACATGGATTTCATATTTATTTAAATATGGCTAAAATATGTCACAGATAATTCTATAGATAATCTATAAATCATCTTCCACAAAAATAACTATCATCCTTGCTAGTTATTTTTTTTTGAAGCTACATAACTACATAATTAAAAAATCACAAACATATACTTCTTATAAGAATAGAACAACTAAACACTTGATTCATATATAACTTAGCAGCTAGTATGCTTAAAATGTAAGCGCTGTGCAAAAATATCTAATGATATTTAAGTCTTTAATATATTAATTTTGGAGGATTAAATAAAAATGGAAAATAATTTCATTAAAACTCAGAAACGAATTGGGTATTCCCTTCTTAAGCAGACTGATTCTAATGTCTATAAAGAACTTGGATTTATGTGTGGTCTAGAGGTCCACCAACAACTAATGACAGAAAAAAAACTCTTTTGCCGCTGCCCAGCTGGTGTTTTTCAAAAGCATGGACAATATGATGCTGAGATTGCACGGCATATGAGGCCAACCTTAAGCGAGATGGGTGGATATGATGGTACCGCACTTATGGAATTTAAGACAAGAAAAAACATAGTGTACCATATTTCCAATTTAACCACTTGTACCTATGATATTGATGATACGCCACCTTTCAAGATAAATAAACAGGCTTTAGGAATTGCATTAGAAGTTGCCTTGCTTCTTAAAACGAATATTGTGGGTGAGCTACACATCACACGTAAGCAATACCTAGATGGTAGTATACCTGCTGGCTTTCAACGTACAGGTATAATAAGCATTGAAGGACAGATTCCTCTAAAAAATAAAATAATTAGAATCACTCAGCTAAGTATTGAGGAAGATTCTTGTCGTGAGATTTCAGACATTGGCCATGTTAGGATATATACTACTGATCGTTTGGGTATGCCACTTATAGAGACAGTTACTTATCCTGATATGAAAACACCAGATGAAGTGGCTGAAGCTGCTAACTATATTCGCTTTTTAAACCGTAGTACTGGTAAAGTAAGGACAGGTATTGGAGCTGCACGCCAGGATGTTAATGTTAGTATCTATGGTGGAACTCGTGTAGAAATTAAAGGTGTAGATCATATAAGCTACATTCCTGAATTAGTTCACAATGAAGCTTTTCGCCAAAAGAGTCTTTTAGAAATCCGTAATGATCTTATAGAAAGGATGCCAAACTTTGAATATTGGCAAATTAGTCATGTAATTCTTAAGGGCGAAAGCATTACGCCTGTATCTAGAAACATTAGAAACAATTTAAATATACAACATAGACTAGTTGTAGTTAACCTACCAGGGTTTAAAGACATTCTCTCATTTTTCACTGGTCCTTGCCGAATGTTTTCCGATGAGATTTCTGACAGATTGAAGGTTATTGCTTGTATAGAAAAACCAAATATGACGCATTCTGAGGAATTCAGAAATGAAAATCAGGATATTAATTTTGAATACCTCCGTAAATTACTTAATTCAAAAGTCGATGATGCCCAAATTCTCTTTTGGGGGCCTGTTGATGATATTAACACAGCTTTAGAGTCTATTGAAGAACGCTGCAGACTAGCCTTTATTGGAGTACCAAATGAAACTCGTAAATCCTTTGTAAGTGGCACCACTATGTTTGAACGAGTACTTCCAGGTGCTGATCGCATGTATCCTGACACGGATTCAGCACCAATTTCAATTACTCAGGAGCTTATAGATATTGCAGGCAGGAATTTGCCTATTGATCTTGAGACGCAAATAGCAAAGTTAGATAATTGGAACATACCAGCTGATACTTTTTTCTACATTCTAAGGTACAATCTAGCTCCTCTTATACAAAGAATTTGTGACGATTTTAATACTCAGCCTAAATTTGTAGCCACTCTATTGGGACACAAGCTTAAATCACTGCAGAGAAAATCCAAAGCAGATTTACCATTTGATTTTGAAAGGATATATGAACTCTTTGCCTTTGTAAAAGAGCAAGAAATAGAACTTGAGCTTATATATAAGATGCTAACGGTTGTCTATAAACAACCTAAGATGGAAATGAAGTATGTGCTAAAAGCTATATATTTTTCTAAGTGTAGCACTTCCAGTATCATTTCACTTATCCCAATTATGCGGGAAAGATTTAAAAGGCTAAAAACCTCAAAAAATTCGGAAGCAGAACTTAACTGGATTATGAAAAATTTACAAGAAAAAGCCATTGGAAATATGCCTCTCCATGAACTTGCAATGGTAATTCGTAAAGGAGGCCTAGGCAAATGAGTGATATCTTAAAAGGTTACAGGGGCACGTCGCTAGAAGTCCTAAAAAGTTTTAATATGCGCATCTGGAGTGAAGCTACAATAAGAACTACTAGAGGTGATTTTAAAGGTGTTTTACTTCCTCGCTCTGAAAATGATGATGATTCTCACATAGTAATAAAGCTTGCCACTGGCTATAATATAGGAATAGCAGTGGATACTATACAAGATATGAAAGAATATAATTTCAAAGAGATACAATATAAAATTCCAGAAAAAGAGTTTCCCATATCTAAAAGTAAGCATAATATCAAGCTACTAGGCACAGGAGGTACAATTGCATCACGTCTTGATTACCGAACGGGAGCAGTTATTCCAGCCTTTTCTCCTGGTGAATTGTATGGAGCTGTTCCTGAGCTTGCAGATATATGTAACCTAAGCACTGAGAAGCTTTTTGCAGTTTTCTCTGAAAATATGGGGCCCAATGAGTATAAAGTCTTAGCAAAAGCTATTGGAGAGGAAATAAAAAAAGGCACCCATGGAATTATGATTGGTCATGGCACTGATACTATGAGTCATACAGCCGCTGCACTGTCATTTATGGTGCAAAATTCACCTATTCCAATTGTTATGGTAGGTTCTCAACGTTCTTCAGATAGGCCCTCTTCAGATGCTGCACTAAACCTAATTCATGCTGCTAAAACTGCTACGGATTCAGACATTGCTGAGGTGATGGTATGTATGTTTGGACCAACCTCTGATGAATATGGCTTGTTGCACCGTGGTACAAGAGTGCGTAAAATGCACTCTTCCTACCGTTCGACTTTCCGTACCATTGGAGACATACCACTAGCAATGGTAGATAGACAGAAAATAACTCCCCTGAGGCAGGACTACAACCACCGGCGTAGTGACCGAAAAGTAACTATAAATCCTGTATTTGAGGAGCGCGTATCACTATTGTACTATTATCCCAATATGAACCCTGATATAATCGATGCCATGGTTGATCTTGGTTACAAAGGGATTGTTATTGCTGGTACAGGTCTTGGTCATGTTAATAAACTGTTATATCCAGCAATTAATCGTGCTGTGCTAAAGGGAGTTGCCATTTATATGACAGTGCAAACACTTTGGGGATATGTGAACATGTTCGTATACGATACCGGACGGGATCTCATGACCATGGGAATGATACCAACAGAAAACATGCTACCAGAAGTGGCATACATTAAACTAGGTTGGGCACTTGGACAAACTACTGACTTGTCTAAAGTTAAAGACATTATGCTAACTCCCATTTGTAGTGAGATCACGGAGAGAGAGCCTTATAACGGTTATCTAATCTACCAAGGAGGAATTCCTGAGGTAGAGGAATTCATTAAAAAATTTCATAAATAGTTAGCATCTATATTTAAAAAACCTAATTATCCCATAAAAATTAATATTAAAATCACTTTGCATATTTCAACTAAATTTAGGTCATTATAATATATAAAGAGATTTAGAAAATAAATATATGTGAAAGGTAGTGTATTATATGGGATTTTTACGTTGGTTAGGCGGAATAGTAATATTCTTTTGGGCCTTGGGACTTATATTTAGAATTGGTGGTAGTATGATACATCTGTTACTTGTGGTGGCTGCAATAGTTTTCGTGGTGGATATGATTTTCGCAAGAAAAAAAACCTCCTAAACTGTTATACCGACAATATATTGCAATTAAAACTAACTATTTCTTCGAAAATTAGAGCAAAGACTAACGTATTGTAAATATATGAGTTTATTGATATAATGTTCAAACATATATATTAAATAGATTTATATGTGAAAGGTAGTGTTTTATATGGGATTTTTACGTTGGTTAGGGGGAATAGTAGTATTCTTTTGGGCTTTGGGACTTATATTTAAAATTGGTGGCGGTATGATTAATACGTTACTTATAGTCGCTGCAATAGTTTTCATAGTAGATAGGATTTCAGGAAAAAAAATAAGATAGAAAACTATTTCACTAAGAATACTTTTTGATTAAATTTAATAACTTTTAAAAAAGACATAAAGTTAACGCTATAATAGAAAAATAGAGTAAGTGTATTTAATCAAATACACCTACTCTATTTTAATTTTGCCTTTTTTGCTATTCCAATATATAAATGCTCCAGGTATGAACTATCAACTTCTTGGCTTTTTAGCATATCTATTCTACTTTTAGCCTTATTTAGACTTTCATTTGCTTCCTCAAAGTCTTTTTGCTTTATGCATGAACTTGCATATTCTAGTAAATAATCAACTTTTATCACTATTTGCGCTAAATCTTCTCTATCTTCGTTGACTAGTTTAACCAATAAGGAGTATATTTTAGCGGACCCCTTTGCATTAAAATTATATAAAAGATCATTAGTTCTACTATTTTTTTTTGCCATATTTAATACCTCGCTATATTGTGTCAATATCATAATTACTATTATATAATGAGTTCACGTTAAATAACAGCGCTATTTATTTTAACTGCATATATATATATGCCTTTTAAAGGTTCCTTTAGACACTGTACATTTATCATCTATGTGAAATCCTACAGATGTTATTTGCTTATCCATCTCATCAAAAGTAATGATTACCATTCTCTCGGCTATTCGGCGGGTGCTCTTCATAATAGCTAACTGCTCCCCAGGCGTAATTTGTGTGAATATTCCATAAGGAAGATCAACGATGGCCACATCAAATTTATTTTGGATGTCATTCATGTCACCAATGGTTATTACATCTTCATATCCAAAATACCTAAGGTTTGTTTTGGCGTTTTTACCAATTAATGTATTTATCTCATAACCTTTAATATTAATTCCAATTGAGATAGCTTCAATTAGCACCGTTCCGATGCCACAACAAGGGTCTACAACACTACAGTCTAGATTATTACCTACGGCTATATTAACTAGTGCCCTACAAACATTTACCTTTAAAGCATTAGAATAGGAAAAAGGTTTTTTATTATGAAATAGCCAATCTGAAGTATTGCTTTCACATTCACCAAATATCCATTTATTATCTACTTTTGTAATACCAAAAGTAATTTCAGGGTTTTTCATTTCAGCTTCGCCTAGTATATTAAAGCCTATTTCAAATTCAATGCTACGTCCTTTATGAAAACCCATGGGTTCATCAGTGGAATTGATATAAGCAACCTTATAATTTACACTGGTCAGTTTGTCCATAACAATTTGATTAATAATTTGCTGCATTGTTTCTCCAGTATACATTATAGAAATGCATTTTTTTATAAAAGGACTTCTGGAGGGATCTACATAAATGTCAGAGAATAAGTGCTTTTCATGGAGGTTTTTATTAAAGAGGCACTTTATTTCCATTTTGCATAGGCTTTCTTCATCACTGGAATAATTTGTTGTGTATAAATACCTGTTATCCTTTTGTGCTAGCTGAAACATTAAAGCACACCTTCCTTTCTAGAATATAAAAACCACCTTAATAAAGGTGGTACGTTATTTATGGCTTT
The DNA here is from genome assembly GCF_011065955.2 of Clostridium sp. FP2. Classification (NCBI taxonomy): domain Bacteria; kingdom Bacillati; phylum Bacillota; class Clostridia; order Eubacteriales; family Clostridiaceae; genus Clostridium; species Clostridium sp. FP2. Next base: position 2,982,573 of record NZ_JAAMNI020000001.1, read on the forward strand.
ACCTATAGTATCAGTATATCACAATACTTAGATTATGTTTATAGCTTTTAAAAATCCATCAACTCTTTTTTCATACTCATCTTTGTTTTTCCAATATGCCGCTGCGTGACCGGCACTAGGAGCAATATAGATTTCTTTGTAGCCCTTCTTTACTGAATACATTTTATTACACATAAAAGTAGGTACATAATCATCCTTTTCACCATGAATAAATAATATTGGAATTTTTACTTCAGGTAAAGTAGTTATAGGTGAAACATCTTTGAATTTCCAGCCAACTCGAATTTTACTTATTATACTTGCTAATTTTACTAAAGGCATTTTTTTTATATTATAATCTTTTTCTAATCTATATTTAAACAACTCTTGTGCATCAGAGTATCCGCAGTCATCTATACAAAACACAATTCGTGGGTCTATTGCTATATTTTGAAGAGCTATTCCAGCACCCATGGATTCCCCAAGCAATCCAACTATTGTATCTTTTCCTAATTTATTTAATATCCAATCTGTGCATTTTTTTAAATCATATTTTTCGTAATAACCATAGGAAGTGTTTTTTCCACCACTTAAGCCATGATTTCTATGATCATAAATAAAGACTGAAAAGCCTCTTTTTAAAAACATGTCCATGTATTTAACCGAACCATATAAACTCCAAGTTATTCCATGACATAATATTATAATTTTCTTTGAATCTTTATTTGGAAAGAAGAAGCCATGAATTTTATAGCCATAATTAGAATCTAGATATACCTCTTGTTTTTCTAGGTTATTAAATACTTCTACTTCTATTTTCCCTTTTTCTACTTCATAATCGTAGGTGTAATTATATTTAGCAACTTTAGGAGCTATAATAATACTAGAAAAATGCCACCCTACAATAATAATAGTAACAATAATCAAAATTAATATGAAAAATAATATTTTTATCATCTTAAAATCTCCCTTTCAAATGCGATGTACATTCTTATTATAGACATGTCCCCAAATAAAGTAAATAACAACAAAGTGAATTCTGTATAATTTTATTGATAACTTAAAAAAGCCCTTATATTTTACAATAAGGACTTTCTAAAAATATATAATATTTTGTTATTCTAGACTTTCTTTTCTCCCCTTTAAAAATAATATTAGGTAAGTAACTCCACATAAAATTAATACAGTATAAATCCAAAAGGGTAAGGTCGTAAATATATTCTCTGATCCATCATAAATTACAATAGAGCTTAGTGCAGGAACTACTAATGAGTCACCTTTAAACTGTTTTATAGTTTTAACTCCTGATTTTTCACCATCTACTACAATATTCCAGGTACAGCTTTTAGATAATTTAATAGTTACATCTTCTCTATTTGCATTGAAAGCTACTACGATGTCAGACCAAGTATCCATGTTAGCATTATGAGATATTTCATAGGCTACAACGTTTTGCGGGGATTTTAAAAATTTTAAATTTTGCTTGATCATCTCTGCTGAATTCATTTTGAAGGCAGGGTGTTCCTTTCTTAACTTTATTAAACCTTTAAAATAATTAACAGTGTCAATGTTTTTAGATTTTAGTGTCCAATCAAGCTTATTTACAGTATCATTAGACTTATAGGAATTGCTATTCCCACCTTTTGTTCTTAAAAACTCCTGTCCCGCTTGAAAGAATGGAATACCCTGGGAAGTAAGGATAATAGAATCTGCCAATTTGTGCATTTTCAATCTTATTTCATTATCATCCTTTGGGTTTGTTAAAAGAAGTTTATCCCATAACGTATTACTATCGTGAATTTCGACATAATTAACAGATTGAAGAGGGGATATCTTTCCCCAGGTTTTTATATCATTTGAGTAATCTATTCCTCCAACTATTCCTTTTTCTATTTCGGTTTCTTCATAAGATTTACCATTTACAAAGCCCTTGGATTTTGCATCTAATCCGCTACCTTTTATTCCATCTCTTATTATGTCGTTGAAAAGTGATATCCCAGGCATTTTACTGGCATTTTTTTGTGTTGCTTTCGCATCTGATAAAAGAGTAGTCCCCATATCCAACCCTTCTCCCATAATGAGAATGGAGGGATCTAAACTACTTAATTTTTTTCTGATTTCAGTCATAGTATTTATATCAAGTAGACCCATAAGATCGAATCTAAATCCATCTAAATTATATTCCTTTGCCCAATACATCACAGAATCTACAATGAATTTTCTTGCCATTGCATTTTCGCAGGCAATTGTATTTCCAAAACCGCTTTCATTTGTAGCAGTACCATCTTTATCGTATCTAAAATAATACCCAGGTACTAATTTATTAAAATTAGAATCATTACTGCTATACATGTGATTATAAACTACATCCATATTTACCCTTAACCCATTATCATGAAGAGATTGCACTGCTTGTTTTAATTCTTTAACTCTCACACTCGGGTTGTATGGATCAGTTGAATAACTTCCTTCAGGAGCATTATAGTTTTTAGGATTGTACCCCCAGTTATATTGTGCCTTACTTGAAGTCTCATCCACACTAGCGTAATCAAATATCGGCATAAGCTCAACATGTGTTACTCCTAAATCCTTTATATAATCAACACCTGTCCGCTTACCATCAGTTCCTTTTGTACCTTTTTCAGTAAAAGCTAAAAATTTTCCTTTATTTTCCATACCACTGTTTTTGTCTATAGAAAAGTCTCTAACATGTAGTTCGTATATAATAGCATCATTTAAATTTGTGAAATTAGGCTTTTCACCTGGATTCCATATTTCAGGATCCGTTCCTTTTAAGTCTATTACCGCACCTTTGTCTCCATTTGCGGACACGGACCGAGCATAGGGATCTACAGCTTCAGTCCAAACTCCTTCAATATTAACTTTATATGTATAAAACACATCCTTTTGATCTCCATTCAAGTCAAAAGTCCAGGTTCCTTTTTCATCTTTTTTCATACTAGAGTCAATACCAATTTTATCATTCCATTTTTTATAGGTTACAAGCTTTACCTCAGTTGCTGTTGGCGCCCATACCCTAAAGCTTGTTTTACCTTTAGAATAAGTATTGCCTAAATCAGTTCCTTCATAATAAAACATTTTTTCGAAACTAGCACTTCTCATTACATCTCCAAGCACCACTTCTTTTTCAGGAAAACCTAACTTTGACACCGTAATTTTTTTGCCTAGGTTCACATTTTCGCTAAGCTCTATTTTAGCAACTGTAGTAATACCCGTTATTACTTCATCACTAGTTACTTTTTTTACGGTTAAGATCTGACCATCTGACTTAACTATAATGCCTTCATTTCCTTTCGCAGTAAATGGAAAGGCTATGTTTGTTTCTATGCTTATGCTATTCATTTCATCTAATTTTGCAACTATAAATTCACCTGTTTTGCCTATAGTAATTGGAGGAACTACTGCTAATTTAGAATTGGAGGCACTAGCTTCAGCTAGAGAATAGTATACTTTCGTATCGCCTCCTTTAAGCCAAACTTCTCCAACACCATTATTAAATTTTTCAATAAATCTATCATCCACAGTGTCTTTTCTCCACTCATCCGTACGCACTATAAATCCTAGTTTATTAAGGGCTCCATCAAATTCAACTACGCAAACCTTACCGAATTCGTCCTTGCCATTAAATTCGAACTTACTTTCATCATTTTTATCAGTCCACAACCACATATTCCATTTTAAATCACTATTTGGAGTTTTAGCATAATGGATAATTATCTTTGTTTTTCCACTTTGGGCAAAAGTTTGAACATTGGGCATTAATAAAAGCAATTCTGTAATAACTAAAACTGCCACAAGAAAAATGCTCAATGTTTTACTTTTGTTCTTCCCTATCTTGAAGTTCATAAATTTCCTCCTCTAAAAAAAAATAAGATTATGATGCTACAATCTATATTTCTTTAGTATTCTAGTTTTCTAGTTTTCTAGTTTTCTAGTTTTCTAGTTTTCTAGTTTTCTAGTAAAGTATTCTACGTAAAATTAATAAACCCTTCATTCTTGCAAATTATTATATAAATATAAAACAATAATTGGAATTTATCGTATGCTAGTTTATGGATTAATTTGATTTATATATATTTTATGTAATAATATTAATTTAATAGTAATAATTTAACTAGTTCACTTATAAGAATAAATTAAAAATGATATAATGGATAATATGCTTACTATTATATCACTTTTTATGAAATTGGGGGATTAATTTATGGACATGAAGGAAAGAAAAAATCTTATACTACAAGGATCAATGTACAAGGTAATAATAACCTTGGCGGCACCAATAATGCTTAGTAATTTAATTCAGACTTTATATAGTTTAATTGATGGGATTTGGGTAAGTAAATTAGGTTCAATACAATTTGCCGCTATATCCTTTGTATGGCCAGTTATGTTTCTATTTATATCTATAGGCATTGGATTATTTATTGCAGGAACATCGATTTTATCTCAATTTATTGGCGCATCAAAATATGACAAAGCATCCCAGTACGCCTCTCAGCTTATTGCAATTGCAGTCGTATGTGCTGTTTGTTTTTCATTTGTAGGCTATTTAATGAGCCCGGTTATAATAAATGTTATGGGAGCCAAAGGTGATTTAGCTCATTATAGTGAGATTTTCTTGAAGATAACATTTTTAGATATGCCCTTTACATTTTTATTTTTTTGCTTTAATGCCATTATGAGCTCACAAGGAAACACTCTAACCCCTACTATATTAAGCTCTATAAGTGTTATTATAAATGCTATTTTAGACCCTATATTTATATTTAAATTTAATATGGGGATTGCAGGAGCTCCTGTAGCTACTATTATATCAAAAGCCCTTCTTGCAGGTGCTGGATTATATATACTTCATAAATCCACTTCAAAAATAAAACCTAGCTTTAAAAATTTTAGTTTTGATAGGAACATATTAAATAAACTATTTAAGGTTGCCATACCATCTGCTATTGGGCAAAGTGGTTCAGCTCTTGGTTTTATAATACTTAATGGATTTATTGTATCTTATGGAACTTCAACACTTGCTGCCTTTGGTATGGTGAACAGAATTACTTCCCTTATTATGCAACCAGCCATGGGAATCGGGGCCTCACTAACAGCTATTGTGGGACAAAATCTTGGCTCCGGTCAATTAGAACGTGTTAAAGAAGCTTTTGTTAAGGCATTAAAACTAACAATAAGCATTTCAATTTTAGGATGCATTGTGCTGATTTGGCAAGACAATGAAGTAGTGAATTTTTTTATACGCTCTAAGGATGATAATTTAGTAATATCTGAGGCTGTTATTTATTTAATGTATATTTCTTTTTCAATGCCACTAATGGGAATATTTAGTGTATTTCAAGGAATATTTCAAGGATCTGGTCACACTAAATACTCTATGAATATGGAAATAGGTAGACTATGGTTTGTAAGACTTCCTATGATATTGCTTTTTAAATATCTTACAACCATTGGCTCCACTGGAATATGGATTTCTATGAGCTCTAGTAATTTAATTATCTGTTTGTATGGGTATTACCTTTATAAAAAAGGGGGATGGCAAGAAAAAATTATTAGGACTAATGATTAAATCATCATCTGGGATGCTGAAATGCTATTAAAAAAAGGTAACAAATAACTTTAAGTCAGTTACTTGTTACCCTTTTTAAATTATAACTTAAATCTTTACTTATACTTATTTCCCCCTAGAGTTACCTCTTATGGCCTTCTTCGGTGTTGGCACTGGAGTTTTATTATCACCTTTAGATTCTTGACCATTTGAAGACTTATTATTGCTTGAAGGAAATACAGGTTTATTTTTAGCCATTATAACACTCCTTACTAATTAATGATTTTTACTTTTAACTAAGGTTTAGCTTTGTCTTTCTGAAAATACCTTATTAATAAGGTCTACTCCAGAACTGCCTACTATATTAGATATTCTTAAAGATAAATTTCCATCCTTATAAATCCTATCTTCGTTTGCATTAATTAAGATATTTAATTTTTCTTCTAGCTTCTCATACGTCATAACACCGTCTAAATAAAAATCTACTAAATCCTTTAAACATGCGGCTAACGCTTTTGGGTCCTTATAAACTTTTCTCATAATGCACTCCTTACTATTCATTTTAATATATATTTATTCTATTGTATCTTCTTATATTATATCCTAATAAATTTAATATTTAAAGATATCTTTGATAAATAAATTTTAGACTACCAAGCTTTCTTTCAATATTTTATTTTAATTATAAATTCATCGCTATATTAGTAATTTTTTATAATATAGCAGTTTATTATTGTACTTTTTTAAGTAATACCATATAATTAGGCTTGTGCGTTTTAATACATATTTTAATTTTTAATAATTTTTAGAAAAAAAACACTTTTATTCATTAAAGGAGGAACAATATGTTTAATTTCAAACCAAAAGACAATGTATTTTTCGAACTTTTCTCAAAAGGAGCTGAAATTTTTAATACTTCCGCAAAAGAGTTAAAATTGCTAATAAATGAACTTGATAACCCAGGGGTACGATTGGATAAACTAACACAACTTGAGCATGAAGGAGACCTCGTAACTCATGAATTAATTGAATATACTAAAAAAATGTTTATAACTCCACTAGACAGGGAAGATATATTTAATATAACAAAGGGAATAGACAATATTACTGATGGTATTGAATCAACAGCTCATTTAGTGTACATGTATAATCTGACTTCTGTTACACCAGAAGCTGTTGAACTTATTGACAAACTTGTTGATGTTACGACTGAGCTTGTTCATGTAATTTCAGAATTAAAACATCTTAGTAAAAGCACTTTATTAGTAGAAAAAATCATCTACGTAAACACCTTAGAAAATGAAGCTGATTTGATTTATAGAAAAGCTATGAGAAATCTTTTTGAAAACCCTAAAGATCTTCTATCTGTAATGAAATTGAAAGATTTATATCATCATTTAGAAGATAGTATTGATGCTTGCGAAAAACTTGCAAATGAAATACGAGGAGTTGTTATGAAATATGCTTAGTTCTACAATTATAATTCTTGTTATAATATTAGCGCTCGGCTTTGATTTTATAAATGGATTTCACGACACAGCTAATTCTATCGCTACTTCAATTGGTACTAAAGTACTTACCCCTATGCAAGCATTGGGAATGGCTGCGGTGCTGAATTTTGTAGGCGCTTTGTTACATACTGAAGTTGCAAAAACTATAGGAACAGGAATAATTAATAATGGCATAGCTACTCCAGAGATTGTAGCTATAGCCTTAGTAGGTGCTATTATTTGGAATCTAGTAACATGGTATTTAGCTATACCCAGTTCTTCTTCCCATGCACTTATTGGTGGACTTTTAGGTGCTTCCATAACTTCACATAAATTTGATTTTTCTGTTGTAAATTGGGTTGGTTTTTTTAAGAAAATAATAATTCCACTTATATCTTCACCAATATTAGGACTTGTATTCGGATTTTCATTTATGTTTTTACTTACATGGTTATTCCATAAAGCAACACATAAAAAAGTTAATGGATTATTTAAAAAATTACAAATTTGTTCTGCAGCCTTAATGGCATATAGTCACGGTTCAAATGATGCTCAAAAATCTATGGGTGTTATAACTATGGCACTAATTGCTGGAGGATTTTTAGACGCAAAGAACTTTGCTATACCATTGTGGGTAAAAATCGCCTGTGCATTAGCAATGTCATTAGGTACAATGTCTGGTGGATGGAAAATAATAAAAACCATGGGTGTTAATATGATAAAATTAGAGCCTATAGATGGCTTTGCCGCTGAAACTGCTGCTGCGATTACTATTCAAGCTGCTACAGCATTAGGTGCTCCGGTAAGTACCACTCACGTAATAACTAGTTCAATAATGGGAGTAGGGTCTTGTAAAAGGCTTTCAGCCGTTAGATGGAGCCTTGCTAAAACTATACTAGTAGCATGGGTCTTAACTATTCCGTGCAGTGCAATTATATCCGGACTACTTGCACTTGTGTTTTATAGATAGCTACATAAAATTTTTATATTTTCTTATTAAAAGCCCACCACATCATATTAATTTAGAGTGGTAGGCTTTTAATACATTAATTAGTATCAAAAAAATTTCTTTAGCACTCTATTATACTAATATTAAGTAATTATTTTTAATTACTGATTGGAGGCCATTTATGATATTTTATTTTTCAGGCACTGGTAATTCTCTTTATGTTGGTAAAAGTATAGCAAAAGAAAACAATGAAAATCTAATTTCCATATCAGCTACTATGAGGGATAATAAGGAGCACTATGAATACACATTAAACCCTAATGAGGTTATAGGCATTGTTTATCCCGTTTATGCCTGGTCACCACCAAAGCAAGTTATTGAATTCATTAGTAAGTTGAAGTTAATAAACTATAAAAATAACTATATATTTACTGTAGCCACTTGTGGAGCTAACATTGGTAATACTGCTCAGGTCATTGATAAAGCTTTGAAGAAAAAAAATTTACATCTCAATAGTGGATTTTCAGTAGTAATGCCCAATAATTATATTTTCTTTGGGGATGTTGATACTGTGGAAGTTGAAAATAAAAAACTTTTAGAATCCAAACAAGTAATAGCTACTATAAATAATACAATAAAACATAGGGTGGATAATGTTTATCAACTTGAAAAAGGTATGCTACCTAAAGTGATGACTTATATAGTAAATCCGTTATTTAATAAGAATGCTCACAATACAAAGAATTTTCATGTCAATGAAAAGTGTAATGGTTGTGGATTATGCGAAAAAGTATGTAATAGTGGAACAATTACAGTTAAGGAGAAGCCAATATGGAAAAACAACTGTACCCAATGTTTAGCTTGCATACATTTATGTCCAACTAAGGCAATTCAATATGGTAAAGGTACGGAAAAGAAAGGTAGATATAAGCATCCTAAAATTACAGTTAATGAACTGATAATAAAAAAATTAAATACCTAGACTAAAGGTTTATGTTTAAGATACTCAAAAAACCCCTCAATAATTTTTCGTTGAGGGGTTTTTTATAATAATTCCGATATTTTCTTTTAAATTTGCGACTTGACAGGTAGAGGACACTTTTTTTGTTATTATTCAGCCATCTCTAAAGCTATTTTCATCATATTAGTAAAGGCTTCTTGTCTTTCTTCAGAGGTAGTTAATTCATGAGTTACTAAATTATCTGAAACTGTTAATAAACAAGCTGCTTTCTTACCCAATACATTTGCATTATGGAATAGTGCGAAGGATTCCATTTCTACTGAAGTACAACCATGAGTTTCATAAATATCCTTATACTCATCGAAATTTTCGCGATAAAATACATCAGATGAGTGTACTCTATTTTTATGAACTTTAATTCCTAAATCCTCTGCAATTTTCTCTAACTTATTATTTAGATCAACTGATGCAGCAATTGTATCATCTTCACATCCACTTTGAACTTTTGCATAAGTGGATTCACTCCAAGCATCAGTGGTAAGTATTACATCATATAAGTTTAAATCAGCAGTGTAAGCACCACATGAACCTATTCTTATAATGTTTTCTACCCCATAGAAATTAAATAATTCATATGAGTAAATACCAATACTAGGCATACCCATGCCACTGGCCATTACAGAAATCTTACGTCCTTTATATGTACCCGTGTATCCAAATACATTGCGGACATTATTAAATTTTTCCACATTTTCTAAAAATGTTTCTGCAATAAATTGGGCACGTAATGGATCTCCCGGCATTAATACTGTTTTTGCGATAATTCCTTCTTCTTTTACTTCAATATGTGCTGTTGGTATCATATTGAAACCTCCTTATAATTGTATTTAGTTTGAGAGATATAGTGAATTAATTAAGCTCCTATTGTATTTAATCATACATTATCCATTATAGCAAAAAAATTAATATGAAAAAATGACATTTGTCACTTTTTCATATTAATATTTTCACATAATTAAATATTTTTTTCTATTCTATATGTTTTATTTTAATACCTAAGAATATATACACAATCAGTTTTACAATTTGAATTATCTATTTGATATTTCTATAGTTCAACTGTTTTCTATATGAATTATCTATTAGATATACTTCATACTTTATTGTACACTTAATAAGGCTAATAATAGTTTTACGCTACTTAAGGTTGCTACAAGGAGGTTTTTATGAATAAAAAAATCACAAATATTTTAAAAATAATATCCCTTATAATAATTATTGCAATTATTATATGTGCTTTTTGCAATACAAAAACTCTGCGTCATTGTACTCCAGAAAATATGAAAACTTTTATAGATTCTTATGGCATGTTCTCACCAATAATCTATATAATTTTATTTACATTTGTCCCACTTACACTTTTTCCTGATTCAATTCTTGCTATTGCTGGAGGTATGTGTTTTGGAATGATGGGCGGATTTATTTACACAATGATTGGGGCTATTTTAGGAGGCACTCTTTCTTTTTTTCTAGCCAGTATATTAGGTCATAAGGTATTCAACAAATTTATAAAAAAAGACATATCAAATTTAGAAGATGCCATTAAAAATAGAGGCTTTTTATTGGTGTTTGTATTAAGACTAATTCCGCTTTTCCCCTTTGATATAATTAGCTATGCAGCAGGGTTTTCAGGGGTCAAATTCAAGGATTTTGCCTTAGCTACTATTTTGGGTATAATACCTGGTATCTTTGTTTTTGTGAACATTGGAGATAAAGCAACGGATATTGGCTCTTCTAGCTTCTATATGTCTATAGCACTTTTAGTAGGACTTATTGTAATATCTTATGTTCTAAAAAAGAAAATTTCATTACAAAAAATTAAGAACTAGTATTATAGTAATATTTATAAAGACTATTACAATAAAAGTTAAATTATTCTTTTATTATAATAGTCTTTTATATGTATTTTTATTTTTAAGGATATTTCAGGAAAGTCTCCTACTTATATAAGTGGGAATTACATTTACCTAAACCCTTGATTTATTTAGCAATTCTTTTATACCTTTAGTAGCATCAAGTAGTGGTGCTATGGATTTATCATAATTTAGATTGTTTATTATGCTGGCGACAAATCCCGACATATCAACTTCACGGAACCATTTAGCCTCTTTAACCTCTTTAGGAATATAGGTTAAATTTGTTGAATATATTCTTTCAATTAACCCATCTTCATAAAATTTATTGAATTTTTCTATTCCTTCAGTAAATAATGCAAAAGTTGCTGTAACAAATATTCTTTTTGCTTTACGTTTTTTTAATTCCAATACTATATCAAATATTGACTCGCCAGAAGCTATCATATCGTCAACTATCAAAATATCCTGTCCTTCTACTTCTCTTCCCATATATTCATGTTGTACTATGGGATTTTTACCATTTACTACTTTTGAATGGTCTCTTCTTTTGTAGAAAAGTCCAATATCAAGACCAATTACACTAGAGTAATAAACAGCTCTATCCATTGCACCTGTATCTGGGCTTATCACGAGGACTTTTGCCTTGTCTACTAATAGCTCAGGCTCCTCTTGTAAAATCGTTTTCACTATTTCATAAGTGGGATATACATTATCAAAGGATATAAGTGGTATTGCATTTTGAACGTTTGGATCATGTACATCAAAAGTTATAATATCATTAACCCCTAATCTTTCTAATTCCTGAAGAGCAATGGCACAATCAAGAGATTCTCTATGTTTTCGTCTATGCTGTCTGCTTGCATACAATAATGGCATTATTACAGTTATTCTCCTTGCCTTACCACCTAAGGCAGACAAAACCCTCTTTATATCTTGGAAATGATCATCTGGACTTTTGTGGTTCTCATAACCATACATTGTATATGTACAACTATAATTTCCTACATCGCATAATATAAATATGTCTTTACCCCTAACCGAATCTTCTATAATAATTTTACCTTCACCATTTGAAAATCGAGTATCAGTCATATTTATAAGAAAGGTTTTTTCATCATTCGAGCCACGGTTCATAGGTCCACTGTCATATTCTTTACGTTTTTTTATTAAAAGCTCATTAATTCTATTTCCCAGTTCTGAGCTACTCTCTAGTGCCATAATACCTAGACTACAGTAGGGAATGCTAGGTAATTCTTTAATATCCATAATAATACCTCCTTGATATCCACAAAAGTGGCTTAAAAACTTCAAATGCATATAGTATTTTATATTTTCTCCTATTTATTCTTTAAATATATGAGTATTTATAATTTTAACATATATATAAATGCAAATGAACCCTAAAATATAAGATTCGACTTTTTTTCACAAGATTTTATTGATAATTTTACTGAGACAAGTATCCCCTATATCAAATAATATATAAATTTAGAATATTAAAGATTTTAAGTATATGATATAATTATACCACATTGATAAATTTTTAGATAAATATCAATTGCCTATTAATTATATAAATGTAGATTGGAGATAATACTAATGCGTAATGAAGACAATATGACAAATTTTATACCGTCAGTAGATATGATTTTACCTAAAACAAATAAGGATATATATTTTTTATTTTATAATGATGAATTACTAGTTAAATCTGAAAACAATAAAGCAATAATACCCGCTATTTGCGATCTAGAAAATTTAGAATTAATTAATACCCAATATCTTGGGTCTATGGATGGACAAAATTGCTTTTGTGGAGAATTAAATAGTGATACTGTCATACCAAGCGATATGTATTTTAGCAAACTTAAAGCACTAACTCACCAATTATCCAAAGACATGTTTTGGATAGGTGGTAGAGCTATTCAAATAGTAAACTGGAATAATGATCATAAATATTGTGGCAGGTGTGGTACATTAGCTCAGAGCGTGGATGGAGAAAGAGCTAAAAAGTGTCCCAAATGTAGCCTGGTAAATTACCCTAGAATTTCTCCTGCCATAATTGTGGCTGTTGTACGAGATGGAAAATTGTTGCTTGCACATAATAATCAATCTGCTAAGGAGTTATACAGTGTAGTTGCTGGCTTTGTAGAAGTTGGTGAGACTTTTGAGGAATGTGTTGTTCGCGAGGTCCAAGAGGAGACTGGGATTACTGTAAAAAATATAAAATATTTTGGAAATCAACCTTGGCCTTTTCCTAACTCTCTTATGATAGGATTTACAGCAGAATATGCAAGCGGTGAAATACAAGTAGATGGAAAAGAAATTGGTGACGCTAACTGGTATAGTTCTAACGAAATGCCTTTAACACCCGATAGTATAAGCATAGCTAAAAAGTTAATCAGTTGGTTTACTGAAAATTATTAATATTTAACGACATTTCAGAAGAAAAGTCCCCCACTTATATAAGTGGGGGCATATATTACAACAAAAATAAATAAAAGTTAGAATACTTAATTCACAGCGAATTAGATTCTAACTTCTATCTTTTCTTAATATATTTAACAATATTTTATCTCCTTAAACTATATATTGACCTTTTTATCTTAATGTTTAAATTAGTATTGTGTTGGAACTTAAACTTAAATTATTATGGTAAGCTATCTCTTGTATTCCTAAGTAATTACTTTAATGGCTTCTTAGCCGATTGCAATGGCAATCATCATTGAATTCTTAGTCTACTTATAGTTTTTATATATTTTTATGATCTCACCCCACTCTCTTATTTTTCAATTTATTGGGGGTATCAAGTTTCGTTTAAAGATTTTACTAAATATACGATAAGTTGCGCTTCTTATATTTATAATATAACACGCTAATAATACTTTGTCAATAGTTATTATTAATCAATATAGGAAATTTTATAATATCATTCCATAATTTTGTGTTATAATTTTAGCATATAAAAGAAAATAACAATGAAAAGAGGTTTTATGATGAATAAAAAAGAGATTACAGACATAAGAAAAGAATTTAAATTAGATAGTAGTATGATGAAAATTCAGGAAATTTATAGCGTTTATCTAAAAAAAGATAATGTGCAAATAGATTATGAGCCTGTTATTCATTCAGAATTTGATTTTTTTGATAGAATGGATATGGATAAAAAAGAGTTATTTTTAGGTAATTTTAAGAAAGTGCTTACTGGCGCTATAGATACAAAAATTTTCGAATTAGATTTTCAGAATATCGAAGAAGAAAATAACACTCAAAAGATTTTAGGCACTGCACTAAAAGCAAGTGATAAAGACGAAATTCAAAACACCCTTAATGAGCTTATTAAAAAAATTACAGCTAATTATAAATATGAAACTGATGTGGTGGTTACTTTTATTAAAGCTGAATATTGGTTAGGTTCTAACCATAGAAATATGGAGGCTGATGAAAGCATTGATGATGCAGTACAAGCCTTTAACTTCATTCTTGCAAGTGTAAATAAAATAGAGATACCAAAGAGAACTCTAAAATTTGATTATACTGATAAGGAATTCAAAGCAAATTCGGCTTTAGATTCAGTTATTAATCTTAATTCTCCCTTGGAGGGCTTCATGTTCCCTACTCTTAACAATGGATATTCAGATATTAATAAAATTTTATATTATGCTTCAAAACCTAAAGAATTAAATGGTGATTTCATTGAGAAAGTTCTTAACTGTGATTTTAAGTTTACTGCTGAAGACGAGAAAAATTGCTTTGGTGATATATTGAAATCCATAATCGGCGAAAAAATCAAACCTGAACTTATGCAGGACATTTATGTGAATATACATGAACTCGCCGAGCAAGCTGAAGGTGGTGAAAGCCCCTCTATTGGAATTGAGGATATTAAAAATATTCTGAGTAATTGTGGAGCACAGATTATATCTGATATAGACACTGCCTTCATTGAAACTTGTGGTATAAAGTATGATTTTAAGATAAACAATATTGTACCTGAATTCAATTCAAAATCCATTAAGATTACTAGTGAAATTGCAAATATTACATTAACACCTAAGGATCTAAATTCAGTTAAGCAGGTAAAAAATAGTGATGGTAGAAGATGTCTACTTATTGAAATTGATGAGGATGTTGTAATAGAAGGATTTATTTTAGAAACAGAGGAATTTTAGTAGGTATCATTACTCCGTGATGTTACTTCTTATATTTATATTAAAAGGAGAATATTACTGCATATTAAATTGCACTAATATTCTCCTTTTATTCTATATTTGTTTTTAGGTCTACCCACCTTACCGTATTCCATTTCAACCACAAGCTTTTGTTCTTTTTCTAAATAGTCTAAGTACCTTCTAGCAGTTATTCTAGAAACTCCGATGTTTTTTGCAATTTGCTCAGATGTAAATGGTTTATCTTTCATATCAGATAT
This sequence comes from Clostridium sp. FP2, assembly GCF_011065955.2. Lineage (NCBI taxonomy): Bacteria > Bacillati > Bacillota > Clostridia > Eubacteriales > Clostridiaceae > Clostridium > Clostridium sp. FP2. The sequence goes on from NZ_JAAMNI020000001.1 coordinate 2,997,869, forward strand.
ACCCACTATAACTTTTTCATAAGTGTACTGATTAAATCCCTTAATGTCACCAATATTTTCATAATATTCTATGACGTGTTTATTTTCTTTTATAGTATATTTATCAATAATTTCTTGCTCCATACTATCAACATTTTTAAAACTATTCTTTCTACTTTTAAATTGAAGCAATGCCTCCTTAAACCTATTAAATATAAAAGGTTTTACTAAATAATCTACTACTCCATATCGAAATGCTTCTTCAACAGTTTCTGTATTCCTATCTGCAGTAATTAATATAACATCACATTTTAAATTTTCTAGTCGTATCCACTTTAATAAATCTGTACCTAGACCCTGCGGAAAAAAAACATCTAATAATATTAGGTCAGGTTTTCCACTTATTATAACTTCTTTTGCTTTTTCAATAGAGTTAACGCTGTCATATAGTGTAAACCCTTCTATTTTTTTTAGAAATTTTTCATTTATTTCTCTCACCATAGGGTCGTCTTCAACAATAAGAACCTTAATCATATGATCTACTCCTTTTCATTGGTATAAATATATCCCATATAGTTCCATTATCTTGTAGAACATTTATGTCACCGCCTGCATAATCTACTATTTGTTTTATAATACTAAGGCCAAATCCTCTGTTACCAGGTTTGGTTGTAAATCCACGCTCAAAAACTTTATCTATTATATTTTCACTAATTCCAGAACCATTATCTTGAATTCTTATTCTAAGTGATTCACTATTGGATATTAATCTTATGGATATCTTACCATTTTCAAATTTTACTAATTCTTCTATAGAATTTTCTATTAAGTTTCCAATTACAGAGCAAATTTCATCTACTGTTATATTTTTAGGAATATCATCTAAATAAGAATTTGCATCAATTTCTACAGAAATTTTAGCTTCTGTTGCTTTATTATATTTGGCAAGTAAGAGCCCTGCTATGTGGGTATTTTTAATTCTTTTGCTGAGAATATCAGAAACCTCTCCGCGAAGCTTGGATATATGTGAAATATATTCAATAGCCTCATTATACTCTTCTAATTGTATTAGGCCTGAAATAGTGTGAAGTTTATTCATAAATTCATGATTTTGCGCTCTTAAAGCAGAAGTCATTTTTTTAATTCCAGTTAATTCTTCTGCCATATTCACAACCTCAGTTAAGTCCTGGAAACTAGATACAACACCTATGATTTCTTCTTTATGATTTTTTAATAGGGTATGACTGCACATAAGTGTTTTACCCGGGCGCATTTTAATTTCTTGATTATATACTGCTTCCTTATTCCTCAATACTTCCATCATTTCATCTGTATAATTTAAGTTCAAAGTAGCAACACTCTTGCCTATATTTTTATCTTCTAGTTTTAAGATTTCCTTAGCTATTTTATTAAAGAGTATTATTTTGCCATCACTATCAATAGCTATAATTCCATTTTTTAGATTCTGCAAAATTAAATCCCTCTGTCCCAGTAGTAGTGCAATTTCCTTTGGCTCCAGGCCAAATATGCTTTTCTTTATTGTATTTGATAAAAAAACTGCACCTACTATGCCCATTAAAAGACCAACTACTAAAGCTATTTTCAAACAAAGTAAATGGAAATCAAGTTCAGCATATACTGTATCTGTTAAAAGGCCCACTAAAACTGCACCTACTTGTTCTCCCTTATAATAAATGGGTACAAAGGCTCTTGTTGCCGAAATCAAAACATTTCTGTCCCTAGCTACATAAGATTCACCCTTTTTTAGCACCTGCTCTTCTCCACCGTCAGCATATTTTTTGCCTAGAGAATTACCATTGGGATAGGAATATTTTATTCCCTTCATATCCATAACAATAATATATTGAAATCTAGTTTTTTCTCTGAAACTCTCTATAGTTTTTTGAACAGTGTCATAATCTTTAGAAGTTGCTAAAGTTTTTTCAATTATATCAATAGATGCAATAGTTACAGCTAAATCCATAGCATTATTGCCCATTTGAGTTTCCACAGAATTTTGCACTTGATAATAAGTAACAATTCCTATTCCACCAATGATCATAAATATTATAATGCTTATAAATATTGTTAACTTATACTGCAATTTCAATAGCACTTCACCTCATATTGTGATTATTCTATTTTTGCTTTATTTAGCCCATCCTTAATAGCTTTAATAAGTCCATTGCTTGTATATGTAGCTCCTGCAACAACTTGAACCTCTGAACTATTAGCTTTTATTACTTTTGGTGGTATTTTTTTATATACTATTTCAGCTATCACTGGAGTTTCTTGTTGCGATAATATCACAATTTCCTTTATTTCATATTGATCCGTTACTATTTTAACCTTTATGGGTCCTATATGCCCCTCTGCGTTTCCCTCATAGGTTCCTTGCTTATAAATAACATTTTTGGAACCACAAGCCACGAGTCCAGTTGCTAAAACTATCCATAATGCTAATATAACTAATTTTCTCAAGTAAGTCTCCTCCTTGTCATTCACGTTAGTTTTTCTAGGGTCAATATCAATTAATATGATTATATCATTTTTCTACTTTTGTGTCATTTCAAGTATACATTTTAATAAAGCATTATAAAATTTTAAAAATCAGTGTGGGTATCTTATCTCCAGGGACAAAAAATCCCTTCTAAAACATCAGTTATAATAAAGAAAAATAGGCCGATTAAACTTAAGATTAAAATACCTGAATACATTTGAATATAGTTGATCCTCATCCAAGAGTCCATAATAAAATACCCCATACCATACTCTGTGCCAAAGTTTTCAGTAAAGAATAAAACAGATATAGCAGTACCTATACCTATTCGAAGAGATGTTAATAAGGCTTTAAGTATTCCTGGAAAAATAATCTCTTTCATTATTTGAAAATTCGTTGCTCCTAATGAATACATAGGGTAAAAAACCTCTTCAGGGATATTTTTTACTTCATCTCGTATATTAACTACTACAGGAAAAAATGTAATTAAGAAAATCATAACTATTTTTGTTAAATCGCCTAAGCCAAAAATAAGCATTACTATAGGTAGTAATGCTATCTTAGGTATAGGATAATTAAAATATATAATTGGTGAAAATATTAAATCGATTTTTTTAAAATATCCCATTAAAATACCTACAGGTACACCTATTACCAAAGTAAATAGCAAACCTACTATAATTCTATTAAAACTATAAATAACATGGATTGCTATATCACTTTTAAAAGTTATAAATATATTTATTATTATTGCATAAGGGGGTGGAAATAATGGCTTATTAATAATCATTGCTATTATTTGCCACAAACCAAAAATAATAAAAAAAGCAATTGCAAAGTTAACTAGTTTATATTCTTTAAGTCTCATTCCAGCTAGCCCCCTTTAAGAATTTTTCTAAGTTTATTGTTTATATGTATGTACTCCAAATCAACTTCCCTATTTACTTTTCCAAATAAGGGATTGCTTATAACTTCAACTATTTTTCCTGGGGATGCGGATATTACAGCTATGTTCTTTGCTAAATATATTGCTTCTTTAATATCATGGGTTACAAGTATAGTAGTAACCTTATGTGCCTGCCAAACCTCTAAAAACATTTTTTGAACATCTTCCCTGGTCATAGCATCTAAGGCAGAAAAAGATTCATCCATTAAAAGTACATTTGGTTTTAATAATAAAGCTCTAGCCATGGCTACTCTTTGCATTTGTCCCCCACTTAGCTGGCTTGGATATCTTTTAACAAAGTCTTTAAGCTTTAATTCCACTAGCAGTTTTTCATAAAATTCCATATCAATATGGCCTTTACCATCTTTTATTTTCGCGGATAGAAATATGTTCTGCTCTACTGTTTTCCATTTAACTAGTCCGTAATTTTGAGGTATTAATCCGATTCTATGTATTTTAGGATTCACTGCTTTTCCATCTATTAAAACTTCACCGGTGTAGTCTACAATAATTCCTGCTAGAACTTTTAATAAAGTTGATTTGCCACCACCAGAGGGACCAATTATAGCACAAATATCCCCTTTTTTTACCGTTAAATTCGCGTTTTCTATGACTTTGGTATGTTTGTCCACATTTTTATAACAAACACTTAAATCACTTATTTTTATCATTTATTTATGCCCCACTCATGGTACATTTCATTATCTACATTTAAGCTTGAAAGAATCCTCCCTACAGTGATATTTACCATATCTTCAATAGTTTTTGGTTTTTCATAAAAAGCTGGCATAGGAGGTATTATCAAAACATTTAAATTGCTTAAAAAAAGCATGTTCTGAAGATGAATAGAACTAAGAGGAGTTTCCCTTGGAATCAAAATCAATTTTCTTTTTTCTTTAATGATTACGTCTGCAGCTCTTATTAGTAAATTATCGGAAGTTCCGCTACTTATTTTTGAAAGAGTTCCCATTGAACAGGGCACAATTACCATTCCATCAGTCTTAAAGGAACCACTTGCTATAGAAGAAAACATGTCCTCTATATCACATAAATTAAGCCTTCCTTTAGAATTACTAAGATTTTTAAGCCATCCATCAAAATCCATTTCAAGCTCATATTCCAAAACTTTTCTGCCGTTATTTGTAATAACTAAATAAACTTCATTATCACCTTTTATTAACTCTTCTATAAGCCGTACACCGTAGATACTTCCACTGGCTCCGGTAATCCCTACTATATATCTTCCCAAACAAATCACCTCTTAGTTATAATATAAAAAAATCTAATACAGTAAAAATAAATATACAAACACTTACAACTTGATTTATGTTATAAGAAGCGATTTTCATCTTCTTTGTGTTTGTTGGAGACACAATATAATGCTCTAAGATTAACAAAATGGCGCTGATAAATATGCCAAATAAATATATCCAGCCTCTATGCATTATAAAATATAAACTAATTAAAAGCAAAACCGTAATAAAGTGAAACAGAGATGATATGCATAATGCACCCTTTAAACCAAATTTAGCGGGTATAGAAAACAAACCAGTTTTCCTATCAAATTCAATATCTTGAGTTGCATAAATTATATCAAAACCAGCTACCCACAATGTTACAACAGCACCTAAAACAATTGGTGCTATAGCAAATTTTCCTGTTACTGCAAGCCATGCTCCTACAGGAGCGCCACCACAAGTAATACCTAGAATGATATGACATACCCATGTAAATCTTTTAGTATAAGAATAAATTATAAATAGAAAAAGTGCCACCGGTGATAGCATAAAACATAGAGGATTTAATTTATAGGCTGCTATTATAAAAATAAAGAAACACAGTAGCACTATTCCTAAAACTTCATAATCCTTTACCAGGCCCTTTGGCAAATGTCTATTTGCAGTCCTAGGATTCTTTTTATCAATATCCTTATCTACAATTCTATTAAGAGCATTAGCACCATTTCTAGCTCCAACAAGTGCAATTAATATCCAAAATACTGTAGCAGCTGTTGGTAACCCATTAGCTGCCCAAATCATTGATATTAAAGCGAAAGGGAGAGAGAATAGTGTATGAGAAAACATAACTAACTCTCCATAGCTTTTAAGTTTCTTTAATACCATATTCACTCCACCTCTTATCTACCATTTGTTTAATTTCCTCAGACATTTCTATATCATCTGGCCAAGGCCTTGAATGTCCTTCTGATGGCCATTTTTTTGTAGCATCTATACCTAGTCTTGAACCATAAAAAGGAGTATTTGATGCATGATCAAGTGCATCTAAAGGTCCTTCTGAAATTACTATGTCTCTACTGGGATCTATATTATTAAATACTTTCCAGGCTACGGTTGAGATATCCTGAGGATCTATATTTTCATCTACAACTATAATCATTTTTGTATACATCATCTGCCCAAGTCCCCATAGTGAATTCATAATTTTGTGAGCATGCTTTGGATAAGCCTTTTTAATTGAAACTATTACACAATTATGAAATACACCTTCTAGCGGGAAATTTATGTCTATTATTTCAGGACATTGAACCTTCATTAAGGGTAAAAAAATTCGTTCTGTAGCTTTTCCTAGGTAACAATCTTCCATAGGGGGCTTACCTACAATGGTTGTAGGATATACTGGATGCTTTTTCCTTGTAATCTTTTCAATGTGAAACACTGGGTACATATCTTCAAGAGAATAATATCCTGTATGGTCACCAAAGGGACCTTCTAATCTCTTTTCATCTAAGTCTACATATCCTTCTAGTATAAATTCAGCATTGGCAGGTACATAAATATCATTAGTTATTGATTTAACAATTTCTACAGGTGATTTTCTAAGAAATCCAGCAAAAATCATTTCATCTATCATTTTTGGCAGTGGTGCAGTGGCGGCATATATCGTTGCTGGGTCGCAGCCTAATGCTACTGATACAGGCATTTTCAATCCAAGCTTCCTATATTTTTCATATATCTCTTTTCCGTCTTTATGTAGATGCCAATGCATACCAGTAGTATTTTTATCATATACCTGAAGCCTGTACATTCCAACATTTTGCTGATTAGTTTCTGGATCTACTGTTATTACTAGGGGAAGTGTTATGTAGCGCCCTCCATCTTTAGGCCAGCACTTTAATATTGGAAGCTTACTTAAGTCTGCATCTTCTATTACCTCTTGACAAGGGGCGTTTTTTACTTTTTTAGGAAATACTCTTGCAAGTCTTGCAAGTTTGGGAATAGATTTAACCTTATTAATTAAGGTTATATAATTAGTTACATCCATAAAATCCATTATAGTTGCTGCAATATCATCAAGATCCTCTACTTCTAGCCCGTAATTCATTCGCTCGTAGGTTCCTAGTGAATTAATTAATACTGGGTATTCTGAATTTTTTACATTTTTAAAAAGCAAGGCATGACCATACTTTTTTGAAACTCTATCAGCTATTTCCGTAATTTCAAGCTCACTATCCACTTCGATTTCAATTTCATCTAAAAGTTTTTTATCTCTTAAATGATTTATAAAATCCTGCAAATCTTTATAAGCCATATAACCATCCCTTTCTATATTTTATTAGGAATTACGATTTAATAATTTTTGTGTTACAGCTTTAATTATTTCTTTGCTTTCGCAGTCAGGTAATTTTTCAATATAATCAAAGGCTTTTTTTGTATATTTATCCGCTAAGTTTTGAGCCTTATCTATTCCATTATATTTTTTAATTAATATAGTTATTTGTTTTACATCTTCATCATTTAATGAAGTATTATCTAATATAATAGAAATTTTATTTTCGCAGTCTTCTGCCATAGCATATATTAGTGGTAGTGTATAATAACCTTTTACTAAATCACTTTGAGCATTTTTGCCTAGTTTACTCGCATCTCCACTGTAATCAAGCAAATCATCTATGATTTGAAAAGCCATTCCAATATAGTAACCAACCCTTGCTAATAATTTTGAAGTTTTCTCACTACATTTAGATTCCTTTGCACCAGTATAAAAGCTAATAGCAAATAGCGCTGCTGTTTTTCCAGATATAATTTTTATGTATTTTCTAAGGCTTGTGTTTCTTAGGTATCTAATATTATATTGCCTTATTTCTCCCATACATATTTTAGATATAGATTTTGATATATCTCTTAAATTTTCAGTGGAATAATCAAATCCAGATAGCATTATAAAGCATTGACAAAATAAAAAATCACCTATATACACTGCATATTCTTTGCTGTATTTGTGTTGCACCGTTTCCACACCACGTCTAAGTTTAGATTCATCTACAACGTCATCATGAACTAATGTTGCCATGTGCATCATTTCAATGGCTGCACCTAAATTATGCATTTTGTCCTTATCATACTCTCCGAATTTTGCGGCCAGTAGCAAAAAGGCTGGCCTTAACATCTTTCCACCTGCATTAACCAGTGGAAAAATAGCTTCATCAAATTCTTTTTCACTAGATTTTACATTAGCTACAATTATCTTTTTTATACTTTCTAATTCATCTGCAATATCAGGATAACATTCCCAAAATTTACTCATTTTATCACCTTGTCCAATTATTTTTTGAGTTTCCAATAAATATTACTTATTAATTAATATTCCACTATAAAACCAAATGTCCTTTTAATTATTTTTAAAAGGACATTAGATTTAAAAAAATTCAGTTTTTAATTACATAACTATTGTATAAATATATATTAATCAACATATAAATAAGATTTTTTAACCCATCCAATGCTCTTCCAATACTTTTTAAGTATTGGTAGCACATAGTAATCCATACCAAAAGTACTTCCAGATCCACCTATAAGAGCAATTCCTGCTGATAAGTACCATAACATTTCAGTAGGAGCCATTCCTGAAGTCCAAATCATAATACCCATAGCAACTGACATAAGAGAAGCTAATGCGCTAAATAATCCAACGATAAGCATTATTCCTACTAATATTTCTGCAATTACCATACCGGTTTGGAAAATTGTAGCTAAAACTGTATATCCACCATCACCTGTATAAAAGAAAGTATCCATAGACCATTTAACTATTTTTTCTATAAAACCTGGTACCGGTAATGCAACCCATGTTGCTACTGGTGCCGCTCCTGCCGCTGGTGCTGCAGCTGTTGCAGCTGTTGCTCCATCAACTACTGGTGCAGGTATTAAGAAAATTTTTGAAGGATCAGCTATTATTTTAGGTAATTTTTCAAGTCCTTCTGTTAGCCATTTGTAACCAACGAACATTCTAAGTACTAATAACCAGAAGTTTGGAGATGATTTTGAAAAATAGCCACCTACAAAACTTCTATTATCTTTAACATGGAAAAATTCATGTAATAAGTATGACCAGCATTTATTAAACCCAGCGACCTGGATAAAGTAAACAATATTTATAAAGTGTTTAACAAATAATGCAAAGAATCCAGATAATGCAAAAAAGTTTTTCCCAGCTCCAACATTTGCTACACCATATTTTCCGCCAACGCATACCATTGCACCATGGAATGAAGGTTTATAGGATTTCTTTTCTCCACCCTTTATGTCTGTATAAACATTATGCGCAATTAATGCAGCAGACTCTTCTGCATTTTCTACCATTTGTGGGAGAGGTCTTTCTTCACCTTCAGGAATAAAGAAAATGTTATCACCAACAACATAAACATTTTTATAATCTAAAGATCGCAATTTATCGTCAGTTACTATTCTTTTTCTACCCTTTTGCTGAATATCCATTTTACCAATAATATCAGAGCCTTCAACGCCAGCAGTCCAAATTACTGTATAGGTATTAACAATACCATTGTTTCTTATTGTAGCAGTGTCCCCTGTAACTTCTGTAACACCAGCATTAGTTAGTACTGTAACCCCTAATTTATTAAGTCTTTTTTTAGTTTTTGCTATTAACTTATCAGGGAAATTAGGTAATATTTTAGGCAGGTCATCTGCTAATATTAAAGTTACTTCCTCTTGTTCTATGTAAAAATCCTTACATAACCTCTCTTTCCACTCACCGAGTTCTCCCATCATTTCAACACCTGTGAATCCACCACCAACAACAATAAAAGTTAGAAGTTTTTTTCTTTCTTCTTTGTTTTTTTCTTTTACAGCTTTTCTAAACATTTTAAGAATATGTTCTTTAAGTGCTACAGCATCCTCAAAAGACCATAATTTATGGCAAAATTCTTCTGCTCCCTTTACGCCAAAGTAAGTGGGCTTACATCCAGCACCAATTACTAGATAATCATATTCATAGGTATTGTTTTCGGATTTTAGTACATTATTTTTAAAATCCAAATCAGTAATTTCATCAAGTACAACTTTTACTTTTCTTTTTGCAAATATTTTTTTGAAATCAATCCTAATAGCATCCTCTGAAACACGTCCTGCAGCTACTTCATGAAGTTCAGTAAGTAGTGTGTGGTATGGATTTTGGTCTATAAGAGTGATTTCAACTTCTTCATCTTTTTTGAATTTTTTAGCAAGCTTCTTTGCCGTTAATACTCCACCATACCCTCCGCCAAGTATAGCTATTCTTTTCTTTTCACTCATACTATATCCCCCTCAGTTTGAGAATTATTATTATAGGACTATTTTTACCAAAAATATAGTTTATAATGCCTAAAATATAAAATTATTAACCTAAAATAAATTATACTCGTTATTTACATATTTACTTAGTCTTTATTTCTTTCAACTTTACTAGTTAAAATTTTATCACAATACCTTTAACTCTGCAAATAAAGAAGCGATTTGGTCATTAATAATATGTTTTGTTAATTTAGTTCATAGATATATTCCAAAGGTTGGACTGCCAGTATTTACACTGAGTTAAATAAGTGTTATGATGACTGCGTTATTTACATTTCATTACAGGGCTTTATATTATTTTATCTACTTTCTTTCGACTTTTCAAAAAATATAATTGTTAGAAAGCTATTTGTGGACAAAATAAATTTTTATTGGAGGTACATATTGAAAAAAAAATTTTTAGCACTTACCTTAGTATTTATAATGGGTATAAGTATTGTTGGATGCACAAGCAAGGTGAAAGAAGATGCGGGGCTAAAGCCAAAAAAAACTCTAACTATTGGTGCTATGCCAGATTTAGACTCTGTTCCAGTTATTATAGCAGAGCACAATGGATATTTTAAAGAAGAAGGTATAGAGGTAAAAATAGAGCATTTTAAAAGTGCAACAGATAGGGATACAGCACTTCAAACGGGTAAAATTGATGGAGCAATATCTGATATGCTTGCGGTAGTATTTTTTAACGATAATAAATTTGATGTTAAAATCACTTCAAAAACAGATGGTAGTTATAAACTAATTTCTGGAGTGAATTCTAATATTTCTAAAATTGAACAATCTGCTGGAAAATCCATAGGGATTTCTAAAAATACTATTATTGAATATCTAACAGATAGAATTATGGAAAATTCAAGCATAGATGTTAACTCACCAAAAAAAGTAGCAATACCGAAGATACCTACTAGACTTGAAATGCTAACCAATGGTAAATTAGATATGGCTACATTGCCAGAGCCTCTGGCAAGCACTGCAATTTCTTCTGGTGGAAAAGTTTTAAGTAGTTCTGATAAACTAGGTATAAACCCTGGTGTAATTCTATTCACAAAAGATACAATAGCATCAAAATCCGACGAAATAAAAGCATTTTATAAAGCCTATAATAAATCTATAAAGTTTTTAAAAGAAGCAAAACAGGAAAGTTATATTGATTTTGTAATTAAGGAAGCTGGTTTTCCTGAAATTGTGAAAAAAACATTGATTTTCCCAACTTATTCAAAGGCTACTATGCCCCCTGAAAAAGAGCTGCGAGAAGTTTTAATTTGGCTTAAAGCAAAAAAATTAACTACTAATAGCTATACACTAAAAGACCTATCAAATAGCTCCTTTATTAAATAATATTTAATAACAAAAGCAAGAAACCACTACAATCCTTAATGCTTGTAGTGGTTTCTTGCTTTTGTGTAATATCTTATAAACTGACAACTTCCTTTGTATCTCTTGCTATCATTAACTCTTCATTGGTTGGTATTACAAAAACTTTTACTGTTGAATCTGGTGTACTTATCTCTGCCGCAATGCCAGCAACATTATTTTTTTCACTATCTATTTTAACGCCTAAAAATTCTAATCCTGTGCAACAAGCTTCTCTAGCTTTTGCAGAGTTTTCGCCAACTCCTGCAGTAAATATGATACAATCTACGCCACCTAATGCACCTGCATAACTACAAATAAACTTTTTAACTTCATAATGAAAAACATCTAAAGCGAGTTGTGCTCTTTTATTGTTCTTAGCCACATCCCAAAGATCTCTAAAATCACTACTTATTCCAGAAATTCCCAGAACGCCTGATTTTTTATTTAATAAATCTGCTAGTTCTTCTGAAGACAAAGATAATTCTTCCATCAAGAAAGTTATAATTGAAGGGTCTATATCTCCAGATCTTGTGCCCATAGCAAGCCCTGCAAGAGGTGTAAATCCCATACTTGTATCAATGGATTTACCTCCTTTAATTGCAGCAATACTTGCTCCATTTCCTAAATGGCAGGAAATTATTTTTAAATCTTTAATATCTTTGTTCATCATTTCTGCCGCTACTTGAGAGACATATTTATGAGAAGTTCCGTGGAATCCGTATTTTCTTATTTTATGTTCTTCATATAATTCATATGGTAGTGCATAAATATATGCATGTTCTGGCATATTCTGATGAAAGGCCGTATCAAATACTGCCACCATTGGGGTGCTCGGCATAAGTGCCTTGCAGCTGTTAATTCCAATAATGTTTGGTGGATTATGAAGTGGTGCTAGTTTTGAACAATCCTCTAGAGCCTTCATTACTTTTTCATCGATTAATACAGATTTAGAATAGTATTCTCCACCATGAACAACTCTATGACCTACTGCTGAAATTTCATCTACACTTTTAATTACTCCATTAGTTCCATCTATAAGAGTTGAAAGAACTAATTTTATTGCATCTTTATGATCCTGCATAATTTGTTTTACTATATATTTTTCTCTTCCTTGTACCTTTTGAGTTAAAACAGATCCTTCACTACCAATCCTCTCAATCAATCCTTGAGCTAAACAAGTTTCATCCTCCATATTGATAAGTTGATATTTTAGAGAAGAACTACCACAGTTAATAACTAATATTTTCATAAAAAAACTCTCCTTCCAGCATATTATTTACTTCTTTAAATTCTGACAAATATTACAGCTACAAGATTTATAATCTTGTTATTTTCTATTTTTTTATCACTTTTGTATAGCACATTTCCTATATAGTATATCATATAATATATATATTATATAAATAACTACATATTTGCAAGTAGTTTTGAATTTTTAATGATATAACCACTATAAAAACTAAATCTTAAAAGTTAAGACTTAGTTTTTATAGTGGTTATGTGATTGTATCCATGAAAAACAAATTATAAAAATTACATATCTCTAGGGTCTATATCACTAATCATTTTTACAGTGCCTGATATATACCATTTAGTTTCTTTTTTTTCTACTATATATACTTTTCCAAGTATTTTAAACTTAGACATAACTCCCGCAAGTGAACCTATAAATGAAGGTGTATTCAATTGGGCTTTCTTGTTTTTCTTCACATTATCTATGTTTTCAACAGTAAGCTCTTTAGGAAGGTTACTGTTTATTTCCTTACTATTTTTAGCCGTCTCTTTATTTTTAGCTCCTAATGCCTCTAGTGTTTTATAAATCTCTTCCATCTTGCGTTTTTTTCTTTCAATACTTATACTAGGACTTTCAACTTGAGTGTATTCTACTAATTTTTTCATAATCATCTTTCCTTCCTTTAAATAACAATAATCTAATAAATGCATTTATATCTATTATATCATGATTTCTAGCATTTTTAAGAATAAATGTTGAAATATAAAAAAGTGTTCATTATAAAACGGTGATTACTTTTTCATTTCAGTTAAATTATTCCAATATTTCTTTGGCATATGTTGCATTTGTAACCTTTCATTAGATCTTTCTTCTATGGATATACTTTTATGAAAGGCCTTCCAAAGATTTTGATAGAACAACTCTTCCTCCTCATGACTTTCTAATTTTTCAAATTTTAAATCCCTAAGTATCATTTCATTATTTTCATAAACTATACCAATTTTTCTTTTTACATCATGAATTACCCATTTTTCATTTTTGAGTCTTACACTAAAGTGACTTCCTATAAGTTCAACAATATTGTGAGTAGGCTCTATTGCTGCATACAATATTCCCTTAAATTCTTGAAATCTAACTAGTCCTAAAAATCTATGTGCTTCAAAACCTACCTTTCTAGAAATTTTCTGTACTTCATTCACAGTTTCCTCTGTTAGAAAATCATTTACTTTACTTCCCAGCTTAAATCCTAATTGTATATACTTAAATAAATTTAATTCTATGCCATCTTCCTCAGATAAAAAGGCCTGATACACATAAACTAGTGTATCTTGTGAAATCTTTTCTAATATAGCCCTGTATACTTTACCTGATTTCGCCATATCAGTTCCAATAACTATGTCCTCGTATAACATATTGAAGTTATAATCACTTTCTCTCTCAATACTTTCAGGAACTCTACTATAATAGCAATCATATATAACAGATAAAAATCCATCAAAGCTTCCATCATAAATGTATCTAACCAAATAAATCGCCCCTTTGGGTAAATAAACTAAGTTGCTCCGGTTTATCAAAGCTTTCAAAGTCCAATAAATAATTTTTAAGCCTTCCTCTTTCCATTGTCTTATCTCCATAAAATTTACCGCTGCAGGTTAAAAAAAATCTAGCTCTTTTAAGCACTACTCCTATTTTTTTTAAATTGTCATAGGAAAGATTACAAAGTCTTCTTGCTCTTATGATTCTTAAAGCTGATGTTACTCCTATTCCTGGTACTCTAAGCAATATTTCATAGGTCGCACTATTTATCTCCACGGGGAACTTGTCTAAATTATTTAATGCCCAAAAAGCTTTAGGATCTAAATCTACATCAAAATTAGGATTTTTCTCATCTAATAATTCCTTTGCCTTAAAACCATAATACCTTAAAAGCCAATCTGCTTGATACATTCTATGTTCTTTTAGAAGTGGTGGTGTAGTTTGAATAGCTGGTAAATTTATGTTCGCAACCACTGGAACATAAGCTGAATAATAAACTCGCTTAAGTCCAAAGGTATTATATAATCCTTCTGTAAGACTAATTACTCTTAAGTCACTTTCATTGGTTGCACCAACCATTATCTGCGTACTTTGGCCACCAGGAGTAAATTTTGGTGCTTTAAACCCTTTTTTCTTATATTCACTGGACTCAAGTATACTGTGCTTAATAAGTCCCATAGGTTTTAATATATCTTCCTTATTCTTTTGCGGTGCTAAGAGCTTTAAGCTTTTTTCAGAAGGCAGCTCAATATTTACACTCATTCTATCTGCATACACTCCTGCCTCATATATAAATTTTGGATCAGCGCCTGGAATAGCCTTTACATGAATATAACCATTAAATTTGTGAATCAATCTTAAATCTTTTAAAATTTTAACTAAATTTTCCATTGTGTAATCTGGACTTCTCTCTACCCCAGAGCTTAAAAATAATCCTTCTATATAATTTCTTCTGTAGAAATTCATAGTTAAATCTACTACTTCACTAGGAGTAAAGCTTGTCCTTTCTAAATCATTGCTAGCTCTATTAATGCAATATTTACAATCATATATGCATTTATTAGTATATAAGATTTTAAGTAGTGAAATGCATCTACCATCCTGTGACCAAGAATGGCAAATGCCTGAGGTCGAAGCATTTCCTATACCCTCCGCCGTATTCTTTCTATTAGAACCACTAGAAGAGCAAGAAGCATCATACTTTGCTGAATTAGATAATATTTCAAGTTTTCTCATTACATCCACTTTTAACACCCCACAAACGTTTGTTCTCATTTTATCATATTTTGCACAAGATTGGAACACTTATTTACTGGAAAAAGTCATTAAATCATCTCCTGGGTCGCTGTAATTAACGACTTCAGAAGGAGATTTACCCCCTTGTAGACCTCTGGAGCAGATAACAATTCTCAATTGTTATCCCCCCACTGAAGTTTTCTTTTTGTTGTAGTATATGACCCCCACTTATAGAAGTGGGAGACTTCCTTCTGAAATGTCGTTAAAATAAGCCACTTCTAAAGATATTTAACTATCTTTAGAAGTAGCTTATTTTTAAACTATATTTCTTATCCTAATATTTGTTTTAAATCATCCTGAGGTGTACTTATAGGTTTAATATCAAAATTATCAACTAGGAATTGTAATACATTAGGACTTACGAATGCTGGAAGTGTAGGTCCTAGATAAATTCCTTTTACTCCCAGTGAAAGTAATGCTAATAAGTCGGCAACAGCTTTTTGCTCATACCAAGTTATAATCATCGCTAGTGGTAAATCATTAATCCCACATTTAAATGCATCAGCTAGTGCTAGAGCTATTCTAACAGCGGAATATGCATCGTTACATTGACCTATATCGAGTAATCTTGGAAGTCCTGCTACTGTGCCAAACTCCAATTTATTAAAACGGTATTTTCCACAGGCTAAAGTAAGAATAATACAGTCTTCTGGAACTAATTGAGCGAATTCAGTGTAATAATTTCTTCCTGTCTTTGCTCCATCACATCCTCCAATTAAGAAAAAGTGCCTGATTTTTCCTTCTTTCACTGCATTAATTATTGTTTCAGCATGACTTAAAGTAGCTTTATGCCCAAACCCTACTAAAATTTCTTTAACTTCTTCATCTTTTTCGAAGCCGCCAAGTTCTAGAGCTTTGTTTATTATTTCAGAGAAATCCTTATGACCATTCTCACCCGCCGCTATATGTTTTATGCCATCCCACCCAACAACACTCGTTGAGTAGATTCTATCTTTATATGAATCTTTTGGTTTCATTAAACAGTTTGTTGTCATTAAAATGCAACCAGGGATACCATCAAATTCCTTTTGTTGATTTTGCCATGCCCCTCCAAAATTACCTACTAAATGAGCATATTTATTCAACTTAGGATATCCATGGGAAGGAAGCATTTCGCCGTGAGTATAAATATTTATGCCCTTACCTTCAGTTTGCTCTAGTAGCATTTCGAGATCTCTTAAATCATGACCAGAAATTACGATAAATGGTCCTTTTTTAATGTTTACATTAACCTTTTGAGGTGAAGGAGAGCTATATTTTTCATTATTAGCTGTATCTAATACCTCCATAACTTTAACACTCATCTCTCCAGTTTTAAGTAAGTACTTTATAAGATCTTGAAGATTTAAACTATCATCAGTTAATGCCGCAAGAGCTATAAAATAAAATTCATCTACTTCTTCACTATTATATTTTATAAATCTAGCTTGGTGTGCATAAGCTGCTATTCCTTTTAATCCGTATTTTATAGTTTCTCGTACAGAACGTATATCTGCATCTAATTCTTGGTCGTACATAACTCCTGCTTTTTTAGCATCTTCAAGCATTTGCTCCTTAGAATCGCTTAAATTATATAGAGCCTCTTCACCATTTATTTTTTCATTTCCTAATTTTTTTCTAACCTCTTCTTTGATTACTTGAGATTTTTTAAGCATATTAATGTGAGATTCAGGATCAAAATTTACATTGGTTAACGTCATAAACAATGAATTTTCAACAAATGAAATCCATGACTTATCAAGTTTTTCACCTTTTTCTAAAAGTTTAGTAGCATAACAACTTATTCCTTTTAACTGGTAAATTAATAAATCCTGCATTGCTGCAATTTCTGGAGTTTTTCCACAGACTCCTATGTTAGTACAACCTTTTCCACCTGCAGTTTGTTCGCATTGAAAACAAAACATTTTTCCTTGCATATGTAACCCTCCCAAATTTTCAAAATATTCTAACACCATCTTACACTTATTATAGGTAAATATGCAAGAGAACAGATAACATTCGTGTACTTATATTGATAACTTTATTTAATATAACAATAAAATGTATTTAAACTAGACAGGCTTAAAATCTTATGATACATTTTATTTACATAGGTAAATATATGATTTAGGAGGGATTTTGTGAAAATTGGTTATGATATTTATGATTCTCCTATTGGTCTTATCCATGTAGTTGTGGATGAAATAGGTGCTCGGAAAGTAGAAATTTTTGAAGAAGATTGGATAAAGTACAAAAACAAACATGAATTTATTCTTAAAGATGTAGAGCTTTGCAAAGATGTTATACTTCAGCTAGATGAATATTTTAAAGGAAAAAGGAAAAATTTTAGCATACCCTTATCTATAGAAGGTACGCAGTTCAGAAAAAAAGTATGGGAAGCCCTTCAAGATATCCCTTACGGTGAAACCCGAAATTATTTGCAGATTGCAGAAGCCATAGGAAACCCTAAAGCTGTAAGGGCTGTAGGGCAAGCTAATAGATTTAATCAATTACCTATAATTATACCATGTCACAGAGTTATCGGTAAAAGTGGCAATTTGGTAGGTTTTGCAGGTAATAGAACTCCAACACAAAAACTACTATTGGAAATTGAAGGAGTAAATGTTGATAAATGATTTTCACTAATGATCATGGGCATGATGCATATCAGGAGTATGATTATGTTCATGTTCAGTGCTTTCATGAACATGAACATGGTTGTGTTCCCCATTCTCAAAGTTTTCATGTACATGATTATGATGACTATCATTATGATCATGGCGATGCTCATGTTTGACCATTTCGTGAATATGTTTATGATTGTGTTTTTCTACAGTAGCATAATAGGCTCCGAAAAGCATTAAAATAACTGCTATAACAAAGTTTACTGTTATTTGTTCGTTATACAATATTAGAGATAATCCTACACCTATAAAAGGAGCAACAGCATAATATGCACTTGTTCTTGCAGCCCCTAACTGCCTCTGTGCAGTTACATAAAAAAATATACTTAATCCGTATGCAAAGAAACCTAAAATCATAGCTATAAGTATATATCTTATATCACTTGCATATTCATTCATTAAAACTGCTATTAAAAGTGAACCTGCCCCAGACCCAAGTCCTTTAACAATCACTATCTGCATTGGGTCTTTTAAAGACATCATTCTTGTACAATTATTTTCAAAGCCCCAGCAAATGCATGCAAACAAAACAAAAATCGAACCTACAGAAAACGAAAAACTGCTAAAGTCACTTATGGACAAAACAATGCTAGATGCCGTTATAAAAAAAATAGCTACCCATAACCTTTTTCCAATTGACTCTTTAAAAATTAGTAGTGCAACAAGAGCTGTAGCAACAATTTCAAAATTGTTTAGTAAAGAAGCATTAGATGCTGTAGTCATAGTAAGTCCAATCATTAAAAATATTGGCGCCGCAATGTCTAAAACTATCATACCTATAACAAATGGAAGTTCGGCTTTGCTAATCTTAGCTTCTTTTGCTTTAGTGTTCTTTGACCACTTTATAAGTCCTAAGAATAACATTCCAATGCCTGCTCCTAAATACAGGAGCGAAGCCATAAGCATAGGAGGTATCTTTTCTAATAATAACTTTGAAACTGGTGAACTTATTCCAAACAATGCAGCTGCAAGTATTGCTTGAAATACTGCCAAATGTTGCTTTGATTTTATCATAAAGTTTTCCTCCCTCTAAAATAGTAATTAGCGCCTATAATTAGAAATTTATTATTACTGATACTTCACAGCTTTAATTTAGAATTTTTATTAGATACAAGTCATGATCTAAAATGCTTTGTTCACAACTAAATTTAACACCCTCATCAATAAATTCAAAGCACACGTCTCTTGTACTATTTATATCAAATAGACACTTTCCCTTTTCATCTAAGGATTTTACAGCATCCTCATGAATTCCTTCTCTAAGTAAACTTTCTTTAATTTCGTTATTTAACACATCCATACCTCCATTATCATCTAGAATTCCCCTTGTATTGAAATCATTATTTACTCTATTATATTACCATACACTTTCTATTTTTTCTAATCCTTAAAAGATAAAGTCTTCACAAGTCTATCAAAGCCAATAATAGTATTTTTGAAAATGCTCTCTGCGTTATCTTTATATTCTTCAGGGATATGCATAGAAGGACTAAAATGTGTCAATAGGAGTTCTTGCACTTCACCCTTCAACGCAAGCTTCGCCGCCTCGCTAAAGGTCATATGTTTGTTCTTTATGGCTTTTTCAATATCATTTCCATTACCATAAGTGCCCTCACAAATAAACAAGTCACTTTCTTTAATAAAACTCTCTATTTCAGGTATTGGCCTTGTATCTGTGGTGAAACTAAGCTTTATTCCAGTTCTTTCTTTTCCTAGCACCACACTAGGTAAATATGTTTTCCCCTGGTTAATTACAGTTTCATTTTTTTGAAGTCTACTCCAAAACATTTTTGGTATTTCATTTTTAGTCGCACTTTTAACATCGAATTTTGGTTTTCTTCTAAAATAAAAGCTATAACCCAAACAATTAGTTGAGTGCTCAAGTTCCAGTGTTGAAATTATTAAATCATGAAATTCTCCCACTGAAGCATTCATACAATTTATTGAAGTTTGTACTTTCACTGGCTTCTCTGGATTTTCTATAATATTAAGCTCATAAGGAAGGTAAGGTGCTACAACACACAGACCATTTACAATATCAGCAATACCTTTGGGCCCAATTATTGTAATAGGCTCAGTTCTACCACTGTTGCCAATGGTTAAAAGAATACCTGGAAGTCCCATAATATGATCCGCATGTCCATGAGTTATACAAATTATGTCTATTGTCTTAAATCCCCAGCCAAGTATTTTCATGGATACCTGGGTACCTTCACCACAATCAAGCAATATCTTTCTGCCTTTATAGTTTATGAGAAGTGACGAAAGATACCTTTCAGGAATAGGCATTCCGCCTCCACATCCCAGCAATGCTATGTCAACCAATTAAATCACCTCATCTATCAGTTTTTATTCACTCTATTTATCTATAGAGTAATCTACACAACAATATTTTATGCATACTTATTTACATTTAGCTCATTTTTGTATATCTTACCATTAATGCTAACACACTTCAAATTTTCCAACAGGTAATGCAATTATGTTAGTTATCACCTGATCTAATAATAGGCGGTTTTTAGTTCTGAATAACCTTTAAGTAGCAATAAATAGAATATATCATCAATTTATTAAGTATATTGATAAGTGAACGATAATAAAATAATAGCCAAAAAGGGGGAATTATTCATAGATGGATATTATTAAAACTAAAGGGATTGACACCTCCAATCATATAATTACAAATGATACAAAAAAGTTAGATACTAAAAATGATGGAACTAGTGATGCTTCAAAAATCAAAGGAGTAACACAGGATTTAGGAACTGATACATTTGTTAAATCCACAGAAAAAGACATATCAGATTTAACTTATAATCCTATAAAAAAGAAACTTTCTACAGAAGAAGTTAAGGATTTAAAAGAATCACAGGAAAATTTCAAAACAGATCTTATAAAAAAATTTATAAGTGATACAATAAATAATCAGAATAAGTTACTTGGAAAATCAACTGAAAGTCAGATTAGTGAGATGCCAAAAGAAACTACAGATTTACTTACTAAAATATTCGGATCTCTAGGAAATGCATACCCAGAAATAGCAACCACTCCAGAGGGTGCAACTCAAGCAATAGAAGAAGGTGGCGCATATTCTGTAACTGCAGTTGCTGATCGTATTATGACTATGGCGCAATCTATAGCAGGAGATGATCCAAACAAAATACAACAAATGAGAACTGCAGTAGAAGAAGGATTTTCACAAGCAGGATTAGATTTTAACAAAGCAACAAACAGTAATTTACCTCAAATTTGCAAAGACACCATTACTGAAGTCATGAAGAGATTTGATGAATTATAGCGTAACCCTAGTAGTACTAATGAAAAAGTTACAAATAACAACAACTAAATATTTTTTAAAGCCAGAAAAAAACACCGAGTAAATAGTTGTTTAAACTATCTACTCGGTGTTTATATGACTGAACTTGCTATTCTTGAGTAATTTAAATGCCTTACTCTGCTCTGAACTTCTTAAGATATTCAGATGCTGATCTATTCATTTCTAGTGAAAAATCAGACATATACTTACGATTGCATAGAGCTTTAGTATCTTCGCTAATATTTTTATTTGGAAATCCTGCCTTTTCATTTCTTGTGCTTTGCATTTCTATATGCTCTTCCTTAGTTAGTCTGCGATATTTATTTTCATAGACTATATACTGTTCTTCGAAACGCACAGGTTTTTTTCTATTCTTTTGAGCCTCTACAGGATAACCATAAACCACCATGGCAGCAGGTAAAACATAATCTGGAAGGTCCAATAACTCCCTAATAGTTTCACAATGCTCAATGATATCCCCAATGTAACACGAACCAATTCCTAAAGATTCCGCAGCTACTACTGTGTTTTGAGCAGCTATTATTGCATCAGCGCAGGCAAGAAGGATGTCACCCTCCCCTGGTGTTCTTGGATTGCAATTTTGTGAGTCAAAAGCATCATACCACCTTTGA
The DNA here is from genome assembly GCF_011065955.2 of Clostridium sp. FP2. Lineage (NCBI taxonomy): Bacteria > Bacillati > Bacillota > Clostridia > Eubacteriales > Clostridiaceae > Clostridium > Clostridium sp. FP2. The sequence goes on from NZ_JAAMNI020000001.1 coordinate 3,019,914, forward strand.
TAATCTGCAAGGAATATAAGCACTAAAGTAGCTTTTGCAATAAAAGGCTGATTATCACATTCTACTGATAGTTCTTTCTTTAATTTTTCATCGGTAATATCAAGTATGCTATAAAGCATCATTGCACCACCAGTTGGAGCTTCAAAGGCAGCATTTAATATCTCTTTTTTTAACTCAGCTGCAATCGGCTTATTTTCAAATACCCTCATGGATTTTCTATCTTTTATTTGTTTTAAAATCTCGTTCATATCATAACCCCCTATTTTATTGCATACAAATCAATTTGCAAATAGTTTATTTTTTAATTTTGTTATTTCTTCTTCACTTAACTTAGAGTATTTTTTGATTTTTTCAATTGCTTCTCCATCTAACAGCATTTCTGTTGCTATTACTATTCTTCCCTCTTCTCTTCCTTCCTCTTTGTAGTGCAATTTTCTAATTTCATCTATTGTCATTTTAAATGCACCTCTTGCCTTTTTATATTCTTCATATTTCTTTTCTAACACAGGATTTTTTTTTAAAAGCTTCAATAAAAATAGACTAACCATAATTTACTTTTCATTTTTTATTTTTTTTATTATAATATATTCTATAACCTAATATGGAGGAATTAAATGAAGAAACGTAAGAATAAAAAGAAAAAATCTCATGTAGATAATGAATTTGATTTTGGAGTACGTGAATTTACATGCATTAAATGTGGACATGAATTTCAAGTTTCCTGGAGAGAAATATTTGACCTTCAGGAAATGACCCACGGATTTGTGGGTGATTTCTTGAATAATGAATACATTGCTTGCCCTATGTGTTATGAAAATGCTAATGATGAATATTGTGATAATTGTACACATACTTTTCATGACATAGATAACCATAAAGATAATGAAAACAATATTTCATCTAAAAATCTTTATAATGACTGTATTTTAGAACTTGACAATGATAGTATACCATTTTAAATATTTGAAACTTTAGAAAAATAACCACCCTAGGGTCGTATGATTGTAAAATTTAGAAGCATATGCAGACAGATTTTGCTTGCTAATACTTATTTTCAAATAGCTTGCTATCTAGGCGTACATAACTTGCAATAATAAAATCACAACTACTGAATAGAAGAGGTCATAAATGAATGTACCTCATGTGCCAGTGGCTAATTTTTTGAGGAAGATATGAAGAAAAAAAGAGCTTCTTCTTTAATTATTATCTAATATTATTATACATCAATTACTTATAATCATCAAAGAAATCCATAAAATCACTTATTCATTTTAATTTCAAAAAATAACCTACTTATATTTTTCACACTAGAACGTAGTGGGATTTCTTATTGCTAGCAATTGTTCCATTTTTGACATAAATTAAGGCTACTAATTAATTTAGTAGCCTTAATCTTTATATTTTTTTGTGGTTATCCTCTATAGTTTTATAGTTGACTTAAATACTATGTCCCCATCAAGTACGTTTTTGATTTCATTAAAAATTGTTAAATTTATATTTCTAATGCCTTTATTAAATCCTCTGTTATATCATCAACATTTTCAACCCCAACTGATAATCTTATTAAATTATCAGTTATGCCAATTTCTTGTCTCATTTCAGAAGGAATTGCAGCATGTGTCATAGTGGCAGGATGGCAAATTAATGACTCCACGCCTCCTAAGCTTTCTCCAAAAGTTATTAACTCTAAATTTTCTAAGAATTTTTTATAATCATACCCTTCTTTAAGAAGGAAAGAAATAATACCACCATAGCCTTTAGCTTGCTTTGATTGTATTTTGTAGCCTGGGTGATCAACGAACCCTGGATAATATACTTTTTCCACTTCTTTTCTATCTTTTAAAAGATTTGCAATAATGTTTGCGTTTGAGTTATGTCTATCCATTCTTAATGCTAGAGTTTTAATACCTCTTATCAATAAGAAGGAATCAAATGGAGACAAAACTCCCCCTGTTGAATTTTGTATAAAACCTATTTTTTCTGCTAACTCATTATTATTCACTATCACAAGACCAGCAATTAAATCACTATGTCCACCTAGATATTTTGTACCACTATGAATAACTATATCTGCACCAAGGGTGATTGGCTTTTGTAGGTAGGGTGTCATAAACGTATTGTCTACAATGGTAATCAAATTGTTTTTCTTTGCTATTTTTGCAACCTCTTCAATATCTGTAATACCCATCAATGGGTTAGTTGGGGTTTCTATAAAAATAGCCTTTACACTGTCATCAATATTATTTTTTAGTTCTTCTATGTTTGATGAATTAAATACACTGTAATTTATACCAAAGTTATTAAAATATTTGTCTAAAACCCTAAAGGTTCCACCATAAATATTGTTTGATATAAGAATCTTATCTCCTGTTTTAAACTGAGATAGTACCGCAGTTGTAGCCGCCATTCCTGAAGCAAAGGCAAAACCTGCATAGCCTTCCTCAAGCTCTGCAATAAGTTTTTCGAGAGCTGCCCTTGTAGGATTTCCTGATCTTGAATACTCATAAGTATTATCAGCATCAAATTTGCCTTTTTTAAAGGTAGATGTTTGGTAGATAGGTACATTTACTGCCCCAGTACTAGCATCCCCATCTATTCCACCATGTATTAATAATGATTCAAATTTCATATTTTTTTCCTCCTCAATAATCTATTATCTAATCTGAAACTAAATTTAAGAATTGTTTTATTCGTGCATTATTTGTTTCACTTAATATTTGCTTCGGTGTGCCTTTATCAATAATAAGTCCATTATCCATAAATATTATATTATCACCTACTTCTCTTGCAAAACTCATATTATGAGTAACAACTACCATTGTCATCCCTTCAAGAGATAGCTCCTTCATAACTTTAAGTACCTCCGCTGCAAGTTCGGGGTCCAGTGCAGAGGTTGGTTCGTCAAATAGCAACACTAATGGTTCTATAGCCATAGCGCGTGCTATAGCAACTCTCTGCTGTTGTCCTCCTGAAAGCTCATGAGGATAACTATCGCATTTTTCTAAAAGACCAACCTTTTCGAGTAGACTAAGAGCCTTATCATGAGCTACTTTTTTAGATTGCTTAAGCACAGTTACAAGACCCTCCATAATATTTTCTACCACTGTCATATGGGGAAATAAATGAAAACCTTGAAATACCATTCCTGTGTTCTTTCTCAAAGTTAATATTTCTTTCTCAGTTGGCTTTTTATTTTCACCAAATGTAAGTTCATTGTCACCAATTCTTATGGTTCCACTGCTTGGCATTTCTAACAAATTTATACACCTAAGAAGAGTTGTTTTACCTGAACCTGAAGGGCCTATTACAATTGTTGTTTCACCTCTTACAATTTTTAAATCTATACCTTTTAAAATTTCAATATTTCCAAAACTCTTGTGTAAATTTTGTATATTAATCATGAATTTCCTCCAATTACCTAGCCACATATCTTTCAAGCTTTTTCTCTATCTTCTTTTGAGCTGTGGATAGTATAGTACAAAATAATAGGTATATAAATGCTGCTTCACAGTACAATACAAGTGGTTCATATGTTGCTGCAGTTATTCTTTGAGCAATCTGAAACATTTCAGTTAAAGTAATTGCAGCAGCCAGGGATGTATCTTTTACAAGACTTATAAAGGAGTTTGAAAGCGGCGGTACAGATACCCTAGCTGCCTGTGGCAAAATTATACGAATCAAGCTTTGCGTATGTGTCATACCAATGGAAGATGCTGCTTCCCACTGTCCCTTAGGTATAGATAAAATAGCTGCTCTAATTACTTCTGAATTATAAGCCCCCACATTTAATGTAAAACCTATAATTGCTGCAGTTAGTGGTCCCATTGTTATACCAGCCATTGGTAATCCGTAAAATACTATAAATAGCTGTACAAGAAGTGGTGTACCCCTTATTATCCAAACATAAAAACTTGATATTAAAACTAATGATTTATATTTTGATATACGTGCAAGAGCTGTTGCCATAGCCAAAATTGAACCAAGTATGAAAGAAATTATTGCCAGTGGAATAGTAAACTTCACGCCTGCTATTAATAAAGGAAAGAAAGAATCTTTAATTATGTTTAATATTCTTATTGTTTCTACATCAAAATTCATATTATCACCATCTTATTTTGATACATCCGTGCCAAACCACTTGTTTGATATTTTTGAATAAGTACCATCTGATTTCATATCAGCAAGTGCTTTATTAGTTGCATCTACTAATTCTTTATTTCCCTTATTAAACATAATTGCACTTGGCTGTGCATTTCCTTCTTCATCAACAACTTTTATAGCAAGCTCTGGCTTTTGCTTTTTAATATCAAGGTAAGATAAGCTATCATTAACTGTGGCATCTACTCTTTTAGAAACTAGAAGGTCAATTGATTGATTAAAACTATCAACTGGCTGAAGTAGCGCGCCATTCGCTTCTGCAATTTTAGCTAAGTTACTAGTTAAGGATTGAGCAGATTTCTTGCCCTTCAAATCGGCAAACTTTTTAATAGTATTATCAGCACTATTTACTATAAGTACTGCTTTTGAAACTATATAGGGATTTGAAAAATCATATTTCAATTGTCTATCAGGTTTAATTCCAACTTGATTCACTACCATGTCAAATCTCTTTGCAGCTAGCCCAGCAACCATACCATCCCACTTTGTTTCCACAAATTCTGGTTTTACTCCGATACGCTTAGATACTTCCTCTGCAATTTCAACATCAAAGCCAGTTAACTTTCCTGTCTTATCATGGAATGTATATGGTGCATAGGTGCCTTCAGTACCAATCCGAATTTTGCCTTCGCTCTTTATTTTTGATAATAGATCTTTTGATCCAGTATTTTTATTGCTGCTTGTCCCACATCCTACAAGTCCTACCGATGCTATTAATAGTGTACTAATTAATATAGATAATTTTTTCATTTGAGTTCCTCCTAGTATTCCTACCGATTTAGTAAGGTATTGTTTATATAATACCACAGGTCTTCTTTTGTTGTCAATGTAGATTTTATAAAATCATTTTCATTTTTATTAGTTCATGGTATATTATTTATATAAATGTTAACTACAGAGGGAGGATTCTCAGTGCAAAAGGATTTTACTAGTATAAATAATTCAGAATATATAAATAGCTATAACTTAAATGATGATAAAAAAGCAACTAGAGATATAAATGAAGAATCATGGAATAAGGAGGCTTATGATGCTTGGGTTCAGAGATTTGGAAAGCCTAGTGAAGCAATCAAAAGAATTAGCAAGGAACCAATAATAACTCTCCCTATACTATATGATAAATTTGGTAATGTAAAAGGCAAAAAAATTATGAATTTAATGGGTTCTAATGGAAATAAGGCTGTAGCATTAGCATTACTCGGGGCAGATGTCACTGTAGTTGATTTTTCAGAAGGAAATAAACGTTATGCCATGGAACTAGCCAGTGAAGCAGGAGTAAAAATAGAATATATTTTAGCTGATGTGCTTAGTCTATCTGAAAAAGAGCTTACCGGTGATTATGATATAGTATTTGCAGAAATGGGTATATTACACTATTTTACGGATTTAAAACCTTTTATAAATGTAATCTATAAGCTTTTAGGTAATAAAGGCTTGCTTGTAATTAGAGATTTTCATCCAGTCTCCACTAAACTAATTACATCAAAGGGTACAACAGCTAAAATCCGTAAACATAAGGTTACAGGAGATTATTTTGATAATTCACTAGAAGAAAAAAATGTATCTTATTCAAAATATTTAACTAATGATGGAGAACCTAAAAAAGTACTGCTCCGTGAATGGAATCTTGGGGAGATAGTTACTGCTGTTGCCAAAGAGGGATTAGTTATTAAAAGTTTAGATGAAGAAGCAAATTTATCTTGTGAGGCTTTTGACAAGGGTATCCCAAAGACTTTTACTTTAGTAGCAGAAAAGAATACTAATATATAAGAAGGTTGATTTAGCTTTGTTTTAAGGAATATTATTAAATTTCTAAAGGACTATGGAATATAGGATTAACGCCTTAATTTCATAGCCCTTATTTGTATATATTTATCTATATTTTTATAGATTTTTTAACTTTTCTCTACACTCTCAATATACTCAGTATTATCCAATTCTTCTAGTGCATCTTCTATTGAGATATCGTCTATGATTCTTCCAGTAAGAATTAGGCCTCTTTTTATATCTTCATCCCACTGAAAATCAGTCATCACGGCATCAATACCTAAATTTTCAGCCATGTCTTTTGCACTAATAGTATCACGCTTATAATTATCAAGTCCATCTTCTGTGATTGTAACTTCATAAATTGTATTTTTCATTGACATTATCTATTCCTCCCTAAAACATAATATAGTAATTTTAATCTACTATATATAATGTTCTACAAAAATTTAAAAATATCCCTGTATTTTGGTTTTTAGGAGCTCGAAAAAGATCATAAACGCCCACTGAAGTTTTCTTTTTGCTATAGTATGTGACCTCCACTTATAGAAGTAGGAGACTTTCCTTCTGAAATGTCGTTAAAATCCAGGATAAAACCACTTCGTTGGCAATAAGAATGTCCTGAACTCCTTAATTTATTTTACATAGATTCAACAAAAAATAAACTTAAAAGCTCTTGTTTAGTTACATTTCCAAAATATTTTTTCATATTAATTTTATCTAATACACTATCAATATCCTGTGTATTATGTTTTTTATCTATAAGAGCTTTTTCAATATCTTCAATGCTTTCCTCACCAAAGAAATCACCAAAAATTCTCACCTGTTTCATTACACCTTTTTCTACATCGATACTTAACTCTATAGCTCCACAGGAAAATTTCTTCTCATTATAGAAATTATATTTTGGAGATTCTCCAAAGTTCCACTGCCAGGTTTCATATTTAGTTTTAACCATATTCTCAACCTCTACAATTTCCTGCTTATTTAAAGTAGTTATAGTCTTATCTTGCTGCGTCTTGGTTATATATTCGAATATTTTGTCCTTAAAATTAGTAACATTAAGAGGTTCCTTTAGATATTCATTTATATTTGTAATTCTGCTAGCTACAGATTTAACTGCCTTATCTGAAAACTTAAGAGGCTTTGAAATCAAAGCATCACTTAAATTAACTATGTCAGAAGAAAATAATAAAGTACCATGATGCATTACTCTGTTTTTATACTTGCATTGAGCATTTCCTGAGAATTTTTTACCTTCTATTAAAAGGTCATTTCTTCCAGAAAACTCTGCTTTTATACCTAATTCCTTTAACACACCTATTATTGGAATAACAAAGGTTTCAAAATCATTAAACTTTTTTCCATCATCTTGAACTATAAATGTAAAGTTTAAATTTCCAAGATCATGAAAAACAGCCCCACCGCCACTTTGTCTTCTTACTACTTTTATACTATGTTTTTTAATATATTCTTCATTAATTTCTGATAGTGTATTTTGATTTTTTCCAACTACAATGCAAGGTTCATTTCTCCAAAGCACAAAATACTCATCATTCTTTTGTCTTAATAAATACTCCTCTAAAGCTAAATTAAAATAAGGGTTTGTACAATCATTATCTAAATAGATCATTTTTTTCTCCTTTTATTTTCATATGTCTAAGTATTTATTATTTGTTTATACTGTGTATAGCTTCTTTGTTTAATCCTAAAACTGCTTCATGCAATGCCTCTCCCAAAGTAGGATGACTATGAACTACTTCTTTCAAGTCTGAAACCCTCATTCCCTTTTCTACCATTATAGTGCCCTCTAGTATTAAATCTGAAGCATGAGGGCCAAGAATGTGAACACCTAAGATTTTATTATTTTCATCACTTATAACTTTTACCAGACCTTCGCCTTCTCCCAGTGCTAAAGCTTTTCCGTTAGCACCAAATAAAAATTTATTCTTTTTATAACTTAGTCCACTATTTTTTGCTTCTTCCTCCGTAATTCCTACAACCGCTATTTCAGGGAAAGTAAAAATACAATAAGGAATCACTGATTTATGACAAGTTTTATTTAATATTATACCTTCTGCCGTTACCACTCCTTGATGAGAGGCAGCATGAGCAAGAAGTGAAATGCCATTTACATCACCTATAGCATATACTCCTTTTAAAGAAGTTTCATAATTCTCATCAACCTTTATCCCTTTTTTATAAATCTCTATTCCTAATTTTTCTACATTGATACCTTCATAATTGGGATTTCTTCCTTTTGCAAGGAGTACTTGTTCTCCTTTTACTTCAAATTCACCTTTTTTGCCTTGGCATTTTATAATAACTTCCTCTTCACCGCTAAAACTCATTACTTTAGCGTTCGTAAGAATTTCTATTCCAGCTTTTTTTGCCATAACAACATATCTCTTTGAAATATCTCTATCTATATCATACAGTATAGAATCTCTTGCAACTATAACAGTTACTTTACTTCCCATAGCATTAAAGATGCTGGCAAATTCCATACCAATTACTCCACCACCTATAATTACTAGAGATTTTGGTATATGATCAAAATCTAAAAGCTCAGTACTGGTTATAATTTTTTTATTATTTACTCCTTCAATGAAGGGAATTTCAGATTTAGAACCTGTAGCTATAATTATGTTTTTAGCTTCAATAGTCATTTCTTCATCTTTTGTAGATACTACTACAGTATTTTTATCAACTAAGGAGGCCTCGCCCTTTATAAACTCTATGTTATTTCCTTTTAAGAGAGTTTCTATACCAGTTACTAAGGTTTTTATAATGCTTTTTTTTCTTTCTTGAATTTTATTTACATCTATTTCAGGATTGGATACACTAATACCAAAATCTTCAATGTGACTTAAATTATTTAAAAGTTCTGCTGTTCTATATATAGTTTTAGTTGGAATACAACCACGGTTAAGGCATGTACCACCTAAGCTTTCTTTTTCTATAAGACATACTTTGGCTCCTAATTGAGCAGCTCTAATGGCTGCTACATACCCACCCGGACCTCCACCTATTACAATTATATCTTTCATAGATCTGCCTCCTACTTTAAATATACTTTATTATAATAACTATTCAGATATAAGACACATTCAAATAACAATTGGTATGTAAGTATTTCTGACTTGCTATTTATATTCATGTATCTAAGATATAACCCCAGTATTTTGCATCACAAAACGCTGAGGTTATAAATTAATTAACTAAACAGTTACCTACATAATTATTTACTCCACTTTAATATTGGTGTTCTAGCTGCTTTAACTTGATCTAATCGTCTTACTGGTGCCGCGTGTGGTGCTTCATGTAAAACTTCTGGATTTTCTTTAGCTTCTAAAGCTATTTTTTTCATAATTTCAACAAACTCATTGATAGATTCTAAACTTTCACTTTCAGTTGGTTCTATCATAAGAGCATTTTCAACTATTAAAGGAAAATATACTGTTGGTGGATGAACCCCATAATCCATTAATCTTTTAGCTACATCCAAAGTTGATATATGATTTGGATTATCTTTTAATCCAGCAAAAATAATTTCATGCTTACATATATCTTCTATAGCCACATTATAATGATCTTTTAATGCTTCCTTTATATAGTTGGCATTTAGCACTGCAATCTCTGACGCAGCTTTTAATCCTTCTTTACCCATACTTAGTATGTAGGTATGAGCTCTAACTAATACACCAAAATTACCATAAAAGCTTCTAACTTTTCCAATGGATTCAGGTCTATCATAATCAAATACAAATTTTCCTTGTTCCTTTTTTATAATTGGAACTGGAAGGAACTGCGATATTCTCTTACAAACGCCTACAGGACCAGCTCCTGGTCCACCACCACCATGTGGTGTCGAAAAGGTCTTATGAAGATTTAAATGACACACATCAAAGCCCATATCCCCAGGACGTGCCTTTCCCATAATAGCATTTAAATTTGCTCCATCATAATATAAAAGGCCCCCTGCTTCATGAACTAACTTACTTATGCTCTCTATGTCTTTTTCAAACAAACCTAAAGTATTAGGATTAGTGAGCATAAGCCCTGCAACTTCATCGCTTAAAACTTTTTTAAGTTCTTCTATTGAGACTAAACCATCTTTATCAGATTTGATTTCAACTACATCAAATCCTGCACATTTAGCACTGGCTGGATTTGTTCCATGAGCCGAATCTGGAACTATTATTTTTGTTCGTTTAAAATCTTTTCTACTTTCATGATATGCCTTTATTAATAGAAGTCCTGTAAGTTCTCCATGTGCTCCTGCTGCAGGCTGCAAGGTAAAATCATCCATACCTGTAATTTCAGATAGTTCTAAAGAAAGATCATGCATAAGTTCTAAAGCACCTTGTACATCTTCTGCAGCTTCTTTAGGATGAATCTTACTAAAACCAGGAAAAGCAGCAATATCCTCATTTATTTTAGGGTTATATTTCATAGTACATGAACCTAATGGATAGAAACCTTTCTCCAAATAATAATTTTTATTAGAAAGAGCGGTGTAATGTCTAACCACCTCAACTTCACTTACCTCAGGAAGAAAAGCCTCATTTTCTCTTAACATATTTTTAGGTATAACCGAGTCTATATTTATATCCTCTACATCTAACACTGGAAGTTTATACCCTATTTTACCCTCACATGATAGTTCAAAGATAACTTTATCATAATTTTTCATTATATCTCCCCCATCACTTTAACTAACTCATCAATTTCTTCTTTTGATCTTTTTTCTGTTACACATAAAAGCACTGAATCCTTATACTGAGGGTAATCTTTTTCTAAAATATATCCACCTAAAATATCATTCTCTAATAGATTTTTATTTAGTTCATATGCAGAGGAATTTGATACAACTGCAAATTCCTTGAAAAACGGTTTATTAAATAGTGGTTTATATTTTCCACTGTCCATTAACTTTTTAAAAGCATAATGAGATTTCTTAATGCATTGGTTCCCTATCTCTTTTATACCTTCTTTCCCAAGAGTTGACATATAAACAGCAGCACCAATAGCCATTAATGTTTGATCTGAACATATATTAGAGGTAGCTTTTTCCCTTCTTATGTGTTGTTCTCTTGCTTGCAGAGTTAGTACATAGCCTTTATTACCATGCCCATCATCCGTTTCGCCAACTATCCTCCCAGGCATTTTCCTCATAAGCTTTGTAGTCGTATTAAGAAAACCGAAACCTGGCCCACCAAAACTCATATTACCACCAAGACTTTGACCATCACCTACAGCTATATCTGCCCCTAATTCCCTAGGACTTTTTAAAACACCTAAAGATAATGGGTCTACACTCATTATAAATAGTGACTTGTTTGTATGAATCATTTTTTCTAAGTCTTCTACTTCTTCTATAATTCCAAAGAAATTTGGACTTTGTACAATAACAGCTGCTATATCTTTACTTAATTCTGATTTCACTTTTTCTATATCTGTAACTCCATCTTTCTCATCAATTTCTATTAAATTATATCCTTTATATTTTAGATAAGTCTTTAAAACTTGTCTTGTATCTGGATGTACAGTTTTAGAAACTATTATAGTATTTCGTTTTGTATTTTCTAAAGCCATTACAGAAGCTTCTACTGCTGCCGTAGCACCATCATACATAGAAGAATTAGATACATCCATACCCGTTAAGTTACAAATCATAGTTTGATATTCAAAAATTGATTGCAAAGTACCTTGGCTAATTTCTGGTTGATATGGCGTGTAGGCTGTATAAAATTCAGTTCTTCCAATTAAATGTTTTACAATTGAAGGAATATAGTGATCATATATACCTGCACCTAAAAAGCAAACTAAATCCTCTGTAGATTTATTCTTTTTTGCCAAACTAGTCATGATTTTCTCAACTTCTAATTCTGATAATCCCTTAGGAATATTTAATTCTCTATTTAATTTTAAATTATCTGGGATATCTTTAAATAAATCATCTATGGATTTTGTACAAACAAAATCAAGCATTTCATTTTTTTCTTTTTCTGTAATAGGAATATAGGGAGACATATTATTCCTCCTTTTCACTTAGTTCATTACATAATTCTTCATATTCTTTAGCTTTTAGTAAATCTTTTAATTCATCTTTATTAGATAATTCTATACTAATCATCCAAGCACCATAAGCATTTTCATTTATTAAAACTGGGCTATCAGATAGTGCTTCATTTATTTCTAAAACCTTTCCACTAGCAGGCATAAAAATATCTTCAGCAGCTTTAACAGATTCAATTGTTGAAAAAGCATCACCTTTAGAAATTTCATCATCCTCTGATGGCAAATCTACAAAAACTATATCCCCTAATAATTTTTGTGCATAATCTGTAATTCCTATATAAGCTTTGTCCTCATCCACTCTTATCCATTCATGGTTTTTTGTGTATAATAAATTTTCTAATACTAACATAACTATTCCTCCTTATTGTTGAGTTTTTTTACTATAAAATTTTTTATTTACAACTATAGCTTTTAATTCTTTATTTCTAACTTTTATATAAATTTCAGTTCCGAGAGCTGCATATTTACCTTCGATTAAAGCAAATCCTATAGTTTTATTTAAAGTAGGCGACATATATCCAGTGGTAACATGTCCTATTTCTTTACCATCTTTAACTACTGTATAGCCATGTCTTCCTATTCCTTTATCTAACAATTCAAAACCTACCAATTTTCTAGTTACACCATTTTCCTTTTGTTTTAACAAAGCATCTCTACCAACAAAGTCTTCGGTATTAAGTTTAACAAAATAACCAAAGCCCATTTCTAATGGAGTGATATTTGCATCCATTTCATTTCCATATAACGGAAGAGTTGCTTCAAATCTTAAAGTATCACGAGCCCCAAGTCCAATAGGTTCAACCCCTTGTGCTTGTCCAACTCTAAGTATTTCTTCCCACAAAAATGCTGCATCCTGAGGTGTGGTATATATTTCAAAACCGTCCTCACCAGTATACCCTGTTCTTGATACCATAACTTTTTTACCACATATTTCTATATCATTTTTAAATTTGAAAAATTTTATTTCAGATAAATCAACTGATGTTAATTTTTGTAATACATCTTCAGCTTTTGGGCCTTGAAGTGCCAATTGAGCAACTTTTTCTGAAATATCTTCAATGTTAACTTCAAATTTATTCTTATTATCTAATATCCATTGTAAATCTTTATCTTTATTGCTAGCGTTTACCACTAAATAGTAAAAATCTTCAGAAAATTTATAAGCTAATAAATCATCTACAACACCGCCACTTGGATAACACATAAAGCTATAAATAACTTCTCCACTGGTAAGCGTTTTCACATCATTGGTTAAAAGATAGTTAACAAAGTTTTCAGCATCTTTTCCTTTTACAAGTATTTCTCCCATGTGGGAAACATCAAATAGCCCTGCTCTTTGTCTTACAGTTTCATGCTCATGCAAAATCCCCTTAAACTGCATTGGCATTTCATACCCACAAAATTCTACAACTTTTCCACCACTTTTTTCATATTCTCCTCTTAAAGGAGTGACTTTAAAATTATTCATATTCAATTAACTCCCTCCTAATTTACAAAATACTCTTTACAATTGTATTATAAATCTATTGCGGTTTTTTGTAAAGATTTATGATAAAAAATATAATATTGTAAGAAGTTACAATATATATCTGACTTTCAATAACTATTATATGTTAACTTAAATCTCATTAGTACAAACATGAGATTTAAAAATGGTGTTATTGAACAAACTAAAATATTAATAATTTAATAAGCTATATTTTAAGGAACATAATTAGAGGTTAGAGAATATATTGACTTTATCAATATTTAAAATGCATATTATTTAATCTTATTACTTACGGGGGCGGTCATTATAAAAAAAAATATAATTACAATATTTTCCATCACTATGCTAATCATATTAAGTTTAATATTATATAGTTCAAAAGTGAAAATAAAAACCCTTAAAACTTCACTTAGTTATGAAATTAACACAAATAAACAATTAGAAATTAGCACCAAGATTCTTAAATTATCAATAATTGAGTTACAAACAAATGTAAATGATTTGAATAAAACTATTAATACGTTAGTAGTAGGTACTAAGCCTATAGCTAATACCCTTAAGACAGGTGAAAAAGAAGTCTACCTTACATTCGATGACGGTCCTTCTGAGAACACTTCCAAAGTGCTGGAAATTTTAAAGGATAATGATGTAAATGCAACATTTTTCGTTAACGGACACCCTGGATATGAGGACATATACAAACAAATTATAAATCAAGGAAATGTTATAGGTAATCATACTTATTCACATGATTACAAAACAGCATATTCATCTATATCTAACTATAATCAAGATGTAAATAAATTGAATTCTTTTTTGGAAGGTATTGGTATTACTAGGCCTACACTTATGAGGTTTCCTGGTGGGTCAAATAATACAATAAGTAATAACTATGGTGGCAAAGATATTATGAACAAATTAACTAAAGAAGAAATAAAAAAAGGCTACCAATATATTGACTGGAATGTTTCTTCGGGAGATGCAGAAAAAATGACAGAAAGTAAAGATATTATTATAGATAATGTTATGAGAGGGTCTAAGGGGATGAAATCTATTGTAATTTTATTCCACGATTCAAACCCAAAAACAACTACCGCCCAGGCTTTGCCTATAATAATTAAAAACTTAAAAGAGCGAGGATATGTGTTTAAGACTTTGTCAATCAACAGTCCTATTATTCACTTTAAATAAAACTTATTGTTTAGATATTGTATTTACTTCGATTTATATTCATTAAGCGTTACAAAAAAGAGTCATTTAACACTCAATAGTTTTACATGTGCATAAGCATTCCTAAAATATAAGAAACCATCCAGACAATCCATGAAAATAAACTAAATTTATAGAATTTAGCTAATAAATTGTTATGGTTTTTACTTAATATAAAAATAGCCCCAATTGCATTAATTAGCATTAGTAATAAAGCAATATACCCTAAAATACCATGTAACCCAGCTGGCAACTTATTTCCACCAAGCTTATACATTATAAAAGTACCAGATACATCAAAAATAAAACCTATACAAAACATAATAGCATGCCAAGGAAGCAATGTCTTTCGTCTGTATTCATTTAAGATAGAAATTGTATAAATAATCAATGCTAAACTCACTAAAATTATTGAAAAAACTAGCATTTTCCACTCCCCCTAAAAAATTTTATAGAATGTTACCTCATTCCAACTTAATAGTACCATAGATATAGTATTAAAGGAAAGATTGGGATATGGAGTTTTCCCATTTTTTAAACTGGATAATGTCTTTCTTTAAAGGGCAATATATTGATAGATAAAATATTAGTTTATGGAGGTATTTATATATGAAAATACTTGAGGGATTTAAAAATGGCGATGGTGCTAGGAAAGAAACTAGTGATGAGGATGCAAAGATTCGTCTCCGCAAAGAAGAGCTTGATATCGCCAAGAGCAGCGTTCATAAAGGCGATGTAGAATTTGGCAAGGAAATTATTGAAGAACAAAAATCTGTTGATGTTCCTGTAATGCGTGAAGAAGTAGTAATTGAAAGAAAAAGCTTAAACAATGAAGCAAGTGATTCACCAATTACTAAGGAACAAACTATTCGAATTCCTGTTAATGAGGAAAAAGTTAATGTAGATAAACATACAGTAATAACAGGTGAAATTTCAGCCCACAAACGTGCCATAGAAAATACAGAGCATATAGATGAAACCCTTAAACGAGAAGAAGTACTGATAAATAAAATTGGCAACCCTGATATAGTTGATATCGAGACCCATAAATAATAAATAAAGCAAAAAACACCTCAGAATTTTCATGATTCGTGAGGTGTTTTTTAACAAATGGAGGTCTAACGTATGGCAACATTTCACATTAAGAAAGAAGAACTTAATGTAGCAAAAGAATGGATGCAGACCGGCGAAGTAAATATTTATAGAGAGATTTTCACTGTAGAAAAAAACTTTACTGTACCAATTAAGCGAGAAGAGCTTGTAATAAAGAAAAAAAATCTTACTTCAAGTACGCCCCCATACAAAGATATGCCCACAGAGGTCATCCGGATACTCCTTAATGAAGAACATGTTGAATTCACAAAGCACAAAGTTGATTTAGAGGATGTATCCATTTATAAGGAGCAGATACAAGATATAAAACATATTGAAGAGACATTAAAAAGGGAGGAGCCTATAGTTAAAATCTCAAAATCCCTAAAGTATAGCAATGATTCAAATTATTAATTACTATCCATTTTTCCCAATATATCCATTAATTCCATTGCTATTTAATAGAAAATAAACTACTAACAAAAAAGAGCATTATAAAGATGCTCTTTTTTGATTCTATATAACTTTTGTAAATATTTTCAATAAACGCAAATAATGATTTGCTTCACGTAAAGTATGATCACCTAATAATGGTATTATTATAGACTTAATTTTACATTCTACCAATCCTTGAGTACCTTGCGATTTAAATTTAGCTATTTCAATAGTTGCTTTAAGGCTGTGGTTCGTAACTTTTGAAATTGGAATTGTCTTATCCATTGCTTCTTTTGACTCGGTTGTCAACTTATCAAACTCATTTCCAAAGTTATTTGCGATGTTTATAAGCTCGTTTTCAGTTGGATCAAGCAGTCCACGAATAAATTTTGAGTGTTCAGCCATAATTCTATTCCAAAAAGATTCTTGCTCATACATATCTCTCTCCAAGTTAATTTCCTCACGATTTTGCAGTCTTTGAATTAACTGAAAATAAAATTTCGCTTCTCTTAAAATGTGGTCTATAAGTAAAGGGTAGTTACTTGTAAATATCCTACAGGATATAACCCCTGACAAAACCATACTCTTAAACTGAGCTAAGGCTTTAATTAATCCCATCGCTCTCTGATTAAGCATAAATATTCTTTGTTCAAGCATAGGATTACCTATCATTAATGCATCACTACCCATTAACCCGGCTTCTGATTTTGTCAAATGAATTGGAATATTCACTCCTGTAAAATATGCGGTCGCTATCTCAGCTTTTAGTGTAAAAGGTGTTATTACCTCACCAGACTGTAATACACTTGGGCTAACTACCCCGTTAGAAAGTGATATAGCATCAGCTAGAAGTCTGTCAAACTCTGTTCGGAAGTTATCCGCCTGTTGGATATAACTTGAGTCCTTTTGTGTAAAGCCTACTTCTAAAAAGAATGAGTGCTCCTTCATAATCCTTGCAAAAAAAAGATGTAATTCCAGCGATTGTCGTATGAATTCAGTACTAGATAACATATATATTCTCCTTATTATAAAAATTATTCTTCACTATTATTGTATTAAGTGAATACATAAAAAATTACTTTTTAATATTAAGTTATAAGTCTGAAACTCCCACACCTGAAGGAGTGGACTTGGTACACCGTGGATTGGAACGCTGGACATCCTGATTAAGAATCATGTAGATGGCATATCCTATAAAAACGAAAAACCCTCCAGCCAAGCCAGAGGAGTATGATTAACTTTATTGACATTTAAACTTCACATAAATAATATTGATAAATAAGCTTATCCAATTCCTGACTTACAGAAATGATTTCACTATCAACAAGGCTATCAGTAACTGATACTAACTTTTCTAATTTATTTCTAAGTAATTCTACTTGCTCATTCATAATTTCCACCCTTTTCATAAAAATTCACAAATTTAATAATAATACATTATAAACCCATTTGCAACATATAATTCAAAATTATAACTAAATTCTAAATGAACAAAAATAAAAAAGCCCCAAGTCATCCCTCAGAGCTCCATTATCTATATTAAGTCACTGAAAATAATCTGCATGCTAAATTTACTTTAAAATCTTTTTAATATATTGTTTATTGTAAATAATATAGAATATTACTTCTAACATTATATAAATAATCCCTGCAAGAATAGAATATTTTACACCATAGGTAGTATTTATACCTGCTGATAAAAATTTTAAACATACGCAATACATTCCAATTGCAATTCCAAAAATGCATGGTAGTAAAAAGATAATCCTTAATTCTTTTAAAATAGTATTTGATAATTCTTTTTCTGTAATTCCCATTTTGTTCAGTTTTTTGTATTTTATTTTTTCTCCTTCGAATTCTGTTAAAATTTTAAAATGTATCATTAAATTTGATGCAACAAAAAATAAAATAAAGATAAAGCAAAATAGAAATAATAGAAATGTACCTGATCTATTAGCTAAAATATAGTCATCAATTTTTGACCCTGTTTTAAAGTTGTATTTATCTGCTGATTTTCCAAAAAACTCCCTAGTATTTTTATTATACATTTCCAATTGTTTATTTAATTCACTTGTTATTTTCCCTGTTTTGGTCCAATCACTAAAATTCATTAAATTAATAGTACCTACATCATCATTATTGACTTTTACTTTTGATTTTATATTATTATAATCATCATTATTAAATATTAAACAGTAGCGATATCTTATAACAGGACTACTATTAAATAAAATTTTCACTAGTTTTTCTTGCGAATAATAGGTTTTACCATTTATGTCGTAATTTTTAATTTCCACATCATTATGACTATATCCATCATTTATATCTGTTTGAAAAAGAGATATAAATTTCCCCTTTTCTACTTTTAAATCACATCCAACTATATCATTTAATATCTTGTTTGACATTATAATCATTCTATCTTTATCTACAAATTCTAATTTTTTTATTGAAGTTAATTGAACATCATTGCTTTTAATTACCTTATTCAATAGTTCATCTGAAATACCATTTTTACCATAAATATTACAATATGCTATATCATATGGATTGTATGATATAACATTATTACTCATTACCTCATTGGATGTCAAAGCAAAGCTTATAAAAAAGATTATTGTTATAACTAGTAGTGTTATTGAAAATATAATATTTTTGCAACTACCTATCTTATATTTTAAATTACTTATAAAAAATAAATTATTAATATACCTATTTTTACCTAACTTTAATATTTTCAGTATAAACCAATCTAAATTTGCTGTAACTAAGTATATACCTATTAGTATAGTTACTATATTAATTAAAACGAATTTCGATGATATTTTATTAGGTAACATTGGTATTATAATTGAACTAATTATAAGGACAACGCCTAAAATTGCAAAAATGCAATTTCCTGTAACATTTTTGTCTGCTGATTTTCCATTTTTAAGTAATTCAATTATTTTATAATGTGCCAATGAGATATAACTTTTTAAAATTAAAATCATATTAATTCCAACAAAAAAAATCATTGTATATATATAACTTTTAAAATTTATTGAAAGATCTATATTACCAATTATTTTTGCAATAATAAAATAAAATCCTTCAGAAAATATAGTTCCTAAAATAAGCCCAGAAAAAATAGAAACAATTGCAATTAAAGCATTTTCAAATACCATTATTTTTCTTACGTTGTTATTAGTCATTCCTATTACCATAAAAAGTGCATAATCTTTTTTTCTGAATTTAATAAAACTATTATGTGCATAAACTATAAAAACAAATGCAAATATCGCCAGAACCAAACTTGGTGCATACAAATTACTTGATATCATAGAATCTATCTTGGATAAATCATTAAAATCATTATTTGTCATTATAGTTGAAAATAAAAAAAATATCATAATTGAAAAACCTTCACATGCAATATACAAGTAATATTGTCGTATATTGCTTTTAAACATCCTAAAAGAAATTTGTTGAAAATTCATCATCATCCCCTCCTAAAACAGTAAGGTTCTCCATTATTTGTCCAAAAAATCTTTTTCTATTAGTACCACTCTTTGTTATTTCTGAATTAACCAACCCATCTTTAATAAAAATTATTCTATTACAATAACTTGCTGTAAATGGATCATGAGTTACAACTACTATTGTGTTCTTTTTTAAAATATTTAGTTTTTCAAAATACTGCATTACAATATTAGAAGATTTCGAATCTAGATTTCCAGTAGGCTCATCTGCAAATATAATATTAGGGTTATTTATTATTGCTCTACCAATAGCAGTTCTTTGTTGTTCCCCTCCTGAAACCGAGTAAGGATATTGATTTTTGATACTTTCAATATCAAGCATACTCATAATATTCTTTACCTTTTTATTTAATTCTTCCAAATTTTCACAACAAAAGCTTAATGGTAACATAATATTTTCTTCAATAGTTAAACTATCTAACAAATTAAATTCCTGAAATACATAACCCAAATTATTACGTCTAAATAAGGTCATCGAATTTTTAGACATTTTATTGATATCTTCTCCTAAAATTTCTATTTTTCCTGAAGTTGCATTATCTATCCCGCTAAGTATATTTAAAAGTGTAGTTTTTCCACTTCCTGAGGGACCCATTATACCCACAAATTCACCCTGTTCTATTTTTAGATTAATGCCATTAAGTGCATTTGTTTTACTAATATTTTTTTTGCTGTTATAAACCTTTGTCAAATCATTTACATTCAAAACTACCATCATAAATTCTCCTAACATATTTTTTATAAGTTTTAAAAAAAACTTTTTTGAGCAATCTTTATGGTAATTGTATCACATCTGTATTTTATGTATATAAATTACAAAACTTTATAATTAGTTTCAGTGTGAATATAACATAACGTGTTGACTTATTACTTGGATTTATTATAAATTCCTATACATAAGAAATACTAGATTTTAATTCTTACTGTTTCTATGTAATACATAAACTTAATTTTCTTTAATAACTCCATTAACAATCGACTGTCTTTTATATTATTTTATTTTAATGAACAATCACTCATCTGAGAAATGTATATTTTTGATTCATTGTAAAATAATTACAATAAAACACTTGCATTTCAATTGGACAAGCACTATAATTAAATTGTAACAATTTTACAATTGTTTTGTTGCGAATATACAAATATTAGGGAGGTAATTATAGTGAAAAAGAAATTATTAGGTCTAACTCTATCTGCATTACTACTATGCTCTACAGGGATAATCGCTTCGGCGAAAACAATATCTCAACAAAATAATCAACCAAATACTACAATTGCACAAGCTCAACATGCGCATAATTGGGTAGAAATACGGGTGGATAAAGGTTGTCACACGTATAAATGTACTATTTGTAATATACGTGAAACTATGTGCGAATACTAAAATTTAACAATTTAAAGCCTATAATGTTTAATTCATAGGCTTTTTTTTATATAGTTCTTACGAAATCTATGTAATTTAAATCTTTGTCTACTATGGCATATGGATATGATTTTCTAATAGGACATAATAAATTTATACACTGTTATGAATTTATTATGTCCTACTTGGAAGATAGAGGATATTAAGGATCAGAAAAGATGATGTATTTAGAAAATTACATAATAAAGTGAAAATATTGGGAGAGGTGTGTAAATGGGTAACGAGCTAAAAGTTATTATTAATTTGTTTTTGCTAACTTTCTCGAAGTGCATATTTTTAATCCATATTTAACAACGATATCTTCCATGAACCTATCCTCACTTGTTATATAATATGGGAATATTATTTATTAGCATTGTTAAATATTTAGTAATGCATTTGAAATTTCCTCAAATCTTTCATCCGTTATACCAAGTTTTTTCTTAAATTTTTCATCGTCCATTCTTGCAATAATTATCTTATCGGGAGATATTTCCTTAATAATATCTTTTGTCTTCAGAATTGATTCTTCATCATCGTTATAGCCCTTAATGATAGTAATTTCAAATATAAACTTCCCTTTGTATTGCTTATTAAAAGAAACCATATTTGAAATATGCGCCTTCATTGTATATCCGTTAATTGGTCTTTGAATTTTTTGAAAATGTTCTTCAGATATTACTTTTAGTTCACCAATGACTTCATCACACATATTGGCAATTTTAATATATTCATCTTTGCCTAGTAGGTATCCATTTGAAAGCAATCTTACAGATAATCCCTTACCTTTAATTAAATTAATAACATTAACAATTTTATCATTTACTAAAGCTTCACCTTTAGAGTTAATAAAAACTAAGTCTACATTACTATTTTCTAAGATACTTTCTAGTTCTCTTAATGAATTCTCCATTTCATCAAAGGATTGTGGCGTATCTATTTTATTGTTTGACCTTCCAATTGGACAGAATATGCAATCGAAGTTGCAATATTTCTCTGGTAGAATATTAACTTCAAGAACCCTTAGGCCATCCTCTAAATAAACATCCTTATAATTGAAAATACTCATTTGTCATCCCTCCAAACTAAATTAATCAATTGATATCTTTTTATTATTAATATCTAAAATTGAAATTTGAGTTGTTCCTCCTAAATCGTTTTGTACTGTTTTTGCCAGTTCTTTTAAGGCATTCTTAAATTCCACATATCTTTTTTCATCCGCCAATTCAATACATAAAAAAGCATTATTTGTATTTTCAGTAAGCATTGTTCTTACTGCTTCACGCCAATTCCAACACCTGCAAATTGCTCCTTCATTATCTTTATAAACTATTTCACCTTCATAGGGTGGCGCATTTTCATCCGTTCCTAATGTAACAAAACTTTCATTTCCAACCGCTTTAGTTAATCTTATATTAGAAGCAAATGTATCGATATCCTCACCACCGCAGGGCAATGCATATCTTAATGAAATAGAGTTGTAAATATCAACTAAAGGATTAATAGTTCCTAAATGGTTTCCATTATGCACTCGCTTTAGTAATGCCTCGATCGATGACCTTGCACCTTTCTTTGTTTTAAATTTTTGAAACGCCTCTCTCCATACTTTTATAACTTCGTTACTGCTGAATTCTGCATTCTTCAAATGTTTTAAGGCTTCCTTTTCTGAATTTGAAATCATTTCCTTATATTTTTCTTTATCTTTTATAGTGTTATCTATTCCATAACAAACAACAACTCCAATCCGTGCACTAGGAAATAGGGTCCAAAAATCATCTTCAACAACAAATTTTTTCATTAAAATTCCTCCTTCATATTAAAATGAGATAGCTATATATTTTACCCTTATCACTTCTCTTTCAGTAATATTATACTTATTTTTGCTATTTCTAAACTATATACGATTATTAGTCTATTGATATTAATTTTAGACCAACGATTCCAACAACTATAAATACAATACAAATCATACGCATCACATTAAACGGTTCTTTAAATAAAATAATACCTAAGACTACAGTGCCAACAGTTCCTATACCTGTCCAAATTGCATATGCATTGCCTAGTGGTAAGCTTTTTAAAGACAATGATAAAAAATAGAAACTTGCAACCATTCCTATAACAGTTAATATACTAGGTAATATTTTTGTAAATCCTTGTGAATACTTCAGCCCCATTGCCCAGCCTATTTCGAAAAAACCTGCTATAACTAAATAAATCCATTCCATAAACTTTACCTCCCTAAATTAGTAATTAAGATTAGTATAGTAATATCTCATGGCTTATTTAAAGAAAATAAAAATATAAAAAAAGCCATAAGAAATATTATTAAAATATCTCCCAGGCTTTTATCCTTCCGTGTACACAGTTACCTGTGCGCCTTCTCTCGGACCAGCCAGTTATAAACTGCGGAACCCTAGAAAGCTAAACTATATAATTTTTTTTGTAATTTCTAATTTGTAAGTTGCAACTTAATTTAGATTAGCATAGCAGTCGATTTATGTCAATTAATATTTTTTCTTCGACTATATAAATTATGATCCGTTTATGATAATGTCTTACTATACCACATTTGATTATGTCCCAAATATGAAAACATTGTATAATAAACCTCATGACTAGAAATGAGGTGCTGATAATAAGAAAGGTGAATTTAACTATGGAAGAAATGGATAAGTACTCTACTATAAAAAAATTAATAGAAACAGATGGCAATAAAAAGAGAGCAGCTATTGCTCTCAATTGTTCGGTTAGGCATATTAACAGAATAATTAAGGGGTATAAAGAAAGTGGGAAAGAATTCTTTATTCATGGTAATCGAGGGCGAAAGCCCGCACATGCTCTTGATGCTAATACCAAGCAGTTAATCCTAGATTTATATTGCACCAAATACCCTGAAGCTAATATTACCCATTTTTGCGAATTGCTAAAAAAGCACGAGGATATAACGGTTTCTACTAGCACCATTCGTTCCATCCTTATGCAGGATTTCATCCTGTCCCCTAAGGCGAAGCGTGCTACAAGAAAAAGAATTAAGGCTGAATTAAAGGAGCTGCAAAAGGCAACTAATTCTATAAAAGAAATTGCTAAAATTCAAAGTTCCATAATTGCTGCCGAGGATGCACATCCTAGACGTCCAAGATGTGCTTATGCAGGCGAAATGCTTCAAATGGATGCTTCGGTACATCTTTGGTTCGGTAACGAGAAAAGTCAGTTGCATATCGCAGTAGATGATGCTACTGGCGCTATTGTGGGGGCTTATTTCGATTCACAAGAAACTTTAAATGGGTACTATCATGTACTACACCAAGTACTTACTAACTATGGTATTCCCTACATGTTATTCACTGATAGACGTACTGTCTTTGAATATAAACAAAAAAATTCCCCTTCAGTTGAAGAGGACACATTTACACAATTTAGCTATGCATGTAAACAATTAGGTATTGAAATTAAAACCAGTAGTGTTCCACAAGCCAAGGGACGCGTAGAAAGAATGTTTCAGACGTTACAATCACGCCTCCCCTTGGAAATGCGGATAAGTGGTATAAACACAATTGAGCAAGCAAACGAATTCTTAAACTCCTACATAAAAGAATTCAATGCTCAGTTTGCATTACCTGTTGATAATATCAAATCTGTCTTTGAAATGCAACCAGATATTGAAAAAATCAACTTAACTCTTGCCGTATTGACCAGTAGGAAGGTGGATAACGGAAGTTGTATCAAATTTAAAAAGAATTATTATTTGCCTGTTGATTGCAATGGATATCCTGTACATTATCGCAAAGGAACAGTTGGAACGGTAATTCAATCATTTAATGGCGAGATTTTCTTGTGTGTAGATGAGAAAGTTTATGCGCTAGATTTATTACCTGGACATGAACTCTCCTCCAAAAACTTTGATTTAGCAGTTCCAAATACCCAACCTAGCAAACGCTACATACCACCAATGAGTCATCCTTGGAAACAAGATTCATTTGAGCGGTATTTAAAGAAACAGGCTCACCGTAACAATAATGTAGCATAGAAACACTAAAAATCTGTTCATTTTAGATCTTTGAAAAAGACAATCTTCAAAGGTTTATTAAGTGAACCCAAAACATACTTTGATAATAGATTAAGAAACTGACCAATGGAAGTCATAAATAATAAAATCAAATTAATAAAAAGAAATGGATTCTCATCCATTAGCTACGCTAATATAAATAGAAGGATTCATACACATTTTCAAAAATGACCTTTAAGCTTTAATGGACCCCCAATTATAAGCCTACGGCTAAAAGATATTTAGAAAAGATTTTAGGAAAATTTCAAAGTAATTAAATAATCTTATAGCCACTTTGTGCAACATTCATTAAGTAACCCAAATTAATAAAAGCACCAGAAAAACTGGTGCTAATGTTTTAAATATTTGAGGACATTTTCAAAAATGCTTGACATTAATATTTTTTCTTCGACTATATAAATCAAAAGTGAAAACATTCATTTATAAGGTGAATATAATGAACTTTACTAACTTATAAAAGGGATATATATTATAAATAAAGTGGTTGCATAAAAACACTACATATTCTACTAAAAATGAAGAAATAGGCCCAATAAGTATGTGTATCTGTAATATACTTATGAAAAAGTATTAGATAGGATGTTTGAAATATAACCTAATTACTTTTAGAACTAATTTATTTTTTCAAATTAATACATTTTTTTAACCTGCATAGAAATAACAAGATTGAAATGATTAATAGTAAATAAATTAAGTTTTGGTTATACTAATAAAAAAGTAAGAGAGGTGTTAATAATGGCGGTAGCTCATAAAACAGTTATTTCCTTTGGCCTTGTTGCTATTCCAATATCCATGTATAGTGCTACTCAAGATAATGATATACACTTTAATCAACTCCACAAAGAAGACAATTCAAGGATAAAATATAAGAAGACTTGCGCTCACTGTGGAAAAGAGATTATTACGAAAGACCTTATTAAAGGCTATGAGTACGATAAAGAGCATTATGTAGTTGTGACGGATGATGATCTGGAAAAAATCAAGACAGAAAAAGAAAAATCTATACAGATACTACACTTTGCACAACTAAATCAAATATCTCCAATTTATTATGACAAAACATATCAAGCTACTCCTGAAGCTGGTGGAGATAAGGCATTTGAGCTATTACGTGCAGCACTAATGAGCGAGCAAAAAATTGCTATTGGTAAAACTGTAATGGGTACAAGAGAGACTTTACTTGCTATCATCCCACGTGAAGATGGAATATTAATATCCAAAATGTACTATGAAGATGAAATTAAAGATCTTCCTAAATCCTATAATAAACCCGAGATAATTGATGCTGAGATTACTATGGCAAAGGCGTTAATTAATTCAATGGTTAGTCCTTTTAATCCCTCTGAATATAAGGATGAATACCAAATAAAGCTACGTGAGTTACTTGAAACAAAAATAGCTGGTAAAGATATTGTTGCCTCTAAGTCTGAAGCTCCAAGTAATATTATTAACCTTATGGATGCATTAAAGGCTAGTATTGAGCAAAATAAAGTTAATGAAACTCCAAAGCCTAAAGAAAAACGTAAAAGAACTACAAAGGGCGCATAATGGATTTATTTCAGAGTAAAAATATTAAGCCTATGCTAATTGGTGAGATGCAAGAGGCATTTAACAACCCCGATTATATCTATGAGTTAAAGCTAGATGGTGAACGTTGTATAGCATATTTAGATAAAGACGCAACAGAGCTACGCAATAAACGAAATATTAAAATGCTTGTAAAAGTACCAGAACTGTCAACGATACACAAACAAGTTAAACAGCGTTGCATTTTAGATGGTGAATTAATCGTTATTAAGGATGGCAAGCCAGATTTTTTTGAAATTCGGCGGCGTTCTCTTATGTCAAATACCTTTAAAATCCGACTTGCATCATCTAGATTACCAGCCAGTTTTACAGCATTTGATATCCTTTATTACAATGATCACTCGGTTATAGATTTGCCTTTAATGAAACGCAAAAAATTGCTAGAAAAAGTTATTATAGAAAATGAACGCATTGCTACTTCTAGATATATAGAAGAACATGGAATTCAATTTTATCAGCTTGCTAAGCAAAATGAGCTTGAAGGAATAGTCGCTAAGAGAAAAGATAGCAAGTATTATTGCGACAAGAAAACAAAGGACTGGATTAAGATTAAATATCTACTGGACGATGATTTTGTAGTGTGTGGGTACATCTTTAAAGAGAACGGTGTAATCAGCATTGTTCTTGGTCAATATTCAGGCAAAGAACTTGTATACAAGGGTCATGTTACGCTGGGAATATCAACAGAGGATTTTAAATTAATAGAATCAATGCCTAGAATAAGTGCACAACCTTTTAATGAATTGTCTCCTGGAAACGATAATGCTGTGTGGATAGAACCTAACCTCGTATGTATCGTAAAATTTATGATGAAAACATCAAACGGTTCCTTGCGACAACCTATATTTAAGGGTTTGAGGGATGATAAAGACCCTACGGATTGTACCATCCATTAATAGGGAGAGATAATTATGTACAATGAAAGCCGAAATAAATATAAAAACAGTAACGTTACACTAATTGAGGACAATGAAGATATTGCAAAAATTGATATTACAACATCTAAAGGTCACATGTTTAGAGATAAAGCATTAATGATTGCAGATGATCAGCATGGAGGCGATTTTACTGCATTAGTTTCAAACCTTACAGATATAGAAAAAGAAAATCTATTTAATGCACTAGACGCAAGTTTACATAACAATACCGACACCAATGCATATATGATAGATAAGATTATGAATTTGGAAGGTCAAATAGATAATCTAACCGAATTACTTGAGAATAATACTGAAGACAATACATTTGCTAGTGAGTACGATTTTTATGAAGAATAACAATGTCCTACTTTGAAGGTATCACTTATTCCTCACAAAAGGGCCTAGTTGATTCTTTACTTTCTTCTTTGGTGCTTTCAAAATAATGTAGATTGCTGATCATAAAAAAAACAGTTAAAATAAATAAAAAAGCCTGAAGCTAGATTTCTCTAACCTCAGGCTTTAATTTATTGTGCTACTGGTTAAATCTGCCATCATACATATTTGCAAACGCTTCGCCGCCAACTTTAGTTTTTACTTTTTATCATAAAAATAAAAAGCCCATAACCCATTGAGTTATAAGCATTACTATGGTCTGAGTGACAAGAGTCGAACTTGCGACCTCATGAACCCCATTCATGCACGCTACCAACTGCGCTACAAACCGCATGGTTGAGCCATTCCTTCATAAAATATTTAAAATAGACCACATGAGTCTTTTTATTTTTCATTTAATTATATACATAATAAACCATTCCTTTTTAAAAAGCAACCTTTAATTTTATATCTACATTAATATACATCAATTATTATATACATTAATATAAATATTTTTACAAAAAAAAATGGGTGTAAGGAAATTAATCCCTATACCCTATTACCATCTGTATCCACAACTTTTACATTCCCACGCCTTGTTAAGTTTTCCAACACTAAAAATACCCCACAAACCTACACTTCCTGCCTTAGATAATCCACTAATTTTATTGCAGTTAACACTTTTGCAGTTTGAACATTTGATTAAATTATCTTTCGCAACATAAGTAGGCTTAACAAATATCTTTGTCACACATTGGACATTTAATTAAATTACCCATAATCAAACCCTCCGTTGAATTCATTATAATATAATTCCATTTTACACTTAATTGTTTAGTTATACAAATATTAACTCTTTCTGATTTTTATTTTTTACTTATCTAAATAGCCTGTACCACTATTAGGATTAGAAAGTATTCCACTTATTGTTAGTATCCCTAGAAAAGCATCTACTAACATTTTATAAGAAACTGCTGTTAATCCTATTACTGAATATAGTCCATAATTACCAAGAATTAATCCTATAAATGCAAATATTGAAACCCATAATCCCACATTTTTAAATCTTGATTTATCCATTTATAAAAACCTCCTAAATTTTCTTTTACTTTATTTATGCTTTAACTAAGTTATTCATAGTTATGAATGCTTTTTCTGTATTTGTACCCCAATAACCATCTTCGGCAATCTTTAATTTTGTCTCTGTAATTTTATTAAACCAACACTGGAACTCATAACAATACTTGAATTTTTTCCCTTGCTTAATATATGTAAGAAGAAAATCCAACGATTTTTGTGTATTAGTACCATAAAAACCATCTTCACTAATTTTTGCTTTTGTGCCTGTGATATTATTATAAAAAATCTGCCATGCCCCACAATATCTTGATTTCTTTTGTGGAGTAGTAATTGTATTATTTGGATAGAATATAAAACATTGTCCACATTCATTTCTAAATATATTAGGATTCCATGTTTGATTCGTTCTTGATGTACTTGCAGGGTCATTGACACTTACAACATTACCGTCAAAACTCCACGCAACTATAAAATGTCCATATCTAGTAAAAGTTGGTGGTTGCATACTTAAAACTGCATAAGCACCATTTTTAACAGCTTCGAGCATTTCATTTATATTTTCTGTTTGCTTAAATTTTAAATTATATTTCTTAGCAACATGAGCAAAATAACTCCAATCAGTTCCTTCATTATTAGTTCTATATCCATTTGCCAAAGCATCTGCTGAAGTTTCTTTTGGTGTTATACTATTACTTACAAGTGTTGCCAACACCATAGCCATACTTGTAGTGCCACAACCACTTGAACCAATAGTTTGACTTGAATCACCTCTTGAAGAATATCTTATCCAACCCCACCGTTCGTCATTTTGTAAATACATTACTGGTCTTTTATTACTCATTTTATATTTTTCCCTCCTTAACCCATTATTTTTGAACATAAAAAAAAGATTATCGACATCAAAATTGAAGCAATAATCCATTTATAATCTCCAGTTTTATCTAGTTTTTTTTCTATCATGTCTGTTAATTTTTCTATACTTTTACACAATTGAGTGATTTGGGTATCTTGCTTTGTAGTGTCTTTCTCTAAACTCATAATTCTACAATCATGTTTATCTATCTTCTCCTCATGTTCATTTATTTTAATTTCTACTGTTTCACTGTTCATTTATTTCACCTACCTTTATGTAATTCTTAAAATTAGAAAGAGGACTATTAAAGTCCTCTTAATTGCTGTGCACTTATTGATTTGATACGATAAATTATTAACTTCTGTTTATTAATCTATCATATTCGTTTAGTAGATCATCTAGCTTTTGACTAAGCACTACTAATTCTGGGTCAGTTAACTTTTCTTTTTCATTCATTAACTGATGCATTAAAGCTCTGAGTTCTTCAATTTTTTGTGTTATTTCTTTCAATTGTGTCATAATATCCCTCCTTCCACTAATAATTGTAGTGAAAGTAGGATTATGATTGTATATAATTGCAAATAGCTTCAAGACATCTCCATTTTAATGTAATATAAAAGACACCCTCTCAGGTGCCCTTAATTTTATTATTTTATTTTCTAGTTACGTCGCTATAGTTTCCTAAATCGTAGCAAAACAAAACACTTTAAACTTTTATTGCTTGCAGCGCTTAATAGAAAGATTTTGCCTTAAATTAGTTTTCATATGAAATCTATTATTATTTTTCTCTTAGATTAAGATATTGCAATGAAGATACCTATAGAATACTCCATAGGTATCTTCATTAACTTATTTTAAACTTTAAGCTCATCTGCTACTTTTTTGCGAAAACTAATGGCTTGTCTACCTACACCTATTACAACGGTTACATCTATTGCGTCTATTGCATCTATTGCATTGGTTACATCTATTACAACCGCCGAATAAACCATCAAAACCATCATTAAAACTATTGGCACAACCAGGACACCAATCAGTATTATCAAAAAATCTATCATCTTCAAACCTATCTTCACATCTACATCTATTGTGACACCTACATCTATTATTATCTATATTATCTCTATTAATTATATTAAGCAATTCTTCAATTAATTCATCAGGAATTTCATTTGACTTTCTACATTTAGACATATATAAAACCTCCTATATTGTATTTACCATATATTATGAGGGCTTGTCTAGATGTGTGCAGAATAATTACTAAGTAAGAGCACACTTTCTAATAAGTACTTTACAACATTTTTTATCGCAGTATTTTCCTAAATCATAGCTTTTTCCATAGCTTCTATTGTGATTTTTTCTTCTGCTGTTATTAAGTTCTTAGCTACTGCGTTATCTAAATTAGTAGTGGTAAATCCAGAATTAATTTTCCAACATGATACAAAATAATTATATAATTTACTCATTTTCTACACCTTCAATAATGAATTTATAGCATTTTGATTTTCCTTTAATGCATTTTGTATTGCTATAATTTGCATTTCTGTAGATATGTAAGGTTTATAATTTTGGTCTACTATAAATCCTTCAGGCACCGTATATTTATATTTTTGTGGTGCTATTATATCTAGTGTTTCGACATTATTATATTGATTGCACTCTCCCATACACCCTATAATATATTCACCTGTTGAATCCTTTACTAATAGTCCATTTTCTACTACTTTGGATGTGTCCACAATATTTGATACCACATCATCTGATTTTCTTGTAATTATTGTTTTTAACATTATAGTACCTTCCTAGAATATTTTGGTTTAACATTATTTATATAATGTTAATTTACTACTAGATTCAACACAAAACTATTTGTTCCTTTAATATTTGTAAATTAAGTATAAAAGAACAGTTCTTGCTTCTTTATGTAAAATAAAAATCCTAAAGCTAGATTTTTCTAACCTCAAGCTTAAAATTATTGTGCTATGTTTACTATTTCACTTGACATTACGAACTTGAACTTCTAATATTTGGGAATGTTAAGCACGACGTAGTTACCCTAAAAAAATTAGGATAACATTAATATTTGGTTGATGTTGAAGTCTCTCGAAAGCCTATTTGTTGTAATACTTTTATATGCACTCTATTCCCATACATACTCATATACTTATACTGCTTGTCCATGATTATATTACACCCTTGTCTTGCGACTAATAGCGAACCACCCTAAGTAATATTTAAACAGGACACTTATACCCTGCTAAGGGTGAAACGTACAAATAGGCTTAAATACTATAACTCCCCATTAATTTTATAGCATCGGCTTAATGTCACCTACTAGAATTATTTAGAGTTGCTCTAGTGCTTATACAACTAACCTATCACCTTATTTTAGGGTATAGGAAACAAAACCCTCTTGCACTTATTATTTTTTCGAATTATAATAAGTATACGATGTTTATAGAAGGAATCATTAATCTATATTCAGTTTTTTCCAAAGGCTTGAAGGTATGAACTTCGTAGCCTTTATTTTTTTATCTTTACGTATTTCCCTTTATTTGTTGTAGGTTGCATAAGTTCTAATGGGTTAATTAAATCAAAGTCCTTTTGTAAATCCACCAGAAATAAATCCATATATTCTTTTACTGTAGATAAATCTGCGTGTCCTAAAATTTGTTGGAGTCTAAAGGGATCACCTTTGCCATTTATAATCCAAATTTTAGCAAATGTATGTCTCCATAAATGAATTCCTGTTCGCATTACCCCACGCTTATTATTGTATTTTATTAGACTATGTTGAATTGCATTATTTGTAAGCTTCTCCCCATATCTACTACAAAATAACCAATCTTCTTCATTTGCATTTCTAATATCTATATATTCTTTCAATACATTTGTTAAAGTCCGAGAAACCGGAACTATTTGATGATATCTATTTTTAGTTGTGCTATAATGCAATAATTGATTCTTTAAATCAACATCACTTATTTTTAAGTTTATTAATGTTCTAACTCTCATCCCCGTGGCTAAAAGTGTATTGATAACAGTCCAGTTCCTAAAATTAACAAAATCAGTTTCATTTAAATCGGATTTTACAAGTTATCTTTATTTCCTGTTCTGTATAGGTTTCTTTAATTTTCTTGTCCTGCTTCATAGATGGGATTTTAAAGTCTTCTAAGTAACCCATTTTCATGAAGTAATATAACATTACTCTTACACCATTTATTGCAGTATTAAAAGATATAGAGCTTTCTAGTTCTGTGTTTTTAAGATTTAATATAAAATAATCTACTGTTTGCTTTGTAATATCCTTTACCAAATTATCATCAGTATAAAATTTAGTAAATCGATTATAAGATTCCTCGTAAAAAGTCAGTGTTGCATCTGCAAGATTTTTAACTCTACAGTGTAATATAAATTCCTTAAATGCGTCTTTTAAAGTTTTTTTGGATAAAGGTTTAATTTTTAATTCTTTTCTCATTTATATACCCTCCTAGCACAACAAAAAAACAAAATAGACCACCTAATTAAAATCTCCTAAGAAATTTAATCATGTGGTCTATTTTATGAGATTAACAGTTTAAAACACCTTCAAACCGTTGGTATACCTAGGATGGTCTGAGTGACAAGAGTCGAACTTGCGACCTCATGAACCCCATTCATGCGCGCTACCAACTGCGCTACACCCAGTTAACAACTTTATTATAGCATGAAATTTTAGATTGATTCAAGATTAAATTTAGTTTTGAGTTATAAGAAATGTTCCCTATAACTCAAAACTACTAAATAATAAAAAATATTATTATAGTATAATACATATCAAGCTTCCATTACCTTCATTTATAATTCTTTGTAGCGTCTTTTGAATTTTTATTTGAACATCATCAGGCATCTTAAATAATTTATTTTGAAGACCCTCTTTAACCAATACTTCTAAAGATTTACCAAACATATTACTCTGCCAAATTTGAGATTTATCGTTCTCAAACTGTTCTAATATTGAATTATAGAATTCTTCACTTTGCTTTTCTGTACCCATAATAGGAGATACTTCTGTGGTTATATTAGCCTTAATAAAGTGTAACGACGGCGCTGAAGCCTTTAGTTTAACTCCATATCTACCACCATGCTGTATCATTTCAGGCTCTTCTAAGGTCATTTCTGAAAGCTGTGGTGCCACTAAGCCATAGCCTTTTTCTTTAACATCTCTTAGTGCATCTGCAATTTTATCATATTCCACTTTTGCTTTAGAGAATTCGCCCATTAATGTTAATAAATCATTTTCACCTTTTATTTCGCAATCACAAGTTTCACCTAGTATTTTGTAAAATAATTCATGTTTAGGAATTATATTAACTCTAGCAGTGCCTTCTCCCATATTCATTTCATCAAGTCTTGCAGAGTCTAAAAAATCGACCTCCTTAAAACTGAGTAGAGATTTATTTATATCCCTAACCTTAAAAATATCCTTGCACATATCTTTTAAGAATTTCATAAAATTAATTTTCACCCAATGCTTAGAACTTAAGTTTTCAATCCATTCAGGCATATCTATGTTAATTTCTTTAACTGGGAATTCTCTAAGAATTCTTTGGAATATATTAGCTATATCCTCTTCTTTCATATTTAGTACATCCATAACTTGAACTGGAACATCATATTTTTCTTCCAATTCCCTTGCTAAAGATTCTGTTTCAGGCGCAGCTGCATTTTTAGAATTTAACACCACTATGAAAGGTTTATTAATGGCTTTAAGTTCATCAACTACTCTTTTTTCAGCTTCTAAATATTCTTCTCTTTTTATACCTGTAATAGAACCATCTGTAGTAATTAAAAGACCAATAGTTGAATGCTCATTTATTACTTTTTTTGTTCCAAGCTCTGCCGCTTCCTCAAATGGAATCTCATAGTCGTACCAAGGAGTTGTAACCATTTTAGGTGTCTCCCCTTCTTCGTATCCTACCGCTCCTTTAACAATATATCCAACACAATCAACCATTCTAACTTTGAGTTTAGTACCACCGTCAAAATCAATTTCAACTGCTTCGTTGGGTACAAATTTAGGTTCAGTGGTATGAATTGATTTTCCTGAACCACTTTGAGGCAGTTCATCTTTTGCTCTTTCTTTTTTATGAGGATTATCTATTCTAGGAATTACCATAAGCTCCATAAACCTTTTTATAAATGTTGATTTTCCAGTTCTTACTGGACCTACAACACCTACATAAATATCCCCTTGCGTTCTCTCTGCTATATCTTTGTATATATCAAAATTATCCAAGATATACCCTCCCAATAATTATTATTACCATTATAAATATATTTTATATAACAATAAATTATTACTACAGATTGAAAATATATAAAAAACCCAGTTTTTCATTAACTTCTTAATGAAAAACTGGGTTTTACTATTAATGACTTTATAAAATGTGGTTAAACCTCATCTTTTTTATTTCTTGACATAAGTTCATGTACTCCATCTTTAGGGTCTTTACCTTCAAATAGTACTTTGTAAAGCACATCTGTAATAGGCATAGAAACTTGCGCTTTTTCTTTAAGTTCATAAAAGGCTCTTGTGGCTTTTATACCTTCAACCACCATTCCTATTTCCTCGCAAGCTTTCTCCATTGGAACACCCTTTCCAATTAAAATACCGGCTCTTCTATTCCTACTATGCATACTAGTGCAAGTTACGATAAGATCGCCCATACCTGTTAATCCATAGAAAGTTTCAGTTTTACCGCCAAGCACAGTGCCTATTTTTATAATTTCACTCATTCCTCTTGTCATAAGTGCAGCCTTAGAATTATCACCATAGCCTATTCCATCTGACACGCCTGCTGCTAGTGCAATAATGTTTTTAACTGCTCCACCTATTTCTACTCCAATAATGTCTTCATTAGTGTAAACTCTAAATTTACTGGTCATAAATACATCTTGAACTATCTTTGCATACTCCATTTTTTTAGAAGTAACTACTACTGTTGTAGGTATCTCTAAGGCAACCTCTTCTGCATGACTAGGACCTGAAAGTATTACTATAGGGTTACTCGGAATTTCTTCTTCTATAACCTGTGAAATTCTTTTTGATGAATGTTCTTCGATTCCTTTTGCAATGCTAACCACAATTTGATTTTGTTTTAAGTGTGGTGCTATCATCACACTTAATTCTCTTATTGCATGGGATGGAACTGATAACACAATTATGTCGCTATCACATATAGCCTTTTCTATATCAATGAATGCTGTTACTCCTGCTGGCACGATAACCTTGGGTAAATATTTAACGTTTTCTCTTTTGATGTTAATATCATCAATTACACTAATTTTTCTATCCCATATGTTAACATTAATTCCTTTTTTGGCAAGCATTATAGACAATGCGCTACCGAAACTACCACCACCTAAAAAAGCAACTTTTAACATTCTATTCCTTCCTTTCCCTAAATATAAGCTTTATACCTGTTCCCAAAAATTCAAAGCTATTTCTCAATTGATTTTCTAAATATCTTTCATAAGAGAAATGCAATAAATTTTCATTATTTACAAAGAACACAAATGTTGGTGGTTTAGAAGCTACTTGAGTAACATAAAATATTTTTAATCTCTTATTTGCTACTGTTGGAGGTTCTTTCATTAATACAGCCTTATTTACAACCTCATTAAGTATGCCTGTAGAAATTCTTTTCGAATAATTTTCATAGCATTCTTTTATTGTTGAAAGTACCTTATGCACTCTTTGGCCTGTTTTTGCAGATATAAATAAATATGGTGCATATGCCATAAAGTTTAACCCTGCTTGTATTCTCTTTTTATACTCAAGCATAGTTTTATCATCTTTTTCAATAAGATCCCATTTATTTACTATTACTAAAATAGCTTTTTTCATCTCATGAGCATACCCTATAATTTTCTCATCTTGATCACTTAATTCCTCTGTAGCAGTTAACATAAGTATAACTACATCAGCTCTCTCCACTGCTGCTAAGGATCTAATAACACTATATCTTTCAATGCCTTCTTCTACTTTGCTTTTTCTTCTTATTCCTGCAGTATCTATAAGAACAAATTTTCCTTCCTGCGTTTCAATTTTACTATCAATTGCATCTCTAGTTGTACCTGCGATATCAGTTACTATATTTCTTTCTTCTCCAAGCATTCTATTTATCAATGATGATTTACCAACATTCGGCTTACCTACCACTGCAACTTGAATATATTCTTCATCTTCTGCTAGTGAATAGACACTATCAAAATGCGTTACTACCTCATCTAACATATCTCCAAGTCCAAGTGCTTGAGTTGCAGAAATAGCAAAGGGGGTTCCTATACCTAAATTGTAGAATTCAAAGGCATTTGCTTCTAGTTGAAGATGATCTATTTTATTTACAACCAATACTATTGGTTTTTTGCTTTGTCTAAGCATTTGAGCAACTTCATAATCTGCACCTGTAAGGCCCTGCTTACCGTCTACAATAAATATTATAACATCTGATGTTTCTATAGCTATTTGTGCCTGTCTTCTCATTTGTGCTAAAATAATATCTTGACTTTCAATTTCAATACCACCTGTATCAATCAGTGTGAAATTGTGTCTAAGCCAATCCGCATCTGCATACACTCTGTCTCTTGTTACACCTGGTTTATCATCAACTATTGATATTCTTTTACCTGCTAACTTATTAAATAAGGTAGATTTACCTACATTAGGCCTTCCTACTATTGCTACTATTGGTTTTGCCATTATTCTGCCTCCCGACTATTTTGGTTTATTATATGGATTAAATCTTCTCCTGAATAATCACATATTAAAACTTTTATATTTAAACTTTTTTCTAAATCACTTACCGTAATATTATCTAAGAATATTTGCTGATCGTAATCTCCTAATTCATATCCACTTTTCAACATATTGCTAGGAATTATTATATAATCCCCTAGTTTTTCGTCCTTTAGCTGATTAATTATATCTTTTCCCGTTAAAAGACCTGCTACTGTAATAGTTTCTCCAAAAAAATGATTTACTATTTTTTTAACATTAATATTAATTTTGTTATTAGTTGTAGTGATTTTCTCAGCTACCTTTAGTATTTCTGCATAGGCTGATTGCCCTGTTATAAAGGTGAATTTCCCACTATGATTTAGCTCAAGGTCTGCTACATCTTCATCAATAACGTTTCTAAGCATCCTTATCATACCAATTCCATCTTCTAACTGATCATAACCATCATAGAAATCTTCCTCTGGAACATCAATACCTGCTGTAACGTAAAATTCATCTGACAACCTTACAAAAGGCGATCCGATTTCGTTAATGTATTTTTCTTGTAATTCCTTTACGCATTCAATTTCTTGCCTTGCAGTATTTTCATCATACAAAGTCAAATTAAATAAGCCTTCTCTATACTTAGTTATCCCAACGGGTACAACCGCTAAATTTTCAATGCTTGGATAAAGCTTATATAAATCTTCAATTGTTTTTATAAGTTCAGGTCCATTATTAATGCCAGGACACGAAACCACTTGACAATTGATTTTAATGGAAGCTTCAGCCAGCCTCTTTAACCTATCATAAACATCTCCAGCAAATTTATTGTTTAACATTATCTTTCTAAGCTCTGCATCAGTAGTGTGAACTGACACATTAATAGGACTTATCTTATATCGAATTATTCTTTCAATGTCTTCTTCCTTCATATTGGTTAAGGTTACAAAATTACCTTGGAAAAACGATAACCTTGAATCATCATCCTTAAAATAAAGTGTTTCTCTCATTCCTTCTGGCAATTGATCAATAAAACAGAATATACATTTATTATGACAACTCTTTGGCTTATCCAAAATGGC
Source organism: Clostridium sp. FP2 (assembly GCF_011065955.2). Lineage (NCBI taxonomy): Bacteria > Bacillati > Bacillota > Clostridia > Eubacteriales > Clostridiaceae > Clostridium > Clostridium sp. FP2. Next base: position 3,058,805 of record NZ_JAAMNI020000001.1, read on the forward strand.
ATCAACAAATTGGATTCCTAAATCTTCATCATATTCCTTTTCAACTTCAATCTCCCAAACCTCACCGTCAGCCTTTTCAATCTCAATTGATATAAGTTCATCTGTAATTAAAAATTTGTAATCTATAATATCTATTACAGCATTGCCATTTATACTAATTAATCTATCTCCCACTTCTAACTCAATTTCTTCTGCAATACTTCCTGGAAGTATCTTAGATATCTGATTTTTCATTTTTACCTCCTGTTTAACAATAACCTTTCATTTAAAAGGCTTTATGAGGAATTAGAAATATTATACTAAAATTAAATATTTTTTTTAAGTATATAGTACTAAATATTTAATATTTAATTTAAAAAAACCAATTAGTTTAATAATAAATTATAGCATTCCATTAAGTTATATTACATGAATTCAATATTTAAGTCAACGTTATTAGTCTTTAAAAGAAGAAAAAGTGCATATATCGCAAATTTTGCGCTTTTTCACGTACTCCTACTAGAAAATTTGTGATTAATAAATAATTTACTACAGAATAAAAATACCTCCTAAGAAGGAGGTACTAAAATGCTTCTATGCAATATTTTCTTATAATCTTTTTACAATCTTCACTTTTAAAATACTGAAAAAGCTCCTTTAGACTATCTTTTTTTTCTTTGGAGTAACACATTTGTATTGGAAATCTTAAAGAATACAGTTTATTCTTTAAATTTGAGGTCGTAATGTCAATCCCATTTAATTTTAAAAACACACTCTCTTTATTATACCACTGTCCAGGCATAAAACCTATAGCATTTTTATTCTGAGCAACAAAATTTTTCATTTCTTCTATACTTCCTACATACTGCATATTACTACTCATTTGTTCTTTTACAGGAGTATCCATTATTTTTATATCAAATTCATACTGAACTGAATTCATAATATTTTTAAAAGCTACAGGGACTATCGTTTTTGATTCACCCTTTAACTTTTCCCAGTTTACTATATTTCCGGTATATATTTTTTTCAAGTCAGAAGTTCCAATACTATTTGCTTTATTAGTGGCGTTAACAATAATGCCAATACCATCATAAGCTAGCATCTCAGAATCAATTTCCTTATTATCTGACTGAACATATCCAATTAATATATCCACTTTAGAATTTTTCAGTTTACTAAAAGCACTTTCTCTGTCAACAGACTCCACAGTAACTACAGGGTCATTATTTAAATTATAATCCCGTACTAAATCATTTACCATGGGAAAAACTGTGTCCTCACAAATTATTCTAATGTTCTTAGGCTTCTGGTCTTTGGTTTCTGCATCTTTTTTGCATCCTACACCTAACATAGCAATTGTAATGCTAAAGATTAGCCAAAGTGTTTTTAATCTTTTTTTCTTCATAATCACTACTCCACTACAAAATTTTAAATATATAGCTAATGCCGTATAAATATGGCTAACTATGTTTTCATATTTATTGTAATTGTAGCTTTTGTATTTCACGTAAAAACTATTCGTTTAAATTAACTTTTTCTCCAGTAACTAAATAAATTGTCCATTCACATATGTTTGTAGTATGATCAGCAATTCTTTCTAGCCACTTACAAATAAATAAAAACTGCGTAGCTTGAGTTACTGTCTCTTGATTTTTAAACATTAATTGTAGAAGTTCTGCAAATACTTCCTTATAAATATCGTCTACTTGATCGTCTCGTTTGCAAACTTCATATGCCTTTTCAACATCCCCTGCCACATAAGCGTCCAAGGAGTCCCTTATCATAAGTATTACTATCTCAGCCATTCTAGGTATGTCTATTAATTCCTTTATATACTTTTCATCTTTTAATCTTACGGTTATTTTAGCAACGTCCACAGCATAATCCGCCATTCTCTCAAGGTCTGTTACTATTTTTGTTGTAGTAAAAATATTTCTTAAATCTATTGCTAAAGGTTGCTGCATGGCAATTAATCTTATTGCCTTGTCTTCTATTTCTCGTTCCAGTGCATCAACTATGTCATCATTTACCATTATTCTTTCAGCCTTTTCAACGTTTTGATTAACTAAGGCATCGATGCAGTCATGAATTTGTTTTTCCACCATACTTCCCATTCTAATTAAATCATTATGAAGCTCTTCAAGACTAGCTTCAAATACTTTTCTTGCCATATTATCACCTTCCTTCTTATATTTTAACCAAATCTTCCTGTAATATAATCCTCTGTTCTTTTATCTTGAGGTTTATAAAATATATTTTCTGTTTTACCATTCTCAACTATTTCTCCATTAAGAAAAAATGCGGTATAATCAGAAATTCTACCTGCTTGCTGCATATTATGAGTAACAATAATAACTGTATACTTTTTTTTAAGCACATCCATTAATTCTTCAACCTTTAATGTGGAAATAGGGTCTAAAGCAGAGGTTGGTTCATCCATTAATAAAACTTCAGGTTGTACAGCCAAAGTTCTAGCTATACATAAACGTTGTTGCTGTCCACCAGATAACCCTAGTGCACTCTTTTTAAGCCGGTCTTTTACTTCATTCCAAAGGGCAGCCCCCTTTAAACTATCCTCTACAATTTCATCAAGTTCTTTTTTATTAGTTAGGCCGTGAATTTTAGGGCCATAAGCTACATTATCGTATATTGACATAGGGAAAGGATTAGGCTTTTGAAACACCATCCCTATTTTTTTCCTTAAATCTATAACATCATAGTCCGAGCTGTATATGTTTTTATTTTCGTATAAAACTTCTCCATCTATTTTAACAGAATCTATTAAATCATTCATTCTGTTAATAGTCCGTAAAAATGTTGACTTACCACAACCTGATGGTCCTATAAGTGCAGTAACTGAATTTTTCTCTATATCAATACTTACATTTTTAAGCGCTTGAACATTTCCATAATATAGATTTAAATTCTTTGCTATAACTATTCCCATGTTGGTCCCTCCCTATTTACTTCCTGTGTGAGATTCATATAATTTTTTTCCGATTATTCTTGCAGATACATTAAATATAAGCACTGCTATTATTAAAACTGCTGAAGCTCCGTTTGCTATCTTAGCAGCATCAGGCACCATTCCTTCAGAATTTAGTTTCCATATATAGACAGACAAAGTTTCAGCAGGCCTTAATAAGCTATAAGCTGAAGCTTTACTGGTTAGGCTTATATTAGTAAAGTTCAAAATTGGTGCACTCATACCAGCAGTATAAAGCAAGGCTGCTGCTTCTCCAAATATTCTTCCTGCTGCTAGTATAATACCTGTTAGAATTTGAGGCATTGCAGAAGGTAATACAACATTTTTAATGGTCTGCCACCTGGTAGCACCCAGTCCTAAACTGGCTTCTTTAACACCAAATGAGGCAGCTTTAATAGCATTCTCACAAACTCTAGTCATACCCGGTAAATTTATTATAGTTATAGCGAGCGCTCCAGCAATAAGAGAATATCCCCATTTTGTCATGTTAACAAAAACTAATAGCCCGAATAATCCTACTACTATAGAAGGCAAGGAAGCCATAGTTTCAATACTTAATCTTATAATATTTAATAACTTTCCCTCTTTTGCGTATTCAGCTAAATATATTCCAGCCCCTACCCCTAGAGGTACTGTAATTATTAGGGTTACTAAGAGCAAATGTATTGAATTATATAATTGACGTCCAATTCCTCCACCGGCTTCACCGATTTTGGGTTCACCGAATAAAAATTTTAAATTTAATGATTGTCTCCCATTATATATTATATAGCCTATAAGACTTATAAGCAAAAGAATCACTAAGGCAGAAATTATATATAAAACTATAGTTGCTATTTTATCCTTAACTTTAGAACTCATTATATATCACCTCTTTTTCCAAGTTTTCTAATTAGAAGTATAAATATAAAGGATATTAATAATAATAATAGCGCCATTGACCATAATGCGTCATTCCATGCTGTACCATAAATTGTATTTGCCATATCCATAGTTAGTATGCTTGTTAATGTAGCTGTGGTTCCAAGTAAACCCTTAGGGAAGGTAACTGAGTTTCCTATAACCATTTGCACTGCTAGTGCTTCTCCAAATGCTCTTGAAACTCCCAGGACTATGCCTGTTAATATTCCACTTTTAGCTGCTGGAATAATTACTTTAATTATAGTTTGCCATCTAGTTGCTCCAAGTCCATAGGATGCTTCTATATAATCTTTAGGTATAGTTTTTATAGCATCTGAAGAAATACTTGTTATCGTTGGTAAAATCATTACGCTAATAACTAGTACTCCTGCAAGTAGACTAAATCCTATTCCTCCAAAAAAAATCTTAATAATAGGTACTAATACACTTACTCCTATCCAGCCATAAACAACGGAAGGTATTCCCACAAATAACTCAATGGCAGGTTGAAGAACTTTTGTGCCGAGTTTTGGTGAAATTACATTCATAAATACAGCTAGTGCTACCCCTATTGGTGCACTTACTAGCACTGCAAGGAAAGAAACCACTGTTGACCCAAGAATAAATATCAAAGTTCCAAATTGAGGAGATAGTGATTCTCCGCTACCCTCTGGATTCCATGCCCCTGAGAATATAAAATGAAATATTGAATATCCATGCTTTATAAAGGTACTGAGGCCCTTAGTAGTTAGGAATAATATGATTGAAAAGGTAAGAATGACTATAATCGCACCACAAAACATTGCAAAACCGCGTCCTAGATATTCATTTTTAAGTTTTAAAAATATTTTTTTCATATCATTTTACCTCGAAAAATTATTTTAACCACATTTCAGAAGGAAAGTTCGCCATCTTCCATAAATGAGAACTTGCTACCCGAGAAAAAATAAAACTTCGGTGGTGGGTATAAAACTCCTTCTAAAATCGTTAATAGGATAAGCACCGACGGATATAAGTTAATGCAAATAAAGACTGGTTTTACCCAGCCTTTTGAGAACATTAATCTCTTTTAGCCTTCATATCTGCCATTGGGATATATCCTAGTTTTTTTATTCCTGCTTTCATTTCATCACTTATCATATAATCTAAATATGCTTTTGTTAATCCTGTAGGTTCACCCTTAGTGTACATATGCTCATATGCCCAAATTTTATATTTATCTGTGCTTATGTTTTCTGCATTTGCAGAAATACCATCAATTTTCAATACGTTTAAGCCTTGTTTATTAGCTGCATCAGAGAAGTATGATAATGCTAAGTAGCTTATTGCTCCATCTGTTTTTGTAATCATTCCTTTAACAGCTCCACTTGAATCCGAAGTTAATCCTGCCACTTCTTCCCTGCCATCTAATCCAAATTGTTTAAATGTTGCTCTAGTTCCTGAAGATGCTGGTCTATTTATAACTGTAACTGCGATGTCAGCTCCGCCAACTTCTTTCCAGTTTTTTATCTTTCCTGTAAATATATCTAATAATTGCTTCTTTGTTAAAGAGTCTACTTTAACTTTTGGATTTGTTACCGCCGCAATTCCTATAACACATACCTTGTGATCTTTTAATGCAGTAGCATCAATTCCTGCTTTGTCTTTTGCATATATATCTGAATTCCCTATTTCTACACTACTTTCTAACACTAATTTAAGTCCTGTACCACTTCCGCCACCTTGGACATTTACAGTTGCTCCTGGGTTTTTATCTTGGAAATTTTTAGCACCGAGTTCTGCTAAAGGCTGAAGTGCAGTCGACCCTGCTGCAGTTATTGAACCGGATAATTCAGTGTTTTTAGTTCCAGGTGCAGTTTTAGCTGTTTTATCTGCACAACCCGTGAAAATTCCTGCTGTCATTACAACTGCTAGTGTAGCTACCATTAATTTTAAACTTTTTTTCTTCATTGATAATTCCCCCGTTCACTTATTTTAAGTTCTTTATTAGCTATTCATTACACTTATAATATTATACCCCGAAGGTTAATTTTGTATTATGAAAAAGTTAATTAAAGTTTAACTAATGTTAATTAAACTTTACAATGAATAAAAATAAAGCTATCCCAATAATAATTGTACAGTTTTATTTCTATTCATTGTACGGAATTTCAACTATGAATTTACTACCTAGTCCAAGCTCACTTTCAACATATATTTTCCCGTTAAATTGAAGTACTATATGCTTAACAATAGCAAGGCCAAGACCTGTGCCACCATTCGATCTAGAACGAGCCTTATCCACTCTGTAAAATCTTTCGAAAATACGTGGAATTTGTTTTTTAGCTATTCCAACGCCAGTATCCTTAACCCATAGAATGAATCTATCATCGTAGACCTCTGTTCCAATGCAAATACTATCACCTGTTTCTGAGTAGTTTATTGCATTACCTACTAAGTTAATTAACATTTGTTTAAACCTATCAGCATCACCTAGCAATGCTTTTATACTGTTCTGCTCAATTGATAACTGGATTCCTTTTACATCTGCTGTGTTTTTCATTAGATTGTAAACATCTCTTATAATTTTATTAACATCAATTTTTTCTTTTTTGATTTCCTTTTGTTGTTCTATATGTGAAAGTGTTAAAATATCTGTAATTAATCTAGTTAATCTTTCGGCTTCTTCATTGATTATATTTAAAAACTTTTCCTTTGTCTCCACATCATCCACATATTTTAGGGTTTCAGCAAAGCCTTTAATAGATGTTAGCGGCGTTTTAAGTTCATGGGAAACATTAGCAACAAACTGCGTTCTCATTTTCTCTAATTTTTTCACTTCTGTAATATCTTGAACCACAGCAACAGTTCCTATATGCTGACTTCTGTTTATTATGTCTGCAGTTTTTATTCTGAGTTCTCTTTCTTGTGGCCAAACTATCTTTATTTCTTTATAGTCATCATCACTTTGATGGAAGATATCTTCTAATTGAAAATCTCTTATATTATCTAGAAGATTTTCTCCTATAATATCTTTTGTGATTCCAAACATTTTTTTAGCATAGGGGTTAATCATTATGACTTTATTTTTCCTATCAACAGCAATAACTCCACTATCCATACTTTGCAAAATAGCCTCTAGCCTGTTTTGCTTGTCTGTAACCTCATTTAAAGTGAACTCTAGTTTATCTGCCATCTCATTAAAGTTCTTTGCTAGTTGCCCTATTTCGCCACCTGATAATGTCCTGGCTCTTCTATGGATTTCCCCCTTACTAATTCTTGAAGTAATAAAAATCAAGTCTGTAATAGGTTTTACTATAATATAGGATAGTTTTAGAGAAAACCAAATTGACATTATCGCACAAAATAATATGGCCAATATGTAAAGCTTAAAATATTTACTACCTAGACCATTTACAATTTCAATAGGCATAGAACTTCTAATAATAAGACCATCATCAAAAGTAGTGGCAAAATACATCATATTCTTCTCAGTAGATGAACTATATCTCACTGAAAATCCACTGCCACTTTTTCGTGCCTCTATTAATTCTTGCCTATCATTGTGATTGCCCATAGTTTCTGCATTTACAGATGAATCATAAATAACTTTGCCTTTCTTATCTATGTAGGTTACTCTTAACTCCGAATGCGCTAAATTTTCTACGAAAAATTTCTCTTGGTCTCTTAAATTATTACTTTTCAATAAGTTAATTATCATATTATTATTTATTTCAAGTTTATCTTTTAGATTTTGTTGATATTCATAATTAAAAATAGATACAAATAGAACAGTCACTATTGCAAATATAAAAATCACAGTACTGAGCAAATATATAACTAATTTTTTTTTCATAATTAATCACCAAAATTAAATCTATATCCTATACCCCTAATAGTTTGAATATATGCTGGATTTTTATCATCCTCTTCAATTTTTTGTCTTAAATGTCTTATATGAACGTCTACAGTTCTTGTTTCTCCTAAGTATTCATAGCCCCATATTTTATCTAATAGGAAGTCTCGTGTCATAACTCTACCTTTATTTTTTATTAAGATTTCCAATAACTCAAATTCCTTTAAGGTTAAATCAATTTTACTTTCACTTTTAATGACCTCGTGTTTACCAAAGTCAATAGCCAAATTACCAATATTGAAAGTTTTTTCAACTAGCTGCATATTGGTCCTTCTAAGTATAGCTTTAATCCGCGCAACTAGTTCCCTTACTGAAAATGGCTTTGTAATATAATCATCTGCACCTAACTCAAGTCCTATTATTTTGTCTATTTCTTCTCCTTTAGCTGTTATCATTATTATTGGCATATTTGCCATAGATGAGTCTTTTCTAATTTCCTTACACACATCCAAGCCATCCATTCCAGGCAACATTAAATCTAGTAACATCAATTGTGGCAATTGTTCTTTAACCAGTTTTATAGCCTCTATACCATCGCCAGCACATATAACCTTATATCCACTTTTCTCAAGATTAAACCTAATTAACTCCTGAATATGCTCTTCATCGTCCACCACTAATATTTTTTCTCCAGCCATACTAATCCCTCCATACTTTTTCTGCTTAATTTATTGAGTTAAATCATCTCCTGGGTCGTTAAGTATACAAAAGAAAACATCCTACCTTGCTTATTTTCACTATTTCTATAGGAATATAATTCATATTGTTTATTACAGGCAGTACAAGTGTGGGTAGTAGTAATATTTTCTTCTTTGATACCCTTGTCCACAAGTTGTGCCAAAATACATTTTTCTAAATCCAATTTATTATTATTACTAATTTTAATATTACTATAAATATCTTCACTAGTAAACGCTTCTATTAGTTCCGGGCTAACTTCATAGCAACAACCACCAATATGCGGACCAATATATACCCTAATATCCTTAGCTTTTGAGCCATAATTTTCTTCTAATCTTTCAATTGTTTTACTTACAATTAATGCCTTTGTACCTTTCCATCCACTATGCACGGCAGCTATTACTCCTTTTTTAGTGTCTACTAAAATTACTGGAACACAATCTGCCGTAAACACACCTATAGCTGTTTTAGTTCTATCTGATATTAATGCATCTCCATCATTAGTATTTCCATCAAAACTTACAATTATGTCACTATGAATTTGATTTAAATAGCCTATATCTTGTAATTTGTAATGTTTCTTAATCATTTCTAAGTTTAGCAACCCTTCCTGTGTATTTTTATTAAAATTTAGGTCAGCTTTTGCTGTAGAAAACAAAATCACAGCATTCTCATACTGGAATTTTATAAATTCATGATTATTAATAGTTTCATTTTTCATTACTTCACCTCATTTATAAATACATAGAGTGTAAAAATTTTAATTTTTCAAAATACAAAATGCCTAAGGGTGTTTTTATTCCTTAGACATTAATTTCCTTATTTCTTCCATAAACGTATTAATATCTTTGAATTGCCTATAAACTGAAGCAAATCTCACATAAGAAACCTCATCTACATTCTTTAGTATATTCATAATGATTTCTCCGATATAGTCAGATTTTACTTCTGTAAGCATTTCATTATTTAACTGTTTTTCTACCTCATCACAAATGGCTTCAATTTGCATTCTTGATACTGGTCTCTTTTGACAGGCCTTCATAAGTCCATTTATTATTTTTGTTCTGTCAAAATATTCTCTATTAAAATCCTTTTTTATTACTAAAATTGGTATATCATCTACTTTTTCATAAGTAGTATATCGTTTAAAACAAGTTAGACACTCGCGTCTTCTTCTAGTTGCAATATTATCCTCTGTTGATCTAGAATCAACTACTTTACTTTCTTCACAGCTGCAATATGGACACTTCAATGCTTTTCACGCCCTTTTTCTTGTATAGTTAACAAATATAATAACATTATACACTTTTTCTTATAAATTAAAATACTTTAGGCACATAAAAATAAATAACAAGTAGGATAACTTGTTATTTATTTTTATGTGCTACCTTATTAAATTTGTATTCTTGTTATTCATTTTCTATATTTGCATCACTACCATCTACAAGAATAACGTCCACACCAATTTTTTTTACTTTTTCCCAAGGTATCTCAATGCTATTATTTTTATTAAACCAAGATGATTTTTGAGTTGGAAGTATTATTGAGATAATTCGATACTCTTCACAATCGACTTTTAAATCTTTGATGTATCCCATTTTTGACCCTGAATTTAAATCTATAATTTCCATCTGTCTTAAGTTATTTATAGCAAACATTAAGCTGTCCAATTTATTACCCCCCATAAGTTTTTGAAAACCGCTAGTCACGTGCACTAGTCTATCTAAAAAAATGCCTAACACTTTATATTATTTATATTCATTAGTCATTAAAAATATCATTTTTAATGAAAAAAATTAATTTCTTAGAATAAAACATAAAATCATAAGAAGTTTTAAGTATAAATTAAAATGATATTACAAAAAAAGATCCCGTAAAGGGACCTTATACCATTTTATTAATTTCTTTTTTTAATCTTTTTATAATTCTTTTTTCAAGTCTTGAGATATAAGATTGTGATATTCCAAGAATGTCTGCAACTTCTTTTTGTGTTTTTTCTGTAGTTCCATTTAAGCCAAATCTTAGTTGCACAATTTCTTTTTCTCTTGAATTTAAACGTTGCATAGCAAGCCAAAGCAATTGTTTATCTACATCATCTTCAATAATATTGTAGACCACATCGTTGTCAGTGCCAAGGATATCAGAAAGTAACAATTCATTACCGTCCCAATCAACATTTAGAGGTTCATAAAAAGAAATTTCTGTTTTGATTTTACTATTTCTTCTGAGATACATTAAAATTTCGTTTTCAATACATCTTGAAGCATATGTAGCTAATTTAATTTTCTTTTCAGGGTCAAAGGTATTAACTGCTTTTATAAGCCCTATGGTTCCTACAGAAATTAAGTCTTCAACATTCACACCTGTATTTTCAAACTTCCTCGCTATATATACTACTAGCCTTAAATTTCTTTCGATTAAGGTGGCTCTCACTTTTTTGTCACCGGTATCTAATCTAACCACTAATTCGTCCTCTTCATCCTTAGTCAAAGGAGGTGGTAGTGCATCATTCCCCCCTATATAAAACAAATTTTTTGAAAATACTTTGAATTTAACAATCAACTTGTTTAACACTACTTTAAAATTGAACATAATATCCTCCTTATATCTATTATTTTATATAATAATTTTTGAACTTTTAATTAAGTATTCCCCTTGACATAAGGGCATTGTAGTAGTTGTCTTTGCTTAATTTATCCTCACAAAAGGCTATAATTACATCTTTTGTTTCAATGGTTTTTTTGTCAATATGAATATTAATATACTCTGGTTTAAAACCTACAAGGCTTCCCCTAGTTCCATTTAGTACGGTATAGGGAATGTAATAGGTATTGTTTTTTTCTAGTATTACATCATCTAACATATTCCGTTCAACAATTAATACTGGCAAATTAGTAGCAGGCTCACGAAGCTCATTTCCTGTATCTAAAAATGCTACAATAGTTTTTTTATAACTTTTATTAATTATATCAACAGTGTATATAAGCGTTAATATTTTTTTTCTATCCCCTATAAAAATTACGATCCTATATATCAACATATAAATTATCATTACTGAAAGAAGTAATTTTTCATAAGGAAAATTTATTATAATTACATTAAATGACATTTCCTTACTATTGCTTATTTGAATAAATAAACACATCCCAGCTAAAAGAATTGAATATAATATAAATATTAGACAAGCCTTAATTATGAATAAAATATTTTTTTCTCTAAAAACAATTAAAATCATTCCTATAACTATTAATATTTTAAAAGGTATATATGACAAGTATTTAAGCTTTGGGTACACAACTGTTAAAACATATAAGCTACCCACAAAACTTGATAGGCACATCCACATAAGATTCACTCTTTTTCTTAATGTTTGAACAGTAACATGCAATATGAATAGATTAACTATAAAATTTACTAATATAAGAACATCTACATATACTATCACTCGTCCTTCCTCCTTTAAAAACATTATATAACTTATGTGATTAAAATTTTGTCATTTTTTACCACAAATATAATTTTTATTCTTCTATAAAATGCCATTAATTCCCATATTATTTTAAATATACAGGTAATAAAAAAAATACCTATGCACTACAAATTTTATTGTAAGTGCATAGGTACCTATAATTAATTAAAATTGTTTATTTGCTTTGTCTTCGTAAAAAAGCTGGAATTTCCAAATCAGAAGTCTCATAATCTTTAGTATAGGCAGCTTCTTCGATAGGTTTAACAAATTCTTTTTCTTTTTCTTTGGTCTTTGGTACAGTTTTATTTTTTAATATTTTTTCATTTTCAAAGCCAGTTGCTATAACTGTTATTCTTATTTCATCTTTTAAATTTTCATCTATAACTGCACCAAATATGATATTGGCATCTGGATCTGCAGCTCCTTGAACAATTTCCGCGGCTTCATTTATTTCAAGAAGTCCTAAATCTGTTCCACCAGTAATATTTAAAAGTACACCAGTAGCACCAACTATAGAAGTTTCGAGTAGCGGGCTTGAAATAGCTTGCTTTGCTGCTTCTTGGGATCTGTTATCACCTGAGGCTCTACCAACACCCATATGCGCAAGACCTTTTGCAAGCATAATTGTTCTTACATCTGCAAAGTCTAGATTTACAAGACCAGGTATTGTAATTAAATCAGATATACCTTGTATACCTTGTCTTAAAACATCATCTGCCATTTTAAAGGAGTCCATCAATGTAGTTTTTTTATCTACCATGGTTAATAATCTTTCATTTGGAATTGTAACCAAAGTATCTACTGTTTCTTTTAGAGTTTTTATTCCTATTTCAGCATTAATCATTCTTTTTCTGCCTTCAAAAGGGAATGGTTTTGTTACAACTCCTACAGTTAGTATTCCCATAGATTTAGCAATTTCAGCGACTACAGGCGCAGCTCCAGTACCTGTACCGCCTCCCATACCTGCAGTAATAAACACCATATCTGCCCCTTTTATAGCTTGTGATATTTCATCTCTGCTTTCTTCGGCTGCTTTCATACCAATCTCTGGATTGGCACCTGCTCCTAGCCCTTTAGTGAGTTTATCACCTATTTGAATTTTTTGTACCGCATGTGAAAGAATCAAAGCTTGTTTATCTGTATTTATAGCTATAAACTCTACGTTTTTAAGTCCCTCCATAATCATCCTGTTTATAGCGTTATTTCCTCCGCCACCACACCCAATTACTTTAATCTGAGCAAATTCTTGAACATCAACATCAAAATCTAGCACGACACTACCTCCTTATTAGAAAAAGTCTGCAAAAAACCCTTTAATTTTTGCTACAAATTGGTTTTTTTCACCTTTACTTTGTTTTTTTGACCATTTACCATCATCTATTTCTTCAGAAAAACTATTACTAGTTTTAAGATTATTAGCAGCTTGTACAACTATTCCAACTGCTGTAACGTACAGTGGACTAGCAGCGCCCACATAATCTGGAGAACCTATTCTCACTGACTTATTGAATATCTCTTTGCTTAGCTCAGTGGTGCCTCTAAATAAAGAGATACCTCCACCAACTATAACTACACCAGAAATTTCTTTATAAAATCCACTATTTAATAAGTTGCTTTTAATTAAATTTAATAACTCTTCTGCTCTAGCCTCAATTATATCAACTAATAAATTATTATCAATATCAGTGAAATTATCATAAGAATCTTTAACCCTAATTTTCTCTACATCGGTTTCTTTGCCTTTGACTAAACTTCCATATTTAAGCTTTAATCTTTCAGCTTCGCTAAATGGAACTTTAAGACAAACTGATATATCATTAGTGATATTATTTCCACCTAATTGAAGAATAGAAGTATATTTTATTTTTGAACCCTTGTATATTGAGATATCAATAGTCTCTGCTCCAACATCTACAATTGCTATTCCCATATCCTTTTCTTCTCTTCGAAGCACTGCCTCCGAAATAGCTGATGGTTGAAGTACTATGCCATTAACTTTAATTCCAGCATATTTTACACTTTTTAACAAATTACTAACTACGGTGGATTGTGCCATGACTACTTGTGCTTCAACTTCTAGTCTTACTCCACTCATTCCTCTAGGGTCTTTGATATTGTCATATCCATCAACAATATATTGTTCGGGTTCAACGCCTACTATTTCTTTGTCGGATGGAACTGAGATAAGTTTAGCTGCTTCAATTACCCTGTCCACATCAGATTGTTTAATTTCTCTGTCTTCAGAAGATATTGCAATCATTCCAGTATTTCTTACTAGTTCGCAAATTCCACCAGGTAGTGATATATATACCTCACTTATTTGTATATCTGTCATACGCTCTAATTGTGTGATACATTGCTTTATAGATTCAGCTGTACTATCAATATCTATTACAACTGATTTATTTAAACCACTACATACCACTGATGTAATGCCTATAATCTGAAGTTTTCCATTGCTAGCAATCTTACCAACTGCTCCGCATATTTTCGTTGATCCTAAGTCTATTCCCACTATGTGTTCATTCATTAAGTTTATCCCCCCTTATAAGAGAAACCTCATTTTATATATTCAACAAAAAAATAAATTTTCCTCTTATTTAAATGAGTTTTTTATAATATTTATTAGAAATTTAAATACAATTAAAGCTGCATACATTTTATTCTATATTAGTAGGTATATATAAACTTAATTTAGAATTAGTAAACTACATTATAATAATCATAATAATATTAAAAAGTTAATTTTCTTCTAGGTTTAGTATAATAGCAATATATAAAAAAAGCAATATTATATTAATTAGATACCCTTACCTAATTAATATATGATTAAAACTTAACTTTAAAGTAAAAATGGAGCTAAAAGCAATAATTCATCTATGCTTTTAGCTCAGTTTAATTATTTGCTAAAGTGATAGCATTCTTAACATCATTTCATTGTCAACGGAGTATGTCATTGCCTCATCTTTTGATATAATACCTTTTTTATATAAATCTGCAATGGACATGTCCATTGTTTTCATACCATATTTTCCACCAGTTTGAACACAAGACTGCAATTGATGCGTTTTACCTTCCCTTATAAGGTTTTGAATTGCTGGAGTTGATATCATTATCTCAAGGGCCGCTACCCTTCCTTTTTCATTAACTTTAGGTATTAATTGTTGAGAAACTATTCCTTGCATTACTGCTGCTAATTGGACTTTAATTTGTTGCTGCTGATGTGGAGGAAATACATCCACTACTCTATCTACTGTTTTTGCCGCACCTATAGTATGTAGCGTAGAGAAAACCAAATGACCAGTTTCAGCCGCAGTAATAGCAATAGAAATTGTTTCAAGATCCCTCATTTCGCCTACTAATATAACATCTGGATCTTCTCTAAGGATAGCTTTTAAAGCATTTCTATAATTTTTACTGTCTTTCCCAATTTCCCTTTGATTAATGATGGATTTATTATGTTTATGCAAATATTCAATAGGATCCTCCAGGGTAATAATATTACATGCTCTAGTAGAGTTAATTTCATTAACCATAGCAGCTAGTGTAGTACTTTTACCACTGCCTGTAGGTCCAGTTACTAAAACTAGTCCTCTTTGCTTTGTGGTAAGTGCGCGAACAACCTCCGGAAAATCAAGTTGTTTGAGCGTAGGTATTTTTAGGGAAACTACTCTAATTGCTATAGTATCGCTTCCCCTTTGTTTATAAACATTAACTCTAAATCTTCCAATACCTCCAATAGAGTAAGAAGTATCAATTTCTCCATTTTCATAGTATTCTTTATAAGAATCTTGTAAAATCTCTCTAGAGTATTTTTCAGTATCCCCTGGAGTTAATTTATCTTTCCCTACTTGTATTAGATGCCCATTAACTCTAATAATTGGTACGGAACCAACTGTTAAGTGCAAATCTGATGCATTTTCTTCTGTAGTTTTCTCTAGCAATTCACTAAGTGATATCATTGTTTGTCCTCCTGTTATTTTAATGAAGCTTTCCAAATATCTATGGCAAAATGGGCTTGGAATTTTAGCATATTCTTGCCATTTATAATCTTAGCTCCCTTTTCCTTACCTTGTTTTAAAAACAATGTTTTCTCAGGTATATAATTTAAATCGTATAATATATTTTTTTCTGAAGCGTTTTCCAGTTTTAATGTAAATTCCTTAAGATGATCTATTCCACCTAAGGGTGTACAATTTACAATTATATTGTAGTTGCTACAATCTATAATTGAATTAAATTCTACAAATTTATCCATTTTAGAAAATTGGTTAAGAATCTTATGTTTGTCTCTTCCTGTAATATCTATTGATTCTATTCCTAAATCTTTAAGTGCAAAAAATATACTCTTTGCCGCACCTCCATTTCCAATAATCAGTGCCTTGCCATTTAGAGAGTTAATCCCCTCTACTTTTAGGCTTTTAATGAAACCTAGATAATCTGTATTGTAGCCAATAAGTTTATTATTTTTTAATACAACTGTATTGACTGCGCCTATATCATTTGCGGGATACGTAACCTTGTCTAGAAAACTTATAATATGCTCTTTATAAGGTATAGTTACATTAAAACCAACTATACTATTTTTTTCTAAATTTTCAATAAAAGAACTTATTTCATTCTTTTGTAAATCATATAAGTTGTAATTAAAATCAAGTCCATTTAGTCTGTAATACTCATTGTGAACTTCCGGTGATCTTGAGTATTGTATATTGTTTCCAATTAATCCAGTATACTTCACTTTATCATCTCCAAGTTATAATATGGAAGACTTATTAATATTCGACGAAATTATAAAATTCTCCTTTTTTTATTTTTTCTATTCTCTATAACTATTTATTAGAGCAATTAAGTTTTGATTTATTAGTATTATTTAATTCTTTATAAAGCTTCTTTAATGCTCTCTTTTCAATTCTAGATACATAAGACCGAGAAATTCCTAGAATTAATGCAATTTCTCTTTGAGTTCGAGGGTTACCATCAAGTAATCCATACCGCATTTGGATTATTATTTTTTCTCTATCCATCAAAGCTACGTTTATCTTACTATAAAGCTTTTTAATTTGTATTTTATTTTCTACTATCTCAATAATAGAATCTTCATCACTACTTAATACATCCATTAGCGATATTTCATTTCCCTCTTTATCAATTCCAATAGGATCCTGCAAATACACCTCACCTTTTGTTTTTTTATTATTGCGAATAAGCATTAGTATTTCGTTTTCTATGCACCTGGCAGCATAGGTCGCAAGCCTTGTTCCTTTGCTTATATCAAAGGAGTCAATAGCTTTAATTAGTCCTACAGTTCCAATGGATATTAGGTCATCTACATCCTTTCCTGGGTAGGAATATTTTTTTACTATATGTGCAACTAGTCTTAGATTCCGTTCAACTAATATACTTTTAGCTAGTAAATCACCTTGTTTTAACTTTGTTAAATAAAATTTTTCTTCTTCTTCACTTAATGGTTGAGGAAATGAACTACTACCAGTAATGTAAGCTGTTAAAAATGTAACATTTCCAATCATATCTAATAAACAATTCATGAAAAACACGGAGGTTCCTCCTAATAGTGCTTGTTAATATAATATGATTTATATTATTAATATTGCCTGTACATAAAAAATATTTATTTAATTTATTTTTTAAGTGCATTTACTACTTCTTTAAATATTGGAGCAGCCGTGCCACCACCTTCTTCATCTGCTATACCATTTACATTCATCCCGATATTATTTACAAATACAACCATAGAATAATTCTTCCCCTTCCAATGAAAAAAACCAACAAACCATCCATCTGATTTAGTTTTTTCCTTATCCTTATAGGAAGTAGTGCCAGTTTTTCCACCTATGTTCATGTCTTTAATATAAGCCTGTTTTCCTGTACCAGTTTTTACTACATCCATCATATGAAGTTTAATCGTCTCCGCAGTTTCACTTTTTAATACACGAGAAGTTTTAGAAGTGATTTTCTCTAAAATTTCTTTATCACCCTTTAGGAAGGAGTCTATTATTGTTGGCTGTACATATATCCCATTGTTTATGATAGTATTAGGAATACTAATAGCTTGTAGTGGTGTTATTCTAGCAGTCTGACCAATAGACGTAAAGCTTGTATCTTCAATTTTAGGACTCGATAGATCTACCTCTAATTTACCACTTTGCTCC
The DNA here is from genome assembly GCF_011065955.2 of Clostridium sp. FP2. NCBI lineage: Bacteria > Bacillati > Bacillota > Clostridia > Eubacteriales > Clostridiaceae > Clostridium > Clostridium sp. FP2. Next base: position 3,076,891 of record NZ_JAAMNI020000001.1, read on the forward strand.
TGCTCAAAATTTAAAACTTTACTAAATAAACCTTGTTTTCTTGCATAATCATACATATTTTCAATACCTATCTTCCAACCTAATTGAGCGAATATATCATTAGAAGAATCAGATAGTGCCTCTGAAAGTGTATATTCATATCCAATTTTATGCTTATCAGCTTTTTTAAATATATTGCCTTTTACTGCAATTGTTTTATCCTTGTCTATTAACTTTAAATCTATCCCAGCTTCCTCCACAATAACTTTAAAAATAGATCCTGCAAAAAAACCATTACATAAATTTGCATTTGAGGTACTATCATTTTTTTGTGCCATTGCTCTTATTTTGCCAGTGCTACTCTCCATTAGTACAACACCAATTTGGTCATATTTTTTGTATTTATCCTCATGAAGAATACCTTCAACACTATCCTGAAGTTCTTTATCTAAGGTAAGTTTTACATTAATATTGTTTTCAGGTTCAATAATTTTGCCTTCAGATATCTCACCATCAACGCCTTTAAGAAATCTAATTTTTGTAAATTCATTGTTTTTGGTTTTATTATATATTTGCATTTCTAGAGAATTAGGACTTTTAAAAATGGGGTCTTTAACCCCCTCTTTATAGTATTTTGGATTTGACAATAAATTTTCAATTTTCCATATCTTATCTCGAGTAACCTCATTGGCTGCATAAGCATAAAACCCTTTTACTCCTTTAATATCCTTAAGTTTATCATAAGTCTCTTCATCAATTTTATATTTTATTTTTTGTCCATTACCACTACCATTTATCTTATATAAATCATAGTTGCTATTATAATTTCTTAATATAAAGGTTAATGCTTGCATGTCATATTTGCTAGTATATTCATTAAATCTAAAATAATCTAGTGGATCAATAATTGCGTAATAGTTTATATTATAATCCAAAAGGGGATTATCTTTACAATCAGTTAAACTATATTGCAAACCATATTTTTCATCTATTGTATATTGTGCATCTGCCATTGCTTTTCTATCTGGTCCCTTAATATACATATTATATACACATTTCCAAAGGAGGAAAGAGAACATTAGAATTATTATTACCATTACCGTCCAATTTCTTTTTCGAGCTTCTCTCCTGTGATTTGAAGAACCAGATATATTATTTCTACTATACATAAAAACACCTCACTTAGCCTAATTCTAGCCTTAAATGAGATGTTTTATACTTTATAATTATTCCTTTTATGTTTCTTACTTTTGTAATGATTGCCTTATATTTGAAGTAATTATATCTATAGCTACCTTGTTATGTCCACCTTCAGGTATAATAATGTCCGCATGCCTTTTAGTCGGTTCTGTAAATTGTTCATGCATTGGTTTAACAACATTTAAATATTGATTTATAACAGAATCGGTTGTTCTCCCTCGCTCATTAATATCTCTCACAAGTCTTCTTATAAACCTAACGTCTGCATCCGTATCTACATATATTTTAATATCCAGCATATCTCGAAGAACTTTTTCTTGGAGTACAAGAATTCCTTCAACTATAATAATTTCCTTTGGCTGCACAGAAACTGTTTCTTCCATTCTATTATGTATTTCAAAATTATATATAGGCTTTTCAATAGCCTGTCCTTCTAAAAGAAGAGTAAGATGCTGAACTAAAAGTGAAGTATCAAAAGCATCTGGATGATCGTAGTTTGTTTTTATCCTTTCTTCAAAAGAAAGATTACTTTGATCCTTATAATATGAATCTTGTTCAAGCATTGCAATACATGTGTCATCAAACTGTTTATAGATTTCTCTTGCAATGGTACTTTTTCCTGATCCCGTTCCTCCAGTTATCCCTATTGAAATCGGACGATGCATTATTTTTCCTCCTTGCATTTTATGAGTATATCATTCTCATGAAGTTTTTCCATAATATTTACAGTAAATAACATCTGAGCATTTGGAGCAGAAGCTATATTCTCTCCCTTAGAATTTCTCATATCATTAAGCACAATTATTACATTATCGCCTACAGGTCTTAATACTTCAACAGTATCACCTTGGAATACCTTATTTCTTTGCTCTATTGATGCAATATTAGTTTCTTCATTATATTCCCGTACAACTCCAACAATATCATAATCTCTAATATATGAAGAGGATTCATATATCTGTTTGTTTGGATCTCCAAAATAAAATCCAGTATAATATTGTCTATGGCTAGGTTTTAGAAGATTATCCATCCATTTTTGCTGGAATTTATAATTTACTGGATCTTCTATATAAGCATCCACAGCTTCTCTATAGGATTTACATACAGAAGCAACATAATATGAGCTTTTCATTCTTCCTTCTATTTTAAAAGACATTATACCGGTTTCCATAAGCTCTGGCACATGTTCTATCATGCATAAGTCCTTTGAATTCATTATGTAAGTACCTTTATCATCTTCAATTACAGGAAAATATTCTCCATCTCTTTTTTCTTCCACTAAAAAATATTTATATCTACATGGCTGAGCGCATTGCCCCCTGTTAGCATCTCTACCTGTCATATAATTTGACAAGAGACATCTTCCAGAATAGGACATACACATAGAACCATGAACGAATGCTTCTAGTTCACATGTATCCGGTAATTTTTCTCTAATTTCTTTAATTTCTTCTAGGGATAATTCTCTTGCAAGAACAATTCTTTTTACCCCTTGTTTATGCCAAAAAATAGCTGATTTATAGTTTACATTGTTAGATTGAGTGCTTAAATGAATTTCTAAATTTGGTACAACTTCCCTAGCCGTCATAATAATTCCTGGATCAGATACAATTATAGCATCCGCCCCTAGTTCATATACTTCTTTTAGATAATCTTCCAGACCTTGTAAATCATCATTATGAGGAATTACATTTAAAGTAACATATACCTTTTTATCTCTTGAATGGGCAAAATCTATACCTTCTTTTAATTGTTCATTAGTAAAATTATCTGCAAAAGCTCTTAAATTTAATTTACTTCCACCTAAATAAACTGCATCTGCACCAAAATTTATAGCTGCTTTTAATTTTTCTAAATTACCTGCTGGTGCTAGTATTTCTGGTTTCATTGGTTTTATTCCTCCTCGCTACTCTCTTTGCATTTTCTTACTGTAACTGAGATTCCATCTCCCATAGGTATTACAGAAGTTATAAGTTCATCATTATTAGATACTAATTCTAAATAGCTCTTCATACGTTTTATTATAGTTACTTTTCTACGTGTTGCAAGCTCTTTTGATGCAACCATTCCTCTAAAAAGAACATTATCAGCAATAAGAACTCCCTGTTTTTTTAGAAGCCTAAGGCAGTGCGGAAGAAAATGATTATAATGTCCTTTACCAGCATCCATAAAAATCATATCATATTCACCCTTAAGATTTTCTAAAATTTCTAGGCAATCCCCTTGTAGAATAGTGATTTTATTTTGCAATCCGTATTTTTTTATGTTAGCCTTTGCAAGCTCTATCATTTTTTCATCTCTTTCGATAGAGGTAATCTCACTTAGTCCTCCAAGCGTTAGATTCATTAAAATAGCAGAATATCCTATGGCTGTACCCAGTTCTAATATCTTTTTAGGCCTATTCATAGTTATCATTAATTCTAAAAATTTAGCAGTTTCTTTTTGAACTATAGGAACTCTATTTTCTAGAGCAAATTTTTCTAAATCTTCTAAAATGCCAGTATTACTAGGAATCAATTCTCTTAAATATTGTTCCATATAATCATGTGTTATGCCACTCATTTAATTTCCTCCAAAAATTGATTAAGGCACATGAAAATAAATAACAAGTCAAAGCTGTTAGTCTATTTATTTTCATGTGCCTAACACAGTTAACTAAAATCCTTGTGTTACAGCTTTAACTTTTAAGAACTCATTATAGTCATCTGTAAAAAAATGTTTCCCATCATTATCTAAAACAAAGTATAAATACTTTGTTTTAGCAGGAGACAGACCTGCTTTAATAGATGCTTTTCCTGGGTTACAAATTGGTCCTACAGGAAGGCCTTCTACTTTGTATGTATTATAAGGTGATTTAACTTTTAAATCACTATTATATAGTTTTTCTTTATGTTTACCTAATGAATATAAAACAGTTGCACAAGATTGTAGCTTAATATCTTTATCTAATCTATTATAAAAAACTGATGCTACCTTAGTTCGTTCATTTGCATCACTAGTTTCTCTTTCAACAATTGATGCCAATATTATTATATCATCCAATTTTTTCATATCTATAGGCTTTTCTTTATTTAGTTCATTTATAGTGCTGTAAAATTTATCCACCATAGACTTTATTATGACCTTACCACTCATATCAGCTTTAAACTCATAGGTAGCAGGAAAAAGAAACCCTTCCAAATTAAACTTTCGATTTGCATCTTCATGTATATAAGTTGGCAGCTTATAAGTTTTACAACTCTCTATAAATTTTTCACTCTTTATTATACCTTTTTCTTGTAGTACTTTTGCAATTTCATTTATATCAAAGCCCTCTGGTATCGTTACTTTAATAATATCTTCCTCATTTCCTACAGTTGTTAAAATAGTTATAATCTTATTAACTGTAGCATCTTTTGGTATAAAGAACTTCCCAGTATGTATATTGGATTTGACTCCATTTTTTTTGATATAAAATTTTATAATACTTAAGTTTTTTATAGCCCCATTTTGGTTTAAATCATCTAATATGCTATATAAAGTGTCTCCATTTTTAACATTAACATGGAGGTCTTTGGTAGTCACAATAGGATGTTGTATTATTTTTTTATACTGAAAAATACCAGTTAACACACAAACTATTAAAACCCCAATTAATAGCCCTATCTTCTTCATTAAACCACCCCATATTTAAAACTATTTGTTTGATTTACTTGATGCTCTTTTTCTTTCTCCTGAATCTAATATTCTTTTTCTCATTCTAATGTTTAGAGGAGTAATTTCAACTAACTCATCTATAGATACAAATTCTAAGCACTGCTCTAGTGACATAGGTCTTAGTGGAGTTAGTTTTAGTGCATCATCCGCTCCTGAAGATCTAGTGTTTGTTAACTGTTTCTTTCTACATACATTTACTTCTATATCTCCAGCTCTTGCACATTCCCCTGCAACCATTCCTGCATATACAGGCACTCCTGCTGGTATGAAAAGAGTTCCTCTTTCTTGAGCATTGTATAATCCGTAAGTTACTGATTCTCCGCCTTCAAATACAATTAGAGAACCACGACTTCTATCTGGAATTTCTCCCCTATACTTATCGTAACCATCTAGAACGTGATTCATTATACCATTACCTTTAGTATCAGTCATAAGTTCACTTCTAAACCCAATTAATCCTCTTGAAGGTACTTTGAACTCTAATCTAGTATATCCATTTATAGCAGAAGTCATATTAACCATCTCTGCTTTTCTAGGTCCCATTTTTTCCATTACTACGCCCATAAATTCTTCTGGCACGTCAATTGTAAGGTGCTCAATTGGCTCTGTTTTGTGGCCATTTTCCTCTTTGTATATAACATTTGCTTTTGACACTTGGAATTCATATCCTTCACGTCTCATAGTTTCAATTAGAACTGAAAGATGAAGTTCTCCTCTTCCACTTACTTCAAAACCATCTGCGTCTTCAGTTTCTTCTACTCTTAAACTAACATTAGTTTCAAGTTCTTTCATAAGTCTATCTCTTATGTGTCTTGATGTAACGTAAGTTCCTTCTTGACCTGCAAAAGGAGAATTATTAACCATGAAATTCATAGTTAGTGTAGGCTCATCAATTTCAACGAATGGAAGAGCTTCTGGTTCATTAATATCAGCTATTGTTTCTCCGATGTTAATATCTGGAATACCAGAAACTGCTACGATATCACCAAGCATTGCTTCTTCAGTTTCTTCTCTTTTAAGACCATTGTAAACGAAAAGGCTTGAAACTTTAACATTGCTTATTGTTCCATCTTTTCTTATAAGTGCTATTGGTTGATTTTTTTTGATTGTTCCTCTTTCAATTTTTCCTATTCCAATTTTTCCAACATATTCATTATAATCAATAGTTGAAATAAGCATTTGAAGTGGCATATCTAAATATCCTTCTGGTGCTTTTACATTCTTTATTATAGAATCAAATAATGGTTCCATATTGTCACTTACATCTTCAACATTGAATTTAGCAAACCCTTCTCTAGCAGAAGCATATACCACTGAAAAGTCTAATTGTTCATCATCTGCTCCAAGTTCAACAAATAGGTCAAAGACTTCATCAAGTACATCTGTAGGACGAGCATCTTTTCTATCAATTTTGTTTATAACAACGATAGGTTTAAGATTTAATTCTAATGCTTTTTTCAAAACAAATTTAGTTTGTGGCATAGGGCCTTCATATGCATCAACTACAAGAAGTACACTATCAACCATCTTAAGTACTCGTTCAACCTCTCCACCAAAGTCAGCATGGCCTGGAGTATCAACTATATTTATTTTAATTCCATTATGCATTACTGCAGTATTCTTAGAAAGAATTGTTATTCCTCTTTCTTTTTCTATATCGTTAGAATCCATTACTCTCTCTTGTACTTTTTCATTTTCTCTGAAAACATGGCTTTGTTTAAGTAAACAATCCACCAGTGTTGTCTTGCCGTGATCTACGTGCGCAATTATTGCTATATTTCTAACATCATTTCTTGTAAATAAATTCATATTAATCCTCCAATTTTTTTTTCGTAAGTTTCCACATTTTGCACAAACAAAAATTGGATACGCCTTGAAGTATCCAATTTTCGCATTTACTATACTTATTCTAATATTATCTTGCAAAAAAGTCAACTAGTTCTATTATACATTATTACCAAAAGATAAGTCTACCCCAATTGTATCATTTAAAATATTAAACAAATAGTATTTTATAATTCAATTAGTTCCTTTAATCAAAAAACTAAAATCGCCTATACTATTTATCTAAGCATTTATCACAAACACCATAGAATTTCAAACTATGATCTTCAACCTTAAAATTGTATTTTTTTTCAACAATTGCTTCTAGCTCATCAAGCAAATCTCCCTGTACCTCTAATACTTTACCACAGCGATTGCATATTAAGTGATGGTGTTGATGATTCTCATCTTCATGGATAAGTTCATATCTACTGCACCCATCATCTAAATCTAGCTTTCGAATTACATTCATCTCTTCTAAAAGTTGAATTGTCCTATACACTGTAGCAAGACCTATTTCTGGGCAGTCGGTTTTAACCAAGTCATATAGTTCTTCCGCAGTAAGATGGCTACCTTCGCTCTTAATTATACCATTTAAAATAGCTCTCCTCTGTGGAGTAAGCTTATATCCCTCTTGTTTTAAGGTTTCCTTTAAACTCTCAATTGTCTCTGGAGATAAATTCGACATATATGCACTCCTCTTCATAAATATCATTCGGTTCAAAAAATAAAATATATTTACTATAGTATTATTTTAATACCTTATTGTGATATTGTCAATTGATAATCATTTAGTTTCAACAAAACAGGTTAACTGGTATAAATATTCACTAAAAAACGATTAATCTTCCTCAGAAAAAATTGTTTCGTAAGCTTCTGAAATCATTTCAAACTCTTCATCGTCTTCTATTGTTACTAGGATATCATTACCCTCTGCATCCTTATCAATTCTTAATGCTATTGCATCAATGTCTTCTTCCCCAGTTGGTGCAACTATAAGATATTCCTTATCTTCAATGTCTAATTTAGTTAGTACATCGAATTCTGTTTCCTTGCCCTCTTCATCGTTTAATAATATAGTTTCAACATTGTTTTCCATTTTATTATCTCCCTTCAATTATATAATTATTACTATTTAAACTCCAGTTACATATTTTGTAAATGAAATAGACTATAGACGTGTACCTAAGCTATCTAAATATCCTTGCAAAATGAATGTAGCTGCAATTTTATCTACAATTTTTTTTCGTTTTGACCTAGACAAATCACCCTCTAGCATTACTCTATTAGCAGCTACTGTAGTCAATCTTTCATCCCACATTTTTACTTCTAAATCCAAGGTTTCTTTGAGCGCATCACAAAAACGTTGAACCTTTTCTCCTTGTGGTCCTATGGTTCCATTCATGTTTTTAGGAAGCCCTGAAACAATGGTTTCTACATCGTAGTCTTTGCATATTTTAGCAAGTTCTTCAATATCTAAAACTATGCTTTTCCTTTTGATTGTTGTGATTCCTTGTGCTGTTAATCCTAGTGGATCACATACAGCTACTCCTATTGTTCTATCTCCAATATCTAAACCTAATACTCTCATTCACATACTCCTTTAATAATAGCTTAATTAATCTATGAGACTAGTCGTCATCATCTTCGATGATGAAATGTCGTTAATTTAAAAAAACAAAATGCCCTTATGGGCATTTTATTTTTTGATATCTAGATAAGATTTCAAAACTTCTTCTAAGATTTCATCCCTCTCTAGCTTTCTTACTAACGCTCTTGCTCCATTGTAATTCGTTATATATGTGGGATCTCCTGAAATCAAATAACCTACCATTTGATTTACAGGGTTATACCCCTTTTTTATAAGTGAATTATACACGTCAGTCAAAATAGTTTTTGTTAAATCTTTTTTATCTTTTACAAAATCAAATTGGACTGTATTTTGATTAGTATCCATTGTATTCACCCCTTTCCTTATTATAAGCTAAACACTGTAAATTAAACATTGTAAATATATTGCCACACAACTTTCTAATATATTACAGTTTATTAGTTACAATAAGTTCCATAATTACATACTAACGATAATTAATTTACTTATTAATAATTATATTATAAAACATCTGTTGCAAAAAGTATACTATTTTACAAATGTTTCAATAATGGAAGGTACATTAGCTATTGCTTCCTCTAATTTTTCAGGAAGCTTTCCACCTGCTTGAGCCATATCCGGTCTTCCACCGCCACCGCCACCAGCAATTTTAGCAACTTCTTTAATTATTTTTCCACAGTGGACTCCACTATCTATAGCAGACTTAGATGCCATTGCAACAAATTCAACTTTATCATTTGTGGCACTTCCGAGCACAACTATGCCATCACCAAGTTTATCGCGAAGTTTATCAGCTAAATCTCTTAGCGCATCACCATCTATGCCCTTTACAACTCCACAAATAACTTTAACACCCTTAACTTCTTTAATATCGTCTAAAATTTCATCTATTGAAGAGGCAGCTAACTTTCCTTTTAAGGATAGTATTTCCTTTTCTTTATCTTTTAATTCTGCCAATTGAATTTGTAATTTATTTGTTATGTCTTTTTCTGAGCATTTTAATGTACTAGCAATTTCTTTTATTAAATTATCTTTTTCTTCTAAATATTTTATAGAGTTACTACCAGTTATGGCTTCAATTCTTCTAACTCCAGCAGCTACTCCAGCTTCAGATAAAATTTTAAACATTCCAATTTCCCCTGAGTTTCTTACATGAGTACCACCACAAAGTTCCTTACTATATCCTCCCACAGACACAACTCTAACATCATCTTGATATTTTTCATCAAATAATGCTATAGCTCCACTTTCCTTAGCTTTATCAATAGTCATAATATTAGTTTCTACCTTATATGATTGCATAATATTGTTATTTACAAGCTCTTCAACTTTAATAATTTCTTCCTGCGTTAGCGCAGAAAAATGGGTGAAATCGAATCTTAACCTGTCCTCATCTACATAAGAGCCTGATTGATGAACATGATCACCTAAAACTCTTTTTAATGCTTCTTGAAGCATATGAGTTGCAGTATGATTCCTACCAATTTCAGTTCGTCTTTTCTTTTCAACCCTTAGGGTTACGAATTCATCTGTTTTTAATGTTCCTTCTAGCATCAAAGCAAAGTGCACAATTTTACCAGAAGCATTCTTTTGGCAATCATAAACCTCAGCCTTGAAATTATCATTAAAGATTATTCCTTTGTCAAAAATTTGTCCTCCCATTTCAGCATAAAAAGGAGTAACTTCTGTTACAATAATGCCTTTTGAACCCTTTGCTAGCTCAGAAACAACCTCTTCACCACTAATTAAAACTTTAACTACCGATTGTAACTCCGTTTTATCATATCCATTAAATTTAGTTTCTATATTTTTAGGAATTAAATTTAGTTCATTTTCTCCATTACCCATATAATTTGAATGTCCTCTGGCAGATCTTGCTCTTTGTCTTTGACTTTGCATTTCACTATTAAAACCTTCTAAATCAATTCCTATGCCCGCGTCTTCTAGTATTTCCTCTGTAAGCTCATATGGAAAACCAAAGGTGTCGTATAATTTAAAAGCTTTATCTCCACTTAAAATCTTATTGTTATTGCTTTTAAGCTCTTCAATATAAGTTTTCAAAATATCCATACCAGAATCTAAAGTTTCTGAAAATCTTTCCTCTTCAAGTTTTATAACCTTTTTAATATAACCTGCTTTTTCTTTTAATTCAGGATATGCTTTAAAGGAATTTTCAATAACAATGTTACAAAGTTTATTTAAAAAAGCATTTTTAATTCCAAGTAATTTACCATGTCTTGCTGCCCGCCTAATTAGTCTCCTAAGAACATATCCTCTGCCCTCATTAGATGGAAGTACCCCATCGCTTATCATGAAAATTGTACTTCTAACATGGTCTGTTATAATCCGGAGTGATATATCCTCGGTGCGAGTTTCTCCATACTTTACTTTTGATACCCTTGAAACTTCGTCTAAAATATTTTTTATAGTATCTACTTCAAAGATACTGTTGGTTCCTTGCATTATAGTGGCTATTCTCTCAAGCCCCATACCTGTATCTATATTGGGATTCTTTAATTTGTTGTAGTTGCCCTGCTCATCTTTGTCAAATTGAGTGAATACTAAATTCCAAAATTCTATTACTCTATCTTCATTTCCTGCTTTAAGAAACTCTTCTGCAGTTTTTATTTGACCGAGTTCTACATTTCTATCAAAGTGTATTTCTGAACTTGGTCCACAAGGTCCCTGACCTATTTCCCAGAAATTATCTTCTTTTCCTAATCTAAAAATACGGGTCGGATCAACGTCTGTATTTTTACTCCATATATCAAAAGCCTCATCATCTTCTAAATATATGGTTACATATAAACTTTCTTTTGGTATATTTAAAACCACTGTTATATATTCCCAAGCCCACGGGATAATCTCTTTCTTAAAATAATCTCCAAAAGAAAAATTTCCAAGCATCTCAAAGAAAGTACCATGTCTAGAGGTCTTTCCTACATTCTCAATATCTCCTGTTCTAATACATTTTTGACAATTAGTTATTCTGCTGCTAGGTGGTGTTTGTATTCCTGTAAAATATGGTTTAAGTGGTTGCATACCTGCATTTACAAGTAATAGACTAGCATCATTCTTAGGTACTAGAGGAAAACTCTCCAGTCTAAGATGCTCTTTACCTTCAAAAAATTTTAGAAAGGATTCTCTAATTTCATTTAATCCTAATTTTTCCATAATATCTCCTCCGTTTATTAATCATATTTTGTTGTAGAATTTAAAATCTTATAATTTTTTATAATAAAAAAAAACTTTACTCCCCTAAACCAAGGGACGAAAGTTTTCCGCGTTACCACCCTAATTATACCGCTATATAATTAATAAAAATTAATTACGCTGCAATATCTCTCAAGAAAAACGGTTCAAAGATAGCTTCAATATATCTAGCAAGAAGTTTTCACCATCCACTTCCTCTCTAAATGCAAAAATATATTTACTGGTTCTTATCATTACCAAGTATTAAATTATACTTGTATTATTATAGCATATTTTACCTTAACACATCAATACATAGAATATATAAAAAAATATTTTTATAATTCTTAAAACAAATAATAGTTTAAGTCCTCGTATACAACTTTAATCACAACCCCTAGTGGTACAGCAAGTATCATACCTAAAATTCCGCCAACTTTCCCACCTAAGATTAATAGTAATATTACTGTTAAGGGATGCATACTTATGCTTTCTCCAATTATTTTTGGAGACAATATATTTCCTTCAATTTGCTGAAGTGCAAATAGCCACAATGCTGTATATAAAGCTATTTTAGGTGAAGCAAGTAGCCCTATTAAAATCGCAGGTATTACACCAAATATAGGCCCAAAATAAGGTATTATATTGAAAATTCCATTTATCAAAGAAAGTATAAGTGGAAAATCAACTTTCATAAACATTAAAATAAAAAAAGTAGCAATACTTATAATTCCACATAAAATAAGTTGACTCATAATATATCGTCCCAATACTTTATCAATATCATCTATTATTTTTTTTATTATGTTTCTGCTCTCAGGAGGAAATACTATCAATGTCTTATTTATCATATTCTCACTATCGCATAAAAAATAATAAATTATTAGAGGCGAAACCATATAAGTAATTATATTCTCACCAAGTCCCATAATAGAGTCAAATATATTATCGAATATTACAAGTATTTGAGCATTTAATTTGTGGTATATAGTATTCATAATACTACTCATGAACTTGTTCGTGGTTAATATTTTAAATTTCATATTTACATGGGTTAAATAATTTTCTAAATCATAAATTGCCTTACTAATGTTTAAGCCTTCCCTAAATATTGACGGAATTAGCACCACAAATGTTAATAATATTAAGCCTATTAGTCCCACTATTATCAGTGAAGAGGCTGCTTTTTTATTTACACCTTTTCCGATCAAAAGCATATATAGAGGTTTTAGTATATATGCTACAATAAATGAAATGAACACTAAATTTAGTAATTGTTTAATAATAGGTATCCTTATTGCTATAAGGACAACTACCATAAAAAAAACAATACTTATAATTGTAATAATTAATTTCTTTTTACTAATTTTCTTCATGAGCTTTGCCCTCCACGAAGAAGTTATGTGGCATACTCTTTAAAAAAGGATTATGGCAATTGGGAAGGTATAAAAGATTTTCTTCTCCAAGTATTAATTCATTTATTAAAATTATTCTCTTCCCTCTAAGCAAATTTGTAATAAATCCAGAAGACACTATAATCCCTTTAATTTCAAAGGTATCATATGTAAAAGTAATATCTTCAACCATACCAAATACATTTCTACATTTATCTATAACATCCATATTAACAAAGCTATGCAAAGGCAGATATTTATTTTTCTCAATTTTTTTCACTACCATATGTTTATTAAAATATACAATGTCTTCTTTTAATACACTTACGTTTTTATGAAAAAATTTATAAGGAGATACTTCAAATCCAATTACCTTTCCTCTATTAAAATCGATTAAAAGATCTTTGATAAATCCTATTTTTTTACCTTCTACAGTGACAACATCCATAAATATAAAATCTTTGCTTTTAAACATAATATCTCCTACATGAAAACAACTTAATTATTTTATAGTTATGTTTTCCAATTAGTCTAGGAATTATTACATAAATAAATATAATTGTTGAAAATAAACTATTTTTTCTTAAAGAATGCTAACAAAAGTGAACGCATTCCTAGCGATATATACTTTTCGTTATAGCATCCTCTGAGAAAAAAATTTTAGTCTTATTAAAGATATTTATTTTAAATCATCTTTCCAAAGCTCAAGATTTTGTAACCCTCTATAATTATTTATTGCATTATGTATAGTTTGTTCTGCTAGCACTGAGCAATGCACTTTTGAAGACGGTAATCCTTCCAGCGCTTCAATAACTGATTTGTTGGTAAGTTTCCAGGCCTCCTCTGTGGTTTTGCCCTTTACAAGTTCTGTAGCTATGCTAGAAGACGCTATGGCAGACCCACAACCAAAAGCTTTAAACTTAACGCTCTTTATTATATTATCTTCAACTTTTATATAAATTTTCATTATATCCCCGCAATTAGGGTCTCCCGCCTCTCCAATACCGTTAGCATCACCTAATATTCCAACATTTCTTGGACTATAAAAATGCTCCATAACTTTATCACTATACATCATAATTATTCTCCTTTTCTCCTTATAAATACAGAGGGATACCTAGTCTTTTAACTAGATACCCCTCTGCTTAAATTATCCACCAAAGTAGCTTTATATATAAAGCACATTTAAATAAATAACAAGTCAGTAGCTAGTATATTTACTTGTTGTTTATTTGAATATGCTATGTATTTATAAAACTTCTTCTATTATACCTCCACCCACTACTAGGTTTTCCGAATAAAAAACTACTGATTGTCCTTTGGTTATAGCTCTTTGCTTATCATCAAAAACAACTTTTACCCTATTGTTTTCTAATGGAATCAAAGTAGCGAGTTGTGGCTGTGCAGAATATCTAATCTTAGCTGTAACTCTCAAACTAGCCTCAAGTTTATCAAATAGAATGAAATTTAACTCTTTTGCGATAAGCTCAGTTTTAAAAATATCCTCTTCGCCACCTAAAACCACTTGGTTAGTTAATGGGTTAATATCAGTAACAAAAACAGGCTTTCCTAGTGCTATACCTAGTCCTTTTCGCTGACCTATAGTATAGTAGACTATTCCTTTATGTGTTCCTAAAATTTTTCCCTTTTTATCAACAAAGCTACCTGATTTTATTTCCCTACCACTATACTTTTTAATATAAGCTCCATGGTCGTTGTCAGGTATAAAACAAATTTCTTGACTATCTTTTTTTCTAAAAACTTCTAGTCCAATTTTCTCTGCAATATTTCGTATTTCTGGCTTTGAATAGTCCCCACAAGGCATTAAAGTATGACTTAATTGATATTGAGTTAAACTATACAAAGCATAAGTTTGGTCTTTTTTATTATCATCTGCTTTTTTAAGCACATATCTATCTTCTTGTTTTTCAATTTTAGCATAGTGACCTGTAGCTATATAATCAGCTCCAAGGGCTTCTGCTTTCCTTAAAAACTCTTTGAATTTAATATCTTTATTACACACAATACATGGGTTAGGCGTTCTACCTTCCATATATTCATCAATAAAGTTATCAATAACATTTGTTTTAAAAGCATCCTTAAAATTCATAACGTAAAATGGAATATCCAGTACATCTGCAACACGCCTTGCGTCATTTGCAGCAGAAATAGAACAACATCCACCTTCATTTTCTTCATAATCAGGATTATTCTCAGAGAGCTTCATCATAATTCCTATAACTTCATAGCCTTGCTCTTTCAAAAGATATGCAGCTACAGAGCTATCTACTCCTCCACTCATTCCAATAACTACTTTTTTCATCTAATATCCCCTATTCTCCGTGCACCTCGGCATGTATATCATCGTGTTCTGTGTAATCCCATACTTCAAGTCCTGCTTTGCTTCTATAATCATTAATTGCTTTGTGTATAGCTTCTTCAGCAAGGACCGAGCAATGCATTTTTATTGGTGGAAGCCCATCTAAGGCTTCAGCCACAGCTTGATTTGTTAAAGTCCATGCATCATCTACAGATTTACCTTTAATAAGCTCTGTCGCCATACTTGAAGATGCTATAGCAGATCCACAACCAAAAGTTTTAAACTTTGCATCTATCACTATATTATTTTCTACTTTCAAATACACCTTCATAATGTCTCCACATTTAGCGTTACCAACTTCACCGATTCCATCAGCATTTATAATTTCCCCTACATTTCTTGGGTTTGTAAAATGGTCCATAACTTTTTCGCTGTATATCATATTAATTTTCCCCTTTCTTTAAGTAGTCATCGTATAATGGTGACATATCTCTTAATCTTTGAATAATCCCTGGAACTGTTTTTAATACAAAGTCTACTTCTTCTTCAGTAGTTTCATCACCTAAAGATAATCTTAGAGATCCATGAGCTATCTCATGCTCTAGTCCTATTGCTAGTAGAACGTGAGATGGATCTAAAGATCCAGATGTACATGCACTTCCGCTAGAACCTGCTATACCATTCGCATCTAACATAAGTAGTATAGATTCGCCTTCTATAAACCTAAAGCATATATTTGAATTACCAGGAAGTCTATTTTCTCCTCTTGGTCCATTTAATCTTGTATGTGGTATTTCTAATAATCCATTCATAAGTTTATCTCTTAAATAAACTAGCTTTTTATTGTTTTCTTCCATGTTTTGAGTTGCTAGTTCAATAGCTTTACCAAAACCCACTATGCCAGCCACATTTTCAGTACCAGCTCTTCTATTTCTTTCTTGTCCACCACCATGTATTAAATTATCTATTTTAATACCTTTTTTTACATATAATGCTCCAACGCCCTTAGGACCATAAAATTTATGAGCAGCTATTGATAATAAATCTATATTCATTTCTTTTACGTCTACTGGAATATGACCTACAGCTTGAACTGCATCTGTATGAAAAAGTATTTTCTTACTTCTGCATAATGCTCCTATTTCTTTTATTGGCTCTATTGTTCCAATTTCATTATTGGCAAACATTATTGATACTAATATAGTTTTATCGGTAATAGCATTTTCTAAATCTTTAATATTTATAAGACCATATTCGTCTACTGGTAAATATGTAATTTCATATCCATTCTTAGCTAAATATTCACAAGTATGTAATACGGCATGATGTTCAATTGTTGTTGTTATTATATGATTTCCCTTTTGCTTATACGCAGAAGCTATTCCTTTTATTGCCCAATTATCTGCTTCTGAACCTCCACCTGTAAAGAAAATTTCATTTTCATTGGCATTTATAGCTTTTGCAATCTTATCTCTCGCAACATCAATGGCTTTTTTAGTTTCTCTTGCTAGAGTATAAATTGATGATGGATTTCCAAAGTATGTTGTGAAATAAGGAATCATCTCTTCTAAAACTTCTGGTTTAGTATAAGTTGTTGCAGCATGGTCCATGTAAATTGATTTATTCATTATCTTTCACTCCTTTATTTAATGTTATTTCATTATAATCATCAACAATATCTTTTAAGGTTATTGAGGATGTTACACTATCTATACTGTTTTTTATTTTTTTCCATAATAATCTGGTAGCACAACAATCAATTTTATTGCAAGAGCCTTCTTCAAGACAATCCGAGATTTCAATTGGTCCTTCAAGCACATTAATAACATCATATATTGTTATTTCCTCTGGTGCTCTATTTAGTATATAACCGCCTTGAGCTCCTCTTACACTTTTAATAAGTTTAGCCTTCCTAAGAGAAGAAAATAATTGTTCTAAATAATATTCAGAAATACTTTGTCTTTCAGATATACTTTTTATAGATATAGGTTGTTCTCCATAATTTATAGCTAAATCTACCATGGCTTTAACACCATATCTTCCCTTAGTAGATAATTTCATATAATCACTCCTTCAAAGTAGAGTGTTTTACTATACTTTCTATAAATTATAATATCAAACCCTAGTAAAGTTGTCAACTATAAATATGCGGATTTTTCAATATTATTTACAATAATAAGCTAAATTATTGAATTATTCATTAATAATCTATCTGTATATCCATAATGCTCAAAATTATGGATTATAATTATATATATATCCGCTTTTATATTTAAAAAAAGATTCACGCATAAAGAAGTTTTTAGTAATTGTTGAAGGAATTAAATATGTATAGTATAATTTAAAAAATGATTCTGAGGGATAGCTTCCACGTATTTACATCACTTGCCTAGGGTTTTTTATATTTTTTAAGGAGGTATTAAAAATGAAAATCGACATGGTAAAACCATCTATTTTGCCTGGCTTTATGGAGTTACTGCCAGGGGATCAAATTCAGTTCAACAAATTAGCAGATACAATAAGGAAGACTTATGAAAGCTTTGGATTTATGTCCATAGATACACCTATAATAGAGAAATCTGAAATTCTACTGGCAAAAGGAGGAGGAGAAACTGAAAAGCAAATTTATAGATTTTTAAAGGGTAGTACTGATTTATCCCTTAGATTTGATTTAACTGTGCCCCTAGCCAGGTATGTGGCTCAAAATTATAGTTCTTTAACTTTCCCTTTTAGAAGATACCAAATTGGCAAAGTATATAGAGGAGAGAGAAACCAAAAGGGGCGCTTTCGTGAATTTTACCAATGTGACATTGATATTGTTGGTAATGGCAATTTAAATATTTTGAATGATGCTGAAATACCTAGTATTATTTATTCAGTATTCAATAACCTAGGCTTCCAGGATTTCACTATAAAAATAAACAATAGAAAGCTGTTAAATGGATTTTTTGAGGCACTGCAAATTCAAGATAGTTCAGAGGTTTTAAGAGTTATTGATAAAATTGGGACATCAAATGCCACCCAGGAGCTATTAAGTTGTGGCTTAAGTTTCGAAATCGTAGAAAAAATCTTTGAATTTATTAATATAAGTGGAAACAATCAGGATATTTTATTATTATTAAACAATTTAAATATTTCTAATGCAAACTTCAAAGATGGTGTATGCGAGCTTTCAGCAGTTACTAAATATGTAAAATTGTTTGGTGTTCCAGATGATAATTTTAAAATAGATTTAAAAATAACCAGAGGTCTTGATTATTACACAGGAACAGTTTATGAAACATTTTTAAATGAATACCCGTCTATTGGTTCTGTGTGTTCAGGTGGACGCTACGACAATTTAGCAGAACACTATACAAAACAAAAACTACCAGGAGTAGGCATATCAATCGGCCTTACTAGATTATTTTATCAATTAAATGAAGCAGGCTTCTTTAAAAATGATACTAGTAAATCTATAACAAAAGTTCTAGTAATACCTCTTGATAATAATATTGATTATGGAATTTCTCTTGCAAATTTTTTAAGGGATAAGGGCATAATTACAGAAATATATCTTGAAGAGGCTAAACTAGTAAAGAAACTTGGCTATGCAGATAAATTAGGTATTCCTTTTGTAATTTTAATAGGTGAAAAAGAAGCAGAAAATAAAACGGCCACTATAAAAAATATGTTTACTGGTGATCAAATAACTGTTGATTTTAATGCTGCTTATGAAATAGTTAATGCATAAATAAATGTCTAACAAAAAATATTATTGTCCTACAAATACATTGTTTTTTGTAGGATAATAATAGGTAAAAACCTAAACAAAGGAGATTAGCCTATGGATTCAAATAGAAATACAAGATGGTTAGAGGATATCAATTTCTTATCTCGTGAACTTTCTCTAAAACATAAAAATTTATTTTTTCAAAAGAACAAAGAAGATTTTTTTAAGGAAATAGACAGTTTAAAAACGGATATTGAATCCCTAAGTAACTATGAAATAAAGCTGGAAATTGCTAAAATTGTTGCCTCCATGGGAGATGCTCACACCTATGTACCTTTAAACATTAATCTCTTGCTTCCCTTAGAATTGTATTGGTTTGCTGATGGAATCTATGTAATAGTAGCCCCACAGCAGTACAAGGAAATACTGTATCGCAAAATAATAAAAATAAACAACATCGATATGGAAGAGGTTATTAATATTTTAAGCTCAATCATTTCTTATGAAAATGAAACCTATCTTAAATCACAACTACCTAAATACTTCCCTGCTATTGAATTACTATACGATTTGGGACTTGTTAATGATATTGACAGCTTAGAATTAACATTTGAAGATAAAAACAAGAAAGAAAGAACTTTAGAAATAAAATCTATGCCCCTTGGCGAATGGAAAGAACTGTACAATTTAATTAATAATGATTTAATGTATAGCACCAATTTACCTCTTTATAGAAGAAATAGTCACAAAAATTACTGGTTCGAATACATAGATGCTTCTAGTATTGTGTACTTTAAATACAATGCTTGCAAGGATATGCCACCTAAAGATGTGTTTACCTTTTGCAGTGAACTCATCAATTTTATTGAAGCACATGTCGTAGAAAAACTCATAATTGATTTGCGAAATAACTTTGGTGGTAATTCTTCATTATTAAATCCATTTATTGAGTATATAATAAATTGTGATAAAATCAATAAAACTGGTAATCTTTTTATAATAATAGGACGAGAGACTTTTTCGTCGGCCCTGTTAAATTCCTTTTTCTTAAAAGAAAATACCTCAGCAATATTTTTAGGTGAACCCACTGGTGGAAAACCAAACTGCTATGGTGAAGTGCAACGATTTATTTTAAAAAATTCTGGACTTACAGTTTGTTATTCTACTGAATACTACAAAATTATTGAAGATGATACCCTACTATCACTTTTACCGGATGTTAATATAGAGTTCACCATACAAAATTATATTAATAATGAGGATCCGTGTTTTGAATACGTTAACAAGAAAGACTCATAAAGTATTTGCTCTCCATATTTATGACTTTTTTTTATCACCTTTTCCTCCTAGAACTAATACTATATACTGTGAATAATTTTACGAGGAGGAGTATTATGTCCTATAGAGAGGATAGTACAAGCTACAGAGATTTGATCCTTGGCATAAACAAAAAGGTACCTCTTATATCTGGGAAAAGTGTTACTGCAATTAATTTTGATAATGCAGCAACTACACCCCCTTTTAAGTCTGTTATGGAAGATGTTGTGAGATTTGCTCCTTGGTATTCCTCCATTCATCGTGGTGAAGGATTTAAGTCTCAACTTACTACTAGATTATATGAGGAGTCTAGAGATATTGTCAGCAAATTTGTTAAAGCTGATTGTAACAATACAGTTATTTATGTTAAAAATTCCACTGAAGCTTTTAACACTCTTTCCAATTTATTATACGAGTCTTCTAATAAAAATGTCATTTTGACAACAGACATGGAGCATCACTCTAATGACCTGCCTTGGAGAGATAAATTTATTGTAGACTATATATCTATAGATGCATCTGGAAGGCTATCTTTGGAGGATTTAGAAGCTAAGTTAAATAAATATAATAATTATATAAAGCTAGTTACAATTACAGGTGCTTCAAATGTAACAGGCTATAAAAATCCTATCTACAATATAGCCAAATTAGTTCATAGATTTGGTTCAAAATTACTTGTGGATGGTGCACAATTAATACCCCATGCTCCTTTTATTATGAATAATAAGAACTCAGAATATAATATAGATTTTTTAATCTTCTCTGCCCATAAAATGTATGCTCCCTTTGGCATCGGAGTATTAATTGGACCAAAAGATATTTTAGATAACTGTGACCCTGATTTGGTAGGTGGTGGAACCGTAGATATTGTAACTCATGACTTTATAAAATGGGCTGAATCGCCGCAGAGGCATGAGGCTGGATCTCCAAATGTTATAGGCACCATAGCTCTGGCATCTGCTATTAAAACTTTGAGCAAGATTGGTATGGCTAATGTAGAGCATATTGAAAAAAAATTGACTGCTTACGCCATTTCTCAAATGAAAAACATTCCAAATCTTAAAATATATTGTGACACTTCTAAAGAAATTGACAGAGTTAGTATAATTCCCTTTAATATTGATGGAATTCACCATGCCACAGTTGCAAAAATTCTTTCCTATGAATGGGGTATTTCAGTAAGAAGTGGATGTTTTTGTGCTCAGCCCTACATGGCTTCACTTCTAAATATTTCTAGTGAATTTTCAAGTAATCTCATAGCAAATCCTGACTTAAATCGTCCTGGAATGGTTAGAATAAGCTTTGGACTATATAATAGCTACTCAGAAATTGATATATTATCTCATGCCCTTAATAAAATTTCATCAAAAAGAGATTATTATATTTTGAAATATCAAAATATGAAAAAAACTCTTTTTGATAAATAATTCCTATAACTATTTGCAAATAAAAATAGTACACATGTAAACTCTGTGTACTATTTTTAGAGTATCACTTAAATGGATAGTAAAATTAATTGAATTATTTATAAAAATAATATTACTATAGGTATAGTTATTACAGAAACCATTGTAGTTATAAATACGCACTGTGAGGCAAGTAAACTATCCCCACCATGTTTTTCAGCAATTATTGCAGTTATTACTGCTGCCGGCATTGCTTGCAGTATAACACATATGTTTAGTAATAATTCATCTACTTTTAAGAATTTTAAAACTACATAAATAAGCATTGGAACTATTAAAAGTCTTACCACTGTAGCATAGTAAATAGAAATGTCAGAAAAAATATTCTTAAATTTCATTTCCGCCAGCATTGAACCAACAATTATCATAGATATTGGTGTTGTAGTAGATCCCACTAATTTTAACGAATTTTCAATAGGTAGAGGTAATCTTATTGAAAATACGAATAAAATTATGCCAATAAATACTGCTATAATCGCTGGGTTTGCTATTGCTTTTCTCATGGATTTAAAATCTTTTTCTCCTGTGTAGAGCATTACACCTACTGTCCACACTAAAAGATTGAAAGGAATATTGAATATTGCTGCATAGAAAACACCTACTCCTCCATAAATACTTTCAAGCACTGGATAACCCATAAACCCAACATTGCAAAAAATTGTTACAAACCTAAATACCTGTTGTTTGTTACTCGGAAACTTAAAAAAGAGTATCTTACTAATAAATATTAAACCTATGTGTATTAAAAAAGAATAAATTAAAATTTTTTGAGCATTACTGACCATGGTCGCTTCATATTTAATATTAAATGATGTAACTATCATAAAAGGCAATGTTATATTTAATAGCAATTCTGATAGACCTTTATCAACGATAATATTAAAAAAATTTTTTTTCTTGGCATAAAAGCCTACCATCATAACAATGAATAATACCATAACTTGATTAACTAACTGGCTATTTCCCATTTTTATTCTCCTTAATTCAAAACATTCTAGTAACTTATATTAACATTAATTTAGGTGGGTTAACAACTATTTAAAATTAATTAAAAGTAATAGAGCAAGTGATTATTAACCGTCCCCCACAATCATATACTTTATAAAGAATTAATTAATTAAAGTTATTGTTAATGAAAAGGGGGAATTAAAAATGTATATTAATATGGACCAATATATGTATGAAGTTTATAAACAGGCCGAATATTGCAAATACAATATGATGTATACTAATACCTTTGATGATGAAATTTTTTATAAAAATTCACTTAATAAAAAGCTCTATGAAATAAGTGATTTACTAGAAGATGATTATAATTTTTCAATTAATCAGCCCTTAGAAAATAAAGGTATTAGGCAAGAGGACTAAGTTAGCTAAATATAATGGTAATCTAGCCTATGTTGCAATAAATGGAGCAGTTTATGACCTGCCATGGAGATTCGAAATTGATCAATAGCTTACCAAAGATTGGAATCTTGAAAATTTAATTAAATAAGGCACCTTCAAATAAATTAGAGTTAGATGCTTGTATAATTATTTGAAGGTGCCTAAAATACATTTTATAACAAGGGCATATACTCTATTTTTCTATTCTTAAAATAAACAGGTTTCAAATTACATATCTCGCATATCCTATTAGCTAATATAAAATTGTTACCAATATCCTCTGCATTATGTGCATCGGAACCTATAGTTACATATTTTCCACCTATTTGTTTGTAGGCACTATATACATGGATTAAATTATTATATGCTTCCACACTGCCCAGTCTTCTAGTATTAATTTCCATTACTTTTTCATTATGTACTATAGCTTTTAGCACTTCATCTATATATTCCTTAAATTCATGGTAGTGTATTTCATTATCTTGATAAGTAGCATATCTAGATATATAGTCGATATGTCCTAAACTATCAATAAAATCATACTGTTTTACGCAATCTACCATACTTGAAAAATATTGTTCAAATACTTCTTTTTTAGTTTTACCTACATAAGTTTTCGGATTGAAAATATCTGCTCCATTAGCTGCATGTATAGATCCTATTATATAGTCAAAAGGATATTTGTTTATTATTTTTCTATTTTCCTCTAAACAAATCTCTTGCATTCCAATTTCAATTCCAAGCATAAAATTACTACCCTTGTATTTTTCATAATCATTAAAATATTTATCTATATCAAAAGTAAAATCTGTTCCTGTTGGAAACTTTAAATCTAGATGCTCTGTAATAGTCATTCCTAAACCAATCTTTCTCGCATGGTCCAAACCATTTTGAAGTTTCATTTCAGAGTCTGAAGAAAACTCTGTGTGTATATGTGAATCAATCATAAGTCATCCTCCTTTTTTATTCAATTTTAATTGTAACATACTCCATTTAAATAACAAAAGCCACAATCCTTTGCAAATATTTTTGCAAACAAATGTGGTTTTTATAAATTAATATTGAAGCACTGTGTGGTTTATATTAAGTATATCTCCGCCCCCAGAGATTGTGGCAGAATATGTTCCAGGAGCAGTATCATTGCCAACAATCCAATTAAAGGTAGCTACCCCTGTTTTATCTGTAGTGCGCCATTGAATAACCCTAACTGTTTTATTTCCTACTTTATATGAAGTCTTTATATTATATTGTGTATTGGGTCTTCCTTGTATTGTTATAACACCAGTTCCTCCATGATTAACAGCAGATACAGCATTTATAATTTTTAAGTTGCCCTGGGCTATTATAAATTGTTGCTCTGGCATATTCACGGCCTTTACCATAGATATAGCTCCCGTGGTACTAGGGCACACAATGATGCACATGCTTAAAAATAAAATCCACACTACCTTGATTTTCATAAGATCACCTCTTCTTATATATTCTACCCATGTTAATAAATAATATTAGTTGCCACGCATATGGTAGCTTCAAATAATATAAAAATTTGGTTGAACTAGTTAAAAAGTATATCTTCATTAATATTTTATGGTGATTATGACATATTACAGGATGGATTAAATCCCTCCATTATCATAGCTTAATTGCCACATAACTCCAAACTTATCTGTCACATTTCCGTAGCATTTGCTCCAAAATGTTTCTTGAATGTCCATGCCTACAGTTCCGCCACTCCTTACTTGTAAATAATTTATAAATTGTTTATTTGAATATTATATTATTTTACTGCAAGTCTGCTGGAAAAACCAAGCCTATTTGTTTTCTTGCTTCATCCATCGTCTCCATTACCCACTTAGAAGTTTGTAATAACTTAGAGCTACCCTTTATGTCACCATTTTTAATCATAGTTATAAAGGTCTCTATTTCATAGCACATATCATGTTCATTATGAAATTGTGTTAGATCTTCTTCTTTTCCATCCCTAAAAACTATTTTTACCTTTTCAAATTTATTAATATTTTCAATTATTATATTCCCATCTTCTCCTTGAATCTCCGAATGCAATTTTGAATTTGTTATTTTTGAATACATAGCTATAGCATCCATTTCATCATACTTAAATATTATGCTGCCTTCACCATCAACACCAGACTCCAAAATTAAAGCATTTGCTTTTATTTCCTTTGGTTTACCAAATAAATTTATCATGGGATGAATACAATAAACACCAATGTCCATTAACCCACCATTAGATAGGTTTTGGTTAAATGCATTTAATACTATTCCTTCTCTATATTTATCATATCTAGAAGAGTATTGACAATAGCTCCCAAAATATTTTCTTACCTTACCTATTCTATGTAGATTATCTTTAATGATTTTAAAATTAGGTAGCTGTGTTGTTTTCATTGCCTCCATTAAAATAACCTGGTTGATTTTTGCAGCATATATCATGCTAATTACTTGTGATGCATTTGATGCTAAAGCTTTTTCACATAATACATGTTTTTTATGGTTTAAAAATACTATAGCTTGCTCTGCATGAATTGCATTTGGCGATGCAATATACACCGCATCAATTAAATCACTTTTTGCCATTTCAAATAAATCAGTAAAAATATGCTCTACATTATATTTTTCTGCAAAGGCTTTTCCTTTTTCTTCACTTCTTGAATATACTGCTGTTAAAATGAAATCTTTTACCTGTGCAGCACCATTTAGGAACCAATCTGTAATATTATTTGTTCCTATAACTCCAAATCTTATAACTTTCTTATTCATTAAGTCCATCTCCTTTTACCTATCAAAATTTTATTTGATTTTATCTTTAGCTGACTTAATTATTTTCTTTTTTGCTCCTTTAACGTTATTTTTTGTATTACTTTCTTCTAATTCATTTTTTCTAGGTTTAGATTTTTTAACCTCATCTTCACCTTGAACTTCCATATCAATTCCAAACATATCAAATATATCTGTTTCATCAATAACCCTACGACCTTTAGCTTTAGATTTTTCAAGCAAGTTCTGTGTTTTTTTGTTGATAGCTTCTGAAATAAGGTCATTTATATTTACCTGTCTTAAAATAAAAAAAAGTTCTGGTTCATCATCAAGTTTTGCGCCAACACCATATAAAACTGCTGCTACGTGCTTGCACATATTTGCCCAGTCAGGGCAGTTACACTTTAAATCTATTTCACTTGGCGCTGGAAATAGTCCATTACCTTTTGATGTAAACAAATCAGCCAGTGCTTTTGGAAATTTTCCTTCAATTAGCTCCTCAATAGATTCTATTTTTCCTAAGCATTGATTTATAATGTCTTCCCAAATATTTTTTGGTAGTGCTTTTATATTAATATCCAGCTTATATGGTTTTGAGCCACTTCCTTGCACCAGAGCATTTATATTTCCCTTCGTTATTTTAAGATCTAATACTGCTCCATTTTTCACATAACTACGTCCGCGAGCTATGCGATTAGCATAATCTGCATAGCTTTCTAAGTTCTTGTTCCATGATTTTCCCCACCAAGTTTTTGCTATAGTTTTACCTGTTATAACTACCGGAGAAATATCTGGGTTTTTCTTTTTTAATTTTTTGACACTTTCTTCTGCACGCTCTTTTCTCTCGGCTACTGGTACATAGGCAGGAAAGCCTCCGTAATAAGACATATATTACCCTCCAAAAATTATATTTGTAATTTAAATAAATCCATAATTTCATTATTGGTCATCTCAGTAATAAAACTTTCTTGAATATCCGGAACAATTTCGCGAGAAAGTTTAATTTTATCTTCAATCATCATATCAATTTTTTCTTCAATAGTTCCTTTAGTTATAAATTTATGAACTATAACATTTTTCTTTTGCCCTATTCTAAATGCTCTATCTGTTGCTTGATTTTCAACGGCTGGATTCCACCATCTATCAAAATGAATAACATGATTAGCTGCTGTAAGGTTTAATCCTACACCCCCAGCTTTTATTGAAAGTACCATAAAAGGTACATACTCCTCACCTTGGAATTTATCTACAAGTTCTTTTCTTTTTTTTATTGCTGTTCCTCCATGCAATATAAGCCCTTTATGTTCAAATACAGTTTCTAGAAAATCACTAAGTGGTTTTGTTATTTCTTTAAATTGTGTAAATATAATAACTCTTTCTCTTTTTTCGTAAATAGTTTCACATATTTCACGAAGTCTTGCATATTTACCACTTTCATTTTCCGGGTAAGAATCTTGACCTAAATACTGAGAGGGATGATTACATATTTGTTTGAATTTCATAAGTGAAGAAATTACTATTCCCTTACGTTCTATCCCCTCTTCTTTAGATTCAAGTTTTTGTTTTAAGTCAATTACCAACTTATTGTAAATCATAACTTGTTTTTTAGTAAGAGTTGCATATGTTTTCATTTCTATTTTTTCTGGCAAATCATTAATGACTGCTTTGTCTGTTTTTAATCTTCTAAGGATAAATGGACTTACAACCTTTTTAAGTTTTGAATAGTCCATCTGACTTTCCTTAAGTTTCTTTATAAAACCCGAAAATTCCCTTGCACTTCCTAGAAGCCCCTTATTTAAAAAGTCAAATAATGACCACAAATCTGAAAGCCTATTTTCTATTGGTGTACCCGTCATTGCTATTCTATATCTAGCTTTTAATTGTTTTACTGTTTTAGTTTGTATGCTTCCTGGATTTTTTATAGCTTGAGCCTCATCTAAAATCACTGAATCCCAAGTTATGTTTTTTATCCATTCAAACTTTGAAATCATAGCATATGTAGTTATAAAAAGGTCATAATTCTCCATATACTTACTATCATCTTCCCCTAATTTTTTATTTTCAGAAGGATGTATAACATAATACCTTAGCGAAGGTGCAAATTTTTGAATTTCACTCATCCAGTTACCAATAAGCGATGCTGGAATAATTAACAATGTTTTTTCTTGTTTATTTGTCCTAATATAATTTAAAAGCGCAATAACTTGCACCGTTTTCCCAAGTCCCATATCATCTGCAAGACATGCTCCAAGCCCAAGTGCTTTCATAAAATGAAGCCAGCTTATACCACGCTCTTGATAAACACGTAAGTTAGCATTAAAGTCATCTCCACAATTAATTTCTTCTATTTTTTCTGGATTACATAACTTATCAACAACTGAATTGAGCCACTGTCCATTTGTAACTTCAAGATCAAAGGTATCTTTAGAAACATTTAATACTTTTTGAGCATTTAACTGAAACCGCATTGCTTCAACCATATTTATGTCTTTACTTTCCATAAGCTTCTGTGCCTTTTCAAAAGCCTTTAGCATTTGTTTTAGCTTTTCATGATTAACTTCTACCCATTTTCCCTTTATAAAAGCTAATCCCTCTGCTTCTGACAAGAGCTTTTTTATTTCATCAGCGGTAATTGTTTCTTCTCCTAGAAATAGTTTTGCATCAAAATCCACTAATGCTTCAAGGTTTACTCTTGAGGGTGTAGAATTTCCTACACTTACAGACATCCTTAAGGATTCTGATTTATTCTTCCACCATTTTGGAATACGACATAATATCCCTGATTCTTCATAAAGCGGTATTTCTTTTAAAAATGTAAAAGCTTCCGACGCACTTAAACCTAAGGGATGAAATATTTCACCTGTATCAACAAGTTCTGAAATTAGCTCACTTTTTTCTGATGCCTTGTTTACTGTTGAGAGTAGGTTTAAAAGTTTTTTGTTATTTTCTCCATATTCAATAAGTGCATTTTTTAATGGAAGATGCTTTGATGTACCACTTTTTGCATCATTTACTGAGTAAGTTGCTAAAAATGCAAAAGGATAGTTATCCTTCTTACTCTCAACTAAGTGGAAAAACACACGCCCAACTAAGTTAATATTAGTGCTGAAAGAAGAAAAAAACTCGGAAACGCTTCCTTCGTACTCACCTATCATTTCACTAAAAGAGTTGTTTAACTTCTGCCATAGTTTTTCAATCCACTCATAATTCAAATATTCCAAGCCAGTCAAATAAGGTGCGTTATCTAGTAAGTCTTTAATTTCATCTTTTTCTATGTATACTATGGTTTTTTCACGTAAAAGTTCAATATCTGAATTCATGGATATTTTTTTTATAAATGTAGCTATAATAAGTCTTAAATATGTAACAGAATCTGTTAAAGTTTCTGTATTTTCTAAAAATCCAAGAAAAAGCATACCTTGATTTTCATTTTGTGCAAAATGATTATTTATTCCTTCTTGAATTGCAATTTGCTCTTCATTTAATTTTTCTTTTGTTACTTGAAAATCAAGTTCAAAAATACCATTTTGTTTAAATATTACAATTAATTCTTTGTGCTTATTTTCTATTGATTTCTCTTTATTATTTATTGTCATTAAGCTTATCCTTCCTAGAAAATCTATTGTTATTTTTAATTATAACCATGGTTCTATATGTATAATCAATTATATATTAACTCTATTCTAAGGCATATAAAAAAAGATAACAAGTAAATATACTAATATATTGCACTTGTTACCTTTTTCATATTTCTAATATATTATAAAATAAACATAGTATAAACCACGACTTTGCCTATCCTTCATCATTAACCTTAGGATCTAATGCCACTCTTAATACATCTCCTAATATATTAAAGCTTAGTACAGTTAATAATATTATTATACCTGGAAATAGAGATAAATATGGAATATCAAGTATATTTTCCTGCGCCTTTTGTAGCATACTTCCCCAGGATGCCATGGGTTCTTGAACGCCTAACCCTAAGAAGCTTAAGGCTGATTCTGAAAGTATTGCACCTGCTATGCTTATACTAGATATAACAATAATAGATGAAATTAAGTTAGGAATTATATGTTTTTTTATTATGTGTTTATTGCTAGCGCCTAGAGACTTTGATGCCATAACATATTCCCGCTCTTTAAAGGATAATGTCTCTGAACGGACAATTCTCGCGGTACCCATCCAACCAAATATACCAATGATAACTATTATATTTATAATACTTGAACCTAAGTAAGCATTAGCTATAAGAATTAAAAAAAAGGTTGGTATGCACATAAAAACATCTATTATTCTCATATTTATGCTATCAACTATTCCACCTACATATCCGCTAATAACCCCTACTAGCGTACCAATGATAACTGATACAAACATGGAAGCAAACCCTACTGTTAAAGATACCCTTCCACCATAAAGCACCCTAGTAAAATAATCTCTTCCCAATTCATCTGTTCCAAAAAAATGATTCAAATTAGGTGATAAAAATTTTTCTGATAAATTAATCTTGTTAGGGTCATAAGGTGATAAAAAAGCTAACAAGGAGCTCACTATAATTATAATTAGAATTACTAATGAAACTAGCGCAAACTTATTCTTTTTAAATTGAAGCTTTAGGTTAATCATGGTCCTATTATTAATATTATTTTCATTTTCAACAATGTCTGTATTTTCAAGGATATTTATTTTTTTCCACTTTTCCTCACTATTCATCTCTTCGCTATTACTCATGTTTATCCACCACCTTTATTCTAGGGTCAAGAGTTGCATATAGTATATCTGATATTAGATTTCCTAAAATAAGTAATATTGAAGTAATCATAGTAATTGCCATTATAGCAGGATAATCCCTATTAAATACTGAAGTTACTCCAAATCTTCCCATGCCTGGCCACCCAAAAATACTCTCTGTAATAAAAGAACCTGAAATAAGCTCTGGTAAACTCATTCCTAATATTGTTACAAAAGGTATCATTGAGTTTTTTAAAACATGTGAAAATAATATTCTATTTCGAGATGCTCCTTTACTTATAGCCGTTATTACATAATCTTCTTTTAACTGGCTTATAGCACTGGACCTAATATATCTAGTTAATACAGCTATGTTAGGAAAACTAAGTACCATACACGGCATAATGCTGTGCTTAATTAAATCTATATTTGTTTCTATCCCTATAGCTCTCATACCTATAGATGGCAATATTGAAAGTTTTACAGAAAAAAGAACTATAAGCATCATTGCAAACCAAAATCCTGGGATTGATATGCCAACATAACATACGGCTGTAACAACGTTATCAAATGACTTGTTTCTCTTAAAGGCACAAATCATACCTAAAGGAATAGAAATTATAATTGATATAAGCATAGTAATACCCATTAGCCTCAACGTAACTGGTACTCTAGCTCCTATCTCCTCTGAAACTGGTTGATGGCTTATAAATGAATACCCAAAATCTCCTTTTATAACAGTTTTAATCCACTTCGCATATCTAACTGTTATAGGTTTATTAAATCCTAATCTTTCTCTTGTTTCTGCCACCTGAATTTTATTCATTTTAGGTGTTACAAAAGCATTTGATGGGTCTCCTGGTGCCAAATTCATAATCAAAAATGAAACAATTGAAATCGCTAAAAGCATTGGGATTGCTTGAAGAACTCTCTTAAATACATATCTTTTCATTTAAACTTCTCCTATCTCTATTTACCTGAAAAGAAATATATAAGCTCATTATTTTCAGCTTATATATCTAGCTTCTCAATATTTAAACCTTACCAATTAATCCTATGATAATGTTCTTTAATCTTTGTAATCGCTTGTAATAAGAACTATGACCCTATTGAAATTTATTAATCAAATTTCATAGGGTCAAGCTTTTTTAAAAAAACTTTGCAAGTTGTTTATTCCAACTATTTTTCTATTATATATAATTTTGATAAGTCTTCAAACATATATATAGGTACTAATTTAGCTTCCTTAACTCCACCAATATTTGCTGCTGTTGAAATATAAGAAGTCGTATAGTCAATATTATATTGAACTGCATCTTCTGCTAATTTCTTTTGAAGTGTTTCGTACATTTCTTTTCTCTTAGCATCATCTGTTTCCATTGAAGCCTTTTTCCAAATTGGATCTAATTCTTTATTCACATAATTTGTCCAGTTCATTGAACCCTTATCTACATACAATCCTGAATAAGAATCTGGATCTGTAGTACATACATAAGCATTTAATACTAAGTCAAATTGTTTTTTCATTGTTCCAAATAACTGTGCAAAGAAAGCTTCTTCTTCTAATGGTAGTCCTTGAATTTTAATGCCAATTTTAGCTAATTGCTCTTTCATTACATTCATTTGATTTATATCTTTTTTACTTCCTGCTACATAGGCAAATTTTAATGTAATGTCTTTTACTTTAGCTTCATCCATTAATTTTTTAGCTTTTTCTAGGTTAAAGTCATAATGTTCTACATCATCAGTATAATATAATGTAGTTGGTGGAAATACTGAGTTAGCCACTTTAACATTATCTAAAGATTCATATACACTTTTTAATATATCTTGTTTATTTAAAGCATAGCTTATCGCTTGTCTTACTTTTTTCTCCTTTAAATTTTTATTATCCGTATTAAATGCTAAATATTCTGGCATGCATTCATCGAATTTATAAGTTTTAAATTTTTCATTTTTAGAATATTTATTAAAGTCTTTTTCCTCAACATACTTTGCAGTGATTTCACCATTTTCAAAAGCTATTTTTCCTGCATTTGCATCACCAACTATTCTGTAAACTATTTTTTCTAAATGTGGTTTTCCAGTATAATAATCATTAAATCTTTCTAAAGTTAACGCTTCCCCTTTTTTCCATTCTTTGAATTTGAAAGGACCTGAACCTACAGGGTTATTATTTTTAGTTGATTTTTCTAGATCTTTTTCCCCTTGAAATACATGTTTAGGGATCATTCTAATACTTCCTAAAGAACCTTCAAATGGAACATAAGCTTTAGGTAGTTTCATTTCTACAGTTAAATCATCTATTTTAGTAATTTTTACTGGTTTTCCATCAACTAAATATGACTCCCTATCTCCAATATGCTGTTTTGGATCTAATGCTGTATTTAATGTAAACATTAAATCCTCTGCTGTAATCTTCTGACCATCATGCCATTTTAAATTATCTTTCAGCTTAACCGTATATGTTAATTTATCCTTCGATACTTCTAATTTATCCGCTAAATAATATGTAATTTTGCTTCCATCCTTAACATATAAGGGGTCAAATAGTGCCCTATTAACTGTAAAAGTTATTCTGTTATTTTGATAAAATGGATTTAATACTAAAGGATCACTACGAGAAACAAATACCATTGTTCCTCCATCCTTAATCTTTTCTTTGGTATCCTTTACATCTGAAACTTTAACACTTGTTGTATTTTTACTATTACCACAAGCAATAAGTCCTAAACTCATTGTAGCAATTAATGCTAAACATAAAATTTTTGATTTTTTCATTGTTTTCCCCCTTGGATTGCAATTTTCTTTTGTTCCACAACCAATTGTATATACAAATTTAAGGTATTTTTTACATTATTTCAATTTTGTATGAATATTGCTTTAACTATAGGAAATATAAATTGTAGAATTGTTTTGTGATTTGAATTATAAATGAGTAATAATATCATTTATAGAATATTTTTTAGTAAATTACATAGATAATACAAATTTATAATTATAGGTATTTTTTCATTTATAAATATAGCTGATTTATTCACCTTTAAATAATTTCAATTTATTGAAAATTATGATATACTATTCTCAGATAATAATTGTTTTATGAAAATTATTATTATGGACTGCATTTGGAAAATAATATGAATGGGGTGTTTTTTTGAGTAATAAAAAGATTCTAACCGGAAATGAAGCAATAAGTAGAGGTTTTTGGGAAGGTGGCGGAATGATTGCTTCTAGTTATCCTGGCTCACCTACTGTGCAAATTTTAGATTCGCTAAAACAATATGAAGAGATTTATAGTGACTGGGGAACTAATGAAAAGGTAGCTATGGAGATTGCAATGGGCGGAAGTATTGCAGGTGCAAGATCAATGGTTTCTATGAAACACGTAGGAGTAAACATTGCAAGTGATCCCTTTATGACTTTTACACAAACAAAAACAAAGGGTGGTCTATTACTGGTTGTAGGTGATGATCCAGGCCTTTCAAGTTCACAAAATGAACAAGATAGCAGATTTTGGGGTAAATTTGCAAATATTCCTATTTTAGATCCTCGGAATCCTCAAGAAGCTAAAGATTTTACAATAGAAGGCTTAAAACTTAGTGAAAAATTTCATACACCAGTGCTTATAAGAATGATGAGTAGGTTATGTCATTGTAGATCAGCGGTAGAATTAGGTGACCGAGAAGAATTTGCCCCTGAGGGATTTGTACCAGAGCAAGGACGATACAGCATGCTTCCTCCCTACTCTAATGCGCAACAATATTTTATGAAAGAAAGAATGGAAAAGCTTCAAAACTTCAATGAGGATTATGAATATAATTATTTAGAAGAAGGCACTAGCAAGGATTTTTTAATCATTACTTCTGGTCTTATATATGAATCTTTAAAGGAATTAGAATTAGAAAATATAAATATACTAAAACTAGGTATGATTTGGCCTCTTCCTATAGAAAAAATTAAAAAATTAAGTGAAGAATATACCAATGTAATCGTTCTCGAAGAAATGTTACCATTTATTGAAGAGCAACTTAAAATCAATGGTATTGCAGCAAAAGGCAAGGAGTACTTTTCTTTTACAGGAGAGCTTACTATTAAAGATATAAAAATAGGTTTAAAAAAAGCAGGAGTTTTGATAAGCGGTGTAGAATTAGAAGTATCACAAAAAGAGGAAATCATTACAAGAACACCTATGCTATGCGCAGGATGCCCTCATAGACCTATTTTCCATATTTTAAAAGCTAATAATGCAACGGTTATAGGGGATATAGGGTGTTATTCTCTAGGAATACAGGAGCCTTTCGAAGTACATAAAACTAATATAAGCATGGGAGCTTCCCTTGGAATGGCTCTTGGAGTTGCCACTGTTCATTCAAAAATAAATAAACAAAAACCAATTGTAGCTACAATTGGAGATGGAACATTTTTTCATTCTGGAATGACAGGATTTATACAACTTGCAAAAACTACAGAAAACATAACAGTTATTATAATGGATAATAGGACTACTGCCATGACTGGTGGCCAAAACACACCAACTACAGGCGATTATTTTAAAGAAGAACCTGGATATCATGTCAGCATACCTGATATTTTAAAATCTTTTGGAATAGTTGATATTACAGTAGCCGATCAATTTAAGTACAAGGAAACAAAAGAAATCATTAATACTGCAATGAAAAGATCAGGACTTTCTGTAGTAGTAACAACTCGTCCTTGTGCATTGAATTTCAAAATTAAAAGTCCTCATTTTTATGTAGATGAAGATATTTGCATAAGTTGTAGAAGTTGTTTGCGTTCCAACTGCCCACCGATTTCTATGAAAATGTATCCTGGGAAGGAAAAGAAAAATTCTTATATAAATCCAGATATGTGTGTAGGTTGTTCCGTCTGTTCTCAAGTTTGCCCTGTTGGTGCAATAAAATGTAGTAGTGAAAACATACAGAAGGGAGTGAAATAAGATGGGAGTTACAAATATTTATATGGCTGGTGTTGGTGGACAAGGGTTAGTGCTTACCACAGAAATAGTAGTAGAAGTTGCTTTCTTAGAAGGCTATGAGGTAAAAAGTAATGATGTAATTGGACTATCACAAAGAGGTGGAAAAGTTTGGGGAAGCGTAAGGTTTGGTGAAAAAGTATATTCTGCTTTAATTCCTGAAGGAGAAGGCGATCTACTCCTTGCAATGGAAGAACTAGAAGGTTTAAGATTATCCTCTGCTTTAAAAAAAGGTGCAAAAATTATATTCAATGAAGAAATCATTTTTCCAAATAGAGTGCTTATTGAGAAGGATGAATATCCAGAAAATATAGGAGAAAAATTAGTAAAAAAAGGATATGAGGTTATTTCTTTAAATGCACAAGAACTAGCTAAGGACCTTGGAAATATTAAAACAGCCAATATCGTACTTTTGGGCAAGCTGTCTAAATATTTGCCTTTTAAAGAAGAAACCTGGTTAAAAGTTATAGAAAATAAAGTCCCAGCAAAAACTGTACAAGTAAATTTTTCTGCGTTTAAAGCTGGCAGACAAGCATAAAAAAAACAAGGAATTCTAAAGAATTCCTTGTTTTTTTTGATATTCATTATAATTCATTCAACACTTTTTCCAACTTCAATAATCCATGCACATTATAATATATTTTTTTATAGATTAATAATATTTAACCCATTGTTTAAATATATATATTTTATACTTAATATTTAATATTTAATATTTAATAAATTGGAGGAATAACAATGTTATCTGTAAAACAATTAGCCGAATCTATAGCTCTGAAAGAGGGCCTACATTATGTGGAAAAAAATCCTATGGAGAATTTCCCTAAACTATTAAAATGGGGTGAAAAATTTGCATCCCGTGAAGACCACAAGATGGAAATCAATGACGTAGCGAAAAACATGAAAGATCATACTACTGTCACTTATAAATTTATTGAAAGAGTTTTAACAGAACTAAACCCGGAAGTAAGGAAAAAGTTCTTAGTTAATTTCATTATAAATTCTGGACTAGTTGGTATTCCAGAAAGCACTAAAATTCAAGAAAAAGAAAAATGTAATATTCCCTGGGCTATACTCTTAGATCCTACTGCAGCATGCAACTTAAAATGCATAGGATGCTGGGCAGCAGAATATAACAAAGGTGATTCTCTTTCCTATGAAACTATTGATAGAATAATAACAGAAGGAAAAGATCTTGGAATTCATATGTATATCTTCTCTGGTGGCGAACCATTGGTTAGAAAAGAGGATATTTTGAAAATCATTAAAAAACACAGTGATTGCATGTTCCTTTCCTTTACCAATGCTACATTAATAGACGAAAAATTTGCAGATGAAGTAGCAAAAGCAGGGAACTTGACGTTTGCTATTAGTGTAGAGGGCTTTGAAAAAGAAACAGACATGAGGCGAGGTGCTAACACATATCAAAGAGTTCTTCTGGCCATGGACATACTTAAAAATCATGGTATTGGCTTCGGATTCTCATCTTGCTATACCAGTAAAAACTACCTTTCCATAGGTTCTGAAGAATATATAGATTTTATGATAAAAAAAGGCTGTCTTTTTGGTTGGTTGTTCACTTATATGCCTCTTGGGAAAGATGCTGTACCTGAACTAATGGTTACCCCTGAACAGAGAAAGTTTATGTATGAACGTGTACATGCTTACAGAAAAGAAAAACCTATTTTCCTTATGGATTTTTGGAATGATGGTGAATATGTTAATGGGTGTATAGCTGGCGGTAGACGCTATCTTCACATAAACGCAAGTGGTGATGTAGAGCCCTGTGCTTTCATTCACTATGCCAACGTTAATATAAATGATACAAGCCTTTTAGAGGCACTAAAATCTCCTATTTTCAAGCAATATAATAAAAATCAACCATTTAATGATAACCACTTAAGGCCATGTCCCCTCCTTGATAATCCTGAAAAATTAAGAGAAATGGTGCATGCTTCAAATGCACATTCAACCCAACCAGAAGATGAAGAGAACGTGGATGATTTAACCGCAAAATGCCAAGAAAAATCAGCTGAATGGACAATCATAGCAGATGAACTTTGGTCAAAATCACACTAACAAGCAGAAAGCCAGCACTTTTATTTTAACTGCTGGCTTTCTAAATTTTAAATATATTATCCAGTAAGTAAGATCTTATTTAAAAAAAACATGATTTTAAAATTTCTTTCAACCTTAGCTAACGATATAGTTTTGGGAATTGAGTTATAGTATACATCCAAACTTTCCATTGACCATTTTCTTTTAAAAGTTCTACAGCTCCTTTTGATACATCTGCTTGTTCGCTCTTCCCATCAGAAGAGATAAACTTCAATTTAACTTCATAATGATATCTTACTTTATCTTCATTCTCTCCATATACGTTTTTACCTAAAGTAAAGTCTGTAATCTGAGCGGTATAATTACCCCTAGCACAGATTTTCGCAGTTAAAATATTATATTTGTTCATAACAATACTTTCATACCCCCCTTTTGTCATTAGTGGTTCTATATTTTCATCAAGGGACTGAGTGATTTTGGTATATTCCTCATTAGGTCCTGTTTTACTTTCTTTTGGAACACCTTCACCAATTATATTTACTCCTGGTGGAATTTGTCCATCAAGTTTTTTAAATTCAGCAACTTTTATTGCATCTACTGTATAGATGTTTCTAACAAATTTTTCAGTAATTTTTTTTGCGTTATTTTTATCAGAGCCACTACAGCCAACTAAAATTACTGTAATTAAAAATAGGATACTATATAATTTTATTATTTTTTTTATGATTATTCCCCCTTTATTTTATATAGTTAATATAATATTACCGCTATGTCCTTATTCAATTATATTACATATTAATAGAATTATTCAAATATTTAACACAGCTATATATACCCCTCTTTTATGAGCTTCTCGTGGCATTATAAAAGTAGTGTTTTCCTTATGAATAATTGGAAGTATACCTATGCCTGTGCTCCAAAAATAGCTACCTGTTGGCTATCCAAAACAAACATACTATCTTTCCACTTTAGAGTATTCAAAACATATCCTAAGGAGTCTGCATTGTATCTTCCTGCTATTTTTTGATATGCCAATAGCTCGTATACTTTATTTGAATCAAAATCCACAGGATATAATCCGCTTAGAGGATTTACAAATCCGGTGATTGCATTCTTTAACTTTCCGTTGTCGTCGTATATTTCATTTAAATAATCAGCATCCTTATTAGATATATCTATAATGTATTTTTCATTGTTTTTCTTACTAACAACTTCCACCTTGTAGCTGTCTTTATAAGTAACATCGTATTGGTATTGCTCATTATACAAATTAAAATCAAACAATAATTGTGCTGTATTGTTAATAAAGGAATAGATGTAGTCGTAGGTTATTCCACCACTACCACCGGTGGTAATGCCTATTAAGATATCCTTCACACCATCTCCTGTAAAATCCCCTAAAAACAATGTAGGGTTGTATCCTGCATTTTCACTGAGTGGCACACTAGTAAGTCCACCTGTCATTATGTCTTGTATTACAAGGGTAATATTTCGAGTAAATTGACTATCTGACGTCTTTATACCAGTTAAATACACATTATCAGGTATTCCATCTCCATTTACATCTCCTCTTGCATAAGATACAATTTCGGGATGCATCATATTAGCTCTAAAATAACAATTATACATAGTATCTCCTTTTCAATATTAGCATTGTATAATAGCTTACTATAGATTCCAATAATATGTTACAGATATAAAAAAACTAAAATTTTACCAAGTATAATTTACAATAAATTAAGCAAAATAATATTTATAGTTAATATAAATTTACTTTCTCTGAATAGGAGGATTTTATTATGCAAAGAGGTGTATCAGGATTTTTAGGCGGTGTGCTAGGAGGGTTTATTATGTTAGTGATAAACTTTGGAGAAACAGGAACAAGCTCTGTTTCAAGTTGGATTATGCATATATTGATTACTGGTTTTGTTGGTTGGATAATATCGAAAATATTATCCAAAAAATCCACAATTAACTTTGTTTATTCAGGAACAATTACAGGTATAGTTTTATGCTTATTAATAAATGTTGTGTATATGCTTTCAGGAAGAATTGCTCCCACATGGTCAATGGGATTAAGTACATTTATAGTAAGCTTTTTTTCATACATTGTACTTGGAATAGTAATAACAGCCACTATTTCTAAATCACAAGTGAAAGTGACTAAATAGCCACTTTATTGAATTTTGCGGGTTTTTACATCATACTTCAAATATATATAGTCTTAAAAGTAGAAAAATCACGCTATTTTTAGCGTGATTCTTTACTATTTAATATTCTATTTTTTATGAGAATTCTACTTATTGATTTTTTAACACTTTCAGAACCTCTTCACCATGCTCCTCTGGTTTAACTTTCTGATAGGTCTTAATTATAGTTCCATTTTCATCAATAATAAATGTGGAACGTACAATTCCCATATATGTTTTACCAAACATTTTTTTCTCCTGCCATGCTCCATAAGATTCAATAACACTATGGTCAGCATCTGTTAACAAATAAAAAGGTAATGTATGTTTATCCTTAAATTTTTGATGTGAAGTAGAGTTATCTGCACTAATTCCTATGACAACCGATCCAGCATCCAGTATGTCATCATATAGGTCTCTAAAACTGCATGCTTCCTTTGTGCAACCAGGAGTATCATCCTTTGGATAAAAATAAATAACCACCTTTTTACCATTAAAATTGCTTAATATTATATCCTGATTTTCCTCGTTCTTTAACGTAAACCCAGGTGCTTTATCTCCCTCTTTTAACATAATTATGACTCCTTTCATGAATTCAATTTTTTATTTCGAAATTTACTAAGTAAATTAAGTTTTATGATATTAAACATTATAATTATATAAGATTATTGTTTTATTTTACAACGAGATACTCTTAAATGCAATAATAATTTTTAGTATCTAATAATAACTTTAAGTATCTAATGATAAAGTATTTAAATATTGATTTAAATCACATATTCATAAAAGTATAGGAGATATAATAATCCCATAGTAAAGATCGTAAACAATTCCCTAGAGGACGATAAGGAGGCCATTTTATGAGTAATAAATTTAAAACAGAAGATGCCATAGGACAAATAGTTGCAGCGTTTCCAGGTGCAAGTGAGATATTTTATAAATATAATATAGATTTTTGTTGTGGAGGAGATAGGCCATTAATTCTAGCAATACGTACACAAGGCCTTGAGGAAAAAACAATAATTGAGGAATTAAATACTAAATACCAGAGTTTTGAAGAAAACAATGAAAAGTTTACAGACTGGGCAAAGGAAAGCCCAAGCAAATTAATAGAATATGTGGTAAATAATCACCATGCATATCTAAACATAGAGTTACCAAAAATATCAAAGTTAATTCTAAAGATATTAGGCGTACATGGTAAAAAACATGAAGAATTATTTAAGGTACACAGACTATTTAATAATTTAAGAACAGAATTAGAGGAACATCTAGTTAAAGAGGAAGAATTTTTATTTCCACTTATAATTCAGTATGAAAAAGGGAAAGATGAAAAAGTAAGAAGTGCTACATTAAAACTTATTGATGAATTGGAACAAGAGCATACGGGGGCAGGAGATATTATAAAAGAACTAAGAGAAATTACAGACCACTATAATACACCTAAAGATGGATGTGGAACCTTTGAACTTACCTATAAAAAATTGCTGGAGCTTGAAGTAGATCTATTCCAGCATATACACTTGGAAAATAATATATTATTCAATAATTTTTAAGGAGGCGTAATAATTATGGATAAATATCTTTGTATAGTATGTCAATATATTTATGACCCAGAGCTTGGTGATCCTGATGGAGGAATTGCACCAGGAACTAAATTTGAGGATATACCTGAAGATTGGGTTTGCCCTTTATGTGGAGTTGGTAAATCAGATTTTGAAAAGGTAGAATAGTAATATTAAATCAGCACAAAGACAATAGTCTTCATGCTGATTTATTTTTTAATAGCTTGTAGTGTCAGTTTACTTAAAAACCTAATATTTTAATTATAGCCTGGAATAATAACACTGTAGTTAATGCTATTAAAATAACTATAGTAACCCAACCAACCCAGTTTTTGAATTTATTGTTTGTATATTCACCCATAAGGTCTTTTTTATTTACCATAAGCATCATACAAATTAAAACTACAGGTAGAAGCATTCCATTAATTACTTGAGAGCCAAGAGAAATCTGAAGTAATGGTGCACCTGGAATGAGAATAATTATGGCACCTATAATTATTATTGCTGTAAATAATCCGTAAAATTCAGGAGCTTCCTTCATTGTTTTACCTATACCAGCTTCAAAACCAAAGGCTTCACAGATGTAAAATGCAGTTGCCAGTGGAAGAATTGTAGCTGAAAATACGGACGCAACCAAGAGCCCAAAGGCAAATATACTTGATGCTAAATCTCCAGCTAAGGGCTTTAATGCCATTGCAGCATCCTTGGCCTCACATATAGCAATACCCTGTTTATTTAAAGTTGCTGCGCAAGCTACAATAATAAAGAAGGCTACTACAACTGTTACGCTGCATCCAAGGATAACATCCATAATCTCATATTTATACTCAGATATTTTAATTCCTTTTTCTATTACAGAGGACTGCATATAAAATTGCATCCACGGAGCAATCGTAGTACCAATTAAACCAATTACCGTACTAATCCAAGCTGCGTCTATACCTTCTCCATGAGCACCATTAAAGGAGGGTATAGGATTGATTAGTGAAGTTCCAATTTGGTGCCAATCGGGACGCGCAAGAAGCGCAGAAAAAACATAGGAAAGTAAAAATACACTAAATACTAAGAATATCTTCTCAACGGATTTATAGGTTCCTTTTACAACCAGTAGCCAGACTAAAATTACTGCAATTGGAACTGATACATATTTTGAAAGATTGAATACCTGCAAACTTCCTGCAATGCCTGCAAACTCAGTAGCAGTATTACCTATATCTGCTACTAATAGACCTAGAAATATAAAGAATGTTACCTTTACACCAAAATTTTCGCGAATTAAATCAGCTAAACCTTTTTGAGTGACAATACCCATTCTTGCATTCATTTCTTGTACTACAAGTAATGCAATGAAACAAGGAATCAATGTCCAAAGTAAAAGATATCCATAGTGAGCTCCGGCTACAGAGTAAGCTGAAATACCACCGGCATCATTATCTACACTTCCAGTTATTAAGCCAGGGCCAAGCACTGATAGAAACACCATAAAGCTTACAAGCCAAGGCTTTTTATTTGAATTCGTTTTTTCGCTCATAATATGCCTCCTTAACTAACCTTCCTCTTGTTTTTAAGCAATTCATAAATAATATCATTTATTATAACATTGCCGAGTAACTTCATTTCATGATTAGTAACAGGAATAGCTACAAGATTGTATTTTGAAACATTTTTTATCAAATCTTTAATACTATCTGTATCAAACATTGATTTGAATTTTTTGTTCATAATAGCACCTATTTTGCTAGTTGGCTCAGAAATAATTAAATCTCGAAGTGAAAGGGTTCCTATTAATTTATCATTTTCATCTACTACATAAAGGCTGAACAATTCATCTTCTTCAGGTTTTAATATCCTTAGATCTTCAATTGCTTCATTTATAGTTTCATTGTTATTAAAAGATACAAAATCCGTGCTCATAAGACTCCCAACTGTTTTAGCATCAAAGTCTTCAATAATATCAGCGAGGTCTGAGGGATGAAGAATGGATAGTGAATCATAGGTTTTTGATAGAACAATATTTTCATTAGAAGTTATAATAGCCTCTACATCATTCCATAGCATTAGCTTAGTCGAAACCTTAAGACCTAACATCTTAAGTGGTTTAGCAATTCCAATTCTTCTTAGAAGACCATCTATGCCTATGTCTACTGCAACTACATAAGCTCCTTTCTCTAAATATGATAGTGAAACATCATTTACACGAACTACTTTTCTCCCATTAACATCTATAATCTGTTGATCTAAAATATGCTTTCTTAAAAACAATGTATTGGGTGGGGTATATTCCTCTATTTTGTTACATATTAAAACATATTGTCCCTTTTGTTTTGTAATGGAAAAATTTTTAAAGTCGTAATCTTTAATTCCACTATTAGTTTTTACTTTTGCAGTGGTGACATGAGGGCTTTTTAATTCATTTACAACACCAAGATCACTTAATCTTCCAATAACTTTCATATCTGGTGTATATATTTTATTCCCTAAAATTCTGCTTAGATAGAAGTTGTTTTTCATATTACATCCTCCTTTTAGGAAGGGATGCAATCCCACCTATAAAATAGTTTAATAGAGTGATATCCCTTCCAATATATTAATTTTTTTTCGTGCTGGGGACCACTGTCCATTAAATAATCACACTCCTAAAATTAGAATAAAAAAAGTCTCTCCACAACGAAGTGAAGAGATTAAAATGCGTAAAAAATCAGAGCATAAAAAAATAGCTCATCTCCACTCGTTGAGTTTTAGCACTGTACAGCTTAGAGATTTGATACTCAGCTACATTAAGTAAAACCTTAATCCGGTAATACCTGCTGACCCATTGGCGTCTCTCGACATTTCTGGGCAGTAGCGTGTGTCTTATACAGTAACCTCACCTAACAAGAATATTAAATTGTAATTTTCAGTTAATATTATTCTTATAATATTATACTATGCGTCAAGCCTAATATTGTCAATGATTTTTATATTTTATTCACCTAAATAGCATGTTGGTACATATAATATAATATAATATTTTTTAGAGGGGATTTAATGTATAATTTGAAACCGGAAATTTTTGATTTTAAAAGTGTCAAAGGAATTTCTATGAAGCAGCTGGATGAGCATTACAAATTGTATT
This sequence comes from Clostridium sp. FP2, assembly GCF_011065955.2. Taxonomy (NCBI): domain Bacteria; kingdom Bacillati; phylum Bacillota; class Clostridia; order Eubacteriales; family Clostridiaceae; genus Clostridium; species Clostridium sp. FP2. The sequence continues at coordinate 3,121,424 of NZ_JAAMNI020000001.1, forward strand.
CAGGGTATGTAAGTAAATTAAATGAAATTTGGAACACTCCTTATGTACCTGATAATTATACTGATAGCAATGCCACTTATTCCAAAATGCGAAGTTTAAAACTAGGTGAAACATATTCACTAAACGGTGTAAAACTTCATAATCTTTATTTTGAAAACATAGTTGGAGGAAATAACCTTCCTTATGGACCCATTTTTAATGCTATAAAAAATCAATTTTCATCTTATGATGATTTTATATCTTACCTTACAAATGTAGGTTTATCCATGAGAGGTTGGGTAGTTCTTTCCTTTGATCTGCTTGATAACAGGCTACACATAATAGGAAGCGATTCACACGATACTGGTGCGGTATGGCTTTCTTGTCCAGTATTAATCATGGATGTTTATGAACATGCATATTTCATGGATTTTGGAACAGATAAAAGAAAATATATTTCTACATTTATTGAAAATATAAATTGGAAGGTTTTAAATGCTAGATTTCAAAAATACGTTTCAATGATACAGTTTATGGAGATGAACCAACATAGATATAGTCCATATATATTTTTTTAATGGACTATTTTCTAATTCTAAGTTAAATAAAGAGTGTAGAAAATCTACACTCTTTATCATTTGTATCAGCGCCTATTATATAATTATTATCAATGGCATATCATCAAGTAAAGAAGACCTAGTAAAAAAGAAAATTTCAATACACTTTAATCTTTATTCAATGGGTGAAAGGCTCATATCAATTGAACACTTGAATAACTCTCCACTATTTACATCAACACAGTATGCAACATCTTCTAATGTATATTCCTCTGTGTTTAGGGTATATAGATAGTAGATTTTTTCCTTAATATTCCTTTGTGAATCATAAAGAACTTTTAAATTGGGCTCAATTTTAACCTTCGATGTTACTATTTCCAAGCCCGTTTCTTTAGATACCTTATAATTGGATATTTCACCACTATTACTATTTACTTTATTAACATTGAATGCAGATACAGCCATAGGTATCGATACAACTGTAGCAAGTATAACTACTGATATAACAAATCCAATAGTAGGTATCCTCTTTTGATTTTTAGTAATTAATGCAATAATGACCCAAATCAAAAATATAAAAAATCCGAATAAGCCAAGTAAGGTAAAAAACATAACCATAGACCCATCCCCCTATTATTCCTAGCATTAGTTAAGTCTATGTTAGATAGAGCACAGGTTAGAACATATAACGAAATTTCATTGGATAATATAGTATTATTAAATATTTTAAAGAAAAGCAAAACACTATATACAATTGTACATAGTGTTTTAAAATTTAAGTTTCAAAGCTCATCTTATTCCTAAGATCTTCACAATGGTTATGAAGTTTTCTTAACGAATAGAGCCATATATAACAAAATCATTTTCAATAACTCCAATTGCAATTAATTTTTCTTCTTTTATTAAATATACTAATGGTTCTTTATTACTATCAGTATTCTTTTTATATAATACCCAACCATTATTTTTTAATAATGAATAATAGTCCTTAACGAAATTGTCTGGCAATAGTAATACTGAATAAAAATAAAATACATGTGTGCCATCAGGCGATAATGAAGTTTTGTAATAACTTGCATTTGTTGGCATCGGTATATCAGATAATAAGGGGAAATACTTATATTTATTTTCCGGAATAGATTGGGAAGTCATTTTATTTTTAATTTCCATTAATGTCTTTTCATTTCTACTATTTAATAATGGATTAACTTCATTAATAGGTATTACAAATCCTATATCCCCTGCTAAGTCGTATCCCGCATAAGTTATTCCTATTATATCACCATATACATTAAATAATGCTCCACCACTTGAACCATGAGAAATACTTGCAGTAGTTTGAAAATCATTTCCTCTATCACTTTTTCTATTAATTCCACTTATTATACCCGTACTTAAAGAATTTTCATATCCTTCTGGGCTACCTATTGCAACAACATTGTCTCCTATTTCCATAGTGTTACTGTCACCTAATTTAACTATATTTAGATTAGTTGAATTTGATAATTGTAAAATTGCTATATCTTGCTTTTCATTATAATTTAAAACACTTTTAACTTCATACTTTGTTCCATTTTGTAATGTTACATTTGCATAGGAACAATCTTTAATTACATGAAAATTAGTTACTACAACACCATTGGAATTCACTATAAATCCACTACCATTTGCAATTAATTTATGATTTTCATCACTTACTTCAACGGAGACAACTGCATCCCCATATTTTCCGAAAATTTGTTTAGCAGTTAATTCATTTGTTACCGTTACTTTACATGTTGCTGTTTTGTTTCCATCTGAACTTATAACAGTTATTATTGCAGTTCCTGCACTTATCGCTGTTATCTTTCCAGTATTGTCTACTTTTGCTATTTCAGGACTTGAAGATGTCCATCTTATATCTTTGCTAGGCTCATCCATTGCTATTACATTATCTGTTCCGCCTACTATTAGCGAACTTGCAATTTTGTTTAAATTCAAAGAGGCAACTTTAATTGTTGTATTATTAATAGTAATTATTTTTAATTTAAAGCCATCATATTTATTCTGTGACTCATTATTCTTAGCCCATAAGTCTGCTATATAAGTGCCCTCAGGAATATTTTTTAAATTATAATTTACATTCATATTATAATCAGTTAAATTAGTTAACCATTTGCTGTTTTTAACATCAAATAAGTGTAATTTATAATCCACTTCTAATGGCGTATTTTCTACACCATTTATAGTTAATATATCCTCTTGACTTAATTGTGTCTTGCCAATTTCCATACTGCCATTTAATTCAATTTTTGCATTTTTAACCACCTCAAAATGTAAGGGATAAGCATCATCATAATCACCATACTTATTTTGATTTAGGCCTTTTACACCCACACGTCTAACTCTAATAGAAAATCTATATTTATCTGCTTTTAAATTTAAATTTGTAATATCTACAATCATTGGAGCTTGTGCATCTATAGGGTTTGTCCAACCATTAACCATATCAACATTATTAATTAACTTCCAGTCTTTCATAACACTTTCTTGTATATAAAATAATTGATATTGGACCTGTCCAGTATAATTTTTAGCGGAAATATAGAACTCATTCTTATCCCCATTTATAAATGGGGAATGTTCCAATGATACTATAGATACTTTAGGTGTTATTTGTGCAAAAACCTGGATTTTAAATGTACTTAATAATACTACAGTTAGTAAAATCATAAAAAATCCACTTGTTAAATTTCTTCTCTTCATTTTAATCCCCCTCGAATATATTTGTAACAATACCATTTAATAATACATTTAATGACAAGATATAACAATAGTTTTATAAATATATTATCCTATAGTTTTATTGGAGTTAGTATATTGGGTCTGATTAATGACGAAGAAAACTCTGTAAAATTAATTCTTGATCGAAGTATTTTGGAAAATGATACCAATAATTATTTATTCAAATAAAAGCCCTCTATAGCAGATTATAAACTGCCATAGAGGGCTTTAATAATTGTAAAAAACAAAAACGTAATTTAGTTTCTATTTAGGGATAACGATTTTTTTCCCTTCTTTACGCCACTTAGCAAATTCAGCTGTTGCTGTGAAAAGTACGTCTGTAGAAGAGTTAAGAGCTGTTTCGCAAGAGTCTTGTAGCACACCTACGATAAAGCCTACACCAACTACCTTCATAGCAATGTCATTTGGAATGCCGAATAAGCTACATGCTAGAGGAATCAGTAATAGTGAACCTCCAGCTACGCCTGAAGCACCACAAGCAGCTACAGCAGAAAGTATGCTAAGGATTAATGCTGTAGGCATATCCACTTTAATACCAAGCGTCGCAACTGCTGCAAGGGTCATAACAGAAATGGTAACAGCTGCACCAGCCATATTGATTGTAGATCCTAATGGAATAGATACAGAATAGGTATCCTTATCTAAACCTAGTTTTTCACACAAGGTCATATTTACAGGAATGTTCGCAGCTGAGCTACGTGTAAAGAATGCTGTAATACCACTTTCCCTTAAGCACTTAAATACAAGTGGGTATGGGTTTTGACGAATATTTATAAACACAATGATTGGATTGACAACAAGTGCCACAAAGACCATGCAACCAAGCATAACTGCAAGTAAATGTCCATAGCTCCCTAAGGCTTTAAGTCCCTTTCCTGCAAAAGCCTCAAATACAAGACCCATGATACCTAGTGGTGCAAAGTTTATTACCCATTTAACCATTTGAGTTAATGCATCTGAAAAATTAGTAATCATGACTTTTGTAGTATCAGGTGCATTTTTTAAAGCAAAGCCAAGAACTACCGCCCAAGATAATATGCCTATATAATTGGCATTAAAAAGTGCTTTTACTGGATTATCAACAACATTTAGAAGTAATGCTTTAAGTACCTCTACGATACCACCAGGTGGTGTTACGTTTTGGGCTCCCGCTATTGAAAGTGTTAATACTACTGGGAATATAAAGCTTGCAATAACCGCTACAAGTCCGGCTAAGAATGTTCCTAAAAGATAAAGGCCGATAATAGACTTCATATTTGTTTGATGACCAGTCCTATGTTGAGATATAGCCGACATTACCAAGAAGAATACCAATATTGGTGCAATCGCTTTCAAAGCACCTACAAATAAAGAACCAAATATGATGACTGGTTTTGCTTGTTCTGGAATAAATGCAGCTAATAAAACACCAATAACTAATCCTATAATTATTCGTATTACTAAGCTCATTTTATTCCAATTGCTCATTAGTTTTTTCATAATATTTTCCTCCTATAGTTAAGATTGAAATCAAACTGTGTACAGGCACTTTAAATAAACTTTCATTCGACTTATTATTCTCACAACTCTGTGATAAAAATAAGTCTACCACAAATTTTAACTCATGGGAAGAAAAATTTTAGTGGCTAAATTCTTGCAAATTACCACTCTAAACCTAGTTATACTATAACTTTGGCTATAATGTAAAAATTTATAATTATACTTATAAGAACTTTGATATTAATTCCATATAAATCTAATGCTAAAAATACAAAAATGAAAATTAACAATAAAAATACATTAAATTGTATAATTTTTAATTATTGTATTTTTCTTTGTTCTTAAATAGCTATATTAAACAGCCCTAAATCTTACGGTACCAAACCATATCCTATAAGTGATGTTAGCTTTTATTGACGAATTGTTCTTGGTACATGAAGTATATAACTTTAATTTTGGGCTATATTAAAGAGAGTTGTTAAAGTTTATAGATATAATATTTAATAAAAATCCATATGATATTATCTAAGGAAAATAATAGGAGGAAAAAATGTTTAATAAAGAAGATAAAAGCCAAAATAATAGATTTAAAGCTATAGATGACTATTCTTATGCCTTAGCCGTAACTAGTAAAATAATTCTAGATAACGGAACAATAACAAACTATTTGATTAATATTGAAGATTACGCTGGAGGAATCACTGTATTATTAGATAAAGATGGAAATACTATGTTTTCACAAGTAAAGTTGTAGTATTTTTACATTAAAGTATAAAATAGTTTTCATTGGTAATTTATAAACCCTAAAATGGGTATGAAAAAAGCATCTGCATTGGCAGATACTTCATATTGTTAAATACCCATAATGGGTGAATTAAACCCACATTTATATCTTTTTAACAAATTCAGATTTTAGTTCCATAGCTCCAAAACCGTCAATTTTGCAATCAATATTATGATCTCCATCGACCAACCGTATATTTTTCACTTTTGTACCTATTTTTATAGCTGATGAACTTCCTTTTACTTTAAGATCTTTGATTATTGTTACAGAATCACCATCTTTTAAGACGTTTCCATTTGCATCTTTGATAATCTTTGTATCTTCACTATTTTCACTTTCTAATTCTAAATTCCACTCATGACCACATTCTGGACATACAAAAAGACTTCTATCTTCGTAAGTATATTCTGAATTACATTTTGGACAACTAGGCAAATCTAACATAATTTCATTTCCTCCATTCGTTATTGTTAATTCTATTATATAAGAATTACTTTAAGTTTCTTTTTTAAAGTTTGTGCGAAGAGTCTATTTATTTATATGTGTAATTTTTAGTACTTGTAAAATAACAATTGCTAACTTAAAATTCACAAAAAAAATATAGGGAGATCCTTATATGCTTATATATTATCATAGTCTTCTCATATTGACAAACCTTCCTCTACTCTTTATATTTTAAACTTTATGCCATATTAATTCTCATTATCTTTTTTTTGTAAATAATAATGTTTGCATAGTATACGTCTAAAAGAGATTGTAATCTTCTAATATATATATTACCACCCTGTCCATTAGCTATTAGCGTGTACATTTTATATTAAATATACAATAAACGCCCAATCTAATAATAATGTTATGTTTTTGAACTAAAAAGGCACCAATGACTACTACAGCCACTGATACTCACTCTAAATTCTAACTAATTAATTTACTATTTTTTCATTTTTCTTTCCAATTTTCCAATTATTTATATACAGCATAAAATCAATAGATGCCATGGTCATATTTGTGGCATAAAGATATATAACCTTGTCATAATTATAAAATATTTTATGCAATATTCCAGAAGCATATCCAATTATCACAACAATCAGAAATATTACACTTTTACCTTCTACCGATTTAGATTTATAGGATTTATATATCGAAAAAGGCCACGCTACACCAAAACATAATAACATAATAATCTCAAAAACACTCATCAAAACCCCTCCAACTACCTTTCTTAAATTTAAGTTGTATATCAACACCCATAATTACACTATTATTCATTTTAAGTCAATTCTGATTTCATGCCTATAGCATCATTTCTAAATTCTTCATCAGCCGTAGCCTTTATAATAAAATCTAAGCATTTAATTGCCTGCATGTCATCTTCTAACGCATTATATGCATAAACTTTATAATAATAAATACTACAAATTGATTCTACATCGCTTTTATCTACTAACTGTAACATTCTATCACAAATTTTAACTGCCTTTATAAATTGATCAGTATTCATATACAGACATTGTAAATAATATAATGAATCAGCTTTATCACCTTCCATATTTATAGCACCTTCAAAAGCTATAATAGCTCTACTAAACATATTCAAACCTATTAGTGATTCAGCTACTCCAAATAAAGCATCTGCAGTATCATTAATCTTCCTTGCAGTGTTGTAATAGAGAAGTGCATTATAAAAATCTTCCTTATTAATTAATTCCTCTCCTTTGTCTATAAGAGGTTGATATTCCAATGATATATTTAACGTCTTTTGAAGCACTTCTTCTGAATAGACTAAATTTATAAATCCTCCCTTGTATGACTGCATAAACTCTAAAACTTTTGGAATAAACATTGTTTTAGCATAACCAGATTCTGCATACCATATATTAGGTTTCTCCATACCCATATCTTTTTCAACAATTATAGATCTAGGCATTTCAAATGCTCTTTCTAATTCAGGTAGCAAAAAACACTCTTTACTCCTGGCTTCCATACTGAAATATAAATCTCTGCCTATTCCCCCATAAGGATAAAATTCTTGTGAGTATTTATATAAAGTGGCATTTTTATACCAACCAACAATGACATTTTTTCCTGTTTTCACCTGTTTCGCAACCCATATTACAAGCACATTATCTACACTATCATCGTTTACTGTTGCTTTTTCAAATCTTTCTAAATGCAGAGAGCCACCTCTATTGGATACGTATCCATAACATTTCCCGTTATAATCTTGAAAATTATATGATTCATAAGCCTCATTATTTCCATCTTTCTCCCCTCCAGAAATTTTGCTGAGTTTATTATCCTCACTTACTCCTATATAATTTTTTAACCATGTAACGTTACAAAATATAATTCTCATTTTAATAATCCCCTTACATCTCAGATTTACTTATATTATAAACTAAAATGGATTACATGTTTTTCTCTATTATACATAAATATATCCTATAGAGTAGACTTTTTTAAATTGTCTACTTTATAGGATGCATTTTAGAGTCACATTAACTTTTTTCTATTCTTTATATAAGTTTTAAATTGATAATTTTGCTATTTTTAAAACACTATCCATGCTTTTAGCTGATGCTATAAACCCAGCTTTGTGACAAAATATAGCATCATCTATTTTAATTATAGAATTTATTTCATCACTTGATCTTCCTCTAATAGATTCTAATATATCTCTTCTTGCTTCAAAAGTATCAGCAGATTTCTTCACTGTCTGAATCTTATACTCTGCATCATTATCACCTGGAGAAATAACGAACAATACCTCATTATTTATATCTATTTTAAGTAACTGTTGTAGCCAAGGGCAACCCCTTTTTAAAACCATTATCTCATTAATATCTCTATTTTGAAAGGCCTCATTTACTATAATCCTTGCTTTTATAACAGAAACTTGCCTGCTTATTATCCTTTTTATAACCTCAGTAGCATATAAAGTAGCTTCTTCAAATGCCTCATCTTTGGATGCGATAGAATCCCATGTAGGATTAAAACTTTGGATAATATCACTTATGGAAGTTACTTTAATTTCTGATTTTATATCTATGCCATTATCTGTAGCATCAATACCTTGCATTAAATTTTTATCAACATAATCGAAAATTGATATTATATCATTTTCATCAAACTCTGGATTAAACTTTTTTATTATTCGAGACCCAAACTCTCTCCAAACTAATCCACAAGCGGCATAAGGTATATTATTTTCTCTTATTTCTTTATTTAATTGGTGATGATCGAATTCTCCTAGGGATATATCATAAACAAAGTCTAGTTTCCTAAGTATATCTTCATTCCTTGTTCTTGTTACTTTAATATCCCCTAATAGTAGACTAAGTATGGCAGTAGCCATAACATCGTCTGCATGAAATTTACCGCTATGTGTTCCTAAAGTTTTAATATTCTTTTCATTAATCATCATTTACCTCTTTCATATTCATATTCTAAATATATTCTAAATATATTCAATATCATTAATTTATTATTATATCACAACATTAGTGTATTTTCCTGAATATCACGCTATATAATTTAAATCTACCAACGAGGCAGTGGCAAGTCCATAAAGTTTCCATTATCTTCTGTTGGTTCTTTAGAAATAAATTCCCGCACTCTACAGAACTGCATTACAAAAATTAGAAGCATATATGTATCTGGTAGAAATAAATATGGTATAGTAATAAATATAAATAGTTTTTTTACATATGCTATATTTTAAAAATAAATTTGTTCTGGAGGAAAGATATGAATAAAAAAGAGAATTTTTTATGCGATATAAAAAATGAAAGTAATATAAAAATTTCATTAATGGTAATGAAAATACTAGTCAAAGATTCTTCTAAGGTTGTATGCATATTAGTTGATAAAAGTGGAGAAATAAAAGCTAATATACCCAGTAAAAATGGAGATATTAAAGAAGGAAGCGTCCTAGCGATTCAAGGGGTTAAAGATAGAAATCTAGATGTTAAAAAATATGAACTTATTTCAGATTATAATCTCTCAGATTATCTTCCAACGGTAAAGAGACCTATTGAGGAAATAATGAAGGAAATAGAAGTATATACAAACAAATATATTATTTCAAGTGAAGGTAAGGCATTAAATGACTATTTCTTTAAGAATGAAATAGTTTTAGATAAGTTTAAAAGAGGAATAGGTGGAGTGTCAATGCATCATAATTATATAGGTGGTCTTGCGGAACATACCCTAAATGTTATGTATTTAACTGCTATGCTTTGTGAGAGATATGAATGTAGGAGAACAGAAATAGCGTTACTTGCAGCAAAACTTCATGATATTGGGAAGATTTATGAATTATATTATGATGGTCCTTTTAAATATACCCTTAGAGGAGAAATGGAAGGTCATATTGTTATTGGAGTAGCGTTAATAGATAAAGCTATTAGAGAAAATCCAACATTATATTCAGAAGATTTCATCACTAGGATAAAAGGTTGCATTGTTCAGCATCATGGAAAGCTTGAATTTGGTTCTCCAAGAGCAATGAAAATGGAAGAATCATTTATAGTTAATTACGCTGACTCCATAGATGCTACTATGAATAAGATTTCTCAAGTAAAGGATAAAACAGAATCTGGAAATTGGTCAGAATATGATAGAAGAATTGAAACTAAATTATATTTATAGTAGCTACCAGAAAGAAATATAAAAAGGCCTTTAATAATCCCCCCTTCAAACAGCGTATCCATTTTCGAAAAAAACTAGATATTTCTCAATAAATTGATGAAATAAAACTAGTTTTTTTTTTAGTTGATACCATTCTACATTTTTTGTTATATAGCCCTATTTTTAGCTCTTTTTATTTTTCACTTTAAATTTTTATATTAGTTTTAGCATATATAGAAAGAGGATTTTTATATTTTTTGTCGAATTACAAATATTACTAATAAATGAATCATATTTGATATGTTGAGATAAACAACAAGGGGGGACTCTTCTTATGAAATTCACAAACAAAAAAAATATAATTAAATATCTGAATATTGCAATTATTATTTTTATTTTTATTTTTTTATTTTTAGGTATATTTTTTAATATTAAAATGAGAAAAAATCTAGAGAGTAATGTTACTAAAAGTTTAAAAAAAGATTCACAGATAATCGCTAAAGAAATAACTGGTTATTTTATTCGCTATGGTGAGATAGCTAACCAAATGTTAACTAATGAAGATCTTACATACTATATAAAAGAAAATAAACCTAAGTCCACCAAAATGCAAAACCCTAATTACAAAAAAGTGGTGAATACTTTAAAAAGAATTAAAAGTACAGATAAGGATATATTTTGGTCATGGCTTGCTATATATTCTGGCAATGATTTAGTAAACAATGAATATAACTCAGAAATGCCTAATAATTATACAGTAAAGAATCGTCCGTGGTATACCCAAGTAGTTGAAAACAATGGCAAAATAACCTATACGAACCCTTATAAGGATACTCTTACAGGAGAGTGGGTCATATCTGCCATAGCACCAGTGCTAGACAAAAATAACATTATTGGATTTGCAGGAATCGACGTAAATATTAAACAAATAAAAACCTATTTAGATTCCTATCCTATTGGAAACAGTGGTAATATTGTTTTAATTTCAAATAACGGTACAATTATTTACGAAAAAGGTCAAGAACTATCCCCTACTACTAATCTTACTAAAGAAAAGGGTATACTAGGAGAAATTGGAAATAAAATGCTCATTGAAAAAACTGGTGTACAGCAGTTAACTTATAAAAACGAAGAAAAATATTTTGCTTATTCATCAATAGAAATCAATGGTTGGTCTGTTGGTACTATAATTTCTAAAGAAGATACTAAGTCCCAAGTAAATCTGTTTAATATGATGAGCATAATAATCTTTGGCGCATCCACTGTCATTTTAATTATTCTTGCTAGTATTATAAAACTAAATAATAATTACAACGAATTAGATGAACTCTATGGAAATTTAAGTGAGAAAGAAAAAGAACTAGAATCTTCTAACCAAGAAATATCGGCTACCTATCAACAACTACTCACCTCCGAGGAAGAATTGAGAGCTCAATATGATGAGATACAGAGCTATACAGAAATAATACAAGATTTAAAACAAAAATATGAAATTGCTATCGAGAGCACCAATAGTGCTATATGGGAAATTAACCTAGAAGATGAAATGATGTTTTTTTCTAATGAGATAGAAGGTATCTTAGGCATATCCTTTAATTCAAAAGAAAAAATAGATAAAGTTCTAGATCGGATTTTTTCTATAGAAGATAAAGAAAATTTCATGAGGGAATTTACGCAATATAAAAGAGGCGAAATCGAGGAAATTTATACACAAGCACAGGTCCTAGATAAAGAAGGTAATTTCAAGTGGTTATTATTTCATGGGAGAGGTATCAACACTAGTAGTAAAAAATCAAAGCTTATTAATGGTATTCTCTTGGATATCACAAAATTAAAAGAGCAGGAGAAACATATAAAATACCTTGCATATAATGATATTTTAACAGGCTTACCTAATCGAAGAAGTTTCATGGAACGGATTGCAGTTGAACTTACTAAACATAAATTTGGTGCTGTTATGATGCTTGATATTGATAATTTTAAGGGGATTAATGATACCTTAGGCCACACCGCCGGTGATATCTTATTGAAAAAAGTTACGAAAGAACTTATAAAGTTGAAAGATGAAAATTTATTTATATCCCGATTTGGTGGGGATGAATTCATTATTTTAGTATCAGGAGAAAATGATATTTTAAAAATTGAAAAGTATGCTAAAAAAATAGTGGATATATTTAAACACAATTTTGTAATTGATAACGATAAAGTATATGTAAGTTGCAGTATTGGAATTACGCTATACCCTACCCACAGCAATACTGTTAATCAACTTATAATGAATGCAGATATGGCTATGTATAAAGTAAAGGAATCTGGAAAAAACAATTATACATTCTTTAACGAAGAAATGACTAATAAATTAAAAGAAAAGACAAGAATACAAAATATTTTAAGAGACAGCTTAAAAAAGGATGGCTTCAAACTGGTTTATCAACCCCAAGTGGACACTTATACTGGCAAAATAGTAGGCTTCGAAGCTCTTTTAAGACTAAAAAAACACTCTTTATCACCAGCTATTTTCATACCACTAGCAGAGGAAATGGGTATCATTCCAGAAATAGGAAGATGGGTAACAAAGCAAGCAATACAACAAATAGCAATATGGAAAAAAAAGGGCTTAGATGTAAAACCCGTGGCTATTAATTTTTCTGCAATACAATTGAACGATAAAAATTACTTATTGTTTTTACAAAATGTATTAAAGGAAAACATGGTAGAACCTAGATATATTGATATAGAAATTACAGAAAGTATATTTTTAGAAAAAAAAGAAGAAACCATAGAATTTCTTAATCAGCTAAGGGCTCTAGGTATAAAAATTTCCTTAGATGATTTTGGTACTGGATATTCATCTCTAAGCTATTTAACATTTTTACCAGTTGATAAGATAAAATTAGATAAATCTTTAAGTGATAAATTTTTACAGAGAGATAATATTGCGGTTATGGATAGCATTGTTTCTCTCGCTCACAGTTTGAATTTAGAAGTAGTAGCAGAAGGAGTTGAGTATATAGAGCAATATAAACCACTCAAGGCAGCAGGATGTAACTATATTCAAGGATTTTTATTTAGTAAGCCCTTAGAAGTAGATGAGGCTGAGAAGATGTATTATCATAATTTTTTAGAAAAATATGCTGAATCTGAAGAACTATAAAATTTGAATGTTGGTAATTCAATCTTTCATGGGGTTTAGTTATAAGGTATTTTCCAATGAGGAGGGACTTAGTTTACTTTTTATCTGGTAAATACAAATTCTGTATCAGAAGATAGATATTCATTATAACTATATCTCTCTTCATTGAATTCTTTCAGGTCACTTGGCAAAATAATACTATTCTCAATTATAAATCGGCTCATAAGTCCTCTTGCCTTCTTTGTGTAAATAGTTATGACCTTGTGAGTTCCATTTTTATAATCCTTAAATACTGGTGTTATAACCTTTATATTTATTTTACTAAGATCTATTACACTGGAATATTCCTTTGATGCTAAATCTATTAGTATGTTATCGTTTTGCCCTTCTGATACTCCCACGCCTAAAGGCATGGGGTTCTTAAATACATTATCTTCTCCTATACTCTCATTTATATAAAAACTATAAATTACAACATATAAGAACTAAATGACTTCTCTAAGACTTTTACTACCAATTATCCCAATGGATAAATTAACGATAGTTTAAAGGCTCATATCAAAACCTTATTATTTTTTTATATTCCCATACTTGATATTTTCTTATTGTCACTACTTAATAATCTATTTATTTCTTTATCATGAAGCATTTTAAAATTACCGTATTCGCTGAAACACTTTTCTCTATCTATTTCTTCTAAATTTTCTTTTACATTCATTATTAAAAAACTAGAATATAAATCTCTTTGAATTCTAATTTCTTCATTATCTATATTAAATATGTTGAAACGTTCACTTAATTTTTTTTTATTATACTTCTCATCAAAATGGTTATACTGTGATGCTTTTATTTTATAAGTATTAACTTTATATAATTCAGTATTATTCCACTTTAATTTATTGTCTAATATAGTTAAAAGAATACTTGGTGCTTTATTTGCTAAAGACTTTCCAAATCTTTTTTTCTTATTAAATTTCCCTGTTTTTTCATTTACGGTAGTATTTTGGGAACGTTTTTGCAATCCTTTATAGTTCATTGTTTCTACTAATATCCTATCACCTAAACCCACTATTTTATTAGCTAAAATATTATGACTTTGCTTTCTTATATCAGCTTGTTTCCTTTGAATATCTCTTAATTCATTTTGAGTTTTAATATACTTATTGGATTTAACCCATATTAATTTTATACCATGTTTTATTGTACCATTTTCATTAAAATTATTAGGATTGTTAATTCTTCTTTGTCTATCTAGTTTTCTTAATAATCTTCTTTTAATTGTTTCAATATTATTAATTTCGGGTGCTAATTCTAATAATTTAACATCATATTTTGAAGCAATTCCTATAGTTTGAGTTCCAATATCTATTCCAACATTGCCCTTCCCTATACTATTTTTAACTTCCCCAGTTTCTTTATTATATTTAACAGGAGGAATACCATCTAAAACTAATTGAATATAATATTTATATTTTCCACGAATAAATTTTCTAACTATTCTACAATATTTAACTTTGTTTAATAGCGAAATTTCTGCATATTCATCATTTTTATTTATAATCACATCTGTTTCTAATCCATTCCAAATTAATTTATTATCCCTAAATCTAATTCCTGTTTTATTGGATTTTCCTTCTACACTGTTCATTTCTCCATATTTCTTAAAACAAACCCTATTTGCAGTATGAAACATTAATCCTTGAAATGCACTAAAGCACCGTGAAGCTATTTTTTGAGCGGTGAAGCTATCTATATTGCCTTTAAAATGTTTTTGAATAGGTTTTATAAAATCATGAAGTGAATACTCTGTCAAACCATATTTTTTATTTAATTCATTGAATTGTTTGTTACGGTATTTTCCTATAGTCATTTTAACAACTTTCCTATATTCTTTGGATTGTCTCATGCTATTATATCTTTTATATAATTCCCCTAAACAACTATTATATATATTCCTACCTATTTCTAATCTTTTATCTAAAACATTTTCTTGATATTTTTCCGTATCTAGCTTTACTGTTAAAATATAATTTGGCACAGTATTCACCTCGCTTTTTAAATTCTTATTTTAGTTAAGGGAGAAACTATTAAGATTATTTGCTACTCCTATTTATAAAGTTCTTTAACTGCTTTTCTTGTTTCAATTAATTTTCCTTCTACTTCTTTTATATTATTTCTAGCCATTCCTATAAATAACATGTCTATTATTGCTAGCTGCGATATTCTCGAGCTAATTGCACCTTCCCTTAAAGATTTTTCTACTGCTGGCACACGCAATACCACATCTGAGAGATCAGCTAGCTTATTATTTACACTAGCCTTTGTTATTGCTATTACTGGAATTTTCCTTTTTTTTGCGTTTTCTACACATTTAATAACTTCCCTTGTTTCACCTGAATAGGATATTGCTATTGCTACATCACCTGGTTCCATTAAAATAGATGAGGTTATTTGCAAATGGGTATCTGTATGTGATATACATCTCTTATTTATTCTGCTTAATTTATAATAAAAATCTTGGCCTACTAAAGCTGATACTCCTACACTAAAAATATATATGTTTTTAGCATTTATAAGTAACTCTATTGCATTACCTAGTTCTTCTTCCTTTAATATGCTAACAGTCTGTTCCATAATAGAATCTATTGAATTTTTTATTGCATGAATTATATTTTTTGTTCCTAAATCTTTATCTAAATATTGAAACTCTATAGCTTGATCCATTTTATCTAAACTAATAGATAAGGTAAGCTTCATTTCATTTAAGCTATTAAAACCTATTTTTTTAGCAAACCTAACAACTGTTGGAGCCGATGTTTTAGTAGCATCAGCTATATCCTTAGCTGACATTGATATAATACTTTCCTTAGTTTCTAATAAGTAATCTGCTATTAATTTTTCACTATCTGTAAAACTATCATAATTTTGCTTTATATATTGTAATACATTCATAATTCCACATCCTATTACATTTAATTTTAGCTCTAGTTATTGACTATCTTAAAGTAAAATTTTTTACCACCAGTTATATATTTCAATAGATAAATATGCTTTTGTAAGACTGAAGCTACAACATTTGTCCTATAATCACTCTTTTGACTCCCTTTTAATATTTGTAATTCTCCCATGTATCTCATATATTTCTCATTATCTATTATAATGTCTCCATAATTTTTATCAACTGTATTTAATGCCTTTATTTTCTCACCATTAAGAAGTAATCTACTTTCACTAGCTCTTATGGCATCTCTAGCCTCATCTTCTCTTTGGGTGTAAGTTTCAGTAAGTAATCGTAAGGTTACATTATCAAATTCTTTTAATTCTATAAAAAGCTCTACCGCATCTGGATTTAATCTAGATAAATCCTCTAGTTCTTTTTTACCAGGAAGTGAATCTCCTATAAATATAGATTTATTTCCCAGGGCAAACAAATGATTTGCAGCTTCGCGTACCTCTATACCTCTATGAGCTTCTAAGCTAGGCAATCCATCATATAATGGACCTCTTTTTCTATTATTTGATCCTACAAAAGCAGAAGCTTTAATTCCTCTTTTGCTTAAAATAGTATTCTTCTCTTTCATACATTCTTCTGAAATACCTGTACCCACTCTAGGATAAAAATTATGCAGCGCATCCATATTTTTATAGTTAGGCGAATATCTATCTAGATTTTCAAAAAACTCTTTAGTTATTGTTGATGCATTTAATTGAACTTTAATTCCATAAGGATTTTTACTCATTTTAGATATTTTTTCTTCTGTATATCCAAAATCTATTCTTATAGTCTTAACCCCTATATCACATAATCCCTTCAAATCCATATCATTTAAGTCTAAAAACTTAAACGTGTTAGGAGAAATATCACTTATTATATCCATATTATATTTTTTAGCTAAACTAAAAAATTCACGTGCTTCAGTCTTTAATATGCTATAATTTGCCTCTGGTATATGAAGTGAGGTGAATATTCTGGTAAAGCCTAGTTCATGAGCATCCTTTAGTAACTTTATATTTTCTTCCTTTGTATTGTCTAATCCAAAATAAATTGAAATACCATAACTCATAAAAATCTCCCCTTTAATCATCTCTTGCAGAGCTGCATTAATTAGTTTTGCTTATTAAAAAGACCCTTGCGGGTCTTTTTTTTAACTCTCTCAACTTGTTAATCCACTGGATCTTCGAATCCTAATATGCTAGTAAAGAAATATCCACCTATATATGACACCAATACTCCTATTAAGAACACTCCCATTTTCCCATTTGCAATTAATAATGCGAGTGGTAATCCTGATACGCCAATTGCAACGGCTCCTACCTTAAATAATGCCATCACCGCTCCACCTAATGCTGCTCCAAGACAAGCTCCAACAAATGGCTTTCCAAGTGGTAATGTTACTCCATATATTAATGGTTCTCCTATTCCTAAAAATCCTGGTACTAATCCATTTTTAGCTACTTTCTTTAATCTTTCATTTTTTGTTTTTCGGAGTACTGCTATAGTAGCTCCTACTTGTGCCATTCCAGCTGTTGCGAGTATCGGAAGTAATACTGTAAATCCAACATTAGCTATTAAATCTGCATGTATTGGAGTTAACGCTTGGTGCATCCCAGTCATAACAAGTGGTAAAAATAACCCTCCCGATATTGCTCCTGATATAACTGATATTATTATATGATCTGATGCTATTGTTTGTCCTACTACAAGTCCTATACTATCTGAAATAAATCCACCTATTGGTTGAAGTATAAATAATGCTACTAAAACTGAAATTGTAAGTGTAACGAGTGGTGTAACGAATAAATCTAATACATCTGGTACAAATTTTCTACAAGCCTTTTCAATAAAACAAGCTAAAAGTACTACGAGTATTACTGAAATAATCCCCCCACGTCCTGGGGTTAATGCTTTTCCAAAAAGAGTTATCTTTGCAAGTGCTGCTGATGAAAGAATTCCACCTAATACTCCACCCATCATTGGCATTTGTGAACCAAATTCTTTAGCTGCATTTACACCAACTAAAATTGATAGAATAGAGAATACACCATTACCTATAAGTCCTATTATTTGAGCTGCTGTTGTGGTTTTATATGCATCTCCAAAGTATACTCCTGCTATATTATTTACTGCCAGGACTAATCCACAAGCTACAAATAATGGTATTAATGGGATAAATATATTTCCTAATTTTTTAAGTATATTTTTAAACTTAGTATTATTTTTTTGTTTTAATTTAGTTTTAGTTTCTGCTACTGCATCTTCCCCTATAACTATATTTTTTCCAAGTATTTTACTTACTTCTTCAGTTATCTTATTTACCTTTCCTGGTCCATAAATAACTTGTAGCTGTCCCTCGTCTTCAACTACCCCAAGAGCTCCTTCAGATTTTTTTATTTCTTCTGTTTTTGCCTTTGAAAAATCTTTAAGCTCAAGTCTGCAACGCGTCATACAATTTGCTACAGACTTTATATTATCTTTCCCTCCAAGGAGCTCCACTAAATTTTTAGCAATATCTCTATTTATCATAATATTTTCCCCCTCTTTAAATATTTTCTAGTGCCTTTGCTATATACCCATTATTTCGATCCAATATAATCCTTGCTTCATCTTTATTAAGCTTTGATAATATTATGAATATTGCTAGCTTAACATCAAAATCTGTTTTATTTAATACTTCAGTTGCATCTTCAATACCTATACCTGTTGCGGCGCAAACTATTAACTTAGCTCTCTCAATTAATTTTTCATTTGTTGATTTTACATCTACCATGAGATTGCCATATACTTTACCTAGCTTTATCATAGCTCCTGTTGATAACATATTTAATACTAGTTTTTGAGCTGTTCCTGATTTGAGTCTTGTGGATCCTGTTACAACTTCTGCTCCAACTACTGGTGCTATTGATATTTTTGCGGTCTTTGAAACTTGTGAATTAGCATTACAAGTAATTGAAATGGTTAATGCGCCTACTTCATTTGCATACTCGAGTCCTCCTATAACATATGGCGTTCTACCTGATGCTGCAATTCCCACTATTGTATCATCTTCTGTTATATTTTTATTTTTTAAATCTTTTACTGCGAGTTCCATAGAATCCTCAGCGCCTTCCTTCGCTCTAAATATAGCTTCTTTACCTCCTGCCATAATCCCTTGTACCATTTCTTCTGAAATTCCAAATGTAGGTGGACATTCTGAGGCATCTAAAATTCCAAGTCTTCCTGAAGTACCTGCACCTAGATAAATTAATCGCCCTCCTTTATACATTCTTTCAACTATACAATCTATGGCTTCTGCTATTTTAGGAAGTTCCTTTTCCACAGCTTCTGCTACCTTTTTATCTTCATTATTAATTTTTTTTACCATCTCTAATGTTGAAATCCTATCTATGTCCATGGTATTTTCATTTCTACCTTCTGTTGTTAATTTTTTCAAATTTAATCTATCCATATTTTCTCCTTTATTGTTAAGTATTTTTCTTTTGAGTACGTTTTCATTTTATGACCTTATATTAACATATTTGAAATTACGTTTCAAGTATTTTAAAAAATAATTTTATTTTATTTCATTTATATTAATTAACTTGAATTTATAAAAGGAATAAACAAAATAGAAGATTTAATATAATGCTTTTTTTCTTTTTATTAGATTGATGATAATCTCCTTTTCAATAGATATGTTTATCCTCCTCTATCTTAAAAACATTCAGACAAATTCCCTCACTTTTTAAATGAAGAAAGTCAAGAATATCTAATCACTTTATGATTAAAAATCCTTGACTTTCAATATGATTTTCTTTTTGACAACACAAGTTTGCAGTTTATTATATCTTTAATCTATACTATTCTCCAAAAATTGCATTAACAGGGTATTCTTCTTATGCATGTATAAAGTTAATAGAAAATTTTTACTAACCAAACATATCTATCCATAAAAACTTTTCCTTTAGCTTTACTTAATATTATAAGCTACTTTATACTCTCTCCCACAATTTTTCCTATACTCTTACCAAAATCTTTACACCTGTCTAACGCTAATTCATCAGGGTTCCACATTTCTTTTATACCGCCATTTATTATCTCAAATCCTGCTTTTTTTAATTCTTCTGTTATTATCTCAACTGACTCTCCGCTCCATCCATAACTCCCAAATGCCGCTGCTTTTTTGCCCTTAAAACTAAGCCCTTCTATCATTTCTAGTATAGCTGCTGTAGACGACAAAACTCCCTTATTAATTGTTGAAGAACCAACAAGTACCATATTTGATTTAAATACCTCTGTTACAATATCGTTTTTATCATTTTTCGAAGAATTAAATATTTTAATTGTAATATCCTTATTAACTTCTTTTATTCCATAAGATATTGCCTCTGCCATTATTCTGGTAGCATTCCACATAGTATCATAGATAATTGTAATTTGATTTTCTTTATAATCTTTTGCCCATTCCATATATTTATTTGCAATTTGAAGAGGATTTTCTTTCCAAATGATACCATGACTTGGGCATATCATATCTAATGGTAGATTTAAGCTAAGGATTTCTTCAATTTTCTTCACAACCAATGGATTAAAAGGTGTCAAAATGTTTGCGTAATACTTTATTGCTTCTTGAAACAATTCTGCATTATCAACCTTGTTATTATACATTAGTTCCGATGCATAATGTTGCCCAAAAGCATCATTACTAAACAATATATTTTCTCCTGTTAAGTAGGTAAACATACTATCTGGCCAATGGAGCATTCTTGCTTCCACGAATATTAATTTGTTTTTCCCTAAATCCAATGTATCCCCAGTTTTAACTTCAATGAAATTCCAATCTTTGTGATAATGAGCTTTTAAAAATTTTGCTCCATTCTTAGTGCAATAAATAGGGATATTCGGTATCTCCATCATGAGATTTGGTAATGCTCCACTGTGATCTACTTCTGAATGATTTGCAATAATATAATCAATCTTATTTAAATCTATTTCCTTTTTTAGATTAGCTACAAACTCTTTGCCGAATGGTTGCCATACTGTGTCTATAAGCACCGTTTTCTCATCTCTAATTAAATATGAATTATAAGAAGTACCTTTATGTGTAGAGTACTCTTTACCATGATAATCTCTTATCTCCCAATCTATTTTTCCAACCCAATCAACCTTATCACTAATTTTAAATGACATAAATACCATCCCTTCTCATATGTTTTTTAATAAGCTATTGTTCCTAAAATAAACATTGAAATGTAGTTTTATTTGTTACTTACATCATGCTTTTTATCTTCTCATATAATTCATCTGTAGTATCTGCCTGTATCAGTTCGTCATCTACTAAAGCATAAGGCCCTACTGCGCAATCTCCACAATAACCTAGGCAGTCCTCAGCTAATATATCCACACTTGGATAGTTCTCCTTTAATTTTTTCATAGTTTCATCTGTTCCAAAAGTAAAATTATTCTCACAAAATTTAATTTCTGTCATATTTATACCTCCCTCATTATTTATTATTCTTTAATTTATCCAATAACTCATCAACAGATAAATTAACATCACCTATCCTTATTCCTTTTTCTATAGCCGATTTAAGAAGTGGCGATCGCTTCATATCGCCTATAACAATTGCACCTATTACCTTATTATTTTTTATAAATATTTTTCTATAAATTTTAAAATTAACATCTTCATCCAATAGTACCTTTGTAGACTCTGATTCATCAACGCACCCCATGGAAAATAATGAAATGCCAAAAGCATTTAATGTTGTTACTGGAGTTACGTTTTCATACACAGTCTCCTTACCGGCAATGTTGTACCCTGCAACCTTCCCTTGTGCTATAGCAATATTCCATAGTCCAATAACTTTATTATCGAACTGCGCAATGTCACCAGCTGCATAAATGTTTTTTATATTGGTTTCCATTTTATTGTTTACTACTATTCCTCTTGCGGTTTCAACTTTAGTGTTCGAAATTAGTTCCTTATTAGCCTTGATTCCTGTGGAGTAAATAACCATATCACACTTTAATTTCACTTCTTTGTCTATAAGAATGCTTGCTACTTTAGTATCTCCTGTTATTTTAACTACACCAGTATTCGTTAATATTTCTATCCCATAACCCTGTATTATATCCCTTAATATTTCTGATGCTTTATTATCTAATTGATAAGGCATAAGCCTTGATTGTAATTCAATAATCGTAGCCTTTTTGCCATGTTGATGCACTATCCAAGCCATTTCTAATCCCTGTATTCCTCCCCCAATAATTATCACTTGTGCACTCTCATTGAGGCTGTTTTTAATATTTAAAGCATCGTTAAGGCTTCTTAATGTGTAGACACCATCCTTACCTATTCCATCAATTGGGGGTATATTATTACTGGATCCAGTTGCTATTAGTAATTTATCATACTTCACTTTACTACCATCACATAATATTAATTCAAATCTATCTGTATTTATATTTACTACCTTTGTATTAATAAATATTTTTACTTTATTTTGTTCATACCATTCTTTTTTTTGGAGAAGTATGCTATTTTCCTCGAGATTATCAAATAGCCCCTTAGACAATTTTACTCGGTTATATGGATAAAATTTTTCCTGTCCCATCAAATATATCTCTGAATCTAAATCTATTTCTCTAATTGCCTTAATTGCTGTTACTGATGTAATCCCAGTCCCTAGGATTACAATTCTTTTAGTCATTTACATCACCCATTTCATTCTAATATTTGATTTTATTGTTCCCTTTTTTATCACTAACACCATATTATTTTCATTATACATATTTATTTGTCATTAGAATATTATCATAGTCAAAAAAAATCGAAAACATAAAATAGGCTGCTGCTAAATGTATTCAAATTGCATTTAGCAGCAACCCTCGTTTAAACTATAATTATAAAATTGATATTTTTTATCCTAATATTTGTTTTAAATCATCTTCTGGTGTACTTATTGGTTTAATGTCAAAAGTATCAACTAAAAATTGTAATACATTAGGACTTAAGAAAGCTGGAAGAGTTGGTCCTAGATAAATTCCTTTTACTCCAAGTGACAATAATGCCAATAAATCAGCAACCGCTTTTTGCTCATACCAACTTATAATCATCGCTAGTGGTAAGTCATTAATTCCACATTTAAATGCATCAGCTAGTGCTAGAGCTATTCTAACAGCAGAATATGCATCGTTACATTGACCTATATCGAGTAATCTTGGAAGTCCTGCTACGGTACCAAACTCCAACTTATTAAAACGATATTTTCCACAAGCCAAAGTAAGAATAATACAATCTTTAGGCACCAACTGTGCAAATTCAGTATAATAATTTCTTCCTGGTCTTGCGCCGTCACATCCTCCAATTAAGAAGAAGTGTCTAATCTTTCCTTCTTTAACTGCATTAACTATTGCTTCAGCATGACTTAAAGTTGCTTTATGACCAAATCCTACTAAAATCTCTTTAACTTCTTCATCTTTTTCAAAGCCACCCAGTTCTAGAGCTTTATTAATTATTTCAGAGAAGTCCTTATGACCATTCTCATCATTAGATATATGTTTTATGCCATCCCACCCAACTACACTTGTAGAGAAAATTCTATCTTTATAAGAATCTCTCGGTTTCATTAAGCAGTTTGTTGTCATTAAAATACAACCAGGTATGCCATCAAATTCTTTTTGTTGATCTTGCCACGCCCCACCAAAATTACCTACTAAATGAGGGTATTTATTTAACTTAGGATATCCATGACAAGGCAACATTTCACCATGAGTATAAATATTTATTCCCTTTCCTTCTGTTTGCTCAAGTAACATTTCAAGATCCCTTAAATCATGGCCAGAAACTACGATGAATGGACCTTTTTTAATGTTCACATTAACCTTTGTAGGTGTTGGAGAATCATATTTCTCATTATTGGCTTTATCTAATACCTCCATGACCTTAACACTCATATCTCCAGTTTTAACTAAATACTTGATAAGATCTTGAAGATTTAAACTATCATCAGTCATTACGGCTAAAGCTATAAAATAAAAATCATCTACTTCATCGCTATTATATCTAATAAATCTAGCTTGATGTGCATAAGCTGCAATTCCTTTTAATCCATATTTTATAGTTTCTCGAACTGATCGAATATCTGCATCTAAATCTTCATCAAACATAACGCCTGCTTTTTTAGCATCTTCAAGTATATGTTCTTTAGTATCACTTAAATTATATAAAGCTTCCTGAGCAGTTACTTCTTCCCCTGTTACTTTTTTCCTGGCATCTTCTTTTATTACTTGAGATCTTTTAAGCATATCCATATGAGCTTCAGGATCAAAATTTACATTAGTTAATGTCATAAAGAGTGAATTTTCAATAAATGAAACCCATGACTTATCAATTTTTTCACCTTTGGCTAAAAGTTTAGTAGCATAACAGCTTATTCCTTTTAGTTGATAAATGAGCAAATCCTGCATTGCTGCAATTTCTGGCGTCTTTCCACAGACTCCTACTTTAGTACAACCTTTCCCACCGAAAGTTTGTTCACATTGAAAACAAAACATTTTTCCTTGCATATGTAATCCTCCTAATTTTTTAAAATAATCTATATATTAGTCTTTACTTTCTTGGCGTAAGTATACGTTACATTTTTTTTATATTTTGATTTAAATCATATTTTTATTAATCAAAGTTAAGTAGAATTATGACATGGGAATAAGAAATCTAAAAAATAGAGTTGTAGAGGAGAATTTAAAATGGATAATAAAAAGATAGAAAAACTAACTCAAGTTTTGCAAAAATTAAATGAAGAGGGTATTACCGAAGCTCTAAGAAAAGAAGCTTTAGACATTGTTTCAAATATAAGTCCTATTGAACTTTCAATTGCAGAACAAAATTTAATAGAAAAAGGAATGAAACCTCAAGATTTAAGACATCTTTGTGATATACATATGGAAGTTTTAAAAGACGAACTTGATAAAATCAAAACGAAAATTGAACCAGGTCATGTTGTTTATACACTTATTGCTGAGCATGATAAAATTCTCGAATTTTTGACACAACTTGAAGAAATTAATACTGAAATTCAAAAGATTGAAAGCTATGATAACAGTTTAGAAGAAATAGCGAAATTAAAGACTGTTATATTTAATATATTAGATGCAGAAAATCACCACCAAAGAGAAGAAAAAGTGCTCTTTACTGAGATGGAAAACAGAGAGATTACTGGTCCAACTAGAATTATGATAATGGAACATGAGGATTTAAAAGCAAAAAAAGAATTTTTAAAAATGACAACAGAAGGGGCCTGTCAATTAAACTTCAATGAATTCAAATCAAAAGTGGATGAGACAGCAAAATATATTATATTTAATATGAGAGATCACATATTTAAAGAAAACTATATTCTATACCCTACAGCAATAGAATCTATACAAGGAAAAAAAGTATGGAATGATATGAAAAGAAAGTGCGATGAGATAGGCTATTGTGGATTTACACCTGAAGTATAATTCAATATATCTATTCTTTAATACTACAAAAAAATAACACCGTTATCAATCCGGTGTTATTTGCAAATATCTAAATTATAGGAGGAGCCTATTATTTAATAGTAATACTTTTATGTGGCAGTCGCATGACAAATATGATAATAATTTATGAACACTCCCTAGAAGTTTATTTGTAATAATTAACTTGCATTGCTATCTTTAAGAACCATGTTTATAATATGTCAGTTTTTAAGGTAAGTCGGGATTGATCCCTTAATACACCTTTTACGAATATTGGTACTTAGGACATATGGAGAACAATCATTGAGCAACCACAAACTATAATCCCAACAAGTGTTATATATTCACAGGTACACTTAGTAAATCTCTTTTATTGTGTAATTTCAAAATTTTAGGTAATACATTGCAATAAGCAGTATGTATATTAATATTTTCATTGTTTTCATTTAAAATTTTACCACTAGAAAAAACAGTGTATAATCTTCCATTAAAAAATTGAGTAACTCCATTTTCTACAGCTTCGTGTCCACGGACTAATAAATCCACGTCAAGAATATTTATAAATTCATTAAAATGTTCTTGGTTAAAGCTAAATCTTGCTTTTAGCAAAGATTTTTCATTAATTATATCTTTGGGGTCACTCCATAACATATTATGAAATATAGTTTTATTTAGTTCATCAACAATTGTTTCATCAGCAAGCTGAGAAAGTGATTTAATATAGGAAAAATAAGTAGATTCATTATTAGTGATTTTAGGCCTTGGAATTCCTCCGTGAACAGCAAGTATATTAATATCTTTAAAACCCAATAGAGCTATATTGCATAAACTATTAAAGAATTTCACATAATTATGTACAGTTTCAATACTAAAGCTTGGATTATATTTTGTTAAATTAAAAACATGATATAAAAAATAACCTGCTTCACCCACACTTTCCTGTTTCTTAACACATAAGACCACTTTATTATCAATATAACCGCCATCATGATTCCCTTTTAGAAGGTAGCAATTATTCGGAAATAAATATTTCAAGAGCAATACAAGTTCTATAGTTTCAAGATGTGATTTACCTCTATCCACATAATCGCCTAAAAATATTAAACGGATATTTTTAAATTTAGTCATTGTATTAAAAAAATTACAGGAATTAAGTATGGCTCTAAGGCTTGTTACATCTGAATGAATATCACCAATAAAATAGTATTCATATGTTTCATCATTAAAAGAATAAATATTAAAAGCTCGTTTGCCATCTACTAATTGATTTTTTATGCACTTAAAGCTTAAACTATTTTTATAAATTTCTGCGTTATGTAAATCCTCTTCTTGCTTATGTATACTGCAAACTTCTTTTATAAGAAAGTTATGGAGAAGACTTATATTATTTAAATTATCTTCATTGATATTTAAAATGCCTTTCCATAAACTATTGCTAATTTTATACAATCTTTTTTCTAAATTAACATATGATGATATTGTATTATTTTTAATGTCATTTTTAAGTTTTTTAACTTCATTTATCATTGCTTATCATCTCCATATTCGATATATGTTAAAGTGACTACACCAGCTTTCCCAAACTCATTAATAACTTATTTTTACATAATTCGATATTGGTCTATTATTATCCTTCAATATTTGTAGATTACTGTAAATACCTTGAGATATTCTAATTGTTACTTTCTGTGTTGTTGTTTTTTTAAAATTCAGTAGCCGAA
The DNA here is from genome assembly GCF_011065955.2 of Clostridium sp. FP2. Lineage (NCBI taxonomy): Bacteria > Bacillati > Bacillota > Clostridia > Eubacteriales > Clostridiaceae > Clostridium > Clostridium sp. FP2. The sequence goes on from NZ_JAAMNI020000001.1 coordinate 3,148,977, forward strand.
TTTCATACCTCTCACTGGTAAAAATATGGTATAATTTCAATAAAGTTAGTGTATTATCATAAAACATAATGCGGAATAATTGAACTTTAAATTATTTTATATTGAAAGTGGTGATTCATATGTCCATTAATATTAGAAGAGATTTTTATAATTTAGTAAAAAAATCAGAATATAGAAGTTATAAAAAAATAGTAGATCAAATAAATCGTCTTAAATTTGATTCATTGGATAACATAGAATTTCTAAATAAATCACATGAGCTCAAGGGTAAGATTTTAGATGATACATCCATAGATGCCATAATTATAGAAGCATTTGCGCTTGCAAAAGAGGCGGTTAAAAGAGTATTAGGCCTCACTCCTTACGACGAGCAACTGATTGCTGGCATAGCTATGCATAAGGGGAAATTAATAGAGATGCAGACCGGTGAAGGGAAAACTTTAGCCGCTGTGTTCCCTGCATTCTTAAATGCACTTGCAGGTCGTGGATGCCACATACTGACTTTTAATGATTATTTAGCGCGCAGGGATGCAACTTGGATGGGCCCTGTATATGAAATGCTTGGATTAACTGTGGGTTTCGTACAGGAAACTATGGAGAGGCATGAAAAGCAAAGGGCTTATGCCTGTGATATTACATATGTAACCGCCAAAGTAGCTGGATTTGATTATGGAGTAAAATTAAGTATTCTCCAGCGTAAAAATCCATTGCAAGAATTCCAACTGGAAACAGCTAGCGTATTTCAAAACCTACAGCAAGAGATACAAAAGAGAATATTACAAGATTTTGAAGCATTAGATTTATCAAATCAGGGACTAATTAGCTTAAAGGGGCGGATAAAACCACCTTCTTCAACTTGGACCTATCTTGTTAATGACAATTCCCTAATAGATCCACTTTCTTCATTATTTATTCGTAACGCAATTGCATCCATAGGAATATTGACTGCCTTACCAATTCGATTCGGAACTTGGATTTTCAAGAAAATTTTCTAGCAAAATAAATTGGAAGGTAGCAAATATTTTTTGTTGATATACTCTAAAAGCTAACGTTGTTCCAAAAGTTCAGCTTTTGGTACACCGTTAGCTTTTAAATTTAAGCTCCTAGGGATATATTTTCTTCAGTTTCATCCTCAGCTTGATTTTTAACAATAGCATTTACGAACTTTTCTCCATATGGAAGGCAAAATTGTATGAATGGACCTGTCAATAATGCAGATATTATTGTACCTATACCAAATATTCCGCCTAGCGCAAAACCTATTATTAAAAAGCTAACATCTAATGCCATACGAATCCAACGATATTCTATATTAGTTTTATCTTTTATTATAAATGAAATAATATCATTTGGTGCAACACCTAGATTACTTGCTGAAAGTATAGAAAAACCGATTGCAATTAGAACACAACCGAATACAACTAAAAGTATTTTTATACCAATATTTAAAGATTCAATTGGAAAAAATGAAACGGCCTTTACTCCAAGGTCAATAATTGGTCCTACTCCAACCACGCATATAATTGTTCCTATCTTTATACGAGTTCTTTCAACTAAAAGTATTATGCAAAACAATACAAATAAAATAATCATATTAGCATTTCCAGGTGTTTTCTTTAATAAAAATGCTAATCCTTGAGTAAATAAAGTAAACGGATCGGAACCAATATTAGTTTTTAAAAACAAAGCTACTCCAATCTGTATTATACTCATTCCTACAAAAAATAGAATTAGTCTTTTTATTAGATTTAGGTTTTTAGTCATATTTTCCATCCTTTTCTTTATATTTTATAGTTATTCTCTATAATATTTTCAAGATTTTTATTATAAACTAGCAAAAACAGCAATTTTAATTATACAATGATAAAATTTTTTATACAAGGAGATATTAGAACAAATCACCTTTCATATAGAATTACCATTTATTACATCCACCTTGTAGATATACAGATGAAAGGTCAAACTTTACCTTTCTAATACAAAATACCAACAAAGTGTATAATATACTTTGCTGGTATTTTTAATTCATTCCTTAGTTCACCATTATCAAACATTTATGTTACATTGACTTTCAACTGACTGAAAAGCAACTTTATTTCTACCACTAGTTTTTACTGAATATAGTGCCAGATCAACTGCCTTTATAAGTATTTCAACAGATGACTCGGCTGAATAATTTTCGAAGCCTGTTACACCGAAGCTTGCAGTCACATTTATTTTACTATTATTATAATCACAGTAACCCATCTCTAACCGACTGCGAATACGTTCTGCTATATCTATTGCATCATCAATTTTTGTTTTGGGCAGTAGTATCATAAATTCTTCTCCACCATATCTAGCAACAACATCTGTAGCTCTTACAGAATCCTTACTCATAGTTGCAACATATTTTAGTACTTCGTCACCGGCTTGATGACCATAATTATCATTAACTTTTTTAAAGAAATCAATATCAAACATAATCAAACAAATAGGTGTATTCCTTTGCTTTACACTTTCAAATTCTCGATAAAACAACTCAAAGAAAAATCTCCGATTGAATAGGCTTGTTAAATCGTCAACTGTAGCATGAACTTCAAGTTGTTTTTGATTATTAATCAGCTTTGTTATATCACTTACAGTAAAAAGCCATCCTAAAGTACTATTGGTCTTTGTCTTTAGTCGTATATTTTCTAAAGAATAATGTCGTTCAGCTCCTGATTTTGTCAAAGAAAATTCAAAAGATTCATTTTCCTCAGATAAATCGCCTATTTCCAACCACTTAGGAAATAAGTGATAGAATTTATGATTTAGATGTTTATCAGTTAACCCTTCAAATATAGATATAGCTGCCTGATTAAAGTCAATTATATTTTCATTGTAATCAAGAATAATTATTCCATCCTTTGAATGATGAAAAACTGTATTTCTAGCTATAGGTATGGTTTTCAAGATTCTAAACCTAAAAATCCCTAGCATATAAAGAATGGAAGAAGGGCACAGTAATATAGCACTATAATCTATTCCATATGGAGCAGTATTTGTAATATTCATATAAAAGGTGAGCCATGGAAATAGAGATGCCAAAACCATTAGCGAAATAGGTACATGGGTAACAGTAGATGAATTAAGAGCAGTTTTCAGATAAATTACAGTGGAACAAATCATGCATATAGTTAAAAATAATATGTAATAATAATAAAGTGGACCTTTACTCTTTACTAAAATATTAAAAAATCCATTTGATTCTAAAGCTACGGAAGTATAATACAAATGATGAATATCATTAGTAAATCTAATAACTATAATTGAAGTTGGTACTAAAACTAAAGCAATTAGTCTAGCTTTAGACTCAAATATTTTAGTATTTCCTGTATACTCAAATGCCATAAGAACAGCAAAAAGGCATAAAAAAGGACCTGCAAGATATCGAAATTCATTCCAAAACAAGGAAATTTCTATTGATTTACTTTGTAATTCCATACAATACCCAAAACAAAATATTGCAACTGAAGAACATAAAAGAGTGAAATATTTCGCTCCAGGCACAATAGTACTCTTTACTGAGTATATTGCTAATGCAACTGCAATAATTGTAGAAGAAAATAATATTGTGGAAAAAATAACGGCTATATAATTCAAATTTTCACCTGCCTTTATTAAAATAAGTTTGTAAACATACAATTCTTGATTAAAGCTTCTGAATGTCAGTCGCCACAATGTAACACATTATTTACATGTGGTTATTATTCTACATAAATATGTGAAAATCCTCTAATATAAAACAGAAATTGTAGTATATTCAAATAAAGTCTGCCTAAAAATGTAAAAACCATGCAATATTAAGCATAAGATGCGTATTTTTACAAATACCTGTTTCTTGCACTTCTCCCTAGGTGATTCAAAAAATTGGAACGTAGTGAAGATTTTTTGTTGCTAATTATCCTTAAACCTTAGACAAAAAAAGTGAAAGTCCCCGGAACATAACTTCCAAGGACTCCTTAACTACTTTTAATTATATAAAATACCATCGCTAATTCTATACTAACTAAATTTAACACTATGTTCTTTCTTCTTAAACATTTTTTACCCTGGCTAATTTTTATGTAATGTATGAATGCGTTAGTATCATAACTGGATAATCCTACTTTTTTTTACTACCCTTTAACAATGTATTATTGAATTCAGCAATTAAAAATTCATCATCTTTGTACATTATACTAACTTTAATTTCTACTTAAAAGCCCCCACATGCCACTCGCCACGTGGGTGGCACTAATTTATCTATAATATGCAATAATATCTTCTGGTGAATTTATTCCAAAGTTTTGTGGTAGTGGAAGATTTTTCAAATCTTTTCCTTCGAATTTACCATCCACATAATATTCAACCCCAGTAACCTTCTCAAACCACATAAGAATCTTATCAATTAATGGAATTTCAACTCCAACTATTTCAGAAAAGCTCTTAATAATACATAGTCCAAATGGGAAATCCTCCATAAAGTATCTTGACTTAAAATCTGGAATATACCCCTCCTCAGTTACTATCATTGGTGATTGGATGTTTTTAAGAGAAATCATATTGCTGATCTTAGCAGTCATCTGATGGGGTGTTTCTGCTCCAAAATACTCTTTTACAAAACCAACTCTTTTCAAATCAACTGTAGCTAATCTACGGCACAGTGTTTGTACCTCTTCATCACAAGCAAGTAGAATTGTTGAAGTCTCGTCTGTCCATTCAGTATAGAAACTAATCATCTTTTCCCAATAAACCCCTTCACTATAATTGTGAAACATTTCATAAAGTCTTGCAGTATGAAGGATTGGATTAGCTGGTGTAAGTGCAACATGAAGATAATTTGCTAGTGGATTACACTTTACATTAAATAAATCCTCTATTACCTTACATACGTCTGTTGTATTGCAAGATGGAATAGCTCCTATAAAAAGTTCTTTTTTCTTACCCAAATCATACACAGATTTTCCGTACTCTTTTATTCTAGCTATACCATAAACCCTTTGAAATCCAAACAGTGTGCAGCCACTTTCAATAAGTTCCTTGCAATAGCATTCGCTACCACCATTACCTGGCATCATGCCAATCCACACTCCTGCTTTAAGAAAAGGCTTTATTTTCTGTATTGTTCTATTAAACATATAAGATGGAAGCGTGGATATAATGATGTCCGCATCGCTGATTACCTCCTCTGGATTACTTGATATTATATCCACCCTTCCTGAATATTTAAATATGCCATCATTATCACAAACCTCAATTATATGGTTCCAATCATCTGGTCTTGAAGTCAATAATCGGACAGAAATATCTTCTCTTCGTCCGATATCTCCCATTACAAGTGTACCTAAATTTCCACCACCTAATATACATATATTCATATTTTCTCCCCCTAAATTCTATTTATTATTTTGTGTTTTCATCTAATCTATTAGATTGCACCTAATTGATACAAAAAATCTTAAAATACTTTTCATAGTTATTATTGATACTATTCCACTATTATATCATATAAGCTCATATAACCCCAGAATAAATAATTATATTAAATCAGCTTAGTTTTTCTCTGTTTTACTTAATATTACAACCCATACGGACATTTTTTAAAAATAATTGTAGCACTTATCTATGAAACTACTGCAGAATATAATATGTAAAGCAAATATACAATATTAACCATTTTATTCTTATTAGATGTGAGCAACTTGATCCTCTTACTAAGACTGCATGAGCTTTTTTAAGCATGTCTACTTTAAAAGGTTCACTTTATAAGATGCTTAAACTTTTTATGCTATTAAATATTCTACACAAACTGAATTTTTAATCCATCATTTCATCTACTACTATTGAAATTGAAAATACGGACAATGCTCTTTGAAAATTGAATAATACGGTATTTAAAAATGAAAATATTTACTAGTATAGGAATATAATAATGTAGAAATATGTATAATATGCTATAATTTCTATAGAGTCAGGTCCAAATTGTAAAAATTAATTACTACTATAAAATTTATACTATCAATAAAAAGGGGGCACAATATATAATGAAAAGTAAAGTGGACAATATGACTCACGTTGTTGTTTTAATTCCTAAGTAATTGCGCTTTTTTATTTCTAAAATTCTATGTATTATTACAAATGGTATTGATATGAAAAAAACCCTTTGACCATAGCCAAAGAGTTTATCTCACTAATTTTTTTCCATTGAAACATGAAGAAGTTAAGAACCGTTCGGTTAATTGTCCATATAAAAAACATTGGTATTTTTCTTACTTAACCTTTTTAATATATGATATAATCACTTCACTTTATTACCGCTATAACTTTCCCCTCCAAGTATAATGTCGATTTTAATAGCTTTACCATTAGAATCTTTATAGAATATAAGTTTATAAGGAAGAAATTTACATAAATATATTGACTTATCATTAGCTTCATATGTTTGGTATATTTCACATTTATAAGTTCCTCCAAAATCAGCGAAAATACTATTATTCTCTTTAACAATACTTATACTTTCACCAATAGATTCAATTTTATATTCTCCAGTATAGTTATTATAAATTTTCGGATCTACTATCATCGCTTTAGGCACATCTAATTTTTGATTAAAAATAATTTTTGTTAAATCATTATTTAAATCCATTGGACTTGCAAATTCTAGATTACTTAATATAATAATCTGAACATCATCACTTGTATACATACAATTGTATGCTGCAAACCCATTTACATTACCCCCATGAGAAATAGTATTTTTCTTTATATCTCCAATTTGCGTATCTCCAACAAAAAGTCCATATCCATAGCTTGTATTAGTACCCATATCTCCAACATTCACATAGGAATGAATCATTTTATCCCATGAATTTTTACTTATGATTTTTGTATTTAAAAGTATCTTATCCCATTTATATAAATCTTCAACTGTAGAATACAATGAACCTGCAGCATATGGAAAAGATGTATCTATAAAATCACAATTAACAATTGCGGATGAAGCAACGCCATATCCCATGGCTCTATTTGGCATAACCTTTTCCGAATGATCATAACCTGAATTACTTAAGCCAGCTTTTTTGAATATGTTTTCATTTATATAATCTTCATAAGATTTTCCGGAAATTTTTTCAATTATATGTCCTAATAATATATATCCTGAATTATTATATAAAAATTTTTTACCCGGTTCAAAATTTGAAGACTTATCTTTAAAAGTTGCAACTAATTCCTCAGGAGAATAATGCAATCTACATTTAATCTTAAAATCAAGTATTTGTGTATAATTAAATATTCCTGATGTATGTGTAAGTAACTGGTGAATAGTTATTTTATCACCTTGTGGATAATCAGGTATGTATTTATTTATAGTATCCTCAACTTTTATTTTCCCTTGTTCTTGAAGCTGAAGTATTGCAAGTGCAGTAAACTGCTTTGTAATCGAACCTATTCGAAATATGGTTTTTGGTGTATTAGGAACATTAAGTTCATAATTTGCAGTTCCATAACCTTTACTTATTAAAATTTTCCCCTTCTGAGCTACTAAAACTGAACCGCTAAACCTTCCTTGTTTTACTTGCTCATTCATGTATTCATCAATCTTAATACTTATATTTTTCTGTGGATCTTTATTTACAGAATCAAATGCAAAAACCCTATTGCTAAATACAAAAAAACAAATAGTAAAAATCAACGTTATAAATTTAAATCCTTTTAACCTGTAATTTTTCACCTTTAACATATCTAATCCCCCCATCATTTTTTTAAAAGCTTTAAAATTGCTTTTTTCGTATAAAATATCATATAAAGTATTGAATTTACTTGATTTGTTGATCAATGAATGTAAACAAACTCATTTATAACTATATGTCTATTTTGTAATAATATTGAATATTTTCATTATATAACAATTTTATTTTTGTTTCAACTATTTTTTCTTAATGTATGTGCATTTTAAAATTTGATAATTATAAAATGGAATATATTATGTATCTCTTTAGAATATATTTAATTTGAAAAATCGTAAACTTATCCACAAATCAAGAATTTTATAAATTACTATAGGGTAAAATAAGCCAAGGAGGAGATTATTATGCTTACTAAAAAAACTAATTTTTTAATTTTCATATTATTATTGATGATTTTAATAAATTCTTTAATACTCGCTAATTTCTTCAAATCAAATAATGCTTTAGCTACGGGTAGAACAAATACATATACTAAGTCCTATAATAAAGACAGCCCAATATTATATCCATTAGGCATATCAGATAAATTTACTGAAAAGCAACTTGCAAGTAATATAAAGTGGAAAAATGATATAGTTAAATTCGCAAAGGATAACCCTGACGTAATATTTTTAAATGGACCAACAAAAGAGAAAATTGTATCCTTATCCTTTGATGATGGTCCTGATTCAAAGATAACTCCCAAAGTACTTGATATATTAAAAAAGTATAATGTAAAAGCTAACTTCTTCTTCATAGGTGAAGGTGCTAAAGCTAATCCTAATGTTGTAAAAAGAGCTTTCAATGAAGGACATTTGATTTTAAATCATTCTTATACCCATGCCGATTTAACTAAGCTTAGTGAACAGGGAGTTACTAAAGAACTTAACTCTACTGATAATATATTGTATACGCTTATAGGTAAAAAACCATTGATAGTTAGGCCACCTTATGGTGCTATAGATAATAAAGTTATCAATGTTTTTAGAACAAATAATTATAAAATGGCTATATGGTCGCTAGATACATTTGATTGGTCTCAAATGGAAGAAAATCATATTGTTGATACTGTAATTAATAATGTTCGTCCTGGTGAAATAATACTTATGCATAGTAATTATAATAAAATTGCAACTACTGAAGCATTGCCGCAAATTATTGAAAAACTTCAAGCTAAAGGATATAAAATCAAAACTATTTCTGATATGCTAAATATTAAAGCTTACAGATAGATTAAAGTTGTGGATCAGGACCATCCTCAAAAGTAACAGGATATTCTGCATATACCTCCCAAATCTAAAGGAATGGGCTTTCCACAGGAAATTACAATTAAAAAGACACAGAAACTGAAAATAATATCAGTTCCTGTATCTTTTTTCTTATCCTATTAAATTATTGTTTGTAATAATTAACTTGCTCTGCAAAACTATTTTCTATATTATGAGGAATTGGCAAATCCATCATTGTTTTAAGTCCTGCCCTGCTAGCAATAACTTGTGGAATCATGTTTACAGCTATAGCTATAGTTCCTATTCCACCAGGTGTTTCAGGTTTTATTGATAAATGAAGATCTGCATCTCCTTTTATATATATATAATCGCCAGTTTCCACTGCTTCACATTCTGGATGAATTTGTAGTAGATGTTCTAGTGTTATAATTTGTTTCCCGTTTTTTGTAGCTATAGCTCTATGCTCACACCCAGCTACCATACCTGGCTTAACTTTAACACAGGGAGTTTCTCTATGGGTATTTGATACTATTGGTTCGAGAGTTTGAGTTATCTCATCATACTCAAGGCCTAAAGCTTTTGAAATCATTGGAATAGATTGTGCAAAGCCTATGTGACCAACTATGGAGCCATTTTCAATGCCAGCTTCAAATTCTTCTATAGTTAAGCCCACACCTTGAGTTCTCATTATAGTTGGCCCATATGGAGATAAATCGTTTATCCTTTCTGCTCTTATAGATGCTACATTTCTACAGCTAGAAGATAATGTAATAATTAATGTATCTAAAACAAATCCTGGATTAACACCTGTCCCTAAAATTGTTACATTATTTTCTTTTGCAATTTTATCCATTTCCTTAGATAATTCTTTTTCCACGGCAAAAGGATAAGTCATTTCTTCAGCAATTGTAATACAGTTTTTCCCATTTTCTACTATGGTTTTTATTGCTGGATATACGCTTTTCACAAAAGAATTAGTTGTAAGAATAACTATGTCTGCCTTTGTTTCTTTAATTAGTGTCTCTGCATCATCGCTAACAATTATTCCTATATTTTTAGTGTTTAAAATTTGTCCTAACTCTTTCCCTAATTTTGAAGGCTCCTTATCTAATGCACCTACAATTTCAATACCCACTTTAGTAAGTATCATTTTACCAATACCGGTTCCCATTTCACCAAGTCCCCATATGATAACTTTTATGTTTTCCATTATTATTTTCTTACCTTTATTAAATCCCTAACATCTCCTATAATAGCTCTTGGAACTGGTAAATCCAGCATTGTTTTAAGGCCTGGCTCTGAATTCATTACAAGTGGAATCATATTAACACATATAGCTATTGTAGCAATTCCTCCTGGTATTTCTGGTTTTATTTGAAGGTTTAAGTTTGGAACTCCCTTAATTGTAATATAGTCTCCAGTATCAATATTCTCCATTTCTGGTTTGATCTGTTGAGGATGTTCCATGGTTATAAACAATTTATCTCCTAAATTTGCATATCCCATTTGTTTACAGCCAGCAACATCTCCAGCATCTACGGAAACAATATCTGTGCTTCGTGGAATAGTTGTAAGAATTGGTGATTTTTCTTGTCTAATATTATTTAGCTTAATATTAAATGCTTCTTCAAACATTCCAAAGGATTGTAAAAATCCAACATGTCCATCTATTGTATTGTCTTTAACTCCTTGCATAAATGCCTCTTTTTTGAGTCCAATACCTTGCTCAACCATAACAGCTTTTCCAAAGCAAGCTAGGTCATTAACTCTAGTAGCATTTATGCTATCAACGGTATCAGAAACTCCTGTAAGCATTATTGCAACTAAATCCATAATAAATCCAGGATTTACTCCAGTTCCTAATATGGAAATCTTATTTTCTTTAGCAATTCTATCCATTTCATTTGACAATTCTGGGTCTAGTGCTCTTGGGTAGGACATTTCTTCAGCTGTTGTTACAATATCCATGCCAGCTTCTGCTGCCATTTTTATTAATGGAAATACCACTTTTGTAAAGGAAGCTGTAGCCATAAGGCAAACATCTGCATAACCTTTTTTTATTACATCTTCAGCATTTTTTGTAATTATACAGGAATTATCTTCATTGGCGTCTACTCCTAAGACTTCATAAAGCTTTTTAGAAACTTTACTAGGATCCATATCAATAGCACCTACGATAGTAAATCCTGCTTTACCCAGAACCATTTTAGCGATACCGCTACCCATAACGCCTAGTCCCCAAACTACTACTCTTATCTTGTTTTTCATAATATTTTCCTCCTCAAAATTTAATATTCTAGTTATACATTTTAAATTTAGTTTTAATTATTGTAATATTTTTCAACATAAGGAGATGTCATTGCCGCCATCAAACAGCCATAATCTACGTTAAAATCTATTACATCTCCAACTAAAAGCTCTTTTTTGCAATTGGTTATGTCTAAAATAAGATGATCACTACTTGCACCAAAAATACTTATATCAGAGTCCACTGGAACTAACCCTTCAAGCCTTATATCTTGTCTTCCTACTGCTATAATAGCTCTTTTTCTTATTCCTTGATCTTCAAAATGAGGAATATTGCCAAAAGCGTCCATTCCAATATTCCCTGTTGGGATTGTTGGTTTATTCTTTATTTCAACTATTTCACCCTTTAAGATAAAAGCATCTTCATAGCAATTAGCTACGGGCTTTCCATAAGCAGTTTCTCTGCCTAGAAGTATTGATTCTCCAATTCTTAACTGATTAATTTCTTTTGGCATAGAATTATTAATAACCATATAAAGACTGCTAGAATTCCCTCCTGAAATTACTGGTAAACTTATACCGAAGAGTTTTTCTATATCTCCTTTTAAGGCTATAAGCTTTCCTAAATTTTCATTATCAGGAATTACTCCACCATAACAAGTAACATTGGTGCCCAGTCCAATTAAATTAATCTTATCTAATTTTAATATTTCGCGCGCAGTGGAAGCTGCATCCTGGATTAGGACACCTTCCCTTAAATCGCCTATATCTACCATTAGAATAATATTGTGAGTTTTATTTAAATCTTTTGCAGCTACTGATAAGGCCCTAATTGTAGCAAGCTCTGAATTTAAACTTGTATCGCTATACCTAACAATTTCATAAGCTTCGCTAATCATTGGAATTCTAATCATCAATTTGGTGCAGTCTAAAACTTTAGATTTTTTCAAATTTGAGATTCTAGAATCCGCAACCCCTTTAATTCCAGCCTTTAGTATGGCTTCTGTAATTGGACTTTGAGCACAAAACACTTTAGTCACCGCGGCAACCTCTATATTCACTTTATTACACATATCTGTGATTGTTTTTGCATTGTGTGTTAATTTCCCTAAATCTACGTCCACACAAGGGTAAATTTTTTTCATATATCTACTCTCCTTTTTCTAACTAGATCGCTATTTTCAATAATTTCCATGTCCACCGTTATGCCTAAGCTTTGAATTAGTAGTGCTTTGGCAACTTCTTTATTTTCTCTACTTAAAACTCCAGCGCAGGCCATAATATAGTTTTTGTCCAGTAGCACTTTAGCACTTTTTTTAGGTAGCATTGTAACTTCATCCTTTAAATATCTTATTTCTAGGAGCATTGCTTCCCCTTTAGGAAGTCTTGTAAGTGCCCCTCCGGTGCCTATTATATATTTAACCTCAGATAAATCCTTACCATAAGCTACAAATCCGCTTTCACCATCATATTTTCTTTTTATAAATCCGACATGCCTGCTTATAGCAAGATCTAGAGCTTTTTTAGTTAGCAGGCTACTCGCATTTATATCCTCAGCTTCTGTAGGAATAGGTTTTATGTGCTGAGTTATATGCTGCTTAGTAAATTCACCTAAATCACGTGTATCTAGTAAATCTATTAGATTTTTACTGTTAATAAAAACTCCAAGATCCCCTTCTACAGTTCTTTTAGCCTTTGGTTCAGGATTTACTAGCATATCTAAAACTACAGTACTTCCATCAGTAACGGAATGTACATCCGTGGTAGCTCCTCCTACATCAAAAACTACTAAATCGCCTATAATATCATATAAAACTTTTGAGCTTTCCATAACTGCTCCTGGAGTTGGCATTATGCTTCCATTTACCATTTCTTTTATTTTATTCATTCCAGGTGCTTTAACGATATTCTTTTCAAAAGCCTCCTGTATTATTTTTCTTGCCGGCTCCACATTTAAGCTATCCACCATTGGATAAACATTATCAATCAAATAAATCTCTTGACCTTCAAATATATCTTTAATTTCTTCTTGATTTTCAATATTTCCACAGTACACAATAGGTTTATTAAATTTTTCTGCACTTATAAGTTCTGCATTATAAAGAGCTGTTTCTCTTTCACCATAATCCGTACCACCAGCAATCATTATCATGTTGGGGTTTATATCATGGATTCTCTTTAAATCACTTTTTCTCATCTTGCCAGCAGTAACCATTTTTATGATACCACCTGCACCTAAAGCAGCTTCTCTAGCAGCTTTAACAGTCATCTGTTCCATTAGTCCATGAACAGTTATTCGAAGACCACCTGCAGCACTTGAAGTTGCTAGCATCCTGTCCCAGGTAAGTGATTCTCCAATTTGATTTTCTATATCTTTTACTGCAGTTTTGAGTCCCATAGTTACATCACCGTCTAAAACTGTAGTACAGCTTTTACCTTGAAAAGGTATATCTACAACAACGTGGCCTTTATCATCATAGATGGCATTAAAAGCTGTAACCAAAGTGGTTGTACTACCTATTTCAGCGACTAGATAATCTACTTTCAAATGAATTTCCTCCCTTTTATGCTTCTTCTTCCTCTTCTTCATTATCAGCAATACCCATTAACCTTTTAATTATGAAGGATGCAACAGCTGTACCATTTGATCCACGGCCAAATCCAACATCCATACCATTTTCTTTAGCTATATCATCTGTTACTTGTGTACCACCAGAAACAAGTATAATTTTATCTCTTACTCCTTTTTCGATGCATAAATCATTAAGCTTTCTCATGTTCTTTATATGCACATCATTATGAGAGATGATTGTACTACATAGTATTGCTTGAGCTTTTGATTCTATAGCGGCATCTACTAATTTTTCTATTGGGCAGGAGGTTCCAAGGTAAACTGCTTGTATACCAAATCTTTCAACTCCACCATGTTTTATATCAATAACTTCTCTGAGTCCTACTGAATGTTCATCTTCACCTACAGTAGCTGCGGCAACTTTTATTGGGTGCTCTTTTACATAATCTTTCATAACTTGATTTGATAACACTTTTCTTCTCTTAGGAAGTACTAATTCATCACGTTTTACAGGAGTAAAATCGCAAACACCCTTAATTTCTACAAGACAACCTTCAGATTTTTGCAGAACTTGTTTATGAAGAACTTCAACATTTTTAAGATTCATTCGCTTGCCCATTTCAAGGGCTGCAGCCTCACTAATCTGCTCATTTTCTGGTATAAATAGAGTAACTTTAACGTACCCGTCTTTTGCCCATTGAACTTCTGGAATAATAGTACCATCTTCTTTAACTTTTTCCATTCTCTTAAATACATTATCATTTTCATCTAATTCATCAATATATTGAATTTTTGAATGGTTGCATAAGGTACATTCATGGATTGCATCACAAGCTTTTTTATATTCACTCGGAACATTATTAAAGCCAAAATGACCACAAACTGGTGCAAAATAATCACTGTCTCTTAAAACTATTGTGGAAGCAGCATCTCCGCCATCCATCTTTCTTGCAATACCATCATCATTTCTTTCAGGATACTCGCCTGAATCTATAAAGAATCCAGCATCAACTGATTTAAAATAACCCCCTACTTCTATCATTTCTTCAAGGAACATTATGGCTCTTTCTTCAAGTTCTCTAGCTTTTTCAGGTAAATATCCAGTCTTCTTAAGTTCTATCATGTCCATTAGACCATCCATACCTAAAAAGGATTGTTTTGTAGTATTTATAGCATGAATATTATTATAATGCCATGGAACATTACGTCCTTCATCAGGAGTTATAGTACTTTGAATGTCCACGGAAGTTAATTCTGATATTAACAAATTCAATGTATGACCAACTGTAGCCTCTCTTTCACAAGATTCCACATATTTTGTATTCATCTGAGCTCTCATTTTGTACTTTTTAAAGAAATGTCTAAGCGCCACTGCATAAGGCAAATCATATCTCATACAAGGTGCTGGTGCTGAAGTTGGTGGTACAGTAGATAATGCAATATTTTCTGGTTTCATTCCTACCATTTCTGAAAAACAAGAATTTATAGCATGTTGAACCATTAGCTCTGGCATTACCTTATAGCCCTTCATAGCTGTTGCATTGGCATTATGTGCACCGTCTATTTGAAGGATATTTGCCCAGCACATTACACCTTTTGCTACTGCTGCATCTACAAAGGATCTATACATATTTATATTTCTATAAAGCACATTGTATTGTGGATCTTGATGAGCTCCATTAACACCTTCTTCTGCGAACATAACTGCTACATCTGGACCTGCCACACCTGATACATAGGAATGGAAATTAATTCTTCTTCCTACTTCTTCTTCTATTAAATCTATAGCTTTTCTTGTTGCTCTAACCTCTTTTCTAGTTATTGGAACTCCACCTATACCTTCTGGGCTTCCTTCAAGTAATCCATCAAAATGACTTTGCCCCATTGTCCTTATAACCATTAAATGATCCGCACCATGCCATGCAGCCATTCTCATTCTTCTTATATCATCTTCAAATCTTCCTGAAGCTATTTCTGTAGTAATAACAGGTCTTGGTTGTGGGTCTATACCCTCAAAGCTTCTTGCTGCTGGAAGACCATGGCTTTTCTTTAGTGGAGCTGATATTTCATGGTATGTAAACTCTCCTACTTTTCCTTCTTTATTTTCTTCTCTCCAGTGCCAGCCTCTCCATTTTGGTTCATATTTATCTAAGTCTTTTAATATTTCTTCCACATTAAGTTTTATATTTTCTTCTAACTTTTCAACCATTACTTGTCACTTCCCTTCATTTTTTCTGATACTATATCCCAGCCTATTCCTCTGCACAATTCCTCTCCTGCTTTAAGGTAATCCATGTTCTTAAGTTTTGCATAAGTTAAAATAACATTTCCAATACCTTTCCCGAGTAAATTATACTTTGTACCATAATCAATTAATGGTTTTGCCTGCAAACTTGAAAATCCCATTCTGAGTACTACAGATCTCTCTATAGATGGTGATGTATGAGTATAGGCTAAATCCACAATAGGTTTTACAATTTTCTCAGTTAAGTTCCAAAATCTATCATATAATTGCTCCTCTGTAAGACCTTTTAAATGTTCCCTTCTTATTTCAAAATCATCTTCTCTTTTCATAAATTAAATTCCTCCTAAAAATTTTAGTACTTAATCTATTTCAATATTATGTTGTTTTAATATTTCAACTGTTTTTTCCATACTTAGTTTTGTTTCTAAGGATAAAAACCTGATATCAACTTTTTCCACCTTATTATCTATCAATTTGTTAAGGCAATTTTTTATGTAGGAATTTTTTAGCCCTTCCATATCAACATCTGTGACTGTTACTACTTCTGGATGAGATGGAATTACTATATTAACGCCTGGTATTTGCTCTTTAGGATCACCTACATAAACCTTAATGCCGTTATCTTTAGCAAAATTAAGCTGAGGTATTAAATGTTTTCCAGCTCCAGTATATTCAGTCTCTTGCACAACTATTATGGCATCATCATCGTATTCCTGAGCAATTGCAAAAGCTGCTACTAAAGATGTATTGCCTGCTGGTCCTCTTTCTAGCCCTTCAAGCCCCGCGAGTATTTCAGTCATCCAAAATACTTCACCTTGAGAGGTAGTTACATATCTATCCAAATATCTTAGTGGCCGTGCTGCACTTCTAGGTACATCCGACCTGTCAGGATTTGTCATGAACGGAATACCAAAGCCTGTATGACCTGTTGTAAACGATTTCTTATTAAAGTCTATATCTGAGGCCATATGAAGTCCGGAAAGATCAACCGATGCTCCTATTATTTTCGTTTTCACAGCACCTGCCTTAATAAGCCCTCTTGCAGTACCAGTAACATTTCCACCACCTGCATGAGTTATAATAACTGCATCAGGATCTTTACCAAATTTTTCTCTACACTGCTCAGCTATTTCATATCCTAGTGTTTCAATTCCAGCTACACCGTAAGAAGAATATAAAGACGCATTATAATATTTTGTATCTTCAAGTATTTTTAGGTAAGTATAAAACAATTCAGGTCCTACGGAAAGCCTAATAACTTCTGCTCCAAGTCCCTCACACTTTCTTCCCTTTTCTAATATTTCTGGCTGCCCTATTTTTTTTGAATCATAACATTCGTTTGCTATTATACATTTAAGACCCCTAATGTTGGCTTGTGATGCAACCGCTGCTCCATAATTACCTGAAGTAGCTGCTCCTACGCCAATGTATCCTCTCTTCATTGCATCATATACAGATATAGATGCTCGTCTATCTTTAAAACTACCAGAAGGATTACAACTTTCATCCTTTGCAAATATTCTAGCTGCATGTCCAGTTTTTGAAGTCTTCCTTGCAAGTTTTGTAATGTTTTTCAGCTCTATTAACGGAGTATTTCCTACCCCTACCTCATTTTGAATTTCTTTAACTTCCTCTAAGCAATATCCAACATCTTTCATTAATCCTTCATAATCAAAGGAAAGTTTGCCAGTTTCATATTTACTATAATCTATTCCTATAGATTTAAGAATTATTTCATTCTTACGTTCCATAAGCTCTTCATATTTATTCACCCTTTATTACCTCCTCTTAAATTATCATTAAACCTTACTATTTTGCTATTATTTCTCTAGCTTGTTTTCCTATATTACTTATTTCTTCAACATATTTGCCATAGGTATGGTAGTATCCTGGCTCTATGTCTACAACTTCCCCGCTAGAAATTCTGCCTATATTAGTTTCAATTTGTACCTTATCTCCAAGTTCACAATCGCTAAGGCACTTTCCGCGTGTCCAGCTCTTAAGTGGAGTTTTTTTTGTCTCATCTGGTATATTTGTAGCTCTATCTTCTGGTAGCAAAACGATTTCTTCTACTTCAACCCAGGTGCCTTTTTTTATCATAATTTTTACCTCCCATATTTGAAAGTATTTTATTTATATAGAGCAATTTCTGTGCCAAATAGAAAACACATGTATCTAAGCCAGTGCTTAAATACATGTGTTTATTATTCGCAAAATATTCTGCATATTTTTTATATAACTCAAAATTAAAATTGGTTATTTATGGTTGTCCATCTGTTTACTTGGGTTTCTATGTATGCATAATATTTTGCATACATAGCAAGAATTCTTGCTTTTTTTTAATATTCTACTAATATTTTATGTATTTTTATTTTATATTGAAGATTTTGTCTCGAAATGCCAAGTTGCCTAGCCGCTTTACTAACATTAAATTTATTCTTTTTTAATGATTTTTCTATTATGGTCTTTTCGATTTCACTCATATAATTTTCTAAATGGAAGTTCCCATCATCATTTGTGATAATGTCTTGAGCATTGTTACTATTATCACAGGCTATTCTAAAATCAAAATAGTTTTCTGTTAAAATGGAATTGTAGTCTGCCATATTTATTGCAGCTTCAATAACATTTGTCAGCTCACGCACATTTCCTGGCCAATTATATTCTTGAAGTTTTTTCATCATAACTTCATCAATACCTATTATATTTTTACATAGAATTTTGTTATATCTTTCAATTAACTTATTCACAAATATAGGGATATCATCTTTTCTCTCTTTTAGTGGAGGTATATTTATTCTGAGTACACATAACCTATAATAAAAATCTTTTCTTAATTTACCACTTTCAATAAGTTTCTCTGGTTCCTCATTTAAAGTAGCTATTATTCTTACATCAATATCTATACTTTTAGTACCTCCAATGGGCCTTATATACCCCTCTTGCAGTACTCTTAAAAGTTTAGATTGAAGATAAGGTTCTAGTGAATTAACTTCATCTAATAAAATGGTCCCATGATTTGCCTCCTCAAATAATCCTTTTTTATTTTCTGCCCCTGTAAAAGCACCCTTTTCTGTACCGAAAAGCATTCCCTCTAGAAGTAGTGCAGGAATGGCTGCACAATTTATAGGTATGAAAGGCTTATTTTTTCTTAACCCATCATAATGAATACTTTGAGAAAACACTTCTTTACCTGATCCAGTTTCTGCATATATTAATACAGAGGAACTTGACATACTAGCTTTTTTAGCTTTTTCAATAGCAGTTTTCATAATAGGATTATCACCATATATATCACTAAAAGTATAATGACTATTAATTTTTTTATCTAGATTTTGCAATTTACAAATACTTTCAGTTAGCTCTTTTAACTGAGTCATATCTTTTGCTATTTCAATCACCGCTATAACCTTATTATCTAGGGTTACTGGCACTGTAGTATTTATAGTAGTGACTTTTTTCTTATATCCATTGCCATAATGTTGTATTAAGCCCACAATTTTTTCACCAGTCTTTAATACATTCATAAGGGTAGAATCATCTTCTTTTACATCCTCTAAATACTCACTAACTTTTTTACCTAAGACTTCACTAGGCTTTATACCTTCTACTTTTCCCATGACAGTATTATAATATATAGTCTTGCCATCCTTATCTACTACTTGAATTCCTTCCTCCAAATTTTCTAATAGACATTCTAGTATTTTTTCTGCATTTAGAATTTCACTATCCATATTACCCCTCCCTAATGGAGTATTTACACTTTAAATTAATTATACCACATGGAATTTTATTGTAAATTTATTTTTAATCTAAAAAAAAACGAAATATATAGATTTTACTATACATTTCGCTAGTTGGTGGTACAATAATTTAAACCATTGGTTTATTAATATCTCCTACCTTTTCTTTCAATGCTGACAACTGTTCTCCATAGTTCTTTTCAACGATGTCATCCCATATTTCTGCACCCTTAATCCCGCATCTCTTAGGAACAAAAACAGGGTCTAAGCCCATCTTTTTTTGCTGCTCATAGTCTTTAAGAGTTGCAAAAACAGGTTTTGATAATAGTATAATAGCAATAATATTCAGCCATGCCATCATACCAACACCAATGTCTGCAAGATTCCAGGCCACACTCGATGTACGGATTGTTCCGTAAAATGTAGATATTATTAAAATGATTTTTGTGAGAAATGTAATTGTTTTAAATTTCTTATTTTTATTAAATAGATATGCTACATTACTCTCTGTATAATATCCAAATGCTAGCAATGTAGTGAAGGCAAAGAAGAATATTGCTATAGCAATAAATGGACTACCAAGACCGGGAATCATTGTGTTTATAGATTCTTGAGCGAAGGCAGTACCCACTCCAACTCCTGGAAGATGCTCCACTATAAACCCGCCAGCAGGATTTACAACATTATATTTCCCTGTAGAGAGTATCATAAGTGCAGTTGCAGTACAAACGAATAATGTATCCACATATACTGAGAAAGCTTGAACAAGACCCTGTTTTGCTGGGTGAGATACTTCAGCAGCTGCGGAAGCCTGTGCACCACTCCCCATTCCTGCTTCGTTAGAGTAAAGTCCCCTTTTTACTCCCCACATAACTGCATTTCCAAATATAGCACCGAATGCTGCATTAAGGTTAAATGCAGAACTGAAGATTAAACCAAGCATTGCTGGTACATTTTTAAAATTTATAACCAAAATAACTAAAGCAATTAGGATATAAGCACCTGCCATAAATGGAACAACTGCTCCAGCAAAATTACCTATTCTTTTAATTCCACCGAAAATTACAAATCCGAATAAAACAGCAACAAATACTCCTGTAATAATTGGAGAAATACCAAAAGCGTTTTTTGATGACTCTGCAATGTTAAATGCTTGGATACCTGGACCGGTAAAACCATTTCCTATAATGGTTACTATAGCGAACAGTATAGCAAAAGGTTTATTTTTCAGACCTTTTTCTATATAGTACGCCGGACCTCCACGGTAATCACCTGAAATGTCTTCTTTCCACACCTGGGCTAGTGCAGATTCTGCGTATGCCGAGCCTGCCCCTAAGAAAGCAATAATCCACATCCAAAAGATTGCTCCTGGACCACCATAGAATATTGCAGTAGCAACTCCAGCAATATTTCCAACACCTACTCGTCCACCTAATGCCATAGCAAAGCTTTGAAAAGACGAAACACCTTTTGTAGAGCTCTTTCCTCCAAACAATTGCCCCACCATGTCTTTAATTAGGCGTAGTTGTGGGAATTTCATTCGTAATGAAAAATAAATTCCAGATCCCAAACAAAGATAAATCAAACCCGTACTCCAAAGCAGACCCGCGATTTTACCTGTTAAAGTAGCAAAATCCATTTATTAAACCTCCCCTATAATATTTTTTTAATTTTAGCTATTCTGTAGATACATCCTTAAATTTTTTTAATCACTTTCCAAATCAAATAAATAATCGTTTTCTATTTATTTTTCCTCCATTATAATATGATCATTTCAAAAATACTCAATTTAAATCAAAAAAATATTCAGAATTCTGAATATATCTTATTGTTAATACTACTATTTTTCAGCCTATTTCACAATATAGTAGAAGTCCTTCAAAAAATTTATTTATAGAAATTTTGCCTCCAGTATTTTTTTTTCCTTTTATATAATCCATCTCAGCTTTCACGCTGGAAAAATCGAAAAGTACATTTGCATAAGTATTAAAAGTTTCATTCATATAGTCTTCAATTCCTAAGTTTGCCATATTCTCTAGTCCATTCTTAATGGACCTTCGAATCCTTTGTTTTACAATTTCTGGAGTGTCTCCAAAGCAAGTAAACAGTTCCTCTAAATTAGATTCGGAAAAGGATTTTTTTGTTTCAATTATGAGTGTACATATTTTGATTATATCTGTTGTTCCTTTTTCACCGAGCATTCCAAGAATACTTAAAATGTGTTTTACTTCCTTTAGGCTATCCTTTATATCCACATTGGGCTGTTCCGAGCTCTTTAACATTTTCTTTATATTAGACAACATCATTTTCATTTCAATTTTTTCTGCAACTTTTGAAATCACTTTTTCTACTTCAATTTTATTAATGGGTTTATTTATAAAAAATTCTATTCCTGATTTATATGAATCTGCGATAAGCTCACTATCTAAAACCTGAGATATCATAATAAAACAAATATCAGGTTTCAATATTTTAAGCTGCTGTACAAGAGTATTTCCATCCATTTTAGGCATGAGAAAATCTACAAGTACAATATCAGGGCTTAATAAAAGTATTTCGTTATAAGCAGTTTCGCCATTATTTGAGCACCCTATAACTTCAAATGAATTGTCTTCTTCTATTATATTAGTGAGTATTCTTACCATGCTTATGTCATCATCAGCAATATAGTATCTCATATAGCTTCTCCTTCCATTATATCTTCCTTTATTTTTATGGTAAATTCCGTTCCTTTACCCACTTTTGAATGAACTTCTATAGTACCTGAAAAAATATCATTAACAATGCTTTTTACATGGGCAAGTCCTATACCACGGCAAATGTCACCAGTCTCCGCATTAAATTTTGTTGAAAATCCAGGATTGAAAATATATTCAATATCTTTATCTTTTATACCTTTGCCACTATCGGATATAAGAAAAATATAGTACCCTTGGCTCTTTCTAATATAAATATTTATATTCCCATTTTTCATTTCTTCCATAGCTTCTATGCTATTGTAAATAAGGTTTCTCAATACGGAAACCAAATAAAAATGTTCCTTCACATTAAAATTATCTATTATTTCGAAGTTTAAACTTGCATTAGATTTATTTCTTTTTATATGCTCCTTTACATCCATCTCAATAATATTTGCCATATCTCTAATATTCATTTTCACCTTATCCGTTTTTTCTCCAACCATTTCTTCTAATCCTTTTATAACACTGATATAATCCTTTTTTATTTCATGTACATCTTTTGCTATATCAAGAGAAATGTTTTTTAAATCTAAGGGATAGTTTTGCTGCGATATAACTTTATAAAGAGAATAGGCTTTTTTCATAACATCTTCAATATCCGAATTATTTTTGTTCATAAAATAAATTTCACTTTTTACACTTGAAGTCATTAAAATTAATTTTCTATATCTTTCTTCATGCTCATCCTTTATCAGTAAGAATTTGTAATATTTCAGTAGTAATATTATAGATATTGCTATTGCAGTTCTTATAAAGGCTATAATTGCTAAATCTTGGAACAATATATAGCTATACCCCTTGAAACAAAGCATTATGTTAATTTCTATAATGTTTGAAATAAAATCACAGAAAAATACCGAAAAAAATAAATCTGTTAAATTCGTTTTTAGTTTCCTCAAATAGAATAAGTAAAATAATATTCCATAGCTAAAATAAAACAAAATATCAGCGCCTATAAATCCAAGGGTAGTATGTAAATTATTAGTCCCAACGTATACGAATATTCCTCTATAAAGGGGAGAAATTATACCAGTTGCAAATATAATTTCCATTGCATTAAATTCCTTATAAAAATAAATGAAAACAGGCAATATTACAACTGACAAGGTTATTATAAATCCTGGCACAAAAAAATTTATATTAACTTGAGATGCTAAGGCGATGCCTATAGAAATAATAAAAATGGATTTTATCTTTTTCATGAGTTTCTCCCTTATATACAAAAATATAATATCATTATATATCAAATTAATTAAATCTAACACTTTAAAGACCTTAAATTATTTTATAATAAATAAACAAAAGCACCTACTCCTAAGCAGATGCCATTGACTATACTATAAAATCATGTTTTATTTGCTACCCAATTGCACTAATATAAAGGAAACTTACTACATAATTGAACTACTTTTTCTCTAATCTCTTCTAAATTACCTTCTCTATTTTCTATAGTTTCATTCATAAGTTCCGCTATTATTTTCATTTCTGATTCCTTAAATCCTCTTGTAGTTACAGCAGGTGTTCCAATTCTTATACCACTTGTAACAAATGGGCTTAATGTTTCATTTGGTACAGTATTTTTATTTACAGTAATACCCACAAGGTCTAATAGCTTTTCTGCTTCTTTGCCAGTTATATTTTTATTTGTTAATTCTATAAGTAAAAGATGGTTATCTGTACCGCCTGATACTAATTTAAAACCATATTTTAAAAGCTCTTCACCTAGTACTTTTGCATTTTTAACTACTTGGTCAATGTAAACTTTGAATTCTGGTCTAAGAGCTTCTCCAAAACAAACAGCTTTAGCAGCTATAGTCTGCATTAATGGTCCACCTTGCATACCTGGGAAAATAGACTTGTCTATTTGTTTTGCATATTTTTCTTTACATAAGATTGCTCCACCCCTAGGTCCTCTTAATGTTTTATGAGTAGTAGTTGTAACAAAATCAGCATAAGGCACTGGAGACTGATGTGCTCCTGTTGCTACAAGCCCTGCTATATGAGCCATATCTACAAACATATAAGCTCCAACTTCATCGCATATTTCCCTAAAGGCTGCAAAATCTATAGCTCTTGGGTAAGCAGAAGCTCCAATAACTATCATCTTAGGATTATGTTCTTTAGCAAGTGCTAGCACTTGCGCATAATCTATAGTCTCTGTTTCTAGATTAACTCCATAAGGAATGAAGTTATATAAAATTCCTGAAAAGTTTACTTTACTCCCATGAGTTAAATGTCCACCATGACTTAAATTCATACCAAGTACTGTATCTCCTGGTTTTAGTACAGAAAAGTATACGGCCATATTAGCTTGTGAACCTGAGTGAGGTTGAACATTAGCATGCTCTGCACCAAAAAGTTCTTTCATTCTATCCCGTGCTAAATCTTCTACTTTATCCACTACCTCGCAACCACCATAATATCTTTTAGCAGGATAGCCTTCTGCATATTTATTAGTTAATATAGACCCATTTGCTTCCATTACAGCTTTGCTAACAAAATTTTCAGAAGCAATTAGTTCTATATGATCCTCTTGTCTTGCATCCTCCTCTTGAATAATTTCGTAAACTTTTAAATCACTGTTTTTTAAATATTCCATCATATAAGTACCCTTCCTCTCATCTTTTAAATTAAATTATTATTTTGGTTTCTAATTTTGAAATTAAATAAATTTTTGAAAATAATATTATACCCCTATTATAAAATTTAATAACCTATTAATCAACCTAAAGATGAAAATTTTCCCGAAATGTTCTGAATTATTTGGGAAATACCCTTATTATGAGATTTTAAAACACTTTCTAGCATATTACTACAGGTTTGTATGCTATTTTGCACTACAAACAATAACAAATAATTCAATTTTCGAAAAAATAATATTTTATTAGATTTATGGTATATAATGATAGTGCGAATTTATTATAATATAATAAACATAATTTTATATTTACGATTTATAATAGCTATAAAATCTAAAATTAATTTTATACTGAAAGGAGATACAATGCATATTGATGATATTATTCATGTAGCCACTGACGCTGGTAAAATTATACTCGAAAATGGTGGAGAAACTTATAGAGTTGAGCAAACAATTAGTATGATATGTAAGTCCTATGGCATACCACACACTGAAAGTTTTGTTACTCCCACGGGCATTATGGTTTCTATAACTAACAGTGAAAATAAAACCATTTCATTAGTTAGAAGAATAAATAATAGAACGGTTAATCTTCGTAAGGTTGAGATGATCAATAATCTGTCTAGAAAAATAGTTACAAAGCCCATATCCACATATAAAATGAAAAAAGAAATTGAATATATTAATAATATACCACCCTATTCTTATAAGACCACAACATTTTTTGCTGCTGGCTCTTCGGGATTTTTCACCTTGCTTTTTGGCGGAAATTATAAAGATTTTTTTGTATCCTTTATAATTGGAGCTCTTATAAATTATTCAGGTGGATATTTAGATAAATTAGAGGTAAATGGTTTTCTGAAAAATATGCTTGGTGGTGCCTTAGCTGCAACCGTAGCCCTTATAGCTGCAGCTTTAGGAATAGTTGGTAATATGGATACTATAATAATAGGGTCTATAATGATACTCGTACCTGGTATTTCTATAACAAATGCAATACGAGATACTATTGCTGGTGATTTAGTTTCTGGCGTATCACGGTCAATAGAAGCGCTATTCGTAGCTATCGCCATATCTGCAGGCACAAGTATAATTTTCAAAATATGGGTATTGTTATTTGGAGGTGGTTTAATATGATTCTTAATTCATTTTATGCTTTTTTAAGTTCTCTTGGTTTTGGAGTACTATTTAATATCAGAGGTAAAAACCTAATTATAGCATCAATTGGAGGAGGTCTTAGCTGGTTTACTTATCTTCTTTCCGCAAGACTACAACCCTCATTAGTTTTTTCATTGTTTCTAGCCTCCCTGATAGGTAGTGTTTACTCAGAAATAATGGCAAGGATTTATAAAAGTCCTGTGACCCTATTTATAATTTGTGCAATTATACCTCTTGTTCCAGGTGGTGGAATGTATTATGCAACTCTTGAAGCAGTAAAGGGGAATTTTGATGCTTCTCTATCCAAAGGTGTAGTAACTTTGTTTAGTGCAGGTGCCATTGCAATTGGAATAGTTTTTGTATCCTCCATAAGTACAATTTTCAAAAAAATAAAGAAGTGAAATTTGTTAACAAATTTTACTTCTTTATTTTTTATTTTAAAAACATAAGAAATGTTGAAACTAACTCCTGAATTTTTTCTTCTTCAATTGGGTCATCGTCGTGTAAAAGACAGTTTTTTGTATATCTCTCTAAAACTAAACCACCGACCTTACTCATAGCAGCGCGAGCAGCCGCAACTTGAACCAATATATTCTTGCAGCAAACTTCACTTGTCACCATCTTTTCTATACCCTTAACCTGTCCTTCAATTTTCCTTAGTCTCACTTGAATATCTCTCACTAGCTCATCATTCATTGCTTTATCTTTTTCCTTTGTCATTTTATCACTCCTATATATAATATAGTGAACCACTGTCCATGGTTAATTATAAATTTTAGTTCTATCATCATACCCGGTATAGGTACTATTTATAATTATAGCATCAGAATTATTACAAATCAAGAGGTAAGCAATGGAATTAATACATAAATTTTAAAATTATAAACGTAAAAACAGCATAATATAAGAATATTATGCTGTTTTTACTTAACTATATTCTATTGGTATATTACTTCTTTATCTCTGCTTTTGTGATACCTAATTCCTCAAGTTGCTTGTCATCAACCATATTTGGTGCCTGGGTCATTGGACAGAAAGCATTTTGATTTTTAGGGAAAGCTATTACATCTTTAATATTTTCTGTTCCGGCTAAGAACATTACTACTCTATCTAGTCCAAAAGCAAGTCCGCCATGTGGTGGTGGTCCAAATTTAAACGCTTCTAGTAAGAATCCAAATCTTTCCCATGCTTTTTCCTGAGTAAATCCTAAAACTTTAAACATAGTTTCTTGTAGGCTAGAATCATGTATTCTTATACTTCCTCCACCTAATTCTTCACCATTTAATACCATATCATAAGCTTTGGCCCTAACTCTACCTGGCTCTGACTCTAAATACTGTAAATCTTCATCCATTGGCATTGTAAACGGATGATGAGCTGCTACATATCTATTTTCTTCTTCGTTATAATCTACCAGTGGAAATTCTGTAACCCATACAAAATTAAATTCCACATTATCTTTTAATATTTCTAGTTCTTTAGCTAACTGTAATCTTAATGCACCTAATGATTGTAATACTATGCTATCTTTATCCGCAACAATAAGTACTAAATCTCCAGTCTTTGCTTCTACCTTATTTAATATAGCTTGCATTTGCGTCTCACTTAAGAACTTAGCTATAGGGGATTTAATCTCATCCTCTTTATACGCAATATAGGCAAGCCCTTTTGCTTTGTAAGTTTTAACAAACTCACCTAATTTGTCTAGTTTTTTTCTTCCCATATCTGCAGAATTCGCAACTTTTATAGCTCTTACTGACCCACCATTATCTATGGCATTTTTAAATACTACAAATTCACATTCACGTACTTCTTCACTAATATCCACTATTTCCATTCCAAATCTTAAATCAGGTTTATCTGAACCATATTTATCCATAGCCTCTTTGTATGTTATTCTTTTCATAGGAAGGATAACATCTTCATTTACTACTTCTTTAAATACTTTTTTAATTAGTGCTTCATTTACAGCTATAACATCTTCCTCTTCCACAAATGACATCTCTATATCTACTTGTGTAAATTCAGGTTGCCTATTTGATCTTAAATCCTCATCTCTAAAACATCTTGCAATTTGAAAATACTTATCATATCCAGACACCATTAATAATTGTTTGAACAATTGTGGTGATTGTGGAAGTGCATAAAAGTTTCCTGGGTAATTCCTACTTGGAACTAAATAATCACGAGCACCTTCTGGAGTACTTTTTGTAAGCATAGGTGTTTCTATTTCTAAAAAACCATTTTCGTCTAAAAAGTCACGAATTACCTTAGCTGTTTTATGGCGTATCATAAGGATTTTTTGCATATCTGGTCTTCTTAAATCAAGATACCTATATTTTAGACGTATATTTTCTGAGGCATCTAAATCTTCTTTTATATATATAGGTGGAGTTTCTGATTCAGACAATATCTTTATACTTTCTCCTTTAAGCTCTACTTGCCCTGTTGGCATATTATCATTGGGAGATTGTCTTTTAATTATTTCTCCAGTTATAGCAATACAGTACTCTGGTTTCACTAAATCCGCCTTTTCAAAAGCTTCTTTGTTTATTTCTTCTCCAAATACTACCTGTAATAGTCCTGTTCTATCTCTTAAATCGATAAAAACAAGTCCTCCTAAGTTTCTTTTTGTTCCAACCCAACCCATTACTGTTACTTTATTTGATATATGTGTTTCACGAAGATCGCCACACATATTTGTTCTTTTTAAGCCGTTTAATGCTTCTGCCATTTTGTTCCCTTCCTCTCTTTAATGTCAACCTTAACCTTAGTTTAAGGGTTGTAATTTATGCTTTTACTATATCAATAATTTCTTGTAACATATCTAATTTAATTTCAAACTGCTGCCTGTCAGACATTCTTTTTATTTTAGCAATTCTTGTTTTAATTTCATCTTCACCTAAAATAATTGTATAGTAGGCCTCAATCTTATTTGCATATTTCATTTGAGCTTTTACACTTTTGTCCATATGGTCGCATTCACATTTTATTCCCTTTTCGCGAAGAGAATTCACAATTTTAATTGCTTCACATTTAGATGCTTCATTCATAGAACCAACATAAAGCTCCATGTATTTTTCACTTGGAATCTCTATATTATTTTCTTCAAGTGACATTAGTAGTCTTTCGATTCCCATACCAAAACCCATAGCTGGAACATCTGGTCCACCTATTTGTTTAATTAAATTATCATATCTTCCACCACCGCAAAGTGCAAGACCATTTTTGTCAAGTACTTCAAATACAGTTTTGGTGTAATAATCAAGTCCTCTTACTATAAGTGGATCCACATCAAAGTGTATATCCATAACTCCTAGGTAATTTTTTAAACTTTCAAAATGAGTAGAACATTCGTAGCAAATGTAATCGGATATAATTGGGGCCCCACTAACTATTCCCTTACAACTATTAACTTTACAATCTAAAATTCTTAGTGGATTTTTTTCGAATCTGCTTTTGCAAGTTTCACAAAGCTCTTCATATTTATTCCCTAAAAATTCTTTTAATGCTTCATTATATTTTTTTCTACAACTCGGACATCCCATACTGTTGATTTTTAATTGAACACCTTCTATTCCAAGCTCTTTATATACTCTCATAACAAGGCTAATTACCTCAGCATCAATGGAGGCTTCCACCGATCCGCAAACTTCAACCCCAAACTGATGATGCTCTCTAAATCTTCCCTTTTGCATTTTCTCATATCTGAAACAAGGAGTAAAATAATATAATTTTGTAGGTTGCACCTCATTAAATAGACCATTTTCTATAAATGCTCTTACTGCAGGTGCTGTTCCCTCTGGTTTTAGTGTAATACTGCGTCCACCCTTATCTTCGAAAGTATACATTTCCTTTTGAACCACATCTGTAGTTTCTCCTACGCCTCTTTTAAACAATTCAGTATGTTCAAACATAGGTGTTCTAATTTCGCGACAACCATATACAGAACATAATTTTCTGAATAAATTCTCTACATACTGCCATTTATAAATATTTTCAGGTAGTATATCTTTAGTACCCTTAGGTGCTTGAATATCCATTTTATGCCTCCTCTTACTCCGTTGAAAATTGAGAATGAAAAGTTGAAAGTTTTAATTTTCCATTTTCAACTATAAACAAACTTTCAATTTTTAATTATACAAAGTTTCCAGTAAATCAATTTTCTTTTCTATCATCTCATCTATCCTTTTTATGTACTCGCGAACATCCTTAATATTTGCAAACCTTTCATGCCTGTTTTCTTCTAAAAAAACAACTTTACAAACAGCATCTGCACCAAGTGCTATAACTGTCTGCTTTTCTTCAATCATTTGAATATTATATATTCCTTCTTTACCCGGTGTTTTATATCCAATATTTTCCATATTACCCACCATATTTTTCTGCCTATACATATAATAAGGTTTCATATTAAGTTTTTTAGATAATTCTACCGTCTTCTCATACATTTGATTTAATTCTTCTTGACCAGGAATTACAAACCTATAGTTATTAAGCATCTTTTCATGGAGCTTAGAAGCTCTTTTTATAGACAAGCCATGAATTGTAATACTATCAGGTTTAATTTCAAATATTTTATCACAAGTTTTTATTATATGTGAAATCTTCTCCCCAGGAAGTCCTACTATTAAGTCCATATTTATATTATCAAACCCTAATTGCCTTGCCATATCAAACTTTTGAGTAACGCTATCTACGGAATGACTTCTACCAATTAATTTCAAGGTATCATCATTCATAGTTTGAGGATTAATACTTATTCTATGCACTCCATACTTTTTCATAGTAGTTAACTTATTAAAAGTTATACTGTCGGGCCTTCCGCATTCTACAGTAAATTCACGTACATTGTTATTCTGAGTAAAAGCTTCATAAATACATTTCATTATATATTCAAATTGCTCATCATTTACAGAAGTGGGGGTACCACCTCCAAAATAAACACATTCAATATTTAGCTTCTTTTCTTTGATGTAATTACTTATCTCTTTAATCTCATGAGACAGTGCCTCAAGATAAGGCTGTACTATGTCTTTGCAACTTTCTATAGGATTTGAAGCAAAAGAACAGTATAGACAACGTGTAGGACAAAAGGGCATGCCAATATAAACACTTATATTGTCCCTGTTTTTATTAACAATATTTCTCTCAAACTTTGCAACATCAATACAAAGTTGTGCTTTATCTTCTCTTGCAACATGTTTTTCTTTGAACTGTGCTATGATAGCTTCCTCCGAATATCCCTCTTGTAATAGTTCAAGAGCTTTTTTAGAAGGCCTAATTCCTATTAAGGTACCCCAAGGTAGCTGATTTTCTGTGCTCTTTGAAAAATATAAAAAAACAGCTTTTTTTACTTCATCCTTTAGTTTATAGGAATTATCAACTTTGTATTCAAAACTTTCAGAGCCTTTTTTTATTGTTACTATATCTTCCTTTACTTCAATATTAAAATCATAATTTTCTTCTACAAATTTAATATCAGCGAATAAAAAAAATAAATTTATCATTTGATATACATCATAATTAAATTCTGCATTATTTAATTTTACCTTAATCATTTTAACTCCTTACGAACCATAGTTTAAAAAATTCTTAGTCCTATAATGCTCTATATTAATCTTGTAAAAAAGGGTTGCTTAATTTTTCATTGTTTATTGTGCTACTTGGTCCATGACCAGGATACACTATGGTGGATTCAGGAAGGCACAAAAGTTTTAATTTTATACTCATAATTATAGTATTAAAATCTCCTCCTGCAAAATCTGTTCTTCCAATGGAACCTGCAAAAAGAGTATCTCCAGTGAAAACACAGTTTTCAACTTTAAAGCACATACCACCAGGTGTATGACCTGGTGTGTCTAAACAAGTGAACTCTAAGTTAGAAATTTTTATTACATCCCACTGCTTTAATAACTTATCTGCACCACCTTCAATAAGAGGACCAAATAAATACTCGCCCTTTGTTATTAAATCATCATCTGCTTTGCTTATACATACTGTTGCATTTGTGATGGCTTTTAACTGCGCCACACCAGTGGTATGATCTAAATGCCCATGAGTCAAAAGTATATACGTAACTTTCGCACCCATAATATCTATAGCACGAGTAATATCATCCACGTCTCCACCAGGATCTAGTACTACAGCTTCTTTTGTAGTCTCATCCATTACAATATAGCAATTTGATCCATATATTCCTGTAATAAGTCGTTTAATTTCCATTTTATACCTCCTAGAACTCTTTCTTGCTCTCTATAAGTAAAGTTACTGGTCCATCATTTTGTATAAAAACCTGCATATCTTCTCCAAAATCTCCGGTTTTAACATCACCTAATACTGCCTTGCACTGTTTAACAAATTCTAAATATAGTATTTTCGCTCCATCTCCACCAAGTGCTCTCATGAAA
The DNA here is from genome assembly GCF_011065955.2 of Clostridium sp. FP2. NCBI lineage: Bacteria > Bacillati > Bacillota > Clostridia > Eubacteriales > Clostridiaceae > Clostridium > Clostridium sp. FP2. The sequence goes on from NZ_JAAMNI020000001.1 coordinate 3,181,693, forward strand.
TTCGGTCTTCTGCCTTTTCTACAATCCCCATATAGCGTAAATTGAGAAACCACAAGCATTTCTCCCTCTACGTCTATTAATGACTTATTCATTTTTTCATCTTCTTCAAAAATCCTAAGATTTAATATCTTATCTACTAGGTATTTTACATCGTCTTCCGTATCTTCCTCGCTAATACCTAGTAGAACATTTAAACCAAACCCTATTTCACTCCGTAATTTACCATCTACTTCAACCTTTGATGACTTTACTCTTTGCACTACTGCTCTCATAAATATTCATCTCCTAAATAGAAAAAATATCCTTTAGTTTTTAATTCTGTATACTTCTATTACCCCAGATAATTTAGTGATTTTCTTTTGCAATTCCTTCAAATGCTCTGTATCAGAAACTCTTAATTTTATATTTATTAAAGCCACATTATTTTTTAGTGTTTTTGCGTTAATTGAATATAACTGAGTTTTTGTTACTGTTATTACTTCCATTATGTCGGACAATAAACCATACCTATCATCTGCTTTAATTTCAATTTCAGTAATATAGCCTTTTCCCTCAGAAGCGCCCCAGCTTACTTCAACAACTTTATTAATTTCATTTTTCATTAAGGCTTCAACATTTTTACAGTCACATCTATGAACCGAAACTCCTCGTCCCTTAGTTATATAACCTATTATTTCATCTCCTGGAACTGGATTACAGCACTTAGCAAACCTTACAAGTACATTGCCCTCACCTTTGACTATTAACCCTTGAAAATCCAATTTCTTTTTCTCATCTTTAGCCGAAGTCTTGGTTATCTTTTGTTCAATGTCTTCTATTGTCAAATTTTCCGTTTTATTTTTATTTTCAAAAACCTCTCTCAATCTATTAACTACAGTGGAAGGCATAATATCCCCTACTCCAACATAAGCAAATAAATCATCAATAGCTTTAAAATTATATTTCTTGTATATTTTTTCTATGGCTTCACCCTTAGCAATTTCTCCAAAATTATGTCCTTGCCTTTTTGATTCTTTTTCTAATACTTCTTTACCCTTTTCAATGCTCTCTTCTCTTTTAGCCTTTTTAAACCAAGCTTTAATTTTACTTTTAGCTTGATTACTCTTTGTAATATTGAGCCAATCAATATTAGGGCCCTTAGGTGCAGGTGAAGTTACAATTTCAACTATTTCTCCAGTTTTTAGATGATATTCTAGTGGTACCATTCTCCCATTAACCTTTGCACCCATGCACCTATGACCTATATCTGTATGAATTCTGTATGCAAAATCAATTGGTGTTGCATCAAGTGGTAAATTAATAACCTCTCCCTTTGGCGAAAACACAAAAACTTCGTCAGAAAACAAATCAATTTTAAACCCTTCCATAAACTCTTCTGCGTCAAAGGTTTCCCCTTGCCATTCGAGAATATCTTTTAACCATGAAAGTTTAGAATCGAAAATTTCCTCATTATTTCCTTCTGTATTATCTTCATCCTCTGTGCCCTCTTTATATTTCCAATGAGCAGCAATACCATATTCTGCAGTTTTATGCATCTCATAGGTTCTAATTTGGATTTCAAAAGGTTTACCCTGTGGTCCAATTACTGTTGAATGAAGAGATTGATACATGTTGGGTTTAGGCATTGCAATATAATCTTTAAATCTTCCAGGAATTGGTTTATAAACTGTATGCACTATTCCTAGAGCTGCATAGCAATTTCCAATATCATTAACTAAAATTCTAACTGCAGTCAAATCGAAAACCTGATCTAAAGTTTTGTTTTTTTCAACCATTTTCCTGTAAATACTATAAAAATGTTTTGGCCTTCCATCAATATCAGCATCTATTCCTACAATATTTAAGTTGAATTTTAACTCTGTTATTATGTTGCTGATATTTTCTTCCCGCTCAACTCTTTTTTCTGCAATTTTCCGTACTAAATTATAATATTCATTTGGGTTTAAATATCTAAGTGATAAGTCTTCTAGTTCCCATTTTATTTTAGACATTCCAAGTCTATGGGCTAGTGGAGCATAAATATCCAAAACTTCTTTTGCCTTTAACTTTTGATTTGCAACAGGCATATATTTTAGCGTACGCATATTATGAAGTCTATCTGCAAGCTTAATAAGGATAACTCTAATATCCTTTGCCATAGCGAGTAGCATCTTGCGAATATTATCAGCTTGTTCTTCTTCCTTAGTTTTATATTTTATGAGACCAAGCTTTGTTACACCCTCAACTAAATTTGCTACTTCTATATTAAATTCCCTAGTTATATCTTCATAAGTATATACGGTGTCTTCAATTACATCATGAAGTAAGCCCGCAACAATAGTGCTAGTATCAAGCCCCATTTCTGCCAAAATACAGGCTACCTCCAATGGATGCACAATATAAGGCTCTCCTGATTCTCTCTTTTGCTCTTTATGCGCAGCATAAGAAAAATTAAAGGCCTTAACAATAAGCTCTTTATCTAGAATATTACAATTATTTTCAATCTTATATAATAGTTTTTCCAACATGCTTATACACTCCTAAAATCAAAGGCTGGTTTAATTAACCAGCCGATACTTTTTACTAATATTATATAATATTATGTAGAATTATGCAATTTTAATTTACTACATAAATTAAATAAGAATTAAATATCGTACTTTACAAGCGACATTATATCATAACCTTGTAATTTGTCTTTTCCATTAAGGTCTGTTAACTCAATTACAAAGTTTAAAGAAACAACTTCTCCACCCATTTGCTCTATAAGTTTTGTTACTGCTGCAACTGTTCCACCAGTAGCAAGTAAATCGTCCACTATAGCTACCTTTTGTCCAGGTTTTATGGCATCTGCATGAATTTCAAGTTTATCTGAGCCATATTCAAGATCGTACTCAATTTCTATAGTGTCATAAGGTAATTTGCAAGGTTTTCTAACTGGTACAAATCCTGCTCCAAGGGCATAGGCAACTGGTACACCAAATAAAAACCCTCTTGCCTCTGGTCCTACTATAACATCTATTTTTTTATCTTTTAAATATACTACCATTTCATCTATAGTGTATTTAAGGGCATTGTGATCTTGTAGTAAGGTAGTTATATCTTTAAAGCTGATACCTTTTTTCGGAAAATCCTCTATTATTCTAATACTATTTTTTAAATCCATGATAATTCCCCCCCAAAAAAATAAAGTCAACATGTACACCTGTACTAAAATCCGACTATTTTTTTCATCAATAGTGCTCATTATAATATATTATACTGCCTATTATATATTATAATGAGCTATTTATGCAACACAAAGATTATGTAGTATCTCACCTACCTATGAGACTATGTTTTAATTCCTTATCTAAGTACTTTGATATCTGTAGCGCTCTATTGCTATCTGAGGTAATAAATAACTCAACAACAATCTTAGCATTATCCATTCTTCCAACGGCATTAATGGTAGGCATTACTGTTAATGCTAATTTTGATACTGTATCTTCATTAATAACAAGAATATTATGAGTTTTTAGTAGTGCACAAAACCCATAATTATTTGTGCTTTTTAATTGCTTTATGCCTTCTTGCGTAAATATTCTATTCTCACTGTCAAGCTTTGTTTTACTAGAAATAGTACCTATCATTACCAAATCCATATATTTGTTTATGGATTTCATCTTGTAGTAGGATGATATTGCTTGTGCTATTTTAAAGGCTACTCCGCAGGCACATAACCCCTTGAAAGGATAATCACAACCCTTCTGTTTTGGATTCACAACAATGGTGTCTGGAGCTATATTAATGGGCTCATGAAAATCTGTGATTATAACATCAATCCCCATGTATTTGCATAATTCTATTTCACTGAAAGAATTTATGCCACAGCCTACGGTTATTATAAGTCCTGGACCTAAATATTTTATATGACTAGTAATATCACTTTCACATAAATCACGACTTTCACTACATTCACCCGGTATAAAATACTCAACATCAGCATTTAGAAACTTAAGCACGAGCATCAATAAGGAAATTGCCGTAATACTATCTACATCATAGAATCCATAAAGGACTATTTTTTCTCTTTCATTTATAGCTTTGACAATTCTAAATAATGCAGCCTCCATCCCTTTTAATAAAAATGGATTATACATATTATAATCTATAAAGTCATTATTATTCACCTGCATGTCTTTAAGATAATCCATTATAAAAACTCCTCAAAGTTAATAAAAAAATAAAATAAATTTTAAATTTCTTATTTAACAAAATTAAAAAAGACAAAGAAGTAATTAATACATCATACTTCTCTGTCTTTAATTTTTAACTATTTGAGCAAAAGTGTAACTCCAGCAATTGCCTCTTATGCTCTTGCTTTCTTAGTTTCCTTAATACTTCTTTTTTTAAGAATTACCCAAACTGGGCTCGCTATAAAGATTGAAGAATAGCATCCAACTAGTATACCGATTATTAATGGGAAACTAAGTTCTTGTATAGATGGTACAAATATATATACTGCAATTATAGTAAATAGTGTTGTAGCAACTGTATTTATTGATCTTGCCATAGTTTGTGTAACACTTGTATTTGTAATCTCTTCTATAGAAGATTTTCTCATATTTTTTTGATTTTCTCTTATTCTATCAAATATAACTATAGTATCATTAATAGAGTAACCAACTACAGTAAGAATAGCTGCTATAAAAGTTGCATTTACTTGTATTCGGAATACTGCGTATACTCCAATCATAATTAGAATATCGTGCAATAATGCAATTATTGCTGCAGCGCCAAACTTAAATTCAAATCTTATACCGATATATATCAGCATACAAATTATAGCAATAATCAAACCAGTTATCGCCTTTGTTTTTAATTCAGTACCAACAGATGCACCAATTGTATTTTCTGTAAGCAATTCACTAGATTTAAACTGAGTCTTAATTTCTTTTACCATGGTTGCTGTTTGATCAGCGGTAAGCGCATCACTCTTTACGGTTATTTCCAAATTTTTGCCTTCATCTAATGTTTTTGACAAATATTGATTTTTTGCATGTTTATCTATTATTTTATCTACATCTGCTTTTACAAAAGCCTGATTCATCTTTATATCAAGTTTTGTACCACCTTTAAAATCTATACCTAGGTTTAGTCCTTTTGTTACCATGAATCCCATTCCTATTATAATAACGAATAGAGACATAGCAAACCATAATTTAGTTTTTTCAACTATTTTTAGCATATGCTTACCCCCTCTTCACGCCAAAATGAGATGTTTTACTTAATAGTCCCATTTCGACAGCTAATTTTAATAAGAATTTAGTGCTAGTAAGTGCTGTAAATACGCTTATAATTATACCAATCATAAGTGTTAGTGCGAAGCCTTTAACTGCGCCTGATCCAACAGTATAAAGAACTAAAGCAGAAATTATAGTTGTAATGTTTGAATCTAATATTGATGACAAAGCTCTATGAAAACCAGCATCTACAGCAGATTTTATTGATCTTCCAGTTCTAAGTTCTTCTTTTATTCTTTCGAATATTAATACATTAGCATCTACTGCCATACCAACCGTAAGCAGGAATCCTGCTATACCTGCCAGTGTCAAAGTAGCATTAATGGCTGAGAATGCGCCAAGAACCAAAACCACATATAAAATTAGTGATATATCTGAAATTATTCCAGGTGCTCTATAATATAACATCATAAATATCAATATAAATAATATTCCAACAGCTCCAGCCTTCATACTTAATGGTAATGCATCTTTACCTAAAGTAGCTCCAACTGTATTAACTGAAACAGCTTTTAGTGTTACAGGCAGTGCTCCTGATTTAATGATTTGAGATTGTCTTGTAGCTTCTGCCAAATCTTTACTTCCTGAAATTTGAGCCTTACCATCCGTAATAACTGATTCCACTGTAGGATCAGTTAACACCTCATTATCCATAAGAATAGTAATTTTTTGTTTTAAAAACTTCTGCGTAGCTTGTGCAAATTTTTGCTTTCCTGCTTCATTAAGTTCAAGATTTATAATAGGTTTATTTCCTTCACCAAAGCCTGTAGTAGCATCCTTTATATCCTTACCAGTAAGAATTGTAACTTTATCAGGTCCAACGAATTTAAGCTCTCCTGACTTTGCAACAGTATCAAGGACTACTTTAGAATCGAATATTCCTGGTATTTCAATTCTGATTCTATTATTACCTTCTTTGGCAACTAGTGTTTCACTAACTCCCATTTTATTGACTCTCATAGAAATAAGCTCAATTGTCCTATCTAAGGTCTTTGCATCAACCTTCCCACCTTGAACTTCTTCTAAGACAGAAATTCCACCTTGCAAATCTAACCCTTTATTTATTGTTTGGGTAAAAGGTTTAAATCTATAATCGCCTATTGTAAACCCTTTAAAACCTGCAAATGCCAATATTCCAACAACTAAAACACTGGTAAAAAACAGTATCGTGCTTTTTTTCTTTTTCATCTTTTTCCCCCTCTGTTGCTTAATCATAAATACAATTATATTATGATTAACAAAATTAGTCAATATTAGGTAAATTTATTTATTTTTCCATAGTTTTCGCTTTTAATGCTACAGCACATTCTATCCTTTTCTTTTGCATCTTGCATCCGATTTCATAAGGAATGTGCATATCTCCATTAAAATTGAAGTTATTTGCTTGGCATCCGCCACTACAATAAAATTTAGCCCAACAATCAGTACATTTAGGCTTATTGTAAATGTGTGCTTCTTTAAACTCTAGTTCCATTTTTTTATTATGCATTCCATTATATATATCGCCCATTAGAAAATCTTTATTACCAACAAATTGATGACAAGGGTATATATCACCATCCGGAGTAACAGCTATATATTCATGGCCTGCTCCACATCCAGAGATTCTCTTATAAACGCAAGGGCCACCTTTAAGATCTATATTAAAATGATAAAATTTAAACTCATTTCCGTCTTTATGTCTTTGAAGCATATCTTTATATAATTTATCATATTGCTCAAAAATAACCGGTAAATCTTCCTCTCTAAGCGACAGCACATGTTCATTTGGTAGTACTACTGGTTCTATTGATATTTCTTTAAAACCTAAATCTGCCATATGTTTTATATCTTCAAAAAAGTCAGTATTCTCTCTAGTGAAAGTTCCACGAGCGTAATAAGCTTTTGACTTATCTCTCATATCAACCATTTTTTTAATCTTAGGAAGTATTCTATCATATGAACCAGTTCCATCTGCGCGTACTCTAACCTTATCATTAACAGATTTTCTACCATCTATGCTAAGTACTATATTACCCATATTTTCATCCATATATTTCATGATTTCGTCATTGAGCAATGTAGCGTTAGTTGTCATAGTAAATCTTATAGATTTATTATGAAGTTTTTCTTGGACTTTCGCATGTTCCACTATTTCTTTTATTGTATCAAAAGCCATAAGTGGCTCTCCACCAAATAAATCCACCTCAATGTTTCTTCTTGGACCTGATTTCTCTATAACAAAATCTATTGCTTTCATTCCCACTTCTGCGGACATAACGCTTCTAGCACCATGATATTCACCCTCATCAGCAAAACAGTATTTACATCTCAAATTACAATCATGTATTACATTAAGACACAGTGCCTTTATATAAGATTCGGTTTCTCCAATGCCCATAGCGATTTCTCTATACAAGTCTTTTGTGTAGAGCATTTCTTCCTCAATTAAGCTAAGAATTTCACCATAAGCTTCTTCAATATCTGCTACCGTATATTTATTTTTAAAATTTTCTAATAACTCTTCTTTTTCTCTTAGGGAATTATCATCCAAAAGATCATAAACTATTTCATCAACTACATGTAGTGCTCCGGAATTTACATCAATTACATAATACTCGCTGTCTTGTATATATTTATGAATTAGTGACAAGTTATTTTCCTCCTAACAAATTTAAAGCAGTAACTCTAAGTGTTACTGCCACATTAGTAATATTAGTTCTCACAAGCTAAGTTAGCTACTGTACAAGAAGTTTTACATGCTGATTGGCATGAATTAGCACATTCTTTGCATCCTGGTTTTTTCAAACTTTCTTTAATGCTTGTTTTATTTATAGTTTTTATATGTTTCATTTCAATTCCTCCATTCATAAAGTTTCGGTATGATTATATCATAATATCTTGGCTAAATAAAGTATTTCTATAGATTTATTCCAAGCATTCCAGCAAGTGTACCTATACCCAAGGCTAAAGCCATTCTTACTACTTCTCTCATACTAATAGAAGTACTTCCACCACCAACAACTTTAACTAGGTATAAAACTATCATGTAAATAGCTGCCACCATAATACCCATTAGCCAACCTTTTTCTCCTGCTTTTTTTGCAGCATATACTGATCCATAAAGCACACTAACTAATGTTATTACAATATAAAAGACAGATGTTACCTTCATGCTAGCTGTTAAATAGCTTGTTATTATAGAATAAGCTACTAATACAATTAAGGTTAAAATTGAAGCCCTAAATACACCTTCTGCAGCACAAGAAAATTTTATTTTGTTTTCCATGTAAATCCCCCCCTTTTTGTGGATTCCAATAAAAAAAATTTAGTTGAAATCTATAGTATTAATTATGATTTAAAAGGGGGTTTTATTACTTAATTATTTACTTTTTCTCTAGTACTACATCAGAACTGCTTGAATTTCTAACAGAACCTATTCCGGTTCTTGCCAATTTAAACTTAGTTCTATCTGGACCACTTTCCAATATAACAAATTCTTCTTGTAGATTAACTATTTTCCCAATTATACCACCTTTAGTCATTACTTCATCATTTAATTTTAAATCATTTAGAAGTGCGGCATATTTTTTCTTTCTTTTGTTTTCTGGTATAAATACTACTAAATAAAACACTACTAGCATTAATATTATAGGTAATAAAGATACTATTTGATTCATTTATATTCCCCTCCTTTCAATATTTTTTTAAATTATAATAAAATAATTCCCCTATAAAAATTAATAACTAAGAATTAATAACTTTACTTATTATTACTTTGTATAGGGTGATCATATTATAGCAATTAATTATGCGTTCTCATTCCACTTAGCTAGTTTTTCAGCCTTAAATTCTTCAAAACAATCATTATCAATGGCAGATCGTATGTCTTCCATAAGTTTATTATAAAAATACAGATTATGAAGTACACAAAGTCTCATGGCTAACATCTCTTTCGCCTTAAATAAGTGTCTTATGTAGGCTCTTGTATAATGCTTGCAAGCAGGGCACTGACACCCTTCATCAATAGGATCTGCATCTAGCTCAAATTTAGCATTCATTATATTTATTTTACCATCACTTGTAAACACATGTCCATGCCTTCCATTTCTTGCAGGCAAAACACAATCAAAAAAATCTACGCCTCTTGATACAGCTTCTAAAATATTACTTGGATAACCTACTCCCATAAGATATATTGGTTTATCCTGTGGCAAGTATGGAACAACAGCATCAATAATTCTATACATATCTTCATGAGATTCACCCACTGCAAGACCACCAATAGCATAGCCATCCAGGTTCATCTTAGTAATGGTTTTAGCATGTTCTATTCGGATATCCGCGTCGGTTCCCCCTTGATTTATTCCAAATAACATTTGTTTGTTATTGACAGTGCCCGGAAGAGAATTCAGTCTATCCATTTCAATTTTACATCGTTCTAGCCACCTTGTAGTTCTTGCTACTGAATCAACTACATATTCTTTGGTAGATGGGTTGGGTATACATTCATCAAAAGCCATAGCGATGGTAGATCCTAAATTGCTTTGTATTTGCATACTTTCTTCTGGCCCCATAAATATTTTCTTTCCATCAATATGCGAATTAAAGTAAACCCCTTCTTCTTTAATCTTTCTCATGGCTGCAAGAGAAAATACTTGAAATCCACCTGAATCTGTAAGAATAGGTCTATCCCAATTCATGAATTTATGAAGTCCTCCCATTTGCCTTACAACCTTGTCTGTCGGTCTTAAGTGCAAATGATAGGTATTAGATAATTCAACTTGGCAATTAATTTCTTTTAAATCCATGCTAGAAACGGCACCCTTAATAACTCCTTGCGTTCCTACGTTCATAAAAACAGGTGTTTGAATTGTGCCGTGAGGAGTTGTAAATTCTCCACGTCTTACTTTACCACTTTTCTTAAGTAATTTATACATTTTTACCCTTCTTTCCTTACAATAATTAAGAGTTAGTTCTTAATTATTCACTAATATAAAAACATTGCATCTCCAAAGCTGAAGAATCTATATTTTTCTTTTACCGCCATATCATAAGCACCCATAACTAAATTTTGGCCTGCAAAAGCACTAACTAGCATTATTAGTGTAGATTCTGGTAAATGAAAATTAGTTATTAATGCATCAACAATTTTGAATTTATAACCTGGATAAATAAATATGTCTGTCCAACCTGATTTTTCTTCTACTCTGCCATTTTCATTTGCTATACTTTCTAATGTTCTATTAGAAGTAGTTCCTACAGCAATTATTCTGCCACCATTTTCTTTTGTTTCATTAATTACATCAGCTGTCTGTTTATTTAAAACATAGTATTCTGAATGCATTTCATGTTCTTCAACCGTTTCAGCTTTTACAGGTCTAAAAGTACCTAGCCCTATATGCAATGTTACAAAGGCAATTTTTACACCCTTAGCTTTAATTTGAGACAGCAAATCCTCTGTAAAATGGAGCCCTGCAGTAGGAGCTGCTGCTGACCCTATTTGTTTTGAAAACACAGTCTGGTATCGTTCTTTATCTTCTAATTTTTCAGTTATATATGGTGGTAGGGGCATCTCTCCAAGTTTATCTAAAACCTCTTCAAAGATTCCTTCAAATTCAAATTCTACTATTCTACTACCACCCTCAGAAATACTTATAACCTCTGCCTTTAATTCTCCATTACCAAAGATAAATCTAGTTCCAATTTTTGCTTTTTTCCCAGGTTTTACCAAGGTCTCCCAGTGATTAATATCTATTCTCTTTAGAAGAAGAAATTCCATTTTACCGCCTGTTCCTTCTTTTACACCAAGAAGTCTTGCTGGTAAAACCCTAGTATCATTTAGCACTAAACAATCCCCTGAGTTTAAATAATCTATTATGTCTTTGAATTTTTTTTGCTGTATTTCGCTACTAGTTTTATTAATTACCATAAGTCTTGACTCATCTCTTTTTTGGAGTGGATGCTGCGCTATAAGTTCCTGTGGTAAGTCAAAATTAAAATCCTTTACTTTCAAAAAAACTACACCCTTTCTTTATGCAAAATAATTTAAATTTCGTTGTCTTTATCATCAAATACTGTAAATTGTCTAAGGTTTTTATGAACCTTGGACCTTTTCAAAGGTTTATTTAAATGTTCATAGGCCTTTTCAGAGGCTATCCTTCCCCTTGGCGTTCTTATTATAAATCCCTTTTGAATTAAATAAGGTTCATAGACATCCTCCAGAGTCCCTATTTCTTCACCTATAAAATAAGATAGTGTCTCTATGCCTACTGGTCCACCATTAAAATTATCTATAATAGCTGCTAGCATTTTGTTATCTATTCTATCAAAGCCTTCACCATCTATTTCAAGAAGTTCTGATGCTAACCTAGCTATTTTCAAATCAATAATTCCATTGCCCTTAACGTCACAATAGTCACGAACCCTCTTAAGCAAACGATTAGCAATCCTAGGAGTACCCCTTGAACGTCTTGCAATTTCAACAGCCGCCTCATCAGTGATTTCTACCTTTAAAATATCTGAAGACCTAATTACTATTTCTTTTAACTCATCTTGCGTATAATATTCCATAGCACTTAGTACCCCAAATCTATCACGAAGAGGTGCTGTTAGTAGTCCTATTCTAGTGGTTGCACCAATGAGTGTAAACTTTGGTAAATCGAGTCTTATAGATTTAGCTGAAGCTCCCTTTCCAATTACAATATCTAGTGCATAATCCTCCATAGCAGGATATAATATTTCTTCTATATTTCTACTGAGCCTATGTATCTCGTCAATAAAAAGCACATCATAATCACTAAGTGAAGTTAAAATAGATGCCAAATCTCCTGCTCTTTCAATAGCGGGACCTGAGGTTATTTTTAAGTTTCCCTTCATTTCCTTTGCAATAATATTGGCAAGGGTTGTCTTTCCAAGTCCAGGTGGTCCATATAAAAGCACATGATCAAGAGCTTCTTCTCTGCTAATAGCTGCTTTAATGAATATATTTAGCTTTTCTTTTATCTTTGGTTGACCAATATACTCTCTAAGCCTTTGTGGTCTTAGGGAATATTCTGCCCCCATATCTTCTTCAATGATAGAAGAAGTAATAATTCTTTCCTCTATATCATCCATAGTATACTCCCACCTTAGTTCATTAAATATTTCAAACAATCTTTAATCATATTTTCAAGGGTTAGTTTCTTATCGCTAGCTTTTAATGCCTTTTCAGCTTCTTTTTCAGAATATCCAAGTGACATAAGGGCTCCTAAAACCTCCATAAGTTTTCTATCCTCAACTAAATCACTCCCTAATCCCTGTGATAAATTGTTAACTTCAGACTGCTCAATATGAATTTTTTCCCTAAGCTCTAGAATTACCCTTTGCGCAATTTTCTTCCCTATGCCAGGGGCTCTTTGCAGAGTTTTTTCGTCTCCTGATACAATAGCATATCTTAGACTTTGTACATTACAAATAGAAAGTAGTGATAAGCCAGCTTTTGCGCCAACTCCATTGACCCCAATTACTAGGGTAAACATCTCAATCTCATCGACTGTTAAAAATCCGTATAATCCAATAAAATCTTCTCTAACAATTTGCTTTATATATAATAACACACTTTCATTAGTTTTAGGCATCTTTGCCATAGTACTGCCGGAGGTATATATTTTGTACCCCATACCATTATTATCTATTACAATATAGTCTTTATTAATACCTACAAAAATTCCTTTTATATATTCGTACACAATATTCCTCCTAGCGTTCTCAAGGGATATAAAAATTGACATTTACTATTTCCACCAGAAAATAGCGACTATATAATACTTTACCACCTAACCGCTATTAATTCAATAATTAACAATAGAAATGTTATAAATAAGTAAAAAAACCTTAAGAAATATATTTTTCTTAAGGCTCTAGTGCTTGTTTTTTTATTTTACAATGAGGGTATTAAGATTTTAATAAACCCCTAGCATAATCAAAAGCTTTTTCAGGAGTTTTGAATTCTCCACTTTCGTATTCCTGATCAACTTCTATAGATTGGGGACCAGCAATGTCTTTACTATATTTTCTACCATAAATTAAATCTTCTACCAATCCGTCTTTTTCTTTTAAGTCATTTATTTTTATATATTGTAATTCTCCGCTGTCTTTTGCTTCAAAATCATATTGCCTCTGGTTACCATCTTCTGCATATACATTAGAATTAAATATTTTATGAGCCGTTATATCGCCTTTATTATCTGTTTTGTAAATTGTTACAAGGTTATCATATACACCTAAAAAATATCTATTTGCACTATAACTGTACCTATCACTTTTACTAACAAAAACGATTTCACTGTTACTCATATTAGAAACTGTGTAACCTTGGTTTTTAAAAATTTCATCAAGCTGTGCCTGTGTTTTACTATTTAATAGAGTTGATCCATTAAAATGTTTTTCTAATACCATATTTCTTACTTCACAGTCTTTATATTTAATTTTAAAAACAAATTTCGTATTTTCTAAGGCCTTAGGCAAATTAGTAGTCACTGATGCTTGCATTGAATCCTCACCTTTGGCAGTAAGTTTTAAATATGGAATTTTACTAGAAGATTGTAGCTCTAATTTATGGTTAGTAATATATTGAGCAAGTGAGTAGCTGGCAATAACAAAAGTAACTAACAGGGTAGTTAACATTGCGTATAAAATTTTTCTGTTTTTCATATTACCCCTCCTTATTTGGAATTATGTCCATACAAAGAGGTATTTATTCAAATAATATATTTTATTTATCTAAACCCTTGCCAGAATCAGTAACATTATCTAATTCTAGGGGATAAGGCTCAAAAAAACTTTGATTAATAAGGTTTTTTTCTTCAAAACGTATAGCATTTGATTTTATAACATAAAGTGGCACACTAAAAGGTACTTTACTTTGTCTATATTGTTCTATTGTATCTAAAATGAATTCTTTTTCTCTATGGGTTAGCTTTTCCGAAAAATATCCCATAGACTTTGTTAGTACATTTATATTAGAAGTATATCTTGGTAACTTGTTTAAAGCCAGCATAAGATTTTCTTCGTATTGCGCGTAGACCTGCTGAGCATTTAATTCGCCATGCCTTCCTACAATACTTCCTAATATTTTCAATTGTTTTTGATTGTATGACATAAGAAGAAGTTTGTTAGTGCTGTGAAACTCCACTAAATCTTCTACTCGCATACTTTCTTTTATCACTCTAAAATTTTTCATAATATATAATTTTGTTAAAAAATGTTGCCTTATATTGTAATTTTTAACCCGACCATCATCCTCAATGGCCAAACCTTCAAATTTTTCCATTACAAGTCCTCCAAATAATCCACTGCCCTTAACGGATGTAGCACCTTTTTCTATACTTTTGTAAATTTTCACTTCTTTAATTCCACAAGAAGGAGATTTACTCTTTAGTATAAATCCATCCACTTTTGGTAACTCTTTAAGGAACTTCTCTCCAAATTCCATCATTTCAGTACTAAATTCTCTTTCACCGCCATGTTGCATAAGTTTTACAGGTGCATCCTCATTTTCTTTAACTACTCTTATAGCTTCTCTTGGTATTTCGAGTCCTATTTGCACCTCTGGGCATACAGTTATAAAATCAACAAAATTCTTTAGCTTTTCCACTAAATTACAACCATCCAGCTGGCCATTATATCTGCAAGCTTCAAATCCTAAGCATCTACTCACTACAACTACCGGTTTCACATTATTTATTCTCTCTTTATAAGATAGTTTCATATGTAAACATCCTTTCAAAATTAAAATTTATAATAAAAGATCTATTTAATGATTCTATTTTAACTTATTCAATATTACTTTTAATTCTCCTCTTTTTATTATGCACCAGGCTGTATTATTTAACGACATTTCAGAAGGAAAATCCCCACTTCTATAAAAAATTAACCACAAAATAAAACTGCCCTTGCAATATTTCTTCAAAAAATATAAACTCACCTTCCTTTAATGGAATTTATGCTGTAAAATTTAATATTATTATGATTGTTAATTGATTTTCAAATGCAATGAAAGGAGCATATAATGCCAATTTACAGATTATCAAATGATTTAGCATTCCCTGACCCATCTTTTGCAGAGGAGGATGGACTTTTGGCTCTAGAAGGAGATCTATCCCCAGAAAGATTACTCCTTGCCTATTCTAATGGAATATTTCCATGGTTTTCAGAGGAGGAGCCCATACTTTGGTGGTCACCAGATCCAAGATTTATTCTTTATCCAAAAGATATTAGAATTTCTCATTCTATGAAAAAAACACTTAAAAATAACACCTATAGAGTTTCCTTTGATACTTGTTTTAGAGATGTTATATCCAGCTGTTCTAATATGAGAAAAGAAACAGGTACATGGATTACAAATGAAATGATAGAGGCTTACTGCAAGCTACATGAACTTGGCTTCGCACATTCTGTAGAAGCCTTTTATGATGATAAATTAGTTGGCGGATTATATGGTGTGTGTATTGGAAAATGTTTTTTTGGTGAATCTATGTTTTCAACTATGGATAATGCCTCTAAGGCTGCCTTTATTACGCTTAGCAAGGTATTAGAAGCAAAGGGGTTTATTGTGATTGACTGCCAAGTTCATACAAATCATTTGGAAAGCTTAGGCGCAGTTTATATTTCTAGAGAGGATTTTTTACAAGTGGTACAAAGAGGAATTTCAATAGAACCTTTGAAATTGCACTTTTAGTTACATATATTCTTCAATTATTAGTAAGATAATAGATATATCTATAATAGAAAAAATAAATTAGCATAAAGATATATATCTTTATGCTAATTTATTTTTTCTATTATACTTTTTCAAACTCTGATTTACTAACTCCACATAGTGGACAAACCCAATCTTCAGGAATATCTTCAAACTTAGTTCCTGGTTTAATTCCACCTTCATCATCACCTACTGCTGGGTCATAAATGTAACCGCATACTGTACAAACATATTTATCCATAAATATTCCTCCTTTTTATTTCTATAGAGTAAATAACAATTATTAGTTATTATCCCCCCCCGAAATTTTTTATTACCATATTATTTTTCAATTCCAATTGTAGAAATACCTTTAATGATTTTCACGAATTTTCTAATAATTTAGCTTATTCACATATTATCATATTTGCTAGGGATTAACAATATTTATTTTTTCTTGATAGTAAGTATTAGGTAAAATATTCAATTATTGCCCTGTCAAAATTACTATTTATCAGTTTTGATATATAATTATTCATATCCTCACTATCTAGTTTCTTATATACATACTTAAATTTTCCATAAGGCCCCCATTTTAATTGCCTATTTTCTTCATTTAGGTTAAGCGCAGTATTCTTAAATCTTTGAACTATCAGTTCCTTTGCTGCTTTAGTAAATCTATGTTGAATAAGTTCAAAACTTATTTCGCCCTTATAACCCTGTAATGCTATTTTCAATGTGTCAAATAATTCCTTATACTCTTCTTTCCAATTATCATATATCATAATTGGGGCTATTATGAATCCTATAGGATATCCGGCACGAGCAATTTTTTTAACTGCTTTTATTCTCTCATAAAAACTGGAAGTATTATGTTCGAAGTTATTTATTACATAACGGGAATTTAATGTGAATCTAAACTTTGTGTGCTTGTTATGTTTTAGCTTTAAAAATGGATCAACATCATCAAATTTAGTAACCAATCTCAATCTGCCATTGGAACTCTCTCCAAAATATTCTATGCATCTTTTTAAGTTTCCACTTAAGTGTTCAAGGGCAATGGGATCTGTTATACTTGCACATTCAAAGGAAGTAATGTTGGGCATGTTCTTATTTATATAGCTTTGAATAACTTCCAAAATTTCATCCATATTTAAAAAAATTTTCATAAAAGGTTTTTCACCTTGAGTTGTCTGAAGATAACAATATTCACAATTGGCAGGGCAGGAACTTGATAATGAAAATTGATAGTCTGCTGATGGTCTGCAACTTACCAATTTCTTTTGGCCATTTGTTGTAAAAAGAACAGTCTTTTTAGCCATAGCATAATTTTCCTCAGGAGTTTCACAATCGATTACTACTTTTTTAGAATTAACTATGGGAATATTCAAGCTTTCTAAATATTCTATAGCTTTTTCCCCAGCAGGGTATTTTAGAATTTTAGGGTCTATATATGCAATATCTGGTATAAACAACTTCATTATTTTCACCTCATAGGTATTATTTTATTAAAGAAAGTTATTTATACATTTTATCATTTAGATATTATAGCGGATGGCTTTCTATTTAGCATTATAACCAAAATATAGGGAGAATGATACAATGAAAATATATCATCCTCCCTATATTAAATTGTTATTATTAAATAAATAATTTTTACCTAATATTGTATTTGTTGATTACCTTATTTCTTAATTTTATGCCAAGTGTTTCATTTACAAATCTATCAATTATGTCTTCCTTAGTAGCTTTACCTTCTACAAATATGTTATATCTCTTGCAAAGCTTACTTAAGTCGCCCTTACTTATCTCACAAGTTTTAACAAAGCTTTTTGCAGCTTTAACACTAGCCATAATCATTATACGTTTATATATCTCATCATTAGTCATATATGCACCTCTAATCTCTTATTTCTAATACATTATAACATCTTAAAGAGTATGAATAAATCATTTCTACTCAAATTAATAAAATTTTATTAGAAAATCCAGTATTTTAATAGTAATTATCCATTATTTTTGCTTTTGTTATCATGTAATACTTGATCTACTACAATTACCATTGCTAATATAAATGCATAATTTTCCTGTTCATTTATATTAATCTCATAAGTATCTCCCCAAGATAACCATTTTTTGTTTACTTGTGCAACCGTGCTACTATTCTTTGTAATGGAAAAATCATGAGCAAGAAAATCCCCTTCAATTTCATAGTTCCCCATGTTGCTATCTATATCAAACCTATTGCTAAAGAAAGTAAATTCTTTTTTCACTCTTGCAGCATAGTTTCCGTTTAAGTATATATTGTATTCAGGAAGTAATTTAAATAACTTTTGCTCAATATAAACAATCTCGTTGTTATTCACATCATAAATTTTCAGCTTATTTCCTATAGAAAAAAACTTTCCTTCTACATTGAACACATCATTACCTGAAGCATCCTGAATGCTAAATTTGTCACCTATTGAAAATATTTTTTCTCGAATATAAAACTTCATACAAAAACCCCCTTTAAAATTCCTGCTTATATATCCTATTAATAATTTATAATATTATTCAATTACTCAGGATAATCCCACACCCAATTGTTTATTTTAATTTCACAAGAACATAAAATTCAAAATTCTTTGATTCTATTTTACCACTTGAAGTATTCTTCTTTCCTGATAGATTAGAGAATTGAATCTTAATTTTCACTTTGCTATTTTCATCTTCAAAGAGCATTTCCTCTTGAGTTGTAGCTTGATTTTTCGGGTTAATTCCATATTTATCCATAAGCTTAGTTGCAAAATCCATTAAATCTTTTGCATAAATATCTTTTCCATCTTGAGCCATCTTTAAAACGCTTGATTCATAATCAAAATATATGCTAAAGTCTGAGCTACTTGCGCTCTGTTGCCTAGAATTTCTTGAATCAAACAAATAGTCATATCCTTTTATATCAATTGGTTTTAGTGCACCTAAGGAATTAAAATAAAAATATCCATTGTTACCTGTATTATATTCATCAGTGTATTTTACGCCCATTATCCTTTCCATATCAGATATTTTAAAGTCTAGTGGCAATCCCTTAATATCTTTTAGACTGTGATTTCTATCAAAGTAATTAAGAATACTAGATATTTGTCTTGAATCCTCAGAAGAAACCACAGCACTTGCTTTAATTACATTGCTATCTT
This sequence comes from Clostridium sp. FP2, assembly GCF_011065955.2. Taxonomy (NCBI): domain Bacteria; kingdom Bacillati; phylum Bacillota; class Clostridia; order Eubacteriales; family Clostridiaceae; genus Clostridium; species Clostridium sp. FP2. The sequence goes on from NZ_JAAMNI020000001.1 coordinate 3,200,835, forward strand.
TAATCATATTGTTTGCAATGAATATCTTAGCTAACCTCTTATTTTGACTGTATTTTGAAACTGAGTAGCTACTAAAAGGCCCAAATACAGATATAAATGTTATTACTGCAAGTGATAGTGGAAGCATTATATTTCTTAGTTTTTTTGTAGTTGCAAAGTAAATCATAACTAAAAATGCCCATATACCAAGCGCTACAACAAAGTATCTATTTTCAGTTACTCCATATGCATTAATTCTTATTCCTATAGAGATGAACATCATGACTATTAATGGAAAGATTGCCTTTGGAAAATACTTCATATATCTTTTGGGCCAGGTCTTTTCATGAAGTAAGGGTGATATAAAAAATAGCACCGCTGAACTTATCACAGAATACCAAAGCACCAAATGAGATACAAGACCCTCTGGCCATTGCCTTGTAATAATTATTTTCCCGAAATAGATATATAGTATTATTGTATATATTGAAATAAGTGGCATTATGATGTATAGCACAAGTACATTTAAAAGCCGCGAATAATCCTTTAAAGATAATATTTCATTTTTTGTAGGAAGACCTGCAAGAAAAAATGCTGGCGCGAATATACCAACGACAATAAGAAAAGCGTAATAGTAAAGCTCACCTTTAATATTAATTCCTAGAAGTCTATCAATTGTAAAAAGAATGGCCGCAAGTCCAAGATATAAAACTAGGGAGTATAAAACTGTAGTGAAAAATCTAGTAAAAACTCTTACAGCAAAAATCTCAAAGTTTTCTCGATTTGGTAAATATGATATGAAAAGAAAAATTAAATATAGAATAAGGCTAAAGGCAATATATCTTGACATTGAAACCATGTCAAGCATCCCTATATCCTTTAGGAAGAAGTAATAATAGAAGATTAGTAAAACAGCACCTCCTAAATAAGAAGCGTACAGCGATACCTTCTTGTAGGTTTCTAAGCCTTCAAAAAAAAGGTTAATACATAATGAAAGCGGAATTCCAAGAGCAACAATCATAGTTATCCTACGGAGGGTTTCTATAAAATCACCACTTGTTCCTGCTATTACTTCTGATATATAAATGAGAAGTATAACACACGCCGTTGATATACCAACAGTTTGTGGGAACCTATTAATACTGCTCACAATGCCTTTCAATATTGCATTAAATATTTTTTTCATTACATTCCTCCTTCATTATTTTATTATTCTCCTTTGAGTTCATTTATTTCTTTATCCTTTAGCGCTATTATCTTTTCGTATTTTGCTTCCATTTCAGTCCAATTTTTATTTAGTAGATTTATTAGAGAAGCCATTTCATCGGAACTACCTGCTATACGATTAAATAATAGTAGATTAAGTGCTAGCACTTCTGGAATTTCCTTATGTGAATATCTTAACTGATGGTCGATTTCACCATAGCCTTCTTCAAATATTGTTCTCACCTGAATCTCTGCTATAACCTTTTGGCTGGTTGGAAAAAATTCTATCAAATAGTGAACAGAACGGTAGCCTGATTTTCTAGAATGAATTTGAATATTTAATTCATCAAACCTTTTAGTATCATCACCTTCACGAACATTGGCAGTTATTTCAATTACTTTCCAAGTACTATAAATAAAATTGTGTATATCTTCCCAATCTTCTTTAAAAATATGTATTGCCCTAACCCCTATTAAATCATTTATTTCTTCTTTATAGTTTTCCATGGAAAATTGAAATTCTGCACCATATTTTTCTTTTCGCCCTGGTGTCTTTCTAATTATCTTCTCTATTAACCTATCCGATTCTTTAACTCTAGACTTTACTGAATGTATTTTTTTATGTGTTCTTAGAGTATCTGCAATAAATCCAGCCTGACTCTCATAACTACTCCTATAGCTATCAAAGTCAGTGTATATTTCATTTAATACCGCCCAATCTATTTCATTTTTAATAATATCATTTTCTGTAATATGAGTTTTCTTTAAGAAGTCTTCTTTTTTAAGATTCATGATTTCCCCCTAATTAATATAATATGCTTTATGATTTTAGTATATTATTAACACTTTTCATATACATTAATATTAAAATGGAGCAAGGTTGAAAGTTTAGAAGTGCCACTGGCTTTTTCTCTCATACAATTATCAAAAGTCCAATAATAAGGAGTCATTGCAATAAGATTTTTTACATGCTCCCCATCGTCTATATGAATATCGTATTTAACTTCTGCTCTGTGGATTAACTTAAATCCCTCAAAGGATATTTCTTTTTCTTCATGTTCTCTAGGATTTACATATAATATTTCTTTTAACCCATATAAATGTTGAATCCCAGGTGTTACAACAATTAACTTGCCGTTATCCACTAGAACCCTCTTAAGCTCAGTCTCATCAGAAGGTGCAAAGTTTCTGATGATAATATCTATGGTGTTTGTCATTATAGGTAAGTTAAAATTACTTCCAACTATAAAGTTTATTTTTTTATCTCTTTTAGTTGCATAAGTAACTGCTGCTTTCGAAATATCTACACCAAAAAAATTAATCATACTATTTTGGGTAATCTTAGGTTCACTGCTATATATAGCTTCCTTTAATCTCCATAAAAAATACCCTTCTCCACAACCAGCATCAAGTATATTTACAGTATTTCCACTTATATTTGATATTATTACCTCGCTTAATTTTTCAGAAAAAGTGTGATAATAACCTTTATTTAAAAAGTCTCTCCGACCTTCCATCATTTCTTTACTGTCTCCAGGCTCTTTTGTGTTCTTTTGATTAGCAAGTAAAAGATTAATATATCCTTTGCTTGCTATATCATAACTATGATTATTTGTACATATGTATTGTTTTTCATGTTTTTTTAGACATAAATTGCAAACAGGACATTTTAATATAGATTCCATATTTTCTGTTGTCACAAAATCACTGCCTTCCTTAAATCTGCTAAAGTCGTTTATATGTTTTCTATTTTTATTCAATTTTAGTGTGATTTTTTCTCGCTTAAATCTACGCCAATTATATCTAATAAAAATATGAATATTGGTATTCCAAGAAGTAGACCCCAAATGCCCATAAAATGTTCTGACACTATTAATGTAACAAAAGTAAAAAATATTGGGAGATGTGTGGTATCAGACATAAGCTTTGGGTTTAAAACATAACTTTCAATAGCATGAATTATAAAAATCATAATAAGCACAAAAACTACTTTAATTAGCCCACCTATCTTAAAAGCAATTAAACATAGTGGGATTAATGAAATAAATACTCCAGCTACTGGTACAAGACTTAAAATAAATATCATAAAGGCAAGAGCTAATAATTGAGGAAATCCCATTATAGTAAGTCCAATAATTGATAATACTGTGTTTGTAATAGCTATCATTATTTGAGCCTGTATTACTTTACCAAAAGAATTTAAAAAATTATTACCAAAATAGCTAAGGTAGTTATATTCCACTGATATTTTACTCTCTTTAAACTTATATACAAATTTTAAGATACTACCTTTCTCTAATATAAATATGAAGCTTATTAAAAGTGCCATAAAAAAATTCAAGCTCCATTTTCCAAAATCAGTTACAAAAAACATAATACTTTGGATACCAGATTTTGCATAACTAGCTATGTCAATTTGCTCTAATATTGGCGTTAAATAAACCATTACCCCACTAGTAGTTTTAGGAAATTTAATATACTCCAACTTATCCAAAATAAGTATACTTTCGGAAATAGCAATTGGTATATACTTAACTAGTAGAAGAACTATAGTTGCAGCCATAAACATATAAATAATTATGGTAATAAGAGCTGGATTTACTTTTATAACTTTATTGATTTGCTTAACCAATAAACACTGTAAACTATTAGCTAAATAAGTAATCATAAAAGTTAATAAAACCAAATTAAAAATAGATCTTATTAAATATGCAAATAATACTAATGATAGTAATAATATTATTTTTATTACTGTTTCTCTCTGAAATAACTGTTTAACTGTTTGCATTCAAGGTTCTCCTTCATTTCTTTTATTTATTTTTAACTATTTCATTATAGCAAATCATTTAACTGATTTCTATAAATAATTATTATAATAGGTGAAGAATGCGAAAAATAGTGTATAATATTTATATATAAAATAATATATATATTATTTAAAAAGTTTGGTGGTGATATTAAATGAAACCTGTAATTATGTTTGTAACTGAATGGTGTCCATATTGCAAAAAAGCACTTGCTTGGATGGATGATATAAAAAAACTAAATCCAGAATATGCTGACATTGAAATTAAAATAATTGATGAAGAACTTCAACCTGATATAGCAAAACAATACACCTATTATTATGTGCCTACCTACTATGTAGACGGAGTTAAAATTCACGAGGGAGCTACCTCTAAAAATATTGTTAATAAAGTGTTCCAAATGGCATTAAAATAGAAAAGTTTATATTGGCATCTAAAAAAATAGACTAGCATTTAAACTAGTTATTTTTTTAAAGATGTCTTGATTTTTTGTAATGATTAGCTTCTATTATAAATTTTTTTTCAATTTCTTTATACTCCCCTAAACTCTGAATCCTTATAAGAAAAAAATCAATGCCTTTTTCCATATTTATAATGCACTTTCTCATTCTTGCTAAGGACACTTTATCTGCAATTATTTTTCTCTTATATTTACTTATACTATTGTTATCATATTGTTTTTCTTGTCTAATTTTTTCCTTTATTTTATTACATTGCATGATTTTAGTTTTTATACTCATCTCATTAGAATATCTCAAAAATACCCTTCTATAGCTACTAAAAAGTATTTTCTTAATAGATTTAAACTTTTCTCTTTTAAGAAAAATTCTAAGGGCTTCATTATATTTTTTACTTTGTCTTCGCTCTTGTATTATTTTATTTTCTAACTTATTCATATTGACCTTAATTACCTTAATCTCCTGTTTGTGCTGTATAATCTTATCTTTCAGCTCTATTTGTCTTTTCTCAAAGCCTTTTATCTTTGATTTATTTATATCTATATTTCTAATAAACTCTTTTTCATATACATTTAAATCTTCATCTGAAAACACTCTTATCTTTAAAAGATTGCATAGGTCCATTTTAGCTTTAGTTAAATCTTCAACTTGGCTTTTCATTTTTTCTAAAATATCACTACTTAATTTAAATTCCATTACAATAGAGTTATAAATCTCATTATCTTCTACCATCATTGTAACTACCTCTTTTCACTCTTTAATTCAATAATTGCACAAATGTATTTTACCATATTTGTACAATTCCTGCAAAGCCCAATAATCTTCTAATACTACCTATATAAATGGAAGTGTGCTATTTATATAGTAGCTTATTAAGCTAAACAATTCCTTATTATAACTGGTGAAATAAAAAATGTAGAACTTGCTACTAAAAGATATTTTATTTCTACGTATATCTTTTTAAGTCTGGGTTATACTATTAATGTAATCAACTAGCCAACATTAAACTTATAAAGGGAGATGTTAGTTATGTTAATCAATAGATTTATGGTTTTAAGCGTAGGCAGTATTGCTAAGGCTAAGAACGGAGATTACTAAGTAAGTCCATATGAAATTTAAAATATGGATTAGTAAAGCCAATGATTATTTAACATAATCATTGGCTTTATGCATTTTATCTTATTTTATCTTGCTGCTCTAGCATTTCTAGGTTGCTGTCTTCCGGATTGATTTCTTTCATTCCGTCTTGCATAACCATTTGCTCCTGACTTTCCTGTAGAAACTTTCTTTGTGTTATCCTTAGTAACTACTATTGGTAAATTACTTGCAGGATAAGGATGATCCTCTATTACTGGTATTGATTTTGCAATAACCTTCTGAATATCCTTTAGGAAATCTTTTTCTTCTGCGTCACAAAATGAAATTGCTACTCCACCAAGTCCTGCCCTGCCAGTTCTTCCTATTCTATGTACATAGGTTTCTGGTATATTGGGTAAATCAAAATTGATCACATGAGATAATTCATCAACATCTATACCTCTTGCTGCTATATCTGTTGCTACTAATACCCTTGTAATACCAGCCTTAAAATTATTCAAGGCAAGTTGCCTTGCACTTTGTGATTTATTCCCGTGAATAGCTTGAGCCTCTATTCCAGAATTATTGAGATCTTTAGTTATTTTGTTTGCTCCGTGCTTTGTTCTTGAGAATACCAAAGCAGAAACTATGGACTTATCTTGCAACAAATGAATTAGTAGAGGTTTTTTATCTTTTTTATCCACAAAATATACTGATTGTTCAATAATTTCAATAGTAGAAGAAACAGGTGTCACTGCTACCTTTACTGGATTCACAAGAATAGAATCAACTAGCTTTGAAATTTCTGGTGGCATAGTTGCTGAAAATAGCATGGTTTGTCTGATTTTAGGTAGTTGCGCTATAACTTTTTTTACATCGCGCAAGAATCCCATATCAAGCATACGATCTGCCTCATCAAGTACAAACATTTCCACATGATGTATGCTAATAAATTTCTGTTGCATTAAGTCAAGTAGTCTACCAGTAGTTGCAATTAAAATATCTACTCCGCCTTTTAATGCATCAGTTTGTTTTTTTTGTGATACACCTCCAAAAATAACTGCACTAGTAAGATTCATATGTTTGCCGTAGGCATCAAAGCTTTCTCCAATTTGAATTGCCAGTTCTCTAGTTGGTGCCAGGATTAGGGCCTTTATATTTTTAGGTCCCTTTATAACTTTTTGCTTTCCACAAAGAATTTGAAGTATAGGAATAGCAAAGGCTGCTGTCTTTCCAGTGCCTGTTTGAGCACAGCCTAAAAAGTCTTTTCCACTCAATATACTAGGAATTGCAGCTTCTTGTATAGGTGTAGCTTCTACGTAACCTTCAGTTTCTAGTGCTTTTTTAATTGGCGTAATGAGATTTAAGTTTTCGAATAACATTATTTTCTCCTTTGGAAGTGGTCGTCTTGAACTTTAAATGTCGCAAATCACTGATATCCTGTTATGAATCTTCTTGAAAATTGGAAACAACAACTTTCGTGCATGATTATATTGCATCTAAGAAACCACCCTTTATTAGTGATATGAGTATATTTAGGCTGATTAATCTTCATTTTAACTCTGACTTTATAGGTCTTTATGTATAAATAAATTTGTTTCATTTATATCAACTTAATTTTATTATTTTTTTAATTTAAATTTTCGTTGTACTCATATTTTTTAATTATAACATATTTCAACCCTTCTTGCTATTCTTCTACTAGATTGTAGATGAAATGAATATAAATATCGATTTACCATAAACTATAGCTACAAAATATATTCTATAAAAAAAGGAGACATTTTTATGAATGAAAACTTTAATTTCCCTACCAACGTACCTGAGCAAAAACAAGATAAACAGCCGGGACTCGAGTCACTTATGAATCCAAGACCTATTTTCGAAAATCCAAATTGTGTAGGTTCTGGCAAATTAGTAAATAAAGTTGCCTTAATTACAGGAGGTGATAGTGGTATTGGAAAAGCAGTTGCGTTGTCTTATGCCAGAGAAGGCGCAGATATAGCCATAGTATATCTTGATGAGCATGAAGATGCGCTAGAGACAAAAAAACTTATTGAAACAAAAGGTAGGAAATGTATTTTGATACCTGGAGATATAGGGGAATATAATTTTTGTAATGAGGCTGTAACCAAAACAATAAATGAGCTTGGCAAAATAGACATTCTTGTGAACAATGCTGCGGAGCAACATCCTCAAAATAGTATTGAAGATATTACAGTGGAGCAACTAGAAAAAACCTTTAAAACCAATATTTTCGCCATGTTTTATATGGTAAAAGCTACATTACCCCATTTAAAAGAAGGTGCTACAATTATAAATACTTCTTCAGTTACCGCCTATGAAGGACATAAAACACTAATTGATTACTCCTCAACTAAGGGAGCAATAGTTACCTTTACTCGTTCCTTAGCTCTTTCTCTTACAAGTAGAAAAATACGAGTTAATGCAGTGGCCCCAGGTCCTATATGGACACCTCTTATACCCGCATCATTTAGCGCCATTGAGGTTGGTAAATTTGGAAGCAAAACTCCCATGGGAAGACCAGGTCAACCAGTGGAACTTGCTGAAACTTATGTATTTTTAGCTTCTGACGGCGCTTCCTATATAAGTGGCGAAACTATCCATGTCAATGGTGGTGTGGTTATAAATGGCTAGTGGCATCTTTATCCACACATATAATAAGAATTCATAGGCAATTATATATAGCAAAAGTATTTTTGAAAAGGAGATACTATTGTTATGAGAAAACACTTTGCTTTAATTTTTGCTACTAGTTTACTTTTTATCATGATAAATATAAGAATATCCCCTGTTGCAAATGCTATTTCCACTAAGGAAAATACTACTATATATAATGTGGCAATGAAGCAAGACCTACTATGTCTAATGATAGCTTATCCTAAATATATTACAAATATTGAAGAAAAAAATGGATATGTATATTTAGTACTTAGCTCTGGAAAGAAACTCCTGTACGATGACAGAATAAGAAAAAATTCACAAGAAAAACTAGAAAACCCAGATCTTCAAGATACCCTAGAACAAATATATCCCCTTTCACCTATTAGAACTATTATGAAAACAGATTATGACCCTGGTCGTACTCGTTCCTATGGGTTATTGACAGAAATTTATGGTTCTTCTAAAAAAGATATAGAATCTAGACTTACAAAAGTTAAGGTAGGCTACAACAATTATCAATTCAATATAAGTAATAGTGCAGCCGATTCACTGCAAGCTGTTATGAAAGAAGTAATGCCCCTTGCACAAAGAAACCCAAACGTGAGAACCTGCCTTTTGCCTTGCAGTGGTACTTTTAATTACCGGGTAATTTCAGGCACAAGTAGGTTAAGCCCTCATGCTTTTGGAATTGCTATAGATCTTGCTAGTGATAAAAGAGATTATTGGAAATGGGCTTCTAAAGAAGCTGGTGAAAAAAGATTAGCCTCCTATGCCAACGAACTTGTGGAAATCTTTGAGAACCACGGTTTTGTTTGGGGCGGTAAATGGTCACACTTTGACATCCTACATTTCGAGTATAGGCCTGAAATAATTTTAAAAGCACGCTATTTTACAAATAGTATGGATTCAACAAAATTATGGTATGAAGGTGCACCATTAAAACAACTTGATATAAAAAATGTCGTAGAAAAAATCGATACATTAATAAAATAATAGGAGTAAAATATTATGAATTTTTTTAAAGGGTCAAATCTACAATGGTCCAAAAACAGATTATTTATATTTATAATACTTCTTTTATTGGTGCAACTATGCTCTCCTAACTTTACCTACGCTGCAACAGATGATGAAAAAAAAGAAGTTACGAGTCATATAGAAAAAATTTTTCAAAGCAGAAACAAAGCTATATTAAGCGGTGATTTAGAATTAATTAAATCAATTTATAACATGGACACAAAATATGGAACTTGGGCTTATGAATATGAAAAACGAAAGATGGATTATATTAATAATTGGGAAGAAAAACAAGGTGTTAAGTTTATAGATATTACACCAACAGTAATTGTAAAAAGAATTAAAGGTAGTAATGATAATTTTTCTGTTTATTTATTGTGTTCCACAGAATATAAGTATATATATGAAGATCAACCAGAAATAGAAAATATTTCAAGAATCGGAACCTATCACAATTTACAGCTTATGAGTAAGGGCGGATCTTTGGTGATTTCTAAAGAGTGGTATAAAGATCCCTTTGCTAATTCACTAGACTTAGATAATATTAAGGTAGATTCAATAAAAAGCCATATACTATCTCAAACTGCAAGAGATTTTTCTACTCTGCACAAGAGAAGAGTCACAGCTATAGAATATGCTGAAAAATATTGCGGTGCTGCAAGTGAAGCTGAAAATGAATATAAGTATAACAAAAAATATGTTGACTATAATCCCCAAGGTGGTGATTGTGCAAACTTTGCCTCACAAATTCTTTTTGAAGGTGGGAAATTTAGAAAAAATTCTGCTTGGAACTATGACAAAAATGGTGCAACAACAGGTTGGCTTAATGCGGATGGATTTAAAAGATACATGACAAATAGTGGCAGAGCATCGATAATTGCCTATGGTAGCTACGAGAAAGTATACAAGGCTAGTTATAAACTACTGCCAGGAGATTTCGTTGCCTATGAAAAGAAAAATGACATCACTCATATTTCTGTTGTGACGGGGGCAGATTCAAAAGGATATTCCTTGGTTAGTTGTCATAATTCAGATAGGAATAAAGTACCTTGGGATCTTGGATGGAGCGATAAGAGCATTAAATTTTGGTTAGTTAGAGTTCATTATTAATAAAAATACTAAAAGCTGAGGAGATTAAAGCCTCAGCTTTTATATGCCATGTGGATGCACCTGTTTTTTAAATTTCCATGATAATAGGAAAAATAGTTGGTCTACGATTTGTTTTTTGGTATAAATATCGCTCTACGGATTTTTTCATGTTAGATTTTAATACATACCATTCAATGACTTTATTATCTAAGCATTTATTAAGTTCAGTCCTTACAATCTCTTTTACTTCATTAATCAATTCATCTGATTCCTTTGCATATATGAATCCACGAGTAATTATATCTGGTCCTGCAATTATACTATAAGATTCCCGCTCTAAGGTAACTACTATTGTTAACATCCCATCTTCTGCTAGGTGCTTTCTATCTCTAAGCACTATACTTCCAACGTCACCAACACCTAACCCATCTACAAATACAGCTCCCGTGTGTACTCTCCCTGCTATTTTAGCTTCATCAACTGTAATTTCTAATATCTGCCCTGTTTCCATAGTAAATATATTTTCACCCTGCATACCTAACCCTTGTGCTAATTTAGCATGTTGCCTTATATGTCTATATTCACCATGAACTGGCATAAAGTATTTAGGATGAACTAAGGCATGGATTAATTTTAATTCCTCTTGGTAGGCGTGGCCGGATACATGCACTTCTTCTAAATCCTCATAAATTACCTCTGCTCCTTTTTTGAATAACTCGTTTATTACTCTAGATATAAGTTTCTCATTGCCTGGAATTGGAGATGCAGAAATAATATACAAGTCCTCTGGCTCAATGGTAATTTTCCTATGAGTAGAAAAAGCTATTCTTGCAAGACCTGCCATGGGCTCGCCTTGACTTCCAGTAGTTATTATTGTAATGTTTTTATTATTGTAATTTTGCATATCATCCATTCTTATAATGTACTCTTCTAGTATATGAAGATATCCTAGGTCCATAGCCACTTTTGAGATGTTCTCCATACTCCTTCCACTAAAAACAATTTTTCTATCATTCATTACAGAAGCATCTGCAATTTGTTGCATTCTATGAATATTTGAGGCAAAGGTGGCTACAATAACTCTTCCAGTGGCATTAGAAATTATTCTAGTTAAAGTCTTTCCTATAGCTTTTTCTGAAATTGTATGCCCTTCCCGTTCCACGTTTGTACTATCCGCCATAAGAAGCATTACGCCCTCTTTACCTAAATTTGAAATACGTTCTAGGTCCATGACTAATCCATCAATGGGAGTAAAATCTATTTTGAAATCACCTGTATGTAATATGACGCCAAGTGGTGAGTGAATGGCAATAGCACAGGAGTCTGCTATGCTGTGAGTGACCCTTATAAATTCTATTTTGAAATTTTTTAATTCTATTATGTCTCCTGCATTTACATTGTGAAGTTCACAATCTGATAATATATTGTGCTCTTTTAGCTTATTTTCAACTATTCCTAGGGTTAGCTTAGTACCGTAAACAGGTACATTCAATTGTTTTAGAATGTAGGGCAATGCTCCTATATGATCTTCATGTCCATGAGTTAAAAAAATACCTTTTACTTTTTCTGCATTACTTTTTAAATAGGTTATATCTGGAATCACTAAATCCACACCATACATTTCCTCATCAGGAAATGAGATACCACAATCTATAACAATGATTTCGTCCTCGTACTCAAAAGCAGTTATATTCTTACCTATTTCTCCGAGGCCACCTAACGGAATAACCTTGATGCACTCTTCGCTTTTCACTAAATCCTCCCCTTCATTTATATGGATTAAATTATTAATTTCATTTTCTTTATTTTGCCTTATATTATGAAATTAATACCTTTCTTTTAGATAATTATTATTGTAAGATATTTTCAAAAAAAATAACTGCTTCAAAGTAGATCCTATACTGCTAACATCTATAATTTAAATAGGTATTCAGCTTTAAATCCATAGCTGTTCTTTACCTTACTTTATAAAAATATTTAAAAGAATACTAAAAAAATTAATGAGCACCCTAGTAGTATAGATAAAACCGTTAAAACTATAAACTATAAGGAGATAAACTAATATGAGAACTGAAGAGCAAATCAAATCAGAAGTTTCAAGGCAGGTTATTGACAGTATGAAAACTACTTTAAATGAAGAGTTAACTCAGGTAGAAAAAGAATTTGAAGAAACTTATAAAAATAAGCTTGAACAAGAACTACAATATTCTTTAGAGCTTGCAGAGAGTGGCCTTCAACATAATTCTAGCAAAACACTAAAAGTAGAAAACAAAAAACTAATGCAACAATTAGATAGTATAAGAGTTGAGAAAATGAAAGTTGAGAACAAGTTAAAAACATTAAATGAATTCGAAAATATATAGTCTCAAAAAATTAATAAATCACTTTAAATAAAAGCTCATGAAAATCATGAGCTTTTTATTAATTGATAAATAACTATTATAAGTGCTCCCTTATTAAGTATAAATTTATGAAATAGTACCTCTCTATTATCAACCTTACCTACCCATAATATATCTTTATTTACATAATATCTTTTCAATATGATCTAAATCAAAATATAAAAAAATAAACTGTGGTTATTAATAATAATTAGTCAGTTTAAGTTAAAGATGATATTATAAAATAAGTTAAACAAAAATTAAAAAATACATTTGGTAGGTGATAAATATATGAAGCAGTGTAATTGTACAAATTGTAATACCTCAATCTGCGCTAAAAAAGTACCAATATTTTCTTTCCTTTCTGATAAGGAACTAAAAAAAATTGTAGATATGACTGGACATAAATCTTACAAAAAAGGATCTGTATTGTGCCAGCAGGGAGATAAATCTGATACCTTATTTATAATTAATGAAGGTGGAGTGAAGATTTCAAAGCTCACGAAAGACGGCAAAGAACAAATTGTTCATATCTTAACTAGTGGAGATTTTTTTGGAGAATTGAGTCTTTTCAGCAATAATGAAACCTATAATTTTGATGTTTATGCCATATCAGACACAAAGATATGTACACTAACAAAGCAAAACATGGATGAAATTCTTCTGAATAATCCTGAAATATCTTTAAAGCTACTACAAGTAATCACAAAACGTCTCAGTGAAACTGAAAATCTTGCTCAAAATCTAGCTACTAATGATGCTGAAATTCGAATAGCATATATGCTTTTAGAATTTGCTGAAAAATATGGCGTTCCCACTTCAGAGGGTTTGCAAGTTAAACTGCCTATTAGTAAAGAAGAGATGGCAAGCTATGTGGGAGTCACAAGGGAAACTATAAGTAGGAAACTTAGCATATTTGAAGACTTGGGCATTATAAGCCATAAAGGCAATAAGATGCTAATTATAGAAAAATTAGATATGTTAAAATCCTATGTAGAATAAGCATTTAGATAGCCACAATTTGACTTATTCTTTTCATTATAGTATGATTTAGCTTAATGAATAAATATTACATTATGCATTATATGTATATTTTAGTATAGATAAGGAGAATTAAATTACCATGAATATTTCTACTAAAGGAAGATATGGTTTAAGGGCAATGGTTGATATCGCTGTGAATTCATCGAGAGACTATATTCCCTTAAAGGTTATCGCTGAAAGACAAGCCATCTCAGAAAATTATCTAGAACAGGTTTTCTCAGTACTTAGAAAGGCTAATCTTGTAAAAAGTGCAAGAGGTTCTCAGGGTGGTTATACCCTATCAAAAGAAGCATCAAAAATCACTGTAGGAGAAGTTTTAAGAATTCTTGAAGGTGACTTAAGTATTACTGGCGATAATGATGGGGCCTTAGGCCTTGATAAAACCATAAAAGTTTGTATAAACACCCTGGTATGGGAAAAGGTTAATGAGCAAATTAATAAAGTTATGGACTCTGTCACACTACAAGATCTCGTAGAAAAGTACAATACCCTTAATACAGAATATACCTTGGACTTTATAATATAAATGAAGAATAATAGCATTTGGGTTACCCAACGGTTATTATTCTTCATTTATTTTCACGGATAATTTTTATCCCTCCAATTTCTCATGGAACTCTTAACTATGATGAATTCGAAATAAACTATTTTTTAGAATTTTTACATAGCTCTTGTAATATATACAAACTAAGTATATAATTGCATTTATGTATTATATTTACATGTTTAAAGAATATGTGGGGGAGGATATTATGTCAAACTCAAAAAAGAAAATTATTATATCATGTATGGCCGCTGGGATATTTTTGACTACATCAATTAATGCTTCTGCATTTGTTAATGTAAATGAGGTAAATACAAATGTAAATCATTCAGCAACTTATGCAAAAGATAAACAGGACGTAACAGCACCAGCAGCAACACAAAAAATTGATGACAAGTACAAATGGAACTTAGCTGATGTCTATCCAAATGTACAAGCTTGGGAAAAAGATATTGAGAAATTAGAAAAAGAATATTTACCCAAGTTTAAAGATTATAAAGGAAAACTAAATGACCCTAAAAAATTGCTTGAGTTTTTAAAATTAGATGACCAAGTATCAAGTATTTTAGATAAAGTTTATTGGTATGCTGGATTTAAGGGTGATTTAAATCAAGGAGACACTGAAGCTACAGAATTAAAAGCTAAAGCAGAAAGTATTTATGGGGAATATGGACAACTTGTAACCTTCTTTACCCCCGAATTATTGGCACAAAGTACTGATTCATTAAAAAACCTTGTATCAAATCCTATTTTAAAAGATTATGCTCATTTTATAGATGTTTTAATAAAACAAAAGGACCATAGTCTTTCAACTGCAGAAGAAAATATATTAGCTAATGTATCAGAATTTGCTAGTTCTCCACAAGAAATTTTCACTAAATTAAAAGATGCAGATATGAAAAAAGCAGTTATAAAAGATAAAGATGGAAAAGATTTAGAATTAACCGCAGGCGTATATTCAAACATACTTGATGGTAAAGATAGAGAGTTAAGAAAAACAGCCTTTAAAGCTAATGGTAAAATAACAGAAGAATTTCAAAATACCTTTACTTCTGTTTACCTAGCCTCCGTTAAGAAGGATATTTTCCTAGCTAAATCTAGGAAATATAAATCTTCCCTTGAAGCTTCTCTTTCACAAGATAGCATTCCAACAGAGGTTTATGAAAATTTAGTTAAAGCTGTTAATAATAACATGAAGCCACTTCATAAATATATAGAGTTAAGAAGAAAAGTTATGAATGTTGATAAAGTTCATGGTTATGATTTATATGCTCCATTAGTTGGTAATTATAAATTAACAATTCCTTATGAAGAAGCTAAGACTATGATTTTAGATGGATTAAAACCACTTGGAAATGAATATTTATCTATAGTAAAAAAAGGTTTTGATAGTAGATGGTTAGATGTTTATGAATCAAAAGGTAAAACAACAGGTGGATATAATTTAGGACTTAATGGAGTACATCCTTTTATACTTTTAAACTATAACGATTCTTTAGATGCAATGTCAACAACAGCTCATGAGATGGGTCATGCTGTAAATGCTGTTTATGCCGGAAAAGCTCAAACATATAGAAACTCAAATACTCCTACATTTACTGCAGAAGTAGCTTCAACTGCTAATGAATTAATAATGACAAAATATCTGATAAAAAATGCTAAAAATGATGATGAAAAATTATATTTATTAAACCAATTAATCGAAAATATAAAAGGAACAGTATACACTCAAGTAATGTTCTCAGAATTTGAAAAAATAGCACATGAAAAATTAGAGGCAGGCGAACCTTTATCAGCTAAGTCTTTAAATAAAATATATGGTGATTTACAAGTTAAATACAATGGTGATAGCTATATGCTAGATGAAGAGTCAAGTGTCGGATGGGCTAAAGTACCACATTTTTATACCAATTTCTATGTTTATAAATATGCCACTTCTATGGCTGCTTCTAATGAAATAGTTAAAAATATACTTGATGGAAAAGACAAAAATGCAGTTAATAATTATTTGGATTTCTTAAAATCAGGATCTTCTATATATCCTGTTGATGCTCTAAAAAAGGTAGGAGTTGATCCAACAAAAACAACTTCAATAGATAACCTATTAACTGAATTTGGACAATATGTAGATCAAATGGAAACTATTCTAAAAAAGCAAGGTAAAATAAAATAATTACAAGATGAAAAATCGTCATATTTCTTAGGTTAAGAGTGAATTCTATCCCATATTTAAGATTAGAATCCACTCTTTGCTTTTTGAAATACCGCTAAAATATTACAGCTAAATATTTATAAATTTTATACAACATATTATCATCGCATCTTTATTTAACTATTTCTTCCTTGATTTTAAACTCCTTTAACTTTGCATCCTCTAATTTTCTATTTAATAATAGTGAAAAAAATAAATTTGCTATTGCATATTTAGGTTGACTTAATGCAATTAAAATTCTTTTTTTAATAATAGAGGGGGATACTTCGTTTAAATCTGGTTCATAAAATACCAATGCCTTATTAAGGCTATCCACTTTACTTATTGAAAAAATATTATTTGTTTCCAATGTTGCTTTCTTATAATTTTCAAATTCCTTCATAATTTCCTCAATTAATTGCTCTAAACTGTATATCTGTATTCTATGTATTCCTAAACATTCTGAGCATATTTCGGCCATAGATATAATGACACTATGTCCATTTAATTCACCTGTTATATATTTTCTTATTTTTCTTAATAATCTAAATTTAATGCTACTTGTAATGTTTGAATTACTTTCATTTATATTTGATCCATAAAATGCATATATTTTCTCAATTTCTTTTTCTTCTAAATCATTAGCGAATTTATTCTTGCTCCCCTTACAAATTTCAGTATCTACAATGTAGTACTGTTTTCCTATAGTCTTGCCAAATGCCCTCAGAGTATCAAAATAGCCAAGCTCTATATTGTTTTTTGAGCTTTCTTCATTAAACTGAAGTGTTCTTCCAAGATATTCTGAATTTTTAATATAGATAATTTTATTATTGCTTGTATCAACCTTCTTTATCCTACCTAAACCAGAAACATCTACTATGATGATATTTTTACTTTTCTCGCATATTAGTGAAATGGGTATATTATCATATATCCCTCCATCTACATATCTTTTTTCATCAATAATCTGAGGTTTGAACGTAGGAAAACATGAACTGGCAAGCAAATATTCTATAAGCCTACCTTCTGGAATATCTTTTATAAAAATATTTATTGGTTTAAAATCTGTTAAAGAAAAAGTAACAATTCCAAAATCAATTTTTGATTCTCTTATTTTCTTTTCATCAATCACCGTGTATAATAGTTCTTTTAATGGTGTGACATCCATACCACCTGATAGTAGTGAACTTTTTATGGTATTTATAATTGACACTAAGCTTAAGTTTTTGTGTGTCAATATATTCTTTTCTTGTCCAAAATTAATGATTTTACTCATGGTCAAATCATTCCACATGTTATAAGCTATATCAAAATCTCCTTGCACCATAATAGCTCCATTTAAAGCCCCCACAGATGTTCCTACAACTACCTCCACATAAATCCCCAATTCACTTAGAGCTTTCCAAACTCCTATTTCATATGCTCCTTTGGCACCGCCACCGCCTAAAACAACTCCGTATTTTTCATTATTTTTCATGCTTTTTTCCTCATATTAAATTTCCTCCTTAAGCCTATATTGATATTATATCAATAAAAAGAGTACATAATTACAATTAGATGTTTAAAAAAACTTTATTACTTGTTTTTTACTTATAGGTATAGAAGTGATAGTATCGTTAAAATAAAATTAAAAAAGGGGTCCCACTTTGGGGACCCTATACATACTTTCTCATGTGCTTTAATGCATTTTTTTCAACTCTAGATACCTGTGCTTGTGATATGCCTATTTCATCAGCCACTTCCATTTGAGTTTTTCCATCGAAGAACCTCAAATTTAAAATTAACTTTTCTCTATCTTTTAATTTTTTCATTCCCTCATTAATTGATATATTTTCAAGCCAACTATCATCTGAGTTTTTACTGTCGCTAATTTGATCCATTACATAAATTTCATCTCCACCATCATGATAAATTGGTTGAAATAAAGATACCGGATCTTGTATAGCATCTAGTGCAAATACTACGTCCTCCCTTGGTAAATTTAGTTCTTTTGCTATTTGAGATATAGTTGGTTCTTTATTGTCTTCATTTACCAATCTATCTCTAACTTGTAATGCTCTATATGCAATATCCCTTAATGATCTACTAACTCTTATAGAGTTATTATCTCTTAAGTATCTTCTTATTTCCCCTATAATCATAGGGACTGCATATGTTGAAAATCTAAGGTTTAGACTTAAATCAAAATTATCAATGGATTTCATTAATCCAATACAGCCTACTTGAAATAAATCATCTACATTTTCCCCTCTATTATTGAAGCGCTTTATAACACTTAAAACCAACCTTAAATTCCCTTCAATAAATTTTTCTCTACACTCATACTCGCCATTTTGTATCCTTAATAGTAACTCTTTCTTCTCTTTTTCTTTTAATACAGGCAATTTTGAAGTATTTACTCCACATATTTCTACTTTATTGAACATCATAAGGTCATCCTTCCCTTCAGAGTAATTGCTTTTAAATTATGTCCTTATGATTTATTTTTTATACTACAGACAACCCTAAAACATTTTCTTATAATTTTTTCATTCAACATTTATTGGCCTTTTGATATATTTGAAGGTTTAATAATATGGCTATATAAGACACCACATAATAAGAAGGTTATGAACTAATTTCTATTTCTGATTTTTTTACAAATTATTTGCATAAAAGCAATCATAGTTATAGAAAGACCAATAATACTAATCAATGTATCATTTTTATGATAATTATATGTTAATGCCTGTTGCATAGATATAAACCATAGCAATAATGGCAATAGTATCAATAAGGAATTTATTAATAATAAATTCGTATTTCTCGCATAAACACCATATAAAATTAAAAATAAAATTAATAGTAATGATATTACCATAACCTCATTAAAAGGTACTTCAACTGGTATATCACTTGCGATTAACATTTTATATCCCCATAATACAAGTATAAACGTATTTATCCCTAAACAAATAATAGTATCCCACGCTTTATTCACTTTTCTCATACCCCCATCTTTGTAACACTAATTTTTCATGATATACATCTAATTGCTTTCATCTATTTCAATACCAGCTAACTTCATTAAGTATATGGCATTTCTTGTAGGTGAAACTCCAATTTTTAATTTATAATCAAAATGAATTTCATTCTCTCTATAATATTCAGAAAAATGATAGTTCTTAATTTTTGAATTTTTATGATTTTCCATTTCGCCGAGCTTTAAATCATGTGTGGATATAAATCCTAGATTTCCAGTTTTACTTAGTTGTTTTACCAAAACCATAGCTCCAGTGTGTCTATCCCTTGAATTGGTTCCTTTAAAAACTTCATCTAATAAAAACAGTACTTGTTTTTCATCTTTTGAAGCCTTAACGATATTTTTAATTTTTAATATTTCTGCATAAAAGGAAGATATACTTTGCCCTAGATTATCACTTACCCTCATACAACTATAAAGATCCATAATAGTACAATAAAACTGCTCTGCACATACCGGAGCCCCAGCATAAGCTAATACAATATTAATTCCCACAGTTCTCATAAATGTACTCTTCCCGGACATATTAGAACCTGTTATAAGTATAACTGGATGTGGTGCTTCTACCTTTAGGTTATTGCATACCCGTTTTTCTCCTAAAAGTGGATGCCCCATATTTTTAGCTGTAATCATTGATGGCCCCGTTACAATCCTTGGCATACTCCAATAGGGATTATCATATTTGATAACTGCAATACTACACAAAGCTTCTAATTCGCCTATTGTATTAATCCACTTTTCAAATTCATTCTCTGATTTTATCTTCCACCTTTCAATAGAAATAGTCCAGTGATATTCTATCATGAGAATGAGATTTAAAATAGGGTATAGCGTATTACGCCTATTGGCTATAACTTCACAAATTTTAGAAAAAGCATCAATCTGTTTAGACGCACTTCGCCCCTCATTATCATAAAGTTTTTCACATAAATTCACAATATACCCTGATTTAAATTTGTGCTTTTCTATATGTCTAAGCATATTTCTATATGTTTTTATATTATCGTTATATTTTTCAGCAATAATTAAATTCTTCATTCTATCTTGTTTTTTTATCCTTAGAACAATGGATTGAATCATAATTAATAAAATAGGTATATAATATGGAATTAAATAAAATATTTTTGGCGCACTTCTATCAATATCAAATAAAGCTGCTAGCACATAGTCCATTATTCTAACTACCACGGTTAAGGTAGTTAGCGTGGTCACCATTGAAAAGATTCTTAAAAACCAAATTACTGGCTTTTTTAATATATAATTATTTCTTTCTTTTATCCACGAAAAAAGCTCTTTGGGATTCTGTTTGTTGCTGCAAACTATTTTTCCTTCTGCCTCAAGCCTTTGTCTAAAATATATCTTTTGTTCAAGTTCTTTAACTGCAGATTGTCTATCATATATGCTCTGTTCATTTTGAGGTTTTTCCGTGAATATCTCTTTAAGCTTTTCTCTTCCAATATAAGTATAGGCTACATTTATCCATTGGAATAAAGAGCCCTTGCCAAAAATGTCAAGATCATATGAATAGTTATGATTTTCATTTATAAAGTCTTCACCAGTATCTTCAAAGTGTTTCCAGTCTCCATTAAATCGTTTTATGGAAGTTTCATTTATTTCATATAATGCAGTTGTGTATTTTTTTCTATTCTCCATGATTTTATGTAAATAGGCTAAATAACAAAATAAAATAATCGTAACTAACCCTACTAAAGCAAATAAGTAATACCTTCTCAAAGTATACGTTCTTATTAAAATTATAAGCCCTAGGACAAAAATAACAAATCGTAAGATGCTTATATTATTTATACGCTTCTGTTGCTTCTTACCCAATAGATTATATTGAGTTTTTCTCTTTTTATATTTTTTTAACGCTGACATTAAATCCTATTCCTCCTTTAATGTTGTTATGTATTAGCTGTTTCACTTATTTCCCCAGCCATAACATGTCCCATATGTATACCCCACCCCTCTGGTGTATATTAATTCAACATTAACCCATCTTTCCCTTCATTATTTGTAAAAATAGGTAAAAATAAAACTCTGAGATTACCCCAGAGTTCAATTAACTGTTCTTTAACCTTATAAATACTACTTCGTTACAGCTTTTGCAGACTAAAATTAAAGTACCATCATCAATAGTTTTAAATTCATACCTTTCAATCAACTTATCAGTTTTTATATCTTCAACATTACCACATTTACAAAGTAATTTCATTTCGCTGCCTCCTACTTGGTTACTTTATTAACTTATTATACCATATTTTGAAAGCAATTACTATAGCTGCAATTAAAAAAACTGTAGACATGACCTGTACGATTCATCAATTTCATTTGCTTTATTGCTAAATTTATTATTTTATTTTCCAAAACAATCTCCCCTCCATGCAACCTAAAATTACATATAAATTATTATTGTTTCACATTAGAGTACAAGTTCAATATATCCCCTAAGCATATTTCTATAAATTCCTATTATTTTCCTTCTTTATTTACATGAAAAGTAAATTAAACCGAAATTTCACTCTTTCATTAACCTTACATATTCTTTAATCTTATAAAATAACAAAAAAATAACACTAGCATTTAACTAATGTTATTTGACTTTAAAAATACAAGGAGACACCTTTCATTAATCCCCCTGTTATTTAATGTTCAATCACCATTTTTATACTCTATTAATCATCACAGCTACATTTATTCCGAGTACTCTCTTCCCACCAACCAAAAGCTATCCTACCTGAAGTCTTAATTTAAAGATATTCTCAAAAGAAGTTTTATAAAAGTTAAACAATAAAAATTATACTGTCTTCTGCCATTCACAGTTTATACCGTATGCTAAAAAGCCTACACTCTTGTACAAAGTCTGTGAAGCGATATTACGGCCTCCTGTGCCAACATATATATATTTGGTTCCACGCTCTTTCAGTAGGTTCATCCCATATAATAAAGTACTTTTCATAATACCTTTACGTCGATGTTCCTCTACGCATGCAACAGGCTCTAATATTGCTATCTTACTGACAGGGTCCTCCCAAATTGTACAGTAAGCAATTATCTCTGCCTTATCCGTCTGAACTACCAAATCCATTGCATAACAATATGATGGCGAATTCATCATTCTTTCATATCTTTCTGCTGTTGTTCCTATTCCTCCGGTAGCGAGTCCAAATATTTCTGCACGTCTTTCTACATCCTTCATCTGCGATAGACGCATGCTGAATCCATCTGGCAATGGCGAACATATGGATATTTTAGATAAATCACATATACCATTAAAACGAGATCTATCTGTTTTGGTATACCCTCGCTCTTCCAAAATATTACTTAATAGCTTGTCCTCACTATTTGCGTCAGTTGTGATTGTATCCCCGTGAATAAAATAATTATGCTCTATATAATCCAATATATATTCTGTATGGTGTTCAAATTCTAAAAGAAGGGTAATGTAAAATTCATCTTTCTCCACTGTGATAAAACCAATTTCCATTTTGTTATCAGACACAAACCATGTTGTCTTATACAATATATCTGGACTTTCTTCGAAGGCATATCTTTCAAAATCTAGATTGCCTATATGCAGCTGGGGATATAAATGTCCAGTTTGCGCACAATTATGCTGCACTATACATCGCATAATATTATAATCACTCTCTTTATCAAATTTACGGTAACTCAGCATTTTTAACCTCCATATTTAAATCCTTAATTTGAATTATTGTTTTCGTGTAATTAATCTACTTCTCTTTCTTTTTTAAAAATGTAACATCAATTTAAACAGATAGTGGTAACTTTATTTCCCAATTTTCTATGTCTACAAACTTCATCTGTAAATCACTCTCCCGAAAAATTATCTTCCTGCTAACGATATATGATCTCTTCTTTACACGCATTTTTATTTTATTTTATTTTATGTTTACGCTCTAATAATACCATAATTTATCATAAATTCAAAGATTATATATATACTAAGATTCACGATGGCCTATATTTCTAAAATATCACTAATTCAAAATCCCTGATTCAACAAATGGATAATCCTTAGTGCATCCTAATTTAGTATTAATTTTATTATTAATATTACAATTCTATACCATTTTAAGTTTACTATGCATAAAAATGGTAGTAAAATTAAATTAAGGATGATGATAAAAGGAGAAGATATAAATGAATGAAGAAGCATATAAAATTAGATGGGAGATCAATAATCTTAAGAAAAAATTAAAGGAAATTGAAAAAAATGAGATGTCTGCAGAAGAACACGCTCAAGCATGCTCTTCTGCAGTGTGTGGACAAGATGAGATTTTATCAATTATTCAGAAGCTATGTAAGGAGAGAGGACAAAAAAATTTAGCTGTAATGGCTTGTTGGGAGAAAAATGAAAATGGCAAAGCTAGGTGGTATGTAACAAATGCATCTCCTGTCTGCCTACCATATTTATTAAGAGGAGTAGAAAATATTATAAGTTGTTTTTCACCTATAAATAATGAACTTTCTCTTAAAATACTCGAATTAATGTTGAATGAAGATAGTGTAATTACTAATTTTTTCTATGAAAAACTTGAATTTAGCGAAGCGGAAATTAATAAAAAATTACAGGTGTTGGAGGAGAAAAGTTTTATAGCAGGCGATAGTGGAAAATGGAGGCTTCTTGATAAAGGGTGGAAAAGTTATATTGTTTTAGCACATTTAGCAGTAAAATTAGAAGTAGACCTACCAATTGAAAAGGCCCTTTATATAGCCCAAGCTTTTGAGGTAGCGTTAGGCAAACAATGGGGAGAGCATTTAGGTAAAAGCTTTGAAGACATAGTTGTTATTCTTAAAGATAGTAACTGGTTAGAAAAACTTCAACATAAAGGTATTACATTAAAGGATATAGAGCAAGCAGTATATGAAAATAATTGTTAAAATATAAGAATAGAATATGATGAGATTAGGCGAATTTTTGTAGGGTATCTTGGGTAAATATTTATTTGAAATATCAGGAGAAATTAAAAAAGAGCTAATTGAAGCTTTTTTGAATATACACATAAAAAATATAAAAACATACCTTAATATGCAAGGTATGTTTTATAATTTTATACTACTCCTCTGAAGGGCTTCCTTCTGAAATATCATTAAATCATCATCTGCGATGCTAAAATATTAACGACTTCAAAAGGAGATTTAGACTCCCCCTAAAGTTTTCTATTTGTTATAGCTTGTAACTCTCACTTATAGAAGTGGTGACTTTCCTTCTGAAATGTCGTTAAACAATATTGGTTTTAATGGAGTTATAGTAGAAATAGCATGTTTATATATCATCATTTGTTTTCCATCGCAATTTAATATTACTGTGAAACTATCAAACCCTGTAACATTTCCCTTTAACTGAAAACCATTTGTCAAATATAAAGTAACAGGTATTCTATTTTTTCTTGACCCATTCAAAATTATATCCTGTAAATTATTAGTAGATTTATTCATAGCACACCTCCATAATATGTATTTTAAGAATATTCTATAAATAACCTAAAAATCCTTTTTATTTTATGAAAATATAGTAATTTATAATTTTTTCATAGAATCTAACTTACTTGCAATATATTCTACGATTTCATCATCATTGTTAAAATCATCCTTATTAATCCAATTTATTCGTGGATCTTTTCTAAACCAGGTAAGTTGTCTTTTAGCGTAATTTCTACTTCCTTGTTTAATCATTTCTATAGCCTCATTTAAGGATATTTCATGGTTTAAATAATATAATATCTCTTTGTATCCTATGCCCTTCATTGACTGCATATCTGAATTATAGCCCATTTCTTTTAATTTTATAACTTCCTGGATTAAATTTTTTTCCATCATTATATCTACACGGGAATTTATTCTACTATATAGCTTTTGTCTATCCATATTTAGCACAAAATAATGTACATTATAAGGGATATCTAAAAGGTTTTGCTCCTCTTTAAACTCGCTCATGGGTTTACCACTGACTTTATAAACTTCTAAAGCTCTAATAACTCTTTTTAAATCATTAGGATATAGTTTATTGTAGGATTCTTCATCGATATCTTTAAGCAAGGTATGTACATATTCATTTCCCTTTGTATTTGCAAGTTCTGTAAGGTAATCTCTATATTCTTCATCTTTATTAGTATCAGCAAAGCTATAATTATATATTAGTGAATTTATATAAAAGCCAGTTCCACCAACTATCATTGGAAGTTTATTTTTATAAGTTATCTCTTTAATAGCACTTTCAGCCTTTTCTTTAAACTCTGCCACACTAAATCCTTCACTTGGCTCTATTATATCTATTAAATGATGAGGAACTCCCCTCATCTCCACTTTTGAAATTTTAGCAGAACCAACATCCATATATTTGTATATTTGCATTGAATCCGCTGATATAACCTCTCCATTTAACCTTTGTGCCAGCTTTATAGAAATTTCCGTTTTGCCTATAGCTGTAGGACCTGCTAAAATAAATAAATCTTTCATTTTTCCACCTTTTCTCTATTGTATTCTTTTAAATTTTTTTTCTAGTTCATTTAGTGTTATTTTTATTATTGTAGGCCTTCCATGAGGACAAGTAAATGGCTCATCAATATATCTTAAATCATTGATTAATTTATTCATTTCCAATTCTGACAGCTGATTATTTGCTTTTACAGCTGCCTTGCAAGCAAGTGTTGCTATACGTGTATACTTAATTTCTACAGTTTTACCTGTGCCCATATTTTTTAAATTATCCAAGATCTCATTAAAGAGATTTTTAATATCTGGTTTACCAAGTATAATAGGAACTTCCTTTATACTTATTGTGTTTTCACCAAATTCTATAATATCAAAACCAGAATTCTTAAACACCGCTTCATTTTCAACGTAGTATGCGTAATCATCTTGGCTAAGTTCTATTACTGTTGGCGTAAGTAAAATCTGAGATATCACCTCTGAATTTATAATTTCACTTTTATATTTCTCAAACAGTATTTTTTCATGAGCTGCATGTTGGTCAATTAGGTAAAGTTCATTGTATACCTCACCTATAATATAGGTTTTATTAAATTGCCCAATAATTCGTAGCTCAGGAAACTTTGAGATTTTAGAAATTTCATGTGCGGAAGGCTCCTTACTCATATCATAATTAATGCCATAGTTCTCTTTAATATTTTCACGCACATCTTCATTAGGTAATTCATAAGTATTTCCACCATACAAATTATCCCTTTCATCATTTACTGTTTTATAATTAAAATCTAATGGGATTTGAACCTGTTTTTCTAATTCCTGCTTATCTTTTTCATCTATTACTATCCTGTTAAAATCATAAATTTGACTTCTCAAGGTATTTTTTTCTATTTCTTTTCCAACATAATTTTCATTATCCTCTTCTTCTATGGTGAAATTGCCTCGCAAGCTATCAGCAATTGCTGTATGCACCGCATCAAAAACAATTTTGAATACAGCTTTGTCCTCTTGAAATTTAATTTCAGTTTTTTGTGGGTGAACATTTATATCTATATACTCAGGAAAAATGTCCAGAAATATAAGAAAAAAAGGAAACTTATTTATAGTCAAAAAAGATTTAAAAGCATTTTCTACAGCTGCGGTAATTAGACTGCTTTTAACATACCTTTTATTAACAAAAATACTTTGCCTATTTCTACTTCCGCGACTTATTTCTGCATTACCAATATATCCATGAACGGACATTATATCGCCCAACTTTTCAAAACTTGTAACATTATCTACAACCTCTTTGCCATATATATATCTGATGGTATCACAAATGTTTGTAGAGCTATAGGTAGTTAAACCCTTTTTATCATTATTGATTAGCTTAAAAGAAATTTCATTGTTAGCAAGTGCTAGTCTTCCTAAAATATCTGATATTAAAGCTGCTTCTCTTTGAGGTGATTTTAAGAACTTTTGTCTTGCAGGAACATTAAAAAATAAATCCTTAACTTCTATAGTTGTACCAATATTACATCCTATTTCTTTAACGTATAGTATGTCCCCTGAGGACTGAGATATTTCTTTGCCTACCGTTGATTCTCTAGTTCTACTATTTAATGTAGTTTTAGATACAGAGGCAATACTTGCTAATGCCTCTCCTCTAAAACCTAAGGTGTGTATATTATAGATGTCTTCAACATATTTTATTTTACTAGTGGCATGAGGCAAAAATGCCTTTTCTATATCATCTATATGTATTCCAGCGCCGTCATCAATTACTTTTATATTTTTTTGACCACCCTCAAAAATCTCCACGATAATATTTTTAGCACCTGCATCTATGCTATTTTCCACTAACTCCTTTACTACTGAGGAAGGGCGCTCTACCACTTCACCTGCAGCAATTTTATTAGAAGTTTCAACTTCTAATATATTGATTCTCATGATAACTCACATCCTTCGCTATTATAGCAACTTAGCTCTATTAACTAACTCATATAGCTTATTAAAGCCATCCATTGGTGTTAGATTAAGGATATTTATGTTTTTAATTTCATTTAATATATTATCTTTCTCTATGTCTGTAAAATTAATTTGAATGATTTCATCTTTTACTATATTAGGTTCATAATCTATAGCTGCTTCTTTGACTGCAGTTTCAACAAGCTTTTTTTCATTCTTATTATTAGTTTTTTTACTTGAAGTTTTCTTGTCGATTAAATCAATTTCAGTATTATTAAGATTCTCTAGTACTTCTAATATTTCGCTTGCCCTGGTAATTACATCTTTTGGAAGGCCTGCAAGCTTTGCCACCTCTATACCATAGGATTTATCAGCCCCCCCAGGTACAATTTTTCTTATGAACACAATTTCATTTTCGATTTTTTTTACAGCTACAGAATAATTTTTAACACCCTTAATCATACCCTCAAGTTTTGTTAACTCATGATAGTGAGTAGCAAATAAGGTTTTACTCCTCAAGCTTAAATTCTTACAAATATACTCAATTACAGACCAAGCAATACTTAGTCCATCATAAGTACTAGTTCCGCGACCTACCTCATCAAGTAAAACTAAACTTCTATTAGTTGCATTTTGTAGTATATTGGATACTTCCCACATTTCTACCATAAAAGTACTTTTACCAGCAGCAAGATCATCTGAAGCTCCTATCCTAGTAAATATCTTATCACATATAGATATATCAGCTGACGCACAAGGAACAAAGCTCCCTAATTGAGCCATAATAGTTATTAAGGCCACTTGACGCATATAGGTAGATTTACCAGCCATGTTAGGTCCCGTTATTAATAGTAATTGATTATCTACAGTATCCATATATGTGTCATTTTCAATAAAAGTATTTGTGGGCATCATTTTCTCAACTACTGGATGCCTTCCCCCCACAATATTAAAAATACCCTTTGTATTTATTTCAGGTTTTGTATAATTATTTTCAAGGGCAATTGTAGCAAGGGAGCTTAAACAATCAATTTCTGATATTAGCTGAGCAGTATTTTTCATTCTTTCAACGTGCTTTTCAATCTCTTCACGAATACCTGTAAATACCTCGTATTCAAGATTTACTAATTTTTCTTCTGCACCTAAAATCTTTTCTTCCATTTCCTTAAGTTCAGGAGTAATATATCTTTCTGCATTAGATAGTGTTTGTTTTCGTATATACCTGCCCTCAGGTATTAGTGGAATATTTGCTTTTGTTATTTCAATATAATAACCAAATACTCTGTTATATCCTACTTTTAGTGATCTTATTCCAGTTATGCCCTTCTCATCATTTTCTAAGGTAGCAATCCATTCCTTACCATGAGCCTTAGCTAGCCTTAGCTCATCTATTTCAGTATTTAATCCTTCTTTAATAATATTTCCCTCTTTAATAGAAATAGCTGGATTTTCAATAATGGACTTATTTAAAGTATCATATATATCTTTTAAGTCGTCTAAACCTAAATATATTTTCCTCATTAATTTACTATTAAGTCCTGCTAAAATCAATTTAATCTTTGGTATTTTTTCTATAGAATTTTTAAGAGAAATCAATTCTTTTGCATTAACATTTTTAGAAGAAATTTTTCCTACAAGTCTTTCTATATCATATATATCAGTAAGTACATCTTTTAAATCTTCATGGCTGGATATATTACTTTTTAATTCCGAAACGACCTCTAATCTCTCTTCTATTAACGCTTTATTTATTAGTGGTTGATCTAACCATTTGCGGAGCCTTCTAGCACCCATTGCAGTATTTGTTCTATCTAATACCCAAAGCAGCGAACCTTTCTTAGTTTTATCTCTTAGTGTTTCTGTGAGCTCCAAATTCCTCCTGGAATTCGCATCCAAACTTACATAATCTAAAATGTCATAATATTCTATAGTATCTATGTGTGACAGAGAATTTCTTTGAGTATCCATAATATAGCTGAGAAGTCCTGTAATACTTCTCAGTAATTCTTCTGACAAGGTGATTTCACAAAAATTGTTAAACTGGTTTTTTATTAAAGTGTAGTCTTTTGTTATAAAATAATCATTTGGATAAGATGAATAGGATACATTAAATCTTTCTTTGATGGCACTTAGCATCTCGCCCGATATATCCTCTGATACAATAATTTCTTTTGGACTAAATTTTGAAATTTCATCTAATATATTAACAAGGCTTAGTTTAGTATCCGTGCAACTAAATTCACCTGTTGATACATCACAAAAACAAAGTCCACAGAAATTAGTTTTTTTATCAATGTAAATACTCATAACATAATTATTTTTACTTTCTTCTAAAAAACCAGAATCAGTGTAGGTACCTGGCGTTATTATTTTAATTATATCTCTTTTAACTATACCCTTTGCCACTGCTGGATCTTCTACTTGTTCACATATAGCAACCTTATATCCTTTAGCAATTAGCCTACCCACATAGGTATTTGCTGCATGGTATGGAATCCCGCACATAGGTGCCCTTTTCTCTAGTCCACAGTCACGACCTGTAAGCACCAGTTCTAATTCTTTTGCTGCAAGCTCTGCATCTGTAAAAAACATTTCATAAAAGTCACCTAATCTAAAAAACAGTATACAGTCCGTGCAGGTTTCTTTTATTTCAAAATATTGTACCATCATTGGAGTTAATGCCACTTATAATGCCCCCTTGCTTGTCTATGCGCCTAATATTTCTTCACCCATAAGTGAAAAAGAATGTGCATTGGTTATTTGAACTGATACCAGCTCTCCAATAGCTTTGTAATTGCCTTCAAAATTAACTAATTTTCCTGTTCTTGTTCTTCCAGTTAATTTGCTTTTATCATTTTTACTAAAACCTTCAACCAGTACTTCTACAATTTTTCCTACATATTCTATGTTTTTTTCTTTAGAAGTTCTATTAACAACTTCGATTAATCTATTAAATCTTTCATGCTTAATTTTATCTGGTATTTGGTCTAGCATTTCATCTGCGGGAGTTCCTTTTCTTTTAGAATAAAGGTACATAAATGCTAAATCAAATTTCACCTCTTCCATAAGACTTAATGTTTCTGCAAAGTCTTCTTCTGTTTCTCCTGGAAATCCAACGATAATATCTGTACTGAGTCCAACACTTGGCAGTATATTTTTAATGTTTTTAACTAATTCCAAATATTGCTCTCTATCGTAGTGTCTATTCATTTTGTTTAAAAGATTAGTTGAACCTGATTGTACTGGTAAATGAATTTGCTCACAAATTTTATCGCACTCAGCTATTACTTCTATTACCTCAATAGATAAATCCTTTGGGTGAGATGTCATAAATCTTATTCTCTCTAAATCCTCAATATCGTTAATCCTTCTGAGTAACTCTGCAAAATTTATTTGAGGAATTAATCCCTTGCCATATGAATTAACATTTTGACCAAGTACGGTTATTTCTTTATAACCCTCTGAAACCAAAGTTTTTATTTCACTTATAATATCTTCTGGAGTTCTACTTCGCTCTCGCCCTCTTACATAAGGAACTATGCAATAAGTACAAAAATTATTGCAACCATACATAATAGTAACAAAGCCTTTTATACTACTTTCCCTGTCTATTGGCATTCCTTCGATTATAGCGCCTTCTTTATCCCAAATTTCTACAATAGAGGACTCTCCGCCTTGTATTCTTTTTAAGTACTCAGGAAATTTATAAGCATTATGTGTTCCAATAATAATATCTACAAATGGAAATTTAGTGATTATATGTTTAGCCATACCTTCCTGCTGCATCATACATCCAGTAACTGCTATTATAAGGTTTGGATTTTGTTTTTTCATATTCTTTAGAGCTCCTATGTTCCCATCAACCTTTTGCTCTGCATTCTCTCTAACACAACAGGTATTGAAAATAATTATATCAGCAGCTTCCTTATCCGTAGTTTTTTTATATCCCATAGGTATTAGCATACCGGATAATTTTTCGGAATCCTCCTCATTCATCTGACAACCCCATGTTTCTATATAATAGTTAAGTATTTCATTCATTAGTGCATTCTCCTTTATAAAAAAAGTATTACTATCTACCCATTATATATAATGTGTAGGTTTTTTTAAAGGTATTTTTAATATTTCAATGTATTTAATCATTTAATTAATTTACTTGAAATATATATTTAAATTAGATTTTAATAATAGTAGTCCTATTGTATTGTAATACATAAAAAAACTATACGTAAATTATGTTCTTTATTTTCCGCTTATCTCTAATATTCATTTATTTAGCTATTACATTAAATTTCTGATTTTTGGGTAATATAACTAAAGAGGAGTGATTTTATATGTATGATGCAAAAAAAGATGAAAATTTTAGAAGTAAGCAATTACAATATGATTGTATAGGTGACAGGAGTTATTTTTATATGTGTGCCCATAGTAATATGGTAAATATAACAGTACCCTATGTACCTGCAGAAATTATAATAAGAGAATTTAAATAGTTTTAAATTTAGGAAGTGTGCATTATAACAAATAAGTATCTTATTTAATTAAGATACTTATTTATATTCTATTACAAAAAAATTAAATTATAGGGATTAGAATTCGCCTGTTACCGTTTTTAGCGGTTTAGTACTCATTTACCATAAATTGAGCATTATAGCAATAATCTAATTAACCTGATATAATATTATATGAAGGTAACTATTTTATAAATTATAATTATATTTTTAGGGGGTATTTTTATGAACAAACCAATACTGTCAGAACATTTTAAGAAAAGGATGCCATCAGACGTCAGACTTGGTCAAATCAAATTTGATGAGCGCACAGTTAAACCTGCATTAGTCAATGTAGCAATTGGAAACGTTTCCCTACCAACAAATCCTGCTATGCAAAAAAGGATGTTTTCATTGGATGCACCTGAAAGCCCATTTGCAAAGGGTATTGTAAGATATTCAGGTACTGCCGGTGTAGCCGAAGCTAAAGATGCATTTAAAAACATCCTAAGGTGCCAAGGTTTTGATACTAGTAAACTATTTGTTCAGGTAACCGATGGCGGATCCTCAGGTATGGAACTTTTATTACTTGGCGTTTGCGGAGATGCAGGCACCGATGATAAACCTCTTATGATGATTGACCCAGCCTATACAAATTATATTTCTTTTGCAGAAAGAATCGGACGTAAAACTGTTACAGTAAAACGTAATTTAGGAGCTGATGGCAAGTTCAGCCTTCCAGAGCTTGACAAAATTGAAGAAACCATTAAAAAGCACAATCCTGGAGCACTTCTTGTAATACCTTACGACAATCCTACAGGACAGCTCTACGACTATGCAACGCTTAAAGAGCTTGCTAAAATATGCGTAAAATATAATATGTGGATGATCAGCGATGAAGCTTATCGTGGACTGTTTTATGTTGACGGTGACCTGGTAAGCATTTGGGGAATCACTGATGCAGATGTACCTGGCATAGAAGGCAGAAGAATAAGCATTGATACCGCATCAAAGGTATGGAGTGCCTGCGGTTTAAGAATAGGAGCTTTAATCACTGATAATGAAGAGTTCCATACTCAGTCAGTAGCTGAATATACTGCTAATCTTTGCGCCAATGTAATAGGTCAGTATATCTTCGGAGCACTGGCTCATGAAAGCAAGCAGCAGATTGATGGATGGTGCAAAGGCCTTCGTGAGTATTACAAAAATATCATGTTTAAATTCTATAACGGTCTAAGAGAACTGGACCCTGGTCTGATTGTTTCTAGCCCTGATTCATCTATATATTCAGTAGTTGATGTTAGAAATGTTGTAAAACCAGGATTTGATTCAATCAAATTTGTTATGTATTGTGCCCAGGAAGGTTCTGTGGACTTAAATGGAGTAGAAACAACTCTTTTGGTAGCACCTATGAAAGGTTTCTATGACCTTAAACCCGGCCAGGCTAATCCAGGCAGCACTCAGATGCGTATTGCATTCGTAGAAACTCCAGAAAACATGGAAAAGGTTCCTGAGTTATTCGTTAAGCTTCT
Organism: Clostridium sp. FP2; assembly: GCF_011065955.2. Classification (NCBI taxonomy): domain Bacteria; kingdom Bacillati; phylum Bacillota; class Clostridia; order Eubacteriales; family Clostridiaceae; genus Clostridium; species Clostridium sp. FP2. The sequence goes on from NZ_JAAMNI020000001.1 coordinate 3,234,757, forward strand.
AAGGAAGTATGAAAAAGCACGCTAAATAGTTATTAACATCCTTCAATTATAATAATAAGGCAGTAATGGTTGCACCTGCAGAAGGTTTCTATGCAACTAATGGACTAGCTATATTATCCTATTGCATTACCCTACATTAAAAGATGCTATTGAAATCTCAGGGATAGCTCTTGAAAAATATATAGAATTAAATAAACATAGAATAATATAAAAGGAGGTACTAATACCTCCTTTTATATTATTGAAGTCTAGTTTTTTCCCAGGTATATAATTCTCTTTTAATATTAAAGCCAAGTGAACTATATAATCTAAAAGCATCAACATTATTAGAATCTACCTTCAGAGACACTTTAGAAAAGTCATTTTCCCTAGCTATATTAAGCAAATAGCACAGTAGCACTTTCCCATATCCTTCTTTTCTATATTTTCTTACAATCCCAAAATTTACTATGATTGCCACCTTATCTTCAATTATAATTTGACCATATCCAATTGGTATTTTGTCTAGCTCAATAAATATTGCACCTTTATCAAAATAATATTCCTGTGCTTCATCATAATAAATATCTTCTATATCTATTGGAATTCTATCATCGTTGTTAAATATATCATTTTGTAATAAACATCGTGCTTTTTCATCTTTATCCTTTTCTACTATAGAAAAACTAATGTTCTTAGGCTGGGCGGTACTAATATATTCTGTGCACTGTTTTTCAAGTTCCATAAAACCTTTAGCTCTAATAAAACCTAATTTACTTAAAATATCTATATTTACTGCATTATCTTCACATTCATAAGTTATTAAACTATCATTTTTCAATGGACCTATTAAAGTTTCATAATAATAAATTGAATTATTATCTCCGATTACATTTATTGAGTTAATAGAACTATGATGTTTATTATGTTTTTCAAACCATATATAACCTATATAAGTATTTTTTTCTAATAGTAGGTTTACATTTTTCCTTAAAAACATTCTTTGGATAATATTGCTGTTATCATAAAGCTGAAAAAAATCTTGATTTGACAAACTAAAGTTAGTATTAAATTGAGAAATTTTTCTAAATTTATTAATATTTTTTAAAGTTAGACTTATTGATTTATACATTTAGCTTTACTCCATTAATTTTTATTTTTAAATATATTTGATTACTGATAAAGTATAGTACAATTCTAATTATAAATCTATTAATAATATTTTTACAATAAATTTATTGTTATTTATAAATATTCTTGCAAGAAAATCAAATAATCAGCAAAAAATTTCTCTTGATTTTCACTGTAGCTTAAAATCCTCTTTAGCTTATGCAAATATTTAGTCTCGGACCATTTTTTTTGATCTATATACCTTCTATATCCTAACCTCCAAAATTTTTGAGGAAAAATTATTAATGCAAACATTATTTCTAAATCTTCTTTGCACAATTTATTAATGGAATTATAAGCTTCAATTAGAGCTTTGGCAAAATCAAAGTTCCATCCATAAGATTTTTTAAACATCAACCTCCTAATAAGCGTTCCTAGATCACTTATTTGTAAATCAATTATAATACTATCAAGGTCAGTTATAAAGTACTCTCCCTCCTTTTTAATTATATTCTGATTATAAAAGTCTTTGTAGCATATTGTTTTACCATCATTTGCTACTTTTGATAGTTTATAATATTGTGACTTATTTATCATGTTAATGGCTAACAATCCTCTATTATAAAAGTTATCAATTCCTCCTAGAAAAAGCACATCAAAATCATTTTTTATCCTTTTGCTAATAATTATTTTTTTGAATTTTTCAAGATTATTTAAATTACTAGCGAAAATCTTTGGCCAATTATTTAAATTTCTTCCTATATGAATTTTGTTATGGTCAATTTTATTTAATTTATTATGAAATTCGGCTAAAAGTTTTGTACAATTTACAGCTTCATCAATATCAGTTAAATCACATTCACAGCCTTCTAGCCATTCTGTTAAGTAGAATATACTACTTTTATACCTTACATAAAAATCTCCCTCCTTTGTTCTGAAATATTTGGCTATATTTGTAAATTTATTAAATATTAACTCTTCTGTTAAAAGACAACCATTTTTAGCTTTATTTCTTCCATGTTTTATTCTCTTTAAAGAGAAATTGCCACTATCTGCGGTAATTTTGTATGCACCTCTAATTTTTTCTGCAGTTACTAATTGGATATTGTACTTATGCATTACGCTTATTAATATTTGCATCTCTTTATTGTTAATTATTTTAAAGTGCTGAGCTGTCTTGGTATTCCCTTTCAATTTTTTCTCTCCCCATAATAGTGCTATTAAATTATATTACTTAATTTTATTTAGTATTCAATAATTTTCAAATAAGATATTTATTTAGAACCTATTTATGATTCCACAATTTTAGAAGCCCAATAAATAATAAAAAACGTGTATGCATAATTTATGCTACACGTTCTTATAGTAAACATTATAATTTTATAAACCTATTTACCAGAATTGATTTTTATAATTGCTTCCTTAATAATCCAATCTGGTGTAGAAGCTCCTGCTGTAACACCTATATTTTTTAAATTCCCATCTTTTATAAATTCATCCGGGATACCTGATAAATTTTCTACATGTACTGTATTCTCGCAATTTTTTTTGCATATTTCATAAAGTTTTGTAGTGTTTGAACTATTAAACCCGCCAATAACTACCATAGCATCAACTTTTGTTGATATTTCCTCTGCAGACTTTTGACGAACTTCTGTTGCACTACAAATAGTATTGAATGCAACTATTTCTTTACTGGTTTTTATAAGCACAGCTAATACCTCTTCCCAGGTAGATTGCCTTTCAGTTGTCTGAGATACAACACATACTTTATTGGGTATATTAAAAATGGGATCGCCACTCTTAAGTATTAAAGCTGAGTCATTACACCATCCATTAATTCCAATAACTTCAGGATGATTTTTATCTCCTACAATAATAATACTATATCCCAAATCGTAGTATTTCTTTACCTTTTTGTGAATATTTTCTACATAGGGACATGTTGCATCTATTATATTAAGTTTATGTTTTTTTAAAACATTTAACGCTTTTTCAGATACTCCATGTGATCTAATAATGATTGTATCATTTTCTTTTAAGCTATCAATATTATCAAGTTCTATAGGGAATATTAGATTTTCCTTTAAAAAATCCACAACATCATTATTATGAATAAGTGGTCCTAGTGTATAGATTTCACTTTTGTACTTCTCTTTCATTTTTAAAGCCGTATCTACTGCTCGTTTAACTCCAAAGCAAAAGCCAGCTGAATCTGCAAGTGTTATTTTTTTCATTCTGCCTCCTCCTTATTAAGGTATCTCACAAAATACTAATTATTATTTTTAATATTTGAATTAATATAATCTATCATTTTTTGTGCTACCCCATCAATATCTAAATCATTAGAATCAATCTCTATAGCATCTATTGCTTTTTTTAGTGGACTAACTTCTCTATGGGTATCAATATAATCCCTTTTTATAATATCGCTTAAAATGGTGTCATAATCAACATCTATGCCCTTAGTAATTAGCTCTTTATATCTTCTTTTAGCTCTCTCTTCACTGCTTGCAGTTAAATAAAATTTAAAAGTAGCATCTTTAAGTACAACAGTGCCAATATCGCGGCCATCCATAATAACATTGAATTTTTTAGCTATATCCTGTTGCAACTTAACAAGAATTTCTCTCACTTTAGGAACTGCTGCATACTTTGAAACATTATTGCTTATAACAGGCATGCTTATAAGCTCTGTCAAATCTTCCTTGTTAACAAACAAATGATCCTCTTCAAAATGCATTTCTAAAGATGCTACTATTTTAACTAAATCATCTACATTTTTTTCAGAGATATTTGCATTCATAGCCGTAAGTGTAACTGCTCTATACATTGATCCTGTGTTAATATACATAAGATTGAATTTTTCACCTATTATTTTAGCAATAGTACTTTTTCCTGCACCCGCAGGTCCATCTATTGCAACTGAAATTCTCATTATATTCCACCCACCCTTTATAAATATGATAGTATTAGTCTTCCCCTACATTATTTCCAGCTAAATAGCCTGTTGATAATGCTATTTGAAGGTTATAACCTCCTGTATATGCATCTACATCTATCATTTCGCCTGCAAAATAAAGATTATCAATTACTTTTGACTTCATAGTAGACGCATCTATTTGCAGCGTATCTACTCCACCACTAGTTATAATTGCTTCTTCAATTGGGCGAAGACCTTTTATGTTAAGAGTCAAATTTTGAAGTAAATTCACTAAGACTTTTCTTTCTTCTTTGGTAATAGAATTCACTTTTTTATTTTCATCAATATTAGATAATTGGATTATTGTATTAATTAATTTACTAGGAAGTAAATCATTTAATGAGTTTCTAAAATCTTTGTTTGCATATTTTATGAAATCGCTTTGAATTCGCTTATCAAGCTCAACTTCACTTAAAGCTGGTTTTAGATTTATGAAAGCTTTTAATTTTACTCCTTCTTTCACAAAACTACTACCACTTAAAACAATAGGTCCTGAAATACCATAATGAGTAAAAAGCATTTCTCCAAACTCTTTATATAGACACTTATTTTTACTATTAGTAATTCTTAATTCTACATTCTTTAGAGAAAGACCCTGTACATCCGGGATCCAAGCCTCCTCAGCCTCTATTGGTACTAGAGATGGTCTAGGTTTAATTATATTATGTCCTAACACACGGGCATAAGATAAGCCTTCACCAGATGAACCTGTTTGTGGATATGATAAACCACCAGTACATAAGATAAAGTAATCCCCTAATACAATACTTCCATCACCGAGCTCAACGGAAACAATCTTTTGATTATCTCTAATTAACCTTTTCACTTTTGTGTTTAATAGTACTTTAACCTTTTTATTTTTTAATTCCGTATTAAAAGCTTTTATAATATCTGAAGACTTATCTGACTCAGGAAATACTCTATCTCCTCTTTCAACTTTAAGGTTAACTCCCAACTCTTTGAAGAAATTCATTGTATCTTCGTTAGTAAAGGAATATAGTGAACTATATAAAAACTGCGGATTACATGGTATATTTTCAAAAAAATCACCGATATCCTTCGCATTTGTAATATTACATCTACCCTTACCTGTTATATAAAGCTTCCTTCCTAATTTTTCATTCTTTTCAATGAGTACCACTTCGTGTTTTGATGAAGCTGTAACAGCTGCCATCATACCTGCTGGTCCTCCTCCAATAATAATTATTTTTGACACTTAATCACTCCCTTATAATACTTACCATTATAACTTAATATAATATATTAATCTATTAACCTTATTTAAAATAAATAAAATAATTTAAAATAATGCATAGATTTTCCTAGTAAGCTCTCTTATAAAGATGAAAACAAGTGAAACGAAAAAAAGAATCCCAATAAAGGGATTCTCTTAAAAACGTTTACTTAATACTTAATAACTTCCTTGTGAATGCATAGCTTCTGCAACTTTAACAAATCCTGCAATGTTAGCTCCTGCAACTAGATTATAACCAAATCCAAATTCTTCTGCAGCATCTCTACAATTGTTGTATATATTAACCATAATTGCATGTAATTTTGCATCAACTTCTTCTTCAGTCCATGATAATCTCATACTATTTTGGCTCATTTCAAGTGCTGATGTAGCAACTCCACCTGCATTTGCAGCCTTAGATGGTCCTACTTTAAGTCCCTTTTCTAAGAAGTATTCAACCGCTTCATTAGTACATGGCATATTAGCGCCTTCACAAACCATTGTTATTCCATTTGCAACTATTTGTTTAGCATGCTCAATATGAATATCATTTTGAGTAGCACATGGTATTACTATATCAACTTTTACATTCCATGGTTTTTCTCCAGCAAAGAATTCACAACCATACTTGTCAGCATAGTCTTTAACTCTTGCGCCTTTGTTTACGTTTAACATTTCAACCATGTAATCTACCTTCTCGCCAAGTACTCCAGCTGGGTCATATATGTATCCGTCTGGACCAGAAAGTGTTACTACTTTACCACCTAATTCTTCAACTTTTTTGCAAAGACCCCAAGCAACGTTACCGAAACCTGAAGATGCTACTGTTTTGCCTTTAAAGCTTGTTCCTTCATGTTTAAGCATTTCTTCACAGTAATAAGCTATACCAAATCCTGTAGCACTTGGTCTTCCTATACTTCCACCATAAGATAATCCTTTTCCTGTAAGAACTCCATTTTCGAAATTTCCTTTGATTCTTCTGTATTGTCCAAATAAATAACCAATTTCACGTCCACCAACACCAATGTCTCCAGCTGGAACGTCTACATCTGGTCCAATGTGTCTGTAAAGTTCAGTCATAAAGCTTTGGCAGAATCTCATTATTTCAGCATCAGATTTTCCTTTTGGATCAAAATCAGAACCACCTTTACCTCCACCTATTGGAAGTCCAGTTAATGAATTCTTTAATATTTGTTCAAATCCAAGGAATTTAATGATTCCTATGTAAACTGATGGATGGAATCTTAAACCACCTTTAAATGGTCCTATACATCCATTAAATTGCACTCTAAAACCACGATTAACCTGATTAACGCCTGCATCATCTATCCATGGTACTCTAAACATAATTTGTCTTTCTGGCTCACAAAATCTTTCTAAAAGATTTGCTTCCATATATTCTGGGTGTTTTTCTAAAACTGGTCCTAATGATCCTAATACCTCTTGAACTGTTTGTAAAAATTCTGGTTCATTAGCATTTCTCTTTTTAACATTTTCTATTACCTGTTGAATATAAGCTTTTGTTTCCATAACTTAATCCCTCCCAAAAATGAATGTATAAATTCAATTTAATACCATCATGCATACTAAATTGCTTTATATATAGTATATTCTATATGTTTTTTAATAATCCTTCTTTATTTTTAAAAAAAAACATTATTTTTTAAAAAAAGAGTAAACATTTACATATAATTATTTTAAAGGAATATTTTATCGGGATTATCTTTCATTCTTATCTTTATAAGAGTAAACTTGATATTCTTCCCATATACTTTCCAAAGTAGAAAATGTTCTTGAAATTTTTTCTTTTTCGCGAAGTCCAACAGCAATAATTAATGCATTTATTACACTAAGCGGCGCTACTAAAGAATCAACAAAGGAAGCCATATTACTTTGGGCAATTAATGTGTAGTCAGCTTTAGCTGCAAGTGGAGATAATAAACTATCCGTAATTGCTACAACATCAGCATTTCTGCTTTTAGCAAAAGCTAAAGCTTCAATTGTCCTTGTAGCATACCTTGGAAATCCTATTCCAATCAGTACGTCTTCTTCAGAAACATTAATTATTTGTTCAAATATATCGCTAACTCCATAGGCAACAACCTTAACATTATCCAAAATTAGATTTAAATAAAAGGCTAAAAACTCTGCCAATGCTGAGGAACTTCTAAGGCCAATTATATATATTTTTTTAGCTTTAAATAGTGAATTTACTACGTCCTCAAAAGTTTTATGATTTATCTTTTCAAGAGTGGCGCGAATATTTTCCATATCAGCTTTTAATACACCTTTTAATGCATTTTCTTGCGTAATAAAATCATTAGATAATTCAATTCTTTGCACAGTAGTTAATTTATTTTTAATTAATTCTTGAAGAGATTTTTGTAGTTTTGGATACCCACTAAAACCTAATTCATTAGCAAATCTTACAACTGTAGATTCACTTACCCCTACACTAGAACCTAATTTTGCAGCCGTCATAAAAGCAGCCTTATCATAGTGCTTTAAAATATATTCTGCTATTAACTTTTGTCCCTTACTTAAACGCGGAAACTTCACTTGAATAGCCCTCATCAAATCTTGTTTGTTGTTTTCCATAATAACCCCAATCCTTTCTATGTTAACTTTTAAAAAATGAAATAAAAATTTCATTATATAAATAAATGAAATTTTTATTTCATTTTATCATTTATTGAACATAGTTTCAACAAATTATTCATTTCTTATGAAATCTTAGCTGTTTTTTATCTTAAACAACTAAGATTTCCTCCATAATATCTTGATTTCTTCAAAACACTACTGACATTTAATAATTATAAATTCTTCAAATATCTTATTTCTTCTTCAGTCAAGTTTCTCCATTCACCTTTTTCCATATTACCCAGTGTAATCTCACCAACTGAAACTCTTTTTAATGCAATAACTGGATGATCTATGGCCTCACACATTTTTCTGATTTGACGATTCTTTCCTTCATGAATAGTAATTGTAACTTTGCTGTTAAATCCAATTCTCTTATTCATTTCAAAATTTGATCCTGCTGTAATATATCCGTCAATATCTATGCCATTACAGAACTTAAATATTTCTTCCTCTGTTGCGCAACCTTCTAATAACGCTATATAAACTTTATTAATTGCTTGCCTTGGATGAATCACCCTATTATAGATATCTCCATCATTAGTTAATATAATTAAACCAGATGTATCATAGTCCAAACGCCCTATAGGGTATATCCTTTCTTTTGTCTTCACTAAATCTAAAATGGTTTTTCTTTCTTTTTCATCTTTTACAGTAGATACTATTCCCTCAGGTTTATTTAATGCAATATAAACCTTATTTTCTTCTATATTGATAATTTTATTATCTACATATACAGTATCTTTATCAGGGTCAACTTTTTGTCCAAGTTCTGTAACTACAAAATCATTTACTTTTACTCTCCCACCTGTAATTATTTCCTCGCATTTTCTTCTTGAAGCAACCCCACATCTAGCCATGAATTTTTGCAAACGTTCTTCCACTATACCACTTCCTAATATTATTTTAATTACTATATAATTAAGTCTTCATAAAGAAGTATATAAGTATATTAGTAAAAAATCAATTGTCGAAATCTTTTTTCATTTGATTAGCCCCTCCAAAGTAAAATTTTATGATATATTCACTACCCTTTCTTTTAACTTGTCTAATGATATAATATATACATAATTATTCCTTAAAAATATAACTCACGTTACAGTCAACAAAGACATAAAAATAAGGAAGTGTAAAATTTACACTTCCTTATTTTTATGTCTTTAAACTTTTCTTTAACTTTTCTTTAACTTTTCTTTAACTTAATCATCATTTAAATTAATGTGGCAGTAGCCTCCAGGATTTTTTTGTAGATACTTTTGATGATAATCTTCAGCATCATAAAAACAAACTAAAGGCTGTATTTCTGTAACTATGGGTTTATTATATTTACCTTGGGCTTCATCTTTTGTTTTTAATATAATATCTAAATCCACTTTATCAGTATAATAAATACCACTTCTATATTGACTACCTACATCAGGCCCTTGCCTATTAGAAACCGTAGGATCTATTATTCCCCAAAACTTATTTAATATTTTTTGAAGGGATATAATGTTTTCATCGTAACTTATTAAGCATGCTTCTGCATGACCTGTGTTTCCCGTACAAACCTCATTATATGTTGGATCTTTCTTTGAACCATTAGCATAACCAACTACAGTTTCAATAATACCATTTATTCTTGATATGTAAGCTTCTACACCCCAAAAACATCCTCCTGCTACAACAATAGTCTTCATAAACGCACCTCCATATTATATAAACTAGTACATATATATATATTACTACAAATGCATTTGCTTTTCTAACTAATTGTAAAAAATAATCTAGTAATAGTAAATTTTTCTCTTGTTAGTTTTACTTACATTATACTATTTCTTTCTTTTTATCTAAAAATTTAAAATCCTCTGCTACAACTTCCATACTATATTTTTTGTTTCCATCTTTATCTGTATAACTGCTACTGCAAAGTCTACCAGTCAGACCAATTTGGCTTCCCTTCCCTAAATATTTGCACATAGTTTCTGCTAGTGTATTCCATACTAAAACATTTATAAAATCGGCTTCAGGTTGTGAGTCCTTACGTTGTATTCTATTAATTGCCAATGTAAATTTAGTATAAAATCCTTTTCCATCATTAAAATCTTTTAGTTCCAAATCTCTTGTTATTCTGCCTATCAATGATACATTATTCATAATATCTCTCCTTTTTTTTAATAGCTTTTTAAATTATTGACAGCAAAAATAATTTTTATACAAACAAATGTTTGCTTTTAAATTTATTGTTTTGTGGTAACAAAAAACTTTCGCCTTCCTAGAGTCAATCTAAGAAAGCGAAAGTATATTTTTTATTGAAAATTTATTTACTGTAATATATAGTCTTAATATTTTTTTCAATTTCCTCTTTAGTTCTTGTGTCAAAAGGATTATTAGTCATTGCCGTAACAAATAAATATGGAAAAGCATTTTTTAAATGCTTCATATACAAAACCCATTGACTTACGCTTGCTCCATATACTCTTTTTATATCAATTTCTAAATGTTCTTTTTCATCATCTCTTAGTTCTGATAAATTTCTTGAAGATAACTCATCTTGTAAATGAAAAACTGCAGTTAATAAATGCGTAAAAATTTCATGTTCTAATAAATTTGGGTTTTCTAATAATTTAAGTAAAAATTCCCTTTTACATAATAGAAATTCATTCATTCTTTCTAAATCAACTTTGCAAAATTCAATTTGATAGTTATAATTTTTGCATTTTTCTAATGCTTTTTTAAAATCTCTTTCTTCCCAACTTGGTTCAACTATCAGGGAATTTGCTATTTCATCTACCTTTGGATGAATGGATGTGCAGTATTTTAAAATAGTAGTACCTACTTCATTAAAATATACACCTATTATTAAATTGAGTTTTTCCATTAAGGCTTCTCTCTCTCTTATTTTAATAACTCCATCTATAACTAATGATACAAATAAAACCTCAATAGGTATAAATGCTAAATCACCTACAATATATAAAAATATATGATGTGCATCTCTAAAAACAAAATAGTGAAAACAATATAATAACGCTGATGAAAGTATCAATAATACCGAAAGTTTTAAACGCCAATCCGTTTTCTTCATGTTTGTCCCCCTCTGGAATTACTCTAAGTAAAATATTGACGCTTTTATAATTATTGATTCTTCGTGACTTCTATTTTGAATCATAAATTGTGAAATGATTTCTTTATCTATTCTAGTTACTATTGCTAAATCACCTTGATTAAGATTTATTTTCCCATTTATTTCTGAATCTATTTCTATATCACCTTTTACTATGTAGAATGCTTCTGTTATTTGCGAAGACTTTTCAACATCATTCAGATTAATATCTTTAAACTCTCCTGCATTAACCGAAATCGCCTCTAATTTCCCTTTGTAACCTTTAGCCATCATTAAATTAAAATCTTTAACCTTACCAAAACTTTTTGTCACCCACTCTCCGCTAAAATCATCCTGCTGAAATGTTTTTAACGTAGCATTGTGATGATTTTCATGTTCAAGAAGTAGTTCTCCCTCAAGAACCATAATAATCCTAGATATGCCTTGCAAAAAAGTAAATGTAGAAGATTCTACTTGGACCTTTGCAGAACTAAGCCTCCATTTAAAATTACGAAGACTATATTGTGAATCCACAGGATAAATGTAAAGCTCAGTTGTTGTACCACCAGACCATTCACTTGTTTTATGTTGGGTTTTTTTAATTACTTCAATATTGCATGACATTTATATATCCTCCTTTTTTATAAGCCTGCCAGTAACCTAAATTTCAAAAAAATCAATAATGAAAATAATAGGAATTAAGCATATACCCAGCATTATACTTATCACATAATTTTTTCAGATAAATCTTAACCTTTTCTTTATGTTCTAAATCCATTATAAGTTTTCTAAAATGCGCATGTTCTTTATCAGAAGCACTACTTTTCACATAGCCCCAAACATGTTCGCAAGTGTTTATAAAACTTCCATTCTCTACTGGAAAATTCATTACTTCATCTGTGTACTCATAGAATTGCTGAATATTGCAATTTTCTTTAACAAGGCGACTACACTCTTTATAATATTTATAATTTCTTTCCATTAGCAAATATTTATATTTTGCCCACTGCTTTTCTGTAATTACATGCTTTAATTTCTTATTCATATTACTAACTACAAGATTACATTTTATAGCTGAAACATCCTTATCTTTTACTTCTAGCATGATATCAATATTAAACTCTTTAACTTCTTCATAGTATTCTAGAAAGTCTTTAATTATTATAGTATTTGAATGCGCCCCTACATGTTTACGTAAATCTTGTTGACTATAATGGACTTTTGGATTTCCATCTTCTTCTTTCCATGTTTTAGCTACCCTATTCATTATCTCTTTTATTGGAATCTCCATTTCATGGTTACACTCATGGTGAAGGTTATCAAATATTACTGGTATATTAATTTCAGCACTTACGAAAAGTAAATCATTAATATTGAATGTTCTATCATCATTCTCAATTACAAGCCTATTCTTTACTGATAGCGATAATCTTTTAAAGTTTTCAATAAACCTATTCATAGCGGAAACCTTATCTCCATAACCACCACCAATATGAAGTATTATCTTATTCTCTCCGTCTACCCCTAATGCATCAAGAAATCTAGCATGATATTCCAAATCTTTAATTGCTTTTTCTACAATGTCTTCTTTTTCTGCATTAAGAACTGTATACTGTCCTGGATGCATAGAAACCCTCATACCACATTTTTTTATATATTCCCCTATTTCATTTAATTCATTTTGAAAATATTTATGCCAAGGAATTTCATTAATACTATGGCTTCCTAGTGGAACTATATCTGAGCTTATTCTAAATAACTTTATGTTATACTTCTCATTGTTCTCTAGTATTTGTCTCAAATCTATTAGATTCTGCTCTAATACCTCTAAAAGCATCTTTTCGGAAAAATTTTTCAGTGTTAATCTTCTGTTTGTTCTTGCATCTATTGTAAGTGGTATGCATGCATATCCAATTTTCATGTTTTCCTCCTGTTCATATTTATATTTATAAAAAACTATACGTATATTGCTACTACTTCCGCCAGGTTATTCTTATATATTAATCACATAAATGACGTTAAAAAGCAATAAAAGATTAAGAAAGCATAAATAACTTTCTTAACCCTTTTATCACTATACACCAATATAAATTAAACTTCAAATAAATATAAGTCACTTACTATTTCATAAATTATTAAAAATCAAATACATTTTCAAATTTAGGCTTTATGACGAATTTACCTTGTTTATCTATGAACCCCCACTTATTATCCATTTTAACCGCTGCTACACCTTCTGAAAAGTCTGAAGCTGATTCAAAGGTAGGTTCAATAGTCCAATGCAACTTACTGTCCATATAACCCCATTTATCATTTTTTTCTATTGCTACTAAGCCTTCAGAGTACTTTAATTTGGAATAGGGGTTATCATCAAATTTAGGTTCTATTATAAACTCCCCCTTTTTATTTATTATTCCCCACTTATTTTCAGTTTTTACTGCAGCTAATCCATCTGAAAAATCTGATACATCTTCAAACTTAGGTTGTATTAAAAAAGTACCATTTTTATCAATAATACCCCATTTATCCTTTACTTTCACAAAAGCAAGCCCACCCGAAAAGTCCTCCGCATCATCAAATTGTGGTTTTATAATGAAATTTCCTTTTTTATCTAAATACCCCCATTTATAGTTATAACAAGCAGGTATTAGCCCTTCAGAAAATTCTACAACTTGAAAATTTCTAGAATAATTCCCAATATCATCAAACACAGGTTCAATTATAAATGAACCACTTTTATCTATGCATCCCCATTTTCCATCACTACAGATTACTGCAGCCCCTTCTTTAAAATTTCCAAGTGAAGTTCCCTTAAATTTAGGCTCTATAACCATAGTCCCTTTTTTATCTATATAGCCATATTTACCATTTTGGCTTGCTAATGCTAATCCTTCTGAAAAATTATATGCATTATCAAAATTTGGCTTTATAGACCATTCCCCTTTTATATCTATATACCCATACTTATTTTCATATTCAGCAGAAGCTAGCCCTTCTGAAAATTTTCCTACTGCACTAAACTTTGGCTTAATAACCCACTGACCACCCTTATCAATAAAACCCCACTTTCCTTCATAATTAGCAGCTACCATATTACTTTTGTTCGTAGCCTCCAGATTATTCAAATTTACAATTTCCTTGCCTTTTTTACTTACTGAAGGTAAACATATGATTAGCCCTGTTATTAAAATAGTAACTGCTGTTATTCGTATTCTTTTATTTTTTTCCACATATTACATCTCCTCGTAACTAAAATAATTAAAACAATTCGTAATTAATTGGTAATATATTACATATAATACCATCATAAAGTGCTTATGTAAATAGATTTTACAAAATATGTAATATATTTATACATTGAAACTATTAAATTTATTTGTTTTTTTATAATAGTAAAAATATAAAATTCCCTAAAAAAATAAAACCTTATAGGTTTCATTTTTTTAGGGAATCATGATGTTAAGGATTTATTCAAATTTTAGAATCTACTACCCCGTTAAAATAAATCAATTAAATCACCAGCATTATTTTTCAACCTATCTACAGAGTGAATATACCGATTAGTAGTTGCCAAATTTTTATGCGCAGCAAAATCCCGAACTTTTTCTACGGTAGCCCCTTCTAAAATTGCTAAAGTAATGGCTGTATGCCTAGTAGAATGAACTTGTAGATTTTTATCTATGCCTGCATTTTTGCATACTTTTTTTATCATGTAATTTAAAGTACTTGCATCTAATTTTTCTTTATTCTTGCCATTACTGGAATGACCAATAAATAAATACTCCTCTCCACTATATAACTTACTTCTCTTAGTAAGCAGAATATACTCGTTAATCATAGCAAGAACATTTTTTTGAAGTTTTACTATATCCTCCTTGCCACCCTTTCTCCTTACTTTAACTACATCATAACCAGTATAAGTTGTAACATGTTTTATTTTAATGTTTATAATTTCTGATTTTCTTAAAGCAGTGGTTAATGCAAGTACTAATATAGTTTTATTTCTATGGCCTAATATAGTAGTTGTATCTATACTACTTAATAAAACCTTACACTCTTCTTTTGTTAAAAACTCAGTTTCCTTGTTGTTTATAACTGGTTTTTCCTCTTTTAAATTTCCAAAAGGATTATATTTAATTATATGAATATCTGTAGAGTTATCTTGGTATTTTAATAACCATTTATATAGTGCGCTCAATGATGATATTTTCCGATTTATAGTAGCAGAAGACATATTTTTATCCATTAATTTTATTATATAATTTTGTGTATTTACTATAGAAACTTTTCTAATATCTTCTATACTGATATCAGAAATAGAATCTACGCTGAAATAATCTTTTATATCGCGTTCATAGCTTTTAGAAGTATAAATACTTTTTCTAGCCTTGATCTCAAGAAAATACCATATAAAATGTTTATTGTCTAAAAATACGTTTGAATCACAATTGTATTCTATAATTTTTTTTATCATATATATTCTCCCTTAATATTTTCCTTTTTCTATGAATTTTAAAAAGCTGCAAACAGTAAGTTAGCAGCTTTTTAAAGTATACAGACTATAATGCATCTTTGGCTCGTTATTTTTTAAATGATTAATTACTCTTCTAATGAGCTAATTAGGTTTACTATTTCTTCTAAGGCTAATTTTTCATCATCACCATTTGCTATAACGTTTACAGTACTGTTAGAACCAACACCAAGAGACAGAATACCTATTAAACTCTTAATATTGGCCTTTTTACCCATATATTCTAAACCTATATCGGATTTGAAAGAAGCAGCTTTCCTTACTAATAATGTAGCTGGCCTTGCATGCAGACCTTTTGGATTACTAACCATAACTTCTCTTGTTACCAATTCACTTCACCCCAATACTTTAATAATAGCATGAGCTAATATATAAAAGTTTACTATTAACTCATACTATTATAATAGCATTAAAAAGTATGTAAATCAATTTTAAATATTTTCAACAAACTTTGCTATTCTATCAATTCCATTTTTTATGTTTTCCATTGAAGTAGCATAGGATAGTCTAATAAAATTATCTGCTCCAAATGCAATACCGGGTATAACCGCAACTTTTTCCTTTTGAAGTAAAAGTTCTGAAAATTGGAGTGAATCTTTTATAATTTTTCCATCTATTGATTTATTTAAGACTTTGCACAAATTTACCATAACATAGAAAGCACCTTCAGGTTCTATGCAAGATAAATTACTGATACTATTAATTCTCTCTACCATATAATCTCGCCTTAGCTTAAATTGTTCAACCATAACGTGCATATCATCTTGTTTACCGTTTATTGCTTCAACTGATGCATACTGGGCAATTGAATTAGGATTCGAGGTAGTATGGCTTTGAAGGTTAGACATCAATGCTATTATTTCTGTACTAGCAGCAGCATACCCTATTCTCCATCCTGTCATAGCGTAGGCCTTAGAAACACCATTGATTACAATAGTTCTATTATAAGCATCCTCTGAAAGAGTCGCTATACTAATATGAGGATTAGTTCCATATAATAATTTTTCATAAATTTCATCTGATATTATAAATAAATTATTTATTTTTGCAAAATCAGCAATTTCTATAAGTTCTTCCCTTGAATATACTGTCCCTGTAGGATTACTCGGACTATTTAATACTATTGCTTTAGATTTAGAAGTTATTGCTCTATTTAGGTTTTCAATTGTTAATTTGAATTTGTGTATTTCTTCTGTTTGTACATAAACAGGTTCTCCATCTGCTAATTTAACTAGTTCTGGATAACTTACCCAATACGGAGCTCCTATTAGCACTTCGTCTCCTGGATTTAAAATAGTTTGAAAAACATTAGCTAAGCATTGTTTTGCTCCAGTTGAAACTATAATTTGGGATGGTATATAAGTTAAGTTATTATCACTTTTTAATTTTTGAATTATTGCCTGTTTTAACTCAATAATACCTGATGAAGCTGTATATTTGGTCTTTCCTTCTTGAATTGCTTTTATAGCAGCATCTTGAATGTTTTTTGGTGTATTAAAATCAGGTTCACCAGCACCAAAACCTATGACATCTATTCCATCAGCCCTCATTTTTTTTGCCTTTGCAGTTATATCCAATGTTAAAGATGGTGATATTTGTTTAGCTTTTTTAGAAAAAATCATTTTTTTACCCCCAACACATATATTATTTGTATATTTTTACATGAATTTGATTTAAATTAGATAATTGAATTTTTGCCTTCATTTATAAATAAAGTGAAGGATATAATTCATATACTACTAATATAGCATTTTTCTTTTGTAATGTAAATAGTACAAATTTTCTATAAATAGTGTACAAATTTCTATAAAAAAATAAAGAGCTTATACCACAAGCCCTTTTTATATTTATTATCTAGGTTGAACTATTAATTTAATTGCAGTTCTTTCTTCGCCTTCTATTATTACATCTGTAAATGCAGGTATACAAACTAGGTCAACACCACTAGGTGCGACAAAACCTCTTGCTATAGCAATAGCCTTAACTGCTTGATTAATTGCACCAGCACCTATTGCTTGAATTTCTGCTGCTCCTTTTTCTCTTAGTACTCCTGCTAAGGCTCCTGCTACTGAATTTGGGCTAGATTTTGCTGAAACTTTTAACACTTCCATAATAAACCTCCTATTAGCCAATTTAATTGCTACATTTGTATTATTCTACAAACATAAAAAAAATCCTCTTAAAATTTGGAAATTTTCTAAATTTTAAGAGGAGTAAATATTATATTGGTTTATTTAGCATAATCAATGGCTCTTGTTTCTCTGATTACATTCACCTTAATTTGGCCTGGATATTCTAGTTCATTTTCAATTCTTTTAACTAGATTTCTTGCCAATTCAACAGCACCTGCATCATCAATTATTTCTGGTTTAATCATGATTCGAACTTCTCTTCCAGCTTGAATAGCATATGACTTTTCTACGCCTTCATAGGAATTTGCAATTTCTTCTAATTTTTCTAGTCTTTTAATATAGGCTTCCAGAGTTTCTCTTCTTGCACCTGGTCTTGCAGCTGATATAGCATCTGCTGCTTGAACTAGTATTGCTTCAAGAGACTGTAGTTCAACGTCACCATGATGAGCTGCAATAGCATTTACTACAATAGCTGATTCGTGGTGTTTCTTTGCTATCTCTGCACCTATAAGTGCATGAGGTCCTTCAACTTCGTGGTCTACAGCTTTACCTATATCATGAAGTAGTCCACACCTTTTAGCAAGAGTTGGATCAATTCCGAGTTCAGAGGCCATAAGCCCAGCTAAGTATGAAACTTCAATAGAATGCTTTAATACATTTTGACCATAACTAGTTCTGTATTTAAGCCTTCCAAGTAGTCTAATAATTTCTGAATGAAGACCATGCACTCCTGTTTCAAAAGTAGCTTGTTCTCCTTCTTCTCTTATATCACTCTCAACCTCTTTTTTAGCTTTTTCTACCATTTCTTCAATTCTAGCAGGATGAATTCTTCCATCCACTATTAGCTTCTCAAGTGCTATTCTAGCAACTTCACGCCTTATAGGATCAAATGCTGAAAGAATTACTGCTTCAGGTGTATCATCTATTATTAAATCAACGCCTGTAAGTGTTTCTAGAGTTCGAATATTTCTACCCTCTCTACCTATTATTCTTCCTTTCATCTCATCATTAGGAAGCGAAACTACATGAACTGTTGTTTCTGCAACATGATCAGCAGCGCATCTTTGAATAGCATAAGTAATAATTTCTCGTGCTTTTTTATCGGCTTCTTCTTTTGCCTTAGTTTCAATTTCTTTAATCATAATTGCGGCATCATGTTTAATTTCTTTTTTAATTTCATCTAATAAAACTTGTTTTGCTTCATCGGCTGTTAACCCTGATAGTCTTTCTAATTCTTCCCTTTGTTTTGTGTATAAATCTTGAATACTTGCTTCTAACATCTCAATTTCTTGTTGCTTTTTATTAAGATTTTCTTCTTTTCTCTCTAGCACATCACTTTTTTTATCTAAAGATTCCTCTCTTTGGATATTTCTTCTTTCTAACCTTTGAACTTCATTACGTCTTTCTCTTGATTCTTTTTCTAAATCGGTTCTAAGTCTGTGAACTTCTTCTTTGGCTTCTAAAATAGCTTCTTTCTTTTTTGTTTCAGATTCTTTTGAACTTTCATCAAGAATTTTTTTAGCTTCTTTTTCAGCTTCAGAAATATTTGCTTGAGATATATTTTTTCTAGTATAAATTACAACAAAAATACCCACTAAAACAACAACCAAAATAGCACAACCTATTAAGATCATTCGACTATTAGTATCCATCGATTATCAACACCTCCTTTGCTTATTTTCGAGTCTATTTAAGAGTAAACATGAAAGCTAGAGAAGGTGTAATATTTATTCAATTGGTAGCAGTTTGAATATGCTAAACCAGTATTTGTATTTATTTTATATTACTTTTCAATTAATGTCAAGATTTTAACATTTAAATAAATTATTTTACTTTACTATCATACAATAATTATGCTAAACAATAATATGCTACACCTTAAAAAGTATATACTTCACATTATTATAGTACTAATATTCCACAATTATACTTAGAATATACTACTTAAATTAAAATAGCATATAATCTCCAATAATGAAAAGAAGAAAAAAAGCAAGTAGCCACTTGCTTTTATTCTTCTTTTTTATTAACTTCTTTTATTTCTTTTGCTTGTTTTACTTCTTTCTTATCAATTACTGGAGCTTTTGATAAAGGTAGATTATATTTTTCTCTGATTTTATTTTCGATTTCAAACATTACCATAGCATTGTCTTTAAAGTATTGTTTTGCATTTTCTCTTCCTTGTCCAAGACGTATATCTCCATATGCAAACCATGCTCCACTTTTTTGTACAATTTCTTCTTTAACGCCTATATCTAAAACATCTCCCTCACGAGATATACCTTCACCGTACATAATATCAAATTCAGCTTGTTTAAATGGAGGAGCAACTTTATTTTTGACTATTTTTATTCTTGTTCTATTACCCATAAATTGATCACCTTGTTTAATTGTATCTATTCTTCTGATATCTATTCTAACAGAAGCATAAAATTTTAATGCTCTACCGCCAGGAGTTACTTCTGGATTTCCAAACATTACTCCAACTTTTTCTCTTAATTGGTTTATAAACACAAGAACACATTTTGATTTATTTATAGATCCAGCAAGTTTTCTTAGTGCTTGTGACATAAGTCTTGCTTGCAATCCTATATGAGAGTCTCCCATTTCGCCTTCAATTTCGGCTTTAGGCACCAATGCGGCTACTGAATCCACAACAATAACATCTATAGCCCCTGAACGAACTAAGGCCTCTGTAATCTCTAAAGCCTGCTCACCAGTATCTGGCTGAGAAACTATTAAATCATCTATATTAATTCCTAGTGATTTAGCATAAATAGGATCTAGTGCATGTTCTACATCAATAAATGCAGCTGTGCCTCCTTCCTTCTGTGCTTCTGCCACTATATGTAGTGCAACTGTAGTTTTACCTGAAGATTCTGGTCCAAAAATTTCAATCATTCTTCCTCTAGGAACACCACCTATACCCAGCCCTATATCCAGTCCTAAACAACCAGTAGAAATAGCATCTAAATTTAAAGTACTATGGTCTCCCAGTTTCATTATTGAACCTTTACCAAATTGTTTCTCTATTTGACCCATAGCTGCTTCTAGTGCTTTTAATTTTTCATTATTCATACATTTCCCCTTAGGGTTCACCATCCTTCTTATTGCGAACATTTGTTCTATGTTAAGTATACACCATTTGTTTTGCATGGTCAACATGCAAAATAAAAGTTCCTAGTTTTTCCTTCTCTTGGAATATTACAATAGGAACTCCATTATTTGTATTATTAACAAACTATAATAAATTAATCACTTATCAATTCTAATTGAGTCTTTATTTTTAACAAAATAGTCAACTCCTGATATTATTGTAATAATTACTGCAGCAGCCATAAATATATCAGTTAGCACATTTAAAATTGGATGTACATAAGATAAGTTTAATAATGCTGTAATTATAGCAACTATTTGAATAACAGTTTTTATTTTTCCCCACCAGCTAGCTGCAATTACTTTCCCCTCCGAGGCGGCTATTGTTCGAAGACCTGAAACTGCAAATTCTCTAGCAATTATAATCATAGCTACCCAACTAGCTACAATCTGAAGTTCCACTAAGGAAACAAGTGCAGCAGTTACCAATAGTTTATCAGCTAGAGGATCCATAAATTTACCGAAATTAGTTATTTGGTTTCTGCTTCTAGCTATATATCCATCTAATTTGTCTGTAAGAGAAGCTACTATGAAAATAATAGTAGCCACTTCTCTTCCATAAGGTATGTCTTGAACTGCCATAAATATTAAAAATATAGGCACTAGAAAAATTCGGAGCATTGTAAGTTTATTCGCAAGATTCATAGCACACAACTCCTATTAAATCGTATTCTAAAGCTTTAGTAACTTTGACATTAACAAATTCTCCCTTATTATACACCACATCAGATTCAAAGAAAATATTTCCATCAACCTCTGGTGCCATTTCATAACCCCTGCCAAAATATGTTTTATCATTAACCCCTTCTACTAAAACCTTGTATGTTTTTCCTATCTTTTTACTATTTAGTTCTTTGGATATACTTTGTTGTATTAACATCAGTTCTTCTTCACGTTTTACTTTTATATCTTCAGAAATTTGATTTTCCATTTCTGCTGCGGCAGTACCATCTTCCATTGAATACTTAAATACTCCCAATTTGTCAAATTTAGTTTCTTTAATAAACTGTTTTAACTCCTTAAAATTTTCCTCTGTTTCACCTGGGAATCCAACAATAAGTGTAGTTCTAAGGTTTACTCCAGCAATGTTTTTTCTCATCTTGTTTATGTTTTCTGTTATAATATTCTTTCTTCCTTTTCTTCTCATGGATTTAAGAATATCATCACTTATATGTTGGATTGGTATATCTACATATTTGCATACTTTATCGTTTATTGATATTTCACTTATAATTTCATCCGTAATTTCTTCTGCATAACAGTAAAGTACTCTAATCCATTCAATTTCACTTATTTCAGAAATTTTTCTTATCAGCTTATGCAAGGTTTTCTCACCGTACAAATCAATACCATATCTAGTAGTATCTTGAGCAACTAAAATAATTTCTTTGCAACCATGCTGGCTTAAGTCCTTAACCTCTTGTACTATATTTTCCATCTTTCTGCTTCTATATTTACCTCTAATATTTGGTATTGCACAATATGCACAAGCATTATCACAGCCCTCTGATATTCTAACATAAGCTGTGTACGTTCCTGTAGTTAATACCCTTTGACCTTCATTAATATTTTCATCACTATAAGTATAATGTTGTACTTTAATATTTTTGGAAAGCACCTCTTCTATACTACTTAGTAACTTACTATAATCGTTGACACCAAGCATTATATCAAGTTCTGGCATAAGCTCAAGCAGTTCTGCTCCATAACGCTGAGTAAGGCACCCAGTTGCAATTAAAACCGTACACTTGTATTTGTCTTTGTATTTTGACATTTCTAAAATAGTGTCTATTGATTCTTGTTTTGAAGATTCTATAAATCCACAAGTATTTACTAAAATTATATTTGCAAGTTTAGGATCGTTTGTAATGTCATATTTTTCACTTAAACTACCTATTATAATCTCACTATCAATTCTATTTTTATCACAACCTAAATTTATAACTCCAACTTTTAATTTTTCCACGGGTCATCCTCCTTGTTTATATACCTTTTTAGATAACATTTAACTGTTATCTTCCTTGTCTGGTTTTATGAATGCATAATAGTTATTAACTATTAACCTTATACATTTGTACACATAAATTATTGTAAATGTGATTTACAAATTAAACAAGGGTATTTGCAGTTTTTCTTACATAAATTTATATTATTAATCTTTTAATTCACTCTGGCTTAATAATATTTCTCTAGGCTTACTTCCATTTCTACCTGAAATAATTCCACGTTCCTCCATTTGCTCTATAATTCTTGCTGCTCTATTATACCCTATTTTTAGCTTACGTTGCAATAAGGAAGTGGAAGCTTGATCATTTTCAACTACTATTTTAATTGCTTCATTTAATAACTCATCAATATCGCAAGCCTCATCTTTATTACTTAAACTACCTTCTATTTGGTCTATTATCTCTTTTTCATAGTTTAATTCTGAGTTCTGACTTTTTATAAAATCAACCACTCGCTCAACTTCTTCTTCTGATACAAAAGCCCCTTGAATTCTAAATGGTTTAGCCTCTCCTACAGGGTAAAAAAGCATATCGCCTTTACCTAGCAATTTTTCTGCACCAGCGGAATCTAAAATTGTTCTTGAATCTATTTGACTTGAAACTGCAAAGGATATTCTTGAAGGTATATTTGCCTTTATAACCCCTGTAATAACATCTACTGATGGTCTTTGCGTAGCAATTACTAAATGCATACCAGCCGCTCTTGCCATTTGTGCCAGTCTTCCAATGTATTCTTCTACGTCATTCGCACAAACAGTCATGAGGTCTGCTAATTCATCAATTATAATTACTATCCAAGGTAATTTATTTTCCTCAATACCTTTATTAACCAATTCATTATATCCTTCAATATTACGTACATTGTTTTCAGCGAAAAGTTTGTACCTTCTTGTCATTTCATTTACAGCCCAATTTAAAGCGCCTGCAGATTTTTTTGGATCCGTTACAACTGGTATTAATAGATGTGGTATTCCATTGTAAATATTTAATTCAACTACCTTAGGGTCAATTAATAAAAGCTTAACCTCCTCTGGAGAATATTTATAAAGTAAACTTATTATTAATGAATTTATACAAACACTCTTTCCAGATCCCGTAGCTCCTGCTACCAGCAAATGAGGCATTTTTGTTAAATCTGAAACAACACAATTACCTCCTATATCTTTTCCTAGACTAAAGGATAAATTTTTATTTGTAGCTGAAAATTCATTTGACTCTATTACCTCTCTTAGGTAAACTGCACTTAACTCCTTATTCGGCACTTCAATACCTACAGCTGCCTTACCAGGTATAGGGGCTTCAATTCTTACACCAGAAGAAGCCAAATTCAATGCAATATCATCTGCTAAATTTACAATTTTGCTGACCTTAACACCAGCATTTGGTTGAAGCTCAAATCTTGTCACTGAAGGTCCTTTTGTAACTTGAATAACTTTTGCTTCAACCCCAAAGCTACTTAATGTCTCTTGCAACTTAGTAGCACTACTAAGCAATTCTTTTTTATCATTTTTATTCATTTTGGAAGTAGTATTTTCATTTAATAAATCCACGGTTGGAAAATCATATTTATAATTTGATTTTGAATGCGCACTATTTAATTGAATTTCTTGTTCTACTTCTTGCTTAATAGAATTATCTATATGCTTTTCTTTAGATACGCCTGCATCGCCTTGTTTAATATCATTAACAGTTTCTTCTTTATTTACAATTTCCACTTCTGACGCAACTTCATTTGATCTTATAAAGTCAAATATTTTAATTTTATTGTTACTTCCTTTAATAAAATCATTTTTTTCTTCATTTGGTAGTATCAATTCTTCTTGCTTATCGCTATTTTCTATATATAACTCCTTATTATCATTAATTTTCTTAGTCTTTTTAGTCTTTTCAGTGATAAATTTATCCTTTAAATCGAAACAAATGTCATGCCAAGATATTTCTAATATTAAAGTTAAACATATAACATAAATACCAATAAAAATTATAAAAGTTCCCACAGTTCCAAATAATGTATGCAGTGGTACATCAATTGAATAACTAATAATCCCACCATGCAGCACATGCTCTGAATTGTATATTTTATTTATTCCCTGCCAAAACTCACCTTTAACATAATACTTATTAAAAGATAGCATTTGTATAAATAGCAATGTATTTATTATAAAAAGTATTATTCCATAAAACTTCTTACTGAGGTTTATCTTACCTTTCTTAAGGATGGAGCATATACCAATAAACATTATCAAAAACGGCGAAAAGTATGCACCCACCCCTAGTATTGCAAAAAGTAAGTGGTTAATAAAGTCTCCTATAGTACCTGATATAGAATCAGAACTTGAAAACATAGTAGAGAAGATACTAAATAAAATTAATATGCCTATCGTTATTAAAATAATTCCATGAATTTCACTATTAGAACCCACACTACTGCTAACTTTAGATTTAGTTTTTTTTCTAGCCAAAGTATCACCTCCATTCTTAATATTTCTACAAATTTTAGAAATCTCCTTTAACTTTATATAGATTTATAGATGAATTTTAAAGTATAACATAAAAAACTCAATTACTCCTATGGCTTATGGTAAAAAAATCAATAAAATAGATATAAATAGGCCCATAGAACCTATTTATATCTATTTTTAAGCTTTATCTATCATTTCATTTAATTTTGATAAGGCTTCACTAATTCCACCAACTTCATCTATTAATCCATTATCAACTGCTTGTTTTCCGATAAGTATAGTACCCATATCATTTAAAAGTTCATCAGTTTGAAGCATTAACCTATTTACGGTTTCCTTATCGATTCGAGAAGTTCTAATAATAAATTCAGTTATTCTTTCTTGCATTTTATTAAAATATTCAAAAGTTTGGGGAACCCCTATTATCAAACCGTTCATTCTTATAGGGTGAATTATCATAGTTGCAGATGGTGATATGAATGAATAGGTAGCAGCTGTTGCGAGGGGGATACCTATTGAATGGCCACCTCCAACTACTAATGATACCGTTGGTTTGCTAACACTTCTAATCATCTCAGCTATTGCAAGGCCAGCTTCCACATCTCCTCCTACAGTGTTTAGAACTATTAGAATACCTTTTACTTTTTCATCCCTTTCCATAGCAATTAGCTCTGGAATAACATGTTCATACTTAGTAGTTTTGGTTTGAGGAGATAACATCATATGTCCTTCTATTTGACCAATAATAGACAAAACTTGAATTTTGTCGCTTTGATTTGGAACATTAGTTACTCCCAGTTCTTTGATATTTTCAACCTGCTGATTTGAATTTTCCACAATAATTTCACTTTTCTTATCTTCATTATTTTTTTGATCTTTTGGCATTTGCATTCCTCCTAATCCATCTTTATTTTGTGCATTAAGAGAAACTATATACATTTATTATCCTAATTTAAATTCCCTGTGCAAGGCATTAATTGCACCTTCAACATATTCTGTTTCTACAAGACACCATATAGTCATATGTGAATCTGCTGTTTGCAACACTTCAATTTTTTCTCTAGTTAACGCTTTAAGTATCCTAGCCATAACACCTGGTATACCTCTCATTTTTGAACCTATAATTGAAATTTTACTACAATCCTTCACAAAAGAACAAACCAGATTAATTTCTTTTATTAAATTTTGAAATTTAATAAAGTCTTTTTCATCAATAGTAAATATTTTCTCTTTAGGGAAAACATTTATAAGATCTATGCTTATAAGGTTTTCAGCTAAGATATCAAAGAGATCCTCGTAACTAGAATCTGAATTTTTACATATTTTTATTTGAACTCTATTATTCATATGTGTAATACCTGTAATTATACTTTCATAGCCTTCATTTCCTAAATTACTAATTACCGTCCCATCACAATTATTCATAGTGTTCTTTATTACGAGTGGTATATTATATTTTCTAGATATCTCCACTGCTCTTGGGTGTATCACCTTGGCTCCTTGATCTGCAAATTGAAAAATTTCATCATAACTTATTTTCTTTATTAAAGTCGCTTCAGAAACTATTCGTGGATCTGCTGTCATAATACCATCTACATCAGTGTATATTTGAGTCTCTACTGCATTAAGTGCCGCTCCGAGTATTGCAGCAGTAACATCACTTCCACCTCTACCTATAGTTGTAATATAGTTATTTTCATCCTTACCTTGAAATCCTGCTACTACAGGAATTTTCCCCTTTTGCAGTATGCTAAGTATTTGTTTTGTATCCACGTTAAGTATTGCTGCATTGTTATAATTGCAATCTGTAATTATACCTGCTTGTCCTCCAGTTAAGGGCACAGCATCAATACCTTTACTATTTAATTCATTACACATTATTACAGTACTTATAGTTTCCCCACAACTCATTAGCAAATCTAGTGCTAATGGATTTGCTACTTTAAAATTATCATCTATAAGTGATAGCAGAGTATCTGTAGCGTAAGGATCTCCTTTTCGTCCCATGGCAGATACTACTACCACAGGAAAATAACCTTCTTCCTTTGCTTTCAATACTTTACACACTACAAGCTTTCTCTTTTCCTGCGTTGAAACAGATGTGCCTCCAAACTTTTGCACTAATATTTTCATTTATGGCCTCCAAAGTTAAATATGAGATTTTTTTAAAAATTCATTATCAACATCAATTATTATAGTTCTTGAGCCTATTTTTTTTACATATTCCCAAGGTACCTCAATAATATCATTATTTTTGAAAAAACTAAATTTAGAACTACCCTCATTAATAATTAAAAATTTCAGAAGGCCATTCTCATCAATAACCACATCATTGCTACCTAAATTGCTATATTTATCACCATCATTAATATTGATAATTTCATATCTTTCCATTTCACTGTATAATTTTATATTATCTTCCATATAAGCTCCCTCCTTACCAATTCTCTGAGGGGCATGAAAATAAATAACAAATACCTTTTATTTATTTTCATGCCCCTAAAATACTATGGAATATATTGTGGAGTTATGCATAATTTCTATATTATCATAAATAAATTTACTTATCCATAGAAATAATATTTCCTTTAAATAGCTTATTTAGCATTTCTCTTTCTTTACCTACATATGCAGAATTTATTATACCCTTTTTAAAAGTCTTTTCCATAACAGAGTTTACACGTGACATATCTATCTCATTTATTTTTCTAAGTACGTCTTTAGGAGTATTAATTTTATTCAAAAACATAACAGATTTGCCATTGCTAAACATTCTACTGCTGGTGCTTTCAAGCCCTAGAATATAGCTACCCTTTAACTGCTCTTTAGCCTTTAGTAATCTTTCATTATCAATTCCTGATTTTGCAAATTTTCTAACCTCTTCTTTTATTGCATCAATAGCAACTTCTGCATGTAATGGATTTAGCCCCGCATAAATGCTTACAATCCCAGTGTTTTTAAAGGCTGATATGTAAGAATAAATTGAGTAACATAGTCCTAATTCTTCACGAATTTTTTGAAATAACATTGAGGAGGCTCCTCCTCCTAATATATTACTTAGTAATATTAGAGTATATGTGTCCTCATTTCCAATTTCCACTCCAGGCATTCCTAGACTTATGTGAAGTTGTTCAATATCTTTTTTTCTAAAATAATGGTGATTTAGAAGCTCCGGACTACTATATTTAGTAATATTTTTATTTTTAGTATGCCATTTTCCAAAATATTTTTCTAGAAGCTTTTCTATATTTTTCATGTCAAATTTACCAGAAATTGATATAACTGAATTTTCTGGTATATAATATGAATCAATGTAATCTAACATTATTTTTCTATTAAAAGATTTTACAGTTTCCATGGTTCCCAAAATAGGTAAAGATATAGAATCCTTATTCCAAATTGCCTTTGTGTGTAAATCTATTAATACATCCTCTGGTGAATCTTCACTCATATTTATTTCTTCGAAAATTACACCTTTTTCTTTTTCAATTTCCTCTTCTGAAAAATTACTATTAAAAAGCATATCTGACAGAATATCCAATGACAATTCTAAATGTGTATCTAAAGCTTTTATGTAATAACATGTAGCTTCTTTTCCTGTAAATGCATTTATTTGACCACCAACGTCTTCAATAGCTTCGGCAATTTGTTTTGCAGTCCTACCAGTTGTTCCTTTAAAAAGCATATGCTCAATAAAATGTGATATTCCACTGCTACTTGCATTTTCATTTCTTGAACCATTTTCTATCCATAGCCCTACGCTTACAGAATTTACATATTCTATGTTTTCAACTACAACTCTTAACCCGTTATTTAACTTAAATAAATTATACATATGCGCCTCTCCTTAATGAGAATTTATATTTAATATGTGCATATTAGTGTTTTTTTATTAAAAAAAATAAAAAGGCATCTAAGCCCTTCTATTATTCAGCATCTTTTTTTTCAGTTTCACTATCTTTAATAGCATCTCTTCTTGAAAGATTTACTCTTCCTTGATTATCTATTTCCATTACTTTTACTAATATTTCATCGCCCACTGAAACGATATCTTCTACTTTATTTACTCTAGCAAAATCAAGTTTAGATATATGCACTAATCCTTCTTTATTAGGAAGTATTTCAACAAATGCTCCAAAAGCAGCAATTTTTGTTACTTTTCCTAAATATATTTCGCCTACCTTAACTGATTTAGTTAAATCTTCAATGATTTTTACTGCTCTATTTGCACAAACACTATCACTAGACATAATTACAACTTTTCCATCATCATAAGTGTCAATTTTAACACCGGTTTCTGCTATAATTTTCTTTATCATTTTTCCACCAGGTCCAATTATGTCTCTAATCTTATCAGGTGCTATGTTTAGTGTGTAAATTCTAGGAGCATATATTGATATTTCACTTCTTTCTCCTGAAATACATTGATTCATTTTCTCTAATATATGAAGTCTAGCAACTTTGGCATCATTAATTGCAGTTTTAATGCAATAATTAGACAAGCCATGAAGCTTTGTATCAACTTGTATAGCTGTAATACCTAGCTCAGTTCCAGCTACTTTAAAGTCCATGTCACCAAAGAAATCTTCTATACCTTGAATATCGGTCAATACTTTTTCTTTAGTTAAATCAGCATTTGTAATAAGTCCCATTGCAATACCTGCAGCAGGTCTCTTAAGTGGAACCCCAGCATCTAGTAGTGCTAAAATACTTGCACTTACACTTGCTTGTGATGTTGAACCATTAGAACTTAACACTTCTGATACCACACGAATAGCATATGGGAAATCTTCTACAGATGGTAAAAGTGGTTCTACTGCTTTTTCTGCTAGTGCACCATGACCAATTTCACGTCTTCCAGGTCCACGCATTGGTTTAACTTCTCCTACGCTATAAGCTGGAAAATTATAATGATGCATGTATCTTTTAGAATCTTCATTTCCTATTCCATCTAAATTCTGAGCTTCACCTAATGCTCCAAGTGTTGCAACACCCATTACTTGAGTAAGCCCTCTTGTAAAGAGACCTGTTCCATGAGTTCTAGGAAGTATTCCTACTTCGCAACTTATTGGCCTAACTTGATCAAAAGCTCTTCCATCTGGTCTTCTATCTTCATTTAGCATCATATTTCTAACTATTTCTTTTTGGATGCTATATGCAACTTCACCTATATCAGATTTTTTATCTGCGTATTTTTCATTAAATTCAAGGCTTATTTTTTGTTTTATTTCATCTACCATTTTATTTCTCTCATCTTTATCCATTATGTACATTGCTGTCTTAAACATATCAAATGAGAAATCTCTAACTTCACTTTGGAGAGTTTCATCTATTTTACTTATTTGAGGAATGATTTTTTCTTTTCCAAACTTAGCCACAGCTTCTTCTTGGAAAGCTACAATTTTTTTACATGCTTCAAAAGCAAAATCAATTGCATTTATCATTACATCTTCTGGTATTTCATTTCCACTAGCTTCTATCATTGTTACATTGTCTTTTGTTGCACAAACTGTAAGATTCATAGAACTAGCATTTCTCTCTTCTACAGTAGGACTCAATATGAACTTATCGTCAACAAGGCCCACTGAAACCGTTGCAACAGCATCAGTAAAAGGTATACTTGATATACATAATGCCATTGATGCTGCATTCATAGCAAGTATCTCAGGTGAATTATCTTGTTCAACTGATAATACAGTACAAACAATTTGCACATCGTTTTTATATCCTTTAGGAAATAATGGTCTAAGTGGCCTATCAATACCTCTTGCTGTTAAAATTGCTCTTTCTGATGGTCTTGCTTCTCTCTTTATGAACCCACCAGGAATCTTACCAACGGCATAAAGTCTTTCTTCATATTCTACACTTAGTGGAAAGAAATCAATACCTTCCTTTGGTTTTTCTGATGCATTTGCATTAACCATAACTACTGTTTCGCCATAGCTCATGAATATTGAACAGTTTGAAAGCATTCCAACCTTACCATATTCAACTTTAAGAGTTCTACCTGCAACAGTAGTTTCTATAACATGAATCATATATTTGCCTCCCTTCAATTTTTACTAATATTATTAGCTAATATATGTGTTTTTAAAATCTAATTTTATTACTATTACTTAAAATAATAGAGCGGCTAAGCCGCTCTTAATTACTTTCTTAGTCCAAGCTCTGCAAGAATTGCACGATATCTTTCAATATCCTGGTTCTTTAAGTAACCTAACATACCTTTTCTTTGTCCAACCATCATTAATAGACCTCTTCTTGAATGGTGGTCTTTTTTATGAATTTTTAAGTGTTCAGTTAACTCTAAAATTCTTTCAGTAAGTAGTGCGATTTGCACCTCTGGAGAACCTGTGTCTCCTTCATGTCTCGCATGTTTAGTCATTATTTCTTGTTTTGTAGCTTTTTGCATTTTACAACACCTCCGAATATAATCCCCATATTCCAAGTACACCGTTAGCAATTCGGTGAACTTAGCATAAGGTTCAAATCAATTATAACAAACTAAAATTAAATTGTAAATTAGTTTTTATATCTTAATGATATTTTTCTACTTTTTTTGCTTAATAGCGTATTCTTTATCCTTTATAAGCTGTTGTCTTAATTCCTCAACGGTATCAAATTTAACTTCATCTCTTATCCTATTTACAAAGTTAATTTTAACCTTTTCACCATAGATTTGTTTATCAAAATTCAAAATATAGGTTTCTACTGATAGTTTTCCACCTTCTACAGTAGGATTATACCCTATATTTGTTATAGCTTTATAAATATTATTATCATACTGGGCTAAAGTATAGTATACCCCTCCCTTAGGAATGATATATTGCTTATTGTAA
Source organism: Clostridium sp. FP2 (assembly GCF_011065955.2). Taxonomy (NCBI): domain Bacteria; kingdom Bacillati; phylum Bacillota; class Clostridia; order Eubacteriales; family Clostridiaceae; genus Clostridium; species Clostridium sp. FP2. The sequence continues at coordinate 3,266,914 of NZ_JAAMNI020000001.1, forward strand.
TTTAAATTTACAGTTGGAAATCCAATAGTTCTTCCAAGTTGTTTCCCTTTAATTACTTCACCAGTAATAGAATGCGGTCTTCCTAAAAGTTCATTTGCTTTAATGATATTCCCCTCAGCTATAAGATGGCGTATATTTGAACTACTTACAACCTCATTGTTATTACTAATAGCTTCACAAACATATAGCTTATAGCCTAGTATACTACTGTACTTTTGAAGCATTTCTACATCGCCTAAATTTTTATATCCAAATCTATAATTAAAACCAACAACTATTCCCTTTGTATTATAGAAATTCACCATGTCTTTTATGAACTGCTCTGGAGTTATCTTCATAAAATCTTTATCAAAACTAACTAAATTAACAATATCAATACCTGTTCCCTCTAATAATTTTATTTTGGTGTCATTATCCATTATTAGCTGTGGACAAATTTCTTTGTTGATAACAGACAATGGATGATTTTTAAAAGTACAAATCATACTTTTAGCATTATTCTCTTTTGATAATTCCACCGCTTTATTTACAAGATGCATATGTCCTAAATGGAGTCCATCAAAACTTCCCAGTGCAATGTATGTTGGATATTCAAGTTTAGTTTTAAAATTATCTTTTATAATTACCATCTTTAATATACTCCTATATAAATGATTTTATAAGCCTAACACCATCATTTCCTTTATCCGCAATCCCAATAAAGTCGTTGTCATTATTATAGATACTATACATTTTTTCGCTTTCAAACTTAGAAGCTAAAGCTTTATCTTTTACTACAACACCATTTAATAAGAACTTAACAAATCTATCCTCTATGGTGATTTTAGTATTATTTTTAAAAATACTTTCTATAGGCATAATATGTCCATTTATATTTTCTTCATTTAAATCATTAATATTTATAGCATCTTCAATGTGAAATTGCCCTGTAGCTGTTCTTTGCAAGTTCCACATCATTCCACCACATTTTAATAATTCTCCAATATCATAACATAGACTTCTAATATATGTACCCTTAGAGCATTTTACCCTAAAGTTCACGTAAGGTATTTTAATAGAACTAATTTCTATGTCATAAATTGTTATAGCTCTTGCTTCTCTCTCTATTTCTATCCCAGCCCTTGCCAGTTCATAAAGTTTTTTTCCATTAACCTTTAAAGCTGAGTACATAGGAGGCACTTGTTTTATTTCTCCTATAAATGAATTAATCGCCCGTGTAATTTCATCTTCACTCAAATTGACCTCACACTCATGTAGAATTTTACCTTCTCTATCATAAGTATCTGTAATAACGCCTAACTTAAGTTCAGTTTCATAAATTTTAAAGTCCGCCATTATATAGTCAATAGCTTTTGTTGCCTTTCCTATACAAACAGGTAAAACCCCGCTAGCCTCTGGGTCTAGAGTGCCAGCGTGGCCTACTTTTTTTATATGACTGATTTTTTTTATTATGCGAACTACATCAAAAGAGGTCATTCCTGTAGGTTTAAATACATTTAATATACCATTCATTTTATCAACTCTTTTTCTATAATTTCCAGCAATTTCACTTTAGTGTCATGGAAATCCCCTTCTGTGAAAAAACCTGAAGCTCTAATATGTCCGCCACCGTTAAAACTTTCAGCAACTTTGCTAACATCTACTAGTGATTTAGATCTTAAACTCACTTTAACACCATTTTCAGCATCTTTTATAAGAATAGTAACTTCAACCGTATCTATGGAAGCACCAAAAGCAATAACATCTGATGTATCTTCGGAAACGGTCTCATATTTTTCAAGCATGTTTTTAGATATATACATAATACACACCTTAGCATTGAGTTCTGAAGTCATACTATTAATAACTTCTCCATAGAATTTTATTTTTTCAAATTTCTTGTTTTCAAAAATCATTCTATGGATGTTACTAAACTCTATACCTGTATTAATAAGTTCACCTGCTATATTATGAGTTACTGCTGTGGTGCTGGAATGCCTAAAGGATCCCGTATCTGTAAGTAGTGAAGTGTACAAGCATGTGCTTATTTCTTTGTCTATTTCTATATGAAGAAGTTTAAGCACTTCATACACAATTTCTCCAACTGCAGAAGCGCTTGTATCAACAAAATTTAAATCTCCATATAAATCATTAGATAAATGGTGATCCATATTAATTAATTCAAAATTCTTATTTTGCATACATAAATTTGCATTAATTCTTTTAAAATCACCACAATCTAACACTATAACACACTCTGTATTCTTTAATGGCTCAATTGTTTCACCATTAATTTCATTTGAGCATGGTAAAAACTGAAAAGTTTGTGGTATAATTTCTTTTGAAATTATATATACTTCCTTTTTTAATTTTCTAAGTCCAATAAGTAAAGCGAGCGCACTACCTAAGGAATCACCATCTGGTGAAGTATGAAAAGTTATAGCAATTTTTTTGAATAGCTTTATTCTATCAATAATATCATTAATTTTCATCGCTATCTTCGTTACTTATATCTTCTTCATTCATATCCTCATCATCTATATCTTCATCGCTTATGTTTTCTTCATCAATTTTTTCTTTTGCCTTTATTTGATGAAAAATACTTTCTAAATGTATTGCACGTTCTATAGTTTCATCTACCTCTATGATAACTTGAGGAACATGTCTTAGCTTAACATGAGCCCCTATTTCTTTTCTCATAAGTCCAGTTGAACTTTTAAGCGCTTGAATTGTTTCTTTTTTAGAAGCTTCGCTACCAAATATACTAACATAAATCTTTGTATATGTTAGGTCTTTTGTTGTATCTACTTTTGTTACACTTACCATAGCACTTTTTCTTGGATCTTTTATTTTGTTTTGAATTGTATTGCTTACTTCTTTTTTTATTTCTTCGTTTATTCTACCATTTCTATAATTAACCATACAACCCACCACTCCTTATACTTATAATTTTGGTTTTACTTCTTCCATTATGAATGCTTCGATAATGTCGCTTTCTTTAAGATCATTGAATTTTTCTACACTTAATCCACATTCATATCCAGCAGCAACCTCTTTTGCATCATCTTTAAATCTCTTCAATGAAGCTAGTGTTGATTCAGTTATTACTATTCCATTTCTAAGCACACGTACACTACTATTTCTTGTAATCTTACCAGTTAATACATAAGACCCAGCTATTGTTCCTACATTTGAAACTTTGTATATTTGTCTTATTTCAACTCTACCTAGAACAACTTCTTTATATACAGGATCGAGCATTCCAACCATTGCAGCTTTTATATCATCAAGAGCATCGTAAATCACTCTATAAGTTTTAATTTCTACCTTTTCTTTTTCACCAACTATTGCAGCATTATTATCTGGTCTTACATTAAACCCTATAATTATTGCATTTGAAGCTGCTGCAAGTGTAACGTCTGTTTCTGTAATAGCTCCAACTCCAGAATGTATAACTCTTACTTTAACATTATCAGTAGATAATTTTTCTAGGGATTGACGTACAGCTTCTACAGATCCTTGAACATCAGCTTTTACAATAACACCAAGTTCCTTAACAGATCCTTCTTGTATTTGACTATATAGATTTTCCATAGAAACTCTATTACTAGATTGAAAATGTTCTTCTCTTGATTTTGATTTTCTAGTTTCAGCCATATTTCTTGCAGTTTTCTCATCTTTAACTACATTAAATCTATCTCCAGCTTCTGGCACTTCAGATAATCCAAGTATTTCTACTGGTATAGAAGGTCCTGCAGTTTTTATTTTGTTACCCTTATCATCAAACATCGCTCTTATTCTTCCGTAAGTTGAACCAACTATTATAGAATCACCAGTGCTTAATGTACCATTCTGTATTAATAGTGTAGCAAGTGGTCCTCTACCTTTATCAAGTTTTGCTTCTATTACAGTTCCTTTTGCACGTCTGTTAGGGTTTGCTTTGAGTTCTAACATTTCAGCTGTAATAAGTACCATTTCAAGTAGTGTATCTATACCCTCTTTAGTATGAGCTGATACTGGAACACAAATTGTATCTCCACCCCAATCTTCTGCTACAAGTCCATACTCTGTCAATTCTTGCTTAACTTTATCAACATTAGCTCCTGGTCTATCTATCTTGTTTATAGCTACTATCATTGGTACCTTAGCAGCCTTACAGTGATTTATAGCTTCTGCAGTTTGTGGCATAATACCATCATCTGCAGCTACAACAAGTATAACTATATCTGTTATTTGAGCACCTCTGGCTCTCATTGCTGTGAACGCTTCATGACCAGGTGTATCTAAAAATGTAATTTTTTCTCCATTAATATTAACAGTATAGGCACCAATATGTTGTGTAATTCCGCCTGCTTCTGTTTCAGTTACCTTAGCTTTTCTAATACAGTCAAGTAATGATGTCTTACCATGATCAACGTGACCCATAACTGTTACAACAGCTGGTTTTTTTGCTATTGCTAAATCAGCTTCGACTTCTTCAACTTCTTCATCATCAGCAATTTTGCCTTCTTCTGCATCTTTGAGTACTGCAAGTGCGCCATATTTTTCTATTACTTTTTCAGCTGTAGCAAAATCAATTTCTTGATTCATTCCAGCCATAACGCCTATGAAAATAAGTTGTTTTATTACTTCAACATAAGGTCTCTTTAGCGTGTCAGCTAAGTCTTTAACTGTAATAGAAGCTTCAATTACTACAACCTCATCATCTATTGCCTCAACACCATTGTTACCATTTCCAAGTTCATCTCTACCTTTTCTACCTCTTTTTCTAATAACGACTTTGTTAGCATCTTCATTAGCTATATTTTCATAATGCTCTACTGTTTCATTTTTTTCATCTTTAAGTCCTGAATTTTCGTCATTATAAAGTTCCTTTATTAATTCAGCATCTTCTTCCTCAATTACACTCATATGATTCTTGGCTTTTATACTAAACTCTTCGAATAGTACATTAATTAATTCTTTACTTGACACCTCTAACTCTTTTGCTAATTCATATATTCTGACTTTTGCCAAATCATTCACCCCCGAAATTTAATTTATTCATTACTTTCATTCCATAAGCTAAGTAGCTTATCGCTCATTCTTTTATCACTTACGCACAAAACATTAATTTCTGCTCTTCCTAGACAATTTCCTAGGACCTCATTGGATACTCCTTCTATAAGGGGTATATTATTTTTAATACTAAATCTTTTAAATTTATCTTTAGTATTTGTGGCGCTTTCCTGAGACATTATTATAAGGGTTCCTCTCCTATGTGATAGTGCTTCTTCACATTGGTTGTAACCTTCAATAAGTTTGCCGGCTTTCTTAGTCAAACCCAAAAATTGAAAAAATTTATTGTTCATGCTATACCTCACCTTCAGGATTTATTTGTTCCTTCAGTGTTCCATAAATTTCTTCACTTATTTTTCCACCTAAATTTCGCTCTAATCTTTTTGTCTTAAAAGATTTTTCAAAGCACTCTATACTTTTACAAATATATGCACCTCTGCCTGGCTTTTTCCCAATTAAATCTATAGAAATTTCGCCTTCTTTACTACGAACTATACGTAATAACTCTTTTTTACATTTCATTTCCATACAACCTGTACACATGCGCTGAGGTATTTTTTTAACTTTCATAAAGCCATCACCTACTCTTCAGTAATTGTCTGGATTACTTCATTTTCAATAGTTCCGATTGTTTCCATCTGATATTGTGCTTGGGTTCTACTTTTAATGTCAATTTTCCAACCTGTAAGTCTTGCTGCCAATCTAACATTTTGGCCTTCTTTTCCTATAGCCAGGGATAATTGATTATCTTCCACTATAACCTTTGCAGATTTAGAAGCTTCTTCAACTACTACATTCAATACCTTTGCTGGACTTAAGGCATTCGAAATATATTCTTCAGATTTTTTGCTCCACTTAATAATATCAATTTTTTCATTTCTTAATTCATTAACTATATTTTGAACTCTAATACCTTTTGGTCCAACACAAGCTCCCATAGCATCAACATTTTCATCATTTGAATATACTGCGATTTTAGTTCTTGAACCTGCTTCTCTTGAAATACTTTTTATTTCAACAACTCCACCAAAAACTTCTGGCACTTCCAGTTCAAATAAACGTTTTACAAGACCTGGATGAGTTCTTGATACTCCTACTTGAGCACCTTTAGTAGTATTTTTAACCTCAACAATATATAGTTTTAGTTTTTCATTGAAATTATATTCCTCACCAGGCATTTGCTCACTGGCTCCAAGCACAGCTTCAATTTTACCCAAATCTATAAATACATTTCCTCTATCTTTCCTTATAACACTTCCTGTAATAATATCAAATTCTTTGGTAATAAATTCATTGTAAATTATATTTCTTTCGGCTTCTTTAATTCTCTGAATAACAACTTGTTTTGCAGATTGTGCAGCTATTCTTCCGAATTTTCTTGGAGTTACTTCAATATCAACGATATCATCAATTTGATATCTAGGGCTATATTCTTTAGCTTCTTCGAGTGATATTTCATTAACTTCTTCAATCACTTCTTCTACAACTACCTTTTGACCATAAACATGTATTTCGCCTGTTTCTCTATTCATTGATACTTTTACATTTTGGCTATTGCTGGACAAAGTAGCATAATTTTTTTTATATGCTGCAACTAATGCATCTTCAATAGTTTGAAAAAGTAAATCTTCACTGATTCCCTTTTGATCTACAATTTCTCTCAATGCTTCAATAAATTCCTGATTCATTTTAACATCCTCCTTACAGCACTGGTTTCAAATTCACAATGGAAATCTTTTCTTTAGGAATAGATATATTATTCCCATCATATTGAATTTCTATTTGTATATCAGAAAATCCTAATAAATTGCCCTCAAGTTTTTTCTTGCCCTCATATAGACTATTTAAATTAACTAGTACATTCTCACCAATGTATTTTTTCAGATGATTATCATCATATAAAGTTCTCTCAATTCCTGGAGAGGATACTTCTAAACAGTAACTATCAGTTATTGGGTCTTCTACATCTAATATCTCGCTTGTGGCTCTGCTGACCTTTTCACAATCTTCTAAAGATATTCCATTATCACTATCTATATAAATTCTCAGAAAATTTTCTCCTGCTTCTTTTACATACTCTATATGATATAATTCAACATTATTTTTTTCTGCTATTGGCTCAGTTATTTTTCTAAGTTTTTGTATCAAGGTATCATTTTTCATTTTAACACCCTCCTTTTATTAATATTTTCTACAATTATTAACATAATTAATCATAATATTATAATTAAAACGCAACCATGAGTTGCGTTTCAATAAATAGAGAGTAGGCGGGCCTACTCTCTTACAATAAAATTCTCTCTTACAATAAAATTATCAGCCATAACCAATATATATTATTCTATCATATAAAATTTGCTATTTCAAGGGCTAATTATATTTCGCTAAAAAAACGACAGCTGGTTTGTCTCAGGCAGTCCTTTTAAGCATCCATGATTCGCTAATGCTTCAACCACTGTTTTAGAAATTTTGCAACGAGTTCTCAAATCTTCTTTTGAGATGAACTCACCTTCATCTCTTATGGCAACTATGCTTTTAGCAGCATTTTCTCCTACACCCTCAAGACCGTTTAGTGGTGGTCTTATTGCATCATCTTCAATTTTAAATTTAACAGCATCAGATTTATAAAGATCCACATTTAATAATTTAATTCCTCTTTTAAACATCTCATAAGATAATTCAAGGGTTGTTAGAAGTCCTTTTTCTTTAGTTCCTATATCATTACCCATAGCCGTTAGTTCATCCATTTTAAGTTTTATAGCACTCTCACCTTTTGCAATCAAATCCGCATCAAAGTCATCTGCTCTTATTGTAAAGTAAGTAGCATAGTATTCCTTAGGATAATATACCTTATGGTAGGCTATTCTTACCGCCATCATTACATAAGCTACTGCATGCCCTTTAGGAAACATATACTTTATTTTTTTGCAAGATTCTATATACCAATCAGGAACATCATGTTCTCTCATTATCTTTTCATCATCTTCCTTAAGTCCCTTACCTTTTCTTACACTCTCCATGATAGTAAAAGCAGTTTTAGGCGGAAGTTCCTTTTGCATTAGATATACCATAATATCATCTCTTGTAGAAATACAATCTTTTAATGTTGTAAATCCTTCTTTAATATAATATTGCGCATTATTAATCCATACGTCCGTACCATGAGATAATCCTGAAATTCTAACGAGGTCTGCAAAAGATTTTGGCTGAGTATCGAGTAGCATCTGTCTAACAAATTTTGTACCAAACTCTGGCAGACCATAACTTCCTACTTCACAACCCAATTCTTTAATGGTAAGCCCCAATGCTTTTGGTGACGTAAATAAACTTATAACCTTAGGATCTGATAATGGAATAGTTTTGGGATCAAGTCCTGTTAAGTCTTGAAGCATCCTAAGTACTGTAGGGTCGTCATGACCAAGTATATCAAGTTTGAGTAGCCTACCACTTATGGAATGGTAATCAAAATGTGTTGTAACAATATCTGATGTTGGATCGTCTGCAGGATGTTGTACTGGACAAAAATTATATATCTCGTTGTCGCTTGGAACAACCATTATTCCACCTGGATGTTGCCCTGACGTCCTCTTAACACCAGTACACCCAAGTACAAGCCGTTCTATTTCGGCTTGGGGCACCATAATATCTTTTTCACCTAAATATTTTTTTACATATCCATAAGCAGTCTTGTCAGCAATAGTTCCAATGGTCCCCGCCTTAAAAGTATGCCCTTTTCCAAACAGCACCTCTGTATACCTATGGATGTCTGCTTGATTTTCTCCTGAAAAATTCAAATCTATATCCGGTTCTTTATCTCCTTCAAAGCCTAAGAAGGTTTCAAATGGGATATCATGACCATCTTTCATATATTGCGCACCACAATTTGGACACTCTTTTCCAGGCAAATCAGCGCCTGAACCAATAGATCCATCTAAAAAGAATTCACTCTTTTTACAACTCGGACATACATAATGAGGTGGAAGGCCATTTACTTCTGTTATATTAGACATATTGGCTACAAAAGAAGATCCAACTGAACCTCTCGAGCCTACTAAATAACCGTCAGCAAGAGATTTGGCTACTAGTTTTGCAGCTATTAGATACAGTACAGCATATCCATTATTTATAATAGAGTTTAATTCCTTGTCCAATCTTTTTTGGACTACTTCTGGTAAGGATTCGCCATATATTGAATGAACTTTATCCAAGGTCATCTCGCGAATTTCATCTTCTGCACCCGCTATTTTAGGTGGAAACGTTCCATCCGGTATTGGTTTTATAACTTCTATAAGTTCAGCGATTTTGTTTGGACTTACAATTACTACTTCCCTGCATTTTTTTTCTCCTAAATAAGCAAACTCCTTTAACATCTCATTAGTTGTCTTAAAATATAGAGGTGGTTGGTCATCTGCATCTGAAAAACCTTTACCAGCCATTAAAATCCTTCTAAACACTTCATCTGAGGCATCTAAAAAGTGCACATCTCCTGTAGCCACTACTGGTAAATTATTTTTTTCTCCTAAAGCACATATTTTTTTATTAATATCCATTAATTCATTTTCATCTTTTACCATGCCATTTTTAATCAAAAATTTATTATTTAGGAGTGGTTGTATTTCTAAATAATCATAAAATTCTACAATGCTTTTAATATCTTCTTCTGATTTCCCTTGAAGCACTTCCTTATATACTTGCCCAGCTTCACATGCGGATCCAATTATAAGACCTTCTCTATATTTTTCAATTAATGTTTTAGGAAGTCTAGGTCTTCTATGGAAATGTTCTAAATTTGAAATTGAAATAAGCTTATAAAGATTTTTAAGACCTATTAGATTTTTCACTAAAATAATCACATGATAGGTATTTGCCTTTTTTATATCGAAATCGCCTAAAAACTTTTTATTTAGCGTATCTAAGTCTAAAATATCTTTTTCTTTTAATAAACCAAAGCAATGTAATAGTATTTCTGCAGTAGCTTTAGCATCATCTACAGCTCTATGATGATTTTCTAATGAAATGCCTAAATGCTTAGCCACAGTGTTAAGCTTAAAGCGTTTCAGAGTTGGAAGTAAAAACTTTGCTAGTGGGATTGTATCCATAATTGCATTTTCAAAGAGGAGTCCTAACCTCTGTGCATTTTTTATAATAAAAGCTGTATCAAAAGCAGCATTATGAGCTACCACCACGCTACCTTGTGTAAACTCTAAAAACCTAGGAAGAATTTCGCAAATAGAGTCTGCATCTTCCACCATTTCGTTTGTTATTCCAGTAAGTTCTGTGATCTTGTAAGGTATATCTATTCCGGGATTTACAAATTCATTAAATCTATCTACTATTTTCCCATTTTCAATTTTAACTGCCCCAATTTCAGTAATTCTATCATTTTCACTGGATAGACCAGTTGTTTCTATATCAAAGACTACAAAGCAATCATCTAAAGTTTCATTTTTATTATTAATAACAATAGGAACTCCATCATCTACAAGGTAACCCTCTACACCATATATAATCTTAATATTATTCTTTTTTGCTGCATCCATGGCTTCAGGAAAAGCTTGCACTACACCATGGTCAGTTATTGCTACTGCGCAGTGTCCCCATTTAGCAGCTCTTTCAATAAGTTTAGACGTTGGAGTCATGCCATCCATTGCACTCATTTGAGTGTGCATATGAAGTTCAACTCTTTTCTCCTGCGCATTGTCCATTCTTTCTATTTTCTTTAGCTTTACTATATCTCTTGCCATTATAACAACTTCTTTTGCATAGGTATCATAACTTGCTTCTCCACGCAGCTTACAATAGAGTCCTACTTTAATTTCTTCCATAATCTTTTCTACATCTTTAGGCTTTGGAAAACATTTCACTGTAATTGAACTTGTGTAATCCGTAATAAAAAACGTTATAATTATTCTTCCTGTTTTCGTTTCTATTATATTTACTTTAAAAATATCACCACAGGCACATACTATTCCTGAAGTTTCATTTATATCTTGTATTTCTATATTTTCACCATTTATATTTCTTCCCATTATTGTGTTTTCATCGGCAACCTCATTTTTTTTATAACCTTGCCCATTACCTTTATTCCATTTATTACCGTTGCTGAAATCTTTATTTTGACTATTACCTTGACTACTGCTCTGTGGTTTATCTTTCTTTTCTACATTTATATTTTTAATAATCTCATTAATTATAGTTTGATTTTCCTTTTCTTTTTTGCCAAAATCCTCTTCTTTAGAAAGTTCACTGTTATGCTCTAATTTAACAAGTGAATTAACTCCGAACATATCATTTATAGTGTTTTTCAAAAGAAGTTCTATGTTTTTGTCTCTTAGAATTTTGCACATAAAATCATTACCACACTGAATTTTCAACGTACCATTTTCAATAGTTCTAGAAGATTTTAACAAACTATCCTTACTTGATGGTTGAGAGGTAGCTATTACATTGACAACATCTAACCAAAACTTATCTGCTACATCTTCTATTGTGGCATTTGATACATCTTGGTAACAAATTAATTGTATATCTTCAAAACTACTTAACCGTTTTGAAATAATATTTTTGATTAATAGTTTTTTGTAATCATCTATATTCACAAAAGATTTGATTATTACCCTTAACTTGTTGCTTTTTTTAAGGTATTGAACTCGGAGTACCTTAATATCATCTACTAATGTTTGTTCGTTTGAATCAAAATCATTTTTTAACATTTCAGCTAGGCTTACATTCATTAGTATTCCTCCTGATTTGACATTTTATAGTTTATCTATCTCGCGAAGAAGTTCTTCCACTAAATCTTCTTCCTTAACAGTTTTAATTATTTCGCCTTTTTTAAATATTAGGCCAACTCCTTTGCCTCCAGCGATTCCAATATCAGCTTCTCTTGCTTCACCAGGACCATTAACGGCGCACCCCATTATTGCAATTTTTATGTTCTTATGGCAATTTACCAGTCTCTGCTCTACTTCATTTGCAATTTTTATAAGATTAATTTGAGTTCTGCCACAAGTAGGGCATGATATAAATTTAATTCCATCATCAATATATCCTAAAGATTTCAGAATTTCTATAGCGACTTTAACCTCGTCTATTACATCTCCAGTTAGAGATACTCTTATAGTATCTCCAATTCCCTCCGCTAGTAGTGCGCCAATGCCCACACTTGATTTTATTGTTCCTCGCCATGTAGTTCCAGCCTCAGTAACGCCTAGGTGCAGTGGATAATCTACCTTACCTGATATTAATTTATAACTTTCAATCATCATTACTACATCAGAAGATTTTATAGAAATAACTATATCATAAAAATTTAAGCTCTCTAATATTTCAACATGCCTTAAGGCACTTTCCACTAGTGCCTGCGCACATACATGACCATACTTTTCAAGAATATCACTTTCTAACGATCCTGAATTTACACCAATTCTAATAGGAATGCCCTTATCACTTGCTGCTTTTGCAACTAATTTTATTTTATCAATACTACCAATATTACCTGGGTTAATCCTTAATTTAGATATTCCATTTTCAATAGATTTTAATGCTAGCTTATAGTCAAAATGAATATCTGCAACTAAGGGTATATGAATTCTTTTTACAATATCTTTAATAGCCTCCGCCGCTAGCATATCAGGCACTGCGCATCGTACAATGTCACAGCCCGCCTCTTCTAATAAAAGAATTTGTGCTACAGTAGCATCTACATCTCTTGTATCGGTGTTTGTCATAGACTGCACCGCTACCTTCGAGTCTCCACCTATATATATACTTCCAACTTTAACCTTCTTGGTTTTACGTTTTTTCATAGTCCTCATCTCCTAGAATTTTATTGGACTGACTATATCCTTAATGACTACCAATACCATTATTGCCATTAAAACCATAAATCCAATATTATTTACAGCTCCAACTTTATTTTCATCTAATTTTTTACCTGATATTATTTCAAATAACAGTATAAAAATCCATCCTCCATCCAAAGCTGGAAAAGGTATTATGTTGAATATTCCCAGTTGCACACTAAGTAGTGCCGTAAGAAAAAGTAATTTTACAAGGCCAGCGTGTGCCGCCATTGTTGATATTTTTATTATACTTACTGGTCCCCCAACATCATTGGCAGAAACTTGACCGCGAAATAAGCTACCGAAAAATCCAAAAGTTTGTTTTGCTGTACCAATAGTTTGATTAAATCCATATCCAACAGACTGACCAAAGTTCAATTTTTTTTCTACATTAGAAGCTGCAATTCCTATCATGAATCTTTTTTCTTTTACATTCATAATAGGTTTTACTGTAATTTTTTCAGCTTTTGAATTTCTTACTATTTCAATATTCATACTTTCACCTTTAGAAGCGAAAATCTCATTTAAAGCTTGATCCCATCTATCTACTTTAACTTTATTAACCTTAGTAATTTCGTCTCCAACTTTTATTCCGGCCTGCATTGCTGGACTATTAGGGGATACTTGCCCTATTATGGGTAATACATATCCTTCTGAAGCTCCTACAATAGCAAATAAAACCACGGCTAAAATTAAATTCATAATTGCACCTGCTGAAACTATGCTTAATTTTTGACCTGGAGTTTTATTGTTGAAAGCTCTCGGATCATTGCTTCCTTCATCTTCACCTTCCATTTTAACATATCCACCAATAGGAAATGCCTTAATTAAATACTCTGTTTCTTTTCCTTTTATTCCAAAAATTTTCGGACCCATTCCTAGTGAAAATTCATATACTTTTACTCCATTTAGCTTACACATAGCAAAATGGCCTAATTCATGTATTATAATCAAAAGACTAAATGCTAATATGGCCATGATGAAATATGGTATATTTGCTATAATACTACTCATAGTAATTCCCCTCCCTATTCTTTATCATAATTATTTCTTACGTATTCTCTTACCTTTAAATCAATTTCCAAAATTTCTTCTAAATTAGGGCTCGTTTGGTGCTCAAATTTATTCATACATTTTTCTATAATATATTCTATTTGAAGATACTTTATTTTATAATCTAAGAATAATTCAACCGCTACTTCATTAGCTGCATTCATTATAGCAGGCATATTACCGCCCATTTTTCCTGCGCTATAAGCTAATTTAAGACATTTGAAAGTATCCATATCTGGCTTTTCAAAAGTCAAATTACCCATATTATAAAAATCTAACTTATCAATAACAGCGTTATTTCTTTCAGGATAGTTAATTGCATATTGAATAGGTAATCTCATGTCAGTAGAACTTAGTTGTGCTATTACACTTCCATCTACATATTCTACCATAGAATGTATTATACTTTGAGGATGAACTACTACTTGTATATTTTCGTAATCTACACCAAATAACCAGTGTGCCTCTATAACCTCAAGCCCTTTATTCATAAGCGTTGAAGAATCAATAGACACTTTTTTGCCCATATTCCATTTAGGGTGTTTTAGCGCCTCTTCCGGTTTTATTTCCACTAATTGCTGTTTGCTTTTCCCTCTAAATGGTCCACCTGATGCAGTTAGTATTATTTTATTAACATTCTCTAACCTATTACCTTGAAGACATTGAAAAATAGCACCATGTTCTGAATCAACCGGTAAAATATTTACATGGTTTTTTCTAGCTGCCTCCATCACAAGTCCACCAGCCGCCACTAGTGTTTCCTTATTAGCTAAAGCGATGTCTTTTCCAGCATGTATAGCTTTTATAGTAGGAACAAGTCCTATCATACCTACAACTGATGTTACTACAACATCAACTTCTGCTAGTGTGCTTATATAGTTTAAGCCTTCCAGTCCTTGCAAAATTTCTGTTGAATAATTTTTCTCCCTGCAATGTTTTTCAAGTTTCACTGAAGCTTCCCTGTCCATCATGGCGACATATTTAGGTTTAAATTCCTCTATAATTGGTATGATTTTTTCCCAATTTGTATTGGCAGATATTCCTACAATATCAAAATTATAAATATCATTTCGAATAACATCTAAAGTTTGAGTTCCTATGGACCCCGTAACTCCTAAAATAGTAACCTTCTTCATGCAAATCTCTCCATTCGTGTATTGCTATAATTAAATCATCACTTGCGCAACTGTTTATCTTCTTAGAATCTACAATATTAGTTTTACCTTATTATACAGCATTTAATATAACATATTTGTCTACTAAAATAAAGCGAGTAGCAACATTTCCTATTATATAAGATATTATTACATATGTAGTATAATTCCATAATCAGTGCAAATATTACTTTGAAATATAAAATCATATATTTTCGCCAATGCCAATTATTCAATTAAGTTAATAATAACTACGAATAGTTTTTTGCATTCTGCTAAATATATGTTTTTTTTAACATTATGTGAATTTATAATCCTAATACAAATGTAATATAGTAAAATGCTCCCACGGACACAAATAGAATACTATCAAACCGATCCAAAATTCCGCCATGTCCCGGTATAAGACTACTATAATCTTTAGCTCCTACAAATCTTTTTATAGATGAAGCAATTAAATCTCCAAATTGTCCAACAATGCCACAAAGAACACCAATTATAACGAAATGATATAATTGAATAGGAACACCATATTTTGAAATAGCATAACCATAAATTGTGCACCCTATAGTACTTCCAAGTAAGCCTCCGATTGAACCCTCAATTGTTTTATTAGGGCTAACTTTAGGGCATAGCTTATGCATACCTCCTTTACCAAAAAATCTTCCAGAATAATATGCTGACGTATCACAAACCCATGAGCAAATAAATATAATCCATACTAAATATCCACCATAGGGTTTACTATTTGTAAATACTATAAAGCTAAAAAATACTGCTACATACAAAAAACCGAATATAGTAAGAGCCACATCCACAAAATTATAATTTGTATAAATCACAGGAATACATAACATCAAGAAAATTGTCCCTATCAAAATGTATACATTAAAACTACTTGAAAAATCACTTCCCATATTTAAGTAATATCCTATACATAAAATATATCCTATAAGTCCCATGGGCTTATAGTGTTTTTTCCTAGAAACTTTGTAGAATTCATACATACCCAAAAGTGAAAGTACCATTACAAGATATTTTAGGTAATCTCCCCCTAAAAATAAAAATATTATTAGCGGTGCTAGAATAAGTGCTCCTATATATCTATTATTCATAATTTTCTCCCCTATTTAACCTTTCCAAATCTTCTGTCTCTTTTTTGGTAATCCACTATTGCAAGTGTTAGATGCTTCTCACTAAAATCTGGCCAATTAATATCTGAAAACCAAAATTCTGAGTATGCGCTTTGCCAAAGTAAAAAGTTGCTTAATCGAAGCTCCCCACTGGGCCTTATTATAAGATCTGGATCTGGCATTTCCCCCGTATACATATATTTTGAAAATAACTCTTCAGTTATTTCATCCTTTGATATTTTTTTGTTAATTAAATCTAGTGAAATTTCTTTTACAGCATCCACTATTTCATTTCTTCCACCGTAATTTAAAGCTAAATTTAAAACTAAACCTTTATTATTCTTTGTTTTTTCATAAGCATTGTCCAGTTCCACTCTACATATCCTTGGTAACTTTGATATGTTACCAATAGAATTAATAACAACATCATTAGCGTTTAATTCCTCAAATTCATTTTTTAAATATTCTACTAATAATTTCATTAGTGCATCTATTTCTTGCATTGGCCTATTCCAATTTTCAGTAGAAAATGCATATAGTGTTAAATATTTAACCCCTAAATTATTACATTTTTTTACAATTTTTCTTATTGTTTCTACGCCAGCCTTGTGCCCAAGTGCTCTAGGCAGATTACGTTGCTTGGCCCATCTTCCATTTCCATCCATTATAATAGCAATATGTGCAGGTATTCTTTTCATATCTAAATCAATATTAGTGCCTATATTTTTATCTTTTTTAAAAAAAGCGAATAATTTTTTCAATAAAATTCTCTCCTTTTTATTAGTTATAGTATAATTTTAAATAGAACCTGCATAACTGCAGGTTCTATTTAAAATTATATACTAAACTACCATTATTTGTTTTTCTTTAGTGTCTATCATTTTATCCACTTCTTTAATAAATTTATCTGTTTCCTTTTGGATGGTATCTTCTGATTTTTTCACTTCATCCTCAGTAACTTCATTGTTTTTTTTCAAAGCCTTAATTTTATCATTAGCGTCTCGCCTAATAGACCTTATGGCTACTTTAGCATCTTCTCCTGCTTTTTTAACAGTTTTAAGCAGTGTTTTTCTTGTTTCCTCAGTAAGTTCAGCAATAATCAATCTAATGGCTGAACCATCATTGGATGGATTTAATCCTAAATCAGATTTCAATATAGCTTTTTCTATATCTTTCATAGATGATTTATCCCAAGGCTGAATAAGCAATACTCTAGGTTCTGGTGCAGAAATGTTTGCTAGTTGACTTAGTGGCACAAAACTACCATAACATTCAACCTGAACCCTATCTAACATTTTAGGATTTGCTCTTCCTGCTTTCATACTTTCAAACTCATGTTTTAAAACTGCAATAGTTTTATTCATTTTTTCATCAGCAATACTAATAATTCCCTTAATCATAGAATTCCCTCCATATTATTGTTATTCTTTAATAGAAGCAGTTACTAAAGTACCAATTTTTTCTCCTAAAACTGCTCTTTTTATATTTTCTGGTTTATCAAGTCCAAAGACTAATATAGGTATATTGTTATCCATACATAATGATGTAGCAGTAGAATCCATAACTTGAAGTCCTTTTTCAAGCACATTAATATAACTTAGCTCCTCAAACTTCACAGCATCCTTATAAATATGTGGATCCTTATCGTAAACACCATCAACTTTTTTAGCAAGCAAAATTACTTCAGCTTCTATTTCTGCTGCTCTGAGTGCTGCTGTTGTATCAGTTGAAAAATATGGATTACCTGTACCAGCTGCGAATATAACAACTCTACCTTTTTCCAAATGTCTCATTGCTCTTCTTCTTATAAATGGTTCTGCTACTTCTTTCATTTCAATGGCAGTTTGCACTCTAGTATTAACGCCTAGATTTTCTAGTGAATCTTGAAGCGCTAATGCATTGATGCAAGTTGCCATCATCCCCATATAATCTGCAGTAGTTCTGTCCATACCTTCTCCACTTCTACCACGCCATATATTTCCACCACCAACAACTATTCCTATTTCAACACCCAGTTTTACCAATTCTTTTATTTGAAGTGCTATATCATTTGTAGTATCAAAGTCTATTCCAAATCCCTGCACGCCGGCTAGTGCTTCTCCGGAAATCTTTAACATAATTCTTTTATACTTAGCAACCTCCATAAACATTACACCTCCAAATTTAAAGTATTACTTATTTTAAAAAAGAGAACACGCAGTGTTCCCTTTAATTATTATTTACCTTGCACTTGTCTTTGAACTTCTTCAGCAAAGTTTTCTTCTTTCTTTTCTATTCCTTCGCCTCTTTCAAATCTTACAAATCTTGTTATCTTTATTTCAGCACCAAGTTTTGCAGATTCTTCTTGAAGATATTTCGTAATAGTATAGTCAGCGTTTTTAACCCAAACTTGTTCAAGTAAACAAACTTCTTTATAATATTTATTGACTCTACCCATAACCATTTTTTCAACGATTTTTTCTGGTTTTCCTTCGTTTAAAGCTTGAACCCTGTATATTTCTTTTTCTTTTTCTAAAGTTTCATGATCAACACATGTATTATCTAAGAATAGTGGACTAGCAGCTGCTATTTGCATTGCAACATCTTTAGCAATCTGAATTAACACGTCATCTTGTTTTTCGCAAGCTAGTTCTACTAAAACTCCTATTCTTCCGCCACCATGTATATAGCTTTGAACTATACCTTTTTCAATAGCAAACTTTTGAAATCTTCTCACAGACATGTTCTCGCCCAATTTTGCTATTAGTGCTGTAACAGCATCATTAATAGTAATTGCTTGATCAGCTATGTATTTTTCTGAAACAAATTCATCAATAGTAGTTGAAGAAGTTTGTGCTGCTTGAATTGCTACGTTTTTTGCTACAGTAACAAAATCTTCATTATCAGCAACGAAATCTGTTTCACAGTTAACTTCTACAATAGATCCAGCCTTCATATCTTCTGAAATAGATGTACATACTAATCCTTCCGCAGCTATTCTTCCAGCTTTTTTAGCTGCTGCTGCTAACCCTTTTTCTCTTAAAAGTTCAATGGCTTTATCCATATCACCCTCTGTTTCACTTAGAGCTCTTTTACAATCCATCATTCCAGCCCCAGTTCTTTCTCTTAACTCTTTAACCATGCTTGCAGTAATCATTATTTATTTCCTCCTATTCCTATCTAACTTAAAAGGTAAATGAAAGAATTAACTTCCACCTACCCCTCAAATGTTATTTCATAATTATGTTTTAGATAAATATAGCCACTATTCTTATTATATAAATATAGCTACTATTATTCAGCTAATTGTTCGCCTTGTCTTCCTTCTATAATAGCATCAGCTAATCTTTCAGTTATTAATTTAACTGCTCTTATAGCATCATCATTACCTGGAATTACATAATCAACTTCATCTGGATCACAGTTAGTGTCAACTATAGCAACTACAGGAATTCCAAGAATTTTAGCTTCAGAGATTGCATTTTTTTCTTTTCTTGGGTCTACGATAAATAGAGCTCCAATTTTACTCGCATCCATACTTCTGATTCCGCCTAAATTCTTTTCTAGTTTTTCTCTTTCATTTAAAAGTTTACTAACTTCTTTTTTAGGAAGAACTTCAAAAACTCCATCTTCTTCAATTTTATATAATTCTTCTAATCTTTGTATTCTTGTTTTAATTGTTTTGAAGTTTGTTAACATTCCGCCTAACCATCTATTGTTTACAAAATGCATTCCTGATCTTATAGCTTCAAATTTAATAGCTTCTTGAGCTTGTTTTTTTGTTCCTACGAATAGGATATCCTTACCTTCTTCAGATACAGATTTAATAAAGTCATATGCCTCATCGATTTTTCTAACTGTTTTTTGTAAATCGATAATGTATATTCCGTTTCTTTCTGTAAATATGTACGGAGCCATCTTAGGGTTCCATCTTCTAGTTTGATGTCCAAAATGAACACCTGCCTCTAATAATTGTTTCATTGAAATAACTGCCATTAATAGTAACCTCCTTGGTTTTTACCTCCATTACTATCATCTTATTGAAGACCAAATGTTGGCACCCTTCCATAATCAAGCAATGTGTGTATTTTCTCACGGACTTATTGTATCACATGCTAAATATCTATTCAATAAAAATTTTCAATAAAACTAAAAACTTTTAATAGACTAAAGGATTTTTAATAGAATTAAAAAATAATACATTTATTAAAATGCTCATTTAATACATATTTATACTTTAAAAAACAAAAAAAAATTGGGTCAGGGCCTCATTGCCCTGACTCAATTTATTTTATTTTTTTAAGTTCGTCCATTAGTTTATCATTTAAAATTTTAATATGAGTACCCTTCATTCCAAGTGATCTTGATTCTATTACTCCTGCACTTTCAAATTTTCTAAGTGCATTGACTATAACAGATCTCGTTATTCCAACTTTATCTGCTATTCTGGATGCTACTAGCAATCCTTCAGTACCATCTAATTCGTTAAAAATATGTTGTACAGCCTCAAGTTCTGAATAGGATAAAGTTCCAATAGCAAGTTGTACTACAGCTTTCTTCCTTGCTTCTTCCTCTATCAAATCATTTTTCGATCTCAAAATTTCAAGACCAACTATAGTAGCACTATATTCAACTAAAACTAAATCTTCATCTGTAAAATCTTTATCAAATCTTGCAAGTAAAAGAGTACCTAGCCTTTCTCTATTTCCGTTTATTGGTACAATTGTTGTTATTTTGTTTTCTATTGCACATTCCTTACTATCTTCGAATACACAGTTTTTTTTGTTAGTAAGATTTTCTCTTGTTTCATTGATATTAAGTAAACTATTATTATAATTTTCTGGGAACCTCATATTTTTTATAATTTCATCTTTCATAATATCACATTCATATCCGCTTGATAAATTATAACCAAGTATTTTCCCTCTTCTGCTAATAATATACACACTACACTGCAGTACATCGCTTAGCAAATTACAAATATCATCAAAAACTACAGGCTCTGTTCCTGATTTTTGCAATATTTTATTTAACATTCTTGTTTTAGCTAATAGTGACACAATATTCCTCCTCGTTTATGTTATAAAACACAATCTATATTATTTAACCCAACTCATAAAGCAACTTTTTCAAAAACTACTTCTGAATAGATAGAAATCAAAATATTTTAAATTTTTAGAATCGTTCCTTCTCTATTTAATAATATCATAGTATTCATTCTATATCAACAGTGTTTTCATAAATTTCGACATAATATTTATAAATTTATTAAAAAATCTGGTGATTTTACCTCGATTTTACTTTTCTTCGGCATTTTCTTCGGTATTCTCCTCTACTTTGTATTCCTTGTGCTTACATTCTTTATTTGAGCATTCCAAATATTCCCCTTTAGTTTTGCTATACCTTTTTAACATATACACCCCACACACAGAACATTTTATTTCAGTGGGTTCAAACCAACTTACAAAATCACACTCTGGATAATTACTACATCCGTAGAATTTAGTGCCCTTCTTACTTCTTCGTTCTAAAATTTTCCCTCCACATTTAGGGCAAGGAACTTCTAACTCTTTAGTAATTGCTTTTGTGTTTTTGCACTCTGGATACCCAGGACATGCCAAAAAATCTCCAAATCTCCCATGTTTTATTACCATGAACTTACCACATTTATCACATTCTACCTCTGTAACTTCATCCTCAATGGTAATTTTAGCTATCTCTTTTTCAGCAATTTCAATATCTTTTTTCAGTGGTGTAAAAAATTCATCAACTATATTTTGCCACTTTTCTTGTCCTTCTTCTATAAAATCTAAATTATTCTCCATTTGTGCTGTAAATTCAATATCCACTATTTGTTTGAAATATTCACTTACAATGTTATTTACTATATGCCCCAGTTCTGTTACTTCCAATGTTTTTTTATCTTTTTCTACATATCTCCTGTTTAGGAGAGTTGTAATAATTGGTGCATAAGTACTCGGTCTGCCTATACCATTTTCTTCTAATGATTTCACTAGAGATGCCTCTGAATATTTTGCAGGTGGTTGCGTAAAATGCTGTTTCCCTTCAGTTTTTTCACTTTGTAGAATATCATCTTCATTCAATTCTGAAATTTTCAAATTATTTTCTTCTTCTTCAAGCTCTTCATTATAAATTTTTCTAAATCCATCAAAGGCTACTTTAGAACCTGATGCCTTAAGCATATATTCTCCGTTAATAATGTCTATAGAAATAGTGTCAAGTAAACATGATGCCATTTGGCTTGATACATATCTATTCCAAATCATTGTATACAGCTTATATTGTGGAGCTTTTAGAGTTTTTTTCGCTATTTCTGGAGTTATTTCAACATAAGAAGGTCTAATAGCTTCATGAGCATCTTGTATATTTTTTTTACTTTTAAATATTCTAGGAGTGCCGGGATAGTATTGCTCCCCATACTTACTACAAATAAAGTCTTTTGCATTTATTTGGGCTTCTTCAGATATTCTAGTGGAATCAGTTCTCATATATGTAATTAGTCCTACTGTCCCATGTCCTTCTATCTCCATGCCTTCATACAATTCTTGCGCAATAGACATAGTTCTTTTAGTTGCAAAATTAAGTTTTCTGTATGCATCTTGTTGAAGGGTACTTGTTGTAAATGGTGGTAGTGGATTTTTACTTTTAGATAATCTTTTTATCTTGCTTACAATAAACTCTTTTTCATTAAGTGAATTAATAATAATCTCGCTTTCTTCTTTAGAATTTATTTCAATTTTTTCTCCACCCTTAGAAGTTAATTTAACATTTAGCTTCTGTTTATCTCCGTCCTTAAAGAGCTGACATTCTATGCTCCAATACTCTTTAGTGATGAATTTTTCTATTTCCTTTTGTCTGTCACAGATTATTTTAAGCGTAACTGATTGAACACGCCCAGCGCTAAGTCCCCATTTAACTTTTCTCCAAAGTATAGGACTAATTTCATATCCAACTAATCTATCCAGTATACGCCTTGCTTGTTGCGCATCTACTAGAGTTGCATTTATTACTCTTGGAGTTTTTATGGCATTTTTAACAGCTGTTTTTGTTATCTCATTAAATTCTATTCTGCATTTTTCTTTGTCATCTATCTTCAAGGCTTTTGCTAGATGCCAAGCTATAGCTTCACCTTCTCTATCAGGGTCAGTAGCCAAGTAAATTTTGTCACATTTTTTTGCTTCTTTTCTTAATTTATCAAGTAGTTCACCTTTACCACGAATAGTTATATATTTAGGTTGATAATTATTTTCTGTATCAACCCCTAATTGACTCTTTGGCAAATCTCTAACATGTCCCATGGACGCCTCAACTATATAATTACTACCTAAATATTTTTTTATAGTTTTAGCTTTTGCTGGTGACTCAACTATAACAAGTTTTTGTCCCATCTTATCCCCTCCATCAATGTATTATATCTTTAACTTATATTTTGTTGTTTACTCTTACATAATAGTTTCCTGATAAACATAATATTTCATTTTTAATCTGCATTTCAAATAATACCTCATATAATTGTTTTATGTCAATGTTAGTTATTCTAATAATATCGTTAATATGTAACGGAGTATCATTTATAATGCTATATACTCCACTATGAATTTCACTATTAAAAGACCTTACAGTGGTCTCATTTTGATTTTTCATTTCTATTCCAATTAAATTAAATATATCATTTGCGGATGTCAATGGGAATGCTCCATCTTTAATTAATTTGTTTGTTCCTTTACTTTCCGCTGAAAATATAGACCCCGGAACAGCCATAACATCCTTACCTTGCTCAAGAGCTAAATTTGCTGTAATTAGGGACCCACTTTTCTCACCAGCCTCTATTACTATAATAATATCACTTAGAGCGCTTATTATTCTATTCCTTAGTGGAAAATTGTAGGCATATGGCGGTGTTCCCGGTAAAAATTCTGAAATAACGCAGCCTTTTTGGACTATTTTATTGAAAATTTTAAAGTTTTCTTTAGGGTACACTATATCAAGGCCCGAGCCCAAAACTGCACAAGTATAACCTTCATTAT
Source organism: Clostridium sp. FP2 (assembly GCF_011065955.2). NCBI lineage: Bacteria > Bacillati > Bacillota > Clostridia > Eubacteriales > Clostridiaceae > Clostridium > Clostridium sp. FP2. The sequence goes on from NZ_JAAMNI020000001.1 coordinate 3,291,162, forward strand.
CCAAACAGCTCTCATGAGCAAAAGTATCAATTCCCCTAGCCATTCCACTAATAATATTAATATTATTGGCACATAAATCTTTGCATATAATTTTAGTAACATCCTTTCCGTAATTTGAATACTTCCTTGCTCCCACTATAGAAATATTATATCCTTCATTTATGGGCGTTATGTTCCCTTTATAAAATAATGCAAATGGTGCATCCTCATAATTTTTTAATTTCTTAGGATATTTATCTTCGTGATAGGATATTGATTTTATTTCATTTATTTCTAAGCTCGTTTTTATATTAGCAATTTCAATTTCATTCCAGGCATTATTTAGTATATCCATTAAATTATTTTTAAAATATTCTGTTTTTTTGCTACGTACACTATAATACCATATTTTTTCTGTGTCATGGAAATCATTTATTAATTTCAGCTTAACTTTAGGGGCTAATTTAGCTAGTGAAAACCATATATCATAATCATTCATATCATTATACCTCCAGTATATTAATTTTTTATTAATTAAATTATTCTCTCATCTATAAATTTTCTGTATTGCATAGCTTCAATGATATGTATATCTAAAATATTTTTACTGCTATCCAAATCTGCAATAGTCCTAGCTACCTTAAGAATTCTAGAATAAGCCCTTGAACTTAGATTGAATTTATCATACATAAGTTCCATGATTTTACTAACACTATTATCTAAATGACAGTATTTTTTAATTAGTTTTTGACCCATTTCTGCATTACAATGAATTACATCCTGGCCAAATCTTTTTTCTTGGATTTTTCTTGCTGCTTCAACTCTTTTTTTTATAATCACAGATTTTTCGCTATTCGCTGAACTCGCTATTTTATTATAGGGCAGAAGATTCACTGCTGTAAAAATATCAATGCGGTCCAGTAAGGGTCCACTCAGTTTACTCAAATACCTTCGTCTTTCATAATCACTACAACTACACTGCTTTTCATAAGAGCCGTAATATCCGCAAGGGCATGGATTTAAAGCACTTACAAACATAAAATTTGATGGGTATTCAACAGTTCCGTTATGCCTTGAAATAGTGATTTTTCTCTCCTCTAGCGGTTGCCTTAATATTTCTATTACACTCTTCTTAAACTCTAATATTTCATCTAAAAACAATACCCCTTTATGTGCTAAAGATATTTCTCCAGGTATTATTTTATTTCCACCACCAACTAAAGCAATCCGTGATATAGTATGATGGGGATTTCTAAAAGGTCTTTGCAGAATGATGCCACAATTACCATCAAGCTTTCCAGAAACACTATAAATTTTAGTAACCTCCAGTGACTCCTCCTGACTTAGGGATGGTAATATAGTGGGAATCCTCTTTGCCATCATTGATTTTCCAGAACCTGGCGGCCCATACATAAGCAAATTATGACCTCCAGCCGCAGCTACTTCAATGGCACGTTTTGAACTCTCTTGCCCCATAACATCCTCATAATCTAACTCTTCATTAATTAATATCTCTAGATCCCTGCACTGCTTATAAGGCATTAAATCCTTATAATTCAAAAAATCCACTACTTGCTTTAAATTATCTAAAGGAAATATCTTTGCAGTTTTAACAAGACTACATTCTTTTGCATTGTTCGTCGGAACTATAAACTTTTCAATTTTATTTTCTATGCCCTCCATGACTACCGGTAATGATCCTCTTACTTTTTTAAGTCCACCTGATAGTGATAATTCCCCTATAAAAAGATAATCATTAATATCATTAACTATTATTTGTTTAGTTGCTAGTAGGATACCTATAGCTATTGGTAAATCAAATAGAGAACCTTCTTTTTTTAGGTCCGCTGGTGCTAAATTTATAGTTATTCTATTTACTGGAAAATCAAAGCCTGAATTTAGTATTGCAGAGCGTACTCTTTCTTTTGATTCTTTAACCGAAACATCTGCGAGACCAACAATGTTTAGCGCAGGGAGTCCGCGAGTAATATCAATCTCAACGGTAACTAAAACCCCTTTAATTCCTGTAAATGCAGCAGACATAATTTGTATTGCCATATTATCACCTTCACCCTTATTATTTGTTATTACATAATTATTGACAAAATAAAATTCAGTAAACTTAATATTAAATTAAATTTACATTAATTTTTAATTTTATGTACATAATTATTAGTATACAAATTAATAAGCTTATGGAAGGGTGTTTTATTCATGAAGGCTTTCAATAAAGATATCGGATCACTTGGTGAAGGTATATCAGAAAATTACTTAAAAAATTTAGGATATAGAATTTTAGAAAAAAATTTCAGATGTAAATGTGGTGAAATAGACCTAATAGCCACAAATAAAGGTTACATTTGTTTTATAGAAGTCAAAACTAGATATGCAACGAATTTTGGTGTACCCGCTGAATCAGTCACTTTTTCAAAGCAGCATAAAATTCATAAAACAGCCGAGGTATATATTTTAAGAAAAAATATTATTGACTATAATTTTAGATTTGATGTTATAGAAGTCTTACTGAATCATGATAATAATAATTTTTTAGTTAATCATATCCAGGATGCTTTTCAATTGGGATTTTAGGCAAAAAAACAAAGGCACTTTTGTAATTTAAAAGTACCTTTGTAAATTTTTCGTTAATTATTATTTTCTAGTATGTTTCTCAAAAAACTTTTTCTATGTATTGGAGTAGTTCCATATTTTTTTATTGCAAGCACATGTTCCTGTGTACCGTATCCAACATTTCTGTCAAAACCATAATTGGGGTACTCCTCATGATACTTTAGCATCAGTTCATCTCTGTATACTTTTGCAATTATAGAAGCACAAGCGATACTTATACTTTTAGTATCTCCTTTTATCACAAACTCATTTAAACTAGAAAAGTTTTTTATTTTGTATCCATCAGATAAAACTAAATCAGGCACAATAGAAATCTCCTCACAGCAGTCTAAAAACACTTGATTATTACAAAATCCAACACCCTTTTCATCAATAATTTTATTATCAATAGCAATAATTTTATAGGCTAAGGCTTTTTCTTTAATAATATATGATAGTTCTTTTCTGCAAGCTATTGATAATTTTTTAGAATCGTTTGCTCTTAGGATTAAATCACTGGACTCATTTGCCTTTAAATCTAATATTACAGCCGCTGCTACTATAGGTCCAGCTAGAGGACCTCGTCCCACTTCATCAACCCCAGCAATGTATTTATAGTTTCCAAAATTTTTATCGAATTCGTACATTTTTTTTACTCGCTGAATTTCCTTTTCTTTTAACTCAATGCTTTTATACATTTTGTCACCTAGTTTTTGAACGGTTTTCCTACCGTCTTGTAATAACATTTTTATTATACTTTCTCTATTGATATCGTTTTCAATTTTTAATACATAATTATGTATTTCACTATAGCTCATGTTTGAAAAATCAATATTAAACTCCATTACATTTTCTCCTTAAATCATGACATGCGCAGCTGTCTATCTTCTTCCAAGCTGAAATATTAACTTATCGTAATTAATCCTAAAAAAAAGACAACCTTCCGTTATTTTTACAAGTAGATAGCAATTAATGCTCGTAATCTACTTTTAAACAGAAAGTTGTATATTTAATAAATTTAAAATTAAATGTGATTATCCTTATAAAATATTTTAAACTTATTTTACTCTTTCTAGAGATATAGCACCTAATTTTCCGCCTCTAAATTCATCTAAAAGCATAACCGCTATCCTATTATAGTCAATGTTACCCCCAGAAATTACAGCTCCTCTTTTTTTCCCTATGTTATCCATATTATCTAGTGGATTCTCCATGATTTCTGAAAGTTTATATCTTTCCATTAATCTTTGTGAATTATTGGTCTGAAGTCTTTCAATTAATCTAAGGGCTAATTCCTCAATATCCATAATTTCATCTTTTATAGCCCCTGTAAATGCTAAATTAAGCCCAACTTCTTCATCTTCAAATCTAGGCCATAATACTCCTGGAGTATCCATTAGTTCTATGCCTAAGCTAGTTTTTATCCATTGCTTACTTTTAGTAACCCCTGGTCTATCGCCAGTTTTAGCAATATTGTTTTTGGCCAACTTATTTATAAAAGAAGATTTACCAACATTAGGTATGCCAACTACCATAACTCTAGTAACTATATTAACTAATCCTTTTTTTCTCTGTCTATCTTGTTTTTCTTTTAATAATTCATCAAGAATAGGCTTTATACTTTTTAATCCTTCACCTGTAATACTATTTACAGCCAATGGTTTTACAGTATCAGTTGTAAGATTTTTAATCCATTCTTTAGTTACTTTATCTTCAGCTAAATCACTTTTGTTTAATAAAATGACTCTGGGCTTATCTTTACAAATCTCATCAATTTGTGGATTGGCACTTGATTTAACTATTCTTGCATCTCTAATTTCTATTACAGCATCAACAAGTTTTAAACTCTCTTGAATTTGTCTTCTTGTTTTCGCCATATGACCTGGAAACCAATTTATGGTCATACTCATGCTTATCAAATCCTTTCCATACTATTTAATGGATAAAGCCTTATAAAGGCTCTTCCTTCTTAAAGTAGCTTAAAAATAAAAAGGGACTCTGCAGCCCCCAATTTTATCTCATTCTTTCTTTAACTTTTGCAGCCTTACCAACTCTATCTCTTAAGTAGAATAGTTTAGCTCTTCTAACTTTACCTAATCTTACGATTTCAATTTTCTCAATAACTGGAGCGTTTACTGGGAATGTTTTTTCAACACCAACACCAGATGCTACTCTTCTTACTGTGAAAGTTTCTCTTAAACCGCCATTTTGTCTTTTAAGAACAGTTCCTTCAAATACTTGAATTCTTTCTTTGTTACCTTCACTGATTTTGATGTGAACTTTAACAGTATCACCTGCACCAAATTTCGGTAAGTCTGTTCTAATTTGTTCTGCTTCTATTTCTCTTATAATTTCTAACATGTGCATTCCCTCCTAAAATTTTATTGTGACGTTCATACTCATTATAATATGGGCAGAGGACCGTCCGTACTAGCACAAGCTACATTTTATCATATATATATATATATATCAACATAAAAATATTTTTTATACCCATATATATGATATTATTTATTTTATTTCAAATAAATCTTTGTTGCTTATACTACTTTTTTTCTAATTCTACACTTAATAGTTTTTTATCTTCCTTGGTAAGTTTAAGCTTTTCAAACATATCAGGCCTTTTTTCTTTAGTTATTAAAAGTGACTGCACTCTTCTCCACTTTCGTACGTTTTCATGATGTCCTGAGGTCAATACCTGTGGTACCAGAATGCCCTCAAAAGATTCCGGTCTTGTATATTGAGGATATTCTAATACTCCATCATAAAAAGATTCTTCTGTATAGCTCTCACTACTAGATAATACCCCTGGAATTAACCTACAAATGCTATCCACTATAGGAATACATGCCATTTCTCCACCTGTCAAAACATAATCGCCCAGAGATAGCTCCATATCTATATAATCATAGGTTCGCTCATCAATACCTTCGTAATGACCACATATGAATATCAATTCACTTTCCTCGCATAGCTGCTTTGCAATTTCTTGAGTAAATGTAACCCCTCTTGGCCCCAAAAATATTACCTTTCCAGCATTATGCAATTTAACATCCTTAATACTATCAACTAGTGGTTGAGCTTGCATTACCATTCCTGCTCCACCACCATAAGGGTAATCATCTACTTTTTTGTGCTTATTTAAGGCATAATCCCTAATATTATGAGGTGTAATATCCAGTATATTTTTCTCTATGGCTCTTCCAATGATACTTTGGTTGAAAATTTCAAACATTTCAGGAAATAGAGTTAAAATATCTATTTTCATTCTTGCCATTCATTCACTGGCTTAATTATTATCTCGCGTTTATCAATATCTATACTAATTACGATATCCTTAAGTACTGGAATAAGCACTTCTTTATTTCCCTTAACCCAATATACATCATTACCTGGAGTATGAAGAACATCAAATACTTTTCCTAGTTCTTCTCCCTCTGAGTCATAAACACTGCAATCTATAAGGTCAGCTACATAATAGCTACCCTCCGGAAGTTTAATAGCATCTTCACGACTAATCATCAAATACTTGTTTCTATATAATTCTGCCTGTTCTATGCTGTCTATACCTTCAATTTTTAGTATTGCTTTATCTGCTTGAAGTTTACAACCTTCAACTTTTCTAATTTCCCCATCAATATACACACTTTTTAATTTTTTAAATCTTTCAAGCGAATCTGTTAGTGAAAAAACTTTAACTTCACCTTTTAATCCATGTGTTTTACCAATCTGACCTACACTCATAAAATCTTTCATTTAAAACCCTCCTTTCAATATTGCTTATATGAATAACTATAATTTTAACAATAAAAATTATTTATTTAAATTTTCCTTGTAGATAAACCCCAATATTTAATTAAAATAAGAGTTAGGCAGAACCCAACTCTTACTTTATTTCAACAACTACTTTTTTATTTTCTTTAACAGCAGCTGCCTTTACAACAGTTCTAATAGCTTTAGCTATTCTACCTTGTTTTCCTATAACTTTCCCCATATCCTCATGAGCAACAGATAATTCAAGAACTACTGTATGCTCATGTGCTACTTCGTTTACTACTACCATTTCTGGTTTATCAACTAAAGACTTTGCCAATACTTCAAGTAACTGTTTCATGGAAAACTCCTCCATTCATTACTTACAAACTTTTCTAGTTGACTGCTATTTTTTTAAGTAATCTTTTAACTGTATCAGAAGGTTGTGCACCATTCTTAATCCAACTAGCTGCTTTTTCAACATCAATTTTAATAGTTGTTGGCTCTGTTGTTGGGTTATAGTATCCTATTTCTTCGATAAATCTTCCATCTCTAGGTGCTCTTGAATCTGCAACTACTACTCTATAAAATGGAGCATGTTTAGCACCCATTCTTTTTAATCTTATTTTAACTGCCATGTATATCACCTCCTTAAATTTATTCACTACCAAAGTTTTTTTATTAAAAAGGCATTTTACCAAATAAACCTTTTTTACCAGGCTTTTGGAATCCTTTTGCTTGCTTCATCATTTTCTTCGCCATTTCAAAATCCTTCAACAACTTATTTACCTGTTGTACCAAAGTTCCTGACCCATTTGCAATTCTCTTTTTTCTAGAAGAAGAGCTACTAATCATACTAGGATGTTTTCTTTCTGATGAAGTCATTGATTTTATAATAGCTTCAACTTTTCCCATGTCCTTTTCGCTTTTGGACAAATCTAAACCCTGCAATTCTTTTTTATTAGCACCTGGCATCATTTCAAGTATCTTGTTTAATGGTCCAAGCTTTTTCATCTGCTGTATCATTGCTAAATAGTCATCTAAATTAAATTCTTGAGAAAGCATTCTATTTCCAAGTTCTTTTGCTTCATCTTCATTTATAGCTTGCTGTGCCTTTTCTATTAATGAAAGTACATCACCCATACCAAGTATCCTTGATGCCATTCTATCTGGGTAAAAAACTTCTAAATCATTCATTTTTTCACCAACACCAACAAATTTTATAGATTTGCCAGTCATTGCTTTAATAGATAACGCCGCTCCACCTCTTGTATCTCCATCTAATTTAGTCAAAATCACTCCAGTTATATCTAGCTGCGAGTTAAAACTTTCTGCTACATTAACTGCATCTTGTCCTGTCATAGAATCTACAACAAGCATTATTTCACTTGGCTGCACACTGGATTTTATATTTTGAAGTTCTTCCATTAAATTTTCATCTATATGAAGTCTTCCTGCTGTATCTATTATAACTACATTATTACCATTATCCTTGGCAAATGCTAAGGACGCTTTTGCTATATCTACAGGACTAACCTTATCTCCCATAGTAAATACCGGAATATCAATTTGCTTTCCTACTACCTGCAATTGTTTAATTGCAGCTGGTCTATATACATCGCAGGCAACTAATAGTGGTTTTTTGTTTTTCTTCTTCAATGAAAGAGCAAGTTTTCCACCCATTGTAGTTTTACCAGCACCTTGAAGACCTACCAGCATTATTACTGTTAATCCATTTACAGAAAACTCTAATTTACTTTCTGCATTACCCATTAAATTAGTTAACTCATCATTAACAATTTTGATAACCTGTTGCCCAGGTGTTAAGCTTTCTAACACTCCATTACCTAAACACTTTTCACTAACATTTTTCACAAAATCCTTAACTACTTTATAATTAACATCTGCCTCAAGCAATGCTAATTTTACTTCTCTCATAGCTTCTTTAATATCTTTTTCGGAAAGCTTACCCTTACCTTTTAATTTTTTTATGGTATCTTGTAACTTAGAAGATAATCCTTCAAAAGCCATAATAAACCTCCTAAATGTTTTCACTAATCTGAGCTTTTATATCATATATAAGCTGATTCATTTTTTCATCTTTTATATCAATTTGTAAATTATCTAATTCTAATATAATGTTTTTTAAAGTTTCTTTTAGTTTATGGTCTTTATTTAATAATTTTAATTTCTCTTCATATACTAAAAGCACTTTTTCACATGTTTTAATTGTATCATGAGTAGCCTGCCTACTAGTATTGTTTATCTCGGCTATTTCTGATAGAGACAAATCATTATTAAAATATAAATCCATTATATCTCTTTGCTTTTCAGTAAGCAACTCACCATAAAAATCAAATAATAGGGAAATTTCAAATCTTTTTTCCATTTAATCACCCTGCTCACAAGTCATATAATATCAGAATTCAAAGACCCTGTCAAGTAGTTTTACTTAACAGTTTAATATTTTTATAAATTAACCTAAAAAGTATTCATTTTAAAACAGTGCCTCTACAAAATCTCTTGAATTAAACTCTTGCAAATCATCTATACCTTCACCAACGCCTATATATTTTACAGGTATATTAAGTTGTTTTTTTATTGATATTACAACACCGCCTTTAGCGGTACCATCCAATTTAGTTAGTATTATCCCATCTATAGGACATATCGCCATAAATTGTTTAGCTTGTTCTACACCATTTTGACCAGTTGTAGCATCAAGAACTAATAAAGTTTCCATATTAGCCTCACTATACTCCCTCTGAATTACCCTATTTATTTTTGCCAGTTCATCCATAAGATTTTTTTTATTATGAAGTCTACCTGCAGTATCACAAATAAGCACATCAACTTTTCTTGCTTTTGCTGCTTGAACAGCATCAAAAACTACAGCAGCCGGATCCGAGCCCTCTTGATGTTTTATAAGTTCCACAGAAGCTCTACTACTCCAAACCTCTAACTGGTCAATTGCTGCTGCTCTGAATGTATCTGCTGCTGCAATGAGAACTTTATATTTTTCAGCTTTTAGTGCTGCGGCGATTTTTCCAATAGAAGTAGTTTTTCCAACACCATTAACACCAATTATGAGCATTACCTTTGGTAAATTTTTAGGGTTTATTGAATTCTCATCTTCCCCTAATAATTCAATTAAAACTTCTTTTAAACAAGGTCTAATCTCTGTTGGATCTTTTATTTTATTTTCCTTTACCTTTTTTTTAAGTTTCTCAATAACATAAATAGAAGTCTCTGCACCTATATCTGCTGTTATTAATATTTCTTCTAGTTCCTCATATAATTCATCATCAATTCTAATGGCTAAGTTTAACACTTCACTAACTTTTTCAGTTATGCTATTTCTAGTTTTAGTTAGACCATCTTTTAGTTTGTCAAAAAATCCTCCGAACATTTTTAGTCCTCCTTTTAGTCTTACATTTATTATAACTTTGCTACTTTTTACTTGTTAAAATCCACAGACACTATTTTTGATACTCCCTTTTCCTCCATGGTAACCCCATACATTACATCACTAGCTTCCATGGTTCCTTTTCTGTGAGTTATTATAATGAACTGAACATTATCAGAGAATTTCGTTAAAAACTCTGCATATCTAACTACGTTTGCATCGTCAAGAGCTGCCTCAATTTCATCTAAAATGCAAAAGGGCGTTGGTTTCATCTTTAAAATAGCAAATAATAATGCAATGGCGGATAGCACTTTCTCCCCACCAGACATTAAACTTATGTTTTGGAGTTTTTTTCCTGGTGGTTGTACGTTAATATCAATTTTAGCTGTAAGTTCATCACCTTCTGTAAGTATTAAATCCGCACTTCCGCCTTTAAACAATTCTACAAAGGTTTCGTGAAAATTTTGCCTTAATATATCAAAGTTTTCTGCAAATATCTCTTTCATTTTTTTGGTCATTTCACATATTACCGTTAATAATTCATCTTTAGATAACACTAAGTCTTGTTTTTGCACATCCATAAAAGTAAATTTCTCTTTTACTTCTTTATACTCCTCAATAGCGCCTACATTAACTTTTCCCAGCATGGATATATTCCCTTTTAGTATTAAAATTTCTTTTTTAAGCTTATCAATATCATCAATTTCATTTTTAAATTCTAACGCTTCTGCATAGGTTAATTCAAAGTCTTCATTCAATTTTTGATAGTAATTATCCTTTTCCGTACCTATTTTCTCAAGAATCAACTCACTTTTATAGGAATCTTTCTCGCTTTTTTCTAGGATTTGCGAAACATTCTCTAACTGTTCCAGACTTATTTTTATTTTTTCTTTAATTTTAATTCTTTGAATTTCACTCTCTTCAAAGTTTTTTTCCATATTTTCTAATGTTGCCTTTATTTCACTTGCTTTTTCTTCACCACTTTTTATTTCATCTTCACTTATATTCTTATTTTCCATTGCTTCTTGTATTTCTTTAGAACATATTATTATTTTTTTATTGTATACTAACATTTCCTCATTTAACCTTTGAATTTCAGAAACCTTATTACGTATTGTTTCGTCGACTCCAGCTTTTTTTATCTTAGCATCAATAATAGATGCTTTTATATTTTCAATTTCTTGTAATCTATCTTTTAATTTTAAAAAAGCCGCACTTCGTTTTTGCTGTATTTCATCTTTTGAACGTGTCAATTTACAAACAGACATATTCTTTTCTTCCACTTCACTATTGTCATTTTTTAGTTTACTCTCTTCTGACAATTTTTCAGTGTTTAAATTCCTCATATTATTTTTAAGCCTATTTGTTTCATCTTCTATTGTATTTATTCTAGCTTCCATTTTTGTTTTTTCAATATTTTCTAAATGAATATTATCCTTTAAGTTTGTATTTTCTTGTTCTAACCTTAAAATTTCAGATTTATTTTGTTTAATTTTTTCTAAATAGATAAGTGATTCACCTTTTAAGATATTTAAATCTTTAGCCAGTTCTTGTAGTTCCCTTTTTCGTCCAATTATACTTGAGGTTTTTGAATATACACTTCCACCAGTTAATGATCCACCAAGGTTTATAACCTCTCCTGATAATGTCACTATTTTATATCTATAATTATTTTTTTTAGAAATGTTTAGAGCTGAGTCCATATCTTTACATATAATTGTTCTACCAAGTATAAAAGAAATTACTTCACTAAACTTTTCATCATAGCCTATTAGTTCGCTAGCAATTCCAACAAAACCAGGATTATTTTTAGTTTCAATATCAATTGTGAGCTTTTTACCTTTAATAATGTTTAAAGGCAAAAATGTTGCACGTCCAAGATTATTTACCTTCAAATATGTAATTAATAGTTTTGCCACAATTTCATCTTTAGTTATCATGTGTGATATTGTTCCACCTAAAGCAATTTCTATAGCTACTTCTAAGTTTTTTTCAACTTTTATAACTTCTCCAAGTACAAAGCATTCATTAATATTGCCTACTTTACCTTCACTAATATGCTGCATTAAATTTTTTACTGATTTATTATACCCTTCATGCTTCTTTTCTAAAGCATTTAGCACATTAAAATTAGCTTCATTTTTATTTATTTTAAAATTACAATTTTTCATAGTTATTTCATGGTTATTTAAATCTTTTTGAAGTTTACTAATCTTTTGCTTGTTTTCCAGGAGTATACCCTCATAATTGAGTATTTTCTCTTTAAATTCTTCCATTTGGCTCTGAAACATTATTTTTGTAGTTGCATTAACTTGTATTAAATTACTAAAATCTTCAATATTACTTTTCAAAAAAGCTATCCTTTTTTTAGCACTATCTATATTATTATTTAAAATTAATAATCTATTAGTAAATAAAATGGTTTTCTCAATGCTTTTTTGTTCTTCTTCCTTAAGAGATTTAGCCTCAGTATTTTCAACTTCTATATTTTTTTCGATAATCTTAATTTTTATTTCCTCAGATTGAATTTTTTCTTCTATTTCTATTTGAGTGTTTTTTATATTACTTAAAGAATTCTCTATTCCATGTAGATTAAGTTTAAAATCTGACAGTTTTTCATTAATGCCATCGCTGTCCTTTGATGTCTTATTGATTAGTTTTACCAAATTTTCTATTCTCTCATTTAAAATATTTATTTCTGAAATACTATTTTGGTAAATTAACTTATTGTTATAATATAGTTGCTTTTCTTCCCGATTCTTATTGTCAAACTTTTCAAATTCACTATTCCAGTATTCAACATCCTGCTTTAACTGGTTTTTTTCACCTGTAATTTTTATAACTTCTAGCTTTAATCTAGAACATTCTTCTTGCGTTATTTTAATTTTTTTTTCAACTTTATTTATAGAATCAATTATTATGCTAACTTCTTTACTTTTTAATTGTTCGAAAAATTTTAAAAATTTCTTTGCCTTTTCACTTTCATTCATTAATGGTTCTAATCTTTCTTCATAAGTACTTAATATATCTTCTATTCTAATAAGATTCTGCTTGGTGATGTCTAATCTCTTTTCCGCTTCTTCTTTTCTGCTCTTAAACTTCACAATTCCTGCAGCCTCTTCAAATAATTTTCTTCTTTCTTCAGTTTTTCCACTTAATATAGCATCAATTTTACCTTGACCAATAATAGAGTATCCTTCTTTTCCTATGCCTGTATCCATAAAAAGTTGTTGAACATCTTTTAATCTACAAGATGTATTGTTTATTAAATATTCACTTTCTCCAGAGCGATATAATCTTCTAGAGATGGTGACATTGGAATAATCAATATCCAATTCGCAATCACTATTATCTAGTGTCAAGGCAACCTGTGCAAGGCTAACAGGTTTCCTAAACTGTGTGCCTGCGAATATAACGTCCTCCATCTTATCTCCTCTTAGATTTCTTACACTTTGTTCTCCAAGAACCCATCTAACAGCATCAGAAATATTGCTTTTACCACTACCATTAGGTCCTACCACCGCTGTAATACCCTTCTTAAATGTTAATTCTGTTTTATCTGCAAAGGATTTAAATCCTCTTATTTCAATAGATTTTAAAAACACGATAACACTCTCCTATTTTACCTAAATAACACGGGTAGTACAAAACTTAATGTAAAAATTATAACCACTGCATAAATCATTACCTTTGTATACTTATCTCTTTTTTTCTTATTCATAATTCACCTCATATTTTTATTTTGTAATACCTTTAATATAAAAAATAAAAGTATATATTACTACAAATTTAGTAATCGTAATATATCCTTTATTTAATGTGCTAACTGTTAGAGCTTATATGTATAATTCAAAATTATCCTATTATATAGTCTATAGCATTTACATGAAAATATCAATTGCTAGACTAACAATAAATTAAGAAAACCGTGCATGCACGGTTTTCTTATCTTGGTTCAACTATGAATTTTATAGCTGTCCTTTTTTCTCCATCTATGCTTATTTCCACAAAAGCTGGAACTACTACTAAGTCCATACCATTGGGTGCAACAAACCCCCTTGTAATTGCAATAGCTTTTACAGCTTGATTAACGGCCCCCGCACCTACAGCTTGTAACTGCGCAATTGAATTTCCCCTTAGTGCTGCTGCTAATGCTCCTGCTACTGATTTAGGTTGTGAATTTGCCGACACCTTTAATACTTCCATCATATATTACCCCCTACTAAATTCCTTGTTACAAGTACTATAGGTAATATATTCTATACAGTAAATTAAAATCCTTTTTTATATTTTGCATGTGCATATTCATATATGGTCATATTAATACATTTTTCTCCTATGCATACTCTAATACTTCCACGTTCTATAGTGATATCTTGAAATACTTCTATTAAAATTGTAGCTATTTGTTTCTTTATGTCATAAAAAAAGCTTTTACCATTAGCGTAAAGTTTTGAAATGTCTTTTGGATTTATTTTAACTAAAACCTTATTAACAGTGTGATCATTTTTAACATTATTCATTATAACATCATATAGTATATCATTATATATACTGCCTTCAACCAACTCTCTAAATGCGGGATGAAATGGTCCTGCAACTAAATCATTACCCTCTGAGATTTCTTCAGTGGGCTGCAATCCTATTCTAATAACATTTATTTTGTTTGCCATCATCATAATGTAAATTATTTTGCTTATATTTACTGCCTCACTTAATGAATAAGGTTTGAATGTTTGATTTTCATACATTTTTTCCATAGGCGTATCTTTAATTACAAGCGCCGGATATATTCTACAAATATCCGGCTTAAGAGCAATAACACCTTTAGCTGTATCTATATCTTTGTTTATTTTATCTCCTGGCAGACCTATCATAATTTGATGCCCTAAGATAAAACCATATTCCTTTATAAGTTTTGAAGCAAGCTCTACATCTTTTGCAGTATGCCCTCTGCCTGATTTTAATAGCACTTCCTCGTCCATGGACTGCACTCCTAGTTCTATAATATCTACAGTGTATTGTTTAAGTATACGGAGTACACTATCGTCAATATAATCTGGTCTTGTAGATAACCTAATGAATTTTATTTTGTTACTATCTTTAAACTTCTTCGCAACAGTTAGAAGTTCTATCTGCTTTTCTGTTTTTATAGCTGTAAAAGTTCCTCCAAAAAATGATACCTCAATAATAGCTTCATCATTGTTTATTGTTTTTAAATATTCATTTACTGTTTTCTCCACATAAGCTGCATCAACTTTTGATTTTGTTCCTGTTATGCTATTTTGATTACAGAACACACAATCATGTGGACAGCCTTCATGTGGAACGAAAATTGGAATAATGTAATGCAAATTACTCATGCATATCCTCCCGACTTATCATAACTTCTTTGGCTGCATTTTGCTCTGCTTCTTTTTTACTAAGCCCTTGACCTGATCCACTTACAGAACCATTTATTAATACGTCAACAAAAAATTTTCTTTTATGCGGTGGTCCTTCAAATTTTACAAGTTCATAGCAAATATGAACTTCTCCATTTTGCTGTAATATTTCCTGAAGCTTAGTCTTGTAATCCAAAACTATCTCATTACTAATCGCTTTATCAATAGTTGCTTTAAAGTTAGTAAGTATAAAAGTCTTTGAATATTCTATTCCGGAGTCTAAGTATACAGCAGCTATTACTGCTTCAACGCAATCAGCCAATATTGAAACCCTATTTCTGCCACCAGTAATTTCTTCACCTTTGCTCATGTTCATATACATTCCAAGGTTCCATCCACTTGCAATATCACACAGTGAATTTTCGCAAACAATTAGGGACCTAATTTTAGTTAGATATCCTTCATACTTTTCAGTGAAATTAGTGTATAAGTATTCGGATATAATAAGTTGTAACACTGAATCTCCGAGAAACTCAAGTCTTTCATTAAATTCAACTTTTTTTTTCTGATTTGCAAAGGAACTATGGGTTATTGCGGTTTTTAATAACTCCTTATCCCTAAAATTTAGTCCTAGCTGGTTCTCAAGGTCCTGTAATTTTATATCGCACTTCATTAATCATTGCTCCTTTTAGGAATTTTATTTAAATATTTTTTATTCTATGCACCTTAGCCATATTTATCAAGTTTATTATTCAATTTACTCCGCCAAACCTAATAAATCATCTCCTGCGGAGCTGCCATTAACGACTTCAGAATGAGATTTAAATTCCCACTGACGTTTTCCTTTTGTTGAAGTATGTGACTCTCACTTATAGAAGCAGGGTACTTTCCTTCTGAACTGTCGTTAAAATAACTAGATTTGATTTTTATAATAAATTCAAAAATAAGTTTGAAAAAGCTAAAGGCCCGCAATACTGCGGAGCCTTATATTATTCTTCGGTGTGGGCTTTAATATATTCTACTACATCGCCTACAGTAGCAATTTTCTCAACATCTTCATCTGGAATTTCTATTTCATACTCTTCTTCCAATGCCATGATTAATTCAACGATATCAAGAGAATCAGCTCCTAAATTATTCATAAAAGATGATTCCATTTTTATTTCTTCTTCATCTATACTTAACTGTGATGCTATAGTAGCTCTAATTTTTTCAAACATAATATTTTCACCTCCTTAACTTTCTCTAAAATATATTTATTGCAAATTATTACTTATATTTTTTTCTTGCTCAGATAATTTTTCAATTTCCAATTTTAATTTTTCTACAACATTATTTTCATTAAATATTACAGCCTGTTTAATGGCATTTTTAAAAGCTTTGGCATCTGAACTCCCATGAGCTTTTATACAAATCCCATTTACTCCTAGAAAAGCAGCACCACCATATTCTTTATAGTCAAAATCAGCTTTAAACTTTTTAAAGACTGGTTTTAATAACATTCCTCCAAGCTTGGTTCTAAAGGAACTCATTATACCGGTTTTTAATATATCAAATATATTAGCAACTGCGCCTTCGTATAATTTTAAAATTACATTTCCTACAAACCCATCACATACCAAAATATTAGTATCTCCAGTTGGTATTTCTCTAGCTTCCACATTTCCTACAAAATTTAAATTTGCTTCTTTAAGTAGTTTATGAGCTGATTTAGAAAGTTCATTACCCTTTTCTTCCTCAGTTCCTATATTTACAAGGCCTACAGATGGATTTGATATTTTAAGAATATTTTCGAAATATGTTTTACCCATAAGTCCAAATTGCACTAAATAATGAGGCTTACATTCTGCATTAGCTCCACAGTCAATTATCATAAACGGGCCATTCTTACCTGGCATTATAGGTGCAAGTGCAGGTCTATCTATGCCTTTTATCCTTCCTACTATAAGCGTAGAGCCAGCTAAAAATGCACCAGTGCTTCCTGCTGAAATAATAGCATCTGCATCCCCACTTTTTACAAGATTCAATGCTTTTACAAGGCTTGAATCTTTTTTGCGCTTAATAGCCATTACTGGATGTTCGCTTGTACTAATAACCTCTTTGGCATCAACAATTTTTATTCTATTACAATCATATGTATATTTCAATAGCTCGCATCGAATTAATTCCTCAGACCCAGTTATTAATATATCTATATCATATTCTTTTAAAGCCTCAACGCAACCTTCAACCACAGCACTTGGAGAAAAATCTCCACCCATGCCATCTACAACAACTACCATTTTAAAACCTCACTTTGAATTTGCCTTATAAATAAATATAATATATATAAATTATATTTATATATATTATATACTATATAGTGCAAATATTTCTAGTATTATTAATACCAGATTGAAATATAATTATATTTTATTTACCATAATTATACTTATATAATAAAAAAAAAGTCTTTCGACTTTCTTTTTATTTTGGTTCCATAACAATAACTTCTCTATTTTTGTAATAACCACAGTTTTTACATACTCTGTGAGAAAGTTTCATATCGTGGCATTGAGGACACTCAACTATTCCCGGTAAACCAAGTTTAAATGTTTGCGCTCTTCGAGAATCTCTTCTACCTTTAGAAAATTTTCTAGCTGGATTTCCCATTGTAACACCTCCTTAATCAGTTAAAAACAGTTCTTTTAATTTTGCCAACCTTGGATCAACATCGTCAATAGCACATTTACACGTACTATGATTCAAATTAATTCCACAATGATGGCATAAGCCTTTACAACCTTTACTACAAAGTCGTTTTATAGGCAACATAGAAATGATATTATTTTCCACGATTTCATCTAAATCTAATCTATCATTATTAATAAAAATAATATCCTCATCTTCACTCTTTAGAGTTTTCGACAATCTCTCATTTAATTCAATGTTTACTGAATATGAAAAAGTCTCAAGACACCTAGAACAAGCAAGCAATAGTTCTGTCTCTATTTCCCCAGATAAATCTATTTCATCACCGTTAGGTTTTAAAATCAAATCTAACTTAACTGGTTTAGAAAATTGTACAAATTCATTTTCATAAAAAAACTTATCTTTTTCTAAATCTAAATGAATTTTTTTTCTTGTGTTTTTATTACTAAACAATTCTGAAACATCTATTACCATATCATCCACTCTGAAAAACTAAATAACATTTAGTTTTTTCTCATATAAAGAAAAACTTTATACCTTGTATAAAAAATATACAGCTCGAGCAAAGCTTCTGCGTCCCTCCTAACTAAATAGTTTTTTACTTACATCAAACACAGACTATTATATAAACAATACAGTAAAAAGTCAAGATTTATTTATCATAACAACTAACAATGACTTTATTAAAGTCTTTATTTTATTAAAGCCTGCGTGTCTCTTGCAATTACTAATTCTTCATTTGTTGGTATAACAAATATTTTAGTTTTAGAATCCACTGTATTTAATTCCACAGCTTTTCCGCGAACCTTATTCTTAGATTTGTCTAAAACTGCTCCCAAAAATTCTAAGCCATTACATACGTCTTCTCTTGTTTCTGGAGAGTTTTCGCCAAGTCCAGCTGTGAATATAATTGCATCTACGCCACCCATTACTGCAGCATAAGATCCTATGAATTTCTTAACTTTGTATGAGAATATATCAAGTGCCAATTGAGCTCTATGATTTCCATCTTCCCATGCAGCTTTTTCTATATCTCTAAAATCGCTACTTACTCCAGATATTCCCAAAACTCCTGATTTTTTATTCATTAAATCATTTACTTCATCAATTGTTAAATTTAACTCTTGCATTATATATATTATTATAGCTGGGTCTATGCTTCCACATCTAGTTCCCATAGCTATTCCTTCAAGTGGAGTAAATCCCATACTTGTTTCTATAGATTTACCATTTTTTATAGCAGAAATACTTGCACCATTTCCTAAGTGGCAAGTTATTAATTTTAAATCTTTTATATCTTTACCCATCATTTCTGCTGCTTTTTCTGAAACATATTTATGAGATGTACCATGGAAGCCATATTTTCTAACACCATTGTTAGTATAAAGCTCATATGGTAGTGGGTATACATATGCAACCTCTGGCATTGTTTGATGGAATGCAGTATCAAATACAGTTACCATAGGAGTACTTGGCATTAATGCTTTACAAGCATTGATTCCAATTATATTAGCTGGATTGTGAAGTGGTGCAAGTTTTGAACATTCCTTAAGGTTCTTCATAACTTCATCATTAACTATAACTGATGAAGCATATTTTTCTCCACCATGAACAATTCTATGTCCCACAGCGCCAATTTCTGATAGTTCTTTAATGACACCATACTTCGGATCTACAAGTGCTCCAAGTACTAGTCTAATTGCATCCGTATGATCTTTCATGGACTCTTCAATAATATATTTCTCTCCACTTGCCTTTTGAGTTAATATTGATCCTTCTATCCCTATTCTTTCTACGAGTCCAAGCGCTAAGCATTCTTCATTTTCCATGTTTATTAATTGATACTTTAATGATGAACTTCCACAGTTTATAACTAATATTTTCATTAAATTCGCCTCCCGAGCTGTATGTGTTTTTGAATATATATAAAACTATTTTTGAATTTGAGCTTGAACTGCAGTTACAGCAACAACATTAACTATATCTTGCACACTGCATCCTCTTGATAAATCATTTATTGGCTTTGCAAACCCTTGACAAACTGGTCCAATAGCTTCAGCTTTTGCAAATCTTTGTACTAATTTGTACCCAATATTTCCAGATTGTAAATCTGGGAAGACTAATACATTTGCATTTCCAGCTACAGTGCTATTTGGTGCTTTTTGTTTTGCTACACTAATATCTATAGCTGCATCTAGTTGAAGCTCTCCATCAATTTGTAAATCTGGTCTAGCATTTTTTGCAATTTCAGTAGCTTTTGCAACTTTATCAACTAATTCATGCTTTGCACTTCCCATAGTTGAAAAAGATAACATTGCAACCTTAGGTTCAAAATTACATAAACATTTTGCATTATCTGCAGTACTTATAGCTATAGACGCTAATTCCTCTGCATTAGGATTTGGATTGACAGCACAATCTGCAAATAAAAGCAGTCCATCTTCACCATATTCATTGGTAGGTAATTCCATTATAAAGAAACTTGAAACAACCTTAATTCCCGGTGCAGTTTTAATAATTTGCATTCCAGGTCTAAGTAAATCTCCTGTAGTATGTACTGCTCCTGATACCAATCCATCCGCATCTCCCATTTTAACCATCATGGTTCCAAAATACAGTGGATCCTTTAATGTCTCTGCGGCTTTTTCCGGAGTCATTCCTTTATTTTTTCTTAATTCATAAAACGCCTTTGCATATCCCTCAGTTTTTTGAGAAGTTTTTGGATTTACAATTTCTATCCCCTCAAGGTTAACTCCAAGCTCAGTTGCTTTTGTTTTTATTACAGTTAAATCACCTATTAATATTACCTCAGCTATTGAATTATTTTTTATGATTTCACTAGCTCTTATAGTTCTTTCTTCCTCACCTTCTGGAAGTGCTATTATTTTCACATCTGATTTTGCCATTTTACATATTTTCTCTATAAATGCCATTCTTATTTCTCCTCTCACTTATTATCAACTTATATACACTAATAATATACTACTTTTCTGGTATACATTTCAACCTAAAATATGAAAATCCACTACATATATTGTATTTTATTTATTCGCCATATTCGTAATTTTCTCTTATTTTTATTTTATCCTTGTATATATATGCTTTTTTAAATTTGTATTATATAATATAAATTAATAAATAGAAGTTTTCACAGCACTCCAAAATAATATTTTTCTGCTTTTTCTTCAGCTTATTTTTATACATAAATTTTAGCTTATATTTAGTATGGTGGTATTTTATCTACTTATATTTATATAAGCTTTCATGAGGTGATTAAATGAATATTTCAGGTATAATTGTTGAATATAACCCATTGCATAATGGTCACGTGTATCATATTAATAAAACCAAAGAAATCACAAATTGTGATGCATTAATCTGTGTTATGAGTGGGAATTTTGCGCAAAGAGGAATTCCATCTACTATAGATAAATGGACAAAAACTAGAATGGCACTAAACAATGGAGTAGATTTAGTAATAGAACTACCCGCAATTTACAGTGTATCTTCAGCAGACTTTTTTTCCTATGGCTCTGTAAGTCTTCTAAATAGCTTAGGTATAGTGGATAATATTTGTTTTGGTAGCGAACAGGGGAATATAAAGGACATATACGATATTTCCAATATACTGCTTAAAGAACCTATTGAATTTAAATCATTATTAAAAACTTATTTATCCAAAGGTATTGTCTACCCACGAGCTAGATCTAATGCACTTTATGATTATTTAATTAATTCAAAAAATGACATATCAAAATTATTATTGGAGGATTTTCTTAAATCTCCTAATAATATACTAGGTATTGAGTATTGCAAAAGCTTAATAAAGTTAAATAGTTCAATTAAACCCTATACCTTAAAAAGAGAAGGTGCATCCTATAACAGTAACATGTTGCATAATGAATTTTCAAGTGCCACGGCTATAAGAAAATTCATTAAAGAAAATGGTTCACTAGGGGAGCTAGAAGGTCATGTTCCAAATTCAGTATTAGCTGAAATCTTAAATTTATACTCAAATAATTACGGATTCACCTTTGAAGATTCCATGTTTCCGTACATAAAACATAAATCTGCTACATCAAAAAACTCATTAGTAAACTTACCAGACGTGTCAGAGGGTATTGATAATAAGATTATTAAGTCCTTACAAAACAATTTAAGCTACGGAAGCGCCCTAGAAGATATAAAAAGTAAACGCTACACATATACCCGAATTAGCAGGATATTATGCCAATATTTTATAGGATTTGATAGCTTTGATTCCAAAAAATTAAGAGCAATGGCTTGCCCTTATGCACGTGTCTTAGGATTTAATTCAAAGGGAAAATCAATTCTAAAATCTATAAAATCAAACAGTAGCATTCCACTTTATACTAAACTCCCTAAAGAGCAAAATGATACCTTGCAGCTAGATATTCAGTCTACAAGAGCTTACAGCATAATAAATAGCAGTATAAATCCTAATAGTGATTATTTAATATCCCCAATAATTGTAGATTAAATAAAATAAATAGTACTATCATAAAAATATAGTAGTATTTATTTTATTTTAACCACTTCAATACATAAGTTTATTAAAATTCAAATATATTTAATACAGAAATACTTTAAAAGGGGTTTAAAATTGAAGTTACTATTAGTTATAATATTACTTCTCATAATGTTTTTATTGTTTAAACTATTTAAAACTTTGAATATAAATATTTTAATAACAATAATTTGTTCCCTTGCTATTCTCCAAATAATATTAGCACCAAATATTTGTATAAAGTACACTATATCTGGTGCAAAATTGTTTTTCAATGCTGTTTTTCCCTCTCTTTTCCCATTTTTAGTCGTAATAAATATTATAATAAGCTACGATGGTATTCATATTTATTCTAAATTATTAGGTAATATAATTTGCAAACCATTAAAACTGACCAAAGAATGTAATTTTGCACTGTTAATTAGTATATTATGCGGTTACCCCTTAGGCGCACGATATACTTGTGATTTATATGAAAAGAATCTAATTGATTTAAATACCTGTGAAAGGTTGCTAAATATAGCTTCCAACTCCAGCCCTTTATTTATTATAGGTTCAGTAGGTGCTTCTATGATGCTTAGTGCTAAGATTGGCTATATATTATTGCTTTCTAATCTTCTATCTTGCATGTTTATGGGATTTATTATTCCATCAAAAAATTCACTTTATAAAATTAAAAGTAAAAATACCAATTCTTCTAAAAGGATAGATTCAACTAAAAATATTGGTATAATATTTAAAAATAGTATCGAAGATGCCCTAAAGAATTCCTTAAATATAGGTGGGTTTGTCATCGTATTCTCTGTAATAACAGGTATAATTAAAGACAATGCGCTATTCCACATTGTCATTAATAAGATTTCTTTGATTATTGGTTTTTCTAGAAGTTTTATAGAGGGATTAATATTAGGATTATTAGAGGTAACTAATGGATGTTATTTAATATCTTCTAGTAATTCAAGTTTATATATAAAACTTCCAATTTTAAGCTTTTTAATTGCTTTTAGCGGTTTATCTATCATTTCGCAAGTTTATAGTTATACCTATAAACACGATGTGTCAATAAAAAAATACATCCTTCGAAAATTTATTCAAGGCATAATTTCTTCAATTTTAACAATAATTTTATATTATGTTTTTCTTCAAACTTCATCTATTTTCACCTTTAATGATATAAATTTATATAGCGGTAGTAGTTTATACTTTTTAATACTATTAATTTTGTTTGTCCCACTACTGCTCATAAACATAATTAGACTATTTCATAGTTCTTAATTCTTTAACATTTTCTCTTATTAAAGTTGTGGTATCCGTAACTTCTTCTTGCAGAGAGATTAAGAATGTTTGAACATCCGCTTTAATCTTATGAAGCATTTGTTGACCTTTTAACTCAATTTCTTTATCTAATTGAGATAATATTTCATCCGCATAGTCTTTAGCACCTAGCCTCATGATTTTAGCGTCTCTTTGCGCTGCAGCTATGATCTCTTCAGCTCTTGTTTGCGCTTCTTTAACTAGGTCTTGCTTTTCAACTCTTCTTCTTATTTTGTCAATGGTTTCTTCCTCGAAAATTTTAGCTTGTTTTTTTGCATCAATAAGAATTCGCTCTTTTTCATCACAAATCCACTGAGCCTTCTTAAATTCATCTGGCAAGTGATTTACAACTTGATCAATTATATCTAATATTTCTCTTTTGTTTATCACTGACTTACCTGTAACAGGTATTTTAGATGAACTCTCAATAATTTCTTGAAGATATTCTAAAAGCTTTATAACATCCATATTTGCCCTCCTATTTAGGATTAATTTTCCTCATAATATCTGGAATAATCTGGTCAGGTACTAATCCCTTAATACATCCCCCAAACATTGCAACCTGCTTAACTGAGGAAGAACTTAAATAGCAATATTCTGCCTTCGTCATCATAAACATGGTTTCCTTAGTTGGATCCAATTTATTATTCATGGATGCCATTTGAAACTCATATTCAAAATCCGAAAAAGCTCTAAGTCCTTTCACAATAACTCCTGCTTCCTCTTTATTCATCAGATCAACAAGTAAGCCGCTAAACTTCTTGACCCGCACATTAGGTAAATTCCTCACTAAACTTTTTATTTGTTCTACTCTCTCATCTACAGAAAATAGATTTTTTTTCTCAGGGTTAACAAGCACTCCTACAATCAATTCATCAAAAACCCTAGCCGCCCTCTCAATAATATCTAAATGTCCATTGGTTATTGGGTCAAAACTTCCAGGGCAAATTGCTTTTTTCATGTTATTCCTCCATGTCTTCCTTTGGTATACTAATAATTTTTAACTATTAGCTCCCTTGTATTCATAAAATAAAACAGTGGTATTCCCATATTTTCTCAAATCAGAAAGATGAATAATATTATTTCCTTCATATATTTCTTCTGAAGAATCTATTTTACAAACAATCAATCCATCCACACTTAAAAGTTTATTTGCTGAAATAATCTCAATTGCAGGCGGAATCATATCTTTAGCATATGGCGGGTCTATAAAAATTAAATCAAAAACAACTTTTTCCTGCGCAAATTGTTGCATATATTTATATGTGTCACCTTTTAAGCAGATGCATTTATCATTAAACTTTAAATTATCTACATTCTTCTCTAACATGGCAAAAGTAGTATCTCCCATGTCAATTAGATAGCATTTTTCAGCTCCTCTACTTGCTGCTTCCAGACCTAAGCTCCCAGTACCTGAAAACATATCTACCACTACTGCATTCCTTGTTCTGTCTTGGATTATATTAAATATAGCTTCTTTTATCCTATCTAACGTGGGCCTCGTTCCCATCCCAACAGGGGACAACAACTTTCTTCCTCTTGCACTTCCCGAAATTATTCTCATATGTTTATTCCTCCATCTAGCCAGTTTCGATAATATTTTAACATATTTATGTAATATATACAAAGATATTTTTCCCCTAATTAAAACAAATATAATTAGAACTTTGCTGTATTTTTTCTGTTATTTCATTCTTTACCTTTATGTCTTCAATATTATTACTTTTTATTAACTCTTTTGCTTCACTATTTGCTAGTTTTAATATATTAATATCTTCAATTACATCGGCTATTATTAAACCTGATTCACCATGCTGCTTAAACCCAAATAATTCTCCCGCGCCACGAGTTTTCAAATCCTCTTCAGCAATAAAAAAACCATCATTACTTTTTATCATTATTTCTAATCTTTTTCTTACTATTTTGTTTGTTATATTAGCAAGTAAAATGCAATAGGACTTATGCTCTCCTCTTCCTACACGTCCTCTAAGTTGGTGAAGTTGTGCAAGACCAAACCTTTCTGAATTCTCAATTATCATAACAGTAGCATTTGGAACATTCACTCCAACTTCTATAACAGTGGTACAAATCAATGCTTTAATTTCTCCAGTTTTAAATTTATCCATGATTTCATTTTTTTGCTTACTAGGCATTTTACCATATACCATTGCTATTTCTGTAGAGTTAAAATATTCACCCTTTAGTTTTTCATAAAGCACCTGAACTGAACTTAATTTCATTTCTTCATTTTCTTCTACCAAGGGGCAGACTATGTAAACTTGTCTTCCTTTATTAATTTCACTTACTGCAAATTCATATACGTATCTACTGGAGGTCATACTTTCGTAGGATGTATCAATATTCTGCCTACCTGGTGGCAATTCATCTATTATAGATACGTCTAAATCACCATATAAATATAAAGATAGTGTTCTTGGTATAGGCGTAGCTGTCATTACAAGAATATCTATATTTTTACCTTTATTAGAAAACCTATTTCTTTGTGACACTCCAAAGCGATGTTGCTCATCAGTAACAATCATACCTAAGTTTTTAAATTCTACATTATCTTCAATAAGTGCATGTGTTCCAATAATAATATCAATGGTTCCATTCTTTAGTTCTTGTTTTATTAATTCCTTATTTTTATGGGTTGTACTTCCAGTTAATAGCTTTATGGTAAGCGGAAAATCTTTTAATACATTTTGAATTTCCTCATAATGTTGATTGGCTAGAATTTCAGTTGGTGCCATCATAGCTGCTTGATAACCGTTTTTCACCACATTAAACATGGTAATTATAGCAACTATTGTTTTACCGCTTCCAACATCACCCTGCAAAAGCCTATTCATGCCTTTATCCTTCTTTTGATCTATTAGAATTTCCCGAACAACTTTACTTTGTGCTTTTGTAAGGTTAAACGGAAGTCGCTCTTTTAATGTTGTAAGTTCTGGAGCTATTTTAAACTTGATACCATCATTATTAGTTTTTATAAACTCTTTTAACATTAATATTTTCAATGAATATGTGAATAGCTCTTGAAATTTCAGTCTTTTTTTAGATGAATTAAGTAATTCTAAACTTTTAGGGCTATGAATACTTCGAATAGCTTCATCTAAAGAACAAAATCTGTATTTATCCAGGAGCCATTTAGGCAAGTTTTCTGTTATTTCAATATTACAGAGAACGTCAGATATAATTTTATTGAAAAAATTATTTGTAATATTATTTTTAAGTGGGTATGTTGCAATAATTTTATTTGTATCCATCGACGTATTTTTCACTATTTTTGGATTCATGATTGTGATTTCGCCCTTAAAATTATTCACTTTGCCAGTGATGATATAACTATTTGAATTTTTAAAGCTATTTTTTGCATAAGTTTGATTAAACCACTTACCTTTGAATTTATTTTCACCTTGGCAAAATAGTATCGTAGAAAGAGTTTTATTATTTTTTAACCTCTGATCTTTTAATATATTTAAAACAGTACATTCTACAATGATTTTTTGATTATCTTCGCAATCCATAACATTTTTCACAGCAGATACATTCTCATAATTTCTTGGAAAATATAATAAAAGATCTAATACATTAAAAATTCCACATTTATTCAATGTTTCTGCCATTATAGACCCAACACCTTTTATATATTTTATATCACTATAAATATCCACAAATACCACTCCAAAAATAAGATTTTAATTAATATACCTAAGAAAAAAAGCCCTAGGGCTTTTATTCAACTGAAGCAATAAAATAATATAGTGGCTGTTTTCCATTGTAATGTTGAACATCTATATTTGGGTATTTATTCTCTAACTCCGAAATAAATGCTTCCACTTCACTTATTATACAATCTTCACCATAGAAAATCGTAACAAGCTCGCTATCTTCAGTAATCATACTATCTATAACATCGGTGCAAACTTTGTAAATATCTGTTCCAACTTCTTTAATTTTGTTCTCAACTAAACCTAGGATATTTCCTTGTTTTATTGTTTTACCATCAGATTCAGTGTCCTTAACTGCATAGGTCACAGAAGCGGTTACAACATTTTTAATTGCTTCTTTTAGTGTATGTTCATTTTCTTCTACACTAGCTTCTGCATTAAACATTGTTACGGCAGTTATTCCTTGAGGAATAGTTTTAGAAGGAATAACTATTACATTTTTATCTGACAGTTCCACTGCTTGCAGCGCTGCCATAAGTATATTTTTATTATTAGGTAATACAAATATATTATCCGCATTAATTTTATTAATACTATCTAATATATCTTGTGTACTTGGATTCATAGTTTGGCCACCCTCTATTACAACATCCACACCTAAATCCTTAAAAATATTTCTAATACCCTCACCAAGCGCAACAGATACAAATCCGTATTTTTTATTTTCAGTGGTATTTTCTACTGCGGATTGCTCTGCTACTTCCTCTTGAATCCCTAATAAATTTCTATGTTGCTCTCTCATATTTTCAATTTTTATCTTAGAAAGCTCACCTAGTGTTACTGCTTTTGAAAGCACTAACCCTGGATCATTTGTGTGTATGTGAATTTTAAGAAATTCATCTTGGGTCACCACAACCATTGAGT
This sequence comes from Clostridium sp. FP2, assembly GCF_011065955.2. Classification (NCBI taxonomy): domain Bacteria; kingdom Bacillati; phylum Bacillota; class Clostridia; order Eubacteriales; family Clostridiaceae; genus Clostridium; species Clostridium sp. FP2. The sequence goes on from NZ_JAAMNI020000001.1 coordinate 3,319,422, forward strand.
CTCCATGTTTTTCTAAGTAAGTCTTTAATTCATTAGTATCAACATTTTCAGCAATAACTAATAATTCAGTACAGTATCCATACTTTATGTTTACAGGCATATCTGTAGCTACAGGTGCTATTATCTCTGATTTACTACTTTGCTTGTCTGCTTTATTAATGGTAGCTTCCATATTGTTTTTTAAAGCTTCATGCATGCCCTTAAATATTATTAAAAGTCCCATGCCACCTGCATCAACAACTTTTGCTTCTTTTAATGCTGGAAGCATATCTGGAGTTTTATCTAACATAATTTTACTATGCGTGCAAACTTCTTCCATAAGTTCAACAACATTGGTTGCTCCGCTACTAACTGCACTTTCACCAGCAGCTTTAATTATTGTTAAAATAGTTCCTTCAGTAGGTCTCATAACAGCCTTATATGCAAAAGTGGCACCTTCTAAAATACTTTTAGCAAATTCTTCAGAAGTAACTTCAATTTTACCTTCTAGTCCTTTTCCAATGCCTCTAAATATTTGTGATAGTATAACGCCTGAATTGCCTCTTGCACCCATCAGCGCGCCTCTAGCTATCTTTTGTGATATCTCACTAATAGATGTAGTTGACATGTTTTCAATTTCACACACTGCAGCCTTAAATGTCATTGACATATTAGTGCCTGTATCTCCATCTGGAACTGGAAACACATTAAGCGCATTTACGTACTCCTTTTGATCTTCTAACCTATTAGATGCATTAATTACCATATTACGGAAGTGTTGTCCGTTTATTTTTAAGTATTCCACTGTCTTTACCCCCTTAAACCCTTACACCTTGTACGTTTACTGTTATTGCTGCTACTTTTAGTCCTGTATAATTTTCAACATTATATCTTATTTTTTGAATTATATTATTTGCAATTACAGAGATTTTTGTGCCATATTCAACTATTATATACAATTCAATAAATAGTTGATTTTCCTTAGAATGAATTTTAACCCCTTTATTTAAACCATCACTTTTAATTAATTGCCAAAATCCATCCTTAGCATCTTTTAATGCCATTCCCACAACTCCATAACACTCCATTGTAGAAATGCCAACTATATTAGCTAACGATTCCTCTGAATAATATATAATACCATTCTCGCTCGTAATGTTACCTTTCATTGTAATTCCTCCTTATAACGCTATATAGATTATTTTATAGTATAAAGCTAATTTATTCAAGAAAATTAATTGTTAAATTACTTTAGTCAGTAATAATTTTGTATTCTACTTGCAAGAGTAGTAGTATCTATGTTACAATAATGCGTGTTTCAATTGAGAAATTTTTTTTTCTTATTAGTCTTAAGGAGGTGTTTTCATTGTCAAGAAAATGCGATATATGCGATAAAGGTGTTATTTCTGGTGTTCAATATAGTCACTCACACCGTCAATCAAAGAGAAAATGGGCTCCAAATATCCAAAAGGTTAAAGCTATAGTTAGCGGAACGCCTAAATCTATACATGTATGTACTAGATGTCTTCGTTCAGGTAAAGTACAACGTGCTATATAATTAGGAACAAAAAATGCAGCTTATAAAGCTGCATTTTTTTATTTTAACGACATTAGTGAGAATATTAACATCATTATAAACTTTTCTATGTTATTTTCTAAAGAAAAATCTGATTATTCGAGATATAAACCTTGGTACTTTAATAGCCACAATTTTCATCTTTATTCCCCCCTAAGCCTGAGCTATATACCTGTCTATCACCACATCACTAACAATGATCGTTGTGATTCATTATAGTAAAGCCGCAGTAAACAATTCCTCCCCCCGCAGCAATCAGCCACCACCAAAATGGAACTATTACTGCTGCTATAATCCCTATTCCTACACATGCAACAATTACTCCAAGTTGATCTCCTAGATGCTTATAATACTTTTTCATAAGTTGTTATCCTCCAAAAGTATTCCAATATTATTATATGATTTACTGTCAGTAATGTTGCAAAAATAAAAAACTATTTTTTTATCGAAATTATCAATAAAAAAATAGCTTATATATATAGTTTCTATAAAAATTTTAATCTGATGATAATATTATCATTAGAGTTCCAGATTTAAATTTAAGTTTAACTTGAGGCACCACAAACTCGTTTGAAATAGTTATACTCTGTCCAGTTTTCAAATTATAATTATTTAATGGATATTTTGAGCCCTCAATGGTTAATCCAATTATTTCATCACCATAAGATTGTAGTGAGAATATCTGCCCCACAGTGCCACTTAATGATGTTGAGGTATTAACTAACCTAATATCATTGTTTTCATCCTTTATGCAAGCATCAACGCCATTTTCCATGCAAATTTTCAGCATTCCAATATTCCCAAGCAAATGATCAACTCTACTTCCTATGCAACCGAGAAACACTATTTCATTTGGTTTCATACAGAGAGCCTTTTTAACTGCAATTTCAGTATCAGTAAAATCTTTTTCTGCAGGATAAATGTCTATAATACATTTGCCTTTTTTAAAATAATCAAATGCCCCTTTATCAATGGAGTCAAAATCTCCTACTAATAAATGAGGCTCTATATTATAGTCATATAGACAATTTGCCCCACTATCAGCTCCAATTAAAAATGTATCCTCAGTAATTTCCTTTGTGATAAATTCCTTGGATGGCGGATTACCTCCTGATATTATTATGACCTTCATTCTAAATACCAGCTCTTAATTTTTTTATATTTTTCTCAATTTCATCATTCTTAAATATAGCAGACCCAGCTACAATTACATTAGCACCGCTACGCACGACTTCCGAAATATTAACTTTATCAATGCCACCATCTACTTGAATCATAAGGTCTTTATTATATTTATCCGAAAGAGCTCTGACTTCTTTAATTTTATCTGAGCAATATTTAATGTATTTTTGCCCACCAAATCCAGGGTTTACAGACATAATAAGTACCATATCAAGATTACTTATTAAATCTTTAATACAGTCTACAGGTGTAGCAGGATTTAATGCAATTCCTGCTTTAACACCAAAACTTTTTATGTAATTAATAGTCCTATCAATATGCCTATCTGCTTCATAATGAACAGTTATAATGTCAGCTCCTGCCTTTGCAAAATCTTCTACATATCTAGATGGTTCTTCAATCATAAGATGCACATCAAAGGTTAATTTTGTTAGTTTGCGAACACTCTTAATAATTGGAATACCAAAAGAAATGTTAGGTACGAACATACCATCCATTACATCAATATGAATCATATCAGCACCATATGCATCTAGCTGCTTTATATGTTCTCCTAGCCTTGAAAAATCCGCTGACAATATAGACGGTGATATTTTAATCATTTTCTATTCCCCCTAGCAATAATTTCTTCTAATGTTTTTACATAAAACTTATACCTATCCCCGTAAATTTCATTATTTTCTACAGCTTCTTTAACTCTGCAGTTAGGTTCCTTATGGTGCATACAATTAGAAAACCTACATTCACATCTATGTTTTTCAAATTCTGGAAAACAATATTGTAATTGTTCTTTGTCTATGAAATCTAAACTTAAAGAGGAAAATCCTGGTGTATCTAACAAAAATCCTTCTTCATATTCAATAAGTTCACTGTGCCTTGTAGTGTGCTTACCTTTTTGGGATTTCTTACTTATATCTCCGGTTATCATAGCTTCTCTTCCAACTATACTATTTAGTATAGTTGATTTTCCCACTCCAGAAGGTCCACAAAAAACACTAATATTATTTTTTATTTTTGTTTTAAGTCCTCCTAAACCTTCGCCTTCCTTTGCTTTTAAAAATACTATATCACATCCCACACTCTTTAATTCTTTTATAAGGTCCTCATTAACTTCTTCAACTAAATCTAGCTTATTTAAACAAAGAACTATTTTTAACTTATAAAATTCACAAAGCACTAAGAATTTATTGAGCAAATCCATATTTAAATCAGGTTGCTTAAAAGCAAAAACCACAAAAGCTTGAGTGACATTAGCAACTACTGGGCGTATCATCTCATTATCTCTTTCAAAAATTTTTTCGATTACACCTTTGCTCTCGTCTACCTCTAGCATTATTTCTACTTTATCACCAATAACAGGGGAAAGCCCAGCATACCTGAACTTCCCTCTTGCCTTACATTGAATAACTTTATCTTCAACTTTTACAAAATATAATCCGCCTACACCTTTTATGATTACTCCTTGCATATATCCTCCAATGTTTAACTTTAATTTAATTTTTTTAAATGTATTTCATATCCTACTTTATATCTTTTTATTGACCGGTTGGCGGTGTTACTGGAGCCTGGGCCTTTGAAGTTAATGTTATAGTATCTCCAACATTTACCTTAGTCCCTGGCTCCTTATCTTGTTTATCAATGATATCTGCATCATTACCACTAAGAACTATAGTTATGTCATTTTTAGCAGCTAAATCTCTTGCATCCTTAACTGTTTTTCCTATAAAATCTGGAACAGTAAATTGCTCTTTTGGAGGTTCTTTATATCTATAATAACTAAAACCTACAGAATTACCTTGCTCAACCTTTGTATTTGCAGGAATTGTTTGATTGAAAATTTTACCATCCTGTGACTTATCCTTAGTTTCCACTTCGTTTGTATTACCTAATTTTAAATTTGAATTTTGCAATTTTTCTTGTGCTTCATTTTGAGATAGTCCGATTAGTTCTGGAACTTTTGACCACTTAACATCTGCTCCCTTACTTATTACTAAATTTACTTTATCACCCTTTTGAACTAAACTTTCTGCACTTGGATCTTGGCTTATTACCATACCACTAGCAACGGATTCACTGAATTCCTTTGTAACATTGCCTAATACCAAACCCTTTTGTTCAATAGCAGCTTTAGCGGAAGCTTCGTCAAGTTCTTTAACATACGGAACTGGCAAACCCTCTGGCCCTTTACTCACCCTAACTCTTACTTCTTTATTAGCTTCTATTTCTGTTCCTTCCTTTGGCCAGCACTCTACCACCGCACCCTTTGGTTTTTCACTATTTTCTTCTCCAATTTCTGTATAAATCAAACCTTTTTCTTCAACTGTTTTTTTTGCTTCCACTTTATCTAACCCGACAATTTTAGGCACTAGTAATTGAGCTGTAACTTTAACATTATTCTTAGAAAAGCCTTTATATATTACGCCTGCTGCACCGAGTAGCACAATTAATAAAATTACTGCAACAGATACTATTATTTTTGTTTTATTTTTTTTATTAATTTTTGGTTTTTCATTTTTGGGAACCTCTGGTTTTTCATAATCCTCTACATTTACAGGTGCCATAACTCTAGTATATTCATTTTCCATGGTATTTGTTGTTACAGTATACTCACTATTTTTTTGTATCCTTTGTAAATCCAAAAGCATTTCATTGGCAGTTTGATATCTTTTTATAGGTTCCTTCTCTATTGCTTTTAATATTAATTTATTTAAATTTTCAGGAACATTGTCATTTATGTCCTTAGGTGGCACAACTGGTTCCTGTATATGTTTAAGAGCTACGGATACAGGACTTTCAGCATCATAAGGCACTCTCCCTGTAACCATCTCATAGAGAACTATTCCAAAAGAATAAATATCCGTTCGAAAGTCTACAAAGCTGGCCTTAGCCTGTTCTGGTGAAAAATAATGAGCTGACCCCATTACTGTACTAGTATTAGTTATAGTTACAGAACTAGAAGCTTTTGCTATACCAAAATCTGTAACTTTCACTGTCCCATCTTCGGTCACTAATATATTATGCGGTTTTATGTCCCTATGTATAATGTTATTCTTATGAGCACACTGGAGTGCTTTTGCAATTTGAATACCATAATCTATTACCTGACTATTATTCATACTACCATTTTGAAGTATAACTTGCTTTAGTGTTTTACCTTTTATATATTCCATTACAATATAGTTGATGTCATTCTCTTGACCAACATCATAAATGTTAACTATATAATTTGATGAAAGACTAGCTGCAGAAGCGGCCTCTTTTTTAAATTTTTCCATGAAATCTATATTATTTGAAAATTCTTCTTTTAATATTTTTACAGCAACATTACGATTAAGAAGATGACACTTAGCTTTATAAACTATTGCCATTCCACCTTCTCCAATTTTTTCAAGGAGTTCATATCTACTCCCTAACATGGTTCCTATCATCTCTGCACTCTCCTTCAAATACGATAACTGATATGTTATCGCGTCCACCCTTAGATTTGCTTAAATCCACTAACATTTTGCAGCTAGAGTCATTTTCATTTTTGATAATAATATCATACATTTCATCATAAGTCACATCATTGGTAAGACCATCTGTACATAAAATACATTTAATTACGCTAGTCAAATCCACATCAAATAAATCAACTTCTACTTCTTCATTTGTTCCAAGTGCCCTTGTAATAATATTTTTATTTGGATGATTTCTAGCTTTTTCTTCAGTAATAGTACCATTATCTAAAAGTTGTTGTACAAGTGAATGATCTCTTGTAATTTTTGATAATTTTCTTTTATTATCGATAACATAACAACTACTATCACCCACATTTGCAACAACCATCCTATCTTGCTTTTTAAAACAAATTGTTATAGTTGTGCCCATACCTTTAAGTGAATCATCCTCACTTGCCATATCATAAATTTTCTTATTTGCATGTTTTATTCCTTCAGAAAGCACTTCTTTTAGATCGGAGCCATATTGATTGGCCTTTACATATTCTATTATAACCTTAATAGCCAGTTCACTTGCAACCTCTCCTGCGTTGTGTCCTCCCATACCATCAGCTACAGCATAAATGCCAACATCACTACATTCAAAATAACCTACAGAGTCTTCATTTGTTTTTCTAACATTCCCAACATCAGATAAAACCCCCAGCATTTCTACACCCCCTCATTAACCTTATTCCCCTTAATGTAGCTTCTTCTAAGCTGTCCACATGCCGCATTAATATCTAGGCCCATTTCGCGCCTTATTGTTGTCTGAATATTATTAGCTTCAAGTACATCCTTAAATCTAGAAATAGCATCATTTGAAGATCTTTTTAACTCGTTCTCTTTTATCTCATTAACTGGGATCAAATTAACATGGCATAACATACCCTCTAGTAAAACACTTAATTTTTCCGCATCCCTCGTGGAATCATTAAGATCCGCTACAAGAGCATATTCAAAAGTTATTCTTCTATTGGTTTTATTTATATAATATTTACATGCATCAATAATTTCTGCAATAGAATACTTATTTGCAATTGGCATGCTCCTCATTCTAATTTCATCTGTAGCTGCATGAAGTGAAATAGCTAGTGTTGTTTGCATATTCATATCTGCAAACTCTTTTATTTTTGATACAATACCACACGTAGAAATAGTTATATGTCTTTGACCAATATTAAGTCCGTTTTCTGAATTCACAATATCCAGAAATTTTATAACATTTTCAAAGTTATCAAAGGGTTCCCCACTTCCCATTAGTACAACATTAGAAATTCTCTCGCCAATTAGATGCTGTGCTTTCATTATTTGAGACAACATTTCTCCAGTTGTTAGATTTCTAATAAGTCCTCCAATGGTAGAAGCACAAAATTTACATCCCATTCTACATCCAACTTGAGTGGATATGCATATAGAATTTCCATGTTTATATTTCATAACAACACACTCAATTAAATTACCATCATTTAGTGCAAAAAGGTATTTTCTTGTATCGTTTATTTTTGAAGTATATTCTTCTACAAGCTCCGGTATTCCTATATAAAAATTACTTTGAAGTTTTTCTCTTATAGCTTGTGGAATATTATTCATATTTTCAAATTTCCAAATGCCCTTATAAATCCAGTCTGAAACTTGTTTAGCTCTAAATTCACTCTCGGAATTACTTTTCATCCATTGTTTTAGCTCTGCTAAATTTAAGTCTAAAATATTTGTCATTTTATACACCTACCACCATTTTATAATTTTACGATTTTAGCTATAAAAAATCCATCCATATACTCATTTGGCAATATAGTTACATAACCACTATCACTATAGTTTATATTCTTCAGATCACCATAAAATACTGGCTGAATTTTAAACTCTGGATGGTTTTCTATAAACCAATCAATATTGCCTTCATTTTCTTCCTTGTTAAGGGTGCATGTTGAATATACAAGCACTCCACCTTTTTTTACGTATTTAGAAGCATTCTCCATTATTTTTCTTTGTGTATGTACTATATTCTCTATATTTTTTATATGCTTACTCCACTTTATCTCAGGTTTCTTCCTAATAATTCCAAGACCAGAACAAGGTACATCCATAAGTACCCTATCTGCAGATTCCAAAAGATTTGGATCATAAATCGTAGCGTCCATAACATCACAAGTTGTATTTATAATTCCTATTCTATCTAAATTTTCTTTTATTAAGGACAACTTGTTTTTATGGATATCAAATGCAGAAATGTGTCCTGTGTTTCTCATGATTTCTGCAATGTGTGTCGTCTTTCCACCTGGCGCACTACAAAGATCTAATACTTCTAGATTTGGTGCAAGGTCCATAGAATGAGCTGTAAGCATTGCACTTTCATCCTGAACTGTAATGCTGCCTTCATTAAATAAAAGGTTATTCTCTATATTTTTCCCTTTTATAATTCGTATTGCATCAATGCACGCGTAACCTTTTTCTATATTATACCCATTTTCTATAAGTTTTTCCCATATTTCTTCATAAGTTAATTTCAGAGTATTAACTCTAACTGTAACATCAGGTTTTTTATTTAAGCCACTTAGAATTTCCTCAGCGGTTATAATACCGTATTGTTTTATAAAAAGTTTAACTAAAGCCTTAGTGAAGGAATACTCAAAACATAATCTTTCAATATCATTTTTTTCATTATAGTACACTGCTGCATCATCTCTTAAGTAGTTCCTAAGTACTCCATTAACAAATTGTGCAGCTCCCGCATTACTCATCTTTTTTGTTAAGTTTACAGCCTCATTAACCACAGCAAAGCTAGGTATTTTATCTAAAAACCTAATTTGATAAATTGATATTCTTAATATATTTAAAACAAAACTATCTAAGGATTCGAAACCTTTTTTTATAAAGCTACTGAGTATTTTATCTATAGTATATTTATATTTTAAAGTACCATAAACTATCTCTGTAACTAGTGCTTTATCTTTATCATTTAAATCTGATTTATTAAGTTCCAGGCCTAAAACTATATTAGAATATGCATTTTCATTTATTACTTTTTCTATAACTACAATTGCTACTAACCTACTATTATTCATATTTTTACCTCTATTTCCCATTAAATTATTTATCTATCCCGACTTATAAGAACAAGACGTATAAGCTGAGAAATTGCCATAAGTGCTGCAGATACGTATGTCATAGCTGCTGCGCTTAATACTGATTTAGCTCCTTTTATTTCATCTCCATAAAGTATACTTCTGGATTCTAAAATTGCGAGTGCTCTACTAGATGCATTAAATTCAACGGGCAAGGTAATTAACTGAAATACTACTACCCCTGAAAATAATATAATTCCAATATTTACTAAAGAAGGAACACTTAAAATTATTCCCATTAAAAATAGTAACCAGGATGCATTAGAACTAAAATTAACTACCGGCACTATAGCGTTCCTTATTTTTAAAGGCGCATAATTTTCTTTATCTTGAATCGCATGCCCAGTTTCATGCGCTGCAACTCCTATAGCTGCAACTGAAGTCCCATTATAGACCTCCTGAGAAAGTCTCATAACTCGTTTAGAAGGGTCATAATGATCAGTAAGTTTTCCGCCTACTATTTCCACTGGTATATCAAAAAGACCACCATCATCCAATAGCATTCTAGCTACCTGTGCTCCTGTATAACCATTTGCACTATTTACCTTTGAATATTTACTAAAGGATGCCTTAATTTTAAACTGTGCTAAGGCGGATATAATTATAGCTGGTAATAATATGATCATAGTACTATCATAAAAAAACATATTACTTCACCTCTCTTTATTTTAAAACCACACCTTCATCTATCTTATTTCCTATTATATAATCTTTAACTTTTAGTGGTTTTTTTCCAGGAAATTGTATCTCTTCAATAAGTAGAACACCACTACCCGTTGATACCTTTAATCCCTCTTTTGAAACCTCTATAATACTTCCACTACTTTTATTTGACTGCTCGTTTATTACTCTTGATTTATATATTTTCATTACCTTATTCTCATAATGAGTATAAGCAATAGGCCATGAATTTAACCCTCTTATGAAATTGTGAATGTTCTCGCTACTATGCTCCCAATTTATCACAGCCATTTCCTTGCCTAGCATGGTTGCATAGGAGCTAAGCTCATTTTCTTGTTTAACTGGCTGCACCTCATTATTTACTATACCATTTATGGTTTTGATTAAAAGCTGCCCACCACTATTCATCAGAATATCATGCAATTCACCAGCCGTAATAGTATTTGTTAGTTCTATTTCCTCTGTTAAAAGTATATCCCCGGTGTCAAGGCCAACGTCCATAAGCATAGTGGTATTTCCACTTTTAGACTCACCATCAATTATACACCAATTTATAGGAGCGGCACCTCTATACTTTGGTAATAGTGATGCATGTAAGTTTATGCATCCATATTTAGGGATATCCAATACTTCTTTTGGAAGGATTTGGCCAAAAGCTACTACTACAATAAAATCTGGTTTTAAATTTTTTATTACCTCTATCATTTCCTCATTTTTTTTAAGTTTTAACGGCTGATATACTGGTATATTATAGGAGCTCGCTAAAAGTTTAACTGCGGACATTGCTAGATTTTTGCCTCTACCCTTAGGTCTATCTGGCTGAGTAAAAACTGCTGAAACCTCAAATTCATTTATAAGTTCTTGAAGGGCAGTTGCTGAAAATTCTGGTGTACCCATAAAAATTATCTTCATATTATTTCTCCTCGTCGTCTATTGCTTTATCCACAAATAAAATACCATCTAAATGATCAATTTCATGGCAGAGGGCTCTTGCAAGAAGACCTTCTCCGTTTATTATTATTTCTTCAGCCTTTTCGTTCATTGCCTTCACTGTTACTTTTTTAGGCCTCTCTACATTTTTTTGTACCCCTGGTATACTTAGGCAACCTTCATTAGATATATTTGAACCTTGCATTTCTAATATTTCTGGATTAATAAGTGCCATAGGTCCATCTCCAACATCAATAACTATTATTCTTTTTAAAGTTCCAACCTGTGGTGCTGCAAGACCTATGCCCTTAGAATTGTACATAGTTTCTTCCATATCTTTAATTAATAATAATATCCTTGGGTTAATTTCATCTACCACTCTGCTTTTTTTTCTTAATAATTCATCGCCATAGTTTCTAATTGTTCTTATAGCCATACAAAAACCTCCTCGCTTCTTAAAACATGCTGCTAGGATTAATATCTATACTAACCCTTATATTATTATAAATATTTTTAACTAATTCATAAACTAAATTCTTTATATTTTGCGCTGTAGTTTCTTCAATATTTCCTTTAATGATAATTTGCCACCTGTAGAAATTTTTAATTTTAGAAATTCCACAAGGACAAGGTCCAAGTACTGTAATTTTATCATTATTTTCAAGCTTATATTTTAAATTTATGCCAACATTCTGTATACTTTTTATTAACAAATTTTCATCTTCAGAGCTCATAGTTATGACTAGGATTCTTGTAAAAGGTGGATAATCCATAGCTCTTCTCATCATAATTTCGTTTTTATAGAAACTATCATAATCATTAGCTGCTGCATATTGTATAGTAGGATTATCTGCACTGTATGTCTGAATAACCACGTTACCTTCTTTTTTACCTCTACCAGATCTTCCTGAGACTTGAGTTAAAAGTTGAAATGTTCGCTCAAAAGCCCTAAAGTCTGGTAAATTTAAGGATAAGTCTGCAGCTATTACTCCTACCAAAGTAACATTTTCAAAATCTAACCCTTTAGCCACCATTTGAGTTCCAATTAAAATATCTGCCTCTCTGTTTTTAAAGGTATTATATATATATTCATAAGAATTTTTTTTCCGTGTTGTATCAAAATCCATTCTTAGAGTTTTTGCACTTGGAAAAATTCTATTAATTTCTTGTTCAATTTTTTCTGTTCCTACTCCAAAATATTTCACATAACTACTTCCACAACTAGGACAAGTTTTACTAATTCTCTCTTTCTCACCGCAGTAATGGCAAGTTAAATACTCCCCTGCATTATGATAAGTTAATGAGATATCGCATTTTTTACATTTAAAAACATATCCACATTTTCTACAAGATACAAAGGTTGAAAAACCTCTTCTATTTAAAAATAATATCACCTGCTCTTTTTTACTTAGAGCCTCGATAATACCTTCATGTAGCAACCTACTAAATATTGAACGATTGCCTTTCATGAGTTCTTCCCGCATGTCAACAATTTCTACACTGGGCATGGCCGCACCATCCGCCCTATCATTAATAGTAATCAATTCTAATTCCTTTATGGAAGCCCTATAATAGCTTTCAATAGAGGGGGTAGCTGAACCGAGTAATAATTTGCAGTTTTCTAGTTCGCATTTCATATAAGCTATTTCACGAGCATCAAATTTGGGGTCACTGTCTGATTTATAACTGAGTTCATGTTCCTCATCTATAACAATTAATCCTAAGTTTTCAAAGGGCAGAAATATAGCAGATCTTGCACCAATGGCTATTTTAACATTACCAAACTTAACTCTCATCCATTCATCAAATCGTTCACCATCTGATAACCTACTATGAAAAACTGCTATATCACGTCCAAATCTACCTTTAAAACGCTCTACCATTTGAGGTGTTAAAGATATTTCTGGTATCAAAATTATAGATTGTTTGTTCTCTTTTAACATATAACTAACCAAATTCATATATATTTCAGTCTTTCCACTACCTGTAACTCCATGCATTAAAAATTTTTTCTTGTTAGAATTTATTATAAAATCTACAGATTGTTGCTGTTTCTCATTTAATATTTTTTCTTCGTATCTAGAATAGTTTTTTTCATTATATCTATTAATTATAATCTCCTGAGTGGCTAAGAATCCATATTTAATCATGGTATTAATTGAGGACAGTGACTGATTGAAATTTTTACTGAATTCACTTTTGTTATATTTCATATTATTCAATTGTATTAACCCATAGATGTTTTTATAAGGCTCATTTAAGAATTTCCCTTCTAACTCTCTACTTACAATTAATACTTGCATGGTCTTTTTCTTTATACCTTTTGTTATTCCTCTTGGAATAATAACTTTTATACACTCCAAATATGTACAAAGGTACTTTTCTTTCATAATCTTTACAAGTTCGATATCAGTTAATCTAAGCAGTGGCATTTCATCGCAAATGCTAGCTATATCCTTAATTTTATTCACATTGTCACATTGTTCATATAATTCTAATACAAAAGCATCTAATGTCTTATTTCCCCTGCCAAATGGTACTTTTATCCTAAATCCTAAAAGGACCTTTCCTATCAAACTAATAGGTATCTTATATGTGAAAATCTTATCTACTTGAACAGAATCGTTATTCACCACAACTCCAGCATACTGATACACACAATCACCCTTTTAATTTATAATTTTCTATAATATAAAAAAGCGCATTAGCGCTTTTTATTTATTAAACTAAACAATTCCCTAGCGACTTGTTTTTTTGCCATTTTATCTAATGCTATTGGACTGTTATCTTTACTTAGTATAATTACTTTATTATCATCAGCTCCAAAACCAACATCTGCTTTTGATATATCATTGGCAACTATATAATCCAAATTTTTCTTCAAAAGCTTTGCTTTTGCATTTTGGAGTAAGTCATTGCTTTCAGCTGCAAAGCCTACCAATATTTGCTTCTTCTTGCTTAATCCTAATTCTTTCAAAATATCATTGTCACGTACAAATTCTATGTTTAATTCATTTTCGCTTTTCTTTATTTTACTACTACTATAACATTTAGGTTTGTAGTCAGCTACAGCCGCTGCACTTATAACTATATCACTGTCTTCATAATTATTTATTACAGCTGCCCTCATCTCCTCATTAGTATTTATCCTTATGACCCTTGCGCCAAAAGGTACTTTTTCATGACATGGACCAGATATTAAAGTTACAATCGCTCCTCTATCTATAGCTTCCCTTGCAATTGCATATCCCATTTTACCTGTTGATCTATTTGTTATAAATCTTACAGGATCAATAGGTGCAATTGTTGGCCCTGCTGTTACTAAAACCCTAGTTCCCAGCATATCTTTTATTGGATACAATTTACTCATTATTATTTCAACAATTTCTTCGGCTCCTGCTAATTTCCCTTGTCCTATGTCACCACAGGCCAATCTTCCTGAGGTTGGGTATATAAAATCATACCCGTAGTCCTCAAGCTTTTTTATATTATCCTGTACTATTTTATTATTATACATATTTACATTCATTGCTGGTGCAAAAATCACTGGTGCCACTGTTGCCATAATAGTAGTAGTAAGCATATCATCTGCAATCCCATTTGCAACTTTACCAATTATATTGGCAGTTGTTGGAACTACAAGGAGCAAATCAGCTTTTTTAGCAAGAGCTATATGTTGTATCTCCCAAGCTCTAGGCTCTTCAAACATATCATGAATCACCATGTTTTGACTTAGTGTTTGAAAACTTATTGGGTTTACAAATTCCATAGCCGCTTTAGTCATGATAACATGTACGCAAACATTTTCTTTTCTTAATCTACTAATAACATCTAAAGCCTTATATGCTGCTATGCCTCCTGTTACACCAATAACTACTGTTTTTGTATTTTCCATACTATTTTATTCCTTCTGTTGTTGTAATAGCCACAATAGCTCCTTCATAAATCTCATGTATAGCTATAGTAACAGGTTTAGTTGAATCCACATGTACAAGTGGACTTTGACCCTCTATTATTTGTCTTGCCCTTTTTGATGTTGCTACAACTAAAGAATATCTGTTGTCAACTCTTTCTAATAAATTTACTATTGATGGGTTAATCATTGAATTATTCATTAATAATTTCCTCCTTTAGAAAATCTCCATTCATTCTATCTACTCTACATCTTTCTGCAATTATAATGCTTTTAATTTTTAAGCAAGCACTACTTACAGTGTCATTTACAACTGCATAATCATATTTTGATACAAAACTAATTTCTTTATGAGCTGATGTAAATCTAGTAATTAAAGATTCTGGGGTTTCACTTCCCCTATTTGTAATTCTATTTTTTAATTCCTCCATGGATGGAGGAAGAATAAAAATAAATAAACCATTTGGATAAGCTGTTTTTACCTTAAGAGCACCTTGAATATCTATTTCGAGTATTACATCCCTGCCGCTATCTAATACTTTTAAAACTTCTGATTTAGGTGTTCCATAAAAATTTCCATAAACTTCTGCATATTCAAGAAAATCATCTTTTTCAATTTTTTGTAGAAATTCTTCTTTGGTTATGAAATAGTAATTTATGCCATCTATTTCATCCTTTCTTGGACTTCTTGTGGTGGCGGACACCGAAACCCAAAAATTGTTTTTTTCAAGAATTGCCTTACATACAGTTCCTTTACCAGCACCAGAAGGTCCTGAAATAACAATGAGCTGCCCTTTACTCATCATTATTCCTCGACCTCATCTATATGTTCCTCATCTTTAACAGATAACCGGTGTGCAACAGTTTCAGGTTGAACAGCTGATAAAATAACATGATCACTATCAGTGATAATAACTGCTCTGGTTCTTCTTCCATAAGTAGCATCTATTAGCATGCCTCTATCTCTTGCTTCTTGAATTATTCTTTTAATTGGTGCTGATTCAGGGCTAACTATGGCTACCAATCTATTTGCTGAAACAATGTTCCCAAAACCTATGTTTATCAATTTTATACTCATTGCGCGCCTCCTGTTTATTCTATGTTTTGTATTTGTTCTCTGATTTTTTCTATCTCGCTTTTCATATTAATTACTGTATTTAAAATTTCTAAATCATTTGCTTTTGATGCTATTGTATTAGTTTCTCTGTTCATTTCTTGAATAATAAAGTCAAGCTTTCTTCCAATTGGTTCGTCTAAAATTAGCGTTTCCCTCATTTGCTGTATATGACTATTTAATCTTACAATTTCTTCATCAATTCCAGCTTTGTCCGCAAAAATTGCGACTTCCATGGCAACTCTATTTTCATCAAATTCAACTTCCTTACTCAGAGCATTTAGTCTTTGAGTTAGTTTGACTTTATACTCATTAAAAACGAAGGGTGATCTTTCCTTAACCTTTTGAACAAGCCCACTTATAAAATCACATTTAGTTATAACATCCTCTAGTAATTTTTCGCCTTCCCTTTCTCTCATAAAAAGAAGAGCTTCAAGGGCTTCATTTAATGATTGCTCAATGGCATCAAAGATTTCTGAGATATCTTCTTCCTTTTGTTTAAGAGTTATTACCTCAGGTAATCTAGCTATTTGAGAGACTGATATATCGCCTTCTAGATTATATTTTTCCTTTAAAACTCGAAAGCATTCCATATAACTTTCAGCTAATTTTTCATTCAAATTAGCAAAAGCGTCGTCCTTATCATAATTGCCTTGAGTTACAAATACATCAAGTTTTCCTCTTTTTACTTTTTCACCAATTATTTTTCGGATTTTATCCTCAAAAGATATTAATGCTCTAGGCATTCTTATATTAGTTTCAAAATATCTATGATTAACACTTTTAATCTCAATGGTAAAATTTTTACCATCTTTTTCGCAGTTCCCTCTCCCAAACCCAGTCATACTCCTAATCATAACAACGCATCCTTCCAATGTTCATTGTGAACCCTTACAATTATACATAAACTATCACTACAATTTCAAGTTAAAATTATAAGTTGTCACTTTTATCAGGATTTTTATTAAAAAAATACTGTGATATTGTAATTTAATGTATTTAAAAAATAGTTCACACTTATAATAAAATATTTCCTATATAATTTATATTATACCAATAATATTATTAATCACCACATTTATTTAGAGATTTTAAAGCTTCTTCAATAATAACCTTATCTTTAGTCAATGCTATACGGAAATAATCATATCCAAGTTTTCCAAAAGCATTACCAGGCGTAACCACAATTCCATTATTAATCAATAGCTCTTCACAAAACTTATTAGTTGTATAATTGTCAGGTGTTTTGCACCACAAATAAAAAGTCCCCTCTGCATCAAAAAAATTAATGTTTTTTTGTAGTAAAACACTTTTAGCAGCTTCTCGCCTTTCATCATATATTTTTCTCATATTGTGAACATAATCTCGTTCTAAATTAAGAGCAGCAATTGCAGCCTTTTGCACCGGAATAAATTGCCCAGAATCGCAATTACTTTTCACCTTTAAAAGAGCATTTATTACTCTAGCATTACCAACTGCATATCCTATTCGATATCCTGTCATATTGTATGTTTTAGATAATGTTCCAAACTCAACACATTGCCTTTTTATATCATACTGCATAAGACTAATGGCTTTCTTATCCGCCTTAATTATCTCATTATATGCCGAATCATTGCATAAAACAATATTATTATCATAAGAAAACTTTATAATACTCTTATAAAACTCAGAACTTGCTACAGCACCAGTTGGATTATTGGGATAATTTATAAACATAAGTTTACAATTAGCAATTATCTCTTCAGGGATAGTATTAAAATCTAGCATATATCCGTTTTTTGGCGTTAAAGGTACAGTATAAGGTATAGATCCCCATAGTTTGGAACAAATGCTGTAAACAGGATATGCAGGTTCTGGCACTATTACAATATCTCCTATGTCACATACTGCTGGAATAATATTGCTTATTCCTTCTTTTGAGCCTATAAGAATTATTACTTCATCAGAGTCTAGACTTACAGAATAAACCTGTTTATAGTATTTAATAACAGCTTTTTTAAGTTCCCTTACGCCATCATAGGGTGGGTAATTATTATACCTATAATCTTTTAATCCATCTATTAGGGCACTTGTGATTTTCAAATTAACTTCTAAATCTGGATCTCCAATACTCAAGTCAATAATTTTTTTACCTGTTAGAATCGCTGCATTTTTCATGTCCTCAATTTTTTTAAAATGATATTCATTAACATTTGATAATCTATTATTTATTTTCATAATATCACCCTTTACACAATTTTTTATTATGTTATTCAAGTGATACTAATTTTGTTACAGTACTTTATTTGTAAAAAAAAAGAAGAGTATGTTTTAAACTCTTCTTAACTGTTTTATCTATTAATAAGTGGTGTATAAATATATTCTCCCTTAAGGTAATATAATAAATCTAACTATAAATAATAGTGCTAAAACATAAACTATAGGGCTTACTTCTTTCTGCTTTCCTGTTGCTATTTTTACTATTGGATAGAAAATAATTCCTGCTGCTATACCATTTGCTATACTATAGCTAAAAGGCATTATTGCTATAGTAAAGAATGCTGGAAGTGCTTCTGTAAAATCTTCAAAATCTATTTTAGTCACCGAACTCATCATAAGCACTCCAACTATTACAAGTGCTGGAGCAGTAGCCTCAGCTGGTACTATTCCTACAAGTCCACTAAAGAATAATGAACATAAAAACAACACTCCCACTGTGGCTGATGTAAGGCCTGTTCTTCCACCTTCGGCAACTCCTGCTGTGGATTCAACATAAGTTACTACAGTACTTGTTCCCATGAATGCTCCTGCCGTAGTAGCTACTGCATCTGACATCAATGCTTTTTTCATATTTTTCACTCTACCAGTTTCATCAAGCATGTTAGCTTTTGTTGCTGTTCCTACAAGGGTTCCTATGGTATCAAACAAATCTACTAAACTAAAGGTTATTACAACCATTATTACACTCATTATTGCTGCAAACAATCCTTTACCAGAACCTGCTCCTAAAAGACCTACAAAGTCAAATTGCATAAATGTAGGTGCAAGAGATGGTGGTGCGCTAAATACTTGAATTCCTGAGAGTTTAGTAATTCCAAAAGGAATTCCTACTATTGCACTTATGACGATTCCAAATAAGATAGATCCCTTTACTTTTCTAGCCATAAGTATTGCCGTAACAGTTATACCTATTAATGTTACTATTGCACTTGGATTTGTAAAGTTACCAAATGTTACCAGAGTTTCTTTACTTCCTACGATGATACCACCACTTTTAAAACCTATAAGTGCTATAAACAAACCAATACCACCTGAAATAGCGAGTTTTAAATTTTGTGGCAACGCATCCACTATTTTTTCTCTTATTGAAGTAAGCGTTATTATTATAAATAAAATTCCAGATATAAGAACCGCCGATAAGGCTTGTTGCCATGTATATCCCAGTGTTAAACATACACTATATGTAAAGAATGCATTGAGCCCCATTCCTGGTGCCTGTGCAAATGGCAAATTAGCATAGAATGCCATTACAAAAGTACCTACTGCTGCTGCAAGACATGTAGCTGCAAAAACTGATGCTACAATTGGATCATTTAGAGCATTAAATCCTGCTGCCCCATCTCCCTTTATCCCTGGTAGATTCATTCCAGCAAATTTGAGAATGTTAGGGTTTACAAATATAATATACGCCATGGTAATGAATGTAGTTATACCAGCGAGTATTTCTGTTTTAACTGATGTATTATTTTCTCTTAGTTTGAAAAGTTTTTCAAATATAGAATCTTTGGCCTTGTTTTTTATTGATTTCATATTTATCCCCTATTCTGTATTTTATTATATCTTGGGTAATGATTACAATTTTATCTTTCGTTTATAAACGAACTCCTTCCGTTTTAAATTAGCTACATAAGTTAAAAAATGTCGTTAAAACAACGAAGCTAATATATTTACAATACAAAATAAAACCACTAAGGTTCGTGAAACCTTAGTGTCTATTTACTTTTATACAAACATAATACCAAAAACGGAGTTCTACGTCAATGCCATCACGAATATTTAATTTTAAAATGCATATTATATTCGGCTTTTATATCTTCCTCTTTCAAACATAGATTCAATTTCTTCTAAATTTGTGGTGCTAGCAAGTGCAAGCATAAGTTTAATTCTAGCCTTTTGCCCCGGAAGGCTATCTCCAAAAATCACACCAGCATTTCTAAGCTCTTTGCCACCACCGGGATACCCATAAGAATCTAATACTCTTCCTTTGAAGCATCTAGATACCATAACTACTGCCACACCCTTTTCTATAGCTACTTTTACTCCTTCTGCCATTTCAGGTGGAATGTTTCCTCTTCCCATGGCTTCAATAACAAGCCCTCTTGCACCTTGCGCCACGCAAAAGTCAATTAATTTTGAATCCATACCAGCACAAGCTTTTATTAAATCTACTCTAGTTTCTATTTTTTCTGTTAGTATATGTTCTTTTTTTAAACTATCTCTGTAGAATATTACCTCATTATTGTCGATAATTCCTATAGGCCCAAATTCAGGGCTCTGAAAAGTATTTAGATGCATTGAATGTGATTTAGTGACTTCACCTGCACAATTAAGTTCATCATTTAAACACACGAGTACTCCCCTATTTCGTGCCTCTTCTGAAATTGCAGTACAAATAGAAGCTGATAAATTTGCTGGCCCATCATACCCAAGTTCCGAACTATTCCTCATTGAACCTGTAACAATTACCGGCTTTGGATTATCTATAGTTAGGTGCAATAGATAGGCTGTTTCCTCAAGTGAATCCGTACCATGTGTCACTACAACCCCACATATATCGTCTCTAATCAGGAAAGTTTGTATATATTTAGACAATTCCATCATAAGTTCTGGTGTCATATGAGGCCCCGGTAAGCTCGAAAACGTATATGATTCTATTTGTGCATAATTTTCAATTCCCGTAACCATAGACATTATTTCTTCTCCACTTAGAGTTGGAATTGCAGCCTTTATTCTTGGATCAACCGTCATAGCTATTGTCCCGCCATTAAATATAACCGCAACTTTTTTCATTTGAAACTCCTCCTAAAATTTAGTCTTAAAATTAAATAATGTATTTTATTGTTTGTCAATAATAGAAATAATTTTTCTAAGACAAACAAACTCTATTTTACAATATATTAATAATAATTACATCTCTTATATTAAAATTTTGTGTCTGATAATAAAAGAAAATAAGATATGCTATTTGTTACAAGCATATCTTATTTCCATTACAATGATTAATTTTTGCTAATATGTTCCATTTAATATAAAATAGTCATTCACGAATATGACAGTATAAATATACAAACTATTTACTTTTTAAATATTCAAATAAATTCCTTTCTATTTCATCTGCAGCATTATCATCTAAGGTTATATACTCCCTACGTCCATCTAACGCTTTAACTTCAACCCTCCCTATTTCTTGACCATTAACTTTATCAATATCACGTTCAAACTTCATTATCTTATAACCTTGATTTATAAAATACTCTGTTTTATTTTCCATGGGTTCTCGCTCCCTTTCTAATTGCAGATGTGTACTTTAAAGTTTAAAATTAAATATACCTCTAATCCTAAAAATTTATTTCAATTTCTTCTTTCCTTCTTCTGGTCCTTTTGTTTATCGCTAGCATCTGTTCTTTTAGTCCCAATATTAACTTCTTGCCTATTAGCTTCACTTTTTTTACCCTTTTGCATATTACTCGCTCTCCTCTAAATGATTTTTTCGCAGCATAGTTTTTTTAAAAATTCATTTGAGCATTTACTCAAGAGTTTCTCCATTGAAATTTTCATACAAAGGTGGTGATTTTTTATCTCCTTTACTTTTTTTAGGTTTACTAATATTGTCACGTTTAACATTAATATTGCTATTTTTACTACCTCCAACATGTTGATGATCAGGCATCTTTAAAACTCCTTTCAAATTAATTTAGGTTCTATTTTCAAACCACATCTAAAATTTTTACCTTAATAACCTCATTTGCTACTAAATACGTTACATGTACTTTATTATTTTCTCTTATTGCAAGAATAATTATACCTAGAAATCAGATTTAAAATTCATTTTAGCATGGACTTATAAAAATCTTTATCTATTTATTTTATAAACAATGTAAAACTTAGTAACAATTTCTTTGAATCTCCATAGTATATATTAAAGTAACTTTAATTATAGGATTTTTAATATTATTACCACTTATTTGTTTGTTTCTATCCCTCCCATAAAAAACCACCGCTCTATTAAATAGATTGGTGGTTTTATCATTATTATTGAAATATTTATTTATATATGGAATATTAATTTGACTGCAGATAATATATATATATAAGCAAGTAATTGATGAGGTGTATTAAATGGATGATGATTTAAAAAAAATAATCCATGACGAAATTAATGAACCGCTTAATAATATTGTTGATGTTTTCACTCCAAAGCCTAAAAAAGCAGATTACAAACTAATGGTCCTTTGGTTTCTAGTTGGCTTTTTAGCTATATTATTACTTTACTATGGTTATGAAATGATCTTCATTTATTTTTAGTATATTTTCACTCTATTATATGATTTAATAAAACAATTTTATAATTTCTTATAAAAAAATAAGGTATCTATTATTATAACATAGATACCTTATTTCCATAATTAAAATGGTGCATAACCCTGCTCTGACCACCATTCTTCTTTTAGCTCTTCATACTGCAATGAAAATTTATCCAAATGGATTTTTTCCCATTTAATTAAAATATTAAATAGTTCCTTTGCTTCTTTAATTCCCGTCTCTTTAGCAGCCTTTGCATAGTATTCTATTGATGCTTTTTCCATTTGTATTCCAATACCAAAAGCAGATACTGCAATGCCAGCGTCCTTTCTATCAAGGTTCTCCCATTTAAAAATTGCTGGAGAAGTTGGTTCTGGAATTAATGCCAATTGAAAGTCCACCACATTATCATCTTTAACCTTATTAAATAGATCTTTTAACCAAACTACATGTTGCATCTCTTCCTGCGCAAGTTCCAAAAAAGCGTTTTTCACCTCAGCAGAACTAGAATTATTCGCTGCCATATTATAAAATTCATACCCTTCTATCTCGTTTATAATAGCTTGTTTTACAATCATAAGTTCTTGATTATTCACTAATATCTCCTCCTAAATATACTATTAAATTATCATCTTTGATGTCACATGAATAAATAAATATTAGTTATCTATTAATAATTAATATTTATTTATTATGTTAGCATATTTTGAAAAATAATACAACAATTATGTTTTTCACTTTAACGTAGGCAAACTATTATGCGCCTTTTAATAAATATATATAAAATTAAATTTTCCCAATCTTGTTATAAAATTTTAACAATTGTGTTAAAATAATTGAGAACGTAAAAGAAAGTATACTAGGGGGTATTACAAGAGATGAGAAAACTATTGAAAAAAGCATTTATTTTATTGTCATTTTGTATTTTATTATTATCTGCACATACTTCATATGCATTTGAACCAAATAATGATCAAGTAGTTAGTGCAAATAAAGTCTGGAATATTCAATTTAATAAAGAACTTAAATATGATGATGCAACACAGAAATCTATTACCGTAATAGATAGTGTTGGGAAATTAATAAATACAAAATTAGAACTAGGAAAAGATTTAAAATCTATTTTAATTAAACCACCAGTAAAAGGATATGCACTTGGAGAATCATATACCTTGAAAATTGCTGCAGACATTTATTCAAAAGACGATATGAAACTTTCCAAGCCGCTTCAGATGAATTTTAAGACCAATAATAACCTACTTGTAGAAAACAATGAAAACCTTAAGGTTGTTTTTAATGATAACTGCATTAACCTTTTAGATAGTGGTTGGAGTAGAAATTCTGAAAATACACAAAGCAACTTTATAGGCGATACTAGTGATCATAATAAATATTATACTCATGTTCCATATGAACAATATTTGTTTTATAATAACTCTCAAACAATTTCAAAAATAAGTAAAGATGTAGAAATAGGAGCTGGGCCTTTTAATATAGAATTCGATGCCAAAATGACTGATTTACAGACTCCAAGTAAAAATGCAAACTGGAGAGGCTTTGCAATAGATATAATTGCTAATAATAAAAGGTACCGCTTAAGCCTTAATAGCAAAGACTCAGATAACAAAATAAAAATAAACTTAATGAATAAAGCATCAGGAGATGGTTCTTTTCAAACCGTTGATGCATATTTACCAAAGGATAATAATATTCATAGATGGTCTATCAAAAATAATGGAAATAACAATATTTCCATATTACTAGATGGAAGTAAAATAGCGAGCTTCAATGACCCACAATTAGCAAGTACTGGTCTTTCTGATATGGTTGTTTTATATAATGATATGACTGATGCACTTACTGGTATAAATCAAATCTATATTGAAAATTTTGCTATAACAAAATCCCTATCAATAAAAGATTGTACTGTAACAGCTGATGAAAATAATCAAACTGTAAATGCTTCCATAGCTATGACTATTGAGGATGAAAAGCTTATAAAGGAAAAACATTATGTAGTTAAATGTGCCTTATACAAAAATGATAAAATTGTAGCAGAAAATACAAAGACACTGGACAATAAAAACATCAGTTTTGTCCTTAGTAATATAACCCAATCTGGCGAAATGAAGCTTGTGCTTACAGTTATTGCAATCGACAAGAAAATTGAGGAAATATCAAAAGTTGTTACTCTTAATGTTAAGACAATTAACTTAGAGCCAGGTCAAACTGTAAGTTCCCAGCCAGGAAAAGTATACTTATATAATAAAATAGATAAGATGCTGGCAAACGATCAAAATGACGCTACTCACTCAGGGTGGGGACTAGAGACTTACAAAGATTATGACTCGAATGAAAATGGAACAATACTTGAAAATGTAGAAAATGCTCTTCCCATAAATATGCCTTTAAAACTAAATGGCTGGTTTAGGGTTTATGTAGGATATGTTACAGGTACAGAAAGCTTTAAAATAAGCCAAACAGATGGCTCTTCCATGCTTCAAATAAAGGGTGATATTTCTCTTGAATCTAAGGAGTTATATGGTGATCAGTTTATTAATGAGAAATCTACAATAATATCAAATTTTAATAGTAGCTCAATTAAAATTTCTCCAAACCCGTCTCAAAGAGCGAGGATTGCTTATATTAAATTAGTAGGTTTAACTAAGGAACAGATCTCAATATATGAAAAACAATCGGATAATAAAAAAACAACTCTATATGATTTTGATGGATATTCTGGTTTTTTTGATGGGTCATACCCTGATATTGAAACTCTTAAAAGCAAAACGGTAGATATTTTTACTGGAAAAAATGTCGGAGAATTAAATTGGTGTTTAGGAACTACTGGCATGTTAAATTATAATAGTAAATATGCTGGCAAACCTTTTGAAGGTCTAGAAATATATGATGATCAACTTAGAGATGGCGATAAATTAGCAAAAAATCAAATATTAAACATCTTAAGTTCTGGTAAATCCCCTTTAGAAATCATTGCTGATAGAGGCAAGGAAAAAGGAATGAAGGTTAATGCTTCACTTAGAATGGACACATTTTATAGTCCATTAATTAACGGATTTTTAAATGGTGCTATGTATAATAAATATTGTAATTTTACTCAAACTGGAAGCTTTTACCTAGACTATTACTATCCAGAAGTCAGAACTTACATAAAAAATGTACTAATGGAAGTAGCATCTTTTAACAACGTTGGAGGCATAACATTAGATTTTTGTAGGTATCCTACAATCTTCGGCGAAAATCGTTCAAATGATGAAAAGATACGCATTATGAATGAATTTTTACGCGATTTAAGGAAAGACCTACCAAAAGACAAGACCATTAACATAAGAACACCTTGCAATGACCCTATTAGCTATGGCTATGATATTAATACTTGGATTAAAGAAGGCTTGCTTGATAAATTAATACCCTCAAGCGTTCGTAGCGAGGAATATTTCAACATTAAACCTTATGTAGACATGGTTAAAAACACAAATGTACAATTATATATTGGTATTTCTGCAGATGTTAGTGGGCATGATATAACAAAACAAGAAGAAGAATTAGTAAAACAAGGTCTATATGTAAATAATAAAGTTTATTTAAATGTCCAACAGTATTTGCTACGAGCTTATGAAGTATATAAAGCTGGTGCTGATGGAGTATTTTTATTCAACTCAAGTTCTAGCCTTCTTGTGGATAACAATGCGCCAATTGAATCAACCTTCATAGGTGATAAAGCATTAATTCAAAAGTGGCGTGAATTTGATTATGTATCAGGCTTTATGATAAATAAAATTAATGTTCAAAAGCCCACCTTTTAAGTACGATATAAGGATTTATTTATTTTCAATAATATACGGATTATTATAAGCATGCCTTATGATGATTCGTATATTTTTTTATACAAAACTTAAATCTCTTATTTCACAAAAGAAGTCCTTGACAGTTTATGATTAGCATGATATATTAAGGTCATAAACTAGTTGCATGCAATTCAATTTTATATATTTAAATTGATGCAAATTAATATATTGCTATATAAGAAAAAACATATATAAGGAGGATTATTAAATTATGAATATTTATGACTTTAAATTTAAAACTATCGATGGAGAGGATGCAGCCTTAGATAAATTCAAAGGCAAAGTATTATTAATTGTAAATACTGCAAGTAAGTGTGGTTTTACACCTCAATATAAAGATTTACAAAAACTATATGAGAAATATAATGCTAAAGGCTTTGAGATACTAGGTTTTCCTTCTAACCAGTTTGCAGACCAAGAACCTTCAAATAATGATGAGGTAAAAAACTTTTGTGAAATTAATTTTGGAGTAACTTTCCCACTTTCTGAAAAAGTTGACGTTAGAGGTAATGATGCACACCCAATATTTAAGTATTTGACACAGCAAGTAGCCTTTGGAGGCTTTGATATTAATAACCCAAGCGGTAAAATGTTACATGCATTTTTACAAGAAAAATTTCCTGAATTCTTATTAGGTGATTCAGTTAAATGGAACTTCACTAAATTTTTGATAGACAAAAGTGGTAATGTTGTAGAAAGATTTGAATCTCCTATAGAACCAATGGATATTGAAGAGAACATTAAGACTCTTCTATAAAACCCATTAAATTTATCCATCTCATTAATTTTACTAGTGTGGACGTAAAACATATTTTTCAAGCTATAATATATGTTTTATGTTCATACCTTTTTTTATTTTAACTACATTTCAGAAGGAAAGTCTCCCACTTCTATAAGTGGGGATCACATACTACAACAAAGAGAAAACTTCAGCGGGGGGGTAACAATTGAGAATTGTTACCTACTCCAGAGGACTACAAAGGGGTAAATCTCCTTCTGAAGTCGTTAATATTGCAGCATCGCAGATGATGATTTAATGACATTTCTAAAGGAAATCCGCCTACTTCTATAAGTGCGTGTCATTAATATTACAGCGTCGAAGATGATGATTTAATAAACCATAAAGGAAGTGATTAAAGTGAACTATGAACCACTTAAATTGGATAACCAATTATGCTTTGCTCTATATGCTTGTTCTCGTGAAATAACAAAATTGTATAAGCCCGCCCTAGATAAACTCGGTATAACCTATACTCAATATATTTCTCTTTTAGTATTATGGGAGAAAGATAATATAACAGTAAAAGAGATGGGAAAAAAATTACATCTTGATTCTGGCACCTTGACTCCACTATTAAAAAAATTAGAGTGTATGGAGCTAGTAAATAGAACTCGAGATACCGTAGATGAAAGAAAAGTATTTGTTAAGTTAACCCAAAAGGGTATTGAATTAAAAGAAATGGCCATTGAAATACCAAATAGAATTCTTTGCTCTACAGGACTTACCCTTCAAAGTGCAGAACTTTTGAAGGAAAATATCACTTCACTATTGCTAAGTTTAACTCCTAGCTATAATAGCAAATAAAAAATATACGGTGTGTTTAATGTATTTACTACATTAAGCACATTGTATATTTTTTTACATTCATAACTTTCTTCTCATTTAGAATTACAATTGATACTGCTTTCAATGCATATTATAGCATCATGAATTTTTTCAAATATGATCCCAGCCACAATCCACACTGGTGCATAAGCCAATGTAATTATTCCACCTATTGATAATGTTTTATTTTCATAGTTCCAAGGACACACACCTAAAACAGATCTAAGCAGTAGTCCGCAAACTAATTCTACTGCAAATATAAGAACCATGTATATACCTCCCCGAGCTATAAGCGGAAGATGTTTTATCCTATAATGCACCGGTTCAAGAAATACAGCAAGCCCATATATAGGAAACATCCAAATACAGGTAGTGCCCCTAAGTAAAACATCACCCCTAAGCATTGCGCCAAAACCATTCCACAAAACCTCTGCGCAGAGACCTAAAAGTCCGTATATAATAAATCTTTTCCACATAAATCTATTGTTTGTATTCCTTTATAAAATATACTGCTAACTTTATTTATTAGTTTAAAAATAAAAATATATTTTTACATTTGCAGTAGATGATACTATAATAAATTTACCATTACTTTTAGAATCAACATATTTATTGTAATATAATGAGATAACGCAAATCATATATAGGTATTTATTCAAACGTAATTAAACAAGGGGCGGATTAAAATGAAATTTAATGCTAGTGTATCGATAATTCCCAAAGATCAATTATGTATATGCGGAAGTGGATTGAATTTTTCTGATTGTTGTATGAAAAAAAATCATACTTATGAAGCGATATTGTTACCTGATACTGGAAGACAAATCATTTATGATCAAACTGAAATTATCACAGCAGTACAAAAAATAAATGGATTTATTGAATCTAGAATTGATTCAATAATTTCTGGATTATCTCCAGAGGAGGCCTCTAGGAAACTCAGACGCCTTTACGAAAAACTTGATAATGCATTAAAGCCTATAGAGAAAGTTACTTCTTGCAAGCAGGGCTGTAATCATTGCTGTTTTTTACCAATATTATCAAGTCAACTTGAAAATGAATTAATAAAAGATTACATGAGTGAGCATTATTCTAAAGATATGATGGCTGAATTTAATTATAAAATCCACCAAAACAAAGAAACTTTATCACGCCTTGTGCATACTAACGGTAGATTTATGGATGAAAATTATAAATTATATGCAAACGCTAATATTCCTTGTGCCTTTTTAGATAGCAATAGCAATTGTACAATCTATTCTGTAAGGCCTTTTATATGCAGAAAATATTTAGTTTTTAATGAGCCAACCCTTTGCGAAAACACTTTAAATAAAACTGATCAGTATTATTCAACTTACCTAACTAAAGTAAAAGATTCTATAATAAAACTTAACGAGCTAACCTATGGTGAGAATTTTCAATACAAACATATATTATCTTGGTTTGTTTAGGCTTAATAATTTTAAAATACCTAGCAATTATAAAGGTTTAGAAAAGTGAAAAGGTCCGCTCCACCTTAAGCTGACCTTTCCAAATCTTTCTCTATATAAGTTTTTCACTAAATATATTAGTTAAATTTAATTTTTCTACTTTTCCCTTTATCTTATCTATATCCAAAGTATAAAGTCCCATTTCCAGCATTCTATTAAAATACTCCGCTCCTGCAAAAGTATATCTATTTGTTCTTCCTTCTTTAGAATTTATTTTTTCATTTGCATAGGCAATTATATCTCCAACGGCTAAGGATCTTGGTAATATAAGTAGTGGCATGCCTAAATAATTTCTTATTGCATTATGTCCAGCTAAAGCACCAGTTATAATGGCTTCTGTATGACCTACAAATAATCCAGCCTTCTCACCTGCACAAAACAAATTATCGAGGCCTACAACCTTCATACTGTTTGTTCTTGGGGCTACGGATAGATACCTTATGGAATTTCCCTTTCCTCCTGCATATGGATCTATATATTTTGCGTTTTCAAGTCCTTTAATTTTTCTTAATTTTTCCAATGGATAATACGAAGTCATTAATTTTGCATGTGCTATGTGAACAGAACTGCAACCTATAAAAAAGTTTTTAAACCCTTGAAAAGTCATAGTTCCACTATGCACTCTTTACTACCCGAGAATACAATAGCTGAAAAAATATACAAATTAAGAATTAGTGGTGGTTATACTCGACGTAACTTTGCGGAGATATGTAACATTGGCTATAGTTCCATTTGCAAATATGAAATAGGTTTATCAACTCCAAATGAAAAAAATATATATAAAATAAGCAAAGCGCTAAATATTGATTTAAATTATTTTATATGTTAAATTCATTTTCTATTTTTAATGTATGGTATTAGACAATACTGAGAATTGATACGTATAAAATTGGCTTGTCTATTCACGGCAACCCAATAAATTTTCATCTATGATTTGCTTAGAAATGATTAATATTAGACAGCAATACAAATAATAGTTAAATCATCACCTGTGGTGCTGCAATATTAACGACTTCAGAAGGAGATTTACCCCTTTGTAGACCTCTGGAGCGGATAACAATTCTCAATTGTTATCCCCCCTCTGAAGTTTTGTCTTTGTTATAGCGTGTAACTCCCACTTATAGCAGTAGGAGACTTTCCTTCTGAAATGTCGTTAAATGGGGATTGCATAGTCAAAATTATGATAATAACCTATATTACCGTATGGGGTACTTTAAAATAAATGTAAATGATCGTTTAAGTACTCCTGTATATTTAAGTACAAACTGAATTTAGCAATAAGGGTAGCTAAATTCAGTTATTCCAGATTGTGCATCTAATTTAGCTATTTGATTTAAGAACTACCCATTAACAAGAATAATTAGAAGTTTAAATATTAAACCTACGTTTAGTAAAATTATCTTAATAAGCCAAATAATGTAGATACCCATTCTTTAGCTATTTACTTTTAATATATAAATTTTTTAATACATCTTTAGCTCTATCTGCTAATTTATATGTATTTGGTGTGATCTCCCTATTCCTTTTTACATATCCATCTTGTGCTAATGATTTACAAATCCCTGTTATAAGTTGATAATTATAATCAATTTCTCCACTTATTACTTTTACTGTAACATTATCCTGAAATTCTTGAGAAAGCATGTTTATAGCATTTATTATTTCAAATTCTTGATTACTCCAAACTGCATTATTACTTTCTTCAATAGCTTTATGCATTAACTTATCATCAAATTTTATTTCACATATCCCTGTTGGACATTCCATACATTTCATTCTAAAATCCTGAATAACTTCTAACTTTTCTATTGGATATATATGTCCACAATTCTTACATATTATTTTTTTATTGTTATTTAAAACTGCCATAATAACATCATCGTATAAGAAACACCTTTGTTGATAATATTTACTATCTGATGTTTTAGGCCTTCCATATAAAACCTTTTCCTCTATACATAGGCCATAATCTAAGGCATAAAGGTAATTAGTTTTATTTTTATACTGTTCTTTTTCTCTACCTTTTGCTGCTAATTTATTTTATGAATAAATCCATTAAACTCCAATTCTTCGATATATGTGCTCATTTCATCAGACAATGTAAAATGACTAGTATATGCTTCTTTAACATTGTTAAAGTATGAATTATCTTCTTTTTCCATCGGTAAATCATACCTATTTTTTTGAGCCATTCTTGTTAATTCTTGTATAATACTATCTTGAACAAACATATCTACTTTTGCTTCCTCAGTATCATACCTTACCCCAGGTTGTTTATTAAAATTAATTCTTACATATTCATTATAGTACTTTTGGCTAGCTTGATTAATAACTGAAATAGTTATTGGTTTTTCATATACAATAGCTTTTGAATAGCAATTATGTAGTATAATACCTAATACTCTTGGTACATTTTGAGATACATAATATAAATATTTAAAATAATCTTCCATACTAGCACTTTTTATATCAAAATATGAATCTATACCATCTTTGCAAAACACAGTTATACTATTTTTTAATATTTTTTTTGTATATTCTATTGCTTTCTGTTGTATATTTGCAATATTATGATCACTTCCATAAACTTCGAATAAATCTATCTGAGTAATTAAATATTTTGCTTTTTCTAATTTTATTGGTTCTACTTTATTAGGATAGCATGCTATTTTAAAATGTATCTTATCAATACCTATATCATACATTGGTAATATAATTGTATCCATAAATACTGTTCTTTTTTGTATATCCAGTTCAGAATAATCATCTATAAATATATATATTGATTTTCTACGACAAATTTTTAGTATATCTAAAAACTTAGTTATTATATTCCCTACTTTAAAAACTCTTGCTAAAATATTTGTATTTTCAGTCTGATTTTGATAACTATCTTCTTTTTTTGCTGAAAATCCTAAATCTAATTCTTTCATCGAACCATTAATCTCTAAACTATCTTTTGATGAAGTAACTATATTTTTATTACTAATATATAGCTTATTTATATTTTCAAATACTTCTGAATCAAGCATATCTTCTAGTTCCATAACAAGATATTCTAAATTAGAATCTCTAAACTTGTTAAGTAACTTTTCGTAAAAGCGATTATTCTCATTTTTAAGTTCTGTTGTCATTCCCTCAATTAAATTATTAATAATATCTTTTATTAATGTTATCTTATACGTTCTTCATAACTACAAGCTAAGTCATTATTTCCTATGTCTATTAAATTTAACTGAGCTTTTTTAAATATTGTCTTTGCATTTATATAAACTGATAGATTTTTCTTTTCTTTATGTATTTGATACTGAGATCTAGCAAAGATAGTTGATTTGCCCGTTCCTCTTCTACCAACCAAAAACGTAGTTTTTTCTTCTAATATAGATTCTAGTATTTCATTATTAGGTAATAAATCTACATATAATTCTTCAATAGCTCCTTTTTTAGATTTATTATCTATATATAATTTATCCTCTGTTATTCTATGATATAAGCTTAAACTTTTTGATACTTTTTTAAAACCACTAACATCCATACCAATATCCCCCTTTAAAGTAATGTATATTACTTAATTTAACCCTCATTATTTTATCCACTCGAGCTACCCATTATTAGGCATAACATCTCATAAGTTACACCCGTTAATTTCATTATTCAAAAAATTAACTTAAATTCCTTTTATGTTTTAAAGCTTTGCTATTACGAAATAAATCTAAAAAAATAAAACGCTCTAATTCTAACCTGAATTTTCAGAGTTTATATGTCTTTTAAACTAAATACTTTCTATATTAAAAAATATCGTAATATATAAAATTGATGACATCTTTTAAAATTTAACCCTATAAAACAACCAAAAATAGTCTGTTAAGTTCTGACAAAATCGAATAAGTTCGTCTCTAACTTCCATCGAAATAAATCCCAAAAAATTTGTGCTTTTCCACATAAGTGGATTTTCTATATTCTTATCATCATCCAGCAAGCCAATACCCCAAATTTTATCGTAAGTACTTTCTTCAATCAGCACTCTATCCTTTGCTGTCAATAAAGATCCTATAAGAATATCATTTTGAATAAACTTTGCATAGTTGCCATTCAATATTAATGAAAAAGGATAGTTCACTAATAAAAAGTGTTAGAGAACTATCCTTGATAATATTTAGAAATTTATTTCTCATTAATTTTACTGTACTTCACTGTCTCTTTTATATAATTATTTTATAACCAGTAGACCCATTTATGGAAGGTATCTCTATACCCCAATTTCCGATAGTTTGTAATATATTATAATTTACATTTTTCAATTGATTCATATGATCACCATATGGATGTCTAGGATTATATGAATTATCACCAGCTGAGATTATCGCATAATTTACACTATCAAGGGTCCTAGCTAATGAGAAACGTTCCATTTTGGAGCAATGGTGAGGAACCATTAAATAATTATAACGCGTTGTTGAAAAGTTTAATCTACTTGGAAACATTGTATATTCACAATCTCCAGGTAGAAGCATACGATTGTCCCCTATTAGTTCAATAATCAAGCCAAAATTATTTGCCTTATTCAGCCCATGCTTCGGTGATGCTGTATTATTACGCCCTATTCCTCTCCATAAATTGAAACCACGTCCACTGCACACTAAATTGCCTAGGAAGCTATCATCAACTAAGTATAATTGATTTTTCCAAAAAAGATATTTTGCTAATCTAGCAGCACTTGCAGATATTTTGGATAATTCATTTAAATTTGGAGCAATCCAAGGATGATCAAACATATTATTTTGTGCAAATGTAACCCCTATAATATGATCCATATCCCAATGGGATAAAATATTAAGATGTGGTTTCATATGCATAATGGAAAATTTCGATCTAGTAATATGATAATCATTCCAATCAGATGAACCAGGATTTTTATTATAGCCTATGTCAAATAGTATTCTCTTATTTTCACTGGTTCGGATATATACACAATTCCCCTGACCAACATTATAAATCCTAGTAATAAAATCATCACTGCTCATAGTTTCATCTATAATTCGGCTCATTTCAATATATTTAGTTGAACTTGGTGAAACTACTGCACCTGAAGTATCATATGTGCTTAAATATTTTGTACTGACTTCAACTGGTACTGTTTTATCTGTAATAGTGAGATATTTACCTGCTATTTTAAATGGGCTGGCGCTAAAGAAAACATCTCCAGGAATAGTATAACCACGTTCATTATGTGGTTTTTCATCACTATAGAATTTCCCAGTCATCCATTTACCTTGGCTTTCCATAAGAAAAGAAAGCGCATTTTTATCAATAGAACTAGAATGGGCATAGAACTCATAAAAATACGGTCGATAATATGCGTCCTTATCCTCTCTCTGAAAAAAATCAGCGTCATAATTTAGCATATCTTCATTAATTAATGATATGTGTATAATATCATCTCGGTTGCTTCCTTCTCCTTTATCCCTATAATTCGAGTCTTTCAGATTATCTTGGTTCACCGTTGGCACGTTAACAACCTTAACATATACTTTTTCACTTCCACCAGGATAAAAAGGATATGGTCTTATTTTGCTTAGAAGTACTTTATGTTCTTTCTTTCTTACTCACTCATCTTTCCCCCTAAATATAAACGCGTTAGTTAATAAGTAGTTTTCTATTATAGACATTAATACTCCACAATAATTTATAATCTGTTAAGTACTACCTCTAAAGTTATTCCATTATTAGCTAATCGCTATAATATTACGTTTTTATCCGTATTTGTTCCGCTTGTTCCAATTTCAATGTACGTATTATTAATACTTTCGATTTATATTATCTAATACTCTTTGATGATATGCTGGATTTTCTTCCTCAGCATCATAAATAACTTGTCTCGAAAAAAACTCTGAGAACTTTGAATAATCATAATCTAAATTATCCGTCCATGAACACAATAATATTTTTTTAATATTTTTATGTTCGAATAAGTTACTAATGGCTTCTTTCTTCATACTTCTGCATAGAGCATCAATTGGATAGAAGATTGCAAAATCAAAGGTACTGCTTGTCCTACTCCAAGTAGATGACGTATTAAAACTATCAAATTCATAATAGTTATTTCCCATTTTAAGTTTTGTTCCAGCAGTGGTTTTTTTTGATAAGCCTATAAAAGCATCATCTGTAATATTATTCATAGAATTAATTCTAAAGAGTATACGAGCATTTTTATAGCTCTTGTTTAAAATATTCATAATCATTTTATGTTTCTCAAATTGATGTGTACCTGTGATTAACATACATTTTTCATCGGATTTTAAGAAATCTACTATCTGTTCTATCGCTTGTTGCTTCCCGTTCATTTATAAGTCCCCCCCTGTACCATTCTATAATATATTTTCTGTTGCTCTAGTCATAGCAGCATATGCTGTCTTAATTTCTCCACTTTCTATAGATTTTGTATTTGACATATTACTGGTCAATTTACCATTCTTACCTATAAGTAAACTTATAGCTTCAAAACACATTCTTTTATAGCATGTATTCTTGAATTAAGATAGTTTTTGATAAATCTCTTTGCATAGAAATATTTTATTGGCTGTTGAAGAAAATCTTCTAGTTTTGTATCTCTTGTTGTAATTTTAATTTCTGAGCCTAATAAAATATTAAGATTGTATTTTTGTTTAAATTCTGAAATCAATAACATGATTCGTTTTTTCCATAAGCGAAGATGTATGTCTGGACATGGCATATTTTTACAAAAATCAAATATAACTTTTCCCCACTGGTTTGAAGTCATAATCTTCTCTATGCGCTGTAATCTATATCATTTAAAATTTGTGAACCTTAATGAAAATTTGAAACAATGCTTTACTTACAATATTAGTAGCTCTTTTAATGGATTTATAATCAGAATCATATGCTGCTTCTGAAAGTAGTTTTGCTGTTTGATATTGCCACGAATTATTTATTTAACTATAATCTTTTTCATTTAAATCACTAAGGAATACAGTTCTATCTCTAAGTTTATTATTATAGATATTACTTACAATTTATAAGTATACTTCCTATAATACTATTATTCTACAAATAATATTAATTTCCTTTGAAATATATAAGTTTCTGTATTTTTAAATATTATTACCAAAGAAAAAAAGAGCTATCACGTTCTAAAAATTACATTCTATTTTGAGACATCTCTCTATTTAAAGACCAAAAGTTAAACCCTATTTAATTCATTTTTTTGTAAAAATGTCAATGTACTGTAGAAATTTATATCGTTCACGTAGTATAATTAGATAACAAGTTGAGAGGAGTGAGTGAGTGAATGAATATTATTATGAGTATAAAAAATAAATTAATTAAGGTTATAAGTAAAAGGAATAATATAACTAAAAATGAGTCTCCTTTTAACATTACCAATAGTGAAGTAAAAATAGCATCTATAACATCTGAATATAAAGATTCTAATGACACAATAGCTATTGCTAAAAACCCTTTTATACTAACGGCTGAGGATTTTAAAAAGATTGCACAAAATTATGATAGTTCCAAATCAAAATTTTCTGTTTCAGTTATGAATGATTGGCAGAAATATAAGAACCCTTACAGTCGAACATTGATGCAAGCAAAACGCATATGCAGGCAACATGGCAAATAAGCTATTAAAATTTTAATATTATAAAAAGAAGTATTAATGGGACGTTAATTGAATTCCCACTACTATTTCTTTTTTTAGCTATAAGTTGTCTGTTTCTATTGATTTGAAATGCAATTAAAGTTCTGCATATACACCAATGCCAACTTTGTACATTAGTTGGCATTGAGTAAATTCCGCATAACTATTGATATGACTATGTTTAAGTAGGTTTTATAAAGTATTATTAGCATTTCAATTATATCCAATGCCTACTAGTTGTATAATTTTCTTATAAGTTAGCATTTAACAGATTTGTTAATATGGAAGTAAATAACAAGACAAGTAGAGGAATTAATAAGGCTGGGTAAGTTGAACTAATAAAAAGTATTAAAGATATATCAGATGTGTACAACCATCTAAATTTATGAAGAAGGCAATAGCACCTTCTTTTTTTATTGCGTTGAATTATATTATAAATTAAGAACTGTGACATCACAATTTTATAAAAATACTGATTTTGTTACGACCGTGGCCAAAAGTGGCAATGGCACAGAGGAAGTCAACTTTCACCAAGATGGTATGTACTGCAATTCACCAATTAGGTTGGAATTGTAAAACACTCCTTCAGTTGATAACCTAAAAAAGGAAAGTTGCAGAAGATGTAACTATGTAATGCTTTATAGTAAATCATATATTTAAATAATTATTCTATATCACTATCTTTTAAAAATTTACTTAAAAATCCAAATATTATATTTCTATCATCCTCATAAGCATTTTCAATAATTTTAATTACTTCATCATTAGTATATTTTATAACTTTATTATTATTATATTCATTCTCAGTAAGCAGCCAATCAATTGAAACCTTAAATGTTTTAGATAATTCTACAAGTATTTCTGCCGATGGACTTACTTCATTATTTTCAATTTTACCTATGCTACTTCTCGCAACCTTAATCGATTCTGAAAGCTCTTTTTGTGTTAAATTGTTTTTTTTTCTCAAATATAATATTCTTTCACCTAACGATTTCATGGAATATACCCCTTAATTCTAATATTTTAGATTTTAGTATTGATTATTCTATTATTTTAGATTATACTATTATTATCGTTAATAATAATTACCACTACAAATAATACTTTACTCAATAAACACTTAATTAATTCAATACATTAAAACCCAACTTTATTTTACCATACCTATTCATAAATTAAAACATGAAAGGAAGATGATTACATGACAAGGTACAGTAATTCTCATACTTATAATATTTTATATAGGAATAACAAGGGAGGTGTTTAATGTGGCGAATAACATTATTAAAGCTAATATCAATGTAGAAGGTACTAGAACATTAATATGGAATAGGTTTAGTGAAGATCGTTTAGATGCAAAAACTAAAAAAAGTGGTACCAAAGGTAATGATCCTAACGAATGGAAAAAGACAGTTCTATTGACGAAAGATAATCAGCTTTATATTATGCCTGAAAGTATATTTAGTTGTATAAAAGAGGGCGGAAAATACACTAAAAACGGTAGGGGCACTATGCAAAATATTGTTACTGCAACCCTACAAATAATTGATAATATAATTCTAACAAATAGATTTTTGCCCGATGAGCTTACAAGAGATCCAACTGAAGATGTATATCTCGACGTGAGGTCAGTACGGAATCCAACTACACGTGGCCGTAATATGCGATATCGCGTTGCTACTAAACCAGAATGGAAAATGGATTTTACAATAATGTGGGATTGCTCATTGATAAGTGAAGAACTAATTGAATCTATAATCATTGACGCTGGGGATTATTGTGGTCTTGGAGATGGGCGAAATATTGGTATGGGGCGCTTTACCCTTAACAAATTTGAGATTATAAGTGAGGATGCTAAAAATGCCAAAAAAACGACAGCCTAGATGTGTTTGGAATAATACGCGTAAATCAGTGTGGGAAAGAGATAATCATAGCTGTAAGCATTGTGGAAAAGAAATAGCTTTAAATAAATGCCACATAGATCATATCAAAAGTGGTAAAAAGGGTTCAAATCGTTTAGATAACTTGCGTACCCTTTGTCCAAGATGTCATGTCCTTAGGAAAGATTTTAGACACAGAGGCATGACCGCTTGGGCAATTAAAAAAGGTTTAATTCCTCCAGATTGGCGTAAGTTAATTTGGTAGGGTTAATATATATATAACGCGGCGAGTACGGGGCTGGGTATGATGCGTCCTGGCTAGGTAAGTTACGGCAAGGCAAGGCATATTATTCACTAATATTCTTAGCTTTTATAGATGTGTTTTCTTTAAATGCTCAATGGGGTTGATTGGCCCCTTTAAAAAAATATTACTCAAGGGAGATTGATGTAAATGGCAAATTTAAATATGAAAACAGTAACACTGAATGCTGAAAATAATAGGTTAATGAATGTTTTTAAAACTATTATAAATAAAGAAGAAACTGCAAATATTTTAGCTAATAAAACTGTTACTAAGGGTATAGAAGAAAACTCCCCTGTTCTACAGCATTTTTATGGAGAAGATGAACCTGCTATTGTTACAGCATCTTGCATAAGTTTTGGCTTAATTAATTTTATGGCGGAGGATTTTTATACTGTGAAAGAAGTACTTGGATATAATTATGTGCTTAAATTATTACACGGTACAAAGAACTTTATCAGTATAGTTAAGTAATTACTAAAATGGCACACAAGTTAGCATTTGACTGCACCACTAGTGCCATTTTGTTACCTTTAAATTATCATTCAAATTTTACCTTTAATATTCTGATAAAATAATTTATCCCCCGTCATTAAGCTTATGCATTCACACGCCATTAATAATAACCTCTTTACATCCATTCCATTATCTACTTCTATATTAATAGTACTTCTTAGCATTCCCGATTTTCTTATATTTTCTTGGTATTCTTTAAATATGGCCTGTACCATTTCTTCCTGCATTTGTCTCTCTTTCATAGGATTATATACATATTCCGTCTGTTTTGGATCTTTTTTTATCTCTTTTACAATTTTAATACCACTCGGTAATTTCATCAATATGTCATTTATATCCATCATCTTTTGACGTTCACTTCCTTTCTATCTTTCATGCCAGTTTCAGCAAAATAATTAAATAAACAATAATAATCAAATTTTATTGTTTTACCTGTAGCTCCATTCCTGTTTTTAAGAATTTTTAATTCAACTTTCCTCACCTCCTTTTCTTTTTCTTTATTTACATCAAATTCTTTTTCTCCTTGATTTTGAAATTGTAGTCCTAATAAAACATCCGATGAATATTCTATAGCCCCACTCTCTTTAAACGCTGCCATACTTATATCTTCATTATAATTTGCTCTATTTAAGCTAGATATTGTAACTACTGGTATTTTATATTCTCTACTTAATCTTTTAAGTTCAAAGACGGATTTATCTGTGTTTTGCTTATCTGTTGCTCTAGCATCAGAAGGTTTTAATATTTGCAAATAATCTATTACTACAATAGGTTTATTTCCCGTTATCTCTACATGTTTTTTAACTGCTTCTTTTATTTGGTCCACTCCAATATCTCCTAACCCTTCACTTAAATATATATGTTTTGCATAACTGCTATATTTTTTTATGGAATCCGCTATTAGACTTATTTCTATTTCACAATAATTTTCATATTTTTTTCCTGCTGTAATTCCCCTAGTAGTTTTTGCGTGATGCTTATTTGTTGCATTTAAAAACGTTAATCGTGAAATACTCTTTGCAATTAGTTCTGTTCTAGACATTTCTAAACTAAAATATAGTATATCTTTCTCCTGCATAGCTATTTGATCACATACTTGTAAAATAAAAGATGTTTTCCCTAAGGATGATATAGCTCCCAATACATAAAGTCCCTCATAGAATCCTCCATCAAGTGTTTCATCTAAATTATCAAATGCTGTTGAAATAGCTGGAGTATCAACACTATCATTTATTTGCCCCGTAAAGTTTTCAATGTATGCTGCTGCAGACATTTTATTATATTCTTCTATTTTTTTCTTCCTTTTCTTTTGAATTTCTACTATTATTGTTAATATTTGCTTATTAATACTTATCCTAAAATCATTTTCATCACTCAAAAACCAATCATTTATATCATTAATTTCATTTGGTAATTGTATATTATAGTAATCATATTTCTCAGTTTCTTTTTTTCCAGCAGCATCGTTGTCAAAAGCAGTTAAAATTAGAATATCTTCTCTTTTGTTCATTTCAATAAATCGTTCAAAATTTTTTATTCCTCCAATAGCTATAGATTTAATTCCAATTGCTTCCAAACTTAATGCATCGAATTCACCTTCAGTGATTATTATGGTTTCACTTTCTGTGGCTTTTTTTAGATAATCTATATTAAAAAATGTTGCATTTCCTGGTGCTTTGTTATATCTTCCATATTTTTTTTCTTGTTCAGGTGTTAATGCCCTTGCATTATAATAAATAGCCTTTCCATCTTGCCATATAGGTATTACTGCTCTTACTCCCCCATATCCTTTAATATCTCCAATACATAACTTATATCTATCTATTAGTTCATCTGTCATACCACGTTTTTTAAAATATCCTTTGTCTTCTTCGGTTTGATTGTTGTACAAGTTTAATATAGTATCCGTGTAATCATTTGCTTTTTCCTCTACTAATGCTTTAGTCTTCTCTAAATTTGTTTCACTCTTTTTATGTTCTGTCGGCTCACCTGCAAGCCTTTTTAATTCTTTAAATGCATCATTTTCATTCATTTTTTTTACCTCCATTAAATATTTATACACACTTCCACCATTACAGCATCCATTAAAGCTAAAATAAGAATTAGTTTTAGAATATATCGTAAAATCCTCTTTTCCTTCACATATTGGGCACGGACTAACCCTATAGGTATCTACTCCCGCACCCTTAACCCTGCAATCTCTTTTAATTAAAGATAATAAATCAATTTTGCTTTCTAATTGTTCTATTGTCATAATTCAACAAATCCTTTCTTCATTTTGTCTATTATAATACACACCCTAAATGTAAATTAGGGGTGTGTATCCTATAAGTATCTATATTACATACATACTTATCATACTAAACTGATATACTTGTAAACGTTGGTACCACTTGCTTTAAATATGTTTTTTTATTTAATTGAATAGATACTTGTACTTGGTATAATAGACACTTATACTTGGTATAATAGACCTTTATACTTGCCGTAATAGATACTTATACGTGGTAATTATTAATAAAATATAGCTATTCCTTTATAAGTTTTACCCTCTTTATATTCCGCAAAATCTTTAATATAGTTTTGTTTTTTCCAACAACTAATTATTTCTCTAACTGATCGTCTTACTTTTTTAGTTTTATCTGCAAATGCCTGGTCCTTAATACTTATTTTTAATCCCAGTTCTATAAAAATA
Source organism: Clostridium sp. FP2 (assembly GCF_011065955.2). Taxonomy (NCBI): domain Bacteria; kingdom Bacillati; phylum Bacillota; class Clostridia; order Eubacteriales; family Clostridiaceae; genus Clostridium; species Clostridium sp. FP2. The sequence continues at coordinate 3,361,985 of NZ_JAAMNI020000001.1, forward strand.
CTAATGTAAAGAATTTTATTGCTTTGCTTATTATTATTTTTTAAAGTTTCAATACGTCTAATAAGATATTCCCTAATTACAATTACATCTTCAGTGTTTTTTATAAATTGCTTTGTTTGCAATAATGCAATTGGTATAGTAATTACTTGCTTTGTTTCTTGTGCATACCGATATAATATTGGCTTATCTAATAATTTGTAAGCTTCAGTCATTTTTCCACCAGTTGTTACTATAATTTTTATGGTTGCTAAAATATTTCCTTCAACTATAGCATTTTGTATATTAATTGCCCTAGATCTAGCCTCCTGCGTCCAATCTATTTTGCACCTTATCCTGCTTAATTTATCTAAACTCTTTGTTACTAATGAAACAGCTTGCGGACTTACTTTTTCATTGTTTTTTAGTCCATTCATTGATCTATAGCACATAGCTGCAGTAAACTCATTGTTCTCTGATTGATATAAACTGCATACCGCATTGTGTACAACCCTGTCATATGCAGTAAATTTATAGGTTTTGTTATATATTTGTATCTCTTCAGACCCATAATTTAATTTTACGGTTGTTATCACCTCCTTTTTACATCCCTTACTACTTACGGTTAAATCAATTTCACCTATTCCTACAATGTTTTTCGTTATTTGATTGCATAGCTTATTATTCGGAATTATAAATTTATTTGGTACAATGCTTTTAAGAAATCCTATATTATTCTCAATTATCTGTTCCATTTTTCTATCTTTCTCTCCTATTCTTACGTTATTTTTTAAAATTCACTTCTATATATCAAGTAGGAGAAAAAAATATAAAATTCATCATAATATTTCGTATTGCATAATTCGACATAATATTTAAAATACAAAAAAAGTAGAGCAACTTATATTGTTGTTCTACTTTTTTTCTATATTTCAGTTTAGTTATTAGACTTGATTATTTTTAATAAATATTGATGTATAAGCCAAATAAATAGCTTAACTATGTAAAATTAAAATCATTTCTTAAAGCTGATACTCAAAAATGAATATCAGCTTTTCTAATGAACTATATAAGCTTATTTATGCTTACTAAAACCAAATTAAAGCAAAGTTATATTTTTGAGCCTTAAATAGAACCACGTACTCAATCGCATATTCCAAATTAAAAATAAAGTTTACTTTTTAGCCTAAAAATGAAACTTTTAGTGGTTAACATAAATTTTGAGACCTCGATTCAGCTATTGTTCGTATAATATCTTGCCATTTGAGGATAGCCAGTATAACTTTTGAGCCTTAAGTTATACTCCATATAACATTTCAGCCTCCAATTGAGCAAGCAGTATATCTTCTATATCTTAACTCAATACATATTTTTACAATATAACTCACATTTAAGTTCCATAAAAAATATTTAGCAGTTTTTTATATTATTTATAGTTTTGTTATATATACAAGTAAGGGAGGTTTCACAAGATTGTAATTTGAAAGGGTGAAGTTTAAAAATTAGAGTAAGACATACTGCTTTTAGCTTACACACACAGCTTATGTTGCTAGCTTAGGCAGTAACATAGATCTTTTCAATACAGCCATGACAAGAGGCTTAATACCTTGTACAAAACATTTGAAGGAGATATAAAATATGAAAGAAGATATTGAAGAACAGTTTTTCAATGAATTAGGTAAATATACTCTGTATCACACATTGCTGGATGAGTTAAACAAACATCCCATTAAAACAAATCAGGATATAAATATACAATATTATCATAATCTTTGCGAAAAATTTGAAACAGTCAAAACTAATTTTATAGAAGAAATGATTCATCAAAATAAATTGCAAATTATATCAGATACGGTATTCGAAAATGCCTTAGATCCACTAATTCCCAAGTGCAAATATGATAATAAAACTGAGATTTTCACAATGGATTTTAACTTTGTCCCATATCTAAAAATAGACTATTTAAAAAAATTTGTTAAGATCAAAAATGCCCTTATGTACTTAATCATGGAAGGTATAAAGAGAATGGAAGAGAAACCAAATTATTATAAACAGCCAGTACTTATTATATTCTCTATTGCAAAGCCCATACTATTTGATGTAGACAATATAGAGATTAAATACATCATAGACGCCATGAGGTATTCAAACTTCTTCTATGATGATAGCTATAATTATGTATCCTATTTAGTCCAAGGAAAAGAAACAAAAGAGCACGGTCTTATGACTGTTACAATTGTTAAAAAAAGTGATATAAGGTACATGATATAACAGTGCATAAGTGGTACTATTTTTAAAAACCATTATGTACAAGTTATTAGCTAACGAATAAGCACTACCATTACTCTAAAGCTAAAATGAAGGCTAACCGTGTAATAGCCTTCATTTCAGCTTTGTCCAACACAACTTATTTCATAATAAAATATAGATGAGTGATTTAAGCAAATAATAAGGGGGCTTTTTTACTTTAAGCGTTGCACCACAATAAATTCCTACCACAACACCTCAACAACGCGAACCTCTGTTACCTATAAAACTTTTTGCTGACAAAAGATAAATATTGAAAAATAAATACCCCTATTTTTTATATTAAAAAAGAAAAATGAATATATAAATATGTAAAGAAAAAAAGTGATTATAAAGATAGGAAAGTGGCTGATACTCTCTAATTTATTTTGATATATAGTTTATAAATTAAAAAAGAAATGAAGATATATTTACAATTTGTTTACTAAATAAATAAGAATATGCTTATGTAAATTGTTAAAGAAAAACATAATGTAATAACAATAAATAGAAGGAAATTAATAAAAAAATTATTGAAGGACTTATAGATTAATTTTCTCAAAAATACAAACAAAAAAGGAGATAAAAAAATGATAAAAATAACTGAAAGAGATAAGGAATTTCTGCTGATTCTAAATGAAACTGGTGCTTGTAATTCTAAGATGCCTTTAACTATTTACCCTAACAGATATTGTAGAAGTAAGCTAGAGAGAATGGAGGAAGAAAGGATAATAATTAGGAAATATGATTTGATAATACTAGGTATAAAGGGTAAGGCTTACCTAGAGAGTATAGGTGTGGTTCCAAATATAGTAGCCACTAAACCAGTAGCCGCTCAAAGGCGATTAGCTAGAGCATTGGAGCTAAGGCACCTCCTTTCAAACATGAGGGTTTACACCTCCTCTGAATATAAAAAGGAAAAGAATCTAAATAGGGGAATGCAATTTGTAGCTGCTGCAACAACGGTTGATAAAATAACTTACCTGATCTATGATGTTCCTAAAGTTTTAACAACTGAGGCAAAGACACAAATATTAAGGGAACTGAAAAATAAAAAAAGTCTGATAAACAATGTAATAATATTCACTAGGAATATGGATTTTGTCCAAATATTATCTATAAGTAATATTTATGTGAATGAGCTTTTACTACTACCACCAAGTGATTTCTGCATAAATCTTCTAAATTCAATGGCTCAAGGAGATTTTGATAGGAAAGCAATAGGTACTGCCTTCCCACAATTACTAGAAAATAATGTTTTTTATAAAAAACAAAACCAATATATAGTAGGTGGGCATACGTATATGAACTTAGTTGTAAATAATATTAGTGCCTATAGCATGTTGAGTAATATGGACAAACACGCAATACAAACCAATAATAATTCCAACCAAACTTATAATATCGTGTGCCTAGATTGTCAGGAATATTTCATAAAAGATATAATATCAAAATTGAATTTTAAAAGACTGAATGTCCAAATAAAAACTATAGTTGCTGGTCAAACTTCTTTTTATTAAGAAATTATATGCTTATAGCAGTACAAATAAGATTTTCGTAGAAGCACAAGTAGTCAAAATGATCTTACAAAAAACTAAAAAGCCTGAACAAATTAGGTTCAGGCTTTTTTACCATTTATTAGAACATTTATAATTGCTTATTATCTATAAGTATAGAAATTTTAGCACAATCCAATTTTGGATTGTGCTAAAATTCTTAAAATAAAATGACTGGAACTACTTAAATAGCTCATTTTTCACATTGGCACACTTTATATATCATGTACAGACAACCTATTATTTGATTTTATTTGTTTTGATTGGCGCACATTTTTAGCATGACCTAACTTATTTCTTCAGCCATCATATCCGTTACTTGGAACTCTTTACCACCTCTATCAAGTATTACATAAAACAAGTCACCATCATCAATTACTGTACGGATTACTTCATGTTTTATTGTTGTATCTATATTATAATTTTCAAATCTAGTTTCTAATATTTTAATTTTCATATAAAAAAACTCCTTCTTCATATTACATAACTTATGATACCACACTTTATGCTTAAAACTATTTTAGTTTATGGTAACAACAATCCAATAAAAAAGTACTGACAATAATACTTGCTCAGTACTTTGAGATTATTACCTTTTCTTTTTTAACTTTTTTCTATTTTATTAGTTTCTTTCATAATCTCCATTAGAAATTGAAACTGTAACGGAAAGGTCACTATGTCCTTTCCGCTTATAATTTCTAAAATATTAAGCTCCATAATTCGGGTCACCCCTAGGGGTCTTTGGCGGTCCATTGGGCCGCCTTGCTAGTCATCTTGACTATTTCATTTTTACAGGCTTAAAAACATTCGGTTCAAAAATTAAAAATCTGGACACATTATTAGGTTCAGACTTTTTTACTATTTATTAGAATATATATAATTACTTATTATAGCCGATTTAAACTTATCATTTAAATAACGGAGCGGACATGTCCACTCTCTTCCTTTTACTTAGCATTATTTTGAATGTTCTTAAGGGACTTTCAAAAATCTTATATATATCTCTACGTTTTATTATTTTAATTCAATCAGCATGCACTCTTGTTAATGAATATAAAAGGGATGTAAAAATTTTAGGACAATCCGACTTTGGACACTCCAATTTTTTTATTTAAAATACTTATATAAGTCTACAAAATAAGAACACCACTGTTATTTATTAAGTAAAAAAGATTCTGCTATTAAAGCAAATTAAATGACTGAAACTCCTTAAATAGTTCCTTTTCCAAACACTTTGTCTCCTTTTTTATTTCTATTATCTTTCCTATTATAAGTGCCCGATATTTCAACTATTTAATTAATAGATTTCGTTTATTATCTTTTCCATTTTTCTATGTTATAATCTTCCTTCATTTATTTCACTAGTTTAGCTACCATTTCCTAATAATTAACAACTAATATTTCTTCTTTATTCTCTTTTACATCTTCAATTATTTTTTCAAGTTTTACAGCTATATCATTTTTTAAATAATACTCACCACATTGTTTACAAATATCAGCTGGCACACCTTTAATTATAATTATATATCCACCAAAATCCACTATATGATTAACATTTCCTTCAACTAAATTAGCTTTACATAGCATACAATTCATGCTAATTACCTCCTCATTTTTAAATCTTAACACCATAGTTCTTTATTATAATAATACACTGAACATAAGCATTAATCCCAAAACGAAACTTAAATACTCTTTTTTATTTCCCATACTGATCCCCTTAGAACATATTTTATACTTGATTTACAATAATTTTATCATACATATATTTTAATATAAACAAATAAATGTTTGCTAATGTGCTATTTTTTTTCAAAAGCACTCTGCTTACAAATATATCTTTTACAAAAACTATGATTCAACATCAAGTGCTTCTCTTATAGCTCTTGTTACATTATCACTATAATACTTACCTAACAACATGCTTAATCCATATTTGGCAAAAGACTTTCTGTCAATTTGTTCATTTTGTACTTTCATTCTTAGGATCAACCATTTCACAGCACTAATCCTATTACTTTCACTTTCCCATGTACCATTAGGAACTTCACTATTTATTATTTCCCAGGGACATATATCAATTTGATATACTGCTTTAAATATCTTAAATAAACTAGGATAATAGCTATGCAACGTACCTAACCCATTTTCTTCAAGAACAATCCAAGATAATTTTTCTTTTACATCCTCTGTATTCCACTGCATTTCAACTTCAAATAGGTATTTTAAAGCATCAACTCTATTCTCTTCTTTTGTCCAGTAACTTTGAGGTACTTTATCTTGCTTAAATTACCAAGGTTGATATTTCACTTCTGGATAAGTACATAGTATATAACGAATAGCGGAACGCCCAAATAACTTCGAGGCAGTATGAAGCTTGTACTTGGTTAAGAACCTCTTTGATACTTCTCTTTTTACATCTTCTTTATTAAATTTGAGTATATCATCAATTAAATATCTCAATAACTTAATAGCAACGTCTTTTTCTTCTTGTGCACTTCTATTAGACCAAAACCCCGATGAAAAGTTCGAAATTCTATCTTGTAATAGAAATTTGTATATTTCAATATCATCTAAATAAGTAAGATCAACTTTTATATTGTTACGCATACAAATAACCCCCCTTAACTCTCTAAATTATTGACAAATCTTTTAAATATCAACCTATATTTAAAAATAAAAAAAAGAGTCTAGTATCAATAGACTCTTAGGAGAAGAGATATATTTAATTGGTTAAATATATTAAGTAGTTTGTCCACTTTTCATAAAAATATTCATCATCGCTCTAGAACCCATAGCTCACATTGTTGAGTGTTAAAATATTTTCAACTTCCTAATATAAGAATAGCACTAAACCGCTAGCGCGGTGGTATTCAAAACATAGTTTCTTTAATTTCTCCAGAGCTGATAATCTAAGTATATCAGTTTTTGGTATATATACCCTTTAAAATGGAAAGAATTATAGTTTTAAAGGAGATGTTTTATTTATGACAAAAGAACAAGTTTTAGAAAAGTTAATGTTTGATGTAGAACTCCGAGGTTTAAGCAAACATACTCAGGATGAGTACTATACCAAATGCAAAATATTTCAAAATCACTTTGATAAACCCGCAACTGAACTTAATGAAAAAGACATTAGAGAATTTCTTCACTTCCTTACAACTGAAAAAAAACTTGCCTCTGGAAGTGTTAATTCCTATAATAGTGGGCTTCGTTTTTTGTATGGTGTAACCTTAAATACTAATTTAAACTGCAAACAAATACCTCGTCACCGTAGACATCGTAAATTCCCCAATATTCTTACTCAAGAAGAAATTCAAAGCCTCTTTAATGCCTGTGATAATTTAAGAGATAAATGCATCTTAATGACTATTTACGGCGCCGGATTAAGACTTAGCGAAGTCTCTTGTCTAAAAGTTTCAGATATTGATAGTAATAAAATGCAACTATTTATACGCAATGGTAAAGGCTCCAAAGATAGATATGCATTACTTTCACAAGATAATCTAGAAATACTAAGAGATTACTGGAAATCATACCATCCTAAAGAATGGCTTTTTTATAGCAGAATAAATACCGGCACGCATATTAATCCTAGATCAGTACAGAATATATTTCACAAATACATTAATAAAGCAAATATAACTAAATCAGTTACGGTCCATTCTATGAGGCACAGTTTTGCTACCCACCTACTTGAGTCTGGAACAAGCATATTTCATATTAAACAGCTTCTTGGTCATTCCGATATTAGTACAACCTGTTTTTATTTACATATGGTAAAGATTGAATCCTTAAATGTAAAAAGTCCCCTCGACATGTTGAAAAAATCAAACAAAAAAAATGGAGAAGAACAATGATTGAGGTCCAAGATATTTTTCAACAATATGGCACAGAATATCGTGAAAAACATAAGCTTACGCTTGCCCAACTCAAAGCTATGTCTGCAATTGAAAAGTGTAGGACTGCCCAGTTAGGCGGTCATATAGACAATTGTGAAAGCTGTGGCAATACTCAAATTTCTTATAACTCTTGTCGCAATAGACACTGCCCTAAATGTCAAAGTCTTGCTAAGGAACGTTGGATTGATAATCAAAAAAGTAATTTACTTGACGTTGGATACTTTCATGTGGTATTTACCATTCCAGATACCATAAATTTGATAGTATATCAAAATCAAAAGGAGCTTTATACTATTTTATTTAAAGCTGTCGCTGAAACTCTTACAGAATTAGCATCTGACAAAAAATATCTAGGTGCAACGCTTGGATTTACCTCTATTTTACATACTTGTTATTCCTACTTTTTTATTATTCCGATGTTATCATTATTTTCTTAAACCCATTGTTTTTAAACGATTAGAACAGGACTTTATAAAAAAAATCGGAATAATATATTAACATCATTTGACGATTAACTATTTTAATATATGGTTAAAATAACCATTAAAATAGGAGGTATTATTATGAAACAAGTAACATTGGATCAAACAATCCAAAGGGCTTTAATTTTAATGGAATCGTTAGGTATAGGTAAATCTAATTTAACGACATTCAACAATCGTCACTTTAGTAATATTCAAAAATATTTTGCTGAGCATGGTGAAACTTTGTTTAATATTGATTTATTGGAATGCTATCAAAAGTATCAGGAGACGCGGTTAAGGTGCAAATTAATAGGGAATTGTTACTATACGGTACTGATTAGATCTGTGAAAATACTTATTGAAGTCTATCAGACGGGCACATTTCAGTGGAGGTTCTATGGGTCAGGACCTGAGTTTAAGGTCAATTCATATTTTGAAAAGTGTATAGATAAATTCTTAAGTACTTTGTACCGAAGCACTGAAACCAAGAGACATATAAATTCAAAAATCAGAAGATTTATGAGCTTTCTTGAGAGCCGTGGTCAGGAAGATTTTTTGTTGTTAACTTCAAGCGATTTGACAGAATATCTATCATTTATCTATCCATTTAATAAGGGTGACATGGGACATACTGTTCATGCATTGCACGTTTTTGTTGATTTTCTTGTTAACAGTAGCATTGTAACAAATAAAAATTTAACAGCTCCATTACAGAAACCAGTGACAGCTAGAAAAAGTGTGTCACCTTGTTTTACTCATGATGAAGTAATGTTGATGATGAATCAAACAGACAGAAAATCACCAGATGGCAAACGTGATTACGCAATAATATATCTCGCTTCACATACTGGGCTACGCGCTATAGATATTGCAAATCTGAAGTTTAAAGATATTGATTGGATTAATGACAAAATCAATATCATCCAGAAGAAGACAGGTGGTTATTTATCTCTTCCACTGGAATCTGATACAGGCAACGCAATAGCAGATTATATATTGCATGGGAGACCTGAATCTAAATCGGAACATATCTTTTTAAGAAGCCTTTCTCCATATACAAAACTAGGTAATAACCATTCTGTAGGCATTATTATTGTAAAATATATGAGGATGGCAAACATTGACCATAAAGCATATGATGGAAAAAGTTTTCATGCTTTACGCAGATCAATGGCAACATGGATGCTAGAATCTGATATTCCACTTTCGACTATTTCACAGGTACTGGGGCATAAATCTATGAATTCAGCCAAACCGTATCTTTCGATGAACGAGCGAAAACTTTCTGAATGCGCACTTGGTTTTGAATTCATCCCTATTGAGATGGGGATATATTCATGAATACATTATTTGAAAGCGAATTAGCAACATCAATGGAAGCCATGATAAAATACAAGGAATCTTTAGGATACTCCAGAGTTACCTATGAACCATACTTAAGAATGATTGACAAGTTTTGCTTCGAACATTATCCTCAAGAAACTCGTCTGACAAAGGAACTAGTTTTGAAATGGTCGCAGTTACATCCTCGGGAACAGGCCAATGGATTCAGAAGAAGAATGATTGCTATTCGGGAATTGGGAAAATATCTAAATACTATTGGAATTGAGGCGTATATCTATCCTTCTGAATTCCTAAGTAAAACCCAAAGGTTTGAGCCATATATCTTTACAGATTGTGAATTAAAAGCATTCTTCAATGCCGCTGACATCTTTTCTCGGAGTAAAAATGCACAATACAATCACTATGTTGTACCTGTTATTTATCGATTAATCTACACCTGCGGTTTAAGACCGGGTGAAGTAAGAAATATTAAATGCACAGATGTAAATCTGGTAACTGGGAGAATTTATATACGTGAAAGCAAAGCATATAAAGATCGTATTGTAATAATGTCGAAAGACATGCTACTACTGTGTAATAAATACGAAGAAATAATTAAATCAGTATTGATAAATCGGGAGTACTTCTTTACTAATTCAAAAGGTACAATTATTAGCAAGCAGTCATTAATAGATCATTTTAAGAAATGCTGCGCAAATACAGGCATAATTGGTTTCTGTGGGAGCAGAAAACCACGTGTGTATGATCTACGTCATAATTATGCTACAAGAAAGTTTATGAAATGGCTTGATGAAGGAAGGGATCTATGTGCCGTTCTACCTTACTTGAGTAAATATATGGGACACTATGACTTTTCACAAACATCTTATTATATTCACCTACTTCCTGAAAGACTTATACATTCAAAAGCAATAGATTGGAAACGTTTCTCGGATTTAATACCGGAGGTACAGATGTGATGAAAAAACTCAATGATGAAGGATTATTCCGGTTAATTCATGATTTTCTAAAAATATATATGCCAATTCAGAAACATTTAAGTAGCAACACGGTTAAATCATACAAAGAAACTTTAAATCTTTTTTTTGATTACATCACAAAAGTTAAAGGAATTCGCATGGCGGACATATCGTTTTCAAAAATAAATAGCCAAATTCTTTTCTGTTTTCTTGACTGGATTGAAACTGAACGTCATTGCAGCGTATCCACAAGAAACTTAAGATTGGCCTGTATACGTTCGTTTTATAAGTATGCAAGTACAATGGATTTTACCCTTATGGCTTATAGAAATGAAATATTAAAAGTTCCGCTCAAGAACGATACCTATAAGAATACAGTAGTGAAATACATGTCTGAAGAAGCCGTAAAGGCGATTATGAAACAACCGGATATTACGACGGATAAAGGAATTCGGGATCAGTTCTTCATGATTCTCATGTATGATACAGGTATAAGAGACCGTGAGATATTGGATCTACACCTTAGAAATTTTGATGCTGATTCCAAAACTCCATGTGTTCACGTAACAGGTAAAGGCAACAAACAGAGAGTCTTACCGATCATGCCAAAAACCGTTGAGCATTTTAAGAAATATGTGAAAACTTATCATCTAGATAATAATCCTGACAAATATTTGTTTTATACAGTAAGGCATGAAATGATTCAACAGATGTCTGACGACAATGTAGCTAGATTTATGGACATCTATAGCCGTAGAGCAAAGATTGAATGCAGTGAAGTCCCAGATAATGTACATCCACATATGTGGCGACACTCGCGAGCAATTCATCTTTACAGGGCAGGAATGCCGCTACCTTTGTTGTCAGAATGGCTGGGTCATGCACAACTGGAAACCACTCAAATTTATGCATATGCCGATACAGAAATGAAACGTGATGCCATAAAAAAAGCAACTAATAAAATGAATCCACTTATGGGCATAGAAGAAAAACCCTGTTGGAAAAGCGAAAACAGCGAAGCACTCATCCGAAAGCTCTATGGATTAAGATAATATTATTCCGATTTTATAAAGAAAATAACAGCATAGATAACCATATCTTCATATTTTCAACTTTGTATACATTAAAATCGGAATAATAAAAAAGTAGGAATAACAAGTATTATCCCGACATCGGGATAATACTTGGGGACAAAACCTTATGCACCATCCTCATATTCATTGTATTGTACCCGGTGGAGGATTATCTTCAATAGGAAAATGGATAAATAGCAGAAAGAAGTTTTTCATCCCTGTTAAAGTGCTATCTCGCAAATTCAGAGGCAAATTTTTATATTATCTCAAACAATTATACTCCCAAAATAAGCTTGAATTTCATGGTAGTCAACAATATCTTTGTAATGATAATGAATTTAAAAACCTACTTTCCTCTGTATATTCTAAAGAGTGGATTGTTTACTGCAAACCACCTTTTAAAGAAGCTGCATGTGTAGTCGAATATTTAGGTAGATATACTCACAGAGTTGCTATATCAAATAATCGTATCGTTAATATTGAAAATGGCAATGTTACATTCAAATGGCGCGATTACAAAGATAGTAGCAAATGTAAGTTAATGACTGTTTCTGCTGATGAGTTTATCCGTAGGTTTCTAATTCATATACTTCCAAGTGGATTTATGAAAATAAGACACTATGGTTTACTAGGAAATCGAAACAAAACTACCAAACTTAAGCTTTGCAAACACCTTACTAATACACCTATTTTACTTAAAGAGAAAATATCAACACTCCAATTAATCCAAAAGATTACGGGAAGAGATATATCCAAGTGCCCACGATGTGGTTCGAACAAACTTAGCCGTCATACTTTATTTTCTAAATCTCCTCCTAACTCTTTACAAACTGCATAATATTAAGAGTGTGCTATTTTATGGGGAGGGGGAAACTATGTCTATATATCTAGATGTAATGGTGTTTTTATATGGTTATCACTTTGATTTTAACTATATCCTCAATTAATCCATTAAGTTAGGTAGGGGTGGGGTTATTCAATCCCCATAAGTTCTAATTATACTACCGCGGTTTCGTGCTATTTTAATTATCCAAAGTTAGGCGTACTTCTATATTTTTTTACACTCAGACTCTTATCTAGGGTTTGAGCTTTTTTTCGCGCCTAACTTCGTATAATTCGCTAAGAATAATTAGAAGTTCAAATCGCAATGATATTTGTATATAGTTTAAGTATTTACGACGTGTCAGATTCTTATACGACAGTTTACCAACTATATAAAATGTATTGTTTAGTTCACTTACAATGTATCTCTATAGATATTTATTTCTGTAATGCATTTATTAATATTTGCTTCATAATTCCGTTCATATACTTTTAACCCACTAGGAAACTCAATTAACTTATTTCTAATAATCTTATATATATCTTCTTTACTAATACCATATTGAAAGCAATTCTCAAAATCTATAAGTACAAAATAAAAATAGTAGTCACCGTTAATATAATCACTATCACCACCATGATAGCAACAATTCTGATCATCAAGGCTTAGTTTCTTACGATCCATCAATATCCTATAACAATTATCATTAGTGCAATCAATATTATATTTATTAGAAGTACTGAATTTATGAATTCCTAAATTATCTACTAAATCTGAACATGCTTCACCGCGGATATACCAAACTTTAGGGTATTCTTCTGATTTTTCTTCTGGAAGTACATACAACTTTCCATTTTCTGTTAATAAATTTAGATATTTTCTTTGCTCATCCTTTATATCGTAATTAAACATTTGGAAAGCAGTATCAAATATGATGGCAGCTAAGATAGATTCTTTTAAGCTATTGGACGCACTCCAAGTCAATTTAAATAGTAAATCAACATTAGTTTTGTCTAGTGTAAAATTCGTTATTAACCATTGTTTAGTATTAAATATTTCATTTACTGAATCTTTAACTAACGATAATACTACCATTAGGCAGTAAAATATTGCAAATAATATGTATACATATTTTATATCAGTATTCTCTTTGTTTCCATATTTACGACTTTCTCTAAGAAGTTGAGTTATTTCTTTAGTATAAAAATAAAATATGATAATACTAGTTATTGGAGAAATAATATTTAATAGTTCGGGACTTTCCTTATAATACTGGTTTGAAATGAGATAAGCAAATAATAATATCATTGGAAACTTTGAAAATTGCCTTAATATCTTGAGCGGTGTACTATATTCATTTTTAAATTTTTGTATTTTAGTTTGCAACGGTTTTTTTCGTTTTCTAACTATTAGTTTTAGTAAATTTAAAAATATACATACAAAATTTAATATATTTTTTTGTATAATCACTTTAAATAAAGATACCTTGCTTAGATTTTTTTTTATATTTTTGTTATTAGTGTTTGATATCTTCCTTCTGTTTGATATCTTCCTTCTCTTTGATTTCTTCCTTCTCTTTGATTTCTTATTTTTCATCCTAATCTACACCTTTCTTGAGACTTTGATTAATTTCTAGATGAGTAAATACAAACCTATTAAAAGCTGTAGCATACCTACGGTATGCTCGACTTTCATGAATTAAGTGTTAATTTCGGGGACTACGCATTTTAGACAATATATGAACTTAAATCTAATTCTATATCTTTTATTCTTTTTTTTAGTACTCTCTTCTAATATATCTTTTGATATATCTTTTAGTTTTTTTATATAGTTATCAACTTCTTTTATAGTATTTTCATCATATATGTCCTTATCTCTTTTACGTAAAATATTAACTCTTTATAAATATAACTAAAAGAAGCACCTAAAACTAGGTACTCCCTTCTCTTTTTTAGCTAGTATGACATTCATTACAACAATAATAACAACCATTACTTTTTGTATAATGTTTTTTAGCCTCTTTTACAGCTTCCTTACATGTATTAAATGCTCCTAAGTATAAACAATTTTCTTGATTAGGCTTATGCTCACAAGTAGACTTGTGAACCTCATGGTCTCCATTTGTTTGTGCATTTTTATTTACATAGTATAAATCCACATTAAATTCCCCCTTCTTTTTTCTGTTGCTATTAAAATTAAACCTGTTGTCATTAATATTATACCATTTTTTTATATAAATGCATTATTTATGTTATATTAACTGGTAAATCCTTTATATAGCAATATCTAAATTCAATACATTTAATCCAACATTTCTTAATATAAAAGAAGAAGGGGTACCCTTCACCGATACTCTAATGAGGACATGCTTTGGTGGACTCACTTGTTAATAATAATTATCATAATTACTACTCATTTCTGATCTCATCTCTGCTTCCCATTCTGATTTAACCTCAGCCATTATTTCATTATGGGCCGACATCATTCCATTAATTCCACTTAAGAAAGAAAGCAACTCTTCAAAAAAATTATTCACATTGTCAATATCAAACTTATGCTTCTTCTTAAAATATACATTTAAACTTTTACTGAATGGATATCGAAATAAATCTGCACCTCCATCAATACTATTAAGTTGATGAATATACTTAAATGCATTTTCAGAAGTCTTGTCTCCTTTAGGTGGATTAGCATGTTCTTCAATTTCATCTTTGATTAAATTCCATAGTCCTAAAATTTTATGTTTTTTCTTATTCATTAATTTTAGGGCTGTTTGAAATTCAAACGAACATTCCTCAAATAAAGTTTCCTTTAATGATATTTCAACCGCATTACGATATAGATAACACATAGGTATAAATAAACCATCTTTTAAGGTCTCATCATTACTAATTAATTCATAAAGATATTTTGCTGAATTAGTGTATGCCATAACATATGGATAATACTCTTCAGAATTATACTTATATCCAACAACACTTTGTCCATAATAACTTCCGCCTTTTTCAAGAAAAATAGGTTTTATTTCTTTATTTATTTTATATTTTCCATAACCGTCCTTATATAAGGAATCCAATAATTCATATGCCATAAGCATTTTGTTTCCAAATTTAACTAAGTCTATATGTGTTTGCTCTGTAAAAACGGGGTGTATTGAATATATTTTATTACCAAGCCAATCCTTTTTTGTTGAAATTCCAAATGGATACCTAAATGAATCCGATTCTCTATCAATATCATTAATATCACTAAATAGCTCTAATAACCAGCAAAACGAAACTTCATCTACTTTAATATCTGCTTCAATATATGGTCTTATTTCAAGTAACAAATTGTGTAAATTATGATTTGTTCTTTTTAGAAACTCACTTCTGTCTTCTATATTGGTAATATACTTAAATATAATAGCTTTCAAAATCAACTCAATACTATGTCTAAACAAATAGGCAACAGCAAAAAAATAATTATCCAGGTTACTTATACTAGCTGATTTAAGTAAATACTCAGTAAGTTTATATGCAGATAATTTAAATTTTTCAGCATATAACTTTAATAAAATACTTAAATCATTATTATTTTCTATTTCAACAATTTTACCATTATCAATTTTATAAATATCTGCATTTGATTCAATCCACTTCAATATATCACTCCTCATGGAACATTAATATTACTTTACAATATATTCTTTATTAGCGAAAGATATCTAGACGAAGATTCCTTTGTATGTCTTCATTAATTTTATCTTATATGGATTTCAATAACCTCTTAAGCATAGATACTTCTACTCATATTATCAAACAAACCATTGGTATACAATGCTTTGTGATTTCCAAATAGATATTATTATGTGATTTTCATTAGTATAGATAAAGCTCTATATTTTTCTAAGTAGTAGCAAACATAAGTTGTCCATTGCATTTCCAACTTCTGTCATCACCTCGGAGGTACTTCAAGAAATTAGAATGTAGTGAAGATTTCTTGTTGCTAACTTTCTAACAATCTATTAGAAATATCAATTTTGCAACTTCCAATTATTAGCCTAATTGGTATATGGATAATATGGATTATCAATGTGATACAAATCGAATCTCCCCAGAAAACCGCAGGAATTTATCTTATTAATGAACTCTTGTCTTTCAGATATATCATTGAAATCACTCATATACCACATAATATTCTTTGTATCAAATTTGTTACATATTTCTTTTATATAAATCAAATCAACATCAGAAAAAGAAAACCCATATGAATAAATATTGCTAACATCAATGAGATTATTAAAAAATCCTTGGTGTGAGTTTAATGCTTTTACTGTATTCTTTTTTAAATGATTATGTATGTCTTGAAAAAATGATTCTGTCCCAATTGGGTCATGTCCATCTTCATAATAATCAAAATCTACCCCGTGACCAAAATAAAGTTCTTCCCCCTGTCTTCCATGTATATGACAAACATGTTGAACCTTATATACTATTTCTAAGGTATCTGTATAATTAAATGTTAAAAAGTAATCATTCTTACGATTTATCAACTTATTAAAATCCGGTATTTTTTTCTTCCATTTACTAATTCTGATTTCATTAATCCAGTCTTCAAAGAATTTTGTGATACTCTGTACCGGATATACTATACGTGAAGCAGCATCTTCATAATTATAGGCTGTTTTCCAATCAAGCAAATCACCATCCCTGTCATAGACTTTTTCAACTTCATCCATGCATAAGCCTAGGTCTAGTTTCCCAACTGATTCTTCTACTTTTCTCCACTCAGCACCATCTTCAGCCATATCTATTAAACATTTTATAAAGTCAACAATTTGATTATCATCGTAATAATCACCACCATCTGGATCCATGTGGTATTCCGGTATAATCAATTCTTCCCCTTTTGCTTTGGGATACTTTTTTGAAAGATAATTATAAAAGTGTATGTATTTAGTCTTAAGTTTATGAGCTACATCAAGTCCATTACCGATTATAAATAAATTAGGCATTTAGCATCACTTCCTTTTAGCATTTTTAATATAATCACGAAAAATCTAAATACCGATAGGTGAGCCACCGCTTTTACCACCAAAGGTGGCAGTCAGAGTCGCCTTTCCCCCGGTTCACACCGTACGTGATAGTTTCCCATCATACGGCGTTCCATCTATACAGCTGTTTTTACATGTGAATTCCCAAGTCGTTTCCTAAAACTCTCTATTTTCTTGCGTATTTCTGTTTCTAAGTGGCCAATATTAGCAGTTGCATTTTTGACTAATTCAAAACAATCCTTATCCATTGATGCAAGATTAGATACTTTATTTATTTTATTAATTGGCAGTTGTTGGTTTATTCTGTGTGTATACAATATACCCGTATATAACCATCTTCCACAACACCTGCATTTTACTTTGTCACGATTTAGTGCGTAGGCTCGGTTCATATAGTATTCAAAGTTGTAGTTCTTATCGGTCATACCATTGCCTATTAACATAGATGTCTTTTCAGTTAATATTTCTTCTAATCTTGCATCTCGTCGTTTTTTCTTTGTTCGTTTAAAATATATCTGACGCCCTTCTTCTGTAAAAGGATTTTCATTTTGGTTTTTTTGAAATATTCTTTTCCACTTACAAAATGCTAAATTTGTTACTCCGATATAGATATCACCATATTTTATAGCAGGAATTTTCTGACTGTAATCCATATGAACATTATTGAGATTTTGGGTTTCATTAGCTGGTATCCACGAGCCTTTATATTTCCTCAAACTTTGGCTAGCAACAATTGCTACTCTATGTGCAAACTTTTGCATAACTACATTTACCCATGAACAATTACTATAATAGTTTATTAATCCCCGTATTTTGCTATTAGTCAAATTAATATTATGTATAACCTGCTCCCTGCTAGAATGAATATGGATATTCTTAATCTCTTCACAAATAGAGTCTACTTTAGATTTTAAGCGAATTCTGTCAGGCATTGTTCTTGTAATGTAGCCTTTCTTTGCTCTGCCTTTAACCACTTTGTATTCGCATCCTAGAAAATGTATATAGTTCTTCCGTATATCAGTTATTAGCGTTTTTTCATTTGATAGGCTTAGTTTCATATCATTATATAAAAATTCTTGTATTTTACCTTTTAAGAAATTAGCATGTTCTCTGCTATCTGTTATTACACAAAAGTCGTCTGCATATCTTACCAGATATGCGGGTATTAAGTTTGACCTTTTTCGTAATGCAGACATCTTTCCCCATTGGATGGAGTAATTAAAGTTGGTAGATTTGTTCTCCCATTGTTTAGATAGCCATTCATCTAACATATCCAAATAGGCATTTGCTAGTAACGGTGAAATTATTGAACCCTGTTGAGTTCCATCTTTATTAATTTCACATTCACCCACAATACCTGCTTTAAGCATAGCTTTAATGATTTGGAGTATTCGTCTATCTTTAATCCCCATGTGATACAAGCGTTTGAGTAATATGCCATGATTAATTTTTTCAAAACATTTACATATATCCCCTTCTACTACCCAATAATATCCTGTTTTATGAACTAAATCAGTCAATCGTTGCGTTGCCATTTGTGCATCTCTCATAGGTCTAAACCCATATGAGTGATTAAAGAATTGTGCTTCAAGAATTGGTTCAAGCACTATCCTTATACACTCTTGTACAATCCTATCTCTTATAGAAGGGATACCCAATGGTCGTTTTTCTGCTTTTCCTGGTTTATCAATATACTCACGTCTAATTTTCTGTGGAATGAATCTTATAAACGCACTTTGAATATCTTCTATAACCCATTCATAGGGTTTTTCCAAATAATCCTTCTGCATTGTTTTCGAATCAATTCCAGGGGTCTTACTACCTTTGTTGGACTTAATATTGTGTATTGCAGTAACTATTGTTGTTTCTGATGCCATGATTTCAACTAGCCCTCTAATCGAGGGTCTTTTACCTTCTAATTTCGCTAATTTTGAAGTATTATATAACTCATCTAGTGTTTTTCGCAATCTTGTTTCAGATTTTAGGTAGTCAAATTTTTGTGCCACATTCACCGCCTCCTTTGGATTTGGTATTTATGGTTTTAGTCAGTTTTGCCTACGGCTTCCTTGACAGACTGGTTACATGTTTTACTGTATAGACTATGCCCCTTCACTCTACCACCATTACGGAAGCTTCATCACTACTACAGGCTGCTGCCCTGCAATTTCACCAATCATTTCCTATTGGTTAGAATTGGTATATCACCCATTACGTTTTTTTTTTTTTTTACGTATCCTATTGCAGTTCCCTTGTTCCCGTCACTTTAGCTTTACATAGCAGTTTTAGCTCTACCCTTTAACCCGACTGCCGCTTTTAATCAGTGTGATTTTAATATTAAAAGCCTTGGACCTTTACGGTTTTCAGTTGAATTCCATGGAAGTATATGTAAATCAACGACAGCACCTCACATGAGGCGAGTTTCTTCTTATTTGAAACCCTATAATTTACGAGCCGTACTTTCGGGTATTCGTCAGTCTTTAAGACATTCTAAGCATGACTGTTTTTTAGCTTCCAGCGTACTTACTATCATCACAGATAACATTTTTCGCAACTTCACCGAGCTTCGCACATCAAACATGATATTGTTTGGGCACGTCGGAGTATTAGAAATTTTGTAACCCCTCACACGGGGTCAGGCAGGTACTTCCCCTACCGATTCAAATGACGAGTTCTACTTGCTTTTATCTTTCACTAGTAGTCCGATTTTATTATATATTTCTATATAGATTGTTCGGAAATAAGGCGCACACTTCCCATTATAGACATTATCTACAGTATATTATTTTCTTGCTTATAGTACATTCTATTGCGTACTTTAACATATTAATTCAACATAAATCTATCTTTTCCTGCAACATTTGTAAAATTAGGTAAAAATGAAGCTCTGAGATTAACCCAGAGCTTCATTAACTATAACCTATCTACCTTCATACTCTTTAACCTTCCTATAGAATGTAGCTTTAGACATATTGTTCAATTCCATTGATTTAACTGCTGTTATTTCTCCATTTTTCCATTGTTTATATATAATCTTGAAGTTATCGTTTATCTTAATTGTAGTTGGTCTACCGTAATTATCCCATTCCCCTCTATCCTTCATGGCTTGAATCCCTTCTGTTTGTCTCTTTTGTCTTTTCATCATTTCAGCATGGGCAAATGAAGCATACATTTCTATCAGCATATTATTAATTGTTTCCATCATCATTTCAGCCATATCATTTTTCATACTACTATAATTAACTAATGTAGTAGGAAGCTCCAATATCATAATTCTTATTCCATTGTCCTTAAAGTATCTTAATTCATCTAGTGTGCTTTGTTTATTTCTACCTAATCTGTCAACTTCACTTATAATTATAATATCATTTTTCTTAGCTTGTTTCTTAAGTTGAACATAGTCTGGTCTATTAAAATTCTTTCCTGTAGCTTGGTCGGTAAATGTGTATTCTAGTTCCATGTTATTTATAGTACAATATTCTTTAATTGCATTTATACCTCTATCTAAATGTTGTTCTTGTGTAGATGTTCTATGATAACCATATACCCTCATATAATTAATACCTCTCTTTAAATAATTAACTAAGTATATTATATCATATGCGACTCTTAATGTAAGCACTTTTTAGTGATACGTATTAAATGTCATATGCATATATTATGATACTTCAAATATGTTGATGTATGGTAATGCTAACAGTGTATCAAATTGTATACTTTATGATACGTAGTTATAATAGATCTTTCGACTATAGACATATCTATGGTATTTTATCTTATTTTTACATATATGTAAATATAATCACCCAAGAGGTGCTTCCGAAGGAGGAACGATTGAGTTTGTTATCCTTAGTGTCAAAATAATCTCCAACAAAATCTATGTAACCTTGGTTGATGATTTCGCCCACAATTAGGATGTTCTATTGGTGGAGGCGAAGCACGACATTTAAACTCCACTAATTAAAAACTATATTTATCATATGCTTTTGCTCTCTCTCTAACTAAATAGTTATTATCTACTGAATATTTTTCTATAACATATTTAAATATACTTTTCTTTTGCTGCTTGTCTATATTATTTAATATAGCTAATTTTACTCTATAGTCTAAATCGTTACTAATTATACTAATATATTTGTGTACAACTTCATCAGTGAATTTTCCAATAAATTCAAATAAACAATTAGCAGTTCTATATTTCACTTCATAATTCTTATCACTAATATATCTAGATACAAATTGTAATAATATAATATAAATCTCTTTTTTAATTTCCAGTTTTTCACTATTATGCAAAAAAGATTTTATAGCTTCAAGAATTTTTATATTTTCATATACATTATTATCATTATAGTAACTTAATAACTCTAACAGCTCTGTTACCGCTCCATTACCATTGATAATTTTATACATTACATAATTGCCACTAAGTGTTAAGTTACTATCTTTATCAAACAAACCATCAACATATCCCTGCAATAATTTTTCTTCTTCTAATAAGTTATAGTACGTATTCCAATCAAATATTAAGTTTTGTTCTACTGAAATATTTTTCAAGTAAATTAATAATTGTATACAGCTTATTTTTTCAGATATTGTTTGTTTTTCCTTCATTAAACATTCTTTACATGTATCAGTAATTATTTGCAACAAATTATCATCTAATATATTAGCATTTGAAATCATTAAAATTTGTTTAATTATATCTTCAGGATTATATCCATATCCATAATATACTCCATTTCCTTGAACAACATTTCTATGTTTAATTTCTTCTAAATACTTCATTATTGAATTATAATATTCATTATCATTTTCTGAAACCTCTAAAATATAAGATTCTTTTATTTCATCCCAGTATTCATCTATAATCTCATCTATTATCTTACTGTGTTCTATTCTTGTTTTTCTTAAATAAATTATACAATATTCCAATTTATTATATCTTGCCTTTTGTTCTTTATCTTTTACTATATTTATTACTATATCAATTATTTCTTTAATCATTTCTTCATCTATTTCATTATTAGGAATTAGCGTAATTATTTTAAATACATCATCATAAAACCTATAATATTTTTTATTAAGTACTGCAATTAAGAATCCCACTATTTTTCTTTTATTAATTCTATGTACATTAGATAGTATTGATTTAAAAACATCTTGTCCTAAAAATAAACTTGAATTATTAGAATATAACCATTCATTAAATATGTTAAAAATTTCGTTTTCTATATTACTATAACCATCATCTGAAAAATAATATCCAAGGTAGTTAAAGACATTTATTTTCAACTTAATCTTACTGTATTTTCCATCCATTTTGTCTGATAAATAATACAACGCTTCTATCTTATCCCTGCTACATACTGCAATAACATTTGAATTTCTATCACAAATATCCTTAATAAACTTTGAATTCTCATTTAAAATGCTGTACCTTAATGCCTCAAATCCCCATTCATTCGTATTGTATATTTTATAAAAATTATAAAATATATCTTGTAATAGTCTTCTCACTATCTTTATATGAGTATATGATCCATAATAAACTGCCCATATAAAATACTCACTAACACTCTCTAAAATTTTATCTATTCCCGTTCCTACATGTGAAGTATATGGTGTGCTCATTTCTGCCTTGGTTTTTTCTTCAATTATGATCTTATATATTTCTTGTGCTAACCTATCTAAAACTGGATAATATAATATGTTTTGATTTTTTTTTAAAGTATTTTGTGCCTGACTCTCATTAAAAACATTATTTAT
Organism: Clostridium sp. FP2; assembly: GCF_011065955.2. NCBI lineage: Bacteria > Bacillati > Bacillota > Clostridia > Eubacteriales > Clostridiaceae > Clostridium > Clostridium sp. FP2. The sequence goes on from NZ_JAAMNI020000001.1 coordinate 3,385,169, forward strand.
ATTATTTGATAAGTATTCTAAATTTCCCTTATCTATTAATATATCATTAAGAATCCATTCAGCTACTTTTTCCTTTATCCCTTCTTTATATGCTTCATCTAAACTATTAATAGCCCCTTGTACATTATCATTATAACAATATTTAATGCTTTCCCATTTCTTTCTCACTACTTCTTTATTAACCTCTACGTGAGAGTCTATTATCAAATTTATTAAATCATTAAATTCAGCATCTTTAAATTCTTCCTCACATGATATTAATTTAGCGAAATATAAAAAACTCTTCTCTAAGTCATTAGGACTTTCTGTCTTCTGTCTTCTGTCTTCTACAAAACTTGTTTTTTCCTTTGAAATAGTTATATATATTAGTAACACTATTTAGTAGACTTTTTTTCATCTGGTACTTTTCTATTTCATTTAATATAACAGTTACATTATCATCTAAATTTGTTATATCTTCTTCTATAATCCCCATATTATTTAATCTACCCCTACAATAATCCTTATATATAGAAAAAATGTCCTCAATTACGCTCTGATATCCTTTCGCTATAAACTCTTTAATATTATTTACAAAAATAAATTTAGGACCATGAGGCCCATATAAACTCTTTTGAACGGTTGTTTCTTCTTTTTCAGGTTTATTAAAAAATAAATATATTGATTTTTTATGTAAATCTTTTGCTCTTAGATATTCTTTCATAACACCTTCCGGGAATTTTTCATCTTCATTATCAATTAAAAATAACACTAAATCACAATCATCTAATTTACCTAAATATGAATCTATCGCACTCTTACTATATGCACACGAAGCTTCAAATACATATATATCCATGAAACCAGTATCCTCTAACCTACATTTTAAAGCTTCTCTCACAATATCATATTTCTCTATTCCACACTTTGAACTTATAAAAATTTTTATTTTTTCTTTAATATTCATACTTTCTCCCCACCTTCCCTTAGTCCAAGTTCACACTTTGGATACTTATGATTGCAATCTCTGTCGTTTCTCCCGTAAAGATAATATCTTTTAATTTTTCCTTATTGAACCTAAATCTCCTGTTTTTATTACAGAAATAATAAAAGACATTACCATCACATCTTAATATAAATTTTTTATCAAATTATTAGTTTTTATAAAATCCACCCTATATATAAATCCTTTTATCAACCTCAACTATCTGATCATTATTATTAATATAATAAACAAGTAAATCTTCTCTAATTCTTTGCAGATCGTTCCGGTGACCATCATCAAACCTAAATGATAAATCATCAATTAAAATTATATATCTCGGCTTACCATCTTGTGTTTCGCTGTAGAAGTCCACTAGCCCAAACTGTCTTTGCATTTTAATATTTGTTCGCCCCTGCTCTTTTTCATATTGATAAATCAAATCTTCATACTTATTTATAATGATTCTCTTATTTGTGGAGTTATCAGGCACTAGCGTTATCTTTAAAACTTTTTTAGGAGGTCTCATCTGAATAGTTCTTTCTCTATTTATTTCCTCAATCCTAATTTCCTTTTTTTCTTCAATCTCAATAAGCCTTGTATTCATCTGATTTATCAATGCACTATTATTATTCTCTACATTTGTAGATCTATATTTTGATAGTTTTTCAATTGTATCTTTATATTGAGCTTCAAAAGTACGCCTCAAGAATTCACTTTTCTTATCCAATTTTTCACTTTTTGTATTTTTCTCAATAATTAACTTTTCCTCCGTATATTTTATAGCATATGACGTTAGAATATTCTTTTGTTCACTCTCCATTCTAGCTCTGGAGTCCATATTTATATATTGCATAAAATATGGGTCTACTTTAAATATTTCATTTCCCTCTGAAGTTGCTACATACAATAATTCATTTAATATTTCTCTTCCAGTACCATCACTAATGCTAATTTCATAAATTTCTATATCTAGCTTTTCTAAGGTTGGATAATGAACTTCAACTTTTTGCATTGCAATTTTTTCAAGTTCACTTTCTGTTAAAAGCATTGATAACTTAAATAATGAATGGTCATCTTGCATAATTGCTATATCTTCACTTTGATATTCCATCAAATTTTCTTCTTCATTTGTATATTTTATATTTGAGTCACTGAATCCCATATTTAATTTCTTTCTAGCAAAATCTCTTATAGATTTTGGAAGTCTATCAATACGATATATACTACCAGATCTTGTTATTTTAACATTTTTATTGGTTAATGTTTTATTTACAAAATCAGTATATACTCTTGATGAAATAGCTTTTAATTTCAATAGATTTTGATTATTTCTCATTCTAGTTAAATCAAAAGCATTATCCTCAAGACTTTCTGCTTTAGTCAATTGTATTAATTTCGCATGTTCCTCTGATAATGTTTTCTCCATTTTACTCACGAGTTCATCTAAATTAGTTCTATTTCTAATTGCCTCTTCCATAAGAGCCGCAAGACTTATATTGTTATCTTCAAGAATTTCTCCAATAAAATCAAATACTAATTCTTTTCCAAGATCCTCTTGCATTTGTTCCATTTTGGTCAGCAACCTATACATAACATCGCCTTCACGCGTATTTTTCGCTACCAAATTGAAAACAACAACATTGTTTTTTTGACCAATTCTATGAATACGTCCCATACGTTGCTCTAGCTTATTTGGATTCCAGGGAATATCGTAATTTACCATCTGATTGCAAAACTGCAGGTTAATTGATTCACCACCAGCATCTGTGGCAAGCATTACAGGTAATTCATTTCTAAATAATTCGACTTGTCGTCTTCTCTCATCCATAGAAAATTTACCGATAATCTTAGCAATTCCTGAAACTCTATCTTTTAGTTTATTTTCAATAAAATTTAATGTATCTACAGCTTCAGTAAATATTATAATTTTCTCACCTTTCTCGATGATGCCATTTTCTCCAAACAAAGTTTTTTCTAATTCAATATATTTCCTTTCAGTTCCTTCTATTCTAATTGCTTCTGCTTTTTTTATAAGTCCTTCTAAAATATCTATTTCTTTAATTAACTCATTAATATCAATGGAATCCTCACTTTTTTCTAATAATTCTTCAATTTCAGCCTGGTCATCATATGACTCGTCATCTAAATCTTCAAAATCAATATCTTCAAGCCGCATATTAATATCATCTTGTGCTTTAATACTGCTTTCTAACAACTTAAATAGGGCTGCATGTCTTCTTTCAAGGGAGAAGTATATTGCATCAATTGATGAGCTTAATCTTCTTTGAAGCAACATCATTGCAAAAGAAGTGCCTTTATTCCCCCTTTGCTCTGCTCTATTAAAATGTTCGCTAACATAATTAGTTACATCCCTATAGAGCTCTAATTCATCATTGCTTAAATCAAACTGCAAAGTTTTAGTTTTTCGCTCTGGGAATATAGGTGTTCCATCGAAATTAACCATTTGTTCTTTTAGCCGCCTTATAACAAATGGATTGCTTTTCTCTTTAATATTTGTATCTACAGATACATTAGCGAATATATCTTCATCTACAAGCTTAAGCAGGTGCCTGTAATTTTCAATATCACCCTTATGAGGTGTTGCAGTTAGCAAAAGTCTATGTTCAGTCTTTTTTAGTATTGCTTCTCCAAGTTGGTAAATCTTTGTTTTCTTTGTTTTTTTCTTTTTTGTTCCTTGGGTATAAGCAGCCATTTTGTGGGCTTCATCCACAATAAGCATATCATAATTTGCTTCTATTAATAATTCCTTTACATCATGTCTTGCAGCCCAATATAAAGATGCCAAGCACAGAGGATACTCATCAAAAGGATTCTTACCATCTCCTTCATTTAGAGTATTCCTTGTTATTATTTTAAAATCCTCATTAAACTTTGACTTTAGTTCTTCCTGCCATTGCTTTAAAACTAATGGAGGTACAAGAATTAAAATACGCTGCGCAATTGCCCTGGCTTTTAATTCCCTTATTAACATGCCTGCCATTATTGTCTTACCCGCTCCCGGATCATCTGCCAGTAGAAACCTAACCTGTGGAGCTTGTAGCATAGTACCATAAACTGCCTCAATTTGATGTGGTAAAGGTATTAAGTTTTTGCCACCTAAAGCTTTTGAAGATGAGTATTTCTGTTCAATTTTAAAATAAAGATATTCTAAGTACCGCTTAAATGTACTTGTATCCATAAATTCATTTTTCGAATCAGAAATGTTTAGCTTCAGAACATTTTCTAATTGGATTTTATCCATAAGTGTCTCATAATATTTATTTGTATTTTTCCCAAGAGCTTCAACTATGAAGTATTCACCATCTATTAGTTCTATTTTTTTTATCTCTACTGTTTCAGGCCATCCAGTTCCCCTTACAATATCCCCAACCTTAATCATGCCGACCTTCCTCTCTATGTTTAAAATGAATCATAAATTTTAAATTCATATTGAATATCTTTATATGATTTTGAACTCTCTATGTCTTCTAGTCTTAATACAACATTTTCACCAACAATATAAGATTTTTCTTGGAATATAAATGTTTTTTCAACTATTCTTTTGGATGCTTCCTCCATGGAACCAAACACAAATATACCTTCATCTGAAATCCTATTTTCCCCTTGATAAAAACCTGCTTTTAAAATTCTTTTTGACAGTTTATCATCAACCTTTTGCTCCTGAAAAAATATCACCTTAAAATTATAACTTGTTATAGTTCTGCTACTAGCAATATTAATGTCAACCTTTTGTTCTTCTTTTCGCTTGCTAACTCCTTTATTCTCTTTGTAACACAATACAGGAATAATAGCCTCTTGAGGCATAGCTCCTCCATGAATAAACCTAAGTCCTCCACCTTTTACTTTGAACCTATTTAGCCCTGTGGCAATAACTGTTTCAGCATTTAATCCTATATAATTTAAATTCATTTTTTTAGTTCCATCAGTGACAATTAAATCTTTACCTATCACAAAACGCCTGTTTCCATCAAATATGTTTCCATTCACAGCTATAGCCTTATATTTTTCTTCTATTTTTTCAGACTGATAAATAAACCCATGATCGCTGGTTACAAATATTCTTACAGCACCATAGCTTCCAAGAAGCTTTTGCATTGCATTTTTAAGTTCATCAATACCAGCTTCAACTGCTTCATAAGTATATGCCTCCGAAGCAGAACTATCCCCCGTTTTATCAATTCTATCGTGGTAGAGATATACAAGTCTCTTACCTTTAATAATCTCTAAACCCTCTAATTTACTAAGTGAAGTCAATTGATTAAGTTTCATAGCAAGGGACCCTTCTTGATAGCTTTTAAGAATCTTCTGCCTATTTTCAGTTCCCATAGTACTTAGTCCATCTATATATACAACACCATTTTCATCAATTGAAAACTCATTATTAGGTAAAAGACTAGCCATACCTAATTGAGTATAAGTAGGTATAGATGCTAGAGCCGGGATTACTTCCACCTCAGAATTTATCCTTTTTTTAAGTTCTTCTTCTAATTCCTTAGCAATTTCATACCTAAAGGCATCTGAAATAATAACAAATACCCGTTCTGTGGTTTTATCCATCAAGGGTTTTATCTTTTCACCATAAAAATCCTTTTGCATAAGCATTTTGTCTATAAAGTAATTGCTCGCTAGTTCTTTATTTACTATTTCATCTGTCCATTCAGCAACTTTTTCAAGATAATAGTTACTATACCAACTAGTAAAATACTCTACAGTTTTAAACAATATTTCTGGCTGATTTGCATTTTTAAACTCACTAATTAGGTTTCTATAAAACCTGTCAACTTTATATAATTGCTCTGAATATTGTTTAGCCCATGCTATAACATTTTCAGGGGCATATTGATTCCCAAACTTTAATTTTTCATTATAAAGCTCCAGTGCTTTTGATAGAATTTTATAATTACTATTTATACCTTCATCATCCATCCAAAAGGAAGACCTTCTATATGATAAAATTTCCTTCCATAACTCATAATTAACTGTTTCATTAAACATCTCTTCAATGGATTTTAAAACTAAAAACTGCTCAATTACTTTAAATGTATGACATTTATAATAATCAAAGTAGGATTGCTTTTTTAAAAGGTTACCTATATCCCACTTAATCTCAAGGCTATTTATGTACTCTTTTATAACAGAGGTACCTTTATTATATTTCATAAAGTCTTCTAAAAAAATATTGCAGGTATTTGGCAGCGTTGAATTAAACATGTGTTTAAAGTCCTTAGTAAAATCAATTTTTAAATTAGAAGTAAAGTGGCAATAAATTATGGTATCCATCAAAAGTTTCAAGCTTTTTTCTTCTGAATTTATACCAAAATAGCTGTAGACTTTCTTCCAAAATATATCAAGACTAAAAAACTTTCTAATATATTCATAGGCTTCATTATCGTTTTCATCAAACCCTTTAATCAAAACAGCCTTAACTACATCTTCTATATTCAAGGAATTTGCCTTTGACAATACACATAATATACCTAATATTAACTCCTCTTCTGATGAAAAATCAGGTAGAAGGCTTTCGAGTTTTTTGCACCTTTTATTATCATTGAAAAATCCTATATAACTTTTTATAAAATCTCTCATATTTAAATGCTCAAGGTGATATCTATCAATTATAAGAGCTACATCATCTGCATTAAATTCTTCAGAGTAAAGCAAAATATCTAAAAGTGGATTTTCCTTTTTATTTGGTCTTTCAAAATCCCCATATAATAAATAATCGCTATCTTTATCTAAAATTTCAACTTGGCATCTAGTTTTAAAGCTATTATTCTCTGTAATTCTAAAGAGTTTTATATTGTTTTTTTCCAGTTCAATAATTAGAGCATCTACATCCCTATCACTATTTTTATCATACCAAAAGACTATTTTTCGCGGGTCGCAATCATTAAACTTTTCCACTAACTTTTCTATTAAATCCATATTTTCACCCTCTATATCTATTTACTAATATCTATAAAAATAGCAGTAGTTGATACCGATTCAACAACTGCCACTTCTCTTTTACTATTTTCTATAAAATAAATTCATTTATAAAATTGTATAATTTTTTAATATCTTCGCTTCCAGTGATTGTTGCCTCACTAACCCACTTATCATCAGATATTGACACTTGATTTGCTTTTCCTGGTTTTAAAATATTTGTCATGCAACCCATCAAAACCTTTTTTTCACTTGATATTGACCATCTATTTTTATATTTAGTATCAACATTTGTAACGTATTCATTAGCAGATACTAATAAATCTTTATATACAACACTGGCACCTTGAAGTAATAAATCTTCCAAGGTACCCTTGCTTTCATTATTGGGGAACATATAAATATCAGCTTTTATGTTTACCCCGTTAAACATTCCAATTTTATTTTCAAAGCAACTTTCATTAAATGATAAATCTCTACTTTCTTTTATCACTTTAATAAAGTGGCTAAATCTCTCTTCTTGCGTACTTTCATCTGCATCACAAAACACTAAAATACCCTCTATTTGTTTTAAGTCCTCTCTGGCAAAAGCAGAAATTGTCAAATCAAGCTCAGATATTAGCTTTGAATCTCCTCCCGCTGATTTTATGGCTACAGACACATTTTCATTTTGATAAAAACTTGGAATTGGACTTACTCTGTCTAATTTATTCTCACTGAATGGATATTTATTAGGAATAAGTTGTTTCCACAAATTAGAAATATCATTAAGTGATCTGATTTCTTTTACACCTAAAAGTTTTAAAACCCTCCCAATCATAGCTACATCATGTGGTCCTTCAACAATAAAATAATAATGTTTCATACTATCGCACATCCAATCCCAAATTGTTTCTAATACCATACAGTTTTTCTCCTGAGATTCTATTTACATACATATCACTGTTATCATCTTCTAACCTATAACAAACAATATCACTTAGATGATCTTTTGAACCCTCAAGTATTGCATCAATGGCCTCAACGCTATGAGTAGTAATAAAAACTTGAGTATTATATTTTTTGCATGCATTCACAAACCACTTAAAAAAATCTTTTAATGCACTTGTATGAATTGCAGTCTCTATTTCATCAATAAGTAATACTCCGTCTTTTAAACTTAGTATTGAACATGCTATTAAAATCACTTTTTTAATTCCATCTCCAAATACTGAAAGTGGAATTAGTCCTAATTTATTATGCTGCAAATATGGGACAGTCCTTCTTTCCTCCCCAAGTAATTCTAATCCAATTATATTTTTATCAAAGGCGGTTAGCATTTCAATGATATCATTTTTACCACCGCTTTTTACTGCATTACTAATAACTTTAACTAATTTGTTTTGGGCATAATGATCTACGGGTGATAGATAATCAGTTTTCATCAATCTCAAACTCTCATCATTACTAATTTTAAAACTCTTGTCATTTTCATCAAATTTAAAATTAGATACTGTTTCAACATTTGATTCAATTAATTTAAATTTACCTATAAAAGATTTCATTTCACCATTATTATCACCTAAATCAAATTGATGACTGCAAATTTTTTCATTATCATGTATTTCCATAAGAATTTTTTCTTCATAGCCTTTAATTTCTAAATTTATTGTTTCATCATTTATTTGTGCTTCTAAGCAAATCATTTTGTTTTTGTATTTTTTATTAAACATATTCATGAAGGATTCATAAGGCGTTAACATTCCAAAAGTAGTAAGGGAATATTGAGTTTCTCTCTTTCTCGCAACTTTCACAAAACTTCCAGGTTCTTTAGGATACTCTAAAAGCTGAATGGCTTCCAGTATTGATGTTTTGCCTGAATTATTATCACCAACTAATATATTAATTTGCTGTGTATTAGTTAGTTCAACATTGTTTAACCCTCTAAAATTAACAATATTTAATTTGTTTATATATTGCATTTTTTCACCTTCTTATTAATATTATTAATATTATTTATATAATTCATATTATATCTTATGTTTTTGAAACTAATATATAATTTTTTCTATTTTGATACTTATTATTATACCATTTGTACTATTAAATATCCTAATATTAGGTACTAATTTCAACTAGCTTTAGTACCTTGATAACCCCTATGTATTTGTTTCTTATTTATTTTTTAATATTGTTGTAATCAATTCTTTTATAATCAGATTTTTTCCTTATTCTATTTAATATTTTATTACCTTCCTCATTAGTACAAAACATATTCTCTAAATTCATAAAATTCAAAATAAATCTCCCATGTGCAACTAATTTGATATGAACATTTTTAATTATTTCTATAGTTTCATCAATATCTATTAACCTTGGTTCTATCCATTTACCATTAAATTCTTCAGTACCATCCTTTGACATTTTGCTAAATCCCATCATTCTTGTATATTCAAGACCATTAACTTGAATATTAGCTCTATGTTTGAGGTTATTCGCAAGTTGTTCCCTTAAAAAACTAACATCAGGGTCATCCCTATACTCTTTTAGTTTCGCTTTTAGATCTTTTGCATCTTCATTTTCACCTTCAAGCTTTCCTAGTATTTTTAATATTTGATCATAGTTACATTTCTTTAAATTAAGCAAATAACTTTCTTCACTACTTATTGCTTTAGGATACAATGTGTAGGCAAACCATATTATCTGATAAATATAATCTTCACAAGAATTGTACCAAACGATAGCATTCTTCAGATACTGATACCTCATCCATAATTGACCCTTGTAACCACTATCCCAAGAAATGATATTACTATCATAGAACTTCTCAAAAGCATTTATTAATGCTGATCTAGCACTTGCAATCATTGAATATAATTCAATGAATTTATCTATTGCAATCGAATATTCAATATCATGCATTAGGCTAATTTCTCTTATATTTATATCAATTTTAAAATCCTCCGGCAACTCTATACTATTAATAAAATTAGATTGATCATGGTTCCACTCATCCCAGGTATATATCTTCTCTTTATAAATGAATTTCATCATTGAATAACTCCTCCATTAGATTACTTTCATCTAGTTTAGTACTTCTACTACATTTTCTGTCTTTCAATAATATTACAACCTATTACTTTATCTTAGCAAGTATCCCCTGCATTTTTTTGTAATTTTCAACAACCCCATCATCCAAGTCCAATGCAATCTTACTATTAGCTATTTCATCTAAAACCTTATCAAATGCCAACAGTTCAGTCTGCATTTGAGATAAATTAAGTAATTTCTTATTATAATTTTTTTTATCTGGAACACTCAAATTTTCATTTTCAAGATATTTATTTATCTGCTTTTCTTCATTAATATATTTTGATTGAAGCTGAAGCAGGTAGTTTACTCTTAATGTAGCCAAGGTTTCTGTATTATATCTGTGTATATAAATAAGTGCCCTAAACCCTTTCTTCTTTCCTGAATCCACTAGCCAATATATAGGTCTCTTTTTATATACTTTGCAATGATCAGCATAAAATCCATCTATGAAATATCTTCTTATAGCATCTATCGAAGACTCATCATTTTTCTTTCCAAGAGTTTCAGCAATATAGTCAAGATTTTTATTTAAATTTTCTTCTCCAAAGGTTATTTTTATAAACTCAACTAATCTGGTTGTAACATCATCTTCAAAATAGTTTTGTGATAGAATCGGTAATATTCCATCCGTATCTGCTTGAAATATTTTATATTTTGATGGATCAAATTCCCCACCAGCAAAAATTAGCCCTTCTTCATCAAGTGAATATCTACCAAACATGCAGCCTACAGCATATGATATGAATGATTTTATGTCTCTTTCTCTGTCTGCTTTTCTTATAGTTACATCCTTTTCTTGAACTTCTGGTGTCATTTCATCTTGAAGCCCATATATTCCCATGAAAATTTTGTTTAGTTCTTCTTCGTTAGTCTTTAGTTTAGTAAATTGTTCATTGGTAAATACATTCCAATTAACAAATACCTTCTCAAGTATATCTCCTGAGTATTGTAATTGTAATAATTGGTGTCTTTTAAAATCCCAAGATATCTCAAATGTATTCCAATCTATTTCAGAAATAATTATATTTTCTTTTACTAATTCATCAATTCTTTCTTTAATATTATCCTGTAAGAGTATTATAGGTAAACTTCCTATGTTACCTACTTGAAAGTGCATCGTTGGATTTAGTATATTCAAAAATTCACTTGCTATTTTAGAACATAAAAAACCTGTTAAATATAGTATTAAATCTTTTTCTGGAAAAACCATGGAACCCGTAACATCAAATATAAAACCATCTTTTGAATATCTAACTCCGAAATTTGTAGAACTTATATCAGACCATGTTATTCCCTTTCTAAAGTAATAATTCGGATTCCTTAGAACCGAGCCTCTATAATTATCAACTTCAAGCCCATCCTTTTCCCAATTGATTACAAATTCATTATTTCCATACCATTTTCTAAATGCTCCACCTTTATTATAAGGAAACCATTTTTCATTACTTTGTTTAGCTTCACTTCTTGAATTACACCCAAAAAATATTTTATAATTATTTACTTCATACCATAACCTTAAAAACCTGCTATTATCTCCAGTTTGTAGTCCTACTCTTGGAGCCGCAATGCTAGATAAAGATTTATTACTTTCAAAAATTTCTTTTACATTTTTACTTACCCAATAAGCAATAGGACTCCCTGATATTTTCCTGAAATTATTACAGCTACAAGTATAGCTATAGCTAACATTTTCATCTTTTGTTGCCTCAATAGTTTTTTCTTTTTTCTCCATGGAATCATTAAAATCAACTAATCTTATGTATTTGCCTAAATAATTTTCCACTTTATTTTTTAACATAACAAATGCAGTGGATTGAACAACCTCTCCATTTATTTCTTCAAAGGCTTTTGTACCAAGATGAAGCATAGAATATATAGTCCTTTTGTTTATTATATTTTCTCTTAATTTTCCGGAACTAGATAAAAACATCCAAGAGTGTTGGTTTATCATGGCTAACATGCCATAGGGTTTTACATATATTTCATCAACCTCCATGAACGCAGTACAGGTATCTATTTTAGATTCTTTGTAGTTTTTTTCAAGAAACTTAGATAATTCATCATTCATATATTTGCTTCCCATATAAGGTGGATTAGTCACCAATACATCATACATATTACTCATTATATCAGCTTGTTTTATTAATTTTCCTAATAATTCATCTACTTGTTTGTTTTTTGAAGCTTGATATTCTATCTTTTCTACTGGATTATTAAATATATATTCAGATCTCTTTTCTAAAAATTCTTTATCAAATTCCTCTACCTTTATAAGAGAACCATATATTTTAGCATTTTTAAATTGCTCTATAAAAGCCTTCGTACTTTCATAATTTTCACCTGCGGCTTCCCCTGCTATATAAGCTATATCGTTGTGATCTAATATATCACTTTCATTGGTTGTATCATTATCCTCATATAAAGTATTAGTTTCCTGTATAGACGCTATATTTAGTTTTATTCCTTCTTTTTCTATACTTCTGAGAAGTCTATTATTATATTTCATTCCCTTCATAATAACAGCAAAGCAAGCAAGTTGATAAGCTCTATCGTCTATATCCAGGCCATAAAGATTATTTTCTATGATAAGCTTTGGTATTTCTCTACTCATATATCCACATTCCTCGTATATTTGATATAACACATCAAACATATACACTAATATATGTCCTGAACCACAACATGGGTCAAAACATTTAATGTCCTCAACCTTTAAATCCTTATTTACATATGGTGCTATTTTCTCTTCAAAGTCAGATTCTGGATTAGGGTTTTCAAGATAGAATTCCCATTCCTTCTTTAGTTCATTTTGCTCAGGATGGGACTCCACCCAATACCTTCCTAATGAGTTTTGAACCATATATCTTACTATCCAGTCTGGCGTAAATAGTTGTGTTGCAAAGGGTATTTCTTCTTTTTTATATTTCTTTTTTGCATTGATAACTTCATCTTTTTTATCAGAAATATAGTACTGATAAATCCAACCTATGGTTTCTACTTCATAAAAATCTTCTTCTGCTATATTGTTAACAAGTTTATTTATTATTGATTCTGGTGTTAACAAATTTTCTGGTAGAAGCATATCTGTATAGTCATTTATTTTTTCAAAGAGAAAGGGTAACATTTCACTAAGTTCATTACACTGAGCTATTAGAAGCTTTCTATAGGCTTCTTGATTTTTACCTAATTTAATATAATTATCTATTTCATCAAGATCTAAAGATAAACCAGATTCATCATAATGCTCTAATATATCTGGATACACTTTCCCCTTTATTTCACTGGATAAAATTCTTATATGTGAAGGTAAATAATCATTAACCTCCATAAATCTTAAAGCAATAAATCTGTTAAACCAAGTATAAGCTATCTGTTCCATCAACATGTCGAAGCCTTTATTTGCTTTTGCTTTAAGCAATTTGCTATAAGCTTCTGCATAGCTTGAGTCATATTTATTTCCGTTTATTGTAACATAATCAGTTCCTATAATAATTCCAGTGTCACTGTCTCTATATATTCCAAAACTATTAGCTTTAAGTGTAATCTGGCTTATTAATTCAGTTCTTGCACTGGCTGAAAATTCTTTTAAAATTCTTTTATCCATTAGTTTCACCTCAAAGTCTTATTTTTTTATGACTAAATCTTCTTCCTTTAATATATCTTTTAATTCTTCTTTAAGAGCATCTTTTAAATCCTTTAAATAATCTTCCAGTTTTTGAAGAGAATCAATTTCAATATCTTTTTTAATTAATTTATTTAAAATACTAGTAACAGATATTTCTCTTTTAGCTCTAGTTTTATATTTTTCTGGATTTGGATCATTAACTATAGGTTTAATTGCTGCTAAAGTATCCATATATTCCTGTAAGGATTTTTTAAATATTTCTAATTGTTGGCTTAATATTGAGCTTGATGCAATAATTGACGTAAAACTCTCTAATTTATCAAAGCCTTGGATTTTATCAATAATATTCTTTTTATTCTTCTTTATAAAATCAGATATTTTATCACTGCTCATATAAAACTCTTCAATATCATTAATTTCTTTTTGGACTTTAATTATATTTATACGTTGTGCTTCTCTTTCTTTTTCTCTTTCTTCTATTAATTTTTTATCAAGTTTATCTATTAGTAAAGTGATATCTGGTATTTTACCATAAGGATTTTCATCCTTTAATATCCCTTCTACTTCAGCTTTAACATTTTGAATCTCTATACTTTTAGTAGATACTATATGTATTTCTTCTCTTTTCTCCAAGAGATATTTAACCCCTGTATCAAATACCTTTATAGGGCTTTTAGTGTAAAAGCTACTAAGCTTATCTTGATTTATAAACCAATCTTCCATTTCAAATTCTCTTTCTATAATCTCCTTAACAAATTTCTCCCTATCAGTAATATATAATAATTCATCCACTTCATTTTGTAGCTTCATAATCATCATGTTTCCAGGGTAAGGATAATTAGAATTTTGTAGTTTTTGCGTTGACTTTATTACTTGCAAAGGTTTAATCATTTTCTCATTAATGTTTAATTTTATATTCTCAGCAATTGCATCATAAGTTTGTCCCTGCTCAGATACCTTAAATAGCTTCTTACTCACCCTAATAATCTTACCTTTTAATTCTCTTGGAATTTCTACTTCAAGTTCCACAACAACCTTTTCCTGCTCTGGCACTTTCATCATTCTATCAATAAAATGACTATGTTCTCCACTAAATTTTTCTCCAAGATATTTAAGCTTAATCTTATTATCATTTAACAATAAAGCCACTAAGCTTAATGTATCATTTTCATTCCATCCAAATGGTATATCAGAAAACTTAATAACGATTTCTCTTAAAGTTTTCTTTCCATAAGCGCCTTCAATTTCTAAAAATTTCTTTAGCTCCTCAGTTGCAAGATAATTAGACTTTTGACCGCATACATCTCCTTCATAAGTCGGTCCATTTTTAGCATATTCTAATATTGTTTCCCTAGCTTGTTTAAGAGGAATAACCGTATCAATATAATTGAGCATTGTAAAAGTATTTTTAACTAGCTCCTCAAGTGCCTTATCTATTTGGCTTACTACCTCTCCTGAATATGTATATTCAGTACCTAGAATATAGAATTTTGCATTTTTACAAGCAACCTCCAAAGCCTCTTTCCCTTTTTTATTAAATTCATCTACTTGATCCAGTTTATCATTTAATATTTTCTTTTGTGAATGTGATAAATTTGCCCCAGACTTTATATTGTAAGCTAAAACTTGTTCTCCATACTTAAAAAATCCTTCATAATCTTTAGCTGTTGATGGTAAAAGCATAACCAAATTCCCTGAGTCAGAATCCATTTTAGCCTTTGTTTCCTGTACATCTCCACTATAAACCTGCAGTGTAATGTTATTTATGGCATTTCCTGTTGAATGGTCATTGAATCTTTTATTAAAAGGAAAGTTATTGCTTCTTTCAGTTTTAACGCTAGATTTTGTGTATATTTGACCAAACAAAACTCTCGATATTTTCCCTTTAATTTTTTCGTCTTCCATACCGAACTTCATTATTTCATTATTCATTTCCTGTTCATCATCACTTAAAAATCTATAGGAATCGTCTGCTAGCTTCTCAATAAGCCTTTTAAATGTAAGCTGATTTAAAGAATGTATTACCTGTTTTTCTATATTGTTTTTTACAGCATTTAAATTATCAATAAACAAGGTAGTTATATTATCTAAATTTGCTTTAATAAAGTCCAAATCCTTTATCATATAAAGTGTTTTTAAAACCTTCAAGTCAAAATTATCTAACTCCCCTTTAGTAGCAGCTTTTCTTACAGTATTCACTACAGAGCTATCTAAAAAATTTTCCATGGTATCATAAAAATCCGCAAAAATAGCTAACTTGTCCGTATCCTCATTTCCCATGCCTACAGCAACAACCTGGAAAGCATTAAGCATAGAACGTTCACCATGGGCTAAACTTTTACCTGCTTCGCCCTTTTTTCTAACCTTTTCAAAAACCTGCTGCAAAAGGTTAAATTGATAGGATACAAAAGGATAACTTTCTGAAAACTCATCACTAGATTTGTAACCCGAGAGTAAGGTAGTATTATTTCCATCAAAAGTCAGCATATTTCTTATAGATTGCTCGCGAGTTTCATATTTAGTCTTCAAATAATTGTATTCTGCATCTTTTTTCTCTAGCAAACGTCTCTTTATAACTTCATCTGCGTTAGCACTTGAAAGAGTTAATCTAGTTGCAAATCTTCCTTGAATCTTTGAAAATCCGTCCCCATCTTCTACGTTTAGTTTTTCTTGAGAAGTTACTACAACCCAAGCTTGACCATGAGTAAAATTACCCAAGTCCTCTACTATGGTTTGTAGATTTAACATTAACTCATTATTACCACCTATGTATTGCCCTATTTCATCTATTAGAAAAATTAGCCTATAACCTTTCTCTCTTGACTTACAGTATTTTGCTACAATCTTTGCAAAAGTAGTTGTGTCAATTGAAAAACTCTGCCTTGTTATATCTAAAAAAGTTCTTGCTGATTCGTCATCATATCCAATGGTTGTTAGCGACTCTGTGAATGCCTTTCTTTTTAGAGTTACCCTACTTCTACTGGCTTCCCAGGTTGCTCCTTGAATCTCTTTAAATGCATTTTTAAATTCAATATACTTTCCCTCTTCATCTAACTTTCTTTCTATATCTGCAATCCAATCCGTAGCTGAGTATCCCATGAATTGGTTAAACACTTTTAAAAATACATCTAGCATCTTCTCATTTTCGTTACTATTCGTTGTAGTTTTAGAATCCACATTAAAAAGTATAGAATCACTTTTAGCTTCATCCACCTTTTTCATTAACTCCAGCAAATTATTATTAGTAGTCTTACTGGGAAAGAATGAATATGCAGTTTGCTCACCTACAACTCTATGACCAACTAGATAAGAAAGAATTTTAAGTAAATGTGATTTACCAGAGCCAAAAAAACCTGAAATCCAAACTCCCATTTTATCAGTTGGTTGATTTAAGGTCACCGCATAATGGTTATAGAATTCCTCCATTCTTTTACTAACTTCATCTGTCATTACATACTCATTTAATTCATCTAAAACAATGTCATCCTGTTGCTGTCCTGCCTGTATAACCCCTTGTATATTTCGTTTTATTTCTTTTTTAAAAAGTTCACTTATTTTGATATCATTCCCCATATTAATATTCCCCTTTAATAATTAATTTTAAATGCTCTATAATAATTTTTACTTTCAATTATATTAAACAAATTTAAAACTTCAGTAGTATAAGTACCTGGATAAAACCCTACAACTGGCATCTTAATATTTCTATCTCCAAGTTTAGAAAAAACTTCATGTAATCTTAAAAACTGAAATACACTTCCTACTCCATTAATAAAAAGAATTTCGTAGCCTTCAGCCTTACTTACAATTAAATCTATAAGACATCCTTCTTCAATAACTGGAGCAATTATATCTTTTATTACTCCTCTTATTCCCTCATTTTTTTCACACTCAAATATTTCTTCCATATCTTCATCTTTAAATATCTCCCATGTTATTTGAAACAAATCTATTTCCAATATCTTCAACTTTGATTTTTCAATAATAAATTCAATTTCTTTTCTCATTCTAAGCTCTTCTTTTGGATTATAATCAAAAATGTAATAAGGCATTTCATTAGCCAACCCTATTCCCTGGAGAAACTTATCACTATGTATAAAATCGTATAATTCATCCATGGTTCTCACCCTCTATTCTAATAAAATATATATCAAAATTTTCTTGTATTCATCATTATCTTTTATATAATTTCTTAGTTCAGCACTTATTTGTAAAGGTTTTATGTTAAACTCACCCTTTTCCTTTTCTAATATACCACATTGCGTACAAAATTCTAGCACCCTATTTTTTATTCTCTTTGATGTACTTTCTGTCCATTTAGAAATCACATCACTCTGCTGAGCTTTATCATCGAAAAAACAATTAATATCAGCAGTTGTCACTATTTTTTTATAATTAAACCAGTTATGGTAAATCACTTCAACAACGAATTCCCTAGCAATCCTAAATGAACTTAAAAATGTATAAAATAAAATTGCCATGCTATCATTGCTATTGCTATTTACATAAATTCGCATTAAATTTTCATCTAGGTAATTAATCCTGCGATTTATCTTTGATAAGCTCTCCTTAATTGCAGCTACACTTCTCATATTAAATAAATTTTCATCTATAACGATATCTCTAATCTCATCCTTTGTTTTACCTTGCAAATATAACCTTATAACTTGAGTCATTTCATTTTTTATTACTCTTTCCGATGTAAATCCTGATGAATATTCTTGCATACTCTCTATTTACCTCCACAATTAACTGTTGATTATTTCAGCAAAAACTTATAATTTTATCTTTTATTATAAAAGCAAATTTATAATCTATATTGATATTAATTTTGATACTATTTTCAAAACTAAATATAACCTTCTACAGTATTCATGTTTTTCCCTTCTTTTGCAAGAGACTTTCAACATTTATTATAACAATTATCTAAAATCACTTTCTAATACCTCAATAGTATAATTAGAGTTTCTTATATTACAATTAGATTATTATCTTGTTTAGTTATTGCAACTTTACTTGTACTATTATTATCATTTTCTATAACTTCATCAGTAGGCCCTGTAGATTGCTTAATTATTGCTGTAACCCTTCTATTGTTATTTGGTGTTGTACGTTTATAGTATTCCCTTTGTAATAATGTTATGAGATAATATAAAAAGAAGATATCTAAATACCTTCTGCTGCTTCAATAATTTTAATATACTTATCTAAACTTGGTCTTGATGTATCACACATTCTAGCACATTCACTCTTATTTATTCTGCCATTCTTTAATAGGTTATATGCTTTAGTTACTGCAACTGGAACATCTTCTATAGTAGTTGTAGGTCTACCTATTAATTTCCCTTTAGCTTTAGCATTAACCATACCACTTTTAACACGTTCTGAAATCATATTTCTCTCCAACTCCGAAAACACACCCATCATTTTTAGCATGCCCTCCGTCATCGGATCAAGTTGTTTTGTACAATCTACAATAAAGGTTCCTAACACTAATTTAATTTTTGTAATCTTAGCTAGCTCTATAACTTCACATAATTGTTTTGTTGAGCGTGTTATTCTGCTAACTTCTGTAGCATGTATTTACACCCTTTCATTTACACCTCTTAATATTATAGTATTGTAGTTATTCCAATTTGTAAACCAAGTGGTATAAATATTATCATTTACACATTTTAATATAAAAATATCTTCAAACCATTATAAAAATAGTGCAAACTAATCAGATGTGCATAATTTGAAATGCAAAAGAAAACTAATGTTTTTATTACTCATATTCCGCACAATGATTTTCATATTTACTATATTTAAATTTCCGCCGTAAATATTCGTAATATAACAGAAAAACTATTATGAAAATGCTTTTAATATTCGTAAATTGACACCATTTAAAGTTAAAAACTGTATAAAACATTAAATTGCTTAAGTTTTTATGCATTCAGCGGAATATGAGTTATTACATACATATGTTCTTAGTTGCTAGAGGTATAGATAAATCGAATTTAGCAACGGTAGCTATTTTTATAATATAGTGAAAAACGCATTCTCGACATTATAAAAAGACACCTTTTCAAGTGCCTTAGTTACCATATTATTGAATAATACGGTATTTTCAAGGGATTATTCAGTTTTATTAGTTGTGACGTTTTATAAGAAAAAAGCAAATTAAAGTATTTGGGTTTGGTCTTGTTCCAACAATGAACTGGCATACTTAAAATAATCCAATTTTTCTATCTGATTTAAATACTCTTTAAATTTTATCTCTTTTACAGAACTAATCTCTACGTCTATAATCCACTCCTCACCATCAACATAATTACTATGAAGATAGTGACAAGAATCTATAGTGCAAACTACCTTTTTAAAAAATTCTCTTTCAAATAGTGCTTTAAATTGAACACAAGTAAAGTCAAATATAGTTTCCGTATCTATATCTCTTATATAAGCATGCTTACCAATCTCATAGCGATTATATAAATGTTCGACCTCCATTTTCCCTACTATTACTTTTACATTGTAACCTAAATTGCGCAAGTAATTGCCTATTACTTCTGAACTTAATAAACAACAATGAGGATAATCCTTTACAGTCAATTTTAACCAGCTTACATATTCCTCTTCTATCTCTTTAATTAATTTTTCAATTGTATCTGCTCTCATTCTTCTATCTCCTTAATGCTCTTATTTTTATTCAGTTAGCTCCATCATTAATCCCGCATCTCTTTGTATTGTGCTAATCATAACTCCACAGTTTCCTATTGTTGCACTCTCCCCTATTTAAAATGATTTTTTTCTTATTACTATTTTAATACTATATATAATACCACCATTATTATGATCACTAGCTCTTATAAAATGTTCTATATTATGTCTCTCTCACCCATTTCTTGTAAAATCATTGGTTATTTCTAAATTCGATGATTTTGACTTCCTCTTTTAACTCAGCAGTTTGTATTAATTCTTATATCTAAAGCTTTCAAAATATTTCATCTGCTTATTGTTAATTTTATCTACCTACATTGTTCAAGCGTTTAATTTTCTTTACCAATTCAAAGTTATCAATGCTTTCCTTATTCATTTCTTAACTTTACATCATGAGTACCTCTTAAACATTCTCTTAATATAGTTCAATTAAAGCTTTGGGTCAATATTGGGATCTATATTATTATTTGCTGCAGCTACTTTTAAATTCTCTTTATCAAGTTTCTAATATAATATTATTTTTTCATGTTTCGCAGTTTGTAAATCTACAATCCATCCTCTTGCCGTAGTTTCATCACAAGCAGCGTTGAAAACAA
Organism: Clostridium sp. FP2; assembly: GCF_011065955.2. Taxonomy (NCBI): domain Bacteria; kingdom Bacillati; phylum Bacillota; class Clostridia; order Eubacteriales; family Clostridiaceae; genus Clostridium; species Clostridium sp. FP2. Next base: position 3,406,074 of record NZ_JAAMNI020000001.1, read on the forward strand.
ATGTATTATATAGCTTTCTAAAACCAAAGGCATTATGTACATGTCCGCAGAAAAAATATGCAGGTTTTTTTACCTTTATCATATCTCTGATAGCTCTACTGCCGCAATAAGCACTATTATTAGTTTTATCTAAGCATTTATATGGTGGAAGATGTGATATGATAATACTTTTATTATCTATATTAAGTTTCAATATCCTAGACACCATATCTTGTTCATTTCCTTCTCGCTTTGTTCCATACATAATGAAATTACTATATTCTATAGGTACGAATTTATTGAACTCTTCTGCATTACAATAAGGTAAGTAATTTGCATCCCCCTTATCAACGTTAAAAACATCGTGGTTACCTAAAATAAATAAAACTCTTTTATTTAATTGATGCAATATCTTCATATTTTTTTTATAATCTTGGTATTGTCTATCTTCAAGCTCATTAAAAGAATTAACTACATGATCTGCTGTTATATCTCCACATAAGATTATGCAATCTATATCCTCCCTATCTCTGATAAACTCTACAATCTTACTAAGTAAATCAAATCTTCCATGGATATCACTTGTTATAAACACTTTCATAGCTTTTGTATCAGCTCCCTGTAGCACTTTCTAATTTTCTTATTTCGTTTTGAATATATATATTTCTACTGTAATAGAGATCATATTAACCCGCCTTTAATTTTCAGGTAGTACCTATGTATTTGAAGATTCTCTCAAAATTCTTATACATTCAAAATCTACGGGTTTATACCCGGTTACCTCAACGCTAACATTTATATATTTATCACTTTCAAGAGTATTACTATGGACATGACCATGAATATTAAAGTAAGGCATATCATCACTCATACTTATAGGTTTATGAGATAATATATAGCATTTTTCTAATATAATTGGATACTCTATAACCTCATCAAACCCAGCATCACTCCACCATCTTCTATTCCCTCTTCTTCTGTCGTGATTTCCCATGATAAGTACCTTATACCCTTTAAGTCTACTCAATAATTCCTTAGTTTTTTCTTTGTTATAAAATCCAAAATCTCCAACAACAATAACTTTATCTTCTGATGCAACTTCTTTATTCCAGTTATTAATTAACGTTGAATCCATTTGCTTAACATCATCAAAAGGCCTGTTTTCATATTTAATTACATTGTCATGTCCAAAATGTAAATCTCCTATTATAAAAGTTCTTTTCACCTGCTAAATCTCCTTTCATAAATCTTCCACGTTACGTTCTTTATAATCCTAGTGGCAGCATAGAAATAATTTCAAGTTAATATCATCAGTGTTAATTACATAATAAGGCATTAACCTAGTTTCAAAACACTATAAAAATAAGATTTTATAAAAGAAAAATATGTACGCATATCAACCGTCTGAGTAACATCATTGTTACTAATTTTATTTGCAATCTAATATATCTTTAAAACATTTGTAATTATTTTTATTAGGTGTTTTATCATATATAGCAAATACAATCTTTTTATATAAAGATGTGTATTTATCACTATTTAATAGTATACTTTTAAAATAATCAGCAACTTTATTTGGATCATTCGCAAAGACTCCACACCCAAATGCTCCAAGGACTATGCAATCCACCCCATGTATTACTCCTATTGAAAGTATCTTATCGATACGATTTATCATAACTTCATCGATCTTAGAAATATTGTAAGGTTCACTGCGCTTAATCACTCCCGCATTTACTGCTGCTGAAGTAATTACAGATGCTAAATATGGATTTTCTAACAAACCTCCATTATCATCCTTAAAAAATGGTACTTTTGGTGAGTAAATCATATAATCAGAATAAAGTGCGGTTTTTTTATCATATAGATGATAATTATACATTTCTTGGATTTGAGATATGCATGGGTATAACCCTGAAGATCTTGCCAAGGTTTCTTCTTGTGCTACAGATCCTTTTAAAAACCCTCCCCCTGGATGTTTAGCAGAAGCAAAATTCAAACAGCAAAGATTATTATCTCCTTCTTCGCTAAGTCTTTCAGTTGCCTGTAACGTTGTTTCATTTGTAATTTCTATTATTGCTTTATTCGAATCATTTACTTCTATTTCTTTAAATTTAGAATTTATAATAGAACCCATATCCGGATTATATAATACAGTATTTTTAATGGCAAACTGCAAGTAATCTTTGATTTTTACAGGGCCCTTTCTAGTTTGATAATATCCTAGTTTTATAATATTTAGCGTATCATTAGCAATTTCTACCTTTTTATTGTTTATCATACAATCCTTCCTTTCAAGAAGCTTATTTGTTTAATTCCAGTTTGAGTCAATGGTGCTAAATCCCTACCATGTCCGATAAACTTTCTTTCGTTAACATATTGATACGTTTCTTCTCCATGCCTTATCAAATAAAATAGTGTCATAAATCCACCCTTGAAATAACAATTATATTTCTACTATCTTTTCATAAAGTAATGATTGCCTATCAAAAATATCTAAAACATCCTCATGATAATGTCCAAAATACCAATGCCTATATTTAATATCAGTCTGAATACTATCAAAATATTTATTCAAAGTATCAATTTCATAATTACCTTTAAAACCACAATAACGACTGACGATTTCAAGTGTTTTGCTGCTAGCGCAGTGAGTTAAAATATAGTCTATCTTCAAATTATTTAGCTCAAGATTCCTGAGGCCTTCTTCAGTTTCTTTAACAGTTGGCATTTCTTCTTTCCACCAGGATATATTTTCAGTTCTATATACTTTACCTATAGATGTGGCACCCCCAAAAGTAAAAAAGGTTTTTCCTTCAAGATAAAATACTTGTCCTCGCATCAGATGAATTACACTGTCATTAATAATATGAAATTTTCCTTCATTCCAATATTCAGAAGAATATTTATTTAAAAGATCAAAATTCTCATGATTTCCATCGATAAATAGAGTAGTAAATTTCCTATCTTGAAGCCATTGTAGCCAATATTTTTCTTCCGCTGAACCATTCCATATAAGGCCAAAATCACCACATACAATGACGTAATCTTCTTTTGTTAAAAATTTTCCCTTTGGAAAGTTTTCATCATTTAATCTATTAATACCATTTGAACCATGAATGTCACCTGTAATATATATCATATTTATTCCTTTCTACCCGCATCTTTACCAGCGTTTCTCTTTATTAAATCTATCCAGTAGTTTATCTTCTAATTCTTTTCTTATTTTCATCACCTATTTTTAACTTCTATTGTGAGCACTAAACATTTACATCAAATTCCATCAACTTTTTAATAATTTTATTAATCAATCCGTATCTTCCAAGGTTTCCTACTTTATGTTTGAAAAATTCATTTCTAAGTCTATAAGCTTTAAACTTTGTATTAATACTTTCTAAGTCAATCTCATACTCAAAACATACCTGATCACTTATAATAATAGAATCTTCTAATTTACAATTAAACCTAATAGCTCTTAATTTCTTCAAATCATCTTGTAGAAAAACTTCATTGTTAATTGGTCTTAGAATCATATTTTCTAAATCCTCAAAACTCTCTTGGAAACCAAAAACTTTTTTACATGTCCAGTCATAATATATACTGTTTATCGTAAGATCTCTTGAAGAAAAATCCTCTTCAAAGTTTTCAGCAAAGCTCATTGTATAATAATTACCTGTAGATTCATCACACACTATTAAAACTCTTTCAAAATCTACCACTACTTCATAATCCTTATTTTTGCTTAGAAAATACTCCTTGCCGCAAAGACAAAATAAATCAAAATCATGATACTCTATATTAAGCATTGCATCTCTAACACATCCTCCTACAAAATAGGCTTCAACGTCTGATTTTTCTAAATTTTTAACAAACTCCAAATAGGATTCAGGAATATCTATAGTTATATCAATTCGCTCTATAATTTTACTCATACATTTCTCCATATTCAGTTAGATCTTCAAAATTTTCTTCGTTACCACATCTGCGTAAATATTCTTGTCCACCATCCACGGCAATACTGTGGCAAGAACAAAATTTAAAATCATGTACAGACTCACTTACAATAGTATCCCCACATAGTTTACATCTGATTTTATTAACGTTTATACTTTTCACTACACTAGTCTTTGAAAAGTTCTTATTGTAATACTCCAGTATTTTTTGTGGATCTCCAGTGAAAACATATTGAGAATTTCTGGTAATAAGTCTTATATTAGTATTACTATTTTCTAATACAATTTTTCTAACCGAGGAAGTATGAATATTACGTTCAAAATCTTTGCCTTCATCATTTTCCTTATTGTTATTGCTTAAAAGCAAATGTACCCTTTTGCACTTATTCCATTCATCCATTCCATAATATAAGCCTATTTTCTCATACTTTCTTATAGATTTTCTTAATTGTGGATTGTATATTTGAGACAGTTCATCGTTAAATTTCAAGTCTCCTAAAAACTGTTCTGGTATTCTTTCTGCAATGTTAGTCCTTAAAATTCTATTTTTTCCAAAGCCATCAAAGATATCATTATCTATAAGCATTATGTTATAAATAGAACTAAAATCAGTGATGTTATTATATTGTAAAAACAAACGCCTAATATTGCTGTTTTCAAAATCCTTCAATATAGAAATATCTACAATATGATTGTGTCTTAGATTTAAATAATAAAGACCTTTTAACCCCTTAAGTGGATTAATATCCGTAATATTGTTATACCTGATTGTTAAATAGTACAGTGAGGATAAATTTGAAAGAGGACTTAAATCACGAATCTTGTTATGTGAAAGATTTACATCTGAAAGATAACTACATTCTGAAAGTGATGAAATATCCGAAATGTTGCAGTCGTCTAAATATAGATTTTCTAATCCACTAAAAAAATTAAACTTTTGATCATTAACATCATTTTTACCTTTATTATAAAACTCTAACTGTTTTTTATAAAGAATAGCTATTGGTGTAATGTCATTAAAACCACTTTTATGCACCGATAAATATCTAAGCATAAGCATATTTTCAATAAAGGACCATTCTGTTTCATTTGAGTCTTTTATATATAACTCCTTCAAGGCTGTAAATTCATTTAGTAAAGATAAATTATCTACAGCTACATATAAATATAAAGACTTAATATGTTGAAATAGCTTCAAATCTTCAAGCCACTTACCATTTTCCGAATTATTAATGTTAAATATAACTTCTGGAAAAGTCATATTAAATACATCTGCATCACAGTGCCATGGTATTTGTATTCCATCCACATCTTCATCTGTAATCAATATACCATTTACCCCTATTAAATCCTCACTTTTTAATTTTCCATCTAGCTTTTTCAAAGCTGCTCTAACTACTTTTTGAAAACCACTATCCTTTAATTCAATGAAATCCATATTTTATCTTCTCCCCTCTCTTAATGCTCATGAAACCATTTCACTCACTTATATCCGTCTCAATTGATACATATCCTACTGAAACAAAATCTACTAACCATACCATATTTTTCGAAAGGTAAAATTTAAACCCATCCTCATGCATTTTTTCAGCATCAATTCTCATTATAATAGGTTTTCCATGGCGCTTACCAACTGCATAAGCGGTTTTAATATCCAAAGATAAATGTACATATTGTCTGTTTTGCTTTTGAATTCCTAAGTCCATAATGCTAGCGGAAGATCTTTCGGATGTACCATGATAGAGATATTGTGGTGGAATCTTTTCTTCAAATTCAATATTCACATCAACTGAATGCCCTTGGTTAGCCCTTATTTTTGTATTATCTTCATTAAAACTATATCTTTGTTTATTGTTTTCATCAACGATACGATTAAGAGTCTGCATATCTATTTTTTTGCCACATTCACACACTCCATTTATTAAATCCTCGACGTTTGCCCAACCAAATTCATCAAGGGTTATACCAACAGAATGTGGCTTATGTCTTAAAATTAAACTTATGAATCTACTCAATCCCACGTCTCTATTATTAAACTCTTTAACCATATCAAAATTCTCCTAAAGTATATTATTGCAATTTCTATATTTCATTTTCTTTATCTTTGTTTAAAAATCCTTTTAAGGACATTTCAGAAGGGAAGTCCGCCACTTCTATAAGTGAGAGCTACATACTATAACAAAGAAAAAACTTGAGTGGGAGTATAAATCTCCTTCTGAAGTCGTTAACATTACAGCACCACTGGTGATGATTTAACAATGGTTTAGTTCCTTTTGAGTCTTATAACAATCTAATAACTTTAGTGTAAAGTAATGTATGTTTTTTATCTTCAAAAACCCAGTTTCTATGAAAATGCCCGAAGTACCAATGTTTATACTGCAAGTCCCCCTCTAACATGTCAAAGAAACTATTTAACTCATTGTTTTCTTTTCTATAACACATTTCTTCCATTAATCGCAAAGATGTTGTATGAGTAATTACATAATCAACTTTCCAGTTATGCTTCTCCAAATTATTTATAGCTTCATCGAATTCTTGCTCAGATGGAATTTCTGCCTTCCACCAAGAAGTACCCTCTTTTCTAAATTCCTTATCGATTGACGTGGCCCCTCCCATGGTAAAAAATTTATTATCTTCTATATTGAATACTTGTCCTCGCATTAAATGTATAACAGATTCCTCTATAAAATGAACCTTTCCGCCATTCCATTCTTTAACTTGAAATTTATTAAGCAAGTCAAAATTTTCATGATTTCCATCAACAAAAAGTGTTGTAAAAGGCTTTTCATTCAGCCACTGACGCCAGTATAAATCAGCCTTTTTATTATTCCATACCATTCCAAAGTCACCACAGATAATTACATAGTCAGACTTTGTCATATTTTTCTGCTCCGCAAAGCTAGTCGTAGTAAATTTTTCTAAATCTAAACTTCCATGAGTATCTCCAGTAACATAAATCATAGCTATCACCACCTAAGAGTTTAATAAACTTCTCACCTTATGGATTTTATAATCCTAGCCGAAGTATGGAAAGAGTTTTAAATCAACTTCATCACTATCAAACACCAAATAATCCCTTTTGAAGCATTCATCCAATATATCAACTAGTTTTAAATCATTCCTTACTTCTGGCTTCTTTGGAAATACTTTTAATTCCCATGATTGTCTTTCAGTCTCATCATCTTCATGTCTCTCTACCCACCAATCTTCGCCAACAATTTTCAAACTCATATCTGTATCAGGTTCAGAATAGCAATCAAAATCAGCTATAGTTTTAAAGTGTTCCCATGTAGTATATTTATCTTCACATTGAACCCACAAAATATCGGTTTCAGTGTATCCATTCATAATTATAACCTCTATGCAAGACTCTACTAAATTTTCCCTTTCATATGTTTCAAAATTTTCATGTAATCTATTACCATAATATCCGCCTGAATATAAAACCCAATTCAAACTAACAATTTTCATGTTACCAACTATAATAGGCTCACCTTTGCTAGAATTGTTTTTAAAATCAGATATGGTTTTAAAGTTTTCCCACGTTGTTATATAATGATCTTTATATTCAACCCACAATACATCATCCTCAGTATATCCTTCTTCAACTATAAGATTTTTACATTCTTCAAGTAAAATCGGGTTATAAGCAAATTTTATATTATTAGAAACTTTTAATTTAAAATCTTCTATTGAAATATTAAAATTTAATTTAAAATATATATTACAAAGTTTATAAACACCCTTAACTACTTGAGTTGAATTATACTTTACTATTAAATGTTGGATTAATTCCCCAAACGTATATTTTTTTTCTAAGTTTATTTTAATATTCTCAGTACACTTTTTGAAATTAGACAAGCTCTGCATTTTATCTGAACTAAATATAAAAATAAAATTATCCTTACTATCTAAAAAATAAAATTTTTCTTCTGCTTTACCAATGAATATTTCTGGATCAGGTATTAGTAAGCAGCCCATGCTCACCCGAGCTCCTATCCATCTAATATCTCCAGTACAAAATTTAAGTAACATTTTAAGATTCACATCTTCTTCTTGACATATCTCTTTCCCTAAATCCGTAAGGGCTAACCCTTTACTGCCATCTTCTTTTATTTTTTCATACACTATTTCTTCTGCTTCATACTGTTTTTTATTTTCCAACATTCATTCCCCTCATTTCATTACTTCATTTTTTCAACTAAGTTAATTAAATCCTTTTTAGATTCTTCTGGTAATATCTCTAATAAATGCTAGAATCCTTAACTATATAGTAATCCCATTAGTACTCTATCTCTTTCGATTTCTGAACCAAATGGCATTCCATCAAATCCCCATTTATATTCATGACTTGTTTGAACATCCCAATCAAATATATCCATCTCTTGACCATCGCTCCTTGGAACTAAATAACTTACCGGAACTCCAGCTTCATATAATGGCTCATCAGAAAAATGTTTTTTTGCATAATATCCTTAAACGGCTCTCCATTGTTAATAAGTTCCTTTATTTCTAATATTAGTTTTTTTAATAACTTCCCAATAAAAACTCTTTTTTCCACATATCAAATTTTTTCATTTCATTTTCCGAACCAAATGGCTTTCCATCAAATCCCCACTTCCATTCATCTAAATCCATCTCTTGTCCATTGCTCCTTGGAACTAAATAACTTACCGGGACTCCAGTTTCATATAATGACTCCTCACAAAATTGATTTCTTTTGATAATATCCTCAAAAGATTCTCCTTCGTTAATAAGTTTCTTTATTTTAAATATTTGTTCTTTTTTAGTGACTTCCCAATAAAAAATCTCTTTTCCCAACGCCGTAATAACTAATTCTTCGCTGCCATCTTCGTTTATTTTTTCATGTAATATTTTTGCAATTTCATAATATTTTTTCTTTTCCATATTCATTTCCCTCATTTCATTACTTTATTTTTTAACTTACTTAATTAAATCCTCTTTCAATTTCCGGAAAACATATACTCTCCATATCAGCATATACCCCTGTAAATACTGAATGACTTTCTACGATTTCTCCAAAGCATTTATACTTTTCTTTTAAATGTTTAACACATAGTCTTCACCAAAGGTACCTATACTTCTTTTTACTTGTATAGTCTCACATGCCACCTCGTCATTTTTATCAAAATCTTCATTATCTAATGTGTAATTATAATTTTCAATACTTAAATGGTGAACGTTATTAACCACACTCTTGCCATCCATTAATCTTAATTGCTCCTTTGCAAGCTTTATTGTCTCTGATAACATTCCTGCTCTTTTTAAAGCTTGAAACTCTAAAAAATCCGGTTTTTCTTGTTCTGATAAATTATCTACCATAGTTTCTAAATTTTTAGAGGGAAATTTCAAAAGCTTTACTATAGGATTATGTCTATTAAATTTTATGTTATAACAGTTCAACTTTTACTTAACCCCTTATAGCTAATAAAACTGACTTTAAAAGTTTTAATTAACTTATATGCATTTTAATACCATCATTTAAATATAGTATATATTAATGATTTTCAGTTGTCAATATATCCAGTATAGTTATACTTATATCTATTTCAAAGTATATATATCAACTGCATTTTGCTTGCGACCTGTTTATGCTTAAAAAAAGTAAACCCAATTCCAATAAAAAAATGTTTATTGGAATTAGGTTTACTTAAATCACTATATTTTCTTAAATCTTAAAGGCTTTCCATCCGTTTTATTTATTTCATCATAAACACATACTAAAAATTCATTTTCAGGCTGCTTATGTAAAGTAGATTCCTGTAATATAGGTTTTTCTACAATTACTTTAATGATTTTTTTCATATCTTCTTTTACCCATTGACCAATGCATTTCTTTAAAGTAAAGATACATAATGAGCAGCCTTTAGTGCAGCTTGTTCTCCTCAGCTCATATCTATCTACAACTGAAGCACTTGTACCAACAGAATAATTTCTAATTTGTTCTTTTGTATAATCATCTATATATTCAAAAACATCTTTTCCGTCTATAAATTCGTTAAACTTCAAAACAAATTCAATAGTATCTTCAATATTTTCTTGGTATTTACATTCATATTCTTTCTTATATCCATACTTCTCAAGTGCATCATTTTCAAACTTGGATATTTCCTGAATAATAATATTATAATATGCTCTTAAATTAACAAGTTCACTATATTTTTTAACTACTTTTTCTATCTGATAATACTTAGAAAAAGGAGCATCTGCTAGTGTATAATAGTAAGAAGTATGAGTATCCTTATTATCTTCTTCATCCCCTTCATCACCTATCTCTCTATCATAGCAATCTTTAAAGTCTTCATTACTAGGTAACATTATTCTTACAATATTGTCTTTATCCGCTTTTTTTAATGCTGCAATAGGACCTGAAATTTCTTTTTCAATTAAAGCAATTGCAAACATCCTATACTTTTCAGCATCAAAGCCATATAGATTAACATATTCTGAATGCTTTAACTCTAGCTTTTCAAACTCTTTAATAAACCTTATGGGTCTTAAATTTAATAATTTATTTAATAAATTATCTATCTCAGCTATTCCTAAATCACATAACTCTTTTAACGAGTATCCTATATAGTCCTTATCATAAATACATACCTTTGAGCCTTTATAACTTGACATTATAATATAATTTTTAAGTTCCGCTTTGGTTATATTATATTTTAATTTTTTAGCACCAATAAATGCAAAATAAAAAACTGCATAATCATAGTATTTAAATGTTAATAATAATTTATTTTTAGCCATTACATCTATTCCTCTTTTATTACTTATTTTTGAATTTTCTACAAAATTATAGACATATTTTCTTCAATTAACACATGTAATTATCTTTATAATAACACCAATGTAGTTGACAATTTTTTTTACAAAAACTATGTAAGTTTATACATACAAAGTAATATATTTATATAATTATTTTTACTAACTTCTAACTTTATATACCTTTAATTTTATCTTTTAAATTATAGTATTCAAAATCCGAATCTACATATTGTACAAATGCACTTTGTATATCTTCATTAGTTAATAAATCCAAACTCGTAGTTTTATAATCTTCATCATTTTTATATCTTAAACAAGCATTAACAATAGACTTTTCTAATATAATTCTAGCTAACCTGGCATTAGCAAAATCTTTAGTTTTATTTTCAACTAACAAATTAAAATTATTAATCAGTACTTCTCTATATTGTTTATCCATACACCATTTTTTAGATTTTGCCATCATTTCAAATATTTCAACTAAATCATGGGCATTATAATCATCAAAGTTTATATACGTACTAAATCTGCTCTTTAAGCCTGGATTAGAATCAATAAATTTTTTCATTTCTTTTGGGTATCCAGCTACTATAATAGTTATTTCATGCCTATGATCTTCCATATATTTAAGTATTGTATCAATAGCTTCTTGTCCAAAATCTTTTTCACCTTTACCTGCTAAAGTATAAGCTTCATCTATAAATAATATACCACCTTTTGCCTCTTCCAACTTTTCTAAAGTTTTTACAGCAGTTTGTCCAACATATTCTGCAACTAACTGTGTTCTATCAACTTCTACCACTTTATCACTCTTCAAAACTTCCATTTTATTAAATATTTTAGCAAGTATTCTTGCAACCGTTGTTTTACCCGTTCCTGGATTTCCTGTAAAAACATAATGTCGTGTTAAAGGTTCATCCTCATATCCTTTTTGTTTTCTAGCCTTTAAGATTTCTGTAACAGCTATAGCATCATTTACTTCCTTTTTCATTTTTTCAAGCCCTATCAATGTATCTAATTCTTTTTCTATTACTTCTTCAACCGTTTCTTCAACTTCCATAATTTGATCCATATGTTTATTAATATTCTCTAATTCTTTAATCTTCTCACCATAACTCGTATACAAGCCTGCATTTAAATCCTGAAGTACTTTTGTAGAAGTATTCACATCTAATTCATCATGCTCTTGTTTTAACATATCATCTACATAATAATTATATTGTGGATTTATTGTAGTCCTTTTTAAATCTAATTCCTCAATCTCACCTTCATTGTAAACTATTTCTCTTCTATAACTAATTTTATTAAATATACCTTGTTTCTTATTATTTTGCCAATTACCCATTAATATCTCATATTCAACTAATCTGGATTTTTCATTTTTAACTTCTCCTTTTAAAGTTACCTCAAATCCAACTCCACTTCTTTCTCCTTCTATATACCAACCTTTAAATCTAGAATTTTCTCTACCATTATATTCAAATACTTCACCATGTAATTTACCTAACTTAGAAATACCACCTTCAATATATTTATTGTTTTTCTTATCATGATAACGAGTAACACCCATAATTTTATTATTATTATAATTTGCATACATTAGCACATCTTCATTTTCAAATAATGTTTTTCCATTTATCATTCCTTTTATAAAACAAGTGCTAAATTTGCCAACATTATTTCCATTTTCATTGTTTTTTTCACAATAAATTTCACCATCTGCATGGCCATCCTTAAAATTCATTTTCACTGAAGTATATGTCTTCAATTCATCTGTATAATCTTTCATATTATTATCTAAAAAATATTTCCTTGTTAAAATGTATAATGGGTAAAATCCATTTTCTTGAATTAAAAAATCCGGTATTATAATTATATCCTTTGAATCTTTGGAAAATTTCATTTCACCATTAAGTTTTCCATTTATATAAATTGCAGATAATTTTGCATTATCACAGAAGCTATATTTATTTTTATTACGACCATCGCAAGATGTCTCTCCTCCGCTAAGTAAAATATCTATTTCACCATTTAATTGGTCATTATTCAACGTACAATTTATTTTTATTTCAAAAAAGCGCTTGCTAGATTTCACTCTATTAGTAATATATTTTACTGTATAATTTAATTTACTAGGCATACATTTAAAATAGTTTCCTTCAAATTCTGTCTCAGGAAAAGCGCCTCTCATTTGTACTGAAAATTCTTCATATTTAATTTCAAAATCTTCTATCGATTCTTTAGACCATGATACTTCTTCACAATAGAAACATTCTGATTTATTATTATCTAAATCAACTTTTATTATAAGATCCCTTTCACTTATAACATATTTTTGTGTCTTTGTACGTAAGTTTATTATAAATTTTTTACCAAGTTTATCAAATAAATCTCCTTCTTTTTCTACATATTCCTCTGAATATGCCCAAGCTACATATCTGTTTTCCGTCATTAATGTTATTGGATTAAAATATTTATTTATTTTAGTTGAAAAAACATTTTTTGCTTCTGTTACGTTTGAACTATTTATCATATTTTCCCAATCTAAATACACAAATACATTAGTTTGTTCTCCCAATTCATATTTTTCAATATCTTCACAACACAAAACATCATAACCTTTAATAATTTTCCCTCTCCCTGACCTTTTTCCATTTTTAAATTCGCCTATATAAACCTCATTTCTATTTTTATATTCAAACTTACCAATTCCTTCTATAATGCCATTTGGCATCGTTCCCGTAAAAGTCCCTTCTTCTAACTTAACTGATGCACTCTCAAAATTATCAAATTTATAATCTTTTAAATTCATAATATCCCATCCTTATAATCTAATTATATATTTCTATATTTCTCATTTTAGTTATATTTTACTTATAAAGTATAATATCGTATTTTTACTATAATGTCAATTCGAAAATAGTGTTTTTATCTTTTTAGCTATATATATATCCAATATAGATAATAAGCATCCTTCTTGTTACGCTATATTCTATTTCATGCAACCAATATTTGTAACCAACATAGTTTTCTATAAGTTTCACTTTTGCATTTAATACAGTTAATATTCTATTTTCAGAACTTATATTTAGCTTTTTTCATTTTGTTTATCAAACAGTAGTTGTTCACTACGCTACCATTTCTGTAATATGGTCGTGTCTGCCGCCAATTACTATTTTTATTATCATAGGTTATAATTGACGTTATATTCTTAAAATTTTCTTATGCCTTGTATATTCAAACTCAAGCACTCTCCCGTTAACAGGAGAATGTATCGACATTACTTGTATTTTTTAGTAGGTTCAACTATATGTTCATACTTTGAAATTTAATCTATTGACTTTTAAATCTCCTGATATTTGTAATCCTATCACCAAATCAGTGTATTTTTTCACTTTAAATGTGTTACTCATTAATTTTCTTTCAACAAGCTGTTTTATCATACAAGGCGTTATATTACAGCCTACCTCAAACACATTATATTTAAATGCTATTTCATTTTTATCTAGTACAATAGTAGTGCTAGATGCAGTTAATCCAGCATTATCTCCTTGATTAAAATTAAAATAATTTAAACATAATATATTGTTATTTATATTAATTACCTCTAAATCTCTAAATTTTTGATCATATTCAAATTCCAGCGTAAACAATTCTTCCAAAAGTTCATTAAAATCTTTTACATCTGCTAGGTACTCTTTTATCTTACTGTACCTATATTGTTCTGCTGCTTTGTGTCCACTTTCAATACTCAAAAAATCTAATATTGATAAAAAAATAGGACTTGCATCTCGCGCATAATTATATTTACCTCGAAAACGTTCTTTAACGAAAGCGTGGATTATTTCATGTTTTATAGTGTTTTTTAGTATCTCCTTAAGTTCATTTGTTTTATAAATACAGTATTTCTTATAGTTTTTCGTTTTAACAATTATTGGTTGATATACTCTTAATAAATACTCAGTTAAAATCTTGTTTGATATTTCTATTTTGTGGATATATTTATGCTTATTCCTAGTTTTTAACGTCAGATACCTTCCAAGTGTTGTTACTGGCATGCTGTAGGTGAGATCCTTATATTGTTATGCAAAACCCTAATATGCCTTCTTCCAAACATCTGCTCATTTAGCTCTATACTACACTCATTTAACAATTCATTTAATAAAGTTTGTTTTTTTATCTTATCCTTAATCATATATTTCTCCCCCTATACAATTTATGGTATTTTCTTATTGGTAATATTTTTTTAATCCTTAAATTGTCGTTGTTATTGGAACTTAAACATGCTCCTTTTTCTTTAGTTCTGAAATCAAATATCCAAGTTCATCCCCTGTTAACATATCTGCTACAATACCAGCCAAAACCTCTGAATATTTTCTTTCTAATATCGTCCTATCCTTTGGAATAATTAAAGTTACTGTATATTTGTTCTTCATAAGTTCCCCCCCATGTTTGTCCTCTTTTTATATTCTTTATTTTTTATTTATTTAATTTGTATATTGGGTATAGTACAGACGACATTAAAAAAATATACGCTATTTAAAATTATTTTTTCATAAATTAAAATTCCACAAAATATAGACTTAATTAAATAGAACAAAATTCACATAATTATTTTCCAAAATGATTAAGCCCTCTATTTTAGAGGGCTATTTATCGCAATTGAACTAAGTATTGCTATACTACTTAGCTTGTAATTTCTTATTGAACTATGTTCTCCTTTTTCTTTAACTCGGAAATCAAATATCCAAGTTCACTAATTGATAACATATCTACTACGATATCAACTAAAACTTCTGAATACTTTCTTTCTAGTATTGTTCTATCTCTAGGAAGTATTAAAGTTACTTTATATTTAGTTTTCATAACAACCTCCTGAATTGTTCAGTATATAATACTCCCAGCAGATCGCTTTTGTTACATTATTGAAAAAAATTGTTTTTATCTAAAAACGAATATATAATGTATAAGATAACCCTTAGTTATATAGTGGGATGATAAGAGTTAAAATTTATAGAGCATGCATTATATGGAATAGTTAAGTTAGGTATTCAAAATGTAATAAGGAGGAGATATTCATGCAAAAAGTAGCTATCTACAGTAGAAAGTCCAAGTTTACCGGCAAAGGTGATTCTATTGAAAATCAAATAGAAATGTGTAAGGAATATATCTCAAGTCATTTAGGTAAAAATGTTGAATACATCATTTATGAGGACGAGGGATTCAGTGGCAGCACATTAAATAGGCCTAATTTTTTAAAGTTAATGCAAGATGTAAAACTTAAAAAAATCAATGTTTTAGCTTGCTATAGGTTGGATCGTATAAGCAGGAATGTTGCTGATTTTTCTTCAACATTAGAAATGTTAAATAACAATAACGTTGACTTCATTAGCATAAGTGAGCAATTTGACACTTCATCTCCTATGGGTAAAGCCATGATATACATAGCTTCTGTTTTTGCACAGCTAGAACGTGAAACTATAGCTGAAAGAGTAAAAGATAATATGTTAGAACTTGCTAAAAATGGCAAATGGACAGGTGGAAGAATACCATTAGGTTTCATCTCTAAGAAAACAAAATATACTGATGAAATGGGATTACAAAGAGAAATAACTACGCTTACAATAAATGAAATTGAAATGAAATTTGTTAAATTCATATATGAGAAGTATTTAGAATTAGGTAGCTTACATAAGCTAGAATGTTATATAACTGAAAATGATTTGAAATCCAGAAATAATATTTTATTTGAAAAGACAAGTTTAAAAATTATACTTCAAAACCCTGTTTACGTAAAAGCTAACGATTTAGTAATTGAATATTTAAAAACTTCAAATTGGATTGTTTATGGTGAAGCTGATAACATACATTCATTATTAACCTATAACAAGACTCAGCAGTCTATTGTGGATGGTAAGCATATTAAAACACTTAAAAGTAAAGAAGAGCGTCTTGCTGCAGTTAGCAATATAGAAGGTGCAATTGAACCAGATTTATGGTTGCAGGTTCAAACTCAATTCGAAGATAATAAAGATAAGTTTCCAAGGCTAGGTAAAACAAATAATGCTTTATTAACTGGAAAACTTAAATGTGGTGTATGTAAAGAATATATGCTTATTCAGCACGGAAGAGTTTCTAAAATTACTGGTGTAAAGGCATTTTATTATATGTGCTCTCTAAAAAGGAAGTCTCATAAAAAATGTTGTGATAATTCAAATGCTAACGCCGCTGATTTAGAAAGTTTAGTTCTTTTAAGTTTAAAAAACTTAGGTAGTACCAAGAAAGTTTTTATTGATGGTCTAATGGCTAAATATAATTTAGATCTTAAGAATAATGAAAAGACGGATGAAAAACTTGCATTGAATAAATTACTTTCTGAAAAGAAAAAACAAATTTCTGGTTTAATAAGCGAGCTTTCAAAAGAAGAAGATGAATATATGAAGGGGCTTATTCGTATCGAGATTAATCCGTTAAAAAACGACTGCATTAAAATTGAAAGTAAACTAATTGCTTCTGAGAACAAAATTAAAAAAGAAAAAGTAGATAAAATTAATCTACAACTAATAGAAAATGTATTAAGTGAATGTGGAATGATAGATACTCTCCCAAGAGAAAGACAAAAGCAAATTATTGATATATTGATAGAGAGTATATATTGGTATGGCAATGATAAAAATAATGGAGAGATTAAAATTAAATTTATTGGTACAGATGGGGAAGATAATGAAGAGTTAGAACTATATGAATCAATGTTGCAGTTTAATACACCTAGCATGACCTGTATCTAAAAGAATTATATTCTCTGCAAACTCTTTAAGTGCATACTGCTGACATACCTTTAGTTTAAGTTTATCCAAATTAATATCTTCTTCTGGAACTTTTAAAATAACTAATCCTGTTTCATCCAGTTGTTTAATAACATCCTCTGCTAATGAATCTTTGGCTAGTTTGCAAGAACCACTAATAGCTCCATATACATCTTCTTCTCTCTCACCCTTTAGGTCTTCAATGCCTGCTCTGTAGCTTATGCTTACCCTTGGCCCAAAAGCTGGACATCTTAAAATGCACATTGAGCATCCATTTCCATATTTTAAACAGTTACCCATTGGCCCTGTGGAGCCTGTAGTTTCTATAAATACATCAGCCTGCACATATTCTCCATCTGATAAATATATGCCTTTTATTCTGTTGCCTTCCTTTTCAACATCTACTATTCTTGTTATCAAGTTTATTTCTATATCCATAGCTTTTAAATATTTTAGAACTGCTGGCTCAATCTTGTTTACATCATAAAGCCAGGCATGTTTATGTCCAGGAAAGTCAATATTTTTATGTCTACTATTTCCATCAGTCAAATGTATTAAATCTCCTGCCCCTAGCGCTATCATTTCTTCTGACGCGGTATACCTTCCATTATTTCTCATTATACCACCTACATTACCAAGTCCTAAAAGCATATCTGTTTTTTCGTATAATACAACCGTAGCACCCGCTTTTTTTGCTGCTATTGCCGCACTACAACCAGACCACCCACCACCAATTACAATAACCTTCAAAATATTCTCCTCCCCTCTAATACATATTTAGGTTCTGTCTGCATTTTGCAGAGCCTTCTTAGTTTACGGTCATTATTTTTTCTTGTGCAGCAACCACATATACCTTCTCCACAGCACATCTTTGCATTATTACAACATGAATATTTAATATTCTCATCTATACCTTCTACGACCTTCATCAATTCATAATTTAAAACATCTGCAGCATCACAATGCACTAATTTGATATCATTATTACTAATTAAATCCTTCAATATATTATTAAATTCCTCTGTGATCTTTCCACGGCATATAGTACTTACAAGTATAACTTTTGAAGCATACTTTTCCATGTATTCATTAACAAAGCTATTTTTATAGGGGGCATTATCAATTATAACGGTAATTTCATTATTATTTCCATGCAAATGTTTAAGCGGGGGTATCATAGGGGCCTGCCCTATACCTCTTGCTACAATTAAACATTTACTATTCTTAATATTATTTATGTTTTTCACCCCTAAAATACCATTCCAAAATGGTGCTTTTACTAACATATCTTCTCCTTCTTCTAATATATCTAAGTCCTTGGTTTTTGTTCCTTTTAGTTCTATAGCAATAGTTATCGTATTATTTCTCGTATCAGTATCCATTATTGATATCGGAGTATCAAACCTCGTATCTGTATCTGGACGGCGAGCAAAAACATAGCTCCCCGCATGAACCAATTCACTTACCAATTTATCACTTACTTCAAGAGTAAATATAACAACATTATCTTCAAACTTATTTTTCTCTACTATTTTGCAATGATAATATTTCCTGCTTTCTTTAGCTTTGTAACTGTTTGAAGCATAGTCTTGATATATGCATACCCCATTCCAATTACAACAATCACAGAAATTTTTACCTGCTAGCTGCGAACATAATATACAGTCTCCTGTTTCTGCCAGACGGCAAGGACATGCTCGAAACACCAAACTGCGATGATCTCTTGTGCATTTTATACCCTCTTTTCAACACATTTTTTTATTTTTTTATAATAATGTCACAATATCCATAAAAAATTTCACGAAAATCATTGAAAATATTGTAATTTTCCGTTAAAATAGTCTTTGAAGAGAGGACTGATTACTTGAAAAAACTTTTTAAAAATTTATTACCACTGTTACTTATTGGTTCTATCCCTTTTTCTAATTTGTTTTATTGGACGCTAAATAATACCCAAAGAGGAGTTTATGACCTAACTACTGATTTAGATAGATTTTTACCACTTATAAAAGTCTTCATAATACCTTATATGACTTTATGGTTTTTCTTAGCCTTTTGTTTTGTTTATTTGTGCTTTAAAAACAGAAAAGTTTATTATAAAATTATGATTACCTTAATCCTATGTTATGTTGTTGCTTTTATAACTTTTTACTTTTTTCAAACCACTGTAACAAGGCCTATTGTCACTGGAGAGGATATATTCTCAAAATTAATTTTATTTACTTATAGCTCTGATATGCCGTATAATTGCTTTCCAAGCATACATGTAATTACTACATACCTAGCAGTTAAAGGGATTAATCTTACAAACGCTAATAAACGCATTAAATTTCCAGTTAATGTTGTAGGATTTCTTATTATAATATCTACTCAGTTTATTAAACAACACGTGATAATGGATATATTTTTCGCAATTTTTTTATGTGAAGTATTTTTCATAGGGATTACTTATATAGAGGAATATTACAAAATCTACAATTCCAAAAAAGCTTATAATTTATTAGAAAAGGATATTAAACAATAACGTGCAAAAGCTGCTGAATAATTTTCAGCAGCTTTTGCACATTACTCCGTACATTAACATAATTTAACTATACTAAAGGCTTATAACAATTTTACCTTCTTTTAATTCTATGGATATATTTGACCCTTCACTAAATTCATTTTGGAGATACTGCTCTGCAATCTCATCCTCGATATACTTTTGAATAGTTCGTCTCAGTGGTCTTGCTCCATATTTGTCATCGTATCCTTTTTCTAATACAAAGTCCTTTACTGCGTCTGTTACGTCCACTGTAATTTTCTTTTCTTTTACTTCTTCCACAACTTCCATAATCATTAAATCTACTATTTTGCGAAGTTCTTCTTTTTTAAGAGGAGTAAATACAATAGTTTCATCTACTCTATTTAAAAATTCCGGTCTAAAGGTTTCTTTTAAAGCATCCTTCACACGGGCTTCTAAAATATCATAATTATCCTGAACAAACCCCATACTACCTGCTTTAAACTGAGTACCTGCATTGGATGTCATTATTATTACAGTGTTATCAAAGAAAACGGTTCTTCCCTGACTATCTGTTAATCTTCCATCCTCAAGGATTTGTAATAGCATATTAAATACATCCGGAT
Organism: Clostridium sp. FP2; assembly: GCF_011065955.2. Classification (NCBI taxonomy): domain Bacteria; kingdom Bacillati; phylum Bacillota; class Clostridia; order Eubacteriales; family Clostridiaceae; genus Clostridium; species Clostridium sp. FP2. The sequence continues at coordinate 3,426,730 of NZ_JAAMNI020000001.1, forward strand.
GAGCTTTCTCAATTTCATCTAAAAGAATCACGCTGTAAGGCTTTCTTCTGACTTTTTCAGTTAATTGACCAGCTTGATCATAGCCTACATACCCTGGTGGTGCACCAATCAACTTTGAAACAGTATGTTTTTCCATGTATTCAGACATATCTATACGAATTAATGCATCCTCGCTTCCAAAGAGTTCAGAGGCTAGTGCTTTAACTAGCTCTGTTTTTCCAACCCCAGTTGGTCCAACAAAAATAAAAGAGGAAGGCTTTTTCTTCTTTCTAAATCCTGAACGATTCCGCCTAATTGCTCTAGATAAACTAGCAATCGCCTCATTTTGGCCTATAACTCGTTTATGTAGTCTGTTTTCTAAGTCCAATAGCTTTTTCGCTTCTTTTTCTGTAATCTTTTGAATTGGAATTCTAGTCCATGATTCAATTACAAAAGCAATATCCTCCTGCGTAATTTTGACCTCACTGCATTTTTTCTTAATTTCAACAATATTCTCTTTTATTTTACATAGTTTCATCCTATATTCTGCAGCTTTTTCAAAGTCTCCAGTAGCTTCTGCATCATCCTTTTCATTTTGTATCTTTTCTGATTGCTGCTTTAATCCTGAAAGTTCAATAAGTCCAATATTTTTTAAATTAGCCCTAGAACCAGCTTCATCAATAACATCTATAGCTTTATCTGGAAGAAACCTGTCCGTTATATATCTTTCAGATAAGTTTACAACTTCCTCAATAATTTCATCAGATATTTTAACTTTATGATATTCTTCATAATAGCCTCTTATTCCCTTTAAAATTTCTATTGTCTCTTCTATGCTTGGTTCTTCAACTAGGACTGGCTGAAATCTTCTCTCAAGAGCTGCGTCTTTCTCTATATATTTTCTATATTCCTCCAGAGTAGTAACTCCAATAACTTGTATTTCACCTTTGGCTAAAGCTGGTTTTAAAATATTTGCTGCATTCATTGATCCACCCTGAACCTCACCAGCGCCCATAATATTGTGCACCTCGTCAATAACCAATATTATATTTCCACTTTCCTTAGCTTCTTCAATAATTGACTTCATCCGACTTTCAAATTGTCCTCTAAATTGTGTACCTGCAACAACAGCAGTAAGGTCAAGCAAATAAACTTCGGCATTAAACAATTTCTCTGGAACTTGTTTTTCTGAAATTCTCACAGCTAAACCCTCTGCAATAGCTGTCTTACCAACACCTGCTTCCCCAATTAATATGGGATTATTTTTGGTTCTTCTATTTAAAATCTGAACTACGCGATCAATTTCTTTATTCCTCCCAACAACCTTGTCTACACCTTTTTGATTTGCTTTGTTTGTTAGGTTTATCCCATATGTCTCTAAGTGCTTTCGCTTCTTTTTAAAGGGATTCTTTTTTGACTTATCTTCTGATGCATTCACAATCTTTGGTGAAGTTTCAATTTCCTCATCTATGAAATCTTTATTTTCATCCTTAGGTGAAAATAAGCCATTGAAAATATTACCAATAAGTTTTTTACCGTCACCATTCTCATTGCTCATGTCTTCAAGCTTCATATCTTCAAGGTTCATATCTTCTAAATTCATATCTTCTAAATTCATGTCTTTAAAGATATTACCCATTTGCTGATTTAAGTTTTGAATATCCTCTGAAGATATCCCAGCTTGCTGCATCAATTGATCCATAACTGGAACTCCCCTCTTTTTAGCGCATTCTATACATAAAGCTACAGTTTCAGTTTTTCCGCTTTCAATTTTTGATGTTAATATCATTGCTATATTTTTTTTACATACATCACATAACTTCATATAAATCATCTCCATATTTCATCTTGTATTAATATTATAATAGTATATCATTCTTTAATAGAATTTGTTTAGTATATTCAGGATTGTTTGTTTTTTATTAATAAATAACACTACTCATTAGTATTTAACTCGCTCTTTTCTATTTATTCTACCCTTTTAACCATATTACCTCTTAAATACTAGTGTTACTTTTGGTTAAATCATCTATTAATTCGTTTATTTCTTGTAATGAAAGCTCAGGCGCTAATATTTTTAAAGCGGTCCTTGTATATAATCCATTCAAAAGTTCTGTTTCGCTCTTATTTAATTCTAAAAGAATAGTAGATTTAACCTTCATTTATATTCCCCCAAATACACTATTATATTATAGTATGCAGTTTTATCAAAGCTGTGTTACAAAGTTATATATATCTAAATATATTTACTTATATAGATAACATAAGCATATTATTTTTTTAAAATACATATCTTTATTTTGTAAAGCTATTATAGTAATTATGGAATTTCACTTATTATATTCATTTTACCTTTTAACAAACTTTAAATCAATTATTAAGGAGTAAGTAAATTGAAAATTGCCGCTATATACTCCAGAAAATCAAAGATTACAACAAAAGGCGAATCAATAATTAACCAAATTGAACTATGCACGCATGAAGGTACTCATTTAGGAATTGAAAAATTTATAATATACGAAGATGAAGGCTTTTCAGGAAAAAATATTAAAAGACCTCAGTTTCAAAAAATGCTAAGTGATGCAAGAGAAAAAAAATTTAATGTTATTATCTGTTATAGACTAGATAGAATCAGTAGAAATATATCCGATTTTTCTACCCTTATAAATGAATTAGATAGTCTGCATATAAGTTTTATAAGCGTTAATGAGCAATTCGATACCTCAACTCCTATGGGACGTGCAATGATGTATATTGCCTCTGTTTTTGCACAACTAGAACGTGAAACTATCGGTGAGCGGGTTCGTGACAATATGTTAGAGATGGCTAAAAATGGAAGGTGGTTAGGAGGTCAAACACCTTTAGGCTATGAAAGTAAAAAAATCACCTATTTAGATTCCCAGTTCAAAGAAAAAACTATGCATACATTATCACCTATAAAAGAAGAACTAGATGTTGTAGCCTTCATATACGATAAATATTTACATTATAAATCTATTAGCCAAGTTTTTATCTGTGTTTTTCAAAAAAACATAAAAACAAAAAATGGGGCTGACTTTAATAAGAAAAGAATTCAACTTATATTAAGAAATCCCCTCTATGTTAGAGCAAATGAAGCTGTTATGAAACATCTTGAATTTATTGGAATGAATGTAATGGGAAAATTTGATAATAAGCATGGGATTCTAATTTATAACAAAAGTAAAGGAACTAAGATTAAGCGAGATATAAATGAATGGGTAGCTGCTGTTTCTACACATGAAGGAATTATTGATCCGTCTGTTTGGCTTTTAATTCAACAAATTTTAGATGAAAATAAAAATAAAGCACCACGCCTTGGAACTTCCTCTGCTGCATTACTTACCGGAACTTTAAAATGTTCTAAATGCGGTAAAAGTATGATTGTTAAACATGGACATATTAGTGCACATTCCAATAAAAAAATTCAATACTATGTTTGCAGTACTAAAGATTATTCAAGAGGCCTTAGGTGTAACAATCCTAATATCCGCGTAGATGAACTCGAATCAATAGTTATAGAAAATTTGAAAAATGTCACACTAGACAGAAGTGTTCTACTTGAAGAGTTAAATAAAATTAAATCTGATATGACCAAAAATAATTTTATGCATTGTGAAATTAGTAATTTACCAGGACAAATAAAAACAAAACAATCCCAAATGGATATTCTAATAGGCCAATTAGCACTAGACAATGAAATATCAAAATATATAAGACCACAAATTTTGAAATTAGGAGATGAGATAGAAAAATTAAATGATAAATATGAAAGCTTAAAAGCTACTTCATATAAATATAAAAACAATGAGTGGGATGCGAATAAATTTTTATATTCCTTAAGTAACTTTTCTTTTCTAGTAGATGTCTTAGATTTTAATGAAAAGCATCTATTAATCAATAGTATTGTACAATCAATATATTGGGATGGTACTAAAGGTATCATTAAAATAAATCTAATGTCTTTAAAAATGTAATCTCATTATCGCCCTTTAGTGTAGCTAGGACAAAATTCACTTCCTACATCAATACAATCATAGGGTTCATAACTCATAAATATAACCTCCTAAGCACTATACTATTAAAATATTTATAAATGTAAAAATTGTGACAAGTTAAATAATAATAATAATAATAATAATAATAATAATAATTAGAAATGCTAGATGAATACCTAGTCACCCCCTAAATTTAAAATTTGAACTTATCTCTAATAAATAAAAGAGTCTTATGGGCTCTTTTATTTACTAGGAATAATGAAATTCACAATTTCATCTAATTTTTGTCTAAACATATTTTTTCTCGCCACAGAATTTTTAGCTACTAGAGCCTGCGTAAACAAAAGTTTATTATTTGAATATATATCTACCCTACCGAGTTTTTCGCCTAGCTGTACTGGAGCAATTATCTCATATAGTGGCTTTTTTATTTTAATCTCAATATTTTCATCCTTCTTTACTGGAATTATAATATCTCCCTTACTTGCTATTTGAACACTAGATGCACCATTTTTTATATTAAGAGATTCCAAAGTATCATCTTTACTAATCACTTTCTTATATTCATAATTTTTCTCTATATATTTACTTATTTTTTCCGTTTCTTTCCATCTAGGGGTACAATTCAAAGTAATTATAATAACCTCTCTATTTTGAATTTTAACAGAAGTAACTAAACATTTACCTGCCTTTCCGGTAAAACCAGTCTTTACTCCTGTGGCATTTGGTAAAAGATATAGAATTTTATTTATATTATGGTAACTTCTATTAAAACCGTATTCTTTAGCATCAATATCTTTAGAACTTACTATATCATTAAATAGTTTTATTTCTTTTGCCTTTGCAGTAGCCAAAGCTAAATCATAGGCTGTAGAATAATGATTACTACTATCTAAGCCATGAGGAGATTCGAAGTTACTATTTAATAATCCAATTTCTAATGCATACTCGTTCATTAGTTTTAGAAATTCATCAACACTTCCACTTACTCCTTCTGCAATGGCGATTGCTGCATCATTTCCAGATCTTAACATAAGTCCATATAATAGCTCTTTTAAGGTTATTTCTTCTCCAACCTTTAACCCTATTTCTGAACCACGTATAGATGCCGCCTTTTCTGATACAACTATTTTTTTGTTTAAATCCCCACATTTAATTGCTACAAGGCAAGTTATTATTTTTGTAGTGCTTGCAATTTCAATTGGAGTGTATGCATTTTTTTCATATAAAACAAGTTTAGAATCACAATCTAATGCTATAGAACTTATAGCGTTAACATATATATCTTCAGCATAAACATTTTGAATTAGTGATGTGAATAAAAAAAACATACTTAAAATAAGTGATAAGAATATTTTATTTTTTTTCTTCATGATTTCACCTCTTTTTATATATTAGTGTATAATTTTGAATACCTATAAATAATAGTGATTTATTGATTTTTTTATAGATTTTTGGACATAATACCAATTATTAGGCGTACTGGGAGGTTAACATGTTTAAAGGTATAATAGTTTTTCTTTTAACCTTAACAATTATATTATTTCCAATCCCTTTGAAAATAACTCTTAAATATAAAAACAAAGTTTTGGAAATTTACATATATAATAAAAAAATAAAGGCAAAAACGCCTTCGAAAGATAAAGTAAATTCAAAAATAAAAACCATCGAAAAAGAAATCGCAAAGACAGATTTTTTAAAATCATTAACTTTTAATGATTTTAAATTAATTATTAACAAAATTAAGAATTTAAAATTCAAGCCAACAATGAGTTTAAATACTTATTTAGAATATGGTTTTGATGATGCTGCTTTTGTAGCTATTTTATTTGGCTTAATTCACTCCACCTATAGTTTTTTTTATTCACTATTACAAAAATTCACTAAAGTTAAAAAGATAGATTTAAAAGTTACCCCTCACTTTAAAGAAAATGATATTAATATGGAAATTTCGTGTATAATTTATGCCAATTTAGGAAAAATTATTTATATATCATTTATAATGATAAGTTGCCTTATAAATATTAAGCATAAGAAAACAAATTCTAAGAAATATAAAGGAGGAAATGTACATGGATAATCATCCAATTGAAAATTTAATGAGAACCACTATGGAAAGTATAAAAGATATGATAGATGTGAACACCATTGTAGGCGATCCTGTAGAATCTATAGATGGTACTACAATTATTCCTATTTCAAGGGTATGTGTTGGTTTTGCATCTGGAGGTAGTGAATTTAATAATATTAAACCTAGTGTTTCAAGCGATAAATACCCTTTTGGTGGTGGTTCTGGCGCTGGAGTTACCGTTAGACCTGTTGCATTTTTAGTAGTTAAAAACGATTCAGTAAGGCTATTATCTGTAGATCAACAGAATACATATGATAGAATTGTTGATACTGTACCACAGGTTATAGATATTGTTAAAAATATGTTTAAGGATAAAAATGATAAACATACAGAAAATGAAGACAATGAAAAGTGTGATGAATAATTTAATATAAAAACTTATAAATATACCCCCCATAATAAAGTTTTAATTATAAAAGCTTTATTATGGCGAGGTTTTATAATTTTATACCTATAAATCTTTGAAAATAGTTATTCAGCTTCATCGCTTTCAATATTTGTTTGTAAATTTTCTACACTAAACTCTTCTAAGGGTGGCATTTCAGCTAGACTATAAAAATTAAAATGTTTAAGAAATTCATCTGTAGTTACATAAATTATTGGTCTTCCAGGAACATTTTTTCGTCCGCTTTCTTCAATTAACTTTTTTTCTGCTAAGGTATATATTGCTCTATCACTCTTGACACCCCTTATATCCTCTATTTCAACTCTAGTTATAGGTTGTTTATATGCAATTATTGCTAAAGTTTCAAGTGAGGCCTGAGATAATGATTGTCTAATATTGGTTTTTAACAGTTTTTGAACATATTCGCTATTACAGGGTTTTGTAACAAATTGATATTGATCATTAGTTGCTATGATTTTAATTCCTCTGTCCTCTTCTTCATATTTTACTATTAATTCATTTATTAGTTCTCTTGTAAAATCATTGCTACATTCTAATATATTTGCCATAACCGTTAGTTTTAATGAATCTCCAGTAACAAACAACAAGGATTCAATAATGGAAAAATATATTTTTTTAGTAGATACCTCTTCAATGTCTAATTGTTTAATATTAAATTCATTCATTTTAATTTACCCTTTCTAAATATATATCTTTAAAAGTACTTTCCTGAATTACTCTCACACTTCTAATCTTAATTAGTTCGAGTAATGCTAAAAACGTAACAATAACTTCTATTTTTGATGAATATCCAGTGATTAACTTTGAAAAATAGACTTTTCCAAATAAATCAAGCGCTTCTTTCAATTCTAGCATTTTATCTTCTATTTTGTATTCATCTACTAATATTTTTTTATTTATAATATTATTAACGTTCATTTTATTTATATATTGTTGCATTAAATTATTATACAAATTATACAAATCAAGCATTGTAACATTTTTTAGAAAATCTATTTCTTTAATGTTTTTACTATCTTCTTCAATTATTTCTGGTTTCTTACTAAACATTATACCTGCTCCCTGCTCTAGCATCTTTAAGTTATCGGCTATAACTTTATATTTCCTATATTCTATTAATTTATTTAATAATTCTGCTTCTACATCATTTTCTTCTTCTTTACTATTTTCCTCTTTATTTTTAGGTAGCAATCGTTTGGATTTAATTTGGATTAAAGTTGCGGCTATAACAATAAATTCTGATGTAACCTCTAAATCCATTTCTTTCATAGTTTTAAGATACTCAAGGTACTGGCTAGTAATTTCATAAATATTAATATCATAAATATTCATCTCATTTTTCTTAATAAGATGCAATAACAAGTCAAAGGGGCCCTCAAAATTAGTTACTTTTATACTTAATGGCATGTACACTCGCTCCTAGATAAAAATTTAATTATAAAGAAATATGGCATTTATATTAGTTTCTTTATATCAAGTTCTTTTAAGTATAGTGCATCTTCAAAAAAATAACTAGTCAGTATAAAAAATTAGCTTCTAAGCAAAGAAATTTTTGCCTAGAAGCCATAATTTTGTATTACAATAAATGTATTAATTTAAATTGCCCTATCAAACAGGTCAGTAAAATTATTTTTAATATTATCCCATACTCTAGATTTTTTTATATCTCTATCACTATAGATAATAATCTTCCCACATAATTCATTGTCAACATATATTTCACAAGCTCCAATTGCTACATCTTTTTTATACTCTGTAAGGCCTTTATCTAAAACTAATTTTTTAGTGATTTCATTTTTTTTACCTCTCTCAATAGTTATAAGAAAATTTTCTTGTGCTTTAGCTATTATAAATTTATCACCTTTTTTATTTAAAGGTATTTTTTCTAATTCTTCATCTTTTGCTATTACTTTTTTAGTTTCAAATTTAGAGAATCCATAGTTCATTAACATGCTAGCATCACTATTTCTTATTTTAAAAGTTGGAGCACCCATAATTATTGCTAGCATCCTTACATTGTTTTGCAATGCAGTAGCCGATATACAGTATTTTGCCTCACTTGTGAATCCAGTTTTAAGTCCATCACAACCTTTAAAAAATCTAACAAGCTTATTATGATTTACAAGACCTATAGGTGTCTTTCTTCCTTCAGTAATAGTCTCCATATAAGTTGATGAATATTTTAATATTTTAGGATGCTTTAATAACTCTCTAGACATAATTGAAATATCAAAGGCTGAGGTAAAATGTCCATCTGCACTGAGTCCTGTGCAATTTTTAAAAGCTGTGTCTTTCATATTGAGGCTTTTTGCTTTTTCATTCATCATAGATACAAATGCACTTTCACTACCACCTAAATATTCTGCCATTGCTACAGCTGCATCATTTCCAGATGCAATAGCAATACCTTTTAAAATTTCTTCCACAGTTCTAATTTCACCAGTATCAAGTATCATACTACTTCCACCCATTTTTTTTGAGTTTTCACTTATAGTTATTTTATCTTGTAATTTAATCTTACCTGAATCTACAGCCTCCATAGCGAGTAACATAGTCATTATTTTAGTTACTGAGGCCGGAGCAAACTTTTCATGAGAATTTTTTTCATATATTATTTTGCCACTAGACGGTTCCATTAGTAGTGCCGACTTTGCTTCTACTGTAATTCCGCTGTTAACTTTATTTTCTCCTTCTGCCTTTGCTGATATTGTAAAAACCTGTGCCGTAAAAATTAACGATAACATCAAACATAATACATTTTTAATATTTCTTTTCATATGTATCCTCCTCATGTTTTTTCCGCTAGGCAACAATTATTAAATGCTGTCTACCTTGCTTAAAATTTATATCATTATTTTTACCAAGTTACCACAATATTATCACTATATATTTAAATAAAGTAAAAAAATTATAATATGTATAAAACAAAACTTGCCTTCACATTTGAAAGCAAGTTTTATTATTTATTTTATGAATGCTTTAGCCTCTAAAAAACAAATAAAATGTAAGAACATAGTTATAAGCTAATTTATGATTTTTATCCACTAATTTATAAACAAATATAGAATTTTTGTAAATTGTTGTATTATTTAAATTTTGAAGTATGCAATCCACAGCTTTAGGCAATAGAACTCCAATTACTAGTAAAATCACAAAGCATTTTATCGTTAGCATTACAAACCGCCATAAATCCTTATTCTTCATTTACTTACGCTCCCAAGACCATTAATAAGATTTTTTATGAAATAAGGTGCAATATACGATTCTATAATTATACCTATAAACAAGAATGCTATTAGTACAATAAATATTACGCTATAATATATTATTCTGCTAGATATACTACTTGTCCATTGTTTATTAAACTTGTCTTTAAGTAGCATTATAGAAAATTCCATTGATACTACCGATGCGAAAATGATGCATGGAATATAAATTAAATTTTGAGGCAGAACTCCCAGTACTGCAATTCCAATTCCACTTTTTCCAAGGCCACTAATCATAAAACTAAATGTAAATCCAACTGTAAAGCCCTTTAATAAATCAATAATTATGATTATTGGTATTCCCACAATAGTTAAACCTAAAAACCAAAGAAAAATAATCACAGGTAGATTATTTTTAAGTGATTGGAAGAATATTAATTTATAACTGATGCCACTTGTATTAGAGGGGTCAATAAAATTCATCAAATAATTTACTAAATTATTTTGTTCAATTTCCCCCATGTATTTCACACTATAGATTCCTAAAATTATACCTGTAAATACACAAAGAATACTTATAATATATAGCCAAAAATTTTCTTGTATGTGTTTGTTTATATTACTTATTAGTGTATTAGATGACATAAATTAATCCCCCTTTGTTAATCATTTTTCTTATTTATTAGTATCATAATTAATTATAAAATTAACTTATTTCATATTTATGATAAGGAAGAGTGTTATATGCCTACTTAGTTTAAGATTATTTTCTTATTAAAAAAATATAACCTATGTGCATAGTGCACATAGGTTATATTCTTAATTAACTTACTCTATTTTGTAATCTTAGCTTATCAGCTACCATAGCTATAAACTCGCTATTTGTGGGTTTACCTTTAGCATTATGTATGGTGTACCCAAATATCTTATTTATAGTTTCGACTTGACCACGACCCCATGCTACTTCTATAGCATGCCTTATTGCTCTTTCTACCCTACTAGCAGTTGTATTGAATTTCTTAGCAATAGATGGATATAATTCTTTTGTTACTGCAGATAAAAGTTCAATATCGTTTACTACCATAGTTATTGCTTCTCTTAGATACATATATCCTTTAATATGAGCTGGAACACCAATTTCATGAATTATACTTGTGATTTCAGCTTCTAAATCCATTGGTTCATTGCGATTACTTTTTCTAGGTTCAGTTGTGTCAATAAAAGAGATTGATTTCTTACTGCTATCACTAGAGATTGTATTATTAAACATCTGTCTTATTCGTTTTGTAAAAACATCCATATCGAAAGGTTTTACTACATAATAATCTGCTCCCAAAGTAATGGCTCTTTGCGTTATTTTATCTTGACCTACCGCCGATAATACTATTATTTTAGGTATTGGATCAAGATCCATGCTACCTAATCTCTCTAGTACACCAAGACCATCTAAATGAGGCATTATTATATCTAGTACTACTAAATCAGGTTTTCTCTCCTTTATTAATTTAAGAGCTTCTATTCCGTCTTTTGCAATGCCTGTAACCACAATATCCCTTTGACTTAACAAATAATCATTTAATATATTACAGAATTCTTTATTATCATCTGCAATAAGTACACTAATTCTAGGTTCTTCCATATTATAACTCCCCCTTACAAATAAATTATCATTTCCCATAACTTAACAAATTATAAATTCGACAAAAGAATCTTAATTCCTTCTAATATTGAAAAAAATTACAAATAAATAAATATTTATTATTATTCATAAAATAAAAGATAGCATTTGCTATCCTTTACCTGTTAATCTCTATTTTACCTCTTTTTTTTTAAAATTGCTAGTTATTTTGATAATATACCTGCATCTTTAAGCATCCACTCTATATATATCCCATATCCCATATCAGGCTTATTAATTAAAACATGGGTAACCGCTCCAATAATTTTATTGCTTTGAATTATTGGACTGCCGCTCATACCTTGCACTATACCTCCAGTTTTTTCTAGAAGCCTAGGATCTGTAATTTTAATAATCATGCTTTTAGATCCAGATGTATCTTGAGGTAATAATTTCTGAATTTCTATTTGGAACAATTCAGGTTCACTACCATTTATAGTAGTTAGAATTTCAGCTTTTCCTTCTTTAATTTCATTTCTTATACCTATTTTCATAGGCTTATTAAATTTACTATTTATAAGGCTTTTGGTTCCGTTCCCAAATATACCACATTCTGTATTATTTATTATTTGCCCTTTAATTTTATCTTCATCTATAAAAACCCCTCTTAATTCTCCTGGATTTCCTCTTGTTCCTTTTTTTATAGATGCAATATTAGATGATACAATTACACCATTACTGACACTTAGTATTGTTCCAGTATCTGCATCTGTAATAGGGTGTCCAAGCGCTGCAAATTTTTTAGTTTTATCATCATATAAAGTTAATGTTCCAACGCCGGCTGTTGAATCCCTTACCCACAGTCCTATTTTTCTTTTCCCATCTTTAGAATCAACTGCAGGTTTAACCTTAATTTCAAAAGCGTTTGTATTATTTTTTCGCTGTACTTTAAGAGTGATTTCTGAATTATCTTCCCTATTTACAAATCTTGTTACATCTTCTGCATGATTTATTTCAATATCATTTATCTTTATTATACTATCTCCTATTTGCACACCTGAAGTTGCCGCTGGACTTGCTATTTTGCCATTACTACTATCAATATCAGATAAAGCTACTACTAAGACACCTTTAATATTTAATTTTACACCAATTGGTTGTCCTCCTGGATAAACCATGATTTCTTCATTTTTTTGCACAAAAGTAGATTTGGTTTCTATAAGCTTTGAAGGATTTAAATCTCGATCTTTGCTTTTCTCAGTTATATAGGAATTAGTAAGAATATTGTTTTTGCCTACATTAACTTTTGGAATTTGACTCGAATATAAAGTTTTCATTGGTATATTAAATATAGGAGCAATATTATTTTGAGTTTTAAAATATAAATTTAAAGCAATAATTACTATAGGTGTCATAATCCAGCATATTAAATTTAATCTTTTCTTCATGTGCTTTACCTCCTTCTTATAGTTATGAGTTTAAGTTACCCTCGAATTCTTTACATTATGCTATAACATTAATTCAATAATAGTTAAAGACATAGATTGAAAACTAATTTATCATAAATTAAAAAAATTGTTCAGTATTTCAATTATTTTCACATTTCTTTATAAATTATATAGCTTAAAATTTATTATTATAGATATGCCAACATTATTTTCTTATTTACTATATTTTTAAAAGAATAAAATCATAAAAAAAATAAAGTTATCAATGAAATTTTTCATTGATAACTTTATTTTTTCCTATAAACCTATTTTTATTACTATATTATTTTATAAAGACAAATACTAGAGTAACTTTTGTTTTTTTGCCATATTTATCATTTCTTTAGAATTTTCTAAAGTTAATTTTGTAACCTCTGTACCACCTATCATTCTAGCTATTTCCTGTTGTTTTTCATCATCATTCATTTTTATAATATTAGTATAAGTTTTATCATTTTTAACATTTTTAGATATTAAATAATTTGTATCCGCCATACTAGCTATTTGTGGCAAATGAGTTACGCAAAAAATTTGATGGTTTTTAGATATTAAATACATTTTTTCTGCCACACATTGTGCAATTCTACCACTAATACCAGTATCTATTTCATCAAATATAACAGTAGGTATTTCATCCTTATCAACGAATACTGTTTTCAGTGCAAGCATTATACGTGATAGCTCTCCTCCAGACACAATATCCACAAGTGGGCTAAGAGGTTCTCCTGGGTTTGTAGATATACAAAATTGAACCCTATCACATCCATTTTCATAAAATTCATTTTCTAATTTTACTTCTATATAGAATTTGCTTTTTTCAAGTCCAATATAATTTAATTCATCCTTTATTTTGTCTTGGAGCTCTTTTGAAATATCACATCTAATTTCATGAATTTCACTGCCTAAAATTCTCATTTCACGCTCATAATCTGCTTTTTCTTTTTGAAGAGCAGTAATTATTTCATCACTATTAGTTAATTCTTCATATTCAGTTTCAATTTTTTCTTTATATTCATAAATTTCTTCAATAGTGGGTCCATATTTCCTCTTGCAAATATTAATTTGGTTTATTCTGCTATTTAAATATTCCAATTCTTTTTCATCATAGTAAATTGTCTCTTTTAAGTTTCGAAGGTCTGCAATATTTTCTTCTATATTATAATAGCTTTCTTCTATTGAGTCTGTAATTGTTTTTATCTTTTCCATATGTTTTTCTATGGTTCGGAGTTCCTTAATTGCTATAGCTAAATTGTAAAAAACAGAGGTACTTTCCTCATCGTTAATATATAACAATCCATAACTTTTTGATAGATGCTTCTCCAATTTTTCTGCATTACTAAGGATTGCATACTTTTCTAAAAGTTCTGTGTCTTCACCAATTTTTATATTAACACTTTTAATTTCTTCTATTTGGTAATTTAAGAAATCAATTCGCTTTGCACGCTCTCCTTCATTTCCTTCAAGTTTGTGAATCTTATTTTTAATCTGGGTGAGCCTTGCATATTTCTCATTATATCTTGAAAGAACCACATTAATCTTATCATCGCCAAAGGAATCTACATAAAATATATGATTAGCACTATCTAATAAATTATGATTATCATGTTGACCATGAATATCAAGTAAGGTCTTACTAATATATTTAATCTTTGATAGTAGCAATGATTTACCATTGACTTTAGCAATACTTTTTCCAGATTGAAATGTTTCCCGACTTACAATTACCATGTCTTCATAATCAATTTCCATCTCATCTAGTGCATTTTTGTTATTTTTATTATCGATGGTAAATATGGCTTCAACATAAGTTTTGTCTTCCCCCGTCCTAATTGTGCTTTTATTAAATTTCCCACCTAACACATAATTTATAGCATCAATCAAAATTGATTTTCCTGCTCCTGTTTCACCAGAAAGCACGTTAAATCCCCCTTCAAAATTAATACTTAAATTTTCAATTAGAGCAAAATTTATAATATTTAATTGTAGGAGCATACTAATTCCTCCTATACGTTAATCATTTTTTTGATTTTTTGAACTATTACTTTAGTATCTTCTTCATTTCTAGCTAAAATAAAAACAGTGTTATCCCCAGCTAAAGTTCCTACAATACCATTGAATTTCAAAGAATCTAAAGCTTCAGCAGCAGCTGGAGCCGCTCCAGATATAGTTTTAAGTACTATAAATTTATCTACATTGTCAACATATATCACGGTTTGACAAAAAATATTAACCAATTTATTTGATAAAAAACTATCCTCTGGAGAAATAGTAGCATATTTGTGGGTTCCATGTGAATTCATAACCTTAATTAATTTTAGCTCTTTTATGTCTCTTGATACTGTTGCTTGAGTAATATCAAAACCTTTACTTCTCAGTTCTTCTGCTAACTGCTCTTGTGTTTCAACTTCTTTTACCTGAATGATTTCAATTATTTTCGCATGACGTGCAATCTTCATTTTTATCCCCTTCACAATCTGTAGTTCTAGAAATTATTTTTTTTCTTAAGATTTCAAAATAATTATAATCATTAAATTTAACCAATCTACATTTTTTATTTGAAACACTTACTAATATCTTCTCATAATTATTTAACTTTATTGCGCGTTGTCCATCTAATGTCAAAAATATGCTTTCATGTTCACATTTTATATTTATAGCTATTTCACTTTTACAGTCCAGCACTATAGTTCTCATGGATAGTGACAATGGACAAATAGGTGTTACAGCTATAACATCTAGATTGGGATAAATTATAGGCCCACCAGCAGATAATGAATATGCTGTAGATCCTGTTGGTGTAGCAATTATAAGTCCATCTCCTGTAAAATCAATATAGAATTTATTATCTATGTAAAGTTCATATTTAACAACCCTTGCTAGTGTTCCCTTTGATACTACTATATCATTTAAAGCAGTATACTCTTCATGTCTTGTTCTACCAGGTAATTTACAATTAAGAATCATTCTATCTTCTACATAATAATCATCTTCAATAAATCTTTTCATGGCCTTTTCAAATTCTAGAAGCTCCACACTAGAAAGAAAGCCCAAATTGCCTATATTCACCCCGAGTATTGGAATATTATAGTTATTTAGATTTCTTGATGTTCTTAAAATAGTTCCATCTCCACCTAAGGCTATAATAATATCTAAATCGTTATGTTTTATATTTTCAAGGCCAATTGAATCTTTAAACATGAATATATTAGTTTCATCAATATATTTGCTAATAATATTTTTTACATGTTTAATTATTTTGCCATCTTTATCCTTTGTGGTATTTATATTAATGCCAATGCTTTTCATAGTTCCTCCTTGCCCTTCTCTATAGCAAATATGGACTATTAATTTTTGCTTGCCCTACCACTAATTTAGGTTCTTATGGGCATTACTAACTAATAGCTCTATATTTTCCATCACAAAATTCACATAGTGATCTTTAGATTTTGTAAAATAAATTAAATATTCAATATTACCATTAGGTCCTTTTATTGATGAGTAATCAATATTGATAACATTTACATTAAGACATTTCAAAAAGTTTATTACTCTAGTTATTACCTCTATGTGTTCACTCTGTTTTTTAACCACACCTTTTTTATTAACTCTGCCTACGCCTACTTCAAATTGTGGCTTTAATAATGCTACAACACTTGCATTATTTTTTAATAGGCCCAGCAAATTTGGAATAACTTTTTCAAGTGATATAAACGACACATCTATACTTGCAAAGTCGGCAAGTTCCCCTATACTATCCAGGCTTAAATACCTTATGTTTGTATTTTCCATTGACACTACCCGTGCGTCGCATCGCAGCTTATCATCTAATTGGTCGGTTCCAACATCTATAGAGTATACTCTGCATGCCCCATGCAAAAGCATGCAATCTGTAAACCCTCCTGTGGATGCTCCTATGTCCAGGCATACTTTATCTTTAAGGTCAATGTGAAAAGAGTCTATAGCCTTTTTTAGTTTTAATCCACCTCGACTTACATAAGGAATATCTTCTCCAATAAATTCAATCTTGGATGATAAATCTATTTTTTTTCCGTATTTGCGAGTTATAATTCCATCCACAAATATATTACCAGCAATAATATTTTCCTTTGCTCTTTCTCTAGAAAATAAAATTCCCCTTTGGACTACAAGAACATCTAATCTCTCTTTATTTTCTATCATGAAAAACTCCTTATAAATCCACTAAAGTGGATTGTTTAAATTAACTTTAGAATGCTTTGGAAAATTCCAGAAGCGTCTAGTTTATATAATTTATATAGTATATCAACTGTTCCATGAGGAATAAATTCATCTTTAAACCCTAAATTAATAACCTTTGTTTTCTCCTCAAGTGTATTTACATATTCTAGTACTAAGGAACCTAATCCTCCATGTACAATATTATCTTCTATAGTTACTATTGAATATTTTTTATGGACCAATTCTGAAATTAGTGCTTCATCAATGGGCTTAATAAAGCAGGCATTAATTACTGTAACTTCTACCCCCATGTCTTTCAGTTTTTCTCTAACTAAAACAGCATTTTGGACCATTTTGCCTGTAGCTACTAAGGCTATTTTACCGCCTTGGAAAAGAATCTCCCATTTCCCTCTTTTAAAATTTTGAATAGAAGACATGCTAATATTTGGATTGTCTCCTCCCCTAGGATATCTTATAGCAATTGGATAATCTTGTTTAACTGCAAAAGCGAGCATTGACTTAAGTTCACTGATACATTTTGGAGCCATAATTGTCATATTAGGAATATGAGATAAGTAGGATAAATCAAATATGCCTTGGTGTGTTTCTCCGTCTTGGCCAACTATGCCAGCTCTATCTATGGCAAAAATAACAGGTAGCTTTTGAATACATACATCATGTACAATTTGGTCATAAGCTCTCTGAAGAAAAGTTGAGTAAACTGCAAAAATAGGTTTTAAACCTTGCGATGCCATTCCTGCTGCCATAGTAACTGCATGTTGCTCCGCAATACCTACATCAAAAAATCTATTTGGAAACTGTTTTGAGAACTTCTCTAGCCCAGTGCCTTCAGGCATAGCAGCTGTTATTGCCACTATATTTTTGTTTTCCTTTGCAAGGCTTACAATTTGCTCCCCAAATCCATCTGAATAACTTTCCTTAGAACCACCACGCAACTCTCCAATTAAGGGGTTAAATGGACCTACGCTATGATATTTACCTGGCTGATTTTCAGCAAATTTATAACCCTTTCCTTTTTTAGTTATAACATGAATAATTACTGGTCCCTCTATATTTTTAGCTAGCTTTAAAACCTTACTTACTTCTTTAATATCATGTCCATCTATAGGTCCTAAATACTTTATACCCATATGTTCAAATAACATCCCTGGAACAACAACCTGTTTAATTCCATCCTTAATTTTATGAATTGATTTGGCCATACCATTGCCTACACTAGGAATTTTTCTAAGGGTAGAATTTATTTCTTTTTTTAATCTATTATAAGTTGGATCAATTCTAAATCCGCTTAGGTACTTAGATATTCCTCCAACATTTTTAGAAATAGACATTTGATTATCATTGAGTACAATAATCATTTTAGTTTTCCTAAAGCCTACATCATTTAAAGCCTCCATTGCCATGCCGCCTGTAAGTGCACCATCACCTATTACTGAAATAACATCGTAATCTTT
Source organism: Clostridium sp. FP2 (assembly GCF_011065955.2). Taxonomy (NCBI): domain Bacteria; kingdom Bacillati; phylum Bacillota; class Clostridia; order Eubacteriales; family Clostridiaceae; genus Clostridium; species Clostridium sp. FP2. The sequence continues at coordinate 3,445,245 of NZ_JAAMNI020000001.1, forward strand.
ACCTTGCAAATCTCTAGCTCTTGCCATACCAAGGCCAGCAGAAATAGAAGTGCTACTATGTCCCGATTCAAAGATATCATATTTACTTTCTTCTCTTTTAGGAAATCCACTGAGTCCATCAAAATTTCTAAGTGAATCAAATTTATCTTTTCTACCTGTAAGAATTTTATGTACGTAGGATTGGTGCCCTACATCCCATATTATTTTATCCCTATCTAAATCAAATACATTGTATAAACTTAGGGTTAATTCTACTATACCTAAATTTGAAGCTAAATGCCCTCCAGTTTTAGAAACTTTTTCAATGAGAAAATTTCTAATTTCCACTGCAAAAATATTTAATTCTTCTATAGACATTTTTTTCACTGCATTTATATCATTAAAATCATCTAAAATTCTACTCATATTTTTCTACCTTCTTTATTAATTATAATATTTAAAAATCCCCAAAAATAAAATCAATGCACCCCTACTATAATAAACTATTAATAGAAATGTACCAAAAACTAATAAGGCATTGACTTTATTTTGACCGCATTTATGGGGACATTATATCATATAATAATATTTAATTCAAAAGCTATTTCCACTTATATAAGCAATTTAGTGTAATTTTAGAATGTTCTCATTAATAGCAATATACGGATTTTTAAAATTCCCTTTTCAATAAAAATTCTGTAATTTCTTCTAAATATTTTGTATTTACCTCAAGTTTCTTTAATATTTGGAAACATTCCTGAGTTAAAGTATTACACCTTTCCTTGCATTTTTCTAAGCCATACATGGTTATAAAAGTTGTTTTATTATTGCACTCATCACCTTTTATATTTTTACCCAGAATATCAACGTCACCAATTACATCCAATATATCATCTTTTATTTGAAAAGCCAGACCCAATTTTTCACCGTAGTCACTTAAACTCGCTAAATCTTCCACCGGTGCATTTGCAAGGATTGCACCACTCACTATTGCCGCTTTAATTAGTTGACCTGTTTTATTTCTATGCATATAAAGAAGCTCTTCCTCGGATATTGTAATGCCTTCACTTAAAATATCGCAAATTTGCCCAGCTATCATTCCTTGAGATCCAGAAGCAGTTGCTATAACAGTACTTGCTTTAATTTTGTTTAAATCTCCATCTAAACATTGATTTAGCATTATTATCATGGCCTCATTTAATAATCCATCTCCTGCAAGTATAGCTATTGCTTCCCCATAAATTTTATGATTTGTGGGCTTTCCTCTACGCAAATCATCATTGTCCATGCTAGGCAGATCATCATGAATAAGAGAATATGTATGAATCATCTCAAGAGCTGCTCCAAACGGCATTATATCTCTATAATCACTCTTGTACATATCATATGTAAGAAGCATTAAAATTGGCCTAACTCTCTTACCACCAACCTTTATACTATAAATCATTGCTTCAAAATTTCTATTATCAACTTCAGGCTTATTATCAAAATAATCGCTTATCCACTGTTCTAATGTATCCTTAACGGATTTTATATTCATTTTATCCCTTCTTTTCTTTACAAATTTTAAAAATAATATAGTTCAAGGCACATTAAAATAAATAACAAGCACCTATACTAATCTATCTTGACTTGTTGTTTATTTACATGTACCTAAATTGATTTTTAAGGACATTTTAGAAGTAAAATCTTCTATTTAACCACTTCAGGTATTGCCATAAAATCTTTTTCGCCTTCAGCTGTTAGTATTTTTATTTTACCCTCTGTATCATTTAAAATTTTATATAAACTGTTACAAATTTTCGTACCTTCTTCGTAAATAGTCATGGTTTGCTCTAATGTAATTTCATTGCCATCCATGGTATCTACAATTTCTTCAAGTCTTAACATCATATTTTCATAAGATTCTTTTTTCTTTGCCATTAAAACTCCTCCAAATCGCTTATTTTAAATTCAGCGCTACCATCTTTTAATGTAATTTTAACCTGTTTTATATCTTTCAAATTGCTAATTTCACTAATAACTTTATTTTCATCATTTTGCAATAGTGCATAGCCCTTATTTAATACATTCAAAGGGTTATGTGCCTGCAAAAGAGCATTGAACTTGGAAAGCTTCTGCTTTTCTAATGAAATCACAACATTAAATTTATAACTTAGATTTTCTTTTAAATTATCTATATGAATATATTGATTAACTATATAATTTAAAGGGTTATTTATTTTTAGTGATTTATTTAGTAAATTAACCTTATTGTATTCCTTAGTGAGCTTAGATTCCACCGATCTCAGTAATAATTCTCTATGTGCTTTAATTTCATTATTTAAATCTTTTAAATTCTTCACAGCAATTTCCGCTGCAGCTGATGGGGTTGGTGCTCTATAGTCAGATGCAAAATCTGCTATAGTAAAGTCTGTTTCATGGCCAATTCCAGTAATTATAGGTATTTTAGAATTGTAAATTGCATAAGCTAAATTCTCTTCATTGAATGCCCATAATTCCTCTATAGAGCCTCCTCCTCTTGCAATAATAATTAAATCAACATTTTTTGTGCTATTAAAATATTTTATGCCACCTTCAATGTCCGCGCTTGCGCTTACACCTTGAACTAGTGCTGGATATATTAAAATATTAACCAAAGCGTTACGTCTTGTAGCAACATTAATAATGTCCTTAATCGCAGCCCCTGTTTCTGATGTAATTATTCCTATTTTAGTAGGAAATAAGGGTATATTTTTCTTATGAGTACTTTCAAATACTCCTTGTTTTTCTAACTTTTCCTTTAGATTTTGAAAAGCTAAATATAACTGCCCTTCACCATCTGGCTCTATAGACTCACAATAAATTTGATATGCCCCATCTCGTTCATAAACCGAAACCTTCCCACGAACAATAACATTCATCCCATCTCTAGGGGTAATTTTAAGTTTATGTGTTTGAGATTTAAACATTACACAATTTATCTTCCCAAATGCATCTTTTAATGAAAAATATATATGCCCACTAGAATGCAATTTTACATTAGATAGCTCGCCTTTAACATTTGCATTGTTTAATATAAAGTCACTATCTACTATTTTTTTAATGTATCCATTAAGGGCAGTTACTGTTATTACTTTAATAAACATTATTCCTCCAGGCTTCGCAAGCATTTTTAATAAGCATTGTGGTAGTCATGAGGCCCGTTCCACCTGGCACAGGTGTAACATAGCTTGCATGATTAATAACATCGTAAAAATTTACATCTCCTGCAATTTTATCATTTATCATTGTAGTACCAACATCTATAACTACTGCTCCCTCTTTAATAAACTCACTTGTAACAAACCCTGGTTTACCAATAGCCGCAACTATTATGTCTGCTGTTTTACAAATTTCTTTTAAATTTAGTGTTTTAGAGTGACATATAGTTACTGTTGCATCTTCATTAAGTAGTAATTGTGCTGCTGGTTTTCCTACAATATTGCTTCTACCCAAAACAACAGCATGCTTTCCTTTAATAACGCATCCAGTATTTTTAATCATTTCAATTACCCCTAAAGCAGTACAAGGAATAAAACAATTCTCTCCCTTATAAAATCTGCCCATATTCTTATCGGTTAATCCATCAATATCTTTTTTATATGAAATTTTAGAAGTAATTTCTTTCTCATTATATTTTTTTGGTAATGGCAATTGAAGTATTATACCGTCTACACTACTATCTTCATTAAATTTTTCTATAAGCTCTATAATATCTCTTTCATCCACGTCTTTATCTAAATGAGTACAACTATATGAAACACCTAATTTATCGCAGAGGTTATTCTGACTTTTTACATATGACAAGGAGCCACCATCATCACCAACTAAAATAGTTTTAATTGAAGGCACTCTTAGTCCCTTTGAAGTCCCTTCACTTATAACTGCCTTAATTTCATTTCTGTAGTTTTCAACTATTATTTTACCATTAACTTTAATTCCCATATTATCCTCTCCTTATTGGTTTTAAAATATTAATTACTACAATAGACTTCTCTTATAATTTCAAATTTCCTCTTTTAAAGTAATAAAATAGACTAGTATAGTGACTAGTCTATTTAAAAATAGCATAAAAGGCTCTAACTTTTTAAATCATTTTTGCTAAAATACCATTTATAAAAGCAGGAGAAGCATCTTCTCCATATTTCTTAGCAAGTTCTATTCCCTCATTTACAGAAACTACACTCGGTATCTCTTCCTCGAATAGTATTTCATATGTACTAATTCTTAAAATGGCTAGGTTCATTTTTGATAGTCTATCCAATTTCCACTTAATTAAATGCTTTTCAATATTTTTATCAATTTCCACACCATGTTCATGAATTCCTGCGAGCACCCTTGTAATATATGACATATCAACATCGTTTAAATCCACATCTGTATACTCTTTGAAGTTTTCAATTATCTCCTCATAGCTCTCTTTATTTATTGACATTTCAAAAAGTAATTTCATTGCTACTTCTCTTGACTTTCTTCTATTCATTAGTAATCCTCCTAGTTTTTCTATCAAATATAATAAACATCATAAAAATATAAAATTTGTTTTAATTACAATTATGTCCAAATTCATATATTTTTAACGTATAAACACCCTCTGATTAGAGAGGGTGTTTATTCCTATGCTTCTATTTCCTCTACCTTTTCTGTTTTAGGTAGTACAACATTTTGTACATACACATTTACTGCTGAAACTGTAAGTCCAGTCATTAGCTCTACAGATTTTTTTACATTCATTTGTGCTTTCTCAGTTACTTCTGGAATTTTAACCCCATATTCAACTACAACGTGTAAATCAATTACTGCACTATTTTCTCCAACATTGACTTTAACGCCTTTAGATAAATTTTTCTTACCACTTAATATTTGAGTTATTCCACCAACGAGACTAGCACTCATTCCCACAATTCCCTGTATTTCAGCAACAGCGAGTCCCGCTATAACACTAACTACATCCTCAGATATCTTAACAGTACCCATTTCCGTTTCATTTAAAATATTATCTTCCATATTAGTACCCCCTTGTTTAGCTTAGGTAAAACATGATAATGCTACATTTATTATAGCAGATAAATATTTGATTTACAATTATTATTCTTTTACCTTAACATCGATATTCTCTAATTTTGTTTTACTCATTACAACATCTTGAATACCTCGAAGCTCTTCTTTTGAAAGTTCTTTCTTAGAACTTTTAACAAATATTTCCACTTTGTCATCCACTATACTGCAAAGTGCTTCCTCAAACCCTTTAGCTTTTAGTGCAAGTTCCACGTCTGATTCTTTCTGCGTAGTAGTTGATACATCTAAATATTCATCAGCAGCCTTTTTCTTTTCTTCTTTTGGAGTATTAGCGTCATCGATTATTAATTTAATTGCTTGAAGCGCTTTTGCACTTTCTTGATTTCTTGATAATTTTGCTTCTGCAAAAAAGGTTGAAGAACTTTTGTTTTCTTTTAAAGATATTGCACTCTTCTCACCAAAATCACTATCATTTACATATAATGGCCCATTTACCTTTGTTGCAAGATACCCTGCACAAATTATAAGTACTACCAACGTAACAATTATACCTGATTGTTTTTTATTCATAATATTTCCCCCCATCTACCTTTCTAAGAAATTATATGCTAATTATTCATAGGATATACATTAACTTTATTTTCAGGCAAATTAAATAAATTAATTACTGCCTGTCTAATCCTAAGTTCAGTTATTTTTTCATTTGATCCTTCTGCCACCACACATACGCCAGTAATAATAGGCTTGTATTTTTTTACAATTAGCGGTTCATTTGTATTTCCATTATTGGACATAACAACTGTTCTTCCATCATTTTTTTGAGTGATATTTCTTTTTCCTCCTCCAGTATCATTTTCTACTGTAAGACTTTCAGAATCATTTATGTTTACTGCAGGGACACTCTCCTCCCCACTCTCAAAATAGATCATAAGCTGTACCTTTCCAACTCCTCTAATTTCTTCAAGTGTTGATTTAAGTTTATTTTCTAATTGTGATTCATAATCACTTAATCCTGAAACCTTTGTTTCTTTTATAATTTTATCCTTCTGCGTCTCTTCTAAGGCAGCTGATGTTGAACTATTATTTTTAAAAAAACTACTCCCAAGGACTATTACAACTGCCACTAAGATCATTAATACCAAATTTCCGAGTAGCTTGTCAGATTTTTTACCATTACCCAGTTTATTTTTGTCATCACCACCATTTAATTTTGATTTAATATACTTAGTAAATTTACTAAGCAAATCATCATTGTTCATAGAAATCCCCCTTTTTCTTATTTTTAATCTTAATCACATATAGATAAATAATCAGTATGCTATTCTAACTTAACAAGCCTTATTCAATATACTAATTGTTAATCTCATCTTTTATAAGTTTAATTTATAAACAGTAACAATATTCGCAGATATTTTAAATTTACTACTTAATAGCCTCTTTATTTTGTCCCCCTGCTCACCCTTTAAAATATCTCTTTTTGAGGCATTAACACTTTTAGCATTAATTTCTATTTTCCTAATATTTCTAACTCCTTTATCTACAATTCCAATTTCAATTTTATTAATATTAAATACTGCCTTTTTATCATCATAGATAATATCTATATCAGCATTATACTTATTTTCGGGATAAGATTGTTCTAAGTCTATAATACATTGCTTCTCTAAGTTTTTTTTAAAATTTTCAGTGGTATTTAACATGTTAATATCTTTATACTTTTTTATATCTGTGACTGCAGTACTTGACTCCATGTAACTTGTTGCTTTATTTGTATAAGAATAAAAATTAAAGTCCTTATTAAAAATCTTTATTATAGGGTTTATAATTACTACAATTAACATCAGTCCTAATACAAATTTAGCATATTTTTTCATATTATTATCTGGTAAAATCATCTCCACTGCTGTAATAAAAAATATAGCAATAGTGATGTTGATTACCCAGACTTTTAATGCTTCAATCAAATTAGCACCACCCCCTTTTTTATAAGTTTAGAGCTTATTTGTTTCAACCCATCATTATCCCTTTTCCAGTGGAAGCTATTATTGCCACCATTATGAAAAACATTACACTTACAGATATGACGCAGGACATTAAAAGAATAATAGAATCCCCTACTGAATTTATACAATCTACTGTGCGACTATCACTTATTGGTTCAATAATTGCAGCTGTAACTTTATATAGAAAAGCCATAATTAACAGTTTTATAATAGGCAATAAAACTATTACTAAAATAATAATAAGACCTAACCCACTTATGGCATTTTTTAAAAGAAGTGAGTATCCAGCTACTGTAGAAATTGCATCAGATAAACATTTCCCAACTACAGGTATAAAATTATCTACTGCAAATTTTGCTGTTTTTATAGTAACTTGATCTATAGTTTTTGCTGCTATACTTCTTAAGGTAATTACCCCAATGAAGACTGTCATTACTATTCCCTGAACCCATATAGCAACTTGTTTTAAAAGTTTTGTTAAATTATTAATTTTAAAATCACTAGATATATTGTTAACAAATTGTAGTACAAAGCTCATAAATATTATAGGAATGAGAATATCCACATAAACTCTAGAACTTACAGTAGCAAAACCCATTATTACAGGGTCCAGCAGTGTAGCTTCGGTAAATCCTCCCACACTAGCTAGTAGCATCATTAGTACTGGCATAAGCGCTGCCATAAAATCCGCCATATTAATAATTGTGCTTTTAGCAAGCTCTACTCCTATATAAAAGCTTTTAGTTATTAGAATTATCATTACACCATAACAGGCAAAATAAGCAATGCTTGATAAATTTTCACTACTAAAAGCACTTTGTAGATTGTGAAGTAGGGCGCACACAATAGCAATAATTAAAAGACTACCAATTAGTTGCAATGACGCACATATTTCTTTAAATGTGAATTTAATAAGATAATTAGAGATATTTTTAAAACTAAATCCATTTTCGCCAGTTTTCATAAATCCATCTACAAACGCTTTTGGCTCCATATCATTAAATATCTCATACTTTGTTTTTATATTAGTAATGTAATCATATAAATTGCTTATTTCTTTTTGCTGTTTTTCTCCAATTTTGCCTACTTCGGTAGCATGTACACTAATAGGTAAACATATTAAAAGTAATAAAATCATCAATATTTTTTTCATATTATACCTCTACATTATTTTTAGAATAGATTGCATTATTGCCATTAAGATAGGTATTGCCAAAACTAATATCAATATTTTCCCGGCAAATTCAACTTTTGCCCCGATGCTATTTTCACCAGCATCCCTACAAATCTCACTGCAAAAAGATGCTAAATATGCAATGCCAAGTATTTTGAAAACTGTGTTTAAATATACAACATCAATATTGGCCCTATTTGCTAATGTTTGCAAAAAACTCATTATTATTGTAAGTTTGTTTATCATAAACAAAAAAATTAATATTCCTGCTGCAATACTAACTTGAATAGCTAAATCATCCCTTTTGTCTTTAAATATAAGCACAATAAATAAAGCCATGAAAGCAAATGCAACAACTTTAATTATTTCCATAATGCCCTCCTCTTGTGCTAAAACTGAAACAAAGTTTTTACAGAAGTAAATAGTTTGCTTACTAGATTTATCACCATAATAAGAATTATTATTACTCCGGCTAAATTTGCAACTACAGCAATATCTTCCTTTCCCCCACTTTTTAAAATCTTGTCAATAATAATTATGAGAATACCTGTTGCCCCTATTTTAAACAGCAAACTAACATCTAACACTTAGAAAACCTCCCCCCTATATTAATACTATTACAATCATCGCCCCAAAAGAAAAACCTAAATATCTATACATTCTTATATTTTTATTCATAAAATCTTCTGATATTTTAATTTGTTTTTTTAAATTTGCAAGGGTCAATGAAAATATATTGATTTGACCTTCAATATCAGACTCTCCCAAAGTTTTAGATAAATCCAAAATAACATTTATATCATCAGAGTTTAGATATATTCTACTTTTTACTGAATTCATGGCACTGTTCATTGCCTCATAAACATTTTCATAGTTATTGCCTGATAATAATTCACTGGTTTTATTAAAAAGCTCCCCTATTGGCTCTTTGCTTTTTTGTGCTACACTTTTAAATGCATCCGGCAAAAGAGCATGTACATAAGTTATTTCATTTTGTAGTTGATATATCGCTCTTTGAACTTCATTTAGTTGAAAAACCCTATACTTTAACCTTTCACTATATATAAAACCAGCTATAGTTGAAGCAGTTACAATCACAGCACATGCAATTATTTTAATCATATTATGACCTCCATATATCTGCACCTTTAGTAAAATCATAAATGCATTCTATTGTCCCAATACCTTTTTTGTTAGAAAGCACTATGCCTCTTGAAAATACGTAATTTTCCATGATATCTTTAAAAACCAATCTTTTATACAGGTCTTCAATTCCAAAGCCATGAATAGTTGTAATTAAACTAATACCAGAATTTAATGCCATTAAAATACTTTCCATATCATTTTGAGTACCAATTTCATCACATACAATAACATCAGGTGACATACTTCTAATTGCCATCATAATCCCTTGGCTCTTTGGACAATTATCTAGTACATCCGTTCGAATGCCCACATCCATTTGTGGTATGCCTTTAAAAGAACCTGCTATTTCAGACCTCTCATCAATTATAGAAACATTTTTACCATTAAAATTTTTATTTTTATCCCCCTGGGATATATGCCTCGTAATATCTCTAAGTAAAGTTGTTTTTCCACATTTAGGAGGAGATATAATAATTGTATTGTGTACTGAATTGTTACAAGTAATATAAGGCATTACTCTGCCCGCACAACCAATAATTTCTTTACACGCTCTTATGTTTATAGATGATATATCTTTAATAGTTTTTATGCTATTATTCTCAATAACACAAATTCCACATAGTCCAACTCTATGTCCACCTTTTATAGTTATATATCCTTGCCTGATTTCGTCTTCAAAAGCATATATTGAGTAATTGCTTATTCTCTGCATTATATATTTAATATCTTCAGCCGTTGCAATATAATCCCAAATTTCTTCAATATTCCCAATGTGTGCAAATATAGGCTTGTTTACTTTTATCCTAAGCTCTTCAAGTTCCTGTATTTTATTAACCTGTTCTAATTTACTTCTAATAGTCATAGGTAATATTTCAAATAAATCTTTTGTAACTAAAATTTTTATCACCCTCTCATATATAATTTCTATTATAGGTTACTGTAAAATATTCCATATAAAGCTAAAAATTATTAGCTTGAATGGATTCATTTTACATAATATATGTGATAGGTCTCCAAAAAAGAATAAAAAAAAAGAACCAAATTGGCTCTTTTTAAATATATAATCTATAGCTTATACCCTTAGCATATAGTCACCATTTCTGGTATCTATTCTTATAGTTTCGCCTTCATTAACGAACATTGGAACTTGAATTATTGCTCCTGTTTCAACAGTAGCTGGTTTTGTTACACTTGAAGACGTATTACCCCGAACACCTGGTTCAGTAGCTGTTACAACTAGTTCTACAAAATTTGGAGCTTCCACTGAGAAAGCCTCATTCTTATAAAATTTTATTACAGCAAACATGTTTTCTTTTAAATATTTTATGGCATCTTCAACTTTTTCGTAGTTAAGTGGTATTTGTTCATATGTTTCTTGATCCATAAAGTAGTATAATCCATCTGCTGCATATAAGTACTGCATTTCTTTTCTTTCTATAACCGCTTCTTGTAATTTTGTAGTTGGATTAAAGGTTTTTTCTGTAACCCCTTGGTTAATAACATTTCTTAACTTAGTTCTAACAAAAGCAGCCCCTTTACCAGGTTTTACATGTAAAAATTCTATTACTGTGTAAACTTGTCCACCTTCATCAAATGTAGTTCCTTTTCTTATATCTCCTGCTGAAATCATTAAGTATCCCTCCAAAATTCATTGTTAATTCAATTAACCCATTATATTATAACCTTATTAGATATATTAATACCAATTTCTACAATTATATTGTAGAAATCTTTTTATCCCAGTAAATTTAAATTTGACCCGTTTATAATTCAAATTTCCCTATGTAAAAATCGCTTTAAAATTTTTCTTATAATCTCAGTAAATGTAAACATTACAGTGGAACAATGTTATTTTATCAAAACTTAATGATATTTGCAAATATAATTATATAATATTTAAATAATCTTTATCTTTTTCATAATTATACCACTTAATCATCTTCTTGAGGCTGAAATATTAAGGTTATCACCCATAATTTACTTGTTTTTTTTAAAATCAATACTTATAGTTGTAGTTTTAGATTCCTTATTAATATTAATACTGTTTATGCTTAAAAGACTCTTACTTTCATTTAAAGAATATAATGAAGTATTCAATAATTTTATATCTCCCCTGTAATCTACTTGGACATTACATTTCTCCTGTCCTATCATATTTATAGTTTTCACTCCAAAATCACTATTTCTTCCTATAAGTTCCAAAATGTCACTGTATCCATATTTTTCTACCATCACAGGGTTTTTATCCACTTTAATATTAACTAGGGCTTGGTTTTTAAGATAGTTAAATTTATACGCTACAAAAATAAGTTTAAAAGACAAAATCCCCATTATAATTAGTAAAGTAAATAGAACCCATTTAAATTGTCTGTTTTTATTCATCATTATACCTATAATATAACTTTAAAGTTAAACTTCCCTTCATTTTTAATGTTTGGAGTTAATTTTTTAATGGAATATTTATCTTCTATGAGTCTTACTACACGAATATATTCCTCATAGTTATTAACTTCTATATCTATTTCCAAATTATCTTTTGTTATATTAATATTCTTGTAGGTGAAATTATTATTCTCAAAAAATTTGCTTATTTCTTTATGCTTTTCAATAATAATTCTATCTTTTCTAGCCGTTTCTATAATATTAACAGCTTTATTTTCACTAGCTTTCTCGCCAGCCACATCTTTTATTCCATTAGAAATATTAAATATGAGGCTTATCAAAATAATGTTTACTATTAAAACTATTTTAATACATAATTTAACTTTTTTACTCCATATTTCACTTTTTCTATCTTCGTACCAATTTGGAATGAATGTTTTTTTTACCATAACATCACCCTTTTATTATCATATATTTTAGCAATTGTTCCCTTTTTAAATTTTCTAACATTTCCTTAGGCAATGTAAGATATTTGAATTCTTCTATATTTAACCCTTCCACATTTACATAATATATTTTTTTACATAGTTTAGCATAGTCGTTGTACTTATCTAAAAACTCATTCATTGCATATGAAAATTTAAACAATAGCAAATCCACAACCCTAACAATAGTATTAGCCACAATTTCATCATTATTACATATTATGAAGTATAAAATATCATTGTAATAAAAAACCAATATATAGTTTTTCTCATGGATTTTGTTACAATAGTAATTTTTAAAACAAAACTGAATTAAGTTTACTTTTTTTAAACTGATATTATTATCAATGGAGCTTTCTAATACATTTAGCTTATTTCCACTAAGGCAAAAAACTAATATTTCCATATTAAATTTATCTTTTTTAATAAGCTTATAGGTAAATGAAATATGCTCTATGTCTTTATAATAATATCTTAGTTCATTTTTAATCAAATCATTAATTAGATGTTTTTTCACCAGCGGTAGGGTTATCATTTTAATATATACTGTCTCCCCCTCAACAAGAACATATAGATTTTTGTTCTTTATATCCATTTCAAAATCTTTTATATTAAGAGTATCCTTATAATATGTATTTCCGCAGGCTATAGTATTAACTCTATTTAATATTCTGTTTTTAGAAAATCCTATGCCTGAAATTCTTTCTGCTGAAACTTCTAAAAGCATATTCCTTCTAAATTTCATTTTTTCCACCACCATTTATTGTTATAATCAATTATTTAAAGATCCAGCCACTTGCCCAGGGGGTGGCACTTTATACTCTGTTTTTATAAATACCATATGAAAACTTTCACCAATAGTTTGTAATTCAAAGTAATCATTTCTATTTGCACCATACTTGTAAGGTGTTGTAAAAATGAACTCATTGCTTTTATTAGAATAGTTCACCTCCGCTTTTTCATACTTTACTATGTAGCTTTTAGAATTGTAGAAAAACTCATTTATTCCTTTTTTTATTTCTTCTTTATTTTCATTAATATAAGTAAAAAATAAAGTCATTAGGTATTCACTATATCTTTGATATTCATCCTCTTTAAGTAGATATACTTTAGTACTTTTGGAATACTTTACTTCTGACAGTTGAATGTCAAATATATACATCATTATAGTTAAACAAATAATTCCTACTAAAGTAACATAAACCATTATAAATCCCTTTTTAGTTTGCATTTTCTATTGCTAAACACCTCTCAATGCTTTGACCATTATGCCAGGTAACTTTAATATAAAGAGTTTTTCTGGTTCTTCTGGCCACAAAGTCTTTCAAATCATCTATAATTACATTTTTATGGGAATTTTCTACAGGTGTAATATTCTTTGTACCATACAAGATATAAAGATTTCCATTGATACATTTTATGTAATTTATGGTAATTCCATCAGAATGATTTATTTTAATAATATTATCCTCAGTTGTTATTGTACTTGCATCCTCATTAACTTCTTTTTCTATTATTGCTATGGCTTCGTTTAAATAATTAAACCCTTCATTTTCTAATACATTATTTTTATAATTTTTCAAATAAGAGATAAGCATACTATCTAAAGCCCCCACCATTAAAAATACCAAGCCCATAACAATTACTATTTCTATAAGTGTAGCTCCACTTTTTTTCATTTATGATCACCTTTATAGAAATTACACTGTAATTCTATAATATTCTTTGGACTCCTAGAATGTAATGATAATCTTAAAGTGTATACCTTAAATTCACATTTTAAAAAGCTCAATTCTATATAGGGATCCGTAAGTATTGCTTTCTCTGAAAACACGTCCAGTACTCCGCTTTGAATTTTATTCAAAGTCATATTTTCCTTATTTACAAAAACTCTGTTATTTTTCTGTAACCCTTCTAACCCCTCAAAGGTCATAGAATATATAATATTATTTTTAAGGCCCTCCATTATAGATACATTATTATTTATAGTTTTAATATCTTTTTTTATATTATGAGAAGTTAGGTCAAAGGACATCATGCAAATGAAAATGGTAGAGAATATTCCTAGGCTACATAGTACCTCAAGCAATGTAAATCCTTTTTTACTTATTGATTTTGACATATGACGTACCTACTCTCATTGTAATTTCCTGTTCTATTGAATTATTATCCTTTAATATTATTGTACATGCATCATTACTAAAACCATCCTTATCAATTTCAATTTTTCCATTTATTCGTCTACCTTGAACTTTATATAAGGTTATCCCCTTTGTGAATGCTAGTGTTTTTACCGTATTACGGTCATTTTCTAAATTCATTTCATTTTTTTCTATATCAAAAGTTATTTTTGCACTACAAGAATTTTCTCTACAATACATCTTTGAATTATTAATAAAACCTACTGTTGCATTGCAATAATAATCTAAATCCACTTTATTTTTTACTGATTTATGGAATCTTATAGAAATAACACTACAGCCTGCAATCATGCTCATAATGCCTATAACTAATACCATCTCAATTAATGTAAATCCCTTACGCATAATTTTACCTTCCTTATTAAATCATTACCTGTGGTGCTGAACAGCAACATCGGTGCTGAACAGCAACATCGGTGCTGAAGTGTCTTTAAAATTTGCCTGCGGAGTCCATAACGCTTAGCATTGGTAGCATAACCGCTAATATTATTGTACCTATCATAACTCCTAAAAATATTATTAGAATTGGCTCTAGTAGTGCAGTAGCTTTTTCTACATTTTCCTCTGCATCTTCATAGAAGATGTCTGCAGCTATTAAAAACATGCCATCTAAATTACCGGTTTCTTCTCCTATTTTCACCATAGCCACAAAAAATTGTGGAAATAGGTTCATTTCATTTAAACAGCTTGATAAATCTCCCCCTTTTTTAATGTCACTTGAAACTGTTTTAAGTTTTAGCTTAAAATATCTATTTCCAATAATATCATGGATTATTTCAAAAGCTTTTAAAAGACCCACTCCACTAGTTAACAATATATTAAGCCCTCTAGTAAATCTTGTATAAATGAGACGTTTATATACTGGGCCTAATATTGGGCAAATAAATTTAAATTTGTCAAAAGCCATCTTGCCCTTTTCTGTTTTAAAGTATTCTATAGAAATAAAAATCAGAGTTAAATTTATCATTAAAATCCATAAAAAATTTGCTCCTAAAAAGTTACTCATCCCTAAAACCACTCTGGTGATTAATGGAGTTTTTGCATGGAAAGAATTTAAATTTGTAATAAATACGGGAATTACTTTTATAAACAAAAAAAATGATACAATTGTTAATGTAACAAATACTGTGCAAGGATAAATCATTGAATTCGTAAATTTTTTTAACAGCTTATGCTCTTTTTCATAATACCCTGCCAATTCTTCTAGAATTATATCTAGCTTCCCACTCTCTTCACCTAAATAAATCATATTTATCATAAACTCTGGGTATACATTTATGGTTTTTTTCATACTTATATGCAGTGAATTACCCTTTTGCACATTTTCCCTAATGCTTAGGAGACTCTTTTTTATTGACTTATGTACCATTTGTTCATAAAGCAAATTAAGAATGTCACATATAGGAATGCCTGATTTAATACATATTGAAAATTGTCTGCAAAACATAGATATAGTTTTCAAATTAGGTTTAGTAGAAATTTCAGTTATTTTTTTTATATTCCTACACTTTATTAAAAATAATTTTTTTTCGCGTAATTCAAGTGCTAAATCTTCTATACTATCACTGCAGGTAGTACCCTTTATTGTTATTCCATCGAATGTTTTGGCCATATATTTAAATCTCATATTATATTTCACCTATCACTAATTATCTTATTTAAAATTGTAGCTATAAGTAGCATTTATAAATTCTTCTATGGATGTTACACCATTGCGCACTGAAGCCCTGCAAGTCTCCATAAAAGAATCTGATTTCTTTTCATTGCAATATTTCCAAAGCTCATCACTTATGCCACTTCTTGCTATAATAGATTTATGAACATCATCTAATTTCAGTAATTCATATACCACTGTTCTACCTTTATATCCAGTTCCATTACATTTATTACACCCCACTCCTTTATATATTTTCTCTCCATTATTAAATCCTAAATGCTCAAATTCGTCATTAATAGTCTCATATTCCATTTTACAAGTGGAGCACAATTTTCTTATTAATCTCTGAGCAAGTACTACAACTAATGAATCTGCAACTAGATATGATGGAATACCCATATCTATCAGCCTGGATATTGACGTAGTTGCATCATTTGTATGAAGACTTGTTAATACTAAATGTCCTGTTATTGATGCCCTCACAGCAATTTGTGCCGTTTCTTCATCTCTTATTTCTCCAAGCATTATTATATCTGGATCTTGCCTTAAAATACTTCGGAGCCCAGTTGAAAAAGTAAGACCCGCTTTATTGTTTACGTTTACTTGATTAATTCTAGGCATATTATATTCTATTGGATCTTCTATCGTAACGATATTTTTACTTTTACTATTAATTTCATTTAGCAGTGCATATAGTGTTGTTGATTTTCCGCTTCCTGTTGGTCCTGCAACGACAATCATTCCATGAGAAAGCTTTAATATATCCTTTAAAATCATAACCTTATCGCAGCTAAAACCCAATGAGTCTAAATTTATAAATCTCTCTAACTTGTATAAAACTCTTATAACTAGCTTTTCTCCATACATTGTTGGCAGCGAAGATACCCTAAAATCATAGTCTATTCCATCAATATTTTCAGTTATTTTTCCATCTTGTGGAATTAACTTAGTGGCTATATCCATGTTTGCCATTATTTTCATTCTTGTACATAGTGATTTATACACGTTACTTGGAATTTGATTTATCTCATTTAAAATACCATCTACTCTCATACGAAGTATGGCAAAATCCTTAAAAGGCTCTAGATGAATGTCACTAGCTTCTGCATTTACAGCTTGCTTTAAAAGGGAATTTGTTATTCTTATAACTGGTGCATTTTCAGTAGAAAATTCTGAATGTGCCTCTTCATTTTTTTCACTTTCCTCTAGCATATATTCTTTTCTCATTTCCTCCACTGCCACATCCACAATTTGTTTTCCATAACAGTTTTCAATAGCCTGGTCTATATTGCTAGATAGCGCAAAAAATATTTTTATTTTTTTGTTTGTTATAAATTTAAGTTCATCAATAACTTTTATTTCAAATGGATTTGAAAAAGCAACATGTACTTCATTACTATTATCATAAAAAGGTATTAAGCCGTATTTGTCAGCTACCTCCCTAGATATTAGTTTAAACGCTTGATTTTTTTTACTATTAGATTCAAGCTCCGTATAAGATATGTTAAAATCATTTTCTAATATTAAAATAAGCTGATTTAAATCTATTTTTAACTCCCTTAAAATTATTTGCTCTTCACTACAACCTCTTTTAAATGAGTCCTCTTTTATCTGTATATGTTCTTCCTCTGTAATTAGGTTTTTGTCTAATAATAATTGGAGTAAATTTTTTTTCATATTATTTTACCTTTTCTAATATTTGATTTTCATAGGATATCCTTTTTTAATTTTTGTCCACTTTCACAATTTTATTCACCTTTTAGGTCAGAATTTTTCGACAAAATAAAAAACAACTGTACTATTGTTAAATAGACAGCTGTTTTAAAATTAATTTAGAAAAAATTTACCTTCAAAGGTTATTTCTGCTGGTCCTTCCATTAGAACTTCACCTTTAGCAATCTCTACAGTAATTACTCCACCGGGAACCTGTACTTCTACCTTTTTATCAATATATCCTAGTCTATTTGCTGCTACTACAGATGCACAACTACCAGTACCACAAGCTAATGTTGGTCCTGCACCCCTTTCCCAAGTTTTCACCCTTATCACATTTCTTCCTACTATTTCGCAAAAATTTACATTTGTTTTTTCAGGAAATAGGTCGAGACGTTCAATAAATTTTCCTTCCTCAACCTGATACTCTTCCTGCTTGCCAAAAACAATAGTATGTGGCACCCCCATAAACATTGAAGTAATGTAATACTCTTTATTACTAACCTCTATCTTTTTATTAATTATTTCTGACTTAGATAAAGCAGGAATACTACTGGGATTAAAATTATATTTTCCCATATTTATATTTACGCTTTCAGCGAATCCATCTTTAGTGCATATATTGGCCAGCTTTACACCATCACCAGTTTCTATTTTCATATTTTCCTTTTGCACATATTTCTTTTCAAAAACATATTTAGCAAAGCACCTTATGCCATTTCCACACATGGATGCATAAGAACCATCCGCATTAATAATTATCATCTGAATATCTGCTATATTACTTTTTGTAACTATTAAAATCCCATCTGCACCTATTCCAAAATGCCTATCACAAAGTTTTATAGCTAGGCCTTCCAAATTAGCATATTTGCCCTGAAAATCTTCAATAACAATAAAATCATTTCCCGTTCCCTGCATTTTTGTAAAATTTATAATTTCCAAATAGCTCCTCCTTTTTGCAATACAACTAGTATGACTTTTCAATAATTTTCTTTAATGGTATAATATAAATATAACTTAACTTATTAATATTATATTATATAATGTATTATTTACAAAGCATAAGTGCATAATTTTATAAAGTTTTAAAGACGTTTCAGAAGGAAAGGGTGATATGTATGGCATTAGATGGGATTTATTTATCTAGCCTCATTGAGGAAATAAAAGATGTTATTATAGATTGCAGAGTTGATAAAGTAACCCAACCAGAAAAAGATGAGATTATATTAAGTTTTAAAAAGAATAGAAAAATATATAAGTTATTAATAAGTTCAAGTTCAAATTATCCTAGAATTCATTTTACAGAATTTAATAAAGAAAACCCAGCTCAAGCACCTATATTCTGTATGGTTTTAAGAAAATATTTAAATACTGCCACAGTTTTAGATGTAAGACAATTAAACTCCGATAGATTGTTAATTATCGACTTTAAAAGTAGTGATGAATTAGGCTTTGATAGCGTCTACTCTTTGATAATTGAAATAATGGGTAGGCATAGTAACATTAGCTTAGTCCGTACCCGTGATAATTTGGTTATGGATAGCATAAAACACGTTACAGCAGATGTAAACACTTTTAGAGTTTTATTTACTGGTGTAGAATATGCATACCCTCCTATTTCTACAAAACTAAATCCTTTTAATTTTACTTATGAGGAGTTCTATGAGTATATAACCACTAAAGAAATACAATACGCTGAAAAATTCTTTACAGGTACTTTCACAGGAATAAGTTCTAAACTCTCCTCTGAACTCTTTTATAGATATTCTTTTGAACATAAAAGTTTTGATTTAGAGCATGCTAAACACATTTATGATTTTACAGTAAATATCTTTAAGTCACTATCTAAAAATACTTTTTTAGCTTCCTATACTGTGAAAGGTAAACTAGAAGATTTCCATTGCGTTAAGCTAACCTCTTTAAAAGATTGTGAATACGCAGAGTACGATTCACCCTCTAAATTAATAGAGAATTTTTATTTTCAAAAGGATAACCACGATAGATTAAATTCTAAAAGTGCAGGTCTTCAAAAAATAGTTCATAATAATATTAATCGTTGTGATAAAAAAATAAAAATACTTAAAGAAACCTTAAAAGAATGTGATACTAAAGGTGCCTATAAGTTAAATGGCGAACTTTTAACTGCAAATATATACTCCCTTAAAAAGGGTGACAAGTTTGCTAGTGTAGTTAATTATTATAGTGAAGATGGAGCCTTTGTTAAAATAAAACTCGATGAAAATAAAACTCCCTCACAAAATATTCAGTACTACTTCAAAAAATATAACAAATTTAAGATAGCAGAAGAAATGGCCATAATTCAAATGAATCTTACTGAAAATGAATTAAAATATCTTCATTCTGTACTCACTAACATAATAAATGTAGAAAACTATAATGGAATTGAAGATATTAAAAATGAATTAATAGAAACTGACTATATTACATTTAAAAAGCATAATAAAGGTAAAAATAAAAAGGCAAAGCCAACCAAACCCATGCATTTTATTTCAAGTGATGGAATAGATATTTATGTGGGTAGAAATAATATCCAAAATGACTTTTTAACATTAAAGCTTGCCAATAAAAATGATATGTGGCTTCACACAAAGGATATCCCAGGTTCCCACGTTATTATTAAAAATTTTGGTAATATACCTGAAACCACACTACTGGAAGCTTGCAACTTATCAGCATTTTATAGTAAATCTAAGGATTCTTCTAGTGTACCTGTTGATTATACAGAGGTGAAAAATGTAAAGAAGCCCTCAGGTGCAAAACCTGGAATGGTTATTTACTCTACAAATAAAACTATGTATATAACGCCTATGGAAAGCACTTTAAAAAGGGTTGAATAAAAAATATGATATTATCTTATACCCTCACTTATAGAATCAATGGGTGCATTTTCGAGGTGTACATATAACAACTAACACATTAAATATTATACATTTTAACAATAGAAAAAGCAGAGGGTTTAAACACAGCCTTCTGCTTATATTTTGAGGTATTGCCTTTAACTTATGTTTCGTATCTGTACTTGTTCAGGTAAATTTTCTTTTAGAATAGTAATAACTTTATCGTAATCACTCTTTTTAAAATGAAATGTTTGCTCCATAAACCCACCTGCTAACTTAACCTTTATATCCTTTGAACTAATTACAATAACTTTTTCAATTTCATTCCATAATATAATCTCTTTATATCTATACATTGATATGAAACCTTTTGAGTTAATTCCTTGTTTAATCCATATGCTTACAAACATAACAATAGCTAACACTCCTATTACATAATGAACCCAGGTATTCGCATAAAAATATATAATACCTATGAAAATAATCACACAAAACAATACAGTAATAATTTCTACATACGTTTTTCTTGTTGGCATTATTAATTCTTTCATGTATCTTAACTGTTTTAAAATAATCGCAATAAAAGATAATGGAATAATAATATCAAAAATACTCATTCAAACTCTCTCCTTCACAAGTAATTTTAGTTGTTAATATTTAGTGTTCCTTTTATTCATGTCGTAAGTTTTTACGACTATCAAACAACTTACAGATAGATTGTACCATTTAATACCATGAAATAACCTTCATTCATCAAAATATAAGACAAAAATAAGAGAATGAATATATGTATAATATATTCATTCTCTTATTTTCATTTAGAAATTCTCATAAACCTTCCGCAGTAACATGCATAATAGTATGAGCTTTCTCCAAAGTGACTTGCAATAAGAAGCGCAGTAACATTGAAATTTAATTTAGAAATTCTTCTTTTTTCAATATAAAATTCTCGTAAGCCTGCCAGGACGGCAGGCTAGCGAACCTGAGCCAGGAAGGCGAATGTGAGTGTTAGAGAAATTTATATTGGAAAAAGATTAGAATTTCTTAATAAAATTTCACGTTTTAAGCTCTTATTGCAAGGCACGTAGGAGAAAGCTCATAGGGATACACTCTTACTCTTCTTTTTTCTTTCTAGGTACTTCTTTTATATATTGGTAATAATAACATAAAAGTCTTCCATTATATAATTTCCTATTTTTATCTGCTTTCTTTCCAAATTCCTTCTGAAATTCACCGTTAGCAGTTATGACAAAGCAGGACCATTCATTTAGACTCTCATACATCTCTCCAAAATCAATATGAAGTTTTTTTACTTCTGCTGCCTCTCCTATTCTCTCTCCATAAGGTGGATTTGTTATTATAACTCCATATTTCTGCCTAGAGGTAAAACTTTGCATTGGTATTTTTTGAAATTTTATAAAGTCCTTAACTCCTGCTTTTTCCGCATTAGCTATGGCTGTTCGAAGTAAACTTCCATCAATATCTGAAGCTAATATTTCGATTTCATTGTTATTTACAGTTTTTCTTGCACCTTCGCGTACTTGCTCCCATATATCAGTCTCAATATTTGGCCAAGTTTCACTAACAAATTTTCTATTTATCCCTGGAGCAATGTTTTTCGCTATAAGGGCTGCTTCTATGGCTATAGTTCCAGAACCACAAAGTGGGTCAGCTAAAACTCTTGAACTATCCCATTTACTTATTAGCACAAGGGCTGCAGCTAAAGTCTCTTTAAGTGGTGCCTCGCCAGCATATTCCCTATATCCTCTTTTATGTAGTCCCACACCTGACGTATCTACGGATAGCGTTACTATATCCCTTAGAATTGCAACCTCTATCTTATACTCTGGTCCCTCTTCTGAAAACCACTCTCTATCATATTTTTTCTTCATAGACTCAACTACTGCCTTTTTTACTATGCCTTGGCAATCTGGCACACTGTGAAGCTGTGATTTTACAGATTTACCTACGATATGCATATTACCGTCTTCTGGTATTAAATTGCCCCAATCTACGGCTAAGGTGCCTTGAAATAGCTCTTCAAAAGACAAGGCCTTAAATTCAGCCATCTTTATAAAAAGTCTTTCTGCTGTTCTAAGCCAAGTATTGCATATAGCAATGTCCATTTCATCGCCTTCAAAAGTTACTCTTCCATTTTCAACCTTTAAATCTTCGTATCCTAGTGCTTTTAGTTCTTTTGCTGTTACTGCTTCTATTCCAAAAGTAGTAGTGGCAATTAAAGTATACATCATATATTATCGCTCCTATTTCTTCTTTTCTTTAGTCATCTTAAAAAATAACTAGTCAGTATGCTAGTTACTCATTTAAGATACTTTATTGTTAGTATCACTCATATTATAATATCTCTATTTCTTATTATTGTCTAGAAATTTTAAATTTCAATCTAAATAAAAATAAAAGTGCCAGAATTAAATCTGACACTTATGTTAAAAAATTATATTAATTATCTCCTGACTTACTCTTTTCAGGTAAAACTAAGTTCAGTATTATGCCCACCAGGGTTGCAAGGGCTACACCTGCAATCTCAAATTCTGCACCTGCAAACGGGAACTTAATACCTCCTCCACCAACACCTAAAACTATTATCACTGAAGCAATTATAAGATTTCTCTTTTTACTAAAATCGACTTTGTCTTCCACAAAAATTCTAAAACCAGAGGATGCAATTATTCCAAATAACATAACACTAACTCCTCCAATTACTGGAAGTGGAATATTTCCTATTACTGCTGAAACTGGTCCTATAAAGGATAATATAATTGCTATTATTGCAGCTCCTCCAATTACCCAAACACTGTAGACCTTTGTGATTGCCATAACTCCTATATTCTCACCATAAGTGGTATTAGGCGGTCCTCCCACAAACCCTGCAAACATTGTAGCAATTCCGTCTCCTAGGATTGATCTATGTAGACCTGGATCTTTTGTGAAGTCACGGCCACAAACATTACTTGTAACATATACGTGACCAATATGTTCGGCAAGTGTTACAAAAGCCACTGGTGCCATAAGCATAATAGCATTTATGTTAAAGGTTGGCAAAACAAAACTTGGTAATGTAAAAAATCTAGCCTTACCTATTTCCTGTAGAACTTCCTTTGGAATTACACCAAGTAACATAGAAAGTGCATATCCAATTACCATTGCAATGAGTATTGGTACTACGCCGAAAAATCCTTTGAAATACATAGTACCTATTATAGCAATTGCAAGTGTTGTCATCGATACAAATATCCATGCGCCTCTAGATACACCCTCAAGTGCTGGTGTTGTAAAGGATGAATTTAACCCTGCCCAATTTATTGCAACTGAAGCGAGACTTAGTCCTATTACAATTACAACAGAACCTACCACCACTGGAGATAACATTCTATCTAACCATTTGGTTCCTGCAAATTTAATAATTAAAGCTACAATTACATATACAAACCCTGCTGCAATAATTCCTGATAACATGGAACTTTGGCCATATGCTTTTGTGGCCACACCCATAGGTCCAATGAACGCAAAGGATGACCCTACATATGCAGGAAGCCTAGCCTTTGTGCATAAAATATATAGTAACGTTCCCACCCCACTACAAAACAGTGCAATTGAAGGACTAAGACCTGTAAGCATTGGTACTAGTATAGTCGCTCCTACCATAGCAAATAAGTGTTGGAAGCTTAATGGGAGAGTCTTCATGATTGGTAATCTTTCATTAACATCTACAATATTATTCATTTGTTCCTCCTTTTAGTCTCGCTGGACTATTTTAAAAGATTATTTATCTTCTTCGAAGCTATTTATCTTCTTCGAAGCTATTTATCTTCTTCGAAGCTATTTATCTTCTTCGAAGCTATTTATCTTCTTCGAAGCTGAAATGTCGTTATATCTCATATATACTTACTGAGTCAATTTCATCAATTTCTAAAAGCTCCACAGAAATCATCTCTTTTCCTGAAGTAGGTATGTTTTTCCCTACATAATCTGCTCTAATAGGTAACTCTCTGTGTCCCCTATCTACTAAAACGGCGAGTTGTATCATTTGAGGCCTACCACTAGCTATTATGGCATCAATTGCAGCTCTGGCCGTTCTTCCGGTATACAGTACATCATCTACTAAAATTATTTTTTTACCTCTTACATCTATACCTAGTTCTGCATTGTTTAAAACCGGTTGCTCATTTATAGAGCTAAGGTCATCTCTATATAAAGTAATATCAACACTACTTACGGGAACTTTAGTTCCTTCAATCTGCTCTATTAAAAGAGCGATTCTTTTTGCAATTGGTACTCCTCTTCTTTTTATCCCCACAAGGATAATATCCTCTATACCCTTATTTTTTTCAATAATTTCATGTGCTACTCTTGTCAATGTTCTTTGTATAGCTTTTTCATCTAATAGCACTGATTTAAATTCCATATACTTTGCCCCCTATTAAATAATAATTATTTATTTCCATTTTTAAAATATAAAAAAGCCTTTACCATAAAGGTAAAGGCATACTATACACATAATAGTATTGCTATCATTATCCTTATGTTCTCTCTGGAACATTTAAAGGCATAAGTATTTAATTTAACAACATATTATCACATATTATGTTCTATTTCAACTCATTTCTTAACTTGATTATAATTTTTTCAAAATAATTTGGAAGAGGTGAAACAAATTCCATGTATTCATTAGTACTTGGATGTATAAATCCAAGCATTTTCGCATGAAGGACCTGCCCTTTTAAATTAAAATGTTGCTTTTTAAACCCATATATCAAATCTCCTACTAAAGGATGTCCTATCTTTGCCATATGTACTCTTATTTGATGAGTTCTTCCTGTTTCTAAGTTACATTCTACTAATGTATGACTTTCAAACCTTTCTATTACTTTATAGTGGGTAATAGCCTTCTTGCCACTTTCTACTACTGCCATTTTTATCCTATCTTTAGGGTGCCTTCCAATAGGTTCATCTACTGATCCTTCATCTTGCTTAATTATACCTTCTACAAGAGCTACATAACTTCTTGTCATTGAATGATCTTTAAGCTGCTCCGCTAAAGAGTTATGTGCATTATCATTTTTAGCTACTACAAGGGCTCCAGATGTATCTTTATCGATTCTATGAACTATTCCTGGCCTTAGAACACCATTGATGCCTGATAGGTCCTTGCAATGGTATAGCAGTGCATTAACTAAGGTGCCACTATAATTTCCTGGCGCTGGGTGAACCACCATATCCTGTGGTTTATTAATTACAATTACATCACTATCTTCATATATGATGTCCAAGGGTATATCTTCTGCCGCAACGTCTAACTCTGTAGCCTCTGGAATGGATAAAGTAATTATTTCATCCACTTTTAATTTGTAATTACTTTTTCTCATTTTACCATTTACAAACGCCGCTCCACCTTCAATTATTCCTTGAACGTATGACCTGGATTTATTTTCTAATTCATTAGAAATAAATACATCTAATCTTGTACCAACTGAATCCTCATTAACTTTATACTCAAAACTGTCCATTTATACCTCATCCTTTACTATAGAAATTGCCAAAATCAAAGTACCCACAACTACTAACATATCCGCTATGTTAAATGTTGGGAAATAATATATATCTTTATAATGAAGTAAAATGAAGTCTACTACATATTTATAAAATAATCTATCATATAAATTTCCAAGTGCTCCACTTATAATTAGTGCAAAGCTCATTCTCAGGAATTTTGATTTTGGTTTATATTTAATAATATAATATATCATTCCTGATATAACAAGTAGAGTAACTAACGCTAGCAATATGGTTTTGTTTTGCAAAATTCCAAAAGCTGCTCCTCTATTTTCTAAATATTCTAATCCGAAAAAATCTTTAATTAATATAATTCCATTATTATCTTTTAAAGAACCAAGGGCCCAAACTTTAGCTAATCTGTCCAATAGCAAACCTAAAAAAATAATTAATAGTTCCATACCCTTCCCCCTACAGATAGGCATATATTGCAGGAATATGTTTTTACCTAAATACGCCTAAACTCATTCAATGCAATATATGCTTTTTTATTCTGCCTAATTTAAAATATTGTTGAATTTAACTTTTTTAATCTGGCAACTGATTTTTATATTGAGCATTACTTATTTTCTCTATAGGTTCAACGTAACCACCTTCGTCGTCATCATCATAATACTCAATAATGTCATCTAATTCATTAAAACGGTCGACTACCATGTAAGTATCTTCAGCATCTATACCTACTTCACCAGCACTACTACTGTATCTAAAAGGCGTACCCAGTACATCTTCCTCAACTGGTCTATCGTTTTGCTGCGCTGGTTTTTTATCACCATTGGATTTTTCGCATGATACACAGTTCTCTGCGTAAGGTATAAATTCTAATCTTTCCTCAATTATATCATTACCACAACTCTTACATTTCCCATAGGTATTGTTTTCTATGCTCTTTAATGCATTTTGAATCTTTTTAATAATTGACATTTCATTAGCCTTAAGTGCTAACCCTTTTTCTATATCAAAAATTTCAGTGGCAGTATCTGAGGGATGATTGTCATAAAATGATATTTCAGAGGCTATTTCACTGTTAGAATTTACAACTCCATTTTGTTTAAGTTGATTGATCAGACTTTGAACTCGTGACTTCTCACTTATTAATCTTTTTTTAAAATATTGAATTTTTTCATCTTCCATGATAACAACTCCTCTAGTTATTAATATAGTAGTAATATCAAACTGATAAAATTTCTATAGGTTTATGTTTTCTCATGGAGTGAATTTTATTACACATATTTAAAATTATTTTAATAGTTATACATCTTGTTCCCTAAACATCCCATCAAATTTCCTTACATTCTTCACTATTTGACCTACGGTATCTATTGACACTGTTTGCCTTGCGTCAGATATAGCATTGTCCGGAGTAATATGACTTTCAATCATTAATCCATCCGCACCTGCAGCTATTGAAGAAAGTGACATCCTTGCTACTAATTCACGCCTACCCGTCCCATGGCTTGGATCAACAACTATTGGAATACGATATTTTTGTTTAATTGCAGCAACACTACTTAAATCTAGTGTATTTCTTGTGTAGGTATCAAATGTCCTAATACCTCGCTCGCAGAGAACAACATTTTCATTACCATTTGCCATAATATACTCTGCCGCATAGAGCCACTCTGATAGTGTTGCACTCATACCTCTTTTTAATAAAATAGGTGTTTTTAATTTTCCAACCTCTTTGAGTAAACTGTAATTGTACATATTTCTAGACCCTATTTGTAACATATCAGCATACCTTAGAACTAAATCTATGTCCTTTGAATCCATAACCTCTGTCACTATTGGCATATTAAATTCATCGCCAACAATTTTAAGTGTTTTCAGTCCTTCTTCCATGAACCCCTGAAAATCATAGGGTGAAGTTCTTGGTTTAAAAGCTCCGCCCCTTAATATATGCACACCTATTTTTTTTAAACCACTTGCTATGTCATGCATAGTGTCATAACCTTCAACTGAGCAAGGCCCTGATATTATTACTTTTTCTTCTCCACCAATAACTATGTTTTTTACCTTTACCAATATATCTAAACCACTATTTTTATGAACTAATAACTTTTCCATATACAAGACTCCTAAATTAGTTTTAACATATTATTTAAAATTTTTGTGGAATTCTCCACAGCAATATCCTTGAATTTTTCATACTCCATATGAGCTCCATTATTTGCATTGTCTGATATTGATCTAATAACAACAAATGGGATTTGATTTAAATAGCATACTTGAGCTATACTTGCACCTTCCATTTCACAAGCCAAACATTCAAACTCAGAATTAAGCCATTTTATTTTATCAATGTTTGCAATAAATTGATCCCCTGACACAATTCTTCCCACAAAATAATTATGACCACTTATATCCTTGCAAGCTTCTATTGCGTGATCTATTAGTTTTTTATCACATTTGAAATCAAAAGTATCCAGTCTCGGAATTTGTCCTATCCTATCACCAAATGCAGAAGTATCAATATCATGTTGTACTAAATTATTCGCTATTACAACATCTCCAGGGTATATATTTTTTTTAGTTCCTCCTGCAATACCAACATTTATAACATAATCCACCTTAAAATCATCTATTAATATTTGAGCACAAACTGCAGCATTAACTTTTCCAATACCACTAGTAACTATTACTACATTTTTATTATGTATAGTGCCAAGACTAAATTTCATATTAGCCTTAACCTCACTTGTTTCAAGCTCCATATCTCTAAGTAAAAATTCAACCTCTTCACTCATTGCTCCAATAATACCTATATTCATTTTTTATTCCTCCTTGATCCTCTATGATGCAGATAACAAATACTTATTTGAAAGTACCTAATGTATTATATCACATTTGCGACATAAAAAATCTCACCCATTGAGTGAGATTTCTATGTTTTTAATCTTTTGCAAAAAAACTTTTTATTTCTTTCATCTCATTGTTATGAAAATCTTTTTCATCAATGCTTTTTAATGTTAATTTTGAATATTCTGAGGTTTCAGTATTTTTTTCACCCATTTTTTTATCCTCAATTTCATTACCCACATTGTAACTCTTAAAATAATCACTTTCTAAACCATCAAACATCTCAACTTGACAATTCATAAAATTCCTAAATTGCGTTCTAAACTTTGCAAATTCTTGCTTAGTTCTATCGTATTCATCATTTATCTTAAGTACATCATCATGAGCCTTCTCTAACATTCTTTGAGAAGAATCATTTGCACTTCTGATAATCAATTCCGACTCCTTTTGAGCAGAAGACTTTGCTTGTTCCGCAGCATTTTGAGCCAGCACCAAAGTGTTTTGAATTGTAGATTCTATTTTAACATGATGATCTAATTTTTCTTCTAAAAAACTGTTTTTTTCTCTTAGGTTTGAATTTTCTTTGTACATAATTTCATATTCTTCAGATACTTTATCTAAAAACTCATCAACTTCATCCGCATTGTATCCTCTTAAACCCTTTTTAAACTCTTTATTATTAATGTCCATGGATGTCAATCTCATTTTTTCCCCCCCTTAATTATGTATACTGCTTTATTGCAACTTTTAAACGGTCCTTTTGAGTGCTCCCTATAATCTCTGCAACCACTACCTTGCCGTATCCTCTAATGGTTATGGTATCATTACACTTTATAATCTTATCTTTTTTTAAACATTGAAAATAATTCACTAATATTTTACCCGTGGATATAAGCCCCACTGAATTATTTCTTGAAACATTGCATATAGCTGATACCATGCCATCAAGGCGAAGTGAGGTAGATATAATAATTTTCTCTTGGAATTGACCCTGAGGAAGGTCCTGTGATGTATAAGGGTATTCATTAACTTCACATGGACAATTGCCTATATCATTCAAATTACTAATTATATAACTACTTATGTCACTACAGACTGGCACATAGCATATTTTATCTCTAATTATTAAGTCCCCTAATTTTTCTCTTTTAATTCCTAGTGACATTATTGCACCTAAATAATCCTTATGCTGAAGGGTTCTAAACTTCGAGTTATTACTTATTTTTAATAAGTTTATGGGATATGTTAAAGGAACGCCTTCGGATGAAAATGCTAGCATTCTTCTGTCGGATTCTTCAAATATTCCATTTGCAAATGATTTTATTTTATAATTTTCACATAGGACTAAAATTTGATTCCATACAATTGGTGATAAAAAATCATTAGTAAATATGATCTTATTTGTTTTTTGCGCTATTTGCATTTTATTAAATATGTTAGAAATCAAATTTTTATCTTCATGATTTATACTATTTAAAAAATAGTTCTTATCCATTTAACTCATTCCTTAATTTAATAACTCAATAAACCAAGCACTATTGATTTTAACATCATCAAAATAAAAAGTGCGATTATTGGCGAAAAATCTACCATTGTATTGCCAAAATATTTATCTTGAATTTTTCTACCAGGCTCAAGTAGAGGACCTGTAATCTTATGCAATAATTCTACATATTGATTTGTACCCCTATAAACCCAAGATAAAATCACTTCGATAAATATTGCACCCTGCAGTGCATTAAAAATTAATTCAAAAAATCTATAAAACAAATTTTATAACCTCCAGTATTTCTCTAATTATTTATTCCAATTAAAAATTCCTTTTGAACTTAGCTCATTTTTTAATTCGTTATCAACCTCTACATTAGAAGGGGATAATATATATACTCCTTTTTCTACTTGCTGAAGATCTCCACCTAAAGAGAAACAAGACCCTCCAATAAAATCTAGTAATCTTTGACCAGTTTTAGCTTCTAGTCCTGTAGTATTAACTACAACAATTTTTCTAGACTTCAAGTTATCACTAATTGTAGTTGCTTCATCAAAATCTTCTGGTTTAATAATAACCACTTTTGTAGATGCTGTAGTATGAATATTGACTACTTTACTTTGCTTTTTGTTTGCAGTCATCAAGGATTCAATCTCCATATTATCATCATCTTCAGTCTCCATTTCTTCAATTTCATCCGTTGCATCCTCTGCCATACCTAAAAAACCCATAACCTTGTTTATTACTTTACTTGCCATTGTTATCCCTCCAGTTTTTTATACTCTCTTCTTCCAAATATTTTCTCACCAAGCCTTATCATATTGGATCCTGCTTGTAGTGCAATTTCAAAATCTCCACTCATACCTAAAGATAAAAATTCCATGGAAACATTTTTATATTTAAAAGTTTTTAGATTATCAAACATGCCTTTCATCTCGTTAAAGTACATCCGGCAATCTTCTACATTGCCAATTGGGATTGTAGCCATTAGGCCTTTAACTTTTATGTTGTTACACTTCTCACAAGCTTGTATTAGAGAATCAATTTCAAGAGCAGCTATGCCGGTCTTAGCATCTTCTTTTCCTATATTAACTTGAATTAAAACGCTGGCAATTTCATCTTTAGCCCCGTATTGCTTTTCAATTTCCTGCAATAAGCGTATGCTATCTAAAGAATGAATAAGATGAACTTTTCCAACAATATATTTCACCTTATTCCTCTGTAAATGCCCTATAAAATGCCATTTAATGTCTTGTTCTAGGCTATCATGTTTTTCCATTAATTCTTGTGCTTTATTCTCACCAAAATCTCTAGCTCCAGCTGCATATGCTTCTTTTATTTCATGGATTTGTCTAGTCTTAGATACACATATCAGTTTTACATCTTTTGGGATTTCATTCCTCAAGTCCTTATAAGCTTCACTAATTCCCAACTCGCCTTGCCTCCCTGCGGTTCTAATGGTATAACGTAATTATTAATTGTTATCTCCCATTTCTAGTTTATTTCTTCATTGAAGAGAAAAATCCCTTCATTATTTTTTTTTATTTATAGCATCCATGTATAAATACTTATATTTACCTGTATATGCTAATATTTTTATATCATCTGACTTAACAATGTTAATTTTAACTTGTCTAAACTTTAACTCTTTTATATGGGTGGACTCTAATGTTATATAATTATATAAAACATCTTCATTTCCTATGGCATCAATGTAGAATGGGACTACTATCTTGACTCCATTTAAATCAATAGGCGCGCCATTACATAATGCATAATTATCATAGACAATTCTTTGACCATTAACAGAAATTGCTTCTGCTCCTGCACTTCTGAGGTCATTTATCACTTGCACAATATCACGGTCATGAATTAACTGTGCATTACTATACTCATTAATATCACTGATACCATCCTCTAATGTGATTTTAATCCCAGTGCCCTTAACATCACTCTTTCCTAATATAATATTGTTTTCATTAACTTCATTTTGAATTTCTTCTAAAACTTTATATTTTTTTACATCGCCACTATCATATTTTTTAAGCTTTGATGTGGAATCAAAGTATTGCTGCTTTAAATTGTTTAGTTCAGAATATAATTTACTTCTCTCATTATAGGCTAAATCATATTGCTTTACATCTAAAAAATTGTGCTTCCCTTCAAATCCAATATTCATAGCTATAAGAAGTCCTATTATTATTGACGCAATAAAAACAAATATAGTAGCTTCATTATTTTTCATTTAATCACCTCACGAGTGAGATTTGGTTTTGTCTATTAAAAGCCGTCTAATAATTGCAAAGTTATCAAATATCCTTCCTCCAAATACAATAACTGCAGCCAGATAAATTGGAATTCCCAATTTATCACCTAGATAAACCATAGCTACAGCTAATGCTGAATTCCCGAAAAATCCTGACACAAAAATATCTGCTCTGAAATTATGTGAGATTGACCCTCTAAGTGCCCCAAAAACAGAATCTAAACATGCAAAAATTGCTACAGAAATATATGGAGAAAATTTAATTGGAATATCAACATTCCATACAACCCCTAATATAATACCTATTAATAACCCTACAAAAGCAACCATTTCATCACCTCTACTTCTTTTCTATTGGTTTAGCAAAATCAAATTTATATGCTTTATTATATTTAGGAATCACAACCTTGCTTGATTTTTCCATTGTTATATCGCAGGTCTGACTGAGAGTTAGTGGAATTGCTCCCGCAAAACTTATACCACCTTCTAAAATGTCCTTTTTCCCAATTGCTTTAATAGTAATTCTATTATTATAAGAAATTCTTTCATCATTTATAATAATTGCATTCCCTGCATTTCTTATCCCACTACGAGAAGTAAGTCTAATATCATTAATGGAAATTGCTTCAGCACCTGCAGCATTTAATTCATTTACTATATGTACTAAATCTGTATCATTTATAAGCTGAGCTTCAGGGTTACTACCAAAAACATCACTTTTAGGAGTTATATATATTAGCATGCCCTCTCCTTCTACTTCGGTTCCTCCAGTAAGTATCCTTGTCTCTTCCAGCTCTTTGTACAATAGTCCACTTTGCTCATCTCTTCCCTTAGCAGCATTTTCATATTCCTTTGTTTTGGTATCTAATTCATCAATTTTTTTCTGCATGGCTTCTTTACTCTTTTTTAATTGCTCATTTTCAGTTATAATTTCCGGTGTGTTCTTATTAGTATCTACTGTTAAATTTTGTTTGCTTATCATTTTAAATTGGTAAGTTATCATAAACCCTAGTAATATACATATTACGCCAATAGACATTTGGGATTTAAACTTCTTCATTGACTTCCTCCTTGCTACTCTCTGGGGAGATAATTATTATTTTCTACTACTTGCTCCTAAAAATAACTGGATTCCCAGCAAAACTAACATCCACATATCCCTTGGCACTCTTATATTCAGGTTGCGAAATAATGTTTATCGCCTTATTAAATTTGTTTTTCAAATCATCTGATGTTCCAAATTTAATACACATCTCTCCAGAAAAAGCCTTTACATCTAAAACATTGCTTACATCTACCATAGTTATTTTAATGGCACTATTGGTTTTCCTATAGGTAGTAATGATATTTGTTATTTCATTTGCAATATTGATTTTTCTATCATCTTCCGATACAATTAAATCTCCGATTTTGCATTTTTCGTAATTAAATCCAACTAAATTAACTAAGTTCTTATCTTTAATATCGGATCTTTTTTCAAGCAAAATGCCTTTGTTATCTAAAATGTAATAAGCGTTGTTTACTTTTCCATAAAATACAGCTATTCTTTCCTCTACTTTTATTGTAATCTTGTTTGGAAGAACTTTTTTAAAGGTTACGCCTAATATATAAGGATTTTTAGTAATTCTTTTTTTACTCTCTTTAAAACTTGCATAAAAAATATTACTTCCGGGCTTAATTTGAGCCTCCTCGGTAATTTCAACTTTAGAAGCATTTGAATTTCCTAGGATTTCAATAGTTTTAATATTAAAATAAGGTAATTTAAAACATAGTGTAATTAATATGCATACCATAATTATTGATAACCACACTAAACGTTTTACTCTTTTTTTATGCTTTCTTTTAAATAATAATTTTTCTTTATTTTTTATAATATAATTCCCATTTTTAAGATTATTACTTTTCTTGTTCATTCACTTCCTCACATTCAATAATACATATTTTTTTATAAATTTGCACTTTTAAATTGTAAACTTATAGACAGTAGATTACATCTGTATTTAATTTATATTAATCAACTTTATAACTCACTTATCTATATATAATACCACTTAATTTAATTATTTTCATCTCAATTTGAATGTATTTTATAGTATTTTTAAAAAATTAATATTTTATATTGGTAAGCACTATAAAAGGCATGCATTTGTGCATGCCTTACCTTTTAATTTTTGCTTGTACTTTGCCTTGACACATTTAAAAGTATTCCCATGGCAATCATATTAAAAAGAAGGGATGAACCACCATAACTTATAAAAGGCAGTGGCACACCCGTAACCGGCATTGACCCAGTAACTACTGCTATATTAATAATTGCTTGAATAGCTATAACAGATGTAATTCCAATAGCTAAAATGGTACCGTACATATCTTTAGCCGTAACTGCTATTTTAATACCACGCCATACAAGTATTACAAATAATAAAATTATAAAAGCGCATCCGATTAGACCTAATTCTTCACCAATTATTGGAAAAATAAAATCCGTCCAGGGTTCCGGTATATACAAGCACTTTTGTCTTGATTGTCCAATCCCCGCACCGGTTACTCCACCTGATCCAAGTGCAAGTAGTGATTGAACTAATTGATATCCCTCACCTTGACTATCAGCAAAAGGGTCTCTAAAATTCATAAGTCTCTTCAATCTATAATCTGCAGTAATTGCTAAAACACCAACTGCAGCTACTAAGGATGACCCTATAGCAAAAATGTGTACAAATCTTGCCCCTACCGCAAATAAAATAATTACAGTAACGATCATTATAACAGATGCAATACTTAAATTGGGCTCTAGCAAAATTATAGCTGCATAAAATCCCGAAACTAATAGGTATGGAACTATACCTTTAGTGAACTCTTTAACTTTTTCGCCTTTTATATCTAAGCTTTTAGCCATATATAGTACTATAGCATATTTTGCAATTTCCGATGGTTGAAGACCTGCAAATCCTAATGGAATCCATCTCCTAGCACCGTTAACGGGTGGACATGCAAGTACAACAATCAATAGTACTAATGTAATTATCATAATAATCCCAGTATATTTTTTTATAATATGATAATCAATTTTAACTGCTGTAACCATAAAAACAAAGCCAATAATCGCCCACATTAATTGCTTTTTCAGATAATATTCCGGATCATTTAATTTGAAAGCCGCTGAATATGAGCTGGCACTATACACCATTACTACTCCTATAGCCACAAGAAGCATTATGGTAGCAAATAATACAAAATCTATTTGTCCCATTTTAACCTTGGATTTTTTCATAATATATCCTCCTTAAATCATCTCCTAGGAGCTGAAATTAACGACTTCAGAAGGATATTTAGACTCCCACTGAAGTTTTATTTTTGTTGTAGTATGTGACCCCACTTATAGAAGTGGGAGACTTTCCTTCTGAAATGTCGTTAAACTCTAATAGGTAAAGGATAGAAATCCAACTATACATAAAATTACTGTTACAATGGAGAATACTGCAACAATTTTAGTTTCCTGCCATCCACTTAATTCAAAATGATGATGAATTGGAGACATCTTAAATACTCTCTTACCTGTAGATTTAAATACTAAAACTTGAATTATAACTGAGAGAGCCTCTAGAACATATACGCCACCTACAATAGCAACGAGTAGTGGCAATTTTAGTATCATGCCAACTGCAGCTACTGCACCACCAAGTGCCAGAGATCCCATATCTCCCATAAAAATTTGTGCTTTATAAGAATTGAATTTTAAAAATCCTAATAATGCACCTGCAAGTGCAGCGCAAAATATTGCAAGAGTAGAATGAAACATCATATTACTAACTAATGCAAAGAATGTCATAACTACTATTGTAACTGAAGTAGAAAGGCCATCTAATCCATCTGTTAAATTAACTGCATTTGTAGTTGCTGCAAAATAAATAATAATAAAAGGCACATACCCATAACCCAAATCTACACTTTTATTTAAAAAAGGTATCATTATATCTGTTCCTATTTTAATTGAAGAGTAATATCCAACCACGCCTCCCACTATAAGTAAAAGTAGCATCTTTTGTCTTGATGTAAGTCCTTCATTTTTTTTATGTTTTATTTTTAAAACATCATCAATAAGTCCAATTAACCCAAAAGCTATAAAACAATATAATGCAATCATAGCTTCATCGCTAGTATGTCTAACAATGATTAACATTGTAATTATTGTTGAAATCATAAATATAATACCACCCATAGTAGGTGTACCTGCTTTTTTAAGATGACTTTTAGGTCCTTCTTCCCTTATATTTTGACCAAACTTAAGTTTATGTAACATTGGAATTAATAGTGGACCTTGTATAATTGATAGAAAAAATGCAATTAGAACTGCATAAATAATTAAACTCATTTTCCAGTCACCTCTTTGGCATTTATATGCTCTAACGCATTAAGATTCGCAAGTGAATTAAGATTCACGAGTTCACGAGCTATACTCTCAAACTTCATATATCTTGAAGCTTTAACTAAAACAACATCATTTGGAGCGATAATTCCTTTTAGAAAAGAAATTACCTCGTCATAAGTTTCAAAACACCTATATTTATTTATATCATTAAATCCTTGTTTATATGCCTCATTAAATTCCCCTAAGGTAATTAATAAATCAATATTTTTAACTTTTGCATACTCTCCAACTTGTTTATGTGCATCAAAGGCATTATCCCCAAGTTCTCTCATAGTACCTAGTATGGCAATTTTAGACTTCCCACTAACGTTACAAAGTACATCCATTGCAGCTAGCATTGAATCCGGACTAGCATTATAGCAGTCGTTAATTATAGTGAATTTTTCACCCTTTGTTATATCTAGACGCATAGAGGTGGCTTCTAAATTTTTAAAGCCATTAGCAATTTCATCATAGCTCATGCAAAGCACCCTTCCGCAAGCTACTGCTAGCAAGGAATTTAACACGTTATGTCTTCCAGGTACATTAACCTCAATTATATCTTTTGCTAAAATCCCAGCCTCTTTTACTGCAAATGTTATTTTGTGCTCAAAAATATTCAAATCACAGGCTTTAAAATCTGCCCTAGAATCAATTCCTGTTTTTATAGTTTTATAGTTTGATGAAATCACGTCTTCTAATAAATCATTATCTGAATTTACAATTAAAACACTATCCTCTGTAAAAAAATCTGTTATCTCCATTTTAGCCTTTAAAATATTTTCTCTTGTTTTAAGATTTTCAAGATGAGACATTCCAATATTAGTAATAATACCAATATTAGGTTTTGAAGTCTCACATAGGTTATGAATCTCTCCAAAATCACTCATGCCCATTTCTAGCACTGCAATATCATAACTTTTATCTAACTTAAATATCATCATAGGTAATCCTATTTCATTATTAAAATTGCCCAGGGTTTTAAAAACTTTGAATTTTTGGGACAGCACTGCTGCAACCAAATCCTTTGTAGATGTTTTGCCTGTAGAACCTGTAATTCCTACTACTTGTAAATTTAACTTACTCAAATAAAATTTTGCAAGATCTCTTAATGCTTTTTTCGTATCTCCTACTTTAATTATGGTAGTTTTACCATTAATCTCAGTCTTTTCAAATTTCATTTCATCAATTATACAAATTGAAGCTCCTTTTTTACTAGCCTCGCAGGTAAAATCATTAGCATTAAAATTTTCACCTTTTAAGGCTATAAAAATATCCTTGTCTTTTATGGCTCTTGTATCCATGCAAACATTGTTATATAAGGTACTTTCGCCTTTAACTAATATTTCCCCACGTGTTGCGCAAATTATCTCGTCTAGTGTAATATACTCCATCTAAAAACTCTCCTTTATTATATCTAAAACAATTTCTCTCTCATCAAAATGTATAGTTTTATCTTTCAAAACCTGATAGTCCTCATGGCCTTTTCCTGCAATAACAATTACATCATCTTTCATTGCAATTTCAATTGCTCTTTTTATAGCCATAGTTCTATCCACTATAATTTCAAAATTATCTTTTTCAATGCCGGATGCTATATCATTAATTATTTGCACCGGGTCTTCAGTTCTTGGATTATCAGAAGTTATTATTGAAATATCACAAAGCTGCGTCCCGATTTTTCCCATTATAGTTCTTTTGGTTTTATCTCTATCTCCACCGCAACCAAAAACACATATAAGTTTACCTTTTGTAAATTCTCTTACGGTTTTTAGTATGTTTTCTAGTGCATCTGGTGTATGTGCATAATCTAAAATTATTTCAAATCCCAAGTTATGTGTACTTTTAACAAGTTCACAACGCCCAAGCACTTGTACTTTTTTTAGCCCTAGTTTAATTGCAGCTATATCTATTCCCTCATTTAAACAAACTCCAATGCATCCAAGGGCATTATGTATATTATAATTCCCGGGTATATTTAATTGTATTTCAAAAGAGCTGTCTTTATATTGCACAGTGAAGTTACTTCCCCTTGAGTTCATTTTTATATTACTAGCCCTAATATCTGCACTAGAATTTAATCCATAACTCAATTTACTACTCTTAATTAAATTATAAGCTTTGTCCCCATAAGAATCATCAATATTAATTATAGAGTTTTTACTATATTTAAATAATGTTAGTTTCGCATTGAAATAGTTTTCGAAGGTTTTATGAAAATCTAAATGATCTTGCGTTAAATTTGTGAAAATGCTTTCACAAAACTCTATTCCATATACCCTATCTAAAGTCAAAGAGTGAGAAGACACCTCCATAACACAATAATCCACACGTGACTCCACCATTTTTTTGAAAAGTTCATGTAACTCTAGTGATTCTGGAGTAGTTCTCTCAGTATGAATTTTGTCGCCTCCAATAAAATTTGCTATAGTTCCAATAAGTCCAACTTTATACCCTTGCTCCTCTAAAATAGCTTTAAGCATAAATGCTGAAGTTGTTTTTCCATTAGTACCTGTGATTCCTATAATTTTCATCTTGCTACTAGGTTTCTCATAGTAATTTGATGCACTTAGGGCTAATGCCTTTCTGCTATCTCCTACTTTAATTACACTGCAATTTGATTGCTTTTCTATATTCTTCTCACATACAATAGCAACCGCTCCATTATTAATTGCATTTTGTATATATTCATGTCCATCAACTTTATACCCTTGTATACAGAAAAATAAATCTCCACTTTTGATTTTTCTTGAATCATATTGAATTTTGTTTATATCTATATCCATATTCCCACTAATCAAGTCCAAATTAATATTCTCCATAATTTTTTTAAGTTTCATATTACCACCACTCCCTTAAATATGTTGTTACACATATAGCATGCCTACAAAAAATACTTTTCTTATTATTACTAACCTTTTTTTGAAAATAGTATACATCTAAAGTATATTTCATAAAAAAAATTACTATAACTCGCAACATGGCAATCAGTCAATTTAGAAATTCTGAGTGCCACCTTTTTTTATCATCTTTATGTTACACGAAAATAAATAACAAGTCAAAGTTCTCCATACTGACTTGTTATTTATTTCCCTGCTTATTATATATATTATACAGCATACTTAGCTAGTCAGCCATAAGATCTAAATGTACTGTAATGGTAGTTCCCTTTTTCACTTCAGAGCCCTCCATGCTTTGTTCTGATACTATTCCATCTCCAATAAATTCAACTTTCAGCCCAAGACTATTTAACATTTCACTAGCTTTTTCTGGGCTATTCCCTTTGATATTTGGAACTATTACTGTATTACTATACTGTAATTTTGTATCCGTGTGTAGAATGATTTCAGTTCCTTCTTTAACTGTATATCCAGGTTTTGGAGTCATATCTGTTATAACTTCTCCCTCTGCTCCTAATTTTAGTTTTAAACTATTTTCTTTTAATATTTTCTCGGCCTCGGCTTTTTTAAGACCTCTTACCTCAGGCACAATAATATCCCTAAGTAAACTTTTAGAAGTTTCCTCAATAGAAGCATCGGATTTTAGTGATAAGTAATTAAATATATCATTAAAAGCTTGTTTCGCAACTACTGTTGCAATCTGCCCACCATAATAGTTGGATGGATCCGGTTCATCAATTGAAACCAAAAGTGTTACTTGTGGGTCACTGGCAGGTGCCATTCCAGCAAAGGAGGCAACATATTTTCCTGGTGCATAACCTACCCCTGTGGAATTAATCTTTTGAGCAGTTCCTGTCTTCCCAGCAATGTGGTATCCTGCAATATAGGCCTTCTTACCACCACCATTTTCTATAACCTGTTCTAGGTAACCACGTAATTGCTTTGCCACTGCCTCATCTATTATTTTTCTTTCATTAAAATTAGAATATGCTTGTATAATTTTTTTATTCTTTAAATCATCATAAGCTGCTATCTCTTTCATAACATGAGGAGTTATAAGTTTTCCACCATTTGCAATAGCGTTAAAAGCCGTTAAATACTGGACACAAGATAGTGTATTACCTTGACCAAAGGATGTTACTGCTACGTCAAGAGGGGTCATATCTTTAGTCTTTCTAATTATTCCTAGCGCTTCTCCATTTAAATCAATAGCAGTTTTTTTGCCAAATCCAAACAAGTAAATGTACTTATTTAGTTTTTCTGGCCCCAGTCGTTTGCCTAGTTCCATAAATCCAACATTGCAAGAGTTTTTTAAAATATCTACGAAACTTTGAGACCCATGTCCTGTGGTTTTCCAACACTTTACCACTTTACCGTTAACTACATTACTACCATTGCATACAAATCTGTCAGTATCATTAACTACCTTCTCCTCCATGGCCGCTGTAGCTGTAACTACTTTAAAAATAGATCCTGGCTCAAAAGTATCACTTACTGCTCTATTTCTCCAAGCCTTTTGATTTTCATCAAAACTTTTAGTAAGATCCCAAGGGTCATTTGGATTATAGTCTGGTTTATTGACCATGCCCAATATTTCCCCATTTTTAGGATTCATTGCAATTATAGTAACAGCATTTGCCTTATTATCAACCATAGCCTGCGTCGCTGCTTTTTCACAAAAATATTGAATCATCTCATCAATAGTAAGCACTACATCTTTACCATTTACTGGTTTTGTATAATCTGATATTTTATAGGGTAAATTCTCACTTTTTCTATCAGTTTCAGAAAGATTTATCCCAGGTATGCCAGATAGATATTTATCATAATACAGTTCAACGCCTGTTAATCCATTACCGTCAGAATTAGTATGTCCTAGAACGTTTGCTAAAAAATTATTATTGGGATAGTATCTTTTTGTATCTCCAGTAATTACAATTCCTCGGAGCTTTTTACTTGCCGAAAAATCAACAATTTTATCGGCTATATCCTTATCTATTCTTCTCTTCAAAATGGCTGATCCAACAAATTTCCCCTTTGAATTTTTCTGAGTTAAAATAGATAAAACATCCTTAGATTCCATTCCAAGTATTTTAGCCAGTTCTGGTGCAATACCCTCCATAGTTAATTTGTTTTTCTTTGTAGTATCTCTTAATGAATTAAGATCTAAGTCTACTCTAAAAACATTTGCACTTATAGCTAATTCATTTTCATTTCTGTCTAAAATTCGTCCTCGTTGTGGTGCAATACGAACGTCACTTGTCCACTGTAATATGGCTCTTTCTTTGTAATCCTTTCCCTTAACTATCATTACGTAGCTTAACCTACTAACTAATAGCAAAAACAAAAGAAAAAGTATGAAAAAGACAACCAACATTCTACGTTTAACTAATACCTTGTCCCTATACTCTCCTTTTGGCAATGTGGTTCCTCCTTACTAATATCTGCGAAATACTAATATCTGTGAAAATAAAAATGCAAAAATAATAATTGCTACCCTAAAATATGAAATTTTTTATTTTATTTACTATTTCGTTACTTACTTTAACTTCTGTTTTTTTCTCTTCTACTAAATTGTTTTTGCTCAAATTACAGTATTGTACATCGCTAATCCGTGGTTTCACCATATGAAGTTTCTCTGTAGCTGTTTTCTCAATATAACTTATATTCCTAAACTTGATTAGTTGTACTTTATAAGCATCATTTTCTCTACTTAATGTTTCTATTTGAGATTTGGTTTTAGAGGTTGTATCTTGATAATTATAAATCATACAATACCTAGCAATAATAACAACTCCGATAACAAAACCTAAAAGAATATTTGTAAGAATATTTTTTTTATTTTTTATATCCTTTAGTCTTTTACTTTGGTTTGTCTGTTGCCTTGATTTTTCTAAATCCTCATACTTCTTTTTTCGTGTCTCCTCATATTTTCGTTTTCCAGTCTCATGATCTGGTGATAATACAGTATTCCCATCCATTCTAAACTTGTTTTTTTCTACTATCACTTTATTCACCCCATCTCTAAATTAGAACTAATTTTTTTGGGCCACTCTTAATTTTGCACTTCTGCTTCTTTTGTT
This sequence comes from Clostridium sp. FP2, assembly GCF_011065955.2. Classification (NCBI taxonomy): domain Bacteria; kingdom Bacillati; phylum Bacillota; class Clostridia; order Eubacteriales; family Clostridiaceae; genus Clostridium; species Clostridium sp. FP2. Next base: position 3,488,405 of record NZ_JAAMNI020000001.1, read on the forward strand.
AATTTCTAATTCTTCCTCAGTTGCAACTATAGGTTTTCTACTTATAAGTTTTACAATTGGTGTTTTACCACACACACACATAGGTAACTCTTTTGGGCACTTACAAGGGTCATTTAAGTCTTTAAATTCATTTTTAATAATTCTATCTTCAAGTGATTGGAATGTAATAATTGCCATTCTTCCACCGTGATTTAGTCTCTGTACTCCATCTTGCACTGCCTTACTTAATATTTTTAGTTCCCCATTAACTTCAATTCTTATGCCCTGAAATGTTCTCTTAGCCGGATGTCCGCCTTCTCTCTTATACTTGGCTGGAATAGCTGCATCTATAACATTCACTAGTTCCAAAGTAGTCTCAATAGGTTTTTCGACTCTTCTATCTATTATAAAATTAGCTATTCTTTTTGAAAATTTTTCTTCTCCATAATTTCTTAAAACTTCTCCTATTTCTTCCTCGCTGTAATTATTCACCACATCATAGGCAGATATTCCTTGGCTTCTATCCATTCTCATATCAAGCCTTGCATCTTTCATGTAGCTAAATCCACGTTCTGCACTATCTAATTGAAAAGAAGACACCCCTAAATCCATGAGAATACCATCCACTTTTTCTATTTCCAGTTTTTGAAGTATTTCTTCAATATTGTAAAAATTATTATGCACATATGTAACATTATTATATTCTTTAAGGTTTTCCGCGGCTGCCCTTAATGCGTCCTTATCTTGATCAATTCCAATTAATCTTCCCTGGGGCGATAATCTTTTTAAAATTTCTACGGAATGCCCCCCGCCACCTAATGTACAATCAACATAAATTCCATCCTCTTTAATATCTAGTGCATCGAGGCACTCATTTAATAAAACTGGCAAATGCTTAAATTCCATAATTTATCTCCTTTTTTATACCTATTTTAATTTATATTCCGAGTTCCATCATTTTTTCTGCTATCTCATCAAAATTCATATCTGAGTCATTATATTCATCCCACTTATTTTTAGCCCATATTTCTATCCTAGTTGATACTCCTATGCTTACTATTTCCTTTTGCAAGCCAGCATATTCACATAAATTTTGTGGTATTAAAGCTCTTCCTTGCTTATCAATTGTTATTTCATTAGCACCCGAGAAGAAAAATCTCACAAAAGCTCTTGCATCCTTGCTAGTTAATGGAAGTTTCTTTAATTTTTCTTCCATTATCGTCCATTCTGGCAATGTATAAATGTATAAACAACCATCTAGACCCTTAGTTAAAATGAATTCATTTCCTAATCCCTCTCTAAATTTAGTGGGAATAATTATTCTGTTTTTAGCATCAATGGCATGTTGATATTCACCAATAAACATTTTATTCCCCCAGCTTATAAATTTAACCCACTTTAACCCACTTTAATCCATTCTAAACCACTTTTTATTATTATTCTATAGAAAAGCGAAAATTCCTTCTTATTTTAAGGAGTTATTATCAATTTTTAATATTAATTAAAATTATTTTTCGTTTTACTAGGATATATTTACTAAAAATACAATATTAATCTCCTATAGGTTTTAGTTAAAACCCTACACCTAGATTTACTTTCTTGATATGCAAACAAATCTAGAGTATAATTAATAAGGTGTTAATAATTTAAAAGTAAGAAAGGAATGTACATATATATGAAGCTAGGAATTGTAGGTTTACCAAATGTAGGGAAGAGCACATTATTTAATGCAATAACAAAAGCAGGAGCAGAATCTGCTAATTACCCATTTTGTACTATAGAACCAAATGTAGGAGTTGTTAGTGTTCGTGACAAAAGACTAGATGTGCTAAAAGCTCTTTATAATAGTAAGAAGGTAATTCATACCGCAATTGAATTTTATGATATAGCAGGTCTTGTAAAAGGAGCCAGCAAAGGAGAAGGTCTAGGTAATAAGTTTTTATCTCACATCAGAGAAGTGGAATCTATAGTTCATGTGGTAAGATGCTTTAAAGATGACAATATCATTCACGTAGATGGAAGCGTTGACCCGCTACGTGATATAGATACTATTAATTTAGAACTTATTTTTTCTGATCTTGACGTACTGGAGCGAAGAATGGAAAAATCAGTAAAACTAGTTCGTTCTGGTGACAAAACAGCAAAAACAGAATATGAGCTTATGGAAAGAGTAAAAAACCACCTTGAAGCAAACCTTCCAGTAAGAACACTTATATTTACTGAGGAAGAATCTATTTTTGTAAACAGCCTTTTCCTAATTACTTCAAAACCGGTATTATATGCAGCAAACATTAGTGAAGATGATTTAGTGTCCGGTAATCTAGATAATGATATGGTTAAAAAAGTTAAAGAATTTGCTAGTAATGAGAATTCAGAAGTAATTATAGTTTGCGCAAGGCTTGAAGAAGAACTTTCCACTCTAGAGGATGATGAAAAAATAGAACTTCTAAATGAATATGGTCTTGATGAATCAGGACTAGATAAACTTATTCACGCAAGTTATAAGTTGCTCGGGTTAATGAGCTATCTAACTGCAGGTCCTCAAGAAATAAGAGCATGGACTATAAACAATGGAACTAAAGCTCCTGCGGCAGCCGGAAAAATCCATTCAGATATTGAAAGAGGATTTATAAGAGCAGAAATAGTTTCCTTTGACAAATTAGTTGAATGTGGCTCTGAAGCCGCTGCTAAGGAAAAAGGACTCTTTAGACTTGAAGGAAAAGAATATATTATGCAAGATGGCGATGTAGTTAATTTTAGATTTAACGTATAAAAAACAGGACTTGTATATTTAAAATATATCAGTCCTGTTTTTTTAATAGCATTAAATCATCATCTTTTGCTATTATATTTTTTTAACTCTTTGTTTATAGCTGCCATTATACCTTGGACATCCGTATCAGAAGTTCCCATTAGAACCTCCATAGCATCTTCTATAGAAGTCATAGTGTATATATGAAAGTTTCCATTCTTAATTTCTCTCTCCACTTCTGCACTTAAAACCAAATCATCTGCATTAGACATTGGTATCATTACGCCTTTGCCCACTATTGTATCTATTGCCTTGCAAACTCCAAAAAAACCCTCTATTTTATCGTTTACTCCACCTATAGGTTGAACATCCCCAAATTGATTTACAGAGCCTGTGACTGCAATATTTTGTTTTACAGGTATCTTACTTAGGGCTGATAGCATACATACTATTTCTGCCACAGACGCGCTATCTCCATCCACTTTCCCGTAAATTTGTTCAAAACTTAGGTGAAAGTCCACTGGTAGTTTAGTGAGTCCCCCATTAATAGCACTTATATATCCCTTTAGAATATTAATGGATTTACTATGGATATTTCCACTTAGATTACTATCCTTTTGAACGTCTACAATATTTCCTTCTCCCTTATAGCAACGGCATGTAATCTTTATTGGCTTACCAAAACTTAAATATCCAGTATCAATTACCGATAATCCATTCACTTGTCCGATTCTACTATTTTTAACGTCAATGAGCATTTTCTTTTCAGTATAGTTATTTAAAATCTCCTTTTCCATAATGTCTTGCCTGTATGCTATGTGGATTATATCTTCTGCACTAATTTCTTGCCTATTTTCTTCGCACACCCTATTGTTTGATAATGTTATTAACTTACTTATTTCATATTTATCATAGTATATTTTTTTTCTACTCTGAGCCTTTCGAGATAAGACCTTTGCCACTTCTCTTACAGCGCCACCCGTAAGAATTTTAAAATTATTTTCACTACAAATATTATTTATTTCAAATATTAAAGAGCTCTTTAAGTCATTATCTATATCCTGAAGCGGACTACATTCTGCTTTTATAGTGAAAATTTTTCTAAAGTCTTCATCATAATTATAAAGCAAGTCGTAAGTTTCATAATCTCCAATAAGAATTACCTTTTCTTTAATTGCTATGGGCTCTGGTTTTATTGTACTTAATGAGACCATGTCATAATAACTTCTGTTGTAAGTCACATCCACTTTCTCTGCTTGCAATGACTTTTTTAAATAATAGTAAGCTGAAGGATTACTTAACAATGTGTTTGCTCTAATCACTAAACACCCTTCATTTGCTTTTAACATACTACCACTTTTTATAAGTTCTATATTCGTAGAATAAGCCCCATTATGATTTTCATATTCTATATTTCCAAGTAAGTTTGTTAAATTAGGATCTTGTTCAAATATTACTGGTGGAACGACCTTCTCACTATTATCTACCATTACATTTACAGCATATTTAAATATAATTTCATTTATTTTTTCCTCATCCTCATCAAAGCTTAGTGAATAGTTATCTATAAGTTTTTTTTCAATGTTACTTTCTACCATATGAAAATAATTTTGAACAACTTCATCTTCAATGAATCTATTTTCATATTCTTTTTTTAAATCATTCATTTCATTTTTATAATATGCTTCCATTATTTGTTTTAGTTTATCTATATCCCTTGCTTCAATATCTTTTAACTCCTCTAATGTTTCCCTAGCTTTATCTTTTAAAATACGCACGGTCTCTAAAATTCCTTCTTTTTTTTCACTATCTAATATATCATATTCATTTTCAGTCATTTCTTTCCCGCTACTTAAAGGAATGAATGTAAATCCATTATTAGCAGATTTTATATCGAAGCCTTTATCTTTAGCTGCATCTATTAGTTTAGAAATTAGTTCATTTCTTTTCTTTTGAATATTTTCCTGAATTTCTTCCTTTTCTTTATCTGTAGAATTGTTGTAAAACTTAAACGTGCACTCTAAATACTCATTCTGTAGATCCTCAAGAGTGTCTTTTAGCCTATTAGCACCCCCATTACTTACAGAAATCGCTTTAGGAAATTTTTCATCTTCATATAATACATAACAAATATCTTTTGGTTTTGGCTTATTTTCGAAAATTTTATTTACATATTTCATAATATCTTTAAGAGCCTCTTTTGAAAAATCGTCTATTAAATAAACATTAAAGCCCTCTTTATCTATACTCAGAGCAGTTTTAATATCTTCTATTACATCAAAATACTGTGGCAATGAATCTAAGGGTTCGCCTGCGTTTATATCTTCAATATCAAATTCATAAATAATGTCCTTTGGAGTTAATTCCCTGTTCATATTCCTCCTCCTTTCAATCCTTTATTATATTAATATTCTTAATTTACTAATTTAGGAACAAATATTATCATTAAGAAATAATAATATTTTTTACAATTATGAATATATATTTTTTTCTAAGGAAATTTGAATCATGAAATTAAAAATAGACTTTTATTAATACTTGAGTTAAATTACAACATAAGATATAATAAGTTATTGACTTTTTATATTTTTTATAATTTCTATTGTAAAGGAGTAATACTGATGGGATTTAAAGACAAATTGACTAATAGCTATACACAGGCTTATTTAAAAAGATATGGTGATAGACTTACTCAAGCTCAAGGTAGAGTTCTATCTGTCAAAGTAGAGGAAAAAAGTTACTTTAAAATATTTTATAAATTAATTGTAACCATCTTAGTAAAGGCAGACGGAAGTAAATCTATTGCTAAGTGCGTATTTAAGAAAAAACGTTGGTTTAAAAAAATCAACTTTATTTCTGTGCTTCAAGGACATTCTGTTATAATTCAAGGAATGAAGGGTAAAAAAGGAAAAGAGCACAGAGAGCAGATTCAAATTGTAAATATTAGAAATATGACTACAAAGAAGGATTTAGTTCCAACAAAAGGGAATACCCCTGCTCCAAAAGTTCAAAGGGCAAGACCGGATAAACGTCTTAAATAAAGTTAAAAAAGTATATATTACTACTAATGCGTTCATTTCGCTAAGAACTACTAATTTTATTTTTAATTAATCTGCTAAAAAACATAAACTCGCATTCGCTCAAACATATGTTTTTCAGAGCGTAACTTAATTAAAAATAAAATAAGAAGTTCTAAAGCTTATTCAAACGCATTATACGTAATATATACTTTTTTTTATGCGTAAAAACATTTAATGATTGTGAATTAAATATAAGTACAAGCTATTTATAAAAGAAATAATGCCGGAGAAAAATAGGATAATTAACCATTGACCAAGCTGGAGTGGTATTGTATGAAATACCCTTTGAAGTGCTGGTACGTAAACTATGCTAAGTAGCATAAGTACGGATATTCCTACAGCACCTATCAGGTACAAATTAGTAAATGGATTGATTTCAAATAAAGATAGCTTTTCTGACCTACATTCAAACACATGTATAAGTTGCGATAAAACTAGAGTTCCAAGAGCCAATGTCCTACATGCCTCAAGGCTCATACCATAATATTTACCACCAATAAAAGATAATATTGTACATACACCAATGAGACATCCACGGATTACAATCTTTTCTGTAAGTCCTCTTGAAAATACACTTTCATTCTTTTCTCTTGGCTTTTCAAACATAATATCACCGTCAGCAGGATCAACTCCAAGAGCGATAGCAGGAAGTCCATCTGTAACTAAATTTACAAATAAAATTTGTATTGGAAGCAGTGGATTTTCTAAATAGAATAGAGAAGCCAAAAACATAGTAAGTACTTCCCCTAAATTACAGGACAATAAATACCTAATAAATTTTCTTATATTATTATATATTACACGCCCCTCTTCTACTGCTGCAACAATGGTTGCAAAATTATCATCTAAAAGAATCATTGAGGCTGCCTCCTTAGTTACATCTGTTCCAGATATGCCCATAGCTATACCAATATCTGCTTCCTTTATGGCTGGGGCATCATTTACACCATCTCCGGTCATGGCAACAATTCCGTTACTCAATTTAAATGCTTTTACAATTCTTAACTTATGTTTTGGGCTTACTCTTGCAAATATTTTATAATTATTTATATTTTTTTCTAATTGCTTATCATTTAATAGGTCAAGTTCATCCCCAGTTATAACCTCACTAGGCTCACTACAAATATCTAACTCTTTACCAATAGCATAAGCTGTGTTTTTGTGGTCTCCTGTTATCATTACAGGTTTTATACCTGCAACCTTGCATTTTAAAACTGCCTCCTTTACTTCAGTCCGAGGAGGATCAATTATACCTACAACACCTATAAAAATTAAATTAGACTCTAGATTATCGTTTTTCACAATACCCGCCACCTTATAGGCAGATGCAATGCATCTTAGTGCCTTATAAGACATAGAATCTATAGCCCTGAGTAGTGCATTTTTATAGCTCGGAAGCATTGGCTGCACGTTTCCATCTATCAATATATAATTGCATTTTTCTACAACTCTTTCTGGAGCACCCTTTACATAGCAGATTTCTCTATCACCTTCTTTTACAATGACAGACATAATTTTTCTTGTTGAGTTAAAAGGTATTTCATATACACGTCTGGATTTTTTTAAAAATTCTTGTAACTCCTTAGAACTTCCAAAAAAACCTTTAATTAATGCAGTCTCAGTAGGATCACCAAAGAGGCACTTTTCTAGATTTTTTCCATTAAAATCATAATTACAATCATTACAGTATGTATATGCACTTTTCATAATTATATTTAATGGAATTTCGTCTGTATCAACATTGTAAATCTGGCCATTAAAATACACTGCTTTTACTGTCATATTATTTTCAGTTAGAGTTCCTGTTTTATCTGTGCATATTACAGAAGTACAACCTAGTGTTTCAACCGCTGGAAGCTTTCTAACTAGTGCTTTTCTTTTAAGCATTCTAGATACTCCAAGGGCCAATGCTACCGTAACAATAGCAGTTAAACCTTCTGGTATTGCAGCTACTGCTAGACTTACCCCAAGCAGGAACATTGCGTACTTATCTTGCCCACGCCAAATACCCATAAATGTTACAACGGCGCAAATTATTATACAAAGTGCAACTAATATTTTCCCAAGATGATCCAGCCTTTCTTTCAATGGAGATTTCTCATTCTCAATATTATGAAGCATATTTGCTATTTTTCCCATTTCTGTGTTCATGCCTGTTGCCACAACTTTTGCTTTAGCTTTTCCTGTAAGCATTATTGTTCCCATATAAATGTTACTATCACTAGAATTTGCACTTTTGTGTACTCCTGCTGATTCCCCAGTAAGTAGTGACTCATCTAGCATTGCATTATTATCCTCAGTCAAAATACAATCCGCTGGAACTCTATCTCCACTTTCTAAAATCACTAAATCACCAGGAACTAAATATATGGCATTTATTACTAGTATCCCTCCATTTCTAAGTACTTTAGCAGTTGGTGCCGCTAGCTGACTTAAAGCCTCAAGAGACCTCTCAGTTCTATACTCTTGAATAAAACCTAGTATTCCATTCATTATAACTATAATAAATATAGTTATTGCATCTGCTTTTTCACCCATGATTCCTGAAATCAATGTTGCAACAATTAGTATCCAAGTAATAAAATCGTTGAATTGCGAAAAAAATATTGAAACAGGAGATATCTTTTTTTTATTCTCTAATTTGTTAAATCCATATCTCTTTAACCTATTTTCAACCTCTTCTGTGCTTAGCCCCTTTGATGTGCTTATACTATCATAAACAGATCCTAGTTCCTTATTTTTATCCTTTGCACTATCCTTTGACAATTGTTCGTTAATCACTTCCATGCCCCCTTATACTTCTCCCACCTATATACCATTTACTAATTTTGTTACCTTGCTATATTACTATATATTTTATTCTTTAATAATATATGTGTTTATTTACTTACATATGAAAGGAATCTAGTATATTATTTTACATAGCCTTGGTTTTTTCTTTACAATATACAAGTTTAAATATAAAATAGTAATAACAATGATTATTAATAAAAAATTACAAATGAAATACTAGGGTAGGTAACAATTAATAATTTTTACCTATCCCAGACGAAAACTAGGAGGAACATACGTGAAAAACATTATTTATGTTACTGGACATAAAAATCCAGATACTGACTCTATTTGCTCTGCTATTGCATATGCAGAGTTTAAAAATAAAACTGGAAAAATCCCTGCTGTTGCTATAAGACTGGGTGCAACAAATTTGGAAACACAATTTATCCTTAATTACTTTAAAGTGGCAGAACCTGAGCTTATAACTACGGTTAAAACACAGATTTCTGATTTAGACATAGATATTGTAGCACCTATATCACCTGATATTTCTCTGAAAATGGCCTGGTCCATTATGAAGAAAAATAATATTAATACTTTACCTGTTATAGACGAAAATGATAGGCTAGCTGGTGTAGCTTCGATTTCAAATCTTGCCGCAAGCTATTTAGATATTTGGGATAACTCTATTCTAGCTAAAAGTAATACTACACTTGAGAATATTTTAGATACTCTAGCAGCTAAATGCTTGTTTAAATCAGAAGATACTTTTAAAATAACTGGAAAGATTATTGTAGCTGCTATGAATCCTGAAAGCACCAAAACTGTAATTGAGGCCGGTGACATTGCCATATGTGGCGACAGAGAAGATTCTCAATCTTTAATAATTAATTCTAAAGCTTGCCTTTTAATTATTACAGGAAATCATCCTCCAAAGGCTGAAGTTGTAAAACTTGCAAAGGCTAATAATTGTACAATTATATTAACCCCTTATGATACTTTTACAGCTTCTAGATTAATAACTCAAAGTATACCTATAGATTATGTTATGACGAAAAAAAATGTTTTAAGCTTTAATACAGATGACTTTATTGAAGACATAAAGGATATTATGCTTGAAACTAGGTACAGAAGTTACCCAGTAATTGATGAAAATAATAAAGTTATTGGAAGTGTATCCAGATTTCATTTAATATCACAAAACAGAAAAAAAGTAATACTTATGGATCATAATGAAAGAAGTCAATCTGTGTCAGGCCTAGAAGATGCTGAAGTATTAGAAATAATAGACCATCATAGAATTGCAGATGTGCAAACTGGCTTCCCTATATATTTTAGAAATGAGCCCGTAGGTAGCACTTCAACCATCGTAGCCTCCATATTCTTTGAAAATGGAATCAGACCTTCAAAAAGCGCTGCTGGTCTTCTATGTGCAGCGATAATTTCTGATACACTGCTACTTAAATCTCCTACATCTACTATAGTAGATGAGCTTGTATTAAAAAGATTAGCTCAAATTGCCAATTTAAATATAGAAGAGTTTGCTAAAGAAATGTTTAAAGCTGGTACATCCCTTGAGGGTAAAACTGCTCAAGAAATTTTCTACCAAGACTTTAAGACCTTTTCTCTTAATAATTATAAAGTAGGAGTATCACAAGTTGGTACAATGTATATTGATGGCTTTGACTCATTGAAAGATGATATAATAACACTAATGAATAAAAAATCCAAGGAAAGTAGCTATGACATTATTCTACTAATGCTAACTGACATATTAAATGGCGGTTCCGTATTAATAGCTGCAGGGGAACATAAGGACATTGTTTCAAAAGCCTTTAATGTTACTCTTACTGATAATGGTGTATATATTCCTGGTATAGTATCAAGAAAGAAACAAGTTATACCACCTATTTCTGCTGCCATAAATCAAATAAAATAAATTATATAATTTATTATGCAATAAAAAGCAAAGCATTTGTTTCCATATGCTTTGCTTTTTTATTTGAATTTATTATAACCCATAAATATTATTATATAACTATACTAGTTTTACAAGCAAAGTAGTAATAAAGAGTATAAAACATATAGAATAACTTATACTTAAATAATCCTTAATGCATGCATCATCGATCTTGTTATTATATTCTCCATAACTTTTTAGATAATGCATATTATTACCATTATAATGAAAATAAAAATTAACAGATTCTATATAAGCAGCTAGTATATCCACGTTAAGAAGAGGTGTTTTCCAAAGGTTATTAATATAGTCACCTTTAAACTTTATCTTTAAGCTTTTGTTTTTAAAAACATAAATTGAATATAAAAACATTTCACCTATTAATGCTGGAATTATACAAGCTATAGATAGAATTCTACCTATTATATTCAAATTCTCATCAAAACTCAAATTATAAATTAAAGCGAATATTATAGCAGCTCCATTTCCAATAATAATAATATAAAATAAAGGCGCAATAAATCCACATATAAGTGATCTAGAAATAGTGGACATCGTGTCATAAAAACGTTTTCTTTCACTGTGATCTAAGTTCTTTCTCTCTGTATTACTTATATCTATTACTATAAAAGCCGCCAAGGCATTGTATAACTCAGTACTTTTTATAATAGAACTATTTTCCATGAAAGCAAGCCCAATATATATAACAATTACAGCAGAAAAATATAAAGTTTGCACCACATATATATTTTTTATTTTTTTCCTTAATTTTATATTAAAGGAATTAAATAAGCCTTGCCTATCTAGTCTCCATAGCAATATACTAAGTAAACACCCAAATACATATCCTATTCCCATTTACTTTCCCCCCAGATCATATTATTACGCACTTTAATATTAATATATGAGGGTAACTCTTTAATTAAAACTGTTTTTATTTTATTATTTAAATCAAGCCAAAATAGACATGCCTATAAAAGCATGTCCATTTTAACAATAAATTTATTTGCGTAAATTATTAGCCATTTGCCACATTTCATCAGCAGTTTTTAAAGTAGAAGAACTAAGTTGAAATGCCCTTTGAGTCACAAGCATATCCGTCATTTCTGTTGCCATATCAACATTAGATAGTTCTAAATATCCCTGCATAACAGAATAATCATTACTTTGCACAACCTGTGCACCAGGCTTTGGCATAAATAAACTGTCTCCTATAGAAATCATTGAATTGTCACCTACAACATTTGCAATTTTCACTTTTCCAAGAGATACGTTTCCAGTGCTTCCTTTTATAGTTACAACACCCTTGTCATCTACATTAAAATTGTTCCTATTGAATTTATAAGGTCCATTCACTCTGTTAATATTATTACCCTGTGCATCAACTATACTTAATCTATTTCCCCCCTGATCAACTATGGTACCACTTGAATCTGTGAGAAAATTGCCTGTTCTTGTATAGGCTTTACTACCATCCGGCTGAACCACCTCAAAATAGCCTGTACCATCTATAGCCAAATCCGTTGGAAGGTTTGTATTTGTAACACCGCCTTGCATATTATCTCTTGTCCATTCTCCTAGCCTAACACCAGTACCGTTTTGAAGTATGGACTTACCATTTTTATCAGAAGATACTGGGTATCCATTTCTGTCAAGTGACTCGTAAACAAGGTCCTTAAAATTTGCATTAATTTTTTTATAACCATTAGTATTTACGTTTGCAATATTATTTGATATACAATCTAATTTTTCTTGTTGAGCCATCATAGAGCTTTGACTATTCCATAAAAGTCTTAACATCTGCTACATTCCCCCTTATTTAAATGTTTTATCTTACTGTACCAACATCATTAACAGCTTTTCCGAGTGTTTCATCCATTGCTTGTAAAACTTTTTGATTACTTTCAAAATTTCTCAAAATTGTCATCATATTTATCATTTCATTTGTAATATTAACATTAGATTTTTCTAGTGCGTTTTGTCTAACTGTAATATTTTGATTTTGCATTGGATTTACTCCTTCAAACAAATTGTCTCCAACTTTTTTAAGAGTTTTATAATCTGCAAAGTCCACTGTATTTAATTTATATAAATTTTCACCATTAACTGAGATATTTCCGTATTTATCAGCTTTAAGTTTAGCTTCACCAACAAATAGTGGTTGTACTGCATTTGTTGCTTTGTTTTTACATAACACCTTGTCTCCGCTATCTGTTACTAAATAGCCCTGTCCATCAACATGAAAATTACCGCTTCTAGTGTAATAATCCTTATTATTAATACCATCATTCCTTTGTACTGTAAAAAATCCTTTTCCTTCAATTGCAAAATCTGTGGATTTATCTGTTGTCTGAATAAGACCTTGAGTAAATTCTGTGTTTATATCATCGATTCTACTTCCCATACTCAAAGAACCAATAGTATTTTTAGTATTTTTGCCATTTACAATTTTATCATAGTTTTGTATTAATACATCATCAAATTTTTTAATAGAAAGATTTTCACTTTTAAAACCATTTGTATTGGCATTTGCTAAATTATTAGCTACTATACTTTGTTTAGCTTCTCCAGTTATGAGTCCTGTCACTGCTGTGTAAAGACCTCTAATCATTTTCCCACATCCTTATTATTAATAATTGGCATTTCATCAGGGTAACGCATTCCATATCCTCTAGCCTTTATTTCCACCTTACCTTTACTCATTTCATAATTTATCTTTGCACCACTTAATAAAACCGCAGAAATAATCAGGCCAATTCCTATTCCTATTAGAATTTTACTATCACTTAGAAAGCCTATTAAATTTTTTATCTTATATATAAATCCTTTATTAATAGTACTTCCCCCTTACCTAAATACAATATTTCCGATATTTCTCCCACAGATAATCCTTCGGCAAATAGTCTCTTTATTTCCTCTAGCTTTTCACTGTTTTTATTATGCACTTCATCTATAATAATTTCATTTTTGTTTTCATCATCAATTTCCTCTATGTTTTCTCTATGTTTAGCTTGCTCTATATATGAAGTATCTAAATTTTTATTTGTGACCTCATTTTTTTTCATAATTTCTTTAATTTGCACTAATTCACTTTGAAGTTCCAAAATACTTTCAGAAAATTCTCGTCTAAGCTCTCCTATTCTAATGTCATAATCGTTAGTATTTTCTATGGCATTTCCTAGAGCTCCTTTAAAGGACTTGTTCTGCTTTTTTATAGATAAGACATTTAAAATTACAAGAATTAATCCAATAAAAATTAATAAACCCGTCATATAATTCACTCCAAATTCTATACTATTTCATATTTCAGTTTTACAAGAGCTTTTCTTAGATTTACAAGCGCCCTACTGTGAAGTTGACATACTCTTGATTCAGATACATCCAAAATATTTCCTATTTCTTTTAGTGTAAGTCCTTCGTAATAATATAATGTTAAAACCATTTTATCTTTCTCTTTTAGGTTATCGAGGCCTAAGGATAAATATTCAATTTGCTCTTTTTCCTCTAATAATTTTTCTGGGCTTGGACTTTTATCATCCTTAATTGTACCACTAAGTGGCATTTCATCCTCATCCGAAAATATTAGATCTTCTAGTGAAACTACAGATATATAATTTATATTATTCTCAATATCAGCTACCTCATCAATTGTAATTCCGAGTTCCTTTGCAACTTCATGATTTGAAGGCTCTCTATAAAGAAGCTTCTGTAGCCTCTCAATTGCTTCATTATACCTATTAAGCTTATCCATAGCGCCCTTAGAGATGGGGCTATTCTTACGAAGCTCATCAATCATAGCACCTTTTATTCTTATTGATGCATAACTTGAAAACTTCATGCCTTTAGTTGCATCAAATTTTCCTAGTGCATCCATAAGTCCAACCATTCCATAACTAATTAAATCTTCATATTGCACATATTTGGTTTTTCCAATTATTACTCTAGATGCGATATATTTAACTAAGGGTATATTGGTTTTAACAATTTGCTCTCGCACATCAGCTAAACTCGCTATGGACATATAAACGCCTCCTAAATTTTTTTCATCTGTTCTCTCATAAGTTGAAATATGTATTTAATTATTCTTTCCCTTGTTAAATTATCTAAAAATTCAAAGCTAAGTCCACAAACAAATCTACCTTCATCATCTTTTTGGATTCTCTTTGCTTGTCCCACTATATGTATCTCTTCGTTATTAACCGTTAAATTCACCAAAATAAAATCATTCTTCACAATTTCTTCTGATACTCTGACCTTCATGCCACCACCACTTAAATCAACTATTGAAGCCTTCAAATATTCGCTCTCATCTATGGCCTTTGGACTTATTTTAGGCTGATCCTTAAGGTTTTTATATTTAGCAGTATTTATCAATGATATCCTAACATATTTTCTTCTTTGAATCTTTTCTATTTCCAGAGGTTTTGATATAAGTAAAATAGGTATATTTTCAATTTTACGTCCTATAACTGAAGACTTAAACCTATAAAGATTTTCCTCTTCATAATAAATCACATCTATAATATCTCCCCTTGACAATGGAACATATTGACCTCCACTCAGAGGAATACTAATTGCTATATATTCCTCTGTTAAATCTTGTATGTTAGTATTGTAATATCTTTCGTCAACTAATATTTCCACTTTCTTGTTTATGGCAAAATCAATCTTAATCACTACTCCAACCCCTTATGAAAAAATACTGAAAATTTTCTTAAATAATCCTTCTATACCCATGCTACTTGTCTTATCATTCATACCTTCAATTTTACTTGCAATACTATTTATATCCCGAGCAGACTCTGAACTCGGATAGCTTAGAATTACAGGTTGTTGAGCTCTTACTGCATAAGCTAATTTTTTATCTTCACTTATTTTACCTAAATATTCTAATTTCATATCAAGAAATTTAGTAACAGCATTGTTAAACTTATTAAAAGTCATATTAGCTTCATTATTATCTAAGGATCTATTCACTATAACTTTCGCAGAATCTTTAATTTTAAAATGCTTAACAGCCTTAAGTAGACTATATGCGTCTGTTAGTGAAGTAGGCTCTGGAGTTGTTACAATTATTAAATCCTCACAACAAGCAATAAAACCCAAAACACTTTTATTTACACCAGCGCCAGTATCCATTATTATATAATCTAGTCCTGTTAAAGCAGTGAGTTTATTTAAAAATACACCCCTTTGAATTTCTGTCAAGTCCTCAACTTTCATAATAGCGGAACCTCCTGGAAGAAGTTTCACCCCAAATGGTCCATTTATTACAACATCTTCAATTTCTTTACCATTGCTTATAACATCAAATACGTTATACCTTGAAGAGCATCCCATTATAATATCATCATTTCCCATGCCTATATCCGCATCAAAAATCATAACTTTCCTACCCCTCTTTTGAAGTGCAATAGATAAATTAACTACTATATTACTTTTTCCCACTCCACCTTTACCAGAGGTAACTGTTATAATTCTAGGCTTAATATCAACACTATTAAGATTTTCCGATGCCATTTGTCTAAGTCCTTGTGCTTGGTCTAGCATACAGTATCCTCTCCTAATATAAGACTAATAATTTTGTCCTCGGATAACTCTTTAATATCATCAGGTACATTTTGACCAGTTGTCACAAAACTTAAGGGTTTTTTGGCAGTTTCTAATATATTAAGTACGGAACCATAAGTGGAAGTTTCGTCTAATTTAGTTACTATTATACTATTATAATTCAAAATTTGATATCCTTCAATAATATATTTAATATCTTTGTTCTTTGTTGTAGAACTTAGTACTAAATTGATGTTTTTTGTATCTGCTTTTTCAACAAAAGTTCGGAGTTCAGAGATTTGCATTTTGTTTTTACTACTTCTTCCAGTAGTATCAATTAATACTACCTCACATTCATTCATAGACTCTATAGCATCATCCATATCCTTCATATTGTATACTACTTTAAAAGGTATGTTCATAATATCAGCATAAGTTTTAAGCTGTTCAACTGCACCAATTCTGTAAGTATCTACAGTAATTAGTCCCACTTTTTTCTTCTCCACTAGCGCTAGCCTTCCTGCAAGTTTTGCAATAGTTGTAGTTTTCCCTACACCTGTTGGTCCTACCATAACTATTCTTCCTTGTAAACTCGGCTTAGTAACATGAATCATTTCTTTTAGCACAAGTTTCAATTTTTCATATTCACTAGTTTGCACATCATCTTTAGTTTTAAAATTTTGAATTTTCATCATTACATTTACGATAATTTCACTATCTACATCATTCTCTTCTAACATTTTTTCTATATCACTTTTATTATTATTTCCTGGGATATTATCATTGGTAAGTTTATTTGAACTTGCTAGCTCACTCATAAGTGAGAGTTCACTTATCATAGTTTTCATTTGTTTCATTTCGCTCATTAGGTCAGTTGTGGAATCAATACTGTTAGCCTTTTTGTTAACAGTATTGTTCTCCTTTGCATACCCCGAATTTTTATGTAGGTTGCTAACTTGTTTTTCAGGTTCCCTAGGATAGGCTTTAATTTCATTTTGCTGCTCCACAACTTTTTTAATTGCTTCGATGCTTTCTTTCACATCTTGATTTTGCTCACTTGTTTCATTTTCAATAGCTGCAGTAACTTCAATTATCTTGTGTGAAAATAATCCTTTTATTCCTGGTTTTCGGATTTTCCTTTGACTTATAATTACAGCTTCCGAGCCTAGTTCATATCTTATTCTTGTCATGGCTTCGTTCATGTTATTCACTACATATCGTTTTATAATCATTGTAGAGTCACAACCCCTTCAGTTTTAATCTCAACTTCATTTGGTATCTCATTGAGAGAAAGCACGCAAATAGTAGGAAATACCATTTCAATTAATTTTCTAAAAGCTGGCCTTATCTTTGGAGATACTAGTATTACTGGTTGATTATTATGAAAATAAATTGTGCTAATATTATTTTTAATAGAATTCAATATCTTACCTGTGGTACCCGGATCTACTGCTGGAAAAGATCCTTGTAGGGACTTTTGAATATTACTTGAAATAATATTTTCAACTTCAGGTGAAAGCGTCATAATTGTTATACTTCCATTATCGTCAACTAATCCATTACAGATACTTCTTCCCAAAGAAAAACGAACATATTCTGTTAATACTTCTAAATCCTTAGTTATTCTAGAATTATCCGCCAAGGACTCGAGTATTGTAACCATATCCTTTATAGCTACTCTTTCTTTAAGTAAGCTTTGAAGAACCTTTTGAACCTCACCAATAGTCATAAGATCTGGTATTAATTCTTCCACTACAGTATTATATTTTTCTTTTACAGAATCAATTAATAGCTTAGTTTCCTGCCTACCTAAGAGTTCAAATGCATGAGTTTTAATAGTTTCTGTTAAATGAGTGACCATTACAGTAGTTGGATCTACAACTGTTAGTCCCTTTATTTCTGCATCTTCTCTTTGATCATTATTTATCCACACTGCCGGCAGTCCAAAAGTGGGTTCAATTGTATTAATACCTTGTATATTAATATCTTCAGAACTAGGGTCAATACAAAGTAACATGCTTGGCATTAAATCACCTTTAATTATTACAGTTCCACGAATTTTAACTACGTATTCATTTGTTTTAAGTTGCAAATTATCTTTAATTCTAATAGGTTGAACAACAATCCCCATTTCAAGGGCACATTGTCTTCTTACTGAAGCTATTCGTTGTAATAGATCTCCCCCTGTAGCCTCATCTGCCAGAGGGATTAGTCCATATCCTATTTCTATTTCCATAGGTTCCACAGAAATCAGACTCATTACATTTTCTGGTTCTCTGTTTTCAGTTTCAAAATTTTCTTGTTCATCATTTTCTATTCTCATAATTTTTTGATCTTTTTCATCCTTATGCAAGAAATATGCACTGGTTGCCGTAGCCATTGCTAGCAAAATAAAAACAAGATGAGGCATACCTGGAATAGCAGCCAAAACTAATAATACCACTGACGCTAGGGCAATAACCTTTGGAAATGCTGTAAGTTGCGCCGTTACTTGAGTTCCTAAGTTTGTAGTGCTACCAGACCGCGTAACTAGAATACCAGAGGCAACTGATATTAAAAGCGCCGGAATCTGGCCTACAAGACCATCCCCTACTGTAAGTCGTACATAAGTAGTTGCAGCTTTTGCAATTGGCATTTTAAGCATCAATACACCTATAATTATCCCACCAAAAATATTGATCATGGTAATAATTATACCAGCTATTGCATCTCCCTTTACAAATTTAGAAGCTCCATCCATTGCTCCATAAAAACTAGCTTCATCCTGCAATTTTGTTCTTCTCGCTCTTGCCTCTTCTTCAGTTATAGCACCTGCATTCAAATCAGCATCAATACTCATCTGTTTACCTGGCATAGCGTCTAGAGTGAATCTGGCAGAAACTTCAGAAACTCTACCTGCACCTGCTGTAATAACTATAAATTGTATAACAATTATTATTAAGAAAATAATTATTCCAACTACATAATTACCTCCAACAACAAATTCACCAAAGGCTTCAATTATATCTCCTGCATAAGCTTCTGTTAATACTAGCCTTGTAGATGAAATATTTAGCCCCAATCTTAAAAGCGTTGTAATAAGCAGTAATGTTGGGAAAACTGAAAATTGCAAAACTTCTGTTGTAAACATTGTTAATAGTAAAATTACAACTGCTAGTGTAATATTCAGTGCAATTATTACATCAAGAAGCTTTGGCGGTAATGGAATTATTATCATTAAAATTATCCCCATTACCCCAAATGCTACTAAAATATCCATATTATTTTTTATGTTAATTCTTACTTTTTCAGCCACAATTACCCTCCACTACTTTCTTTTCTTTAATTTGTATACCAGTGCCAATATCTCTGCCACAGCTCCATACATTTCCGTTGGAATTTCCGAGCCTATATCTAATTCTTTATATATTAACCTTGCTAGTGGTTTATTTTCAATAATTGGGATATCATTTTCTTTAGCAAGCTCTTTTATTTTTATAGCCACATTATCTGCACCAATAGCCACAACTATTGGTGCCCCTTCGCCCCCCTGCTCATATTTAATAGCAATAGCTAGATGAGTAGGGTTTGTGATAACCACAGTCGCATCGGGAACTGATTGCATCATTCTACTTGATGCCATTTCTCTTTGCTTTTGCCTAATTTTCGATTTAATCTGCGGGTCTCCTTCTTGTTGTTTGTATTCCTCTTTAACTTCCTGCATACTCATTTTAAGTTCTTTGTTATGCTTATATTTTTGGTATGCAAAATCAATTACAGATATTATAAGCATAATTATGGCGATTTTAAAAAATATGTCTATTACCAATTTCCCAAAAACAACTAAAATGGCCTCTATTTTCAGACTTCCATAATTCATCATTTGCAAATAATTGTCTTTGATAAAATTGTAAGCTACTATTCCTATGGTGGTAACTATAGCTAAATTTTTTAGTAAATCCACCAGGGATCTTGTAGAAAAAATTTTCTTAAATCCACTTATAGGACTTAGTTTTTTTAAATCAGGTTTAAGTGGTTCACCAGTAAGTATAAAACCAGATTGCATTAAACTTGCCACCACTCCCATTATCATAATAGGCACCAAAATTGGTAAAACCACAAGCCCAGATTTCATTGCGGAAACAAGAAGCACAGTTCTAAGAGTATACTCATTTACATTCAAGGTTAAATAATTGTTTAAGAAAAGACTTACTACACCTTTTAAAGTGTCTAATATATAAGAACCGAGCATTATGAGCAAAACTGTTGAGGTGAGTAGTGTAACGGTAGATGATAATTCCTTACTCTTTGCTACTTGACCCTTTTTCTTTGAATCACTTTTCTTTTTTGGAGTAGCTTCTTCGGTTTTTTCACCGCTATCCGCTGAGACAAAAATTAGCATAGGTATTACCTTATAGAAAGCTTTAATTATATCTGGTATAGTGTAAAAAGAATTTACTATTAATTTTATGACAATAGGTAGTACTAAAGCAAAGCAACTGAGTCCTACTAGTATTTTTATTGGCATACCTAAAATCATAACATTTAATTGTGGTACAGTTCTTGACACTAGTCCCATAGATAAATCTGTTATAATAATTATCAAAATAATTGGTATTGCTATTTTAAATCCAAGTGTAAAAAATTCTATGAAAATTTTCACCATCATCATAGCTGTTCCTTGTGATAGTATAAACTTTCCAATATTAATAATGTTAAAAGAATCAATTATCGCCCTAATTAACATATGATGGCCATCTACAACAAAAAACATTACCATACTTACCCAGTAAAGTAACCTTCCAAGCAGTGTAACATTCTCATTAGATATAGGATCAAACATGCTCATCATGGAAAACCCAACTTGGAAATCCATAAGCTGACCTGCCATCTGGGCTGAGAAAAAACAAAACTTTGTTATGTATCCTAATGCGAGTCCAGTAATAACCTCATCTATACAGAATTTTATGAGTCCAGCGTTACTCGTAATTAAGCTTACATTTTCATAATTAACGCCTGGCAAAATCAGAAAAGTGAAAACAGCACAAAATCCAACTTTAGCCATTGCAGGAGTACCCTTAGGAAAGAAAATTGGTATGCCAATGACGAAGGCTGATATTCGCAGTAGCACCATTATAAAGCCTAAATAATAAGCTGTATTAATCAATATATCTCCACCTAACCTCCCATATTAGCAATAAGTTCAAAAATCCTAGTAGTAAAATCAACTACTGTGTGAAGCATCCAACTACCCATTAATAAACCAATAAGTGCTACTGCAAGTAACTTTGGCACAAAAGTCAATGTTTGCTCCTGGATTTGAGTAGTAGCTTGAAATATACTCACTATTAACCCTACTAAAGTTGCTACAATAAGTATAGGAGCCGATACCAATATTGCAGTTTGAATAGCATCTTTTATTACAGATAATACAATATTCTCTGTCATTTAATTCACCTCAACTAAAACTCATAATCAATGATTTTACAAGTAGATTCCAACCATCTACCATAATGAATAACAATAATTTAAATGGGAGAGAAATCATAACTGGCGGTAGCATCATCATTCCCATAGCCATAAGAATGCTACCCGTAACAATATCTATTATGATAAAAGGTATAAATAATAAAAATCCCATTTCAAAAGCTCGCCTTAGTTCACTTATTATAAAAGAAGGTACCACTGCATATAGAGGTACTTTATCATAGGTGAGTTTAGGCTTTCCTTTGCTCATTACTACTTTGCCCTTTGCATCAACTTCATTTTTAACTGTATCTTCTAATTTTCCCACCTCTAAAAAAAGTTTTAAGTCCTTAGCTCTGGTCTGTTTTAACATAAAATCCCTCATGGGTTTAGACCCTTTATCAATGGCAACGGATTGAGTTATTTTATTATTCAAATAGGGAGTTAATGCATCCTTATTTATCTTTGTAAAGGTTGGTGCCATAGTAAAAAATGTTAAAAATAGAGCTAGTCCAATTATAACCTCTTTTGGTATTGCCTGTTGGACACCAATAGCACTTTTAAATAAGGATAGCACTATGATTATCCTTACAAAACTGGTAGTCATTATAATAAATGAAGGGAGTAAGGTAAGTATAGTAAGAACCATTAACAACTTAATATTATCTACATAATCCGTTGGCGTAGTTGCTTTATCAATAGAAAGATTAATTTTTGGTATTGGTAGCGTTTGTGGAGCAGCATTTACTACTTTTATTGTAACAATCCCCACTATTACCATAATCAAAGCAAAAATAATCAGGTTTTTATTTTTTATTTTCATCTTTAGCACCCTTTTTCATAATATGTTTTTTGAATAGTTCCTTCATGTCATCATACTGAGGTAGCTCTTTAATATTTTCAATTGTACTAATCTCTTCCTTTGGCAACTCAAATAAAATATTAATCTCCTTAGAACTAGAAGAAACTGCATAGGCTTTTTCTCCGATTTTTACAACCATAATGCTATTATCCTTAGATAGTGCAATTCGGTCTATTACTTTCATATATCTACCATTTTGCAATTTTTGAAGTTTATTACCACCATATTTTAAAGATAAATATAATAAAAATAATATGAAAGGTAAAAATATTAATATTTTTAAAAGTAATGTCCAAAATTCTAAATCCATGATTTTACCACCTACTGTACCAATATATCGTTAAAATATATATGGGATGCTTTTCCTTTTGTTAAAATAGGATCTATACTTTTAATTAGCTGATTCTTTATAGCATCAACGCCTGTTGCACTAAAGTCCGTAGTTTTTTTTGATCTAAGAGCCGCAATGACTACATCCCTAATTATGGGTGTTTTTGCTGTTAGTTCTGCTTCTAACTCCTTATTTTCTTCATACCCAATAACAACCTTCACCTTTAGATAACGCTTTCCATCCTCGTCCATTAAATTTACTAAAAATTCCTCCAATGGGAAAGTTGTTTCCTTACTTTCCACAACTTTAACTACTGTGGTCTTGGCACCCGAACCTTTTTGACCAATTATATAGGCACCTGCAGCTGCACCGCCTACTACAATTAATACTAATAGAATTATAATAATTATTTTTAAACTATTTCCTTTTTTTGGTTTTTGTGGTTTTTCGCTCATTTTTTAGTAGCCTCCTTTTCACTTGCAACAATTAAAATATTTACTCTTCTATTTAATGCTCTATTTGTTTCATTAATATTTGGTACAATAGGTTGATATTCAGCGCAAGCAATAGATTTAAATCGCGCAGGATAGGGTTGCTTCTTAACTGTTACAAAATATTCAAGCACATTTAAGGCTCTAGCAGAAGATAATTGCCAATTGTTTCTATATTCAAAATTGCTAATTGGTAAATTATCCGTATGTCCCTCTATTACAATATCATTAGGCAGCGTTGATATTAGATCATTTATTGAATTTAACACTGGCTTACTATTATCTATAATTTCTGCTTTTCCACTTTGGAACAAAATATTTGCCTTAAGTTGAATTATAACTCCCCTACTATCAGTTTTTATTACTACTGTACCTTCTAGTTTTTGCTTTTTTATAAAACTTTGAACCTTTTCATATATATCTTGTGTATCTTTGATTGGTGTTGTAGTTGGCATTGGTTCCCCAACTAATGGAACTTCTCCATTTTTTACATTAAACTCTAAGATACTGCTTCCAGTTTCACCTGTGAGTACTGATTGAAGTGAGGATGCAATTTGTTTGAACTTAGCTGCATCAACTGTGGAAAAAGAATATAATAATACAAAGAAAGTTAGAAGAAGAGTCATTGTATCTGAAAAAGTGGCAATCCACGCATCTGTCCTCATTTCTTCTCCACCCTTTTTTTTCCTAGACATTATCTGTCACCCTAGCTGCTTTGGCTTGCTCCGCAGTAAATTTAGCTCTGTCAACTGGTGATAGGTACGATGTCAATTTTTCTTCAACAATCCTTGGATTTACCCCGGATTGAATTGCAAGTATTCCCTCAAGCATCATTTCCCGATTATTTACTTCAATGCTAGATTTATAATTTAAATTTTGTGCCATAGGAATTAATATTAGGTTTGCAAGTAGTGCTCCATAGAATGTAGTTATTAATGCCTTTCCCATACCAGAAGCTAGGGCTGAAGAGTCACTTAAATTTGCAAGCATTTGTATAAGTCCTATAAGGGTACCAATCATACCAAAAGCTGGTGCATAAGCTGCCCAAGCTTTTAACATATTAGCTCCATCAGTATGACGGCGCTCCATCTCTCCTATTTCTAGTTCCATAATATCCTTTATTGCTTCAGGCTCAAGACCATCCACTACCATTTGAAGTCCTTTTTTTAAAAACCCATTAGTTAATTGTACCATTTCATCTTCAAGGGATAAAAGCCCCTCTTTTCTTGCTTTTTTAGATAGTGTTGTAAAGCTATTAATAATCTCAGAGCTAGATGCTGTATTTTCTTTAAAAGACTGTACAGTAACCTTCGTTACTCTCTTCATGGATCCAATAGGGTAAGCTATGAGCAGTGCAGCAAAAGATCCCCCTACTGTAATTGCTATGGAAGCAGGATCATAAAATATTTTCAAATTAGCTCCACCAGCTGACATCCCCCACAAAATTAACACAAGTCCAATTAGAATTCCAATAGTGGTCAAATTATCATGTTTTTTCATGCCCCTACCTCCTATAACTTGCCAGTAAATATCCTGTTTTTATATTTTACTATTTTATCAATTACCGCATCTGTGCTCTCAAGCACAATATACCTCTTGCCGTTTACTAAAGTTATTAATGTTTCTGGCATTGTTTCAATTTTTTCTATAACTTCAGCATTTAATATAAATTCTTCTTTATTTAAGCCTGTAAGTTTTATCATGGGAACCTCCTATGATTTACGATTTACAATCCATTATTATAAGCTGTAATTCAAAAATAACTAAAATTAAAGGAATTTGGTAAATCTCAAATACTTTTAATATTTGAGATTTATTACAAATTCACTTTAGAATTCCTTACTTTATACTATCTCTTTAAACCTATTATATCCTGTAATATTTCATCTCCTGTACTAATTGTCTTACCTGCTGCTTGGAAGGCTCTTGTTGCAATTATCATATCTGTAAATTGCTCAGCTAGATCAACATTTGACATTTCAAGCATTCCTTGAAGCATATCACCATAGCCTGCGCCGTTGTCTACAACACCAGCATCCGTAGCCGCATCAGCAGGAACTACATTCTTTCCCGTTCTCACTATTGCAGCACCAGAGTTAGAAGTATTTTGATATATGTTTCCCCCCACTTTAGATAATCCTGCTGGATTTTTAAATGAAGCTACAGCAATTTGCCCTAATATTGCTACTTTACCACCTTCTAAGACAGCTTTTATTACTCCATCTTTTTCTATAGAAAAAGTTTTGACTCTAAAATCACCCCCAAGAGTAGGAGGAGTAGTAGTATCATCAGCAGGAACACTAATTTTTTCTGGTATAACAAGAGGAACTAGTGTTGCACTTGGAGTTAAAGTTGTGCTATCTGCATTAACATAAGTTAGAGTGGGCGAAGTTGGCGGCTCAGTAGTTGATTTAGACAAGTCATAGTCTACACTTGCATTTGTACCATCACCACTACTAATAGCATAGCCTAGTACTCTTAACCCATCAGAATTTAATAAATTACCATTCTTATCTAAAGTTAAAGCACCGTCTCTCGTGTAGAACAAATCCGTTCCACTAGGAGGACTTGCTGTATGTTCTGTTGTATTTATACCCACACCCAAATCATTTGTAACAGGTGTTCGACCTTTAGCTACCATTAAGTACCCTTCTCCATCCATAGCAACATCTAGGTTTCTAGATGTTGGTTGCATCCCTCCTTGGCCTACCAACGTATCTATTCCTGCAACTTGTACTCCTAGCCCTACTTGCTTTGGGTTAATTCCTCCTTGACTTGCTCCTGGAGCTAATGCTTGAGACATATTTTGGCTTACCATATCTTGAAATCTAACTCTTGCACCTTTAAAAGATGTAGTTCCACAGTTAGCTATATTATTTCCTATAACATCTAGTTTAACTTGATTTGCTTTCATTCCACTTATTCCTGCATATAATGATCTTAACATAATATTACCTCCATTTTTTTTGTTTTTAGCTAAATTCCAATAGATTTATAATGTAATTCTAATTTTTTAGTAATGACTTTGCTTCTGTATTTCCACAAAGTTAAGCTTCCTTAAAGGTCCAGCTTATATCATAACTACACTATCTATATTGGTTATTATACTTGTTTCACTTTGATTTTTGTCTAAAGCAGTAATTACAGTCCTATTTTTAATACTGGTTATAAGTGCCATATCCTTATATAATATTAAGGCTTGTTTTGCACCTTTATCCTCTGCCATATTTATTCCTTGGTTAATCTTCTCCATATCAGCATCATCAAAATCAATATTGCGACTATTAAGCCTTTGTGCTGCATGAGAGGATATGGTGAAACATTCTTCTTTTTTTATCTGTTTATCTAAAACCTGCTTAAAATCCGTAATTTCTTTATTATCTTTAACCTTATTTCCTTGCAGGTTTGCATAAGAATAATCCGAAAAATCTTTTGCATCGTACAGTTTACCATTTATCACTCTATATGACATAATATCACCTTACTATTTCCCATTAGATACTTGCTGTTGTACTTTTATTATATCAGCATAATTTATATCCTTGGTAATTTCTTGTCCATTTTCCTGCCATGCAATAGTTAAATTAACACCGTTTGTACCCCTGAAAACACTTTTAACTATACCAGCATAGTTTTTACCATCTTTCCCATCAGCATCTTTTGGCCCCAAAGCTTCCACCTGTTTGCCCATTAAACTTACTGCACTTGAAAAGCTTGTGTTTCCATTTATATAATCTAATCTATAATCTGGAACATCTAAGATATCTGACAAAGTGTCAGATGGAAAATTTTTCATAGTACCATCCGTAAGCTGTACTGCAAGTTTAGTTACACCTGCCTCTTTATAAACAGCCTTCACAGTGCCTCCATATTGCACTCCCTTTGCATCATAACTACTAAGAGCTACCATCTTACCCACTAGTGAAGACGATGTTGAAAAAGCCACAGTGCTATTTAAATTTGTCATCTGCTCCAGTGTGGCAAATTGAGCCAATTGAGCTACAAATTCTGTACCATCCTTACCCTTAGTTGGATCTTGGTTAGAAAGTTCCGCTGAAAGAATTTTTAAAAAAGAGTTTTTGTCCATCTCTTCACCCTTTTTAACAATTCTAGTCCCTCTGTTAGTTGCTCTTGCTGCACTCTCTGCTTCCGTCTTCCCTGATTGAACAATTGCAGTACCATTTTCCGTTGTTTTCTGTGTTTTTTCTTGTCCTTTGGTAGTAATCGTACCGCTTGGTATAATTTGCGGTGCTATTATTGGTCCATCTATAGCCATATTTATCACATCCTTACATTTTTTTGTACAAAGTATTAAATTTTAAACAAATTTATTTACTTGATTTTCTTCTATAGAATAGTTATTGCTTATAGAAATATCCTCTTCATCTTCTAAATCCATATTTGTACTTGTGTTATTATTTTTATTTCTATTGTTATTTTTCTCATTTGAGTTGTTATTAAAAAATGTGGAATCCTCATAAATATTTATATCTAAGCTTTGAATTTTAATATCCATATTTTTTAATTTATCACTAATATCCTGAATGTTTTGATTTAACAAATTATAAGTATCTTTATTTTGAGCTGATACACTAGCCTTCATTATCCCACTTTCCATAGTAAGCTTTATAGTTATTTCTCCAAGTTCTTTAGGGTTCATTTTTACTGTTAAATCCTTAATATTGTTAACTTCCATGAATTTTATATTTTTAATTACATCTACTGTAAAATTACTTTTATCAATGACTAAATTAACAGCTTGTACCTTAACTGTGTCTACAGTTTTTATAGCTTCAAATTGATTCATAAAATTAACTGCTTTTGATATTTTCATTTCATCCTTATCTTCGCTAATCAAATTACTAAGAAAACTTTCTTCTGAGGAACTATTCCCTGAAAATTTGCTTCCATTTTTAGAATCATTTGAGCTTTGCATTTGGCTTTTAGGAAGAATTTCAGAACTAGTCTTATTACTTAGTTCCATTACCTTTTTTAGCAGATTATCTTTTATTGATTTGTCCTCGCTATTTTCGCTAAGAGTTGGGACCGTAGGAACTTTTAACTCTTCTACTACAGTCGTTAGTTTTTGTAGAACTTCAATTATTTGAGAAGGTAGCACCTTGTCTGATTTTTCTAATAGCCCTACTATTTCACTAAGATTGCTTTTTAACATAACCTTTGTATCAGGAGTTAATTGCTTGCCCCCAATTAATTGTTCTATGTCATTTGATTCTTTTGGTTTAATAGCATTAAGTTCAATTTCTTGAGGTATAACTACTAAAGTTTCATTCACTTTTGATTTTTCTTGCAATGCGCCTATTTCACTAAGGCCGGTTTCTAAAATACTCTTTGCATCAGGAATGAATTGCTTCGCGCCCACTAATCCTTTTGATTTTTCTTGTAGTGTAGCTATTTCACTAAGGCTGTTTTTAAAAATACTCTTTGCATCAGGAATTAATTGCTCTGCCCCGACTAAAGTCTCTAAGGTAATAGGATTAAGCTCATCCCCCCCTTTAAGCGTGGCTGGAGTTTTCTCTAAACTTTGAAGTAGATTGTTGAAAAGTTGTAGTAGCTGCTGCATTTGAGCCATCTGGTCCCCAGATTCTTCACCCACAGCTTCCTTTGAAAGTTTCTCAGTGTTTTGCTTTAGTAAACCAATAGATTTTTCTATGATATTAACTATCTTTGCTTTTACTTCATTATTATCATAAGCGCTGTTTAAATCCTTTGGGGCACTAGCCTCCACTGTGGTTTTTTCAACATCATTGTTTTTAACATCATCGCTCTGATTTTCGTTATTTACTTTATCCAAGCTTCCATTATTGGTTTTACCTGAATTCTGGTCTTTATTGTTTTTTTTCTGGATATTTTCATTTGAAAAATTCTTAGAATTCAATTCATGATTACCTAAAACCTTTTTAAACTCTTCACTTTTATTTATTTGTTTTGGAGCATCAATTTTTTTAGAAGTAGCATATGTCATGACATTATTTACGTTCATTTTTTTCACCTCCCCTCCTTGTGATTATTTCTAATGAAAGCATAAAGTGCAAACTCATCATTAGTTTTCTGTTCTATTAAATTCTGCTCTTTAAAAAAAGCGCTCTGTTGATTTTCTTTTAAAATCTCAACAGTCTTCTTTTCAACTTGACATTGTTTCAATTCTTGTCTTTTTCGACCTAGAATCTCCTCTTTGCCATCTAAAACTACTGCGGTTTCGTCAATAGCCAAATTTAGAGCATTTAAATAATTTTGTTTCATTTTCTGCTCAATAACTGATTCATATGAATCTATATTCCTATAGATTTCATATTTTACCTTTAATTTATTTAGCTGGTCCTCCACCAATTCTTTTTCTCTTTGTGCTTCTTTAAATTGGAGTTTGCTTTTATCTTCAATATCTTTTCTAATATCAAGAAGCTTTTGCAATCTAAACTTATATACCTCTCCCAATTTAAAACTCCTCCTCTATGAGAACCAATCTAAGAATCTCTAATTAATAATCTAGGTTTATGGAATATCATTAAACATGTTTTTCAGCAATTCTAAGCTAAGGTTAAAATCTGTAGTATCATTTATACCCTGCTTTAAATAAGACTCTATCGCATCATTATACTTAATTGCCTTGTCAATTTTTTCACTACTTCCTTTTACATAGGCTCCAATATTTATTAAATCTTCAGAATCTTTATAAGTTGCCATAAGCTCCCTTGCTGTTGAAGCAGCTTGTTTATGTTCCACTGTCGCAATTTCAGACATTAACCTGCTTACACTACTTAGAACATCGATAGCTGGATAATGGTTTTTTGAAGCTAGTGATCGAGATAAAACTATGTGTCCATCTAGTATACCTCGAACAGCATCTGCTATTGGTTCATTAAAATCATCACCATCCACAAGTACTGTATAAAAAGCTGTAATAGATCCCTTGAGTGACATTCCACTACGCTCCATTAATTTAGGTAACATTGCAAACACTGATGGAGTATAGCCTTTAGTAGCTGGGGGCTCTCCTATAGCTAGTCCAATTTCTCGCTGTGCCATGGCAAATCTTGTTACTGAATCCATCATTAGAATGACTTTTTTTCCTTGATCTCTAAAGTATTCTGCAATAGCTGTAGCTGTAAATGCCCCCTTTAACCTTACTAGGGCCGACTTATCAGAAGTTGCACATACAATAATTGATTTTTTCATCCCTTTTTCGCCTAAGTCTTTTTCTATAAAATCCAGTACTTCTCGTCCTCTTTCTCCAATAAGTGCTATAACATTTACCTCTGCTTTTGCTTCTCTTGCTATCATTCCAAGAGTTGTACTCTTGCCTACTCCACTACCTGCAAAGATACCAATTCTTTGCCCTTCGCCACAAGTTAAAAAACCATCAATGGCTCTAATTCCAGTAGGTAAAATCTCTGTTATTCTACGTCTTTTTAGAGGATCTGGAGGGGATGCATTAAGTGGATACGTTGTGTATTTGCTAATTTCAGGGCCTTTTAATGGATTACCTAAACCATCTAGGACCTTTCCAAACAATTCATCTGAGCATTTAACGGTCAGTGGACTACCAGTTGGCACTACTATGCATCCTGGCGATATGCCCACTAGTTCCCCAAGTGGCATTAGAATTACATTTTTGTCCCTAAATCCAACAACTTCACAGGTAATTTCCTCATTTGATATATTATAAATTTTACACACTTCACCAACAAAAGCCGTTATTCCTTGAACTTCAATAGTAAGTCCT
Source organism: Clostridium sp. FP2 (assembly GCF_011065955.2). Classification (NCBI taxonomy): domain Bacteria; kingdom Bacillati; phylum Bacillota; class Clostridia; order Eubacteriales; family Clostridiaceae; genus Clostridium; species Clostridium sp. FP2. The sequence goes on from NZ_JAAMNI020000001.1 coordinate 3,519,371, forward strand.
ATAACATTAACTACCACACCTTCGCAGTAAGTGTAGTTAATATCAGGAATTTTATTCATTAAATACTCAAAATTCAGATCTATCATAATAGTTCTCGCCCTTCTAAATTTGTATTTGCTCCTGCTGAAAAATTTCTATTATTTTTTCTATACCGTAAGATATACTTACAATACTTTTACCTGTATCTTTTTCAATAACAGCAGTTCCATCGTCTAAAAAATCATCCTCTATTACAAATATATCACCTTGAAAAGCAAGTCTTCCTTTCCAATTTTCAATTTGATCCTTTATGGCAGCAAAATGAGAACTATTACTTTTTATAATATAAGATTTTATATTTCTTTCATCTTTTATACAATTAAAAATCATTTCGTCTAAGGCATTTTTCTCCACGACTTCTCTTTTTAATATATTTTCAGCTATACTTACAACTAAGGCTTTTATATGTTGTTCTTTTTCTATTAAATAATCATTATACTCCGCTTTTGCTGCAACTAATATAGAATCAGCATCCCCTCTAATTTTCTGAGCCTCCTGCCTTGCCGCTTCAATAGCTTCATTATAACCATTTTCATAACCTTCCTTGTGTCCTTCTTCTATCCCCTCTTTAAATGCTAGTGCTTTTGCCTCTGCTGCATCCACAAAAGCTTTGGAAATAATTTTTTCGCTTTCTTTTTGTGCATTCTCTACTATATTACTAGCTATATTTTCATAACTAGTAATATTATCCATTTGGGTTTCATTATTTTTCTCCAGGATTTCTCCATCAGAAGACCTACTTAACTGGGTGTTTATTTCCTTATTTCCCTGATTTATAACTCTTGAATTTTTTATAACATTAAAGGATGAGCGCATCTTCACCACCCCTTGAAAGTACAATTTCACCAGCTTCATCTAACCTTCGCAAAATACCAACAATTTTTTGTTGTGCTTTTTCAACATCCATAAGTCTAACTGGTCCTAGGAACTCCATGTCTTCTTTTAAAGATGCTGCGGCTCTCTTAGATTGATTTTTGAATATGCTATTTGCCACTTCTTCTGAACATCCCTTTAATGCAAGAGATAAGTCCTTAGTATCTACTTCTCTTAAAATTCTTTGTATTGCAACATCATCCAAGGTGATAATATCCTCAAATACAAACATAGATTCTTTAATCTTTTCTGCAAGTTCTGCATCTTCTCGCTCTAAACCCTCGGTAATATTCTTTTCAGTAGTTCTATCTACTTGATTTAAAATACCTACTAAGGATTCGATTCCACCAACCACAGTAGTATCAGTTCTAATAACGGAATACAATTTTGCATCTAAAACTTTTTCAATTTCTTTAACAACCATAGGAGAAATACTGCTCATAGTTGCAATTCTAAAAGATACTTCACTTTGCAAATCCAGTGGCAAAGCTGACATTATCTGCGCTGCTTTATCTTGCTGCATGTAACACATAATAAGTGCTATGGTCTGCGGATGCTCATTAGCTATAACATTCAAAAGTTGATGTGCATCTGCTTTCCTTGCAATAGCAAAGGGTCTATATTGTTGAGTTTCTTCCATAACCTTGTCCAATATCTCTTTCGCCCTTTGGTTACCAAGTGCTTTTGAAAGCAAATTCCTCGCATAGTCAACTCCACCTTCTAAAAGGAAATCCTTTGCCTTATTCATTTCCATAAATTCATCTAGAATTGCCTGTCTTTGATCAGCTTTAACTGAAACTATATTAGCAATTTCATAAGTTATCTTTTGAATATCCTTTTCTGGTAATTTCTTTATTATACCTGATGAAGCGTCTGGGCCTAAGGTTATAAATAATATAGCCGCCTTCTGAATTCCCGTAAGTTTTTCACCTTTAGCCATTATTTATCACCTCTCATCTTCCGTCAGCCAAGACTTAATTATATCTGCAACTTGTTCTGGTTTCTCTGCCGCGTACTTCTTAACTTGTTTTTCCATATTGGATTTTTCACTGTTAACTTCAAATTCAATAGGAGCAAAAAATTCTTCCTGCTTTGGAGGAATATTATCTCCAATTATCATATCAATGCCTTCAGATGCTATTTCCTTCTTCTTATTAGACCTACGAATTACAAGAAGCAATATAATAAATAATAAGATAGCTAAAACTCCATATCCAATACGAGTGTATGTCACTTTTTTCGCAGCTGCTTTATCAGCATTTGCTATATCTAGCAGTGCCTTTTCCGCCTGCTTTTTACTGTCACTATTAAAATACATTCCTTCTACACTTATAGAGTCCTTTCTCCCTTCAGAGTACCCTATAGCTTGCGCAACTAAATTATTTACAGAAGTTTTAGTATTTTGATCTAAATTACCGTCTAATACAACTGAAGTAGTAATTCTTTTAATTCCCCCAGGTGCCTTCACTAGGTCTTCTTCTGTTTTTGAGTTCTCGTAATTTTTTGTTGACTCTTTATTCACGATATTTCCATCCTTAGTAGTTGTAGGTGAAGTGTTTTTTGCAGCCTCATCTACAGGACTAGTGGATAAACCAGTGCTAGTGCCTCCATTCCATGTCTCAATGTCATGTGAACTCACTACTGCTCCCTTTTTTTCATCATAGGTAATATTTTTTCTTTGAATTGCATCAAAATCAAGCTCTGTATTAACGGAAACTCTTACTCCGCTTTTATATATAGGCTCTAGGACCTTCATTATTTTTGTTTCTAATTCCTTTTCAATTTGCGCTTTTAATACTTGTTGCTTATCTGTAGAACCCGTTAAAGTATCTTTTTCTTTATCATATAAACCCTCAGTTAAAAGCAAAAATTTATCAGATACTATACTTACATTTTCCTTTGGAAGATTTTCTACAGCTCCGGTTAACAATGCAACTATTGCCTTTACCTGTTCATTGGCAAGTTTAGTATCTGGCTTAAGTTTTAATACAACAGAAGCACTAGCTGGCTCTGTTTCACGAACAAAAGCTGTATTTTCTGGTAAAACCAAATTAACCTTAGCTCCTTCAATCTCAGGAAACGACTTAATAGCTCTTTCAATCTCTCCAGCTAAAGCCCGTTGATACATAATTTTAGTTTCTGTATCTGTAGGTGCCATTTTTCCATTATCAAAAAGTTCAAATCCTTGACTTCCCTCTGTAATCTTAACCTCTGACATAAGTTCCATTCTAAGGCTATCAATATCCGCCTTAGGCACTAGTATAGAATTACCAGTTACCTGATATGTAACTTTTTTTTCTTTTAACTTAGCTACAATAGCACCTGAATCCGCTGGTGTCATATTTGAAAATAACACATCATACTTAGTTTTCGATGCCACTACTATAAAAGATCCAAGGGCTACTATAATCACGCCTGCAAGTAAACTATAAGCTATTTTTTTACTTTTACTTAATTTACCAAAGCCTTGCGAAATTTTATTCTTCATTTCAAATAGCTTACTCATATGCTGCCCCCCTTACTATATCTGCATTCTATTAAATTCTTGATAGGCATCCACAAGTTTATTTCTAATTTGTACTGCTAGTTCCAGTGACAGTTTAGCTTCTTCTGTAGATAACATTACCTTATGTACATCCTCTTCTTCACCCTTTATAAACTTTTGAGTAAGGTTATCTGATTCTATTTGTTTATCATTAACCTCATTTAATTTTTCTTTTAATGTATCCAGAAAATCAGTACTTTTATTCTCACCCTCTACAGTATTCTTTTGAAGTTCATTAAATATTTTCGTATTATTAACATAAGCATTAATATTCATAAATCACCCTCCTATTTACCGATTTCTAAAGCTTTAGAAAACATACCTTTTATAGCATTCATAGAATTTACATTTGCCTCATATGCTCTTGTAGATGCAATCATATCCGCCATTTCATTTAAAATGTTTACGTTTGGCATTTTCACATACCCGTCTTTATCTGCATCTGGATGGGAAGGATTATAAACACGCCTTAAAGGTGATTTATCATTTTCAATACCAACAGCCTTTACCCCTTTAAAACTATCTTTATATGTGCCTGTAGTTTTATCTAATTCTTGTTGCAGATTTTCTTGAAATACAGCTATTTTTCTTATGTACGGTTGTCCATTTTCTCCCCTAGTGGTAGCTACATTTGCTACATTAGAAGCTATGGTGTCCATCCTTAATCTTTCTGCTGTGAGTCCACTAGAACTTATTCTCATTCCCCTAAAAACATTATTCATTTGTACTATTTACCTCCTCCTATAATATAACTTGTAAGTGCATTCTTACTATTGACCTGCTTAACCAGTGCGTTAAACATTAATGTATTTGCTGCTTGATTAGTCATTTCTAGGTCTATATCTACATTATTTCCGTCTTGTCTCATACTGGTGGACTCGTCCTTTTTTACTGAAATATCGGAACTCGCGCTACCGGTTTGCATATGTTTATTATTGTCAGTTTTTAATGTATCTTCACCCATGCTGTCATTTAGTGTGTCTTCAAATGTAACATAGAATTTCTTATAACCTTTTGTATTGATATTTGCAACGTTGTTTGCAATAACTTTACTTCTAATCGCTGAAGCATCCATACTCTTTTTCAACAGGTTATACGTATTTTCGCTTACTGAACTCCCAATTATAGCCACAATTCTCATCTCCCTTCATGTACCCTTAGACATATAATATGAAAATCATTCTTAAAATCTTATTTTTTACTAAAAATAGCTAAATTTGTTTTCACATCTAATATATTTATAATTATATACTATTTTCTTACATTCGTGAATGCTTTCTTTTCTATTTTTTATAAATTAAATTAATTTTAAGATTCAAACTGCCCTATTCTGCTGTTAAAATGTCTGTTTCGAGGGTTATGTTTCTTGTTAATAATTTTTATGAAGTTCACTCCTTGTTTACAATCTCCTTTCATATTATACATTATTGTAGTAATTTGTCTATTATTTTAACTATATTATACAAAAAAAGACTTAATTTTCATCAAATCTTTTTTTTGTCCCTGTTATATTTAATAGTATCCGGAAACTCCCACATCTAAAAATATGGAATTTTTGGTAATTAAAACCAGTGAGTTCATCATAACTATGTTCACTATCTTCTAACATTCTCGAGTATTCTTAATGCATCCTGTGGTAACTTGTTGGATTGAACCATCATAGCATTTCCAGCTTCTATAAGAATATTATACTTAGAATATTCCATCATTTCCTCAGCCATATCCGTATCTCTTATACCACTTTCAGCGGATTGTATTTTATCAGCTATCTCAATTGTAGAATTATAACTACTTTCTAATCTGTTCTCTACGGCTCCAAATTTACTTCTAGCACTAATGATTGTATCAAGGGCTTTGTCTACATTTTCTAGGGAAGCACCTATATTACTAACATTCACGTTTTCATCACTAAGGTCTAAACCTTTTCTAGTTAGATTGTATTTGGGTATGTCAATTTTTTCTCCCACATTAGCACCTGTTACCGTTTCTATAACGGTTGACCCCTTATTATCATTAGGAGGAACAGTATCATCAACTAAAAGCTTAACTCCATTAAATTCAGTATTTTTTGCCATGTCATCCGCGCCATTTAACATTTGATTTATTTCCTTTTGGATAACATCTTTATCCGTTTGGGTTGTAGCTCCTCCAGCTTGTACCAATAGCTCTCTAACTCTTTGTAAGCTACTAGTAATACCTTCAATACCACCTTCTGTAGTTTGAATCATGCTAACTCCATCTTGAGTGTTTTTTGCCGCCATTTGAAGACCTCTTATCTGCATTCTAAGTCTCTCACTTTGAGCAATTGCATTAGGATTTTCTTTTGCACTATTTATTTTAACACCAGATGATATTCTCCCTAACGCCCCACTTTGCTTAGTAAGATTCTTACTGTATTCTCTATATACATTTAAAGAGGCCATATTTTTACTTAATCTCATAAAATCAACTCCATTAAAGTTTTTTTACTATCTATTTCATCATATCGGATATATTGAACTTTTCTTTAGGAATCGCCAGGGATTTTTCTATTCCTATTTTCAACATTCACTTCTTTATATGTTATTATTATAACTGAAATCCCCCTAATATATCATCTCATCCGTTGGGAACATGCTTAAGTAACTTTCATAATAAGCCATAGCATCTACTTCCGATATCCTGTTACTGGTTAAATTTCTATATAACATATATAACTTAAAATGAAGCTCTGGATTAACCTGCTTGACTTCAACCATTTTTTCATATATCAAATCTTTAGGAGATATTTTGATCCCCGCTTCAAGCAAACTAGAAACAGCCTTTTGTAGTCCTACAACTTTCATTTTCAGGTGTGGAGTAGAGCAAAGACTGCTAATTTCTTTTAACTCTTTAATAATTTCCTGCATTGTTTCAACGCTAATTGAAACTTGATTATTACTACTCATATACATCGCCTCTCTTAATTTAAATAATTTATAAAAATAGATGATTAACAAAGCTATCATCTTCACTTACTTAAGCATTATATAGTTTTATTAACAATCTATGATGAATTTTATATTCTCTTAATTGATACTTCGTTTAAATAGTTAATAACTTTATATAAACTTTCTTCTTTAATTTAACTACTTGAATATCCCTATATTTAAATATGGCTTTACATTAAAAATTTTCCATATAATTTTTAAATAATACATTATATTTTTTTAATGTCCCCTATTGCTCAACTTTGTGAATAAGTATAAAGTATATCTATAATTGGTCGATAATGTTAATATGTATATTAAAAATATTTTGTTTGAAATTGATATATTAAGGAACTTTAAAGTTTCCTAATATATTTAAAAAAAATTAAGGGGAGATGGAATTAATGAAGAAATTATTATCAAAAGTACTAAGTGTATTAGTATTTATATCAATTGTTTTACCATCAACAAGTATAGTTTTTGCGGCAGGAACAATTGATCTCAATGCAGAGGTTATTTTAAATAATGCAGGAATGCCAGACACAGTAACAGTTACTGATTTAGAAGTAGGGGATATCGTTAAAGTATATTCAATGATACCTCAATCAGAAGTAAAACCATATTTACAACCAGGAGAAGATGTACAATTCGTAAAAAACAGAACTACGCCACTACCTATATATAGGACAACGGAACCACAATCATCATCATCATCAACAATAACATCATCATCAACAACGCCGCCGTCAACAACAACAACAACAATAATAACAACACCATCGAAAATAACAACAATAACACCAACAACAACAACAGCAACAATAACAACAGAAACAAGAACAACAACAACAACAACAACAGCAGCAAACACAACAACAAACACAGTAATATCCTCAAGCACAACACTATTAGGCTCATCCATAACAATCCCAACAGTCCCACCAGTAGACTTAAGCATAAAACCGGGAATAGTAGTAGGAACAAAAACATTACTAGGGACAGCAGCTGCAAAATTAAACAAAGTAGAAAAAGGTGCATCGCAAACAATATCCGCAACAGTAAATGCAGATTTCCCTGTTGCACCGGAAAGTGTATATAATCTTGATCGAAAAGCAGGAAGTGTATATGTATCAGTAACAAGAAAAGGTATGAATGAAAGCACACTAACAGAAGTAGAATATTCGTCAGAACAACGAACTCCTAAAGAAGATATAAAGGTTGAAACGCCTGTTAATAATGCAGGAATGCCAGACACAGTGAAAGTTACTGGTTTAATGGCAGGAGATATAGTTAAAGTATACGCCGCACCAACACAAAGCGAAGGAGCAACAACATCAGTACCAGAAGCAGTAAAACCTACAACAGCGATAGCAGGAGATCTACAATCCCGATTAGATGCAGTAAAAGAAAAATATGAGTATATAAAACTATGTGCAGGAGAAGGTTCTGAAGTAGGCCAAATTATTAACAAGGCTACGTACAGGGATGCCTACGATCGACTTTGGACAACATGTCAAAAGTTAAGACAATCAATAGAGACTCCTGGTCTTGATACTACTCTTATCAACAAGTATAGAAAGCTTTTTTATGACTATATAGCTATTTTTGAAACTCGTGGTAATTTTTATATGCTTGGTGATTTTAATGTCGATTTTACTTTAAATGCTAATTTAACTGCTAATCCTGCTAATCCTGCTAATAATTTTGTTAAAGATATATCAGTAGGATCACTCCTAGGAACAGCAACAGCAAAGGCAGACAAAATAGAAAAAGGTGCAGCAACCGCATCAGTAACAGCATCAGCAACAGTAAGTATTCCAGACCTCGGAAAAGATAGTGGAAGCATATTTGTATCTGTGACAAGAAAAACTTTTCTTGAAAGTGATAAAATAGGAGAGACAACAAATATGAACACACTTGGCAAAAAATATCTCGAAGAAGCCAAGACAGCAATGCCATCAGCCATTGTAACTATTGTAAACAATGCAATAGTAGCAGACATAGTAACAATTAATAATTTAAAAGTAGGTGATACAGTTAATGTATACTTAGCAGGTACCAATGGAACATTAACCGGAAACCCAATAGGAAAAGCCATAGCAAAAGCAAATAAAACAGTAAAAGGTACAACAGCAACAGCATCGGCAACAATAAGCATTCCACAACTTGGGAAAGATGGCGGGAGCATATGTATAACAGTAACAAGCAAGGGCTTCCTTGAAAGTGTTTCTTCGCAAGCAATAATATTTAACGAAGAAGGCACAACGCAGCCACCGAATCTTTCGATAAAATAAAACTAGAAGGTGCCTGTCACTTAGGTAAAAAAGGAAAAACCAAAAGACAAGTCATCATGCCGAAAGGTTTGGTGGCTTATTTTTTTTCCTAGTAGCAAATAGAATAAAGAAGTTAATTATTCATTAGATGTTAGTTTAATATTAGAGATTGCAAAAGTAAAAAACGCAATGCTTACTAATTTGGATAATCCAAAAATATTACTTTTTGGTTCAATAGCAAAAGGTTGTTATTCTAAATATAGTGATATAGATTTACTTGATTCATATAAACCTAAAAAGGAATTAAGACAGGTAAGGCATGACCTAGAGGATTCTGTCGATATAAGGGGTTGGTACTATGGTACAGAGAGGTATGTTTTACTTCGCTGATATTGGTGAGAAGTTTATAGATTATTGGATGAGTTGAAAAAAATAAGAGAAAATATTTGTGAATAGAATTTATTGAATCTTATAGAAGGGGTGCAAATCTGTATTTTTGTTATTTAAAATTCCCCTAGGGATATTTGTAAAGGCTTGCCTGACCTTTTCTCTACTAATTATTTTATTAATTTTAAGTGAGCTATGTCAGTCATATTTTTACCAGTAATAGCTTCAAAAACAGTTAGGTCATTTATAACGCATCAATTTTACCATTAGTTTCTTTAAACTCTGCTTTCATTTCACCAGATAATTTTACTACTTCATGAGTTAACTTATCCATATCAGCTTTATGAAATTCTGATGCAGTTTTTAGTGAACCAAGAATGGCATCATGTTCTTTAACCCCATTTTGAGTTAATTTTTGAGTTTCTTTAAGTTCTTTAATATCCGATTCCATAGAATACCATCCATAGTTTTAATGCCTTATTTATAATATTTACAGCTACTATAGAAATTTAATACTATTTTCACCTGCAAGTTTGCATTATTTTTATGATTTCGCTCTATATAATTTAGAGCTTCTCCTAATGTATAAGAAATAGCCAAAATATAATTTATCACCTCTGCATGGTTTTTTATTTCTTTTTTTAAAGACATACTTATTAGTGTTATTTATGATTACTTTTCTTTCAAAATTTTAATTTTAATTTAAAAGCATGCTTGTATTATGTATTTTAGTTAAAATGGACGTTATAAAAAATATTGTGCTCATTAGAAATATTATTTTAGCTTTATTGGTTTTATTTTTGATTTTTTGACTATTTATAATATTCACCTGCCGTCTAAAATCTTATTTTTTTATGCTTTTATAAGACACTTATGACTATTACCTCTTTCAAATTTCATATAGTCATAAAATAACTAAATATAAATTAATAAATAATCCTACAGCAAAATGAGCACCAATAGCTATTTCTGTAGCCACCAATGCTCATTCCAATATTGTTTAGCTTATCATGTAATTCTTATCTTTAATCTAAAATTATGCCCTAACATCCAAGTGCTGTCCAACATTAGTATCTACTGCAACATTCTTCAGCATTTCCGTCATCTGTGTAGCCGTTTCTTTTCCAGTTTCCATTGCCATCTTCATTACTGATATACCTGCTAATTCTTGTACTCTTGATTGACTCGTTATCATTGATAATGCTCCTATATCCATTTTCGCCTCCTATTTACTATCTTTTTCCTAGTTCACAGTTACTTTAGTTTAGCTTAGTGAAAAGCAACACACTTACATGCCAGAGTACTTGCTATCATTTATTGAAGTATCTTCTGAACATTTTCAGCACTTTGCTTTACAGATGCATACAATATAGAATTGCAATTAGCTAGTAAGTCATTTTTAATTTTTTGCATCATTCCGCTTGCCATATCAATATCTTCTATTTTAGATAAAGATGCTGTTAAATTTTCAGTATTATTAGACGAAGATTTAATTGCAGACTGTAAACTGTTAACATTTGAACCTAGATCACTTCTATATGAAAGTACTTTTGAAAGTGCAAGATTAATATCCCCTATAGACTTTTGCGATTGAACTGAATCTACAACTGAATTAGTATCTATCCCTATGCTTTTAGCTGTCATATCCTTAAATTGCAATTTAAAAATAGTATAGGGATTATATTCAACCTGTATCACAAGGGTTTTATCACTATTCATCACCTTTATCCCATTAAACTCTGCTTGTTCTGCTATCCCAGTTATTCCTTCCTTTAGCTCTTGAAATTCTTTATCTACACATTTTCTATCTTCATCAGTTAAAGTACCATTAGAAGTTTGAATTGCTATTTCATTCATTCTATGTAAAGATTTTGTTACTTCATCTAGTGCTCCATCAACTACCTGAACCATAGAAATTGCATCTTGAGAATTTTTTTCTCCTTGAGATAAACCTCTTATTTGAGATTTAAAGCTTTCAGATATACTAAGTCCTGCAGCATCATCTGCTGCTTTTACAATTCTCTTTCCTGAGGATAATTTCTGCATGGTACTATCCTCTCTTTTGTTTTTACCTGCAACCCTATTAAGAGAATCCAATGCACCATAACCATTAATAATCATATACTTCACATCCTATAACTATTCATTTAAAATCTCTGTTAGTATATTATCGACATATATTAGCAAAACTTTACATTCAAGCTCATTTTATTATTTATCAATAATTAAGCATTGCAGCTTGTACTAATTTTTCTGCTAAAAACTTAGTACCCATAAGAATTAGCTGGATTAATGGCTTTATCTGAACTTGTAAATACTACACTTTCTATATCATTATTCATAGCCCTTTCTACTCTTTCATAATCTCTTACATCGCCAATAAGAAATCTAAGATTTTTACCACCATTGAATTCATTTTCCATTATGAATTGTTTATATTCATCTCCCACTCTAATTATTATTTAAATAGTTTTTCACCTTTTATCCATTGCTCTGTCTCTTCTATTCCCTGTTCTAAAGTAAACTCTGGCTTCCAATCCATAATCTCCTTAGCCTTATTATAGTTGCATTTAAGTTTCATAATTTCACTTTGTGGATGAATGTGTTTTACATGATTTATTTTAACTCTTTTATTTGTTATAATCTCTGCAAGTTCATTAACAGTGACATCCCTACCAGTGCCTGCATTTACTAATTCACCATTTACCTTTTGTGAGTAACCTGCCATAACAACAAAGCTAGCACAATCCCTAACATAAAGTAAATCTCTTGTCTGCTTCCCACTTCCATATATATTTATATCTCTTCCATGAATTGAATTATTTATAAATATAGCAACAACTCCACCTTCTCCACCAGTCTTTTGAAAAGGCCCGTAAGTATTAAAAGGTCTTATAACTACCGTTGGGAGTTTATAAGCATTGTAATATGACAGCACCATGTTTTCAGCTGCAATTTTACTTCCACCATAGGGTGATACAGGTTTTGTAGGATGATTTTCATCTATTCCACTATCCTCTGCTGCATCATAAACCATACATGTACTCATAAATACTACCTTACATGGATAAGTATCCTCATTAGCATCTAAAACCCATCCATCTCCATCCATGTTACCATTTTTACCAAACATCTGAATCTTAGCTTTTTCAAGTATATTGAAAGTACCAACAGTATCATTGAAAAAAGTAGTTCTTGGATTATCAATACTATCTTGCACATTTATTGATGCTGCAAGATGATATATTATATCAAATTTTTCTTTAAAAATCTCATCCAACGTCTTTTCGCTTTGTATGTCTCCTTTTATGAATTTAAAACTATCATTTCCCTGAAACTCTTCTATATTTTCAAGTCTTCCATTGGACAAATTATCAAATGCAGTTATTCTATGACCATCTTCTAATAGTCTTTTAGCCACCCAACGCCCTATAAATCCAGCGCCTCCAGTTACTAATATATTCATATGTATCCGCTCCCCTTAAATATAATTTATGTTTTTCTAATTTTTTATTAAAACTATCATATGTGAAAGTGTATTAAATTTACTTTCATTGAGCGCATCTATAAAGGATTTAATAAACACATTATTATGAAGCACATCTCTTGAGAAAGAATAAATTAAATCAATAACCATTGTATCCGTTAATTCTTTATCACAAGAAGCCATTCCTGTTAACAATAATCTAATAATACTATAATTTAATACTAAAATCATATATTCATTAAAAAAATTTTCATCTTTATATGGAAACATTCTTTGAAACACATCATTAACTAAATAATTTTCAAAAATGTATTCCCTATCCTTTATATATGGTTCATAATACTCTTTTGTTGCCTCTTTGTAGGCCTTTATACATTCCTCCATTTGAATTTCATCTTCAATTTTAAGCCCTTTTTTAAATTTTTCTATACTATCTACATAATTCTTTCTTAAAGTACCATTAGAACAAAAAGCTATTATTTGTTCTAAAATCTTCATTTGAATTCCTAAATTATTAGGTAGTGATTCTATAAGTTCCCTTAATTCATCACTATCTATTTTATTAACATAATAATCTATGTGACCTGTTATACTTTCTAATTTACCATTTTTTTTAGATTCTTCTATTTTGTTTATCATAAGTCCAACTAATATGAGTCTTTGTTCAATGGATAATTTTCTGTTTTGAAGTATAGTTATTACCCCTACTCTTATATCCCAAAAATAATTATATATCGGTATTGATTTAGTATCAATTACAATACCTAAACTATTATTTAAATCTTTATTTGTCTCAACTTCCTCAAAGGCCAGTGACTCTTTGTTAAATAAAACAAGTTTTGCAACCTCAGGACAAGACATATCTAATGAAGCTTCAAAAATTGAATCCACTTTAGCGTAAAGCCTTGGATAATTCTTACAGGTTAATGATAAATATTCTTCACCTAAATCTCTATGTATTTTACATAGCTTTTCTTCGCATTGAAAAGGGCAGCTTTTATCTTTTTCAATAGATATATATGCGTAGTCATTAAATGTTTTTCTATGCTTATCTATTAATATATGTCTACTTAGTTCATTTCTCAAGGCAGTTTTCTGCACTTTTCTACATTTTTTATATGTATCTTTATCTATTGTAACTTTCCAACCGTAACAGCAATCATCCTTACAATCTAAACTTGTACAATGAAAATCTTTCATATATTCTGGCATAAGAATTATATTATTCATAGTTTTCTCCTTTTATTTTTGTAGAATTTGTTTATTAAAAGCGGTTGATATATATAAGAGGCGCCTATCACTTTAAGTAATTCCCTTAAGTAACAGCCACCTCCTTCTCTTGATAAAATACAATATTTATTCTTTTATAAACTTCCACTCCATAGGTGTTCCCTTTTTTAAATCCATTTTCACTTTTTTCCCTAATATATCATTTATGTACTTAGTTTTCATACCAAATCCCGGTCTTATACTTCTTATATTTTCTTCAGTAAATATCTCACCCTCTTTTATATCCTTTACTACAAATAAAGACCTTGAATGTTCTCTACTTTTTTTCTGCTTTTCAGTAAGCTCATAAGTAACTTTTCCTAAAGCCTTTTCTACACTTCTTATATCTTCAACCATTTTTTTAAATTCCTTAGGTTCCATAGAAAAAGCTGCATCTGGTCCCTTTTCATCTCTACTTAAAATAAAATGTTTTTCTATAACCTTAGCACCTAATGCTACTGCAGCTATTGATACTGAGCTTCCTAAAGTATGATCTGAAAGTCCGGTAATTACATCAAAGGTTTCAGATAAATTAGGCATAGTTTTTAAATTTACTTCTTCCATTAGTGATGGATAAGCACTTGTACACTTTAAAATGACTATTTGATTGTTCCCCATTCGCCTGCAAGCACTTACTGCCTCTTCAATATCAGATAGAGTAGCTATGCCTGTAGCCATTATAACAGGTTTCCCTTTAGACGCTATATATTCTATAAGTGGTATATCAGTTATTTCAAAAGAAGCTACTTTATAAGCTGGAACATCCATTTTTTCTAAAAAATCAACTGCTGTATTATCAAAAGGTGATGAAAAACAAATAAGTCCTTGTTTTTCTGCAATTTCCTTAAGTTTTGGTTGCCAATCCCAAGGAGTATAAGCCTCTTCATATAATTTATGTAATGTAGTTCCATCCCATATTGTTCCTTGTGTTATTTGGAAATACGCATTGTCACAATCTATAGTTATAGTATCTGGAGTATAGGTTTGTAATTTTATAGCATCTGCTCCAGCGTTCTTTGCTGCTTTTATAATTTCTACTGCCTTATCGTAATCTTGAAGATGATTGGCTGACATTTCTGCTATTATAAAGGTGGGACTATTTTTACCTATAATTTTATTCCCTATTTTAATTTCATTTTTCATAGTATCATCTCCTATTACTCTCGATTGTAATATTTTTCCAAACTGTTTATATATTCAGCCAATCTTATAGCACCATTTCCATCTACAATTTTATATGCTTTTTTACTCATTAAACACCTTTCGTTATATGATAGTTCTAAAATACTTGAGTATATATCATCTATTTCAGTATATCTAATTATACCTAAACTATCCATAGTTTCAGCTGCTAGCTTTTGATTTTCCGCTGCTATAATCCCTAATGTAGGTATACCACATGAAGCTAATTCATATAAAGTACTACCACATGATGAAACAGCAACATCACACTCACACATTAATTGTACCATATTTGCATTGAAATGAAGCTTTGTTTTTTCATTTTTGCAAGCTTTTAAATTATCTATATATATAAATCCTGAGCCAACAATTATGTGTAATTCACAGTTGAGACACTTCAGTTTTTTTATAATCTCTTCTGTAACGTTATTATTATCACTTCCACCTACTGTTATCAATATCTTTTTAATTTCACTGTTAATATTTTTGTTTAAATTATGTGAATTTCTAAATTCATCTCTTAAAAGAACATAATTACTTCCTAATAAAAGTTTAGTATCATAATTTGTTTTATAAGTCAATTTTTTTGCATATATATTAAGGTTTATTAGAAAGTCTACATTAAAATATTTACATATATTTATATCATCTATATAACCACTATATTTGAAATATTTTTTTACAATATCAAAATATTCTTCATTTACATCATAACTATCTGTAATTATGCAATCAGCGTTTATATTTTTTATTTTTTCCATAAAATTTTGCTCACAAACTTCAACTAGTTTAAATCCTTGTTGTTTCACTTTTTCTATACCTGCTCTATATTTATCAGTATTATCTTTATCTGTTTTACATATGAAAAAAACATCATTATTAAGGCTTAATTCCTTGGCTAAGACTAGAGTTCTCATAATATGTCCCATGCCAATTATAGTTCCCCCATTTGCATGAATGACTATTTTCAAAGGTATCACCCACCTTATAAATTATTTAGGTCCTAGCCACGGCTTTGACATATATAATTTGCATGATCTACCAATTCCAACTGAAGCTAAGTCTTCATAGTGCCTCATAAGTGAATCATGTCCTTTACTATCTATTATATTACTTTCAAAATTACGTATATAGCCACTAATATTCTTTAATGCAATTTCATCATTTTTATAATCTATCCCTTGTGCAAGAAACATATCAACTGGAAAATTAGTAGTCCTATGCTCAAGTTTAAATCCTACTGAAGCAGTTAGTTTTTCAATGGATTCAAAATTAAAGTAATTAATATGATCAGGCAAATGTACCCAAAACATTTAAATAACACCCCAATAGTAACGCTTCTTTTTAAATTTATTCATTTTATTAAGCTATCTATTATTAATACAAACTTGTATATATTTATTTTTAATACCTCGGCATTCTATTTATAAAACTTTAAAGTTTCTTTAATTCCTAAATCTATGTCATAGCTAGGTTTCCACGCTAAAGCATTAAATATTTTACTATAATTCATTATACTAGTTTTTATATCTCCTAGTCTTTCACTTTCATATATTGGTTCTACATTCTTATTTAAATTGTGATTTATAATCCTTACTAAATAATTAATACTAGTTTTAGAATTACTACAAACATTATAAATTCCATTTTTCTCACTACTTAAAGCCATTAAATTAGCTTTTGCAACATCCTGAACATATATAAAATCTCTAGTTTGTTCTCCATCCCCAAATATTATAGGTGCATTGTCATTAACTAATTTTTCACAAAATATAGCCACTACCCCACCTTCTCCGGTAGAATCCTGTCTTGGCCCATAAACATTTGAGCATCTTAAAGATACATATCCTATTCCATATAGCTTATGATATACATCTAAATAATGCTCTACCGTATGTTTGGTAACACCATAGGGTGATAACATATTTAAAGGATGCTTTTCATCTATAGGTGAATATTGAGCTTCACCAAATATTGCTGCTGAAGCTGGATAAATTATTTTTTTCACACCACATATTCTACAACATTCTAAGATATTCAAAGTTCCAATTATATTTATAGATGCATCATTTATTGGATCTTTTATTGAAGCATCAACATTAATTTGAGAAGCTTCATGTATAACATAATCTGGTTTTTCTATTTTAAAAACTCCTATTAGCTCTTTGTTTCTAATATCCATATTATAAAATTCAGCATTTGAATTCACATTTTCTAATTTTCCATGAACTAAATTATCTACTACTACTACTTCATATCCTTTTTCTAATAATAAATCAACTATATGAGATCCTATAAAACCTGCTCCCCCTGTAATTAAAACTTTCAATTTAATTAGACCTCCATTTCAAAATCATCATAAGTTTTTATCTTAATATATAGTTAAAACTTTTCTTAATTCCCTATTAGTTAATTTAAAATTTATCCTAGAACTCATTTCATTTAAATTAATTTTTGCATCCATGTATTCTTCTTTTAATTGCAATGCTTTAATGAAATTATGTTCAGCTAAATTCTTATCATTTAAGTTAGCATAACAACATCCTAAATTATTGTATCCTTCTGCCATTTGTGAATCTAAATCTATAGCTTTTTTATAGTTAAATAAAGCACTATTATAATCCTCGGAATTATAATAACAGTTTCCTAAATAGAAATATACATAAGCTTCATTATATTTTTCTGAAAGGTTTAATAATGTTTTCTTTGCAATATCCCAAGATTCTATCTTCATCATAATCTCAGAAAATATAAACTCTTTTTCATTTTCACTAAAATTAGAGTTATGAACTATTTTTTCAATCTCATCGATACCTAAATTTTTAATTATATCAACCTCACATTTAACTTGTTTTAAATGACTATTAGTTAAATTTCCAGAGTGTCTTCTATATATATATATAGATTCAGACAAATATTTAAAGGTACATTTTTGTGCCAATTTTATAGTAAATTCATAATCAGCAGAATTGCTATAGTGTTCCGGAAATTTTACATCTTTTATTTCAAACTTTCTTTTTACCATCATAGATGCTGGTGCAGGAATTCTTTGTCTTACAAGCGTCATACAAAGAAAATCATCTCTATCTTCATATACACCTTCACTTTTTAAAGTGTATAAATATTTTAAATTACTATCTACAACGTCTACATCATTATAAACAACGTCAACTAGAGGGTTTTCTAAAAACGCCTTTATTTGTTTTTCTACTTTATCTGATTTATATAAATCATCACCATCTAAAAATGTTACATACTCTCCTTTAGCTAAAGCTAGGCCTAAGTTTCTCGCTGAAGCTTCTCCACCATTTTCTTTATATACATATATTATTTTGTCTAAATACTTACTTAAAATCTCCTTAGTTCCATCTGAAGAACCATCGTCTACAACTATGATTTCTAAATCTTTATAAGTTTGTACAAGTACACTTTCTATAGCATCACATATATATATTTCATTATTGTATGTTGGTATAATTACACTTATCATTTTCAAACTCCTAACATAGGTATTTCACATAATCTTCAATTGAACATTTTTCGTTTACTATTTTTTTTGAATTTGTACTAAACTTTCTTATAATTTCTATATTTTCTTTAAGATATTTTATATATAGTGACATTTGTTCCATATCATCTTTTTCTACTATAAAACCATTATGATTATGAACTACAATACTATTCACTCCACTGGTATTCGTTACCACGGGTATAATTCCTCTCCCAATAGCTTCTAACATAGCTATTGAAGTTCCTTCTGTATCTGAAACATTTACAAAAATATCTTTATCAGCCCAAAAATCATCTAATTTATTATTATCTATAAACCCATATAAGAATATCTTATTATTTAAATTCTTATGTTTTATAAAATCACTTATTATACCATAAAACTCTCCATCACCTGCTATATGTAATTCATATGATTTTACATTTTTTTCTAGAAATCCTATTAATTCTAAAAGTTTATCCACTCTTTTCTCCTTTATAATTAATCTTCCTATATAACCTATTTTAATTATATCAGAGTTAATAAATGATTTTTTATTTAAATTTTCATTTATACTTAC
This sequence comes from Clostridium sp. FP2, assembly GCF_011065955.2. NCBI lineage: Bacteria > Bacillati > Bacillota > Clostridia > Eubacteriales > Clostridiaceae > Clostridium > Clostridium sp. FP2. The sequence goes on from NZ_JAAMNI020000001.1 coordinate 3,538,444, forward strand.
AGGAGACATTTTAAACACAATATCAGATGTTCTCAAATTAAGCATTTTCTTGAATTTTTGTTCTATATCTCTACTAACACATATATATTTATCAATAATACTTGAAAACACTAAGTTTTGATTGTATGTATCTGCATTATCTGAATGCATTATGGAGATAACTTTTATTTTTTTGTTAATTTTTTCTTTTAGCAATGCACATGCTAGTAATAGTTCTTCAGATTTACTAACTATTATTATTACTTCATTGTACTTATTCAATATTTGTGATAAATTGTATATACTATCAAAATAGTTATCATAATGAATATTCCAGCTAATAATATTATTTTTATATTTTTGTGGCTCATTTGTTTGTTTTGGTATTGATACTATTTTTGAATTTATATTATTATACTTTTGTATATAATCAAATAATGTAAAAGTCCAAGTTTCTACTCCCCCTATTACAAAACCGTTAGGTAACGAAAATATAATATTTTTTAAATGAGCATTGTCAAATGAGATTACCTCTTCATCAAATGTATACTTATGTTTAGTATTATTAAATATAAGTATTATAAGCTCTCTCATAGACATAATATTTTCCTCTTGTAAATTGTAACTTACAAGTTGTGACTTTATTTCTTGTAAATACATACTTGTTATTACAATGATGTATTCACTCATATTTAAATTTAATAGCATAATAGGATTTTTAATTTTTTTGCCATAAAAATTAGTTTCCCACTTAATTTCATTATTATCTAACCAAAATTCATAATCTATATTATTAGAATTTAATATTTGGGCTAATCTTTCACCCGCTTTTGAAGCTCCAAATAGTATAATTTTCTTGTTTTTTTTAATCATATTTCACCTCACAATTATTAAACTATTATAAATTAAAAACTTATCAAACACTCAATATATTTTCTGTAAGCTTATTGTCAATTATAATTTTTTTTATTTTTTCAGCATTTCCCATAGATGTTATTATAATAGCATCTAATTTTTCTTTTATGTATTCTGGACTTTTAATTACAATATTAGTATCTAAAAAAAATGTGCCATTTTTATTGATATTACTATCTATTAATAAACTAATATGTATATCATTTTTAAGTAACTTATTTACTAGAATTTTTGCTATATCTCCAGTCCCCCACACAGCTATTTTTTTGAACTTACGTGATTTTTCCGTAATTAAAGACATAAATATATTTTCAACAAATTCATTATACATAACTTCTTCCTGCTTTAAACACTTATTTTTAATTAGGTTAAAAATAAAGTCAGTAAATTTATGACTTTGTGAGTACTTCCATAAAATTTTCTTTAATTCTTCTACATCATATGATCCATCTAATATCAAGTCTACAATTCTAATTAGATACTTTTCAAAATAATCTTCTATAAGTACCTCTAAAATTTCAGTTTCAATTCCTAATTCTTTCTGTAACTCTATAACATCGTTCAATCTATTAACTAAAATGAATGAAAGTTTATTAATCCACTCTTGAGAATTAAATCCTAACAACACTATAGGTTTACCAATATAGTATGCTGGCTTATTAAGCATACTTTTAGAAACAATAATTAAATGAGGATATGTGTTATCTAAAGAATCAAATGATAAACTATCTTCGTTTAAACTTAGTAATTTAAATTGTTCTTTCCAAGCAGTAGTCCTCAAAATATTAGATAGTATTGCAGTAAATGTTTCTAATGGCCTTTCTCTATTTATCATGTATATATTTTGCCACTTATCAACTTTCATTAACTTAGTTTCCTTAAATTGAATTTCTTTTTCAATAGGTTGGTATATTGAATGAAATTTTGATATTATATCATTTCTTTCTGATATATCTTTACTAAAATAGTTAACAAAAAAGTAATCTAACTCTAAGTTTTTTTGTATTATATCAATAATTTCCTTAATTCCACCACTTACTATCATATCATCATCGCCTATTACCCAAGAATATTCTCCAGTAGCAAGTTTTGTAGTTAACAACTCAATGTTTTTACAAGCCCCTATATTTTTAAAGTTCCTATTATATCTAATAAATTTATATTTTTCTTGAAATCCTTTTACAATACTTTGAGTATTATCACTTGAACAATTATCTGATATTATAATTTCAACAATATCTTTAACTTCTCTTACTTGTGGCAAAATAGATTTCAACATATACTCTAGTAATTTCGCTCTGTTGTATGTAGGAATACATATTGTAATTAAAGGTTTTTTCATTGTTATCACCTCACTTTATAATAAATCTAGTAAACTAATTACTTGAATTTCTCTACTTGTTATACTTTTAACTTGTTTTTTTATTTCGTCAATATATCCATAACTAAATGCAATTACTATGTCAATAGGATTATCTTTTATATGAATTGGATCTACAACTGGTATGTGAGTTTTAGGTGTTATCAATCCTTGCATTGATTTATTGTTATCACAAACATAGTCTATTTTTTGAAATGAACTTATAGCAGCTAATGTCATAACTCCTCTTCCACCTGCACCAAATCCAGCAATTTTTTTTCCTAATGTATGATTATGTATTATAAAATTATCTATATTATTTATACTTATTTTTAATTTTTTTTCAAAATCATTGTATATTTCTATATCGCCTTGAAACTTCTTACTTAGTTTACTTTCATCGACAGAATCTCCTTTTACTTTTGCAATAATAAGAAGGGAATTGCCTCTGCATTCTGATTCGTCCAATAAATCTTTAGGTATAACTTCAAATCCAGCTTTCTCTAATGTTCTAGTCAAGCTTTCTCTTGACATATAAATCGTATGCTCATGTTCAAATAAACAATACTCCTTACGTTCTAATATCTTTTCAAGATCATGCACTTCAATAATCAATAATCCATTTTCTTTATCTATTAGTTTCATAGCATTATCTAAAAAATTTGCAGGTTCTGGAATATGATCAAACGTGTAAGTAAGAATTATCACATCAGCTTGTCTAAATCTATCTGGCACATCTTCCAATGAGTCTTCATTGAATAATCCTGGATATACAGGTACCCCTATTCTCATACTGACCTCACATAATTCACTAGAAGGTTCAAATCCAAAAACATCAGCTCCCAATTCTTTGAAACAAAGTAGTTGTTTACCATCTCCTGATCCAATCTCTATTACTCTTGAATCTTTGCTTAAATTGTATTCATCAAATACTTTAGTAGCAAGTTTTTTCATAAAATCATTAGCAAATTCACTTGAGCTTACAGTATAACTATAATTATCATAATAATTATCATAAGATATATCATGTAATGTTTGTGATGTACCGCATTCAGAACAATAATATATTACTATATCATTTAAAAATTCATCTTCTTTTTTACTTTTTCTTAAATCATCTGTTAAAGGCATATCCTTTAATCTTAACCAAGGTATTAACATATTTCCTTTACATATACGACAAGAATCTCGTTTTGAAACTTTAATGTTTCCCATTCTAAATCACCCTTCCATACAAGTATATTGTTTAAATTCAACTTCCTTTTGTAACACTTACGATATCATTGAATACAGATATTGTATCTATTCCATATTCTTTTCTTAAGAACTCTCTACTACCTACACATTCTGAATACTTATCTGGTATACCATAAGCTTTAAAAATATTATTATTAGTCATATCTTTAACAATCACTTCTGCTATCGCGCTTCCCAATCCTCCAAACAATGTATGTTCTTCCATTGTAAAAATATACTTTGTTTTTTTTAAACATTCTTTTATCATTTCTTCATCTATAGGTTTTACCGTATGCATACTTACTAAGTTTACCATTTTTCCTATATCTCTTAATAAATTACTTACCTCTATAGCACTTTCTAGCATGTTTCCTGTTGCTATTATAGTTAAGTCATCTCCATTAATTAGCTTTATAGCTTTTCCAATTTGAAATTTAGGGTTTTTCTCATATAATAATGGCTCATTGTTTTTATTTAATCTAATATAAATGGGTCCATCTAAATTACTACTCTCATTTATTGCCTCACGTGCTTCAAATGGATCACCTGGACATATTACCTTCATATTAGGAAGTGTTCTCATTATTCCTATATCTTCTATTGAATGGTGAGTCACTCCCTGCACACCATAACTTAAACCTCCACCTACACCAACTAACTTAACATTTACATTTTGATAACATACATCTATTCTTATTTGCTCAAAACACCTCATTGTTAGAAAAGGAATAATAGAATATACATACACAATTTTCCCTGTTAACGCAATTCCAGAAGCTATACCTATCATATTAGCTTCAGCTATACCAACATTTATAAATCTATCTGGAAACTCTTTTTTAAAATCTTCAAAAACAGAAAAACCTAAATCAGCAGTTAATAAATATATATCTTTGTTTTTTCTACATAACTTAGTAAGCTCATTTATAAATGTTGTTCTCATAAAGATTGCACCTCCGTTATTGCAGCTTCTAACTCACTTTTGCTTGGAGATTTGTAATGCCATTGTAACTTGTTTTCCATAAAAGAAACGCCCTTTCCTTTTATGGTATTTGCAATTATAATAGTAGGTTTATCAGTTTTATTAGAAAATGCTAATTTAATAGAATTATTAATTTCAGAGTAGTTATGCCCATCTATTTCAATTACATTCCAACCAAAAGATAACCACTTATTATACAAAGGTTGAGATAAAACTATTTCTTCCACTTTTCCAAACCCCTGAAGTTTATTACTATCAATAATAGCTATCAAATTATTTAATTTATTACTTGAAGCAAACATCGTTGCTTCCCATATTGATCCTTCGTTACATTCTCCATCACCTAATAAAACAATCGTTTTATTAGGTTTTTCATCATTCATATTTGATAACGCTATTCCACATCCTATTGATAATCCGTGACCTAAAGAGCCAGTTGATACTTCAACACCAGGTATACCTAATCTTTTGGGATGTCCATACATTTGATAACCACTCTTCTGATATGTATCTAATAAATCAATACTAAAAAAGCCTCTATAAGCTAGTGTGGCATACAAAGCCGAGCATGCATGCCCCTTACTTAATATGAAAATATCCCTATCTTCCTTTTGTGGATATATAGGATCTATATTGATCTGTTTATAATATAAAACAACTAAAATATCTACAATAGATAACGCTGATCCAACATGAGAACTTTTTGCATTGTATGCCATCTCAACAACCTTTTTTCTTATCTCTTTAGATATATAATTTAATTCTTTAATTGTATAATCTTTCATAACTCCTCCTGCTAATTGTTATATAAATCAATATTTTCTTCAAACCATTCTATAGTCTCTTTTATTCCCTTTTCTAAGTTATACTTGGGTTCCCACTCTAATTCAGCCTTTAATAATGTCATATCTGATTGCCATTTTTTTGTATCTGATTTTCTACCTTTTAAACTTCCCCATATTGGTTCTAAATCTACTTTTGACTCCACTAATATAGTATCCACCATCTGTTTTACACTATGCTGTTCACCATATGCTAAGTTGTATATTTTTCCACCTATTCTTTCTTCAAAAGCTAACCTTTTCAATACATCTAAAACATCTTGCACATATATAAAATCTCTTACTGCGGTTCCATCAGCTAATTTAGGGTTTTCTCCTCTTAAGCACGATAATATAACACTTGGTACTAACCTAGTACAGTCTTCATACTTTCCATAAACTGAAAAAAGTCTTACAGTTCCTATTGGTTTTTGTTGGGTTTGATGTATCATATTGCAATATAAAGTTGCTGCTGCTTTAGAAACTCCATAAACGTTAATAGGTTCTAAAACATTTGTTTCTTCCATCTTATTTAATTTAACCCCATATTCTGATGAACTTCCAATATTAACAAAAGCTTTATAATCAACCTTTGAACATACATCAACTAAATTTTTTGTTCCAATTAAATTTGTGTTTATAATAATTTCTTCATTCTCTTGAAAATAATATGCACCATAAGTTGCTAAGTGAAAGATATATTCAGGATTTACTTTTTTTACCACTTCTTCCATCTCATTTTTATTAGTAATATCGGCATAATATATATTAATTTCATCTATTACTTTTTGCAACCTCCACAAATTGGAGCTTTTCCTTACAATAACATTAACGTTATATTTACATTTAACCAAATCTTCTACTAAACATGCTCCGACAAATCCGGTAGAGCCCGTTACCAAAATGTTCTTTCTCATATCTATACCTCTTATTTCACATAAAAATTTTGTTTAGATAAACTAATTAGTTATTCTAATTTTATTAATTTAGCTTCTCCTTCTAAACTAAGAATATACCCCGTATAATTATATTTTTCTTTAAGTAACTTAACTATTTCATCTTGATAGGAAACGGCAAAAATTACTATTAATTTATTTTCATTTATTTTATATATATCTGGGTAACTTATTTTAGTTTTACTGTTAACCAAATATTTATCTTGCTTATTTTTATCCATATCAAATAGATGCTTAAATTCCAATTGATTGCCGACCACAGTCATAACAGCTTGCGCTTTTGCTCCTGCGCCCCATGCTGAAACATTATTGAATTTTTTAAAACAGCCTAAAATATACTTAATATCCTCTTCCCTCTTATTTAATAAATTTTCATTACTTTTGCCTTTTCTTATATAAAGTTCTAGATAATCTCCATTAAAAGCTTCATTTAAACTTATAACTTCAAATCCTGTGACATTTGCTAGATAACTTAAACTCAAAGGAGTATAATAATTCACGTGGTCTGAAAATAAATCATAATACCTATTTTCACTGATCATTTTTTGGGCATTTGGAACTTCTATAAGCCCTACCCCTCCTATTTTTAATATTTTATTTAACTTATTTAAAATTTCTAACGGATTACAGACATGTTCCAGTACTTGCCTGGCTGAAAAACAATCAAAGTCATATCCTAAATCAAATTTATTATCAAAGTATCCATTTATAACATTTAGCCCACGTTCTCTGCATATTTTATAAAAAACACTAGAGGGTTCAACCCCAACTGAATTTAAAAACCATTCTGTAGACTTTTCTAAAAAAGCACCATCTCCACAACCTATTTCCAAAAAATTTTCTCTTTCTAAACAAAATTCCACTAAATTATTTATTTGTTTTCCTTGTAGCTTATTTATTTTATTAGTATATGAAACACTCATAATGTAATCATCATAATATTCATCTATATTAATATAATCTATTTGATAATGGTTACATAAAGGGCATCCATATAATTTAACATTCACTCCATTAAATATTCTATATTCCTTATATACTCTTGATACTTCAAGAGCTAAATTAGGAATTTCATAACTTACATTCATTTCACTATCACAAATTCTGCACTTTGTCATAAAAATCTCCTTATTTTCAAATTGAATTTCTTATTAAAGCAATTTACTATATTTTTTTACTTGTTCCGTACACATTGTATAAACATCTTTATAACAAAAATGCTTATACCATTCAATTGTATAACTTAAAGCTTCTTCAATACTTAATTTAGGGTTCCAACCTAATCGCAACTTAGCTTTAGTACAATCTAAACTTAATAATGTTGCCTCATGAGGTGCATTTTTCTCTGATAAATCCATCCAATTTCCACTTCCCCATTCAGATACAACCATATCAGCTATAGTTTTTACATAAACAATGGATTCATTATCAGGTCCAAAGTTCCAACCACCACAATAATTCACACCATTCTCATACATTTTATAAGCCAATAGCAAATAGCCACTCAATGGTTCCAAAACATGTTGCCAAGGTCTAACTGCATTTGGGTTTCTTATTTCTATATCTTTATCTTGCATTAAGGCTCTTATACAATCTGGAACCATTCTATCTTTAGACCAATCTCCACCACCTATTACATTGCCAGCACGAACTGAAGCTATAGCTTTACCATGTTTGTCATAATCTTTAGGGTTCATGAAAGAGTTTCTATATGAAGAAATTAAAAGTTCACAACACCCCTTACTTGAACTATAAGGATCATATCCTCCCATAGGGTCATTCTCTCTATAAGCCCATATCTGCTCCTTATTTTCATAACACTTATCTGTAGTTATCATTATACTAACTTTAACAGACTCAGATTTCCTAATACACTCAAGAATATTTAATGTTCCCATAACGTTAGTCTCATAAGTTTCCTTTGGATTTTCATAGGATAGTCTTACAAGAGGTTGTGCCGCTAAATGGAAAACTATTTGAGGCTTATACCTCTTAAAAACTTCCTCTAGTTTTCCTACTTCTCTTACATCTCCTCTTATATCAACTATTTTATCTTTTAATCCTGTAACCACAAAGTTATCTCTATCCGTATAAGGATCTAGACCATACCCTATAACCTTTGCACCTAATTCATTAAGCCAAATTGAAAGCCACGAACCCTTAAATCCAGTATGACCAGTAACTAATACTGTTTTCCCTTTATAGAAGTTATTAAATATATCTACTCCCATGCTTTCCATGGCATATCTCCCTTTACACACATTTTACTTACAGTTTCCACATCTTTAAATGTATCTATTGCTTTCCAAAATCCTTTATGTTCATATACAGCAAGCTGTGAATCACCTGCCAAATTTATTAATGGATCTTGTTCAAACATACAGTCTTCATCTGGTAAGTAATCAAATACACTTTTATTTAAAACCATGTACCCACCATTAACCATATCCTGAAGCATTGGCTTTTCTATAAAAGATTTAACTATTCCATCTTCAACATCCATTAACCCAAAAGTAGAAATCGGATGGACTCCAGTTAATGTAGCAACTTTGTCTTTAGATTTATGATATTCAAGCAATTCACTTAAGTTAACATCACTCAATCCATCTCCATATGTAAACATAAAAGTATCTTCATCTATATACTTCTCTACTTGCTTTAAACGACCACCTGTTAAAGTTTCAAGTCCTGTATCAACAATAGTAATATTCCAATTTTCTTCTTCCTTAGTATGATACTCTATATGCTTATCTCCATTAATATGAAGGGTAAAATCATTGTTTCTCCAGTACATTTCCATAAAATATTGTTTTATCATATCCCCTTTGTATCCAACACAAAGTATAAAATCAGTTATACCATACTGTGAGTATACTTTCATTATATGCCACAGTATTGGCTTACCTCCAATTAATACTAAAGGTTTAGGTCTATATTCTGTTTCTTCACGCATTCGCGTTCCTTGTCCACCACATAATATTACTGCTTTCATAATTCAACCCATCCTCTTATCATGTAATTCTATTTATTTTAATATTGATACTATAATATTCTAACTTTTCCCACTATTATCTTATCCTTACTTTTGAACTACTTCTATATTAGTCATGGCCACGCCCAAATTATCATTTAAATATTTAATAATCTCCTTAGAAATTATCATTTCCTTATCAATATTGTTATATATATTTTCCACCACTTCGAAATCCTCTTCCGTATCCACACATAATCTATAGTCCTTAAAATAAAGTTCTTCTCCTTTAACATACCCTACCTTTAACTCTTCAGTATGTCTATACATATATAAAGTCACATGCTCCCTATAAATGTCATATTTACTATTTTCAATATTCTTTATATTTACTTTATCATAAACCACATCCAATGCTTTCCTGGAAAACACCTCTACATCAAACCCTCGTGCAAAACTATCAGGCACATCCAATCTCACATAGTCATAATCATACATCATAAAATGAGTAATTACATTATCCACTATTATTGGATCAATCAAAGGGCAATCCCCAGTAACTCTTACTACTGCAACATCTTCATCACTTTGCATATAGTAATCTACTGCATCCTTATATCTTTTTAATACATTAGCTTCGTGGCCTCTAAAAACTTCATAGCCTTCATTTTCACATACATTAACTAATGGCTCTTCTGTTTCTTTTTCTGATGTTGCTAATATAAGCTTATCTATATATCTGCTTTTACTTAATCTATCTAACGTATACAAAATCATAGGTTTACCAAGTATAGGTTTTATAACTTTGCCTGGGAGTCTTTCTGATCCCATCCTTGCCTGCACTACACAAATAACTTTCATATTTTTCACCACCTAAACACATATTGCTTGTTTTAAATAATTCGTTACTTCTTTTAAATCATTTATTATGTAATCAGCTTCAAACCTTTTGTCTAATTTAGTTTTCATATGATCACCATGTTCTCTAATTATCCTTATAGTATTAAGACCAACTTCTCTAGCTCCAATAAAGTCCTTATTAGGATTATCCCCTATATAAACTGCTTCATTCGGAGAACATTTAAAGTTCCTTAGCATTTCATCATAAGCAAATCTATGTGGTTTCCAAAAATCTCTACCATAGTCGTCTGTAACAATTATTTTTTGAAAGTATTTTTTAATATCTAATGCTTCTATCTTATTCCACTGAACCTTTGCCATACCATCAGTTATAAGCCCAAGTTTATACTTTCCACTTAATATATTTAGGATGAACTCGCCATCATTATATAATTTTATACTGGGCTTTGCATCTCTATATAGATTAACTAATGTGTCTATATTTTCCTTTAAACTATAAAACTCACATAAAATATTGAATATTGCGCCTCTACCCTGTTGTTCTAAGATTTCTATAGTTTTATATAACACTTCATCATAATTCAAATGATATTTTTCACTTAAATACCTACATACTTCGCTAAAACTCCCAATAACAAAGTCTTTTTCCTTATATAAGGTATCATCTAAATCAAAAATCACTGCTTTTATCATACAAGCACAGCCTCATCATATCTAAGCATTGTTCGTTCTTTGAATTCTCCAATTATAGGTTTTACTTTTTCACCTTGAACAAACATATTAAAAAACTTTCCATAATCCACACCACACTCAAAAGTAAGTGGTACGCCTCCACCAAACCGTGGGTTTATTTCAATAAATTTTATTTCATCTTTTTTAGTAACTATGCATTGAATCGTAAGGGGACCTATTCCTTTTAGTTTTTTACATAAATCCATTGTATATTCTATGACTTTCTTATTGTATACAGCTTTAGTCTTAGATACTTCACCACTTCTAACCTCAATACGTTCTCTAGGCACTATTGATATAACATCACCATTTAAATCACACAAAACATCTATTGTATACTCTATGCCTTCTACATAATGCTGTATTATAGGATTTTCTACATATTCTATAAAAAACTCTAATTCTTTTATAGAGTTAATTTTAAAAACATTTTTACTTCCCATTCCATCTCTAGGTTTTATTATAAGTGGTAACTGTATATTTTCATTGTTTTTACATTTCAAAATTAGCTTCATATCTTCTTTACAATATGAAACCGGAGTATTAATTTCATTATCTAAAAAGAATTTATATGTTTTCCATTTATCATTGCATAATTCTATAATATCTTTATTGCTTAGCAAAAGAATTGTTCCAATGTTTTTAAATTTCTCTCTATTTTCACACAAAACCGAAAATTCTTTTTCATATAGTGGAATCAATAAATCTATTTTTTCCTCTTTGCAAATTATAAGTAAATCTTCTATATACCGTTTTTCATTGTATTTATGTACTTTATAAAATTTATCAACAAATTGTATAGCTGGAGCTAAATCGCCACAATCTACTCCTATAACATCATTACTTCTTTTTAACTGATTTATAAGCTGAACTCTTTTTCCTATTGCTGTAAGTAATATTTTCATATTAAATTATCCTCTCTAGCTAAGTAATTTAAGTTATATAGTTCTATAGTTCTATAGAAGTATACTATATTTCTATTTGAATTCATACTTAATTTTCGTGTATTTTTTTTAAAACTTTACACATACAAACAAAATAATCCGAGAAACTTATAATTACTTTATAAGTTCTCAGATTAATAAAATCATATTAAATTTTCCGTCAGAATTAATTGTCGCACACTTTCTTTGCATATACATTTCTCATCTTGTGATGTATAACTACATTTTTCTGCTATAATGAACTCATTATAATATTCATCATATTTATTTTTACCTACAGTGGATGGTAACACTGCATACATTTTCCCAAGATCATATGCTATTTCTGCTTCATCTTCCGTCATAAGTTCTTCATACATTTTCTCTCCTGGTCTTAACCCCACAATGTCAATTCTTATATCCACTATATCCATCTTGTACTTTTTGCAAGTTTCTTCTACCACAACTTCAGCCAAATCTTTTAATTTTATTATAGGCATTTTAAGTACAAAAACTTCTCCTCCAACTGATTTTTCTGCCGATCTCATAGTTAATTTTACTGCATCACTTAATGTCATCATAAATCTACTCATCCCATTATTAGTAACAGTTATATGTTTTTGTTCCAGTATTTGTTTTTTAAAAAGAGGTATTACAGACCCACGAGACCCCATTACATTACCAAACCTAACTGCTACAAATTTTGTTTTAGCTTTTCCTCTATTAAAGTTAGCGGCTTGCACAAGTCTTTCAGCTAAAAGCTTTGTAGCACCGTATGCATTAGTTGGACTTATTGCCTTATCAGAGCTCGTAAAAACTACACTTTCAACATTGTGATGCATTGCCGCTTTAATAACATTTTGCATCCCAGTTACATTTGTCTTTATTGCTTCATCAGGGTTATATTCACAAGCTGGAACATGTTTCATTGCTGCTAAGTTAAAAACTATATCTATATCTTCCATGGCCCTGTCCACTCTGTCATAATCCCTAACGTCTCCAATTAAAAACCTTAATTGTTTCCTATACTTTTCTTCTATTTCTTTGTCCATAATAAATTGTTTGTACTCATCTCGACTAAGTATACGTATAACTGTAGGATTTTGTTTTAATATTTCTTTTACCATCCCTTGTCCAATAGTTCCCGTACCACCAATTATCAATATTTTTTTCCCAGAATAGTAACTCATGTCCTCACCACCTATATATTTTTATAAAAACCGCTCCATGACTTGTGTCAATTCCATCTCCCCTGTCCCTTTTATCTTAGCCCCTTTGCTACAATTTATAAACCTCACATTTGGATTTTCTTCTATTTCTTTTTCTATCTGTCTTTTAAAATACATATAACCATCATTTGTCTTTATCATATTACCATTAACACTTAACACCTTTTTATAAACACCATCTTCTGGAACATTATTAAATATTCCTGCATGGCTTTTATTATCTAAAAATCCTAAATCCTGTCCAACAAATATGATTTCTTTAGCTCCACCCTTTATTGCTATGTCCAGTGTTGCTACCGCTACAGTCTTTCCTGTATTTATTATTATATCATCTTCATTTTTTTCATTATAAAACATATATTTAGGACCATTATATTTTTCCACAGCCCACCTAGATGCAGTACTTAGAAAACATAATGGAATATCTAAATTTTCATATCCTTTTAACTGATTATATACGAGCTCCTGGGAATCTATTATAGTAATCATATCTGGCTTAATTCCATTTTCCATAAGTGTTCCTAAAGCTCTTCCAACAGAAAACACCTTAACTTTTCCATTTAGTTTTTTTAATGTATTTATATTATAATCTAAAGATGGTCCCGCCGATACTACTATTACTTTTTCTCCTTTAACCTTTATCCTATTAAAAAATTCTTTAATTGTAGGAGTTTTTAGCCTTAAGTTATGTTCACAATTTTCACTCATAACTTCACTAAATGCTTCTACAGCTAATTTAGCCACATTATAATCTTCAAGTGTATTTTTTAAAGGCATATATTTATCTGAAAGTAACTTAACAGAAGGTTTATATATCAATATATCATCCACCAGCTCTGATATCCTTACAAAATCCTGCAAAAACTTTTGTGAATAGTTGTCAAATATTTCCACTTTCTTATCTTTTCTAATATCCTCTAGGTTGCCTAACCCATCGGCTATATCCAATATTTCTTTATCCGCATCAAAAATATATACTCTACACTTTTCATTACACTTTTTTAGTAATTCTTTAATGTGATATCCTAGACCTAATCCATAAACCATTACCACCTCTTTATTTTTATAAAACTTTTCATTTAATTCTATAAATTTTTGTCCCTCTTTTATGGGGTAGTACTTACTATGAAGAAAATTTTTTTCTACTAGTAAAGTTGCATTGGATTCTCTCGTATTTACTATTTCGATTTTTCTATTCATAAAATAATCATCCTTTTAATTGTATAAACACAGGTAAAATATTATCATAATTTATTAAATATTCCCCATTATTAGTTTTTATAATTACCTCATTCTGCAAATCTATAAAACTCCCTTTTTCAAATTCCTTATTAACCTTATTATATATAAAATCAAATAATTTTAAAAAGTCTGCATCTAAACCATGATTAGTTGATTTAAATATATCTCCATCAACTTCATTTAAAGATATTTCATTATATTCACAGTTCGCTACTATTTCACAAAACCTACTTTTCTGAGCACTGCTTATAAGATTATCTGTAATTCCGTGATAGCATATTATCTTACACACGTTTCTAAAATTAGAATATATGTGTGATAAACTTAAAAGTTCCTTATCTATATCTATTTTTTTTGCTAAGTAATCAAATTCAAAATTCAATGTAAACTTGTCTGCATTATGAATAAGATATCTATTATTTTTAAAATAAGAAGGGTACATCCAAGCAGAATTATCAATGATTAACGAGAAAAGTGTAGGTGCAAAGGCATTACATAAATATGATAGGTATGCTCCATGAGAATGACCATAGGCAATAACCTTTTTAGCATTAAATTCATATCCATTATCGTATAGTATAGCCATCACCCTTAATACAGCAGTAATATTATCTATTGCTTGCATTATGCCCATATCATTAAAATCCTCTAATGTTTCACCCGATAAATCTGCATTAACTGTAATTTTTAAATTATATTTTATTGCTTTTTCAAGAAATTCATTAAAATCAAATTTACCATCTATATATATGTTTTTCATATCCTCTTCGGTAAAAACTTGCTTTATTTGATTTATATCAATGTTTGGCACAACCATTTTTTCTGCTTGTTGCATAAATTGCCATCCAAAATAATTACATTGTATGGTGACTAAATTATATTTATCTGCAAGTTCATTTCTCATTTTCTTATAAACATTTGAACTGGCATTTCCACCAAATCCAGCAATAAACACTAGTATACCTGTATCTGAATTTATGCCCTCATCTGGTTCTGAAAAGTATATATTGATTTTTCTATCTTTATAATTGTCTTTTACTGTGTTATGAGCATATACGCTATTATGTGCAGATTCTGTAATACAATATTCTTTAGCCATTTTAGCCTCCTATTTAGCTTACCAATACCTCGTTAATAGTCTTTTGAATATCCCCAATTATCGGTGTTAATTCATATTGAAATAAATCTCCGATTAAACCAAAATCCTCATTTTCTAGTGCCTCAACTATTTCCCTCAACTTTTCATTCATATGATTCAAATTTATATCTTGTTTATGTATATTTTTTGTAACAATTAGTGCATCACTCATCCATTGTATTCCTTCTGTAATAGGGGAAATTAAGTCACTGCCTTTTTTATCTTCTCCAGCCTGAAAATATTCTACTGCCTTTTCTATTCCATTTATCAAATTCACCATGTATTCACTTAAGGTTTTTAACGTGTCAAATTTGTCATTCATATGTAATTCCTCCAATGCATTATAGTTTTCTATTTTAAATCTTCTATAACTTTTTCAAATTCATTTTTTGCTTCCTTCATTATTTCTAAAAGTCCTTTGTATATTGCTTCACTTTTTAATGCAAGCCTTTTCCCCTTTTCTTTTTCACTTTCTCCTTGTTTTTCTTTAAATTCATCAGAAATCATAATTTTCGCCACTAGTGGTGCATATAATTTTTTAATGCTTTGTACCTTTTCAACTTCTTTATTCAACTTAAAATCTAACTTGTCTAACTTATTTAAAATATAATTAATATCTATTAAAATATTTCCATCATAATACTTGTACATACTAGCAGTGTCTACAATAGCATTTCTGCATAGTTCTTCAATGTTTTTAATAGATTTTAAAATTTTTATTATATTTTTATAGACCACTTGCTTATCTACTAAAGGTTTACTATTTAGTATATCTTTTATATTCTTACCTATACATTGATTATAAGAGTATTCATTAATAGACTGTTGTAAAGACTTTATTAAGGTTCCTTTAATATTGGCACCTCCCTCTGTACTATTAATAAATGTAACCTCTTTATACTCTAATATCATTTCCTCTATGTTTTTCCTGTAAAAATCTAATACTATTGTAGTCGGCACCTTTTTACCATATATGTCATCTACATATATATAATCGTCGTCTTTATCAATTACATTATTTATATTGGTTTTTGCACTGTCTGCATGATATTTATTATTAGTATAAGCTAAATCCTGCCCTATAAAAATAATATTATTACAACCTAAATACGCCGCAAAACTTATGCACACATGCGCTACAGATCCCCCTTGCCACAAGCCATCCACCGCTATTCCTAATAAGTTATCAGTTATGTCCCTAAAATCTATATCTTCAAAAAATATTTTTTTACCCTTATATTCTTTCACCATTTTGTAGTTACTTACTTCACTAAAAACTAAAGGCACATCACAATTTAACATCTTTTCAATTACTTTATAAGAATATTCTCCTGGATCTACTGAACATACAAAGTCCGGTTTTATATCTTTTTCTAAAAGAGTTTTTAGCGTTCTACTACCAGTTATGATAATAAACTTATCTTGAATATCCTTTAATAAACGGACATTTTTTTCTAACGAAGGTCCTGCCGAAACTATTATAGCAGGCATACCCTTAAATTTATCCCTTAATTGGTTTATCATAGTGCTATCTACTATTTTATTAATATTTCTTGCAAAACATTCAAAATACTGTTTTGAAAAATGCAGTGACGTGCTCATCCCTATAATAACATCATTTACAAATTCAATAAACCCCTCACTAAATTCCTTATATTCTTTGCTGTATACTTTATCATAGTTTGCATATGTTACAATCTTTATATTGTTAATTTCTACTTCTTTTACAGTGTTACTTAAAAATTTTTTCACATTTCCTTTTTTATAATTCAACATAAAAACTCTGTCATCTTTAAATATATTTGCTATATTATCCGACAATATGTTTTCGATTAATATTTTTTCGTCAGGCTCAATAACAAGAATTTTGGTATTAATAGATGCTTCTCTTAATAATTCTAAAATATGTTCTCCTGTACCAAATCCCCATATTACAATAATATTGTTAGCATTTATTTGTCCTATGGTAGATTTAAAAGCCTCAATATCTCTATCCACGGCATATTTACTTCCTAAATAAATAGATTTATTATCTATGTTTATCCTTATAATTTTTTTATTATCTTTACTAGTTTCTATCTTATATCTTTCTTCATCTTTTAAAGTAATTTGTTTCAGATGATTTAATATTTCTCTATTGCTTTCATTCATATATAATCCCTCCAAAACTTATGCTTATACCTATATATATCGTATAAAACAAAAAATACTTTAGCAAAGAAAAAGGAACAGAAATTAATTCTGCTCCTTTTTTCTTAACTATTCATTCTTTAATTATCTCAATAATTGAAGAACTCCTTGAGGCTGTTGATTAGCTTGTGAAAGCATTGCTTGAGCTGCTTGCGCAAGAATGTTGTTCTTTGAGAAGTTCATCATTTCTTTTGCCATGTCAACATCTCTAATTCTTGATTCTGATGATTGTAAGTTTTCTGATGATGTATTTAAGTTGTTTATTGTGTGTTCTAATCTGTTTTGTACTGAACCTAGGTTTGCTCTTTCAGTTGATACTTTTTCTATAGCAGTATTTATTGAAGTAATTGCTGCTTGAGCTTTTGTAGCAGTGGATATTGTTGCTGAAGTACCACCTATAGCTAACCCTGTTGCTGTCATATCTTTAATCTTTAAGTTAATTGTCTGGTCTTTATTTGCCCCTACTTGGAAGTCTAAACTAGTAGTCGCATTTCCACCTGATATAAGCTTTTTAGTGTTGAACTCTGTTTGAGTTCCTATCCTTGTAATTTCTTCTTGCATTTGAGTGAATTCTGTTTGAAGCGCTGTTCTATCTGCACTTGTGTTTGTTGCAGTTGCTGATTGAACTGATACTTCTCTCATTCTTTGAAGAATTGAGTGAGTTTCATTTAAAGCACCCTCTGCAGTTTGGATTAGAGAAATAGCATCTTGAGCATTTCTTGATCCTTGATCTAGTCCTCTAATTTGTCCTCTCATCTTTTCAGATATAGCAAGACCTGCAGCGTCGTCTCCAGCTCTGTTAATTCTAAGTCCTGAAGAAAGTTTTTCCATTGACTTTCCAGCATTAGCTGTGTTTCCTATCATTTGTCTGTGTGAGTTCATTGCGTTCATATTGTGATTGATTATCATAATAAATTCCTCCTTGAGTTTTAAGTGTACTTCCTTGCACACTGTTTTTTATTAGTTGAGGGTTGAGAGTCCACAGATGACAGTTAAGGTAGATTTTCTTCCTTGCGTCGGAAACCTTTTTTTTGTTCTTAATTATTGGTTGCACCTCTAACTAAAAGTTTCCTTGACTGCCAACTGTAATAAAAACTATCTTAATAGTTGAAGAACTCCTTGTGGCTGTTGATTAGCTTGTGAAAGCATTGCTTGAGCTGCTTGCGCAAGAATGTTGTTCTTTGAGAAGTTCATCATTTCTTTTGCCATGTCAACATCTCTAATTCTTGATTCTGATGATTGCAAGTTTTCTGATGATGTATTTAAGTTGTTTATTGTGTGTTCTAATCTGTTTTGTACTGAACCTAGGTTTGCTCTTTCAGTTGATACTTTTTCTATAGCAGTATTTATTGAAGTAATTGCTGCTTGAGCTTTTGTAGCAGTGGATATTGTTGCTGAAGTACCACCTATAGCTAACCCTGTTGCTGTCATATCTTTAATCTTTAAGTTAATTGTCTGGTCTTTATTTGCCCCTACTTGGAAGTCTAAACTAGTAGTCGCATTTCCACCTGATATAAGCTTTTTAGTGTTGAACTCTGTTTGAGTTCCTATCCTTGTAATTTCTTCTTGCATTTGAGTGAATTCTGTTTGAAGCGCTGTTCTATCTGCACTTGTGTTTGTTGCAGTTGCTGATTGAACTGATACTTCTCTCATTCTTTGAAGAATTGAGTGAGTTTCATTTAAAGCACCCTCTGCAGTTTGGATTAGAGAAATAGCATCTTGAGCATTTCTTGATCCTTGATCTAGTCCTCTAATTTGTCCTCTCATCTTTTCAGATATAGCAAGACCTGCAGCGTCGTCTCCAGCTCTGTTAATTCTAAGTCCTGAAGAAAGTTTTTCCATTGACTTTCCAGCATTAGCTGTGTTTCCTATCATTTGTCTGTGTGAGTTCATTGCGTTCATATTGTGATTGATTATCATAATAAATTCCTCCTTGAGTTTTAAGTGTACTTCCTTGCACACTGTTATTTTATTTATTTAAAAG
The DNA here is from genome assembly GCF_011065955.2 of Clostridium sp. FP2. Lineage (NCBI taxonomy): Bacteria > Bacillati > Bacillota > Clostridia > Eubacteriales > Clostridiaceae > Clostridium > Clostridium sp. FP2. Next base: position 3,557,963 of record NZ_JAAMNI020000001.1, read on the forward strand.
CCTTCTAAGGCTGATAAAACTTTTTCAGTGGACAATTGACAGTCAGGTTAAATAAGTTTATTAATCGTCCATGATTACTTGTTATTATTATGAAGCTTAATGTATAGATTAAGTTAGCATCCTACTCGCTTATTTATATTTTCAACTTCTAATAATAATATCGTAGGTTTAATTATATACTTTATAGTTTTATTAAAATTATTTTATGGATTTCAACCTTTCATTCATTTCTATTATCATTATTTCATGTTTTTATTAAAATATAATTAAGATCACTTTGCATAAAATTCCTATTGCTATTCTATGTGGTGCTGAGAATGCATAATTCATAATCTCAATATCACTAGCATTTCTATTTCTACTCTTAAAAGCTATATATTATTCTACACATCTCCCATAAAAATCAATAGAACAAAATTATTTTGTAGTATTACCTATTATGCTTATTTCTGATGAAAGTTTATTCCCGTTATTTTCTTCAAGCTGTTTCCTATGATAGATAAAAAACAGTGACCAATTTACTTGTCCACTGTTTTTTTATCTATCATATTTGTTTATTAAACATGCTTGAATTGGCATAAAAACTTTTATTATAATTATTATTAGCATTTTTAGTTAGTTGAATCCTATTTAATTCTTGTTTTGTATCTTCTTTCTTTAATTGCATTAATTCTAATAATTCATGCTGCACCTTTAATATACCCAGTTCATTACATATATTCGCAAATTCTTCAGTAGTATATTGCAGCTTTTCCATGTCTTCAATAAGCATTTGTCTACTATCCAATAAAACATCCAATTTGTTAATTTCGTCCTGTTGCAGCGCCCTAATAAGTTCCATAGTTACCTGCTTGAATTGTACTAATTTTTGTGTCAATTCATTCATAACAAGTTCTCCATTCTATAGATTTTAGAAAGATTTCATTGTCATCCACCTAATTGTTTCGTTAACCTAATTGTTTCGTTAAAAAACTTGATTGTGAGTTCAGCTTATTCATAGCTGTTTCCAATTTTGAAAACTTCAAATAAAAGCTATTCTCTCTATTTGCTAGACTTTTTATCATTTCAGTTATCTTTGCATCTTTCTTTTTAATATCCTCAGATAATACAGATTTATATTCACTTTCATCCCCTTTTACACCTGCTCTTTCAAGGAAAATACCCTTTTTATTATCTTTGTTTCTTGATGTTCTTGTATAATCTTGTAAAATATCACTTATTCTTTGAAATATACCTTGTTCATCGTTTCTTATTTTTCTCTCATCGCCTATAGGATCTGCATTATATGAAGGATACTTTGTAGATTGCTTTGTAAACAAATCAGTAACCTGTTCACCTTTAGTTTCAATAGCAGCTTTTAGTTTTGTCTCATCTACTTTAATCTTCCCTCTTTGACTTATGTCCCTTGAGGTTGATAATCCAATTTCTGAAAGAGTTATGCCAGCACCTTCTACCTCATCGAAAAAGGCTCTTCTCATCGAGGTAAGCATATTGTCTAAATTTGCGTCACCCTTGAGCAAACCTACTTTAGCTTTAGTCTCCCATTGTTTAATTTCCTCTTCCTTCATAGATGTCCTCTGTTCATCAGTAAGTGGAAGATACTTATATTGCTTCTGTTCATCAGCCTTTCCGCTAACCTTATCTACTAATTGATTATATTTATCTATGAACCCAATAATTTTATCATAAGTTTTTTGAGAATTCCCAGCAACGGTAATATTAGTTATGCCTTTCTTTGTTAAGGCATAGTTAACTCCATCTATAGAAAAAGTATTACTTGATTTTGTAACATCAGTTCCAACTGTAGAACCTGGAGGAGTTATTTTAGCTATAGCATCTATTCCTTCCACTACAGTACTGCTTAAGTTTAATTTCCCTAGGACAGCACCACCAGTTACCGTTAATAATGCGTTACTTCCTGTTTGTAAACTCTCTATACCAAATTTTTGTGTTAGTTCACTATAATTTAGTTTAACATTCCCATCGGTACCTTTGTTAACCGCATCCATTAATTGTGATACTGTAGCATTTTTTGATATTGTAGGGTTTTCTGCTGTTGAAGGATTTTCTGATACTGTTAATGTCTTTGTTTGTACTATAGCATTAGAGTCTTTATACGTAAATGTTAAAGTTTCATTATCTGCAATATTTAATGCACTTAATTTTGTAGATTTATTTGCCGTTACTGTGCTACCCTCTATCTTGTCTGGTGTAGCTAACTGAGCTACTTCCACCTTATACGCTCCAACCACAGCGCCCGCAGATGCCGTAGCATTAGCCCCAGCACTTTCTCCTGCTACACTACTAGTAGCCGTTACATCAAAGCCGTCATAGTTACTCTTTCTTAACACATTAGTATCGAGTTTTAAGTTACTAAAATATGTATCTTTAATAGCAGTTGTGTCTGATAATATATCCCTATAAATCTCCTGCCTCCAAGCCACTATTTGCCTATCCTGTTTCATCTTATCCACTCTCATTGTATAAGGTTTCATCATTTGCTTTACAGTAGCATCCGTATCCATCCCTGTAGCCATACCAGTAATTCTCATTTAATACAACCTCCTCTTTTTCAATTGACAGGTGACAGTTGAATTTTTATGCTACGCATAAAACTTTCAACTCTCCTCTATCAACTGTCACTCGTCATCTGTTCCCTATTTTCCGCCCTTAGATAATTTATAAGCCTCATTCCAAGTATCGCGAACATCTTCAATTAGTGGTATTATCTCATTCATGATTTTTTCACTTTTCTTAATGTTAGCATCCGTAAGTCTTCTTACTATAAAATCATAAATTCTCATTAAATTTTCTGCCCATTGACCACCACTATTTACATCTAATGTTGCCATTAACTCATAAAATATATTTTGAGTTTTTACAATGTTTTCATGAGCCTTTTTTATATCTTTATCTAAAATAGCCTGTTTACCTATTTTAGAAAACTTTACAGCTCCATCCACGAGCATTAGGAGAAGTTGATCCTTCGATGCGAAGTTTACACTATTGTTTTTATAAGTATTGAATGCATTTCCATAAGCGTTCATTGCCATATTACCTCACCTCTACTTTTTAGTATCTATAAAATTTCCAGTACTTCTTTGCCCTTTTTCTAAATTATCTTTAAAGGCCTCTACATCATATTCTGCATTTTTAAATGCATTTACAGTTATTTTATGATTATTCTTATATTTTAGAAGTTTGTCCTTAAATTCTTCCTGAGACTTTGAGTTATCTTTAGAATCTCTATCTTTATTTACAGATATTGCTCCTTTTCTATGAATTACACCAGACTTGGTTGTGTCCTTAACTCTCTGTCTTATTTCAACATCAATTTTATTTAACTTAAATTCCATAATACCCCTCCTAACTTTATCCTAAAAAGTTATGCCTTTTTATCTACTAAAATACCAGCCATTTCGCACATTTTTGCTACCATATCTAGTATTTTTCTTGAGGGAATTTCTTTTATCACTTCATTAGTATCATTATCAATTACTTTTATAATCATTTGGTTAAGTACATCATGCTTTTCATATTGTATGTGAGTGCCTTGTCCTTCTAAAAGTTTATTTATTTTGCTTACTGCATTTTCAACTTCTATTTCAGCATTTTCTTTATTATCTAGCGAATTCTTACTTTCAATATCCTTTGGAATCTTACTGTTTTCCGAAACCTTATAAAATTTATCTAAATCTAAGGATTTATTTTGATTTATACCCCCAATATCCATGTTTGCCCCCCATTTATTTCTTTAACTTTTCTAAAGCTGACACATCAAAAACTATAGCTCTTTGATTTTCATCCGTCACTTCTTTATAGAGTTCTGACCTTAAAATACTAATTTCCCTTGGTGCATTTATGGAAATTTTTACAGAACCATTTTCAATCTTAATTATAGTTATTTCCACATCATCACCTATTAATAGGGATTCACCTTTTTTTCTACCTATCACTAACATTTATCTATCCCCCTTGTTTCTCTCTGGCGTAGATAACACTTACTAATTCTCATTTTCTTTAAATAAAGATTCTTTTATTTTATATTTATCATTATCTAATATTAATTGTGCCCCTAATCTTTCTTTTATATTAATAATAATAGGAGCTTTTAAATTGGTAGTCATATTCTGCGTATTTGAACTTAAAGTTACTGTAGTTAATACTAATGCTTCTTCAGGCCTCAATATTTGTAGTTCATTTATATAGGTGTCCGGTATTTTAAATTCATAATCCTCAAGAACGGTAAATGGCGATACCAATACTAAACCCACTTCAGTATCTTCAATTGAGTGTAATATACTAAAAACTTCATTACTTTCTAATGGGAAAATTATAAAGTTTTTAAGTTCCTTAAATCCCGGCAGACCTTTTTTGAACACTATAACATCTTCATCACTATATCCTCTAACTCCATGGTATTTCGTAACGAGCTCCATATTACAAATCAACTCCTTTAGTAAAAATCTTTTCTCTATTAACTATCAATTTTCAATTCTCAACTATCTCAAGTAATCTAGCAATGAAGGCTGAAGTACCTTAGCACTAGTTTGTAGCGATGCCATATATACCGTTTGCATAGTAGCATATTCCATTGTTTTTTCTGTAATATCTATATCTTCAGTTGCAGACAGAATTTCTGTCATATCAAAATTCTGATCTTCGTTTCTAGTTTCTGCACTTTCCATTCTATTTTGTTTGGCACCAGCCTCAGAACGGAGCTTTAAAATATTAGTCGTAACTTTTTGTATTCCTTCCAAGTCCGCAGTGGTCAAAGCTTTAATATCCTCAGCATAATTAGGATTCGGAGTGCCTGCTGAAATCTCCGGCTTCGAATCAAGATGTTTAGTAATATTCCCTAATAATTTCATAAGATTCTCATTAGCACCCGTTCCATAGCTTATAACCTGTGATGCTGTAATATTATAATCCATAGTTACACCTTGGGATACTTCTACTAGTAACATATCAGGTCCTTGGATTAAGCCTAAATCTTTAGCAGCTGTAGTTGGTTTAGCTGGTGGGATTACACTACTATCTGAGAATGTCACAGTTCCTGATGGAGTAATGTTAAATCGTCCATCGTTAGTTGCTGTAACTGTAACTGCATTAGCAGATGGTATAGATTTATTAATACTTTCTTGAAGGATAGCCGCTGCCTCGTTCATAGTGGTTTTACCACTTATAATCCCCTCAGTGGTTGGTGGTGTTGTCACTGATATATTTACTGGCATTGTCGCTCCTCCATTTAAGGATATATCGAATGTTGCCCCGAGCCCTACTGTTGTACCACTATAAGTCATTCCTCCAGCCATAGGTTTCCCAACCACCTTTGTGCTACAAATTAACTCATCATTTCCACCTGCATCCTTACCAGTTTGCGTAGGTTTACTTGTTCCATCCGTTCCTCCAAAAACATACTTACCATCAAAGCTGGTATTTAATATTTGTGAAACTTCCTGTATTCTTTGATTAATTTCATCCTTAATAGCTTGCCTTTGTTCACTTCCGTAGGTACCATTTCCAGCGGATACTAAAAGTTCTTCAATTCTTCCAACTACATTGCCTGCATGTGATAATGCCGTATCTGTTGTGTCAAGGAAATTCATTGAATTTTTAATATTACTATTATATTGTTTATTTGAATCTATATCTGAATACATTTGCATTATTCTTGAAGATTTAAAAGGATCATCTGAAGCCTTTGTTATTTGTTTACCAGAAGTCATTTGACCCTGTATCCTACTCATATTCGTTAAATTTGTTCTCATATCCCTTAAAAAATTATTTGAAAGCATTTTATTGGTTACTCTCATATCTTCACCCCTTACTTAATGCGTATATTTCTATCATTTATCTTTTCAACCCATTAATAACCACATCTAAAAGCTCATCCACAGTGGATATAATCTTTGCATTAGCTTGATAAGCATGTTGAAATTGAATCATATTAGCCATTTCTTCATCCAAGGATACACCTGATATAGATGTCCTTGATTCATCTAAGCCTGATAATAGTGATTCATGGTTTTTTACAATTCTTTTTGCTTCTTGGGTTTGCACCGCGAGTCTATTCACAATATCCGTGAAATAACCACTAACAGTCATACCATTCACACTTGATGCAATTGTTTTAACTCCTAGTACTGGGTCTAAACTAAATAAACCGCTGGTTTTTGTTAAAAAACCATCCCTAGTCGTTGTGTTATTAATGCTTTGGATATCTAATCTTATATCTCTAAGACTTGCAATAGCTAGTGCTCTTTTTCCATCAGTTGCCGATGGAGTATCACCTGCAGCAACCTTAATCTTCATAACGTCATCAAGGATGACTTTGTTAATAGAAATATTGCCCGCATTAATTTCTATTTCTCCATCTGCACCAGTTTTCGTACTATTAACAAAAATATTAGGTATGCCTGTTTCTTTCGTTGCATCACTTTCACCGCTATGCAGCGCATTTATAGATAATGCAATACCCTTAGCTAAACTATTTAACTGGTCCACATATTTGTCAATATCTTCCTGAACAGACATATATCCTTTTAGCTCTCCCTTTTCAGGTTTAAACAATGCTAGATTTGTGAAGTCTGCACTTGATTCCAGCTTAACGCCTGCTTTATCTATAGCATTTCCTTCCTTGTCAGCCCAAAGTACTCTGCCTTGATCTAACTCTTTATATTGCTCAGGAGTTAAACTTATGTTTAAAGTTGCTTTATTCTTCTCATTGGACATATCTCCATTTTTGTAATAAGTTACTTCGTATTCTCCATTTTCGCCGGGCTTTATAGTTCCCGTGGGTTTAATACTACTCACATAAGAAAACCTACTAACCTCATCTTTGTTAATAGTCTTTACAAGATATGCATTGTAACTACCTACAACATCATCTGGTTTAAGATCTTCTCCTCCTAATGATTTCTTATCAATAGTTATCCCAAATTTTACGCTTAGCTGATCTACTAACAAGTCCCTTCTATCCATTAGATCATTAGGCTCATTTCCACCAACTTTTACACTTATAATCTGCTGATTTAATACATTTAGCTGATTTAGCATACTATTTACATCCACTACATTCTGCTTAATAACATCTTGACTATTGCCTTTTAATTTTGTTAACTGATTATAAGTATTATTTAATTCATCTGTAAGTGCTTTGGATTGCTGCGCTACTACTGTTCTCGAATTCGAACTTTCTGGATGCAGTGAAAGTTCTTGCCAAGAATTGAAGACCTTTGTGAGGAGAGTTGACACTCCTGTATCACTAGGCTCATTCATAATACCTTCAACACCTGTAAGAAATTTCTCACGTCCTTGGTATAACCCACTAGTTCCATTTTCCGTTCTTACCTGATAATCTAAAAAATTGTCTCTAATTCTTGTTATGGCGGAAATCTGCACACCAGTACCTAATTGGCCTGGCCCCATTTCATTATTCATAGAAGGCATACCAAAAGGCCTTGTAGTCTCCATAGTAGCCCTTTGCCTTGAATAGCCTTCTGTATTAGCATTAGCTATGTTGTGACTAACTACATCCAAAGCCTTTTGTTGCGCACTCATGCCCCTTGTAGCTACATTAAAAGTTCCAAATAATCCTGACATCTCTTTCACCTCATACTATTTTTTTACTTTACCATATGCGTTGTAAGTTTTTGTTTCTCTTGCTGGATTTAATACATTTAATATTCTATTTGTAAAACTAAGTCCTTGTTTTATAAGTAACTCGTTTGTATCCTTTTGAAGTACAACTTCTTGTAACAAGTTGTTTATTTTAAAATAATTCTTCTCAAGTTCTTCATCTTTAAATTCTTCAATTATGGACCTCATAGCTCTACTTTCCGTAAGCTTTCTTCTCTCAACTTCCATATGGGCTATATCTTTGTTAGCCTTTTTAATCTTGTCCACACAGGCTTCCATTCCAAAAATATCATTAACAATTATACATCTGTGTTGCTCTTCAAGTTCTACTAAAAGCACCATCACAGCTTCTATTTCCTGTATCATGACAACATTTAGTTTTTCCTTCATAACTAAATATCTCTCCCCTTCATAATATCCATCATTCTAGTAGCTGTTAATTTTGAATCCATCTTGTAAGTACCTTGCATTACTCCATTTTTAATAGCTTCTATCTTCTCCGGTGAATTAACTGTTTTACTATCTAAGGATAATGCACTTAAGCTTTTTCCTGCAGGCGATAATTCTATGGTATCTTTTTTTAATGCTACTGCCTTTAATTCTGTTTTAGGTGTATTATTTTTATAGAAACTAACCACATTATTTTTTACGCCATCTATTTTCATTCATAATCACTCCTAGCTTTTTATATCTTTATACTAGATTCCTTCTAGTTTGTTCTCTCTATTTATATTATCGTATATAATCTTTCAAAGTTTACACTGGATTTAATTATTAGTCCATATTAATAATTTGTTTACTATTTCTGTTTATTTTCATATTCTTTTTCTAAAAAGATCTTGGATTTATAGTACAAAAAGTAAAAAAGGAATAAATTTTCTTTATTCCTTTTTTATACCTATATATTTTTATTCACTATTCAGATATAGCCTTAACTCTTTCTTCTCCACTAATTATACTAGTAATTCTAACTCCAAAATTTTCATCTACAACTACAACTTCACCGTAGGCTACCTTTTTACCATTTACTAAGATATCTACTGGTTCTTCTGCTAGCTTATCCAGTTCAATTAAGGATCCAGTTCCTAGGTTTAAAATATCTCTAATGTTCTTTTTAGTTTTTCCAAGCACTACGGAAATTTCTAATGGAACATCTAATATTAAGTCAATATTTCTAGGAGCATTATGAACCGCGGTATTTGTTAGAGGCACAAAAGATGCTTGTCTAACTTCTACTTGTGGCTGTGGCCTCTCAATAGGTTTTGCGTAATACTCAGGTTGCGGCGGAACACTTGTATAAGCTGCTTCCTGCTGCGCCGTTTCCCTTACAGGTGCCTGTTGTTTAATTTCACTTTGGGTGCTAGCTACTTTAGGAGCTTCCGCTGGTTGTTCGGTACCCATCATAATAGCTACTATTTTTTTAGCAGTTTCAATAGGCAGCACTTGCATGATGACACTATCGATTAAATCACCAATTGTCATCTTAAAAGCTACCTGAACAACTTGTTCATCCTCATCTATACTATCACTTAAGGCTGAAGTACTATCATCCCATATCTTAGATTCCGGAGGCGAAATGTTTACTTCTCTAGCAAACATTGTTGCCATGGATGTTGCAGCAGATCCAATCATCTGATTCATAGCTTCTGAAACAGCACTAATTTCAATTTCTGAAAGCGCTGGTGTACCTTCTATTTTGCCATCTCCACCCATCATTAAACTAGCTATAACTGCCGCATCTGGAGTCTTCATCACTAAAAGATTTCCCCCTGCAATACCACTTACAAACTTTACGTCTAAAGCAATATTCGGAACCTCAAAGTTAGCTCTTAATTCTCTAAGTGTACTTACTGAAACTATTGGTGTTGCTATATTGACTTGTTGACCTACTATAGTGGAAAGAGCTGTTGATGCTGAGCCCATAGAGATATTTCCAACTTCCCCTAGCAAATCCTTCTCAATATCAGAAAGCTCAAATTTTTCTATAGGTTCTGAGCTGCTGTCCCCTCCATTTAAGAGAGCGTCGATTTCTTCTTGTGAAAGAAAGCCGTTACTCATAATTTTCCACATCCTTATCTATTATATCTAATATCTCAATTCCTCTGTTTTTACCTACAGTACCAGGTTTACCCATATAACATAAATGCTCCTCTACAAATACTTTAACTTTGCTATCACTTGCATTATCTAATGTAATTACGTCACCTTCTGTTAATTGTAGAAATTCATTTACAGTAATACTTGTACTCCCTAGCACTCCTGTTACTGGAACGCTTACTATATTTAGTCGATTCTTTAATCTATTTCTAGAGTCGTTAACAAGCTCTTCATCATTTTCTCTAAACCAATATTGAACAACAAGTTTATCAAGTACTTTTTCAATGCTTAAATAAGGTATACAAATATTTATAAATGTACTATTATTATTCAGCTCTACAGAAAAAGTAATTAGGGCAACTGGTTCATTTGGCGCTAGCGTTTGATTAAGTGCAGGATTAGTTTCTAATGCCTCAATTTCTGGTTCTACCTCTAAAACATCTTCCCAAGCAAGCTTCAAGTTAGCTATAAGCCCAGCATTAACATTTTTTAATATATTTTTATCTATATCAGAAAACTCTTTGCTTTTAACCTTTCTATTACCATCTCCTCCTAAAAGTATATCAATTACTTGAAAAGAGAACTGAGGGTTAGTCTCAAATAATATAGACCCATTTAGTGGTGGCATTTTAAATATAGTTAAAATGGTAGGATTAGGAATTGAATGAATAAATTCCTCATAGGTTATTTGCTCAATACTTTCAATTTTAACCTTTACATTATTTCTTAGCTGTGCGGATAAATGACTTGCTATTATTCTTCCATAATTATCGTGAATTAACTCAAGCGTTCTCAAATGATCCTTTGAGAATTTTTGAGGACTTCTAAAATCATACAATTTAATTTTATGCTTTTCCTCTTCACCCGGGAGCTGATCTGGTTCTATTTCCCCAGAAGAAAGGGCAGATAAAAGTGAATCTATTTCACTCTGTGATAATACTTCTGCCATATTTCTACCTCATTTCTCTGTATAAAGTGTTCTTACTATATTCCGTTAAACTTCTATTTTTTAAAAATTACTTTTTATCTTTCGGTAAGCTCTTATCTTTCGATAAGCTTACCAATATCAATTAATGTAACTATTCTATCTTTAAAGTTTATAACCCCTTTAATATAGGCTTTTTTTCTGTCAGCTTCAACTTTTTCAATCAAATTTTCTTCAATTTCTAATACTTCATCAACTTGATCTACAGTTACTCCAACAGACTCTTCTTGTAAGTTTAATATAATAATATTTTCTTGGTCGCCCTCTCCCTTTTCAATATCTAAAAGAAGATTTATATCTAAGAGAGAAATTATATTCCCTCTTAGATTAATTAAACCCTTTATATAATCTGCTGACTTAGGTACCTTTGTTATTTCCATCATATCGTTAATACTTTGAACAATAGAGGCCTCTACTGCAAACTGCTCCTCATTAACTTTAAATACAACTACTTGCATAACATTCCCCTCCTAGCCTAAAACTTTTTTTATTGCTTCAATTACTCTATCTGCTTGAAACGGTTTTACAATAAAATCTTTTGCACCAGCTCTTATTGCATCCATAACCATGCTTTGCTGCCCCATAGCGCTACACATAATTATTTTTGCAGCAGGGTCAAAAATTTTAATTGCTTTAACAGCTTCAATTCCATCCATGTCAGGCATGGTGATATCCATAGTAACCACATCTGGTTTTTCTGCTTTATATAGTTCCACAGCTTTTAATCCATTGCTTGCTTCACCCACAACTTCAAATCCATTTTTTTCTAATATATCCTTTACCATCATTCTCATAAATGCCGCGTCATCAACAATTAGTACTCTAGCCATTTTATATTACCTCCAATTAATTTACACCTAATGAATTTAGTATTTTTTCTAATGATCCAGGCATCGGTATATAATAAAAATGCCCGCTTACCTTGTGATTTTCTTGTAAAAACTGTGTTTCTAAATCAAGTACATGTTCATCATATTGACCTGATTCAATAAAAGTAGTAGAAAGTATTGCCCCCATCATGTCTACTGCAACAGCTGGCACAGAAGGCATAATAGTAAGATTCGTAAGTTTTGCTATTGCATTCATAAAGGAGCTTGCAATAATGTTCCCTATTTCGCATAATGCTGAACTTCCAATTTCAGTTATCTCTTCCTGCTGCGCGCCTACTAGACTTGATATAATTTTCAGTGCAGTTTCCTTATCGAAAGTAAACAGTATATTACCTGGTATATCTCCCAGGACTCGTACAATTACACCAATTACAACTTCTTCGACTCCGGTTCCAGAAAAAATATCATCAAATGGAACAATATTTACTGATGGTACCGCCATATCTACTTTTTCATTCAATAACTCCGATAAAGATGTAGCTGCGTTTCCTGCACCAATATTGCCTACTTCTTGTAACACATCTAATTGCATAGCACTAAGCTCAGAATAATCCATATTATATCCCCCTATACTAAAGCAGCAGCATCTAGTATCAATGTAACTAGTCCATCCCCTAAAATAGTTGCTCCTATGTATTCTGTTAATCCCTGCAGTGTTTTTCCTAGAGGCTTTATTACAATTTCTTGTTGTCCTAGCAATGAATCTACTAAAAGCCCTACTATTTTCTCTCCCACTCTTACAATAACGATGTATTTCTTATTCTTATTACTAGTTTCTATTTGCAATTTTTTACTTACCCTTACTAGTGGAATTACAGAATCATTGTAAACAATAACTTCTTTATTATTAGTTTTCTTAATTAGCTCCTCGTTATAGTCTATTACTCTATCAATATAACCAAGAGAAATAGCCATAGTTTCATCGCCAATTTTTATTAATAATGCTTGGATGATTTGCAGCGTCAATGGTAATCTTATAATAAATGAAGTACCTTTGTCAATCTCACTTATTGCATCTACTGTTCCACCAAGGGCAGCAATTTTAGTTTTAACAACGTCCATGCCAACTCCACGTCCAGAAATATCTGTTACTTCCTCATTAGTGCTAAAGCCTTGTGCAAAAATTAAATTCTTTATATCTGCGTCTGACATTCCTTCAGTATTTATACCAACTTTATTAGCTTTTGCCCTGATTTTATCAACAGCTAGCCCTTTACCATCGTCTTCCACTTTTATTATGGCTTTAGTGCCTTCTGCATAAGCTATAAGTTTAATCACACCAATAGGATTTTTCCCCTTAGCAATTCGATCCTCACTAGATTCTATACCATGATCTGCAGCGTTTCGAAGCAAATGAAGTAGTGGTTCACCTATTTCATCAATAACCGTCCTATCAAGCTCTGTTTCTTGTCCTTGTATTTGAAGATCCATTTCTTTTCCTAAATCTTTTGATAAATCTCGTATCATCCTCGGAAATCTATTAAATACTACCTCTAGTGGAAGCATTCTTATTTTCATTACTAAATCCTGAAGTTCCGAGGTGGCCCTAGCTACTTGTTCTAGTGTTTCATTTAAATCATTTAATTTATGAACACTACTTATCTGTTCTAGTCTCGTTCTATGAATTACAAGCTCTGAGACCATATTCATAAATTTATCTAATCTGTCTAGTTCAACTCTCACAGATTGATGAGCTTTTTTGTGAACTACCGCTTCTTTTTTATCCTTGTTTTTATCCTCTTCTTTACCTTTAGTCTCCAAGGTCGCCCTATCTTTTGTTTCGCCCTTTTCAACTTTTGAAGATTGTTCTATTCCTTTAAACTCTCCTGATTTATCATCCAAATTACCCTTACCATTTTCAACGTCAACATCTTCAACCTCAACCTTTTCCACTTCGGAAATATTCGTTAAATTATCAATAACTTCGTCTTTTTCTTTGTTAGTAATATATATTAAATTTATTTCGAATTCAAAGTTTTCATTTTCTAATTCTTCAGATCCAGGTATGGATTTTATTATTTCACCATATTCTTCTAAACTCTTAAATATAAGAAATGCTCTTGCTGACTTAAGTAGAGTATTTTCACTTAGTAGAATCTTTATTTCATAGGCATTGTACATTCTCTCCACAGCTTGTTTAATAACATTAACGTCATATTCATTAAGTGTAATTCTCTCTGACCCATTACCATTGCTATCTCCTGTGACAGCTATTTCTTTTTTCTGATTTTCAACTGCTCCATTTCCTTCTGCTATGGAATGTAGATCATCTATTATATCCTCAATTTCAAGTTTATCAGAAATTCCCTCTGATATATTATTTACCATCTTTTCTAAAGTATCTAGACATCTAAATAAAACAGTTACCACCTTTTCTGTTACTTTAAGCTCACCCTCTCGAAATTTAGAAAGAACATCTTCCATTTTGTGTGTTAATTCAGCCATTTGACTAAATCCCATAGTTGCAGCCATACCTTTTATTGTATGAGCTACTCTAAATATTTCATTCAACTTGTCCATATCTTCTGGTTGTTGTTCTAGCGTAAGAAGTGCTTCATTCAACGTCTGCAAATTTTCCATAGATTCTTCTAAGAACATTGACATATATTGTGATGTATCCATTTTCTTCCTCCTTATTGATTGTACATTGCCTATATTTTTTTATAAATAAATGTTGATGTTTTCTCAAATCCATACTCTTTATAATTATATATACTCTCAGTGGCCCCAACGAAAAGTAATCCGCCTTTTTTTAATGAGTCACTGAACTTTTTATATATTTTATCCTTAATCTCTGCATTGAAATAAATAACTACATTTCGACAGACTATTAAATCAAAATTATTTTCATAATTATCTAAAATAAGATCATGTTTCTTAAAGTCCACCATTTTTTTTATAACAGAATTAATACAGTATTTGTCCCCCTTAACTAGGAAATATTTTTCCAGAAATTGTTTTGGAACATTTTTAACTTCAGCATAGACATATTCACCATTTTTCGCTTTTTGAAGTATTGTACTGTCTATGTCTGTAGCTACAATTTTATGACTGGCTCCTTTGCATAAATCATCCATAATTATAGCTAGTGAATATGGCTCAGCTCCAACAGAACAAGCTGCACTCCAAATCTTAAGCCCTCCGTTATAGTTCAGTTCCGATTTAACTTTTTGCGAAAGCTCCTGGAATATTTCTGGATTTCTAAAAAATTCTGTTACGTTTATTGTAATAAAGTCTAAAAATTTCTGTTTTTGACTCGGATCACTCTTTAATAATGTAATATACTCTTCTACAGACTTCGCACCAACTCTCGACATTAAACTTAAAATTCGCCTATGCAATTGATTAGATTTATAAGCGGCTAAATCTATTTTATATTCTTTTAAAACCCATTGCTGAAAATATATTAAATCCATTATCTATGATCATCTCCCCATTACAATTTTATTAATTTCCTGAGCAACATTATCTAGGGGAACAACTTCATCTACTTTCCCTGTTTCAAAAGCCGCTTTTGGCATTCCATATATGGTACAAGTAGATTGGTGCTCTGCCATAGTGATGCCTCCATTGTCTTTAACAGCTGCTGTGCCTTGCGCCCCATCTCGCCCCATGCCAGTAAGTATAACACTTAGTAGCTTTGATCCATAAACCGCTATGGCGGACATAAAAAGTTTATCTACTGCTGGTCTAACTCCCCAAATACTAGGTTCTGTATTAAGATGTATTTTCTTATCCCGTCCTATTTCCATATGATATCCACCAGGAGCTATATAAACTACATTTTTTGAAACTGTGTCGCCCTCCGCCGCTTCTATAACCTTTAATTTGCTGTTTAAATTAAGTCTATCTGCAAAAGCCTTTGTAAATCCCACTGGCATATGCTGTACCACAAGGACCGGAACTCCTATATCAACTGGCAACGCTGTTATCACCTTATATAGGGCTTTAGGACCACCTGTGGAAGCTCCAATAACTACAGCCTCTATATTAGACATTACAGTGGTTCTACTGCGAGAGACAACTCCTGTGTTTGTAGCTACTTCATTTAATACTGTAGCTGTGCTCCTATTTATGCTTGTCCTATTTAATTTAATGTTTTTTTCAGACATTAGGGTATTTTTACCCCCCCTCTGCATAAAAGCCAATTTTATTTTTTCCACTAATTCATCTCTAACTTTATTGATGTCTAGTGATATTGTTCCAGATGGTTTTGCTATAAAATCAAAAGCACCTTGTGCAAGGCATTCCATAGTTAATGCTGGGCCAGTTTTAGAAACACTACTAAGTATAATAACTGGTATATTAAGATTCATTTTTTTCAATTCTTTTAAAGTAGAAATACCATCTTTTCTTGGCATTTCAATATCCAAAGTTATTACATCAGGTATTTTACCAGCTATTTTTTTTATCAGGTCTTCTCCATCTTTTGCTGTATCTATAACTTCCATTTCTGGTTGTTCATTAATCATATCAGAAATGATTTTTCTCATTAATGCTGAATCATCTACTACAGTAACTTTAATTTTTTTTAACAATACATCACCTCATCAACTATACATAATATTCTAAATGTCTACAGTCCCCATACCTACTGTTCTAATAGACAATGCTCCACTTGTGGTATCAAATATTAAGGTTCTGCCTTTATTCCCGCCAATATCTTCTGAAAGTATTGGAATAGATAAATTTTTTAGAGCACTTTTAACTGCTATACCATTTCTATTTCCTATGTCCATAATTATACTTTTATCAGGAAAGTTAAACATTGAAGCTCCACCTGCTATTTTAGCCCTCATATTTCTAAGTGTTGCGCCTTTTTTTATCATCTTCTCTACCAGGATTGGTATAGCTAAATCCGCAAATTTGATTTCGTTAGTTATTTTATTAAATTGACTGCTATCTGGAAGCATTATGTGTGCCAATCCTCCAATACCTATAGCTTTATCATATATTGCAATGCCAATGCAGGACCCAAGACCAACAGTTATTAATTTATTTGGCGAAAAAGCCACATTTAAATCTGCAATTCCTACTTTTATTTCATTATATTCCATAATTACACCCTATTTTATAATATTTCATTTTTTTCTTCTTCTGTCAATATAGTTGAAAGATTTAGATAAATAATTATTCTGCCATCAATCTTAATTAGTCCTTTGATATATCTTCTGGATATTCCATAAATGATTTCTGGTGAATCTTCTATACTATCTGTTAATACATCCTTAACTTCAGAAACAAAATCAACTATTATACCTATTTTACTCTTCTCTTGCTTACCAACTATTATCTTACATCCTTCTTTCATTTCAGTTAAAGACAAATTAAATCTTTTTGATAATGATATAATGGGTAAAATATTACCCTCATAATTTATAACCCCCTCCACAAATTGCGGTAAATCAGGAATTTTAGTTATCTTTTCGTATTCCAGTATTCTTTCTACTTCCATAATATTCGTTGCATAACACTCACCATTTATGCTAAAAATCAGGATCTTAATTTCCTGCTCCTTCATATTAAATCCCTCCTACAACAGTAATTTATCAACAGCTAGTTCTCTGTTTTCATCTATAAACGCATGAATTTCTTTACTAGGAGCATCTAAAATATATTCTCTAGCACCTATAATAAACCTAGTATTTGGATAAGCAACTTCTGCCCATATATGGCCATTGTTTTCTACAATAAGCTTTGTTGCTACGCCTCCAGGTCCACCAACTATTTTGCATTTAATTTCTTTTCCAGCTTTTATGACTCCACCGCGAGCTACACTTTTATCATTTTGAAATATTACACTATCACTTGCTTCTATTTGTGATACATATTGTCCTTTGCCACTAAAGGTAATATTACCCGAACTCTTAACTATTGAGTCTTGGCAATAGTCTAGCACTACATCCACAGGAAGAGTTAAATCCATTGAGAGTAGAGAAGTTTTATTATTAATAATTGTCACTATATCATTTAGTTCTGTATAATTTTTTATATTAAGGGGACCCAAATCAAGTATCTTATTTTTAATGATAAATAGTAATTTATCTTCAATATTTCCCAGCTTCAAAATTCTTTTAGCTACTTTAATAGAAATTTTAGAAAGTTTTTTGAATTTAGTTTCCATTAAAATTTTAACTAATTCACCATCACTAGTCTTTCTTTCTAAAAGGTTCATTTCTTTCAATTGCTTTATTGAAGCTATTAACTTTGTAATATCGTTTTCCATGCTATTTAAATCACTTAAATATTCTAAAATTAATACATCTTCTTTTCCAGCTGAAACGCTTGAATGAATTACATTTCCATTTATCACAACATCCCCATTCGCAATAATTTCAGCTTCTGATACATTGTTTTTAATTAAAACATAATTACCAGCTTCTACTTTCATACCTTCCCGTACACTGCCATTTACAATTATATCCCCTACAAATTTAATATTTCCAGTTTTTAATTCCACATCTCCATTTATTTCATGAGTTTTATAAACGAAAAAAGTATTCCCCTTGGATGATGGTCTACCTTTAGTTGTAGCTACAACAGTAAATTCATCTTTAAGAGCGCAACCATCCCCTACCCCTAGAATTATTTTTTTTGAACTTTTAACTTTTATAATTTTACCTGCAATATCTATTCCATCTTCTCCATTTTTTCCTGGATGATGAATTGCTAGAACTTGTCCTATTTCTACTCCACTTACAGTACCTATAGCCTTATAATCTATAGACCCAAGATTGTCATTTTGCTGATTATCTTTTACATCTGAATCATCGTATTTAATCTCCACCATATCATCTATCTTCTCTATGGGTCTCTTTCCAGATGCTATAAGTAGTTCGGAAATTTCATCTTCCTTTGTACATTTTATAAGGCCCATCTTCAAAACTCCATATTTTATGTTGTTATTTGATAACTCATTTTTAATTTCTGATTCTGTGAATTTGGGTGGCATAATTTTTTCCTTTATTTCCATTGCTATTGTTACTGTGTTTGAAATCGCAGCATCTTTTAGTTTATAAATGGTATTAGGTTTGTATATAATACTAATATACGCTTCCATCTGATCTTCACTTATTCTTAAGTTCATCTTCCTTTTGGCCTCATCTTCTTTAAACACAAATTCTATCTTGCTTTCCGAAGTGACAAGAGCGGACTTATTAATCTCTTCTCCATTTATAATCACTGTAATGTTATTCCCAAAATAAATTACTGCCGGTTTCCCGCCCTGGCAAGGGTCTTTTACAATAATTCTACCCCCTTGAATTTCTATTGTTCCGTTTATTTCTGGCTGCTTGGCATCTTCTTTTCCAAAGAAGTCTTCATCTTTAATGTTTTCATCATTTAAACCTTCTATTGAATCAATAGAAATTATAGCATGTTTCTTGAAAAAACCATTTTTTTCCTCTAGTATTGAATATTTCAACTTTTCTACTGGAACCCCCAAACTAGAACTTGCAAGACTTAAACATTCCTGAACATTCGATCCTTGGAATTTTTCTCCGCATGTTTTAGTTACCAATTATACCACCTCTTTCTATAGAGAAATTATACCATAATTCTTCTATTCTTTTACTTAACATTTCAATTGTTTTATTTATTTATCGACCTATTACAAAGAAACTTTACAATTTTCTGTTTATCCTCATTTAATTCATCTTCAAATCCTAGCATTATTGAATTTATTAATGGATTTTTTGAAGAATTGAAGAAAAATTCATCCACGCTTTTGATTGGTAGTACATTTGGTGAAGTGCCAGAAATAAAAAGTCCTGTTAAGGATTCAATGTCCCTTTCATGGACATTTCTTTCTTCAACTACTATATTTAGCTTTTCACAAGCTTTTATAATAAATTGTCTTGTTATACCAGGCAGCACATTCTCTATCTTGGAGGTTAAAACAGTAGATCCTATAACCATAAAAATATTTGATCTACTGCCCTCAGTAATAAAACCAGCATCATCCACTAAAATCGCTTCATATGCGGTGTTACTTACAATTTTCTCATTTACCTTTTCTCTGAAGTCACTATCGATAACCTTAGCATTAGGCGTCCTGCGTTCCCCATGATAAGTAATAGTTTTTACGCCTTCCTCGTATTGCTGTTTTGAAGGGTATGCATGAGGTATAAAATATGCTAAAAAATTTTCATTTAAGTTTTTGCCATTTTCACTACAATCCACATTAGGCTGATAATTAATAACTAATTTTAGATTCCCGTCGCAAATATTGTTTTTACCTATTAGTTCAAAAATTCCATTTATTATTTTTTCCTTTGTAATACACAACTTATATTCCATGATTTTAGCAGAGTTTTCTAAACGACTTAAGTGCGACATAAGAAAAACAGGCATTCCATCACTTATTCTTATAACTTCATATAGTGATTTTCCTATATTCATGTTATAATTTTTAAACTCTTCCCTTGTCTTAAATTCGTCCCCAAATAAAAAGTATTCATTTATGCACTTGTCCATATATATCCTCCTTTTAATTTTCTGTATAAACAAAAATTTCGAATTTTTATTTATACAGATTTAATTTAAATGCTGATTTTTATTTATATGTGCTTTATTCTATTTCCATTTTAAAATTTCGATTTTATCATGTGTTTTTCTGAAATTTATTAAATAAGGATGCCCCACTAAATTAAAAAGTGGCAAATCTGATAGAGAATCAGAAAACATATATGAGTTTTCAAAGTCAACCACCATGTTTTCTTTTTTCAAAACTTCTTTAAGTCTTTTTACTTTTTCTTCCCCTTTACAATTTTCCCCCAAGATTTCATTTCTATGTAAGCCATTTTCCAGAGTAAACCTTGTTCCTATTATTTTATCTACTTCTTCTATGTTATAAAGCTCATTTAAATAGAATTCAGCTGAAGCAGAAATCAAATAAATTTTATAGCCTTCTGCTTTCATTTTTTTTATCATCACAATAGCATCACTATATAGTATTTTACTTAACCGTTTTTCATAAAATTCCTTGACGATTTTTTTCATTTCATTTTCTTCTATACCATCAATGAATCGTATAAAGGTTTTCTTTACTTTTGAAGCATCATGGATTTTTAACATATAAAAAATAGATGAGTATATACTTTTGGGTAGATATTTTAATAATCCAGGATTCTTTTTCATCATAAAAAAATAGAATTCCACTAGTGTCTCACGTTTTGTTAATGTATAATCCACATCAAAAATAGCTAATTTTTCTTTCATAACCTATACCTCCTTTAATTATAATTTTTATCCTTAAGATACTCTTATTGTACTCTTATAATGTTAATAATATTATCATTAACATTAATTCTCTATTCATTCCTTTTTTCAATCATCCACTGGGTTGTTAAATCACCACTAAAGTTTTTTATTATAGTATAGGGCACCCACTTATAAAAGTAGGTGCCCTTTCTTCTGAAATGTCGTTAAAAAGAGCCGATGCATTTGCAACGACTCTTTTTACTTAACTATTTCTCTTCTTTAATCATTTCTTCATAATATGCAGTTACTTCTGCGAACTCTTCATCTTCTGGGATAATTAATTCGCCTGTTTCTTCATCTCCAATTACTTTGAAAAGATATATTGAATCATCTTCAGGATTTTGAACTAATGCATATTCATTATCTTTATAAGTAAATCCATCTACTATTTCACATGGAACTACATTACCATTTTCATCTTCTAAATCTACAGTTAGTGCTTCTCCTTCTCCACAGCCGCAACCGCAACCATCGTGTTCATCGTGATCATGACCACCACATCCACAACCTTCATTTTCTTGGTTGTTTGAACCACATCCGCAGCCATCATTTTCCTCGCCGCCGCAACAAGTCTTTTTATCTTCATTCATAATGTGTTACCTCCTACATTCAGTATATTTTCTATTTTACCCTTAATTACGAAATAATAAAAGGTTTTTTTTAAATTTTATTGTTAAGTTATTGTTAAATGTATTTATTGTGTGATTTAATTACAAAAGAAGATGAAATTTAATTCATCTTCTTTTGAATTTGCAATTTTAACTAAAACCTTAAATACTATTTTTGGTCAGCAAGTCTTTTGTAACTGTCTAATCTTTCCATAGCATCTTTTTCTGTTTTAACAAACAATGCTTCTGCTGTTTCTGGGTATATTTTTGCAAGTGAAGAATATCTTACTTCGCCCATTAAATATTCTCTAAATGAAGTAGTTGGTTCTTTAGAGTCTAATATAAACGGATTCTTTCCTGCTTCTTTAAGTTCTGGATTAAATCTATACATAGCCCAGTATCCAGACTCAACAGCTCTCTTAGTTTCAAATTGAGTACATCCCATACCTGCTCTGATACCATGATTGATACATGGAGCATAAGCAATTATAAGTGATGGTCCTTTATAAGCTTCTGCTTCTTTAATAGCTTTTAGTGTTTGATTTTTATCAGCACCCATTGCTATTTGAGCAACATAAACATATCCGTAACTCATTGCCATCATACCTAAATCTTTTTTCTTAGTTTTCTTACCAGTTGCTGCAAATTTTGCAATAGCTGCAGTTGGTGTAGATTTTGAAGATTGACCTCCAGTATTTGAATATACTTCTGTATCCATTACAAGAATATTTACATCTTCTCCAGATGCAAGTACATGATCAACTCCACCAAATCCTATATCATAAGCCCAACCGTCTCCACCAAATATCCATTGAGACTTTTTAACTAAATGATCTTTTTTACTAAATATTTCTTTTAATGCTTCATTATTGTCTTTTTCAGCTGTTAACAATGGTAACATTTTAGCTGTTGCAGCTTTTGAACCTTCTGCATCTTGTTTGTTTTCAATCCATTCATTAATAGCTGCTTTTAATGCATCACTTGTGTTTAAAGTTAGAGCTTTCACTGCTGACAATTCAACTCTATCTCTTAATTGAGTAGTTCCAAGGAACATTCCAAGTCCAAACTCAGCATTATCTTCAAATAATGAGTTAGCCCAAGCTGGTCCCTGACCACATTCATTAACTGTATATGGTGATGCTGGTGAACTTCCTCCCCAAATTGAAGAACATCCTGTAGCATTAGCTATGAGCATTCTATCTCCAAATAATTGAGTAATAAGTCTAGCATATGGTGTTTCTCCACATCCGGCACAGGCTCCACTGAATTCCATTAATGGTTTTTCAAATTGACTTCCCTTAACAGTTGCAGTAGTCATTGGGTTTACTTTTTTAGATAATGATTGTTCAAATTTCCAATTTTTTATTTTTGTTTCTTGTGACGCAAATGGTTTCATTATTAATGCTTTTTCTTTAGCTGGACATACTTCTGCGCAGTTACCACAGCCAGTACAATCTTCTAAACTTATACCCATAGTGAAATTCAAGCCTTCAAAATTCTTTCCACCTGTAGCTTTTTTACTTGAATAGCTTTCTGGAGCGTTCTTAAGTTCTTCATCTGTGGCTAAGAATGGTCTTATTACAGCGTGAGGGCATACATATGCACATTGGTTACATTGTATACATTTGTCTACTTGCCATTCTGGTACATTAACAGCAATGCTTCTCTTTTCAAAGGCAGCTGTTCCTGGTTGTAATGTTCCATCTTCTATTCCAATAAATGCTGAAACAGGTAGGGAGTCTCCTTCTTGTCTGTTCATTACATCAGCTATATTTTTAATGAAATCTGGTCTAGCTTCTTTTGAAGTCTCAGTAGTGTCCACAGCCTGTTTCCAACTTTCTGGTACATTAATTTTAACAACTGATTCGATTCCCTTATCTATTGCAGCATTGTTCATGTTAATAATCTTTTCACCTTTTTTACCGTAAGATGAAATAACTGCTTCTTTAAGATACTTAACTGCATCTTCTAGAGGAATTATATCTGCAAGTTTAAAGAAAGCAGATTGCATTATCATGTTTGTTCTTCCACCAAGACCTATTGATTGAGCTATGCCAACTGCATCGATAATGTTGAAATTAATATTATGGCTAGCAATATATTTCTTCATTGCTGCTGGTAAATGCACTTCTAATTCTTCTGGACTCCATATGCAGTTTAATAGGAATGTTCCATTATCTTTTATTCCTTTTAAAACATCATACTTATATACATAAGATTGATTACCACAGGCAACATAATTTGCAGCATTTATTAAATATGTTGATTTTATTGCTTTCTTACCAAATCTTAAGTGAGAAACTGTAATTCCACCTGATTTTTTAGAATCATATGCAAAGTATGCTTGAGCATACATGTTTGTATGGTTTCCTATGATTTTTATAGCACTTTTGTTAGCTCCAACAGTACCATCTGATCCAAGTCCCCAGAATTTACACTCTTTAGTTCCTTCAGGAGTTGTTGTTATCTCAGGTCCTGTTACAAGTGATGTATTAGTAACATCATCTACTATTCCAATAGTAAATCCGTTTTTAGGAGATTCAGCTTTTAAGTTTTCAAATACTGCAACCATTTGAGCTGGAGTAGTATCTTTTGAACCAAGTCCGTATCTTCCACCAACTATAACTGGTCTGTTTTCTTTTTCATAATAAGCATTTCTTACATCTTGGAATAATGGTTCTCCAATTGATCCTGGTTCTTTTGTTCTATCAAGTACTGATATCTTCTTAACTGTAGAAGGTATGTATTTAAAGAAATGGTCTAGTGAGAATGGTCTGAAAAGATGTACTTTAAGTACTCCAACCTTTTCTCCTTTTGCATTTAAATAATCTATAGTTTCTTCAATAGTATCACAAACTGATCCCATTGCTATTATTATTCTATCTGCATCAGGTGCGCCATAATAATTAAACAAATGGTAGTCAGTTCCGATTAATGAATTTATTTTTCCCATATATGTTTCAACTTTCGCTGGAAGAGCATCATAGTATGAGTTTGAAGCTTCTCTTCCTTGGAAATAGATGTCTGGGTTTTGTGCTGTTCCACGAGTTACAGGATGCTCTGGATTAAGTGCATGATTTCTAAATGATTCTAGTGATTCTGTGTTTATAAGCGAAGCTAGAGTTTCATAATCCCAAGTTTCAATTTTTTGTATTTCGTGAGAAGTTCTAAATCCATCAAAGAAGTTTACGAAAGGAATTTTTCCTTCAATAGCTGTTAAATGCGCAACTGGTGAAAGGTCCATTACTTCTTGTACACTGCCTGATGCAAGTAGTGCAAATCCAGTTTGTCTTGCAGCCATTACATCTTGATGATCTCCAAAAATATTAAGTGCATGAGTAGTTAATGCTCTAGCAGCTACATGAAATACTCCTGGAAGTAGTTCTCCTGCTATTTTGTACATGTTTGGAATCATTAATAATAATCCTTGAGAAGATGTAAAAGTTGTAGTTAAAGCTCCTGTTTGAAGTGATCCATGAACCGCTCCTGCAGCTCCTGCTTCTGATTGCATCTCCATAATTTTAACTTTTTGTCCAAATACATTTTTTGTTTCTTTAGCTGCTAATTCATCACAATATTCTGCCATCGTTGAAGATGGTGTTATAGGATAAATCGCCGCCACGTCAGTATATGCATAAGCAACGTGTGCTGCTGCTGTATTACCATCCATTGTTTTCATTTTTCTCATTAATAAACCTTCTTTCATTAATAATATTATAAAAAAGTCTTACAAAGCTTAATAAAGCTGTGTTTCTTGTTTAGTTTTACCACTTGAAATGCCTTTATTCAAATTACAAAATATGCAATTTATAGATAATCTACAGATTGCATATTTTACAGATTTCTATTGGTAAATGTTATTTAACTAAATTCTTTCCCATCTCTTCTGCTTCAACTAATTGTTGCTTAGAAGGTGCCTCATTAACGGTTAAATTTTGTATAACATTAAACTCATAATCCTTCATTTGACTTACCCATTTGTTCATAAATTCGCCATCATCCCATCCATAAGATCCAAATAATCCAGTAACTTTGTTACTTATTGGAATCAATTTGAACTTATCAATGAAAGGTTGCATTTCCTTTTGTTCTATTCTATTGTTATCCATTGATGGACTTCCGAAAGCAACTGCATCTGCGCTAGTTACATCTTCCACAGTAGCTTCACTAACTAGTTTAACTAGTACTGTAGCGCCTGCTTCTTTTGCACCTTTAGCTATGTGACTCGCTAGAACTTCAACATTTCCATTGTTGCTCCAATAAATTATAGTTAATTTTTTCATTACTATCACCCCATACTTTCATATTATTAGATAGTTTTTCTTACCCCTTAATTATACATCAAAATGAAAAACATTCAAGTTCTTTGTTATGAATATTGTATAAATATTGCATTATACCTTAATAATCCTTAATAAAGTATAAAATAACTAACTTCCTCTAAATTTCTTCTAATTTATACTTTTCTCCACTTTTAACAATCACAGATTTATACTCTTTGGAATCTAATAATTCCTTAAAACTTTTTTGAGCATCACTATCTCCGTGTACAAGAAAAATACCTTTAGGCTTTATCTTCATATGTTCTACCCAATTAATTAACCCGTTTCTATCTGCATGACCAGAAAGTCCTTGCAAATTATATATGGTCGCCGCTACGGAAATATCTTCGCCAAAAATTTTAACCATTTTATTCCCGTCTAAAATTTTTCTACCTAAGGTGCCCTCAGCTTGATATCCTACAAATACTATAGAATTTTTACGAATCCATAAACCATGTTTCAAGTGATGTTTTATTCTACCTGCATCACACATTCCAGACGTTGATATTATTACCATCCCCTTTTGAACCTCATTTAATTTCATAGACTCTTCCGCTGAATGAGTATATTTAAGCCCCTCAAATCCTAGTATATTATCATCATATTTTCCCATCTCTTTTGCCTCAGAATCAAAATTTTCTCTGTTATTTTCAAAAATTCTTGTTGCTTTTTCTGCCAGGGGACTATCCACATAAACAGAAAGATTTTTAAGCATCTCTTTATCAAAATAATTATTCAAGGCATATATAACCTCTTGTGTCCTACCTACTGCAAAGGATGGAATTATAACATTTCCTCCTCTATCAAAAGTTTCTTTTACTATACTAGCCAGTTCCTTTAATACATCTTTGAAATTCTTATGTACTTTATCTCCATAAGTAGTTTCCATAATAACATAATCTGCATCCTCTATAAATGTAGGATCATTTATAAGTGGAATGTTAACATTACCTAAGTCTCCAGTATAAACAAGTTTTACAGGTAAGATTCCTTTTTCTTCCATTTGGAGTTCTATAATAGCTGACCCCAATAAATGGCCTGCATCCCTAAATACAATTGTTAATCCATCAAAAGGTTTTATCTCTTCATTGTAAGGGTAACCTTTAAAAAGCTTTAAACACTCCTGCGCATCTTTCGAAGAATACAAAGGCTGAGTAGCCTCCAGTCCTTTTCTTTTAAGCTTCTTATTCTCCCACGTAGCTTCCATCTCCTGAATGTGAGCACTATCCGGAAGCATCACAAGGCATAGTTCATTTGTAGCTTTTGTGCATAAAATTTCACCTTTAAATCCATTTTTATATAGTAGTGGAATTCTTCCACTATGATCTATATGAGCATGGGATAATATCATTAAATCTATTTCTGCTGGGTTAAATTCAAATTTCTGGTTTTTACCTTCATCTCCATCTCTTCCTTGGTATAATCCACAATCCAATAAGATAGTTTTATTTCCTATTTTTAGCATATGGCATGAACCTGTAACACACTGGCAAGCACCAAAAAAATTAAGCTCCATCTTATTTCTCCTTTGATTTGTATTATTATTTTTCATATATAATAACTCATAATTATAGTTTACGCTTTTTTAGGTTTTTTATAGGATAAATATTATTTGAAATAAAAAAAGATGAAGAAATTTTACTTTCTTCATCTTTTTCTATATTTTTCTATTAAGTTAACTATTAAATCAATACTATTTTCAGTGTTACTATTATTCATATTCGCAATGTATTTTTGTGAATCATTATACAATTCATCAATCTTCATTTGCAAACATTCTGGGGTTAGCTCCTCGTCTTGAAGAACCATACTATATCCGCTCTTTTCAAAAGATCTGGCATTAAGTATTTGATCGCCGCGGCTAGCCTTAGCAGATAGTGGAATTAATAAATTAGGTTTTCTTAGTGCTAAAAGTTCAAAAATTGCATTTGCTCCTGCTCTTGATACCACAAGATCTGCAGCAGCCAATAAATGAGGTAATTCATCTTTTACATATTCAAATTGCACATAGCCATTTTTATTTTGAAGTGATTTATCTAAATTATTCTCACCACAAATATGAATAATATTATACTTTAAAATCAATTTTTCAAGTTTTGACCTTATAGCTTCATTTATAACTTTAGATCCTAGGCTACCACCAATAATCAGCAATATTGGTTTTTCATTTTTAAAGCCGCATATTTCCTTAGCCTTTATTTTACTTCCTAAAAACAATTCCCGTCTTATAGGGTTACCAGTTACTACTCCTTTTCCATTTTTTATTTCATTTAAGGCTTCTGGAAAAGTTACACATACTTTCGTACAATAAGGTGCCGCCAGTCTATTGGCAAGTCCTGGCGTAATATCACATTCATGAGCAATTACTGGAATCTTGCAAAGATATGCAGCAAGTACCACTGGTACAGAAACAAACCCACCCTTAGAAAAAACAATATCCGGCTTTTCAATTTTCATTATTTTTTTCGCCTCAAAAAGCCCTTTAATTACCTTTAGTGGATCAGTAAAATTTTTCATATCGAAGTATCTTCGAAGTTTCCCACTTGAAATAGGATAATATTTTATATTTTCACCCTCTATTATTTTTCTTTCAATACCCTCTTTTGTCCCAATATATTCAATTTCATAACCTAACATTTTAAGTTTTGGTACAAGTGCAAGATTTGGTGTTACATGTCCTGCTGAACCTCCACCAGTCATTATTATTTTGTGGTTTTTCACTTTAACACTCCTTTAAAAAACATGGTTTACTCAGTTTATTCTACATTATTATATACCAAATGCAATAAAAAGTTCTAACTTTTTAAAAAATGTTGTCCAAATTTTACTAAACATAATATAATTTTCAAAACTAACCTTTAACACACTAATATAAAAATTACAAATGAGGTTAAACTATTATCATACCAAATAAACTTAAATTTAAAGGGAGGTAATGAATATGTCAAACGGAAGTAATAGAACATTAGTACCACAAGCTAGAGAGGGACTAAACAAATTTAAAATGGAAGCTGCTCAAGAGGTTGGAGTTAATTTAACTAATGGATATAACGGTGATCTTACTTCTAGACAAAATGGTTCTGTAGGCGGACAAATGGTTAAAAAAATGGTAGAACAATACGAGAAAAATTTATAATCTAAAGTTTAAAATTTAGAATAGGTTAAAAGGTATATGCTAGCCATATACCTTTTAATTATGATGTTTTTACCTTAATCATATAAATATATGTGTTCATTTTATATTGATTAAAATAAGAGTACTATGTAATTTTTTCTCATATAATTAAAGTTTTTCATATAATAACAAGTATTAATTTAAAATGATGTACTTGCCTTATTTTCCTCCAACATTCTATTATATATTTCAAATTTCTGCACAAGATACTATCATAACACAAACAAAATATAAAGGGAGGTAATTAATAATGGCAAACAGAACATTAGTACCACAAGCAAGAGAGGGTTTAAACAAATTTAAAATGGAAGCTGCTCAAGAAGTTGGAGTTAATTTAACTAATGGCTACAATGGAGATCTTACTTCTAGACAAAATGGTTCTGTAGGCGGACAAATGGTTAAAAAAATGGTAGAGCAATACGAAAAAAATCTATAATTTAAATTAGTTATTAAAGGGTATATGCTAGTCATATACCCTTTAATTTTAATTGTTTTACCTATAAACATTTATAATTTCTTTTCATCTATTTAAATACTCCATATAATAGAAGTTACAATTTAAAATTTACTTGCCTTATTTTCCACAAATATTCTATTATATATTTTAAGTTTCTGCACAAGATACTATTATAACAAAATAAAATATAAAAGGAGTGATTTAAATGTCAAACAGAAAATTAGTACCTCAAGCTAAAGCCGGATTAAATAAATTTAAAATGGAAACTGCAAAAGAACTAGGTGTTAACTTTACAGATTACAATGGTGATTTAACTTCAAGGGAATGTGGTTCTGTTGGCGGAGAAATGGTTAAAAAAATGGTACAACAGTACGAAGAAAATTTATAATTTATCCAAAATATAATATAGACACATAGATTTATTCTATGTGTCTTTAATGATTTAACTAAGTTTAAATTCTATGACTTTTAATTGAATAGACTTGTACCCATTATACTCATTAATTTGAGGTGAAAAAATTAAGTCTAGTTTCATTCCTCTTGGAGTATCAAGATAGGTTTTATATTCTTCTCCATAGGAGTCCTTTAACATTTCCATAAATTCCTCTACCCTATTGAAAAATATTCCATCAATGGTTTTATTCGTTCCTGGAATTAAAAATTTTATTTTTATTGTATTTGCACTTTTACCTAATATATCTATTTTTAAAACCGGTATGTTTTTTTCAGCTAGTAGTGGTGAAGAATTACCTTTTCCATAAGGTTCTAAAAGCTCTAATTCTTCAATTATCCCATAATTTATTTTATTAAGCGGCATCCTCTCATCTATTCTTACTTTAGCTATAATATCTTCATCTGTTAGCTTGCAAATAGAATTTAACTTTAGCCTTAATTTTTCTATATTTTCCTCTTTTATAGAAAGACCTGCCGCCATTGGGTGTCCTCCGAATTTTAAAAGTAGTTCTTCGCATTTTATTAATTCCTCAAATAAATTATATTCTTCAATAGATCTTGCTGAACCTTTAGGACTTTCCTTTCCACTAGTTAATATTATTGTTGGCACATTGAAAGTTTCCCTAACACGCCCTGCTACAATTCCTGCGATACTCTCATGAATGGTATCTTTATAAATTACTAATACTTTGTCATTTTTGAAAGGGGAATGCTGTACAAGTTCTATGACCTGCTGCACATTTTCCGTTGTCATATCTTGTCTTTTTTTATTAAGTTCATATAGTGTTTTAGCTAGTTCCACTGCTCTAGTTTGTTCTTCACATATAAGAAGTTCAACTGAAATGGCCGCTGACTCTAGTCTCCCTGTAGCATTTATGCAGGGTCCTATTTGAAACCCAACATGATAAGATTTTATCTCTTTACCCTCAATGCTCAAAATTTCTTTTAAACATTTTAAACCAAGATTTTTTGTATTTGTTAACATTCCTAATGCATTTTTAGCAATTATTCTATTTTCGTCTATCAAATCTACCACATCACAAATGGTCCCTATTCCTGCTATTTCTATAAATTCTTTTACAGCTTCACTATTAATTCCAAGTTTTAAATATAGCGCTTGTACAAATTTAAGTGCAATACCTGCTCCACAGAGTTGTTTAAATGGATAATTACATTCCTTTTGTTTTGGATTAATAACTGCATCCGCTGGGGGGATATTGAAGGTTCTATGGCCTGTGCTATCTTCCTCAAAAGATAACTCATGATGATCAGTTATTATAACCGTCATTCCTAGTTCTTTTGCTAGTTTTACCTGCTCCGTTGCAGCAATTCCATTATCACAAGTTAAAATCACCTCAAACCCTTCTAGGCTGAGTTTTCTAATCCTATCACTATTTATGCCATAACCTTCAAGTTCTCTATCAGGAACATAGTATTCTACAGCTGCACCACATTGTTTTAATGATTTGTACATTATAACAGTACTAGTAACACCATCTGCGTCATAATCTCCATATACTACTATTTTTTTCTTGTTTTCAATAGCGAGTTTTATTACTTCTATGGCTTTCTCCATATCTTTCATTAAAAATGGATCATATAAATCCTCTAAACTAGCCCTCATAAATTTTTTTATATCTATTTCATTATTAAATCCCCTATTAATTAAAATTTTAGCTAAAACCTCACTTACACCAGATTTTTTTGCTAGTGCTTTAATATCTTTAGAGGTACTTCTTATTAACCACTTTTTCTCCATATTTATCTCCTAATTAATTATTATTTTATATTTACTGCTGAATTTTTTGGCATCAAAATTTGAATAGTAGGATTAACTAAAACACTATTTACTACTTTCATTATTTCTGCCTCTTTTATGTTTTCCATGGCTTTAAATTCAGAGAAAATTCCGAAGCCATCTCCATACATAATTTCATATACACATAAACTCATACTAGTTTGAATAGATTTCTCTAGGGCTAGCATCCTTCTTAATTTGTAACTTTTACACAGTTTTAAAAGGCAAGACCCATCAAAATAACCCTTTATTTTTTTTACTTCCTCAATTTGATTATTAATAATCTCTATGGTCTTATTTACATTTTCATAGGAAGTTCCAAGGGTAATTGTAAAGAGTTTTATTCCTGTCTCATTTTTAATTTTACTGCTTATATCATATACAAGGCCTCTTTTAGTCCTAATCTCATCATATAGTATACTGCTTGTACCTTCTCCAAAAACTATGCTAAATAGCTTTAGTGCACTAATTTCTCTATCATTTAAATCATGGATAGGGAAACAATATTGAATTTTAGCACCTTGCAAGTCATCTCTATACTCAAAGTAGGTACCTGGATTATTATTTTCGTATATATACTCTGGCGCACCTTCTATGTGATGCTTAAGATTAAATAACTTATTATTAAAATTACAAAGATACTTTTCCACTATGTCTGAAACACTTTTAAAACTCATGGAGGATATTATACTCACAACACAATTATCTGAGGTATAGTTTTTATGATAAAAGTTTTTAATCCTATCAATGGTGATGGAACGAATTGACTCGTCTGTGCCTATGATTAAATTCTTTATTCTTCGCTTATTAAATCCATTATACAGCATGGAATCTTCACAAAACTGGCTAGAATCATCTTTCCACTCTTTTAATTCGGCGCTGATTACATCTATTTCCTCTTTGAACCCCTCTACTGGAAAAGTTGGATTCAAAATTATATCTGAGTAAATTTCAAAACCCTTTTCAAAATCTTCATCTAGGGTGGTGCCATAATATACTGCATAGGGATAATTAGTCATTGCATTACAAAATCCAAAGGTTTCATCGCATAATTTATTAATCTGGTATTCCGTGCGGGAAGCTGTGCCCTTAAAAAGCATGTGCTCCACCACATGAGCCATGCCTAAATCATTATTTTCCTCACAATTTGCCCCAGCATTAAAACCTATGGTAAAAGAAGTTAAATTATTTTCTGCTTTTTTATATATTAATTTTACTCCATTTTCAAACATTATTTTTTCCATTTAATCACCTTCATCTTTTTATTTTTGTTTTATTTTTATTTTTGTTTTATTTTTGTTTTTTTTGTTGTAAACTAATATGATGACAATATTCATTTTATGTAAATAGTTACCTTGTGTAAAAACTACTATTTTAAAATTAATTCAAAAAGGAGGTAGGTTGGTTTTGAGTGCCTATGGCATTCCTCTCATGATTTAAATCACGAGTATCCAGTCACAAAAACATGAATAATAAACATAAAACACAATCCTTAACTCAATTTATTAAGTATTCCCTAGTTGGTGCTACTAATGTTATAATAGATCTTATCATATTGAATATTCTTTCCTATGCCACAGGCATTACTAGTGGTAAAATGCTATTTGTTTTTAATCTCATAGCCTTTTTCGTTTATTCAATTTGTAGTTATAATTTAAATAAAAAATTCACTTTTAAAGAAACTGCACCTAAAAAAGCTTATTTTCCATATGCCTCTGTATTATTTTTTAGTATGATTTTAAATAGTCTTATGTTAGTTTTATTAACAAGTCACAACCCTTTAATTCATCATATGCATAGAGGAGCACCTATGGTGAAATTAAAACACATTTGGTTTAACATATGCATTTTAATAGATTCTACGACTATAGGCTTACTTGGTTTTTCGATTAATAAATTTTTTGTTTTCAATAAAAAGAAAACACGCTAAAACAAGTTTTATTTAACTTTTTATTGCGTGTTTTTTTATTTTTGTTTATTATCATCTTTTACTTTTTATTTTTCTTCAGGTGTTAAAGTAACATCCTCTACGTAATCGTCTATAAGTGCATTAGTTAAATTTTTACCTCTACCTGCCCTATTTTGAACGTTTATATCCTGAAGTCTTATTGTCTTCTTTTCACCTTTAAAGCAGCTAACTGTTAAACATAAATCTTCCTCCAAAGTGAGGGCTATTTCACTCGCACCTTTGTCTTTTTTTATTACTGAAGGTACCAAATCTACAAAGATAACTTCGTCATCTCTTAAGCTAATTCCTGTTACCCCTGATGCAACTTTCCCCATAAAGTGAATATTACTCACATTAAATCTTATGCACATTGCCTTTTTTGTTACCATTAGTATATCTTTATCTTCAGTATCCTTGTTGATTTTTACAGAGGTCAATTTATCTTCTTCTGTTTTTAATTTATAAACCATGGAGGAGAAGAAATCTCCTTCTAATTCACAAAGCTTAGTTCGTTTTGTAAATCCCTTTTTAGTAAAGAAATATATACTTATTTCTTCATTAAAATTATCAATGGACGCAATGTCTACTATTTTATCGTAAGTATTGAAATTGTCCAGTAGAGTGTTAATAAATATACCTGTCTTATCAACATTCTGAATCATATAGCTAGGTAATTTATGAACTGCGCCCTTTTCCGTAAATATAAGCAATGTAGAAGATGATTTAGTATAGGTACTTAAATGCGTATTTGTTTTTCTACTAGATACTTTTATTGCACCTTTTATATTTATACTAAGATAGAATTCTTTATAATCATATTCCGGTGTAAATTCTATTTTTACCACTTCATCCTTGCTTGTGAGATTAAATAACTGAGTACCTATTGTATTTCTATCAATATCCTGGAGAACCGGTTCTTCCACACAGAATTCTAATCCTTCCTTTGTTAATACCTTAAAGAAATTTTCTTGCCTTTCTTTATCTATTAACCTAACATGAAGAAGTTTTTCATTTTCTCTTAGCCTTAAAGCTGATAATTTAGTATAACTGGTAATAAATTTTTCCAAATCTGTTTTCTTTATATTCCCTTTATTAGTAAAGAACATAAGTTCCTTTTGAGCAGATAAGTTTTCAGCAGAAAGTATACCCACGATTTTCTCTTTTGTTAAATCTATACCTCGAAGTAGGGTATCAAGTCTTTCGCCTTTTTCCTTCCACTTATATTCCGGCACTAAATCGCCTCTTAGCTGATACATATTTCCAAGGTCCGTAAAGATCATTAAGGTATCTTTAGTATTTGTTCCAATTAAATATGTATTAAAATCTCCCTCTCTATACTCTATATCTTCTATATTAGTATTAGACCTATTATAGGATTTCATAGGCACTCTTTTTATATAACCATCATTAGATAGTGTTATCATAATATCCTCTACCAGAATTAACTCTTCTACGTCTATTTTAGCTTCGTTATCATCTTCGATAATTTCCGAGCGCCTAGGATCATTATATTTTTCTTTGATTTCTAAGATTTCTGTTTTTATTATTTTCAAAAGTTCCTTGTCATTTTCAAGAATTTTTTTATATCCCATAATTAGTGCTTCCAGTTTTTTATATTCCTTTAAGAATATTTTTATTTCAAGTCCCGTTAGCCTATATAGCATAAGTTCAAGTATTGCATCACTTTGAATTGTGGAAAAACCAAACCTACTAATAAGGTTTTCGCCGGCATCTTTTTTAGATTTTGAACCTCTAATTATTACAATAATCTCATCCATTACTTCTACTGCCTTAATAAAT
Source organism: Clostridium sp. FP2 (assembly GCF_011065955.2). Classification (NCBI taxonomy): domain Bacteria; kingdom Bacillati; phylum Bacillota; class Clostridia; order Eubacteriales; family Clostridiaceae; genus Clostridium; species Clostridium sp. FP2. Next base: position 3,593,398 of record NZ_JAAMNI020000001.1, read on the forward strand.
CCTTCTACAATATGAAATCTATTTTCAGCAACTGCCAGTTCACTTTGAGTTCTTTTAGTGACAACATCCTTTTGATGATTTAAATAGTGCATTAATATGGTTTTAAGCCCCATAGTTTGAGGCTTTCCACCCGCCAACGCTACCATATTAAAAGGTAAATTACATTGAAGTTCTGTTTTTTTCAATAAGTATTTAAGTACCTTAGTAGCAGTTTCCGTATCTGTAGACTTTTTAAATTCAATTACAGATCTTAGCCCACTTCTATCTGATTCATCTCTAATATCTACAATAGACTCAAGTGCTTTTGCATGTTTCTTGTCTGCCGTCATATCAGAAATAGATTGCAGTAATTTTGCCTTGTTTTTCCTATATGGAAACTCCGTAATAACTATGCCAAGTTTCCCATTTTCTAATGTTTCAATTTTCATTTTAGAACGTAGCGTTACTCTGCCTTCACCAGTTGCGTAGGCCGATTCCATAGCCTTCTTGCCAATTAATATGCCTCCAGTTGGTAGATCTGGGCCTTTAATATACTGCATAAGCTGCTTTGTTGTAATTTCCATATTATCAGCATAAGCTAGTAATCCATCAATTACCTCTCCTAGATTATGAGGCGGTATGTTTGTTGCTATTCCTACCGCTATACCAAAGGTTCCATTTACAAGCAAATTAGGATATCTTGAGGGCAGTACGGATGGTTCCTTCTCTGTATCAGAATAATTATCTACCATTTCCACAACGCCTTTATCTATATCTCTTATCATTTCAAGAGCAATAGGTGACAGTCTTGCTTCTGTATAACGCATAGCAGCTGCATTATCCCCATCTTGACTTCCCCAGTTTCCATGACCATCTATTAATGGTTTTCTTGTGGCGAAATCTTGAGCTAGTATTACCATAGCTCCATAAACGGAGCTATCTCCATGAGGATGGTATTTACCAAGAATATCTCCAACTATCCTTGCTGACTTATAGTAAGGCTTATCTGGAAAGGCCTTTAGCATATATGCTCCATAAAGAATCCTTCTATGTACTGGTTTTAAGCCATCTCGTACATCTGGCAGCGCTCTATCCCGGGCAACCTCCACAGCATATGGAAGGTAGTTATCTGGCATCGCTTCCTCTATAGGAGTCATTATTATATTATTATCTTTAGGTATGTCAATTTTTTTTGCCATTAAATAAATCCCCCTTTAAAACTCAGCATATTTGTACATGTAATTTTTTCTAGGCGCAACAACATCACCCATTAGAAGTGAAACCATCTTCTCTGCCTTTGCTGCATCTTCTATGGTAACCTGCTGCAAAGTCCTAGTACTTGGATTTAGTGTAGTATCCCAAAGTTGATCTGGATTCATTTCTCCAAGACCCTTATATCTTTGGATAAGAGCACCTTTTCCAATTTCTTTTTTTGTCTTATTTAGTTCTTCATCACTATAAGCATACTTAGCCACTTCGCCATTTTTACCATTCTTATAAACCTTATAAAGTGGTGGCATTCCCATATAAAGGTGACCATTGGCGATGAGCGGTCTCATATATCTATAAATAAAAGTCATCCATAAGGTCCTAATGTGATATCCATCAACATCTGCATCACTTAAAATAATTATTTTGCCATATTTTAAATCTTTTTCCTTATAATTTTCCAAAACTCCTGTTCCAATGGCAGTGTTAAATATTTTAAGTTCTTCACTAGCTAGTACATTTTCCAACTTTTGCTTTTCGGTATTCATAATTTTACCTTTCGAAGGCATTATAGCTTGGAATCTTCTATCTCTGGCTTGTTTTGCACTTCCACCAGCTGAGTCTCCCTCCACCACTATAAATTCTGTAAACTGCGAATCTTTTAATGTACATACTGCAATCTTCCCTGCAAGAGGAGCTGCACCCTTACCTACTTTTTTTCTCTCAGCATCATTAATCTTTTTTATTTTATCCCGTCTCGATGCAGCAGAAATAGCATTATTTATTATATTAGTAGCCATTTCTTTATTGTCTTCTATCCACTCTAAAATTTTAGCAAAGCATAATTCATTCATCATGCTATAGGCCTCATTATTTCCTAATTTGCTTTTAGTCTGACCTTCAAAGATTGGGTTGCTTATTTTAATTCTAGCGATGGCCGTCATACCTTCTCTTAAATCGTCACCTTCAAATTCCTTATCCTTCTCTTTTAAAAGATTAAGCTTTTTAGCGCCTTCTTTAAAAGCTCTTGTCATGCCTGTTTTAAATCCAGTTTCATGAGTTCCTGATTCTGTAGTTGGTATATTATTAACATAGCTAGCAATATATTCTGTAGTAGAATCAGTAAATTGTATGCACACTTCGCCATATAATTGTATGCCATTTATTTCTTTTTCACCTTGAAAAAATATAGGGTCCTTATGCAAAACAGTTTTGCTCTCATTTAGATAATCTATAAAATCTAGGAGTCCCCGCTCTGAGTGATATTCTTTTGTAGGGTTCCCTTCTTTTCTATTATCTATAAATACTAAGGTAATTCCTTTATTTTGAAAGGCTAATTCTTGAAGCCGCTCATCAATAACGTCTGTTTTAAATTCCAAGGTAGTGAATACATCTTTATCCGGCATAAAAGTAATTTTACTACCCGTCTTTTTTGTTAACCCTACTTCGACCAGCTTGGTCACTGGTGTACCTGGCATAAGTCTTTTTAACTCCTTATCATAAGAATATTCAAATCTTTGAGTGAAGATCTTACCCTTTTGACTTATTTCAACTAAGAGCCACTCCGATAATGCATTTACTACGGCAGCTCCAACACCATGAAGTCCACCAGAAGTTTTATAGTTCTTATTATTAAACTTTCCACCAGTGTGAAGCTCAGTAAATACCATTTCCACACCAGATTTATTTTTTATAGGATGTATTCCTGTAGGAATCCCCCTACCATTATCAACAATAGTAACACTTTTATCTTTATTTAATATTATTTCAGCTCTATCACCATAGCCATTAGCTATCTCATCTATAGAATTATCTAAAATTTCCCATATACAATGATGTAACCCTTTGCTCCCTGTAGACCCTATGTACATACCTGGTCTTATTCTTACAGGCTCTAGTTTTTCTAGAGAAGTTAAGTCGGTTACATCATAGGTTTGAATTTCTTCCTTATCAAAACTCATATAAATCCTCCAGTAAAATTTTATTATACATTTGTTATTTTATATGTTTACTCTCAAAAGGTAAAGGCCTTTAAATAAAAAAACAGAACATTAGTTTCTGTTTTTTGGTATTTTTATTCTTTTATATAACTTTGAACCAATTTTCTATTTGCTGCGTGGCAGTTTTTATGTCCATTACTTTAATTTCTAATGCATAATCATATTTACCCGCTGAATGCATATACATAGGGTCATAATGTTTAATCATAAGTTCGCTTACTACGACCTCATATTCTGATTCTAAAACAGCCTTGCAGTATCTGTCAATGTTTTTTTCTCCAATATATTTTTCCAATCTTTTTAAACAATCAATTATTTCGCTATTACAGTTTTCAAACTTTGTATATTCATTAATAATAAGATTTGTTCTAAAATCAATATCTGCATCTACAAATATATGTATACCACTTTTCATCTTTTGAAATATAAAATCAGGTATTGTAGTGTTTCCTATTCGTTTGCTTTCTGCTTCAATAAATACATATGAGCTTTTAGCCTCTCGTAACATATGATATATTTTAGATTCAAAGGCCTTTTGACTGGTTGTTTTTCCAAGTCCTACTGTACCTAAAAGTGATCCTCTATGATTAGCAAACCCTTCAAGGTCTAAAACATCAAATCCATCACATTCTAATTGTTTAAGTATTTCCGTTTTACCAACACCAGTATTACCATGCAAAACCACATATTGAACACCATCATTAAGTTCAGGTAACTTTTCAATTACAAATTTTCTATATCCCTTATAGCCCTCATGTATTCTCTCTGTATTTATGCCAAGAGAACTAAGCAGCATACCAAGCACACCACTTCTCATTCCTCCTCTAGCGCAAAATAACACAATTTTATTGTATTGTTTACTAAGTTCTTTTATTTCATCATAAATATGGAGTAATTTTTTAGATGCCACTTCTAGTCCAATTCTTTTTGCTTTGTCAACACTTTCCCTTGTATATATGGTACCAATAATTTTTCTTTCTTCATCATCAAATAAGGGTATATTAATTGCCCCTTTTATAGTCCCTTCCTCAAATTCACCTGGACTTCTTACGTCAACTAATACATAATTCCCCTCAAGTTCTCCATATTCTATGGTTTCTAACATTAACTTTCCTCCTTGGCTTGTTTCAGTTAAGAAAATAACAACCGGCAGAACAAAACTCTCCTGCCGGTTAATATCGTAATTGCTGTAATCTTATTTTGTTATTTTATTAGTTGCTGGAAGTAATGCTGCAGCTAATCTTATAATATATTTTAAGCTTTCTCTATCTATGTTGCTTTCAAGATTCAATAAACTAATAGCATCCTTTGCCATATTAATAGCTTTTTCTTCTTTAAAGGTATTTTCACTGTTTTTATAATTTGATTCTACGTGCTGAACTACGCTTGAAATAATTCTAATAATTCTTTTTGCATTTTCAGGTGTAGACTCACTAGCAGATAATCCACCAAATATTACATAAGCAAGACCAAAATAGTCTTCCCTAAGATTTATATCCTTATCCTTTAACAAGTAAACTAAATAGCCAAGGCCTACTACTAAAAGCAGTATTAAAACATATTGAATAACTATATCTACCATCCAGTCATCCCTCCTTTATTTGAATTTATACTACTTTATATGCCATTCAAATGCGAAAGGGTACATTTTTCAACTAAATATAAAAATAATTATGCTATATGATTAAATTTTTACTATATCTACAATAGTTTCTATATGTGGAGTATGTGGAAACATATCCATAAGTATTACTTTTTGAACTTTGTATCCATTATCCATCATTTCCTTCAAATCAACTACTAGACTTTTAGGATTACAAGATACATAAACTATATGTGGCGCATCGAATTTTATAACATAATCTAAAGCTACAGGATGCACTCCAGCTCTTGGAGGATCTAAAATAATGCAATCTGGTTTATATTTCACTTCTTTAATAACCTTTGCTACATCACCTGCTATAAACTCACAATTATCTAATTCGTTAATTTTAGCATTTTCATTTGCAGCAGCAACCGCTTCTTCTATTAATTCAATTCCCAAAACTTTTTTCGCTTTAGCTGCAACAATTTGTCCAATAGTTCCCGTTCCACAATATAAATCAAATACTACTTTTGATTCAGCGCAGCCTAAGAAATCCCTAACTAAACCATAAAGCTTTTCTGCACCTTTTGTATTAGTTTGAAAAAATGAAAAAGCATTTATTTTGAATTTAAGATCTAATATTTCTTCCATAATATAATCTCTTCCGTATAATACTTCTATTTTATCAGGGTGAACTGTATCTGCCAGGCCATCATTAAATGTATGTATTATTCCTGTGATGTTTCCAACACATTTTAACGCCTTAAGCATATTAGTTATTTCACTAAAATCAAAATCTATCTGAGTTGTAGTTACAATATTAACTAATACTTCACCAGTACTTGTGGCTTTTCGAATAACTAAGTTTCTTAAATATCCTGCATGCTCCATTACTTTATAATGTGGTAATTTTAATTCTTTAAAATAGTTTAATACTAATTTTAAAATTTCTCTAAAATCAACATCTACAATTCTACAATCATCCACAGTAACTATGCTAAAACTTCTTCCTTTGAGATGCATGCCTAGAGTTAACTCACCATCTTTTTGAAAGTCTCCAAAAGTAAATTCCATTTTATTTCTATATTCGAATTGATCTGGGCTCTCCTCTATTCCTAAAAACTCAAAATCTTTAATTTCTGCAGCCTCAAATAACCTTAATACCTGTTGCTTTTTAAATTCTAATTGTTTTTCATAAGAAAGAAATTGATGGCTACAGCCCCCGCATAAATCCGTAATAGTACATTGCGGTTCAATCTTATAGTCCACATCCTCAATGACACTTACAAGTTTAGCTTGGAATCCATCTGGTTTCTTCTTTAACACTCTGCCAATTACCTTTTGACCTGGCAGTGTATTTTTAATAGAAACTTTTTCACCTTCATGAAATGCTATTCCCTGTGCTGGAAATTCCATATCTTCTATATAAAATTCGTATTCTTTTCTTTTTTGCATAGTTTTCTCTATCCCCTATCCTTTTGTAATAATTAGTCCGGATATTTTCTTACCAATGGTACTAGATTTTTTACCACTTTCCATAATACTCATATATAGAACCATAACCACCATGAAAATTATAAATCCCATTTGGAACTTTTGAGTTATAGAATATCCTGCTAATTTCAAAATCGCATCTGCCACAAATACTCCTACTGCCGATATTCCTCCTATAACTACCAAATCTATTAGGCTAGCTTTAAGCGTATCTATAAAATTAGGTTTTATAGATTTGTACTCGTTAGAATTTTGGTTACTAACATCCGTACCCATTAATTCTTCGTTTTTTCCTAAAGATTTATTATTTATATCATCTGATTCCTCAATAACACTTTTGTTTACGTCCTTTTGTTCTAACATTGTAAATCCTCCTTTTTATTATACTATTATTTTTCAAAACCTTATTTTATTAATCCGAGACGAGAGAAAAACATATAATTTTTACTCCCATCTATATATAATACGTATTTATGAAGTATAAATCAAGAGGCTATTATGTATCCTTTGAAAATTTACAGGATGTTTTTGTGTGATAGCCTAACTTACAGTGAATGGATATATGTCTTTAATTTATATTAATAATCATTTATAATGATAGGGAAACTGTATATTTGCTTTTGTTTAAATGAAAATTAGGTAGGTGTTATATGATTACTAAAACTATTCTTCTATGTATGGCTGGTTTTTTAGCCTCTTTTGTAGATTCCATCGCTGGAGGTGGAGGCCTCATAAGTGTACCCGCCTTTATGCTTGCAGGACTCCCTCCTCATATGGTTCTTGGTACAAACAAATTTAGTGCCACTGCTGGTTCTTTTACTAGTTCTCTTGGATTTATAAAATCAGGCAAGGCAAATTTCAAACTCTTAAAATACCTTATTCCCTTTACTTTCATAGGTTCAATGCTAGGTGTTAAAGCAGTACTAAATATAGACCAAAAGTTTTTAAATACACTAGTATTAATTCTTATCATGTTTATTGGAATTTATACTCTTTTTTCCAAATCTTTAGGGCTCCAAGATAAATTTAAGGGACTTACTAAAAAAAATGTACTAGGTGGCGTTATCCTTGCCCTTTCTCTAGGTTTTTATGATGGATTTTTCGGTCCTGGCACTGGTTCTTTTTTAGTTTTTGGATTTATAAATATCTTCGGGTTCAACTTTGTATCATCTTCTGCTAACGCTCGAATTTTAAACTTTGTCAGCAATATTACAGCTCTAATTTTATTTGCAATTAGCGGCCAGATAAATTATATGTTCGGATTACCAGTGGCAGTATTTATGATTTTAGGAGCTAGAATGGGTACAAGAGTTGCCTTAAATAAGGGTTCAAAACTTATAAAACCTATATTTGTAACCATGTCTCTTGCAGTTGCCTTGAAAATGCTTATAAATATACTTCAATAGTTACATAACCAATTTAAAGATAAAAAGTAGATGGTTAAAATAAACCAACTACTTTTTAATAGTTTTTTAATTTTTCGCCTTAACTTCACTAGGAAATATAGGTTTCTTTATGTTAGAACTCACCATTTCAAAAATTTTATCAATGTAATTGTATGCTATAAATTCACCATTCCCTATCATTTGTTTAATTTGCTTCTCACTAGCCCATTTTGCGTCTGCAACTTCCTCGTATTGAAGTTTTATATCTTTCATATTAACATTTTGCCTAACAAGCCAAATATCCTCAAAGCCACTAGAAAATTTAATGGTGAACAAAATTTCACCTCTTCTCATATCCAAATCAACGCCTAGCTCTTCCTTCGTTTCTCTTATAGCTGCATCTTTACTACTATCTCCAACTATTGCAGAACCAGCAGCGGAACCATCCCACATATTAGGCCAACCCTCTTTCCAGGGTTGCCTCTTTTGAATTAAAAATTCTCCTCTATCATTAACAATCCAAACATGAACCACCAAATGATAATCACCTTCCTTCACAGGAATACCTCTCTCGTGCGTCCGTCCGGTTTTTTCTCTATTCTCATCATAAATATCCCATAATTCCATAAAAATCCACTCCTAACAAAAAAGCAGATGATTTAATTCATCTACTTTCTTTTTTATTATTAACTTTTCCTTGGTTATAATATTCAGCCACAACTTTAAATCCTTGTTTTTCTAATTCGCGCAATACAAATTTTTGAATAATATCAGAATGAATATTTTCCTTTTGATAATTTTTTAAACCTTTTTCAATGCCCTTTGCCACATTCTCAATATCTGATTCATTAAGCGGTTGCATAGCATCGCAAGAAGCCCTATCTATGCTGGTCTTTATTTTAATTAAATCGAATTCTTGAAGTTTACCATCCCGTTTGATAACTTTCATAATTATCATCTCCTACGCATAAATGAAACCATTATTATATTATTACTATTAATAATATAATATATTATCGCAATATTCAACCTTTTTTTCAATATTTTTAAGGACGATTCTCAATATCATTTTGAGAACCTTCCCTAAGCACACTTTCAAGAAACATTAAATGATATGAAATTTCTCTGGAGCTACTTGCAAAAAAACTCTAAACTGGAAATTAGATTAAAAGTTTTTTCTTAGATTATGCTATAACTAAAAGTATATATTGCTAAAATGCTTTCACTTCGCCAAGTGATTCTAAAATTCATTTTATTCACAGTTGCTAAAAAACATAAACTCGCTTACGCTCAAACATATGTTTTTCTTCACGCACCTGCAAATAAAATGAATTTTGAATTACTAAGGCTTATTCAAACGCATTCTACGCAATATATACTTTTGTTAGCATAATCCAAGAAAAAATACCTGATTTCGAAATTACAATTATTTTACAATAACATACCTTAAGTTCATTACGTAAACGTGACTCTAAATAGTATTTAAACGTTTCCATCGTCTCTTATTGCAAGTCACTACGGAGAATTTTCATATTTTTTAATTATAATCATGAAGGTGAAAGCATGTAGGAGTGTGATAGATAGTATATAGTGAGTTTTACAGACTCTTAGTTTATGTAATGAAAAATTTACGTAAGCAGCCCAGGACGGGCTGCTAGCACTTTTGAGACAGGACGTCGAATAAGTGCGCTAGGAAATTTTTCATGGAATAAACTTAGAGTCTGTTAACGAACGATCTACTATCAGAACATTCTACATGCCGAGCCTTCATTGGATACTTAAAATTATTTTCCAATGTCCCTTCTATAGTACATTCCATCAAACTGAATTTTTTTCATATCAGCATAAGCTATATCCCTTGCCTTATCTAATGTTTCACCAAGACCTGTTATTCCTAAAACTCTTCCACCAGAAGTCTTAAGAACCCCCTCTTCCTCTTTAGCCCCAGCTACAAATAACCTACCTTCTAATTTATTATTCTCATTTATTTCAATTCCTGTATCATATCTACCTGGGTATCCTTTTGATGCAGCAATCACGCAGCAAGAATATCCTTTATTCCATTGCAGCTCAAAGTTCTGGAGGTCCCCCTCTATAGCGCAAGTCACAAGCTCCACAAAATCACTTTTCATAAGTGGTAAAACCGCCTGAGTCTCAGGGTCCCCAAATCTAACATTATACTCAAGCAAATATACCCCTTTACTGGTTATCATTATACCAAAAAATATTATCCCCTTATAATCCATAGCTTCTTCTTGAATTCCAACAAGAGTAGGTCCCAATATATGTTTTTCAAACTCATCTAATACTGTTTTGTTACAATAGGGATTTGGTGCTATAACTCCCATACCACCTGTATTAGGTCCCATGTCTCCGTCAAATATTTGCTTGTGATCTTTTGAAGATATAAACGGAAGTATTATTTTCCCATCTGTGATAGAAAGTATAGATGCCTCTACCCCTTCTAAAAACTCTTCAATTATAATTTTCTTACCGCTACCTTTAAATATATCGAGTATCATAAAATCATTTATGATATTTTTAGCCTGAATAAGATCATTACAAATAACTACGCCTTTTCCTGCAGCCAGACCATCTGCTTTAATTACTATTGGATATTCGCATTTTTCTAAATACTCTAAAGCTTTATTTTCATTTTCAAAGACTTCATAGGCAGCTGTTTTTATACCATATTTCTTCATAAATTCTTTTGAATAAGATTTGCTTCCCTCAAGTCTGGCCGCCTTTTGACTAGGTCCCAATATTTTAAGTCCATTTTCATTGAACTTATCCACTATACCTTGTACCAAGAGTTCCTCTGATCCAACTATGGTAATATCTATTCTGTTTTCCAAAGCAAAAGATAAAAGTTCATCTATTTTTGTAATATTAATATTCTCACACTTATTTTCTCTCTGCGAGCCACCATTACCAGGAGCACAATACACCTTTTTAACAGAGGTATTTTCTGCAATTTTTGATACTAGTGCATGTTCTCTTCCCCCAGAACCAATTATTAACACCTTCATAATTTCATCTCCTATTATCTTAATAAATCTCATGATGGAATAACTTGGTTATCCTATCATGAGATTAATACTTTAGAGCTTATTCATCTACTAAAGTAGCTTAAGCCGTGATAACGGCTTATTAATGTTTAAAATGGCGAGTACCCGTAAACACCATTGAAATTCCATTTTTATCGCACATATCTATGGACTGCGCATCTTTAATAGAGCCACCCGGTTGAATAATGGATGTTATTTTATATTTTGCAGCTAGCTCTACCACGTCTCCAAAGGGGAAATATGCATCTGACGCCATTATATTACCATCAACTGATCTTTCTAAGGCTTGCTCAGCTGCCCATATTCTATTTACCTGGCCTGCTCCAATTCCTTTAGTCACACCATCTTTGACTACTACAATAGCATTAGATTTAACATATTTAACTACTTTCATTGCAAATATTAAATCTTTCATTTCTTCTTCTGATGGCTTATTTTCTGTAACTACTTTAACATCCTGGATTAACTTTTGGTCTGAACTTTGTACAAGTATTCCACCATCAACCCTGGCCATCTGTATTTTATCAATTGCTTTACTTGAACATACTATAATTCTTAAATTCTTCTTAGCTTTTAATATATTTAAGGCTTCCTCATCAAATTCAGGTGCAATAACCACCTCTAAAAATGTCGCTATAAGCTCCTGTGCTGTTTCACTGTCTACCTTTTTATTAAAAGCAACAATGCCACCAAATATAGACATAGGGTCGCAGTCATAGGCCTTTTTATATGTTTGGAGTACGCTACTTCCTATAGCAACTCCACAAGGTGTGTTGTGCTTTAAGCCGCAACAGGCAGTTTCCTCAAATTCACATACTACCTTCCATGCAATGTCCATGTCTTTTATATTATTATAAGATAATTCTTTGCCATTTAACTGCTTAAAATCCTTCATAGCTCCATTTTCTGTTGTGCTAACATAATAAGCTGCACTTTGATGTGGATTTTCACCATATCTTAAATCCATTTGTTTTTTATAAGAAACAGAAAGATACTGGGAGTATGTTTCCTCTCCAAGTAAGAAATTACTTATAGCCGCATCGTAAGCTGATATTAAATTAAATACTTTACCTGCTAGGTATTTTCTAGTTTCAAAATCTACTTCTTCTTTAGCCTGCATTTTATTTATAATATTTTCATAATCTTTAGTATCACTAAGTACAATAACATCCTTGAAATTTTTAGCAGCAGCTCTTAGCATTGTTGGTCCACCAATATCGATAAATTCAACTTTCTCCTCAAAACTTATGTTTTCTGTTACTTTATCAAAGAAAGGATAAAGATTAACTACTACCATATCAATAGGTTTTATTCCCTTGGATTTGATAGTTGCCATATGCTCTTTATTATCTCTTATGGCTAAAATCCCACTATGAATAGTTGGATGAAGTGTCTTAACCCTTCCATCTAAAATCTCTTCAAAGCCTGTTATATCAGAAATTTCTACTACTTTTATACCATTGTCCTTTAAATATTTAAAAGTTCCACCTGTGGATATAATTTCTACCCCATTATTTTGTAATGATGTTGCAAGGTTTAAAATATTTTCTTTATCAAAGACACTTATAAGTGCTGTTTTAATCATCCTTATTCCACCTCTCGAGTAAGGCACATTTATTTTTCTATGCCTTCTTCACATTTAAATACCTATTACTTTTCTTCCAACAATTTTTATAGTTTTCTCACTTATATATTTAATAGCTTCCGAAAGCGCAATATGTTCTTGCTCTAAAACCCTTTTCTGCAAATCAATAGCTGTATCTTTATCATAAACTTGTACGACTTTTTGAATTATAATTGGTCCTGAGTCTGTACCTGCATCTACGAAATGAACGCTACATCCTGAAACTTTAACACCATATTCTATTGCTTTTTCATGAACTTTTATCCCGTACATTCCAGGTCCACAAAAACATGGGATTAGGGCTGGATGAATATTAATTATTTTATTTTTAAATTTTTCAAGAACATCCCCTTGAAGTATAGATAAAAATCCAGCCAGTACTATTAAATCTACATTATCATCTAAAATTTTTAATATTTCATCCGAAAGCTTTGTACCATATTCTTTTTTATCTACTACATAGGTTTTTATATTTTTAGCTTTTGCTCTTTCTATGCCATATACATCTTTCTTATCACTAATCACCGCTTCTATGGAGCAATTTAAATATCCACTTTCTATATTATCAATTATAGCTTGAAGATTGCTTCCGCTTCCTGATAATAATAGGGCTATTTTAAGCAAACTCCGCCACCTCCAGCTTCAACGTGGCCAATTTTATATGCTCTATCTCCTAAATCCTCAATGGTCTTTATAACCTTAAGTGCATCACTATTTTCAACACATAATACATAGCCTATTCCCATATTATACGTATTAAACATATGCTGCTCAGTTACTCCAAGGGAAATAAGATGTTTGAAGATATCTGGAGTGTTAAAACTATTTTTATCTACCACCGCTGTGAACTTATCGCTAAACATTCTTGGTATATTTTCATAAAAACCACCACCAGTTATATGTGCCATACCCTTTATATCAAATTTTTCTATAAGATTTAGTACAGTTTTCACATAAATTTTTGTTGGAGTCAAAAGAGTATTACCGATCTTATCTCCCTTAAAATCAATATTTAAATCCGGTATTAATTTTCTAACCAAGGAGTATCCATTGCTATGAAGACCTGTTGACTCAATTCCTATAAGTGAATAACCATCTTTAATAGCAGAACCGTCAATAATCTTATGCTTATCCACTATACCTACAGTAAATCCTGCCATATCATATTCACCATCTCTATAGAACCCTGGCATTTCAGCAGTTTCACCGCCTATAAGTGCGCATCCAGCTTGAATACATCCAAGGGATACACCCCGTACAAGCTCTGCTGCTGTTTCAGCCTCGAGTTTTCCACAAGCTATATAGTCTAAAAAGAAAAGTGGCTTTGCACCATGGCAAAGGACATCATTTACACACATGGCAACGCAATCAATCCCTACAGTGCCATAGTTTTTCATTCTAAATGCAATATCAAGTTTAGTACCTACTCCATCAGTTCCAGACACTAAAATAGGATTTTTATAGCCCTCACCTATTTCAAACATACCAGCAAAACTTCCTAAATGATTTAAAACACCTTTTGTAAAAGTACTTGCCGCAAATTCTTTTATTAATTTTACTGACTTGTATCCTTCTTCAATATTAACACCTGCATCTTTATAAGTTATCATGAATATCCCCTACCTTTCTAATCTTTCTTTGTCATCTTCAAAGGGAGCAGAAACTGGATATCTACCCTTAAAACAACCTAAGCAAAATTCAGTATGACCTAATGATTTGAGTAGTCCCTCTATGCTTAAATACCCTAAACTATCGGCACCTATATCTTGCCTTATTTCCTCAACAGAGACATTAGCTCCAATTAAATCTTTTCTATAGGGTGTATCTATTCCAAAATAACAAGGATATTTTACTACTGGTGAACAAACCCTAAAATGAACTTCTTTTGCTCCAGCTTTTTTTAATATTTCAACTAATCTTTTGCTAGTTGTTCCGCGAACTATTGAATCATCTATGAGAATAACTCTTTTACCTTCTACATTTATTTTTAATGCATTTAGTTTTACTGACACCGCTCTTTCACGAATTTCTTGAGTTGGACTTATAAAGGTTCTACCCACATATCTGTTTTTTATAAGACCCATTCCAAAAGGTATTCCAGAAATCTTAGAATATCCAATTGCAGCCGCCATACCTGAATCTGGAACCCCTATAACCATATCGGCGTCCACTGGTGATTCTTTAAATAACTGTTCTCCAGCCATAACTCTGGAAGTGTACACATTAATTCCATCAATGGTACTGTCTGGTCTTGCAAAATATATATATTCAAATGAACAAGTTGCATTTTTAGTTTTTTCTGCGAAGTTTATTGATGTAAGTCCATTTTCATCTATTATAACTATCTCACCAGGCTTTACATCTCTTAAAAAGTCTGCACCTACTGCATCTAGAGCGCAACTTTCCGATGCAATAACATAACTATTGCCTATTGTCCCTATACAAAGAGGTCGTATACCATTTTGATCTCTAACCCCTATTAACTTTTCCTTTGTAAGCATTACTATTGCATAGGAACCCTTAATAGCCTGTATGGCATCCACTACGGCTTTTTCAACACCTTTTTTGGCACCTCTAGCAATTAAGTTTAATATAACTTCTGAATCTATAGATGTTTGAAACAGGTGACCAGCATCCTCTAGTAGTTCTCTAATAACATCTGCATTTACTAAATTTCCATTATGAGCTATAGCTATGTCCCCTAGTTTAAACTTACTCAGTAGCGGCTGTGCATTTTTTAATTCACTGCCTCCGGTTGTGGAATATCTAACGTGTCCAATGGCAGCATGACCCTTCATAGCTTTAATTTGCTTTTCATTAAAAACATCACATACAAGACCCATAGCCTTTTCACAAACAAGGTTAACTCCATCAGAATATACTATTCCAGCACTTTCTTCTCCCCGATGCTGCAGGGCATAAAGACCATAGTAAGTTAGAGATGCTACATCTAAGTCTTTATCCGGTGAAAAAATACCAAACACACCACACTCTTCTTTAAACTTATCTTCATCATTAATTGTTACATTATCTAATTCTACAATTCCATTCAAAGAAATCCCTCCTTGTTATTGTTTTTCTAGCCTTTGGATATAGTCAGCTTTTTTTATGTTTCAGACATATATTTTATTTACCACTAATTCTATTTAATATTTCCACATAGGCCTCGGTAACATTACCTAAATCTCTTCTAAATCTATCTTTATCTAATTTTTCTCCTGTTTTAACATCCCAAAATCTGCAAGTATCTGGTGATATCTCATCTGCCAAAAGTATTTCTCCATTAAATCTTCCAAATTCTAATTTAAAATCTATTAAATTTATATCTTTTTCAAGGAAAATAGCCTTTAGAATATCATTTATTTCTGAAGCTAAATGGTATATCTCTAATAATTCTTCAAAAGTTGCAAGACCCATAGCTACTGCATGATAATCATTTATAAGTGGATCACCTAATTCATCATTTTTATAACTTAATTCAAATACTGTTGTTTTTAGTTTTGTGCCTTCTTCTATTCCATATCTTTTAGCCATGCTTCCAGCTGCTACATTTCTTACAATTACTTCAAGAGGTATTATTTCAACCTTTTTACAAAGTTGTTCTCTATCACTTAATTTTTTGATAAAATGAGTTCTTATACCTTTTTTCTCTAACAATTCAAATAGTGCAGTAGTTATGCTATTGTTTAAAATTCCCTTGTTCTGAATTTCAGCCTTTTTAATTCCATTAAAAGCAGTTGCATCATCTTTATAATATACTCTAATCTCATCTTTATTATCTGTACTATAAATTATTTTAGCTTTTCCCTCATATAACAATACTGAATCTCCCATTAATAACCACTCCTTAATATTTTTATTTTAAAATTCAATGTTTTCTTCATTTTCTGCTATAAATTTTTCTTTCATTTCTTTTCTATATTTTATTAATTTATTTTTAAGTTCTATGTCTTTAAGTGATAAAATTTGAACTGCCAGCATTCCAGCGTTATAACTATTGTTAATACCCACTGTAGCAACAGGAATAGCTTTTGGCATTTGCACAATTGAAAGTAGTGAGTCTATCCCCTCTATAGCAGCCTTAATTGGCACTCCAATCACCGGCAATACCGTATGTGAAGCAATTACTCCTGGAAGATGTGCAGCAAGACCTGCTCCTGCTATAATGCATTCTACGCCTCTATTTTCCATTTCTTTTATTACTTCTACTAATCTTTCTGGTACTCTGTGAGCTGATAAAATATGTACTTCGTACTCAACCTTAAATTCTTTAAGTACTATTACTGCATTTTTCATTACCTCTTTATCTGATTTGCTTCCAAAAACAATTCCTACACTCATCTTTTTACCTCCGATTGTACTAAAGTAATCCCTTTTTATAATTTCCAATAAAAAAAGGACTATACCATAAAAAAACTAATTTATATTTTTATATTAACATCTATTTTCGGCTTAGTCAATATATTAATGTTTATTTTAATAATATTGTTCGTATTTTTATCTACATATATACGATTAAACACTTATATAATATTTATCGTTCGTGTTTTTAATGTTTTTTCTTGTTTTTTATATTCTAAATTACAAAAAATTCAAAAGCAGTAAGTATAAATTTGCTATACTTACTGCTTTTTTTATAAATTTTAGGTTCTATTTAAAATAATTTACTCCTGCCTCGAATATTTTTTGATCCTTTTCACCAATAATATTTTTTCCGATATTTGAGCCTACTCTTTCAGAGTGACCCATTTTGCCAAAAATTCTTCCATCTAAACTAGTAATTCCTTCAATAGCGTACATTGACCCATTTGGATTAAAGTCTATATCAAAACTTGGGTTGCCTTCAAAATCTACGTATTGAGTTGCTACTTGGCCGCTCTCAAATAGTTTTTTAATAACTTGGTCGCTCCCTACAAATCTACCTTCTCCATGAGATACTGGAATGGTATGAATATCTCCAATTTTCAAATGACTTAGCCAAGGAGACATGTTTGAAACTACTTTAGTTTTCACCATACGAGATATATGTCTACCAATTTGATTGTAGGTTAAGGTTGGGCTATTTTCAGTTATAGACCCTATTTTCCCATAAGGTAATAGTCCAAGTTTTATTAAAGCTTGAAATCCGTTGCATATTCCAAGAATTAATCCATCTCTATTTTCTAATAACTCATGTATGCCTTCACTTATTATAGGATTTCTAAAAAATGTGGCCATAAATTTACCAGCCCCATCTGGTTCATCACCAGCACTAAATCCTCCTGGAAGCATAACTATTTGGGAATTTCTTATCTTTTCTGCCATAACTTTTATAGATTCTTCAATATTCCTAGATGATAAATTGTTTACTACCATTATTTCTACCTGCGCCCCAGCTCTCTCGAAAGCCTTCATAGAATCATATTCACAATTAGTGCCAGGAAACACGGGAATTATAACTCTAGGCTTTGCAATTTTAATTATAGCTCGTGATTTAGGTTTTAAATTTACTCCGATTTTGTCACTAAAACTATTTATTTTTGCATTATTTACTTTTGTAGTAAACACACTCTCCAGCGTACCTTCCCAATTGCATAATGCTTCCTCTAAACTAATAGTTTCTGAAAGCACCGTAATAACTGGCTCCTTTTGAGTATTTCCAAGTACTACAATATTTGCATTGTCTTTAATTAGCTCCTGAAGTACGGAGTTATCAATTTCCATTACTATACTGCCATAGTCCTCTTTGAATATCTGCTCTACCTGAATACCACTTTCAAATTTAAATCCTATTCTATTACCAAAACACATTTTTGATATTGCCTCTGCTAGGCCTCCAGTTCCTACTGCATAAGTTGATAAAACCTTACCATTATCTATTAATGTCTTTACTAATTTATAGTTTTGCCCAAGCTTTTCAAAATCAGGTAATCCATCGTCGCAAATATTTGCATAAATTAAAACTACCTGACTATCATGCTTTTTAAACTCTGGAGATATAACCTTGTCTGTATTTACAAGGTCCACTGCAAAAGATACCAAGGTTGGTGGTACATTCATATCATTAAAAGTACCTGACATGCTATCTTTTCCACCAATAGCCGCTATACCAAATTGTTTTTGCACATGATACGCTCCAAGCAGTGCTGAAAATGGTTTACCCCATTTTTGTGGATCCTTTGACAATTTTTCAAAATACTCTTGGAAGGTAAGTTTAACATTTGCATAATCTGCACCATTTGCTACTACCTTTGTTACAGAATCTATTACCGCATAGGCAGCTCCGTGAAAAGGACTCCATTTAGATAATTTAGGATTATATCCATAGGACATTATTGTACCAGTATTTGTATTTCCAATAAGCACAGGCAATTTTGCTACCATAGCCTGAATTGGTGTTTTCTGAAACTTGCCACCAAAAGGCATTAAAATTGTTCCTGCTCCTATAGTGCTATCAAATCTCTCAACTAAACCCTTTTGGCTACAAACGTTAAGGTCTTGTAATGTATCATTCCATAATTTTTTTATTGATTTTTCGGAATTTCTTTTTATATCTTTCGAAAAATAATATTCACTTTCACTTGGTGCTGATACTTTTACGTCTGAACACTGCTTAACTCCATTTGTATCTAAAAAGCTTCTACTTACATCAACTATAGTTTTTCCCTTCCATACCATTTTAAGCCTGTTGTCATCAGTTATTTGCGCTACTTCCACAGCTTCCAAATTTTCCTCTTCTGAAAGTTTTATAAATAGCGCAGCATCCTGGCGTCTAACAACAACAGCCATACGTTCTTGTGATTCTGATATGGCAAGTTCTGTACCATCTAGACCATGGTATTTCTTTGGCACAGCATCTAAATTAATTATAAGTGCATCTGCCAGTTCCCCTATAGCTACAGACACTCCACCTGCACCGAAATCATTACACCTTTTTATAAGTTTTGTAACTTTAGGATTTCTAAATAGTCTTTGAATTTTTCTCTCTGTAGGTGCATTCCCCTTTTGAACTTCTGCTCCTGAAGTTCGTAATGAACTATCACTATGCTGCTTAGATGAGCCTGTAGCTCCTCCACATCCATCTCGGCCTGTTTTTCCACCAAGAAGTATAACGCTGTCCCCAGCTATTGGCGTCTCACGAACCACATTTTCATAAGGCACTGCTCCAATAACTGCCCCTACTTCCATTCTTTTAGCCACAAAGTCTTCATCATAGACCTCGGAAACTAGTCCTGTGGCAAGTCCTATTTGATTTCCATAAGAACTATATCCATGAGCAGCTTCAAGGGTTATTTTTCTTTGAGGGAGCTTTCCTTTTATGGTATCTGAAATCAGGCTTCTTGGGTCACCGCAGCCTGTAACACGCATTGCCTGATATACATAACTCCTACCTGATAATGGATCTCTTATGGCCCCACCAAGACAGGTGGCTGCCCCTCCAAAAGGTTCTATTTCAGTAGGGTGATTATGGGTTTCATTTTTAAACATTACAAGCCACTTTTCCTTAACTCCCTCAATGTCCGCTTCTACAATTATACTGCAGGCATTGATTTCGTCTGAAACATCTAAGTCCTGTAACTTTCCTTTTTTTCTTAACTCTTTCATGCCAATAACTGCCATATCCATCAATGTGACATCTCTACCTTTGTCCCCATAAACAAACTCTCTAGTATCTAAATATTCCTCGTAAGCCTTTTTAATTGGCTCTGAATATTTACCCTCTTCTATATAAACATCATCAATCACAGTATTAAAGGTAGTATGCCTACAGTGATCTGACCAATAGGTATCTATAACTTTTATCTCCGTTATGGTTGGGTCTCTCTTTTCAGTTTCCCTAAAGTATTCTCTGCAGTATTTTAAATCTTCAAAGCTCATAGCAAGACCCTTATCATTTAAAAATTCTCTTAAGTCTACCTCATTCATATCAATAAAGGATTCTACTGTAGCTACTTCCTCTGGCTCATCAAAAATTTGCTTTAAATCGCTTTGATTTTCTAAACCTGTTTCTCTAGAGTCTACCGCATTTATACAATATTCTTTAATCTCATCTATTTCACTTTTAGTAATATTGCCCTTTAATATTATAACTTTTGCTGTTTTAACTATAGGTTTATCCTTTTGAGTTAAGATTTGTATACACTGAGCAGCAGAATCTGCTCTTTGATCATATTGTCCTGGCAAATATTCAATAGCAAATACGCTTTCTCCACTTTCAATATTTAGCTCTTCATCATAAACCTCATCTACTGTAGGTTCTGAAAATATTGTATTTCTTGACTTTTGATACTGATTTTCTGATATTCCCATAATATCATATCTATTAATTAATCTAAGCCCTGTAAGGTTTGCTATACCTAGATTTATCACTATATCTCTTAACATTTTTTTACCTTCAACATTATAGTTCGTTTTTTTCTCTACATATAACCTATATATCTTATTTTCCATGATTAATACCTCCAAAATGTAAATTTATACGAATATTAAACATTAAATATCTTTTATAATTCGTTATAGTTATAGTATAGTATATTTTCTCTAATTATAAAAGCTTATTTTACTATAATTCCATACTTTTCTGATTTTAATGCCTTTTATAATATATAATATAATGCAAAAACAGGATGGCACAAATATGCCATCCTGTTTTATTCTAAAAAATATATTACTAAATTTAGTTTTTCTTTTCAAAATCATCTTCGTAATTTTTCAATGTCTTTTTAACTAACGCTGAAAGTCCTAACAATGCAATTAGATTTGGTATAACCATTAATCCATTGAAAGTATCTGCTAGTTCCCAAACTAGGTCAACCTTTAATGCTGCACCTAATACTATAAATACAAGAACTAAACATCTATATAATGTTAATGCTTTTTTCCCAAATAAGTATTTAACATTGGCTTCTCCAAAGAAATACCAAGCTACTATTGTAGAAAAAGCAAAGAAGAATAATGCTATAGCTACAAATGGACCACCAATACTTCCCATTCCATTAGCAAAAGCTTTTTGAGTTAAAGCTATACCAGTAGTTTTTCCATCCATTGCTCCAGTAGTTAATATAACCATTGCAGTTAATGTTAAAATTATAAAGGTATCAATAAATACACATACTATTGCAACCAGGCCCTGCTGAGCTGGATGGGCAACCTTTGCAAGTGCGTGTGCATGTGGTGTTGATCCCATTCCCGCTTCATTAGAGAATAGTCCTCTTGCAATACCGTATCTCATAGCTTCTTTTACCCCAACTCCAATTAAACCACCAGTAGCAGCTTGGGGGTTAAAAGCTCCTACAAAGATCATTTTAAATGCTGGTCCTAAATTAGCAATATTCATTATAATTATTATTACGCTTCCCAATATATAAAATAGAGCCATAAATGGAACTATTTTTTCAGTAAAGGCTGCAATACGGCCTACTCCCCCAATAAAAATCATACCAGCTAAAGCTGCAACTATAATACCAATAATAATCCGAATATTAGTATTTGAGCTTATTGCCGCACTTATTGAATTAGATTGTACCATATTTCCTATAAATCCCAAGGCAATTATTATAGTTACTGAAAAAAATGCTGCTAGCTTTTTGCTTCCAATACCTTTACTAATATAATAAGCAGGTCCTCCTGTCATCTCGCCGCCAACTTTTTCTTTATATTTTTGAGCAAGCACCGCTTCTGCAAAAATAGTTGCCATTCCAAAGAAAGCACTTAGCCACATCCAAAATATTGCCCCTGGTCCTCCTGATACTATAGCCGTTGCAGCTCCTGCTAAATTTCCTGTTCCTACTTGAGCCGCTATTGAAGTTGTCATAGCTTGAAAGGATGACATTCCGTCCTCTCCTGCTTTATGACCAAATTTAATTCCACCAAAAGTCTGTTTAAATGCATCTTTAAATCTTCTAACTTGAACAAATTTTAAAGTTACTGTAAAGTAAATTCCAGTACCACATAATAAAAATATTAATACATACCCCCACAAAACACCATTAATGTCTTTAATAATTGATAACAAGTCCATAAATACACGTCCCTTCTAGTTGTTTAATTTTTGCATAAAAAAATTTATACCAATTAATATACTGTGAGACTATTATACTTTTAAAGCACACTAAAATAGAGATCAAAATGAAATGACCTTTTGCAAATAACCCTGTCCTTTTACCTGAGAGCTTCACTATTCCAGCACTCAATCACATAGAATATGTAATTAAATAAGGTTTAGCTTTCTCCTTCGGTGCTATAAAAGTCTCTCCAGAGGTTTGTCCAATATTAGTACTTTTCCAAATGGATACCTGAAAGCTTAACTTCTTCGGTGGATGTTATGGATTAAGCTTTAATCATTTAATTGCTTTTAAACTTAATCTCTTATACATCTCTCTCCTAATATTTTCATCCAAAATTATTAATTTGTAATCATTTACACTACTATACCATATTTTCTTCTTTATTTCATTTATTTTACAAAATAATTTAAATTTCTCTTTTTTTTTAATTTATAACATATATATATATACAACTGTATATACATTATTCTACATATTTAAACTTAATATATTTTAAAATTACACTTTTCTATACAATAAAAAAAACACCCACTATAAAGTGAATGTTTTCTATTGGTACGATTAAGCCTATAAGCCGAGTTCTGTATTAGACAATCATCTATCTAGGCCTATTGTTACCAATAAGCTCAAGCGATACACCCGAGAACGAGACGGGCAGTCTCATGATGTTCTCCTATTCGATCTTGCTCCAGGTGGGGTTTACATAGCCGCAAAGTCGCCATTGCGCTGGTGAGCTCTTACCTCGCCTTTCCATCCTTACTAGTATATTCAGATATTTAGCAAGCTAAACTACTAGAATACCTTTAGCGGTATATCTCTGTTGCACTTTCCTTAAAGTCGCCTTCACTGGGAGTTACCCAGCACCCTTGCCCTATGGAGCTCGGACTTTCCTCTCCGCAATACTGCGCAGCGATTGTCTGGCTTACTCGCAAAATAATGATACCATAATACTGGCTTAAATGCAAATGGTATTTTATACTACATAGTTTTATATGGATCCTGAGATATTTGAGAAACTATAACCTCATTATCATACCCATCTTTTATCAATTGTTTTTTAAGTTTTTCTCCAAATATTTGTAGAGGTATCCACTCTGTTGCAAAATGTCCAGCATCAATTAAAGCTATATGTTCTTCTTTTAAATCGCAAGCACCGTGATACTTAGTATCCCCTGTAATAATGCAATCTGCACCTAATTTTATACTATCATAAAAAAAGTCTTCTCCACTGCCATTTATAATAGCAATAGTTTTAATTAAATCATTATGGTGGCCTACATATCTTATAGCTTTTGCTTTAAATGTTTTCTTTACATTTTCACATAATTTCCCCAGCATAATAGGCTCATCTAAGCAAACTAATCTACCAATTCCAGAATGACCTTCAGAGCAATTATAATTTTTTGATGGCTGAATAATCTTGTATTTATTAAACCCTAAAATCTCAGTGGCAATATCATTTAACCCACCGCATGCAGAATCTAAATTTGTATGACTAGCATACACATTTATCCCATTACTGATTAGATCAATAATTTTTCTACCTACCAAAGTATCCCTGGTAATAGTTTTAGGCTTAACAAAAAGAAGAGGATGATGGGTCAATATAAAATTGCATCCACTATCCACAGCTTCTGAAATTACATCTATTGTACAATCTAATGCAATTAAAATTTTCGTAACCGTTGCATCACTGTCCCCAACCATGAGTCCTACATTATCATAATCCTCTTTTAGTGTAGCCGGGGCATACTTTTCCATAATATCTTCAATAGTTCTTACTTTTAAAAGCATTTTTAAAACCCCTTAAGTCTTTTTATAACGTGATAAAGCTCTATCTTCCTATTTTTAGATAAAATTGTTTCATCATTTAAACTATCATATACTTTTGAATATTTTTGCATCTTATACTCTATAAAACTTTGCATTACTGGGTCTTTTTTATCTAATAATATTTTGCTTATCTCATAATAAATACTATCCAAAATTATAGGTTTAGTATCATATTTCACCTTAATAATTTCATAAAACTTACCATCGTCATTGCAAATTTCTTCATCAATGATATTATATCCTGTTATATACAAATACTCTCTCAAAACCTCAGCATTCTGAACCGGCTGAAGTATCATATATTTAAATTGTTTAACCAGATCTAAGTCAGCTTCTAATATATCTCTTATTAAATTACCACCCATTCCTGCAATAATAGCTATCTGGGCCTCGCCATTATTAACTGTAGATAATCCACTTCCTAGTCTACAACTAATTTGCGCACTTAGATTATTAAGAGTAATATTATTTCTGGCTTTTTCAACAGGACCTTTATTTATATCAGATGCAATGGCACTTTTTATTACACCATTCTTTACTAAATAGATAGGGACATACCCATGGTCCGTTCCCACATCAATAACACTATCACATTTTTCTATCATATTTACAATTGCTTTTAATCTTATGCTAAGATCCATATTTTTCATCCTTATCTAAAGTTAATTAATATTTTAAACTGTATAATTAAAAATATCATTGATACAATCAGTGACATATAAATAAATTTATATGCTGATTTTCTATCATATTTCGCGCTAAAATAGCTTGCATAATACATACAAAATAGTAATGCCATATTTAATACCCCGTAAATCATCTGGGTAAACGCAAATTGTTTACCTGTTCCCATTTTTATTGGGTTGAAGTTTGCATCAAAGTTTAAAGGCATAGTATTAGGTATCATATGCTTTAAATATAATATAAATGGATTTAGGGTTAAAATTAAGGTTAGTACACTTACTACCATTAAAGGTAAAATGAAATGCTTGTCTTTATGAAGATTATAACTGTTATTCACCTTATATTTCCATTCTACTCTACTTACATTGTGATCTGCTAGTGCTTTTTCAAATTTTTCATAATCTACAGGAGATATTGCATAATTCATATGCTCCGTTTTCAAATAAAAAATTTTTTTATTATTTGTAACAAACATTCTAGATATACCAATTTGATCAATTACAAATCTACCCATAGCAAAGTTACTTATGGCTATACCATTAAGCTTAATCCCTTTAATTATACCACTTGACACAGTATATCCTTCAATTTGATTTAATGGTAAAATTATTTTTTTTAATGACCCAATAGCATATATGCCAATATTTTGGTCATCAATAGTGCATTTAAGTGATGAGTAAAGTAGCATGTAGTATACTTGATATATATTACATGACACTAATATAAGCTTTAACAGACTAGCTACAATATATGAATCTGTAAATTTTAATAATATTAAGATTAATATATTATATAATGCAGTGGTAAGCAACATAAGCCAGAGCCCGCGTCCTCCTTTAGATATATAACTATCCATTAAATCACCTTCTTAAACTACATTATAGCATATTCAAATCCACCTTGTAAATGTTTTTCCATAATTTTACACAGAGAAAAAAACACCCTAAATAAGGTGTTTAATCTAAATAATCTTTTAGTTTTTTGCTTCTACTTGGGTGTCTTAATTTACGTAGTGCTTTAGCTTCAATTTGCCTTATTCTCTCGCGAGTTACATTGAATTCTTTACCAACTTCCTCAAGAGTCCTTGCGCGTCCATCATCTAGTCCAAATCTTAATCTTAAAACTTTTTCTTCTCTAGGAGTCAATGTATCTAAAACGTTGATTAATTGTTCTTTAAGCATTGTAAATGCAGCAGCTTCTGCTGGTGCTAGTGCATCATCATCAGGAATAAAATCACCTAAATGACTATCTTCTTCTTCACCTATAGGAGTCTCAAGAGATACTGGTTCTTGTGCAATTTTCATTATTTCTCTGACTTTTGCCACGGGCATTTCCATTTTTTCAGCAACTTCATCCGGTTGAGGTTCACGTCCAAGCTCTTGAAGGAGTTGCCTTGAAACTCTAATAAGCTTATTTATAGTTTCAACCATATGCACAGGTATCCTTATTGTTCTTGCTTGATCTGCTATTGCACGAGTTATTGCCTGCCTAATCCACCAAGTAGCATAAGTACTAAATTTAAAGCCTTTTCTATAGTCATATTTTTCTACAGCTTTTATTAGTCCTAAATTACCTTCTTGAATAAGATCTAGGAATAACATTCCACGTCCAACATACCTTTTAGCTATACTAACAACTAATCTTAAATTAGCTTCTGCTAGTCTTTTCTTAGCAACCAGGTCTCCTTCTTCATTTCTCTTAGCAAGTTCAATTTCTTCAGCTGATGATAATAATGAAACTTTTCCAATTTCTTTCAAATACATCCTAACAGGGTCATCTATAGATATACCTTCTGGTATACTAACATCAAGTTCTTCAGCTTCTGGTTCAACCTCGGCTTGAGCGCCAGTAGCAGGTGCAGCAGCTTCATTCATATCCCCAACAACATCTATTTCCATTGATTCTAAAACTTCATAAACCTTTTCTATTTGCTCTGGGCTTAAATCTACTTCATAAAGTTCATCCATTACTTCTTTATAAGTTAAGGATCCTTTTTTTCTACCTTTTTCAATAAGTTTGTTGACTAAAGTCATTTTTGAGCTTTTATCCTTCATCATATTACCTCCTTCCTAAATATTATAATTGTTTTATATCTTTTTGAACGTCTATAAGTTTTTGGGCAAGTTTTATAGATTCTTCTAGTAGGCCTTTTGATTCATATTTTTTGATTTTATCCATAATTTCTTTTTTCGACTCCTCTAACTTGAATTTTTTCAATTGTTTTATGCAATCATTTATAAGTCTTTTATGATGCTCTTCATCGTCATCAAACTCGATTTCCATAGTATTTATCCATTCTTTTGTACATTCTATATCATTACATCTAAATTCGATGTTTTTAATTTTTTCATCTCTTGTTAAATTTTTATATTCAACAATTAATTTATATATGGTTTTATGACTTTCAAGTACTAATTGATCTATGGACATGATTTCTGTAATATAATCACAATTTTCAACTTTTATAAACATAAATTTCAATAAATTTCTTTCAGCCTTAATATAAGCTGGTTCTAAATATAATTTTTGTCCAAAATCCTGTTGTATATTCATTTTCTGCGTTTTTTTTGAATTTTTGTTGATTTCGTCTCTTAATAAGTCATATATTGCTTGTTCCTTGATGCCTGTTCCTTCAGAAACCTTTTTTATATGAACATCTTTTTCAACAGGGTCTAAATCTACAATAATTTCAGTAACCTTTTTTACATACTGTATTAGCATTTCACTATTCGAAAAATTTATTCCCTCACTTGCTCTTTTAATCCTATAATCTATTATAGGAAGAGCATCATCTACTAATTTTTGAAAAGCCTGCTGTCCATTATTTTTTATATATTCATCTGGGTCCTTACCCTTTGGTACTATTAGCACTCTCAAATCAAAGCCTTCATTTCTTAATATTTCTAGTCCTTTCAAAGTTGCTGCTTGACCTGCAAAATCAGCATCATATGAAATAATGACTTTGTCTACATATTTTTTCAATAATTTTGCTTGATTGATAGTAAGTGCGGTACCAAGGGATGCAACAACATTTGAAAACCCATATTGATGAAGTGAAATACAATCCATATACCCCTCTACAATTATTATTGTTCGAGATTTATTATTTTTGATTACAAAATTCAATCCATAAAGATGATAACCTTTATGAAATAATGTGGTCTCAGGTGAATTTAAATACTTAGGTTTTGAATCATCTAAAACCCTTCCACCAAATCCAATGACCTTACCTTTATAATCAAACACAGGAAACATAATCCTATTTCTAAATCTATCATAATATGAACCTTTAGGACTTTTAATAATTAATCCTATATTAAGTAAATCCAGCTCAGAATAACCTTTCTTTTTTAGGTATAATAACAAGCCATCCCATTTATCAAAGGAAAAACCTAAACCAAATTTTTTCATAGTAGCTTCAGTGATTCCTCGGTTTACGAAATATGCTTGTGCTTTTTTATCCTTTCTTAAATTGCCATAAAAATACCTAGCCGCTTCTACATTAATATTGTACATTTTGTTATACATGTTTTTTTGTACATTATTTTCGTCACTTTCTAGTTCTATACTAATATTTGCCCTTTCAGCCAGAACCTTTGCAGCTTCAGGAAAAGTTACATTCCTGTCCTTCATAATATAACTAATTACATTCCCAGCTTCGCCACATCCAAAACATTTATAAATTTGCTTGTCTTGAGACACAGTGAAAGAAGGACTCTTTTCATTATGAAAAGGACAAAGGCCAATGTAATTTCTTCCAGTTCTTTTAAGTTTAACACTTTCAGATATTACATCCACAATATCATTTTGTTCCTTTATTTTTCGGATGACATCTTCAGCAATCAATAGATTATTACCACCTTACTTATATAAATTCACAACGTATTTTTATT
Organism: Clostridium sp. FP2; assembly: GCF_011065955.2. Taxonomy (NCBI): domain Bacteria; kingdom Bacillati; phylum Bacillota; class Clostridia; order Eubacteriales; family Clostridiaceae; genus Clostridium; species Clostridium sp. FP2. Next base: position 3,622,198 of record NZ_JAAMNI020000001.1, read on the forward strand.
CGACAAAAAAGTGTATTATCCTTCTTTAAATCCACTTTTTTTAATAATAATTATTCTTGTATATTATATATTCTTTATAAATTACAAATTTCCTTCATTATTTTTATATTTTTATTTTTTTCTTTTTAATTTCAAAGTTAGTTGATTTTTCTGAAAAGAGTTATTAGTTATTTTTATATTTTAATAAATGACAACTTTAGGAAGATAAATATCGTTAAAAAGCATTAAACAATAATCATCACTCATACCAGAAATGTAATCTGCTACGCCTATATCTAATCCTTCTTCTTGAACTGTATGCTTGTAAAAATTTGGCATTGACCCTGGATTGTTGTAGTAATATGTAAAAACCTGCTTTACAACAAATTGTGCTTTTTGCCTTTCTTCCTTTAGTATTTCGCCCTTGTATATATTTTGAAACATAAAATTTCTTAACACACCCAATGCACCTGAAACAGCTTCACTAAGTGATACCTCTATCTTATCCTCATTTATGTTATTTAATGTATTATAAATACAATCTTTAACTAAGGTATCTATTCGCTTGCCATGATTTGTGCCTAAAACTTCCATTGCAGACCTTGGTAACATTGATTCCTTTAGTAATCCTGCTCTTATGGAATCATCTATGTCATGATTAACATATGCAATTTTGTCGCTATACCTAACTACCTGACCTTCTAGTGTTTCTGCCTTCCCAATTTTGGAAGATAGTCCACTATGATTTAAAATTCCATCTAATACTTCTGCACTCAAATTAAGTCCAGCACCTAATTTTTCAATTTTTGTTAGCACTCTAATGCTATTTTCACTATGCCTAAATCCTCCTGGCAAAATATCATTAAGTACCTCTTCACCATTATGAGCAAAGGGTACATGCCCTATATCATGACCTAGTGCTATAGCTTCTATTAAATCTTCATTTAAACCTATACCTTTACCTATAGTTTTAGCTATTTGCGCAACTTCTAAGGTATGTGTAAGTCTTGTCCTATAATGATCACTGCTAGCCTTTATATATACTTGAGTTTTGTGCTGCAGTCTCCTAAATGCTTTACTATGTATTATCCTATCTCGATCTACCATATAACAAGTTCTTACCTCATCTAGATCTTCTAATATTTTTCGGCCCTTTGAGTTTATGGATAATGCCCCGCAGGAAATAATGGTATTACCTTCATTAGTTTCTATTTTTTTGCGAATGTTCATAACTCCCCTCCTAAAATTAAATCGTCACCTGGGATGCTACAATTATTTATGTTATTTTTTTAGATACCTTACTTAGTATTCTACAAATTAAATTAATTACCCTTTTTTAATATTAAACGTATATTATTAAAATTTTATTAATATTCTAATAATGTAATAATTTTTTAGGAGTGTTAAGATGCCTTCCACGGCTAAAAAAATAAATAACATAGATTTATTATCTGAAGAAAATGTAAAAAAACACATCCTACCCCAATACAACTTAACTAATGCTGATATATCACAAATTAAATTTAAAGATACTGATAAACAAAGAGCTGTATATAAAGTACAATACTTAGAACAATGCTATTGTTTAAAAAAAGTTTATTACTCTGTAAAAGATCTATTATTTGTGTATTCCGCTATAGAATGGTTATATAGAAATAATATTAATGTGCCTCGAATACTTAAAACAAAGAGCAATAGCAGATTTATAAACTATAATGGTATGCTATTCATACTTACACCTTGGGTTGATGGCATTAAATGTGACTACGATAATATAGATCATGTCCTCGCCTGTAGTACCAATCTCGCAAATATGCATAAAGCCAGTGTAAACTTTACACCTATATGCGGCAGTAACATAAAGGAGGGCTATAGTACTTTGGGCACTTCCATATACAAGCACTATGAAAGCCTTCTTAATTTCTCCAATTTAGCTTATAAATATGATGATACTTTTTCTAAGTTATACCTCCAGCATTTTGACTCAAGTATCAAGCTAGCTGAGTGTTCTACAAACATTGCTTATGATATGAACCAGGATAATCTTACAAAATCATTATGTCATCTTGATTATGTTAATAAGAATATTATTTTTGATTCTAATAATGAAATATGGGTAATTGATTTTGATAAATGTAGAAATGACTATTGTGCCCATGATATTTCCTATTGTTTAAGGCGGCTTTTAAAAAGAGATAGCACAAAATGGGATTTAGAACTAGCAATAAGCTTTTTAGAATTATATGATAAAATTCTACCTTTAAGCTTGGATGATTATAAATATATTCTTGTTTATCTGGCCTTCCCCCAAAGGTATTGGAAAATATCAAGAGATTATTATGGAAATATTAATAAATGTAATAAAAAAGCCTTCTTAAATCTACTAAATAATTCAACTAACAAAAATGAATATCAATTAGATTTTGTTTTCGGCTTTAAAGCTTATATTGAAAACAAATTCAATACAATTTTATAATGTCGTCATAAGTAAAAAGCCACTGCAAAGCAGCGGCTTTTTGGGGATTAATTTATTAGGTACATCTTTGTGAAAATACTATTTTTTTCTTGGATTATTTACTTCTGCTTGAGCAGCTGCAAGTCTTGCAACTGGAACTCTGAATGGTGAGCATGATACATAATCAAGTCCCACATTGTGACAGAATTCAACAGAAGATGGATCTCCACCGTGTTCTCCGCATATTCCAAGTTTTATATTAGGTCTAGTTTTTCGTCCAAGTTCAACAGCCATTTTAATAAGTTTGCCCACGCCTACTTGATCTAATTTTTGGAATGGATCAAATTCATAAACTTTCTTTTCATAGTAGTGTTTTAGGAAAGTTGCTGCATCATCTCTTGAGAATCCAAAAGTCATTTGTGTTAAATCATTTGTTCCAAATGAGAAGAATTCAGCTTCTTTTGCTACTTCATCAGCGGTAAGCGCAGCTCTTGGTATTTCAATCATTGTACCAACCATATACTTTAAATCACTGCCTTTTTCAGCTATGATTTGATCAGCTATTCTTACTACTATATCTTTAACATATTTTAATTCTTTAACTTCTCCAATTAGAGGAATCATTATTTCTGGAACAATATTGTATCCTTTTCTAGTCTTAACATCTATAGCAGCTTCAATAACCGCTCTAGTTTGCATTTCAGCTATTTCTGGATATGATACTGCAAGTCTGCATCCTCTATGTCCCATCATTGGATTGAACTCATGTAATGATTCAACAGTAGCTTTTAGCTCCTCAAAAGTTATTCCCATATCTATTGCTAGTTCTTTTATATCTTGATCATCATGTGGTAAGAATTCATGTAGTGGTGGATCTAAGAATCTAATTGTAGCTGGTCTTTGCGCAAGTTCTTCATAGATTCCTATAAAGTCTTCTCTTTGCATTGGTAATAATTTTTCAAGTGCCACTCTTCTTTTTGCTTCGTCTTTAGCAACAATCATTTCTCTTATGCCCATTATTCTATCAGCATCAAAGAACATATGCTCTGTTCTGCATAATCCAATACCTTCAGCTCCATATTTAACTGCTTGCGCTGTATCTTTTGGAGTATCTGCATTAGTTCTAACTTTTAAGCTTCTTATCTCATCAGCCCAGCCCATAAATGTTTCAAAGTAACCACTTATTTCAGGCTCAACTGTTTTAATTAATCCAGCATATACATTTCCTGTACTTCCATCCATTGAAATAAAGTCGCCTTCATTATATGTTATTTCACCAATTTTAAAGTTTTTCTCTTTTTCGTTAACTTTTATATCTCCACACCCAGCAACACAACAAGTTCCCATTCCTCTTGCAACAACCGCAGCATGAGAAGTCATCCCACCTCTTACTGTTAATATACCTTCAGACGCAATCATGCCTTCAATATCTTCTGGTGAAGTTTCAAGCCTAACAAGTACAACTTTTTCTCCAGCTTCATGCCTTGCTTTTGCATCTTCTGCAGTAAAGCAAACTCTTCCACATGCAGCTCCAGGAGATGCTGGAAGACCTTTAGCTATTACTTTAGAGTTCTTTAATTCTTCTATATCAAAGTTAGGATGAAGTAATGTATCTAGTTGTTTTGGGTCAACCTTCATCATAGCTTGCTCTTTTGTTAACATTCCATCTTCAACTAGTTCCACAGCAATTTTGAGTGCTGCTTGCGCAGTTCTTTTGCCGTTTCTTGTTTGAAGGAAGTATAATTTTCCATCTTCAATTGTAAACTCCATATCTTGCATATCTTTGTAGTGAGTTTCAAGAGTATTAACAATCGCCATAAATTCGCTATATACTTTTGGCATATCTTTATGAAGTTGTGATATATCTTGTGGTGTTCTTATTCCTGCAACAACGTCTTCACCTTGTGCATTCATTAAGTACTCAGCATATATTCCCTTTTCCCCAGTAGATGGGTTTCTTGAGAATGCAACACCCGTTCCTGATGTATCTCCCTTGTTACCAAATACCATTTCTTGAACGCTTACTGCTGTTCCCCAACTTCCAGGAATGTCATTTAATCTTCTATATACATTAGCACGAGGATTATCCCATGATCTAAATACTGCAGTAATAGACTCTATTAATTGACTTGTTGGGTCACTTGGGAATTCCGCGCCTTTATCTTCTTTATAGAATTCTTTAAATTGCACAACTAATTTTTTTAAATCATTAGCATCAAGTTCAGTATCGAATTTTACGCCTTTTGCTTCTTTCATATTATCCATAATGTTTTCAAAGTTTCTTTTTTCAACCCCCATAACAACGTCAGCAAACATTTGGATAAATCTTCTGTATGAATCATAAGCAAATCTTGGGTTATTCGTTAATTTTGCCATAACTTCTACTGTTTCATCATTTAATCCAAGGTTTAAAATTGTATCCATCATACCAGGCATTGATGCTCTTGCTCCAGATCTAACTGACACAAGTAATGGATTTTCTAAACTTCCAAACTTCTTTCCTGTAATTTTTTCAAGATCAGCCATTTTAGAATGTATTTCACTAACAATTTCAGATGCGATTAATTGGCCATCTTCATAATATTTATTACAAGCTTCAGTAGTTACTGTGAATCCCTGTGGTACTGGAATTCCAAGAGTAGTCATCTCTGCAAGGTTTGCACCTTTTCCCCCTAAAAGATTTTTCATTGAAGCATTACCTTCACTAAAAAGATAAACATATTTTTTATTTTCCATTCCAAACAACCCCTTCGATTATAAATTATATATGATAATGGGTATAAGGTGTCCAACGTAGAACAAACAGTACCCAATTTCACTCACTTCAATCATTTAGCCATTTTCGCCCATTTTTACAAATAATCTTGTAATATTAGTTTTGGATATCTTACCAACAATTTGAAATATTTCTTTCCCACTTTCAAATTTTCTTTCTACCACAGGTAGACTGTCTACTTCGTGTTCTATAATCTTTTGTGCGGCTAAATAAATACTATCTTCTTTTTCAACAAGCACTATATTTGGCATTCTAGTCATTATAATTCCTACAGGTACTTTATGAATATCTGTACCACCCATAGCCATTTTAAGAAAGTCTTTTCTTGATACTGCTCCTACTAAATTGCCATTATTATGTATAAATAAAGTACCGACATCATTCAAAAACAAATGTAGTATTGCATCATAAACCATTGTTTCTTCTGTTGTCATTATAGGTTTTGACATTATATCTTTAACTTTAATATTTCTTATATAATCATAAACTAAACTATAAGAGGGTTTTTTTGAATAAATATACCCTACCTTAGGCCTTGCATCTAAAATGCCTGTCATTGTCAGTATTGCCAAATCTGGCCTTAGCGCAGCCCTAGTTACTCCTAGCTTATTTGCTAAACGTTCACTGGTAATAGGTGGATTTTCTTTAACTAATCTTATAATCTCTTCTTGTCTTGGTGTTAGTTTAATTTTTCCCACCCTCTTTCCATTTTAATTTACTAAACATGATATATAATTTCTATGCAATCGTTTATATTTCCAATATTGGAAATACAAACGATTGCATAAAGCACTATTATACTAGAATTTTACATACCATTTTTAACATTGTACCACATTTTAATATATAATGTAGGGTTTTTTAATGATTTTTTGTTTAAAACCATAAAATTTTCCTATATTATTAATTTCATATTAATAGTGTTTATATAAAGTTATACAAATAGTTAATTTCCCCTTCCATAAAACCATCAATTTACAATTGCTGGCTTTATGGAAGGGGAAATCCTATTGGTAGAGTTATAAAATATGAAAATTTAAAATAAAACCATTGTTTTTATTCCTTTTCTTCCTCGTCTTCTTTTTCCTTATCAAACTTTACAGTGTATTGGTATACATTTTCATCACTACCGTCTTTACTGATTTTAGTAAAAGTATCTTTTGTGTCATTGAGTTTTTCTTTTACATCGAAACTCATATCGCTCATTCTACTTCTTACGTCTTCAACTGTATTTTTAATAATAGTATTAACTACTTCTACAGTACCATCTACTTTAGTTATCTCAATAGTAACCTTTGTGAGTACTGCTGTTAGTAATCCAAGACCAATTATAACAGGATTAAATAATCCAACTAAGCCTGCTGCAATGCCGGCATTAACAGGTATGTCCATAACTACATTTTCATCTTTTTTTACTTTTATCCTAGATACATTTCCTTTTCGTACAATATCTTTTATAGCTACTACGAACTCATCCTTAGTGGAATACATTTCTTCCATATTAAATTTAGAATTTCTTTTTTGTTTTGCTTCAATATAAATGAGCGCATTAACTACGTCACTATCACATTCTTCTAAAGCTTCCTTAGCTTCAGTATATGATACTCCTGTTCGCTCTTTGATGATGTCAATCTTTTCAAGTGTAATTTCTGACATTAAAATCATCCTCCTTATAATTTTTCCTAGGTAAAAATACTTTACTAATTGTTATATTCCCTCAAATGATCAAACATTTCTAGGCTCTTTGGCTTTCGTGTATAATTCTGGGAAATTATAAAAGATAGAATTTTATATAGTTCAAGCTTGGATGCTTTAGATACAACTATTCTATTAATTTTATCCATACCAAAATTATTTAAGAATTTTAATGTATTATATGTAGGGTTTGAAATATATATACTATTTACCTTTTCACAATCTTTACAAATAGGACCATAGGATTGTAAATCAATATTATTAGATATTGTTATTTTTTTTCTACACCTAACGCATTGTTCAAAATTCAATCCATAACCCGTTGCCTTTAAAAGTTTTGTTTCAAAAGCTCTTGCTAGAACTTCTATATCCATAACATCATTTTTTATAAAATAGAAAGCACTAACAAAATCTTTAAAAAGTTCACTATTAACCTCTTCATTTTCCATGGCAATATCAATTAATTCATTAAAATATGAGGCATAAGTAATTGTTGTAAGATCCCTTAATAATTGCTGAAAAGAGTCTATAATTGTAACTTCATTTATTGTATATAAATTTTTACCTTTAAAAAGTATGAATTCCCCATAAGAGCAAGGTAGTGTGGATGATACATATTTACTTTTATTTTTTCTGGCTCCCTTTGCTATGGCTGTTATTTTACCAAGTTCTTCAGTAAAAAGCCAAACTAGCTTGTCAGATTCTTTAAATTCTTGAGTTTTTATGACAATCGCTCTAGTTTTTAAAATCGACAGAAAATCATCCCCTACTTATACCCTAATTCTTTTAAAATACTTGAAGTATCTCTCCACTCTTTCTTTACCTTTACCCATAATCTTAAGTTTACTTTTTCACCTAAAAATTTCATTACATCTTGTCTTGCATAAGTAGAAATTTGCTTAAGTGTTTTTCCACCTTTTCCAATTATTATACCCTTGTGCGAATCTTTTTCACACAGCAAGTTAGCTTCAATATGATACATATTCCTTGCATCTCGCTTCATAGAAATGATCTCTATTGCTATTCCATGAGGTACTTCTTGGGATAGTAGCTTCAAAGCCTTTTCTCTTATTATTTCAGTGATAATAAATCTTTCTTGTTGGTCTGTAATCATATCCTCTGGGTAATATAATGGTCCCTCTGGGATATTTTCAGCTACAAGTTTAGTAATTATATCAACATTTTTACCTTTTATAGCTGCAATAGGTATTATTTCTTTAAAATTAAAATACTCCGAATAACTCTGAATAGTTTTAGCTACCCTCTCTTGGGTGTTCTCATCAATTTTATTGACTAATAGAAATACTGGAATTTTACCGTCTTTTAGTTGTTCGAGAATATGCATATCACCTTTGTCAATTTCATCCCCTGGTGTAGTTATAAATAATATCACATCTACTTCACTTGTAGATTGTTGTGCTACTTTAACCATATATTCTCCTAGTTTATGCCTAGGTTTATGCATTCCTGGAGTATCTACAAATATTATTTGAGAATCTTTAGTTGTTAAAATGGTTTGTATATTATTTCTTGTAGTCTGAGGTCTATTAGACACAATTGATAATTTTTCCCCCATAATATAATTTATCAATGTAGATTTACCTACATTAGGCCTTCCAATAATAGTTACGAATCCCGAATTAAACATATATCCTCCTTCTTGTTATCTTAAGTAAATAGTATAATTTTCTATCTTACTTTAATAAATCTTCTTTAGTAAACGCGCCTGGTAATATTTCTTCCATAGTTTTTATTATATAATCATCTTCACTTTTTACCATTATAATATTAATATCTTCTGTGGCAAATTCCGCTATAACTTGCCTGCAAATACCACATGGATAGGTATGTGTTGACATATCCCCCACTACTGCTATAGCTTTAATTTTTTTGTGCCCTTCAGATACAGCTTTAAAAATTGCAGTTCTTTCGGCACAATTACTAGCACCATAAGAGGCATTTTCTATGTTGCATCCTGTATATATTGAATCATCTTCTGTAACAACTGCTGCACCAACTTTAAATTTTGAATATGGCGCATAAGCGTTTTCTCTAGCATCTATTGCAATTTTAGCTAACTTTTTATAATCCATTATTACACCCCTACACAATTAATTTGAGACATATGATATTAAATAACAATTAAAAATCACGTATACCAATTATATCATTAAATATTAGTAATTCAATAATATTATACATTATATTTTGCATGGCTGAAATCTAATATATATTATCCTAAAACTTTAAATAATAATAATGTTAATAAAGTGCCGAAAAGGCCTCCAAAAATCACTTCTAAGATAGAATGAATTTGTGAATCAACCCTACTTTGCGCAACAATTACAGCTAGCAAATAAGACAATACCATAATAAGCGGTTCAGTAGTTAATAGTGTTATAGCTGTTGCTACCGAAAAAGCTATTGTACTGTGACCACTTGGCATTCCGCCCCTAAATGGCGTTCCCTCACCATAAATTGATTTAACTACTACTGCTGCAATACAAACTATAACTAATATAAAAAAAATCATGTCAGGGTCAGATTTTTTTAGTTTTGCCATCATTGTTCTATTAAAGGGAGTTAATCTATCCCAAAATATAACATAGCCTACTAGAACTGAATTTATAGCAGTTACTAGCACTGCACCTGCAGCAACATTCTTAGCAATTTTCGCTAGTGGATGATAAAAATTAGTGGTAGCGTCTATTGCACATTCCACTGCAGTATTTATCATTTCAGCCACTATAACCAAGCTTATAGTGATGGTTATAATCAAAAGTTCTATCCTTGATAAATCATAAAAAAAAGTGGCAGATAGCACTATTATTGCAGCTATCATATGTATCTTCATATTTCTTTGCGTTCTAATTGAATATATAATTCCTTCAATAGCATAATTAAAACTATCAACCATTTTTTTAACCTTCATACTTAACCGCCTTTGAGAATATTGTAGAGCACCATGTCATTTTTAATAGTTATTAATATGCTCTATCTAGATATTTTGAAATTACTCAATATTTCTTCTTCTCTTTTTCTCATAATATTTTTTTCATCTTCTTCCATGTGATCATATCCTAACAAATGTAAAATTGAATGCACTGTAAGATATGCGCATTCGCGAACAAAGGAATGCCCAAATTCTTCACTTTGCTCTTTAGCTTTTTCTAATGATAAGGCCACATCCCCAATTACTAACCTTTCATCATTTAAATCACTTTGGTCAAATTTATAATCTATATACACATCTTTAAACACTTTGTTTTGGGGGTAATCCAGCATTGGAAAGGATAGCACATCCGTTATTTTATCTATGCCACGATTTTTTGAATTTATTTTTTTAATCTCTTCGTTGTCAATTAATATAACGCTTACCTCATTATCTATAAAAAGTTTTTCCTCTTTAAGGGTATATTCAATGACATCTTTTATAACAATTTCCAGTTCCTGAGTAACCGCTATGTTATTCTGCCTATTATCTATAAAAATCATACTTCTTTTACTCCTTTATTGTCTTTTTCCCATTTATCCAAGGGATATTCTATTCGCTCATGGTATATTCCTGAAAACACTTTTAAAAACGCTTTTCGTATTTTTTCTAAATCTTTTAGCGTTAAATCACAATTATCTAATTGTCCATCATTAAGTCTGCCTTTTATTATGTTATTAACCATTTCCTCAATTTTATTTTTTGTATGATTTGGAATTGATCTTACAGCTGCTTCCACTGCATCAGATAGCATTATAATTGCAGCTTCACGACTTTCAGGATTTGGTCCCTGATATCTAAAGTCCTCTTCCTTAATTTCATCTGGATTATCACTAGAATTTTTCATAGTTACATAAAAATATTTAACTAAAGTAGTACCATGATGTTGCTGTATAATATCTTGAATCGCCATAGGTATTTTATGCTCTTTTGCAAGATCTATTCCATCCTTCACATGTGAAATTATTATAAGTGTACTTAGATTAGGTGTTATCTTATCATGAGGATTATCATTTCCCAATTGATTTTCTTTGAAAAAATAGGGTCTCTTTATCTTACCAATATCATGATAATAGGCGGAAACTCTCGCCAGCACAGGATTAGCACCAACTGCTTCTGCTGCAACCTCTGAAAGGTTAGCTACTAGTACAGAATGATGATAAGTTCCTGGGGCTTCTAAAAGCAATCTTTTTAAAAGGGGGTGATTGGGGTTTGAGAGTTCCAAAAGTTTCACCGTAGTCACTATATCAAAAAAGCTTTCGAAAAACGGTAAAAACCCAATAGTAAGTACTCCAGATATAAAACTTGCAAAAGAAACCATCCCAGCTTTTTTTAAAACATCAACTATACTATTGCTTAGTAAAAAACCCATAGAAAGATAAAGAGCCAAGTTTATCATTGCAATATATATAGCCGAATATAATATATCATTTCTTTCTTGCATTTTCTTGAGTAACATAACCCCAGTAATAGAGTTTAGCACAGCTAATACTGTAATTTCAAAATTAAAATTAACTGCAACGCTAATTAGAATACAATTAAGAATATTTAATCCTATGGATACTTCATCATTAATTAAAATAGCCATGATCATAGGTATACATGCTAGTGGAATTACATACAGTGAAATTATACCTAGTATTTTAGCAAGTAATATAGCTATTATACTAAGAATATTAAGCATAATTAATTTTTTTACATCCTTAAATATTTCTGGTTGATACTTATATAAATAAAACCATTGAAGTAGGATTACTAAACATACTAGCCCCGCTAAACTTAAATATAAGGACCATTCAAAATTAGTTGTATTATCCAGTAGTCCTAGTGCATCAAGCAGTGCCTTTTGTTCAACGGTTATTGGAGCTCCTTCACTTACAATGATTTGATCCTTCTTAATCATGACAGGTTTAACGCTTTTCCTTGCTGCTTCTATTAAAATCTCTGTTTTTTCTTTATCATAAGTTGTATTCGCACGAACTTCTACATTTGCAATAGCCATTCCTATTTCTCTTATATCCTTTGTAAAATTCGAGTCGTTAAATGCTGTAGCAATAAGTCCCTTTGCCATTACAATTTCTTCTGGCTTATCTTCATTTATTATAAATGAAGCATCAAGGGTGATCATTGTTTCTTTAAGAAATTTTTCTAATTCAACAGCCTTTTTGGGGTCTAAATTTATTAGTACCTGATAATTTTCATAGGTAAAATCAGTAATTGGATTACTTTCCTTGAGTGAAGCTATTTTTTCTTTTTCTGTTAATGCTTTTTCAGGTGTGGCCCCATTGGTATTCTTAGTTGAATTCGCCACATTTAACTTGCTTACTGCTAAAAATAACTTCCTAAATTTTTCTATAGCTTTCCCATTCATTGGAACTTTAATTGTTTTTTTCTCTACCCCTTCTATAGCCTTAGTTTTACTGATTTCTGTAGATACTTCATTTTCAACTTCTCTAGGAGCTTTTATATCCATTTTTGCAATATCTCCAACATTTAGTGTATACTTTTTAGGAACTAATGCTGTTACTAAAATTGAATACATAATAACTGCAGTAATTATAAAAATTAAATATGGCTTTGCTTTATTAACCGTCATAAGTTCTCTAATATTTTTAATATGTCAACCCCACCTTTTCTTCGCAAGTGCTCTAAAAAATATTATTTTTCATTTTCCTTTGAATTATTATTTTCCTTCTGAAGCAATATTTTCTTCTGCAATAACTAATACTTTTATGAAATACTTATCTTTCTCTTTTTTTACATCTTCAATTTTATCTATAATCTTTACATTTTTATCTAAATTTCTTAAAATATTATAATAAATTTCTTTTGATACCTTAGTAGGATCTGCAAGTACATTTTTTTCCTTAACTTCATAATAGATTTCTTTATATATAAACTTATTGTTATTTTCTATTTTATCATAATTACCATAGGGAATTAAGCTATTTTTGAGATAAACTTTTTTATTAGCAAATTTAATGTATGAATTACTTATACTTTTCCCTGTTTTGATCCTTGCTGTGCTGGATAATGGAACTTCTTTTATCTCCTCGTAAAAAGTTTTTGCTATAACTTCTCCCTGAGCATGTACAGCGTATACACTTTCTTCTTTACCCTGCTCACCCTTAACTAATAGATCACCCTTTTGTATCATATCTCCCTCTTTAACAACTGCTGTACCTTCCGTGGTAAATACTCTAACTATCATACCATCTTTACTCGCTATTAAATTACAAGGAGTTTTGTCCACAATTATAATAGGTGGTGATTGTCTTTCTATCACATCAACTTTTAGCTTAACGCCTTCAATTCTAGCTTTTACCCACATTATTTCATCGTTACTTCTTAAAAGTTTATTTTCAATATCGTAAACATCTATATTCTTCTTTCTAAGTCCCTTAGAAACACCAAACCCTTTAATTTGATTACGTAATTCATATGGACTTATATAATTTTCCGTACTAATTTCTATATTCCATACAAATGTAGATAAATAATATATTATGCATGCAAACAAAATTACTCCAAGTAATAGCACAGACCTACTTTTTATTTTCATTAAAAAAAATGATAATCCATTCCTTCCGATAATAACAATTTTAGTATCCGTTTTTTTTGCCACTTTGCTAATTTCAACATAATCGCATAATTTGACCTCAAGCACTAAAGTTGTTATATTAACCTTTTTTATATTTTTAGCCACAATACCATTTTTCCATAATAAATTTATAAACTTTTCTGGCATAAATGATTCAATTTCCATTGTGATAGTTCCTTTTTTATATTTTTTCAGATTATTCATGACCTTCATACACAACAGATTTAAAGTTGCCACTTAAAGTTATTGTGTTTCCTCCTATAAATAATATTTTAAAACTATTTCCATATATAGAAATCGGCCCCACGTTGGAATTTATTTTTATTTCTTCTTCTTCAAAAATGACTATACCTTTATGGTTTTCAATATTTATTTCATTATCAGCCAAAATAGTTATTTTGGGCAAATCTAATAAGATATCTCTTGGCAAATCTAATTTATTAGCTATAGTTTCCTTTGCTCTAAAAAATTTATTTTCCATATACCCACCTCATAAAGTACTTCATATTAAATTTATGAAAAAAAAACAAAAGAAATTACAATTTTTAAATTATATAATTTTTTACAACAAAAAAAAGACTTAGCAAAAGCTAAGTCTTTTATTTATTTAAATATTGTTTTACTATTTCACAAGCAAGTTTACCTTTTGCTTTGCCCATAATTTAAGGCAACTCGGCAAACATAATTTTTCTCAAGTTTTCCATGCTATTAGCTCCCAATTTTACTACTGTTTCTCTGAATGTCTCTAAAATTTCTAATTTCTTTAACTGCTGAGGAAGGTATTCTAACAAAATTTTATCTTGTTTCCGTTTCAAAAAATTCTATTTGAATTTTCTCTTTCTTGCAGCTTCTGATTTTAATTTCTTTTTAACACTTGGCTTTTCATAGTGCTCTCTTTTTCTTACTTCTCCGAGCACTCCACTTCTTGCACATTTTTTCTTAAACCTTCTTAAAGCGTTCTCAATGGACTCGTCTGCTCCAACCTTAATTTCTGACATCATTATCCCTCCCTCCGCTAGCTCAATTCAATTTAAAAACAGCTAATGCGGGGCCTAAATAGCACAGTTTTTATTATACAACACAATTTTACATAATGTCAACATTTTCATTACTATTTTGTTATATATAATGTATTTATATATATAATATTAATTAAAATTCAACATTTAGAAAATTAGTTATATTGGACATTCAAATAAATAGTCTGGCAACTGCCTTGTTATTTATTTGAATTTACCTATTAACCAGGTGGCCACTGTAGCATTCTGCCCCCCAATAAATGAAAATGCACATGGTGAACAGTTTGACCCCCTTGCTCCCCACAATTACTAACAATCCTATACCCACCTTCAGCAATGCCTAAGGTCCCAGCAATTTCCCTGGCAACCATAAATATATGACCTATTAATTCTGATGACTCTTGTTTTAAGCAATTTAAGTCATCAATATGTTCCTTCGGAATAATTATCACGTGTACGGGCGCCTGAGGACTTATGTCATTAAATGCTATAACTTTATTATCTTCATAAAGCATTTGACAAGGAATCTGCTTTTTTATGATTTTACAAAATATACAGTCTTCCACATAATCACCTCCCATCATCCTATTAATATACTATTCAACATAAAGTTTTATTCTCCTGCTAAATATATTTATCATTATGTAATTATTCTAAGTCTTGCACTTGTCCAATTATATAATCACCCATAGTTTCTATAAGTTTAGTCATATGAAATTCACCTACTATGTTTTCAGAGCATTTCCCTACAACCTTTATATAGTTGTCAGTATAACCTTCATATTCATCTTCATTATTTTTGAATTTTTGCTCATATAACACATTCATACATTTTCCACGGAAGGTATTTATATGCTTTTCTTCTAGCATATTGTTAAGTGTAATAAGCTTATGGCTTCTCTCTTCTTTTATATTCCCATCAATCTGCTCTTTTATTTGCGCCGCTTTTGTTCCCTTTCTAGGACTATATTTAAAAATATGCATTTTTGATAATTCTAAGTCTTTTAAAAAGGAATAGGTTTCATTAAATTCTTCCTGCGTCTCTCCAGGAAAACCTACAATTACGTCCGTAGTTATAGATGCGCCCTTTATATTTAGCCTCAAACTTTCTACTACAGCTTTGTACTCCTGGGCTGTATAACGTCTATTCATTCTTTTAAGAGTCTGATCACATCCGCTTTGAAGTGAAAGATGAAAGTGGTGACATAGCTTCTTAAATGACATTATTTTTTCAATAACGCCCTCTGTAAAGAAGGTTGGGTCTATTGATCCTATTCTTATCCGCTCTATTCCTTGTACCTTATCCACTTCCTCTAAAATCCTCACTAAATTCCATCCGTCTTCTAAATCTAATCCAAAAGATGCTATATGTATACCTGATAAAAGAATCTCTTTAAAGCCATTTTGGGCTAATTCATGAACTTCTGCTATAATTTTCTCAGGTGCTTTACTACATACTGCTCCCCTTGCATAAGGTATTAAGCAATAAGAACAAAATCTATTACAACCATCTTGAATTTTCACAAAAGCTCTAGTTCTATCTTGATATTCACTAATATTCAAGTCCTCAAATACCTTGTTTTTTAGAACATCACTAACCTCTACTACCTGCTTTTCCTCTTCGCGAGATCTATTTACCCAATAAACAATATCACCTTTGTTTCGGCTACCTAAAACTACATCAACGCCTTCAATGCTTGCTACTTCGCCTGGGGCTATCTGTGCATAACAACCCACCACTGCAATAATAGCTTTTTCATTTAATCTTCTAGCGCGTCCTATCATCTGTCTTGATTTTTTATCACCCATATTAGTAACGGTACAAGTATTAATAACATATACGTCAGAAAAATCATGAAACTCAGCCACTTCATATCCTTCGCGAATAAATTTTTCTACCATAGCTTCTGACTCATACTGATTTACCCTGCACCCTAAAGTAGCAAAAGCAACTTTCATTCTATAACACCTCCCAAATCTCCCAGTTCATACATTATCAAACTTAAACATGTAAAACCCGCAGTCTCAGTTCTAAGTATTCTGGGTCCCAAAGTGACGATTTTCGCTCCTATTTCTGTAAGTTTCTGAATTTCACTTTCTTCAAATCCACCCTCAGGTCCTATGACAATACCAACTTTAACAATAGTATTTTTTTCTATGTCCTTCATTAATTTCTTTATGCCATAGCCTTCTTCATTTTCATAGGGAACCACCACTAAATCCATATGCTTTAATTCTTCTAATAAGTGATCAAATTCTATAGGCACATTAATTTCAGGCACCAAGCTTCTTTTGCACTGCTTGCAAGCTTCAAGTGCTATCCTATTCCATCTATCTACCTTTTTGAATTCGCAAAGCTCAGTTTTAACTACTACTCGCTGCGAAATCATAGGTGTTATTGCCTTAACCCCTAGTTCCGTATTTTTTTGAACTATTAAGTCCATTTTTGTTGATTTAGGCATTCCCTGAAATAAATATACTTCAATAGGACTTTCATTATTTATAGAGCTTTTTTCTAATAGATTTATAGTTACTGATTTCTTATCTATTAAAATTATTTCCCCTACATATTCACTACCTTCACAATTATTTACACTTACCACATCACCAATTTTAAGTCTTAATACTTTATATATATGTTTTACATCTTCGCCATCAATAATGGCATTATCGCCATCTATGTTTTGCTTTGGCACAAAAAATTTATGCATTATTTATTCTCTCCTCAGCCAGGCATCTTTAACTTTATATATTTTTAAGATGCTTATATAGTTATTTCACTATAACTTGCAACTATACAAACCCATTCGCCCTCAATATTTATCTCTTCAATTTTAAAACCACACTGGGTTAACTTATTTATTACCTCATCTTTTTTACTTAAGATTATTCCTGAGGAAATAAAATATCCACCATCTACTATAAAGGATTTAACTTGCTCAGTTAAGAACATAATTATATCAGCCATTATATTAGCTATAACAATGCTGGCCTTTCCTTTAATAACTTCCATTAAGTCTCCGTATATTATCTCAATGTTATTTAAATCGTTGTAACTAACATTCAGCGAAGCAGAATCTACTGCTACTGGGTCCAAATCAACCCCTATAGTTTTTTTCGCCCCAAGCTTAGCTGCAGCAATAGATAATATACCCGACCCTGTTCCTATATCAAAAACAACTGATTCTTCTCCTACGTGACGCTCAAGCGCTTTTATACACATTCTAGTAGTCTCATGAGTTCCAGTTCCGAAAGCCATACCTGGATCTAGCTCTACAATTATTTCACCAGGTTTTTTATTGTACTTCTCCCATATAGGTTTTATAACTATTTTTTCTCCTACCTTTATTGGTTTATAATACTGTTTCCAATTATTTTCCCAATCTTGTTCCTTTACATCAGTTGCAGTAATAGTTCCTAAACCCTTGTCTAGTCCAAACTCTGGCAATTTATTTACTCCTGCTTTAATCTCTTCTAAGTAACCCTCAAATTTTTCATCTCTTTTATAGTATCCCTTAACTACAACTCCGCTATTTGTATCTATAATAGTTTCATCAAAATAGTCCCAATCAGTAGTATGATCTCGCCTGTAAATCATATCTAATGGATCCAAAATAGAAACTCCTTTTACACCTGTATTATATAACATGGCAGATACCGCCTCAACTGCCTCACTACTTGTTATTATAGTTACTTCAATCCAATCTTTATTCATTGTATCCTCCTCGCTACTCTGTATGTAGCTATCAATTTTTCATCTACACAAGTTTATCATTTTTGATATTTTAACACAATATCATAATAAAAAACTCCGTTTTATAAAACGAAGTTTTTTTGTTATTATTATTTGCCAAACATTTTATCCACAAAAGACTTTTTATTTTCTTCGGAACCCTCTACAATCTCACCACTTGCTTCCATAAAGAGTTTTAAGGTTGCCTTTTGCTTATCATTCAAGGTTTTAGGAATATCAACAATGACTTTTACGTATTCATCGCCTCTTCCATGTCCATTAACTCTAGGTATACCCTTACCCTTAAGTCTAAACACGGTACCAGATTGTGTGCCTGCTGGAACTTTATATTTAACGTCCCCATCCACAGTTGGAACTTTAATTTCAGTTCCAATAGCTGCATATCCAAAGCTTATATGAGATTCTATATGAATATCAATTCCGTTCCTTTTAAAAGTTTTATGAGGAGCTACTCTGATATTTATATACAAGTCTCCTGATGGACCACCTTTTTCACCTGGTTCTCCTTGCCCTCTTAAAGGCATAACATTTCCAGTATCAACTCCACCTGGAATATTAATCTTAATTTTTCTATTTTTTCTCTCTTTTCCAGCGCCATGACAAGTTTTACATGGTTCAGAAATTATTTGACCACGACCTCCGCACTTATCACAAGTGCTCATGCTAGCAAAGCTTCCAAAAGCAGTATTTCTTTGAACTTTTATCTGCCCATTTCCACCACACTTATCGCAGGTTTTAGGCGTTGTACCAGCTTTAGCACCACTACCACCACAATCATTACACTTTTCGTTTTTTGTAATGGATACCTCTTTTTCAACGCCAAAAACAGCCTCCTCAAAGCTTAGATTTAAATTATATTCTAAATCCGCACCTTTCTTAGGACCATTTTGATTTCTTGAAGAGAATCCTCCTCCAAATATGTCTCCAAATATATCTCCAAAACCACCAAAACCTGAAAAATCAGAGCCACCGTCAAAGCCTGCTCCAGCATCAGCTGAACCATATTGATCATATCTTGATCTTTTATCTGAATCAGATAAGACTTGGTATGCCTCATTCGCTTCTTTAAATTTATCTTCTGCTGCTTTATTGTCTGGATTTCTATCTGGATGATATTTTAATGCAGCCTTTTTAAAGGCTTTCTTAACTTCTTCTTCACTAGCACCTCTTTCAATGCCAAGGGTCTCATAATAATCTTTTTTTGCCATGCTGTTTTTACACCACCTAAAATATATATGCTTTTTTATATAAAATATTAATTAAAATAATTCAATGGCACATCTTTTTATGCCAACATTTCTATTATATAGTTTTTCTACACTTATTGATATAATTTACTTAAAATAAATTAAGGGAAGGGTAATTACCCCACCCTTAATTTAATGGTTTTGCTGTTTATTTATCTTCTTCTACTTTAAAATCAGCATCCACTACATTGTCATCATGCGCAGCATTTCCGCCCATGTTGCCTGGTTCTTGATCTTGTGCTCCTTGACCCTGAGCTTGCTCTGCTTCTGCTTGATATATTTTTGTAGTTACTGCATAGAAAGCCTCAGTTAGCTCTTCAGTAGATTTCTTTATAGCTTCTGTGTCTTCTCCATCTTTAACTTTTTTAAGTGCTTCTAATTTCTCTCCAATAACTTTTTTATCTTCTTCTGAAACTTTTTCTCCTAGATCAGTTAAACTTTTTTCAGTTTGATATACTAACTGCTCTGCATTATTTTTAATCTCAATTGCTTCTTTTCTTGCTTTATCTTCTTCAGCAAATTTTTCTGCTTCTTTTACTGCTGCATCAATTTCAGAATCACTTAAATTAGTTGATGCTGTAATTGTTATTTTAGCTTCTTTTCCTGTTCCTTTATCTTTAGCTGATACATTAACTATACCATTAGCATCTATATCAAAAGTAACTTCTATTTGTGGAATTCCTCTTGGTGCTGCTGCTATTCCAGAAAGAGTAACTCTTCCTAAAGATTTATTTCCTGCAGCCATTTGTCTTTCACCTTGAACAATGTTAATTTCAACTGATGTTTGACCATCTGCTGCTGTTGAGAATACTTGACTTTTTTTAGCAGGAATTGTAGTATTTCTTTCAATTAAAGGAGTAGCTATTCCACCTAATGTTTCAATTCCTAGTGTTAATGGAGTTACGTCAAGAAGTAAAACATCTTTAACTTCTCCACTTAATACTCCCGCTTGTATTGCTGCACCCAGAGCAACACATTCATCAGGATTTACTCCCTTTGAAGGTTCTTTTCCTGTAAAGTTTTTAACTGCATCTACAACTGCTGGTGTTCTTGTTGAACCACCTACAAGCACAACTTTATCTATTTCGCTAAGTGATAAACCTGCATCTGCAAGAGCTTTTTTCATTGGCTCTATTGTACCATCAACTAAATCTTGAGTTAATTCATTAAATTTAGCTCTTGTTAAATTCATCTCTATATGCTTTGGACCTGTTGCATCTGCAGTAATAAACGGTAAGTTAATTGTTGTTTGCATTGATGATGACAATTCGATTTTTGCTTTTTCAGCAGCTTCTTTTAATCTTTGAAGTGCCATTTTATCATTTCTTAAATCTATTGCATTATCAGCTTTAAAAGTTTCAGCTATATAATTTACTACCTTTTGGTCAAAATCATCTCCACCAAGTTTAGTATTACCATTAGTTGATTTAACTTCAAATAAACCATCACCAAGTTCTAATATAGATACATCAAATGTACCGCCACCTAAATCATATACTAATATTTTCTGATTAACATCCATTTTATCTAAACCATAAGCAAGAGCTGCTGCAGTTGGCTCATTTATTATTCTCTTAACTTCAAGTCCAGCTATTTTTCCTGCGTCTTTTGTTGCTTGTCTTTGACTATCATTGAAATATGCTGGTACAGTTATTACAGCTTCTGTAACTGCTTCTCCTAAATAAGCTTCGGCATCAGCTTTGATTTTTTGAAGAACATAAGCTGAAATCTCTTGTGGTGTATGTGATTTTCCATCAACATCTATTTTATGATCAGTACCCATTTCTCTTTTAATTGACATTATTGTTCTATCTGGATTTGTAATTGCTTGTCTTTTAGCTACTTGACCTACTAGTCTTTCTCCATTAGCTTGAAATGAAACTACAGATGGTGTAGTTCTTGCACCTTCTGAATTAGAAATTACAACTGGTTCTCCACCCTCCATTACTGCTACACATGAATTTGTTGTACCTAAATCTATTCCTATAATTTTTCCCATTATTATTTCCTCCTTGTATTCCTTTTAGTTTATAGCATTATAACTGCTAGTTTTTTATATCTTTTATAATATAAAGCTTTAATTTGCAACTTTAACCATACTATGTCTTAACACCTTGTTTGCTCTTTTATACCCCTTTTGAAATACTTCAACTATTTGGTTAGTCCCATACTGTTCATCTTCAATATGCATCACTGCATTGTGAAAATTCGGGTCAAACTCTCCTTCTGGGGGTAATTCTTCAACTCCTAATTTACTAAAAGCATCATTGAATTGTCTTACTGTCATTTCTACACCTGTTCTTAAATCCTCGCCACATCCTTCAACAGAAAGTGCTCTTTCTAAGTTATCAAGTACTGGTAGAACTTCTTTTAAAACATCTGTGCAGGCATCAGTGTATATGCCCTCTTTCTCTTTGACTGTTCTTTTTCTAAAATTCTCATATTCAGCCATTGTTCTCAAAAACTTATCTTTAAAATCAATAATCTCATTCTCGAGTTTTGTATTTTCTTCTTGTAGTTTTTTCATCTTTTTATTCATATCTTTTTCTTTTTCACTTTCTAGAAGTTCTATAGGTTCTACTTCTTCTACTATTTCAGCTTCCTCTGATTCTTCTGTATTGCTCTGAGTTTCTTCAAGTTCAATTTCATCTGCTAAACTTGAATCCTCAAAAGGCATTTTTTCTTCTTTTAAAATCTTTTCGTTTTTACTATTATTTGTATGCACTCAACTACTCCTCCATTTCCGGCTCAAAGTAAATCTTTTAATTCAAAATTTTATCTATGATCGTCATAAATTTGAGCTATATTGTCATTTAATTCTTTAACTATTTCAGTTAAAACAGATATAACTTTTCCATAGGGTATTCTTGTTGGCCCTATAACACCAATAGATCCAAGAGGTGTTCCCGAGGCACTATAAACTGCGGTTATAATACTGCATTCCCTAGCACACTCAACGAAATTTTCACCACCAATTTTAATTGTAATATTACCAGTAATGTCCTTAGCATTTAGTAAACTATTTATACTCTCTTTGTTGTCTACTAAAATTAAAAATTCACGTGCTTTAACAATATCGTTGTATTCTGAGTAATTAAATATATTTGCAGCACCCTGAATATATATTTCTGAAGTTTCGACTCCAGACAAACTATCATATAAAGCTGGAATAATACCATCAAAAATTTCTTCATAAGAAGCTAAATTGCTTTTTAAATTGTTAATGACTTCTAAATTTATTTGTTCAATTGTAAGCTTACCTAATCTAAAATTAAGTATTTGGGTGAGTTTTTCTATAGTAGCACCATTAATAGGTTTACTAACCTTAATAACATTATTTTTGATTATACCGCTGTCAGTAATAATTACAAACAAGACACTTCCCGCATCTAGATTCATTAACTGAATATACTTTATACAACTCTTTTGAACAGAAGGTGCCTTAACTATAGATGTAAGATTTGTAAGATGCGAAAGCATTAGTGTTGCTTGTTTAACAATTTTATCAACCTCATATAGTGCAACATTAATAAGGTGATGCTTAATCATATATTGCTCCTCAGTTGATAATTCTGTAATTTGCATAAGCCTATCAACATATAACCTATACCCCTTATCCGATGGTTTCCTACCAGAGGAGGTATGGAGCTGCTCTATATATCCCATTTCTTCCAAATCTGACATTTCATTTCTTATAGTAGCTGAACTAATACCTAAATCATACTTTTTAGCTATGGTTCTGGACCCTACAGGCTCACCATTACTTATATAATCTGTAATTATAGCCTGAAGTATTTTAATTTTTCTTTCATCCATTTCCATAATATCACCTCTTTTATTAGCACTCACTACCATTGAGTGCTAACGAGTATGTATTAAAAATATCATTTACCATTGTATTTGTCAATAACGCTCAATTTTAAATATAGCCATTTTATACTCATTGCAAGGGTTTATATTTAATATGCTCCATTTTTCTTTGATTTCTAAGCAACTTCATAAAGTTTCCTATTTGATTTAAACTTATTTTTTTATTATAGCTCTGTTAATATAATTAATTTTAAATATATGCAAGGCTATGATAGAAGAAATTCTGACATAATTACATTAGACACTTCAATACCTTCATATGTTAAAAAAATATTATCATCATTTTCCACCATAAACCCATTGCTTGTATATTTATTTATTACCACCTCATAAACACTGTGTATATCAATATTAAATCTTTTTTGAAATTGACTTTTGCTTATGCCCATAATCTTTCTAAGCCCCATAAACATAAACTCTTCCATGTCGTCTTTAGTGGAATTTTTCTTTTTTTCTACTATTGCACTGCCAGAAGCATTTATTTTCTCCATATAAGCTTCTACATTTTCATCATTTCTATACCTAAAACCATCAATATATGAATGAGAAGCAGACCCACAACCAATATACTCCTCCATTTCCCAATATACTAAATTATGCCTACAGGCCATTTTGTCTTTTGCAAAATTTGAAATTTCATATTGAATATACCCTTTTCCACTTAAATATTCTATTGTTTCATGGTACATAGCTCGATCTATTTCCTCATCAGGGAGATTTAATGTACCCTGCTTGAATTTTTTATAAAAAGCAGTTCCCTCTTCTACTATTAAACTATAGCAAGATAAATGTTCTGGCTTAAGCTCCGTAACATTTTTCAAAGTCTCTTGCCACTGCGAAAAGGTTTGACTGGGCAAACCAAACATTAAATCTACATTAATGTTATTAAACCCTAGTTTCCTAGCCATTTCAAAACTTTGTTTAAAATCTTCTACAGTATGAATTCTCCCAAGACTTTTTAAAAGTGAGTCTTGAAATGCTTGAAGCCCAATACTGAGCCTGTTTACCCCCATTTTTTTAAAAAATTCTAATTTTTCCATTGTAAATGTTCCTGGATTTCCTTCAACCGTAAATTCTAACCCACCCGTAGTATCCAATCTATCAATACTTTCTTTTATTATTTCCCAGCCCTCTAAAGATAAATAGGTGGGAGTACCCCCACCTATAAATATAGTTTTTATTTTCTTATTTTTTATACTACTTATTTCTTTTGCGAGAGCTGCGCAGTAATGGAGCATATGTTCCTCTTTACCTGCAAAAGACGGAAAATCACAATATAAACACTTTTGCATGCAAAATGGAATATGTATATATAACGCCACATTTTTCATAGTTTAAGCCCTCTTTCCATTTTTAAAATTGAAAATTGAGAGTTGAGAGTTTTCTCTACCTCTCAACTCTCCATTATTTTAATTAATCTACCTTAAGTATAGCCATAAATGCTTCTTGTGGAACTTCTACACTTCCAACTTGTCTCATTCTCTTTTTACCTTCTTTTTGTTTTTCTAATAATTTTCTCTTTCTTGAAATATCTCCACCATAGCATTTAGCTAAAACATCTTTTCTCATTGCTTTTACAGTTTCTCTTGCAATTACCTTTGCGTTTATAGCTGCTTGTATTGGAATTTCGAACATTTGTCTTGGTATATGTTCTTTTAATTTTTCACACATAACTCGCCCTCTATGAGAAGCTGTTTCTTCAGGAACAATCATAGAAAGAGCATCAACTTTTTCTCCTTTAAGCAAAATATCTAATTTTACAAGGGTTGCCTTGATATATCCTTTTAATTCATAGTCAAAAGATGCATAGCCTTTTGTTCTTGATTTTAAGGCATCGAAAAAGTCATATACTATTTCATTAAGAGGCAATTCATAATTTACAACTACTCTAGTGGTTTCTATATAGTTCATATCAATGTATACGCCTCTTTTTTGTTGGCATAACTCCATAACTGTTCCTAAATGCTCCGATGGTGTTATGATGGAAGCTTTAACTATTGGTTCTTCCATATAATTAATTTCTGTAGGCTCTGGAAGATTTGTAGGATTTGTTATTTCAATTAACTCCCCATTAGTTTTCATTACTTTATATATAACTGAAGGAGCTGTAGTAATAATATCTAAATTAAATTCTCTTTCAACTCTTTCTTGCACTATTTCCATATGCAAAAGACCTAAGAATCCACATCTAAATCCAAAACCTAAAGCAATAGACGTCTCTGGTTCAAAACCTAAGGCCGCATCATTTAACTGAAGTTTTTCTAATGCTTCTTTTAATTCTCCATATCTAGAACCATCTACAGGATAAATACCACTAAATACCATTGGCACCGCTGGCCTATATCCCTTAAGTGGTTCTAGAGCTGGTCTTGCAGCTTCTGTTACTGTGTCCCCAACCCTAGCATCCCTAACATTTTTTATAGATGCAGTTATATATCCAACATCCCCAGCACTTAGCTCAGTTACAGGCAGATAATTTGGAACGAAAACTCCAACTTCTACTACATCATAGACCTTGCTAGTATTCATTAGCTTAATCTTTGTCCCTTGTCTAATTTTACCATCTCTAACTCTTACATAGCATACAACACCCTTATAGCTATCATAAGAAGAATCAAAAATTAACGCCTTAAGTGGAGCCTCTGCGTCACCACTAGGTGGTGAAATCTTATTTACTACGGTTTCTAAAACATCCTCTATATTAAGTCCAGTCTTAGCTGAAATTAGCGGAGCATCCTGAGCTTCAATTCCGATAACATCCTCAATTTCCTTAATAACCTCTTCTGGTCTTGCACTGGGAAGGTCTATTTTATTAATAACTGGTGCAATATCAAGATTATTATCTAAGGCAAGATAACAGTTTGCCAGGGTCTGAGCTTGAATTCCTTGGGATGCATCCACTACAAGCACTGCTCCTTCACAAGCGGCTAAACTCCTTGAAACCTCATAATTGAAATCTACATGTCCTGGAGTGTCTATAAGATTTAATATGTATTCTTCGCCATTATCCCTTTTATAAACAAGCCTAGCTGGTTGAGATTTTATAGTAATACCTCTTTCTCTTTCTAGGTCCATAGTATCAAGTACTTGTTCTTCCATCTCTCTTTTAGTTAAAGTACCTGTCTTTTCTAATAACCTATCCGCAAGAGTAGACTTGCCGTGATCTATATGTGCAACTATGGAAAAATTTCTTATGTATTTTTGTCTATCACTCTGCATTAATTTTTACCCCCGTTATTGTATATGAATTTAATTATTCTCTTTAGCATAACCTAACTATACTTTATATTCCACCTTTTATTATGGTAATTTGCCACAAAGTATATCAGCTTTTACAAAACAACTTAAATTATATCATAAATGTCTAGAGCTTTGTCAACACAAAGAACTTTTATAGGGGACTTATTTCACTACCCGTGTTAATATTTGTATTATTTTGATATAACTTCATTATATACATCCCTACACTTTGCTTTCATATCATCCAAAACTTTATTATTTACATAAAAAACATAGTCCTTTGTCTCTATTCTCAAATCAAAGGGTTTATATTTTAAATCAAGTGTGAACTTTGATTTTTGTCTTTCACCTTTTGTCTTAGTTATATTAACTTTAATAAATCCATACATAAATACGGAAAAACAAATAAAAATCACAAGAATATATTTAATTCTACCTTTTTTACACATAAAAAGTGCCTCCTAGGGTTCTAACAAATAGATAACAATTACTAATTATTATCTTCACCTTAGTAAGGATGCACTTTTTAATATATATTATTCACTTTTCCCATTTATTTGCTCTGCAATTATTCTTGCTAAATACTTACCAGTGTTTTTTACCTCTTTAATGGTATTATTATTTGACCCTACTTCAAACATCACAGCATTATCACTTTTATTTTGACTATAAAAACCTATCCCATATTGATAAGCATGTATTTCATTAGCTCTTAAAAAATCCGGAAATAATTTATTTGATGTTCCTATCATGGAATCTATTAATTTCTTTTGCTTTGCATATCTAGGGTTTTTCTGTGTTACTACAAACATAAATTGAGCTACATCTTCCCCATTTAATTTGGTAGTTACTGCATTTCCACTATCCCTATGTAAATCTATGATTAATTTAAAATCTCCATATTCCTTTAAATACTTATCTAAAGTAACTCCAGATTTTTTGTAGGCATTACCATAATCTCCTTTATCATGAACAGTCTTATCATTTATAACTGCAATTCCATAATTTTTTTCTAATTCCTCTTCTATTACATCTCCTACAGAAGTTACATTTCTTGTTTTATCCAAACTACTGTTAGTGTCAGATGTATCCGCATCTGATGTTCGATAAGCCTCGCAGGTATGAGAATAGTATATAAGCACTTCTGGCTTTGCATTATTTAGAGTTTTTTTCAATTTAGGATTATAAAGGTTTGCAATTACATTAGATTTTTGACTTGTAGCTTCAGCCTTACTTATTTGTTTTTCGCCTAAATTAAAGGGATTAAGAATAAATGTTTTTAAATTGTTTACTTTATTGCTATTATTTTTTGCATCCCCATTAGTTTCATTTTCATTCAAATATGAAATTTCTCTTGTTATTATTGATATAGGATTCGAAATGTCTATTCCTAGAAATGATAGAGTTTGTAATTTTAAACTACTTTCACTTTTGGGAGACTGCTCTTCATTGCCTAGGGACTTAATTACAGATAATGTATTATCAATAGCCTTAACATAAAAGTAATTCAAATAATTCCCTTCACTGTAGGCCAGAGCATTTTTAGGTAAAACAATTCCAAATAAAAAAATAATTAGTAATGTGAAAATACTAAAAACAATTCTCACATTACTATTCTTTTTAATAGTGTGTTTTGAAAAGTTCATTTTCATCCCCCCTGTTTTTACAATATATATGAGGGAATATAGAAATTTATTACTAGTTTAAGAACTTATTTATATCCTCCAGGTTTAGTGCTGGCTGCAAGGCTATATTAAGTCCACTTGCAATGATTTTAGAAAGAGAATTTATAACCATATCAATTTCCTTTGGTGTAACTACAAGATTACCAACATATGGATTTAATATCTCTGTTATCATCTTTTGCTTTTCTTCCTTATCAATGGATTTAAGCATATTATAAAATTCTCCCCCTGAATTTGCGGTTCTAATCATCTCATCAAGTACTAAGTCAATGGTATCATTAGCTAGCGTTGCTGCGTCCACAACTGTTGGTACCCCAATAGCTATAACTGGTACTCCAAGTACTTCTTCATTTATTTGCATCCTACGATTCCCTATTCCAGCTCCAGGAGAAATTCCAGAAGTCCCTATTTGTATTGTTCTATTTACTCTATCCATCTTCCTTGAAGCCAACGCATCAATGCAAATTACTAAATTAGGTTTAATTTTCTCAACCACACCTCTGATAATTTCGCCTGTTTCCATACCAGTAATCCCTAGCACCCCCGGTGATATAGCGCACACCGGCCTTATGCCTTCATCTATGGAATCCGGCACTAATTGTTTTAAATGCCTAGTAACCATTATTTTTGAAACAACTTTTGGACCTATAGCATCAGGAGTAACGTTCCAATTACCAAGCCCAACCACAAGCGCCGTCATACTATCTTCGAGTTTTATTAAGGGCTTCAATACCTTTCCTATTACAACACTTACCCTGTCCATAGCCTCACCATCATAGTGAACAAATTCTGGGATATCAATAGTTATATATGTACCTTTTGGTTTTCCCATCATTTTTTCTCCAACATCGCTGACTATTTTTACATTAGTAATTTTAATGTCACCCTCGCTATACTCTTCTACATCAACACCGCTGGTCTTACCATTACTCTCTGCACTGTATATCTCTTTAGCTTCCACCGCTAAGTCTGTTCTTATACTTATCATAATTTCACCTCAACTAAATTTTAATATTAGCTTTTCCTAATAGCCTTTTCCTATTCTTAAAAAGTATTTATTTAAATTTTACATTTCTATAAAATTTAACATTATATTAAAATTTCTATATGTAGGATAAGTTTAACTTGAAGTGCTTTAATTTTAATGCTATAATATCAATTGTCTATTGTCTATTAAATAGACTCGTATGCGGTTTTCCCCAAAACTGCTGATACGGATTAAATACAAAGGGGGGTGAAAATGAATGGCAAATATTAAATCAGCAAAAAAGAGAATTAAAGTTACTGAGGTTAAGACATTGAGAAATACAATGATTAAATCAGCTTTAAAAACTAAGGTAAAGAAATTCGAAACAGCTGTCGTTACTGGCAACGTTGAAGAAGCTAAAACTACATATGCAAACGTGGTTAAAGCTTTAGATATGGCTGTAACAAAAGGAATTCTTCACATTAATAAAGCAGCAAGAAGAAAGTCAAGACTCGCAGCGAAGTTAAACAACTTAAGTTTAACTGCATAATAAACAACCGGTGATGTCCACCGGTTTTTATTTTTTTTGTTACATAACAGTCTTTATCATAAAGACTTCCATATTTATCTTATTATCAGTAGAAGTGCTTTTCAGTGTTTTTTCCGTATCAAGGCATAGCTCAATATTTCTCTTTAGCCCTTTTAAAGTAAATTTCATACTCTGTGATATCATTTTTTCACATATATAAGGATGAAGCCTTAACTCCCCCGCCAAAATTTCTTTTGTTTTCCCGCTTTCAATGCCTAATTTAATATTAAATAAAAGATTGAATTGCCTAGCTATCATAAATAGTATAAGCGGAATCTTCTCTCCCTTATATATAAGTTCATTTAAAATGTCTAAAGCTCTTTTAATATTTTTCTGAGACAAATAATCAACTAAATTAAAAATATCATTTTCACTCTTTTGAGGCATCATAGCCAAAATATCGTCTTTTGTAATGTCTCTTCCCTCTGCATAAGAAACTAATTTTTCTACTTCATTAACTACGATGTCCATATTATTGTCCACCTGACTACAAAATAGTGTAAGTTCAGCCTTCCCTATTTTACTACCTGCAGCTTGGAACAAATCCATACATTTTTTCTGGAGAACTTCACCCCTTAATTTATCAACTTTTATAACGCAGGCTTTTTTATCTATTTTTTTAATTTTAGCACTTGGTTTCTCTCTATCATTTGAAAACACATAATATATAATTAAAATGCAATGAGGTGCGGGATTGCTTAAATATTCATTTAGCAATTGGAAATTCTCACTTTTCAAATCCCCGGAAGTTTTACTCCCGCCACTATCACTTAAAAATGACGCTCTATATACCACCACTACTTTTTTATCACTCATAAATGGCATAGTTTCACAAGATTCAATAATTGCCTCAAAATCAGCTTTGTTACCATCAAATTTCGAATAATTCAAATCCATAAAATCACTTTTTAGTACATTATCAGTTACAAATTTGACATGCTGCTTTATTAATTTTTCATCCGATCCGCAAAATACATAACAATTATCTAATTCATGTTTCTTTAATTTTTTCTCTAAATCCGTAAAATTAATCAAAATATTTCCACCAACCCCTGTTAAAATTTTAAAACTTTGTTTCCTAGAATTATATGTTTATTTATTATTGTACCTTTAGGTGTATAAGTTTCATCCTTTTTTAATTTTATAATTCTTTTATATGCTGTAAATTCACTACCCTTATTATTAAAAGCCTCTAGATTAGATTTTATATTTGATTTTTCTAAAAAGCATACTTGTGCTTCTAATTTATTACCATGACTGATTAACCTAATCATAGCTTTACTGGAAAGGGTCATTGTTGAATCTCCTTTGTACCCCCGAAAAACATTATCTACTTTTACAGGCACTTTTAGATCCTTCACATTGATGTTACCTGTGGTCACTGCAATTGTATCACTTCTATATTGTATTAAAACTATATCATTATTATTTACATTTATATAGCTAATTTCTGGAAAAACTTTATAATTTTGATATGCAAAAACAAAAATAACACAAAGGGGAAGGTACTTAAATTGCTCATATCCACTTTTAATTCCAAGATAACACAGATATAAACCAAATACAACTAAACTCTCTATATAAGAAAAGTAAATTATTTCTGGTAACATTACACCTAAAATTTTTTGAATATATTCTATAATTGTTAAAATGGTATACAAACCATAATTTATTAAATTGAACAATTCTTGAACACCGCTAAAGATAAGTCCTATATTTCCTAAAATCACAACTACGGTATAAAAAGGTAATAACAATAAGTTGCTAAAGAGAAATCCGAAACTAAAAGTTTTTAATGTGAAAATCGCATAAGGCAGTGAAAATATTTGAGAACTTATACTTAAACTAAAAGATTCATTTAAAGCTTTGGGAAGCTTATATAGCACCTTTTTTATCTTCTTATTAAACAATATAATTCCAAGAACACAAAGAAACGAAAGCATAAACCCAATATCAAGAATATAAAAAGGTCTAAACAACAATAGTATAATTGCAGCTAGGCTAATAGATGACAAACTATCATATTTTTTATAAACTTTACTTGATATTTTTAATATAAAAATCATTATAAAAGCCCTTATAGTAGATGCTTGCCCTCCTGTAAATATCATATATAAAAAAGAAAATAAAAGAGCACTTTTATAGCCAATAATAATTTCCAATGCTTTATACACTATTGACATATGTAGTCCTGAAACGCTTATAACATGACTGATGCCTAATTTTTTAAAATCTTCCTTTTGCGTCTTTTCAATAAAGCCACTGTCTCCAAAACATACAGCCATGACTAGTGCCGTTTTTTCTTTTCCAAGTACTTTAGAAAATTTTTGATATAAGTCTTTTCTGAAACTTTTAACCTTTGATATTAAATCCTCATCACATATTTTATAATCATTTACTATATATGTTCCAACTATACCTCTTTCATAAACTGGCATTTTTTTAAAATTACCAGTTATCCAAACATTTCTTCCCTCCGTTAATTCAAAAATATTACCCTCTAAAATAATTTTCTTGTTATTGGATTTTGCATAGCAAAAATAGTTACTTTTGTCTGAAATCCGAACTTTCACCTTTTGTGCATTTGGCAGGTTGATATTAAAATAAGAATAATAACTTATTGCAGAAGTAATAAAAAAACAAAGTATTAAATAATAAAATTTTTTATCTATAGTTAAATACATAACAGCTAAAAAAGATGCAGCTATAACTGCACCTAAAATAGGACTATTAATTAAAATTAAAAACGTAAAGCATCCCATAAAAATTGATACTGCATAATACACTAAAGGTCTAACCATAATATACTGTCTTACTTGAAAATTTATTTGTTAAAAAGAACATATTAATTTGTTCCATCCTTTTCTATTTCTATTATAATCTCAACATTGTGGATATTAGGAATGGCATGAATCTGTTTTACATGAGGTATGCCCGTTTTATTTCTTATTTTAAAATAATTATAAGTAATTTCCTCCGCCGCTTTTTCCGATAAATTATTATAACTTATAAAATACTCTTCTTCTGGTATATCTAAAAAAATTGTATTACTTCCTATTATCTTTGTTTCAAATATATTTTCAAGCATTTTCACACCTCCACAATTTTATTTTATCCAACAAATATTAAAATTAATCAGGGTATTTTTGCTTATTTTTCATTTTTCCAGCTGTGGTTAAGTAAGAATATTAAAAATGCACATAAAAATAAATATAAACTGTAATAATATATTAATAAGTGACAAAATATAAGAAACTTTATTTTTCAAAAAATGTTTTTCATATATTAAAGTTATGGAGAATATGTTTTGGTATAAAACAAAAATAATAAAGCCTATGTGGGCCGTGCTGATAATTGTAAATTCACCCATTAAGCCCAAAATTAAAAAATATGTACCACTAGTAATAAATGAATTTATTACAGAAACTCTTTTTATATATTTATAGTTAATATTTTTCATGTCTTGATCTGTATTCCTGTTTTGAAATAGAATCGACATCCCTGAGCAAGGTATAATTATAAAATTTAAATATAAAATTTCAATAAGTGTAAATGGCATTTTACTTCTAGTAATTAAACAAACCAATATCATAAGGATTTCACTAAACCCTGCTACACTTACAAATAAGCCCAATTCATTTATATAGTTAATAATCTTTTTACTATGTTGAACTAAATTAATTATTTCGCTTAAATCATTTTCTTGTAAAAATAAGCTTGATAATTTTCTTACTACCGTGCTACATTCATTTCCTGTTGAAATGGATATACGGGACTTATTAAGGTATTCCAAATCCGTTAACCTATCCCCTACCGAAGCTATAGAATGGCCTTTAGAATTTAGGCAGTTCACAATCTCACTTTTATGTTTAGATAAAATTTTGGAGAAAATGCTAACACCCTCAATATTTTTTTCAAATTCTTCTTTGTCCATATAATCTATTTCTACCCCGGATAAAACTTCCTCTTTTTTCTGTGTAAGACCTATTAGTTTTCCAAAAGCTAAGCAAGCTAGTTTATTATCCTCTTCATCTATAATAAGCTTAACATTTAAGTCCGCACAGTTTTTCACTGCTGCATACGAACTATTTTTTATAGGATTTTCAAAACCCATTAGACCTACAAAAACTAAATTGCTTTCAATGTTTTCATCAATGCTAGGTTCATAATTGAAATTTCTATATCCAAACCCTATAACATTATAAGCACTATTAGACATGCCTATATGAACATTTATAATGGCTTTAATATCAATTTCTTTAATTTCCTTTTCTACACCATTAATTAAAATATGCGTACACTTATTTAATAAACTATCAAGACCACCTGATACATTAGCTCTATATCTATCCTCAATCTTATTCACAACAGTTTTTATCAACCTATCAGAATCATAGGGTATTTTAAAAACTCTTTCTTGTTTCATTTCTAATCTACTTTTTTCTGCCAATTCTTCATTACAAAATTTAAGAATTGCATATTCTGCTAAGTTTTCAATAGAATTATCATTTCCACTATAAGATGCTCCACCACTTTCTAGTTTAGCATCATTGCAAAGTAATGCTATACTGATTATTCTTTCCATAGTGTCTTCCATAATAACACCTTGTTTTTCCACATCAACAAGCATATTGTCACAATACACTTGTCTAAAAACAAGTACATTCTCAGAAATACAACCAATCTTCTTTGTAAATATTGTAGTAATATCCTTGATAAAATATATAGCAGAAATACTCTTTATGTACATATTCTTCTTCTTAAATCCACGGAATATAATATTAAAAAATAAAAATAATATTATAATATAAATTGGCGAATAAGATGTCATAAAAACATATATAAGAGTGTTTATAATTTCATGAATTGAAAATTTATTGTATAGTGTAAAAAGTAAAGTTATGGCAGCTACTATTATAGTAACTTTCGATACACTATTTGCAATTTTATTTAGTTTTTTAGTAAAAACCCTATTATCATTTTTATATTCCAGTAACGCACTTGCTATTTTACCAATTTGCGTATTCATCCCCGTAGCAATAACTATACCTAGTCCAAATCCTTCAGTAACAATAGATGATTTAAAAACCATATTCTTTATTTGAGAAAGATTTATTACCCCTCCCTCTATTTTCATAGAGTACTTTTCAACTTCATGTTTTTCACCTGTTACAGCAACTTCACTCACCTTAAGATCTTCGCATTCTATTATTCTAATATCCGCTGCCACATAACTACCTTTTTCTAAATAAAACATATCGCCAACCACTATTTCTTCACAAGCTATTTTACATCTCTTTCCATCTCGCAGTACATAAGAAAAAGCTGTGTTTAAATTATCAATTGCCATTAAACTTTTTTCTTCACTGTAGTCTCCATTAATTAACATTGCAACACTTATTATCATTATTAA
The DNA here is from genome assembly GCF_011065955.2 of Clostridium sp. FP2. Lineage (NCBI taxonomy): Bacteria > Bacillati > Bacillota > Clostridia > Eubacteriales > Clostridiaceae > Clostridium > Clostridium sp. FP2. The sequence goes on from NZ_JAAMNI020000001.1 coordinate 3,657,480, forward strand.
AGTTGCAAGACATGCTATAGCAGTTAATCCGTTGTAGAATAGCATAGCTATAAAAACGAAGGATACGATCATCCATAATTGTCTTATTTCTCCAAAAATTAAAGTTAAAAGACTTTGAGTTTTTGGCTTTAATATAAGATTTTCGCCATGTTTTTCCCTCATATGTTTAATTTTGTTTTCATCTAGCCCTAACCTACTGTCTGAATCTAAAATTCTCACTACTTTTGTCATTGTGTTTCCATACCATTGTTTCATATTAGTCAACCTATCCTTTAGCATTTTTTATACACTATATAATATTCGTTGAATAAATTGGAGACTTTAGCATAAATAGCTAAAGTCTCACAATTTTAAAGCACAATATGCCAATAGGGTTATCTTATCAATTGGTTGTTTTTAGATTGTCCCATTTCTATTTCTCCATCAGCGTATATGTACATTCCAAGGCCTTCTCTTTGATCATCTAGCCACTGCCCTATATATTTATCTCCAGTAGCCCAAGTATGGATGCCTTCGCCATGCCTAAGTCCATCTTTCCAACCACCTACATAGATATCTCCATCTGGCCAATTACAGATACCTTGACCAGTTTTTTCGCCTTTTTCCCAATCTCCTATATATCTTTCACCATCATCCCATGTATATATTCCACTACCATGTTTTTCATCATCACTCCACTCACCTACATATTTTTCCCCGCAGACCCAAGTAAGAGTTCCTTCGCCGTGCATTTTATTATTTTTCCAAAGACCTACATATTTACTTCCATCCGTATAAATAAAAGTCCCTTGGCCATTCTTTACACCATCTAATTTTTCTCCCTCATAGGTTCCCCCGTGGATATGTTCCTTTTGGGCAATTGTCTCCTTATCTAACTTAACATTATTCATGGTGATTTTGCCCATATTAGCTTTACTTAATTTTATATTTTTCATATTATCCTAGCTCCTTTTCTCTTTGCATACTTATCTTATTATTTTATTTACCTCATCTACAATATACTATATCATGCTTTGCCTAAAATTATACAATATTTTTTTGCAAAATAAAAACCTGTAGGAATTAATCCCTACAGGTAATTTTTATTAGATAATATTATCTTTGAAATCCTCTATTGTTTTGTTGTTTTTTAGCTCTTCTACAATCAGGACATCTTTGTGGTTCATTTTCGAATCCTTTTTCTTTGTAAAATTCCTGTTCACCCTCAGTGAATACGAATTCTTGTGAACAATCTTTGCATATTATAGTTTTATCTGCCATTTAAACATTTCTCCTTTTTAATTATATTAAGATTTAAGAGCTGATTTACTTTATATGCCTAAAAAGGTAATGTTTAAATCATATTAAATCTTGATGTTAATGATTTTGCAATCTCAACTCACTTAGAATAACACATATATTATTAATTTGCAATGCTTTTCTTTAAAATACTTATAAAAACACTAAATATTTATTGTTTATTATTTCGAGCTATTGCTAAATTAATGGTTTCTTTAACAAGGTCAATGGCTTGTAGTTTGCTATGTCCCTTATGTTTTATTTCTTCTTTTTCTTTTTTTGCTATTGCTTTGAACGGATATTCTTTCTCATCATTTTCCATAACTTCTATTCCATAGCCTCTGTATTCTTCCATATTCCACCTCTTATTATTTATTTAAAATGTTGTTCTTAATTATATATTTCTCATATATTATTTAAAACTAACTAATAATTTAACCTAAAACTTTTGTGCACTCTGGCACTTCATTTACTATCCGTAAACCTTCTTATTATTTTCCTATTTTACCCTCCCTTTCTAAAATCATTATACCACATTTTGAATAATTTGAATATTCTTTTATTAAAATTAACTTTTACTAGATTTATTGCTATGGAAATAAATTTGGCGTGTACTTTTAACTTAGTACGCGCCATACCATTATATTTTCAAATCTTTAATTAGATTGTTAATCCTCTTTTCTATGCTTCTTTTTTACTACTTTTAGCCTAAAAAAATCTTCTCTTTCTTTTTCTTCTAAAACTTCTGTTACAAACTTTACTATTTCCTCAAATTTAGGAATTTGTATATTTTGAAGTGCATTTGCTCTCTTTTGGGTTTTCTTTACTTCCATGGCTAATCTGTATACAGCGTTTTCTACTTCTGCTAGCTCATAGGTTAAATATTTTACATTATTAAATTCCTTCATTGCCTCATCAATCGAAGCGCTACTTCTGTAAAATCCATATTTTGGTTCTATTTCTTTTCTATCAAAAATAATTTTTGGTACTTCTACTCCCATAACACTTTTAAATAAAATCTCATAATCTTTAGCTTCTTCGACCGATATAGCTATATCTTCCATCTTTATTATTCCTGAATTTATATTTGCGGATTCTAAAGCTTTATATGCCTTTGAAAAAGTCATATTTACCTGATTCTGAAGAACACGCGCCTTATCTACATAAGACATCATTTCTCTTATTAATACATTTCTTTTTTTATCTAATAGTTCAAAGCCCTTTTCAGAAAATTCCAAAGAACTTTTAGCAGCCATTAATGTAGACTTAGTTGGCGCAAAGGTTTCCATATTACTTCACCACTGCTTTATAATATTTTTCTAAAATTTTAGGCGAAACCCTATCTAATTCATTTTTCGGCAATATACCAAGAATTTCCCAAGCTAAATCTAAAGTTTCTGCCATATCCCTATTTTCATCATAGTCCTGTTTTAAAAACCTTTCTTCAAAAGCTCTACCAAAGTCCATATATACCTTATCTATTTCCGAAAGTTCATCTTCTCCTATAACTTGTGCTAGGGCTATTACATCTTGTACTCTAGAGTAAGCTGCAAATATTTGATTTGATGCATCTCCGTGATCTTCGCGAGTAAAACCTTCACCAATTCCATCTTTCATAAGTCTAGAAAGGGAGGATAAAATATTCACTGGTGGATATATGTCTCTTTGCTGAATACCTCTGCTTAAAACAATTTGACCTTCCGTTATGAAGCCTGTAAGATCTGGTACAGGATGCGTTATATCATCGTTAGGCATGGTGAGTATTGGTATTTGAGTTATACTACCTTTTTTTCCTTTCATCATGCCAGCTCTTTCATATAACGAGGCTAAATCAGAATATAAATATCCTGGATAGCCCTTTCTACTTGGAACTTCTTCTTTTAAAGACGATAGTTCTCGAAGTGCTTCACAATAATTAGTCATATCTGTAAGTATTACAAGTACATGCATATCTTCTTCAAAAGCTAAATATTCTGCAGCAGTAAGTGCACATCTAGGGGCTATTATTCTCTCAACTATAGGATCATCTGCTAAATTTGTAAACATAACTACCTTTTCGAGCACTCCCGCTTCTTCAAAGCTTTTCTTGAAATAATTAGCATCATCATACTTTATCCCCATAGCTCCAAATACTATACAAAATTTCTCATCTTCCTCACTAGAAACTTTCGCTTGCCTTACAATTTGCGCAGCTAATTCATTATGGGCCATACCATTTCCAGAAAATATAGGAAGTTTTTGTCCTCTTATTAAGGTTGCTAGGCAGTCTATTGATGATATTCCTGTTTGTATATAGTCTCTAGGGTATCTCCTAGCAACAGGATTCATAGGTCTTCCATTTACGTCATATTTTTTTGAAGAATAAACCTCTCCACCATTATCTCGCGCGTCGCCTATTCCATTAAATTCTCGTCCTAATATATCCTTTGTAATAGCTATCTTAAAGGACTCTCCTTTAAAATGCACTGAAGTATTGCTAACAGACATCCCAGTTGTTGTTTCAAAAACTTGTACTATAGCCTTATCTTTATAAATTTGAACAACCTTTCCCTTTTTTTTATATTTTCCATCCACCAATATATCAACGATTTCATCGTAAGCTACATCTTCCACATTAGAAAGTATAATTAAAGGTCCTTGGACTTTGTTTAACATTAAATATTCTTTCTTCATAGTGCTTATACCTCCTTACTAGTCTCTGTAGGTATATATTATTATCTACCTATCTATATCTTTCTATAAGTTCCTCAAAATATTTCCCGAGTTCACTTTCTAAATCATCTATTAGTTCTGGGTTATCGTTGGGTACATTGTATTTCATTTTATAAAGCTTTTCCATTAATTCTTTATTCATTATAACAGAAATTGGTATCCCAGCTTTTACTGCCCTACATCCATTATCATAAAATGACTCTATAGCTTTAAGCATCTTATATTGTTTTCCTAAGGGTACAAAAGTATCTACAGCATTATAGGCATTTTGCTGAAGGAACGCAATTTTAAGGCATTTAGCTACCTCTATAATAAGCCTTTGCTCGTCCGGAAGCACATCTTCACCTACCAGTTTAACTATCTCTAGAAGCTTATTTTCTTCATATAAAAGCTTAAGCATCTTTGCTCTTAAATCCATTACGTCTTCCGCCACGTTTTCCTCATACCACTCCTTTAAAAGTGAAGTGTAGCCACTATAACTAGATAGCCAGTTTATTGCAGGATAATGTCTTGCATAAGCTAATTTTTTATCAAGGCCTAAAAAGGCAGAAACGAATCTTTTAGTATTTTGAGTAACAGGTTCTGAGAAGTCTCCACCAGCAGGTGAAACTGCACCAATTACAGTAACAGAACCTTCGCTGCCGTTTAAGTTTTCTACGTAACCTGCTCTTTCATAAAACTCTGCAATTCTTGATGGAAGATAGGCTGGATAACCTTCTTCAGCAGGCATCTCTTCAAGTCTTCCTGAAATTTCCCGCAGGGCCTCTGCCCACCTTGAAGTTGAGTCTGCCATTATAGCAACGTGATATCCCATATCCCTAAAATATTCGGCTATTGTAATACCAGTATAAACACTTGCTTCTCTTGCAGCTACCGGCATATTTGATGTATTAGCTATAAGTACAGTCCTATTCATAAGTGGCAAGTTTGTTCTAGGATCTATAAGTTTCGGGAAATCTTCTAGAACTTCTGTCATTTCGTTTCCTCTTTCTCCGCAACCAATGTACACTATGATATCTGCATCAGACCACTTGGCAAGTTGGTGCTGGGTTATAGTCTTTCCAGTACCAAATCCTCCAGGAATGGCGCAAGTACCCCCTTTTGCTATAGGAAAGAACATGTCTATTATTCTTTGTCCCGTAATAAGAGGTTTAAAAATAGTTTTTTTATCTTTTACTGGTCTTGGATTTCTTACAGGCCAATATTGATAAAGTTTAAGTTCATGAATTTTTTCATCTTGTTTTAATTTAACCACTGTGGTTTCTATATTGTAGTTCCCATTTTTAATTACCTCAATTACAGTTCCAAATACCCCTGGTGGAACCATTATCTTATGCATAATAGATTCCGTTTCTTGAACACTTGCATATATATATCCTTCTTTTAATTCATCTCCAAGCTTTGCGTTAATATCTACGGACCAAAGTTTTTCTTCATCAAGAGAAATTAGGCCTATACCCTCAGGTAAAAAGCCATAAGACATTTCATTTATTTTTTCTAGTGGCCTTTCAATTCCATCAAATATATTTCCTAGTATTCCCGGTCCCAGTTTAAGAGAAAGAGGACTTCCAGTAGAAATTACAGGTTCACCTATTTTAAGACCACTAGTTTCTTCATAAACCTGAATAGTTGCATAATCTTCTTCCAATATTATGATTTCACCGATGAGCTTTTTAAATCCTACCATAACCATTTCTCTCATTTTAAAGCCCTTCATGTGCTCAGCTTTTATAACTGGACCATTTACTCCCATTATATTTCCTTCCATGTCTTTCCTCCCATTCATAAATCAGTTGACAGTTGAGAGCTGCAGTACATCAAAATAATTAAATCATCTCTCAACTCTCAGCTTATTCTCAGGCTAGCATTTCCATAACTCTAACACCAATTATTTCTTTACTTTCTTCTAGTTTTGAATATAAACTATTATCTATTTTAAATTTTCCTTCAATATCTTTTAGTATTATGCCTCCTATAAAGTCTTCCTCTGAAATCTTTATTTCCACATTTCTATCACTGTAATTACTCAGTACGACCCCAATTTCCCTTTTAAATTTCTCATAATCCCTTTTGAGTATTATAATATAGTAATCTCCACTATCTATTTCCTTTAAAGTCTTCTCCAATATACTTAAAAAATAAGGTTTATATTCCGGTAATAAGGCAAATTCTACAAGCTTTTGCCCTACATTTTCTAAAGCCTCTTTAATCAGTTTTTCCTTAAGAAATAACATTTCTCTTTGCTTTTTAAGCCTTTCTTTTGCCACTATCCCATTTGCTTTAATATCGGATTTTTTTGCCACATCTCTTTGAAGGCAGCGCCTAAGCTCTTCTATCTTTTCTTTTTCCACATTTATTCTTTTTTGCGCCTCGGCTCTAAAGTCTTTTAGCCTTCCTTCTTTTTCTTCATTTACCTTGTCATATATTATCTTAGAAAACAAACTTATCTTATCTTCAATGGTGGTCATAACCAAACCTCCTGCCAATTGTTATGCTTTTTATAACTTAATCCCTATAGCCTCTTTAACGTATCTTAAAATAGCGTCACTACCTTTGCTCCATCCATGCCTATCTGGAATTTCTACCAAAAGAAGCCTTTCCTTGGACAGCTTTATGCTACTTATCTCATCTGGTATTTTCGCTGCAATTTTTTCTGTTATTATTATTATTCCTATTGACTTGTCTTTTTTTAATTCTTTAATTTTTTTAACTATTTCTTCTTTTTCGTGAAGAACAACGCCTTCCAGCCCTGCCATTTGCATGCCTACAAATGTATCTATATTATCACTTATTAAATAGCTTCTCATAAGCCTCTCTCCTAAAAATTATAATTTTGAAAGTATCATTATAGATATAATAAGTCCATATATAGCAATACCTTCTCCAAGACCAACAAAGATAAGAGTTTTTCCAAGTATCTTAGGATCTTCTGATACCGCACCTAAGGCTGAAGATCCAACGGCACCTACAGCATAGCCAGCACCAATAGTTGCAAGTCCTGTAGAAAGTCCAGCTGCTAAATACCCAAGTCCTGCAGCAGGGTTTGCAGCTACCGCCACCGCACCGTGAGCTACACTTGGAATATTTACTATTAAGGCTCCCATCATAACTGGTATAAATACACCTAAGTTTATTTTAAGAGCTTTTTTAATTTTTTGTCTACCTAAAACATCTATCTTACTTTGCTCAACAACTCCATAAGTAATAGTAGCTATAACAACACAAAATGTTAACATTAATAATATAGTCATAATCATTATTCCTCCCTCTAATATCAAGTGTATTAACTTGCACACTTGTTAACTTTAAATAATGAACACATACTTTTTATATGTGTTACTTAAGTTTAATTTTCACAGGTTCAAAACTAACCCCGGCACCTTCATAATACTTACTGAATAATTCATAGTACTCAAGTCTTAATCCTTGTATAAATACTATGAGCCCTTCAAGACATAAAATCACTATATTCCCAAGTATCAGTATTAACACAGAAGCAAATCCGCTTTTAGCCATAGAAGCCATAGCAGAAAATGCAACAAATAAACCAACGTGATTTAAGGCAAAGGCACCTACCCTTATAAATGACAGGGTATTAGAAAACATAGATAGTAGCGTTTCTACTACCTCAAAACTTGATTCTATAAAATAATCCTTAGCTCCATCTTCAAATAATATTTTTTTACCTAAAATAATATTTGCCAGCGGCTGCTTTAACAATATCAATAATAAAAAGAAAATAAAATATATTATCCAAATAGTTATTGGTAATAATGGTTTCTTATAAACTACAGATACTATTAATGTTAAAGCTCCAATATAGAACATAAAACCTGCTAGTCCTTCTTTTCCAAAAAGTCCACGTTCTAAGTCTTTCCGCCTTAAACTGTTAGTGATTCCTAATATAAAAGCTAAAATAAGAAAACCGCATCCGCATATTATTGCCACAATTAATATGTCATTAATATCTTCCATGGGTCTAATTAGAAGGGCTGGGATTACTGTTTCAGATCCAAATACACTTCCATATAGAAATCCAAATACTATAGAACTTATCCCAAGTCTTTCAAAAACTCCGCCTAAATTATTTTTACCTAGCTTATTCTTTAGCAAAAACCCAGCTAATAACAATACTAATCCTTGGCCTGCATCTCCAAACATAGCACCAAACATTAATGTATAGGTTATTGCAAAAAACATGGTAGGGTCTATTTCACCATAACTAGGGACACCATACATGAAAACCATACTCTCAAAAGGTTTGAATAATTTATTATTTATAAGCATTGTTGGTGGAGCTATATCTTTATTCGTTCTTTCATTAGGATCTTTTTTAATGGTCAATATTCTACCATCAAAACTCAAAAGTAGCTCATTAAATTTGTCCATAAAACTTTTAGGTATCCAACCTGAAAGATAAAAAAATTCATTTGTACAAGCCGCACTTTTTTTTATTTCTCCTGACTTTTGCTCTAATTCATAACTCTTTTGAATATTTTTTATAGTTTTATAATTTTCATCTAGGAAATTGCTAAGTTGTTTTTTAATTTTCACTGTAGATTGCTCTGCCTCATTTATTTCCGCAGAAACTATCACTGACACGTCTCTCGGAACCCCCGTGTAATGCTCAGGTACTAGAATTTTTTCGCAATTTGCAGATTTAAAAATTCTTTCCGCCTCTACGAGCAAAAGTATTGGAGTAAATGCTATAAATATAACAAAATCCTTTTCTTCATAGACAGATTGAATTATTGAAGGTATATTTTCATAATTTGCTTTTATTTTAAGCATGTTTTCCTTTGGCACTTTGTATAATCCCATTTGAAAATTTTTCATAGTAGTAATATCTTCCATAGGGAGAGACACATTCTTTAAAAATTCTAATGCCTCATAGGTGTTTTTAAGATATTGCTCTTTTTCTTTTAAATCCTCGAGTTTTGTGCTTAAAACCTTATATTTGCCATAGACTGACTCTAGTTCTTTTTCCATTGTATCAAAATCAAAAATAACCTGGCCAGCGTACTCAACGCTTTTACCAAAGGTCTTTTGAGCATCCTTAAGCTTCTCAATATATTTTAAACTTATATTATATTCTTTATCATATAAGTAAGGTCTTATATAGTTTACATCCATTAAAGCCTCTATATTATCCGTGGAAGTTTTCAGTACAAAGTCTGACGAATTTATTTCTTGCAAAGCACTTACCGGTTGCATACAGCCTTCTAGTGCTAACATTTTAGTCAGTTTATCAAAATCCTTAATAGCCCCAACCAAATTAACCATATGCATTTTTTCTATAGACACAAAATCACCTCCTGCGCTTTTATATGGTAGTTAACAATTTATAATGTGACAGAAACATAATTAATACCTTCACTCATATCCATGTCATACCTTTTTTGTTCTATTATAGAAATAACATCTCTTATTTCAATCCTATAAACAACAAGATAACTTATAACCATACTAATATTAGTTTTATTTTCTCTAAGAATTTTTTTAAAATATTTTTTTTGAAATTCACGTTCTCGTTTTTCAATTAAATTATAATCATCCTTTTCATATATGGATGCATAGGGCGTTTTTTCTAATATATTGTTGAATTCCTCTATATTATTTATATAACAAAGCTGCTTAAGTTTTTCCTTTGAAAGCTTATATCCATTATATATAGTATAGTTAAACAGTTCCTCTGGAGATATCTTGTAAAAAGTCTTCCCCCTATATATCCAGCCCAAATTTAAAAGGTCTGCTTCAAGACTCATTACACTATATACTACTTCTTTATTCTCCTTATCTAAATGCTTAAGTTCCCGGCGTATTGACGTAAAATAAACAAAATCAAGTTCAGTTTCAATTCTAAACAAACCTTTTGTACTTGTATCTTTAGCTAAGTTTTTTAAACTCTTATAATATATGCTACCTTTTAATCCATCTATTACATCTTCTACACTTTTTAAAGCTAATAAGTAATCATAATTTACTTTATTTAAGGAACTTCTGGCAATTAGTTTTTTGTCTATTTCCTCACTGCTAAGGCCTAAATATTTACCCCTTAAAATTACTTTTAAATCTTCTATTTCCCATCTTATAAAAAAAGTTTTTACGAGACTTCTATATTCACCATCAAAATAATTTATAAATTTACTATAAGTACTTATATAATACTTATGTAAAATAACCTCTAAATCACCCCGATGAATTTTCTCTAAATTGTATGCTTCTAAAAGTTCACCATAGCTAGTTTCCTCTTTTAATACTTTAAGAGTGCTTTTAAGGTCTTTACAATTTAGTAATTTTGAGTACTGATCTAAGCTCAGCATCTTTCCCATCATTGCCTTTACTTTAGTATTTATAGCACTAAACTTAACAACACTTCCCATATATTTTCACTCCTATAGTGACTTTATTATTCTATTAAATACTTCATCTACTATTTTCAATTTATTAATTTGATATTTGGCATTAATATCATTTAATCCTTCTTCCTTTTCTTTTATTATGTTTTCAGCTCTATTATCTGCCTTAGTTATTTTTTCATTACTTATAGTACTCTTAATAATTTTAGATTCTTCTTCAAAGTCACTCCTCATATCTACTATTGTTTTTTCAAGTTCATCTTGTTTTTCTTTTATCAGTTCATCAATGCCCTTTCTATACCTTTCAGCATCTTTGTCTATACTCATTACTTTATTCATTACAAATTCCAAAGTATCACCCCCAATATTTTTAAAATAATACATCGATTTGTTTTTTTCCTAGAATTTTGAAATAACCATTCTTCCATTATATCCTCTTTCAATAGTAATGTCGAAAGCTATTTTTGACATTATTCAAGCATTTAGTAATGAATTTGAAGGCCCTTACAATATATTCAGTGGTTAGCTAACCTTACCTGTGTTTATCTCACATACTCACATATAAAAATCTCGGCCTTAAACTATACCTTTTTATTAACTAGCTGATGTAGTATAATTAAGTACTATTGCTAAATAAATTTATTACTAAAGGAGGTACTTATGAAAGATAACATAGAAGAAACTGAAGGTAACGTATTAAACTATCTTTATGAAAATAAAGCTGCATCCCCACAAAGCGTAGCAAAAATAAAGTTAGGTATTAATTTAGGTAAGGGTAAGGGTGATCTTAGATTATTTAAGGCATCACTTGAATCACTAATTAATAAGAAGTTTATAAAAAAACAAGAGGACAGAGGAAATTATAAAATTAATGACACTGGAATAGAGCATATCGAAGCAACTTTAGATATCGTAGAAACTGAGAATATCCAGGGAAATTAAAAAAGAGCTTAAGGCTCTTTTTTTTGTATATAAAAAGCGGCCCAGATAACATAAAAAATTATGTATCTAAGCCGCAATATGTCGATTTAATTGGCGGGAATATGTGTGAATCGAACACACCCATCGTGGTATTAGCACGACAACACAGTTTTGAAGACTGGCAGGCACACCAGCACCTATCTACTCCCAGGAACATGCTAATTATAGCATATCTTATCACTATATTCAATAGCAATATGCATAATTTTGTCGAATGAATTAATATTTAGTCCCTATTTTTAACTATCTTTATATAGCACTCTATCATTTTCTACTCTTTTTGTTAATTTTATGCTATCAAAATGTTCTAAAAGCGCTACTGCAAATTTTCGACTTGTGTCAAATACTCCTCTAGCGGTTGCTGCCGCTATGCTACCGTTTTCTTTAATGTAGTTACATACAATTGTTATTGAATTTTCATAATGCTCTTTTGTAAAAATACAATCCTCAGCTACTTTTATTAATTCTTCATTATCCATAAGGGAATCAAAAACCATCTTAAAGGTCTTTTTATCCTTCTCATTTATAGCTAAGTCAGTGTATTTAGGGGTATTATACCTACCCTTATCATAAGCCGCAATAATGCTCTGTTTTAATTTTTCTTGCTCCACTGTATATTGTATCCTAAATTCGTATAAACATACAGATTTTTCATATATTTTTATAGCATTTCTATCTTCCATAAGCAATAACATTTCATCATATGTTTTCTGCTTTATATTTTTTCCGAAAACCTTATTTTTTATTTCCTCTTTTGGCATACCACTCTTAAGTGGATTTTCTCTATGATACTTTATTAAGAGTTCCTCTATTTCCTCTATCTTTTGCTTAAAAAAACTCTTATGTATGTATATTGTCTTATCTAAAGATGTTAATTTAATTATTATATTATCATCTACCAGTGTTTGTAATTTATCTTCTATGCCTTCTTCATTTTTACCTAGTGCTTTTAAAATCACAGAAGCATCTGGATAATCCCCACTTAATTTGCTAAGAGTATTCTCTAAGATATTTTCAGTTTTACCACTTTCTTTAATTTTAAGATCTTCTATATACTTTTCATTAAATCTTTTAGCCTTTTGCGCAGCAGGTTCAATAATAGTGCCCCCAGCTATAGTATGCATAGGTGAATAGCTTCTAATTACATATCTATCATTTCTTTGAGCATTTATAGGTTTTTCCAGTCTTAATTGTACATAAGCACTTTCCCCTGGTGCTATTTCTTCTTTATCTAATATAACAACTCTACAAAGGATTTCATCCGTTCCATGATATAATCTAACTCTCTGCCTATTAACTAGTGGTTTTTCTGCACTCTTTAGATAGTAAAGCGAACAATCTATTGAAAAAGAAGGCTCCATTATATTTAGTTTAGAAACTACATCGCCTCTGCCTATTTCACTTAATTTTATATTAGCCAGGTTTATAGCACATCTTTGCCCTGCTTCTCCAAACTCCTCAGGTTTATCATGGATTTGAATGCCACGAACCTTTGTAACTACCTTTGAAGGATATACTTCTACCGTATCTCCCACTTTTATTCTTCCACTTATTATTGTTCCAGTTACCACCGTTCCAAACCCACTTACAGAAAATACTCTATCCACGGGTAACCTAAAATGACCTTCCGTATCTTTACCGGAAACATCTTCTGTGGTTTTATCAATATCACTAACTAAGCCATCAAATCCCATTTTTGTTTTTGAGGATACTGCATGAATAGGTGCATCTTCTAAAAATGTGCCCTTAAATTCATCCCTCAAATCACCTTTAATCATTTCGATCCATTCAACATCAACCAAATCTGCTTTTGTAAGAACTATAATTCCCTTCTTAACATTTAGTAATTGCAATATTTCAAAATGCTCTCTAGTTTGAGGCATAATACCTTCATCTGCTGCTATAACCAATAGAACCACGTCTATGCTACTTATTCCTGCTAGCATGTTTTTAATGAATTTTTCATGACCTGGAACGTCAATAAGTCCAGCTCTTCTGCCAGATGGTAAATCGAAATAAGTGAATCCTAAATTTATAGAAATACCTCTGTCCTTTTCTTCTTTTAAAGTATCTGTCTCCCTACCGGTTAATGCTTTAATTAAGGTAGTCTTTCCATGATCTATATGCCCTGCCGTTCCTATAATAATATGCTTCATACAAGCAACATCCTTTCCATAAAAATATGGGCATGCAAGTTAATTATACATTTTGCATGTTTTTAAAAGCCTCTACAATAAGCCCATAATCTTTTTCGAATAGTGTCCTAAGGTCCATTATAACTTCATTATTATTAATTCTTACAATTATAGCTACTTCATTCATTCGCAAAATCTCTTCTATTTGCTGCGCGCCGTAGCTTTCACTTTTTATTTTTATAACATAAGTTTCTATTTTTTCTGTGGGCATAGAACCCCCACCAACCATTGAATAGTCATTATCTATAGTGAAAGTGAATTTATCAGTTTTATTTTGAAGCATTCTTTTTAGTTTTTTAGCGCTTTTCTTAAGTTCTTCTTTATTACATAAAAGCATATTTAAAGTTGGTATATTTTTTATAGCCTCCGCTTCTTCTAAATAGTGTGCAAGCGTACCTTCTAAAGCTGCCAAAGTCATTTTATCTATCCGGAGCGCCCTAGTTAATTGATTTTTCCTCATTCTATCAATATACTTCTTTTTTCCTACTATAATTCCAGCTTGAGGACCACCTAACATCTTATCTCCACTAAAGGTTACTACATCTATACCCTTTTTTATACTTTCCTGAACTGTTGGCTCATAGACAAATCCATATTTTGAAAAGTCTATTAGCACTCCACTTCCTATGTCTTCAACTACGGGTATATCTTTTCCATTTCCTAGCACTACTAAGTCTTCTATAGATACTTCCTCTGTAAAGCCCATAATCTTGAAATTGGAAGTATGTACTTTTAATAGTACTCCTGTATTTTCTGTAATATTATCCTCATAGTCGTATAAATGAGTTCTATTAGTTGTACCTACCTCTACTAGTTTAGCACCACTAAATTTCATAACTTCAGGAACCCTAAAAGACCCACCAATTTCAACTAATTGCCCTCTAGACACTATTGCTTCTTTTTCCCTACACAATGTATCTAGTGCAAGCATAACTGCTGCTGCATTGTTGTTTACCACCATAGCGGCCTCGCCGCCAGTTATTTTTATAAGAATGTCTTCTATATGTGAATATCTAGAGCCTCTTTTGCCTTTTTCAATGTCATATTCAAGATTGTTATAATTCTCGGCAACATTAATTACACGATCTATTGCATCCTTTGATAAAAGAGATCTACCTAAATTTGTATGAACCACAGTTCCCGTAGCATTTATAACTTTTCTAAGCTTTGGACTATTCTTTTTATTTAATAGTTTAATAGAATAGCTTATTACTTCTTCCTTGGTTAATGCTTGTATTTCATCATTTAGAATTGCTTTTCTATAAAGTTCTATAGCCTCTCTTAAAGAATCTAATACAAGAACTCTTATGTTACTTTCTAATTGCTTCTTTATAGTTTCTTCTTGAAGAAGCTCATCTACTTTAGGTAAGCTTCTTAATAATTCTCTATTCATGGTAATTCCACCCCGCATTTATTTTGTTAAATCATCACCATAAGCCTTTTAGTATGGAGTGTTTTCTTTACTCCACAATTATATATTTATCTTGCAAAGGAATTACTTCTCCAATAATTTGTGATTCTAATTCTAACTCATTTAACCTACTCATAAGTTTTGTTGCCTCAGCTTTTGTGCAAGATACTAAAAGACCACCTGAAGTTTGAGGATCAAATAATATATCCTCTAGCCACTCAGGTATACTCCTAAGTTCATATTTACCCTCTATGTATGCTTTATTGTTATAGCTACCTGCAGGCACTAGTCCCATCTTTGCATATTCTTTAGCTTCTTTTATGTATGGTATATTTTCTTTAAATAATTTGAAGCTTACATCTGATCCCTTAGCCATTTCATAGCAGTGACCCATAATACCAAAGCCCGTTATATCCGTACAAGCACTTATCTCATGCTCCATAATAATTTCTCCAGCATATTTATTTAAAGTACTCATAACCAAAACTGCAATGTCATAAGCTTCTTTTGAAGCGATTTCAGCTTTTATTGCGGTAGTAATTATACCCGTACCCAGGGGCTTTGTTAAAATTAGAAGGTCCCCTACATTACAGCCGTAATTTTTAAGCACCTTATCTGGATGTACTATACCCATAACAGATAGACCGTATTTAGGTTCATCGTCCTGTACTGAATGCCCACCTATTACTATTGCTCCAGCTTCTATTACTTTATCCGCTCCACCTTTTAAAATTTGTCCAAGTATATCTATATTTAAACAATTAGGAAAACATACTATATTTAAAGCGAGTGTTGGTTTGCCTCCCATAGCATAAACATCACTTAATGAATTTGCTGCTGCTATTTGCCCAAAGATATAAGGGTCATCTACCACAGGTGTAAAAAAGTCTAAGGTTTGAATTACTGCAATTTCATCGCTTAACTTATACACTGCTGCATCATCTGAGGTTTCAATTCCAACAATTAAGTTTTCACTTTCCATTTTAGGTAATTTATCTAGTATCTTCGCCAAGGCCCCTGGCCCTATTTTCGCTGCTCAGCCAGAGGTTTTTGATAGTTCTGTAAGTCTTTTTTCCATGTTAACCTCCTTGTAGCTCTCTGGGGCAGAAAACAATTATCAATTGTTTTCCCTCCTCGTAGTTATCTCTAATTAGTAATAATTATTACTAATTCTTCAAGATAATTTTATACCATTAGTCACTTTATGTCTACCTTATCTATAAATTTACTTAAGGTCTTTTCTCCAATACCATCTACTTTTCTTAACTCCTCTACAGACTTAAACCCTCCGTTTTCTTCTCTATATTTAATTATCCCATCCGCTTTTGTATCTCCTATACCTGTAAGAGTCTTTAATTCTTCTTTATTTGCAGTGTTTATGTTAACAATATCCTTCGCTACCTTAGAGCTTGAAACCATAGAATCACTGCTTTTACTCTGAGACTTTTGCAGCTTATCTGCCTCACCCTTTTTATAAATCACAATACAATCTTCATCCTTTAGTTTTTGAGAAAGATTTGTAGCATAAAGGTCTGCATCTAGGGTAACACCCCCCGCTAGCTTTACAATGTCATTCACCCTACTTTCCTTTTTTATTTCATAGACACCTGGACATGCTACCGCACCCTTTATGTCCACTTTAATATTACTATCTTCTACTGTATTTGATTGAACAGCTGCATTTGATTGAAGTGCTATATTTGATTTTATAGCTGTATTCGATTTAGTAACACTTTTATTTGCATCCTTTTTTTCTGAAGCTTTATCAGTTTCTACAAATATATCTTTATAATCTGTATCCTTAATAGATTCTTTTGGACCTGACATTGTATATCCAACAATTATAAATACAATGCTTATACATAGAATAATTATAGACCCAATTATTTTTTCTTTATTTTTCATAATTTCTCCTTTCCATCCTCAGTAATGGTAAACAATCACTAATTTATTTTACCTTCATATATAAAATTATTGACAACTTTTCGTAAATACTGTCGCTAAGAAAGATTTATTTTGATATAATGTAAGTATTGAAAACTGGGAGGTAATTTATGAGGAAATTAATTACAATAATATTCGCATCATTTTTTTTGCTTTTTAATGTATCCCTAGCGGTACAAGCATTAGTAACTCCACCGGTGGCATCAGCTGATAGTGTAGTTTTAATGGATGCTACTACAGGTAAAATACTTTATGAAAAAAATAAGAATTCTGCTTATCCCCCAGCTTCCACTACTAAGATAATGACTGTACTTCTAGTCTTAGAAAGATGTAATTTAAGCGATGTGGTAACTGTAAGCAAAAATGCGGAGATGGCAGATGGTTCAAAAATATATCTATTTGAAGGCGAAAAGATTTCTGTAAAAGAATTGTTATACGGATTGATATTAGCTTCTGCTAATGACTGCGCTGTAGCCCTGGCCGAGCATGTAAGTGGCTCCACAGAAAAATTTGCATTACTTATGAATGAGAGAGCAAATTCACTAGGTTGTAAAAACACTAATTTTGTGAATCCTAATGGCTTATATAATGTTAATCATAAAACTTCAGCCTACGCTTTAGCTTTGATTATGCAGGAACTTACTAAACATGAGGAATACAAAAAGATAGCCATAACTCCTTCATATGCAATGGCATCAACTAATAAATCTGCAGAAAAACGTCCCCTTTCCAATGGTAATAGGCTAATACAAAAAAACGACCAATACTATTATAAAGATTGTGAAGGTGGAAAGACAGGCTACACTATTCAATCTCAACATTCTTATATTGCCGTAGCTAGTAGAAATGGTCAAAAGCTTATAGTAGCTCTTGTACACGACTCTAAAAAAACTTTTTTTCCAGACAGTATAAAACTATTAAACTATGGATTTGATAATTTTGAGCTATTTAAATATTTTAATGTAAATGATGAAGTATCAAAAGTAACTTTAGATGATGGTACATCGATTCCACTGCTTGCATCGCGAGATTTTTATATTGTTAAAGCTAAAAATTCAACGGAAGCTTCAACTCCAGTTATTAAGACTGAAGAAAAAAATTTAAAACCCTCTTCTATTGTTAAAGGTGATAAAATAAGTAAAGCAACAATTACTTTTGATAAAGATTCTTACAATTTAGATTTGTCTAGCGGAGTAAATTATTCTAAACCTTCTTCCCAAAACAATGGTTTTTTAAAAGGCGATTCAGAAAAATCGAAAAGTTCTGCACTTTTAATAAAATATTTTGCTTTTATCATTGCAGTATTAATAGTATTTTTTAGATTGAGTCATATAAGAAGAAGAAAAAAAACCAAGTTGAGGAAATTTGCAGACAATATAAATAGTAAAAGATAAAACATAAAAAGCACTAGGGTCATACTAAATAGTATAAACCTAGTGCTTTCTTATATTTCACTTTCATCTTTTAGTTTGCTTATTAACTTCACTATATCATCCGGAAGCTGTGACTGGAGTATAAGTTCATCACCAGTTCTTGGGTGAGGAATAATTAATTTATAAGCATGAAGTGCCTGCCTCTCAATATAATGACTTTCAGATTCTCCATAGAGACTATCACCATAAATCGGATGTCCAATATGACTTAAATGAACACGAATCTGATGTGTTCTACCAGTTTCCAAAATCAATTTTAAAAGGTCACCATTTTTAAAAGAATCAATAACTTCATAATGAGTTATGCTTCTTTGTCCTTCTTCCCACACTTCTCTTTTTGCACCCTCTTCATTGGGTTTTCCAATAGGCAAATCAATAGTACCTGACTTATTTTTCATATTACCATGTACAACCGCCATATAACTCTTCTCAAAGGTTTTGCAGTTCACGTCTTTGCTTTGCAAGTCTTTACTCTGCATATCTCTCGCTAAGGCCATATGTGCAAATTGATTTTTTGCAATTATTATAAGACCTGAAGTATCCATATCCAATCTACTCACTAGCCTAACAATGCACTTTTCATTTCTTTCTTTAAAGTAATATGAAACTCCATTAGAAAGTGTCCCAAAGGGATATCCCTTTGTGGGATGAACCACTATGCCCGGACTCTTATTTATAACTATAAGGTCTATATCCTCATATATAACATCTAGGTCCATCTTCTCTGGTTCAATGTTTTGATGCTCATTACTCTTCATGTCAATTTCTATTTTATCATTTGAATTTATTCTATGATTTAGCCTAGCAACTTTATCATTTACACTTATTTTCCCACTAAGTCCTGAGCTTTTTAAAAATCTACTAGATAAATTCTCTGCATACTTTAAATAATCTCTTAATTTAACTTCATGAATATCTTCCTTAACCACATATGTTAATTTATTAGTCGGCAATAATTTATTAGTCAGCAATCGCGATTACTTCTATCTCTACTAATGCATCCTTAGGAAGTTTTGCTGCCTGAACGCAAGATCTAGCTGGTGGATTTGATGTAAAATATTGTGCATATACTTCATTCATATCAGCAAAATCATTCATATCCTTTAAGAATACTAGAGTTTTTACTACCTTATCTAATGATGTTCCTGCTTCTTCTAATATAACTTTTAAATTTTCTAATGATTGTGCTGTAGCTTTTTTTATATCATCATTTATGAATTCTCCAGTAGCTGCGTTTATTGCAAGTGACCCTGAAGTATATACCATATTTCCAACTTTTACTGCTTGAGAATATGGTCCAAGAGCTGCTGGTGCTTTAATTGTGCTTATAATCTGTTTTTCCATTTTTTCTCCTCCTCATAACTTTAGATAGTTTTAAAACTATCTTTATATAATGTTGATAGGTAAAAAATATTAATACATGTATTCATGGTCTTCACCTAACAAGACTATTATATCAAATTTTTCCTGTGTTGACGATAAAAACTCAATATTGTCTATTTTAAAATCTTTTATTAGAGCAGTTTTTATATCGTTATTGCCATTGTATACTGAAATCTTAGATTTACTAGCAGTGCCACCATTTTCTGTTACAGGTTTATTATAGCCTTTTTCAACTAAATATTTTGAAAAATCACTTGCCAGGCCTGATTTTTTAGTGCCATTAATTATCTTTATTCTAAGTTTTGACTTATCAACATATATCGCTTTATTATCATATAATTTTGAGATAATGGTCTTATTTTGAGCTTCATTATATACTAAATATGATTGACCATTTATTAGCTTTAAATCACCCTTTATGGTATCCATAGATAACTGGCCCTTATTACTTGCAAATATGTATCCATATTTAATTATATCCTTAGCTTCCATATTAGTTTCCGCAGAGCTTTCAATTGCTTTTAAAATACCTGGAACCTTAATTAATATACCTGGGCTTTTTATTTTATCCATGATTTTACTAATAAACATATGTTGGTTTTCTATTCTGCCTAAATCTCCATCTGCCAGGCCACTTCCATCATTGTTTTTTCTCCATCTAAAAAATTCTTCAGCTTTTTTACCATCTAAATGAATTTTACCTTTTTCAAAATGAATGCTTAAATTTTGAGTGGGATCATCATAACTCATGGTTCTTGTTATATCAATATCCACTCCACCTATAGCATCGATAACTTTCCTAAAGCCTTCATAATTAATTTTACCGTAATAGTCAATATTAATACCTAATAGCTTTTCTACGGCATCAACAGTATAAGTCACACCACCAACAGCATGGGCAGCATTAATTTTTTGATTTTTGTTATTTATTTTAATTAAAGTATCTCTAGGAATAGAAACCATACTTATTTTTTTATCTTTTGCATCATAATGTGCGAGTATCAGTGTATCTGTCCTCTTAGGATCATTGGCATTTGTAGCACCAGGAGTACCTACATCTACACCCATGACCAATATGTTACAAGATTCTCCATTCTTAACTATTTGTTCTACCTCACCCTTACTTAACTTAGATCCTACGCCTTTTTTAGATAAATCAACTGCACTATTGTTAAAACTAGATAAATATAAATATAAACCTGCAAAAATTAATATAGCAGCTGTCACCACAAAAACAATAGTACCAATTGCAATTTTTTTATAATTTACTTTTCTTTTTGTTTTTTTCTTCATCTTATCACCTTCTATTTTTACTTAATAAATAATTTCTTGCGTGAATTGTATCTATATGTAATAATTCCTTTTGGCTTATAACATAGATAATGGTATTTTCAAGAGACTGCATTACTGCTGCATCTAAATTCATCAAACTTAAGGTTCTGAGTTCCTCTACACCTTTGAACTTTCTTAATGGCTCAATATAATCTGATATATAAATTATCTTTTCCAAAATACTCATATTTTTTCTGCCAGTAGTATGATAGCGAATAGCACTTAAAATTTTTTCATTTTGGATCCCCATTATTTCTCTAGCTATTATGCTTCCAACTAATCCATGCAAAATTGCTGGGTTATTTGTATATATTTCGTCTATATGTATTTCATGCTCACTAGCTATTTTTATAAGCTCAGCACCCTTTACATTCTTAGCACAGTCATGAACTAATCCTGCAATTCTTGCACTTTCTATATTTTCTCCATATTTAGCTGCGAGAGTTACCGCTGTTTCACTAACACTTAAACTATGTTTCAATCTGCTTTCACTTAAATTTGTATGTAAATAATGGAGCATTTCTTTCTCATTCCACATTTAACTCCTCCTAATATTCATCTTTTGCAGAAGATAATTACAGATGGTTTTATTTATATAGATTGTTTACATGAATAATTTCCTCTACGCCTCTAGGCAAAAGATAATTAACTTGCCTACCCTCTTTTATATTGTTCCTAATATGCGTGGAAGATATGTCTATAATTGGCATATCAATATAAATTATTTTTTTATTAAACTTTTGTTCTATATAGAGCTTCTTTTTCGCAACTTCCTGCGCTGTAAATCCCGCCCTATTATAAACTACAATCTTACAACTATTGAAAATTTTCTCTACATTTTTCCACTTATCTAGCTCCATTAAACTATCTACGCCAATTAAAAAATACCATTCTATATTACGTTGCAATCCGCTAAAAAGTTCAACAGTTTCATAGGTATAGCTATTTTCTTTTTTATTTATTTCATAATCACTTATTTCAAAGTCGACTTCAGATTCTATTGCCCTTTTAACTAAATCATATCTAATTTTAGCATTTGTAATTTTTTTATTCTTTTTATGTGGTGGATTTCCTGCAGGCATGAATATAATTTTATCTAAATGTAAACTGTATAATGCTTCATAGGCAATATGAATATGCCCGATATGAATTGGATCAAAAGTTCCTCCAAAAATGGCCTTTTTCAATATAACACCCTCTTTATTTTCTAATAAGGTATCAAAACTTTTAGCAATCACTATACTACTTTCGGCTTACAGCGCCACATACTAATAGTATGTTTTTCATGGACAACTTGGAAAATAATAACACAAAATATGATTTTCCATAGAGGAAAAAGCATGTAAAATTACATGCTTTTATGGTAATTCAATTGTAGGCTTTTTTAAAGACCTTTTGTATAATACGCATTTGCTACCAATAGTCTGAACTCCTTCAGCACCTATGGCCTCACAAATTATATCGGATGCTTCTCTAGCAGTTAATCCACTATTATTTAGAACTTTAATTTTAATAAGCTCTCTAGATTCTAGCGCCTCATTTAACTGCTTTAAAAAATTTTCTTCTACCCCTGCTTTTCCAAGCTGAAATATTGGTTGTAATGGATTTGCAAGGGTTCTTAAATAACTTCTTTGCTTACTTGTAATCATAATATCCTCCTAGTTTGAGCAATGATCAATTTTTAATGATCAATGATCAATTGTGGTCATTGGTCATTTGTCATTGATTATAATAAGAATTCAAATTCAAAGTTTTGTAATCTTACTGAATCCCCGTCTTGAATTCCTTTTTCAACTAGTGCATCAAATACTCCCTTATTTCTTAATACTTTATGGAAATATTTAAGAGAATCCGGTTCATTTACATTTACAGCATTTAGCAATCTATCAACAAAGCTTCCTTCAACAACAAAAGTTCCTTCTTCATCTACATTAATAGTGTAGGTGAATCTCCTTTCTTCTATTATGAATTTATCTTCATCTTTTATTACCAGTTCTACAACTGGAATAGTAGATAACATTCTTGCTGCCTCTTTCATCAGTGCTTCTACGCCTTGACTTGTAGCTGCAGATATTTTAAATATTTTACTATCATCGTATCCCATTGCGTTTAATTTTTTCTTAAAGTTTTCAAAAACTTCATCATCAAATAACATATCGCTTTTATTAGCAGCTACTATTTGTGGTCTATCCCATAATTTAACGTCATATTTTTTAAGTTCTTCATTTATCTTTATAAAGTCATCTACAGGGTCTCTACCTTCAATTCCTGAAATGTCAACCACATGAATAAGCATTCTAGTTCTTTCAATATGTCTTAAAAATCCTATTCCAAGACCTACTCCTTCAGCTGCTCCTTCAATTATTCCTGGTATATCAGCCATAACAAAACTCGGTATGCCTTTCACATTTACTACTCCTAAACTTGGTTTTAAAGTGGTAAAATGATAATTAGCTATTTTAGGTGTTGCTTTTGAAACTACTGAAAGCAAAGTTGACTTACCTACATTAGGAAATCCTAGTAGTCCAACATCAGCAAGTAACTTAAGTTCAAGCTTAATCCATCTTTCTTCTCCTGGCATTCCAGGTTCAGCAAAGGTTGGCGCTTGCCTTGTAGGTGTACAAAACTTAACATTACCTTTTCCGCCTTTTCCAGCTCTGCAAATTACAAAAGTTTGACCATCATGTGATAAATCACACATTATTTTATCTGTTTCTGAATCTCGTACAATTGTACCCATTGGAACTTTTACATACAATTTTTCTCCAGCTTTTCCGTAACATTTAGATCCAGAACCTTGTACTCCATTTTTTGCTACGAATTTTCTTGAATATGAAAAGTCTAATAAAGTTGTCATACTAGCATCAACTACCAGTATTACGTCTCCACCGTCTCCACCATCTCCACCATCCGGTCCACCCAGAGGTATATACTTTTCTGTTCTAAAGGAAACTGATCCATTTCCACCATTACCTGATTTAACAAAAATTTTGGCTGTATCAATAAACATATATTTCACCTTACCTTAGCGCATTTTCTATTTTGTATTTTAATCTATTAACTAAACTCTAATTTCTTAGAATATTAATCTATAAGCTATATTATTATCAAAATCACATCTATAAATTTTAAAACCATCTATCGCCATATCTATTTGCTGCCATTCATCCATCCAACTTATTTCGCCTAACATGGCTTCATTATTGGCAAGGAGTAAACTTTCGCCTAATTCATCTTGAAATATATAAATATATACAAATTTTTGATCAGTAGCTTCTATCTCCATAAATATAGTGTTAACCAAATCATTTTTTTTATTATATTCATTTTCAAAAATTTTATTTTTAAAATTACTGATTTCAATATCTATTTCCACTTTAACTTCATTTGCCCATAATTTTTTAATGTTATTCTCAAGGCATAGTGAAAATCCATCATCTTGTAATTTGTAAATTTCACTAATAGTTTCATTTTGCTTAGATAATCTATCTATATATTCTAATGCACCTTGAGGTCTTTTAATCTGCAAATAACCATATATAACCTGAAGATCATTCATAAAATCGTGTCTTTGTTTTCTAAGTAAGCTTATATAATTTTCTAATTCATTCATTACTATCCTCCGAAAGAGAATTTTAAAAAAGCACCCTTTAAGGGTGCCTTAAACTATTCAGCCATTGCAATTGCTTCTACTTCTTGATCAACAGGATAAACGCTTGCTTTTTTCTTCATTTTTCCCATTCTTTCGAATTTTACAACTCCATCAACTTTAGCGAAAAGAGTGTCGTCTCCACCTATTCCAACATTTGTTCCTGGATGGATTTTTGTTCCTCTTTGTCTTACTAAAATATTACCTGCAAGAACGAATTGACCGTCTGCACGTTTAGTCCCAAGTCTTTTTGATTCACTATCTCTACCGTTTCTTGAGCTACCTACTCCTTTTTTGTGAGCAAATAACTGAAGGTTAATAACTAGCATAGTATCACACCTCCTCTGTTTCTAGTTTTATATAGTCACCATAAGTAATTTCTATACTTTTAAGTCCAAGCATCATTGTTTCTAATAAAACTTGACATCTTTCAATATCTTCCAAAGTTTGATTTTCCAAATTTACATTCAGAAATCCATCCTCTATATAATACTTCACTTTAATTTTCAAAACTTCCTCAATCCCAATTACTGTAGTTTGAGAAATTGCTGAAATAGCAGAACAAATTAAATCTACACCTAATTGTTCTTCTTTTGGCAAAGCATGACCTTTTATTTTAAAAGAAACTATTTTACTTGCTCTTCGAACAAATTCAACTTTAACCATAATTAAGCTTCAATCTTCTCAATTTGAATCTTAGTATATGATTGTCTGTGTCCTTGTTTCTTTCTATAATCTAACTTTCTCTTGAATTTGAAAACTATAACTTTTTTAGCTTTCCCTTGTGCTAATACTTTAGCAACAACTTTAGCTCCTTCAACTAGAGGTTTTCCAATTACTAAACCCTCTTCCTTGCCTACTGCAAGAATATCTCCAAATTCAACTGTTGTTTCAACTTCAGCATCCAATTTCTCAACGAATAAAACGTCTCCTTCTTGAACTCTGTATTGCTTTCCACCAGTAAGTACTACTGCGTACATAAAATACACCTCCTTGATCCAGTCTCGCCATCCCAGGTACATACCACTATGTGATTTCTATAATCAAGTATGTTTCATAACCTTGTGTGAGCGGTCTACAAAAGCCATTTTAACATATATCTACACCTTTGTAAAGCCTATTTACCCATATATCTTATATGTCTGCAAATTTCTTATTTGATTTGCAAAAATTAGCGACTCCACTTTGAATTTTTCTAAGTGAGGTATAAAATTCACGTAAACACTATTTTCTAGTGCTCCTATTTGCGTTGCAAATTCTAAAACGTCCTCCATGATATCCTTTTGGTAAATTCCATCAATTTCTATATATATATCTTTTATGCCCTGTTCTTTATGAATCTTAGAAATTTCATTTTTTATCAAAAACTGAATATAGGATAATTTAACCCTACTGCTTTTACCAAGACAATGCTTGCAAGGTTCCTCAATAAACTCATATATAGACTTTCCGCGCCTACGCCTTGCAATTTGAACTAAATTCAGTTGCGTAAAGGGATAAACTACAGTCTTATTTTTATCGTCTGCAAAGCCTATTCTTAGAGTATTTAGTATGCTTTTTCTAACCTCTAAATCTTCAATGTCAATAAAGTCTATTATAATGATTCCACTTAAATTTCGGAGTCTTATTTGTCTTGCAATCTCGTCAGCTGCCTCAATATTAGTACTTTGTGCAGTCTTCTGCAAGGAATGACTCTTAACATTCTTTCCAGAATTGACATCAATTACATACATTGCCTCAGTTTTGTCAATTACAATATTTCCTCCACATTTTAATGATATCCTATGATTTCTTAGACTCAGTATTTCTTTTTCTATTCCGTAATAATCAAATAACATTCTACTTTCTTTATGAAGCTCAACCTTTACTGAGATATCAGACCTGTGATCTGTAAATTTTTTTGCGTATTCAAAATCACTTTCATTATTTAATACTATTTTAAAAGTGTTTTTATCTAAAATATCACGTAGAGTTCTATTTATTGCACCAGCATCGCTAAACAGCAAAATAGGATTCCTTGAATACTGAGCATGATTTATAACCCCTTTGTATATTTCATACAATTCCTCAACTTCATCATTTAGAACGCTAAGGTCTACATCAAAGGCATTGGTCCTAATCATAACCCCTACATCCTCTGGTTTATTTAATCCACTAGTTACCATATCTTCAAAATCACTATTGTTTATTTTTTTAGAAAAACTTATGTCCTTATTCATGTTTACAATTACAGAATATATTCCTGCAATACCAAAAGCACTAGTAACTTTTGCTCCTTTTTTATCTATTCCCTCTTTTAAAATTTCAACTATTATTTCGTCGCCTTTTTTTATCTTTGTATTATTAAACTTTTCATCTAAATACATATAACAATCTTTATTGTGCCCAATATCTATAAAAGCACACTTAATTGCTGGAACAATATTTTTTACAACACCCTTATATATTTCTCCGGGGATAGGACCACTTGAATCCTCTTCTATGAAGCATTCCTTTAATTTGTTATTTTCTTTTATAGCTATTCTTAGAAATTCTTCTTGTCTTTCAATATATATTTCTTTCACTTTAACTCAGCTCCTGTTTTACTAATTTTTAAAAAACTCGCTAAGAGTGACTAATTTATCGTCTTTAGTTCCATACATTTCTTCTCTCTCTATATCAACAAAAGCCTCTTTATTGATATAAGAAGTATTTCCCACAATGTAATCTGCCAGTAACTGCGCTGATAAATTACTGCGACTTCCACAAGCAACAAGCGTCCTTATAACAAGTATAGAACCCTCTACCTCATATTCGAATTTATACACTAATGGTTTTATATTAACCATTTTTTCACCACTTTTTTTACTAGTCTTAATAATGTTCCATTCGCTTTTGGCAAGGAGGCTTTGTAAAATCTCTAATCCGTCCTCTTCCTCCGTACACTTTAGTTTAATTGTATATTTTGCAGCATCTATAGTTGCCATAGCTTGTGACGGTTTTTTCCCTTCACCAGGAATAACTTTTACCACGTCTAAAATTTTGATTCCCCTGGGCGAATTATCATTCATTTTATCCATAATATATTTTTCGTCGTTCTCACAATTTAAAACTACATCCATGTATTCTCCATTAGAATATGTTCCTACAGACAATGGCTGTGCAATAGAAACTGCCATGTGAGGATTAAAACCTTTTGAGTATTCTACTGGAAGTTCCGATCTTTTAATTATTTTTTGTAGGGTTCTCATTAAATCTAAGTGAGCAATAAATTTTATCTCACTGTCTTTAGTATACTTAATTAGATAACGCACTATGGAAACACGTCCCTTCTTTAAAATTAACATTAACACCGCAGTCTGTACATCCTAGTTTACAATTTTGTGTTAATTCTGCTTTTTTAGCTTTTTCATTTTCTAAAATTAAGTACTCTTTATTCACTCCAATATCTATGAAATCCCAAGGAAGTATCTCATCGTAACTTCTCTCCCTGTAAGCATAGAAACTACCATCCACGTTGCATTCCTCCATAGCTTCCTTCCATATTTCAAAATTGAAATGCTCAGACCAACCATCGAATTTTGCGCCTTTTTCAAAAGCCTTTATTATAACATCACAAATTCTTCTGTCTCCTCTAGCAACAACCGCCTCTAAGTATGAAACTATAGATTCATGATAGTTGTATGTAACTGCCTTACTTGTTATAGCATACTTAACTGCTTTAATTTTTTCTACTACCTCATCCATGGTGCTTTGCGGTGCCCATTGGAAAGGTGTAAATGGTTTTGGTACAAATATAGCAGAGCTTGTAGTAACCCTTAGCCCTCTTTTTCTTACTTCTTTAGGAATTTTAAAGTATTCTCCTGCAACCTTATCTGATAACTCTGCAATACCACGTACATCTTCCATAGTTTCATAAGGAAGCCCCACCATAAAATAAAGCTTTATAGTTGACCAACCGGAAGCAAATACACTACTAGCAGCTTCTAATATTTTCTCTTCTGTAACACCCTTGTTTATAATATCTCTCATTCTTTGGGTTCCTGCTTCTGGTGCAAATGTTAAGCCAGTTTTTCTTGCCTTTTGTATTTGATTTATTAAATCCACAGAAAAAGAATCTATTCTAATGGAAGGCAAAGATACGCTAAGGTGGTTTTCTTTGTTTTTTTCCATAAGAGTAGCTATAAGGTTGTGTATATCTGAATAATCACAAATACTCAGTGAACTTAGTGATATTTCTCTATATCCTGTACTTTTTAGTAGCTTATCTGCTGCCTCTACAAGAGTATCCGTAGTTTTTTCTCTTACTGGTCTATATATCATCCCCGCTTGGCAAAATCTACATCCATTGGTGCATCCTCTAAAGGTCTCGAGTATTACTCTATCATGTACTATTTCTATATATGGAACTACCGTTTCTTCTGGATAGGCAACCTTATTAAAATCTGCAACGAACCTTTTCACAACGCGACTAGGAACATCTGGATATTTAGGCTTAAATTCACGAATAGTGTTATCCTCGTTATAAGATACCTCATATAGTGAAGGCACATATATTCCTCTTATTTTAGATATTTCTCTTAGAAATTCTTTTTTCTGCCCTTTTCCTTTGTACTTTTTATAAACAGCTAAAACGTCATTCATTATTTCTTCGCCTTCACCAATCTCAAAGAAATCCACTATATCATGTAGTGGTTCTGGATTATAAGCACAAGGACCCCCAGCCATTATTATAGGTTCCTCTTCGCCTCGCTTTGAGGCTCTTATAGTTATACCTGACATATCTAGCATATTAAGTATATTGGTGTAACTCATCTCGTATTGGAGAGTAAACCCTAAAAAATCAAATTCATTTAGTGAATCTTTGCTCTCTAGTGCATACAAGGCTATATCATTTTCTCTCATTTGTTTTTCCATGTCTGGCCAAGGAGCAAAAGCCCTTTCACAATAGGTGTCAGCCCTAGAATTTAAAACATGATAAAGTATTCTGCTTCCTAAATGGGACATCCCCACCTCATATACATCTGGAAAACAAAAAGCAAATCTTATATCCACACTTTCTATATCTTTATAACAACAATTAAGTTCTCCGCCTACATATCTGGCAGGCTTTTCAACTTTAAATAAAATATCATCAGAAATTTTGTTCATAGAAATCCCTCCTGGTTTTTTCACTAAGGCAGCTAATAATTGCATCTCAATCTACCTTACCTTTCTTGCATTATTTTATTTTAACACATGAAAGTTAAATTTCAAAACGAAAATTAGTTTTATTCATCTCAAATAAAATAACTAGTGAATATATCAGTCTTTAATAAACTGATATATTTACTAGTTATTTTTTAAGATTCCATTTCATAGTGTATTTTTCCCTTTCTTAATATCAATGTAGGAAAGTAAGCTTATATTTCCATAAGCCTTTATTGCCTGAATTATTTCTTCTTCATATAAAATTTCTAGCACAGCCATATTTTCATCGAGTACCGTAAATAAATTATACTTATTCTTATCAACCATTCCGAGAGCCGATAATAAATCCTTTTTATAAAAAATAGACATACTTCTATTCTCTATATATCCTCTCTTTATAAATCTGTATTTTTTCTTAATAATATAGCCCATAATCAAATATACTATCCTTTCCTTCTCTTTAATTGAAGATATTAAAATAAACATAGAAATTAGTCCTAAATTGAAATTGCTCTTATTTGCTGCAACACTTACAAAATATATGAACATGAAAATACTTCCAATGATCATGCTAACCCTAACAGAAATTTCATTAGCTTTTCTATATATAGTTTTAACACTAAGTATATCCCGAAGGACCCTTCCACCGTCCAATGGGAAGGCTGGGATAAGATTAAAAATACCTATAGCTAAATTACTACTACATATTAAATGTAAATAAGGTCTATTAAAAAATATAAATAAAATATAAAAAACAGCTGCCAGTATTAGGTTTAATAAAGGACCTGATAGTGAAATAATTATATCCTCTTTAGCACTTGCCTCATCTAAATCCTTAACCTTAAGTACGGCCCCTATAGGAAGTATTTCTATATCAAAACCCGAAAATCCCAAAATTCTGGCAGTTAAATAATGCATTAACTCATGGATGAACACTAGAAAAAAGGCTATTATAATTTCTCCTTTAAACCCTAGTATCAATAGCAATATAATGTACGGCAAAAACAATTTACTTATTCTTATCAATTAATCCCCCATAGTAATTACTAAAATAATCAAAGCCCAATGTTTTTATTATTTAACTCATTTTCATTTGAAATTGCGCTCTTAATCTTCTCCATAAAATTTACTGTAATAATTTCTATATCTTTTATTTTAAAACCCTTGGCCTTATCTATTAATATACTATAATCATATTTTTTATTTATTATTTCCTTTGAATAATTATAAACATATTGAGTTTTAGTCGTGACTACTACTTTGCAAAGTAATACAATTATAAACAATGTAAGTACGCCAATAAGTTCCCTTGTTAATCTCTTTATATAGAAATTCCATATTCCACCTTGCCTGTTACTTTCACCGGCAAAATTATTTGTGCTCCCCTGTCTTTTAGCCAAATTATTATAATAGCTTTGATACTGCGTATTATAATTGCCCATTTTATCCTCCTAATTCATTATTTTACTATTTATATATATTTAAAATTATCCATTTATATTACATATTATAAGTAAAAAGAAAAAGTATATATTTATGATTTAAAAATAAAAAGCACTGCAAAATATGCAGTGCTTGTTATTTTATGTTGCTTTATTCACGATTTCTTAAACTTCTCATCAAAACTTCCGCTGTCCCTAAATTTGTGGCAAGTGGAACACAATGGACATCACACAATCTAAGAAGTGCTGAAATATCTGGCTCGTGAGGCTGTACTGTAAGTGGATCTCTTAAAAAAATTATCATATCCATTTCCCCTTGTGCTAGTTTTGCGCCTATTTGCTGGTCGCCTCCTAGCGGTCCTGATAAAAATCTACTAACGGTCAGTCCCACTTTTTCAGTTATTAACTTTCCTGTTGTTCCCGTTCCATATAATTCATGCTGCATTAGTGTATCCTTATAACGATTTGCAAAGTCAATAATATCTTCCTTTTTTTTATCATGTGCTATTAGTGCTATTCTCATATTCTCTCCCCCTAATTTTATTAAAAGTTTATTTTCTTTTTCCTCATACCTACATTGAGCACAAGTCCTAGCGACATAAAGGCTGTTAAAAGCGAGCTTCCACCATAACTCATAAATGGTAGGGTTATTCCTGTGATAGGCATAAGACCCATGGTCATACCAATATTTTGCATTATTGAAAATAATAAATTAGAAATAAATCCTACGCATATTACAGTTCCAAAAACATCTTTAGAATTTTTTGCTATTTTTATTAATTTATATATAAGAAGTCCATATAAAAGTATTAATACTAATGCACCAATAAGTCCCCATTCTTCCCCTAAAACCGCAAAAATAAAATCTGTATGGTTTTCTGGAACAGAATTAAATTGAATTCCTTTTCCGAAGCCGCGACCTAGAACCCCCCCTGAACCTAAAGCAAGTTTTGATTGAATAAGCTGAAGCCCATAAGTTAGTTCAGATTGCTCAGGATTTAGAAAAGATGTTAGTCTTCCTTTCCAATAAGTTTTCATAATTGGTGAATTCCAAACCCCTACAATTATCAATATAATTGAGGTTATCCCCCCGATTATAATTTTTTGATCCAGTCCTATACAATAAAATATCCCTAGTACTATAAAAAAACTAACCATAGTCATTCCCATATCCGGCTGAATGATAATTAATAACATTGGCACTGCCGCATAAAATATTAATATAAATAAATTTTTAGGATCATTAATTTTACCTTCCATGTCATCTAATTTCTTAGCTAGTATTATTATCATACCAATTTTAGCAAATTCTGATGGTTGTATCGCTATGCTACCAATTTTTATCCAAGAATTAGCACCATTGGTAATAGTTTTAAAAACAAAATCACCAATTATTAGCAATAAAATCCCTGCCCAATATATTATAATAGCGTAATTTTTAATTAAAATATAATCAAATATTAAAATAAGATACACTGTTATAAGTCCTAATATCAGCCACGCAATTTGCAATTTAGGATAATATGATCCTCTAGTGGCACTATAAATATTTAAGCAACCAAAAATCACTATACAAATTGCATATATAATTACACTATAATCTAATTCTCGTAAAAGTTTTTTATTAAGCTTTAGGTTCTGTAAAATTTTCATGCTTTGACCTACCTCCATCTCAAATATGATTATATCATATTGCAAAAAAAAAGCTATGCATAAGTTGTTAATTATACATAGTCTTTAATAGATTATCTTTTTATTTTTTTTATAGGAATATTGGCTACTAGTGCTGGCGAGCTTCCTTCATATTCTTCCGTTGTTGTTAATCTAACTTCAATTTCTCCGGTTTCTATTTCAGCATATTTTGATATTACCTTTAATATGTCGCACTTAATCATTTCTAAAAAATCAGGTGAGAAATCTGCTCTATCATGTATCAAAATTAGTTTTAATCTATCACTGGCAATATCTTTTGAGAGATCCTTATTAGAAAACATTTTAAATAAATTCATTAAAGTTCACCCCTATATTCCCTTAAATATTTTTTTTAGAGAAGCAAAGAATCCCATCTCACTACGTGATGATCCATCTAATGTAGCATATGGTACTTCCTCTCCCATTATTCTTTTAGCAATGTTTTTAAAAGCTATACCTGCCAAAGAATTGTCATCTAAAACAATTGGTTCCCCTTTGTTAGTTGAAATGGTAACCTTCCTATCATCTGGAACAATTCCTATTAATTTAATTGCCAGGCACTCTATAATATCATCTACAGAAAGCATATCTCCACTTTTTGTCATCTCATAGTTTATTCTATTTATTATAACCTCATGTCTATCTAAACCCTTAGAATCTAATTTTCCAATTACCCTATCTGCATCTCTAATTGAAGTGAGTTCTGGATTAACCACTATAATAGCTCTATCAGCTCCCACTATAGCATTTTCAAAGCCTTGTTCTATACCTGCTGGGCAGTCTATTATAACGTAATCAAACTCTTCTTTTAATTCATTTACTACTAGTAGCATATCTTTTATATTAACATCATTTTTGTCTCTAGTTTGAGCTGTTGGCATTAAATACAAATTACTAAATCTTTTGTCTTTTATTAGTGCTTGCTTTAGTCTGCATCTTTTTTCAATAACATCTACTAATGTAAATACTACTCTATTTTCAAGTCCCATTAGCACATCAAGGTTGCGAAGTCCAGTGTCTCCATCAATAACTACTACTTTTTTGTCCATAGATGCAAGAGCTGTTCCAATATTCGCTGTGGTAGTTGTTTTACCTACCCCACCCTTACCCGATGTTATAACTATAGCTTCTCCCATGTTCATTACCTCCATTAAATATATTTATTCTCTAAATACGGTTCCACAATAATATTTCCGTTTTTAATTTTTGCCACCTCAGGATATTGAGGCCTAAGGTTGTCTTCTGGGGATCTTGTGACAATACTTCCAATCTGAAGTATTTGAGGTTCCAGCTTCAATGCTGCAATTATAGCTTTTTCATTACCAGTTGTGCCTGCATGCACCACTCCTCTTAAATTACCAAGAACAATTATATTTCCTGCTGCATATATTTCAGCTCCTGGGTTTACATCCCCAACTATAACTATATTACCAGGATAATTTATACTTTGTCCACTTCTTATGGTTTTTCTCAAAAATTTAGTTTTCCCCTCGTATATACCTGTAAACAGCCTAACCGTGGATTCATCTTGATCCTGAAAAATACAATCACTAATTAAAAATTCATCGAATAATATTTCTTTTAATTTTATGCTTTCTTTTTCATTTATGTATTTAAGTTCAGTAGTGATTTTCAAAGTACTTCCTTTGTAAAATTTCTTCCCTTGTGAAAGCTTCTTAACTAAAGAGTCTAACATATCGTCAAAATCACTGAAATGATTCATATTTATAACTACATTTAATCCCTCTTTATTTCCCTTAATTACTATTTTATCTGTGACCATCATTTTAACCTCCTAGCTCTGCCCTGCGGTTTATGGAAGACTCAAATAAATACAAAATCGGTATGCGAGTCTATTCTAGCCTTGTTTATTTTCATGTGTCTAAATCAGTTATTAATTGTTCTATCCATAATTGAGCTTAAGCTAATATTTCAACATATTATGGTTGAATTCCTGCTTAATTTCAATATAAATATATTTTTTTTATTTTTTTAATTACTTTTACTGTTTAAAGTGAATTTTCCTATGATTTTTATGTTCTAACAATTAAATAAACCCTGCCATATAAATATGTCAGAGTTTATTTAAAATTCCTAGCTCTTTGTAATTTAACTAATCATGACCATTTCCAGTTATACTAGTATCTAAATTTATATTAGTAGTTTCCTTATCTGGATCAACCATAAATTCATATTTAGGATTTTTTTTAAGTATTTCGGCTTTAAAATATTGCTCGTAAACTGCTTTTGCAACAGGTGCAACATAATTACCATGACCTCCATCAAAACCCACAACACAAACAGCTATTTCGGGTTTTTCAAAGGGAGCAAATCCTATATAGTATCCAAAAGAAGTCCTTCCTAGTGCAGATTGAATATCCTCTTTAAATGTAGCTGAACCTGTTTTCCCTCCATTTGGAATAGGAAAATCTTTAAATGTGCTATATGCTGTACCTCCATAAACACTAGTAACTTCCCACATACCTTCTTTAATTATATTAATTGTATTAGCACTTATATTAGTTTTTTCTAAAACTAGGGGCTTAGTTTCTTTAATTACTTTTCCATCTGGATCTAAAAATTTGTCCACCAAATGCAATTCATATCTATTTCCGCCATTCACCATAGTAGCTACATAATTGGTCAACTGTAGCGGTGTAAAAACATTAAATCCTTGCCCTATGGCCGCATAATATGCATTAGCCGCAGAATTAATTTCAGTATTAGCAGAATTAATTTCCGAATATATAGTTTCAGCCATAGCCCTTATATTTGTATCTGTATAATTATTGTTTTTTAATGTTTGGGAAGCTCCAGTTAGCTCCTTTAAGGCGATTTCCATAGTTTTTATAATTACCTCATGGGAATTTATTTTATCTTTTTTCATTTCTGTCTTAATGAGAGCAAGAAACTTAACTTTGCCTCCATTTGATTTTTTAATTTCGTCTATTTGTTTGCTAGTGCCACTTTCCTTTTGTGATTCAAGGTCAAGTGATTTTTTTCCCTTTTGTAATTTCGAAACCAAACTACTTCTATGAATACTCGCTAATGTTTCTTTACTAGATTCATAATTATATACCTGACCAAAGCTTTCTGGTATCTCTATACCCGTAGAGGGTTTTTTATTACTATTAGGATCTATACCAAGACCGAATTTCCATGCATATTTTGCTATTAAGTTTAAACCTTTTTTATTTTCTCCTGCATTATGATAAAGCTTATCAGCTACATCATAAAAATAATAATTACAAGATTCTCTCATTGCCGTTTGAATATCTACGATTCCATGACCATAACCTTGGTCATTATACTTCCAACATGCAGCAGTAAGGGTGGGATAACGTGTATTGTATGGTCCACTATCGTTCACCTGACTTGTCTTGGTTATAGCGCCTTCTTCTAGCCCTACAATGGCTGTCATTGGTTTAAATGTGGACCCAGGAGGTATTAGAGATTTGGTCGCTAAATTGAAAGTTGCTTTTGGGAAAATATCATTATTATCCTTTCTAATTGTAGTGTTACCTTCTATACTCTTATCCAAAGGGAAGATATAATTAAGTAGTATTTTTTCTCTTTCTTCTTTGGATTTTGCCATATCATCATCAGTTAGTATACCTTTAATATTTACAAGCCCTCGTTTTTGAATATAAGCGAGTCCCATTTTTTCTGTAACTGGACCTAAATATTCATCATACTTTTCAGTAGTTAACCCACTAGATGCTGCAAATAAATTAGGATCATACCCAGGTCTACTTGCTAATACTAATATCTTACCCGTATTAACATCACTTACAATCACTGCACCTCTATTTGCATTTGTCATGTTTACATCTTTGACTGTTCCTTTTTTTTGTAAATCTAGCAATACAGCATCTAAAACCCTCTCTGCAGCGTATTGCATATTTTTATCTATATTAAGTTGTACTGTCTTACCAGGATAGGTTTCGATTTCACCTAATGTCTTAATTTTCCGTCCTTGTTTATTAGCTTCAATACTTTCTTGACCCTTAGTTCCCCTTAAATCATCTTCAAAGGCCGCCTCAATTCCTGAAGCACCTATATAATCCGTACTTATATCATAGCCTTGTTCCTCATATTTATCTTTGTCCCAAGGATTTATCTTAGAGATATACCCGAGGAAAGCTGACCCTAAATCCTTATTAGGATACACTCGAATAGGCTCAGTTGCAACACTAACACCTGGAATCTCAGGTTGCATTTGCTCAAAAATACCTGCAGCATCTTTTGTTAAATTATTAGCGATATTTACAGGCTTATATCCAGAATAACTCTGCATGTATAACGTGTCCTTAACTAGCATGTAGCGGCGGAGTAATTCTTTATTTTTAGAATCCACAATTTCGTCCATTCCATAATTTTTAATTAGTTTATTAAATACTTGCTCTGGAGTAATCTTTAAAAGAGCTGCATCAACTTTCTTTACCTGCTCAGACTTTAAATCAGTTTTCTTTATATCCTTATAGAGCTTTTCAATAACTTCATCGTCAAAGCCTCTATCCTTTTTAAATCTGAGCTCTATCCAGTTTTGTGTTTTTTTATCCACAGTCTTATTAAAATCAAAACTATATATTGTCTTTTTTTTATCTGCACTAGTCTTTACCTTAAGTAAAAAATCATCTATCTGAATTCCCTTGTTAGCATCAAGAATTTTAAACACATTGTCCATAGTGCTAAAGAAACTTTCTTCACTTTCTTTTGTATTAGTAAATGTTAATATATAACTTTGCTTGCTTTTAGCAAATTTTTTACCCTTTCTATCAATAATATCACCTCTTGGAGCTATTGTAGATATTACCTTGTGATTTTGCTTATTTGCAGTTTGTTTATATAACTCACAATTAACTATCTGTATGTTAACCAATCTCAAAATAATAACAAAAAAAATTCCAAGCATAATGGAAGTTACAATGTTAAACCTAGAAAACTCATTGTCCTTTTTATTTTTCTTACTCACTATTTCACCAACCTTTTAAAATTTTTTCCACAATTCAACTTAAACTACTTATTCTATGCATTAAAGCCAAATTCCTGCTAAATTTCAATATAAGTATATTTTTATGAGTATTTTTATTATTTGAGAATAAATTCTAAATTGCTTTTATGTGCCCAAACAAAAATAAACTCTAACAAATAAATTTGTTAGAGTTTATTTAAAATAGTCATTTTTTCATGATTAAACTAATCGTGACCATTGCCAGTTACATCAGTATTTAAATCTATATTACTAGTGTTTTCATCTGGATTAACCATAAATTTATATTTAGGATCTAATTTTAATAATTCTGCTTTAAAATATTGCTCGTAAACTGCTTTTGCAACTGGTGCAACCCATCCACCATGACCTCCATCAAAAACCACTGCACAAACGGCTATTTTAGGTTTGTCATAGGGTGCAAAGCCTATATAGTATCCATAGGAAGTCCTTCCTAAGGCAGTTTGAGTAAGGTCATTAAAAGTAGCAGAACCTGTTTTTCCTCCACTTTGTATAGGGAAATCTTTAAATACAGAATATGCTGTTCCGTTAATATCACTAGTAACTTCGAGCATTCCTTCTTTAATTGAATCAATTGTTTTAGAATTTACGTTAGTTTTTTCTAAAACTACAGGCTTAATTTCTTTAATTATATTTCCATCTGGATCTAAAAATTTATCTACCAAATGCGTTTCATATCTATTTCCACCATTCACCATAGTAGACACAAAATTTGCTAACTGTAATGGTGTAAACGCATTAAACCCTTGCCCTATGGCTGCATAATATGCATTAGCTGCAGAATTAATTTCAGTATTAGCATTACTTATTTCCGAATATATAGTTTCTGACATAGTTCTTATATCGCTATCTGTGTAATTATTGTTTTTTAATGACTTAGAAGCTTCAATAACTTCCTTTATAGCAATCTGTGAACTTTGTATAATTGAATTATAGGGGCTTTTATTATCTTTTTTCATTTCAGTCTTAAGAAAAGCTTGAAACTTAAGTTTTTTTTCATTTACTTTTTTAATTTCTTGTATTTGGTCCTTAGTGCCACTTTCCTTTTGTGAAACAGTATCAAGCGGTTTATATTTACTTCCTGTAGAGTTTATTCCCTTTTGCAGAAAACCTACAAGATTACTTATATGAATATTAGCTAATATTTCTTTACTAGATTGATAATTATATACCTGACCAAAATTTTCTGGTATCTCTATGCCTGTAGCAGGTTTTGCATTACTTTTAGGGTCTATACCAAGACCGAATTTCCATGCATATTTTGCTAGTAGATCCAGTCCTGCTTTATTTTCGCCAGCCTTTGCAAAAAGTTTATCAGCTACATCATAAAAATAATAATTACAAGATTCTCTCATTGCCTTTTGAAGATCTACCCATCCATGACCATAACCTTGCTCATTAAACTTCCAACAGGCAGCAGTAAGAGATGGATACCGCTTATTATATGGGCCCTCATCGTTTACTGTATCAGTTGCTTGTATAACTCCTTCTTCTAGTCCCGCAATAGCTGTAAGCGGCTTAAAAGTAGAACCAGGTGGTATTAGAGATTTAGTTGCGTAATTAAAAGTTGCTTTTGGGAAAATATCATTATTATCCTTCCTTATTGTAGTATTACCCGCTACACTTTTATCTAAAGGAAACATATAATTAAGCAATATATTTTCTCTTTCAGCTTTAGATTTTTCCGCCATATCTTTATCGCTTAGCACCCCTGTAATGTTAGCAAGCCCTCGATCTTGAATATACTTTAGTCCCATTCCAGCTATATTTGGATTTAATAAATTATTAATTTCGCTAGTTGAATTCCCAGATTCTGCAAAAATACTAGGATCATAGCCAGGTCTACTTGCCAGTGCCAATACCTTGCCTGTATTAACATCAAGCACTACCACTGCGCCTCTGTTTGCATTTGTTGTATCTACACTTTGCCCCGTGTTTTTCCCTGCCTTTTGTAAGCTGAGCATCACAGCATCTAAAGATTTCTCTGCAGCGTATTGCATATTTTTATCTATATTAAGTTGTATTGTTTGACCAGGATAAGTTTCAATCTGACCTAGTGTACTAACTTTACGGCCTTGTTTATTAACTGCAATACTTTCTTGACCCTTAGTTCCCCTTAAAACATCTTCAAAAGCTGCTTCAATTCCTGAAGTACCTATATAATCTGAACTTATATCATAGCCTTGTTCTTCATATTTATCGGTGTCCCAAGGATTTATCTTAGAAATATACCCCAGGAAAGCTGACCCTAGATCCTTGCCAGGATAAACTCGAATTGGCTGAGTTGTAACACTTATGCCTGGAATTTCAGGCTGCATTTGTTCAAAAATACCAGCAACGTCTTTAGATAAATTATTAGCAATAGTTATAGGTTTATATCCAGAAAAACTTTGCATCTTCAAAGTATCCTTAACCAACATATAGCGCCTCAACAGTTCTTTGCTTTTAGAATCTTTAATTTCGATCATTCCGTATTGTTTTATTAATTCATTATAGACTTCTTTTGGAGTAATCTTTAAAATATCTTCGTCAACTTTTTTCTTTTGCTCATCTGTTAAATCATCTATTTTTTTATCCTTATAAAGCTTTTTAATTACTATCTCCTCAAAGCCTCTATCTTTTTTAAATCTAAGCTCGATCCAATTTTGTGTTGTTTTATCTAGGGTCTTACCAAAATCGAAGCTATACTCCGTACTTTTTTTATCTTCACTAGTCTTTATCTTAAGCAAGAAGTCATCTATCTGAGTTGTCTTATTTGCATCAAGAGTTTTAAATACATTGTCCATAGTGGGAAAGAAACTTTTTTCACTCTCCTGGGTTTTAGTAAATGTTAATATATAGCTTTGTTTACTTTCAGCCAGCTTTTTACCGTTTCTATCAATTATATCACCTCTTGGAGCCACTGTTGATATCATCTTGTGATTTTGTTGATTTGCAGTTTCCCTATATAACTCTCCATTGATTACTTGTATAACTACTAGTCTCCAAATAATAGCAGAAAAAATCAAGATCATAATTACAACTAAAACGTTAAATCTAGAAAATTCATTCTTGTTTTTATTTTTCTTACTCACTATTTCACCAACCTCGTTAAAATCTCCATTCTTTCTTCAT
Organism: Clostridium sp. FP2; assembly: GCF_011065955.2. Lineage (NCBI taxonomy): Bacteria > Bacillati > Bacillota > Clostridia > Eubacteriales > Clostridiaceae > Clostridium > Clostridium sp. FP2. The sequence goes on from NZ_JAAMNI020000001.1 coordinate 3,698,588, forward strand.
GTATTGTTTTTGAGAAAGTTTATATGCGAATTTATACATAAAAATAGAAACTATTAAATTGTATATCCCGTCATAAAATATTGTATTTATATGGGTATATTGCTTTATCAAGAACATCATAGAAACTACTATTAAACCTTTTACTACACTTAAAATGAAAGATGATATTATTGGCAAAAGTGCCTTTTCAATAAATATACTTTTTCCTATTTGAGCAGCTACAAGACACATAAGCATATTTGTTAGCATACTAATTCCAAAACAGTTTAAAAGATACAAATCTTGAAGAGCTCCAGTAAATACTCCAATTATCACTGCATCTTTTGGAGAACTAACTATAGAATAACATAGCGCAAAAGTAAATATTAAACTTGGACATGCACCACGTATCTTAAGTAAAGGCATCAAAGTATTATCTAATATTAAAAATAGAATACATAAAGATACCACTGTTAATATTCTTTTCATAATACAACCCCTAATATTTATATTTATATTTCATTTCTTCATCTTTTATAACATCTTTTGGTACCACTATTAAAACTTCTTCAATCTTTGTAAAGTCAACATATGGATCTATTATAGCACTTTTCATTACTTTGCCTTTATCAGCATGTACACTTAGCACATTTCCTATTCTAATTCCAGCTGGATATCTTTCACCAAGACCAGATGTTGTTATTACATCACCTTTTTTTATAGCCGAATCTAAAGAAAGCCCTTGTATTTCTGCAAGCAATTTATTATTCTCATCTTTATAGCCTTTTACCATACCATTATTATCGCTTGTTCTTTCAACACGACCCGCCACTGCAATATTTTCATTAGATAAACATTGCACTATAGACCAATTGGAACTTACGGAGGTAACCTGACCTACGAGCCCCTCTCCAGTCACAGCTATCATTAATTTTTTTATACCTTCACTTGATCCCTTGTTTATATAAAAGCCATCTGAAAAACTACTTCCACTTAGTCCAGTTATAGTAGCACCAATATAATTGTACTTATCACTTTGCTCTGAAAATTTAAGCATACTTTTTAATCTTTTATTTTCTTTTATCGAAGTATCATATTGTAATGCTTTTATTTTGAACTCAGTATTAGCTTTTTTTAACTCTTCATTTTCTTTTTTAACATTTGAGATATTTGTTATAAATTTAAAAGAATTTAGTACCTTATGAAACCCATTATAAAATAAACCCTGCACTGAGTTTATAGTTACCCCCACACCATTCTCCACGAAAGACATTTTTTCTCTGTTTGCACTATACCCTATTAAAGATAAAAATGTAACTGACAGTATTATAATAACTACTGCCAGTTTATTTTTTGCGAATTTCATCTATCTTCTTTTACTCATAACGTCTATATTAACAAGAGCTTTTCCTGCTCCTATAGCAACACAATCAAGTGGGTTTTCAGCAATGTGCACAGGCATATGTGTTTCGCGGTTTATAAGTGTATCAATTCCTTTTAATAATGCTCCGCCACCAGTTAACATAATTCCTTTTTCCATTATATCGGATGCAAGCTCTGGTGGAGTTTTCTCAAGAGTTGTTATTATGGCCTCAATTATTTCTTGAACTGGTTCACTAAGTGCTTCTCTTACTTCTTTTTGTGTTATCTCTATAACTTTTGGAAGCCCTGATATTAAATCTCTTCCTACTATAGGCATACTCATATCATCATCCTCTAAAACAAATGCTGATCCAAGCTCAATTTTAATGTTTTCTGCAGTTCTCTCACCTATCATAAGACTGTACTGTTTTTTAATAAAGGCTATTATGGATTGATCTAACTTATCCCCTGCCATTCTTAGAGACTTACTTGTTACAATTCCACCCAGTGAAATTATTGCAATCTCTGTAGTTCCGCCCCCAATGTCCACAATCATACTTCCAGTGGGTTCATTTACAGGAAGTCCAGCTCCAATCGCTGCTGCCATCGGCTCTTCCATTAAATATGCCTCTCTTGCCCCTGCTCTTTTAGTTGCGTCCTCTAATGCTCTCTTTTCAACTTCAGTTACACCAGATGGAAATCCAACTACAATTCTCGGGCTTGTAAATCCCTTTGAACTGACTTTATTAATAAAGTGCTTAAGCATTTTTTCAGTAATATCAAAATCTGCAATTACTCCATCTTGCATAGGACGAATGGCAACAATGTTACCTGGAGTTCTACCTATCATCTGCTTTGCTTCTTCACCAACTGCTAGTACCTTATTAGTATTTATATTTATAGCTACAACAGAAGGTTCTCTTAGTACAATTCCTTTCCCCTTCATATAAATTAATGTATTTGCTGTTCCTACATCTATTCCCATATCGCGAGACGTTCCAAATATTCCCATTATAATTTCTCCTTTCGTATCTAAAGCATTCCTTTTTCTTTTAAACTTGTATAAGTTCCATTACCAATAATTATATGATCAAGCAATTCTATCCCTAGTAATTTACCACATTCTTTAAGTCTTGTAGTAATGTTTATGTCTTCCGCGCTGGGAGTTGGATCTCCCGAAGGATGATTGTGACAAATAATCACGGAAGCACTACACTTTCTAATAGCTTCATAAAAAACTTCTCTTGGATGAACTATTGAAGTATTTAAATTACCAATTGAGATATCTTTTATGCTTATAATTACATTTTTTGTATTTAACATAATTAATTTAAGATATTCTTTTTTTAAGTATCTCATTTCCTCCATAAGATACTGCGCAACATCCTTTGGCGTGGTAATTTTATACTCTTCTCCAGATTTAAAACTTCTAAATCTTTTTGAAATTTCTGTAAGAGCCAAAAGTTGTGTTGCTTTAGCCTTCCCAATTCCCTTTAAATTCATAAACTCTTCTGCATTTGAATTTAAAAGTCCATTTAGTCCGCCACACTCAGAAATAATTCTACCACAAAGACTTATAATATTTTCATTTTTGGATCCTATTCTAAGTATTATAGCTAATAGTTCATTATTTGAAAGCGTTTCAGCACCATACCTTAATAACTTTTCCCTCGGTCTTTCATTTTGAGGCAAATCCATGATTTTGAAGGTCATACCCATAAAACAACTCCTTTATAGATTGACCCCCATCTCCCTTAACATAAAATATAATTTATTCACTGGTAGCCCCATAACACTATAGTAGCAACCCTTTAACTCTTCAACAAATAAAGATGCTGCTCCTTGTATACCATAAGCTCCTGCTTTATCAAAAGGATCTCCTGTCTCAATATACTTAGTTATTTCCACATCGGAGAGTTTTGAAAATTTCACCTGCGTACAAACATATTCCGTTGAAATCTTTTGGGTTTCAGTGTTTATTACAGCAATTCCTGTATATACCTCATGCGTATTGTCACTTAAATCACTAAGCATTTGAAAAGCTTCCACACTATCTTTAGGTTTTCCAAGAACCTTGCCCTTAAAATAAACAATAGTATCACAGCCTATTATAGCAGCTGGTTTTTTCACACTACTACAAATATCCATGGCCTTTCCTCTTGCTAAGTTCATAACGTAGTCCCCACAATTTCCAGAAAAGGGTATGTCACTTTCTTTAAAATTACTTACCTTTATCTTAAAATTACTAGTTATTTTTTTTAAAAGTTCCGCTCTTCGCACCGAAGCAGAAGCTAAAATAATATCCACTACATCACTCCTAATATTTTCTATATAATATTATTGCCAAAACTATGCCTATAATAGACATAATATTAATATTAAAATTTATACCGAAAGTTATGGCTAATACTTTCAGATCTATAAGCATAGGTTTATTCATGCCTATGGTGTATGTATTCTTCAAAAATTTCAGTGCACCTATATTATTTCCTAATAACTCACCTATAAAACTTCCAGAAATGGCTCCTATAAGCATAAAAAAAATAAAATATGAATTTCTTTTTTCTGCACTTTTCAAATTATAACCCCCACTTTACTTATATATCTTATACATTTTAACATTTAATAAATTCATTAACAAGTGTATAAAATATTATTCAAGAAAAGTTTATAATTTCAGAAGGTTTAGTTATGGTTGCAACGTCTATAAAGTTGCATTAAAAAAATACAAATAGATTTTAATAATCCACTTGTATTTTTATATTTTACATCTCATTTCATATAACTTCTTTACAATTTGTTTACAAAATATAAAAAATTATTTGTTTATATCTTTGATAGCTTTTTTATAAATTTATAGATATATATATATCCTTCCTCTGTTTTTTCTTTTTTTAATTCCGCAGGCATCGCAGTTAAATATGCTTTTATTTCTGTCATGCTATTAAAACTTGCACTTTTTTTATCCTCCCCTTGCAGCGTTCCTAGCCACTTTTTTAATTCAACAGTTTGAACTGCACTAATATCTTTTTCCGAAAGTTTATTTAATATTTTAAGGTCTGCATTTACCATTTCAATGATTTGTGAACCGGTGGCATCATTGCCAATCACTTGAAAATTTATTTTAACATAATCTATCTTACTTGCTTGTAACTGTTTAGCTATAATATCAATACTAGCCTTGGGATAAATACCAAGCAAAACCCTATTTGAATTATTTTCTTCAATAATAAAGGGTGTACCAGACTTCATTAAACTATTTTTCAAAACCAAAGCGTTTGCCTTGTTACTAAAGTTACCACATTGTATTCCTACATACTCATTAATAATGCTTTCAGAAACTACTTTAGAAGTATCTTTAGTATTTTTATTTGTTACTTTATCTTTTTCTAAACCTATTTTAGTAGTTTTATCCCCTATAGTTGCATTTGTATTATTCTTAGGTAATAGTTTGGAAAATATGCTTCCCAGTGCAATAGCTGCTATTATAATTAATATAAAAACCAGCATAAAATTATTTTTTTTCCTAGGTGGTTTATAATTATATCTAGTATATTTCACTCTAACATCCCCCAACTTAATAAGTCCTTATTTAAAATATTATTATTTGAAAACTAATTTTAGAATAAAAAAAGGAAAATATATTAGACATATATAGATAAAAAAAATCCGACAATGAATGTCGGATTATAGTATATCTAATTGAGTATTCTTCTTGCACCAGCGAATCTTTCATTGTAATAACTTTTATCTAAATTACTCACTGTAACTTTCCTACTTCCTGATGAGGCATGTATAAACTCTCCATCCCCTGCATAAATACCAACATGTGAAACTGGTCCATCTGTATTAAAGAAAATTAAATCTCCTTGTTTTAGATTGTCTCTAGGTACTGAACTTCCCTCACCTATTTGAGAACCTGTATAATGTGGTAAATCTACTCCAAAAGCATTATAAACATACTTTGTAAAGCCTGAACAATCAAAGGATTTAGGTCCCGAAGCTCCCCATACGTATGGTTTTCCAATAAAATCATAGGCATAAGCAATTAAATCCATTTCGCTACCTTCAACTAATTCTTTAGTTGAAATTCCACCTCTAGATAATCTTTTTTCCACTTCTTTTTTCTTTTTTTGCGCACTTCTTTCTGGAACTTTAATAACCTTATCCGTTTTAAAAGTTACACAGCGAAGAAAAACTTGTGTTGGCTCTTTAATTACAATATCAGCTTTTACCATTTCTGTTTTCATACTTGTAAAAAAGCCTATGAATAATAGAAAAACTTCCATTTTAACTAAATTAGATTTTAAAGTGTTCACTCCATTCCCTCCTAAAGCTTCCGAAGTTAGCTGACGGGTTCGGGATTGAAGGCTCCCTACTAGCAAATATCTACTATTTTCTAGATTAACCCCATAATTCTTGGTTCCTCCGTACCTATATATAAATAGGATTCAGCTTAATTTATTGTAAATATTTCTCATAAAAATGTCAATAGCTTTAATGCCCTTTGGAAAGAACTAAATATTATAAGCATTATTTCATTTTATTTACATTAAATCCTTTTTTTAAAATTAAAATATCCTTGTCTTTGCTATTTATTTCTAAAAAATTACTTGTTACTCTACTTATTTCAAAGTTATTATTTTTCCATATTTTCATCATACCCTTATTATCAGCTGAAACAAAAGTATAGAAATTACGTATTCCATAATTTTTATACAAATGTTTTATGAATTCATCAATAATTTTAGTAGCTACATCAACATCACATAATCCAAGTTCTATTAAATAGCACATAATCCACACTTCATTTGGATTTTTAAATTCTATTCTCCCTTTAATAATTCCTATAAGTTCACTATCCCTTAAAACTTTAAGAAAGTATTCTCCCTCACTTACATAATACTCTAAATATCTTTCGTAGAAATCCACAATCCCGTAATCCCGACTCGCATCTATATTAAATCCTTGCTTAGAATTAATCCAATCTTCAATTTTAGTAATATCTTCTTTTTCTACACTCATGATACTAACATCATCAAACACAATATCTATATTAAACATATTCTCACCTCTTGGATAATTAAAATCTACGTTAGTAATTAATTCTACATTACATTTAAATTTCCTTCAATAAAAAAAGTATATATTACTAAGCATTTAAAATGCCATATAAGTTTTATAACCCTATAAGTTTTTATAGGGTTATAAAATAAATGATTTCTGTATTTTATTTGTGCTTTATGTTGAACTTAAGACTATTTTTATTCCTCACTATACATAAGTGTAAGTCTAACAATTCTTCTAACTATATTTCTTGCCTCTGCATAAGGCATACCATACCTAGTCAAACTTCTAAATATAGCAGGATTATACCTTTCAATTTTTCTTACAATAGCATCAACATCATTGTATTTTGGATTAACTCTATTTTGATTATTATATTCACCTTCATCTTCATATTTATCCATTTGCCTTAATCCTTCATTCTCATCCCCATAATCTTTCATAGATGCATCTCCATACATCATAGACATTGAATCAAGCCCATTCATAGACATATCTTCATTAAATTGATTCATTCCCATACCTGGGTCCATTTCCATATTTGGATTTACATCTTGCATGTATTCCATTGGCCTACCCATATTTGGGTTCATACCCATATTTGGGTTCATACCCATACTTGTGTTCATACCCATATTCGGCATGCTATTCATTTGCCCATACCCATACATCATAGGTTCAAATGGAATCATTTCATATTCTTCATCCATGTCTGTATCTTCAAAGTTTCTGCCCTCTAGATTCATCATTGCCCTCCCTACTTTCCATATTACTAATACATTAACAATTTATGCTAGAGGCAACGTTTTGATACTAATTTTTATAATAAATTTTTGAAAGGGTATATTACTATAAATGCATTTCACGTAATATACCCTTTGTTCACGCTACCAAATGAAAAAATGCCATAAAAATAAAGAGGGTAATCACACCCTCTTTATCTCCCTTGCTACTTTAATCCTCTTACAGGTTTACTCATGTTACTGTCACCGTTCATAGTAACAGGATTATTTTCTTTATTCTTAAATGACTTCTCCTGTTTTTCATTAGAATTATTCTTTTTATCTTTCATAAACAACACCTCTTTCAGATGTTAGTTTTTCCATATTTCTTTTAAAAATTCATCTCTCCTGGATTTTTCTCTATCTTCTTTATTTTTAATGGAAAAGTATTGATGATACGCTTCTGCTAAATAAAAATTTGCAAGTGGCACTATAAACCTGAGCTACTTCATAACGCTCTGTAATCTGCGATTTAACCACATCATAACTTGGATTATGAACATTCCTACCTGCATTCCAAGCCTTTACTTCTATAACCGCTTCTAGAGGATAAAAACAATCTACCCTACAAGTGTTTATCTTGATAATTTATTTTTGTATATAACTCAAAAAAGAGAGGCATGTACGCCTCTCTTTTTTAGTATTCCAAAACCATAAAACCTTGGTGCGACAGACGGGACTTGAACCCGTATGGTCTCCCACACGCCCCTTAAACGTGCGCGTCTGCCATTCCGCCACTATCGCAAATGTTATTTTTATTATAAAAGGGAAATCTTATAGCCATATTGGCTTGCACCGCTTACAACTACAAGATTTATTATATATCAGTTTAATATGAATTGTCAATATATTAGTTGTTTTTAAGATACCTTAAATTTGTCACCGTATAGTTTAAAATAAATTTTATAATTTGTCTTTACTTTTTTTACATATTTATCGGTTTCTCCAAAAGGAATGTTATTTATTTTTTTTCCGTCCTGTGAATATTCTTTATTTTTAAGCCACTTTTGAACATTTCCACGCCCACCATTATAGGCCGCCAGCACTAAATCTATATCTCCGTTAAATTCGGTATTTAAATTATTAATATACCAACATCCCATAGCAATATTAATTTCATTATCGTATAATTTTTCTACTTTATAGTCTTTTAATTGCATATTTTGAGCAATCCAAAGTCCAGTATCTGGCATTATCTGCATAAGCCCATAGGCACCTCTATTAGACATAGCTTTTCCATTAAAATCACTTTCTGCTTTAATTACAGCCGCAACCAAACATGGATCTACATTATACCTTTGAGAATACGTAACTATATGCTCTTCATATTTTATTGGATAAAAACTTTTAAAAATACTTTTAATATTAATTACTATAATGCACAAAAAAATTATGCATAAAATTTTTATAATTTTTTTAAACTTCATCTTTCACATCTAACCTTTCTAATTGTGTAATAATCAAATCTAGTTGTAACTTTGTATTTTCAATGCTTCCTCCATTATCAATAATAAAATCCGCAAACTTCCTTTTTTCATCTATTGGCATTTGAGCTCTTATTCTATCCATCGCCGCATCTAAATCTAAATCGTCCCGAAGCATAATCCTTTGTATCTGAACATCACTGCTTACCCAAACTAATATAATTACATCCATACTGGTATGTAAATTATTCTCTATTAAAGTAGGCGCATCAAGAAAACATATCTTACAATTATCTTGTTCATAGACTTTTATCCTACGATTTATTTCATTTATTATAAAAGGCATAATTATACGCTCTAGCTTTTTTCTTAGGGTATCATTTTTAAATATGTAATTTCCAAGCTCTTTTCTCCTTAGTTTACCTTCCTCGTCAAAAAACTCATACCCAAATTCTTCTTTAATTTGAGAGATTACCTCAGGATTTATTATAAAAACCTCTCTAGCTACAATATCAGCATCAATAATGGGAAGGAGCTTTTCTTTTAGCATATTAGTTACTGTACTCTTCCCACTACCAATACCACCTGTTATCCCTACCTTAAGCATATTCTCCCTCCCCTTTTTTAAATTAAGAATTGAAAGTTATGGCTTTAATTCTCAATTTTTAATTACTTCGCCTCATACCAAGTTTCTCCAATGCTTATTCCTACTTCTAGAGGAACTGAAAGTTTTATAACATTTTCCATCTGCTCTTTAACTAAACTCTCAACTTGCTGTGCCTCCTCTTTATATACATTTAATATTAATTCATCGTGTACTTGAAGTATTAGAGTACTTTTTAACCCTGACTCCTTTAATTTATGGAATACATTTACCATAGCCAGCTTAATAATATCTGCCGCTGTCCCTTGTATTGGTGTATTCATAGCAAGCCTTTTTCCAAAGGACTGGACAATTTTATTTGAGGAGTTTATTTCAGGGATTGCTCTTCTTCTATTAAAGATTGTGGTAACACTATTATTTTTCTCAGCCTCAACCACTATATCCTCCATATACTGCTTAACTTTTGGATATCTTGCAAAATAGGCATCTATATAAATTTTAGCTTCTTTTCTAGATACATTTATATCCTTTGCTAAGCTAAATTCTCCAATACCATATACTATTCCAAAGTTTACAGCTTTAGCATTACTTCTCATAAGTGATGTAACTTCTTGAAGCGGTACATTAAATACCTCTGAAGCAGTTTTGGTATGAATATCACTGTGGTTAATGAAAGCTTCAATTAAATTTTCATCCCCAGATATATGAGCCAAAACTCTAAGCTCTATTTGTGAATAATCCGCAGATAAAATAACACACTGATCATTGTGTGGTATAAATACTCGTCTTATAGCTCTACCCATTTCATGTTTTATAGGAATATTTTGCAAATTAGGCTCTGTACTTGATAATCTTCCTGTTGTAGTTACTGTTTGAGTAAAGTTGGAATGTATCCTACAATCTGTATCAATAACCGCTTGTAGTCCCTCTATATAAGTAGAAAAAATCTTTGTAAGCCCTCTATAGCGAGTTATTTCTGTTATAATAGGATGCTTATCTACTAGTGCCTCTAAAACCTCAGCATTAGTTGAATATCCTGTTTTTGTTTTCTTTATAACAGGTAAATCTAATTTTTCAAATAATATCTTTCCTAATTGCTTTGGAGATTTAATATTAAATTCTTCTCCAGCTAATGCAAAAATAGTGCTTTCCATTTCATTTATGTCTTTTGCAAATTTTATGTTAAGTTCCGTTAATTTATCCTTGTCTATTGTAAACCCTTCTGCCTCCATATATGATATAGCCTCTGTTAAGGGTTGCTCCATGGTATATAGAAGTTCTTCCATTTTATACTCTTTAATCTTCACTTCTAATAGTTCATAAAGTTTTTTTAGTAATGCTACTTTATTAATCTCTTTTGCATCACCCTCACCTACTATACTAATTCTAAGAAATGTATCAATAAGAGTTTCTAAGCTATATTCACTTTGGGCTGAATTTATCAAATAAGCTGATAGTTCTGTATCAAATTTTACTGCTTCTAGCACAATCCCTTTTTTATTAAGAGCTGTATAAGCATTTTTTAAGGAATGGCTTACCTTTTTAATATCTTTACTTTCAAGCAAAGTTTTTAAATAACCTATAGCTTTTTCTTCATCTTCATTAAATAGGTCAATAACCTTAATAGCATAGTTTTTTTCCTTATAACTCAGGTATATGTTATTTAAAGTAATTTTAGAAAAAACATTGGCGTCTGTAATATCAAATATTATATAAATTGTATCTTTAACCTCTTCTACTAATTTTTTAAGCGCTGGTAGCTTATCTATTACTGTAAAATCAGCTGAAAATATTTCTTCAATTGAATCCTTATCATCTGCTATTTTTCCTATTAGTGATTTAAACTGTAATTTATAGAATAAATCTTTTACAGCACGTACATCATAGTTTTCTTTTGATTTAATTGAATCTAAATCTATTTCCATAGGCACACTAGTAATAATAGTAGCTAATTTTTTACTAAAAATAGCCTGCTCACTATAAGTCATTAAATTTTCTACAAGCTTTTTGCCAGTAATCTTTTCAATATTCATAAGGACATTTTCTATACTCTTATATTCTTTTATAAGCTTATAAGCAGTCTTTTCACCAACTCCTGGCACTCCTGGAATATTATCCGAAGCATCTCCCATTAAGCCCTTTACATCTATAAATTCAGTAGGGGTTACTCCAAAATCCTCTATTATTCGATTTCTATCATATATTTCTTTTTCTGACATTCCCTTTTTATTTATTACAACTTTAACATTATCTGTAGCAAGCTGAAGTGCATCTCTGTCTCCTGTTACTATAAAGACTTCTAGTCCCTCTTTTTCTCCAATTACAGATAGTGTTCCTATTAAATCATCTGCTTCAAATCCATCTAATTCAAAAATGTCTATAGCCATTTTCTCTAAAAGTTCCCTAACTATAGCAAACTGTCCTATAAGCTCATCAGGCATTTTCTTTCTACCTGCCTTATAATCACTATATTCTTCATGACGAAAAGTAGGTGCCTTTCTGTCGAAGGTTGTAACAATATAATCTGGCTCAAATTCCTCTTTCATTTTTAAGAGCATATTTGTAAAACCATAAACTGCATTAGTATATATCCCATCTGAATTTGTTAGGGCTGGTAATGCATAAAACGCTCTATACATAAGACTATGACCATCTAAAATTAATAACCTTTCTTTAGACATTTTAAATCCCTTCTTTCTGCTATGATTACATTTTTTTTAGAATATACTTAAATCTAATTCCTTAGACAATTCTTCTAAAACCTTTATACCACCAATACTATTACCCTTTTGATCCAGCGCGGGTCCAATTACACCAACACCCATTCTCCTAGGCACTGCTGCCATTATACCTCCACCTACACCACTTTTTGCAGGTATTCCTATATGTACTGCAAAATTACCTGAACCATCATACATGCCACAAGTAACCATTATAGTTTTAATTATTCTAGTAGCTTCTCTAGATAAAACTCTTTCATTCTTAGAAAAAATCACACCTGAATTAGCAAGCATAGCTCCTATTCTTGCTATATCCCTACAATTGACCTCCATTGAACACTGCTTAAAGTATACATCTAAAACCTCTTCCACATCACCCTCAATAACACCTGTGCTCTTCATGAAATAAGCCAGTGATCTGTTTCTATCCCCTGTAGCTTTTTCAGAGGTATAAACACCTTCGTTAATATAAATATCAGGATTACCTGTAATTTTCCTCGTAAACTTTAAAATCCTATTAAACTTTTCCTCTGCAGTATCACCTGTAATTAATGAAACTACTGCAATTGCTCCAGCATTTATCATTGGGTTTATAGGTCTTTGGTCAATATTTTTCTCTAAATTTATTATGGAATTAAAACCAGCTTCTGTAGGCTCCATTCCTATTTTAGTAAACACATATTCTACCCCATTATCAATTATGGCTAGCATAAGTGTAACAACCTTTGATATACTTTGTATTGTAAATTTTGTTTCATAATCCCCTGCGAAAAATTCTTCTCCATCAAGAGTAGTTACGCAAATACCTAGAGCCTCTCCATCTGCTTTAGAAAGTTCTGGTATATATGAGGCAACTTTGCCTTCCTTAGTATAGTGTCTATTTTTTTCAATGATAGCATCCAATATTCTTTTCATGTTACCCCCCTGACTAAACAATACAATAAAATGTATTTTTTTATATTAGTATTTACATGTACACTACATATAATACTATACCTTGAGTGGTTTTTTCAATTGATTGTGGAAAATTAAATGTTACATTGCTTAATATGGAATAAATACTTTAATCAAAATGAAAGCAGATATAAATTTTCACTATAACTATTGCATTAATTATATATATATGTTAAAATAATTCTTGTCAGACATGCCGAAGTGGTGGAACTGGCAGACGCGCTGGACTCAAAATCCAGTGGTAGCAATACCGTGCGGGTTCGATTCCCGCCTCCGGCACCATATAATCTAAAGAAAGACTGTATCACTTAGTTTTAAAGCTAAATGATAGAGTCTTTTTTATTGTTTTGCAACAATGTTTGCACCAACCAGACTAAATTTATATAATGTCTTTGTACTAAATTATATAATTTTGTACCTATTATAGTATAATACTACATACGAAGCATACTCTAAATGACTCTATGTCTTTAACAAAGTCTGAGCTTGCGACCAATGAGTTCGTAAAATGACGTTTTAAGTAATTTAAGAACAGTGTTCAAAGCGTCTTAAATACTCATTTTGCTTTTAAATCTATGATTGTCTATCCCTTAAGCTATAAGGGGTAAAAGAGAGAATAAATTTAACTTACTCCACACTTGGTAGATATCAAAATTTATTTTACCTTAAAATCCATTTTAATAATACAGTGTTTTTATAAATTATTTTAATAATTACTATTAAAAATTGTCTAGAATTTTTTTTTCGTTTTCCTATGATTTACCCTTGACGATCACTATCTGTATTACAAATATAATTTGTAATATTCTCATTTTAAACGAATATGCTCATTTTCTTAGATGATAGTGATACTCCACATAACACTTTATTTACATTCCATAACTTTAACTAATTTAAAAAACTCCACTTCTACGCATTTAAACTTAGTCTTTTTATTGTGCTCAAGTTTTTCATTCCTTTTTTTAATAGCCTCATCATTAAAAAGCGAGTCAAAATCAACGTTGCATTTATGTTCTTCAAAATATTCTTGAGAATTAATACTAGATATTGGTATAAATTGTGTTCCATCTTTATTGAACGTGACACCTTTGATTTTATGTAATCTCAGCAAGTTTCGTAAATTTTTGTCATTTGTCAAAAATAACGGAATAAAATAACGACCTTCACCTCTGGTTTTTAAAAAAAACTCCATGATTCTTGGCACAGCAAAATCCCAAGCAATGTTTTCAATGCTCTTGTACAGCTTGTTCTCGTTCATACCTTTATTAACTTTATTAATGATTTGAACATTTGTAGGATTCATAAAATACTGGTGAGCAATTATCATCTCTCGCTGTAGATATATACCGGTTATACTGTTCATATATTTAAATAGTTCTCGAATCTTATATTGTGAATCAGACTTAGATTCAAACCTAATTTTAAAAACACCAATTAGAAACAATACCATACCTTTATGAATATTTAGAAATACTTCCATCGTATCTTTCCCCGCGGCCGAACTAAATATCTCACTAAAAAATCCATCAACAATTAGATAACACTCTTGCTTGGAAATATTATATTTTATAGTTCCATTGTCGCAATATTCCTTTTTATCAATATTTTTAAATAATTCAAGGCTAACTAAATTTTGATATACAGCAGCCTTCATATCTTGAATAGGGATAATATTATCTACTTTGGAATTGCAAAATGAATTTTTGTAATTTTCAATAATATAGAATAAATAGTCAAAATTAAAGTCTTCTCGAATTAGAATGTCAATTGTATTAAATATTTCATTGTTCATATGTGAGCAATCATCATTATTAACAAAAGTATGTATATAACTAGAATAATTTGTATCTAACATTAATGAATAATCAATTTTAAATTTTACATCGGCATTATTATTCTTAAACATCCCTGCCAATAATTCATCATCTATAAAATATAATTTATCCGATTCAAAGTATGTCATAAAATGACTATCATCTGAATTAATCAGCCTATTTAATGCTTTAGAATATATGTTTTTATCGTACCCCTCTAATGAGATGATTGCACATTTATCCTTTTTTGAGTCTCCCATTAAGCACCAAGCATTAAGAACTTCGCTTGGCAACGTCGCTTTAGATAAGTTGTATAAACCTATTTTTAGTCTTTCATCAATCATTTATATTCTCCTTAGTATAATTAATTAGTTCGCAATATTAACTTACACGTTTTAATACACCTGATAATTTCTACATAAAGATTTTATTTCCTGCTAATATCTAAAAATAAAACTCCAGTATCCTTGAGCCCCTAATGGTTCTTTAAATTTATAAATGCAACCTTATTGCATTTCTTTTATACTAATGCTAATGTTCTATCAAAACAGTTTTTAAATTCTATATACCTTACTACATACTCACTCTTATTTTTCCTAAATTTAAAATATAATAAAACCTCGAGGATTTTCTCCCTGAGGTTTTTTATTTATATCTTTTTACACCCACTTAATTACTTTTGTTACGATGCAATATTTTTAGATGCATTAATGTTATTAATTAAATCTAATACCCCTTGATATTTATCAAATACGGTTTTCTCTTTACCATTTATATACAGTATTTGTTTAATAAGATTTTCTTCATTGTCATATATATATGTGTCAATTATATTTAAATTATATGGAGCATAAGACTTAATAGTAACAATTGTATTATTGTCACTATTGTTAATTTCGTAATTATCACCATTTAAACGTGCATCTTGTAAAATGCAATTAATAGTTATCCCTTTATACATAATTAAACTGGCGATTTCATTTATTTTATCATTCATTTTTATACCTCAACCTTTCCATTTTTTCTTTTAATTTTTCTATAAGTATAGGCAATAAAATTGAAGCTTGTTCAAAATCATATGTTTCCCATTCATCAATGCCTCTTTTTAATTTTTTCTTAAGATTATTATTTATGTATTTAGCAATATATTCATCATTCGTATTAGAACTCTTAAGGAACATACTTGAAGTATTAATAGGTAATTCATTCCCCTTAGGATCTAATTTAGTTGTTACAAATAAATTGTTCACCTGGCTAATAATATCATCTTTATGATGTATTTGCAACCCTTCCCTTATCAACTCTTCTCTTAGTTTATCTCTTTTACTAGTTATCTTTTCATCAAGTTTTTTACGTTTAAAGGCCCTAAAATCCTCTATTTCTTCATTCGATGCACCTGCTGATTTCATCATTTCAACAGTTTTATTTGTCTCATTTTCTAATCCTCGAATACTTTCGTAAATTGCATTAGAATATTCGTTATTTACATTATCAGATAAGAATGTTTGTGCAGAATAAATAATATCACCTGATGTTTTCACCACTCCAATACTACGACTTTTCTCACTAAACTCTTCACGAATATATTCCAATTCTATTACTTTCTTTCTTTCAGCTTGTTCCTTTTGCCCTGTATAATATTCCCATAAATCATCTAAGTTTAATTCCTTATGATAAATTACATGAGCAATATTATCAATAGAATTATTAATATCTTCTCCTTGGATTTTTCTAAGAGATCTTCCGATAAATTGAGCATATGGTGCTAATGTTCTAAAAGGTCTGAATATCGCTGCTATACTGATATTAGGATGATCAAATCCTTCAGCAAGCATATCTACATTAACAATTACATCCAATATACCTTTTTTAAAATCTATAATAATTTTCTCAGATTCTAGAAGTGGTCGATCACTAGCAACATAATCTGCTTTTAAGCCATATTCACGGTATAAACTCATGATTTGTTTGGCATGTTCAATCCCGCACGCCACAGCAATTATTTGGTGGTGAGCTTTGCCAAGGTTTCTTTTTTCATTAAGTTTTTTTAAACTCATTTCAACAATAGTTTTACTACACTCTATTGAATATGCCACAGACCTAGTAACCCAACCTTTATCCATACGATCTAATGCTGTTTCCTTATCAACGATTTCTCCATCAATCTGAAACTCCAATTTTTGAGTAGTATAATCCTCACATACTATGTTTTTGACTATACTATCTCCAATTGCATCTCCTAAATCATATGTATAAATTATGTCACCGCCAAGTTCTTTTTCATCTGCCCTATACGGCGTAGCAGTTAACTTAACAATTTTTTTGGCATCAAAATATTCTAAAGTGTTCAACCATGAATCAGCAGCAGCATGATGTGCCTCGTCTATTATTATCATGTCAAAAAAACCTGAATCAAGTATACTTACTAGTGGTTTTTCAGACTTTTTATTGAAAACTTTATGTATATTAGCTATAACTATATTAGATTCATCTAAATATTTAAGAACTCTTTTCTTATCTGAGGGTGTATTATATCCTGCATATCTATACACTTTAGGCAGTTTTGTATCATCCAAAATTACTTTTTTATCAGTCCAAAAGTTAAAGTCAGTTCGCGTATCAAATTCATCATATATACCTTGTCTAATAACTAAACTTGGAGTGATTACAAGAACCCTTCCCTTACTAATTCCATAAGGTGCAAGTGCAATTACACCAGTTTTACCTGCACCCGTTGCCAATACAATAATCTTATGAGATTCATCACCTGCTTTAATTGTTTCTAAAAGTCTCTTGTGAGCCTTTCTTTGAGGATATCTTAACCATTTATTACCTTCAATAAACGCATCTGTATCAATAAAATAATTTAACCCATGTTCCAAATTATCATCTCCTAATATTTATGTCACTATTATAGAATATAGACTATGTGATTTATTTACATACCTAGTATATTCAACATAACCCTACTTTCTCCTGCAATATTTGTAAATTAAGGTAAAAATAAAGCCCCAAGGCATCCCTCAGATCTCCAACTAAGCTTTGGTACATAAATACAATCATTAGATTACCCTCGAGTTTCTCCATAAATATCCTTATTAATATATATATATATATATTAACTCACACAAAATGGAAGGAGTGAAATTCTCCTATAAATAAAGAGAGACATGCCAGTACCTCTATTTGAGGTACTGACATGTCTTCTAATTGTTAAACTCGTTTTTATTAATATGATAGTATTAGCTTTAATTATTTACTCTATTATCTCAAAGAATTGCTTTGATTTTAATATCCTATTATCAAGTTCGCTAATTATTGCATCCTTTACCTCTAATAGTTTGTCAATTATTTTATCGATACTCACACCAATTTCTTCCTCTGCCCCATCACCTACATTTCCGTCATCATTTATATTAATGAATCCATAATATATACTAATTTTCCCTTCTTCTAGTAAAGAATTTGCTTTATAGAATCTAATATATACGCTATCTTCATCATCACTCGATGGGTTTATGTATCCTTCCGTTTCTATTTTATACTCATTGTTATATGAATCGTA
Source organism: Clostridium sp. FP2 (assembly GCF_011065955.2). NCBI lineage: Bacteria > Bacillati > Bacillota > Clostridia > Eubacteriales > Clostridiaceae > Clostridium > Clostridium sp. FP2. The sequence goes on from NZ_JAAMNI020000001.1 coordinate 3,716,859, forward strand.
AAAAGTTACTAATGTATTATTGAGTGAGAAGTAATCCTCATTTTTAAAATTTTCACCAAATTTAGCATGCTCTTCATCGCCTATTACCCATTCAACAAATGACATTACTTCATCCTTAATATCTTCTTCGTCTTTATATTGCCCTATCATCACTTGCATTAAATCATTGTTTCCAATAACCTTTTCTAATTCTACTAAGCTCTTATCTCTTATACATTCTTCTAAATCATAGTAAGCTTGTGAAAATTCTTCACATTTGCTTTGTATATCATTTTTCATTTCCTCTAATAAATCCATTAGTGCCCTTATTTCATCTAAGTCCCATAGCTTATCTTCATAATCTGAAGATAATGATGATAAACCTACAGATTCTCGTTCAGAATCATCCTGTACCTGATAACTCTCTGCAATTGCCTCTGTACGTTCGTACTCGGCTTCTACTTCCACCTGTTCAGTTATTCCAGCTGATTCTATTTCATCCTTAAAATCTTCTAGTAACATTTTTGTAAACAATAATCTATAGTTAACTCTATCAATTAACCCTTTAAGTTCTAAATCCGTTGTAATATCCTTATGTAGTAAATTGATATCATCATTATCTGAAAAGTCGACGGTGTTTCTGGAAATAAAGTATATTTTATCTCCTATATTTAATTTTATTAATGCTTCTATATTAATTAATGTTTCAATAATAATTGAATCGGGCATAGAGTCTTTATTATCATCTTTTTCCCCATAATGAAATGGCATAATTTTATGTACCTTTCGCTGTGTAGCTTTAAAAACTATATCCTCATTTTCTCCTAATATAATGGAATTTCCATTATAGAATAATTTATTAAATAGCTCCGCATACTCCAATTTATACTTATCTTTATTTTTATTAAATTCAGTTAGTAAGGCATTTATGCCACTTTTTACAGGTTTAAGATTTTTATTGAACGTCTCCAATTCCTCAACATGGTTTATCCAATATAAATCGTTTGTTCTTGATTTAATCTTATTTATCGAATATCCTATTTTATCTATCTCTTTATCAATATGTCTGAATACCTCTGTAATCACTATCTTTGGTACAACCAACTTAATTTCTCCATAATTTAATAATTTCATTAATTGATCATATGAATTCGCCTTGTGACTTCCATTTCTTGAAACAACCATATCTAAATAAATATTAGTATCCATCATTAAATATTTCATATTAACCCCCAATTATTTAAAGTTGTATTGTAATATTGCATGCCTATACATGAATCAATTAAAATAAATCCCAATTGTATTCAATTCTAGTTCTATTTATTAATTATTAAAGCGTGAAATATATAATAATTCATTGATAATATAAAAAATATAACTATGGCTACCCACGATGTATAATTTGATAATTGTGGTGATGCTTGAGTTTAAGTTTCTTTAATTAAACTCGGTTCGATAAGCGTTAGAAGTGATAGCAGTCCCCAAATATATAAATTAATTAATTATACTTAAAATATGTTTTAAACTTATATATTTTTTTGTACTTAGCAAATAAATAACAGATATATGTACTCACAAATACAATTAACGATGTTAATATAATTATAATTGAAATTCCAATCAACGTATTCTTGCTTTCCAAATTCATAAAAATAAGAAAACAATTTACTACCATAAAACTTAATAGTACATGAGCCGCATTGATTATAATAAATATTTCTAAAAAAGGACCAATTATTTATGAGACTAATATTGTTAATATATTAATATTTCACCAACATTTCTTATTATTATATAATTAATATATATATTTCTACAAATTCTTTATTATCCCTTTATTTATTTTTAATAAATAGACAATCTTCAAAGAGATTGCCTATTTCAAATATTTTACTGTATTCTATTCTATTCTATTCTATAGTAATCGATAAGCTCACACCTTCATTTTTAAGATCTGATTCATCTATAACTGGATCATAGGCAGTAACTATTAAAATATTAATCCGAGAATTAACTTCTCCAAGCACAGACTCTCCAAGTTATCCAATTGTAATTGAGTTAAGGTTGGAAACTTATCTATTAACACTTTAGAACGCAAGTGCTTTGGAATTTGAAAAACGACAACGTATTCGTATTTGACATTCAAATGTGCCTCCTAATTTTAATATGCTTCAGCGTCGAGGCATTTGAAATTTCCAGGCGATTGGAGATTTAAAAAGGAACCGCTATATTATATTGAAAGCGTTCAGAGTAGACCTGATTTGATATTCCAACACGTATTGGAATTTGATTTGCAGATTCGCCCGAACCTTTTAAAAGTTCTTAGCGCTTATTATTTAGGACTGTAATATTTTTACACGTATGAAGATTTGATTCATGCAGACATCTATACTTTTGAAAAACGCAATCGCTTGTGCCTCTATTTTTGAAATCCACTTAAAATACCGTAAAATCCAAATGTAATGTATACCCTTTGTCAAGGACATATAAAAATACTACAGTAAACTAAGCAGATGATTTCTGTATTGAACAGGAGTCATCCTTTAATTCACTCCTACTCTTATACTCTTATACTCTTTGTCTTATTATACATAAAGAAACCCTATAGGATAGACATTTTATTAGTTGTCCATCCTATAGGGTACACTTTAATGAATAATACGGTATTTTAAGTGGATTATTCGGTTTTAATAGTTGCGACACTTAATAAGAAAAAACACATTTATTCAACCAGGTATAATGATTGTTTTGTTCAATAAGATAAATTGGAATTTATCTTAACTTTTAAAATTGAATCATTTTATTTATTATGTCTACTTATATCTCCAATTAACTTGTTTTTTTCTTCGGTCTGCCTTTTTAAAGAATTTGCTTTATAATAATCTTTCAATAATAAATTAAGTACCACTGCAAGAAATGCCAGCCCAGTGAGTGCATTATTTATATATGGTATTGCTTCAATTCTTTCAGTCAATATTATCAATAAGGCAATAAGTCCTATAACTGCTATCCCTGAAGCCAGTATGTATTTAATTTGCTCATTTGATTTGCTAGATTTTATTATTTTAGAAGTATTTTTTTTATCATCTTGATCATCTTCTATAGCCATTTTATTATCCGTCTCAAAGAAATCTTTTACAAAATCTTTAACACCATCATTTGAATATTCTTTTATCTTGTTCAAGTAATTTTCTTTCTCCTCTACTGTGAGGCTACAAGAAAAGATTTTTTCTAATTCAGCTTCATCAAATAGTTCCATCAATACAGAAACCATCTTCTCTGCTTTATCATTGTATTTTTCCATTATTTTATTTATATAAAATCTTTTAGCAAATTCACTTAAATGATATAACGAAAATAAAGATTCTCTTTCCTTTTTATCAATATCTAATTTTGTAAATATAAGGTCGGATATTGAAAAGGACGTACTAGCAATAGTAATCGCAAAAATCATTGTATTAACAGCGGGAGTATCTTTGCTTGTTATTGAAAAAATAATACAAAAGCCTAAATAGATCGCATATGATAGCAGAAACCCCCATTTTTCTATACGCATTCATTTCTCCTTTCTACATGAAAATGATGATTTAATAAAACATATAACTTCTATTTGTCTGTGGATTATATAAATAATCTTTACTTTACAATTTTTATGTTTTCCTCTTAACTAATAGTAATTATAGCATATTTTTATATGTATAATTATCTTTTATTTGTAAACCATGGTAAACATTTTTATTTTTCAATACCGTATTATTCAATTTTCAAAGAACATATTTCACACTTTAAATTTATTAGTTAAGACGTACTTTGAATAGGTTTGGATTCATTTGAATAGGTTTGGATTCAGAAGTTGAGCCGATAAAAACTATCACCATAAGTATATACTTAAATGATGATAGCCACCAAAATTGCTCAATTTCTGAAACAAGCTATAGAACGATGCCGCGTCTCCGCTACTATGGGGATTCAATCTTCCCTATCTTTCTGAAAGTAGCTTTAACATTAAGATTATTAACTATAATTTCCACAAACGCAACTAAAACCCTTTAAAATACTAATTATTTTCTAAAAATAGATATACTTTCCTCCTCCCCTAAATAAACACTTTATGCTATTCTGTTTATTTCTCCTGGCGGAGAATGGTTTTGGCGATTTATCTTCTCTTTTGTCATCATTTTACCTTTGCCGCAGCAAGAGCAAAGGTTTATATCTATACCTGTCAGCTTAAGAAGAAGCTCTGCCGCATTTAATTTAACCTCTGAGTTTTGTTCTTTATTTTGCACTGCACCTGTAAGTTCTTTGCATTTCTTAAGCTTAGTTAACCTATTTCTTTTGCTTAATATTCCATAGTGCCTAATCTTAACAAACTTTCTTGGAAGAACATGCATGAGAAATCTTCTAATAAATTCATCTACTGTAAGTGTCATAAATTTTTCTTTATTATGGTCTTTATAATCTCTCCACTTGAAAGTAACATAGCCATTTTCTAAATTCACAATCCTATGATTAGATATAGCTACCCTATGAGTATATCTACCAAGGTATTCAAGGACGTACTCCGCACTCCCAAAAGGAGGTTTGCAGTATACAATCCATTCTTTTTTATATAACTTATTTATAAAACTCTGAAATATATGTTTTTCTGTTAGTTTTTCAATTCCAGTATTATATTTAAGATCATTACTATATAAGCTTTTTTAAGATAAGATAAGAATTTACCTCTAAACTTCCTTGATAACACTTTCACTGGAATGAAAAAGTCCTTCTTTGAATTTACCCATCTGTTACCATCAAAAGTTAATCCACCACTTGGGACTATACAATGCATATGAGGGTGTTTCATAAGATTTTTACCCCAGGTATGAAGAATACTCATAAAACCAATTTCGGCTCCTAAATATTTTTGTTCTTTTGAAAGTTCAAGTAGTGTTTCAGAAACAGAATTAAAGAGAATAGAATACATTTTTTTGGTTTGTAATCGTTATATAGTTAGGTTCTTGAGGTATAGTGAAAACTACATGAAAATACCCTACGGGCAATAAATCTTCTTTTCTAAAGCCATTTTTCTTTGGCTAAAGTTTGACATTTAGGACAGTGCCTGTTTCGTCAGGAATTATAAGAAACTCTCACTTGACCACATTCATCACACTCGTCTACATGGCCACCAAGCTCTGCTGTTCTACAAGCTTCAATATCAATCATAGTCTTTAAGATATGTAGTGGCAACTTATGATTTCTCCTATATTCATCAGTATATTGATTGAATATATCTTGAATCTCAATCATCTTGTTCATCTTTTTTATTTAAGAGTATATCTAATGGTCTCTTTATATTAATTAAATCCATTCTTCTAAGATGTAGATAGATCCTGGTAGTAGTTATTCGAGTATGTCCTAAAATCCTTTGAATATAACAAATATCTGTACCATTATCCAATAAATGAGTGGCAACACTATGTCTTTTATGGTGAACTCACCATAATGTCTTAGTATATGAACAATTGAATTTTTAGTAATTTTAATTTTTTTATGGATTTTTCCAGCATCCGTTGAGCACTACGTGGAGTTATGGCATCTGTACGTGCCCTTCCAGAAAATAAATATTCTGTAGGATGATATCTTTTTCAATACTCTCTGAGAATTGCTTTATGTTTAAGGTTTTCAGTAACATCAAAAATAGATTTAACTTCCTCTGGAGATAAATCAGCATGTCGGTTGATTTTGCCTTTTTTTTCAAGCCATAATAGTAAGCGGTTTACTTCTATTCTCAAATTACGACACAAAAATACCATAAAATCCATTTCTGAATAATACAGTATATTGAGGTGTTATTCGTTTTTATTGTTACATCATTAAAAATAAATGCTACGTCGTAGCCCTTACTCCTCAAGACATCCCAGAGGCTTACTTCAGGAGTGGATTCAAGGTCTTTGCTTTCTACAACTATTTTATGCGAAGTATTACTCTATCCAACAATATATTTAATATGTTTATTATCAATAGTTTTACCAAATGCTTTCGCTAAATAGCGAAATTCATGTGAGACCATGGCTTTAATAAAGAAAACATATTCTTCATCAGTTGGTATAATAGTCTCAGATATTTTTTCTTCGGAATTAAATATCCTTATGTTTATATTTTTATGTTCAGTAATATCAAAATCTATGTAATAGTTTGTATCATTAAATTCAAGAGTTTCATTATCAAAATTACTACCGAATTGAAAACTACTACATATATTTGAACGCACTATATTTTCGGTAGCATTAATGAATAATTCTGCTATTTCAACAGCTTCTTTTACGTCTTGCTTTTTAGGTATAGCATATTCATGCTCAAGCTTATTTCTTAACGACCTAATTTTCGATACTAAAAATGCTGGTGCTATTTCCATAGACTGTACAAATTTTAATTTGTACGGAATATCCTTAAAAGTTTCATTTTGTGATTCAAACTCACCAATAATATTATTTATATTTGGATAATTTTCACCATTAAACTTTAAATAGTCATAACCTAAATAAGTAATTATCCAATCAACTTGGCAATCTATAGCTCTTTTAGCATTACTCAATGCGTTAATTAATCCTTGCTTATTTGAACAATAATAATCACCTTTTGCAAATGTCAAGAAGTCTTTTGAGGAAATATCAAATACAGATTGATCATTATAAAATCTACAATCTTCTATTATAAGAAAATTAGTCCAATCAATTTTAAATTTATCCGCTAATTTATTTAGTTTCATTCGTATCACCTTCTTTAGAAAATTTCCCATAGCTACAGTATATCGTAAAATTATTTTGAATAATATGGTATTTAAAAATTTATTTAGTTTTAATAGTTATGACGATTAAATGATATTGCATCTCACCTTTATAGTAAATTTAACACATTTAATGTTTGTTGAGCAATTCACTATTTCTTTAAAACCCTCTAAGATTTTCTTTTTCTTGTTTAATCCATTTTCAATATTAGCTAAATGAGTACCTAATTCATTAAAATAGGGATTAGTTTCGAAATGCTATTTATCAGCATTAATCATATCTATCTGATTATTTGCTTTACTAATAGAGTCAAATATATCTTTATATTTTAAAGGAATAGCATTCCTTATTTGGTTAAGCTTACTATCTATATCCAAATGATTATCTACTATTTTTTTCAGATTTTTACCACGCTTGCTTTCTGTATTATGAAACTTTTTAATATTTCAATATAACTCGCTAATATCTATTAAATCTTTGGATAATGAAGACAACTTTTCAAAACTGTCACTTTTAGCAATTTTAGAATAATAACTTTTAGTCTTGTACCATGCCACTCCAGAAAAAAAGCACTTGCTATAGTTACTACACTAGAAATATTAGAAATTGATTGCTACCAGTCCATTATTCTTCACATTTTTATCTTCTTTCCATGTAATATTTATACTTTTCTACAAAAATGATAGTCTCCATATTTTCCTGTAATCGCATAAACTCTTTGTTCAAAAGTACCATGAAAAATTTTACTTCCACTTTCAATGTTAGCGCTAAACTCATCCATTAAATCCATTAATTTCTTATACTGCGAATGTGCTATATTGTATTCAAATACTAATCTACTTGTAGTTATGTCCTAAAATAATAATTAAATTTTAAATTCCAGAACGGACATTCTTTCTTCGCACATGGTTTTTATCTCCTTAAAATTTATTTAAAGTATTTTTACTATCTTTTATGCAAATTACATCATATTAATCTTATTTCTGTGCTATATAGTACCCTTCATTAAGTGAAGTGGCAATCTCAATCTTAAATTTTTCTAATTCATCTGCAATTTTGGGGATAGGATTTCGGTCTTTATAGTATTTTTTAGTGTTTGAAGATGCAAAAACTATCTTTTTAGAAAATCCACTACTTCTTAGTAAATTACTAATGAATAGTGCTTCCTCAAAGATTATGCACTCCTTTGTTGAATCTTTTCCTTGTGCCTCTGGTGGAATATGCTGTACAATACTATTAATTGCATTTAACTTACATTCTTCAATAGTATCAAATTGTAAATCTAACTTTAATAGTTTTTCAGAAAAACCAAATAAATTTACTAATTCATTTCTAATAGCTAACATCTTTTTATCTTCTGATTCCTGCTTAAAATTATTTATTAATCCTTGTTTTCTTGTTTGTGACGCAAAATATGGTTGTCCTAGAGCAACAACTTTTTTTCTTGAATCAGCATTTTGAACTATAAGATAACAGGCATATCTTGAAAGCATTAAGTCTTCTATTTCTCTTTGAGCACCTTTAGCAAAATGATCTAAAACATTCATATCACTATTATTACAAGCTTCTTTTGTTTTATCTATAACCTTTTTATATTGTTACATCCCCCAAAGTCGTTACAAATATTGAAAATGAAGTGAACAACTTTTATTTGCTATCTATTATTGTACTCCTAAAGCCTTAAATACAGCATCTTCCGCCCCACTATAAAACATTATTTGAAATTTTGCAAATAACTCTGGTGGCACTGTTGCTAAATCTCCAGCGTTAACCATTGGTAATAGTATCTTTTTTGCGCCTGCATCTAAGCATACTTGCAGTGTATTTGCTAAATCATCTACCTTGTTTATTGTTCCGCCTATGCTAACTGAACCAAGTACTGCTACCTGGCTTTGCACTGGTTTCATAAGGGCTCCTGAACACATTGCTATTATTGCTGATAATGCTAGGCTTGATGTCATCCCAACTCCATTTACATCTTGTATATGCATTAGGTAGTCTTTTTGAGTAGTTGATATAGATGCACTTATATTTCTGCTATTTGCTTTGAAAAATCTAAATGCAGTTTCTATACTTTCCTTTGCATCTCTACAAGAGCCTAATCCTGTTTTTTCGAACTTACCTGTTCCATTAACTACTTCCGTTTCTATTTTATATACTCCTATCATGCCCGAGTCACCTACACCTATAGTATATATCTGTCCTGCCTTCATAACACCTTCTGGTATAAGTGAACCACTACCTTGTTCTGGAACTGATATAAACTCTTCACTCATAGTTTCATTATCTATGTAAGAAAAATGAACATCATAAAATTCCATCCCACCAATTTTCTTTAACTGCTCTTTTACTCTTCTTCTGCCAACTAGAGCGTATCTTAGTATTTCTTCTATATCATCTTTAGTGAACTCACCATGAGGATATATTAGTTTAACTAATCCTGAAACTGTTTTTCTAACTGCTATAACATCTCTTTGGTTTAGGTTATTACCTAATTTAAAGTATTTATCTATGGCATCTCCAAAAGTTTTTTTTCTCATTTCTCTTAAATACTCTGAAAGATAATCAGTTATAAGTCCAAAACTATCTGTAAAGAACTCTGGTCTCATTTTCGGTATTTCCCATCCCGGTAAATAAAAATGCATTCTATCAAAAAAGGCTGAATCATAAGCCATAATCTCTGGAAATGGATCAAATAGGTGAGATGTCTTTAATAAAACATCTACACTTTGATTTATATTACCAAGAAAAATCATAGATGCTGATGCTGCTTTTTCTTCCTTGCCTCTAGCAAAGGAACCTGATGCCATGTAGTCCTTCATTATTTGTATAGCATCTTTATCTTTAAATGTCATTCCTGCAACCTCATCAAAGGCTACTGTGTCCCACATGCCAACTAATCCTATTTTTCTTTGAGACATATTATAAAATAGGTTGGCAACCGTAGTTTGACCACCTGAAATTAATATTGAGTTTGGTGATATTTCCTTATATAAATGTGATTTGCCAGTTCCCCGTGGTCCAAGTTCACACATATTATAGTTATTTTCACATAGAGGCACCATTCTAAGAAGCATATGCCATTTAACTTGATATTTTAATTGTGTGGGCTCCATTCCTATAGATTTTATAAGAATATCAATCCACTCTTCTTTAGTAAATTGCTTTCTACCTTCTATAAGTTCATCCATATCCATATTAGGCATTTGAATTGGGGTCACCGTCTCTACTAGAAACGGAGATGCATTCTTTGTAGTTTCATCATATAAATATTGAATCTTTATAATACACCAGATTCCACCACCTAAAAGTTTCTCATAGTCTTTAACATATTTAGAATCTATCTCAACATCTTTTAAGCCTAAATTTGAAAACTCTGCTACATAAATATCTCTCTTCTCATTTAACTTTACTGTAAGTTTATCAATAACAGTATACCTAGACATTTCTCTTATCTTGGATTTTATTTTTTCAGCCTCATCTGGTCTTACAAAGTTATCTGCCAATATATTTTTAACTCTTTCAACACCGTCATTTATACTGTCATCATCATCTGTAGCACAATACATTCCAAGCAAATACTCAAGTACATATGTAGGGACATTTGCTCCCTGCTTCAATTTTTGTGTTAAATCTTTTCTAACCACTTTTCCCCCAAAATGGCTATTAAGTTTTATACTTAATTCATCCATATTAATCCCTCTCTAATTCAGGCATATTCAAAAATATATATGATTACTTGGACTATTCTATGAAATGTCTTTAAAATCCAAATTCATCAATTATAGCAATATCAATTGTATAAGGTATTCTCGCGTATTTTCCATTACTGTCCTCATCATCTTGCATTACTAAGAAGTATTGTTTTGTCTTATCATAAGCAATACTTTTTAATACAAACTTTTCTCTATAAGTTCTTTCTAATGGATTTTCTGATCTTGAATCCCCAATTATAAGATTTTCATTAGATATCCTGATACCCTCTTCATCTTCAAAATAACATTTAATTTTTTGTGCTATAACCTTGTCTTGAATCTTTTCTTCTTGAAAGAATTCAAAGTAAGTTATAATATTGGTTATTTTTCTTGTTATACTTGTTAGTGATATGCTAGCCTTTCTTATATCATTAACTGATGATGCACTTCTATCATTTTTAAACTTAATTACGGGTATCACTACTTCCTGCAGCATTGCTCCACCATGAACATAGTTAGCACCTGCACCTTGCAGCTTAAATCTAGATGTTCCTCTTGGCGAGATAACATTTTTATTAGATCCGGACCCTAATAAATAATCCATACTAAAGGCCACAGTTCCTTCTAGTGAATCAGTACTTGATGTTAATATAAATCTTCTACTATCTTCACCATCATCTAACTTAGATCCTGATATCTTATCACTTTGCTCCATAGCATTCCTTTTATAAAGATACCCATGATCTGCTGTGATAACTATGCTTGCAGCACTTACCCTATTAACTAATTTATTAACCAATGTAATAATCTCAGTAAATGCAAGTTCTGTTGCTGCAAATACCTCCCTTTCTGTTGATGCATGATCTCCTCTCGCATCTATAGTATTATGATAAATATAAACTACATCCAGTCCTATAAAGACTTTTCTTATTTCATCCATATCCATATCCATAACTTTGTCATAGGTAATTGCTAGTGAATTAGGATTTTCCATCTTTAAAATAGTATTTCTATTTTCAGTTCCATTGCTACTAATCCCATTTACTAATACGTCATATTTATCATTAATTTCTATGTTTTTATTTGGAAGTAAAGATGCCATGCCTAGTTTTGTATAAGAAGGAAGTACCCCTTGCATATAATCAAGTTCTACCTTGCCCTTTCTTTCATTGGTAAGCCTAATAGTAAGTTCCTGCGCACTCTCATATCTTAAACCATCAGATATTATTACAAAAACTCTTTCTTTTCCATATTTAATAAACTCACTATAAAATTTATCCTGACATCTTAATCCTTCAATTCTCCAGGTCTCTCGTTTTTCTAAGGAATTAAACCATTTAATAGATAACTCTTGCACATACCAATTGTTATATACATTTTCAATTCTTTCTTTTAAATTACTTAATTCATCTTTATCTAAACAGTTGTCAAAATGATAGTAAAACTTCCTATAGGCTTTATCTATTTGATAATAATCTTTAACATAAGATTTAAACATATCATAAGAGGATTCTGTCTTTATAATTGAAGCTAACTCTCTCTTCTTGCTTAATAGATTTATAGCCCATTTTATTGCTTTATATTCGCTTTCATATTTTTTATAGAAATGCATAGTTCTTCTTGCGCTTATAATGTTTAAATACTTGTTATACTCCTCTACCTCATCCTTTAAAAGATTAGTAATTCTCCTAATAAATATTTTATCAATTTCCTCAAAAATATCACAATTTATAAACGTGTCTGAACTATTTTTTTCTAGTAAATCATCTATCTTTAACTTATCTGAAATAAGTTCTTGCATTTTGTCATAGTATTCTCCATCTTTAGTGCTGTTCATGAAATGATTTATAAACACTACGCAGTTAGTTGCTTTCTTTGATATAAAGGTATCATATTGCTTTGGAAGTTCAAATTTAATTGTTTCATTCATATTTGTAACTAAAAGCATAGCCATAAATCTTTCTAAACTCTTCTCTTCAAATCCATAACCATAATATTTAACTATTAAATTCCATAATGAGTCTAAATCACCAAACTTCTTTATATCCTCATATATCTTGCTGCTTCCATCTAGGTATTCTTTTAATATAGCCTTTAATATTTCTTCTATATCCATAAACTTCACCTTAGTTAAAACTGCAAGAACACCAATATGAACCTTTTCCTTTGTGTAACCTTGTATATTTAAGTTCTTAAAGGCTGTTATTCTTTCCTTATTTTTAAAGAAGATATTATAAAGTTTAAACTCCTCTTTAAGGGAAGCATCCGCAACCTTTAATTCTCTCATAATTACAGTTGCCCTATCTGTGGTGAACTCTTCACTATAGCGAAAAATATCATAAAGCCAGTCTTCCGCCGGTCTTGGCTTTTCCATATTAGCATACACAAGTATATTACTAGTTGTATCCTCTTTTTCTATATGGTACTTAACCCAAAAGGCATTTTTATTTGTTAACTTAACAACCTTAATATTCTCTATATCAAAATCATCTATATCCTGAGCGAAATCTTCATTGCTGTCATACCAAAATACAATATGCCGTTTCTTTGCATCACCTAACGGCTTTGAAAATAACTCTTTTAGAAAATTTCTTATTTCTTGTAAGTTCATATATACACCTCTTTACTAAAGTAAAATCCATAGAATAAATATTACAATTAACCTATAGATTTATACATATACTATTTAACCAGCAATATCTAAGTGTTCACCACTATGTCCGATATAAATTCTATTTATCTTGATTTTTTATCTGGTAACCATTTGGCATTTCTCTAAAATATTGCCCCCAAATAATATCTTTTCTTTCAACTTTTCATATTGTTTCAAAAACTGGAAAAGTCACTTGTGCAATATTTATTTTGTGATTTATAACTTTTTTATAAAAGTATTAATAAGTAATTTATATCCCATATCTTCTGACATTATTTCAAGTATTTCTTTAAAGTCATCAATTTCATTTGCATTTACCGCTATTATAAGAAGCTTTTTCATTGTAATAATTATGCTCTTTCTACGTTTAACCAAATTATCCCTATTTAAGCCAGTGTGTTCAATTGTCGTATTCGCTCTTGCATTATTGTTTATTGGAACTATTTCTCCACTTTCCAAGTCTATTTCTAGAAAATCTTCTATTTTGTCTACAGTTGGGTCTAATATAGGATTATCTTTATCCCAATTAGTTTTCTTATAACTAATATTACAAACTTGACAAGATAAATGAAGATTAGTCCATTCAAAACAAAACTGAGGAAAAATACTTTTTGGTTTTAAATGTTCAATCTGTTCATAAGTCTGTACTCCAATTGGTGATTCACAATAACAACATAACCCTTCATACATCTCGATTAATACTTGTTTTACATCTTCTTGTTTGTATTTATTAACATATTTTGAAGGTATATCAGTAAAGGTATTATTCAGGGGTACTTGTACTAACAAATCCCTTGTCCATTCCAGATCATTATCATTTAAGCTTTTAGGTTTTATACCCCTATTCACCTTATGCATTTTATTCTCCTCTTCCATTAATAATTTCTTCAATTGTTCCTAATTCTGTTACCTCTATTACAGCATCATTCTCAGGTAAATTAGAATAGATCTCATCTTTTAATTCTTTCAGCTTTGTTTTTCCTTCTTCTGTTAGCTGCTTCTTGATTTTTTCAAGTGATAGTTTTTCAATTTCTTTTAATTTCACTTTAAATTCTGGACTTCTTTCATCAACCTCCATATATTCTTTCAAAACATCATTGACTTGCCATCCATATGCTGATTTTTTATAATTGTTAGCAAATTCAATTCTACTTGTAGATTTATCCGAATCAAAAAGGTTTATTATATTTTTGTCTTTACAGGATGCAACTACTATAGGTGAATGCGTAGTTGCAATAAACTGTACGCTAGGGAATGTATTCATCAAAGCGTCAACAATTTTCCATTGCCATTTCGGATGAATATGTACATCTATTTCATCTATTAAAATAATGCCATTTGTTTTTTCAATTATATCCTCTTCTAGATTGGGATTTAGCACTGCCATTCTATATGCAATATCAACTATCATTCCAATCAAGCTGCGATAACCAGCACTCATAAATCTCATTGGAATTGTTTCTCCCTCAGAGGAATAAACTAACTCTTCTGTTCGTTTATCATAAAATATTGTGCTTTTGTTATCACAATTTTCAAGTGTGTTCATAAATATACTAACCGCTTTTTTAACTGCCTCATATTCCGCAATCTTTTTTTCTTGTTGCCAGGATATTTGCTCCATCCTTTTACACCAGTTAGTAATTAGTTTAATGTTTGACTCTGAAGCTAAACAATCTGTATACCCAACACTTCTTGAATAATTACCTTTAAAAACATCTTCCCACTTATCACGTTTCTGAGACCACATCCTGCCTGCACTCTGATAACTAATTATCGGGAGAATACTATTTTTTTCTTGTATTATTTTACTAGAATAATTAGATATTTTTTTAGGCATTACTGTCGTTCTTGAACTTTGATAACTACTTTTACTTCTATTCCATATTATTTCTTTACCATCGAAATCTGTAACACAATGAACTGTGGTTGGTGTATGATATTGGATATCATATGAGCCCATTCCCATCAAACTGCTAGTCCTTCTAACATCATCTTTAGAAAAGTGTACTGTTTTTACCCCATCTACACCTGCTAAAAATCCACCCAAGCCTACCTTAATAGCTTCTAAAACTGATGTTTTCCCTGTTGCGTTATTGCCTATAATTAGATTGAATTTACTATCAAATTCAATTTTACAATTTTCAATCATTCTGAAGTTTTCAATAGTTACATTTTTTAATATCATACTTTTCACCTCTCATATTTAGTGATTTTTCACACTTATACTAATCTAGCTATAGCTGTACAAACTCTTAAAATTATACTTTATTTATTATTTCCAATACTTCTATATATAGTCCTCACTATTTTATATTTGCCAGTAAATCCATCTTAACTTCCTTTTCCTTAGAGTTAATAACCTTAACCCCTTGGAACTTTTCATAGTTAACCTTAACCCCATCATCTAAATCAATAGATATTTTCTCATTTGCTAAATGGGCTACTACTTGATCATACTCTCTACACTCTTCTATCTGCTTTGATATTCTATCTATCTTCTTTTTAGCAACAGTTCTATCTTTTATAGTGTATTCTTCTGAGTCTACTATTAATTGTTGCCTTTGCATCTCTGCTTCATACTTTCTTTGTAATGTATGAAGATAATCCGTTCTAACCTTTGCAACAGTTTGTTCGTTATATCTATGCATATAAACTAAAGCCTTAAATCCATCATTCTTACCTGACTCAAACATCCAGTAAATAGGTCTCTTTTTATAAACCTTTAAGTGATCCTTGTAGAAACCTTTAATAAAGTATATTCTAATTGCCTGTCTTGCAGTTTCAGAAGGCTTTCTACCAATAGAATCAGCAATAAAATCTAAGTTTTCCTCTAAAGTTTCATCACTATAAACAGTTCTAACAAAATCAATAAATCTTGAAACTATATCATCTTCAAAATATTCATCCTCTGTAATAAGAATAACATTGTCACCATCAGGTAATAAAGTAGCCTCAACCCATGAATCTGATATTATATTGCCTTCTTCATCCGTCTCTATCTTTCTAACCTTTTTATCTTCTAAATTCCACTTATCCTTAAAGTCTCCGCCAGCATAAATAAGACCTTCTGCATCAATAGAATATCTACCTAACATACAACCAACAGCATATGAAATAAATGACTTAATATCTCTTTCTCTATCTGCTTTTCTAATAGTAATGTCTTTGTCCTCAACATCTGGAGTTAATTCATCTTGTAAGCCATAAATATCAATGAATAGTCTATTTAACTCTTCTTCGTTATTCTTCAACTGTTCAAAAGTCTCTTCACATTCTGTTTCCCATATTCTAAATATAGCACTTAATCTATATTGTTCTCCTTTATCTAATAACTTTAAGCAAGGATGAGTTTTAAAATCCCATGAGGTTTGAAATGAATCCCAATCATCTCTTGATTTTTTAATACACCATCTTACAATATCTAATATTTTAATACTATTTTTTCTAATATCATCAATTAATACTGGTATCCTTGAAATATCAGCATTGGTATAACTTAATGTAGGATTTAATATATTAAGAATTATTTTTGATAATTTTGTTGTTAATAAACCTAATATTAATAATAAATCATCATAATTTTCAATAAATGCTGATCTGCTAGTATCATCAAAAATAAACCCTTCTTCTTTATACCTTACTGAAAAGTTTCCCGTACTAATTTTATTCCACGTAATTCCTTTTTTAAAATAATAGATTGTATTTTGTGGTCTTGATTTTAATTTCCCTGAATCACTTTTAAAATTTCTTATCTTCTTACCATCATCTTGCCATTCAACTACCATTTCATGATTCCCATACCATTTTCTATGCTCTCCACCACTATTACAAGGGAACCACTTATCTTGTACATTTAAAGTTTCATTGCAATCTTTATAATTGAATCCTATTAAATTATAATCTATTTCAAACCAATATTTTTGAAAGATAGTATTATCTCCCGTAGCCAATCCTGCCTTAGGCTCACAAATTGACTTTAAATATTTTCCTTTTTTAAAAACACTTATAAATTTTTCAGAACACCAATATGCTATTGGATTCATTTCAATCCCCTTGAAACTTGAAGTGGATGCTTTAAATAAATTATTATCATTAAAAAATTGCCTTTCTTTTTCAAAACTATCATTTATCGAGGATAGTTTTATAAAATTTCCTATATACTCATTAGTTCTACCATCTTTACCAAGTACAAATGCTACTGTTTGAACAACTTCTCCTCCAATTTCACTAAACGCCCTCGCACCAAGATGAACTAATGATGATATTAGTTTCGTTTCTACTATATCCACTCTTAAATCCTCAAATGTTGACGTAAACATCCAAGACTGTTGAGTTATTAAAGAAGTATATTTTTTTGTAAAACTCATCGCCTTCTTTATAAATACTGAATACAAATCAACTTTACAACTACTATAATATTTATTAATATACTTACTTAACCTAATATTCATATTCTTATTCGCCATATACGGAGGATTAGTGATACAAACCTCATACTTCTTACTCATTATCCTCCCTTGCTTAACAAGAATAGGTATTTTTTCTAACACAATATTTCTGTTCTTATTTGTGAAAATATCTATTTGTAATGGGAATTCTATAGGAAATCCAATACTATCCTCACTATTAGTTTGCTCAAATGCTTTTATTTCCGATAATCTTTTTTCAATAGCACCAAAATCAATTTCCTTAACTTCCAGTATTGAACCATATTCTTTAGCATCACTAAACACCTCAACTAAATATTCAAGATATTTTCTCAAATCTTCATTTTCACCTATGAAGTATTCCACAGCCTCTTTAGATAGTCCATTACTTTCTTGTATCGAGCATAAATTTAACTCTAAACTTTCTCTTTCCATCTCTCTAAACAATCTTCTATTATAATGTCTAGCCTTCATTATTAAAGCAAATGATGCTAGTTGTGCTGCTCTATCATCTATGTCTAACCCATATAGATTATTTTGTAGTATCATTCTTGGTATTTCTCTTTCAGAATACCCTGCATTTTTGTATATTTCATATAGCACATCAAATGCATAAACTAAGATATGTCCTGAACCCATACATGGATCTAGTACCTTTATATCCTCTGGTTTTAGTTTACTGTGCTCTTCTCTTATTTTCTTTAATTCTTCTTCTACCTCTTGCTCTTGTTTTGCTTCTTCTAGGTAATATTTCCACTCTTTTTGAAGTTCCTCATTTGGGTGTCCTTCTAGCCATAATCTACCTAATGAGTTTTCTACCATATACTTAACTATCCACTTTGGAGTGAATAATTGCGTTGCTGCTGGTATATTTTCTTTTGTTATCTTTATGTTTTTCTTTAAGTCTGCAAATACTTCATCCTTCTTTTCTGATATGTAGTATTGATACATCCAACCTATTATTTCTACTTCTTCTTTCCAGTCTGTTTCTTCTATATCTTCTACCATTTTTCTTATCACAGAACCTTCTTCTAAAAGGTTATCAGGTAGAAGTAACTCGGTATAGTCAGTTATTTCTTCAAACATTTGATGTATTATTCTTCCTAATTCATTACATTGCTTCACTAATATTTTTCCATATGCCTTTTCCCTATCTTCTGTTTTTCCAGAATCTAAAAGTTCATAAATCTCTTCTGGATTTAGAAATTGTTTATCCGTAACTTTATTAAATTTATTTAGTTCATCTAATACCTCTGAAACTCTAGTTAAAACATCCGGTTCTGTTTTTCCTTCTACCTCTGATGAAAGAACTCTTATACCACTTGGAAGATAGTCATTTACCTCCATATATCTAAGTCCCATAAATCTATTGAACCAAGTATAGGCTACTTCTTCAACTACTTGCTCAAAACCTTTTTTCTTATCCTCATAAGATTTTATTCTATTAACTAAAACTTCTCTATCTTTATAAGATAATTTAAAAACTCCATCCATACCTTTTAGTTTGAAACCACCTTGAACCAATTCTGCTTTAGTTTCATTGAAATCACCATTACTATCTATATATAACCCTATATACCTTGCTCTATCTGCAACTGAACTTATTAATTTTCTTCTAGCCCATATAGCAAAGGATTTTATCTTATTCTTATCCATTTAAATTCCTCCATATGTACAAACTAGGGGAGAATTATCTCCCCTCAAGTTTTATACTAAACTTATTATTGTATCCGTGTCTAATTCTTGTCTTAATTTTGATCGAAGTGCTTCTACAACTTCATCTATATCATCATTGTTTTTTATTGTCTTTTGCCCTTTAACTAACTCTCTCATGCTTAAAGTTTTAGTTCTTATGACTACCGCTGGTATAATATCTACTATATGAGGTGACGTAATCGTTTTTGTTTCGAACTTTCCGTTTCCTTCTGCTACTCTATTTGCCTCTTGTATTTCTTTAGCCTTTATTCTTTTTTGTTCTTCATCCTCTGTTACTATTTCCTTAATCCACCTTAATTTAACCTTCTCCGCAAGGTCTGACATGGATGAAAGTACAGCAAAACTACTTGCACTGTCGAGTCTTGCATAAAGACTATTGAATTCATCCATTACCCTACTCTCGAACTTACATTTAAAATCATATCCATCTAATGTTTCAAAAACCTCTTTCCTGCACATTTCTATGAAGCCTTTTACTGGAACACTTTCTTCTTCTAATAATGCTACTATGTTATTGTTATACTTTTCTATTAAAAGAGGTATTGTAGGTATCTTAGAATATGGTTTACCCATTCTTAATATTTCTTTTATTTCTCCTGTAACTACTTTTATATCATCATTCACTATATACTCTTTGTTATCCTCATAATTCTTTAACTTATCTATTGCATTATCAAATATGATTCTTTGCTCTCCCTTTGATGAAAACTCTATTATTCCATTTTCTTTTTTATAAAAGAATCCTTTTATCTCATCAATATTATCTGCATACTCTAAAAAGTCACCTTCTAAGTCATAGACTTTTTTAAAAAAGTCTATTGTGTCTGTAACCTCTATTACGTCAGCAAATAATTTCTTACCATCTTTTAAAGTTTTTTCTCCTGGATAAGCTGTTCTAAGTGCAAAGTTAACAAGCATTTCATTAATTCTTGAAAGTTCCTTCCTGCATTCATCTTTAAATATACTCATTATCCCATCTTCATCGCTTGGCAGAGATGAGAATCCAAATAAGTCTTTATTTAAGTCTCGAACCACATCTATATATTTTTGATTTACTTTTTCCCTAGTCTTTACTATAACTCTTTCAAGATAATCTCGCTTAGTTATATAATTTACTATTTCTCTATTATTAGGGTTTAATACATCTCCATTTAATATAACCTTAATATCTTGTTTTTTGAATAAATTTACTATGATAGCCTGTATATCAATGTCCTTCCATCCATAAGGAGAATTTGAGAACTTAGTTAATATACTCTTAACTGTTACTTGAAGATTTCTTGCGCAGCTAGTTTGTATATGAGTATTAACTTCATCTGCTGCCAGTCTATTTGGATTATTATCTATTAATGACATTTGATTTAATTTAGAATCTATAATATCATAAAGATCTTTGGAATTTTCTTTGAATTCCTTTATATAGTTTATCTTATTGTATTTAGAATCTATTAAGGCTCTTAACCCTTCATTTATTCTGTCTATTCCACCTTTTTCTTTTATATCTAAAAGACTACCATTTACATATACCTGCGCAGTTCTTAACGCTTCTTCTATTAAAAATTTCACTCTCTTTGCCCTATCTTCTCTTTCGCGGCTTTTCTTTGTTTTAATATCTTCTATGGCCGTACTAGATTTTGATCCACCCTTAACTCTTAGGTAAGCATCAATCTTTAATACATTTTCTATTTCATCTAGATAATTAACAGCCTTTGCAATGTTTATAATTACATTATTTTCCCTAGTGGATATCAGTTTTAATTCGCTTTCACTTGTTCCACCTACTAAATCAAAGTTTGCAGTTATAATCTTAACTCCTATTTCATTTGTTTGTGGTCCTCTACCTCTATCATCTACAATTTTATTAAAGGTAAATTGATACTTTCGTGAGTATGAGAATTTAGAATCTCCATATATATCATCAAAGATTATTTCAGCGGCCTTTTGAATAACCTCTCCATTGTCAACTGCCATATTTTTAATTTCTTTATTTACATCCTGCTCATCATTAGTTAGGAATATATATTCATCACCATTCTTTTGAACTAGTGTTTCTCTTATTAGTTTATTTAAAGATTCTTGAACCTTTTTCTTTGTCTCTAACTTATCTGCATCTATTTCACTTATTAATAATGTAGATAGATTTTCTATATTAGCTTTAACTTCTTTTACATACTTAATCAAGAATAATAGCTTTAAAACTTCAACATCATATTCATTTAAATTATTGTTTTTTTCCGCATGAATAATAACTGATCTTATTGATGAATCTAAAAAGGTTTCTATAGTTCTATAGAATGCTGAAAATGGTATAAGTACATTAGTATCCTCATCCATGTAATCTATAGCAACTTGTTGGTATGCCCCAAGTAAACTTCTTTCTCCCTTAGATAAACTCTTACCTGATGCTCCATGTTCACGAACTCCATTAAAGGCTGATTGAAGTAAGTTAAACTGGTAAGGTATAAATGGATAAACCTCTGCAAATTCATCTCCATTTTTATATAGTTTCATTTCAGCAGTATCCGATGTAAATGTTAAAAGGTTCTTTATTATAGATTCCTTTTGCTCGTATAATGCTTTTAAATGACTTGCTGCATTATCTTTTTTTCTAAGTATACGTTTCTTAATTACTTCATCAACATTTCCAGATGATAGCGATAACCTTGTATTGAACCTACCTTGAATCTTTGAGAAGTCATTTCCCTTAACCTTTGTAAATTCATCTAAGCCTTCTTGTGATGTAACTACAATCCAGCATTTGCCACTACACTTAGTTCCTAACTCTTCTACTACTGTTTGGAGATTTAGCATAAGCCCAGTATTGTCTCCTATGTACTGCCCTATTTCATCCACTAAAAAAACAACATGGTGGTTCTTTCCTTTAGACTCACTATATTCTTTAACCTTCGACGCAAAGTTGTCTATACTTAATGAATAGTTTTCTTCGCACTTATTGTACCAATTTCTTGCTGCTTCCTCACTCATTTTAGTTGTTTTTGAAAGAGCCGCAACTATTGCATCTTCTTCATAGTAAAAATCCGCCCTAGACTTCTCCCATGTGTTCCCTGATGACTCTTTAAATACATTTTTAAAATTATCATATACACCATCTTTAACCATTTGTCTTTCTACGTCTGCTATCCATGGCATAGAACCACAAAACCCTTGCATTTCATTAAATACCTTATTAAAAACTTTAACTATAGCATCTTTATTAGATTTGGAATCAGAATCAGATTTTGAATCTATGTTGAAAAGAATAACGTCACAAGGTATATCTCCCGCTTGCTTCATGTTGGCTAAAATGAAACTATCTAATTTTTTATCATCGAAATAATTAATAGCGTTTTTACCTTCTATTTGTCTATTTTCTAAAAGATAAGAAAGTATCTTTAAAAAGTGAGACTTACCACTACCAAAAAAACCAGAAATCCATACTCCATTTTTATCTGTAGTTCCTGATATACCTGTTTTATAGGCTTCAAAAAATCTATCAATATATTTATTTAACTCCGATGTTACAACATACTCATCCAATTCTTGTTTTATATTTTCATCATCTGCCTGTCCAACTTTTATAACCCCTTTTATATCCCTATTTATTCTTTTGTAAAACATGTCTTTTAGCATAAAGTTCATTTAGCCTTCCCCCTGTAATTTCAATATTTATCTACTAATGAAAATGCTCTATAGTAATTATCATCTTTTAAACTGTTAAACAACATAAGTGATCCCCCATCATATGTTCCCGGAAAGAACATTACAAGTGGTTGATTTTCTACAATCCTATGTAGATTATTTAGAATAGTATGTGACCTTATTATGGGCCATGCCTTTCCTACTCCAGTTAAAAAAACTATATCGACGCCTTCAAGCCTTTCTCCTATATATTTAACGAACACATCATCATCTTCTGTTATTCTAAGTGTTGCTTTAGTAGCCTTAAAAAGTACATGTTCACTACCTTTTTTCTCTTCCATTTCAAAATTTCTTTTAAGATATCCTTTTGAATCTAACATTTCTATAATTATTTCATAAAGATCAAATTGGGCTATATTTAGTCCATATGCGCCCTTAGCCTTTTCCTTTATAAATTGGACCCTATCCCTTACTAAAAGTTCGTACTCTGGATCATAATCAAAAACATAAAATCCAATTTCATTACCTAAGCCTTTATTTTGCCTAAATGCTGTCCCAGTTATCTTCGGTAATATTTCATCAATTCTCTGATATATATCTTTCATGTTTTTCCCTCCTGTATTCCTCAAAAGCACGTAACAATTATTAATTGTTACGCCTCCTGCATTCCTAAAGAGCACAAAATAATTATTATGCCTCGTCTACTCACTATCTCCTAATATTGCATTTATATATATTTTATCTCCTATTTTATATAGGTAGTCTTTTACTTCACTTTCTAATATAGGAGTCTTTATTGCTCTATCTCCCTTTTGATTTTCAATAAGTCCACATTCAAAAAGAATTCTTATGTAAACCTGTTTTAACTTTTTAAAGGTATATTCTGACCAAGAGGCTACTTTATCACTTTGCTCTCTTTTACTTTGAAAAAATGCATTAAAATCTTTATCTCTTAAAAACAAATCTCTTAATAATAATTTTTCCTTATAATTTTCATTCATAAATTCAAAAAATAACCTATCTGTTTTTATAATAGCATATAAAACAAGCACTTTCGAAGTTTCTACATTACCTTCTGATATCTTATCTATTACAAATTCATCTAACTCTTTAAGTCTTGCAGCAATAATTGATGCAACTTCCTTCTTTCTGGCTTCACTTTCAAGTTGAAAAATATTATCTTCTATTGATTTATTTTTTATCTCATCTATTGTAACCCCTTGTTTTATAAGTATTGCAGCCTTTTTAGTTTCTTTATATAAATATGGTCTAGACTTAATAGTAGATTTATATTCCATAATTTTTTTACCTCCGTGGTCCAGTTTTACAATAATAATTGTACCATAATAAAAATTAAAGTTACATGTTATTAATTGTCTAAATAAAAATATTTTTGCATAAAAAACAGAAGTATAGGGATACTACACTTCTGTTTTTGGGATTATTTAAAAGTGGATTTTCTAGAATAATAAATTTAGGCATCAAAAAAACACTATATATTTTTATTATTCTTTTCTTTTAAAGAATCAACTTCACTTTCAATATATTTTCTAAATCTTTCATTACTCATTTTGTTATGTCTTCCATCATACGTGCTGGAAACCCCATTATAAATTGATGCTTTAGCAAATATTACAAATGAACCATTAAAATATCTCGTTACGACAGTAGCATTATTAGGAATTTCTTTCTTACTTCCTTTTTCATCATAGTAAAATCCCATGTCCCAAAATTTTCTATCAATATAATTTGCTTCTCCCAAATCAAGCACTTCTTTTCTATTTTCAAATTTAGTTTCATAAACACTGCTTTGCTCGAGTTCATAAGTTTCTAATCTAAAATATGCCCATTCATAAGAATCTCCCACATGATGAAATAGTAATTTAGCCGACTTAACTATGTCATAAGTAGATCCGAAATAAAGTTTTATACATCCTGCCTCTTCTGAATAATCAGCCCCTGTTAAATCTAATCCCCCACCAGTTGGTAAAAAAGATTAAAATAAAATCCAGTAGAAAAGCACTTGCTACTTACTACTGGATTTAGTTTATCAAAGTAGTTCCTAAAAATAAATACGGAGAATTTTTGACGCTTACAATTATACGATGTAATCACATAAAGATATTAACTCATTATTAGCTTAAATTCACAGTATAAATGTCTTTTTTCCCTACAACAATAATTAGTACTTTCTTTAATTCCTCTTTCTGCATTTCATCCTGAACCATTTTACTTTGTCCATACATTTCAAGTTGTTTTAACCCTTGCTCTTTTACTTTTTCTAAAGTATTCCGGTCACTTTCTTTTATATATTTTAATTCTATAATCCATTGAAATTTAGTTATATCTTTAAACTGAATTTTTCTTTTAAGCATTAAATCAACATAGCCTTTACTATTTTCATCTTCGCTTTTTATAAAATAAGTATTATCTACACCAAGTAAAGTAAGAAACATCATTTTTACATTTTTCTCATCCATTTGTATAAGGTCTCTATTAGATAAATCATCTAATATACCTTTTATAATCTCTATCAACAGTTGAATATTACCATACATTCTCATTTCATTTACCGCGATTCTAATTTTTTGAGTTTCAATATTATAATTTTCACTTATCTTTTGAAAATATTGTTCCCAGTAAATCGTTCTTATAACATAATTAGGTATCTTTAGTACAGTTCCAAGAGGACCTGATTCTTTTATAGTAAGCATTCCAAGATAAAATAGTAAAGATTTAAAATTCTCTTTTTCACTGTACATAGTCTGAATATTAAATCTATCTACAAGAACTGTTGATGTTTCACCAGTAGACATTATTTCATCCAAAGCTTCCCTATCATTAAAATTATAAGCAAGCTGATTTACTTTACCATAGTCTGTTTTTACATTATTATCTATCATTTCTTTTGGGTACTCATTATATGCTAGATATCTGTTAAGAAAATACATAGTCATATCCGGATTAAAAACTGATTTGCATTTTTCATTAAATTTATATCCGTTATAATACTCAGTCATATCTTTGCAAATCTTTTTTCTAAGCTCATAATCAGTAAGCCCAACTTCATCCATAATAGAAGAAAGTTCATCTCTTGTAAACCCAAGCATAGCATTAAGGTTTCTATCTAACGTATAGTTCATAGTTATGTTAAACCCACTGGTTAAATCATCTAACATTATAGGACTTACTCCAGTCATAAATATCCTTGTAAAGTTATCTGCAGTTGCATCTTTTAAAGCCTTGTAAAAAACTTTAACAAAACCTTCACCAGGTCGGACAATGCTTTTGTAAGTATTTTGTTTACCTCCAGTGATTAATTCATTTGCAAAGTTATCATATTCATCTATGAGAACAAACACATGCTTATTTATTTTACTGGCCAGAAGTGATATATATTGTACTGCTATTTCCGCACTCTTTATATCTTTTGAAACAACTTTTTCTTCTAATAAATTGGAATAATAATTTACAAACTTTTCTATACTTAAAATAATCTTCTCGTTAAAACTCCTTCTTAACTCTTCTTCCCCGTGTCCTGCATCTACTCCTGCAAAGCTTATTTTCCAAACAAGAAAGTTGTTTCTCTCTTCTGTAGGATTTTTGCCTATATATAAATCTCCAAATAACTTTTCAAATTTATCACTTTTATTTATATCGTAATAATTTTCAAGCATTGATATAAATAAACTTTTTCCAAACCTTCTAGGTCTTATAAAAAATTGATAGGGTGAATATGTATCTAGTATATCTATATAAGATGTTTTATCTACATAAAGGTAATTTTTTTCTCTTAAAACTTCAAAATTAGAAATCCCATAAGGTATTCTCTTCATATAAGCTCACTCCTTCATCTATTTAATTTTACCATTTCCATGTGAAATAATATACCCTGTAAGAAAAGTTTAATTCATCTGAAAATATTTCAATAGTCATTCTTTCATACACTTTCCTTTATAAATTTTGTTAATGGTAGATAATATTATACAAATACAGTTTTAGCTAAAGCACAGTTGTAGTTAATATATAGTCAGAGAGACAATTGCTTTGATGAACAATCACTTATGCATTTAAATTCAACTCACAGAATATATATTTCTTCTATAAGTTTTCTAAGGTTTTCGGGAAATAAAAACAAAAAAATAAGAATACCAGTTTAATACAACTTCCTTCTTATTTTTGGTGTAGGATTAACACACTCTATGAAACTAATAAAAAAAGAGGGGAAATGGATAATTTATTCTGATTGGTATTTAGATTGCTTTGAGGATGCATTAAATTCATATTTACGAGAAATGAAAGACTTCATACCTAATGCTGTTAAAAAACATATTTATAATCTGGTAAGTTGTCCTAAAATGCCATTTGAAGTCAATGTAGTTACTAAAGGTCGTTATGGCAGAATAACTGCTGATAAATACTGTGGAATACAATGGGCAAGTTGAAGCTCAACAAAATATAATAAAAGATATACAAATTATTCTGGCATTGGTGCAAATTGTACCAATTACGTATTTCAATCCATTGGAGATAAAGAGGGGAGCGGTCTTCGATTTGATGGTACTTAACACTCTACATACATAAAATTTAATGGATCTGACGGAAAATCAGCATGGTTAATGCAGGTGCTTTTAAAAATTATTTGATTTATAGTGGCAGAATAAAAGTACTAGGAAAATGGGCATTAAAGGGCCATATAATCATTGGTGTAAGAGTCCCCCAAATTGTTGACTTAATTATAAGTAATAAATGGATTTACAACATAATAATTTTCATTATTTTGGTTATACTACATATAAAGTAAAAACTTTTTCTAATAAGGAGGAATTTAAATTGAAAGTAAAAAAAATATTATTAACATTAGCTCTATCAACTACATTATTTGTGGGGTGTGCTAGACCTCTTGTAAAAACACCACAGGTAACAAAGCCAGCACCGATAACATCACCGCAAACAATAACACCACCAGCAACAACCCCATCAGTAACAACCCCAAATGTAGTAACCACAGCAGTGCCAAAACTAACTATTAATAGTCCAAACGGGACTATAGAACATGGAACTTTCAAAGGTGACCTTTATGTTTATGGAAATAATCTACAATTAAAAGATACTACAATTGAAGGAAATGTATATTTTACAACGAATGAAGCTAAATCTACATTCAAAATGGATTCTAAAAGTAAAGTGACTGGAAAGCAGGAATTAGCAACAACACCAAATGTAGTAAATACAACTTCAACAGTAAGTACTACAGCTGATTTTGAAAAAGCTATAAGTAGAAAAGGTACACAGATTATTGCTATAAAAAAGAATCTAACTTTTAATAAAGAACTTATAGTTGATGGTGAGTTTAATAATGAGAAAGCTCTTATGGAACGCAAGATATATCTATACAGTCAAGGCAAAGATAACAACATAACTACTAGATTCACTTTAACTGTGCCAAAATTAACTATTAAAAGTACTCAAACTATCATAGAACATGGAACTTTTATAGGTGACCTTTATGTAACATCAAATAACTTTCGGTTAATAGATACTACAATTAAAGGAAATGTATATTTTACTACGGATGAAGCTAAATCTACATTCATAATGGATTCTAAAAGTAAAGTGACTGGAAAACAAGAATTAAAAAAATAATATAATATCAACTATAATATTTGATATTAAAAATCAGTTAACCAATTAAATGTTTAACTGATTTTTTATGTCAGGTTATACTCCTATAAACTTCTTAATTTCATTTTCATTTGCACCTACATTAAAATCATTTATAATAACCATTCCTTCACTTTAACGAAGCTTACTTCAGATTTATAACCACGTTTTTTATAATTTTAACTTATAAAGAAAATGTAATGGGTATTGTAATATAAAACTCTACTCGGCCAATTAAAGACCTTAATACATCTATAAAAATTGTTAATCAGGAAAAGAAAGTAATTTATTTAACTTTTGATGATGGTCCTAGCATAATCACAGATAATATAATGAAATAAATAGATTAAATGGAAATTCGCCTAATATAATTAGATTTCCTGGAGGAAGTAGCAACCGACTGACAGAAGCTTATTTAAATAAATTGCATAGTTATAATTTTAAAATATATGATTGGAATATGGTAACTTCAGATGGCTTACATGCAAATGCATCTCCAAATCAATTATAGAGATGCTACAAAAGTAAGTGAAGAACTCTCTTCCATTATATTGCTTTTACATTGCAATTATATCCACAAAAATTCCTGTAAAGCATTGCCTAAAATAATCAAATATTATAAAAAAAAAGATATGAATTCAAAAGCATTTCTGAAAACACACCAAATCTTTATTTCCCAATAAAAAAATAAATTTTAAAGCCCCAATGTTTTTCATTTTCATGGTGCTAGGAGATGACTGAAAGTCAGAAACTTGCTAAAGAAAACTTCGGAGATTCTAATATAAACTAAAAATTATTAGTCCCTTGTCAATCGTTCTCGCGCCTGTTTTTTTGCTTTAAACCACAATCTAATCAATATAAGTATACCAAGAATACCAATGATGCACTGTCCGATAAAAATAGCAATTGGGGAAGATGTAAACATTCCAATTACAGAGGGTATTCCATTCCAAAGTCCATGCAGCACAACCACGGTAACATATGCTCCAATAACCCTTATATTTAATGTAAATTTTCTCGGAGCACTTTCTCTTAAAAGTACAGCTGCTAAAATAGCTGTCCAAGTACCATGCCCTAGTGGAGATAATATTCCTCTGAGCAGTGTTATATAAACAGTAGCTGATAAACTTCCACCACTCTTTATAAACGTAGCAAAAGCATAGCCCGAGCTCTCTAATGCTGCAAATCCCATTCCAGCGGCTGCTCCAATAATTAGCCCATCTAGCTGAAGGTCATGGTTTCTATTTCTGAAAATAACTAATACTCCAACGATTTTTGCAAATTCTTCAATTATACCTACAAACATAGCTGTTGAAAAGTTAAGGTTTTGGATAAAAATTGGTTCAAGCATTGCTGCTGCAAAAACTCCTAAAAACCCACCATAAAAGAAACCTGCAAGAGTCATAGGCATACTTACATTGCTTAATGTTCTTTTTTGATATAAAAAGGCCACGTAGATAACTGGTATAAGGAAGTTGCCTAGCATAACTATTGATGGAAATAGATTTTGGTTTCGTGTTAATACCAGGACTCCTAAACCTACTATGTATAATATTAACCCTATTATTAATAATCTCCACCATTTATACCGTTTTTTAGTTGTTACTTTTTCCATATTTTTCATAATCCTTTCTGCGAACCTCCCATCACTGAAGTTACGGTCTTATATTATTACTAATTGAGTTTAGAGGTCTTCAAATAAATTTGGTCTAATATATATTGTTCTCAAATTCCTTAAAATTATAGGTTCGATTTATATTATGCATTGTTTTAGCATTCTAAATAGCATTGGGAGTAGTGTATTATTTTTATTATTTTTTACAATTTTAATTTAATTCTTAAAAATTTTACTAAATCCGTTTATAATTAATTAGAACACATGTTCATTTCATGACAATTATTATATAGTTTGGGGCAGATGCAGCGGATAGGTTGAATGATGTTATTTATAAATAACAAAAGACTGCACTATTTTAAGTACAGTCTTAATTGCTCAATATAAGAAAGTTTGAGAACCTAGTAACTTTCAGAATAAATATCTACATTATTTGATGGATGCCTCATAAATTGTACAAATTGAATTGGATAACATCAAATTGAATTCTTTGTCTGTTTGCTGGGCGGTCAATCCTTGCGATAATGCGCGTGAAAAGCTAGCTATCAGTTCGTGATTATGCGCAAGTTTTTCATTTGCTTCGCTTTGAGTATATCCTCCTGATAAAGCCACAATCCGTAAAACATGCGGATTATCCATTAAATCGTGATAGAAGTTATCTACTGTTGGTATTGAAAGTTTAAGCATGACTTTGACGTCCTTGTCAAGGGCAGCTAATTGATTGGAAATTTCAGATTTTAATAGTTTTTCTGATTTTTCCTTATCCTTGCTGTGGATATCAACCTCAGGTTCGATAATTGGAATAAGCCCCGCCTGAGCTATTTTCTTGCCAATATCGAACTGTTGCTCAACTAATTTTCGAATTCCTTCTGAATTGGCTTCTTTAATGACTGAACGCATTTTTGTCCCGAAAATGTTTTTTTCAACTGCCCGTTTTAAGAGTTCATTCAAATTGGGAATTGGTTTCATGAGTTGAACACCGTTTTCAAGTCCATCCAGCCCTTTATCAATCTTTAAAAAAGGCACAACGTTTTTGTTCTTCCAAAGAAAATCCGCGGTAAATTGATCACCAATTTTACGATCCATAGTGTTTTCGAATAAAATGGCACCCAAAATATGATCCGAATTGAATGCAGGGTTCGTGATAATACGAGTTCTCATTTCGTGTACCAAATTGAACATTTCTTCGTCATTTGAATAACTGTCTTTCGAAATTCCATACTGTAGAAGTGCAGTGGGAGTACTGCCCCCACTCTGGTCCAATGCAGCTATAAACCCTTTTCCAGTATGGATTCGATCCATTTGTTCCTTATTCATATAATTATCCCCTTTCATTTTTATTAACTGAATAATATCTTTAATTTTATTATAGCACTTCCTACGTATGCTTTCCATTTTTATAAAACCATAAATTAATCTATTTTTTTCAAAGTTCATTTTAATTGGGAACAGGAATTTTTCTAACAGATTTTCTTCTTTGTGAGTTTGCTTTTATGAATTGTATTTGGTATCATATGGTTTGTAGCAACATTATAATAAGCTATAAAAAAAGGTGGAGTAACAATGGATAATCAAGAGCAAAAACATCAGCGACGTGTTCGATATAAAGGCACTAACCCTAAATCTTATAAAGAAAAATATAAGGAACTGCAACCAGAGAAATATGCTGATACCATAGCAAAAGTTATTCAAAAGGGTAGTACTCCTGCTGGTATGCATCGTTCAATTTGTGTTAAAGAAATATTAGAATTCTTACAAATTACTCCTGGGCAAACAGGACTAGATGTAACACTAGGTTATGGTGGTCATACTTTAGAGATGCTTAAATGCTTAAATTCAAAGGGGCACTTGTATGCAATGGACGTAGATTCTATTGAGTTACCCCGCACCCAAGAGCGCTTAGAGAGCTTAGGTTATGGCTCCGAAATTTTAACAATCAAACAAATGAACTTTTCCCATATAGATCAAATTGCTTTAGAATCAGGGCCATTGAATTTTGTATTGGCAGATTTGGGTGTCTCTTCAATGCAAATAGACAATCCTGAAAGAGGATTTTCATTTAAGAGTGAAGGGCCACTCGACTTACGTCTAAATCCTAAAAAAGGTATATCTGCTGCAGCTCGTTTAAAAACTGTTTCGCTAGATGAATTAGAAGGAATGCTTATAGAAAACGCCGACGAGCCTAATGCTGCGGCAATCGCTAGAGCTATTATTTCCCAAATTAAAAAAGGAATAGATATATCAACAACAACGCAGCTTCAACAAATTATCAAAGATGCTCTGAAATTTATTCCAGGAAATGATACGAAGGATGCGATTAAAAAAACCTGTCAACGATGCTTTCAAGCATTGCGAATTGATGTCAATAATGAATTTGAAGTGTTATATGATTTTTTGGAAAAGCTTCCTACTACCCTTGCTGAGGGCGGGCGCGTTGCTATACTCTCATTTCATTCAGGAGAAGATCGTCTCGTTAAAAAATCTTTTCAACGCTTTTTTCGTGAAGGCATCTATCGTGAAATAGCTCCCGATGCTATTCGACCATCATCACAAGAATGTAATACCAATGGTCGTGCTCGCTGTGCTAAATTACGTTGGGCTATAAAAGCATAATTTTTAATTTTCGGCACTTTATTTGCCTAAAAATACAGCAATTTAGTCTTTTTAATAATTCTAAATGACTTTATCAAAATAGCCTATTATAATCAATCTTCTTGATTATAATAGGCTATTACTAAAAAAAATAGACTTCTCTTACCTCAAAATTATTCACTTTCATTATAATACAACAAATGATACTTTAATATTTAAGTAAAACATTTTATTGGTTATCTCCCTATATATAAACATTATCAGTTGATTTTTTCGAGGAAAGTACTTACTGCATCACAAATATCTGTAACATTAGTTTGATAAATGAAATGGGAGCAATCAATAATTCTTGATTCAGCTTTTGCTCCCAGTCTATTTAAGTGATTTATTTGATATTCTGCTCCTGCTTTTTTCTCCGTTTGTGAGGATATAAGTTTCAATACCGGTATTTCTTGAGGGAAACCTATTGCATTTACCTCCTTGATATTTTCAAGCATGCGATACGACTGATTGATTATAGTATCGTTGAGAACATAATAAGCAAACAATTTATAGTCACTGATTTCTTTTTCAGTGTATCCATTTTCGGATTTTTGAGAAGGATGCATCAATCCATTAATGCGTGTTAATCCACAAGCTTGCTGCAACTTGGCTATTCCGAATAAGAATTTGGGCGGATTTCCAGTTCCTGTTTTTGCAGTTGATGTTGTGTCCAGCATAATAATCGCAGACACCTCATCAGGATATTTTGCGGCATAATATTCACTGTAAATGCCAGACGCGGAGTGAGGCATTAAGACATAAGGCGCCTTAAAGCCAGCCAAAGACAATGCAGTTCTGATTTCTTCCGTATAGTTTTCATTTGTTCGTGGTGTATCTGTCTGGTCGCTGAAACCAATACCGAAATATTCAATGCAGACAACAGTATATTCTTTAGAAAGCTCTCTCATCAGTGGCCCAAAGTCCGCACTTGGTAAAGACACCCCAAAACCGGGTAACAACACAAAGGTTTTCTCGCCATCACCCATAGAATACACATGCATCTTTTGCTCCTTTATTTCTACCATCTGTCCATAAGGTGATACAGCTTCAAGCTCATTTGAAAAAAATATTTTGTTGATTGCAAATCCGATTATATTAAGACAAACAATGACTCCTAAGATAATTGCAAAAACAGTCATTACCTTTTAACCTCTTTTCTATTTGATTTTATACATTTTTCTCACTCACTCTCTGTAGGTGCAGATATCACAGAAATATCTCTGGCTTTTCTTCCGTTTGCAACTTCAAAGTTGTATTTTATAATAAGCCCTCGTAGCTCCAATAAAAATTGGTCGAACTCATTATCATCCATCATAAGTACTGAATTGTTCAAAAAAATTTTATCTTTAGCGGGGTCCGGATTTTCTCCGCTGAAGTAGTTGTGAAACCTTGCATATCTGTTCATCAAAAAACCCAATGCATTCTGAGAAGCATTTTTAAGGGTGTTATTCTTTAATATTTCCCCTATATTCAAGGCAAGGGTTCTTTCAAGGCTCCCTCGAATCTTTTTTTCGGATACAACAGACAAAATGTTATTGTCCAATAAAATATTGATATGACGGTACATAGTGGTCCTCGGAACATCACTGATTTTTTCACAAAGCTCTGTGGCAGTAATGCTTCGTCTTGTGGAAAGCTCTTGTATGATTCTCATTCGGGCAGGATTTAACATAACCTCATTTATCTCTTTCATACTACTACACCTCCATCGGTTCCATTTATAATTATAATACCAAAAATGGAATCAATCAAGCAAAACATTAAACAATGTTTGAATGTTTGCATGCACTCATAAACACAAAAAAAACTAGTACAGGAGTAAATTCCCATACTAATTTCTAGTTAGACATACACTTCTAAAGTTATTTACACAAATCTATCATTATCTATTTTTTTATTATTACGTCATACAAAATACCAGTTCTGCCTACAGCTACAACATCTAAAGTTAGTAATGAATGACAGTACCCTTCTTTACATTCCGGTATGTTTAAGTATTCATGTTTCAGTTCTTCTAAATATCCACACTTGTATTTTTCGTCACTTACTAATTCTTGCAACTCATTTATTATGTTATTCTCAAATTCATCTCTGGTATACTCATTGTATGTACCCATGATTTGAGATTCCCCATATACCGCCTTTATCCATACCCTAAATACCATCTCTGTACTACATGTATATTTCTTTTTTAAACTATATTTAACTGACATTTAATTTTACACCTCATTTAACCTTTCTTTTATTATTTATGACATCTTAGCTACTAGCATAATTATGCCCATTTTCATGTCAAAAAAAATAAATTTTAGGAGCATATATAGTGAACCCCTTAGTAAGAATTTTACATCATTTATTCGTGATTTACAATTAATATTAAACTTTACTTATAACTTTTAAATAAAAGCATTAAAAACCACATAATCGTTATCCTTTCATATAAAATAATTATTTCATATAAGTAATATGCCATAATTTTCAATTAATTACTTATTCGCTTGAAATTTATCTATATTCCTCGGAATCCACTTTTGTATTTATAAAAGAAAAAAGAGCTATCTCGCTCTAGAAATTAATTTCTATTTTGAGACATCCCCCTTTTCATACTTGAATTTATTTGTTTTTTAATTTTATGTTAATGGCTTAAATCCTTTTAACCTTAAAGCATTTGTTAATACAGAACCCGAACTAAAACTCATTGCTAGTGCTGCAATAATAGGATTTAGAAGCGGGCCTCCAAATAGGTGCAGTATTCCCATTGCAACTGGTATTCCCAGTATATTGTAACCAAAAGCCCAAAACAGGTTTTGTTTTATATTTGTTATTGTTTTCTTACTTAACTGTAACGCAGTAGGTACATCCATTAAATCACTTCTCATAAGTACTATGTCTGCGGATTCCATTGCTACATCTGTACCTGAACCTATAGCTATACCAATATCAGCTTGGGCAAGTGCAGGTGCATCATTAATTCCATCCCCAACCATAGCAACTTTTTCACCTTCTGCTTGAAGCTTTTTAACGACCTTTGCTTTATCCTCAGGCAGAACTTCAGCGTATATTCTATCTATACCAACTTGCGCTGCAATAGCTGCTGCAGTTCTTTTATTATCACCAGTTATCATGGCAACTTCTATTCCCATAGAATGAAGTCTTTCTATGGCTTTTTTACTATTTTCCTTAACGGTATCTGCAACTGCAATGATTCCACTTATCTTGTTATCTATAGCGATATACATTGGAGTTTTGCCTTCTCGTGCAAGTTTGTTTGAAATATCCTCTAACTTCTCTAAGGAAATTTTACTTTCTACCATGAGTTTCATATTTCCAAGTAGAACTTTATTACCTTCTATACTAACTTCTATTCCATAACCAGGTATAGCTTCAAATTTATCTACCTTTTTAAGTTCTAAAGATCTTTCCTGTGCACCTTTAACTATAGCCTCACCTAATGGATGTTCAGATCCTTTTTCAGCAGAGGCTGCTATTTGAAGTAAGTATGTCTGGGAAGTACCCTCTACAGTAACAATATCTGTTACCTTTGGTTTTCCCTCCGTAAGTGTTCCAGTCTTATCAAATACTATAGTTTGGATTTTATGTGCAGTCTCCAATGCTACACCGCTTTTTATAAGTACACCATATTCTGCACCTTTTCCTGTTCCAACCATTATCGCTGTAGGAGTTGCAAGGCCAAGAGCACACGGGCAAGCTATTACAAGGACTGATATGAATATAGTTAATGAAAACACTATGGTCTCGCCAGATATAAGCCAAGCTAATGAAGAAATTAATGCTAGCCCTATAACCACTGGAACAAAATAACTTGATATAATATCTGCCATCTTAGCTATAGGAGCTTTTGAGCCCTGGGCATTTTCAACCAAAGTTATAATTTGTGCCAGTGCCGTATCTTTACCCACTCTAGTTGCTTTATATTTAATTGATCCATTCTTATTTATACTTGCACCAATTATCTTATGTCCAATAGCTTTCTCTACTGGCATACTTTCACCAGTTAGCATTGACTCATCTACGAGTGTTGTTCCTTCCACAACCTCACCATCTACAGGCATTTTTTCACCAGGCCTTACAACTACTATGTCACCCACTTCAACTTCATCAATTGAAATTTCAATTTCCATATTATCTCTTATGATAATAGCTGTTTTAGGTGCTAGGCCCATAAGCTTTTTAATTGCTTCGGAAGTCTTTCCTTTTGTAACTGACTCTAAATACTTTCCTAAAGTAATAAGTGTCAAAATAACTCCTGCTGATTCAAAGTACATTACATAATCAACATTTCCCAGAAAGGTTATTTCATATACAGCAAATAAACTATACAAAAATGCCGCAGATGTTCCAATGGATATAAGCGAATCCATATTAGGACTTAACCGTACTAAAGATTTAAATCCAACAATAAAATACTTTTTACCAGAAGTCATAACTGGAATCACAAGTATCAATTGTATAATGGCGTAAGCTACTGGATGTAGCATAGGGTCAATAGCTAAAGGAAGCTGATAGTTTAACTTTTCTGCAATCATTGGCACCATTGCAATTAGAAGTAATGGCACTGCAAATACTGCTGATATTATAAATCTATTCCATAAGGCTTTTATTTCTTTTTCTTTTTTTTCTCGATCAATGTCCACGTTACTTTCATCTTCGCAGGCTTTGTATCCTGCTTTTTCGATTGCTTTCTTTATGTCAGAAGTTCTTACCCTGGTGGGTTCAAAGCTTATATTCAATTTTTCAGTAGCAAAATTTACATTTGTTTCAACTACTCCAGGGAGTTTTTTTATAACCCTCTCGATGGTCTTTGCACATGCAGCACAGGTCATTCCCTCTATTTTCAAGGTTTTATTACTGGTTTCAACTAAAGCTTTATAACCACCTTTTTCTACAGCATTTTGTATGTCTAATAACTTAACCTTTGTTTCATCATAAGATATATTTAATTTTTCAGTAGCAAAATTCACATTTGCTTCCACCACGCCTGGTAACTTCTTTGAAATCCTTTCAACACTTTTTGCACAAGCAGCGCAGGTCATTCCTTCTATTTTTAATGATTTTGTTTCCACCTTATATTGCCTCCTTAATACCTTGCATAGTATATTTATAACTAACTGAATTTATTTTAATTTATAACCCTTAACTAATTGATCATCTTTACTGTCCATATTATCTTTACCAGCTACTTCTAATTTAAATCCAGTACCCTGAAGTTTTGTAACATCTAAACCTGCTTTAATTAGTGGCTCTGCCTTAAATACAAATTCCATGTCCTCATCAGATGCCCCTAAGTTCTCTGTAAAGTGCACTGAATTACCCTCTCCAAGCATTAAAGCATAATGTTTTTCATCTGCCATATATTTAATTAGCTTTGGATCCTGCTCTAAGATTCTTCTAAAAGCATCCTCTGAGCCATTTGAAGTTTCTTTTTTATCACTTACGTTAAAAGGAAAAATTATTCTATTTGATAGCTGAACTCCGCCTTCTATCTCAGCAGGTTTATATACCCACTTATTTGGGTCTAGCTTTTTAACATCCAGACCAGCTTTAATTAATGGATCCGCATCTATTACCATAGCAAAGTCTATTTTATTTGCAGAGGTATCTTTAGTCCATTCGAACTTATCATTTGCAGGAAGCTTAAATCCCCAATGCTTAAAAGCACTGTGATAGCCCTTGCTCTTAGGATTTGCCTTTACAATAGCATTAAAAGCTTTAAGCGCACCATCAGAGTCTTTACTTACAGTTTGAGATTTACTACTACAGCCCACAAATGATAGAGTAAGAATAGCTGAAGTTAACAATATCATAATTTTTTTATTATTTTTCATATTTAAAACAACTCCTTCTAATATTTATAGTTATATAATATCCAATTATTATGAAGATTAAATTAAGAAACATATTATTATTTACCTATGCTCCTAAATACTCTTTTCTTATTTGCTCTAAATCTACATTTTTCAAATCATCTACAATAACCATAGACCCTACAAACTTGGTTTTTAAGGTGCTGTGGAATCTCCTCCACCCATGTTGCAACCAGGCATTCCACTTGATGAAGCTGGTATTGAAGGATCAGGCTTTGAGGTATCCACAGCTTTCACATTGTCAACCACCTTAAATACACCCCTAATCATACCCATTCCACAGCTGAAGTTTATATCTTGATCCTTTGGTGTAAATTCAATAACATTCTCGCCTGGCTCTAAATTCTTCTCAATGTTTAAAGAAGGAATTATAATTTGGCTGTTACAGGAGTTTAATGCCTTACCATCAATTATCCATTTTACAGGCATATTTTTCTGTATATATAGACCATTTGGGGTATAACCAGCACCATCTGCCGTCATCCGAACTATCTGAACACCATTCTCTATAATTGGTTTAGCAGCGGGCGAAGCTGATGCCGATGTTTTATTACCAGATAAAGTAGCAGCTAGTGAAGCTGTAGAAGGCACATTAACACCAGCCAGGGCTAGTCCTCTAGTTCCCATTACCATACCCAAAACTACAACTAGTATTCCACTAAATTTTAAAAGAGTTTTTGTATATCCTTTACTTATGAGACCTGATACTGCGCCAAAGGTAAGCATTAATGGTACTGTACCTAGAGAAAATATTAGCATAGCTAAGGCACCCTTGTAAGCACTTCCAGTTCCTAAGGCATATAATTGCATTGTCTGAAGGGGTCCACAGGGCATAAGTCCATTAAGAACACCAACTAAAAAAGGAGTTTTTGTTTTTTTCTTAAGATTGCAAGCAGACCATGGGAGCTTTATATTAAACTTTCTAAATAAGCTATAGCCACTCATATTAAGTCCCATCATTATCATAAACAAACCAGCAAATATTTGGAGTCCAGCCTTCACGGGGAGTGAAAGTGAAAGCACAGAACCTAGAGAACCAACTATCCCACCAAGAATAGTGTAGGAAACAACTCTACCTGCGTTGTATAGAATGGCAGGTTTCATGGAATCAAATTTACTTTTACTATCTTTATTTATACTTTGTGATAGCATTATTCCCCCACACATACCTACACAATGGATTGATGTAAGGGCTCCAACAATGAATAGAACAAAATATGTAGCACCGTTTAGCTTTGAGGTCATATCAATTCCACCTGTTGAATTTCCAATTAATATAATTGCTGCTACAATTATGAATATACCCACTATTTTATGGTTATTTGAATTCTCTGTACTATAACCAGCTGCTTTTATAGTAGTTTTAATATTTTCGTTGTTGCAGAAATCTGTATCATACTCTATAGTTAAAGATTGGTCGCTGAAACTAGCCTTAGCGGTTTTTACACCATCTAATTTTGTAACTGCTCTTTCCACTCTTGCCTCGCAAGATGTACATGTCATTTCAAAGACTTTGATTTTTTCTTTTTTAACGCTCACTTTTTTACCTCCTAATTAAATGGATCTTTATCTTGCAAGGTTCATGAATATTAAACTGTACCTTTAATCCTATGAATATAAATCTTAATTTTAATTATACAAAAAAGATGTGTAGATTTTATAAAGAATATATATTATGCAAAGTTCATTAAAAAAACTTCAAACTGTACTTTGCACAATATATGTATTCCTTATTTTACTCTTCTGGCAGTTACATAATCATTTCTTCCTACTGGTGAAATTTTAATCACATCTCCTGTATGAGGAGCATGGATATAATTATTATCACCAACGTACATGCCCATGTGGTGAGGACTCGCAAATGTTCCAAAGAATATCAAATCTCCAGGTTGAAGATTCTCTCTTGATACTTGTACACCATCATTTATCTGATCAAAGGTGGTTCTCCCTACTGCTATTCCAAAATGCGCGTATACGTATTGTGTAAATCCTGAGCAATCAAATCCCGAAGGAGATGTTCCACCCCATAAATATGGTGTGCCAAGGAAGTTAGAAGCGTAGGCTATTATAGCATTATCTGATATAGTAGCTGATCCTCTTGAGGGTGTATATTTAGGTGCTGAATTTCTTATTTCATTTATCTTTGTTATACTTTTACTTGCTGACACTTCTGGTTCACTTATTTGTGCTACAAGAATCTTTTCCTTACTGTTTTTTAGTTCTGTTATCAATTTATTATGTAACTCTTTAGAGACAATTTCCTTGCTCTTTAGCTGCGCTATCAATTTATTTTGTGATTCTTTAGTAACATTTATCTTATCAAGCTTCTGCTTATTTTCTACTTGTAAATTCAGCAATACTTCCTTTGTATTATTTAAACTCTGCTGCTTTTCAATTAATTCTTTTTGAGCGACTTTAAACTCCGCCACTACTTTTTCATCAAATTCAATAATGGTTTTTATGTTTTCTACTCTAGATTCAAAATCTCCAAAGCTCTCTGACTCAAGTATTACACTCATATACCCATCAAATCCATTTATGTACAAGATTCTCATTCTACTATTAAATAATTCTTGTTCCTTTTGGTTTTCCTTTTCAACCTGTTTAGCCTTCGTAGCGGCACTTTCAATCGCCTTTTTAGTTTGGAGTATTTTCACTTTATTTTCTTCTGTCTTGATCATGATTTCTTCAATTTCATTATCAAACTCTTCTAGTCTAGTTTCAATTGCTCCCCTCTCATCTTGAATTTTTGTTAGTGAATCCTTCTGCTGTTGTAACTTCTCATTTGTTGGAATCGCGAGTGTTGTTACATTTGAAGTGAAAATCAAGGTAATTACAACGGCGATACTTCTCAGGGCATTCTTCATTATTACATCTCCTTCACTCTTTTAAAATTCATAAGACACAGAGAGAATTTATCATAAACTTATGTAGTTCTTATGAAGATTGCGCACATTCTGGGCGCATAAAAAAAACCCTTGTAAACATTTTGTTTTGTTTACAAGGGTTTTTAAATATAATTTTTTATAGGTAAACTATTCTAATTTTCAGCAACATAGTCAGCTTTGGTTCTGCTGCTTTCATTCTTACCAGGAATTGTAACACTAATATATACGCTTCCTGACGCTAAATTAAGTTGAGATATAGTAATAGTTATTTGTGTACCATTGGATGATGCTGTTGCTATACCAATCAAATTTCCACCAGTAGAAGCATCATAAACTTTTACAAGCGAACTAGGTATCAAATTATTCACTGTAATTGTATCAGGTGTATTTACTTTGCTATTAACTATACTTACATTTCCAGCAAATACAGCTGTTGAGTCTTGCTCCGCAGTATAATTTACTTTTATTCTGCTACTTTCGCCTTTTCCGAAATTTGCAACAGAAATATATGCACTTCCCGCGTTAGTATTTAATTGTGGGATGGTAACAATAACTGAATTGTTATTGTTTGACACAACAGCCGAACCAAGCAAATTGCCATTACCTGCAGCATCATAAACATTAACAATATCATTAGCTGTTACGCCGTTTACAGTTACTGTATCAGCTAATACAGCATTATTTACAATAGATACATTTCCTACAAGAAGAGATATAGACTCTGAAACATAATCAGCTTGCGTCCTAGCACTCTCTGTATCACCATATCTTATTACAGATAAATAAACACTTCCAGCAATAGTTCCAAGTTGTGAAATACTTATAGTAACGTCAGAATCACCACTTGCTACAGTTGCAGTTCCAAGTAAAGTTCCACCAGTAGCCGAACTATAAGCTTTAACTATATCCTTAGATGATAAACCTGTTACATTAATAGTATCAGATTTTCCTGAATTATTTACTAGGGTTATATCACCTTTAGCTAGAGCATCTGATTTTGATTCAGCATTATATGTTACTGGGGTTCTAGCACTCTCTGCTTTACCAGTACTTTTCACAGAAACATATATGTTTCCACCACTAATTCCAAGTTGTGTTAGTGTAAGTGTTACTGCCCTGCTAGCAGCAGGTACCGTTGCTGTTGCTAATAAAGTTCCAGTAGCACTGCTGTATATATTAACTACATCATTAGGTTGTAGACCTATCAACGCAACTGTACCAGGTATTGTTGCATTGTTTACTACTGTTATATTTGCAACGTCTGGAGCACTACTAACTAGTTTTGCAGCGTAACTAATCACTGTTCTATCGCTTTCTAGCTTTCCTGTGCTTGTAGTTGACACATATACCTCTCCAGCTACAGATCCTAACTGAGTAACAGAAATCGTTGCTTCTGTATCATAAGTTCCAACTGTTGCTGTACCAAGCAAAGTTCCTCCTACAGCAGCATTATAAACATTTATAATATCGCCACCGCTTATTCCGTTAACTGTTACTGTACCAGCTATTCCCGCATTATTTACAATAACTACGTTTTTAGCTACAGGTGAATGAGATTTAGATTCTGCGATAAATCCTACTTGAGTTCTACCACTTTCAAGTTTGCTTGTACTTATTACAGAAACATATACACTTCCTGATCCAGTTCCAATCTGATTAATTGAAACTGTTGCACTTGTTGCATAACTTGCTATAGTTTCAGTTCCAAGTAAGGTTCCACCAGTAGCAGAATCATATACATTCACTATATCAGTAGCGGAAAGTCCCGTTACTTTTACAGTATCTGTAATTCCTGCATTGTTAGCAACAACAATACTACTAGCTGCTGGAGTATTGGAAGTTGGCTCTGCAGAATAATCTACTTTTGCTCTATCACTTTGAGATTTATTTGTACTTGTTACTAATACATAAACACTTCCTGCAGTAGTTCCAAGTTGCGGTATAGAAATAATTGCATCAGTACCGCCAGAAGCTACTGTGGCAGTGCCAAGTAAGTTTCCACCCTTAGCTAAATCATATATATTTACAATATCATTAGCAGAAAGTCCTGTTACTTTCACAGTATCTGCCATACCTGAGTTATTGGTAATTGATACATT
Organism: Clostridium sp. FP2; assembly: GCF_011065955.2. Classification (NCBI taxonomy): domain Bacteria; kingdom Bacillati; phylum Bacillota; class Clostridia; order Eubacteriales; family Clostridiaceae; genus Clostridium; species Clostridium sp. FP2. Next base: position 3,760,523 of record NZ_JAAMNI020000001.1, read on the forward strand.
TATAGCATCTACCAAGCTAGATTGACCTTCAGCAGCATATTTAACGTCTACCCTAGCACTTTCTATTTTATTTGTACTTGTTCTAGAAACGTAAATATCGCCTGCTTGGCTTCCAATCTGAGCAATTGTTATTGTTGCTTCAGAACTGTATTTTGCCACTGTTGCAGTTCCTATCAAATTTCCACCCCGTGCTGCATCATACACATTGATGATTTCATTATCTGAAAGTCTACCAACTTGTACGGTATCAGGTTGTCCTGCATTATTAGTAACTACTATATTACTAATATCTATAATAGTAGAACTACCTTCTGCAGCGTAAGTAGATTGTGTTCTTGAGCTTTTTATTTTATTTGTACTAGTTATAGAAACATATACGCTTCCAGAACCAGTTCCAAGCTGAGCTATAGATACCGTAGCACTTGTACTACCAGCAGCTACTGTAGCAGTCCCTAATAAAGTCCCACCACTTGCGTTATCATATACATTTACTACATCACCAGCAGCTAATGTAGAAGCATATACTGTATCAGCTTTACCTGAATTATTACTTACAATTATATTATTCACACCTATGCTATTAGATTGTCCTTCAGCAGCATAAGATGTTGCAATTCGGCTGCTTTCTATCTTGTTTGTACTTGTAACGGAAACATATACAGTCCCCGCAGAAGTTCCAAGTCGTGATATGCTAGCTGTTGCAGCGGTATTCATAGCTGCCACTGTTGCAGTTCCTAATAAATTACCTCCAGTTAAAGCATCATATACCTTAATCACATCTCCCGCAGCAAAATCGGATACAGTCACTGTATCAGCCGTCCCTACATTGTTAGTGATTAATATATTACTAGAATCAACTAAAGTTGATTGCAATTCTCCATTATAGGTTATGCCAGTTCTACCACTTTCAAGCGTTCCTGAACTTGTAACTGAAAGATAAACAGTTCCTGAGGTCTTGCCCAATTGAGATACATTAATAGTAACATCAAATCCAGATGCTGCAACAGTTCCTGTTGCTATTGTAGTTCCTCCAGATGCTACCGTATATACATTAACTTTATCTTTAGGAGAAAGTCCATCTACATATATTGTATCAACTTTTCCCGTATTATTTGTAATTGTTACATTTCTCACAAGTACTAAATTGGATTGATTTTCAGCCGAAAAAACTATAGGCGTTCTAGTACTTTCATGCATTCCTAGGCTTGTGACTGAAATATAGAGAGTTCCACTTGTAATTCCAAGCTGAGTAAAAGACTTGGTTACCTCTGTGGTATTAGAAGGTACTGTGGCAGTTCCAAATAAATTTCCACTAACTGCTACAGTGTATATTTTTACTATATCGCCAGGATTGAGCCCGGAAAGATTTACTGTATCGGCTTTACCTGAATTATTTGTAATTGTTATGTTACTATCTATGGGTGCGCTTGAGTAATTTTCGGCTGAAAAATCAGCTCCTACTCTATCACTTTCAAGCATCCCTTTACTCTTAACTGAAATATATACACTTCCACCGGCAACACCAAGCTGAGTGAAGGATTTAGTTACATCTGTAGTATTAGCCCCCACAGTTGCAGTTCCAAGTAAGCCTCCTCCAGTTGCCTTATTATATATTTTTATTGCATCTCCAGGAATAAGTCCCGAAACATATATTGTATCGGCTTTACCTGAATTGTTTGTAACCGTTATGCCAGATGACAATGGAGTATTGGAGACAGGCTCCGAATCATAGTCCATTTTAGTTCTACTGCTCTCCGTCATACCTTTAGACATAACAGATATATACACGCTTCCTTTTAAAGCTCCAATCTGCGCTATTTTTATAGTTAAATCTGTTTTATTTGCACCTACAGTTGCTTTGCATATTATTTTTCCACCTGTAGCAGCATTATATACATTAACTATATCACCAGTCATTACACCAGTGACATATATAGAATCCGCTGTCCCTACTACATTGTTGGTAATTGTAACCTCATCTGAACTCGGTGCAGCTGATGCGCTTAGTGCATAGGCCGTATATGGTTGAAAAACAAAAAATACGATCATTAGTATAGACAAAATTCCTAAAAGTGACTTTTTCATTGTAATAACTCCCTTCAATAATAAGATGCATATCAACTATTTACAATTAGATAAATTTTATAGAGTGTTCTTTATCTAACGTTCTAACGACTTGATCTAACTTAAATTATAATAACAATAAAAGCAAATTTTCATGTGTACCTCCAAATTATTAATTTGCATCCTTGCATAAATTTGCATCCTTGCATAAATACTCTTTAAATAAATTATCGTAATAAATTGTCTTTTCTTTAGGGGTAGAGTCAACATTTCCCATAAAGTATGGAGGTTGTATATTTGGTAACATTCAGTGATCCATTAAAAACTAAAAGAAACAGAAACCAGATTTTCATTGTCACTTAAATAGAGTTTGATATGAATTACCACCTTGAAATTTTTATGCCGCCTAAAAGATGTAATATTATAACAATTCAAATACCATCTAAAACGAATCTACAGTAAGTATATAAAAGCATGAGAGACAATAGATAATGTTTTCGTGAATAAATTCGCGAATTTAGTCGTATTTTATCATAATTGAAGGAATTCCAAATTGATGTTCCTGAATCAATACTATATAATAGAAAAATATTGTAATGATAAATTCTATTATAGAGGTGTATTTATGTTTTCAAAGTTAAGAGAATTACTAATAGGTAAGACACTAAAAACAGAAGAATTAGAGGGAGAAAAATTAAATGTTTTTTGGGGACTGCCCATTTTATCTAGTGATGCTGTTTCTTCCGTTGCATATGCAGGCGAAGAAATTTTAATTGTATTAATTGGCGTTATAGGTCTTATGTCATATATATATATGTTTTATGCCGCATTGTGTATTGTTGTACTATTATTTTTACTTGTTATGTCCTACAGGCAGACTATTGATAGCTACCCATGTGGTGGAGGCTCATATATAGTTGCAAAGGATAATCTTGGTATAGTCCCTGGACTTACTGCTGGAGCGGCACTTACTATAGATTACATACTGACAGTTGCTGTTAGTATATGTGCTGGAACTGCTGCAATAACTTCAGCTATGCCATCCTTGCTTCCTCATAAAGTAGCCATAGCTCTTACAATGTTATTCATCATAACATTAGGTAACTTAAGAGGAGTTAAGGAATCATCTAAGCTTTTTGGAGTTCCAACATACTTATTTATCTTTTCCTGCGTAGTGCTTATTGTTACTGGTATTGTACGGCACTCTATTTTTAACTATTCACCAGCACCACTGTATCCAGCGCCACAAGCAATAGGTGACATTACATTGTTCCTGTTTCTTCGCGCATTTGCTTCAGGCTGTACTGCATTATCAGGGGTTGAAGCTGTAAGTAATGGTATACCTAATTTTAAAGCACCATCACAAAAAAATGCAAAAGCTGTTTTGGGTTTACTAGCTTTTTTAGTTCTATTTATTTTTGGTGGTTTATCTTTCCTAGCAACAATTTATCATCCAGTACCTCATCCAGATGTGACAGTCTTTGCTCAAATTGCTCAGCAAGTTTTCGGAAAAAACATTATGTTTTACACTATGCAAGTTACCACTGCATTAATTTTGGTAATGGCTGCAAATACAGCCTATGCAGGTCTACCACTGTTACTTTCTTTGATGGCAAAAGATGGATATGCCCCAAGACAATTTTCTCAAAGAGGAAAGAGACTAAGTTTTTCAAATGGAATAATAGTACTGGGAGCAGCTGCAGCTATGTTAATTATTGTTTTTAAAGCTGATACTCATTTGCTTCTTCCTTTATATGCAGTAGGTGTATTTTTATCTTTTACACTTTCACAGGTTGGAATGTTCTTAAAGTGGGTAAGAAGTAGAACACCTGGCTTTAGACATAAGGCATTTATAAATGGATTAGGTGCTATTGTAACTTTTATTACGGTAATACTCATAGGTATAACAAAGTTTTTCCATGGCGCTTGGATAGTTTGTATTATAATACCTATACTTGTTTATCTTATGGCGAAAGTTAAGGAACATTATACCAAAGTAGCAGAGCAACTTAAATTAACCTTAGAACAAAGACCTAATGAAGGAGTGACAACGAATAACCAACAACATGTAATAATACTTGTAAACGCCTTAAATAAATCATTTTTAAAGTCATTAAACTGCGCTAGATGCTTATCACAAAATGTAGTTGCCTTTCATGTATCCACTGATTCAGAAGCTACTGAAAAATTAGAAAAAAAATGGAAAGAGTATAATCCCGGAATTCAATTAATAATAAAACATTCTGCCTATAGGGATATAATGAGACCATTAATGAGTTTTATAGAATCTGAAGAACGGGCTTCAAAACATGGTGAAACTGTAACAGTTGTGGTAACACAATTTTCTATTACTAAGTGGTGGCATAATATACTTCATAACCAAACAGGATATTTTATAAAGAGTATGCTATATAAAAACAGAAACGTAGCAGTGCTTACTGTACCATATATAATAGAAGAGTAGAAATGAATGTTTTTCCCTCTTACACCATTACAAATACAAAAAACACCTAAGAAAATTTTTCTTAGGTGTTTTTTGTATTTGTCTTTTTTAAATTTTATATCACCATCTTACCGCTCCATTTACCACATCTATCTCCAAAGCAGCCTACAGTTTTTTCTCCATCTTTTATTTGAATTACCTCACAATTGTTACCACAACCATTACACTCAATACTTCTAGGTACAAAATCATTAGTTGCTATTTCAAAACCTTTGAAATTGCTTTTTCCACTTTTCATAAGTTCTTCTTTTGAAAGTATAGCAGCTCCTATAGCGCCCATTACATCATAGTGCTCTGGAACATAAATCTCAGTTCCTAGTGCTTTTTCAAAAGCTGCTTTAATGCCAATATTTGCTGCCACTCCACCTTGAAAAAATATTTTTGAGCGAATATCTTTTCCTTTCCCTACATTACTTAGATAATTCCGTACCATGGCCTCGCAAAGACCTCCTATTATGTCTTCCTCATTATATCCAAGCTGTTGCTTATGTATCATGTCAGATTCAGCAAAAACAGCACATCTACCAGCTATTCTTACGGGTGATTTTGACTTTAATGCGTACTTCCCAAAATTTTCGATAGGTATCTCAAGCCTTTCTGCCTGCCTATCAAGAAAAGACCCTGTACCTGCTGCACATACCGTATTCATAGCAAAATCTGTAACTATGCCATTTTTCAGTAAGATTATCTTTGAATCTTGGCCTCCAATTTCTAATATAGTGCTTACATCTTTGTCAATTTCAAGGGCTGCCACTGCATGAGCAGTAATTTCATTTTTTATTATGTCAGCTCCTATTAAAAAAGCAGCCATCTGTCTTCCACTACCCGTAGTACCTACTGAAGCTATCTGCTCACTACCATATTGCTCACTTAAAATTTTAAGTCCATTTTGGATTGCCTTTATTGGTTTACCTTTTGTTCTTAAATATAATTTTTGAATAACCTTTAAAGTATTATCTAATAGTACAATGTTAGTACTTACAGATCCTACATCAACTCCCATATAATACATTGTTTTTCTTCCTTTCTAACATATCTACAAATGCTTCTATTCTAGTAATATATCCTGCCTCTCCAGTCATTTCATCTACTACCAAGGTCATTATTGGAAAGTCCTTGTCATTTGAAATTGCAGGCAAAATAGCTTTTGATACAATTTCTGGCATACATCCCATAGGGAAAATTTGAATTGCTCCATCTAAACTCTCTTTCTGCGCAAGTAATGCTTCTCCTATACATTCTCTAGCGTGCCCACCAATATAATGTGGAAGATATTCTCTAGAGGCTATTCTTATATCAATTGAATTAAGATTTAAGCACCTAAGCGCCGTGTCTTTAATCCACCAACTAGGAGTAAGCATTCTTTTAGTGGATACACCATAATCCATAAGTTTATCTTCTATATAAAGATTAGAAAATGGTTCAATTACCGTATAAATTTCACCAATAATTGCAATTTTTATTGGTGACTTATGTTTATTAATAGAAATACCACTTATTTTCTTCTTATATTCTTTTAGGATATTCACCATCTGTGATGGTGTATTTGCTTTTGCAGCATTGTTTTTGCATTCTTTTAAAAGTCTCTTAAATTCTCCTTTGTTTACTTCAAATCCTGTTAAATAATGTGCTTTACTTTCAATTTTCTCTATTAAATCAATTACATTATAGGCTATCTTTAGTGCTCTAAATCTTTCACCCCTACTTTTTGTACTATTATCCGCAATCTTGGATAAACGATTTAAAAATTCCTCTTTGCCTATATCAAAAGGGCTATCCACTACAATAAAAGTCAAATCGTGTCCCATTTTCTTTAGTGCATTGATCTGTAATTCACAGTACTCACCAAATCTACAAGGTCCACAGCTTCCAACTATAATTATGGTATCTGCGCCCTTTTCTATACTCTGCAAATAATTACCCATCATAATTTTATACGGTAAGCACATTTCTTCTGGAGAAAACTTTGAACCTAATTCTAGCGCCTCGTTACTACTAAAAGGTGGAATTATGCATTCTATTCCCAGTCCATCAAATAGTGCTTTAGCTGCAAGATATGTGTTGCCTAAATGTGGAAATGTTATTTTCATTATTTTTTTTCCTTTCAATCATATCAATAAAAGCCTCAATCCTTGTGTCTAGACCGCCTTCACCAGTATGTTCATCAACTTTTAACACTAATAGTGGAAAATCCTCAATTTTTTCTTTAATAAGTTCGAGTACCACAGAGTCTATTCCACAAGCAAAGGATGATATATATATTGCTCCGGAAATCTCATTGTGTTTTGCTATAGCAGTTGTAAATCCATAGGAATTTGTAGCAAAGGTCCAAAATGGCCTTTTAAAAAGAGTTTTTACTTGTAAGTTAATTTGCTCCTCCTCTACATATTCTTCTGTTATAACCCCCACTCCCATTTTATTTAATTTTTTTACTATATTCATATTAATAAAAGTGTCATAAAGATTATATGGATGACCTACTAGTGCAATAGTTATTTTAAATCCTTCATCTTTAATACCAAATTTAAAGTTTCTCTGCTCTTCTAAGGCACTGTTAAATGCAGCTCTTATTTTACTATTATCCCCGGTAATCATCTTCCCAAGTTTTTTACACCAAGTATATAACTCCTTCTCACTGGTAGCATATATAGGTTCTGTCATTACCTTTGGCATATTGGGTATGCTATATAATATCATTTCCGGAAGCCCACAAAACTTAGGACATATAAATTCTCGCTCCCTGACCCTCATAATTCTAGGTATTATTAATAAATCACATTTGTCTTTTATATCTATTATATGTCCATGAAATATCTTTATAGGCAAACAAGCCTCGTCAACGCAGCATTTAACTCCTGCGTTTAAAATATCTTTATTTGTATCTGTAGATGTAATTACTTCTGCATCTAATTCAATTAAAAACTTTTCTATAAAAGGATGGTATTTATAATATAATAAGCCCTTTGGGACACCAACTTTCATATTTTCCTCCTTGTTTTCCAATCTATTAGTACTTCTTTATTCTGAACTATTAAACTAAAAAGTATTCCTAAATATAAAAAAACCTGGACTTAAGTCCAGATTTTTTACACTATTAATCCATTCCAAGTAATTATCCCCACTATACCATCAACATTTATTTTTTTTATAGTTTGATATTTTAATACCGCTTTTTCAGTATCATTTCCAAATATTCCATCTATAATTATATTTAATCTCCACTGAATATAACGATTAGCAACAATATTATTATTGCCAAATTTAAGCAGAGGCCTACTTAAAATATTTGCAAGTGCTGCATTTGTCTTCAAATCATTAACACCATTTATTTCGAGTCCTATTATGCCTTGGAATCTCTTAATAGAAGATATAGTTTTTTCGCCCATAATTCCATCCTCATTAAGTTTTTTTCCAGTATAATCTAATATATTTAGTATATTCAATCCATTTTGCATTTTTAACAATGCAATGTCCGATGATGGTTTTGCATCTCCATTTTCACTGTCTTTTTCATTAACGGTACTTCCTGTTAGCCCTTTTACAATGGCATTTGCTGTCTTTTCTGCATTAAATCTTTGCATATCCTCTTTAGAATCTACAAATCCACCTTCCACAAGTATAGCAGGCATTTTTGTGTTTTTTAGTACATATAACCAGCTACCATCCTTTACCCCTCTATTAACATAATCTAAGGCTGCTATGGCATCCACAACTCTTTTTGCTATATCTTTTCCTTCTTTTGATATAGCAAACACTTCTGTTCCACGTCCACCGCCTATATTAAAATGAATAGACACATAGACATCCACCTTTTCTTCATTTGCTTTATTTACTCTTTTATAAAGTGAGTTACCTAAATTAGATGCAAAACTTGGAGTACAATTAACTACCTCATACTTAAGTGCTTTTAGTTTTTCTATAACGCGATCTCCAACTTGTTTATTTAACTCATCTTCTTTTCTTATACCCACAGCTCCCGTGTCCACTGGTGGACAGTTGTGTCCAATATCAATCCCATATTTCAAAGTAATTTTCCTCCCCTTTAAACTTTAATTCCAAGTTAATTTTCTATCTCACAATTAAAATATGCTAATATCCATATATTGTGTAATAAAAAATAGTTTTACAACATATTTTATTTACAAGGCAGTATAAGGATGTGGTTATTTGAAGATTAATATAAAGAAATCTATTTTAATAGTAGTATGTATTTTTTTCTCTTTGAATCTCTCTGGATGTAATTATAAATTTAATAAAACTGTTTTTACAAAAAATAAACCAAACAATTATTATTACACAAATTTATTAATGAAAGATTTATCTCTAGAAAAGCCAACAGAGCTTTATGCTCTATATATGAATTTTTATAAGAAGAAGGACTTTTCTGTGGAGGATTTATCTTCATTCACTGGATTTTTCAATTCATTAAATAAGGATAATTTCATAGAAAAGCCAGCTAACTTATCAAATAAACCTTTATATAAAATATTTTTAACCTTTAGTAAAAATAAATATATTATAAATGTCTATAGCCAGAATTCTATTTCCATATATCCCTGGGATGGTGAATACAGCATGGATTACATTGACACAAGTAAAATGTACAAAGCTTATAATCTTTATGGACTATGCAAATACCTTATACCTAAATAAGGTATTTGTTTTTTTTCTAGGATAATTGCATTCTCCTCTATAATTAATCACATTATAAGTATATAATTTCTAATATAGATAAGGCACATAGCAATCCATAATTGTTATGTGTCCAAGATAACTATGAGGAGGTATTCATGCAAGCTATAGATTTTAAAGAGATTAATCAAAAAATATCCAAAAAATTATTAAGTCCAAAATATTTGAAAAGACATGATATTCCAAAAGCTCTTATAGAAGATTTTTTATCAAGCTCATGCTATTTAGAAAACTTAAGAATTATGATAGAATGCATGGATTTTACATGCACACGCACTCTTTTAATTTGTGAACCTGTGATGACTGAGCTGTGCAAAGATAATTTACCCAAAGACATGCTTAAATACCTATATAATTTCGCATTGGATAAATCCTTTCCAGAGGCTGTAACTATGACACTTCATAGTAATTTAGAAACTGCTTGCAGACTATATCTAACAGTTCTTAGAATTGTATGCAATGTTCAAAAAAGTTATAGTGATAGCACTTGGCAAAGTGAATACGCCATGAATTTTTTACTACAGGAAGAAATAGAAAGTTTAGAAAATAACGATGAATATGTAAAATTCACTAAAGCTTTTAAAAAAGATTATATATATGAGATGATGAAACTTAATGGTGAGGTTTTTAAATATAATACCCTTGACCATATTTGTGGAGTGCACTCTCTTGCGCTACATCTTGCAAGGCAACTTAAGCGCAAGAATGTTAAAATAGATTTAGGTAGAGTTTCAGGAGCTGCGGCTGGGCATGATGTTGGAAAATATGGTTGCTTTGGTGATGACCTTAAAAGAGTGCCTCATTTACATTACTATTACACAGATCAATGGTTTAAAAAACATAACATAAACTACATTAGAAATATTGCAATAAATCATTCTACCTGGGATTTAGAGCTTGAGAACCTATCACTAGAATCACTAATATTAATATATTCTGACTTTAGAGTTAAAAATCTTGAAACTATCCAAGGCCCCACTATGAACATCTTCTCCTTAGATAAATCCTTTAAGGTTATACTCGATAAATTAGAAAATGTTGATGAAAAAAAAGAAAAAAGATATAGAAGGGTATATGCTAAACTAAAAGATTTTGAAGATTATTTAATTAGTATTGGCATTAATACCTGTCTAGATAAAAATGAAAATCATGAGATTCCAAAATCTCCAATTTATTCACTAATGCAAGGAAATGATATAGTTCAAAATCTTAAATATCTTTCTATAAATCATAATATTAACTTAATGCATACCTTGCGTGACGAATTTTCTTTAGATGAAGTATTAGAACAAGCTAGAAGTGAAAAAGACTGGAAAAATTTAAGACAATATATAATGGTGTTTGAAGAATATTCTACATATTTAACTCAAAAACAAAAGCTACAGACTATTAAGTTTCTCTATGATAATCTTACTCATTCTGAAGACGATATTAGACGTGTTTGTGCTCAGCTTATTGGAGTGCTTATAGCTATCTTCGACGAATACTATAGCAAGGAAATCCCCAAAAATGTTAATATAGAAAACCCTAATACACCAAGCTCAGATTTATTTGCGGAATATTTGAATTTATTACTTTATCCAAGCCACAAAATGATTTCAAGTCATAAAACTTGGATGGGATATAGCACTAGAATTATGGTTAATAGCTTATTTGAAAATTGCAGAAAAAGTATGCTCATCCCCTATAGAAATATTATTCTTAAGTATTATGATTCTGCACACTTTGGCAATACGGAAACTCAATTGTTTTTACTCGTAACTGCAAAATATATTCCCATGGAACCTTATGAAGAGAAATTGTCTGTATTGTTTAAATATGTAATTTCAATGACAAACAAAAGAAGCAGTATTTTAAGGCTTTCTGCCTTAGAAATTATAAACGACTTAATAATAAAGCTTCCAAAATCTAATTATTTAAAGGAAAATTTAATAGGACAGTTTTCCAGTTACTATACTAAAAGTAAACTCCCTGCGGAAAATTTACTTAAACTTAGAATTTTCACACTGCTTAATCTTAAAACTTCTATTCCTATTTTTCAAAAATTTTGTGAAGAGGATTATGCAAAAATACCTGATATCTTTTTAAGCAATTTAAAAACAGCAACTGATTGGATTAAAAAGAAAAACCAAATCGATTTATTGTTAAATTATACTTTAAATAAAGCCCCTGCCACAGGACTACATACAGCTATTCATTTTTGTAATTTGCTTAAAGTAAGTGCTATTGAGAGTGTTCGCAGTAGGGCAGGCATTGCCATACTTAAAATTATGCCAACACTTACATTACCTGAACGAAATGAAATTTCAGTAGAACTTCTTCGGGCACTAGAGATAGAAGGCCATAGATTTACTGAGTATATTCCACCATATTTCGGTGAAATCCTTCTTTGGTTACAACCTGTGGAGTTAAATGAAATTATTGATGATTTAAAAATCAAAATAAAAATAGCCAATGAAAATGTAAAGCCTCTTATTCTTAAGACTCTAGGTGTGTGCTTAGCTAATTATCCTAAGTACAGAAGTAGATTTATTGAGAAATCAGAGGATTACGATAACCGCCTATTAAATATACTTGGTATCCTTTTAAATGGTCTAGCTGATTACAAAACAAAAGTTAAACAGTCCGCCATAATTACCCTGGGCAAAGATGTTTTTGGTTCTAAACTGTTGTCTTTAGATGAGAAAATTGTTATATTTAAATTAACTGCAAAAAAAATTCTTACACTAATTGCGAATGATAGCGCAGAACAGTTACTTTTCCTTACAAATTCTGCAGCACTAAATCACATATATAGATTTATATCAGATTTCAGTTTCTTTATAGGTGAAATTAATATACCTATTCCTTCAAAAACAGCTTTTTTCCCGGGCACCTTTGACCCCTTCTCCCTTAGTCATAAAAACATTGCAAAATCTATAAGAAATATGGGTTTTGAAGTTTATTTATCTGTAGATGAGTTTTCTTGGTCAAAGAAAACCTTACCAAATTTACTTCGTAAAAATTTACTAAGTATGTCCATTGCAGATGAATTAGATATTTTTATTTATCCAGAAAGCTTTCCAACAAATATTTCTAATCCAGAGGATTTGAAAGAGTTAACGGAAAACTTTAGTGGATCTCAGGTTTATTTTGTTGCTGGCAGTGATGTTATATTAAATGCTACTTGCTACAAAAAGCCTATAACAGAATTCTCTATACACAATTTTCCACATATAATTTTTGAGCGTGGAAAAAACAAACAATTAGATGAGGCCAAGAAAAGAATCCTTGGAGAAATTAAATTAATAAATCTTCCTTCTAATTATGCCAGCATTAGCTCTAGTCAAATAAGAAATTATATTGATGACAACCGTGATATTTCAAGCTTAATTGATCCGCTAGTTCAACAGTATATTTATGAAAATGGTTTTTATCAAAGAGAACCACAGGATAAGCTATCACTGGCATATCCTCATATAGATATTGAGTTTGCTGAAGAGTTTACTGAAAGCTTTATAAAAAAGCTCTCTAATTCCTGTAGTGACAAAGAACTTGTTTTCCAAATTTTAACCCAGCTATCGAAAAAAATAGCGCCAAAACTTGTCATAATTAAAAATATCCAAAGTCATGAGATTCTAGGTTTTGCATCAATGCATTGGATTCGTTCCAATATTTTATACAGTGAATTATATGATGATAAATTATCAAGATATGTTCGTGAAAACGCATCTGGTAGAATTATCCTTATTGATCTAGTGTATATAAACAATAAGGAAAAAAGTAAAGAGAAAAATAAAATACTAGAGCAAATACTTATTACAGAGTCTTTAGCTTATGCCTTATCTAAAGATTATGAATATGCAATTTTCAAACCAATTTTGCAAGAATTGTATGCTCCTTCATTAATAGAACTTCTATATTTACATGGTTTTAAAAAAGTTGATACCACTGATCCTAGTTTAACTGCTCTTGTGGTGGATATGAATAGTCCTTGTGTATTAAACTTAGATTTAGAAAATATTCTTAAAGAACCCTTTAGGAGCAGTGCACGGGTAAAGCAAGTTATTTGCAGTACAAGAAAGCGTTTGCAACAGGTTATATCTGATTTGTATCCTGGAGAACTCGTATTATCCTTTGATAGTGATGTACTTCACCAACAAATGATAAAAAAGGTTTGTAGTGAAAATGATGTCCCAATTAAAATAAGCCATACAAAGCAAAATGGGGAAGCTATGTGTGTACCTTATGGAGATATTCTTGACAGATATATAGTTCCAAATACTGTTACAAAATCACTACATACAGAAAAGTTTTTTAATCCTGAGCTTAAGAAATTTCATATTGGAGAATTCCCTTATTACTTAAATCTTAAGCATCAAATTAAAATGATAAAGTCTTTTAATAGACCTGTGATACTAGTAGATAATATACTTCATAAAGGTTATAGGATGAAAGCTCTAGACCCTCTCTTAAAAAAGGAGTCCATAAATGTAAAAAAAATTATTGCTGGCATTCTATCTGGGCGAGGAAAGGATCTAATGGATATGCAAAATCGCGATGTTGATAGTGTTTACTTTATACCAAAGCTTAAAATCTGGTTTAATGAGAATACACTATACCCATTTATTGGTGGAGATGCGCTATGGAGAGGCACTTACCCAAAAAGAAACTTACTTCCCTCCATTAATTTAATACTTCCCTATACTTACCCAGTTTTCATAAAAAATGTACTACCCAAAAATCTTTATGAATTATCAAGAGTGTGTATTGAAAATTCTATAGAGCTTTTAAAAGTTCTGGAAAATGAATACCATATCTTATATACTCGTAATTTAACTTTAGCTTCACTCGGTGAAGTATTTACTGTTCCACGCTGTCCTGATATTGGACGTGATATGCATTATGATTTAAATATTTCACCCTCCCACTACCTAGAAAATGATTTACAGCAATTACGTAGGTTAGATAATTTATTATAAATAAAAAGAGGTGCTTAAAATGTTTTACTATATTTCCCACGAAAAATTATTAATATCTAATGAAGAATATCCAAGTCTTGAGATTATGTCTGAAAGTGAAGCCGCAAAATATAAGGGCATGATTTTTGCCCTTAGTAAGATTAACCCAGAACATGGTCGGAGGAGTTTCTCTGTTTCCCATGAGAATTTTCTCTTTTTAAAAGAAGAAAACTTAAATTTACTTGTAAAGCCTGTAGCATTCACTGTTAAAGTGCCACAATGGATAAAAGAAGCTATTGTTAATAATCGAGTTACCTCTTTGAATACCATGTATCCTAACTGGCAGCAGGTATTAACATACAGCTCGCCTAATAAATGGAGAATAAATGTAATAGGCCTTGGGGATGTTGGTGGCACTTTACTTACAGGTTTAAAACTCTTAGGCGCTCAAAAAATTCAAAGTCTCGGACTTTACGATAGAGATACAAATCGCAATGAACGCTACAAATATGAACTTAGTCAAATCCTTTCACCAGACATGAATGAAAATTCTATAAATATAGTGTCCTTAAAAGAAGAAGATGTCTTTGACTGTGATATGTTTGTATTTTGTGTATCTGTTGGCGTACCCGAGGTTGGAAAAGAGTCTACAGATGTTAGACTCGCACAGTTTAAAGGTAATTCTAAAGTAATTTCCCACTATGCTACCCTTGCACGTGAAAAAGGATTTATTGGCGTATTTGCAGTAGTATCAGATCCAGTGGATTTGCTTTGCAAAGTAGCATTTGTTGAAAGTAATAAAGATAGTTTCGGGCATATGGACTTTAAGGGCCTAGCTCCAGAACAAATTAGAGGGTATGGCCTGGGGGTTATGAATGCTAGAGCTTGTTATTATGCCATGCAGCAAGATACTACAAAACATTATATACATGAAGGTAGAGCTTTTGGACCACATGGTGAAGGTCTCATCATAGCAGATAGTATTGAAAATTATAATGAATCACTTTCAGATTCTTTAACTCTCAGCACTAAGACTGCAAATTTAGAAGTTAGATCTACAGGCTTTAAACCATATATTGCTCCAGCTCTTTCTTCTGGAACTTTGTCACTACTCGCCACTATTAATTCACAGTGGCATTATAGTGCAACATTTATTGGGGGGACTTTTATGGGCTCTAGAAATAGACTTCTACCATCTGGAACTGAGCTTGAAACCTTGAACCTAAATGAAGTACTCTTATGTAAGTTAAATTCAACCTATAAACTTCTTCGTGACTTTATATAATTTATTTAAGAAGTTTGTAAAAAGGGGGTTTTTATGAAGGATCTATTTGTAATTGTACCAAGCAAAAATGTATCTCCCATGCTTTCAGAAATGATAGGCGAGGTTACTCGTTACAACAATTATACTTTAGTGGAGGATCCTAACAATATTCCTGACCTTCAAAACAAGAAAATATTCTTTGCTTCTGAAAGTACAGATATTAATTGTGATATTTCAATGCTACAATTCTTTTCGAAATTATATGAAAAGGGCAATAAATGCCTTTTGGGTTCTTCTGCTGCTGTCCTTGTTCATAGTAGTACGGAACATGGTACCAAACGTACAAGTCAAGATATTATATATCTTGCAAACAACTTAGGTTGCTCCTTCATAGGGCACAGCGTAGTAGAAGCTACTTCAACCCTTAGAAATTTTCTCACTTGGAAAAAAATTTTAAATTTACCCTTAGAAGAAATTTGTTTGAACCTGTGCTCTAGGCTTCGAAATCGATTATTAGAATATAACCCAATTACCATAAATAATCCTAAAATATTAGTGCTATACTCAAGTCCACATAAAACTTCTAATACTTTGGATTTATGGCATATGACATCGGATCATCTCTCGCTTTACGATATTAAAGAACTACAAATAGAAAATGGAGAGGTTTTAGACTGTAAAGGTTGCTCTTATAAATTATGTACTCATTACGGCACTCAAAATAAATGCTTTTATGGTGGAGTAATGGTAGATGATGTTCTTCCCTCCATTGAAAAATCTGATGCAATAATATGGCTATGTCCTAACTATAATGATGCAATAGCTTCAAATTTAACAGCTGTAATAAACAGGTTGACAGTGCTGTATAGAAAAATATCCTTTTATGATAAGAATATTTTTGCAGTGGTGGTATCCGGTAGTTCTGGAAGTGATTCTATTAGTAAACAATTAATTGGAGCCCTAAATGTAAATAAGGGCTTTAGATTGCCACCATATTTTTCTATAATGGCTATTGCTAATGACCCTGGTGAAATTTTTAAAGTTCCGCAAATTCATGAATCAGCTAAAGATTTTGCTGATAATATTAAAAAGGAAATAAAAGCCTAATGCGCTTTTATTTCCTTTTTAGGTATATTTTAAAAATAAACCTTATTCTACTTATTAGTTATTTTTTAAAGATTCCTTGATTTGGATTATAGGTTTATTCAAAATTGGGTGAATAACATAAGGTGCTATATCACATAATGGCTCTAAAACAAACATTCTTTCCTGCATTCTTGGGTGTGGCAATATTATTTCTTCTTGCGGGCTAATAATATTATCATAAAGTAATACATCCAAGTCTAAAGTTCTAGGGCCCCACCTTATAACTCTTTCCCTTTTAAACTCCTTTTCTATAGATAATAGGAATCGTACAAGCTCTACTGGATTTAAAAGTGTCTTTACCTCAATAGCACAATTTAAGAAATCCTCTTGTTCTAGATATCCTACAGGACTTGTTTCATAAAATTTTGATGTTTTTGTTATTTTAGTATGCAGTGAATTATTTATACGCTCTAGTGCTCCCTTAACATTTTTTTCTTTGTCTCCCATATTTCCACCTATACCAATATAAGAAATATGCCATTTTCTATCTACCTCTACCGATACATACCTAAGTGGCTTTCCAATAGGTGCCCAAGGTTTTTTGATTTTAACTACTACTCTTTGTACTAAATCATATTTTAAAAGTATAAATTCAGCTAATTTCTCTGTAGCTTTTTCTATTAAATCATAGCTTTCCTTCTTAAACTCTTCCTCCACAAATTGGCAAAGCTCACCATAATGAACTGTTTTAGTTAAGTCATCAGTTGTGCCTGCTTCCCTTAAACTAAGGAAAAGCTCTAGTGAAATTAAAAATCTTTGTCCTAAGTTTTTTTCCTCTTGAAATACACCATGATGAGCGTATACTTCTAAGTCTTTTATATAAATTTTGTCCATAGTATTATGTCCCCCCTATATTCCTTTGTAACTAAGAGTATTTCTTAAATCTACATTATCATCTTTTAACTTCTGCATATAGCATCCGTCATAACGCAAACTCTTTTATTCTCCAGTATATCATGCACTCTTATAAATTCACAACCCTTCATTATTCCTATAGTAGTAGTTGCAAGGGTCCCGCAAAGCCTTTCGCTTGAAGGTAAATCCAGTGCAAATCCTATCATAGATTTTCTTGAGGTTCCAAGCAGTACTGGATATCCTAAGCTATTTAGCTTTTCTAGGTTATTCATAGTTTTTAAATTTTCCTCATAACTTTTTGCGAAACCAATACCTGGGTCTAGTATTATATTTTCACTTTTAACTCCTGCCTTTATTGCTATTGCTATACTTTCTTCTAAATCTTTTAATATATCCCCCATTAAACTGTTATATTCTCTATTATCTCTATTGTGCATTAAACAACAAGGCACATTATACTTAGCTGCAACTTTTGCAATGTAATCGTCCTTCTTAAACCCCCATACATCATTAATCATAGCTGCCCCTGCTTTTATGGCAAGTTCTGCAACCTTACCTTTATATGTATCCACAGAAATAGGAACCTCTATCTCCCTCTTTAAAGCCTCTATAATAGGCACTACTCTTTTAATCTCTTCTTCTTCACTTACAGAATTATGCCCTGGTCTTGTAGATTCACCACCAATATCGATAATATCTACTCCCTCAGAGACCATCCTTTTGGCATGCTTTATGGCTGCCTCAATATTATTAAATCTTCCCCCATCAGAAAAGGAATCAGGGGTAACATTTAAAATTCCCATTATGTACGTCCTTTTACCAATTTCAAAATCTTTGTTTCCTATTTTCATAAATTTCCTCCTAAAAAATAATTTTTAGTATGTTATCTTCAAGTTTTTCTTCTCCACAGGCCATTTGCAATCATAACTAGCCACACAGTTAGCACAATTTCTTGAAAGCTTGTCACACTTGTATAATATATAGCTTAAACTATTTGATTTTTCAGTATTATTTCTATGATTTCCTATAGCCTCTATAATCTCATCTATTTCTTCAATATCATAACTACACTGCTTCAATATTTCACTCGCAATTTCCACACTAGCAGTATCATGAGGTGTACCATTCTCATACTCTTCTCCACGACCTATATCATGCAAAAGTGCAGTTGCATAAATCATATATTTGGGTATATTCAAGGTATTTTCTAAACTTATTATGTACATAAGTCTTGCCACATCTAAAAAGTGCGGCATATCATGTTTGCAAAATTCTCTTTGTTTTTCTAGATTTTCTATCTTTTTTAAATTATACTGAAAACTATGGTTTTCTATAATAATATTGATTTTATCATTTATTAAATTTTTTTCTATTGTTTCCACCCCTTTGGAGTAGTATTTAGGCTAGTTAAAACAAATAACAAATCAATTTGCTAGTCTATTTTCATATGCCTTATTCCTTATAATTTTCTACACATCTATCATAATACTTTTTTATTTGGGAAACAACCAAACTTTCATTAAAAATTTTATCTTCGATTTTATTTATCTTCATTATGCCCATAATACTATTAGTTATAAAAATGCCCTCTGCTTTTATTAATTCGTCATATGTAAACTCACCTTCTTGGATTTCAAATCCCATTGGCAATGAATTTTGTATAATAAAATCTCGAATAATACCCGGTAATAAGCCACATTTAATCTTTGGCGTAAATATAATCCCATTTTTCACAAAAAATATATTACTTACAGCTCCCTCACTTATAAATCCTTCTGTATTTAAAAATAGTGCTTCATTATATCCTTTTTTTATAATCTTATCTCTTTCAATAATATTCTCTACATAGTTAAAAGATTTCACATAAGTTAAATTAGAATGTGCATTTCGCCGTGTCTCACTTAATCCTAAAGAAAACCCTCGCGCGTAGTCACTATCTATATATGGAATTTCTCTTTTAGTAATTATAGTGTTTTTCTCAGATACCATAATCTTAAGCACAGAGTTTTTAGGGCTAAGCTTTTCCACACCAGCATAAATTTCAGCTTCTGTAATTTCTTTATTTACCCCTAGTGTGCTAAGTCCACTATTTAACCTTTTTATATGCTCTCTAAGAAATATTGGTTTTTCTTTAACTAATATAGTCTCAAAGACTCCTCTTCCAAAGAAAAAGCCACTATCAAGAGATATCTTGTCTTCGCTTAAGTTACCATTTATAAGTATCATAATACCTCCTTAGGTGTCACCCATGTAGCAATACTCTATAATACTCGCATCAAAGCCTTTGCTTTATCTAAGGTTTCATCATATTCGCATTCTTCATTAGAATCCCAAGTTATTCCGCCACCTACGCCAAAATAAGCCTTATTGTCTTTTATTAAGATTGTTCTAATAATTATATTTAAATCCACGTTTCCATCAAAGCCTAAATATCCAAGTGCCCCTGTATACACATTTCGACCTACTGGCTCTAATTCCTCAATAATTTCCATTGAACGTATTTTAGGTGTTCCTGTTATAGAACCTCCTGGAAAACAAGCCTTAATGCATTCTAGAGGGCTTATCCCATCTTTTAGTTCACCTACTACTGTAGATACCAAATGAAATACTGTACTATACTCCTCTAATTTAAAAAGTTCAGTTACTTTAACAGAGCTGGGTTTGCATACTTTACTTAAATCGTTTCGCTCTAAATCCACCACCATCAAAAGTTCAGCCTTATCTTTTTCGCTATTTATTAATATATTTTTATTTTTCAAATCTTCTGATTCATCTATTCCTCTTGGCATAGTGCCCTTTATAGGCCTAGTTTCTACCATTCTGTTTTTAATTGACAGAAATCTTTCTGGGGAGGAGCATATTATATTAAAATCTTCAAAGTTCATAAAGGCAGCAAAAGGAGCTGGATTTATATGTCTTAAGTCTTTATATATTTTATATGCACTTTTACGAGTGTTACAACTAAATCTTTGAGTTAAATTGGTAATATATATATCCCCACTTTTTATATAAGCTCTTACCTTTGATACAGTATTGATATAATCCTTCTTTTCAAAACCCGAAGTAAATTTATTCACTATGCTTCCTACTTTTTCATATACAATTTTATTGCCCTTTTGTATCAGCTCTGCAATATCTAAAATACTGTCTTTTGGTGATTTAAGTAAGCCTAGTGCAGATATATAAACACTCCTTTCAAGATTATCTAAGACAATAACGTTATCATAAAAATTATAAATGCAATGTGGTATATCTATATCTTGATTTGCTATATTAGGTAGCTCTTCAACTTCCCTAGCAAGGTCGTAGGAAAAATACCCCATCCCGCCAGCTACAAAAGGAAGATCAGTATTGTTTTCTATAGCATATTCTTTTATGATTTTATTTAACTCTTCAAAGGTATCCCCTGCATATACTTCTTCTCCCTTGTAGCATCTACCATCTTTACTTTTAAAAGTTAAAAAACAGTTAACCCCTATAAAAGAGTATCTTCCTAAAGTTTCCGCATCTCTAGCACTATCTAATAACATTGTATTTAAATCTTCTTTAAATAGTGAATATATCTCAAATCCATCAAGTTTTGTGTTGAATTTTTCAATTAGTAGCTTCATTTTTTCTCCTTAGCTTTTTATAACTTTATTTTTAGTTCTGACCTCATTAATAAAATTTTTAAGAATTTCGTGTCCATACTCAGTTAGCTCTGCTTCAGGGTGAAATTGTACCCCTTCAATGTGATATTGCTTATGTCTTATTCCCATTATAACCCCATCCTCCGTCTCACTAGTTATCTCTAGCACATCTGGTAGTGATTCTCTCTCTATTATTAAGGAATGATATCTTGTAACCTTCATTGGACTTACAATATTCTTAAACATATATTTTCCACTATGTACAATTTCAAATACTTTTCCATGTACTGGCTGAGTTCCTTGAATAATTTTACCACCAAATACCTTACCAATAATCTGATGACCAAGGCATATTCCCAAAATAGGTATACTCTCTTTAAAGGTTTCTACTATTTCCATGCAAATCCCTGCATATTCTGGAGATTTTGGACCAGGTGAAATTATTATGGCTTCTGGTTTAATTCTCTCAATATCTGAAAAGGTAATTTTATCGTTTCTATAAATTAATATTTCCTCACCTAATTCTTCAAAGTATCTAACTAGGTTGTATACAAATGAATCATAGTTGTCTATCATCAAAAACATAATCTATCTCCTATTCTCTTATAATTACCTATTATAGCAAATATTTTGCAGAAAATCATTAGGATTAGGATAAGAGTTCACTAAAAGCGATTCATATATTCTTTAAAATTAAACGTATATATTACTAAAACTGTTTAGAATTTCTGGTATTTCTCCAAATAATAATTATTATTTGTTAGAAACCCCTTTTAATATTCACCATTATTAGTTAAAATGATATTATATAAATAAAATATCATAATTATTTTCTAGTTACTTTAATATTATTTATGATAAACTTTAAATTCGAGGTGATTTTATGTACAACAAAGGTGATTTCCATCTTCATACAAATGCATCTGATGGAAAACTAAGTCCTAAGGAATTAATTTATACAGCTTCTACAAGAGGTTTAGATATTATTGCAATAACAGATCATGACACTACTTTAAATGTTGAAGAAGGAATTAGAGAGGGTGCACGTGAAAATATAAGGGTAGTTCCTGCCATAGAGCTCTCTACTATTCACAATAAAGAAAGTATTCACATTTTAGGTTATTTTAAAGATGATAGTTATAAAAATGGTGTTTTTCAAAATTACTTAAAAGAAATGGAAATTTATAGAGTATTAAGAGCTGAAAAAATAGTGGAAAATCTAAATACATTTTTCAAAATAAAATTAGATTACCAGAAAATTTTAGATGATGCCAAAGGGGTAATAGCTAGACCTCATATAGCTAAAGCTATAATGAATGCTGGTTACAAATATGATTGGAAATATATATTTGATAATTTGCTTTCAAACGATAGCCCTGCATACGTGCAAACCAAGAAAATTTCAACAGCTGATGGTATAGCTATGTTAAAGAAAGTTAATGCATTGGTAGTACTTGCACACCCTGTGCTAATTAAAAAGTCTTCTATAGATGAAATGATGTGTTTTGATTTTGATGGTATTGAAGCCGTCTATCCAATAAATACAAAAAAACAAAAAGCCTTTCTAAAAGCAAAGGCTAGAGAGTATAATAAATTTATTACTGCTGGTTCAGATTTCCATGGGATTACAACCTCAGATACTAGTCATGGTGTAATTGGTTCAGTTTTCCTAAGTCATAATGAACTAGCTGCCTTTGTAAATGAATTAGACAAATAAAAAGGGATGTTTTCACATCCCTTTTTTCATTTCATTTAGTGCGTAATATATACTTTTTTAAATCTCTATTAGGAATGCTTCGTAAGCTCTACAAGCCTCATAAATATCTGCTTTACTTGCAATTTCCCATGGTGCATGCATGTTATGAAGAGCAACTCCTGAATCAATAACCTGCATACCATACTCAGCTAGTATATAAGCTATAGTTCCACCGCCGCCTTGATCTACTTTGCCAAGCTCTGATGTTTGCCATGAAATTTTATGTTTAGCCATTATAGTTCTAAGCTCTGCAATAAATTCTGGGTTTGCATCGTTGCATCCGCCTTTTCCGCGAGCTCCAGTATACTTGTTTAAAACTATACCTTTACCAAAATATGCAGAATTACGTTTTTCCATAACTGAAGGAAAGTTTGGATCAAAAGCCGCACTTACGTCAGAAGATAGCATTTTAGAACTCGCGAGTGCTCTTCTTACTTTTAAGTCACTATATTCTCCCATTAAATTAACAACTTCAGCTACTGTGTTTTCAAAGAACCTAGATTGCATTCCTGTTGCGCCAATACTGCCTACTTCTTCTTTGTCCACAAGTAAAACAATACAAGTTTTATCTGTTTCTTTGATGTTCATTAATGCTTCATAAGATGTATAAGCACAAACTCTGTCATCATGTCCATACGCCATAACCATACTACTATCTAGTCCATAGCTTCTAGCACGCCCAGCAGGTACTACTTCTAACTCTGAAGATACAAAATCTTCTTCATCTATATCATATTTATCATTTAAAAGTCTTAATACATTTAACTTAACTCTATTTTTAGCTTCCTTATCTTCTACTGGTATACTTCCCATAAACACATTTAAATCTTCGCCTTCAATACCCTTTGCCATAGTTTTTTGCATTTGGTCTGCAGACAAGTGAATTAGAAGATCTGATATTCCCACTACTGGTTCTTTTTCGTCTTCTCCTATTACTATATTTACTACAGTGCCATCTTTCTTAACCACAACACCATGAATAGCTAAAGGGATAGTCACCCATTGATATTTCTTAACTCCACCATAATAATGTGTTTTAACTAATGCTAAATCAGAATCTTCATATAATGGATTTTGTTTTAAATCAAGTCTTGGCGAGTCAACATGAGCCCCTAAAATTTTAAAACCCTTTTCAATAGGCTCAGAACCAATTAAAAATAATGCTAAAGTTTTTCCCATGCAGTTTGCATAAACTTTATCACCGGCTTTTAATGCAGTGCCATCTTTTATATAAGTATCAATGTTTTTGTAACCATTTGTTTCAGCTAAAGTAATAAATTCAGTTACGCACTCTCTTTCAGTTTTGCATTTTGACATAAAATCTATATAATTATCAGATAATGCGAATACTTTTTCCAAATCACTTTTAGTGTATTTGTCCCAAGCTAATTCATATTTTTTTTCTAAATCTTTAACATCAGACATGTTTAATTACCCCCTAATATAAATACTTTTTATATTTACTATTCTACTAAATATTTTATTGAATTACAAATACCAAAACTGTCTAAAAAAATCAGTTTTGGGTTTAGTTGGTCCTAAATCAAATAAAACTTTCAAATTTTACAAATAAACAATATATTTATGGTATTCACTGTATATTTTCGAAGTTTTATTATCTGAAAATTGCATATTATTAAAATAAATTATTTTTTAATTATTTCGAGCTGCAGTTACTTCCTCTATTCTCATATTTATGGTCTCAACAGGTGTTATCTTAGAATTCAAACTATATCTATAATTAGCTGCAGCAGCTTCTATAATCACCGCTATATTTCTACCCGGCCTAATTGGCAAGGTTATCTTTCTTAAAGGCACATTTAAAATGTCCATAAATTCATTATCTATACCAAGCCTATCATATTCTTCATTCTCATTCCACAGAGTAAGTGAAATATATATACTAATAGTCTTAGTGTTTAGAACAGAACTCATACCATAAATCGCTGGAATATCTATTATTCCCATACCTCTTACTTCCAGCATACCCGAAGTTATATATGGACAACTTCCTAGGAGCACACCATCAATTTCTTTAATGTCTACCGCGTCATCTGCAATAAGTCTATGTCCCCTTTTGATTAATTCTAAGGCACATTCACTCTTACCTATACCACTTTCACCACTTACTAATATTCCTATGCCATAAACATCTACTAGAACTCCATGAAGTCTAGTTTCTGGGGCTAGCTTAGTGTCTAAGAAATTTGTAAGCTTACTAATAAATCTTGTGGAAATTAATTTGGTCCTTAAAATCCATGTACCATTTTCCTGCGCTGCCTTAAGAATTTCTTTATGAGGTTCCAAATCCCTAGTAAAAATAACACAAAACGGATCTAATTTAAAATATTTATTAATTCGTTTCTTCCTAAGTTCTACTTCCATGCAGTCTAGAAATCCCCACTCTGCCATGCCTATTAATTGAACCCTCTTATTATCAAAATACTGATAAAAGCCTGCAATTTGAAGCCCTGGTCTATTAATATCACTAACATTAATTAATTTACCCTTTTCTCCTTGCACTAAAACCTCTAACTTAAAATTCTCTATTAATTCCTCTATAGTAACATCCATTAAAATCCCCCCATTTCTACTCATTAGTAAATTTATTGTTTTTAATCCTTCTATTATACTTTTTTTATTGTATCTAATTGCGCTCTAAAATTTCTTTTAACATTATCAATATACTTTTGTCTTAATTCTTGCTGCTCTGCTTTTTCTTCACCCGTAAGTCCCTCTTCTTTGCTTTTCTTGTAAAGGTAATTTATTCTATTGGTTAACTCATCTATACCCATAATATCACTCCTATACTATTTTTAACTTTTTATTAGTAACTATTGAAAATTAAACGCGTTCTATCTCTTATAATTATAGCACAAGAAATTTAAGACCTTTTTCGTCATTTACATATTATGTAAAATAGCTTTCTCAAACATTTGCATGGGTTTATTTGGTATATTTTACCATGTTGTGTTTGATTATTTACCCAATTTATAGTCTATTTTGTAATTTTGTATATTTTATTGACTAAGAAAAAACCTAACATGATTTAAATAATTTGGTATACTATATTTGCTTTACAAAAACAAAATTAACAACAAGGAGTACAAGTATATGAATAAGAGGTATAAATTTATGAATATTAAATTACAACTTATAAAAAGAGAATTAGAATCATTAAGACTGATATTGCATTTTCTACTGAATTTTAAAAAACCTACTGATAAAATAGTTGTATCTTGCAGTCAGCAATTAGATGAAGTTATTGTTAAGTATGAAAAAGTTAAAGCCACTTGCAAAAAAGTGGCTTAACCGTCCACCTATTATTATAAA
This sequence comes from Clostridium sp. FP2, assembly GCF_011065955.2. Classification (NCBI taxonomy): domain Bacteria; kingdom Bacillati; phylum Bacillota; class Clostridia; order Eubacteriales; family Clostridiaceae; genus Clostridium; species Clostridium sp. FP2. The sequence goes on from NZ_JAAMNI020000001.1 coordinate 3,786,705, forward strand.
AGAAATTTAGATATCTAGTTCAAGTAAAATATCATCAATTTCTATATCTGCATCTTCACCATAAAAAACTACAGCGAATTCATTAAATTCATATGCATCTTGTGATATATCACAGCCAATAAACTCGTACTCAATTTCCATTTGCTCCGCACATTCCTCCATGATATCTTCCACATTATCTGCTGCAATATCACTTAAATAAGGTAGAAAATATTCTTCGTACCAGTCCTCTTTATCCTCTTTAAAATTGCCTTCTTCATTTGCATAACAGGTAGCTGCTTCTACTTCTACTTCATCATAATAATATTTAAATTTTATAGCTATGGTGCCCTTTTTATATTGAATTTCAGCTATATCACTTAAATCATTTGTTTTTAAAAAATTTATTATATATTGTTTATTCATATAAATCCCCTCCATACTATATTTGTAAATTATTCATTGCTACTTTATGCTTATTTAAATAATACTAGAAATAGCTTTTTTTTTCTATAACAAATTCAAATAATATTAATTAATATATTTATGTATCATATTATTTACATATGAAATGCTTTTAATTCTTTATAAAAAAAGGAAAACTCCACTATTAAATCATCTCCTGCGGAGCTGCAATTAACGACTTCAGAAGGATGTTTAGATTCCCACTTAAGTTTTTTCTTTGTTGCAGCATGTAACTCCCACTTATATAAGTAGGATACTTTCCTCCTGAAATGTCATTAAAGTAAAATTTCCCTTTTTAATTATTTATTTAAGGTAAACTGTGATTGACTATTTTAAAATTTCTAAATAGGCTTCTACAAAGTTGTCAGCCATTTCATATTCCTTAGTACTTGGAACGAATTTAAATTTAAGTCCCTCTTCTACCACGTTAAATTTTAAAGACTTTAGCCTTTGTGTAAGCATAGGAATACCTTCTCCACTCCATCCGTATGATCCAAAAGCTGCTGCTGCTTTGCCTCTATTGGTTATTGCACACACAAGAGATAAAACGTCCCAAGCAGGTTTTACAGCATCTTGATTAATAGTTGGAGAACCTATCATAATACCACTAGCTTTTTCAATTAATTCCACAATATCGCTTAAATTCATGGATGTAATTTCGTGAGCCTCAGCTTTTATACCATTTTCATTGATTTTCTTAGCTAAATATTTTCCAACAATTTCAGTATTACCATAAGCTGAAACATAAAAAATCTGAACATTTTTTTCTTTTATTTCATAAATTTTAGCCCATTCTCTATAAAGGTCTAAATACATTTTAATGTCATCTATATGTATAGGTCCATGACTTGGTGCTATCATATCTAATTCTAAATCTTTGATTTTATCCAGACCCATATTTACAAACTTTTTAAAAGGTCCCATTATAACATCAAAATAATATTTCATTTCATCAAAATAATCACCTGAACAAGCATCCGTTATACAATTAGTTGGTGAATAGTGACAGCCCATTACATCACAAGTAAACAATATTTTTTCTTCCTTAATATATGTAAAGATTGTATCAGGCCAATGTAAATTTGGTGCTGATATAAATTGTAAGGTATTTTTACCTAAACAAATTTCTTCTATTGCTGGCTTACTGTTAAATTCCTTATTAGTAATTTCTTTCAAATAGCTTATAGCAGCTTTTGAAGCAACAACAACAGCCTCTGGATAAACTTCTAAGAACTTAGATAAAGAACCACTATGATCCAGTTCTGTATGTTGAACAACTATGTAATCAACTTTTCTTTCTCCAATAACACCTTTTATTTTACCTAAAAACTCTTCAAAATAACCATCTTTAACACAATCTATTATAGCAATTTTTTCATCGTCTATTAAATATGAATTATAAGTAGTTCCTTTTTTTGTTTCCATTATAATATCAAACACCCTAAGCTCTGGGTTGTTTACACCAATCCAATAAATATTGTCTTTTAACTTTGTTGTTTTCATTCTAAAATCCTCCTTGTAGTTCTCTTGGCAAGATAACAATCATCAACTGTTACCACACCTATAAACTTATATGATTTTAATCCTCTTATATATAATATATTTTACCACATTTAGCAAACCTGTTCAACTAATAATTATTATTCGTTAGTAGGTTTTTAGTAATTCGCATAACTTTATTATCTTATAGTTTGTCACTTAAATATTAAAATATTCAACTCAAATTCGCAGTACTGCTTTAAAGTCTTTTTTTCTTAGATGATGCTAACAAAAGTATATATCGCGTAAAATGCATTTCTAGCGATATATACTTTACCTTATAGCATCGAAAAAACTCTTACTTCGCATTTAGCGATTATTAACCGCTAAGTTATTCTAATAAACTTGAAGGTTTCCCCTTATAAAAGATATACTCCATATGTAGCGCCCTTGTAAGAACTACATATAATATTTTCTTGTCTAACTCATTATCACCATAACTTTCTTCGTCACAATTATAAACAATACTGCAATCAAACTCTAAGCCTTTAGTCATATAGGAGGGTATAATTATTCTTTCTGACTGAAAATTTTTATCAGTATTTTTTATTAACTCCCAATCATTTTCACTGTACTTTTTAAGTTGAGTTTTTATATATTTGCACTCCTTAAAGGTTTTTCCAATAACTGCAATACTTTTCTTTCCACTTATCTTTACACTTTTTACTATTTCATCTAATTTCTCTACAAATTCTTTTTCAACACTGTAACTTATTAAGTCTGGCTCTTTCCCATGTCTTAGTACAGGACTCGCTGGAGTTATATAATTTTCTTGCTTTTGAAGTACCCTATTTGCAACATTTATTATTTCTATAGTCGATCTATAGCTTTGAGTCAGTGGAATATAATTTGCTTGTCCTTTAAAAACCTCACTAATAAGCTTTTGCCAACTCTCAATGCCCTTATAATAGTAGATACCTTGCCCAATATCGCCTACAATTGTAAAAGAATCATTAACTACAATGCTTTTAAGCATCAATAATTGAAAATTACTATAATCTTGCGCTTCATCTATTACAATATGAGAAAAATTGAATTTATCTAAACCTTCAATTTTAAGCTTCAAATAAAGTAAAGCTGCTAAATCATCGCTATCTATAATACTACCACTGATGCTTGCAATAGTTTCAGATTTAATAAAATCATATAACTTTGTGCCTATTTTGCCTTCTGTAAGTTCAGTGAAAACTTCTTCATCCACAAGTAAATTAAAATATAAATCAATTATGCTCTTTTGGGACCATTGTTTAAAATACTCATCCATGGCTTTTTTAGCATTAGCATTGAAATGCTTTTTTTCCTCATCCCTTTTATCATAAAGTTCAATAATTTTTTTTCTTTTAGAAGTTTCATCCTTAATATCTCTTTTAGCGCTTTGAATAGATCTCTCATAGGTATAATCTATCTTTTCGAAGACTTCTGGAATTATAACCTTTAATTTCAAGTTGAAATATCTCTTAATCTCTTGTTTTCTTTTATTTAACGGGAAGTTTACTAAATCCTTAGAGTATAATCTTTTTATTTCATTTGAAGTAAATAATATATATTCCCCCACCATAATATCCTCAATTTGAATATCTTTGTTTTCTATATATTTTAAGTATCTATCCATAATACTTTTATATGTCATACTTCCTTTAAATTTACTGCTAGTAGTTATAAATTTCACTTTTTCCTTATTGCTCTCTTCCATAACTAAGGAAAATTTCATATCCTTAGTGTGAATTTTGCCACTATATTTTAAGATGCTGCAAGCGATATCCTCAAAAGTGCTTTGCTTAACTCCACTTACCCCAAGACTAGGTAATATATCAGAAATATAATCTAAAAATAGCTTATTAGGCGCTATAACTAAAATCTCATGGGTAGTTAAGTTTTCACTATATTTATACATGAGGTATGCTAGCCTATGTAGTGCAACTGTAGTTTTTCCGGAACCTGCAGAACCCTGTATTATCATTACTGTATTTTTACTTGCCCTTATAATTTCATTCTGTTCCTTTTGAATTGTAGCTACAACATCTTTAAGCTTGCTTCCTATGCTTTGTTCTAAATTTATCTTTAAAAATTCATCTACTAATGCATTATCCTCAGTTTCATCACTTGAAGATCTTAAAATTATATCATTAATACCTTCATCGAAAGCATTTTCTAATTTTTCATTTTCAATAAGAAATTTACGTTTTAGAGATAGCACACCATCAATAAAACCTATAGGTGCCTTATAACTAACCTTACCTTGCTGCCCACTATAATACAATTCTGCAATGGGCGCTCTCCAATCAATTACTTTTTCTTCGCCCTCACTGCTATCATTTAAACCAAATTTGCCTATATAATAGCTTTCCTTATCTCTCCTAACCTCACTAAAATCAATCCTTGCAAAATATGGTTTATGAGATGCTTCACTGTACTTTTGTAAATTATTATTTGCAAACTCATATACCTGCTGTGTTAAAGCTAACTCCTCATTATATGTGCCACCAGAACTTTTCTTTAACATAGATACTTTTTTTTCTAATTCTTCATGTTTTTCAGCTGCTAAATTAACTTGCTTATTGAGCCAGTCTACAGTTTCCTCTAGTCTACGCTTTTCTAATTCCATTTCACTCTTATTTATTGCCATTACCTCGCCCCCATTCCCATACTTTGATTTACAATTATATAATTTATCACATTAAATGTCAATTTATGCTTACATGCCCTAAAAAAAGTAATTATACAATATGAGGACCTACTCTACTTTATCTCAAATGCCCTATACTATATATCACAAGTAAGTAAAATTTCTTTAAGAAAATTTATGAATTCCTTAATAATAAAAATACCAAATCATATAATTTAGTAGTATGAAATTTAAGGGGGTATTTATGAATATTTTAATAACTGGTGCAAAAGGTAATATTGGAACATATCTTTGCAGCGTCTTGTCAAAATCACATACTATATATGGGTTAGATAAAACTCAGCTTAACATAATGGATAAAATAACTACTGAGAAAACTCTGAATGAATTAAAGCCTGATGCTGTAATTCATACTGCAGCCATAACAAATAAATATATTTGTGAATACAATGAAGATTTAGCCTATGGCGTAAACACTGTAGGAACTTTAAATATTGCTGCTTGTTGTAATTCTCTTAATATTCCCATATTGTACCTATCAAGCACAGATGTATATGGTGATATTAAATCTGCACCCTACAGTGAAAGTGATGAATGTACTCCAATAAATGCATATAGTAAGAGTAAACTCGGAGCAGAAGAATTAATCCAAACTATTTGCAGCAAATATTTTATTATTCGCAGCTCAAATATATTTGGTGGCAATGATTGTTTTGTTACAAAACTTCTAAAAGGTAAACATACCGCAATTTATCTGTTTTCAAATCCCACTCTTTCCATAACTAATATTGAAGATTTGACCGCAGTGATTCAGAGGCTTCTAACCACTGATAAATATGGAGTATATAACTATACCAATGAAGGTTGTTTATCAAAATCACAGCTAATAAATAGTATAATAGAGTTTGGTAATCTTAATGTTCCATTGATTTTAAACTCAGATAAACTTCTATTTAATCTCATCAAAGAACCTAAGTATACCTGTGTTAATAGTTCTCTTATAAAAAACTCCCTTGATATTGAAATTCCGCCTTGGAATGATAGACTTAAAGATTATATTAATAAGCAAATTTAGAATAGACTAAATCAGTTTACTATGGAAATCTTAAATTTTGTATCTTCATTGACATTTAGACACTTTCGGAATAGAATATCAGTATAGGTATACCCACTATGGGTATGGAGGTGTTTTATGTTAACTATAGATGACAAAGCAATTAATGCTATACGAAAATCGAATTCAGTTTTAGTGGTTAAGTCTGTACTAAATTCTTGTGGTTGAGGAGGAACACCTACAAGAAGTCTCTGGATTGAGACTCAGAAAAATTTTTCTCCTTCAGAACAATTTATTTTAATGGAATATGAGGGCGTGAAGGTGTACCTTCATAAAAGCCTTATCCTAAATAAAGATATACACGTATATCAGAAGTTAAAAATCCCATTTTTCGGCTCCATATATGGAGTCAAAGGCGTTAGATTATAAATGTTCCAGTATCACATAATACAAAAATTTTTCTTAGATTATGCTATAACGAAAAGTATATATCGCTAGAAATGCGTTTACGACGCCAAGTAATTACTAAGGCTTGTTCGAACGCATTTTACGCAATATATACTTTTGTTAGCATAATCCAAGAAAAATATTTTATTTTACGGATAATAATGTATACATTACAAATAATCATACAACATTATTTCAATATACAATTTACGGTAATAATGGTATATTAAAATGAAACTTATGAGGTTTAACATTTATAATTAGTATAAAATAAATAACACGCAGAAGTATAAGAAAACACCAAAAGCTCGTCCACGAAAGAAATTCGAAGAGATAACACATTATGAAAAATGGTAAAATTTAATGTATGAATCAAACCTGTTAATTCGCAACTTCCTTAAGTTGCGTCACAACTGTAAAAAAGTACGGTACAAAGAAAGACTATAAATGAGGAATAGAGGGAAAGTATGAAAAATGTTTTTATAAATGAAGACTTACAAGGGAAAGAACTTAATGAGTTATTATTATTTGTTGGTGGGAAAATCAATAAACTGTCTTTATCAAGGTACTATTTTGGTAAACTTACACAAGAAGAATTTAATCAAATGCAGTCGGAAGATAAACCATTAATTCTTGCGCAGGATAAACAAAGACGACTAGACTATATTGAAAACATTAATGGATATAGAGACCTAATAAATGATTACTGTGATACAGAAATGGATGCAGAAGAATGTTTGAATCATATTCTTGAACAAGATATAGGTTTTTGTACTTCATTAGGATATGAGGAGTTTCAATTAGAAAATGAGGAATTCCAAAATGAAAAATATGAGCATTTTAATGCAAAGACAGCAGATTTTTTATACACTAAGTTTACACGAATGACGCCTGCATCCCGCGGACCCTTGTTTGAAATGTGTTATTTTATAATAGGTGATGTATTTAGAAATTTAATGTCAACTATGAGTAAGTTATTTGTATATCCTCACCAAATTGAAGGTACTGAGTTTGAAGACTTAACCTTTTACAAAGAAGAAAGAATAATATTAGCAATTTGTGCTCATGAAGGTTTTGCATATATGAATTTAGAAGATGACGAATACGAAGAATTCTCAAAATTAAACATTTTACATATGCCTATACACATAAAGAATTAATTATTTTACCATCATCGATGGTAATTATTCTATCACAAAAATTTGCAACATTATTATCATGAGTTACTATTATTATTGTTTTGCCATTTTTGTTAAGGTCTTTCAATATATTCATTATAGCTTCTCCATTTTTCTTATCTAGCGCTCCAGTAGGCTCATCTGCAAGTATATATGAGGGGTTTGTAACTAATGCTCTTATGATAGCTACTCTTTGTTGTTGACCACCAGATATTTCTTGCGGACGCTTATTTTTTTGACTTGTGATTCCAAATTCAATTAAATATTCTTCAATGATTTTCTTCTTTTCTTTTTTTGATAACTTTGTTTTTAATAGTGGTAACTGTATATTTTCATATACAGTATAGTCATTGAGAAGTGCAAAATATTGAAAAACAAAGCCAACTTTTTTATTTCTAAATTCAGCTAATTCAACGGATGTTAATGTTTCTACATTTTCTCCATCAAAGTAATATTCTCCGTTTGAAATTTTATCAATGAACCCTAATATATTTAGTAGCGTAGATTTACCTGAACCAGAAGTTCCCATAATAGCTACCATTTCGCCATCCTCTATTTTCAATGAAACATTTGATAATGCACTAAAAGTAGCATCACCTTTCCCAAAATTTTTAGTGACATTTTTTAAAATTATAGGCATACTCATCTCACATCCTTTATTAGCTCTACAATATTCATTTTCTTTATCTTAGAAATCGGTAAAATAGAATAGGTAATTGTAAATAATAATACTAACAATAATACAATTCCATATGTATATATATTCAATCCAAACATTTCATTTTTAAGTAATATTAAACTTAATCCTATAGATACTATATAAGAGAAAATTACAATCATAAAAATTTCTGATACTACTTGTAAACAAATATCTTTAACCGTCCATCCAATGGATAATTTTACTCCAAACTCTTTTTTTCGCCTTATTAGCGAAGTTAAGATTATACTCATTATACCAAAAAAACTATATATTATTAACAAAGCTGACATTGATACTGAAGCCATAATTCCGCCCTTTATTAAATTAATAAAATCAACTCTTTCATCAATTACATTTGTAACTTTAAGCGGTGCTGGGCAAATAGTAGCAAGATCACTACTTATCTTTTTAATATATTTATTAATTAGATTTTTATTATTTAAAGTAATTATTGTATTATTCATAAAACTGTTTGTGACCCATATTTTATTGGCCTTATCTTTATAATTAACTGGAATAATAATAGTATTTTCTTTTTGAGTTACCCCTAAATACAAATTACCATTATTATTATAAAATAAATTGTTATTGTCTTTTAACACACCTATAACCTTATATTTTCCATTAAATACTTCTCCTAGGGATAGGTATTCTTTTAAGTCTCCACTTATAATTATTGGAACTATGTCATTACCACCTTTACTAAAATCTTCTTTCGAAAAATTTCTCCCGGATATTAACCTTATATTTCCAATATAGTTGTAAAAATTCTCATCTGTAAAAATTGTATTGGAAAACCCTGACTTTTTACCATTTGATATACTATTTAAATCTTGTATAACGCCCTCTGTTCCAGAGGTACTCATTATACCTATCTTACTTATATTTTCATCCCTCAAAAGTTCTTCATAATATTCAAATATCTTTTGCGCATCATTGTCATTAAGAACATTATCTTTATTTATTGATGAGTAGCTTATTTTAATAGTAGACTTTTCACCAATAGTGCTTCTAAATTTAATTAATTGACTTAAACTTCCTTGAATCATATTTACACTTGCAATTAAAGTTAAGAATGCTATTACTAATTGAATGATTATAATTAAGGAGAATATTTTAGATTTAATAATTGCTTTTATACCTTCTTTAAAATACATTTTTCCCCTCCATAAACAATTTATAAACTTAAAATTTCTGTTAATTTAACTTTTAATATAACTTTTATAGGTATTATTGAAGTTATAAGAATTGATACTAATACTACAGTAATAGAAATAAGTATATTATTTATTTCTATTATCATATTTATTTTTAATAAATTGCTAATAAATATATTTAACACTGCTTGAACCATAAATGAAAAAAATATAGATATTACACCAAGCTCTAGCATTTCTTTTATAATTAATTTTATGATATCACCATCTGTAAATCCTAATACTTTTCGAACAGCAATTTCTTTCCTTTTATCTAATATCCAAAACAGTGTCATTGCTATTATATTCACTATAGACACAATAAAAATTAATGCGGATACTATAATTACAGTTGTTACACTAGTAATTGAAGTATCATTATCATCACTAGGGATTTTAATAATATTAATATTATTAAATTGATTTTTTAAATCATTCAATACATTATCAGCTTCCCCATTTAAAATTACTGTATTTGATAAAAAAAGCAATTGCAATTCATTTTTTTCAATTAGATGAGATAGTAGGCTACCTTTTAGGCATTCCATTGGCATATAAATAGTATTACTCCAATTAACCATTCTATTTTGTCTTCCTACAAATCCAATTACAGAGAATTTATTTCCTGATAGTGTTATATACTGATTTCCATTTTCAAAAAAGCACTTGTCCTTTAAATCACTTCCAACTACAGCTACATTCTTATCAGAATATCCATTGCTTTTAAAATAATTTCCATCTAAAATGTTGGCTTGCCAATATGGTTTTTTTGCAAACTTATGTCCCCAAATTACGATATCTTTATCATCAACTTTTGCTGTAGAATATGTTTTAATATCATATTTATAATTTTTTTTAACAATATAATTTATAAATTGGTCTATTTGAAATGACTTATCAAAATTAATGGATACCAATAATGATTTTTTTGTATCCCCACAATTATTGTCTAAATATATATTTCTATTTTCATTTAAATAGCTTATACCAACAGAAATAAAAATTATAGTTAGTATATAACTAATAACTATAATAACTGTAGGTGTTGTATGAAATTTTAATTGCCGACGTATACCATTTAACATATAATTTCTCCTTATGATTTAATAAATATTTTTTTAAAACTCCTATATCAAATTGATATAGGAGTTTAAAAAAGATATTTATATATACTTTATGATAACCCGTAGTATCGGTTATTGCAAGCTCATTACCTTTTGTTGTCATTATTTTTAACTATTAACTAAATTCTTCATACTCAAATCTAAAACTCTAAAAGAGTGAGTCAATGCCCCTACAGAAATATAGTCAACTCCGCAACTTGCAACTTCCAAAATATTATCTAACGTTACATTTCCAGATGCCTCAATTATAGCTTTTTTATTAATTATCTCTACGGCTTTTTTCATAGTAAGAGAATCCATATTATCTAGCATTATAATATCGGCACCAACTTCTAAAGCCTCATTAATTTGCTGCAAAGTTTCAACTTCAACTTCGATTTTTTTAACAAAGGAAACATTTTGGCGTATAATACTCACTGCTGCTTTTATTCCACCCGCAGCACTTATATGATTTTCCTTTATTAGCACACTATCAGATAAATTGTATCTATGGTTACAGCCTCCACCCATTTTTACAGCATATCTTTCAAATATCCTCATATTAGGCGTAGTTTTTCTTGTATCCAAAATCTTCACGCCACTGCCTCTTAATTTATCTACATAAGTTTTAGTTAATGTTGCAATTCCACTCATTCTTCCAAGAAAGTTTAATGCTGTTCGCTCTCCTGTCAATATGTGTTTTGTTTTTCCACTTAGTTGTGCAATACACTGCCCTTCACAGACTTCATCTCCGTCTTTTTTAAAAAACTCTATATTCACCTCTCCCAGTATTTTAAAGACCCTCTCAAATACAGGAAGCCCAGCAATTACTCCATTTTCTTTAGCTATTAAATCAATACTACAATTACACTCATCACTTATAATAAATTCTGTTGTAATATCATTTTGAGGTACATCTTCTTTTATTGCCTCTATAAGAATATCATCAATAATTAACCAATTCATTCCTTATACCCTCTCCCATTTTCTTAAATTTATCTACAACTAAAGTTTTATTAATTTCTCTATAATCCTTAATCCCATTTAAATCATTTAAATCTTCATAGTTTAAAAGGTCAGCACTATCAATTGACTTATTTATAAACTCTGAAGCTCTTCTAGAAAAAACTAAGGCCTCCAATAGTGAATTACTTGCTAGCCTATTTGCTCCATGTACTCCCGTGCAGCTCACCTCGCCACAGGCAAATAAATTCTTCATAGATGTTCTAGAACTTAAGTCAACAGAAATTCCTCCCATGTGATAGTGTTGTACTGGAGTTACTGGAATTTTATTTTTTGTAATATCTATACCCCTTTGCAAACAGTGATTATAAATACCTGGGAACCTATTAGTTATATAATCTTTGCCTTTAAATGAAATATCTAAAAATACAAAAGGCAGACTACTCTTTTTTTCTTCTCCATAAATTGCCTTAGCAACTACATCTCTTGGTAGCAGCTCGTCTACAAATCTTCTACCATATTCATTTAGAAGTTTGGCGCCTTCACCTCTTAGTGATTCTGATATGAGGAATTTCTCACAATTCAAATTATCATCATATAGTGCAGTTGGATGAAATTGAACATAGTCTAAATCAGAGGTTTTAATCTTATGTCTCAATGCAATAGCTATGCCATCCCCCGTTAAGCTTCTTCTATTAGTTGAATTTTTAAAGAGACCTCCAATACCACCTGTTGCTAAAACAGTTGCCTTAGAATAGATATTTATTCTTTTTTCACCTTTAGTTGCAATACCTCCACAGCAGATATTATTTTTAGTAATAATATCAACCAAGGTAGTATTTTCTAATATACTCACATTTTTTTTATTTCTTAATGCTTCTAGCAAAGATAAAAAAAGTTCTTTTCCGGTTTCATCTTTTTTATGGACAATTCTATTGATGCTATGGGCACCTTCCTTTGTATATTTAAATTCCCCATTTTCCCTGTCAAAGCTTACCCCAAGATCCTTTACTTTATCTATATTATCTATGGATTCATATACTAGAGTTTGTACCGCTTTTATGGAATTTTTAAACTTCCCTGCTTTTAGTGTATCTTGTATGAACAAATCAAAATCACTTTGATCTCTAGCTACTGAAATCCCACCTTGAGCTAGAAATGTATTACATTTATTTACTTCATCTTTAGTTATTAGAAGTATATTTAAGTCTTCTCTTAAATTCAATGCAGCATATAAGCCCGCTGCACCAGTTCCAACTATTAGCACATCTACAAAAATATCCATTAAATCACCTTGCCATTTCATGCATTGTATTTAGACATTTCTGTGCTGCGCGTCTTATATCTTCGTCTAAGGTTATTTCATATTGTTTACCTCGAAGACTATTATAAACATTTTCTAAGGTGGTTTTTTTCATACTTTTACAAATCATAGGTGTCTTCGGTGTTATGAATTGTTTATTAGGATTTTTATTTTTAAGTTCATAAAGTATACCTTCCTCTGTCACAATCATGTACTTTTGACCGCTATCCTCACTGGCAAATTTAATTATCTCTCCAGTGCTTCCTACAAAGTTAGCTAGTTTTCTAATTTCACTATTACATTCAGGATGAACTAAAACTTTTATATCTTTATCCGAATTTTTCACTTCAATAATCTCTTCTGCGTTTACAAATTCATGCACACAGCAAAAACCATTCCATAAAATCATATCCACATCGGGAGCTTTTTCATTTATATATTCACCTAGATTTTTATCTGGTATAAAAATTATTTCATCCTTATCTAAGCTATTAATTATTTTTAATGCATTGGAAGAAGTACAACATATATCGCTTTCGGCTTTAACTTCTGCTGTTGAATTTATATAACAGATAACCTTTGCCTTTGGATGCTGCTTTTTTAGCTGCCTAACATCTTCCCCATTAATCATATCTGCCATAGTACATCCCGCCTCTATATTGGGAAGAAGCACTGTTTTTTCTGGTGAAAGTATTTTTGCACTCTCAGCCATAAACTTTACCCCACAAAATACTATAGTATTTTCATTACATTCTTTGGCTATTTTACTAAGATAATAAGAATCTCCTACAAAATCAGCTATCTCTTGAATATCATCACTCTCATAATAATGCGCTAGAATCAAAGCATTTTTTTCTACTTTCAATTCATTAATCTTTTCTTTTAACTCTTGCATTTATTTATACACCTCTTTATATACATGTATACAAGTGTATATACACCTGTATTCCATACTATAATAGCATTTGTGTAGGGATATATCAATATGTAGGTAAAATAAAAAGAGCATCCCCTATGATATTAATAATCATGGGCACACTCTTTTTCACAGTATTTCTTTTTTTGATAATTATTGTAAAGTTCCAGCCCTTAGGATGCTAAGCGTTTAATAACACTTTAGCATCCTATAAGAAATACAGTACGCCTAAAATTATTCTTATATTATGCTAACAAAAGTATATATTGCGCAGAATGCGTTCGAACAAGCCTTAGTAATTCACAATTTATTTTATTTACAGATGCGTGAAGAAAAATACATGTTTGAGCGTTAGCGAGTTTGTATTTTTTAGCAGCTGTAAATAAAATAAATTGTAGAATTACTTGGCGATGTGAGCGCATTTCTAGCAATATATACTTTTAGTTAAAGCATAATATAAGAATAATTTTTACTCTTCTTCTTCTTCAGCTAACTCGTACATTTCCTCAGCTTTAGACATATATAGTATTCCATCTAAATGGTCAATCTCATGGCAGAAGGCTCTTGCAAGTAACCCTTCAGCTTTATAAGTTACTGGTTTTCCTTTAATATTCATTCCTACCACTGTAACATTTGTAGGTCTAAATACTTCACCCTCATGTCCCAAATAACTTAAACAACCCTCATAATCCTTTTCATTTCCTGACTTTGCTGTTATTTTAGGATTTATAATTATTATCGGTTCTTCTTCTTCATCGCCTAAATCAATTAAGATAACCCTTTTTAAAACGCCTATTTGAGGAGCTGCAAGGCCTATACCATTCCCCTCATAAAGTGTATCCATCATATCGTCTACTAAGTTTAATATTTTACCGTCTACCTTGAAAACCTTGTCACAAATCGAATTAAGACGTTTGTCCCCATATTGTAAAATCTTTCTAACTGCCATCTGCATTCTCCTCTACCTTATATTAATTGCTTTCCAACGCAATAAATTTTAGTTTATTATATTTTATATTCTATTATAAATAGCTGTATACATCAATATATATTTTCATCAAAAAAAATTAAGGTGTCACAAAACCACCTTAATTTCATCATGATTACCCGCTAATTCTCTTTGCTTCTGCTATTCGTTGGGTTTCTTCCATCATGCTTTTAACCTTCATAAGTCTAGTTAAAGCACCTCTTTCATTTTCACCAAGCTTCATTTTTATATACTTTATAGTTTCTTGAAGTTGAGGTATTATCATATATTCCAGAGCATTAACTGTTCTTCTGGTTTTTTCAATTTCGTCTGCCATGAGCTGACAAGATTTTTCTACTTCTGCAAGTTCTAAAAGCTTTGGAAGAATTAAATATAACTTTTCTATAGCTCCATCAAGCTCTCCAGAAGTATTCGCAAATCCATAAGGATATATGCTACCAGGATCATCTTCTAATTTTCTTTTAAATTTCATTATGGGAACATTAACACTCATAAGATTTTTTGTTGCAACTTCTACAGAAATACTTTCTTTTGGGTAGGCAATGGCCTCCTCTAGAAATTCTGAAGACATTAATGCACTTGCCATAAGAAAATCCTTATAAGAATTTTGTAATTCTTCTTCAACTTTTTTCCTAAGTTCATTGTTATGTTTTATAAGATCAATAAACCTTCTCATAAGCTCATCTTGTTTATCTTTTAATAATTTATGTCCACGAGTTGCTGTACCTAATCTTTTTTTAAGTTTAGTAAGCTCCATTCTAGTTGGATTGACATTTAACCTTGCCATGCTTACTCACCCTCTTTTTTAGGTAAGTATTTTTCTACGTATTCATCTCTAATTCTCTTAAGTTCATTTCTTGGTAGAATAGATAGAAGCTCCCATCCTAAATTTATTGTTTCATCAATAGTTCTATTAGTTTCAAATCCTTGCGCTACATACTGCTTTTCAAAAGCATCTGCAAATATTGCATATTTTTTGTCTGCCTCAGATAAAGCTGATTCTCCTAATATAACTGCTAGCTCTTTTGCTTGTTTACCTTGAGCATATGCAGCAAATAATTGATTCATTGTATCAGCATGATCTTCGCGTGTTTTACCTTTACCTATACCCTTATCTTTAAGTCTTGATAGTGAAGGTAGAACATCTATTGGAGGCATAATTCCTTTTTTATAAAGTTCACGGCTTAAAATAATCTGTCCTTCAGTTATATATCCTGTAAGATCTGGAATCGGATGAGTTATATCATCTTCTGGCATTGTAAGTATAGGAATTTGAGTTATTGAACCTTCAAGTCCTTTAATTCTTCCTGCTCTTTCATATAATGTAGAAAGGTCAGTATAAAGATATCCTGGATATCCACGTCTACCTGGAACTTCTTTTCTTGCAGCTGAAACTTCACGTAGAGCCTCACAGTAATTTGTAATATCCGTCATAATTACAAGAACATGATATCCTTTTTCATAAGCAAGATATTCAGCTGTAGTGAGTGCCATTCTAGGTGTAGCTATTCTCTCAATTGCTGGGTCATTTGCAAGATTCATAAACAATACAGTTCTATCAATAGCACCAGTATTCGTAAAATCGTCTACGAAAAATTGTGCTTCCTGAAAAGTTATTCCTATAGCTGCAAATACAACAACAAATTTCGAATCTGAATTTACTACCTTAGCTTGCCTTGCTATTTGAGCCGCAAGCTGCGCGTGTGGAAGCCCTGATCCAGAAAATACTGGTAATTTCTGTCCTCTAACTAGTGTATTAAGTCCATCAATAGCAGAAATACCTGTTTGAATAAACTCTGAAGGATAGTCTCTTGCCACCGGGTTTAGTGCTTCTCCATTAATATCGAGTCTCTTATCAGGAATAATTTTAGGTCCGCCGTCTTTAGGTCTTCCAAGACCGTCAAAGACTCTTCCAAGCATATCTTCTGAAACACCAAGTTCCAGTGGTCTTCCTAAAAATTTAGCTTTACTACCCTTTAAGTTAATCCCTGCAGAACTTTCAAATAATTGAACCATTGCTTTATCTTCATTTATTTCAAGTACTTTTCCGCTACGAATTTCACCATTTTGTAGCTCTATTTCTACTAGTTCATCATATCTAACGCCTTCAACTTTCTCTACAACCATTAGTGGTCCTACAACTTCTGATATGGTTCTGTATTCTTTAATCACGAGCAACTCCTCCTTCCGTTATTAATTTTTCTATTTCGTCGGACAAGGCTATAAATACATCATCAATTTTTGACATTTCAGTTTCTGCAATATATTTTACTCTTGCTATTTTATCTCTTGCTTCCATTTTTAATATCTTATCTAAATAAACTCCTGCAGTCAAAGCTTTTTCAGCTTCAACATGGAATGCTATAACAAGCTTTAGCATTTTATATTGTTTATCTAAAGATGAATATGTATCAACCTCATGGAAAGCATTTTGTTGTAGATAATCTTCTCTAATTGACTTTGCAACTTCTAATTTCAATCTATCTTTTTCAGAAAGAGCGTCTACACCTACAAGTCTTACTATTTCATCAAGCTTTGATTCTTCTTGTAGAAGAAGCATGGCTTTAATTCTAAGTTCAGTCCAATCCTCTGCTACGGTATCATTCATCCACTTAGCTGTTTGATCTAAATATAGTGAATAAGAATCCAACCAATTTATTGCTGGAAAATGCCTTCTATAAGCAAGTTGGGCATCTAGTCCCCAAAACACTTTAACTATTCTAAGGGTTGCTTGAGTAACTGGCTCAGATAAATCTCCACCTGGAGGTGATACTGCACCAATAACTGTAATTGCTCCTTCGCGTTCACCATCTCCAACGCAAACTATCTTTCCTGATCTTTCATAAAAATCAGCTACACGTGAACCAAGATATGCTGGATATCCCTCATCACCTGGCATTTCTTCAAGTCTTCCGGACATTTCACGTAGTGCCTCTGCCCATCTTGACGTAGAATCCGCCATTAATGCTACAGAAAAACCCATGTCTCTAAAATACTCTGCAATAGTTATACCTGTATATACAGAAGCTTCCCTAGCTGCAACTGGCATATTAGAGGTATTTGCAATTAACACTGTTCTTTTCATCAATGATTCGCCTGTTTTTGGATCTTTAAGTTCTGGGAACTCATTCAAAACGTCTGTCATTTCATTTCCACGTTCACCACAACCTATATAAACTACTATTTCAGCGTCTGCCCATTTCGCAAATTGATGCTGAACTACAGTTTTTCCACTTCCGAAAGGACCGGGAACACATGCAGTACCACCTTTTGTTACTGGGAAGAAAGTATCTATTACTCTTTGACCTGTAACTAGTGGCTCTACTGGATTTAATTTTGTAGCATAAGGTCTTCCACGTCTTACTGGCCATTTTTGCATCAAGGTAATTTGCACGATACCCTCTGAAGTTTGCACCTGTGCAACTGTATCTTCTACAGTATACTCACCTTGAGTTATAGAAGTTATAGTTCCAGAAATCCCCTTGGGTATCATTATTTTTTGAGTTATAACAGTAGTTTCCTTAACTGTACCTATAACGTAACCATAAGAAACTTCATCGCCAACCACAGCCGTAGGAACAAAATCCCATTTCCTACTTCTATCTAAAGGCGAAACATTTACACCTTTTGTTAAGTAATTACCAGCTATAGCTCTTATTGCATCAAGTGGTCTTTGAATACCGTCAAACATTGATTCCATAAGTCCTGGTCCAAGTTCCACACTTAAGGGCTCTCCAGTAGACACTACTGGATCTCCTGGTCCTAGGCCTGATGTTTCCTCATATACTTGAATGGAGGCTCTATCTCCTCTCATTTCGATAATTTCGCCAATAAGACCTTTTTCTCCAACCTTAACTACGTCATATATATTAGCTTCGTCCATGTCTTTTGCAACAACTAATGGGCCAGAAACTTTTACAATTTTACCGATTTTCAAGTTATCTCCCTACCCTTCTATAAAATATTTACGCCCACCGCTTTTTCCACGTTATCGCGAATTCTTTGCATTCCTATGTTTAGCGAGCCCTGATTACTTGGTATTAATATAACGGCCGGAAGCATCTGTCTGTTATACCTTTTAATAGTTTCATCTAAATGCTGAGCTATCTGTTCTGTAACAAATATAACCGCATAATTATCTAATGCCATTTTATCTATAGCTTTTCTAGCTTCTTCAATTTCAATAACAGGGTATACGTCAATTCCGAGAGCTTTAAACGCAAGTATTGAATCTTTATCTCCAACTACTCCTACTTTATGCATAAACCTCACGCACCCTTTCTCTTATAACGATCGTATCAACATTATTTAATTTTCCAACCATAATTATTCTTATTATTTTTATTTCTGTTTCCTTGGCTAGGATATAAGCAAATACTGGTTCAGGTCCAAAAGTAATATACTTAGCAACTTTTAAAGTTTTCATAATATAGTTTTCTGAAAGCTTTTCAAGAGCGGATAGTTTCCCAGTTTTTATATACTCTTCTAGTCCCAATTTTATAACGTCACCATATTTTAATGAAGAAAATTTAGCTGCCATATTTTCAATAGTATCATCAAATGCTCTTAATAAAATATCATTAGCTATATCTCCACCGGTCAGCATAACTTCTTTTAAAAATTCTACATTCTTCTCTTGCCTTTTTAATCTAATAATTGATTTTATATTACAAAAATTTATACTTGTAACAACATAATGGATTATAAAATCAATTTTTGTTTCTTTTGCCCGCTCTAACATATCTATATACATATATTTATCTATTATAATATCTATCTTTTGAGGATCCTTAAGTTCATTGTAGACTTTTTCTGTTTGGATTATAGCTTCTCTCATCTTAGAATTTAATTCCCTATAATCTTCAGCTGTCATGTATAATTTAAGTTTTTCTATATCCACCGTACCTACAGGAATTAGCATATGAGAAAAGTCCTTATTTAAAGCCTTACTTTTTAACATTACCTTGATATTGTGGTAATCATATTTTAAACTCATAATATCTACTATAAGAGGGTCTGGAGAAACACTATACATAAGGGAATATACGCGATTTAATTCCTCCTTAAGTAGTATATTGTAGTCCTCTGGCCTTTTTACGTTTACCATTAAACTTGCATATTCAGTTTCTTGCAAGATTTTAATCACGTCTTCCGCCGAGGTACTATCAATCATTCTCTCAACCTTTACATTACTCAGGAGTCTTGTTTCTAATACTCTTAGCCTAGCCACAGCTTGTGTAAAATTCATTTTATCCATATATGGCTATCCTCCTTGTTTTGCTTAAGATAAGATAACAATTATTAATTGTTATCTTACTTAAATTTATTTGAATAATTCTTCAACAATTTCTGGTTCTAGCTCAGCTCTTAAAGAGTTAACTAGACTTTCAAAAGTATTATTAATCTCTATGCCATTTTTAAGCACTATAAATCCACTATTTATGTCCCTAGGCTGTTCACTTAACTTTATCTCGCCTACTTTTCCAGCGGCTTTTAGTCCTGTATTTATTTGGGATAAATAATCTTCACTCATAATGCTTTTATATTTCCCAGGAAGTATTATTTCTTCATCCCCTGCTATTGGCATTGATAAAAGATATTTTTTTACAAGTTCCAAATATTCATTTTCGCCCATTACTAAAAGATTTTCTAGGGACTTCGCAAATACCTTATCAATCATCTTTTGCATAGCTACTAATTTTTCATTTCTAACTGTTAGCTTAGCATTTGATATAATTCTTTGTTTAACTGTAACAGCTTCAATTTTAGCTTTTTCTAACATTTGTAGCTCTAGTTCCTTGGCACCTTTTACTTTGTTTTCTATAATTAAAGCTCCGTTATCTTTAGCTTCCTTCAACATAGCCTCTGCTTTAATACTCGCATCCTCTACTATTTTAGAAGATAAATTTTCTAAATTTGACATATCTCCACATCCTCTAAACTCTTAGTTTTAAAATTAGAATGTCTTACTTACGAGTATTATTGAAACAACGAATGCTAAAATCGCATAAGTTTCAACCATTGCTGCAAGTATAATAGCTTTTGTGCTATGCTCTGGTTTTTTAGCTACTATTGCAATACCAGCTGCAGCTGTTTTAGCCTGAGATATTGCTGAGTATAAGCCTACAAATGCTATTGGTAAGCAAGCCATAAATAAGTACATTCCCTTATCTAAAGTCATAGCCGTAGCTAATTTGGGTAGCACCATAAGTCCTATAACAAAACCATAAAGTCCTTGTGTACCTGGCAATAATTGAAGAATAAGAGCCTTACCAAATTTTTCTGGTTCTTCAGTTGTGAGTCCCGCAGCGGCTTCCCCAACTATACCTACGCCTCTTGCTGATCCTATTCCTGGTAAAATTACCGCTAGTGCCATTCCTAATGCTGCAAAAACATACCCACCATTTTTACCTAAAAACTCCATAAACGTCATAATTAATTCCTCCTTAAATTTGCTTTCCTTTTATTACAGTAACATATTGATTTTTTGGTTTAAATACTATAAACGCTTTTCCTCCACCTTCATAAAACTTACTAAAATACTCTACATATTGAAGTCTTGCACTATGAACAAATGCTCCTAAAGCACTTAGTAACATATTAAAGGTTTGTGCACCCACAAATATAAATACTCCAAAAATAATATTAAATGGAGCTGGTATCATTCCAATAAGCATATTAAAGGACACTGCTATAAATCCGCCAGAAAGTCCTAGTGCCATAAGTCTTGAGTATGAAACCAAATCTCCTATATAGCTTGATATACCATATAAACCATATAGTCCTCCACCAAGCTTTGCACCTATACCTTTATTTTGTCTTCCTTGTGTTAATACTAATGCAACCATTCCTACTATCATAACCCATTTACCTATATTGATTACATTTGGAGAGAGCCCTACAGTTGCTCCACCTAGGAATAAAAATGCTCCAGTTAATGCAGCGTACCATGTTAAAACATCATAAATAGCATCCATTGGCTTACCATCTCGAATTAGCATGTAGCCACGAACTCCAAGACCAAAATAAATTTGGAATGCCCCTATTACTATAGATATAACCAATAGCTTCATTAAATCTTCTCCAGGATTTATTAAACCCTTAAATTCAAATTCAAATAAATAGTTTAATATATCTCCAAAGAAACTTCCATAAAGAGCTCCTGCTATTGCTGTTGGTATACTTAGATATAAGAAGAACTTAGCAAATTTTTTCTGACCTTCATCTAAATTAAATTTCTTTAATGCAAGTGCGCAAGCTATAAACATTACTATCCCATATCCTAAATCAGCTAGCATCATTCCAAAAAACACCATGTAAAAAGGTGTATGTAGTGGTGTTGGGTCTATCTCTGAATATTTAGGCAGACTATACATTGATGTTATTAACTCAAAAGGTTCTACTAATGAGTTATTCTTCAAAAGTATAGGAACTTCATCATCTTCCCGAGTAGCATCTTCTACCTCTAAATAGAAATTTTCTTTAGTTATAGACTTTATTACCTCTTCTAAATCCTTTGCTAATCCTGTTGGTACCCAGCCCTCTATAGCAACTACGCTTTCTGTTTTCAAGAAATTTTCACAAGCTGATGCTTTTATATGTTTATTTAATAAATATTCATAAACAACTTTAAAATCTTCTAAATACTTACAATTTTCTTTTATTTCAATATTTATTATTTCTTCTTCTTTAGCTATAGCATCTAATCTTGCCTTAAACTCCTTTAGTAGTTGTGCTGGAATTCCATCATATTTTAAATTAATAGCATTAAAGCTATAGTTCTTAAGAATTTCTTTAGCTTTCTCTTCGTACTCTTTATATACTAAAGCAATTACATTTACTCCATTTTTCCCTTCACTTATAACTTCTAAATAAGAATATGGAATTTCACTGTCAAATTTTTCTCTAAAAGTATCTTTAGAAACCTTTGGGATTGACCCCATTAGAAATAGGGTGGAATTTAATGCTTTTAAATCCTTAAAATTTGAATCCAGTGGTATCCAAGGTGTCAATACTTCTATTTCAGAATTAATTTTAGCTCTTTCATTCTTCATTTCTGTAAGTGTATTGTCTTTTTCTTTTAACTTTTTATAGTTTTCACTATAATTTGATTTTTTAGCTAATGCTTCTAGTTCTTCATAATTCAAAGACCTTTTACCCTTGACTAAAGATTTTATAGCGCCTTCTTTTTCTATGTGCTTTAGTAATAGGTCAATAGCAAATTTTACTTTTGCCTGTTCACCTTCTAAATAAGAAACTTTTTCATTTTCAGAGTCTTTTACTAGAGATTGTAAATGTTCTTCTTCAAGCTTTTGTAGATTTATAAATTGAACATTTTCAAATCTATGAAGGCTATCTAGTAAAGTTTCTTTTTGTGATTCAAAGGCAAATAATGTGAATTTACTCATTTTAACTATTGCCATTATTTTTCACTATCCTCTCAACCACTATGCTTACTGCTCTATTAAATTTTTCACTTTCTAAACTAAGTATACTCTCTACCTCTATTTTACCTTTTTCTAAAATAGGTTCAGAACTTATCCTACCTTGTTCTTTAGCATTTTCGATAATCTTTTTAGTTTCTTCTCTAGCAGCATCCAAAACCTTTTTGTGCTGACCTTCAGCTTCGGTCTCCGATTTTTTTAATATATCCTTACTACGGTCAATTGCCTTATTAATATTATCTGCTGCTTGCTCCTCTGCATTTTTTATACTTTTTATTGCCTCTAGTGCCAAAATATCACCACCTTTTTTCTAAGAAGGCACCTTCAAATAAATAAAAATGAAGTTTCTAATTTATTTATTTTTCTGTACCTAAATAGGTATAATGAGTATAGCTCAATTATTAAATACTTTTGTATAATATTAAATACCAAGTATGGTGTTTAACATTATACTTTATGTAGTATTGAATACAACTTAATTATACTTAGTATTAGTATAAATTTCAACTAATTTTTTTGAAAATTAACAAATATTCGTAATATTAAATCATTTTTCTAGGGTTATAATGATTTTTAAGGTAGCTTTTGGGTTTTTTTTGAAATTTCGCGAAGTTCTTCTTTCATATTTTAAACTAAAATATAAGTTACATCCCTTATATTCTCCTCATCATTAATATCATAAATTAAATAATGAGCTTCCTCACAAATATTATTATTCTCTATATAACCTAAAATATTAATCATAAATTTTTCAATATGAATATTGTTAGTATTGTTTATACTATCGTTTTGTATTAACTTTTCTTTAATCTTTTTTTCTGTTTCCTTATTTACATCTCTAAGTAGAAAATTTGGAAGCCATTTCTTTTTGTTATATTTAAGATAATCATATTTAACAATCTCTTTTAAAGCGAAGTTTTCACCTTTAAGTTTTTCCTCATTAAATTCAATAAATATCTTATAGTAATCTACAGAAGATATACTTCTACTAAGATACCCTTTATCATAAAAAAATGTACCTAAAGACAAATAAAAATCAAAAGCAGATTCAAATTTAGGGGTAAAATATTTTAATATAGTTTTGAATTTCTGAGAATTATAGTATTTATCCACCATCTCTTCAACTCTTTTTAGAAGAATGATTTCATCATAACTTATGTCCTTGGTTTTCAGCACCTCATAGGGAGTATAGTTTGAGTGAACAATCCCCCACTTCTCTGCTTCGTCTTTCATAGGTGCGCCTTTTAATATTTTAAGGAATCCAAGTTGTATTTCGTCCGGTTCTATGGCGTATAAATCATTAAAAGACTTTTTAAAGGATTCAAAGTTTTCCCCTGGAAGTCCTGCAATTAAATCTAAATGTTGCTTTATATTGCCATACTTTTTTAGCTCCATAACCTGTTTTTTTATATCTTCGAAAACTACAAATCTATTTATATTTTTTAATACTTCATTATTTGTTGTCTGAACGCCTACT
Source organism: Clostridium sp. FP2 (assembly GCF_011065955.2). Taxonomy (NCBI): domain Bacteria; kingdom Bacillati; phylum Bacillota; class Clostridia; order Eubacteriales; family Clostridiaceae; genus Clostridium; species Clostridium sp. FP2. The sequence goes on from NZ_JAAMNI020000001.1 coordinate 3,811,083, forward strand.
TCAAACTGAAATCTCCCCTTTGGTGCCTTTTCTAAAAGTTTAAGCTGCTTATCATTTAATATATCCGCTGAGATTTCAAAATGAAAAGTGGTTTCTGTATCTAAACTCATTAAATATTCCCAAATTCCCATAGCAAATTCATCACTACAATTAAAAGTTCTATCAACAAATTTTATAAGTTTTACATTTTTATCTATTAAAAACTTTAAATCAACTTTAACCCTTTCTAAATCCATAAACCTAACTCCACGTATAGTTGAAGAAAGACAATATTTGCAGTTAAAAGGACATCCACGTGAAGCTTCGAAATATACTATTTTGTTATTTAAATCATCATCAATGTTATAGGGGAAAACAATCTTATTTAAATCCATAAGTTTTCTTTTCCCGCCATAAAATATTTTATCATTTTCTTTATAGTACAAGCCTTTAATATCTTTAAGGTCACTACCTGCTATCATATATTCTATAAATTCTCTGTAGGTTTCTTCCCCTTCTCCCTCAATTAAGTAATCCGCAAAGCTATCTTTTAAATAATTTTCACTATCAAAAGATACTTCTGGACCTCCATATAACAATTTTATATTATTATCTATAAGTTTTAGCAAATCAGATATCTGTTTAACATAATCTCTATTCCATATGTAACAAGAAAAAACCACTATATCGGCTTTTTCTCTTATAATTTCTTGAACAATTCGCTCCACTCTATCATTTATAGAAAACTCTCTTATAAGGCACTGATAATTTAAATCCTCAGTAAATGCTTTTAAATACCTAATTGCAAGGTTACTGTGTGTAAATCTAGAATTAATTCCCACTAATAATACTTTCATCTTTTGATTTCCCTCTCCTTTTGCATATCATGTAATAAATATTGTCAGAACTTTTCAAAGTTGTTATTTCAAAATAAGGCTTCAAAATTTCAATTGTATTTTCTTTAGAACTATTTTTAAATAAATTTAAGTCTCTTAAATTTATTTTTTTTGTACTTTTATCAGGTAACACAATATTTATTCTTGAATTAAAAATTTTACCAAAGCCCTTATCTATGTCCCATATATATAATAACCCATCCATTTTCAAAAATTTATATATATCTTCTATCAATTTTTCTTTGCTCTTTATGAATTTCATATCACTTAGTGTAAAAAACAGTGCGCAGGTGTCATATGAACCTTCCTCTATTTTTGTCTTGTCTCCTTTGCCCTCTATATACTCTACACTATTGCTATCATCAATATATTGTTTGCATATGTTATATATAATCCCATAATTAGAAAAACCTATGTCTAATATATTTCCCTTGAAAATTTCTTTCTCAAGATTTATAAAAACCTCCCTTTTCAATTATTGACCCCCTCATCAAATATAATTTTATATGTTTACTTGTTTTTAAATTATTCTTCAAAAACAAAATAATTCCTCTAAAATAAAGGAATTATTTCTTAATTTCATTATAAAAATTTATCATTAACCCTGCGGTAGTCTTTTGTGCCCTCTGCACTATAAGTACAGATATTTTATTGTATTTTTCTTCTTTGCTTTTTACATTTGCGTAGGAAATATAAGTCTTATTAGCAAATACTGCATTGTTTTTTATATAGTCCTCTACCTTATCTTGCTTTATTATTTCATTGAAAATAGGGAAAGAATAATCACTCATTAATTTACTTATAATCCAAAGTTCAAAATTTCTGTGATTTTTCAGGAGTTTATTGTTCACATGCTGCGGAACTGTAGCATCTTGAACTAAATGGCATGCTGCTCCAAAATAAAACATTGCTTGCCTAATATCCCCTGCCTCCACAAATTTCAAAGCGCTTTTATAATATTTCTGGAATTCAGTTAATGCATTTGAAAATCCATAAAGGCCAGTACCCTTAAAGTGATGATAAAAATGATTTGAGCTCTTAAAGTCTTGATCTGCCCACGTAACTCCATTGTTTAATTCTTTTATATGTGATTTGTAAAAACTATGAACATCACTATATCCCTGATTTTTTAATATTTCGATAGCTTGAATATTTATAAATTTATGAACAATACAGTGAGTTTTCATGATCTTTTTTTTGATTGGATTTACTGTTATCATTAAGGCTTTTAAAGTTTTTCCATAAGTAGCTTCAATTTTTTTCTTCAAACTGTTCACCTCTTAATTTAGTATACACTAAATTGACTTTGAAAACATATTATTAATTTGCAACAATATGTATTTACTCTATTCTAGTTCTTTTTGCCGAGTCCTACAAGTATGCTAACTATTAAAGTTACTACAATTGCTAATAAATAGTAAAAAAATCTTTCTGTTCCCTTCCCTATAACATCACTTTGTTTTTTTTCTATTGATATTAGATATCCACTTTTAGAATCTAATAGAATTAATTTATTAAAAAACTTAATACTAGATATATAGGTGTCGCCTCCAAAGTTAATCTTTTCTTTAAGTACATTATTCTTATTTAAACTATATATACTATTATCTTTCTTTTCATAAAAATATATACATTCTTTATCACCTAAGATTCCTTGTTTATCAAATGATAAACCTACCAAACTATCTACTGCACTATGCTTATATATTGGTGCAGGTGGGTTTGTTGTAGGGTGCTGATCTAAAATAAAAGGTATAGTATTGTTATTTGTACCTTTAAATTTAGGGGAGCTTATTGGATCTCCACCAGCATAATCTGGAAAACCATACCATACATTCTTTTTAATTTGGTATATATAATCACTATCTCCAATCACAGGTCTTAACCCTCTATCCTCCATTCCTCCAACAGAAGCTATTATTTTGCCCTCACTGTTAAAATCTATGCCTTTGATATTTCTAATACCCCAAGCAAAATTTCCCTGAGCTCCAGTTTTTAAATTGTAAATTATTATGGATGAATTTCCAATCATATGTCCTGTTATGATTTGTCCCTTTATATTTTTAGTTTTATATGAAACAAATGATCCAGTTTCTTCCTCTCCGAAATTAATCCCTTTTATAGTTATATCTTTTGGTGAAATATCATGATTTTGAGGATAATCATCTATCCACGAATTATCAAGCCCCACTACCCCAGAATTGCTAGCTGACCCTATTGTAACAAATAGATAATCTCCATTAACTCTAATCAAACTATTATTATAATCCCCATAATTAGGTATATTCTTAATTATTTCACTATTTTTCTTTGATTTTAAATTATAAGAATAAATAAATGCACCTGATGCGTAATACAGCACACTATTATTATACTCTAAACTAGTTATACTTAGCTTCTTATTAGTAAACAAATTATATGCACTACCAGCTTTATCAATGTACTGCACGTGGTCTTTAAAAGCTACGTAATAGTTTCCATCACTGTCTATCGTAAAATCTACTGCTCCACTTAATCCCTTAAACAGTATCTGTGGTTTTATAGCTTCATCTTTCATGGTGATCTTATATTCGCTTAAAGAACTCTTTAATGAAAACAGTGCAAAAGCCATTATAGCTAAAATCACTATAAAACCAATGGTCTTCTTCATACTTCCCCCCCAAATTAAAAATACTCTAATCTATATATATTTACATAGATTAGAGTATATGTATTAATAATTTCTAGCAATTTGTATATGCTCTCGTTCAACTGACCATAAAGCATGAAATACTTCTTTAATAATTGTATTATTTATTTTATTTCCCTGTTTTTCATAAAATCTGGCAGCATGAATCTCTCTATTTTCTGCAAGCTCCATTAAGCTTTTGTCGCTTTTATGTTTACTATAGTCTATATCAACTAGTGTAGGTATTTGTTTGAAGCCTCCTAGCTTTTGATGCACTATAGCATGTACATATTCAATCTTTGAGAGTGCTACAAAAGTTTCTTTAACAGCCAAGCTATGAGCAAGTTTTGCTGCTGCCTTATAAAAATCCGAATTAAATATTTCAAGCTTCATTGCATGCTCTAGTATTATTAAAGTATTCTCATCTAAACTTTCAGTTGGCACTTTATAGATTTCTTCTTTAAAATTTGTTTCGTCTTCAGGTTTTAAATATGCAGCACTAACACCACAAAAGGGACAATATTTAATATGATCGCTTTCATTTGTTTCTAATAATCCTTGGTTATTCACATTGAAATTGTTTATATTTATATTCATCCCGCATATCAAACATTTCATATTATTACTCTCCTTAATGCACACTTAGTTAATTATCAAGTCCTGTGCTAATCATTTTGACTGGTTACTTTTTTTATTACTAATATAATTATTTTAACATAAAAAGCTCTCCATTCTTACAATTTGCATTATATAATTTTCATGTTCTTTTAGAATATAATCATAAAGCTTCACATAATAATTATTAATAACCGTTAACTACCAATGCTAAAAAAAGGGAGGGGGCTTTTATGATTAAAGATAATTTCTATAGAGACTCAATAATTCTCACAGTATCAAATTTAACTGCTGGAATACTCAGATTTATGTTTTCAATTCTACTTTCAAAAAAATTAGGGGCAGAAGGTATGGGTCTATATAGCTTAGTAATGCCTATTTACGATTTATTCACTTGTCTTATTTGTGGTGGAATGGTAACCGCTATTTCAAAGGAAGCTTCAGCTTATTATGGAATAAATGATTATGGTAATCTTAACAAATCTATACATACTGCCTTAGTTTTTGATTTTGCATGGGCTATATTAATAACAATTTTAGTGTTTCTTTTTTCACCCTACATTAGTACATATATAATAAAAGACACAAGGACACTATATTCCCTTTGGGTTATTTGCCCCGCACTAATCTTTGTTGCTCTTTCATCTATATACAAGGGTTATTTCTACGGTATTTCAAATGTTAAAGTTCCTGCAATCATAGACGTAGTTGAAAAATTCGTAAGAATGGCAATAATACTTGGTCTAATAAATTATTTTGCATTAAAAAATGTAACTTCTACTGTGACTGCTACTTATATTTCCTTAAGCATTGGAGAATTAATAAGTTTTATTCTATTATTTATATTCTATGAAAAAAGCAAAAATAAATTTAGGAATTGCACAAAAAAAATTGAAGGAAGAGCTCAACTTTTATTTAACATTCTGGTTGTTTCACTCCCCTTAAGCTTAAATGGTTTTTTAAGCACTGTAATTTCCGCCCTATCCACTCTTATTGTACCAAGGAGGCTAGTTTGCGCAGGCCTTGAATATACCGCCAGCCTCGCCCTAATAGGTAAGTTTTCGGGTATGGCTATGAGCATAGTCTTCTTTCCTTTTATCATTGTAATGTCCATGGCAACTATATTAACTCCAGATATTTCTAAAAGTATTAGTAAAAATGATTATAATGCACTAGAGCATAGAATAATGGAAGTTATAAAGATTTCATTTTTACTAGGTATTTCAACTATGATAATATGTTTATGCATTGGGGACTCTTTAGGAAAACTATTTTTTGACAGATATGACTTAGGCACCTACATACGCCTTGCTGCATTAAGCGCACCATTTATGTACATGTCTGGTTCCACCTTTGGAATTTTGAATGGACTTGGCAAACAAAAATCTCTTTTAGTAAATTCAGTAATAACCTCTATTCTCCAGCTTATATTGCTGTATATATTATTAGGTATCCCAAGTATAAACATTTTAGGCTACGGCATAACTCTCATTATAACCTCTGTAATAAGTTTTATATTGAATATTAATGCCATCAAAAAAAGCTGCTATCTAGAGTTTTCAGGGGTAGAAATGTTAATCAATATTTGTCTTAGCATATTCTTATACTTTATATTGAAAATTCTAGATAATGCATTGCCAAATTCTATGTTTATTACTAAAAACGTAGTAATTATTGCTACTGGCTTCTCTCTAGTATTCTTTTCTTTTTTCCTTACAAAAAAAAGTAAACAAGTCTAGTGCCTTAAAAGCATTAGATTTGTTTAAATTTCTACCTGATTTTATTTAAAATATACTTAGGTATAAGTTTCTTAATCTTGTGAGGTAATACCCCTAAATCTTCTTTAGTTATTCCGCCTATTATCACTAAGATGAAGAAATAAGTTAATATAGCTAAAGGCATAGCAACTAATATAGCAAAAGCATTAGCAACATAACCCTCGCGAACAAAACTAAATGTAAAATTAAAGCTACCATACACTATTTTAGCCACTATCGCCATACCACCTGATGCTATTATTGGTTTAATTGCATGACTAAATAGACTAACTTTAATCCTTAGCACTTTGTTCATAGTATTATGGTTCAGTATTAAAATTATGGCAAAACTTACTCCATTGGCCATAACAGCACCCAATATATTAATGCTTGGTATGGCTACAAAAATATAATTAATAATTATTTTGCCTATTAACCCGATTACTGCATAAAAGGTAACTAAGTAAAGTTTTCCAAGCCCTTGAAGAATTGAAGTTTGAATACTAACCACAGCCATAAGTATTATTACCACTGAACCATATATAAGTAATCTTGATACATCAGAATCATATTGTATAAGCTCTATTATAGGTTTAGATAAAACCGCAAGTCCAACTGCGGAAGGTACTGCCACTAAAAAGCATAGTCTAAAGGCATAATTAACTTTGCTTCTTACAGCTTTTCTATCTCTAAGTGCCATTAAGCTAGATATAGATGGCAGAATGGTTATAGCTAGAGATGAGATAATGGCTATAGGCACACCTATCAATGTTGTATATTGAGTTAATACACCCCATAAAATAGCAACCTGTTTTTCAACAATTCCAGCATCAAACATTCTTAATTGAACTAACCTTAAATCAATTAGTAATCCTGCTTGTTGTATTCCTAAACATACTGTCATTGGCATAGCGTAACTTAATAATTTTTTTATTAATTTTTTAGTAGTTAATCTTTTTATATTTAATTTATTATATCCTTTTGGTACTATAAACACTTTATTTTTTTCATAGGCATAAATCATATATATTGCAGCAACTAGTGCTCCTAAAGATGTACCAATGGTTCCCCCTGCCGCCCCTGCTGATATTCCATATTTTATAAAATACGCTGCAAAAGCTAAACTAAATATTGTATTTGCAATTTGCTCTAATACCTGTGATACAGCAGTGGGGGTCATATTTCCTCTACCTTGGAAATACCCTCTATAAGCTGATAATACCGATGTTATTAAAACAGTTGGTGCCAGTGCCATAATGGCTAGCCTTGCAGTAGCACTTTTTGTTATGTTTGCTAGCTGTCCTGCAAAAACAAGCATTAATAATGACATAATCAGCCCTAATAGAAAAAGTAAAAATCTAGCTATTTTAAAAGTCTTCACCGCATCTTTGTAATTTCCTATTGCTATGAGCTCTGATACCATCTTGGATATAGCAACAGGAATACCAGCATTTGTTAATATATATATATATATAAATATAGGGTATGCACGTGCATATATACCATACCCTTCTTTCCCTAATATTTTTATTAAAAAAGGTACATAAAGTAGAGATAAAATCTTAACCATAAAACCTGCCGCTGATAATATGGCAAAGCCCTTTGTGGTAGATTGTTTTTTTAAATTTGCCCTTTCACTCATTAAATCATCACCTTCGATACTAAAATATCGTTAAGCCACCTGCTAAAATTTAAATACGTCTTTTTTAATCTTTTTTAATACTGGTGGTAAACTTTCTGCAATAGTTTTGTTCTCCATATAAGATAGTTCTTCTGGGCAATTCTTAAAGGTCGCCTTATATGCATATAGAAATTGATAATCTAAACCATATTTATTATTGAAAAAACTATTCATTTTTTTATCTCCGTATTTTGAATCACCAACAATTGCATTTCCTAAATGACTTAAATGTGCGCGAAGCTGATGGCTTCTTCCTGTTAAAAGATTGATATCTATTAAAGAGAATGTACCACAACTTTGCAAAGTTTTAACTTCCATTGCTATTTTTTTTGTATTTGGCATTTGAGTGTCGAATACCTGTGATATATTTGCATCTTCATCTTTACGTATATATCCTTCGTAAACTCCATCTTTAATCCTATTACTTACTAGTGCCATATAAAATTTTTCAACGTTTCGCTCTCTTATCATTTCATTCAAAAGTTTAAGAGATTTGAAATTCTTACCAAAGATAACTATACCTGAAGTATTTCTGTCTAGTCTATTACATGGTGCTGGGGTAAAGGTTATTTCATTTTCTGGTCTGTAATCTCCCTTATCAAATAAATAAGAAAGCACATAATCTATTAAAGTAGCTTCGCCGCCCACTTTATCAGAATGAACTAAAACACCTGGCCATTTTTCCACCATTAATATATTTGAATCCTCAAAAGTTATTTTTAAATTATTCTCAATTCTTTTAAACTCTTCCTTTTTAAACTCACTGGTAATATATTTTGTTTCAACAATATCACCTTCTACTAGTGAATGTTTTTCCTTTATTTTGCTACCATTGACCCTAATATCACCTTTTCTAAATGCTTTATATATTTTGCTAAGTGGTACATCACCAAGTACTTTTCTCATAAATTTATCTGTTCTTTGTCCTGCTTCATTTGCTCCAATTTCTATCCTCATCCATATCCTCCTAATTCTTCTATCTCTTGTTCTTTTATATAATGACGAATCCTCAGATAATCTAATTTATTTTGTAATAAATCAACTTACACTTTTAAAAAAACACATCAAGCATCAATTATATACTAATATGGGTTATGAATTCAATAAAAATTCGTAAGCTAATTTACATTGCATAGCTACACCTACTTTTATACAACTCTCATCTATGTCAAATAAACTTCCATGAGCCGGATTTACTATACCCTTTTCTGCGTTTCCACTTCCTAGAAAATAAAATAGTGATGGTCTTTCCATTGAGAAATAAGCAAAACTTTCCACTCCCATAGTAGGCTGGTCTAATTTATAAACATTGTCTTCACCAATTAATTCACTTGCTTTTTTTTCAAACATCTCCGCTAGTTTATCGTTGTTATAAAGACAAGGGTAGCTTTCCTCTATATCAATTTCACATTTGCCTCTCATAGAGTGCACAATGCCCTCTACTACCTGGACTAATCTTTTTTTTATATATTCCCTATGTTCACTTTTCATAGTTCTAATAATCCCTGATATTGTCACTTCTTCTGGTATAATATTTTGAGCTGTGCCTCCATGAATGGAACCTATAGTTATAACGGCTGCATCTGTGGGTGGAATTTCGCGACTTACAATGTTTTGAAGAGAAATAATAACATTGCTAGCTATTACAATAGGATCAATAGTCATATGTGGACTTGCACCATGTCCTCCTTTACCTATTATTTTTATAGTAAATGGATTTGATGCTGCATAGGCATCACCTCTTTTTAAACCAACAGTCCCAGCTTCTAGCCACTCTTCTACATGAAGTCCAATAACAGCATCTACTCTAGGATTCTCTAGCACTCCCTCTTTAATCATAATTGGTGCACCACCAGTAGTTTCTTCTGCTGGTTCAAAAAACAATTTAACATTGCCTCGGATTTCATCTTTCATGCTATTTAATATTTTTGCTGTTCCTAAAAGTATGGTGGTATGAGCATCATGCCCACAAGCATGCATTTTACCTAAAGTTTTTGATGCGTAACTGCATGTTTTCTTATCCTCTAGGGGAAGTGCATCCATATCCGCCCTTAGCGCAATGGTTTTTTCACCCTTGCCGCGAATAATAGCACAAATTCCTGTTCCAGCTACTTCATAAAATTCAATTCCCTCTACTGATAAAAAGTCTTTTACCTTTTGAGATGTTCTAAATAAATTAAAGCCTAGTTCTGGGTTTTCATGAAGATCACGCCTTATTTCTATTAACTCACTTTCAATACTTTTTGCCCTATCTAAAAAATTCAATAATTACACCTCTTTAATTGTTAGTCACTTTCAAAATAAGCAATTTATTTTATTTAGGATGTACTAATGCTATTTTCCCAATACATTTGGATTACATCTCCATTATTTAGCGTCTCGTAATAACTAGCTTTGCTTCCATTAAGCGTCAGTATTAAGTTTCCCTTTGAAATAGATAAATCGAACTCTACATAATCAAATATATCAAGGAATATGTATTTTTCTTTATTTTTAAGGGTAATGTTTTTTTTATTAACTTCAACAATAACACTTGGCACTCCGCTTTCTAATTTAGTATGTACAATTTCTGTGCTAGCCTGCTTCTCATTAACTATGGACTCCTTATTTTCTATTTCCTTGTGAATTTCAAAGGGTATATCAGCTTGTTTCACCTCTTGTTCTTCCACAATACTTTCATCCTTTTCAATTACACTATATATTCTGTCCCCTTCTTTTATAATATAATCCTTTTGTAGCTCTTTATTATTCATTATAAAAGTTGAACCACATGCAATGTCAGGGAAATAATTTGCGTATTCCTGTATTGTAGTAGGGAACACTATGCGAGCATCGTCATCTTCTTTTATTACAGCGTTTATTCGCGACCTTTCGCCATTAATAAATGTTGCTGGCTCAATATTTTGTATTATATCATCAAAATAAAAACTCACAGCTTGAATATTCTTCACAAAATCCATAATTTTAGGCTCAGCATTTTTTCCATCAATACAGAAATCAATTTCAATAACATCGCCTTCTTTTACCTCAGAATCAATATTACTAGGTATACTGTTTATCCTTATTTCTGCTCCCGTGCCAAGAGTTCCAAAGGCCACTCGTTTTATCTCATTAACTACAAATCTTATATTACGTCCATTTTTGCCAATCAATATTTTCGGGTTTATGCCTGATTGTACCATTACATCCATAACCGTATGTTTATGTGCATTAAATAGACTTATAATCTTATCATTTATGGTGACGTCAACAAAATCATGACCTAGTTTCTTTATTGATATAAGTGCAATGCCTAAAACTGTAACTCCTATGCTTCCAAGGTTACCATCACATATACAGTCAACTACTGCATCCCGACCTTTAATTGCAACCCTTTGAATTGGTAGATTTAAAATTTTAGCAATATTTTCTTTAATAAAAGGTGTATGTGCTCCCCCACCTACTAGAAATACTGCATTAGGAGCCTTTCCTCCATTTAATTCAATTATCTTATTCCCAATTTCTTCTGAAATCTTCGTAACTGTAGGGTTAATTATTTTCAATACATCCTCTGGCTCTATTTCATTTTCAAAGCCTAAAACATCTATAAATTGAATTTTGTCTTTTCCACTGCACTGCTTTTTAATTATTTCAGCGGTATTAAAATCAACTAAATAAGCTTGCGCTATTATTTCAGTTATCTCATCTCCTGCAATAGGCACCATACCATAAGCACTTATGCTGTCCTTGCTACTAATCGCAATATCCGAGGTACCTGCTCCAATATCCACTAAGGCTAAATTTAATAATCTTAAATTCTGTGGCACTGCAGCTTCCATAGCAGCTATTGGCTCTAAGGTTAAACTTACAACTTCAAGTCCAGCTTTATTCATAACAGCATAAAGACTATCAACCACTGAGCGTGGAAGGAAGGTCGCAATTATTTCTACTGCAATCTTTTCTCCTTTGTGGGCGTTTAGATTGGAGATTATGTATCCATTTAAATAGTAATTTTTCACACTATATCCTACACAATAAAGTTTACCTTGTGTGGACTTATTAACTTCATCCTCAGCCATTTTAACTGCAGTAAGCTCTAAACTTCTAATGACTTCCCTATCAATTTCATTATCGCCCTCAATTTCTATTTCAGACTTTATTTCAGTTGTCCTTAAAAATCTTCCCGCAGCCGCAATAGCAACCTTAGTTAATGAAATCTTTAAACTGCCCTCTAATTCTTTTTTTATTTTTTTTACTCCACTAGCTACCAATTGAATATCATGAATTTGACCATCAATCATAGCTCTTTCTTCATGTTCTATGTAACTTTCAGCAATAACTTGAAATTTTTTCTCAGCTATTACCCCCACTGTCCCTATGATGGATCTTGTTCCTATATCTAAAGCAAATATAATATCCTCTGCGTTAACATTTGTGATTTCCATTTGTATACCTCTTCCTCACAAAATTATTTTAATGTACATAAGCTCATATTCATAGAATATGAGCTTATTAAAATTATATAACATTATATAGCAACTTTCAACAAAACTACTGTATTAACTTAATTACTCCAGAGTTTTCTGATATATAAGGTAATTGTTTTATAATAGTGTAAATATATTTTGGTTTTGATTTATCCTCTTTTAAAACCTGCTCCAATGATAACTCATTATAATACAATAGCTTGCACCAAAAATCCACAAAGTCATCTCTTGTAATAAAAATAATATTATCTCGCTCTTTAACTGTAAACCCACAGTTAAATCTCTCCAAAATTTCTACTTCTGAGTATTCTTTATTTGACAAAATTAATCGTACATCTTCCCACATTTTCTTAAATGCAACCATTATATTCCTCCTTAATAGGACTACCTTTTATAGTATAACATATTGGTGTTCCGTGTTAAATATTACGCCCTATTACATTATATGTGTTATTTAATTGCTTTGCAACTAGATAATATAATACATAAATCATATAATTTAACCCCAAATTCTTTTCTACACTTTTGATATTAATGAGTTATTATACAATACCGACGCATCAAATTTTCTTGTAATTCCACCCTCAAATTTCAAATCTAAATCTTTACTTGTAATTGAAATTACTTTTCCCTTGCCAAAATTTTTATGTAGTATAATGTCCCCTTCTTGAAAAGGCAGCCCTGTAGGTAATCCCCCTATAATATTGCATTCCACAACAAATCGTGAGGTTTCCTTAGCTTTTCCTTTTACACTCTTACAAATGCATAACCAAACATTATCTATGGCCCTTGTAATTCCTACATAAAACAATCTTCTTTCTTCTTCTATGTTATTGTCCATACTATTTACATGTGGTATATTCTCCTCATTACAATTAATAAGATATACATTTTTAAATTCCATACCCTTCACGCCATGAATTGTACTAAGTATTACCGCATCCTCATTTGTATTTTTCTTTCCCTTACTAATTTCTTCTTTAACCTGGTCTACATGAGCTAGAAAAGCTATTATAGAGTTATACCCATCTATGGATTGCCTAAACTCTTCAATGACATCCTCCATCTCACCTAAATCTATCTTAAACTTAGTACAATACTCTCTAATATAGTCATGATAGCCTATACTTAAAACTATATTGTCTATAGCACTTCTTAGAGAAATTTTATTTAAAATGTGAATACTTTTTTTTAATTTATCTAGCATCTTCATTTGAAAGATTGGCACGCCGGAAATTTCCTTTACGGTTTCAAAACAGTCTTCTTTAACAATATTTCTTCTTAAATTGTCTAAATTTAATTTACTTACATACCTAAAAGGTTTATTAATTATTCTAAGGAAGCTCTCTTTATCGGATTTATCAATACTTAGTTTTAAGTATGCAATTATATCCTTACAAATGAAATGTTGAAAGAAATCATATTCCTTATCTAAGAGCATAAAAGGTATTCTTTTCTTTATAAAAACATCTATTAAACTTCTACACTCCACGTTTGTTCTGTACAATATGGCATTATCCTTATAATTTTTATCCAGTGTTTCATGGCGACTTTGAATAATGTTACTGATTTCCTCTGCCTGAGAGTTTTCATTTATATTATTAAGTACTGCAATACCACCATCTTGCTCTTTAAACGCTACTATGGTTTTTTCATTTCTCATGCTATTATTTTTTATAATATTCATAGATATTTCTACTATGTTCTTTGGGCATCTATAATTAGTAGAAAGAGGAACTTTGCCTCCCCCTTCAAAATGCTGTGAAAACTTCACCATGCATTCAGGATTCGAGCCTCTAAACCCATAAATACATTGATCCTCATCTCCTACTGCAAAAATAGAACTGTCTTCATTTAGTAGTCTTAGTATATCAACTTGCATAGAATCACAATCTTGAAATTCATCAACTAGAATATGCTTGAATAAGGTTCTATATCCCGTTAATATCTTGTAATTTTTTATAAATAAATCTCTACAGCCTATTTGAAGATCGTCAAAATCATATAAGTTTTTTTCTTTCCTATACTGTTCATAAATATTATAAGCTGCTATAAATATTCCCTTATCAATACTTGAATCAAAATCATCAATTATTCTTCCACTTGTTTTAAATACGGAAATATTGTTTATTACTTCCTTTACTTTTTCATCGCTTACTTCATCTAAATAGGACATCAGTACATTTTTTATTAGCTTATACACCTCTAGAGTATCAATTATGTTTATCTGTCCATAATAATTTTTAAGAATCTTATAAAACAAGCCATGAAATGTTCCAAAAAACGGAACTCTCTCTTTTCCATTGATAGCAATATATCTATTTTTCATATTAATAGCTGCAGCTCTTGTAAAAGTAATAACTATAATATTACTCGGGTTAATATTTTGCTCATTTATTAAATGAACAATTCTATTAACTATAACTACGGTTTTTCCAGATCCTGGTCCTGCAGTAACTAGTAAATTTCTATTATCTGAAAAAACTGCTGCTCTTTGCTGCTCACTTAGATTTGAATTTATTCTACTGTTAATCACTTTATTATTCATATTATGTTTGTTCTCCACCTTCATTCAATTGTCATATATTATGTTTATACCCAAAATACTATTGTATTAATCCTATTTAAACATTAAAATATAAATATGTTATAATTCCATTATATACTTTTATTAAATTTCAAAGGGGAAAAAATTATGAAACACTCAAAAGATTTTAATGTGCAGAATGAAAGAAATTTAACAATGCTCGTAGACTTTTATGAATTAACTATGGGAAATGGTTATCTTCATAATAATGTTCAAGATAAGATTGCTTACTTTGATATGTTTTTTAGACGAGTACCTGACGGTGGTGGCTATTGTATAATGGCAGGGGTACAACAATTAATTGAATATCTTTCAAATTTAAAATTTTCAGATGATGATATATCCTATTTAAAAAGCAAAAATATTTTTTCAGATGATTTTATGGATTATCTAAGGGATTTCAAATTTTCCTGTGATGTATGGGCAGTTCCGGAAGGTTATCCTGTTTTTCCTGGTGAACCCTTAGTTATAGTTAAAGGACCTGTTATGCAGGCTCAATTCGTTGAGACAATGATACTCCTCACAATAAATCATCAAACCTTAATAGCTACTAAAGCAAGTAGAATATGTAGAGCCGCAAAAGGCAGACCTGTTATGGAATTTGGTTCTAGACGTGCCCAAGGTTATGACGGTGCTATATATGGAGCTCGTGCTGCTGTTATTGGTGGTTGTGTTGGTACTGCCTGCACTATAGCTGAAGAAATGTTTGGTATTCCAGCCCTTGGTACTATGGCCCATAGTTGGGTACAACTTTTTGATAATGAATACGATTCCTTTAAAGCTTGGTCTGAAACTTACCCTGATAACTGCGTACTGCTTATAGATACTTACAATGTACTACTCTCTGGTGTTCCTAATGCCATAAAGGTATTTAATGAAGTACTTAAACCTATGGGAAAAAGACCTAAAGCAGTTCGAATTGATAGCGGTGATATTACCTATCTAACTAAAAAAGTTAGAATAATGTTAGATGAAGCTGGATATGAGGATGTAAAAATCACCATTTCCAATTCTCTTGATGAATATATTATAAGAGGGGTTTTGGAAAGCGGGGCACAAATTGATAGCTTTGGTGTAGGTGAAAGACTTATTACTGCAAGATCAGAACCAGTATTTGGCGGTGTTTATAAACTTGTTGCTGTGGAAAATGACGGAGAAATAATACCAAAAATTAAGATTAGTGAAAATGAAGAAAAAATCACCAATCCCGCTTTCAAAAAATTATATAGAATTTTCGATAAAACATCCCACAAGGCCATTGCAGATTTAATTACCTTACACAATGAGGAAATAGATGAAACTAAACCCCTTGAAATATTTAATTCTATATATACTTGGAAAAAGAAAAAAATTAAAAATTTCTATATAAAAGATCTTATGGTTAAAATTTTCGAAAATGGACAGCCGATTTATGAATCACCGTCTGTTATGGATATAAAAGCATTCTCTGCTAAAGAAGTTTCTAAATTATGGAGCGAAGTTTTAAGATTTGAAAATCCTCATGCCTATTATGTGGATCTTTCTTCGGATTTATGGAATCTTAAGCAAGGCTTATTAAATTATTATTCCGAAACCTTTGAGCAGTAATATGAATAAATTTATTATCTAGCCTAAAGGAATACAAGGAGGTATTATGGATCAAACTTTAAAAATCAAACTTTCCAAAGATGCTCATGACAAGCTTATAGAAATGCTTAAGCAAACGAATGAATATACCAGCGTAAGATTTATGTACGTAAGTGGTTGCTGTAAATCAGCAAAAGTTGACATTTACTTAGACAATTTTAAAACAGGAGACATAAAAAATAATATTGATGATTTACCCATATTATATGATGAAACTCTCTTGGATAGCATTATGGAACTCACAATAGCCTATAGTGATTCTAGATTTTGGGTTAAAACAGTTTCTACAAAAGATAGTAAGAGAAATTGTCCTAAGTCTAATAGTGCATCCTGTAGTGGTTGCTCTGGAAATTGTGGTTCACATTAGAGATGAAAAAATAACGTCCTCTGGGTTACCAGCGGACGTTATTTGATTGTCTAAATTTTGAACAATCAGTATTCTAATATTTTTTCAAATCAAATATAATATTCAATAGGTGAAATTAAATCATAAACTATACATTTATTAATGGACCATCAATTTTTCGCAGCAAATCCACAGTTTTTTTATAACTATCTTTACATGTAAGCTCAGAGAACCAGATGGCAATTTCACGTTCTGCACTTTCAGGGCTGTCGGAGGCATGAACTAAATTATGAGTTTTATCTAGTGTAAATTCCCCTCTTATGCTTGCTAGTTCTGCTTTTACAGGATCTTTATCTCCATTAATTTTACGTACCACATCAATAGCTTTTTCACCCTTCAAAATCATTGCACATAGTTTGCCTTCAGTAATATAATTTATTAATTCCTCAAAATATCCTCTTCCCTCATGTTCCCTATAATGCTCTTTAGCATCGTCCGTTGTGGCAGTAATCAATTTTAATGCCACAATTTCTAGTGATTTCTCTTCATAATGATTAAGAATTTTTCCAATTAGTCCACGTTTAACTCCATCAGGTTTAATTAAAACTAAGGTTCTTTCCATTTAAATTCACATCCCTGTTTTGTATTAACTATAAAATAAATTATATCCTAATTATTAGAAATAATACACATGCACCTGTAAGAATACTATGTATATTTTTCTTTATACAGCATTCTTAATGGAGAAGTTTTATCATCGTTATATAAATCATAGTCAGAAATATTTTTAATAGTGAAAGGTTTGAAATTTTTCAAATCAAGAAATGGGCATTTCCCACCATTATCTGCCCATTTATAGAATGCACACTCCTTAAAACAGTCTATCTCTTCTTCCATAGTTGTTAGAAAAGGACACTGTAACATCTTATCACCCCACTCCCATAATTTGTTACTCTAGTAACATTGTCACCGTGGTAACATTATAAGACATTTTAACAATAAATTGAAGTGTTTTTTGAAAAAATTCACAATAATCATACAATACTGAAATCTAGACCTAATTATTTATAACATCCTTTTATAAAAGTAGATTACTTTCCTTCTGAAATGTCGTTAAATCATAACCTGCGGTGCTGCAATATTAACGACTTCAGAAGGAAATTTAGACTCCCAATTATAAAACTAGATTACTTTCCTTCTGAAATGTCGTTAAAACCCGAAATCCTCACCAATTACAACTACTGTAATATCCGTTCTCATAGGCTTTCTTTTAATTACAGAGTAAATCCTACAGGCTCTAGTATCCGCTCTACAATCACTACAAACTCCAGTTTTAGTACAAGGATTAGGCATATTTAATCTTTTACAATTCATTGGTGCTGCAATTTGTTCCAGTCTTTCAAAAGCAGAAGCTTCATTTTTGCAAATTTTATTAACCCCCACTACAACAATGACTTTTTTAGGTCCAAAGCTCATTGCTGCCACTCTATTCCCTACTCCATCAATATTTACAAGTTCTCCCTCTAAAGTTACAGCATTAGAACTACATAAAAAAACATCTGAAAGTAGCTCCGCCCTCATAGTTTCCATTTTATCTTCTGATGATAAAGTTGGATCACCATGATCTAATACATGTCCTCCCAAAGATTTTACCTTTTCTTGTATCCCAAGTTTTTTTATAGTCATGGATCCTCCAAAACCTACTCGGTCTCCCTTATGTACATTTTTCATTATGAATTCTGAAGCTTCCTCACCACTTTTGCAATAAAGCGCTGAAAACCCATTTTTTTTAAGAACCTCCACTACTTTTAATCCTATGGACTCATTGTGCCAATTATAAATTTCTTTCATTTTTTTCCCTCTTTTCAAAATAATTTGTATTAATTATGTGTTTATTATACCTCGTGAACTTTGAAATTAGTAAAGCTTGTTCAAATTCATTTTACAAACACATTAGATGGAATTTATATTACTGAAATATTGCATATAAAATATATCAATGCTATAATTGTAAATAGTAGAGGTTTTTAAATCAAGTACTAACTTATAAGTGCCTTAGTATCCTAAAGCGCTTAGTATCTTAATGTACTTACTGTTCTAATAGCAGTTATCCTATCCAGCGTAAAATTAGGAGGTAATCATGGGAGATAAACCAATGAAAATAAATAATAAAGAATATAGTTGTGCCATAGAGTTAACACTGGATATTATAGGTGGAAAATGGAAGCCAATTATTCTTTGGAAATTAGCCAAAAATGACGTATTAAGATTCAGCGAATTAAAACGGTCAATGGGCATAATAACACAAAAAATGCTAACCCAACAGCTTAGAGAATTGGAAGCATACGAAATGGTTCATAGAAAAGTATATGCAGAAGTTCCTCCTAAAGTAGAATACTCTTTAACAAAACAAGGCAAAAGTGTAATGCCTATATTAGATGTTATGTGTAAATGGGGAACAGATTATTTTGAAAGCGTTGTCTCAGACAAGGAAGAATAATTTTTTATAAAAAAGAGTGGGTTTCCACTCTTTTTTTTGATTACTTAAATTATGCATGTTGGAAATATTATATATTAAGTATATGAAATAAACATATGTTTTAACTTTTAGGGCACATTAATTATATAAAATGCGATTTTATAATCATTTTAGCAATTATATTTCTAAAAGGAGTGGTTTTTTTGAATATAACAAATATTTCTTTAGCCTATATATTTTTTGGGATTTCTATAATAGCCTTTGTCTTTTTCTTATATTACAAATTTCTAGTAATTAATACAGGTGATAAAAGTAAAAGACGAGATAAAATTATTGGCTCCATGAAAGACCCTGACAATTGGAGACATAGAAATAATATTATGGCTTTTATCTCCCTTTTTTGGGCTTTTATCTCCCAAGCTGCTTTTATCTATCTAAAATTTTTCAATAAATCAGGATTAATTTCAATTATATATGTTTTTGTGTATTTAGCAGTTATTGTGTTAAGCGTTTCATTATTCCTTAAGAAGAATAAGCTTGTGGGGAGTAAATAGTTCCTTCTATTAAAAAGAGCTGTAACAAAATAGAAATTATTTTCTATTTTGTTACAGCTCTTTTTGTAAATTATCTACAGTGTTAATTTAAATATTGTTACTATTTTGCAAAACATCGACAAAGCTTTTAATGATCTGCGCTGTGAAACCCCATATTATATAGTCATTATACTCATAAAAATACTCATCCATATACCCTTTTCTAAAATTATAATCTTTCCCTCCATTTATTAAATGAAAAGGAAAACCTTCTTGATTTACAGGTCCTATTTCCATTTTATAAAGCAGTGGCTCATGTTCTAAAAAGAATTTTAATGGAACTTTAAATATGTGACTCACTTCATCAACGCTTGGGTTTATTTCTCCATATTTTAGTTCTCCTACAAACGCATACATTATATTTCCATAGGGGCTTATATAATAATCCATATCTCCTATAACTTCAATTTGATCTCTTTCTAAATTTAGTTCTTCCATGGTTTCTCTTATAGAAGTTTCCCTTGGATTTTCATCTTCTTCCACTTTCCCACCAGGCAAACATACATCTCCTGGCTGACTCCTTAATTTAAGAGCGCGCACTTCAAATATTACAGATAATTCGCCCAGTTCCTCTGTAAGTAATATCATAACTGCACTTTCCTTAAATTCCCCTATTGGCTTAGAATTTCTACCTTTAAATATTTGTTCTAGCTTATTTATCATGTTAATCACCACCAATTTATATTCAAATTAATAATATCACACAAGTCTATTAAAAACATTTGTTTTGTTAAAAATATGATTACAAGCTAATAAATTAGTGTACTATAATGATGGGTTCAAGCATTGTGAACATTTTTTAATATTTACATAACATTAAAAAAATGTTAAAATTTACACAACATCAAATTATAACGTATTGCAACTGTTGCATATACTTTTGTTTTTTACAGAGGGGGACTAAAAATTGAAAAGAATATCCGCATTGTTCGATCCCTATAGAGGGCTACCAAAAGAGATATATGTGCTTTTTATTTCAAAAATTATAAATGCTATGGGATGCTTTGTCATGCCATTACTCACCCTTATTCTCACAGAGAAAATTGGCCTATCTATGAGTGTGTCAGGAGCTTACATTAGTATAGCAGGATTAATATCTATGCCCGCAGCTATACTTGGTGGTAAATTAACTGATATTATTGGAAGGAAAAAGGTTATTATTATATTTGATTTTTTATCTGCCATGTTATATATTGTTTGTGGATTTATGAATCCATCTATAAATATGATTTACGTGTTGATGCTTGCAGCTATGAGTATGTTTGTAGCTGGTCCGGCTCACGATGCTCTTATTGCAGATTTAACTACACCTGAAAATAGGGATGGTGCTTATGCATTATCCTATATGGGGTGGAATATTGGATTCGCCATAGGCCCCATTATTGGTGGCCTTCTCTATGAAAATTATTTACCGCTTGTATTTATAGGGGATGCGGTAACAGCACTTATATCCCTTAGTTTAATATTTATTTTCATTAAAGAAACTATACATCTTACAAAACAGGAGATTACAGTGGAAAATAGGCATTTAGAATCTAGGGAAGAAGGCTCAATAATATCAGTACTATTAAAGAGACCAATACTCATATATTTTGCATTATGTACTTTAGGGTACAATTTTGTTTATTCCCAGTGGTCTTTTATGATGCCAATACATTCAGCGCAAAATTTTCTAAACCTAGGAGCCAAATACTATGGTTTAATGGCTGGCTTTAATGGATTAATAGTTATGCTTTTTACTCCACTTATAACTAAACTGTCACAAAACACGAAACACATTAGAAAAATGATCTATGGAGGCCTTTTATATGCATTTGGCTTTGGGATGCTAGGCATATTAAATACACTACCTTTCTTCTTTGTATCTGTCTTCATATTTACTTTGGGAGAAATTATTTTGTCAATAAGTGTTACACCATTTATTGCAAATCATACACCTATGTCACATAGAGGTAGAATGAATGCCGTTCTTCCCATAATCTTTGGACTAGGCTATACTTTAGGACCCATAACTATGGGCAAAGCCTTAGGATATATTAGCATAGAATCAGCATGGCTGGTTTTAGGTCTGGTAGCATTTATATCAACAATATTTATGTGTATGCTTGAGAAATATGACGAAAACCAAAAGAAAAAAAATTTTACCGTAATCGACTAAACGTAAAATTTCATGTTCTTTTAAAATTAATAGCGGTTTTTCTTAGATTATGCTAACAAAAGTATATATTGCGTAGAATACATCGAGCAAGCCTTAGCAATTCTTAACTAAATTTAGTGAAAAATACGTTAAGAAAAGTTCATGTTTGAGCGCTAGCGAGTTTGAACTTTTTAGTATCTTTCACTAAATTTTGTTTAGAATTACTTGGCGAAGCGATTGCATTCCTAGCAATATATACTTTTCGTTATAGCATAATATAAGAAAAACCTCTTAGTTTAAAATAATACTATACCTAAGTCGTTAAACAATGTACCTTGTTCTTAATAACCTAAAATGATATACTTATTCTGTATTTATCAGTAGATAAATATAAAATTCAATATAAATGGAGAGATGAAAATTGAAAAGAAGAAATCGACTTTTATTATTTGCACTAGTATTTACACTAGCCTTTTCTACAACTGCCTTTGCTGCCGTTAAACCTCTTGAATTAATTGGTAAAGCTGCTATTTCTGTAGATATAGATACTAATGAGATTATTTACACCAAAAACATTGATAATAAGATGTATCCAGCAAGCATTACAAAGCTTATTACAGCCTTGATACTTGCTGAAAATAAGAAATCAACTGATAATTTGACCTATACAAAAACTGCAAAGGAGCAGCCACCTTTCTCTTATAACCTAAATGTTCATCCTGTAGCAATAGGTGATACTATGTCAGCTGATAACGTAATGGATGGACTGCTTCTTTATTCTGGAAATGATATTGCATATATGATTGCAGATAACCTTGGTGGAAATTCAGCGGGTTTTGCTAAAATGATGAATGCCAAAGCGACTGCACTAGGGATGAAAGGCTCTCATTTTATCACTCCAAATGGTTTAGATGATATAAATGATCAACATTTTACAACCCCTTATGACTTAACTATTTTAGGTAGAGCTGCTTATAAAAATGAATGGGTAAAAAAATCCATGGCTAAAAAAACAAGCTCAATAAAATCTGCTAAAGGGCCTTCCGCTATTGTTGCAAATAGAAACAAACTTCTTGGAGTAGATGGTAACATAGGTGGTAAAACCGGCTATACGCTAAAGGCTGGAAGATGCTTAATTTCTATATATGAACGGAATGGTCGCCATATCTTAGGCGTTGTTATGAATTCGGAGAATGATGCAAAAGATACAAAAGTCTTTGAGGATATGCAAAACCTAATCGACTTTAGTTATGCCGCTAAAAAAGAAGTACTACATCAAAAAAACACTGCTGTAAAAACAATTTCTGTGCACTATAAGGTTATTCCATTCATAGGACCAGAAAGAACAGTTAATATTCCATTAGAGTCAAAGGAAGATGTGACTTTTTATAATAATGATGTGAAACCACAAACTATTGTTAAAGCTGAAAGCCTAAATGCATGGAAGCTTAATAAAGAGACTTCTGTTGGAACTTTAGAATTTAAACAAAGAGATGCTCAAAAGAGCTATAAATTATATCCAACGATTTCAAAATCTACCCTTATTAAAGACAATATAATAATCTACACTATAGTTACCATTCTATTAGTTGTAGTTTTAGGTTTAATTGTGCTATTAATTTCCTCTATCGGCAAGCGTAAAAATCGTCATGGTAGAAGAATGGATTTTAAAAGGAGATAAGCAATGAATAAGGATTTCCAAGAATATACAGAGATTGCAGAATTACTAAAGGCTCTTGCTCATCCTGTAAGAATCTGTATTATAAGAGGGCTTATGAAAAAAGGTAGCTGCAATGTTAGCTATATGCAGGATTGCCTAAACCTTCCTCAATCCACCATTTCTCAACACCTTCAAAAGCTAAGATCTTTAGGAATTATCCAAGGTGAAAGAAATGGCTTGCAAATTAATTATAAAATTTGTAATGAAACCATTGTAGACATAGTAAATGTAATGTTTCCTGATGAAGATTAATTTAAATTTATAAAAAGCAGGTAGTACTATAATTTGTACTACCTGCTTTTTCTCATAGTATGCTATAACTAAAAGTATATATTGCTACAAATGCGTTCTATGAGAAAAAAATCACATTATAAATTTCATACTTTCTTAAGTTTTTTAAAGTTAAACTTACCATCAAAGCTCACTATAGTCACTCCCATTATTATTACAATGCACCCTATTACCTGCCAAATTGTAACGACTTCATTTAAGATTACTGCCGCAGCAATTAGACTCATAACAGGCTGTAAGTTTATATAGGTAGTAATGATTGTTGCTCCAAGTTGTTTTAGGCAATATATATATGCTATATATCCAATGCAAGAGCAGAAAATTGATAAAAACACTATATTTAATACGACCGTAGTAGAAGGCATTTTTACAGTACTAAAAAATAGTGAGGGGCTTAAGAATAATGACCCCCACATGATTTGATAGGTAGTTATAGTTATACTTCTATAATTCCCTTTAAAATTACTACAAACCCTATTGTAAATTAGCCAAGAAAATACTGCTCCCAGAGCCAGGATATCTCCTATGCTACCTTTTGAAAATAAGCTTACCCTTTCCTTAGATGCAATTATAATAATAATTCCAACTAAGCTTAATGTAGCACCAAAGATTTTTCCATAGCTCATTTTTTCTTTATAAAATATTCTTTGGGAAAACAGAGTAAATACTGGTATAGTTGCAATTAAAATTGCCACATTTGATGCAGAGGTATTTGCAACAGCATAGTTTTCAAATATAAAATATATTGCTATTCCAAAGAGCCCACCCAATGCTACTTTAAACTTGTCCTCTTTTAGAATTTTCTCTTGAGGGTATTTTACTTTTAATATTATAAATAAAATTACTGCGGCGAGCATAAATCTATAAAATGCTGATAAAGTAGGACTTACCTCTTCCACTATAACCTTTATACTTAAATAAGATAAGCTCCACATAACCATTAAAATAATTGCCATTAAATGAGGTGTTTTTTTATTTTTCACTATGTCACGCCCTTTACTTTGACTTGTTATTTGTTTTTATACGCCCAAAATTATTATATCTTAGAATTTCCAAAAATTATAGTATAATTTTATTTGAAATTCTCATTTGATCTAATATATTCTTATGATAAGACACATATAAATAACAATTCGCTTTTCCATCATACTCCATATATTGATAGTATCAATATTAATATTAATATGGTAAATTATAATTTTGCAACTTTACCATTGTCAATAATTCATTTTTAGAGTATTATAGTATAGAAATGAATTATTTTAAGTTATTTATGATAATATTAAACCCAACAAAATTCATTTCACTAATTATATGTACTAACCTATGGAGGTGCCAATTTGAAAAAAGAATTTTCGCTAAGTAACGATAATGTAATGATAAATTTCACTGCAAAATACTGTAATAGCCCTGAAAAATTATTAGAAAGTAATGGCTTTAAAAGAGTTTTTAACGCTTATCTCAAAAAAATAAAGAAGAAAAATTCAAATATCTATAAATATTTAATCCAAAATGCCCATACAGAAAATGAGGATTTAGATGTTTTCATGATACATTTGTTTAAACTTCTGTCTATATTAAATGTAAATGAAATTATTAATTTAAATACTAAATATAGTTCTCTTATAAATAACAAAGATTCCTTCATTGATTTTATAGAAGATTTTTATGGTTTTTGGAGAAAGCTTGAAAGATATACTGTAATTCAAAACAATAAAATTAATGATGGTTTAGAAAAAACAAGTTTTATTGAAGCTAACAATGATTTTTCCATGCTTATACTTAATTTGTATAGAAAAATTGAAGAGAATGTAGTTGGCCATAAACCTACGGTTTACAGACAACTGCCTGCTGGTGGTAATGCTGGTCTTATTGTTAATAATGCAAATTGGCCTCTGCCTTCTGGATATGAAAAATTAAAAGACGTTCCCTTTATTGAATCAATAATGCTGGATTTACCTTATATAAGCTACCCTAAAAGAAACACTCGAGATGGTATTTTTAATGAATGTTTTGAAAATCCATTAGAGCATTGTACCCTAAGCACTGACCATTGGTTTTGTTACCCTGCAAAAGTAGGAACACTTCTTGCATTCATCTATGTTCACAGAGATTTTATGGCTCATGCAATAACTCTATGTAACCTATTTGAAATGGCGAGAGAGAAAGAATACAGAGGCATTAAACCAGATATAGTTTTTGTTTTTGGAGCTAAGGATTCTTCTCCTAAAGTCAAAACCGTATTTTATGATGATAGTGAAAATGATATTATGCTTGGATATATAAGTTATGGTGAAGAAATTGATTACTTCGGATATGTAAAAAAAATGGCCTTAACTCTGCATAACCTAATAATGATTAAAAGAGGTCATTTACCAATTCATGGCGCCATGGTTAATGTTGTTATGAATAATGGTAAAAGCGCAAATGTTGTTATTATGGGTGATAGTGGTGCAGGTAAGTCTGAATGCTTAGAAGCCTTTAGAAGTTTAAGTGGAGATTACATCAGTGACATGACCATAGTCTTTGATGACATGGGTGTTGTAACTATGAATGAAGGTGGAAAGCCATTAGGCTTTGGAACAGAGATTGGTGCTTTCGTAAGACTAGATGATTTAGATGCTGGTTATGCTTTTAAAGAAATTGACAGAAGTATATTTATGAATCCTGATAAAATTAATGCAAGACTTGTTATGCCAGTAGCAAGCTATAAAGATATTATTAAGGGATACCCTATAGACTTATTCCTCTACGCAAACAATTATGAAGAGGTAAAAGAAGGAAATGAAGAAATTACCTTCTTTACAAATCCAATGGATGCAATTGATGTTTGTAAAAAAGGAGCAAGGATGGCAAAGGGCACAACTACAGAACTCGGCCTTGTAACCTCTTATTTTGCAAATCCTTTTGGACCTGTTCAAAAACAAGAACTAGTAGATGTTCTTATAGAGAAGTATTTTGAGGAGTTTTTCAAAACAGGAGTAAAAGTTGGACAAATTAGAACTTCCTTAGGTATAAAAGGTCAGGAAAAAGATGGCCCTAAAAAAGCAGCTAAAAAATTATTTGAATTAATTATAAAATAAAAAAACAAAAAAAGTATATATTACTACAACTTCTGTTCGCTGCGCTAAGTAATCCTAAACTGATTTTAATTACTAGAGCTTGCTCAAATGAAGTTTACGTAATATATACTTTCTTTACCGTGTAAAGAACAAATTCTCCCTACGGTCGAGTATAAATGTTATCCACAGCCACTTCCGCAAACTGTTTCCTATAAAATAAAAAAAACATATAAAATTACTCCACCCCAGTTTGAGGGTTTTTGTAAAATGAACTTACAGAATCAAAATTGTTTTTAAGCCTTAAGGCATTATTTAGTTTAAGTACTCTATCAGTATTTTTAATAATATAATTCTCAAGCTTATCCATGTACAAATTCCCCGCTATTTCATTTTGGGTAACCATGGTTAATCCTTTTTCCCAACTAGCTGTTAATTCTGGATTTAGCAAAGTTGGTATAGAATTTTTTACCACATCATATATAATTTCTCCAAGGAGCGTTGGCATAACTACCTGGGTTTTGTTATTAGATTTGATGTATTCTATTTTTTCAAGCTTTGTTAATATTCCTGAACGAGTGGCACTTGTACCAATTCCAGATCCTTTTATATGCTCTCTTAGTTCTTCATCTTCAATAAGTTTACCCGCATTTTCCATGGCTATAATTATTGAACCTGTAGTAAATCTTTTAGGAGGAGAAGTTTTACCTTCTTTTACAATTAAGTCTTCCAAATTCACAACTTGACCTTTTTTTAAGGTACTTAAAAATTTCATATTTTTGCTTTCACTATCATTACTATCATTATCAGGTTTTAAAACTTGCAAATACCCAAGTTCAACGCAAACCTTGTCTGTTGTGAAAAATCTTTCCTTGTGAATCTTTGTTATAACAGAAACCTTGCTATAAACAGCAGGGGGATAAAATATTGAAAGGAATCGTCGTAACACTAAATCGTAGATTTTCTTTTCTATGTCTTTTAAAGACAAATAGTTTTGAAGACCTTCTCCTGTTGGAATAATCGCATAATGATCTGTAATCTTGCTATCATCAACATATTTTGTTTTAGCTATATTACTATACCATTTTTTTTCTAGAATATTTGCAGCTATATTTTTTATTTCAGAGTCTCCCTTGAAATTTGTTAGCTTTTGTATGTTCTTATTAATTTCTTTTGCCACAGATGTAGATAATACCCTAGCATCTGTTCTTGGGTATGTGAGCATTTTTTTCTCATATAAAGCTTGAATATGACTAAGAGTTTGTTCTGGGTTTATTTTGAATTTTTTAGAACACTCATTTTGTATTTCTGCTAAATTAAAGAGTAGTGGAGCATTCTTATTTTCTTTTTTCTTAGTAACATTCTCAACTAGAACTTTGCCTTCTATACTAGAATCTCTAAGTTCTCCTATTAATTTTTCTGCCGTTTCTTGTTTTTTAAATCCACCCTCATTATAAAGAAGTGGTGAGTCAAAATACTCAGAGCCTTCTACTGCTTTCCATTCTCCCTCATAAATAGATTCTTCATCTACCTTAAAGCTTCCTATAATCTTATAAAATGGAGTAACAATAAACTCTCTAACTTCTCTTTCTCTTTGAACTACCATTCCAAGTACACAAGACATTACTCGTCCCACCGCAATAACTATATAATTTTTTCCAAGATAATTACTTACAGTTTTTCCATAGACTAAACTTAGAAGTCTTGAAAAATTAATTCCCATTAGATAATCCTCTTTTGCTCTTAAATAAGCGGCTTCAGATAATGTATCATACTCTTTCAAATCCTTTGCTTCTTTAACACCACGAATAATTTCCTCTTCCGTTTGTGAATCTATCCAAACTCTTCGTTTTTGTTTATTAGGATTCCCAGCCAAATCATCCACTAATCTATATATGTACTCCCCTTCTCTCCCAGAGTCTGTACAAACATAAACCCTATCAATATCTTCGCGGAGTAGTTGACTCTTAACTATATTAAATTGTTTTTTCACGCCCTCTATAACTTCATATTTATATGCCTTAGGTAAAAATGGCAAGGTATCTAAAGACCATTTTTTCAATTTTACATCATATTTTTCTGGATAGCTCATAGTAACTAGATGTCCCACACACCAGGTAACAACAGCCTTATCAGACTCTATATATCCATCTGATTTTCTCCCATTTATTTTTAAAGCTTTAGCAAACTCTGCAGCAACACTTGGTTTTTCCGTAATAAATAATGCCTTACTGATATGTACCACTTCACTTTCTGTTAAATTACATTAATAGTCTCTGACTTAAACGTCATTGATAATTCTTTGAAAATTAATTATACCATTATTTATACACCTATTTCAAAAAATTAAATGTCCTTATAGTGTTTTTAGATATTCTTGCAGGTCTCTCCCAGTGCTTTTTGTAAATTTACCCTTATCTAATTTAAAGTATTGAGCCTGAATGCATTGTGAATTTATTAATTCTACTAAGGTTGCATGACAAGTAAGCACAAAAATTTGATGTGTCTTTGAAAGATTTACTAAGGCTTTAACTGTATTTTTAGTATGTGCTATATCAAAATTAACAAAGGAATCATCAAGTATAACTGGCAAACTTGGCTTAATTTCTTTTATTCTACTTATTCGAACTGCCAAGAATAATTGTTCTTTTGTACCCCTACTTAATCCTTTTGAACTTTCCATAATACTCTCATCTCGTAGTACTGTTTTAAAGTCTCCCTGCATTAAATCTTCCATAGGCATAATATCTTTATATTCTCCTGAGGTTATTTCACGCAGAATATCACTAGCTCCTTTTAAAAGCTTATCCTTGGTGTTTTCTAAAAATCTCTCTCTAATTTTTTCTAAGAATAATGCTGCTGTATTATAAATTGCGTATTTTTCTGCAAGTGGTCTTAACTGACTTCTTGCTTCTCTAATGTCTTGCTCATATTTCAGTAACTTTTCATCAGAATTCAATGCTCCAATCTCATCTTTTATAGTCTGTTTTTCATTCTTTAAATCATCTAATTGTCTTACCAAGTCCTTATTGTCTCTACTTAAAACCTCATAATCATAATTAAGTTCAGAATCACTATCATACTGCTTATATAAATCATCCAGGATTTCTAATAGATTTTCATCTCTGCTCTGTTCAAGTTCTCTTTTTTCATCCTGTAGTAATCGCCCTATACGCTGGCCTTTTACAGCTTGCAATAACTTGTCATTAATAATTTTTAATTCATTCTGATGATTCATATATTCTGTATACTTTTCACCCTTACTTATATATTTTTCTAATAACAAAATTACATTTTCACACTGATTTTCCTGAGAATTATATGCCAAAGAAATATCTATAGCTAAATTACCTCTAGCTAAAAACTCTTCTATTTCCTTCTCTACAATACTCAATTTTGAAAAGCTCTTTTCAGTTCTTTCTCCTAGCATCAAATGCTTATATAAAACCTCTACCTTTAGTAATATATCATTACAACTATTAGAAATATTATCTATATCTATTTCTTTTACGCTTATTTGCTCTGAATTTTTAGTATTAAAACCATCAAACTTATTAAGCAGCACATTAATACTATTCAAATATCCACAGATAGCACTAAATTCATTGTCTAGTTTTTTCTTTAATAAATTATATTCACATATTTCATCCTTTAAAAAAGCTGCAATTTTAAAATAATCTTTAATACCCTCAGCTGTTACTCTGGCATCAAGCTTTAAAATATCCCTGTACTCATCCATGACATTGTTCATTTCTATTGAATTTTCTTCTAAATTTTTTAGTTCCCCAAGGCTTTTACTAAAAACAATCTCTATGTTGTCAATGCTTGCTTTAGTTTCCAAATTTCTATTTAACATTAGTTTGCTATTTGAGTAATTTATAAACAAATATATTGCTGTGCCTATGCCTCCAACGAATATTATTGAACATCCCAGTAATTTATCTATAAAAAACAATACAAGTCCTAAAATCATAGTGAATAGTGTAAATTTAAAATATTTTTTAGCATAAAACATAGAATCATAGGGTCTAATTTGTTTTTCTAAGATTTCTCTTTGAATTTTAAAGTCTCCAATTTTTTTATTGCAAATTACTATTTCGGACTCTACTTTTCTAAAATTTTCTATATTGCTAGTTAATATATCTTGCTCTACCTCATCACAATTAATTTCTTCAACAATATTAAAACTAGACCAATTATTGTTAGCTTTTTTAATTTTATTCATCAGTGCTTGTGTCTTTTCATAATATTCTTTTTTTATAATGAGTAGATTTTTTCTCATTTCTTTAATGCCTGATATACCATTATAAAAGTTACTGATTTCCACCTTATTTTCAAGAAGCAACTCTTTAATATGCTTATCCTTGGATGTTTGACTTTGAAATTCAAGGTTGTCATTATTATACTGTTCTAGTTCTTTAATATATTGTGTTTTTAGAGCTTTTGCTTTTTCTATATTATATTCCCTTATATCCTCAGGATTAAATAAATAATTATTAAGCTCTCCTTCAAGATTCTTTTTATTTTCATTAAGCTCATAATTATGCTTTAACATCTCTAATTTAATTATATTGTTATTGCTATTTAGAAGTTCCACTTCTTTTGAAATTATAGTATCCTGAAGCTTTGAAAATATTTTTTTCTTTTGCACAAAGGTATCTAGAAGCCCCATGGATTTTCTTCTTCCTTCTAGACTCTTTTTAATATTTTCCGTATAAGGCTTAAACATCTTAGTAGATGGATTTCCCCGAGTTCCACCAATGATATTAGCTTTTTCCCTTAATTCTTTAGAAGCCACTGGTATTTTTATAATGTGCTTAAAGCCCGCACCTAGTAGCATGGACTGAAGATTACTATCTTCCTTATCTGAACTCTTATTAAGTTCATCAAGACTTATAGTGAATAGTTCTCTGTAGGTTGCCTTATCTATATTATATAACCCATTGCTATACTTATTATCTATGATATTTTTATAAACTATCTCCGGATTACTAAATCCTTTTAACAATATATTTACTTCATTACCCTCATCGACTATCAAATCGCATCTCACATCATATTGGAATTTAGGTGGCGGTAGATTACTATTTTGAGAAAACCCATAGGGTATATTTCTAATTAGCTGCATTAAACTAGTTTTTCCGGACCTGTTTGCTCCCCCAATAACTATTATCCCCTCCCCTAAGTTTTCAAGTTTTTCACCTTGGAACACCCCAAAATCTCTAATGTCTAACTGCCTTATTTTCAAATTCTCACCCCCTAAATTAACTCTAAAGCTTCTGCTAATTTTTCAATAACTAGTTCCCTTGCTTGCAATATAATATCCTCAATAATTTCTTCATCAAAATCAAATTTATCTTCATCTATATTTTCCGTGAAAATTTGCTTCTTCCAAATGGAACCCCAGTTTTTCACAAGTTGTACTCTATCTTCTCCCTCTTCCCTATATAAGTTGATTACTTCATCTAAATCACCAAAAATAGAGTTTTGCATCTTCATATTTTCAAAATCTTGCATAAGTGGAGCAGTTCTAAATATTATTGAATCTATCCACAGAAAACATTTCCCCTCTGAAAGTTCTTCGTTTATACCTTCTATAAACTGTTTATAATCATCTTCCTTCATATGAGTTATTTTATCCTGAAGCTCTGTTCTTCCTTTTATTA
Organism: Clostridium sp. FP2; assembly: GCF_011065955.2. Taxonomy (NCBI): domain Bacteria; kingdom Bacillati; phylum Bacillota; class Clostridia; order Eubacteriales; family Clostridiaceae; genus Clostridium; species Clostridium sp. FP2. Next base: position 3,843,649 of record NZ_JAAMNI020000001.1, read on the forward strand.
CTAATTTCAAAATATAGCCTTTAATTTCCTCATTTATTGCTTGCTTTGCCTGCGTCAATTCATTAGAACTTTTGGGAAGAACATATGTTACCTCTCTAGTTTTCTCTAAAATCAGTTCTGTTAAATCACTGAAATTCTCTATCTTGTTTTCTTCACCAATTATTATTTCTGCTTTTTTATATATAATTGTTGCTATAGGTAAGAACTCCATATTAACAATTTCTTTTTTGCAAACCTCAACATAGAAAACTCCGCCTTGCCCCCGCTCTCCCATATCACGGCCTTGAGGGATTCCTGAAAAAGCTATAATAGGCCTTGTATCACTTAGAATATTAGTTTTATGAATATGTCCAAGGGCCCAATAATCTATATTAGGTACCGCCTTAAGTTCATCTAAAGTGCAAGGAACATAATTTTTATTATCCCCCTCCATTGCAGTATGTAGCATTGCAATATTAAAGCAATCATTATCCAATAAATAGTTTTCATAAATTTTTTCTCTTTCGGCTCGAAGCTTATAGGATTTCCCAACAATTTTTGCTATAATCTCATTATCTTTACATACTTCTAAAATCTCTGCACTATCAGAACTTAATATATGAACATTTATAGGCATATCAAACAATTCTTGCTTATTACTTGCAGCATCGTGATTACCGTAAATAACATATACACCTATATTTATTTCACTTAGTCGTAAGCATTGATTAATAAAAAATCTATTGCTCCTCACTGACCTTAAATAACTGTCATATACGTCTCCACAAATCAATATAAAATCCACCTTATACGCAGTGGCAATATTGCATACCCTTTCAAATCCATTATATACAGCTTCTCTGCATAAGGTTTGTATTTCTTCTGATGGGTCCCCCTTTATATTAAGAAAAGATCCTAAATGCAAGTCCGCAGCATGAATAAACCGAAATGTCCCACTCATTACTTTTCCACCACCTTTTTTCAGATATCATTATAGATATTTTACCATAAAAACCAATTCTATATATCGCTCAACTAGATTGAATTTTTATAATTTCATACAACTTTGAAAAATTTTAAGCTATAATAGTATTTATAGTGATTCATATGGTACATAACAATTGAGAATTGTTATGTACTTAAGCAAACTGATAGGAGGATATGTATATGAAATTTATAGATTTAAGAAGCGATACAGTAACGGAGCCTACACAAAATATGAGACAAGCTATGTTTACAGCTGAGGTTGGAGATGACGTTTATGGTGATGATCCAACTGTAATAGCCTTAGAAGAATATGCTGCTAAACTAGTTAACAAAGAAGCTGCACTATTTGTGCCAAGTGGTACTTTTGGAAATCAGCTAGCGCTATTTACCCATTGCACCCGCGGTAATGAAGTTATTCTTGGTGATGATTGCCATATAGTGGTACATGAAGTTGCCGCATCCTCAGTAATTGCTGGGGTTCAGCTTAGAACTCTAACCAGTAATAAGGGAGAACTGGACCCTAAACAAATCCAAGCTAGAATTAGAAAAGAAGATGAGGATATACATTATCCTAGTACAGGTCTTATATGCATAGAAAATGCTCATTCTTGTGGTAGAGTAATACCGCTTTGTACAATGGAAAAAATTTATAATTTAGCAAAGCAGAAGGTCGTTCCAGTTCATTTAGATGGTGCAAGACTTTTTAATGCTGCTGCATACCTAAATGTAGATGCAAAAGAAATCACTAAATATTGTGACACTGTAATGTTTTGCATGTCAAAAGCTCTTTGTGCTCCTATAGGTTCTATACTGGCTGGTGATAAGAAATTTATTGCCAAGGCAAGAAAGAAAAGAAAAGTTTTAGGTGGAGGCCTTCGACAAGTTGGTATTTTAGCTGCAGCAGGACTTATAGCATTGCGAGAAATGATTCCACAGCTTAAAATAGATCATGAAAATGCTATATTACTTGGAGAAGAATTATCAAAAATTCCTGGCATATTAGTAAATAGTGAAGATACCCATATTAATATGGTTTTCTTTGATATGAGTGCTACTGGGTTTAGTACCGATAAATTAGTAGAAAAATTTTATAACAGAGGAATTAAAATTAATGGAGAAGAAGATGGATTAATGCGCTTTGTTACACACAATTGGATTTCTAAAGAAAATATTAAATTTATTATAACCTCTATGAAAGAAGTTCTTGCTGGAAAATAATTAACATTTTTTCTAAGGTTTTTTGATGCCTTATAGTATAATAAATTTAAAAAAGCATATAATAATCTTAGTAGATGATTCAAAGTGGTTGAGTCAAGAGTGCTCCTAGACTGGAAATAGTTTTAGAGTATTCGGCCAAAGGTGTATACGATATCTGCTAAGGTTTTTTATATGCCGGAGGGAAGATTATTATGGGTTCTTAACAGCTATATATGTGCCCAACCGTACTTATATGGTTCTCCCGGACGTGTGATAGTCGAGCTAAGATGATATAGGTTGCCGCAGGTTTTATTAGTATATTACTAGGGGTTATTCTTGATCGAGAGATTATTTTTAGCTCCCAAGGTGTTCTATATGGTCGAGTAAAGATGTATGTATGTGCTGTAATGCTCAAATGGGTATGTAGGGATGTGTATATGTTGTAGCGTAGATTGCTTTGAGTGGTCAAAAAATCCCTTGGGTTAAAAGGTAAGTTATTTTATAATAACTTACCTTTTTTATCTTAGATCCACAAAAATAAAGAACAAGTCAGTATGCTATCATATTTGACTTGTTCTTTATTTTCATTCTTTTATGTAAAGAATTATATGGTTATAGTGTATAAATACTATTTTTTTATCATTTCTAGATTTTCACTGATAGGTTTTCTAACATCAACATGACCTTTAATACTTTCCACATTTTTTCCTTCAACAAGAAATTGAACCTTTTTTACCCCTAATTCCTTATCTAAAACTAATGTATTTATAATTGAATACAAAGCCATTGTCTCCCCTGTAGATCCACCAGATATTTTATCAGTTGCACTGCTTTTAAAATCAACATAAGCAATATTTTCCTTAACTTGCACATCTATTATTTCTAAATCCACAGGTAATGTTGCAATTAATTTTCCTGCGCTTTGTGCACTAGGTCCTTTTACTAATTCGCCTACAATAGATTTAGCTGTAGCTTTTTCTATAGTTCTTTTTTCACCTACTAAGTTCATAGCTTGATCATCACTAAAATAAAGTAACACTTCGCTACTTTTTATTTCTTCGGTTTTAGGTTCTACTTTTGGTTCCACGGTACCTCCTACTACTTTAGAAGGTTCTTTTGGCTGCTCTTTAACTATACTTTTTGAACTATCCTCTTTTTTTACTTGGTCTTTTCCACAAGCAACCAATGTAAACATTAATACACTACATAATATTACTGAAAGAATTTTCTTCATTTTTGTCACCTTCCTAATAAAATATTATATTAATAAAAGCTAAAGATGAATATTTAAATTTATTAGCAATTATATATAAATTATATCATAGATTATAACCATATGTAGTAATGTTTATTAAAATTACCTTTTCTACTCATAATATACTATGATATTATTATTTTTTTTTATTAGTTTTTGCATAATAAAACCACATCGGGTAAGAATACTTAAGGAGAGGGTTTAGATTGGTTGAGCGAAGAGTATTACGAGGTTATAAATAGCTTTTTAATATTCGGCCAAAGGTGTATCTTAGGTCGTTATGGCTTAATTTATGCCAGAGGGAAGATCATTATGTGTCTTGAAAAGGTTGTATATTTGCATAACTGTGTGTATAGGATCTTAATAGATGTGTAATGGTCGAGCTAAGACTAGATTATGTGCCGCAGGCTCCAGTTGTAGTGTATAACATTATGTTCCAGTTATACTTTAATAATTAACTATGATGCTAAGAGTTAGGGATTGTATATAGTCGGAAGATTATATATGTTCTCCAAGGTACATCTTTTAATCGAGCAAAGATGTATGCATGTTGTGTAATGCTTATATATAGTCGAAAGATTATCCTTAGGTGTGTAGGGATGTGTATATGTTGTAGTGTAAATCGTTCTGAGCTTTCCATATTTCCTAGGATTGGGCAGGTTTTAGCTAAACCTGCCCTTAAAAATTTTCATTGTAGCTTTTGTGCATCATACTAATTGTTCAAAGTTTACATACCATTTAGAATATGTATTTCCCTCCCCATCTTTATAAGTACCCTTCTTATCCTTTACCATAACTGTTGCTCTTTTATTTATCTTATAAATGAATCCACTATATTTTTTATTCTCATGAGAGAAGCACACATTTTGTCCTATCTTAAAGCCATAATCCAGTGAAATTATCTCCTTTTGACTTGGCAATTGATGATTTACCTCTGTATGAGCAAATATATTATTAACCATAGTTTTAAACCTTCGCTTTTTACAACTAGATTCACTGTAAAGATGGAACTCAATTAAATGACATAATTCATGTTCAAAAACTATTTGAAATGCCTCTAGAGAGTCCTTTGTATTTATACCAGATACTATCTTATCTCTTTCTACCTTATAATACTGAAAAAAGAATTTTATGCCCATCCTTATTTCATAAGTTTTTTCTATTTCCTCTAATAGCTTTATTTTTCTACTATACATAGTCTTCCCTGCAGCGGTAGTCATCCTAGTAGATAAAGAAAAATTTATGCTTTCCTTGAAATTGTCTCTAAAATAACTCTTAAAAAATTCTTCATCGTATAAATCGAATAAAATTTTTATGTCCTGATTTGACATACATTGTATATTTCCTGTATTCACATTTTCAGATTTAAGCATAAATTTATTTCTTATAGCATTTCTTTTTTTAACTATTTCCTGCTCATTGTATTTTAAATCTTTTATATTTTGTCCTATCATTATCCTTACTTCCTTATACTTAAGAGCCTTAAAAAATCACTAGTTCTTATTTTTTAAGACACTTTATTTTAACTTACAATTTCTAAATATAATATATCATGATTCTAAAATAATAACTATTCATCTTTTACATATAAACAGACAAAGATCCCACATATATATCCTGTGGGATCTTTGTCTAATGTTTAGATAGTCTTTAAAATAGCAGTATGGATTATATATTGAAGTGTATCCTTAGGCTCATTAGGATTTACTCCTAATCTCTTGATAAATTCACTCTTAATTTCAACTACATCACTATCCTGCAATTGGAATTTTCCTTGGATTTTATGAATTTCCTTGTCAATATTTTCTTTATAAAAAGATAGTACTATGTCTTTTTTAATAGATAATTTGAAAAGTAATAATAAATTTAAATAGTCATCTTTATTTAAATCTAAATCAGTATTTTTCAATGCTTTATTTAAAAATTCTATTGATTTATTTAATTGATTAGTATATATTTTGGTATCTTCATTACCTATGACAAAGGCTAACATTGCTTTTGTAGTATATCTAATATTGTTTTCTATACTGTCATCCACATTGATACCAAAAGCCCCACTAGCAAATTGATTAGATGCTAAGACTTTTAATAACTGCTTTCTTTCAAAACCAGCATATTTATCATGTTCTTTTTTTAATATTGATAAATCTTTATAATAAAATGCTGTTGATTCAGAGTCTCCATCTAAACTTTCATAGGAAAGTTCTAAGCTTTTTGTGGTTTTAACAGGTAGAATTTCTCTTATTCTTATGCCTAAGATAGGATCTTCCATCTCTTCATAAAGAATAAAAGAAGTTTCTTTGCAAATTATGCCAACCTTTTTAGAAATTTCTACAATCTTATTGTTCATTGCCTCTTGAAGTTCCCCACGTTCATATTTTACTCTATGCTGAAGAGATTCTATACGTTTTTTATACCATATTTTTTCAATTAAATTAACATTCTCCTCTAGTTCAAGGTCATTCAGCATAATTATTCTTTGAATTCTCTCCTTACCAACTTTTCCTTTTAAAGTAACTACTCCGCCAACTTCTCCATTAATTTTAGCAAAAATTGAGAACGGCTCTTTATCATACATATATTCAATAGTTCTTGGGAATGTTGTTTCAACCTTCATTTTACCCCAATCAATTTCAATATCAGTAACTTGAGGATTTTTAATTCTATTGAATTGTTTAAGCACAACATCTTCAATTCTCTCCCCAGGGTATATAACTTCTGCAGCACCATAAGAAATACGAGCTAATTTATTTATAAAATAGCTATTTACTAAAGTATCTATTCCAAAAGGAAATATTCGACTTTCTTTAATATTTTCTTCCACAAAATTTAATATTTCTTTTTCGTTTTCCACCAAATCATCTGTAAATAAGAAAATTACATTTTCTTCTTTTTCACTTTTTCCAAGAAGTGCATACTTTATTGCATCAAAAATCACTGCATTTTTTTCTGCTTTAAGTTCTTCAATCCATTTGCTGGCACTACTTAAATTTTCTTCATTAAAATCAACCTTCGTTTCTTTAGCGAAGAAATTAAGCTTATCTCCAAAGGCACAAATATTAAAGGTATCTCCTAATGTTAAATTTCTAAGGCATAGTTGAAGTGCGTTTTTACCTTCTATTAATTTATTTCCGTCCATTGATTGTGATATATCTAAAAGGAATATATAGTTTGAACCAGATGACTTTTGCTCAATTTCAAGGTCCGGTATGAATCTTAAATATAAAATTCCTTTATCATCCCTTGGGTAATCATATATCATTCCTGTAGTTTCTAATTTTTCTAGTTCTTCTAGTATGATTTCTAAATCCTTATCCATTCTTTGATTGTTTCCATCTAAAGTTACTTTATATAAATTATTTTCTTCATATTCCACCTTTATTTTATGAGAAGAACACTTAAATTCTAATTTTGTTAAAGATTCAACAAGTAGCCTTAAAGTGAATTTATAATCGTTATCTTTATGGATGCTGCCTAATGCACTAGAATCTAGTGTATTATCTTTCGAAAGATTTATTGGAGCTATTATTGTAGGGATAACTAATTTTAAGTTTCTATTCTCATAGCTTAGTTCTTCTATATAAGATATTTTTATTTTTACAACTTCATTTGGAATTATCTTACCTATAACTATTCTAAATATATTATCACTAAATTCTTCAAGCAAAAATGTGTTATTATCCTTTTGATTAAAATTCTCATATATTTTATTTGCTTCATCTTTATCTTGTATTAATCCCTTTATAGTCCTACCACCTAGTACTGCTTCAAAACCTGATATAACTGCTCGCTCTGGAATTGGAAAAGTATAGATTGCCTCTACATCATTTGTTCCTTTATTTTCATATACATGATCAATAGTATACTCAGCGAATTCACCACATAAATTTCCTCTTATATTAACTTCTTTTAAAATTATGTTATTCTTCAATTCTTTTCCATGGTTTGTATTATTGTTTGCCATTGTACCCCTCCTGATTTTATATCGCAAAGATTTACCAGAATCTTTAAAACATTATACATATATTTTATCATTAATAATAAAATTAGTCTTCCAATTTATTAAAATAATTTTAAATTTATTCCATATTTTTACTATTATAATAATTCATCATAATTATATAATCTTCTGCTGATAAAAAAATATATATATTACTAAAGCACTTCTTTTATAACTCTTATGGCATTCTTATAAAAAATTTTATCCATTTCCTCTGGACTAAAATTATTTTTATTCAAGGCTATTGATAATTTCTCTATTTCACCAATATTCTTAATTTCAAGGCCCTGGTTACTTATTCCATCAAAATCAGAACCAATAGAAATACAGTCTATTCCACCCACATTTTTTATATGGGCTATATGGCACGCCATATCCTCTACTCTACTGAACTCATTACTGCCTAGAAATTGTTTTTCGAAACAAATTCCCATTACGCCACCGCGTGCAGCAAGAACTTTTATCATATCATCAGTTAAATTCCTAGGATGGTTACTTATTGACCTTGAATTAGAATGAGAGGCTACAAATGGTTTTTTAGAGTACTTTGCTACATCATAAAATCCAGCATCTGATAAATGAGAAACATCGATAATCATGCCGATATTATTCATCTCACTTACAACTTCAATTCCAAAATCCGTAAGCCCCTTACTTCTATCTTCCTTATTTTTATTTGGGAACCCTAGCTCATTTGGAAAATTCCAGGTAAGGGTCAAAAGCCTTACCCCTAGCTTGTAAAAATTTCTCAATTGTTGGATTTTTCCCTTAAGAACCCCACCCTCTTCGATAGTTAGAAATGCAGAAATCATCCCCTTTTTCATATTATCCATAAGTTCCTGATAGTTTGTGGCCAAGGCAATGTCCCCGATATTTTTTTCTAATTCTTCATAAAATTTATCTAGCATTAATAAGCAATATTCTAAGGGGTCCTTTGCCTTATCCAGCTCTACAAAAAGAGCGAAAAACTGTGCAATAGAATTTGCCTTTTTCAATTTACAAATATCTACATTTAAATTATTTTCTTTTAAAACTGATTCTAGGTTTTTATCCATAAACTTCATGATTGTATCACAATGAAAATCTATTATGGGCATTAGTGTACCACCTTCCTTAAATAATACAAAATATATATTTTGTTACACCTCTAATATTTTATGCAAAATGTAAACCTTATATGTAATAGATTAATTATTCTTATTGTTTTAGAATGGCTCATTTAAAATTAAATTCTATCTTGAGTAACTTAAATTTATACCTTATAATCAACTAGTACATTCTATTAATTGTAATCACAATTTAATTCCAATGGAAAGGGGAAATTCTAAAATGAAAAATTGTATAGTAGCTCAATCAGGAGGTCCAACATCTGTAATAAATGCTAGTGCCATTGGCGTGCTAGATGAGAATATTAACTCTCAATACTATGATAACGTTTATGTTGGCATAAACGGAATACAGGGTATTTTAAACGACCGTATCGTAAACCTATCTAACATACCCTATGACGAGGTTAAAGGCTTAAGATATACTCCATCTTCTGGTCTTGGCTCTTGCAGATATAAGTTGAAATCCGTAGAAGAAAGCCCTGAAGAGTACTTAAAGCTTTTTAAAATATTAGAAAAACATGAAATTAAAACCTTCTTTTATATCGGAGGTAATGATTCACAAGATACTGTGCATAAATTTAGTATTTACGCAAAGCAGCATAATAAGGATGTAAAATTTATTGGAATTCCTAAAACAATAGATAACGACCTGCCAATTATGGATCATACCCCTGGCTTTGGTAGTGCAGCTAAACTAATTGCCACATCAGTTCTTGAAAATTTCCTAGACGCCAGTGTATATCCTGCAAAAGGAGTCTTCATACTTGAAACTATGGGACGGGATACTGGATGGCTAGCAGCTAGTGCTTGTATTGCAACAATTAATGGTAACCCTGCTGCAGATTTCATATATCTTCCAGAAGTTGCTTTTAGTACAGAGAATTTTTTAAGGGATATAAGTAAAAAACTTACTGAAAAAAATCATGTCTTTGTAGTAGTTTCTGAAGGTATAAGAACTAAAGAAGGCAAATTTATAGGCGAAGCTTCATCCACTGGCCTTGATAAATTTGGTCATGCTCAGTTAGGTGGTGTTTGTGCATACCTGAAGGATTTACTTTTAACAACTTCTACCGCGCAAAAGGTTAGGGTTTTAGAACTTTCTACAATCCAACGTTGTTCTATGCACTGTGCATCACAAACTGATATTGATGAGGCCTATGAAGTAGGTAAAGCTGCTGCTGCTTATTCTATTGACGGAATAAGCGGAAACATGATAGGTATAAAAAGACTTTCAAATTCTCCATATGCCTCCGAACCTTTTGTACTTGAAACTGTAAAGGTTGCTAATAACATTAAATATTTCCCTCTAGAATGGATTAATGAGGAAGGTAATAATGTAACTCGTGAAGCCTACGAATATACCTTACCATTAATAATGGGAGAACCAAAAATTTCTATTGAAAATGGTCTTCCAAAATACACTTTTTTAGAGGCTCCATTTAAACTTTAAAACAAAATCACCTGGAATTGCCAGATGATTTTTTCAAAATAAAAAAGCTCTAAGAAAAATTTTCATAGAGCTTTTTTTAAATTCACTATACTAAAATAATGGATTTTCATTACCATATTTAAAATAAATTAATGAATTCAAAAACCTTTGATATTTATTAATTTCAGAACTAACTTCTCTACCTCTAAAAATAACCATTGATATAACTTCCCACAAAAACACCCATCCACCTATATTAAATCCTTGTTGTACCGTTCCTAAAACTATATTACTACCAACACTAGTACTTAAAAAAACAGACACTGCTAGCAGACTAAGTGCTGTGATTAAATATTTAAATAATCTGCGATAATTATCCTTTAAAACTTTAATTTCTTGATGCAAATAAAAAGAATAGTAGGTTTTAATACCTGCAATTAACACTTCTTCTCGATTTACGTCTTTTTCCTCTTTTGGTAAGTAGAAACATATATCTACTCCATGTTTAGCCGGAATCTCTTCAAAACAGTTTTCAAGAAAAATTGCTAAATCCGGATCCATGTCTCTTTTTTTAAAAGGAGCACGATCCCAGTCATTAAATATATCATTATACTTGTCTAAAGCTACCTGTATAACGTAATTTCCTGTACTAGTATTTTTCTCGTAAATTTTTTGAAGATAATCACTTTTTTTCGCTTTCATGGCTTTTTTCTTCCATTTATTATTCATATTCCGCAATGCATTTTGCATATTATCAACCCTTCATAACCATTCAGTTATGCCTAATTATACACTTATTCTTGTGAATATCAAAATAGAACAATTAAAGATAGTTAAAGGATTATTGAAACTATTCAAGTTATCCTCTAGTTTCCGTTAAAGTCCTTATGTTTAGAGTGTCACTTGCAATTAATTCTTTTATAATTTATTGGAATGTACTTAAATACCAGTTTAAAATTTTATCCCCCCAAATTATAATCAAAAAAGTAGCCATTATTATAGACGGACCAAAGGGCATTTCCGATCTACCATTTTTCTTTTTAAATCTCAATAAATAAATCCCAACAATACCACCAATTATAAAAGAAAAGAACATCATAATTAATGTTAATTTAAAACCTAAAAACAGGCCACAAAGGCCACAAATTTCTGCATCACCCCAGCCCATACCTTCTATTCCAATAATAAGCTTAGATAATAAAATAATAATAATTATGAAACCTGCACCAAATAAAGCCCCATAAAGGTAAGTAGCCACTGCTTGCCCCAGGTAAAAATTTACCCCTAGTAAAACAGTGCCCATGGCAATTGCTACCCATGTGGTTGTAGTATACACTTCCATAGTATCATAATCTATCATAGCTATAACTATTAAAAAAGGTATTAGTATTAAATACCTTAAGAGAAAAATGCTTACTCCATATTGAAAGTAAGTTAATAAAAAAAGTATAGCGGTGGCAAGTTCTACCAGTGCATATCTAATAGATATTTTCTGGCCACAGCCTCTACATTTACCACTTAAAAAAATCCAGCTAATCACTGGTATAAGATCATAAGACTTAATATTACTCCCACAAGAGGTACAGTGTGATGGTGGATATGCTATACTTTCTCCTCTTGGAATTCTGTATATACATACATTTAAAAAGCTACCTATTAATAGGCCTAATATAAAAATACTTATTGGAAAAATACTTTCCATTAGATCACCTCATTTAATATTATTTTATAACTTTATTAACTACAACACAATATTATTTTTCAAAAATCCTTATATTTTAACATGTTAAATGACTATCAATTTTAATCCCCCACTTATATAATAGGGGGGATTCCTTCTTAAATTTCGCTAAAGCGATTTATAAGATATTATATCTATATACTTTTAACTTTTGTAAATTCAAAACTTTAGTTTTGTTTTTTATCTGTTGTAACTTTTTCCCCATTGTCCTTAGCATTTGGATATGCTTCTATTTTATCCACATAGACTTTTGCAATGCCGTTACTAACTACTACCGAAAAATTTTTATCTTTATATACCGCAGATGTTGGTATCAACTGAAGATAATCTCCTATAACAGCAGCATCTCCAGTAGCACCAGCTTTAATTTCAGCTGGTGCATCAGAAGTACCTATTGTTTCAGCTACCTTATCTTGTGCTACTAAAACAGTAACTGCGTCAGCTATTGTCTTTGCCGTGGCAATATCAGCTTTTACTTTAGCATCCTTTTGTATACTGGCATACTTAGGCACCGCAATAGCCGCCAATACAGCAATAATTGAAATTACAATTATAAGTTCAATCAAAGTAAACCCTTTTTTCTTTCTCAAATTTTTCTTCATTTTATTTCCTCCTAGTATAATGTTTTTTATTTTAACTCTTTTTGAGAGCTAATAACTTTAGCTAGTCTATCTAAAACTTCAGCCCTAGTGCCCTGTTTTCTAACACCACAAATACCATCCACAGACCTAATTACCCAAATTATGCCTTAGTGACTTTTAAAATTCTGCCCACTTTTTTTAAATTATAAACATAGATTTATAATTATTTTTTACCTGCTAAAAAGTTAACTATGTCCTTAAATTGACAACAAAAAAACACACTCCTATTGAATATAGAAATGTGTTTAGAAATAATCAGCTTATTTTTTATTTTCCTCATTATCTGACATGAGTTCTATAAACTCATGTTTATTATAGTGAAACAATCCCCTTGAAGTAATTTTAACTTCTGGTATTACTGGAAGTGCCATAAAAGATAAGGTTATAAAAGGATCATATTCATCTCGCACTCCAAAGTTTCTAGCTATTCTACTAAGCCTCTTTAGATTTTCTGCCACCATATAGGGTGTTTCAAAGGTCATTATTCCGCCAATTGGCAAGTTTAATTGTGCAATAACCTTTCCCTCAGAAACCATGGCTATACCCCCACCACTAGTAACAAGCGTATTAACAGCTACCTCCATGTCCTTATCATTATCTCCCACCACTATAACATTATGAGAATCATGAGCTATTGTTTGTGCTATGGAGCAATGTTTTAAACCTAAGCCTTCTATAAACGCAACAAAATGCTTACCTGTATTATGATGCCTTTCTATTACTGCTATTTTTAATATATCTTTTTCCATTGTTCTCTTTATATATCCAAATTCATTTTCTATTTTTTTCTTCACTAATTTAGTTTGCAGAGAATTTGGAATTAACTTTATTACATTTATATGTTCTACCCTATTTTTAACTTTGAAAATGTCACTATTTATGAAATCCATATGCATTGATGAATTTATCTTTAAGTTAAAATATTTTTTATCCTGCAGTTCTGAATACACTTTACCATTTTTTATAATTTTTTTTATATTTAAACCCTTTAAATCTTCAAATAGCACTAAATCTGCTTTATAACCTGGGGCTATAGCACCCCTATCCACTAACCCATAACACTTTGCTGCATTATGCGAGGCCATTATAAATGCCTTTATAGGACTCAGTCCTTGTTTTATAGAAACTCTAATACAGTTATCTATAGATCCAATTTCTAGTAAGTCATCTATATGCCTATCATCCGTGCAAAATAAAAATCTTCCAAAATTACGATTATTAACAGCAGGAAGTATGTCTTTTAAATTTCTTGCTGCAGATCCTTCTCTTAGCATAACGTACATTCCTTTGCTAACTTTATGTGCGGCTTCCACAATATTAGTACATTCATGATCTGTTCTTATACCACAGCTTAAGTAAGCATTTAGCTCCCTCTGTGAAATATTAGGGCAATGCCCGTCAATATGTTTATGCTTTGCCATGTCTATTTTTTTTAAAATATTTTCATCTAAATTTACAACTGCAGATACGTCCATTACCTCGCCAAGGCCTAATACTCTATTATCATTTATTAATTCTTCTAAATCTTCAGAATTAAGGGTGTATCCACTATCCTCAATTTTTATTGCTGGTACACAAGATGGTAACATAAAAAAAATATCTATAGGGGTTTCCTTACTATTCTTTAGCATAAAACGAATACCATCCATTCCATCTATATTAGCCATTTCATGTGGATCTGCTATTATCGTAGTTACACCTTTTTTAATTACCACCTCTCCAAACTGCTGTGGCATAACCATAGAGGACTCCATGTGTACATGTGCATCAATAAAACCTGGGGTCACATATAAATCATTACAATCAATTTCAGCATCCCCCGTGTATTCCCCAATACCTACAATAGTATCCCCAACTATTGCAATATCTCCTCTATCTATACTTTCAGTAAACACATTAATAAAATTTGCATTTTTAAGCACTAAATCTGCCTTAGCCCTTCCCATAGCTACATCAATGTTTCTCTTAACTCCATCCACACTCTCTCCCCCTTCAATATTTTTCATACGCCTTATATTAAATTATTACGGAAAGGGTCTTAGTATGCCTTTTTACTTACTAAAAAATTCAGATTATGATTTTTTTGCAAATAAAAAACACAGCTATTGCTGTGCCGTGATTTCTTCAGTTTTTAAATTTATTCTATTGTACCAATCTATATAGATATAAAATAAACTGACAACGTCCTGTTGATTATATAATAGTATTTTATCTTTTTTCTCTTGAGGCATTCTATTTATATAGTCATCATCTTTTACTATTTTACCAAAGGTTTTAGCTAAATTAGATCCACTTATTAATTCACTTTCGCGATCAATATCAAATTTTTTTTCTAAAGCCTTAAGGCCAATGCAAGTTCCTTCAGCTTTTTCATAACATTTTTGCAAATCTATTTCCCCAAAATATCCTTGTAATAAAAAATCTGTTTTATGTGCTTTTAATAAATAATTTATAACTGTAAAATCATTGTTTCCTGAAAATGTAACGATGTATTTTTTATTATACTTCATTTTCATTTCTTCAAAATAATTTTTAGCTAAAGATAATATTTCTATAGCATCTTTTTTATTTTCCGCCATATATTGAGTAACCTTTAATTCTTTTGAAATTTCATCATAAACGCAACACCCAAAAACTCCAATACATATGGGCTTTTTATAAATGTAATGTTCTAAATCAAAAAACAATGCATCTTTAAAGAGTTGTTTATTTCCGTCTATGGTAAGTGAGCTTTCCATAGAAATTTCTCCTACTTTAACAGTACTAAGTTTTGTAATCACAATATCACTCTTTTCTACTAAGTTTACTAAGTTTCTTAGCAAGTTTACTACAGAACAAACTCATAAATTTGCATATATCTAACTTAAAACTCTGCTTCCTCTATTTTATCACAATTCCACTATTATATGAAATCATTTTAAAAATTTTGTTGAATTCCCCTGCTATTTTACATTGACACCAATTTATAATAATGTTAAAATGATATTGAGAATTATTTTCATTAAGGAGTGATTATTATGAGTATCTATGATTTAAAACCAGGAGATAAAGCGCTAATTCATTCAGTTTGTGGTGATGAAAAATTTGCTAAACGATTACTAGCATTGGGATGCATAGAAGGTACTGAAGTAACTTTAAAAGCTACCGCCCCTTTAGGCGATCCTATAATTATAAGTTTACGTGGTTTCAATTTAGCTATTAGAAAAAATGACGCTAAAAATATAAAAATAGCATAATTATTGTACGAAAGACATAATGAGGAGGATTTGAATGATCACTGCTGCACTACTAGGTAATCCTAACGTTGGTAAAACAACTCTATATAATGCACTTACAGGTTCTAACCAATACGTAGGTAATTGGGCGGGAGTAACAGTCGAAAAAAAAGAAGGCTTTATCGATAATAAAATTAAAATTGTTGATTTGCCTGGTATTTATGCAATGGATACTTATTCAAATGAAGAAAAAGTTTCCAAAGATTTTTTGCAAAATGGTAATGTGGATGTAATTATTAATATTGTAGATGCATCCAGTCTTGATAGAAATCTATATCTTACTACGCAATTAAAACAATTTAACAAACCAATAATTTTAGTGTTAAACATGGTGGATGTAGCAATAGCTAAGGGTTTAGATATTAATTATGAGCTCTTATCGCAAAAACTAGGTGTAACAGTAATACCTATAATAGCTTCAAAGAATAAGGGGATTTCTGATGTTCGAGATTGCCTACTTAAAGAAGATTATATTACCAACTCTTCAAATAGCCTAAAATTCAAAGATGAAAAAGAAACTTATGCATACATTGAAGTTTTACTGAAATCAATCACCCATAAAAAAAGTGATAACAAAGTTTCTATTTCAGAAAAAATAGATAAAGTTGTGCTTAATCGAATAATCGCTTACCCCCTATTTTTCGGAAGTTTATTTTTAATTTTTATGTTTACTTTCAGCTGGGTAGGACAACCTTTAGCTGATTTTCTAGATACCTTGCTTAATGATTCTTTTGTTCCATTTTTAAAAAATCTACTTGCCAGTAACAGCCCTTGGTTTTCTTCATTATTAATTGACGGTATCGTAGGCGGAGTAGGTTCCGTAATAGTATTTTTGCCAGTTATATTGGCATTATTCTTAGGTATTTCATTTTTAGAAGACAGTGGTTACATGGCAAGAGCTGCTTTTATAATGGATAAGCTAATGAGGAAAATGGGTTTATCAGGTAAAGCTTTTATTCCATTAATTGTTGGTTTCGGTTGTTCTGTTCCAGCTATAATGTCTGCTAGAACTTTAGAGAGTGAAAAAGACAGAAAACTAACTGCACTTTTAGTACCTCTTATGTCTTGCAATGCTAGGCTTCCAGTTTATGCACTCTTTGCATCAGTATTTTTTCCTGGAAAGCAAACCATTGTGGTATTTTCATTATACCTAATGGGTATTACTTTAGCCTTTGGAATTGGTATCTTATTTAAACACACATTGTTTAAAAAAGATGAAGAACCTTTCATTATAGAATTGCCTGAATATAAATTACCAGAACCAAAAAGCTTATTAATTCATACTTGGGAAAAAGGTAAAGGTTTCTTAAAGAAAGCTGGTACTATAATCTTTTCAATCTCAGTAATAGTATGGTTTTTATCAAATTTCAACACTACAGGCATGGTTGATATAAACTCTAGCTTTTTAGCTGCTATTGGAAAATTTATAAACCCAATATTTATTCCACTTGGATTTGGTTCTTGGCAAAATTCCATAGCACTATTAACTGGTCTTATGGCTAAAGAAGTAGTTGTAGGTACCATGGGAGTTATATATGGTAGCAATTTAACACATGTATTACCTAATTTTTTTACTCCTCTATCAGCTTATAGTTTCCTCGCTTTCGTATTACTTTACACTCCTTGTGTATCAGTAATAGCGACTATGAAAAAAGAGTATGGAAATAGAATGGCAATCTTTTCCGTAGCTTATCAATTAATATTAGCATGGGTGGTTTCTTTTATAATATTTAATGTAGGTAGTATTATAATAAGATAATAAAAAGGGGCTATTTAAAATCGCAGCCTCTAGTATAAAATATAGTGAGGTGAGGTGCCAATGGAATTTATTATTGTTTCTGTAATTGTTATTGTAGCTGGATATATCTTATATTCTAATATAAAAAAACAAGCAAAGGGTGATTGTGGTTGTGGAAATGGATGCAAGGGTTGTAGCCACACCTGCGAGATAAAATCTTCTGCTAAGAATGATGACAAAATTAAATAAAAAATAGTCCTATAGTACATAAATGTATTATAGGACTGTTTTTTTATAGTTGGCTATTCACCACTTTTAGTGGCTGATTTGTGTTTATATTATTATTTAAAAGTGACATTTGTTTTTTTTCTGATTTTTCTTTCCTTTTTAAATCCAAATTATTTTCAATAATGTCAATCACTTTGAAAATTTTAGGCAAGTTTAGGACATCTTCGTAATTGTGAAGCATGAGGATTTCTTTTAATTTTTCATCATGTTTTACTAGGTACTCATTATATATTTCAACGCTCCTAGCTCCATTTATTTCATCTCGCCTTTTAATACCCGCAAACTTCTCTACACTTTTTAAACTACAATTCTTCATTCCCATCTTTTTATGGAATGGTCTTATAATCTTAAACAAGTCAATATGTTCACTAGGCAGTCTAAACCCAAGATTGTGTCTATTCATCTTTCTAATTACGAAAGGTTCATCAAAAGCTGTACCATTATAAGAACACCATTTTTCAAAATTGTTCATAGATTTTTTTAGTTCTTTCAAAATGCTCTCCTCTTCACAAGGCGATTCTGCAAAATATTGAACAACTTTAAATTGATCTTCTTTTAAGTAATATCCCAAAGATATCAATACTATTCTATCACGTTCAAAATCAAAACCTGTAGCCTCAATATCCAAATACGCAATAGTATCCATCTTATATTTTCTAAAAATCTCCTTGGGTAAAGTAACGTTAATTTCATATTCTTTGATAAACATAGTTCCCCCTAATCTATAAAAAAAGAAAAGTATTACAACAAATGTTTTTCTATTTGCTAAGTAATTCTAAATAAATTTTACATTTTTCTATATTTTAATAATACATTAAAAACAAGGTTATTGCAAATCATTGCAATAATAAACAAACAAATAAATAATATGTCTGCATCTTATTTATTTGTTTGTACCTAAGCTACTCTATTACATTCTATCTACTACTTCTATACCTATAAGGTTTAATGCATTCTTGATTACTTGGCAAGTAGCTTCTACCATCTTAATCTTAGCTTTTTTATTAGATTCATCTTCTAAATTAGCTATATTATGCTGGTTGTAGAATTTATTAAAGGATTTAGCTACCTCAATAACATATCTTGTAACCATAGATGGTTCTAATTTATCAATGGCATACATAATTGAGTTTTGGAATCCTTCTAACTGTTTCACAAGTTCAAATTCTTCTTTAGAATTTAATTTATTGTAATCAAGCTCTACATCAGAGATAATCCCATTGCTATTTTCTTCAACTTTTCTTAATATGCTTTTTGCTCTTGCATAAGTATATTGAACATATGGACCTGTTTCTCCATCAAAGCTAAGCATTTCTTCCCAATTAAAAACAATATCTCTTTCTCTGTGGTTTTTTAAATAAGTGAATATGATAGCACCTATTCCTACTTTTTTAGCTACCTCTTCTTTGTTTTCTAGTTCTGGATTTTTTACATTTATTATTTCAAGAGTTTTCGCCACCGCTTCGCTTAATAGCTCATCTAAGAAAATAACATCACCTTTTCTTGTAGATAATTTTTTATCTGCAAATCTTACAGTTCCAAATGGTACATGCACACAATCATCTGCCCACTCATTGCCCATAAGCTTTAATGTAGTAAATACTTGCTTAAAATGAAGAGCTTGATCTTTTCCAACTACATAAATATTTTTATGAAAATCATAAGTCTTCTTTCTGTAAGTTGCTGCTGCTAAATCACGTGTTGCATAAATTGTAGCTCCATCTGATTTTTTAATTATGCAAGGTGGTATATTGTACTCATCCAGCATTACAACCTTAGCTCCATTACTTTCTACAAGTAGACCCTTTGCCTCTATGTCTGCAATTACATCTTCCATTTTGTCACAGTAAAAACTTTCTCCGGCGTAAGAATCAAATTTAACATTTAGTGTTTCATAAAGTTTTTTAAACTCCACTAGGCTTAAGTCTCTAAATTTAGTCCAAAGCTGAACTTCCTCTGCTCTGCCATCTTCTAATCTCTTGAAGTACATTTTTGCTTCATCATTAAGTGCTGGGCAAGTTTCAGCCTCTTCATGGAATTTAACATAAATTCTTAATAATTCTTTAATAGGCTCTTTTTCTAAAGTTTCCTCGTCTACCCAGTTTTTATAAGCGTAAATAAGCTTACCAAATTGTGTTCCCCAATCACCAAGATGATTGACTCCAGTACAATTATATCCTTCAAAAGAAAGTATCTTATATAAAGAACTACCGATAACTGTGGTGAATAAATGTCCTACATGGAATGGCTTTGCTATATTAGGTGATGAATATTCTACTATCATATTCTTACCTTCACCCATTTTAGAAGAGCCGTAGTTTTCTCCATCTTTTAATATTTTTTCTATAGTAGCTTTAATAAATGCTCCTTTGTCTAAAAAGAAGTTTACGTAAGGACCAAAACACTCTATTTTTTCAAAACCCTCTGTCTCAATTTTTTCTTTTAAATCATTAGCTATTGCATTAGGTGCTTTTTTCATGGTTTTTGCTAACTGGAAACAAGGAAAAGCAAATTCTCCCATTTCAGGTTTTGGTGGTATTTCAATTAAATTCTCTATTGTTTCTATGTCGAGTTCCACCAATTGTTTTATTCTTTCCGCAACTATTTTTTTATAATCCATATTATTTCCCTCCTGTTTTGCTCTGGAGCCGAAAACAATTATTAATTGTTTTCCCTCCTGATTTTAGAACCCATATGTTTTCTAATATAACAAAAAACCCATCTCTAAATAAAGAGACGGGTTATATTTCCGCGGTACCACTCTAGTTGACTATAAAGTCCACTCAATATTTTAACGCTCTTCGCGGCATGCCCTATAAGAGTCAAAAGTTATTTCTTCTAACTAGTTCAGGTAGCTCCTCCAAGGTTCTTTTCCTAAAATTAATCTGATTAATTTTGTTAAATAGCTGCCCATTTAACTTCCTATACCTTACAAGGCTTACACCATACCCTTGCTCGCTTTAAGATTAATAAGAAAGTACTATCCTTTTCATAGAATTTAGTTATTATATATTAATTTCATATTACAACATATTATATTACTACTAGTATATTGTTGTCAACTTTTTTAATATCATAATTAAATTATATTTTTTTACTTACATAATTTTTTAAATTCATCTGCTACAAATTGAACTTTTGTTCCAACAATAACTTGTAAACTTGTTTTACCAGGTCTCATTACTCCCATTGCACCTGAGGATTTAATGATTTTTTCATTTACATTTACCTGATCTTTAATTTCTAAACGTAATCTAGTTACACAATTATCAATAGATACTACATTTTCTTTTCCACCAACACCTTCTAATATAATAGATGCTATTTGTGTAAAATCATTATTTGCAAGTTTTACATTCATTTCTGCCTCTTTATCATCTTCTTCTCTACCAGGCGTTTTCAAATTAAATTTTGTAATTGCAAAACGGAATGTAATATAATAAATAACAGCGAATGCTAACCCAATTGGAATCAGCAAAATTGGATTTTCAGCCATAGGAGCCTTAAAGCTTAGAAACCAATCTACAAAACCTGCACTAAAATTAAATCCAGCTCTCACCGGTAACGATGCACATACGAAAGCAGAAATACCTGTTAAACCAGCATGAATTAAAAATAGACCTGGAGCTAAAAACATGAAAGCAAATTCTAATGGTTCTGTAACACCAGTGAAGAAGGAAGATATTGCTCCTGCTAATAATAACCCATATACCATTTTCTTCTTTTTGTCTTTAGCTGTATGATACATAGCGAGTGCTCCTGCTGGCAGCCCAAACATCATTACAGGGAAGAATCCAGTCATATACATACCAGTTACCCCTAATGTTCCTTTACCTGACCAGAAGTTACCAATATCATTAATTCCAGCTACATCAAACCAAAATACAGTATTAAGTGCATGGTGAAGACCAGTTGGTAATAATAGTCTATTAAAAAACGCATAAATACCTGCACCAATAGCACCTGTAGATATAATTGACTTTCCAAAAGCTACTAATGCTCCATAAACTATAGGCCATATAAAGAATAAAATAATGGCTGCAAAAATTGACGCCCCAGCCGTTACAATAGCAACACTTCTTTTTCCACTAAAGAAACCTAAAGCATCTGGTAATTTAGTGCCTTTAAATCTATTGTAACAACTAGCACCAATTAAACCTGCTAAAATACCAACAAATTGTGTTTCAATATGACTAAACGCTGCTGGTACTGCTGCAACTTTAATAACTTTAAACATTGCTACAGCCGCTGGAGATAATAAAGTGGTAATCATAAGCCATGAAACAAGACCTGCTAGCCCCGCTGTGCCGTCATTATCATCTGACATTCCAACAGCTACACCAATTGCAAATAAAATTCCCATATTCTTAATTAGTGAATTACCTGCTGTTATTAAGAACGCTGCAGCTACGTTGTTTGCTCCCCATCCTGTAGGATCAATCCAATAACCAATACCCATTAAAATGCTTGCAACAGGTAGACAAGCTACTGGAAGCATTAATGATTTACCTAATTTTTGTAGATACTTCATCATAATAAAATTCCTCCCCCTATTTCTTTAAATTTATTTTAAGGATTTGTTCCATCCTTAATTTCACAATAAATTTTTTAATAAAAAAAGCCGAAAAAGATAATTAATATTATCCTTTTCAGCTTTTGCCCGAATTTAATCGGTTACACGCTAAATAAAAGTTTCTATACACCTATGATACTATATTACATATATATAATCAATACTTTTTTTAATTATAGTAAATTAATTAATATCCTTAATACACTCTGAGAACTTTTTCAAATCAGTAATGGGCTCTATGCAAGAGAAATTCTCACAAACATAAGCAGTAGTTTTTCCCTGCAATGGTATATGTGCTTTTATTTCAGGATTTATAGAATTTAACTTTTCATCACCAGTGTTTAACACTACTGTAGCAAAAGGTAGATAATTGCTATTAATCTCTTTAATCATAGCCCTTGTTTCCACGTCCTCCTCTTTTCCTGCAACTATAATGTCTTTCCCTGGTACCCTACTATATAATAGTGCCGTCATAAAATAAGCATGAGCACTTTCTATAGTTTTAACCTTTGAAGCAAAAACTTCAAATTGCCTATCCGCCTCATTTCTGAGTTCACTATTAGCAGTTAATCTAGCAAGCCTTAACATATTTAAAGTAGCTACTGAGTTACCTGAGGGCACTGCACCATCGTATATATCTTTAGGCCTAACAATTAATTCTTCTCCGTCGATTCCATATAAAAACAATCCACCCTGATCTTCATCTTTAAATAGCTTAAGCATATTATCATTAAGTTCTAGCGCTTTAATTAAATATTTTACATTAAAAGTGGCTTCATATAATTCAATTAGTGCACTCACTGTGAAAGCATAGTCTTCCAAATAGCCTAAGTGAGCTATTTCACCATCCCTATATCTAGCCATTAATCTCCCTTTTTCATTAATCATATTACTTAAGATAAAATCCATAGCTTTTTGCGCCTGCTTAATATAACTACCATTATCAAAAACCCTTCCTCCATAAGCCAGCGCCGCAATCATAAGTCCATTCCAAGAGGTTAATATCTTGTCATCCTTGTAGGGATGAATTCTTCTTTCTCGATATTCAAAAAGCTTTTGTCTCATTTTTTCTAATTTTTGTTGCAGCTCATCATTTAGCTTAGAGCTACTATCCATACCTATGAGGTTTGGAATATTCCTACCTTCAAAATTCCCCTTTGCAGTTATATCATAGTGGTCGCAATAGGTTTTATAAAATTGCTCACCTAAAACTAAGCCCACTTCCTTTAATGTTAATAGATAAAATTTACCCTCGATGCCTTCACTATCTGCATCTTCAGCGGAATAAAAAGCCCCTTCTTTTGACGTCATATCCCTAAGTATATAAGTAAATATTTTTTCAGCTACTCCTTTGTAGAATACATTACCTGTAGCTTCAAAAGCCTCCACATATACCGCAGCTAAAAGTGCATTATCATATAACATTTTCTCAAAATGAGGTGCTAACCATTTCTCATCTGTAGAATACCTTGAGAAGCCAAAACCAATATGGTCAAAAATTCCACCCTCATACATGGCTTCCAGTGTTTTTTCTACTATTTCTAATGCTTTAGGCTCATTATAATTTTTCCAATATCTTAACAAAAATCGTAAATTGTGAGGCGCTGGAAATTTTGGAGAAGAACCAAATCCACCATAATTCGCATCAAAGACACTGTTGAAACTATTATATGCATTATGTATTTCTTCTTCTCCTATTTCCTCCCTATTAACCAATGCATCAATGCCTTTTATGTGCTCTACTATTCTTTCACTGGATTTTACAATATCCTCTCTTTTCTCATTCCACTGCTGCGCAAGAGAGTTCAGTATATCCATTATCCCCGGCATTCCATATCTACTTTCCACTGGGAAATAAGTACCTGCATAAAAAGGTTTTTTATCTGGAGTCATAAAAATAGTTAAAGGCCATCCACCACTTCCTGTTAATGCTTGACATACCGTCATATAAATACTGTCTATATCTGGGCGTTCTTCCTTATCTACCTTTATAGCAACAAAATACTTATTTAAAATAGCTGCTACTGCTTCATTTTCAAAGGATTCTTTTTCCATTACATGACACCAATGACAAGTGCTATAACCTATGCTGACAAATATAGGTTTGTTATCCTGCTTTGCTTTTTCAAAAGCATCCTCACCCCATGGATACCAGTCTACAGGGTTATATGCATGTTGCAGAAGATATGGAGACTTTTCATTGATTAATCTGTTAGGTTTTCTATTTTGTTTTGTAGTGCCTAATTTAGTCATAGCTACAACAACTCCTATCAAATATGCGTTAACAATATTATGCCCAAGGTAACTACTTTAAGTCCCTAAATAATCACTCTATGCTATTCTGTTTTTCTCTCTCGACGGAGAATAGTTTTGACGACCTAACTTCTATGTCTTACCTTTTACTTTGCTGTGTACCACAAGTTTTTATACATTCAGCGGAATGTGAGTTATAATATGTTTAATTACTTTAAAAATAAAAAACTCAAGGAAAAGGGTGTCTTATTATGAATATAGAAATTAAGCATGGTGTTAAAAAATATTTATATGAAAAAAATGTTCAAGATGTTTATATAGAAATGGAGAATAGAGGCGGATGCTGCTCAGGACCTGTTTTTGTTCCTGTAGTCAAGTTAGGTAAACCATCTTATAACAACATGTATGACCTATTTGTCAAAGATGAATTTACATTTTACTTTCCTAAAAAAATGAGTAATGAAGAAAGTGAAAACATTACGATTAAGCTTCGAAATATTTTAGGTTATAAGTCTTTAATTGTAAATGGAATACTTGCATATAAACAAAAAACATGGGAAAAGAAAAAATACTAAAATATTTCTTTCTGCAATTATTGTAACCTAAAAAGCTATCGTATATTATTCGATAGCTTCTATTTTTATATTATCACCGTTACACTTCCAAATAATTGAGTCGATAATGATATCCTAGAAAAGTCTTTTTTCACATAAAAATCTCTTGCTTAAAATCCTAAAGTTCCAAGATGAACAAAATTAACCCCTTTTTCAAAAGATTCTTTCTCTACATTTTCAATGAGCATTGTTCCATAACTACATTTTCTAAATTCTTCTTTAACACATAACAAATTAATATATAGGGACTTAAAATTATGATATATATACCCTGTTATTCCTGCTACAACATTCCCCTCTGAATCTTTTATAACTCTAAAAATATCTTCAACTACCTGTTCTTTCTTCAATGGACCATTCTTTGCATTATATTCTTTTATTTTGTTACAAATAAAAGTTACCTCTTTTTTTGTAGCTGATTGAATAATTAAACTTTTTTCCACATTAATCTCCTCCTTATGTGGCCTTTTCTTGTCTCAGTAGCCTGTCCATTTTTCATTATCCTCTCTTTTCTTTTATTCTGCATGCACAATTATATTTTCTTCTTGTATTAAGCTAAGTTTCTCACCGGCTACATCTCTTATATTTGAAAAAGAGCAAGGTAGCCCTCTAGCTGCCAAGAAGTCCGGCCCATCCATAAGTTGAAAATGTAGGTGAGGACAATTAGATAACCCTGTATGTCCAACCTTACCTATAACTTGTCCTTGCTTTACTCTATCGCCTTTTTTTATAGTTAAACTATCTGTGACCAAGTGCCCATAAAAAGAATATTCTTCATTGGCATGTTTCAAAACTATATAATTTCCACACTGGGCTGCCAATCCATATTTATCTATAATCGGCTTTCTCTCACTCCAATCCCAAGAAGTAGTCATATTAAAGCTACGATAACAATCTACTACCTCCCCATCAGCTATTGCAAGTATTTCCTTGCCATAAACTATATAGTCCTCTTCCCGCATATTTTCCTTGTAACATAGCTTTTGGTCCGCATTATACTGAGCCATATCAAAAGCAAATTCCATTGAGTAATGTTGTCTATGGTCGGGCAAAGTATTATAATTTCCACAAGTTGAGATATTACCTTTAAGCGGAAATATATATTGATTTTTATTTTTATATTGTATTAGTGGAATTTTCAACTCCTGTACCTGCTCCTCTCCACATTTAATATAATTAACTTTTATCACCAATTCATCTATAACCTTATCTTGTACTACTATAAAATATTCATTAAATATACCTGTTTCCTGATTGGCTTCCATCTCTATGGAATTTGTATAACATTTAGGATTCCAAAAGCCTTCTTCCCCTAAAAATAATTTTGCCCCAAAACCTTCGCAAAGCCCGGTACTATTTTCTGCAAATTCTTTTATAGAATTCTCAAGTGACTTCCCCTGGTAAGTAACTTGTTTGACTAAGCTATTTGACACATATAACTCGAAATTTATATCTTTTAGTATTATATTTTCTTCTAAATCATTTTTAATCCTAAGTCCATGTAAAAGGAAATTTGATACTACTTTTCCACCTGATTCAAGTGCCATATTAATAATAAAATCTTTTGGAATTGTACTTATTTTCATTATAATCCTCCAACTATATATAATAGATTATTTTTATTGACTATTAATATTTCGTTTATTTTACCATCGGTTTCACCACTTTCTTAAACTTCTATTTAAATGATATCACTAGGCACATCAGCGTCTCAACCTATAACATTTTTCTGAAACGAAAATGCGCCACTCAGCTTTCGCTTTATGGCGCATTTTTTTATTAACTTGCTCTTTTCATTATCAGAATAATTTTTTGTATACTTTTGAGAGATAAATAATACATTTCAGAAAGAACTTTTACAGAAATACCCTCTTCGTATGTTTTATAAATATCTGCATTTCTCGCAGAAATTTTCTCTTTACTTTTGGTGGTTTGTCCCCAAAGCTTTCTGTTGCATTCCTTTTTAGGAATATAAATGTATTCACCCTCTACATATTTTTGAATTAAATCCAATACTTCCTTTGGCAACACATCTGTTGCTTTAATATAGCTCATAGTATGCTCCTCCTAAATACAATTTGATTTTAGGATTGAGCAAAGGTTATTTCATATTTTAATTATTATGCAATAGCCTTTGCTATGCATTAACTACAGATTCGGTCATAAAGCTATCTCCCCTTTTTTCTCAGTTTACTATAAGTTTTGTTTGTTATTTCATATAGCTAATATATAAATTTAAACCATTACGTGAATATTTTACCATAAATTATACTATAGTAGCAACCTACACTTATAATTTTTCATTACTTGTTTATTATTTCAATGCACACTACACAAAAGCATCACATACCTGAGTATTACCAGCGAATTCACAATACTTGCACTGCTTACTATACAATTCAATATTAAAATCTAAACTAAAATCATAATTATCCAATCTGCGTGTTAGCTCCATAATTTTTTCTTCATTAATTCTATGCTTACTCTCAGAATAATTAATAGTAATGATATCCTCTTTAAACTGTGGTTGCCAAAATTTCATACTTATATTTTCAAGACATATATCTCTATCAAATATTTCTAAAGACCTTTCTCCTAATATATACATATAAACAATAGCTTGCATTCTCTTACTTACTTCCTTATAATCAAGTTTCCTATTTTCTGTCTTCCAGTCCCATATTTCTATTTTATTATTTGGCTTAATAATTATTAAATCATACTTTGCTTGAATCCTAATATTATCTTTTCTCATTTTAATTTCATATTCCGGCAAATATATATTTTCATCTAAAATAGTGAATTTTTCTCGAAGTGAATTTGTAAAGTGGAGCAATTCAGTATTACTATCATTTATTACCACAGGGATATTTGAGAAATATCTTTGGGCGGTAAGATGAAAATCCAGTCCCATGTTCATATTCTCATAATAATCCTCATCGCTTATTGAATCTTTTTTCCATCTGATATTATCCAAATATTTTATTTTGAATCTAAAAGGACATTTATCAAAAGTATTTAAAAGATTTTGACTATAGTAGACATGATTTAATTTTCTAATGTCTAACATTTACCGTCACCCCTTTGGCTATTTATGTAATCTTGAAGAACATAAAAATACTTTGATGGTTTATCTTCATTCCATTTCCCTTCATTAGACTGTGTTGCCATTAAAATTAAATATTCCTTGGCCCTTGTTATCCCTACATATAAAAGTCTTATTTTTTCATTTATTATTTGTATTTTAGCTTCCTTTAATGGATCTTCACAAATATTATTACCTAGAATTTTAGCAATTTCAGCGCTACAAAGAACTGTTGGGTTTTTAAATTCATCTTTCAAATAATAATAGTCTTTAAATTTATCGGTTGTCATATATGGGTATTGATAAGATGTAATATTTAATATTAATACACAATCCCATTCTAGACCTTTAGCTTTATGACAAGTAGATACCGTTACTCTATCTGGGGATGGTTCATATCCTTCTAGGTCGTATATTATACCTGAAATATGATCTAGTATACTATTCTTTCCATCTAGCAATTGCTCTGCTACATATCCCAGGGAAAATTCACTATTATCTTTACAAGCAAATCTAACATATGCTGAAGCGGCCTCTGCCATTGCTCTATTTTCAAGACTAAAATTTAGAACATCGCTAATATGTAAAATCAGTCTATCAAAATTTGTCTGAGGATATTCAAATATTGTTTTAATTAGCTCCATGGAATTTATAAATTCTTTATACACCTTGGAGTTTAATATTTCTCCTGGAATATCCAGCTCATTTATATTATCTCCGCTTGGATACATAAGCTTTTCAACATCATAACCGCAAATAAAATCGAACAATTTTTCACTTTCTTCATTGTGCTCCTCGCAAAACACATTCTTAATTAAATCTTTAAATATAGCACTATCCTCTGGCCTTGAAATAAATTTCAGTATATATCCCAAAGTACTCGTAACCTTAATTTTTTTATCTGATTTATTTGATAACTCATCACATTCAATATTACACGCTCTAAGAATATCTGCTATTTCTCTAACTTGATTATTAAAAGGAACTAATATTGCGCAGGTTTTACTAGGGAATTTTTTTTTTAATTTAATAGCCACACGAACAGCTTTTTTAATTTCTTCTTCTTTGGAGTTACACACCATAGTGCTTATACCATAGCTATCTTGGCTAGTTTTTACTTTATCATTCAAACTTTTAATCTTTTGATCCACTAATGCAACTCTACACTTTTCTTCTCCATGTTGATTATTTGTATACCTAACTAGCTCATTTGCTAAATCAATAATATGATTTGTACTACGCCCCGCCATGAACATTTTGAACGCATTATTTGCCTTACCACAAAACTCTCTAAAAAATTCAGGGTCAGAGGCTGTAAATGTTCCCGTTATACTTTGATTAACATCCCCAACCCTTACTAAATTACCACTTTTTTCAGAAATTAAGCTTAGTATTTTCCCTTGAATTAAATTAGAGTCTTGACATTCATCCTCAAAGACAAAGGTATATTTTTTTTGTAACTTTTCTCTAACTGTGTCATCAGTTTTTAAAAGTTTATACGCAAGAATCAGCAAATCATTGTAATCTATATACCCTTCCCTTTTTAAAATTTTAATGTAAGTATCATAAATTTCAGATATATGTACTAAGATACTATTTTGATCTAATAATTTAATATCTTCTTTTAATTTTTCAGGAGAAATGTCATTTATCTTTAATTCACCAATAATTGTATCAACTGTTGTAAAAAAATCACTCCACCACTTATCTTTTTTCCCTGTATATTTATTTAGGGCTTTATCCAATATCATCCCCTTAAATACAGACTCTCCTCCCTTCCTTCGCCACATTGATATGCAATTATTTAAATATAAACTCTTATTAACATCATCCAATATTCTAAATTCCTCATTAACCCCCATTACATCTGGTCTATCTTTTAAGATTTTTAGTGCTAAACTATGAATAGTCATGACTTCATAATCGTTACTTGCATTTATCCCCTTATTTTTTAACACCCTGGAAATTCTATGCTTAAAGTTGTTAACTGCACTATTCATAAAAGTTACTATGAGTATTTTACCAGGTTTATGGACCTTATCTTTTATAATTTCACATACTAGATTACATATTATAAAAGTCTTTCCCGCTCCTGGAACCGCTGGTACTGCCATAGTTCCTTCTCGATATCCCATTATAGGCAATTGATCATCTCTATAAATTATTTCTTTAACTTCATTACTTATATCTTCATTATTCATCTCCATTGTCGATGTTCTCATCTCCATTGTCGATGTTCTCATCTCCTTTATCAATGGTTTCACCTCTTTCACTTAATATTTCTATAAGTATATCTGCAAATATACTTTCTTGCTGGTATCCACTTAAAGAATATTCACTACCATATATGTATAATTCACCTCTACATTTTCTTAAAAGGCAATTAACAACGGACATCAGAATTCCATATGCATTATTATTTTCTTTTTTTTCTGTATATATATCATCAATATCCCAATTAGTTTTTAATACATAAGAATTTGATAATTCTCCTGCATTTCTAGGACACCACATATTACTGTTAATATCTGTCCATATCTGAACCTTACTATTTAAATTAGAGGTCAAATAAGTATAAGGAGATGTTAAAACTATACTATTATCTTGTAATAATATTTCCTGAATCTCATTCATCGAATAAAATCCGCTTCCTTCGCATCGAATAAATTCAATAAACCTCTCCTCTGAAGATTTCCCCTTAAATTCTAATTTATCTAAAGTATTTATGAAACTCTCGCAGCTTTCATATAAACTTATATAGTCCTCTATATGTTCTTTAACTTTTGGTAGGATTATAAGCACTTGTGAAAATGCATTTCTAAAAAATTCACCTAAAGAACTCTTGTGATCCATTAAATTAACTTTATAATTTTCTATCCATTGTTTTAACTCATTATATTTACCTACTGCTGCGAGCCCTACTCTACCTTCAATTTCCATGCTAAGATCTTGCAGGCCACTTTCCGCTACAAAAGGATAAAGCAAGGAACCTCGAATTGCATCTAGCCTTAGCATAAAAGAAAAAAAGTTTTTATAATCTTCCTTTGTTAATCTTATACTTTTATAATCATTACACAATACTGCGAGTACTATTAAAGGGTGCAAATATTCATTGTCTATAAATCTATCCTTTTTTGAAGTCTCCATAACTGATATGCTTAATTCCTTTGCTTTTTTCTGAAGCTCATAGGAAATAATGAAATCATTAAATGGACATATTATTGCTATGTCCTTTGGCTTAAGTCCCTGATTTAATAATTCTTCAACTTTTAGTATTATTTTCTGGACCATTTCCGATCTTAGTTGTGATGACATATCTATAAACGCTGGGACATCTTCATTTATTTTTTCTGACCTATATGGCGCGTGCGCCCTGCTATCTATTACACTAGCAAGCTTAATAAAATCATCATTGCAGCAAAAATGATTATCTAAGGTAAGCTCGTGATACTCAATGTTTAGTTTACTCTTCAAATAATCAGTATTAGCTCCATAATAACTACACAGGCCGCCTTTGGGATTATAAAACAAATATGCCGTGTCCACATTATTAATAATTTTAAATATCAATTCTTGCTCTGCAGGTGGAACCTCATCTATATCGTCTACTATAAGATATTTTATATTATTTATACTAGTATATCTTGAATCATGAAGTAAATAATTATTATATAAATAAAAAGATAGTCCATAATCACAGGTGCCATTACACAATAATTTTGAGATATAATAACTAGTTACTTCATCCAATTGATTATATGTTTCTTTAATTAAGAAATCCTTTACCTCTAATGAATTATAAAGCCTAGTTCCTATTTCATCAAAAGGCACTAATGATAGTGCAGCATTATTAATATTAGAAATTAAATCTGATGCTATTTTTGAAGAAGTTGATGTTATATCTTGAAAGTATCCTTTAGATTTTCTGAAATGCTCTACCAAGGCTTTCATCGCATAATTTGTAGCATCAAAAGATGCGAACTCAGGCTTTAATATATTAATTTTTATTTCCTTACAATTCTCTACTACATAGGGCCAATAGAGTGATAATTCTCTCCTAATAAATCCGTAGTAGGAGCTCTTTCTAACATCAGAAGCGGTATTAAAAATCATATCTTTTGTCCATGTTATATTTTGATATTTATTCATAAACAAGCATAATATATTTGAGCTTTTAATGTTTTCATTTTCTATCATGTTCCTATATTTAGAAACTGCAAGAGTCGTTTTGCCACTTGCTGAATTCCCTCTAACTAAGATACATTTCTGACTAAATTTATTTTCATTTAATTTATTGTGGGCTTCTGTATAGTTCATAATATCAACTCCATGTAATCCATTATTTTTATGATTTCTATAAATGAGCAAATTTCATAACATATTTTGGGAACAAGAAAAAAGAGCACAAAAATAGACATTTTCGCCATCATAAGGTATTATATTACTGCTAAGAAATATAACTAAAGGATGGATAAAAATGCCTACAGAAAATAATATACCATATGATAAATCAATTGACAACTTTATTATGCAAATTAGAATCTTACTTTATTTCTTCACGGGCAAATCTTTCACTTAATATATCTAAAAAATTATTTTTATCATTATTATTTTGCCCTTTAAATTTTTATGCTAATAAGATTTTATAAAATTACCTCCACAATTTTTTTTTATACTTATTAACTGAAATATCAATAGATTGATATTTTTTATTTATGTGGTGCTTAATTTCAAATTCTTTAGACTCTCCAGGTTGTATCTTTCGATCCCACTTAGTAAAATCGGAATCTAAAACATTTTTATTTAAATCATTATATTTTGCATTAACCTCAAAATATTTTATTGTTATTTTTCCAATATTTTTAACACTACCCCGCAAGTAGGTATAATTATCTTCTGCTACCCATGTCCACCCATCAATAATTACTAATTCTTTTGAATAAATACTTTCGGGGATTTTTTTCATTAACTTATGTAGCCCTTTTATTTTTTTATATAATTCAATATTTTTCAAATGAATATTTCCTAAAAATTTCTTCATTAATTTATGCGACTCTTTTGCTTTTTTAGATGCTTGAATCTTGCTTAAATTAATAATTTTTGAAAATTTCTTCATTAATTTACGTGACATTTTTGTTTTTTTAGGTAATTCAATCTTCATTGTTAGTTGTTGGCTTTCAATTAAATATGCCTCACTAATACCTCTAAGATCTTGTCCACACCTACTACAAAAGGAAGTTTTTTCTTGTAGCTCAGCCCCACAATTTTTACAATTCATATTTTAATCCTCCATTTTATCTTCTGTAATTATTACCAATAATCTCTATTAAAATTTCCATAGCAACCATATCTATTTGACAAATCAACTAACTGCCCTTTACTATTGTACTGGAATTTTGAAGATATAACAACCATAGGGTAGATCACTGAAAATGGGAGTTATTACTTTGTTATAGTATACTATACCCGCTTATAGAAGCAGTTGACTTTCCTTCTAAAATCTCCTTAAATCAAATAAAATAGTGATGTAATAATATGCGAAATATGCTATAATTTTTTAAACAGTTATGTCGAAATCATAAGAAATTTCGAATTACTTAATAGAATTTATCTCTTTTACTTTTATTTTCGCAAAAATATATTCTTAAAATTTTACATAAATTACAATATAGAATAAAACCCAAGCACATTATAAATCTATTTGTATTGTGTTTGGTTTATCACCATGAAGTCTATAAAATATGCATTGAAAAATTGGGGTGTACAATGGAAAATACTTTTAATAACATAATAATAGAAGCATCTTTATATTGCTCTGATAACATTATAATAGAGATTAATAAAGAATTTATTGATTTTACAGGCTTTACAATGAATGAACTATTAGGCAAATCACTTGTAGAACTAGGCGCTATTCTAAAAATCAACTCCCAAATACTTCTTGAAAATATTAGTAGTACGTATTCAGGGTATATATTCACAAAATCACTTTCTGCAAGAGAAGTAAATATATCACTTTCTCATAACATGGTCACAAATAAAAAAATGTATACTTTTGTTGAAAAAACAAATTCCCGACTTAGTGACAAGCTTATTTTTGTGGAACACTCATTTATAGATAATATATCCGGTGTAGCCGTTTACAGTATACCTGATTTAATATTGCTTAAAACAAATCAAAAGTATCTTGAATTTATGGCTTCGCCTTTTAATAAAGAGGAAAATAGTCTAGGTAGCCCTATTAACGAAATTATAGCTGGATTTATAGGAAGCCCATCTGAAGACATTTGGAATACTGTTGTTGAAACACAGAAGGCTAGTTATACAAAAGAATTTGAATTTAATGATCCTATAAAAGGCATAACTTATTGGGATTTTACCAAAATACCTATATTTGAAAATGGAAATATAAAATACATTTATGAAATTTCTATTGAGATTACTGAAAAGATTTTTAAAGACCGGAGTATATATAAGCAACGCAAGATGATAGAGCATCAAAAGGAGCAGTTAGAAGAGCAAAATACACGACTAATTAATATAATTGAAAATTTATCTGAGGGAGTAATGATTGCGGATAATAAAGGTAAAATTATAATGACAAACCTAGAAGCCCAAAGGTTATTTTATCAATCAGACAAAGTAATTGATTTAGGTGAAGCTCTTAAAAACACTAAGGCATTTGATATGAAAGGGAATGAGATACCATTTAAAAATTTTCCTTCAATTAGAGCTTTAAATGGTGAAAGAGTAAAAAATGCTAAAATGTTCGTAAGCCATCCTAATAAAGAGTATTTTGAGGAAATTAGCTCAATCCCAATTTATAATACAAATGGCGATTTAACTATGGCAGTATCCTGTTTCCATGATATTACTGAAACAATTGAGCAATCTAAAAAAATCGAAGAACAGAAAAATCTATTAGAAGCTATCATAGAAAATATAGTTGACAGTATTACTATTTTTGATAATAAAGGACAACATATACTACTTAATAAATCAGCAAGGGAACTGTATTTCCCCTCCTCTGAATACATAGGCAAGATTGGTGATGAGTGTACCCAATCTGAGTTTTATAATATTCATGGAGATAAAATTGATTTTGAAAATACTCCAGCACGTGTTATAAGGGGTGAAAAATTCAAAAATATGAGACTAAAAGTAAAATCTCCTAATAAAACATTAGAAATAGATGTTAGTGGTACACCTATTTATGACAGTGAAGGTAAATTTACTTTAGGGGTGCTTTGCAGCCGTGACATGACCGACTATTTTAAGCATGAGGAAGCTATAAGAACCCGAAATGAATTCTTAAACAGAATTATAAATACTTTGGGTTTACCTGTTATTAGATTATCATGTCCCGATTTAAAAATCGTTGATATTAATAAAAAAGCATTTAGTTTCATTAAATTATTACTACCTAATGTGCAATCAACCAATCAGATAAAAAATTATAAAACTTCCGATTTATTTAAATTATTAAATACAAGTGAATATTGCCTGTGCATTAGTGATATGTTAAAAGATAAGAAAACTAAATTCTTGAATAAACAAAGTTATTTTGTAGATGGAAATGAAATTTATTGGAATGTTGTCTTTGAACCACTCCTTGATGTAAATGGAGAAATTGAGGAAATTTTAATTTTAATAATAGATGTTACTAATGAAATAAAATCTAATATAGTTATGGAAAAAGCATTAAAATCACAAGGAGAATTTCTTGTAAACATATCTCATGAACTTAAGACACCACTAAATGTTATATTTGCAACAGCTCAACTATTTAATATGTATTGCGAAAGTGGATCCCTTGATGATAAGAAAGATTCCATTGTTAAATATATAGACTCTATCAAGCAAAACTCCTATAGACTATCTAAAATTATTAACAACATAGTTGATTTATCAAAAATTGAAGCAGGCTTCTACAAATTGAACCTATCTAATAACAATATAGTCGAAGTTGTAGAGGAAATAGTAATGTCTGTAACTACTTTTACTGACAGTAAAGATTTAAATATTATTTTTGATACAGATGTAGAAGAAAAAATCATTGCCTGTGACACAGAAAAGATAGAGAGAATAGTATTAAATCTTATATCAAATGCCATAAAATTTTCAGATAAAGGTGATGAAATACTTGTAGCTATTAATGATAAGAATGAATTTGTTGAAATATCAGTAAAGGATAATGGCGTAGGCATTGAACCTGAGTACTTGGATATGATATTTGATAGATTTAATCAGGTAGATAAATCGCTATCAAGAAATGCAGAAGGTACAGGTATTGGCTTAAGCTTAGTTAAGTCCATTGTGGAACTACACGGTGGTAGTATAAATGTTGAAAGTGAATTTGGAAAAGGAAGTAAGTTTACAGTTATTATTCCTTCAGCAAAGGTACTTCATGAAAATAAGATATACAGTAGCAAGGTGAAAAACGGAAATGAAAATATAAAAGTAGAACTTTCAGATGTTTATTCTTCATAATAATTCCATAGAAAAAGGCACCTGAGGTAAGCAGATGCCTTTTTCTATATACGAATATTATATTCCAGTACTCGCTATGATATTTGGTTTTTAAATTTACATTTTTCGATATAAAGCACAATATAACAGGTAACATAGTGATGCTAACGTTGCCAGTACAAATTTGCTACAGCACAAAGGAGTTCTAATTTAATTTCCTCTTAATATTTTCAACTTCTTCAACACTTAATCCAGTTCCCTTAGCAACCATATCAACGGCTAATCCCATTAACAAAAAATTCTTAGCATTTTTTATTGTTGCTTCTTTTAATCCTTCTTTTAATCCTTCTTCCAATCCTTCTTTTAATCCTTGTTCTCTTGCACTTTTTAATCTTGTCATTTGATCATGAAGTTCTGCCTCCCTTGATTCATAAGCAGCTCTTGCCTTATCATCTTTACTTATAACCTCAAGAATATTATAGGCTTTTCTTATTTTTTCATTTTTCTCAGCTAACATCAAAAACGCCTCCTTATTTCTTGCTTGCAAAAACATCATCCATTGAACTACTGGTTCATCTTCATCTTTAGGAACATTATCATCAAATAACTTTGGTAGCTCCAGATAATGAATCTCTAATACATCAGTTAATTTTTCATTAGTTTCATCTTCTGTTATATGAAAGCTTGTATGAAGCTTATTTATATCTATACACTTAAAATCAACTATATTTATAGTAATACATTTTTCAAGCTTATCATAAGTATCTCCTGATTTTATCTGCCCATTGTACATCTTACTCCAATAAAACAAAGTTCTTTCGGCCATATACGCTGTATATAAAACCTGAATTTCTATATCTATATGCTCACCATTTTTGGTTTTAGCTCTAACATCTAATATACCTTTTCTATCCTCTGCAAACTCTCTTAATAATTCTGTATTAATGAGTTCTATTTCTTCTAATTCATCCTGTGGCATTTTGAGTATTGCATTTAATAATTCTATTAATAAATCTTTATTCTTTTCATCTCCAAATAATAATTTGCTGACTAGGTAGGTGGAATTACTTCCACTTTCCCGTCTAAGAACCGTACTTGAAAGTTTCCCTTCATACGGCTCAAGCCCCTGAAAGCATTCTTTAGCATGAAAATGCCGGTTTCTATTAATAATTGGTCAATTGGTTAAAGTACAAGCCCTATGTGCTAATAATACTTTATCCTTTTGTTTATTTCCAATAGGATTATTATTATTATTATTATTATTATTATTATTATATGTTATACTTCTTTCTTCAGCAGTGTCCATTGATAATCCACATATAGTACATTTTCCATTCTGTTTTACCCATAATTTTTTAAATATTCCGGTTAGCTTCTTTGCTCCCAATTTGTACTTTCGCTCTTCAAAATATTGAGTATCAGTATATGGATTTTTATTAAGCTTTAGTGGTATATGTCTGATTATTTTCTTATCACTCATTAAAATCAGCTTCTTATTATCCTTGAATACCCAATTTCTAGCACCGTGTACTTTCCAGTATTTTGATTTTATCCATCTTTTGCCTTTGTTAGGATGTCTCCTTTTTGCCCATTTCCATAACATTTGAAATGTAATATGGTCTATCTTTTGAAATATATCATTTGATACAGCACATTGATGGTAATTACTCCATCCAGTTATTATTTGATTTAACTTTATTATTAATATATCCTGTTCTACTGATTTATTCCCCTTTATAATCGCACTAATTTTACTTATTACCCTTTTAATTGATTTTTGAGATGGCTTAATCAGCAACTTACCTTTATATTTCTTTATATTCCATCCAATAAAATCAAAGCCTTCATCTATATGAGTTATTATTGTCTTTTCATCTGACAATTCTAGCCCTCTTTGGATTAAAAAACTTTTTATTATTTCTTTTGCTTTTATAGCAGTTTCACTGTCGGGAGCTGTAACAATAAAGTCATCCGCATAGCGGATTAGATTAACCTTGGGTCTTTCATTATTTCGGATTTTTGTACTTCTTTTAAATGTGCTTTTCAATAATTCGTCTATACCATCAAGAGTAAAATTAGCTAAACAAGGACTAATTGGAGAACCTTGTGCGGTTCCGCTTTTTGTAGAGAATAGTTTCCCCTTATATACATATCCAGATTTAATAAGCTTATTTAATACATTAGTATCCATAGGAGAGTTATCTGTTAGCCATTTATGTGATATATTATTAAAACAGCCTTTGATGTCTCCTTCTAGAACCCATGTTGGGGATGACTTGCGACTAAAGTTTATAAATATTTGTGACATAGCGTCTACACAACTTCTGTTTTTTCGAAATCCAAATGATGTTTTGTCACTCATGCTTTCTACAACAGGATCCAATCCCATCATATATAATGTTTGCATAGCTCTATCATGCATTGTAGCTATTCCAAGCGGTCTCAATTTCCCATTTTGTTTTCGTATATTTACTCTTTTTAATGGTTTAGGTTTATAGTTCTTACTGTTAAGCAACTTTACTGCTTCACATTTTTTCTTTGCTGAATTCCAGAGTATATTATCTATGCCCGGTGTTTTCTTACCTTTGTTTGTTGTTATACGTTTTACTGACATTAGTTTAGCATAGTGGGAATGAACCAGCATTCGCTGTAATTCTTTTACAAGTTTCCAATTTTTATTAATAGTCGCCTTTACAATCCTAGCTTGAATCTTATTAACGAATTTTTCAATGTTTTTCCAATCAATGCTTTTCCAATAAAAGCTTGCTTGTTTTTCGTCTAAGTTTGCAGTCTGTTTAATTAACAGTATACACATCTCCCTTATTCGTAAGATTCATTCCTTTAATGTAATCAAGCACCATAGTATAAGTCAGCATCCTTTCGGATCACTCCAAATATTGAAGAGTTATACCTTCCATTACAGAAGATCTTTCGCTTTTTATACTTTCCTATACCCTCTACTTCCCATAAAAAAAAGGGCCTGTATAGGGCTTACCGAGTTCCAGTTTAAAACCAATTCAATGTGCCTTAGAACCTGTCTATAGCCCGGAGATACTGACCATCTTGCATACTGCATTTTCAGACATTATGCCCTTATCTCTCACCTTTTTTGTCCAAGCGTGTCAACCTTTTTTCGCTTGTTTGACTTAACGAGCCTTGCAACAGTTTGTTTATCCTGTTCATAACACATCATTTATGCTTGCAGTAGATAGGATAAGGTTTCCCATTTTTCCCGCTTTGTCCCAACAGCTTAGTACATTTCTGTTGCCAAAAATGCACCTGTGGTAGCATTACCCCAAATGGTAGGGATAGCCCAAAAGTTTAGTTAATACTTAGGCAGCTTTTAAACCGACCTCTCGTCACAGAAAAGCAAAATCATTCTTAGGTGACATTATAAACCCATCATTTAAAACTTCTCTTGTTACCACTTTAATCACCACACCTTAAATATATTTATATTTTTATTATATACCATATTGTGCTTTCCTTAAACAAAGAAATAGGCTAAATAGTAATTTAGCTATCTAAAACAGACCTTAATGAAATACTAGACACATTAGCAATGACTGAACCAGGAATAAGCATCAAAACATTTAATTGCTACATACATCTAATCTTAATCTAAAAGAGCTCCGATAAAATTTTATTTATCGAAGCCCTTTTATATATAGATACCCTGCTATGTCCTTCAGACCCTACTTTTTACAGCACACACTTTCCCTTAGCTTGTCATTGGTAATTTTTACACCCTTGGGATGATTTTTAAAAAAAGTTAGACTCGCTATTGTAAATCTGGTAACCTCGCAACGTTAATTTTACAAGGACTTGCTACGCTGTTTCCTACTTTTATAAAATTAGTTAATTTGTGTCCAACAATTGCATTGGATTTTACAGTGCCTTTATACGCAAAGATAAAATGAGTGATATCACCCTCTATCGTAGGCATAGTAATGTTAAAACTACCAGTTTTACTTGTAACATCTATATTTGAAACACAAATTGGTTGACCATTTCCTATTATTTTATACAATTTCAAATCAGAAATTGTAAAGTCCTTATCAATTGTGATTTGTATATTGGGACTTTTAATTGATGTTTCAAATTCTACACCAAAGTTTCCACTAAAACCTTTTACTATTGCATACTCTGCTTTATCATTAACTACACCATTTATAAACATTCCATGTTTTATAATAATAATAGTTGTATCTACTTTTAAGCTAAATTGCGGAAATTCCATTTGAGCCTTCATGTTACCATTCAATTCTGTATAGGTAAGAATGGATTTCCCCAAATCACTTAAAACATAATTATCTTTCACAACCTTTGCTTTTAATGGAATTTGAATGATTATTGGTGATGCCGTATAAATCTGTTGTCCCTTTACCGTGCTTAGTGTATAGTTTATGGGCGAAACGAGTTTTGTCTCAAGGCCCTTCACTATAACGACCTTACCATTCACGATACTATCTTGATCATTGACAGTAATGCTCTGTGTACTACTTTGACCATTTACAATAACTGCTGCATTTTTCGTTCCATCAATTTCTATATCTTGTGGATACACATCTGTTAATGTAATATCACCTAAAGATATCGTATTCTTATAACTTCCATCGGTGTTCTTAAAACTATCTCTAAGGGGCACATCATTTGGCGTGATTGTGTATTGCAAAGTAAATCCCTCTTTTAGAGTTGCTTCATTTTTACCACTAACAAGATTTTTGCTTAAAGTCAATCTATTTTCCACTATAAATGGTCCATAGAATCCTTCTCTTTGTATATCTGTTCCCATTCCTGTTTGGTAAGCGATATAATAATTTCCTGGTGCTGTTGGCAATTTCACCCCTGCATTCCCTGTAAATACATTTTCTGCATATTCTCCAGGTGCATTGCTTTTCGATGGATAAAACCAATTTGTTGGGACATTCGTACTACCGCTTTCCACTGCTCCACTCTTACTATATACCATTCTAAATTCTGCTTCTCCACCCCAGTTGAAATATTCCAAATGAATGGGATAATATTGATCTGCTTTTAAATGAACTACTTCATGCGTGCTTCCAAATGTAGTGGCTTGCACTTTAAACATATTTGTAAATGCGTTGGTTTGTCCATTTGCTGTAATATATCCTCTGCATCCATCATCAGAGACTGATCCAAATTCATAATCTCCCTCTTGGTCAACTTTAATATATCCCCAAAATTTTGATGCTTCTTTGTAATCTCCTCCAATATTTAAGTAACTCATGAAAACAGAATTTGTATCCCACCTTTTATTTACTGTACTGTTTCCAACATTATAAGGTGCTACATCTTTCCAAGTTCCATATGCATCGACACTACTAGAAATATCTGTAGTTTTATACATTGTAGCATCAGAAGGATATTTAAACACTTTCTGCGGATCATTCCATCCCTTTTCATCGCTCATTGTTGCCATATGATTTACATCATAAGTTCTCCACTTTAGTTTTCCAGGTTTATCTGCCTCTACATCTCCATTATATGATTCATTCTGTAAATCAATCTTGTTCCAATTCGCTGAAGGCATTGTTTGAGGGTTCGTACTTTGATTGATAAATTGATATTGAAAAAAATTCAATGCATTCCCTTTTACCGACATATTGGCATAAGCATCCCCACATAGATATGATGGATTTAAGAATTTATCCACTCTAGGGTTTGTATCTCCATTGAGTACACTATATTTCTCCGCCACATTTCCTGTGGAATCCGTTACTTGAATTCCAACCTCTGGAAGAATAGTTCCGTTCAATATCAAAGTATTAAAGTATTTTTTCACAGTTTGTCCTGCCGCTGTATAATTTACAAAGGAGGAATTGTTATCTCCTAAAATGTAATTTCCAGTCCCATTTGCTTTATAAGTTACATCAAATGTAACAGGGTTCTGTGCTATATAAGATTTTTTATCTGGGCTCAATTTATAACATATATCATTTATTTTACCATGTATCTGTGTTCCTAATTGTTTTAACCCATAAGGCAAAGTTTGTGAATCTACCATGGCTAGGTTAGTAGAAATATTTTCTACAAAATCAGCACTGGCAATAATTTCAGAATCAATGGTTTTGTAAATTTTATTATACACTGCACTTACACTGGATTCATCTAATGCGGGATAATAAGACCCCTCCGCTGAAGTAGCTATTTGACTATTGTTCGTTGCAGCTCCAGTACCAAACCCTACTATAAAAGTATTCATTTTCATATCAGAATCAGCTATTTTTTTAGCTATTATTTTTGCATACTCCAAACCTTTTGTATCACTTCTTTGATTTCCGCGATTATTCCACCCATACATATCATACATAATATTATAAGCAGCATAATATGGCGTATTCTCTTCACCTGTAGAATATTCCCAGTTATTTTTACAACTATAAGTATTTGCCTCTCCATCCGTCATAAGAAGGATGTACTTATCATGGTTGTTGTTTTGATTCGATAATGAATAATAAGCCTGCCTTAATCCATCGCCAGTATTTGTAAAGTTATCCATAGTCAACTTTCCAATTTTAGTGTTTACATCACTCCTATTTCCAGAGTTCATGTTAGTAAATCTCAAACTCTGTGTTCCCACTTTGTTGTATTCCACTAAAGAAATATTAACATTTCCATTTCCATCAAACTTATTAACAAATTGTTTTGCAACATCTTGTATAATTTTTAATCTTGATTTCTCTCCATCATAGTAAGGCTCACGATCCGACCCCGGTATCCAATTCATACTTGTAGAAGTATCCATAACCAAAACAATATCTTTTTTCTTCTCCTCTGGTTGAAATTCCGTTACTGGAATAGGTTTTGGTGCAAGTAAATATTTTACAGTAAAAGTATTTCCATTTTGTATATTACTTGCATTTGTAGTTCTACTAATATCTAACAAATCCAATGTGGTTGGATTTGTTGGATTTGTAGATTTTGTATTAATTAAAAGCTTTACAAAGTCAATGGCAAATGCATCTCCAGTAGTATTCAATTGTTCATCATCTATTTTTATAAAGAGTTGTCCTTGATTTAGATTACTTAAAAATCTTTCTGGAATTTCCATCGTAACCAATTGTCCCTTATATCCCGTTTGATCCAACGAATTAATAAGCGCTTCAATTTCTGAAACTCGTTGCCCGTTTATTGTAAAAGTATATTGATTCTTTCCATTAGAAAGCTCCGCACTTTTTCTATCGGCATTTTTCGGTTGCAAATCACCTAAATACATTTGAAGTGTTGCATCTTTTATCACTATCTTTGAACCAGTCTGATAATTGGCTAAATCATAATACATATCTACACTATTTAATGTTGTACTGCTTCTAGGTGTATCTCTTGTAAATGCATCTGCTACATCTATTTTCCAATTATTCAGATTGTTTAAATCGTTATAATAATTCCAA
Organism: Clostridium sp. FP2; assembly: GCF_011065955.2. NCBI lineage: Bacteria > Bacillati > Bacillota > Clostridia > Eubacteriales > Clostridiaceae > Clostridium > Clostridium sp. FP2. The sequence goes on from NZ_JAAMNI020000001.1 coordinate 3,887,697, forward strand.
TTTTGCTGATTGTTTTGGTTATATCTATTGTTCCAATCACCATAATCCTTCCAATATTTCTGATCGTTTTGGTACTCATGGTCATAATCATAACCTGTTGGCAGCATAATTCTATCTGTAGGATTCGGTTCATCTGCTGCCGCACTCGGAACTGCTAGCATCCTTGTTTGATCTCCTGAAAAAGGATTAAAATTCGATGGCCATCCCCCTCCGAAATTGTCTATATCGCCCATTCTTATCATAAGTTCTGCCTCTGATGTGTTCATTTGGCGTGCTGTTTTAGCATTCCAATCCCCGTTCGCATTATCAGTTGTTGCAAAAGCAATCTTAGGAACCCCTGCAAATATGGTAACGATCATAACCATAACTAAAAAAATTCCAATTGATTTCATCTGTGTTTTTTTCTTTGTTTTAAAATTTTTGTTAAAGTTCATATTTCTCCCCCATATCCTAATCTTTATTTCTAAAGTTAACTTCATTAACAAATTTCTTATCTACATGTTACATAGCATTTCTGAAATAAATTGTTGTACTAATAGATTTTTCCACATCATCTTTTCTTAGTTTAATTTCTAATTGAACCCCATTGGCGATTTTAGTACATGCAATATATTCAATAAACTGTCCACATTCTACTCCATTTAAAAGAAGTTTTTTACTGCTATCTAAAGTGAATGTGTGAGTTTCTTTAACTATTAAAGTATTAGGTTCCTTATCTATGAATTCAATAGAATCATTAATACTATCAATTTTATCATCATTATCTGAGGTAGTTAATTTCATCTCACTACATTGAATAGCTGTATTAGAAATTTTTTCAATAACTTTATCTCCCTCAGATTGTATTTCTATTTCAATCTGAGCTTTGTTTATAGTTTTATAATTGGTGAAAAAAAATGTGGCTATTGCTGAAAGGATTATTCCTAAAATAGCTAAAGTTATTAAAACTTCTATTAAGGTAAATCCTCTTAACTTTCGTGTGAACACATAAACCAACTCACTTCCACCATTTTATTTTACCAATGACCAATTCTTTAATTTAATTAATTTTTGACTTTTAATTCTTGTATTAACATTGCTTGCATTACCTAAAGATACATCAATTTGCACATTTGCTTTTGGGCTGGGAGTATTTTCATCTTCTTTAAATAAATTGTTAAAAATATTATAATTTGATGCAATAAGTTTTTTTAAGTAATTTTCATCATAATTAATTACTTTTTTATTATCATCCAATATACTTATGTTACCATTAACTATTATAGTTCCTGTAAAATTCATAGCACCATAAATTGACAAATTACCATTTACTACAATTATACCTTTTGCATTTTGACTAGGTATATTTATATCTGTTTCATTACTTGGGTTACTATTATTAAATGATAATACATAATTTTTAGGTTCTTTCTTAATTACAATCACTTCGCTCACATCTTTTTCATGGAGAGCACTTATCCTATTTATAGATGAGACATTATCTGAACCAAAATTAACTTGAGTTCCTACATCTCTTATAGGTCTTTTAACATCATTAAGTTTGATATCTAATGATGTTAACTCTTCCTCCGATGGAGATATTCCCATAAAATACACATTTTTGTTATACTCATTTTTTTTATTTTTCAACTTATCTAAAAATTTGGCATCATTAGTTACATTTCCAGTGTACACATTATTTTTTTTTGTTCCACTATTACTAATTTCATTTATAATAGTGGCACCTGTATGAATTGACCTATTCGATTTTATATTTACTCCATCGCTCTTTCCAAAATTCAAGCCATTCAATTCATTATTGTTATTTTTTTGTTCTACATAATATTTAAAATAATCACTCTTATCTTGAACCAAAAGTGGTTTACCATTTTTAAACTTAGAGGCTAAAATAAGCGGTTCATATTGTTCAAAGATAATATTACCTTCCTTAAGACTAGGATTTCTAGCACTTTCATTAATATTATTTAGTGGTTCTGTATAAGCTCTATAATTTCCTTTTATCGACAAGGATTCTCCCGTTTGATACATAGGTAAAGTATTAATATAAGCAGTCCCCATGATAATACTTTCTTCTCCAATACTTAAACTTGAGCCGATTAACTTACCATCTGTATCTATTTCACCTAGATCATCTGAGTTTATTATAATTGAACTTGATGTATCTGGAGTTATATTGTCGCTTCCTTCCTCCATACCATAAAAGCTACCTTTTATATCTATTTTACTTTTTTCTGAATTTAATTCTAAATCATCAACAGTACATACATTTCCATATAAATTGTTAAATTTATTAATAGTTAATGTCGATCCATCGGAACCTTCCTTTACAATCACATTTCTAGCATATACGTTCCCACTAACTGCTACGTTACTTTCTTTAGAAAATACAGATAAATCTCCATTTGTAGAAATGTCTCCAGTAACATTTACATTTGGATTTAAGATTTCAATCCCACCATTACTATCCGTCTTTGATTCTCCTTTAACATATATGTCACCATTAACATTTAACTCTCCATTATTTTCAATTTTCATATCTCCATCTGCACATATAGACTTCGACCATACTATATTTTTAAATATTTCCTTGTGGTTATTTTGAACATAAAAAGCATCTTCATAGTCCGGTGTGTAAATATCATAATCAGCTTTTATGATTTTTTCTATATTCTTATTTTTATATATGGATTTTAAATTAACAGTAAACCTATTTTCACTATCAAAACTCATAACATTATCAAAATTTTCTACATACACAATTGCCTTTTGATTTTGCGGCATCCTTAATATATATTTTTTATTAAAAGCTAAAATTAAATTATTTCCACTGTCTTCCACTGTATTGATTAATGCTATCTTTTTAATTACAAAAGACTTATAACTATCCTTAAATAAATCATTTTGCTCTTTTTTTATTAAATCAATGTTTATTGATAAGTCGTCATTTACATAAACACTATTATTTAAAGGATTAATTATAAACTTACTTATATCATCTATTTGCTTTTCCAATTCATCTATAACATCTTTATCTAGATTTGGCTCTAATGCCGTCTTAGCGTCTTCAATTTTTCTTTTTTCTAATATCTTATTCAAAAAAATTTCTTTGTTTACTACCTGCTCATCTAAATGCAAATTACTCATATATAATTTAACATCGTCATTTCCTTTAGAAATAGCTTCATCTACCATTTTTCCAATAATTCCATAAGCTTCGTCTATACCAGATTCTGAAGCATACATATTAGTTTTTATATTCCCTTTTACTATTTTAACTTTATAATTTGATGCTGCTAAAGAAATCATAGCCATTCCTAAAATACTTAATATTGCGAACACAATAAGCACTAAAACTAAAGATGAACCTTTTTTACTCTTTTTCAAATCATCACTCCCTTATTCTAAGAAAGTTTTATATCCTTCAATTTTTTGTAATGTTTCATTGTTTTTCTTAACTTCAACAGTTATTTTATATAGCCTATAGTTATTGGTATTAACGGTAGTGTCTTGTGACACATTCGTAAAAACACTAATCTGACCATCGCATTTTTTTATTGAATACTGTTTTGACTCCTTAATAAAATATACTTTCAACTCTCTACTACTATTATTTGTTAAATAAATATCTATTGGCTTATCTACACTTAATTTTACATTTACATTATTGCTTGCACTAGCTTTCAGTTCCATGTCGATTTGATCAATGCCAACAGTTTTAATATTTAAGTCTAATGGAATACCATTTCTTTTTTCTACATTATTTTCCACCTCAGCATCATACTTTATATTAACGACATTTTTGTCATTAATTTTATATTCTTCTACTTGATTAATAGTTCTTAAAACCTCAAATTCTTTTTCTTTTATGGATTCATTCATTGGGAAAATTGTATTGTTATCAATAACATATTCAGATGATTTTATTTCTTCTAAATATTTTTGTGCAATATTGACTGCCTGAAGCTTATTATCGGATTTCTTATTAATTTTCACAGTAGATGTAGTTAAGGATAGTATTGGACCAATGACAATACTTAAAATCGCTAAACTTAGGATTACTTCTATTAGCGTAAATCCCTTTTTGTATTTTATCCCCTCCATAACTCATCCTCCTCAAATCCTAAACCATTATTATATCTATATTATATTAATTTTAATTTTTCCAAATTCATTAGAAATTTTAACCCTAGGTTTAGTTTTATCATCATCCTCAATATCTAAATTAACTTCTAAATTCGTTTTATTATAAAGTTTAATATTTACTCCTGATAAATCTGCTCCAGAATTTCTTATATGAGAATATATTTTTATTTTTATATCCCTACCAAAAGGAGAAAATTCTTTTTGTGTATTAAAATCTTTTGGATAAACATCTCGTGTAGTTTTGTATTTATAGAAATATTTACTACCAATTTGAATTAAGTATAATTCAATATTTTCTTCACCTTCATTATCAGCATATACATAAGTATCTTTTAAACTATCTTTAGCCTTTCCTAGCATTACAGTTGGAAGATCCGATGTGGTAGGTCTAACACTCATCAAAAAGTCATATTGAATTTCTTGTTTTTGTGTAGCAGTACTGCTTAAAACTGCTACAGTATCAACTGAGCTACTCCCCCCAACAAAAGGATTCCCCTTACCACTAGGCCTTTTATAATTCCACTTAAAGTTATCATTACTATTAATTTTAGGAACACCATAAAACTCTAATATGAGATTTCCCGATACACCACTACCCTCAGCTGCTGCTAGGTTTATGTTACTTACTATTGTCTTTTTTTCATATTTCTCTACTTGCTCTATAAAACTTATAAGTTCATCATAGTTTCCTTTAAAATTAAGTGTAACTTGCATTTTATATGCACCGATAGACTTTGAGTTATCAGCTTTCGCAGTAGATTTTTCTGTATTTGTGGTACTTGCTTGCACCTTACTATCCTTTGTTTTTTCACTATTAGCATCTTTCTTATTAGTACCATTAAAGTCGCTTACCAACTTGTCCAATTCATTAGCAGCATTTTTGTTTTTATCTCCAGCTTTCGCACTAGTGCCTTCAGTTTTGCTCGTACTTTCTCGCGTGTTTCCACTACTTACTTCTGAGAATCCTAATACCTCTACTTGAAGATTACTGTCTTTAATCATTTTATCTAAAACCATTATAATTTTTTCCTGCTCTATTGATGGAAACAGCATATCTGTTTTGCTAAATATTTTAGCATTTAAAATTTTATACTCTTGATTTTTTTTATCTTTTGATGCAATCTTTGCTTTAACTTGCTCCCATTTTTGCGAATAAGAATCTCTACTGGTTTTTAACTGCGTTATCTTTTGATCTTGTTTTGTGTAAACAAATTTGTAAAAAACATAGCCTAATAACATTATTAATAAAACTCCTAGTAGCATTTGCTCCCTTTTAGTTACCTTCATTATTATCAACATCCTTTAAAGTACAATTTACACTAAAAGTTAAATTTTTATTTTCTTTAGACGAAGAATTTATGCTAGCAATATGAACATCTCTTACCACATCTAAATTTCTTAAAGTACGTTCAAACACAGCTATAGTTTCTCTATCTTTTCCTTCAGCTTGCAGCTGAAGCCCCTTAGAATCAAAAGCCATCACTTTATAATACACCCCTTCTGGAATGCAAGAATTTATTTTATTTAATAGTTTACTACCTACAAAATCACTATTATTTATGCCATCACTAATATTAGATGCTATGCCATAATACTGGTTCATTATAGCTAACTTTTTCTCTTCATTTTCTATTTCGTTTAACTTAACTATATTTTCTTTCAAACTTAAATTTTGCTGTATGTCTACTATTTGTGAATTTAGCTTACTTATCTTAAAGTAATTAAAGGCATAAGTAAAAGTAATAAATAAGACTAAACCTATAGATAAAATAGCAGCATAAAAATATTCTTTTTTATAGTCCCTTTTATGCCCTGTATAAGGAACAAAAAAGTTAAAATCCTTCATAAGTTTCACCTACCTCAATCTTATTATCGCCCCTATAGCGTTTAAATATTGGCTTAATTCCATCTTTACTTTAAATGGATCTAGTTTAGTTTCATTTATTTTAGAACAATTTACATTGCTTAAGCTCTGTATTTTGGTAACAGGTAAGTTCAATACATCTTTTATAAAAGTTTCTATACCTTTAATATTTGAACTTCCGCCATAAATATATATTTTATCTACTTTATTTCCTTGTTCTTTACTTTTATAATAATTAAGCATTCTTTCTATTTCTTGAATCCAATTTCTTACCTGTGCTTTTGCAATATCGTTTATGGTTGAACTTTGCATATCACTTAAAGACTCTCTTTCTAAATTACAACCTTCAATCTTTTGCTGCTCTGCCTCTTCTTCTGAAATAGCTAATTGCTTAGCAATAGCAATATCTATATGAGAGCCACCGTAATTAATTATTCTAGTAAACTGTACATTTCCATCTGAAATAATATTTACATTTATAAAATCATATCCTAAATCTATAACTGCAACAGTATCTTCTAAACTGTAATTTTCATCGTTAACTTTTATATCGTAAGTAAATAACTTATTAATACTATTTGAACTAATATCTAATGCTACTGCATTACCCTTTAATTCCTTTACTAAATTATAATATCCCTCTGCCATGATTTTAGGGTACACAACTACTGTAATTTTTGCCTGTTTTATATTTTCCTCTTCAAACTCTTCTAATATTTTATATTGCATTATATAATCATCAAACATAATTGGTAAATATCTTTCCATCTGAAACTTAATTATAGCGTCCATATCTTCCTTTTTAGCTACTGGAATACCAATGTCTCTAGTTATAACTGATGTGCTTTTTGACGTGATAATAATTCTTTTACATTTTATATTTTCAACTTGTAAAACATCTGAAATTTCACTTTTAAATTTAGTTATATCTAAAATATTTCCATCATTATAACACCCTAATGGAGTAATCATGGTAATTGCTTTTTCTATGATTACATTTTTTTTATTTTGAGTTCCTAGAACAATTTTTGTGTTTTTCGAACCTATATCTAGGGATAAGACTTTTGAGTTGAACATGGATGGTCACCTCTTTTTTAGTTTATTTAGTTTAAATGTTTAATATAGACTTCCAGTTCTTGTTACGTACCCTGAGATGGTAACAAGAACTAGAAGTTTTTGATTTCTATTTAGGATAAACTAATTCTCCAACTGCACAAGTGGACTTATTATATACCTTAACATTTCCACTAGTATCTATTTTTACATAGAAGCTTGTGACCTTATCTTTTGTCTTAGGAACATTTTCTAACTCAGCTGCGATAGTGTGTCCTACTAGTGTAGCAGTATTTGCTGAAACAATTTCTATGGCCTCAGCAGGAATATAATGGTTTACATTTACTGCTGTTGCTGATAAAATTCTGTCATCTGCTAGAAGTACACTAGTTGTATTCGCTATTAACTTTCCATTTGCAAGTTCTGCTTTATCCTTTGCATTTCCTGTCAAACTTCCAAACTTAGGAATAGCAATCGCAGCTAATATCCCTATAATCGCAATAACAACAATAAGCTCAATCAACGTAAACCCTTTTTTCTTTTTTTTCTTCATTAAATCCATTTTCATTAATAAATCCCCCTTTAACTTATTAAAATCATATAATAATGACTTAACTGTAAAATAAATTAAATCATATACTAACAAAATTTTAGTATGAGTTTAATTCCCCCTTTTGAAATCCTTAACATGAAGCACTGAAGGTTATGCTTTAACAACTACTGAACTGTCTTAAACATATCAAACATCGGCATCATCATAGCAATAACAATAAATCCAATTAAAACTCCCATAATTATTATCATAAGTGGCTCTATCATTGTAGTCATTCTTTTCAGTGCTGCTTCTAATTCTTCATCATAAAAATTTGCAGTCTTGTCCAATATGTCATCTAATGACCCTGACTCCTCGCCTATTTTTATCATGGAGTGTAGCATTACAGGAAATATTGTTGTTTCTCCTAAGGCTTCACCTAAAGATACGCCTTTAAGCACTTTTTCTTTAACTTGTCCTAAGTTTTTTTCTGCTACTTTATTTCCAACTACTTTTTGTACTACATCTAGGGCTTGTACCAAAGATACGCCACTGGCAAGTACTGTAGATAGTGTTCTTGTAAATCTAGAAACTATTACTTTTTCTGTAGTATCTTTAATTATTGGTAATTTTAATTTCAATCCATCTAGTGATAATCTACCTGCTGGAGTTCTAGCATAGGTTTTCATACCATAAATTCCTCCACCTATAACTACAAGTAAAATGTACCATTTAGTTCGTATAAATTTACTTAACCCCATAACTATCCTGGTGGGTGCTGGCAGTTCTACCCCTGAGCCTTCAAACATTCCTACGAAGGTAGGCATTATAAATGTTAAGAGGAAAACTACTACTACCACGGATAACCCTGCAAGCACCATTGGATAAACCATAGCACTCTTAAGTTGATTGTTTATTTTATTTTCTTTTTCAAAATGGGATGCCATTCTGCTCATTATTATATCTAGATTGCCACTGACTTCACCTGTGTTAATCATATTTACAAGCAAATCGGGAAACACATCGTTATGCTTTGCAAGTGCCTCTGAAAGAGAGATACCCTTCTGAACATCATCATATGCTTCATTTAAGCATTTCTTCAATTTTTTATTTGCAGTTTGTTTTCTTAAAACATCTAATGCATTAGAAATATTAGCACCTGCGTTTATCATGGTGTGAAACTGTCTACAGAAAATGTATAAGTCCTTTGTTTTGACTTTTGAAAAAGATTCAAATAAATCCTGTTGCTCACGTTCTAACACTTCTTTGATTTCTATAGGATAGTAACTGTTATCCTCTATCATGGCTAACACTTCATTTTTACTATTAGCCTTAAAGGTTCCTTCTATTTTCTCACCTTTCTGATTCATAACTTTATACTTAAATGTAATCACGTGCTCACCCCCCTATTCCTTCAAAAATGCTATCTTAACCAATTCCTCTATAGTTGTCATCCCCTTTAGCACTAAATCGATGCAGGATGTTTTTAGGGTTTTCATCCCATTTTCTATGCTTATATCCTTTATTTCATCTATACTAGCGTTACGCATAATATATTCTCTGTGTTTACGAGTTACTTCCATTATTTCGTATACACCTATTCTTCCTGAGTATCCACTGCTATTGCAGTGTCCACAGCCTTTGCCTTTGTAAAGCAATAATTCTTCTGCTGAGTGAATACCTAAAACTTCTTTATCAAAATCAGTGGCTACGAAATTTTCACTGCACATTGGGCATATTTTTTTCACAAGTCTTTGTGATATAATTCCTGCTATAGCACTAGCTACTAGGTAAGGTTGTATATCCATATCTATAAGCCTTACAATTGCTGAAGGTGCATCGCTAGTGTGTATGGTACTAAGTACTATATGCCCTGTTATAGCTGCTCTTACAGCAATTTCTGCTGTCTCATTGTCCCTTATCTCACCTATCATAACAACATCAGGGTCTTGTCTTAAAATTGACCTTAAACCTGATGCAAAAGTTAGTCCTGCTTTTGCATTTACGTTTACTTGGTTTATACCATCTACTACGTACTCTACAGGGTCTTCTACTGTTATAATATTTTTACTGTTATCATTGAGTTCACTTAATAATGTATATAGTGTAGTGGATTTTCCACTACCCGTAGGTCCTGTAACCAAAATTATTCCGTATGGGTTTTTAAGTATTCTTTCTGCTTTTTCTAGGTCATCTTCGTTCATGCCTAGTTTTTCCTTGCCTACTAGGAAATTTTCCCTATCTAGTACCCGGATAACAATCTTTTCACCGTTAATTGTTGGCAAAGTAGATACCCGCAAATCTACCTTCTTATTATCTACAACTGTTAAAATTCTACCGTCCTGCGGAATTCTCTTCTCTGCAATATTTAATTCTGCAAGTATTTTTATACGAGTTATAAAAGCGTTATATATATCTTTATTGTATTTAGATATCTCTTTTAAAGTTCCGTCTATTCTAAATCTTATTTTTATGTTATTTTCAAAAGGTTCTATATGAATATCACTAGCTTTTAGCTTTATTGCATCACTTATTATAGAATCAACAAGTCTAACCGCTGGAGCGCTTTTTATATCATCTAATTGCGCTTTATTTTCTTCCTTACCTTCATTTGTTCCTTGAGCTTTTGATAAATCCGCGGCAGCTTTCTTAGCATTTTGACTAGCATAATATATATCAATTGTATTTTTAATATCTTTTGTTGATGCAATATATATTTTAACGTCAAAACCTGAAGATATCTTAACGTCGTCTATTGCAAATATATTTAGTGGATCAGACATGGCAATCTTTAGTTTATTATCTTCCATACCAAAGGCAACTAAATTGTATTTTTTTGAAATACTTTCTGGAACACATTGAGCAACTTTTTGCTCAATGTGTTCCATATCTAGATATACTCTATTTATACATAATTGTTGTTCTAGAACTTCTAAAATATCCTCTTCACTTAAAATACCATCTTCAATAAGAATTTCTCCTAGCCTTTTACCTGAGCCTTGCTGCTGCATTAACACTTTCTTAAGTTGTTCTGGAGCTATCTTTCTAGATTCTACTAATAAATCTCCTAATCTTTTTTTTGCTACAATCTTCATTAGTTATGCTCCTTTATAAAAAAATACTCTTTCTATTTAGTGCATTTGAAATATTTCTATATGCCAACTATATTTATAATATTTTACCTTTTTTGCTATAATTATTATTATTGTAATACGATTAACATATTATTACAACATTTTTTTAATATAATATATACTAAAATAAACATTATTTGTATTTTACCCTTAGTTCTCAAATTTCATTTATTTTCTTTAATTTTACTCATTTTCCAATTAAACTGTCCCTTCGTAATACATGTTTTTTATGCTCTTTACTAAACTAATTTTTTTAATATTAGAACATAAGTTCTGTCGTTAAATAAAAAAGACTGTAATTAGATTTATAAATCAAATCTAATTACAGTCTTTTTTATTGCATGTTCATATACTTTTTTGTATTTGAGCGTTCTTGGGATTTTTACTCTCAAGAAACAGAAATTTAAAGTATCTTGATAAAACATAAATAACAATTAAAACAGCTAGTACCTCTTGGATTTTAACCAAATATTTCAACATATATATTGGTTGTTTAATTTTAACTAGATACCCATTAAGTTGTTTCATAGCAACTGCGCTTATCACCATTGGAAAAGTGAAAGCAGAATAACTTGGGTAAAATTTAATTTTCAGCAACTTTGGTAAATAAGAAATCACCCCTAGAAACATTATAAAGGCTAACCCTCCTAAAAAGCCTACTAAAAAATTATTTTTCACTGGAAAACATGCTAAATATCCAGCTAAACATAAACTAGCTGGAGCCGTAAATATAGCAATAGTTGGTAGTGCTGGCTCTTGGATTTCCTTAATAAAAAATATCCTGTAAATCACAATAGGTAGCAAGCATAAATATGATATAAGCCCGAACCAAAAAATACCTTTTCCAAGGCTAATGAGATTATAGGTAGGTGCAGTCATACTTGCTACCACAATACCAACATAAACTACAAAATAGCTAGGGAAAACTTTTTTTATGTCAAAGTTTAAAATAAATTTTGTTGTAAAATAAATTATTAGGAAACAATGCATTAATAAGCCAAAAACCCAAACGCTAAAGGATATTGAAGGAGTATAGGGCTTTATATAGGTTGCCAAAATCATTAAACCCATAGTAAAAGTAGGTATTACGCTTGCAACAACCGGGTTTTTAAAAGAGTCTACTACTGCTTTTGTATCAAAAGCTATTTTAAATATAAGTAGCAATAATATTAATGCAGATAGAATCCCAAAGATGTTCCTATATATAGCACCATAAGATAATAATAGATTGCCAGTTGCAGCTATTGCTAACATAAGCCCTGCAATTGGTACTGGTGTTTTTTTAATTAAACTTTCCATTTTTCACCACCTTACTCATCAATATTTACAAGTCCCAGTTCTCTAACTATAATTTGTGCAGCTTTTTGGGCTATTTCTCCAGTAAATGAAATGCATTGTGCTTTATGTTCTCCAGACGCCATGTCCATTCCATGAGTAAGGACTTTACAACATAAGACTTTGTGATTATTTTTAAAACTTTCTTGTAATTCATTAGCAAGTTTAAGAGTATTTTGAACTTTAGAGTCTCCACCAGTTGTTCTACCAAAGAAATAACCTAAGCACATTACTCCACCTGATACAGCACCACAGACGCACTTTGATTTTCCTATTCCAATAGGAAATCCTGAAGCCATTGCGATCATCTCATCTGGCATTGGAATTTCAAAATTGCTTTTTATTGAGCTAACAATAGCCTCCGAGCAAAAATAATCACCTTTTCTGAATGACTCTTCTGCATCTCTTCTGATCTTTTTAATACTAACTTCATTTTTCATTTAATTGCCTCCTTTTTAATAAAGTAATCCATATAACACTATATATACAATACTACAACAAGTCCAATAGATAATTGTAATGCATTAGCACTCATTTATATTCAAAACTGTTACAAACCTATACTTCTTATAAAAATAATAAAATTTCCCCATTGACAATAAACGAATGGTCGTTTATTATATAATTATTAGAGGTGATCCAATGAGAAGAAAAGATGACGGAAAAGAAAAGAGCATAAAAGAAGCAGTGATTAAGCTAATACTTCAGCAAGGTTTTCATGGTACTTCTATTTCAAAGATTGCTAAAGAAGCAGGGGTCTCCCCAGCTACCGTTTATGTTTATTATGAGAATAAAGAGGTAATGCTTCAAGATATATATATTGAGTACTCTGAAGAAATCTTTGATTATTTACTTAGCAGGCTTAGTGATGACATGGATGGCCATCAACTTATTGAAATACTTACCCGCGGGTATTATACCTATATACAAGAACATGGAGAAATATTTCACTTTGTAGATCAATTTTCAAACTGCCCAGCCCTGTCTAGTCAATGCTCATCCCTAAAAGGCATAAATAATTTCAACGTACTGCTGGAAAATATGAAAGAGAAAAGAGTAATTAAAAATTTTAAAAATGATAATTTAATAGCTATAATTTTTTATCCAATAAAATCTATTGCTATTAAACAATGTATTGGAGAAGTTGAACAGGTGCAGCTCCTTGAGGAAATGATTACAATAATTCAAGATGCCCTGCTTATATAATTATAAAAGCGAGAAAATTTTGTAAAACTAGTAATTGCAGAATATCTCGCTATTAATTAATAAATAATTAAACGAACATTCACTTATAAATATTATTAAAGAAAGGATGATTATAATGATAAATATAGATGCGAAAAATAAAGATGGAATGGTAATACCTGTATCAGACATAGTTTTATTACCAGGAATGGCTTATACTTTGAAGTTAAATAAGATTAGTGAAGAGGAACTTGAAAATTTAGCTAAGAAGGAGCAATTTAGTATTGCATTACCTTTAAAACAAAACTTTAACCAAAGTCAGTTAACGCAAGAGGATTTTCATAAAGTTGGAGTTTCCTTTCATGTGAATGAAGTTGAAAAAACAGAAAGTGGATACCAATTAAAAATTAAAGTGTTAGATAGGGTAGAAGTTAAAGAGCTTAGTATAGGAACTGGCTTTACTCGTGTAGAATTTGAACTTGCACCTGATGTTATTGATCTTACAGAAAAGAGTCAAGAAGAAATGCTTACTTATGTGAAAAAGGTTACTCGTGAAGTTAGTGAAAATTTCAAGGGCTCAGACCAATTCATGAAGATAGTAGATGAGCAAAAGGATTTAAATAAACTAATAGGTCATCTTACTCAATTTATGCCCCTTTCCAATGAAGAAAAGTATCAGTTAATTAAAACTCAATCTTTAAAAGAGAGAAGTCTTAAGTTTATGGATTACCTTCTAAAACAGAAAGAATCTCTAAAATTGCAATTTGAGATGGCAGAAAAATTCACGCAAAAAGCCAACAAAAATTATAGAGAGTCAGTACTAAGAGAACAATTAAAAGCTATACAAAATGAATTGAATGAAGGGAAAAGTCAAGGTTCTAAAAAAGATAAAAATTATGCAAATAGGATTGAAGAGGCCCAAATGCCAGTTGAAATAAAAAATGCTGCCTTAGATGAACTTGAAAAATTAGAAAGTCAAAGCGAAAATAGTTCTGAATATAATATTATACGTAACTATTTGGATCTATTAGTACAACTTCCTTGGAAAAAAACTGAGGCTAAGGCTATTAATCTAGGACAAGCAAGACGTATCTTAGATGAGCAGCATTACGGACTTGAAAAGGTTAAAGATAGAATAATTCAACATTTAGCAGTTATGAAGCTTAAAAACGATAAAAAGGGTTCCATTTTATTACTAGTTGGACCTCCTGGTACTGGTAAGACAAGTTTAGGAAAAAGTATTGCAGCGGCTCTTGATAGGAAATATATAAGACTTAGTTTAGGTGGCATACGTGATGAAGCTGAAATTCGTGGCCATAGAAGAACTTATATAGGTGCAATGCCTGGAAGGATTCTTCAAAGTATTAAAAAATCGGGAGAAATAAACCCAGTTATGGTTTTAGATGAAGTGGACAAGCTAATGTCAGGTTACAACGGAGACCCAGCCAGTGCATTACTTGAGGTACTAGATCCAGAGCAAAACAATAGTTTTACTGACCATTATTTGGATTTACCTTATGATTTGTCAGAGGTATTCTTTGTAGCAACAGCTAACTCCCTAGACAATATCCCTAGGCCTCTACTTGATAGAATGGAGATAATCCCAATATCTAGTTACACTATGAATGAAAAATTTCATATAGGTAAAAATCATTTAATACCTTCAGTACTTGAAGAACATGGATTAAATAGTGACCAGTTAGTTATTGAAGATGAAGCATTAGAAAAAATAATTAGTGAATACACTTTAGAAGCTGGAGTTCGCGGACTTAAAAAGCAAATAGCTACCTTAGCTAGAGTTACTTCAGAGAAAATCGTGTCAAATACGGTAGATTTACCATTTAAAGTTACAGTAGATGCACTAGATAACTTACTTGGACGAAAAGTTTCAAGCCACGATAAGGCTCAAATGGATAATCCACCAGGAGTTGTCACAGGTCTAGCATTTACATCTGTAGGCGGAGAAATACTTTTCATCGAAGCTACTGACATGCTAGGGACTGGGCAAGTTACCTTAACCGGGCAACTAGGAGATGTTATGAAAGAATCCGCAAAGATTTCCTTAAGTCTCCTTAAATCAAGGTTACCAATTAACACTATAAACTTTAAGGAAAGAGATCTTCATATTCATGTTCCATCAGGA
This sequence comes from Clostridium sp. FP2, assembly GCF_011065955.2. Lineage (NCBI taxonomy): Bacteria > Bacillati > Bacillota > Clostridia > Eubacteriales > Clostridiaceae > Clostridium > Clostridium sp. FP2. The sequence goes on from NZ_JAAMNI020000001.1 coordinate 3,903,086, forward strand.
TCTACTCCTAAAGATGGCCCCTCAGCTGGGATTACACTATTCACTGCGCTTGCATCCCTTGTTACAGGCATAAAGGTGGATCCAAAGCTTGCAATGACAGGAGAAATAACTTTAAGAGGCGCAGTACTTCCAATTGGAGGACTTAAAGAAAAATTAATAGGAGCTCAAAGAGCTGGAATAACAAAGATATTAATTCCAAAGGATAATTTAATTGACCTAAAGGATGTGCCCCAAGAAATTAAAAATCAATTAACTATTAAGACGGTAGAAACTGTAGAGGATGTACTTCGCGAGACTTTGGGGATATCATTACCAAGAGTAGAACATGTATTTAACCCTAAGACATCTACGGTGGGAACTTTTAACGCAAATAAAATGTAGTTATATATAACAATAAAAATTAAAGGAAGCCCTAAGTGGCTTCCTTTAATCTTTTAATCTAAATTGTTTAAAGTATTATTTAATTCCGTATAACTCAGCTAATTTATCAAAAGCTGGTAGTGAATTTTGTATTTTTTCATGAGATATACAGTAAGCGAGCCTTGCATGTCCCGGGCATTCAAATGCTGACCCTGGTACTAGTAATAAATTAAACTGTTTTGCCTCCTCACAGAATTTTTTATCATCTGCTATTGGTGTTTTAATAAATAAATAAAAGGCCCCTTGTGGTTTTACACATTTAAAACCTATTTTTATAAGATGATTGTATAAAACATCTCTATTGGACTTATATATACCCACATCAACTTTAGTCTCCAGACAATTTGCAATAACCTTCTGGAATAGTGATGGTGCATTTACAAAGCCTAAAATTCTATTGGCCACATTTAAGGATCCCATTATATCTTCAAAGGAATCCATATTAGTATTAGCAACCACATACCCTATTCTCTCCCCTGGAAGTGATAATGATTTACTATATGAATATCCAATAAAGGAATTTTTATAATATTTTAAAATATATGGAACAAAAGCATTGTCATAAACTATTTCTCTATATGGTTCATCAGATATTAGATATATGCTTGTACCTAGTTCTTCCTCTTTTTCACAGAGTAATTTTGCTAAGTCTTGTATAACTTTTTCTGAATATACAGTACCTGTGGGGTTATTGGGAGAGTTCATAATAATTGCCTTTGTTTTGTTATTTATTTTATCTTTTAATACTTTCATATCAGGTTCAAAAGTATTAATATCTGTAGAAACTACTACAAGTTTACCATCAAAATTATTTACATAGTTTCTGTATTCACCAAAAAATGGTGCAAAAACAATAACTTCATCCTCAGGGTTAAGTAATGTTTTAAGCAAAATATTTAATCCTCCAGCTGCTCCACAGGTCATAACTACGTTACTGGAATTAATATCTATGTTATGTTCTTTGTTTATAAATTGTGCTATTTTAGATCTTACATCTTCATATCCAGAATTATTCATATATCCATGTACAAGTTTAGAGGGAGTTTCATTTAATATTTTATTAATTTCATTTTTAATACTTTCAGGTGGTTCAACATTTGGATTACCCAAGCTATAGTCGAAAACGTTTTCTTCTCCATGAATCACAGATAATCTTTTGCCTTCCTCAAACATAGCTCTTATTATAGAACTATTAGCAACTAATTTTTTCATCTTATTAGATATCATTTCAAGTCTCCTTTTATGTTTTTGGTAAACATGGTTAATTTAGTATCAAATTCTATAATTAAGTATATCATAAAAAGGTTGATTTGTTTGAAAATTCTAAAAGAAATACTAATTCTAAAGAATAATTTAACTTTGTTTTCATTATTTTGTGGTATATTATTAACATAAGTAAATGATATAAATATAAATTAAGGTGGTAGAATATATGAATGAAACTATAAATTTATTAAAAGCTCACAAATCCATAAGAAAATATAAAAATCAGCCTATAGAAAATGAAAAAATAAAAACCATTATAGAATGTGCACAAAGTGCACCAACTTCTAGTTTTATTCAAGCCTATACAATCATAAGTGTTGTGGATAAGTCTAAACGAAAAAATATAGCATATCTTTCAGGAGATCAAAGTTATGTAGAAGCGTGTCCATTATTTTTAGTTTTCTGCGCTGATTTGAATCGTACCAAAACATCCTGTGAAATTAACCATAAAACTATGGCAGAGGGATACACAGAAACTTTTATTTTAGCAACTGTGGATGCTACTCTTGCTGCTCAAAATGCTTTAATTGCTGCTGAATCACTAGGACTAGGTGGGGTTTATATAGGTGGTATAAGAAATAACCCCACAGAAATATGTAAAATTTTAAATATACCTTCTGGAGTATACCCCGTATTTGGAATGTGTCTTGGTTATCCAGATGATGCACCAGGTATAAAAGCAAGGTTACCACTAGACGTAATATTTAAAACGGATGAGTATAATATAGATGGTGATGCTAAAAAAGTAGAAGAATACGATGCACAGGTTAGTGCGTATTATAAAAAAAGAACTAATGGAAAAAGATCAGACACCTGGACAAACCAAGTATCTGATCTAATGGACAAACCTCAACGACCACATATGAAAGATTTTTTAAATGAGCAAGGGTTTGAAATGAAATAAGTTAAAATAATTATTTTTTAAATAACTCTACAAAATTTATATTACTAGGTGGGCAAATAAGTTTCAATATGCTATAATAACTCAATAATAATTGTTATTTGTCAATTCCTTAAATATTTTATTGTTTTAGCTAAATGAAATAAAACTGTTTTCTTACAACTTTTAGTTTTTATTTAAAATTAAAAAAGAAAGGTGATGATTTTATGAATAACAATACAAAAATATTTGTTAACTTACCAGTTAAAAATCTTACTAAATCCATGGATTTTTTTACTAAACTTGGTTTTACATTTAATCCTCAATTTACTGATAAAAATGCCACATGTATGAATGTTGGCGATAACATATTCATAATGTTATTAATTGAAAGATTTTTTAAAACATTTACAAATAAAGAAATATCTGATGCTAAAAAAAACACAGAAGTCATTGTGGCATTATCTGTTGATAGCAAGGAGAAAGTTGATAAAATTGTAAATAAAGCTCTAGCCGCTGGTGGAAAGACCTCCAATAAACCCAATGATCAAGGTTTTATGTATGGTTGGAGTTTTCAGGATCTGGATGGTCATCTTTGGGAGATAATTTATATGGATAAAAATATAGATACTTAAGATAAATATTGAAGCAATAAAAAAACATAAAGTAAGAACCTGAGTATTCACTCAGGTTCTTACTTTTTAATGAGTCACTCAAATGAGTGCCTTGCATATCCCCTTTAGATAGATAAGCTATTTATTTCACAAAGTGTATTAACAACAGAAAAAATTAATATAGCTGCTAAGTTTGCTGTAATATCATCTTGATCAAATCTTGGTGAAACTTCTGCAATGTCAAAGCTTACCACTTTATTTGATTTTAAAATGTATTTAACAAATTTTAGTACACGTTCAGGATCTAGTCCAAGTGGCTGAGATGCACTTACCCCTGGAGCAAAAGCTGTAGAAAATACGTCTGAACATATAGTTACATATATATAATCTTTTAATTTTATGAAATCGTCAATTTTATTTATAACTTTACAATCATCTCCATCTATAATATCCTTTGCAAGCATGTATTTAGCTCCTAGTCTATCAGCCGTTTTAAAAAGATCTATAGTGTTACTGTGCTTTTGAACACCAATACACATATAAGAGTATTTAAGCTCTCTGTAGCTACAAATATCTGCTATTTGTCTAAACATTGTTCCGGAACTTCCTCCTTGTGTATAAGGTCTCAAATCAAAATGAGCATCAAAATTTACTATACCTATATTAGGCTTTTTACTTTTTTGTGATAAATAATTTAATATACCCATATAATTTCCAAAAGCAACTTCATGTCCGCCTCCCAAAACAATAGGAAACAGATTTAAGCTTAAAACCCTTTCTATTGCTTTAGATAAAATATCTTGGCTTTCCAAAAGTGTGCAATCTTCGCAAAATATATCTCCTGCATCAAAAAGTTTTACCTCTTGTAAAAAATTACATGGAAGCTTGGCTAATTCATTTCTTATACTTTGGGGACCCTTTGCTGCACCTATTCTTCCCCTGTTAAGCCTTACCCCTTCATCACAGCAAAAACCAATAAAAGCAAACCCAAGTTTTCCTGTGTATGCAACTAAATCAAGGCTTTTTAAATCTATCATATTTACACATTGATGCCATCTAAAGGCATCATAATTGGTTTCACTATCAGTTCTCCCCTGCCAAACTGCCTCATCTGTTTTTTTATAATTTTTTTCAAACATCCTATTTTTCCTCCTAAGTTTTCATATATTTATAATTGGAATACAATAGCAATCCATTTTAAAGTTCTCTATAACTTCTACCTATCATAAGGTAATAATGTTCCCTTTGCTTTTGTATATATATTTTATTCTACAAATTATATTAATAACCTTTATATAAAACTATTTTTTGAGTATCTTCCCATTGATTCAATTTAAATATTTGCAATTTGAGGAGTTTTTGTATAACATTAGTGCTATAATTAATATTTACAATGCTACTGTAATCAAAAATAAATAATCAGATATAGACAGTCTCTGTTGACTGATCAAAAAGGAGGCAAATTGTTATGAAAAATTTTGCAAGTGTTGAAAAAATCGGATTAAGAGATAAAGGAACAAAAAAACTTATCGTTGTATACCCATTCAAACCCCAGGGTACAGATGCTGAAATCGATAAAACCGTTAAAGACTGGTATTATAAACAAAGTTGCTCCGCTGAAGATGAAATTTTAACTTCATACGTAGATTTTTTAACTGAAAATGAAATAAAAACACATAAATAATATATAAACAAAAACAGAGCTCACAAGTTGGGCTCTGTTTTTTTGTGGGAATTTATCCACATAAAACAATTTTACCCTAAATTATAGTTGCATTGGAAACTATAATGATATATCATTAAATTAGTAGGGAATGCAACTAATTCTGGAGGTATAAATAAATGAATGAAAATAGAAACTCTGTGGCAAGATGGATTTCTCTTTTGCACAGGCATGGCCATGAATATGTGGGAAGGCAACTTAAGCAATATAATATTAATAAAGGTCAATATATTTTTTTAAATGCATTATATAAGAAAGATGGAATAAGGCAGGAAGAATTATCGGATTACCTTAAGATTGATAAAGGTACCACAGCAAAGGCTATTAAAAAGTTAGAGGATGATGAATATATCATTAGAATAGTAGATAAAAAAGATAAGAGAGCATATAATGTTTACCTTACTGATAAAGCGTTAAAAATAAAACCTACGGTAAGAAAAGCCATGATGGCTTGGACAGATATTTTATTCTTGGGATTTAGTGAAGAGGAAAAGGAAACTGCATTAGTACTATTAGAAAGAATGGGTAAAAATGCCACCACCACAAATGATGCAGCAAATTAGGAGATGATAATAATGCATATAGTCGCTTCTACTAAGAGATTTATTAACAATAACTTTCACGCTCTTACACATAAGAATTATAGATATTTTTGGCTTGGACAATGTGTTTCCTTAATAGGTACTTGGACACAAAACATAGGGCAATCTTGGCTAGTGCTTTCCATAACAGATTCTGCATTTTTGCTTGGTCTTGTTGGAACCCTGCAGTTTTTACCAGTAACTTTTTTCTCATTGTTTGCGGGGGTAATAACAGATAAGTTTCCAAAGAAAAAAATACTGATTTTCACTCAGACAATATCCATGCTACTAGCTTTTATATTGTCTGGATTAGTATTTACACATACTGTGAAGTACGAATACATACTAGTTCTAGCACTATGTCTTGGATTTTGCAATACACTAGATATGCCAACTAGGCAAGCTTTTAATATGGAAATTGTAGGAAAAGAAGATTTAATGAATGCCATTGCTTTAAATTCTGCTACTTTTAATTTAGCAAGAATTATCGGACCAGCTATTGGAGCTATGCTTATGGGATACCTTGGCGCGGGATGGTGTTTTTTGTTAAATGGTTTTAGCTTTATGGCAGTAATCTATGGGCTAGTTCACATTGAAGCAGTGGCTTATGTAAGAATGAAAAGTTCGCAAGAAGGCATATTAAGGGAAATAGTGAATGGTCTTAGATACATAAAAAAGAATCCCGTTTTATTAGAAACCTTAATATTAGTTAGTATTATGGGGATATTTGTTTTTAACTATAGTGTTTTAATACCTGTATTTACGAAAAATATACTGCATATGGATGCAAAAACCTATGGAATTTTATTGTCTGCCCTTGGTGCAGGTTCTCTTATTGGAGCAGTTCTTGTTTCCTTGAAAAGTAAAGGCGGTCCAAATAGAATTCTTATGATAGGTAGCTCTATTGCAATTGGCATAATGTTAATTGTCACTGGCATGAGCAATTTATATTATTTTACTGCACTAAGCTTAGCTATAACAGGCATATTTAATATGTTTTTTTCCACCACTGCTAATTCCACGCTGCAGCTAAATTCTAAAGATGAATACAGAGGAAGAGTAATGAGTGTATATTCACTTGTGTTTGCTGGATTCACTCCTATAGGAAGTTTATTTTCAGGATTTGTAGCTGAGAAATACGGGGCTAGAGTTTGCTTTATATTATCAGGTATTTTTACAATAGTATTGATATTGCTACTTATGACATGGGTTAAACTTAGAAAAAAAGACACAAATACAGGAAAATAGCCTGTGTTTTTTTGAAAATTTCTTTAAACAATTCCAATATTAATTAGCTAATAAGGGGCTTAATAATTGATTAAATTGCTTGTAATTATATTTTAAAAATCATTAATCTATTTCCTCGCTGAAACTCCCACACATAAATGAATGTGGTTCTTGAATACTAAATAACTTCTTTTATACTCTCATTTATAATAAAAACTATAAATTACAACATATAAAAACTAATTATTTTCTTCAAGAATTTCACTATCAAGCATCACAATTGACACATTAACGATAGTATATGGCTCGTTTCAAAACCTAAGTATACTATATCGTACTAAAATAACCATGTCTAATGGTATCTTTTAGTAGTGCTGCATAATTGCTCCTTGAAAATCATGTAGTAACTATCATACTTGCTAATATTTTCTTCAAAAACTTTGCTATATCATCTAAATCACCATAAACTTGGTATTCAGCCAAATAATATGCATCGTCTAAAGTGTTGTCAGCTCTGGGAGCAATATCATCTTTTGTATTCTTTAAACTTATCCTAATATAATAATGACCAAATTCTATTTTTATTTAAATACCTAATTCGTTTTTTACAATTTCACCATCTTTAATAATCAGCTCTATATTTTTTAAGCATTTTAAATTCGTTAAAGGATTTTCTATTTTTTTAAGACCTGACAATTAGTAATTGGGCCGTAAAATTAAAAAGGCTGTACAGTCAGTGAAAAGAAATCTTTCACTGACTGTACACTTTATTGTTAGTTGACAATTGCATTTATTTTTTATTCAAAGAGGTACAAAATTAGTGCAATCATTTTTTACCTTTTATTCCAATTTAATATATGCAATAATAATCCTATTACCATCTTATTTCAAATATTTTGGAGGTAGTTTATTATGTATAATATTAAAAAAATAACATCAGACACTATGAAAGAATTCTCGCAAAAGATAGAATATGGAAAAAATAACTTTATTCCTATGCTACCATTTATCAAGATGCCTTTTCATGATTTTGATAGATATAATTCATATAACGATAAGGGGCTTTTTTTAATTGATTATCTTGATGAGGGTTACTGCCTTTATCATCTTTACCATTTAATTCAAGCAGATAATACTTTAAGAGCAACCCTAATTCTTCCATCAAGTTGGGATAAAAGATTTGATTTAATTGAAAAATCTATTTCCAACATTAAAGAGTGGTTTATTACTGAAGATACTTCAGAGAAATTCATTATTCAGTCTCTTGAATATGGTGAGATTGAATATTATCCAACACTTTCCCAATATCTCATACCAACAATAATAAGAAATGGATTTGAACCTAAGTACAGAATGTATATGAAGAGACAAGCAGACCTTCCTGTGAGTGAAGTTAGTAACCTTAAAGAAGGCCTAGAACTAGTGAATTATTCTGATGATATTTTAGAGGATATTGTTTACTTTTATTATAAGAACGAATCAATTAAAAACCTGAAGTATTTTACAAACTGCACCTATGATGAATTTCTTGAAATGCTAAAACAAGACTTCACCATCAATAATGCAAAATTCATAAAAACTACAAATGGAAGTATTATTGCTGGTATTATTCCATCATTAGATTCAGAAAAGGTGTGGATTGATAATTTTACTGTACACCCTGATTATGATAACAATGGAGTTAACGAATATATTCTAGGTAAAACAATAAAACATTTATCAAAGAGTTCCTCAGAAGATAATGTTTATATTTACTTGAATAGAGATTGCCAGAATGCAATTTCCGCTTGTGAAAAAAATGGGTTTGCCCCTTTTGAATTTTGGGTAGATATGATTCTAGAAAGGTAAGTAGAAATTTATATTCAAGGGGGTTTATTTATTGAATTATAAAAATGCAAAGGATATGTTTCCTCCTGAACTACTAAGAGAAATACAAAATTATGTACAAGGTGAAAGAATTTATATACCTCAACTTGATAACGTAAGAGTAACTTGGGGAGTAAAGAGTGGATCACGTCAAAAAATAACCTTTAGAAATGGAGAAATTCATAAAAAATACAAAGAAGGCTTAAATATAGAAGAGTTATCAGAAATATTTTGTTTGAGTAGTGAATCAATAAGAAAGATAGTTTATAAAAATTTAAAAGAAGAAAAGAATGATAGCTGATATAAGATTATTATTAAAAATTAAATTTAAAAATAGGGGGACATTATGATATATACAATAAAAGATAGTAAAAGAAAACATATGTTAGAAGCTTATGACAAAGATAATAAATTAGTAGGGGAAGCTGTAATTTCACCTTTTATGGATTCTGATTTAGCTGAAAAACCTAGATTAAATATTTATATTGATATTAAGGTGACAGATGTTGCAAATAAGACTCTGTTAAAAGATCAAATGTTTGATGAAATAATGAAGCGCGCGCGTGCTATAAAAGAAGAGAACAAAGATATTGATGTAAGGGTCTACCATTGTTGTTTTTCGGATAACAAAGAGAATATTGCATATTATTCTTCTAAAGAAGGTTTCAAGTACGATGAGGGTATGCATATAATAAAAAAAGAGTTAACTGAGGAAAATTTCGAGATAGCAGATATTAATGGTATTGATTTTGTTAAACTTGAGCTTATAGACGAAGATGAGATAATCCAGTTAGTGGAAAAGCAAAATAAAGTATTTAATGGGGGTTATTCCTTAGAGGATTTAAAAAAATTGAGAAGTGAAAATCAGTGGCTGAGTATAGCAGCCAAGCATGAAGGTGTAATCCTAGGTAATATCATAATTATTGTGAAAGAAAATGAGTCAAACACCAAATATGGTTGGGTAGATGATTTGTTTGTTTCAAAGGAATGGAGAAACCGAGGTATTGGTAAAAATTTAATACTTAGAGCCTTCGAATGTTTAAAAGCTTTGAATATTAAGGAATCAAGCTTGGAAGTATGGAGTGCAAATAAAAGAGCATTGTCGGTTTATAATAGTTTAGGATATACATTTTATGAAGAGACAGAGTCATCAATTGGGATGTTTCTTTAGTGTAAAAAAGAAGATTCTCTTTACTTATCCTGTTAATAAAAAAACATTCCTAATTCTATACGAGACAATGTAGAAATAAAGGCAGGAGAAAACTTGCAAGAATTAAGAGGCAAGGAATGATTTGTTTTGTGTGGGGTGGCGTGTTGGAGATCGGGTTAGTTTTTTATTTTTTTAAGACCTGACAGTTAGGGGTTGTGGGTGTAAAAAAAAAGACTGTATAATTAGTGAAAGTAAAACTTTCACTAATTATACAGTCTAGACTAATGTTTATTGTTTGTTGACAACAAAAAATTTATTTACTCATTGCCTCTTCAACTGCAACCGCAACTGCAACTGAAGCTCCAACCATAGGGTTATTTCCCATACCTATAAGTCCCATCATTTCCACGTGAGCGGGTACTGATGAAGAACCTGCGAATTGTGCATCTGAATGCATTCTTCCCATAGTATCAGTCATTCCGTATGAAGCAGGACCTGCTGCCATATTGTCTGGGTGAAGAGTTCTTCCAGTACCACCACCTGATGCAACTGAGAAGAATTTCTTACCTTGCTCTTGGCATTCTTTTTTATAAGTTCCAGCAACTGGGTGTTGGAATCTTGTTGGGTTTGTTGAGTTTCCTGTAATTGAAACGTCTACTCCCTCAAAATGCATTATTGCAACGCCTTCACGTACATCATCTGATCCGTAACATCTAACCTTAGATTTTTCTCCTGTTGAAAAAGCTATTTCTTTAACTATATCTAATTTACTAGTATAGTAATCAAATTTTGTTTGAACATATGTAAACCCATTAATTCTTGAAATTATATAAGCTGCATCTTTTCCAAGACCATTAAGTATTACTTTTAGTGGTTCTTTTCTTACTTTATTGGCAGCTCTCGCAAGCCCAATTGCTCCTTCAGCAGCTGCAAATGATTCATGTCCAGCTAAAAATGCAAAGCATTTAGTTTCTTCGCGAAGAAGCATAGCTGCTAAATTACCATGTCCAATTCCAACTTTTCTATCATCAGCAACAGAACCTGGTATACAGAAGCATTGAAGCCCTTCTCCTATATATACTGCCGCATCAGCCGCTTTTGTGCAACCTTTTTTAATTGCTATAGCAGCCCCTACTGTATATGCCCAACAAGCATTATCAAAGGCTATAGGTTGAATTCCTTTTACTATATCAAACGCATCTATACCTTTTTCTTCACAAATTGTTCTTGCTTCTTCTAGTGAATTTATTCCGTACTTGTTTAATACAGGTACTATTTGATCTATTCTTCTTTCAAAACTTTCAAATAAAGCCATTTAATTATTCCTCCTTCTATATTATTTTTGTCTTGGATCGATTACTGTTGTAGCTTCATCAAATCTACCATAACTTCCAGTAGCTTTTTCCATAGCTTCATTAGCATCCATACCTTTTTTAATCATATCCATCATTTTTCCAAGTTGAACAAATTTATAACCTATTATCTCATTGTTTTGATCTAGTGCTATATTAGTAACATAACCTTCAGCCATTTCTAAATATCTTGGGCCCTTAGCTAGTGTTCCATACATTGTACCAACTTGACTTCTAAGACCCTTACCTAAGTCTTCAAGTCCAGCACCTATAGGTAGTCCACCTTCAGAGAATGCTGTTTGAGTTCTTCCGTAAACAATTTGAAGAAATAACTCTCTCATAGCTGTATTTATTGCATCGCATACTAAATCTGTGTTTAATGCTTCCAAAATAGTTTTTCCTGGAAGTATTTCTGATGCCATTGCAGCTGAGTGAGTCATACCTGAACATCCTATTACCTCAACTAATGCTTCTTGTATTATGCCTTCTTTTACATTTAAAGTAAGCTTACAGGCACCTTGCTGCGGAGCACACCAGCCAATTCCGTGTGTTAAACCTGAGATATCTTTAATTTCTTTACTTTGTACCCATTTTCCTTCTTCAGGAATTGGTGCTGATCCATGATTAGGTCCTTTTGCAACACACATCATTTCTGAAACTTCTGTTGAATAAATCATAATATTATCTCCTTCCATATGTAGATGGTAATTTACTGTGCCTTAGCACCCTTGGGAACTAATTCATCCCACTGGGACAAATTCTTAAAATACGTTACCAATTCTATTTTAACAAAAAAAACCTAACTTAACAATAGCATTAATAGATTACAGAGTAATATCGCTGGATTAATATATATCCAGCGATATTACTTAGAAATTTAAATATAGTTATACTATTTTTATCTTTTACGAAGGTACTTTCTTATATCCACTGCAACTGCTGATACTATAATTACACCTTTTATTATCTGCTGCCAATATGGATTAATCCCTATAAATGTTAATCCGTAATTGATTACACTAAATATAAGTACACCTACTACAATTCCTGGTACAGTACCCACACCTCCAGATACCGACCACCCACCCACAACGCAGGCTGCAATGGCATCCAATTCATAACCATTACCATAATTATTTGTTGCCCCACCAGTTCTTGCTGCTTCAAGAACACCAGCTAAACCATAAAGCAGACCTGCAATTACATATATTTTCAATAGTGAATTTCGTACATTAATACCTGAAACAGTAGCAGCTTCCCTATTTCCACCTATAGCATATACATCTTTACCAAGCTTTGTCTTATTTAAAACCACATATATTATTACAGTAACCAGTGCTGCTATAATTACTATATATGGAATTCCTAAAAATGATCCTGTTCCAAGTGCAGCAAAATCACTCCTTAAACTACCTATAGGCTGTGACCTATTAGGCGCCATATCAAAATAAATTGAGTTTGCTCCATAAACAATAACCATTGTACCCAGGGTTGCTATAAATGGTGGTACATCAAATCTTGATACTATGAAACCATTTAAAAGTCCAACTATACCGCCTGCTATAACACCTGCTAAAATAGGAATCATTATATTTAAATGTCCTAAATTGGGATAAAACTTGCTCGTATACTCAGTAGCTTGAATCATTGAAGCGGATATAACTGCAGAAAGACCTACCACACGTCCTGCAGAAAGATCAGCTCCAGCAGTTAAAATCGCAAAACAAGCTCCCAGTGCTATAATTATTCTTGTTGAACTTTGAGTCAAAACATTAGCAAAACTACCCCATGAAATGAAACGTGGATCCTTTATTGCAATACCTATTATTAGTACTATAAGTACCACATAAATAGCATTTTGCTTTAAAAAAGCCTGTATGTTTTTACTTTTTAACCTTTCCATTTACCTCTCCCCCTCACTATTCCATATACTTGCTAGCAAGTAGCATTACCTCTTCCTCTGTAGCTGTTTTCCCATCAATAATACCAGAAAGATGACCCTCACACATTACCATTATTCTGTCAGACATACCCAAAAGTTCAGGCATTTCAGAAGATATCATTATAATACTTTTACCTTGATTTGCAAGTTCCGTAATAATTGTATAAATCTCGAATTTTGCACCTACGTCGATACCACGTGTTGGTTCATCAAGAATTAGTATATCTGGCTCTGTAAGAAGCCATCTAGCTAGTAATACCTTCTGTTGATTACCACCAGACAAATTTTGTATAAGTTCTTTAAATGAAGGTGCTTTTACGTTTAACTGTTTCATACTCTTAATCGAATCATTTTTTCGCATTTTATCGTCTAAAATTCCCATTTTATTCAGATATTTTGACTGGTTTGCCACCACCATATTTTCCATAACTGATAAAACTGGAAATATACCTGTCGCCCTACGTTCCTCTGTAATTAGTGCCATATTATATTTTTTTGCATCAATTGGTGACTTAATACTAACTTGCTTATCATTTATAAAAAGCTTCCCGGATTGCAAGCTCCTAAGACCAAAAACTGCTTCCATAATCTCTGTTCTTTGAGCACCAACAAGACCTCCTACACCAAGTATTTCTCCCTTTCTTAGATTAAAAGAAACACCTTTGAAAGATCTTGGATAGGGAGATGTAAACCCTTCGATCCTAAGGATCTCATCCCCAGGAACATTGCATCTCTCAGGAAATCTATTAGTCAAATCACGTCCTACCATTTTTTTAATTATCATATCAGTTGTAAGTTCACTAGCGTCCCAAGTGCCCATCATCTTCCCATCTCGCATTATAGATACTTCATCGGAGATTTTGAGAATTTCCTCCATCTTATGGGATATATAAATTATTGCAACTCCTTTTTTTTGTAAATCCCGAATTATTCTAAACAAATGTTCTACTTCGGTCTCAGAAAGAGATGATGTAGGCTCATCCATAATTATTACTTTTGCATCGTAGGAAACTGCCTTTGCTATTTCCATCTGTTGTACTATAGAAACAGATAAGTTCCCAACTATTGTATCTGGCTTAACATCAATTCCAAGATTTTTAAAAAGTTCCTGGGTATCCTTATACATTTTTTTCTCATCAACTAATTTAAAAGGTCCAATACCATACATTGGCAACCGTCCAAGCCACATATTTTCCATTACATTACGAAATTTAACAGGGTGAATTTCCTGATGAATCATTGCAATTCCTAGATTTAGAGCTTCTTTTGAATTGTTTGTTACTACCTTTTCACCATTTAAAAATATTTCTCCTGAATCCTGCGAGTATATACCGAAAAGGCATTTCATAAGTGTAGATTTACCCGCACCATTTTCACCCATCAGGGCATGTACCTTACCAGCACGCACTTTAAGAGTTACATCGTCTAATGCTTTTACACCAGGAAAGGTTTTGGATATATTATTTAACTCCAGCAAATAATTATCTTCCTTCATTGTAATGCCTCCTGTATACCTTAATGATGATTATTTTTTATAAATTCATTAACAAACCAAAGTACAATAGAAACCCTATTGTACTTTAGTTAATTTTAAAACATTTAATAAACTATAAAAATAGTGATTTATTTAGCATCAGCCATATTAGCTTTAGTTATTGGCTTATAATCTATCCATACATATTTACTATCTGTAAGAGTGTATCCAACATTCTCAGTAGTTGGAACCTTACCTTCTGCAAGTAATTGTGAAAGCTTGAATGTAGCAATTCCTTGATTTTTAGCATCGTTAAGTACTGTTCCAAGTAAAGTACCATCAGCAAGGGCAGCAATACCAGGAGCTGTAGCGTCAACACCAACAACAGGCATAAACTTACTATCTTTAAAGTATCCAGCAGCTTTTAATGCTGATATAGCACCAAGAGCCATGTCATCGTTATTAGCAAGTACTGCTTCAATTTTATCACCTTTTGCAGCTATAATTGATTGTAGTTTATCTTGAGCTTTAACACGATCCCACATACCAGTATCACTAGCAATAACATTAACTTTTATTCCTTGCTTTACTATTTCATCGATAGAAGATTTAGTTCTAGCAATAGCATCAGGATGTCCTGGTTCACCAGTGAGCATAACGTAATCCATAATTCCATCTTTGTTTTTATCTGCTTCTGGGTGAGCTTTCCAATACTCAGCTAAAATCTTGCCTTGCATTACTCCTGACTGTTCAGGTTTTGCTCCTACATAATAAAGTTTATCCCATTTACTAAGGTCAGCGGCTGAAGGCATACGATTAAAGAATACAATTGGTATATTAGCATTCTTTGCCTTAGTTATAATTGCATCTGATGCTGCTTGATCAACAGGGTTTATTTGTAGTGCATTTACTTTCTTAGTTATAAACAAATCTATTTTGTCGTTTTGCGTTGCTGATGAGTTTTGACTATCAACAATTTCTACACTTGATTTAGCATCAGTTGCAGCTGCAGATATTGCATTACGAACTCCTGTCATGAAGGTATCATCAAATTTGTAAATTGTGCATCCTATAGATACCTTTTTTGTATCAGTAGTTGGTGTTTTAGTTTTACTTGAGCAACCTGCTAATAAGCTGGTAGCCATTGCTGTTACTAAAATCATTGTAATTGCCTTTTTCATGAATTTTCCCCCTCTAAATTTTAGTGTAAACGTTAACTTGTGCTAATGATAACATCAAAAAGGTTTATTATTAATACAAAATCCTACTGTTATATATTAAAATCCTATGGTATTTTAATAATCAATCCATAATTATTTGTAAGCCTGCTCCGCTACATCTATATTATCTTTTATTATAGTCACATAAGGAATACGCACATATTTATCATTGGTTATTTTCCAAGAAGTACCATTAACAATATTTTTACCATTTGCAGCATTTGTAACTAAATCGATTATTGCCCTGCCCTGACTACTGGCATCATTTAATATTGTACCAACCATAGTACCTTCTTTTATCTTTTTAATAGCAGTTGGAATGGCGTCTATTCCAACTACAGGAATAAATTTTTTTTCAGATAAGTAGCCTGCTTTTTCTAGTGAATCTAATGCCCCAAGTGCCATAACATCATTATTAGAAATTACAAATTCTATCCTATCATTGAACTTGGATATCCATCCATCCATTTTTTCCTTTGCTTTTGCGTCGTCCCACATGGCTGTAGCCTGTGCTAACTCTTCTACGGAAATACCTGCCTTCTTAATCTCATCTAGTGCATATTTACTGCGGGCCTCCGAATCAGGATGCCCTGGTTCACCCTTAAGTAATACGTATGAAAGCTTTCCATCTTGATTTTTATCCCATTTACTTTTATTTTCATTCCAAAGGTCAACTATCATTTTACCTTGCAAAATTCCAGATTCCTTTGAATCTGCACCTACGAACCATGCTTTATCATAACTGTTTAGTACTGATGCATCTGGTTCCTTGTTAAAAAATATAACTGGCAGGTTAGCCGCTCTTGCTTTGTTAATTACATCCTTTGCCGCTTTAGGCTGGACTAAATTTATGGCGAGAGCTCTGGACCCCTTTAAAATCATTTCATCAACTTGTTGTAACTGTATATTTTGATCATTTTGAGAATCATTCATATTCAATGCTATTCTTCCATATGCATCATTTTCCATTGAATTACGTATATAAGACATAAATTCATCATCATATTTATAAATAGCTGCACCTACTTTTGGTAATTTCCCCTTATATCCATTCTTTGAATAAGTATCTCCGCTTACACACCCTTTAAAAATAGCTACTATAATAAACGCCATTGCCAAAACTATTATAATTTTTTTCATATTATTCATTATAATTCTCCCTGTAAATTTTTATATATATTTATTGTTTAAAAGGAAATAATATTTTTTGATTTTCTGGTTTATACATATTATCCCTATCTATTACAACTACGCCAGTGTCAACATACTTTGGAATTTTCTTGTTTTGCAGCTTTAGAGCTGCATATTTAACTGCTAAATATCCCATACCAAAGGGACTTTGAGTAAGGGTAGCTTGTATTACTCCACTTTCTAAGAATTCTATTTGTTCTGGAGTATTGTCAAAAGTGATGACATTCACTTTTCCTGCCAGGCCTATTTCCGCAATTGCCTCTGCTACTCCTATAGAGCTTATGTAGTTTAATGCTATTATTGTATTAACTTTATCATCACCTAACACAAGTTTTTTTGTAAGCACTGATGCGCTCTTTGAATCTGCTGCCACATACTCCTTATATACCAACTTTAATTTGGGGTGTTTTGATATTATGGACCACAAGCCTTCTTCTCTCTCTTTATTGTTTCTTGCGCCTTCAACAAAATTAATAACAGCAATTCGTGAGTTTAAATCACATAGTGAAACAAGCTTTTGACCCGCCATTTTTCCGGCTTTAACATTGTCTGTAGTTATATAACTACTAATTTTATTAGTATTTAATTTACTGTCTATGACGAGTACTGGTATTTTTTCACCTATAGCTTTTTCAGTTACCTTTGCAAGTTTATCATAATCACATGGTGCCAATATTAGGGCATCCACTTTTCTTTCAATAGCTGCATTCACCAAGGCTATTTGCCCATCAATATCAGTTTCATAGATAGGAGAATTAAACTCTACCTTTACATTAAATTCTTTAGCAGCCACCGTAGCACCCATTCTAACATTTTTAAAATAGTCACCATTTTGATTTTTTAATATTAATGATATTTTTTTAGACTCTTCTTCTCCCTTAGTACTTAAATTCACGATTCCGAATAAAAATGGTGATATAAGGAGAATGATAAACAAGAAAATTATTAACATATTCTTTTTAAACATATAAATCACCCCAGCTCTATTCTTTTATAAGAGGTAGCCAAATTTTAATTGTAGTCCCCTCTTCAATTTCACTTTGTATTTCAAGTCCAAATTCACTGCCATAGCTTAGCTGAATTCTCTCATGTACATTTTTCACTCCAACTCCGGAGCTTGTATTATCTTTTTCCCTGTACTCAAGTATGTGCTTTAATACTTCTGGTTCAATTCCCAGTCCATTGTCACATATTTCATATAATAATTTACCATTAGTAACGGAAACTGATATCTTTATAAACCCTTCGTCTACCATATACTCGATACCATGGTAAATTGAATTTTCTATAAGTGGCTGCAATATTAGCTTTAAGGTTTTATATTCTAAAACTTCCTTTTGATTTATAATTTCAAATACAAACTTATTTTTGTATCTAATCTTTTGAATTATCAAATAATTTTTTGCATGATCCATTTCTTCCCTAACTGTAATGATATTCTTACCCCTGCTTATACTTATTCTAAATAGCTTAGCAAGAGCGGTTACCATTGTTATTACACCATCATTTTTCTCATTTTCTGCCATCCAAACTATTGAGTCTAAAGTATTGTATAGAAAGTGTGGATTGATTTGCGCTTGTAGTGCATTTAATTCACTTTTTCTTTTTGCTTCTTGCTCTATCACTATTTGTGCCATAAGGTACCTAACTTTAGAAATCATCAAATTAAAGGCTGTAGATAATCTCTCCACCTCATCTTCCCCTTTAACATCAATATATATATTAAAATCTCCTGCTTCTACCATCTTCATAGACTCCTCTAACTGCTTTATTGGATGTGATATCTTAGCTGATATAAATCCAAATATAAAAATAATTAATATGATACAAACAAATAAAATCCATCCTATGAAGTTAGTACTAGTTTTTTTAAAATCCAATATTTCTGACATATATGCAACTGCTACAACCTTCCAATTAGTATAATCTACTGTTTTTATTGTGATAAGCTGCTTCCCTTCATCAGAATTTTCTAAATAGCTACCTAAATAATCCTCACGGTTTTCAGATTTTAAACCTATGTTAATAAGCTGTTGTTCTGGATGATATATAATATTATTATCAGAATCAACAATATAAATATAACCTCTTTTTCCTATAGATATATTTTGGCAAATCTCACCTATAGTGCTATAATTCATATCAACTAAAAGCACTCCACGTACCCTTTCGTTACCCTTATAAAAATATATAGCTCTGCTAAGCGAAACAACCCAATCATGCTTTCCATTAAAAAGATTTTGAACATGAGGTAATGAAAACCTAAGGTTATCTGATTTATTTAGTGCTGATTTAAACCAATCTTGATTAACTACATTTACATTATCCTTTAAGACTGAAGTAGAGGATTCAATTATAAGTTCTCCCTTGTCTGAAAAAACAGCTAGACTTGCAATATCCCCTCTAATATTCTGTATTATATTCATTTGATCTTTCAGCTTACTATTTGGAATTTTTTGATTTAGATAAATATTTTTTTCTAACAAATTTGATACTTCCTTGGTGCCCTTTAAATAGTACTCAATATTAGAATTCACCTGATTCACTAATTGCTTTGTACTTAGAGTAGCATTATCTTCTAATGAAATAGAAAACTTATTATAAATCACAATTCCAACAAATAACATAGCCAAAATCGAAATAAGGGTAAAGGATATAGTAATAATAAATTGTATTCCTCTTACTTTAAAGCTATTTACTGCACCGTTATATGGGTTTTTAAAAAATTTCTTAATCTTGCTTTTCAAAATTTCATCTCCTCTTAGGTATGAAGGATGTTCAATTAATTATTTCTATACTCAGATGGTGAAATCCCAAAATGTTTTTTAAAACAGTAACTAAAATAATTGGCTTCTGAATATCCAACTTTATAAGCGATTTCAAAAGACTTCAACTTTGAAGTCTTAATTAACTCCTTTGAAGCATCCATTCTAATTTGAGTTAAATAATTTATAAAAGTCATTTTTGTTTCTTTTTTAAAAATAAAGCTAAAATATGTTGGACTTATATATAGATAATTACAAAGACTATTAATTGTTATACTACTGTCACTATAATATTTATTAATATACGCCTTTGCCTTTTCAACTAAAAGCGTGCAATTATCTTGCCTATCTTTTGTAATGTAGTTCCTTATTTTAATAGATATATATTGGAACCAATTCTTAACTTGATTTAAATCATTAAATTCGTATAGTTCCACGAACAAATTGTAATTTTCACCGAAAATATAGGTTAAATCCACGTCTAAACTTTCCGCTGTTTTAATTATAGTTGTAAGTATTTCTAATAAATATATTTGAAAATGCTTAAAGGTGGCCTTTGCATCTATAAGCTCATAGAACAAACCATCTATTGTTTTAATAATTTCAATCTCTGTTCCTACTTTTATAGAACTTCTCAGGTCATGCTCCATAATTTCATCAAAAACTATTTTTTTACTACTGCTTGGCTCTATATCTTCTATCCAAATGATTCGATTTTTGCCCATGATAAATCTGTAGTCTAAGGCAAGAATAGCATTCTTATAAGAATCAGATATATGTGAAACATCACTTATAATTGTTCCAAGACCAATGGTAATAGTGAACTTTAAATATTTTTCAATATTCTGTCTTATTTCCTCAAGGGTAGATTGAACATTATTAAAAATAAAACCTCTATCCTCTTCCAAATGTGGACTAATTAATACAATCAATTCATTGTGTATAAAGGCTATTCCCCTGTTATTTTTGGAAATGATTTCTTCTACTATATTAAGAGTTGCAAACTTATTCAAATCTATTTCATTACTATTATCATTTTTCTTGTCTTTATATTCCACTTTATTATCAATATTTATAGCTGCCACAGCAAAGCGATTTCCATTTAAATTAATATTATAATTTTTACATTTTTCCTCAATTTCCTCTTTACTTGCCTTACTTGTAATTAGATAAGTAAGAAATTTCTCTTTTAAAATAGGCAAGCTTTTCGCATAATGTTCTTTTAATGCTTCCATATCCTTTTTTTTCAACATTTCCTCATCAATTTGTGATTTTACCCTTAAGAGTACCTCAATGAATTCTTTTGAACAAACAGGTTTTAGCGCATACAAAGCGATACTTAAATTTACAGCCTTTTGTGCATATTCAAATTTATCAAAACCCGTTAATATTATTATTTTAATGGTAGGAAATCGTTTTCTTAATTCTTCTGAAAGTTGAAGCCCATCCATAAAAGGCATCTTAATATCAGTTACAACTACATCTGGAGTAAACTTCTCTGCCATTTCTAAGGCTTCTCTACCATTTTCAGCTTCTCCTACTAGGTCAAACCCATATTCCTGCCACTTTATTTTTTGTATTATACCTTTTCTTACTTCTTCTTCATCATCTACTAAAATTAATTTATACATATTGTCCCCCTATGCATTCATTGATAGCATTTTCTTAAATCTTAGTATTTCTTTCATTATAGCAATGGCAAATCTCCTACTTAAATAATCTTTTTAACTAAAATACAAAAACAGACCACATACTAAAATTTATAAAGTATCTGGCCTGTTAATTTTACGCAAGCTGTTTTCTATATAATAAAAAACTTTACAATGAATTTAACTCTACTTATAAAGCCATAGTTAGATAATTAAATCATACTATTACTTAATTATAATTAGTTCTATTCTTCTGTTTTTTTCTCTATTTTTTTCTGTATCATTTGATACTATAGGTCTAAATGCTCCATATCCAGCCACTTCGAAGCTTTGTTCTTTTATGCGTTTATCTGGTGGAATTTCACTAGTTAGAAACTTTACTACACTTATTGCTCTAGCTGATGAAAGTTCCCAATTGCTTTCATATTTGCCAGTCTTTATTGGTATATTGTCACTATGCCCTTCTACTCTTATATTCTTATTATATTTTTTTAATACATCTGACATTTGTGTCAAAATAGCCTTAGCTCCTGGTTTTAATTCTGCACTTGCTGTGTCAAAAATCATATCATCTTTAAATCTAATTAAAACGCCTTTTTGTTGATTTTCAACTTCAATAGAAGATTGTAAATTTTTCTTGTCTACAATTTTTTTTACTTCCTTATAAATATTATCCATTTGTTGTTCTGCTGAGCCTACAATTGCAGCATTTTTATCCAACATGCCGTTACCTGCGGATGGCTTAGCACCTGATTGTTGAGAAAAAGCCCCCATATTATTCAAAGAAGCTATAGCTTGCTTTGCCTTACTTTGATCAATAACAGCCATGGAATATAATAGTACAAAAAAGCACATTAAAAGTGTAACTAAATCTCCATAAGTTGCAAGCCACTCATTATTTATACCCTCATCTTCTGTGTCAAAGTTATTTTCTTCGTCCATACTGGGCCTCCTTACATACTATTCTTGACTATTAACTTTTGCATCAATTGCTTCGTTTTCTTTGTCGTTATAGAATGCCATTAACTTTGTTTTTATAGTATTAGGATTTTCACCTGCTTGAATACTCATAAGTCCTTCAATTATCATTTCCTTTTGGTATATTTCTGCTGTTGTTTTAGACTTTAGCTTTTTTGACATAGGTAGAAAAACTACATTGGCTATTAAAGAACCATAGAATGTGGTAATTAAGGCAACAGACATTTGTGGTCCAATTGTGGAAGGATCTGATAAACTCTTCAACATGTTTACAAGCCCTATAAGAGTCCCTACCATACCAAATGCTGGCGCTAGAGATGCTCCCGTATCCATTAATCCCCTGTTACTACTATGCCTTTCAACTGTTCCTTTCAGCTTTATAGAAAGAACCCTCTTTATAGTTTCAGGCTCTGAACCATCTATAATCATCATTAAACCTGTTTTAATAAACTTGTCCTCAATTTTAGGTATTTCTTCTTCTAAAGCCAAAAGACCTCCTTTTCTAGCTTTAGTAGACCATTCAACCAAACCGTTTATAATTTCAACTTCATTTTTTCCCTTTTCTTTAAATACAATTCCAAAACATTTTACAAATTGCATTGCATTTTTCTTTCTGGCACTTAATAATAATGCCCCCGCCGTACCTCCTATAACTATAAGTATAGATGGTATGTCAACAAAAGTTAAAATAGATCCACTTGTCAATATTCCAAATAAAATAAACCCCACTGCTAAAACCATACCTATAAGTGATATAATATCCAAAGCTATCTCCTCCTAATTCATGTAAATATTATTAGTTTTTACTTATATATTCTCCTAGATAAATATTCAATTAAAATTAAGAGCATTATATGTAATTGAAAAAATAATACACATTCCCTTTATTATGCAAATTTCTCTATAAAATTCTCACCAAATCTCTTAGAAAAACAAGTTTATTGTCTAAAAAAAACATTTATGCCTTTTTATTTTTAGCAACTATTATTATATCAAAATTTACATAAAAAAACAACCAATGGAAGAAAAAAAGGTGAGCTTTTTATGTGAATTCTGTTAAAGACTATTATAATCTATTAACTAAAGTTATAAATTTCTTAAGTTTATCTTAAATAAAAATAATCCTCCCAAGTTGGCAGGATTATTTAATATCTACTATAAATTTATTTGGTATGTTTAAGAATTTTGGAATAAGATATTCAATCAGAAAAATGGTATAACTATAGTTAAATGTGAGAAAATTGAAGGAAATAGTTTTAAATATTTCATTTCTCTGTTGATTTAATAATATATACATGTTATAGTATTAAAAATGCTGAAAAAGCTATTGTTTGCAGAAAATAGCCTTAAAGTTTAAAATTAAAGTCAAGTATAAATTTTTAGGATTATTCTATCAAAAATTAGAGTTATAAATTTAAGTAGTATCGCGGACATCTTTTCGCGTCATAGTGAAAAGACATGTCTGTTTTTTTTATATTATTTTATAC
The DNA here is from genome assembly GCF_011065955.2 of Clostridium sp. FP2. Lineage (NCBI taxonomy): Bacteria > Bacillati > Bacillota > Clostridia > Eubacteriales > Clostridiaceae > Clostridium > Clostridium sp. FP2. The sequence goes on from NZ_JAAMNI020000001.1 coordinate 3,926,871, forward strand.
TATTTCACCAAATATAAATTTGATCCCTTCAAATAGTTTTACCAACAACTGTTTAATTAAATATAAAAAGGAGTGATATGTAATGGAGGAGAAGAACAAAAGAGAAACATTTTCAACAGGGTTTGCAGTTTTTTTTGCAACACTGGGTTCAGCAGTAGGTCTAGGTAACATATGGAAATTTCCTTATTTAATTGGGTCAAATGGCGGAGGAGCGTTTCTCTTAGTGTACCTTTTATGTGTTGTACTAGTTGGTATTCCAATTATGTCATGTGAATTTTACATTGGTAGGAAGTCTAGAAAGAATGCAGTGGGAGCTTTTAAAAAGTTAAATGCTTCTAAAGGGTGGAAAACTATTGGATTTATGGGAGTAGCTTCAGCATTTCTAATTGCATTTTTTTATAGTTCTGTTGCTGGGTGGGTTTATTCCTATGTTTTCAAAGCAATAAAGGGTGATTTTGCTGGAGTTACTTTGGTTACAGCCAACACAAAATTCATGTCCACTTTAGTTGGACCACTATCTCCAATTGTATGGCAGTTTATAGTTCTCAGCGTGGTTTCGATAATTCTAATTGCAGGAGTTAAAAATGGAATTGAAAGAATAACAAAAACGCTTATGCCGGTATTATTTATATTAATTCTTATCTGCGATGTAAGAGCATTAACACTTCCAGGCGCATCTCAAGGCTTAAAATTTTTATTCCATGTTGATTTTACGCAGTTAACTGGACCTGTAATACTCGCTGCTCTTGGTTTGGCATTTTTTAAATTATCATTGGGAATGGGAACAATGCTTACTTATGGAAGTTATTTCACGCAGAGTAATAATATGATAGCAACTTCAGCAAAAGTTGCACTATCTGACTCTTTAATTTCCATACTGGCAGGGATTGCAATATTCCCAGCTGTATTCTCCTTTGGTTTGACACCTAGTGAAGGTCCTGGGCTTCTATTTAAGACCATACCACTTGTATTTTCAAAAATACCTTTTGGTAGTGTATTATTGGTAGCATTTTTCTTTTTAACTGCTATTGCAGCTACAACAGCAATGATTTCTATGGTTGAAGTTCCAGTTGCGTATTTTACGGAAGAAAAGGGTATTGGTAGAAAGAACGCAGTATTACTTACAACCAGCATAATGATGGTGGTTGGAATACTTGCAACATTATCAGCTCATCCCACAAGTGTCCTTGGTAATATTCATATACTAGGGCAAAGAGGATTTTTCGATTCCTTCGATTTTATATCTTCTAATATATTACTCCCAATAGGAGGTCTTTTGATAGCAATTTACGTTGGATACTTTGTTAAAAAAGAAGATTTTAAACTAGAGCTATCAAATCAAGGAACCTTAAATAATGACCTTGTCCTAAATATTATATATATTTTTATTAAATTTATATCACCATGCCTTCTTATTATTGTTTTTTTTAATTCAATTGGAATAATAAAATTATAAATAAAAGCTATGTAAGTTAAATGAGCCTCAATAATTATTGAGGCTCATCATATCTAACTAAATGTATAAATATCCAAACTTTCTTCTAGTTTGCAATGCCCATAATACCAACTATACTCATCTAATTTAATAGCTTTTGCTATACATTCCTCTTTATTTCCTTTTAGTCTAAATAGAGAAATCATATTTTCACCAGTCTTTCTAGCGAATACAATGCCTGATCCCTTAGAAATATAATTAGGCGCAAAATCAAAATTATTCCCTTTGGTTATTTTTTCTACATTTTTAGTTTTCAAATCTACAGTATATATATTGTGTGGTGCCTTTAACCACTGCTCAGCATCACTACTGGCATTAGAAGCTGAGTATATAACTTTTTTTCCATCTGGTGAGAAAGATGGGGTCATTGTAACCATACCTTTAGCCATAATATTGTATGGGTCCTTAGTAGTAGATATCATGTTCTCTGGTAAAATAGGATTGAATATTCCATTTGTTACATCTACCGTTCCTATAGTTTTGTTAACATTCATATCTCTTACGCCACCATTATTAACCACAGGCATCTTTCCATCTATAGGATTTATAGCTAAATTATCTTTATAAGCTAATGCATATACTTGTTCATTACTAAAAGGTGTAAACTTATTATTTTTCACATCATACACTCCAAAAGGAACTCCATCAGCGTTTGTTGATCCGGAACGAACCCTGCACCATATATAAACATAAGCTCCATCCTTTGAAACTCCGGCAGCCCTAGGCGCTAAACCCATATCTCCTGTTTCATTATTCCAAGGCTTAGATTTTACTATTAAACTTTCCTTAGCTAAATCTAAATCATATCTTATAAGTCCTTTTGGTTCAATATATTGACCATCATCCTTTGTGTAATGTCTATATACTTCTCCATATATATTTCCCTTTTTATCACTTACCATATCTTCATAATATTCTTCACTTTTAATATAAATAGAAGATTTTTGGGTTTTTAAATTAAACCCATTAAGTCCACCCTTTTGTGTTCCGTATGCTAAATCCGTATCCTTTCCCCATGCATAACTTACCACCTTGTCCGCAACTTTAATAGGTTTTTTCTGTCCTTTTATTAAGTCAATTTCAGCTATATAAAGATTTTCATCTTTTGTATAAGCAACATTTACTCCATCCGGCGAAATACTAGGATTTTTAAATACTCCATCCTTATCTACTAATACTTCCTTGTCTAATTTGGATAAATTCACTGCCCATAAACTCTTATCCTTAACCATTACTGCAAAATCATTGGAATTTTTATTTTCTTTTGTTTTACCTAGCGCAGTACCTACAAACGCTCCTGTAACTGCTACAACTACTGCTGTTGTTAAAGCTATTAAATTTACCAATCTTTTAGGCTTTTTAATCATTCTCACTCTCTCCTTTCTACTTTTCGCTGACATGACCTCAGTATAGTAATTAGTTTTGCCTCTTTTATCTATTTTTAATATTCCTTTTTTTACAACCCTACAAGTAAGAGTTAACACCATCTTTAATTTCCATTTCAACTTCTGAAATTGTCGGGTTACTATTTTCTATAATATTACTCCATTATCTACAAATTGTATTATAACCTTATACTACAATTTATATATAATAATGTCAATATATTGTTTTCATTAATAAACTTAACTAACCTTAGATATCTGCAGACATTATTAACAAGTTATTGTAATATGTAGATCCTTATTTTTAATTTCCTTTCTCCAATTTCGGAAAAAAATATTTTAGTATTTAATGTTGCATTTTGTATATTGCGTATGTTAAAATAATTTTTGGAAAACATAAAAAAATTTGGATACGTTTACATAGAATATTCATAATATTGCATTTATAAGTATATTATAATAATAAAATTTCTATGGTGAATAAGTATCCAAAAAAATTAAGGGGGATTTATCATGGCTACTGCTACAAACACCCAACAGCAATCATTAAGCAACAGACAAAGTTATCCTATTGGATTCTGGTTCATCTCAGTGTTACAAATTTTTGAGAGATTCAGCTACTATGGTATGAGAGGACTTTTAATACTATATCTTGCGACATCAGCGGTTAAAGGCGGATTAGGCCTTGACACAGCAACTGCATCTTCACTGTATGCTAGTTTCACTATGTTTGTTTATTTTGCACCACTGGCAGGAGGTTATGTAGCAGACAATTTTTGGGGGAAAAGAAAAACCTTCTTTATCGGATCACTATTTATAGCAGGTGGAATGTTCGCACTCTTTGCTGCACACGGAAAAACAATGGTTCTTGTGGCACTTGGACTTATGATCATTGGTAATGGATTTTGGAAACCGAATATTACATCTATAGTAGGAGACTTTTATGGAAACAACGATCCTAGAAAAGACGGAGCCTACTCGATTTTCTACACATTTATCAATATTGGTGCTTTCTTTGCGCCACTTATATGTGGTACTCTTGCAGAAAAAACTTTTGCAGTTACAAAGGGAACAGAAGTGATAAGCTATGGTTATAAATATGGTTTCCTTGCAGCAGGAATAGGGATGCTTATAGGAACACTTCTTTATATTTTATTTGCCAAAAAAGCTCTTGGTGATGTTGGAGCATTTAATAAGGAAGTTGCTGTTAAAAAAGCACAAGCTAAAAAAGCTTCCACTCAGGCTAAGAAAGGCGCTTTAACAAAAGATGAAAAGAAAAGCGTTATTGCAATTTTCGTTCTTTCTTTCTTTGTAATTATTTTCTGGGCAGGATTTGAACAAGCTGGTTCAAGCTTAACAATTTACACAAATGATTTTATAAACAGAAACGTAGGTGGTTTTGAAGTACCTACAAGTTGGTTCCAATCTATAAATCCCTTCTTGTGTGTTGTTCTTGGCCCTCTTTTTGCAATGCTCTTTGTACGACTTGCAAAAAGGCCAAAAGGAGACATACCCACTGCAACTAAAATGGGGTATGGCTTAATTCTACTGGGTATTGGTTTTGCACTTATGGTTGGTGCAGCAATGGAAAGAGGTAATTCAACTAATGCAGCAATTAAAGCGAATATCCTTTGGCTTATAGGTGCATATACATTGCACACCGTTGGAGAAATGTTCTTATCTCCAGTTGGACTTTCAATGGTTAGTAAACTTGCACCAAAGCAAATTGCAGCTCTTATGATGGGAGTATGGTTATTTGCCACAGGTATGGGTAACTATATTGCAGGTATGGCTGCTGCCTTTGTTAAAACTTGGGGCGGACTTCAGGTATTTGGTTTCGTAACGGTAGTAACAATTGCTTCCGGCGTATTGCTTTGCTTCCTTAGCCCACTTTTCGACAAAGTAATGCGTGCGAACAAAGCATAATTGATAATTATATAAGCAATATATTTAAGAAGGTTTCCCTTTAGTAAAAAGGAAACCTTCTTTTTATTTTTACAAAAGTAACTATTTTAATATCTTATCAAGGAGGTTCTCAAGTTTCATTTCTTATTGATTATGGCCTATGCTCTTCATAATAATCAAAGCTGTATCCTCTATAGCTCTTTTAGTAACATCAATTGTTAGGCATCTTGTTTTTTTCATTATTTTTTCTGCATAATCTAACTCATCCAGTATTCTTGCATCATTAGCATATTGGAAGCTAGAATTAAGTCCATTAAATTTATCCATTCTATGTTTTCTTATTTCAATAAGCACAAAAGGATCTATTTTAAGCCCTATTATCTTCTTTCCAGGAATGCTGTATAACTCCTCTGGAACAGGAATTTCTGGCATTAAAGGTATGTTTATTGCTTTAATACCCTTATTAGCCAAATACATACATAATGGGGTTTTTGAAGTTCTTGATACTCCTATAAGAATTACGTCCGCATGTTTTATTCCATTATAATCACGACTATCATCATAATGTATAGCAAACTCCATAGCTTCTATTCTTTTATAATACTCCTCATCCATGTTCCATATTGCCCCTGGAATATATTCTGGCTGCTTATTCAATAGCTTAGAAGCCAGGCCTATTCCTGGTCCTAAAACATTTGATACAAATATCCCTTTTTCTACGCATCTTTGAACTAAAAACTCTTTTACATCTACCATAATTATAGTTGAAATAACCATTGCTTTGGAATTAGCATCTATTTTACTAATAAAATTATTAACATCCTCAGCCGTTCTGATATGAGGTATCTTTTTTACTATTACACTATCTGGAAACTGACTTGCTACTGATTTAGCTACAAGTTCCGCTGTTTCTCCTATTGAATCCGATACTGCATATATTGTTAACATTTTTGCATCCCCTCTACTTTCTTTTGTATTTTTTCTTCTTATAATATAATATTAATTATAAAAATCAAATTAAATTATCCTTTTTTAATAAATTGAATAAGGTTGGATTTAGATTAAATTGATTTATTAAAGCATTAACTTCTGCTAGTGCTTTTTCTCTTTTATCCACAGATATATTAACTTTTGAAGCTCTAATTAATATGTTTTTAGGAGAATGCGATATATCTATAAATTCTAGAAGCTGAGTTTTGTATCCAACGCATTCTAAAAGATTGGCTCTTACTGAATCTGTCATAAGTGCTGAAATCCTTTCTTGAACTATTCCATACTTTGTTAATATTGATAATGACTCTGTTTTAATTTGACTATTAATTTCATGTTGACAGCAAGGAACAGAGAAAATCATCTTGCTATCCCACTTTATTGCATTATATAGTGCATAATCAGTAGCTGTATCACATGCATGCAATGTAATAACCATATCAACCTTATTATTATATTTGAACCCATTTATATCCCCTAGCTCAAAATGTAAGTTTTCATAATTATATTTTTTAGCTATATCATTACATTTTTCAATTACATCTTCCTTAAGATCAAGTCCAATCATTTTTACATTAATCTTTTTAATTTGTACAAAATAGTAATATAGTACAAATGTTAAATAAGACTTCCCACAACCAAAATCTAATATAGTAAGTTCCTTAAAATCATTATTCTTAATCTCATCATCGATAATTTCAACAAACCTGTTTATTTGCTTATACTTATCATATTTTGAATTAACAACTCTGCCTTCTTTTGTAAAAATACCTAAATCTATAAGAGGCTCTATTATCATTCCCTCTTTAAGAATATAATTTTTTTCTTTGTTATGTTCCTTATTAACCAGTTTTACATTATCACTTTTTTTCATGCCCAAATGAACTTTGCCTTTTTTAGATATTTTCAATTCAAATGTAGCTACATTTGACCAAGCATCAACTTGTTTATAATTAGATGATACATATTCTAAAAGTTTTTCTTCTAAAATATCCATATCAATATTTTCATGAAAAACTTGCTTGTCAGTGGATTTTTCTATTTGATAATATTGCTTCGCATCATTTTCCTTTAATACAAATGTTATTTTATTGTAGGTAACATCCACATTCATTTTATTGCTTATAACTAATTTTATAATCTCTTGCTGCATTATTTTATGGATTGCATTAATTAGTTCTTTCATTTCAACACACCTTTATATTTATTTTAAAACTACTTTTCTATACAATTATATCATTAAATATCAACTTAATTAATTCTAATATTTAAAAGAGCATTAGCCATTATTATGTCATTGAAATAAAGTATTATTCACCTATATATATCAAAATTGAAAGGGTAGCATTATGAGTAATATCATAGAACCGACACTGATATTTTTTTATTCGTTTTTTGTTTGTTTTTTATTATAAATTACTCTATAATGAAAATATTAAGTAAAAAAGGAGTTTTTGTATATGAATATTTTTGAAGATGAGGACATACTTCTAAACATAGGTTTTTTACTACCTTCTATTAGTGCACTATTTAATAATGATTTAAGTTTATTACTTTCTGACACGGAAAAAATAATTAAAATCTCAAAAAATGAATCTGCTCCAGGTGGAAATTATGGAGAAGGAGATATATTACCAAAGGATATTCCTGCATATCAATGTATGCAAGAAAATAAAACAATAGTGAAAATTTTGCCTAAAGAATACTTTGGTGTAGCTATAAAAGCTGTAGCAACACCTATAAAAAATAGATCCGGGAAAATAATAGGCAGTATAGCTATAGGTAAAAGAGCTTGGGGCGATGATATAAACGCTCATGCTGAAACTTTTATAAGTTCTTTTAATGAAATTTCAAATGTTATTGGCGGTGTGTCATCTGCAATACAAGATGTAGCTATATCTAGTAATAATATATTAGATGAAGTAAATGAAACCAATGAGTATATGAAAAAGACCGATGAAATTATAGGTTTTGTTCAAAACATATCAAAACAAACAAATTTATTAGGTCTAAATGCTGCAATAGAATCAGCCAGAGCTGGAGAACTAGGTAAAGGCTTTGGTGTTGTTGCTAATGAAATAAGAAATCTATCAAGTTCTAGTAGTCAGTCTATAAAGGAGATTAACACTGTTTTAAACAAACTTAAAACTTCAATTGAAAGTATTACAAATAACTTATATGAGAATAACAAACTTTTTGAAACACAAGCTGCAAGTATTGAAGAAATTAATAGTAGTATAGCTGAGCTCAATAATACAGCTCAAATTATAAAGCAAATTTCAGAACTAATTTAGGGAGTCTGTAATTTAGAAACCATCCACCCCCATTTTTAAGATTATTAAGTTGAAATTTGCCAAAATAAGGAGTATTATATATAATACTGTATAAAATAATACACCTTAAATTTAATACGGTAAACTTAAATATACTAGGGGGAAAAAAATGAAAAAATTAAGAATTTTTTGTAGCGCTCTTACTATTATGTTCTTTATGGGAACACTAGCAAATCCTATTATTTCTGTAAGTGCAAAAACAACCACTACACAAGTAGCACCAGTTAAAACTGTTACTAAAGAACTTTTGGAAAACTATAAGGTTGGTCAAGTTTATCATGGCTTTAAGCTTATTGAAGATGGTAAGTTAAAAGACTATAATGCTGTAGGCAGAATATTTGAGCATGTAAAAAGTGGTGCTAGACTTGTTCAGTTTAAAAATGCTGACGAAAATAAATACTTCGCAGTAACTTTCAGAACACCTACTGACGACAATACTGGTAAACCACACATATTAGAACATTCACTATTAATGGGTGGCTCTAATAAATATCCTGTTAAACAACTACTTACATATTTTTTAAATGGTTCTCTTTCCAACGAAATGAATGGATATACACAAGCTGATAGAACCTTCTATCCATTTGCTACAGTAAATGAGCAAGAATTTAATAATCTAATGGATGTATATCTTGATATAGTTTATAATGCAAGAGTTCAATCCTCAGAAAATATTTTTAGGGAAGAAGCTTGGCATCATGAAATAACTGATGAGAAAAATCCAATTGAAGATACAGGTGTTGTACTTAATGAAATGAAAGGTGCAATGAGTTCACCTGAGCAACAACTAATCGTTGCAATTAATAGAAGTTTACTTCCTAATACAACCTACAATTTTGTATCTGGTGGGGACCCAAAGAATATAACTAAATTATCATATAAAGAACTTGTTGATTTTTATAAAAAATATTATAATCCATCGAATAGTTTTATATTCATATATGGTGATACACCTTTAGATGATAAATTAAAACATATTGATGAGAGCTTTTTAAGCAAAATTACCAAAACTACTGTTGACTCAACAATAGTTAAGCAAACACCATTTACTGAAAGAAAGTACTATGAAGCAGAATACGGAATTCCAAAAGAACAACCAGCAGATAATAAAGACTATCTTACGTTAAACTTTGTTACTGGTGATGCTTCTAATTTAGAACAATTAGTAGGTACTCAATTATTTACATCTTTAGTTTTAAATAATGAAAATTCTATTTTACATAAAGATTTAAGAGCTGCTGGTTTTCAAAATATAAGTGCATTTTCAAATCCTGGACAAGCACAATGTGTTACAACAATTTTGGCATCTAACACAGATAGAAAGCAAAAAGATTTATTCGAAAAAACAGTTATGAATTCATTAAAAGAAATCTCAAAACAAGGTATTGATAAAGAATTATTAGATTCTACCTTAAATAGCTTTGAATTATCTGATAAGCTTGGTAAAGCATATACTAAAGAGACTGGAAAATCATTATATGGTCTTGTTAGCATGGGTTTTGCTTATGATACAAATATGTTATCACCTTTTAAATCCAATGATGCAATGATGGAAACTTTAAAAAACGCTTCTAAAACTCGTTATTTTGAAAAGATAATTGATGATAAATTTGTAAATAACAAATTCACCTCTTTAGTAACATTTAAAGCGGTACCTGGTTTAAATGATAAAGAAAAAGAAGCAGAAGTAAAGAAATTAGCGGACTATAGATCATCTTTAAGTAAAGAAGATTTGAATGCATTAATTAAATCAAACCTTGAATTAAAGCAGTGGCAATCAACGCCTGAGTCACCTGAAGTATTATCAAAGCTTCCAATGATTAATGTTGATTCTCTAACTCCTAAAATCACTAAAACACCACTTGAGCTAAAAAGTGTAGATGGAGTTAAAGTACTTTATCATCCAATGTATACAAATGGAACAAACAATTTATCATTACACTTTGATACAACATCAGTTAAGCAAGTTCAAATTCCTTATATAAAATTATTATCTTCCATACTTGGTAATATGGATACAAAAACTCACACTCAAGATGAATTAAAAAAATTAAGTGCAAAATACTCAAATGGTCTTAGTATTTCGGCACAAGCTTATTCTTCAATTAATCATAAAAACACTTATGCTCCAACCATGCAAGTAAGTGCAACTTCTTTAAACGAAAATGCACCAAATGCAATAAACCTAATGTTAGATGTCATTAAGGATACTAAGATAAATGACAAAGAAAAATTAAAACAAACAATAAATAACATTAAAACAAACTTAGATTCTTCAATTGCAAACAGTGCTATCTCTTTAGCACTCAATAAGAATTCAAGTAATAACAGTGCATATTCTGCATATATGAATAGCTTAGATGGTGTTGAATACTATAATTTCATTAGTGAATTAAATAAAAATTTCGATGTAAACTATGATGGAATAGTTAAAAATCTTGAAGAGGTTTCAAAAACTATTTTCAATAAAAACAATTTAACTTTAAGTTTAACTGCTGACGATAATGAATTTAACAAGTTTCATAATAACTTAGCAAACATTATTGCTAATCTTCCTTCTGATAAATTAACTACTCAGAATTATAAATTTAAATTTAATAGCAAAAAAGAAGCATATACAATTGAATCTCCTATTAACTATAACATTCAATCTTTTAACTACAAAGATTTAGGATACAATGCTAAAGGAAGCCTTCAAGTATTGACCCCTCTTGTAAACTCATTCTTATGGGATACTTTGAGAGTTAAAGGTGGTGCATATGGTGCTTATCTATCAGCTGATGAGACTGGAGAAATGTCTATATTTACTTATAGAGACCCAAGAGTTAAAGAATCTTTCCAAGATATAAAAATGATATCTGAATTTTTGAGAAATGCTGATAAGATATCACCAATGCAATTAAATCAATATAAATTAGATGCTTTAAAAGGTTACTATACACCAAAATCAATATATGAAAAGGCTTCTGCGTCTGATGATTTATACTTTAGTGGAGTAAACGATGATTATCGTCAAAATTGTATAAATAAAATTCTAAATACAACTACTGATGATCTAAAATCCTATGCTCAAATGTTTGAAGATGGATTAAAGGAAAATAAAATTACAACTTTTGGTAATACAAAAGCAATAGAAGCTAGTAAAGATTTATTTGATAGTATTCAACCATTAATCAAATAATTAAATCACGAAAAGTGGTTATGAAATTTCATAGCCACTTTTTGTGATTTAATTTTTTAATAGAAAGACACCCTTCAATAGTTATACCCAATACAGTTTGACATTTCTTTCAAATTCAACTAACATATACATGTTTGCATTAAACTTACTTTATCCACAAAATCCACTATTTATTGCAAAATATAATATACTTTAAAGAAGAGGTGACTGTTTTGAATAGAAAAAAAATATTATCAATAGCCTTGGCAACGTTAATGCTTTCAACAGTTTTAGTTGGCTGTGGAAATAATAACAAAACTACTAATGGAGCAAAAACTGATGTTTCCCAAAAGACTAAAGCGGTTAAAGATAAAATTGTATATGCACTATGGAGTGCACCTACCGGGGTATTTAATCCTCTATTATCAGATACCCAATACGATGATGCAGTATTAGACCTTACATATTCATCCTTACTTAAATTTGATAAAGATCTAAATTTACATTGTGATTTAGCTGAAAGCTACACAATATCTCCAGATAACATGACAATAACATTTAAATTAAAAAAAGCAGCAAAATGGCATGATGGGCAAAACTTAACTACAAAAGATATAGCGTTCACATTTACTAGCATGGCAGATAAGGGCTACACTGGTTCTAGATATGGCGATGTTGAAAAAATTAAAGGAGCAAAAGCTTATCATGAAGGTAAATCTAAAAGCATTGAAGGTATACAGATAGTTGATGATTATACTATTAAATTTCAATTTGAAGAAGTATATTCCCCAGGACTTGTTAACATCGGTGGAATGGGTATAATTCCTAAACATATTTGGGAAAAAGCACCTATCGCTACTTGGAAAGAAAAAAAAGATTTATTAAATAAACCTGTTGGTTCAGGACCTTATAAACTTGTAACTTTTGAACCTGGGCAATCTGTTCAATTAGAAAGTTTTGATGGCTACTATGGAAATAAAGCTAAAACTAAGAAATTTATATTTAAAGTAAGCAATCAAGAAACTGCACAAGCTGAACTTGCAAATGGCACTGTAGATATTGCTGATATATCTACACTAAAGAAAAAAGATATAGAAGGTCTTAAAGCGGATAAATTAGACGTAGTTTCTTACCCAAATAATAAGTTTCAATATATGGGCTTTAATTTAAGACAAGATAAATTTAAGGATGTCAAAGTTAGGCAAGCATTTACATACGCTATTGATAGAAAATTAATTTTAGACAAATTATTAGAAGGTAATGGAAAAATAGTTAATACAACTATCGTACCAACTAGCTGGGCTTATCCAAAAGCTGATTTATTAAATTCTTATGATTTTAACCTTAATAAATCTAAATCCTTACTTAAAGAAGCTGGCTGGAATGACAAAGATGCTAATGGTACTTTAGAAAATGCTAAAAATGAAGAATTTAAGGTTGTACTTAAATATCCAGTTGGAGATAAAAGTAGAGAACAATGTGCTTCAATTATTCAAAAAAGCCTAAAAGATGTGGGAGTAAAAGTCGAATTACAAAGCATGGAATTCCCTACATTAATGGATCAGGTTGTTGGAAATCACCAATTTGACTTATACTTAATGGCTAATGTATTAGGCTCTGACCCTGATCCTAAGCCATACTGGCATTCAACATCTGCATCTGATAAGAAAGGTGAATTTGCTTGGAATATTTCGTCCTTCAAAAATGCAAAAGCTGATGACTTAATACAGAAAGGCCTTTCTACATTAGATACAAAAGAACGTAAAAAAACTTATGAAGATTTCGGAATACTAATGAATAAAGAGCTTCCCTGGGTTTATTTATATTCTCAAAACGTAGTAAAAGCTTATAATCCTAAGTTAAAGAATTTTAATCCAACTACCTATGTAGATTTCTTAAATGTTGAAGATTGGTATATTGAACAATAGTTTGAAAAGGTGATTTATATCACCTTTTTCTATATTAAATTGTATATATTCAAAATTAGGTTCTCAATTCTTCACTCAAAAGTTACATTCAGCGAGGTGAAAAATGTTTAAATACATAATTAGAAGATTATTAATAGCTATAGGTGTCTTATTTGGAGTTTCAATTATTATTTTTGCACTTATCCATCTACAGCCTGGAAACCCCTATTCCACAATGGTGGACCCTAGAGTTTCAAAAGAAATTATGCAAGAAATGCTTACAAAAGTAGGTTATTATGACCCATTGCCAATAAAATATATAAAATGGATTGCTAGAACCCTTCAAGGTGATTTGGGCTATTCTATCTTTTATGGTGCTCCTGTTTTAGATGTTATTAATTCTCGAATATGGAATACAGTTTTATTATCTACTTTTTCATTATTACTTAGTATGTTAGTTGCTATACCTTGTGGTGTGCTATCAGCCATTAAAAAATACTCATTTTTTGATTATTCTTGCACTATAATATCTTTTATAGGAATATCCATTCCAGCTTTCTTTTTTGGATTATTACTTATAAAATGGTTTGCTTTTGATTTGAAACTTTTACCTGTTTCAGGCATGAAAACCATAGGTGAAAGTTATGGCGGATTGGAAAAAACTATTGATATATTAAAACATATGATTCTCCCTGGCGTAGTACTTGCTTTTCTACAGATGGCTTCTTTTATGAAATACACTAGGGCTTCTATGCTAGAGGTTTTAAATAAGGAATATATGAAAACTGCTCGCGGAAAGGGTTTAAGTAAAAATAAAACTATTTGGAAACATGGCTTTAAAAATGCTCTAATTCCAATAGTTACAATTTTATGTCTTCAAGTTCCTTTTTTATTTTCTGGAGCACTGCTTACAGAAACTATATTTGTTTGGCCTGGCATCGGAAGGTTAAATTATGAAGCTCTATTAAATAGAGACTATCCCTTAATTATGGGAATTTTAATGATAATAGCAATTATCATCTTATTATCTAATTTATTAGCAGATGTTTTATATGCAATAATAGACCCAAGAATAAAGTATGAATAGCAACATAAAAAGAGGGTGAAATTTTGATTAGTAAATTTTTTCATAAAAAAGCATCATTAAATAAAGAAGATAATTCAATTAACTTTAAAAATATAATTAACAAACTTAAACAAAATAAACTGGCTATGATAGGAATAATAATATTAGCAGTATTAATCACTTCCGCTATCATTGCACCCTTTCTCACAAAATATAAAATGGATGATATAGATTTATTTAATATAAGTGCCGCTCCAAATACCGATCATATATTAGGTACAGATGATCTTGGACGTGATGTGTTTACAAGACTATTTTCTGGTGGCCGAGTATCACTGGGAGTAGGAATCTTCGCTACCCTCATACAGATATTAATCGGAGTAACCTTAGGCGCAGTTTCTGGCTATTACGGTGGTTTTATAGATAGTATTGTTATGAGACTTGTGGATATTATTATGTGTTTTCCCCTCTTTATAATAGCAGTAGCACTAGCTGCAGTGATGGGTCCAAGTATTTGGAATTTAATAATTATAATTGCCATTTTATCATGGACAGGTATTGCAAGAATTGTTAGAGCTGAGGTGTTATCTTTAAAAGAAAGAGAGTTTATAGAGGCTTCTAGAGCACTTGGATTAAATGATTTCGAAATAATAAGAAAGCATGTACTACCTAATATACTATCCCCTATCTTAGTTTCAGCAACTTTAGCTATTGCAGATGCCATACTTACTGAAGCTGCCTTAAGTTTCCTAGGTATGGGTGTTAAACCCCCACAGCCTAGTTGGGGAAATATGCTATCTGCTGCTCAAAGCATGAGAACCTTACGATATGAGTGGTGGCTTTGGGTACCGCCAGGATTACTTATATTTTTCACAGTATTATCAATTAACTTTTTAGGTGATGGACTTAGGGATATAATGGATCCTAAAGAAAAATTATAGCATAGGGGGATATCATGATATTAGAAGTAAAAAATTTAACAACTGCTTTCAAAACTTCATCTGGTAGCGTAAGTGCGGTAAATAATATATCTTTTACACTAAGCGAGGGTGAAATTTTAGGTTTAGTGGGCGAGTCTGGAAGTGGAAAAAGCGTAACTGCTTTATCAATAATGAGATTACTGCCTGAACCTAATGGACAAATTGAAAGTGGTGAAGTTTTATTAAATAGAAAGGACTTATTAAAGCTCTCCGAGAAAGAAATGTGTAAAATAAGAGGAAATGAACTTTCTATGATATATCAAGAGCCTATGACTGCATTAAATCCAGTTTTTACTGTTGGACAGCAGATAGGAGAAATAATTAAAACTCATGAAGGAATAAAAGGAAAACACCTAAAAGAAAGAGTTATACAACTTTTACAATCAGTTCAAATACCAAACCCTAGAGAGAGTTTTAAAAAATATCCCCATGAGTTAAGTGGTGGTATGAGACAACGTATAATGATAGCTATGGCCCTATGTTGTAACCCTAAAGTCTTAGTAGCAGATGAGCCCACCACGGCTTTAGATGTTACAATTCAAGCTGAAATACTAGACTTATTAATAAGTCTAAGTACTAAGTTAAAAACTTCTATTATATTTATAACTCACGATTTAGATGTAATAGCAGAAATAGCAGATAAGGTGGCTGTTATGTATGCTGGTAAAATTGTAGAAGAGTGTAACGTACTAGAGTTTTTTGATAATCCACTCCATCCCTATTCTCAGGGCCTTATGTTTTCAAGACCTAATAATAAAACGGAAAATGGAAGATTATTTTCTATTCCCGGAATGGTGCCTAGTGCTTATAATTTACCTTTAGGTTGTGCCTTTAGCAAGCGTTGTAGTAAATGCATTCCTGTTTGCTTAGAAAAAGTTCCAAATTTAATAGATAAAAAAAATAATCATAGAGTTAGTTGTTGGCTCTATGAAGAAAATGAGGGATAGTCTGTGAATGAATCAAGTTATTTACTACAAGTAGAAAATCTCAAGAAATATTTTCCAGTAAAAAAGGGATTTTTTTCTAGAGCCAGTGAATATGTAAAATCCGTTGATGGTGTATCCTTTAAAATAACTAAAGGCAAAATTATAGGACTTGTTGGGGAGTCTGGTTGCGGTAAAAGTACCACTGGAAGAACTATCTTAAATCTTTTAGAACCTACATCTGGATCTGTTGTGTTTGAAAATAAAGTAATTTTTGATGTAGAGAACAAAATAAGAATATCAAAAAAAGATATGTTAAACATAAGAAAAGACATGCAGATAATATTTCAGGACCCATATTCCTCACTTGATCCCCACATGAATATAGGTGACATATTAGCTGAAGGCTTAAAAAAACATAATATTATTGCTGCTAAGGACAGCTTAGATAAATCTAAAGAAATTCTTGAACTATGTGGTCTAAATTCATCTTATGTTAATAGATATCCCCATGAATTCAGTGGTGGTCAGAGACAGCGAATCGGGATCGGACGAGCTTTGTCAACAAATCCTAAATTTATAGTTTGTGATGAACCCACAGCTGCCTTAGATGTTTCAATCCAATCCCAGATTTTAAACTTAATGATGGATTTAAAGGATAAATTAGATCTAACCTATTTATTTATCTCCCACAACTTAAATGTTGTAAGATTTTTTTGTGATGAAATATGTGTTATGTATTTAGGCGTAATCGTTGAAAAAACTACCACTGAAGAATTATTTAAAAACCCATTACATCCATATACTAAAGCACTGTTATCATCCATACCTATATCTCATCCTAGCATGAAAAGGGATAGAGTACATTTAAAAGGCATTATCCCAAACCCAATAAACCTTCCAAATGGCTGTAGGTTTCATACAAGATGTCCCTATGCTAGACCTATATGCAGTGAACAAGTTCCAGAATATAAAGAGCTATGTACAAACCACTTTGTAGCTTGCCATTTAAACTAAAATTATATTTACGCAAAATAAAAACCACTAAGTTAGACTTAGTGGTTTTTTGTTTACCTGGCGACGACCTACTCTCCCACAAAGTTACCCCTGCAGTACCATTGGCGCATTGAAGCTTAACCGACCTGTTCGGTATGGGAAGGGGTGTTACCTTCATGCCATAATCACCAGATTGAGAAAATTATATTCTCTCAAAATTGCACAGTGAAATTATCTTCTCGCTTTCGCTTGAAGCTTACGCTTTATATATATTAAGGTCAAGCCCTCGACTTATTAGTATTAGTCAGCTGAACATGTTACCATGCTTACACCTCTAACCTATCAACCTGGTGTTCTTCCAGGAGTCTTACTAACACCGTGCTTACGCACGAGTTATGGGAAATCTCATCTCAGGGTGGGCTTCACGCTTAGATGCTTTCAGCGTTTATCCCTTCCAAACATAGCTACCCAGCGATGCCACTGGCGTGACAACTGGTGCACCAGAGGTTTGTCCATCCCGGTCCTCTCGTACTAAGGACAGCTCCCTTCAAATTTCCTACGCCCGCGACGGATAGGGACCGAACTGTCTCACGACGTTCTGAACCCAGCTCGCGTGCCGCTTTAATGGGCGAACAGCCCAACCCTTGGGACCTACTTCAGCCCCAGGATGCGACGAGCCGACATCGAGGTGCCAAACCTCCCCGTCGATGTGGACTCTTGGGGGAGATCAGCCTGTTATCCCCGAGGTAGCTTTTATCCGTTGAGCGATGGCCCTCCCACGAGGTACCACCGGATCACTAAGTCCGACTTTCGTCCCTGCTCCACTTGTAGGTGTCGCAGTCAGGCTCCCTTCTGCCTTTGCACTCTTCGCGCGATTTCCAACCGCGCTGAGGGAACCTTTGAGCGCCTCCGTTACTTTTTTGGAGGCGACCGCCCCAGTCAAACTGCCCACCTAACAATGTCCTGTGACCAGATTCATGGCCTCCAGTTAGAACCTCAGTACTGTCAGGGTGGTATCCCAAGGATGACTCCACACAGGCTGACGCCCATGTTTCTCAGTCTCCCACCTATCCTGTACAGACAATACCGAAATTCAATGCTAAGCTACAGTAAAGCTCTACGGGGTCTTTCCGTCCAATCGCGGGTAGCCAGCATCTTCACTGGCACTACAATTTCGCCGGATGTGCTGTTGAGACAGTGCCCAAATCATTACGCCATTCGTGCGGGTCGGAACTTACCCGACAAGGAATTTCGCTACCTTAGGACCGTTATAGTTACGGCCGCCGTTTACTGGGGCTTAAGTTCATACCTTCGCTTGCGCTAAGTAATCCCCTTAACCTTCCAGCACCGGGCAGGCGTCAGCCCCTATACATCAGCTTTCGCTTTAGCAGAGACCTGTGTTTTTGCTAAACAGTTGCTTGGGCCTATTCTCTGCGACCTACTTTCGTAGGCACCCCTTCTCCCGAAGTTACGGGGTCAATTTGCCGAGTTCCTTAACAGCAATTCTTCCGATGGTCTTAGGATTCTCTCCTCACCTACCTGTGTCGGTTTGCGGTACGGGCACCAATATCCTCGATAGAGACTTTTCTTGGCAGCGTGGAATCAGATACTTCAGGAATAAATTCCCTTCCCCATAACATCTCAGCGTTAAGAGCAAACGGATTTGCCTGCTTGCTCCGCCTAAATGCTTAGACACACATCCAATAGTGTGCACATCTTATCCTCCTGCGTCATCCCATTTCTAATAACGTCCATTGGTGGTATCGGAATATCAACCGATTGTCCATCACCTACGCCTTTCGGCCTCGGCTTAGGTCCCGACTAACCCTGAGAGGACGAGCCTTCCTCAGGAAACCTTAGGTTTTCGACCGTTAAGATTCTCACTTAACTCTCGCTACTTATGCCAACATTCTCACTTCTGTACCGTCCACCACTCCTTACGGTATGACTTCAGCCAGTACAGAAAGCTCCTCTACCGCGTACACATAGTGTACACCCATAGCTTCGGTGGTAAGTTTTAGCCCCGGACATCTTCGGCGCAGGATCTCTTGACTAGTGAGCTATTACGCACTCTTTGAATGAGTGGCTGCTTCTGAGCCAACATCCTAGTTGTCTTAGAAATCCCACATCCTTTTCCACTTAACTTACACTTTGGGACCTTAGCTGATGGTCTGGGCTGTTTCCCTTTTGACTACGGATCTTATCATTCGCAGTCTGACTGCCGAAATAAAAGTATATGGCATTCGGAGTTTGATAGGGTTCAGTAACTGTTGTCAGCCCCTAGCCCATTCAGTGCTCTACCTCCATTACTCAATTAATCGACGCTAGCCCTAAAGCTATTTCGAGGAGAACCAGCTATCTCCGAGTTCGATTGGAATTTCTCCGCTATCCACAGCTCATCCCATGGTTTTTCAACACCAACGTGGTTCGGACCTCCACGGAATTTTACTTCCGCTTCATCCTGGCCATGGATAGGTCACCCGGTTTCGGGTCTACGACATGCAACTATAGCGCCCTATTCAGACTTGGTTTCCCTTCGGCTCCGTACCTTAAGTACTTAACCTTGCTACATATCGTAACTCGTTGGCTCGTTCTACAAAAAGCACGCCGTCACACATAAAAAGTGCTCCGACCGGTTGTAGGCACACGGTTTCAGGTTCTATTTCACTCCCCTTCCGGGGTTCTTTTCACCTTTCCCTCACGGTACTTCTTCACTATCGGTCACTAGGTAGTATTTAGCCTTGGGAGGTGGTCCTCCCTGCTTCCCACAAGGTTTCACGTGTCTCGTGGTACTCTGGATTAGATCTGACTGTTTTTCCTTTTCATTTACAGGCCTATTACCTTCTGCGGAGCAGCTTTCCAGCTATCTTCAATTAAGGAATTGCAGTATTTATGATCTATCCTCAACCCCTAGGTCAAAGACCTAGGTTTGGGCTCTTTCCCTTTCGCTCGCCGCTACTTAGGAAATCGATGTTTCTTTCTCTTCCTCCGGGTACTTAGATGTTTCAGTTCCCCGGGTCTACCTCTGCATACCTATTTATTCAGTATGCAGTACATAGTTGTTACTATGTGGGTTCCCCCATTCGGAAATCTTTGGATCACTGGCTATTTGCGCCTACCCAAAGCTTATCGCAGCTTAACGCGTCCTTCTTCGGCTCCTAGTGCCAAGGCATTCGCCATGCGCCCTTTGTAGCTTAACCTTTATCTTTATCTATTTGCATAGATAATTTCGTCTATTTACATAAACGTTTTAATTCATTTTGCGAAATTGTATTAAATTCATCTATACACCACTTACGTGGCTTTAACTTATTAAAACAACTTTAATTTCACTGTGCAATTTTCAAAGAACATTTTTAGAAAAACTATCTATTAGTCAACTCCAAAGAGTTAACTAAAATTAGTCTCTCAAAATTAAACAGAGAATAGGTTACGAGTAATTACAGTAGACATTTTGAAGAATAATTAAATTCTTCTTGTTGCATTGACCGAAGTCTTTGCATCTACTCCCTAGAAAGGAGGTGATCCAGCCGCAGGTTCTCCTACGGCTACCTTGTTACGACTTCACCCCAATCATCAATCCCACCTTCGGCCGCTGGCTCCTTACGGTTACCTCACGGACTTCGGGTGTTACCAACTCTCATGGTGTGACGGGCGGTGTGTACAAGGCCCGGGAACGTATTCACCGCGACATGCTGATTCGCGATTACTAGCAACTCCGGCTTCATGTAGGCGAGTTGCAGCCTACAATCCGAACTGGGATGAGTTTTTGAGTTTGGCTCCACCTTGCGGTCTTGCATCTCTTTGTACTCACCATTGTAGCACGTGTGTAGCCCTAGACATAAGGGGCATGATGATTTGACGTCATCCCCACCTTCCTCCCGGTTAACCCGGGCAGTCTCACTAGAGTGCTCAACTAAATGGTAGCAACTAATGATAAGGGTTGCGCTCGTTGCGGGACTTAACCCAACATCTCACGACACGAGCTGACGACAACCATGCACCACCTGTCACCCTGTCCCGAAGGACTTCGCCCATCTCTGGGTTATGCAGGGGATGTCAAGTCTAGGTAAGGTTCTTCGCGTTGCTTCGAATTAAACCACATGCTCCGCTGCTTGTGCGGGCCCCCGTCAATTCCTTTGAGTTTTAATCTTGCGATCGTACTCCCCAGGCGGAATACTTATTGTGTTAACTGCGGCACCGAGGTTCGACCCCCGACACCTAGTATTCATCGTTTACGGCGTGGACTACCAGGGTATCTAATCCTGTTTGCTCCCCACGCTTTCATGCCTCAGCGTCAGTTACAGTCCAGTAAGTCGCCTTCGCCACTGGTGTTCTTCCTAATCTCTACGCATTTCACCGCTACACTAGGAATTCCACTTACCTCTCCTGCACTCTAGACACCCAGTTTCAAATGCAGCACCCAAGTTAAGCTCGGGTATTTCACATCTGACTTAAATGTCCGCCTACGCATCCTTTACGCCCAGTAAATCCGGACAACGCTTGCCACCTACGTATTACCGCGGCTGCTGGCACGTAGTTAGCCGTGGCTTCCTCCTCTGGTACCGTCATTATCGTCCCAGAAGACAGAACTTTACAACCCGAAGGCCTTCATCATTCACGCGGCGTTGCTGCGTCAGGGTTTCCCCCATTGCGCAATATTCCCCACTGCTGCCTCCCGTAGGAGTCTGGACCGTGTCTCAGTTCCAATGTGGCCGATCACCCTCTCAGGTCGGCTACGCATCGTTGCCTTGGTGGGCCGTTACCTCACCAACTAGCTAATGCGCCGCGGGTCCATCTCAAAGTGGAATTTTCCGAAGAAAAATCCTTTGATGTTTCGATCATGCGACCAAAACATATTATGCGGTATTAATCTCCCTTTCGGGAGGCTATTCCCCTCTTTGAGGCAGGTTACCCACGTGTTACTCACCCGTCCGCCGCTAATCCACCCCGAAGGGTTTCATCGCTCGACTTGCATGTGTTAGGCACGCCGCCAGCGTTCGTCCTGAGCCAGGATCAAACTCTCAATTTAAAAGTTTACACTTTTTATTTGAAATGAATAATCTGCGCCAACTGTTAAGCTGGTTAGCAAGCTCATTACATACTTTTTAGTCTTACGACTAAAATTACTTTTTTATCTAAAGTAATTAACTGGTCTAACGAAATATTATTTCGCTATTTTACCTATTTCTCTGTTTAATTTTCAAAGACCAATTTGCTTTGTCATCATGTGACGACTTCTACTATTTTACTTGGTATTGCTTGTTTTGTCAATAACTTTTTAAAATTAATTTTCATATAAAAATTTATTAAATCGTAATTAACATTTAGCTTTCTGCGCCACTGCTTTGTGACTACAAGGAATATTCTATCACATAAATAAGTGCACAATTCCAGCGAATATAGACTCTAGTTAAATTATCTTCATAATCCTACCTATATGTTTAAATGATTCAATATATCTCATTCCGATACGCATGGCTAATTATCATCATTATTTTCATACACATTTAGTTTAGCCTTAAACGTACCACAATAGTTTTATATTTTCAA
Organism: Clostridium sp. FP2; assembly: GCF_011065955.2. Taxonomy (NCBI): domain Bacteria; kingdom Bacillati; phylum Bacillota; class Clostridia; order Eubacteriales; family Clostridiaceae; genus Clostridium; species Clostridium sp. FP2. Next base: position 3,949,564 of record NZ_JAAMNI020000001.1, read on the forward strand.
AGCCATATAATGAAAAAATAAGAATACCAAATTAGGTATTCTTATTTTTGGAATTTCCCTACAATGGCGAATCTATTTCCACTCCATAATGATCTGATACTACTGAACCATTTTCATCGTTAAATATTACTTTAGAATATTTAACGTCTATATCTTTATTTACTAAAATGAGGTCTAGTCTTAAATCATTTTTATTTAAATCCCATCCATCTATTTTACCCTTTACAGTTACCCCACAATCTTTTTCACTAGCAAGTGTAAAAGTATCTCTTATTCCTTTTCCCATTAAATAATCATAGCCCTCATTTCTTATAAAAGCATTATTGTTAAAATCTCCCATAAAAAACGTTAGTCTATCTTTTTTCATATTATTAAGTAATTTACCTGCTTGTTCTCTAAAAGGTTCCTCTTCATCCTGCCACCATCCTAAATGACAGGAGTAAAAATCTATTATTTCACTATTTATTTTAATTGAGGCTACTACAACCACTCTAGTTTTCCAGAACTCCCGATTCTTGCTGTTACTTATAAAATTTGAGTGTGCACCACCTTCTTCTATTTTATGTTTAGTTATAATGCTTACTCCTTCTTCGTATATATCATAACCTATATGTGAAAATCCCCACAGCATTGCGTATTCTTTACATCCTAATTTCTCTAACTCTTTTAGCAAAATCAAAGCAAAGTTATCTTTTTTTATGTTATCATAAGCTAACTTTTCGTTTATAGATTGACTTACTTCCTGTAGTGCAATTACATCATATTTTTTTTCTTTTATGGTATTTGCAATAATTTTTATCTTTTCATATTGATTTTCTTCCATCCAAGAATGACAATTCAAAGTTAATAATTTCATATTAAACTCCTAGTATATCTATAATATCTGATTTTAAAACGTCTGCCTTTGGTCCATATATAGCCTGTACACCATTTCCTTTAATTATTAAAGCTAATGCTTGGTTGTTTTTCCATTCCTTTTCTTCCTTTACCAATAAGCTATCTTTAACCGTTACGCGAAGACGGGTCATACATGCATCTACATCTACAATATTCTCTTTCCCGCCAAGTAATTCAATAATAGCTACAGCTTGACTCCCTTTTTTACTAGCATCAACCTCTTGATTTTCAGTTGACTCTGTTGAATTTTCTCCCATGTCAATTTCATTTCCATTACGACCCGGAGTTGCTATATTAAATTTACTAATCATAAATTTAAATACGAAATAGTTTATGCAGAAAAATATAGCTGTAACTAATACATATCTTATCAAATCACCTATAATTCCTGCTTTTACAATCATAGGTATACGTGCCACAAGCTCTATAACACCAAAACTATGAACTCTTAAATTAAATATATCTGCGCACATAAATGCAAATCCTTGTATAACTGCATAAGTGGCATATAATATTGGTGAAACAAACATAAACATAAATTCTAAAGGTTCAGTTACACCTGTTAAGAAAACTGCGATGGCTGCTGAAAAAAACACTGATTTATATTTTGCTCGTTTTTCCTTAGCTACACTTTTATACATAGCAAGCGCAACACCCATTAATGATCCAGCTCCTCCAATCATTTGTCCAACCTTGAACCTTGCTGGATGAACAGTTGCAAGTAAGTTACTATATGTGCTCATATCTCCAGCCGCTTTTAAGTTACCTAAGTCAGTAACCCAAGCAAGCCAAAGTGGATCTTGTCCAAGTATATGCTTACCTATATTAGCACCAGTTAATACTTTATATGACCCACCAAGATCTGTATAGTTTATTGGTATTGTAATCATATGATGAAGCCCAAAAGGTAATAATAGACGCTCAAGTGTACCATATATAAATGGTGAAATAAATGGTGCAGTATCTTGTGATGTTGCAATCCACTTACCAAATCCGTTTATAACTGATTGAGCAAATGGCCAAATTATAACAAATGCAAATGCAGTAACTGCGGATCCTGCAATAACCACAAATGGTACAAAACGTTTACCATTAAAAAATGCAAGCGCATTTGGTAATTTATTATAATTATAATATTTATTAAATAAAACCGCTCCAAGAAAACCTGAAATAATACCAACAAATACTCCCATATTTAATGCTGGAGATCCAAGAACAGAAATAAAGTAATCCTTAACCAAAAGTTGTTGACCGGTTAACGAGGTTACCGTTGCATGTACATCTGTGAGCATCTCGTTTGTAATATTAAATACATTACCAGTAATTTTATTTATTAAAATGAATGCAATAAGTGCTGCAAATGCTCCACCAGCACGTTCTTTAGCCCAAGATCCACCGATAGCTACAGCAAATAACAGACCCAAATTAACTATTATTGCCCAACCTATACCTCCTACAACTTGTGATAAGGTTTGCATAAATGAGGAATTAGGTGCCACTATTCCTATAACTGCTCCTAATGAAATCATTAATCCACCTGCTGGCATAACTGCAACTACTACTAATAGTGCCTTACCAAATTTTTGCCAAAAATCAAACGAAATTATTTTTGATTTACTCTTAACCATATTTCAATTACCTCCATTATTATTTTAACAGCTCTGTATCACTTCAATTTTTAAATTTATCATCATAAAACATATATTTTAAATATATTGTATGATGATTTTACTCAACTATGAAGCAATGCATCTATATTAAATTTTCTTTAGTTAAAAATGATTCATTGGATAATTTTATACTTATTTTAGTTTATGCAAACGTTTGCCCTGATAATTAAATTATATTTCATAGTTAAAATATTGTCAAGGCAATAAAATTATCTAATATCGGTGTAGCTATAAATTAGTACTACATGGAATATAAATATCACTTGTTTTACACTTAGTAATGGTCTAATATTATAATAAAACTTATTTTCATATAGTGGCATCATTCAAAGATTATCTAATAACTAACTCGGTAATACTATAAATTAAAGGTGGTGACAAAATTAATAATAAACTTACTAAAAAAGATGTTGAAGAACTTCAAAAAGAATTTGATTATCGCAAAGGTCCTTTAACAATGGAAATTGCACATGAAAAAATGATAGCTGCGGCTCATGGTGATAGAAGTGAAAATGCTGAATATAAAGCTGCCAAAACAAATATGTACGAGAACTACAGAAGAATGGGCTACTTAATAAAAATGATTAGAACTGCTGAAATTATAGATGATGTTATTGTTAATACTAGCGGTGCAAATGTAGGTGATAAATTACTGATAAAATTTGTTGGCACTGATGACATAGAAGAAATTGAACTTGTAACAACATTGCAAGTGGATATATCAAATGGAAAGTTTAGTATAGAGTCTCCAATAGGGCGAGTATTGTTTGGGATGTCCATTGGAGCTATAGTGGAGGTAGCCTCTCCTGATGAAAATTACAAAATAGAGTTACTAAACATAACTAAAGTTTAATTCCATTGTTATTGACCTCTAGTATTTTAAAGTTTAAGAAATAACCACTTTATTAACTAGTTCTTTCAATAAACTCAAAAGATACCGCTTAGATTAAACTATACTTTAATCTAAGCGGTATCTTTTGTTTTATATTATTATTAAACTATAGTATTCCCTTTTTCTTTACTTCTTTTAACCACATTGGAAATTCATTTAATAATTTGTTGTATAATTCTTCATCAGAAATCTTGTCTACATCATCAAGTGAAAAGAAGTTTGCATTATCCACTACTCTTCCTGGCATAATATCAAGTTTTTCAAGAATTCCATAGTTAGCATTACCTATACCAATAAACTGCCAAAACAATGGGTATTTTGATGATTCAATCATTATCTGCTTTATTTCCTTATTTTTATGTATACCACCATCACTTATAAATACTACGAAGGCCGGGTATTCGCTTTTATTTTCCACAGTATAGTATTTAATAACATCCTTCATTACTGGTGGCTCATCATTTGCCCCGAAAATTTTACCATCAAATAGACCCTGCTTATGTTTATCTAAAATCTCTCTATTGATATAGTTCTCATAATTATTCTCATTTATTGAAGGAAGTCTATGGAATCTATGATCAAAAATCCACATATCAAGAATACCGTCATCATCAAATTTAGCGGCCACAGCTGCAATACGATCCATAACCTTTTGAACTTTACCTTCTTTATAGCAAGAAAACATAGAACGAGAAATATCTATTACTAATGCTACCCTTGCTACAACACCTATGAGTTTTTTCTTTTCTAATACTATTTCTACTTTTTTCTTTAAAATGTTTATTTTTGATAGATTTATTTTGGGCCGACTTGGAATATTCAGCTGTTTTTCTTTTTCACCCTGTAATTGTTCATTATTAACGGGTTGACTTTCCTCTTCAACCACAATTCCAAAATTTTCGCAAAGAGCTCTGAGCCCTCCATTAAAACCACTTCCAATAGCATTGAATTTCCATTCACCCTTATACCTATATATATCTGCAGCAACTATAGCTGTTTCCCCTGTACATGAATCGCTTATATTATAAGAAATTAGTTCTTCATTAGTTTCGTCATTAAATATACGAAGCGCTATATCTTTAATCTGTCTGAAACTTTGAGCTTTTTTTAGGGAATCATGTATAGTTATTGTAAATGCTATTCTTTCAATAGCATCAGGCATAGTTCTAAAGTTTATTTTTATTAGCTCATTACCGCCACTAGGTGAGTTAGTTATATGAGTAACAGAATTTTCCGCTCCACAGGGATTGTTATAAAATATAAAATCCTCATCCTTTGCTACTTTGCCTGTACTCACAAGAAGAAACGCTGCTGCATCGATTTCAAAATCCATTGGATTTAAATCAATTACCTTCCAATACATTTGAACCCTTACTCTCTGAAGTTCAGGATATGTTTTTGTCATGTCTACTTTTTGACCCTTTTTCACTAAAATGCTCACTAATTTGCCCCCTCTTCTGCATTTTTTAGGTATTTTCAATATCGCTGACACTTATAATCTAATTCCCTTTAAAAATAAATTACGCTATATATATATACCTATAACGCTAATCTTTCTTTAACATCTTCAAAGTTAGGTTCTTCTAAATATACTTTTTCATAATCTGCTTTTGCCTTTGAGGCTTGGCCAGCTTCTTCATAAATTCTACCTCGAATATATCTTATTTGTAAAAGCAAGTCAGCTGGCCTATCTTTCTTTCGTCTTAAAACATCAGTTAGTTGTTTCGTTCCTGCATCCACAAGCCCAAGTGCATATAATGCAAATCCTCTAAGATAAATTATGTTAGTGTCTATAGGTTCATCATTATCAATATCCTTGGTTGCTTCTATTATATCTGTTAAATGTTGTTTTACAGGGGGTTCATGGTGAGCTATTAAATCAATCATGGATAGACATATCACCTTATCACCGGGATTTTGATTCCATAATTCTTCCAATGAATTTATAGCCTCATTATACTTCTCTTGATTCTGATATACCTCTGCAAGTGCTAGAGTCAACCCTTTAAAATTTAAATTAATTGGTATTTCAATATAATCTGTTATAGCTAATGTTAATTCAAAATCATTATTAAACATAGATATAGTCGTACCTAGTTCATTTAGTCTTTGTTTACACCTTGTTAAGTAATCCTCAGCTACAGAGTAATCTTCATTTCCAAGAGCTATATATCCTGCCATGAATAAACTATCTGCATTATCATTGTTCATGCTAAAAACTTTAAAGGCTTCATCCTTTTCCCCTTGCGCAAAAGCTTTTATTCCTGTAAGAAAGTTCTTTTCCTTATGGGCCATGAATAAGCCCTTAAAAAATCCCAGGTTTGGCACTACTGTAGAAGTGCCATTATTCCCCGTTTGATTTCCATCACCTTGAATATTTCTACTATTGCCACCTTTAGAGTTTTTCTTATATCCTTTGTAAGTTGTATAGTAAACACCAGTACCTGGGATCCCAAAGCTGCTTCTTACACCCTTGCCACCTATGGTCATTTTCATTCCTTTTGGTCCAAAAGAAAAAGCTGGTCCTGATTTGCTTAAATTCATGCTTATGCCTGGTAAAATATTCACTCTTTTATAAAATCTAAAACCCATACCACACCTCCTGATTATTTAGCAATTATTTTTATACATAATCCAATTATATACAAGTTACTAATATTATTAAAGAAATATAAATATAATAAACAGTTAAGCTGTTATGTATGACTTTATAAATGATTCAGACATAAAAAAAAAGAAAAAAAAACACCAAGTAGCTAAGCTACTTGGTGTTTAAATATTATTATTTTACAATAGTAATATTTTCTGCTTGTGGTCCTTTTGGTCCTTCAACGATGCTGTAAGAAACCTTTTGTCCTTCTTCAAGTGATTTATAACCATCTGAATTTATTTGAGAGAAATGTGCGAAAACATCTACTCCGTCTTCTCCTGTAATAAAACCAAATCCTTTTTCTGAATTAAACCATTTAACTGTACCATTCATATATGTGTACCTCCGAAATTTTATTCTTAAACACTTTGTAATACCACACCTATAAAATTTCGATATAAAAATACTATATTTAAAGAGTACTAATTAATTGAAATATATCTGTGTTGCTTTATTTACTATTCATTTAAGTTATGGCTTAATAATATCACAGTTTATTATATAATGCAATAGCTACTCTCATATTAGTATCTATTTCATTATTAATTTATATCATAAGCCCTATCAATCAAGCCTTTTTTCCTTTAAAAATCATCTATGGATTTGTATTTATTTATAAATCTCCGGTGCCAGGATGCCCTATAACACTCATAATCCCCTCTTCTGCAAGTACAATATCAGTGTCTACTCCTAAGTGAAATAAAATTTGCTTCTGATATATTTCTACACAAACTATATTTTTTATTTTCTTAAAAACCACACTTAATTTTAATTTATTTTCAACAATACCAGTATATTTTATATAATATTACAAATAGAATTAAATTTCATCCATTTTATTTTTAGTATTATAACCCATAAAAACATTTTTTTAGGTCATGATAAAATAGCTTTTCTTTTAGATAAACAGTATAATTATACCTATATAGTAAAAACACAGCTCTAATTTCAACAAATAATACTTCTATAAAGGAGGATAAAAATAATGAAGTATCGAAATTATGGTAATACAGGAGAAATGGTTTCAACTTTAGGCTTTGGTTGTATGAGGTTACCTGAGGTCGAAATAAATGGAAAATGGTATATTGATGAGGAAAAAGCTTTACCTATGCTTTTTAGTGGTTATGCAAGTGGTATAAATTACTTTGACTCAGCACCCTATTACTGTCACAAAAATAGTGAACATGCAGTTGGAAAAGCTTTAAAAAGCGTCCGAGATAGAGTTAAGCTAACTACAAAATTACCTTTAGATGATGTTAAAAAGCCTTCTGATATGAGGAGAATTCTTGAGAACAGTTTAAAAAACATGGACACACCTTATATAGATTTCTACCATTTTTGGGGAATAAACAAAGGTTCTCTTGAGAATATTAAAACCAATGACCTTTTTAATGAAGCACGAAAAGCAAAAGAAGAAGGATTAATAAGACATTTGAGCTTTTCTTTCCATGATGATTCTGAAAATATGATTGATATTATAGATGCTGGTGACGGAATCTTTGAATCTGTTTTGTGCCAATATAATCTTCTTGACAGGAAAAATGAAAAGTCTATTGCCTATGCCAGAAAAAAAGGGCTAGGAGTAGCCGCTATGGGCCCTGTAGCAGGCGGTAGACTTGCCTCACCTACAGAACTTTATAAAAAGCTTACTGGTAAAGAATCTATAGCCACCTATGAGCTTGCATTAAGATTTGTTTTAGGAAACGAGGATATAAGTCTTGCTCTATCAGGCATGGAGAATATGGATATGTTAGAAAAAAATCTTGCTATAGCAAATGTTGAGACATATATGAATAATTCGGAAAGATACAAAGTTGGTATAGCTATGGAAGAGATTAAGCAGTTTTCAGAATTATATTGCACTGGATGCAATTACTGTCAACCCTGTCCTAAGAACATAATTATCCCTAAGATATTTAATATGTATACTTACCACAATGTTTATGGCTTAACAGAAGTAGCTAAGAAGGATTTTGAAGCCTATAAAAAGAACCCAGAAAAGGGCGCAATGCCAGAATCCTGCATAGATTGTGGTATCTGCGAATCAAAATGTCCACAACACCTTAAAATTAGGGAAGAATTAAAGAGAGTAGTTAATGTTTTAGAACAAATAAAATAACCACCGATGCTGCCTTCAGGAGGAGATATATAAAAAAACAGTGAATAGCTTTCCTATATAAGGATGCTATCCACTGTTTTTTTATTTGATTACAATATTTATAACAATTAAATTTTTTATCTAAATGAAGTTTTTAATGCTTCTTTTATTATCCTAGGCTTCTTTTTATAAGGAGTTACAGGACAAATTTCCTTATCTTTTACATTAAATAGATTGTATATAGCAATTTTTGCTCCTCGAACAGAATACTCTTCGGTAAATACCATATCCTCTGGGATTTCAACAAACTGGCTAACCATAGCAAAGTTTGTGGAGTTCTCTGGTACAACACTCGGACGATCAGTCATCTTACGTGGCTGAAACTGTGAATCTATATAAGGCATCATACATGGAATTACATTTATTACTGTATCCATAATTTCCTCTTTTTTGTCTAGCATATGCATATGGTATAAAAGTTCCATTAACATTTCCTCTCCTGTACAATCACGCATTGCTTTCTTTACAAAATCACCAATTTTATCAGTATATATGCTATATCCCCAAAACATAGTTGTATCAATTGGCTGATTTTTAAAGTGTGGTTGAGCTGCAACAACTATGCTCATCAACCAATTTGAATCCTTAAATGTCATCAAGGCTCCACTGCCTGGAATATTAGTGGAGAACTTTTCTATTAAACTCAAGAATTTATTGCCCGTGCAAGTCACCGTAAAACTTTCCCAATTAGTTTCATTTGCATGTCCAAAGAAAGGTTCCGGATTTCCAAGGCCTCTTTTCTTTTCAGCTATTTTTGCCCAAAGCTCAGCTGAGATTGGCTTTTCAGGATTATATGCTGCAGGTGTGTACATATCACCAAGTGTTGCACAATCAGTCATACATCCATTTGTCATAATGCAAACATCATTAGGATTTAATGTAATAACTCTAGAGGATTCATCTTCTTCAATGTGAAGGGCGGTTACTGTAATTTCCTCTCCTGACTTAAAATCTAAATCAGTTACAGTTGCATTTATACTAAAATCAACTCCAAAATTATCTAAGTAAGCCTTTAATGGAAGAATTACTGATTCATATTGATTATAAGGCGTACGTGTAACACCCTCTAAAGTTTCAATACGTGAAAATTCAAAAATCATACGTTCCATGTAACGCTTAAATTCAAAAAGACTGGACCATTTTTGGAAAGCAAATGTTGTTTGCCACATATACCAGAAATTAGTTTCAAAGAAATGTGGCGTATGATTAAACCACTCCTCAATAGTCTTATAATCTAGTTTTTCTTCTGGTGTAATCATCAATTTGCCAAGAGCCATCCGATCCACATTATTAAATCCCATGCTAGTCACATCAAGAATTACTCCATCTTTATCAATTAATCGTGCTTGTGCATGGGTTGGATGCAAATGATCAAAATTAAGAATTTCTTCTTTAACACTCTTACCTGGCATATCTAGAGATGGTATATCTGAAAATAACTCCCAAAAATTCTCATATGTTTCTTCATTTAACATTCTACCACCACGACATACATATCCATTTATGGCATCTCCTGCACCATCATTACTGCCTCCTAGAATGTTCATCGCTTCAATTATATGAATATTTTTGCCTTTAAAATTACAATCTCTCAGGAGATAAGCAGCACCTGCCAGGGAAGCTAATCCACCACCAATGAAGTAAACTTGCCTATGATCATTATCTTTATTCTCAGGTAAGCTTTTTGCTTTTTTATGTTTTTTATTAAACTCCTTTACACTAATAGTTGCTACAGCAGCAGCTCCAGCTATTGCACCTAGTGTAAGTAATATATTTATATTATTCTTGTTTGATTTTTTAGACATAAAAATTACCTCCATTTTATATTTCATTAATAATAAATACCTTATTCATTATTATAACGCAATTAAAATTAATTGTATTTATACACTTTCCAGTATTTGTCCAAAAAACACTGAATTCATGCTTTATTCATGATTTATTTATGTTAATATTTATTTAATAATTATATTATAAATATAATCACAATTTATTACGGAGGACAATAATGATTAAAAATGTAATCTTTGATATTGGAAATGTATTACTAGAATTTAAACCACTAGATTATCTTAAAAGAATCTTCAACGATGATAACATTGAAAAATTTCTATACAAAGAAATATTTCAAAGTGAAGAATGGCTTGACCTAGATAGAGGAACCTTAACTCAAGAGGCGGCGATAAAAATAATATCTTTAAGAAACCCTAATTATGAGATGCATATTAAGAAGTGCATGCATAATTGGATTGACATATTGATACCTATTGAAGGCACAGTAAAAATACTCAATGAACTAAAAGAAAAGGGTTATAAACTATATCTCCTTTCAAATTTTCATTTATTAGCTTTTGAAACTATTTGTTCTAAATATGATTTTTTCAAACATTTTGATGGAGGCATAATCTCCTATAAAGAAAATCTTTTAAAGCCTGAAGCTGAAATTTACACTAAACTTTTAAATACTTATAATTTAAATGCACCAGAATGCTTATTTATTGATGACACCTTAGTTAATATTGAAGCTGCCCATAGACTTGGTATTAAAACACTTCATTTTGAAAGTGCCACTCAGATGGCACATAGCATAATTAAATTGTAATACACGCAATCATTACAAGAAGACAAGCCCATAAATAATGACTTGTCTTTTTGTCTATATATAATGAGGCTGTTAATTATTTATTCATATTAACATTGTGTTTACTTTTATATCTTCAATCTTACTTAGGTCTTCTTTTAAAGCAGCTATTTCTGTTTCTTCACCACAAAGTTGTAATAAAATTAACCCTCTTTCTGCACATAAATCTTTGGACGTTTCATGTAGTCCGAGTCTCATGCTAATAATGCAACCATGTTTTGTTAATATTTCTTGTAAATTTGGAGCGAACCTATTTCTTTTTTCTAAGGCAATAGCCATAATTGTAGTATTCATTTTTAATACCTCCTAAATTATTTTATTCTTTAATTTGGTAGATCTCCCCCCCTTTATGAACTTAAAAGTATACTTTACTATTTGATTTTTATTACAATTTTATACCTTTTTATTCATTATGTATAGTGATACAATTATATATAATATTCTAGTTTTAATTAATAATAAAACAGATAGATTCTCTCATAACTACAAAGGGTGTTTCAAATAAGTGGCATAAAAAAATAATGTTTGACTATCCATAGAAGACATCATAATATGTTTACCTTAACAGTTATAATTTATTTACACTATTGACACGTAATTTCAACAATTATTTAGTATTATATTAATTGAAGATATTATTTTCACAAAAAAATTCATTAAGTAAGTCTTAGATTAAATTTTATAGTATGGCCTTTAAAGGCAGAAATGGAGACTGTTTATTATGAAATCTGAATACGGAAATGTTCCTGAAATGTCCAGATTATCTTCTATCTTAATTGCTCTGTGTGTTGGTGCTTCAGTACTATCATTGGTTGGAATTAAAATACTTTTAACAGCTATGTAACCCATTGATATAAAGTAATATCATCATTTCCTATTGCAGTAGAAACTGTACATGGTGTGTTTTTTATTTTCACATAAACTCCACTTGATTTCCACAAGATTTTGCATTTGCTAAAACATAGTGTTTAAGTTATAATTATCATTAATAATGGAGGTGTTTTTTATGAACGTTGATTTTTCTAATATTAATCTAAATACCGTTATTATGTTTGCATTAGCTATATTACTTGCTTATCTTGGTATTGCTGTATTTAAAATGATTGGAAGGATACTAAGTATTTCAATTGGTATATTCCTTTTAATATATGTCCTTCAACAAATAGGCATTACAATACCTATATTAACGGATATTCTTAGCGCGATTTTACAGCTAATAAAGCCAATTATCGATATTGTAACAAATTTATTTAATTCTACAAAAACTAAATAGTCATAGACTTTTTTATGTTTCAAAAAAACACTATACATTTATTCTTGTATAGTGTTTTTTCGTCATATAAAATTGGCCTTTTACTTTAGTAGCATTAACTTTCTTATTTACTAACAATATTATCATTACCAGTTAAATCTACTAGTAACTGTGAAGGCTCCACCTTGAAGATTTAAGTTCAAATTTTATTTCATATATTTTTCCAATACCATCAATACTACTTTGACAAGTAAAAACCTGAATATAATTGCCAGTAAGTTTTTCTAAATCTATTTTTAAAACCCTTCCTATAGCTATAGTTTCAAAGGTATTATCATCATTCTCAATTCTAAATCTAACTGGGTGAATTTTGCCTGATTTATCAAACCAAGCTACCACCTCTATTGGTTTTACAACTACCTTCATTTTAATTCACCTCTAATTATTAATTATACGAATATACGTTCTTATTGTCAAATTAAAAAGAATTAATTGTAATCCAAAGAAATCATTGACAAGTTACTGTGTCTATTGTATAGTAACAGTAGACAAGGAGGTGATGTGCTTGAATATTCTTATATCAACCCTTTCCCAAACCCCCATATATGAACAAATACAAATCCAAATAAAAGAAATGGTACTCAAAGGAAAGTTAAAATCCCAAGAACAACTGCCTTCAATAAGGCTTATGGCAAAGGATTTAAAAGTTGGCATCATAACCGTAAAACGGGCTTATGAAGAACTTGAAAAAGAGGGTATCATCATCAATCTACAAGGACGAGGATGCTTTGTAGCCGATATCGACAAAAATAAAATTAAGGCAATACACATTGATATGCTTAGGGAACGGCTTCTTGAAATCAAAGAATTTGCAGATACAACAGATATATCATCTATAGAAATCTTTGAAGTTCTAAATGAAATATACGGAGGTAGTAAAAATGACAAATAAGGCTTTAGAAATCAAAAACTTGAAGGTCAGTATCGGTAATTTTTCTTTAAATGATGTGAATTTCTCAATAGAAAAAGGAACTATTATGGGGTTTATAGGAAAAAACGGCTCAGGCAAAACCACCCTTATCAAATCAATACTTAATATGATTCCACAAACAAGCGGAAATGTGTTATTCGACGGTATCAGCATGTATGGAAATGAAGAAATAGTTAAAGCAAAAATAGGGGTCGTATTTGATAGTTTAATCTATCCTCTTAATCTCAAACCTACTAAAATAAAAAATATGATATCACCTTTTTATAAAACCTTTGATCCTAAACGGTTTGAGGAACTTATGAAACGCTTTGAACTTGATAAGAATAAAAAGCTTTCCGCCTATTCAAAGGGTATGCAGATGAAATTTGGAGTTGTAATGGCCCTATGTCATAATCCTGATTTAATCATACTTGATGAACCCACAGCAGGACTTGACCCTATTGCAAGAGCTGATGTTATGGATTTACTTTTAGAACTTATGCAAAATGAGCAAAGGTCTATACTGTTCTCAACCCATATTACAAGTGACCTTGAAAAAATTGCTGATTATATAACAATGATTGATGATGGTAAAATTGTTTTTTCTAAGGGCAAAGATGAAATGCTTGATATGTACGCCTTGGCACATGTTGATAGAGAGGCTATGACAGATACAATTAAATCTGAACTTATAGGAATAAAAGAAACAACTTTTGGATATGAGGGATTATGCAAGAAAAATTTAAAGCTTCAAAATGCAGAAGGAGTTAAAATTGCCAGACCTACCATTGAGGACATTATGCTTTATATGGGTGCAAAAAAATGAAGCTTACTGGAAACTACAGCATAATAAATTTTACAGGGAGGCGAAAAAATGTTAAATAGATTTTGGAATTACCAACTACTTTTAAGTGGTTCACTTGGCTTTGTTAATGATAAAAAAACTTCGAAATTGCATTCTTTTATTCTATTTATTAGTATAATATTTTTGGGCATTTTCACTGGTATGCTTGATGGATGCGGAGTAATATTTTATCCCATAGTTTTTACTTTGTATGCGGATTATCACATTATAAATTCACAAAATAAATTGTTTGAAATTGTACCAGTTTCAAAGTTATATGTGCTTATAAACATTTATTTATATGTCTTTGTTATGAGTTTGTTTTTTACCGGTGGAGCTATAATCGGATTAGTTCCCTTTAAAATTTTGACACTATTTACTTCTACCTTCACTTTAGTTGACACTATTATAAGTTTATTAGTAAATAATTGGAGAGCTATATTAGTAACAGGTTGTATATCAACTATAATAGTAAGCATTTTATTGCCCATATTTTTTATAAGGCTTAATTTACTTAGAAAAGCCCTTACAATATCAGCAGTTGCACTTGTTACAATCGTACTTCTATTATTTAGGAACACCTTGCCTATTGTAACTGAACTTGGTGAAATAAACTTTTTAGAAAGCATTACAATAATGCCTCATTATAATGAAATTTTATTGATATTATGCTGTGTATGCATAGTAATAATCCCTATTTCAATATTCATATCCTACAAACTATATAAAGGAAAGAGGTGCTTAGCATGTTAAAAAAATTTATTGCTTATCAAAAACTATTGCTAAATTCAATACCATCAATTGGTATAATACCTGAAAATCCTTCCAAGATATTATTTTGTTGTTTCGTAATAGTATTTATGGATATACTTATATTTTCCGGAAATAAAATATCTACAAACAGTATTTTACTCATTGGTTTGCCTATTGGAAGTGTATGGATGATTAATAGAATGCTTTACAATGATCACCATCACAAACTATTCCAAAATGTTCCTGTAAGCAGAAAATATACAGTATTAAATATATTCTTACTGTCAATAGTATCTATCTTTATAGTGTATTTACTATATTTGTTATCTGTTACAGCATTAATAGGTATTACCTTTGGGATTATATATCTTGCAAATCCTAAGAGTTTTAGTAATTCACCTCCAGAATCTGCGGTTCATCAAGTAATAGAAACAACAAAAGGTAATATGTTAATGTTATGTATATTAGTAATAATCCTTTTTATTGGCGTTGTAATTACTCTTATAAAAAATAAAAAACTCAGACTTTCCAGCTTTGCAGGATTTGCTACTATTAGTTATGGACTTTTATTTCTCCTAAAGTTTAATATGCCAATATCACCCATATCTGACAAGGTTGAATTTCTTGAAAGTTTTTCTATAATGCCTCAGGGGAATACAATTCTGCTTTATGTATCTTTTGCGACAATTATAATATGCATTGCTTCAGTTTTTGTGGGCTATAAGCTTTATGTTGGTAAATCAAATGATTCCAAGCACTATTAGTTTCATTAAATAAACAGATATTTATCTCATATCTGTTTATTTACTTTTCACCATATTATTCTATATATGCTTCTCGCAATATCTTAATTTCCTCAGCATGACCGGATAATTCAATTGGAGTTTCTAAAAAGAATGGTAAGTGACGTAGTTTTGGGTGATTAATAATTTTAATAAACACTTCTTTCCCCATAGAACCTTCACCAATTTTTTCATGGCGATCTTTATGACTTTCAAATGGATTTTTACTATCATTTAAGTGAATAGCGTATAGCCTATCAAGACCAATTATCCTATCAAATTCATTTATGACTCCCTCTAAATCATTAACTATATCATAACCAGCATCATAAATATGACAAGTATCAAGACATACCCCTATTTTATCTGAAAGTATAACTCCATCAATAATTGCTTTTAGTTCTTCAAAACTTCTGCCTACTTCTGTTCCTTTACCGGACATTGTTTCAAGAAGAACTGTGGTAGTTTGTTCTGGTTTTAGTACAGTGTTAAGCATATTTATAATATATTCTATGCCTTTTAAGACACCTTGTTTTAAATGATTACCTGGATGGAAATTATAAAGACTATTAGGCATGTATTCCATTCTTTTTAAATCATCTGCCATAACATTAATTGCAAATTCTCTTGTGTGCTCATCAGCAGAACAAGCATTTAATGTATATGGAGCATGTGCTAGAATTATAGCAAATTTATTTTCTTTTGCTATTTCTAATAGCGCCTCTACATCTTTTGGGTCAATTTCTTTTGCCTTACTACCTCTAGGATTACGGGTGAAAAACTGAAATGTATTTGCTCCTATTTTAAGCGCTTCTTCTCCCATAGCCTTATATCCTTTTGACACTGATAAATGACAACCTATATTTAACATAATTTCCCCTTCAATAGTGTAGAAAAAACTTACCACGTGGGTGGCACCATATTATTCTACATACGCCTCTCGTAATATTTTAATTTCCTGCGCATAACCAGACAATTCATTTGGAGTTTCTAAAAAGAATGGTAATTGACGTAGTTTTGGGTGATTAATAACTTTAATAATCACATCTTTTCCAATAGAACCTTCACCTATTTTTTCATGGCGGTCTTTATGACTTTCAAATGGATTTTTGCTATCATTTAAGTGAATTGCATATAGTTTATCAAGACCGATAATTCTATCAAATTCCTCTACGACACCATCTAAATCATTGACAATATCATAACCTGCATCGTAAATATGACAAGTATCAAGACATACACCCATTTTGCCTGAAAGTGTAACCCCCTCAAGAATTTGTTTTAATTCTTCGAAAGTTCGACCAACCTCCGTTCCCTTACCTGACATTGTTTCAAGAAGTACTGTAGTAGTTTGTTCTGGTTTTAGCACAGTGTTTAGCATATTTATAATATAATCTATCCCCACCTGAGCCCCTTGCTTTACATGACTACCTGGATGGAAGTTATAAAGACTATTAGGCATGTATTCCATTCTTTTTAAATCATCTGCCATAACATTAATTGCAAATTCTCTTGTGTGCTCATCAGCAGAACAAGCATTTAATGTATATGGTGCATGTGCTAAAATTATAGCAAATTTGTTTTCTTTTATTATTTGTAAAAGTGCTTCTACATCTTTCGGATCAATTTCTTTTGCTTTACTCCCTCTAGGATTACGGGTAAAAAACTGGAATGTATTTGCGCCTATTTTAATAGCCTCTTCACCCATAGCTTTGTAGCCTTTTGATACTGATAAATGACAACCTATATTTAACATGATTTTTCCTCCAATATTATAGAGATAATGTAACCACTATCGTTTTTATTTTTTTATTAAACTTTCCCCATTTGTTGAAATTACTTCTTTATACCAATTGTGTACCTGATTTTTTTCATTAATCATTTTATTT
Organism: Clostridium sp. FP2; assembly: GCF_011065955.2. Lineage (NCBI taxonomy): Bacteria > Bacillati > Bacillota > Clostridia > Eubacteriales > Clostridiaceae > Clostridium > Clostridium sp. FP2. The sequence continues at coordinate 3,966,962 of NZ_JAAMNI020000001.1, forward strand.
TGCTTCCACTTAATAAATTCAATTTTGTGGGGTAGTAATCCTGCCTATAAATACTTAAACACCGTTAAATTTAAATTTGTATAATATATTATCAATAACTAGTGTATCCGAAACTTATATATTAATATGTATAAGAGCTTCCATAAAAATTAATTTTATGGAAGCTCTTTAATTTACTGAAATAAGAAAATGGAAGTCTCATTTTTAACTTATGAAACTTCCACTTTATTTAAAATGCATTTTTATGCTATTCTACTATTATTAAATCCTTTGTATAGTGGTTTAATACTTCGCAACCATCCTGGGTCACTATTACTAAATCTTCTATACGTACACCAACATCCCCTGGTATGTATATACCTGGTTCTATTGAGAAACACATTCCTACTTCTACTTTATCTGTATTAACAGAAGAAACATCTCCAAACTCATGATCTTCAATTCCTATAGAATGTCCTAATCTATGAGTAAAGTATTTTCCATAACCTTTTTCTGTAATATAGTCTCTTGCTGCAGCATCAATGTCGCAAAATCTAACTCCTGGTTTAACTTTTTCAATGCCTCTTTTATTAGCTTCTCTAACTATGTTGTAAACTTCTCTGCTATGTTCTGATACACTTTTATAAAAAACTGTTCTCGTCATATCTGAGCAATATGAGTCTTTTATACAACCAATATCAATAACTACACAGTCGCCTTCTTTAACAGTTGAGTTATCCATAACATGATGAGGATCTGCTGCATTAGCACCATAACCTACTATTGGGTCAAAGGAATGTCCTTCAGCTCCCATTTCTTCCCACATATCACCAAGTAGTTTCCCCATTTTCTTTTCAGTATATTTTTTAGTTACAAGTTTTATCATCTTTTCAACGGCAATATCATTAAGTTTTGATGATGCCCTCAAAAATTCTTTTTCTTTTTCATCCTTTGAACTTCTTACTTCATCAATAATGCTAGAACCATTAACAAATGCGCTACCACCTTTTAGCTCCATTAATCTTAATAAGAAATGAGCAGCCCAGTTTTTATCTATACCCATTGGCAAATCTTTATCGATATGTTTTAAAAGAATTTCCACTGGTTTGTCAGTATCGCTATACCATACCATTTCTACGCCTAAATCTTCACTTATAGGGAATAATTCATTAATAAATAACTTGTTATTTCCATTTGTATTAAGATACAACGCAAGCATTCGCTCACCAGGTAATATCCATTTGCCCGTAAGATAGAAAATAGCATTTGAATCAGAAACTATCATTTGAGGTATTTTCTTATCTCCCATAATTTTTAAAACTTTATTAAGTCTTTCCTGTATCATTAAAAATCCCTCCTAAAATATTATAATTATATTTTGATTCTCTGCCTTTGGCAGGGAACTATAAACTATTTTTTTTCTTCTTTAAATCCCGTTCTCTTTACGAAATTTTTCCAAATAATATTTCCACTAACTATAACAACTAATGCTCCACCAATCATCTGGACCTCGTATATTATATTTTCTTTCAAACTTGGCATTACTGGTGCCGCTGATAGAATTATACCAAGTACGACTACAACTAATACCATTTGTGCAATTCTAATTGAAGTATTGTTGTTTTTTGAAAGTTCATATGGTCTTACTTCATCTGGTCTTGTTTTTCTAAGTTTTATATAAGCTGCAAATAGTAATATATAAGGGAACAGCGCTGTAAGTGCTGTCATTGTAACAAGTACATTATATATCGTATCAACTGAAGGTAGCAAATTTATTGCAAGTAAAATTACCGATACTATTATTGCTTGAAGATAAACTGCTTTTACTGGTATATTATTCTCATTAACTTTTGTAAATTTTGCTGAGAATATACCCTTATGAACACTTCCAAAAAGCATTTTTATTGGTGATGCAATATAAAGTATTATTGCTCCAAAGACTGAAAGTGATATTCCAAATGCAACAATTTTTATAAACCAAGTTCCAATTCCAAGACTTGCAGCAACTGTTGAAAGTGCTACTAAAATCCCCTGTGAAGCTGTTATCTTGCTAGCTGGTAAAATAAGTGTAATAGCAATTGAACCTAAAACATAAAGACCTGCAACTAAGGAAGCTGCAATTAATATTGCTTTTGGTAAATCTTTTTTAGGGTTGTCCATCTCTGTTACAAAGTTTGCAGTTGTCTCTGCCCCAGATAGTGCAAACATTACACTTGAAATCGCTGCAAATGAGTCCATATTTAATTTAGGGGTAAGCGTTTTCACTGTATAAACAGATGCTGGCTCATTACCAAAAACGTATACAGACACAATACCCATAACTATTAATAATACTGCAGGTACAGTTGAACCTAAGGCTCCAATGTTTGTAAATAGTTTTGCAAACCCCATCCCTCTTGTACTTATATATGATAGTATCCAGAAAATTATTAAAGACAATATCATTACAAACATCTTATTGCTAGCAAGCTCAGGTCTTCCAATAGTATAAGATATATTTACAATTAAGAATGTCAAAAATGAAGTATACCAAAATAATTTTGCAGTCCAATTCAGCCATGAAACCAAGAATCCTTGTTTTTCACCATAAGCTTCCTTTACCCACTCGTAAAGACCACCATCTCTTGGATAAGTTGCTGCAAGCTCAGCACAAATAAGTGCACCTGGTACAAAGAATACAAATGTGAAAACTATCCATGTTGGAATAGCTCCTAGTCCTAGTCCAAAGCTCGATGCCGTTGACTTTGCAATCCACCTAATTCCAAAGAGTGCTGATACATTCATAAATACTAAATCCCATAAACCAATTTTTCTTTTAATTAAACCAGTTTTTTCTTTCATTTTTTTCCCCCTGCTTTCTTTTCAGTGTTTTATTAATATTCAGTATATTGTGCTATTTGTACTTTCACTCTACCATAAAAATTTAACAATGTACAGAATTATTTAAGTATTACAATAATATTTTCATTGCTACAGTAATTTATTAAATAATTTTTTTCTTATAAATATCACAATTCATTAAATATTGTAATAACTATGCTGTTTGGTATATTGAATAATTATTTTTAGTATGGTACTATGTTGAATAATAGATGTAATCACTGTAGTAAAAAAAATGAGAAGTTTTTTAATTATAAACTACTATGCACTGTAACAATTGATTAGATTTGGAGGAAAATAATGTTAACTGAAATAGCAGGAAAAATTCGTAATTTAAGAAAAGAAAAGGACTTAACGTTAAAAGATTTGAGCATAAAGACTGGCCTTTCAGTAAGCTTTCTATCTCAGGTAGAAAACGGCTATTCTTCACTTGCAATAACTTCACTAAAGAAAATTGCAGAAGCGTTGAATGTTCCAATGAATTATTTTTTCAAGCCTCCTGAAATACACAATTTTTTAGTTAAGGCGCAAGAAGAAAAAGCATTTAAAATAGAAGGATCAAATTCAGAATTTATTAGAATTAGCGGAGATTTTACTGGAAGAAAAATTGAATCTTTGATAATCATTATTCCTCCGGAGCAAATGCATGGAAGCAAATCTAGTCATCCCGGTGAAGAATTTGTTTATCTACTTGAAGGAGCACTAATTGTAAATCTTGCTGGAACCGATTATTTATTAAAAGCAGGCGATTCCATACAATATCCCTCAACCACTGATCATTCATGGACAAATCCACTTAATCAGAAAACAAAATTGATTAGCATTGTTACTCCATTAATTTTCTAATTCAATTAAACAAGAAGGCCATAAGCCTTCTTTTTTAATTTATCTTAAGATAATTTCAAGTCTATGTTGATTTTCCCATTTACTAAACAATAAGCCGTATCATCTTCAACCTTTAGATATACATCTAAAGTCTTAAGTTCTGAAAGTTTATGAGATTTAACCCACTCATCATGAATTTTTTCTAGTATTGTATGTTTGCTAACCTCTTTCCCCTGATATTGAACGTAAAATGAAACATCGACTTTCTTAGCTATTGTTTTTTTTGCAACAGTTGTGGCAACGGTGGCTGCTTTAGTAGCCTTTGCTTTAACATTTTTAGCAGTATCTTTCACTGCATTAATAGTCTTTTCCATATTTTCTTTTTTCACAACGTCAGAAGCCACTTTTATTGCTGTTTCTTCCGTAGACTTTATAACTTTTTCTGCTTTTGACTTTACAGACTCTTTAGCAGATATTAAATCACTATTTTTTTTCATATTTTTTACCTCCACTTATATTTTTTTGATTTTGTTATTATATTCTATATATTTTTCAAAAAACCTTTTTTGTAGAAATAAAATACTACCTATAATTGCATTCTAGAAACATTATAACACTATTTTTCAATAAATTGAATATGTTCCATTTAATAACGAAAAACATTAAAAAACTATAAACTAACAAAATTACTTGCATTATTTTACTCCAAATTTGCTCATTTATAGTAAAAAAGTAGCAGAGTACAAAAACATAATTGTATCCTGCTACTTTTACAGACTCGCTTTACATTTAATTATTTAATTTGTTTTGGAATCTCTAAGTTACCTCTTTCCTCAACAACAAATTTAAGATTTTCCCCATATTTTGTTGCTAAATCTTTAATTTTAGCCTCCGCTTCAGCTTTAGTATTAAAAACACCTGCCTCCACACAGAATGTACCTTTATTATCCTTAAGTGTTCTAACATTAAGTTGTTGAAACAATTGCTCCTCTATTATTCCTAAATTCTCACCAAATTCATTAGACAAAGTTCTAACAGCATACACAGTTTTTGTTGATTCATCTTTATCTTGTGTTAATTTAATTACAATACGAGCAGGATCTCTATATTCTTTTACTTCATATTTTATAGGTTTATTAAATACAATTGTAAATTTAACAGCTGAATCATCTAGAATCATATTTTTGTATATATCTGAAACATAACTACTTTTCTTAATAACTTCAAAGTCTTTTTCTGCTGTTAAAGCTCTTGCTCCATTAATGGTAAAAGTCATAGTAGTCGGATTACTTTTATAATCCACTTTAAAGTGAGCAACATTATCTGTAACTTTATTATCCTTATTGTTAGTAAAGTTAATCACTATAGTTTCATTACTAGCATTCTTTTTGATATTTATAGAATTTGCATCTGCTCCATCAGTAATCTTACCCCCAATGGCTTCTCCATTCTTAAATTGAAGTACCTTAACTAACTTCCCAACTATAGGAACATCTACTAAAGAGTTAGCAAATGCAGGCATAGTATTTATACTAATAGTGAACACAGTAAAAACAGCAACACTTGCAACAAATCCTTTTAACCAACCTTTTTTTATATTTTCTTTTTTCATTCTTGATCTTCCTTTCACTAATGATATATCAACAAATTCACTTAAATTTTCTGGTACTTGTATGTCATCATAAATTTTCTTTAAATCTTCTAAATTATTACTCATATTATTCAACCTCCTTAAGATCAATTTTAAGTTTTTCTAAACCACGATAAAGTTGTGTTTTAACTGTGCTTAATGGTATTTTAAAAATATCTGAAATATCCTTTAGTGTTAAATCTTCAAAATATTTTAAAATTACTATGGATTTATATTTGGTATCTAAATTTTTTAAAGCTTCATGCAAATCCATAATTTCTTCAGTATTATTTGAATTTGAAGCCATGTCTTCTATGTGTTTTTCATCAATATATATAACTTTTTTTGATTTATTCAAATAGTTTATTGAACAATTTATAGTTATTCTTGTGAGCCATGTATTAAAATACTGTGGCTCTTTTAAATGTTTTATAGATACTAGAGCTTTATAAATCACTTCTTGCATTATATCAAGAGCATCTTCAGTATTATTTATATAACTGTATGCTACCTTATATATATTATCTTTTCTACTTTGCATTAAGGTATCAAAACTCTCATTATCCCCTTTTACAGCTTTTTTAATTAATTCTATCAGTTTAATCACCCCTATAGAGATTTTTTATAGATCTATAATTTTTCATCTTCACCCATTAGACAAAGATTTATAGCAAATAGTTTCATATAGTGAAAAAACATATATTTAAATTTTATTTATCCATTATTTTAGATAAAAGTTCTAATCTTTGCTTTATTTTATATTCACACTTAGTGAAACCCAGAATATATTAAAGTACCACCTATAATTTTTTTTATTTAATGATTTTAAAGTGGAACTCCATCACCTAGATGTGCTGGTATTAATACCAAAGCAACTACAATACTTAAGTTAAAGTGTAAAATTTCTTCCTAAAGTAGCGGATTAAGAACTTTAGTTGATTTTTAAACTTTTAACTTAGGCACAGGAAAATAAATAGCAAGCATTCTTATCTGTTATTTATTTGACTGTACCGAAATATAAAGGGAGGGTTTTTATATGAGTCATAGACATAAAAACTGTTGTTGTAGTAATAATTGTTGCTGTAAACCTGTTTGTAGATGTGAAAACATTTGTGGAAACAGCTGTGGAAATGGCTGCGGAAATAGTTGTGGAGGCGGCTTTGGGAATGGTTGTGGAGGCGGCTTTGGGAATGGTTGTGGCGGTGGCAGTGGTATTTGGTTAGCTCTTTTACTTTTAGGCATTGGTGGACGTGGTGGTTGCGGCGGTTGTGGCGGTGGATTTGGTGGCTGCGGCTTTTAATTAATTTAAAAAGCACTTCTAATAAAATTTTTATTAGAAGTGCTTCTCTTTATTTGTACATAAGTTCTAATTCTTTTTGAATATCATCACTTTCTTGGAATTCATCATAAGACATTTGTTTATCCATTATACCCTTAGGTGTAATTTCTATTATTCTATTTGCAACTGTTTGAACTAGCTGATAATCATGGGACGTAAGTAGCATCGTTCCCGTAAAGCTAGTTAACCCATTGTTTAATGCAGTAATAGACTCTAGGTCTAAATGATTAGTAGGCTCGTCTAATATTAATACATTAGCATTACTAAGCATCATCTTAGAAAGCATACATCTAACCTTTTCTCCACCAGACAAGACACTAGATTGTTTAAGAGCTTCTTCTCCTGAGAAAAGCATTCTTCCTAAAAAGCCTCTAATAAAGCTTTCTGCCTTTTCCTCTGAAAATTGTCTAAGCCAATCAACTAAGCTACAATCTACATCATTAAAATATTCTGAGTTATCCTTTGGTAAATAAGCCTTAGAAGTAGTAACTCCCCATTTAAATTCACCACTATCTGGCTCCATTTCACCCATTAAAATCTTAAATAATGTAGTTTTAGCTATTTCATCTGCACCTGTAAAAGCAATTTTATCTCCCTTGTTAACTATAAAAGACAAATTATCAAGAAGTTTTACTCCATCTATAGTTTTACTTAGATTTTCAACTACTACTAAATCATTTCCAGCTTCTCTTTCTGGTTTAAAACCAACAAAAGGATATTTACGTGAAGAAGGTTTTATATCATCTAAAGTCAATTTATCTAATTGCTTTTTACGAGAAGTAGCTTGTTTTGCTTTAGAAGCATTAGAACTAAATCTAGCAATAAAGTTTTGAAGCTCTGCAATTTTTTCTTCTTTTTTCTTATTTGAATCTTTAGCCATTTGAAGAGCGAGTTGACTAGACTCATACCAAAAATCATAATTTCCAACAAATAATTGAATTTTACTAAAGTCTATATCTGCAACATGAGTACATATTTTATTTAAAAAATGCCTATCATGAGAGACAACTATAACAGTACTTTCAAAATTTAATAAGAAATTTTCAAGCCACTTTTTAGATTTTGCATCTAAATTGTTTGTAGGCTCATCCAGTAATAAAATATCTGGCTTACCAAATAGTGTTTGTGCAAGGAGTACCTTAACCTTTTCTGATCCTGTTAGTTCCTTCATTTTTTTGCTTTGAAGTTCTTCAGTTATGCCAAGGCCCATTAAAAGAATTGAAGCTTCTGATTCCGCTTCCCATCCATTAAGTTCCGCAAATTCACCTTCTAGTTCTGAAGCTCTAATTCCGTCTTCATCCGTAAAATCTGATTTTGCATATAATTCATCTTTTTCTTTCATTATTTCAAAAAGTCTTACATGTCCCATCATTACAGTATTAATAACTTCATGCTCATCAAACTCAAAATGATCCTGCTTTAAAACTGCTAGTCTTTCTCCTGGTGTAATTATAACTTCTCCGGTATTGGACTCAATTTCACCTGATAATATTTTAAGAAAAGTTGATTTACCAGAACCATTTGCACCAATTAACCCATAACAATTACCAGGTGTAAATTTTATATTAACATTATCGAATAATTTACGTGCACCATATCTTAAACTTATATTATTTGTACTAATCATATATTTATAAATACCTCCATACATTAAGTGATTCCATTATAGTCAAACTACTGCCCATTATACCACAGGTCAGGAAAGTAGGCTAATGAAATTTATTCCTAATTTATTTATTTTTATTGAATTTATTAGTGTTTGATGTTTTATTTTGGATCCTTTCTGCGCGCTTCGCTTTAGGGGCATCCTCTGGCTCAATAATTCTTCCCATGTAGATATCTTTTTGCAGAATTTCTATATTAAAATCTTTTTCATAAGTTTTAATAAGATCAAGTTCCCTCTCTTCTGCTATGGATAGTGCTAGCCCACGCTGACCCATTCTTGCTGTTCTTCCTACTCTATGTAAATAGTCCTTAGAGTTCTCTGGTATATCAAGGTTGAATATATGCGTTACTCCTCCTATGTCAAGTCCTCTAGCTGCTAAATCAGAAGCTACCAAAAGCTGGATTTTCCCTAAATTGAAATCCTCAATAGCTTTCTTTCTATTTTCTTTTTCAGACGTTCCATGAATTCCTTCTACACTTAATCCATGATATCTAAGCTTTGAAGTTGTAATTTCTACCTCATCACTTTTATTTATAAATATTATTGCTTTTTCAGGATTCGTAGCACTTATAAGTTTCCTTAAAAGAATCAATTTTTCTCTTCTTTCAACCAAGAAATACATATGTTCTATGTTAGGGTTTACAACACTTTTATCCCCTACTTTAATAACCTCTGCGTCCTTCATTAGTGTTTTTGAAATCTCTACGGCTTTAAGTGATACTGTAGCTGAGAATAACATGATTTGTCTATCCCTAAGGGTAGTTTTTATTATTGACTTTACTCCCTCTATGTTATTTTCATCTATCATTCTATCACCTTCGTCAATTACTATAGTCTTTACAAAGTGTGATTTTAGTTTTTTCATAGTTATAAGTTCTAAAATTCTTCCTGCAGAGCCAACTACTATATGTGGTTTTTCCTTAAGAGACTCTAGCTGTCTTTTGATATTAACATTGCCTATTATGCTAGTGGATTTTACTTGCGACGCTGAGTTCTCTGATAGGAGTTCTATCTGCTTATGTATTTGCATTGCAAGCTCATGAGTAGGTGCAAGAATAATTGCTTGAATATCTTTTGATGTTATATCTATTTTTTGGAATATAGGCAGTAAATAAGCTAGTGTTTTACCTGTACCCGTTTCTGATTCTCCTATTATGTCTTTGTTTTCAAGTCCTAGAGGAATAGCCTTTGCTTGGATTTCTGTAGGGCTTTCGATTCCTTGTTTTTTTAAACCTTCTATAAGGTTTTCTTGTAATCCTAATTCAACAAATGATTTATCCATATTTTCTCCTTTTTTCTAAGAAATTTTATTGTTCGCGTGCTTAAATATAGTTGCTTTTATAGCTAAATAATCTACTTCCTTTGGCAGCGCGTCTTTAATAGGTTTTAACTTTGAAGCTCCGATTTTTTCTATGACCTCTATAATAAGTGCTTCATGACTTTTCGGAATAAAATCATCTAAATTCACTTCAAATCCCTCATAAGCACATTTTAATATATGATCTTGTACTGTAAGACTTTTTAATTGTCTCTCAGAAATTATATCTTCTATGCGCATGCCCTCTTTATACATATTATAAGTAATAACATAGCTAGGCAGCTTATCTTCATTTTCGCCCTTCTGTTCCACTGCCGCTTCATTTAAAGCCTTAATATCAACTTCTTCATTATATAGTATTTCTTCCTTAAATTCTATATTATTTTCATTCATATATTTTTTTATAGCCTGAATAAATTCTTCCCCATACTTATTAAGTTTAGATTCTCCTACCCCTTTGATACTTAACATTTCACTCTTATTTACTGGGAAATATTCGCTCATTTCTCTTAGGGCACTATCTGCAAAAACAATATATGGTGGAACTTTTTCCCGCTCAGAAATCTCTTTTCGAAGTGAGCGCAATATTTCAAATAAACCATTACCGCCAGCTGCCTTAGCTTTTTTCTTCTCAACCTTCTGATAGACCTTTTCCTGGTTTTTGAGTACTGCCACAGCTTTTTCTTTTAAACGAACCACTGGAAATTGACCATCTGCAAGGGATAAATAGTCTTCTGCCGTAAGCACATTTATAAGGTCTCTTATCTCTTTAACAGTATATTGCTTTATTATTCCGTAGGTAGATAGTTTTTCAAATCCAAGGTCCAAAACTTTTTTATTCTTAGAACCTCGAAGCACCTCTGCAATTAAGGTAGTACCAAATCTCTCCTTCATCCTAAGGATGCAAGAAAATATTTTTTGTGCCTCAATAGTTATATCTACTAACTCACTTTCATCATTGCAAGTACTACAATTGTCGCATTTATCTCTAGTATTTTCTTCACCAAAATATTCTAAAATAAACTGCCTAAGGCATCTAGTTGTATGCGCGTAATCCACCATAGCTTGAAGTTTCTTGTATTCGCTTATCTTTCTTTCAGGAGACACGGTGCTTTGTTCTATAAAGAATTTTTGAAGTAGTACGTCTGCTGCAGAAAATAATAATATGCATTCACTAGGCTCTCCATCACGGCCTCCACGCCCTGCCTCTTGATAATAAGCCTCCATGCTCTTTGTTAAATTATAATGAATTACATATCGAACATTTGATTTGTCTATTCCCATTCCAAAGGCATTTGTAGCAATAATAATATTTATATCATCATACAAAAATTTTTCTTGGTTTTCCTTCCTCTGCGAGTCAGCTAGTCCTGCATGATATTTTCCAACATTGTATCCCTTTTTATTCAAAAGCTCATAAAGATTATCCGTTTCCTTTCTTGTAGCGGTATAGATTATACCTACTTTGTCTTTATTATCTTCAATATATTTCAAAACAAAATCTCTTTTGTTTTCTCCACGAATAACAGTAAAGCTTAAATTTTCTCTATTAAACCCAGTTACATAAATATCTGGCTCCCTTAATTCTAGTAACTTTATAACGTCTAATCTTACAGCCTGCGTTGCAGTTGCAGTAAAAGCTGCTATAATTGGTCTTACATGTAATTTTCTTATCAAACTAGAAATTGCTGAATAACTAGGTCTAAAATCATGTCCCCATTGAGATACACAATGAGCTTCATCCACTGCTAAAAGCGATATTGTTAATCTATTTAGCATGTTACAGAAAAATTCTGATTCTAGTCTTTCAGGTGCAACGTAAAGAAGCTTAAACTCTCCCTTAGAAGTCTTATCAATTCTTTCATTAACTTCATTAATGCTGAGTGAGCTATTTATATATGTTGCCGCTATACCTACACTATTTAAGGTATCTACCTGATCCTTCATAAGAGATATAAGTGGTGATATTACAAGAGTTACTCCTGGTAGAAGCAGTGCCGGAATCTGATAACAAACTGATTTTCCTGCACCTGTAGGCATTACAGCAAATGTATCCTTCCCATTTATAATACTCTCAATTACACTCTCTTGTCCTTTTCTAAAACTATCATATCCATAATACTTCTTTAATTTTTCTTGTGCTTTACGTAACATACATCTCTACCTCTCATCCGTAATAATTTCTTATAATAGTATAACATTATTTAAAAAACTCTGTACTCTTATGGTGCCAAACTTTATCTTGTTTTAAAGTCAAAACAAAAATATTTAAGTATAACGCTTTAAACAAAAGCCTGCTATTATTTATTTTTGTCAATTTTATCATATTTAAAACATAAAAAAATAGATTTATTCTTTCATTTTTTCAATGCGAAAAAATCAAAAGAATAAATCTAAAAATCTATAGTGACCCTAATTAAGTTTTAATCCCAGTACCTCTGCAGCTATGGCTAAAACTTCATCAAAATAAAAAGGCTTGGTAATGTATTTATCACATAATACAACCTTACCTCTATTTTTATCTTCTGCTTGTCCCTTTGCAGTTAGAAGTACTATATAGGTATTCATTAGGTTAAATTCCTTTTTCACTAAATTACATACCTCATAACCATCTATTTCAGGCATCATAATATCTAAAAACACTAAATTTGGTTTCTCCCTTAGGATTATATCCAGTCCTTGCTTTCCATCTTCCGCAAGAACTATCTCTACCCCTTGCTCTTTAAACTCTTCAAGTATTTCCTCTAATAATAATCTATTATTGACTTCATCGTCTACTATTAATATTTTTTTCATTTACATCCCTCACCTTTAGCATTACATATTAATTATTTTTTTGAATTCTTTAACATAGTGTCTGCTTACAGGCACTTCCTCTTTCCATCCTTCTATTTTTAGCACAAAGGTACTATTAAACCAGGGAACTATTTTATGAATTTTATCTAAATTAACTAAATAACTTTTATGACTCCTAAAAAAATTATAATTGCTTAATTTATTTCCTAATTGATTTAAAGTGTACTGTGTTGTAAAATTGCCATCTTTAGTTAAAACAAGCACCTCTTTATTTAACACGGTACAATATAATATATCTTGTGGGTTCACAAGATATATGCATTCTTCTTTCCAAAGTGGTAGCTTTTTCATGCCCGTTATTTCTTGTTTTTCAGGAAATATATTATTATAGCTAAATGGAGGTATATTTTCATTACAATTATATCTTTCATTTATTTTATCCATAGTAATCTGGAGCCTTTCCTCGGAAAATGGCTTCAAAACATAATCAATAGCATTAATTTCAAAAGCTTTTACAGCATATTTATCAAATACTGTTGCAAATACAATGTTTACTGGGAAGTCCATCTTACATATCTCTTCAGCTAAAGTAAACCCATCAATCTCTGGCATTTCTATATCTAGAAATACAATTTCAGGTTTAGCTTTTTTTATAAACTCTAAAGCGGTTAAGGAATCCACATACTTACCTATAATTTCTACCCCACTGTTTTTACTTAAAATAAAACTTAGCTCATTCAAAGACAATTTTTCATCATCTACTAATACTACTCTTAACATATAAATCCCACCCATATTTAAATTTCATCCTACTAATAAAATGGAAGCTATTCATATTTTATATTCTCTATTGGTATATATAATGTTATACAAGTCCCCACATTAAATTTACTAACTACTTCTAATTCCGCATTATATAACTCTTTATATTGAGAATTTAAAGTTGAAATTGAGCCCCCACTTTCATCTTTAAATAGCCCCCTTATTTGCACATCCTCCATACCAACTCCATCATCTTTGACTTTTATTACTATTTTTTCACACTTAACAGCAACCATAAAGGTTATTGTTCCTCCATGATTTTTTTTTAAAATTCCATGTATAATTGCATTTTCAATTAAATTGTATATTGAATTTTTAGGGATTAAAAAATTTACATCTCCTTGAATATCGTACACAATATTTAATCTATGGTCAAACCTAACCTTTTGAATATACAAATAAGATTTTATGCACTCTATTTCCTTATGCAAAAAAACGATTCCATCCGTTGCGTCAAATTTAAATCTTAGATAGCTACTAAGTTCTAAAATAACTTTTCTAGCTTCCTCCGAATTTTCCCTACACAATGATAATATGCTATTTAATGTATTAAAGAGGAAGTGTTGATTTATGTCGGTTAACATTTGTTTAGGTTCTTTATTAATTTCAATGTTATTTATATTTTTTAATTTGTTTTTTTCATATACTTTCACTTATTTTTCTCCTTACAAACATTTTTGTTTTACATTATTTAACGTAGTACTTATAATATATACTATGCAATTAAAAAAACATCTTATTTTTATCTCTAGTAAGTATATCGTTAAATTTTGTAAATACCTTAGAAAAAATTATATCCTTTATTAATTAACTCCTTTACATTTTCATATTATTAATTTACTATTAATTAAGAGAATTCTATTAATTAGTGAATTCTATTAAAGTATAGAGGAGGTTTTTAATTATGGCAGCTGCACATTCGTTTGACATAGTATCAGATGTAGATTTGCAAGAAGTAGACAACGCAATAAACCAAGCATTGAAAGAAATCAAACAAAGATATGATTTTAAAAACACTATTACTGAAATCAACCTAGTGAAGGAAGATATCAAAATAGTATCTGATGATGATTTTAAATTGAAATCAGTTATAGAGGTTCTTGTAAGTAAATTAATTAAAAGAGGTATATCTGGAAAAGCATTAGATCTAGGTAAACAAGATGTTGCTACATTAGGTTCTGCAAGACAAACCGCTAAAATTGTAAAAGGTATTTCCACTGAAAAAGCAAAAAAAATAATTGCAGAAATTAAATCTAGTAAAATTAAAGTTCAAGCTCAAATTATGGATAACCAATTAAGAATTACCGGTAAAGACCTTGATGATTTGCAAGAAGTAATGGCACTTGTAAAATCAAAAGATTTTGATATTGCTCTGCAGTTCACTAATTATAGATAGTCACCTGCTCGAAGGCTAGTACCCATGGTACTAGCCTTTTTGCTATTTACTTTAAACACATTTTTACTTTATACCCTATAATTTTTTACACTAATTACAATTCATTATAGATATTGTATTTATATAAAAAATTATGTATAATGTAGAGGGCATTATAATACTGTTTAAAATGACAGACTATTATGACCTTTTTGCATAATACGTAAAAGTTTATTAATTTTTATTATTATTATTAAATATTTTCATAAACCTATTGACGTTTTATGTTATTTTTGCTACAATTTAATTATAAATAAGTCGAAAGATGTTCGAGGAGGAAATTATATGAAATCAACAGGTATAGTAAGAAAAGTGGACGAACTTGGAAGAATTGTTATTCCTATAGAATTAAGAAGAACTTTGGATATAGATATCAAAGATGCTTTAGAAATCTATGTAGATGGTGAACAAATCATCCTAAAAAAATATGAGCCAGCTTGTATTTTCTGTCAAAACGCAAGAGATGTTGTAAACTACAAAGGTAAAAACATTTGTAAAGATTGTCTTGCTGAATTAGGATCAGGAAAATAATTTAAGATTTTTCTAAAGACCCATAGCTTGAATAGGCTATGGGTCTTTAAAAAAACAAACGAGATTTCCTTTATTGGGATATCTCGTTTATTTTTTTATGTTTTTAGTCTAAACTCGCTACAACACTTAGAACAAGTTACAATAATTTTACCCTTCCCCTTTGGAAGTCTTAATTTTTGCCCACATTTAGGACAAATGGTAACTATATATTTTCTTCTTTCTTTTAATCTTTCTATAGGTTTATATTTCTTGATTTTAGCATTAAGCATTTCCATATCTTTCTTAATATTAATTAAGTTCATGCTTTTCTTGAAATTATCCATTTTATAATTAAAACTTCTTTTTGTGGTTTCAAAAACAAATTTTTTATTATTTCTACCATGTACTTTAATTGATTTGCTCCTCCAAATTGAATAGATAATAATTGCTGTTCCTAAAATCCATGCATACCCAGTTACAAACAAAAATACTCCTATAAATAAGATTATTTTTGAAAACCTATCCCAGCCATAAAATTCTCTAGCAAAGTTAACAGACATTTATACTATTCCTCCTATTATCCTCTGGAGTAATTAACAATTCACAATTGTTACTACCCTTCTTATTCTTACTTTCATTTTATCACTATAACACTTAAATCATTATTAATTTTCTGTAAAAAATATCCCTGAAAAGTTCATAAAATTTTGTAATGATTTTTATTTAATTACATATTTTATACTTTTTGTCGAATATGTTTTCATTTTTTATTTTTAGTCTTTATCATATTAACTTTTTAAAAATTCTATTGACTATTTGTGTTAATCATGCTATTCTTAAAATAGGAAATAAGTCGAATAACAACAATAGTAAGCACTAAAGATAAAACTTATTTCGATATAAACCTACAAAGATTAAAATCCCCCACAAACAAAAGATAAATGGAAACTACTTATTTTTTATATTTAACAATGATGGTGATTATTTGTTCTAATATTTAAACTAACAAACAAAAAAATATTATCGTATTCGTAGTTGTAAATATCTTATATTGATGTAGATATATTTGTAGCAGTTATAAATATTTAGTTTCCTTTTCCTTATACCCCCCATGTACTTAATAAATTTTAATTGTTTATATAAAAAGAACTTGAGCATTTGCTCAAGTTCTTTTTAATTTATTCCCAAAATTCACAAACCTTTTTTCTTGCATCTTCACTACTATTTATTCTGATAAAATCATCCCATTGCTTCGGAAATAGTCGTCTATACCTTTGCTCTAGAAATCTATCATCTATTAAAAGGACCGTACCTCTATCCTCCTCCGTTCTAATTACCCTTCCTGCTGCCTGTAGTACTTTATTCATTCCTGGGTACATATACGAATATTCATAACCGCACTTGCTTTTTTTATCATAGTATTCCACGATAATTTCTTTTTCAAAGCAAATCATAGGGAGTCCTACCCCAATTACTATTACACCAATCAGCCTGTCACCTTTTAAATCGATTCCTTCCGAAAATATACCACCTAAAACTCCAAAGCCTAAAATATTTTCAGAGTCCACATTAGTAAAATTTTGGAGAAAAGCTTCTCTTGCATCTTCAGTCATAAAATTAGTTTGAGTCCTTACTTTAATTTGTGGATATTTTAGAACAAATATATCACTAACGACCTCCATATACTTATAAGAAGGAAAGAACACCATGTAATTACCATTCTTAGCATTTATTACAGCATGTATGTATTCTACTATTTTGGAGTAACTATTTTCTCTATATTTATATTTAGTAGAAATATCCTTAGCTATCATTACTTTAATGTTTTTTTTATTGAATGGAGAATCTAAAGTTAGATGGTAATCTTCCTTTTCTCCACCCAAAATTTCTTTAAAGTATAATAAAGGTAGCAGGGTTGCAGAGAAAAATACCACTGATTTTCCTCTTTTTGATGCTTCTCTTAAAAGCTTGGATGGATCGAGGCAAAACATCTTTAACACTACATCATCTTCTGTACACTCTACATAGGTTATATACTTATCATCATAAAGTTCAGATATGCGAATAAAGCTCAAGGAATTAAAATACAAATCCAAAAATTTATCATACACTTCGGACTTTTCATTTTTTGTCAGCCATATTTCTAGTATTTTAGTAAGTTTATTAAGAAGATTATATATATCCTCAGGCTGAGAATTTTGTTTATAATATCCATCTTCATTGCACATTTTTTTCATACTAAGCATAAGTGCATTTAACTTGTTCAAAACTTTATATAAGTTATCCTGGCGACCTTTTATTTCTTTTTTTAACTCTAGAAGTGGCTTTTTATGAAACTCGCAGGAAAACATTTCGCGAGCTCTATCCACTAGATTATGAGCTTCATCAACCAAAATAGTATAATCTCCATTATTGTCCATAAAAAATCTCTTTAGGTAAACTCTAGGGTCAAACACATAATTATAATCGCATATAACACAATCAGACCATATTGTTAGATCCAATGAAAATTCAAAGGGACAAATATTATATTTATTTGAATAAATCTCAATTACTTCTCTACTAAATGTATTTTCATTCTCTAGAATGTCCTGTAGAGCCTCATTAACTCTGTCAAAATGCCCTTTTGCAAATTTACATTGCTCAGGATTACAGGCACTACCCTTACTAAAACATATCTTATCCTTTGCTGTTATTGTAATAGTCTTGAATTTAAGTCCATTATCTTTCATTTTATGAAAGGCATCCTGGGCAACTTGCCTTGTTATAGTTTTGGCTGTTAAGTAAAAAATTTTTGAAGTGTATCCTTCTCCCATGGCTTTAACCGCTGGAAACAGAGTAGATATAGTTTTACCTACTCCAGTTGGGGCTTGCAAAAACATTTTCTTGTGTTCTACCACTGTCTTATATACAGAAACAGCCAATTCCCTCTGACCTTCCCTGTAATTATCAAAAGGAAATTTCAAATCTTTTATGCTACTATCTCTTGCCTTATTCCAATCACTAGTAATATTTGCCCATATAAAATAGCTGGAAATAATTTCATTAAAGAATTCTTGGAGTTCTTTAATTGAAAAAGCTTTAATAAATCTCTTGATTTTTTCACTATCTATTTCATAATATGTTAATTGCACATACATATCCTTACGGTTATTTTGAATCCCATATATATATGCATAGCACTTTGCTTGAGCCCAATGAAGACTATTGTAATCCTCATGGAGCAATTCTAAATCTTTAGTAACTGTTTTGATCTCATCTATAGTGACCTCATTATCTTTTATTAGAATACCATCAGCACGCCCATCAATTATAATATTGCCACCATTGTATGGTACAATATGCTTTAAGCTTACTTCAGAGGAATATTCTTCTCCAAGAAATACAGAATATTTCTCTCTATTTTCCTTCTGAATTTTCTGGTGTGCTTTAGTACCCTCTACAGCTCGACTGCTGCCCATAAACCTCATATCTAAATCCCCTGCACGCATTACAAACTCTACTAAATTGCGCACTGATATTTTTATATCTCTATTTTTCTCCATAAGTTTTACCTTCTTAATAACTTTTAGTTGTTTTTCTGCGCCTCTATTTCCTCATCTAATTCATTTAGATATGTCCATCTTGTAATGTAGTGTTCAATTTCACCTTCTATATTCTTTTGCTGCTCAACTAGTTTCTGCAAAAATTCAAAATCACTACTTCCAGCATTGATTTTTTTATTAACTTCTTCTAGCTGCTTTTCTTTTTCTTCAATTCTAGCATCAATTTCATCAAATTCCTTCTGCTGCTTAAAAGTAAACTTCAAAAGCTTGTTTTCTTTAATTTCCTCAGTTTTACTGCTTTCCGCCCCTACACTTACACTTTTGGGGTCTTCCTTATCTTCGTCTATTAAATTTGGATTTTTTTCTATATATTCTTTATACTCAGAATAATTGCCTACAAATTGAATTATCTTTTCATTTCCCTCAAAGCTGAATATTTTATCAGAAACTCTATCTAAAAAGTATCTATCATGAGATACAGTTATAACCACACCATTAAATCCATCTAAATAATCTTCAAGTACTGCTAGGGTTTGAATATCAAAGTCATTAGTAGGCTCATCTAGGAACAGTACATTTGGAGCTTCCATAAGAATTCTTAATAAGTATAATCTTCTTTTTTCCCCACCAGATAAACTTGAAATAAAAGAATGCTTTGTAGTTCCATCAAATAAAAATCTCTCAAGCATTTGAGAAGCTGTAATTTGTTCTCCATCGCCTGTAGTTATATATTCTGCCCCTTCGCGAATGTACTCTATAGCACGCAGTTTCTCATTCATCTCACCATTTTCTTGATGGAAGAAACCAATTTTCAATGTTTCGCCCCATTCGACGACCCCTGAATCCGGACTTAATATTCCACTTAAAATATTCATAAGCGTAGATTTCCCCATACCATTAGGCCCTATAATACCTACTTTATCTCTCCTAGTGAAAATATGGCTAAAATCACTAATTAATTTCTTCTCACCAAATGCTTTATAAATATGTTCTACATTCATAATTTTTTTACCAAGTCTAGTAGATGCCGAGGATAATTCTAACTTTTCGTTTGTTACCTCAACTTTTCCATCGCGAAGCTCATCAAATCGGTCTATTCTAGCCTTTTGCTTAGTAGTTCTAGCTTTTGCTCCACGCCTTATCCAAGCTAGTTCCTTTTTAAATAAACTCTCTCTTTTTCTCTCTACTGAATCCATTAAAGCCATTCTTTCAACTTTCTTTTCCAAAAACACACTATAATTCCCCTGATAGCTATATAGATTACCTTTATCTAATTCAATTATTTTATTTGTAATTCTATCTAAAAAATACCTATCATGGGTAATCATGAGTAATGCACCTTTTCTACTATTTAAAAATTTCTCAAGCCAATCTATTATTTCATTATCCATATGATTTGTAGGTTCATCCAATATTAGTAAATCTGAGGGAGTAATTAGAGCACTACATAAAGCCACTCTTTTTCTTTGTCCACCTGAAAGCTCACCAATGTGCTGCTTGAAATCAGTTATTCCAAGTTTCGTAAGTATAATTTTTGCATCATTTTGAACTTCCCATCCATTACATGCATCCATCTTAGTGTTAAGGTTCATTAAAGCATTTTGAACGGACTCATCTTCTGGATTTTCCTCCATTTTCTCTATAACTACTTCATATTCCCGTATAACCTTCATAACATCAGTTTCACTTTTAAAAATTTGCTCAAGCACTGTAGCCTCTGGGTCAAATTCAGGATTTTGAGGTAAATATTCTATATTCATCTTATTTCCCTTTAAAATTCTTCCAGCGTCCGGAACTTCAAATCCAGCTATTATTTTTAAAAATGTGGATTTCCCCGTACCATTTACTCCGATTAATCCAATTTTATCACCATCACTTATACCAAGTGACACCTTATTAATGAGTACTCTCTCACTATAACTTTTACTCATTTCTTCTATTGTTAATATATTCATATAAGTACCACCCTTTTCATGTTATAACTTTATACTTTAATTATAACCAAATAAACACCCCAGTGATAGTGTAAATTTGCAGAAGGCAAATTTACACTACTACTGGGGTCTATTCCTTTAAAATCTAGAGTTTTTTATGGATTCAAAGTTACCTATTATTAATTTCGAATCCATACTTTCATTATAATAAATAACAATAGACTCATAACTAATGCAGCCACAAGCATTATAGGCATCAATATCTGAAATTGTGCTATAACAATGGCTACAATGTCCCTCCAACCTACAGCTTGATTTTTCTCCAAATCATTACATCGTAAATCATCAGCTTTTATCCTTTCTATTTCTGTTCCCTTTGTCATACATTTATCCCCCTTGTTGAATCTTACAGTAAATGACAAGCCACAAAGTGTTCTCCCCCTACATTTTTATATTGTGGGCATTCTTCACTACATTTTTTCATAGCATAAGAGCAGCGGGTATGAAATTTGCAGCCTGATGGTGGATTTGCGGGGCTTGGTATATCACCCTTCAGTATAATTCTTTCTCTCTTTAATGTTGGATCAGGCAATGGTACAGCAGATAATAATGCCTTTGTGTATGGATGAAGCGGATTATTGTACAATTCATTTTTTGGTGCGAGTTCCACCAAAGAACCTAGGTACATAACCCCTATTCTGTTACTAATATGTTTTACTACACTTAAATCGTGTGAAATAAACAAATATGAAAATCCCATTTTTTCTTGAAGATCACACATTAAATTTACTATTTGAGATTGAATAGACACATCTAGTGCAGATACAGGTTCATCTGCAACTATAAATTCAGGATTTAATATAAGAGCTCTTGCTATTCCTATCCTCTGCCTTTGGCCACCTGAAAATTCATGGGGATACCTTCTTATATGATAAGGCGCAAGGCCACAAATTTCTAGTACCTCTTGAACTCTACCAGTGATTTCACTCTTAGGTAATATTGCATGATCTATTAGTGCTTCTCCAACTATTTGCCCTATAGTAAGTCTTGGATTAAGAGAACTATATGGGTCTTGGAAAATTATTTGCATCTTAGGTCTTATATTTCTTAAATCTTTTTTTGAAAGTTCAAATACATTTTTATCTTTAAAATATACATCCCCTTCTGTTTTATTTAGAAGTCTTAACATAGTTCTGCCAACTGTAGTTTTACCACAGCCAGATTCCCCAACCAGGCCCAAGGTTTCTCCTTTATTTATATATAGAGATACTCCATCTACAGCTTTAACAAAACCCACAGTCTTTTGAAGTATTCCACCTCGAATAGGAAAATATGTTTTTAAATTTTCTACTCTAACTATTGCCTCGCCCACTTACTTCCCCTCCTCATATAAAAAACAAGCTACCTTATGTCCTGGTGTTATCTCTTTAATAGGTGGTTGCTGCTTTCTACAAATATCCATAGTTTTCGAACACCTTGCACAAAAATAACATTCTTCTGGCATATTAATTGGGTTTGGAACTTGTCCAGGTATTGAATATAATCTATCCACATCTTCATTCAGTGAAGGTTTAGATTTCATTAATCCTTCAGTATATGGATGCATGGGATTCTTAAATAACTCAATTACAGGTGCTTCCTCAATAACCTTACCAGCATACATAACCACTACATATTCTGCCATTTCAGCTATTA
Source organism: Clostridium sp. FP2 (assembly GCF_011065955.2). Taxonomy (NCBI): domain Bacteria; kingdom Bacillati; phylum Bacillota; class Clostridia; order Eubacteriales; family Clostridiaceae; genus Clostridium; species Clostridium sp. FP2. Next base: position 3,989,336 of record NZ_JAAMNI020000001.1, read on the forward strand.
CTCCAAGGTCGTGAGTAATGAGCATTATTGAAGTATTAAGTTTTTTCTTTAAATCCTTCATAATATCAAGTATTTGTGCTTGAATTGTTACATCTAATGCAGTTGTTGGCTCATCTGCTATTAAAAGTTTTGGATTACAAGACACTGCCATTGCAATCATTGCCCTTTGGCGCATACCTCCGCTAAGCTCATGGGGATAGCACTCAACTATTTCTTCTGCTCTTGGTACTCCAACTAGCTTTAACATTTCTATTGCCTTTTTCTTAGCTTGTATCTTATTCAACTTTTGATGAAGCAGAATTACTTCTTCTATTTGATATCCTATAGTAAATATAGGATTTAAGGAGGTCATAGGTTCTTGAAATATTACCGCTATGTCATTGCCCCTAATTGCCCTCATTTCATCATCTTTGAGTTCTAATATCTTTTTATCTTCAAATATAATTTCGCCCCCAACTATTTTCCCTGGTGGAGAAGAAACTAACCTCATTATAGACATTGCTGTAACGCTTTTACCACAACCTGATTCTCCAACAACTCCTATTATTTCACCTTTCTTAATATTAAAACTAACATCGTCAACGGCTTTTACAATACCATCTTCTGTATAAAAATAAGTTTTCAGATTTTTTATTTCAACTAAATTATTACTCATTATATGCCTCCTAAACTTTTAGTTTTGGATCGATGGCATCCCGAAGTCCATCTCCAAATAAATTTATGCCCATTACTGTTAAGAAAATGCATATACCAGGAGGCGCCCAAATCCAAGGTTTAAATTGTAATATATATGAGTTATTAACTGCTTGAACCATTTGACCCCAAGATGGTGTTGGTGGCGTAACCCCAAGTCCTAGAAAACTCAATGTTGATTCTGTTAAAATTGCACCACCTATACCCAACGTAGCTGAAACTATAATAGACGCAAAGGTATTGGGTAATAGATGACTAAATATTTTTCGCCTATCCTTAAGGCCTAAAGCTTCTGCCGCCTGCATAAATTCCTGTTCCCTAAGGGATAATATTTGGCCACGAACAATACGACAAAGACCCGGCCATCCAATGAATCCTATAATAAACATAACTACGTACATCCTATACTCTGGGGGAACTTTTAAATCTGACATTACTGCTGCCAGCATTATAAGTAGTGGAAGTCCTGGAAAACATAAAAATATATCAACTATTCTCATTATTATCCCATCCACTATCCCACCATAAAAGCCTGCTATTCCGCCTAATACACTTCCAATTAGCACTTCAACAAACACAGCAAGTATTCCTACAGAAAGAGAGATTCTACCCCCATACATTACTCTTACTAAAACATCTCTTCCAACATCATCCGTACCCAATAAATGTTTGAAAGATGGGTTGGCTGATACATTAAATAAATCTATGCTTTCCATTTTATAAGGTGATATTAACGGTCCAATGAAAGACATAAGTATCATAAAAGCCAGTATATACATTCCAAACATGGCTAGTTTATTTTTCTTTAATCTTTTCCTTATTATCTTCCAAGGGCTCAAGATTTCTTCTTTTTTTAATTGTTTAACTTCTGGTTTCAATTCTAGTTGCATTTTGACACCTCCTATTTAAGCCTTATTCTCGGATCCACTACGGCATACGTAACATCTGCAATTAAATTTCCAAACAAAGTTAATATTGCAAATAAGATATTTATCCCCATCATCAGTGGATAATCCCGTCCACTTACTGCACCGATATCTATAGGTCCTATGCCTGGCCAGCCAAAAATGCTTTCTGTAATAAATGCTCCAGAAAATAATGCTGGAAGCCAAAATCCAAGTAGTGTAATAACAGGAATCATCCCATTTTTAAGAGCATGTTTATATATAACAACTTTTTCCTTAAGGCCTTTAGCTCTAGCAGTCCTTATGTAATCCTGCCTTATTACCTCTAGCATACTAGATCTTGTGTATCTCATAAGCCCTGCAACACTCCCTAAGGTAAGCACAATTAGTGGCAGTATCATATGACGAGCTATATCTAGGGCATGGGTTATACCTACTGCGGTACTTCCGGCTGTGCTCATACCCGAAACTGGTAACACTAATAAATCCACCGCAAAGACTTTGATAAGAAGCATTCCAAAAAAGAAGGAGGGCATTGAAATGCCTATCAGGGCAAATATGGTGAAAAATCCATCAAACTTAGAATACTGTTTAGTAGCAGAAATTACTCCAATTGGAATTGAAATTAATACACTTAATATTAATGAGAGTATAGATAGATAAAAGGTATTCCAAATATATGTGTTCATAACTTTTCCTACTGGTTGTTTAAAGGTGGTAGATTCGCCCAAATCACCATGGAGCATTCCACCTGCCCACCTAAGATATTGCTTGTACACTGGTAGATCTAGTCCCATTTGGTGTCTTAATTCTTGTTTTCTTTCTGGTGTTAAATGTCCATCCATTTTCCCTGTTAATGCATCACCCGGTGCCAACTGCAATATGAAAAATATTACTATAGATACCCCTATTAAAACAGGTATCATTTGCAGCAATCTTCTGGTTATATACTGCCTCATGATAATCCCCCTTTATAAACTATGCTTGGATTTAACCAAGCATAGAAAATATATTAATAATTTTTTTACCTATTTAGCTTTAGGTTCAATTAATTCTGCCTTTGCAATTTGATAAGTAAACCTAATATATGGAGATACATCCATACCTTTAATTCTTGAACTTACAGCCCACATTTCTTTACTTTGATCCATAAAAATGTATGGGAGCTCTTCATTAACAATTTTTAGCCATTCTCCATATAATTTTTTTCTTTCTTTCAAGTCTGTAGTTTTAAGAGCTTCATTCATCAATTTGTCACTTTCTGCATTTATCCAACTTCCAGCATTATATCCACCTAGTTCTGCCTGTTTAGAAGCGAATATTGCTGATGGGTCAGGATCAATACTTAAACTCCATGACATATTATACATTTCAAATTTTTGTTCATCAAAAACCTTTGTACTCAAAGTGTTGAATTCCATTAATTCAGGAATAACATCTATTCCTATAGCCTTCCAATTGTCTTTTACTATTGGAATTAACATTTCAACGTATTTACTTCCTTGAAAAGTCATCCAATGAATTTCAAACTTTTTACCATCCTTATATCTAAAACCGTCATCTTTTTTAAGCCATCCCGCAGCTTCTAATAATTGATTTGCTTTTTCAGGGTTATATTCATATTTGTTTATATCCTCAGTATATGCCCAAGAAACTCTTGACATAGGAACATTACACACATCAGCATAGCCCTTATATCTAGCATCTATAAATCCTTTTCTATTAAGTCCATAAGTAAGTGCTTGACGTACTTTCTTATCTTTGAATTTTTCATTTTTAAGGTTTAAACCTATAAACCCAAATCCATTTTCAGGATAAAGTTGCATATTTATAAATCCTTTACTTTGAAGCATTTGAATGTTTTCTGGTGCAGCTGGAATTCTATCCATATCTACTTCACCAGCAGATAACCCTTGAATATTAGTTTGGGCAGTAGTAACCTTTAAGATTACCTTGTTAATCTTAGCTACGCCATCCCAATAGCTTGGATTTTTTTCAAAGTTAGCTTCTTGTCCTGCCTTATAATTTTTAAAAACATATGGACCACATCCCATAGGCTTTAAGAACAAATCTTTTATTTTTTTAATATCACCTTTTTCAAAGTTGTAGTAGCTCTTGCACATAATTCCTGTTCCAAAATCTGAACTAAGTGCTGGAGCTTTTACTTCAGTTTCAGTGAAGGAAATTGTATAATCGTCTATAACCTTTATACCTTCAACAGTTTTAGCCTCTCCCTTATGATACTCTTTATATCCAACTAATTTGTCTACAGAGTCTGACCTTGAGCCATCATACTTTGGGTCACAAATAGATGTAAAAGTAAATTCAACATCTTTCGCCGTTAATTTTTCTCCATTACTAAATTTAATGTCCTTGTTTAAATGGAAAGTATAGGTTTTACTATCCTTTGAAATCTCCCATTTCTTAGCTACTTTTCCTATAGGATTTCCTTGAACATCATTTGACATTAACCCATCAAACACCATCTCAGTAACATAACTATCATCTACTGTACTTGCATATATTGGATTGAATTTCCCTTCTGGTGCTGCAAAGCCAATAATTAGAGTATCTTTTCTGTCTCTTGCTGTGGGTGGTACTTTTTCTGGATTTACAGCAGCTAAAACTTCTGATGCTTTTAGATCCTTTCCCGCTCCTGCAGAACTGCTTTTACCACAAGCCGAAAATAATAGAGTCATTGACATGGCTAAACTTAAAAATCCAGCAACTTTTCTTTTCAATGTTTTTTCCCCCTTTTATTTTATAAATGCTTTTGAGGTTTTAATATAACCCCTTTATATTTGCAAGTCTATTTCTAATATTTTTTTCCAATATATTTATTATCTTTTACGTGAACTTTTTTGGAAATAAAACATATTAAAAATATAACTTAAGGCAAATCATTAAAATATACTAAAGTACCTTAATTAAGGACTTCAGAAGGATGCTTATATACCGCTGAAATTTTTCTACCCATATAATTATATGGGTTACAATTAATTTAATGTTATGGTTTTCTAATTTAAATAAATTATAGTATCTTTGCTATAAAATGGCAATATTTTTTGTTCGACTTATATTTCTTATTGTTTTTTTATATTTTTTTACAAAATATTAGTTATTTATACAAAAATTAGTCATAATATTGTATAAATAATAAATTTGCAATTAGAATCCATTTTATTACAAATTCGCTTATTAAATTTCATTTTTTTAACTACCTATCAATAAAGCCTTATAACATCTATCCTGGCATAGGGTTTAGCAAAATTGACTAATAAAAAAAAGACTCACAATTTCTTTTAAAATTGTGAGTCTTTCTGGAATATCTCCTCAGCCTTATATGTTTTGTTTGTTAAAGTTTTAAATCTTATACTCTTTTTTTAAAAAAATTCTGTTTTAGGGTACTATATATTTAATTACAATACCTCTTTTGATTTTTTTTCCACTTATATCCCGTACACTATCATTGACTACTAGATAATATGTTTGTCCTTTTTTTAATTGTTCATTAGGCGTTACTATTACTGTATTATTATTAATATCCAATTTTATTGGAATTCTTTTTCCTGTAATCTCATCCATAAGCTCAATTCCTTGTGACTTTATACTATCAACCTCTATAGGCATATTAAAATTAATGGTAAAATGTTTATCTACATTTATGTCCTTTTTTAAGTCACTTAATATTTTATAATTTGAAAAACCAGAGAGAATTTTATTACTTGACTGTTCACTCGTAATTTTTTCCCAACCTGCAATAGTTCCCAGGTAATTATTATTTAGTGAATTCTTACTTAGTATGTACGTGAACGCAGTCCAATATTCCTCACTTCTAGCCATTTTAAGATCAATATAAAACTTTTTGCTATCAATATCAATTCTCATATATCCGCTTTTGTCTTCTGGTACAGTCGTACTACTTAGTAGTAAATTTGCTACCTTCAAAGAGTCGACCTTTTCATCCTTTACTTCAAAATCTGGAGATACTCCAGTCTTATGAATTATATTTCCATAAGGTGAGTAAAACTTTTCCACAGTAAGCTTAAGGACGCTACCATCAGACAACGGAAACATTTGTTGAGCAACTCCTTTTCCATAAGTTGTTGTGCCTATAAAAACAGCCTTGTCATAATCCTTAACAGCAGCTGCTAATATTTCTGATGCACTAGCCGAATATTGATTTATTAAAAAAATAACAGGCTTTTCTATTAGTTTTCCATGACCTTTAGCTTTGTATTTATATTTGCCTCCAAGTTTATCCTCTATAATAATTGCGGGCGCACCCCCAATAAAATGACCTGCTATATCTAGCGCTGTGCCCATATAGCCACCTCCATTATACCTCAGGTCTATAATGTAACTGCTGGCTCCCAGGTCGCTCATTTTATTTACAGCCGCTGAAAACAAATCACCAGTATCTTGTCCAAAAGACACAATAGATATATATGCTACCTTACCTGGTAGCATTCCACTGCTTACAGTTGGTGACTTTATTTCTCTACGCTGAATGTTAAAATTTAGTGCTGTGCCATCTCTTTGCACTACTAACTTCACATAAGTACCGGTTTCACCCTTTATATATTTTATTGCTTCCTCAGCAGATGGAATTCCGACTAAATTGTTGTTATCTGCTTGTACTATAATATCTCCCACTTTAAGTCCCGCCTCTATTGCTGGAGAATTCTCAATAACCCTAGACACTCTTATTCCTTGTGGCAGCATATCAATTCCAACACCTATTCCACTAAATGTATTGTTTATGCTCCCTACAAACTCAGAATACTCCTTCTTTGCAAAGTAATCAGAATATGGATCATTAAGTCTCTTCACCATTTCAGTTAAATCTGGTGCATCTAATACGTAATCTGATACTGCATTTACATAATTCGTTTCTAATACTTTTTTACCTTCTTCTAGTACTGTAGGTTGAGCTAGTACTTTTGCATAAATCGGGTTTAGAAATAATATTATTAGGAATACACTTAATACCTTTTGGAACTTTTTCATATTTATAAACGATTGCTTTTTCATATCCTCTCTCCTGTCAAATAATGATTTTACCTTTGGTGCTGTAATATTAATTGTCTTTATAATCCAATGAATAGTTACAAATCTATAATACTACAATATAGATTAAGTGGCTATAAGTAATAAATTATAATCTTCAAGGTTAAATCATATAGAAGTCTGTCCAATAGCATATATTGAATTCTACAGGATCTTACTTTATATAATAAAAAGAACAAAATCTCCCTACGGTCGAGTATTAAAGTGATGCTCCATTAAATAGTGTAGCATCACCTCTTAATTATCATATCCGAATCACATTTTATACACATAACAATAGGGCTACCACTCTTCTTGTCAAATTCCTCAGGTGTATAACATTCAAACGCAACAAATTCAGGTACTTCTTCTTCATACCCACACTTCTTACATTTAAAAAGTATCATTTTATCGGGTTTCCCTATATCAAATGGTATCTTCTTTTCATTCATTTTAATTTTAAAAATCTTTTTAATATGTTCCCATATCATAAATATACCCATACTTTCTGTGCCAAATTTGGAATAACTCCATTAGCTGACCGCATTTTGAACATTTTCCAGGATCTTTAGAAAAATTAATAATCATTAATTCTCTATACTTCATTTTTCTTATTTCCTTTTTCCAATTTATTTTTAGTGTGCACTGAATTGCTTTAAGACCACTTTTTATGTATTGCAATAAGCCAAAACATTTTCTAATCTTTATACTTATACTTCCAGCATATACTCCGTATAATCTAACCATCTTAAAATATTTAGGTGAGATATGCATTAATAGCTTGCCTATAAACACTTGTGCTGTAACTGTTTCTTCTACTCTCTCATTAGTTTCATGGCTCTTATACCAAAACGTTACATTTTCCCCATCATAGCTAAGTATTCTATATTCTGCTATCGCAGGTCTTGCTAAGTATCTACCTATATATCTTGCTGCACCTCTTGCACTTTTCATTCTTGATTTGGCATTTATATAAAAACCATTAGGATAATCTTTGAACATTTTTAAGTACTCTGCTTTTTTCTTTGGGTTTTTACTAATCATATAATTTATTAATTTGTACTGCCATACCTTTCTAAAATACTCATAGTCGAAGAATTCCATATCCTTAACTTCATTACCCCTTGTTTTTATTTCTGGAACCAATGCATGCACATGTGGGTTAAACCCTATGTTCCTTCCAAATGTATGCACTACTCCAATCATTCCACTTTGCCAAAGTACCCCTCCTTTTTTGCTCCTTTTCTTCTTTTGATATTCTTCTCTATTTTTATAGTTTACACCATTTGCAAACTCATTTATAACCTCATTCACCATGTCTTGCAGGTCTTTCAGACTCTCTCTATTCCAAAAAAAATATTTCCTGTACTCAGCGGGTATTGTAAATACACAATGTCTATGTGGTACATCTAAAACTTTACTAACTTGTTTCTCTACCCATTCATTTATATATTTTTTACCACATTTACTGCAAAATCTACTTTTACATGTAAATCCTATTTTAAATACTTCCAAACATTTTAAACATATATATGCCACGAAACCTAATGCAATATCCCCGCATCCTATCATTTTCATAACTTCCATGTGCATATGTTCTCTCATTTTTTCAGGGTACTTCTCTTTATTCTTTTTCCAAAACTCTTCGTAATTGTCTTCAAATATTTTTTTTATAGTAATTTTATTTTTTTTCATAGCTTAATCATCTCATATTTTTCTAAATTTTTCTACCTATCTTTTAGTTAGAATGTTATCCACAGCGGTTTCCGCAAGCTGTTTCCTATATAATTAAAAAAAGAGAACTATCTCTAGTTCCCTTTAATATATGAAGCTTTAAAACTATAAAATTTTTGCTAAAAACTCTTTTGTCCGCTGATTTGTTGGATTATTAAAAACTTCCTCAGGAGTTCCATCTTCAACAATATATCCATTGTCCATAAATAGCACCCTACTTCCCACTTCTTTCGCAAATCCCATTTCATGAGTTACAACTATCATAGTCATACCCTCCACAGCGAGACTCTTCATAACCTCAAGCACTTCTCCTACCATTTCAGGATCTAGAGAAGATGTTGGCTCATCAAATAGCATTACATCTGGCTTCATAGCAAGAGCTCTAACAATTGCTATTCTTTGTTTTTGCCCTCCTGATAATTGAGCTGGGTAACTACTCGCCTTATCTTCCAGTCCAACTTTTTCAAGCAGTTCAAAAGCTAATTTTTCTGCACTTTGTTTTGAAAGTTTTTTAACCTTAATAGGTGAAAAAGCTATGTTATCTAGTATTGTCATATGGGGAAAAAGGTTAAATCCTTGAAAAACCATACCCATCTTCTGCCTTTGGATATCAATATTATTATGTTTACTTATTATCGAAACCTCTTGAAAATATATTTCACCAGAAGTTGGCTGTTCAAGTAAATTCAAGCATCTTAAAAAAGTGCTTTTACCTGAACCGCTTGGACCAATAACTACAACAACTTCTCCTTTTTTAACATGAATATCAATACCCTTAAGCACTTGCAATTTTCCAAAATCTTTCTTTAAGTTACAAACTTTAATCACTGATTTTCAACCTCGCTTCCACACGCTTCATGAATTTAGAAAGTGTAAATGTCATAACAAAATACATAAAAGCTGAAATTAGCAATGGCTCAAAAGGCTTAAATATATTTCCTCTTACAGTATCTGCATTATAAGATAACTCATGAATTCCTATTATGGAAACTATAGAAGATTCCTTAATAATTACTATAAATTCATTTCCTAGCACTGGTATTATAGTCTTAACGGCTTGCGGAATTATAATATTTACCATGGCCATATTATAAGACATGCCCAGTGACCTAGCCGCTTCCATTTGTCCCTTATCAATAGAATTTATTCCTCCACGAATAATTTCTGCTACATAAGCAGAACTATTTATAGAAAGAGCAATAATACCCGCTACCATATCTGGTAATTCTACACCAACATAAGGCAAGCCATAAAAAATTATATATAACTGCACTAAAACTGGTGTTCCGCGAATAATCTCAATATATGTGGATGCGATCATGTTTAAAATCACAGTTTTAGATATTTTCATTAGTGCAAAAATAGTCCCACCTATAACTCCGAGTAACACAGAAAAAAATGCAATTACCAACGTAAATTTAGCACCATTTATAAAAAACATGTAGTATTCACTTAAAAACGAAAAATCCATATAATCCTCTTCTCCTATAATTCATATAATTTTTTTAATATTCTGCACCTTTATTAGCATCTTCAACTAATTTATCAATAGTTTTATCTTTAATTAATTTAGTAATAGTAGTATTTATTGAATCTACTAAGTCTTCATTACCTTTTTTTACTGCTACTGCTGAGCCCTCTTCTTTTGTTTTAAGCTGTACTTTTGACAATGTTAGAGAAGAATTTTGATTCACGTATGCTTTTGCAACAGGTAGCTCAACTATTACAGCATCTACTTTTTTAGTATTTAAAGACAGTATAAGGTCTGATACTTTCCCAAGTGGTTTTATCTCAGAAGTTGTAAGTTGCTCCTTTGCTAATTGTTCTTGCACTGCTCCCTTTTGAACTCCTACTTTTTTACTTTTTAAATCTCCTAAAGATTTAACGCTGCCAGCATCTTCACTTCTTATAACAACACATTGAATTGCTGTATAATAGATCTTAGAGAAATCTACATTCTTTTTTCTCTCTTCTGTAGGCGTCATACCTGCTGCAACAAAATCTATGTTTCCTGTTTCTAAGGCAGCAAGCAGGCCATCAAACTTCATATCCTTTATTTCAAGCTTTACTCCTAAATCCTTTGCTACTTCTTTTGCTATTTCTATATCAAAACCCACAATTGTATCCTTGCCCTGGATTGATTTATGAAATTCATAGGGTGGATAATCTGCACTTGTACCAATTACTATTTTACCTTTTTCTTTAATGCTATCTATCTTGGAAACTCCAGCTGATTGTTTTCCTTGTGAGCACGCAGATAAACTAAAGGCTATTAAAATTGTTACTATCATACTAATTATTTTTTTACTATTAATATTCTTCATATGTTATTCCCCCTTGTATATATATTACCTCTATAAGAATACATTATATTGCATAAATATGCAATATCTATTTTAAACATTTATAAATTTTTCGCATCACAAAGCACCCTTTCCCTTTGAATTATAGATGTTTTGTGAGTTTTCGCACAGTTTTTATAAGCTTTTTATTTGTTTACATCTTGTATATTCGTGTATATCACCGCATAAAAAAATCGCCTTTCGGCGATAATTTAATTGTATTATATGAAATTAATTTACTCTTTGTCCCTAGTTAAAAGCGGATTACTAATTTTTCTTTGTTTAGCTAAATTAATTTGGTATTCTATCAATTTGTTTTGCAAATCAATTATTTTGTACTTAGAAGATTGGAGCTTAAATCTCATGTCCTTGTTTTCCACTTTTATCTTTCTATTTTCTTCAATGCAAACCTTCGTAGACTCTTTCATTACTTGTAATTCTTGCCCAATCCTTATATTTTCTTGCTCTAAGGTTTTTACATACTCACCATTTTCTATATTTTTAAATTTATTGTACAATTCTTGATTATATGCTTCCATATGATTTAATTGTTTTTTAAAATCTTCTAATTGTGCAATAGATTCTTTATCGTGTTTTTCTAAATATTCGTTTTTATTTGAAAGTTCCTTGCAAAGTGAATGACTTTTAAACATATCATCGCCTAAATTTAAAGCAGTTAAAATTGCTGCTGAGGAAGTGCTAAGCTTTTCATTGTTACCCATTATGCTCTTTATTTTCTTATCTACATAACTAGCTACCATATGTAAATATTCTTCTCTTTCGTCACCTTTTAAATTATATTCATTGCCGTTTATTTTTATTGTTACAACGTTCATCTAAAACACCCTCTTAGACAGATTAGTTATATTCATTGTACCACAATATATCCTTTAATAAAACCAATATTTTCAAATTAATTCACAGAATATTTCTTCAATATCCCAACCAATGATAAAACCCCCTTATTTCTAAGAGGGTCTTAATCTAAAATTATTATCTAAGCTGCGCACCTAATTTATGTTCTAGAGTTCTTAATATTTTTTCGTGCACCTTGTTTACTTCTTCATCTGTTAAAGTCTTATCAACACGTCTATATATTATAGCATAAGCTATACTTTTTTTACCTTCAGCTATTTGCTTGCCCTTATACACATCAAATAACTTAGTACTTTCCAAAATATTTCCACCTTGCTTTACAATTATATCTTCAATGTCTTGAACTAGAACTTCCTCATCAACTATAAGTGCAATATCTCTTGTTACAGCAGGAAATTTTGGTAGTGCATTATATTTCTTATTTAAGTCAGCATATTTATATAGTATATCTAAGTTTAATTCTGCTATATAGCACCTTTGTTCCACTTCGTAGTTCTCTGAAACACTAGGATGGATTTCTCCAACTACGCCTACAAGTTCTCTCTTTATATATAAATTTGAAGTTTTTCCAGGGTGATAAGTTGGATTCTCACTTTCTCTTTTAAATGAGATATTTTTTAATCCCAAACTGTCTATTACATTTTCCACTACACCTTTTAAATCCAAATAATCAACATTCCCATACATTCCTATAGTTAATATGTTTCTTTCTTCCGGAAGCTTATCTGAATCCTCATTTGGTATATACACTTTTCCTATTTCAAACAATCTAGCTTCTTCATTATTTCTCGAGTAATTACGACCTAAACATTCCATCATAGATGCTATGGTTGTAGTTCTCATTATACTATAATCTTCTCCTAGAGGATTTTTTATAGTAACCACGTTTCTAAGCTTACTATCTTCTGGCACTAAAATTTTATTGAAAATTTTAGGACTTACAAAAGAATAGCTTATAGATTGATTAAGCGCACTGGAAGTTAAAGAAAGCACTACTTTATCTTCTAATTTTTGCTTTTCACTTTTTCCACTTTTTGAAGTGGCACAATTCGGCAACGTAGATGGTATATTGTCATAACCATATATTCTAGCTATTTCTTCGGCGATGTCTTCTCTGATATTAATATCAGCTCTATTTGTAGGCACTTTTATAATTAAATAATCACCTTTTACTTCTGTAGCTAGTTCTAATCTATCCAAATATGTTTTCATATCACGCCTCGATATATCAGTTCCTAAAAAACTATTAATCCAAGTTGCATCCACTTCTAAAGTATGAGGTTTTAGAATTTTCGGATATACATCTATACATCCTTCCATTATTTCACCCGCACCTAATTCTTGTATTAAATTACAAGCCCTATCCATAGCCATTTGGACCATATTAGGATCTAAATCTTTTTCAAATTTTGAAGATGCATCAGTTCTTAGTGATAATTTTTTAGAAGCAAGTCTAATATTTACTCCATCAAAGTTCGCACTCTCAAATATTATGCTTGTGCTATCTCCTTTAATTTCGGAATTTAAACCTCCCATTATACCTGCAAGACCTATAGCTCTATCTCCATCTTTTATATTTAAAATGCTTTCATCCAATTCTCTTTCTACTTCGTCCAAGGTAATAAACTTTTCGTTAGAATTAGCTCTTTCAATTACTATATTATTAGTAGTAATTTGCCTAGCATCAAAAGCATGCATAGGTTGACCAAGCTCTACCATAACAAAGTTTGTAATATCCACTATGTTATTTATCGGTCTAATTTCAGCTTCTAAAAGTCTTTCTTGCATCCATTGTGGAGAAGGCTCTATTTTAACATTTTTTATACCTTTTAACATGTACCTTCTGCAAAGTTCATCTTTAATATTAACCTTATAAATATCTTCCACATTCTCAGCTGCGGTAGCTTTATAATCAAGGGCTGGCTTTCTATATTCTATACCTAAAGTCGCAGCTGTTTCTCTAGCTATGCCTAGAATACTTAAGCAATCTGGTCTATTTGAAGTTATTTCAAAGTCTATTAATACACTTTGAAGCTTTAAAACTTCTTTTATATCTTTTCCAATAGGAGTATCCCCTGGAAGTATCATTAACCCATGAACAGGTTCATCCCCAGCAATTCCCAGTTCTTCCTCAGAACAGAACATACCATTTGAAACTATACCACGAAGCTTACCTTTTTTTATTTTTAATCCTCCATGCAAACTTGATCCATGAAGTGCTACCGGTACAATATCCTGCTCTTTCATATTAGTAGCCGCTGTAACAATTTGTGTTGGAAGGTCTAATCCTATATTTACTTGACATATAACTAATGCGTCAGCATCTGGGTGTTTTACTATTTCTATTATTTTACCTGTAACAACATTTTCAATTTCAGCGCCTGATATAATAATCTCTTCTACTTTTGAACCAGACATAGTTAGTTTATCGGAAAGTTCCTTTGCTGAAATATTTATATCAACATAATCTTTAAGCCATTTAACTGGTACTTTCATTTTATATCCTCCTACCATTGTATTTTAGTAAACACTTGTCAATAGTTTAGCTTCTTGTATGCAGTAATTATAACTTTATACTTAGAATTGTTTTAAAAATCTCATATCACTTTCATAAAGTGCTCTAATATCATCTATTCCGTATTTTAACATTGTAATTCTATCAAGACCAAATCCGAAAGCAAATCCACTATAAACTTCTGGATCAATTCCACAATTTCTTAAAACGTCTGGATGAACCATTCCACAACCTAAAAGTTCTATCCAGCCACTACCACTACAAACCTTGCAGCCTTTACCATTACACACAAAACAAGTAGCATCCATCTCAGCTGAAGGTTCTGTAAACGGAAAATGATGTGGTCTAAACTTCATTTCCATTTTATCGCCAAACATCTTTTTGGTAAATAGCTCTAAGGTTCCTTTTAAATCGGCAAAAGTAATACCCTTATCTACTACCAATCCTTCAATTTGATAAAATATTGGTGAATGAGTAGCATCTACTGCGTCTGATCTATAAACTTTGCCAGGTGAAATCATCTTTATAGGTGGTTTCTGAATTTCCATAGTTCTTATTTGTACTGGCGAGGTTTGAGTTCTTAAAACTATACTATCATTTATATAAAAGGTATCTTGCTCACCTCTTGCTGGATGATTTTTAGGTATGTTTAAAGCCTCGAAATTATAATAATCTCGCTCAACTTCAGGACCCTCCTCAATAGCGAATCCCATAGATAAAAATATATCATTAACTTTTTCAAGCGTTAAATCTAATGGATGTCTTTTCCCTACTACTTGTTTTTTTCCTGGCAATGATATATCTATAATTTCACTTTTTAGCTTTGTTTCCACTTCATGTTTTTTAAATAAATCTGAGGTTTTAGTTATAAGTATTTCTATGTCTTCTCGAACTTCATTTGCTATTTTACCAACAATTGGCCTTTCTTCATTTGATAGCTTTCCCATGCCCCTTAATATTTGTGTTAATTCACCTTTTTTACCTAAATATTTAACTCTAATATTTTCTAAATCTGTTTTAATATTTGTTTCTTTTAGTTCTTGCATTGCTGCTGCTTTTATGGCTTCTAATTTTTCCTTCATAATCAACACTCCTTTCATATTTATGTAATTTTTACATTTAACATTTTTTTATAAAACAAAAAAAACCGTCCACAATGAAGGGACGGAAAATCCGCGGTACCACCCTAATTGACTTAAATAAAAGTCCTCTTAGATAAAGTTATCGATTCTACCCGCTAAGCAGCTACTTTATTTCGCTGTTAGAACTCTGGAGTGAACTTCGATATAAGAATTTCCTGTAGAAGCTCTCAGTCTAAGGCTTCTTATCCCTGTAAGTATTCTTATATTTACTTTCTCCGTCATAGTTTATTATTATTTAAAAGTATACAAAACATTATAACCACAATTACAAAAAAATTCAACTACAAATTCAAAAATCCTACATTATTTTTTTGCCTTACCACTTCATACATCATAATTGATGCAGCCACTGCTACATTTAAAGATTCTGCACCACCAGGCATAGGAATTTTAATTTTCAAATCACATAGGTCATAAACTTCGGTGCTTATTCCATTACCTTCATTTCCAACCGATATAATAACTTTTTCTTTTAAATCTACCTCATAAAAGTTTTTATCAGTGTCCAGCGAACTAGCAACTAATTTAAATCCACTATTCCTAAGTTTTTGCACCAATGATAAATCATTATCATAAAGAACAGGTATTTTAAAAATAGAACCCATGGTTGCTCTTAAAGTTTTCTCATTATAAATATCTACTGTACCTTTTGTAATTATAACCCCTAATGCTCCCGCCGCATGAGCTGTTCTAATTATAGTTCCCATATTACCAGGATCTTGAATTTTATCAGCTAGAATATAGAACCCATGGTGGTATTTAATTTCTACAGGCTTATTGCGAACAACAGCCATAATACCTTGTGGATTCTCCGTATCGCAAATACTTTTAAACAAACTGTCGCTAATGCTATAAACTTTAGTATTGCTTTGTAGCTTGTTTTTCAAAGAAGAGTCTTCATATTTTAGCTCTCCTCTTGAACTTATAAAAATATTTACCACTTCGAAATCGGAATCTATTGCTTCCTCTGCAAATCTAAAACCCTCAACTAAAAACATATTACTGCTTATTCTATATTTTTTTTCTTTTAACTTTTTAATATCTTTAATCAATAAATTATCTTTACTTTGAATATTTTCCAAACTCAATACCCCTTATTTAACTAGACTTTCTAATTTATTTAATTCTTCAATACTACCTATTGCCACAATAATATCACCTTGTTCAATTACAGTATCCGGCAGCGGAGAAACATCAATGTCATTATTTCTTTTAATAGCCATTACATTTATACCGTATCGAGCTCTTATATTCAATTCTCTTACGGTCTTATTATGCCACTCTTCCGGACTAACAACTTCTGCTATACTATAATCAGGAGATAATTCTATGTAGTCTAATATATTTGATGAGACTAAATTATGAGCAACACGTACACCCATATCTCGTTCTGGAAAAACTACTCTATTTGCACCTATTTTATATAATACTTTAGCATGCAGTGCATTAGTTGCTTTTGTAACTACATATTTTACGCCTAGTTCCTTAACTAAGAGTGTTGCTAAAATACTAGATTGGATATTAGTACCTATACTAATAACTGCACAATCAAAATTACGAATACCAAGAGCTCTTAAGCTATTTTCATCATTTGCATCAACTTGAACTGCATGAGTCACTTTATCTGAAATATTCTGAACTACATCTTCATCAAAATCAACTGCTAATACATCATTCCCTAGTGAATATAAGGTCTCAGCAACGGATGTTCCAAATCTTCCAAGTCCTATAACAATAAACTGTCTTTTACTCATTAACCCCACCCCTATCCAATTAAAATTTTCCCCTCTGGATATTTTATAGTTCCAGATTTAGAATTTTTAGTTTTAGCTAATGCCAATATTATAGTAAGCAATCCAACTCTCCCTGCATACATGGTAAGACTTATTACTATCTTACCTACAAATGTTAATTTTGTAGTTAACCCTAAGGTTAACCCAACTGTAGCAAATGCTGAAGTAGCCTCATATAAAAAGTATTCAAAAGGAATATCCTGCTGCTCAGTAATAGATAATATCATGGTAACTGTTATAACAAGCAGTAAGGAAAGAATAGTTATTACAACGGCTTTATATACAATATCCTTACTTATGCGTTTTTTAGATATTTCAGTATCGTCACGACCGCGAACAACAGACACTACCGTCATAAAAAGCAAAACTGCAGTGGTTGTTTTTATTCCACCAGCTGTTGAACCAGGAGATCCACCAATAAACATTAAAATTATTGTTAAAAACTTGCCTGCCATAGTCATTTTGTCTAAGGGAATAGAATTAAACCCAGCCGTTCTTGGAGAAACTGATGCAAAAATAGAAGATAAAAATTTGCCTTTAAAAGACATTCCTTGCATAGTGTAAGGATTATTCATCTCAAAAATATACATAAGTATTGCCCCTCCAACAACTAACACTAGGGTGGTATAAATAACTACTTTAGAATGTAAGGACAACTTTTTAAGCCCCTTGGAACTATATACTTCTGCCCAAACATAAAATCCTAAACCACCTATTACAATTAGTGCTGAAATTGTCAATATTATTACAGAATTATTTGCATAAGCAGTAACACTACTAAAGTTTCCCATCAGGTCAAACCCAGCATTACAAAAAGCAGAAACCGCATGGAATATGCTATAATAAATTCCTTTGGCTAATCCAAATTGAGGAATAAATTGTGTTGAGAATAATACTGCACCTACTGCCTCAACAGAAAATGTAAATATCAATATATATTTAGCCATTTTAACTAACCCTTGTAGTGAATTAACATTCATAGCTTCCTGCATTATTAATCTTCCCTTTAATGTTATCCGTTTACCTAAAATCAAAAAAACTAGTGTGGTAATAGACATAAACCCCAGTCCACCGATTTCTATAAGTAACATTATCACCGTTTTTCCAAAATATGTCCAGTATGTTCCTGTATCTAAAGTTACTAGTCCTGTAACACAGACAGCAGAAGTAGATGTAAATATACAATCTATAAAGGGCGTAATTTTACCACTCTGAGAAGCTATAGGTAGACTAAGCAATATTGCACCTACGAATATTACTATAGCAAAACCTAATGCAAGTATCTGAACAGGAGTATATATGTATTTCCTTTTAACAGCCTTAATACTTGATTCCAAATTAATCACCTCTAAATTTTGCCATTAATGTAATATTACTATATTATAGCACTTAACATTTTTTATTGCTAATTATATTATTTATAATATTTTGTGAATAATGCAATAAAAAATGTAGCCTTAAAGGCTACATTTTTAATAAATAGTTTTTAAGCTTGTAATTGTTTTTTTGCAACTTCTACTAATTCAGCAAAAGCTTTTGGATCATTTATAGCTATTTCAGAAAGCATTTTTCTGTTAATTTCTATGCCTGCAAGTTTCATTCCATTCATAAATCTTGAATATGAAAGGTCACTAAGTCTTGAAGCAGCATTGATTCTAGCAATCCAAAGTTTTCTAAAATCTCTCTTCTTTAATCTTCTTCCAATATAAGCATTTCTTAATGCTCTTATTACTGATTCATTAGCTGTTTTAAACAACTTGCTTTTTCCACCATAGTATCCTTTTGCAAGTTTTAATACTTTTTTATGGTTTTTACGAGCGTTAACTGCCCTCTTTATTCTTGCCATTTAATATTCCTCCTAATCACCATTCACTTATAAGTATGGTAACAATTTTCTCATTGCTTTCAATTGAGTTGTTGAAACAAACGCAGTTTTTCTAAGGTTTCTTTTTGTCTTTGAGCTTTTGTGTGTTAACAGATGACTTTTAAAAGCTTTCGCTCTTTTTAACTTTCCTGTACCTGTCTTCTTAAATCTTTTTGCTGCGCCTCTATGTGTCTTCATTTTAGGCATAATAAAATTCCTCCTCTCGGTTATGCTCTTTTAGGAGCTAAAATCATTATCATATTTCGACCTTCTTGCCTAGCTGCTTTCTCAACAATATAAACATCACCGATTTTTTCTACAAAAGAGCTTAGTATCTTATATCCCACTTTTGTATTTTCAATTTGTCTTCCTTTGAATCTAATGGTTATTTTCACCTTATCTTCATCCAACAAAAATCTTTTAGCATTACTAGCCTTGATTGCAATATCATGGTCTTCTATTGTTGCATTTAGTCGTATTTCCTTAAGATTTACAACTTTTTGCTTCTTCTTGGCTTCTTTTTCTTTTTTCTGTTGTTCGTAGATAAACTTACCAAAGTCCATTATTCTACATACTGGTGGCTTTGCAGTAGGGGACATCATAACTAAATCCATGTCTTTTTCCTCTGCTTGCTTTAAGGCATCTTTAGTATTCAAAATACCTAATGCAGAACCATCAGCGCCTATAACTCTTATTTCTATGTGTCTTATTTCCTCATTCATCATGAAATCTTTGTTTTTACTAATAATTTTCACCTCCTAGGTGTATTAAGAAAATTTTATAATATTAAAATAATAAAAAGGACAGCAAATGCCGTCCTTAATAGTAACAAGTTTAAATTACTAATTAACCTAACTAGCATTACTGTTAGGTGAGAAACGGCTGTTTCTTCTTGTTAAATACAATTCTATTATATTAAAATATTTTTTTATATTTCCATTCACAACAATTAAAACTATACTATTTAAATCTCTGTTTGTCAACATTTTTTTGTTTTTATTTTAAATATAGACATCTTTGGCTTATTGTTTTTTGAGATATCATAATTACAATAGTTTTATACCATTTTTTATCTTTTCACATGCAGTACACTCTTCACAATAATAAACCTTATCCACAAAGACCTTACTTATAGTTTGTAATAGTTCTTTATTTTTACAATTATGGGCACAGTGTATAATTACCTTTTTAGGAGCACTAGTTATCATTGTACTAATTATAAGTTCTTCTGTATTTTCCTTTGAATCAAATTTAACTTCTGGTAGTTCCATTAGCATATCTCCTGCTAAATCATTTCCTTGTTCATCCCTTAAGTAATACTCTCCATTTTTTTCGATTAAAATATTAATCTCAGCTACCTTGCTTTCTTGAATATCAACAAAATATTTAAGTAGCTTTATAAACTCATTATATTCTTTTTCTACCATATATTCTTCTACAACTTTATCAACCATACACTCTAAATCAGTTTTCAAGGCTTTTGTCCTAAAAGTTAAAAATCCACTTATATTAATTTCCTTATTTTCTTCTATACATTTAGTTATTTTATCCATAATACTATTTTTTCTATTTATACAATATACCGCAGTAGGACCTGCTATTGACCCTTCATTGAGCAATGCCTCTTGTATTCTAGGCTTAACCTGTTTCATTTCATCATATCCAAGAAAAAAATAAGTTTCAGTTAGAAAATCATTCATTTCCTTTTTACAAAATTCCCTTATTACTATTTTATATAACATATTAGCAATATTTAAATTAAACATTTTTATACTACTATCACTTAAGTTATCATCCCCACAAAAAAATTTTATGAAGTGAGTGTCTTCTATTATACACTCTGCTATACCTAAAATCATCTTTTTATGTTCAAAGCACTTTGTAATGTCTTTGATTTCACCAATAATGCATTCCATACTGCTATTATATACAACAGTTAATAAAAGCATTTCGCACGCTCCCTTCTCATAAGATAGTATGTGTGTAAAATTAATGGATATGCAAAATACATTAAACAATAATCGACATATTGCAATTTACAATAACTTTATGTTATAACGTAAACTATACAAATAAAAAAATATATATGAAATAAGAGGATGAAAATGAAAAATCTTATTGTTGATTTTAGAATTCATAATGAAGAGAAAGAAAATTTAATTTCTCTGGGATATAACTTGCTTATTTGCCCTCCTAGCAACCTTTTATATGAGGCTATATGTGGCCACCCAGATATGCTTATGCATATTTGGGGCCATAGTATTATGGTACATAAAGATATGAGTAATAAATTTATACAGGAGTTAGATTTACTAAATTACAAAGTTTATAAATCAAATTCAACCCTGCAAAGTTTATACCCTTATGATATATGCCTCAATGCATTGTGCATTGGGAATCTTTTTGTTCACTCTGTTAATTATACAGATAGTAATCTTTTATCATTTTTTAAAAACAAAAAAATAGTAAATGTAAAGCAAGGTTATACAAAATGTTCTACTTGCATAGTAAATAATCATGCAGTCATCACTAGTGATGTTTCTATTGCCAAAGCCTTAAGCCTTGAAAAAATAGACGTTTTATTAGTACCTCCTGGGGATATTCTCCTTCCAGGACTTAACTACGGTTTTATCGGTGGCGCAACCGGCCTTCTTTGCGACAACGTCTTAGCTTTTTATGGTCACTTAGATAACTATTTGTATGGAAAAGAAGTATTAAAATTTTTGAATAAACACAAGGTAGAACCTGTGTTTTTAAGAAATGGGAAACTAGTTGATAGAGGGAGTATTTTTAGAATCTGAAAAAAATGCTCTTTAGCTTTTCACCACAGTCGCTTCCGTGCTATGGTTAAACGCAAAAAAAACACCATATAATTATGGTGTTTTTCATGGAGGCGCCACCCGGATTTGAACCGGGGAATAAAGGTTTTGCAGACCTTGACCTTACCGCTTGGCTATAGCGCCATTAATTGAATTTGAATTTAAAATTGGAGCGGAAGACGAGATTCGAACTCGCGACGTTCACCTTGGCAAGGTGACGCTCTACCACTGAGCCACTCCCGCAACATTGGTGGCTAGACCAGGAATCGAACCAGGGACACGAGGATTTTCAGTCCTCTGCTCTACCGACTGAGCTATCCAGCCTTAATATTTTTCCAATTTTAAAATGGCGACCCAGAACGGACTCGAACCGTCGACCTCCGCCGTGACAGGGCGGCACTCTAACCAACTGAGCCACTGGGCCATATATGGTGGGAACAACAGGGTTCGAACCTGTGACCCTCTGCTTGTAAGGCAGATGCTCTCCCAGCTGAGCTATGCTCCCATATATTTTCATCAACTATTTTATTGTACATCACTTCTTGGCACTTGTCAACAACTTTATGCATTAATTGTTTTGCACGCTTTTGTTTGTTTGCTAAGGACTAAGTACATTTATATATTATAAGATTTTCTTAAACTTGTCAACAATAACTATCATGGATATTCATATATATTTCACTTATACTCCTCAATTGTCAATTTTACTCTATTTATCTGTGTTTTTCAATATGTGCAACTTAAGGAGTTAAAAATATAAATAACAATCCAAGTATACTATCCTTAATTTAGTGATATAAGAAATTTGCGAAGCAATCTTCTCGAATGATCAATGATCATTCGTTGCTTCACAACTTTCTCCTTTTAAAAAGTATATCTTAATCTATGAATTAACGTTTTTAAGCAATTGCCCAATATCTTCATGATTAAATTCATAATTCTTATTACAAAAATGACATTTAATTTCCTCTGTTTTACCGTCATCATATAATTCTTCTAAGTCCTTTCTACCTATACTTATTAATGCCCTCTCCACTCTTTCTCTACAACAATCGCATTTATATGTTGGCAGAATCTCTTCATGTATTTTAAGTTCCATATCTTCAAATATAAATTCTAAAATCTCTTCAATAGTCATACCTTTTTCTATGAATTCGGTTATTGATGGAATTTCTTCAAGCCTATATGTTATTATATCAGCCAAAAATTCATCTGCACCAGGCATCATTTGGATTATAAACCCTCCTGAGGCTTTAATACTCATATCCGTATCCACTAATACTCCAAGGCCCACAGCTGACGGTGTCTGCTCTGAAACAGTAAAGTAATAAGCTAGATCATCTCCAATTTCCCCTGTTGATATTGGTACTTGCCCTATATACGGCTCCTTTAGCCCCATATCTCTTATAACTCTTAAATAACCATCTACACCAATGGCGCCACTTACATCAAGTTTCCCCTTGCTATTCGCAGGTAAATCTACATCAGGATTTCCTATATATCCTTTTACACTTGAATCTGCATGAGCAGTTACTACAACACTTCTAGCTTTTCCTCCACCATCTATTTGCAGTGTTAAACTATCACTCTGCGACTTTAGCATAGTACCCATAAGTGTCCCAGCTGTTAGCATCCTACCTAATGCTGCGGCTGCAGTAGGCGCACATTTATGCATGTTTACTCCCTCATTTACTAAATTCGTAGTTATGGCTGCAATTATTCTAACCTGTCCACCCTTTGCAGTAGCTCTAACCAATTTATCCATACACTAATTCCCCCTTATCCCCTTTTATTATTTTTTGACTTGCTAAGCACATAACATATTCGCTCTGTGTTTTCGCTTACTATCTTATCTTCATAGTTATCCATTTTTTTTATTATTTCAAATCCAATTTCTTTGATAACATTTTCTACATATTCTTCTTTATAGGCCCTTTCTGAATGCTCCTCGTCAAAGCGTCTATATACTTGTCCTTCTTTTACAAAAAAGGTTAAATTCATTTCTACTATATCATTTTCTAAATAATTCTCCCAAATATAGACTACATCATCCGAATCGTAATTATAAATATTATTTCCAAGCACATTAGTGAGTTTATAATAAGAGTTAATATCAAAGATAAATAACCCATCCTCTTTTAATACATCATAAACCCCCAATAGATACTTTTTAAAATTTTCTTCTTCTAATATATAGTTAGTAGAATCTAAACAGCAAGTTATGAGATTAAAGGTATTATTTAAATTCAATTCACAAATATTTTGACATACAAATTTTGCCTTTATACCTGCATCTCTAATTTTTTTCTCTGCTTCACACAACATATCACAAGATAAATCAACTGCCCATACTTGCTTAAATCCATTTGCAATTTCTACAGTAAGATTTCCTGTACCACAGGCTAAATCTAAGTAACTCGACCTATCAATGCCATATTCACTGCAAATACATAATATATTTGCAGCCCATGTTTTATAATCAATATCAGAATTTATAAGTTCATCGTATATGTGAGCAAACTCTTTATAACAATCCATTTTAACATTTCTCCTTTTTCAAAGACCTTTCCATTTAAAACTATAATGGTATATAATATTCTAACCTATACACCAAATATTGTCCAAAATAATTTGCTGTTCTTTTAAAAATTTATTCGTTTTTAGGAAGATTTATACTTTTCTTTTTTTTGGTCATTAGTCCCCCAACTCTTCCTGTTTCCTCTGCTGTTAGTCCACTCCAGCCACAGGCTTCTATCTTCTCTGTTAGTCCTAATTCTTCGGCTATTTCATATTTTAATGTTTCACGGAGCATTTCGTTTTCAGTTAGCTCTTTGTTCCCTTTTAGTTTAGCTTTAATAATTTTTTTTAAAGGTGTTTTTCCCATGATAACCCTCCAAATTGTAATATATAATATTTTAATATTTTTTACAATTTGAAGTTTTTTTATTCATAATAAAAAAATAAAAAGATAGTGAGGTAAATTTTATTACCGCACTATCCTTTTATTCACAAAATAAATATTACTTTCTTCCAGAAGTGTAAGTATATTTATAGTCATTAGAACCAAATAATGGTACCATTGCTTTCTTTACATATTTATAGCTAAAAATATTTTTCATTCTATATAGGGTTGGAGCAATCGCAGCATCATCTGCTAATAATATTTGCTCTGCCTCTTTAAAGAACTTTGTTCTTTCTACTGGATTTGTTGTATTAGCCGCATCTTTAATTAGCTTATCATACTTTGGATTTGACCAACCTGTGGCACATTGATTAGCTCCAGTCACAAACAAATCAAAGAAGGTATTGGGATCGTTATAGTCTCCTGTCCATCTAGCGCCAGCCATTTGGTAATCGAAATCGTCTGTTCTTTTTTGGAATACTGGCCATTCAACATACTCCGCTTTTGAATTTACACCTAAGTTTTTATTGTACATTTGTTGATTATACTCTGCCATTTCTCTAGTCGCAGCATCAGTTCCAGATTGCAAAATAGTAATGTCCATCTTAGCTGGATTTGGATCTGCTCCAATTTCTTTTAAACCTTCAATTAACAATTTTTTAGGATCTGGATTCGCTGCCTTAAGTGCTTTAAGTGGCTCTACCCCAACCGCTTCTCTAAAATCTTTTCCACCTATTTGAAGAGTCGGTGGACAAAATCCATATGCTGGTTGACCTAAACCTTTAAATAAAACCTTTATTGTATCTTCTCTATCAACAGCTAAAGAAAATGCTTGACGTATTTTGGCATTTTTAAAATATTTATTTTTTTGATTAAAGAAATTATAGTTTGCTGAAGGATCATTCTTTTTTAACACATCAAATTTACCTGTTGCAGTAAATTTTTGTATCCATTCTGGTTTAGCAACTTCAGCAGTATCAACAGCTGCACTTAACAATGAGTTCATTCTTGCTGGTTCTTCTTTTATAATATTAAGAGTTAACTTATTAAGTTTAACCGAATCTTTGTCCCAATAAGTTGAGTTTTTTTCGAATTCCAACTTACTTTGATGTGCCCAGTTTTTTAGGATATATGGTCCACAAAATACCATTGTACTTGATTCTGTACCATATTTATCTCCATTAGCTTTAATTATATCTTCTCTTTGTGGATACATAACTTTAAAATACGTTAAATCCAAGAAGTATGGGCATGCTTTCTCTAATGTAAATTCTAATGTTTTTGCATCTATTGCTTTTACTCCTACTTCTTTAACTTTTACTTTTTTAGAATTATATGCTTGAGCATTTTTTATAGGAAATAAAATAAATGCATATGTGGAACCAACCTTTGGATCTAGAGCTCTTTTAATGGAATATTCAAAATCTTGAGCTGTTACCGCTTTTCCATCATTCCACTTATAATCTCTTAAATTGAATGTCCATACAGTTTTATCTGCATTAGTTTTCCACTCTTTTGCTCCTGCCGGTTTTATAACATCTTTACCATTGTCATCTTGCTCAACTCTAGTTAAACCTTCCATACAGTTAACTAAAACTTCTGATGCATACCCATCTGTTGCAAGTGATGGATCAAGTGTTTTTGGTTCAGCCCGTAAAATACCATTTAAATATTGCTCTTTATCCATTTTAACTGTAGCATCCGTACCAGGTTTTGTTTCAGGTGTTACCGCAGTTTTCTTCCCACAACCTACTAATGCAATTGAAGCTGTTAGTGAAAGTGTTAGTAAAGTGGCCATTAATCTTTTTGTTTTCACGAAAAAACCCCCCTTTAATATGTTAGACCAATAATAAAAATTTATAAAATCTTATTATTAAATTTGGATAATAAGTATATATTTATTATCAATATAATCTGTATAAAAATAAATTGATAATATAACCTATTTAGCTTTATTAGCATCATATATAGTATGTATGATGTATACTATACATTAAGTATACACAGTATACTTAGGTTTTACATACTACTTAAATTCTTATTCTCATAATATACCATCTATTTCAGAAAATCAAGTATAATTTTCTGAATATAGCAATTATGATTTTTCACCATGTTATTTGGTTAAATGTTTCGAATTTTCACTATATTTCAGTTCAATAATTTCAATCAAATAAATGACAAGCAACATAGTGCTCTTTTTCTATTTCTTTAAGGGCTGGTGTTTGTTCACTGCAAATTGGCTTTGCGTATCTACATCTAGGCGCAAATCTGCAACCTGGTTTTGGATTTATAGGACTTGGTACTTCTCCCTCTAGTTTAATTCTAGCCTTTTTTCTTTCAACTTCTGGATCAGGTACTGGTATTGCTGATAAAAGTGCTTGAGTATATGGATGAAGTGGTTTTTCATATAAATCATGACTGCTTGCAAGCTCTACCATAGATCCAAGGTACATTACCCCTACCCTATCCGATATATGTTTAACCATTGATAAGTCATGAGCTATAAATAAATAAGTGAGTCCTAGCTCCTGTTGAAGCTGTATCAATAAATTAACAATTTGTGCTTGAATTGAAACGTCAAGAGCTGAAATAGGCTCATCGCATACTATAAAATCTGGTTCTATAGCAAGAGCCCTTGCTATTCCTATTCTTTGTCTTTGTCCACCTGAAAATTCATGTGGAAATCTTGAGCCATGTTCTTTATTAAGTCCTACTAGTCGTAAAAGTTCAAATACCCTATTAGTCCTTTCTTGGCCAGTGTATAAATTATGAATATCTATGCCCTCACCAATTATATCTCCAACAGTCATTCTTGGATTTAATGAAGCATAAGGATCTTGAAATATTATTTGTGCTCTTCTTGCGAAATCTTTTTTGGCTTTTTTGTCTAATTTATGAACATCAATTCCATCAAATAATACCTCTCCACCAGTTGCACTATACATACCCATTACTGTTCTTCCACAAGTAGTCTTTCCACAACCAGATTCTCCAACAAGTCCTAGTGTTTCACCTTTTCTTATGAAAAAGCTAACATCATCCACAGCTTTTAATGTAGCATGTTTACCAACCTGAAAATATTTTTTAAGATTTTTTACCTCTATTAAAATATCATTATTTTTATCCATTATTCTCCACCTCTTAATGCTTCAGGAATATCAACCTTTGGTGCCATAGAATGTTTTAACCAACAGCAAACTTCATGGTTTTCACTTAAAGTTGTAACTTCTGGCATTTCTTCTCTACATATTTGCATACAATACTCGCATCTTGCTGCAAAAGAACATCCTACTGGCGGTTTAAGTAAATCCGGTGGTGTTCCTTGTAAGGAGTAAAGCTTGTCTTTATTTTTCGTGTCCAGTCTTGGAACTGATTGAAGTAGCGCCCAAGTATATGGGTGTTGTGGGTTTTTAAATATTTCATCTATCGTTCCATGTTCTATTATTTGTCCTGCATACATTACTTGTATTCTATCTGCAACGTCTGCAACAATTCCCAAATCATGAGTCACAAGAATAACTGCCGTTCCAAGCTTTTCTTGAAGATTCGAAATAAGGTCCATTATTTGAGCTTGTATTGTAACATCTAGGGCTGTTGTTGGTTCATCTGCTATAAGTATTTTAGGGTTACAAGCTAATGCTATAGCTATCATTGCTCTTTGTCTCATACCACCTGAAAATTCATGTGGATATTGGTGAGCACGTTTATCAGCATCAGGAATATTAACCAGATTTAACATTTTTATTGATTCATTCATAGCTTCTGTTTTACTCATTCCTCTGTGTATAATTAAGCTTTCTGATATTTGTCTTCCAATAGTCATAGTTGGGTTTAGCGATGTCATAGGGTCTTGGAATATCATAGAAATATCTGAACCCCTGAGCGCTCTAAGCTCTTTTTCTGACATAAGACTAATATCCTTGCCATCAAATAGTATCTTTGAACCTTTTTTTATTTCTCCAGGTGGCTCTGGAATTAATCTCATTAGTGATTTTGAAGTAACAGTTTTACCACATCCAGATTCTCCAACTACAGCTAAAGTTTCACCCTTTTTCAAGTAAAAAGAAATACCTCTTACTGCTTGTACCTCACCTGCATAAGTGTGAAATGAAACTCTTAAGTCTTTTACATCTAATATTTTTTCCATTTTTTTCCTCCCTATTGACGTAATCTCGGATCTAGCGCATCTCTTAAACCATCACCAAGCAATGTAAATGATAACATAGTTAAACTAATAAATAGCGATGGGAAGAATAACTGATAAGGATAAAACATTAAGTTTCCTTGTGCTGCTGCTGCTAGCGCTCCCCAACTTGTATGCGGCGATTGAATCCCTTGACCTAAAAAGCTTAAGAAAGCTTCTCCAAATATAAAGCTTGGAACGTCGAAAGTAATGGCTACAATCATTATTCCTAATGTATTTGGAAGTAAGTGTTTTGCAATAATTCTTGAAGGATTAGCACCAAGAGCCGCAGCCGCTAGTACATATTCCTGTTCTTTTATTTGTAATAACTGTCCACGCACGAGTCTTGCCATTGAAACCCATCCCGTTATAGTCATGGCAATAATAATAGACAAAATACCTTTTTGAAATATTAATGAAACTAGTATAACAACTACTAGATAAGGAATACTTCCAAGTATTTCAACTATTCTCATCATAATGTCATCCACAATTCCGCCGAAAAAGCCAGATATTCCACCATAAATACTACCTACTATAGTATCTACAAGCGTTCCTACAATTCCTATAATTATAGAGACCCTACCGCCGGCCCAGACTCTTGAAAACACATCACGTCCAATATTATCAGTTCCAAACCAATGCACTGAGTTGGGACTCATATTTACTAAGGCATCATTTTTAACTTCGAAATTAAATCCATTAATATATTGTCCAAAAATAGTCATTATTGATATTAAAATTAGCATTATTAATGAAGCAGTAGCCACTTTATTTTGTTTCAATCTTCTCCATGCATCTTGCCAATAGGTTATACTAGGCCTTAATATTTCATCAGCATTAGCATTTTCACATCCAATTATTATAAACTTTTCTTTTGATAACTGTGCCATACTTTCCCCCCCTATCTCTTTTCTCCAGTTAATCTTATTCTTGGATCAACCAATGAATATAATATGTCCACTAAAACATATGCAACTATTACTAAGGCACATAGGAAAACTGTTTGTCCCATAATCATACTGTAATCTCTATCCCCTATTGAAGTTACAAAGTTAAAACCAAATCCTGGAATTGAAAATATACTTTCTATAACAAAAGATCCTACGAATATACCTGCCAGTTGTGGTCCTAAAATTGTAATAGCTGGAAGTATGGCATTTCTAATAACATGTTTCCATACTAAGCTAAGTTTTGTGATACCTTTAGATTTTGCTGTTAATATATAATCTTGCCCTATTACATCAAGAGTATTAGCTCTCATATATCTGGCATAAGTAGCTACAGAACTAAAACTTAAGGCTATACTTGGTAATACGGTGTATTCAAACCCGCCCCATCCTGTGGTTGGAAACCACTGAAATTGAACTGTAAAGAAGTATTGCAATAAAGATGCCATAACAAAACTTGGTATAGAAACACCTAATATTGCTATAAACATAACGATATAATCTGGCCATTTTCCTCTATTAAAAGCGGCTAATATCCCAAGGCTTACCCCTATGAAAAAACCCATTGCAAGCGCTTGTACACCTAGTCTTGCAGATACTGGTGCATGCAGTTTTATAACATCACTAACTTTTCTTCCTGGGTAAGCAAGTGATTCGCCTAAATCTCCATGAACTACAATATTTTGCATAAACTTACCATATTGTATTATTACTGGTTTATTTAGGGCATATTTTTCATAGTAATTTTCTCTTATCTGTTCTGGCAATTTTCTTCCCAGTGACGCTAATGGATCTCCCGGAATAGCGTGTATCAACATAAATGTAATAGTAGCTACTATCCAAAGAGTCACAAACATATAGCCTAATCTCTTAAGTATAAATTTAAACATTTTTTAAAATCCCCCCATCATTAATTTTTAAAAAATCAATTTTATTTTGTTCATTACCATGTAATGCTGTAAATCAAAGTAAACCTTTTCACTTCTATAGTATCATTTAAAATAATAAAATAACATGTACACATTTTTTATTATAAAAATAAAATTATATAATGAATTCCATTTGGATAATTGCAAAAGTATTTACATTGTAAATATTCAAACAATTCCGAATTTAAGCTGTACTTTAATTCTGAACTGCTAACTATTTAGTTATAGTTAGTTTAATTTTTTCTAATAACTACTTTCGTTTCAGTTTATGATTCATCATATAGCATCTAAAAATGGAAATCAAGATAATTTCCGTTTTAATAACGGTATTTTTGTGAATTTATAAGGTTTTTACAATTTTAATTATTTCCTATAACACCATTAAACTTAAGTTAAAATTTTCACTTTTATACGACTTTTTCTGTTGTTTTTCTACATTGAAATAATTTGCTTCATTAAATTAACTTTTCAATACCTCCTTTTACTTTTCACTAAAATTCCCCCCTAGATTTTTCAATATGTTTATATAGCAATAAGTAAAATACTTATTAAGCCCAAATGAAGATTTTTCAAAATAAATTTAAAACTCCTGTGTTAAAACTGTTTTTTAAGTCAATTTGATTTATATAAGAATGAGAACTTTCACAAATTTTAATAAATAAAAAATATTCTGTCAATTTTTATTGTAAATGAAATCATTTTAATATAATTTAGACCTAAGAAAATACTCTTCCTATAATTTAATTTATAAAACATTTTGTAATTAGCTGTAGTTTTATAGATGCAAATACATTGAACAATGTCATTTTGAAACATTTTACAAGTTTATTATTATTTTCTTTTTTTTATATTATCACGGTTTTTGTAAGTTGTCAAACTTATTTGTCGTTATTAATTATGATGATTATGGTAATATGACATTAACTAAAATATTCATATTATTATTTCATAATTATAATATTATGAATACTTTCTTGCAAGCTTTATATTTTAGATTTTCATTTATTTTTTCAAAAGTATATATATTTCCACATAGGGGCTATATAATATAGTAAAGAAAGACATTTTAGTGATAATGCATGTGTCATTTTAATTTATAAATTAAAATAAAAAAAATGCTTCACTAAACATAATTTAAATTAATAAATATATAGTAATAGAAATAAGATAGTATATGGAGAATAATAATTGTTATTCTCCATATAACTACGAGGAGGTAATCACATGAGTATTTTTAAAGGTTCTGGTGTTGCAATAGTCACCCCATTTAATGAAAGAGGAATAGATTTCAAAAAACTGGAAGAATTGATAGAATGGCAGATTAACAGCAAGACAGATGCTATTATAGTATGTGGTACTACTGGCGAAGCTTCTACTATGACAGAGCAAGAAAGAAAAGAAACCATAAAATTTGTGGTGGATGTAGTTAATAAGCGAATTCCAGTAATTGCAGGTACAGGAAGTAACAATACTGCTTCTGCCATAATCATGAGTAAATGGGCAGAAAAAATAGGAGTAGATGGATTGCTTGTAATTACACCTTACTACAATAAAACTACTCAGAAAGGTTTAGTTGAGCATTTTACTGCAATTGCAAATAGTGTAACTTCACCAATAATAATATATAACGTTCCTTCAAGAACAGCTCTTAATATTACTCCAAGCACCCTTCTAAAATTATGCGAAGTACAAAATATTGTAGCAATTAAAGAAGCAAGCGGAGATATAAGTCAAATAGCACAGATTAAATCTCTATGTGGAGATAGGTTAGATATCTATTCAGGTAACGACGACCAAACTATACCTATACTTTCCCTAGGTGCTATTGGTGTTATATCTGTTCTTGCAAATATAATTCCTACAGTGATTCATAACATGTGTGAATTGTATTTAAAGGGTGAGCATGCAGAGGCTCTAAAAATCCAACTGGAATTTCTTGCTCTAAATAGCGCTATGTTTATAGAAACTAATCCTATCCCTGTAAAAACAGCTATGAATCTTATGGGACTTAAAGTAGGTCCATTAAGACTACCACTATGTGAAATGGAAGAAAATACGCTAGGAATTCTAAAAAAAGAGTTAAATGCATATAACATACCTTTAAAGGAGGAAATTTAATGATTAGAATGCTTCTAAATGGGTGCAATGGTAAAATGGGAAAAGTTATTTCCGAAATGGCTAAAGCATCAACTAATATTTCAATTGTTGCTGGTATTGACAAAAATTCATCTGGTTTAACCTATCCATGCTATAACCATATAAATGAATGTGAGGATGAAATAGATGTGATTTTAGATTTTTCAAGACCAGATGCTCTAGATGCACTTTGCCAGTATTCCAAAGCGAAAAATATCCCTATTGTCTTTTGCACCACCGGTTATACCCAGGAACAACTTTCTAAAATTTATTCACTTAGCGAAGACATTGCAGTATTTCACTCTGCAAATATGTCTATAGGTATAAATATTATTAATAATATGCTAAGAAGTATAAGTAACATGCTTTATAAGGATTTTGACATTGAGATAATTGAAAAGCATCACAATCAAAAAGTCGATGCCCCTAGTGGTACTGCTCTGCTTCTTGCAAATACAATTAAGGATTCTATTGAAGAGGAAACCATCTTCAATAACGGAAGAAATGGCTTACACAAAAGAGAACGTAATGAAATAGGCATTCACGCTATAAGGGGTGGAAATATTATAGGTGATCATGAAATCATATTTGCAGGAAAAGGAGAATGTATTGAGATTAAACACACTGCAATCTCAAGAGAAGTTTTTGCAATAGGTGCATTAAAGGCCTGTGAATATATATACAAAAAAGAGAAAGGTCTATACAATATGGACGATGTAGTTAATACGTCTCTTTAGTTTTTAACAAGTATTATAGCCTTGGAACAGAAAATCAATTTGTTCCAAGGCTTTTTCTAAATCATTCAGTTATGTTTAACATTTTAAGCCATTTTTCCATTCTATCCAAACCCTCTTTTAACACTTCAAAACTATAAGAATAGGAAATCCTGATGAACCCTTCTCCACATGTTCCAAAAGCTGATCCAGGCACAATAGCAACTTTCCCTTCATATAGTAGTCTATTGCAAAATTCCTCGCTATTCATTGAGAATTTTGTTATAGATGGAAATATGTAAAAGGCCCCCTTAGGAAGCGTTACTTCCATCCCCATTCCAATTAATCTTTTATATACGTATTCTTTTCTCTTCTCAAACTCCACTTTCATATTATTCACGTCATTCATACAAGAAAGCAATCCCGCGTAGGCTCCCCATTGAGCTATAGAGGTTGCACAAGAAACATTATACTGATGTACTTTCAATATATTATCCATAATATACTTATTAGCACAAACATAACCTACTCTAAGCCCTGTCATGGAAAACATTTTAGAAAATCCACTGACCAAAATTACTCTATCTCTTAATTCATCAATTTGAGCTAGTGAATAGTATTTTTCATAGCATAATGAGCTATAAATCTCATCACTTATTATGTAAATATTTTTTTCTTTTAGAATTTTAAAAAGTTTATCTCTTTCCTGAAGGGATAATGCTGCTCCAGTAGGATTGGAAGGATAGGAAACCACTAAAAGCTTAGGATTTTCCTCACTTATAAGTTTACTTAAGGTTTCAAAATTAATAGTAAAATCACTATTAAGATTATAATTAACCACTTCTGCTCCAAAAAGCTTTACACAACTCTCGTAAGCCGGATAAGCTGGCGACGGTATAAGAACTTTATCTCCCGGGTTTAAAAATGCAGCAAATGTGCATAGTAGTGCCTCACTTCCACCAACAGTAACAACTACCTCTTCTGGTAAATAGTTAATATCCATATTACCTAAGAAATTAGAAATTTCATGTCGTAGCTCTGGAATGCCAGCATTAGCTGTGTATTCTGTTTTGTTTTCATTGATAGCGGAAGTCATGGCCTTTTTAATATTTGTAGGTACTGGAAAATCTGGTTGCCCTAGGGTAAGGGAAATAGCTCCTTGAACCTTTGATACCTTATTAAAAAACTTTCTAATCCCAGATATTTCTACGTTATTTACATTATTTGAAAATATATTATTCATAAAATCATCCTTTACATGTGTTTGAGTTATTGTCATTTTACTATATAAAAGAATAAAAATCAGTAGTTTTATAATCTTTTTAAGATAATAATAATATTTACCTTTAAATAATGTTCATTTTACTATATGATTTATAAGGTATATAGTTTTATTTTAAAATTTTAATTTTATCTATGTTTTTATGAAAAATGGTAAATTCAAGTTTTATGGATATAAAACCTTATGCATAAAGACAACAATTTGGCTTAATACTTATAATACGAAAGGAGAATGAATATGAACTATGATTTAACAGACCCTTATGAAATTGCAAGATACATAAAAGAAGCTAAAAAGGCTACTCCCATTAAACTCTATATTGATGGAGATTTATCACAATGCCAGTTTGGAAATATAGAAAATTTTGGTAGTGGTAATTTTTATATACTTTTTGGTGAAAGTAATGAGGTATCAGATTTTTTAATAAAGTATAAAGATAAAATCAAAAAATTTAAACTTGAACAGGACAGACGAAATTCAGCTATTCCTCTAATGGACATAAAAAATATTGACGCAAGAATTGAGCCAGGCGCAATTATACGAGATAAGGTTACCATAGGTAAGAATGCCGTTATAATGATGGGCGCTGTAATTAATATAGGTGCTGAAATCGGCGATGAAACTATGATAGATATGAATGCCGTGGTGGGCGCTAGAGGAAAACTAGGCAAACGAGTTCATCTAGGTGCTGGTGCTGTAGTAGCTGGGGTTTTAGAACCACCAAGCAAAAGCCCTTGTGAAATTGGCGACAATGTATTAATTGGAGCAAATGCTGTAATACTTGAAGGAGTAAAGATAGGTAAAAACTCTGTAGTAGCTGCAGGATCAGTAGTTGTAAATGATGTTCCTGAAAATGTTGTAGTTGCTGGAACACCCGCAAAAATAATAAAAAATGTGGATGATGGCACTAAAGAAAAAACTAAGCTGCTTGATGACCTAAGAAAATAAAATGTAGAAAGAGCATATATTACTACAAATGCAATTCACTTCGCTGAGTAATTCTAAACTGATTTTAATGAAAAATGCTAAAAAGTACAAACTCGCTGACGCTCAAACATGTACTTTTCTTAACGCATTCTTCATTAAAATCAGTTTGAATTACTATAGCTTGTTCATATGCATTTTACGTAATATATGCTCTTTTATACGTTTTAAAATCAAGTACCTTCGTTTCAACCAGTTAAAGGTGAAAGTTGGATCTAAAACACCGTAAATTAACTTTCCCCAATTTACGGTATTTTCAAGGACTAAAGTTGAAAACGTATACTATATATACTAGATAACGTCTAAAGCATCAAAATCTTGCTCTTCATCAATCATCATATTTGATTCTACTATGTTCTCACCATCTTTATTAACCTTTTCCATCTTTGATATAGACACTTCATATGCTACTTTTCTTATAACTTCTTCATCCGATAATTTCTTTTGATATTCTCTACTCTGGAGTCTTCCCCAGATTCTTATATTATCCCCTACTTCAAGACTTTTGCAAAATCTAGAATTTCGTCCCCAAGCAATTGTAGGTATATAATCAGATTTGTTATATAATCTGTTAACTGCCAATAGCATGTCTGCAATCTCTCTTCCAAAAGGTGTTGTCCTATATATCGGACTTTTACAAATATATCCATCTAAAAATATTTGATTTGGATTCTTACTGCGTTCTTCACAAATTTTAATATCTCTAGCAAATACCGTTAAGATTAACCTATTAGATCCATCAACAAATTTATTGTAAGATCTAAGTTGACCTTCAACTATAAATTCATTTCCTATATTGATACTCATCCCTGCAATTAATCTTTCGGAAATTGTTATAGTTAAAATGTCTGTTGTTTCACTCAGTCTCCAAACCTCAAAATCAAACACATAAAACCCTTCACCATACATTTCATGACTAAATTTTAACTCAGATACTACCTTTCCTTCTAAATAAATCTTGTTATTTAACATAACATTATCCATTATAACCCCTCTTTCCCTTAGTTTTTTTAATAAGCTTTCCTTAGAATATAAGTATTCAGTTCTTTAATGTAATATACCTAATATTTATATAATTTTGCTAAGATTTCTCAAATAAATAGTTTATTATTTAATTTAATATTCCCCATATATATTTTGGCAAAATTATAACTATTTGGTGTTTCCATTATAATACAAATGCTTACTAAATTTCAAGGTATTTAATTTTTATTTTTTTATTTGTTTTCCTTGTACATTTATATAATAATTATTCTTATATATTAAGTCTGATATTTTAACAAATGTATACCCATCCCTTTTTAAATACTCTAAAATTCTAGGCAAATTCTCAGGAGTATATTTCGCATCATTGTGAAATAAAAGAATTGACCCAGGCTTAGTCTTTTTTATTATTCTATTAAATTCGACATCTAGCCCTTGTTCTTTCCAATCAATACTGTCTACATCCCATTGAATGCAATAATGGTTTGTAGCTTCTACAGTTTCAATTACTAAATTATTGTACTCTCCGGATGGACATCTAAAAAGAGTTGTTCCCTGTCCCGTTACAGACATTATTTTAGCATCCGTAGCAGCTATTTCTTCAATCATATTTTCTTTAGAGATTGTAGTCATAATAGGATGCTTATTAGAATGATTTCCTATTTCGTGCCCTTTTTCATACATGGTCTTTAACTTATCTGGATACTGATCTATCCACGCTCCAACTATAAAAAATGTTGCCTTAGCATTGTACTTATCTAATATTTTCAAAATATCATCTGTTCTATCATCGCCCCAGCTTGCATCAAATGAGATTGCAATCTTTTTATCTTTAGTATCTACAGAATATATTGGCAATTTACGTTGCTGGCCGAAAAATACACCTTTAGTTTTCAAGTTATAAACAGATAAAGTTATTAGAGTTCCAAGAAAAAGCACAAAAACTATTATTATCTTCTTTTTTATGTAACCCATATCCATGCTATCCCCCCTTATATCACTGTAGGCAACAGAGGTTATAAATTGCTCCTCCCTTCTACCTTTATACTTTAAATTTATATTCCAAAAGTTAAAATATATGTATAATTTAATTTATAAACTTTATTTCATATTAAATCATTTATTGTAATAATTTATATAAATCATTAAAAATTAAAAGCACCGATTCATTTCGATGCTTTTTATGTTATAATGTTTATAGTTAATTTTACATGAAATAAAACAGTTCATAATTATTTTTTACTAAGCGGACTACAAGGAGGAGAGGAAACGATATGTTTGAAGATGCTTTAGACCTCGCTGAAAATAAGCTTCTTTTACTTTATATATTTTATAAAATAAAACTCCCTATTTCTAATATTCAATTAACACAAATTATTCTAGAAAATAATTTTATAAATTATTTTACGTTGCAACAATATATGACAGAACTTATAGCGTCTAACCTTCTTAAGCCTACTGAACAAAAGGGTAAACATAGATTAGTCATTACACAAAAGGGTGACAATGTTCTATCACTATTTAAAGGAAGAATTTCTGAAACCAAAATACAACTTATTGATGACTACTTGAAAATTCATCTTGAAAATATCAAAAAAGAGCTTACAGTTAGTGCTGATTACACAATAGAAAGTAATAACAATTATTTAGTTAACCTAACTGCATCAGAAGATAATTTTACACTTATAGATATAAAGCTTAGTGTGCCTTCTAACAAGCAAGCGAGGGATTTGTGTAGCAAATGGAGAGAAAAACCATCTGAATATTATACAAAGATAATAAACCTGCTCATAAATGATTAGTCACTATAAAAGTGTCATTCCTGTAGGCTCTCCGCCAATAGAAATGGCTTTTTTATTTTCAGTTAATTTATCAATTCTAAAAAGCAAATTATTATAATTATCACCTACATACAAATACTTTTCATCTTCCAAGATTCCTCTAGGCATACCTCCAATTTTTATTTTTTTTATTTCTTTATAATTATTTATGTCGAGTATACTAACCGTACCATCTCCAAAATTTGATATAAAGCAGTATCTTTCATTACAATACATATCCACAGGTGAATTACCAACAGGTATATTGTATAACACATTGTAGTTTTTTAATGAAATAATACTTATACTTCCTTTGTTATCCATACCTATATTACTTTCACAAACTAAAATGTAATTTCCATCTGGTGTAATAAGAGCTTTAGTAGGATATGCTCCCACCCTAAGGTTTTTAATACTTCCCTTAGGAGCACAATCTATTACTGTTACACTATCACTATTCATATTTGCTACTACAATTAGATTTTTTCTTTTACAAATATAAATACTATGTGGTAAATTGCCACAGGGAATTGCTTCTACAATGTGCTTCTTCTCTAAATCAAAAACTATTATGTCATCACAATCACCACAAATTACATAAGCTTTATTATCATAAACTGATAAATCATTACAGTGCATGCCTATAAAATAACTTTCAGTTTCATAATTATCCATATCAACTATAGAAATACTATTATCATAACTATTAGCTGTTATGAGTTTATTTTCATAAACATATATACCATGAGGACCAATTTTTTTGAGATTTTTTTTATCCAAATATATTTTTTCTTCTTCTACAAATAAATCCAAGTTAACTTTTGATATGCAATCTGATGAAGTACTACATACATATAACTTTCTCAAATCCCTCACCTCCTCATAACCATAATATGAAAATAGTAATAATCTGCTAACAATGTTTTCATAAAAATTAATAAGGGATTTATTCAAGATAGTCTAAAGATTTGAACTAACGAGTTTTTATTAGAGGATGCTATAAGTAAAAGTATATATTGCTAGCATCCTCTAAGAAAAAAAGGCGTTACTTAAAATTTTCTTTTTATTAATTTCTTTCTTGAAATGGAGCTACTCAATAGTATATAATAACCTTTGTGATTATTAAAATCACGAAGGATGGAGGGTTACATTATGTATAGTTATACACCAAAAGGCGTTTGTTCTAAAAGTATAAATTTTGAAATAGTAAATGATAAAATAACAGAGGTTGTTTTTACAGGAGGATGCCCTGGCAATTTAATTGGAATTTCAAGCCTAGTAAAAGGAATGGGTGTTCAGGAGGCTATAAAAAAGCTTAAGGGTATTAGCTGTGGCGATAAAAGCACTTCTTGCCCTGACCAGTTAGCTTTAGCACTTGAAGAATTAGTTGTAAATGCTTAATTAAATAATATAAACACATAAAAGCTATGAAATTAAGGTATTAACCCTATATTCCATAGCTTTTTAGACAGCCACTTTTATCTATTTAATCATCACCTGCAGCGCTACAGTATTAACGATTATGAATATTGCGTATTATTTTTCTCATATCTCCTACCATATATAAGGAACCACACACTAATAATAAATCCTCTTGCTCGCAATAGCTCAAAGCTTTTTTATATGCCTCCTCATAATTTTCAATTGACTCGCAGCTCCCAATGTATTTTTCTACTTGGACTTTTAATTGCTGTGAAAGTTCAGCCCGCTGGCTATGTGGAGTAACGGTGATAACTCTACTTACCTTTGGAACTATAGTCTTTATCATCTCTTCAACTTGTTTATCTGCAAGTATTCCCAAGATTAATATAATTTTGTTATATTTAAAATACATGTCGATACTTTCAGTAAGGTTTTTTATACCATCAATATTATGTGCTCCATCTATAACAACTAAAGGCTTTTTATTCATTACCTCAAGGCGGGCTGGCCATTTTACAGTTCCAAGACCCATTAAAATATCATTTTTACTTATTGTGGCACCTTGCACTATAAGCTCCTCTATAACATTAATAGCTACGCAGCAGTTTAATAATTGATGCTTTCCTAGAAGTGAAAGTTCAATAATATAATCATTATTTAAAGTTTGAACTTTCAACTTTTGAGTAATAAGATTATTATTGCTATAACCTGTCCCCTCTAATGAAGTTATTGAAACCTGCTGTAAATTTTCCTTTCCCAAATATGTAACTGATTCTCGAGGTACTTTTATTAATTTGCAATTTTTTTCTCTACATATTCTTTCTATTACATCGTAGCTTTCTTTTTGTTGTGGAAACATAACTACAGGAATTCCTTCCTTTATAATGCCTGCTTTTTCATAAGCAATTTTATCTATGGTATCACCTAATATTTGAGTATGGTCCAAGCTAATAGATGTAATAACACTTACAACAGGTATAATTACATTTGTTGAGTCAAGCCTTCCTCCCATACCCACTTCCATTACTGCAAAATCTACCTTATTTTTATAAAAATATAAAAATCCTGCACAAGTAATGATTTCAAATTCTGTTGGGTTACTATAACCTAGTTCCACCACTTTTTCCACTGCCTTGGAAACCTCTGTTATAATATTGCTTAAATCTGCTTTAGAAATATTTGTATTGTTTATTTGCATACGCTCTTCAAACTCTTCAATAAATGGCGAAATATATGAACCTACCTTATATCCGGATTTAACCAAAATATTAGTCACCATAGCTGTAGTAGAGCCTTTTCCGTTAGTTCCTGCGATATGTATGCACTTTAATTTTTTATGTGGATTTCCTAAAATTTCTAATATTTTTTCAGTTCTCTCAAGGCCAAGTTTAGTACCAAACTTGGCTGTGTTTTTTATATAATCCATAGCTTCATTATAATTCATATTTATCATTCCTTTCAAACTAGGTGGGGACAGTTAATTACTTTTTGACTTTCTCTTAAATTCTATACCAACATAGGGACAGTTAACAACCTTTTATTTTTATTTTTACTTTTATTTTTAATAAAACCATTGGGGACAGTTAACAACTATTTTATCTATCTTCTTAATTAGTTTTATTAGTTGTTAACTGTCCCCTTCCTTTTTAGTAAAAAAGATTCCTATGTTTTATTTAAACATAGGAATCTTTTGCTAAAACTTATTTTAAATTTTCTATACTTTTGATTACTGAATTGTACATTTCTTTATATTTTTCACCCTTAGCTTTTTCTTCTTCCACTACCTCTACTGGAGCTTTAGCTGTAAATTTTTCATTACAAAGCTTTTTCTCTACTCTATCTATTTCTTTTTCTAGTTTTTCTTTTTCTTTGTTTAATCTTTCTAATTCTTTTTCTAAATCTACAAGCTCAAGTAATGGCATATATACTTCTGCACCCTTAGTTACTACTGTAACTATATTTGCTGGTGCTTCCTCTTTAGAATTTAAGAACACTACTTCACTAGCTGATGCTAGTTTTTGGAAATACACCATACCTTCTTCAAATGCATCTTTTGCTTCTGTAGCATATATGAATACCTTAGCTTTTCTTGAAGGTGGTACGTCCATGTCTGCTCTAGCATTTCTTACGTCTTTTATTGCTTCTATAATATAGTTCATGTTTTCTTCAGCTTTTTCATCTTTAAGCTTTTCATCATATTCTGGCCACTTAGATATTGTTATTGACTCACATTCTGTTTGTACATGAGTAAATATTTCCTCCGTTATATATGGCATAACTGGATGAAGTAATTTAAGTCCTGTAATTAATACTGTATTTAATACATTTAATACGATACCTTTTGACTCTCCATCTTCTGCGTATAATACTGGTTTTACAAGTTCGATATACCAATCACAGAATTCTGTCCACATAAAGTCATGAGTCTTTTGAAGTGCTATACCTATTTCAAACTTCTCGATATTTTCTGTAACTTCTTTTGCTACAGTGCTCATTCTTGACAATATCCATCTATCAGCAACAGTATAATTTCTACTATCTTTATATTTCGTCATTAATTCTTCATTGAAGTTCATCATAACAAACCTTGAAGCATTCCAAATTTTGTTGGCAAAGTTTCTGGCTGCTTCTACCCTTGATTCATAGAATCTCATATCACTACCTGGTGCGTTTCCTGTAGCAAGTGAGAACCTTAAGGCATCTGCGCCGTATTTTTCTATTACTTCTAATGGGTCTGTACCATTGCCCAGGGACTTAGACATTTTTCTTCCCTTATCATCTCTAACCATTCCATGCATTAATACAGTTTCAAATGGCACTTCCTCTAAATTATAAATTCCTGAAAAAATCATTCTTGCAACCCAGAAGAATATAATATCATATCCTGTTACTAAAACACTTGTTGGATAGAAGTATTTTAAATCCTCTGTATTATTGGGCCATCCAAGTGTTGAGAAAGGCCATAGTGCTGAACTAAACCAAGTATCAAGTACATCTTTATCTTGCTTTAAATTTATGCTGTTACATTTAGTACAGTTTGTAGGTTCCGTTGATACAACTATAATTTCTCCACAATCTTTGCAGTACCATACTGGTATTCTATGTCCCCACCATAACTGTCTTGATATACACCAATCTTGAATGTTTTCCATCCAATTAAAGTATGTTTTTTCAAATCTCTCTGGAACAAATTTAGTTTTCTTTTCCCGTACAACATCTATAGCAGGCTTTGCAAGAGATTCCATTTTAACATACCATTGTTTGGATAAAAGTGGCTCTACAGTAGCTCCGCATCTATCGTGAGTACCTACATTATGAGCATGGTCTTTTATTTTAACTAGTAGTCCAGCACTATCTAAATCCTCTACAATAAGCTTTCTTGCCTCATATCTGTCAAGACCTGAATATTTTCCATATCCGTCACATATAGTTGCATTTTCATTAAGAACCACTATTTCAGGTAGATTATGTCTCTTTCCTATTTGGAAATCATTAGGATCATGTGCTGGCGTAATTTTAACTGCGCCTGTTCCAAACTCTAAATCAACGTAATCATCTGCAACTATTGGTATTTCTCTATTTACTAAAGGCAGTATTAATGTTTTCCCTACTAAATGTGCATAGCGGGGATCTTTAGGATTTACTGCGACAGCCGTATCTCCAAGCATGGTTTCCGGTCTTGTGGTAGCTATTTCTAAGAATTCATCCGTGCCTACTACTGGATATTTTATATGCCAAAAGTGACCTGCTTGTTCTTCAAATACTATTTCTGCATCTGAAATTGCCGTCATACATTTAGGGCACCAGTTTGTTATCCTATTCCCCTGATAAATAAGTCCATCCTTATATAATTTAACGAAAACTTCTCTTACTGCGTGATTTAAATTTTCATCCATGGTAAAGCTTTCCCTTGTAAAGTCAGCAGAACAACCCATTTTCTTTAATTGCCCTCTTATTTTTGCTCTATATTCATCAGTCCACTGCCAAACTTTTTCAAGGAATGCTTCTCTTCCCATTTCTTTTTTAACAAGTCCTTGCTTTAAAAGTTCATTTTCAACCTTTACCTCTGTAGCTATACTTGCATGATCTTGTCCTGGCAGCCACAAAGTGCTATATCCTTGCATCCTCTTTGTTCTTATTAAAATATCTTGAAGTGTATTATCAAGAGCATGACCTAAATGTAATTGTCCTGTAATATTTGGAGGTGGCATCATAATTGTAAAAGGCTTTTTATTTTTATCAACATCTGGAGTAAAGTATCCTTTTTCTTCCCACCTCGCGTAAAGCCTTTCTTCAAAATCTTTCGGATCATAATTCTTAGCAATATTGTTATTTTCTTCCATTAATAATTCCTCCTTATTTATAAAATCCGACATAAAACCGATATCCCTTTAAGATAGTTAACAGTTGAAACTCTTAATTTTCAAAAAACAAAAAGAGCCTTCGTCTATAAAAGGACGAAGAACTCGCGGTACCACCTTTTT
Organism: Clostridium sp. FP2; assembly: GCF_011065955.2. Classification (NCBI taxonomy): domain Bacteria; kingdom Bacillati; phylum Bacillota; class Clostridia; order Eubacteriales; family Clostridiaceae; genus Clostridium; species Clostridium sp. FP2. The sequence goes on from NZ_JAAMNI020000001.1 coordinate 4,033,860, forward strand.
TCCTGCAAATCTACAGGCTCTTGATAATTTAACGATTAAGAAAACCGTCTTTGTCTAATACTCATATTAAATGAATTCAACAAAGAAGCTCCGAAGCTACCTTCAAGGTTTTTCATATAGAAGATCTTACAACCTATGGATCTTCCTCTCTTAATATTAATTTTCCTTTACTCCTCTTCATCTAAGCTTTTTAAGGTTTATGAAATTTTGATTTATGTCATATTATACACCTTAATATTTATATGTCAAGATAATATATTTTAATCTAATGTGATATTTAAACTCTTTTTTCATATGAAAGCAAAAATAAGAGCACTCACCCTTAATGGTTCAATGCTCTTAATATATCTATTTTACAGCCTTTAATTTTACAATATCTGACCAATTACTAGCAGTGATAAGTTCTACATTACTTAAGTCTTTTCTTATACCCTTAACGTCACCTTTAATCTCTGCTACTTCGTGCTTTAGATTCTCTTGCTGCGCAGAGATAACATCAGTTTTATGTTCTAACGCTCTTAATATTTGCGTATGCTCTTCCTGTGTTGTTTTTACGGATTTGACATCTTGTCGTATTGATATGATATCAGTTTGCACTGATTTCATATCAGTTTTAACTAATTTCATATCAGTTTGCATTGATTTTATATCAGTTTGCACTGATTTTATATCAGTTTGCACTGATTTCATATCAGTTTGCATTGATTTCATATCAGTTTGCATTGATTTTAAAATTTCTAAAATCTCTTTATCCATATATTATCACCACCTAAAGTATATTATATCAAAATATTTATTTAATATCCATAGGAAAATATATACTTTATTTTATAAACACATTTCTTATAACCTTCATATTATATAACCATAACAACTTTATAATATGGAGGTATCCATGAAGCTTAAAAAAATCTCGTTTTTTTCCCTACTCTTATCTCTTGCCTTAATAACCACTCTATTTTCCGGATGTAAAAAGGCCAATAATGAAGCACTGGCAAATGTGAAATTAAATGAAGTAGTTCGCTCTATTTTCTATGCTCCTATGTATGCAGCTATTTCGGAGGGTCTCTTTAAAGAAGAGGGTATTGAAATTGACCTTTCTACGGGCCAAGGAGCAGACAAAACTATGCAACAAGTTTTAAGCAATGCTGTAGATATAGGTTTCTGTGGACCAGAACAAGTTATTTACATCTACAATCAAAAGCGGGCAGACTATCCCGTAATTTTTGCACAACTAACACAGAAAGACGGGGCTTTCTTAGTAGCTAGAAATGCTGAAACAGACTTTAACTGGGAATCCTTAAAAGGTAAAACTCTAATAGGTGGAAGACCTGGTGGAGTACCTGAAATGGCGCTAGAATATGTTTTAAAAAATCACGGTATTAAACCCGACGAAGATATAAAACTTATTACTAACCTGGCTTTCACAGCTACTGCTGGAGCTTTTAAGGGAGGCACAGGCGATTATGTTACTTTATTTGAGCCTACTGCTAGTATGATGAGCAAAGATAATTCCGGACATATTGTAGCCTCCATAGGAGAGTCCGCTGGAACCATGCCTTATACTTGCTTTTTTGCTACAAAATCTTATATAGAGAAAAATCCAGTAATAATAGAAAATTTCACTAGAGCAATTTATAAAGGTCAAAAATGGGTAAGTAGCCATTCTGACGCAGAAGTATGTAGTTCCATTAAGTCTTTCTTCCCTGGTGCAGATGAGACTGCCCTTGTTGAATCTATTAAAAACTATAGAAAAACAAATGCTTTTTCACCAAATCCAATATTAAAATCCGATGACTTAACTAGACTTATGGACATAATCCAGTCTTACAAAGCAGATTTAATCCCACAAAGACCTGCCTTTGATAAAATTGTAAATAATACCTTTGCGCAAAAGGTATTAAAAGATCTAAAATAAAATTTTGAATTAGGTATTTTTCTTGGATTATGCTAACAAAAGTATATATTGCGTAAAATGCGTTGGAACAAACCTTAGTAATTCACAATTTATTTTATTTGCAGGTGCGTAAAGAAAAATGCATGTCTGAGCGATAGCGAGTTTGCATTTTTTAGCAACTGTGAATAAAATAAATTGTAGAATTACTTGGCGAAGTGAAAGCATTCCAGCAATATATACTTTTCGTTATAGCATAATATAAGAAAAATTTCTTAATCAAATTTCAAGTTTTGAGTTCTGTTGCAAGGCACGCAGTCGAAATTTCATACCTTTTTTAATCTATCTTTTTATCACTAGCTACTTCTTCGTGAGCATCTTTAACTTCTACTTCATTCTCAAGATTTTTTAGAGCAACAGACATCATGAGCTTTATTCTATTAATTTGATTTACTTCACTAGCACCTGGGTCATAATCTATAGCAGTTATATTTGCACCTGGGTACCGTCTTTTTAATTCTTTAATCATTCCTTTACCTGTCACATGATTAGGAAGACAAGCAAAAGGTTGCATGCACACTATATTTTTTGTACCACTTTCAATAAGCTCTACCATTTCACCAGTCAAAAACCAGCCTTCACCTGTTTGATTACCCAAGGATAAAATAGGTGTTGCACCCTCTGCCAATTCATATATAGTTTTTGGTGCGTGAAACCTTTTACTATGGCCAAGCACTAATTTCATATGTTTTCTAAAACTTTCTATATATCGGATTGCCATATTATTTAATATTTTATCCTTCTTGCTCTTGCCCAAATATTCGTGTTTAAACTTAGCATCAAAAGCACAGTATAGGAAAAAATCTATTAAATCAGGCATAACTGCCTCTCCGCCTTCATTTTCAATAACATCTATAATGTTATTGTTAGCTGTAGGGTGGAACTTAACTAAAATCTCTCCTACTAGCCCTATCTGAGGCTTTTTAATGTTTTTAACTTCTAAATTATCAAAATCAGCCACTATAGAAGAAATATTGTTTTTAAACTCTTGGCTTTTACCCCTTATTACTGCCTCTTTACATATTTTTACCCATTTTTGATAAAGTAAATTAGCTGAGCCAAGTATCTGCTCGTATGGTCTAACCTTGTAGAGTACTCTCATTAGCAAATCTCCGTACACCAAGGACATTATTGACTTTTTAACCAATGAATGCGAAAATTTAAAACCTGGGTTTGACTCAAGACCAGCAGCATTTAAGGATACTACTGGAATTTTTGGGAATCCTGCTTCCTTTAATGCTTTCCTAAGGAATCCAATATAATTTGTAGCTCTGCATCCTCCCCCAGTTTGAGAAATTATAACAGAGGTATTTTCTATATCATATTTACCTGATTTTAATGCAGCAATTATTTGTCCCACTACAATTATTGTTGGATAGCAAGCATCATTATTTACATACTTTAAGCCTTCTTCTACAGCCTGAGTATCTACTGAAGGTAAAATTTCTAAATTGTATCCTGAGCAGTTAAAAGCTTCCTGTACAAATTGAAAATGTATTGGAGACATTTGTGGAGATAAAAGCGTATGTGTTTTTCTCATTTCTTTAGTGAATATAACCCTACTGTGAACCTCGCCCTCTTTTTTTGGCAAAATTCCACTTTTATCCCTTTCATTAAGTGCGGCCTTTAATGACCTTATTCTAATCCTCGCTGCTCCCAAATTATTTCCTTCATCAATTTTTAAAGTTGTATATATCTTCCCACTACTGCCTAAAATCTCTTGAACTTGGTCCGAAGTAACTGCATCAAGTCCACAACCAAAAGAATTTAGCTGAATAAGCTCAATATTTGGCTCGCACGCTACAAAACTAGCTGCAGCATATAATCTAGAATGATATACCCACTGGTCTACTATTCTTAAAGGTCTTTCAACTATACCTAAATGAGCCACAGAATCCTCTGTAAGTACAGGCATATCAAAATCAGTTATTACACTAGGTATACCATGATTGATTTCTGGATCTATATGATAAGGCCTACCAGCTAAAACTATACCTTTCTTTCCAGTCCGCCTAATATATTCTACTACTTCCTCGCCCTTATTTTGAATATCCAATTTTACCTTTTCAGTTTCAGCCCATGCCTTTTCAGCAGCTTTCACAATTTCATCTTTATGGATGGCAAAACATGCTAACTCATCAGTTAACCTACTAACTAATTTTTTGTTATTGTCTAAAGAAATAAAAGGACTTAAAAACCTAATATTTTTTTCCTTCAATATATCCATATTATTTTTTATTACTTCAGGATATGAAGTTACGATTGGACAGTTATAATGATCGTCTGCTCCCGGTTGCTCCTTTTTTTCATAAGGAATACAAGGATAGAATATAGTGTCTATCCCATTATTTATAAGACTCATTATATGTCCATGAACTATTTTAGCAGGATAACAAGCCGATTCTGACGGTATAGTATCTATTCCCATTTCATATATCTGCTTAGATGATCTTTGGGACAATTCTACCCTAAATCCTAAGGCTGTAAAGAAAGTAAACCAAAATGGGTAATTTTCATATATGTTAAGTACCCTTGGAATGCCTATTGTACCTCTAAATGCTCTATCCTTCTTTAGTGGAATATAATTAAATATCCTTTTATATTTATAGTCATAGACATTAGGAATATCTTCTTTTTTACCACTGCGACCTAGTGCTTTTTCACAGCGATTACCAGATATAAATTCCCGACTATTATCAAATTTATTAATAGTAAGAACACATTTATTCGCGCACTGCGTGCATCTTCCCATTGAGGTTTCTACATTAAAGCTATCCAATTGTTCAAGTGTTAATAATGTAGAAGTTTTCCCCTCCTCTGTTCTTTCCTTTGCAATAAGTGCAGCCCCAAAGGCACCCATTAGACCTGCAATATCTGGTCTAACTGCTTCTCTTCCTGAAATAAGTTCAAAAGCCCTAAGTACTGCATCATTATAAAAGGTTCCGCCTTGAACAATTATTTTTTTGCCCATGTCCTTTGGGTCTCTTATTTTAATAACCTTTAGTAGTGCATTTTTTATGACTGAATAAGAAAGACCTGCTGATATATCACCTACAGAAGCACCTTCCTTTTGAACCTGCTTTACTCTTGAATTCATAAACACGGTGCATCTTGAACCCAGATCCACCGGGCTTTTAGAACTTAAAGCTACATTTGCAAATTCTTCTATTTCCATGTTTAAAGAATGAGCAAAGGTTTCTATAAAAGATCCACATCCAGAGGAACAAGCTTCATTTAGCATTATACTATCAATAACACCATCTTTTATTTTTAAACACTTCATATCTTGTCCACCAATGTCTAATATAAAATCTGCTCCTGGCAGAAAAAATTCTGCTGCTTTGTAATGAGCTATAGTTTCAATTTCTCCAATGTCTACTTTTAATGCTGCCATTATTAATCCTTCACCATAGCCTGTTACTGCTGAATTTCTAATAATTACATCCTTTGGCAAAATAGTATATATATTTTTCAATATTTTTCTAACTAAAGTTAATGGGTTACCTTCATTACTTCCATAATAAGAGTATAAAAGCGCACCATCTTCATCTATGAGTGTAGCTTTAGTAGTAGTAGACCCTGCATCTATTCCCAAAAAGCAATCTCCTTTATAGTTTTTTAATTCTTTTCTTGCTACCTTATATTGACTCTGCCTTTTATTAAAAACTCGCAACTCTTCCTCATCTAAAAATAGTGGCCTAAGCCTTTGAACTTCTTGCCCCGATGCCTCCTTAAGCTTTGGAAGTTGCATATTTAATTCTTCAAAGGAAATAGGGTACTCATCCTTTGATGCCATAGCAGCACCTAGTGCAACAAATAACTGAGAATCCTTTGGAAAAATAATCTCTTCCTCTGTTAATTTTAAAGTTTCAACGAACCTTTGTCGTAGTTCAGATAAAAAATATAATGGACCACCTAGAAATGCAACATTACCTTTAATTGGTCTACCACAAGCAAGTCCACTAATTGTTTGATTAACTACTGCCTGAAAAACTGATACTGCAATATCTTCTTTTGCAGCTCCTTCATTTAATAAGGGTTGAATATCAGTTTTTGCAAAAACTCCACATCTAGCTGCAATAGGATATATAGTTTTGTGGGCCTTTGCAAGTTCATTAAGCCCTGTGGCATCTGTTTGAAGCAGTGATGCCATCTGATCAATAAATGCACCCGTTCCGCCGGCGCATGTACCATTCATTCTTTGATCAATTCCTCCATCGAAATAAATAATCTTTGCATCTTCTCCACCTAGCTCAATAGCCACATTAGTTCTTGGAATAATATTTTCTATGGCATAAGTGCTAGCTACTACTTCTTGGATAAATTTAATATTCAGCCACTTAGATAAAGCTAGTCCACCAGATCCTGTCACCATTATAGTAATATTGCAATCTTTAAAATTATTATAAGCCTCATATAACATGTCAGCTATTGTACTTTTTATATCAGAAAAATGCCTCTGATACTTACTATATATTATTTTTTCCTGCTGATTTAGTACTACTATCTTAACAGTAGTAGATCCTACATCTAATCCAACATTTAATATTTTTTTCATAATTATCTTCTCTTTCCCCGCAAGTTTGGATTTATTCTTATTCTTATTCTTATTCTTATTCTTATTCTTATTCTTATTCTTATTCTTATTTTTAACCTAGTAATTAATTATATATGTTTATGCAATAGGATTCAATCTTCATATTTTTTTAAATTATTTAATATTTAACTAAATAACCTAATTGTTCCTATACCAATATCCTTAGTCTTCAAAAACTAAATTTATTTTCTGCAATATACCCCTCCATATTATAATTCGTATTCATTACATATTATTCAAAATTTCTGTAAATATCAACTACATTTACAGAAAATTAACATGTAATTATATTATATTATAACTTAATAGTAACAGTATTTCAAAGCCCCCACAAACTTTATTTATAGTATATCTCCTATTTATAAAAATAGGCACCCTCCCTTCTGAATTGTCGTTAACAATACATTATTAAAACTCATATACTAAAGTATAACTTTCAAGGAGATGATAAAGTGATTAAAGTAGAGATTAACAATATATCCATGAATTACCATTCTCATGTTTCAGAAACTCCTGCTTTAAAGGATATCTCATTTACTGTGCAAGAAGGTCACTTTTTAAGTATTGTGGGTCCTTCTGGCTGTGGTAAATCAACACTATTAAATATAATAGCAGGCTTAATTAATCCCTCTAATGGAGAAATCGCAATTAAAAATTGTAATGATTGTTCAAGCTTCTCAAAAATTGGATATATGTTTCAAAAGGATCAATTATTTGATTGGTTAACTATATGGGACAATGTACTTTTAGGTCTTAAAATTAACCACTGTATTACTGATGACAATTTGGAAATGGTGAAAAATCTTTTAACACGCTATAATCTCTGGGAATTTAAAAATCATCATCCTAGAGAATTATCTGGAGGTATGCGTCAAAGGGTTGCTCTAATTCGTACCTTAGCACTAAAACCTGAAGTACTTCTTTTAGATGAGCCTTTCTCCGCACTAGACTATCAAACTAGATTAAACATTAGTGATGAAGTTTATGAAATTATAAAAAAAGAAAAAAAGACTACTATAATGGTAACTCATGATATATCTGAAGCCATCTCTATGTCAGATGAGATTATTATTCTTTCAAATCGCCCTGCTGTAATTATTAAAAACATAAACCTTAAGTTTGAAGAAAATTTTTCTCTTCCTTTAAAACGTAGAGAAGCTCCAAATTTTAGAGTTTATTTCAATGAAATTTGGAAGGTGATGAATTGTAATGCTGATTCAAAGTGATGAACACAAAAATTATATTAAAGGTGTAAAAAGAGAGAAATATCTTGTTATTCTTACGAGATTAGTAATACTAATTGCTTTTTTTAGTTTATGGGAGATAGCTGGCAGATTAAAATGGATCGATTCTTTTTTAACAAGCACACCTTCAAAAATGTATGCCTCATTTATACAACTATATAGCGAGGGTACATTGCTATATAATATCTTTATAACCTGTTTTGAAACAGTAATAGGTTTTGTACTTGGAACAATTTTAGGTGCTTTAATTGCAATTCTCTTATGGTGGTCAGATTTTGTTTCAAGAGTTTTGGATCCCTACTTAATAGTATTAAATGCACTACCTAAAGTAGCTCTTGCACCTATTATTATATTTTGGGTAGGCAATGGAATAAAGGCAATAATAGTAATTGCTCTTTTAATATCCATAGTTGTCACTATAATAAGCATACTAAGCGGCTTTAAAGAAGTGGATGAAGATAAAATTAAGCTTTTAAAAACCTTCGGAGCTTCTAAATTCCAAATCTTAATTAATCTAATTATTCCTGCATCCATCGGAGCTCTTATTTCCGCATTAAAAATCAATGTAGGGCTCTCATGGGTAGGTGTAATAATGGGTGAATTCCTGGTGGCTAAAAACGGTTTGGGTTTTCTTATAATTTTTGGTGGACAAATTTCTCAGCTAGACATGGTAATGATGAGTATAGTCATACTTTCCCTCTTAGCGTACCTCATGTATGAAATGGTTGCATTTATCGAAAGAAAAGTAGTAGGCAAAAATAAATAAAATTTTAAGTGAATATATTTATAATCCTTGGGTAGTATTTATATGGAATATTCTTTGCAAAATAGTAATATCATTATTTAGGAACATTAAAATAAATAACACCCTGTATGCTAGTCTATTTTACATCTTTGACTTGTCATTTATTCTTATGTGCATTAGGGTAAAAAATCTATAACTTGTTAGAGAACTATAACTCGTTAGAGAACTATAAGGAGGAAAATAATGGACTACTTTCAAAAGGCTAACGACATATACAATACTAAGGATTATAACAGAGCAATCGCTCTATATAAAAAAGCTGCAGAAATGAAAGACAATGAAGCGGGATCTCTTTATAATAGCGCAGTATGTTTTATTCACCTAAAGGAATATGAAAAAGCAATACCCTTATTTCATAGTGCTATAGATCTACGCCCAGAAAGCAAATATTTCTTCAACTTAGCTTATTGCTATGCCATGTGTCTCAACAAGCCAAAGGCATTATATTACTTCAATACCGCTTGGACACTAAACAATGAAGACGAAGATTGCGAAAAAGCCATTAACTTATTATTAAAAAGTTATAGAATAGCTCCCTAAAACACAGGGAGCTATCCTATAATAAATCATTTTTACCATTCTCCAGCTATACTCTCTTCTTTATGGTCGATAACAAATCTTTTACTATCAAAATAGTCCCCACCAATTAAAAATGTAGGATCTACATTAATCCATTTGTTTTCATCTTCTATATATACTTGATTCCAAGCATGACTAACCCAATTATTACCATTGAATCCCTGACCGGTTATAATTCTTACCTTTATATTATTAGCCCTGCACATAGCTACAAATAAACATGCATAGTCAAAGCATATTCCACTTTTGGAGTCAAATGTTGGAACAGCTCCGGATTTCACTTCTAAATCATTATTTAATACCCTATTTGCCTTTGCATCATCATAAACTACTTCACTACCTACCCAGTTGTATATAAGCTTTGCTTTTTCCCTTGTTGCATTTTTATTTTGCACCAGCTTAATTGCAAACTTATCAATTTCACCATTAGATTGCACCCCTTGGTCCAAGGTAACACCATTATAATAAGTTATAACCTTTTGCTTATTTTGTACATTAGAATCCTTTGCACTTGCTTCTTTTACCACAATTTTAAATGAGTTATTAACAATATTGGGAAGTTGTTTTGCAAGCTTTGAATTAGTCAATGGAATAACTACCTCTTTGGATATATAATTATACAATTGTGATCCTTCTAAATATTTATTGTATGCATCAGTTATCTTAAGAAGTGATAGAAAATTCAGCATCAAAGTAATAACAATTACATAGCATATTGATTTGGGTACTTGAAATATCGCCCCTACTACTCTTTTAAAAATATCGCTTTTATTTTTCAACTTATTTTCTATGCTATCAAACAAAGGGTAAATAGTAATGTGACTAATAAGATTAATAACAAAATTTATGACTGTATAAATTATTAGCACCACAAGTGGCATCAATAATACATAAATTACTAGTGGTTTATTATTAATAAAATCTATAGCGTCTAAAGGTATGTTTTTGTATATTTTTTCATAAATACCCTCATTATGCTGAATAAAGATTTTTTTGGTGTAATAAATACCTAAAAATAGTGCACTTAAAAAAGAAATACTTTGAAAAGCTCCCTGAATAGATCCTTTTAAATTTTCAGAAGAAAATTTAAATATAAACCCTTTAATTACTGGATATATAAAAAGCAATAGTAAAATTAAAGTCACAGGCTCCCTAAACAACTCTACCACCCTCTTTCGTTATTATGCAATTGTGAGCGAAGTTGCAATCCGCCACTCTCCTATAAATCCTCCACACCATTAATTAAATCTCCTAACACTTTTTTGATTTCATCCCACTTATAGCCACGCCTTAAAAGATAGTCTCCCAGCTTTTTATATAGCTTTATTTTCGATGGCTCTGACTTAATTAATATGTTGTATCTTTTACTAGCAAGTTCCTGTATTTTTTTATAATCTTCTTCATAATTATCTTCAGAGTGTTCTTTTTCACTAGGCTGCTCATTATTATCATTCTCAGTTATTTTATCTAAAACCTCGTTTACTATTCCAAAATCGTATCCATTTCGAACTAAATAATCCCATGTTTTTTTATAGAGTTTTAATGCATTTTTTTCACTCTTAGCTAATGTAGCCATTCTTCTTTCACCGAGTAGCAAAGCCACTTGTAACTGCTCCTCCGAAGTTATTTTGTTAAGAGCTTCTTTAATTAATTCTTTTGGAAGAGATTTTTTTAGTAATGTAAACTTAATTTTATTTTTCCCAGTGGATTTAATTTTTTCTTTTATAAATAAGTCAACAAATCGCTTATCATCCACAAAATCATACTGCTTTAAAAACTCCATTACTCTATCTATGGTTTTAATATCAAATTCTTTGATTGTCAATTTATCTACTACTTGCTTAGCTGACTTAAAACTTCTTTCTAAAAAATGAAGAGCGCAATTTTTTCCCTTTATATAATTATCCTCATCAATTATATCTTGCAGCCCCTCTTTTTCAATGGTCGCTCCTTTTGTAATATTATGAATATACACAAGTGCTGCATCACAAGCAAAGGCGAATTCATCATTCATATAAATGTTAACTCTATCCTTATTTTTTTTTTGAATTTCAATTTTTGTTATAATACTACTCAAAACTACCCTCTCTTTTCCGGTAAAAAGACGTGAATTGTTGGCTTTTGCAATACTTTTCTAGAAATACTATATAAGTCTTCGCTTTTAATATTTCCCATGTTTTTCATGTCCTCAGTAAACTGATATATATCTTCATTTTCCATGGCCTGATGAATTACATAATTGCCAAGATCCGTAGAATCCTCTAAGGTTGATGCTATAGCCGTTTTTAATATTTTCTTCATTAACGCTATGGTATTATCATCAAAAACTATTTTTTCACTTTTAATGTCCCGGATGGCAGAATCAATTACGTCTATTGCTTCTTCTACATCTTCTTCTGAAACCGATGTATAAATATATAGTGTTTTAACGTTATTCGAAGTATCTAAATGAGTATACACATCATAGGACAAGCCTCTTTTTTCTCGGAGTTCTCTAAATAATATAGAATTAGAACTTTCCCCGAATTTATAGTTTAGTATTCTAAGTGCTAATTCCTCATCGTTAGATAGCCCATTGAAAGTATATAAATATAGTATAGTACTTTGCTCAATTTCTTTTTTATATGAAATTTCTTTTACAAATTGGTGATGCTCATACATTATTTTTCGCTTCTCAAATTTCTTTTTAGTCCAACTACCAAGATACTTCTTCACCATATTTATTATGTCCTCATGTTCAAATGGTGATACAATAGATATAAACGTATTATTTGGCACGTAATACCTATTATAAAAATCAACAAGTTGCTTTCTTGCAACTTTTTTTATTATGTTTTCACTACCAATAGTATCCTCCCTAAGTGGGCTATAAATAAATGCAATCTCATTAACTCTCTTAAAGCTTAAGTCTTCAATGTCATCATTAATTGTTCTAATTTCAGCCAGTATTACACCCCTTTCCTTCTCAATTTCATCTTTTGGAAAGGTTGAATTTAAGAGCATATCACCAATCAATGCTAATGCATTCTCTAATTCTTCATTTAAAATTGTAGCGCTATATACTGTACAATTATAATCCGTATAAGCATTATATTCCCCACCTAGATTTTCCAAATCACTATTTAATTTTTCGTTAGTTTTACTAACCGTGCCCTTAAAAAGCATGTGCTCTATAAAATGGGCTATTCCTTTTTCATTTTTTTCTTCATAAAATGAACCTATATTTACTCCAGCATGAATTGCTGAAATCTGACTATCCTTTTTAATAGTAATAAGATTAATACCATTACTTAATTCTGTTAATTCTGTATTAAAAATTTCTTTACTCATAATATTCTCCTTTAAGCAAAAACTGCGTTATTAAACTTTTATTTTGAGTGATTTACTGAAATCAAAAAATAAAATTATACATAGATAAACTATATCATACTTTTAACTATTTTAGACTATTTTCTTATCAATATTCTTTTATCACTTAATTGTAGCAAAAATAAATTCTTTCATTTCTTTTTTACTTTAGTTTGGAACTTTGCATAGATACCTAAAATAAACTTAGCGACAATATAGTTTATAACAATTTAAAACTAGAGTAAATTCCCTATGCAATAAGATAAATATATTTGACTAATCCTAAATTATATAGTAGAATTAAAGTTCGGGTCGAATACGTATAGACAGTTCGTAACCATCCTGTCTCAAAACAAAACTACGGAGGCATAAAAATGAATATTAAATTAAATGAAGGAACCATATCTGTAAAAATAAGAAGAATTGTTTTTGCAGCAATGGTAGCTGCTATTTATGCAGCTTTGACTCTAAGCTTGTCGTTTTTCAGCTTTGGAGTTATTCAATATCGTATTGCTGAAGGACTTACTATCCTACCTTACTTTGCATCTTTTTCTATTCCAGGGCTGGTAATTGGTTGTATAGTCTCTAACATCATAAGTCCACTAGGTATTATGGATATGATTTTCGGTTCCCTCGCAACATTTATAGCTGCGATTTCAACTTACTATATTGGTAAAAGCAAACTGAAATTCAAAAGAATACTTGCTCCATTACCAGCCGTAGTAGTTAATGCCATTATTATAGGCATAATGTTAAAGCTTTTATATTTTCAAGACATGCCCCTTCTACTTTGTATGCTACAAGTTGCATGGGGAGAATTAGTCTGCTGTTATGGAATTGGATTACCTCTTATTTATGTTATTGAAAAGAACTCAATTTTGAGGAATTTTTTTAAATAATTGAAAAAAGCAATTTTATTTTGCTTTTTTAGTTTAATATTTGTTATTCTGTATATACTTAATAATATGAGATGTATTTGATACTTTATGAGAAGAAAGAGGAATTTTAATGAACAAAATTGAAAAACTTAAATTTGAAGAACTAGGACTAAACGAATCTGTACTACAGGCTATACAGGATTTAAAATTTGAATATCCATCTGATATCCAATCAAAGGCTATTCCAGTTGTATTGGAAGGCTTTGATATTATAGGTCAAGCTCAAACTGGAACTGGTAAAACATTAGCCTTTGGTGCACCTATTTTAAGCTTAATGGAAAAATCAAATGGAAAAGTTCAAGCAATAATAATGTCTCCAACAAGAGAACTTGCTGTTCAAGTTGCTGAAGAACTTTCACGTATTGCAAAACATGAAAGAGTTAAAATATTGCCAATCTACGGTGGTCAATCTATCGATAGACAAATATCTGCCCTAAAAAGAGGAGTAGATATTGTTGTTGGAACTCCAGGAAGATTACTAGACCATATTAGAAAAGGCACTTTAAAACTTGCCAATGCTAAGTTTCTTGTTTTAGATGAAGCTGACGAAATGTTAAACATGGGCTTTATTGAAGATATTGAAAGTATTATAAGTAATTTAAGTGAAGATAGACAGACTTTACTTTTCTCAGCTACTATGCCAAGAGCTATTAAAATATTGTCTAAAAAATATATGCATCCTGAAACAAAGATTATTGCAATAGAAAAGAAATCTTTAACAGTTTCTAAGATTAAGCAATATTACTACGAAGTAAATCCAAAAAATAAATTTGAATCATTATGTAGAATTCTTGATGTAGATGCTCCTAAGACTTGTATACTATTCTGTAAAACTAAAAAAGGTGTAGATGAATTAGTTGATGCATTACAACCAAGAGGTTATACTGTTGAAGGTATGCACGGAGACATGAAACAAAGTCAAAGAATGAACACTCTAAAAAAATTCAAAGATGGTAATTTAAATTACTTAATTGCAACAGATGTAGCTGCAAGAGGAATAGATGTTGAGAATGTTACTCATGTAATAAATTACGATTTACCACAAGATAGTGAATCATATATCCATAGAATTGGAAGAACTGGTAGAGCTGGTAAAGAGGGTACTGCTTATAGTCTTATTACAAGACGAGAAGCATCTGCTATAAGACAGATTGAACGTGATACTAAAAGTATAATCACTAAAAAAACTGTCCCTACTATAACAGATATTTTTGCAGCAAAATCAGAAACTATTTTAGATTCTATAAAATTAGTTTTAGAAGAAAATTTATATGAGAACTTCCTTCCACTTGGAAAAAATCTTATAAAAGAATTTGGTGCTGAAGACGTAGCTGCTTCTCTAATAAAAATTATATTTGATAAAGAAGTTAACTACAACTATTCAGATGATACAACAACAACAACACTAGTAACAGATAATGTTAGACTATTCCTTTCTATCGGAAGAATGGATGAAGTTATGACTAAAGATATTATATCTTTCTTATGCGAGACAGCTAATATTAACAAAAATGAACTTGGCCGTATTGATATTTTAGATAAATTCTCATTTTTAGATGTACCTTCAAACCTAGTTGATGCTATACTAAACAATAGTTCTGGTAAGAAGTTAAATAGTAGAAAAGTAAATATTGAGGTTGCTAAATCTAGAAGATAGATTTCTTAACCCAAAAGAGAGACCTTATTTTATAAGGTCTCTCTTTTATTTTGAAAATTTCAAAACATATTTTTTGCCTTTAATTATTTTATCACTCCCTTTAACATACAATATAAATGGGGTGATAATTATGAATAAATTTAAAAAATTACTTTATACACTAATTTTTATCTTATTAATTGAGGTATTTCTAATATATATAATATCTAAATGACTATTTTTATTCTACCATATTTGCCTTATATATTTCTTCAAAAGTACATAATCTTTGTACAATTTTATTGCTCTTAATATGTCTTGGTGCTAAAATCGTGTAAATTGTTGTGCTATAATCTGCGTTTTCATCCTCATCCTCAATAGAAAAATCTATAGTCTTAACTTTTATTCCCATATCATCAAAGTACTGCGCTAATTTCTCTACCATATTTTTCTTATTACTATATTGAATTTCAATTTTCAGAATATTTATATTCTTAAAAAGCTTAGCTTCAAAGGTCTTAAAAAATACTAATACTATAAAAACACATATAGTTGCTAGTATAGTTAAAGTGTAATAACCTAGTCCAACTGCAAGCCCAATACATGCCACTGTCCATATACTAGCTGCCGTAGTAAGCCCTTTCACGGATCCCTTCTCATGTATAATAGTCCCTGCCCCTAAAAATCCAACTCCAGTTATAACTTGTGCCCCCAGTCTCCCAATATCTGCTTTTAAAGCATTTTGGAGTTCTGGATGCTGAATTATCATATTGGTTGCATCTTGAATTGAATATAATTGTATCATTGAGGTAACGGCAGCACCTAAGCATACTA
The DNA here is from genome assembly GCF_011065955.2 of Clostridium sp. FP2. Classification (NCBI taxonomy): domain Bacteria; kingdom Bacillati; phylum Bacillota; class Clostridia; order Eubacteriales; family Clostridiaceae; genus Clostridium; species Clostridium sp. FP2. Next base: position 4,049,795 of record NZ_JAAMNI020000001.1, read on the forward strand.
GAATATGTGTTCTAAAACCAGCTGGTCTATTTTTGAATTCTCTCTCATATCCAATTAAGCCACCAACTATAACTGCAAGGGCAAGCCTTATTGCTACTTCATATGCTAACATGTAAGTACCTCCAAAAATTCGTCATATCCTATTATAATTAATTAAAATCTGATATATGCATATTTTACATATACCAGATTTCCTCTTTGCTTGTAGAGACTCCAATAGCCCCTGCTTTAATACTAGCAATTACATCTTCCTTATCTGAAATTAGCCCACCAGTAATTATAGGAATATTTACTTCTGTACTAATTATCTTTGTTACTCTTGGCATAATTCCAGGTAATATTTCTACAGCATCAGGTCTTATGGTTTTAATAGAACTAATGCCACTTTCCAGTGACAATGCATCCAACATGAAAAGTCTTTGTATTGAAAATAAACCCATTTCCTTCGCAGCTCTAATAAGGCTACTTTTAGTAGTTATAATTCCGTCTGGAACAATGTTTTCATTTATATATTTTAAAGCACAAACATTTCTTGAGAAACCTTCAATTAAATCCAAATGTACATATACATGTTTACCCTGTGTTTTTATACGATTAACAATCTCTTTTAAATTAAAAATACTTCCTGTAAGCAAGAAAATAATTTCGCAGGGGGATTCTATGGCCTTATCTAACTTTTCCAAATTATTTACCGCTGCAATTACTGGATTTTCTCGAATTTTATTATAAAATTCATTTTCCACATTTCTCACTCCTATTATCATAATTTAATTTAGGTACTTTAGCTCAATGCCAATTGACTTTAACCATGTCCTAGCAAATTCATTTATACAATTATCTTCATATTTATACCATTCTTCTGTTTTATTTGGTTTATCCATTAAAACGTGTTTAAATTTTTTAATAGGTTCTTTACCATTTAATACCTTGCGTAATTCTTGCTTTAAATCTGAATCATGAGCTACACTATTAACATATTTATTCATTGTGCTTGTATAAAAATCTTCATCTAGAAGAGGAGTATTTAAGTATCTATTAACCGTATCTTCACTAATAAGTATGGCTACACTAACAAATTCTTTTAACCAATTATCAAAGATATCCTCTTTTAAAGTTCCCTTTTCTAAAGCTAAACTAACCTCTGTTGGAATATATATAACCTCACCAGTATATGTGTCTAAAAAACTTTTTCCTAAATTGTCATCTTCCTGTGAAATCGTTTCTATAAGTGCTTCTATATCAATATCTATTATTTTCAAAATTTTACCTCCTAATATTTAAAATACATTGGAATAAATCAATATACCAATGTATTTTCATATGCATATATCTATTATTCATAAACTAAAACCCAATAAACCTTACAGTTTATTGGGTTTTGACCAATAGCCTCTTAAGGTTTATTGGTAAATTATTTACTCATCAAAAGTTGATTCGTATTCTTCTAGTACTCTTTCAAACTCTTCCTCATCTTCTACTGCATTATATTCCTCTTTATCATTTACTGTTGTGATTTTATAGACAAAAGCATCCTCTTCATCTCCTATAGGAGCTAATAGCGCATATCTATTTTCATCTAATTCAATGATTTCTACTAATTCAAAATCGACCTTTTCTCCATCTTCATCCATCATTGATATAATTTTATTTTCTTCCATAAACATTCTCCTTTCAAACTTAATACTCATATTATACCGTTAATCTAACTAATATGTCTATATGAAAATTAGATTTTAACAACATTTTAAACTTAATCATACTTAAAGTGTGTTAGTCTATTTTATTTCAGATATCCTGACATATATTCATTCACTATATCCATAAATTCCACTTATAGAAACTTCCCCTGAAACAATATATTCTGTAATTCCTTGTTGATTCTCAATAACTAATTCTCCACTATCACTTATATCTATTACCTTAGCTTTTACTTGTTTTCCTCTATTTTTCAATTGGATTTCTTTCCCTATAAGCAAGGAATTTTCTCTACAAATTTTCATAGTTTCGGATACATTTCCATTTTCCACAAAATCATTATATAGTACTTCAAAAATGTTTAATACATTTGCAAGCAAAAGCTTCCTATCTATATATTTGTCAGTCTCTATTGTAAGTGAAGTAGCCACACTTTTTAAATCCATTGGTATATCTTTTTCTTCCAAATTTACATTTATACCAATGCCCATAACTAGGTAGTTAATATGGTCTATTTCTCCAGTCATTTCTGTTAATATACCACATACTTTTCTACTATTAATTACTATATCATTAGGCCATTTAATACTAGTTTTAATGCCCATTTTCATTATGGCCTGTTGAACAGCAGCTGCTCCAATTAAAGTTATTTGAGATATATTTTCTGTGACTATGTTTGGTCTAAGTATTATTGACATCCATATACCCTTATATTTAGGAGATATCCAATTTCGTCCTAGCCGTCCACGGCCCGTGGTTTGCTCCTCACTTATTATAACTGTGCCATGTTCTTCTCCGGCATCTGCTAATTTTTTAGCAATAGAATTGGTTGAGCCTATAGAATCATAGTGAATTACATTTTTACCTATGTACTCTGTACTTAGAAAGTCTTTAATTTCCTCCAAGGTAAGTATATCTGGTGAGGATATTATCCTATACCCTTTTCTTGAAATTGCTTCAATTTCGTAGCCATCTTCTTTAATTGTATTTATATATTTCCATATAGCAGCACGACTAACTCCGAGCTCTTCACTGATTTTTTGTCCTGATATAAAATCATTTCCACTTTCCTTAAGTAGCTTAATAATTTTCTCCTTCGTAATGTCCACCCCCTTTTTATTTTACCAAAACATGAGTAAGATATTTAAATCATTTTATAGTCTTCTGTATTCTTCTTGCTTATATCTGTATTCACCTTTTAGTGCAAGGTCAATATCTTGTAATAGCTGATTTTTATCTCCTGGCAATATTCCCGAAAGTGCCATGTAATTTGAAGCATGATTGCTTCTAAAAACACAACCATCAACTTCTACATTTTGCAAAAATTCTCTTGTCTCATACATTATTTCTTCTGGCGTTAATATATGAAAAACACCTTTTTGCGCATCTTCATATATAGGAGTTCCACTTTCTAACATTAAAGTTAAAAGCCCTAAATAATCTGGGTTTATAGCACTTATAAGTTTTGCGGATTCTATTGCATGCTCTCTTATTTTTGCCCTGCCTCCTATTCCTGAAATCAGTGTAGCAGATAACTTTATTCCACTTTCTTTAACCTTGCGTCCTGCCATGATCATCTCGCCTGCAGTTACTCCCTTATTTATACTTTTTAATATTTCATTACTTCCAGATTCAACACCTAGATACACAATGCCAAGGCCAAACTCTTTAAGCTCTCTAAGTTCATCTAGCGATTTTAATAAAATATCATTAGATGTTCCATAAATGCCCACTCTTTCACACTCAGGAAATAATTCTCTTATTTTTGATAATACAGATTTTAATTTATTAGTTTCAAGGACTAGCGCATCTCCATCCCCTAGAAATATCTTTTTAATTAGTCCATAGTTTAATTTAGCCTGCTCCAAATCCTCTATAATCTCTTTTAAATCACGTATTCTAAACTTCTTTTCTTTGTACATCCCACAAAAGCTACACCCATTATGTGAACATCCAATAGTAACTTGTACTATAAGACTATGTGCCTCACTGGGTGGTCTATATACTACACCTTCATATCTCACCTAATCATCTCCAATTGTCTAATTCTCCTCATAGCCACCGGCCTATGGGTTTCTTTTGTACTCCATGAATATTTTTGTTGATTCTTTTATTACTATACCATATGCTTTTATAGAAAATTAGCCTTTATAGATGCGTCTTAGTAGTTTTTTAAATTTAAGATTTAGTAATGAAAGTATATATTGTGTAAAGTGCATTTGAATAAGCCTTAGTAATTCATAATTTATTTTGTTATAGCTACGTTAAGAAAAACGCATGTTTGAGCGTCAGCGAGTTTGCGTTTTTTAGTAGCTATAACAAAATAAATTGTAGAATTACTTGGCGACATGAATGCAGTTGTAACAATATATACTTTTATTTATTAAACTACTTGGAAGATGATAAATGCTCCTCACACTTGCGGATAAAAGCTTTAATATTCTCCTTCTCCTCTTTGATTTTAATCTTACTAATTTCACCCCTACCAAGTCTATCACACTCTGATAACAGTGCAATTTCTTTAATGGATATTTCTTGCGCCATGCCTTTAACATCCCCGAAAGGTAAATCTTTAATTACAAATAGAGTTTGCATATGCCACCTAACTAAGGCTGTAACTCGCTTAATAAATTCTTCCTCCTCTGTAAATGTTCCAAGAAATTTTCTACAAAGATCTGCGCCAACCGTGTCATGGTCATAAGATGTTATTTTGCCTTTTCTAATTTTTGTAGTAGGTGCTTTCCCCAAATCATGTAATAATGCACCCCACATAAATGCTCTTGGATTTTCGCTTAATCCTTTTACCTTTGCTGCATTATCTATCACGAGCATTGTATGTATCCATACATTTCCTTCTGGATGATGCTCTGGAGATTGATCAGTTTCTACTAATGAACTCAATAATGTATAGGGATATTCAGTAAATATGCTCTCATTACTTATTATTTTATTGAAATATATAGAAGGCTTCTCGTCTTCCATTAAATGCTTTTCAAATTCTTCAAACATTTTCTTCATATGCTAATTCCCTTCTTTTTATTATTCTTATTTGTATAATCTTCTATTATTATATTATAACAAAAATAACAGATGTTTATTATCATATTTTAGATAATAAACACCTGCATCTTTTATTTTGATATATTTCTATTAGTTATTCTGACTTAGCTCCATAATATTCGCTTTTTTTAGTTTCAAAAACGCTTTCATTAATTGCACTTTCTTCAACAGATTGAATTATTTGATTTTTAGAATGTGCATTTTTCGACTTTGTGTCTTTTTTAATATAATCACGCAGATTTTCCTTTTTAGCTTCTTCGCGGTCCTTCATATAAAAACCTCCTACAAATTATTACTAAGCTTCGTGCTCATTATACTTGTCTAATACTTTTTTAAACTCAGCTCCAAGGCCTATGGACATATATTCTGTTTCCCCATTAACTACAACTGACCTGTAAGCATAAGCCTCATCGGAATCCTTGGGGCCAACTATTACATATTCATTTCCATCCATTTTAATAGCATCAATCAATTCTAAATCTACTTTCTTGCCATATTCATTTAGTACAGTAATTGTTTCATTAGGTTTCATGTAAATACCTCCTTTCGCTTAAGCAAATGAAAATAAATAAAAAACTATAAGGTATCTTTATTTATTTTCATGTACCTTATTAGGTTGCGCCTAAGTGAGGGTTTTATACTAAACTTTTATAATAACTAAGCACAAGATTTTCCTTGGTTCAACTATACAAGTTATACAAGGACATCGCCAAAATGTGTTTACTAAGTTATAAACAATACAAATCACTTTTTTATTATTTTAACTTCACCTACAAACCCATCTAACAAAGCTTCATCTCCCTCTTTAAGAATACTCATTGCATTTTTAACATTATATATAACTGGTATATTCATTTCTCTTGCAAGAATTCCCAAATGATCAAAAGGTGAACCAGACTCTACAATGACACCCTTTACATGATTAACTATAGGCTCAAACTCCGAAGACAATGCAAATCCATTTGGAACTTGTACTCCGCTTTTCATTAACTCCCCTAATGCACTTGCTTTGGTACCATATTTATTCTTGTTTGTTATACCTAAATCTAATAACATTGATAACATAATCAAATCCCCCCATTTCATTTTACAATCTTATCAATTTGTAAGTTTTTAACATTTATTATACAAATCCACTTAGTTCTAGATATTTTTTTGCATCACCTAAAGAAAATCCCCCCAAACTAAGTCTGAGGGAGAATAAAACAATCTTCAATTTTCACTCCATATATTCATCATAAATCATAGCTAAAAGTTCCTTTTTGCTATTTAATTCCGGATTTTCTAATACCTTATCCAAAAGAAATTTAAGCATAACACCTATTTCTTTACTTGGTTTAAGAGAAAACTCACTAATTAAATCTTCCCCCTTTACTGCAAGATCTTTTATAGATATTGGAACTTTAGATTCTAAAATAGCCAATGTTTTTTCTTCCATTTTATGAATTTCTGCTAAACGAATTTCAGGTAAATATGAACCTAGCGCATCTGCCCTTTGCAATGCGAATAGGTCACCTACTAAATCCACACCAACTCTATTTATAAGACGTTTTACAGAAGCATCTGTTGGTTTTGTAAGTACATTCATATGTTCCTTTACTAAAATCCTGATTTTACTTATACTTTGATTATCAAATTTAAGTCTCCTAAGTATTTGTTCCGATAGTATAGCACCTTTTTTATCATGACCATAAAAATGACCTATACCTTCCTCATCCATAGTAAAACAAACTGGTTTAGCTATGTCGTGCAGTAATCCTGCTATTCTTAAATTTAATGACCCCGGGCAGTTTTCTACAACTGCTAAAATATGCTGGAATACATCCTTGTCATGGTGAGGATTTTTCTGATTAAAGCCTACGGTTTTTTGAAGTTCTGGCAGTATAAACTCTAATAGCCTAGTCTCCTCAAGTAACATTAATGCTTTTGTTGAACTATTAGATACCATCATTTTGCATAGTTCATCTCTAATTCTTTCACTACTTATATTTAATATAAGATTAGAATTAGCACTTATAGCCTTAAGCGTTTTTTCTTCTATTTCAAAATCTAACCTAGCTGCAAAACGAATCGCTCTAAGCATTCTTAGTGCATCTTCTTGAAATCTTTTATTAGGCTCTCCTACTGCTCTAATTGTTTTATTATTTAAATCTTCTATACCACCAAAATAATCTATAACACCTTGCTGCTCATTAAAAGCCATGGCATTTATTGTGAAATCGCGTCTAGACAAGTCTTGTTTTAAATTTGAAACAAAGATAACTCCCTCCGGCCTTCTATTGTCCAGATATTCACCATCTATTCTGTATGTTGTAACCTCAAATCCTTCACAGCTTATCATAACGGTAACAGTGCCGTGTTTTATACCTGTAGGTACTGTTTTATCAAATAGTTTAATGACATCCTCTGGCAGGGCATTAGTGGCTATATCATAGTCTTTAGGCAGTAATATTCCATTTATAAAATCCCGTATGCTTCCCCCCACTATATAAGCTTCATATCCATTACTTGTTAAAGTATCTAAAATCATTTTCACATCATTTGGTATAAACATAATACCTCCGTTTAATATTAGGCATAATTTAATTTTTTTCGTCTGAAAAAATTTCTTTTACTCTCAACTGTAGAAAGTTGATTTGTTTTTCGTTTAAATGTGGTAAGTTCTAAATATACATTGCTATAGGTATAATTTCAATTACAGGTTCATTGATCTCTATTTGATTTTTATCATAATCCCTAATTAAATTTGTATTTTTTAGAAATCTATTTTTAAATTCTTGAAAATATTCCTCATCTAAATAATCAAAATATGTGCCACTAAGCAAACTATTGCTATTGTTTTCATTTTCCTTTGATATCCTTACCACTTTACCAAGCACAGTGATCTTAGCACCTTGAATATAATCTAAATTATCTGCCATATATTTTATTTCTAAAGGCACTATAAACTTAGTACTACTAGTGCCTATGCTACTACTAATAAATTTTAAACATTTTTCTTTTTTACAGTTTTCCATATCCTGTTTCAGAATTTTTAAAACTTGGGTCTTAACTTTATTTTCATTACTTTCATCAGCGCTACCTATATTTTCAGGTGAAAAAGCCAATTGCATTTCCATCACTCTTATTATATCTTCTATATACTCTATAACTGGATTTTTATATAATTGCCCCGTAAATTGAACAAAATCAAATTCTACTATATTCTTTACATCATTATCATTATTTATAATTTTTAACATACTTTGATCATTTAGTATGTTTTTTAGTCTTGATAATATTGTTATTACAATTGAGATTCTTTCTTCAATTCTCTGCGACGAGAATTCATTAACAAGTTGAACATTTAAGTCACCTTGCATTATCTTACCACAAGTAAGTTCATATAAAGGTGTAATTGTACTAATAGTTAATTGCTTTCTAGTGGTTTCACTTTTAATTTCTGCAAACTCTTGTATTACAATGGTATATAAATTATTTATCATATCTCCATTAAGGTATAGTGGTATCAATGCTCTATTGTCCATGCCTCTTACGCCCTCCGCAAAATAGTACTTCTTACCTATCTTATATTACTTTTTTTATGATTTAGAACAGTAGCTTGCAATAAATTTAGTTATTTTTTTAGAAATACTGATTTCATAACTATAGTCTCACCATACTTATGTCTCAGGCTATCCATAGTTTTATCTATTGATCTTTGTTTTTCATCACGAGCATTATCCGTATCGAAAATTGATGTTTGCTTAAAATTATCCTCACATAAATTGTTAAGAGAAACTCCTAGTAATCTTATTGGTTCTCCCTTCCATAATTCATCAAAAAGCTTTTTAACAGTTTCTAGTATTTCCTGAGTTGAATCAGTAGCATTGTTTAAAGTTTTACTGCGAGAATAATCATTAAATTCCTGATTTCTTATAGTTACACAAATGCAATAGGAGCACTTTTTTATATTTCTTAATCTACTTGCTGTGTGCTCTACCAATGTTAATAATACTTTATAGGCTTCATCTTTACTATTAATATCCTCCGATAATGTAGTGGAATTGCTTATTCCTTTTAATTCATATTTATTCCATTTAACCTGCGAATTATCTATACCATTTGCATATTTCCACATAGTAGACCCACTACTTTTAAAGTGATATTTTAAAATGGAAGCATCATACTGAGCTAAATCCCCTATAGTAAATATATTTAAATTATTAAGCCTAGGAACAGTCCTCTTTCCAACCATGAATAGTTCTCCTACTTGCAAATTCCACAATTTTTTTTCTATCTCATTTTTAAAAAGTGTATGTATTTTATCAGGCTTTTCAAAATCAGATGCCATCTTAGCTAGAAGCTTAACATCTGATATTCCAATATTCACTGTAAATCCTAATTCTCTCTTTATCCTATCCTTAATTTCAGAGGCCAAGGCAAGTGCAGCTTCTTTTGAAGTATTATAACTTGTTACATCTAAAAAACACTCATCTATAGAGAACTTCTCCACATAAGGTGTATAATCACTAAAAATTTCTCTCATACTCCTACTACATCTTTCATATAAACTAAAGTCAGGTGATATAACTACAAGGTCTCTGCATTTCTTTCTTGCATTAAATAAACTTTCCCCTGTTATTATTCCATTTTTTTTAGCTAACATAGATTTTGCCAGTACTACTCCTCTTCTGGACTGCTCATCCCCGCCTATTACTGAGGCAATTTCTCTTAAATCAACCTCTTCGCCTTGCATAAGTTTATCTGCAGCGCTCCAAGAAAGAAAAGCTGAATTAACATCTATATGAAAAATAAGTTTCTCGTTAAATTTAACCATCTAATCTCATCCTTTATAAAATAAATATTTTATACATACATATATTATATAGAATTTCAGAACAAAAAAGCAACCTATCCTTAATTAAGAATAGATTGCTTTTTATTATATATTTATACGTTAGTATAAGTCTTATGCTTTAGTACTAACTTTTAGAAATTCTTTTATCTCATCTGAATCCCCAAATGATAATACTGGCCTTGAGAGCTTTACGCAGTCTTCGTAATTAGAATTTGTAACAGTTTTCCGCGCTCTTAATATTGAAGAGGCACTCATGCTTAATTCATCTAGTCCAAATCCAAGTAATAAAGGAATAAGTTTTGTGTCTCCGGCCATTTCTCCACACATACCTACCATTATCCCTGCTTTATGTCCATTATCTATTACAGTTTTAATAAGTCTTAAAACCCCTGGATGATAAAAATCATATAAATATGATATTTTCTCATTCATTCTATCTACTGCTGTAGTGTACTGAATTAAATCATTAGTACCTATACTAAAGAAGTCTACCTCTTTAGCTAATATATCTGATATTAATGCCGCTGAAGGTATTTCTATCATAATACCCACTTGAAGGTTCTCATCAAATACTACGCCCTCTGATTTAAGCTCATTTTTACACTGCTCTAATATTTTTTTAGCCATTCGAAGTTCCTGAAGACAAGATATCATAGGAAACATTATCTTAAGAGTGCCATGGGTAGATGCTCTGAGTAAAGCTCTTAATTGTGTTATAAATATATCTGTTCTATCAAGACAAAGTCTTATAGCTCTATATCCTAAAAATGGATTCATTTCTTCCTTCATAGGTAGATAATCTAATTTCTTATCTCCACCAATATCCAAAGTTCTTATAATAACAGGTTTTCCACTCATCTTTTCAAGAACTGACTTGTATGTCTCAAATTGTTCTTCCTCAGTTGGAAGAGCTGTTTTTGACATATATAAAAACTCTGTTCTAAATAATCCTATAGCTTCTGCACCATTTTTGAGTACAGATTCTAAGTCTTCTACAGATCCTATATTGGCAGCTAGCTCTACTGCTTTGCCATCTAATGTATTAGATGGCATAGTTGCATATTTAAGTAGCTGATTTTTAGATTCGGTAAATTCAATTTTTTTAGCTTTATAATCATTTAGAGTTTTCTCCTCAGGATTAATAATAATTAATCCTTCTTCTCCATCTACAATAATTAAATCGCCATCTTTAATCTTACTTATGCTAGCACCAACACCTACAACTGCAGGTAGCTCTAAAGAGCGTGCGATAATGCAAGTATGAGCAGTTTTTCCTCCTATTTCAGTTACTAGTGCCAAGACTTTAGTTTTATCAATCTGTGCTGTATCTGAAGGAGTAAGATCTTTTGCTATTAATATACATTCTTCTTGAATTTCTGCAATTGAGGCTATTTTTATGCCCATTAATATATTTAGCACTCTTTTACTTACATCTCTAATATCTGCTGCTCTTTCTGTCATATACTTATTTTCCATAAGCTCGAAAATAGCTGCTGTTTCATCCCCTACAGTTTTTAGTGAATATTCCGCATTGAATTTATCACTGGCAATTTTCTTTTGAATAGAACCTATGAACTCTGGATCTTTAAGCATAAACAAATGCGCTTCAAATATTTCTGCTTTTTCACTGCCCAGTTTTTCTTTCACATCTTTGTTTATTTTTTCTAGTTGCATCATTGCTTCTTCCACTGCATTATTAAACCTAGCTAGCTCTCGCTCTGAGTCCACAACTTTACTTTCTTTTATTTCTACAACTTCTTCGCTAATAACTAATGCTCTACCTATAGCTATTCCAAAGGATGCACCTATTGCTTTTAACATACATTAATTCCTCCTAGTAGTTATCTTAGGAAGGTAACAATTATCAATTGCTTTCCTGTTATTATACAAGCCCTTCTTCTATAAGTTTTACCATAGCTACTGCTGCTGCTTCTTCATCATCACCAGTAGTTTTTATTGTTATTTCATCATTTTTAACAGCTGCCATACACATTATAGCTACTATACTTTTGGCATTATATTCATTACCATCTTTTACTATAAGCACTTCTGATTTAAACTTAGAAGCCTCTTTAACTACTGATAATGCTGGTCTTGCATGTATTCCTGTTTCACTTTTAACTATTGCTTTTTTTTCCATCATAATATACGCACCCCTATTTTTTTAATTTTATTATTATTACTTCATTATTTTTATCTACAGTCCCTAGTTTAAATTCTACTGATTCCATTATTTCATTATCTGTAAGCACTAACACAGATAAATTAGATTTAGCCTTAGTTTTTATTAAGTCGTTATCAAAAGTTAATAATTTATCTCCAGCCTTGACTTGTTGTCCTTTTGAGACAAAAGCTTCGAATCCTTCACCCTTCATTTCTACTGTATCAATACCTATGTGAAGTAATATTTCTATACCATCTTTACTCTTTAAAACCATAGCATGTTTTGTAGGGAATACTTGAAGGATTTCGCCATCAACTGGAGCATATAAAATTCCTTCTGTAGATTCAAATCCTATTCCATTACCTAACATTTTTGTAGAAAAAACCTCATCTGGTATTTCTGATATGTCAAAACATCTTCCCACAACTGGAGATTTTATAATTATACTATTTTCTTCTTTATTTTTTTTGAAAAAACCAAACATTTTTATCATCCTCGCCTTCTCTAAGGTAGATAACAATTGTTATCTTCCTAAAATTACTTTATTATGATATTTCACTTTGAATTTTAACTTATATATAAATATTAGTTTGTGCATTGCTTAGCATTTTAAATACATTTATTAAGAATCTACCTTAGTAGCTTAATCTACCTTAGTAGCTTAATATTTACTATTGAAGTATTCTTTTAAAAAAAAAGACACAACCTAATAATATGCATAAAAGCATTTTATATGGTTAATGCCTGATCTAATCAGTGACACACCTAATAATATAAACATTATTTTTTAATTTGATTGCTTTAATCTATAGATATGCAATGACATATATCCAATTTCATCTTCACAAACTTCTTTAAAAAGCTTTTTCGATATAAACTTACATACCTTCTTAGAAATTTCAAACTCTTCACTCATTGAAGTTTTAATGGATTCTAACATTACATTTTTTAAAACCTTATCATTTTCTATTCTATCTAATGCATATCTTAAATGAGACACTAGCCGCGCATACTCCATGGATTTTTGATTAGTATTTATTCCAAGTATCTCTTGAATATATTCCATTACTTCTTTAATGATTCTAGTATATTTAAGACTTTGAGACACTTCCACATTAGCTCTAGCAGAATGTATATGAAGGGTAATAAAACCGATTTCACTTTCTGGGAGCTCTACATTTAATTTTTCTTTAATAAGTTTTGAACCCTTTTCTGCTATGCTATATTCATCAGGATAAAGCGTCTGTATTTCATTCAAAAAAGGATTAACTATATCGATTTCAAGTTCCATTCTTTTCATTGCAAAACTAATATGGTCAGCCAAGCCAACATGTATACGTGAAGTTAACTTTTCTTTTAAAATATCTTCCGCAAGAGAAATTATTTCTTCTGTTACTGCTAGAATTTGACCTTCTACATTCTTAACAATTTCAACATAGTTGTCTTTTTCACTATCGTCAATTTTAATGAACTTCTGCTCTATGGTACTCTCTTTAGTTATACGCTCACCAGGTTTTTTACCAAAACCTATGCCTTTACCAAAAAGAACATAGACATTACTATCTTTTTCAGAAACAACAACATTGCTACTAAGAGATTTTAATACTTTATAATCAATATCCATATTAACATTACCTCTTCTATAGTTTAAAATACATTTTGAAATTATTCAAGCGTTTTTTAAAATATATTCTTAAAATTTAAAATATTAGCCCTTATTCTGTCGTTTTTTGTTAACTATACTCTTTAAATCACAATTTTCTTCTTTAAATTACCATATTCTCATTTTAAGATTGTATAATATAACATAATTATTATTCATAAGTAATTTTTATACATATGAGCTGTTTCACACTTAAACATATTAAACCACTAATGTTTACTATAATTTAAATAAAATCCTGACTTTTGTCAGGATTTTATGCTGTGGTCTTTCATCACCATAAGATAATAATCACATTGAAATTCACTATTAAAAGTTCTCTCTAGTTCTTTTAATTTTTCTGTTTCTCCTTGTGATAAATCAGCATATGCTATGTCTTTAGAATCTTTTAAGTACTCTTTATCCATTAAAATCACCTCATAATTATTTTACCCTTAAAATTTATTCTTATGTAAAATTATTAAGCCATAAAGCTAATTATGAGAGAGCACCCTAAATTAATTAGAGCGCCCCTTAAAATTTTTAAGCCATAAACATTTTTATATCTTCTTCTACAGTTCCTATTCCAGCTATTCCAAAGTTCTCAACTAACACATTAACAACATTTGGGGACAGAAATGCAGGTAATGTTGGTCCTAAGTGGATATTTTTAACGCCTAAGTGTAATAATGCGAGTAGAACTATTACGGCCTTTTGCTCATACCATGCGATATTGTATGTTATTGGTAATTCATTTATATCATCTAGACCAAATACTTCTTGAAGTTTCATTGCTATAACAACTAATGAATATGAATCATTACATTGTCCTGCATCTAGAACTCTAGGAATGCCACCAATATCTCCAAGTTCTAATTTATTGTATCTATATTTTGCACATCCAGCAGTTAAAATAACTGTATCATTTGGTAGTTCCTTTGCAAATTCAGTATAATATTCGCGGCCTTTCATTCTTCCATCGCAACCAGCCATTACAAAGAATCTTTTGATTGCTCCTGTTTTAACAGCGTCTACAACTTTATCAGCTAGTGCGAGTACTTGATTATGAGCAAAACCTCCCACTATTTCTCCTCTTTCAATTTCAATTGGTGCACTACATTTTTTAGCATGTGCAATTATAGCTGAAAAATCTTTTGCATTTCCGTCTTTTCTATCTGGTATATGCTTCATACCATCAAATCCAGCTGCTCCTGTAGTATAAACTCTATCCTTATAAGAATTTTTTGGAGGAGTAATACAGTTTGTTGTCATGAGTATTGGACCATTAAAACTTTCAAACTCTGAGTCTTGTTTCCACCATGCATTTCCGTAATTACCTACAAGATTACTATACTTTTTGAAAGCTGGATAATAGTTTGCTGGTAACATTTCGCTATGAGTATATACATCTACTCCGCTTCCCTCTGTTTGCTTTAATAGTTCTTCCATATCTTTTAGATCATGTCCACTAATTAATATAGCAGGGTTATTTCGAACTCCGATGTTCACCTTTGAAATTTCAGGATTTCCATAAGTAGTAGTATTAGCTTCATCCAATAGTGCCATAGCATCTACTCCATATTTACCACACTCTAGTACCAATGCCACCAATTCATCAACAGATAAACTATCATTAGTGGTTTGTGCCAACCCCTTTTGCATATATGCATATATATCGTTATTCTCATACCCTAAGTTATATCCGTGTTCAGTATAAGCTGCTATTCCTTTAATACCATAAATTACAAGTTCCCTTAGTGATCTTACATCTTCATTTTCTGTTTTAAGTACTCCAACATTCATAGATTTACTCTCAAACTCTGAAGTACTACCTGTCCATGTTGCACATTCAGGCAAATTACCCTCTATTACTCCACCAGCATTTAATAGTTCACGCTTAATTACTTCACGTAATTCTAATGCTTTTGTTATTGTTTCTATAAATCTAGTTTTATCAAAATTTGCATTTGTTATAGTCATAAATAATCCATTTGCTACAAACTTATTTACTTCCTGGTTTTCCACTCCTAATTTTCTTGCTCTTGTAGCGTAAATTGATATTCCTTTTAAAACATAAATTAATAAATCCTGCATATTAGCTAAATCATCCGTTTTACCACAGACTCCTCGCGATGTACAACCTGTTCCTTTTGAAGCCTCTTGACATTGATAACAAAACATACCCATTGTAAATTCCTCCTAATATTTTTTCGGAATGACAATAATTTCGTATAATTGTCTTCCATATATTTTAAATTTATTGATTTGAATAATTAATAGATCTATAAACAATTTGATACTTATTTTTGAACTACCTTTAGTATACTTTTATAAAGATGTAAAGTCGGTAACAAATGTTACACAAATATAATTTTTATAATTTATTTATACATAACCCTGTACATAATAATAAATATAATATGAATTACTTAGAACTATATAAACACTAACCCTTCTATTGAATATTATGTATTAATATGGTATTATTATATAAGAATAATAGGAATAGGAGTAAATACCATGAAAAATTTAAACATTAATAAACTAGTAAAAGCTAGCCTCTTTCTTGCTATAGCTATAGTTTTTCAGGTAATAGGAAAAACTGCACCTCAAATAAGCCAATTTTTTGTTGGACCAGCTATTAATGCAGTACTTATACTCACAGCTGCAATTTGCGGAGGTGTTTTTGGAGTATTAGTAGGCTGCTTAACTCCACTACTAGCTTGGTTAACTGGACAACTTCCTAGCGCTTTTGGACCATTTATCCCCTTTATAATTATTGGTAACATATTATTTATTCTTAGCTTTGTAACTATAAGTAACCGAGGTAAATATGGCAAATACTTAGGAATTATAATTGGTGCTTTTATAAAATATATATTTTTATGGATTTCTGCATCAAAGCTTATCACATTATTCCAGCTAAATATACCTGCAAAAATAGCGAATAGACTTATAATTGGCATGGGTATACCACAGCTTATAACTGCACTCATTGGAGGAGCTTTTGCATTACTACTAATTGAAATTTTAAAAAAGAGAAAAGTCTACGTATAGACTTTTCTCTTTTTTAAGTGGGAATATTTACTTCATTAAATACATCACATCAAATAGTTTTTAACTGTCCCTTGAAAAATCCTTAGTTTTGCTAGTAATTTATATTTTGAATTTTTCAATTTCACTATTAAGTTTAAGTACTTGTTCATTGAGTTTTTCAGCTGCAATTGATACCTCTTGTATTGCTAAGCCCTGCTGCTCCATTGAAGCTGTTACCTCTTGTGACGCTGCAGCTGTTTGCTCTGATACAGCAGATATATTGTCTATTGTATCAACAATTGAATCTTTATCACTGTTTACTTCGTAAACAAACTTACTAAAATCTTTTATATTTTTAGTAATTTCTTTTATAGAAGAAGATATGCGTTCAAAGGACTCATTAACTTCATCTACTGAATATGACTGCTGACTTGATATAGTTTTTACTTCCTTCATTATTTCAACAGTTTTACTGCTTTCACTTTGTATATTGTTTACAATCTCATTTATTTCTTTAGTAGCCTCACTTGATCCCTCTGCTAGCTTCCTTATCTCATCTGCCACCACCGCAAAGCCTCTCCCAGCTTCTCCAGCTCTAGCAGCTTCAATAGATGCATTTAAAGCTAATAAATTGGTTTGCTGAGCTATTGCTGATATAGTTCCTAGGATACTTGTTATATTTTTAGCTTTGTTGTCTAATGCTAGTATAGCAGTTTCGATATTTCCTATAGATTTCTCATTTAAAGCATTTTTCCCCTTTAATTCACCTACCGCTTCAACACCTTTTAAATTCACTTTATGTACTTCTTCTGTAGTTGATATCATTTTGCTTGTGTTAAGCTGAAGCGCATTAATTTTATCAGATAACCTTACAGTAAGTTCTACTGCCTTTTGCGCTTCTAATGCCTGCTCAGAAGCTCCAATAGCAATTTCTTGAACTGCTTTTGTTACAATTTCACTAGAAGCACTAGTTTCTTCCGAAGTAGCTGCTAAAGTTTCAGAAGATCCATTTACTTCATCAGAGACAACTTGTACGCTTTTTATTAAATTGCCTACATCTTCTATCATGTCATTAAACCCTGATGCGAGCTGTCCCATTTCATCTTTAGATTTAATTTTAATTCTAACAGAAAAATCTCCATTCTTAATTTTCTCCATATAATTTAATAAACTTTTAAGTGGATTAATTATACTATTAGAGAATAATACAGCAATTATTACAACTAAACTTAAGCATCCAAGAGCAATCAATAAATTATTCGTTAAAATTGAACTAGTATCAGCTTGAATTTCATTCATATACATAGTCGCAACTATAGTCCAATTCAATTTATCAATTGTTGTAAATGAGGCAAATTTATTCTGATTAACGCCTGATTCTTCCCAATTGTATTCAACGTCCCCTTCTTTTTTTTCAACAATTGCTTTATTTACTGCCTCTATTGACATTGGTTTTCCGATTACATCTTTGTTTTTATGTGTTAATATATTCTTTTTACCATCTAATATGCTGATATATCCTTTTTTACCAACGACAATACTATTGGTGTTTTTTGATAAAACTTCCAGTGAAATATCCATTGATAGCACTCCAACAAATTCATTGCTATTAAACCTATTTGTTATTGGAATTGCAACTGATACAACGGGTAATTTTGTATTTAAGTCAATGTATGCATCTGTCCAAGAAACTTCATTTTTCTCCACAGCTAGTTTATACCAAGCTGTTGAAGTTGCATCAAAAGTATTAGGCAATGTTTTCTGAGGGTATAGAAGTATTTTTTTATCTTTTGTTCCAATATAAATTGCTTGTACATCTTTATGTGATTCCATAAAAGCTTTAAAACTTTCTGTTATCTTTGGTAAATACTCTGGATGAGTACTTATCTGTTGTATATTAGGATCATATGACATCTGAATTGCACTTTGTTCAAATGAATTAGCATAATTTTGTATTGCTTGTTTTGTTTGTTTAACAGTTTCAAGTGTAGAACCCTTTAAATTTTCTTTCAAAATATTATTAGCTTTTGAATAAGAAGCCATGCTGGAAATAAACGCCGGAATGGTAATTAAAATTATGAACATTGAAATCAATTTAAATTTTATACTACTTTTTAAACCTAGTTTCGTTTTAATACCCTTAAATTTTTCCACCCTTTCTCCTCCTCATATTTGTCTTTTGTTTAATTTTTTCTAAATATTCCGTATTTATTACATAATACAGAATACTCAAAAGTTTGTCAATATTTTCCGTCGTAATTTGTAATTTTTTTCCCTTTAATGGCCTTTTATATTCTTTACTGGTTTTTTTTGTAATATTTTATTCTTATAATTCTTATCCATTATATTTTCAAGTTAACCAGAACTTAACTTTTTGTAATGTTTCTTAAAATATTGTTCAAAATTGTAAAACAATTAACATAAACTATAAAAAACTTAACGCTAACTTAACATTACTGTGATAAAATTTCATAGGAAACATGAGAAATATTCTTTTTAAAAGGAGAGCTAATATGGATTATAAAATGATTTTTCAACTTTTAGGTGGTTTAGGACTATTTGTATACGGGATGAAGCTTATGGGGGATGGTCTTCAGAAGGCTGCTGGAGAAAAATTAAAAAGAATGCTGGAAATTCTAACTAGCAATAGATTTTTCGCTGTACTTGTGGGTGCAGGGGTTACTGCAATTATTCAAAGTAGTAGCGCAACTACAGTAATGACTGTAGGTTTTGTAAATGCAGGGCTTATGAATTTATTCCAAGCTGCTGGGGTTATTATGGGAGCAAACATTGGTACTACAATGACAGCTCAACTTATAGCCTTTAAACTTACAGATATAGCACCCTTCATTCTTGCTATAGGTGCCGTTTTAGTTATGTTTTGCAAGAAGAAAAAAACTAGAGATATTGGCGAAATCGTTTTAGGTTTTGGTATATTATTTGTAGGTATGACAATGATGGAAAGTTCTATGAGGCCTTTAAGCGAACTAGATAGCTTTAAAAACCTTATTCTAGTACTCGGGAAACATCCACTCATGGGGGTTCTTGTTGGTCTTGGTATGACAGCAACAGTTCAAAGTAGTAGTGCTACTATTGGAATACTAATGGCTCTTGCTGCAAATAGTAGTATCACACTTGGCGTTGCACTCCCTATACTTTTTGGAGATAACATCGGAACTTGTGCTACTGCTCTCCTTGCAAGTATAGGAACAACTAAGAATGCTAAGAGAGCTGCACTTATACATTTGATTTTTAACGTTACAGGCACAATAATGTTTATGCTAGCTTTCAGACCAGTATTAAAAATTGTTCCAATGTTTGGTGGAGATATTCAAAGGCAAATTGCCAACGCACACACATTGTTTAATTTATCAAATGTATTTATTCAAGTTTGGTTTATAGGTGTCTTAGTTAAAATTGTTAATAAATTAGTACCTGGAGAGGATGAAAAATCAACTGCTCTAGTACTGGAATACTTAGATGTAAGACTACTCGAAACTCCTTCTATAGCAGTTGGACAAGTTATTAAGGAAGTTAGTAGAATGGGGAAGCTTGCCTCTGAAAATCTTTCTAATGCAATGGGAGCCTTTTTAAATTCCGATGAAAATTTGATGAACTCAGTTAGTGAGCATGAGGTTACCATAAATTATCTTGAAAGAGAAATAACTGGTTATATGGTATCCCTTTCAAATACACCACTATCAGAACATCAATCTGAGATCATTACTTCATTATATCATGTAGTAAATGATATAGAGAGAATCGGAGATCATGCTGATAACTTAGGTGAGCTTGCTAGATTGAAAATGGATAGTAAACTCACTTTTTCAGAAAAAGCAATATCTGATGTTACACATATGTTCGAAACTGTAAAATACTGTGTGGATAATGCCATAGTAGCACTCGAAAATTCTGATTTAGAATCTGCTCACAAAGCCATGGATGTAGAAGAAAATATAGATGACATGGAAAAACAATTTAAAAGTGATCATATAACTAGATTAAATAATCTTGAATGCACACCAGCTGGTGGCTCTGTTTATCTAGAGCTATTAACTAATCTTGAAAGAGTTGGAGACCATTCAAATAATATTGCACAAATGGTGGTTAATTCCAAATAAATTTAGAATAGAAAAAAGAGTAGGAAATTAGTTTAACACTAAGTCTTACTCTTTTTCATTTTACATATATTGTTTAATTCTTCTTCTATTATATTCTGTACATATTCTCCTAAATTCTGCTGCTCCTCTTTACTTAATGAATTAAGATAAATAGGTTTATGTATAACCATACTTATTTTGTTTCCCATTACTTTTCTGCCTACTTCCAAAACATTATAAGTTCCATCTATGGTTATTGGTACTATACAAGCTTTAGACTTTGTTGCAAGTTTCATACTCCCTTTTTTAAATGAATTCATTTTAGATTTTAGACTTCTTGTACCTTCCGGAAAAATCATCATAGAATATCCCTGGTTTATCTTTTCCACACCTTCTTGAATAGTTTTAATTGATTCTCTAGGACTTTGCCTATTTATATAAATTGATCCTATTGCTTTTAACCAACTACTAACCAACGGTATTTTTTTTATCTCTTTCTTAGCAACAAACCCAAAAGGCTTATTAATATGAGCAAGCAATGCAAAGCCATCAAAAATAGCTTGGTGATTTGCTATAAAAACACAATTCTCCACTGGTATATTTTCAGTACCACTAACTTTCATACTAGTCTTAGTTACCCTCAAAACAAATTTTGCAATATTTTGCAATGCTTTATATGCAAGTATTTCAGCATCATTAGGTGATTTTTTTTGTATGTATTTTATTTTAATTAAGCTAAGAGATGAAATACACAAATATATCGAAAAATATAAATACCATAATAATTTTATCATAAATTCCCCCCTAGTAATTTCTTCAATTATCATCACATTTTATGGACACTACACTACTAAAACCAAACTACTTATACTTAGTAGTTTATTTTACAAGACCACTTATACACAAATATACCTTTTGTATTCTATCAAATATAACAAAAAATTGATATAACTTTGTAATAATTTATGCTTATCAGTGTATTTTTTTTACATTTAGGTTACATTTCTGTTACATTTTTCTTTATAGATTGACAAAAACTAGATAAAGTATATTATTATATTATGGTATAAAGTTTTCTATCTTTAAAGGAGGCAACAATTATGATACTTACAAAATGGTATGAAAAAAAGAAAAAAGAAAAACAAAGAAAATTAAGAATTCAAACTGCAAAGAAAATACTTATTGGAACTGCAGCTGGTAGTGTAAGTGGTTTATTAGGTGGTCTACTTTTTTCCCCTAAATCTGGTAAAGAAAATAGAGAAGATATTGCCAACTCATCAAAAGAGATTACAAATAATATTAAAGAAAAAACCATAGAACTTAAAGGAACTATTAATGATAATGTAACAGATGCTAAAGTCAAAATCAAACGAAAAAGTACAGAACTTAAGGACGCTATAAACAATAAAGTTTGTGACGCTAAAGATAATGTAACAGACGCTAAAGTTAAAGTTTCTCAATATCTAAATGAAAAAAAGACAGCAAATGCAGTCTTTGAAACAGTGGATAACCTAGCTTCAACAGATAGTGAAGACTTAAATTCCATTTTAGGACAAACTGATCTAGTTGAACAAGATACTAAAAAATAACTAAAATTTTAAAGAATAGTGGTGCTATTAATGTATGTTGACTTTTTTAAATTAGGACAAGGCCTGTTAATTTTTCTTGGTATAGTCATTTTAATTATACTGATAATAGGACTTCTAAAACTTATTAAAACTATATCAAGCGTAAATTCAATCATCAAGAACAATGAAGGTAGTATTGGTGAAATATTAGAATTTCTACCAAAAACCTTTAGAAATTTATATGAAGTAACTGACAATATAAAAGATGTTACTGAAGTAGTAGTGCAGACAACTGCCACTGCTCTTGGAGCAACCGAATCTATTGAAAAATATTTAGTATACATAGTAGATATTTTAACTATTATAAAAAAAATATTTTCAAATAAAAAGTAGGAGTTTTACTCCTACTTTTTTAAATGCCTTATTTCTCTTTATTTTTTAATGCCTTAAGTCGCTCTTTAATTTTTTTCTCATATCCATTATCAAGAGCTTCATAATATACTGTACCAATTAGTTCATCAGGCAAATATTCCTGCTTCACATAGTTTCCTTCATAATCGTGAGGGTATAAATATCCTACCCCATGCCCTAATTTCTTTGCGCCACTATAACTTTGATCCCTTAAGTAAGGTGGTACACCGCCTATATTTTTTTCTTCTACATCTTTAAGTGCTTTATTAATTGCCACATAAGATGCATTGCTTTTAGGAGCACAGGCTATATATATTGCAGCTTGTGATAAAATAATTCTTGCTTCTGGCATCCCTACAAACTGAACCGCCTGTGCTGCATTATTCGCTACAAGTAGCGCAATAGGATCTGCATTTCCAACATCCTCAGCTGCTGCTATTACAATTCTCCTAGCGATAAATTTAGGATCTTCTCCAGCATATATCATCCTAGAAAGATAATGAATCGTAGCATCAGGATCAGAGCCTCTCATGCTTTTAATAAAGGCAGAAACCACATCGTAATGTTCATCTCTATTTTTATCATATTTTATATGTTTTTTTTGGAGACATTCCTGAGCGACTTCTATGGTTATGTTTATTCTGCCTTGCTCATCTCTATCGGTAGTGAGTATTGATAATTCCAAGGCATTAAGTGCGCGCCTAGCATCTCCATTTGCCATATTTGCAAGATAATCCACAGCAACACTATCCATACAAATATTAGCATTTCCAAATCCTACTTCTTTGTCTTTTAGTGCACGCATAATAATCTTTTGAATATGTTTTTCTTCCAGGGGTTCTAGTTTAAATAACATAGACCTAGAAATTAATGCATTATTAACTTCAAAATATGGATTTTCTGTGGTTGCCCCAATTAATACTATTGTACCCTTCTCCACATAGGGTAATAATGCATCCTGTTGAGCTTTATTAAATCTATGAATTTCATCTATAAATAAGATAGTTTTAATATCGTACATTCCTAAATCATTCTTTGCCGTAGCCACCACTTCTCTTAATTCTTTTAGACCATCTGTAACTGCATTAAGTCTAACAAAATTAGATTTTGTTGTATTTGCAATAACCTTAGCCAAGCTAGTTTTGCCTGTGCCTGGTGGACCATAAAGTATTAATGAAGTTATTTTATCAGCAATAATCGCCCGGTGCAAAAGTTTTCCCTTGCCTAAAATATGCCCTTGCCCTACATAATCTTCTAATTTTCCTGGCTTTAATCTTTCCGAAAGTGGTGCATCTTTTAATAAATTTTTTTCCGCTTGTAATTCAAATATATCCATATGATCACCTATTAGACACATTTAAATAAATAACAAGTCAATAGGGTAGACTATTTGACTTGTTATTTATTTTCATGGGCCCAAATCCCTTATTTTGTTTTTCTAACTTATTATAATTCATAAAACTACTATCTTATTGATTTCTGCTTTAGTTTTTCTGTCATCTCATGTAGTTTAACTATTCCAGCTTCTCTTAACCTCTTATTTTCATCTTCAATGCTCCTTGTTTCTTCAATACCTTGCATAATTGTATTCCAAGTTTTCTCTAAAGTTTCAATTTTTACGCTGGTTCCCCCAGAGAGTTTTGCTATATCCACACTTTGACTTCTTATATTTTCTGCATTTTTCATTAATAACTCATTAGTAGTTCTATCCAGCTCTGCTAGTGAATCCGCTACTAGCTTTTGTTTTTTTAATGCAATGGCTTGAATTATTCCATTTTTAAATACAGGTATAGTTATGATAAACGCTGAATGCACTTTAGATATCAATTTATAATTTCCCCTTTGAATCATTTTAATCTGAGGTGCAGTTTGTAATGATACCATTTTAGCCATTTCTAAATCATAAATTCTCTGTTTTAACATTTCAAGAGTAGCTTTAAAATTTTCGTAATTAATTATATTTATTTGTTCTCCATTATTTGCTAAAGATTCAAGTTTAGGAAGATCTCCACTTTCACTTTTTTCAACAATCATATTTCCTGCAGCAATATATTTTTCTAACTCTCCATAATACTCAAAATTTTGATTGTATAAATTTTCAAGCATTAAATTAGAGTTATTTATTTCCACCTTATATCCACTAAGCTGGGTATAAATTTTATCTATTTCTCCTCCAATAGTTTTATACTTACCCATCATTTTATCTATGGCCTTAGCTGGTTTACTAAATAACTTTCCAAGAAAACTAGTTTTGCTTTCTTCAAAATCTTGTTTATCAAACTTTTTCATTATGCTTGTAAGTTCCTTTATCATAACACCTGAATCTTCAACACTACTGGTTTTAATAGAGTTTAATATTTGATCTGCAAATTTTGATATTTGCTGCGCTGGTTCATTTCCAAATTCTAATATGGCATTTGCATCTTTAATATTTAAATTTGATGCAATTTGCATCACTTGTGGTGAGACTTTAAGCTGATTATTTATGCTAATAGCCTTTTTCTGTATATCCTCATTTTCAATGTTCTCGTCTTTGATTATAAGTACTCCATTACTGTTTTCCATGTTTTTCACTCCTCTTATCTATTTTCCTGATTTATTTTCAAATTTTTATGCCCTAGCATAAAAATCAAAATTAACTTTCCACTCTTAACTACTTTAAATATTAGCTGCGGAAAAACTTTTCAAAAAAACCTTTTTTCTTTTCCACATATTTTTTAAAGGGCAATTCGAAGCTCACATTTTCTAATCTGTGAATATCGTATTTATGTTGATAAATAAAATTCTCTATGTCATTGTATCCTGATGGGTTATATATGATTATATCTACTCCCATAGAATTCATAAAGGTAAGCATTATGCAGTCTTCAAAAGATAAATTCCCATTTTCTTCATTATTATAAACTATAATTTTGGGAACTTCCTCTGGGTAATCATAGGATTGCAATAATTCAAGTACTTCTCCATCTAGATTTATAAGTACTGAGAAAATATCCACTTGCAAATCCCTTAAATCTTCCTGTTCAACATTTATTATTACAGGACTTAAGCATAGTTCTTTAATTTTTCGGGCCATATTTTTTTGAAGTCCAAATCTTAACTCCTTATATTTCCACCAAGATGAATTAAGCATTTCCTCTACGTTAAATTCTGAAAAAGCATTATTAGGATATATTAGATTAAACTTCCCATATTCCAAATGAACTACATCCATTATAGGTAGTTCATTATAAAATTTTGTATGTTTTTGAGTTAATACATCATTAATTTCCTTCCAGTAAATATCAATATCCTCATGAGTGCCACATACTTTTGAAAACATATTAGGCACGACTACAGTTGATTCTTTAACTTTCCATCCTTCCCTTATATATGCTTTTTCCTTCATCCATATATATATTTCTTCATAGGTAGTATTAAGGGTTACCGCCTGCAAATTATAATCTGCAAATTGCCAAGGTCTATAAAACCCTGAATCATCTGTAAACAGTGTTTTATTAAGCTCTTCCTTAGCATTGTAGGCACTTGTCTTAATCCTATCTTCCGTGACAGTAGGAAAAGGTTTTATTTCCTCTTTATAATTATAAACAATTTCCTTAGAAAAAGCATTGTATTTATCAATTTCCTGGAAGCTTCCAGAATCCTTAGGATTAAAATATAAAATATCACAGCCCAAAGTTGATAGTAAAATCAAATAGAAAACCTCTGTTTTTGAAATTTCTCCATAAAATACCACTTTAGGATTAATACTCGTATAGTCAAATTTTTGAAATAGCTCTTTGGAATAAATTTTTATCCAATGAATCATATAATTTATAATAAGTTTAATATCCTGATTGTCCATTGTCTCGTTGCTCTTAATATAATATTCTATTAGCCCCTTCAAATTGTTTTTAACTTGCCTTAGCAAAACTTTATTAGGTAAATCCGGAAAAAGTCCATTATCACTTATTAAATTTATAATTGTAGACACATCCATACTTTCCACATGACCTGCCTTTGACCAAATATCATTCAATACATTTTGAAGTCTTATGCTAATGTTTTTATCTAACCCCTCACTAAATCGAATGTAACCTGCTCCAATTCTTTTTAGTTCTTTATCTAATTTATATAAATTATCATAGTAATCAATCTCACTGTTTTTTATACCTATAAATCTATAAAAATAATTTGGAATATCTACAACATTGGAATTATATTTGAATTTGTTTCTTTTATAAATCTCTGTTTTTAAACTATTTATGATATCTTCATCCATGTCCAAATTCACACTGTGTATCTCTAGATTATTTAAACTATTCTTCTCCATATTCACCTTACCTTTTTAATTGTTTACTCTCGTAAATATAGTTTTTTCTATTTTAATTATACCATATTAATCTCCTGTTGTTCATTATAATATATTGAAAAAATCCCAATTCAATATAGATTATTTAGAATTTTCAGAATAATATAACTTTATTTTCCTCATTTTTTTTCTTAAAAAGCATACTTTTATACTAACAAATGGTGTAATATATATGTTAAAGTGCGTTTTAAATACACTTTAACAATAAAACCATATCATTTTTGCATTATTTTATATAATTTTGTTATATAATAATAATTATAAGGTAACTATCGATTTATTATTGTTATCTACCCTATAAATACAAGGGCATAACAATTTATAATTGCTAGGTCCAAAACGAACTACAAGGAGGTTTATTATGGGACTTTTGACTTTCAAAAAAGGTATTCACCCTGGCGACAAAAAAGACTTAAGTATGCACAAAGCAATTCAAGATTTGCTTCCAAAAGGCAATTTAGTATTTCCTATGCAACAACATATAGGAGCGCCTTGCGATCCACTAGTAAAAAAAGGTGATAGAGTATGCGTCGGACAAAAAATAGGTGAATCCAAAGCTTTTGTGTCTGCACCAATATATTCAAGCATATCTGGGACAGTATTGGATGTCACCCCTAGACTACATAGTAATGGAACTATGGTATCTTCAGTTATTATAGAAAACGATAACATTTACGAAGAAGTACTTACTATGGTTCCTCACAGTGATTATGAAAAGCTATCCAAAAATGAACTATTGGCTATCATTAAAGAAGCCGGCATAGTAGGTATGGGTGGAGCAGGTTTTCCAACACATATTAAGCTTAATCCGCCGGAAGGTAAAGTCATCGACAGCATTATAATAAACGCTGCCGAATGCGAACCTTATTTAACTTGTGATTACAGAATGCTATTGGAAAAAACAGATGAAATTGCTGAGGGATTAAAAATTATTCTTCAAATGTTTCCTGGTGTAAAAGGATATATTGCAATAGAAACTAATAAACCTGAGGCAATTGAGGCTATGAAAAAAGCCACAGCAAACATTAATAATGTAGAAGTTACTTCGATGCTTACAAAATACCCTCAAGGCGCAGAAAAACAATTGATTTATGCAATTACTGGTAGAGAGCTATCTTCTGGAAAACTTCCTGCTGATGTTTCCTGCATAGTTCAAAATGTTGATACAGTGTTTGAGATATTCAACGCTGTAGTAAATGGCAAACCCCTTATAGAACGAGTTTTAACTGTAACTGGCGAAGCAATTAAAGACCCTTTAAATTTAAGAGTTAAATTTGGAACTTCTATGAGTGAAGTTATCGAAGCTGCTGGTGGATTCAAAGAGGACCCTGTTAAAGTAATTTCAGGTGGACCTATGATGGGAACAACCCTAAGCTCTTTAGATGTTCCTGTAATAAAAGGAACCTCAGGGATTCTTTGTTTAACAAAAGAGCAAGCTAAATTAGAGCAAGAATCCAGTTGTATAAGATGTGGAAAATGCATGAGTGTCTGTCCTATGTTTTTAAACCCTACAAAACTTAACTCTTTAATTTTAAGAGGAGAATATGAGGTTTTTGAAGAATATCATGGAATGGATTGTATTGAGTGTGCTTGTTGCTCTTATGTATGTCCCGCTAAGCGTCATTTAACTCAAACTTGCCGTGAAGGCAAACGAACAATAAATATTAATAGAAGAAAAAAATAGATAGAGGTGAATTATATGTATACAGTATCTTCATCCCCACACATAAAATCAAATGATTCTGTGCAGGGTATAATGAGAGACGTAATAATAGCATTAATACCTGCTACCTTTGCTGGAATATATTTTTTTGGAATGAAAGCATTTTTAGTTACATTGGTATCTGTGCTCTCATGTATTGCAGCAGAAGCATTATGGCAAAAATTTACTCACAGAAAAGTTACAATTGGCGACCTTAGTGCTGTTGTAACTGGTTTGTTAATAGCTTTTAACTTGCCAGCTGCTGTTCCACTTTGGCTTCCTGCAATTGGAGGTTTTTTCGCAATAATTATTGTAAAACAATTTTTCGGCGGAATTGGACAAAATATAATGAATCCCGCTTTGGCTGCTAGAGCATTTTTACTTGCCTCTTGGCCAGTTCATATGACTAATTTTACTGTTGATGGTGTTTCAGCGGCTACAGCACTTGCAATACTTAAAACCGGTGAAGGTCAATTACCTAGTCTGACGAACATTTTTATTGGTAATGTAGGCGGTTGTATTGGTGAAACCTCTGTACTTGCTTTACTAATTGGCGCAGCTTATTTACTTTATAAAAAAGTAATAAGTTGGCATACACCAGTTTCATATATTGGCTCAGTATTTATTTTAACTCTTATATTAGGTAGAGGTGGCTTCATGAATGCAGATGCATTATATGAGATTTGTGCTGGTGGCTTAATGCTTGGTGCTTTCTTTATGGCAACAGATTATACAACTTCACCAATGACAAAAAAAGGACAACTTATATTTGGAATTGGTTGTGGACTTCTAACCACAATCATACGTTTGTATGGTGGTTATGCTGAAGGAGTATCCTATTCTATACTAATAATGAGCTTATTTGTTCCATTTATAGATAAGTTTACTGCTCCACGTATTTTTGGGGAGGTGAAATAATTGAAAGAGAATATAAAATTAGGTCTAATTTTACTTTTAATTACAGGAGTTGCAGGATTCTTACTAGGTGGTGCCTATGAAATAACTAAAGCACCTATCGCTGCATCCATAGAAGCTGATAAACAAGCTGCTATGAAAGCAATATTACCTACCGCTGATAAGTTTGAAAAAGCAGATGTAAAAATTCAAGGTAATGAAAAAATTTCTGAGGTTAATACAGGCCTTAAAGGTACTGAAATAGCTGGATATGCTATAAAAGTTGCACCAAAAGGATATGCTGGCCCTGTAGAAATAATGGTGGGACTATCAACTGAAGGAAAAGTTACTGGAATTAAAATTTTATCTCACACTGAAACTCCTGGTCTTGGTGCTAATGCTCCAACACCTAAATTTTCAGATCAATATAAAAATAAACCTACAAAAGATAAATTAGAAGTTGTAAAAATGGTTCCTTCAAAAGAAAATCAAATACAAGCTCTTACAGGTGCCACTATTACATCGAAGGCTGTAACTCTTGGTGTTAACGATGCTATTGATTTTTACAACTCTTCATTGAAAGGAGCTAAAAAATAATGAGCGTATTTTCTGAAAGATTAAAAAATGGTATAGTTACTGAAAATCCAATATTTGTGCAAGTTCTAGCTATGTGCCCTACACTAGCTGTTACTACTAGTGTAGAAAATGGTATCGGTATGGGACTAGCATCTACAGCAGTGTTAATTGGTTCTAACCTTTTTATATCATTATTAAGAAAAGTAATCCCTGATAAGGTTCGTATACCTGCATATATTACAATAATAGCTGCTTTCGTTACATTGATACAGTTTTTATTGCAAGGTTTTGTTCCTTCTCTATATAAGTCACTAGGAATTTTCATCCCACTTATAGTTGTTAACTGTGTAATTCTTGGAAGAGCTGAATCCTATGCCTCTAAAAATAAAATTTTACCATCAATTTTTGATGCTATAGGAATGGGACTTGGTTTTACGGTAGCATTAGCTATTTTAGGTGCAATTAGAGAATTACTAGGAGCTGGTTCAATATACGGATTCAAACTATTGGGAAATTCCTTTGAGCCTGCTATAATTATGATTTTAGCCCCTGGAGCTTTTATTACCCTTGGAATTTTAATGGCTCTATTAAATCAAAAGGCAATAAATGAAACAAACAAAGTTAACAATAAAATTGCACATTTTCATGAAATTAATCCAGAAACTGGTGAGTGTACTGGGTGTGGTTCTTGTGCTCATAGTTGTAAAAAATAAATTTATTTAATATTTTTAAGAAAGGTGGATTAAGATGAAACTTTTTTCAATTTTTATAAGTGCATTTTTGATAAATAACTTCTTGTTAGTTAAATTCCTTGGAATATGTTCTTTTCTTGGAGTTTCTAAAAAAACTGAGACTGCAAAAGGTATGGGACTAGCAGTAGTGTTTGTTATGTTCTTAGCCTCATTTATGACCTATGGAGTCTACAACTGGGTTTTAGTCCCTTTAAATATAACCTATTTATCAACATTAGCGTTTGTACTAGTTATTGCAGCACTAGTGCAATTTGTTGAGATGGTTATTAAGAAAACTCAACCGACTCTCTATAAAGCACTTGGAATATATCTTCCATTAATAACAACTAACTGCGCTCTTCTTGGTATGGCAGTTATAAATATAGGTGAAAAATATAGCCTAATAGAATCCATGGTTAATGCTCTTGGAGCTGCTTCTGGCTACATGCTTGCCATTGTACTTCTTGCAGGTCTAAGAGAAAGAATGGAAGAGAGTGATAATATGCCACTATGCTTTAGAGGTCTTCCTATTTCACTAGTTACAGCTGGCCTCATGGCTATTGCATTTTTAGGCTTTAGTGGTTTAAAATTGGGGGGTATTTAAATGGATATAAATAATCTACTTTACCCAGTGTTAAGCATTGGTGGTATGGGACTTGTGTTTGGAGTAGTACTTGGTTATGCTAATAAAAAATTCCATGTACCGGTTGATCCTAAAGTGCCACTAGTTAGAGAAGCATTACCTAGCGCTAATTGCGGTGCATGCGGATTTGCTGGTTGTGATGCTTATGCCGCCGCCGTAGTTGATGGAGGTACACCACTAAATTTATGTTCAGTAGGTGGAGCCTCTGTTGCTCAAAATATCGGAGAAATAATGGGTCTAACTGTTGAAACCGCCAATCCTAAAGTTGCCTTTGTTAAATGTAAAGGAACTTGCGGCGTTGCAAAAGAGAAATATGTTTATGATGGAGTTATGGATTGTCGCCAAGCAGTTATTGCTCCTG
This sequence comes from Clostridium sp. FP2, assembly GCF_011065955.2. NCBI lineage: Bacteria > Bacillati > Bacillota > Clostridia > Eubacteriales > Clostridiaceae > Clostridium > Clostridium sp. FP2. The sequence goes on from NZ_JAAMNI020000001.1 coordinate 4,081,569, forward strand.
GTGAAGGTCCTAAAGCTTGCTCAGATGGTTGTTTAGGTTTTGCAAGTTGCGTAAGGGCTTGTGAATTCAATGCCCTTCACATCATAGATGGCGTAGCTGTAGTATACAAGGATAATTGTGTAGCTTGTGGCACATGTATTAAAGTCTGTCCTAAAAACTTAATAGAGCTAGTTCCAGCTACTCAGGAAGTACTTATAGAATGCAACTCAAAATCCAAAGGTAAATCAGTAAAAGAAAATTGCGGAGTTGGATGTATCGCTTGCACCATGTGTGTAAAAGTTTGCCCATCTGAAGCAATTACTATGGTTAATAACTTAGCTACAATAGACTTTGAAAAATGTACACAATGTGGCCTATGTTCTACTAAGTGTCCAACAAAAGCTATCTCAAAGCCCCTAAAAGCTCATGAAACCATGAGTGATGCAGTAATCAAATAGCAAAAATTAAAAAAGGTACTAAGATTATAAAATCTTAGTACCTTTTTTTGTTTCCCCTCGCGGTATAATAATAGGGTAGGATATTTAGCCTTAGTGACTTGCAATAAGAAGCGACTAAACTATTGAAATTCAATTTAGAAATTCTTCTTTTGCGAATATAAAATTCTCGTGAGCCTTCCAGGAAGGAAGGCTAGCGAACCTGAGCCAGGAAGGCGAATGTGAGCGCCAGAGAATTTTATATTCGCAAAAGATTAGAATTTCTTAATTGAATTTCCAGTTTCGAGCTCGTTTGCAAGTCACGTTGGAGACTTCCTACCCTCTTTTATAATTTTTTATCTAGTGTTAATATTTTTTCTAATCTATTCTTCAATACACTAGCTAAAGTTCCAATAAAATACCCTGTAATAATAGCTGAAACTAGTAATACGGGTAAATACAAATATATTCTCAAATCTTTAATTATAAAGGCAGCTACCAGTAATTGCCCTACATTATGAAAAATAGCACCACATACACTAATTGTAGGTAGGCTTAAGGAATTCTTAAGATACTTATATAGTAATATCATTACTATATTACTAAGCAATCCACCAGCAATACTGAATAAAAGCGCTGATAACCCACCTCCAAAAATAGAACCTAGCACAGTCCTTAGAATCATTATTAAAATTGCTTCCTTCCAGCCAAATAAAATTAATGCAACTAAGGATATAGAATTAGCAAGTCCTAATTTTATCCCTGGAAATAGCACTGGAATTTGAGCCTCAATTAAATAAATAACCAAGGCTATTGCCACGAGTATACTAAGTAAAACCATTTTTTTAGTCTTTTTCATATTATCACCTGCATGTTTTTCATTTTAGAATGTCCCAGCATCAATACTGTTATTGCTTTGTCCATTAATATTAATTATAAGTTTAAAAGGTAAACATACAATCATCTCACCTGGTTTTGAAATCCATCCACTTTTAACACACTCTTTATGTGGACAATCTGCATCTTTAATACTAATACTATTATGTTTAACTGATATAGTATTAAAATGGCCATTTGCTGTCTTAAAAGTAAAATCTTCTGGCTTAACTATCTTACTTAAATCAATAGTTTTAATAACCTTGCCTTCACGTTTAATAACTGCAATATTTTCTGACCCCTTAATTGAAGTTTTATATATTGAAACTACTCCTACTGCTATTACTACAATAAATAAAAGTACTATCCCAACTATTTTATCACCTTTCTTCATAAGTAAACTCCTTATTCGTTAAATTAAAACTATCTTTAAGACCTGCTGTAACATATACTTTTTTATCTGAGGTAACAAAAATAGCTTCTACGCCTTTAATAGACTCTATCAATTTAATTCCCTTTGAGAGTCCCACTATATATGTACTAGTAGATAGTGCATCTCCATCTATTGAGTTATCTGACACTATGGTTGTACTTATAAGACCAGCCTCTGATGGGTATCCAGTTTTTGGGTCAAATATGTGATGGTAACGCTTGCCGTCCACAATAAAATATCTTTCATAGTTTCCTGATGTAACCATAGATTTATCAGTAACACTAATTGTTCCTAAGTATTGTCCCCGTGTATCCAATGGATTCTGTATCCCTATATTCCAGCTAGTTCCATCTGGTTTACTTCCTACAGCAAAAACATTACCACCTAAATTTATAAGTGCACTGTTAACCTTATTATCAATTAAAACTTTCTTTATCTCATCAGCTGTATAGCCTTTTGCTATAGCACCCAAATCTATAGCTTGCCCAGTTCGCCTTAACTGTACTGTAGAATTCTTACTATCTAGAATAATATCCTTATAGTCGACTAGCTTTAACTTTTCCTCGATTTCACTTTTGGAAGGAATTCTCGCCTTATCTGTACCTATGCCCCACAGCTTTACAATTGGTTCTATTGTTGCATCAAGTGATCCATCTGTTAATTTACTATACTTAACAGCTTTTTCTATTACTGAGTAAGTATCCACACTAAGCTTTTCACCTGAAACCCCTGCCTTAGCATTTAATTTTGTAATTTCAGAAGATTTAATATTAACAGACATTTTGCTTTCTATGTCACTAATTCTTTTTAAAGCTAGCTCTGTTGCTTTTTCTGAATTTTTACCATAAACCTTTAATTGAACAATTGTCCCCATCATATAGGTCTCTTTTTCAACGGGTTTAGTATTAGTTTTGCAAGATACTAAAAATATTGGAATGCACAATAATAAAACCATATACCATGTTTTTCGTGAACTTTTTATGATATCTCACCCTTCCTAGCTTGTTTTTAAATACATTATATCATATATATACTTTAAGTAAATTACTTACTATAGCATGAATAACCGAAATTTTTAGTCCAAACTAAAAACGCCGAAACAAAGTCTCAGCGTTTTTAGTAATTAAAAAAATTATGTGAAAAGTTCTTTATGTCTACGCAATTTTACAAACACTATTACCGACAAACTAATCATTAGAATACTTAATAAGAAAAAGATTAGTGTAAATGCTCCAGCTTTAGTAGCTGATATATTATATTGTGCACTCATTTGAGCAATTTGGTTAGCTCTATCAGAAAAAACACGTATAGAATATCGTATCCACAGCACTGAAATAGCAAATGCTAATGGAACTATTGCCATGGCTATTAAATACCCACTTTTCCGTCTTCTCTTCATCCCTATAAGCCCCATAAATATTGGAAGAATGAATAGCAATGGCAAAATAAATCCAGTAAATTGTGAAGATAACATTAAAAACAATGCACATAAAATTGTAAAATAAAAAGTAATTTTTTTCATAGTTACAGCTTCGTTAATATTCATATATTTCCACTCTTTTCTTATTTATTCTTTAATACTGCTCTTAAACTCAGAACTGATAAAGTAAATATACTTCCCCACATTCCTAACATAAAAGCTAATGCTTGACCACTCATATTTCTTCCTCCTTATATTTCTCTGAAATAAACAGTAATTATTATTTTCTTATAAGAACCTCATTTTGTAAAATCTCTTCACCATAAACAGCTTTTAAACTCCTATAAGTTCCAATAAATCCAATGATAAATACCACAATTAAAACCATTCTTGCACCATTTACCCAAGGAATCAACTCTGGTGTTTTCACTACAAAACTTGGTATTAATTTAAAGTATCCTTCTTCAATATATGATTTTGTTGATCCAATTAAGATAATTATTATTGTTAAAGGTGTTACAAATTTAATCATAACACTGTACATCCATTTAGGTGCTTTCCAGTAACCTCCAATATTTATCTCATCCAATGCATTATCTTTCATAAGCCAACCAGCTACAATTATTTCTATAAGTCCCATTATAACCAGTAAATAGCTACCAACCCAGTTATCAAGCTCTGTAAAATAAGCAAGTTCAGCAGTTTTTGTAATTATTGGTTCTAAAGCAACTGGAAGTCCAACTATTATATATCCTACGAAAACCATTAAAGCAGCCTTCTTCTTTACCATGCCCATGCCTTCTTCTAATATTGTTACTAAGTAATTATACATTGCAATAGCTGAAGTAAACCCAGCAAAGAATAATAACATAAACCATAGTGTTCCCATTAATCTACCACCGTCCATAACTCTAAAAATATTAGGTAGAGATATAAAAGATAGTCCTACTCCTGAACTTAGCCCTTTTACGCCCATGAAAGCATAGGTAATTGGTATTGCAATACTTCCGCCCAAAATTACTTCTGCAAATTCATTTAAGGATACTGTTGTCATTGATGAAGCTACAATATCGTCCTCTGATTTTAAATAAGAAGCATAGTTTTGAATTATTCCCATACCGAGTGATAGTGTAAAGAAAATTTGTCCCGCTGCTGCAAGTGCACCTTTGAAACTAAAATCTTGCCATCTTGGAGTCCAAAGATAATCTAGCCCCTTTATAGCAGACCAATCTGGATTAACCGGTGATCCAATAGTTAATGTTTTATAAATTAATATAAATCCAAATATATATAGAGTAGGCATCATTATTTTTGCCCAAGATTCTATACCTTTTTCAATTCCTCTTGTAACTGCAAGTCCCAAAACTGCTAAACTAACGATCCAAAAAGTAAATACATAAGCCGGATTTTGTATATAATTCGTAAAAAACTGTCCTGTGGTTACAGCCGTATCTAAGTATCCACCAGTGGCAGATAAAAAGGCATAGCCTAGAGTCCACCCTATCAAATGATTATAATATGAATTTACTAGTAGTGTAACTCCAATAACTAACATTCCACATATAGAACCTAAAATAATTGCACGTCGCGGTTTAATCTTGTCCCTTGATTGAATATAAATCATAAAACCTACAGTTCCATGTCCATATCTTCCACCAAGTCTTCCCATCATCCATTCTACCATCATTAATGGAATTCCTATTAAAATAAGAGCGCCCACATAAGGAATCATAAAAGCTCCGCCACCGTTTTTTGCAGCCTGATATGGAAATCTCCAAAAATTGCCAAGACCAACCGAATTCCCTGCCATTGCTAGAATCATTCCAATTTTCGATCCCCATTCTTCTCGTTCTTTAGCCATAATTAAACCTCCCCTTGTATATTTATTAATAATATATTAATTGTTTATGAATTATTAATATATTATCAAATTTTTCTGAAAATTGCAAGCGTTAATATTTTTTCTTCACTTTGTTTTTTTGTTTTATGTATTTGTTTTATTTTTACAAATATGTGTTCCAAAACACTAAAAAGGCATTTCCTTAGATATTGTTGTTATACCAGTGTATTTTTAACTATTTTACACGAATTCTTTAAATACATTCTTAAAAAAATGCTATTCAATTTCTAATAAAATTTTAGTAATAAGCAAAAAAATAAAAATAATGATTTTTTTCAAAAATAAAAAATCATTATTCACCAATATAATCTTATTTGAATTTTAAAAAAAGGCACAGGATTAATATTATATGCCTTCTTCTAAAAAACAATAAATTTATTTAATCCTAATAAGCCCTTTGATCTCCATTTAAAATATTCTCAATTTCTACTGCTATTTCACGACCTTTTTTATAGGAGTTAAGCCTATCTTGTGGTATGGAGTCTTTATATCTGTCTTCACCAGAAAGAAAATCTATTATTCCTTTTTTTGCACTTGGCACATCTCCAACGTGTTCTATTCCATTAACTTCTTTTACTTTTGAATAATCCATGAATATTCCTCCCTATATGTCTTGCAAATACTGAGTACTTATTAATACTCAAGTATCGTAAGTATTATAGTTATAGCTTTCCCAATTTAGAATTTTTAATGTATTAATACATCCCTTAAGATCAACAAAAGTATATATTAATCACATGAAAATTATTACTCTTCATTTTTAGAATGCCTTTTAATTCTAAAGAATTTGTTACATTATAATATAAATCTCCTTAATATTTATTCAAAATATTTACATAAAAAAAAATAATGGTCATATTATATAACAGTACTTTAATTTTTAATGATTAGATAAGGGGGGATATGTAATGAAAAAGAAAAAATTAGTTACTTCTTTGCTATTAGCTTTGTTTGTATCCACAAATGTACTTTCTGGATGCTCAAAAAAACCTAAAGTTGTAGAGAACAAAGCACCACAAGTTTTAAATTATTATACTGTAGATGAACCAGAAACCTTGGACCCACAACAGATGACCGGATCACCTGACTTTCAGATTTCAAATATGTTTATTGAAAGTTTAGTTCGTTTTGGTAAAGAAGAAGGTAAATACGAACCAGGAGTTGCTAAAAAATGGAGTTTAGATACTTCAACCAATACTTATACTTTTGAGTTAAATAAAGATGCGAAATGGTCTGATGGAACAGCAGTTACTGCAAATGATTTCTTCTTTGGATGGAAGCTTGCGCTTGATGGAAATAGTCAGTACGCATTTATGATTAGTGATTACATTGTAGGAGCTCAAGATTACGCTGCTCTTACTAGTGAGGGGTTTTACGGCGAATCAAATGCTAAGTTTAAAGCTTTAGTTGATGACAGAGATGCGCAAAAAGACAAAGATAAAAAATCAGCTTTGGCTGCTAAGGTTACCGATGCTTTAAAGGCAATGCCAGCAGATCTAAAAACAGCATTTGAGGCAAAGAAAAAAGATTTATGGTCAAAGGTTGGAATCAAAGAGAATAATGGAAATATTGAAATTAAACTTTCAAAAGTATGCCCATACTTTGTGGGGTTAACTGCCAATTCTGTTTATTGTCCTGTAAACGAGAAATTTTACAATGATCATAAGAGTGACTACACTCTTGAAGCTGCAGGGTTAAACAGTAATGGACCATGGATGGTTAAAGAATGGAAACACAAAGATAGCTTTACTTTACAAAAAAATCCAAATTACTGGAATAAGAGTAATATAAAGATCGATACAATTCAGTTAAAAGTTGTTATTGATGTTGCTACAAGAACAAATCTTTTAAAGACAGGTGCTTTAGATGGCTCAGCTATTCAAGCCAATGATTTGAAGACATTCCAAGATAAAGCAATACTTGATCAATACAAACTCCAAGATTTAATTGATATGCCTGATTATACTGTATTCTATCTTGAATTTAACCAATTTAATAATCCAATAACTTCTAATGTTAATATTAGAAAGGCTATATCCTTAGCTATGGACCGTAAGGGTTTAGTTGAAAATGTTTCACAAGGCGACATTGCTGCACTTGCAGTAGTTCCGGAGTACTTCCCAGGTCTTAGTAAAGCCTTCCGTGAAGAGAATGGCAAGACTTTATTTGAAGATAATCAAAAGGATGCTGCTAAAGCAGCTTTAGCCCAAGGTTTATCAGAGTTAAAACTAGCTAAATTACCTACTATAGATGTTTTAACAAATCAGTCTGATATCGGTAAGAAACAAGGCGAAAAGTTACAATCAGATTTAAAAGAAATTGGAATTGACATTAATCTTGTGCCAGTTGCATGGGGTGATAAATTAACTAGATTGAAAGCTGGAACATTTGGTATTTGTGCTAGTGGTTGGGGACCTGATTATATGGATCCAATGACATATCTTGATTTATTTGAATCAAAAAATGGAAATAATCATGGTAAATATAATAACCCAAATTATGATAAATTAATTAATAATGCTAAAACTGAATCAGATGCTAAAAAAAGAATGGGTTATTTATATGATGCTGAAAAAATATTAATGAGCGATATGGTTATTGCACCTCAATACTATAGAACACTTCATACCACATTTAAAAATTATTTAAATGGAGTTGTTATTAGAGGCGCTGGCCCAACCGTAGATTTTTATTGGGCTAATGTAGATATGACAAAGAAGAATGGTGAGAAAGCTAAGTAAATTTAATTTTAATTATTAATAGGTAAGGTGGGGTATATGTTATTTAAACGTATATCTTTCCTTTTATTAATAGGTAAATGAGTAACTTAGTATTTTTCTATATAGAGGAGGTTCACGAATGGTTAAATACATTTTAAAAAGAATCTTTTACGCAATAATCACAATTTTATGCATAGCAACTATAACTTTTGCATTAATGAAAGCTCTACCGGGAGATCCCTTCCATAATGAAAAAATGAAACCTGAATTAAGACAAGCTTTGTTACAAAAATATGGATTGGATCTACCGGTTTCCCAGCAATATTTAAAATATATGAATAACTTAGTTCATGGGGACCTTGGACTTTCTTATAAATACGTTAATCGTCCAGTATCTCAAGTAATTAAAAGTAGTTTTCCTAAATCCTTTGCTTTAGGATGGAGGGCCATGGCATACTCATCTATTTTCGGAATACTTTTGGGTATAATAGCAGCCTTAAAACATCAGAAAACACAAGATTATATTATAATTTTTATTTCTATTGTAGGAGTATCTGTTCCAAGTATTGTTATGGGGCCACTGCTCGCATACTATTTTGGCGTTAATTTAGGGTGGTTGCCAGTTACCGTAACCAGCAGTGAACTTTCTATGCTTTTACCATCCTTTACTTTAGGCCTTGGTACTCTGGCATTTGTAGCTAGATTAATGCGTTCAACTACCCTTGAAGTACTGGGTCAAGATTATATACTAACTGGAAAATCTAAAGGACTCGCCACTTCTAAAATTGTATGGAACCATGTAATTCGCAATGCCGTAATGCCAGTTATATCAGTACTTGGACCATCTTTTGCTGCTATTATAACAGGCTCCATTGTTATTGAAAATGTTTTTGCTGTTTCAGGACTTGGGGGATATTTTGTATCCACCATCACAGACCAGGATTATTCTATGACTATGGGTATAACATTATTCTATGCAGTGCTTATAATAGTATCTATTCTTTTAGTTGATATAGCATATGGATTAGTTGATCCAAGACTTAAAGTATCAAGTAAAGGGGGCGAATAACTAAATGGATAAAATTGAAAAGGAGCAATTTAATCATGTTGGTAAGAACCTAGAAGCTGCTCAGAGTATAAAACGCCCGAGTATGTCATATTTACAGGATGCCTTTAGGAGATTAAAAAAGAGCAAGCCATCTATAATATCTTTTTGGATTTTAGTTGTATTGATTATTATGGCAATAGTTGGCCCAATGATTTCAAAATCACTTTATGGACATACTTATAGAACCCAAAATTTAAAGTTGCAAGATCAAACCTTTATTCTTTCAAATCAGCGTAGTTTAAAGTTATCTTCTAATTCTGTATTTTCCTATGGAAAATATAAACCTAACCTTAGAAAAACAAAATTGGAATTTAAAAATGTTAAATTAAAAAACCAATCTGGAAAGCTAAGCTTTTACATTGGTGATAAATCTGAGGAATCCTATCAAGGGGATCAAAAGGAATTTAAACTGGAGATAACAACAACTTCATCAGATAATTGGGATTCAATTATAAAGAAATTAAATATTGAAGCAGAAAATATTTTAAAACAAGACCCAGATTTTAGAGGAATCTCTTTTAAAAAAAATCATAACAATATAACTGTAACAACAAAAGGCGAAAAAAACTTCAACAGTAAATATTGGCTTGGAACTGATGACCTTGGTAGAGATCTATTTACTAGGTTATGGGAAGGCTCAAGAGTTTCTCTCCTGATTGCAGTAATATCAGTGTTATTTACAATTTTATTTGGTGTTGTTTATGGAGGTATATCTGGATACATTGGCGGAAGAGCTGATACTATAATGATGAGAATCATTGAAATTATCATGGTTATTCCAGATATGTTATATATCATGTTATTATCTATTGTATTTCCCAGAGGAGTTGTAACCATTACCCTTGTTCTTGCATTTACAAGCTGGATGGGAACTGCAATATTGGTTCGTGGAGAAGTTTTAAGATTAAAACACAGCGAATATGTGATTGCATCACAAATTCTAGGTGCAGATTCAAAAAGAGTTATTTTCAAACATTTGATTCCAAATTGTATGGGGCCAATTATAGTTAACATGACTATGATGATTCCAAGGATGATTTTTGCAGAGGCATTTTTAAGTTTCATAGGTTTAGGCGTACCAGCGCCATATGCGTCTCTCGGAGTTCTAGTTAATGATGGAGCAAAGATTTTTTATCAATACCCACATTTACTTATAATACCATCAATTGTTTTATGCTTAATTATGCTTTCATTCAATATGCTTGGTGATGGACTACGCGATGCACTTGACCCTAAACTTAGGAAATAGGAGGTTAATAACTTGGAAAAAAAGATATTAGAAGTGGAGAATTTATATGTTTCTTTTGATACGTATGCAGGTGAGATTCAAGCAGTTCGTGGTGTTTCCTTTGAATTATTTGAAGGTGAGACTTTAGCTATTGTTGGAGAATCTGGTTGTGGGAAATCTGTAACTGCTAAATCTATAATGAGACTTAACCCAGAGCCACCTGCACGTTTTAAAAGCGGAAAAATTATTTTTAATGGTGAAGATATAATTGCTAAGTCTGAAAAAGAAATGAGAGAAATTAGAGGTAAAGAGATTGGTATGATATTTCAAGACCCAATGACTTCTCTTAATCCTACAATGACAATTGGAAACCAGATATCAGAAGGTTTAAGGACACATAATAGTACTCTTACAAATAAACAAGCCCATAAGGTAGCTCTTAATATGTTAAAGTTAGTTCAAATACCAAATGCAGAGCAGCGAATTAGCGAATATCCACATCAGTTTTCTGGCGGAATGCGTCAACGTGCTATGATTGCAATTGCACTCGTGTGTAATCCTAAGCTTCTTATCGCTGATGAGCCTACAACTGCGCTGGATGTAACAATTCAAGCACAAATATTAGAATTAATGAAGGATTTGCAGAAAAAGATAAACACTTCTATTATAATGATTACTCATGATTTGGGTGTAGTCGCTAATATTTCACAAAGAGTTGTGGTTATGTATGGTGGAAAAATCGTAGAGTATGCAAGTACTAATGAGTTATATTATAATCCAAAACATCCATATACTTGGGGACTTTTGAGTTCAGTACCAAGGGTTGATATTGTCAAAAGTCAAAATAGATTATCATCAATAGAGGGTACACCGCCAGATTTATTTGCGCCTCCCTCTGGATGCCCATTTGCAGATAGATGTGAATATTCAATGAAAATTTGCAGGGAAAAGATGCCTCCTGACTTTATTATTAGTAAAGGACATGGAGCTGCCTGTTGGTTAAACCATCCGGATGCTCCAAAAGTAAATTCACCTAGTCTTTTTATAACAGCAAATAAATCCACTGAAAAGAGAGGTGGAAATTAAAATGGTTGAAAAAGATAAAAAAGAAATACTTCTTAGCGTAAAAAATTTAAAAAAATATTTTCTTGTGGGAAAAAATCAATATTTAAAAGCTGTTGATGATATAAGTTTTGATATTTATAAGGGTGAAACACTAGGTCTCGTAGGCGAATCAGGTTGTGGAAAATCTACCTGTGGGCGAACTATTTTAAGAATTTATAACCCTACAGCAGGTACTATTGAGTTTGAAGGTAAATCTGTTCATAGCCTGAAAGGAAAAAACTTAAAGGAATTTAATAGAAGAGCACAAATGATTTTTCAAGATCCATATGCTTCTTTAAATCCTAGAATGCTTGTATCCAATATTGTTGCAGAGGGTATTGATATTCATAATCTTAGCCATGGAGACGAGCGAAAGAAAAGAATTGACGACCTTTTAGAATTGGTTGGACTTAATCGGGAACATGCAAATAGATTTCCACATGAATTTAGTGGTGGGCAGAGACAGAGAATAGGAATAGCTCGTGCGCTTGCAGTAGATCCTGATTTTATAGTATGCGATGAACCTATATCAGCGTTAGATGTTTCTGTTCAAGCTCAAGTAGTAAATTTACTTCAGGAATTACAAACAAAATATGGTTTAACCTTCTTGTTTATCGCACATGATCTTTCAATGGTTAAATATATTTCAGACAGAGTTGCAGTAATGTATCTTGGTTCCATGTCAGAGATTGCTAAAAGTGATGAATTATACAAAAAACCACTTCATCCTTATACAGAGGCGTTACTTTCATCAATTCCACTACCTGATCCAAATATTGAAAAAACTAGACAAAGGATAGTGCTTGAAGGTGATGTTCCTAGTCCTATAAATCCCCCTAATGGATGTAAGTTTGTTGATAGGTGTAATAAAGCTATGGATATTTGTCGCGAAAATAGACCTAAGATGGTAGAGATAGAACCAGAACATTTTGTTGCATGCCATTTATATGATAAATAATATAAGATATTAACAGCCAAAAACTGAGTACTGTGATATTACTGGGAAAATAAGCACTATGGAAACTTATTCAAATCCAATAAGTTTCCATAGTGCTTTTTATGTTTAGCAATTAAAAAAATACATGAATTTTATCTTTGATAGATCCCCTTTTTATATACTAAATTATAAAAATATAATATAATCAATTTAAAGTAATATTCCATAAATATTTATTAATTGTTATTTATAAGCAAATAAGGGGGGTTCATATTGAAACGCAATTTTAAAATATTTGTATTTTTACTATTTTCCTGTATTTTCATGGCTTTCACAAGTACAACTTTTTCCACTGAAAAGTATATTTTCTTATCTTCAAAACAAAATACTGATTCAAATAAAATGTGGACTATAAAATTTAACACCACCCTTGATAAAAAAACTATCACGGATGAAAACATTTGGGTTTCTGATTCAAAAGGTAATAAGCTAGATACAGCTTTAGCTTTAGCCGAAAATTTGAAATCTGTAAAAATATCTCCACTTAAAAAGAGTTATAATTTAAATGAAACCTACTTTTTAAATATAGAAAATGGTGTACAAGCATTAAACGGTAATAGATTATCATCTGCTGTTGCCATGCCTTTTACCATCCCTAGTTTTAAACTTGGGGATGAATTATTATTCACAAAGCATAGTGAACTTATAGAGGGCAAAAAAATAGGATTTATTACAAATCAGACCGGAGTAAACAGCTCAGGTGAAAATATGATAACGCTACTAGCTAATTATAAAGGCGCAAAACTTACAGCTTTATATGGACCAGAGCACGGTATTGATGGTAAAGCTAAGGCTGGTGACGATGTAAAATCTTATATTCATCAAAGCTTAAATATTCCTGTTTATAGTCTTTATGGAGATACTAGAAAGCCTACTAAAGAAATGCTATCAAACATAGATGTACTTATTTTTGATATTCAAGATATTGGCTCGCGTTCTTATACTTATATGTCAACATTAAACTATTGTATGCTAGCTGCTGCGGAGTATAATAAACCAATTATTGTTTTAGATAGGCCTAATCCATTAGGTGGTGAAATTGTTGATGGCCCAGTGCTTGAGGATAAATATAAAACCTTTGTTGGCGTAGATAATTTGCCCATATGCCATGGCATGACTGCTGGGGAGTTAGCTAATTTTTTCAATCGTAAAATTAGTGCTAACCTTACTGTTATACTTATGGAAGGCTATAGCAGAGATATGATTTTTGAAGATACAAAATTAAAATGGGTTCAAAGTTCTCCATACATTCCAGATATTGCTTCAGTGTTTGGTTATTCTGCTACTGGTCTTGGAGAAGGAACTTCTATTTATCAAGACGATTCCTTTAAATGGGTAGGTGGACCCGGTATAAACTCAGATAAGTACGCAAAGCTATTAAACGACGATAATCTACCTGGTGTAAAATTTATTGCTAAGAATAGAGGCAGTTCTGGCGGTGTAAAACTTTTGATAACTGATTATCGCCTGTTTAACCCAGCTAAAACAGGAATATACACTCTTGCACGTGCACACTCATTAAATAATTTCAAAGTACCTAAAAGTAATGAAACCATTGTAATGTTTGATAAAATCATGGGCACAGATAAGATTGGGATGTATTTAGAAAAAGGATACACACCTCAGCAAATAGAAGCGACCTATAAAGCGGATTTGGAACAATTTAAAAAAGAGAGACAAAAATATTTAATTTACGAATAAATCTAAATGCGAAGTTAATGCTTTTTTCTTGGATTATGCTATAACAAAAAGTATATATTGCTGGAATGCTCTCACGTCGCTAAGTAATTCTAAAATTTATTTTATTTACAGTTGCTAAAAAATGCAAACTCGCTATCGCTCAGACATGCATTTTTCTTTACGCACCTGCAAATAAAATAAATTGTGAATTACTAAGGCTTGTTCGAATGCATTCTGCGCAATATATACTTTTGTTAGCATAATCCAAGAAAAAATAGTTAATTCACAATAAAAGATTAATGTGACATGGCATAACCCTAAATCTAAGCCTAACCTCTACTATCAAACCCTCTGCATTTATCATAGGATATATAAGATTTAGAATTAATCAGTCCCATTTATCACTATTTTTCATATGATATTTTAAATAGCTTTAGTGTTATTAAGAATTATTTTCTGAGTAAAAGCATATTTTTACCAAGTTCTACAAATTGCATATATGAGAAACATATGTTATACTAATTAAAATTTTGTAGTATATAAATACTTTTACCACAATAGCTTTCTTTGTTTGTACTGATGTAATAATTTCTGGGAGGGGATACTTATGGAAAATAATCTTAAGGATAATTTAAGAAAAAATATGCTTAAAGAAAGAAAAAGCATGAAAACAGAGACTGTAAGTGCTTTTAGCCATATAATTATGGACACAATTATAAAATTACCTGAATTTTTAAATTGCAAAAATATCATGTTATACTTAAGTTTTAATAATGAAGTTGATACATATGATCTTGCTAAGTGGTGTTTAGATAACGGTAAAAAAGTAATTGTACCTTATTGTATAAAAGAAACACGAGAAATTATACCTTTTGAAATAAATAATCTTACAACGGATCTTACTAAATCTTCTTTTGGTATTATGGAGCCCAAACATGATATACTAAAAAAAGCTAATACTTGCGATATAGATTTAATAATAGTTCCTGGCGTAGTATTTGATAAGTATGGAAGTAGGATAGGCTTTGGTGCAGGTTATTACGATAGATTTTTACCTAAAAGAGTAAAAAATACTCCTACTATAGGTATAGCCTTTGACTATCAAGTAATTAGTAAAATCCCCACTGGTACTTATGATGTGCCTTTAGATTTCATAATCACGGAAAAAAGAATAATATTTCCTGATTAAGTCCTTATACCTTTTTATGGTTAAACAATTACAGAAACAAAATTATACTAGTATTGGAGGTGACCCCTTTGGAAAAAAGAATAGCTGCTTTCTTTGATATTGACGGTACTCTCTATAGGGAAGGTTTAATAACAGAGGTATTTAAAAAATTAATAAAAAGCGAACTAATAGAAAATGATAAATGGTACAAAGAGGTAAAACCATTTTATGTTAAATGGGATAAGAGAATAGGAAATTATGATAATTACCTACTTAAGATGGCTGATATTTATAGTGAAGCCATAATTGGCCTTCACAGGACTCAAATTGAGTTTATTGCTAGCCAAATTATAAAGCAAAAGGGAGATAGAGTATATACCTATACTCGTGATAGAATTAAATGGCATAAAGATCAGGGTCATTTAATTATTACTATATCAGGTAGCCCCATTGAACTTGTACGAGAAATGTCTATAAAATACGGTTTTGATGATTATATAGGAACAAAGTATCTATTAAATGAAAATGATGTTTACACTGGTAAAATTATTCCTATGTGGGATAGCGCTAGTAAACAAACTGCCATAGAAACTTTCGTTGGTAAATATGATATTGATTTGCAGCAAAGTTATGCTTATGGAGATACTTCTGGGGACTACACTATGTTAAAGTCAATTAGTAACCCCACAGCAATAAACCCTACTAAAGAACTGCTACTAATGATTTTAAATGATGATGAATTAAAAGAAAAAATAAATATAATGATTGAAAGAAAAGATGTGGTATATAAGCTACACCCAGAACACATAGACATATAATATCTTTGTTTTTTCTAAAAAACTACTATATAATATTATAGTAGTTTTTTAATTAGAATTATCATAACATATTTTGTTTTGAAAGGTGCTCTCTAATGTTAAGAGATTTATTATGATCATAATTTAATATTTGCTTTACTTGTTCTTCTTTGAAAATCTTTTTTTTGATATAAGTGAATATCCAATCCATATTATAAATAAACTCCCAATGGTTATATTTGTTATAATGTCTTTTAATGCTGGCATACCTTGTGCTAGAAAGGTTCCAATTAGGATTAACCCTCCCATTAAAATTAAAATAAACTTGTTTAGTTTTATATATTCCACTTTGTTTTCGCCACTATAATTTTTACCTTGCTTCTTCTCAAAATTTAAGCCAGAAACAACAGCGGAAGCTCCCATCATGACAAATATAATAGTAAAAATACTATCGCCCATTCCCATTAATAATACCCCCTATGATACCTAACTAATACTAATACTAATACTAATACTAAAAATATTATATCATAAACATATCTGCATATTATCAATTATCAATTATCAATTATCTAAGCTTCATTTCTTGCCCTATAATTGTCTTCCAATTATCTATAATTGGTTTTATAATATTAGGTCCTATCTTTGATATGAAAACTAATTTGGATTCTGATTCTCCTAATGGAGATTCTGCTTCTCCTAAGGTCAATAATTTATAATCAATTTTTCTATTAACTACATCTACTTGATTCCATCCATCCTCTAATTTGAAAAACCCTTTAATTCTATAGCTACTTTCTGAAACACTGTTTAGAAATTCAGTTAGTTCTTCTTTAGTTACTTGTCCATTAAAAGTTAAATTTAAACTTTTAGGTTTGCTTTCAGGAGTATTGGTAGTTTCTTCATCTTCGGTCCATTGATTTTTCATTAAATCATGGCTTAAGAAATCATAGCTAAGTTCACCAAAACTACATTCCTGAATTTCCACTTTAGAATTAATATCTATAATTTTATTTTTAATTTGGGAAAGTGTTTCTTCGTTAACTAAATCTATTTTATTAATTACAACCAAGTGACAGTGTTTAAGCTGTCTTTCTACTGTTTCTAAATCTTCTATTTGATCTAGAAAGTGCAGAGCATCCACAAGGCATATGGCTCCTTTATAGTCATAAACATTGCCCACTTCAACCTCTACCCCACTTAATACATCCCCAATATTAGATGGATCTGCAAGTCCAGAACTTTCTACAAATAAATATTTTAATGAACCTTTTGACATTTCAACCATAGCATGAGCAAAAGATAATTTCAGGCAAGAACAAAATATAGACCCTTTGTTAATTTCAATTAACTCCATGCCTTCTTTTTTAATAATTTGTCCATCTATACCCATTTTTCCAAACTCATTCATTATCACTCCGATTTTTTCCTCTGATAAATTGTTAAGTACATTTGTTAGAAATGTTGTCTTACCTGAACCCAAGAAACCTGTTAATAAATACAAATTTATTTTATTTTCCAATTATATCCCTCTTTTCTAATAATTAAAATCTATTATAATTTCGCTTTTTATCTTATAACCTGAAATTTAAATATGTATATAGTTAAATTATAAATTTATAAGGTATAAAGGTCAATAAAAAACTAGCAAATTATGTAATATCAGTTATGTCTATTTTACATTCATTACATATCTTATATATTAAGGAAGGTACTTTCTAATTAAAAAAAAGGAGAATTTAATATAGTTTCCCACATTAAACTCTCCAATATTTATTTCATTTTTTTAATTACAAATACTAAATTTCTTTTAATAGATTTGCCATTTCTATTGCAGATACTGCAGCATCATAGCCCTTATTACCAGCTTTAGTCCCTGCTCTTTCAATTGCTTGCTCAATATTCTCAGTAGTAAGCACCCCGAAAATAACTGGAACTCCTGTTTCTAAGGATACAGATGCAATTCCTTTAGTAACCTCACCAGATACATATTCATAATGAGATGTAGCCCCTCTAATAACTGCTCCTAAACATATTACGCCATCATACTTGCCAGACTTCGCCATCTTCTTTGCAACTAATGGTATCTCAAATGCCCCTGGCACCCATGCAATTTCAATGTTATCTTCTTCCACACCGTGACGTTTTAGACCATCTAGTGCTCCTGATAATAATTTACCGCCTATAAACTCATTAAATCTAGCTACTATAATTCCGAATTTTAAACCCTCTGCTATTAATTTACCTTCATATGTTTTCATGTTAATTCCTCCTATTAATTTATGCTATTTTAGCTTTTAATATATTTATTTTAATTTAAGTAAATGGCCCATTTTTTTCTTTTTAGTTTCTAAATAAAACTTATTTCTTTCATTATGATTCATCTCTATAGCTACTCTTTCAACTATATCAATACCATAACCTGAAATACCTGTTATTTTTTTAGGATTGTTAGTCATCATTCTAATCTTTTTAGCGCCCAGCAGTTCTAATATCTGAGCCCCTATACCATAATCTCTCATATCTATCGGAAATCCTAAAGCTACATTTGCTTCCGCGGTGTCCATGCCTTTATCTTGAAGATTATAAGCCTTTAACTTATTAATTAATCCTATTCCTCGACCTTCCTGCCTCATGTAAACCAAAATTCCACACTCTTCTTTTGATATCGCTTTCATGGCTGCATCATATTGTTCCCCACAATCACATCTCATAGACCCCAGCGCATCTCCAGTAAGGCACTCTGAATGCACTCTGACAAGAACAGGCTTACTACTGTCTATTTCTCCTTTGACTAATGCTACATGGTGTTCTCCATTTATCTTATTGACAAATCCATAGATTTTAAATTCTCCATATCTAGTTGGCATTTTAGCTTCTGTAACCATTTCTACAAGGCATTCAGTTTTTCTTCTATATGCAATTAAATCTACTATAGTAATTATTTTTAAATCATGCACTCTCACATATTCCATAAGTTCAGGGACCCTAGCCATGGATCCATCTTCATTCATAATTTCGCAAATTACCCCTGCAGGATATAATCCAGCCAGCCTTGCCATATCAACTGCAGCTTCTGTATGTCCAGCCCTTTTTAACACTCCACCCTCTCTTGCAGCTAGTGGAAATACGTGACCCGGTCTATTAAAATCCTTTGAAGAAGCCTGAGGATCTATCACTTTTAATATAGTGGTTGCTCTTTCTGCTGCTGATATTCCTGTAGTAGTATCGATGGCATCAATAGAGACTGTAAACGCTGTTCCATGAACATCAGTATTGTTTGTCACCATCTGTTTTATATTTAATTTATCTAATCTTTCTTTAGTTGTAGGCATGCATATAAGTCCACGGGCATAAGTAGCCATAAAATTTATATTTTCCTTAGTAGCTTTTTCCGCAGCTATTATTATATCTCCTTCATTTTCCCTATCTTCGTCATCTACTACCACAATCATTTTTCCATTTTTAACATCTTCTAGTGCTTCTTCAATAGTATTAAATTTAAACATCTTTACACCCCTTAATTTTTATTATTATTACTTTATACTGTGAAACGATTTATTAAAATCCATTTTCCATAAGAAAATCCCTACTAATAGCTTTCTTTTCTTTTGGAGCTTCACCATATTTCAATAGTTTTTCAATATACTTTGACATAATATCACTTTCAAGATTAACCACATCACCTATCTTGTTGTTTAATAAAGTAGTTTCACCTTTTGTATGAGGTATAATCGATACTTTAAATTTTTGGGCGTCCACATATGCAACAGTTAAACTAATTCCGTCTATGGTTATTGAACCTTTATGTACAATATACTTTAATATATACGCTGTAGTTTCTATAGCCACCCAAGTGGCATTGTCTTCTTTATAAATATCTAGAATAGTTCCTATTCCATCAATATGTCCACTTACTATATGACCTCCTAGTCTATCACTAGCTCTAAGTGCTCTTTCTAAATTAACGAGGGAGCCCGGTTTTAATTTCCCTAAATTACTACTTCTAATAGTTTCAGCCATAACATCTACACTAAAGCTACTTTTATTAAATTCTGTTACAGTAAGACACACTCCATTGGTGTTAATGCTATCTCCAATCTTTGTATCTTCCAAAATCTTTGTGGCTTTTATGGTGATTCTCGCAGATCTTGCACCTTTTCCTATGGATAGTATCTCACCAATTTCCTCAATCAAACCTGTAAACATCTATTCACATCCTTTATAATAACTTTAAACTTTCACTACATAAGCCTCAATCATGATGTCCTCATCAAATCTAGTTACTTCGGCATCACAAAGCACAATAGAATCTTCCACATGCTCTACGCCCTTGCCACCTACTGGTGTTTTACCAGAAGTCCCTCCAAATATTTTGGGAGAAATAAAATTAATAACTTTATCCACAATGCCTTCCTCTATTGCAGAATAATTTAAAGTACTTCCACCTTCGAGTAGAATACTATCTATTCCCATTTCACCTAGTACTATCATTAAACACTTCAAATCTACCAAATTATTTTTACTAGGAGTTACAATAACCTCTGCGCCTTTTTGTTTTATAGCTTCGATTTTACCCTTATTCGCAAATTCCGTTGTAACTATAATCGTTTTTGTTTTTTCATCACATTGCAATACCTTTGCCTCTAAGGGTATTCTTGCCTTACTATCTATAACTATTCTTGTAGGGTTTAGGCTAAGCAAACCATCTCTTCTTGTAGTAAGTTCTGGGTCATCCATAAGGATTGTTCCAATCCCCACCATAATTCCAGATACCCTTTGCCTTAATTCATGCACATATGCTCTAGATTTTTCATTACTTATCCACTTTGAATCCCCACTAGAAGTGGCTATTTTTCCATCTAGCGTCATAGCAGTTTTCATTATACAAAAAGGTTGTTTCGAACTTATGTACTTTATAAAAATTTCATTTGTTTTCATTATTTCTTTTTCCATTATGCCAGTAGTAACTTCTATACCGCTACTTCTAAGGATTTCTATACCTTTGCCTGCCACCAGTGGATTTGGGTCTATCATTCCAATTACCACTTTAGATATTTTATTTCTCACTATAGCATCAGCACAAGGTGGGGTTTTACCATAATGAGAACAAGGCTCCAAAGTTACGTACATGGTTGCACCTTCTACGTCTTCCTTTGAATTTTTAAAAGCATTTACTTCTGCATGTGCTCCCCCAAAATATTCATGATAGCCTTCACCAATTATTTTATTGTCTTTTACAATAACAGCACCCACTAGTGGGTTTGGATTTACAAAACCAACTGCTCTTTTAGATAATTCAAGTGCTCTATTCATATAATAATTGTCCAATATACCACCCCTAATTCTATAATTGTAGTGCAATTTTTATTGGGTATCTCTTTTCTTAGTATGCATAATTTTCAAGAAATAAAATCATATAAATTACTAGCTTGTTATTTGTTTTAATGTGCCTAAATTAATAAAAGCCCTGAAAACAATGTTTTCAGGGCTTAATAAGCTTAATATATTTAATATCAAAATACAAAAGCATCTTCACAACTATCTTCATAGTTAATAAAACTCTCTTATATCTATCATTACTCTCCTTCTCTCATCCAGACTTTACTGTCGGCTCTGGAATTCAACCAGATCTACCTTTCGGCTCGCGGGCTATACCGCCGGTTAGGAATCTCACCTACCCTGAAGGATCTATTCAATTTTCAACTTAAGAATAGCACTTTGTGATTTTACTGTCAAGTGAATAAATATATAATAAAAATAAAGAACCATTTATTTAACACCTTAAATAATGGCTCTTTATAATGTTCATATTTATTTGTTTTTCTTATTTCTTGTCTCACTATTTTTTATATTTACATCATTGTCACGCATATCTTTGTCATTATCTGTTATTTTTATTCCTACTGAAGATAATTGCTCATTTGTAAGTTTCTGCTTTACAGTCATTTAAAACACTCCCTTTCTTAATTTATATTTTCCACCGGGAGAGAGATTTATACTACTATTATATTTATTTTTGCTTTTTTACTTTACAAAGTTAACGTGTTAAAGTAAAATGATATTTATAGCTTGTACAAAAGATAAATAAAGGAGTGTTGAAAATGAAAAATAAATTAAAATTATTAATGGTGGCAATACTTTCCACCGCTATTTTAACGGCTTGTGGAAGTACACCTTCTACAGATAACTCATTAAGTGATATAAAACAAAAGAAAGAACTAATAATTGGTCTTGATGATAATTTTCCACCAATGGGCTTTAGAGATAAGAGTGGTGAAATTGTAGGCTTTGACATTGATATGGCAAAAGAAGTAGGCAAGCGAATGGGCGTAGCCGTAACCTTTAAGCCTGTTGAATGGGACGGCGTTATATTAAGTCTAAATAATAAAGACATTGATGCTATATGGAATGGATTAACCATAACCGACAAGCGAAAACAGCAAATCGCTTTTTCTAAAGTATACCTTCAAAACAAACAAATAATTATTGTAAAAAACAAATCAAAGGTTTCGAGTAAGGTTGATTTAAAGAATAAAATAGTAGGTCTTCAAATGGGTAGTAGCAGTGAAACTGCTCTAAGTTCAGATTCACAGCTTTCTAGTTCATTAAAAGAGGTGAAGAAGTACTCAAACAATACAGAAGCTCTATTAGATTTAAATGCTGATCGTATTGATGCTGTTATAGTAGATGAAGTAGTTGGTAGATACTACACTAATCTAAAACCAGGTGATTATAAAGTTCTTAATGAAAATTTAGGTGTAGAGGATTATGGCGTAGGTATGAGAAAAACTGATGCAAATCTTACTTCCGAAATAGATAAACTAATAGGCGAGATTAAAAGTGATGGAACTGCAAATAAAATATCCCAAAAATGGTTTGGGAAAGATATTACAAATAAATAATGATTATGAATTTTTCGGAAGTGGGTGTTATATTTGGCTAATTTTATAGACATTACAACTTATATTTTAAAAGGTAGCCTCTTTACAATTGAATTGTATTTTGCAACCATAATCTTTTGTTTGCCTCTTGGAATAATAGGCGCGCTAATTAAAGTCTCAAATTTAAAAATACTTGGTAAAATTGTGGACCTCTATACTTGGTTTTTTAGAGGAACACCCTTACTTCTTCAACTTTTCTTCACATATTTCGGGCTACCTATTATTGGCATTAAGTTTTCTCCTTTTACTGCAGCTGCTCTTACCTTTTCTTTAAATTATGGTGCTTACTTTACTGAAATATTCAGGTCTGGCATTCAATCTATTGATAAAGGACAATACGAGGCAGCCAAAGTATTAGGTATGAATTATAGACAAACTATGTCAAAAATAATACTGCCACAAGCCTTTAAACGAATAATTCCTCCCACCTGTAATGAGGGAATTACTTTAATAAAAGATACGGCTTTAGTAGCTGCTATAGGATTACAAGATTTACTAAGAGCTGCTAGAGAAATTGTAACTAGAGATTTTACAATCGCTCCTTTTTTTATTGCCGCAATAATATATTTAATTTTTACTTCACTTATTGTCATGGCTTTTAAAAAATTAGAAAAAAAGTATTCAGTTTACGAATAGACAATAACTGGCTCAATAAGAATAACCTGTTAAATTAAGGACGGTGCTACTATGAATTTACTTACGCTAAGTAAAATAAATAAAAGTTTTGATAAAAATGAAGTTTTAAAGAATGTATCACTAAGTTTACAAAAGGGTGAAGTAATATCCATTATTGGTCCTTCTGGCTCTGGGAAAAGCACTCTTCTTAGATGCATAAGTGGGCTTGAGCAGATGGATAGTGGACTAATCGAATTTAATGACATAATTATAGCCGCGGCTAAAAAGAAAATTACTAATATTAAAGCAATTGATGCACATAAAAAAATAGGCATGGTTTTTCAAAATTTCAATTTATTTCCTCATAAAACAGTTTTAGAGAATATTATTGAAGCTCCAATTATAGTAAATAATATAGATAAAAAAGACGCTATAAACATAGCAAAAAACCTACTAACAAAAGTAGATTTATTGGATAAAATAAATTCTTATCCTTGTACTCTTTCAGGTGGTCAAAAGCAGAGAATTGCTATTGCTAGGGCTCTTGCAATGAATCCCGAGTTAATTCTTTTTGATGAACCAACTTCTGCATTGGATCCTAAACTCACCAGCGAGGTTTTGAAAGTAATTAGAAATCTTGCCCTTGAAAAAATATCACTAGTAGTAGTTACCCATGAAATGGAATTTGCAAGGGAAATTTCAGATAGAATTATTTTTATGGAAAACGGAGAAATACTAGAGACCTCCTCTCCTGATTTATTATTCTCAAATCCTAAACATCCAAGAATTAAACAGTTTTTAAATCTTGCCTAAAAATAATTTATTATTATAAAAAGCAACTAAAAAAGGTTATCTATATGCTAACATATAGATAACCTTTTTTAGTTATTATAGTAATTACTATTTAACCATTAATTTAAGAGCCTGGTCTAAATCAGCAATAATATCTTCAACATTTTCAAGGCCTACTGCTAGTCTTACTAAACCATCCGTTATACCAGCTTCTAACCTTTCCTCCTCTGAATATGGTGAATGAGTCATGGAAGCAGGATGTTCAATTAGTGTTTCAGCATCTCCTAAACTAACAGCTATGCTGCAAAGCTCAGTAGAATTTAAGAATTTTTTACCTTCTTCAAGTCCACCCTTAATTTCAAAAGCAATAATTCCACCAGAAAGACTCATTTGTTTTTTTGCAAGTTCATATTGTGGAAAACTTTTAAGTCCTGGGTAATATACTTTTTCAACTAATGGATGAGCTTCTAAAAATTCAGCTACAGCCATTGCATTTTTGCAGTGTTTTTCCATTCTTATTTCTAGTGTTTTCATTCCTCTTATAATCAAGAATGCATTAAAAGGACTTAATGAAGCTCCTGTCATATCTTTAACACCAAATAATCTAACCTGATCAATAAATTCTTTAGATCCAACAGCAAAACCAGAAATTACATCTCCATGTCCATTAAGAAATTTTGTTCCTGAATGTACTACAACGTCTGCACCGAGTTCTAGAGGCCTTTGTGTGTATGGAGTACTAAATGTATTGTCCACTATAACCATACAATCTTCCTTAGCATGGGCAATCTTTGCTATTGCTTCAATATCTGTTATAAGCAATGTTGGATTTGCAGGTGTTTCTAAGTAAATAACTTTTGTGTTTTCTTTCATAGCATTTCTAACATTTTCTAAGTTTGAAACATCAACAAAAGTAACTTCAACACCATATCTAGAAATACCATGAGCCAAAAATGCATGAGTACAGCCATAAAGAGTTTGTGCTGAAATCACATGGTCTCCAGCCTTTAATGCTGTCCACATAACTGAAGATATAGCTCCTATACCTGATCCCATGGACATACATGCTTCTCCGCCTTCAAGCATTGCCAATTTTTCTTCGAGTACTGTATTAGTAGGATTTCCTAGTCTTGTATAAACATAGCCCTCTTCTTCTCCCGCAAATCTTCTTCCACCTTGCTCAGCTGAGTCAAAAACAAAAGTAGCTGTTTGATGTATTGGAGTAGCTAGTGCTCCATACTGATCTTCTTTATTTCCACCATGTATAGCAATAGTCGCAAATCCACTATTTCGTAAATGTTCTCTATCCATCACAATTCCCCCTAGTATAATTTTCTCTTCATATAGATATATAAGCAATAATGCTGCCACCTTTTAGTAAAAGCTTTTTAAAATTAGCATTATAAAATTCTTTAGGCATATGAAATAAATAGCTTTTTATTTATTTACTGTACCTATGCCATTCAACTACAGTTTTTTATATGAATTCTAATATTTATATTGGGAAAATCAAAATTAAATTGATATTATAATAGCCCTAGATTAATTTTTATTTAATGCAGTGGAATTTTTTATAACCATTAAGGTCATAAAAGTGTAAAGCTTTCTTTCCACTTGGAAATTATTCTTTACACCTTTGATTTATTCTTCATATATTCTGTATTTTTTAATTTTATTAATAATAGTAGTATGTGAAACCCCTAATTCCTTTGCTGTTTTTCTAAGACTTTTGTTTTTTGAAAGAGCAATTACTATTGCCTGTTTTTCACAACTTTCCACAAGTTCTTTAAGTTTTAACTCTTTATGCACCTCCAAATCAATTTTATTTTCCATCTTACTCCCTACCCCTATGTCCATAATAAGATTCCCTAAAGATATATATTTCCCACCACACAAATTCATAGCCCTCTCAATTACGTTTTGTAATTCACGTATGTTTCCTGGCCAATTATATGTCAATAATTTATTTATAAAAGATAGCTCTGCACCTTTTATTTCTTTGTTTAATTTTTTATTGAATTTGCATATAAACAGAGTAACTAAAGATGATATATCCGAAAGTCTATCTCTAAGAGGTGGAATATTTATTGGAATAACATTTAATCTATAATATAAATCTTCTCTAAATTTTTTCTGCTGGATCATCTCTTCTAAGTTTCTATTCGTAGCCGCAATAATTCTCACATTTACATTTTCTTCTTTTGTACTACCGATCTTTCTAATAACGCCTTCTTGAAGAACCCTTAAAAGCTTTGCCTGCAGCACTATAGACAATTCGCCTATTTCATCTAAAAACAAGGTTCCACCATCTGCTTCTTTAAAAAGGCCTTCTTTTCCGCTATTCATGGCACCTGTAAAGCTTCCCTTTTCATACCCAAATAGTTCACTTTCAATTAAATTATCTGGAAGTGCCGCGCAACTTATAGTTACAAAAGGATTATTTTTTCTGTTACTTAAACTTTGAGTTGCCTTTGCAAATAGCTCTTTTCCAGTACCACTCTCGCCTCTAAAGAGTATAGTAGAATCACTCTTAGCTACAGTTTCAACTATTTTTTTGACGTTCTCAATCTTACTACTATTTCCTACAATTTCCTTAAATGCACCTTCTGTAGTTCCAGCAATAACATTTGCAATCTCTATAGCTTTATGAATATCTTTAATAGATGCAACTGCACCTACTGTAATATTATTATCATCTACAATTGGTCTACCAGTAGTTAGGTAATGTACTTCTCCTCTTTCTGTTTTAACATTAACTTCTACATTATCATACTTTATGCCACTATTTATAAGTTCTACAGCTGGCGCATCTCCACCTATTAATTTTCTAATATCCATACCTATAGCTTCTTCTTTTTTACAATGAAACACTTTTTCGCAATAATTATTGAAGATGTCTATTTCAAACTTTTTATTTACAACCATTATTCCTTCATCTACTGAATCCAAAATAGCTAAAAGCTTTCTTTCATTTTCCTCATAATTAAGTAAATCCATTTCATTAACCATAACAACGTCTTCTATTGCAGAAATTTGTTTTTTTAACGCTTCCTTCTCTACGTCATTCATATTCTGCATCTTAATACAAATTTTTTTAGGAAAAACTTCCACAGAAAGGAGGTTTATTGCTGCCTTATAAATTTTCTCTAATATCATTACAGTTATTCCCAATCTATCTTTAGTTATTATCTCAAATCTAGTATTTTTCTCCACGCTTATACCTCCTTACTTTCTCTTTTGCCTAAAATCCTAGCATACAAATAGATATACTTGTATGCTAGGATTTCTTTGTTTCTATGTTATATATTAGCCCTCATTAGATTTTTTCTATAACCAACAAAAACATATCCACAAAGACATAACTGAATTGCACTTAAAATCAGAAATTCCACAGTTGCCAAGTAGAACTCCCCTAAAATTATTATTTGAGCAACTATGCTTAAAAAGAATATCCCACCCATTATAGCGGATACAAACCAGGACTTGCTATTTTTCCTTCTAAAACATGAGATTGTTGCTATAATATTTCCCAACCCAAATAATACTATTGCAATAATGCCAGGAATAACCCAGCTTTCAAAAGGAACTTTAGATAGCCATTCTTTCGGATATTCAGTGAGAATTCCCTTACTTGAACTTATCATACTTACTCCTATGGAAATAGCACCTAATGCTAAAATAAAGTCGTAAAACCCTAATAAGTTAACTCTTATTTTTTGTTTCATTTTATATTTCCTCCTACTAAATAAATTTAGAAAGCAATCTTAACCATAGCCTATTCTTAACCCTTAGGTATTTGGGTTAATTTTGATCTATTATCTTTTTCGCCTTGTATTTAGAATAGTTAAACTCGTACCATGAATTTTCTTGTGATAAATCTTTCTTCAAATCCTCTAAATAACTATTAATTTGCTTTGCAATATCCATGTTAGAATCCCCTTTTAACCTTAATATCTCTGGAATAGCATCATAGGATAAATTCCTTAAATATTGCACATCAATTTTCTGTGTTTTATAATATATATCTATATTCTTACTCGCAATTATTTTATCCACATTAATGTAGTTTACTAATACATACATACTCAAAACAATTATTATCAAAATCTTGTTAAGTGATATTTTCCTATTCCAAATCCCTATTAATGACACTACAAATAGCATAAATAACATAAACATAAATATATGAACAAAAATCCTTAAATAAGTAAATCCATAGGTTTGTTCGTATAGTGACATCTTATAATGAGCTGAAAATAGCATGTTGAAAGTAAATGCTACAAGTATGCTTAAAAATACATTGGATATATTATTTATCCTCTTATTATCCTTTTTAATAAATTTCATACTGCTAAGTAATATAGTAAAATTAATTATTGTAACAGCCACAAGCTCAAAAAAACCTTTTCTTGCATATTCTGAGTAAGTAAATCCACCAGCAGTAAAGTTATTCCCCCCACCATAAAGATAGGAAAACTGAACTATTGAAAATAAAAGATATACTAAATTTATCATGAAAATAATTGTTAAAATAGTAACTGGCTCCCATTTTATATCCTTCTTGTTACTTTCACCTTCATCAAATGCATATTTAAAGCTCCATATATATGAAAATATAATTATAAAAGCTATTATAATAACCAACAAATGCCCTGTTATTTTCCCCAGGCTTATGTCTTCAAGTCCAATAGAAAAATTTGTTATATAGTTTTTAAATACCATATCTGCTGATGTTAATAAGACTAAAATAACAATTAATAAGGGTATAGAAATAATTACTCCTTTTAAAATATTTTTCTTTGTAGAGCTTATTTCTTTTTTATTTCTCGAAGTTATATTCCCTTTTATAAATATAAAAGGCTTATAAAAATTCTCTGAAATAGATTTAATACCTCTCTTAAATACTTTTCTTATTAAATTCGAACTATCCCATTTTATGTTCTCATATCTAATTAATACCGTGCTTACTAGCGTGAGTACCAATATCATTATCCCATTAAAAGAGTTTAAAATAACATTAGAATGAATAGAATAATTTAACGCTATTAATACTGTAGGAATAATCGTAATAAATCCAATGCTTTTTTTAACATAAACCTTTTCCCGAGCACTCCATAAGAAAAACCCCATAAACATAAGATAGAAAATAGGAATAGAAATACCAGATTGTTTACCTATAAAGAACCTTTCATAAATTATTGCCAAAATAAGAGCAACACCAATAGAATAAACTTTTTCATTCATACCAATTTGAGCATCTATGTTTTTTGTTTCTTTCATACGTTTTTTTTCTAATAACCTTATATTGTCATACTTATAATTTGGAAAAGAAAAAACTAAACTTTGGACTGCCTTTAACCAATTTTCACTATAATCTTGCTCTATACATTCTTCTAGTAAAAGTCTTAAATAATTTATATTATTTCTATGGAATTTTTCTTTTTCAAATAAATCAGTCCATCGAAGACCCTCCATATAAAAATTTCCTACATGTTTTTTAATTTCTTTTGTTGAAATATCAAACTTATCATTCACACTCTCTATATTAATTAAATAAGTTTCTATGTCTGAAGATAACTCTTTTTTAAATTTTAAAATAACTTTATAAGGCATATTAATTTGCTCTGTAATCTCGCGAGCAATTGCAACACTAGCAGTCTCCCCCTCATTTATTTCTCCTCTTACGAAAAAATTAATAGGTTCACTATTTTCTTTATGACCATATGCCATAAGAACCATATTATCTTTTACAATAATAGCTTGAACATACTTACTCTCCATTCTCTAAATTCCTCCTACTATTACATATTTAAATACACTAGATTTCATAATTTTAATCATCTTCACTATATTCAAGTATATCTCCTGGTTGGCAATGCAGTTCTCTACAAATAGCTTCTAAAGTACTAAATCTAATGGCCTTTGCTTTAGAAGTCTTTAATATAGATAAATTTGCATTTGTGATTCCAACTCTGCTTGATAACTCTTGCAGTGATACCTTCCTTTTTGCCATCATAACATCTAAATTTACGACAATTGCCATATTCATCCTCCTAGTAGTTCACTAGCTACATAACAATTCTCAATTGTTATGTACTCCAGTATTTCGCGATATAAATAACATTTATTCTCGTTATTTATCCTTATATTGTGAATTCATTTTCTTCTTTAGCTTCAACAGCTTGTTTAAACACCTGAGATAAAATTAGAATAAAACACCCAGCAAAAAAGAATATTAAGAATTCAATATCAGTATGTATTCCACTATTGTCAACATAGGCAATTTTAAAGTTTTTATATTGGCCATTTATAACAAAATTTATAGCATAGCAAATTGAGATTACAAAACTTAACAGAGATATCCTTTTCAAACAAAGCACATTATCATTAATAAAAGGTGTTACATTTATTAATGAGCTAACTATTTTTCTAAGATTAAATAAGATTAGTATAACGGCAATTCCTCCTAGACTAAATAAAATGTATGTGATAATAAATCTACCCCATGACATCTCTACTACCTTTTCCATTAATATTCCTTTTGACAATGTAAAATAAACAACTATTCCAATAATAATCATAATATCTAATGATATTTTTAATAATGAAGCTAAAGACATTTCCCCATAATATTTCATTTAATATTCCTCCTGAACTAATATTTCTTTCAATTTCAATATTACTACCAATTGAATTGTTTTTCAATGTATTTTTATTGTTTTTCAATATATTTATTTTAAAATTTTGTTAACAAATATTATAAATGTATCTTTTAATTATAGCTTTTGATATAATAAATTGATATTTATGAATTAATTTGAGTTTTATATTTTTGTAATATCGAGAGGATGATTAAATTAAGATGCTTTATTATTTAATAAATTCTATGCATTGGGCATGGGTTCAATTTTTTATTGTTATATCAAACTCTTCTGACCCCGCGCCTCAGCTTTTACTAACCTTTGTGGTTTTCATAATATTATATCTTTTGAATAACAAATTAGAAGCTATATGCTGCGTATTCAATATAGGAATTACTGGTTTCACCAATTTAATACTTAAAAACACAGTGAAAAGATATAGACCCATGGAAATAAGATTAATTGACGCTCATGGCTACAGTTTCCCTAGCGGTCATTCTTCAATTTCTACAGCTATTGGTCTTGTACTTATTTACTTTATACTTAAACGAATAAAGAATAAAAAAATTGCCTATACATTAAGTGGTTTAATATTTACTTATCTAATTCTTGTAGGAATTAGTAGGGTTTATCTAGGTGTTCACTATCCAACAGATGTTCTTGGTGGATGGGTTATAGCTATAATATGGTCCTACATTACTATTTCCGCTTATAAATTTTGTATGAGCAAAGGCGTAAATAAATTTTTAGACAAATATTTTACTATTAAACTTAATATTTTTAAACATAAGGCAAAATCTATTTAGTTTAAATGTATTTTAAAGCCCTAATTATTCATCATTGAATAATTAGGGCTTTTTATCTATATTCGTTGTGGTTAAAAAGTACCCTTTGTTAATGGCAATTTAAAACTTCTTTACAATCAAAAACAATTGTTTTATAATGAATAATAGTTCATTTAAAATGAATCGTAATTCATTATAGGAGGTTACACAATGCCAAAGATAATTAAAGACCTTGAAAAAAACATTAAAAAGTCTGCCATGGAACTATTTATTGAATATGGTTATGAACAAGTTGATATGAAGATGATATCGAAAAAATCTGGAATAGCAGTTGGTACACTTTATAATTATTATAAAAGCAAAAAATTACTTTATATGGATATTCTCGAAGAAAGCTGGCAAAGCACCTTTTTAAATCTTGATGAAATAAGCAGTCTTACTACCGTTCCCTCCAAAGAAAAAATAAAAAAATTAATAACTACTTTGTACGAAGACACTGAAACCAGAAATGGTCTAGGCAAACACTTCCTCGGTAATTCACCTTTTGAATTAAACGAAGATGAAAATTTTAATAATCTAAAAAATAATTTACTCACAAAAGTTAAAAATATAATTAGCTCTGTTAGTAAAATAGAAACATTGAGTAAATGTAATAACGTAGATGTTATGTTAACTGAATCATTACTATTATTAATATTAACAACATTCCAACTTCATCCTGAAAATAAAAATGACAATATTAACTTTCTGGTTGAATTTATAAATTTATCTATAAAATAAGGAGATGATTTTTATGAGTGTTTATCTTTATCTAGTAGCAATAATTACAGGTATTGGTACAGGTGTTATAACAAGCCTTATTGGCGCTAGTGGTGTTATGATTATAGTTCCCATTTTAACTATGTTTTTTTCAGTTAGCGCTCACACAGCTATTGGTACTAGTCTTTTCGTAGATGTAATAGCATCTTTAACTGTATCTTATTCATATTATAAAAGTGGAAATATCGAACTAAAATCTGGTATATGGATAGCTATAACTTCTATTTTTGGTGCTCAACTTGGAGCAATGCTCGCAAGCAACATGGGCGATAGTAACCTTAGTTCAAGCTTTGGTATTGTGCTCCTCTTAGCAGGTTTTGCTATGTTACGTAAGGGCCTTAAAAATAAGAAAGCTGAATCAACTGCTCCAAAGAAATTTATTAACTTCAAACATGAGTGGCAGAAAATAGTAGTTGCTTTAATTATTGGGTTAGGCATAGGAATATTAAGCGGAATATTCGGAGCTGGTGGAGGAGTTATGATCCTTTTAGCTTTAATAATGATATTATCTTTTCCTCTTCATAAAGCAATAGGTACTTCTACCTTAATAATGGCTGTAACAGCTTTTTCCTCTACTATTGGTTATGGGGCTAGAGGCAATATAGATTTCACTTTAGGAGTTATAATAAGTGTAGGTGCAGTTATTGGTGGTGTAGTCGGTTCACGCTATGCTAATAAATTCAATGAAAAGACTTTACAAAAAGTTGTAGGTATATGCTTTATGGCTATGGGCATAATTATGACTGTTATTGCACGCCTATCATAAAATTTAGTATTTCTTAATCTAAAAAAATACACCTTTACATGGGTGTATTTTTTCATATTATTTGACTTCACTTAATTTTATTTCTATGAACCCCAAATCTGCCTCATTTCCTCAGAGTTTTCTAATAGTTCATCTAAAGTTCCTTGTGCTTCCACATGTCCATCTTTCATAACTATAATATTATCTGCCTTTTGAAGTGCAAAACGTCTGTTTGAAACTACTAAACAGGTTTTATCTTGCTGCTCAAAAATTCTATTCCAAAGTTTCATTTCCGTTTCTACATCAAGCGCACTTGATATATCATCAAAAATTAATAGCTCTGGGTTTCTTACAAACATACGAGCAGCTGCTACTCTTTGAATTTGTCCTCCTGATAGTTTAACTCCTTTAGGACCTATAACTGTATCAAGTCCATTTTCTAAGGCATCTAAATCCTCCTTAAGTATTGCTGAAGCAATGGCACTATTTAAGTCTACCTGATTTTCTGGAAGCCCTAGTAATATATTATTTCGCATAGTGTCACTAAATAAATTTGGTACTTGCGCTGTATAAGCACTAATTGGTGGCACAAAAAATTCTGAAGGTTCTTTTACTCTTTCACCATTCCAATATATTAAGCCACTATCTGATGGAAGTAGCCCAAGCAAAGTCTTTAGTAACGTGGTTTTTCCTGAGCCTATACGCCCTGTAATTACGGAAAAAGATTTTTCCTTCAACATAAAATTAATATTTTTTATCCCGCCACCTGAATTTTTGTATACATAAGTTAATCCTTCTACTTTTAATTTTTTCAATTTTTTTCCTTCTACATTTAAATTGCACTTTGGCTTCTCAAGTTTTCCTTTTAAATATAATGGATTATGCTTTACCAAAGTTTCTTGTGGTTCCCACTGTAAAAGTTCATGCATACGTTTAAAAGCTACACCTGTTTGCTGATAATCAGATATAAAAGTTCCAAAGGAGTGAGTAAAATCAGCTACAAATGTTAAATAATATATAAACAATGCAAAATCCCCTACAGTAAAGCTTCCCACTTTCATACTTTGCCCTACTAAAAGCAAAATAAATCCTGTACCTATGCTCACTGTATTAGTAAATACTGAATCTAAAAGTTGACTTAATACACTATCTCTAAGTACCATTTTATGTCTCTCTCTATTAAGCTTATTTAGGTGATTCATAATATAATCTTCTGAACCTGAAACTTGAATAGCTTGTACCGACCCAAATATCTCTCCAAGAGCCCCTGTAACTTTTCCTGTAGCTTCTCTAGAAGCCCTTCTATATTTTTCTACACGCTCACTAGCAATCTGTGCAATAGCTACTACTGCTACTAAAGGCGTAAATACAAATATAGTAATCTTGGCATTTATATTTAATAAAATAACTATTGCTACTATAGCAAATACTGCTGTTCCAATTACATCTAGTGTCCAGCTAATTGCATCCTCTGCTTGCTCAGCATCATCACGAAAACAGTTAACAGCCTCACCTACTGAATAAGGTATTGAATTTGACCCTGGTTTTTGTAGAATACATTGGAGCAAATTTCGTCTAATAAGTGCACTCATAGTAAATCTATGAACAATATCAGTTTTGGCTCCACAAAATATCCCCATAATAGTCACAATTGCCGTAACTGCTATTAAGACTATAAGCCCCCAAATACCAATATTGAGGCTTGCTTTTCCACTAAGAGTGTCAAAAAACTCCTTAGCTATAAGTCCTGGTATTACTGGAGATACAAGAATAAAAATCCATATTAAACAATTAACAAAATAAAGCCATGGTCTATATTTTATAAGCTCCCACATAAGTCGAAAGGTCTTCATATCCCCTTTATTTTCTTTTTTCATCCGTATTTCATTTATGCTATTTTCCATTTATTTATCACCCCGTATTCCTTATATTCTAAAATTAATTCTCAACTATTCTTCTACGCAATTATGGATTCTTCCACATCTTCCATACCTTTTTGTAGTAAATTGAAGAATTTAGATTCTTTATTCCTTAATAATTTTTCCCTATTGCCATATTCTATAACGCTTCCATTTTCTAAAATCAAAATATCATCTGCTCTCTGAACTGTCCATAAACGATGAGCAATAATAATACAAGTTCTATTTTCTAAAAGTTTATTTAAAGCTCTTTCAATTAATTGTTCTGTTATAGTATCCAGCCTAGAGGTCGCCTCATCTAGTATAACAAGACTTGGATTCTTTAGAAAAACTCTAACAAAGGCAAGTAACTGCGCTTCTCCAGCTGATAACCCACCTCCACCAGCATCTAGGATAGTGTCTAGCCCATTAGGTAATGAATTATACCATTCCTGTAGTCCTATATCATACAGTGTAGCTAGTATTTCTTCATCTTTAATATTCGGATTAAAGAAGGTTAAATTCTCCCTAACTGTAGCATTAAAAAGTTGAACATCCTGTGTTACAAAAGCCGTATTCCGCCTAAGTTCCTTCAGTGATACTGAATTTAGTTTTTTACCTTCAATATAAATATCACCCGTCTTTGGATCATAAAGTCTTGCTAGCATACGAGCCAGAGTTGACTTTCCACTACCTGTACGTCCTAAAACTCCAAGCACCTTTCCTTTAGGAATATTAAAAGAAACATCCTTTAATACTGGAACCCCCTCTTCATATTCAAAAGAAATATTCTTAGCTTCAACAGATATTGCTCCAGTACTAAGTAACTTTTCAGTACCATCCACTATCTTTGATTTCATATTTAAAAGTTCTTGAACCCGAGCTACACTTGCTCCAGCCTTTTGTAAATCCTCGAGCTGAGTTCTTATTTCCTCAATAGGCTTACTTAAGGATTCCGTATAATTAAAAATCAAATAAACTGTTCCAATAGTAATTAGCCCCCTACTCCATAGATATCCACCCACACCAAAGGCGATAATATTTCCTATAGCAAAAATACCTAAGGTACTTGCCCACATAAGATAATATCTTAATTTAGCTTTTTTCGTAATTGGAAGCCAATTTCTTATTTGCTTATAAAATTTATACATAACATACTCTTCAGCACCACTAGAACGAACATCCTCTGTGTTTCCAATCTCTTCTCCTAGAAAACCATAAAACTTAGCACCGGTTTCTCTATTCTTAACCCATTTGTCCACAGAATTCGCTTGAATTTTCCAAAGAGTATACATAGCAGCAAACGCAAAAATAGATAAACTTATACCCACTCTAAAATCTTCTCTAAATAAAAGAATTAATATACCTATGACCAATACTCCATTGGTTAAAACATTTATCATAAATTTTGAAAAGAAATTAAATAATGCCGTAACATCCCCATCTACTCTTTCAATAATTTCTCCCGGTTGGTGACTTTTATGAAAGCTCATATCTAAATTAATACAATGCTCCACGAGCTCTACCCTTAATGCATTAGTAGCTGTCCACCCTACATTTTGACTTACATAGGTTGCTATAATGGCAAGCACCTGCTGAATTAATGCTGCACCTATAAATATAAGCGCAGCTATAGTTAGCATTTTAGCTGACTTTCCTTCCGTCGCTGCATCTATAAAATAACGTAAAATCTGTGGATTAACTAATTGTAATGCCACACTACTGCCTAAAATTAAGGTAAGCAAAAATACTCTAAGCTTTTGTGGCTTTAAAAATTTCCATAATAATTTTATATATTGTTTAAACTGTGTATCCATTTTAATTCTCCTTTCTTGGGGACAGTTAACAACTTATTGAACTATTAAAAAAGTTAAATAGTTTTTAACCATCCCATTAGTATTTGTGTGATTTTATATTTTCTTTCTCCAGAAATTTATATTACCAACTAATTCAAACCCTACTGATTCGTATAGTTTATTTGGAGCTAGATGTCTCTTTGGGTCGCTTGTTTGAACTGTTGACTTTTCAGCTCCCAACTCTCTAGCTTTTTGTAATGCATAACGCATAATTACTTTAGTTAATCCTTTACATCTATGATTGGAATGACATGCCACAGCTTCAAAACTTGCCATTTTATTCTTCTCATCATATGTCCCACTACAAAATGCAGCTACAGTATGGTCTGGTGCCATAACTGCAACATCCAATTCATTTCTGTAAGTAGCATTCTCAGTAAAATTTTCTAGAGTTTTTTCATCTACAGGCATTCCTAGACAGTTCTTGTAAATATAAATTAAACTGTTTTTATCAGAAACCTCTGATAAATTCTTTATATAATAACCCTCTGGTAGCACTGGTATTTCCACTGGAACACTATAGTCAAAAACACGATGGGGTCTATATTCTCCACTATTACAATATCCTTTTTTTATTAGTGCCTCCTCTATTTCAGTATCTCCATCATAAACCCACCATTCAATTTTCTCATATTCTTCAATAGAATCTTTTAAAGCCATTTCCCCAATATCAATCATTTGCTGAAATGGAACTCTTATATTAGGATTAATAAGAAACTCTAATGAATCTTCGTCTGGCGATATTCCCCCTAAAAGCTTTTCATCCTCAAACCATAAATAAATATTCTTAAGTGCCTCATCTATACTTTCTAAACCTTTTCCTTGTGGTAAATCTAGTAACGAACAATATTCAAAATTCCCTATGTTACAATAAAACTTTGGTCCTGTAATCGATACACTTTCAATTAGAAATTCTCTTATCTTTATTAAATCCTCTTTATCTTTGTATTTTCTATAACTTATTGTCACTTTATTTCCTCCTTGCTTAATCTAATTTATCTTACCTATTAATATCTCTTCAACTTCCCCAGCTAAATCCCAAACATTACAATCTTGATTTGCAAGAACTACAAGTATTGTATCTATGGAAGGATAATAAGTGAATTTACATGCCACGCCAGGGTTACAACCATCTTTAGTTATATATATCACTTCATTATTATCATTTCTAACAATGAATTCATAACCATAGCCCATCATATGTGTGATTTTTTCATACTTTGTGTGCACTACTTTTGGTGTAAATAAATCCACTGTCATTGATTTAGACAATACCCTACCATTGTAAATCTGCAATCGTTGTATATGCTCCGGAATCTGGTGATCCTATTGGTGGATATGAATATATGTTTTTTCTCCATCCAATAACCTCATCTTTTTCATTGCATATTTCTGCATATCCTTCTGCAACATTTTCATTTACTCCATCCATACTATAGAAGCCAGTACTACTCATACCTATTTTATTAAAAACATTTTCTTTTATATATTCACGATATTTCCGCCCTGTAATTTTTTCAATAACGAGTCCTAACAAAACAAAGGCAACATTATTGTACCTACAACCATTTCCTGGCTCAAAATTAGGTTCTTTATGAATAAATTGTGGTAAAAAATCAACCGTTTCTCTTACCGAATAGTTTGGTTTTTCCCTCCAAATATCTTCATACTCTTCACCTGCTTCTTCATCTGCATCATCGCAAATTCCAGAGGTATGCGTTAAAAGATGATAAATATTAACCTCTTTTGATATAGTATTGTCTTTTATATCTAAAATTTCTAAAATTTTATCTTCAAAGGATATTAAGCTTTTATCAATTAACTGAAGTATTCCAACAGTAGTAAATAATTTTGTAATAGATGCTGTATCAAATTTTGTTGTGATTGTATTCTTAATTTCAAAGCCCTTATGCGCCTCTCCATATGCCCCATTAAATATAGTTAAATCTCCTTTTTTAACCAGTGCTGCCCCTGAAAAATTATTGTCTTGTGCATATTTATTAAAAATTTCTCTTATTTATTCTTGTATCTTCATAATACATATCCCCATTTTAAAATTATTTATTCCCAAAAGCATATAAAACGGACATTGTAGCAGCTATCCCTTCTACCTCTTTAATTTCTCTAAGCTTTTCAAAAACTTCTGCTTTAAAGTCCTCCATCTTATCTTTCATTATAAGTTCAGTTCTTATAAAATAACATCTTACTTTCTTCTTTAAACCCTACCTTACTGTATAACCCAATTGCCTGCAAATTTTCTAAACCAACACATAATCTAATATTACCTATTTTTTCAAAAGATAAAATCCAATTGATTGCTATTTTAATTAATTTACCGCCTAATCCTTTACCTCTCATATTTTCTCTAACTCCGAAAAATTCAATACAACTTTCACCAAATTCTGGTTCAACCTCTACATAAGTATATCCAATCAATTTCTCATTATCTTTTATAAAAAACACCTTTCTACATTCATTAATACGGCTTAAAATATCGCTTCCTGAATAATAAGTATTAGGGAAATTCTTATCATGAAGTAATTTAAATTCATTATTGTATTCGAATGTAAGTTCAAAATCTTTCACTTCAAAAATTTCTTTAAAATCATCTCTACCCAAGCTCATAATAAAGTGTTCACCATTATTTTTAAATCCATATTCCTTCGCAAATTGTATACATTGGATGTTTTTACTATTACAAAATATCCCAAAACTAGCACAGCAATTTAATATATTTTTTCTTAAAAGTAACAATAGTTTACTAGAAACATTTTCTTCACTATATAATTCATCTACAAAAGGTCCCCATAATTCTCCATAGCTCTTTTCCTCCTCTACATCTATCCCGAGCACCCCTATAAGCTTTTCACCATCATATGCACCAACAAAATATTTTTCAATATTCCCCTCTTCAAAATCTTCATATAAAGCATTAAGTACTTTTTCTTTCGTTTTTTCACAGTATCCTATATTATAATTTTCTTTAGAATTCATAAATGCGATAAACTCTGCTAGTTTATCTATTTCATTATTTTTTATTGTATTTATTTTAACCATATAATTCACTCCCACTACCCCTCATAAACACTGATCATTTATTAAATGTATCCCATTATGAATATTTCTTAAGTATATCTATACCTTCCCAGTAATAATCGGGTGCTTGTATTTTAGCCCAACTGCATATACTAAGTCCTCCATAAAGTTCATATAATTGCTTTTTCTTTTCTAAATCATTACTAAATTTCATGTGTTTTTCATAACCTAATTTGAAAGCCTCTGCAAATTTTTGATTTTCATCTGTTAGTTTATAGTAGCAATCAATTATTTCTGAATCTCTATCATATGGAATGCAATGTTCAAAATCAATTAATGCTGAAAGTTCCCACTTATTATCTACTTTCTTAACAAGAATATTTCTTTCTCCAAAATCCCCATTATGAAGATATGATACTTTAACATCATCTACTAAGTTAAACTTTCCCTTTAAAATTTCTGCACATTGTCTTTGAAGTGGTTCTTCCTCTAAATGTTGGTCAAAGAGCTCCTTCAAAATTGCATCAACATTTTTTCTAAAAAGCCTAGAAAAATCTTTTTTATTATCTATACTTTTTCCATTCTCATCCCAATTACCAAAGAAATCAAAGGTCTTTAAGCTATGTATTTTACCTAGCTGTTCTCCCATTGTTTCATATATTTCTTTTACATTATCTTCACTCATAACATCTTTAACTTTGGCAAATACTTCACCCTCTTTATGCTCCATAAAAAGCCACTCTGTACCACCGCAAAGTTTGCCTAACTTTAAGATTTTAGGTGCTTTAACGCCACTTCCTTCAAGGAATTTTAACGAAGCCACTTCCCTATTCCATCTATTCTTTTTGTAATAAAGCTTAACTACTCCTATTATTCCACTTTCATTTTTAACGATATAAACAAGGTGTCTTTGAAGTTCATGATTTCCTATTGGTACTACTTCTATATTCTCATTTAATAATTTTGAAACTATTTCTTTAATATATCCATCTGAATAATTTAATATATCCACTTCTTCTCATCTCCTAACGTAGGTTCCGTTAACAAAAAGCCATAATATCCAACTACTCTATTATTTATTTTCTAATTCCTCATGCATTACTTTGCATTTTTGGAGCCATAAAACTTTATACTCTTCATCTGAAATAATTCTTTTCTCTAAATCCACTATAGAATTTATATTCTCATTAATGCACCAATCAACACATATCTGATAAGCATCCCAATCTAAATCATCTTCATCCCAATATACTTTTATCTCATTAATTCCATTTA
The DNA here is from genome assembly GCF_011065955.2 of Clostridium sp. FP2. NCBI lineage: Bacteria > Bacillati > Bacillota > Clostridia > Eubacteriales > Clostridiaceae > Clostridium > Clostridium sp. FP2. The sequence continues at coordinate 4,122,819 of NZ_JAAMNI020000001.1, forward strand.
AATATGCTGCATATGCTCTTGTATGACCATCTGTAAAAATTATTTTATTATTTAATTTTTTAATAGGTATTGCTTCATAACTATTAATATCTTCTGGTTTAAACCAGCTTAAAACCTTTTGTAACTTCATTGAATTTACATATAATTGACTTGGTTGTATTTCATATAAATTCATTATTATCTCTTTGTTCATATTAATCTCTCCTCCTATGTGAGCAATGGGGACAGTTAAAAACTTTTTATATTATTTTAATTTTGTTAACCGTCCCCAACTTTCTAATACTTCTTAAATTGAAATCCCAATACATCTATATCCTCTTGTTTGTTTAATCTCTCATCATAATTTTTTCTAAGCTGAATCATATTTAAATGATCGAACCCACATTCCCTATATAATTTAATAGCACCTGTATTTCTAGGAATAACATCAACAAACATTGTTATTATCGCTTTTTCTCTCATAAGTTCATCTAATGCTGCCATAGCCTTCTTGCCTACACCTTGCCCTCTAAATTCTTCTGAAATATAAAAATCCTCTAACCATGCAACATTTTGACCTCCAAATCTTACATAGAAAAAGCCTACTGGTATTTCATCTTTGAAAACACTATACACTTTCCCCGTTCCCTGCCATTCCTTAAGTGTTTCAACTGATTCTTCATCACTTTGCCAAAACTCTTTTGGTGCATTAGTTAATTTTCTATGATAATTCATAAGCTTCGTTATCATTTTAGCTGTATTCATAAATAAATCTTGCTGTAATTCTTTTATGCTTATATTCATTCTAATTTCCCCCTTGATTTTCATGTTTAATTTTCCTCTTCTTTTGTTTGGGAATAAAGCTCTGCCCATGCTGGAAAAAATCCAGCATTTATAGCAATATTCTGTGAATGAAAATGAGAATCCACTGTGCCATAAAAAGGCACTTTCCCTCGTTTCAAAATCTCATTCTTTAAAAGTATAGTCAAGTTTGTCCCTATACCGCGGCCACGATACTCAGGCAAAACATCAATTCCAATTTGCCACATAGTTTTGCTATCTGCACTGGCACCTGCCATACCCATTATGTTATCTCCCTTAAAAGCTGCAACTGCAAGCACATCTGGATGATTTTCATCAAAAACAAAAGCTTGTCCGAATCTATCATCATTCTGAAACTGCAAAATATCTTCACACTCATACCATTTTACATTGGTAATAGGTTCTATACACGCCACCTTAGGATTTGGTAGATAATAGTGGTGAATATCTGCTATTTCATGTCCAAATTCTTGCAATTTTTTATCTATTACTCGTAGTTTGGGATATTCAAAAATCCATACATCTCTATTTAGCATTTTTTCTTCACACCAAGACATCATTATAGGTGATGTACTTATAATTACTTTCCCACCAAAACAGAGTAGTTTTAAAAAGCATCCGTCATTATCATAAATACGTCTACCATAAGTGAGCTTATTTTCAACTATTGTATTTTTTTCTTTTTCAAAATCAGATACCTGGCAATTATAGTCCAGTGCTAACTGCTCTCTCGCAATTTGTAAAATTTCAGTTTTTGTATACATAATGTTACCCTCCATTTATAAATAATTTTCAGAACTTCCCCTTAATTAAATCATCTTCTTCGAAACTCCAATATTAACGACTTTAGAAGGATATTTAGACTCCAACTGAAGTTTTATTTTTTTTATAGCATAAATCTCCCACTTATATAAGTAGAAGATTTTCCTTCTGAAATGTCGTTAAAACTTAAAAAAGTTGTTAACCGTCCCCAGTTATTTACTCTCACCGATTAACTTCTCTAATATTTTCTTGTATCTATCATCTTTAATCTCAAAATAAGGTAAATACTCTATCAAGTGTGAGTCTAATTGAATTTTACCTTGCTCCACTAACTGCATTATTCCTGTAGCTATGAAAGTCTTTGATACTGACGCCATATGAAATAGTGAGTATTCATTTATTGATTCTTTAGTCTCAATATTTTTCACACCAAAGCCTTTTGTATAAATAACTTCATTATCATAAACCACACCTACTGCCAGGCCTGGAATATAGTTTTTTACCGTATATTCATTAAGTACCTTATCTAAGTTTTCTATTATTTGATTTTTAATTTCCATCATAATCGCCCCTTTTATATTTGGTAAATTACAGAACTTATTAACCGTTCCCAATTAATCCTACTTGACCATTGATATAACCTTTATTATTTCTTAACTGTCCCTTTTTCAAAAAATTAAAGATGCATATGAACATACATTCATCTACATCCTTTTAACCAGTCACCTAAAGTGCCGAAATTTCATTATTATATATGATTTCATCCAAATATTTTAACTATGGATAAATATCTAACATATATATTTATTTAAAATAAAAAGCTGTATTGTCAAAAACAACACAGCTCTAATTTCAAATTATTATTAAGCAAGATAACGCTAAGCTGTAATTACTTTTTATAAATCTAGCATTAAAGTAAAAACATACTTCCTAGCACTTTTATAACTTACTGTAATGTTAATGAAATTCAAAGAATTGTAATTGATGTTGTTCAATCAATATATTTAAAACTCTAAAATCCACAGCAAATAAACCTAAACTATTAAAAATATAATCTTTAACATTATAGATTACTATATACTTTGAGTATTTCAAATAAACCTAAAATATAGATTTTATAAAAACACTTATACCTATAGTTTTTCTGCTATGATCTTACTGTTAAATTTTAAATTTATTATAATTGTAACAACATAATAATCATTCTTCAGTTCCCCTTTCATAGTAATTTTTTGAATATACCGACTCTGTTAAACTGTCTATATATTGATTATATTGTACATTTTCCCATTAGTCAATGTTTTTATAAATATAATCTTCTGAACTTTCTATTAAATTATAAATTTGGATGCTATACATCAATTTCTTAATTTTAATGAATAATTTTGTTCGAAAAAAAGACACCTCATAAGTGTCTTATACAGCATTTACTATTTTTCACATTTTAGGTGTGCAATATCTGTTATATTCTTTCCTGTAGCAAGTTCTACGAAATTTCTTCACAACGAACCTTAGTGTCCCATATACCTGATTACTATACTGTAAACTTAGATAAAATACTTAACAGTTTATCTGAATTTTCTTTCGCAGCTTTAGTTTCATCTATAACTTCACTTGATTTTTGTACCACATCTGTAAGTTTTTCTGTAATATTTATAGTACCTTGTGCACCTTCTGTTGCAGCAATGGTTATTCCATCCATTGTTTTAACAATAACCTCAATTGACTCTGATAATTCCAATGTACTTGACCTAAAATCACCTACTAAAGTATTAACAAAATTAGCATCATTACTGTATTTATCTCCTGTTTCTACTAAATCCTCATAATCCTTTAGCACCTTAGTATCTATAAATTCTAATACTCCAATAGAACCAGTTGATAAATTAGAAACTGCAGATGTCACCGTTCCTGTAATCTTTTGTATTTCAACTACTGTATTATTGGATTGCTCTGCTAATTTTCTTATCTCATCTGCTACTACAGAGAAGCCTCTACCAGCTTCCCCTGCACGAGCTGCCTCAATAGCTGCATTAAGTGCTAATAAATTAGTTTGAGAAGATATTTCAAGTATTGTATCTGAAAGTACATTTATTTGTCCTACTACCTTTGAGTCTTCAATGGCTTTTTCTAATTTAGTCTTTGCATCAAAATAAGTTTTACTGGTATCTTGCCTGGACTTTAACGCATTATTTTTTAAGTTTACTGCTCTATCATTTATTTCTTTAGAAGAAACCTCCCCATCACTAGCTTTGTTTGCTAAAGAATCAACAACTAAATTAGCCTCATTAACTGTTGCATTTATTTCCTCTGTAGATGCAGCTGTTTCTTCCATACCAGCAGCTAACTCTTCAGTAGTTGCAAATACATCTTCTATTTGCATATTCAAACTATACATGTTTTTGCTAATTATATCTACGGTTTGAACTGTAGATGCCGTATTTTCATTTACTTCAATCATTATAGTTCTTAAATTAGCTAAAAACTTATTTATAGCAGTTGCAAGAACACCTAATTCATCCTTAGAAGAAATTTTGATTTCTTGAGTTAAATCTCCGCCTTTACTTGCTAATGTTTCCATTTCATTTTTTAAAATATTTATAGGTTTAACAATGCTTGCTATTATTAAACCACCTGCAGCTACTACTAATAAAACTGATATTAATATAATAACTATAAAAGTATTTCTAGATTTTCCATATGCAATGTCACCTTCATCTGATGTTTGTTTTGCATCTTTGTTATTATATTCCACCAGTTTTATCAGTTCATTACTAACTGTATCAAAAGCTTGTTTACCCTCATTATTCATTATTTTTATAGCCTCTTCTGTTTTTAACTTCCTGCTTAATTCTATTACTTTCTTGTGAAGTTCCAAATATTTAGTCCACTGACTGTTTATTGCATTATACATTTCTCTATCATCACCCGTTGTGATAGTTTTCCCATATTCATTGAATGATTTATTTATTTCATTGCTTTTTTCATCCATTGATTTTTCAATATTATTCATATTTTCATTAGAAACGGATATAATATGATTAAACTCTAAAATTCTATAATCTGATGTCATAGTATTAATATTCCCAGATTGTTGGATTCCTGGAATATTCTCCATTGTTATTATTGTTGACCTATCATTGACCGCTTTAATGATTTTTACTGAGTAAGTCCCCATTCCTACTAGCACAATTAATATAAATGTAAATATTAAAATTAGTTTATTTCTGATTGTCAATTTATTCAATTTCCATCCTCCTTATTGCATTTTTAGACAAATGCAAATTCTTTCATATTATATATCGTCATATTTTGTTTTTTCTTTATAATTTAATTAATATTAACTTTATATCTATACCATTTTTTGTATTATTCAAAATGTATCTATGTCTTAAATAATCTATGTCTTAAATAATCTATAATATAAAACGCTAAATATTATGTTGCAAAAAAAATCCCCCATAACAAGTTATAGGGGGTTTTTTATAGTTTTATATGTCTTATTTAGCTAAATTCACTCCACTTCTTCTTAACATTGGTTTAATAATAGCTGCTAAAGGTATAGCTATGGCAACTCCTAATCCCGTTGTTATTAAAGATGATACCATTTTCACTACTGCAACCTTAAAGCCTACAAATACAAACCAGTTAACAAGAAAATATCCAAGTAATGATACTACTCCACCAGCTATAAAGCCAATAACATTTTGTGTCATACTTCTACCTTCTTTTCCTCTTGCAAAAGCAATACTTCCTGCTGTATATCCTGTTAATCCTTTTATTATTAATGTAGGTAAAACCCAAGCTATATAAGCAGGATTTGTCGCATCAAATAATGCACATCCAATACCTCCTGCAAAAGCTGCATCCTTACCAATTATAACTGCTGTAAGAAATATAACTGTTGTTCCTAAATGAACCATTGTGGGACTTCCACTTACATTTATAGGAATATGTAACCAAGTTCCTATAAAACATAATGCTGCAAAAAGCCCACAAAGTACTACTCTTTTAACTTTCATAAATTCTCCCCCTCTTACCTGTTGTTGTAATCATTTACAGTATTTATTATACTAGTTAACTTATATCAGTCAAATGTATGGGTACATCCTTTAATTTGCTTTTTAATATATAAAAAGCCATTAGATAAGTATCATACTTATCTAATGGCTTTTCATGTTAAAATCTATTAGCAGTTAAGGATATATATATATTATTTATCTAAACCCTTAGCTATAACTTCTTTAATTTCTGTCTTTATATGCTCTGCTCTTGTTCCAAATATTGCTTGAACACTGTCTCCAACTTCAAGCACACCAGCAGCTCCTAATTTCTTAAGTTCCGCTTTATCAACATTTTTAGAATCCACAACACTTACACGTAAACGAGTAATGCAGGCATCTAAATTTGTGATATTTTCTTTTCCACCTAACGCTTTTAATACTGCTATTGCGTGTTCTTGACCTTTAAGATTAGTTTTTGAAGTACTTGCATCTTCCTGCTCATCTACTTCACGACCTGGAGTTTTAAGGTTCCATTTTCTTATAGCAAAACGGAATCCAAAATAGTAAAGTGCTGCAAATACTAAACCTACAGGGATTACTAGCCACCAAGCTGTTCTATTTGGAATTACACCAAATAGTAAGTAATCTATAAGTCCACCTGAGAAAGTCATTCCTATTTTAACATTTAAAAGTTGCATTGTCATAAAGGATAATCCTGCAAATACACAGTGAATTCCAAATAATACTGGTGCTACGAATAAGAATGAAAATTCAATTGGTTCTGTAATACCTGTTAAGAAAGAAGTTAAAGCTGCAGATATCATAATACCAGCTACGATTTTTTTCTTTTCAGGTTTTGCTTCATGAATCATTGCAAGTGCTGCTGCTGGAAGTCCAAACATCATAAATGGGAATTTACCAGCCATAAATGTACCTGCTGTAAACTTTACACCATCTTTTAACTGAGCCATAAATATGGCTTGATCTCCATTAACCACTTGACCAGCTTTGTTTATATACTCACCAAATTGATACCAAAATGGATTATAGAAAATATGATGTAATCCGAAAGGAATTAATGATCTTTCTATTACTCCAAATACAAAAGCTGATAATGTTGGATTAGCCTCAATCATACTTTTTGAAAATACATTTAAGCCATGTTGGATTGGAGGCCAAACGAAACTCATTGCAATACCTATTCCAATAGCCGTTACTGCTGTAACAATAGGTACAAATCTCTTACCTGAAAAGAACCCTAGATAAGAAGGTAATTCAATGTTATAATATTTTTTATATAATTGCGCCGCTACAATACCTATTATAATACCACCAAATACTCCCGTTTGAAGTGTTGGGATACCTAATACGCTTGCAAATTGTGGATGTGTTCTGTTTACGAGTTCTGGAGTAACTCCAGCAACAATACCTAGTGTTTTGTTCATTATTAAGAAACCAACTATTGCTGCAAGTCCTGCAACTCCTTCACCCTCAGCTAGCCCTACTGCAACTCCTACTGCAAATAATAATGCAAGGTTACCAAAAATAACATCCCCTGATTGTTCCATGATTTTAGCTACCATTTGGAACCAACCAGCATTAAATATTGGAGCATTTACTAAAAACTGTTCACTTTGAAACATGTTACCAAATCCAAGTAGTAATCCTGCAGCTGGTAAAAGTGCTACCGGTAGCATTAAAGCTTTTCCTACCTTTTGTAAAACACCAAAAGCTTTTTTCATTTATATTCCCCTCTCCTTTGTGGCATGTTAGCAAAAATAAAAGACATAAGCAAAGTCATATCAATAGCTTTAGCTATTAAACTATAATGACTTATGCTCATGCCTGATGATATCAGTAACACGCAAATTTAATTATTAAATTAATTTCCCACTGTAAACTTTTACATTTAATTACACATCATAATTAATATGTACATATTAATTACTTACTATATACATATTATCACGTATTATTACTTTTTTCAACATTTTTTTATGATTTTCTGAAATATTTTTTAATCTTCTAAATATTGTTATTATTCTTTCTATGGCAAATTTATCTTTCTTTCTACTAAGCTTTTAATTTCCTTGGCAGGTATTGGTTTGCTAATCAAATACCCTTGAATTGCATAACTTTTTAATTCCTTTAAAATAATGAATTGCTCTATATCTTCAACACCTTCTACCACAACTCTTATATTTATACTTTGTGCCATTGCAATTATGGCTTTTATAATTGCAATATTTTGTGTACTTTCAGCGATGTTTATAATTAGCGACCTATCTATCTTTAGAATATCAACAGGGAGCTTATTTACATAACTTAAAGAAGAGTAGCCTGTACCAAAATCATCCAAAGCAATACTTACGCCCAAATTTTTAATCCTTTTCAAGGTTTTTATTGTTAAATCAACATTTTGCATTGCTGCATTTTCTGTAATTTCTAAAACAAGATATTTTGAATCCATATTCGCTTCTTTTAATGCATTAGTAACTATATCTACAAAATTGGACTGCTCTATTTGTTTAAAAGTTATGTTAACAGTAACATAGGTTTTCATACCAGACTTCTGCCATTCACTACACTGCCTACAAGCTTCCCTAATTACCCATTCACCTAGTTCAATAATATAACCGTTATTTTCAGCCATAGGAATAAAATCTAATGGATGAATTATTTTCCCATCATGATTCCACCTGATAAGTGCTTCAAAACCTATTATACCTTTGCTTTGCACGTGAGTAATAGCTTGATAATATAAGAGCATCTCTTTTTTTTCAAGAGATTTGTATAAATTACTCTCCAAAATAAGATTTGATAGTCCCGCCTTATTCATATTCCCCGAATATACCCTATAACAGTTCCCGCCATTTTTTTTAGCTTCGTACATAGCAATATCTGAATTTTTCATCAAACTGACTATATCCTCTCCATCATCAGGATATATACTTATCCCTATGCTTGCTGCAGTATACAATTCATTACCCATATATACAAATGATTCTTTTAAAACATTTTTTATGTGCAAGGCTAAATTTTCAGCCTGTCCCACTGAGTTTATATCGTCCTGCAGTATAATAAATTCATCCCCTCCAATGCGTGCTGCTACATCCGTAGAAGATATAACATCTTTAAATCGAACACACACCCTTTGAATTAAAAAATCACCTACATCATGTCCTAAACTATCATTAACTCTTTTAAAATCATCCAAATCTATAAACAATACAGCAAACTTACCTCCATTATTTTTTCTTTTCTCTATAGTTGTGTTTATGTTCTCTATTATCATTTTTCTATTAGGAAGTCCAGTTAGGGTATCTTTATTAGCAAGTTCCAAGTTTTGGTCACTATATTTTTTTAATTCATCTAGCATATCGTTAAAACCTGAAGCTAAGGAAGCAATCTCGTCATTTCCATCCGCTTTCATTCTTAGAGTTAAATCCTTTGTGTCACTTATTTTATGTATTATTGTATTCATTTTCATTATTTTTCTTGCTACAACTTTGTTTAAATAAAACAATGCTATACCTAAAAAAATCAAACTTATCAAAATAACAATGATAACAAAATATGTTATACTCCTTGTGGCTTGCCTATATATTTCTCTAATTGTATTTATTTTAATAACTAAATATGGATTACCCTCAATATCAGACAATATTTTGTAACCTATTGCATATTTCTTGTTAATGTTCTTAATAGCTACATTGTTTTTCCAGTTTATGTCTTTGTTAAACTCTAATGTTTCATTATATTTTTCAATACTCAAATTAACCTTAACACTAGAACCAATTTGTGATATTTGCTTTGTATCTAAATACCTACCTACAATAATAAGTCCTCCCGATTTTTTTCTACCGTCTGAGGTCGTTATAGGTTCAGTAACAATTATAGTGGGTGTATTATTAATTTCACTAAGACCACTAACACTTTCTGAGTGTTTTATAATGAATAGTTTCTTAGCCTTAAGCATAATTTCACTTTCTATTTTTTTTGAAAGGACCTCTTCTTTATCAGTATTTAAGTTGAAGCCTTTACTTAATATAGTCTTCCCTTCCCGATCCTTATAAATCATAAAATTAATTCCAAACTTTCTAAGTGATGAAAGATTGCTAAAATTCGAAGAAATGTACTGCTCATTATTATCCTCTAAAAATGTATATGTATCATCCCACGTTGAATAGTCTTGCACAAAATCACTTATACTATCTACTTCTATATTTATGGAATTATTAACTCTTTCCACATTCTTAATGATACTATTCTCTTCTATTTTCTCATAATCACTTAATAATATACTATTAGATAAAAATAATATGATTATTATAAAAACTACCGCTACAAAACATACTCCACTTAGAAACTTATTATATAATTTCATACCTTCTCCTTAATATAATATAATATAATTAATTTTTCATATTTTATAAATAGTATATATTTTTATTAAATATTTGTAAATAATTTTCTCGGAATACTCGAATTATAATGATTTATGTCGTTAAAATTGCATATAAAAAGGTTAACAAAATATCACTATATTTTATTAACCTTTTTACATATTCCAATATGCTTTATTTAATTTTAAAATACAATATAATATGCAATATTAATCAGTTCTGCCCATGGTGTATTACCATCAACACTGTACTTTTTACCATCCTTTTCCCAAAACAACTTAACATAAGGTAGTTCCTTATTATCAATGCTTGGTTGTAAAATATATTTAACTGAAATCTTATTTACATTCATAATCATAATACTTTCCTCTGCTACTTTTGATTCTGGACCACTATTTTTTATGTTTTTATACTCAGTTATCTTAAAATACTGAGAATTATTGCTATAAATAATTTCATATAATTCGCATGAATCATCATATTTCTCTGGTATTAAAATCTTTTCCATTACAAAATCTTTAGGTATATAAACCGGAGTTTTTATACTTTCTCCAAAAATATTTTTTGCTTGCTGCAGAGATAGTGTTCTCATTTTAGTTTCTTCATTGAATTTAAAATCACTTTTCTTTTGTAATACTACAGATTTATCTTTATTATCCTCAATTATCAATTTTTCACTATCAATAACTTCATTTGTGGCAACAATAGTATCTTTTTCCTTTTTATCCTCTGAAACTGAACTTTCTATTTTAAATGGTATTACAGGCTTCTCATTTAAAATAATTGTTTGTTTTTCCTGCTTCTTTTGGTTACTATTTTTATTAACTAGCTTTTTATTTTCTTCCACTATTTTACTAGGTTTGTCCTCAGTAATCTTATCTTTATCTTCAGTAATTTTAGTTTTATCTTTAATCATTACTGTATCTTCATATGGCTCTTTTAATATTTTAATTTCTTGATTTCTAGTATTCATAGTTATTTCTTCATTTTTCATTAAATTGTTTTTATTATATATAGGGTATATTATAAATCCCATAAATAAACAAGCTACCATGGTTAAAGTCATTGGAATAAAGGCTTTGTTTGTTGATCTTCTACTGTTTTTATCCAATTTTTCTAGTGTCTTTAACTTTAGTTCTTCACTTACTTTTATATCCTTTAATTCTATATTAAATATATCTCTTATTTCATCTAAATTATCCCTCATATCCAATCCTCCCAGTAACATTCTTTTTAAGTAATTCTCTACCTCTAAATAATCTAGTTCGTATTGTCCCTTCTGGAATCTTTAACATTTCACTAATTTCTCTAGTATTAAATTCCTCATAGTAATATAAAATAATTACTTCCTTATATTTGATAGATAAATTCATAACCTGGTGTAGTAATTCCCGTGACTCTATAGATTTGATTATAGTATCATCTAAGCTTTCAGCATCGTACTGCTCATTACAAATTTCCCTGTCATAATCTCCATGGCTATTTAGGAGAACCCTCTTTATCCAAAAACTTTTAAAATAGTCTTTACACACATTGATTGTTATTTTCATAATCCAAGTTTTTTCACTACTATTACCTTTAAAGGAATCATATTTTTTAAATACTTTAATAAACACTTCTTGAAAAACATCCTCAGCCTTATTCCTATCCTTAACATATAGAAATGCTACTCTAAGAACATCATCTCCATAGCAATTAATAAGTCGCTCTATTTCCTTGTGGATATCCTTTTTTTCTTCATTGTCCTTTTGAACTAAAAACGCAATAGGCACCTATATCCCTCCCATCCTAAATATTAGACGATAATAAAATGAATTTTGTTTCATTAATACTATAATAATTTCTTTTAAGTGAAAATAATAGCAATTTATATGAATTTCCATAAAATAAAATAAGCCAACAAAAACGATTTATCATTTTTGTTGGCTTATTTTTTTAATAACATATTTGTTTTTTATAAAATTGGGAATAAAACCAATATCCATTTAGGATAATTGGCAGTTAAATATGTTTTGTTTTAACCTACTGTATTGCCTTTTTGATTCTTTTTCTGTGTTTTATCTTTTGTATCTTTAGAACCCGATTTCTTTTCTCCACCCTTTTTAGCCATGTTAATCACCTCTTTAATATATTTTAAAATCATATTTCTTCTAATATTATTTACACTTTACATGATTTAATACATATTATGAGTCTATTAACATGAATATATTTATTTATAAATTTCCATTTCACAAATAGCCTTTTCAACTAGTCCATCAATATCTAAAACTGATTCAGACTTAATTATCTCAATTAACCTTGGCTTTGTTTTTGGATGTTTAGGAACAAAAATTGTACAACAATCTTCATAAGGTAAAATAGAAGTTTCATAAGTTGCTATCTTTCTTGAAACGTCCATAATATCTATTTTATCCATAGCCACTAGTGGCCTAAAAACTGGTCTATCAGAAACATCATCACTTACTACAAGTCCTTCCATAGTTTGACTAGCTACTTGACCTATGCTCTCTCCAGTAGTTACTGAATTTATTCCATATTTTTCAGCAAGAGCACAGGCAAGTCTCATCATAAATCTTCTCATAATTATTGTTAATTCATCTTCTCTGCACTTTTCTATAATTTGCATTTGAATTTCAGTAAAAGGTACTACATACAAAGTTAATTTCCCAGTGTATTCTTTTAGAATATTAGTTAATTGTTTTACCTTATCCTTTGCTCTTTCACTGGTATATGGATGGCTATGATAATAAACTGCATGCAGTTCCACCCCACGCCTTGCCATCATATAACCTGCTACAGGTGAGTCTATACCTCCAGATAACATAAGCATAGTGCTACCATTCATTCCATAAGGTAACCCACCCACTGCCTTGATCCTTTTAGCATATATGTATGCCTTATTTCTTATTTCTACATTTATAGTACACTTAGGATTATGTACATCTACACTTACTCCTTCATTATTTTGTAATATATAAGCCCCTACTTTTCTACTTACTTCCAATGAATTCATACTAAAGCCTTTATTTGCTCTATTGGTTTGTACTTTAAAAGTCTTAGCTGAGTCTTCTTCAAGTTCTATAAGTGCTTGCTTTTGAATTTCCTCAAGGGTTGCTTCAATTTCTGTAACAATGCAAATCTCCATTATTCCAAAAACATTTTTAACCTTTTCAATAATTTTCTCCATTTGCTGTGAACATATAAACCATCTTCCTGAGTCCTCAACAAATTCGTACTCTATGTCTATTAGTACATTTTTTATATTATCTTTAAGTTTTTTTTCAAATTTACCTCTGTTTAGTCCCTTTAAAAAGATTTCTGGGGCATATTTTACTAAAATCAATTTTCTCATCTATTCGCTCTCCTCTTTTTCTTATATAGACCTATCCTTTATCTTTTGTTTAGCTTTCTCAAAAATTTTAGTGATTTGTTAAGTTCACATATAACATAGTCTATTTGTTCTTTATTATTATCTTCTGAAAAACTAAACCGTATAGTTCCCTTTTGCTCCTCTAAACTTCTTCCAAGAGCCTTTAATACTTCACTACTTTTATTAGGGTTTTTAGCTGAACATGCTGAACCTGTAGACACATATATGCCCTTTTCTTCTAAAGAATGTAGAAGTACCTCCCCTTTGACACCAATAAATGATACATTTAGTATATAAGGTGTAAACCTATCTTCCAACTTGCTATTAATTATAACGCCATCTAGCTCAGACAATTTATCTATGAAATATTTCTTTATCTCTAAAACATTGTTAAAATTTACATGCTCATTTTTACACATAATTTTCACTGCGGTTCCAAATCCAACAATCCCAGCAAGATTTTCTGTACCTGACCTTAAATTTCTTTCTTGTCCTCCACCATTTATTAAGCTAATAGGTATGAGACCCTTCCGTACATATGCAAATCCAATTCCGCGAGGACCATGGATTTTATGTGCACTAGTAGATAATAAATCAATATTATATTTTTCTACATCAATAGGAATTTTTCCATAACTTTGCACTGCATCTACATGAAATTTAGCTCTATTACTTTTTGTTTTAATTAATTTTCCTATAAGCTCAAGATCCTGTATAACCCCTACCTCGTTGTTAACATGCATTATACTAACAATTTGAGTATCGCGATTTATACTACTGCTGAGCTGCTCTATATCTATTCTACCACTTTCATCTACATCAATATATGTAACCTTTGTTCCTAAATCTTCTAATGCCTTAAATGTGTTTGCTACACTTGAATGCTCAATTTTAGTAGTTATTATATGAGACCCAGGTCTCACAAACCCCTTTATGAGAAAATTATTACTTTCACTTCCTCCTGATGTAAATATTATTTCCTCGCTTATAGCATTTATACTGCTCGCAATATTCACTCTTATTTCCCTAAGTTTTTGCTCTGCCTTAAAGCCTAAACTATGAGCTGAAGATGGGTTACCATAATAATTTCTCATAGTACTACATACATCCTCAATAACCTCTTCATAAGGTATAGTTGTTGCACTATTATCTAAGTATACTTCCATAATTCTATATCCCTCCTCTTCAAACATCCACTAAAATTACTCAATCAATTCTTAGTGTTTTGCTCTGATATAGTTAATTATAAATATTTTAATTATTATTGTCAATAAATAAAAAAACATTCATTTGGGCTAATGTCAGTTTCTATGGTAAAATAAAATTATCCAAATATATAATATATCTACTGATATTTCATTAATTTCACTTAATTTATCAATTCATTTTAGAGGGAGTGCATCTATGAAACCAAAGGTTAAAAGTATAAGCATTTACGAGTTAAAGCCAAATATGATTTTAGCTGAAGATTTAATACTAAACGGCTTAAATTTACTTACAAAGGAAAGTGCATTAAATAGTTCCATAATAAAAAAAATACTAGATTTTTACCCATCAAACACTATATCTATTAATGATTTTGAACAAGCAATGGAGGAACCTATTTCGCAACGTTTAACCCAAACTGAAAAAGTACTAAATAATTTTTCAAATCGCATAAATAATTTTTTAAATAGTATAGATAATAATCCTGAGCTCGATTTAACAGAAATCCGAGTTATGTCTAAAGAAATTTTAGATGATCTTAATGATTATAGTTCTATTTTAAAAAGTATATCGAGTTCTAGAAATATAGATGAATATCTTATACGCCATTGTGTAAATGTTGCATTTTTAAGTTCTATGCTAGGTAGATGGTTAAATTTATCTAATAGAGATTTAACACTTTTAACTTATAGTGCTTTTCTTCATGATATCGGTAAAACAAAAGTTAGCCCCAGTATATTAAATAAATCTTCAAAACTCACAAATTTAGAGTTTGAACAAATTAAAAAACATTCGGTTTACTCTTATGAATTTGTACGCAATATTCCTTATTTAGACGAGTCCGTGAGTTTAGGTGTTCTTATGCATCATGAACGTATAGACGGTTCTGGTTATCCCCTACATTTAAAAGAAGATAAAATTAGTGTTTTTGCAAAAATAATAGGAATTGCAGATATGTTTGATGCAATGACCTCGGATAAAGTTTATGGAGAAAAACAAAATCCCTTTGTTGCATTAGAAATTATGCAACATGATTGCATGGGTTTATTTGATTATAATTATCTCACTACCTTTATCACACAAATGTCAAACTACTACACTGGTGAAATGGTTAAGCTGAGTGATGGTTCTATAGGAAAGGTAATTAAAATAGACATAAATAATATTACCAGGCCTCTCATTTCTATTGATTCAAATTTTATTGATTTAAGCATTGAAAAGAATATATTTATTACAGAACTTATAACCTAATAACAACAAACTTCTCATTTTTTAAAAATAACAAGGCAAAGATGCCTCATATATTAAAGGAGTGCTAATGATGAAAAATACAGACAAAAAAAAGAGTATTCTCGCTGATATGTCTTTACTACTAGTAGCAATTGTTTGGGGTGGCGGATTTATAGCTGTAAAAGGTGCTTTAGATAGTGTTACACCTTTTTATATTATGGCAATGCGATTTGGTATTTCTGCCATAATTATGCTCTTAGTTTTCAGAAAAAAAATTAAGCACATTACTAAAAATCAGCTAGCGGTTGGGACTTTGGTTGGACTTCTCCTTTTTTTAGGCTTTGCCGCTCAAACTATTGGTATGAAATATACAACTGCTGGTAAAAATGCTTTTTTAACTGGAACTAATGTAGTTATTGTACCCTTTCTTTATTGGATAATTAGCAAAAGAAAACCAGATTCTTATTCGTTAGCATCAGCTTTCCTATGTTTTATAGGAATAGGAATGCTAACCTTAGATGGAGGTATACACATCGGACTTGGAGACGGTTTGACTTTAATATGTGCAGTATTTTTTGCAGCTCATATAGTTTCTGTTGGGTTTTTCACGCAAAAAGTTGGTGCTATAACCCTTGTAATAATACAGTTAGGTTCCGCTGCAGTTTTCTCACTTATAGCTGCCTTAATCTATGAAAAAGTACCAGCGCAAATGAATTCAGATACAATTTTTGCAATTGGTTATTTAGCAATTTTCAGTACAATGTTTGCATTCATTATACAAAATGTAGCACAGAAATATACCTCCTCCACTCACGCTGCTATTATTTTATGTTTAGAATCAGTTTTTGGCTCTATTTTATCTGTTATAATGCTTAATGAAGTATTTACCTCAAAGATGGTCATAGGTTGTATAACTATATTTTTGGCAATTATAACAACAGAAACTAAATGGGATTTCTTAAAAACAAAGAAAATATCAGCTAGTAGTTAACTTAATTACATAAAAATATAGAAAACCTATGGGCAAAATTATTACCCATGGGTTTTCTATATTTCAACAATATGGTATTTAAATGCGTTTATAAGAGTAGTAGTGTTATAAATCATTTTCCTTTCACCTTTTCCATAATCCAAATGCTGATGACCGTAAAAAAAATATTTTGGAGAGTATTTATTTAAAATATCTATAAACACTTCAAAACCCTGATGACAAGGATCTTTTGCATCCCCTATGCCTTTTGCTGGTGAATGAGTTACTAATATATCAAATCCTTTATTCTTCCATAAACTCAATTTTAATTTTGAAGCTCGTTTGCTCATTTCCTTTTGTGAATATTGAAAAGGGCCGCTATTATAGTCAATAGATCCTCCAAGTCCTAGTATTCTAAGATTTTTATATACAAAAATCTTACCATCAATAGAGATACATCCAGCTGGTGGTTTTTTCAAATAATTTACATCATGATTACCATTAACATAAAGTAGGGGTGCTTTAATCATATTAGCTATATATTCTAGATAATCTGCTTTT
Source organism: Clostridium sp. FP2 (assembly GCF_011065955.2). Lineage (NCBI taxonomy): Bacteria > Bacillati > Bacillota > Clostridia > Eubacteriales > Clostridiaceae > Clostridium > Clostridium sp. FP2. Next base: position 4,140,132 of record NZ_JAAMNI020000001.1, read on the forward strand.
AAATCTCCACAGGATATTACTAGCTCAATTTCACTAAATCTTTCATGATCAAAGTGATCCCAAATATAACTATCTTCAATATCTGAAACTAATAATACTTTAACTTTAATCACCTACTCATCTTTTGAAATTCTATTCCTCCACAGGAAGTTCTCCTACCACATTATCCACAAACCAGTCCATATATAACATATCCTCATAGTTTCCTATGTCACCATCCTTAATTCTAATTTCACCTTGAGTATCTTGCACAGGGCCTGCAAAAGTATGGAATCTATTTTCAATAATTAGTTCCCGCATAATATCTACTAACTTTTGAGTTTGGATGGGCACATTATGTTTTGAATAAATAATATCCACAAGGCCCGAGTCCATTCCCCACCAAAAACTTACACGTTTAGATTCAGTACTAAATATACCTTTAAAACTACCATTTACAATATTTCTAAGTATTTTCTCATAAAATGCTCCTAAGTCCCATGTAATTAAACCATAGTTTACTTCAGGTATCCATTCTTCCTCCTTTTGGCTATATTCTAAGGAATATAACCCAAAATCTCTGGAACCCTTACCTAAAGCTGTTAAATCATTTTGCATTATAAGATCTGCACCCCGCCTTTGAAGTTCTTGAATTAATTCTTTAGAGTGATTTACGTCCCCTATTTCATTAAGCCAAGAAATCATAACTTTAGCATTGGGATTTACTGTTTTAACACCTAAAGCAAAGGCATTAATCCCTGTTATAATCTCAGTTTCATTATAAATATCTATATATCCTATAATATTTGATTTTGTAATTGTACCTGCAATAAGCCCCATTAAAAATCTAGGTTCATGAGAGCGTCCAAAATAAGTACTTACATTTCTAAAAGCTTTTACTGGGGAGCAATTAAAAAACTTAATATTATCATATTTTAAAGCTGCTCTCAAAGTTATATTAAGATAACATGAACATGTAGTAAATATGATATCATAATTTTCTTCACATAATTCACATAATTTTTCATAGCTATCACCATCATTTTGAAATTTATCAACAGCAGTAGTTTCAATTTCACTGCCTAATTGTTTCTGCGCGTACATTCTTCCTAAATTATGAACATAACTCCAACCTGAAGTATCAATAGTTTTTTCAAAAACAAAAGCTGCTCTTAACTTTTTAGGTGGTGCTACTAAATTTGTAAATGAGGTGATAACATTTTTTTTATGCACATCAAAAGGTTCTGTTTGAATATCTACCGCATTATTTTTTGATAGTATCTTAAGTTCTGTTAAGAATTTTTCAACTCTTAATTTTCTCTTTGTTTCTATAAATTCATCTGAAATACCATATATTTTTATATACTCTAGGAATGCATCCCCAGTGGTAATATTTAATTTATCTCCACCTAATTCATAAAATATGTTCCTAAAGGGTGAATAAACATTTTTAAAAAAATGCTTATATTTGTTTGAAAACAAGGTAAGCTTTGGATTATATTCATCCAAATACTTGCCAAGTTGAGTAAAACTACCTTGACAGGTAAACCAAATAGCATTTATACCTGTGTTATTGTTAAAATCTAAAAATTCATAATATATTGTATTGTTTAAATCCATCTCGTCTCTTTTAGGAACTAGCCTAGTAATTTCTCCTTCTATTTCATAAGCATCTACATATTTTAATACACTTACCCTCTTATTTCCCTCCATAACATAGAACTCATTCATGTACTCATACATTTTTATAGGGTCATTTATTCCATCATTAATATGATGAGCATAGACTGCTTGCCATTTCGTAGAAAACTCACTGTCTTCACCCGCTAGAGGAAGGAAATTCATTGCAAAATCTCTACTTCTTGTATAAAAGTAAGTTCCTAATATCTTTTTTAATGGAACACTTTTTATTCCTAAGGGAATTTCTGCTACTATGTCTAATTTTTTTAAAATGCTATCTAAGGATGATATATGCCCTGACTTCCCTTTAGATATGTCCATATAATATCTAAGTTTAGCTAATTTACTAGCCTTTTTAAATTCTTCAACAGCTGAAAAATTCATCCTACTCACTCCTTAGGGTTTTGATAAATGTATTATCAACAAGAAATATTTTCACTAATATGTCCAACCTTATATGATTTAGATGCCCCAGCTATAGTTACTTTATATTTAGCAATAGCTTTTCTCTTTTGCAAAACGTTTTGTTCTTTTTCAAAAGACTGAATACAATCCTTATGGATTATAACTGTTTTCCTATCTAGTTTTCTAAACCTCATAACAACAAAATGCTTACCATAATACAAACCATTGTCTTTAAATCTTATATTGTGCCAAAATAATAAAATAGGTATTAGTAAAAAACCATAGTATCCATAAGGAATAAAAATAGCTATTAGGCCTATTATCATAGCCTCTTTTAATAATCTAAATAATAAAAATCCATTTAAAGCTTTTTCTGGTGAATTCCTTAAGTCATAAGTTATATTCATTTCAGGTAAAATTTCTTCAAAAAATTTATTTAGCACTTTGCTCTTAGCTATAGGACAAATCATTTTGCTTTTGCCTTTGTTTTTTCCACAACCTATAGTTTCCACCTTTAATGAAAAATACCCTAAGGGCTTTTTAATAAGCCCCTCTACTATTATTAAACTTTGAATTCCTTTTATTGGAATAACCATTTCCTTTTTATGAAATAATCCATAGGATAGTTTAATATCATTTGTGTCTCTTATAACTGTAAAATTATAATATTTTATTATAGTTACAACAACACATATTATCCATGAAACAAATAACATAATAAAAATCACTCTATCCTCAATCTTAAAGTAAACAGATACAATTATAGATAATAATACTAAGATACTACTATACATTGTTGCCATCATAAATAAATCTTTTAAAGGTGTAGTGAACTCTTTCGCGCATTCTTGTACTTGATTTTCATTTCCATCTTTATTATTTATTTCTCTCATATGCTTCTCTCCTGAACAATTTTTGAAATACTAAGCTGCACTTTTTTTCCTGCTTCACTTTCCAAATAAGGGATTACATAATATCCTCCATCAGTATGCACAGTTAAATTTATAAGCCTATATTTTCTTAAAAAAACTCCTTGCTTCATATCAACGTACTTAACTCTTTTCATAGGAATAACTACATTTTTTTCATTGAATATTCCATATCTTAAAATGATTTTTTCCCTATCTATTTCATATCTATATTTTTCATATCTATATTTTGACATAATTAAAGAATTTATAAAGAAAACTAATGCTAATCCATACATACTACAAATTATCACATATTTCCATAAAAGATTGAATTCTAAAGATATATTTAATGCCACAGCAATTGCTAAAAATATCCCGGTTGTTATTAATCCTTTTATTGTCCATATTTTTCGTGAATATGCTGAAATTTTTTTCATACTAACCTCCATACTCATGTTTTTTTCATTTTACTATATATTATATTAAAATAGCATTACTTAGTTGCTTATTACTATTATACCTTATTGCTAATGCATATTTGATATTTAATGTGTTATTTTAGTATTTTAGTCTAAAATTCATGTAAAGTCCATTATTAAATTTATTAATAATAAATAGTTATAAATTTTTATAGATACTTTACAAATCATTCATTAAATAGCATAAATTTTAATAAATTATCCATCAATAAATAAAAAAAACATGCTATAATGAGATTGTAAGGTCACTGGTAAAATTGGTAAAATAAAAAAAATTTAAAGGATGGGTAAAATATGAACATAGCTTTTTTTCTTACGCCTAAAAATGAAGTTATTTATGAAAAGCCAAGCTCTACAATGAGGCAAGCGTTAGAACGAATGGAATACCATAGGTATTCTGCTGTGCCCTTAGTAAATAAAAAAGGTAATTATGTAGGTACTTTAACAGAAGGTGATTTATTATGGAAACTAAAAAATACTCCAAATTTAAGTTTTAATGATACAAGTAAAATTTTAATTGAAGATATCCCAAGACACATCTGTAACACACCAGTATTAATTAATTCAGACATAGAGAGTTTAATATCCCTAGCAAAGGATCAAAACTTTGTTCCCGTTGTGGATGACAATAATATCTTTATAGGAATAATTAAAAGAAGTGATATAATAAGTTATTGTTTTAATTTATTATACGATAATAATGAAACTAAAAGCTTTAAATTAATAGCAACATAAGACATAAAAATAAACAAAATCCCTATACTAGCTTAACTAGCTAGTATAGGGATTTTGTTTTTATAAAAGGCTGGCAGCTTCCTTGTCTAAAATTATTGTTACATCATTATGTAGCTGAAGAATAGACGCTGGTACTTTAGGACTTATTTTTCCATTAATAGCTTTTGCTATAGCTTCAGCCTTGCCTATTCCATTGGCAAGTAAAAGGATCTTCTTAGAGTTCATTATTGTCTTTATTCCCATACTTATGGCTTTTACTGGCACATCCTCTATTGAGTCAAAAAACCTAGAATTAGCTTCTATAGTTTCTTCGTCAAGATTGACTAAATGTGTCTCTGCCTCAAAATTCACATCTGGCTCATTGAATCCTATATGGCCGTTTCCACCTATACCTAGCACTTGCATATCTATTCCAGAAGCTTGTTTTATTTTATCTTCATAGTCTGAGCATACAGCCTTAACATCTTTTGCCATACCTTTTGGCACATTAATGTTTTCCCTATTTATATTTATACTATTAAATAGATTAGCCATCATATAACTATAGTAACTTTGAGGATTTTCTCTATTAAGTCCATAATATTCGTCCAAATTGAAGGTTGTAACCTCTTTAAAATCTACTTCACTTTTATTATACAAAAGTATTAATTCTTTATACATTCCAAGTGGAGTATCTCCAGTAGCTAGTCCTAACACACTATCTGGCTTTAACATTATTTGACTTGCAATCATCATTGCAGCTTTTTTACTCATTTCTTCATAATTATCTACTACTATTATCCTCATATTTGCACCGCCTCATAATAATACTCAAAATCTTACTTTTGAGTTTGGAACACTATTTCCCCTTCAACTATTGTTAAAAGCACATCTATATCTTCATTAAATATTACTATATCTGCATCTAGTCCCACTTCTAAACTTCCCTTTTGATTATCCATATGAATAACCTTTGCTGGAACACTGGATGCCATTGCCACCGCCTCATAAATTTCTAAATTACTATGATGAATCATATTTTTCACAGCCTTATTTAAGGTTAATATACTACCAGCTAAAGTACCATTTTCAAGTTTTGCAGCTCCATTTTCAACTATTACCTTCTGACCACCAAGCTCATATATCCCACACTTCATACAGCCCGCTCTCATGGAATCTGTTATAAGTACAATTTTATCCTTTTTCTTTACATTTATAAGTATATTAAAAATTGCGGGATGAATATGTATCATATCCGCTATTAACTCACAGGTTATATCACTTGTAAAAATTCCACCTACAATACCTGGTTTTCTATGATTCAAAGGAGTCATAGCATTAAATGTATGGGTTGCATGGGTTATTCCACTCTCAATGGCCTTAAGTGTCTCTTCATAACTTGCATCTGAATGACCTATTGATAACGTGATTTTAGAATTACCTTTTACTTTTTTTATAAAACTATGCTCCTTATCTTTTTCTGGTGCAAGGGTTATAATTTTAATAATATCTAAATAATCCACTATAGTATCATAATTTGGTTCTATAATATTATCCGCCTTCTGAGCCCCTTTATACTTTTCATTTATAAATGGACCCTCCATATGTGCCCCTAAAATCTTTGCTCCTTGATTATCCTTGGACATTGCTTCTCTTATAGCGTCTAAAGCACAATATATGCTACCCAGCTCCATAGTCATTGTAGTTGGTAAATATGCTGTTACTCCATTTTTAGCTATTGTAGTACTTATAACTCTTAAGGCCTCAGCCGTACCATCCATGGTATCATATCCTCCGGAGCCGTGAATATGAATATCAATAAACCCAGGAGAAACATATTTTCCTTTAGCATCTATAACTTGTATTTCTTCCTTATATTCTTGTTTATAATCTTTCTTATAATTAAGGAACTCCTCCTTATTTATAATTTTTATGATCTGTTTTTCAAAAATTATAACATTATCATATATTACTCTATCTTTCATTATAAGTTTTCCATTAACTATAGCTTTAATCTTCATCACCCCTTCAAAATTATTATAATATAGCTAAGGCCTTAGCTACGTTTCCCTTAGTCTTATCTAAGGCTTCTTTTGCTTTTTCAACCGTCACATCACTTTTAATTTTAACAATGCACACCTTTGGATCATATTCACAGATTTCTAAAATTTCATTTACTTTGCTGTCATCCACACCTGTTGCAAGCTTCACTATTTCCCGTACCCGCTGTTTTAGTTTTTTATTAATAGGTCGTACATTAACCATTAAATTAGAATAAGTTTTACCCGTTTTAATCATGGCTACGGTACTTAACATATTTAAAACCATTTTTTGTGCAGTTCCTGCCTTCATTCTAGTAGATCCCAAAATAACTTCTGGTCCAACCTCTATATTTATGGCAACTTCACAAATGTCTTTAATTTTACCTTTTGAATTACATATAAGCGCTATAGTTTTGGAGCCCACTGCCTTGGCATATTCCATGGCAGCTACCACATAAGGAGTATTGCCACTAGCAGTTATACCTACTAAAACATCTTTTTTATTTATATTTACCATTTTTAAATCATTGATAGCAAGTTCTGGATTATCCTCTGTATGTTCAAGCCATCCGCTTAAGGCTTCTACTCCACCAGAAATAATTCCCTGGACCATAGTATCTGGAGTTCCAAAGGTAGGAGGACATTCTGAGGCATCCATTACTCCTAATTTTCCACTTGTTCCACTTCCAATATAAAAAAGTCTCCCTCCCTCTTCAAAGCTTTGAAGGATTAATTCTACTGATTTTTCTATGTTACTAAGCTCTTTTTCAATAGCTATAGCTACTTTTTTGTCCTCATCATTCACCTTTTTAAGAATTTCAAAGATGCTAAGTTTATCTAAATTTGATTCATCAACCTTATTTTTTTCCATAAGAACCCTCCTTGTATAACTCTTTAGGTAGAAAATAACCCAATTGCTTTCTCTTATTTTAAAATTATTTGATATTTATACTTATCACTTCTATATATAGCTTTAGTATATTCAATAGGAGTTTCATTTTCTAAATAAGTTGTTCGCCTAAATATTAATGCCAACGCAGAATTTTCTTGATTTAGAAGCTTACTTTCATATTCATTTAGCATTGTGGGCTCAATGGTTTGTTTGGCTTTATCAGGATAATGCCCATACTTTTCTCGAAAAATCGCATATAGTGATTTATTTTCAATAATATCTCTAGTCATTCCCTTAAATAAATAATATGGAAGCCATGCTGTTTCAATAGCTACTGGTTGTTCATCACTAAATCTAAGCCTTATAATTTCAATGATTTTATTTTCCTCTTCAGGCATTTTCAGTTCAAGTTTGTATTTTTTTGTTGCCTCTATAACCTTAAAAGATAATATTTTAGTTTTTGATATCGCTCCATTCTCTTCCATTTGTTCAGTGAAACCTTTGAGCTGTGATATTTCTCGATTAACCTTTGCAATAGATACAAAAGTTCCTTTTCCCTGTTCTCTATAAACTAATCCCTCATTTACTAAGGACATAATAGCCTTATTTACGGTCATTCTACTAACTCCTTGAATTTCACAGAGTTCCCTTTCTGTTGGAATTGCTTGTCCTGGCTTTAAAATTTCATTTTCTATCATTTCTTGTAGTATCTCTTTTATCTGATAATGAAGTGGTATAGGAATATCCTTTGAAATCTTTTTCAAATCTTTTTCCTCCTCAATTAGTAATAAATTTTTGTATACATAAACATAGTTGATATGTTATCATGTTGTTATGTTGTATATACCAATTATATTTCAAATCCATTTTTTTTACAACCTATTTAATTTAATAAATAAAATTTTAGTATTCTTATTATCTAATTTGAAGTAATACAGGGGGGGTATATTGTTTATGAATTTTCTTTTCAAAGCTGATTATACAATACAAAAGGTATTCAATAATAATGTTCTACTAGTTACACAAAAAAATAGTGAAAAAATACTCTTTGGAAAAGGCTTAGGTTTTGGTAAACATTTTGGTGATATACTTTCCTCAAAGACAGAAATAGATAAAATTTTTTCTTTGGATGATAAAACTAATTATCATAATTTTAAAGAACTTGTAACTACTGTGGATAATGAATTAATTGGTCTATGTGAAGAAATTATATTTATGATATCAAAAGAGCTTAATGAAGACCTAAATGAAAAAATACACATTTCACTTACAGACCATATTGCTTTTACCTTAAAAAGACTTAAACAAAATGATGAAATTATAAATCCATTTTTAGTAGAAACTGAAACACTATATAAAAGAGAATTCGAAATAGCTAAAAAAGCTGTCTCTATGCTTCAAAAGAAGCTGAATATAATAATTCCAGATGGAGAAATAGGCTTTATTACACTACACATTCATTCAGCTAGAAATAATGGAAAATTATCAAATACTATAAAGTATGCTTTCTTATCTAATTCAATTATTGAATTAATAGAGGATAGTTTAGATTTAGAAATCGACACAGGCTCAATTGACTATGCAAGATTTATAACTCATATTCGCTTTGCTATTGAACGACTAATTAACAATACCCCTATTAGGAATGAATTAATTGATGTTATCAAAAAACAATACAGTGATTCTTATACCTTAGCCCAAAAAGTTTGTAATCTTTTAGCATCAGAATTGCAGTTAAATGTAATGGAAGATGAGGTTGCATACATCGCTGTGCATATAGAAAAATTTAAACATGCCTCGTGACTATGAATCAATAGAAAAAAGGTTAATAAGAACTTTCTGTTCTTATTAACCTTTTTTCTATCTTTAGCCTTATATCATGACCTAATATACCTAAATATGGCTAAACTTTCATGGCTCTCATAGAATTTAGCACTGCAATTAGAGCAACTCCTACATCACCAAAAACAGCTTCCCACATTGTAGAAATCCCAAAAACTGCTAATATTAAAATAGCTATTTTTACACTTAGTGCAAATATAATATTTTGCATAACAATCCGCTTTGTTTTCCTCGCAATGACAATAGCTTCAGCAATTTTTGAAGGTTCATCAGTCATTATCACTATATCTGCAGCTTCTATTGCAGCATCCGAACCCACTCCACCCATTGCTATTCCTATATCTGCTCTTGCAAGCACCGGAGCATCATTAATGCCATCACCTACAAATACTATCTTTCCTTTAGATGATTTTTGCTTTTGAAGCATTTCTAACTTTTCAACCTTTCCATGTGGAAGTAATTCTGAGTAAACTTCATCTACACCTAGCACTTTTCCAATACCCTCAGCTATATCTTTATTATCACCTGTAAGCATTACTATTTTCTTAATACCCATAGACTTTAAGCTAGCTATAGCGGAAATAGAGTCTTCCTTTATCTCATCAGAAATTATAATACTCCCTACATATTTCTTATCTATGGCTACATATATTATGGTTCCTACATTTTTAACTTTATTATAAGAAATTTTCTCACTATCCATTAGTTTTGAATTACCAGCTAGCACATATTTTCCTTTTACTTTAGCTCTAATGCCCATGCCAGATATTTCTTCCACATCTTTAATATCTTCTTTACATATATCTTTGCCATAAGCTTTTAGTATAGAAGTGGCAATAGGATGGTTTGAATTGCTTTCTGTAAAAGCTACATACTCTAATAATTCATTTTTGCTAATTCCCATTTCTTCATGTATTTCTGTAACCACAAATACTCCTTTAGTTAAAGTGCCTGTTTTATCAAAAACCACCACCTCAACACTATTTAATGCCTCTAAGTAATTTCCACCTTTTACCAAAATACCATTTTTAGATGCCCCACCTATTCCTCCAAAGAATCCAAGTGGAATAGATATCACGAGTGCACAAGGACAAGATACTACTAAAAATACCAATGCCCTATATATCCACTCAGAAAAAGTAGCGCCAGATATTAAAAGAGGTGGAAGTACTGCAAGAATAATTGCACTTATAACTACAATTGGTGTGTAATACCTTGCAAATTTTGTTATGAAATTTTCAGTGGGTGCTTTTTTACTGCTAGCATTTTGTACTAAATCCAAAATTTTAGCCAAAGTTGACTCTCCAAATTCTTTCGCAACCTCTATAGTCAATAATCCATTTTTATTTATACATCCAGCTAGAATTTCATCGCCGCTTTTAACTTGTCTTGGAACTGATTCGCCAGTTAATGCAGCTGTATCTACTAAGGACTTACCCTCTATTACCCTTCCATCTAAAGGTACTTTTTCTCCTGGCTTTACTATTATAATATCTCCAATGTGTACCTCTTCCGGATCTACTTTAACAATTTCATCTTTAATCTTTTTATTTGCATAATCTGGCCTTATATCCATAAGTGCAGATATAGATTTCCTTGATTTATTTACAGCTGCTTCTTGAAAAAATTCTCCTATTTGGTAAAAAAGCATAACTCCTACGCCTTCTGGAAATTCTCCAATAGAAAACGCTCCCACAGTAGCCAGTGCCATTAAGAAGTTTTCATCAAACACCTCTCCTCTTAATATATTTTTTATAGCTACTATAAGGACTTCTCCACCGATTAATAAATAGCTTATAAGAAATAAGCAAAATTCAACCCAATAATCTAATTTAAATACAACTGCTATTATAAAAATTGCTATGCCTATAGAAACTGCCATAATTTTATTTTTATTATTTCCTTCTTCTACCTTGGTCTTGCTATGATTATGACCTTTTTCCTCATATTTAAATGTATTTTCTTTTTTTGGTATAAGCACAACATCCGGTTCTATCCTCTTAACTATTTTTTTTACTTCATCTATAATAATTAATATTTTATCTTCGCTTTGAAACTTAATTACTAAGTTTTTACTAATAAAATTTATATTTGCATCAACTACCCCCTCTATTTTTTTGCAATTAGCTTCAATTTTATTCGCACAATTAGCACAACCCAAACCTTCTAAAATGAATTCTCTTTTTATTATAGTCTCCATTTTCTCCCCCTCTTACAATTTTTTTTATGTACTTTTACATTATAATAATAGAATATTATTTTAATTCTTTTATGTGTATAAGTCCCTGATCAAAAATTTGTTTAACATGTTCGTCATCCAAGGAATAGAACACAACTTTACCTTCGCGCCTATGTTTCACAAGTCTAGCATTTTTAAGCACACGAAGTTGATGTGAAATAGCTGATTGAGTCATATTAAGAAGAGCTGCTATATCACAAACACACATTTCAGTTTGGAATAGCACACAAAGAATTCTAATTCTTGTAGTATCACCAAAAACTTTAAAAAGTTCTGCTAAGTCATACAGTGTTTCTTCTTGTGGTATTGATTTTCTAACTTTTTCTACCACATCTTCATGTATAGTAGAACAAGTGCAAAACTCTATTTTTTTTACCATTTGCTTTCCTCCATTCATATGAACACATGAATTGTTGTTCATATGTTATTGTATTACATTTGTTAATAGTTGTCAACATCTTTTGGGGACGGTTAACAACTATTTAAAACAAAAGGTACAAGTCTTCATAGAAAACTTGTACCTTTTAAAATGTCGTTAAAGGATGGATAATTGTTAACTGTCCCCATTGATTTCTCTTGATTTATTTCTTTTAGCCTTCTTCTTATAATTTGCTTGCCATTTCAGCCAAAATCTCTGCACTCTTATTCAATTCTTTTACAGAATGAATTATTTGAGTTAGTTCCTGTTCTTGTTTTTCAGCAGAAGTCATAGCAATACCAATAATCTTTTCTACCTTGCCTACTGAATCCTTAATACTTTTCAATATAGTATTTATTTCAGTTATAGATTGAGTACTAGATCCAGATAATTTTCTTATTTCAGATGCTACAACACCGAATCCTTTTCCAAGCTCACCTGCTCTAGATGCCTCTATTGCAGCATTTAACCCTAGAAGGTTTGTTTGTCTTGCTATACCTTCAATAAATTTAATTATATCGTCCGTATTATTACATTGATCTGAAGTATTTTTTACTTCATCTACAACCTTAGTGTTTATTTCCCTAATATTTTGTATATCAGTATTAATTACATTTGCCACTTTTAATATAGATGCAGTTGCATTTGATAAGTCAACAGACATTTTGGTAATTCTAGTACTATTTGCTAAATTTTTACCATAAGATATTGCACCTACCACTTTACCCTGCTCGTCCTTCAGTGGAATTGCAACTACCCTAATACTCATATTATTATAATCGTCAACTGTAAAAGCTTTCATTTTACCACTTTCCATAACTTCTCTTAGTGCTTCGCCCTTCGGAATTACCTTTCCTACTTGAGAATAAGCAGGCATATTTTCACTTTCAACAAACTTAACAAATCTTTGCTTATCTGTTAATGTAAAAGCAATCTCGTCCTCAAATAATGCAGGTAATTGATCTAATATTTCTATGAAACTAGTTATTATTTTGTGTGTCTCATTTGTATTTTCAGTTTCTTTTGATAATAATTTATTGTTCACTTTTACCCCCGCTCAATATTTTAGTTTGATTTTTTCTCTCATAACATAAAGTACAATTAATCAGTAATTTATCATAAGCTTCTATTTTTGTAAAATTAAAACCATTCACTTACATCATTTAATATTTTGAAATTAGTTAAATCATAATGAAGTGGTGTTACAGTCACATAACCCTCTTTAAAATATATTGTGTCGGAATCATCCTCATGAACATCTTTTAATTCACCTTTAATTTCATAATGAGTTTCATTATTTTCTCCTATAGTTTCTATATAAGTGTTGTTATAAAATCTGCTTCCGATTTTGCATACTTTAATTCCTTTTATTTCATTCTCCTTAAGTAGTGGAACATTTACATTTAATACAATATCACTTTTAATGTTATTCTCCTTAGCCTTAAGCAATATTTGTCTAGCATATACGGCTGCCATTTCATAACTCTCAATATTTTTATTAATCTGCATAGAAATAGCCATAGATGGAACTTTATGAATAGCTGCTTCAATAGCTGCAGAAACTGTACCAGAATATAGAACATCTGTACCTAAATTTAACCCTTTATTGATTCCTGATACTACCATATCTATTTTACCCTCAATAAGTTTATTGAGGGCAATTTTTACACAATCAGCAGGTGTTCCATCCACACTAAAAGCTTTTGATTTTAATCCTTCTAACACATTTTCTTTCACAATGAGTGGCCTTGAAAGTGTTATTGAATGTCCACAAGCACTTCTTTCATTATCTGGTGCTACGATAATTACTTCATGATCTTTTTCCAGTTCTTTTGCTAGTGCATATATACCTTTTGCATTTATACCATCATCATTGGTAAGCAACAGTCTCATTTTCATTCCTCCCCTAATTCACTATGATTCTTTACAACTATTAATTTTTAACAACTCATTTACTTAAGCTATTACAACTTATATTATACATATAATAACAATAGATATCTATGGCAAGTACTAATTTATATTTACACTTAATTATCAGCAATTACTAAAGACCTTTCAAATACAAAAAATACCTATAGCTCAAACACTTTTTTCAAAGTGTCAAGCCTATAGGTACCGGGTTAAATCATCATCTGCATTTCTTTAATATTTTTCCATCTTTATTGTTTTATTAAAACAATTTTTTCTGCAAATCCAATTGGTGGTAAACTTCTAGTTAATTTGCCACCATAATATGCTACAACTTTAGAATCTTTCTTAATATCATTTACTTCAAGTTTCGCACCTGTTTTAAAATCTACAATTTTGGTTTTTTCACTTATATTAAGAATAATATTATCAAAGCCACTTTCCCCTAATCTTTCACCTTTTATCTCAATTCTATTCTCTTTTTTGTCTTCTGATGTGTAAATATTATATATATCACCAATTATACCCATTTCATTCCTTTGTTCACTTATAACTATTTTTTTGGCAACGCCTATTGGTGGTAAACTTTTAGAAAGCACACCATCATAGTAAACTTTCACATTTGTATCATTTTTAATTGCCTCTATTGTTAATTTATTACCACTCTTCTCGCTTATAATCTCAGTTTTAGAATTTATAATAAAGTTTATGTCAGCATAAATATTATCTTTAGATTTTTCTCCCTTAACCAATACCATAATCTCATTTTTGATCCCTTGGAGAATATTGATATCACTAATCAATCCAGTAGCTGTAGCACTTAAATCTTTATCCTTTTGGTTAGACAGTATAACAACTTTTTTAGGAGTTGCTATAGGTGGCATACTCATAGTAGTAATATTATAATAGGCTACAACTCTAGTTCCTTTTTTAATATCTTTATAGCTTACCACTTTACCAGTTTTACTATCTACAATTTCAGTTTTTTCACTTATGATAAGATTAGTATCTATTTCACCATTCATAAGTGCCGTGATTTCTTTATTTTCTTTCATTAAAGAAACATCAGTAATTATTCCATAATTGCATAATCCAGATTCTTCCTCACCTTGCTCTACTATTATCATATTAGCAGTACTCATTGGTGGTATGCTGGCAGTAACAGCTGGTCCATAATAAACTTTAACTTTTACTCCATCTTTAATGTCCGTTAAATTTAATTTTTTACCATCAGTTGCACTTATTATCTCAGTAGCATCATTTACATTTAGTATAATCTTATCATTATTTGATTTATTATTTTCTATAGTAAATCGAGATTTACTTTCAGATGCTTGTACATCTGAAACTATCCCCTCTGTGCTTGTGAAAAATATTTGTGGTTTCTTCTCACTAACTGCTTGAATCTTTAAGCTAGTATCATTCTTCAGACTGCTCATAGTATTTGCAGATGCTAACATAGAATTCCCACTTATAAACACCCCTAAAGTTAATATGGCTATTGTTTTCTTTGTGAATTTCATAATAATCCCTCCCACATTGTAATTTAAATATAAAATCTATTAATATCCCATACAAATTTATACTCTTTCACTTATTAGACGACACATACAAAAAAATGCTTCAGATTTTACTACAAATTTTCAAATACTATTGTAGAAGATATTTTAAATTGTATGTTTTATGGCATTTATATTTTACATCTTTAAACTGTAAAACCAATACTCTAAAGGATTCCTTTTTAAAGAATAATATTCTAAAAAAATCTTGTTGACTAAATTTAAATTTCCTATTAGAATAATATAGAAATAATAAAATTTATATCTATGGATGATAATTATTGGAGATATCCGCATTGGGTAACCGTAGAAGAAAAAAATAAATCTATGCTTATGGTTTATTTTG
Organism: Clostridium sp. FP2; assembly: GCF_011065955.2. Taxonomy (NCBI): domain Bacteria; kingdom Bacillati; phylum Bacillota; class Clostridia; order Eubacteriales; family Clostridiaceae; genus Clostridium; species Clostridium sp. FP2. The sequence continues at coordinate 4,155,549 of NZ_JAAMNI020000001.1, forward strand.
AAACTTTCAGGTATTAGGCATCTAAAAAACAGACTAATTACTGTTTTACTATGCCTTGTACAATAATTTGACATACCCCTGGAGAGACTACTTAAATGTGGCATCAACGGAGCAACTTAGATGATTATCTAAGGAAACTTTCAGATAAAAGGACAGGGAGTAAAAAGGCATTGTTTTTCTTGCCCTTTTACTCCCTGTTTTTATATATTTTAATGACTTTTTTGAAGACAAGCCTAGCATACTAATTAATAATCTTCTGAAGTCTTTAATTAATACCAATTTTCTATTACTCCAAGGCTAACAAAAGAGAGGATGATTTATTTTGGAAACATCAAAAAAACTAAATTCTATCAATAATTCACCAAAAACACTAAAGAAAGAAATCGGTTTACTAGAGGCCATTACCCTAGTTATAGGTATGGTTATAGGTTCAGGAATTTTCTTTAAACCTTCCATTGTCTTTAAAAACGCGGGCTCTCCAACCCTGGGAATACTTGCTTGGGTAGCAGGTGGTATTATAACTATGGCTTCCGCTCTTACTATAGCTGAAATAGCAGCAGCTATTCCAAAAACTGGCGGTGTATTTATATATCTTAAAGAACTTTATGGAGAAAAAGTCGCATTTTTATTTGGTTGGGTACAAACTGTTATTTATGTACCTGGAGCAGCTGCTGCTCTTGCAATAGTCCTGGCAACTCAAGCAACTAATTTTGTACCTATGAATTCAATTGAGCAAAAACTATTTGCAATATTAATGTTATTTATTATTACAACTGCAAACGTTATATCAACAAAACTTGGTAGTAAAATTCAGTTTGTTGCAACTATTGCAAAATTAATTCCAATTTTTATTATTATTGCTTTAGGCCTTATAAAAGGAACAGCTCACAGTTTTTCTTTGCCTGTAGGTAATGCAGCAGCTGGTGCTGGATTTGGAGCTGCTATGCTTGGAACACTATGGGCTTATGATGGCTGGGTAGGTGTAGGTAATATAGCCGGAGAGCTTAAAAACCCTAAAAAAGACATACCAAAATCAATAATTTTTGGGTTAGTGGTTATTATAATAGTGTATGTACTATTTAATTTAGCAATTATAAACATAGTTCCTATAACCGCTGTTATAAGTTCCAATAAAGTAGCTTCTGATGCTGCAACAGTTTTATTCGGAAAATCCGGTTCATTATTTATCACTGCAGGTATATTAATTTCAATTTTTGGAACATTAAATGGCTACCTAATGACAGGAGTTAGAATACCTTTTGCCATGGCACAAGATAAACTTTTACCTTTTGATAAATTCATAGGAAAAGTTAACGAAAAATATCAAACTCCGTTAAACGCTTTTGTTTTCGAGGTAGTAATTGCTTGTTTATATGTATTTAGCGGTTCTTTTGATAAATTAACTAACCTTGTAACCTTTGTTTTATGGATTTTCTTCACAATGGCGGTGGCTGGTATATTTATATTAAGAACAAAACATAAAGATTTAGATAGACCTTATAAAGTACCACTATATCCAATAATCCCACTCATTGGAATTATCGGAGGTATATACATCCTAATAAGTACGCTTATGACTGATACTTCTAACGCACTTATAGGACTTGCAATAACTTTAATTGGATTGCCTGTATATTGGTATATTAAGAAAAAGAAATAAAAACAGAAAAGTATATATTATTACAATTGCAATTCGCTACGCTAAGTAATTCTAAACAAATTTTAATGAAAGAAGCACAGGTTAATTCCTGTGCTTCTTTCGTTATTGTTATGTCTGCCAGCAGTACGCTTAAAATAGTAGATAAATAGTAAGTATGAAATTCCGACCAAGCGACTTGCAATAAGAAGCGCTGAAACTATTGAATTTCTTAATGAAATTTCCAGTTTCGAGTTCTTTTTGCAAGGCACGGAGGAGAACTTTTATACTTCTCTATATCTCTTTTTCAAGCATCTCTAATAATTCATCAAATCTTCTTATAGTATCTTCCAAAGGTTTTGGAGTTGACATATCTACCCCCGCTTTTTTAAGAATATTTATTGGATAGTCACTTCCACCACTTTTTAAGAAATCTTTGTATCTTTCTACAGCGCTTTCGCCCTCTTCAACTATCATTTTACTGAAAGAATTAGCTGCTGCAAAACCTGTAGTATATTGATATACATAGAAATCGCTATAGAAGTGAGGTATTCTCGACCATTCCATATCTATACCCTCATCTACCACCATTTCTGCTCCAAAATATTTGACATTTAAATCATGATAGATTTTACATAAATCATCGGGAGATAGTGGGTTTCCTCCTTCAATGTTTTCATGGGTTATTTTTTCAAACTCTGCAAACATACATTGTCTAAATACTGTAGTTCTTATTCCTTCTAATTGCTCATTTATTAAAAACAATCTTCTCTTCTTATCTGTCTCATTTTTAATTAAATAATCTATTAATAGGCATTCATTAGTTGTAGATGCAACTTCTGCACAGAATAACACATATTCAGAATATATATATGGTTGAGTCTTCCTTGAATAATAAGAATGAATAGAGTGCCCCATTTCATGAGCAAGAGTAGATACATCATTTAATTGGTAGTTATAATTTAGAAGTACGTATGGCATACTGTCATAGCAGCCCCCGGAATATGCCCCTCCACATTTACCTTTATTTTGAAATATGTCTACCCAGCCTTCACTAATTCCCTCTTTAAATATACTTAAATACTCTTGCCCTAGTGGTCTAATACCATCTAATACAATTTTAACAGCATCTTCATACTCAATATGATCCTCCTTAGCATCAACTATTGGCACATATAAATCATACATATGAATTTCATCAAGCCCTAACAGTTTCTTTTTAAGGCTTACATATTTATGAAGTGAAGATAAATTGTTATTTATAGTATCCACTACATTATGATAGACCTCTACTGGAATATTATTGGGCTTTAAAGAACTTTCTAATGCGCAGGTATAATTTCTTGTTTTTGTATTAAATATAAAATTCTTTATTGAAGATGTTAAAGATGTTGTTAAAGTATTTTTAAATCCCCTATAAGTTCCAAATAATGCTTCAAAGGCATCTTTTCTTACTCTTCTATCCTTTGATTTTATAAAAGTACTATAGTTTCCTTCAGTTAATTCAACCTCATTACCTTTTTCATCTTTTATACTTGGAAATGTCATATCTGCATCAGTCAACATTCCAAATATATTTTCTGGTGCATTTAAACAATCGCGAGCAGAGGCCAAAAGCTTTTCCCCTTCTGCACTTAATGTATGGGGTTTTTGACTTAAAATATCTTTTAAATAAAATTCATATATTTTAAGTTCTGGAAGCTTACAAATTGCCTCATCTACAGCTCCCTCTGGTAATGATAATAGTTCAGGAATAAAAAATGCTGTGATACTAGACGCTTCTGCTTCATAAGCATCAATCTTATTTTTAAGAATTTGGAACTCCGCCTTAGCTGTATCCTCGTCCCCTCTTAAATGTGCATATACAAGCAATTTATCTAAAAGTCTTAGAATTTCTACATTGCTTTCTAAAAAGCTTAATAAATCTTCAGCCCTGCCCAGTTTTCCTGAAAACCTTTGCATATTTGGTGCTTTAGATTTTAGTATTTCAAAATCTTCTTCCCACGCCGCAGAATTCTTATACATCTTTTCAACTTTCCACTTATGCGTACTATCAATTTCATCTCTTGTTTTAAGTTTTTTAACTTCACTCACTAAAATTCCCTTCTTTCATTTTGTAAATTTAATATCCACTAAAATACATTATTAGATACCATATTATAACTATATTATCATATAACTTACAATAAACCCACAAGCTAAAAAACCTCACATTTTGTGAGGTCTCTAGTAACACATTGGAATAAATAGAGTAACATACTGACTTACTATTTATTAAATCACCTAATATAACTATACTACAACTATATTTTTACACCCATTATGCATCGCTATATCTCCTAATTCCTTCATAATCTCATCCTTAGGTGTGTAACTGTTTATCTTTGCAAGTCGAACGCCAATTTGCCTATATTTTATAAGTTTGTACCTTATATCTGGATTTAAGGTTGCAATAAGCTTGCTGATTTTATCTACATTATTAAAATTGTCTAGAACTTCCGGAACAATAACAGTTCTAATTTCAAATATTTTATTTAACTTAGCTAAATATTTTACATTTTCTATGACAGTAGCATTTCCCATACCTGTAAGTTTCTTATGTTCCTCATTATTATAGGATTTTATATCTACCATTGCCATATCCATAACATCCACTAGCTCTTTATGTTCCCATAGTGGTACCGAACCATTAGTATCCACAAAACATGTTAACCCCATCTTTTTAACTTCTCTAAATAGGTTTGTTAAAAACTCGCTTTGTAGGGTGCACTCGCCACCTGAGACAGTAATTCCAGAGATGAAAAGTTTATTCTTCTCTATTTCCCCAACAACTTCTTCTACAGTCATGCTTTGTGCTTTAGGCGAACTGTTTCTTTTGCAAGCCTTCAAACATTCATCACATTTACTGCAAACTGTTTTATCCCATACTACATTAGGAGCCTTAAATTCTAGTGCAGTATAATTGCAAGCACTCAAACATTCCCCGCAGCTATTACAAACATTTATAGTCTCTGGATTATGACAATAAGAGCAGTTAAAATTACATCCTTGCAAAAATATAGCAGTTCTATTCCCTGGTCCATCCACCGAGCTAAAGGGAATAATTCGATTAACTAGTCCCTTAATCATTTTTTCTTATCTTTCGATCTAATACCTTTTGATTCAAAACTGCTCCAAGTCCGAGTGCTACTGTATCCTGCAAAACCTGCTGTCCCTTTTGTAGCTTTTCAATTTCTGATCTTTTTACAAGGTATCCCGTAATTCTTATTACATCACAATCTGTAGAATATGCTGAAAAATATCTCATTTGCTTTTTAAAAGCGCCTTTGATAATATCTAGAACATACTCCGGATTACTTTTAACTGTACTATCAAAATTAAATATATCACCAATTCCTGAAGGAAAAAACTTATGGAATTTAGCTGCTTCCACTAAATGCCTTGGAAGGTCAGGTTCATCTCCAATAGGAATCCTACACCCTGGGCTTATACCCATATCAGAATCAATACCCACTTGAGCATGTAATAAATATTTTCCTTTTGATATACTGCAATGAGGGTCATTATGTTTATTAACCTCAGTTTCTAGCTTTTCAATAATCTTATAGCCTAAATTATTGGCTATATCGCCATGTCCAAATCTATTTTCTAGTTTAGATGCGTCAATAAAGTAATTCACACATTCAGCTAGTCCAAACATACCAAACATAGCCGTGAAGTTATCTTTATAAATTAATCCTTCTTTTACCAGGAAATTAGTTTCAAAGAATCCGCTTTCCTCTACTAAAAATCTAATTCTTTCCTTCATATACCCAGCCATTTTCTCTACTGCATCTGGCAATATAATATTTATAAATTCATCTTGGTCTTTTGCCTTTTTAGAAAGAGTCGCCAAATTTAATCTAGATAGTGTATAACTTCCCCCACCTATTGTTAATCCATTATAACAACTAGCTATAGCGTAGTTGTTATCAAATTCCCTTGAAAACATCTCATGGTTAGCAAAGCTTGGTTTTGCAGTTATTAGTGCAGTGTTAATTGCATCAATAGCAAACTCATCTGAGGTATCTTCTGTGCTGTATTTTAAAGTTAAGTTAGGAATTGCATTTTGTAGTTCTCTTTCTGCCCTTAATATTAATCTTCCTGCTTTAGTATCTTTTGGTCCTATATTTGCATGGCAAAATGAATCTGTTATAGTTCTATCTATATGTGTTAAAAATAATTTTATAGCATGAAAAGCTTCTTCCTCATTAACCACAAAGGGTTCCAAAAGATAATCAATATTTCCTATATATACTGGGAATGAAGAAATTGATGGTACATGATTATATAATATTAATAAACTATTTGTAGCCTCCCAAATATCCGAAGGTGGCGTTAGGCCTAAAAACTCACTTCCATTTTTCATGAATTTCTCGTAATTAGGTACTATATACCTAGGCCTATAAGGTGCATGTCCTTCAAATAGGTCACAGATTATTCCCTCACCTCTAAGTTTTTGAGTATCTTTTTCAATATTTAAAACATCTATACTATCTTCCGCAGCTCGTGCAAGAGTTAGTACCTTTTGCTCATAAGTTAGGGTCCCATTTTTAATAATTTCTAAAATGTTGTTCATTATAACACCACTCCATTTAAATTATTTTAACCACATTTTCAAATGGGTTGTTTAACATATAAGTGGATGAATCTATTATATGCTGTTAATTATATTTTATATTGAATCCTGTTTTTTTGCAAAGGTTTTCCGTATTAATGGATAGGAATTATTTTATAATTCTATTTGTTGGGACAAATAGAATATACGTACCTCTTTTATGAAGTGAATTTATTTCTAATATTTGTAATTAATATTACAATTAGCATATGCTTGTAGAAACGTAAAATCAATATTATGTATATTTGATGGAGGGTATAGAATATGCTTCTAAGCGATTTAAAACAAAATATGCTTTTACCTAACAAAGAAATTCTCATCAATAGAATAGTAAAAATTATGGGAGTTGATGTTCACTTAATTTCTATAACTTCCGAAGAACACAGGAATGTATTATGGGTGATGTATCAATTGTCTTACCATTTTGATGAAGGAATAGATCCAGAACAAAGAACAGCTGCTTAAAGTGACTTGAAATAAGAAGCGTAGACACTATTGAAGTTAGGTTTTTTTCTTAGTTTATGCTAACAAAAGTATATATTGCGTAGATTGCGTTTGAACGTGCCTTCGTAATTCACAATTTATTTTATTTACGGTTGCGTAAAGAAAAATTCATGTTTGAGCGATAGCGAGTTTGAATTTTTTAGCAACTGTGAATAAAATAAATTTTAGAATTACTTGGCAAAGTGAACGCATTCTAGCAATATATACTTGATCTTATGGCATAATCTAAGAAAAAACTCTTAATGGAATTTCTTACTTTGATGCCTTATTACCCAAGCTTTGCAAGTTCCACAGCTATTTGGGCTCCAACCTTAGCATTATTATATACTAATTGAATATTTGAATCTAGACTTGCTCCACCAGTAATTTCTTTAACCTTTCCAAGTAAGAATGGCGTACTTTCTTTTCCCTTAATTCCTTTTTCCTTTAACTCTTTTAATGCACTAGTTATAGCATTTGTTATAGCATCATAATCCATCTCATACTGCTCTGGAATTGGATTAGCTATAACCATGCCTCCATTTAGTCCTAAATCCCATTTTGCTTTTAAAGCTGTTGCAACCATATCCGCTGAATCTACACGATAATCCACTCCAAAACCACTCTTTCTAGTATAGAAAGCAGGGAGTTCATCTGTACCAAATCCAACTACTGGAACACCTTGAGTCTCTAGATACTCTAAAGTGAGTCCTATATCTAGTATAGATTTTGCTCCTGCACAAATTACAGCTACATTAGTATGTGCTAATTCTTGAAGGTCTGCTGAAATATCAAAAGTCTCTTGAGCTCCTCTATGAACCCCACCAATGCCACCTGTAGCAAAAACCTTAACTCCTGCAAGTGCAGCAATTATCATTGTAGTTGCTACTGTAGTTGCTCCATTTGCCTTATTTGCTATTATAAATGGAATATCTCGTCTACTGGTTTTTATTACATTCTTACCATTTCCAAGTATTTCTATTTCATCTCTAGTTAATCCAAGCTTTAGCCTTCCATTAATAATTGCTGTAGTTGCTGGCACCGCTCCATTTTCTCTTATTATTTCTTCTACCTTAAGGGCAGTCTCAACATTTCTTGGATATGGCATACCATGAGATATAATAGTAGATTCTAAAGCCACCACTGCACGCCCTTCCTTTAATGCCTTAGCAACCTCTGGTTTAATATCTAAATAATTCATTAACATAATTCAATCTCCTTCATCTTCTTATTTATATTTTCTACGGACATGTTAGGGTTAATAGTATTTTCATGAGATAATGCTAGTATTCCAGCGCTCATAGAAAATCGTGCACTATAGTCTATTTCAAAATCATTGAAATGACTATAAGCTAGAGCTGCCAAGCAAGCATCACCTGCTCCTGTTGCATTAATTATCTGCACCTTCGGGCTTATTATATGATTGGAAGTAACACCATCATCATAATACATACCCTCTTCACCTAGGCTTATAAACACTCTTTTAACTCCTTTTTCTAAAAAATACTTTGCTGCATTTTTCAAATCGTTTTCATTGTTTATTTTAATTCCCGATAATATTTCAGCTTCAAGCTTATTGGGTTTAATAGTATGGAAACAACCAATGAAATCCTTTACCTTTTTTGCCTTAGTTGTAGATACTGTATCTAAGAAAAAATCTACGTCCTTATAATTAGTTAAAATATATTCAATAGTTTCCTCTGGAATATTTGTATCAATAATGCAAAGCTTTGAATTTTCTATTATATTCTTCTTATTTTTAATAAAATCCACACTAACCTTATCAATAATATCCATATAGGCTATAGCTACCATCATGTCACCAGTACCATCTAGTATTGATAAATAGGTGGAAGTAGCATGTTCACTTAAAACAAGAGAATCTTCCATATTAAGGTTAATCATTCTTGACTCTTCTAATATTTTTCTTCCATACACATCATCACCAACTGCGCTAATAAGCTTTGTTTCTACGCCTAATTTCACTAGGTTTTCGCCAATATTTCTTCCTACACCGCCAAATGAAATCTTTACTTCTCCAGGGTTAGAGTCCTTTAATATTAAATCATTATTCGGAAAACCTTGAATATCAACATTAGTTCCACCAACAATACTTATATATGGCTGTTCACATAAGATGTAACCTTTACCTACTACATATCCTTTTTTTAGCAAATTACTAATGTGAACTGCCACTGAAGACCTTGTAATTCTTAAGGAATCAGCTAGTTCCTTTTGAGAAATCATAGGATTGTTCCTAATTAATTCTAAAATTTCTTGCTCTCTATTTGTCATAACCCTCTCCTTAACGTATGTTTAGTGCATAAACATTAGCTTATTTATATAATAGCATATATATTTTTGTTTTCCAAGTAAATTCTTTCAATTTTAGTTGGAATGTTTCAATTAATTGTTAACTGTCCCCGCCTATTTCACAATTAATTGTTAACTGTCCCCCTTTATTTCAAATATGCATTAAGCCATTTTATTACATCTCCAATTACTTCTTCCCTATTAATCTCATTAAGCATCTCATGTCTTCCATTTTTATAAAGCTTATAAGTTAAATCCACCATTCCATGCTCTTTATAGGTCTTAATTAATTTTAGAACACCCTTACCATTCTTTCCTACGGGATCTTTATCTCCTGAGAATATATAAATAGGTAAATCTTTAGGAACATTTTCAATTTCCATTGGGTCAGCTATACTCTTAAGTCCACCTAGAAAATCATAGAAAAATCCTGCTGTAAAAACCATTCCGCAGAAAGGATCATCTATATATTTATCCACTTGTTTGTTATCCCTACTTAACCAATCAAAGGCTGTTCTATTTGGTTTAAAAGAATTATTATAATTTCCAAAAGATAATTTATCTAATTTATTACTTTTGCCAGCTCTTCCAATTTTCTTGATCTCCCTCTTTGCTATAAGTCTTGCAATATCTATAGTAATTCCCTGCTTCCCACAAGATCCTGAAACAATTGCACCCTTTAAGCCGCCTCCGTATAAACAAATATATCTTTGTGTTAAGAATGATCCCATACTATGACCAAATAAAAATATAGGCAAATTGTGATTTTCTTCTTTAATCCTTTCATTTAATTGGTGCATATTTTCCACCATTGAGTTAAAGCCATCTTCACCTAAGTCTCCTAATTTGGAAATTTGACCTGCGGTTTTACCATGTCCTCTATGGTCATTAGCATAAACAATAAAACCATCATTTGTTAAAGCCCTTGCAAATCCTTTGTACCTAGCTGCTGTTTCTGCCATCCCATGGGCTATCTGAACTACCCCTTTAACTTGTATATTCTCATCTGGTAACCATTTATATACAAATATCTCTAAGTCACCCTTATCCTTAATCTTAAAATTTTCTACTTTCATAACCCCAGCCCCCTATAAATCTTTTATATTTATTTTAGGTGTTTCCTTAATTTCATTCAATTACTAAAACGCAGAAAATTTAAGCACAAAAAACCACACTTAATAAATCTATCGTTAAACAGACTTGTTAGTGTGGCTCTCATTTCTCTTAGCCATAATTCATATTTACTCTCAATAAAATTATATCACTAAAATATATATTTGCAAAGCAATATTATTTAAATTATAAAATTAATGTTGTACTATAGTATCTTCTAAGCTATACTAATCCTTATTTTTCCACTGTTTTATATTCAACCTCAATATATTTATCTTCATCATAAAATTTTTCTGATTGCCCATAAATACGTATATTGGTTTGTACAGCACTTTCAGCAATATGTTTTGCAGTATTTATAGTTGCAATAACTGTTGTATCTGCTACAACCGCAGTTATTGCTGCTGCTATTTTTGCAGTTTTCCCCACCACACCACCAACTACTGTACTACATTTTTTAGTGTTTAAAGCCAACTTCTGCTTACCTGAAAGCCCTACTATATTAGCTACAACATTACCCGTTAGCTCAATGCTATACTCAGCTGTATTCCCCACTAGTTTTCCAGCACCATATATTATCTTTCCAATCATTGTCATCATCATCACCATACCTATATCATACTTTACCTAAGGATCATATGCCCTACTACTATTATACCATATTTTTGAAAAATTATTATACTGTATACCTATTTATAAAGAAACCCTGGAAGAATAACACTTATTAATTATTTATCACTTTTAGAAATAGCTCTCTCTACAATGACTTGCAATACGAAAGCCTTAAATCAGCATCTGCCATGCTGCAATATTAAATTTCTTGTTTCAATCTGGTTTGCAAACCACAAAGGAGAATTTTCCTATCTGGCCTTTAGTATTGTGTATTTCTTACATTATTAAGTGCATGATATACACCTATAGCTAATTGTTCCATAGTTGTATTTTCCTTTGGCTTAAATTCATTGTTTTCTATTTGTATAAATCTAAAAGCCTCTGCAATAGCAACATACCCTACATTATCCTTGCTTATATTGGCCGCATCTTTATAATTAATTTTAAACAACTCACTGTGCTGGGCTAATTTGTTATAATTGGTGTATTTAACTAATGTCTTAGCGAGTTCTTCTCTAGTAACTAATTTGTCGCCTATAAATTCACCATCTGAGTTTTCCATAATTCCATAGGATACAGCCAGTTGAAGGTATTTATAGTTTACATCAGATTTTACAATATTGGAGAATTTTAAATCTGCAGTCTTATCTGCCATATATGGTGTATAACCTCTTGCATTTACTAACATTTTAATTAAATCAATCTGAGTGATTTTTTTATCTAATTTAAAATCACCAGTTTCTATTAATCCTTTAGATGCTAAAATACTTAATTCTTTTTCGGCCTTACTGCCTTTGATTTTTTCTTTAAACAATTCTATATTTTGATCGATATTTTCACCACCATAATTTAGAAACTTACCAGTAAGGGCATCAATATTTGTATAGTCGTACACCCCATTAGCATCGCTTAGTTTATAGGCGAGTTTTATTTCTAATTCTGGTTTTTCTGGATTATCACTTTTATTTATTTGTGTATAAACTAGTACTGGTTTATACTTACTAAACATTGTTTCACTTACATTTTTCTTGCTTATAACATTTTTAATATCTGGAAATTTAATATTTTTATCCCAATTACAATTTAAATTATTCATCTCGCCGGTTACGGCACTAAAACCAACATTTATACTATTGTCATTGAATTCTATGCCATTTTCTAGTCTTGAAAAGTTGAAATAATAATTTCTTTCACCCATTTTATCGTAAGCATTATATTTATAACGAGGTTGCTCTGTTTTTATTTGTTTTACAATGCCCGGATAATACTTGGCTACTGCTTCTATTGCCTTATTGTACGCCTCTTCCCAAGATAATTTAGCCTGAAATTTTGCAGTACCATTATAATCTTCATTTGAATTTTTATTAATGCTTAATATTTCTCCAGTTAAAGCATCTATTGATATATTTCCACCTTCATTGTATTTTGATGCATCTCCTTTATTGAAATATGCATTCCAATTCTTATTACTTGAACTGCCAAGATTTTCAGTATACTCTTGATACCCTAAGCCTTCAATTGCATAACCCTGGCCATAAACATTATTTATGAAATTTTTTATTATAGCTCTTGCTTCCTCTTCCTCTATTGCCTTTTCTCTAGTTTTTACCACTTTTGATTTATTATAAAAGTCTGCCTTTTCTTTATCATTTAAATTTTTTATTACAGGAATATTACCATTGCTAAATGGATCCATGAACTTACCATCTTTAGCATCCAAAACATTTCCTCTGTTAAATTCTGGAACATATACTGCTTTTACAGCTCTTTTATTTTCATAATACATATACTCTTGTGTAAAAGCCATATATTTCAAAGTCATTTTAGCTTCAGTTTTAAAAGCTTCAACTGCAGTTTTAGAATCTACCATCCCCTTAACCTCTGGAAATTTGAAATCTTCATTCCAATTACTATAGTAAGAAACTACCTTTCCCGCTACCCCATCAACTTCTATATTAATATTATTACCATCAAATTCTATGCCATTAACTTTATTTACATAGGTAAAATTATAATTAGGTGACCCATGATTCCCTAAATTATTGTAATCTTTTTTATTAGATTCATTATATTTTTTAGGTTGGATTTTTGAAACAAAATCATCACTAATTTTTTGTGCTTCCTTAGCTGTCATTGTGGGAACTGCATTTTCTTCATTTATCTTACGTTCATAATTATTTACTTGAGTAACTTCGCCAGTTTCTGCATTTAAGGTAACATTAATGTTAATAGTTTTTTCCATATTATTCATTTGCCAATTAATATTCCAGGAGCTAATCTGCTTACCATTGTAATTAGATGTATTAAAGTTACTTGTTTGTGTGAATTTACTCTCATCTATTTCCGTATTAAAATAAGTTTTCATAGTTCCCTTTGCAATCTCTTTTGCTTTTTCCTTTGATATTTTAACACTTTTTTCTGTTTCACTATTTTTTGTAATTGCAGCTCCTGTAGTCGTGTTTGTGTTTACAATTGGCGTAACTGGAATTTGAGGCTTTGTCATGGTTTTTGCAAAAGTTGAAGTTGTACTAGTAACTGTTAATGCCGATGCTACTAATATGGAAAATATTTTTTTTCTGTTCATGATAATTCCCACCTTTCAATATAATGTTTTATTATTTCATATGAAAATCTATCTTTTGCTTAAAAGTATACTCCCTATAATTCTATTACCATATATATACATTATAACCCCTTACGAATTCAAATTAGTTACATATAAATTACATTTTTTTCTAATTTTATAAATTGTTGTCTCATCTGAATTTGCAACTTTATAAATCTTTTCAGGTATTGTATAATGTATATGTTATAGAAAAAAAGGAATGGGAGTGAAAATATATGACAAAAACTATTTTTAAAGGCAGTGCAATGCTAAATCCTGTTCCCGTAGTATTAATTACCTCAAAAAATAAAGAGGGAAAAATTAATGTTTTTACAGTAGCTTGGATAGGCACAGCTTGTACTAAACCCCCAATGATAACTGTAGCCATAAGGCCTGAAAGGCTTTCCTATGAATATATAAAAGAAAGTGGTGACTTTGTAATAAATTTACCTAATTCTAGAATGGTTAGACAAGTTGATTATTGTGGTGTGCGCTCAGGAAGACAAATAGATAAAATTCACGAAATGAACTTTACTACTGAAGACAGCAAGGATATAGTGGCTCCTTTAATTTCTGAATGCCCTATATCTCTAGAATGCGTTGTTAAAAGCATTACCCCTTTAGGTACCCACGATTTGTTTTTAGCTGAAGTTGTTAATACCCATGTAGATAACAGCTTAATAGATTTAAACGGGAAAATTCATTTTGAAAATGCAGACCTTATTACTTATTCTCACGGTGAATATTTTAGTGTTAATTCTAACCCTCTAGGCAAATTTGGTTATTCAGTTCAGAAAAAAAGCAGCAAGGCACCTGTAAAAAATAACAAGACAAAGCAAAAAAAGAAAGCCTGATTTCCAGACTTTCTTTTTTTTGCATTAGGCATATTTAGATAAATAACAAGTCAGCTTGTTATTTATTTTCATGTGCACTATTTATTCATTTTTAACATTTCACCTATAGCTGCTATACTACCTAAACTTGACAATGTCTCATTTGGAAGTATAAGCTTATTAGCTGGATTCTTAGCCATTTCTTTAAGAGCCTCTATTTGTTTTAAGGCTATTACTGTTTCATTTGTACCTGACTCTATAATAGCTGTGTTTATTCTTCTTATCGCATCTGCCTCTGCTATTGCAATAGCCTGTATAGCTTTAGCCTTACCTTCTGCTTCAAGAAGTTGAGATTCTTTCATTCCTTCTGCACGTCTAATATTTGCTTCTTTTTCAGCTTCAGCATTTAATATTTGAGCTTGTTTAAATCCTTCTGCTTTTTCAATTTGACTTTGTTTTTCACCCTCTGCTGTAAGAATAAACGCTCTCTTATCTCTCTCTGCTCTCATTTGTTTTTCCATTGCCTGTTGAATTTCAGATGGCGGAATTATATTTTTGATTTCTACAGATAATATTTTTATTCCATAAGCATCTGTAATTTCATCAATTATCTCAAGAAGTCTTAAATTTATTCTATCTCTTCCTGATAATACTTCATCCAATGTCATATCTCCCACAATATTTCTCATATTAGTTATAGTGGAATACACAATACCTGATTTATAATCTTCAATATTGTACACTGCATCTCTTGAATTAATAACCTTATAAAATATAACATTATCAATTGATATATTTACATTATCTTTAGTTATAACATTTTGTGGTTGTATATCTAATATTTGTTGTTTGGTAGAAATTCTTCTGCGAACAAAATCTGCAAAAACAATTGTTAAATGCCAACCTGGCTCTAGTATCCTATGAAACTGACCAAACCTTTCTACCAAACACACAGATCCAGTATTAACAATTTTAATAGATGATATAATCATGATAACTAATATTAACAATATAAACAAACCTATAAACGATCCTACTCCCATAATAAATGCCTCCTTAAATTTTAATAAAACTTATACCTTAGCTATTAATAACTTATTTCCTTCGATACCAATAATTTGAACAGAGTCACCACTTTTTAATGGCTTTCCTACATTTTTTACAGTCCAATAAATTCCTTGAAACTTAATATTTGCTTTTATGTCAATATCTTTTGTTATTACAAATTCACTTCCAATATATCCTTCTTCCATAGTCAATGTTTTGGTTACAGTTTTCTTTATAGTTCTCTTAACTATAGGATATCCAACAGATGTACATACTGCACTAACCCCTATAAAAACAATAGCTTGAACAATTACCGGTGCATTAAATGCTATAGAAATTATAGCTGCAATTGCTCCTATAGCAAACCATATAAACATAAAACTACTTGTTATAATATCAATAGCTAGTGCCCCTAATGCTACAACTACCCAAAATATCATTGGCTTCCATTCCATGTTGTACCCCCCCTTTCGAATATCAATTAGCTTTATAACTTTTTTAAACATTATGATATTACTAATCCTTATTTAAGTATATCTCTTTTTTGTGTTTTATAACACCATTTTGTTGTAATAATATTACACCAAAAATTTGATGTGTTGTTAATATATCATTATATAGTATTTTTTATACATAATAAAGTTTTGTTTTAGTACATTATATGTTATTTAATACTCTATTATGCCTTTGCATAGTTCTATCTTATGTTTGCTTTCATTATCTCATTAATTCACCTTTTTAATGAAATACCAGAATAAAATAGTTTGGGGACGGTTAACAACTATTTGAACTATATGCCTAAATAGTGAGGGACAGTTAACAATTATTTAAACTAAGGTAAAATAATTGTTAACCGTCCCTACTAATGAATCTAAGATAATGATATAATTTTATTTAACACTGGTTATATAAAGTCAATTTTACAAATACTATATTTAAAGAATTAAAGAAAGGTCGTGAATTAGTTTGGATACTTCTTTTATTAGAGTTTCTGCCGCTTGCCCAGTGGTAAATGTGGCAGATATAAAATTCAATTTAAATAACATAGAAAGCTGCATTGAAGAGGCTTTAAAAGAAAAATCAAAATTTATAGTTTTCCCAGAACTTTGCATAACAGCTTATACTTGTGCGGATTTATTTTTACAACAAGAATTACTTGAAAAATCTGAAAGTGCAATTGGATCCCTATGTGAATTTTCTAAAAACAAAGATATACTAATTGCTGTAGGAGCTCCACTACATTTTAATAATTGCCTATATAATTGTGCTTATATAATATTTAAGGGTGACATTTTAGGAATAGTACCAAAAAGCTATATCCCAAATTACTCTGAGTTTTATGAAAAAAGATGGTTTACTGAAGGTCTTGGCATACTAGGCAAAACGGTAAATCTTCCTTTTGCAAAATCCATCCCTTTTGGAACTAATTTATTGTTCACCTGCAATAATATTAAAATTGGTTTTGAAATTTGTGAGGATCTTTGGGTAACCATTCCCCCTAGCAGCTATTTAGCCCTTCAAGGTGCAAATATAATTGCTAATTTATCTGCATCTAATGAACTCGTTAGCAAAGCTGATTACAGAAAATCCTTAGTTTCATCTCAGAGCGCAAGATGTATGTGTTCTTATTTATATGCATCCTCTGGTGTTTTTGAATCTTCCACAGATTTACTTTTCAGTGGTCATCTTTTAATTAGCGAAAATGGTTTATTATTAAAAGAAAATAATAGATTTCAAAGAGAAAATGAAATTATCACCTCCATTATTGATATAGATAAGTTAAATAGTGAAAGGTTAAAAAATATCAGTTTTAGAAATAGTCCTTCCATATGTCCTTTTGAGGTATGCGAAATTCCTTTTGAATTTTCAAATTTAGAACTTGGAGTTTTTGATAGATATATTGATAAGCATCCTTTTGTTCCTTCTAATCAATATAAGCGTGCGCTACGTTGCAAGGAAATATTTAATATTCAGTCCTCGGCTCTTGCTAAAAGATTCTCTTATACAGGGCTTAATAAATCTATAGTTGGGATTTCTGGCGGACTTGATTCAACCCTTGCACTGCTCGTTATAGTTAAAACCTTTGATATGTTAAATTTGCCAAGAAAAAATATTATTACTATTACTATGCCTGGTTTTGGAACTACAGACAGAACCTATATGAATGCCGTAAACCTATGTAAACATTTAGGTACAGAGTTTAGAGAAATTAATATAGTGGATGCCTGTTTACAACATTTCAAAGACATAAATCATCCAATAGAAAAACATGATGTAACTTATGAAAATGTTCAGGCAAGAGAAAGAACTCAAATTCTTATGGATGTTGCCAATAAAGAAGGTGGACTATTAATAGGAACAGGAGATTTATCTGAACTAGCTTTAGGTTGGTGCACATATAATGGAGACCATATGTCCATGTATTCTGTAAACTGCTCAATTCCTAAGACTTTGGTGAAATATTTAGTTAAGTATGTAGCGGATAAAGAAGCTTCAAAGGAAGCCTCCGAAATACTTTTAGATATCTTGGACACTCCTATAAGTCCAGAACTTCTGCCTAAAGATGTGAATGGTAAAATCGCTCAAAAAACTGAAGACATAGTAGGCCCTTACGAATTACATGACTTTTTCCTTTACTATTTCATGAAGCAAGGCGCCACCACCAGTAAAATATTATTTTTAGCTAAAGAGGCCTTTAAAACCGATTATGCCGAAGATGAAATTATTAAATGGTTAGATAAATTTATAAAAAGATTCTTTACTCAACAATTTAAACGTTCAGCCCTGCCAGATGGTCCAAAAGTAGGAACTATAAGTTTATCTCCAAGAGGAGATCTTAGAATGCCATCTGATGCTAGTTTTAATTCTTTCCTTTAAATCGTAATTTGGTATGCTACAATATTAAACCTGAATAAAGTACATGTATTATTTTGTGTAGAGTTAACTTCAAACTTTACGCAATATATGTACTTTTTTCATTTATAAACATCCACAATAAGTCCCGCAATTTCATCAATAGTGTTTGCTATGTCAAGATTTTCTTTTTCGCCACTCAATAACATTTGTGTAAGCTCCTCTAGTTTCAAATCCACAGTCTCCACCGTTATAAAATATTGTGTTTGCCAAAAACTAATATCCTTCTTAACCTCATACATATGTTTTAAAACAGAATCTAAATATTCTCTAATTAAATTTTTATATGCTTTCACATCTGCAAAGCATTTTGTAATGCTCAATCTATTTCCTTTCTTTTTTATATCATCCATCATTTCTTTAAGTTGTTGTTCTGATTTTTGCTGCCTAGCAAAACTAAAATTTTGTGAAAAATCTTTTTTACTAGGTACAGTTTTTTTATCTGATGTAACCGCTGCATTCCTTCTAGCTCTCGATATTTCCATGTTTTCCCACCCCCTGCTTTCAAAATTAATTATTAGAATGTTTTCATATCCTTATATACATTATATCGAATTTTCCGCAAAAAAATATACACAATGTGAAATTAATTCTTGTCACAATGTAAAATTAATTCTTGTCACAATAAAAAAATTAATTTACCCATATATTTGAGAATAATTCCAGCCAAAATCAAATATAAAATCTTTTACTTATAAATTTGCCAATTTTTTTTTATATTAGTATAATAATATGGTAAATAATATACATTATAGATATAGGTTTTTGATTTACGCTAGAACCAATATTTCTATCCATATAACTAAAAATTAAAATTCTTAGGGGTGGACAAATGAAAAAATTACTAAATATGTTTTGGACTTTCTTTAAAATAGGAGCTTTTACCTTTGGTGGAGGGTATGCCATGATACCTCTCATAGAAATTGAAGTTGTTAATAAAAAAAAGTGGCTTTCTAAAGAAGATTTCTTAGATGTAATTGTTATTTCTCAAACTTTTCCTGGAGCCTTAGCTGTTAATAGTAGCGTATTTATAGGCTATAGAACTTGCGGACTACTTGGAGCTATCATTGGGCTTCTAGGAGTTGTTTTACCCTCATTTTTTATAATATTGTTGGTTGCAGTTTTTTTTATGAAATTCAGGGATTACTATTATGTGGATTTGGTTTTCAAAGGTATTTCTGCTGCGGTACCAATGCTCATACTCATAGCCGTAGTAAGTTTATCCAAATCTTTAAAGAAAAACTATGCAAATCTTATTATAATTTTAATTTCTATGGGGAGTATATTATTCTTTAATGTACACCCTGTTATAGTTATACTTTTATCTGGTTTATACGGGGTAATATTTCTTGGAAAGAAGGTGAAGTAAATGTCAATTTTAATAAAAATTTATCTATCCTTCTTAAAAATAGGTGCCTTTAGCTTTGGTGGAGGATATGCTATGATTCCCCTTATCAAAAGGGAAATTGTAAGTAACAATAATTGGATTACCTCCAAAGAGCTTATTGATATTATAGGTATATCTCAGATGACTCCAGGACCTATAGCCATTAATTCAGCAACTTTTGTAGGTTTTAAAGTTGCTGGCATATTAGGCAGTATTTCGGCAACTTTAGGCGTAATTTCCTTTTCATTTATCTTAGTTTCTATAGCTAATCACTATATTGTTAAATTCAAAGAATCCTACATAATGAAGGCAGCTCTCGCAGGTATGAGGCCTGCGCTAATTGGTCTTATAATCTCTGTATTCTTATCCATGGGAAGTGACTCTTATAAAGACATTAAAAGTGTAGTAATTGGAATCATAATTTTGGGACTGCTGATTACAAATAAAATTCATCCAATTTTAATAATAATGATTTCAGGGCTATTGGGTATTCTTTTTTATGGTCTAATACCTATTTAATTGCTTCTCTTTATTTGCAACATATTTGTATTTTATATTTTGGCATAATATTTTTCTTGTTTTAAATAAATTAAGCTATAATAACAAATACTATAAGTTGAGGTGATGTTAATGTTTTTCAACAAAACTATTGATCAAGTTTTAGAAGAATTTGGTTCTAATCCAATAACAGGACTTTCTCAAAGTCAAAGCGAATTAAAAAGAGAAAAATTTGGACTAAACCAATTAACAACTAAAAAACCCAAAACTCTAATAGCCATGTTTTTTGCCCAACTAAATGATATTTTAATTTATATTTTAATTGCGGCTGCAGTGATTTCTGCCCTCCTTGGTGAAACCAGTGACGCAATAATAATTGCTATTGTAATTATTATTAATGCTACAGTAGGAATTATTCAAGAGTCTAAAGCAGAAAAAGCACTTGATGCACTAAAAAAATTGTCGACTCCTAAAGCTATAGTTAAAAGAGATGGGCAGTTAAACGAAATTCCATCAGAGGAAGTTGTACCTGGAGATATTATTATTATTGATGCAGGAAGATATGTGCCCTGCGATTTGAGACTTATCGAAGCTGCAAATTTAAAAATAGAAGAATCCACACTTACAGGAGAATCCGTGCCTGTGGATAAAGACGCTTCTCTAGTTCTGCCAGGCGAGGATATACCCCTAGGGGATCAAAAAAACATGCTCTTCATGTCAACCCTTGCAACCTATGGTAGAGGTGTTGGTATAGCTGTATCTACTGGAATGGATACTCAAATAGGTAAAATTGCTAAAATGCTAGATGAAAAAGTAGACGATGAGACCCCACTTCAAAAGAAACTAGCCCAACTTGGCAAGTACCTGGGAATAGGTGCCCTATTCATATGTGCTCTTATGTTTGTAGTGGGTGTTCTTCAAAAGAGAGATCTTTTTGAAATGCTACTTGTTTCCATAAGTTTAGCTGTTGCCGCTATTCCTGAAGGTCTTCCTGCTATAGTAACTATAGTTCTTGCTATGGGAGTTCAAAAGATGATAAAGGAAAATGCTATTGTAAGAAAATTACCTGCTGTTGAAACTTTAGGTTCAGTAAATATTATTTGTTCAGATAAGACAGGCACTTTAACTCAAAATAAAATGACAGTAACAAAATTCTATGCTGATGGTCAATTAGGAGCTATAGACAGTCTGAACATTAATAATACTGAGCATAAGCTCTTACTAGAAAATCTTATTTTATGCAATGATGCCACTTACTCAGAGAATTCAAAAACTGGCGACCCCACAGAGATTGCTCTATTACAAGCTGGGGTAGACTATAGCATATTTAAAGACAATTTAGAAAAAACTCATAAAAGAATCGATGAGATTCCTTTTGATTCAGATAGGAAATTAATGACTACTGTAAATAAATATGATAATGACTATTATGTAATGACAAAAGGTGCTATTGATAATCTATTAAATCTATGCACAAAGGCATATATTAAAGGCAATATAATAGAAATTACGCCAAATATAAAAAAAGACATATTAGCTGCCTCAAATAATATGTCTGACAATGCACTAAGAGTTCTAGGTGCCGCTTATAAAATTCTTCCTAGCTCTCATGTAGAGATTGATTCACTAGAGCGTGATTTAATACTCATTGGCCTAGTAGGTATGATAGATCCGCCTAGGCTAGAGGTTAAGGATTCTATCTCCCTATGCATGAAGTCTGGAATAAAAACTGTAATGATAACCGGCGACCACCAAAACACAGCTTTTGCTATAGCTAAAGATTTAAATATTACTAATGATTCTTCTGAGGTTATATCTGGCACCGAGCTTGATAAAATGTCCGATGTCGAACTAAATAATAGAATTGAGAGTATAAGGGTATTCGCAAGAGTGTCCCCTGAACATAAAGTGAAGATTGTACGCGCTCTTAAAGCAAAAGGAAATATTGTATCAATGACTGGCGACGGAGTAAATGATGCACCCTCTCTTAAAATGGCAGACATAGGAGTCGCCATGGGTATAACAGGTACTGATGTTGCTAAAGGTGCTGCTGATATGATACTCATAGATGATAATTTTTCAACTATTGTTGCTGCTATAAAAGAAGGAAGAAACATCTTCACAAATATTAAGAAAACTATAATATTTCTTCTATCCTGTAATATAGGAGAAATTATAGCACTATTTCTTGCCATACTTTTAGGCTGGGCTACGCCCCTTCGCCCTATCCATATATTATGGGTTAACCTAATAACCGATACATTACCAGCACTGGCTTTAGGTGTAGATCCTGGTGACCCTGATGTAATGAAATATAAACCTAGAAATCCAAAAGATAGTTTATTTAAGGGTGAATCTTTAAATTTACTTCTTAACGGACTTCTAATCGGTATCTTAACCCTAGCTGCATTTGTAATAGGTGCAAAATATTATAGTGGAGAAACTAGATTATTCCCACTATTCCCGGGAAATCTTTCAGAAGATGCACTAAAACATGCACAAACCATGGCCTTTGTAGTACTTAGTGTCTCTCAATTAGTTCATTCTTTAAATATGAGAAATGAGAAGAAATCCATATTCCAAATAGGTTTATTATCAAACAAATATTTAATTGGAGCTATAGTTTTTGGTATACTACTACAAGATTTTATAATAACTGTGCCATTTCTAGCAAATGTTTTTAGTGTTCACTCCTTAAGTTTAATGGATTGGGGTTTTGTTACTATTCTATCCCTTATGCCACTACTCCTTAATGAAATAGTAAAAATATTCAAGCGCAGTTCTTCCATAATATAAAAAAAGTAGATAACAAATAAAAAGTAAGAGCCTGATGATTAACTCATAAGGCTCTTACTTTTATTTGTTAAATACGAAGGTTAAGAATTTATTTTAATCTAGTACCTTCTTCATTTTGAAGGATTAGGTCACTTTTCATAAGGCCACCTAATGCTCTTTTAAAGGCGTTTTTACTAGTTTTAAAAACTTTTTTTATATCATCTGGAGAACTTTTATCATTGTATGGCATAGATCCATCGGAATTTTTAAGATATTCTAATATTTGCTCTTCAACTACATCTCTTTCCTCTAGTCTTGGTTTTCTTACTGTTAAGTCCATTTTACCATCTTCATAATATTTTTTAACTCTTGCTTTTAACCTATCTCCAGGAGTTATATTCATATAATTCTCATTTCTTAGAATAACCCCTCTGTAAATATCATCAATAGCTACCATTACAGTACCATTAGTCTGGATTCCGTATACTGTGCCTTCCACTTCATCATCAATATTATATGAATCTGTATCATATAAATATTTATCAACAAAAGTAGTGGCTGCAATTCTTCCAGTCTTATCTAGATATATATAAAAAAGATATTTTCTGCCTGTTTCTAAACTGTAATTTTCCTCCTTAAAGGGAACCAATACATCTCTTTCTAGACCAATTTCTACAAAACTACCTATGGTAGTCATGTCAACAACCTTAAGATAAGCTAAGTCCCCCACCTTTGCAAGTGGTTTTTTTAAAGTTGAAATTAACCTATCACTTGAATCTCTGTACACAAAGGCTTCAACTTCATCATCAATATTAAGCGCCCTACCTAAAGTACTTTTCATTGGAAGTAGTACGTCATCACTAGTGTTTCCTGTGCCAGCGTCTAAATAGTACCCAAATTCTGCTCGACGTACTACTTTTAAATTATTTAAATCTCCTATGTTTATCATTTATTATCTCCTACCTTTTATTTTAAACTTTTGACCAATCTATGTATTTGTTAAGTTTACAAACAAATTCAACTAAATATTTTTCTTCAAGCTCTGTAAACCTTCCTACCTCCGGACTATCTATATCCAAAACTCCATAAACTACATCGTCTTTTATTATAGGTATAACAATTTCTGAATTCGTTGCAGAGTCGCAAGCAATATGTCCTGGAAATTCATTCACATTCTCTATACGCTGAAGTTTTTTTGTGGCAACTGCCGTTCCACATACGCCCTTACCTATTTGTATTCTGTTACAAGCGGGCATTCCTTGAAACATTCCGAGTACCAATGTATTTTCGCGTACAATGTAAAACCCTGCCCAATTTAATCTATCCATTACTGCTTTAATAATTGCAGCAGCATTTGATAAATTTGCTAGGTCATTTTTTTCTGAACTAAGCTGTCCTTCTAAAAGAATAAGCATATACTTATATTTCTGCTCATTTGTCATCTTTTCTATTCCATTTAATTTTATCATTTTTCCCACTCCTTAAAAAAACAATAATTCCCTACCTTCTATTGTAGTTAAAAAACGTCGAAAATAAAAGCTATTTTTAAAAATAAAAGACAGTTAACAACTGAATTGTTCAAATAGTTGTTAACTGTCCCCATTTACCTAGACTTTTATTTTATAATATATTTCATGGAAAGCTCTGCATAATTCTCCGCAGATTTTTTTAAGGCTTCTTTTTCTTCTATAGTAAGTTCTCGAATAACCCTTGCCGGTACTCCCATACAAAGAACGCCGGTCGGTATTTTCTTTCCCTGCGTAACCAAGCTCCCAGCACCAATTATAGTATACTCTCCTATTTCAGCTCCATTTAGTATAGTGCTTCCCATACCAATTAAAGTATTACTTGAAATTTTACAACCATGTATTATAGAATTATGCCCTATAGTTACATAATCTCCAATATATACCGGAAAATCCTCATCATTGTGCACCGTACAATTGTCTTGAACATTTGTATAATCACCTATAGATATATAATTCATATCCCCTCTTAATACAGCTCCAAACCAAATATTACTGTACTCCCCTATAGATACATTTCCTATAACGTCTGCACTAATAGCAATAAAAGATTGTTTGTGTACCTTAGGTATTTGTCCATCAAATTGATGTATCATAAGCTACTAATCACCTCTTCCAAAAAAATAAATACTCATCTATTATACAATATAATAATATTTATTACACTGCAATATTATATAAATTGTCCTATTATTCGCAATATTATTACATAATAATTCGTATTGATTTTTATATAATTTCATTATATAATACCATATATAGTTATGAATTCCTTTGTGATTACTACATATAGTGTGTTATACTATTTTAGCATATGAGATTAAACTAAATAATTATGAAAATTTTTAGTGTAGTAACATCAATACGCATAAATATAATTTTAGAATTAATTTATATATTAAGAAAATAATAGGAGGTGAATATACTAGCTTTTTTAGGCTAGTATACTTATGGCGGAGATAAAAAGTTTAATTAAAAGATTTTATACAAGTGCATTAGAAAAAGATAAAAATATTACTGTTTTTGATTTATTTCATTGGAAAAAGGTAGATGTTTTTCTAAATGACCATAAAACAAACAAAGTACTTTTAGATATGAAGGATTTAGAATTTCCTGAGCATTATACGCAAAATTCTTGCGATATTATAGCTTCAAAATATTTCAGAAAATCTGGTGTTCCTACTAAGCAAGGCTACGAGAATAGTATGAAAATGGTAGCTCATAGGCTTGTTAATTTTTGGTGTGAATCCTTAACTGACCAAACAATTATTAAAACTGATGAGGAAAAAAGCATTGTTTATGATGAATTAGTATATGCATTTTTAAATCAAATGTTTGCTCCAAATTCTCCTCAATGGTTTAATACTGGGCTTAACCTCTCTTATGGTATAAAAGGTGGAACCCTAGATAATTTTTATTATGATGAAAGTAAAAAAATGATTGTTAAAAGCGAGGATGCTTATACAAGAACTCAGGCTTCTGCTTGTTTCATTCTCTCAATTGAAGATAAATTACTTGGCAAACACTCAATATCTGAGCAGTATGTAACAGAAACTAAATTATTCAAAGGCGGTTCAGGTACCGGAACAAACTTCTCTAGCATAAGAGGTCGTGGCGAAAGGTTATCTAGTGGTGGAGTTTCTTCAGGTCTAATGAGTTTTTTAAAAGGCCTTGATAGAAATGCAGGAGCAATAAAATCTGGCGGAACTACAAGACGTGCTGCTAAAATGCTATGTCTTGATATTGACCATCCAGAAATAATGGAATTTATGACTTGGAAAGCTAAAGAAGAAGATAAGGTACGCGCTCTTACCAAAATGGGTTATGATGGCAACTTTGAAGGAGAAGCTTATGAGACCGTATCTGGCCAAAACGGAAACAATTCCATAAGATTTTCAGATGAATTCATGATGAAGGTGAATGACCTTTCAAAAAATCCTAAACAGAATATTACTCTTAAAGGAAGAGCTGACAACTCAGTTAATAAAGATATACCTGTTAAGAAGCTATGGGATACATTTAATAAAGCTGCTTGGTTATGCGCAGATCCAGCTCCCCAGTTTGATGATACCTTTAATGCATGGCACACTTGCCCAGCTGGAGAAGATGGCGCAGTTAATGCAAAGCACAATAGAATTAATTCCACTAATCCTTGTGGAGAATATGCATTTTTAGATGATACTTCCTGTAATTTAGCCTCTATTAATATTTATAAATTCTATGACAGTAAAACTAAAAAATTAGATATAGATGGATATGTTCATTTAATAGGACTTACTCAATTAATCCTTGAAGCTTCCATACATTGGGGCCAATTTCCTACAGAAGATATAGCAAGAAAAACACACTTATTTAGAAGCACGGGACTTGGAATTGCAAACCTCTCTTCACTACTTATGGTAATGGGATACGCCTATGACTCAGAAGATGCTAGAAATTTAGCTTCCTCGCTAACTGGAATAATGACAGCTCAGTCTTATTATGTTTCATCCCTTATGGCAAAAGACCTAGCTCCTTTTGAAAAATATGAAATTAACAAAACATATATGCAACTAGTTATAAGAAATCATGCTAGAGCCGCTGGAGCTCTAAATACTGAATTTGAAAATTTAAACTATGAGCCTGTAAAAGTTAATCACAATCTTTTAAAGAGCAACTCTCTAGGTTATATAAGTGAAACCTTAAAAAATTGCTTCACAAAAGCATTAAATAGTGGTGAAAAATACGGTTTTAGAAATGCCCAGGTTACAGTTATAGCTCCTACTGGTACTATTTCCTTTGCTATGGATTGTGGCGCAACCTCTATAGAACCATATTTCAGCCATTTTATTTATAAAAAATTATCTGGTGGCGGTTATATGACCATGGTTAACCCAGTAATTAAAGCTTCCTTAACTAACCTGGGATATTCTCAAATCCAAACAAATGATATTTTAGACTATATTCTAAGAAAAGAAAAAGTTGATGAAAATGGCTTTAAGTATGAAAAAATTATTGATGGAAAAATAGAGGGCGCTCCACATTTAAAATCTGAACATTTGGCTATATTCGACACAGCAAACAAATGTGGTAGTGGAAAAAGATATATCCCATTTATGGGACATGTTCTCATGATGGCAGCAATAACTCCGATGATATCAGGTTCTATATCAAAAACTGTAAATTTACCTAAAAATGCCACTATAGAAGATTTTAAAGAAGTAATACTTAATTCTTGGAAATTAGGTGTAAAAGGCATAGCCTTATATAGAGATGGCTCAAAGGCAAGTCAGCCTTTAAATACTACCTTATCTCAAGATAAGGAACTATCCCTTGAAGATTTATCCTATGCGGATCTTTTAAAGAAAGCAAAGACGCAAGAGGAAATTTCCAATCATTCTACAAGAGAAAAACCAATTGGAATTCGTTATGGCACTACTCATCCTGCTCAAATTGATGATGTAAAAGTCTATACTACTGTAAATAGACGTTCAAATGGAGAGATTTCTGAAATATATATAACAACAGATAGAGAAGGTACTATTATTACCGGACTACTCAATTCTCTTTCAAAATCAATTTCAGTAATGCTTCAATATCACGTACCTGCAGAAGATATATCTAAAATGCTTCGGGGACAAAAATTCGAACCTTATGGTTTTGTACAAAAACATCCTTATATTAAATCTGTTTCTTCTATATCTGATTTGATTAGCAAGATAATTGATATAGAACTAGGAGACTATACAAGATGTCAAATTAAACCTGAAAATTACGGAAATACTGATATACCTAAAAACCCACTTATGCCAGATGAAAATGAAATTTCAGCTAGCATAGTAGAAAATGAAAATGTATCTACATTCAAAAACACTGAAAAGCCTAAAGGAGAAAGGTTATACTCTGAAACCTGCTCTCATTGTTCAAGTACTAAACTTGTTAAAAGCGGTACTTGCAAGGTTTGTCTAGATTGTGGAACAACTACGGGGTGCAGCTAAATCCAAACAAATTCATAACAAATACAAAGCCTTCAATTATGAGGGCTTTGCATTTGAAAAATAGTGGGGGCAGTTAACAACTAATGTACCTAAAACAAAAAAGGAGTATAAATTTCATATAGAAATTTATACTCCTTTTTTTATTTCTTATTGTTTTTAACTCTATTTGGCTTAGCCTTAGGCCTCATTACTATGTCGTCTTTCTTATCTTTTTTTGAATTAGTATTTGTATAATTTGTTTTAGAAACACTTCTCTTTTTAATAAATCCCGATAAATCCATAAACCACAAAAATAAAATAACAAATATTCCTGGTATTATATTGTTAGCTACATATTTTGGCATATAGGGCCATATTATCGTAGGAAGCACAAATGATGCCATAGCTATTCCAAGTACTACCCACTTATTAATCTTTATCTTATATAGTACATAAGTTTTTAAAACATTATATACTACAAGCGAAAGAAGTGAAACTGCCACAATGCTAAGTATTGTTATAAACATATTCATTTTATCCCTCTTTTCTATAGTTCACATTAAAATAAACCTATACTATACATTATCAAACATTTTTTAATATATATCAATAGCTTATGCATTAATTAATTAATTTATATATTTATATTTGTATTAAGAAAAATATTATGCTAAAATATTTGTGGGTAGTATCGAACACGAACTGCACCTAATTGTTTAACATATTATTAATAGTGGTTTAATCCATTAGAATGGTTTAATTTGTTTTTTTCTGCTCATATCTTTATGAATGAGACAGCTATACAGGAGTCTTCCACCCTCAGATACCTGAGGTGATTTTACTTTGTATTACATTGGAGGCGATATTATGGTTATCGGCTTTATTGGATGTGGAAAGGTAGGTTTTTCCCTTGGAAAGTATTTTTCATTAAAAGGAATAACGTTATCTGGCTACTATAGTAAATTTTATAAAGATGCTAAAGAAGCATCTAAGTTTACTAACTCAAAAGCTTATGAAAACATTAATGATTTGGCACGGGATAGTTCAATAATTTTTATTACTACTCCTGATGATTCCATTCATGAAGTTTTGCAGAGATTATCAAATTTTGACTTAACTAATAAAATAATATGTCATACTAGTGGTTCCTTAACCTCTAGCATTTTTTTAGATATAAACAATTCAGATGCATTCGCATATTCAATTCACCCTATTTTCCCATTTTCTGATAAATATAACTCCTATAAAACCTTACAAAATGCTAGTTTTTCTATTGAAGGACCCAAAGAGCATATACCTGTGCTTAAAGATTTTATTCAGTCTTTAGGTAACAAATCCTTTACTATTAACAAAGAGGATAAGGCACTTTATCACCTAGCTAGCGTCACAGTATCAAATTTAGTACTATCTTTAATTAATACTGGGTGCAGTTACCTAAGTCAATGTGGGATTAGTGAAAATGATGCGCTGCAAGCATTATTACCCTTGATCCAAAATAATATTGATAATATAAAAACCAAAGGCTTTATAAGTTCTTTAACTGGTCCTATTGAAAGAAATGATTTGAATACAGTGAAACAACATATAGGGGCCGTACCTACAGTAGATGTGAAAACATATAAAAATTTATCATTAAATCTACTATCTTTATCACAGGAGAAGCATAGTAATAAAGACTATAGCAAACTTAAAGAATTTTTAAAAATGCAGGAGGATAACTAAGTGAAAAATTCTATTTCAACCTTTATATCCGCAAAACACAACCATGAAAAATTAACAATGCTCACAGCTTATGATTACTCCATGGCAAAACTAATTGATGAATGTGGTGTTAATGGAATTTTAGTTGGAGATTCTTTGGGCATGGTCTGTCTGGGCTACAAGAACACCTTAAGCGTCACTATGGAAGACATGTTACATCATACTAAGGCTGTCTCGCGCGGTACCACAAATGCTCTTGTAGTTTCTGATATGCCTTTTATGTCCTATCAAACTTCACTATACGATGCAGTTAAAAATGCAGGAAGATTTGTACAAGAAGCTGGAGCAGAGGCAATAAAACTGGAGGGTGGTGCTATAGTTTGCCCACAAATTCAAGCTATAGTGAATGCTCAGATCCCTGTAATGGGTCATATAGGGCTAACGCCTCAATCTGTTAATATGTTTGGAGGCTTTAAAGTCCAAGGTAAAAATATTGTTGATGCAAAAAAACTTATTGAAGATGCAAAAAAAATAGAGGCATCAGGCGCATTTGCTATTGTACTTGAATGTATCCCCTCTAAACTTGCAGATATTATATCAAAGGAAATATCTATACCAACTATTGGCATAGGTGCTGGTGGTGGCTGTGACGGACAAATTTTAGTATATCAAGATATGCTTAATATGTTCTCAGATTTTAAACCCAAATTTGTGAAAACCTTTGCAAATATTGGGGACCTCATGAAAGATGGTTTTAAATCATATATTAAAGAGGTTGCCGAAGGAACTTTCCCAAGCGATGAACACTGTTTTAAAATAGATGATGAAATTTTAAGCAAATTATACTAATATTAATTTATTTTTATTTAGGAAGGAAGTGAAGCGGACATTAATAGTGCGTGTAAAATTACACCTTATTTTGTCCCCCAAAAATGAAGACTGTAAAAACTATTTTAGAAGTTAGAAATCAAGTACAAGCTTGGAAAAAGGAAGGCTACAGCATTGCCTTAGTTCCTACTATGGGATATTTACATGAAGGTCATGCAAGTCTTATAAAACGTGCTGCAAGTGAAAATGAAAAAATTGTAGTAAGCATATTTGTGAACCCTATTCAGTTTGGTCCAGGGGAAGATCTAGATTCTTATCCAAGGGATTTAGATAGAGATACAATTTTATGTGAAAGTGCTGGAGCCAATTTAATTTTCACTCCAGAAGTTTCAGAAATGTATTAT
Organism: Clostridium sp. FP2; assembly: GCF_011065955.2. Classification (NCBI taxonomy): domain Bacteria; kingdom Bacillati; phylum Bacillota; class Clostridia; order Eubacteriales; family Clostridiaceae; genus Clostridium; species Clostridium sp. FP2. The sequence goes on from NZ_JAAMNI020000001.1 coordinate 4,186,836, forward strand.
GTAGATGCTCTAACAAATGTCTCAGTAAATGGCCTTACAAATGGCTTATGTGGTGCTAAAAGGCCTGGCCATTTTGACGGCGTATGCACTGTAGTTTCAAAGCTATTTAATATAGTTTTACCTGATAAAGCTTATTTTGGAGAAAAGGATGCTCAACAATTAGCTGTAATTAAACGAATGGCTCACGATTTAAATTTCCCTATAGAAATTATTGGGTGCCCTATTGTACGTGAGGAAGACGGTCTTGCAAAAAGCTCACGTAATAATTATTTATCCTCAAAAGAAAGAAAAGCAGCTTTAATTTTACATAAAAGCTTAACTAAAGGCAAAGAGTTGTTATCTGCTGGTGAAAAGTCTGCTGAACTTTTAAAAGAACTCATAAAAAATGAACTTGAAAGCGAAGTTTTGGCTAAAATAGATTATATCGAAGTTGTAGATGCGCTGTCTCTCACTGCTATAGATATCGTTGACAAACCTATTCTTGTCGCCATAGCTGTATATATTGGCAAAACAAGACTAATAGATAATTTTGTATGGGAATCAAAATAAAAAAAAGGGAGGGTCAACAATTGATAATAACTATGTTAAAATCTAAAATACACAGAGCCACTATTACAGAAGCTAAATTAAATTATGTGGGAAGTATAACTATAGATAAAACCCTAATGGACAATGCAAATATCCTAGAATATGAAAAAGTTCAAATAGTTGATATCGACAATGGAGAAAGATTTGAGACTTATGCCATCGCTGGAGAGCCTGGTAGTGGGGTTATTTGTATAAATGGTGCCGCTGCAAGATGTGTTCAGCCTGGAGATAAAATAATAATTATGACTTATTGCCTAATTAATGAGGAAAAAGCTAGGAAATTCAAACCTCTAGTAGTATTTATTGAAGGCACCAATGTGATAAAAGAAGTCACCCACTATGAAATACATGGTGAAATAAAATAATTTTTTTATAATGAAGTAATAATTTTTTAAAAATTGTAAACACTAGTACTGAAAACTATATTAAAAAGGAGATGTATACGTTGAAAGCATTAGATACTACTGCACTCGTATTAGTTATTATAGGAGCTGTAAATTGGGGACTAATTGGATTTTTCCGATTTGACCTAGTATCAAGCTTATTTGGTACTGGTACTGCATTCACTAGGATTATATTTGCTCTAGTAGGTATAGCTGGTCTTTATTCCTTATCCTTATTAGGAAGAGGCAAAGATACAGACAGAGACAGAACTGAAGTTAAATAAATGTCCTAAACATAATAAAAAAGAAGTTGAAGTTTAAATTTCAGCTTCTTTTTTATTGAAATAAATTTTACTTTAAAAACTTTCAAATAAACCTTAACTGAACTAAAGCAGTTTTATCCCTAACTCTTATCACAATTAAGCTATAGGAATCTTTTTTGTCTATCTCTTGTATAATTGTTAAAAATTTTTCATCTACCATCATTAATCTAATGCCTGTTTTACTTTGAAGTTCATAACCCTTTGAACCTTTTACTATAAATAGATTATCCCAAGGCTTAGGAATATAATCACTAAAATTTATCTCGAAAATTAACCCTTCTTTCTGAAGTAATCTTATTAGACCATTATATTCATCATGTAATACATCATTTGTACACTTTAATTTCTGCACTACAGAATTATTATGCGCCAGCAAATTATTTTGCTGCACTATTTCTAATTCGTATTGGGTCTTTTTAAGCTCTAGCTTCCTCGTCTTATTTTTAATTGTTTCTAAATAATAATTATTGTTATTCTTATCCATTAACTTTACCTTGCCTTTCCTAGTATTCTTTAGGTAGAATATAATTGAGGTGATTATGTATGAATAAATTTATAGATTGGATTGTTTCCAATCTAAAATATATAGGTGAAAAAAATAAATTATTTCTAATACAATTTTATAATAAAATAAACTTTTTAATCAATAAAAATCTTACTTTAAACAAAATGTATCAACCAATTATTAAAGAACAAATGGATACAAACAAAAATTTACAGAAAACTTTAAAAATTCTAGAAAACAAAAATGATCAAGTTCAAAATAATATATTAAAACTAGAAAATCAAAATTCATTACTAGAATCTAAAATATCTATAATCCAAAATCTAATAACCAAGCGTCATGACTAATCATCACTTTGGTGCTGTAATTATCACTCTAGTGCTGAGATAATCACATACATTTGCCAATCAATAATATACTTATCTTTGGTAAATACTATAATGAGACGCAAATAAACAAATTGCAAACAAGTATTCTTGCTATTTGTTTGTTTATGCCAAACCTAACAATTTTAAAGCGAGGTGTTTCATATTGTTCAATAGTATTGTCAAAGATAAAAATTATAAAAATTTATTTAATGGCGATTGGGTTACATCTAATAATACCATAGATATTCTCTCTCCTGTAGATAACAGTTTAGTAGGTACAATACCTGCTATGAGCAAAGATGAAGCTAATATAGTTATCCAAAATTCAAAAACTTCCCAAAAAAATTGGGCTAATATGGCCATTAGTTCCCGTGCATCAATTTTGCATAAAGCGGCTGCCTTACTGGATGAAAATGTTGATTATTTGTCCCAGCTCATGCAAGTGGAAATTGCTAAAGATAAGCACTCCTGCATTGCTGAGATAAAAAGAACTGCGGATTTTATTAGATTTACTGCTGATTCTGGCAAATATTTAGAAGGTGAAACTATAGGTGCAGATAATTTTCCTGGTTTTAAGAAAAACAAAATATCCTTTGTCACCAAAGTACCAGTAGGCGTTGTCCTTGCTATTTCACCTTTTAACTATCCCATTAATCTTTCTGCATCTAAAATTGCGCCAGCCCTTATTGGTGGGAATAGCGTAATTTTAAAGCCTTCCACTCAAGGAGCTATTAGTTCACTCCATTTGGCTGCAATTTTCCATGAAGCCGGAGTTCCCCATGGAGTAATAAACACAATAACAGGGAGGGGATGCGAAATAGGTGATTATTTAGTAACCCACAAGGATATTAATTTTATCAACTTTACTGGAAGTACACAGGTAGGAAAACATATAGCTGTAATTGCGGGTATGGTGCCTATGATTATGGAGCTTGGTGGCAAAGATGCAGCTATAGTACTTTGCGATGCTGATATCGAAAGTGCTGGCAGAGATATCGCTGCTGGGGCCTTTAGCTATTCTGGTCAAAGATGCACCGCAGTTAAAAGGGTTTTAGTTATAGATGATGTTGCAGATAGCCTTACTTACGAATTAATGAAAAATATCAAATTGCTGAAAGTTGGGAATCCAGAAGATGATTGTGATATAACCCCACTCATAGATAATAAAGCTGCAGACTACGTTCAAGAACTCATAGATGATGCCCTAGGTCATGGAGCTACGCTATTATGTGGAAATAAACGAAATGCTAATTTAGTTTACCCAACCTTATTTGATAATGTAACTACAGATATGAGGCTCGCTTGGGAAGAACCCTTTGGCCCAGTGCTACCAGTGATTAGAGTCAAAAATATTAAGGAAGCTATAGATATAGCTAACAGATCTGTTTATGGTCTTCAAACTTCTGTTTATACTAAAAATATAGATGATGCCTTTAATATTGCCAATAAACTCGAGGTAGGTACCGTTCAAATTAATAATAAACCTGAAAGAGGGCCTGACCATTTTCCTTTCTCAGGAACAAAATCCTCTGGTATGGGTACTCAAGGCATAAGATATAGCATTGAAGCTATGACTAGATTAAAATCTACAGTTTTACTCATAAATCCATAGAGAAATTTAAAGAAGCAGCTTTTACAAACTGCTTCTTTTTTTATCTTCCATATTTATATTTGTTTTGATTATATTTTTTACAACTTCTGATATCTCAGCTTTTTCTTCCTTTGACATTTTATCCATATATATAGGTTTATCAAATATAAGCTTAGCATTTGCCTTTTTAACTTTTCCATTATTACCTTCCATAGCTTTATGAGTATCATAAAAGGTTATAGGAACAATCGGAACCCCAGCTTTTATTGCCAGTCTCATACTACCTTTTTTAAATTCCCCTATATTATTACTTCTACTTCTAGTACCTTCTGGAAAAATAATCATAGAATATCCATTCTTTAAATTTTCAACACCTTCTGAAATTGATTTTAAAGCCTCTCTTGGATTTTCTCTATCCATAAATACAGAATGAATTTGCCTCATCCAATAACTCATTACTGGTATTTTTTCCATCTCTTTTTTAGCAACTGCACCAGTAAGGCTATTCATATTAGCTAATATCACCGGTATATCAAGATTACTTTGGTGATTTCCCACAAAAACACAAGGCTCCTTTGGTATGTTTTCTTTCCCTATAACGGTTAAATTTAAACCTGCAATCCTAATTACAAAATTAGACCAGTCCCTAACTACCTTAGCCAAATAAGCATCCACCTCTTCTGTAGTTTTGTGCTTTTTTATGCTATTAAGTTTTATTTCCTTAAACCCTTTCCCAATCAAATCAATAATAAAACATAAATAAAAATATACCGTTCTCATATCTCTCTGTTCCTTTCATTTTAAGATTAAATCATCATCTGAAACATCGTTAAATTATAACTATAACTATAATTATACTATTTAATAGGCCTTATTTCAAATTTTTCCACTAGAGCATAAGTAAATTGCAATTTGAAGCATCTTTTTTCTTAGATTTTGATATTTTTTTATTTAAATGGATAAAATCATTTATGTACTTGAAATATTATATAGGAGATTAATCATATGCCAAAGAAACCCTGGTTAAAATACGCCGTAATTTGCACTATATTAGTTTTTGTAAGTATAGCTGTAGCTGTAGTTTATAAATATAATATAAAAACTAACATAAACCTTAAAAACAATATGGTCACTCATTTTATTGATGTAGGACAGGGTGATTGTATCCTTATTCAAGTAAATAATAAAAACTTATTAATTGATAGTGGTACCAGCGATTCAAGTAGAAAGGTAATTAGGTACCTAAAAAAAAATAAAATTACTAAACTAGACTATATAATTGCAACTCATCCCCACGAAGATCATATAGGGGGTATGGCTAGTGTAATTAAAACTTTTAAGGTGGATGAATTTTATGCCCCTAAAGTTGCATCTGACACACAAGCATTTATTGATATGATTAGGGCTTTAAAAAATAAAGGTCTTAAAATAAAAATAGCTAAACCTAATATAATTTTAGATTTAGGTCCGAGTGCCACCTGTCTTATGCTATCGCCTAGCAAAACCACCTACAAAGATACTAATAATTACTCTTGTGCGGTAAAAATATCTTATAAAAATTCGACTTATTTATTTACCGGTGATATTGAAAAGCTAAGTGAAGATGAGATATTAGATAAAGGTTACGATTTAACTGCTGAAGTTCTCAAAGTAGCTCATCACGGTAGTCATTCCTCCACAACGCAAGAATTTTTAAATAGAGTTTCCCCAAAAATTGCAGTAATAAGTTGTGGAGCCTATAATAGTTATGGTCATCCAAATAGTGAAATTCTAGATAAACTTAAAAAGTTAAATTGTATTATCTATAGAACTGATTTAGAGCAAAATATTGTACTCATAAGCGATGGTATAACCACAAGTAGATTGGTCGTAAAGTGAGCCTTTTTTAAAGAGGTACCTTCCACTTTAGACTATATATGCTAATAAACTCTTTTATATTTTATGCATAAAAAAAATAACTAGCACAATAGCTAATTATTTTTTCAAAATTACTTTTAATTTAATCCAAAAATAACAATGGTGGGTCTAAATGGACTCGAACCATCGACCTCACGCTTATCAGGCGTGCGCTCTAACCAGCTGAGCTATAGACCCATGATATCCTTATCAAACTGTGACTTTATAAGTATAATATCTATTTTTTACTTTGTCAACACCCTTTTATATTCTCTGTCACTTCATCAACTACAGCACTTAAAATAGCCAGTATTAAATTTCATACTTTATTATCTTAATACTTGTGCAGAGTATAAATTATAATCATAAAAGTGAAAGCATGTAGGAGTATTCTAGATATTATCTGTTGTTAACCATGTTGTAAGTCTTTTTTTAAATTTGTGACGTTTCTGATATGTCATCTTAGTTCTGATACACTTAAAAGCTCACAGGCTGCCGCCTAAAAGAACTATGGAAAAGATATAATAAAATTCAAAATATAATTAAAAGCAAATGCAAGGGTTTTTAAATCTATTATGCGGAGTATGATTTCTAATTTAGGTATTTTTTCTTATATTATGCTAACAAAAGTATATATTGCGTAGAATGCTTTGAACAAGCCTTAGTAATTCTTAATTTATTTTAGTGGAAGCTACATTAAGAAAAATGCATACTTGAGCGTCATTACAAACTGATCTAAGCAACTCAAGATTCTCTGTTAAAATAGCAAGTATGAAATTCCTCCGACGTGACTTGCAATAAAGAAACGACAAAACTATTGAAATTTCATTTAGAAATTCTTCTTTTGCGAATATAAAATTCACGTAAGCCTGCCAGGACGGCAGGCTAGCGAAACCGAGGCAGGACGCCGAGTTTGAGCGCTAGAGAATTTTATATTCGCAAAAGATTAGAATTTCTTAATGGAATTTCCAGTTTGGAGTTCTTTTTGCAAGGCACGCCGGAGCCCTTCATATCTTATTTCCAATCTTTATCTATAATATCCCACATCATCTTTCCAACCCTAGATATAGTAGTTATTCCATAAACATTGTTAGGTAAGTTGTTAGCCATTACTGTAAAAAGAAAATTTCCTTTTTCAATCATCATTAAAGTTGTATCATTTTCAACAGTTTCAAGGCTACCCCCTTTATTAGCAATATTCTCTTGGATCTGCTTTGGTGCATAGAAAGGTAATTTATTTGTAACCTGTTGTTTCTTTAATATTCTTATAAGCAAATCACTATTTTCTTCATTTAAGTATTGCTTTAGATATAATAGTTTAAAACACTTGCTTAAGTCAAAGCTACTAGTAGTATTCTCCAACTCGTCCTGTTCCAACTTAATGTCTGTTGTAATCCTTTTCAATTTTGTGTTTTTAAGTCCCATATCTTTAAATAATTCGTCTATTCGCTGCATGCCCAAAACTTCAATTATTTTATTTGCTGCAGTATTATCACTTTGTATAAGCATTGCTATTAATAAATCAACTATTGAATATTCTTTTCCTGAAAATTCATGTATAATTCCATTTGAGCCATGAATTTTATCCCCTGATTCTATTTTAATTTTAGATTGTAAATCTATTTTTCCATTTTGCACTTCTTTAAGCAAACTCATGGCTAGTGGTAACTTTATACATCCAGCTGATACCATTTCTTTATCCTCATTAAGACCATATAGATATCCACTATTTATTTCTTCAAAATAAAAACTATAATTACCTTCTCTTGTTTCTAAATATTTTTTTATTACTTTCATAATATCCTCCTGGTTTTTGTCTAGAGTATAGCAATAATCAATTGTTATACTCAATATTTTAATTGCACTACTAAAAATCTCCAAATTAAATTCCAATACTTCTAGCTACTTTAACTAATTCTCCGCTGTGGCCTACATTTTTGGTATCCCCCATAATATTTTATTTCCTGTAAGACAAACTCTATCCCCAAAATTTCAAGCGTTAACTAAATCCACAGCCATCAGTCAATATTCCTACTGTTTTTATTTTTTGTACCATATACATTCCCCCAAACTCTATTTGACTTATTATACACCTTAAAGCAGAAAATATAAATGATACCTAGCTATTAGTTAAATATTCTCAACTTTTCACAAATAGCATAGCTTAATAAGAAAAACATCATATTATATGAATATTATAAGCTATAAAAGGCGAAAATTTAAATATTACCAGAATACCGTGTAGCACATTAAATCTTTAATTATCATATTACTTTAATTATCATATTACTGTAATTACTAACTAAAGCTAAAGAAATTATTCATCAGCTTTAGTCCTTAAAATATTATTATTTATAATGAAATATTCGCAAATTTAATTATAAATAGCAATGTTATACCCAGAATTATTCTATAGATGGCGAAAACCTTCATAGGTTTATTTTTTAAATAAGAAACAAATTTTTCAACCACAATTAATGCGACTAAAAAAGCAGTTACAAATCCAACACCCAAAGTAATAATTTCCCCATTACTAAAATTCATTCCACTTTTATATAGTGTTAATCCTGTGGCTCCTACCATAGTTGGTATGGCTAAAAAGAATGAAAACTCAGTTGCAGCAACTGTAGAAACACCACTAATCCACCCTCCCATTATAGTAGATGCAGACCTAGACATACCTGGCCATAGCGCAAAACATTGAAATAATCCTATTTTAATTGACTGTTTAATTGTTATTTGCTCTATACTTTTTGTTGTATCCTTTGCTCTAAATTTCTTTTCTATAATAATCATTAGAATTCCACCAACCACTAAAGCCAAGGCTACAGTTCCTGGATTAAAAAGATATTCATCTATTTTATCATTTAGAAGAAACCCAAAGAATGCAGCGGGAATAAATGCAACTATTATATTAGTCCAAAACTTAATTCCTGAAGGTCTCCCTTTAAAAAACTCCAAAACTGAAGTCCATATTTTATTCCAATATAAAACTATAATTGCAAGAATAGCCCCCAATTGAATGACTACTTCAAATGAATTTGCAAATTCACCTTTGAAATTTATCATATTTCCCACAATGATCATATGCCCCGTGGAAGAAATAGGTATAAATTCTGTTATTCCTTCTACTATAGCTATTATTATAGCTTTTAACACCAATATAATGTTTAAATCCATGTATTATCCTCTCCTTACAACAATAATTTATAAAATCTTTTTCATTATACTATATTCAAGCAGTTAATATAGTTAGAATTATATTTTATTGTTTAAATGTTTATTTTTCTATTGTAATTTCCTTCTGCATCGTCTTACCATCTAGTGATAATTTAATAGAATTTATTCCTTTGACAATTTGTAAATCAAAAAAAGTATCTATCTTTATGTAGTCACCGCCATTAATGCTTATGAAATATTTTTTAAGCATATAACTATTGATAAAAGCTCCCAGGGTAAATTTTTGTCCTTCTTTTGTGTCGTTTTTTAAATCTCTCTTTGCAAGTATTAAAGTTGGAATTTTCTCCACACCTTTATTCACATATTGTATTTTCGGAGATATATTAAAAACTTTGGGGTTATTAACAAAGATAGTAGGTTGAATAAACCCCTCTTTTGTTTCTATCTCTGGGAGCTTACCTTGTTTCAAAAAAGTAAGTTTAGAATTGCTCCTCAGCTCCCCATATTTGTTATTATCCACAGATATACTATAACTTTCATAGTAGCTCCCCATACTTTTAATATACTTCTTACTATCTTTTAAAAGATTAATTTTAACTTTTCCTATTCCCTTGCTTATTATTTCAATAGCACTTAGTGGAATCTCTGCATCTGTCATATACGTTCCATTGACACCATCTATCATTATCCATTTATTATATTTATTGCTCCATATTTCACATACATTAAAATATGATTTTCCACTAATTTTTTTATCAGTACTTCTTAATACTCCAGGACGTACATTAATTCCAATAGAAGCTAAACACTCCTCATAAATAGTTGCATAATCACTGTCTGATATTTTATTTCCAGAAGTAGCTGCCTCCATTATTTCTAAAGCACTTTTATCACTAGTCATGGAGTTGCTTTGAGCTTTTACTTTTCCATTAATAAATTCCATAATTTTTATAGAGTTATCAAATTGGTCCTTCTTTCCATCTATAAGTTTATCTAGTCCATAGTTTTTCTTAAGTTTTAATAAATTTTCATTTTGGGGATTTAAGTAGTAAAAATGAATATTATCTCCAGTATAAAAATTTTCCCATTTAGTAACTCTTAACCCTTCTTCCTTATTATTTAAATCAGCTCTAGATTTAAAACTCAAAAAAATTATAGCCGCTGTTATGATAATAAAAAATAAAATTCTATAAAGAATGCTATTTTTTTTCATAATTCCTCCTTAAGTGTTCTTATTGTTAATAAGAATAATTTATAAATTGTTATCTACACTACAGTAGATTCACATTTATTTAATGAGTATATCATATTTATAGCAAAATTTACATAAAAAATCCCAACGGATTTTAAAGCTTTTTAGCCGTTGGGGTTTTGTATTATATACTTATAGGACCAGCTTCTCTTATACTTTCTGGAACTCCTTTAAATTTACTGAAGTTAAGGGTAAATTTAGAAGCGAGTTCACTAGCTTTTAATTTATACTCCTTTTTATCTACCCATGTATTTTCGGGATTTAGTATTTCTGACGGAACATTTGGCACAGCAATGGGCACGGCTATTTTAAATATTGGATGCTGTGTATATTCTATTTCCTTAAGCTTGCCTTCAAGAGCCGCTTTTACCATAGCTCTTGTATAAGAAAGTTTCATTCTTGAGCCTACACCATATCCTCCACCACTCCAACCTGTGTTTATTAAAAATACCTCAGTATCATGTTTATCTATTCTCTCACCTAAAAGCTTTGCATAAACTGATGGTTTCATTAGCATAAACGGTTCTCCAAAGCAAGATGAAAAAGTGGCTTTTGGCTTTGTAATTCCTCGTTCTGTACCTGCAAGCTTACTTGTGTATCCTGAGATGAAATGATACATAGCAGCTTCTTTCGAAAGCTTTGAAATTGGTGGAATAACTCCAAAAGCATCTGCCGTTAAAAATATTATGGTACTCGGATGTCCACCAATTCCACTTAATTCTGCATTTGGGATGTATTCAAGTGGATATGCCCCCCGAGTATTCTCTGTTAAGGTACCATCATCATAATTTGGCATCTTATTATCATCAAGTACAACATTTTCAAGCAAGGCACCAAATTTTAATGCGGAGTAAATTTCACTTTCTTTATCTTTATCTAGTTTTATAGTTTTAGCGTAGCATCCTCCTTCAAAATTAAAAACTCCACTATCACACCAACCATGTTCATCATCGCCAATAAGCTTTCTTTCTGGATCTGCTGACAATGTAGTTTTTCCCGTACCAGACAAGCCAAAAAATACTGCTGTCTCACCATCTTTACCAATATTTGCAGAACAATGCATTGGGAATACACCTCTTAGTGGCAATAAAAAATTCATTATTGAAAAAATAGATTTTTTAATTTCTCCTGCATATTGTGTTCCACCAATTAACACAATTTTCTTATCAAAATTAACTATAATAAAAGCTTCTGAGTTTATTCCGTCAATTGCTCCTTTTGCCTTGAATCCAGGTGCTGCAATAACTGTGAATTCAGCCTTGTGATGCTCAAGCATTGCTTTATCTGGTCTTCTAAATAGTTGATTAGAAAGCAATGCCTCTGAAGCAAGCTCATTTACCACTCTAATAGGTAATTTATATTCTTCCATAGCACCTACGTAACCATCAAATACAAATAACTCTTTATCACTTAAATATTTACAAACCTGCTTATACAGCTCATCAAAAACGTTTTCTTCTACAGGTAAATTTACCTCTCCCCAATTTATTAATTTCACAACACTTTCTTGTGAAACTATAAATCTATCTTTAGGTGATCTTCCTGTATACTTTCCTGTTTTTACAGCTAATGCACCAGTTTCTGTTAGAGTACCTTCTTCTCTTAGTAATGCAAACCTTACTAAGTCAGATACCGGTAAATTCCTATATATTTTTTTTGATGTTGCTATGTTTAAATAATCTAAGTTTTCTAAACAATCCACAATATTACCCCCCAGTTACTATATTCACACGCTTATTAATTTTAGTTATTATACTAATATATTACAACATTTTAATAAAAATGCAAGAAAAAAATTATAAAAATATTAATTTAGCGTTTTTATGAATACGTTCCTTCATTATGCTGAATTATTACTATTATAGCATATTCTTTTTATGTTTTATGATGCACTAATATACATTCTAAATATAATACCCTTATTGTGGCTATAAGCTACCTCCAAGTACATATAAAAATATCAATTCCAAATATATCCACTTTCATTCTGTTTGTTCTAGGTTATTTTCTAGACTAAATTCATTATTTATTCTTTATCAAAATGAATGATATTAGTTTTTAAAAATCACGCAATAAAAAAATATATATTAAATCAAATAAGTTTGATTTAATATATACTTCACTCTAGATGATATTTAATTACATACTATAGTAAATTTTTTTCATAAATTATATGTTATAGTTTAATAAAATAGTGCAAACTCAGGAATTTTTAATTCTTGATTATCTTTGCCCTTAACATAGCTTTCTTTAAGTTTGTGAGCCTTATCATAATTTTCAACAATGATTTTTTTAGTGTAATCATCATAGGAGTCATTTAACCCCTTATAGGCTCTGCTTATATTGTAAAAGCCTTTTTCTAAATCCTGCTGAAAAGTGATATAATAACATCCAGCATTATTTAAAGTCAAAATATCTTTTTCATCTCCTTGAGATGCACTATCAATTTCCGCTTTTGCTTCCACTGCCTTATTTTTAGTCATGTATATAGTTGCTAAGGTTCTATGATATTTAGGCACTACTTCATTTAATTTACTACATATTTTTAAGATTTTTATAGCATCCTCCAGTTTTCCTTCAGTCAGCTTTATTAGTGCCATATTGTATTTTATCTCTGCATCCTGTGGTTTTATAATTGATGCTAAATTAAAATATTCTAGGGCTTTTACACTATTACCAGTCTTGTACCAATAATAGTTTGCTAGATTAAGCATTATATTATAATTATAAGGCTCTTTAGTTAATGCAGTTCGAAAATAAGGCTCCACTGCGAGTTTTGCAGACTGCTCTTTCAATATTTCCGGCATTAAAAATCCATAGTTATCTGGGTATTCGCGATTAAGCTGAATAGATTTATTACAGAATTCTTTAGCCTTTTTATAATCTTTCTTATAAAGATAATAAAATCCTGCACTATGATAGGCTCCGTAATCATCTGGATGCTGCAAAATTACATTTTGCATTAATATATCAGACTTTTCTAGCTCATTCATGTTTTTGCACACATTAGCTTTTATTAATTCGATTTGCATACCGCCTATATTTTTACTAGAGAGTTCACTAATTAATTTATTTGCTTCATCTACAGTATCTACGCTAAGGGAATATATCTTAGCTAACCACATTTTATATGATAAATCATTAGGGGACTTTTTTGAAAGAGCAGTTATATTTTGCAACAGAGAATCCTTATTATATAATGCTACTTGGGCTAAAACATCATATATCTTGTATTCCTCTTTATTTAATTTCCATGCATTTTTTAATTGAATATATCCTTCTTCCCATTTCCCCACAAGCATTAACATTCTAGAGTATTCTGCGGTATCGTAGGAAGACTTTGTATCCACAGGATATCTTGCCATAAGGTCATTTGCAATCTGGATCTTCTTATTTCCCATGTAAACAGTAAACATAGTTTTTATTAATTTTTTATCTTTAGGGTATTTACTTAATGCAAGCTCCCCATCTTTTAGTGCCGCATCATATTCTCCATTTATAAATTCCGTAAAAATAATGGAATTATAGCTCTCACCATCAATTGATTTATATTTCTTTGAGATATCAATATATTTTAATGAGTTCTTAAAATCATTTTCAACAGAATAAATCTCAGCTATTTTAATATTCCATTTTGGTGACCTCACATCTTTTTTTGCAAGTTCAATATATTTCTCCCTAGCCAAATCATATTCCTGTGCAAAAAAATGGGTTTCGGCCTCTGTAACTAATTTACTTAACTCTAACCTTTTATGTGTTATAGTTATAAATATAATGCTTATAACTGTAACAGATAAAACAACTAAATAAAGAGCTATTTTTTTAACTCCTAACTCTTTTAGTTTACTGCTTCTTAATAAAGACTTTAGTTTATCTAATTTCACCATAACTCCACCTCTTTATAAATTTGGCAGGATTTTAATATATTACTAAGACCCTTTATAATTAATTTTTCTTTAAATATACACTATAGTAATATTTTAACAAATACATAAGTAAAAAGCTAGAGTATTTAATAAAACGTTACATTAATAAGTTAGACAAATAAACAATAATGTTATAAAATTATATTGACTTGAATATAGATTTATTTATTGTAAAGCAAAGTGCACTTATATAAAATGGGGGTATGTTTTTGAAAAAATCACGCAAAAGAAAATTAAACAAAAAAAAGGCAATAAGAAATATATCTTTATTACTATTTGTTTCTGTAATTTTAACCACAGTTGTGGTTAAAACTATTTCTTTTTCTTTGAAGAAGTTTAATGCAATCTATGCTACTTCTAATGAAGAAAAAAAGAAGCCTAGTGATAAAGATACTTCTAATAATGAAACTGCGAAAGCAAACACAGTAGAGAAAAATACTGAAGTACTCCTTTCCGCTGTTGGAGACTGTACTATAGGAACTGATAGTAAATTTGATTATGCTACTAGTCTTCCTGCTATGGTAACAAATTTCAACAAGGATTTTTCCTATTATTTTAAAAATGTACATAGTATTTTCAGCCGCGACGATGTTACCATTGCTAATTTAGAAACAACCTTTACAGACTCAAATGATAAAGAAGAAAAACAATATAACTTCAAAGCCACCAGTGATTTTGCTAAAAGTTTAACTCTAGGCTCTATTGAAGGCGTGAATCTCTCTAACAACCATATTTATGATTATAAAGAAAAGGGATTTCAAGATACAAAACTTGCCCTTGAAAAAGAAAAGGTTAACTTTTTTGGAGAAAAATCCAAATGGATAACCAAAATAAAAGGGAAGCCTTTTGGTTTTTTAGGTTACAGAGGTTGGTCCACAGACCAAAGTTTTCTTGATAAATTAAAGGAAGATATTCTTGAATTAAAGAAGACTAACTCAGTTATAGTTATAAACTTTCACTGGGGAAACGAAAAAGAGTATTATCCAATAGATGCACAAAAAAAGCTTGCTCGCTTTGCTATTGATAACGGAGCAGATATAATACTTGGACATCACCCCCATGTAATTCAAGGCATTGAACAATATAAGAATAGAATTATTGCCTATAGCTTAGGGAATTTTTGCTTTGGTGGCAACGCTAACCCTAGTGATAAGAGAACCTTTATTTTTCAAAGTAATTTAAAGTTCACGAGTAACAATTTAACAGCTATAGGTGTAAGGGTTATCCCTTGTAGTATATCCTCAGTGGATTATAAAAATGACTATTGCCCAACACCACTTTCTGGTGATGCTAAACTAAATTTACTAAGTAACTTAAACAAGCTCTCACCAAATTCAGGTTTTAAAATAAGTGATGAGTTTTCCTATATTAATGTCAATAATAATAACTGATTGAGTAATCTATAATGGAATAATTACAAATAAATAATGCTTAAGTCAATAAGTACAATTAAAGGATGTGTTGGAAATTAAAATTCAGTCATTGGTCAGTATACTCACTTCAAAATTTATTATGAAATTATCAAAGGTTTTATTTAAAGGTGGCACAAATTTCCCAGGAAAAATCGCCTTAAAGCTTGATCCTGATATTTTGAAAACCATAGCGGCGAATTATGAGGTTATTCTCGTAACGGGTACAAATGGAAAAACCACCACCACAAGCATGATTTACAGCATTATAAAAGATAGCAATAAGCTAGTAATTACTAACAACACTGGTGCAAATATGTACACAGGAATAGTTGCTTGTTTTATCTCTAATTTTTCTTTTAAAAAATCTCCTGAGAAAAAAATTGCTGTTATAGAAGTAGATGAAGCCAATCTTAAATTTGTAACTGATTATATCTCTCCAAGTATCATTACTATTACAAATCTATTTAGAGATCAACTAGACAGATATGGAGAAGTCTATACAACTCTAAAGAAGATCCTAGAGGGCGTAGTAAAAACGACCAGTTCCACTCTTATTCTTAATGGGGATGAATCATTACTTGGAAATTTAAACCTCAAAAATCCTGTAGAATACTATGGTTTTGCTACTAAGGTTAATGAAAATAAACTTGTAGATATAAATGCAGATGCTAAGTTTTGCACAATCTGCAAGGCTCCTTATGAATATAACTTTATTACCTATAACCATCTAGGTGATTTCTATTGCACCAAATGCGGATATAAAAGGCCAGCACTTACATATTCCATAAATAAAATTCTTGAACTTTCCACCAGTGGTTCTACTGTTCATATAAATAATAATGAATATTATATAAACCAGCCAGGTACTTATAATATTTATAATGCTCTATGTGCATATTCTGTAGCTAAGGTACTAGGCATTCCGGATAAAACTATAGAGCATTCTCTTAAAACTGTAGCCAGTAGCTTTGGTAGACAAGAAACATTAAATATTGAAGGTAAAGAAGTTAAAATAATATTGGTTAAAAATCCCGCAGGCTATGATGAAGCTGTAAATACTATTAATTTGGACACACGAAAAATAAATTTAGCTCTTTTACTAAATGACAATTATGCAGATGGAAAAGATGTTTCTTGGATTTGGGATGTTAATTTTGAACGTTTAACTTCACTTAATATTAATAAAATTATGATATCTGGCATACGCCTGTACGATATGGCAATTAGACTTAAAGTTGCAGGTTTTCAGGCAGACTCCTTCCTCTTATGCAGCCATGATGAAGACCTGTTAAATCAAATTAAATCTTGTGATGGCGAAATAGTTTATATACTAGCTACCTATACCGCCATGATAGACCTAAGAAAATTTTTATACGCTAAAGGCTACATAGATAAGATTTGGTAATATATCAAAATTCAAAGATTTAAAAATTCAAATAGAAGGTGAATAATATGGAAATTAATATTTGTCACTTATATCCTGATTTATTAAATGTATATGGGGATGTAGGAAACATTTTAATATTGAAGCACAGAGCAGAAAAGAGAGATATAAAAATAAATATTGTTAATATATCAATGGGCGATATTTTTAATGCAGAAGATTATGATATTGTATTTTTTGGCGGAGGACAAGATTATGAGCAAGCCATAGTTTCCCCAGACTTAATAGAATTTAAAAAGTCTGCTATTGATGACTATATACAAAGTGGAAAAGTTTTTTTAGCCATTTGTGGAGGATATCAATTGCTTGGGAAATATTATACTACTCCAGACGGCGAAAAGCTTGATGGTCTTGGTATTTTAGATATTTATACCGAAGGCGGGGATAAGCGTTTTATAGGAAACACAGTTATTCATAATGAGGCTTTTGATGAAACCTATGTAGGTTTTGAAAATCATTCTGGAAGAACTTATATTAATGACTTAAAACCACTTGGCAAAGTTCTAGTAGGATATGGTAACAACGGAGAAGATGGTTATGAGGGCTGCGTTTATAAAAACACCTATTGTACTTATTTCCATGGCTCCCTTTTATCTAAAAATCCGGAACTTGCGGACAGGATACTTACACTAGCATTAAACAATAAGTATAATGAGGTAGCACTAACTTCCCTTGACGATAGTTTAGAACTTAAAGCTAAAGAATTTATAATAAATAGGGAAACCTCAAATAAATAGAATTTTTTTCAGTAAATTTATACTTATATTTAAAATAAAAAAAAGATGTAGACTTAAGGAAATCTTAAATCTACATCTTTTTTTCTAATTGCAACGCTAAACTAAAATACTTTATAGACTCAGCTACACTAGCAAGTTTATGGTACATACTTCCCATTTCTAAGTAGCGCATATATATATCTTGCTTTCCACCAAATTTCAATAGAGAATCTAAAGATAAATTCATGTACATCTCTGCACTAGATGACTGTCCTTGTCTATCAAGAATAATAGCTTTGTAATAATAAGCTTTTTCAATAAATTTAATATCATCTAAATTTATTGCATAATTTAGAACTTCATCAGAAATAGTCTTTGCTAGTTCCAATACATCATTTTCAATGAGCTCATTAACACAATCAAGCATAAAGCTAACAAGCCCTATCATATTATCCTTAGGATAGCAGGCGAGTCCCTTATTTACATATTCAATCCCTTTATCTTTCATATTACAGTCAAACATTGTAGAACCATAATTGTAAATAGCTGTTGCCCTACTAGAATCTTTATCTTTATATAACTCATATGACTTCTTTTCATATTCCCCAAACTTACCATTTTTCATTCTTATAGATAGCATAGCCAACATATGGTATATTTCGGCTGCTTTAAATTCAGTATCAACATACTCTACCAAATCTAATAATTTTATTCCTACTTCATAAGCCTTTTCATAATTTTTCAACATAATATTACAAGCCGCTTCATTATAAGTGACTATAATTAATTTTTTATAATTAGGAATTTCATTATCGCTTAACCTTATCCTAACATTACAATAGTAGCTAGATGCTTGAAGGTATTCTTCTTTTATGTATAAATGCCTTGCCATATCTATATAGTAAGTCAGCTGGTTATCCTCTATAGTTGTTTTTAAATATAAATCGTAATACTCTGAAGTAATTGCTTGAGTCTTCTCAAAGTCTCTTTTATCTAAGTAAAAATTAAACAACATGTGTACTAGTTCAATAGCTAATTCATAGTAATTATACTTATGTGCAAATTCCAAATTGTAGCATGCTTTAGTTTCAAACTCATCATTTTTAGAATCTTGGCCACTCTCTACTTGTTCTCTCAATGCCTTAATATTTTCATCCACTTGTTCTCTTACATTTTCGTTTAAATATGCAATATCTATGTCTAATTTTTTGCTAATCAATTCTAAAATCCACGGTTCTGCCATAACCTTGTTGTTTTCTATACAGCTCATTTTAGATACTGAAATTTTGTTATCGCACATCTCTCTTAATGTATACCCCTTATATATTCTAGTTCTTTTTATCTTTTCTCCCGTTGATAATATCTCCATCCTCATCACCTATCTACAGATTAAATAACTATTCTATAAAACAAAATATAAAATAGCTTCATTAAAATTATTTAATTATTCCTAATTTGTTAAATAATTCCACACCTTCATTTAGATATTTAGCTGCATCCTTATCTCTTCCACCATCAATATAGAACTTTCCAAGCATTATATATATCTCGGCCGCTTCTTTTACTTTCTCTTGCTCTCTTACAAAATTTAGTGCCAATAATAAAGTGTTTTCTGCTTCATTCATATTTCCTTCTAATAAATCAATTCTATATTTTAATAAATAATATTGTTGTAATGCTTTATAATTACCCTCTTCTACATATTCTAAAATTTGCCCAAGTGCTACCTGGGCTTTATTTACATCCTTAAGCTTTATGTAATTTTCACATATATTAGCTAATGTGTCTATTAACTTTGAGTCATTGCTTTTTTTTCTAATTTCCTTTGCTTTATTTAAGTGTATAAAAGATTGTTCCACGTTTTCAAACTCATAAAATAATCTCCCTAAATTGTTCTCAATCTCAGAAATATATTTTAAATTATTAATTTCATAGAATACTTTTAAAGTGGCCTTTGAATATTTTATAGCATTTTTAATGTCGCTTTTTTCATTATATTCATTAGCGAGTAATAAAAGTGAATTAGCATATTCTTTCTTACTATCTATTTGCTTAAACTTTTCTTGAGCTAAATATGAATATTTTATAGCACTGTCCACATTTTCTAATTTAAAATAAGTGTAACCTATATAGTAGTATATTTCACCGAGTAGAAAATCATTTCCCATTTCGTTATCTACAAAAACCTTTTCAGCTTGTTGAAAATAACTTGAAGCAGACTGATAACCCTTAAGTTCAAGCGCTATTTTCCCAAGTTTTAGAAAAGTTTTAATTATCTCTTCATAAGAATTATTTTTGATGAAAATAACATTTGAGGAAAGAAAAACTTGTTGAGCTAATGCAATCTCTTCCCTAGCCATGTATATATCTCCTCTTAAGGATAAGTTTCTTGCTTTTCTATATTCCAATTTGTATTTTTCAGAATAATATAGTGATTTTTCAATGTTTTGCTCAGCTTGCACTAAATCGCTATTTAAAATAAGCGCTTCAGCGATATTTTCATAATACAAACATATTTTTTCAGCTTGAGTTTCTTCTGACTCCATTAGATATTCCACAGTTGTACTTAGTGCATTTGCTAAATATTCTAATAAATCCATGCTAGGATTAGATTTACTAGACTCAACAAGACTAATTTGTCCTGGAGTTATTCGATCTCCTGCAAGGTCTTTTAATGTCATATTAAGATCTTTTCTTTTTCGCTTTATTTTTTCACCTAAAGACAATATTTCCATAATCACTCTTCCTTTACTGGATGGTAATCTACATACTATTAATATTTAAACCATTCTTAGACAATTTTAATTCAATTATAACATAGTTTCTATTTAAACTGCAAAATTTTTGAATAAAATATGGAATTTTTAACTACAAAATTAAAGACTCCAAACCACACATTTTTCAATATGGTTTGGAGTCCTTTAGTTATGTTTATAAAATATAATCCTTAACGCTATCATACATATCTTCTGCCATGTTTTTTACCATTTTACCAGTTTTTCTAACTCTCCTTTTTGTACTTCTATCCATATTAGGAACAATCATCGCACTTGCAACTACACCAATTATAGCACCTGTTGTAATTGTTGATATAAGTTTACCACGCATAGGTAACACATCCTTTCTTTATTTATTATTTATAGCATGTGCATTTTTAAAATAATTAGTCTGTTTATTGCCCTCTAATAAAAAAATAATAAACTCTGATTTTTCTTTGCTAGTAAAATTATCAATTAAATTCTTAGCATATTCCGAGTTTGTATTATACGCGCTGGCAATCTCATCATACCCATATATTTTAGTTTTATCAGTATTATTTTTATCATAATTAGAATTTATAACATTTATATTTTTTTCTCCCATAGGAGCTATTTTCAAAATTTCCCTCTTTACCTCATCGCTAGCTACATTTATAATGTTTTTTGATAGCCACTTTTCTACAATCTTGTCTGAATTTATCTCTAATTTTTCTTTACATTTTTCATCAACAAGTTCATTAAATAAATCGCCCGTGTGACTATCTACCTTTACAAATATGATTTCTAATCCACTGCTTATGAGTTCTTGCATTTTCTTATAATATTCCTTTGAAGATTCTTCTCGCCGCACCCAAAAGCCTGTAGCATGGTAACAAATACCTACATAATCATGGAATATTACTACCTTGCTTTCACCACTCTCCAGGGCATACTGAGCCCCTTTTATTGCTCCTTCTAGTTCCCCTGCTATTTGTCTTATATTTTTTTCTGAATCACTTTTCCCAGCTCCACTCTCTATATGTAAAACTACATCCTTTTGCACAGCCACCATTCCATAGGAATACTCCTGCGTTGAAGCATTATAGCTTCCATCAACATAAACATGAAGACAATCTTTTGGATAAGTGTTATCTGCTTTTTTAAGTGAGTTTCCTGCATCACTTAAAAACTTTTCAGCTTCATTTACATCCTCAAAGCTCTTATATTTAGCTCCTTTTATGCCTTTTACATATTTTAAGCACTCTGCCCAAGTGTTAACTATTTTATTTTCTATTTTTTCATTGGTAATAGAATTAAAGCCTTCTTTTATTGCATAAACTTTCTTTCCCATTTTATCAATTCTCCTTATTTTAGATCTATCATAAATAAATTATACAACAAATCATGAATTTATCAATTGCAACTTTTACAATATTTACATTTCCAAATTCTATGAGTATCGTTGGACAAGTCTTTATAAAAATATTATAATAGCCCTTATAGTCCACATAGATTTTTAGTACAGACTATATCACTTCAATATATTTTTGGTACAGTTTATAACATTCATAAACTAATATCAACAACAAATATAAAAGTATACTCAATAAATCAGTAAAAATAATGTAAGATATATTACGCGAAAGGATGGTGAATGAAGCGACGCAAAAGCTATATTAAAGCTATAGTGGTTTTGTCGCTTCGAGCTTATGAATAAAATTAAAAACAAGTATATTTTATTTCCTGTTATCACTGCAATTTTTTCCTTAGTATTTCTCGTTTTTGTGAGTAATACCTTTAAACTATCTAAAGATAAATTGTATGTGGATTTTCTTAAAGATACCACCTCAAATAATATATCCAGTGTATACGTAACTACATCTCCTAAAATTCAAGTTAAACTTAAAGATGGTACTATTTATCAGACTGATAATCCAAGAACAAATAATTTCAAAGAAAATTTATTAAAAAGTGGTATAAATGTTTCTGAGCAAACACTAACTAATCCTGCTGAAATAGCTTCTATTGCAGTTTTTGTAATATCACTTATAGTTCTTGGAATTATGGCCTTCAAATCTTCAAAGATAAAAACAAAAAGTATGTTCTCAGCTACAAATCTTGATGTAGCTGCAGTAGAAGATATAGGTTTTAATTTTGAAAATGTAGCCGGCAACGAAGAAGCTAAAGATAGTGTACAGGATGTAGTAGATTTCCTTAAAAACCCTGAAAAATATTCTGCTTATGGCGCTAGAATGCCAAAAGGAATAATTTTATATGGAGATCCAGGAACCGGTAAAACCCTACTTGCAAAAGCTGTAGCTGGAGAAGCAAATGTACCTTTTTATGCGGTCTCGGGTTCTGATTTCGTACAAGTATATGTAGGGGTAGGTGCTGGCAGAATTAGAAGCTTATTTAAGAAAGCAAGAGGTCACGGCCGCGCAGTTATATTTATTGATGAGATTGATGCTATTGGTAAGAAAAGAGATAATGGAAGTGGTGGTGGTTCTGACGAAAAAGATCAAACACTTAATGCTCTTTTAACAGAGATGTCTGGTTTTAATGAAACAGAAGGCATAGTTATAATTGCAGCAACTAATAGGCTTGATATGCTAGATCCCGCTCTACTTCGCCCTGGCCGTTTTGATAGACATATCGAGGTTACCTTACCTGATGTATCTGCCAGAGAGAAAATTTTAAAACTTCATCTTGAAAATAAACCTATTAAGGATATAGATTATGGGCAGTGGGCACACAAAACTTCATATTTTTCAGGTGCAAAGCTAGAGAACTTAACCAATGAAGCTGCTATTATTGCTTGTAAGGAGAATGCTTCATTTATTAAAAATGAACATTTAGATAAAGCTTATTCAATAATGTTAGCGGGTTATGAAAAAGTTGACAGGGGTTATATTAAAGCTGAAGATAGAAAAATTACTGCCTTCCACGAAGCAGGACATGCTTTAATTTCACTTAAAATGCTACCAAATGATAAAGTATCTAAAGTTACTATAATTCCAACTACCAAAGGTGCAGGCGGCTATACCTTAAGTATTCCTGAAGATAGATTATATCAGAACAAGGAACATTTAAAGAAAAAAATAATGGTACTTTTAGGTGGTAGAGCTGCTGAAGAGATTATTTTCGGACAGGACTCTGTAACCACAGGTGCTTGCAATGACCTTCAAAGAAGTACCCAGCTTGTAACAAACATGGTAACAGAATATGGTATGGGTGAAGCATTAGGACTGCTCACTATGGATAAACTAAGTGATTCAGGTCTTACAAATCAAGAAGCAGTATTTTCAGAATGTAAAAACTTAATCTCAGAATTATATGAAGAGGTTAAAAATATTCTAATGGATGGAAAAGAATCGCTAGAAGCTGTGACAGATTTATTAATCCAAAAAGAAACTATATATTACGAAGATCTAATTAATATTATTAGAGATAAAAGCCATAATGTTGCATAAAGCTATTCAGCCCCCCAAGGTAAATCTCTGGGGGGCTGAATGATTACTCTTCTGTTTTAAAACTTACTAAAAAGGCTATAAGCATTCCACCAATAAGTCCACCTATATGAGCAAAATTATCAATATTTGGTAGCGTTACTCCGATAAATATATTTATAAATATAACTGATAAAATACTTCTTATAAACCCCTTTCCAGTTTTACCTTTAGCCTTAATTGCAAAAACAAGTACTGCACCCAAGAGTCCAAAGATTGCACCGGAGGCTCCAATGGAAACACTTGTTGAAAAAATATAACTAAATATAGAGGCGCATATGCCAGAAGCAAAATAAATAGCAATATACTTTGCCTTTCCATAAACCTTTTCAACCATCGGACCAATAGAATAAAGTGAATACATATTCACACCTAAATGCACAATACCACCATGTAAAAACATACAAGAAATAAATCTATAATACTGTCCCTTTGCAATTAGCTCATTAACTTTAGCACCAAGTAGAACTAAAACATTAATATCGCTATTAAACATGCTCCCTTTTGCATAAACATAGCTCAAATAAGCTGTAACTAAGTACATTATAACATTTATAGCTATAATACCTATAGTAACCCAAGGTTTATCCGCTAAACTTATTTTTTCACTATTGCTTTGCAAATTGTTATTACTCATTACGCTTGCCAGTTCCTGTACCACTTGCAAATTTACATTTTCGCAGTAGTTCACTTTTTTATCTTTTATCTCCACTCTAATCAATGGTTTTTCTAATAAATTATTTATTGAAAGAGCTTTTGTATCACTTTCCATACTGAATTCATCCTCAGAGAATAATATATATATATTATTTTTATCCTCTGGAATATCATATTGTTTTAATCCATCTAAGCTTTGAGAACTAATAAATATTAATCGATAGGAATCCCCATTAATATCTTTGCTCACTGTCCATAGATCAGATTTATCATCCCTACTTCTAATATCCTCTAATAAATATCCATATTGCTGGGTAATTCCCTTTATAACAATTTTTATAGTCTTTTCATTCATATTTTACTCCTATAGGGCGTCACCCACGTGGCAAGTGGATGACACCCATATCATATTATTGACTTCACTACAATATTTTGGTTTTGTAGCAAATCTATTTCATAAAATTTAATAGGTTTCCTAGTATCAGTTTCATAAAGCACTCTTATTACAGGCCTATCAGGAAAATTTTTATTTTGCCTAATAACATACCCTTCAACTCCGTTAGATAACCTTAAACAAATACCTAATGGAAATACTGAAAATGTTTCTTTGAATCTTCGCACTATTTCTTCATCAAAAGCATTTCCAGATCCTGCTAAAATTAACTCGTAAGCATCGCTAGGATTAAATTTTTCTCTATAGGTTCTATCATTACTTACAGCATCATAAACATCACAAACACAAATTATTTTTGCAAACTTAGAAATTTCATTGCGGGCAAGTCCAAATGGATATCCCTTTCCATCAACTCTTTCATGGTGATGTTCCACTGCTTTTAAAACTCCAGTAGATATGGACAAATTCTTTTCTAAAATACTCCGTCCATAAGTAGGATGCTTCTTAATTTCTTCAAACTCTTCAACTGTTAGCTTTCCTGCTTTAGTTATTATCTCTTTGGGAACTTTAATTTTACCTATGTCATGAAGGATTGCTCCAATGCTTAGTTCCTTTAATTCACTTTTCTTAAGATTCATTGACAGTCCAAGAAAAATTGCCATAATTCCAGTATCTATAGAGTGGAGATATGTGTAATTATCATAAGTTTGAATGTCGAACAAACTTTTATTTACATCACCCATGGTAATAATATAATTAACTAAGTCTTCCACTATTGCTAATGATTCCTTAGTACCTTTTATATCTCCCCCAGTTACATTTTTCATTATTTTAGACATATTTTTCATTGTCGTTGATTTTAAGTTACTTAATTTTTCATCTTCTATGGATATATCATCTAATCTAGCATCTTCCACATATACATAAAAAACACCTAATTGTTTAAGTTTTTCGATATATTGCTGCGTCAACTTAACTCCTGTTCGTAGTAGAATACTTCCGTCATTTGTAAGTATATTTCGCCCTAGAATTTCATCACCCTTTACACTATTAATAAATTCGAGTCTCATGGCCACTCCTATACATCTATTTGTATTCTTCCTCTTTTCCTTTGATTTTTTCAAAAACTTCTCTAAGTTCCTGCTTTATTAATTCACATATTTCAATTATAGCTTCATTAACAACCATATGTTCTTTTGAATACTCGAATCTAACTACCCATGTTGGATTATATTCATCATCCACAGCCTCAATAGAATATCCTTTATTTCTAAAGGCTTCTTCATTAAAATAATCATAAATTGCTGTAAATTGCCACTCTTCCACATCATTATGAGTGTCAAAAAATAAATTTATTGATTCTCCATAATAATTTAATTTTGTAACAAATTCTGCACCTTCAGAAGCTTCATAGCTTCCAAGTTCCTTAACAAATTGATTAGTCTCTTTATCTATTTCCATTAAAACTAACGAAGAAAATTGCATAAAACTCATCCTCTCTTATTTATTACATTTATTACATTCTTTACATTCCCTACAAATTCCTTTTAAATAAACATGACTTTCTGTAAGCGTTATTCCTGTCTTTGCTTTTATTTGTTCTTCTATTTGAGGTATTGGGCAATCTATAACCATTTCCTTATGACATAAATCACATTGAATTATATGTTTGTGAGCATTGGTAATCAGGGTATAGTTATACATATTGTTTCCCAAATCAAATTTATTTAAAATCTTTTTACTTTCAAGCAAATCTAAAGTCCTATATACCGTGGACAAGTCTATTTTTATGTTGTCCTTTGTAAGTATAGAGTATATGAGATTTGCATTTATAGCCTCACTACTTGCAAGTATAATTTCCAATATGCTTTTTCTTGGTTTAGTAACCTTAATATTGTTGTCCTTTAAATATGAAATTACATCCATCTACATCACCTTACTACATTATTATAACAATTATAATATACCTCAATCCGCTCACCAATACAAGCAGTGCTTTAAATATTGCATTAAATTTTTATTTTTAATTATGGCCCCCTATCTTACAAAAAGGCTCCTACAAAAGTAGAAGCCTTTCTAAATAAACCAAAATGTGTTTATCCACAATAATGGATTTTGATTATTTTATTTCCTTAAGTATTGCTACTAAAAAACTCCACATTCTATCTGTTGAAGAGATACTTAGGTGTTCTTTAGGAGTGTGTACATCGTATATATTAGGTCCGAAAGATATTTGATCAATCTTGCCTCCAAATTTTTCACTAATTAATCCACACTCAAGGCCTGCATGTATAGCTGCTATTTCAGGCTTGTTACCATTTATATCATTATACACTTTTTCTAGTATAGTCCTTATTTGAGATTTTGGATTATATTGCCATTCTGGGTAATCAGATTGAAATTCTATAGTTGCTCCTGTCATTTCTGCAAGTACTATAGTTTCATCACATATAGCT
Organism: Clostridium sp. FP2; assembly: GCF_011065955.2. Lineage (NCBI taxonomy): Bacteria > Bacillati > Bacillota > Clostridia > Eubacteriales > Clostridiaceae > Clostridium > Clostridium sp. FP2. The sequence goes on from NZ_JAAMNI020000001.1 coordinate 4,214,171, forward strand.
TTCTTTAATGTCCTTACAGAACTTCTTACTGCAGAATCAAATACTACCTCTTTATCAGAAGTTGTAAGAACTCCTATGTTGGTTGAACTTTGTACTAAGCCTTCAATTGCCATACTCATATTTTTAACTCCATTTGGAATAAGGAAAAGTATTTGAAGTGCTTTTGTTGCAGTGTCATCAGAAAAAGTTCTTTTTACTTTATTGTCCATTATTTCCATAGCTAAATTAACTTCTGGATCAGTTACAGTTAGTTCGTTTTTCAATATAGCATTCCACTGTGCTATTTTTTCAATAACTATTCCCTTATCATTTTCTCTAAACAATATAATAGCATCAGCTTCACGAGGAATTGCGTTATTTTTAGCTCCTCCATTTATGTTGTTTATCTTGAAGTCAATGGTTGATTTTAAATCCATTAAGAAACGGCCCATAAGCTTTATAGCATTTCCTCGTTCTTTATTGATTTCCATTCCAGAATGGCCGCCGTTTAACCCTATTAATTTTATTTCACAGTTTATAAAGTTTTTATCTGATTCTTCCCAAGTTATTGGAAGCACTATTTTTTCTCTTACTCCGCCTGCACAACTTACTAAAAGTTTGCCTTCTTCTTCTGAATCTATATTTATTAATATTCTTCCATCTAAATTTTTAGGGTCTATAGCCTGAGCTCCACCCATACCTGTTTCTTCTTCAGTAGTCACTAATAATTCTAATGCTGGATGAGAAATATCAGTAGCTGCAAGTACTGCAAGACCAAATGCCACTGCAATTCCATTGTCTGCACCTAAAGTAGTGCCACCCGCTCTTAAAAAATCTTCTTCTACAATAAACGCAATAGGATCTTTTTCAAAATCATGCACTACTTCTGTATTTTTTTCACAAACCATGTCCATGTGACCTTGAATTATTATAATTGGCGCTTTCTCATATCCTTTTGTAGCAGGTTTTTTAATTATTACATTTAATGCACTATCTTGTATTACATTTAAATTATGCTTTTTAGCAAAGCTTACTAACCAATCGCTTATTGCTTTCTCATTACCAGAACCTCTTGGAACCTCATTCATCTCTTTGAAATATTTAAATGCCTCATATGAATTTAAACCTTTTAATTTTTCTAACATTTTTATCATCCTTTCTTTTAAAAAAACATCATTTTTAGCCCGAAAATTATTAGGATTGTTCCCCCAATATAATCTGCATATTTGCCTACAACTTCTATCTTTTTTAAATACCTAGAAATTATAAAGGCTAGTGTAGACATTATAAGGGTTATTCCCCCAATAAACAATGTATCTTTAAATAATACAACCTTTGTTATATTATTTAATACTGTAAAGCCTACCACCATTGCATCTATACTTACAGACATTCCCAAAATAAGATACATCTTAGGTTTAAGTAGTGGACACTTGCCTTCATTTTTAAAACCTTCTACAATCATAAGTACTCCAACCAAAGATATAATCATACCGCCAATTATGATTGGCAAGGTCGCTACATATGTGTTAAAAAGGAATCCAACATAAGCCCCTATATATGAAAATAAAAATTGAAATAACCCAAATGAAATAATAAAGCCTATCTTATTTACTGATTTAGTTTGGTTGTTTAAGCCTATACATAAAGCTACTCCAAAAGCATCTAAAGATAGTGCTAAAGCAATTGTAAATAATGGGTATAACTCCATAGTTTTTCCTCCCAAAGTAATCCTCTACAATATATTTAGTCTAATTTCACTATTATTATTCCAATTTTCTGATTCATCATGTATAGCTTTTCATATATCATTATGGATTATTATGTCTTTCTTGTCAACTGTCATTTAACAACAGTCGCCAAGGAAATTAACCCATTTATTCATTTTAATGTCATGTAATTTAATTATTAGTTGTGCATACTGCCTCTTATGAACTATAATATAAAAGGACTTATACTAGGAGGTGCTAATATGCTTTCAATATATAGCAGTGCAGAAAATAGACAGTTAACTAAGCTTGAAAATATAGAGCCAGGCTGTTGGATTAATATGATAGATCCCTCAGATGAAGAATTAATATTCGTATCTAAAAAGACAAATGTGCCTATGGATTTTTTAAAGGCTGCCTTAGATGAGGAAGAAACCTCTCGTATTGACATAGAAGATTGCACATTAATTATACTGGATATCCCTTTTACAGATATGGATGATAATTCCTTAACCTATGATACTTATCCTTTAGCTATGATCCATACTGATAAAGTTATAATCACAGTATGTTTGAAAAACAGCAAAATATTATCAGATTTTACTGAAAGAAAGGTTGGCTCCTTCTTTACTTTTAAACGTTCAAGATTCATGCTACAAATTTTATATAGAATTGCTAATTATTATTTAATATACTTAAGACAAATTGATAAGAAAAGCTCTATAGTAGAAAAACAGTTACATAAATCTCTAAAGAATAAAGAGCTTCTTCAATTATTAGCCCTGGAAAAATCTCTTGTGTATTTTTCTACTTCTTTAAAAGGAAATGAACTCACCTTAGAAAAAATGCTTAAACTGGATATTCTTGAAAAATATGAAGACGATAGTGATGTATTAGAGGATGTTATTATTGAAAACAGACAGGCTATAGAGATGTGTACTATTTATAGTAATATTTTAAGTGGAACTATGGGTGCCTACGCCTCTGTTATATCAAATAATCTTAATATAGTAATGAAATTACTAGCTGCCATTACTATAGTTATGGCTGTGCCTAATATGGTTTCTGGATTATATGGTATGAATGTAGTTGGGATACCCTTCGCTACAAACCCTTTAGGCTTTTGGTATGTAGTTGCATTAATTGGAATTATTGGTGTTTTTGCCATTTATTACTTAAATAAAAAAGATATGTTTTAAAATAATTGAAACTAAATTGCTTTTTAAAGCGTAGTATACTATGGTATGATTAACTTACATACGAACTCATATTATTCACAGATAATACATTTGTGAATTTAAAATTTATAACTGAAAAGGGGATATACTTATGAGAAGAAAAAAAATTCTATGTGCAACTCTTATTATAGCAGGACTTTCTACTATGTTTGCACTTAAAACTTATGCAGCTGAAGCTTCAATGCCTGCTGGTACTGTAGTTATTGGGACTAAAGCCTTTGATTTGGCCTATGCTAATGACCCTAAAAACCTAGATGAAATTAACGCAGCATTAGTGGCTGGTGGCAGTGTATATGTTAAAGATTTTACTGCAGTTTGGATTGACAATAATAGCGCTAAAGCTGTAAGCGCTACATCTATTCCTAGTGTAATTTATAAAGGACCAACTGGTACTTTAAGCAATTATGCAGTTGGAGATATATTAACCGATACTACAACTTCATTAGAAGTAATTAGTATAGAGTAATATTTTTATAAATAGAAGAGGAGAGATAGTTTTAAAAACTATCTCTCCTCTTCTATTTATAAACACGATTTGTAACCTTGATTTTATTTCACATCAGTTCCCTTTTGAAGATTTAACTCTACTGAACCTACCTCTTTACCATCTGCTTTTATAAGCTTAATTTCTACTTTATCCTTTTCTTTTCTAGCGGGGAAAGCTGTGGTAGTTTTACCTATCACTTCTTTTTGTGTTATAGGTTTCTTGTCATAATAAACCTGGTATTTTGTAGCATCCTTATACTGTTTTTTCCCTGCATCTGAAAGATTTACATTTACTACAGATCCAAAAGAAGCCTTTCCTACAGTAGCAGTAATAAGTGCACTAACATCAGTTTTAGCTTTTGCATCAACCGAGCTAGCCTGGTGGTTTTTATTTATGTAAACCATACTTACAACTGCTAGCATAATTAATACAATAACCGATATAATAACAACTTTTTTATTCACGTTCTTTTTCATTTATTCCTTCACTCCTATATTTCTCATGTATACTATGATACATTGATTTACTTTATTATTTATCATTTAATATTATTTTTAATTCCTTAATAACTTTCTTGTTTTCACCCAATAGCTTTAACACTACTTCATTTCCAGCTTTTTGGTCTGGAAAGATGGTTGTCTCATTTTTTGTAATACTTACAATATTTGATATTGCTTTATTTCCCAGGAAAAATTGATAGTATTTATAACTAGTATTATCATTAGTACTATCCATAAGAATTTCTGCTATAGAGCCAAAGTTCCCAGCTTTTACAAAAACAGAAAAACCCTCTTTTTTATTGGTAACTTTTGTAGCTTTATCCTTCTGGCCCTCTGTAACTGCTACTTTTTTTCCTTCTTTTGTATCCTTATTAGTTTCACTTGTAACCTTTTCTCCAGCTTTCTCTTCATTGGTTGTAGTTTTTCCTTTAGCTGCTTCTCCATCCTTCTTTTTTGACTCTTCAGTGTTTATAGCGCTTTTAGTGCTTTTTTCTTTGTTATCACTACTAACTTTATTATCCTTAGATTTATTTAAAAAGAAAAATAAAATTATTACCAATATAATAACTACCAATGAAATTATAATTTTTTTATAATTTTTTTTATCAACTTTCATATTTTGTCCTCCTATACTATGCTTTAAAATATACTTTACAGTTACTTATATCGTAATCCTTATTAACAATATACTCTTCTGTTATAGTAAAATCATAAATTTTCGCTTTATGAGGATTTACATTTATATTTTCAATATCAAATATTCCTTTAGCCACTACTTCCCCTTGTTCATCCACAATTAATATTGGAAGCCGCTCTAATTTTACAATTTTATCGTAACCATTAAGAATTAGAAAAACTACAGAAATAGAATTATCCATGCACCTTAAAGTTTTAAACACCTCAATATTAACATCTCCAGATCTTATTAAAGGTAATTTATTTAAGAACTTTATAAAGCTATTTTTTAAATCACGATCCATATTTTTGGGCATCTCGTCAAGTTCAACCTTTACGGTTTTTATAGCACTAATAGATTTTTCAAATTGTATTTTCCAATCATCCATTGGAATTGTATCAACAAATACATTTATCTTATCAAAATAAACTTTATATGGTCTTGCAGAAAAAGGAGGCAATATTCCAAAATCATGCATGTCCATAATTTGCTTTGCTAGTACCTCACCCTTTTGGTTTATAATTACTAATGGAACTTTGTGAAAATTAATTTGATTTGCCAGTCCATTTCTTAAATAAACACTAACCTCAATTTTATCTCCCATATCAAAGGTGTATACACCATTGATAGATACTTGTCCATCTTCCAGTGGCGGCATACCAGCTAACTCTTCACTTAAAAAGTCCTTTTGAAAATCAGACATAACCCCTTTATCATATTCATTAAGATGCAGATTTATATTTACTGCCTCTTTTTCTGATATTATTACAGTATCCGTGTTTTTCATACTAAATTCCTCCTAATAGGTTCAATCCTAATATTTATCGTCAAAGATTACAGTTTATTATATCATATACTTTTGAATTAAATAATAAACTTTCGTTTTACTTGTCCATTATAAACTACGTTAAAACTTGCAAATAGTTGCACTTAATTTTTAACGAGATGATATTTCACCCTTAGCGTCAATTTTATCCCCAGTATTTTATCAAGTAGTTTCAGTTCTGCTCTTAAACTGTATTACATTAAATCATCACCTGCAGTGCTGCAATATCATTAACTCAATTAAAAATGCCAAGTGACATACACTTGGCATTTTTAATTTATTATTTTTATCCATTGATAACAACAACTTTGCAGATTACAATATATTATCCACCTAGAGAAATAACTGTTATTGTTTGCTGTATTACTTTGGCATTGCTGATAATCCTGTACGATTGTCTATCCAATTACCTGTAAAATCTTTAATATAAATTGCACCACCACTCACTATTGCACTATTGATTTCTAGAGCATGTAATGGATTATTAGCATAATTTAAAGTAAATGCTTTAGTTCCTATTAATACAGTTCCATTAACCATTGCATTAAGATCAGTTTGAGAAAGATTCGTATTTTGAGTTACAAAATAATCACTACAATAATTTATTTTAATAGTAATATACCCATCAGAATCAATTGAAGCTGTTGTAATTGTTTCATAGGTATTCTTTTCTTCAAAGTACCTAAAAACAGTTGCAGATTTCCCTGCCCAGTTCTTGCTTATATAAATTTTCACCGTTGCAGTCCCTGGTAAATTACCATTATAATTAAAAGAAAATGGAATTAATAATTGATCCTTTCCTGTAACTTGATAAGCCTTTGTAATCTCCTTATTTCTTAAAACATCTGACACTGTCTTTAATGATAAATCTATATCATAATTTACAACTGAAGTAATGTCTTTTCCATTAAATGTCCAGCTTATTCCATTTTTTTCAAAAATAATATTTTTATCTTGACCTTTAATAGTATTAAATATACCTTTGCTTACCACTGAATTAAGTGTTAAGTCAAATTTAATATTTGAACCAATTGCTGCAGAATTAATGCTATTGATTATTGTAGTAACCGATTCTGACGGCACACCTTTATTCTTATTATCACGCCCATCGTGTTCTTTTTTTCGTTCAGAAATACCACTAGTTTTAACTACATCCACCGCACTACCAACTGCTAATTGTGAGTCAGTGTTATATTTGGATACTGCTGCTGTTATATCAGCGGTATCATTTACTGCCAATCCAGCTACTACTGGCATTGCATATACATTTATACTTCCTGTGGAATCTTTTATCGTAGATGTCTTTTCATTATCTATACTTGTGAATGTTACATCTTTAATTTTAACCAATTGTCCTTGTAAAGAGTCATTAATAGCAGATACAGTAACTTCTTTAGGTGTAACTGCATTACCTGTACTTACTGTTACTACAGCAGCAGCAGAAGTTGGCGTTACTTCTAATAAACCGTTATATATTGATAAGTTTCCTGTCACTGTAATTTTATCGCCTTTTTTAGCAGTAAAAGTAGTCCCCGCTTTGTTAAATACACAAATTCCTGCTGTACCATCTTGCATAAATACATTATTACCAGTTACTGCGGAAACTGTTCCTGTAAGTGTAACTGCTGTTTTAAGTGTGGTTCTAGCTTCTAATATAGTCATTACTACAGGATTTTCAACTACCATTTGATTATCTATTCTATTATTCATTACAACTGTCATTTTGCCTTTTGCTCTAACATCAGCATTTAAAGCATCACGTACAGTCTCATGTGAATCTACTAAGCTAGCTACTATCTCTGGTGCTAAGAACCCTGTAAAAGTGTCTCCCCCAGTTGCAACAAAATCGGGTGCATTTACTTTTAGTATATCAGTATCCTTAACTATTGTACCGTTACTTTCTCTAATTATGCTTTGCACTCTTCGTCCTGGTACTTCTAGTTTATATGATGGTTTTGACGAATCATATATAAATTTAACTCCAGAAATTTGTATTCCTTTACCATTAGTTTGAACCGCTTGTTCAAAAATGAACTTTAGCTGTGCCCCTGTCATGGTTGTTGTACAAATTGTATTATCAAAAGGCATAATGTTAAATATTGTTCCAACAGTTATGTCTCCTGCTACAATTGGACTTAATCTAATTCCACCATTGTTCACCATCCCTACGTCTGCTGGTGATTTCGGATAATTCTTTACAACATCTGCCATCCAGTTTCCAAGTTGTGATTCACCATAAGGTGCCTCAACTTGGTCTTTATTTAAAGCAGTAGCATTTGTTCCAATTTTTTCATTAAATATTGGTAGCAACGCGTTACTAGCATCATCAACAATTTTCTTACAACCAGGGTCTGTTGCTGATGTTATTTCGGTTGTAAGTGCATTCCAGTTTGAACCTTTAGGTGAGAAACCTATTATTTTATTTGCTTGGTCTACAGTAATCTTTAAATTAATAAAACCTTTACCTGTAGAAGCTGCATTTACAGTAGGAACATCTTTACCGTCGGCATCCTTGTTTACAACATCACCGCTAGTATGTGTATGTCCACCCAACACTGCATCTACTCCATGTAACTTATTAACTATAGTATTAAGTGATGAACCACCATCATGTATGTCTGCTAATACTATATCAGCTAAATGATTAGTTCTTAAATCTGCAGCTACCTTATTAACTTCTGTAGCTACATCCTTAAAATCGTAAGGTGATGTCATAGCTGGCATAATTATAGATGGGGCTTCTTGAAGTATACCTCCAATAACTGCTATTTTCACTCCATCCTTAGTAATTATTTTATATGGTGCATAAGGCCTAGTATCTTTACCTTTGTTATACATGTTAGCACATACAATGCTGTAATTTGCATCTTTCATTGTCTCAGTATTAATTACATTAAGTCCCCAATCAAATTCATGATTTCCTAAAGCTGTAACTTCCATTCCTATGTTAGACAATACCTTTTGAACTGGAACCCCATGTAACACATTAGATATTGGTGTCCCTTGATATAAATCTCCTCCACCAATTATTAATGTTCTATCTGGATTTGCAACTTTTACATCCTTAACTACTTTTGCAAGTGCTGCGCCTACAGGTTTTGTATTAGTGGAATCTAAAAGTTGTCCATGAAAATCTGTAATTTCTATTATATTAAATACTTTGTTTTTGGGTGGTGCGTTTGCAGTAACTGTAACTACACATAATGATGTTTTAGCTCCATCTTCTGTTGTTACTGTTATTGTTGCAGTACCTTCAGTAACGCCTGTAACTACTCCATTAGCTACTGTTGCTACAGCTATTTTATCTGAAGACCAAGTAAGGTTTTTATTTTTAGCATTGGATGGTGCTATTGTAGCTAATAAAGGTGATGTTTTTCCAGCAACTAGGGATACTGTAGCTTTATCTAGCGACACTCTGTTAACGGTTACATTTTCAGCAGGAATTACATCTTGTAGGATTTTAATATCGTCTATTCCTGCATCGCCTACTAACTTATTAAGTGTAAATCTAACTTGCTTTATATTACTATCTAATGTATAAGTTTGTATTTCCTTTGTTTCTGCAGTTAACTTAATATCTTTTACAGTACTCCAAGTAACCCCATCACTTTGCTCAACTAATACCTTTGAAGTACAAACAGATGGTGTACCAGCACCTTGACCTTTAATCCAAAAGGAGAGTGTTGCTTTTGTTGTTAAACTAAACCTTGGAGAGGTTATTTGATTACCAGTGTCTTGCATCTTTATAGATGGAGATGCTGCCCCAAAGTTAGTCTTAGAAGTATAACCTCCTATATTAGCACCGGTACCCTTTGTAAAAGTCCAATTTATTGCGGATGACGTTGTAGGCACTACAACAGTATTATCTGTTACTGCTACGCCGTCAAACCCTTCACTTAAAACAGTAATTACGTCTGCCTTTACAACTTGAGCTCCAATAAGCCCATTAAAATTAAATAACATTAACATTAATGTCATTATAAAACTTAATATCTTTTTCTGTTTCTTTTTAAACATCTAATTGCCCCCAATTTGAGATTTTGTTCCTTTTAAATTAGCCTCAAAATAATGATAATCCGATTCTATTCACACCTCCTCAAGCAAATTTCTAATATTTAATTTCGACACTTAATTATAACTTATTTGTTAACTTTTTACAATGAAAGTATTGTAAAATACACTTTATTTCAATTATTTCCATAATTCTTTCAATCCTCATCATCAGCCTGCAACATAGTTCATAATAATAAATATCCTTAACCAGTTGTTTAAATACAAAAAAGATAAAGACAGTTGTGGAACTGTCCTTATCTTTTTATTCATTATTTTTCACTGCTATATCTTAATCCTAAGTTTTTTTATCAACCTTAAGGCTAACCCTGTATTTACCATGTTTACCCAGGGGTCTGACCCTTTCTTAATACATACATATTTACCCAGGGGTCTGACCCCTTCTTAATAAATGTCAACTATCTTACCATCGACACCCAAAACTAAGGTTTTGAAATCTCTAATATTAACATTAGTTAAAAAATTCCCTATACTGCCATCATAATTATTAAGTCTAGCTTTATTGAAATACTTACTAAAGGTATAGTTTACATCATTAATTGTTAATCCTGTTGGATTAAGCATATCTGGTGTGAAGGCCGAAATAGTTCCAAGCACAACCCTATCATTTACATAAATGAAAGTGTTCTTATTCCAGATATCTGATACAAAATAAACCACGTCATAAGCATTTAAATTAGATTCTTGTATATTAGCACCTCTATAAATATGAGAATATCTTGTATTTTTAATCTGCTCTAGAAGCTTCGCATTATCAGCTTTATAGATCTGAGGTACACCAAAATTAGGATCCACAACAACTGCATAGTCATAGCCTGAATTATCATCCTTCTTTATCAAAATAATTGAAGAATAAGCTCTAATGGCTTTTGCTGCAACTTCATAATCTACAGATACTCCATGATAGTAGTATAAATTAGCTTTTGGCAGTGTCATAGTTTTGGCTAAGTTTTTGTCATCCTTATAAGCTATTATTGAACCTCCTACACTGGTTACCGCATAATTTTCTACTGAATTTTCTTTTTTATCAATTTCAGTAATTACATTATTATTAATATATAATTTGTACTTTCCACCGATTTCAAGCGGTGCAACACCCGTCTTATAGGTTAGCGTTCCTTTATCAGTAAGAATTTGATTATCTGCTAAATTATCTGACGTCTTAGAATTCCCAAGTATTGTATATTCTGCAATGATTCCAGTCTTATCATCTATACTTCTTATATCAACTACCTTACCATCATGGCCCAGTATTATAGATACTAAATCACCTTTGCTAAAGGAAGAAAGCTTAGTAATATCCATATCATCACTGTAGTTATAAGTAACATTATCTATTTTAATACCATTTGAACTATATGCATCAGCAAGTAAATCTGTAATTTTGCCCTCTACATAATTTTCAACTACAAGGATATATCTATTATCATTATTTATATCCGTAATACTATAAACTACATCCCTATCTTTAATATCACCTTTTTTTATAGGCTGACCTTCTTTTATAATCTTTGTATTTTCATCAAAGGTTATATCTCCTAGTTTATCTAACTTGGAATCAAAACCTAAAGCCAGCTGTGGTTTACTATAAGTAGCCTCTGTTATTACAGCATAACTAGATGCCACTTTATCATTATAATCAAATATTATTGACATATTCGCTAATAAAAGACTACTTAAGCTGGCATAATCTTTTTTTACACCATGATAATAATAAGTAATACTAGAGGGTAGTGTCATACTTTTTTCTTTGCCACTTTCCTCATAATAAACAATATTACCAACTATGCTGTTTACAGTTACGGTTACTGGTTGTCTTACCTTACCATAAACCTTTGTAATTTCTGCATCTTCTATTTTAAGTCTATAAGTTGCTCCCACTTGAAGTAATGCTTTGTTGTCTCCCACAGAGAGAACACCTTTATTTGTTAGAACTTCGCCCGTTGCTAGGTTGTCATAGGATTCCGAATTGTCTTGTATAATGCAATCCGAATATAAATTTACTGCATCAGAAAAGATTACTCCAGAAGTAGCTGTAGCACTCTTTACGTTAGTGTCAAGAAGTCTATCAAACATTACTGCTGCTGCCCTTATCGTCGCCTTATCACTTTTTTTAAACACTAATTTATCTGTGATTTTTAAATTTTGCGCCTTACCCAAATAATTTAATGGCCAAGTTCCTGTTAAATCACTGTCTGCATACCCTAATAATTTTACAAGCACAGTACAAATTTCTGAATAAGTTATGGAAGCTTCAGGATGAAATTTTCCATCTGCCATCCCGCTGATTAGTTGTTTATTTAGCAATATATTTACATAACCACTTAGATCACTATAAGATGCAATATCAGCAAACACAGTGGAACCCTCCATACCCGAGGCTTCATCTATTAAATTATCCACTATTACTATAGCTTTAGCAAATTGACCTCTTGTCATATCCTTAGTAACATTAGTTACTGAACTATCTATTATTCCAAGTTGCTTCATCCTTGAAACTGCTGCTACGTAGTCAATAGTATCTGCCGCAAAGACAAAACTTGAGCTTATTGTACTTATTAATATGGTTAGTATTAGAAAAATACTCAATGTAGATTTTCTAATTTTCATTTTTACACCATCCTTTTTATTATTTATACATTAACGCATAAATTATAGCTTGTCCTAGAAGTCTAATTTATCCCACATTTTCCCAGGGGCCTGACCCCTATTCATATTTTATAGCTTCTATAATGTTGAGCTTCGAAGCTTTTGAAGCAGGTCCCACTGAAGCTATAATCATAACAAGTGTACCCAATACAAATGCTACAGAAAAAGTTTTTACGGAATAATGCATTGGTAATAAGAAATTCAAAGTAGAATTCATTAAATATTGAGTAGTAGAAACCAATAAAATGCTTGAAACAATTCCTACAATTCCTCCGATAGCTCCTCCTGTAAAGGATTCAATAAAAAGTATTTTTATGTTTTGACTTTTGCTCATACCTAAGGAACGGAACATAGCTATAGATCGTTTTCTCTCAATAAAGCTAATCATAAAATTATTAATTATACCAAAGCTTCCGATTATCATTGCCATAATTGCAAAGCCGTTTAATAATGTCATATACATAGCATTACCTTCAACATTAGCAATAGTCATAGCCTCAATAGTCTCTGTATACATTCCACTTTTAGAATACTTTTTATCTATGGCTTTTTTTACTATACTGGCTGCTATATTTGTTTTAACACAAAACTGAGAATACTTTTGTACATTCATATCCTGTTTAAAATATTTTTCTGATATAAATGCCATATTTCCATTATTCCACTGATAATCAACAACCCCAACTACAGTGTATTCTCTTTTGGTTTTATTTAGTTCCAAAGTAAGCTTATTTCCTTTTACTAAATTTAGCCTATCCCCTAAACTTTTTGTTATAATCATATTTCTACCCATGGAAAGATCCGTAAGCATTGCTTCTTTATCCCCTAAAAATTTCATATCATAATAATCTGAAAATTTTCTATTGTTAACCCCGTCCACTTCACCAATAGTTTCTTTACTGTTATTAATTTTCACTTGAGAAGTTTGGTAAATTCCATAAACACCTTCTACGCCTTTTACATTTTTAATCTTATTTTCAATTTCATTATTTAATTCACTGCCATAAATAAACATTTCAAATTTCATTTGTTTATAAACCCTAGGAATTTCTATAGCCATACTACTACTAATTGTACTTATCATTAGTAAAGCAGACATGCCTATAGCCAAAAGGGCAATATTATTAAGTACACTCTTATTACCTTTTAAATTTTTAGCTGCAATAACTCCTTCGTTTCCAAAAATATAGCTATACAATTTTTCAAGAACCACTACAAAAATGCTAGTTATATAGGGTACCAAATAAACTGTTCCCACAAATACAAGTAACATAGCTAGCCCATCAATTAAACCCGCTAAATTTTTTGGTACAATTCTAGGTGCTATGATCGCAAATAAAATAGCTATTATACCAAAACCCAGTTTCCAATGTTTATTTTTTCCGTTTTTTGTAACATTATTTAATACAATATCTTTTACAGATATTTTAGATATATTTATAATTGGTATCATAGAACTTACAAGGGATAATATAACTGATAGAATAAAGGCACCTATCATTTGACTAGTGGTATAATTAATAGTAGTCTTTATTCCCCCAAACATTTGGGCAAATACAGTTGCCATTAAATACAATACTCCGAATCCTACGATTATCCCTGTTATTCCGCCAATAATCCCATATATAATACTCTCACCTAAAAGTACTAAATTCATCATTTTTTTTGTAGCACCTATACTTCTAAAAGTACCAACTATAGGTATTCTTTCTGCAGTTATTACCTTAAATGCAGAGTAAATTATGAACATACTAATAGCAAAAACAACCATTCCCATCATTTTTAAAGGAACTACTATACCATTAGAAGCATCAGCTAAATCTTTATCAGTTATTGGTTCTTTTACAGAATAATCCTCATAAATCTTTGATAACCTATCTATAGTACTTTGCTTTTGAAGAGGATTTTTAGTTTTAATATACAAAATGGAAACCTTACCGCGTCCCTCCCCCATATTATACAAGACATCCTTTGGAACTATCCCCATAGTATTCTGTTTTTCTGATAAAAAAAGTCCTGCAATCTTTGCTATACCTACAACTTCGAATCTTGACCGGGCATCCTTTATATCAACATTTATAAAATCCCCCAATTTAAGTTTATATTTCTCTGAGGTATTTTTACTAATAATAATTTTTTTACCAACAAAACTTTCTTGTTTCACCTCATTTTCAAATACTAAGGGACTTAGTACTTCCAGTTCTTTTAAGTCATATCCATTTAAGTTTATATTTACGTTTACGTCCTTATCATTTGTATCTTTAAAAGATCCTGTAAGCTGAATTGCGCCTATAATATAATCCATATCTCCTTTAATAGCATCAGCCTTTTTCGCATACAAAAATGCTGAGGGAGATTTTTCATTTGCTGTTACTATAATTTCTGCACTTCCCACATAGCTGGTTATATAACTTGAAAACATATCTACTATGGTAGTTGACATAGCACTAGATGCAAAATACAGCGCAGCTGACATCATAATTGAAAATATTATTAGAAAAGTTCTAAATTTCTTTTCTTTTATGTTGTTCCAAAGAAATTTAACAATTATTTTCATTTTACCACTCTCCAGTTAAATATTTTAAACTGTCATACTATATTTTGCTGTATCTTCCCATCCTTAACATATATTATTCGCTTACCATATTCTGCTGCTTCTTTTGAGTGAGTTACCTGAACAATTGTCTTACTATTTTGTATATTTATCTTTTGTAAAAGTTCCATTACATCTGTTCCTGATTTACTATCCAAGTTTCCTATAGGTTCATCCGCAAAGATAACATCGGGTTCATTAATCAATGCTCTTGCTATTGCAACTCTTTGCTGTTGTCCTCCTGAAAGCTCCCTTGGAGTATGTTTTCTTCTACTAGAAAGATCAACAATATCTAATATATCATCTAACCTATCTTTATAGTCTTTCATCCTTTTTCCATCCAGTAATATTGGAAGCATAATATTTTCTTCTACATTTAGATTAGGAATGAGATTATAAAACTGAAATACAAAACCCACATCACGTCTTCTCATTATGCTCTGCTCTTTATCTTTCATATTTGATAGTTCTCTTCCATTTATTTTTATACTCCCTGAACTAGGTTTATCAAGGCCACCAAGGAGATATAGTAGTGTACTCTTACCTGATCCAGAAGGTCCCATAATGGAAACAAAATCACCCTTATGTATATTTAAGTCTATATTATTTAGCACTTCTACTTCTATATCCCCTAATTTAAAGCTCTTATATAATCCTGCAGCTTCAATAACCACATCCATTATTTTATAAGCCCCCTTTATTATTTTTTAATTTTAATTTTTATTTCTATATTTGCATTCATCCCACTTTTTATTTCAGCTACATTGCTAATTGCAAAAGTTACAGGATAAGTAGTTGTACCATTTACTGTAGTTCCTTCGACTGCAATGCTTGTAACCGCAAGTTCTAAAGGCTTTGTGGAGGTTTTTGGAAGTGCATCAACCTTAACGCTTGCCTTTTGTCCTACTTTAATCTTTACAATATCAATATCATCAATAGGAACCACAAGCTCCATATGCATTAAATCAGACAAGTAAGAAATAGCCTCTCCAGCTTTTGGTATTTCTCCAACCTTTATGTTTTGTTTTGATATTATCCCATCCATAGGTGAATATATTTTATAATCTTCAAGTTGTTTTTTTGCATAATCAAGTTGTGTTTGAAGGTCCTTTATTTTAAGTTCTGATGCATCCTTTGTAGCTACAATAGCTTCATTTGTAAGAGTAATAAGCATAGTACCCTTATTTACAAATTGATCTTCCTTCAAATCTATATTATTTACTTTACCATCAGAATCACATTGTATAACTTGACTACTAGCATAGGATAATAAACCACTTTCTGGACTTGATATAGGCCCTTTAGCCCCCTGAATATCTGCACTAGCTTTCTGTCCATCTTTTATTGCACCAGGGTTGTTTATTAAAATTTCTACACTAAATAATTTACCATTCTGTTCTGTAGAATGTGAGTTAGAATTTATATATGATACTACTCCTGTTACAGACTGACTTGTAGAGGTTAAATAAACTGTTGCTTTAAGTCCAATTTTAACGTTTTTTATTTGCTCACTATTAAAAGACACCGTTAATTTTAATTTAGTTCTATCAGCAATAGTGACTATAGGAGCGCCCTTTAAAATTATATCCCCTTTTTTTACAAGTATATTTGATACTTGTCCACTAATTGGTGCTGTTGATGCTAATTTTCCTATTAGAGCAGAATTGTTACTTTGCTCTAATTTAGCTTGTTCTATAGCATTCATAAGTTTATCTACATTGGCATCTACTGCTGAACTATCGATTTCAAACATTAAATCCTTTGTTTTCACTTTATCTCCTTCTTTAAAATAAACCTTTTTAATTTTACCGTTCACTGCTGGAGTTACCTCGAATTTGTTAGATGATTTTATAGTTCCTGAAGCAGTAACTATTTCAAATGGCACAACTTTTGTTGTTACTGAACCTTTTTTATCTGCTGCAAGTTTACTTTTTCTATCCCTTATAACTTTTACTGAAGCTAAACTAACTATTGTAATTACAACGACAATACCAATTACTATTTTTTTATTAACTTTTAAACTACTTAGTTTCACAGTTTTTCCCCCTTAAATATATTAGTGAATTCGAAAACCTTTGATAGTTTCCTAGATGTATTTTCTAACTCCTAAAGGTTAAATTTAACATACAATAAATTAACAATTCAGTTAAACTTTAATTCAATTTTCTTTACATGTCAATACATTGTTGTAATTACGTCTCTGATTTCTTCTAATTGTTTCTTAACATATTTACCCAAAGTCTAACATATTTACCCAGGGGTCTGACCCCTTATAGCGCTTTCCACAAACTTTTTATATAATTCTTTTTCTTCTCCTTTGTTGAAATATGAAAGTACTCTTTTTGGTGTTATTAGCTTATCCTCTTTTTCTCCTGTGTACACAGTATAACTACTCCAGCGGTAATCCTCAGGGTTTTTAACCATTTTTGCCCTTACTGGATTGAGGTGCACATATCTACTAACTTCTAACATGTATTTATCATCTTCAATTAACTCTGACTTATATCTACCTTGGAATAAATGTCCTATGTAATTATATTTCTTATTAAAATTCCCTGCATATCTGCTATGTGCCCTTTTTATAAAATCAGATATATCACAATCTGTTGTTTCAATTACAAGATGTACATGATTTGTCATTAAAGCATACGCAATTATGTAATGTTTATTTTCATAATATTCCACAGCCTCTTTTATGTAATTTAAATATAATTTATAATCTGTTTCATTTTTAAATATATCACTTCTATGATTTCCTCTTGCTGTCACATGCAATATAGCACCTTCATACCATTTATGTTTTTTTCTAGGCATATTTAGCTCCTTTTGATCTTTTATTTTATTTTAGCATTTATAATTATTAACTAATTGTTTTTATTTCAAACAAAAAAAAGAGAGCCGCCACAAAAATGACGATTCTCCTTTTACATATTTACCCAAGGGTCTGACCCCTTCTTAATAAATGTCAACTATCTTACCATCGACACCCAAAACTAAGGTTTTAAAATCTCTAATATTAACATTAGTTAAAAAATTCCCTATACTGCCATCATAATTATTAAGTCTAGCTTTATTGAAATACTTACTAAAGGTATAGTTTACATCATTAATTGTTAATCCTGTTGGATTAAGCATATCTGGTGTGAAGGCCGAAATAGTTCCAAGCACAACCCTATCATTTACATAAATGAAAGTGTTCTTATTCCAGATATCTGATACAAAATAAACCACGTCATAAGCATTTAAATTAGATTCTTGTATATTAGCACCTCTATAAATATGAGAATATCTTGTATTTTTAATCTGCTCTAGAAGCTTCGCATTATCAGCTTTATAGATCTGAGGTACACCAAAATTAGGATCCACAACAACTGCATAGTCATAGCCTGAATTATCATCCTTCTTTATCAAAATAATTGAAGAATAAGCTCTAATGGCTTTTGCTGCAACTTCATAATCTACAGATACTCCATGATAGTAGTATAAATTAGCTTTTGGCAGTGTCATAGTTTTGGCTAAGTTTTTGTCATCCTTATAAGCTATTATTGAACCTCCTACACTGGTTACCGCATAATTTTCTACTGAATTTTCTTTTTTATCAATTTCAGTAATTACATTATTATTAATATATAATTTGTACTTTCCACCGATTTCAAGCGGTGCAACACCCGTCTTATAGGTTAGCGTTCCTTTATCAGTAAGAATTTGATTATCTGCTAAATTATCTGACGTCTTAGAATTCCCAAGTATTGTATATTCTGCAATGATTCCAGTCTTATCATCTATACTTCTTATATCAACTACCTTACCATCATGGCCCAGTATTATAGATACTAAATCACCTTTGCTAAAGGAAGAAAGCTTAGTAATATCCATATCATCACTGTAGTTATAAGTAACATTATCTATTTTAATACCATTTGAACTATATGCATCAGCAAGTAAATCTGTAATATTGCCCTCTACATAATTTTCAACTACAAGAACATATCTATTATCATTATTTATATCCGTAATACTATAAACTACATCCCTATCTTTAATATCACCTTTTGTTATAGGCTGACCTTCTTTTATAATCTTTGTATTTTCATCAAAGGTTATATCTCCTAGTCTATCTAACTTGGAATCAAAACCTAAAGCCAGCTGTGGTTTACTATAAGTAGCCTCTGTTATTACTGCATAACTAGATGCCACTTTATCATTATAATCAAATATTATTGACATATTCGCTAATAAAAGACTACTTAAGCTGGCATAATCTTTTTTTACACCATGATAATAATAAGTAATACTAGAAGGTAATGTCATACTTTTTTCTTTGCCACTTTCCTCATAATAAACAATATTACCAACTATGCTGTTTACAGTTACAGTTACTGGTTGTCTTACCTTACCATAAACCTTTGTAATTTCTGCATCTTCTATTTTAAGTCTATAAGTTGCTCCCACTTGAAGTAATGCTTTGTTGTCTCCCACAGAGAGAACACCTTTATTTGTTAGCACTTCGCCCGTTGCTAGGTTGTCATAGGATTCCGAATTGTCTTGTATAATGCAATCCGAATATAAATTTACTGCATCAGAAAAGATTACTCCAGGGGTAGCAGTAGCTGTAGCACTCTTTACGTTAGTATCAAGAAGTCTATCAAACATTACTGCTGCGGCCCTTATCGTCGCCTTATCACTTTTTTTAAAGACTAATTTATCTGTGATTTTTAAATTTTGCGCCTTACCCAAATAATTTAACGGCCAAGTTCCTGTTAAATCACTGTCTGCATACCCTAATAATTTTACAAGCACAGTACAAATTTCTGAATAAGTTATGGAAGCTTCAGGGTGAAATTTCCCATCCGCCATCCCGCTGATTAGTTGTTTATTTAGCAATATATTTACATAACCACTTAGATCACTATAAGATGCAATATCAGCAAACACAGTGGAACCCTCCATACCCGAGGCTTCATCTATTAAATTATCCACTATTACTACAGCTTTAGCAAATTGACCTCTTGTCATATCCTTAGTAACATTAGTTACTGAACTATCTATTATTCCAAGTTGCTTCATCCTTGAAACTGCTGCTACGTAGTCAATAGTATCTGCTGCAAAGGCAAAACTTGAGCTTATTGTACTTATTAATATGGTTAGTATTAGAAAAATACTCAATGTAGATTTTCTGATTTTCATTTTTACACCATCCTTTTTATTAATATATAAATTAGATTCTGCCCTCTCCATGAGCCCATATTTTCCCAGGGGCCTGACCCCTAACAGGTTTTCCCAGGGGCCTGACCCCTCCTAATAAATAACCTTGTCGCCTTCGTTTAATCCACTCTTAATTTCTACATATTTAACATTATTCTCGCCCAGTTCTACTGCTTTGCGCTGTACACCTTCTTTGTTTCCACTCACAAATACATAATTGATACCCTCAGCCTTTGTTATTGCTTCTATGGGAAGGTATAACACATTTTGTTTATTAGTTACTTGAATTTCAGCATTTGCACTCATTCCACCCTTAAGTATATTGGCTCCACCCAAAACCTTAATTGTTACTGGATATGATGTTACTCCGCTTACAGCTACGCCTTTAACCGCAACGGATTCAATCTTACCTATAACTGGAGTGATTAAAGTACTAGGAAGAAAACTCACCCTAATATTTACCTTCTGACCAGGCACTATCTTAGCTATATCAATTTCGTCCACAGGTACATCAAATTTCATTTGAGTTGTATCTAAGACCTCTGAAACTTGTATGCTAGGATTTACAATATCTCCAACTTGAAAATTAACAGTTGATAGTACTCCACTAATAGGAGATACTATTTTAAAATATTCAAGCTGTGAACCAGTTAAACTTATTTGATTTTGAGAAGTTACAGTTCCTATATTTGCCGCTTCTTGAGCTCTTATAACTGTATTGTTTTCCATTTGAATAAGCAGATTTCCGGAACTAACCTTTTGACTTTCTTTAACTGCAATACTTTGAACCGTTCCCCCGGTCTTGCTAACAACTGCTTGCTTTTTTAAATAATTTAGACTAGCAGTATTTGTGCTAGCTACGTTACCCTTAGCGGTTTTAACCTCTCCACTAGCAATCATACCCCCAAGAAGAGCACCTGGGTTATTAAATTGTATTTCTACAGTATATAACTGACCACCAGAAATTGTTGCTGAAGGTTGGTTACTTATATAGGTTACAGTCCCATTAACAGGTTGCATTAATGAAGCTACATTTACATTAGCTGCTTGTCCCACTGCTATCTGCCCTACATCTGCAGCATTAAAGGTAAGTAATACTTTAAGTTTTGAAGTATCTGTAATTGTAAGAAGAGTCCCTCCTGGTTGCACAGTATCACCTACATTTACAGCTATATTGCTTACTTGTCCTGTAAATGGAGCACTAATTGATAAATTACCAACAGCTTCATTAGATGCATCTACAGTCACCTTATTTTGCTGAAGTCCTTGTTTCGAAACATTTAAAGCAGTCTGAGCGTCTTTATCATCGAGTTCATATATTACATCTCCAGGTTTCACCTTATCCCCAGTTTTAAAGTTAACCTTTTTTATGGTAGCAGTAACTCTTGAATATAGTTTATTACTTTTAGTAAAATATATAGGCCCTGATCCTTGAACCACAATGTCTATATTACCTTTTTTCACGGTTGCAATTTTCTTATTAGCATCAGTTTTTGAACCAGCTACTTTGTTACTCATCACTGTATTATTCAATATTACCCCAGTAACAGCAATAATCACTATTACCACTAGACCCACTATTTTAAAAAGACTTTTTTTAGGCACCTTATTAGTTTTCTCATTTAACTCTGGTTTCAATATTAGTCACCTTCCATTCATATTTATTAAATCACCACATGCACTATTTCTTTGTTTGTATTTTCACAATAGCATTTGTGCCTGGTAATAATTTAGTATCAACACTATCAAACTCAATTTTGACTTGTACTCTTTTTTCAACCTTTGTAAAAGTACCAGTAGTTTGAGCTGGAAGAAAAGAAAAAGCATCAGCTGAGGCCTGTCCCATCGATTTTACTTTACCAGTAAATTTTTTACCCTTAAATTGATCTATAGTTATATTAACTGGTTGACCTACCTTTATTCTGTTAAGGTCTGTTTCATCGATATTAGCAGTTACATAAATCTGCTGAGGATTCATTATAAGAGCAAGTGTTGGTACTTGCAAGCTCGATATGTATTCTCCAATGTGTGTATTATTTTGAACAATTGTCCCGCTAATTGGTGCTCTTATATTTGATGCCGCACCACCGGAAGTCCCCGCATCTAAGCGTCCAATAAGCTGATCCTTAACTACAGAATCCCCTTCTTTTACATTGAACTCCAAAAGCTTTCCAGAAGCAAATGGTGTTACTTTTATAAAATCAGCGGATAGTACAGCGTTATCCGTTGACACATAATGAGTATCCTCATACCAGTAATATACCACCGTAGCCCCTCCTATCAATAGGACTAGGACTAAAATACTTGTTAACAATAATTTAAATTTACCCTTCATTTTGTACACCTACCTTTAATTTTTAATTATCTAAATTTGCACCAGCGAATTGACTGTTATAAAGATCTGCATAAAAACCTTTTTGTGAAAGGAGCGCGTAGTGACTACCCATTTCAATAATACTTCCCTTATCCATAACTAGTATTAACTCTGCATCTCTAATTGTAGAAAGTCTATGTGCAATAACAAAACTTGTTCTATTTTGCATAAGCTCGGCCATTGCCTTTTGTATGTAGACTTCTGTTCTTGAGTCAACGCTACTTGTAGCTTCATCAAGTATCATTATTGCTGGGTTTGCAATTATTGCACGAGCAATTGTTAAAAGCTGCTTCTGCCCCTGAGATATGTTAGATGCTTCCTCATTTAAAAGCGTGTCATAACCATCTGGAAGGGTCTTAATAAAGTGATGAGCATGAGCAGCTCTTGCCGCTTGCATAACATCTTCCTCTGATACTCCCTCTTTACCATAAGCTATATTTTCCATTATTGTTCCATTAAATAGCCATGTATCCTGAAGTACCATACCAAACATATTTCTAAGCTCCCCACGTTTTATATCATTAATGTTCACTCCATCAATGGAAATTGTTCCAGCGTCTATTTCATAAAAACGCATCAATAGGTTAACAAGAGTAGATTTACCGGCACCAGTTGGTCCAACAATGGCTATGGTGTGACCTTGTTTAACATCAATATTCATATTACTTATAAGTGGTTCTCCTGCTTTATAGCTGAAATCTACATTCTCAAACTTTACTTCACCTCTAGGTGACTGCAACACTTTAGCATTAGGCGCGTCTGCTACTTCTTCTACCTCGTCTAAAAGTTCAAAAACACGTTCAGCAGAGGCCACCGTTGATTGAATTACATTTGCAATATTTGCAGTTTGAACTATTGGTTGAGTAAACTGACTTGAATATTGAATAAATGCTTGAATATCACCTATACTAATTTTTCCTTTAGCGGCAAGAACCCCACCCACCATGGACACTATAACGTAACCTAAATTACTTATAAACCTCATTAGTGGCATTATCATACCCGATATGAACTGAGCCTTCCAACCTGAATTATATAATCTTTTATTAATTGCATTAAACTCTTCTATGGAATCCTGCTCATGTCCAAAAGCTTTAACGATTTTATGCCCTGTATACATTTCTTCCACATGTCCATTAAGCGCTCCAATTTCTTTCTGTTGAGCTGCAAAATATCTCTGTGATTTTTTTGCAACAAAGGCTGTTACTATTACATACATTGGTAGGGTTAAGATAACTACCAGTGTTAATAATGGGCTTATTGATAACATCATAACTACAACCCCAATAATTGTGGCTATGGAAGTAATAAGTTGTGTAAGACTTTGCTGCAAGGTAGTGGCAATATTATCTACGTCATTTGTAACACGACTTAGTATCTCACCATGAGTTCTTGAATCAAAAAATTTAAGTGGCAATCTAGATAATTTATCTTCGACCTCTGTACGTAAACCATAAACAGTTTTCTGAGCAACTCCAGCCATAATAAACTGTTGAATGTAACTAAAAAGCGCACTAATCAAATATAATATTATTAATAGTAAAATTATACGTTCTATGTATGGATAATCTATGTTACCACCATTAAAATTTATTATTTGAGAGATGGCAGCCTTAACTTTGGCCAGGCTTCCTACAACTGTACCTGTTGCAGTATATGGATTTGTAGCCAAAGGAGTAAGCATAGCCTCTTGTGGTATTAATGCTCTCAGTTGCGTCTTAGCCATTATACCTTCAAACAATTTAGTTGTTGCTTTTCCTAAAATCTTCGGACCCACTATACTAAAAACCGTACTAAGAATTGCAAATATAAATACTAAAATAAATTTAAATTTCTCTGGCCTTAAATAAGCAAGTAGTCTCATTAATGTGCCCTTAAAATCCTTTGCTTTCTGTACAGGTTTTCCTAAATTCCCTCCAAAGCCTCCACCATCACCTCCACGTTGATTATCTTTTTTTGTGTTTTCGCTCATTCTAATTCCTCCTCTGAAAGCTGTGAGGATACAATCTCATGATATACTTTGCAACTGGTTAAAAGCTCTTTATGAATTCCCATTCCCGCAATTTTACCCTCGTCTAAGACAATTATTCTATCTGCATCCATAACTGTTGCAACCCTTTGAGCTATAATAAGAACAGTAGCTGCAGCGGTTTCATCTTTTAGCGCCGCGCGAAGTCTTGCATCTGTCTTAAAATCAAGTGCTGAAAAACTATCATCAAATATATATATTTCAGGTTTTCTAACTAAAGCACGGGCGATAGAAAGACGCTGTTTTTGCCCACCTGAAACATTAGTTCCCCCTTGTGCAATGAAATGATCAAATCCCATATCCATTCCATTTATAAAATCTGTGGCTTGAGCTACCTGTGCTGCATGCTTAATTTCATCAAAAGTAGCATTATTGTTACCATATTTAATATTATCAGCAATAGTACCAGAAAAGAGAACATTCTTTTGAGGAACAAACCCTATTTTTACCCTTAAGTCTTCCTGGCTGATTTCCCGTACATCTACACCATTAACCAAAACGCAGCCAGAAGTAGCATCATAAAACCTAGGTATTAAATTTATCAAAGTTGATTTACCTGAACCAGTACCGCCTATAATGGCTGTTACTTCACCAGGCCCGGCACTAAAGGTTATATTACTAATTGCAGGTTGTTCTGCACCAGGATAACTAAAGGTTACTTCCTTAAACTCAACATATCCGCTTTTCTTGTTTGCCAAACTAGTCTTTTCTAAATCTACGATTTCAGGTTCCATCTCCAGTACTTCATTTATCCGTTCAGCAGAAGCTTGAGCCCTGGGTATCATTATAAACATCATGGCAATCATTAAAAAAGAAAATAAAATTTGCATCCCATATTGAATAAATGCCATAAGTGATCCAACCTGCATGCTACCAGCATCTATTCGCATGCTTCCAAACCAAAAAATTGCAACGGTTGTAAGGTTCATAATTAACATCATAATTGGCATAAGCACTGCCATTATTTTATTTACTTTTATTGAGTTATTCATAAGACCTAAATTAGCTGCATCAAATCTTTCTTTTTCATTTTCTATACGGTTAAAAGCACGTATTACCCTGATGCCTGTAAGACCTTCACGTAAAACAAGATTTAGTTTATCTAATTTTACCTGCATTAATTTAAACAGTGGAATTCCCTTTTGAAGAACCATTCCAATAATAATAGTAAGTAAGGGAATTACAACTGCAAAAATCCAAGTTAGAGGCTTGTCTTCTCTTAATGCCATAATAATTCCACCTATACCTGTAAGTGGTGCGAATAGCATTATAGAAAACATCATTACAGTTACTTGCTGAATTTGAGTAACGTCATTTGTTGTTCTTGTTATTAATGTGGCCGTACCTATTTTATCAAATTCATGTAATGAGAAGCCTTCAACTTTCGCAAAAATTTTACTACGGATGATCATTCCTAGCTCTACTGCAGTTCTTGAGGATAAGAATCCAGCTACCACTGAACATATAACCCCACCTGCTGAAACAAGAATCATAAGACCACCAATTTTAAAAATGTAATTCAAATCATTATTAGCAATTCCCTTATCAATAATATCTGAACTTAAAGTAGGTAAATAAAGGTTTGCAATCACTTGAAAGAAAATAAGTATAACTATTGCTGTTATTTGCGCCGTAAATTTATCTAAAAACCTGTACAATTTAATCACGAATTAATCATCTCCGATCAAAAAACTAACTTTAATCATTTATCTTGTTCTCCTAAAAGCCTTTTAAGAGTGGTCAAACTATTAACTATTCCATTGATTTCTTCTGGAGTTCCCTTTTTCATTATGTTTACGGTATTTTCTTGAATTAATTTATGAATATCTTCATGAGTTTCATTGAATTTAGGAGATATTTTTACATACACAACTCTTCTGTCCTCGCAACTTCTTTCTCTTTCCACTATACCTTGCTTTTCAAGCCTGTCCACAATACCAGATACGGTACTATTAGATAATGTAAGCTTTCTGCTAAGTTCTGTCATTTTCATTCTTTCTTCTTTATGAATGATACCCATAGTCATAGCTTGAAGCCCAGTAACACCTGTATCTTCAAATATTTTAATTACTTTATGTTTAAATAGTCCAAGGACCTGGAGAAATAGTCTTGCCACTTCAACGTTATCATTTAACTGATTATCTTTATTTAACTCTTCCATATTTCTTTCCCACCTTAAATATATTTTTGACTAAATGCCTTTTTTATAAGTATTACGTATGAAAACATTTCGTATACGTAATATATTATATATTTGAATTTTTTACATGTCAAGGTCCTTTATGAATATAATAGAAAAGGAAGAAAGATTACCCTGTCAAATACTCTCTCTTCCTTTTTTTTCTGTGTATTCTTTGACTTTCTAAGATATACATTTGCGTATAAAGGTGCTAAGATATATTAATAATCAAAGCTTCTAATAGGATTGTAATTAGTTGTAAAAATGTTGAAAGGTGTTGCTGCTAATCATGAAATGTACAAGTAGTATGCCTAATTCCTAATAAAACTGCATAGATTTATTAATGGGCTATTAGAATGTAGAATTTAGGATTAGGTATAACAGGTCTGTAAAAAATACATAGGTAAGGTTGTGAATGTTTATGAAGAATATTTGGAGAAATTATAAAACATATATAAAAAATGTTTTGACAAGCTCTAAAATATATATAAAAAATGTTTTTATAAGTGGTAAAACGCATATACGAAATGTTTTAAAAAGTTGCAAACTGCATATAAAAAATGTTTCGAAAAATTGTAAAATGCGTAGGAAAAGTGTTTTGAAAAGTTGTAGGCTGCATACGACTAAAATTTTAAAAGGTTATAAAATAAATATTAAAAGTGTTTTTAAAATTTATAAAAGAGATATGAAAAATATATTAACAAGCCGTGCAACATTATCCATGATATTATTACTACTTTTATTACCCGCACTTTATGCTTGGATTAATATTCAAGCTGGATGGGACCCATATTTAAATACTAAGGGACTTTCAGTTGCAGTTGTTAATCTAGATAGTGGTTCGGAATTAAGAAATGTTAAAGTAAATATTGGAAATGATGTGATAAAAAATTTAAAAACTAATCAATCTATTGGTTGGACTTTTGTAAGTGAAAGCGAGGCCCAAAAAGGTATAAAATACGGTAAATATTATGCCAGTTTAACTGTTCCTAAGGATTTTTCAAAGGATCTTCTTTCTGTTGCAACTAGCAGTAATCCAACGAAAGCAAAACTAATTTATACTGTTAATGAAAAAAGAAATGCTATATCTCCAAAAATCACCGGAAAAGGTGCAACTTCTCTACAGGAAGAAATCACGAAGACTTTTATTGAAACAGCTAGTGGAACAATTTTTTCTTTTCTTACCCAAGTTGGAGTTGAGCTAGAAAAAAACAAACCACAAGTGGAAAGTGTTATTGATATAATGGTTAGCTTAGATGATAAAATGCCTAAAATTAAAAAGTCCTTAGATAATATTTATGGACAATCTGTAATGTTTCAAACATATATGCATAAAGTTCAGGGAGATATCCCTACTATATCTAATGAATTAGACAATGTTTTGGACATTACTAAGACAAGTAATAGCTATATAGAAAAATCAAGAGATTCTCTGAAAGCTGTATCTCCAATTGTAAAGGAAGACCTTTCCCTTATAAAAGATATAACAGATAATGCTGAATCTTCTTTAACTAAAGTTCAAGACTTAATCCCATCAAATGATGCTTTAATGAAAGATGTTTTAATTAAAGTTCGAGACCAGTATAGGGATGGAATGCAGACAATTGACAATGTTTCAAGTTTAAATAAATCAATGAATAATTTTTTAAACAGTGCCGTTATTGATACTTTAATTGATAATCTTTCAAGCGTTAGAAATGAAATGGCAAATCAACAAAACGATATTAATTCTATGATTAGTACTCTTGACCGTGGAAATTCAGTTTTAACTAGTGATATAAGTGCTGCAATGCGTGGTGCAAATAAAACTTCAAAATCAATGAATAATTTGACGGATAAGTTTGACACCACAATCGACCCAAAGATTGATGATGCACTAAAAAACATAACTAAGTTATCAAATAATGCAGTGGTCATGTTACAGGGCGTTCAAGACAATATGCCCACGGTTAATAAACTACTTGGAGAAACTGTTAACAAAGTTGACTCAAAAGTAAATAGTTTAAAGAAAATAAAGGATAGTTTCCCCAAAACTCAAGAAAATATGCATTTAAATGCAGAAAAATTAAAAAGCCTTACTAGTGATGAAAAACTTAATGACATTATCCTGATGTTAAAAAAGGATGGTAAAAAGGAAAGTGACTTTTTATCAAGCCCCATAAATTTAAAGCAAAATAGCATCTATCCAATACCTAATTATGGTTCAGCTATGTCCGCATTTTATACTACACTTGCTATTTGGGTAGGCGCACTTATAATGTT
Organism: Clostridium sp. FP2; assembly: GCF_011065955.2. Taxonomy (NCBI): domain Bacteria; kingdom Bacillati; phylum Bacillota; class Clostridia; order Eubacteriales; family Clostridiaceae; genus Clostridium; species Clostridium sp. FP2. The sequence goes on from NZ_JAAMNI020000001.1 coordinate 4,242,948, forward strand.
TTCATTCTTATCAGTTGAGGTTAAAGAATTTGAGGGTGGCATACCTATAAATACAAGGGAAAAATTTCTAGGAAGATATTTTACCCTTTTAAGTATTGGAATTGTGCAAGCTTTAGTAACTATAGGTGGTAACTTGTTTTTACTGAAGACCTATGCCGTCTCCCCTATTATACTTACGCTATTTGGAGTGTATGTAAGTATTGTATTTATCACTCTTATGTACGCAACCGTATGTATTTTTGGCAATATAGGTAAAGCTTTGATTGTTGTAGTGATGGTACTACAAATTTCTGCCTCAGGAGGAACATTTCCAGTAGAATTATTAGGCACGTTCTCCCAATATATACACCCTATGCTACCCTTTACTTATGCTATAGGCGGAATGAGGGAAGCCATAGCAGGAATTATACCAGAAGTGTTAATGAATAATGTGGTAACCCTGGGCAAATATTTTGTTGTTTCTTTACTTTTAGGACTTTTATTACAAGAAAGAATGACTAAAATAACTTCACACTCCGCAAGGCAGTTTGATGAAAGTGGCCTCGCCGAGTAATAGTATTTGATATTTTGCCCTGCGAAGGATTCCTAGTACTTAATTTATATACACACCATTAAACTAAATAAAATTAGTTATCAAAATCTTAAAAAGCAGTACTGTTAATTTTAAAATATATAAGTAAGGTTGTGGAGGTTTATGAAGAATATTTTTAAAAGTTCTAAAATATGTATAAAAAATATTTTAAAAACTTATAAAATAGATATGAAAATTGTTTTCAAAATTTATAAAAGAGATATAAAAAATATATTTTCCAACTATATAACACTAATTATAATAGTTGGAGTATCTTGCTTACCGGCACTTTATGCATGGTTTAATATTCAAGCAGGTTGGGATCCATATTCAAAGACTAAAGGACTTTCAGTTGCAGTTGTTAATTTGGATAATGGTTCGCAGTTAAAAGATGTTAAAGTTAATATTGGACGTGATTTAGTAAAAAAATTAAAAACAAATGACTCTATTGGTTGGAAATTTGTAAATGAGAGCGATGCTAAGGAGGGTGTAAAATACGGTAGATATTATGCCAGTTTAACTATTCCTAAGGATTTTTCAAAGGATCTTCTTTCTATTGGAACTTATAATGCCCCAACGAAACCACAACTAATTTATAGTGTTAATGAAAAATTAAACGCTATAGCTCCAAAAATTACTGGAAAGGGTGCAACTTCTCTACAAGAGCAAATATCAAGAAGCTTTATTGAAACAGCTAGTGGCGCAATTTTTTCTTACCTTAACCAAGTTGGAGGTAAGCTTGAGAAGAACAAACCAGAACTGGAGAGTCTTATTGATAGAATGCTTAGCGTAGATGATAAGATGCCTGAAATCGGGAAATCCATAGATAATGTTTATGAGGGCTCCTTAATGTTTCAAAAATTCATGAAAAATGTTCAGGGTGATATTCCTGTTATATCTAATGCCGTAGACCACACTTTAGACATTACTAAAAAAAGCAATGAAAACATGGGAAAGGCAAAAGATTCACTTAAAACCGTATCTCCAATTGTAAAGGCTGACCTTGCTCTTATAAAGAATACAGCAGATCTTGCTGAATCCTCTTTAATTCAATTTCAAGACTCTCAGCCATCAAATAAGGCTTTACTTAAAGCCACTTTAATCAAGACCCGGGACAAATATAGGGATGGAATACAGAAAATCGACAATGTTTTAAGTTTTAATAAATCAATAAATAATTCCTTAAACAGTACTCTTATTGGAACTTTCAATAATAATCTTTCAAACGTTAAAACTGAAATGGTAAACCAGCAAAGCCATGTTAATTCTATGATTAGTACCCTAGAGACTGGTAATGAGGTTTTAACTAGTAATATAGACGCTGCAATAAAAGGCGCCAATAAAACTTCAGGGTTAATGAATAATACAATTGATAGTTTCAACAGAGATACTAACCCAATAATTGATAATGTAATGAACAATGCAAGTGGGCTATCAAATACTGTAGCGGATATGTTACAAAATATACAAGGTAATATGCCCTTGTTTAATAGCATACTTGATCAAGCCAATACTCAAATTGACTCAAGCGTAGACGATTTAAAGCAAATAAAGGATAAGTTTCCTAAGATTGAAGAAGATATGCATTCAAATGCTGAAAAATTAAGAAACCTTACTGATGATGAAAAACTTAATGAACTTATCAAGATGTTAAAAGAGGATGGTAAAAAGAAAAGTGACTTCTTAGCAAATCCTATAGAGCTAGTAGAAAATAGGGTCTATCCAATACCTAATTATGGTTCAGCTATGACACCATTTTATACTATACTTGCTATTTGGGTAGGTGCATATATACTGGTTTCATTATTATCAGTTCATGTTAAAGACTTTGATGATGGTACACCTATGAATACAAATGAAAAATTTTTTGGAAGATATTTTATATTTTTAAGTGTTGCAATTATGCAAGCTTTAGTAACTATAGCTGGTAACTTATTTGTTCTTAAGACTTACACAGTATCCCCTATTCCACTTGTGCTAATTGGGATCTATGTAAGTGTTGTATTTATTACTATAATCTATACATTGGTATCTGTTTTTGGCAATGGCGGTAAAGCTCTCACCATGGTAGCAATGGTATTACAAGTTTCTGGATCTGGAGGAACATTTCCAGTGGAGTTATTGGGTTCGTTCTTTCAATATATAAATCCAATGATGCCATTTACTTATGCCATAGGAGGAATGAGGGAAGCAACAGCTGGAATTATACCGGGCGTGTTAATTAAAGATATGCTAATACTGGCTATATATTTTGTTGTTTCTTTATTTCTTGGGGTTTTCTTAAAAGAAAAAATAAACAAAGCAACTGAAGGCTTTGTAAAAGAGTTCCATGAAAGTGGATTAACAGGTAAATAGCATTAAATAATAGTTCAAAAAGTTAATGCTGTAGATAATTTATCTACAGCATTTATTTTTATATTTGCTAGGTAACTAATGTTAAGATACAAATACATACCCTATTACTACCTTATATTTAGTTTAGAGTGAATACCATTTACAGAAGTAATATTTGTTGTTTCGTAAGGATTATCATATTTAAATGTATCCTTTACCTGCAACGCATATCTTCTTCCCCATACAGTTAAATCAGTATCAGATAAATCATTGATTGTATTAAAATGTATCATAGCATCAGAATTTTTTTCATCAAAAATATTTTGATTTATTTTATCATAGTTTAGTCTAACCCATCTGTTGCCTACATAAATTTCATTATAAGTAAGAGAAGAAAATCCCACCATTCCAGCTGTACCTTGTCTTACCTTACCACGAATATCTGCATCACTAATATTATTTAATAACGCTTGTTGAATCGGGTCATTACAGTCAATAATAGGTACTGTTTGAATTATCCTACAAGGAATACCTATAGCTCTAAATACAGTTTCCATCAATATTGCTGATGATGTATCTGAACCATGTTGCTTATTCATGTACATTTGTTTACCATACAATTCATGATTAAATTGTTCCTGTGTAGACCATGATTGATTGCCCTTATCTCTTTGAAATGCTGATTGCAATTCTGGTGCTATCATAGGTATACCATTGGAAAAAGATGTATAAAAATTAGTAAATTCTTTTAAGCTTTGTGTATTATTAAAAATGTAATTTGTTACTTTTTCTACAATTTGAGTGTCTGCAACTTTAACGCCATTATACATAGAATTTTCTATATCAATACCCTGATATTTTAAATCTGAAATTATAGTTGTCCTTAATTGATTATCCCAATTAGCAGTTATTGTAGGTTTTAAATATTGTTGAAGTTCTGAACTTTTGGCATAGTCTTTCCAGTTATAATTTGAATCTACATTATTTGTATTATATGGATATAATACTATATCAAATATACCATACTCTGAATTTTCTCCTTTTAATGTAACATCTTGATAATTATCATTTTTCATTACATTAATATTATAAGGTTTGTTTATTCTCATTGTAGTCTTAATTACATAGGTATTTTCGGTTCTTTCATTTAGGTCACCATCTGGTATTCCATCACCATCAGTATCTCTATTATAAGGATTAGAGAAATATTTATGAATTTCTTGATAGTCGGTTAACCCATCACCATCAGTATCAGTATCCGAATAGGTATTTTGATTATATACTGGATCACTTATATTAGACCTATCTTCAGTAGTAAAGCCAAAATTAAGATCAAGACTCAAATGGTTACCATTATTTGAATTGTTTTCTTTTTTAATTGATATTCCCCATTTATCATTATGCTTTTGTAACTGAATGAATTTATACCCTCCTTGTTTTGATTTATTTAATTGTATGTCTATATCACCATCCACATCTTTAACAATAATTTTATTATTTAATGTAACTTTATCCGTTGTAATACTAGTATTATTATTTACATTTACTCCTTGTGCAAATACATTTATAGTCATAAATGTTGATATGATTATTATTGTGGAACATAGATAATTTCTTGATCTTTTCATACTTACGCAACTCCCCCGTTATTTTATAGTAAATAAACCAAATACATTCGGCTTATTTTATTGTATCATCGTATCCATTATTAGTCAATTTCCCTATTATAGAACATAAGATAATCACTTAATTTATTCTAAAAAAACAACCCTAGTACAATTAATGCACTAGGGTTGTTCTTTATTCCATATTTACCCATAGGTCTCATATTCACCCAGGGGTCTGACCCCTTTTTAAGACCCATATTTACCCAGGGGCCTGACCCCTCTTAATAAATGTCAACTATCTTACCATCAACACCCAAAACTAAGGTTTTAAAATCTTTAACATTAACATTGGTTATAAAGTTTCCAATACTACCATCATAATTATTAAGTCTAGCTTTATTGAAATATTTACTAAAGGTATAGTTTACACTATTAATTGTTAATCCTGTTGGATTAATTATATCTGGTGTGAAGGCTGTAATTGTTCCAAGCACAACCTTATCATTTACATAAATGAAGGTGTTCTTATTCCAAATATCTGATACAAAATAAACTACATCATAAGCGTTTAACTGTGATTCTTGTATATTAGCGCCTCTATAAATATAAGAATATCTTGTATTTTTAATTTGATCTAGAAGTTTAGCATTATCAGCTTTATAAACCTGTGGCTTACCAAAATTAGCATCAACAATAACTGCATAGTCATAACCTAAATTATCACTCTTCTTTGTTAAAACAATTGAAGAATAAGCTCTTACAGCTTTGGCTGCAACTTCATAATCTACAGATATTCCATGATAATAATATAAATTAGCTTTTGGCAGTGTCATCGTTTTAGCTATATTATTGTCATCATTATAAGCTATTATTGAACCTGCTACACTGGTTACAGAATAATTTTCTACTGAATTTTCTTTTTTATCAATTTCAGTAATGACATTATTATTAACATATAATTGGTATTTTCCACCAATTTCAAGAGGAGCAACACCAGCCTTACAGGTTAGTATTCCTTTATTAGTAAGAATTTCATTATCTGCTAGACTATCTAAAGTCGTAGAATTTTTGTCTGAAGTCTTAGAATTCCCTAGTATTATATATTCTGCAATACTACCAGTTTTTTCTTCTATGCTTCTTATATCCACTACCTTACCGTCATGCCCTAGTATTATAGATACCAAGTCACCTTTAGAAAAAGAGGAAAGCTTAGAAATATCCATATCATCGCTGTAGTTGTAGCTCACTGTATCTATTTGAATACCATTTGAACTATATGCATCAGCAAGTAATGCTGTAATATTACCCTCTATATAATTTTCAACAACAAGTATATATCTATTGTTACTATTTATATCAGTAATACTGTAGACTACATCCCTATCTTTAATATCATTTTTTGTTATTGGCTGACCGTTTTTTATGATCCTAGTATTAGAATCAAAGGCTATATCTCCTAGTTTATCTAACTTAGGATCAAAACCTAACGCAAGTTGTGGCTTGCTATATATTGCATCCGTTATTACTGCATAACTAGATGCCACCTTATCGTTATAATCAAATACTATTGACATATTAGCTAACAAAAGACTACTTAAGCTTGCATACTCTTTTTTTACACCATGATAATAATAAGTAATACTAGATGGTAGTGTCATGCTCTTTTCTTTACCACTTTCATCATAATAAGCAATATTACCCACCATGCTTTTTACAGTAACTGTTATTGGCTCTCTTACCTTACCATAAACCTTTGTAATCTCGCCATCTTCTATTTTAAGCCTATAAGTTGCTCCAACCTGAAGTAATGCAGTATTGTCTGCTAATGACAGAACGCCTTTATCTGTTAACACTTCGTCCGCCGCTAAATTCTCATAGGATTTTGAATTATCCTGCACTATACAATCCGAATATAAACTTACTGAATTAGAAAAAATCACTTCAGTAGCAGTAGTACTTGTAGTACCAGTTGTGCTAGTTGTGCTAGCACTTTTTATTTTAGTGTCAAGAAGCCTATCAAACATTACTGCTGCATCCCTAAATGTAACCTTATCACTTTTCTTCAAGACTAACTTATCCGTAATCTTCAAATTTTGGGCCTTACCTAAATAATTTGCTGGCCAAGTTCCTGTTAAATCACTATCTGTATAACCTAATAACTTTACAAGCACAGTACAAATTTCTGAATAAGTTATGGAAGCTTCAGGGTGAAATTTTCCATCTGCCATACCGCTGATTAATTGCTTATCTATCAGCACACTTATATATCCACTTAGATCACTATAGGATACAACATCTGGAAATACAGTAGCCCCTTCCATTCCTGAGGCTTCATCTAGTAAATTATCCGCCATTACTACAGCTTTAACAAATTGACCTCTTGTCATAACCTTAGTAACAGTAGTTACTGAACTGTCTATTATTCCAAGCTGCTTCATCCTTGAAACTGATCCTACGTAGTCAAGCGTATCTGCTGCAAATGCAAAACTTGAGCTTATTGTACTTATTAAAAGTGTCAGTATTAGTAAAATACTCAATGTAGATTTTCTAAATTTCATTTTTACACCATCCTTTTTATTAGAATATTTATTCCATATTTACCCAGGGGCCTGACCCCTTATTCATACAATTCAGGGGCCTGACCCCTTATTCATATGCTAATGCATCTATTGGATTTAAATTTGCTGCTTTGTTGGCTGGATACATTCCAAAAACCACTCCAATTAAAAGTGAAATACCAAAAGAAAGTAAAATCCAAGTAATCGAATATACTTCTGGAACGATTTTAAGACCACCTATAACAAATTTTATGGTACACACACCCACAATTATTCCCATAATACCGCCTAGTCCAGTAACCACTAAGGCCTCAATTAAAAATTGGGTTAATATGTTTCTTTTTTTTGCTCCAATGGCCTTTCTAACTCCTATTTCTCTGGTTCTTTCCGTTACTGAAACCAACATGATATTCATTATTCCTATTCCACCTACTACAAGGGATATACTTGCTATACCTGCAAGAACTACTGTAAGAGTTGATGTAATTGAATTAAGCGAAGATAGAACCGCTGCCATATTTGTAACTCTAAATGCACTATCGCTTTTATAAATCTTAGTTAAAAATGTAGTTAAAATTGTAACAGATTTGTCTACACTATCAGCACTAGTTGCTTGCGCTGAAAAACTTTTAATAACAGCTGATTTACTAAGCTTTGTTGCAACATTTATCGGTATAATTACTCTATCATCTGTGGAGGAATCCACTCCATCTGCAGTTTGTGTAAGGACTCCAACAACCTTAAACTGCTGTCCCGATATTTTCATAATCTTCCCAATTGGGCTTTGACCTTTAAAGATATCATTAGCAACAGCAGTTCCAATAACTGCTATCTTTTGATTATAATCAATATCTAATTGAATCAAAAATCTCCCCTCTTGTACTGTAGTACTATTAATGTCTGCATACTCAGGACTTGTACCTAGGAGTGAAGTATCTCTGCTTAAATTTTCTACTTTTACTGTAGATTTACTAGTAGCCTGAGGCGCAATATTCGCAATTATAGTGCTATTGTCACTTTGAAATTTTTTTAGCTCAGCATAAGTAACATTTCTATTACTACCCCTTCCAGTTATATTTATATTTATCAAATTTGAGCCAAGACCAGAAAGTGAATTTGTTATACTAGCGGTACTTCCCTGTGCAACACCTACAGCAATAATTACTGACCCTACACCAATAATAACTCCAAGCATTGTAAGGAAGGACCTTACCTTATTTGAGACTATACTCTTTATAGCCATTTTATAAGCTTGAATAAATTTCACTATACCATCTCCTTGTCCTCAGTGATTTCACCATCTGAAATTCTTATAATGCGCTTTGCCTCTTCAGCAAGATTATTATCATGAGTTATTAGAATGATTGTATTTCCATTAGAATTAAGCTCTTTCAAAATGCCCATTACTTCTATTCCTGTTTTGCTATCAAGGGCCCCAGTAGGCTCGTCTGCAAGCAGTACTGGTGGTTTTGTTACTAAGGCCCTGGCAATAGCTACCCTTTGCTGTTGACCCCCTGAAAGTTCACTAGGTCTATGGTGCATTCTTTCTTTTAGACTAACTGTGGCTAATGCTTCCATTGCTCTTTTTTTAGCCTCCTTATTGTGAACTCCCTGGTATATAAGTGGAAGCTCAACATTTTCTAAAGCTGAAAGCTTCGGAAGTAAATTAAATTTTTGAAATATAAAACCAATTTTGAAATTTCTTATTTCTGCTAGTCTGTCATCCTTTAACTTACTCACTTCTTCACCATCTAATTTATAACTTCCAAAGGTTGGCACATCTAAGCATCCAAGCATATTCATAAGAGTAGATTTTCCTGAACCGGAAGGTCCAACTATGGCAACAAACTCATGTAAACTTATATGCAAGTTTATTTTGTTTAATGCAGTTACTCTATTTTCTCCCATTGTATAAATCTTGGACATATCAGTTATTTGAATCATTAAAATCCACCTCCAGGTGCTCTACCGCCACCCATGCCACCTGATGCAGTTGAAGTACTCTTAGTTGTAGATGCAGCCTTAGTTTCTGGCAAAATAATCACATCTCCCTCCTTTAACCCACTTGTAATTTCTATAGAGGTATCAGTATTAAGTCCTACTTGGACCTCAGTTTGTGCTGAACCATCGTAATAATTTTGCTTTTTACTTGCAGTAGTATTTGTCTTAGCTTTGGATTTACCACTAAAACTACCTGAGGTGCTACCTCCAGCTATTTTAGTACTTACCGTAGCCTCACTCTTACTATTTCCTTTATCAGCAGTAGTTGTTGCTGCTGTCTGCCTAGCTGCTCCACCCATAGTTGGCCTTCCACCTGATGTAGACCCAGCTCCTTTAATGTATATAAAGCTTTTTCCACTAATTGTAGTTATAGCTTCTATAGGTACATACAAAATATTATCTTTATTAGATACTTCTATTTCACCATTTGCATTCATTCCACCCTTAAGCTTATCTAAGTTATCATTAACTTTAACAGTTACTATAAAAGTGGTTACTCCCCCTTCTGAAGTTCCAGTTACCGCAATTTTTGAAACCTCTCCCGTAACAGGAATTTTTGAAGTGGCCGGCAGTGCATCTACAGTAATCTTTGTCTTCTGACCAACTTTAAGTTTAGCTATATCTAGTTCATCTACAGGTATATCAAACTCCATTTTTGCTGGATTTGAAACATCTGAAAGCTCATCCCCTGCTTTAATAGTATCGCCAACTTTATTACTAATTTTTGTTACTACTCCATTAATAGGAGCGATTATTTTATAATTATCAAGCTGTTTTGTGTTTAAATTCATCTCATTCTTAGCATTTTCTAATTGTAAATCTGAGTTTTGTTTAGCTCTAGTAATATCATCATTTTTCATTGTTATAAGAACTTGTCCTGAATCAACCTTTTGGTTTTGCTTAACTGAAATACTTTCCACCGTTCCACCAGTTAAACTTACAACAGTCTGTTTTTTTATATAATTAAGTGCTGCGGTGTCAGTGCTTGATACCGTCCCCTTTGAAGTTTGAATATCAGCACTTGCAGTCATTCCTGAAATAACAGCACCTGGATTGTTAATTTGAACTTCCACTGTGTATAACTGTCCCCCTACAGTGGTTGCAGTTTGTTGATTACTTATGTATGTTACACTTCCAGTTACAGACTGCATTAATGATGTTAAATACACCTTAGCAGATTGTCCAAGGCTTATTTGACCAATAGCTGATGAATTATAAGTTAACAATACTTTAAGCTTTGTGGTATCAGCTATAGTAAAAACAGTACCACCCTTTGCAACTGTATCGCCTTGACTTATTACAATATCACTAACAAGGCCAGTAAAAGGAGCTTTAATGGATAGATTATTTACTGCATCATCACTAGACCCCGCTGATATTTGATTTTGCTTAAAACTATTGGATTTTGTATTAATTGAAGTCTGTGCATCAGTATCATCTAGTTCATATATAATATCCCCAGCTTTTACTGTGTCCCCTTCTTTATAATTAACCTTTGTAACTGTGGCTCCAATTTTCGAATAAATTTTACTTGAGTTTGTAAAGTAAATAGGACCTGATCCTGATACTAGTACCTTCAGATTTCCTTTTTTTGCAATAGTAGTATTTTGCTCTATTAGGGTCTTTGAAGTAAAAAATTTATTCTGCACAAAACTACTTTTAAATATTGCAACAAAGGCTACAACTACAACCACACCAATAACTACCCTTTTAATAGTTAATTTTGAAATACCATCCTTAAACTTTGCCTTAAAATCAAATTTCAATATTTTTCACCCTCCATTCATCTTCATTATATATTTAACATCAATTTATATGATGTTTTTGCATCCTATAAATCAATGCAGATCTTGTAATCCCTAAAAGCCCAGCTGCCTTGCTCTGATTTTGTCCACTTAATTTCAGAGCTTTTAAAATCAACTCTTTTTCTACAGCTTCTAAATTTATACCTCCCTCTGGAAAATAAATGATTGGATCTTTAATATTTTTTCTTTGACCAATTATTTCCATGGGAAGACTGTTTAAACTAAGTATTTTTTCCTCACTTAAAATTACAATTCTTTCTACCACATTTTCAAGTTCGCGTATGTTGCCAGGCCAATGATAACTTTTAAGAAACTTAATGGCTTCAGGTGTTATTTTAGATATTTTTTCCACCGTATCATATTTTTTTATAAAATAATTTACTAAATCTATAATATCCTCTTTTCGGTGTCTTAAAGGTGGTAATTCAAGGGGTAACACATTTAATCTGTAATATAAATCTTTTCTAAAGGTTCCTTCCTCAATAGCCTCAGTTAAGCTCTTATTTGAAGTAGCAATAATTCTAACATTAATTTTAATATTGCTATTACTACCAACTCTTTGAAACTCTTTTTCTTCAATTAGTCTAAGTATCTTTGCTTGAACACTTAAGCTCATGTCTCCTACTTCCTCCAGAAAAATTGTTCCATTATCTGCTAACTCAAATTTTCCAAGAGTTCTTTCTATAGCCCCCATAGAATTGATTTTCTCACTTCCAAACAATTCACTTTCAATTGATCTTTCATTCTCATTACTGCAGTTATAAGCTACAAAAGCATAATTTTTTCTGCTACTCTTATGATGTATTCTTTTTGCAAGTAATTTTTTTCCAGTGCTATTTTCACCAATTATAAGCACGGTAGCTGAGGTTTCTGCTACCTGATCAATAGAATTAAAAACTAAATTTACTCTTTCATTTTTACTTAAAAATCTGACGTCATCAATTTCCTTTATAACTTTACTTCTCAGATAAAACAGTTCTCCTCTAAGCCTGGCCATTTCCATAGCCTTTTCAGCTTGAAGCAATAGCTCATCCACATCAAAAGGCTTTGTAATATAATCAAAAGCCCCCCGTTTCATGCACTCTATGGCTGTATCTATGCTACCGTGAGCTGTAATAATGATAACCGCTATGTGCTGTTGTATTTTTTTTAATTTTAATAGTAAATCCATTCCATCTGTATCTGGAAGTCGCAGGTCTAAAAATATCAAATCATAACTTTGCTTTTGAATTTCTAAAAGTCCCGCTTTCCCAGAAAGACATAGTGAAACCTGGTTATCAGTGGGTTCAAAGGCTTTTTTAATGACCCAACCTATATATTCTTCATCATCTATTACTAAAATCTTACCCAACAGTATCACCTTCCTTATTACTAATTGGCAATTCTACAACAAAACTTGACCCTTCTCCTTTTTTACTTGTAACTTTTATGTATCCGCCATGCATTTCAATTATGCCGTTACTTATTGCAAGTCCAAGTCCTGTACCCCTTGGCTTAGTGGTATAATAGGGATTAAATATGTTTTTCATTTCCACTTCATCCATACCTACTCCTGTATCTTCAAAATAGGTTCTTACCCATTTATCATCCTTTTCAGTTCTTATACTTAGAGTTTTTATACCTAGCGTCCCCACCTCTTCCATAGCCTCACAAGCATTTAAAATCATATTAACAAAAACCTGTTTGATTTTATCACAATCCATTAAAAGCTCAGGCATTTGTTCTTCTAATTCTAGATTAAGACTTACATGCTTTTCTCCAATATATTTATTAGTGAAGGACAAAACTCCTTTTATCAAAAAATTAACGTTAAGTTTCATCATCACCTGTTTTGATGGTCTTGCGTAATCTAGAAGTTCTTGGATAACGTTATTTTCTCTATCTGATTGTTCCTTAACTATCTTTACATACTCCTCTAATCCCTCTACATTTTTAAAGTTCTTTTCCATAAGCTGAACAGTTCCTCTTATTATACTTAGTGGATTCCTTATTTCATGTGCTACTCCTGATATCATTTGTCCTAGGGACGCAAGTTTTTCTGACCTTTTTAGCTGTTCTTCTAACGCTTCTTTCTTTTCAAGGGAACTGGCCATAATATTAATTGATTTTGCAACCTTACCTATATCTCCATCCATGGATTCAATCCTATAGGAGAGGTCACTTGTCATAAGCTCCAATCCTCTTCCAATTTTATAAATATTTTTATTTGAATTATTTACTATTATTATCATTAAAATCAATCCTACTATTATCCCTATGGGACCAAAGATTCCTACATATGCGAGTATTGGTCTCTCATAACGAAATTCAGGTGGAATAGCTGTAGCAGCCCAGGTTACAGCCGTAACCTCAGAATTATATTTTATGGCATGAAAACACATTAAAATTTCTCTGTTTTTATAGTTTATATATTGAACTTTATCCTTTTTTGTTCTTAATACTTCATCTAAACTTTGAAAAAATTCACTTCCAGGTTGATCCTCCGGTAATTTCATAGCATTATTATGTATATTCCCAAATGTATATGTCTTTTTATATTTTGGTAGATAAATTCCTAGGCTTGTTTCTCTTACTGTCCTAGAAAAAGATTTAAGCTTTGAAACTAATTCTTCCCCCTCTTTCGATGTATTGCCGCTATTTTGATTTAATTTATATAACTGCTCCTTATTCATACTTTCATCTATGTATAATAATAAATTGCTTTGTCTATCCTCTTGCATGGTCCTAAATACTTTTGAAGCTTTAGATGGAAACATAATACTCCAAGTTAATACCCCTGCCGGAACCATTAGCACTATTAATAATATTAGTATTATTTGAAACCTTAAGCCTTTATTTAAAATCCATTTCAGCATGCGTATCCCCACTTTTTTATTAGCATTGTGTTTAAAATTGTCTGTTTTTAAACTTATTTTTACCATTTTATGTTATTTTTTTTATTTTTATAATATATAATACATTATATAACGAAAAAATGTACGAAAGCAAACAATGACTGTTTGTTTTCATACATTTTTTAAAATAAAATATATCACTAAGCAAAACATCTATTTATGGTGCAATAGGGGCTTTGCCAACGTATTTATTACCATATTTACCCAGGGGCCTGACCCCTTTTATTTTGTTACTTCAATTTCTATAGTATATAAATTTCCTTTATAGAAACCTGTTACAGTTGTTTTTCCAGCTTTTACTGCTGTCACAAGACCAGAAGAATTTACTGTAGCTACTTCCTCACTTGCAGAAGTCCAAGTTGTATCAGCTTGTACTTCTTTTTCAATTCCATACTGATCTTTGCCTATTAAAATAATCTGTTTTGTTGTTTCCATTTTTCCAATTACTAATTGTACTCCTGCTACACCTATATTTTCATCCACAGTGTCTTTAATTACTACTGTTGATTTATCAACTACTAGTGCATCATCAGAGAATGTTAAATATATTGAAGATGTTTTTCCATTAGCTGTAAGAATGCTTATTGTTACAACTGCATCACTACCCCCAATACCTGTTGCAGCATCATTTGCCTTAGCTTTAACAAATATTTTCGAACCAGATTTAGTTACAGTAACTAAATCTGAATCAGCAATTACGCTAATTGCACTTGCAGGAATGTCTATTAACCCACCATTTACTTTATAAGTTAATGCTACTGTTTGATCTTTCGTATCATCAGTTGAATTGTACACTTTATAAGGATTTGTATCAAAGGCTATGGAGCTTATATTTGTGTTATCCCCAATAGTTACATTTACAGTTAGTTTTACATTAGCGTCAGCCACTGCTTTTAAAACTATTGTATCAGTTCCTGTTTTTTTGCCAGTGTATGTTATATACATCTTTTTAGCTATTGCATCAAAGGAAACTGCCGCAGTAACTTTTGTATCATCTGTTGCCATAGCTGTTACCATTGTAGGATCAGTTATAGCTTTTGAATATTGGTCAAGTAAAACTAATTCTTTTTTAACAGTAGCTCCAGGAATTATTGTAACGACTGAATCTGCTAGAGTTATATTCTTTACTGAACTCTTAGCTTTTACAGTTACATTTAATGTATCTTTGATCACATCTGTTGCAGATATTGCCTTATTTCCAACTGTTACTGTTAATATTGTATCTGTAGTATAAGCATTTATAGGTGCTACATTGGGAACAAATTTCACAGCTATTCCTTGCGCCTCCATTGAAGTAGCTTCTACAACCAGTCCTCTTACATCTCGTTTGTAATAAACAAGGCTTGCAAAACTCGCAATAGCATTTGCACCATTTTTAGTTGAAATAGACCAATCTTTAATATCAGGAGTTATTTCATCACCTTTATTATCTTTTACACTTATCACTCTATAAACAGGTTCCGTAGCATTAGCTACTATAGTATCTTGTGCAACACTATTCCCAAACTCAATTGTTTTAAGTGTTGTAAGTTCTGCTAAAACTGATATATCATAAGTTGCAGTTGTTCCATTAACTGTTACGCGTACCGAATAGTTTCCAGCAGCTATGGCATTGAATCTTAGGTTTTTAACTGGCTTTGTAGTTGCTAGTTGTCCATCTTTATCTAACTTTTCCACTATTACTTTATCAGATACTATTCCATCTTTATAAACTACAGTAGTAACATTATTGGAAGTTACGTCTATAACTTCATTGTAAGTATTTCTTATCGATAAGGTTGCTACTTGTTTTATATCAACTTTAAGTTTTGATAATGTTATTGCATCAATCTTTGTTGCAGTTGCATTTAATGTAGTTGATACATCAAATTTTGCTGATTTTATAGTACCTTCTGCATCAAATGTGGTTCCTACATATGGTGTAACTTCATAGGTCCCAACTTTTGTTGTTTTAGCATTGATTAGTATATCATTTTTATCAGTACCACTACCACCTCTTAGTGCAGCTGAAACTGTTATATCACTTGCAACTGTATTTACAGTTTTTGGAGTTATGTTAAATTTAATCATATCCGCTGTTAATACGGTACCATCATTTCTAGCTATTTTATTATATTTAATATTTTCATTATTAAACTGCGTAGTTGGATTTTCAGAAGTTAGCCTAAGTGCTGTAAGTTTAGCTGGTGCTACTACAACTGTATATGTAGCTTTAGCACCATTAGCAATATTATATGCACTTATAGTTATTGTACCTGGTTTTATAGCTGTGAATTCTACTTTATTTAATTGTGTATCATTATCACTTTGTGATTCATTTCCAAGTACCCCATTATCATCTATTAAATCCATACCTGCATCTACTACCCATCTTACTAGTGCTTTACCTTTACCTGCATCTGACATTGGGTTATTAAATTGATTTCTTATATCAGCTGTTAAAGTTACTTTTGCATCTCCTACTACTATACTATCTACTGATGGAGTTACTTTTGCAATTGACTTAGGAACAACTGCTCCATCTTTCTCCACTATGTACACAGAACTTATTGAAGCTAATAATTTAGCTGTTTTATCCCCTCCATCTTTATCAAATTTTTCTACTTTAATAACTACAGCGTCATTTTCAACTAGCTCTTTTGCTATTGTGATTTTTGCCATATTATTCTCTGTTGCGAGTTTCACTTCTGTTGTTAAAGGCATTCCATTTATTGTAGCTGTTACTTTATAAGAAGAATCTGTTGCTATATTATAAGCTTTTCCATATTGATCTGCTGCTGTTAAATATATAATATTAGACGTATTGTTGATTGCATTTGTTGCATTAGTAAACGTTGCTAAATATGATGCTTCTAGAGCACCTGATGCATCTTTATCTCCAGCATCAAATTTAATTTCTTTAGTAGCATTTTTATAAACTACTGCTGGTATAGCACTTGCTTCTACTTTTAATCCACCTTCATTATTAATCCACTTTCCTTCAAAATTTTTAATATAAACTGAACCACCTGCAACTATTGCGTTAGTTATTTCAACAATATTCGCTGGTGTGTTAGCATAAGCTAAGTCAAAAGCTTTATTACCTATTACAACCGTACCACTTGACATTGAAGCAAAAGCTGAGAATGATGTTGATCCTGCTATCATGAGTGTAGCAAGAGCACACCCTGTAATTTTCTTATTCATATATTTTTACCTCCATTGTTTTGTTTTATCTTTAATACTTTATATTAAGTACCCCTAATCATATATTAATTGTGATTTTATGTACTATTAAAGGTTAAATTTTTACCCTTTACACTTAAATAACGATTAGTCCGACAATATAGTTGCACTTTTATAAATGTTATTATATTTAAGTTAAAAAATACTTGTTTTCTATGAAAAACTTGACATTACCTCTAATCTTGACTAAAATTTCAATGAGGTGATTTTTTTGAAAAAGTTTTTATACATTCCTATGGTATTAGGTATATCAATATTATTTGTTGCATGTGGTGCAAAAGCTCCTGTTAATGCGAGTAAACCTACCACTACTACACCTATTACTAATACTAAAATAATCTATACTCAAAAATTAACATATCTTCCATCATACAATGGAGTACAACCAACTGAGTACACTGCTGCAAGCAAAAAATCAGTACTTGCTACTTCAAAATATACTATAAAAAACACTACAGATACAAAGGTGTTTGAAGATTATGAAAATATTTTAAAAAAAGATGGTTGGACTATTACAGGAGCGACAAAACACTATAGTATTTTTGCAAAAAAAGATAAACATATAGCAAATATTGTAATTCAGAAATCCAGCAAAGATGTAATACTACAAGTTATGTCAAAATAGTATAATAATTTATACTGAAATGTAAGTAGGTTTGTGTAAATACTTTACACAAACCTACTTACATTTCATACTATTTTTCATATTTAATTTTATACAGTAAAATTTATATCCCATTTTTTCAAATTAATAGTCTTTTCTTTCAGCTTTTCTTTACTTACTATGGTTTCAAATATTCCTATTTTCCCACTATTCACTACTGCATTTATATCAACTAATTCTGCTATTATTATTGATTTATTTGCATCTATCAATTTTAGTGATATTTGTGGTAAGTCTAATTGTGACTTATCTCCATTATATATCACTAATGTAATCTTTATGTCTCCACCCTCTGTTTCACTAACGCTATATGGATATATTCTACTACATCCGCCTTCTTTTGGAGCCTTTTTCGTTATAAATTCTAAAATTTTACTTATTTCAGCCTCTGATAACCCTTCTGGTATTTTTTCAAAGGTATCAATTAAACTTTCCTCCTTAATTTCCTCTTTAGTAATAGTAGTTGATATTTCAATACTATCTTCACCAGTTTTACAATTAATTATTATTTTTCCATCCTCATTAACCTTAAATGCACAGGCATTTTCTTTGTCTGCACTATATACTTCTGTTGAAGGAACTGTAATACTAACAATAGAGTTTGTATCGGAAATATCAACAACTATACTGTTATTGGAACCTTCTTTGAAATTTATAACATCATTCATATATTTTTCTCCTCTCATTAAAATAGTATTTACGAAATAATATTTCAATCATTAATTTTACATTGTACTCAAACAAGCTCAAAGATGAACTTGTCCTTCTATAACACATATTTTAATTTTATCATTGTTTTAAGTATTATAAAAGCTTTTTGTACTTTCCCATTCTTTTACAAGTGCCTGTCACCCGACATTTTTTTACAAGTGCCTGACCCCTCTTTAAAAAGGCCCTGTGGAGAGCATCTCCACAGGGCCTTTAATTAAAACACTAATTTACTATTTCTATTTAGAAATAACAGAGTCTTTAACAATGTTGCCATTGCCATCTACTAAGTTTGTAGCTTTGAATTCAACAGTAATTGTATCTGTTAATGCGTAATCGTTAGTAGTTTTAATAGCTAATTTACCATTAGCTATTGTAACAACTGCAGTAACCACAGTTCCATTGACTTTCACTATAACCCCACTTGGAGTTGTAGTACCTACAAGTAATTCAGAGAAATCAACAGTGAAATTTTTGCTATCAACTACAGTTATTTTAGAAGCTACTGGAGCAACATTTTCTTTTAATGGAACTTGAACAGTTGCTTTGCCATCTTTCAAAGTGTTTCCAATTGCATCTATAACATTCTTAGCTTCAAGACCATAATTACCATTAGCAGTAATAGATCCTTCAGGTAATGTGAATCTTACTTTCTTAGTACCATCAACAAACTGAAGTTCAGTTCCTGTTGGTAATGCTTTTCCTCCAAGAGTGTAATTAAATGCTGTTGTAGCTGAAGTAGTAACATTTGTAGCATACTCAACAGTAAATACTTTACTATTAGTAGGATCTACTACAACAGGTGTAGTGCTAGCAAATGCTAATGAAGCTGTAACTGTTCCAGGTGAAGTTTGGAAAGTACCAGATGAAGCATTAAATGTAATCACACTTGCATTTACATTTCCAGACAAGTCTGATACGGATCCAGCAGCTAATTCGAAAGTGTATGCGGAGTTACTATCTAAGTCCATATCAACTTTAATAGTATTTAGCTCAGTACCTTCAATTTTACCGTTGGCATCAACATCAAAACCAGCTCCAGTAATTTCATTTACATTTGTTACAGTTCCAGCAGTGTAAACAATGCCATTCTTAGTTTTAAGAGTTAATGCACCGTTAACTTTTACAGGCTCATTGAAAGTAAGATATAAAGCATCTTTATCTGTATTAACCGCTGTATCATCAGCTACTAACATTTTTGTTGAAGTAGATGAAAGAGTAGCAGGAGTTGAATCTTTAGTTAGAGTAACATTGAATTCAAATGCATCTCCAGCATTCAATGCTAGATCTTTTTGTCCTTCTACTTTAACTGTTGTATTTATAAATTTCTCTGAAGCCAATACAGATACTGCATCTACAGTGAATTTAGTTTTATCAGTAGTATCTTTAATTTGAGCATCAGTCAAGTAGAAAACACTAGTTCCTACAGTTACTTTTGCATACTCTTCAATAGAAGCGTTACCATCAAGGTTCTGCTTAGATAATTCCTCTGAGAAATCAAAAGTGATTTCTGTACCATTAACTGTAGAAGTTACAGTTGGCTTTGAACTATCAACTACTAGCTTGTCTACTGTGAAGTTAACAGCCATAGGGTTCGAGATATTGCCTGCAAAGTCAGTTGCTCCAATAATATCTACTTTATAAGACTTATCAGCAGTTAACCCTGTGATTGTTAGCATATTATCAACTAAAGTATATTGAGTACCAGAAAGCTGAACACCATCTAAGCTTACTGTTCCTTCATTTTGTATAGGCTCATCAAAAGTGATAACCGCTGTAGTTCCTTTTGCTGCAACAGATTTAACGGTAGCTGAAGTTGTATCTGCAAATGTTAGAAGTGTATTGAACTCAGCTGTTAAAACGGTAACATCTGATTTTGTTTTGATTGGTGAAACAGTTACTTTAGCATTTGAAACTTTTAACTCAGTTTTAGTTGTTAACGTAACAGTCTTACCATCTTCTGAAACTACTACCTTCGTGATATCTATGCCTGCTACAGCATATTTTGTTATAATTGCAGCATCTATTGCGTCAACTGCTTTGTTAAATTTAACTTCAAGAGTTTTAGCATTAATTGCATTTACTGTCGTAACTGATGTTGTAGTCACTATATCTGTATCTTTAGCATCAAAATTAGTTTCTATTCCAGCAGCATTCTTATAAACTACAGCGGGTATAACACTTGCATTTACAAAGAGTCCTGTAGTATTGTCTATCCAATTTCCTTGGAAATCTTTAACGTAAACTGCTCCACCTGCAATTATTGCATTAGTGATTTCAGTAAGATTTTTCACATCATTAGCATAAGCTAAGTCAAAAGCTTTGTTTCCTATTACAACAGTACCATTTGCCATTGCAGCAAAAGCTGAGAAAGATGTTGTTCCTGCTATGATTACAGCAGCAAGAACTGAACTTGTAATTTTTTTATTCATATATTTCTACCTCCATTATTTTAGTTGATTTTTCTTATTAACTACCCTTAATCAAATATTAATTAAGGATTAAAGTTCTTTTAAAAGTTATTAGTTAGCAGCTACTAAAGCTACTTCGTTTGTTGCAATTACTGTTCCAGCTTCATTTATTAATTTAACATTAACTTTGTCTCCTGCAACTTTTCCAGGGAAAACTGTTGTAGCTGTTCCTAGAACTTCTATAGCTGATAAAGCTTCTGTACCATTAAATACTTGGTATTTAACTGCGTCTTTTAAAGTTGATGTAACAGTTACTAATGCTCCAAATGCAGCAGGTTTTACTGTCGCTTTAACTTCTACTGTACTCGGATCTACTGGTTCTACTGGCACAACTGCAATTGTTCCTGATTGTCCTAAAAGAGCTTCTATAACTTTAAGTTCTTTTGCACTTGCATCAAATAATTTAACATTTACTTTATCACCAGAAACTTTAGCTGGAAAAACTGTTGTAGCCTCTCCTAAGTTACTCATAGATGATATAGCGCTTGTACCATTAAATATTTGGTATTGCGTAGCTGTAGCAAAGTTTTTAATGCCATCTGCTGTCATAGTTACATTTACTAATGATCCAAATGTAGCTTCTTTAACAGTAGTATCAAATACTTTTACTGTATCTTCTGCTTTAACAGTTACCATTATTGTTTTCCAAGCTTCATATGTTCCATATGTTGAACCTTGATTTGCAACTGTTTTGTCTTGTGCTAGGTATTTTTCCCAAGTTGTTGATTTTTCTGTGTTTGCATGTACAACAACCATGTAAGTTCCTGCTTTTGCGAATGTGTATGATGGAGTTTCTTGATAAGTAGTTACTCTCTTTGTCCATACTCCAGTCAACGGATCCATTATATGTATTGCGTATTTGTATGGTCCTTCGATTCCGCCTATTCCTTCTATTTTATTAAAAGTTAATTTCAGTCCATTAACTGTATAATCTGCTTTTCCATCAGCGTATACTCTATTTGCATCATCTTTAGCTACACAGTTTAGTGCTGCTACATAGTAACTATCAAAGTCACCGTTTTTGTTTGATTTAACGCCTGTCGTTCCAGCTTTCTTTACCCAAACTGAAAGCTGTTGCTTTCCTAGTGTGAATTTTTTTGTTTCTGGTAACGCATATGGTGTTTTAGAATCTACTGCTGCACCATATCCACTTGTTAATTCATTCCACTGTTTGCCGTCGAAAAGGAATGCTCTGTATTGTACTAGGCCTTCATAATTTGATGAAGTTACTGTAAATTTTTCAGTATCCCCTACCACTAGTGGTGAATGTTCTACTCCAACATAATTTACTACTGGAACAACTACTGCCTCGGCTTTTGCCGTAACGTTGCCCAAAATTCCAACCATTACAAATAGTGCTGCCATAAATATACTTAACGTTCTTTTGATTCTTTTCATATGTTTGTCCCTCCCATTAATAGATCTTTTTTATTTTATATAAAAATAAAAACATAATTATAATTGTAGTCTTTTTAAAGAGTACAATTAGCTTTTCTTTAATTACACGCCCCCTAGGTCGCTATTTTTTCTTACTATAAAATGGCTTGGCCAGTTTTATAGTAAGATTATAATTAAAGACTTCAATGTGCTTGTGATATTTTTTATTCCTACCGCATTTTTAATAAAATCCTTAAATCCGGAGAACAATTACAATGTTCATTTCAAATTTCTACAATTTTCATATTATTATTCTATTATATACCATATTTCGTCAAATTTCAACTATAGTTATGGCATATTAAAATATTTTTTTCGTTTTTTACCTTATGATATTAAAATTCGCCCTGTTAATTCCATAAAGAAAAATTATATCCTTCTTTTCTGTGGTCTAAAATCTCTTTTAGCTTTCAAGCCTTTAATAGGCTAGTCCTAGATAATATTTCTTAAAATATATTTGGATTTAAATAACAATCTAATTGTATTATACTAGAAATATGTCGAATTACAACAGGTAAGTTAAACCATTATTTAAGGTAAATTATTCATTATCAGTAATTATACTAATGAAATTAACTATTTACTAGAAACGATTTAATTTCTAGTCGTATATTGTCGAAATGTTAATAAATAAAAAAATCACTAAAATCTTTAGTTTATATGAATAACCGTATTTTTCAAACTTAATTATTAAAATTTTGCACAGAAATTATTTAACGCTAAGTTTAGCTCCTATCTTTGGAAATATATTCTTAACTTCGATTCGACATTTTTTGCAGTAAAATAATTATATATTTTTTTAATTAATTAATCATTTTGTCAATTTCACAGATAAATTATCCTGTGAAATATAAAAAAAATAGTGCCATAAAGGCACTATTTTCTTTGTAATTTGATTTCTTTAAATTACACCATCTTTTATTTCAATTATTCTATCTGTTTTTTTTGCTATTCTTTCATCATGAGTTATTATTATAAAGGTAGTTCCAAAATTTTTATTTATATCTCTAAATATATTGTATATAACTTCAGAGGAATGAGAATCCAAATTCCCTGTAGGCTCATCTGCCAGTATTATTTTAGGATTATTCATAAGTGCCCTAGCAATTGCCACCCTTTGTTGCTCTCCCCCAGACAAATCATATACTTTGTTATGCCTAACCGTTGGAAGTCCCACTAGTTCAAGAAGTTCTTTTGCTTTTTCACGAGTTTTTCTACCAGAAAATAAATTTCTTATAGAATGTGGCATAAGCACATTTTCCAATGCATTAAACTCTGGTAATAAATAATGAAATTGAAATACAAAACCTATCTCTCTATTTCTAATAGAGGCTAAAGACCTTCTACTCATTTTGTCTATTCTTTTACCTTCCATTTCTACTTGTCCACTTGTAGGCTTGTCCAGCATCCCTATTATATTTAATAATGAAGTTTTACCACTACCAGATTCTCCTATAATAGCATTAAGAGATCCCTTATCAATAGATAAATTTATATTATTTAATACTTGTGTTTTAACTCTTCTGCCATAAATCTTATTGATATTTTTCAGTTGTATAATACTATCCATTTTTTATGACCTCCACAGGCGTTAATTTAAAGGATTTTATAGCTGGAAAAAATGCTGCTAGCGTTGAGGCAATTACATCAATAATACATAATTTAATTATAAAGCTATAATTTATAATTATCTTAACTATAGGCGTTCCATCTGATGAAACTATATATCTATTAAAGCCTCTTATATATATATAGGTTAAACCCACACCAAGGCAAGTACCAACTATACCTAATATAAAAGCTTGAATTAAAAATATAGCACCAGCCGAACCATCTTTTATACCCATGGCCTTTAAAATACCTATTTGCTTGTATTTTTGAACCACACTTATACCCATTATACTTATTATACTTAAAACGGCTGCAATCATTACGCAAAGTTGAATTACTATACTACATACTTTTTCGCCCATTATAGCACTTACTAATAGTTTATTTTGATCTTTCCAATTTTCTATCTTTAAATTTTTATCTTTTAGCCCAGTTTCTATTTTAGTTGCAATAGAATCTGCATTATAAGGATCACTTGTAGATAATTGCATAGAGCTTGCAGCATCACCAACCCCCGCTAAATCTTGAGCAGTTTTTAAATCTGTAATAACTAAAATTTTATTAACCTTTATTGTATCTAAATCATAAAAGCCTACCACTTTTATGACCGTATTCCTTCCATCAGGGGTTATTACATCAATATTATCATTTATTTTTAAGCCTAATTTTTCACTAAGTTCCTTTCCTAATATTGCTTCTTTAGGATTTTGGATGGTTCTTCCCTTATAAATTTTATTTTTTATATTATATAATGAATCCAAATCTTTAGAAATAAATCCTCTAATTTGAATTGCTTCAACCATATCCCTAAGCTTAATAGATGCACCATACTCCACTACGGGCGCCACTGATGTTATTTTACTATCCAGTTTTCTAATTTTGGCTTCCTTTTCATGATAATTTTCTATTATACTATTCTTAGGGTAGATTGTTATATGAGTGGAATTCCCAACCACTTTATCCAGCAATGTAGTTTCAAGTCCCATACTCAGCAGCCCAACGAATATTTGTACTGAAATCCCTATGGCAATACCTAAAATTATTACTAATGTTTGAATCTTACTGTTTATCAAAAATCTCCAGGCTATTTTTAAAGCTGTAAACATATTGTTTAGCCTCCACTATCCATTTTTTTTAATCTTCATAATTAATTAGTTTTTACTTTGTAATCATTATATTAATTCCAATTGTTCTATCATATCATATTTTTTTATAAATAAATAACTAATTCGCTAATTTTCGACCCATTAGCCCTGAAAATCCAAAAAATAAAGCTATCAAAATACTTCTCATGTATTTTGATAGCTTTTATTATAATGGTCTTATACTCCAAAAATCTCTCTTAGCAATTGAAGATTGCTACCTTCAACATTAGAAGCTAATGCATACTTGACTTTATTCCTGCTACCTGCATCTAATGTACTATACATAGACTTAACAGAAGATTGCTCTGAGCTAGAATTATAGGAAGGGTCGGATGCCATCTTATCCATAGTTGACTGCATTATTGATATTATCTGCTTCTCTTTTGAAGTCTCTACCTGAGAATATGCACCGTTTAGATCCTCCGCAGCTTTTATTAATGCACCTCGCCTAACCTGGTTTTGCTGCTGAGATATCTTTTCCTTTTCAGCTGCAGCATTTTCAACCCTTTTTGCCTCTGCTTTTATTTTTTCTAATTCTTTCTTTTTCGCGCCGTCTGTTGTTTTATTAATAGCCTCATTAAGTTGACCAATAGTATCACTTATAGCTTTTTTCTTTTCTTCTATAGATTTCCCCTTAACCTCTTCTATGATGCCTTGAATTTCTTTTGCTTTTGCCTTTTCTGCATCATTCATAAGTGCAGTGGCACTTTGTATTTTCTCCTTAACTGAAGCTAGTTGTTTATCTATTTCTTTCTCACTCATTTTATTAAGATCTGCAAATGAAGTTTTTTTACCCTGAGTCAAGGCTGCAGCTAAAATTTTATTATCTTTAATTTTAAGACTACTTATCTTAAAAGGAATTATGCTTGGATTAATTTTTATTAAATTGTCCTCAACATAAATTCTCTCATTCTTAAGCTTTAATATTTGGGACATTACTAATTTTTTAGGTAGTGTAAGCTTGCCAATTTTGAAATTATCAGCAGTATATGTAATTTTCCCATTAGAAAAATCTATTTTTCCCTTGGAGGACAATAACAAATCAAGCTTCTTGTAACTGATAGGAGCCTTAATTAAAATCTCGTCATTATAAATTTGAATACTAACTCCTGTAAGGGTTACGTTTCCTTTACTTATAGGCTTTGCAAAATATAAGCTACTTAACTCATCTATATTCTTTTGAGTTAATTCAAATTGCCCACCTTTTACCTGTACATTTTTAAGTTTATCTATAACCTCTGTGGAAGTGGTTTTTTTAAGTACTACTCCACCATTATATAATATAAGGTATGAAAAAATTGCTAGCACTCCTAATAAAATAATTAGTGCCCATATTAGTTTGTTTTTCCTTAACTTCTTAGTTGTATGCATATACTCCTCCCTTTACTTTTATAGTTATATAATACCACAATTACTATAATTTTTGAATTAAATATAGCATATCCTTCTCTTCCCGACGAAAAAAACCACTGAAATATATTTAAATATTTTAGTGGTCAGCGCCTTGCTCCGCCAAGCTTTTTTGTTTATATTCTTATCTTAGTTTTTATTTAATAGATCTTATTTGACTAATAAAATTTTCATGTTCTTCAACTTCTCCAGTTAATTTTGTAACCTTACCTTGTATGTCAGAAAGTATATGCATCATTTTATCTTGTTCTGCTCTTGTTACTTTAGCATTTTCTTCTAACCCTCTTTGCATTATATACACTTCATCTTGTCTTTTATCCATACTATCTTGCTTTCGTTCCATACTATCTTGCTTTCGTTCCATACTATCTTGCTTTCGTTCCATACTGTCTAACTTGGCCAATACCAATTCAAACATCTGTTTTGTTTCTTTATCCATTTTAACACCACCATTTATATTATCCTATGCTATTCTAATCAGATTATATCATTATAAGTTTTTTTTATCAATACGCAAAACTTACATGTTTTATACAAAAGAAGAGAAAGGTCCGACTGCGTTCTTGCTGCTACTTAAGTTAAACTGAATCTTTACATATATCAATCTTATCAACATACTATTGCAAAGTGATTCTTAAAGACAAAAAAACTACCGAAAATATATACTTCTATAAATTTCAGCAGTTCCACTCTCTGGCTACCGCCAAGTTTTTTTGTTTCTATGCTTTTCTCAACTTTTCTACCCAACTTCACATCTAGTTGTATTTACAGACATTTTATACGTATCATAATAAGCCTTAACCATTAAATCTGCACCTGTTTTACTTGAAGAATATGGGCTGCCTTGCTACTCAAGAGGTGCTACTTGTTATTGCATCATTTTCTTTTTTATTAAAGGATAACCATCTTTGTAGCTTATCTTCTTTTAAATTCTTATTTTTTAACTTTCTAAATTTTTCCATCTCTATAAAATGAATCTCTACTACATCTGTTAGCATGTAGTCCTTGACCTCATCTTCCCACAAATGAAAAGTTGTGTGGAATTTATCAGGGATTTTAATGTATTCAAAGTCTACTATGTTTATAGTTATGACTTTAGGTAAATTCTTATAATCTTCTCCCTTTTTTATTCCTTCTGAGAACATTTCTCCCCAGTACCACATTGTCCTTTTATCCATGTTGTGCTGATTTGTTAACTGCACTTCTATTTCAAGTTGTGTACCATCTTCTGTTTTAGCTCGAACATCTATTATGCCTGTCTTATCTCCGATTAATTCAGGTGTTAGCTCTTTATTTTCAACTATTTCTAGTGTTACTAATTTTTCTCTATCTTTTTTACCCAACTTTTCCTTTTCTATCGCATCAGATGTCCCATCTTTGATGCCCTCCGAGTGCTCCTAGTATTTTTTTTGGCCTCCGAGGTGCTTGAGGTCGCAACGCGAACTTCTTGCTAACTTTCTAACTCTTTCTTTATTTGTATAACCTTTTCTTCGGAAAGACCTGTAGCTTTAATTATTATATCTACACTAACTCCTAGTTTTAATAAATTTGTTGCAATTTCCATTTTGCCTCTTTCTTCTGCTGATTTTATTCTCATCATTTGATCACGAATTTCAGTTTCTCTTGCTTCATAAGCCATTCTTGCATTTTCATCTTGACTTATAACCTGTAGAAGGTCGTAGGCTTTCTTTATATTTTCATTCTTACTTGCAAGCATTTCCATTACCCCCTTCGATTTACCATCTAAGAATTCCATCCATTCTACTATTGGATCATTTTCATCCTTTTCTATATCTTCTTTAAATAATTTGGGTAATTCTAAAAAATGTACTTCTAATACATCTGTCAATCTATACCCTGTTTCACCTTCAATTACATGATAACTGGTATGAAGTTTTTTTAAAGGTATACACTCAAATTTCTATTCCTATAAAATCTTCCTGTGACATTTTTAGCACTGCGCTTAAAAACCCTATGAGAATATCTTTATTTTTTTCATCTCCAAAGAGTAGCTTAAAAACAAAGTCTATTTTAGGCGACATCAAAAACCCATCACTTAATTTTCTGTTTATATCATATTCCATGTATACCACTCCCCTTATATTTATATTATATCCTCTTTTATTACCTTATGCACTACTTACCCAAACATTATAATAAATATTCCATTAATGTGGTGAAAACTTCCTTTAACGACGAAAAAACTACTAAAATTTATACTTAGATAAATTTTAGTAATTCCCATCTTCGCCTAGCTTCCGCATGCCACATGGATGGCACTATCTTATTAAAGAAAAACTCCTAGAGTTAAATCCCTAAGAGCTTCATTATATAAATTATTTTTCATACATATTGTTATAATATTTTTGGTACTCTCCTGAAGTAATGTTATCCATCCACTGTTTATTGTCTAAATTCCATTTTATTGTCCTTGCAATTCCTACTTCAAAGGTAGTTTCAGGTTGCCATCCAAGCTCTTCTTTTATCTTAGCTGGATCTATTCCGTATCGCATGTCATGACCTTTTCTATCTTCAACATAAGTTATTAGTTTTTCTGTTATTTCACTATCTACACTTTCATTCAAGTAATTTATAACAGTTTTAACTATTTGCATATTAGTTCTCTCATTGTGTCCGCCTATATTATAAATTTCTCCTACTCTGCCACTATTTATAACCATATCTATAGCTTTGCAATGGTCTTCAACGTATAACCAATCTCTTATGTTCATTCCATCACCGTATACTGGTAGATTTTTATGATTTAAGCAATTGTTTATTAGGAGCGGTATTAATTTTTCTGGAAATTGGTATGGCCCATAGTTGTTTGAACATCTAGTTGTATTTACAGGCATTTTATACGTATCATAATAAGCCTTAACCATTAGATCTGCACCTGTTTTGCTTGAAGAATATGGGCTATGTGGGTCTAGTGGTGTAGTTTCAAGGAAGAATCCTGTAGCGCCAAGTGATCCATATACTTCATCTGTGGATACTTGCATAAACTTCTTGCCTTCTTTAAAGCCATCTCCAATTGCCCATGCATTTTTAGCTACATTTAAAAGGTTTACTGTGCCTAAAACGTTTGTCTTTACAAATATTTCTGGTTCTTTTATGCTTCTATCTACATGGGATTCTGCTGCAAAGTTTACAACATAATCAATATCAATTTCTGCAAATAATTTTTCTACTAACTCTTTGTCACATATATCTCCTTGAACAAAAGTATAGTTTATATTATTT
This sequence comes from Clostridium sp. FP2, assembly GCF_011065955.2. NCBI lineage: Bacteria > Bacillati > Bacillota > Clostridia > Eubacteriales > Clostridiaceae > Clostridium > Clostridium sp. FP2. Next base: position 4,272,632 of record NZ_JAAMNI020000001.1, read on the forward strand.
TCTATATCTTTCAAGTTTTCTAAATTTCCTGCATAAGTTAATTTATCTAAATTTATAATTTTTATATCTGAATATTTATTTAACATATAATGAACAAAATTTGCACCTATAAATCCAGCCCCACCTGTTACTAAATAAGTTTTCATAAACACCTACACCCCTTTATATTCAAATGGTATTTCTAAATCTTTTAGTTTGTTTTGCAACTTATCCTTGTCTGACAATAAAATCTCTTCTATACCTTCAAGTGGCCACTTTATAGCTATATCTTCATCATTCCATAGTACCCCACTATCATATTCAGGAGCATAGTAATCTGTGCATTTATAATTAAACACAGCCACATCTGACATAACTAAAAATCCATGTGCAAATCCTTCTGGAACATAAAACTGTTTTTTATTCTCAGCTGTAAGGATTACTCCTTCCCATTTTCCAAAGGTAGGTGAACCCTTTCTTAAATCTACGGCTACATCAAAGACTTGTCCCTCTGTAACTCGAACTAATTTCCCTTGAGTATGTTTAGTTTGAAAATGAAGTCCTCTAAGTACTCCTTTTTTAGACTTTGATTCATTATCTTGAACAAATTCCATCCTAAGCCCAGCTTCAAAGAAGTCATTCTTATTATAGGTCTCCATAAAATAACCTCTATTGTCACCAAAAACTTTAGGTTCAATTATGTATATACCATTTATCTTAGTTTCTATAAAATTAAACTTTCCCATATGTTCCTCCCTTCATTACTCTGCTACAGTAACTGCTTCTAAATTAGCTTTATTATACTCGTCAGCAATCTGCACTAAATACTTACCATATTCAGTTTTCATTAACGGTTCTGCTATCTTTAAAAGCTCCTGTCTGTTTATAAAGCCATTTCTATAAGCTATCTCTTCTATACAAGCTACATACAATCCTTGCCTAGTCTGAATAGCTTCAACAAAATTTGCTGCATCCAGTAGTCCTCTGTGAGTTCCTGTATCAAGCCAAGCCATTCCTCTACCAAAAAGTTCAACTTTTAATTTTCCCCGCCTTAAATATTCATTATTTACTGCTGTTATTTCTATTTCACCTCTATCTGAAGGCTTGACATTTTTAGCAATTTCCACTACATCATTATCATAAAAATATAAGCCTGGAACAGCGTAATTTGATTTAGGCTTTAAAGGTTTTTCCTCTATAGATACTACATTATTATCTTTATCAAATTCAACAACACCAAATTCAGTTGGATTACTTACATGATAACCAAAAATAGTAGCTCCTTCTCTTTCTGAGGCTCTCGTTAATCTTTCAGTAAAACCATAACCATGGAAAATATTATCTCCAAGGACTAAAGCTACCTTATCATTTCCTATGAACTCTTCGCCTATAATAAATGCATCTGCAAGTCCTCTTGGCTCTTCTTGAATCGCATACTGTAATTTAAGTCCTATATCACTTCCATCACCTAGTAACTCTTCAAAAGTTACTACATCTCTTGGTGTTGAAATAATTAATATTTCTTTTATACCTGCAAGCATTAATACGGATAATGGGTAATATATCATTGGCTTATCATATATTGGGAGTATTTGTTTTGATACGGATTTAGTTATTGGATAGAGTCTTGTGCCGGAACCACCGGCTAGAATAATGCCTTTCATGTTTTGCCTCCTTAGAAATTGTAGTTTTTGCTTATAATTTTTTTATAACTTAACTATGTGAAATTGAGTTAATCGCTTTGATATACTTATCATTTTTGTGCTATCTTAATTTCTTCACCCTCTTCGCATCAATTACCTTACTTTCACCAAGCTGTCTCTCTATTCTATTTTTTTCAGGTAGCTAATCAGCCCTCATATACGGTAACTTTCAGTTAACTCCTTACTAATATACCTGTTGAACTTTTTCAAGAACAGGGTGATGAGTTTTCTAATTCTTTTTCAATATTTTTTTAAGCATATACTTAAATTCATAGGTATTATGAAACATAACAAAAATAAAAGCATTTGGTATTAATATACACAAAAAAACCTTTAATATAAATGAAATATATATGTTTGTATAATTAATTAAACCTCCAATGTAATATGTTGTAACAATAAGACCAAAACTAATTAAGCTGTACAATACACTTTTAAAATAATAGGTTTTAGAACTCTTTTTTAAGACATATTTATAAACATTCCATGGCATAACATATGTTGGTATCATTGTGCTTATCGCCGTTCCTAAAAATACACCATACATGCCAAGTCCCATAGTTTTAGCTAAAACTATGGATGTAATCAAATTCACTATAGCTTCCATAACTATCCAATACTTAAAAAAAGGATATGGACTATATAACCCTGCTGCGCCTTTAACCAATTCAATTGAGCTTCTCATAGAATCAGAATAGAATGTAAATACTATTATATAAACAACTGCAACAGGTAATACCATAGACTTTCCTAACCAAATCTCTATAAACGGATTTATTAATACTATTAATGAAACAGAAGAAAAGGTGGATATCCAAAAATTAATAAAATATAAAATATTAAAAATATCGTTCTTATCTTTATAATTTCCACACACTAGTAAATTCCCATAACTTGCTGTTGTACCTAAAAATATTTTTGATATTATGCTCTTTATTGCGTTAATTATTAATGTATAATTAGAATATAATCCCACTATTGAAATTCCGGAGAAAATTGATAGTAGTATGCTATCAGTTCCGAATATTATGTATACAGATATATTTGCTAAAAACAAAGCCTTAACATTTTTTATAATATTCTTTTTTATGTCTGGATTCAATTCTATTTTAAATTGATTTTTTAAATAATCATATTTTTTATTCGTTAATATATAAATGATTAGATTTTGCCCAATACCCATAAATAGCTTAATAAGTATGAAGAATATATAATTTTTTGTTAATAAAATCACTGTTATTTGAAAAATTGTTAATGCAATTGAAAATATAATGGTTATTCTATCAGCAATATAATTTTTTTGATCTGCCGACAATATAGTTCTCCTATATGCCAAAAAATAAGACATAACTGTATCTATTAAAAATATGAAATAAATTAATTTTATAAAACTAATTGTGAAGTTTGTATGTATAAAATATTTTAAAAAGGGCAACATCATTAATCCTAATATCATTACAATCATAGCTATATATTTGTATAATTTTGAATATAAAGTCATAATTGCATTAATTTGTTCGTGGTCATTCTCTGCTAATGGTTTATAGAGACTATAAGAAATAGCCGTACCTATACCTAATTCTGCAAGTGCTAACATTGATACTAAATTGGAAATCACTCCATTGACCCCTAATATTTCTATTCCTAAATTGTCTAGAAAAATCTTTCTAGAAATTAAGCTCAATAAAATAGTAGTAAATTGTAGTATTATTCCAGTCAATATATTTTTCATCGAATTACTAGTTCTATTTTCCATAAAAACCTCTTATTTCCTTTTTATTAATGGCAAATTTTCTGGAGATACGATATGACCTAGATATTGTTCATAACAATTAGGTAAGTGCCCTACATCCAAAGCTTGATAACCAAAACTACTCAAATCATATGCTAATACTGTCGCAGTAGGACCTGCTGCAATTAAAAATAAACTTTGTTTATCAAACTTAATGCATTTCTCTAAAATATCATCATATTCTTCAAATGCATTAACAGGACTTACATGAATAACTGAATATTTTTTTATGCTATTGAATAAATTACTGTGAATATCAAAGCGACCATTCCTTCCATATACAAAAACAACATCTCTATTATCCCATAGACATTTTATCGTAGATAAATTGTTTTCATAAAAGACAGCATTTCTAGATACAAATGAATTCCCATATATTTCTTTATTAAGTAGCGGTTTTATTTTAGAATATTTATTTAACCAATACCATTGCCAAAACGATAATTTTCCATAATAATTTTTTATATTATTGTATTTAGAATTAAATGGTGGTATACATACTATTATTTTACTACAGCTTGGAGATAATATAATTTCAGTTAATCTGCTTGTTAATTTGTCACTTGGTCTTTGATATGGATCTAGTTTATTTTCTTGATTACATATGTCAAACTCACCATCTCCATATCTACATATTGAAGATTTATTTTTCATTATTAATTCTAAAGTTTCTGTTGTTGTTAAAACCTTAGGAAGATTTCTTTCATAATCATCCAAAATAAACATTTCTTCTTGTGATACCTTTTGTCCGAATCTTCTGATTGTTCTTTTACCCTTATTAAATATTCTCTTCATTGTACTAAACATATGTTCACCTACTTTAATATATTTTCCAAATATGTTTTCACATTTCTATTTTCTATAATAATACCCTGTTTCAAAAATAATTCTCTAAATTGTAATGCAATCGTTTTGTTATATTCTTCATCTAAATCAAGCTTCCCTGATTTCCAGCCTTCATAATAATATCTCCAATGTTTTCCAATATTTTTATCAAGTATTAAATTCTCTTCAAATGCTTTTCCACCATTTATCATTTTAGATTTAAAATGTTCCAATCCTCTAATATTGTAATGAAAAATTATAATATCAGAGGATTTTTTTTCACTCTTTAGTTTCATTTTCACACCATGATTCCCTGGTGATATCTGTTTATAGCCTTTAGTTCTGTGAATAACTTTTGCAATTTGTTTAGTATACATATTAAATTTTGATAAATTGAATTCTTCTATTTTATCAATTGGCTTTTTAACCATAAATATGCCATCATAAAATAATTTAGTTTCACTAGGAAGAATATTGTAGATATTACATTTCAGTACATTTGTATTTGTACCTCTCAATTCTGTTTTCAAATTTTTGTTCTTACTATACCAAAACTCATCTGCATCTGCATTTATTACCCAATCAGCATTATATTTTTCTGTAGCTAGCTTAATCATTCTATCAACCCATATTGCTTGTGAATGATCTTTACCCTTTTCATATATTATTTGCTTTATCCATCCCAATTTATAGTATTTTTCTATTATTTCTTTTGTTTTATCTGTTGAATTATTATCAGTAACTATAAATCCATCTACTCCCATAGATTTATGAAAAATCAAATTTTCTTCTATAATATCCTCTTCATTTTTAATTAAAAGGGTCATATAAAGTTTAGGATTATTTAATTTATGATGCTTAAAACACTTATTACTTAAAATTCTTTTTATCTTTATTAATATAAGTTTTGTATTTTGAATATAACTATTTTCCATTAGTGTATACACTCCCTTAGATTTAATAATGCTCAATGTAAACTAAGAAGCTGCTTCTTGTGCGCGTTTAAATTTAAAACTAATATTTACAGATTACAATATTTATGTATGTGTTTTGTATAATTTACATAATAACGATAAATACGTAAGCCTAACTTTCTGAATTAAATATTTAGTCCTCCACCAAAAATAATTTCTGAACTTTATAATTTTATCATCTTCATTATTTATATAATTTAAATTAACATTATATTTTTTATAAAGCTCTTTGTGGTTACGATAGATTTGTTGAATCATATTATTTTTTTTATCTTGAAATTTATGTGTAACTGTATTACGTGACTCTTCTTTTATCCTATAATAAAAAAGAATTTCATTTATCCTATAAAACTTTTTGCCTAACTCCATCATAGAAATCCAAAAATCCCAATCCTCATATCCGTAAATCATATTTGGATTATATCCACAAGTTTGATCAAAGTCTTTTTTTCTATACAAAGCCGTACAAAAAACAAGATTTTCACTTAACATCTTTAATTTTGAAAAATCATCTAATACAAAAATCCCTTTTTTAAATCCAAAACACTTGCCTATGCAATATACTACATGTACTTCTCTATTGCGATTTAGCACATCTACACATTTTTCGATATATGTACTTTCTATTTTATCATCCGCATCTAATGGTAAAATATACTCCCCCGTACTACTCATTATCCCTGTATTCCTTGCTGTAGATACTCCTGAATTTTGTATTGACATTATTTTTATATTTGGATATTTTATTTTAATTTTTTCAAATACTTTTATTGAATTTTCATCATCGGAACCATCATTCACAATAATAATTTCAATATATTTATATGTTTGTTTATTTACACTTTCAATACATTCTTCCAAAAAATAACCTTGATTATAAAATGGTATTATTACACTTACGATTTGCATTCAAATTCACCTCATTTCTCTTTTAAAGTAATAATTACCTTGTTTACAACAAATATACTACTTCAACTTTACTTTAGCCTTTCTGGAAAACAAAAAAAATAAAGGCCATAATAACGAAAAACTAATACCACTGTACACAAACATATTTCCAAATGTATTTAACAATATAATTGTACATAAAATCGAAACACCCACAATATATAAATCACTATACTTCCTCAAAAGCAAACTATATACAACACATATTATTACAGTATATAAATAAAATATAATCATTCCTGTATAGCCCAATAACATATATGGTGCACTGTACGCTGTTGATACCGTTAATGCACCAGAAATTCTGTCAGTGGATGTTGTTATATTAGATAGAATATTTCCATCAATTAATCTTTTTGTCAATATATCTGGCAGAATAGAGCTTAAAATGAATTTATAAATATTATTTTCATGATTGCTTATATTCATCTGTACTTGTAAATTTGCTAAAGGCGACGATATATATAAGTAATCCCAAAAATATTCCTTAGGTATTTTAGAATTTAAAAATTTTTCGGTTGGCATTCCAATAGAAATTATAGATTCACTACTAAATAAGTTGGTATCATTAAATAGTTTATTAGTTCTAAAATTTCCTGTAACTCCAAATAGGTATCCTGCTATTAAAATTGATATTGTCATAATAATTATAAATTTAAAGTTAAACAACTTTTTAAAACTTATCTTCATACTAAGATAGACAAATATGCTTGATATTAGTATGATTACAATTATACTTCTTGATATTAAGAGTATTGAAGGTATTAAATTAATAAAATAATATACTATATATTTTTTTCTTTTATACTTAATGTATGTGTAAAATAAATATGTACTAATAAAAATGTTAATTGTTACTAGTAATGGATGTATAAATGGAATTCCTCTGAAATCATGATATATTATATTGCTAAATAATGGAACACTTCCAGCATATATAAACTCTGCAAAATATCCAATTATAAGTATAGCTTGCATTTTATTTATCATTTTTTGACTTAGCTTAATATCTTGTTTTAAATCAATTTTAATTTCCCCTAAAAATTTTCCAACAAAAAAAGATAAGATTCCAGTTATAAATAAAAACGTTAATAATTCATAAGATAGCATTGGATACAAAACCGACCATCCAAAACTATATACTATGAGCACAATTCCATATGATATTGTATAAATATATAACGGATTAATCATATAATTATTCACTAAAACGTCATCTAGTTTTAGTGTTCTCCTTTCATGCTTATTGATATTTTTTTATATTTGTAAACAATTAGGTTCATATAAAATAATATGGTTTGTATTAATTTGGGCTTTTTTATATTATTTTTTATTGCAAATAAAAATAGTTTAAATCCTGATTTTTGGGAACATTTTATAAAATCATCTATCAAAATTAATTTTTTTTCCGGTATTTCACTTGAAAATCTTTCCCTTAAGCATTTCGCATGATAAACTGAGTTAGTTATTCTCTTTTGCATATCATCCCAACCCAAGAATAACCTTTTAATTCTATTACCCATTTTTTTAGCTTCATACATCCCTGTAACGTTACTTGAATGTTGCCTATAAAACATTGTAGGTATATCAAGAAAATACATTTTCCCTATTACAGCACCTGATAATGCAATCCAAAAGTCATGATTTTCCGCATTTTGTGGAATTGGAATACATTTTTCAATTAAACTTCTATTGCACATTAATGTACATCCCCATACAAAATTAAATGCTAATAATGTGTTCAAAGGTTTCTCAAAAAATTTTTCTCCTACACTTATAAGTTTGTAACCTGATTTACATAACCTATTTAATTTTTCATCTACTATTTCATAATCCGTAAACACCATAATCGGTTGGTTATTTTTAATAAATTCTTCTTTTTCTATAATACAATTATAAGTTAATTCAATTTTGTCAGGAAACCATACATCATCTTGATCACAAAACATTATATAATTATTCAACCCTACGTTTAAACATAACTGATTAAAATTCATACAAGGTCCAAGATTTTTTTTATTTTCGTTATCTAGTATAATTATTCTATTATCTTTACCCTCATACTGTTTTAAGATTTCTAAGGTTTGATCTGTTGAACCATCATCCCTTACCCATAGTTCCCAATTAATATAGGTTTGACTAATTATGCTATCTAATTGTTCTACAAGATACTTTTCACCATTGTATGTAGCTAATAAAACTGTTATTTTTTCTTTATCATTTCTTATTTTCATTAAACATTTCCCTCTCAAAATTTAATTGAATATTTAATCATACCTTTAGTTTAATATAAACTCTGCTACCTCAACCTAATTAAACACTTTTTATTATAAATTTATCTACGCCAATATCTTAGACCCAAAAGCTCAACTTTTTATGAAATCTTTATGAATATATAATCTACGTATTTATGTTAACAGATAAATGTTATAAATAATCATTTTATCTTATTCGGACTCAGTATTACTAAAAATTACACACAATAATTCATGCCAGTCTTTACAATAAGGCTTCTTAATTTCTTTCTCTTTAACAAAGTTATATTGAGCACAATATAATATTTCTTTTTCCATTAATTTAGCAAGTTCTACTGAATTATCAGGATTAAAAAAACATACTTTATCATAGGTTCCAATAGTCTCATGTGCATAAGGTAAATCAGCAACTAACATAGACTTACCAGTACCTTTAAATTCCGAGATAGGTAATCCCCATGATTCTAACTTTGATGGAAATATCATACAATCAGCTGCTCCATATAGATTAAACAAGTGCTTTCTTTCTTGAAGCCCCATAAAGTTTACACTTCTTAACTTTCCATAACGTTTTTTCAAGTCTTTAGAATACTTGTTTTCATTTCCGTCTATAGTTAAAAAAACTTCGTATGCAGTTATACCTTTTCCTTCTAGTATTTCGCAGGCCATACAAACCACCTCGAAATTTTTAAAAAATCTGGGATATGATGGATATATAAATTTATACTTGTTTTTTTGTTCATTGGAATAATTAGTATTAACAACTTCACTAATAGCAACTGTTGGCCTTGCAACAATTACACTTTTCAATTTATACTTCTGAATAAACTCTTCTCTCATCCAATCCTGTTGCACAATAACAGCAGTGTTTTTCTTTATATTAATTTTATATAAATATTTATAAAATAGAGAAAACAAGAAATTCTTATAGCTATATTTTAAGTTTTTAATCTCAGTCTTCATAAATGGGGATGCATTATGACAATAGACATACCTCTTTTTCACTTTAACATTTGGTGTTATATCATGCAATGAAATCCACACATCAATTTTTTTATCTTTTGAATATAAGTAAAAATAAATATACTCATACCACAGTCTATATAGGTAACTTTTCCTAGACTTTGGCAATTCAATAAGTGTTACCTTATCTGCATACTCGCCAAATAGTCCCTTCTTATGTACAAAAGCAATTATGTTATTAGTTTCATTTAACTTGTTTTTGATAATATTATCCAAACAATCTTTATACACCGATAAAGGTCCACCCTCAAAAAAATTAATTCCCGATATTACTATTGTCTTCATGCTATCCATATCTCCTATCAAGCAAATACCTCAAAGTAATTTTGCAACCTATATCTACAAAGGTATTTAAGTAAGTTCTAAAAAAAATCATTTAAATAGTTAACAAGGCTACATCGTAATTTATTGTGTTTTTATCCATTGTCCCGTCTTATTATCATATTTTTTTATTACCCTAGCCGGCGAGCCAGCAACCATGCAATTATTAAAAATGTCTCTGTTAACCACAGAGTTTGCTCCAATAATGCAACCATCCCCAATACTTACACCTAATAAAATACAAACATTCTCCCCAATCCAAACGTTATTTCCAATACTGACAGGGCTCATATAAAGTGTTCGCTCATCTGGTGGAACATCTGGTGATGAATCAACCGTCACATTAGCGTACTCGCCATGGCTTGTGTCACTTATAAAAATCTTAGAAGCCATCAAACAGTTATCGCCTATTATAACTTTTTCATTTGCAACAATATGAACATTATCTCCAATTTTGCAATTTTTACCTATGACAAGTTTTTTTGAATTGTCATTCTCTTCACCAAGCAAATCAAATCTGCAATGATGCCCAGTAGTAAGTCCTTCAGCATATTGCAACCGTGATTTTCCTCGACAATAGAATGGTCTTCTAATCAGCCTTGCACCTTTATAAAATAGTTTTGTACAAATCAATGCATATGCTGTTGATATAGTTTCTGATAATGAATACTTATTTCGCATATATTATCTCCTCACTCAATTGCATATAAAATATCCTGTACCCATGCTGTTATTGAATACTTATCATATATATTAGTATCTAACGGTACATATTTTGTTAAAAGAAATCCATCCGAAATATTAATATTATTTCTATCTATTATCAAAATATTATTACAATTATAAAAATCATATTCTTTAATTTCTGCATTTGTAGTAACCAGTTTCTTGTTCATGCCTACCATCTCTATTGTTCTCATAGTAAGTCCAGTTTGCTTCGGGTGTTGAATATCAAGCACTACTCTTGACTCATCAACCACATCTGATATTTCCTGACTACTGGCTTTAACAAACGAAAAATTTCTTTTCTTTACATATAGAAATTCATGTTTTGTAATTTTATAAAAATAGTAAATGAATTTACTCTGTAAATAACAGAAATTATGAAAACTAAGTTTTATTTTCTTACATATATCAATAACTTCTTTTATAATTGCATAGCGATCTGAATGAATCGTTCCACAGAAACTAATATCATATTTATATTTATTGTCTGTTCTAAGTTCTTTTTTAAATTCATTTATGTAAAATAAGGGCCTAAATTTTATATCAGTGTACTTGAATGTATCCTGTCTATCAAAAGATAAAATACGGTCAAAATATTTAAATTTCTTACTAACACCTTTAATGTTTTTTACTGAATCATATAAATATAAACAGAAAATTGTATTTGGGAATATAACATGAAATTTTTCAAGTATTTTTTCTGTCAACATGTCACACTTGATTACAAAAATATAGCTATATTTATTATCCTTACACGTTTCTAAAATATCATCATAATATCTAGATGTCTTCTTATTAAATACACTAGGCATAACTTTCAAAAGAGCCCTATCGAATGCTCTAGTCACTGACCGCTCATCATAGAAATCTACTATAGCGCCCATTTGTTCCATTTTATCTTTAATTTTATTTTCATATCCAAAAAATGAAGGTGCTAAAAACAATATTTTTTTGCCTTTAATTGAATACATTTCTTCCATTACTTGTACAATCCCTTTTTCTTCATTTCTTCAATAGAAGCCTCATAATTGTCTACTTCAACTGCTTGTCGCTCTACCCAATCAACAAAATTTGAAATTCCTTGTTTAAAATGTACCTTTGGTTCATATCCCAGCAAACTATGAATTAGCTTCAAATCTCCAACATTATGTCTAATATCCCCTAATCTATAGTTACCAGATACATTAATTTGAATATTTGCTCCATATTTTTCTTTCAATGTATTGGCAACAGTTAGAACATCAGTCTTTTCACCAGAACCAACATTAAAAGTACGGTAATTAGCTTTTTCTTTTTCAATACCTAATATGACTGCATCCGTAACATCGTCAATATAAACAAAATCTCTCGTTTCTAATCCATCTTCAAAAATATTTATGTCATTGCCATTTTTTATTCTCGTGGAAAAAATTGACAATATTCCTGTATATGGATTTTTCAATGACTGCCCAGGACCATATACATTTTGGAAACGATATGCTACAACTGGAATACCAATAGACTTTCCAACAATCATACACAATTGCTCTTGCGCCTGCTTAGTAAAACCGTACACAGAAGTAGGTTGTAATTCTGATAATTCATCTGTTGGTAACATCTTAACTGTTTTCCCACAGACAGGACATTTAACCTCAAAATCTCCTTTTATCATATCTTCATCAATTCTTGATTTAGGATATACTATTCCATGTTTTTCACATTCAAATTTGCCTTCACCGTACACAGCACGAGATGCAGCAACAATAAGCTTTTTAACATGATGTTCTTCATTCGTAAGGATTTCTAAAAGTTTAGCAGTTCCACCAATATTAGTTGCAACATATTTATCTATTTCATACATGGATTGTCCAGTGCCAGTTTCAGCTGCCAGATGAATGACAACATCAACATTAGTCAAGGCTTTTCTCCAATCGTTAATACTACCAACATCACCCTTTATGAAATTTACTTTTCCCCTAATTGTATTATATGTATATGAATCATCAGGATTTTCACTATGAATCTGTGGGCTTAAATTATCTAGTATCGTTACCTCGTATCCCTTGTCGATAAGTTTCAACGACAAATTACTACCTATAAATCCAGCACCACCAGTTATTAATACATTTGACATAATTATTCTCCTCTGCAATCTGATTTAAAACATTTTGTTTTATATATTAAAACGGCTTTCTTTAAAGCCACAAGCTTTATCCCCCTGACATCTCCTTTTCATACACTAAGTCACCAAATACTTTATTAACTGTACCAGCCTTCAGTAATCTTAATAACGGATTAAACACCTTAGTCATTATAATTTTCTTTCCATGCGCCTCAGCAATAAGCTTGACCATCTCTGAAGTACACACGTATTCTTTATTTTGTGGTAAGAATAGTCCTCTGCTCTCTTCATCAATAAGCAGCTTTACAAATTCACATAATTTATCTATCTCAATCATACTTCGCTTATTTTTTATATTTGGGAAAATAGGCGATTTCAATGCAAATTTTTCTAATCTAACATAATTACCTTTACAGCCTTTCCCATATATCATAGGTGGTCTTAAAACAGCAATACTAAATGAAGAACCCTCTAGTTGAGCTATTAATTCCTCAGCTTGAAGTTTAGACTTCCCATAGTTGCTCTTTGGTGAAGGAACAGTATCTTTCTTTATTACACCATTATCAATACCATAAACACTCATAGAGCTTAAAAATATGAATTGCTTAACTCCATCGCCTTTTACCTTTTGGGCAACTTCATACACCAAGTCACGATTGACCTTGTAATAAATATCTACATTTTCTTTAGTCTCCTTTACATGTGCAATACCAGCAACATGAAACACAACATCATACTCTGAAAAGTCCCTCTCTTTCCATGTACCATCTATCATATCAACAGTCTCCACTGAGTAATCTTCAGCCCACTGTAATAACCATTTTTCAAAGCTTGTCCCTATGTAACTGTTCGCACCAGTAATTATTATCTTCTTCATCTAGTTTTTCACCGCCCTTCCATTTAACTCATACCACATACTCACTTTTAAATGTCATTCTTTTGTCCATTCTTGTTTTTTAACATTTACCACTAACCGCTTAACCCTTCAAAATCAACTTTTTGTAGCTCTACACAGCTTGTAGTCTCTCCTATATTTGTTTAAATCACCATTCCATCATGCAATACAAATCTATCTTGCAAGATAACTCCAGATTTAACACAAGCTCCAGCACCAATATAAGATAATTTTCCTATCCTGCACCCACTCCTAACAACCGCTCCACTACACACATGAACTCCATCACACAGGATGCTGTCATGATCAACGCAGCTATTGATATTAACAATACACCCTCTACCAATGCTAGCATCCGTATTAATTACCGCTCCAGCAAGTATCACGCTACCCGCGCCAATATGGCTATACTTACTAACACTGGCTTTAGGATGAATAATAACTGGAACTTTGTATCCTGACTTTAATAGCTTTCCAAGCAAATCCATTCTTTTCTCATTGTCACCTATACATACAATAGCATAATCATACTTATCTGTAAATTGTTCATATTCCTCCAATTTACCAACAATCCTATGATTCAAAACCATACTTACATCTACTCTATCATCTAGAAATACAATATTTCCCCATAGGCCCATAAGTTCTGCAGTTTCTGCCACCACTCTACCATGTCCACCAGCTCCAATTATTAACAAATCATCCATATAAAATCACCTCGGATTTATACTTAAATATCTTTTGATTCACTCTTTAGATGTACAGCATCAAGCTGGTGTCCGCCACCTTGATGGTGAACACCTTCGAGAATCCCCTCTGCTCTTAAAACTTTAAATACCGTTCTAAATACTATTCTTATATCTAACCACAAGCATTTATTATCTAAATAATTTCTGTCATGCTGTGTTTTTTCATAATCATCATTATTATCTCGTCCATTAATTTGAGCCCATCCTGTAACTCCTGGAAGTAATTTATGAACTCCTGCCTTTGTTCTAAGTTCCTTAAGTTCATACTGATTATATAGTGCAGGTCTTGGTCCTACAAAAGTCATATCACCTTTAAGAATATTGATTATTTGTGGAAGCTCGTCAAGGCTAGTTTTTCTTAAAATTTTTCCAGTTGTGGTTATGTAACTTTTTGAACTATCAAGTTTGTCTGTTGCTACATTAGGAGTTCCAATTTTCATTGTTCTAAATTTATAAAATTTAAATAATTCATTATTCTTACCAATTCTCATCTGAGTAAAGAATACTGGTCCTTTTGAATTCAACTTTATTATTACTCCTATAATTAAAAATAACGGTGATAAAATTACTAATAATACAAAACTAAATATGATGCTCAAAAATTTACTCATAATATGCCCCCCTATTTTTTTTACTCTTGTATCTTTGTAATTGCGCTTTCATCCATATTTCTCTTGTAAGTTGGAACTATTTCTTCTATTTTTTTAATTAATAAACCTACATCATCACTCTCAATAACCACCGCTAGTTCCTTCATGTTCTCTTTCATTTCCTCTAAATCACTAAAGGTGGGTCTTCCAACAAATATCTTCTCATGTTTAGTATTCGCAAGGCCTTCCTCACTCATCATAAGCTCTTCATAAAGTTTTTCTCCTGGCCTTAGTCCTGTAATTTCAATTTTAATATCCTTATTAGGAACAAATCCCGAAAGCTTTATTAAATCCCAGGCCAAATCGTATATCTTTACAGGTTGTCCCATATCCAGCACGAATATTTCTCCACCCTGGGCATATGCACCAGATTGAAGCACTAATTGTGCTGCCTCTGGTATGGTCATAAAGAACCTTGTTATATATTTATTAGTAAGTGTAATTGGTCCACCACGCTCTATTTGTTTTTTAAATAGCGGGATAACAGAGCCATTACTTCCTAGTACATTACCAAACCTTACTGCCACAAAATGTGTTTCACTTATCTTATCCATGGATTGTATAATCATTTCACACATTCTTTTAGTTGCACCCATTACATTTGTGGGGTTTACTGCTTTATCTGTGGAAATCATGACGAATCTTTCTACATTAAATTTATGTGCACATTCTGCTACATTATAAGTACCAAATACATTATTTTTTATGGCTTCCATGGGGCTTTCTTCCATTAGTGGAACATGTTTATGTGCTGCTGCATGGAAAACTATATTTGGTGAATACTTTTCAAATACACTTTTGAGTCTGCCTTTATCTCTAACAGATCCTATTAATACTTTTAAATTTAATTTTGGGTACTTATACTTAAGTTCCATTTGCAGATCATAAGCATTGTTTTCATATATATCGAATATAATCAATTGTTTAGGCTCGAATTTTAAAATTTGGCGACACAATTCGGAACCAATTGACCCACCGCCACCTGTTACTAATATGGTTTTATCATGGATATAACTTGCAATGCCTGCCATATCTAACTGGACTGGGCTACGGCCAAGGAGATCTTCAATCTCTACTTTTCTAATTTGATTTAAAGAAACCTTACCGTTTATTATTTCATACATACCAGGAATAATTTCTATTTTACAATTTGTTTTTTTACATATTTCTAAAATTTGTTTTTTATCCACCTCATCAATAGTAGGTATAGCTATAAGTATAGTTTCTATGGATTTTTCTTTCGCTATGGCAGGTATGTCTCTCCTACTTCCAAGAACCTTTACCCCCATAATGTTTTTTCCTTTTTTATAAGCTTCATCATCAATCACAGCTACAGGCATATATTTGCTTTGGCTACTACTTTTCATTTCTTTTATAACCATAGCAGCCGCCGCCCCAGCACCAATTATCATTACTCTTGCTTTGGGGATTTCGCTTGCATTACAATTTACAATACTTTCAAATCTACCGTAGATTCTAAAGGACATTCTAATCCCAACTATAAAAATAATTGAAAAAGCACAAGCTATTATACTTACTCCATAGGCAAAGCTATGTCCAATAATTCTAATAAAGGCTATGGTAGCTAAATTAGAAACAAGACAAGCACCGATAACCAACATAAACTCATCTATGCTGGCATAGCTCCAAAGGCTTTCATAAAGCTTAAAAATAAAAAAACAAGCTATATATATAACTGTTACAATTAATGCTATGTCTTTATAGTCAGTGGCATAGAACTTAAAGTTCGTATAATTATATCTAAAATAAATAGCTAATATGTAGGCTAAATTTATTAGCACTGCATCACTTAATATTAATATTGGCTTTTTCCATTTTCCTAAATTTTCCATTTTGTATACCTCTTTTTTTAAATTCTTCATAATTATTCAACTTAATTATACAGCTTTAGCAATTTTACGGCAAATTTTTCATTTCGCGATTTAGTCCGTTAATAAACATTTACTCCAATATACGTCAAGTTCCTTATTATTTTACACTTTAAGAATTATTTTTATGAAACATGTTGTCCTTTAAAGTCTTGTATATCAATACTTCACCCTTATACATTTATCGTCATAATATATATTTTTTTATACTTATATTACTTTATATGCAATAAAATACTATGATTTTATTCCACTTATTTTAATTAATTCAAAATTTTATTTAATAAATGAATTTAATAATTTTGATACATCTAGTTTTGTTTTAATGGATAATTATGCGTCTCCCAATATTTATAATTTTTTTAGGTGAATAATCTTAAACAAAATAAAAAACCATAATTTTTTATCCTCTTTTAGATAAAAATTATGATTTAAAATAATTTTATTATTTTGCTTTCTTTCTGCTTTTGCCTTTATTTACTGGTTCCACCATACTCATATTGATAGTGATAGTAGCCTTTCTTTTTTGAATCCACTTTGTTAAGCACTGTCCCCAATATTTTTGCATTAACCTTTTCAAGGAGTCCTTTAGATTTAATTACTGAATCACGTTCTGCCTCACCTGAAGATATAACTAAAAGGCAACCATCCGTATACTGGGCTAGAATTTGTGCATCTGTAACCAATACTATTGGAGGAGTATCTAAAATTATAAAGTCATAGGTTTTCTTTAATTCCTCAATGAAATTTTTCATTTTTACAGAGCCTAAAAGTTCCGCAGGGTTTGGAGGCCTTGTGCCTGAAGATAAAACATGGAGATTGGGTTCCTCAGTTTCATGAACACCTATATTTATATCTACTTCATTATCACTTACCAAAATGTTAGATAATCCATTTTCGTTAGAAAATCCAAAAACCTTATGTACCTGTGGCTTTCTTTGATCACAATCTATTAATATAGTTTTATTTCCACCTTGAGCCATGACCATGGCTAAATTTGAAGAAGTTGTGGTTTTCCCCTCTCCCGGTCCTGAACTAGTTATTAGTATGGTTTTAATCTTTTTATCAAAGGATGAAAATTGAATATTAGTCCTAAGGGTTCTATAGGATTCTGACATAGGTGAAGTAGGTTCTTTAAATGTTATTAAGTCTAAACCTTTCATTTGCTGCACTACCTTTGCTAATTATTTTTTTTAAGTAAACAATTAATTTATGTATAAATCATAACTTGCCTGCTCAAGCATTAATGCTTGAAAAACTGAAATATACTTTTCTTTTTCTTTATTTTTTCCATATTCATTTCTATAGCTTTATCTAAAAGTAACAGTTCTAAATTCCTTGATACTTTTTTTTCTATTTCTCTATCTATGGCCTTGGCTTCTCTAAATCCTTCTATAAGCCCTGGGCATCTCCTATTTAGCGAATGAGCATCAGAAGCTATGAAGTTTACAAGCCCCTCTTTCACTAGTAGCCTGGCACAATTTTGAATTTTCTTTCCAAATAAACCTTGTAGGCTTCCCGCATTAATTTGAAATATGCATCCCTCTTCAATAAAATCATTTATATTAATAGGTGATTCATATATGTATTCATATCTTTCAGGATGTGCAATTATAGGTTGAATATTAAGAAGCCTTAGCTCATAAATTAATTCCAGGGCATCCCTTGGCAATTTATCCATAGGAAATTCAATAAGCATATAGCTTGTCCCATTTATTCCTCTTAGCTTTTCCTCTTTGCAGAGCTTAAGTGAATGTTTGTCTAGCATCACTTCTTGTCCTAGCAGTATTTCTACCTTTATGCCTCTAGACTTTGCCTCAAGCTTTAACTCCTGATGCAGTTTAAAGACCTGCTCATAGTGATTTTCATATATACCGCTTATATAATGCGGTGTAGCTACAATAGTTTTCGTTCCTTTTTCCTCTGCCAGCTTTAACATTTTAATGCTCATTTCCATATCCTTTGAACCATCATCAATGCCTGGAAGTATATGACTATGAATATCAATCATACTATCACCTTCCTATTTTTTTTCTACAATCATTCTAGGTATTACGCCCAGTACTGGTAATCCTAAATATTTTTCCACATCACTTTCTGTCTTTACAGTGCTATCCATGTAGTCCAAAAGGAATACAATTCCAAGTGAAACCATTAATCCTAGAAAAAAGGCAATTGCAAGGTTTAATTTCTTATTTGGGCTAATAGGATTCTTTGGCATAATAGCCTTATCCATTACCTGTATATCTCCACCTGTAGGATAAACCTTTTTTGAGGATTCTATAAAGGAGGTTGAAATAGCATTTATAACATTAAATACCTCTTCAGGCTTTTTACCCTTAGCCGTGATTATTAGAATTTGAGTTCCAGTTTGAGGAGTAACCGTGATGCTTTTTTTAATTTGATCTAAATCTAAATTACTATGTAGTTTATCCAAAGCCCCCTGTGATACTAAATCCGACTTAGCAATCTCAGTATAGGTCTTAAGTAAATTCTGATACATCATTACATCACTATTTAATTGTGCAGCTCCACTTGCAGTTTCCTGTGGCTTTCCCACTATTATGCTTGTACTTGCCTGGTAGGTTGGTTTTATAACAAAAAAACTTGCTATACCTGCTATAATAACAGCCATAAGCGTTATAGAAGCTATTAACCATAACTTTTCTTTTATTATTATAAGATAATCTTCAAGACTTATATTGGCTTCTCCATTCATTTCTTCATTCATCCGTATTTCCTCCTAGTAAAAAATCATATGATTATATTATATCATTATTTGCAGTTGTGGTAAATAATGATTTCTATAAAATTCTGTAATTTTATTCATAATAATGATAATTACACAATAAAAAAATGTATAAAAACAAACAACATGTGTCTATTCTCATACATTTTAAAAGTTTATCTACACATTACTACTCATTAAAATATACAGATAAGTTATCTACATTAAATTCTGACTCTAAAATTCGATCAGCTTTGAATAATAATTTTAAAAATATCGCCTTTAATGAATTGATTTCCATATCACCAATATTAAAAGTCCCTATAGCCACTATTTTATCATTTTCATTATTTTTAATAGTTATAGGAATCTTCTCTACTTTTATCTTTCGTGCTGTTGCATTTCTCATTATTAATGAGATTACTAAGTCTCCATTATTACTCTTCTCAATTTCATATAATGATATACTAATATTTCCTGAAGTCATAGGTGACAATTTATCCAAATATTTATGTAACTTACTAAACTCAGACTTATCAGGAACATTTTCAAATTCGATTTTCAAAGTACTATGTGCTTTTATATTTGTATCGAAAACTATACGCGCTCCATCTTGTAGTTCTATAACATCAGTATATACATTTTCTTTATTAAAAAAGAGTTTCCACGGCACTGCTGAATAAGCAGGTATATCACCTACTTCTCGAAGTTCGAATGTTTGATTTGCCACAATTTCGTCTCTAGAATTTAGTATTTTAAGTTGTATTTTATCAAAATTAATTGCTTCAGAAAGGCCATTTCTAAAATAAACACCCACTTCCACCTTATCACCTAAATCAAATACATATGTAGTATTTATATTTATATCGCCCACATTCATATCTGGCAGTGATTCTAATTCATCTTTATAAAACTCTTTTTTTGAAGTGGCATGCGCAGCTTCATGTTCATCATTTACGTGTAACTGTAATATAGCTTTTTTTACATCATCCTTCATAATTGTCCTCCTATAATAAAATACAAATTAATTATATGGCTTTTTTTATAATGCTCTATTATTTTTGTATAAATACAACATTATAAGTTTTTTTACCTATAACAACTTTTATTTTAGAATTTTTGTTTGCATTTATTATAGTTAATTGTCCATCTTTAAATTTATATGATTTCTTCTCTAGTTGTTTTTCATCCATCAATACCTTAGTAATATCTTTTTCTAAAAAATCTTTAAAATCAGCTCTTATATATTCTACACCCATAAATGTTTTAGCTTCTGCTGCTAATTGATCATCTTTTTCAGGGATCAACTCTTTAACTATATCCTTGTCCCCTTGTTTAACATCTACAATTACAGGCATTTCTTTGTATTGATTTTTTAATTCTTTTGCATATTTATTAGCTAACTCTTTAGCCTGATCTTTTGTTATATTTTGTTTCAAAGTAATATTAGCCACTGCCACATCAGACTTTAAATAAACTTCCCCACTTGATACCTGTTTTTCACTTTTTAATTCTTTAGTCATTTTCTCATGCTTAACTATTTTATTAGGTTCTTTTGGTGCCTTCACTGATGAACCACTACCTTTAATCATTGAAAAAATAACACCTAATATTATAACTAGACTAATTACACTTAAACTAATTATAGTTTTGTTTCTTTTTGTCATATTCATTGTTTACCTCCGTTGCTGATTAATTTCTAAACTAATTATACTATTATTAACACCCAAGTACAATGGACCTTGCACATCTTCCTTTTTATAGGCGGCTGACTAGAGCCCATTCCAATAAGGCTTAATTGTTTGCCATTATAGTGATAGTTGTTGCTTTTTCGTTTCCAGAAGCGTCTTTAAGTGTTACATTTAATGTGACTGCACCACTAAGCATAGCAAGATAACCTTTTAAAGTGCTTACAGCGATACCATCTTTAGATGCAAAGGACCCAAGTATATCAGCTACAGGGATAGTAAGTTTACCAGAATCATCCGTTGTAAAAGTTTTAGACCTTCCCATAGTGGAAATTTTTATAGTAGCTTTCTCACTAGCATTTAAGGTTACGGCAGTAAACATATCAGTGCCTTTGCTACCAGCTAGCGAAACTTTATAATCACCGCTTGCATCTTTAGTAGCTAAAACTGGTTGTCCAATAGTTAAGGATACTACATTAAGAACTGGAGCAGTTACATCTATGAGTTTAATAGCTAGTAAACGCGTTATTAGATCCGCTCTTGCTCTATTTGGCGCAACGTCAGATGGCAACGCATTAACCAAAGTATTGGCAGCATCTAGATCTGTTTGTAGTCTGCTAGCTTCAGCTTTAACTACTGCCCCAGTTGCTGTTGCAATTTTAGCAGTATTGTCTACTGGAGTTGTAACACTACCACCAGTCTCTTTTAATGTAATAGCCAAACTACTTGTACCAAGATCAGTTATACCATTGAATACATTAACTGTATAAGTGCCTTCTAGTAAGTTTGATGTATAGGTTAATGTAGCTATCGTACTCGTAGCATTCCAAGTAACTTTCATTGCTAAAGGAGTTATTCCCTTTTTAACATTAAAAACAACCTTTGTTGTATCTGCTGGTGCAGTGTTAAATACTGCTTTAAGAGTATTATCGCTAGCAGAACTTACTGTTACTGCTGAAACAACTAGGTTTGTGTCTGCAGCAGCAAAATCGATCTTCTGGGTAGCACTCTTGTAAACTACAGCTGGTATAACACTTGCTGCTACTACTAATCCATTTTTATTGTTAATCCAGTTTCCTTCAAAATTTTTAATATAAATCTCTCCACCTCCAACTATTGCATTAGTGATTTCTGTAAGATTTGCTGCGTCATTAGCATAAGCTAAGTCAAAAGCCTTATTACCTATTACAACACTACCACTAGCCATTGAAGCAAACGCCGTTAAAGTTGTTGCTCCTGATATCATTACAGCAGCAAGAAGTGAACTTATAATTTTCTTATTCATATATTTTTACCCCCATTTTTTTGATTTAATATTAATACTTTTCATTAAATGCTATAGTCAAATTTTTATTAATATTAAAATTTCTTTAATAGTTATAGTTTTTTATATTTTATACTTATACTTACTCACACTTATATTACGTTTATTCCGTCAATATAGTTGCACTTTCCCCCTAAATATTACAACAAAATTCTATATGTGTTGTGAGCCCTACCCTTCATGACAAAAAACTACCCAAATATATTTAAAATTTGCATAGTTCCCATCCCCGGCTACCCCCAAGCTTTTCGCATATCTTATAATAAGGTAATCTTCCCATAACTTGAACATTATTAAAATCTTCAGTTCTTAAAGTTATTTTTAGATGTAAAAATACCCTGTGCCGAATATATCACAGGGTATAGTTTAAGAATTTTTCATATTTTTAGTATTTGAAAGTATATTCAACATGTGTCTCATCTGGCATAGATGTGCTCCACCTACATCCTATATTTAGATTATTGCTTCTTATGACCTTATTAATTTCATAACTTAATTGTTGTAAATTCATGTTTAATCCACTTAATCTTACAGATAAAACAGTTTTCCTAGTTTTTAAAGCATCTAATATTTTTGCATCCAATTCAGTTTGACTTGTAACTTTTGCAATTACTTCACCATCAGCTGTATATTCTTCTACATCCATATTTTCATAAGAATATTTTGTAGCTGTACATTTCGGATAATTCTTTTCTTCAAATTCTCCTCTTATATGGTCTTTGTTAAAAATACTATCTGGAACATTAAAATAAGTATGATTAACTGTTGCCATAGGCGTAGTTTCTTTATTTAAGGTATTTGAACCATTTTTATCAGAAATAGGATCATCCCATGTAGTATCTAGGTTATACCATCCATCTTCTAGTTTAACCATGTTCCAAGCATGTCCTCCACCTTTAACTCCATTGTATTTTGAATATCCAGTAACATATTTACATTCTATATTTGCCCCATTTAATAATTCATACATTGCCTTTGCATAACTTTCACAAACGCCAAGCTTGTTTACTAAAACTCCATATGCAGTATGATCTTCTAAGGTTGTTGTTCCAGTTTCATAATTATTCACATCATAATCTGCAGTTTTAACTATATAATCATGAATAGCAAGTTCCTTTTCAAAATCAGTCATTTCATTGTTTATAACTGTTTTTAAAACTTCTTGAACTTTTTTTTGAGCTACTTCTTTTTCTTGTTTAATTATAAATACATCTTTTTCATATTCAAAAGTTAATTCTAAAAGACTTTCTGCTTCGCCATAACTAAATATTTGTGCTTTTAAAGCTGGTTTGCCATAATCCACATCAGGATGTTCTAAAACTATTTGATTAATAACATTTAAATTATAATCTGAATTATTATAGTTTAATACTTTTACTTTTACCGTAGTTTCACAATTTTCTAAAGCATTCTTTATAAGATTATAAAATTCATCTTTATTACTAATTACTAATTCCTTTTTAATTGTTAATTCGAATCTAGTTTTAGCTCTAGCGAGTGTTTTTACTGCTGCATCTACATCCGCTTGTGTAGCATCTGATTTGCCAGGTATTTTTTGTGCTTCAACTATTGCATCTTTATAATTGTCTATATCAGCTTGTCCATAATTTCCTGGTTCTGATCCTGCTTTTGCATCCGTTGCTTCCTTAGTTGCTGCTGTTATTGCCTCTGTTAAATTAAATAAATTAGGGAACATAATTATTGTACTACTTTTTATAGTAACTACTGCTGAATTAACTACCCTTGCACTCTTATATGCTACTCCATAAACTACACTTTGATCTACTGCTGCTATGGCAACCATTGGTACTCTTAATGTAGCTATAGTCATTGTTGAATCCATTTTTATTTCTGTAGGTACTACTGTTTCTGCATTTCCAGTTCCATTTTTTTGAGTTATATAGAAATCTGCTACTGTAGGTGCTACTGTCAAAGCATTATTGAAAGTAACTGTAACTGCACCAGTAATAGCAGCTACTGATTCAACTTTTAATTCCTCACCCGCAAAGCCTAAGGAATCATCCTTTAAAGCATTTTCTAATGTAACTCCCTTTTGTAAAGTTGCTTCCAACTTAGTATAATCATAGTTTTTTGCACCAAATTCATATGTTAAATTAGTTGAATTTGATTCTATAGCATCTAATAACGCGATGAATTTAGTTGTATCTGTTTGCCATTCTGAAGCCTTGTAGGCTATCTTACCATCCTTTGTATGAAAATCCCTGTTTGCTGCGAATACTATAGTAGACATAGTACCTGCTAACATAACTGCTATAGCTGTTGCAGAAATTACCGCTAAATAGTTTTTTTTATTCAATTAATATCCCCCCGTATTTCTTCTTCTAAAGTATCCATAACTTTCTTTTGTTTCAAATTGTATCTTCTCTTCATTCTGTTTGCTATATAAAAAAACAGATAGCTAAATAATTTAATACTAACTATCTGTTATAAATGTTTTTAAATCATTACAATTTGTGATTTTTAGTTAACTTTTTCAGTGCTCTTACTGGTAAGATTGATACGATATTCAATTTTTGTTACAGGATTAACATAATATAACCATCCGCCAGCAATATTAATTTTACTTGAAGCATTATAACTTATCTGCTCTTTGCTTGTACCATCAGTTTTCATTCTATATATAAATCTATCTTCTGAATTTACATAATAAATATATCTATCTGATACATTTAAATTTTCAGCAAAATCAGATGCTAAGGCTGTTGCATTCGTTCCATCAGTTTTCATTCTATATATTTTATTATCAGTTAGGTTTATATAATAAATCCAGTCTCCAACTACATTTATATATGATACATCATAAGTTGTAAGTTCTTTACCATTATTACCATCTAAATCACACTTATATAAATTAGAATGTGCATAATATTTTGATTTTCCAGATACATTTAAAAATGTTCTACCTCCATAAAAATATCTATCTACAATATTTAAATAACTTCCATTATTACTTATTGAAGTAAGTTCTGTTCCATCAGTTCTAATTTTATAAGAATAATAATTATAATAATAATAATATACCCATCCACCCATTAAATTTATGTACTTAATATCCTCTGAAGTATCCCCTAATTTTTCTTTTTCTCCTGTTGAAATATTAAGTTTGTAAAGTGTATTTTTATCAGCTGGGTTAGCATAATAAATAAATCCATCTTTTTCAGCAACAAGCCCATCATTTACTATGTTTCCTACTGTATTTCCTCTTTCTTCGATAGTTGCTGTTGCTATTACATTTAATGTAGCTGCTATGGTTATATTATTTGTATTTACTACCCCATTAACCATTGTTAATGTACCAGTGAATTTATAAGTTCCTGCTACCTTTGTATCTGGTATTTCGTACCATATTACAGGTAAATTTTTAGTCGTTCCATTAGATAAATTTACTATTACTGTTGTTGGTAATGTATAATCATCCCCTACATTCATTTTATCATTAATTGCGCTAACTGATGAAACTGTTAAATTATTATTAGAAACAATTAATGAAGTATCCTTTAAAGCATCTGTAAATGTAGTTCCATTTTTTAAAGCTACTTCAAGCTTAGTGTAATCATAGTTCTTTGAACCAAATTCATATACTAAATTAGCTGAATTTGAATCTACAGCTTCTAATAGTGCTAAAAACCTAGTTGGATTGTTCTGCCATTCCAAAGCTTTGTATGTTATTCTACCATCCTTTGTATGGAAATCCCTGTTTGCTGCAAATGCACTAGTAAACATAGCACCTGATAAGAACGCTGCCATAGCAATTGCCGAAACTACTGCTACATAATTTTTTTTATTCATTTAATACTTCCCCCTTGAACTTTATATATTTAATTACTCTAACTTAACTTTTGAATTAGTTTAGTTAAAACTAATTCTATTAAGTTAATCAATTGAATAAAATACCTTTATTTCAAAATAGTAAAATATATTCAACTTTTCTTATTATTCAACAAATAATGCTAAAATCCTTTTAATTCACAAAAATAACCTAATAACACTTATTATTGAATGTATTTATATTCAATCATATATTAATTCTTTCAATATAAGATAGTTTTCCTAAATAGTAGCAACTGGTTCTTCTTTTGTTCCCCCTGTTTTTTAATACTTCTCCAACCACTCCTCTTAAATTAAACAGTTTTGGAACTTGTTTATAAGTATATATCCCTCAAATTATTAGAGTAATTCATACCTTTGTACATACAAAATCCTTAGTAACTGTAACCATATTAATCACCCTTCCTCTATATACTTTCATTTATATAATTTATTTTTTTAATTATTTTAAACATAAAAATAACACCTAGGCTATAGGTGTTGTCATCATTATTACTAAATTCATCATCTCTGCGTTACTAGTTATACTATATACTATATCTTAAACGAAAATAAAAGCCACCATACCAAAGATATGATGACTTATACTATATATTTAGTTCCTTGATAACTACCTAATTTCCACAACATGGTTTGTGGAGTAGTCAGTGATAGGATCTGACTTCACTTGAATTGTAACTGATGTGATTATTTTGAAATGTTATGGATTTGTATTTTAAAAATAGAGAAGGACAGATCCACAACTGACCCTCTCTCATTTTGTTATTTGATTGTTTATTTTACTTCCACATTTACCAAGGGTTTGATCCCTTATAGAGTTTGGAAGTGAAATAGACAAATTCTTTTATTATATAGCTAATTGAACTGTATAACTAACACCATTAACAGTTATAGTTTTACCAATAAAATCTGCAAGAGTCATTGTATCAACTGTTTTTCCTGGTATAGCTATTGCTAATGCAGTTTTTACTGCTACTGGATCTTTTGATGCTAATATATCTGTACCGTTAATCATAACACTATTTAAATTAGCAACATTTATAGTATTTACTGTCAATAAATCTACTAATTTAGCAGTTGGAGTGTTTACAGCAACAATATTATTTCCTGTTGTTGCATCTACTGATACTGTAGCATTATCTTTTCCAACTAATGTTTGAAGCATGTTAGCTACTAAATTTAATTTACTGTTATCTGCTGTCCAAGCAAGTTTCTTAGCACCACCATTTGTTAATACATCTCCAGGTGTTGTACTTTCTAAGTAATTAGAAATAGTTAGTACGTGTGGAGCTGCATGATTCTTTAAATATCCATTTGGTAATACTATTGTAACTGAATCTGCTACTGCATCTTTATCATCAAGACCAGCTATATTAGCTCTAATTTGTGTTCCTGTTGGAAGAGCTACTGCATCAAGTTGATAGTTTGAAGTTTTCAATGCATTTTTAGAATCTCCAGTTACTGATACTGCCTCATTAAACTTAACATATACATAATCTGCATTTGCATCTGTATCAGCAGCTTCTTCATTGATAAAGTCATTATCAAGATCAGCATATGTCCATTGTACTGCAAATTTACTAGTTGTTGGAGCTGGTCCAGTTACTGTAAAGTCTTGTGTAGCTGATGCTGCTGTATTTCCAATATCATCAGATATTGATCTTACAACAAGTGTCCAAACGCCTGCATCAAGTTTACTTGCTGGTACTACTGATATTGTCTTATCATATGGATCAACAACTGCACTTACTGTTCCACCAATTGTTTTACTACCATCTTTTTTAACAAATTGAGCTGTTGCAATTGGTAATGAAGTTTGTCCTTGAGCAAATGTTTCTAATGCATCAGCTGAAGTAGTTCCATTAACAGATACTTTTACTGGTTCTGACATAGTTGCATTATATCCAGTTACAACTCCATCAATATTTTTAACTTCAACTATACTGCTTATTACTGGTGAAGTAACATCTGGAATTGTCATTACTCCTCCAAGAGTTAATTCTATTGCAGCATTTTTAGTTCCGTTTGCTGCAGTAGAAACTGTATCTTTAGCTACAACTAATCTATAGCTATCATTATAGTAATTTAATTTTGAATTTACTGTATCATAAACTGCTGTATCAGTCCAATCTTTAGTTGTTTCAACTTTATAAGCATTTGCAACACCTTCAAGTTTTGTAACTTTGATTGCTTGTTTAGTTTCAGGTTCCCAAACTTTTGTAGTTTTATTTAATTTTTCTAGTTTTATTAAATTAGTAGCATCTTCATTTATTACTTTTGTAAATGTTACTATAGACTGTTCTGGTGATTGTACATTTACGTTAGCACTAGGTGCTGAAATATCAGAAGCTATGTTAAAGTCAAGTGTTTGTGTGTTAGAAACATTTCCAGCCCAATCAGCTATTGATGAACCTTGAATTGAATGATCTCCAGCTTTAAGGTAAACTTGATTTCCAGTTGCATTTTTACCAAGAGTTATTGTAACAACATTTCTTTTTGTTGCTTTTATTACGTCTTTTTCTGCTAGAGTTTGTGTTGACTCTATTGCTGCTATTTCTGCTTTAGCTGCTACTCCAAATGAAGCATCATCTAATTTAACTCCATCTATTGTATAGTTTGCAATTTTTTCAGCTGTAGCAGCATTTACTGGTTCTGAGAAAGTTAATACTAATTGTGTTAATCCTTGATTAACCGCACTAAGAAGTGCTGGAGTTCTTGAATCTGTTAATTTAGCATATTTTGTACTTGCTACTGGCAATGTACCTGTAGTGTCTGTAAATGCAAGACTTAAATTAGAATTATTAACTAGTGGGAAATTACCAGCATCTGTAGTGTCTAAAACTAATTGTAACGCTCTAGGGTTTCCAACAACAGGAAGCACATATTTTACTTTTATAGTTTTACTAGTTCCAACAACAAATGACCCATCATTAGCTATGTTAGTATTAACTACGGCTATAGCTTTTTTTGTAGTAGTATCAAATGATACTCCATCAGCACTAATAGTATTTGTATAATTAGATGCTAATACATCCTTGTTAAAGTAAGCTATTACTCTATCTCCTTGAGCTGCTTGTACTTCAGTTAATGTTGCTCCAGCAGTTTGCTCTTCTCCATCATTAGGATTTGGAGTTAATATTATCTTATTTGTTGCTTTAACACCTACTGTATTTGTGTTTGCAGCTGCTACAATTGTAGCTTGTATGTTAGCTGTTCTTGCTGCATCTAAAGTTTCTGTAACAAACAATACTGTAGCAACACCGTTTTGTACTGTTACTTTATTTTCAGCAAATCTACCAAATGTAGTTGTAAATGCAACTTCTACTTTATCAGCATCTTTCAATGTTGTTCCAGTAGCATCTTTTAATGTGAATGTAACTAATGTACTTGTTAATCCATCTGACTTTAATGTAGTCTCTTTAGAAGTTAATGTAGGTGCAAATAATGCAGATGCATCAGGCATTTTAAAGCTAAATGTTGCATCAGGTTGTACAACACCATTAAGTAGAAGACCAGTAGCCTTTACTGAATAATCAGTTCCAACTATTGCACCAGATACATCAAGGATAGCTGATTTCTTATCTGCACTTAATGTAGCAGAGTTTACAGTAATTCCTGGTGTAACTTTAAAGTTAGCAGCAGTAGCAGTGTCAACTGCTCCTGAGAAAACAACATTCAACTTTGTATCAGTAATAGCATTTACTGATTGAACCTTTAACGCTTCACTAACAACTACTAATGAATCATCCTTTAAAGTTTCAGTAAATGTAGCTCCTGGAACAGCCAAAGCTACTTCTAACTTAGTGTAATCATAGTTTTTATTGCCATATTCATAAACTAAATTAGCTGAATTTGAATCTACAGCATCTAGTAACTCTACAAAACTAGCAGCGTTTGTTTGCCATTTTGAAGCTAGGTATGTTGTTTTACCATCTTTTGTGTGAAAATCCCTATTTGCTGCGAATACAGTAGTTGACATTGCGCCTACTAATAAAGTTGACATAGCAGTTGCTGAAAGCACTGCTAAATAATTTTTCTTATTCAATTTAATATTCCCCCTTAGTTTTTCTTTTATAGTATCTATACATTCAAGATATTTTTTTAACATTGAAAACAAAATTCTTTTCTATCTTAACTGTTTAACTATGTGTCGTTTTAAGCACTTACATATTTCTCCCAATAAACTTAGGAGTTATTTTAATGACATCTTCATGAGCAAATTGCCCATGAAGATGTCGTTAATATATTATTTTAAAGTTGCTGTAACTTTTACTCCATCTTTATCAACTAATATCATTGAAATTGGCTTAGCATCTGTAGAAACTCTAATTGTAGTACCAGTAAGTACCATAGTAGTTGCTTCTACTCCATCAACCATAACTTTTGAAACTAGACTTGAATCATTAACTGTTACTGTTGTTCCACCTAATACATAACTGTAAACTCCAGCTGATACAAATGCTAGTTTAGTTGCATCTACAACTATTGCAGTTACTCTAGTTTGTAAATCTGTTTTAACTTTTGCATCTGCTAATCCAGTTACTAATAATTGTGCTGCTGTTTTATCAGCTACTGTTTTACTAGTTTCAGCTTTAACTACTGCTGCTGTTGCTGTTACTACTTTAGCTGCTTCAGCTGCTGCTGCATCTTCTTTTGTAACTATTGCAGTTAATTTAACTTGTAAAGCATCTTTAGCTGTTCCAGCTGCTAATCCTGTTACTAATGTTTGTGCTGCTGTTTTATCAGCTGCTAATGCACTAATTTCAGCTTTAGTTACTGCTTCTATTGCTGCTTTTACTTTAGCTGCTTCTGTTTCTATTGGAGTAGTACCAGTGAATCTAAGCGTAATTGTTGCCGCTAGTCCGTTATTAGTCATCCCAGTAAGTTTAACATCACCGTTAGCTGTTGCAGCATGTATGATTTTACCACTTCTATCTACTTCAAATCCTGATGTAGTAGTTCCAACTGTTTGAACTTGTTGTACTGTTGTAGATTTTGAAGAATATTGATCATAAGCTCTAAAGTATACCGCTTTTGAGCGTGTACCATTACCATCTACACCAGTTCTAGTCATGTAGTTACCTGGAAGTAATCCAATAGCAGCTTGATCAGCATTTCTGTCTATTGTTATAACATCGTCTTTTTCTGTAACTCCAGCAATTGAAGTATCAAATGCTGCTTTAATTTTAGTAGCTATTGGGTCTGCAGTTGAAGACTTAATAACTGTAGTTACTGAGTACGAATTTTTAGTTAGATTATCATCGCTATCATAACCTTCAATTGATATAGTTAACAATGCAGTTGATCCTGTTTTTGCAGCATCTAATTTATTTGCGCCTACTTCTATTTCATCAGGAGCAAAATTTCTATTACCTGTACCAGTATATATTTCAAAGTCACTATTAGTAAGCCTTGCTCCAGTTATTGGAGTACCTCTTAATACTACTTTTGCTCCAGTTGATGTTTTACCATAAACAGTTGGGTTAAAGTCATAATTAAGTTCTGACTTAGTAGGTGTTGTTCCTTTAACATGATTAGCAAACAAAGTATCAGCCTCTGTTGCTTGATCCATAATATATCCTTTAATATCACTATTTTTTATAACTGTTAATGTTTGTGATTTTGAATCTAAAACTTTATTTGTTGTAGTATCAACTAAATCAAATCTAACTGTTGATGATCCAACATTACCTGCTGAAATAGAAATTTGATTTTGTCCAGAAGTTGCATAACCAGATACTTTGATAACATTTGTATCACTAGATGTTGGTACAACTTTGTATTTCTTACCAACTGCATCAGTTGCATCATCCATATCAATAGCTCTATTATACTGATCTCTAACTTCTAATCCTGCTGCATCCCATCCAAAATCTATAGTTTGTTCTGCCGCAGATTCTGAACCATAAGATGATTGCATAATAGTGTTCAATACGTCTGTATCTAAAAACAATGTATCAGCTAAAGCTGGTTTTTGGATATTAACAGTTATACTGCTGTAACCATTTGTTGAGTTTGGTACAGATGCTGATATAACCTGAGTAATAGAAGATGTTCCATTGTTTGTAACTGGAATATTCTTCAATAAAAGATTCCCGTTATTATCTCTTGTAGCTACGGCATTAGTAAATGTGATATTTCTTAAATCTTCGTATTTAGTTAATGGAAGTCCATTTTGATCTGTTGCTGCATATGGAATAACTTTTGATTCTCCTGAAGCTATATCTTCATTTGGAGCCTGTAATTGAAATCTACTTGCTTCTGCTTGTCTTCTAATTTTAGTATTTAATTGTGAGCTCTTTGATGTCCAAGTCATAGCAGTGATTACAACATCCATATCAATTGAAATAGCTTGATTAGTAGCTCTAACTTCGATTACTGCTTTGTTAGAATCTTTTGGATCTTGTTTAACTTCAGCTGTTACGTATGGGTTTGATATATTTAAGAATTGACTATCTGAATTTATATATATCAATCCTTTTCTGATAAGGTCGTAATTTGTTGTAACATTACCACTCATATCTGTAGCTACAAAATCAACATAGAATATATTTGTGCTATCTCCTGCAGTCAATACTTTATTATCAACATTTGTTATACTATTAAGTTTTATATCACTTAATGTTCCAAGTTGTGAAGTTACAGCCAACATAGCCTGTGCTGAAACTCCAGTGTTTGTATCATTAGCAGTTATTGATACTCCTGAAGTGAATGTCATAAGATTTAAGTTAGTAGATGGTGTTATCTTAATTACTCCCTTTGATGCTGAAATAGAACCTACGCCAGTATTGAATTGTATATTATTAGCTAAAGATCCGTTTGAAACGTCAACTCCGTATTGATCTATTACAGTATAAGTTGCAAATCCAGTCTGAGCTGCTGTTTTTTGATCAGTAACAACTGATAATTTAGTAGAAGTTATATTGATTTTAGCTATTTTTTGTTGAGATATATTTACTTTTGTTGTTCCAAGATCTACTGCATCCTTCTTAACATTAACTGAGTACTCTGATTCTGGTAAATTTGCTGTAGTAGACAATGTAGCTTCTGTTTTAGCAGCATTCCATTCAGTTGTCATAGTTACAGGAGTTGATACTCCTCTTACAACTGAAAGTACAACCTTTGATGTATCTGTTACTGCTTGGTTAAATACTACTTTGAAGCTTCTAGCGCTAATAGCACTTACTGATACTGCAGCTGCATCTTTATCTTCTGCTGGGTAGCTAGTTACTACTCCAGTAGCATTTTTATAAGTTACTGATGGTATAACACTTGCTGCTACTGTTGTTCCAGTTAAATTGTTAATCCAGTTTCCTTCGAAGTTTTTAACATAAACTGCTCCACCGGCAACCATTGCAGCAGTGATTTCAGTAAGATTTTTTGCATCATTAGCATAAGCTAAGTCAAAAGCTTTGTTTCCTATTACTACAGTACCATTAGACATTGCTGCGAAAGCTGTGAAAGATGTTGATCCTGCTATCATTAAAGCAGCAAGAGCTGAACTTGTAATTTTCTTGTTCATATATTTATACCTCCATTTAATTTGGTTTTATTTTGATACTTTATTTATTAACTACCCTTAATTAAATATTAATTAAGGGTTAAAGTCCTTTTAAAAGTTACTAGTTAGTAGCTAAAACTACTTCGTTTGTTGCAATTACTGTTCCAGCTGCATTTATTAATTTAACATTAACTTTGTCTCCTGCAACTTTAGCTGGGATAGACATAACTGTTGTAGCTGTTCCTAAAACTTCTATAGCTGATAAAGCTGATGTACCATTAAATACTTGGTATTTAACTGCATCTTTTGAAGTTGATGTAACAGTTACTAATGCTCCAAATGTACCAGCTTTTACTGTTGCTTTAATTTCTGATTTACTTGGATCTACTGGTGCTACTGGTGCTATTGTAATTGTTCCTGATTGTCCTAAAGCTACTTCTATAGTTTTAACTTCGTTTGCATTTGCATCAAGTAATTTAACATTAACTTTGTCTCCTGCAACTTTAGCTGGGATAGACATAACTGTTGTAGCTGTTCCTAAGTTAACTACAGCTGATAAAGCACTTGTACCATTAAGTATTTGGTATTTTGTAGCTGTAGCAAAGTTTTTAGTACCTTCTGCTGTCATAGTTACATTTACTAATGATCCAAATGAAGCTGCTGCAACAGTAGTATCAAATACTTTTACTGTTTCTTCTGCTTTAACAGTTACCATTATTGTTTTCCAAGCTTCATATGTTCCATATGTTGAACCTTGATTAGCATCTGTTTTATCTTGTGCTAAGTATTTAGCCCAAGTTGTTGATTTTTCTGTGTTTGCATGTACAACAACCATATAAGTTCCTGGTTTTGTGAATGTATATGATGGAGATTCTTGGTAAGTAGTTACTCTTTTTGTCCATACTCCAGTTGTTGGATCCATTACGTGCATTGCATATTTGTATGGTCCTGGAATTCCACTAATTCCTTCTATTTTGTTGAAAGTTAATTTCATTCCATTAACAGTGTAATCAGCTTTTCCATTAGCGTATACTCTGTTAGCATCATCTTTAGCAACACAATTTAATTCTGCAACATAATAACTATCAAAGTTACCATTGCTGTTTGATTGAATTCCTGTTTCTGCATCTCTTTTTACCCAAACTGAAACTTTATATTTTCCTAATTTGAATGCTGGTGTTTCTGGTAAAACATATGGTGTTTTAGCATCTACTGATGCGCCATATCCTTTTGTTAATTCTGTCCATGTTTTACCATCGGACATAAATGCTCTGTATTGAACTTTTCCTGTAAAGCTTGAAGTTACTGTTAATTTTTCAGTATCTCCTACTATTAGTGGTGAATGTTCTACTCCAACATAATTTATCGCTGGAACAAGTACCTGTGTTGCCTTTGTTGCAACTGCCTGTGCAGCGTTTGCTGTAACATTACCTAAAATTCCGGCCATTACGAATATTGCTGCCATGAATATGCTTAGTGATTTTTTGATTTGTTTCATATAGTTTGTCCCTCCCATTAATATATACTTTTTATTTTTAAAAAAATAAAAACTTAGTTATAATTGTAGTCTTTTTAAAAGAATACAATATTTTCTCCTTTAACTACACCCCCTAGGGAGCTTTTTTTATTACTATAAAACATAAAAATCAGTTTAAAGCAACTTAGTAATTAAAGACTTCAATGTGTTTGTGATACCTTTAGAATGCATGGTGCTTTACCATATTATGAAATGACATAAATATTTGTGATAACATTCATCCAATTACACAAAATTCATGCTGTACCTATTATATAACTCTTTTTGTTTAATTTCAACTTTTTTATTAAAATTTAACTCAATTTCTTTAATTTTCACATAGTACACTTATTTTCATAACTTACACTTATATAACGTTTATGGTTATGTTTTAGTTGCACCTTTTAGAAATCTTTTTTACTTTTCTTTACTTGGGTTAATTTTCACTTAGTTATTAAAATTTCCTCTAGTTCATATGTTTTCATATTTTATACTTATATAACGTTTATGACTATATTTTAGTTGCACCTTTTAGAAATTTTTTTTACTTTTCTTTACTTGGATTAATTATTATTTATTTATTAAAATTTCCTATAGTTCATAGCTTTTCATGATTTACAATTATATAACGTTTATCACTATAATATAGTTGCACTTTTCCAATTTTTTTTTAGAATTAAATTATCCTCTAGGAAACTGCAATGTGATTAAACTATAGGATCAATATAGTATACGCTAGCATGTTTATAGTCCTTTACATATTTATTACTAGCAAACATAATTTATTACAATAAATTTTAGTAACCTTCTAGAATATTTCTTCATATACTAATATAGTAGAAATATTCTAGAAGGGAGCCTTTTATGTTCTATTGTCCAAAAAATGTTTATAATCCTTATTCCTTATATAGGGTAAGCCCTATTAATAATACTCGCCCTATGACTTCATATTTAAGAATTCTTCATGCCTCACCTAAATCCCCAGTTGTTGATGTGTATATTAATGATATGTTAAAATTCAGAAACCTTGCCTATGGTGATTTTACAGATTATATAGATGTTATAACTGGTAATTACAATGTAAAAATCTATGCAGCTGGAACTATTGCTTCACCCGTACTTAATAAAACACTTTTTATTCCACCTGAAAAAATTTACACTATTGCTGCCATCGGAATGTTACCTAACCTGGATTTGCTCCCTGTTCCTGAAACTAAAATTATGCACCCTGCAGATAAGGTATATATTAAATTTGCTCATTTATCACCTAATACTGGGCCTTTGGATATTGTATTACCAGGCGGTAAGATTTTGTTTAAGAATATTAGTTACAAAGGATTTACTGACTATATAGAAATTCCTGCTGGAACCTATATTTTAGAGGCTAGACCTACTGGTACCCAAACTACAGTTTTATACGTTCCTAATATAAAACTAAAGTCCCAGCGTTTTTACACCGTTTATGCTATAGGCCTACTTAATGGTCGCCCAGGCCTTCAAGCCTTAATCCCTCTTGATGGTAGTTCTTATTTAGAAATGCGAGAAGACTAAATATTTAGTGCCACCCAGGTTGCAAGTGACATGTTTTAAATTAAAAAAGGCTTCTATAATAGACTAATATATTATAGAAGCTTTTTTTCATGCTCCCATGCTTTTTCTCTCCGCCTTATTGATGTCCTTATAAGAAGATGTTATAATGTTGTCAGTTTATAGGTGTATATACATAGGTATATATTTGTGTATAGAAGTTAATTATCAATACTGTACATAATATTATAACCATGGTTTATATCCATAGCATAAGAAAAGTATATATCGAAAACACTATATTGCATTAGGAGGAGAACTCATGGAAAAATTCAAAATTGCTGCAAAAAAAACATTTAAACGTGATTTTATAGATGCCTTAAGTGCAATGGCATTGGGTCTATTTGCTTCATTAATTATTGGACTAATATTAAGTCAATTATCAAAAATTCCTGGCCTGACCTTTCTTAAAGAGTTTACAGAAATCATTTCAGCTAAATCCCCTGTAGTTGGCTGCGCAATAGGTGTGGCTGTAGCTTGGGGTTTAAAGACTGCCCCTCTTGCAATGTTTGCGTCTGCTGCCACCGGCGCCTTTGGGTATATGTATATGGGTGGTGGACCAGTAGGCGCTTTCATTGCTGCTGTAGTAGGTGCAGAACTTGGAAACTTGGTATCCGGAAAAACAAAACTTGATATTTTAATAGTTCCCATTGTTACTATTGTTACTGGAAGTATAGCTGGTAAATTTGTAGGACCCTATATTGCCGTCTTTATGACGGGTTTGGGTGCAGTCATTAATTCCGCTACTAATCTTATGCCTATTCCAATGGGTATCGCTGTATCTACTTTAATGGGCATGACGCTTTCTTCTCCAATTAGTAGTGCTGCCATAGCAATTTCTTTGAATATGTCTGGCCTTGCAGCCGGTGCTGCCACGGTGGGTTGCAGTGCTCAAATGATAGGCTTTGCTGTTTCTAGTTATAGAGAAAATAAAGTGGGTGGTTTAGTATCCCAAGGACTAGGTACCTCTAAGCTACAATTACCTAACATAATAAGCCACCCTCAAGTTTGGATACCTCCTACCTTAGCAGGTGCAATTCTGGGGCCTCTTTCTACAACTGTTTTTTCTATGAAAAATAATTCTATAGGAGCAGGTATGGGCACCAGTGGATTTGTAGGTCAATTCGGAACCCTTGCAACTATGCAAGGCAGTGAACCTACTTCTATAATAATTTTAAAAATATTATTTCTACACTTTATAGCTCCCGCAGTCTTAACTTTGATTTTCTCAGAGATTATGAGAAAGAAAGGGTGGATTAGGGAAGGAGACTTAAAGCTGAAACTCTAGTGCTGCCCATGTGGCACGTGGGTTGAAAGTTACCAGGATGAACAAAAGGAGCTGCAAGCGAAATCCCTGCAGCTCCTTATTTAACAATATACTATTTATATAAATCATTATAAATTATCTTAAATACTTCCAACGCTTCTTCAATTTTATCTTGCAATAGATATTTTTTATTTTCTAATTGCCTTTTACCGACCTCGGTGATCTTATAAATTTTCTGAGCCTTCTTAGAGTTACACCATTCACCCACTATTAGTTTTTCCTTTTCCAATCTTTTTAAAAGAGGATATATTCCACCTGTGCTAGGAACCCAAAGACCATTTGTCCGCTCTCCTATTTTATGAGATATATCATTTCCATTAGTTTCACCTAAACTTAGAATAAATAATGCGTACAGTGGTAGTAATCCTTTTGTGAATACTTGCCCCACTGCTTCTTTTTCCTTTTGAACTTTTCGGAGTTCTAGAAGTTTTTTCTTATATTCTTCATAAAGTCTTTTTTCTTCAGCCCTAATGTCTATCTCACTTTCTTTAATCTCTATATTACCCATCTATATCTAAGGTTCCTCTATACAAACCATTCCTATTAAACCTGGTCCACTATGAACTCCTGATACAGGGCTTATATATCCACCAAATTCTATAGAAATAACGTTTGGATGAGGACGTATACTCTCCATTACTTTTTTAGACTCTTCTAAAGCATCGCCGTGAACTATATATACTCTACACTTCTTTTTATCTAAAATATTGTTTGTAAGTTCTACAAGCTTATTAAGAGATTGCTTTCTACCTCTTACCTTTTCACAAGTAATATACTTACCATCAGTATCTACAGCGATTATAGGCTTAATATTTAAAAGCTCTGCTATAGTACCTGAAACCTTTCCTATTCTTCCACCCTTTTTTAAGTACTCTAAAGTGCCTACTAGAAAATATAGATGGATTCTCTTTTTAATAGATGGAATAGCTTCTACAATTTCTTCAAAGCTCTTTCCTTCTTCTATAAGTCTCCCACATTCAGTTACTATTAACCCTTCACCAAGAGCTATAGATTGTGAATCACATATGTGTGTATTAATTCCTGGATGATTTTCACTTGTAAGTTTCATTGCATTGAATATACCCGATAACCCAGTGGACAGCGTTACTGCTATAGCATGGGTGTATCCTTGTTCTTCTAATTTCAAAAATAGTTCTTCCATATCCTTCATTGATGGCAGTGAGGATGTAGGTACTTCTTTTTCCATATTTGCATAAACTTCCTGTGAAGTAATGTCTACATTGTCTAAATATTCTCTATCAGAATAGATAATCCTAAAGGGTAATACATTAATATTATATTTCTCTATGACTTCTCTACTTAAATCGCTTGTAGTGTCTGTAATTAAAGCTATTTTGTTCAAATTAACTCCTCCTATATGCTTTATATTGACATTATATCACTATCGATTATATGTATCAATAGTGATACATAAGAAAAAAATTACGTGGGGACAGTTAACAAATTACATAGGGACGGTTAACAATTAATTCAACTTTATGTAAGGGGACAGTTAACAATTAATTCAACTAATTACGCAAATTGGAGGAAACAGATCTAACATAAAAACAACCCTCTTTAGCTACTATAACGCTAAAGAGAGTTATTTAAGGAAGATTCTATTCTAACTCCATGTACTCACCTATAATATCTAATAAACTCTCACAATCTTCTGCTTCAACTAATTCGCCATTTATTCTGGCAATTAATGTATTCCCGCATTTATCGCAGGCACCTATACATTTATTGAGGGTAACTGTACATTCTGGGTACTCATTTCTAACAGCTTCAACAACTTCTTCTATTCCGTCGTTATGCTTACAAAAACTAATCTTCATATATGTAATCTCCTTTTGCTGATTTTACTAAATGCAAAATATTTTCTTCTAATGTATTGTACCAAAAAATTCGAATAAAAGGAATATAGTTAATTCTTTTGCTTTTTATCTATTTAAATATTTCCTTAAACCATTCTAAATTACAAAAAAAATGCACATGTCCATAGGCTGCTAAGGTGTTTTTCAAAGCATATCCGCATTTCCAACTTTTAAGGCTACCATCATAAATCTGTTTAGAAAGTATACAGACCTTTTCCTCCTGTATCTCAACAGTAGATTTATGAAATTCATGGCAGTTTATACTCATGTTTTGGGATATAATATTATTTTCTACCTCTACCTTAATTTCTGCATATCCAAAATTCTGAAGTTTTTTTGTCAAAGTATAATAACCTTCAAAAAAACCAACTGTATTATTTGATATTGGCTCTTCCACACCTAGTTTTTCTCCTAAAGTAAGATACATTAATCCTCCACATTCCGCATAGCAACGCAGTCCATTATTAAGAGATTTTTTTATACTTTCTAGCATAGATGTATTTTGAGATAACTCTTTTATAAATACCTCTGGGTATCCTCCACCTATATAAAGAAAATCAATATTACTTGGAAGCTCATCATCTTCAATTGGACTAAAGTATATAACTTGTCCCAGTTCCTCTAAAAGCTCTAAATTTTCTTTATAATAAAAACTAAAGGCTTTATCATAGGCCACAGCTATTCTTTTCCCCTTATTCTCCACATGAAAATTGTCTACATATTTTTCGCTTTCTTTAAATCCATCTAATAATAAATTCATGTCCAAATGCTTTTCTAATAACTGGGCACATATTTCAATTTTCTCTTCTAAATCCTCTACTTCACTGCTTTGAATTAACCCTAAATGCCTACTTTTTAAATCTAACCTGTCATCCTTCGGAAGATAACCTAAGACCTTCAAGTTACAGTTTTCTTTAATAGTAGCTTTAAGTAAATTGTAATAACTTTCTGTTACATTGTTTAGTATTATACCCTTTATATTAGCGTCTTTGAAATTCACTATTCCATTTATTTCTGCACAAAGAGTTGCTACCTGAGCCTTTGGAGACAATACAAGTATAATGGGCAAGTCCAAAACCTTTGATATGTGATAAGTAGAATAGGATGTATCTGTGCCTTTCCCATCATATAAACCCATAACACCCTCAACTACTCCTAAGTCACCATCGCCTCTAGAAAAGCTAGCTTTAACTCCCGCCTCTCCCATAAGATATAAATCTAAGTTTCTTGAATCACTACCGGTTATCTTTGTATGAAAGGCTGGGTCTATATAGTCAGGGCCTACTTTGTACCCTTGTACCTTAAATCCTCTATTTTTTAGTGCTTTCATAATTCCCAGTGTTACTGTGGTTTTACCGCCACCACTGCAATTCGAAGCTATAATTATACTCTTCATTTTTAATCTTCACATCCTTATTTTGCTAAAATTCAAATGGTTTTATCGGTCTCTAATGTTTACCTGTCCCCGCTTAATTATCGTATTTGTCTCCAATGTTTACCTGTCCCAGCTTAATTAAACTTTAAATTTTAAACTCTCTAGCATTGCCACCAATTTTTCATTGCTAGCCCTATCCTTAATAGCCAGCCTTACATACTGTTTATCAAGTCCTCTAAAATTGTCTGCTTTTCTTATTACAAAGCCTTGTTCTAGGCAAATCTTATAAAATCCCTCTGAGGCTAGTCCTTTTAATTTGCAAAGCACATAATT
The DNA here is from genome assembly GCF_011065955.2 of Clostridium sp. FP2. Taxonomy (NCBI): domain Bacteria; kingdom Bacillati; phylum Bacillota; class Clostridia; order Eubacteriales; family Clostridiaceae; genus Clostridium; species Clostridium sp. FP2. Next base: position 4,314,567 of record NZ_JAAMNI020000001.1, read on the forward strand.
TCCATAGGTTAAAAATACTTCTTCTATAAAATAATTTTTTTTCAATGATTTTAAAAACCTAGGTCTTTCGGCTCTTATCCACTCTTTGCTTTTTTCAATATATGCACTATCCTTTAACACATGGCGTACTGCAACTTCTGCAAAGCAATTTATGTTCCATGGGTTTTGTTTTGATTTAATATTTTTTATTAAAGCAACATTACTACTTATTCCATACCCAAACCTTATACCAGGCATTGCAAAAAATTTAGTTAAAGCTCTTATTATAAATAAACACTTGTACTTTTTAAGCTCATCTACAAAACTGTGCCTGGAATCTCCCGTAAATTCAATAAAAGCTTCATCTATTATTATTACTTTATTATTACTCTCACAATATTCAAGAATTTTTTGAAACTCCCCTCTATCAATGATATTGCCATTAGGATTATTTGGATTACCTAAAACCATGGCTTCTACCTTTTGTAATTTATTTAAAATATCCTTATAATCATAAGAAAGCTGAGCGTATTCATTCTTTAATAGGTCATTGTAATTAATATCCTCTTTTAAATATGAATACTCTATATTACAACCCCACTTTTGGGCATCAATCTCATACTCTACAAATGAAGGCACAACAATTAATAAGCTTTTATGACAAGCTATAACCAAGTCAATTATTTCTGCAGCTCCATTGCCTAAAACAAAGTACTCTTCTGGGCAATCAACGTATTCTTTTAAACCTTTTAACACCTTTCTATATTGAATATCTGGATATCTTGTTAAGGCATTTATTGCTTCATTAATGTTATCAATGAAGCTACTCGGAACCCCTAATGGATTTATATTAGAACTATAATCAATTAACTCTCGGCCCTGAAGTAATCCATCAGTATAAACGTCTCCACCATGTATCATTAAATACCTTCCTTTCTATTTATAACTTTTCAGAAGCCACCCAGCTTCTTCAATATACTATCTTTTTAAACACAAAAAAAGTAGTAAGCTTAAGATAGCGACTACTTTTTAATTAATTTATAATTAAATTAACTATATTAAAAAGCTATTTCCCTCCGAAATCTTTGTTAACATCATTTAGGCAGGTCTCCTGGCTTTTGAGGAGCTATCCTCAATTACAGTAGCGGGGGCTGCTGCGGATTTAAACCGCATTCCCTTTTCACCTATTAAAAGGCACCTAAAATTCTATTCTATTTTAACTACAGTTTATTATAATTACGCCCTCATGTCAATAAAATGCTTGGGGACGGTTAACAACTTTTTGAACTATGAATAACTTCACCAGATAAAGTCAATAATATAAAAAATTATATAAAGAGGTGTTTTTTATGGCAAGAAAAGCAAGATTAAAAACAAATGATGCTATATATCATATTATGTGTAAAAGCATCACTGAGGTAGATTTATTCAGAGATGATGAAGATAAGAAAAAATATTTATACCTTGTAAAAAAATACAAAGATCTCCATCATGTTAAAATTTATGGGTACTGTCTTATGGATAACCATTCACATCTATTAATTGATGCTAATGGTGCAGATATATCCAAAGTCATGCATGGAATAAATTTTTCTTACGCAATGTACTTTAATAAAAAGTATAAAAGAGAAGGCCATCTTTTTAAAGACAGATTCAAAAGCAAAATAGTTGATAGTGATAGATACTTAAGGACTGTATCACTATATATACATAATAATCCTACAGATATAAGTGAATTTAAAGATTGTCCTGAAAAATATGCTTTTTCTAGTTTGGGAATATATATTGGAAAACGACGTGACCATTTAAGCATAGTTGATTACGGATTTGTCATGGGCTTTTTTGGTAATGATCTTAAACTGGCAAGGAATTATTACTATAGCCTTGTTTTTGGATGCACCGACGAAAAATTAAAAGAAGAATTTGAATTTAAAAATGAAAAGACAAAGTATAGCAGTGTACGGACGATACTTGTAAGAAACTTTAAGCCTGAAGATATCATAGAATTTATAGCAGTAAAGATGAATATAACAAAGCTTCAACTTCATATGAAGTACAGTAGAAAACTTGTAGAAGCAAGAGCATTAACCGTTGTTTTAATGAGGAGTATCTGCAATTTAAAATCCAGTGATATATCCGACCTACTTGGAAACATTACACCAGCTAGAATATCAAAATTAAGCAGTATTGGTATAGAATTAATTAGAACTAACAAAAACTACGAAAATATCCTTGAGGAATTTATTAAATGTTACGCTCGGTAATTAATATTAAGCTTAATACCTTATTGTATGTATATATCTTTTGAATTTATAAAAAATTACAAGATAATATAAAGCTATTTTTAATTAAATCAATTTGGACAAGCCTTTAAAAATACAATATCTTATTAAGACCTTTCGATGAAAATAATGTAAACAAGTACTGAAAATATCATTAATTAATTAATTAATTAAAAAGTACAAAGTTCCATAAAAACCTTGTACCAAAATATAGTTTAATTAATTGTTAACCGTCCCCGTTTAATTCATAGCTACAAATAAAATCATAATTAAAATTTCAACTAATTCATTATTAGCACCTAAACTATCTCCTGTAAGTCCTGTAATTTTGCTTTCACAAAACTTATTAAATAATAAACTTAAAAGGAGCCCTGAAGCTATTAATATAACACTTTTATTAAATCCTATTAATAAAGTCCCAAGTATAATAGTTGTAATGCCTGTAATCACAACCCTTTTAACATCTATGTTGCCAATAAATATATTACCTGAGCCATTTTCTTTAGCATTTTTTCCTATAAAAGATAAAAACACTACAGTAAACCTTGCAATTACTGGCGTTGCAATTAATATAAATGGTAAATTTAATTCTATGATGGTATATACCGCTGCATATCGTGCTAACATATCAAATACTATAGCAACACTTGCATAAGTACCTACCCTACTATCCTTCATAACTTCTATTATTTTATCTTTACCACCTTTTAAGGAAAAGAAGCCATCGCAGGTATCTCCAAGTCCATCTACATGTAAGGCACCAGTAATAACTATTGGTATAATAACTACAAATACCGATGTAATATTTATTGGTAGCGCTTTTATTAATATATAATAAATTAACCACTGAACAATTCCAATAAATAATCCTACCACAGGAAAAAATATAGATCCTCGCCTAAAGTTCTCTTTTTCGCATTTTAAATTTATGTTTATAGGTATACGTGTAAAAAACTGAAAAAACAGTAAAAAATCATTTAAATATTCTCTCATTTTGTTTGCTTGCAAAGACTTATCCTTGCAACCCTCACCTCTTTTCTAAATATGCGTTATGCATTATGGTATCAATATATAAATTCCCATATTCATATTTTATAACGCTTATATCTCCATTTTTACAACCAAATTTCCAAAATAAATCTATGTTTTCGTTCATAACATAACAATATATAGCTCTTATTACTCCAGAATGAGTACAAATTAAAATATTATCATATTCTAATTTTTTAATATCCTCCATAAAGCTTTTAACTCTTTCACATAGCTGAATATAACTTTCACCTCTAGGCGGTACAAATTCCATCCAATTGTTTTGCCAACAAAGACATTCCTTGGGATAGAGCGTCTTAATCTCCTCATATGTTTTTCCTTCAAAATCTCCAAAATTAGTCTCATTTATTCTATTATCCTGTATAACTTGAATTTCCGATTGTCCTAAAACCAAATTTGCCATTTCTGTGGTTCTTTTTTTATCGCTAACATATACTCTATCTAATTTTATATCATTAAAGAAAACATTAGCTTTATTTCCTTGACTTATTCCGATTGCATTTAGACTTACATCCAAATTACCATAATATGAGCCTCTTCTATTTTCTTCCGTCTGACCATGCCTTAACAAATAAATGTTCATAATTTCTCACCTAAATCGTGCCCTATGGTATTATCCCTTATATCTATATACTTTTTGCTATCCAAGGTTGCCTCTTCAAATGTTCCCATATTATCCATTGTGAATAACGCCGCTTCGATTATATTAAACGCAAGAGGGCACCCTGAACCTTCGCCGAGTCGCATATTCAAATTCAGCATAGGTGCAAGTCCTATTTCCTTCATTATAAACGCTGCTCCAGGTTCCGCAGATAAGTGAGATGCAAATATATATTCCTTTACCATGGGGTTTAATTTATAAGCACAAAGTGCAGCTGCTGAAGCTATAAACCCATCTATAACAATGGGCACTCTATTTTTCGCAGCTGATAGGAAGCAACCACATAGTGCTGCAATGTCAAATCCTCCAACTTTTGAAAGTACATCAATAACATCATTTTTATCTGGTTTATTTACTTCAATAGCCTTTTTAACCACTCTTTTTTTATTCGTAAATTGCTGCTCCGTAATTCCTGAGCCTTTACCTACCGACATCTCTACATCAAGCCCCGAAAAAACACTTAAAATTGCTGCACTTGTGGCAGTATTTCCTACACCCATTTCCCCTGTACCAAACAAATCGTATCCTTTATTTGCCAAATCATCAATTGTTTCTATACCAATTTCTATAGCTTTTATTGTTTGCTCCTTAGTCATTGCAGGCCCCTTAATCATATTCATGGTGCCGTATGCAATTTTTCTATTTATGATTTTAGGGTTATTAAAGTCTGCATCAACCCCTACATCTACAACTGTAATATCACTTCCAACAAATTTTGATAAAACATATACGCCGGTAATTTTTTTAGTAAAATTATTAGTAACTGTGGCCGTTACACTTTTAGGGCAATTAGATACTCCTTCTTCTACCACTCCATTATCGCCACACATTATAACCACATTTTTTTTATTAATCTTGTTATGTATCTCTCCAGTAATACCTGCCATTTTGGCTATAATATTTTCTATTTCACCAAGACTTCCTATAGGTTTTGTTAAACTATCAAGTCTTTCCCAAGCCTTTTTCATAGCCTGTATATTTGCCGGTTCAATGCACTGCAAAGTATTTTTTAAAATTTCCACTTACTTATACCCCCATTCTGATCTAAGTCTACCCCTTAATTTTAACACATAAAACTTAAATAGTGTTCAATAGTTGCATTAGTTTAATTAGTTGTTAACTGTCCCCTATTAAAACACACTTGTCCAATATTAACCTAAAAAAGGTCTGTTAGTTGTTAACTGTCCCCATTTAACTAACTAAAAAGCAGGGACAACCTAATGTCCCTGCTTCTTAATAGATATCGTTATCGTCTATAACTGGTAAACTGTCTAAATTATTGGATTTATCTCCATCTGGTAAACTTCTGAGAAATTCTTCACCTTTTTTTGAAGTTGATATAGAAACTCCGCCTATATTGCCTTGCCTCGCCAAAAGGACTGCTTGCTCTTTTGAAACTATATCTCCATTTTCGAATTCGTAGGCTGTTATTTCTCCACTATTATCCTTAACTACTCTACTAATCATATGAGTTGAGCTTTCTTTTTTATCCATAATTATACTCCCTCCCTTAATTGATTAAACACATAAAATATGTGTTTTTTATTTTAGATACATATCCAATGTTAAATAAATTATAAAGCAAAGTATCTACTTATACAGTTTTACCAATTATATAATTATTTATGAGAAATATTTATATATTTCTCAATAATACTACGAGAGTTATTCCAACTTATTGTAATTCATAGTGGTTTTACTGCTAATTTTAAATAAAATATAAGAATCAAAAAAAAATAACAAGTCAATATGCTAGCATACTGACTTGTTATTTTTTCAGCTTTGTCTAAACAAAACTATGAAAGGATTTATTCAAATTTAAAATCTTTAAATTTATCTTTTAATATATCTCCTAAAGTTAAGCCTTGTTCTTCACCATTATACTGTGAAAGATCACCATAACTTTTATCTAATGCTTCTTTAATACTTAAGCTTATTCTTCTATCTTTTTCATTTATATCACCAATTTTAACTTTTACAACATCTCCAACCTTTAATACATCAGAAACCTTTTCTATACGATCTTCTGATATTTCTGATAGATGAACAAGTCCATCTATACCTGAAGGTAGTTGAACAAAAGCACCAAATTCCATTATTCTTACTACAGTTCCCTCTACTATATCATTTGTTTTATATGTGCTTGATATATTATTCCAAGGGTTTCCTGCTGCTGCTTTAAGTCCTAGAGATATTCTTCCTTTTTCTCTATCAAGATCTATTACACGAACTTCCAATTCTTGTCCAACAGATACTACCTCTGATGGATCTTGAACTCTTTTCCATGATAATTCTGAAATGTGAATAAGACCATCAACGCCACCTAAATCTACAAAAGCACCAAATTTAGCAAGTCTAGTTACAACGCCTTTTCTCATGTCGCCTTTTTTAAGTTCATCCCAAACTAAATTTCCCTTAGCTTCATTTTCTTCTTTTTCTATAGCTTTTCTAGATAAAACTAATTTTTTGTTTTCTTTCTCTAATTCAATTATCTTAACTTCCATAGTTTTTCCTTTAAAATCTTGTAAATTTTCTATGTAAGCATTTGACATTTGCGAAGCAGGTATAAACGCTCTAATTCCGTCAACATCAGCAGTAGCTCCACCTTTTACTATTTCATTAATAGTAATTTCAAAAGTTTTATTTTCATCTAAAATTCCTTGCAATTTTTCCCATACTTTATCGCTATCTCCAGCGTTTGTAGAATCCATAGATTCCTCAATACTGCCCATCACGTCTTTCATTGATATTTCTTCTTTATTTTCTGTTGTTAAATTTTCTGTTGTCATATAATACACTCCTTCTATTAAATAATTATTATTAAAACTATCCTTGAATTACCTATATAGACTAATATTTCATTCTATATATGCTTATTCAAATCATGGTTATTTTGATGATTTCATAGACCGAACATAAAATCAGTTTTGTTTATCTGACTTTCTTATCATTGTTACCATTTAAATATCACACTATCCATTATACACAAAAAAATCATAAAATACAAAGTTGTTTGAAATTATTCATAAAATAGTTGGGGACGGTTAACAACTATTTGAACTATTTCCATTTAAAAGTGCATTAATTGTTAACTGTCCCCATGATTTCATGATTTTAAAAGTGCCGGCAATGTTAACTATTTCCTAACATTGCCATCACTAGCACTTATCTTTCTTCCCTAAAATAAGCATTAGAAAGTCCAGCCGGTGGTGAATTTTTGCTAGATTTCTTCATGGACACTATTACTAAAATTATTATTGTAACTATATAAGGTAGCAAATCAATAAGATATTGGTTTACTGCAAAATTAGGTAGACCCTGAAGTCTAAATCCTAATATGTCAAGACCACCAAATAGGTATGCGCCTATAAGTGCTCTATGAGGCCTCCAAGTGGCGAAAATCACTAAGGCCACTGCTATCCACCCTCTGCCTGCTGTTACATTCTCTTGCCAAGCTGGTACATAAACAAGGGATAGATATGCTCCACCAAGACCGCAAAGAGCTCCACCTATTAAGGTATTAACATATTTATATAAATTAACATTTATACTAGCTGCATCAGCAGCCGCTGGATTTTCTCCCACCGCCATGGTATTTAAGCCCTTAGCAGTTTTATATAAATATATAAACAAAAGTAGGGTTATAATATATCCAAGATATACAAATACATCTTGATTAAAAAATATATCGCCTATAAAAGGTATATCGCCTATTAGAGGAATTCTTTTAGGCACAAAAAATGTTTTAATTTTATCTGGGGTAACTTGCCCTATCAATTTTTTACCTACCATACTTGAAAAACCAGTTCCAAATATAGTTAGTGTAAGCCCACATACAACTTGATTTGCTCTTAGTGTTATAGTTAAGAATGCATAAATCAGTGCACCAAAGCCTCCCGCAATCGCCGCAGCTAACATTGCTATAATTGGACTTCCTGTACTTAAACCTGCCATAAATCCAATGACAGAGCCCATAAGCATCATACCTTCTACACCTAAATTAAGATTACCTACTTTTTCAGTTAATATTTCACCTAAGGTAGCAAAAAGTAGAGGCGTACCAGCTACAACTGCAGCGGCTAAAAATGTTGTTATACTATTCATTTTTATTACCTCCCTTTTTCTGAAAATTTACGGTTCGAAAATTTATTTTATATCTAGTAAAGAATTCGCTGCCCAATACGAAAAACAGTATTACAGCCTGTATTAGCTGTGCCGCCGCTTGAGGTATTCCAAAGGCTGTTTGAATAAATGAGGCTCCCTGTAAAAGTGCCGCAAAAAGTACAGATACTATTACTATAATAGGTGCACTTAAGGCTGAAAGCCAAGCTATAATTATAGCTGTAAATCCAGCACCACCTGCCACCTCCGCAGTCAAGGTTCTACTAACTGCTGATGCTTGAATTACGCCAGCGATTCCACATAGAGCGCCACTTAAAAATATAGCTATATACATGGTTTTTCTAATTTTAATTCCTGCATATATTGCTGTTTTTTCACTTTCACCAAGCACCGCAATTTCATAGCCCTTTTTAGTATATTTCATGAAAATATAAACTAGAATAACAAGTATAATTGCAATTATCCATCCCATATTTATGCCAAAAACATCTGGTAGCGTTGCATTTGGAGAAAAATTAGGTATTTTAGGGAAACCCATTGCCCTTTTATCCTTCCAAGGTCCATATTGCAAATAGGTGATAAATTTTAAAGCTATGTAATTTAGCATTAAGGTTACAATCGTTTCATTAGTTTTCCATTTACCTTTAAGTAAGGCTGCAATTAATGCCCATAAGCCACCACCGAGTATTCCTGCGCAAAACATTAAGAGTAATAGTGGCAATTTATCCATATGAGGAAATTTTAAAGCAAAAAAGCTAGCGGCAAAAGCTCCCATTACTATTTGCCCTTCTCCACCAATATTCCAAAATTGCATTTTGAAGGCTATAGATATACCAAGTGAAGTTATAATAAGTGGTATTGCCTTAATAAGTGTTTGCTTAATACTATAAGTAGATCCAAGGCTCCCCTCTATAATCGCAGCATATACATCTATTGGATTAAGTTTAATTACTAGCAAAAACATACCTAATACCAAAAGGGATAGGAGAATTGCAATGCATCTGATTTTAAAATTATCAGTTTTACTTATTTCAGCTTTTTTAACAATGTGCATCATCTATATCCCCTCCTCAACTGTTTTTCCCACCATCATCATACCAATTTTTTCTCTTGAAGCATCCACTGCAGAAACAATGCCAGTTACCTCACCATGACAAATTACCATAATCCTATCACATAATTGAATTAACACATCCAAATCTTCTCCAATAAATAATACCGCAGTTCCTTTTTTCTTTTCTTCATTTATTAGGTCGTAAATTGTATAGCATGTATTAATATCCAGACCTCTTACGGCATATGCCATAATAAGTATTTTTGGGTACATGCTTAATTCTCTTCCCACTAATATTTTTTGAATATTTCCACCGGATAAATATTTTATAGGATGATATATGTCTGGTGTTTTAATTTCAAACTCCTCCACCATTTTTCTTGCCTTTTCAATGACTGGTTTTCTATCTATAAATAGTCCTTTTTGTTTATGATAATCCTTTAGCAAAAGGTTATCCACCATGTCCAACGACGCAACAAGGCCCATTCCTAATCTGTCCTCTGGTATAAAGCTCATGCTTATACCTTTATTAATAATATCTCTAGGAGATTCTCCTACCAGGTTCTCTCCTTCAAGAAATATTTCGCCACCAGCTACCTTCTCGATTCCTGCAATGGCTTCACATAATTCCTTTTGTCCACTACCAGCAATTCCAGCTACACCAAGAATTTCACCGCGTCTTAAGCTGAAACTAATATTTTTAATTATTTCTGCCTTTTCAGCGTTTAACACTTTCAAATCTTTTACCTGTAGCAATATTTCTCCTGGCTCTTTATCAACACGATTTATAGATAAATCCGCCCTGCGTCCCATCATTAGTTCTGTTAGATATTTTGGTGTGGCATTTTCTTTTTCCACGGTTTTTACAGCTTCACCTTTTCTTAAAACAGTAATTCTGTCACAGATTTCCATCACTTCATCCATTTTATGGCTTATAAATATAATTGCACAACCTTGCTCTTTCATCTTTTTCATTATCTTGAATAATTTAGCTGTTTCACTTTGCGTAAATACTGTGGTAGGCTCATCTAATACCAAAATATCAGCACCTCTATAAAGCACCTTTAATATTTCAAGATTTTGCCTCTCTCCAACTGCCATGTCACAAACATATTTATTTATATCTATCTCCAACTGAAATCTTTCACATATATCAACAATTTTTTTAACTTCTAACTTGTCCTTAAAAAATATGCCACTATTTTGACCTAGTAATATGTTTTGCTTGGCAGTCATTTCCTCAACTAATTTAAAATGTTGATAAATCATTCCTACTCCAGCTTTTATGGCATCCTTTGGGCAAGTGAAATTCATATTTTTCCCATGAATAAAAATAGAACCGCTATCAGGGGTATATACCCCTGATAGCATGTTCATAAGAGTGCTTTTACCTGCTCCATTTTCACCTAAAAGTGCATGGATTTCTCCACCATGCACCGTTAAATTCATATTCACATTAGCTACTACTTTTCCGAAGGTCTTACTAATATTTTCTATAGATACATAAGGGATTTTATCCATATTTTAGTTCTCCTGTCCTTAATATTTTAAATATATATTATTTTTCTATTTTTCCTTCTACTCCTTTAACAAACCACTTGAATTGTAATAATTCTTGATCAGTCATAACTTTACCCTTTGCAACTTTAACCGCTCCACTTTGATCTTTTAGTGGACCTACAAATATTTTATTTTTACCGCTTATAATAGCTGCCTTACCAGTTTCCACAGCATCTTTTGCTCCAGTTGGTGCATTTGCCGTTAGTGGTGCAAGAGACACAATTCCAGACTCTAAGCCTTTCCAATAACCTCCTGATTTCCAAGTACCTGCTTGAATAGCTTTTATTTGCTCAACATAATATGGTGTCCAATTCCAAACTGGTGATGTCATGTATGCTTTAGGTGCTTTAGCTTGCATATCTGTATTATACCCAATAGCAGATATTCCAGCTTCTTCTGCTGCTTGTAATGGTCCTGCAGTGTCTTGATGCTGAGTAATTACGTCTACACCTTCAGCAATTAGTGCTTTTCCTGCTTCTTTTTCTCTAGCTGGGTCATACCAAGTATTAGTCCATTTCACCTTTACTATTGCTTCTGGTTTCACCGATTGTACCCCTAGTGCAAAAGCATTGATTCCTCTTATTACTTCTGGAATTGGATGTGCTGCTACATATCCTATTTTATTAGTTTTAGTTTTCATTCCAGCAACTTTACCTGAAAGATATCTCGCTTGATACATACGTCCAAAATAATTTGACATATTTTCTGATGTTTTGTATCCAGATGCATGAAGATATTTAACATCAGGGTGCTTTGCTGCAGAGGCTTCCATCCCATCCATAAAGCCAAAGCTTGTTCCTACAATAACATTGGCTCCTCCATTAATCATTTCTTCGCATACCTTTTCTACTTCTGCTAAATCCTCTTTTACTGATTCTTTAAATAGTGTCTTTACACCCAGTTGTTTTTCAAGCTCTTTTCTTGCAATATCATGAGAATAAGTCCAACCTTCATCTCCTACTGGTCCTACATATATAAATCCTACCTTTATTTCTTTTTTCACAGTATCTTTTGTCTCAGTTTTTTTCTCACTACCACATCCAACTAAGGCTAAAGATATAATTAATGTAAATGCTATTAGTAAGCTTCCTAATTTTTTTTTCATTATAAATACCCCCTTTATTCTTCTCTTGCATACATTTTGTCTAGTAATACTAATTATTAATCCTTATGTGAACTGCTTACCACCTAAAAGGTGATATAATTCCACTCCTTATTTAAAAACTACCTTGTTGTCTTTTATAGATTTTATTATGGCCAATGACTCTACCTTAATACCTTCCTTTTCTATTCGACTGCGTCCATCTTGAAATGCCTTTTCAATTACAATTCCCACTCCAACAACCTCAGCTAAAGCCTGACGTACAATTTCTACAAGTCCCAGTGCTGCATTTCCATTTGCTAAAAAATCATCAATTATTAAAATTTTATCTTCACTATTTATGTATTTTTTACTGGCTCTTATCTTATAATTCTTATTTTTTGTAAAGGAGAATACATCTGCTTCATATGTATCAGAATCTAAATTAGCAGCTTCATGTTTTTTTGCGAAAACTACAGGAATATTACCAAAATATTGCGCTACAATACATGCTATTCCTATACCAGATGCTTCAACTGTTAGTATTTTTGTAATTTCATAACTCGCAAATCTTTCTTTAAATTCCTTTCCGATTTCATTAAAAAGGTTTATATCAATTTGATGATTCAAAAAGCTATCCACCTTTAAGATTTCACTACCTATTATTGTTCCCTCAACTAATATCTTATTCTTTAATGTTTCCATAATTTTTCTCCTTTATTCATTAAATTTTCAACATATTTTAAACAACAAAAAAAACTCCACAGTTAATTTTAACTAGGGAGTTTATAATAAAAATAATAACCCTAAAATTCATAAGTATAAAAAGTAATTTCTTTAATCTTAAAGAACAAACTTTTTATATTTTAAAATAAAGGTAACCACAATAATGACGTATTCCAAAATCATTGCACTATTTTATCAAAACACCCATAGTCAAGTATTTTACGGTTACTTGGTAGAAACGCTTAGTCCATATTTCTAAGCATATATGAGTTTACGAATATTAAATTTTATTTTCTTGTTAATTGTTCGTATATGTATTCTTTATAACAATATTACAACATTTTTTTTATTAATTCAACATTTTTTTATTGATTGTACTTATTTGTAGATTTCAATGTGAAATATTCCATTAAATCATCTCCTGGGTCGCTGCAATTAAAGAATTAATAATGAAATTTACCCCTTTGTAGACCTCTGGATCAGTTAATAATTCTGAATTGTTATCCCCCCACTGAAGTTTTCCTTTTGTTGTAGTATGTGACCCCCACTTATAGAAATGGGAGACTTTCCTTCTGAAATGTCATTAAGCATTTTGCACTAAATTATTTATTTAGTAATAAAAATGGACGGTTAACAACTAATTAAACATTAATTAGTTGTTAACCGTCCCCAAAAAATCATGCTAACCTATTTGTAGGCTAGCATACTTACTTGTATTTATATATAATTATAATTTAACTCTAAACGTTGGTGTATCCCAAATTTCTTTGGCATATTGATTTATAGTGTTGTCGCTGGAGAATATTCCAGACTTCGCAATATTCGTAATAGCCATTCTTTGCCAAATAGCCTTTTGTCTAAATAGAGAATCAATTTCACTTTGAGCCCTTACATAAGAATCAAAATCTTTAAGTACGAAGAATTCATCATTGTGAGGGATCAAACTATCGTATATAGTCATAAATTCCATTTTATCAGTTTCTAAAAATCCATTTATCAACTGATTTACTATACAATTTAATCTCATATCGCTATTATAAATATCAGAAGCTCTATAATTTCTATTCTTGTAATACTCTATTACTTCCTGAGAAGTTAGTCCGAATAAAACAATGTTTTCTTTTCCCACTGCATCAAATATCTCTACGTTAGCTCCATCTAAAGTTGCTATTGTTATAGCCCCATTCATCATAAATTTCATATTACCAGTTCCAGAAGCTTCTTTAGATGCAGTAGATATCTGCTGACTAACATCAGCACAAGGAATAATTTTCTCAGCTATTGATACTCCATAATTTTCAAGGAATACTATCTTTATTTTATCGCGAGCTATAGGATCATTATTTATCTTTTTAGCAAGTGTATTAATGAGCTTAATACCTTGCTTTGCTAAAGTATAACTTGGTGAAGCCTTTGCACCAAATATAAAAGTTCTTGGCACTATATCTAAATTAGGATTCTCCCGAAGTTGATTATACAAATGCATTATATTGAAGATATTTAAAAGTTGCCTTTTATAGGCATGCATTCTTTTTACGTGAACATCAAATATGGAACTTGGATCAATTTTAGCGCCATAATTTGATAATATATAATTTGAAAAAGTTATCTTGTTATTTGTCTTTATATCTTGTGTTTTCTGTTGAAAAGCAGCATCCTGCGCATAATCCATTAATCTATTGAGTTCATTTGGAGATTTTATCCACTTGTCGCCTATTGTTTCAGTTATAAGGTTTGCTAACCCTTTATTAGAATTTAATAACCATCTTCTATGAGTTATGCCATTAGTTTTATTATTAAATTTTTCTGGAAAGAATTCATAAAAATCCGCAAGTTCTTGGTGCTTTAATAATTCTGTGTGCAGCTTTGCAACTCCATTAACAGAATGACTTCCAATAATAGCTAAATATGCCATCCTAATATATTCGTCATGAATAATGGACATTTTATTAACTTTATTCCAATCTCCATTGTACTTATGGTAAACTTCATTACAAAAACGCCTATTTATTTCTTCTATAATCATGTAAATACGTGGAAGTAGTTTTTTAAACATTTCTACAGGCCATTTTTCTAGTGCTTCTGCCATAATTGTATGGTTAGTGTAGGCCATTGTACCCGTTGTAATAGTAAAAGCCTCATCCCAACTAAGTCCCTGATCATCCATTAGCAGTCTCATAAGCTCAGCCACAGCTACAGCTGGGTGGGTATCATTTATCTGTATGGCCACATGCTTATGAAATTCACTAAGTGAAATCTTCATTTTTTTATAACTTTTCATAATACTTTGCATTCCAGCACTTACAAAAAAATACTCTTGTTTAAGTCTTAGGAGTCGTCCTTTTTCGTAGCTATCATCCGGATATAAAACTTGTGAAATAGCCTCAACTGAATATTTTTCCTCACCTGCTTTTGCATAATTACCTTGACTAAAAGATGAAAAATCAAAATCTTCTTCCATAGTCTCAGCACTCCAAAGTCTTAGTGTATTTACAGTATTATTTTTATATCCTTTTATTGGAGTATCGTAGGGTACCGCTCTTACAGATTGATAATTTTCATGGATAACTTTTGTTTCCCCATTTTCTTCCTTCAAATATACATCTCCATAAAATCTTACTTCTACAGCCTTATTTTCTTTTCTTATTTCCCAAACGTTACCGTTTTTTAGCCAATTATCGGGAACTTCTACTTGATACCCATCTTCTATTTTCTGTTTGAATAGTCCATATTTATACCTTATACCACAGCCATGACCGGGCACTTTCGTAGATGCCATGGAATCTAAGAAGCATGCTGCCAATCTTCCAAGACCACCATTACCAAGTCCAGCATCCAGTTCTATATCCTCTATATCTATCCAACTAATTCCGAGATCTGCAAAGGCCTCCTCACAAATATCTTTTATACCTAGATTAACTAAATTACTATTGAGTAACCTACCAACTAGGAACTCCATAGAAAAATAATACACTTGTTTTGTTTTGCTTTTCCCGTATTCTTTATTAGTTTCTATCCAAGATTTAGAACAATAATCTTTTATTAATGCGCCTAATGCATCATATTGATGTAGCCTAGATGCATCTACTGCCTCTTCTGCAAACATAGTCTGTAACTTTTCTATATAATCCACTTTAAATTCTTCTTTATCTATTACCACAATACTCACCACCTAAAAATTTTAAAATCTACAACAAATAAAATCATCTCTTGGGTCGTTAAATCTTAATCTATTAAATTACTATATAAATCCATATAATTTTTAGCTGAACTTTCCCAACTATTGTTAGAAATCATGGCATTTTTAACTAATTTATTCCAAGAATCTTTGTCGTCGTATAAATTTAGAGCACTAGTTATGGTGTCCATTAATTCATCACTACTGTAATTTTCAAAAGAAAAACCATTGCCAGTACCAGTATATTTATTATAAGGTATAATTGTGTCCTTTAACCCTCCAGTTTCACGTACAATTGGAATACTTCCATATTTTAAGGCTATAAGCTGACCAATACCACAAGGTTCAAATAATGATGGCATTAAAAACATGTCTGAAGCAGCATATATTTTCTGTGCTAGAACCTCATCAAAAACAATATTTGTTGATATTCTGCTTGGATATATAGACGCATAATATTGGAATATATCCTCATAGTACCCATCGCCATTACCAAGCAATACTATTTGAATAGGAAGGCTTAAGAGTTCTTGAAGTTTCGCAACTATTAAATCTAAACCCTTTTGTTTTACTAGTCTAGTTACAATTCCTACCAATGGTATGTTTTCATTTACGGTGAAAGATAGTTGATTTTGAAGTTTTAATTTATTCTTCACCTTTTGTTTTATAGAGTCTGAATCAAAATTGCAAAATATTTTTTTATCAACTTTAGGATTATAGAGTTCATAATCTATACCATTTACTATGCCATATAGTTTTTCTGATTTTGAGCGCAATAACCCATCTAGTCCTTCACCATAAAACGGAGTCTGTATTTCCCCTGCATAAGTTTCACTTACAGTAGTTACTGCATCTGCGAAAACAATTCCGCCCTTCATAAAGGATATAGCATCATAAAATTTAAGTGCATCATCACTAAAATACCCCTCATCTAAATTTAATAACTCATCAAGTATTTCTTTTGGAAATACTCCTTGATATTTTAAGTTATGAATAGTGAATACACTTTTTATTTCACTGTACATTTCATCATCACTATAGCTATCTTTAAGCAGTGCCGGCAAAATTCCGGAGTGCCAATCATTGCAATGAATTATATCTGGCACAAAATCTCCCATGTGTTTTATAGATTCTAGCACGGCCTTTGAAAAATAAGAATATCTCTCTCCATCATCATAACATCCGTATATCTCAGGTCTTTCAAAATAGTATTCATTATCTACAAAGTAGTAAGGTATATCCTCATAAGTTAAGTATTTCAAACCACAATATTGATTTCTCCACCCAACTGGCACAGTAAAACTAGCTAGATTTTCCATACAATTTTTAAAGGACAGTGGAATGGTACTATATTTTGGTATAATAACTCTTGCATCAATACCCATCTTCCTTAATGCCTTAGGTAGCGCATATGCTACATCACCCAGACCTCCAGTTTTTATAAAAGGATAAGCTTCTGAAGCCACAAATAATACTTTCATACTAAACCCCCCTTAGTTTTTTTATTATTCTAATCTGGATTTTTTCTCTATAACAACTGGGAAATCTTCATCTCCTTTCAATACTGTATTCTCATGTATAATAGTATTCTTATCAAGAATAACATTAGTTAATTTACATCCTTGTTTGATTTCACAACTTTCAAATATTATGCAATTTTTAAGTTCTGCACCGGCATGAACTATTACTCTTCTTGAAATTATACTATTTTCTATACTTCCTTTTAAAATACATCCATTGGATATCAATGCATTTTTAACTTTTGACTCATTAAAGTATTTAGTAGGTGCTCCATCTTTACTCTTTGTATTAATTAACCCATTGTTAAAAAATAATTCCTTGGTTACTTTTCCATTTAGCATATCCATACTAGTTTTGTAATAATTCTTCACAGAATTCACACATTGAAGGTATCCTTTAAACTCAAATGCATTTACATTAAGCTTAGAAACACTATTATAAATAGCTGCTTTTATGGAATTATTATATCCTGTCTGAACTGCATTGTTTATAATGTTTATGAGGGTGCTTTTTTTCATTATAAACATTTCCATGGATATATTTAGTTTGTCCTCTGCTCCAATGTTTTTACCAATGCTCAAAACCTTATTTTCCTCATTAATATAAAGTGTATTGTTATCTATGTAATGTTTTTTTCCATTGTTTGTTTTTTTGTATAATAAGGTTATATCACTACCTGACTCTTCGTGAAACTTAGCAGCCTCATTATAATCCATGTTACATAACATATAGGAAGAAGACATCACTACATAGTCTTGCTTTGTTCTACGAATATATTCTATATTTTCACTTAATGCATCTATATCTCTTAACCTAGATCCATCTGTTGTTGAATTAAATAAAAATAGCCCGTTTATTTTTCTATCCAAGTCCCAAGGTTTGCCTGAGCCTAAATGGTCCACGAGTGATCTAGTTTTTGTGTTAGCAAACACACCTATATTATAAATACCTGAATTAACCATATTTGAAAGCACAAAATCAATAATCCTGTATCTTCCGCCTATAGGTATAGATGCTATGGGCCTTGATTTTGTAAGACTTTTAATATTATCTTCATTCTCATTTAGCATTAATATTCCTATGTAGTTTTTAAGCATACTTGCACCTCCCTCAATTTATAATTTAGTTAATATTTTCGAATCAACTTTAATGTCCTTTCCTTCTTCTATAACAATAATATCTTCTCCATTGCCAATGTGTGAATTACGTCTTATGCAAACATTGCTTCCGATAATTGCTTTATCAATGACCACATTATTTCCTATTTTAGTATTTGGCAGAATGACCGAATTGGTTATTTTTGTGTTTTTTCCTACATGTACTCCTTGGAAAAGCACACAATTGTTTACCTCTCCAAAAACAGTACAACCCTCATTTACCATGGCATTACTTATCTTAGCCTCAGGTCCAATATATTGAGGTGGCAACATAGCATTAACTGTATATATTCTCCATTTAGTATCATGTATATTCAAATCATTGTCTTCAGACAGCAAATCCATATTGGCTTCCCAAAAGCTTTCAATAGTACCAACATCTCTCCAATATCCTTTGAATGGATAGGCATATAGCTTTTGATTGTTTTCTATCATTTTTGGTATTATATTCTTACCAAAGTCATTACTAGAACTTTTATCAAGGTTGTCCTCTTTTAAAAGTTGTTTAAGAACAGACCAATTAAATATATAAACTCCCATAGATGCTAAATTGCTTTTTGGGTTTTCTGGTTTTTCCTCAAATTCATAAATAGTATTATCTTCCCGAGTGTTCATCATTCCAAATCTACTGGCCTCATCCTTTGATACTTCTAATACTGCAATAGTAACATCTGCAGCTTTTTCTTTATGATAATCCAGCATTTTGGAATAATCCATTTTATAAATATGATCTCCTGATAAAATAAGTACATATTCTGGATCATAACTATCAATGTAATTTGTATTTTGATATATAGCATCTGCTGTACCATTGTACCAATTGCCTCCGTCTTCGCTTTGGTAAGGGGCAAGCATACTTACGCCACCATTTCTTCTATCCAAATCCCAAGGTGCACCTATGCCTATATGAGCGTTTAAAGTCAATGGTTGGTATTGAGTAAGAACTCCTACCGTGTCTATATTAGAGTTAGAACAATTACTTAAAGAAAAATCAATAATTCTATATTTTCCTCCAAAGGGTACCGCTGGCTTTGCTATGACTTTTGTTAATTGTTTTAGTCTTGAACCTTGACCTCCTGCGAGTATCATAGCTATCATTTCTTTTTTTAACATGCTAGTTCTCCCCCTTTTTAAACTTCTGTTAATAATTTAACATACAATAGTTTACAATAAATAGAATCTAAAACCATATCCGTAAAAAATAATGTTCTACATCTTTTAAATTTTTAATAATGAAAAGAGAATTTCTTTTTTATAATTTGTTAGAATATTTAATTAATATATTTGAAATTATACCATATTATTATCAAAAAACCATAAAAAAAACATTAAAAAATTGGAAATTTTTATTTTTTTAAATTTTATTTAATTTTACCATCTTTTATTTATAATATAAGTATATTTTTTGAACTTATGTATTTTTTAGTTAAAACGCTTTGATAGCTTAGTATTAGCAATAAAAAAAGATAACCACTACATCTTAATTTAAAGATGTAGTGGTATCTATGTTTAATAATATTTATAATTTTTAAATATCTATTTTTTGATTTTCTGCCACATTCCTTAGCAAATATCAAACTCTTTATTTTCTTCCAGATCAGTTTCAACTAATTTAATATTCGCACCTAGTGATAGGAAATCCTTAACAATATTCACATATCCACGTTCAATATGTTCCACCCCAGTAATATAGGTTGTACCTTCCGCAATTAATCCAGCTAAAATAAGAGATATTCCAGCTCTTACATCTGAAGCATTAACCCAGGCTCCTTTTAAAGACCTATTACCAGGAATTATTGCACTTCCTTCTTTTATAATAATATCTGCTCCCATGCGATTTAACTCCTGGCAATGATTAAATCTTCCTGGATAAACCTTATCAACAATAACACTGTGACTGCTTGCTAATATCAGCAGGGCAGTTAGTGGCTGTTGCAGATCCGTTGCGAATCCTGGATACATAGTAGCCTTAACATTTACACCCTGAATTTTACCTTGTGTATATGCTCTTATAAAATCATTTCCTTCTTCTATACATACCCCTGCTTCTTCAAGCTTTGCTGTGCAGGATATCAAATGCTCAGGTATAATACCGGAAGCTTTAATATCCCCTCCTGTTATAGCTGCTGCCATTAGATACGCCCCAGCAATTAATCTATCCGGAATAGCGCAGTGGGTACCTCCACCTAGTGATTTTACACCTTCTATAGTAATTATGTCTGTTCCAGCACCCTTAACAAAAGCGCCCATTTCATTTAAAAATATAGCCACATCAACAACTTCCGGATCCTTAGCCGCATTTCGTAATATTGTTTTGCCCTGCGCAAGTACAGCTGCAAGCATTATATTTATAGTTGCTCCGCTTGAAATTACATCTAAATATATATCTGCTCCAATAAGTTTATTTGCCTGGACCACATAATAATCCTTATAGAAATTAAACTTTGCGCCCAATGCTTCAAGCCCTTTGATATGTTGATCAATAGGTCTTGACCCAAAATCATCGCCTCCTGGGTATCCTATAGAAACTCTTTTAAATTTTGCTAGCAATGCTCCGGCAAAATAATAAGAGGCTCTAAAGTCAGCAGATTTATTATGGTCTATAATTGCACTATTAATATTAGATGGATCTAGTATTAACTTATCTTCTTTAATTATTATCTTCATCCCAATATCCTTAGCAATATCACATACTAAGCTAACATCAGAAATATTAGGTATGTTTTTTAATATAACCACTTCATCACATAAACAGCACGCAGCAAGTAATGGCAGCGAGCTGTTTTTTGATCCCGGTATAGTAATACTACCTTTTAAAGGATTACCCCTTGTGATTTCTAACCAACGCATGTACAACTCCTACCTTTTTTTGTTTTTTGATTTTATTATACCATATTTGTTCCTATTTATCATTTGTAACCCTTTATATTCCATAATATTTAAAATAAACAAAAGATTTTTTTCATTTTTGAGTAAATTTCTTAGCTTACATAACTATAGACTCAAAAAAAATAAAACTTCAATGGGAGTATTAATCTCCTTTTGAAGTCTTTAGTTAAAACGATTTAGTGGGTTTTAAAGAAGTTACCCATTAGAAATGTCCATACCATAAAATATTTCCACCATTTCTTTTTTTAATTTCTTTATAATATCACATTTTTCATCATTATTTAAATCTTTTTCTGTAATCTCAAATAAATAATTATCAAGCTCAAAATCATTTAATATCATTTTTGTATGAAATATATTAGATTGATATATATTCATGTCAATTAAATTATATCTATTTATAGTTTCACTTGCTATATAATTTTGTATAGAATTAATTTCATGATCTATAAAATGCTTTTTACCATCCATGTCTCTAGTAAAGCCACGAACCCTGTAATCAATAGTAATAATATCAGAATCAAAGCTACCTATTAAATAGTTTAGAGCTTTTAATGGGGATATAGTTCCACATGTTGCTACATCTATGTCCACTCTAAAGGTGCTTATATTATTTTGAGGATGACTTTCAGGATAAGTATGTACCGTCACATGACTTTTATCTAAATGAGCCACAATATTCTCACGAATTGGAGTTAAAATCCCTCTATTACAAGAAGGGTCAACCATATATAGTGGAATTTCTTCCTCTGAAATAAGTAGTGTTACACTTGCTCCCTGAGGGTCATAGTCTTGCTTCGCAATGTTTAGTACGCTAGCGCCTATTATTTTAGTAACATCAGTAAGAATTTTTGTTAATCTCTCAGCATTATATTGTTCATCAATGTACTCTATATATTTCTTGCGGTCTTCTTCCGTCCTTGTATAACAAATATCATAAATATTAAAACTTAATGATTTTGTTAAATTGTTAAACCCATATAGCTTTATCTTATTTTTATCATTTTTAACCAACTTTATTCCCCATTTCTCTTAGACATCTTCTAAAAAAATTATATAACTTATAGCTTCTTTGTCAAGACATAAATTTAAGTACATATCTATTCTATATAATTTTTTACTTGAAGTATATACTTTTTAACATTATAATCATTAATAATAGTAAACTGTATATAATTTTATATATTTATTATTAACTTTGTAACGTGGATTTGAATATATATAAGTATAGCATTTATATGTTATCACAAATGTACATCATTAAAATATGGAGGTATCAATACAATGGATAAAAAATTAAAAGTTGGTTTACTAGGTGGAACTGGATTTGTTGGTCAACGTCTTGTTACACTGCTAGCAGATCACCCTTACTTTGAAATAGCTGTTATTGCTGCTAGTGAGAACTCTGTGGGTAAAACTTATTTTGAAGCTGTAAATAATAGATGGAAATTAGATATGCCAATGCCAGACAGTGTTAAAAGTATAGTAATAAAAAATATAGATCAAGTAGATTTAATAAGCAGTGAAGTAGATTTTGTATTCTGCGCTGTCAACATGCCTGCCAATGAAATTAGAGAAATTGAAGAAAAATATGCAAAAGCTGAAACTCCTGTAATTTCAAATAACTCTGCACATAGGCATACTAGCGATGTTCCAATGGTTATTCCAGAAATAAATGCTGACCATTTTGAATTAATTCAGGTTCAACGCAGGCGTCTAGGAACTAAAAAAGGCTTTATTGTTGCTAAACCTAATTGCTCAATTCAAAGTTATGTTCCTGCTATAAGTGCACTTATGCAATATAAACCTAAAAAAATATTAGTTTGTACCTATCAAGCTATATCTGGCTCTGGAAAAATATTTTCAGACTGGCCAGAAATTAGTGATAATGTAATACCCTATATAGGTGGAGAGGAAGAAAAGAGTGAGCAGGAGCCTCTAAAAATTTGGGGTCATATAGAAAATGATATGGTAGTTAATGCTGTGGATCCTATTATTTCAACTCAATGCATACGTGTTCCTGTGTCAGATGGCCACTTAGCTGCAGTGTTTGTTTCCTTTGAAGATAAACCATCCAAAGAAACTATTTTGCAGCATTGGGCAAGTTTTAAGGGAAAACCTCAACTTTTAAAACTCCCAAATGCCCCTAAGCAATTTTTAACCTACTTTGAGGAAAATGATAGACCACAAACTAGGCTAGATAGAAATATTGAAAAAGGCATGGGCATATCAATTGGAAGACTACGAGAAGATAGTTTGTTTGACTACAAATTTGTTTGCCTATCACATAATACCCTACGTGGTGCAGCCGGTGGTGCAGTTCTTACAGCTGAACTTTTAATGGCTGAAGGGTATTTGACTTCAAAATAGAATCATAAATATAACCCCCTATTATTTCAAGATAACTTTCAACTTGAAATAATAGGGGGGTTTCAATTTAAATGCGGGGACAGTTAACAACTATTTAGTTGTTAACTGTCCCTCACTGTTTAATTGTCAAATAGTTGTTAACCGTCCCCTAGTATTTAAAACTCTTAAATACCTCTAAGAATCTCTCAATATCCTCCTGCGTATGTTTCACACATAAAAATGTTGCTTCAAATTGAGAAGGTGCAACATTTATTCCATTTGTTATCATATGCTCAAAGTATTTTGAAAATATCTTAGCATCACAAGTTTTAGCATCTTCAAAATTTTTAACTTCTTTCTTTTTCGTAAAGAAAGGTGTAATCATTGAACCACATCTATTAACTACCATTGGTATGCCGTTTTCTTTTGCAATTTCTAGTAGTCCCTTTTGAAGTTTTTTACACAGCTTCTCCATGTGCTCATAAAGACTTGGGTTATTATAAAGCTTAGTTAATGTTGCGTATCCAGCTGCCATTACCACAGGATTTCCTGACATAGTACCGGCTTGATAAACTGGTCCCATAGGTGATAATTTCTCCATTATTTCTTTTTTACCACCATAAGCACCACAAGGAAGTCCCCCTCCCATGATTTTTGCATAAGTTATTAAATCAGGAGTTATTCCATAAATGCTTTGCGCGCCTTTATATGCTACTCTAAATCCACTCATTACTTCATCAAAAATAAGTAGGCTCTTGTATTTATCACATAAACTTCTGATTTCTAACAAAAATTCTTTTTCAGCAGGGATAACTCCCATATTTCCCGCCACTGGCTCAATTATTATGCAGGCAATATCATCCCCGTATTTCTCAAATATTTGTTTTACGCTATCTATATCATTGTAATTTGCTATTAATGTATTTATGATGCTTTCTTTTGGAACACCTGCAGATCCAGGTATGCCCGCTGTAATTACTCCTGAACCTGCCTGAACTAGAAATCCTTCAGCATGCCCATGGTAACAACCTGCAAATTTTATTATTTTATCCTTTCCTGTGTACCCTCTTGCAAGTTTAACTGCACTCATTGTAGCTTCTGTACCTGAGTTAACCATTCTTACCATATCTACATTATCTACGGTGCTGCAAATATGCCTTGCAAGTTTTAGTTCTAATTCTGTAGGCGCACCAAAGGCTATAGCATCCGCACAGGTATCTTGTATTGCTTTTACTACCTCTTTATCACTATGTCCAAGTATCATAGGTCCCCAGGCACATACGAAATCTATGTATTTGTTTCCCTCTTCATCATAAATGTATGCACCCATACCTTTTTTAATAATTGGAGGATTTACAGTTAAATCTTTAAAAGCTCTAACTGGACTATTAACTCCACCAGGCATGTATTGTTTTGATTCATTGAATATGTCTAAATTCTTCATATTAGTTTCCTCTTTTCTTAATATTAATTTTTGATGTTTTTATACTACAGTAGAAAAATCACTACAATTGTGTAGTTGAAAATCTACTAAAATATTAATTTTATTGGCTAGCAAAGTGATCAAGGTTATTTTAAAGCTAAAAAATCCTGCTTATTATGTCCACACATTCTTTAGCCCTCCCCTTCAAATGTTCCTCCTTTAAGACATCTATAGCTCTATTTATATAGGCATTTGAAGTACTCTTCAAAAGTATCTCTGCTAATTTTTCATTATCTTTAGTCTCTTTCTTGTGCTTAAAAGTATCTAACCTTTCTTTGTAGATATCTTCACCATTGTGTTTTATCCTTTTTATAAAGGATGATAGCTCTTTCATGGTTTTCCATTCTATATAGTCTTTTACAGCTTTATCCACAATGTATCTGTTATTCTTCATAGAGGCTTCTCTTTTTTTATAGTTATCATCATGGATGTCTTTTAACGTATCTATGTCATATACTTCATATAAAGGATTTTCACTTACTATTTCTTCAATATCCCTTGGCACAGCTAAATCGAATAATAATAAGCGCTTATTAGGTAACTCCTTTAAGTGGACCACAGTATGAGGAGCCGATGTACAAGATATAATACAATCCACCTCTTCATAATACTTATGTATATCCTTAAAGGGTATCATTTTTACTCTTGGATCTTCTATATTAACCTTTTGAAGATCTCTAACTGCAATATATAGTAAATCTATTTTCCCCTCTAGTATATATTTTGAGGTTAATTCACCTACAGCTCCACAGCCTAAAACCATAAAGTTTTTAAGGCCCCTACCTATAGCCTTTTTAACTACCATAGAAGATGAGGAAACTGGTATATCACTTATTTTAGATTTAGTTCTAAATTCCTTACCACAGGCAATAGCATTTTCAAAAAGCCTTTGAAGTTCCTTTTTAGTTGTTTTAGAACCTTTCGCAGCTTCATAAGCGTCCCTAACTTGTCCTAAAATTTGGTCCTCTCCAAGTAATAATGAATCAAATCCACAAACCACTTCCATTAAGTGCCTAATAGCTTTTTCTTCCTTATAACTTTCTACACACTTTATTAAAGTCTTATCCCAATTTAATGCTTCAAAAACTCTACCTATAATATCTTCATCCTTAGATTCAAAATATATCTCTGTCCTGTTGCAAGTACTTAAAATAACTGCCTCTTCACAAATATTTAAAAGAGCTTCTAAATATTTTGCCTGACGCTTTGGTATAATTGAAAGTTTTTCTCTGATTTCTATTTTCACATCATGCTTTAGTCCTATTAATTGTATCATTTTATCATCTCCAAAAACACATCACTATTACTAATATTGCGTATAATACGTATAGTATTATTAAATAAAACATTGACCCATACATTAATTTTATTGTATCTACTATATGTTCTTTTCCTAACTCTTTTATTTTATTTCCTATGGTTGGTTTGTACATTTTTTCTCCAAAATATATATTTGTCCCACCTAGCTGAACTCTCATAGCCCCAGCTGCTGCACCTTCTGGATAAGCACAATTAGGGCTTTTATGATTTTTTCTATCTCTTATCATTACTTTTATACTGGCAGCGATATTCCCTCCAACCAGTGGTGCTGCTAAACAAATTAAAAATCCTGTTATTCTTGCAGGTACAAAATTAAATACATCATCTGTTTTTGCTGGAAAGAATCCAATATATTTATATTTCTCATTCATATATCCAAGCATTGAATCCATAGTATTTACGCCCTTATACATCATGGCTAAAGGCGCCCCACCTAGTATTGCATAAAGAATAGGGGCTATAACACCATCTGCTGTATTTTCTGCAATAGTCTCCACATCTGCCCTTATTATTTCATATTCACTAAGAGATTTTGTATCCCTACCTACAATATAAGATAATTTAACTCTTGCGTCTTCAATATCATTTTTAGCTAAGGAGTCATATACCTTTTTTCCCTCTTTATGAAGTCCTCTAGTGGCTATTGTTGTCCAAAGCAATATTATATTAAGAATATGATATATCCAGAAAACCTCACTAGAAATCTTCAAAATTATAAAGGGTACTAAAAAACTAGAAAAAGCTATTACGACTACAATGGCCCCCCCAAAAACTTTGATTTGCTTATTGGTTTTACACAGCTTTCTAGCCAGCTTATCTAGTGCAGATATAAGTTTTCCTATATAAATCACCGGATGTGGAAACCAATATGGATCTCCAATTAATAAGTCTAGAATAACCGCTAATATTAAATCTACTACATTCATCACAAATAGAATTTCCATATTAATTCCTCACTATCTTATAATGTTTTAGTTTTTTATAAAGTTGTTAACTGTCTTCAATTTTTCAGCTTAGTTCAATTAATTGTTAACTGTCCCCAGCTTTTTAGTTCAATTAATTGTTAACTGTCCCCGGCTTTTTTAGTCCCATGATTTTATAGATTGAGTCCATGTCTATACTATCTCTCACTATATCTGCTAGCTTGTCTATTTCTTTTTCTCTTAAACTTTCGTAGACCTTAGATTTTTTAGGCCCCATAGCTTTTTTTACTCTTAGCGCATTTACTATATATTCTCTAAATTCTACTCCATCGAAAATTCCATGGATATATGTACCCATAATATTTCCACCTTCATTAATTGCTCCGTCAAAGGAAGACGAGTGATCACCTTCTAAAGAAGGGTGCTCACTATTCTTTTCATATATTTTAAAGAGTGGTTTTGCCTTATGCCCATACTTACAAATCCCCATATGTATTTCATAACCATAGACTTCAATATTATCACTATTCACTACGTCAATATCTCTCATATTAATGCTGCGCGCCTTTACTCTTGTAGTTATTTTTTCTTCCTCGAATACTGTATCTATGTCTAAAAGCTTCATACCCTCTATTTTTTCTAAATTTGTTTCTACGCCATAAGGATCATTTAAGCTATTTCCTAGCATTTGATACCCTCCACAAATACCTAATACTTTACCTTCTACGCTATATTTCACAATGGCCTCTGCAAGTCCTGACTTTCTTAGCGTGATTAAATCCTCAATGGTATTTTTAGTTCCTGGTATTATAAGTAAGTCTGGATTTCCCAATTCTTCTTTAGTTGTAACAAATCTAACTGATACATCCTCTTCAGTCTTTAATGCATCTAAGTCTGTGAAATTCGATATATGTGGAAGCCATATCACAGCAACATCAATAGGTGCAGTAATTTTTTTGTTAAATTCTACTGTACCATCTTCATCTTCTAAATCCAATCTAAAGTAAGGCACTACTCCTGCGCAAGGGATATGTATAATATCCTCTAGCATTGTAAGACCTGGCTTTAGAATTTCTATATCGCCTCTAAATTTATTTATAATAGTGGCTTTAACTCTTTTTTTCTCTTCCTCATTCAGTAAAAGCATTGTTCCTGCTAGAGAGGCAAATACTCCACCCTTATCTATATCTCCGGCCAGGATTACAGGGGCATCTATAAGCTCTGCCATTCCCATATTTACTATATCTCTATCTCTTAAATTAATTTCTGCTGGGCTTCCTGCGCCTTCCATTACTATAATATCAAATTTCTTTTCTAACTCTTCAAACTGCATCTTTAACATATCTTTAAATTCCACTTTCATATTATGATATTCCATAGCTGTACTATTTCCAAAAACCTTCCCATTAACTATAACTTGGCACTTTTTATCTGAGGAAGGTTTTAATAAAATTGGATTCATAAATACCTCTGGCTCAAGCCCAGCTGCATAGGCTTGAAGTACTTGTGCACGACCCATTTCTTTCCCATCCAATGTAATATAAGAATTCAATGACATATTCTGTGACTTAAAGGGACACACAGAAAACCCATCTTGTTTAAAAATCCTGCAAAGTGCTGTTACTAATATGCTTTTCCCTACAGATGAAGCCGTTCCTTGAACCATTATTTTAGCCATTACTATCCCTCCTTGTATGCTTTTTTTATGCAAAATAAAAAACAGCAAGCTTTCGCACCTGCTGTTATGTACAAAATTTCATTGCACTAACTTAATTTCTACAAGTTCTTTCCCGCCGAAAGTTTAATATTACTGATTTAGGCAGGTCTCCTGGCTCTTGATTCACTCTCCCCTTTCCCTTGCCCTTTCGGGTGGTTATAAAAGGTTCGTCCTCAATTACAGTAGCGGGGGCTGCTGTGGATTTAAACCACATTCCCTTTTCACCCTATTAAATAATCTACTAACATAGCTTAATCAATAAAAGGCACCTAAAAATATCTATTCACTTTTTTAAAAAAAATCCTATAATAAAATCAAATTTATTGAAAATCACAATATTTAATGTATTTCTACATTGTTAAGTTTATAGCATTACATGAGTTATGTCAATAAATAAGAATTTCATATTCTTTAATATGTTTCTTGAATTTTGGAATAAACTAATTATATATATATTCATTATTGTGTTTATCTATTTTTTCTATTTTATTCACTTTAATTATTGGAATCACAGTAATTTGTCCACTTTTTGAATCCACATATTCTCGCTCCCCAAGTGTTCCCTCTACATTTACCCAAGTGCCTTCTGTAAATGATTTTTTCTCGGGATAACCACACAAAATTCCCAGGAGCTGTGCATCTGCAGCGCAACAACTTACAATGATTCTAGATAATATAAATTCCCCTTCATTAAGCCCCTTTTGTTTATATATGAATCCTTTGGTATTAATAACTCTACCAACATAATTGTGCGGATTTCCATATATATCTTCATAACTTTTTATAAAATTTTCTTTAGTAATATCTATAGTTCCAGCTTTTACTGCTACTATATTTTCTAAAGACTTATTTGATGAAACGTTAGCGCCGTCAATAGAATTAATGTGTTCTTCATTATGCTCACATACCTCTGTTCCATCCGCTAGAACTTTATGTTTATGCTTTAAGTTACTAATTTTCAACTGTGAATTTAATGAAAATCCCTTATTTATGGCGCTGTAAGTACTCATACCCACCGGTTTTAATATAAATCCTAAAGTAAGTGGGATTAAAAACATGATATATCCAATTTTCAACCTTTTAGCCTTTTTAAATGAGTAAATATTTTTTCCTTGGAAAATAAGCAAAGTAATAAAAAAATATAATGCAAATTTTACGTATTTAACCATTTTGGGATGTACAAATAAAGTTATTTTATTTGTACTTATTATCATATAAAAATAACAAGTGAAGCCTGTGAGTATAATAAACCATATCAATTCATTTAAATTTAACTTCTTTTTCAAACCTTTCCTCCTTATAGAACCCTGTGATTAGATAATAGTTATTTATTAATATATCCCTTGTAGATAGATATTTATTATAGATTTATCCATATAAAGAATTATCTATAAAGTTAAAGCATTGCTTAACACCTCAAGAGGAAATATATTTGCTATAACAGCTAAAATAAAGCAGATAGTAATTATAAGAAAAATAAGTTTGGCTACAAAATTTAATTTAAAACTTCCACAAAGCATAATTGTATTTTTTATATCTAACATAGGCCCTAAAATTAAAAATCCTAAAATTGAACCTGAGGTAAATTGACCTAAAAAACCTCTAGCTATAAACGCATCTGTTTCTGAACAAACTGATAATACAAAAGCGAGTATCATCATCACCATTATGGAGGATAACACTCCACCACCTATTGATAAAATATATGTTTTAGGTATAAAAACTTGCATACATGTAGATAAGAAAACTCCCATTATGAAGAATCTAC
This sequence comes from Clostridium sp. FP2, assembly GCF_011065955.2. Taxonomy (NCBI): domain Bacteria; kingdom Bacillati; phylum Bacillota; class Clostridia; order Eubacteriales; family Clostridiaceae; genus Clostridium; species Clostridium sp. FP2. Next base: position 4,345,387 of record NZ_JAAMNI020000001.1, read on the forward strand.
CTATGTCATATAGCTCTGCACTTGTATGTGATATTATTTCCTCTATATTACGTGTAACCACATTGCCTGCTTTACTATTATTATGACTATGCCCACAAGAACAGTTATCATTATTATGTTTAAGGTTTTGCAGAGTATGATGTGCACAACCGCAACCAGCCTTATGTGATTTACCTTTAGGCTTTTTTACTACTTGTGGCTTAAAAGGACTATCTTTATGAAGTACCCCTATAAGAACACCTATTGTTATAGCGCCAATCATACCAAACATAGCTCTTGCTATTACCATATATGACATTCCCATAAAAGCATAATGTGTTGACAATAAAACCACGGGATTCATTATGGGAACTGATAGCATAAATGTAACTGCAATGCTTAGTGGAACACCCTTTTTAAGTAGTCTCCTAGTTATAGGAACAATAGCACACTCACATACTGGAAAAACAAGTCCCACTAGGGATGCAATTAAAACTCCTATAAATTTATTTTTAGGAATTATTTTAGCAATTGCTTCCTCTGATACAAATATTTGAATTATAGAAGAAGCTAATGCCCCAATTAGTATAAATGGTATACCTTCAAAAATTATACTAAGAAAAATTGTAGAAAAATCATTAATAATCCTAGAATCAAATTTAATAACTGTGGTACTCTGTGCAAAATATATGCCCAATAGTAAGACTATGATGATAATTAAAATTTTTATTAGGTTAATCTCACTATCATAAACTCTTTTATTTTCCTGAATCAAGTTCCCAACCCCTTGCTATTAATATTTATACATTCTGAACTATTATATTATCTTGTAATGCTTACTATGCTACTTATAGAATTGTACTTGTTGATTTTTTAATTATATTTAGATTGTTTTGTTTTTGTTTTTATTTACATTAAATCAAATTTTTGTTGTAAATGTTTTAAATTATATTGATTTCAGTGGACAAATAACCTATTATGTTATGTGTTGGATAAATTTAAAAGGAGAGATTATATGAAATTTAAAAGTTTTAAAATGAACAGCATTCGTACTAAATTAATTATTAGTTTGGTAGGAATTTGCGTAATTCCATTAATAATAACAGGTTTTGGCTCTTACAATCAGTCAAAGTCAATTCTCAGTAAAAAATTAACAGTCACAAGTAGCCAAACGCTTACAGAAATAAACAATGGATTAGTTGATTACTTTAATGGATTTTCTAATATGGTTTTAATGGCATCAAGTAATTATGATTTTGTGAATGTTGATACAGGTAATAATGCTAAATATATACCTGATATATTAAAAGGCGTAAAAGAAAGCAACAGAGATATACTTTGCATGTATTATGGAACTGCCTCTGGCAAGTTTGATACATATCCTAATGATAAAATGCCTAAGGGATATGATGCGACCACAAGACCTTGGTATAAACAAGCTTTAGAGCATAAAGGTCAAATTGTAATAACTCCTGCGTATAAAGATAATGGAACTGGAAACACTGTTGTTACACTTGCACGAACAGTAGAAAAAAATGGACAAGCAGTTGGCGTTGTGGCAATAGATTTAACATTAACTACACTTGCACAGCGAATATCTACTAAGAAAGTAGGTAGTACAGGATATGTGTTTATTTCGGATGTATCAGGCAACATTTTAGCTCACCCACAAAAGGAGCTTATTAACACAAATGCAGCCTCCAAGTTAACTTTTTGGAATAAAGCAAAATCAGAAAATAGTGGTTTTGTTAATTATAAAGATAATGGTACTAAAAAATTTGGTGTCTATCAAACAAATGCATTAACAGGTTGGAAGCTCGTAGCTACTTTAGATGAAAGCGAATTATCCAGTGATACAAAATCTATTTTACAAACAACCTTTTTAATGATATTGGTAATGGGAATAATTTCAGTATTTATGTCATTATTATTAAGCAAGGGGATATCTAATAATATCCTGAAATTAAAAGAAGTATTTGCTAAGGCATCAAATGGAGACTTAACGGTGTCTATTAAAGCTTCAACAAAAGATGAATTTAACGATTTAGCTATATCCTTTAATTTAATGATAAAAAACATATCAGATCTTATGCATAGTGTTACAAACTCTTCTAAGACGGTACTCCTAACATCAACAAGTCTTACCAATATGTCAGAGGGGGTAACCGCTTCTATAAGTGAAGTAGCAAGTGCAATAGAGGAAGTTTCCGTAGGTGCAACGCATCAAGCTCAAAATGCTCAAAATGGTGCTTCTCAAATAGAGGACCTATCAAACAGAATAGATAAAATCAGTGTTAACTCTAATGAAATGGACAAAATTTCAAGCAATACTAAAGATTTAGGCTCAAAAGGCCTATTAATGGTAAATACCTTAATTGAGAAATCAAATAAGACTAAGATAGCTACTGCAGAGGTTAACAATATAGTGCAAGATATGAATGAAAGCACTAAGCAAATAAATGCAATCTCTGAAACAATAGCCAATATAACAGAGCAAACTAATCTTTTATCATTAAATGCAAGTATTGAATCTGCACGTGCAGGTGAAGCTGGCAGAGGATTTGCTGTAGTTGCAGACGAGATAAGAAAACTTGCTGACCAGTCAAAAACTTCAACTGAAGAAATAAAGACAATTATAGCAAGCATACAGAAAAAGTCAGATGTAGCGGTAAATGCTATTAAATCCACTGAAACTGTAGTAAATGAGCAAGACTTAGCGGTAGTTAAAACTCAAAAGATATTTAGTGAAATTCTAAAATCAATTGAAGTAATGATTACTAAAGTTGATGAAGTAAAAATATCTATTATTGATATAAATGAGAAAAAACAATCTACAGTATTAGAAATCGAAAATATTTCTGCAATATCAGAACAAACAGCCGCCTCTTCAGAACAAGTTACAGCTTCTACAGAAGAAATAACAGCCACTATGGAAGAGTTTACAAAGCATTCAGGTGAGCTGCAAATGTTAGCCGAGCAGTTAGGGGCTGAAATAAATAAATTTAAAATTAATTAATCATCCTCACTTTCCCTTAAATAAATTCATTAGAATTTCTAGATTTATTACTGAATGTACCCTAAAAGAAAAATTGTCCACAGTAGAACCAAATTTTATGGCTCTACTGTGGACAATTGTGCTTCTAACTGTGTTTATATTATTTATCTATATTAGTTTAGCCCTCAAAAACATAGCTTTCATACCCAGGCTCGCAAATTTAGCTTCATACTCTGTAACTACATTTTCTTTAAAATCACTATTATGCAAGTCATAGGTTGAAAATAATATTTCAAATCCACATTCTTTGAAATACTCTACTGAGTCTTCAAATAACTCTGTGTCATCTGTTTTAAACCAAACTTCAGATCCTGTCTTTAAGAATTTCTTATAATTTGTTAAACATTTAGTGTGAGTTAATCTTCTTTTGTTATGTCTTTCCTTTGGCCAAGGATTACAGAAATTTATATAAATTCTACTTATCTCATCCTTTGCAAAAACATCATCAATAAGCATTATATTTAGAGGCATAAGTCTTACATTTAGATCTTCTGCACCTTTAACTTCTCTTACCTCTATTACTTTTCTAAGGGCAAATACTAGCACTTCATCTTTTAAATCTATACCTACAAAATTAATATTAGGGTTTTGCTTAGATCTTTCTGATATAAAGCCACCTTTACCACAGCCTAGTTCTAAATGTATTTCATTAGTATTTTTAAATTCGTCATTCCATTTTCCTTTATGAACATAATGGTCTGTTACTACAATATGGCTAGACTCTAGCTCTGGCCTAGCCCAATATTTTTTTCTTAGGCGCATATACTTTTCTCCTTTTATTTATATATTAAAAAATTACTACATAATTTTTCTCAAATTCACTTTATTATTATATCACAGGAATTGCACTAAACAAACTTTATACTTCTAAATTTGCATTAGTTATTAACTGTCCCCGCCTTAAAGGTGAATTAATTGTTACCTGTCCCCAACCTTTCAACATCTAAACATCAATTAGTTGTTACCTGTCCCCAACTAAATGAATCTTTCTACATTTCTATCTTTTTTCATTTTATAAACTGAAATCAGAAAAAACGCAAGTGCAAAACCTAATAATATTGTTATATTCCACAATATATCTTTAAACTGCGCTCCTGTTTGAAGCTTTCTTATAGCTCCCAGCGCCCAACTTTGTGGAATGAAATCTGATAGTCTTTGAAGATATTCTGGCATCATAGAAACTGGCCAAAAACAACCACCTAGCATACAAGAAGGTGTAATTATTAAGGTGGATAGATTACTAGCTGATGCAGACGATTTGGCAAATGCCACTATTGCAAGCCCGATTGCTACGGCTACTACTCCAAAGCTCATTAATATAATTAATAACTGAATAGTTGGTACATGCATGTTATATTTTAGAATTTTAGTAGCTAAAAACATAACTATAGTAATCTGAATAAGCACAATAAACAAATTCACTATTACATTGGAAGTCATATACTGTTTTGAGCTTACGGGTGAAGTACATATCCTCTGGTAGGTTCTTTCTCTTTTTTCTTTTAAAATCAATGTTGAGGTTGTAGTTGTTCCCATTAACATTACCATAATAAATAATCCCATTGTATTTTGTGTTGAACTTCTTCCCTTTGTATTATCCGTTACAAATTTACTTTGGAGTGTTAATTTCTGTTTTGAGTAGCCTTTATATATTTTATTAAAAACTTCTTCTTTTCCATTTGCAGCTTTTGATATACTCATTAGATTTCTCATATACATATCTATATAATTTTCTATCCACACAGTAGCATCCTGACCTTTTATAGATACTATTTGAATATTTTCCATGTTCCTTTTTAATATTTTCTCTTTCATATTTTCAGGGATTATTAATGCAAATTGCACATCTCCATTGGATACTTTGTCTTCTAAATTTTCTTCGTTTATTGGTACTATTTTAAATTTCTCAGTAGAATCTAAATATTTAAGCATATCCACAGCTATTTCTGTATTATCTTTATTAATAACTCCCAGGGATACTTTAGAATCAGAAGACGGACCTTGCAAGCTCATAAAAATTAGGACAAGTACTATAGGTAATATTATATATACTATTATATTAGATTTTTTTTTAAATATAATTTTAAACATATTTTGTGCTATCAAAAAAATATTCCTCAAATTATGCCCTCTCCTTTCTAAATATCAATGTAGATATAGTTAAAAATACTGTAGCTGCTATTAAATTAATAGCAATGGTAGCAAATACCTGACTAAAATTCCCACCGTATATTACTTTAAAAATAGTGTCATTTGACCATCTTACTGGAGAAAATTTTGCTATATTAAATAGAAGTTCACTATTAAACTGTTCTAATGGAACATATCCTCCGCCAAGAAAAATCATGACAGGTACCATTATATTTAATACTCCTGACATTGCAGCTTCAGAATTAAAGATAAAAGCAGCTCCTATTCCTAAGGCTATTGACATAAAGGCTTCTGATGCCATTATTAAAAATATTATTCCTGGATTATTTCCCCAATCTACTTTTAAAACATATCTACTAAAAATTATCACTATTAATAATTGAAATAATAGACTTACAAAGGATCCAATATTCTTTCCTATAAAATATTCATATTTTTTTATAGGAGAAGTTAATATTCTATTCCCTGTCTTTCTAGTTTTTTCTCCCCTGATACCATAAGCCCCTGACATAGCACCATACATTATAATTAAGGTTGTCATGGTTACTCCATAATAATCAATTGCTCTTGGCCTCTTTTTTTTATCAATGGATTTTACCTCTACATACTTTTTAGAATCTTCTTTTAAAACTTCCTTTACAGCCTTCGGATTAACCTTTGCTATTTCTGATATAACATTATATTTTTGTACAAAAGCTTGGAAAATGCCTTCTACAAATGTAGCTTCGACGTTATATTTTTCGTTTTTAAAAAGCTTTATTTTATTTTCATTATCATTAAAATCTATATAGCAGGCATATTGCGTTTCCTTAACACTATTAATCCCACTATCATATTCTTGTATTTTCGTAGGTTTTATTCCGAATTTTTCTATTTTTTTTATAAACTCTTCAAAAGCCTGCGCCCTTTGGCCTTGACCCTCAATAGAGTAAACTATCTTTGGATTATCAAACATTAATGAACTTCCCTCCATACCACCAGAGAAAGCGGTTCCTAAAATCCACATAAGAACTATAGGAAATGCTATCATTATAACCATTATTTGCTTATTTCTTATATTATGCTTTATTTCCTTCAATACTATATTAAAAATCTTCATTCCTATCCTCCTTGTATTCCTCATAAGTGCATAACTTTTATTAACAGTTATGCCTAGTCTCTAAGTTTTCTTCCCGTTAGAGTAAGGAATACTGACTCTAAATCTGGATTTTTACTTTCTATATTTTTAATAGAAATATTATTGCTGGTGAAATATAATATTATCTTATCTAAATTAGTAACATCTTTTTTGCTTTCTATTTTAATTTTCTCATCCTGGACTTCTATTTGCACAACTCCAGGTATTGCCTTAAGTTGCTCTATATTAAGCACTTCTACATCTTCTACAGTAATCTCAACATGATTTACATCTGTAACTATAGACTTTAACTCTTCCACAGTTCCTTGTGCAATTACTTTTCCATGGTCCATTATAGCTATATTCCCACATATAGCTTCTACCTCTTCCATATAGTGAGTAGTGTAAATTATAGTACATCCCAATAAGTTTAATTTTTTTACAGATTGTAATATATGATTTCTTGATTGAGGATCAATTCCTACTGTTGGTTCGTCCATTATAATTAGCTTAGGTCTATGAGCTATAGAGCATGCAATATTTAATCGTCTTTTCATTCCACCTGAAAAACTTTTTGGATACTGTTTTTTCTTATCTAAAAGTCCAACAAACTCTAGTGCCTCTTCTACTTTTTCTTTAAGCTCAGACCCTTTTAATCCATAAAGACTAGCAAAAAACTTAACATTTTCATAGGCTGTTAAATCTTCATAAATAGCGATTTCTTGAGGTACCACACCAATATTTTGCTTAATATAAGTGCTACTGCTTTCAATTCCTTTCTCTAAAATTTCAATTTTACCTTTATCCATTGTAAGTAATCCACATAATATATTTATAATAGTACTCTTACCTGCTCCATTAGGCCCGAGTAGCCCATAAATTTCACCTTCTTCTATAGATAAGCTTACATTATCTACTGCTATTACATCTTTGAATTTTTTGGTTAATCCTTCAATTTTAACTATCTTCATATATAACCCCTCTTTATAATTTTTGTTGTTTAAGTACATTTAAATAATAAGTCAATATGCTCGTCTATTTCATGTAACTTATATTTCTATTATATAAAAAAAATGACTTTCTAATAAGTAATGAAAGTCACCTTTTCTATATGACTAAAGTCACATAAGGCACATGAAAATAAATAGACTAGTCTTCTGACTTGTTATTTATTTTCATGTGCCTTATATTATATTTCTCCTTGTAGATAATATATTGCAATTTGTGTTCTATGTTTCAAACCAGTCTTATTCAAAATAGAAGTGATATAGTTCTTAACTGTCCCTTCTGATATATAGAGTTTACTAGAAATTTCTTTATTAGAAAGACCTTCTGAAATAGCTTTTATTACATCTATTTCTCTTTCGGTAAAGGTATCTCCCTTTGGAACTTTATCTTGCCTAGAAGTTTTAAATCCTTGTGTAACCTTATCTAATATTACATCTTGCATAACAATATTGCCCCCAAAAACAGTCTTAATAGCATCCTTTATTTTATCTGGGGAATTATTTTTCAAAAGATATCCTCTCGCTCCATTTTTTAAAGCCTCAAATATATATTCATCCTCATCAAATGTAGTTAAAATTAAGGTTTTAGTTGTAGTTTTCATTGCTATTTCCCTTACTGCTTGTACCCCATTCATAACTGGCATCCTAACATCCAATAATGCTACATCTACAGTTTCCCCAATACACATCTCTAGGGCTTCTAATCCATTTGAGACGCAACCAACCACTTCAAATTCAATATCCAAGCCAAGTATAATCTTAAGTCCTTCTCTTATAAGTATATCATCATCAGCTATCAAAACTTTAATTGCCATACCCCTAACCCCTTATTTACTTTTTATTCCTTCTTCCTAATTAATAAATGTGCATTAGTTCTTAACTGTCCCCCACTTTTTCAACCTTCTAAACATTCATTAGTTGTTAACTGTCCCCAGCTTTTCTCACTTGGTCTAATGGAATAATTGAAATAACGGAAAAGCCTTGTGCTCCATCTACAATTACCTGTCCACCTTCATTGCCTACACGGTCCTCCATGCCAGCAATACCTAGACCTTTAATGACAGTATTACAGCCTATTCCATCGTCCTTAACTTCTAATTTTATAATTTTATTGTGGATTTCAATATTAACATTTACCTTGGAAGCTTTGGAGTATTTCATTGTATTAGTTAAACCTTCGTTTATATTGTCGTATATTAGCTTCCACTGCCTTGGAGTTATTTTATTTATGTTTCCATTATAAAGAAAATTATACTTTATACCACTATTAAAACTAAATTCCTCGATTAATAGTTTAAGCTTGTTTATGCCTAATTGTTCTGAGGGTGGTTTAATATTTTTCAAAGTAATTCTTATATTGTCCAGGCCTTCACGTAGTACATTAATAGTATTTTGAATCATTGATTTTGATTTAGGTATATCAATGTCGAGCAAAAGCTTAGCTGCCTCTAGTTGCATAATGCCTCCCGACAACGTATGTCCAATTTTATCATGTATTTCCTGGGCTATTTTATTCCTTTCTTCAAGCCTTGACATATATTTAAATTGCTTATGGAACTGCAGATCTTTATTTAGTTTATTAGAAAGTATAGTATTTTTATTCTTTAAGCTTTCATTTTCTTCTATAAGCCTTTGAATTTTACTAAAGCTACTATTCACCAAAGTATATACTAGATAACCTAATATGGAAGCCAATATATATTCTTGTAAAATATCATGTTTTATAAAATGTACACTAATGATAATAGCTAATGCATTTATCCACTTATGCTGGTTACTCTTACCTATTAACATATAAATGTTAATAGGTAAGAGTAATATTATTAAATTATAAACATAAGTATATTGGAACAATATTAGTATTAAAGTCAATATCAATATACTATTCTTGTACTTAGATTTGCTAAATATATAATAGCAAATCTTAATACATATATACGATAAAATAATGGATATAGCAAAAGTGGAATTTTCCATTCCACTCTGTACGTAATTGCTTATACAATAAATCAAAATAGAAAATTCATAAAGAATAATCCATCCTTCCATTTAAATCATCACCTTCTGAACTGTAGTTAAATCATCCATACAATATTTTTGAAAAAATAAAATAACAAGGACCCTGGTACTTGCACAAGATAATAAAAAACTGATTGTCCACCAAATAGTGGCAACATTAATATAATAAATATCGGGAATTGATACCTAGTAACCGAATCTGAAATATTGTAAAAAAACTTTGGAAATAAATCCCTAACTATGTGAAATCCATCAAAACCCGGTATTGGCACTAAGTTAAGAAAAAACAACACACAATTTAGACTTCCAGTAATATCTAGTATATCATAAATAATTTTACCTAGGGCACCATTAATTGGTGAAAACTTTGCAAATAATACAGTGAAAATTGCAAATACAAAACCTAGAATCAAATTAGCAACTGGCCCTGCCACAGAAACTTTCAAATCGTCCTTATAATAATTTTTATAGGCACTAGGATTTGTCTCAACTGGTTTTGCCCACCCAAATCCTACTAGTAAAATTAAAATAAATCCCATTGGGTCTATGTGAGCAGTTGGACTTAGCGTAAGTCTTCCTTGAAATCTTGGAGTTTTATCCCCTAACCTATCTGCTGTGATAGCGTGTGCATACTCATGAAAAGTAAATGCTATTAAAATTGCTGGTATCATTAAAATCTTATATAATATTTGTGATGTATCCAAATTTATACCTCCTAATATTCCTACAGGTTAGATATCAACTGTTAATTGTTACTTACAATGTAGGGCATCTTTAACTTATATTTTTTTCAGATGTCTAATATATCTATTATAGCAAAGTTTATTGTTATTTTGAATGTATTATTTCTAAAACAAAAGAATATATTTCTACAACTGGATTTCTTATGAATAAGCTTATATTTTTATATAAGGCATCTTCAAAAAATAGTGAGTATACTCTTCTAATCTATTTAAGATGCCACATAAAAAGACCCTATCTTCAACAGATAAGATCTTTTTTTACAAAATATAGTTTTTAAATAACACTTTATATCATCTTCTACATCTAATTCGAAATATAGTATTAAAATACCCTATAGACAATATATTGCTATAGGGTCTACACGGTATTTTATTGTAGAATTCTTTTTTAAGCCGCAGTCACCAGCTTAGCTGACGCTACTTTTGTGTAAGATTTGTAGATATAACCTGCTTTGCCATTGTAATTAATTTTATACCAAATAGCAGTTTCTGAAACAACCTGAACTACTGTACCATATTTAAGTACTCCAAGTTTCTTTGAAGACGCTGAAGCTGCTACTCTGAAATTTAATCCACTTTTAGCTGTAGTCATAACATATTTACCCTTAATAGGTAATGTTGGTTTTGTTACCACGGGTTTTGTTACTACCGGTTTTGTTACCACTGGTTTTGTTACCACTGGTGCAGTACCGGAAACGAGATTATTGTTGTTTTTAACTGATATAGCTTTAACTTTTTTCAATTCAGTTACTAATGCTTCTCTTATTGGAGTCATAGTATCTACGGCATTTATTGCACCCTTGAAGTCATACTTGTCTCCACCTGTGAACATAAAGTCGTTAGTTACTACTGTATAAGTTTTGTTCATGTCAACTGGCGTTCCATTTTCTAAGAACATAGCTGTAATCTTTTTACCAAATTCAGCTTTTTCATTATAGTAAACTTTTACTCCACCTACTTGAACCCAACCAATATCTTTATTATCTATTCCATTTTCAATTACTCTCTTTAAATCAGAACCCTTAAGTTCCATTTTAACTAATGTATTGTCAAATGGCATAACTTCATACATATTACCCATTGTAATATTTCCAGCAGCTACTGGAACTCTTAGGCCACCACCATTAGTTATACCAATTTGTGTACCTGTTACTTTTCTCATAACATCAGTTGTCCATTGTCCTAGCAGTGATGTTCCTTGGGCATATCTATCATGAGGTAATTCTTTATCTGTTTTTGCTAAAACTTCACTGAGTATAGGTTGTAAATCTTTAGTATATTTATCAGCAATTGCTTTTGCAGCTGCATCTTCTACTAAAGTAGTTGCTCTGCTATATAAATTATCTATTGAAGGTACTATGCCTGCTAATTTACCACTGGCATCAATTTTGATTGTTAATCTTCCCAAAGTTCTTCCTGAATAATATGCTTGAACTACAGGAATTCCATTAACCATTCCACTTACAGGTTGGTGAGTATGAGCTGAAATAACTGCATCTATATTTGGAACTCCACAAAGTGCAGTGGCTTCTCCAGTAATTTTACCATCTTTATCTTGGAAAGCTCCTAAATGAGTTAATGCAATAACTACATCTGCTCCCTTATCTTTTGCAACTTTAGCCCATTCTTTAGCTGAAGTAGCGGGATCTTTAAATTCTAAATTTTTAACATTTTCTGGTTTCGTTTTAAATTCTGTTTCTGGTGTTGCAATTCCCACAAGGCCTATTTTTACTCCACCTTTTTCAACTATCATGTACGGCTCAGCCCAAGTTACTGGCTTACCTGTAGTTTTATCATAAATATTTGAAGCGAGGAACTTGTATCCGCCATCTTGTGCCCACTTAGCTATTCTATCAGTACCCCAATCAAATTCGTGATTTCCTACAGCTGAAGCAACTACTCCAACTGATTTCATCATTTCATTTACTGGTGCTCCATAAGTTAAGTTAGACACTGCACTTCCTTGGAAGTTGTCTCCACCTGATACTACTATAGTATTAGGATTTTGTGTTTTAACTTTGTTTATTTCTCCAGCAAATTTAGCTATACCTGCATTCTTTCCGTCTGCAGCTACTGCACCATGGAAATCATTAAATGTAACAATATTAACTCCATTAGCTGCTATTGCATCATCATAAGTAACAGATTTAACATTTGGAGTTCTTCCATCTTCTGATGTTGGTAATTGTAATTTACCATTATTGATTAATTTAGCTGCGAAGGTAGCTTTGGTAGCATCCATTCCATTGCCGATTATTTTCCAGTTATTATCTAATTCTGGAGTTATAACACCCTTCTTTTCTTCAATAATATATTTTCTTATTAAATCTCTTATACGTCCGTCGTCTCCCATAGCTTTAAAGGAGTCATATACTATTTCTACACCTTCACCCTTAAATAATCCTGATTCTTCATTAAGCAAAGTTGTGCTAGCTCTGTAATTATTAACTGCTAATTTTAAAACATCTGTGTCTTTTATTTGTGTTCCATCCGTTTTAGTTAAATTAACAATTCTTTTCCCTGCTTCCTTTGATACATCCACATCATATTTTACGCCTGAGAACATATCATAGTTGTAATCTCTTATTTTTTCATTAAATGAAACTGTTAAATCTCCTGATTTAAAAGTATTGTAATAACTAGCTGACCACTCCATATATTTCTTTAACTGTGCTCCAGTTACTTTAAGTGTAACTAAAGTATTATCAAATTTATAAATTGAAGCTGTACCAGCTTTAATTATTTTACCTTCTTTAATATTTGCAGTAGTGCTAAAACTAGCAGCCGCCGCTACATCTGCCTTTGTATAAAACATCTGAACTTTATTAATTAAATCTATCATTGCAGTATCTTTTACTTGTGCTGTTGGAATACCTTTAATTTCAGAGGCTGGAACCAAATCTCCGCCTTTAAGTTCTCCAATAACAACATTAGCATCTGCAATAGCTGTTGTACTATAAGATTGTAATTTAGCTGAAAGGTCTGCATCTGCTACTACTGCTTTTCCGCCTTTAGGTGTTGCATACACTAAATCTGATTTAGCATCTACCACAGAATACTTACCAGCAGCATTTTTAGTAAGCTTAACATCAATTTTTGATAATTGAGATGCTCCTTTATTAGGTTCAGTAATAATAACATTTCCTTCTTTAACTTGAGCTATAGTTGAATGAGCATGCCCAGCTACTATAGCAGTTAATTCAGGGCAAGCTTTAGCAAGTTCTCTAGCGCTATCGCCATTTCCATATTCTGAATTTTCACCTGCATGCATAGTTGCTATCATAACATCAACTTTGCCTTTAAGTTCATCAACAACTTTTCTAGTTTCTACAACTGGATTTGTTACTGTATAACCTACTAGATTAGGTCCGTCCCATTTTGTTATATGTGGAGTTACCATACCAATAATAGCAATTTTAACTCCATCTTTTTCTATTATTTTATAAGGCTTACCTATAGATTTGCCTGCTTTATCAAAAACATTACCACAAAGAACTGTTCCTGTGAATTTAGATGAGATTTTTTGTAGTGTTGGTATTCCATAATTAAATTCATGGTTTCCCATAGACCAAGTATCATATCCCATTTCATTCATTGCAAGTACCATTGGGTGAATTGCATCATTATTAAATAATGATGATGAATTATCTTGAATAGTATCACCGTTATCTACTAAAATAGTATTTGGATTTGCTTTTTTCAATTCTTTGACGATTGTCTGAAGTTGAGCCATACTTCCCGATGTATCTGGTGCATTAATAGCGTAGTCGTAGGGTAAAAATCTACCATGCATATCACTAGTCGCTAATATTTGTAAATTTATTCCTTTGCTTTCTGCTCCAAAAACATTAACTGGTTGAACTAAAGTAAAAACCATCATTAATGTTAATAACCATGATGTTAATTTCTTCCCCCTAAAATTGTTAAACAAATTAATCCCTCCATTCATTAAATGCTAATATCATCCTATAATTTCTATGTTAATCTATATTATTCATTAACATGAAAATTTTAGGACAAGTCAGTAAACATATTATAATACTAAAAAAACTTTTTGTAAACGATTAATAGTTTTTTTATAATATTTTTAAATTTTATAATTTTTTAGCAAACAAAAAAAACCATGCCAAGGGCATAGTTTAAAATTATTATTAACTATTTATTTTAATGTACCTACCTATTTAAAAGGAACAAAGGATATTTTATTACCTACTAAAGATACTATCCCTTTAGCATACATTTGTAAAAACTTCCCTTCATAACTAGTTTGAGATCCAGAATTAATTTCTTTTACTACACCTTGCAGCGAATCATGCTGATAGACCTTGCCAGCATCGGAAACGAATAAATCATCTCTTTCACAAGGTTGTTGTAACTCAATTGTTTTCCAGTCTTCAGTCTTATCTTCTGTTTTCCCATAATAAATTTTGCTTACTAATTTATCCTTTAATTCTCCAAGATACACATTATCATTATTATCAATACCAATTATGGCAAGCTTGTCTACATCTTTAACAGTTATAGGTTCTTCAAGATCCGTGGCATATATTTTATTATAAACTGATCCTTCATAAACCAAATTATCTTTATGGCGGGATGATACTATATTACTCACTTTATTAGGTATGGTATCGACTTTTGTCATATTTCCCATTCTACTAATTTTATATGTACTACTTCTCTCACCATTATTTGAAGCTTTTACATAATAAAAGCCTGTTAAAGTTGATACTTGAATGTCTTCTACTTTGGTTCCTCCATTGCTCCAGTTTAAATCTTTAACCTTTGATTTTTCACCCTTTGATAAATCATAAGAATATAATACTAATTTACCAGACTCATCATTACTGTTTTTCTCTACTAAATACATTCTATTTCTATCTGGAAGCCATTTATAAAAACAAATTTCACTTCCCTCTTTGGCCTCTATATCTTTAACTTTTCCATCCTTACAATTAACAATTTTTAATTGCTGGTCTTCATAATAGGATAAATATTTAGCATCATAGGAGGCTAATATTTTTTCTGCGCTTTCTGGTACCGTAATATCGATTTTTTTTGTTTCTTCTTTTTTATCTTCAATAATTTTTTTTGAAACCACTTTTGAATCACTAGTAGCTAAAAAATAATGATCTATATAAAATAAGACTAAACATTGTAAAGATAGAGATACTACAATCCATATACTTATTCTTTTCTTCCATGTCATAATGATTTCTCCTTTAATTTAAAATATGCTATGCTGAGATTTAACCTTATTATCTACTCTCAACATAAATAATTGAAGGTATAGATCTTTCTCCATAGCTGTCGCTAGGATTGCTTATAACTTCATCATCATAAAACATTGTAGAAGAAGATCCTCCATCTAAGTTACTAGCATTAACAGCTCCATACTCATACAATACGTCTTGTACCTCTTTATAATCAGCCCCCATACTCTTTAGCTGTCTACCGTCAATAACTAATAATATTATTGCTCCGTCACTTCTTTGTCCAATAGCTGTTCTAGGTGCTATACCCGACCCACCATTATTATCATTATCATCATCACTGGTTATAGTTTTCTTTCCATTAACTATAAATGCTGGTCCAAAAGACACCGCTTCTGTTACTCCACGTTCTTTCATTTCTTTAATGCTATGACCACCAACTAACAGTTTTCCATCTTTAGTTATTGCAACAACATCTGTTTTAACATTTTCATTTTTTATATCATTAAAAATTTCTTTTTCACCAGTAATTATAATTCCCGTTGGC
This sequence comes from Clostridium sp. FP2, assembly GCF_011065955.2. Lineage (NCBI taxonomy): Bacteria > Bacillati > Bacillota > Clostridia > Eubacteriales > Clostridiaceae > Clostridium > Clostridium sp. FP2. Next base: position 4,361,218 of record NZ_JAAMNI020000001.1, read on the forward strand.
TTTGCTCCCGTTCCTGCCCATTGCGCTCCAGCCGCTTCGTCTACGAAGGCTCCACCATTAACTGCTGCAATTGCATTATTAGCTTTTGCAATTTCACTAGTACGCTCACCTTCCTTAGGTACATTACCTTCATTAAGTAGTTTACTACTGTATCCTACTCTTATCCTAGTAGGATCCTTAATTATTAATACATACCCTTTGTATTTATTTCCTTTTATTTCATATCTTTCAATGTTATTATCATTTTTATTTTCTACTTTTACACCAGCATTTACGCCATCTGATTTTTCTTGTGCTATAACAGCTACTGTTTGTCCCTTCATAATTTCATTTATTTTTGCATCAGATAAAAATGCTTTTGCTAGCCACTGTAATGTGAGAGTAGTCATTGCTGCACCTACTACTGTTGTCTTTGCTTTTTTAAACGGACCATAGTAAAGCATATATGGACCCGTAGCAGTTGTGAAAATAAGTTCAAATACTATAAATAATATAACCAGCTTGCTTGTACTTATTTTTTTCTTCTTACCATTTTTTCTTTTTTTCATGCTTCCCATCCTTTTTCTTATTAGATACTATCTTATTGTACAATAAAACTTTGTATTTTAAAATACAATTTTAATGTAATTTTTGTGAACTACACCACTAATTTGATAATTTAATACAAAAAGAGAGTATATATCTATATACTCTCTTTTATAACTTGTCATATTTATAATTTTTTTGAGCCTTCGTAGGCTAGTGGTGATCTCTCACATTCATCATATTTTAAAGTTACCTGATAACACAAATCACTACCCTTCATTTTTTCAGAGGCATAGCACAAACCATTTGATCTGGAATCAAGAAAAGGATGATCGATTTGTTCTGGGTCACCTATAAGAATCAGTTTAGTTCCCTCGCCAACTCTAGTTATTATTGTTTTAACTTGTTTGGGCGATAAATTTTGGGCTTCATCTATTATTACCCAATTTTTAACTATGGACCTTCCTCTAAGGTAAGCAACAGCTTCAGTTGTTATAATTCTCCTATCAAATAAGTCTTTTATCTTATCTAATAATTCCTTTTCATTTTTGTAGCGTTCTTTTTCATCAGAATCCACAAGTATCTCTAAATTATCAAATATTGGTCGCATAAAGGGTGATATTTTTTCTTGCTCCGTACCAGGTAAAAAGCCTATTTCCTCATCCATGGTAACATTTGGTCTACAAACTAAAATTCTTCTGTAATGCTCACTATTCTCATTTAATATTTTTTGAAGTCCTACGGCCAGGGAAAATAGTGTTTTAGCTGTTCCTGCTGGTCCTTTAACAATTACTAAGGGTGCTTTTATAGCATCAACACTTAGTGCTTCTAACATAAACCGCTGTCCAACATTTCTTGGTACAACTCCTAATGGTTTACTATCCTTACTGTACAGTGGCACTACATTTTTACCATCATACCTACCAAGTGCAGTTTGTTTAGGGTTTTCCAATGAATGAATTATTAAAAATTGATTTGTATATAAAATTGGTATGGTGTATTCCTCTAAATTCTCATCATAATTAAGTAAAGCCTCAACTGCTAAACTTTTTTTGCTATAAAACTCTTGAAGTTTTTCTGAAGATACGAATACTTCTGATCTTCCTGTATATTGATTATCATATTCTGGCACAAATTTTTCATAGAAATCTTCTACATTAATATCTACGGCATCTGCCTTTATTCTTAGAAATATATCTTTTGTTATTAGCCATACGTCCTCTCCTTGTTCTTTAAGACCTTTGCATACCTGTAATATTCTATTGTCAGCCTTTTCTTTATTCCAAGAAGCAGGAATTTTAGTATCATAGTGATTCATCTCTACTCTAAGTCTTCCACCATTCTCAAGCTCAATACCCTCGTTTAGTTTTCCCTCATTTCTGAGTTTATCAATAAGCCTAGCTGCATATCTGGCATTGGCCCCTAAATCACTTTTATCTTTTTTAAAACTATCTAATTCCTCGAGTACTACTTCGGGTATTATTACATCGTTATCTCCAAAAGATAATATAGCACTTGGCGCGTATAGAATAACATTGGTATCTAATACATAGGTTTTTTTCAAAATATCAGCCCTCCTCTCTATATTACTAATATATGTTGCTTATCCTATAAATGAATTAAAAGTTTAATGATTTTTATTATTTTTACAAGTAGTGTGGAAATTATTTCTTTTGACAAGTAATAGTTTTTATTATATAATAAGTTTTATAACTATAAATTAGATTATAGGATGGTGTATATGGAGAACATTACAACAATTTTTAGAGAGAAAAAGTTAAAGCTAACACCTCAACGTATTGCAGTTTATAAATATTTAAAATCTACAAAAGAGCATCCTTCAGCAGAAGTTATTTACAAGGCCCTACAACCAACTTACCCTACTATGAGTTTAGCTACAATTTACAAAGCATTAAAAACTCTTGTTGCGGTTGAGTTAATAATAGAACTTAATGTAGGTGAAGGAAACTTTAGGTATGATGGAAACATGGCTACTCATCCTCATGTGCAATGCATAAGTTGCGGTAGAGTTGATGACATAGAAGGCATATCTTTTCCAAATGTAAATGAAGATGTTAAACAGCATACTAATTACGAAATTTTAGCGAGCAAAATATATTTTTACGGATTATGTAAAGATTGCAAAAAATGATTTATTAAGTAAAAAAAGAAGTATAGAAATTATACTTCTTTTTTTTATTTAATAAATCATTTATAAGATTCTTTTAATAACTCCTCCCATTCTTTAGAATTATAACCACTAGCTAAAATCCTTTTCAAAGTTATCAATACATTGCTTTTGATTTTATCAGGTAAATTATATAATGCAAGAATACTATTATCATTAGCTTTATACATATGTCCAACCATTATTTTGCCTATACCAGTTATTTTGTTATTTGCAATTTTGTTTCCACTTATAATTCCCTTTTGCACAATTCTTGCTTGAACCTCATCACTATAAATATATTTAATAAAAGCATTGGCATTATCCCCATTTTTTGCATTCATAGGCATACATACTAAAGAATTAATTATAATAGGCATATTAGAACCATAATTTGAATTATTATCATAATCTCCTATTATACCTATGTTTGTTCCATTAAGTTTAGAATTATAGTAAGAAATACATGCAAGCAGAGCCGCATCACCATTATTAAAACTAATAATGCTTTGTTCATTCCCTAACTCAAAAGATTCTTTAGAAATTCCACTGCCTTTTGTTAATAAATTAAATTTCTTAAATGTCTCCTGCATGGTTTTAAGCTTTTTATATGACTCCTCACCACTATCATAGCTTTCTTCAAGTTCATGAATATTTACCACTTTACTAGCAATTAAAGAAAACAGAAGTCCATTAGCATCTACATCTTCAGTTAACACTATTGGGGTTTTTATTCCCTTGTTATGAATTTGCTTCAAAACATCTAACCATTGTTCTAAATTCTTAGGGTTAGATATTTTTAATTTTTCTAGATTAACTTTATTATATAATAACTCAATAGAATATGGTACAACTCCTATGCCATAATATTTATCCCCTACTCTACCATAAGAGCCTACAATGTCATAATATCTATCGCCGATAGCCTCTTTTTCATAAACACTTTTCATATCACTAATTACTCCCTTTTTGCTAAGCTCAATAAGGGTATTCCTATTAGTGAAAATCACATCAATTTCTGTACCAAGATTAATGCTTTCCATGATATCACTTTTATTACCTAGTACATCATTTAGTTTTATTTCAACATCTGGATTGGCGCTTTTAAAATCCTCAATTAAAAACTTAATTACATTAGAAGAATATTTATCAGTTGTATCCAGGAATACATTTACTTTTTTTTGTTTTTCACTTTTATTAGATTTACAGGCTGAGAGTGTAAATACCATAATTAAAATTATAAAAAAACTAAATAGATTTTTCAGTATTTTAAATGATTTTTTCATAAGTTCACCTCTTAATAATAATAAATATGAATTTTTTAATTTTTTTTCTATATAAATTAATTAAATATATAATTGTTACATATAATTTAAAGGGGGTGGAATATATGAAATTACACATACTATTTTTTAAGAAGAAATTTGTTTACTATGCTTTAGCCTTTATTGTCTTTTCAACAATTTTTACAGTTCTCTTAGTAATTAGAAACAAGTCATTAAGTACATTTAATATTGTTACTGAAAGCAAAATGATGCAAGCTGATTTAACAGGGGATGGCACTAAGGATATTCTATACATAAAAACAGAAACAGAAACAGATAAATATTATATTCAAATAAATTCACAAGATAAAAGTTATTACCTTGAACCCTCTAAAAAAATTAATACTGTGGGAAATTATTATAAGGAGTGGCCAATGCGACTTACTTTAATGGACATATCTACAAACAACAAACCTGAAATATTTACCCAAGCCTCTGTAGAGAATGCAGCCTCTCTACAGGATACATCATCTATAAACAATAAAGCTGTTCAGCATGTATTCCTTTGGAATAATGAAAAATTTGATGATATATTTTGCAGCACCAATAATATTTTAGGTTTTATAGACAGTAAAAATAATAAAACGCCTAAAGTTTTATCTGGAAATATTAAAGATGGTAAAATGACTTTTACAAGTTATATTTTTATTAAGAACAGGTTAAAGTCTTTTAATTATAACTATGATGATAATTATATGGGTAAAAACACCATAACAGGCTTTATAAATCTTATGACAAGCTTTCCACAATCAGAATTAAATATGTCAAAAGAGCCTTTCTCACCTGATTTAAATGGTAATGATATATCACTATTAAACGATTTATGGAATAAAAAAATATATTTCAACTTCCAAGATGCTGTTTTCAAAGATTCTAATTGGGACAAAGAAGGCAATGCCAGTAAAATTCTATGGACCTTAAACTTTAAAGGTAGTACTGAAAGGGATTCAAAAGACACAAAAAACTATACCATAGAACTAATTCTTAAACCTATACCTAAAAGCGATACTACTTCTACCTTTAAAATTAGTTCTATAAGTATTAAGTAATAGCATAAATTTTAAATTAGATAGTTAATATATAAAATTTTGTTATAATTTACGGATTAAAAAGGGACCGTATTATCGGTCCCAAGGGGGATGGGGGGGGGTCCGCATAAAATAATTAATTTTATGCTAATGGAGATTTAACTCCGATTACATTTATAATATTAACCTTTTTGCATAGTTTTATTCATTATAAATGATATTTAAAATTATAAATTTATTATTGTTTAGAAATACAAACTAATTTAACATTGGAGGAGTGTTCATATGTTTAATAACAAGGAAAAAGATGTAAATAGGATTGAAACTTTAATTGGAGATCAATGCTTTATAATTGGTTCTTTAAATGTTAATGGATTAATAAAAATAGACGGTTCCATTGATGGAGACATATTTTGTGCAGATGATGTAATACTAGGAGAATCTGGCCACATAAAAGGCAATACTGTGTGTGATAATGCCTCTATAAACGGAATGATTAATGGAAATATCTGTTGCAAAAGCACATTGTCCATAGAAAGTTGTGGCAAGGTCAAAGGAGATATTTCAGTGAAAAAACTTATGATATCTGAAGGTGGAATTCTTGATGGTAAATGCACTATGATAGGTTATGAAGATCCTAATAGTGAAAATAATAATTTATAAGATAGACAATAAAATAACAGGCCGAATATGCACAAATATTTGCTCTGTTATTTTTTTGATGATTTTCATAAAAAACAGTATCATTGCAATATATCTAAATATAAGCCTTAATTAGAATTTTCTCCTACTATCTTATTTAGCATTTCAAGTTTCCTGTCATCTACTAGATGAGCTAATATATATATTAACTGTCCCAAATCCTCCTCTTCTAAGTTTTTCACAATATTATGTGTTCTTGCTTTAGGGTCAGTATGTTTAAATTCAACATCATTACTTTCAATAGGCTCACTATTTACAAACGTATTATTATTGGTCAATGAATTTATCATCTCACTAAGATTTGGATTATTTAAATCTAGATTATTTAAATCTATTCCAGCTAGCATATTTGAGATTTGACTTAGGTCTATACCTCCCATACCTGAAAATATATCTGCTAAAGTGTTGTCATTATCATCAACATTAGAATTTATTGAATCATTATTTCCACTTGAATTGTTTTTGTTATTCTTTGTAACACTTGATGTTGATTTCACCTTTGAATTCGTACTTGAATTTGCATTACCCGGGTTTAAATTATTCGTTAAGTTGCCTAGTATGTTATTACCTTGACCATTTAAATTACCCATAAGATTTGCTAATATATTGTTATCTTGGCCCCCTAAATTACCCAACAAATTTGTTAACATATTATTATCTTGACCACCCAAACCAGAAAGTAAACCTTCAAGCATATTATTACCGCCACCATTATTTCCAGAAAGCAAACTAGATAATAATGCCATCATCGGATTCCCAGAATTTCCATTTAGCATTTGTGTTAATGGATTACTATTAGAATTGTTATTGTTATTATTGCCGTTACTGTCATTGTTATTATTGTTATTTTCATTATTCATATTATTTGTATGGCTCTTATGATGTTTTGACACATTTATCACCTCATTTATAAATGGGAGAGCATAAGCTCTCCCTGATTTTTAAGACTAATAACCTAGACCTCTGCCACAACCTACTCTTCCACCTCTACAGAAACAAAAACCTAAGAATAATAATATTAATAGAAATGCGTTATTGTTTTCAAGTAGACATGTTTTTTGAAGTATAATTAAGATTATTAAAGCACAAATTGGATTTGAGCATAGACTTCCAAATTGATTTCCACATCCAACTTCAGCTACTGCAGCTACTGCTTCCTTACCACAACATCTTCTTTTTGACATATAAAACCCCCCTTTCTGGGCATGTTTCAATGTGTTACATATTTCAACTAAAGTAATCATTATTTTAATTTATCAGATGTTAACCTATTATTTTTTACCTAGTTTATTCGTCACAACAGTCGTTATTATTTGAGCAGCATCCTCTGTTTTGATTGCCACATGTGAATAAAAGTATTAATATTATTATCCACCAGCAGCCGAATCCTGAACCAGATCCACCAAATCCGCCGAATCCACCGAATCCACCGTTATTAATTGGACCACATCTACATAATTCTTTGCAGTGTTTAGGGTCGCATCCGCAAACAGTCCCACAATCTTGTCCTTGACCACCAAATCCTCCACAGAAGCATAATAGAATAATGATCAAAATTATTGAGCTTCCACCGAAGATGCCATTGTTGTTGTTGTTACAACAACATTTTTTATTATGATCACATTCATTTTTTTGAGCACTCGCTAATCCACTTAGCAATCCATTCATATCCACTTTACTTCCCCCCTTATATTTACTTATTAGTTAAATAACAATTAGTAATTGTTCTCTTCCTCTGTTTACCTCTTAATTTTAAAACCATTTTTCTTTTGTTTTCTAATATATACTATTCTGATAAATATAAATTGACACTGAATTTTCAATTAAAATACAAAAAAAATAGGCCTTATCACTTTGTGCAAAAATTACTATTTTACACTCTATAATATAGGTCTATTTTATTTATTACATTATTTTTATTCTATAGTTTCAGCTTCGTTAAATCATCACCTTCGGTGCTGCAATTAACGACTTCAGAAGGAATTTATATTCTCACTAAAGTTTTCTTTTTATTACAGTTTAGGCTCTCCTTCTGAACTGTCCTTAAACATATTTCCTAAAAGCTCTTTGACACCTATTTTTTTTAGTGATGAAATATTGATAATCTCTTCACTATCATCTAGATCAAGAGTTTCTCTTATTAACTTATTGTTTTGTACTAATTCTGTTCTATTTAACTTATCTTTTTTTGTTGCAACTATTACAACCTCGTAGCCAAAATGTTTAATCCATCCATACATTAGAAGGTCATCTTTAGTTGGCTTACGTCTACAATCCACGAGTAATGCTACCTTTTGGAGCTGAGGTCTACGGACTAAATAGTCCTCCATCATCTTTCCCCATTTAGCTTGTTCAGATTTAGATACTTTGGCATATCCATAACCTGGTAGATCAACAAAATAAAAGCTATTATTTATTAAAAAAAAGTTTATAAGTCTTGTTTTTCCAGGTGTACCACTAACTTTAACTAATTTACGTCTATTTGTTAAAGTATTTATTAAAGATGATTTCCCTACATTTGACCTGCCAACAAAAGCATATTCTACCATATTATCCGTAGGATATTGAGCAGGTTTTACTGCTGAAATTATGAATTCAGATTGTTTTATTTCCATTATTTATCTCTCCAATTAATGCGTTTTCAAGTACATCTTCTACTTTACTTGCAATTATAAATTTTAGTTTATCCTTAACACTCTTCGGTATTTTTTGTATATCTTTTTCATTGTCCTTTGGAATAATAATTGTGTCAATGCCTGCCCTATATGCAGCTAAAGATTTTTCCTTAAGCCCTCCAATAGGTAAAACCCTTCCCGTAAGCGTAATCTCACCTGTCATCGCTACGTTATGTCTTACTTTCCTGTTAGTTAAGGCAGATACCATTGCAGTAATCATAGTTACCCCAGCAGATGGACCATCTTTAGGCACTGCACCTTCTGGTACATGAATATGAATGTCCTTATTTTTATAAAAGTCACTATCAATATTATATTTAGCTGCATTAGCTCTAATATAACTATATCCAGCTTTAGCAGATTCTTTCATAACATCGCCTAATTTACCGGTAAGTTCAAGCTTACCATTTCCCTCCATGGCACTTACCTCTACAGGCAAAGTAACACCACCCACTGCGGTCCACGCAAGTCCTGTTACGACGCCTACTCCATCTTCCATATCAGCTTTATCATAAGTATATAGTTCAATTCCTAAATACCTTTTAACGTGCGCCGTTGTAACCTCAATATTTTCTTTAGTCTTTTCTACCATTTCAGTTATTGCTTTTCTGATAACTGAAGCAATTTGTCTTTCAAGATTTCTAACCCCTGATTCCCTAGTATAATTTTCTATAATACAATTTATTGAAGAATCAGAAAAATTTATTTTACTATCTTCCATATTATGTTCTTTTAACATCTTTGGAATAAGATGATTCTTAGCAATGTGGAACTTTTCTTCTGATGTATAACCCGATACCTCAATAATTTCCATTCTATCTAATAATGGTCTTGGAATCGTATCTAATTTATTTGCAGTAGTTATAAACAAAATCTTTGACAAATCAAAGTCGAGTTCCAAGTAATGATCCCTGAAAGTTGCATTTTGTTCACTATCTAAAACTTCGAGTAGTGCATCTGCAGGGTCACCCTTAAAGTCACCACTCATTTTATCAATTTCATCTAATAAGAACAATGGATTTTTAGATCCTGCTTGTTTCATGGCATATATGATTCTACCTGGAATTGCGCCCACGTAAGTTTTTCTATGTCCTCTTATTTCAGCCTCATCGCGTACTCCACCTAGAGACATTCTAACAAACTTTCTGTTTAATGCATTCGCAACAGATTTTGCTATAGATGTTTTTCCAACCCCTGGTGGCCCTACCAAACAAAGTATAGGTCCTTTAAGAGTTTTACTAATCTTTTTAACTGCTAAATATTCTATTATTCTTTCCTTAACATCCTCTAGTCCATAATGTTCTGCTGCAAAAACTTCTCTAGCCTTGTTAATATCGATGTTATCTTTAGTGAATTTATTCCAAGGCAACTCTAAAATCCAATCTAAATATGCTTTTATTACTCCACTTTCAGCAGAATAATTCCCTGCACTTTTCAATCTATTTAGTTCATAAATTGCTTTTTCTTTTGCCTCTTTAGGAAGTTTTGCCTTATTTATCTTAATTTGATATTCTTCTATTTCTCTTTTATTCTCGTCATCTTCTCCTAATTCTTCTTGTATAGCTTTTATTTGTTCTCTTAGATAATATTCCTTTTGGACTTTGTCAATCCTACTTTTAACCTTTGTTCCAATTTTCTTTTCTATTCTTAATACTTCAACTTCATTTTTTAATATAAATAGTAGTTTTTCTAATCTTTTAATAACATCTACTGTTTCAAGCAATTTTTGTTTTGTTTCTGGTTTTAGTATTAAATATGAACTTACAATATCACAATATCTTCCTGGCTCTTTGGTCTCTTCTAAACTGAATAGCGCATCGGGAAAATTATTAACTGATAGATTTATGTATTCCTCAAAAGCTTTATCTATAATTCTAATTAACGCCTTGCATTTCTTATCATCTTCAAAATCTTCATCTTCGATAATTTCTACTTCTACCCGTACAAAAGTTTCATTATCTTTATACTCCAAAATTTTTCCTCTTTTTAATCCTTCAACTAGTACCCTAATTGTATCTCCTGGTAACTTTAATATTTGCTTTATATTACAAATAGTACCAATACTATATATATCCTTTTCCTCTGGTTCTTCAATTTTTGATATCTTCTGTGAAACCAGAAAAATTTCTTGATTATTTAGCATAGCATTTTCTAATGCAAGAATAGATTTCTCTCTACCAACATCAAAATGCAACACCATATATGGAAATATATTCATACCTCTTAGTGGAATTAGCGGAAGAAGTTTTGTATTTTTATCCATTTTCTCCCTCTTTTCTAAATTAATATTATTTTATTAATATAAAGTTAGAACTTGAAATTCGAAATTTTATATTAATATATAGGTTATAGCTATTAATTTACTATATTTTTATAGCAGCTATAATTATAGCTACACTACTATAGTATACCTATAATAAGATTAATTTTCAATACTAGAAAATTTAAAATAAATTATAAGGCGCATAAAAACAAATAACAAGTCAAATATATTATCATACTTACTTGTTATTTGTTTAAATAAAAACAGCCAATATTAAATTCTCTTCTAAAATGTAGTTAAATCATCACCTTGGTCACTAAAGTTTTAATGCCTCAGCTGCTATAACATCCACATCTGGCTCAAATGTAATTGAAATATCTTTAGGTTCCTCCTGAATCAAAGCTTCTCGAATTACCTCAGTAATATTACTTACTGGTATAATCACTATGTTTTCAATATTTTTAAAGCTATCTTGCCAATTATCTATAGGAATAATAACCCTGGTAGCACCTGCCTTTTTTGCAGCAGCAACCTTGGCATTAACTCCTCCTATAGGCTTTACATTACCATGAATTGATATCTCTCCTGTCATTGCAACCCTGTTATCAACTGGTATACCTTTTATTGCACTGTATATTGCAGTTGTTATGCTTATACCAGCAGATGGACCATCCACAGGCGTTCCACCAGGAAAATTTACATGAATATCATAATCATCGCAATCTAAATTGAAATACTTTTCCAGTACTGTAACCACATTTTCAACTGAGGATCTTGCAGTACTTTTTCTTCTGAGCTTTTTATTTGCACTGCTTATTTCTTCTTCCTCAATAATTCCTGTAATTTTAAGTATACCTTTTCGAAGCTTTATTTTTTTTGCAGAAGCTTCAATTTCCATTACAGCTCCCATATTAGCTCCATAAACTGCTAGACCGTTTACATATCCAATTTGTGGTTTATCTGATATTTTAAACTCAGACCTTGGCGAATACTGCCCATTTTCTATAACCCATTCAATATCTTCAATACTTACTTCATTTCTTTCATCATTAATAGCAATTCCACTAGCTAACTGAATTAAATTAACAGTATCCCGTCCATTACTAGAGTATTTACCTACAAGCTTTAATGCTTTTTCACAAATTTTAAGACCAATTTTATTTATTGCGTTATCTGCGATTATCTGCAATTCTTCTGGAAGTAATTGTCTGAAAAATATTTCTACGCATCTGGACCTTATTGCAGGAGTTATTTCTTCCGGACTCCTGGTAGTTGCTCCTATAAGCCTAAAGTCAGCTGGAAGCCCTCCGTCAAAGACTTCTTTTATATAAAGTGGCGTATTGGGATCTTCTCCATTATAATAAGCACTGTCTAAAAATACTTTTCTATCCTCTAAAACTTTAAGGAGTTTATTCATTTCTATAGGATGTAGCTCTCCAATTTCATCAATAAACAAAATGCCTCCATGAGCTTTTGTAACTGCTCCAGGTTTTGGTTGAGGCACTCCAGCTGCTCCTAGTGGTCCAGCTCCTTGGTATATTGGATCATGAACAGATCCAATAAGTGGGTCTGCTATACCTCTTTCATCAAATCTCACTGTGGTTGCATCTATTTCTATAAACTTAGAAGATTCATTAAACGGAGAACGCGCTCTTTTTTTAGCGTCTTCAAGCACTAATCTAGCTGCCGCTGTTTTACCTATTCCTGGGGGACCATAAATTATGACATGTTGAGGATTAGGCCCACATATAGCTGCTTGCAGAGCCTTAATTCCTTTTTCCTGGCCTATAACATCTTCAAATCTTGTTGGTCTACTTTTCTCTGTTAGTGGTTCCGTAAGACTTATACTTTTCATTACTCTTAACTTTTCCATTTCTTTTTTGCTATCTACATTAACAGACACCTTTCCATTATGATGACTTTTTAATGCATTAAAAACATATATTCCAATTACTATGGTAAATAAAAGTTGTACTATCATCAGAAGTTGCATAATCATATTATTAAAAGTTTAATATTCAATTATATTAAACTAATCCTCCTTTCTGAGATTATTTAACAAGTTATAGTAAATATTCTATCATCTGATATTATGCTCAAGTTGTATTTAATATATTCTTTTTGTTCTAAATAATAATTCCCTTATTTATCAAAAAATAAAAAAAGACAGATAAGTAATCCGTCTTTCTATTGTATTTACATTTTTTTATGCTGTTTCTATACCTTTTTTACTTTTAATTTTTTTTGTTAACTTTAATTTTTCTCTTTTGCCATTTTCAGCTAAAACTAGTTGTGGAGTTCTAGTCTTAATAGTTTCCTCATTAACTATTACTTTAGATACTTCTTCATTAGACGGAATATCAAACATAATTTCCTTCATTGTATCCTCTATAATAGATCTGAGTCCACGAGCTCCAGTTTTTCTTTTAATAGCTTCTTTTGCTATAGCTTTTAAAGCTTGCTCTTCGAACTCTAACTCTACATTATCCATTTCAAACAATTTCTTATATTGTTTAATAAGCGCATTTTTAGGTTCACTAAGAATTTTAACCAATGCCTCTTCATCTAAAGCTTCAAGAGTAACTACTATAGGAAGCCTACCTACAAACTCTGGGATTAAACCAAATTTCAGTAAATCTCCTGGCATTATAGATTTTAATAGTTCTCCTACATTTTTTTCTTCTTTAGATTGTATTTCAGCTCCGAAACCAACGGAAGTAGTTCTAGTTCTTTTTTCTATGATTTTATCAAGTCCATCAAAGGCTCCTCCACAGATAAATAAAATATTAGCTGTGTTTATCTGAATAAATTCCTGATGAGGGTGCTTTCTTCCGCCTTGTGGTGGTACTGATGCTGTAGTGCCTTCTAATATTTTAAGTAATGCTTGTTGAACCCCTTCACCAGATACATCCCTAGTTATAGAAGGATTTTCTGATTTCCTAGCAATCTTATCTATTTCATCTATATAGATAATACCTTTTTCTGCTTTTTCTACATCATAGTCAGCATTTTGTATTAATTTAAGCAAGATGTTTTCCACATCTTCCCCTACATACCCTGCTTCAGTAAGTGTAGTTGCATCTGCTATAGCAAAAGGTACATTTAAGTATTTTGCCAAGGTTTGCGCAAGTAGTGTTTTCCCACAGCCTGTAGGTCCAAGTAATAATATATTACTTTTCTGAAGTTCAACATCACTTTCATTAATATTTGAATTTATTCTTTTGTAATGATTGTATACTGCCACAGCCAAGGATTTTTTAGCGGTATCTTGACCAACTACATAATCATCTATATATTTTTTTATTTCTGCTGGTTTTGGCAATGTACCTAAATCTAGTTCCACATCTCCCTGGAATTCATCTACAATTATTTCAGAACATAATTCTATACATTCATCGCAGATATATACTCCCGGCCCTGCAATTAATCTTCTAACTTGGTCTTGGTTTTTACCACAGAAAGAACATTTAAGTTGTTTTTTTTCATCATACTTTGGCATATCTTCACCTCAATTAATGTTATTTCCTTTTAGTTATAACTTCATCTATTAATCCATACTCCATAGCCTCTTGTGAACTCATAAAGTAATCTCTTTCAACATCATGTTGAATTTTCTCCAATGTTTGGCCAGTTCTTTCACTCAATATCTTATTTAACGTATCTTTAGTTCTCATAATTCGTTTTGCATGGATATCAATATCCGTTGCTTGACCTTGAAATCCTCCTAAAGGCTGATGTATCAAAATCTCACTATTAGGCAATGCAAATCTTTTTCCCTTTTCTCCAGCTGCTAGTAAGAACGCTCCCATGGATGCTGCCATACCAGTACATATAGTTGAAACTTGTGGCTTTATCAATTGCATTGTGTCAAAAATAGCCATGCCTGATGTAATTGATCCACCTGGACTATTTATATATAAATAAATGTCTTTATCAGGGTCTTCTGACTCCAAATACAATAACTGAGCAACAATTAAACTAGCTGTTACATCATTTACTTCTTCTCCTAGAAAAATTATTCTTTCTTTTAATAATCTTGAATAAATATCATAGGATCTTTCTCCCCTATTTGTTTGTTCAACAACCATTGGCACCAAACTCATATAATTCCCTCCTCTTGTCTAATAATAGAACTACTTCGAAAGGTAATCCACTTGTAATTCTATCCTAAATAATTGATTTTTAACCATATAATTTTATCCTATATTTAAAATTAATTGCCAGAAAAATATCTGGCAATTAATTTTAAAGTATATTATGCAATAACTTTAGCGCTATCAACTAACATTTTTATTACTTTTTCATTTACAACATCAATTTCCAGATATTGTTTTTGTGCTTTTAAAATTAAATCTGCTGTTTTATCTATATCTTTTTCTCCATATTGAGCAGCAACTTGTTTTGCTTTTGCAAGCATTTCTTCGTCAGTTGCTTCAACTTTTTCTATTTTTGCTATTTCTGTTATTATTAAATCTGTTTTAACTCTTTTTTCTGCTGCTTCTTTCATGAATTCTCTAACTTTTTCTTCTGTGTTATTAGTATACTGATAATATTGTTCAAGCTCTAAACCTTGATATTTTAATTTTGTTTCTAAATCTTTGAGCATAACATCAGTTTCTCTTTTTATCATAACTTCTGGAATGTCCATTGGAACATTAGAGCAAACTGCATCTATTACAGCTTCTTCAAATTCTTTTACTTCTCTATCTTTACTTGATTTTTCAAGGTTTGCTTTAATATCATTTCTTAATTCCTCTAAAGTATCAAATTCTGATACATCTTTAGCAAATTCATCATCAATAGCTGGTAATTCTTTTTTCTTCATGCTTTTAACAGTTACGTTAAAAGTTGCAAGTTTTCCATTTAAGTCTTCTCTTCCATATGCTTCTGGGAAATTAACTTTAACTTCTTTACTTTCTCCTGCTTTTAGTTCAACTAATTGTTGTTCAAAAGTATCAATAAATGATCCTGAACCAATTTCAAGTTCAAAGTCTTTTCCTTCTCCACCTTCAAAGGCTACCTCATCAATAAATCCTTTAAAGTCTATAACAGCTATATCGCCCATTGCAACAGTGCCATCAACCTTCTCTTCGATTCTAGCATTTTTTTCTTGCATACCTTTTAGTTGGTTTTCAATTTCATCATCTGTTACATTATATTCAGTTTTCTTAGCTTCAAGTCCTTTGTACTCTCCAAGTTTAACTTCTGGAATTACTGCTACAGAAGCAGTATATACAAAATCTTTTCCTTCGCCTATTTCAATAATATCAATTTTAGGATAATCCAATGGACTTATATCATACTCTTTTAAAGCCTCTGGATATGTATCATCGCAACAGAAATTTATAGCGTCTTCAAAGAAAACACCTTCACCATACATTTTCTTTATTATAGACATTGGTGCTTTACCTTTTCTGAATCCAGGTATGTTTATAGTTTTTGAGTTTTTTGCAGAAGATTTTTTCAAAGATTCATTAAACCTTTTTGCTTCCACTGTTATTTCTAATTTAACAATATTTTTTTCTAATTTTTCCATTTTAACTATCATTATATTACTCCTCCTAATCACCACAAATGCTTGTTAACCTTAACATTATAACATAAATTTTAAGGTCTTTACAAATATTATTAAGCATCTACACTTATATAGTCTAATATTACTGATTATAACTAAATTTTTTATAATTTACAACACAATTTTAGTAATGTTATAATCTATTAACATTTTAAATCCCATAATAAGTTAAATTTTCCATATAATGCGCTTTCAAAATTGCATGTCCGATAATTGTTTACTCTTCCAAACTATAGTTAAAGCTTTCATAAATATTTTTCTTCGCCTTTGTAAGTTGTTCATAATTTGAATAATTGTTTTTGTAAACTTCAATAATCCCTTTCCCACTATATCCTACGCTTTTAAGCTTACTTGCTATATCTTTATAATCTAAATTTCCTTCTCCTGGTAAAAGGCAAGATGAATTCTCATCTCTATCATTAATATGAAGGTTCACTATCTTATTACCCATAAGATTTATATATTTTTCAAGAGGTATATTAGTTCTATAAGCTTGTTTTAAATCCAAAGTAAAATATATTGGATATTTACATTTTTCAGATAAAAGCGTTAAAAAATTCAAATCAGAAGACATACACCAAGATACATTTTCCTGCGCCAATTTAATATCTAACTCCATTGCAATATAAGATAGTTCATTGTATATATCTATTACAAATTGAGTGTCTAGTTCATTAAAATTCACATAACGCATACCATGAAAAGTATAGCAACTTGCGCCTAAAGCCTTTGCTGCCTTGCAAACATTTTTAAAATGCTTTAACATATCCGTTCTTCGTCTATCATATTTATCAAAAAGATAGGGTTCAAAAGAGCTTGAAAATGCATGAACTGAATTTACGTTGAATTCATAGAATTCCTTTTTTTCTAAAAGTACCTTCACAAACTCCTGTGAGTATTCACTCCATGTATTTAGAAATATTTCACCATGATCAAATCCTAACTCTTTCATCTTCACTATACTGTTTTCTGTATGTAAATCAGGATAAAAGCAAGCTGACGATAATCCTATATCCATAATTAACCTCTTCCCCCTATTCTATTGTTTCTCCAGCAAACGTTACATATACCACATTACCATCTATAAGTGTAGTAAGCCCCTTAGTAGTGATGTTTTTGAAAGTTATATGCATACCAGATGCTGTTTTTACCTGGGTATGAAGATTACTTTTCAGATTCACCTTCCATATATATTGTACTGCTCTTTCATTTATCCAAGGTAATTCACTAACATATGCAATGTTATCTTCATCAATGAACTTAGGTGTAATGGACCAAAGATAGTTTTTATGGGTTTTAAATAGTTCCTCCTTTGAAAACATTTGTCCCTTGCTAGATTGATGTGTTTTTTTTGTAATGTTTTTACTCACCTTGTTTATATCAACATATAGAAGGTCTTGATTGTTTGTACTCTGTATAACTATAGATTTCTTACTTGGACTTATATCATATGAAATATTTTTATCATTTATTATCCCTTTTATGGTCTTTTCTGCCGCCTTAACACTAATTTCAACACTGATTTTCTGCCCATCAGATAGTGCTACAACAAAGACTTCATTTTTCAAAGTTGCTTCTACTTTTAAAGCTTTTTCCGCTTGAACTGCTTTACTTTTTTCAGAATCTGATTGTGGTTTAGCAACCTGTGGTGTTTTTTCCACTTGTACGTCACTACTGCGTTTGTCTTTGGATTTATTTAATAAGATGCTATTTATACCATTTTTCATACTTATCCCACTATTTTTTAGTACATCAAAATCTGTAATCAAAAATATAGTTAACCCTATTATAGGGACAATAATCAATAGTACTATTTTCCTTTTTCTTTTTTTTACTTCTTTCTTATAATCCTTGCTAAACATGCTAGGTTTGCTCATATTTTTAAACCTCCATTCTAAATATACATTATTTCAATACACTATTTATTATAACGCATTATAATTGAAAAGAATATTAATTTTTCTAGATTTATTCTGTGTTTCAAAGCGACAAATCTTTCTTTCAAATTCTAATGTGAGAATCACGCTAAAATTAAAATCGTATAAATCATTATGACCTTAATCAATTTACATATTTACCAATTTAGATTAATATATCCTTCTGTTGTTTCGCATTAAAATTTTTCTGTTTCATTATTTATTTTTAATTTTATTTACTAATAAATCCTTATATTTCAACACTTTTAAAATTATTAAAATATTCTAAATTTTAAAACTTTTATATAAGCACTTGAACTGTTTCACTTTTAATATTACAATATATTATATTGACAAGTTAAATTTTAAATAACATTTATAACCGTTATTTATTTTATGAATCTTATGTAACTTTTACTTTTATGTATTAACAAATACAATAAAATATTGTATAATATCTTAAACAGTATTAATTGTCAATTAATACTTATTATTTGATTTATTTACTCGTTTAGTTTTATACTTTAAGAATTATTACATAAAATAATCTGAAATCAATGTATTATAAGGAGGAAAAAAAATGTTTAAACAATGGAATGGTTTCAAAGGTGATGAATGGAAGAATAAAATTGATGTAAGTGACTTTATTCAAAAGAATTACACTTTATATGAAGGTGATGATAGTTTTTTAGTAGGAAAAACAGCTAAGACTAATAAAGTTTGGGATAAAGCTTATTCACTTATTTTAAAAGAGATTAAACAAGGTATTATAGATGTAGAAACTAATGAAATTTCAGGAATAGACAATTTTGCTCCTGGATATATAGATAAGGAAAATGAAGTAATTGTTGGATTCCAAACAGATGCTCCCCTAAAAAGAATAGTAAACCCATTTGGTGGCTTTAGAATGGTAGAACAATCACTAGAAGAATATGGTTTTAAATTAAATAAGGATATAGAAAATTTCTTCCCTAAATATAGAAAAACTCATAACGAAGGAGTTTTTGATGCATACTCTCCTGCTACAAAAGTTGCAAGAAATGTAGGACTCCTAACTGGACTTCCAGATGCATATGGTCGCGGAAGGATAATAGGAGACTATAGAAGAGTAGCTCTTTATGGAATAGATTTTTTAATAGAAGAAAAGAAAAAAGATTTAACGAAGTTAACAGGACTTGCTACTGATTCACTAATAAGACATAGAGAAGAAGTAAGTATGCAAATAAGAGCTCTTGCTGCAATAAAAAGCATGGCTTCAAAATATGGAGTTGATATTTCAAAACCGGCTACTACAGCAGTAGAAGCTACTCAAGCAGTTTATTTTGGATATCTTGCAGGAATAAAAGAAAACAACGGTGCTGCAATGTCTCTTGGAAGAACAACTACTTTCTTAGACATTTATATGCAAAGAGACTTAGCAGCAGGCATATTAACTGAGGATGGAGCACAAGAGATTGTTGATCAATTCGTAATTAAACTTAGAATGGCAAGACATCTTAGAACACCTGAATACAATGAATTATTTGGTGGAGATCCAAATTGGGTAACAGAATCAATAGGCGGTGTAGCCATTAACGGAAAAGCAATGGTAACAAAAACTTCCTTTAGATTTCTTCATACATTAACAAATTTAGGATCAGCACCAGAACCAAACATGACTGTGCTTTGGTCAGAAAAATTACCAGAACCTTTCAAAAAATATTGTGCTAAAATGTCTATTGAAACAGATGCACTTCAATATGAAAATGATGATGTAATGAGACCAATATATGGAGAGGACTATGGAATAGCTTGCTGCGTTTCTGCTATGGAAATTGGTAAGAGGATGCAATTCTTTGGAGCTCGCGCAAACCTAGCCAAATCATTATTACTATCACTTAACGGTGGAATGGACGAATTAAAAGGTAAGCTTGTAATACCTGGAATCGAAAAAACAACTGATGGGATTCTTGATTACAAAACAGTTAGAGCAATGTATTCAAAAGTTTTAGCCTATGTTGCAGAGATGTATGTAGATACAATGAATACTATACATTATATGCACGATAAGTACGCTTATGAAGCTGGTCAATTATCCCTTCATGATACCGACCTAAAATACTTCATGGCATTCGGTGTAGCAGGACTTTCAGTTGCAGCTGACTCCTTAAGTGCTATAAAATTTGCTAAGGTATCTCCAATAAGAAATGAAAATGGAATAACAGTTGACTTTAAAATAGAAGGAGATTTCCCTAAATATGGAAATGATGATGACAGAGTTGATGATTTAGCTGTTAATCTTATTAAAGAATTTAGTGATGAGCTTAAAAAACACCCAGCTTACAAGAACGCTGAGCATACACTATCTGCACTTACTATTACCTCTAATGTTGTTTATGGTAAAAAGACAGGAGCAACTCCTGACGGAAGAAAACAAGGTATACCACTTGCTCCAGGAGCAAACCCAACACAATGCCACGATGAAAATGGAGCACTCGCATCATTAAATTCAGTTGCTAAGATTCCTTATAGAAAATACTGCCAAGATGGAGTTTCAAATACTTTTTCAATAGTACCAGCCGCACTTGGGATAGATGAAGATACAAGAATAAATAATCTAGTTTTCCTTTTAGATGGCTATTTTGCACAAAGTGCGCACCATTTAAATGTAAATGTCTTAAATAGAGACGTTTTAATTGATGCTATGGAAAATCCAGACAAATATCCAACATTAACAGTAAGGGTATCAGGATATGCAGTTCACTTCAATAGATTATCAAAAGAACAACAGCTTGAAGTTATTAGCAGAACTTTCCATAAAAAAATATAATTAGTTTTTTATATAATATGAGAGATGCTTATTCTTATAAGCATCTCTCGACTTATATAAAAAAACTAATTATAAATTTCATTTTATGTTATTTAAAAATTGATTTTTATACACTAGTGCGGAGGAGGAATATATATGGTAAAAGGTAACATTCATTCTATAGAAAGTATGGGACTAGTTGATGGTCCTGGGATAAGAGTAGTTGTTTTTTTTCAAGGTTGTAAATTGCGATGTGCCTACTGCCATAACCCTGATACATGGAGTCTCAGTGGTGGCACAGAAATGACACCCAGCGAAATTGTTCAAAAGATTATTAGATTCAAGCCATATTTTGATCGTTCTTCTGGCGGAGTTACTTTCTCTGGCGGTGATCCATTAATGCAACCTGAATTTCTTCTCCAGTGTTTAAAATTATGTAAACAAAATGGCATTCATACTACTCTAGATACCTCTGGTTTTGGTAATGGTGACTATGCTGATATATTAGAATATACAGATTTAGTTCTTTTAGATATAAAACAGACAACTAGTAAGGGCTACGTTAATTTAACCGGTAGAGATACAGGAGATATTAATTTATTTTTAGAAGCTTTAAGAAAATCAAAATCTAGGGTTTGGGTAAGACATGTTGTTGTACCAGGAA
The DNA here is from genome assembly GCF_011065955.2 of Clostridium sp. FP2. Taxonomy (NCBI): domain Bacteria; kingdom Bacillati; phylum Bacillota; class Clostridia; order Eubacteriales; family Clostridiaceae; genus Clostridium; species Clostridium sp. FP2. Next base: position 4,382,846 of record NZ_JAAMNI020000001.1, read on the forward strand.
TTACAGATTCTGTGGAACATATAACTAAAATTGCTAAAATAATTAGTGAAGAAGTTCCTAATTTAGATAAAGTCGAACTCCTTGCCTATCATGTTCTAGGAGTAAGTAAATACGAAGCTCTATCAATTCCTTATAAATTAAAAGGTGTAGAGCCCATGGATAAAGATAAAACTAAGGAACTTCAAATATTAATAAATAATTTACTAAACCTGAAATAATATTTAGTGCAATCATTATCCCTTTTTTCTTATAGAATGCTATAACAAAAGTATATATTGCTAAAATGCTTTCACTTCGCCAAGTAATTCTAAGATTTATTTTATTTTCAGCTGCTAAAAAATGCAAACTCGCTTACGCTCAAACATGCATTTTTCTTTACGCACCTGCAAATAAAATAAATTTTGAATTACTAAGGCTTGTTCAAATGCATTCTACGCAATATATACTTTTGTTAGCATTATCTAAGAAAAAAAAGGTCTTTGCTTCTTTCATATTTTTGCTGCCAATTGTGAAAATATCAATGTGCTATTTATAGTATTAAATTTGAGAAATTTAGAAAAGTATATAATTTCATGTAAAATACTGGTACAATATTTATAAGAGTTGTTTCGCAATTGTAAGTTAGTTTTATAAATAGGATATGTTTTTAAAAGGAGGTACTAGAATGGCTAAAACATTTGGTTTTGTACATATCATGCTCCATGCAAAGTCTGCTTAATGAGCATTGACGATACCTTACATGGAGTATAATAGAATTATTTATAATCGTCGATATTCATTCTAGTTGAAACAGACTTTGCATCCTTAATAACATTAAATTAAGGAGCTGAGTTAGAATGAAATATATTAAAGCTTGTGATATATTCCCAAAATATCTTTTAGAAGAAATTCAACAGTATACTGAAGGCTGTATTGTCTACATTCCTAATAAAACGGGAAATCGTAGGTCCTGGGGTGACATGACAGGCACAAAAACCAAATTACAGAACCGAAATATGCAGATTAAAGTTGACTTTAAGGCTGGTATAGTCATTGATGAATTAGCTGAAAAGTACAGTCTCTCAGTTGAATCCATAAAAAAAGTAATTTACTCTCGGTGAAGATATACCCCTGGCATAATAATATGGCAGGGGTATGTCTTATATTTTTATAAAAAATTCTAGGAATATACACTTACGCTTTATCATTGTAAAATACATATTATAGTCGGGGTTAAAAGAACTCTAAGATGAAGTTTATAATCAAAAACCATAAATAAACATTCTACTAACTGGCGAGGAAGGGGTAAATATTTTGAGTATTACTTTTAGATATTATACAGATGAAGATTTTTTAAAATTAGAAGAACTTATTTTAGTAAGTTATGCATGGGGAAATCCACCATGGGGATTAAGCCATCATGAGTTTTCTCGTGGAGTTTCTAGCGCATGGGCAAATGTAAAAGATAATTGGAGACATACCGTTGGGATATGGGAAGAAGATGGCAATATTATTTCATCGGTTATATGCGAAGGTGTGTGGAACGCAGATGCATTTTTCCTTTTTGAATCTTTAGAACGTCAAAGAGACAGCGAACTACTTGAAAGAATGTTTCATCATGCAGAAACACATTTGTCCTGTTTCACAAGGGGTACAAAAGACTATGAAAATAAGACCAGGCATTTACATATAGTGATTCCACCAGAATATGCTTTGGTAAGAAATATGGTGAAAGAGAGAGGGTATGAGCTATCACAGAATGTCGAACGATCACTGATACTTCCATTTTCGGGAAAGAAATTTGATGTTGTGCTTCCAGCGGGATATACCATAGCTGATGGAAATCAAACACCAGACTTTTTCCTTTCCAATTCGCATATGTTTTCCTTTAACTATACACTTCCAACAGCGGAAACGGGTGAAATAGGATTTCATGATTTAAGAAAAATGCCAGGGTATAAACCAGAACTTGATTTGTGCATATTGGATACGGAAGGAAAGCCAGTAGGAATTGCTATCATCTGGTATAATGATAAAATGCCTTATTGTGAATTAGAGCCACTTGGAGTTGTATGGTGGTGCAGACGAAAGGGAATAGCAAGGGCATTGATATATGAGGCAGCCAACCGTGTTATGAAGATGTCACCGCAGTGTAGAGGTATGCTTGGAGGAGACCAGTCATTTTATTGGGATTTAGGTTTTAAAGTTGAAACAATTAATGAAGTTTGGGATTGGAGCAAAAAATTTTAACAGTGCATAATCTTCATATATTGTTGTGCGAAAATTTTAAATAAAATTGTAAATAGGATACATAATTTGATTTTCAGATGTAAGCAACTCAATAATTCATGATCATAATGTCCTTTTAAAAACAATATGAGATAGATAATTTATCCGAAGTGACTTGCAATACGAAACGCAGAAACTATTGAAATTCCATTTACAAATTCTTCATTTGCGAATATAAAATTCTCGTAAGCCTGCCAGGACGGCAGGCTAGCGAACCTGAGCCAGGATGGCGAATGTGAGTGTTAGAGAATTTTATATTCGCAAATGATTAGAATTTGTTAATGGAATTTCTAGTTTTAAGTTCGTTTGCAAGGCACGCAGGAGAAATTTCCTATCTTTTTTATCATGTATTTATTTTATATTTCTACTACCTGGTTTTATATAAGCTGTTCCTTCTTTGCAAAGTGGACATACTGATGCATCATAACTTTCAATATCTAGCTTTATAGCGCTATAGATAGGATAAGGAGTAGTGCTACTTCCTCTATCTACAATACAACATATTCCAACTACCTTTGCACCAAGTTCCTTTAAAACTTCTATTGTTTCTAGTGAAGATTTACCAGTAGTTACTACATCCTCTGTAATTAAAACCTTCTGACCCTTCTTAATTTCAAATCCCCGTCGCAGTTCGAAGGTGCCGTTAACTCTTTCCGTAAATATAGCAGGCTTTCCAGTTTGTCTACCTACTTCATAAGCCACTATTATCCCACCCATAGCCGGTCCTACTACCACATCAAACTCTATATCTTTAATTTTTTCTACTGCTACACTTAACACTTTCTCAGCCTTATCTGGATATTGAAGCAATTTTGCACATTGGCAATATCTATTACTGTGTCTTCCTGATGATAACAGAAAGTGACCCTCGAGTAATGCTCCTGATTCTTTTAATATATCTAAAACATTAATATTCATAACATAGCCTCCCATTTTTTACTAGATCACTGTGAAAATTCACTTTTAACTTCTAATTGTATTAAATAATTCCTCTAATCTCACTTAAATCTTTAATACCTTCGCGTATCATATAATTTTCTATTCCATCTATTATATCATTGCAAATATCCGGTTTTATGAAATTCGCAGTTCCAACTTGAATTGCTTGTGCACCTACCATTATAAATTCTATAGCATCTTCAAAACAGCATATACCGCCCATACCAACAACCGGTATGTTTACAGCCTTGCATACTTCATGAACCATTCGGAGTGCCATAGGCTTTATAGCAGGTCCTGATAACCCTGCATATATATTATTAAAAGTTGCTTTTCTTTTATGTATATCCACTGCCATGCCCTTAAAAGTATTTACCAGGGACAATGCATCTGCTCCAGCTGCGCAGCAACGGTAAGCCATATCTACTATATTCTCTGCATTTGGTGAAAGTTTTACCATAAGGGGTTTCTTGCAAATACTTTTCACTTCCCTAACCATTTCATAGGCTACCTTTGAATTAATTCCAAAAGCCATACCTCCACATTTTACATTAGGGCAGGATATATTTAATTCAACTATATCTATGGCCTCATTATTTAATCTCTCTATGGCAGCTATATATTCTTCTATATTGCCACCTCCAACATTTGCAATTATAGCTGTATTATATTCCTGCATCTTTGGAAGCTCTAATTTTATAAATTTTTCAATACCTGGATTTTGAAGCCCTACACTATTTAACATTCCACCTCTTGTTTCAAAAACACGTATACCATCATTACCTTGTTTTTCATTAATTGTAAGTCCTTTAGATGCTATGCCACCCAATTTTCCGGTATCAAAATATTGATTATATTCGGCTCCGAATCCAAAAGTACCAGATGCCGCTATTACAGGGTTTTTTAAGTTCACACCACATAATTCCACATTAGTCATTAAAAATCAAATCCTTTCCAAGAAAAACTGGACCATCTTTGCAGGTTCTTTTGTTTCCACCCTTGGTTTTACAAGTACATACAAGACATGCACCTATCCCGCAGGCCATATGAGTTTCCATCGACACATAAACAGTTACATTAGCATCATTGCATAAACTTATAACCTTTTTCATCATAATTTCTGGTCCACAACATATAACTGTTTCATATTTTTGTGGATTTATTATATCTGTTATATATCCCTTATGCCCTTTTAAACCACTTTCTGTGGATAAGTAAACTTTATTTACATATTTTTCCACAGAATCCACAGAATAATCCACAGTTCTAAATCCAGAATACAAATCTATTTCACAGTTTGTAAGGCTTTTTATAAGATAAATAAGTGGCGCTATGCCAATTCCTCCAGATACTACAGCAATTTTCCCTTTTATTTTCTCTACATCAAATCCATTTCCTAAAGGTCCCATTATCTGAACTTCCTCATTTTCCTTTAATTTACTAAGAAGTTTTGTACCTTTACCTACTATTCCATATAAAAAGCTTATTTTCTCTTCGTCTACATCATAAACACTTATAGGTCTTGGTAATAAAGGTTCAAGGTCCCCTACCTTTAACATAAAAAATTGACCCGGTTTTACGTTAAATTTGCCCTTTATAGAAAGCATATACACGCCTTCACTTATTTCAACATTTTCATATATTTTCTCTACGCAGCATATCAAATAAACTCCTCCAGTATGTTAATAAAAATTATAGATTACTTTACTACTTTGCCGCTTTTCTTATTTCATCTCGCATTTTTATTCCTTCTTCTCTAGCAAATTGTTCAAAATGGCTTCCTCCATTTTCTACTTTCTTATATGCAAGTAAAATACTTCTAGAGGCATTCACCACTCCGCCATTTCCATTTTTCAAATATATGGCCACATCCTCAGCCCCGCCACCTTGTGCTCCATAACCCGGTATTAAAAAAAACATTTTTTCCAGGTCTTTCCTCATCTTTAATCCCTCATCTATATGAGTGCAACCTACAACTCCACCTAGCGAGCTATATCCACATTCGCCCATAAATCCACTTCCAATTTTCAATAGTTTTTCCCCTACAACATCATAAACCCTTTTATTTTCTTTGTTTTCTATATACTCTATATCCTCTGCCCCACTATTTGAGGTTCTTACTAATGAAAACAATCCTTTTTCCTTGTTTTTTAAATAAGGAAGATAAGGTTCTATGCTATCCATGCCCATATATGGATTTACAGTTATAAAATCACTTTCAAAATCTCCTTCAAAATGAGCTTTAGCATACATTTCCGCAGTTTTTGCAATATCTCCTCTTTTGATATCTGCAATAACAATGCCGCCTTTATTTTTTATATAATTTAAAGTATCTTTATATACTTTTAAACCTTTGAGTCCAAGAGCTTCATAATATGCTATTTGTACCTTATAACAAGCCGCTACATCAAATGTGGCATCAATTATTTGCTGATTAAATCTATACAAGGCATAATCCTCATATACAAACTTATTTTTAAATTCTGTTGGTAAGTATTCCAATGCTGTATCAAGTCCTATGCATACGTGACCTTTCTTTTCTACACTTTCAAATAATTTATCTATAATCATCAGTTACCCCACCTTTGCTATTTTATTTATAAATCAACTGCTTTATTTAAAGGTTTTAGCTTTATAAACTATTTTTCCTGCCTTAATGGTGCACATTACAGTTCCCATTACACTCTTTCCATCAAAGGGAGAATTCACTCCTTTTGATAAAAACTCCCTGGCATCAATATTATACTTGGTTTTAGTATCTAAGAGCAGCAAGTCTCCATCAAATCCTATTTTAATTTCGCCCTTATTTAGTCCCATAATTTTAGCTGGGTTTTTCGACATAAGTTCTAAAAGTTTATTTAGAGTAATATGTCCTTCACCTATAAGTTTAGTGAAACATACAGGGAAAGAAGTCTCTAGGCCCGATATGCCCGGGGCCCCTTTTGTTTTATCTTCCATACTATGTGGTGCGTGGTCAGTGGCTATAACATCCACAAAACCATCTTTTATAGCTTCGATTAGGAAAGTCACATCTTCTGTTTCTCTTAGCGGAGGGTTTACTCTATACTGAGTTTCCGAAGTTAATGCTAAATGATGTGGTGTAACTTCGCAGGTTATCCTTGCACCCTGCTGCTTAGCCACTATAATATCATTCATAGCCTCTTTTGTACTAACATGAGCTAAGTGAAGTTTACACCCTGTGAATTTTGAAAGTGTTATATCTCTTATTGTCATGAGATTTTCAGCAAGTCTAGTATCAATGTCTACCAATTCTTCATTTTCAGCATGGGATATTATTGTTAAATTCTTTTCATTGGCCATCACCATTGCATTTAGCATTACAAGGCTACTAGAAACTCCTCTGCCATCATCTGATATAAATTTCACTTCATTAGTTAGCTTCTCTAGGTGATCTATAGATTGCCCCAATAAATCCTCTGTAATAGATGCACATTGATGAATATCTACAAGATTTATCTCTCTAGCTTTTTTTAATACCATATTTATAGTGTCCATAGAGCTACATACTGGCTTTGTATTTGCCATAAGGTTTATAGCAGTATATCCACCACGCAGCGCCGCTTTACTTCCAGATAATAAATCCTCTTTATAGGTGTATCCAGGTTCTCTAAAATGACTGTGAAGATCTACAAAAGAAGGAGCTAAAATATATCCCTCTCCATCTAGAACCTCACAGTCTTTTTTTAGTTTTTTTCCTATTTCACATATTATTCCACCATTTATATATACATCGGAAGTAAAATCCTGTGATGAATCAACTATTCTTGCATTTTTAATTAGTAATTCCATAATTACGTCTCCCTTCATACTACATTGTGACACAGGTTAATATACTTTTATTAACCTGTTGTTAATTCCAATGTACCTAAGATTTATATGTAGGATCTAAATCACAATTTAAATCCTGCATGCTTTATAATCTACTTGTAGGGTTATTAATCTCATCACAATATATACATCTGTACTCGCCTTTTTGTCTATCTGCTAAATAGAAGCTATGCAAAACTTCTTGCTCTACAGATGTTATACATCTCGGATTATCACATTTTATAACATGCTCAATTTTATCTGGCAATCTAAGTTTAACTTTATTTTCAATTTCTTCTCCAGATATTATATTTATTGTTATGTTAGGATCTATAAATCCTAGCACTGTAAAATCTATATCAATTTCGTTTTCTATCTTAATTATATCTTTGTGGCCAAGCTTCCCACTAGGTGCATTCATAATAAGGGCTACTGTAAAATCAGCATTATCAAGGCCTAAATATTTAAATATTTTTATTCCAACACCAGCTTTAATATGATCTATTACTATTCCTCTTTTTATACTATTTATTGTTACCATTATTTGTCCACCCCCAAAAGCTTAGCAATAAGTGCCATTCTTGCGTACATACCATATTTTGCTTGCCTAAAGTAACATGCCCTTGGATCAGTATCAATTTCTACAGCTATTTCATTAACTCTAGGAAGTGGGTGAAGAATTATCATATCTTCCTTGGCGATTTTCATTTTGTCTTTATCTAATATATAACTATCTTTAAGCCTTATATAATCATCCTCATTAAAGAACCTTTCTTTTTGGACTCTAGTCATATACAAAATATCTAAATCAGAAATAACATCTTCTAATTTTCGAGCTTCCAGAAATTCTATATTATTTTTTCCCAATACTTCTGTTTTAATGTACGTAGGAATTGTTAACTCATTTGGTGAAATTAGTACAAATTTGATGTTTTCATATCTTGACATGGCTTTTATTAATGAATGAACAGTTCTACCAAACTTTAAATCCCCACAAATTCCTATAGTTAAGTTTGATAATGTTCCTTTGATATTTCTTATGGTTAAAAGATCTGTTAGTGTTTGAGTTGGATGTTGATGTCCGCCATCACCTGCATTTATTACTGGCATTTTTGAATTCATGGATGCAACCTTCGGAGCTCCTTCTTTTGGATGCCTCATTGCTGCGATATCTGCATAACATTCTACTGTTCTTATAGTATCTGCTACACTTTCTCCTTTTGCTGCTGAACTTGATTGAGCCTCAGAAAAACCTAATACTTGACCTCCGAGTCTTAACATTGCCGCTTCAAAGCTTAATCTTGTTCTTGTACTTGGTTCATAAAACAATGTTGCCAAAATTTTTCCATCACAAATATGCGAAAATTTTTCAGGGCTTTTGATTATTTCATCTGCATAATCAAAAATCTCCTCAAGCTCTAGCAGTGTAAAATCCATTGGGTCAATTAAGTGTCTTCCTTTTAACATATACATCTCTCCTTCTCAGCCTCTCCGGACTAAATTTAAAGGTACTACAATACTTTTAATATTGCGTTCATTTATTTAATAATTACTAAATAAAAAAACACCATCTCTATTATGAGAAGGCGTAGCAATAACAATATAAAACATTTGCTTCCTTCTCAGCCTCTCGGACTAAATTAAAGGTTATTTATTTATTCTTTAATTTATAGTACTATATCTTTTCATTCCTGTCAACCTAAATACGCAAACCCCTCTCTTGTTTCATTTACTTATTTGTTAGTTTATGAGATAATGATTCCATTATTAATTGCAGCGACCCAGGAGATGGTTTAACAATTAAATAAAAAATATATTATTAAAATTTCGAGGGGGCATAAACATGGGACAAAACGCTAAATTATTCCAACAATTTATAAATGAAAATACTATACCTATGGTTACTAATAACAATATTGAAGGGTTTACGACTTTTGTTATTCCTGAAGAACAAGCAATTAAAAGTGCTAAAGTTAAGGTTGTAGTGGCTATAACTGATGACGATGCCTACGCTGATATGTATATATATGATATCGCTAATGTTATTAATGATGATACTGTAAAAGCAAAATTATATAAACTCTTAAACGACCTTAATAGTTCTTATAAATTCATATCTTTTTATGAGATAGACAATATAATAAATGCTAAATGCTGCATACCTTTTAGTAACAATTTTGATGCACAATTAGTTTTTAATATCCTTTCAGTTCTATCTAGTGCTGTAGAAGATGAATATGATAATATCATGAAAACCTTATGGGATAAATAGTTTGAAATAAAAAAAGCGTCATAAACAATAATAGTTTATGACGCTTTTTTTATTTCATAGGTAGTTCTGTGGAAACCATCTTCATTATATCAGTATAGTTAAATGAATTGGTTGAATTTACTTTTGGTAATACAATATCAACTTTTTCATTGATATTAGTCATATCAGTATTAAAGTCCATAGATATAGTATATATACCAGTAGGATCGCTTATGCTGCTAGCTTTTGAAGAATTTCCAGCTAATTTAATTATGCTAGGTAAATCAACAACAAATTCAGCATTTCCCTTTTCATTTATAATATAACCATCTTCATTAACAGTATATCTAATTTTTATTCCATTATCCCCAAGAATTTTTAGTTTATCAATAGAATCTAGTGATTTATCTAAACTTTCAAGTCCTTGTGGCCATTGAGTTGTTAAGTTATCAAATGCTTTGTTTACTTCATCCTTACTCGTTTTGTCTGTTGTATTAGTTATATCACAAACTGACATTATAGCTGTCATATAATCCTTAACAAAGTTCATAGCATCCGTATTTTTAGCAAGATTATTCAATGTATAATGCATTAGCTCCTTAAATGACTTATCAGTTAATTTCACTTCATAAGTTTCTGTAGATTTCTTTTTATTATCTTGTAAAAAGATTTTACTTCCTACATGTTTAACATAATCTGTAGTTGGATTAAATTGTTTTGCATATTTAACCATAAAATCAACAAATTTAGGTTGAAATTCTTTACTAAAAGACATAAGTTTTTTATAATCAGTTTGAGGCATACCTTCTGAACTTGGCATATCAGCTAAATTCATCACCATATATTCTTTACCCTGTAACTCCTTTGGAAATTGAGAAGCCATCAATTGAGGAATTTTAATTACCTCATTAACTACAGGTTTATCTCCAGCTGCATCCACATCAGCCCAAACACTCATATTTATAGGAGCAGGCGTTTTACCTAATTGTAAATTAATATCACTTTGCATTTTAGAAACTGTTTTTTCTTTATTCTGATTAATTTTAGTTAGCATAGAAATATTCATTCCATTTATCATAGGCAACGTTGCATTCATCATTTCCTGTTCCTGTGCTGACATATTAGAACCTGAAACTTTTACAGAAATATCAGTTTTACTCTGCATAGAAGTTATTGTTTGAGATTTTCCAAAGGCATTCATAAGTTCTAATCCACTACTTGAGCATCCAGTGACTAATGAAGCTGTCATAACCAAACCCAAACTTAATGCTACTAATTTTTTAATTTTTATCATTTTTGTTTCCCCCTATTGATATTATATTTTAACATTCTAAATTTGTACTAATCCATTATTACTAATATATTTCTTTACCCCCTATATTTATTCCATAAACTTATACGTTTAATTATATTACATATATTAAATTTGTAAATACATTGTTTCCAAACTATACAAATACTTGACTCAAATGTCATTTTTCATGTTTAACACTTATTCTACCATTATATAGAAAAGAAGTAAAGGTGATTTTTACAAAATAAACTTAAAATATGAAATTAGACTAAAATATATCTACAATGTCAAAAAATATAGCAAGATCTACATTTCTGCAAACCTTGCTATTTAATCACTTTTGGTGCGCCCAGCGGGAGTCGAACCCACGACCTTCAGATTCGAAGTCTGCAACTCTATCCAACTGAGCTATGGGCGCAAAATAAAATTAATTTTTAAAAAAGTCTTTAGTATAAATACTAAAGACTTAAATTGGAGCGGGTAGAGGGAATCGAACCCTCGTAATTAGCTTGGAAGGCTAACACTCTACCATTGAGTTATACCCGCGTATTTGGAGCGGGAGACGAGATTCGAACTCGCGACGTTCACCTTGGCAAGGTGACGCTCTACCACTGAGCCACCCCCGCATGTTGTTTGTTTATAAATAGTAATGGTGCAGGTGAAGGGACTTGAACCCCCACGCCGTAAAGCGCTAGATCCTAAGTCTAGTGCGTCTGCCATTCCGCCACACCTGCGAATAATTACTATTTTGGTGGCTTACCGGGGAATCGAACCCCGGACACCATGATTAAAAGTCATGTGCTCTACCAACTGAGCTAGTAAACCATATTGGCTGGGAGGGCAGGATTTGAACCTACGAATGCCACAGTCAAAGTGTGGTGCCTTACCGCTTGGCGACATCCCAACAATAAATGGGGTGAAAGATGGGACTCGAACCCACGACAACCAGAATCACAATCTGGCGCTCTACCAACTGAACTACTCCCACCATATGGTGTGTCTTAAGGGATTTGAACCCCCGGCCCACGCCTTAGAAGGGCGTTGCTCTATCCAACTGAGCTAAAGACACTTGTATATTTATTATATGCCTAAGCATATTGGAGCGGGTAGAGGGAATCGAACCCTCGTAATTAGCTTGGAAGGCTAACACTCTACCATTGAGTTATACCCGCATATTATTTTTTAATGGTCGGGGTGACAGGGATTGAACCTGCGACCTCATGGTCCCAAACCACGCGCGCTCCCAGCTGCGCTACACCCCGGCATTATTTGAAAAATGGTGCGACACCAGGGAATCGAACCCTGGACACCCTGATTAAGAGTCAGGTGCTCTACCAACTGAGCTAGTGACGCATATTTGGTGTGTCTTAAGGGATTCGAACCCCCGGCCCACGCCTTAGAAGGGCGTTGCTCTATCCAACTGAGCTAAAAACACACATATAATTTTCATATGCCTAAGCATATATGGAGCGGGAGACGAGATTCGAACTCGCGACGTTCACCTTGGCAAGGTGACGCTCTACCACTGAGCCACCCCCGCATGTTGTTTGTTTATAAATAGTAATGGTGCAGGTGAAGGGACTTGAACCCCCACGCCGTAAAGCGCTAGATCCTAAGTCTAGTGCGTCTGCCATTCCGCCACACCTGCGAATAATTACTATTTTGGTGGCTTACCGGGGAATCGAACCCCGGACACCATGATTAAAAGTCATGTGCTCTACCAACTGAGCTAGTAAACCATATTGGCTGGGAGGGCAGGATTTGAACCTACGAATGCCACAGTCAAAGTGTGGTGCCTTACCGCTTGGCGACATCCCAACAATAAATGGGGTGAAAGATGGGACTCGAACCCACGACAACCAGAATCACAATCTGGCGCTCTACCAACTGAACTACTCCCACCATATGGTGTGTCTTAAGGGATTTGAACCCCCGGCCCACGCCTTAGAAGGGCGTTGCTCTATCCAACTGAGCTAAAGACACTTGTATATTTATTATATGCCTAAGCATATTGGAGCGGGTAGAGGGAATCGAACCCTCGTAATTAGCTTGGAAGGCTAACACTCTACCATTGAGTTATACCCGCATATTATTTTTTAATGGTCGGGGTGACAGGGATTGAACCTGCGACCTCATGGTCCCAAACCACGCGCGCTCCCAGCTGCGCTACACCCCGATATAGATTAAGTCTTTATAAAACTATTAAATACGCTAAATTTACTCTAACCCCATAAACTTTTGTTTTTAATGTTTTTTTGTGACGACATGGATTATTGTACACCACATATACTAATACGTCAATACTTTTTCAAACTTTTTCTCTTAAATATTTAAATAAGTTTTACCAAAGCATCTTTTTTTTGTTTTAACACATGATTAAAGGCTATTAAAAAAACTGTAGTTTTGAATGTACAGTTTTAAAAAACTATTTGCAAAAAAAACTAAATTCTTATTAAATTAGGTCCTATGGATTCCCCCTGGATATCTATAATAGCAAAGCTCGGGGCTGCATCTCTCGGCTCCGATGCACTGCCAGGATTTATATACCATATCCCTTCTTCAAAATCTATTTTTCCAATATGAGTGTGACCATATAGAACTATATTAGCTCCTGTTTCTAGAGCCTTATATCTTAATTTTAACAATCCTTCTTTTACATTATACCTATGACCATGAGTTAAGAAAATCCTTTTTCCACAAATATCTTCTACCCTATCATAGGGCGTATTTTTCGAAAAATCACAATTGCCTTTCACATTAATTATTCTTCCCTTAAAATACTTCTCTATGATTAATATATCATCTACATTATCACCTAAGTGTATAATCACATCTAATGCCTTTATTTTGCCTGCTAGCTGCTCTATGCAGCTAGCATTCCTATGTGTATCACTTATAACACCTATACGCATTTGAAATCACCCTCTTCATTAATATTCGGCTCTATATTAATTTTTCAAGCTCACTTTTTAATTTATCTAATGCCCTTCCCCTATGACTAATAGAATTTTTTTGCTTAGTGCTTATCTGTGCAAAAGTTTTATTAAATTCTTTCACAAAAAATAGTGGATCGTATCCAAAGCCTTCTTCCTCCCTAAATTCAGCTGTAATCATTCCTTCTACTTCCCCTTGCACTTTTACTATTTTATCTTCATTAACTATAAGTACCATTGCACAAATGAACTTAGCTTTTCGCTGTGACTCTTTAGCACCATCTAAAAGATATAATAATTTTTCATTATTTGCTTTAGTATCTCCATGAACACCTGCAAACCTAGCTGAAAAAACGCCTGGCTCACCATTTAATGATTCCACTGATAAGCCTGAGTCATCTGCAAGTACCATATTCCCATCAGCTATTTTGAAAATTTCACTGGCCTTTATCTCTGCATTGTCCATAAAGGTACTTCCCGTTTCCTCTACATCAATATTAATTTTAGCTTCTTTCAAAGATAATACTTCAAAAGGAAATTGTGATAACATTTCCTTTATTTCTATAATTTTATGCTCATTATTACTAGCAACTATTAATTTTTTCATTTTTTTCCTCCTTCTAGTTCTCTAATTGTAAATAACTATATACTAAATAACTCATCTCTAGTAGGTGGCAAAACATCTTTTTGGATCTCATCCGTTACTAATATACCTCTAGATTCAGTTATATTTCCTATCACTGTAGCTTGTATTCCTTTACTAATTAATTGCTCTACTAGTTTTTTCCCACAAGTAGCAGTTATTAACATGCTTCCTGAGGATATAAACTTCAAAGGATCAATATTAAGTCTTTCACAAATTTTAATTGTAATATCACTAATTGGCATTTTATTATTATACACCTTAAAGCCTAAATTACTAGCCTCTGCAACCTCCCACAAGGCTCCAAGCACTCCACCTTCCGTTATATCATGCATTGAATTAACACCAAGCTCTCCAGCTATACGGCCCTCATTAACCACACTAATACTATTCACATAGTCTTTTGCTTGTTCTATTTCCTTATGAGTTAAAAGATCTCTTACCCTGTCCAGGTAATCATTTACTATAATTGAAGTCCCTTCCATGCATAATAGTTTGGTAACAACAATTTCATCTCCAAGCTTTGCTCCTGAAGTTGCAACTGCGCCACATGCTTTTCCTTTACCTATTGCTGTACAAGAAACTACTATTCTATTCACAGCGGCCGTAACCTCAGTGTGCCCGCCTAATATTTCCACGTTCAGTTTTTTTGTTTCTTCATCAATTTCTCGCATAATATTTTTTATATCTTGAAGGGTGGATGTAGGTGGCACAAGAATCGTAACTAAAATGCCTACAGGTTCAACTCCACAAGAAGCTATATCGTTGCAGTTTATATTAACTGCCAATTTACCTATATTTTTATCTGCTCCCGTTATTGGGTCAGTGGATACTACGCACTCATATTCACCAAAATTTATGACACTGCAATCTTCTCCTATTCCGCTTCTAATTCTTACGTCATCACGGACAACACTTTTATTATCGTCGATTATTTGTTTTAAATCATCCCAATTTAATTTTCCAATTTTCATATAAATTCTTCCTTTCTAATTTTATAAAACTAGCACATTTTAACAATTGTAATCATATTATCTATATAAGGACTAATTTATGGTGGTGATATTTTGAAATTTCTAGGACCTTTTTTAAGAATCAATACATTAAACGAAAATAACATAAAAAATCAATTCTTTTACTTATCAAAAGAATCATTAAAAGATATAGTTTTCGACTCTAAATGTGGGATATATATTCCCGCACGGGATTTAAAATCTAAATCTTTTTCTAAGATTGATATTAACACAATTAATTTAAATTCTCCACTTTTATGTATTTATAAAAAAGCAGATGCTAAATTAAAGTTGCAAGACGGCACGTTACTTTGGAATGAAAACAAGGTAAAAAAAGAAATAACCATTAATAGCAATGCCTTCATGACTTTATCACTTTTAGAGCTTGTGGACTATTATAGTAACTTTAAGAACATTGATAATTCCAAATATGCTTTAAGCCCTTTGTACCTTAAGCTATGCAAAGAACAATTAGAATTTTATGCTTCTTATTTTCGAAATAAAGATGGGCTCTTTGTTGATAAAGTGGATTTAACTGATCCAATGAACCAAGAATTTAATTTTGAAAATAAAAACAATAAATTTAAATTTTCTGATCAAGCTTTCATGATGGCTGCTTACTACAAATATTCTTCTTATGATAAAGATAACCTTGAACACGAGTATGAAAAATTTGCTCTGGATATCCTAAATATGTTTATTCAATATAAAGAAGAAATTTATAATGTTTCTTTTGAGGAGCTCAACAAAATATGTCTCGCCTTAAACGTTTTCTACAAATACTCTGGTCTAGAAAAATGCGAAAATTTATTGCTAGATCTTTCAGACTTACTTATAGAGCAATATAATACTAAGCCCTCTATAATTATTAATGCCAAATTGGATTATTCCTGTATGCTTTTTATAAACTGCACACTTTTATATAATAATACTTCATTGCACAAATTTAAAGCCACTAGCGATGATTTATATGAAAAGCTCACAAAATTATATGAAAGTAATAAAGGTATTTTACTAAAGGAAAGTAATGATAAAGAAATAAATTACACTTGTGATGAACTCTTACTATATATGTATAGCTTAATGATTTATTCTGATTTTAATAATGTGGAAGAAAATTCTTATATGCTTCAAGATATTTTTAAACATCAAATAATAGACTCTGGCCTAGTTTTAAGTTGGCCTGATTCTCCTTCTTTAGATAGTACTGAGCACTACAGAAATTTTTCACTAAAATCAGAAGACTTACTCCAAGAAGAAAATTTTAGAATGTCTACTATAGCAACCCCTGAAAGTAATGAACTAGCTTCTGTCTTCATTAAAAACGTGGTATATAATAAACGAAAAGATACCTTCAAGCAAAGTAAATCATCTTTTGATAGCAGTAAAAATATGTTTCTATTCTTCTTAACAATATTTTTCCGAAATCAATAACATTATTTTCATAAGCCTTCATAGGAGCCGTAACAATAATAATTGTTACGGCTCCTAATGAATGCCCCAAAGTCAGTTTTAAATAGTAGATGAATAGCTACATTTTCCTTATATTATGCTAACAAAAGTATATATTGCGTAGAATGCATTTGAATTACTTAGGGTCATAAAAGCATTCTAGCAATATATACTTTTAGTTATAGCATAATATAAGTAAAATCGCTAAACATTACTTAGCAGAAGTATTATCTTCTTTATAAGCATAATCGAATATTAAATTCCCAACTTTAGTGGTATAAATACCTTTAACATTCTCTTTCTTGCAAATAACTGTATTAACTATATATACAGGTATACATGGCAAATCTTTTGCTAATATTTCTTGTGCTTCATTATATAGTTTTATTTTGTTTTTTTTATCCTTCTGCAGTAGCGCACTTTTAATTGTTTTATCATATTCTAAATCCTTGTATCCATAAATATTATAGCTTGAACTGGATGTCCATCTTGAAAGTAATTTATAAATATCTCCATATTCTTCATCAATTCTTGAAAATAATATATTATAGTCTCCCTGCTTTGTGACTTTGTTAAGTTCATCTTTTGCATATCCTTTGCAAACTACATTTACATCTAAATAATCTTTTAAATCTAAATAGCCTTTAATATTTTTAGCTATTTCATCTAAGTTTTCTTTAATGTTTTTAGCTATCTCTTTTGCTATCCTATCATCAAGATTTTTATTTTCATATACTATAATTAATTCTGCTTTCTTTTCATAATTGTGGGTCTTTAAATATTCCTTTAAATATTTTGCACCTTTATCTTTACTCCCGAACACATCAAATATCAGTTTACTACTATCCTCATTAACCACGCTAGAAGTGGTATAATTTATTGCTGGAACCGCCAAATCTTTTGATATGGTTTGTATAATAAATTCCTTAGATATTATTGCACTAATTGCATTTCTAAAACTATTATCTTTTACTGTATCTTTAGTATTTAAATTAAAAGTTAGATAATACATACTCTTTGTAGGCACAGCTATAGTTTTCTTTTTCATACTAAGAGATTTTCCTTCGCTTATTGGTGGACTAACAAATACATCAATCTTTGAGGTATCACTAACCCTAGTAGTTTCAAAGTCTGCTAATGTTTTTTCCTCATCCTTTATAGTTGTAAACAGCATTTCATTGCTAACAATCTCACTTTTCCTCCAATACTTTTCATTCCTTAATAGATATATTTCTCCATATTCATTTATTTCTTTTATAATGAATGGACCGCTATATTGAATGTCTTCATAGCTATTTTTCCAGTTTCTCTTATTCATATTAGTTTCCCTTAAAGTGAAAACCGGATTACTAAGAATATTTAGAAAATAATCATTAGGGCTATTTAGTCTTATCTCTAAAGTTAAATCATCCTTTGCTGAAATAGCAACTTTGTCAGATTTTACTTTTCCCATGCTAAAATCCTTAGCTCCAAATATACAGTATAATTGCTCAGCAAAAACATTGTTTTTTTCCAATAGAATATTATGAAAAAATCTTACAAAATCTATGGCTTTTATAGACCTTCCATCGCTATAATGAAGGTCCTTTCTTAATTTAAAGGTATACCCTATTTTATCTACTGAAATATCAAATTTTTCTGCCATAGCAGGCACTATTTCTCCGTATTTATCTTCACGTACCAACCCTTCAAATAAGGCTAACAACAAATCTTTTTCTCTGATATTATCACTATTTAGCATTAACAAATCTGAAGGCACCTCTCCCAAGTTATAAACTAAATATTTTCTAGAATTTGTAGGCTTTACTTTCTTCTCAACACATCCACTACTTAACATCATTATAAAAATTAATATTATGCATAATAACCTTTTCATAATTACCTCCAATTGGGTCTTATTAAAAGTATTAACCTTTCATGTATGAAGTAATCATATTTGTAATAAAAAGATTGAAATTCTATTTAAAGTCATGAACTTATGGCTGTTGCTGAAAAAACTCTTAATCAATGTGTTAGCTTTTTGTACTTTAATTATGCTATAATATACGCATATATATTTACATAATTTATGTAATTAAAAGGTATATAGGGGGAATTTTTTATGCTAATCTTAACTATTAAAATAATTGCTATATGTGCCATGTTAACTTTTATGTTTATCGGAATTTGGGGGTTCATTTTACTAATTAAAATATATGACCAGTTAAGATATAAAAATTATTTAATGGAGAAACTTATACAGAACACCTCTAAATTATCTTTAACCCATGAAAATATAGCCCAACCTAAAAAGGATATTGAAACTTACGATACTTTTAATCTCACTGAAAAAGAAATATTGGACCTTAACATAAAAAAAGACGCCATTTGACGTCTTTTTCTTTATAAACTATTATAAATATCTAAGGGTTATTTACTAAGCCCATAAATTAATTTATTGCTGCTGTATCTTTTACTACTGGTGCTGCAGCCGGTTCTGTAGCTGGCGCTACTTCCTTTACTACTGGTGCTGTAACTAGTTCTGTAGCCGGTGCTACTTCCTTTACCACTGGAATATCTTTTGTTGGCACTGGTGTCGTCGTCGGTGTCACTATTGGTGTTGTCACCGATACTGCTGGTGTTGTCACTGGTACTGGTGCTGGTGTCAATATGACTGTAATTATTTTGTCTATATCACCATTTAATTTTACTAACTTTGCATTTCTGTCCTTTAATTTTGTTATATGGGCATCTAGCACTTTTTCAAAGTTTTTCTCTCCTTCGTTTATTAACTTTAATTCAATACCTTTGCCCAAAATTTTAAACCTTTCTTTTAATGATTTTTTTTGTGCTTCTATTTTATCTATCTTGTTTTTTTTCACAACACTTCCTACTTTAATTAGCTTTACATCTATCTGTTTTTTAAGTTCATAATTAGCCATTTCTAGGCCTTTTATTTGATTCCTTTTAAGAGTTATTCTTGCTTTAAATTCTACATTACTTTTAGGTTGTTCCTGATTTTTACTACCCACTATATTTTTAAGGTTTTGTAAATCAGTTGCTAGTTTTTGTTCTAACTTACTTGGATGTTCTATTATTTTTAGAGTTCTAGCACTAACTGTTAGTGTTGGTACTGTAAATGATGACACTGCAATTGCTATTACTAAGTTACACATTTTTTTATTCATACTAATACTCCCCCTTGTTTTTTATAGTGTAAACACTATCTTTGTTTTATTTTAAAAAACATTTAAATATTCACATTACATCACCCCCTTTTACCCTTATAAATCAATTTATTTTTTTAATAGGTTATTTCAATTATATTTTTAGTTCTTATTGATTTACTTAAATCCCATACCTTTGATAAAATCAAAGGTATGGGATTTAAAGGTACATAATTTAAAAGCTCATTTCTAATAACATCATTAATATATTCCATTTGTTCGTTATCTACTTGTCCTAAGTGAAATTATATGCATATATTTATTATACATAAAATCGCAGTTTTTTTCCATGCATTTCACAAGATTTACTTTTGTTACATTATTTATAAGTTTAAATTGCTTTTAGGATAAAGCAAAAAGCACCAGATAAACTAGATGCTCTTTCTTATGCTTTTCAAACTATTTCCTTTGAACCTAGACTATACATTTGTATACTTTTTTAAAATAATAGAGCTTTACTCCTCATTTCGTATATTATCTATTTTAACATATTTACTAATTCCTCTTCAGATATAACTGTAACTCCGAGTTCCTCCGCTTTTGCACGCTTACTTCCGGCATTCTCTCCTGCTAACACATAACTGGTTTTACTGGAAACAGAACCTGCTACTTTTCCTCCGTGCTTCTCTATCACTTCTGTAGCTTCATTTCTCCCCATAGTAGTCAATGTTCCAGTTACAACGAAGGTTAATCCATCAAATCGATTATCCACCTGTTTTAAGTCTTCTACAGCCATATTTACACCATATTCTTTTAACCTGTTAATTATTTCACAGTTTTTTTCATCTTCAAAAAATCTTAGTATATTTAAAGCACTTATTTCACCTATATCAGAAACTTCTTGTAGGTCTTCCAAAGATGCATTTTGCAAATTTTCAATAGATTTATAATGATTCATTATTGTTTTAGCTGCTACTTTTCCAATACTAGGAATTCCGAGGCCCGTCATTAGTTTTTGTGCTTCATTTCCCTTTGATTTTTCTATAGCCTCTAGCAACTTATCTGTATTCTTTTCTTTTCCAATTATACCCTGCTCTATAAGCTCTTCCCGATAGTTAAACAGTGAATATACATCAGCAATATCTTTAATATATCCAAAACGAATAAGTTCCTTAACATATGCCGTGCCAAAACCTTTTATATCCATAGCAGTCCGACCAACAAAATTAATAATGTGTCTTTCTAATTGCGCCAAACAATTTGGATTTGTGCATTTGATGTCAGCCGTATCTTTTTCCCGGACAGTTGGTGCCCCGCATACCGGACAAATGCCAGGAATCTTAAATCTATCTAATTCGCCAGCACGTTTTTCTTTAACTACAGACTTAATCTTTGGGATAATCTCTCCTGATTTGTATACAACTATCGTATCTCCAATTCTTATATCTAAATCATCTATAAAATCTTGATTGTGAAGGATTGCTCTAGATACAGATGTTCCACATAAACGAATTGGCTCAAATATTGCTGTAGGAGTAATTCTTCCGGTTCTTCCTACTGATACTTCAATATCTATTAATTTTGTTTCTTTTTCTTCTGGAGGGAATTTATAGGCTATAGCCCATTTCGGAACTTTTGAAGTACTTCCAAGTTTTTTTCTATCCTCTAAATTATCGATTTTTATAACAACTCCATCAATGTCATATGCTAAATTCCCTCTATCCTCAGAGATAACCTGAATAGCATTCCACACTTCATCAGCTGTTTTACATTTCACATAATTCTCAATAACTTTTATGCCCTGCTTTTTTAGCCACTCATACCCTTCTGTATGGGACCTAAATTCAATTCCTTTGATATCTTGAATATTAAAAATAAATAGAGATAATTCTCTTTCCTTTGTTATTTTACTATCCAACTGTCTTAATGTGCCTGCAGCGCAGTTTCTAGGATTGGCAAATATTTTTTTATCTAATAACTCCTGCTGCTGATTAACCTTATCAAAGGCTTCATTTGCCATATATACTTCACCACGAATTTCCAGGTATGGAATAGAGTCTTTTAACTTCCGTACAACATCCTTAATTGCTTTAGCATTTTCAGTGACATCCTCACCTTGAATGATTCCATCACCGCGAGTCACGGCTACGGTTAAAATGCCCTCTACATAACGTAAAGCCATTGACAAACCATCAATTTTAAGCTCAACAACAAAAGTTGGACTCTCTAGTTCTACAATCTTTTTATTTACATAAGCATAGACTTCTTCTTTGGTAAATACGTCTTGCAAACTAAGCATTGGGACATTATGTTTTACGAGTACCCCAGCTTTCCTTTTAGCATTTCCACCTACTCTTTGAGTTGGCGAATCTAAGGTGATAAGTTCTGGATGCTCTTTCTCTATTGCTTTAAGCGTAAGCATTAATTGATCGTATTCATAATCTGATATTTCCGGATTATCTTCGTTGTAATATCTATCACTGTGATATTTAATTATCTTTTTTATTTCGTTAATTCTATCTTCCACACTCATACACTACACCCTTTCCCATAAAATCTAAACCTTACTACTGCGTATACCAAATAAAATAACTAGCATACTCACTAGTTATTTTATGAAACATGTTTTATAACATTTCTATAGGTGCTTTATCTAATACCAACTTTTTTATCCCCATATTATCAAAGGCTATTGAGATTAAGGTGTCACCATTTGAACTTGATATTGACACAATGGTGCCTATTCCAAATTTACCATGTTTAACTTTTCTACCTATGGTAGCTTCACTTTTCATACTTTGCTGTTGCAGATTACTACCTTGTTCCGTAACTGATAGGTACTCTTGCGTGTTAGTATTACTCTCTTCAGCATTTGAACTCATAAGTCCATGAGGATTATACTTTTGTGGCGCCTTAATTTTATTTCTTTTTAAGACTTGCACAGTCCTATTTTTATTTCCCCCAATAATTTCTTTTAACCCTTCTGAGATTTCACTTATAAAATCAGAAGGAGCGTACCCAACAGTTCTTCCAAATACCATCCTACTTTCTGCAGATGTTATATAAAGCTTTTCTTCTGCTCTTGTTATAGCAACATAACATAGACGCCTCGATTCTTCCATTTCCGTAAAGTTGTTAAAGGAAGACATTCCTGGGAATATACCATTTTCCATACCAACCATGAATACCACTGGAAACTCTAAACCTTTTGCACTATGAACCGTCATCATTGCTGCAGTATCTACAATTTCATCAGGATTCTCAGGGTTCTCTCCGCTTGACCCTAAACTAACCCCTTCTAGGAAGGCTAAAAGTGATTTATCTTCTGAAGTTCTTTCAAATTCTACAGCATCTGATACTAATTCCTTTATATTTTCTACTCTGCTCTCATCCTCTGGTTCCTTAGATGTTTCTAATTGCTTTAAATATCCTGTATCACTCAAAATAGACTTAATTAACTCAGACACAGTGATTTCATCCTTTTTAGCCATAAAACTATTCATAAGACTAACAAACTTGTTTATAGATGATGTATTTCTAGTGGTTAGCGACGGTATAAACTCCACATCTAGAATAGCACTATACAGACATTGGTCTATATCAGTTGCAAACTCTTGAATCTTTTGAATAGTTGCATCACCTATATTTCTTTTAGGTACATTTATAATTCTTTTTAATGCAATATCATCAAGAGGATTATTCATAAGCTTTAAATATGCCATTATATCCTTTATTTCTTTTCTATCATAAAACTTTAGACCTCCTACTATTCTATATGGAATCAAAGACTTCCTAAAACTTTCCTCAAAAATACGAGATTGGGAATTCATCCTATATAAAATTGCAAAATCCTTAAAGCTCTTATTTTCTTCCTTCATAATTTCCTTAATCTGACTTGCTACAAAATTTGCCTCATCCCTATCTGAAAATGCTCTATACAAATTGATTTTGTCTCCACTTTCTTTTTCAGTCCTTAGTGCTTTGTCTTTTCTCTCCGAATTATTTCTTATGACTTCATTAGCTGCCGTAAGTATATTTCCATAAGACCTATAATTTTGCTCAAGCTTAACCACTTTTGCCCCTGGATAATCACTTTCAAAATCTAAAATATTAGTAACATCAGCACCCCTCCATGCATAAATGCATTGATCGTCATCTCCAACTACGCATATATTTTCCTTTTCGTCTACTAAAAGCTTTATAAGCATATACTGTGCCTTATTAGTATCTTGATACTCGTCTACCATAATATATCTAAACTTTTTATGGTAAAAATCTAAAACATCCTTATTATTTTTAAGTAGTTCTACTGCTTTAAAAATCAAATCATCAAAATCTAGTGCATTATTACCCTTTAGCTTTTTTTGATAAAGAACATATATATCAGCAATTTTATTTTTCCTAAAATCATGTTCATTTTCTTTTTTATATATTTCCGGAGAAATTAGTTCGTTTTTAGCATTTGATATTTTATTTAGAATTTCTGAATCTGTTAAATCTTTTTCATTTATCTGAAGCTCTTTCATACACTGTTTAATCAAACTTTTCTGATCATAACTATCGTATATAGTAAAGTTCTTATTATATCCTAGTTTATCTATTTCCCTACGAAGTATCCTAACACAGCTAGAGTGGAAGGTAGAAATCCACATATTATCTGCTATATTACCTACAAGCGCACGCACTCTATCCTTCATTTCACCAGCTGCTTTATTCGTAAAAGTTATGGCTAAAATTTGCGAAGGGTATATATTTAAATCTTGAATCATATGGGCAATTCTATAAGTTAAAACTCTAGTTTTTCCAGAGCCCGCACCTGCCAAAATGAGTAGCGGACCATCCACTGTTATTGCAGCCTCACACTGCTCTTTGTTTAATAAACTTTCTAAATCCATAAAAACACTCCTTATATATTATATTAATACTAGATACATCTAGCATTACTTATGTTTCTCTCAAGACGCATTTAAACAAATAATAAGTTAGTATACTATTTGTTTATTTGCAATAGACATACCTATAATTATATCACAATGTGTGTAAACTTAAACAATTTTAAAAATAGAGACGGCTAATTTATGTTCACTCCTTTAACGACATTTCATAAGGTAAGCCAGATACTTTTATATATAAAAAACTTCAGCAAGAGCATAAATCTCCTTCTGAAGTCGTTAATATTGTGGCATCGAAGATGATGCACGGCTACGCAAGTGACGATTAACCTTAGTTATACTGGGTAAATATATGTTAACCATCTCTTTTTATACCAATCTATAAGGCACATGTAAATAAATATACTTATTTTTTAAATTTCAAACGTTCTAATATAAGTTTATACCCATCACTACCATAGTTTAATGATCTATTTATTCTACTTATTGTGGCGGTACTTGCCCCTGTAGTACTAGCTATATCCAAATAGGTCCTTTTTTCTGCTAACATTTTCGCTACCTGAAGTCTTTGCTCAAATGCTTGAATTTCATTTATAGTGCATATATCCTCAAAAAATCTATAGCACTCTTCCTTATTTTGCAGGCTTAAAATACCATCAAAAAGAAAATCCATATCTTCACTTTCTAATTTAGAACTATATTCACTCATCATCCTTCACCTCTAATAATCATTGATTACTTTAAACAATTTTAACATTTATATTATATTTATACTATTAAAATTTAAAAAAATCCAAAAAAATTACATATCCTACAAGTATTTTGCCTTATTCAAGTGATTTTATAATTCACTGTGAAATAAAAAAATGCAGTTTATTAAAAATTATTTAAATAAACTGCTACAAGCCCAAAATATTTATTTGAATGTGCCTAACTGTGATTTAGATAATTATATTATTTAACTAAATTTAACATAACCGTAGTTAAAATAAAGCAAACTGCTGAGACTGCTGTGATTCTTGCTAGTACCGATTCTGCAGTTTTCGTTTTATTTTTTGCAAAGAAAGTCTCAGAACTTCCTGCTATAAGACCACTTAATCCATTTGATTTACTAGGTTGCATCATAACTGAAACAATTATAATAATTGATGTTATAACCTGTAAAACTGTTAGAAAACTATGCATGTGAACACCCCCCCTATTCATGGAATACAACATTATTTTAGCATACTCTGAGGTAGCTTGCAATAAAATGCAAGAGCATAGCCTATAAAGACTATACTCTTATTTAGCATTGATTATCTTTTGATGTTATAGAATGCTTTTAGTCCTCTATATTCAGCCATTTCTTCTAGTTCTTCTTCTATTCTTAATAGCTGATTATATTTAGCAACTCTTTCGGTTCTAGCTGGTGCTCCAGTTTTAATTTGTCCTGCATTTACAGCTACAACCAGGTCTGCTATGCTCGTATCTTCTGTTTCTCCTGATCTATGAGAAACTACTGCAGTAAATCCTGCTCTTTCAGCCATTTCTATAGCATTTAATGTTTCAGTGAGTGTTCCTATTTGGTTTAATTTTATAAGAATTGAATTTGCAGTTTTTCTTTCAATTCCCATTTTTAATCTATCAGTATTAGTTACAAATAAATCGTCTCCAACTAATTGAATTCTATCTCCTATTTTATCAGTTAAGTACTTCCAACCTTCCCAATCTTCTTCAGCCATTCCATCTTCTATAGAAATAATTGGATATTTGTTAACTAATTCTACATAGTAGTCAGCCATTTGCTCTGGAGTTAATATTCTTCCTTCTGAAGATAAATTGTATGTTCCATCTTCAAAGAATTCAGAAGCTGCTGGGTCAAGAGCTATATATATATCTTTTCCTGGAACATATCCTGCTTTTTCTATAGCTTCGATTATAATCTTTATAGCTTCTTCATTTGATGATAAGTCTGGAGCGAATCCACCTTCATCACCAACACCAGTAGCGAGGCCCTTAGATTTTAATAATGCTTTTAGTGAATGGTAAACTTCTGCACTCATTCTTAGCGCTTCGCTGAAAGAAGTTGCTCCAACTGGCATAATCATAAATTCTTGTAAGTCTACATTATTGTCAGCATGGCTTCCACCATTTATAATGTTCATCATTGGAACTGGTAAAACTTTAGCGTTTACTCCACCAATATATTGATATAATCCAAGACCTAGTGATTCAGCTGCCGCTCTAGCGCAAGCTAGGGATACTCCAAGAGTTGCATTAGCACCTAGTTTACTCTTATTGTCTGTTCCATCAAGAGCTATCATTGCTTTATCTATAGCTATTTGATCATATACATTCATTCCAATTAACTCTTCAGCTATTAAATTATTTACATTATCAATAGCTTTTAAAACGCCTTTTCCGTTATATATATCTTTGTCTCCATCTCTGAGTTCTACGGCTTCAAACATACCAGTAGAAGCTCCTGATGGCACTGCTGCTCTTGCTACTGTTCCATCTTCCAGAGTTACTTCAACCTCAACAGTTGGAAATGCTCTTGAATCTAAAATTTGTCTTGCGTAAACATCAATAATTTCAATATAGTTCTTCATATATTATTACCTCCAATTTTTTTTATGTTATTATTTTCTAAGTTAATAGAATATCCGCTAGTCTTTGAAAATATTTATTTAACTTAGATAATATAATAATCTTATTTATTTTTTAATGTTAATCTATGATTAATGATTTTCCTGTCATTTCCACCGGTACAGGCAGACCCATAACTGAAAGCATTGTAGGTGCCATATCTGCCAAGATACCACTATCCTTTAGTTCTTTACTATGGTTTGAAATATAAGTAAATGGAACTAAATTTGTAGTATGTGCTGTCATAGGCTTTCCTGACGAAAAGTCAATCATTTGCTCAGAATTTCCATGGTCTGCAGTTATAAATATACTACCATCTTTCTCTAGAACATTTTTAACGATTTTCCCAAGACATATATCCACTGCTTCTATTGCTTTTTTAGCGGCTTCAAAATCTCCTGTATGACCTACCATATCTGGATTAGCAAAATTAAGTATAATCATGTCATAAAGGCCCAAATCCAGTCTTTTTAATAATTCCTCGGTAACCTCATAGGCACTCATTTCTGGCTTTAAATCATAAGTAGCTACCTTAGGCGATGGAATAAGCGCTCTATCTTCATTGGCATTTGGAGCCTCAACTCCTCCATTGAAGAAGAATGTAACATGAGCATATTTTTCAGTTTCAGCTATTCGAAGCTGTCTTTTGCCCATTTTACTAACATATTCTCCCAGTGTATTTGTGAAACTTTCTGGTGTATATGCCACATCAACATTTTCTAGGGACATATCATATTGAGTAGTACACACATAGTTTAAATTTAGTGTTTCTCTTTCAAATCCAAGGAATACTTTATCATTTATCGCCCTAGTAATTTCGCGAGCTCTGTCTGGTCTAAAATTAAAGAATATAACACTATCATTATCACTTATAGCGGATACTGGCTTATTATTTTCCATGATAACCGTTGGAAGAACAAACTCATCTGTCTTATTATCATGAAAAGCACGTTTAACTGCTTCTGTCGCTGATGTACTCTCTTCACCCTTAGACAAAACCATAGCATCATATGCAAGCTTAACTCTTTCCCATCTCTGATCTCTATCCATAGCATAATATCTACCACTTACAGTAGCAATTTTCCCGATACCTATTTCATTCATATATTCTTCGAGTTCTGCTATGTATTCCAGCGCTGAACCTGGTTGTACATCCCTGCCATCTAGGAAAGCATGCACATAAACCTTTTTAGCACCTTTATCCATAGCAAGCTTTAATAATGCCTTTAAATGATTAATATGAGAGTGAACTCCACCATCAGACAACAATCCTAAAAGATGTATTGAAGAATTTGCTTCAATAGCTTTATCTATAGCACTATTAAAAGCAGGATTTTTAAAGAAGTCGCCTTCCTTAATTTCTTTTGTTATCCTTGTAAGTTCTTGGTATATAATTCTACCGGAACCTATATTTAGATGACCAACTTCTGAGTTTCCCATTTGACCCTCTGGTAGTCCTACCTCTAGGCCACTTGCCTTAAGTTTTGTACTTGGATATTTCTTTAATATTGCGTCATAGTTTGGTTTTTTTGCTGATACTACTGCATTTCCATCTAAGTAATCTGATAATCCAAATCCATCTAAAATCATTAGCATTACTGGTTTCTTTGGCATTTTTGTTCCTCCCACCCGCTCTGTTTCTAACATATATCTGTTTATTTATATTTTAATAGTTCACTATTCCTGCAAAATCTTCTGCTTTAAGACTAGCTCCTCCAATTAATCCACCATCTATATCTGATTTACCCATTTGCTCACTTATAGTTGATGGTTTAACTGAACCGCCATATTGGATTCTAAGTTTATCCGAAACATCAGATCCAAACATAGCAGAAACAGTCTTTCTTATAAATCCAATTGTTTCATTAGCCTCATCTGCAGTTGCAGTTTTTCCTGTGCCAATAGCCCATATTGGTTCATAAGCTATAACCAATTTTTCCACTTGCTCTCTTGTAAGTCCTGCTAAATCTAACTTTATTTGATTATCTAATACTTTTTCTGTAATATTTGATTCTCTTTGTGCAAGAGTTTCTCCCATGCAAAGTATAGGTGAAATGCTATGATTATAAGCAGCTTTAAGTTTTTTATTTACACTTTCGTCTGTTTCATTGAAATACTGTCTTCTCTCACTATGGCCAATTATAACATAATCAACGCCCATATCTTTTAACATTCCTGGTGAAACTTCACCTGTAAAAGCACCATTTTCCTCGAAATGCATGTTTTGAGCTCCTACTTTTATATTTGATCCCTTAGCTGCTTTTATTACTGCATCTAAACATAAAAATGTAGGACAAACTACAACTTCACATTGTGCATTTTTAACTAAAGGCTTTATTTCCTGGATTAAACTTACGGCCTCACCTACTGTTTTATTCATTTTCCAATTACCTGCAATTATACCTTTTCTCATAAAAAACCCCTCCTAATTATTGCTTTGTTATATATGTGAAATATTAATTGTTATCTCCCTCATTTGTCTTTAAAAAGACTTTTGAGGAAGGCAACAACTAATATTAATTTATGACTTCAAAATAAAAAATTTATTTAATTATTTGTTTGTAAGAGCTTCGATTCCTGGTAACAATTTACCCTCTAAAAACTCAAGAGATGCTCCACCACCTGTAGATATGTGAGTCATTTTATCTCCAAATCCTAATTGGTTAACTGCCGCTGCACTATCTCCACCGCCTATTACAGTAGTTCCGTCAACTTTTGACATGCCTTCCGCTACTGCTATAGTTCCTTTTGCAAAATTTGCAAATTCAAATACTCCCATTGGTCCATTCCAAATAATAGTTTTGGCTATACTTATAGCACCTTTGTAAATCTCACAAGTCTTAGGTCCAATATCAAGCCCCATATATCCATCTGGAATATTTTGATTATCAGTAACTACGGGCTTTGCCTCAGCTGAAAATCTATCCGCAACAATATGGTCCACTGGTAATAAGAATTTAACTCCTTTTGCCTCAGCTCTTTGCATCATATCTTTAGCATATTCTACTTTATCTTCTTCAACTAATGAACTTCCTATAGAATAACCACCAGCTTTTAAGAATGTGTAAGCCATTCCTCCACCAATTATTAAAGTATCTACCTTTTCAAGCAAATTAGCAATAACATCTATTTTATCTGAAACCTTAGCTCCACCTAAAATTGCTACAAAAGGTCTAACTGGTTGATCTACTGCTTCTCCTAAGAATTTCAATTCTTTTTGAATTAAGTATCCACATACTGAAGTCTCAATAAACTGCGTTACCCCAACTGTAGAACAATGAGCTCTATGAGCCGTTCCAAAAGCATCATTTACAAATATATCTGCAAGAGATGCCAGTTCCTTTGAAAAATTCTCACTGTTTTTAGTTTCTTCTTTTCTATATCTTGTGTTTTCTAATAACAAAACATCTCCGTCTTTCATTTTTGCTACGGCGAATTTCACATTATCACTAACTACATTTGGATCTGCCGCAAAAACTACTTCGGATCCTAACATTTCACTTAATCTCTTAGCAACTGGTGCTAGTGAAAGTTCAGGTCTTGGCTCTCCACTTGGTTTTCCAAGGTGTGAACATAAAATAACCTTTGCTCCATTTTTAATTAAATAATTTATTGTAGGCATAGCACCTACTAATCTATTTACATCAGTAATTGCTCCCTCACTTAATGGTACGTTGAAATCACATCTTACTAACACCTTTTTACCTTTAACCTGGATATCTTCTATGGTTTTTTTATTAAATTTCATACACATTCTCCTCTCATATTGTTTATTATTCAAAATCTTTTTAACTTATAATAATTGTACTTGTATCAATTATTGTTTGTGATAAATTTTACATGATGTAATTATTAAAAAGGCTTGGTTCTATAGATTAACTATAAAACCAACCCTTAATATTTTACTTACTGTTTGCTTACAGTTAATTTATAGTTTGCTTACAGTTTTATAGTAAAATTAATTTTTATAGTCTGTCTGCAACATATTTAGTTAAATCTGCGAGTCTATTTGAATAACCCCATTCATTATCATACCAAGCTACAACTTTAACCATGTTATCTCCAATAACCATAGTTGATGGTGCATCAACTATAGAAGATCTTTCGTCTCCTCTAAAGTCAATTGAAACTAATGGTTCTTCACAGAATCCAAGAATTCCTTTCATTGTAGTTTCAGCAGCAGTCTTAAACGCTGCATTTACTTGCTCTACAGTAACATTTTTTGAAAGTTCACAAACTAAATCTGTGCATGATACTGTTGGAGTTGGAACTCTTAATGAGAATCCATTTAATTTTCCTTTTAATTGTGGTAGCACAAGTGCTACAGCTTTTGCAGCTCCAGTTGTAGTTGGAATCATTGATTCACAAGCAGCTCTTGCACGTCTCATATCGCTATGTGGAGCATCTAATAATCTTTGATCTCCAGTATATGAATGAATTGTAGTCATAAGACCCTTAACTATTCCAAATTCTTGATCTAAAACTTTAGCAAATGGTGCTAAGCAGTTTGTTGTGCATGATGCATTTGAAATTATGTTATGTTTAGCTGCATCGTACTTTTCTTCGTTAACTCCTAGTACTATTGTTATATCTTCATTTTTTGCTGGTGCAGATATAAGAACTTTTTTAACACTTCCACCTAAATGAGCATTTGCTTTAGTAGCATCTGTAAAGAATCCTGTAGATTCTATTATTATTTCTGCTCCAAGTGAATTCCAATCTATATTTTTTGGATCTCTTTCTGCGAATATTTTAATTTCTTTTCCATTAACAACTATTGAGCTTTCTTTAGCTTCTACAGTTCCGTTAAATTTTCCATAAAGTGAATCATATTTTAAAAGGTGAGCAAGTGTTGCAGCATCTGTTAAGTCATTAATTCCTACTACCTGTAATTCTGTAGCATAGTTTGCCACTAGTGCTTTAAATACATTTCTTCCTATTCTACCAAATCCATTTATTCCTACTTTTATCATTTTGACAAAACCTCCTAAATTTTTAAAAATAATTATATGTAAATATATAATTTTTCCTTCTACAAAATCATTATATAGTTTACTCTGTTTTCTCTATAATATTTATAATTTCTTTTGCAGCTGCTTCATCAATTATTAAAACGGTACTTGAACGATTGATTTCAGTGGCTATGATGGCCCTAGCTTTATTTTTTCCAGCTGCTACTGCAATTAGAGTTTTTATGTTTTTAACATCTTCATTTTTCACCCCAATAGTAGGTGTAGAATGAACTATTTTACCTAATTCATTGTAATAATGGCCAAAAGTCTCTCCTACAGCACCTAATTCTTCTAGGTCTCTTATGTCTTCTTCCGATAGACCTCTTTTCCTAGCCATGTCTGTAGCAATACCTATACCATAAATAAGAACCTCAGCACTTCGGATCTTATCAATTATGCTTTTTATTTCTTTTTCATTTAATATAGTTTCTAGTGCTACATTGCTCAAATTATCCGGGGCATGAAGTAATTCATAATTGCCACCAATTTTATCTGCAAGCCTTGCCACTAATGTATTGGCTTGAATTTCTACATTTCTTGCCATACCACCTCTAGCCGGAAGCACTAAAATATTACTATATTTATTATTTTTAGTAAAGCCATCTACAACTTGTTTAACTGTTGATCCACCTGTTAATGCAATTATACTATTATCTTTAATAATATCCATAGCATAAGTGGCAGCTGCTTTTCCAAGTTCTTTAAGCACACTTTTATCAATGTCTACATCTCCAGGAACAACTATAACTTGGTGAATATTCAAATGCTTCTCAATAAACTTTTCGATTTGAGACAATCCTTTAATTTCATGAATAAATCCTTTTAACTTATTTATAATTTCTTCCCCATCAGCTGTTATAAACATACCTGATGTATTAACCTCAATTAAATTCTGAGATTTTAAAAAGTTTATTTCATTTCTTACTATTCTTTCACTTATATTCATGTCATTTGCCAAAATTCTTCGTCCTATAGGTCCATTATAATATATCACTCTTAATATATCATACCTCTTTTGGAGAAGTTCTATGAGTTCTGGCACTACCTTTTGTTGTAATTTTAATATGTTCTGCACTTAAACACCTCTATGGACTTTTTAAGTCCCAGCTTATATTTTTTGTTCCCACTTACATTATAAATGAAATACCAACTTTTTTAAATTAGTATTTGAAAAAAACTTGTTAACATTGTGTTAACAAGACTCTTAAAAGTAATATTTCACTTAAAATCTTTTTCGTTTACTGGAACTCTTAATTTGGAGTTCTTCTCTATATTTTGCTACAGTTCTTCTTGAAATATTCATCCCTTCTATATTTAATCGATTACAAATACTTTGGTCTGATAAGGGTTTTTTTTGATCTTCCGTGTCAACCATTTCCTTAATAGCACTCTTAATATTAATTGTAGATATATCCTCTCCACCTATGACTGAAGCAATTCCATTAGTAAATAAATCTTTTATTTTAATGACTTTACCACTATTCACACTAACATATTTTTCTCTAATTGCACGACTTATAGTGGATTCATGCATTTCTAAATTGTCAGCAATTTTTTTAAGTGTCATTGGTTTTAAGTATTCGTCTCCGTTATCGAAATATTCCTTTTGAACTACTAAAATCTCTTCTAAAACTCTATATACAGTATTTTTCCTTTGTTCAATACTTTTAATAAGAAACATTGCACTATTAAGTTTTTCTTTTACATATTCTACTGCTTCTACGTCTTTTCCATTTTTAATAATTTCCTTGTACATTGAATTTATATTCAATTTAGGTAGCATATCTTCGTTCATAGAAATAAAATATTGCTCATTAATCTTATTGATATAAGCATCAGGTACAATATATTTAACTGTCTCTCCAGTATAAAATCCTCTTGAGGGCTTTGGCTCTAAAGTTTTTATTATGTCTACATATTTTTGAACATGAGGAATCGTTATTTTTAGTTCTTTAGCTATGATATTATATTTATTTTCTGCCAATAATTCTAAATACTCCTCAATTATTTTATAAATATTTTCATCATTATTGCCCAGGTTATATAATTGAATTTTTAAGCATTCTCTTAAGTCCCTAGCTCCTATTCCCTCCGGCTCCAAAGATTGAATAATTTTAAGTGCATTTTCAGCCTGTTCATTTGATATTGTAAGCTCCTTGCATATGTCAGATAATTTTACAGATAAATATCCTTTTGCGTCTAAATTTTCCACCATGTATTTACATATATCCAGTGTTTCAGGTTTTTCAGTTAATTCTCCTATTTGCTCCACAAGATAATCTTTAAGAGATTTTTCTTGTGCAATATAGTAAAAAGGAGAAACTTCTTCACTTTCAGACTTTGCACTATAATTTTTTATTTTATAATCGTCTTTTTCAAGATATTTAATTATTTCTTTATATTCATTTGTTTCAGTGTTATTATTTTTAGGATTTTGTAAATCTCTTTCCTCAAGTACCGGATTTTCTTGCATTTCTTTATTTACATATTGACCTAGCTCGTATGCGGACATTTGAAGAAGTTTAACAGACATCTGCATTTCTTGTGTCATTATTAATTTTTGTTCTTGGATCAAATTCAAAGCAAAATTAATGTTCATTTTATCATCACCTCATATAAATCACCTTATAAATATTATAACATAGCATAGACTATAAATATAGATTATGTCTTAATGCACATTCTAATAAAATAAAAAAACCTTAGCAAAAGCTAAGACTTTTTATTTTTAAAATTTTATCTTGATCCTTTATCATAGGGTTTACCACTAGCCAAAGGCCCTGTTGTTTTCCCAACAAATCCTGCAAGTGCAAGCATAGTAAGTACATATGGAATAACATCATATACTTCTGAAGGTAAATTCCAGCTAAGCCCCTGTGCAAAAATACTAAATGAATTACCAAAAGCAAATAGTAAACTAGCACCAAGCGCTCCAAAAGGCTTCCAATTACCAAATATAACGGCAGCTAAGGCAATAAATCCTTTTCCTGCAACCATTCCTTCTCTGTAAAGTGGAGCAGAAGAAAGTGATAATGCTGCTCCACCCAATCCTGCAAGCATTCCGGATATTATAACACATAAATATCTTATTTTATAAACATTTATTCCTAATGTATCAGCAGCCTTTGGATGCTCTCCTACAGCTCTAATTCTTAGGCCCAATGGCGTTTTATATAATACATAGTGTGACACAAATACTAAAATAACTGCTACTATAACAAACCAGTTTAACTCAGCTATTAATTTACCTATTATTGGTATATTTTTAATTCCATCTGGTATGTTATACGAAAGTCCTTTTACTATATCTGTTTGGCCACCCTTTCCACCAAATAGCTTGAATATTAAGAAACTAGCAAGGGCCGTGGCAAAAAGATTTATAGCTGTACCGGAAATTACTTGATCTGCACGCAAATGTATACTGAGCACTGCATGTATTAACCCCAAGACCCCACCAGCTATAACTCCGAAAAGTATTCCTACTACAGGACCAAATAGAGAACTTCCAAATACCGCAAAGAAAGCACCTATTACCATCATGCCTTCAAGGCCTATATTAACCACCCCTGATTTTTCAGAAAATATACCACCCAGAGCTGCAAAAATTAGAGGCGTTGCTATTCTTAGAGTTTGGGCTAACAAATTTATTAAAATAATACTACTCATTTGTAATCGCCCCCTTCTTTTTCTTTTCAGAGAAGTACTTAACAATATAATCTGTAGCTACAAATGTAATAATTATAGCTTGGATTAAATAAACTATATCTTTTGGTATTCCATTTAATTGAAGAGTTCTAGCACTACTATTTAAAGTTCCGAATAATAGTGCCGAAGCTATACATCCAACAGGATTACTTTTTGCAAGTAGTGCAACTGCAATACCATCAAAACCATAAGATGGAAGTGCCATAAAGTCTTTTACATTATGAAGAACACCTGCAACCTGTGTTGCCCCACCAATTCCTGCAATTGCACCAGAAATCACCATGGCTAGTATTGTATTTTTTGCTACATTAATTCCACCATATTCTGCAGCATGTGGATTTATGCCAACAGCTCTTATTTCATATCCAACAGTGGTTTTCCATAATAACCAAAATATAAAAATAGCTACTGCTATAGCAAGGAATATACTAATATTAGCTCCGCTACCGGACACGAACCTAGGTAACTGTGCACTCTCTTGTATAGTTGCCGTACTTGATTTACCTGCCACTCCAAATTTAGTTCTTAATATAAAGAAATTAGCGAGTGCCATAGATATATAATTCATCATAATTGTATTAATAACTTCATGAGTACCTACTTTTGCCTTTAAATATCCAGGTATAGCCCCCCATAATCCTCCGGCTACAGAGCCTGCAAGAATAATTAGTACTATATGAATTACAGGGTTTAGGCCTGGAATAGTTCCTACAAAAGCCGCTGCTAGCATTCCTAGTATAAATTGACCAGCGACACCTATGTTAAATAGTCCACATTTAAACGCTACTGCATTTGCGACCCCTGTAAATATTAATGGAGTAACTTCTGAAACCGTAACAAAGGTTACTCTTGGATTACCAAATCCACCTTTATATATAAGTCCAAACAAATCGCCTAAAGCCGAAAAGTACTGTAATATAGAATATCCTTTTGCCCACATTACAAAGAACACAGCAACAAAAATGGAAACAATTATAGAAAAGAAAGGAAAGGCCAGCGCTTTAAGGGCACTCTTTGCCGTATTAACAAGTTTACTGTCTTTACTTTTAGCTTTATTCATTATCTTTAACTCCTTTCGGTGTTTCACCAAGAGTACCACCAGCCATAAGTATACCAAGTTTTTTCTCTGTGGCATCACATCTATCTAGTATATCTACTATTTTACCATCATACATTACCGCTATTCTATCTGATAATGCTAGTATTTCATCCAGCTCTAAGGACACTAATAAAACCGCCTTGCCCTTATCACGTTCTCCCACTAGTCTTTTGTGAATATATTCAATTGCACCAACGTCAAGACCTCTTGTAGGTTGTGCTGCTATTAACAATTCTGGATCCTTTGAAATTTCTCTAGCCGCTATAAGCTTTTGTTGATTACCACCTGATAGTGCCTCAGCATTTACATCTGCATTTGGAGTCCTAACATCAAATTCGCGAATAAGTTCATCACAGTGTTTTCTAATTTCACTGTAATTCATAACTATACCTTTACTAAAAGGTGCATTTTTATGAATTCCAAGCACAGAGTTTTCAACTAGAGAGTAATCTAATATAAGTCCTCTTTTATGTCTGTCTTCTGGTATATGACCAACACCTGCTGACATAACCTCTCTTGGTGACTTACCATATATATTTTTACCGTTTAAAGTAATACTTCCACTCTTAGGCTTTCTAAGTCCAGTTAGAACCTCTAAAAATTCTGATTGACCATTGCCATCAACACCAGCTATACCAAGAATTTCTCCCCCATGTACTGTTAATTTCAAATTATCTACAGCAGGTAATCCTCTTTGATCATTCGCACAAAGATTTTCAATTTTTAATACTTCTCCTTTAATTACAGCAGGCTGTTTGTCTACGGTTAAATTAACCTTTCTGCCTACCATAAGTTCAGCTAATTCGTCTATACTTGTTTCTTTAGTATTTACGGTACCAGTAACCTTACCTCGCCTTATTATGGTAACTCTATCACTCATACTCATAACTTCTTTTAATTTATGAGTTATCAGTATTACTGATTTTCCTTCTTTTTCAAGATTTCTAATTATAATCCCTAGCTCCACAATTTCTTGAGGTGTCAAAACTGCAGTAGGCTCGTCTAATATTAATGTTTCAGCACCTCTATATAGCGCCTTTAGTATCTCTACTCTTTGTTGTTGTCCTACGGAAATATCTTCTATAACTGAATTTGGATTAATAGCAAAACCATATTTTTCAGAAATCTCTTTAACATCATGTATTGCTTTGTCCATATCAATTTTAAAGCCTTTTTTAGGTTCAATGCCTAAAACTATATTTTGTGTTACGGTAAAGTTATGTATAAGCATAAAATGCTGATGAACCATTCCTATGCCAAGCTTTATAGCATCATTTGGAGTATTTATATTCACTAGGTTACCGCTTACATAAATCTCGCCTTTTTCTTGTTTGTATAGACCATAGAGAATATTCATAAGAGTTGTTTTTCCTGCACCATTTTCGCCAAGAAGAACATGTGTTTCTCCTCTTAATAATTCGAAATCTATATTGTCATTGGCAATAGTACCTGGAAAAACCTTGGTTATGCCTTTCATTTGGATTACTTTTTCCATTTGCTTTCCTCCTTAAGAAAAATTAAATCACCACCTGTAGAGGTACAAATACCACTATTTGTAGAAAGAGCTAGATGTAATACATCTAGCTCTTATTGTATACTAAAAATCATAAGCCAGTAAATAATAAATTTTTATTTAAAATCCATTACCCCTTTTCTATTTGCTGGAACAACTATTTCTCCAGCTATAACTTTATCTTCATATGTTTTAACTAAAGCCAAAACATCCTTTTGTACATTTTTAACAGATGTTGGAGCTATTCCTACGCCTTGCTCTTTTAATCCAAGATTAATAACTGTGCCACCTTTAAATGCGTTTTTAACTTGAGCTTTAGATTCATTGTAAGTTGCTGTATCAACTCTCTTCATCATACTTGAAAGTATAACGTCAGCATATACTGGAAGTGTTAAAGCTTGATCTTTATCAACACCTATTGCCCAAACTACTTTTCCGCCATCTTTTAATTCTTTAGCAGCTTTAAATAAACCAATTCCAACTCCACCTGCTGCGTGATAAACTACGTCGCAACCACCTTGATATAATGATTTAGCTAATTCATATCCTTTATTTGTATCATCGAAACTATCTGCATATTTTACAGTTGTTCCTGCACTCTTACCATCTGCACTTATTAAGCCTTTAGCTGCTTCTGGGTTAACTGCCTTAACGCCAGCTGCAAACCCAGCTTCAAATCTATTTATCATTTCACCATCTTTTCCACCAATAAATCCAATTTTATTAGTTTTAGTGGTTTTTCCAGCAATTACTCCCATTAAGAAAGATCCTTCTTGCTCTTTAAAAACAATTGATGCTACGTTTGGTAATTCAACAACTGAGTCTACAATTGCAAAGTTTTTATCAGAATGGTTTTTAGCAACTTCTTTCATTGCATCAGACATTTGATATCCAATAGCAAAAGTTAAAGCTGAACCCTCTTCAATCAATGATTCTAAATTAGCTGTATAATCTTCTTTCTTTTTAGACTCGATAGCTTTGTAATTGAAACCGTCTTCAGCTTTAGCCTTATTAACCCCTTCATTTGCTGATTGGTTAAATGATTTGTCATTTAATCCGCCTTCATCAGTAGAAAGTCCTATAGTCATAGTTGATTTTGCTGTTTCGGTTTTTGGTGCTTCAGTCTTTGGTGCTTCTACCTTCTTAGTTCCACAACCTACAAATAATGTTGCAACTACAGCCACTGCTGCAAGTACCGCAACTACCTTTTTCTTGTTCATAATAATTTCCTCCCCATAAGTAATTAATTATTTTCGCTCTTCATGTTAGTATTCTATAAAAATCAAAAAAATCCTTTTTATTAAAAAATTTTTTTAAAATTTCTATACGTATTCATTCAATTATCAAATAACGTTTTTATTTATTATTTTATTCTATATAAGATATAATAATGTGACATAAATTAAATTATATATGAATTTTTTATTAATAGCAACTAATTCTTAAGTATAACAATGAATTTATATTTTTTATGTTTTTTGGTAAAATAATATAAAAGCCCTCACTAATAATTTTAGTGAGGGCTTTTTTTAATTTAAGATTCATCTAAATCATAAATTTAGCTTTTTTAAGAATCTCAATAGCTTTATCCGATTCCTCTTCTGGAACTAAAACTACTGGTCCTGTACATCCCATGCCACTTTCTGAATAGATTCCCTCTTTCCATAATGATTTACATGCATCTTCGAGTTCAAGTATATCTATTCCAAGGATAGGAAATGTGACAACCCTTTTCTTTGGCATTTTTACGTCTTCTTCTATATCTGTTTTTTCCACCTTTTTAATAACATTGTTTATAGCTTCTTTTAAACCTGATTTATTAGCACTCGCAAATTCATCTCTCGCCTTGTCCAAAACAGTATTTTGGGCGCAAATAGCACAGTATTTTAAAGCTTCAGCTATTAATGGCGCTCCTGAGGCTCTTGAAACTATATTTACAAGCTTATCATAATTTTCTCCAATACCAGGTCCATATCCAGCACCTACCGTCTCGTAATTGCCTCCAGTCGTGAAAGAAGCAAAAGTTTTAACTAAAAGGTTACCTGTTAATGAATCACAAACCATAACATCTGGTGTTCCTGCAAGAAGGTCATTCCCCCTCATAACAGCCCCACCACCAGCTCTTAAAGAATCTGCAAATTTAAAATCATATCCATTATTTTGTATTT
This sequence comes from Clostridium sp. FP2, assembly GCF_011065955.2. Classification (NCBI taxonomy): domain Bacteria; kingdom Bacillati; phylum Bacillota; class Clostridia; order Eubacteriales; family Clostridiaceae; genus Clostridium; species Clostridium sp. FP2. The sequence goes on from NZ_JAAMNI020000001.1 coordinate 4,423,633, forward strand.
CTTTTAATATTCTTTCAACTTGTCTTGCCCCATCTAAATTTAAAATTCCAACAGTTGGATTTTTGATACCTGTAGCTTTAGCTGTAGCAATACCAGAAATCGCATTAAGTACCATACCTTCTACTCTGTTAGTAGATGCAGTTCCAGTAGTAGTCGCGAGTATCATATCACTACCTTTACCTGGTGTTACTATCTTCCCAACTGTAGATACTCCTATAGGAAAATCAAAATGTTGAGTTACACATCCACTCAAATTTCCATTTTCTAATAATTCTGTCATTTTTTTATGACCTTCCTCAGCAGTGGCAACTTCTATAATTTCAAAATCTGCATCAACCTTTGGTCCTATTAAAACAATTTCAAAATCATCATATTTATTTTTAGCTAGTTCTGCAGCTTTTACCATTTCGCCTACGCCATGTTCGCTACCAAATGTAGTTAACCCTATTCTAACACTATTTTTAAATTTTCCGCTTTTTATGCCACTGGCTATATCATTAAATACTTCAGCAATCATTTGTTTAACTACGTTTTCACTCATATCTACACCCCTTTTCTAAGCGACAAATTAAATCATTATTCATTATTTATTCATTCTTATTTATTAAATATTCAGCAAAATTTTTCATAGCGTCTCCAACCATAGCTTTAACTTCTTCTTTGCTAATTCCTGATTGCTGCTCTACTTTTCCTGGATTTTTCTCAACTAAAATTGAAATTCCATCAAATAAGTTAGTCATTCTTCCGAGGAATAAACTTCCCTTACCAATTACCATAAAGTTTTTCAAAACTCCCGATTTTATATGTTCTATTCCATGTCCAACAATAGGCGCTCCTGATGGTATATGCCCTTGTGTTGGCGCATATCCTTGGTATCCATGTTGTTTTATAAAGCTCGGTAATTCTTTTCTATCCAATTGTCCCTTTTTAACTGCAAGAGCTCCAATCATTTTATAATTTTGTGTAGGTACATCTCCAGCTCCTGCAGGCTCAGTTATATCTGGAGTTTGCATTTCTGGTGCATATTTATCCACATCTGTGATTTTCATTCCAGCAGCAGTTAATGGATCAAGTACTAATGCTTCAAGTACAGCTTGAGGTGCTGCTCCATGTCCTATAGTATGTTTTCCTATTATATCAGTTCTTAAAATCGGGCTAACTCCATCATTTTCTGATACAAGAATAGCAAAGCCACCTAAACAATCTTCAAGTATAGATAAACCCTTTTTAACATGATCTTTACCATTCATACCAAGTTTTGCAGTAGCTCCTCCAGCAACAACAAGTACGTTTTTAAATATACCTGATTTAACTAAAGAAGCAGCATTTACTAGAGCATGAGTTGGAGCAGCACAAAATCCTCTTATATCTGAACCTGTTGCGCCAACAAGCCCTACTACTTCGCCTATAGATTTAGCTAAGTTTCCGCCACCTCTTTGGTTCATATCACCTACAGCCTCTTCAGAGCATTCTAATATATACCCAATTTCTTCTATTGGTATATCTAAGTTACTAACTAAGTGAAGTCCAGCCAAAATCCCTGATGCTTTAACAGCTATGTTTTCTAGCATATAATGAGCTGCAAGGTTTGGATCAAATTCATGAGCTCGTCTTACGCAACCCACTAAGTCTGTTCCATTATATAGACCCTCTGCACCGCTATCGCAAACAAGGCTTCTGATTTTTTCTATTTCCTCGCCAACTATTTTTTCTACTTTACTGGCTATTAGTGGGTGCTTTAATAGTTTTTCTTTTACACTTTCTGCAAAAGAATTTTCTAATAATACAAGATCAAATACATCTGAAATTTTCATTAAACCATAGAATTCATCCTGTGGCATAATTTCACCAAATTTACCAAATCTATTTGCATTCTCAAGGTTTTTGCCGTACCAAGGTCTTGGCATTTCGGCTAACTGCTCTGGAGTTATGTTTCCTATATATGTTTGGTTTGGGGCATATGCCACAACCTCTTCAAATCCTCTTAAATGACTTTTCATATCTCTTAAATATTCGGAATCTGGATTTGTTTCTCTCTCTAATGTTTGTGTAGTTCCATTGTGAATTACCATATCTGGAGTATTGACTAAAATATAAGATGCTTTTTTTATAACTGGGAAATTCATAATCACTCATCCTCCTTATTTGCTTTTTCAAGTACAAACCTTAATTTAATATATGTACATTAATTTTATTTTTAAAGTTTTAATGCACAATCCACAATATAAACTTTGCTAAGTAAAATATATAAATTAAGCTAAATTGTACATTGTGCATTGTGCATTGTACACTGTACAATGTGCAATGGATAAATAATTAGGGAACTTTAAAGTCCCCTAATTTATTTATTAATTAAAAATTAGTCTTCAAATACTTTTTGGCCTTCTACAGGAGTCTGTAGCGCCACTAATGCTTTTTCCACTAATTTTCTTCTTAATTTAAACTCATCTTCCTTGCTTAATGCAGGGTTTCCAAGTGGGTGAGGAATAGCAATTGTAGGTATAATTCTATTAGCACCAACAGTTACTGAAACTGGAGTAATAGTACACATATGAACTACTGGGAGTCCAGCTCTTTCTATTTCTTTAACTAACGTTGCACCGCAACGTGTACAAGTTCCTCATGTTGAAGTTAATATAACTGCATCTACACCGTCCGCAATTAATTCTTTAGCAGTATCTTCACCAAATTTCTTAGATGATGCAACTGCTGTACCATTACCTACTGTTGAATAGAAATATCTGTGTAATGATCCTATTTTGCCTTCTTTTTCTAATTGTCTTAATACATCTACTGGAATAACTCTATCTGGATCTTCATTAGCATATACTGGATCGTGTCCACCATGTGCTGTTTCATGAGTTTCAGATGTCAAGTCCATTATTCCTTCTATGTCATATTTGCATATTTTAGAAGCACTTGAAGATTCTATATGATCAGGATTTCCTTTTGGAACAATACCACCAGAGGTAACTATTGCTATTTTAGCTTTAGTTATATCAAGTATAGGAGCATTTGGTTCAACTCTATCAAAAGTAGGCATTTTGAATTCTGTTACAAATTCTTCTCCCTTTAACTTCTTAACAAGCATATCAACCGCTCTTTTAGAACCTCTCTCACTGGCGAAATAATTCTTTCTTATACCTCTTTCGATATAATTATCTTCAGTAGGCATTCCTACGTCTTCACCTTTAGCGAGTTTTAATGCTAAAGCTGCCATCTTAGGTAATGCATCTCTCATACCAACTGCACTATTTCTAGTTGAAACTATGTACAATTGTTTTTTATACATATCAGCACCTGGATTTTCTACATACATTCCAGTCATTACTGGTATATTTAATTGCTCTTTCACAGCTGTTGCCACAGCTCCGCAAGCAATACCATATCTTCCTGCATTAAAAGCAGGACCTGCTATAAATAAATCAGGATTGTATTTTTTCACCATCTCGATTATTTCAGCTTGAGCTTCTTCTATGTTTTCAGCAAAATATGAGTCACCACAGATTATAGTAGCAACTATTTCTGCGCCACCTTTAGTTAACAAGCCATTTAGTCCCATACCCGGTCCTACAAAGCCTTCTCTAACCTCTGGTTTAATATTTGCTTTTTCTTCTCCGCCTATTCCAGCGTAAAATTGATTTATATAATGTACGATTTTTAACAAGTATTTCTCCCCCTTTCTAACGGGAATTGACAATTTTATTTTAACTATATTGATATAAGTTAACTTACAATTGGCAATCTTATGGTATTTATACTAGTGTATTTATACTAGAGTATTTCATCTAATTTAAGTTTATAATTTAAACAGTATATTTTGAAAATTCTTCTCTAATTGGTTTTACTTCTCCAATTATTTCATCTACTTCTAAAACCATTTCCATCATTCCACATTGTTCTTCATAAACTGCCTCATCACATTGATCTTTAATTTCTGGTTCAACTATGTGATATACTGCAAGGCCTAGTGCAATTCCAGCCAATGGTCCAGCGTATGTTGGATCTCCTGCTGCTACTGTTTCTGCTGAAAGTCCTGATGCTTCAGCTTCAGCTCCTCCAATAATTACTACCATATTTTCAGCGCCAAACTTTTCAGTAAGGTCTTTTACTCTTTGTTGGATCTCCAGATCCATAGCTCCTGCGGCTGTTCAGACAAAGCATTCTGTTGATGCAAATACTACTTCAGCTCCAGCAGATTTAACGCAAGCTTCTATTGCTGGTCCTGGTATTCCGTCTCTATCGCCAATAGCGATAACTTTTTTCCCTTTTAACATTTTCATCTTCCTTTCTTGTTTATATTTATTTTCTAGTAACTATAATTTAACGCTATATCTATATAATTAAATAATTTTAGTATCCTCTAGCTGTTAAATTATTAAATCCAACTTCACTAGTTGCACCAGTTATAACTTGAATTTCAGCAAAGATAGAACCATCTGCTCCTAAACTTCCCATGTGTCCACCAGCTATTATATCAGCAGCTTCCATATGTCCAATAATTTTTTTCATTGGAGGAAGTGTAATTACTTCATTAGCATTTCCACCAGTTACAACTGCATCACCATGTGGTGTTGAGTCAGCTAGGGATTGAGAACTTCCATCTTGGCCAGCATATTCATCAGTTAAAAGTACAGTTTTAACTCCTTTTGCAGTTATCTTATTACAATTCATAACAAGGTCAGCATCTGGGTTACCAAAACCTTCTTCTGAAATTATAGCAGCATCTGCTCCTATGAATTCAACTAATTTTGCAACCATATTTGATGATCTTTCTTTATCTGCTAAATATACATTTTCATTTGTTATTATACATCCCATAAAGTTAATATCCTTGCCATGTCTCTCATATAAATCTTCTATTATTGGATGATTCATATGCACGTAACTTGGGTTTTTGTCACAAGCCGAAACACAGTTACCACTTACTATTGCTCCATCAAATATTTCTGTTGGATAGATAAAAGTAGGTATTATCTTTTTAGCATCTACTCCATAAACATAAGTATCATGTAATAAACCTTGTGTTTGAAGCATGTATACATATACTACTTTTGGCAGTTCAGGGTATAATTTAATTTGCTGGAGTAGTGGCAATGTTTCAAATGTTTTTATTTCATCTGGTTCAATTTTCTTACCAGCTTCTCCAAGATAAACAGCAGCTTTAAAACCTACCATTCTTACAGCTTCTTCATGATCATGTTGCAGTATTCCCTCTTTTGGCTCACAAGTAATTACTAAGTTGTTTGTTTTTGAGAAAGGTGTATATTTAGCTCCTTCTCCGCACATATCAACTATTCCTTCTTGGAATCCAACGATTTTACCAGTTGTTATAACAGCTGCTCCTTTAAGAACGTGAGTTCTTCCTGAACCTACTGTGTCGACTTTACTAATAAACCCTGGGAATATTCCACCACCACCACTAACTTTAACTCTTGGTTCTATTACGTCTTTTACTGGAATTATTCTAACTTCTTCGCCTGGTCTTGCTATGTCGAATTTAATCGTTTCCAGTCTTTCGTCTCCTGAAACCTCTTTTAATAATTCATCTTGATTAACATAAAGAACTCCACCCTCAACCTTTGTTTCTGGTCCAAACTGAATATCTTTAATAAATATGTTTCCTATTTCTAGACGCAAAACAATCACCTCCTATGATATTAAGTATATATATCTAATAGCTTATAGCTTTTTTACTATAAGCTTTAGTACCAAATTATAATGTATTATAATAATCTTTTATAAAGTTTTCTACATCATCTAATGAAGAAATTTTATCTGGTGTTATTGTAGCTACTTTTTCTCCACCCTTATATAAAATCATTGTTGGAAGTCCTAAAACTCTTTGAGCTATAGCTGTTCTTCTTGCTCCACCAATGTTTAAAGAAGCGAATTTAATTTTATCTGAAAATTTTTCTTCTAGAGCATGAACTCCTGGCATAAGTTCTATGCAGATTTCACATTTATCTCCCCAAAAATCTACAAATACTGGTTTTTCAGATTGTAATACTTCTGCTTCAAAATTTTCTTTGTTTAATTCTACCATTACTAATGACCTCCTAAAATTTTAATTGTAATTGTTTCATATATATATTTAAAAGAATTATGCCTTTTATTTAAAAGGATAATACCCTTTATATAAGCTAATTAAATTTATCTTCAATGTAATGTTCAGCATGAGTCGCTGCTATTGCACCATCTGCCGCTGCTGTAATTACTTGTCTTAATAATTTTTCTCTTATGTCTCCTGCTGCATATACTCCTGGTATATTAGTTCTCATCTCTTCATCAGTAATAACGTCGCCTCGCTCCGTCATATTAATCATACCTTTAAACAATTCTGAAATTGGAAGATATCCTACAAATACAAAACATCCATCTACTTTTAAATCACTGAGTTCTCCAGTTTTAACATTTTTCAAAACTAAACCTTCTAAAATTTCTTCGCCCTTAGCTTCCTGTACTACTGTATCCCAAATAAACTTAATTTTTGGGTTTTTAAAAGCTTTTTCTTGAAGTGACTTAGCACCACGAAGTTCATCTCTTCTGTGTATTACTGTAACACTTTCACCAAATTTAGCTAAGTATATAGCTTCAGATAAAGCTGAATCTCCGCCTCCTAGCACTGCAATATCTAAATCTGTAAAAAAGTCAGCATCGCAAGTTGCACAATAAGAAACACCTTTTCCTCTTAGTTCAATTTCATTTTTAAATCCACCAAGTCTTGGGTATGCTCCTGTAGCAATTATAATTGTTTTGGCTTTATAAGTTTCTTTCTTGCACTTGATTACTTTAATATCTCCTTCAAGTTCAACTTCAACGACTTCTTCTTTAACAAATTGTGTTCCAAATTCTTCTGCTTGCTGTTTCATTCTTTTACTTAATGTTGTCCCTGTACATTCTTCAATGGAACCTGGGTAATTATCTAATTCATCTGTTGTAGTCGCTTGTCCACCAAATTTCGCTCTTTCTATTATTAAAGTATCCATTCTTGATCTTGATGCATAAAGTCCAGCAGATAATCCCGCAGGACCTCCACCAATAATTATAGTATCATAAATATGTTCCATAGCTATATCCTCCTTATTTTTCATATGTCTAATTTATTGCATGATCTATTAAATCAAAATCTATAAGTTGAAAATCCAACAATATCTTTTCATTCCACTGAGGCGTTTTAAAATCTTTTAAGAACTTCTCTGTGGTCATGATGCTCTCTTCTATTATAGATAACGATTGCAAGTCAACTCCACTTAATTTTTCTTTTGATATACAAATAGTTCTATAAGGCGTTTCATTCGGCTTTATACTGCTCATTAAAGGATGAGTTAATAATTTATGACCCACATGGATATTATCCCTAACTTTTTTCAAAATATCCATCATGGTTCCTTCAATAAATACTACCTTATATTTAATCTCAAATTTTTCTTTTGACATTGGATTATTTGTTACAATAATTAATGGTTCTATCAATTAATCCCCTCCTCATAGTTCTCTAGGAGAAAACAACTGTTAATTGTTATCCCACCTACATAACACATATTTTAGCACAACAAAAAAGACAGATATAAAAGCCCCTTGTGCCCTTATACTCTGTCTTTTAACCTGAGAGGTTTACTCCGTCGGTGCTATTCGCTTTCCAGAGGTATGTCCATTTTCGGTACCTTTTGCCTGAGAGATTCATGTTGCATAGGCTGCAATACTTACTCCTTCGGCTATCTTAAAAGGGTTAGTTTTTTTACATTAAAAAAATCTATCCCATGATAATTTAAGATCATCTCCCTAAAACATCATCCATTTCAATATTAAATTATTTCTGTAAATCTATCACATATTTACAGTATACACTACTTTTTTCACATTAACCATAATGTTTCGAATATTAACTATTTTAATTATCTATAGTTGTGATTTATATATCAAATAGTTTGTTATTTTTTTATCATTTGCAAAGCAGATTAAATATCTTTGTGAAACCGATTAAATAATACTATAATTTCATTTAATTAAATATATATATACATTTTTTAGTCTCATAACTCTTTATTGTTATAGTTTTAACCTTATCCATTTTATCCCTCTCTGCTTCCCTATGGGATGATATAACAATTATTAATTACTAAATACTCTAGCATATAAAAAATAACTAGTATATGTACTAGTTATTTTAGGATTCCTTATTTCATCTCTGGAAACCCGACTTGCCTAAGAGCTTCATATGTTGTAATAGCAACAGTATTAGAAAGATTGAGAGACCTAGTAGTGGTATTTATCATAGGTACTCGTATACACCTTTCAGGGTCACTATCACGAACACTATCTGGAAGTCCTGATGACTCACGCCCAAATATTATAAAATCACCTTTTTTATATTCTACTTCTGAATATAATTTTGAAGCCTTTGTTGTAGAATAGTAGAAGGTTGCATCTTTATACTTTTCCCTAAGTGCCTCATATGAATCATGTATCTCAAGGTCTAGAAACGGCCAGTAATCTAACCCGGCCCTTCTCAATTGTTTTTCCTCCAAACTAAATCCTAATGGTTTTATAAGATGAAGTTTGCAGTCAGTAAGCACGCAAGTTCTTCCAATATTCCCAGTATTCTGTGGTATTTCCGGTTGAAATAAAACTATATTTAAATTCATAAATTACTCCTCCTTGCACTTCTAAGCAGTACAACATTATTATTAATAATTTTGCTCCAATGATATAATTATATACTGTCATATTACTTTAGTAAAGAAGTAGGCGACCATTATCCGCCCGTGTTTACTAAACTATAATAGTTTTTCAATTATCTCAGCTCTTTTATATGCCCTATCTGTTATTTCTTTTGGATAAGACATGTATTCTAAAAGTTTAATGGCATTTCTTGTTTGAGAAATTCCTTTTTTAATCTTATAATCAAAGCTTAAGCCCTTACCCGTATCAACAGTTTCACTAAAATAGTAAAACTCATAATTTTCTTTTAAAATATCCGAGAGTTCTCTATCATGTGTAGCTACAATTGAAATACTTTTTCCACGGTTTATATATGTTAATATTTCCGCTGACATAGAAATTCTCTCTATGGGATTTGTGCCCCTAAATATCTCATCTATAGGGCAAAATACCGGCATATCCTTTTCTAGTGCTTTAATTATTCTATGAATTGATTCTACCTCTGCCATAAAGAAACTTTTCCCCTTTGTTAAATCGTCACTGGGGCTAATTGATGAAACTATATTGAAAAAAGGAGCCTGGTACTCTTTAGCTAAAACAAAATAAAAGCTTTGAGCCAAAATCATATTTACTCCAAGCATTCTTAAAAAAGTAGACTTACCAGCCATATTTGTACCTGTAAGCACAATACCTCCTTTTTTTATATTAATTGAATTCCCAACAGCATTTTCTATAAGGGGATGTATTCCTTCCACTATATTTAAAGTAATTTCTTTTATAAAGACAGGTTTTACATACTGCTCCATTAAATCATGTTTATAACCAGAAATAGAAATTAGTGCTTCTAATTCTCCGACTATATAGTAAAGGTCCATTAAAACTTCTTTTTCTTCTTTTATTTTGTCAGATATAGAATAATACGCACTTTCTTCTAAGAGAAAGAGCACCGAAAGAGGTTCAAATAATCCTGCCCACATATTTATAAATCCTATTAATCTTGTTCCCCTGTCTATCCCCTTTATGGATTTAAGTATTCCTGATATTTTATCCCTATAATAAACAATATCACTATTTTTTATACTTACAATTTTTTTAGCTGCTACAATATTTTTCCTTAAATAGAATATTCCATTAGTCTTAATAGCCTTTACTTCTCTAGTGTTAATATTAATATTAATATAGCTTAGTACAAACAGTACTATCATAAATTTCACATTTACAAGTATTGCGAGCAATATTAACGTTAATGGAACTATTTTACCTAGAAAAGTATAGATATAATATTTAGCCTTACTTATTGTAAGATCATTTTCTATCATATCTAAAAAACCATTTTTAAAATCGTTATTTAAGTTAAAGAAAATGCACTGAAGACTCTCCCTTAATTCACTATTTTCTTTAAATAATTGAATTAATCTCCCTCTTTCTTTTAACTTATCTTCCGACCTTAGTGGGTTTCTTAGCATTGAATATAGTGCTGCCTCTCCCGAACTGCTATATGCCCTATCCAATTTTTCATATATCTTATTCATATCCAAATCAGACCATGTTTGGTTATCTAAGGTGTAATCATTTTTTTTACTCATATCAAAGAATTTTCTAATCTTCTCAAAACTTCTTGCCTTGTCCATATCTTTGTTATAATCATTTCTTATTAATCCTAAAACTCTTTTATTTAGGTATTCCTTTAAAGTATTTAAAAACATTTTTCCTATAGTCAAGTTAATTCCCCCCCTGTAGCATTTCTATACATTTACTATTCCAATTGTACCATAGTATAGAGTTTTCTCAAAAAAAATCGCCCCATTATTTACTTAATAATGGGACTTAATGTTACTATTCAGCCTCTATGCATTGTTACTTAATTCGGTTCAAAATTGGATGATTTTCTTTCAATTCTAGCAAATCCCATAGGTTTCCATACAAATCTTTAAATACCGCAACCATTCCATAGGATTGCTCTTTGGGCTCTCTCACAAATTCTATTCCCACTGAGATCATTTCATTATAGTCTCTCCAAAAATCATCAGTATTTAAAAACAGAAAAACTCTACCGCCTGACTGATTGCCTATAAATGGATTTTGCTCAGCTTTAGAAGCTCTAGCAAGCAATATTGTGGTACCGACTGATCCAGGTGGCGCTATTACTACCCATCGTTTATCTTGTTCTGGCTGATAAGTATCTTCAACTAATGTAAACTTAAGCTTTTTAGTATAAAACTCTATTGCCTCATCATAATCTTTCACAACTAGAGCTATGTGAACTATTGATTGAATCATTTTTCCAACTCCTCTTAATTTTCGATTTTCTTATTCTTCAAAACTCAAGTATTTTTTCTTGGATTATGCTAACAAAAGTATATATTGCGCAGAATGCATTAGAATTACTTGGCGAAGTGAAAGCATTCCAGCAATATATACTTTTAGTTAAAGCATAATCCAAGAAAAAACTGTTATAGCTCTAACACAAATTTCTCAATAACCTTTGCTACCCCATCACAATTATTACTATCAGTAATATACTGTGACGCTTTTTTTACAGCATCATTTCCATTTTCCATAGCAACTCCAAGTCCCGCAAATTTAATCATAGACAAATCATTTTCACTATCCCCTATGCAAATAATCTGCTTACTATTTATTCCATAATAATCTCCTAAAATCTTAACCGCATTCCCCTTTGATACTCCTCTATTCATAACTTCAAGATTATCAAAGCGAGAACTTACCACTTCAAAATCTTCCATGCCTTTTAGTTGATTTTTTGCATTCTGTAATTTTTCTAAATCCTCATCTACTGCTATACCCTTAAAAATTTCACTCTCATATTTCTCAAATATCTCATCCCAATCCTCAACAAGGACTATTTCAACCTGCTTATCCTTAGGTAAGGTTTTATTAACTTCCTTATAAAAAGATGAAGAGTGTATTAATTTCTCTGTAAAAACTATATTGCTGGTATAATAGTGTGGATATAGTCCGTACTGTCTAAAAACTGACAAAAGTTTCTTGCATTTTTCTACTCCTAGAGTTGACTTATAAACCACCTCATTTCTGTCTTTCTCCCTAATATAAGCCCCATTTGAAGCTATCACTGGAGACTTAACTCCCAAAAGTTCCGAGAAAAATTCTGCTGAAGTGAAAATTCTTCCTGTACACACCGCAATTCTTACACCTTTTTCACTTGCCAATTTTATAGCTCGAAGGTTCTTCTCACTAATAATTTTTTCATCATTTAATAATGTACCATCCATATCGATGCATATTAATTTATAATCCATATTTTTACCTTCCTTCTTATGTATTTTGTTCAATCTATCTTAAGTTATAGAAAATATACTAGGTTTATTATTTAAACATACCTAAGTACTTATTCAATAAATACTGGAACCTTCCTTCATATTTTTTTAAATATATCTCCAAAAATTCATAGTATTCAACATTATTCAGTGTCACCTCTGAATGTTTGCTATAGTTCTCCTCATATGCCCCGTTAACTAAAATTTTCATTTTTTCTTTAAGCCCCAAATTCGTTATCTCACTTACAAACTCTAAGTCACCTTGATATTCAGGTTTAACTATTCCTACTTCCTCTATTCTATAAATATAATAATTATATAGCGGTGCAATTTTTTTAGATTTTAATAGCTTACTGCGCCTTTTTAAAACTTTAATAATTCTCATTAAAATAAATAATATAATTGAAGTTAATATATTCATTGCCTTAATCTGTGAATCTGATAATACCCCTACCTTGCTTTCGGAAGCTTCTTCTCCAAGGCCTGTATCATCTATAATATTTTGAGGTTTATGAATGGTATTTACACCATTACCTCCACTATTATAAGTATTTTTTTGTTCTTTTTCGAGCTCCTTTAATTTTCTTTTCATATCTTCTGAGGCAGTAGGAGATGCATCCACTATTGTCCACATATTTGAATATTCCAAGGTTCCAAGTAACACTTCACACCAAGCATGGGCGTCAGAATTAGAAACATTATACAATCCATCAGCATCTTTTTTATCAGGCGTTTTAAATCCCTCTACATATCTTGCAGGAACTCCAGCCATTCTAGACATAACAGTCATTGCTGTATTAAAATAAGTACAGTACCCCTTTTTTTCCACGAACAAAAAATAATCAATAAATTCGCTATTTTCAGGCACCACTGAAACCTGTAAATCATAAACATATTTTTTTGTTAAATACTTCTTAATTTCCAATACCTTTTCTATGCTAGTATTAGAATCTTTTGTAATATCCTTAACTAAATCGTATGTCCTTTGAGAAATATTTTTGGGCACCTGCAGATACTCAACATAGTTTTTTGCTACTTTAAAATCCTCACTGTTTCTAAATGAAAATTTTTCTTCTATAAGTGTATTTTTATTACTCAGTATATTAACATTCTTAAGTTTAGGCTGTAACAAATAATCCATAGGCACTTCATTGGTTTCAATATTATTCTTAATCTCAGAGACTTTATTTCTACAATCTCTTACATCTTCAATAGTATCAATGACCTCACTATATTTATAGAAATCTACATTATATGGTTTTGTAACTGTGCCTTCACTTAAAACTGTAGGCGATTTATCATAAAACAGTATTTTCTCAGCAGCACCTACATTAAATGCATAGTTAGGTACAAATATTGTATTAGTTTTAAATTTTTTACCTGGATATATAATTAGTGAATTTTTCATATCTATTGATTTTTTTCCATAATTTAAAAATTCCATATTTTTACTGTCAATTTTCTTATAATAAATTTCATTAGATTTGGTCCACTTATTCCCATCATAAAAATCAAGAGCATTCCCCTTTAAATAATAAGGCTTATCACTTTTTACCTTAAATACATCTTGATAATTTAAAGAAATAGGTCCCCCTAATCTTTTATCATTACTGCTGTAACCAGAGCTTGACAACTTATATCTATCTTTATTTGCCGTAGAAGTCTGGGATTCAACAGATGCAAATTTATTCTCAAAATAATTACCCAAATGAGTAAATTCATGACCTTTATACTCCTGTGGTAACATAATAGATACTTTCGAAATTACTAATGATATTATAAGGGCATAGATTAAAATCGGAACAAATTTTAAAGATACCTTTACACCCTCATCCTTATACTTCTGAATCCTTTTAATGTAGTCCATAATAATAAAACTAAATAAGGAAATAAAAATATATATAAATAAATAATCTTTGACTGTAGCATAGCTAGCAGAAAACCATAATGCAATAACTGCAGCAAGAGTTACTGTTAGTATAAATTTCTTCATAAATCTAAAAGTTACCCATAAAATTAAAGCCGTAGTCAATGGAATTATTAAGATAAATATAATTTTATATTGATAAAAGTAAGTAGTAGCCTGCTCATATATAAGATCATTTAGATTAATAATATTTTTAAAAAGATATTGGTTTACTATACCATTAACAAATTTAACTTTTTTAAAATAATAGGCACCACCTATAATAAATATAAACAATGTAAATAATACCTTATACCTCCTTTTTTTAAGCAGGTAGTCATAAAACCAATAAATAAAAAAGCCCATTAACAGTAGCAAACTTGTAAATCCATAATTGAAATTCTCAATATATATACCTTTTTCTAGAAGTCTTAAAATAAAGTTAAAGTTTACATATATCAGAACTATGTATATTAGTTTTTCCTTTATCCATTTCATCGCTTCACCTTCTCTATGACTTGCTTGAAATTAATGCAATCTATTCCAACATTTTTAAGAAGTTCAATATTTTTAAGAAAATTCGCATTTTTCAAATTATTAAAAACATTTCCATGGTAGAATACATTAACTCTATATCCCATCTCTTTTAAATTCATAAGCACATCTCGCAAACTATCATCAACAGCTATGCTTACAATTCCTATCCAATTTCCTTTAGGTATATGTCGCAAATTTGATTTTATAAAGCTAGTAAATTCTAAAGTTCCATCACTTTTAGATTTTAAAAAGTATTCCATTAGTCCTAGAAAAGCTTCCTTAGAGTCTACCTCTATATTTTTTTGTTCTTTTGCATTTATAAATAACTTAGTTCTTATTCTATTATTCACCATATATTTTGCCAGTGATACTGAGAAATCTACCATATCTTCCTCAATAATTTCAAATAAATCACTACCCAAATTGTCAATATGCATATTCATAAGCAAGTTACATTCTTTGCCTGAAATTGAATCAAAATTCTTCACATACAATTCTCCATGCTTTGCACTTAATTTCCAATGTACTTTTTTAAGATTATCTCCTGTATTATACTTTCTTATGTCTTTAATTAGTGTAAAATCATCAATTCCACTCTTACTATTAATACGATTTTCATAACAATCTCGCCCACTTAAACTTATATTACTTAGATCATATACCTTAGGATACACCTTAATATAAAGTTCCTTGTGAATATTTTTAACTGATTTTAAAATACAAAATAAATCACTAGCTTCGAGAGATATATCTCCAAAATCATAAATTCCTCTTTTCGTAAAAAGTATTTTATTTTTAATCCATACACACTTGTCCCCACCTAGAAAAATCAAGTCCCCTCGATATCCTTCTATTAGTGAGCGTAACATTATGCTTTGTACGTAAACATAAGGAGTAGGTATTATCCCTAAATTTTCAGCTATTATCGTAAAATCGGCAACATCTCCCACATTGTAAACTTTACTGTCATATCTCAATTTGGCATTCAAACTCTTTTTAGCTATATACATATAAATTACTCCTAAAATTATGCTAAATGTGAATACATAAAATATTGCATATGGTAGGTTGCCTCCCGATACAAAAGCAAAAATAAAAGCCGCTATACTCAAAAATACTATTTTTTTATTCACCCGTATCATACTACTTAACCTTAGGAACTTGAATAGTTTTTAAAATATCTGAAATTACCTGCTGCGTACTATAATTATTAGCTCTGGCAGATGAGGTCAAGGTTATTCTATGACTTAAGACCATCATTACATTTCCCCTTATATCCTCAGGTATAATGTAATCTCTTCCATTTATAAGTGCAGTTGCTTGTGCAAGTCTTTGTAGTGCTAATGATGCTCTTATGCTTCCTCCTAAAAGTATAAAACTATTATTCCGAGTAGCATTAACTATTCTAACTATATATTCATTTAACTCTTTTTCCACATGAATATCTCTAACCTTTTTCTGTAAATATATAATATCATCCTCTGTGGCTACAGCTTCTAATTCTTCAATAGGATTATTTTGCCTATATAACTCTAATATATCTACTTCAGCATCTGAGTTAGGGTACCCTATACTTACCTTAATCATAAATCTATCTAGTTGTGCCTCGGGCAATGAAAAAGTGCCTTCATACTCTATAGGATTTTCTGTGGCTAAAACCAGAAAGGGCTCTTTTAGCTTATATGTAATTCCACCTTCCGAAATTTGTTTTTCTTCCATTGCCTCAAGTAGCGCAGACTGTGTTTTAGGTGATGTTCTATTTATTTCATCTGCCAGTACTATATTAGAAAAAATAGGTCCTTTTTTATATTCAAACTCCATAGTTTTTTGGTTATATATAGACACTCCAATAATATCCGAAGGCAAAAGATCCGGCGTAAATTGAATTCTACTATAGGATAAACTTAGTGACTTTGCTAATGCTTTTATAAGCGTGGTCTTTCCTACCCCCGGAATATCTTCAATTAAAATATGACCATTAGCTAATATTCCTTTTAATATATTGTATACTTCAAGTCTCTTACCCAAAATAACTTTTTCTATATTATCTGCAATCTTATGGACTAACTCTACTTCATTTGTCATACTATATCCCCCTTACCCTGCTTTGAGTTATAAAAAAATTAATCTAATATTCTTTATATAATATTCTTTATATAATATCATGTTATTCATTATTTATCCATTAATTCAATTATTAAACTTAGATTTTATTCTATAATTTGTAGAATATAATCATAATTTTTAGAATTACTTAGTGACGTAAAAGCATTCCAGGAATATATACTTTTAGTTATATCATAATATAAGAAAAAACATAACATTAATTAAACGTTATGTTTTCTTATATATATCTATTATTTTGGTACTACCGGAGCTATTGTTTACTTTTTCTTAGTACCAACTTTTATAACGCCATTGATAACGTTAAATGTATCCTTATTTATTACCTGCGTATCAACTAACTTACCATTTTCATAAGTTTTTCTAGACACTTTAACCTTAAATCCATTATACCCTGTTTTAACAATTTCACTTTCACCTTCATACTTAGTTGCATCTTGTATTGTTTCTGTTTTGGGTTGAGTAACTTCCAATATTTCACTCACAATTTCATAAGTTCTGTTAGTTAATGTAGAATTAGAATAAACATTGAAATAAATATTTCTGTTTGATACAACCCCTTCAATATATATGGGATACTTATAGGTATTCTTAAACTTATAATCAAGATTACCATAATCTACCGTGGCATCCTGTCCTTTTGGGATATACCCGGAAGAAATTGTATGATGAGTTCTTTCTACAGAAACAAGTTCAGTACCCAGTATTGCATTATACAAAGTAGATGAAACCTGACATATTCCTCCACCTAATCCTTGCTCTATTTTATCTCCAATAATTACACCCGCGCTTTGATAGCCTCTCCCCGCAGTTCTTTCTCCTACCGTCCCATTAAAGCTAAACACATCTCCTGGCATTAATAGAGTCCCATTAATACTTTCAGTGGATAGTCCTATATTAGTTGCTCTGCCTTCTGCTGAGCTTTCATAATTCGTAGTATAAGTGGATATTCTTGTATTTATTGACTTTAATGCAGCTTCTGAAATTTTAGGTTTTACCTCCGTTACTGGGGCCACTATGCTTATAACATCTGCTGAAAGAACACCATTGATTTTGCTTTTAATGTCTTTTTTTAATATATCCGCTTGTAACTGCCTTCCAGAAGCATCATTAGTAACATTAAATACACCACTACTAACCATAGTTATGGTTGAATTTACAGCCTTTTTATTTGTATTTTTAGCTATTTCCGTAAGCATTTGATCAACAATCTTATCATTATAATTAAAGGTTAGCTTTATTTGTTTCAAAACAGGATCTTTTATAGCTTTATATTTTTGAAACATATTCATGCCTCTTCCATAGCTATATGCCTCTTCTATTGCTTCATTAATATTATACTTAGCATCAAGCATTGAGTAGTCTAAAGTATATTTTTTCTCCTTAGTTACTATATCTATTTTTTTCTTAATCACCTGACTTGAATACTTGTCCATCATTATTTTTTGAGCTTCTTTCTTAGTTTTACCTGTTAAATCTTCATTTTCTATTTTAACTGTAGGTAAAATCAAAGAATCCCAATGTTTTACTCCAACATAAGAATAGCTAGTAAATATAATCGTGCCTAACAAAATTAAAATTCCTACTATTATAATTGCTTTTTTCTTCATATAAATTCTCCTTTTCCACTCGTAAATATTATACTACAAACAAATTAATATTCCTATATGCTTATATTTTTTTATACCCGTTTTTTTATTATTTTTAGTTTGAATTTAACATATTTTATGGTAAAATTATCCCTATACTAATTTCTTCACTAAGGAGTGGTAATATGAATTATAATGAGGATAAAATTAAATACTATTTAAAGAACATTCTATCAATATCTAGTCCTTCCGGTTATACTGAAAAAATCATGGATTATATAAAAGAAGAACTTGTAAATTTAAACGTACCACACTTCGAAACTAATAAAGGCGCAGTTGTGGCTACCATAAAAGGAAAAAATGAGGATTACCAAAGAACACTATCTGCTCATGTAGATACACTTGGTGCAATGGTTAAAAAAATTAATCCTAGTGGTTCCCTTGCACTAGATCCTATTGGCGGATTCATGATGAATTCGATAGAAGGTGAAAATTGCACCATTGAAACTATCCATGGTAAAACCTTCACAGGAACTATTCAAAGCACAAAACCTTCAGTACATATTAGTGGTAGTGAAGCTCGCGAGCTTAAAAGAACCCCAGAAAATATGGAAGTAATTCTTGATGAAAAAATTTCTTCAAAAAAAGAAGTTGAAGAACTAGGTATCAGTGTTGGTGATTTTATTTGTTTTAGTGCGAGAACATGCTTTACTGAAAAGGGTTTCGTAAAATCCAGACACCTAGATGACAAAGCTTCAGTGGCAATTCTACTTTATGCTATAAAACACATAGTAGAAAATAAAATTGAACTTCCGTATACAACTAATATATTTATTAGCAATTATGAAGAAGTCGGACATGGAGCTTCTGCTTCAATGCCAGAAAAAACTAAAGAGTTTGTATCTGTAGATATGGGTTGCCCAGGTCTTGATCAAAATTCTTCTGAATATAGTGTTTGCATTTGTGCTAAAGACTCATCAGGCCCTTATGATTTAAGCATGCGAAAAAAATTAACAGATATATGTGAAAAAGAAAGCATAGATTATAAAATAGATGTTTACCCACATTATGGCTCTGATGCATCAGCAGCTCTAAGAGCTGGTTATGACATAAAGACAGCTTTAATTGGGGCTGGAATTTTCGCCTCACATGGTTATGAAAGAACTCATATGGATTCTATATTATGTACTTTAGATCTAATAATTAAATACTGCTCAGAGGAATAAAAAATATAAAATTGGTAGTAGAAATTTTTCTACTACCAATTTTATATTTTAATCACTTATTTATCTAATGTAAACTTAATGAATTCAAACATTTGCGCATCATTGTTTTTTCTAATAACATATACTTCTTTATTATTAGAAGACCAAATACTCTCATAGTAGCTATATTTACTGGCTACTTTAAGATCACTAGTAACACTTCCAGTTCTTACAGCATCTGCCCAAGATTGAATGCTATCACCATTAATATTCACCATATTATTTGTTAAACTATGGGTGTCTTCAGTCACTAAGTCAAAAATCCATAAGCTAGAAAATGTTTTTTGAATATAAACATCTTTTTTACCAGTATTAGCATCATAATTCTGAATTTCTTTATCTTCCTTTACATAACTGATTGTGTTACCATTCTCAGAAAAAGCAGGATATTTACCATTATCCACAAATCTTTTATTATTTGTTGCTAAACTTAGAATGAATATTTTGCCTTCCGTTTCATAAACTAATTTTTTACCATCTTTTGATATCATAGGGTTTTTTCCATCTACAAGTTTGCTGGATCCTTGCCCATTTTTGTCACATAAATATATGGCTCCATTTTTTTCACCAATATCGCCATTTTCTAGGGTTATCTTTTCTGATTTATAATAAATTATTCCGCCATCTGGTGTAAAATTGGGCTTTTCAAATATTTGAATCTTCTGATCATAAGCTATTAACTTTTTCTCTTTTGAAGACTCTATATCCTTTACATATATACCGCCATCTTTAACACTAACTAGACTCTTCTCACCTAAGGAATACCTTGAATCGTAGAATTTCAAACTTGAAGCTACTTGTTCTTTATTCTCAGTTTTGGGTACATTTACTGGACCACCAATCTCTACTGAAACACTAGTATTTTTATTGACTTTAACTAAGCCTTTATTTATACTAGCATCACTCTCTTCACTCTCTTCAGCCTTTGCCAAGGCTTGGTTTCTATTAAGTACATCACTATTTTTTTTACTATACTTTTCTAAAAGATTATAAGCAGTATCCCCTTCATTCCCTTTTGTTATGCTTGGTAGCTTGTTCCCATTATTGATGATTGCTACTGCATCTTTAGGCTGTAGGAAATTTGTTTTTTGATTTTTATTACCTGCTGAGTTTTTTTCACTACTTATTGGCATAATAAAATCAGATTTTTCTTCGCTATTTGCAAATATATTTTTACTTGGAATATCTATAACCTTAAATATTGTTCCACTTACAAATACGCAAATTACAAAACCTGAAGCAATTTTAAAATATTTGTTTTGTTTAAAGCTATTTTTACGTTTAGGTAGTTCTGTAATATTGTTGTATTTATCTCCAAACATTATTCTATTTTTTAAATCATATTTAAATTCCTCATCAATAACAATCTTTGCTGCATCCTTACATAATAATTTTTCTACATGAAATTCATTGCTAACCAATTACATCACCTCCTAAACTATGTTCATAATTTTTCTTAATTTTCTTTATAGCCCTTGAAATAATTGACTTAACAGTATTTTCCGCTACATTTACTGTTTCTGCAATCTCTCTAAATTTAAGACCACCATAAAATCTTAAATAAAGCATTTTTTTTGTTTCTTCTGGTAATCCATCAATTATTTTTTTCACGCCATTAAACTCATCTTTGATAACAATATCTTCATATCCAAAATCTTCATCCCCTCTATCTAAAAAACTTTCTATAGGGATGACTTTACTGTTTTTTCTATAAAAATCTATGATAGTATTATGAGCTATACGAAAAATCCAATTTTTACTTGCTTCTACATCAGTAATTTTATCTTCATTTTCAAATATTTTAGTAAATACTGTAGCAATTATATCTTCTGCGTTCCATTTATTTTTTACAGAAACAAAAATATATCTGTATACGCAATCATAGTACATATCATAAAGCTGTTCGAACTTGCTTTGCATTAAGAAGTACCCCCATTAAATTTGTTAATTTTAATACAACTAGTTATTAAAAAAACATATCGATTAATATACGTGGCTATTGATATTTAGTTGCATATTTTACAAGTTTTTATGTAAAATATTTAGAAATATATAGAAATATTATAACATAATTTGAATAATACTATTGTTATTTACAAAATAAAATTTTATATTTTAAATATCAGAAATAAAATCCATAATAAATATAAAATTTTGTAATTTTATATTTATTATGGATTTTACTTCTATTAACTAACTACAAAATCTATGTTTACCAATTATTTTTATAAGTGGACGTGACCAAATCCACTTATTAGTACTTGTTGCAGGATTAAAATAAAATACTGCTCCCCCAGATGGATCCCATCCATTTATTGCATCCCTTGCAGCCCTTATAGAGCTTTCTTCAATTTTTGCATTTATTTGTCCGTCTACTATAGCTGTGAATGCCCCTGGTTGATAAATCACTCCTGCTATGGTAGATGGAAATCTTGCATCTCTTGTTCTGTTTAAAATTGTTGCCCCAACCGCCACTTGCCCTTCATAAGGTTCACCTCTAGCCTCACCATTTATAAGTCTAGCCATTAAATCCACATCCTTATTGTTTGTTACATTTTGGCCGGAAGCTGTTTCGCTAGAAACTTCTTTACTAGGATTTATGCCCATGGCTGCGAGTGTTTGGCTTCCCGCTATTCCATCTCCTTTAAGTCCATTGCTTATTTGAAATGACTTAACAGAAAGATATGTATTATAGCCATATATTCCATCAACACTATCATTATGGTATCCCCATTGCTTTAGTTTAGTTTGAATTTGTTTAACTTGCTCCCCACGCGCACCATATTTATAAACCTGTGCCATAACTTTCATACTAGAAATATTAAAATAAGCTTCACTTGCAAAATATGCAATTAAAATAGTCATAATCACCGCGCTGCATCTTTTGAGTAAGTGTTTATTAATCTTCAAAATATTCCTCCTTAGATTGGAGCACATGAAAACAACTATCAAGTCAGTATGCTATTTATTTTCATGTACCTAATATATAGTCTTTATCAACAACATTAGTTTGTGCTAAATCCCAAAAAAAATACACTGTACTAATTAAAGCACAGTGTATTTTTATATAATTTTTTTAAGTTTTCTTTTCCATCTAGGAGACAATAGTTCTTCAATTATATCATTCATAATTACTATTCCACATAACTTCTCATCTAAATCCACTACAGGCAGCGAAATTAAATCATATTTCAACGCCACTTCAATAGCATCCTCAATATCTTGACAATCTTTTATTTTAATAACTTTATCATCCATAATGTCTTTCAATTTTTGAACTGGAGCTGAAAGGACTAAATTCCTGAGTGAAATAAAACCTTGAAGTTTTTCATCTTCATCTACAATATAAATATAATGTATTACTTCATCTTCTGGCTTAAGTTCCCTTAAAATTTCTATAGTTTCACTGGCTGTAATATTTACATTAAAAGATATGAAATCTTTATTCATTATGCTCCCCACAACTTCATCTGGGTACTCCATAAGATTTCTAATTTCTTCTTCATCTTCTTTATTAAAATTCAAAAGAATTTTTTCTGCGTCAACTTCCTTCATTTCATCTAAAATATCAGCAATTTCATCATTGGGCATTTCATCTAAAATCTCTTGCGCCCGTAAGTTATTTATAGTACTTAAAATATCTGCTTGAATCTCTGGTTGTAGTGCCTCTAGGGTATCTGCAGCTAAATCTTTATCTAAGCTTTCAAAAATTTTGTTTCGTGCCTCAGTATCTAGCCCCTCTAAAATGTCCGCAAGGTCTGCCGGGTGGAGCTTAGTTAATTTCCCGTAGGGCTCCGTTAGTTTTAGGCTATCGGCTACCATTTCTAAAGATTGAACACTTTCCCAGGTTATACTATTCTCTCTAGGCTTTTTACCCAATATATCATATAAAAATCTAATTATTCCATCTAATTTGTATTTTCTCGTAGCGGCAATAATACCCGATTCTACGGCTACAACTCTTATTTCTCCACCAATCTTATTCATGGTTAGATCATTAACTTTAACCACTTTCTTGCCGTTAACATCAACTATTTGTTTGTTCAATAAATGTTTAGATAAAAGGTAAGAGAACTTTCTAGGAATTATATCTTTAACTCCCCTTACTCGTAGCACTAGTCCTTTATCCTCTTTACATATATCAATATTTCTAAATTCATAATTAAAAATTTCTCTTCCTTTTTTGATTTTATATCCTATAACTCTTGGATATCCCTGCTCAGTAGTAACATAAATATCAAAGAGCCTACCAATATTATCCTCAAGTTCATCATACACATTTTGATTTAGTACTTTACTTAAAAAAAATTCAGAAATTTTTTCCATGAATATTCCTCCTCTTTTGCAGAGAAATATTAAAACACAATTAATAACCCATTGATTTTAATCAATATTAAAACTATATTAATTTCTAATACAACAATTTCTCTGCATATTAATATTAAATTTTAGAATTAATTTTGACCTTCTAATCCGAGGGCCATTTTCCATTTAGTTTCACCACCTATAATATTTACACTCACATATTATCTGATTTGTACATATTAATTATATACAAAAAAATATTCTTTCCATATAATTATATTATAAATACTTCAAAATGCAACTAAAAAAGAGAAATTCAATTAGATTTGTCCATTATACTCATTTAAATAGACCAAGTAAGTTCTCTATCATTATTTCTCATTATTTCTTCAGAATACAGATAATATTTTGTTTTTTTTCCTTTTGTAATAGTACTTTAATATTTATAAGCTTTTATAGTTCATATTTTTCAATAGTTATGTTAATATTACTATGCACATAAAAATAAATAATAAGTAAAAATGCGCTTATTTATTTCAGTGTGCCTTAAATACATTTAACAGAAGAAAAAGAACTTTAAGTTCAATGAACTTTAGTTTAAACTTATCTGTTTTGGAGGATTATATGAAAATAAACAAACAATTTTTACCTATTAGTATGGCCGATTTAAAAGAAAGAAATATATCTCAATTAGATTTTATAATAATTACAGGGGACGCGTATATTGATCATCCTTCCTTTGGAACTGCTATAATTGGAAGAACATTAGAAAATCAAGGCTTTACTGTAGGTATTATAGCCCAACCTAATTGGGACAACGTAGATGATTTTAGAAAACTTGGAAGGCCTAAATACGGATTTCTTGTAAATTCTGGTAATATAGATTCTATGGTTAATCATTATACTACTTCAAAGAAAAAAAGACATACAGACCTTTATTCTCCTGGTGGCGAAATGGGCCACAGACCTGATAGAGCAGTAATTGTGTATTGTAATAGAGCTCGCGAGGCTTTTAAAAATGTTCCAATTATTATTGGTGGTATAGAAGCAAGTCTTAGGCGATTCGCCCATTATGATTATTGGGATAATAAGGTTAGACGTAGCTTATTAATTGATGCTAAGGCCGATTTACTAATCTATGGCATGGGAGAAAAAACTGTAATTGAAATGGCTAATCTTTTCAAGTATGGCATGACCATAGATAAAATGACTTCTCTAAGAGGAACAGTTTATGCTTCAAAAGAAATTGGAGAACTTAAAGATTTCATAGAGGTGCCATCTTTTGAAGCTGTGAGCATTGATAAAATTACTTATGCAGAAAGTTACAAATTACAATCCTTGGAGCAAGATGATATAAGAGGAAAAACTGTAGTGCAAAAACATAATGATAGATTCATCGTACAAAACCCTCCTCAAATTTCACTAACTCAAAATGAAATGGATATAACTTATGATCTGCCATATACGAGAACCTATCACCCTATATATGAAGCTAAAGGTGGGATTCCTGCCATAAATGAAGTTGAATTTTCTATAACAAGCCATAGAGGTTGTTTTGGTAGTTGTTCATTTTGCGCACTAACCTTTCATCAAGGTAGAGTCATTCAAAATAGAAGCCAAAACTCCATTATAGATGAAGCGAAGCTTTTAACAACCTTAAAGAATTTCAAAGGATACATTCACGATATTGGCGGTCCAACTGCGAATTTTAGACATAGAGCTTGCAAAATTCAAGAAAAAGTAGGTGTGTGCAAAGATAAACAATGCATGTATCCAGAACCTTGTAAAAATCTTATTATTGATCACACTGAATATTTGGATTTATTAAGAAAGGTTAGAATACTTCCAAATATTAAAAAAGTTTTTATTCGTTCTGGAATAAGATATGATTATTTGATTTTTGATAAAAACACTAAGTTTTTTGAAGAGCTATGTGAGCATCATATTAGTGGGCAATTAAAAGTCGCACCTGAGCACATTAGTGACAATGTACTAGATCAAATGGGTAAATCAAAAAAAGAAGTCTATGATCGTTTCGTAAAAAAATATTTCGAAATAGATAAAAAACTAGATAAAAATCAATTTTTGGTTCCCTATCTTATGTCAAGCCACCCTGGATCAGACCTTGCAGAATCAATTAAATTATCAGAATATATAAAAGAAATGGGCTACACTCCAGAGCAGGTTCAAGACTTTTATCCAACACCAGGTAGTTTATCTACTACAATATATTACACTGGAATTAATCCTTTCACCAAAGAGAAGGTTTATGTTCCAAATGAGCAAAAAGAAAAAAATATGCAAAGAGCTTTGCTACAATTTAAAAATCCAGAAAACTATAACCTTGTAAAAGAAGCTCTAATAAAAGCTCATAGAGAAGATTTAATTGGTTTTGATAAAAAATCCTTGATACCACCAAGACCCTTAAAGATAAGTGGTAATACTAAATTTTCAAGAAGCAAAAATTATAAAAAATAAAAAAAAGCATGTAGGGCTAGGGACTCATCCCAGCCATATATGCTTTTTTTTATACAATATATAAACCTTACCTTTTAAACTTTATTAAACCATAATCTATGGTTGCTATCCAAACAATATCCCCTAGAAATATCATTGAAAAATTTGAATTTATTGAGGTTATAACTACAGATAGTAATGTGATACTAGAAGCTATCATTATTAACAACGCCCCTAGTTTGTTTGCATAAATTTTATTATATAACTTTATACCTTTGATGAAGAAAATTGAATTTATTATAAGTAGAACAATATAACAATAAACTTCTAGTTGTAATTCCATAGTATACCCATAGTTATTTGATATATCAATGTTTGCAGATGACTTATATATAACTATGAAATAGGCTATACCTATCATAGCACAGACAAATAAATTTTTTTTAAGTTTTATTTTATTATTCCTAGAAAAAATTAAAACTGAAAGGATGCCACATATAGGTATGCACAATAAATTTGCATATACCAAAGGTTTTAATAAATACAAATAGCTTTGATTTTTAATAGTAAAAAGGATTATCAAAGCTGCATATCTAAAGGTCATTAAACTCAAAACTATCGCACTTATTATCTTGATTTTTTTAGGTGCATAAGTCAAACTAGAAATTATACCTACGTATAATAAAACAGCCATTACTAACAGCAGTAAAAAATATATACTCATTCATATACTCTCCCTAAAGTTGCTACTGTTAATATTTATTAATTTCGCTTTAAAAATATGCCAAGGCACATCAAAATAAATAACAAGTAAGTGTGCTTGTTATTTATTTTGATGTACCTAACTATATTTTAGCACCTAATATGGATATCCCACCTTTTTCACATTCTATAAGAAGTGGAAAATCTGGCCCTCTTTCGCCATCTATATCTGTGACAATGTCTTCAAAGCATTCTATTTCTAATTTATTAGTCTTAAAGTAAATAATACCATCTACATTTTCTAGATGCTCACTTCGAAGCATTTTAATAAAAACATTTAATATGTTTTTCATAGTTCCAGCCTTTATTATAATTACGTCTAAAAGTCCATCGTCTACTTTAGCCTTATATGCAAATTTTAAATTTCCCGCTGTTTGTCCATTAAATACTAACATTAAGTACATATCTCCATCAAAAGAAACTTCATCTGAATCAACCTTTATTTTCAATTTTCTAAAATTAGGCAACTGCTCTATTCCTTTTACATAGTATGCCAGTTTTCCTATGGTATTTTTTAAATTAACATCCATTTTTTGTGATATATCTGTAAATAGTCCTGTACTAGCCACATTTAGAAAATACTTATGGTTTATCTTTCCTATATCTATCTTTTTCACTTTACTTTTTAATATTTGATCACAGGCTTCTTCAACATCTTGAGGCATTCCTAAATAATTAGCAAAATCATTTGCGGTGCCTGAAGGAATGATGGCTATTGGCAAATCAATATTTCTTTTTTTCATCTCATTAACTACATTATCTACAGTTCCATCTCCGCCTGCTATTAAAATATATCTGTAACTTTTATCTATATCAAAAAAAGCGTTTGATATAGGATTTTCATAGCACATTCTATGTGGCACTATTATATGATCATATTTTTGATGAGTCATTATTACCCTGTCTAAATCTGATGCTATAGTCTTTTCTCCAGAAAATGGATTATAAATAAATTTTACCTTATACATTGCATTCTCTCCTATTTGCCCTTAATTTTAACAATTTATTTAATTATTATAACTCTTTAAATATAAATCCACAAGATTCACATTTTCCTGTGGACTTTTTTTAGTTATTCTTAAATATTGGGTGTACAAGGAATAGAAATCTCACTTAATGCCCCTGACGCCTCTTGCTTAAGATTTGGTTCTACTGCTAAATCTCCTAGGGACAACATTCCAACTAATATATTGTTACTTACTATTGGTAATCTCCTTATTTGCCTTTCACTCATAATCCTAGCTGCATCATTAACATTTAAATTTTCATCTCCTAAAACTGGATTCGAGGTCATAATTTCTCTAACTTTTTGAATTTTTAAGTCTTTACCTTCTGCAACACCTCTAAGTATTATATCCCTATCCGTTACAATTCCAACTATTTTCTCATTCGTATTTACAGGAATGGATCCTATATCATGTTCCTTCATAAGTCCTGCCGCATGCTCCACTGTATCATCTACGGATAAACTTATAACGTCTTTAGTCATTATTTCAGAAATTTTCATTTTATGTTCCTCCTTATTAGGTTTTTAAAGTCTGCACAATTTTTATTCTTTTTATTTTAACCATAAAGAAAAATTAATATTAATATTTTTTATATATGTAATGTTTTAATAAAATATATGCTTTTCATACTTAAATATTATTGTGAAATGATGTATAATTAAAAAGATGATTTTTATAAAATATATGTTAATATAATATCTAAATTTATAGTTCAATTTTATTATTTTAGGAGTGATGCACAGTGAAGAGAAGTTCTATCCCAAATATTCTAACCTTTGGGAACTTAATTTTTGGTTTATTATCCTTACTTATGACTTTTCAAGCTAATTACATGTTATCTGTCATTTTCATACTACTCGCTGGCCTTATGGACAGGTATGATGGCCAAGTGGCACGTTTATTACAAGTGTCTAGTGAACTAGGAAAAGAATTAGATTCATTAGCAGATCTAGTATCTTTTGGTGTTGCACCTTCAATGCTTATATTTAATTTATATAATTTCATATCACTGGGCTATTTATCTTATATCATCTTTTTGGTTTACCCTGTAGCTGGTGCATATAGACTAGCACGATATAACTGTTCTAAATTTGATAATGTTTATACCGGAATCCCCATTACCATGGCTGGAATGCTTGTAGCACTCTATGCCCTATTAACCTTAAATTCTCCTCATAATTTTCCACTTACTATTATTATAATGTTTATCCTATCTTATCTTATGATAAGTAAATTTCAAATAAAAAAAGTGTGAGAAATTTCTCACACTTTTTAATATCAAGTACACTAATCTTTTAATTTTAAATCCTCGTCAATCTCCGTTTCTATATACTCTATTTGAAGCTTGCATTTCATAACTTCTGTTTTCATTTTGCAGTAAGACATATAGCTAAAACTGGCGTCATCTAATACCTTTATTGCTTCATCTATAATGTCTCCCAAATTGTCTGCTCTTTTAAGTGCATCCTTAACCTCACTTTT
Source organism: Clostridium sp. FP2 (assembly GCF_011065955.2). NCBI lineage: Bacteria > Bacillati > Bacillota > Clostridia > Eubacteriales > Clostridiaceae > Clostridium > Clostridium sp. FP2. Next base: position 4,453,030 of record NZ_JAAMNI020000001.1, read on the forward strand.
TTTAGACAGTGCAATTTTATTTAATTCATCTGCTCCACCTATTAATAACCTGTAAGAACTAACTAGTTTAGTTAATATTTCTGCTAAATTATTTATATCATTGTAATAATTTTGAATTACTCTTCTATGTGCCAAATAATCACCTTTTAGTTTTGATATTCATTAATTATATTATTGTAAAAATTAAATTATGCACAGACGCAGGAAAATAAATAACAAGTGGAAGATTCCAAAGGCATTTTTTTGAATTTCCCTATACAATATAATAATATGCTAACGTAATTATTATATAGGAAGTAATTAAAATACTACCTTCCAACCAATAGGTTTTTCCATCCTGAAAAACTAAAAAAGACATTCCTACTGCGATGCCACACATTATTATATGAAAAACTGGAAATAAAAGCGTCATATTTAAACCCATAAACCAAGAAAATATAACAAGCACAGGGGTAACAAAAAGTGAAATTTGAATGCTTGACCCTATGGCTGTTTCTAAGCTCATATCCACTTTATTTTGCATTGCACACATTATAGTAGATACATTTTCGCCTATATTTCCTAAAAATGGAATCAGAATAATACCTATAAACTCTTGAGATATATTATAGTGTTTTATAAAATCTCTAATATTATAAATTAGCTTATCACTTACAAAATAGAGTAATACAGATATGCATATTAAAGTTATTGCACTTTCAATTACTTTCCTATTCACAGTACTTTTTTTCTCCTCGCTATATTCACTAACTACGAACAGATTGTTATGAGTATATAATGAGAATACTAGTCCTAAGATATAAATACCTATGAGTAAAACAGCAACTTTCACACTTATTGATATAATCACCGAATCCATAACTACAGAGTACCTATTTAATGTAGCTATAACAACCATAGAAGACATGGCTAGTAATAACATATTGAAATTCGTTCGCGCTATTATACTACTAAAGTTTTGCTCTTTAAACTTAAATCCTCCAAATACTACCGCAATGCCAAGACCTAAAAGCATGTTATTTATAATTGAACCAATTAAAGAGGCTTGAACCAAGGGTACCATACCATACTTTATTGACCATATTCCCATCATAAGCTCTGGGACATTACCCACTGTGGCTGCTAATAAGCCTCCTTTTTTTTGTCCTATATAATCTGATATTCTAGTAGTTTGATCTCCAAGTAAAATAGCGAGTGGAACTATGGCTAATGAATATATTATTGTATTTGCTAAACTTGATGAAGTATTTATAAACATTAAGGCAATTACAATAAATACAACAATATAGGTTTTTTTCATTCAAAACACCAAACAATCATTATTTTGTACTTTCATTTACGTATTCTTCATCAATCTCTCCAAAAATATCTTCATCTATATTTCTGTATGTGTTATGCACTTCATTTTGGTCCATATTAAATCGAAATCCAGAATGATATTCCTGGCTATTACCATGGCGATATTCATACCCGTCTAATGATATTACAGGTATTACTGGTACTAAATAGTAGGCAGGATAATAAATTATCATATTCGCTCCTCCTATTTGTAGTCTTCGCAGTATATTTTAAAGTAAGCTCTTGGAAACTTACATAGAGGGCAAAAAAGTGGTGCTTCTTTTCCTATATGGATATATCCACAATTCATACACTGCCATTTAACTTCATTATTTCGTTTAAACATCATGCCCGACACTAGATTTTCATATATTTTCATATACCTCATTTCATGGCTTTCTTCTACTTCCTGCAATTCTTTATAGAAATCTGCAATTTCCATAAACCCCTCTTCTCTGGCCTCTTTTTCAAATTGTTTATATAACTTGTTGGTTTCAAAAGATTCTCCTTTTGCGGCATCCATCAAGTTTTCTGCTGTACTTTTGTTCATCTTAAGAAATCTATTAAAAACTTCTCTTGCATGAGCCTTTTCGTTGTTTGCAGTTGCTTCGAAAATAGATGCTACATACTCATACCCCTCCTTCTCCGCTTTTTCAGCATAAAATGTATATTTATTTCTAGCTCTTGACTCGCCAGCAAAAGTTTTAAGAAGATTTTTTTCTGTCTTGCTATCATTTAATTGCACTTCTACTCCTCCATTTAATTAGCTATCTTCTTTATTATTCTATTCATTATGCTTTTAAAGGTTACTTAAAAAAGAGGGACATCCCATTTAGGATATCCCTCTTTGATTTTTTAATTATTTGCCTTTTATTTTCCTAGTATTTCTTTTGAAAGTCTAAGGCCTGTAGGGGTAGTTGCAAGACCACCCATAGCAGTCTCTCTAAGTTCGCAAGGCAATTGCTTGCCTACCTTATACATAGCAATTACGGTATCATCAAAAGGTATTCTACTAGTTACACCACTCATAACCAAGTCTGCAGTGGTTAATGCACTTACAGCTCCAGCTATATTTCGTTTAGCGCAAGGAACCTCAACGAGTCCTGCAACAGGGTCGCAAACTAATCCCAATATGTTTTTTATCACAATAGCAGCTGCATCCATTGCCATTGCAGGAGTACCACCCATCATTTCTACTACAGCCGCAGCTCCCATAGCAGCTGCTGACCCACATTCAGCTTGACATCCACCTTCTGCTCCTGATAATGTAGCATTTTTAGCTATTATAATCCCTATGCCTGAAGCAGTAAATAAGGCATTAATTATCTCATCTTCAGTCTTATTTAACTTCTCTCCAGCTGTAATAATCACTGCTGGAAGTATTCCACAAGATCCTGCTGTAGGTGCAGCAACTATTTTGCCCATAGCTGCATTCACTTCGGAGCATGAGAGAGCTCTAGCCATTGCCTTAACCATAAATTCGCCTGTCAATGTATTATTCGAACTGGCATACCTATTTAGTTTTATTGCATCCCCACCTATTAAACCGCTTATTGACCTAGTTTCATTTGTAAGTCCATATTCTGCAGCTTCTCTCATTATATTTAGATTTTTTCTCATCTTTTCAATAATTTCCATACGTGAAAGCCCACTGTTTTCTTCTTCACACCTTATTGTATATTCCCAAATTGATATATTTTTTTGCTTACATATATTAAAAAGTTCTATTCCTTTGTTTACAAACACAATTATTGCCTCCTTGTGGTTTCCATTTAGTAGATAAGAATTATTATTACTGTTTTATCGGTGATATTTCTCTTATACTGTAAATGTATCCCAAATCCTTGATTTTATCTAGTACCTTTTTAGGCACTACGGTATCTGTTTCAAATACCATAGCCGCTTTTAAGCCTCTGCTATTTCTATACACATTCATAAAAGCTATATTAACATTTTCATTAAATAATATGGTACTTACTTTTGAAATCATACCTGGAACATCTTTATGACCGATTATAATTGTTGGATAATTACCTGTAAATTCAACTGGTTCACCATCAACTTCAAAGATTAAAATATTTCCCCCTCCAACAGATGAACCAATAATTTCAACTTTTCTCCCACTTTTTTTTGTTATAATAAACTTTACCGTATTAGGATGAACATCCCCCAAATCCCCCTCGATAAACTCTACGCCAAGCCCTTGGTCACTAGCTATGCGAAGGGATTCCTTAAGTCTATCATCCCAGGGATCCATTCCTAAAATTCCTGCCACCAATGCTCTATCCGATCCGTGACCTTTATAAGTTTTAGCAAAAGAACCATGTAAAACAAATTGTACAGATGCAATATTTTTCCCTGCAATTATAGATGCAATTTTGGCAAGTCTCGCCGCACCAGCTGTATGGGAACTTGATGGCCCTACCATAATCGGACCTAATATATCAAAAACACTATAGTTTTTCATGTTATCCTCCTTTTACGTCTCTGCACAATACAAAACAATTCACAATTATTTTGTCACACATTAACATATCTTATTCTTTTGTTACTCTATAGTATGTTTGAAATTTCCACAGAGTAACTTGCAAACGCTTTGCAAGTTACTCTGGAGAAATTTCATACTTTTCCTATCTTAGTACTGATAAAAACAACTTCCACCAGTGAACTCTCTAATTATTGAATTATCTGGTACTAAATCTTTGTCTACATCTACAAAGAAATTTAAAAAGCTTCTTAATCTGCTTGCTTCATAATATACAGGACTATCCGCTCCAATTTTATTAAGCTCAGCTAATGCAATTTTTTTAAGTACACAAAGCTCGTAGACTACATTGGAATTAAACATTGCATCTGCTTGTTCTTGAAATACAAAAATATTTTTTTCCTCTCCACGTTTTACAGAGGGCCACATTTTCAGTGTATCTTCAACGCCGTATCCTCTAGATAAATAATCCCTAACTATTCTTCTTGTCATTCTTACATCTGTTGTAGAAATCCTGTTGTGATCGTCCAAATTAAGCTGTGTTAATGGACTTATATATATTTTAAATTTACTATCCCTAGCTATTGAAGCAGTTAGGATTTCATTTAATCCATGTATTCCTTCTATAATCAAAACTCCATTTTCAGGCATTTTAATCTTATTTCCATTCCATTCCCTTTTTCCTGTCTTAAAATTAAAACTTGGTATATCTGCCTCAAAGCCTTGTAGTAATAATTTTAAATCCTCGTTGAAGAGCTCTAAATCTAAAGCATATATAGACTCAAAATCATATTCACCATTTTCATCCCTTGGAGTAACTTCTCTATCAACAAAATAATCATCTAAAGAAATAAATATTGGTATTAAGCCATTTACTCTTAATTGAATACCAAGCCTCTTTGAAAAAGTAGTTTTCCCTGAGGAGGATGGTCCTGCTATAAGCACTAATTTCACCTTTTCTCTTTGATGAATCATATCCGCAATATAAGCTATTTTCTTTTCATGAAGGGCCTCTGCCACTCTAATTAAATTAACAATATCACCATTTACTACTTCATCATTTAGTGCACCAACACTTCCAACACCTAATATTTCTCCCCATTGCTCCGCTTCATAAAATACTTTAGCTAGTTTTTCGTGCTTTTGAAATTTAGGAATTCTATCTGGCTGCTCAGAGGTTGGATATCTTAATATAAACCCTGGCTCATAGTATATTAAATCAAATGTTTTTAATACTCCTGTTGAATAAGCCATTGGTCCATAAAAATAGTCATATCTTCCATCCAATTCATAAAGCTTTACTTCTTCTGAGTTAACGTATTTTAAAAGTTTAACTTTATCTTGCATATCATATTCCTTAAAAATTTCTATTGCTTTGGCCTTTGACAATGCTATCTTTCTTATAGGAATATCCGCTTTTATTATTTCACTCATTTTGTTTTTTATATCATATATATCATCAACATCTAATGCAGTAGTCTTATGGATTTCTCCAAATAGGCCTTTGCTTAGTGAATGCTCGATAGAAATTTTAGCTGTAGGAAACAGTTCAAAAACTGCCTTTATTAGCACGAACTGAAGGGTTCTAACGTATGTCATCATTCCAATTCTACTTTTAATATCCACAGTGTCAAAATTACCCTCTTGCGTTATAATTTCTCCTAGCTCATAAAGTTTATTATTAACCTTACCTAAAACTACTGGTATATCATTTAATAAACTATTATCTTTAATAATATCATTTAATATAGTTCCCGGCTTTACTAAAATGTGTCTACCATCTTTAAGGCCTATATTGAAATTATCCATACAATCATCCCCTATTTTTACTGTTTAGTACTATTATACTGTAATTTTTTAAAAATGTATCATATACCCCCTTATAATTTTTATATTTAAACGAAAAATATACATTATAGAGAATGAGGTGATATTACGTTTATTTTAATAATCAGGACTTTTTTGTTATACTTTGCAGTAATTTTTATTATGAGGATGATGGGTAAAAAACAAATAGGTGAGCTTGAACCTTTTGAACTGGTAATTGCATTGATGATTTCTGAACTTGCCACTTTTCCCATGCAAGATATAAGAATACCAATTTTACATGCCATTATACCAATAATTACTTTACTATTTCTTCAAGTTGCTACTTCTTTTATTGAACTCAAAAGCGAGAAAGCTAGAAAAATATTAACAGGTGCTCCAAGTATACTTATAAAAAATGGAAAAATTGATATTGCAGAGCTCAGATATCAAAGATTTAATATTAATGATTTATTAGAAGAACTTAGATTAAAAGGATATTTTAACTTATCTGATATTGAATATGCTATTTTGGAAACTAGCGGTGAGCTCTCTATATTGCCAAAAACAGGTAATTCAAATGTAACTAAGGATGATTTAAATTTATCCTTAACCCAAGAGTCTTTGCCTATACCTTTAATTATGGATGGCAATGTAAATTTAAAAAACTTAAAAATTTTAGAAAAAGATGAGACTTGGCTAAATAGCATACTCAAAAAAAATAATATTGACGGTGCAAAAGACGTTTTCATAGGAATAATAGATTCTAAAAATAAATTCTATTATCAACTTAAGGAAGGGAAAGATATAAATAAATGAAAAATGTTTACTTAGCCTTTAGCTTATTCATTATAATGATTATAGGAATTTTTTTATCTATAAATACTATAAATCAAAGTTGCGCAAACTTACAAGATTTGAATTGTACCCTAGAAAGTTATATACTTAAGGAGAACTATAAAGATGCATATAATCTATCCCTAGATTATATAGCTCAGTGGAAAAGGGATTCTAAGTTTCTAACCATTTATATCCATCACGAGGACTTAGATCATGTGGACAATGAAGTTTTAAAATTAACTCAATATATAAAAACTCGGGATAAGTCCGAAGCCTTAGCCACTGTGCATGTTATGAAATATCTTGTAGATCATATAAAATCCCATGAAAAAGTATCTATAAGCAATATTTTTTAATTATTTTTTTTATGAATCATTTATAATAAAAGGGTAGAAAATAGTCGATTTATAGCTTATAATTATATTATACTATAAAAGTCCCACAGGGACAATATATGTCCCTGTTACAAAATTTGAAAGGTGGAATTAATATGGCTTTAGTAACTACAACTAATATGTTTAAAAAAGCTTTTGAAGGAAATTACGCAATTGGTGCATTTAACATCAATAATATGGAGATAATTCAAGGAATAATGGATGCTTGTGCAGTTCACAAGTCTGCAGTTATTCTTCAGGTATCAGGTGGAGCTTTAAAATATGCAAGACCTACTTACCTTAGAAAAATGGTAGAGGCAGCTGTAGAAGACACTGGTATTGACGTGGCTCTTCACTTAGATCACGGTTCTGATCTTGCTCAAGTTAAACTTGCAATAGCTTCTGGATTTACTTCAGTAATGTATGATGGTTCTCATTTTGATTATGAGGAAAATGTAAGATTAACTAAAGAAGTAGTTGACTATGCTCATTCTAAAGGTGTTGTAGTTGAAGCTGAGCTTGGAAAGCTTGCTGGAATTGAAGATGCTGTTTCAGTTTCAGCTGCTGATGCAACTTATACTGATCCAGAGCAAGCAGTAGATTATGTAAAAAGAACTGGTATTGACTCTTTAGCTATAGCTATAGGAACAAGCCATGGCGCTTATAAATTCAAAGGTGATGCTAAACTAGATTTTGAAAGATTAGAATCAATCACTAAAAAATTAGAAGATGCTGGTATGCACAATTTTCCAATAGTTCTTCACGGAGCATCTGCTGTAGATCAAGATTTTGTTTCTATGTGCAATGAATTTGGTGGAGAAATTAAAGGTGCAAAAGGAATACCACTAGAAATGCTCAGAAAAGCAGCTTCTATGGCTGTTTGTAAAATAAACATGGACACTGATTTAAGACTTGCTATGACAGGTTCAATAAGAAAAGTTTTAACTCAAATTCCTGGTGAAATTGACCCAAGAAAATATCTTGGAGAAGCAAGAAATAACATAACTAAATTAGTTGATGGTAAAATCACTAATGTTTTAGGTTCTGCTAATTCATCTAAATAATTTAAATCAATATAATTTAGATTTAAGTTATTAAAACAAAAATACCCGCGTATATTATACTGTGGGTATTTTTGTTTTATTTTTTTATTATATAGGAAACTATAATGTTTTTATGCGCAAAAAAAAGTATATATTACGTATAATGCATTTGAATAAGCTTTAGAACTTCTTATTATATTTTTAAATAAGCTACGCTCAGAAAAACATATGTTTGAGCGACAGCGAGTTTATGTTTTTTAGCAGCTTAATTCAAAATATAATCAGTAGTTCTTAGCGAAATGAATGCATTAGTAGTAATATATACTTTTTTATTTTTTATTTTTGGACATAATTGCTTACATGTTTAATAACCATATTAATTGTTCCATCGCCATTTCTTTGTATTTCAAAACGACTATTATCATGATAAGTTTCCTCATCTACATATAGATCTATATCTTTATCAATTTTAAGTCTTACTCTTTTTAGTTTTTTGTCTATCCACTCTTTATCAAGACTAATCTTTTCCGAAACTCCTCGCTCTGCAATAAACTCAACAAACTTTTCCTTAATTTCATGGTTTTCAGGAAACATTTCTTCCGACAATTCTCTAATATCAATATTGTCTTCTTGTTTAAGTTTTCTTTTTATAGTACTTCTAACGGCTTCTGCTTTATCTGCATTTTCTGGAAATGTATTTTGGGTAAATTTTTCAGCTGCTTTTACAAAGTTTTTAGTGATATCTCTTTCGTTATCAACAATTGTACAACCCAAATAATCATTTATAAAATAGTTTGATCCATATCCTTGATCTTCTTTATCACTTGATTCTTTGGTTTTTATTCTTTTGTCAATAACCATTAGGTCAAAATTATTTTCTTTTCTAATAGGCTTTAAAAAAGCACATTTTTGTATTCTTTGAGAGAAGCCAGGAAGGCCAGTGAACTGCGGTACTATATCAATGCCTAATTTGTTATCTACAAACTCTATAGTATGAACATAATTCTTAATATAATCCATTTTAAATATACCAAGAATGGGTCCAAATTCTGTAGTAAAAGATACTACTATTAAATCACAAGAAGGAATGCTACCCTTAGATCTCATCAAAATAAACATCTGTCTTGCCAATTCCTTAGATACAACTAGTAGATTATTTTCACCATTTAAATATTCCTGAGATAAATCTTTTACTATATTTCGCTCAGAATTAAAGACACCATATTTTAAATCTTCATCCTTTAAACATTTTTGAATATGTTTCAATAAAAAATTGTATTTTTCTTCATCTAAATCCAAAGCATATTCATTCAAGATAGGTTCATCTGCATTGTTATCTAAAACATGAATAATAGCCTCATTTATATTAACTTCTTTTATGTACTCCAAAAAAACACCACCTTGTTATTTATCTAAGGCACATTCAAATATAAAGTTATTTTTTTGAATGTGCCTAACTATTATACTATTTAAATTTAATTATACAAAGTAATATATTGCTATATATTTAGTTCTAAATATCATTATTGTTTCTACTTAGGTCATTGTATTGATATGGTAATTTTAATGAATTCTTAATGTTAGTTTATTTAAATTATGATATAATCACAATTAATGATTAATTTCGCAAAAGTGACAATTAATAATTATTATATGCCCTAGAGACATACAAGGAGGCCACTATGAAAGAAATAGAAACTCGAATTATAGATATTGATGTAGAAGAAATTCGCAAAAAATTATTGAATATAAATGCCCCAAAAGTAAAACAAGAGAATCAAATAAATAATATTTATGATTTCTCGGATAAAAGGCTAATAAAGAGCAAAGGCTATGCAAGAATACGCACTATCCATGATGAATTAACAAATTCTACGCTGCACTATATAACTACAAAAAAACTTATAAGCCAAGAAAAATATAAGATCATGGATGAGCATGAATCGGAAATTAAAGATGAAGTGGCTGCTATTGGAATATTTGAAGCCTTAGGTCTTGAGCTTATACAATCCATAAAAAAATATAGGGAAAGCTATAAATATAAAAATACCCTAATAGAAATAGACATAAACGATAAGGAATTCTGTCCTTTTCCTTATATAGAAATTGAAAGTGAAGATGAAGATGAGCTTTGCGAAGTTATAACCTTACTAGGTTATAGTCTCTCGGATACTACATCTAAAACTATTTATGAAATACTAAAATCAAAAGAAATAGTAGTAAAGGGGCTATAATGTTTGGATATGTAACTCCATGTAAAATGGAAATGAAAATAAAAGACTTTGAAAAATTCAAAGCCTATTATTGTGGTTTATGTAATTCCATTAAAAACAGCTATGGTCAGCTACCAAGGCTTACTTTAAATTATGACATGACTTTTTTAGCAGTACTTCTAGATTCACTAGGCGACAATAAATGTAACTTTACTAAATTTAGTTGCGCAATTCATCCATTAAAAAAGAGAATTATGATTAACAATAATATGGCTTTAGATTATGCAGCTTTTTGTAATGCTACTTTAGCATATTATAAGTTAATGGATGATGCCTGCGATAATAAAACAATGAAAAGCAAAGTTTTTTCAGTGTTTTTAAAGAAATATTTGTCAAAATCCAAAGTGGAATATAATGATGTAATGAAGTATACTAAGGAAAAGCTTTTATTACTAAATACTCTAGAAACAAATCCTGTGAATATATCCACAGATGAGCAGCTATCCATAGATGAACAGCTATCTATAGATGAGTTATCTCATGTTTTTGCTGATCTTACGGGCTTTATAGTATCCTTTTATTATAAGGATGCACCCTTTAAGGAGGATTTATATTGGCTTGGATATAACTTAGGTAAATGGATATACATTATAGATGCTTATGATGATTTAGAAAAGGATGTAAAAAATAACTCTTTTAATGCTATAAGTGCATTATTCAATAAGGACAATCTGGATTTTAAAAGTTTTTCGAAATTAATAAAGCCAAGAATTGATTATATATTGACTACTTGCGCCCAGCAATGTTTGAAAAATTTAAGTTCATTACCCCTAATAAAAAATGAGGATATATTATATAATATATTGGAACTGGGACTCATGGAAAAAATGCATAAGGTTTTTAATGAAAATTTAGATATTGATTATTTAAAAGGAGTGGAATATAAAAATGGCAAATCCCTATGAAATACTTGGTGTACGTGAAGGCGCGTCAAAAGAAGATATAAAAAAAGCCTATAGAGAACAAGCAAAAAAATATCATCCTGATCAGTATGGTGATAACCCCTTAAAAGATTTAGCAGAAGAAAAAATGCAAGAACTAAATGAAGCTTATGATTCACTTATGAAAAATACTAGTTCTTCTAATAGCTACCAGTCTTCAAATACTTATAATTCTTCCAACAATTACAATTCTTCTTCAAATGATGACTATACTAATAGAGACATATATCAATCAATAAGGATGGATTTAAATAGTGGAAACCTTCCTTTGGCTGAACAAAAATTAGGTTCTATGAATACCAAAACTGCTGAGTGGAATTATCTAATGGGAATGGTTCATTTGAAAAAAAATTGGCATGATAGTGCTTACAATTTCATTAGCAAAGCCTGCTCTCTTGAGCCTAATAATGTTGAATATAGGCGAAGCTTTAATGAACTAAGTACTAGAAACACAAATTATAGAGGTAACTATTATGGTAGGCGAAACAAAGATTCTGATATGGGTAATATGTGCATTAACTTATGGTGTGCAGATACTCTTTGTGAATGTTTAGGCGGAGATCTTATTTCCTGTTGCTAATCATATTAATTTAGGAGCTGATTTTTATGAAATCTAATAACATTGCTAAGGGTGGAATATTCGCAGCACTTAGTTTGATATTACTATACCTCTCTTCTGTTTTTCCTACAAATAGATTATTTATAATGGTCATAGCTTCTTGTATTATTCCTCTTTCCATTATACTTACCGGAATAAAAAATACTATAATAGTATATAGTGCTGTTTGCTTGCTTAGTTTATTTATCATACCCTCAAAGCTTATAAGCATTGCCTATATATTAATTTTTGGATTATATGGTTTTGTAAAATATTTCATAGAAAAATTAAGGAGTATTCCTCTAGAGTTCGTACTTAAGTTATTATATTTTAATATAAGCTCGGCTATAATTATATTTATATATAAATTACTATTATTAAAAATCCCTAATATAAATATATATTTATTAATACTCTTTCTGCAATTTAGTTTCCTAGTATATGACTATACACTTACAGTTTTCATCGCCTATGCAAATAAAAATTTGCTTAAAAAATTTAGTTAAGTCATATTAAAATGTTTCTAACCCATGCACTTGACAGAAAATTCTATTTAAATTATAATAGATAATAATACTTTTATAAACAAAGTATAATATAATAAATTGCTTTGATTAGGAGTAGTAGTATTTGTAGCATTTTAAAGAGAGCTGTTGCTTTGGTGTGAAACAGTAATGATATAATACGAACTTGCCTATGACCTTACTTTGGTAAAAGCTTACTTTAGTAAAAGCTTACTTGTAAAACAAGTACGGTTAAAACCGTTATATTCTTAAGTGAGGCGTAATGCCTAATTAGAGTGGTACCGCGGAATATTACTTTCGTCTCTTTGTTGAGATGAAGGTTTTTTTTATTTTCTATCTATTTCGAGCTCCATATAACCTTAAATGCTAAATCTAAAAATCCACAATTATTTTCTACTTTAGATAATACAAGGAGGAATATTAATGGCAAAATATAATACAACCATCGATGAAAAATGGCAACAAAAATGGGAACAAACTAATCTCTATAAATTTGATGAAAATAATACTGATAAGAAGCTATATGTGCTTGAAATGTTCTCTTATCCGTCTGGAAGTCAACTACATGCTGGGCATTGGTTTAACTATGGGCCCGTAGATACCTGGGCTAGAATGAAGAAAATGCAAGGTTACAATGTATTTCAGCCAATGGGCTTTGATGCTTTTGGATTGCCTGCTGAAAACTACGCAATAAAAACTGGTGTACATCCGAAAGATTCTACAGAGCAAAATATTACTACTATGGAAAAGCAATTAAAAGCCATGGGCGCAATGTTTAATTGGGATCATGAAGTTGTAACTTGCCGCCCAGATTATTATAAATGGACTCAATGGTTATTCTTAAAACTATTTGAAAAAGGTCTTGCCTACAGAAAAAAGGCCCCTGTAAATTGGTGCCCTAGTTGTAGTACTGTACTTGCAAATGAGCAAGTATTAGTAGATGGTTCTTGTGAAAGGTGTGGCACTCAGGTTACTAAAAAGAATTTAACACAATGGTTTTTAAAAATTACTGACTATGCTGATGAACTATTAGAAAAACTTGATACCTTGGATTGGCCTGAAAAAACTAAATCAATGCAAAAACATTGGATAGGAAAATCTACTGGCGCTGAGGTTACATTTAAGGTGGAAGATTCAGATATAGACTTTAGTGTCTTCACTACAAGGGTTGACACCCTATATGGTGTTACCTATGTGGTACTTGCACCTGAAAATGACCTTGTAGGTGTTCTAACTAAAGATGAATATAAAGATGCTGTGGCGACTTATAGAGATGAAGCTAATAAGCAATCTGATATAGAAAGACAATCTATTACAAGAGAAAAAACCGGTGTATTTACTGGTTCCTATGCTATTAATCCTATTAACGGAAGAAAAATCCCTATTTGGATTGCTGACTATGTTTTAAATACTTACGGAACCGGCATCGTAATGGCTGTTCCCGCTCATGATGATAGAGATTTTGCCTTTGCTACTAAATATAGTTTACCTATCGAAAGAGTAATTATTCCTGCTAATAGTGTAACTTCTGGTACAGGAACCGAAATAAATAGGTTCGAAGATCTTCCTTACACTGAACATGGAAAAATGGTAAATAGTGAAGAGTTTAATGGTTTATCTACTGTGGATGGAAAAATTGCTGTAGTAAAAAAATTAGAAGCTCAAAATTTAGGAACAGAAAAAGTAAACTTTAGGCTTCGTGATTGGTTAGTTTCAAGGCAGAGATATTGGGGAGCTCCTATTCCAATAATTCACTGTGATAAATGTGGGCCTGTACCAGTACCTGAAGACCAACTTCCTGTAGAATTACCTTATGACGTAGAATTTGCACCAGACGGAGAATCACCCCTAGCTAAATCTGCAGACTTTATTAATGTACCTTGCCCAGTTTGTGGAAGTCCTGCCCACAGAGAAGCTGATACCTTAGATACCTTCGTTTGTTCTTCTTTTTACTATTTAAGATATGTAGATAACAAAAATAGTGAAAAGGCTTTCGATACAGACTTAATAAACAAAATGCTTCCTGTAGACAAATATGTAGGTGGCCCTGAACATGCATGTATGCATTTACTGTATGCAAGGTTTATCACCAAAGCTCTTCGCGATATGGGCTATTTAAACTTTGATGAACCTTTCTTGTCTCTTACTCACCAAGGTTTAATTTTAGGACCAGACGGATTAAAAATGAGTAAATCTAAAGGAAATACTATTTCACCAGACCAGTATATAAAAGAGTTTGGAGCAGATGTGTTTAGAATGTACCTAATGTTTGGCTTTGGTTATACTGATGGTGGTGCTTGGAGTGACGATGGTATAAAAGCTATTGGAAAATTCGTTGATAGAATTGAACGAGCTGTAGACACTGGAATTTCCGAAATGTTAAAAGAAAGTAATAAGGATGTCCCTCTCAATAAGGCAGAAAAAGAATTAAACTACTGGAGACATTTTGCAATAAAAGGAGTTACTGAAGACACAGAAAAACTTCAATTTAATACAGCTATTGCAAGACTTATGGAACTTACAAATGCTCTATCAAAATATGTTAATGAAGAAACTGTTAATAGTAATTTCTTAAAAGAAGTGCTTGTGGATTACCTTTTACTTTTAGCACCTTTTGCTCCTCACTTTGCAGAAGAAAAGTGGGAAACCTTAGGTATGGGTTATTCTATATTTAATCAAAGTTTTCCTAAATTTGATGCTAGTGCTCTAATCAAAGATGAAATAGAGATAGCTATTCAAGTAAATGGGAAAATTAAATCGAGAATAACTATAGCGCAAAATTTAGATGAAGAAGCTATAAAAAAAGCTGCTCTTGAAGATGAAACACTAATTGCTTCCTTAGAAGGTAAAACTGTAAGAAAGATTATTATAATAAAAGGAAGATTAGTTAATATAGTAGCTTCTTAGTAAAAACTACTCACTTATCAGTATAATTCAAAAAAAATAAGAGTAGGGAGTTTAACTTAGACTCCCTACTCTTATTTTTTGATTTATACTGTTTACATGTTATGAAACGCCATACACATCTAAGGTCTTTTGAGTTGATTTAAGAAGACTGCTAAGCTCAAAGACTTCTCCTTCTTCTAGTAGCTTATTTAATTGTTCTCTATACCTAGTTGCATCCATTAATTTTCCAAGGGAAGAAATCAAAAGAATATTATTCATTATATCAGATACCAAATTAGATTTAACCTCAAAGAGTTTTTGTGCGTCTTTAATCTCATCTTTAATTTCTAACATCTGCTGATCTAACTGAAAAGCGGCATCTGCAGCATTTTTAAGTTTTTCTCTGATATACTCTGGTATATCATGCTTATATTTATAATTTAGGGAATGCTCTACTGTAGCCCAAAAATTCATTGCCAAGGTTCTAATTTGAAACTCCGCTAGTATTTCGGTTTGGCCATCAGATAAATTCACCGGATACTTTATGATCATATGGTAGCTTCTATATCCGCTTTCTTTTACATTGGCAACATAATCTTTTTCATAAACTATTTTCATATCACGTCTTTCGCGAATCAAATTTACCACCTTATCAATGTCATCAACAAATTGGCACATTACTCTTATTCCCGCAATATCCTCCATTTCAAATTCAATTCGATCTAAAGGGATACAGAATTTATTAGCTTTTTCAAGAATACTAGATATTTCTTTAACCCTACCTGTAACAAACTCCACAGGTGAATAATCATTTTTACGTCTATATTCGCGCCGAATGCTTTTGAACTTTACCTTTAACTCTTCTACCGCCTGTTCATAAGGTATTAAGAATCTTTTCCACTCTCTTATTGCCATATACTCAGTCCTTTACATAAAATTTCATGCTTACAAAAAATATATACAAATTTTCGGATGCTGTCTTTTATTAATATTATATTTTTATTAATTTTCTGTTATAATTAATTTACTACTAAATTAACATAAAAGCAATTATTTTAGGAAAATACACCAAATTTATAACTAATCATAATACAGTAAATTTTATTTTGGGGTGATTAAATGGATAAAAAAATGTTTTCTGGTCTAGAAAATATGGGGTTTGATAATATTGAAGATATCAAAATCTATAATAAAAAAACTGAAACTGTGAAAGAAAATAGTCAAATCAACCAGGAAAAGTCTCTTCTATATAGTAAAGAAGTTACCTGCCCTGTATGTGGATCAATTTTCAAAACTAGCGCAGTAAAGTCATCGGCTTATAGAATGATAAAAAAAGACAGTGACTTTTTTATAAGGTATTCATTAATTAATCCTTATTTCTATGATGTTTGGATTTGTAATTCTTGCGGGTATTCAGCTATGAAAACAGATTTCCATAGTATAAGAAGTATAGAAATAGAAAAAGTACAGCAGTCTATTACACCTAAATGGAAGGGCAGGATGTATCCAGAGGTTTATGATATACATATAGCTATTGAAAGGTATAAACTATCCCTTTTAAATTATATAATAACCAATGCAAAATCAAGTAAAAAAGCAATCAATTGTATGAAACTAGCCTGGATGTACAGGCTACTCGAAACCCAAGATGCCCGTGAGATGGAGCTAGTATTTTTAAAGCAAGCACTAGAAGGACTTAATGATTCATATTATGCAGAAGCCTTCCCTATATATGGTATGGATAAATATAGTGCTATGTATCTTATTGGAGAGCTAAATAGACGTATTGGCAATTCAGAAAATTCACTAGTTTGGTTTAGTAATGTAATAACAAGCCCTAATGTAAAGCAAAGTTTGAAAGAACTTGCAAGAGATATGAAGGACCTTATAAAAGAGGAAGAAGCTGCATTATTACTTGCTAATGAAAACCTAAATAAAGCTTCTACAGAAAACTTTGAGCCAATAGAAAATACTAAGAAATCTGGTTTTTTCTCTAAAATTTTTAAATAATGATTTAAATGCATAAAAACAAATAACAAGTCAATATGCTAGAATATTTAACCTGTTGTTTGTTTTTACATTCCTATGATTATTAGGTTTGTTATCCACATAAATAAATATAGTATTCATACTTATGCACAAAAACTTACCTCTTTGTGCTATTCTAATATTTTTAAAGGATCAAAGTCCAAATAATCACAAGAAGTTACTATATACTCTACGCCCTCTATATTTCCCTCATATAACCTATTTAAAGATGGTCCATGCAAATGTCCGTATATTACCTTTGCCACATTATATTCTTTTACTAAACTTATAAGTTTAGTTTCTTCGAACTTATCATTAGTAGGTGGATAATGAAGCATTACAATAAATTTACTATATCCATTTTTCACTGCCTCATCTAATGATATTCGAAGCCTTATTAACTCTCTATTATATATTTTCTGGTCATGCTCTGTAAATTTTGTAGATCCCGGACAATTCCATCCCCGGGTACCGCATATAGCGAAATCTTTATAATTAAAAAAATTATTTTGAATAAAATTCATATCTTCATAAAGAGAATTAAGCTTTGTGATGCTACTCCACCAATAGTCATGATTTCCTTTAATAAGTATTTTTTTACCTGGGAGTTTATGAATCCACTCCAAATCCTCAAGACCCTCTGAAATATTCATGGACCATGAAATATCCCCTGCAATTAACACAGTATCATTAGCTGAAACCTTATTAAGCCAATTTTCTTTTATTTTTTCATGATGTTTCTCCCATTTATCTCCAAATATATCCATGGGTTTATCTGAATTTAAAGCTAAATGAAGATCAGATATTGCCCATAACGCCATAATATGCCTCCTTTTTAATCTTTTTTCATTATTGAATCTATATCCATTACATAAGCAATAACCTTTGCTATTGCATCATATAATTCGAAGGGTATTTCTGATCCTATATCCACATTTAAAAGTAAATTAGCCAATTCCTCGTTTTGCACTATGGCTACCTTACTCTCTTCAGCCTTCACCAGAATTTTATCTGCAATATAACCCATTCCAGCTGCTGTTACTATAGGCACATCATATCCTTGTTCATATTTTATGGCAGCAGCTTTTTTTACTTTTTTCATTTTAACACCCCTCATTAGTGTTCGATAGTTATATTTTAAATTATATTAAATATAATACTCCAGCATATTCACTATTATTTTTCTTAATGCTCTATTATATTATACCTTTATATTGAGGGTATTAAAACTTCTATCATCAAAAAATTCTCCACAATTGGCTAATGTAAATTCTTTAGCCTTGTTATTAACCTCAATATTAACTCTATAATTTAGATTAGATAAATCCTTTATTAACTTTTCTTTGCCCAATTTTAAAACTTTAACCCAGAATTTTTCACAATTAATATCAATATTCATATTATTATTATTAATTTTAATATATGCATCTACAGTTCCCATATTTATTGTTTTGACACTAGTAGCAATTTTAACATTCTTACTGTCGATCTTTTTTCCTTTTTCCCTATCATCTTTAATAATTAATTTAAATTGATATTCATCATCTTTAACATTTATAGGCAAATCCAAATAATAATATTGTTCCGAAATAGAATTAAACATTTTCAAATCGTTGAGTTTTTCATGGAATAAACCCATAACCTTTTCATAGGTCTCTGGCTTTAAGTTAAGCTTATTTTCAATAAGGTCTTTAACTATATTTTTAATCTCTTCAGTCTTTAATTTAATTTGTTCTTTAATAAGAAAATCTGTAGTTATCTTTTCTATGTCTTTTTCTACATTATTTATAATTCCCTTTTCAACCTCTGAAATATTCAATTCTTTTTTTATCATATTTATAATTTCATTAAGTGAATTG
Organism: Clostridium sp. FP2; assembly: GCF_011065955.2. NCBI lineage: Bacteria > Bacillati > Bacillota > Clostridia > Eubacteriales > Clostridiaceae > Clostridium > Clostridium sp. FP2. Next base: position 4,472,025 of record NZ_JAAMNI020000001.1, read on the forward strand.
TTTTTTCCATATCCATTTGCTTTAGTATTGATAGCACTCTTAGTAGTTAGTTCCACTTCATCCGGCTTATCTTTTTGTAATATTTTTGCATTTAAAGGCAATTCTTCATTTGGAACTATACTTTCTAGTTTCACACTAATAGATTCGTTCTTTGCTATGTTTAATTTTGCCTCTAAATTTTCTATTAATTTAACATAGCTATCTGGACTTAAAAATATTTGCTCCACCTTAAAAATTTTGTCAACCATTGCTTTTATTGTGCTACTATCAAACTTAATATTTTCTAGTTTTATATTTTTATCTATTCCATTTTCTATATTAAGTTCTAGATTCCTATTTAGTTCTAAAGTTTTACCTGGTTTTACATTTTCATCTATTCCAAAACCCTTACTAAATTCTATATTTTTATCTAGTTCTAAAGTTTTACCTGGTTTTATATTTTCATCTATTCTAAAACCCTTACTAAGTTCTATATTTTTATCTAGTTCTAAAGTTTTACCTGGTTTTATATTTTCATCTATTCCAAAACCCTTACTAAGTTCTATATTTTTATCTAGTTCTAAAGTTTTACCTGGTTTTATATTTTCATCTATTCCAAAATATGCATTGAATTCTATATTTTTATCTAGTTCTAAAGTTTTAATAGTAGAATTTAATACCCTATAATTAACATCTAAATTCTTTAACTCTTTATTTATTAAATTAACTATTCCTTTTAGGTTGTTATTAGGTCTAACATTATCTGGATTCTGAGTTTTATCCACTATTTTTCCATTATTATTTGGTAGCTGCACCGTCTTTGTTTCGTTACTACTTTTAAATTCCAAATTTGTAGACTCTTTGCTACTTTCATCTAAATCTATAAAGTTATTTAGGCCCACACTTACTTTGGAGTCCTGTATATTCTTTAACGTATTTTTATCTGTATCACTATTTAAAAAGTAGTTGCTAATATCTTTTAAATTGTTGTATACCGTTGACTCTCCTTTAAATAGTTTTATAAAGCTATCCAAATTTCCTTTAGTAATTTCTATATTATTTTCTTTAAATAATAATATGTCATCAATATCTAAATTCTTTAATGCCTCAAAAAAGTTTTTTAAAATTTTTGTTGTTTCATTTCCCTTTTCACTATTGGGATCAATATTTCTACTTTCAAGGTACCTAGCAATAAAAATTTCTTCTTTATTGGAATTTAAAGATATCTTTTCTTTAAAATCAACCAGATTTTTTATATCAATTATATTATCTTTAGTTAACGACATATCATGTTTTATCATTTTTCCAAAAAGCACTGCATCCGATTTATCAGTGCCGGGGGTATCCCCCTTACTGAAGGCTTCCAAGCCTTCAGTATCAATAGTTTTACCTTCTTTATCTTCATATACTAATTTTATTTTAAGCTTATCATTTTCAAAACCTTCTACTTCAAATTTAAGCACTTTACCTTCTGGAGCCTGCTGCAGTGGCTTATCAATCTTTGCAGAAAATTGCCATCCATCTAGTAATTTTAAACTAACTTCTCCCTTTTCCTGATCTGTACCTACTATTCTTGCATTGAAGGTTTCCCCAGCTTCAAAAGATATCTTACTAAAAGCTTTTTTAGCTTGTGGATTCTGTTGTATTGCAATATTGCTAATTATAGACATAAGCCACCCCCCTTTTTTTTGAATAATAACATTTTTAAAAGTTATCAACATTTAATTATCGTATGAAACACTTTTTTTTAAAGGGGGAAGTCAATAATTATCTATTTTTAACTGAAAGTATTAAATAATTATTAACAATCCCCATAAAATAAATGTTACTAAAAAAACAAAGCTAAAATATTAACTTCAGCTTTGTTTTTTTAAATTTTATTATTCTATAATTAAGGAATAGTATTTTTTCTTTCCTTTTTTTATAAGTACACTAGCATCCTTAAAATCTGAGTCTAAAAGTGTTTCATTTTTTTCTTCAATTTTTCTGCCATTAACAGTTAATCCACCCTGTTCAATAAGCCTTCTAGCTTCTGCTTTTGATGGTACTACTTTAGTGTACACTAATATATCCATGAGTCCCACACTCTTCATATCTAAGGGTATAGATACTTTAGGCACGGTACTCATGTTAGCTCCACCACCAAACAATGCTTCTGCTGCTGTCTGAGCCTTTATAGCTTCTTCTTCTCCATGAATAAGTTTTGTAACTTCAAAAGCTAAAACTTTTTTAGCTTCATTAATCTTTTCATCTTTTAAAGCACTTAATTGTCTAACTTCCTCCATTGGTACAAATGTAAGTAAGGACAAGCATTGCTTTACATCTGAGTCTGCTACATTTCTCCAGTATTGATAAAAATCATAAGGTGACGTTTTATCTGCATCAAGCCATAGTGCTCCATTTTCTGTTTTTCCCATCTTTTTGCCTTCACTGTTAGTAAGCAATGCACATGTCATTCCATATGAAGATTTACTTTCTTTTCTTCTTATTAGTTCCATACCAGCAATTATGTTAGACCATTGATCATCTCCACCGAGTTGCATAGTACATCCATATTTTTGATTTAAAACTAAAAAGTCATATCCCTGCATAAGCATATAATTAAACTCAAGGAAAGATAGTCCTTTTTCTAATCTCTGTTTAAAGCATTCAGCAGTTAACATCCTGTTTACTGAAAAATGTACTCCTATATCTCTTATAAATTCTACATAATTTAAGTTTAGTAGCCAATCTGCATTGTTTTCGAGTATTGCTTTACCATCACTAAAGTCTATAAGTTTTGAAAGCTGCGATTTTATGCATGATATATTATAATCAATTTCTTCTTTTGTAAGCATTTTTCTCATATCCGTTTTCCCTGACGGATCACCTATCATTGCAGTTCCACCGCCAACTAAGGCTATAGGCCTATGGCCTGCCCTTTGCATATGTGCCATAAACATCATAGCAATAAAATGGCCAATATGTAGACTATCTGCTGTAGGGTCAAAACCTATATAAAATGTTACCTTTTCTGCATCTAGTATTTTCCTTATTTCCTCCTCATGAGTAAGTTGTTTGATGTATCCTCGCTCGTATAGTGTATCATATACATTTGACATAAATTATTCCTCCTTATTTTTAATGCTCTATTATTTTTGGGAAATAAAAAAACGCCCCTAAGAAAGGGACGAAATAATTCCGTGGTACCACCCAAATTGATTTAACAATCCGCTCATGCCTTATAACGTAAGGTAAGTCCGTCTCAGCTTACTTTAAACGTCATCTCCACAGCGGCTTACAATCTCGAAGCGGCTCATTAACGACTTTATTTCAGCTTAAAGCTCCAGAATGTATTTCACTATATTCATTAACTAGTTCACACCTACCACTAGCTCTCTTAATAATTCCTACAGTTACTTTTTTCCTTCACAGCCTTTTATATATAAACTTTTATTCTGTTAATTGTATAGGTATATTTAAAGTATATCAAGTTTACTAATTGGTCATTTTCTCTACTTGCATCTATTTACTTGCTATATACTCTGATTTTCAACCATTTGCTCTATTTACAATAAATGCAGGGTTTTTAGCCCTGCATTTCACTAAAAATCAATTAAATGTTTATGCGATATAATCCTTTAAAAATTCTGGTGGGGTTTTATATTCACAACTAACATTTACATAAAAATCTACATTATACTTTTTAGCTAAAGAATCCATTTTAGAAAACAATTGTGCCGTATGCTCAAGTTTATCATCAACAATATTAAATACACCATCAACAAAAATGGTATCAATATCGTAATCTTTTGAGAGCATACCGCACAAAAAACCATAAAAATCATTATTATTTTTTAAATTAAACTCATTTGTAGCTACAAATCTCATTTTGCTATTTAATTGCAAAACAGCTTTAGTATCATCATCAATATACACTATGTTCCCCTTAACCTCATGAACCTTTTCATTGGCAAGTTTAATCAAAGCTTTAGTTTTACCTGAACCTTTTCTACCGCAAAATACATGAATCATGTTAACCGCCTCCTATTTTATCTAACATAACCAGATAATTATTAAACAGGTCTACACTGTACGCAATATAGTTACACTCATTATATATTATTCAGAATATTTTTGCAATATTATACTTATTAAATAAAATTTTTAATTCCTGGAAAAATTACCTTAAAACTATTATCATCTTTTGAATCCACAAATATTACTTTACCATATTTTACAAAAGCCTTCTTCATTCTTGCAAAGCCTTTCCCAGATTTTATGAACCTTTTTCTATCATCTAAGGCTATTAATTTATCGTATATCCACATATTTCTTTTTGAATAATTATGAGCATTAATTTTATTTGAAAATAATAAATTACCAGGACTAATTACGCTAACGCTATTATAGTTTATTGCTATTTCTATTTCCTTATAGAAAATAGTATAGTCCCTAAAAAGTATTGCATTTTTTACAGCTTCATGTACGGAATCTATAGGATAATTTAAAGGAAATATATTTTTGAACAGTTCTTCTACCTTATCTAGCATATATAATAGGCTTCCCTGCACAATTATAACCTCATCAACCTTATTATTTACCTTGTTTACTATCTTAATCATATTATGAGGTAGATAAATACTATTAACTCCTGAAAACACCAATAAGCCACCTAGTGTAACAACTCTCTTGTTATAATCCCTTTCAATAAAGGTTATTCCTGTATTATCCATAAACTCTAATCTATTGTCATCAGTTACTACAATTCCCTTGTTTAAAAAGTATTTATTTATTATATTAAAATCCAAACTATTGATATCACTATTTATAATAGGCATAGTTTCAATATTTAAACTTAGATTTTCTTGTAAACAAGAGATTAATTCGTCCTTTCTCATAGTATCTGTTGTAGAACCACGCCTAATATAAAAGGCACCATTTTCTCTTAATTGATAAGGCTTCTGACCACCATCATATATAGTTATAATTGCCAAATTTTTAGTTTGATATATCACAAAATCTATGGAAATCGGAATAGGTGGTTCACATCTTGAACTAATAATTTGTTGAAACTGCTCTTCTTTAAAGTCGTCAAGATTAATACCTATAACTCTTTTGGTCTTATCTTCAACCCCAACAACAATATATCCTCTTCCTCCACGAGAATTTGCTATAGCACATATATCTTTAGCTAATTCTTTTTTACCGCTTTCTATTAATATATCCATTTTTAACTTAAAATCTAATTTTGTACCTTCATCCCTTTTTAACAATATGCTGATTTTTTTTGTATCCATATATTTCACTCCAACCGTGCTATAATAATATACTATGTTTATTGATATGCAATGTTTCTAAGATAATTTTTCTAATGATACTCTGGCATATTCAACAAAAGACGATGGAATACCATCGCCCTTTTATTCGCTTACAACTCTATTTTTACCACTTGCTTTAGCTTTATAAAGCATTATATCTGCTATTTCTAATACTTTATCCACACTTTTATTTCCCTTGTAATAGCTAATTCCAAAACTAGCTGTAATGGGATTTTTTAGATTCTTACTCTCACTTATGGTATTAGTTATTTTTTTTCTGATATTGTCAATTCTATTATAAACTATGTTATAATTTCGAACTTCATGAATATATATAACAATTTCTTCCCCACCATATCTAGCCACTATATCTTCCTCATGCAAATTTTCACTTATAGTATTGGTAATACTTAGTAAAATATCATCACCAGCTTGATGGCCATATAAATCATTCACTTTTTTAAAATCATCAATATCCATCATAACTATTGCAAATTCAGTAGATATATCAGTAAAAAGTTTATTTTCTATGGTGTCAAAAAAGTATTTTCTATTGTATATTCCAAGTAACGGATCTCTTATTGAACTTTCCTTAACCTTAGCATACAATAAACTATTTTCAATAGTTATAGCAATTTGAATAGCAATAGAAGAGATAAAACTTACGTACTCTTGGCTAAAAAAATTCCATAGTGTATGTTCGACTATTATGTAACCCGTAAATTTATCTCTTAAATTAATTGGTATACCTATTATTGAATGTATTTTATCTTTTATTAAATCCTCTCCCACAGCGCTCTTAGAATTAATAATAAATAATTTCCCTTCATTTAATTGTACAAAATGGTCTTTAAACTTTAAATTCAAATCCACCTCATCACTATTTGTTGCCTTAACTACCAATTTATCAAATTCATATAAATATATTGATGAATATGTTACACCTGAAATACCTATAATCATGTCATTTATCATAGATATTAAGTTAGAATCACTAATATTAGAATTAATATACTTACTAATTTCAACAATGTTGGTTATATTATCCAACATCTTCTCCAACTTAGTATTTTTTTCACTTATAATTTGTATGGTACTTTCAGCGAAATTTTGATAAGTTTCAAACTCTTCCCTTAGTCTTTCAAATTTTTCTACCAATTCTAATTCTTTTTCCATTCAATTTAACATTCCTTTTAAGTAAATGTATTATAAATCCATTATCCTATAATTAGTATACAACTAAATTGCAGAACTTCCTATGATTTTTTTATTGGAAGTTATTAGCATCCCCTGTATTCATTATTTCTACTTCTGCTTCTACTTTTAAATCAGTTTTCTTAATAATATCTTTGATTTTTATCTTTGGGTATTTCCTGTAAGATTCTTCACTTATATCAAAGATATCTATACCCATCTCCTTGTATTTTTCAAATACATTATTGCAGGCTTTCACAATATTCTCTTCTGATTTATTTTTGATTTTACTTATATTTTCTTTTGTAAGTAAAATACTTTTCTGGGCCTCTCCAAAATCCACCTTAACTTTAATTTTCTTTTTTAAATGAATAACATTGTCATAATAGCTAATTTCTGTCTTAGTTTTACTTTTTGTAATTTCTAAAGTTACAAATTTATTAATATCACAGGGATTAGTTATTTCTAAAGTACCACCTGAAATACTATTCATTAAAAAATTAAACCCTTGCCCTTCCAGAATTGATAATATACTAACCATTTTATCATTTTTAATAACTGCTCCACCATTTATTTGTAATTTTGGTTCTAAACTGTCTTTTGTGATATCTATTATGGTTATGACATTGCTTTTATCTCCCATATTCCTTTGGTTATAAAATTCGTTTAAACTTAGTTTTACAGCTCTTGAAGACGCCCCAATATTTTCTATAAGTTGCACTACAAATAATCCAATGTACTTATCTTGAATAATATTCAACTTTATAAGTTTTTCTGGATCCCCTAGGTATATTGCAATATACGGCCTTACAAGAAATTCTTGATCCCGGTCTAACATATCTATAAAATTATCAAGACCGAATTCTGCAGCCTTTTGAGTAAATATTATGGCTTTATTCTGTGTATAATTTAATTTATAACTGGAAGTAGCATTCATATTTCTAACAGCTTCAAAGATTGTTTTTCCTGTTCCTTTAAATAATATTCTTTCATCCATTCCTTGAGGTGATACCCCTCTTATTCCCTTAAAAGCTTCAGCATATAATATAGGATTTCCCATATTATCTACATCTATTATTAAGGCAGTAATAAATAAAACTTTATTAATATCCCTGTAGCTGAAACACGATGTCATGCTAAAACAATTCATTATTATTAAGGCTATGAGTAATGGTTTTTTATACTTATTCATTATAATCATCCTTATCAAAAATACTATTAGATATTTCTCCTAGGTCTTCTCTATATAGTACATCCTTTAATTTAAAGCTTTCTAGCGTACCTAAAGGAAATAAATATGGATATCCACAGCTTTCAAGGCCCGCCATATGTGAAATAAAAATAAAGAAACTAATGTAAAATCCTGGAAGTCCAAGCACTGAGGAAAACAAAATAATAATTATATTCCATATGGTTAGAGCTCCATAAAGCTTAGGAACTAAAAAAGAAGATATAGAAGAAAGTGCCACAATTACTACAGTGCTTTGAGATGCCAGGCCTACTCCCACTGCAGCATCCCCTAAAATTAAAGCACCAACAATACTCATTGACTGGCCTATAGATTGTGGTAATCTTATACCTGCCTCTCTAAGTAATTGAAAGAAAAAAGTCATTACTAATAGCTCTATAACAGTGGGAAGAGGTACACCAGCTCTTGAAATTGTGAACTTCACAGCAAACACAGTAGGAATAAGGGAAAAGTGGAAACAAGCAATAGCAACATATAACCCTGACAATAAGCTAGCTGAGAAGAAGCTAACCACCCTAGTGAGTCTAGATAAATTAGCAAAATACTTATTAGCATAATAATCATCTGGTGCTTGAAAATTATCCACGAAAAAATATGGTGCAGTAATTACAAATGGTGTTCCATCTACAATTATTGCTATTTTTCCTTCTAAAAGCTTTGATGCTACAACATCTGGTTTTTCCGTAGTTCCTATTGTGTCAAAAGCTGTGTGCTTATTTTTTAATTGTTCCTCAATATAATTTGTATCTAAGATAAACTCTAGCTTTATGCTAGACACTTTTTTTCTTATATAATTAACAAGCTTCCTTGGGGCCACCCCTTCTATATAGCATATGACAACTACTGTGTTAGATTTACTCCCTAAAACTAAGGTTTCGAATTTTAAATCCGAATTTTTTATCTTTCGTCTAATCAGAGATACATTATCTACAAAAGCCTCCGTAAATCCTTCTCTTGGTCCTTTAATTACATTTTCTGAAGGAGGTACGCCAACACTCCGCCTCACATACCCCTTGGCCTCACAATAAATTGCACTATTTGTAAAAGAAAATACAAGCACCAAATCTCCAGACAAAATGTGTGATATAGCATCATCATTACTGTTAATATCTCCAATGCTACTCGCTGATAATACTTCTTTTTTTATATGCTCTAAATCTACATTTGAAATATTTTTTTGTATTAGTGGCTCAAATATATATTCACTAATAAATTTAGAATCACATAAATCATCAATAAATACGCCGATTATTATTCCCAGTGCGCATTCTATCTCTCGATATTTCACATCATAGCTATTTTTCAATTTTCCCTTAATATAATCCATATTTAGTTTTTCCATTTTAATCACCCTTTTTATTATTTGTAATATTTAAGATTATTATTCTCAAATTGGGAAATACTACTAATATATTACAAGTTTTATTTTCAAAGAATATAAAATTGAAACAAGGAGTTAAAATGGATAAGCTAAATACAAAACATTTAATATTCATTATTTGGGGAACTTCCATTGTAGCAATGAAAACTTACCCCAATATATTCATTATAAATGGAGGTAGAAATTCCTGGATTTCCGTTATTGTCGCCTCTATTCTTTTACTTTTATATTTTATTTATATACTTTTTGTTTGTAAAAAAAGTAATTGCTACAATATGAATGAAATATACCATAGGGCTTTAGGTAAAACTATAGGTGACATTTTTTTGATACTATTTATCATAGCCTTAATTGTTACTTTGATAGAAAGTTCTTCAGTGGAGGCAAATGCCTTGCACGTAAATATGCTTTCAGATACTCCACCTTGGTTTTTTCTTTTGTTTATATTAATACCAGCCATTTATATTACAAAAAAAGGTACTAGGTCAATAATTATAATTACTATTATCGGTATATGTCTTATTATGGTTGCAGGTATAAACCTAGCAATTCTTACATCTAAATATAAAAAACTTAGTTACCTACTTCCTATAATGGCGGATGGTATCACCCCCTCTTTTATTATATCTATAATAAAAGCACTTGGATGCTACGGAGGTATAGGTGCTTGCATTCCCTTTTTATCCAAAGTAACAAGTAAGTCAAAAATCACAAAGCACTGCATTATTGCAATATTAATTGTAATACAAATGGAGATTGTTGCAAACATTGGTCTTTTAAGTACCTTCGGCATAGCTAGAGTCCTTAGCCTTAACTATCCCAAGCTCATACAAACTCAGTTAGTTAGTTACTTCAGTTTTTTAGAGGGTGGTGAATTTTTTGTAATGCTTCAAATGGTGGGTGGATGGTTTATAAAATATATGTTAACGCTGAATGCCATACTAATTCTATTAAAACAACTTTCTTTCTTTAATAAATACACTATATACATTATTACTTTATTTGTATTCGCAATTTCCTATTTTGTTTCAGCTAAAGTATTGTTTCTATATAAGTTTTTAAATGTTTTTGCCTATTTCTCTGTAGTATGCTTCATATTAATACCAACAATAATTTTCAGTATATTTTATATTAAAACTAGAAAAGCCAAGAAAAATAACTATTCTGGTATAATACAAAAATAGAGCTCTTATTTATCAATACTAATTTTAAAAAAGTATTGATAATAATAGCTCTATTTTTATGTTTATTATCTTATCTATTAATTTTTGTTTTTAAAGCTGTTATTAAAGGCAGTGCTAGAGCCATACCGCCTACTACTTGAAGAATGTTAGTAGGTATATCCTTTAAAGCAATAATTAATGCCTTTTGAAGAGTAAATTCTTTAGAAATAAATGTTAGTATAATTGCTCCACCTAAATAATATGCCACAATCATCCAAATACCCGCTACAACAAAAGCAAAAACATTATTTGAAAATTTATTTCCATCATAATTTTTTCTATAAGCAATTGTTCCAGCAATATAACCCATACCGCCTTTAATAACAAGAGTAAATGGTGCCCACATAGTATATCCAGTCATTAAATCAAATAAACACATACCAATAGCAGATGATATAGCTGCTTTTTTTCTTCCAAATAATATAGCTGATAAAAAAATCATGCTATCTCCTAAATGAAGTACTCCCATAGAACTGGGAAAGTGTATAACACTCGTAGCTATAAATGTAATCGCTGCCATTAGACTGATTTGTACTATGTCAATAGTTTTAATTGCTGATACTCTATTTTCCATATTTATCCCCCCATGATTTAATTTTTAATGCAATTTAGCCTTAAAATATATTCCTAAGCAATCTTTTAATATTATTATATACAAAAATAATCATTTTTTCAAATGTATGCATACACTTTAAACCATGCTCCCATATATTTTTTGCATATACATTGCTAAAGTAATACATACTATATCTAGTATTCATATGCATAATTCACTAGAGTTGATAAATCCATTCTAGTAGATTTATAAATGGAGGTACGCATATGCCTTTTCTACGTTGGTTAGGCGGCTTTGTAGTATTATTTGTTTTAATTGGAGTACTTTTCAGCATAGGTGGTAATTTAATCAATATCCTACTAATAGTTGCTACAATTATCTTTATAGTTGATGCTCTATCTAGCAGAAGAAAAAGCACGTAAAAAAATAAAAGAAAAAACCTCTTGAAATTATTTCAAGAGATTTTTTCTTTTATTTTTAAATTAGTCATCGTTTTTGCTAACGTCTGATAAAATCAAACCTTTATTATGCTCTATTGCCCAACTAATGGACCAATCACTTTGAAACAGTAACAAATCTCTGTCCTTAAGATCTTTAACTATTCTCGTATCACTAGTCAAGTTAAGTTCTTCTTTGTCTATATTACTATTTTCAATCCATCTTATATATTTAAACGCCAATCTATCCATCTTAATATCTGCATTATATTCATTTTTAAGTCTGAATTCTAATACTTCAAACTGAAGCACTCCTACAACCCCAACTATAATTTGTTCAATCCCTATATGAAGTTCCTTAAATACTTGGATTGCACCTTCTTCAGCTATTTGTGTTATACCCTTTATAAATTGCTTTCTCTTCATTGTATCAACAGTTCTCACACTTGCAAAATGTTCTGGGGCAAAAGTTGGTATTCCTTCAAACTTAAATTTATTTGATGAAGCACATATTGTATCTCCTATGCTAAATATACCTGGATCAAAAACTCCAATAATATCTCCTGCATAAGCCGCCTCAACTATTTCTCTCTCTTGCGCTAAAAATTGTTGAGGTTGCGCTAATTTTATTTTATTACCACCTTGCACATGATAAACGTCCATACCTTTTTCAAACTGTCCAGAACAAATTCTCATAAAAGCCATTCTATCTCTGTGAGCTTTATTCATATTAGCTTGAATTTTAAATACAAAAGCAGAAAAATCTTTGCTGAAAACGTCTATTTTACCTATGCTTGAATTTCTTGGTAATGGCGATGAAGTTAATCGTAAAAAATTATCTAAAAAAGGTTCAACTCCAAAATTGGTTGAGGCACTTCCAAAAAATACTGGCGTAAGCTCTCCAGTAGCCACTTTTGCTAAATCAAAATCATCACCAGCTACATCTAAAAGCTCCATATCTTCCATAAGCTTTTCATATAGTACATCTCCAATAAGCTCAATTGCCTTTTCATCATTAACACTAATTTTTGTCTCTTTAGCTGCTATTTGTCCATGCTTTCCATCATCAAAAACAATTATTTCCTTTGTTCGTCTATCGTAAACACCTTTAAAATCTACCCCACAACCTATAGGCCAATTCATTGGGTAAGATTTAATTCCAAATTCATTTTCTATCTCATCCATAAGTTCGAATATATCTCTAGTTTCTCTATCCATCTTGTTAATAAACGTAAATATGGGTATCTCCCTAATACTACATACATGGAATAGCTTTCTTGTTTGCTCCTCTACTCCTTTTGCACCATCAATAATCATTACTGCACTATCTGCAGCCATAAGGGTTCTATAAGTATCTTCACTAAAGTCTTGGTGACCTGGTGTATCAAGTATGTTTATACAAAAATCATTATAATTAAATTGCATAACTGAAGATGTAACAGAAATACCTCTTTGTTTTTCTATTTCCATCCAGTCAGAAACCGCATGTTTAGAGGCTTTTCTAGCCTTAACTGAACCTGCAAGCCTTATTGCTCCTCCATATAATAATAACTTTTCTGTTAATGTAGTTTTACCAGCATCCGGGTGGGAAATTATAGCAAATGTTCTTCTCTTTTGAATCTCTTTTATGTAATCCAGCAAGGTTATCGCACTCCTTTTTTAAATATTTTAATATGTACTATAAATATATATTCCTACAATCACTCTCTGTACTTCTAGTGATTCTAAAATTTTCATTTTTAAATTCTCTACCTATTGATTTTATCTTTTATGAACATTTCTGTCAACTAAGCTTGTACTCTATAAATAAAAAAACCACAGCCTGTAAATTTAAAATGATACTACAGACTAGGGTTTTATGAAAGACTTTATTTTCAGCTTCTTTTTCACTGCTCGTAAGGGACTGCGCATGAACGTATAAAATTTTGACCGAGAGACTTGCAATAAAAAGCGAAAGGACTATTGAAATTCCATTTAGAAATTCTTCTTTTGCGAATATAAAATTCTCGTAAGCTTGCACAGGAAGTGCAAGCTAGCGAACCTGAGGCAGGACGCCGAATGTGAGCGTTAGAGAATTTTATATGAGCAAAAGATTAGAATTTCTTAATGGAATTTCCAGCCCCGAGCTCGTTTGTAAGGCACGCCGGAGAAATTTTAAACTTTATCTCGGAATAAATCCTATTTTCTTTTGCATTTTTCTTAATGTCTTATTGGCAACATAGTTAGCCTTCTCAGAACCTTTTTTATAAATCTCCTCTAAATAAACTTTATTACCTAGATATTCCTTAATCTTAACCTGTATAGGTTCAAGTTCAGAAACTATTGCTTCTGCTACATCATTCTTAAATTGAGCATAACCTAAGCCTTCATATTTCCCTTCAATTTCTTCCATAGAAATGCCAGTTATAGTCATTAGTATAGTCATTAAATTTTTAACACCTAATTGCTCATCATTATACTTAACTTCTCCTAAGCTATCTGTAACAGCCCTATTTACTTTCTTTCTTATAACTTCTGGTGGATCCATTATTAAAATATATCCATTAATATTTTCTTCTGATTTAGACATTTTTTTTGTTGGATCTTGCATATCCATTATCTTAGCCCCTGATTTGGGTACATATGCTTCTGGGATTACAAAGGTGTCGCTATATGTCCTATTGAATCTTTCCCCTATATCCCTTGCAATTTCAAGATGTTGAAGTTGATCCTTTCCTACAGGAACTAAATCAGTCTGATATAATAAAATGTCTGCTGCCATCAGCACTGGATAATTAAATAAACCTGCTGATATACTTTCTCCACTATTTTTAGATTTATCTTTATATTGAGTCATTCTACTTAATTCCCCCATGTAAGTGGAACAAGTTAACATCCAACCAGCTTCACTATGAGCTGGGACATGCGACTGAATAAATATGGTATTTTTCTCAGGATCAATGCCTGAAGCTAAATAAATAGCTAATAGTTCTAAGGATCTCCTTCTCAAATCCTTTGGTTCTTGTTTTACTGTAATTGCATGCAAATCCATCACACAAAAATAGCATTCATATTCTTCTTGTAATTTAACCCAGTTTTTTATAGCTCCTAAGTAATTACCTAAAGTTAAGTCGCCTGAAGGTTTAATTCCACTAAATATTACTTTTTTATTACCTTCCAAAAATATCATCTCCTAAAATATAATATATGATTTATTCAATGTATTAAAAGGTCCTTTAATGTAAAAAAAACCCTATGGATAAATCCATAGGGCGCATATACACGGTACCACCTAATACTTAGAAGCTATATTAGAGCTTCTACTCAAACAGATACACTAAGATATCCTACCTTTATAACGTAAGGCTTACGTCAAGGACTACTGCAATTCATCCCGAGTCTTAGAGACCCATTCAATTTAAACATAATTATCGCAATCACACTATCTACGACTCTCTGAAAACCTGTTTTTAAATTTACTTACTTCTCATCAAAGACTATAACATTATAAAATTTAAAATGTCTTTAAATTATATTATTCCTATTTGCTTAAACTGTCAATAGAACTTTTAAATATTATGCTTTCCAAAGACCATGTAAGTTACAGTATTCGCGTAGGAATAACACTTCCTCATCTAACTTAAATTCTGCTACTGGTTTTTCACCTGGTTTTAAGTATTTTCTGTATACTTTACTTTCTGTATGCACTTCGATAAATTCAATATGATGTTCCTCTGTCATTGGATGCTCTACTGCTCCAACCATGACTCTAATTCCGCCTTCTATTTTTTCTACTACTGGAACATGTTTTTCAACTGCTGCGTCCTGAGTATTTTCTCCTTTAAGTGTCATAGGTTTTCCACAACAGACTAAAGTTCCCCCAGCATTGTGGACCACTTCAACTATATTACCACATATTTCACATTTATAAATTTGTCTTAATTCAGTCATTATTATTCCTCCTTTAAATTTAGAACACTATAATTCTAATTGTGATCTTATTAATCTATAATAGTTATTTATTGATAACAACTATAAGTATATATATTCTACATTTTATTTAATTCTCCTCTATTAAATTGTGAATTTTTAGTTATTTATATATTTTTTCCGAAATAACCTTATTATATTCATTTAGAACCACCGGTGTTGATTTAACTAATATTACCTTCATTTTTTCACTCTTATTTGGAACACTATATAATATAAATATAAAAGGAGGTATGAATATGGGCAAAAATGAAATGAAACTGTATGCGCCTCACCAAAGGGATTTTTATGATGTAGAACCCAGAGACATTAGATCTTATTCAGAAAAAGATTCTACTATGCTACCAGACCCAGTAACTGACCCTATAGTTGCTATGAATATATCTAATGTAGAATTTGACTACACCTATAATGGTGGACAAGAAATTTTAGATATAGAAGAATAATTTTTCATAAGGCAAATTTAATCATAAAAACGGATAACTTCTTTTTAGAAGTTATCCGTTTTTTAAATTATAACCTCTACTTTATGCACTCCATCAATAAATGGAATTAGCGCATTTTCACATAAATTGCCATCGAGCCAAATACCTTTATCTCCCTCTCGTTTAATCTGAATTTCATACTCAAATTTATCTTTTTTATAAATAATCTCATAGTGTGACCATTCATCTGGCACACAGGGTTCAATGGTAAATCCTTTTCCCTCTTTTAGTTTAAAACCTAAAATAGCTTCTATTCCCGTTGTATACATCCACCCTGAGGTTCCAGTATACCAACTCCACCCTCCTCGCCCTATATGAGGTTCTTTTCCATAAACATCTGCAGTCATTACGTAAGGCTCCGTTTTATATCTTTCACACTGGAGCAATGTTTTTGTATGATTAATAGGGTTTATCATATTATACAACTTAGTCGCTTTATTACCATTGTGGAGTTTAGCAAAGGCAAGGATTACCCAAGTTGCAGCATGCGTATATTGACCTCCATTTTCTCTAACTCCAGGTACATATCCTTTGATATAACCAGGCTCTAAATTAGATTTGCTAAAAGGTGGAGTTAACAGTAAAATCATTCCATTATCTTCTTTTATTAAATAGTGTTCTAAGGACTTCATAGCCACCCCTGCTCTGTCGCTATTTGCAGCTCCAGATATAACTGCCCAGGATTGAGATAGAGAATCAATCTTACACTCTTCATTTTCAGATGAACCAAGGGCTGTGCCATCATCGAAATATGCTCTCCTATACCAATTTCCATCCCATGCATTATCCTCTAGATTTATCCTTATATATTCTTGCATCTCCTTATATCGCTGTAGCCTCACCTCATCCTTTTTATACTTGCAAGCCCCAGCGAACTCCTCTAATATATTATATAAAAACCACCCTAGCCATACACTTTCACCGCTTCCTTTGTTGCCTACAGTACTCATTCCATCATTCCAATCTCCACTGCCCATTAATGGAATATTATGAGGACCAAATTTAAGAGCTTTGTCTATTGCTTTAGTGCAGTGTTCATATATGCTGCCTGTAAAATCTGCCTTTCCTGAAATGTTATATCTTTCATCTTCCCCAACCGCTAGCGGCGTATCCATTAAGTACTGTGCATTTTCCTCAAGGATATCAAAATCACCTGTATTTTTTATATATTCCATAGTTACAAAAGGTAACCATAATAAGTCATCAGAGAATCTTGTTCTTATTCCACTATCTACAACTGGATGCCACCAATGTTGCACATCACCCTCAACAAATTGTCTTGAAGCACTAAGTAGAATTTGTTTTTTTGTCATACTAGGTTCAATCAAGCTTACAGGCATAACATCCTGAAGCTGATCTCTAAAGCCATAAGCTCCACCGGATTGATAAAATGCAGTTCTTGCCCACAGTCTACATACTATAGTTTGGTACATTAGCCATCCATTAAGCATTAAATCCATACTCTTATCTGGAGTCTTAACCTGCAATGTATGAAGTAATTTATTCCAATAATCCTTCACCTTTTGCAATTCAGTATCAACTCTTTCAAAATCTTCAAATTCCACAATAGCATTAGAAATACTATCTAAATCCTCATTTTCACCTATCATAGCTACAAGTTCAATCTCCATATTAGGCTCCAAATAAATTTTAGAAGTAACTGCTAAGCAGGGGTCTATTCCAGCTCCTACGCTGTTTGAGAGTCTTACTCTCTTTAATGCATCTGGGTTTTCTACACTTCCTCCTCTACCTAGAAACTCACCTCTGTCCCCAGTAAAGCTTTGATTCTCCCCACCAATTAATTTTAAGAAAGCATTTAATTTACCAAAATTCTGACTATAAGTATTTGTAGCATATATATATTTGTTTTCTTCATTGAAATAAGTAACAATATGCTGAGCAGTATGCTCTCTCACAACCCCCATTACAAGTTCTGCATAATAGGTTATACTTAGCTCTCGAGCTATATCGCTATTATTCACAAGTTTTATTTTACATAGCTTAAGGTTATGTGACATAGGCACAAACATGATTACTTCACCCATAATTCCATAAGCCTCATGTTTAAAATTTGAATATCCAAAGCCATGCTGGATTAAATATTCTCCACCATCTCTTATAGGTTTGGGTGTAATGGACCACACATTCCCAAAAGTGTCATCTCGCAAATATATAACTTCTGAGGGCTCATCACTTACCCAATCATTTGACCAAGTAGTAATTTTATTCTCGCGACTATTACCATGCCAAGTATAAGCTGCTCCACATTCTGACACATGAAATCCAAAATTGCCATTGGAAATTACATTTATCCAAGGTGCTGGTGTATTATTAAAATCTTTAAGTAGAATGGTGTAATTTTCATTTTCTACATCAAAGCCTCCTAAGTCATTAAAATACTCTAATGGTTTAATATCGAACTTGTGAGTTTTAAAAGCAAATTTATTTTCTGTTTTTTTCAAAAATGGTTGTTTTTCTATTTTCTCATAGTTATTCCTAATTTGAGATACTAACATCCCCTTGGAGGAATCTATAACTATTCTAGCTATAGCTATAAAAAGATCTATATCATCATCCCTTATAGTCGCCTTATTAAGTATAAATAGTCCCCCTGGTTTATTTTCTTTATCTCTTAAGTGACTACTACCTACCAAATTTTTAATATCAGCTTGTAGTGGTTGATCATATGAGGTTTTTTGAAGATTTATTATTACCAAATCAACTCTTAGTCCTTTAAGGCTTAGGTATTCATGGGCATTTACAAGTTGACGAGCTAAATCTCTATCTTTGCTCTCCCTTGCTATAAGTAGCATTATAGGTAAATCTCCTGAAATACCATATCCCCAAAGAGTAGATTGACCCGTCTTTACCTTTTTTATAAATTCTCCTCTTTCTTTAAAAGTAGAATTTAAAAACAAAATTTTAGAAGCCATTACTTGGTATAAATTTGCTTGGGTAGATTTTATACCTAGATATTTCATATCTACCTGAGTTTGACTCCACGCTAAATCAAATACCCTATCTACATTGTGAAGTTCACTATATTTTTTAGCTAGACTTATTACTTCCGCTTTACTATTGGCTATTGAGGTAGTGAAGGCTATAACACAGGTTTCACCAGGTTTTATCTTAACTCGCCTTCTTAAACTTATTATAGGATCCAGGACCGCCCCCACAGTGTTAGTTAAAAGTGAATCTGGTTTCATTGTTCTTGGATGTATTATGTTTTCACCACGGCCTATGAAATTCTCTCTGCTAGTTTCATATTGAACAGTTCCTACGGTAGTTCCATAAACTGCAACAGTTTGCATAAGCCAAGGTTGCAATTCGCCTTTAGCTCTAGGTCTTCTTGTTGCCAGGATACAGCTAGGATTATCTATATACTCTGTTTTTACAAATAGATTACCAAAGGCTGGATGCACTATATCTGCATCATAATGAGCCAGCGTTACTTCTAAATAACTAGTTATTTCTAAATTTTTACTCTTTGTGCCATGATTTGTAATAGATAATCTTCTTACTTCTGAATCATCTTCTGTAGACACAGTAATTTCCATACGAGTAGTAATATTATTGTCACCCCTTGTAAATTCTGCTTTGTCTAAGGCGAAGGTTACTTCATAGCTATCCCCTTCACTTTTACAAGGTTCATAAGCCGCGCTGAAGTATTCATTTTCATCCACATCTTTGATATACACAAACATGCCTGTATTGTCTTTAGTAACATCTTCTTTCCATCTATAAATCATAGTTCTATTCCTTGAAGCATACCCCGCGCCACTATTAGAAATCATTAAGGAATAACTTCCATTTGAAATTAAATGTGTTTCTGGCGATTCTGTGTTTGCTGTAGTATATTTTCTAACTATAATCTTTTGTTTTCCCATAGTAGTTCCCGATACATTAAATTTATATTCTCTATCATATACTACTCTTTTAGAAATTTTTTCTTGAAGTAATAGTTCTGTAGCTTTCACCTTTGGCAAGCTATGAAATCTTTTTTGGAGAATATTGTTTAATAATACATTGTCTATTGCCATTAAGCTCATTCCTTCATGGTGAATCATAAAACACTTAATAATAGCTTTAGATTCCTCACTAGGTATTCTATTTTTGGTATAATCTGCAGCTTCATAAAATCCATAAGTTCCCTCTAAGCCTTCACTAGCAAGTTCACGAAGATTATCATAAGACCCTCTGAAATCAGTTTGCAATGCCATCACCGTAGAATACGGCGAAATAACCAATTCATTTGCTAATCCTCGCTTTAAGCCTACTCCAGGTATTCCGAATGCCTTATATTGATAATTTAAATTTACATCAAAATTGTAAAATGCAGATTCAGAGATTCCAAAAGGCACCTCTTTTTCATTACAATATTTCTTTTGTGCCTGAATTACAGCTTTGTAGGTTTCGTCTAGCATTGTGCCCTGGTAATTTTTCATTATAAGTAAGGGCATCAAGTATTCAAACATAGTTCCGCTCCAAGAAACGAGTCCCTTACTTTTACCCATAAGAGTCATAGATCTACCAAGCACAAACCAATGTTTTTTAGGAATATCTCCTTTTGCTATAGCTACAAAGCTAGCCTGCCTTGATTCAGATGCTAATAAATCATAATAGCTCTTACCTAAATTATCATTCTCTACGTCATATCCAATACTAAACAATTCCCGTTCTTTATCGTATACCATTTTAAAATCTGTAGATTCCGCCATAGAGTTTAGTCTTTGTTTCAAGTTCTCAATGCTACTAATAATCATTTGAGATTTTTCTTTTGTGTTTTGTAAGGATATTTTTAATTTTTTTAAATATTCATCATTTTGCGGCTTACTATTTAACATATTTAATATTTTACTTATTTTTTTGGGAATAGCATTTAAAGCTGTTCTTTCTAATAAATTGCTTAAAGAATTATTAATATCTAAATCAATGTTTCCTTCCAAAGTAATATTAAACCAAGGGAAAAATTCATTTATTTCCTCTAAAAACCCTTCCACATCAGCTTTAAGCTTTTTATTCCAATATAATTCATTTCCGCATTCATTTTTTCCCATTTCTTTAACCTTAATAGATAAGTCTACAAGCATAGTTTCCCAGGATTTAAAATCAATTACATCTTTATTTAAGTTTCCTACTAGGACCTGATATAATTCTTTTATTCCCATGGTCTCTTCTATCTCGTCACTAGCAAGCCTCATAGTGTCCTGCAACCCTCTAACTTGCATCTGGTTAAATATTGGAACACATAAATAATCCTCAAGAGCCTGTGAAACTACCCACAAGTATCCAACTAAATTCCCACTATCCACAGTGGATACGTATCTTGGATAAAGTGGTGTTTTATTTTTAGTATCATACCAATTATAAAAATGACCTTTGTAAGTAGCCATGTCTTCCATTGAAGTCATACTCTTTCCTATTCTACTTACAGTCTCTATGATTCCTATATATCCTAAATCATAGGCAACTATATTTGAGGTAAGGCCCATACCTAAATCCGTTGGAGAAGTTCTATGTGCTACTCCATTAGGTGGATCTTCTTGATAATTATCAGGTCCAAGCCAATTATTTTCGTCATTAACAAAATCTTCAAAATAAGCCCAAGTTTTTCTACTTATTTTCCTTAAGAAAATCACTTCTTGTTCATTCATTTCAATGGTTTCTAAACCTCTATCGCGACTTATAAAATAGGCAACTAAAGGGCTTAAAAGCCATAGAGCGCAGGAAGGTATACTAAGAATTCCAATGCTTGCAGCACTATTAAACGCTAGAAATAAAATCAACAGTGAAATTGCACTGCCCATCCACATAAAAGCTACAAAATTTTTAAATCTTTTTCCTAGTTTCACCTCCACGTCTGCCGCTGTCTGCCACTCTAATAAATTTTTCTTGCTAATAATCAATCTATATAAGGTTCTAATTATGGCATCTAGCATAAGGTATGCTTGAAAAGGTATAAAACAAAAAATCAAAAATACCTGTTCTATAGCCATCTGACTATTTTGAATTTTACCTGATAAACTTATACCTAGAGCCGGAGTGACTACAGCTTCTGTTACATCAAAAAGTATAGGGGCTATTATCGCAACAAAGGCTGTAATAAACCATTTATCCGTACCATCAGGCAATATTCCACTTAAAGTAAGTATAAGGAGTATTGTAATGGTTGGCGCTAATAAACTTCTTCTTAAATTATCTAATATTTTCCATTTAGACATCCTGCTTAAAGGTGAAGAACTTTTAAGCCAAGGTAATAATTGCCAATCTCCCCTAGTCCACCTATGGAGTCTCATACAACTTGAATTGTAATAAGCTGGGTATCCATCTATAAACTCCACATCCGTAACTAAGGCAGTCCTAACATATGCCCCCTCTAATAAGTCGTGGCTTAAAACTGTATTTTCAGGTATCTCATCTTTTAACATATAATTAAAAACATCTACATCATAAATTCCTTTTCCAGTAAAAATTCCTTCTCCAAATAAATCCTGATATACATCAGATACAGCAGTAGTATACATATCTATGCCTGTTTCACCAGAGAATATCTTTGAAAATAGGGTTTTATGTGCACTAAGAATTGATACCCCTATTCTTGGTTGCATAAGCCCATAGCCTCTACTCACAGTTTTTTTACTATAATTTATAACAGCATTATTTAGGGGATGAGCCATGGCACCTATTAATTTTTTAGCAGAGTCCCTTGGGAGCTTTGTATCTGCATCTAAAGTAATAACATATTTAACTGATCTCAGTATTTGTGCATTTCTACTTGTTACATTGTAACTGGTATTTTCATTCCCTCGAAGAAACTCATTAAACTCCATAAGCTTTCCACGTTTTCTTTCCCAACCTATCCACTTACCTTCACTTTTGTTGTACTGCCTTACTCTGTTTAAGAAGAAGAATATTTCCTTCCCATTAGTACAATACTTTTTATTTAGTGATTCTATGGCTAGAAGCCCTTGGCTGACTACTGCTTTATCTCCTTCTTCCTCCCTTGTGGCACTATCCTTAAAATCTCCAAGTAAAGCAAAATATAAATTGTTTTGTGAATTGGCTAAATAGTATACTTCTAAGTCAGCTATTAACTCTTCTACCCTAGAAGGATTATTGAGTAAGGTTGGAATTACAACCACTGTACTAAATTTCTCTGGTATTACTTCTTTAAATTCCATTTTAGGAATAAAAGATGGAGAAATTAAAATACTTACGCTCCAGTTAAAAATTGATATTGCTATTTCGCTGCAAGGCACTAATATCACAATCATAGCTACAACATATCTCCATAATACTTTATCATTATCATATAATAGACTAAACACAATAAATAGAGATATTATTAACATTGTGAACACAATAATAGTACCTATATATAAATTTTCTCTATTCTTTTTTGTGATATTTGTAAGCCATCCTATACCTGTATTCTTGTATCCTATTTTTTCCTTCAATTCTTGGATTCCTTCATCTACCAAATAATACCCAACATGCTGTTTATAAATATTACTTTCTGATGCCTCATTTTCCTTGCAGCACTCAATAATTTTTTTTGCTATATAGGATTCTGGAAGCTTTGTATGTTTGTATATCTTTTCTATTTCATGCCTATAATTATCTCTTGACTTAAAATCCATTTCTCCGTAAATGCAAGCTGGATCATCCCTCAATATACACTCTACAGAACTTAATTTTTCAAAATAATTCTTCCAATTTAAACCTTCAATAACTCTTATACTATTAATAGAATTACCCATAGATATTTCAAAATTTGCTTCCATTTGATGCTCTAGGGATATGATTTTTTCTGAGCTTGTTTCAAGCGCTCCAAGTTTTTCATCTATATAATCATAAACCTCTTTAGAATCAATGCCATTATCCCTGAGTAGTTTCAATAATCTTTCTGTAAAATGAGAATTAAATGTGTGCTTTTCACTATTCAATAGTGATAGTACAGTGTCAACTTTACCTTCATTGAAACTATTAATTAACCGCTCTGCAACGAGTTCCGCTTCCTTTTTATCCTGCTCTGCATTAACAATTTTCTCAGTTATCTTACTAATATTTTGTATTAATGCTATTCTAAGCATTATAGGAATAGCCCATAGTTCACCGGTGGTTAGTAAAGTGCTCTTTTGGTAAGCCCTAATAAAGTTTGCAATAACACTTTCATCAATTCTACCATCAGTGTGGGATACCATTTCAATAGCAATATGATATACCCTTGGATACCCCTTTATAACTCCTTTATATATAACTGGCAGGTCATTATAATATGTTTTTGGCATATTATGTTTTATACTTTTATACTCCTTTTCTACCAAATAAAGATTATCCAGAAGCCATTCTGCTGCAGGTACTACTTCTCTTTTACTTTTTCCTTCCTTATATATGTTTTCATAGCCTTTTAAAATTTTTTCATAGCTTCTATCTAAATTACTAATAAGCTTTTTCTTGCAATTAGTATTCTTGATATCAGAGTAATGGTGTGCTATTTCAGAGGCATGTTTTTCTAAATCCTCTCTATTAACATTTATGGTTGGAATATCTTTTAGTAAATTTTCTTCTTGATAATAATTTATATTTTTCCTTACCACTAAGTAAATTAAACCACTTATTACGACTATTGCCCCTAATGTAAGATAAAGCACTATAACCACCCTTTCAACGCTTTTTGTTAATTATGTTTATGAAGATTTAGGACTAACTCAAATTATTATCTCCAACTAACCCTTTAATTATTAGTAAAAATAAGAAAAAGAACTCACAATAAAATCATTGTGAGTTCTTTTTCTTATTTTTATACTAAATTTCATAAAATTCTTGGAAAGATTTTGTAACATAAGTATGGTCCATTACTCCGCCTAGTTCTCTTATGGAATGCATGGCTAGGGTCGGACTTCCCATATCCACTGAGCGTATATTTAAATGAGTTGAAGATATTGGCCCTATAGTTGAACCTCCACGGGCATCAGAACGATTAACAAATTTTTGTACTGGTACTCCTGCTTTTTCGCAAATTAATTCATAAACAGCATCAGAGTTACTATCAGTGGTATAACTTTGACTAGCACTAATTTTTATAACAGGGCCTTTATTCATATAAAGCTTATTTGTTGGATCGTTCTTTTCAGGACTGTTAGGATGAACAGCATGTGCATTGTCTGCAGATATTATAAAAGATTTAGAAATAGCTCTTAAAAAATCCTCTCTATTTTTACCCTGGGATATTGTAATGCGTTCTAAAATATCAACTAACATATTAGAGTCCGCTCCCTGCTTAGTTGAGCTTCCTACTTCTTCATTATCAAAGCAAACCATTACATTCGTTGCCTCTACAGCTTGTACTCTGGTCAATGCTCTTATTCCTGCATGTACCATAGCTAAATCATCTAATCTTGAACTAGAAATAAATTCATTATTCAAACCTATAATTGCTCCCTTTTCATATTCATAAAGAAATAAATCAAAATCTATAATTTGTTTAATGTCTACAGATAGTTCACTTGCAATAGCACTTATAAGGTAATTCTTCTTTTCTAATTCGGTGCTCACCATTGATAACAGTGGCAGCGTATCCTTTTGTTTATTTAGTTCAATTCCAGTATTTATATCTCTATTCATATGAATGGCTAGATTAGGTATTATCATTATAGGCCTATTAATATTTACTAGCCTAGTCTCTGGGTATAAAATATTATCACTTCTTAAAGTTACCCGTCCTGCTACGGCTAGTGGCCTATCCATCCAAGTATTGAGTATTGGTCCGCCATAAACCTCAGTATTTAATTTTACATATGTATTATCAACTACCATTTCTGGTGATGGCTTAATTCTAAAGCTAGGTGAATCTGTATGAGCTCCAATAATTTTAAATCCATTTTCTTCAATTTCTCCCTTTCCAACTACAAATGCAGTTAGTGCAGAGTCATTTTTCGTAACAAAATATTTTCCACCTTTTTCAAGGTTCCACTTTTCTTCTTGTTTAATTTCCACAAAGCCTTCTTTAGACAAATCTTCTTTAACCTTTGCTACAGCATGAAAAGCTGTTGGACTATCATAAATATAATCAATAAGATTTTGGGCAAATTCTAATTCACTATTCATATATATCCCTCCAATGCATATTGTGGCACATAAGCACTTTGCTTATCCCCTTTCACTATTATAACAAAATTTTTGGTAATATTTCTATAAATTCTAAATTAATGCTATAATTAATTGTTAAATATATGTTTAAAAATTAATAGTTTAAATTATACTATATAATTAGAGGTGAAAATATGTTATCAAAATTTTTAATTTCAAAATTCATAAAAAATCCTGAGGACACTACTAATAAAAAAGTAAGAGTTGCCTATGGTTACCTAGGCGGTTTAGTTGGAATTATAGTAAACTTAGTTCTTTTTATTACAAAACTAATAATAGGAATACTATTAAACAGTATAGCAGTTACTGCAGATGCATTTAATAACCTTTCAGATGTAGCTTCTTCTGTTATTACCATTTTAGGGTTTAAGCTAGCTAGTAAACCTGCCGATAAGGAACATCCTTTTGGTCATGGAAGGCTTGAATATATTTCTGGTCTTATAGTTTCTTTCTTAGTAATACTAGTAGGTTTTGAGTTTATCAAAACCTCCTACAGTAGAATAGTTAATCCCTCAAAAGTAATTTTTAACCTCATACCCTTTATATTAATATTAGTGTCTATAACTTTCAAACTTTGGATTAGTGGATTTAATAAGACCCTAGGCAAGGCTATAAAATCTTCTGCATTAGAAGCTTCTTCCTTTGATGCATTAAGTGATGTAGTTAGTTCAAGCTGTGTTGCACTATCACTGCTTCTTTCTATATGGATTGACATTCCTATAGATGGTTACATAGGAATGCTAGTATCCTTTTTCATAATATATGCTGGCTTTTCACTTATAAAAGACACAATGAATCCCTTGCTTGGTGAGGCTCCTGACGTGAACCTTGTGAAAGGTATACAATATAAGCTACTATCCTATGACCATATTACTGGCGCCCACGATTTAGTTATCCATAACTATGGACCCAGTCGATGCATGGGTTCTATTCATGCAGAAGTTCCCTGTGATATTTCTATAGTTGAAATTCATGAGATTATAGACAAAGCTGAAAAAGAGATTTCAGAAGAATTTGACATACATTTAGTTATTCACATGGATCCTATAAATACAGATGATGAAGAAGTTAATGATTGCCGAATAGAGCTTTTAAATGTATTAAAACATTTTCCTATAATAAAATCGATTCATGATTTTAGAATTGTAGGTAGTGGTGATTATAAAAATTTAATTTTTGATGCTGTAATTGATTTTAACCCAAACTTTACAGCAGATGATGAATCCAAACTAGGAGATGCAATTAATAGTGAACTTACAAAATGTTGCCCTCAATATAATGCCTTAATGACATTAGATAGAGATTATTTAGGGGTAGTATAAATGAAAAAAAGAAAGTATAAGTAGAATTCTATTCTTCTTTGGAATTTTTATGTGCCCCTAAGGAATATCCCGAGGGCTACTTAGACTAAATAAGTATAAAATTTCGACTTCGTTCCTTGCAATAAGAAGCGAAAAAACATTGAAATTCCATTTAGAAATTCTTCTTTTGCAAATATAAAATTCTCGTGAGCCTGCCAGGACGGCAGGCTAGCGAAGCTGAGCCAGGAAGGCGAATGTGAGCGTCAGAGAATTTTATATTTTCAAAAGTTTAGAATTTCTTAATGAAATTTCACGTTTCGAGCTCATATTACAAGGCACGAAGTCGATTTTTTCACTTATAAGCACACTTCATTACTAATCATGTCCTTGTAAGTTTGTCTTTTGCATATAAGTCTATGCTTTCCTTCACTTACTAAAACTACCGCAGCCTTCCGTATTTTATTATAATTACTACTCATTGAATATCCATAAGCCCCCGTTGAAAGTACAGCCATAAGGTCTCCAGTATCAACCACTGGTAATCTTACACCTTCTAATAATATATCTCCACTTTCACAGCACTTACCAGCTATTGTAACTACCTCCATACAAGGTTCATTTATTCTATTGGCAAGTACACATTGATACTCTGCATTGTATAATGCCGGCCTTATATTATCTGTCATGCCACCATCTACTGCCACATATTTTCTTACATTTGGTATATCCTTTATAGCACCTACAGTATATAAAGTAATTCCCGCATTAGCTACGATAGACCTCCCTGGCTCTATTACAAGCGTAGGTGATTTTATTCCATACTCCTTGCACTTAATTTTAGCTTCCTGGATTATTACTCTGCAGAAGTCCTCTATTTCTTTTGGCTCATCACCTTTGTTATAATAAACGCCAAAGCCTCCCCCTAGATCCAACTCTTCTATATCATAACTGAATTTTTCTTTAATATCCTTAATGAAAGACAACATTATGCCCACAGCATCTCTGTAAGGTTGTAACTCGAAAATTTGAGACCCTATATGACAGTGTAGTCCTGCAAGTTTTATATTTGAAAAGTTTAACGCAGTTTTTATAACTCCCTCTAATTCGTTATTTAATGCAGTAAACCCAAACTTTGAATCAATTTGACCAGTTTTTATATACTCATGAGTATGAGCTTCTATTCCTGGAGTTACGCGAAGAAGAACCCGTTGCATAATGCCTTTTCCCATTGCCTTTTTATGTATAATCTCCATTTCATGAAGATTATCTACCACAAAAGTTCCTACCCCCAGTTCTATCGCCATTTCAATTTCATCCAATGTTTTATTATTACCATGGAAATACACCTTTCTTAATGGAAAATCAGCCTTATAGGCAGTATATAATTCTCCCCCTGAGACTACATCCAAATATAGTCCTTCGCTTTTTACAATTTCGCACATAGCCATAGTTAAAAATGCTTTTCCCGCATAAGCTACCTTATTCCCATCTTCCTGACCTTCAAAAGCTTTAGAGAACCTCCTACAATTACCGCGTATAAGCTGTTCATCCATTACATAAAGAGGGGTTCCGTATTCCTTAGCTAGAGCCTGCGCACTAACGCCTGCAATATTTAATTTATTATTTTCGTCCACTATATTACCAAAAAATCTCACATGAATCCCTCCTTCTATAGCTTATTTACATATTAAATTCCTTTGCAATAACTTGTATAGCCTTTAATTTATCTTCTGTTTTAATAGCGCAAGTAATTCTTATTTCTGAAGTAGTAATCATTTTAATCTCGATACTGTTTTTGCTAAAAACCCTAAACACTCTAGCTGCTACTCCTGAGGTTGTTTTCATTCCAAGCCCCACCACTGAAAATTTAGTTATATCCTCATCAACTATAACTTTATTATCTACTATTGCGTTATCTATAATTTCTAAACTATCCTTTAAACTTTCTTTAGGAATTGTAAAGGATACATTTACGGTTCCATCTATAGGCGACGTTTGACTTATCATATCTATATTAATTCTTTTACTTCCTATAGCTTCAAATATAGTGGCCAATATATTCACGTCTTTAGGTATACGCTGGAGAGTTACTGCCACATCCTCATCACTAGTTGCTATTCCCGTTACTGGTTTACTTTCCATATCCATATTTTTAACCTCCCTAATTACAGTTCCTTTAATATCGCTATTACTGAGCCCTACATATATAGGGATACCATATTTTTGAGCAAGCTCTATAGACCTTGAATGCATTATTTGAGCTCCCAAACTGGCTAGCTCCAACATCTCTTCATATTCTATTTCATCTAATTTCTTAGCCTCTCCATATGCTCTAGGATCTACACTATATATTCCGGCCACATCCGTATATATTTCACAGCTACCGCAAAGTTTAACAGCCAAAGCTACGGCAGTGGTATCAGATCCACCTCTGCCTAAGGTGGTAATATCACCATCTCCATTTATTCCTTGGAAGCCAGCAACTATTACAATTTTGCCTTCTTTTAAGCTTTTTTTAATTTTCTTATCTTGTATATCCTTAATTAATGCTTTACCATATTGTCCACTAGTTTGAATGCCAATTTGGTGTGCAGTATAGCTTATAGCATCACATCCTAAAGCCTTAATTGCCATGGCGAGTAGTGCACTTGAAATTATTTCTCCTGTTGATAATATAGCGTCGAGTTCCCTCTTATCTGGTTCCTGCGTTATACCTTTTGATAGAGCTATTAAATCATCCGTAGTTTTCCCCATAGCAGATACAACTATAACTAAATCTGTGTTTTCATTTTTTCTTTTTACTATACTTTCTGCAATACCTTTAATTTTCTCTGTAGTACCTACAGAAGAACCTCCATATTTTTGAACAACTACTGCCATAATACAATCATTCCCCTTTATATCTAGTGTACTTGCTTAAGCTATTGTTTCAAAAAAAATAAATGCAGCAAAGGAACACCTTTGCTGCATAAAAATACATGTTTTTATACAAACTTCGTGTACCTTGTAGTTCTCCACTGAAAAGTCAGTGACAGTCGTACACATATTATATGTAAAACCAGAAAATATTTTCACAAAATATATCTTCTTCGGCTATAGCTCCTTTCCTTATTCATCCTCGCCTGCCAGCTCCGAACAAGTACTTTTAGATATAGCACCTCTACCCTAGGTAGTTTACTTATTAAATTAGTTCTTAGTGTATCACAGTATGTTTATAAGCACAAGTATTAATTATAAATGTTCTTGCTAAAATATCTATCTCCTCTATCGGGCAGTATCACAACAATATTCCCCTTTTCAATGGTTTTCCCAAGTTTTATTGCAGCTACTAATGCAGCCCCCGAAGAGCTACCTACAATAAGCCCTTCTTTTACTGCAATTAGGTTTAGCATGTTTAAAGCTTCATCATCAGAAACCTTTATAATGTTATCCACTAAACTCATATCCATGGTTCCAGGCACAAAATTGTTTCCTATTCCTTCTATATCATAACAAAACTCTTCACCACCACCAAGAGTTGAACCATAAGGATCCACTAATATACCCTTTGTATTTTTATTCATTTCCTTTAAATATTTCATAACACCACTAAAGGTACCGCCACTCCCTGCTCCTGCCACAAAATAATCAATTTCACCTTCTAAGGCATCATATATTTCTGGTCCTGTAGTTTCATAATGAGCCTTTGGGTTAGCATCATTTTCAAATTGCTGGAGTGAAATAGAATTAGGAATTTCATTAAGTAGTTCTTTTGCTTTGGCAATAGCCCCTAGCATTCCGTCCTCCCTCCGTGTATTAATAATAGTTGCTCCTAATGCTCTCATCAAGGTTTGCTTTTCTACAGAAAACTTTTCTGGAACCACAAATATTACTTTGTATTCTTTATTTAAGGCTGCAAGTGCAACTCCTATGCCAGTATTTCCTGCAGTAGCTTCAACAATGGTATATCCAGCCTTTAAAGTACCCTTGTCTTCTGCATCTTTTATCATGTAAACTCCAACTCTATCTTTAACACTACCACCGGGGTTCTCCCCCTCTAGTTTTGCGAAGATATTTACACCTTCTTTTACGCCCAAATTATTTAATTTAATAAGTGGTGTATTTCCTATAATATCTAATATGCTATTTATATATTTCACTGCTAACACCCCTATTTAGAACTAATTTTGCATATTCTTTTGCACCTTCTAAGGAATGCTCTTTATAATTTCCACATTGAAATTTATTGGCTGCTGGTATCTCCTCTGACTCTATTACCTTTGCAAGTCCATAATTTAAAGTTTCTATAACCTTATCCACACTCACATCATTCCATGTAATCATATAAAACCCTGTTCTACATCCCATGGGTGAAATGTCTATAATTCCATCCATTACTTCTCTCATATATCCAGCAAGCAAATGCTCTAAGGTATGGATAGCTGCTATATCCATAAACTCAACATTTGGTTGCATGAATCTTAAATCAAACTTTGTTACTATATCGCCCTTCTCACCTATCTTTACCTCGCATTTTCTTACAAAAGGTGCCTTTACCTTTGTGTGATCTAATGAAAAACTTTCAACTTTAACCTTTCCCTTAGACATTTCTTCTTGCATTAATAATGAATTAAATTTCATAATTTAGCCCTCCCTTATTTGCTACTGCAATGAAAATCCCAGTTTCAGTAAATTCACCTTTGCTAGAATATCCTTTGCATTTCAAATTTGTATTTTCAATATTCACTATGTCAAAACCAACGCCAGTTAGCCACTCTTCCAACTGCTGATTTGAAAAACCAAGCCATTCGTCAAACATCTCATCCTTTGCCCACTGACCATTGTGCTCTAGTACATCTGATATTATTAACGTCCCATCTTTTTTAATTATTCTATACATCTCTTCAATAGCTTTTTTAGCATCCTTCACATGATGAAGAGCCATATTAATAAATACCACATCTACAGATTCATCAAATAAAACCAAGTTGTCTATAGATGATTTTATTGGATATACATTGTTGAATTTTTTAGTTTCCATTAATTTTTTAGATTCTCTAAGCATATTTACAGATTGATCTATAGAAAATACAATACTTGCCTCTAATGCCAGTGCCAAGGATAAAAATCCAGTGCCGCATCCAAGGTCAGCCACTACTTTATCTTTTATATTTACTTTAGATAATACTTCATACTTTAACCTTTCCTCAAAATACTCACTTCTTATTACGTTCCAACTTTTAGCTATCTTATTAAAATAATCTAACGAACCCATAACATCGCCTCCATTTAATTTTTGCATAACATATTTAAAAATATTGTTGTGACTAAGACCTTTTTCAAAAATACAGATATATTTTTGACGTCAAAAAAGCCCGTCTCCTTTTATAGAGACGAAGCTATAAACTTCGCGGTCCCACCCTAATTAGATATAAAATCTCACTTAATTTCAAGCACAAAATGCTTTATCGCTTTAACGGGCGAACCCGTAGTCCCCTACTATAATTTCGGGTCCATACTCCAAAGGGCACTTCATATATTTTTCGGTAGAAGCTTCTCAGCAGTGCTTCCTCTCTGTACCCTTTGAACATATTACTTTCCTTTTTCATTGTATATATTAGTATTCATATAGGAATAGTTATGTTTTTATTATATGCCATATTTTATTTTTGTCAACCCTAGTTTTTAACTTATTTTCAATTGTTAAATTATATATTCTTCTAATTTAGGCGGTGTCTAAATTATATTATCAGGGTTTTCTATATCACCATTTTCTATGCTTGTGAATATTATATATTGATATGATGATATGGAGTGTGATATTTATGCAAGGTACTATTAAAAATATTTTCCCTGGTGGCAATACTTCAAGAGGCTTCTATTCCTTCTATAGGTATATATTAGGTCAGGATGAAGCAAGAAGAATAATATGCATAAAAGGAGGCCCTGGAACAGGTAAATCCTCCCTAATGAAGAAAGTTGGTAAATACTTTAATGAAAAAGGCTACGACATAGAATACCATCACTGCTCTTCTGATAATAATTCATTAGATGGATTAGTTATTAAAGAACTTAATGTAGCAATACTTGATGGGACTTCACCTCATGTAGTAGACCCCGTAAATCCTGGAGCTGTAGATGAAATTCTAAACATGGGAGATTGTTGGGATGAGGAAGGCTTTAAGAAATATAGGCATAAAATAATCGACATAAATAAAAAAGTGGGTAAAACTTTTAAAAGAGCCTATAAATTTTTTGGAGCAGCTAAATTAGTTTATGATGATTGGTATACCTATAATAATGAAGCCTTAAATATTAATAAGCTAAACCTACTAAAAGAAAATCTAAAAGAATCACTATTTACTACTCCAGCATCTAATATGGGTTATGATCGACATTTATTCGCTACAGCTTTTACACCTAATGGTATTATTACCTATATTGAAAACTTGTGCTCAGATTACAAGAAAATTTATGTACTAAAAGGCGGTCCTGGTACTGGCAAGTCAAGTATACTAGAATTCTTATCTTCTGAAGCCTTAAGGCGTGGTCACTATGTAGAAATTTTCCATACGCCCCTTATTCCTGAAAAAATCGAGCATATATTGATTCCCGACTTAAATGTTGCCATTTTAACCTCCAATGAAATAAATAATTTAGATCTACCCGGTACTGTAATTGACATGAGAGACTGCTTAAATCTTAGTACCCTCGAAAAAAACAAAGCTGAAATGGAATATGATGCAGCCCAGTTTTTCACACTTTTAAACAAGGGTTTAGCCACAATAAAAGAAGCTAAAGCTCTACATGACGAACTTGAAACTTCCTTTATTCCAAATATGGATTTTTCTAAAGTAGATGAAGTATTAACAAAGGTTATTAAAAAGATAAATGGATATGAAGATGATTATTTAAATAACAGGTAATTTTAAAGAGCTGTGGTTATCCACAGCTCTTTGTACTTAATTCACATTCTTAATTAAATTATATAAACAATACACTAATTTCATGAAGAAGTTATGAAGAAAATAATTTGAGCTAACGCTGTATCTTTAGTAACTCTGTATCTAATAGAACTCTCATTTATCATTGTCTAGTCTCTTTTATTTAGTCTTTTAATAACTTAGAAAGTAAACCTATTATTTCATCTACTTTTTCATCTCCCATGTTATTTATGAAGGCATCTTTTACACAATGATTGAGATGCTGTTTTAAAATCAATAAATTAGCTTTTTTCAATAAAGACTGAGATGCAACTATCTGATTGGATATATCCATACAGTACCTTTCTTCTTCAATCATTTTAATTATGCCTTCTATTTGTCCTTTTGAAGTTTTTAAGGCCAGTAAAGCTTTTTTCTTTTCTTCATTCATATTTTATCACTCCCATATGGAGTCTAATTTTAAATTATTATTCAATTTATGTCAAGATTAATTACAAATCAACTACTTTATATTTTTCACTATTAACGGCAAGTTTTATAGCTTCATCACTTACCTCAGTGTTAGTCTCAATTATAACAGATTTATTAGAAAGATTTACATCTACACTAATTACACCCTCTACACTACCTACTGCCTCCTTCACATGCTTAACGCAATTTTCGCACTTCATTCCTTCAATTAATATTTTTTTTATCATATTGTATTCCTCCTAATATTCTATATATTCAATAATACTTCCTAAATCATATATTTTAATATCTATCTAACTGGCTTAAATCCCTTTAATCTTAAAGCATTGGCTACTACTGACACAGAACTAAGACTCATTGCAGCTCCTGCTATCATAGGATTTAATAATGGTCCTCCAAATACATGTAGGATTCCCATAGCAACTGGTATTCCTATTGTATTATACCCAAATGCCCAGAATAGATTTTGTTTAATATTTCTTATAGTACTTTTACTTAATTGTAGCGCTGTAGGAACATCCATTAAGTCGCTTCTCATAAGAACTATGTCTGCTGATTCCATTGCAACGTCTGTTCCAGAGCCGATAGCTATACCGATATCCGCTTGCGCTAGTGCTGGAGCATCGTTTATACCATCACCAACCATAGCAACCTTTGTGCCTTCAGCTTGAAGCTTTTTAACGACATTTGCCTTGTCTTGTGGTAATACTTCGGCGTATATTCTATCAATTCCGACTTGTTTAGCTATAGCCTGTGCCGTTCTCTTATTGTCACCAGTTATCATTGCTACTTCAATTCCCATCTCATGAAGCTTTTCTATTGCTTTCTTACTACTTGCCTTAACAGTATCAGCAACAGCGATGATACCTGCCATCTTACTTTCTATAGCTATATACATTGGGGTCTTACCTTCTTGGGCTAATCTGTTTGAAATTTTTTCTAACTTTTCTAAGGATATTTTTCTTTCAATCATAAGTTTTCTGTTTCCAAGTAGAATGTTTTTACCATCTATTTTAACTTCAATACCATAACCCGGAATGGCTTTAAAGAAATCAAGTTTCTTAAATTCTAATCCTTTTTCTGTGGCTCCTTTTACAATTGCTTCTCCAAGTGGATGTTCTGATCCTTTTTCTGCTGAAGCTGCTAATTGCAGTAAGTCGTTTTGTGCTATGCCATTTATAACCACCACATCAGTGACCTTTGGTTTACCTTCAGTAATAGTACCTGTTTTGTCAAATACTATAGTTTGTATTTTATGAGCAGTTTCTAGTGCTACACCACTTTTTATTAAAACGCCATGTTCTGCACCTTTACCCGTACCAACCATTATTGCTGTTGGAGTAGCAAGTCCAAGGGCACAAGGACAAGCGATTACTAGAACAGATATAAATATTGTAAGTGAGAACATTGCTGATTCTCCACCAATGAAGTACCATCCTAAACCAGATAACACTGCCAAGGTTATAACTATTGGAACAAAGTAACCTGAAATAACATCTGCAAGTTTTGCAATTGGAGCTTTAGATCCCTGAGCATCTTCAACTAATTTTATAATTTGAGCAAGCGCTGTATCCTTGCCAACTCTAGTAGCTTCATATTTTATAGTTCCATTTTTATTTATACTTGCACCAATAATCTTGTCTCCAGAATTTTTTTCTACTGGCATACTTTCACCTGTAATCATTGACTCATCTACAGAAGTAGTACCCTCTACAACTTTGCCATCTACAGGCATCTTTTCTCCTGGTTTAACTATTATAATATCTCCTACTTCCACTTCTTCAATTGTAATTTCTATTTCTTTTCCATTTCTTATAACCATAGCTGTTTTAGGAGCAAGTCCCATAAGCTTTTTTATAGCTTCAGAGGTCTTTCCCTTAGAAACAGATTCTAAATACTTACCAAGGGTTATTAAAGTGATAATTACTGCCGCTGACTCAAAGTATAAGTCCATAGCATAACTTGTATCTCCTAAAATAATCTTAACTGTTGCAAATATTCCATAAAGAACAGCTGCTGATGTACCTATTGCAATAAGTGAGTCCATATTTGGACTTCTTCTAATCAATGCTTTAAATCCTACTGTATAGTATCTATTACCAGCAATTACAACAGGTATAGTTAGAATTAATTGTATTAAAGCAAAAGCTACAGGATTCATCATTGGATTAATAAAATCTGGAAGAGGAAATCCTATCATATGACCCATAGATATATATAGTAGTGGAACTGCAAATATGGCAGATATAATGAATTTTTTCCATAATAGTTTTATTTCTTTTTCTTTTTTCTCTTTATCTGCATCTGCTGTAGTCTCTTCTTCTATAGCCTTATATCCAGCTTTTTCTATTGCTTTCTTTATATCTATAACTTTAACCTTTGAAGGTTCGTAGTTTATACTTAACTTCTCAGTTGCATAATTAACATTTGCCTCTGTAACTCCATCAAGCTTTCTTGTAGCTCTTTCTACGGCCTTCGCACAAGACGCACAGGTCATTCCTTCTATTTTCATAGTTTTATTAACATCATCACCAATTGCTTTATATCCTGCTTTTTCAACAGCTCTTTGAATATCTTCTACAGAAACCACTGCTTCGTCAAAGTTTATACTTAGTTTTTCTGTAGCAATATTTACATTCGTTTCATTTACTCCTTGCAATTTTTTAGTAGCTCTTTCTACAGCCTTTGCACAAGATGCACAGGTCATGCCTTCTATTTTTAATGACTTAGTTACCATATAATTTCCCTCCTTGTATAATTTCCATATATTTTATTTACCAATTAATTTTGATATTTTTAAAGCCTTTATAGCTTCTTTTTGCTCATTATTCATTATTTCGCCCCTCCTATACCCTCCCCCCTGGCGTGGGGGTGGTATACTTATATACTAATACTAAAAATAAGATGTGTCAACCTCTTTTTTAAAGAAATTTTCATTCAAAACTGCTTTACTTTTCAAGGACTCCCTCTGAAGCATAAGTTATGTATATTATTATTCATATATAATTCCTCATAAAAAATGAAGCAGATATGATACTGCTTCATTCTAAATTTTTAAATTATATATTATATAATTACGTATTTTTTTATAACATATATAATCATTTTATTTTTAATTACTATAATTTTGATTTAAGCCTTGCATTATTTTCTGCAATACGTATTATTTCACAGGCTATATAATACCCATGCATTTATCATCACATTCTTAAATATTGTTAAATCCATCCTTAATGCACTCCAACAGGTCGCTGTATATTTATTTTTTTATATGCAAATACTAGTCAAATAAAAATAAATTTTAACATAACTAACAATAATAATATATTTATCATTTTACTTGAATATACTAACTCTTGAATGAGGTGTTTACATTGATAACTTTTATAAAAAACTATACACTTAGAAATATAAAATATAAGCTTTTCATTTTATACTTGCTGAATGTAACTGATATATTATTTACTATATTACTTTTGTCTACGGGCTTATTCCTAGAGACAAATTTTTTAATGACAAAAGCCCTGCAAAGTTTATCTACTAGTTTTATATTAAAAATTGTACTACCAGCGGTGTTGTTATTGTGCCTATACATTAGAATGAAAAAGGCAAATGAAACTCAGTTAAAGCAGTCCAATATTATTATTAATATTGCTACTTCAGTTTATTTGATAATTAATTTCTGGCATTTAATATGTTTTTTACTATTAGGCTTATTTACACTAAGTTAGTCATGATTCTTGTACACCTTTAAGCAAGGCAACAATTTCTATCCCTGTATATATGGAACCTAGAGAACTTTCCCTCCTAAATGTACTAAATGGCAGTATTTATAATTGGAAACCTTTGTTACAATATGTTATAATAGTAGAATTATATAAATTAATTCGAATAAATATTATTATAGCCCTAGGAGGTACCTAAATGAAAAAATCAAAGGTATATTTTACAGACTTAAGAACAAAGCCAGGATATAATCTATTGGATAAGCTTCAAAAACTTGTAGTAGATGCAGGTATAAAAAATATTGATTTTACAAATAAATTCGTAGCTATAAAAATTCATTTTGGAGAGCCAGGAAATCTTTCCTACATACGACCAAACTATGCTGGTAGCATTGTTAAACTTGTGAAAGAACTAGGTGGTAAGCCTTTCCTTACCGATGCAAATACATTATATTCTGGAAGAAGGTTTAATGCTGTAGATCATATTGAAGCAGCCATGGAAAATGGTTTTAATCCAATGTCAGTTGGCTGTAACGTAATTATAGCCGATGGATTAAAAGGTGGGGATTATAGAGAAATTCCAATACACCAAAAATATTGCAAAACTGCTAAAATAGCCTCAGCCATTGCAGATTCAGATATAGTTATTTCTATGACCCACTTTAAGGGCCATGAAATGACTGGTTTTGGTGGATCATTAAAGAATTTAGGTATGGGCTCTGGTTCCATTGGAGGAAAGCTTGAAATGCATTCTGC
Organism: Clostridium sp. FP2; assembly: GCF_011065955.2. Classification (NCBI taxonomy): domain Bacteria; kingdom Bacillati; phylum Bacillota; class Clostridia; order Eubacteriales; family Clostridiaceae; genus Clostridium; species Clostridium sp. FP2. The sequence continues at coordinate 4,511,126 of NZ_JAAMNI020000001.1, forward strand.
TTCCAACCCTGTTATGAAACATGATAAATGTGTAAGCTGTGGACTCTGCATTAAAAATTGCCTGCATGGTGCAATTTCATTTAATGAGAATAAGAAAGCAACTATAGATTATGATAAATGTGTAGGCTGCGGTCAATGTGTTGCCGTATGTCGTTTTGACTCAGCAACTGTAAAGTGGAATGAATCCGCGGACATTGCTAATGAAAAGATTGCAGAATATGCCTATGCAGTTGCTAAAGATAAGCCAACTTTCCATATTAGCTTTATTATGAATGTTTCCCCTAATTGTGATTGTTGGAACTCAAACGATGTATCAATTGTTCCAGATATAGGCATAGCTGCGTCCTTTGATCCAGTAGCCTTAGATCAAGCTTGCGTTGATATGGTTAACAAATCAACAGCATTATACGCAACTGAACTTTCCGATAGAGATTATCATGAGGGACAAGATAAATTTTCTCATATACATCCTGATACAAATTGGAAGGTTGGACTAGCCCATGCAAAGGCTATTGGCCTTGGTACTGACGAATATGAGCTAGTAATAGTTAAATAGAAAAATGCATTAACAAAAAAGAGAAAGTGAATATCACTTTCTCTTTTTTGTACAATTATTTACAGAGACAAATTTCATACTTTGTTATCCTAGTATTCTATATTTCTTAGTGATAGCCCTTTTGATTTAGCCATTAAGCTATATTTTGACTCTGTTTTTTCAGTTAACAGCGTTTCTATATCTTCTACCTCTAGCTTTCCTTCACCTATATCTATAAGACTTGCTATAATAATTCTTACCATATTCCACAAAAAATCATTACCGTTAATTTCTATTTCCACCATATCATTTTTCTCAATTATGTTTATATAATTAATAGTTCTAATAGTAGATTTAGTATCAGCTGTGACCGTAGTAAATCCCTGAAAGTCATGAGTTCCAACTAAAGATTCTGCTGCAATTCTCATTTTTTCTAAATTAAGTTTGCCCTCACTATGATAAACATATTTTCTATTAAATACATTTCTTAATTCATTATTATTTATTTTATAAACATATGTAATTGATTTTATGTTATATGCCACATGAAATTTTTCACTTGCTTCTACCATAGATTTCACTACTATATCTTCTGGTAAAAATTCATATAGATAATCCAGTATAGCTTCATTGCTTAAATCGCTATTTGTATGAAAATTGGCCATATAATTTTCAGCATGTACCCCTACATCTGTTCGCACGCAACCTGAAACCTCAATAGGTTCTCCTGCCATCTTAGACAATACACTTTGAATTTTACCTTGCAATGTTAAATCGTTATCCTCTTGTTTTTGCCATCCTTTATATCTGCTTCCATCATATTCTAATATCATTTTTAAATTTCTCATATATTTCCGCCTTTAACTTATTTGATTATTCATGTTTTAATTTTGCCCAATGAATACTTTAATTATATCTTCCCTACTAAAATAAAGCTATTATATTATACTTGACCTTATAGCATAACCTAAGAAAAATTTCCTAATATATTGGCTCATGGTTATTCCCAGAAAAACCATCCACCATTACATCTATCCTATCCTCAGTATCCTCTTTTATGTCTACAGGTTTTAGTTTTTTTACCGTGCCAAAGGGCTGCCCTAATGAAAGTTTATCACCACGCCCTGATATAACCCACAAGGTTTTATAGCCTTTTGGCGTTACACCTAGGTTTACTTCACCCTTTCCGTCTGTAAAATATATTAGTATGTTTGTATCAGTATTATTCACATAATTAAAAACCGGTGTAAATTTTGTACCACCGCCGCCAGTACTGCTTCGCTTGCGTACATTATTAATGGATTTCACCTTGTATGCTTGTCTTATTTCCGTATCACATTCAAGAAGTGTTATTTCATGTTTATAAGTTTTTACAATATTAAAAACCTCTTTTATTGCTCCATGAAATTCCTCATCACTAATACTTCCACTTATGTCTATAGCCAGGGTAATTCTAGCTGTATGCCCCCTAAGTTCTCCTCTTAAATCTAATCTATTAGGTTGGCGTCTACTTCTTCTTGTAATAGTCTTCTTTTTGTCACCTTCTAGCGTTCCCATCATTTTCCTTAGATACATATTCCAAGGAATTTCACCCTTTTCCCCTGCAATACCTTTAATCATATCCTCCAAATAAAGAGGAACTGCGCCCTTCTCTGCTAACACTACAAATTTCTCTGTAAAATTTTTAAGTGTCTCTTGATCTATTTCTGTGGATTCTTCCCATAAATCATGAGTACTCGCAGCATCATATTCTTTTTTTATCTGCTCGTACTTAGACTCATCTTCCTTACTTTCATCTTTTTCCTCTAATAAATTTAGAGCCATTTGAATTTTATCCACATAATACTCCATAATCATATAAGGTTGCATATTTAAACTATACTTAAAATTTATACTATCTAAAGTTGTAGCAAAGTGTGGAAGATCCTTTAGATGCTGATTAACTACTATATCCATCGCCATATTAATAGCCAAGTTACTATATTTTGTTTTAAGTACTGTTGCACGATTTAAATGAAATGATAGTATGTGATAAATCTCATGTTTAATAGTGCTTTTCATCTGCTCCCCTGTAAGATTCAAAAAAATATATGGATTGAAATAAATTACATATTTAGACAATTTAAAATTCACAGCTGTGGGCGACGTTATATCATATTTTATTTCTCTAGACATTTGAAGTAGAAAATAGCCATAAAAGTTTTCATTATCTTCTATGAGCATAAAATTAACCATAGTAATAAGTTTCAAAAATTCTTCATTAAAATCTTTTGGCATGTCTTCAATTCTTTTCAGATTAGAAATCTGGTCGTAAAGTGAGTTTTTAAGACTTTCAAATACCTTTCCCATAATATCACCTAGCCTTTTATCTCATTATAGGCCTTAAAATACATTTCAACGAAAGCTTCATTTTCCAAACACAATTTATAAACAACATTATAACTCTCTTTAATATCCTGCATAATCCCTATGCCTAGGTCTACAGGATATAACCCCAAAAACTCTACAAATCTTGTTATATCGCTATTTAAAATTTCTTTTCTATCTAAATTATGCAAAATATTCTTTGCTATCAAGTATAATCTTGTGTGGCTTTCTTTTTTTACTTTTCCTATAACCTCTTGTGTCAATTCTGAAGGCTCAAACACCTCTTCATAAGAAATTAAAGGTTTATTATTCTCCTGTTCAAAAGCCATAAACTCATGAGCAATTCTATCACCTAAATTACCTTTTAGAATATTTAAAAATACTCTTTTAGGAGTTTTGTCTTTATTTGTTTTGTAAATCCTATAGCTTTTAGACACCCGTTCAAAGCTTCTAGGAGTTGCCTTTATCTGCTCACCCTTTAGTGTGCTTTGTAAATATTCCGGGAAAGTAGATATAAACTCTATAACCTTTTGCTCTATTTTATTTTCAATAGCCCAGCTCAGCCAAGCTTTTGAATCGCTTTCCATATAAAGCCAAACAAATCTATTTTCCTGTGCTGCATCCATATCAACTACTTGATAGTCAACATCGTCTCCATATTTACTAGAAGGATTCATTGCAGCTAATATTTTCACTCTATCATGAAGCTTATACCCATTTATATCTCTGTTTAATATAAGATTCATAAGCTCTTGTTGCACAGTATGCTCACAACGGTTTATTTCATCAATAAATAAAAACACTTCTTTGCCATCATCTATCAAACTATCTATTTCCTGTAGCTTTGTATGAACCGCGTAAACAGTATTTTTTTTACTAATAGCCCTACCGCTATCATCCTTAAAACTATAGTCCTCAACTGTTGGAAGGCCACCTATTTCTCCTTCTTTTAAAAGGTTTCCATCTATAACAACTAGGCTCCAGCCTTTCTTTTTTGCGAGTTCTTTAGCTAGGGCAGTTTTTCCTATACCGCTTTCTCCTACAATTATTGGTACTTCATCAGTTTCTATAACAAGTTCCGCGCTTTGCAGCGTATCCTTAAAATTCATAACTTATCTCCTCCTACATCATCTTCAGTTTTTCATCAACCGCTATTTTTTTGCAGGTTTTACTTCCATATTTATAAATAAAAATGATTTTATCCAATGATATATTACCATATTTCTCATTTATACTTTCACAGTTAATAAAATCCCTTACATATTTTTCTGATATATCTTCTTTAGATAATACCTCTTTAAAAGCCATCTCCACCGCATCCCTTGGTAGGTCATTAATAAAATATTTCATTACCAGGGAATTGTGTTTTAAAAACAATATTTTTTTATTTTCATCTATGTTTAAAATGAACTTTATAGCAGCTTCATTTTCCGTAATGGCCAATATCTCCGCCTTTATAGTTGCATTTTCTATATATCTTAAAGTCTCATAATTTTTTTCTATAGCTAAAAGTTGTATTTCTTCAATTGGGCTGTCTATAAATCTTATAGAGTCATAATCTCTTTCTATAGCTAATTTTTGTAATTCGATGCTGGGGCTTTTGGCATATTTTATTGCATACCCTTTTTGCTTAATACCGATCTTTATTAATTCGGCGCTGGGATTATCTATAAAGTCTAAAGTATTCCAAATCTTTGATACAACATATTTTTTCATATCATAAGTTGGATTTTCTATAAACTCAATGGCCATACAATTACTTTTTATTGCCATGTCTTGCATCTGTTTTGTAGGATTTTTTATATAACGTATCATTATCCCATCTTTTTTTATAGCCCTAATCTTCATTTCCTCACTAAGTTCTTTAATATTTTTTATAATAATTGGGTTACTCTCTATCATTTGTAGAATTTTATCATCTGTCATAAAACTTCACCTCTATACTAATCATATTCAAAAAAGCAACTATTCATTAAGCTGGTATTTTTTTATAACTGCCTTATTAATTTAATACAATTATAGCATAAAAAAGAAAAGTATAAATAGTTGTTAACCGTCCCCGATTAATTTTCAAAATTTAATAATTTTTTACAAACTAAAAAAAGAGATATTTCTATCTCTTTTATAAACGAACCAAAATTTTTAAATTTATAATCCAAGGTACCGTTGCCCCAATTTTTGCACCTATCTTTATGATAGGTGGGTGTCCTCAGAGATGTTTAGCAGTCCTTGCCAATTAAATATTGGTCTTATAGGCCTAGTATGCATCTAGATCTTGAACTCCCGTATTAATACTGTAGGTTGAAAATAAGAGCTTCACGAATATCCCAGAAATATATATTCATATAAAATTTTTAAGTAAGTTTAATTACTATCTATTGATTTTATTATATCAGAATTAAAATAAAATTCAATAGTAAATTACAATTTTTTTAAATAAATTTATGAGAATAAGATGTAAAATATAATACATTCTCACTCATTATTTGTTTTATTAAATGCTATGCGATAATGCCTTGTTTTTTTAAGTATGATTTTGAATTTTCATGTAACGGCAAGGTCTCAAACTCTTTTTGCATTTTCTTCATAGTATTTAATATAACAACATCCGCAATATTCATGCCTTCTGAAGATAAAACTCCTAAATTCATAATTGTATCTTCAGCAGTTTCTGCAACAATTCCATTTCTTGCAGGTACAATAGAACCATTTATAGCCAAAACTGCGGATTGCACAGCAACTGATGCAGATGTGGAAAGCTTTAATGCACATCCTTCCTTTGCACCATCACATATCATACCGCTTGTATTTGCAAGGGTGTTCTTTATAACACCATCTATTTGCTCTTCACTCGCACCCATTAACCATGCTATAGCTACCCCAGAACCAGTTCCAGCTGCAACACCACAAGCACAAAGCGCTGATAATCTTCCTATATAATGTTTTATATAGCTATTCATAATATGACTTATTGCAACTGCTTTAGCCAGTTTTTCATCAGTCACATTAAATTTATTTTTGTATGCTACTAATGGTAAAATTGCTGTAAGCCCATTATTTCCACTTCCGTTGCTACTCATAACTGATAAATTTATTCCGGACATTCTAGCATCGCTAGCAGCTGCAGTTAGCATCATTGAAGAAGTCATTAAGTCCTCACAAAGAAATCCTTGCTCCATACCTTTCTTAAGACTAAATCCAACCCCCATGCCCATTTTTTCTTTAAGTCCAACTTCAGCTATAGCTTCATTCATTACTACTCCATCTAACATAAAAGCTATATCTTCATGAGGAATTTTCTCAATTTCGCTTATAATTTCTCTTACTTTTAAACCATATAGAATGTTCTTTCCAATATTGCTTTTTTTATCCCCTTTTCTTAAATCTAAGAGGACTTCTCCTAGTCTTTCAATATAAACAAATCTATTATGTTTTCCGCTTATAATCACATTGCAATTGCCTTTATCTGTCACAAGATTTACTTCTACATAAATCTTGTCTTCAGTATCTTTAATGTCTAATGATACTTTTCCACTATGCAAAAGTTCTTTCGCAAGTTGTACTTGCCTCTCATTAATTCCTTCAAGTACTCTTAAATCTTTTTCACTTTCTCCACCAATAAACCCAAGGGCCGCTGCGATATGAAGCCCAACTTCCTTTGTATTTGGTATACCAACTGATAATCCATTTTTGTATATATTCGGACTAACAAAAACTTTTGCACTCTCTATATAATTAAAAGCCATTAATTCTTTAGCCTTTGCGCAGGCAAGAGCAACAGCTACTGGCTCAGTACATCCCATGGCAGGAACTACTTCCTCTTTCAACGTTTCAACTATAAGATTTCTTAATTTCATGAAATCACTCCCTCTATGAATTATATTATTAAAAATATGTATACTATCAAATTTAAATATATCAAAAACTTATGTAGTCTTTATGAATGTTTTTTAATACTACTATACTAATACATATTAAAGCAATATTCATGCCAATAAAATCATTGGTATAATAGCCCCCTTAATTTTATTTTTCTCAAAATGATAAAAATCATAGAAAAACAGTATCAAAATGAGAATTAATTCTTATTTTGATACTGTTCCACTTTATATTCTTTTAATTTTCTATACAGCGTTGCTCTACTTAATTCTAAAGCCTCAGCAGCCTTCGTAATCGCTTGTTTGCTGTGTCCAAAATGTTCTAATGCTTTTAAGATTTCCTTTTTCTCTAATTCCTTAATAGGTATAATCCCTATATTTTTATTAATTTCTAAAATATTTGATGAAACTTTCAACCTCTTAGGCAAATCCATACATTTTATAACTGAACTACCGCACATATTTACGGCATATTCTATGGTATTTTCCAATTCACGTACGTTCCCTGGCCATTGATAATTCATGAAAATTTCTAAAACAGAATCTTCTATTTTACTTATATGCTTTTCTAGCTTAACGTTGCATTTTTCCAAAAGATAATCCATAAGAATCACTATATCATCTTTTCGATCCCTTAATGGAGGTATATTAAGTGGGATTACATTTAATCTATAAAACAAATCTTGCCTAAACTCGCCCTCTAGCACTTTTTTTTCTAAATCTTTATTAGTAGCTACAATAATTCTTACATCTATAGGAATGGATTCTTTTCCGCCAATCTTCTCAATAGCGTATTCCTGTACTACCCTTAAAAGTTTAGTTTGAAGATGAATAGGCATATCTCCAATTTCATCTAAAAATATAGTTCCCTTATTTGCAAGTTCAAATTTTCCTGCCTTACCACCTCTTCTTGCTCCTGTAAATGCTCCATCCTCATACCCAAAAAGCTCACTTTCTAGTAATTGTTCTGGAATAGCTGCGCAATTTATTGGAATAAAAGGCCCTTTAGCTCTAGCACTATAAAAATGAACAGCCCTTGCAAATAATTCTTTTCCCGTTCCACTTTCTCCCTGAATAAGCACTGTAGAAGTAGATTTCGCAGCCTTTTTTGCTTCTACTTTAACCTGCTCTAAACAAGAACTACTACCTATGATACTATCAAAGGAAGTAACCATGGTACCCGTGGTAATATGATTTACTGTTTTTAACAAATCAGAAATATTACTAAAAGAACATACTATGCCAAAGCTTTTATCGCCGATACTAATAGGCTTTGCATCAAAAACTCCCCTGAAATGATGGCTATTATTATTATAAGTGAATTCTTTATTTTTTAAATTTTTATGTTCCTCAATAAGCAAATCAAAATCTAAACTACCAATAAATTTTTTTATATTAGTTTTTAAAATTTGATTTCCCTGAAGCTTAAATAGCTCTGCTGCTTTGGTATTATAATGAAGAATGTTTCCTGCGTGATCCGCCGCTATAATCCCTCTATCTACAGCATCGAGAACTATCTCTAGTTCACTTACTAAAAGCTTTATTTGCTCTGTATTTTCCTGTTCTAATAACTTTGATGATATTAAATCCGCCATTCTATTTAAAAAGTTCATTAGATTTTCTTTATTATTTATAATAGCATCCCGTTGCTCTTCTTCAAAGGCAATAAGCCCAATAACTCCAACAGTGACGTCTCCTACATGAATTGGACAACAAACCTCTGCAAATTCCTCGCAGTTGTAAGCATTCTCACATTCTAAACATGTAAAATGTTGCCTAGGATTTTCAATAATAAAACTTTCTCCTTGTGTTAAAGAAAACCCAAAAGCAGATTTTTCATTTACTTTTTCGGAAAGAGAATTTCTATATCTTCCTGTACCTGCTATTCTATTATAATTATTATCTACAACAGTCACATCTACCCCTATGACACTTGATATTGCCTCAGAAATTTTCTGAACATTTGAAACAATTTTTATCAAATCCATCTTTATCATCCTTTTGTTTTTTACTTGAATACACGCTTATTATATCTCTGGTGCCACCCAGGTTGCAAGTGGTAAGTAACTTGGCTAACTCATCACTTAAATTTCACCTTGAGGAAATAATAATTTAAATTTATTGTTTGTAAAATATTAAAATTAATATAACTTATAAACTTGGATATAATATTATTGAAGGAAGGTGTTATTCCCATGAACGAAGGCCTAATAGTACTAGTCAGAGGAATCATTGGCTTTTTTACCTTATTGATATTTACCCGTATTCTCGGCAAGCAGCAGGTTAGTCAGCTTACTTTTTTTGATTATGTAGTTGGTATAACTATAGGTTCTACAGCCTCCTCTCTAACTACAGATTTAACTAGTAGAGCATGGCCTCATTGGGTAGGACTATTTACATGGACTGCTTTATGCTTAATTTTACAATTAATAACTCTTAAATCAAAGACTGCTGAAAAATACCTAGATGGACAGCCTACCATCGTTATTATAAATGGAAAAATACTAGAGGAATCCATGAAAAAGTTTCGATACACCATAGGTGACCTTCTATCACAGTTAAGAGATAAAGATATTTTTGATATAGACCAAGTGGCTTATGCAATCCTGGAAAAAGATGGTCAATTGTCTATCTTAAAAAAAACTCAGTGTGATCCAGTTACCCCAAAGGATTTAAATCTTAAAACTTCACCTGCCAGTATTGATTTTGAAGTAATTTACGATGGCTCCATTTTGCAAGATAGCTTAGATAAGATTAATAGGAATGAAAGATGGCTAATGAAACAATTAAAAAGCAAAGGCATTAATGACGCTTCCGAAGTATTCTTAGCTATTTATAATGCCACCAGTGGCCTACATATAGATCTTTATAAAGATCATATAAAAAAAAATAACAAATAAAATATAAGGGAGTAACTTAACTTTATGAAAAAATTAATATCATACTCTATACCAATAGTTACTTTAACAGTCTTTGTATTATTAATGCTTGGTGGTAATTATTTAAAAAAACCTCATAACCAGTCGGAAGATGTAGTTGCTTTTGTAGAAGTATCTATAGAACATGCAAAATCTGAAAAATGGGAGATGCTTCAGCAAGATGTGACTAATATTGATTCAGCCTGGAAAAAAATAATTCCACGTATTCAATTTAGTGTTGAGCGAGATGAAATATATAATATAAGTTTAAATATAGCTAGACTTCGTGGCTCCATAACCAGTGAAGATAAAGCTAGTACACTAATAGAATTAAATGAGATTAAGGAAGATTGGGATGAACTAACAAGGTAGTAGACCACGTTAGTTTATCTCCTCTTATTTTGAAAACAATATTCTTTTTATGACACACTCTTTTTTTCTTAAGATTATGCTAACAAAAGTATATATTGCGTAAAATGCATTTAAGCAAGCCTTAGAAATTCTTAATTAATTTTAGTCTCTTTCAATAAAATTAATTTAGAATTTCTTGGCGACGCGAAAGCATTCAAGCAATATATACTTGACCTTATAGCATAATATAAGAAAAAATTTTTAATCTAAAATGAACTTTTTTGAACCACATGAAGCTCATGTAATGCTCTAGTTGCCATCACATATCTAAGTTTATCCTCTTGCTTATATTCATCTCCTGTACCACTTGGTCCTTCTAGCAGCATAATAACTGCATCAAACTCAAGTCCCTTAGCAAAGTAAGATGGAATAACAACAATGCCACTATGATACACTGCATTTTCATTGTTAATAATTTTAATCTTAGCAATGTCTTTAATTAACTTAAAGATTTTTTCTGTTTCAATTATATCCTTACATATAATTGCAATATTTTCATAAGCCTTGCTTTTAAAATCTTCAATTTTTTGTACCATATAACTTTTAAATTCATCCGTGTCAGATATTGATTTTTCTGTTACAGGTTCGCCACTTCTTACTATAGGAACAATAGGTTCTGTACTTAAATATTTATTGGCATACTCCATAATTTCCACTGTAGATCTATAACTAGTATTTAGTTTAAACTCCTGAACATTACATTGTGGAAGTATATTTTTCAAGTCATGCATAGGCAGCTTGCCATCATATGGAATAATTCGTTGATTACTATCTCCAACTATGGTTAAGGAAGTACACCTTGTTAATTCTTTTATTACTAGGAATTGAAGTTGATTATAATCCTGAGCTTCATCTATTACTACATGTTTCATTTGCTCAGAAACTTTTATTCCCTCTAACTTATTTTTAAAATACAAGATACCACCTAAATCATTTTCAGTTAATCTTTTATAGCCATTGATTTTGTTGTATAAATCAACACAATTTCCATTTTCTAGCCAAGTAAGATTTCTTTTTAACTTTATTATCTCTTTAATAACTTCTCGTATTTTAAGTTTTCTATTAAACTCTAAATCATTTACTTTAAAACTTTGTTCTTCCTCAGATAATAAAGACACAGTTTTTTCATATTCCTTTTGTATAAGTCTAACTTTTTCATCTCTAGCATCACTAATCTTAGAATAAATAATTCTTTTAATTTTCTTACTTCTCCTAAATAAGGGCATAGTTTTATAATAATTATAAAACATTTCCATTATATCTTCTTTAGATAATATTACCTCATTCATAAAAAATAAATCTTCTATTTTAAAATATTCACTATCTAATTTTTCTACTGACTCATCAAGGAAATTCTTATATTCTATAGAATTTTTATAGATAATATCCTCTGTAAATTCACTTTCACCACTAAGCACTTTTTCCATGTATTCTTTTAGACTCATTACTTCTTCAATCTCTAAAATATCAAAAGCAAAGTCTCTAAAGGTTGTTTGTTTAACCCCTGACTCTCCAAGGCTTGGTAGCACTAAAGATATATACTCCATAAATACATTATTTGGTCCGAGTATTAGAACTTTATCTTGGAGTATTTTTCTGTAATTATAAAGTAGATAAGCTACCCTATGAAGAGCAATAGTAGTTTTTCCACTTCCTGCCACCCCATCCACAACAATAGTTTTGATTCTTGGTTGTCTTATTAAGTCATCCTGTTCCTTTTGTATTGTCATTATTATATCTTTTAACTTTTCTGAAGCATTGCTACTAAGCACCATTTGAAGTATCTCATCTTTTATATCTAGTGCTGAGTCAAACATACCCATAAGTTTTTCTTTTTTTATAATGTATTGTCTCTTAGCTAAAATATTCACTAGCATCTTTTCTTTAGGTGCTTCATAAAAAGCTTCTCCTAAAGCTCCGGTATAAAATAAGGATGCAATTGGTGCTCTCCAATCTACTATTAGTGGTTCAAATGTATTCTCTGGAGTAACTCCAAATCTTCCTATATACATTTTATTAATACCAAAATCTTCTTCCGAAAAATCAATTCTTCCAAAATAAGGAGAGCTCTTAAGCTGAGTTAACTCTTTAAGTCTTCTATCAATAGTTTTGAAGGCTTCTTCCTTAACATATATCTCATGATCAAAATATTCTATTACCATATCCTCATCATCTCTATAGTCTTCAATTACTTTTTTCCTATACTCTAAAATATATTTTGTAATTTCCTTTCTCTTTTCAATATATTTTAGAATTTCTTCACTAATGATTTCAATATCCACTTTTAGTTTTTCTTCTTCTATATTAAATTCTAATTGCTTTTTTAATTCCACTTCTATGAGACTAGCGTCCATATCATATTTATTATTATTCAAAACTATCACCCCATTTCAATGGTTATATTTTTATAAAATTTCATGCCATCCAATAATATCTGAAATACCAAGGCCCGGAGAATCATTAATAGTTATTCTATTTCCTGTAATACATGCTCCTCCGATTATTGAATCATGCTCAAATAACAACATAGTATCTAGGTCTGCTTTAATCATATTAGATTTTGATGCCGCAAAACTAGCTGCTGCTGTTATGCCCATTCTACTTTCTAGCATACAGCCCATCATGCATCTTATACCCATATTTTCTGCCATATTGTATATTTTTATTGCATTATTTATGCCTCCACACTTCATAAGCTTTATGCTTATAAGATCTGCTGCTCTTCTTTCAATTATCTTAAAGGCATCTGAAGGCCCAAAAACTGCTTCATCTGCAAGAATTTTTGTTTCTACGTTATCTGTTACATATTTTAATCCATCTATATCCCAAGCATTAACTGGTTGCTCAACAAACTCAATGTCTAGTCCCATATCTTCAAATTTTCTAATAATACTTACAGCTTCTTTGGGTCTCCAACCTTGGTTAGCATCTACCCTTATTTTTATTCCTCGTCTTACTGCTTTTCTTACAGCTTTTACTCTCTCTATATCATGTTCTAAATCATTCCCAATTTTTACCTTTAAATAAGTATACCCATCCATTACAGCTTCTAGGGATTTTCCTACCATTTGTTCTACAGTATCATTTGCTATTGTAAGATCTGTAGTTAATGAAGTTTTGTATCCTCCCAAGAATTTATAAAGTGGCACTCCATATTTTTTACAAAGTAAATCATATATAGCCATATCAATAGCAGCTTTCGCACTATTATTTCCATGAATTGAATTATGAATTACTTTCATAATTTCTTCAAGATTATCGATGTCGAGTCCTAGAATTTCTGGCTTAATATAATTTATTGCTCCAATAATTGAATTCTCTGTTTCTCCAGTTATAGAAGGCGTAGGAGCTGCACTACCATATCCTATTTCTCCTGTATCTGTAATCATTTTTATAACTATTTCATCAGAGTATGTAAGGAATCTCTTTCCTACTCTATATGGTTTTTTCAAAGGAGTACTAATTTTACCCATTTTAATCTCTTTTATTTTCATAACTATCCTCCACTAAAAGTTTAATATTTTTTATAGTGTTTAAGTTGTTCATAATATTGTATTATACCTCTATATCCATTTTAATTCTACAACTTTTATATTAATTAATTTTAAAAATATAGCTCTTTTAAAATACTAAGGCCTATATCTCATTTTATAAGATATAGGCCTATAAGTTATTCCATTATTACTTTGCTAATTCATATAATGCGTGAGCATATATTTTAGCATTCTTAATTAAATTATCTATAGTGATATATTCATTTTTCTTATGAATAGTATCTGGTTCCCCTGGGAACATTGGTCCAAATGCTACAGTGTTAGGCATTTCCTTAGCATAAGTTCCTCCACCTATAGATAGTAATTTAGCTTCTTCGCCAGTTTGCTCAGTATAAACTTTTTGAAGTGCTTTAATAATTGGGCTATCTGGTGAAAAGTATAATGGTCCTTGGTGCTCAAATTTTTCTATTTTTATTCCAGTTCCTTCTATCCTACTATTAAATGGATTCATCATATCTTCTAGTTTATTTGTTACAGGGTACCTTAAATTCAAAGTCATTGTAGCTGAATTTTGATCCATGCTTACAACTCCAACATTAAAGGATAATTTTCCTGAATTCTCATCTTCGAGGCAAACCCCAAAAGACTCACCATGTGTTTCCATACCTATATTCTTATTTAAAAATTCAACGAATTCTGACACATCGTTTGTTCCAAGGTCCACAGTTCCAAGGAAAGCAAATAATTGCATTATGGCATTTACTCCAATTTCTGGTGTACTTCCATGAGCTGCTTCACCTACAGATTTAATTATTACCACATCTTCCTTAACTTCACAGGAAAGCTTGTAATCCATCTGTTTTGCAAAAATATCTAATGCACTAACAATGTTTTTTGCATCTTTAGCTACTATTCCTGCTTCACAATAATCTGGTACTATGTTAGCTACTTGACCACCTTTAATATATTTTATAAGGTTTTCACCAGAATTCTTTTTATTAAAATCTTTTACAATGTTGAAAATAGTTATACCTTTTTCTCCATTGATTATTGGATAGTCTGCATCTGGTGTAAAACCAGCAACTGGTGCTTTTTCTTTTTCTAAATAATGCTCAATTTCCTTGCTTCCCGTTTCTTCATTAGTTCCAAATAAGATTCTAATTCTTTTAGAAATAGGTAGTTTTGCATCTTTAATTGCCTTTAGTCCATATAATGTTGCCATTATTGGTCCTTTATCATCTGTAGTTCCACGTCCGTACATTTTCCCATCATGAATTTCTGCGCCGTAAGGTGGATAAATCCATCCTTCTCCTTCAGGAACTACATCTAAGTGTCCTAAGGCTAAAACATAATCCTCGCCTTGTCCGTACTCTGCATATCCAACATAACCATCTAAGTTAACTGTATGAAAGCCTAAATTCTTTGCAGTATTTAAAGCACATTCCAATGTTTTAGCTACACCTTCTCCAAAAGGCATTCCAGGTTTTGGTTCACTTTCTATACTCTTAATTCTTATAACCTCTTGAGTAGATTTAACAATATCCTCTTTCATAGCGTCAATTAATTTATTTATTTCCATATTCGTTCCCCTCCATTTATAGTCCACATTAAATCATCTAATGTGGTTTATTTAGATATGATATATATTATTATTTTTCAAAAGTAATCCATCCCTTTCGAGACAAATACCTTAGAAACATAATTAATCTATTAATAACATTTTGCTCCGTTTCATTAAATCTTTCTACTATAGCTAAGGCTATGTCATAAACAGTCTTAGTTCCATCACAAAGTTGCCAAACCATAGAACCCATTTAATCTTTTATACCGTGCCTAATTATAACACTAAATGGTTTTTTTGTCTATTTTTGTAGCGAATAGGTAATTTGCTAATCCTAGTGCAAAGAACATCATTGTTGAGAATTCATGACTTAATGCTAACCCTGGAAGTATTTTAGGACCGTATGCTATATCTAACCAAGAAATATTGGGATAGATATTCCTAACTGTAGCATGTTTTCAAAAAAAATGAAAATAACAGATGTATAAACTTGCATTCATACTCTGCTATTTTCTTACTTTAATTTTCCAAATGTGCTAAAAGGACTAATTCTAATTCTTGCTTTACCCATTATATCTTTCTCTTGTATAAAAGGGTATGCCCAGTATCTTGCATCTAAAGAGTTTTTTCTATTATCTCCCATAAAGAAATAACTGCCTTCTGGAACTTTAAATTTTAATCCTGCTTTGCCACCTCTATTTGCATCTACAACATAACTCTCGTCGATTTTCACCTTGTTTATGTATAGTGACCCATCATCTCTAATTTCCACTTCATCATTAGGTAGTCCAATAAGTCTCTTTATTAAATCTTCATTTAATTCATCAGAATGGAATACTACTATATCCCCCTGTTTGAGGTTTTTCTTGTTATGAACTCTTGTTACTAAAATCTTATCATCTAGTTTTATAGTTGGTAGCATTGATCCAGTTGGAACAGACACGTTAAAGAAAATAACCTTATTTATGATAATTGCTATTATAATTGCTGCTAGTATTGGCAGTATCCAGTCTTTAAATACCTTTTTTATAATATCCATGATTATCTCCTCTCAATTCTAATACACTAATATTTTATCACAATATTTATAATATAGCAGTATTTAAAATTTAGCATATGTAAACAATTTTTAAACTTTTAGTGCTTTAATCTATAAAATTATTAAAGCCCTTAGCATTTTAGCGTGCCAAGAGCTTTATTTATAAAATCTATTTACATTGATAAAGAATTTCCTTTTTCATCAACTTGCCTTATGGGATCAGTGTCTATTGCTTCAAGGTTATCATCCCATAAATATTTCTTAGTTTCACTAACAATTACAGGACTGAGTACTATTAAAGCAATTAGATTTGGAAGTGCCATTAATCCATTAAATAAATCCGCTAAATCCCAAACTAGATTAAGTGAGAACACTGAGCCAACGTAAACAAATATAACCCAAAGTATTCTATAAGGAAGGATTGCTTTTTTACCAAGTAAGTATTCGATTGCCTTTTCTCCATAGTATGACCAACCAAGTATAGTTGAAAATACAAATGTCAAAAGTCCAACTGTTAAAATGATAGGCCCTACCACGGGAATAGCCGCGAATGCTCCTTTAGTAAGTGCCGCACCCTTTACTCCTTCTTGCCACAAACCCGAATTTACAATAACTAAGCCTGTCATTGCACATACAACTACTGTATCCCAAAAAGTACCTGTTGCTGAAACTAGAGCTTGCTTAACAGGATTTCTTGTTTGTGCTGCAGCTGCAACTATAGGTGCACTACCAAGACCTGATTCATTTGAGAAAAGTCCCCTTGAAACACCATATCTCATTGCCATCATAACCCCTGCTCCAGCAAATCCACCAGCTGCAGCTTGAGGTGAGAAAGCATCCTTAAATATTAGGACTATTGTGCTTCCAATAGTTTTGTGACCTATTACTAGAAGTATAATACACCCAATAACATAAAATATAGCCATGAATGGAACTAAAATATCGCAAACCTTAGCTATTTTCTTTATTCCACCTAATATAACGACTGCTACTAATACAGCTATTACAAGGCCTGTAGCCCAAGTTGGGATTTTAAATGTTTCATATACCATTGACGATACGGAGTTTGCTTGTACCATACACCCAATACCAAAAGCTGCAATACTTGTAAATACTGCAAATAATACTCCTGCCCATTTTGCATTAAGTGCATGTTCTAAAACATACATTGGTCCACCTGCCATTGTACCATCTTTAGTTTTAACACGATACTTAACAGATAATAAAGACTCAGAATACTTTGTAGCTATTCCAAATACACCCGTTAACCAACACCAAAGAACTGCACCAGGTCCACCAAGACCAACTGCTGTTGCAACACCAACTATATTTCCTGTTCCTATAGTAGCTGCAAGCGCTGTAGTTAGAGCACTAAATTGACTTACATCTCCCACACCAAAATCATCTTTGGTTACAGAAAGTTTTATAGCCTTAAAAATGTAGCGTTGAATAAATTTAAGCCTAAAAGTTAAAAATAGATGAGTGCCAAATAATAATACAATAAGTGGTATTCCCCATATCCAGCTATCAATTTGGGCAATTAGTTGACCGAATGATTCCATAAAAAATCCCCCTTTTATAGTTTAATCACTCTTATTATATATTATTTGGAACCTATAATAAATCAGAATTTTCCGACAAATTCTGATATATACTTTTTCATAAAATTTAAAACTCATCAATAAAATTTGAACTTTTTTATGAATTTACAATCAATAAAATCCTTCAATTTCCAGCATGCCCCTCCTGATATAGCCATTCCCTTGTACTGCATGATTCCTTTTTTATTCCCTGAGGATATAATTGCCATATGATTTTTCTGAGGTATATATTCCTGCAATCCATCATTTCTTATGAATTTCAGTATATTATTGTAGAGGTGAGGAGCTTCCCTGATAGCATAAACACCAACTTTTTTTACATATGAAAATTCATAAAAGGAAATACAGTCTCCTGCTCCTAAAATAAAATCATAATCAACTTCTTTAAATCAAAGGAGATTTCATCTAAGCTATAAAATCCTTCCAAATACCCAGCAGCCATTCCTGAATAATACTGATAGTTAGAATCAGACACAAGAAGGACTTTAAAACCAGGAATTGCATTTAAACAAAACTGCTTTATAAGGAATATATGAGTATGACCCCCACCCACCAGCAGTGATCTTTTAATTTTTTCCATAATACCATCCTTTTATCTTAAAATATTAATTTTATCTTTTGGAACAAAATTTTTCCACTAGATCTCTCAATATTTCTCCATGACGGCCTTCATCCAATGCAGCAGATTCTATTTGCTTAGCTGCTTCTTCTAATCCAATATCTCGTATACGTCCAGCAAATTGTTGAAGCTTTTCTACACCCCCACTCTCAAGTGGCGCCATCTTTCTTAGCACATCAAAAATTTCTTCATTAGCATGTCCATTTAATATAGCATATAATCCTGCATGACGTGCTTCATCCGCAGCAACTTTTAACAGACTCTCTGCCACTTCTTCAAGCCCTCTTTCTTTAGCTAAGCAAGCTAAAGCAGAATACATCGCCGCGCCCTGTCCTTCACCTTTCCAAAGCTTATCTATTTCTTCTTCGAATTCTGTACCTTTTGTTACTCCAAAAATACTCATATATCTGCCTCCTATTTAATTATTTAATCTTACCATAAAATGTTAAAAAAATTCCAAACAATCCTACCCATAATGCTCCTACATCCTTATAATTTCATGATTAGTTTTTGCTCTAAAGAAATCAGAGCTTCCGGAGTATGCGTCGATAAATAGACTGTGTCATTTTCTTTTACAAACTCTCTAACTTTTTCTAACGTTTCCTTTGCCAAATCCTTATTTTCAAATACTACTGACAATTGATTTCTTCTTAGAGCCTCATCTGTATATGTTACATCTCCCTGAATCATATAATTTAATCCTTCAAATTCTACAATAATTATTGAATTTCCATTAGTATGCCCATAAGCAGGTAACATAGTAATGCCCTCAGCTATTTTCTCGCTTTTTTCAAAATTTTTGTATTTACCATCTTGGAAATCAACTCTAATTATATTTTCCCCATGTAATTGCATGGCATTTGCTTCTATTTCTGAAATGTAAATTTTCGCATTGTTAAATAACCTTAGCTCTCCACTATGATCAGGATGTTTATGTGTTATAACCACTTTGTCTATATCCTCTGGTTTGTATCCTATATTCTTTAGAGCATTTACAAAGTTTGCAATTTTTTCTCCCATATATAGCTTTTGGTTTGGCTCTCTTTTGAATTCTGGTGTTTCTACTGGTAACCCCGTATCTACTAATATAACTTCTTCTCCAGTATCTATTAAATAGTTTTGCAAACTAGCTGAATATATTTTATTCATATCAATGTCTTCTTTTGACATTGATCCTCCAAATGCAAATGCCTCTTTCATTTCTCCGTTTTTATAAAACTCTAAAGCAACAATTTTCATTTTTTATTCCTCCTTGTAAAATCTAGTTATAATCTTAATAAGAACCTGTAATTTAAATCGTATACGATTTATTTCTATTTATACAGTATCATATGAGACAATAAATTACAAGAGCCAGTTCTAATATTATTAAAGTATTCTTTTTATTTGCCACTAT
Organism: Clostridium sp. FP2; assembly: GCF_011065955.2. Classification (NCBI taxonomy): domain Bacteria; kingdom Bacillati; phylum Bacillota; class Clostridia; order Eubacteriales; family Clostridiaceae; genus Clostridium; species Clostridium sp. FP2. The sequence continues at coordinate 4,530,945 of NZ_JAAMNI020000001.1, forward strand.
AATTTAATTTTAATTAAAATCACCATTGATAATCCCTTTCTATTCTATTAAAAATCGCCTAATTTTATTTAAATAAATTAGACGATTTTCTGTAATACAAACCCACTTCAATATTCATTTAAAATCCTCAACTTACCACGTGGATGGCACCAGGCTATTTTTTCTCTATACGCGCCACGCACTCAACATGAGCCGTTTGAGGAAACATATCCACAGGCTGAATTTCTAACGTCTTATATCCAAGTTCATCTAAAATTCCTAAGTCCCGAGCTAAAGTACCCGGATCACAAGAAACATAAACTATAGTTCTAGGTCCCATACTGCTTATGGCTTCTAAGAGAGTTTTATCACAACCCTTTCTTGGTGGGTCAACTACCACTACATCAGCCTGCACTCCAAGGCTTATAAGCTTTGGAATAGCATTTTCTGCCTCACCTACTATAAACTCTGTATTATTTACCTTGTTTTCTTTTGCGTTTATTATAGCATTTTCAATGGCTTCTGGTACTATCTCCACCCCATACACCTTTTTCGCCTTTTGAGATAGAAATAAGGATATAGTTCCTGTACCACAATAAGCATCCAGCACCACTTCTCCACCACTTAAGTTTGCATACTCTAGTGCTTTACTATACAACTTTTCTGTTTGAATTGAATTAACTTGGAAAAATGATAGTGGAGAAACTTCAAATTTGAATTCTCCTATATAATCAGTTATAGTATCTTTTCCCCATAGTGTTACACATTTTGCTCCCAGTATTACATTTGTTTTTTCACTATTAATATTTTGTACTACACTGACAAGCCCTTGGATCTTTTTAGTCATCGTGGCTATAAATTCTTCTTTATATGGAATATTCTTACCATTAGTGACTAATACCACCATTACTTCTCCTGTTTTAAACCCTTTTCTTATCATAATATGACGAAGCAATCCCTTATGGTTTTCTTCATTATAACTTTGGATATTATACTCTTTCATCCATTGTTTCGTAAGCTTTACCACAACATCCGCTACCTTATCTTGAATATGGCAGGTTTCCATGTTTATTATGTCGTGACTTCTTGCTGCATAAAAACCAATATCTATTGTTCCATTTTTATTAGACACAGGTAATTGAACCTTATTTCTGTAATTATAAGGTTTTTCCATTCCTAGTGTAGGGTGCACTATTACATCTTCCAACTTTCCTATCCTATTTATAACCTGTATTACCCTATTAGTTTTAAAATCTAATTGCCCTGTATAATCTATATGTTGAAGATTACAACCTCCACAATTCTTATATATAGTACAAACTGGCTCTATTCTACTGCTTGATGATTCTATTATCTCTAATAACTTACCAAAGGCAAAACTTTTAGAAATCTTAACAATTTTTACTTTTACCTTTTCACCTAATATTGCACCAGCTACAAAAACAGTAAAGTTATCTATCTTACCTACACCTTCACCCTCGTACCCCATATTATCTATAGTCATTATATAGTCCTCATTTTTTTTAACTGGAATAATATAATTATCAAATTTTTTATTACTTTTCATTATTTTTCCTCCTACCTTAGCTATAACTATTTTCCCATACTAAAGGCATCTTGAAAAAATAATTTCTTTCAAGATGCCTTTTATCATCATCTAAGAAAAACCCTAAACTTTATAATTGAAAAATGACTTTATTCTTCGAAGGTCTCACATTCTGTTTTTTCAATACTTAAAGCATCTTTCCCATACATTATAATATTACCTGCTAAACATAATTTTTTTTCATTATGTTTACAATATATAGCTTCACATCTAATCATTGGACTCATTTCTATAGAGTCACTATTAAATGCTTGTTTAAATTCACCTACTACATTCATATTGAGCACATTAATTAATGAATTCTTTAATCCCTTTTCAGCAAAATTCTCACACTGTGTTCCCTCGCTACTATGGGCGTTTAATCCAGAAACATGGATAGTCCTAGCTGAACATATTGCTGATATATTATTAACACAATTCATTGCGCTGCAACTTAAAACTCCGTTCATATTTATCCCTCCCACTACTTAATTTTAATTATAGTTTGTAGCTTTTACTTTTATTATACTATAGAAAAGAAAGATAAAGATAATTAAACTCATAATTTTTGTGGTTTTTCATTTAAAAACAAAAAAAGCACCATATAGATGCTCTAATAGAAATCAGTTGCCTTGGTATTTATTTATAATTGTACCCATAATTGTTTTAATTATACATAATTTTTCTTAATATGTAAAGTATTTTTAAAAAAAAGATTGCCAGATATCTGACAATCTTAATCACAGCATTACTAACTTAGTATATTAGGAGTAAGCTAGTTGCTTTTTAATTTTTTACGTTAGCCCTACCACTATAAACAATACCTCGAGCTGCATCCATAGTTATAAATGAACCAGTTTTAATAACTTCCGTTGCTCCAGTTGCATTATATATTATTGGAATTTCTCTTGATGTACATTCAATTACAACACTTGAGCTTAATTCATCTTCTTCTACTATAATTCCAGAAACTCTATCTAATATCTCAATATATTCTCTGTTTAATGTTTTCACTACTAAAATATCTCCATCTTGCATAGTATCATTAGCTTCTTTTGTGCTTTTAACATAATAAGCTGTACCACATGCTGATGCACTTATATTGCCCTTACCTTGAAGTAATATATCACCAACAATATGAACCTTCATCATATTTGTGCTACCTACAAAATTCGCTGGAATTCCAGCAGCCATAACTACTAAATCTCCCTTTTCTACATATCCTGCTTTTAGTGCAATATTCACAGATTTATCTATAAGTTCATCTGTAGATTCTACTTTTTCTGCACATATTGCGATTACACCCCAGTTTAATGCAAGACTTCTAGCTACTTTTTCATAAGGAGTAACTGCTATAACAGGACATTCTGGTCTATAAGCTGAAACTTTTCTAGCTGTACTACCGCTTTGAGTTGCAGTAATAATAGCTGAAGCATTGAGTTCCATAGCTGTATTGCAAGTAGCTAAACTAATAGCATTTGGTACATTAGGAATATGAGACTTTCTCTTCTTGTTTAAATTTTCTTCATAGTTAAGAACATCTTCAGCAGCTTTTGCTATTTTAGACATTATTGTTACTGCCTCTACAGGGTATTTACCATTAGCAGTTTCACCACTAAGCATTATAGCATCTGTACCATCAAATATTGCATTTGCAACGTCTGATGACTCTGCTCTAGTTGGTCTTGGATTTCTCATCATAGAATCTAACATTTGAGTAGCTGTTATAACTGCCTTTCCAGCAGCATTACACTTCTGGATAATCATTTTTTGAACTATTGGAACTTCTTCAGTAGGAATTTCAACTCCTAAATCTCCTCTTGCAACCATAATACCGTCAGAGAACTTGATAATATCATCGATATTATTAACGCCTTCTCTATTTTCAATCTTAGAGAATATTTGTATATCTGCTCCACCATTTTCGTTAAGTATACGTCTTATGTCAAGTACATCAGAAGCTTTTCTTATAAAAGATGCAGCAACAATATCAACTTCCTGGGTAACTCCAAATTTTAAATCTTCAATATCTTGGCCTGTAAGTGCGGGAAGATTTATTGAAACTCCAGGCACGTTGACTCCTTTATGATTACCAACCATACCAGTATTAGCAACTATACATTCGATTTTTTTACCTTTTATTTCTTGTACTATAAGTCCTACGAGGCCGTCATCTATTAATATAATATCATTAGGTTTAACATCTTCATTTAGTTTATTATATGTCACTGAGCAAGTAGTCTCATCTCCAATAACTTCTTCACCACAGACAACTGTAAACTTAGCACCTTCTTTTAATTCAACTTTACCCGCTGCAAAATTTCCTGTTCTAATTTCTGGTCCTTTAGTATCAAGTATTATAGCAATATGTTTATTAAGTTCTACTCTAAGGTCTTTTACGAGATCCATTCTTATCTTATGTTCCGCGTGGTCTCCGTGAGAAAAATTGTGTCTTGAGACATCCATTCCTGCATTGATTAAGCTTCTTATAGTTTCACTGTTGTCACTAGCCGGTCCTACGGTACATATAATTTTAGTTTTTTTCATAAATTGCTCTCCTTATTGAATCTTATTTTTTTGAATTTAATATCTATTTAAATATGCTTATTTTAACATATTTTTGCCTATTTCTAATAAGAAAGAATTTTTGATATTTCATAAAGTTCTTCGTCTAATTTTCTTGGCATTGCAAGCGCTGTATTGATATCTTCATCAATTATTTTACCATCTCTCATACCAATTACTCTTCCTGATTTACCTTCCATAAGCACTTCTACTGCTGCTACTCCCATTCTTGAAGACAGCATTCTATCGAAGCCACTTGGACTTCCACCTCTTTGAATATGACCAAGTATGGTAGCTCTAGATTCTATTCCTGTTATTTCTTCAATTTCCTTAGCAAGCTCATTTGCTCCACCTACGCCTTCAGCCAGTATTATTAGGTTGTGCATTTTTCCTCTTAGCTTACCTTCAAATATAGTTTTGCACAAATCATCTATTTCATACCCTTTTTCAGGAATAATTACTTTTTCAGCCCCTCCGCCAATTCCAGCGTATAAGGCTATGTCTCCACAATTTCTTCCCATTACTTCAACTACACTAATTCTTTCATGGGAACTTGAAGTGTCCCTTATCTTATTTATAGCGTCAAGTACTGTATTTAAAGCCGTATCAAAGCCTATAGCATATTCAGTATAAGGTAAGTCATTATCAATAGTTCCAGGTATACCAACAGTTGCAATACCCATTTCTGATAAATACTGTGCTCCTGTGAAAGATCCATCGCCGCCAATTACCACTAGGCCATCAATGCCAAATACTCTTAGTACATTAGCTGCTTTTTCTCTTCCTTCTGGAGTTTTAAATTCTTCACAACGTGCAGTTCTAAGAATAGTTCCACCTTTATGAATTATATCAGAAACAGAACGTCTATCCATTTCAAAAAGCTCACCGTTTATAAGCCCACTATATCCTCTTTGTACACCCATAACCCTTATACCTTTATAGATAGCCATTCTAACTACTGCTCTAAGGGCTGCATTCATTCCTGGTGCGTCTCCCCCACTTGTTAATACCGCAATTGTTTTCATAAACATTAACCTCCTTATAGTTTTCTTCCTTGCACTATCGGGACAATCTCTGTACCATCGGGTCAAAGTTAGTCCCACTATGGTTATAATATATCCATGTTTATTGACAGTAATATTAATACTAATTAAAATTTTTCTTATACTCTAATTTTATACAAAATTCGCGAAATATTCAACGTTTTATATTCATAAATAATAAATTTTTAATATATAGCATACTATGGTGGCATTGTAAACCTTTTAACGGGTAAAAACGGGAGAAAAAAATTTTCCCCCATGGTTTTTACTTATAATAGGTAAAGGTTTTATTGTATTTTTATGTTATTTTTTCCAAATATACCTCTTAAGAGTTCCATAGTATCAGTTTCCTCACTGAGCCATAATGCTTTATCCGCAGCATACATTTTTCTTGGCTCCTTTGTACAAATATATACCGGAGTGTATCCCCTATAAATGGTCAAGTTTTGCTTTAATTTTTTTAGTGTATCTTTCATCATCGTTTCATTTTCTATCAAAATATAAATTTTTTCACTGTTAATCTTTAAAAGGGGTTTAATATCTTCACACAAAATCTTAGGTTGTTCTTCTTCCCTAATACTTACTCTTCCTTTTATTATTACTATTTCATCCTCATCTATTAAGGACTTATATTTTTCAAAGGTCTTAGGAAAAACTATTACTTCCACACTTGCATATAGGTCTTCTAGATTAATAAAAGCCATCATTGCATTATTTTTTGTAACTTTTTTCGAAACAGTCGATATTATGCCTCCGATAATAACTTTATCCCCATCTTGAAGTTTAAAGCTTTCATTCAATAGTTCATTACCTTCTTCAAGGCTTTCATCTACCACAATATCCGATATTCTTGTATCCGTCTGTATTTTGAGAGTCTCTTCATATTCATCTAGTGGGTGACCAGATAAATATATTCCGGTCATTTCTTTTTCCATAGCTAAAAGATGTTTCTTTTTAAATTCTTTAATATTAGGATACTCTATTTCGAAATTATTATAATCATTTTCAAAATCTAAAAATAAATTTATTTGTCCAGAAATATTCCTCTTCCTATCATTATTTACTCCATCTAATACTTTTTCATAGATTGCTAGTAGTTGAGACCTATGAATTTTGAAATCATCAAAGGCTCCTGCTTTAATAAGACTTTCTACTGCTCTTTTGCTTACACAGGAGGTATCTATTTTATTGCAAAAATCCATGAAACCGATGAAATCACCTTTCTCTTCTCGATTTTTCACAATACTGTCTATTACATTTACCCCTACATTTTTTAAAGCTGTAAGGCCAAATCTTATAGTATCTCCTTTTACGGTAAACCCAGCGTAACTTTCATTTATACTAGGAGGTAGCACTCCAATACCAATTTGCACTGCATATCTGGTATAAAAAGCTATTTTCTCACTAGCACCCTTTACGCTGTTTAGCATAGCAGCTATAAATTCTGTGGGATAATAACACATTAAATATGCTGTTTGGTAACCAACCACTGCATAGGCTGCGGCATGTGATTTATTAAAAGCATAAGACGCAAAATCCATCATTTGGTCAAATATGCGGTTTGCAGCCTTTTCCGAAATTCCATTTCGGAGGCAACCTTCTACTTCTATGGTTCCATCCCCGCGGACTATTCCATGGATAAAGTTATATCGTTCCTCTTCCATAACCTTGTGCTTCTTTTTAGACATAGCACGACGTACAAGGTCTGATCTACCCATGGAATAACCAGCTAGTTTTCTAACAATTTCCATTACTTGTTCTTGATATACCATTACACCATAGGTAACACCAAGAATTTCTTCGAGTTGCGGAGTTTCATATTCTACCTTATCCATACTATTTTTATTTCTTATATAGCGTGGAATCTCAGCCATAGGACCTGGTCTATATAAACTTATACCAGCGATAATATCTTCTAAATTGTCTGGCTTTAATTCTTTCATAAAGCTAGTCATTCCTGCAGATTCTAATTGAAATATTCCTACAGTTTTACCTTCTCCAATCATCTTATAGACCTTGTGATCTTCAATATCTAAATCATCTATATCTATACTCACATTCCTGTTTTCCTTTATGAAATCCACACAATCTCTCATAACTGTAAGTGTTCGAAGACCTAAAAAATCCATTTTCAAAAGCCCAAGTTCCTCTAAGGTTCCCATAGGAAATTGTGTTACTATCATTTCCTCATTTTTCTGAAGAGGAACATAATTTACTAATGGCTTCGAGGCAATAACTACTCCTGCTGCGTGAGTAGAACTATGCCTTGGTAGTCCCTCTAAGGCCTTTGCAATATCTATAAGTGCTTCAACCCGTATATCATCTTCATATAAGGAGTTAAGCTCTGCATTCATCTCAAGAGCTTTATTTATAGTTATACCAATTACAGTTGGAATCATCTTAGCAATTCTATCTACCTCTGCATAAGAATAATTCATAGCCCTTCCTACATCTCTTATACAAGCTCTTGGAGCCATAGTTCCAAAAGTTATAATTTGTGATACATTATCAGATCCATATTTCTCAACTACATAATCAATTACAGCTTGACGTCCTTCATAGCAGAAATCCGAATCTATATCCGGCATTGAAACTCGCTCTGGATTTAAAAACCTCTCAAAAATAAGACTATATTTTATAGGGTCTATCTTAGTTATTCCTAATGCATAAGCCACTATAGAACCTGCTGCAGAGCCACGACCAGGCCCCGTGGGAATATCATGTTCTACTGCAAACTTTATAAAATCCCATACTATAAGAAAATAATCTATGTATCCCATTTGCTTTATTATATTAAGTTCATATTCCAGTCTGACCACATACTCTTTAGCCTGATCACTTCCAAGCGCTATTTCATTTACATATTCTATAGAAAAACCCTTTTCCTGTACTTCACTAAAGACCTTATAAAGCGACGACATACCCTTGTAGCAATTTTCTCTTAGAAATTCATAAGGATCTACCGCGTCTGGTAATGGAAACTTAGGTAATTTAGATACATGAAATTCATAATCAAAATTACACTGCTCTGCAATTTTCACTGTATTACTTAAAGCCTCTGGAACATAAGCAAAGGTCTTTTTCATTTCATCAGGAGATTTTAAATAAAACTCATCTGATGGATATCTCATTCTATTTTCTTCATCCACAGTTTTCGCTGTTTGAATGCATAAGAGCACATCATGAGCCTTTGCATCCTCTTTATTAATATAGTGAGTATCATTACTACAAATTAAAGGAATTCCTGTATCCTTTGAAAGTTTAATTAAAAGTTCATTGACCTTAAGTTGGTCCTGCATACCATGATATTGTAATTCCAAATAAAAGCCATCTTTGAAAATTTCTTTATATTGCAGTGCTATTTCCTTTGCTTTTTCATAATTATCGCGAAGAAGATGACTTTGAACCTCACCACCAAGGCATGCACTACTAGCTATTATTCCTTCACTATACTTTGACAAAAATTCATGATCAACCCTTGGTTTATAATAAAAGCCTTTAATGGAAGCTGCGGATACTATCCGCATTAAATTTTCATACCCCAATGCATTCTTAACTAAAAGCACTAAATGATGAGTTTGATTTTCTCTATCTGCTTCTTTTATGTACATAGACTTAGCAGCTACATATATTTCACACCCAATAATAGGTTTAATGCCTTGCTCCTTTGCCTGCTTATAAAATTCCACACAGCCATACATTACTCCATGGTCTGTTATAGCAATACTCTTCATACCTAACTCCTTGGTTTTAGATATGAGTTCTTTAATCTTCCCGGAACCATCCAGCAAACTATACTCTGTATGTACATGGAGATGAACGAAATTTTCTACGTCTTCTTTCTCTGATTTTTGGTGCATATTTTTTCACTTCCCCTCAAACCATATAATTAATCATATAAAGTTATTTTTATCCACAGAGGCCTTAATTAATCCCCAATTTAACTCTCATAGTCCACAACTTTAGAAGACTCTAGCATTGGTTTTAAATATTTAAGCACCTCATTTACATGATACTCATGTACCGCATAAGATTTCATATCGCCTAGTGAGTCAAACCTAGTAATCAAAACTAAATCATAAGAATGCTCAGTATGTAGAACATCCACTCCCACTTCTAGCCCCTTAAGTTGTGGTATCTTTCCCTCCATACTGAGTAAAATATTTCTAGCACCCTGTGCTTGCTCTTTATTTTTTAACTTGAAAAATACTATGTGTGTAAACATTAAAGTACCTCCTCATAAAATCATATTAATATCAACCCATATATTATTTACTAAATGTTTTTGCGGAAATCATAGCCTTTGCCACGGGCTGCTTAAGTCTATTATACATACTGATTTCTACTTTAGAAAAACTTCTACCCTTATCCAGGACTTCTGCATATATATCTATATCACTACCCATTTGTACAGGTTTCATAAAATATGCCATAATACTATCTACTGAAATATTGATATTGTTATTTTTTCTGAGTGCCATTATTCCCATAGTTGATAAAAGCATATTAAGTGAACTCCAAGATGCAGTTCCAACAGGGTCTAACATTTGAGGAATAATCTGGCCATTAAAGTGTAGCCTCTCCCCCTCAATATCACATTTGAAATTCTTTAAAATAAGATCTTCTATAGTTTCCGATACTTGAGGCTGCCTTAGTGAAAACTCCATTGCTTTTATAACATCCTCAATACTTAGAACTCCTACTAGCTTTTTCTTATTAACCACAGGACAGAGCTTTATTCCATCCCATCCCATAATGTGAGCAGCATAAGCTACTGTTGTTTTAGGTGTTACACTTATAGTATCCTTACTCATAACCTTATATATTTGTTCATTTTCATCATCATGCCCTTGTAAATCTCTTAGTGTAACTATGCCAATAAGCTTCATATTCTCATCTACCACAGGATATCTTTCATGATTAGTTTCCATCATTAGTTTTCTCCAGGTAGCAACAGTGTCAGTACCACTAAGATACTTGGGATGTATTTCCATTACATCTTCAACTGAAATAATTTCTTTTTTAATCATGCTTTCATAAATAGCCTTATTTATCATACTTGCCACTGTAAAGGTATCATAAGATGAAGACAATACAGGAATACCCTTTTCGTTTGCCAAGGCCTTTATTTTTTCACTACAATTAAAGCCTCCAGTAATTAATACCGCGGCTTCATTTTCAAGGGCAAGTTCTTGCGCCTCTTCCCTATTTCCAACGATAAGTAGATACCCTGGGCTTATATATTTATGTATAGTTTCAACAGCCATTGCCCCTATTATGAATTTATTTAAACTTCTGTTTATGCCCTTTTTTCCACCTAAAATTGTTGCATCAAGGATGTTTATAACTTCAGCATAAGTCAAGCTTTCAATATTTTTTTTATCTACTTTGTCTACTCTTACAGTTCCAACCCTAGGTACAGTCTTAACAATTCCCATATTTTCAGCTTCTTTTATAGCTCTATATGCTGTACCATCGCTAAGGCCGAGTTCGCTACTTATGCCCCTTACTGAAATTTTAGTTCCAATATCTAGGGAAATGATAAAATTAACAATCTCTTCATGCTTTGACATTAGATGTTTTACCTTCCTTCTTTCCTTAATTCCTCAGCAATCTTTTCTATTCTTCTTAATCTATGATTAATTCCAGATTTGCCCACTGGTGGTTCAAGTATTGCACCAAGCTCTTTTAGTGATTCATCTGGGTACTCAAGGCGAAGTTCCGCAATTTCCCTTAAATTTTTAGGAAGCCTTTGAAACCCTAATTCCTTTTGTATTAATTTAATACTCTCCACTTGTCTTACTGATGCATTCACTGTTTTGCTAAGATTGGCGGTTTCGCAGTTCACAAGCCTATTTACATTGTTCCTCATTTCCTTCATTATTCTTACATTCTCCAGGAATAATAATGAGTTATGAGCACCAATGATATTAAGTAGATCAACAATCTGCTCACCTTCTTTAATATAAATTACAAAACTACTTTTTCTTTGTATTATCTTTGAACATAGTCCATAACTATTAATAAGTGTGCACAGTTCCTGCGCATAATCACTGTCATGCGTAACAAATTCTACATGGTAGTTTTTTTCTGGATTACTGATACTTCCACCACCTAAAAATGCACCTCTTATATATTTACGTTTGCATTCTTCAGCATCAATTAACCTTTCTGGTATAGTATAATCTATGGAAAAAAAGTTCTCGTCTTCTAGTACTGCCACTTGCTTTAATAAGTCTTTAACACCCATTTCTTCTGTAATTATAACCACATAAACATTCTTTTTCTTAAGAGAATTACTTCTTTTGACTAGTAGCCTAGCATGAATGGCAAAGTGCTCCTTTAATAATTTAAAGATAAGTCTTGCAATTGCAGGATTTTCGGTAGTTATTTGAAAATTTACTTGTTTATTTGAACCAAGTCCAATAGTTCCACTAACCTTCATTATAGCCGCAAGTTCTGCCATGGCTTCTTTCTTACTCATTTCTGTAAATCTACAAATTTCATTTTTAACCTTAGACGAAAATGACATTATTTTACTCCTTACTGCGTTTATTTTCCCAAAGATCATAAAAATAAATATGGATCATTATTTATTTTTATGTTCCTTAAGCCTCTGTGATAAATAAAAATACTCCACTATTCTCTTCTTATCGTAAAATAGTTTTTTTTCCATAATTGTTTCTAATATAATGGCTGCAAGCTTGTCTGCGTCATGCCTTACGTATCCCTTTTGAATCTTTACAAAATCGCTCTTAATTACCTCTATACCCAGCTTTTTAACTTCCTTTTCATTTATATTAACCATATTAGAATTATCTTTTTGATATTTTTCTTCTAAATCATTACTTAATCTCCCTACATTAACTAAAACATAATCTACAACCTTGCATCCAGCATGCTTATGTATAGCCTTTATGTGGTCGCATACGCAAAAATTATCGCTTTCTCCTGGTTGAGTCATTATATTTGACACATAAATCCTTAAGGCTTTTGTTTTATCTAAGGCATCTCTTATCTCCCGTACTAATAGATTGGGAATAATGCTAGTATAGAGACTACCTGGTCCTAGGATTACTGCATCTGCACCATTTATGGCAAACAATGCTTCCTTAATTGCTTTAGCATCTATAGGCTCTATAAAAACCTCCTCAATAGGACTGTTATAATCTAGGGCAGCTTTGGGTATATTGGATTCTCCATCAATTATTTTTCCATTTTGGAGTTTCGCCTTTAATACCATATTATCTAGTGTAACTGGTATAACTCTTCCTGTTACAGCTAGCACCGAACTCATTTTCTGAACAGCTTCTTCGAAATTATTTGAAATTCCATCCATTGCTGCTAAAAACAAATTACCGAAATTTTGATCCTTGAGCCGCCCATCTTTAAATCTATACTGCAATAATTCCTCCATTAGTGGCTCCGTATCTGCTAAAGCTAAAATACAATTTCTAATATCCCCAGGGGGAAGAATACCTAAATCTTCCCTTAAAACACCCGATCCCCCGCCATCATCTGCCACCGTAACTATTGCAGTTATATTATTGGTATATTTTTTTAAGCCTCGGAGCATAGTTGCAAGACCTGTACCGCCTCCGATTACTACAATTTTAGGACCTTTTACAAGTGCTCTCTTTTCATAAATCAAATCTCCAAAGTTTTTCGAGTCAATGGCTACATCTACATTTCCTATGTTTATCAATATAATAAATGATTTAATAATTTGCATTAAAGCAATATACAAAATCAAAACTCCGATACCAATGAAAAAAACAGGAAAAGCTGACTTTATAGACCACAAATATTTTTTATTAATAAACTCATTAACTCCATAAAACAATAAGAAAATCCCTATAATACCTACAAGAACCCATCTTTTTATATTAACACCAGGTTTGAGCAAATCCCTGGTTATCATAGCTTTCCGCCACCTCTATTCACATCTTCATATATATCCCTATGATCTATATTGACGCTATATCCGCTTTGCTCTAGTATTTCATAAATTTTGTTGGCTATAGCTACGGATCTATGTCTTCCCCCTGTGCATCCGATAGAAACTATAAGTTGTCTTTTTCCCTCTTTTTTATAATTTGGAATAAGAAACTCTAACATATCCTGAAGCTTCTCTATAAATACTATAGTTCCCTCAAAATCTAGTACATAATCGCGAACAGGTTTTTCATTACCTGAATACTGTTTAAGCTCTGGAATATAATATGGGTTTGGCAAAAACCTAACATCAAATACTAAATCCGAATCTACAGGTATCCCATATTTAAAGCCAAAAGAAAGCACAGTTATCATAAGTTTTGTCTCCATCTGACCTTCTTCCGCATAAATATTATTTATTTCTTCCGTAAGCTCTCTTGCAGAAAGTTTAGTAGTATTAATTATATGGTCAGCACGCTCACGTACATCCTTAAGTTTTTTTCTTTCGGTTGCAATTCCATTTAAAACTCTTCCCTCTGGAGCTAGAGGATGTTTTCGTCTTGATTCTTTATATCTTTTAACAAGTACTTCATCTGAAGCCTCTAAAAATAATATTTCATACATATATCCTTGTTCTTTTAGAAAGGTTAAGCTTTCAAACAAATCATCAAAAAATTTTCCGCCTCTAATGTCTATAACTAGTGCAATTTTATCTATATTTCCGTTGGTTTGATAACATGCCTCTGCAAATTTAGGAATTACTGTAGGTGGCAAATTATCTACACAAAAAAATCCTAAGTCTTCAAGGTTTCTTATAGTTTGTGTTTTACCAGCACCGGAAAGCCCCGTTAATATAACAAATCTCATTTAAAAACCCCCCTTTACAAAGATTATTAATAATACAGTTTCATTTTTTTATTATAACACATTTAGGGGTGATTAGGCATCTGAAAAAAATAACAAGTTAGTCATGACAAGGATATTTTTTAAAGAGATGTCCAGGGTATATGTGAAAAAAAATGCACAACAGTTTATCCCGTTGTGCATTTTAGTAACTTATCAAAAACCCCTCTTTATAAAAAGCTTAAACCCAAAATTTCTTTTCTTACTGTGTATCCCATGATTATTTAATTATATTAAAACCACATTTCAGAAGAAAATCCTTCTAAAATGTGGTTATTTAAACTTGCTTAGATGATTCTTTTTCTTCTCCCCAAATTTTTACTTCGGTGTGAAGTTGTACCCCAAATTTTTCTTTCACTTGATTCTGAACAAGCTGTATCAATTCCAGAATATCCTTTGCACTGGCATTCTTCTTATTAATAATAAAACCAGAATGCTTCTCAGATACCTGAGCCTCTCCAACATAAGTACCTTTCAATCCACAATCTTCTATAAGTTTACCAGCAAAATAACCTTCTGGCCTTTTAAATGTACTTCCGGCTGATGGGTATTCTAAAGGTTGCTTATCACTTCTTCTTTTTGCAAGAGTGTCCATCCTCGCTTTTATAACTTCCACATCTCCAACCTGGAGATTAAGAGTAACTGATACTACTGTGTATCCGTATTTAAAAATTGCGCTACTCCTATAATCAAGTTCCATTTCGCCCTTTGTTAAAGTTAATAATTCTCCATTATTATCGATTGCTAACATACTTTCCATTACCATAGACATTTCGCCATCATAGGCTCCTGCATTCATAGCTGCTGCGCCGCCAATACTACCTGGAATTCCACTGGCAAACTCCATGCCCTTAAGCCCACTGCCCAAAGCTACCTCAGCCACGTTGTATAATGTGGCTCCACTTTGTGCCATTATTTTATTTCCTTCTACCTCAATTTTATCAATCTTAGATAGTTTTATAACTACCCCGCGAATTCCACCATCTTTTACTAATAAATTAGAACCATTGCCTATTAAATAATATTTAACTCCATTTTCTTTGCAAATTTTTATTATAGCTTGAATTTCTTTAATATCTTCTGGAGTTACTAAGATATCTGCTGGCCCACCTACCTTGAAATAAGTATGGTTTTTCATTGGCTCATCTATCATTATGTTTGCTTTGTCTATTACTTCATATAATTGTTTAAATAATTCTACATATTGCTTCATATACTCTCCTTGAACATATTAATATATTTATATACTTTCCTAACATAAATTATAATTCATGTTAGGAAAGTTATAGCTATTTTAGTTTACCCTTTTTCACAAGATATTTCAACAATTTAAATTCATTATTAATTCCTAGGTCATTATTTACTGTTTTTTAAAATATTCTAAAACACATTGCGACGCTTTACTATCCATGGAGGGTGTTTCCATTAATTCCTTATTGCTCGCATTTTTTATATTATCAATACTACCAAATTTCTTGAGTAGCTCTCTTCTTCTCTTTTCCCCTATATTAGGTATATTGTCTAATATAGAATATAGAGTTCTTTTATCTCTTAAGGTTCTGTGGTAAGTGATAGCAAATCTATGCACCTCATCCTGTATTCTAGTAATTAAATGCATGCTTTGAGAATTACTTTTCATAATCAGCTCTATATTATTATATATAAGTCCTCTAGTTTTGTGCCTGTCATCCTTAACCATTCCACATACAGGTATATCGATATTAAGATTGTTTAACACCTCTAACGCCACATTGACTTGTCCTTTTCCGCCATCCATAAGAATTAAATCAGGGAATATACAAAACTTGCCTTTACTTAATTCTAAATTTCTTTCTTTTATTTCTTCCACTTCATAAAGTCCACGCTTAAATCTCCGCTCTAAGATTTCACGCATACTATCATAATCATTAGCTCCTATTACTGATTTTATTTTAAACCTTCTATAATCGCTACTTTTAGGCTTTCCATCTTCAAAAACTACCATGGTACCTACAGAATCCACCCCCATTATATTCGAAATGTCATAGGATTCAATTCTCTCAGGTATTTCGCCAAGTTCCAATAGTTCTACAAGCTCCTGCAATGCAATTTTATGAATTTCCTTATCCTCTCTATCCTTTAATTTGAATTGCGCAAGGGTTATCTTAGCATTATTTTCTACCATCTCTAAGGTCTTCTTCTTTTCTCCCTTTTGAGGAATCTTAATGGTTACCTTTGAATCTTTTTTCATGCTAAGCCATTGCTCCAAAATCTCTCCCTCATTTATAAAAGGAACATATATAGTTTTAGGAATAAAGGCTGTACCTCCGTAAAATCTCTTTATAAATCCTTCTATAAGCTCACTTCCTAGTTCACCCGCTTCGTCATTTAAAATAAAATGTTCCCGACCTATTATCTTTCCATCCCGAAGGAAAAACACCTGAAGACAGACATCTTTTTCATCCACATATAAATTAACGAAATCTTCATTTTCACAATTACCTATTACAATTTTTTGCTTTTCGTTTATCTTGTCTACCGCCAAAATTTTATCTCGAAAACCCGCTGCTTTTTCATATTCCAAAGATTCTGCTGCACTTCCCATTTTTTCCTTTAGATCATCCACTATATTTGTATCTTTTCCTGTAAGCAGCTGCATTGTACCTTTTATGAATTTACCATAATCTTCTCTACTAATATAACCAGCACAAGGAGCTTTGCAAAGCCCAATATGATAATTTAAGCAAGGCCTTGTATGAGGTAATCCTTCTTTAATAACTCGCTTGCAGGTTCTAAGGGGGAATATTTTTTTTATAAGTTCAATAACGGTATATACAGCCGCCGAATCTGTATATGGTCCAAAATATTTTCCTCCATCATTTGCAATATTTCTAGTTACAAAAACTCTTGGAAATTCCTCATTTATGGTTATTTTTATAAAAGGATAATGTTTATCGTCCTTAAGCAAAATATTGTACCTTGGACTATATTTCTTAATAAGATTACACTCTAGTATTAGTGCTTCCATTTCTGAATCCGTCACTATATATTCAAATTCAGCTATATTTTTTACCATAGCCTTCACTTTTTCAGAATGATTCTTTGAATTTTGAAAGTATTGTCTTACCCTATTTTTTAATATTTTAGCCTTCCCTACATATATTATTTCACCAAGATGGTTCCTCATAAGATATACTCCTGGTGCCTCTGGAAGAATTTTTAGTTGATATTCAAAATCAAACACATTAACCCCCCCTTAACCTTCTCTGGGGTACATAACAATTATCAATTGTTATGCCTCCTAGTCTTTCTCTGTGGCACATGTTCACAAACAACCATATATAGTCATAATTATAGTTATATAGTCCTATTTCCTGGGCAATTTATAACAAATTGCTACACATGTTGTTTTACTACTATTATAGAATTCGCCTTACCATTTAACTTCATTAGTTAATTCATCTCCTGGGTCGCCGCAATATATAATAATAAAGTATATGAAAATAAAGTCAGATATGGTTCCATATCTGACTTTATAATATTAGTATTCCCAAGTACTAAGGTATAGTTTTTTAATTTTATTGCAAATAAACTTTAATTAATTCTCTAGTTATCTCAGCAGCAACTCCGCCACCTACTCCACCCTCTTCTACAATTACCGCTATGGCAATTTGAGGATTTTCATATGGTGCAAAACCAATAAACCAGGAATGTGGACCCACTTGTTTACTGGAGTCACCTTTATGATCTGCAGTGCCTGTTTTCCCACAAACAGTTATGCCATCCACAGCTGCGTTTTTCCCTGTGCCTTCAGCCACTACATCCTTCATTAAATCTTTCATTATCTTCGCATTTTCCTTTGACATGTTTTCTCCCAATGCTTTAGGCTCTATTTTCTTTAGTGATTTCCCCTTACTACTCAATATCTCTTTAACCAACATTGGCTGCATCATAATGCCATCATTAGCAACAGTGCTTGCAACTAATGCCATTTCCATAGGCGTAGCTAAAACCTCAGCTTGACCTATAGCGCTTTGTGCTATATTACCTTTTTCATTGCTTTTGTAACTTGGAAATTTACTGTTCTCTATTGTTAAGCCTGATGCTGGAATATCCTTATTAAAATAAAATTTTTCGGTAGTATCCTTTAGCGCCTTATTTCCAAGTTCAATACCCAATGACCCAAAAACCACATTACTAGAATGTAAATAAGCAGTTCTAAAATCTATATTTCCAAAAACCTCACCATCATAATTTTTAAGTGATGAACTTTGATTGAAAACTAATGAACCATTATCTTCAAATCTCTTATTGTAAACGCTTGGAATGTTCTCTAAAGCACTTATTGCCGTAATAGTTTTAAATATAGACCCCGGTGGGTATAGCCCAGATACTGCTCTATTAAGCAATGGCATATCCTTATTTGCAACTATTCCTTTCCAATCCTTCTCTAAATTATTAGGGTTATAAGAAGGCATAGACACCATTGCCAGAATTTCCCCAGTTTTGGGGTTCAAAGCCACTATTGAACCACGTTTACCTTGTAAAAGACTAAAAGCTTTTTTTTGAAGCTTAGAATTAAGTGTAGTTCGCAGGCCATTGCCAACCTTTTCTTCTTCCTTTTTATTAAAGTCAAAAAGCTTTGAGGCTACAGTGTCTTCAGACCCCATAAGTTCTGCATCATATTTTTTTTCAAGTCCTGCAAGTCCATATATAGGATTCATATACCCTATAGCATGAGCAAAAACTTCACCCTGCAAATATTCCTGTTTTTGAGACACTTCACTTGTTTTCGTACTTTTAGTTAAGGGGGTCATATCTTTATCGTAAATGGTTCCCCTAAGCACTTTATTTCTTTCTGCCCATAATCTATGATTAAAAGTACTTGCCACTGCCTTTTGACTATTAAACATATAAATATAGGTTATATAGGAGATTAAAGCAACAAAAAGTATTAAAAATACCAACATTACTTTTTTTATATTAATAACAATATCATTCATAACTTTGACCGTCCTCCGAAATTTTTTGAAGTATACCTAACGAAAAGAAAGTTACTATCATAGAACTTCCGCCATAACTAACCAGTGGTAAGGTTATTCCTGTTAATGGTATAGCTCCAACTACACCTCCTACAATAACTAATACCTGAGCTGCTATCATTGTACTATAACCCACTGCCAGTAGTCTTGAAAAATTATCCTTACTGTAAACAGGAACCCTCATGCATCTATAAAATAATAAAAAATATAAGATAAGCATAGCAAGTCCAGTCAGTAGCCCCATTTCCTCACAAATAGCTGCAAATATGAAATCTGAAGTAACTACTGGAACCATTTTGGGATATCCAAGCCCCATACCAGTTCCAAAAAGTCCACCTGATGCTATAGAAATCAAAGATTGCACTACTTGATGTCCTTGATCGTACCCATACTTCCATGGATCTCCCCAAATTAAAACCCTTAGGCGCACATGCCCAAAAAGCTTATAGCTTATAAATCCCCCCACCATGAAGAGTACTAAACATACTAGTACGTATTTAAACTTTGAAGTAGCAATATATAACATTGTTACTGAAATAGCAAAAAACAGAAGTGCTGATCCTAAATCCTTTTGAAGCACCATAAGTCCAAGTGAAATCATAACTACAATTCCAGGCTCAATTAACGCTTTAAGTTTTATAAAATCTGATTTTTGTTTAGTATCATTACCATAATGCTGTAGTGATGCTGCTAAATATGCCACCAGTGACAATTTACCAAATTCTGTTGGTTGAAAACTAAAGCCACCAATAGATATCCAGTTTTTAGCTCCATAAACTTCGTCCCCAAATAAACTTCCTAAGGCCATAAGAATAATCGTGGCTATCAGGTAAAACCATTTATACTTTCCAAAACTAGTTAAACTAGGAAAAAGCACTACTACTAAAATAAATATGGCAATGCCTACGGTATACCATATAAGTTGTTTAAGCGCAGTAGGAGAGTCTAGTCTATATAAAATACCCATGCCTATAACCGCTAAAACATTTGAAAACAGTAAAATATATTTATCTCCGTCGGGGAAAAATCTTCTTATTATAAAATGAGAATAGGCAAAAAGTATACATATTATTACACCCATTATTAAGGCGCCTTTATCAAGTCCGTTTTTACCAATAAAGAACATATTTACAAATAAAACTATACATAAAAGATAGGTATACCTTAGAAGTTTCCGTTCTTCCTTTATACTTTCCATACTATCACCTCTTTAATCATCACCTACGCAGCTGTTCATCACCTTCGGTGCTGAAATTTAACAACTTCAGAAGGAGGTTTTATCACCAACTAAAGTTTTATTTTTATCTGTGGTCGTCATCTCCACATATGTGCTTATGAGTCTCTCCTTCTGAAATGTTGTTAACACTCACAATTTATCCTATAACCTTAAAAATTGAAGTTCCTATTTTAATTTCGTCACCTTTTTTTATAACAACCCTATCCTTCACTTTTTTGTTGTTCATTAATGTACCATTAGTACTACCCAAATCCTGCAGAATATAATCTGTATTTTTTCTATATATCCTTGCATGCTGAGAAGACACGTATTTATCACCTAATATTAAAAGATTATCTGCTTTTCTACCTACGGAAAGTTCATCATTCAGAGGAATAACAGCACCAACTCTTAAGTTAAAGTTTTCTCCTCTTTCTATAACCTCAAGCCCCATAGTTTTCTTTATTACCGGTTTCTTCTTTGCACCACCTTTTATGTCTTTATACATTATTCTCAAAGCAAATATTATTATAAGGTAAATAACCGCTATAATTGCATACTTCATAATCGAGCTTATAATAGTCATAAGTCACTTTCTCCTCTTTAAAAAATAATCCAAGACTAGCATTAAATTAATATGCTAATCTTGAATAAATTATAACATCTTTTTTAAATATTGTCCTGTATATGAATTTACATTTAAAGATATTTCTTTTGGAGTTCCGCTGCACATAATGTAACCGCCCTTATCTCCACCCTCAGGTCCTAAATCTATAATATAGTCTGAGCACTTTATAACATCTAAATTATGCTCTATTACCACTACAGTGTTACCTGCGTCAACTAATCTTTGAAGTATTTTAATAAGTTTGCTAACATCATCAATATGAAGTCCTGTAGTAGGCTCATCTAAAATATAAAAAGTCTTACCTGTACTTCTCTTAGATAACTCTGAGGCCAGTTTAATTCTTTGAGCCTCACCACCAGATAATTGAGTGGAAGGCTGACCTAGTCTAATGTAACCTAGTCCAACATCTATCAGTGTTTTAAATTTACTATGTATTCTTGGAATATTTTCAAAGAATTTTACAGCTTCCTCCACAGTCATATTTAAAATTTCATCAATATTCTTTCCTTTATACTTAACCTCTAAGGTTTCTCTATTGTATCTTTTGCCCTTACAAACCTCACAAGGCACATAAACATCAGATAAAAATTGCATTTCTATTTTAATTATCCCATCACCCCTGCAAGCTTCACATCTTCCACCCTTTACATTAAAACTAAATCTACCTGGCTTATAACCTCGCACCTTGGATTCTGAGCTCATGGAGAAAACCTCGCGAATTATGTCAAAGACACCTGTGTAAGTAGCTGGATTGGATCTTGGAGTACGTCCAATAGGACCCTGGTCTATGTCTATAATTTTATCTATATTCTCTACACCTAAAATATCTTTATGAAGTCCTGCATTCTTTTTAGAATTATTTAGCTTCTTGTTAAGACCTTTATATAGGATTTCATTTACTAAAGTACTCTTTCCGGATCCGGAAACACCCGTTACACATGTAAATACACCCACTGGAAACTCCACACTAACATTCTTAAGGTTATTTTGCTTCGCATTAATTATTTTTATGCATGAACCATTAGACTCTCTTGTTTTATCTGGAGCCTCAATCTTCTTTTTACCACTTAAATATTGCCCTGTAATTGACTCTTCGCAGTTCTTTATGTCGTCTATTGTTCCTGCCGCCACAATTTCTCCACCATGTTCTCCAGCTCCTGGTCCAATATCTACAATATAATCTGCTGCCATCATGGTGTCCTCATCATGTTCTACAACTACTAGCGTATTCCCTAAATCTCTTAGCTGTTTTAATGTCTTAATAAGTTTTTCATTATCCCTTTGATGAAGTCCAATACTAGGTTCATCTAAAATATATAAAACTCCCATGAGGCTTGAACCTATCTGAGTAGCTAGTCTTATTCTCTGTGCTTCTCCACCAGACAAGGTACCTGCAGATCTTGTTAAATTTAGATAATCAAGTCCCACATTCTTAAGAAAACTAAGTCTATTATTTATTTCTTTAAAAATTTGGCTAGCTATCATCTTATTTTTTTCTGACAATTCAATTTCACCTAAAAATTTCACTTCATCTACAATGGACATATTGCAAAATTCATATATATTCTTTTCACCCACAGTTACAGCTAATGCCTCTGGACTCAGCCTTGCACCATTGCACTTAGGGCATGCATTATCCCCCATATATTGTTCAACTTCTCTTTTTATATAATCAGAAGAGGTTTCAAAATATCGCCTTTTTAAATTGTTTATAATACCTTCATAAATATGATTAAAGGTACCTGTCCTATACTCCTTAACATATTCTACCTTTATTCGTTCTCCATTAGTTCCATATAATAGTATTTTAAGGATTTCCGGATCATATTCTTCTATAGGCGTATCTAAACTAAACTTATATTTTTCACTTAGTGCCTTTAATACTGCAAAAGTCCAAGAATCCTCCTTAAGGCTACCTTCTCCAAAGGACAAAATAGCTCCACCCAAAATACTCTTACTTTTATCGGGCATAATTAAATCCTCATCAATTTCCATAAGGGTACCAAGTCCATCGCAAGTATCACACTTACCAAAAGGAGAGTTAAAAGAAAACATCCTAGGTGCTAGTTCCCCTAGACTTATACCACAATCCGGGCAAGCAAAATGTTCACTGAAAAGCATGTCTTCTCCATCTACGACACTAGCAATAGCTGTTCCCTCTGCTAATTTTAAAGCACTTTCTAAGGATTCAGAAAGCCTACCACGAATTTCCTCTTTTACAGAAATTCTATCAATGACTATCTCTATACTATGCTTTTTAGTCTTTGTAAGCTTTATCTCCTCTTCCATAAGTTCTACTATATTGCCATCTATTCTAGCTCGAACAAAGCCATTCTTTTTAATATTCTCTAATATCTTAACATGCTCACCCTTTTTCCCCCTTATTATGGGCGATAGAATTAAAAGCTTGGTTTTTAGTGGCATATCCATTATTCTATCCACCATCTGATCTACAGTCTGCTGAGAAATCTCCTTGCGGCATTTAGGACAATGAGGCGTTCCAACTTTAGCATAAAGCAATCTCAAATAATCATAAATTTCAGTTACAGTACCCACTGTAGAACGTGGATTTCTATTAGTTGTTTTCTGATCTATAGAAATCGCAGGAGATAGTCCCTCTATGTATTCAACATCAGGCTTATCCATATTACCTAAGAACTGCCTTGCGTAAGCTGACAGCGACTCTACATACCTTCTCTGCCCTTCTGCATATAATGTATCAAAAGCCAGCGAAGACTTACCAGATCCCGAAAGTCCAGTAAAAACTACAAATTTATCTCGTGGAATCTCTAAATCTACATTTTTTAAATTATTAACCTTAGCACCCTTTATAAAAATCTTATCCCTCATAATTTCACTCCTTATATTTCCCCTAAATTCAGAAATTGATAATTGAAAATTGAAAGTTAATAATTTTCAATTCTCAAATATTCTTAATTTGTTTTTTAAGTTTGTAAATTATATCGCGAAGCTGTGCTGCCCTTTCAAATTGTAAATCCTTAGCTGCCTGCTTCATTTCACTCTCATACCTGTCCATTAACTTTTTAGTTTCATCGTAATTTGCTTCCATAGCAGCTTCAAGGGTTTCATATACCGCTTCTTCCTCCGCCACTGTAACAGCTCCGATTACTTCTCTAATATCTTTAATAATAGTAGTTGGTGTAATATCATGTTCTTGATTATAATCCATCTGAAGTTTTCTACGTCTATTAGTTTCATCTATAGCCTTTTTCATAGACTTTGTGATTCTGTCCGCATACATTATTACTTTACTCTCTGAATTTCTTGCAGCTCTTCCTATAGTTTGAATTAATGAAGTTTCAGAACGCAAAAATCCTTCCTTATCTGCATCCAGGATTGCCACAAGAGCTACTTCTGGAATATCTAAGCCTTCTCTTAAAAGATTTATACCTACTAGTACATCAAATGTACCTAGTCTAAGATCTTGAATAATTTTCATTCTTTCTATAGTATCAATATCAGAATGTAGGTAGGTAATTTTCATATCCATTTCTCTAAAGTATTTAGTCAAATCTTCTGACATCTTTTTTGTAAGTGTTGTAACTAAAACTCTAAATCCTTTTTTTATTGTGTCCTGAATCTTAGCATATAAATCATCTATTTGGCCTTTGACAGGTCTAATAGCTATTTCAGGGTCTAATAGTCCTGTGGGTCTTATCACTTGCTCTGCAGTATTCTCGCTATGCTCTGCTTCATAGACGTTTGGAGTTGCACTTACAAAAACTGTCTGATTCATAGTACCCTCAAACTCTTCAAATGTTAGAGGCCTATTATCATAGGCAGAAGGAAGTCTAAACCCATACTCAATCAAATTAGTCTTTCTTGATTTATCTCCTCCAAACATAGCCCTAACCTGGGGTAGGGTTACATGACTTTCATCTATAAACATTAAAAAATCCTTTGGGAAATAGTGCATCAAGGTTTGGGGGGCTGTTCCGGAAGGCCTCCCATCTAAAATTCTAGAATAGTTCTCTATGCCACTACAGTAGCCGACCTCTCTTATCATTTCAATATCAAAGTTAGTTCTTTGCTTAAGTCTTTGTGCCTCTAGTAATTTATCCTGTGATATAAGCACCTTTAATCTGTTCTCTAATTCTTCTTCTATTTGTTCTATAGCAGGCTCTAGTTTTTCCTTTGAAGTAGCAAAATGAGAAGCTGGAAATATAGATACATGCTTTCTTGCTCCAATAATTTCTCCTGTTAGCGAATCAAATGATCTGATTTTATCTATTTCATCACCAAAAAACTCTACCCTAATTCCTTCACTGCTGGATGAAGCAGGAAATATATCAACAGTGTCCCCTCTTACTCTAAAGGTTCCCCGAATAAAATTAATGTCGTTTCTCTCATATTGTATATCTACTAATTGTCTTAATACTTCATTTCTATCCTTTTCCATGCCTTCCCGAAGTGAAACTGTAAGTTTTTTGTATTCTTCAGGATTTCCAAGTCCATATATACATGAAACTGAAGCCACCACAATAACATCATTACGCTCGAGTAACGCGGATGTAGCTGAATGTCTTAATTTATCAATATCATCATTTATAGATGAATCTTTTTCTATAAAAGTATCCGTTTGTGCAATATAAGCCTCAGGCTGATAATAATCATAGTAGGACACAAAATACTCCACACAATTGTCAGGAAAAAACTCTCTAAACTCTGAGCAAAGCTGTGCCGCTAAAACTTTATTATGAGCAAGCACCAAAGTAGGCTTTTGAACTCTTTGAATAATATTAGCCATGGTAAAAGTCTTACCTGAACCGGTTACCCCTTTAAGAGTTTGAAATTTTTTACCTTCCTCAACACCGCGCACAAGACTCTCAATAGCCTGTGGTTGATCTCCAGTAGGTTTAAACTTCGAATGTAATTTAAATTCATTCATAAAAATCACCGCCTTTTATTCCGCTTAATTCGATAACAACTATTAATTGCTATCATCTATCTGAACATTTGTTCGTCTACTCTATTTTAACTATAAGTATTTAGTATGTCAATATCTCCTACAACTAATTCACTAATAAGTACTCTAAATAGTAAGTGTGAAATTTTTCCGAAGTGACTTGCAAAAAAATTAAAAAAGCTTGCCCCATCATAACTGACAAGACAAGTAAATATAAAGTCGAATTACTATTTTCATAACTATGCCCTATAAGCACCTCTTATTTAGATTTTTTTAATATTAAGGATTCTTTTTTTCCATTCCATTCTATTTTTACTATCATATCTCTATCAGTAGATTTAGGAAATCCTGTGGGTAGTATAAGCTTGCCCGTATGAACCATGGTATTATCCATTGAGAATTCGCCCTCTTCTCCTTCACTCCTCGTATCTATTGAGTATTTTACAGCCTTTACCAAGTTAACTTCTTTCCCAGTGTACTTAAATGTATAATAAGTGTCATGTGAGTTCTCATTACCATCAATTTTATAACCTACATGCCAATTATCACTAGTGCCTTCATAATTAATTACTACATCTTCAACGCCTAAACACAAATTATTTGAAAGCCTAGAAAGTGCATCGCAACTATTTTTATCATTAGGATTATCGCCTATATATGTTAAATATTTATATATAGCTACTCGCTTTTCAGTAACAGCTTTCCATCTACTATTAGTTGTGTTAATTTCTGTTATACAGCAATAAAGCTCATTAATCGCACTAGTTAATTCATTGTGTTTTCCATTCTTACCATATGAAGTTAAATCTACTATAGATAAAGCTGTATATAAGTTAGATGCTGCTAATCTATAATAATAATTTTTTTCATCATCCTTCATTATAGTATAGTCCCGTGCAAAACAAAATTGGGACTGGGATAATGTGTATTTAAATAATTCATTTGCAGTTTTTTCTCGCCGCTTTAAACTAAAAAAACTATAAGTTCCAAACAGCAAACTAATTATTATCGCTAATATTAATAGATTTTGTTTTTTCATTAGAATTCCACCTTTGCATACCTTATCGTCTTACCTTCGCCAGGTACTTAAACTATTATAATTTTATTGGTTTTAAATCTATTCCCAGTGTTCTCATAAATAGCTACTACAATTGCTTAAATAAAAGGTGTTACATCTGCAAATACGCATATACTATATTATAACATTAAATCCAGTTAATTATATATAGTTTAATTCGCCTAATATATTCTAAAGATGCCCCCTTATTTGGAGAAAGCATTTCAGCAATATATACTTGACCTTATAGCATAATCTAAGAAAAAAAGACTTGCCTCCTCAGTCTAAACTGAGGAGACAAGTCTTTTTGCTTTATTTCAATTAAGCTTTTTCTACTTCTTGCTCGATTTCTATGTTTTCTGCATTAACAACATTTTCTTCAATAATATTATCGTCAACCTCAACTTTAGTTAGTAGCATTAAGCAATTTGAAACTTTTTTATTGACTATACCCACACCTAATATTAGAAATGCGATGCCACCATATATACCAATTGGTTCAAATATTCCTGGTAACAATTGCGATGTCAATAATGCTTTTCTTACACTAGCAATATCATATCCCTGGGTTACAGCTTGGCTAACCGTACTTTTAAATAAGAGGATATTATTAACTAATAATGCAACACCAATCAGTGCCACAACTGAAGCTACAAGATACATAACAATCGAGATAGAAGCTCCCTTTGATTTTTTAGATACATTTTTTTCTTTACTTTCCATAATAGCTTTTCCCCGTTTCTGCCCTTCAAGGCTATATTATAATTTCAATTTAATATTAAACCCATATTATTTTTTAAATAACATCTTCGTCTATTCATTAATACTAGTAGATAATTGTTGCATTAAGGTGTCAATAATGTTAACAATCTATAACCATTGAATCAAATCTTATATAAAAAAAAATAGGAACCTAAGTCCCTATTCCTTAAATATTATATACTTTTTAGTTTAAAATTAAACAATTAGTAATTGTTATGTACCCATAATAATAGTAATGATATAAATTTTACTTATTCTATTATTCTTTTACCTATTACAAAGTTATCTGCGTAATACCCGGTTAATTCAGATATTTTTACAACATCACCAGGTTTAGGACAATGTATAAATTTATTATCTCCAATATATATCCCAACATGAGATACTTCAGAAGGTACAGCTGAATTAGTTAGAAAAAAGACTAAGTCTCCCTTTTCAAGATTGTTTATATTAACAGATGCACCTATATTTACCTGGTCCATAGTCGTTCTAGGCAGATTTATCCCAAAGTTTTTATAACTATACTGCACAAATCCTGAACAATCGAATCCACCACTTAAATATTCCCCAGTAGCGTTGACTTTTGCTGGTGCTTCGCCACCCCAAACATAAGGTGTTCCCAAAAATGTATTTGAATATGACACTAAGTCATTTCCAGTTGTTTTTGTGTTATATTGTTGTCCATCTTCAACATATTCAGCTTTATTTGATGTAGTATCAACAAGACTTACATAGGATTTATATATATATCCCCATTCACCATCATACTTAATTTTATAGAACTCGCCTTGAGTTCCATATATATCTACTTTTTCCTTAGGATACTTTTTACCCATAACAATAACATCACTATCCAATGAAGCTGTTTTTCTTACGCTCAAAAAATCAGAGGCTGTAATAGTTCCAACACCTGTAGCTTTTGTTACAGGTGTTGGTGTAACACTGCTTGTACTATTTTCATTTACAATTTTTACATATAATTCACTTATATAGCTTGTTTTACCAGAGTAAGTTATTTTATAAAAACCGTTTGTATTTTCATATATTGTAACTTTACTTCCAATCTTAATAGATCCTATCACAGGATAGGTTGTCCCAGCTCCAGACCTTACATTTAAAGCATTTGCTGTTATAACTCCATATTTTTCTATGTAAGCTGGTTTTACACTCACTACACTTTTGGGAGGAGAAATATTTTTTACTATGTTTACGTATGATGTATGTGCGTATCCAATTTTCCCATTATAACTTATCTTATAAAAATCACCCTGTTTTCCAAGGGTATCTATCTTTGTATTCTTTGAAAGAAAACCTATAATGGAAGAAGAAAGTGAGGGATTTTGCCTAACACGTAATGAGTCTGTATTCACTACTCCACTATCAGCAGATGCAATTTGAGAACTCACCATTGTCAATATCATAACTATAAGCGCTATTCTTTTTTTCATTTATTTACCTTCTCTCTATATTCTAAAATTCAATTCGAGTATATAGTATACCTTAAATTACTTATGATTTTGGTTTTATATTTCGACATAATATAATTTACTAAATATTAAAATGTATTCACCCTCCCATTTATTTTGAATACTATTAAAACTTACATTAAAAATACTAGTTAAAATATGATGAAGTAATATTTAATATTATAGCACTGATATGCTATAAATTTGTTGTTTTCAGAAATTTATGATTCTTATCATAGATAAACCTAACATATATAAAATATACTAGCAATTATTCTTTACTATAGACTTTACTTACTTTTAATTTAAAGTCTAAAATTTTTGACAATGCATCTATGTCTCCTCTAAATGGGTAACATAATAGTCTATTTTCATTTTCAAAAATCATAAAAAATGCTGGCTCATTTTCAGGTATTATTATATAAACCTCTTTTACAAGTGCATTTATATATTTTCCTTGTACCTTAACAGAGGGATAAAGTGGAATTCTAATAGCATAACCATCATCTGTAAGAGGGTTGCTTTTACCATAGATATTATCCACATTTTTTATCCAACTTACAACCATATTTTGAATTTCTCTATTAACTTGAATTACTTTTACGACCTTATCTTGCTTTGGGTCAAAAATTTCTGCACATCTAAATTCTTCAGCACTAATTACTATTGAATGCATGATCATAATAAATAAAAATATAATAACTGGTGTTTTTTTAATCATAAATATCACCTCTTTATTAATATTCCCATAATGAATTATAGTTATGTCCCAATACACTTTGAATTTATGTATAGTTAAATTCTAACTATACCAATCGCCATTCATATTAACCAATTCATAAAGACCCCTCTTTATTTAATTATATATCATATCAATGTAATTATTCAAATTTTTAACAGTATTTTTTTACAATTTTATTTAGAGAATTCCCTGGAAAATGCCTGGACAACTTACATGTTTCCAGCAAAATTACCACTACCATACACACTCTGATAGCGTCTAAAAGAATTTTGGGCCCGGTCTATTGCAAAAAAAAATTGACTATGTAATTTTACAGTCAATTTTAGCAGTATTCCCTTAACGCTCTAGGATACATTTATATCTTTAGATTTTCCCTTTTACTTCTTTGATTCCTTTAATAATATAAGTAACGCCAACTGGCAAAAAAACACCTACCATTGACCAAATATAATTATCTGTAATAAATCCAATGGCCATTCCTACAATCATACCACCAACCATTAGCGACGACTCACCATCATCTTCTTCTCTTTCAACATCTTCATTGTAAACACATAATGTGTTTTTGTCCTTTACTAGGTCATCTATGGTTATTTTAAATAAATCACTTAATATTATCAATTTATTTATTTCTGGATACGTTTGTCCAGATTCCCATTTTGATACTGACTGACGAGATACATTTAATAATTCTGCAAGTTGTTCTTGTGACAATGCTTTTTCTTTTCTCAACCTTTGTAATTTTTCCGAAAAACTCAACTTGATCACCCCACCTAAATAATACCTAAACTTCGGTTGTCAAGCTATCAATTTTCATTTGCTTTTTTGTCAACTTACGGTTGCAATCACTGTAGAAACCTAAAAGTAACTATTTGTTTTATATAAATTATAATCATAAAGGTGAAATCATGAGGCTACCGCCTGAAAGAATTTCAGACTTATTCATTTTCTATATAATACTTTAATTATTATATAGAAAATTCACAGCCTATCGGCTAAAAGATTTTGGGACTGCTCCGTTGCAAAAGAATATGCAACACAGCCATATATTATGTCCCCCAAGGTTTTACCCCCAAATCTACAAAAAAAAGAAAGAATGAACTTTCTCTGGAGTGACTTGCAATACGAGACCCTGAAACTATTGAAATTCCATTTAGAAATTCTTCTTTTGCAAATATAAAATTCTCGTGAGCCTGCCAGGACGCATTTCTTTTAGGTATTTTTTCTTAGATTATGCTAACAAAAGTATATATTGCGCAGAATGCATTTGAATAAGCCTTAGTAATTCAAAATTTATTTTATTTACAGATGCGTGAAGAAAAACATATGTTTGAGCGTAAGCGAGTTTATGTTTTTTAGCAACTGTAAATAAAATAAATTTTAGAATTACTTGGCGAAGTGAAAGCATTTTAGCAATATATACTTGACCTTATAGCATAATCTAAGAAAAACCTTTTATTTTTTATCTATGTCTTTCATTTTGTCCAGCACATCTTTAAAGCTTTCATCATCCATCTTTACCACAGAGTTATCTTTTGGTAGCTCCCTTGGTACAATCACTATTCCTAGTCTTTTGTTCCCAGCTACATTGGTATAACTCATATCTTTTAATTCTCCAGATGGTTTTTTGATTTTTAAAAATAATGAACTAAAATTACCTTTAACTATATGTAAAATTTCTTCTTCAGCCTCTATTTTTTTATCATTAATTTGGACTATTAAATCGCCACTTTGAATTCCCATTTCAAAAGCAGGGGATTTAGGGGCTACCTCTAGCACCATAATTCCCTCATCGCCACTAACAAATTTAGGTTTTAAAGTGAGCTCCAAATGCTTTTCTAATTGCAACATTGCTTCATGCAGTGCAGCTGCAAATATTAAAATAAAAATTTGAACAGCTACACCAAATACCGCTAATTGAGATATGGCTGTTAAGAGCACGCCATATCCCATTATTAATGCTCCTGAAAAGAGAGTTTTCTTGCCCTTGCTCTTAGTAAAGGTAATGCTACTATAACCAATAACACCATAAAGAGCAATAGAAGCTATAATTGACTTTTCCAAGATTTTACTCGCTATAGCCCCTCTTATTGCAGGCATCCACTGTGGAGTCATTAAGCTCTGTCCTGCCACCAGGTCTGAGGTCTGAGAACTTAAAAGTATAAGTATAGAGATTGGTAATGCCCAATATCTTTTTAAGGCAAATCCACCAATAATTTTATTATCTCTATTTGTAAAAACAGGAATGGCTCCTCTTGATCCATCTATCATTACTAAACTTCCCTCTACAATATGTAATACACCCACCAAGGTCATTAATGTAAGAATATCTACGTTTATAAAATCCAATTTTGGCATATGTAGCATGATAGCTGCATATTTAAACACTAGGCTGGTTATACCTAAAACTGCACCAGAATAAGAAAAACATATAAATCTAGGCTTAAATGCCATAAAAAACAATGACAACATAAACAATAAATAAATATTTGAATTCTCATCAAAAACTAGGCCTAAAAATGTAAACAGAAGACTTGCTAGAGCCCCTGCAATAATTCCTATTACAATTTGTGATATAGTTAACTCAAAAGGTGAATCTAAACTCTCTCCCATTATCATTCTCTGCATAACCGATATTTTCTTATTTTTATTATAAAAAATTAATCCAATCATTATTAAGATAAACGCATTTGAAGGATCTACAATTGCATAAGCAACTGCTCTTAAAGTATGTATTGCAATGTCCATTCAGTAAAATTCTCCTTTCATATTGCTATGAAAAACTATATATTCCCCATATCACCCATGTAAATGCGTTACATCACCTACAGTGATGCGCTCAGCTAGTGTTATGCCATTACCTATGATGATGAGCCTCGCCTGCTGTTCTAACGGTTGTTAAAAACCAAGTATCCACCAAATTTATTGGTAGATACTTGGTATGTTATTACTTTATTTTACCCTTAGCTATCTCTAAAGCTTTCTTAAATTGTGGATCCAAAGTTCTATCATATGCTTTCTCTTTAAGTGCTTTTGGATACACCACCTCAACTTCTGGTTTTATTCCAATATGATGTATATTTTCTCCATTAGGAGTATAATATTTTGATATAGTTACTTTTAATGCAGTACCATCATCAAAACCATCAACATCTCTAGAAAACATAGTTTGAACTATGCCTTTACCAAAGGTCTTCTCTCCCACTAAGGTTCCAACCTTGTAGTCTCTGATTGCTCCTGCAAAAATTTCTGAAGCACTTGCAGATCCTTCATCAGTTAATACTGTGAGTGGCATTCCTACAGCTAGACCACCCTTAGACTTATATTCTGTCTTTTCCTTATTCTTATCTATTGTATATACTAAAACCTTTCCTTCAGGTACAAAATTAGAGGTTAAATCTACACATTGATTTAAAAGACCACCAGGGTTTCCTCTTAAATCTAACACTAGACTTTTCATACCCTTTCCTTTTAATTCCATTAATTTTTTATTGAAATTTTTAGCAGTATTTTCATCAAACATTGTAAGTTGAATATATCCAATATTTTTGTCTAACATTTCACCTTTAACTGTTACCATATCGATTTTAGCACGTTTTACACTAACTTCAAAACTGCCTTTATCTTTTCTACTAAGAGTTAAATTGACAGCTTCATTTTCCTTGCCTTTCATCATTGTAACAGCTTTTTCTAGTTCTTTTCCTGTGACAGCTGTTCCATTAACCTTTTCAATAACATCTCCTGGAAGTATTCCTGCACTTTTAGCTGGTGATGGATCGAAAGGGGCAATTACAACTATATTATTTTCTTTAACTCCTACCTGTAATCCAAGTCCTGTATACACACCTACTGTTGTAGCATTAAACTCTGCATACTCTTTTTTGTTCATAAAAACTGTATAAGGATCTTCTAGGGAATTAGTCATGCCCTTTATAGCACCTTCTACTAAAACCTCATCACTAATTTTACCATCATAATACTTATATAGTTTATTTCTCACTAAAAATAGTTTTTGAAACTTTACTACTTGGTCATAAGCGTCTCTTCCAATTATTACTTTCCCATTGGGAGTTCTTAATGAAATTTGAGTTGAAACTAATAGGGTTATTGCATTAGTGACAAGTACTATAACTATAATCCAAATAATCCATTTTGTTTTCTTTGTTTTGTGTGTGACATCATTATATTCTACAGTTTTATATTGTCCAGGTCTATTTTCATCACCCATTTTATACACCTCTTTGTAATTCTCTATATATTATTTATGTAAATATAATAAATTTATAACACTAATAAGAAAATAAATATATTGTATTTACACAATCAAGAATTTTCTTATGGACATAATACTTCCCACGGCCCCAATAACTATCCCGCCCAACATAAATTGCCATAGAATAGTGCTTAATATAAAATGAGGATTTATTAAACTAATTCCTAATAATACATTTGCTGAAGACTTTAGAAAAACCACTTTATAAGCATAATATAGTATTCCGGTAGAAATAATTGCCCCAGATACTCCAAGCATCATACCTTCAATAATAAATGGCCATCTTATAAACCAATCAGTAGCTCCAACAAATTTCATAATACCTATTTCTTTTTTTCTAGAATATAACGTAAGCTTAATTGTGTTTCCTATTAAGAACAGTGATACACTTATTAAAATTAAAAACAATACTAATCCTACTACCTTTAAAGTATTTGTTATTTTTATAATTTTATCAACTAATTCTCTAACATCATTGATTTTATCTATACCTTTTAGTCCTTCAGCAGCCTTAACTACATTATCTACTATTTCAGGTTTTTCTACACTTACAACATATGCATTTGGAAAAGGGTTCTTTTTCTCAAAACCTTGTACTAAGGATTTACTATCTTCTCCAAATTGTTTTTTTACTTTTTCTAACGCATCGCCCTTATCTTCAAATTTAATTTCTGAAACTCCTTGCACATTATCAAGTGCCTTTTGAATAACAGATTTATCACCTATTGTTATATCATCTTTAAGAAAAATTTTCACCTGTAACTTAGAACCTATTTCTTCCACTCCCGCATTAACATTAAAAACAATTAATAAGAATACGCCTAAAATAAATAGAGTAGCTGCCACTGTAGCAACTGACGCAATACTAACAGTTCTATTTCTTTTCAAACTTTTTAGTGCATCTACAAAATAATATTTAATTGTACTAATCTTCATAACCGTATCTTCCCCTCTGCTCATCTCTAGCTAGAACACCTTTTTCTATAGCTATTACTCTCTTCTTCATAGAGTCTACTATATTCTTTGCATGTGTTGCCATAACTATTGTAGTACCAGCCTTATTAATATCATTTAAAATATCCATGATACCTATTGCTGTTTCAGGATCTAAATTACCTGTTGGCTCATCTGCTATTAGCAATGTAGGATTATTTACTATAGCACGAGCAAGAGAAACTCTTTGTTGCTCTCCACCTGAAATCTCATGAGGATAAGCCATATGTTTTTTTGATAATCCGACTAAATCTAAAACCAAAGGTACCCTTTTCCTAATATCCTTTGGAGAACATTCTGTAACTCTCAGTGCAAATGCAACATTTTCATAAACATTTAAAGTATCAATTAATCTAAAATCTTGGAAAACCACTCCGATTTTTCTTCTAAAATAAGGTATCTGGTCTCTTTTTAATTTCGTTATATCTGCATTGTTTAAAATGACACTACCAGTAGTTGGTTCTATCTCTTTTAAAAGTATTTTAATAAAAGTAGATTTTCCTGCTCCACTGGGGCCTACAAGGAATACAAATTCCCCTTTTTCAATAGTAATATCAACATTTGACAAGGCTATTACATTATTATCATAAATCTTAGTTACTTTCTTAAATTCTATCATATTTAATTCTCCTTACCACTTTTCTGTAATTCATTTCAGTAAAATCCATAACAACATTATATCATAAGGACTAGGCTTATAATAAATTTTATTATAAAATTTTCGTGAATATTACTCAAAATACGCTAATTTACTTTTCTAAAAATTCACAAATAACATTTATCTTTATCGTTTCCTATAAAATTAAAATTATGAGTTATTATGAAATCCTTTGTAATATTAAAGCACTAAAGATTGATTAGCAAAAGATGCTGACTACAGCAATGATTAATAAATTTGAAATAAAACTAGGTCAATAACCGTTGAATAAACTAACATAAATAAGGAAACAAAGAATATTACACCAACTAAATTCAATTTTTCATAATACTCCATCCACTTTTCTTCATAATTTAGTGGTTCTAACATTTCTCTTTTTACAAAACCTATACCTGAAATAGCAAGACCAAAACAAGATATTCTAATAGCTGTTCTGTCTACTGAAGCTAATACCCCTTGTAGATTTAAATCACCATTGACTAA
Organism: Clostridium sp. FP2; assembly: GCF_011065955.2. Classification (NCBI taxonomy): domain Bacteria; kingdom Bacillati; phylum Bacillota; class Clostridia; order Eubacteriales; family Clostridiaceae; genus Clostridium; species Clostridium sp. FP2. The sequence continues at coordinate 4,567,181 of NZ_JAAMNI020000001.1, forward strand.
ACCACTTATTACTCCAATTAAAGCTCCCATAATTATAGGAACTAAAAATATCTTTAATGATAGTATAAAACAATGTAATAAATCCTTTAAAATTTCTTTCATGCTTCTTCCTCTCCCCATAGTTATTCTTGATGTATTATATCATAAAATATCACAAAAAACATTATCGCGCAAAATAGTTAAAACCCCTATGTATTAATACATAGGGGTCCTTAAAATTATTTTAAACTGAGTCCTTTTTTAAGAGCTTTAACTATCTCATCTGTGGTTAATCCATAAGCTTTTAAAAGTTCATTTGGTTTACCACTTTCACCAAAAGTATCTTTAATTCCCACTCTCATAACTGGTACTGGGTGGTTTGAACAAACAACTTCAGCCACTGCAGAGCCAAGTCCACCTATAATGCTATGCTCTTCAGCAGTAACAATTAATCCGGTTTTTCTAGCTGCAGTAACAATTGCTTCTTCATCTATTGGTTTAATAGTGTGTATATTTAACACTTTAACCTTTATTCCTTCTTCTGCTAGTATGTTATAAGCTTCCAAAGCAGCATCTACCATAATACCTGTAGCTATTATAGTTGCGTCGTGTCCTTCTCTAAGTGTTACCGCTTTTCCAAGTTCAAATTTGTAATCTGGGTTATCATTTATTGTCTCAACACCCATTCTTCCTAGCCTTACATAACAAGGTCCATTGTATTTCGCAATAGCTTCTATGGCCGCCTGCGTTTCAATATTATCACTTGGGCTTATAACTACCATGTTGGGAATACTTCTCATTAGCGCTATATCCTCTATCGCTTGATGAGACGCTCCATCTTCCCCTACAGTTAAACCTGCATGCGTGGCACAAATTTTAACATTTAATTTCGGATAACAAATAGAATTTCTTATTTGTTCAAAAGCTCTTCCTGCTGCAAATATAGCAAAAGTACTTGCAAAAGGAATTTTACCACAAGTAGCAAGTCCCGCTGCTACAGACATCATATTTCCTTCAGCAATACCCATATTTATAAATCGATCTTCCGCAACTTTTTTAAAATCTGCTGTTTTAGTAGATTTAGATAAATCCGCATCTAAAACAACTATATTTTCATTTTCTAGTCCTAATTTAGCCAGTGCGCTTCCATAAGCTTCTCTTGTTGCAATTTTACCCATTATAGTGTACCCCCAATTTCTTCCAAAGCCATTTGGCATTGCTCTTTACTTGGAGCCGTGCCATGCCAGCTAGCTTGATTTTCCATGAAGGACACGCCTTTACCCTTTATGGTTTCACAAATTATAACTGTTGGTTTTCCTTTTGTTTTTTTAGCTTCTTCTATAGCATTCTTAATTTGAACAAAATCATGACCATCCACAGATATAGTATTCCATCCAAAAGCTGCAAATTTAGCATCTACTGGATCAGAACCCATAACCTCAGAAACGGTGCCATCTATTTGAAGTCCATTATGATCTACAAAAGCCGTTAGGTTATCAAGCTTGTAATGTGCAGCTGACATAGTAGCTTCCCATACTTGACCTTCAGCAAGCTCTCCATCTCCAAGTAAGGAATACACTCTATATGCTTTTTTATCAAGTTTTCCAGCTAGTGCCATACCTACTGCTGCTGAAATACCTTGTCCAAGTGATCCTGTAGACATATCTACTCCAGGAATAGTATTCATATTAGGATGTCCTTGAAGTCTTGATCCTAATTTTCTAAGTCCCATTAGCTCATCCTTATCAAAAAAGCCCTTTTCAGCAAGCACACTATATAATGCTGGTGCAGCGTGTCCCTTTGATAGTACAAATCTATCTCTATCAGGGTCATTTTTATTTTGTACACTTACATTCATCTCATTAAAATATAATGCAGTTATAATTTCAACACAAGATAATGATCCACCTGGGTGACCAGAACGTGACTCTGTAATCATAGTTATTATATTTTTTCTAACTTGCCTTGCAATTGCTTTTAATCTTTCTACTGTTTTTTCCATATGTATTCCTCCTAATATTTCTTTGGAACATTAATAATAATCATCTACCTATATTCCTATTTATCTTCCACAATTATTATAACAATATTATACACTATAACAACATATTTCTTAGAAATTCTACAAAAATAATTAAATAACTATAGTATTATTTAAAAAGTTATAGTTTTATTAAATTACATTAAGCTATTATTCCATAAAATAAAATAAGGGCAATGATTGCCCTTATTTTATTTTATAAACCTACGCTAATTAAAATCGCAGTATCTACTTTTTTCATATCGCTATCAGTCATATGACCAATTTTTTCTTTTAATCTTTTTTTATCCAGTGTTCTTATTTGTTCTAGCAAAACTACTGAATCTTTATTTAACCCATACTCTTCTGAAGAAATTTCAACATGAGTAGGGAGTTTTGCCTTATTTATCTGTGACGTAATAGCTGCAATTATAATAGTGGGACTGTACTTGTTGCCAATATCATTTTGAATTATAATTACTGGTCTAACCCCACCTTGTTCTGAGCCTACAACCGGACTCAAATCAGCATAAAATATATCTCCTCTTTTCACTATTGTTGTCATTAGACAAATCACTCTCCGAAAGCTTAACTTCGTAATCTTTAAAATCTTTAATATCAATTTCAAAACCCATGTCAGCTATTTCTAAATTTAATTCAGCCATTTCTAAATAACCTTGTTTCATTTCATCTATATAACTGAGTCTTTTCTTTTCCTCAATATATAGTATTATAGCTTCCCTAAAAAATTCACTTCTTTTTTTAGAATCTTTCTGGAGTGCCTTATTAAATTCAATATAGAGTGTTTCTGATAGGTTTACTACTAATTTCTTTGAAGTTGACATAGAAAATTTAATACCTCCCATTTGCTTAAACAACAATATGTACAAAATATATTATAATTCAACCTATGTCAATCTGTCAAAGAAATTATGGGTATTTTCACCCTTTTACAACAGGATTTTTACACATAAATAGTTTATTTTACATATAATACATTAATATTACACGTAATTTCTTATTTTCACAACTTTACCTTCGCTAATGTAGACTCTCGGAACTCTTTTGCCAACCATACAAACTATTTCATAGTTTATAGTTCCTATTAGATGCGCTATTGTATCCGCTGTAAACTTATTATTCTCATCTTCACCCATTAGTATAACCTCATCACCAATCTTCACTCCAGAAATATCAGTAACATCAATCATACATTGATCCATGCAAATTCTACCTATTACTGGAGCAAAGCTTCCATTTATAATAACCTTCCCCTTTTCAAATAGGAGCCTTGTATATCCATCCGCATAGCCAACTGGAAGTGTAGCTATAATACTTTCTCTTTCCGTTTTAAACTTTCTTCCATAACTCACGTATTCTCCAGGTGGCAAACTTTTTATGTGTACTACATTTGTTTTTAATGTCATTACAGGTTTTAAATTTATATTGTCCTTATTCACCTCTTCAGAAGGATAATATCCATATAATATTATTCCTGGTCGTACTGCCTCATAATGTGTTTCTGGTAAATCTATAATAGCAGCACTGTTGGCCATATGTCTTATATTTATGTTCACTTTTTTCTCTTTCAACTTTTCATAAAAATAATTGTATTTTCTAACTTGATTATAGGTATAAGTCTTATCCTCTTCATCCGCAGAAGAAAAGTGACAAAACATGCCTTCTATAATTATATTAGGTAGCTTGCTAATATTATATACTTCTTCTACACTTTCATCATTTGGTAGATAACCTATCCTGCCCATACCTGTATCTACAACTATATGAATTTTAGCTATTTTATTTTTCTTGTGAGCCATTTTTGATAATTCACTTGCAAATTCATAAGAGTATACAGCTTGTTCAATGTTATATTTTAATAAATCATCTATTAAATTTGGTGGTGTAAACCCTAAAATCATTATTGGGCATTCTATGCCTGAACGCCTAAGCTCCACTGCTTCACTTACTACAGCTACAGCTAGTCTATTAGCACCATTTTGCAGGAGCACTGGAGCCACATCTATAGCTCCGTGACCATAGGCGTCTGCCTTTACAACTGCTATGATATTTGCACTTCTAGCTACTCTTCTAATTTCTCTCATATTATAAGCTAATTTATCTAAATCAACCTCTGCCCATACAGGCCTTAAATGTCTAAACATGATCTTCACCTCATCTGTTATTGAAATTTACTTTTTGTCGTAGCTTGTAACTCCCACTTATAGAAATGGGATACTTTTCTTCTGAAATGTCGTTAAAAACTCTGATGGTTCTATTCTTACGTTTGGAAGAAAATTCGAATATGTTATGTTAATTTTTTCTTTACCCTTAATATCGTAAATAACCAATTTTTCTGGTATCATACTTTTAGTATTAACATACAGCAATGCATTATTAATATTTTTGTTGCCACCAGGTATAAATAAATCGATTACTGAATATTCAATGTCATTAATCTTTTCAATTGAATATTTTATTTCCTCATTGGTATACAATAATCCTATGTATTCTCCAATAAAACAAAGTTTAAGTACTTCGTCAAAATCTTTGCTCTGTACATACTTCGCTCCATTATTTTTATCACTAATATAAATATTCTCATTTGCTTTATAAATAAATACTCTGCTATTGTTTAGCTCTAGTTTGTATCCGCCTCCTCTCAAATAGGACTGCCTTGCCTTATAGTTAATGGTCTGCTTATCATTCTTTATATCCATGTTCATTTCTGTAGTATAACTTTCCATGTTTTTCAAAAAAGTTAAAAGATCATTAGTATTCTTAGGTTTTTTATTACAAGAAGTCATTAGTGTGAAGCTCAAAGTAAGTAAAAGTATTAAAAGTACCAGTAATTTTTTTTTCATTGTTATCCTCCTAGCATTTCTCTAGAGCAGATAGGTTTAACCCTGTTATGTACCATAACAAATCACTCTACTACTAATACTATTACTACTTCTTTCATACTATTACAAAAATTAATAATGACAATAAATCATTATCCTTGTCTATTTTTACACTTCCTCATTTTTTTCAACTTCCCATATAGCATAAGCAATTGCACTATCTTCCCCATGAGATATGCTAAGATGAATGTTATACTTCCCCTCTTTTTTAGCTATTAACTTTGCTTTGCCTTTTAAAATTACTATTGGTTTTCCAAGGGTTGTCCTGTCAATTTCAATATCTCTAAAATCAAACCCCCTAAATCCAGTACCTAATGCTTTAGCTACTGCTTCTTTAGCCGCAAATCTTCCAGCCACGTATTCCGGCCTCAAATTTCTACTTTTAAGATATTCTAATTCAGTTGCTGTAAAAATTTTTTCTAAAAAACTATTGTTGGCGACCATAGCATTTTTTATTCTACGTATTTCAATAATATCAGTACCTACTCCAATAATCAAAACTATCACTCCCAATCTTTAATCTGTACACTATAATTTTTATATTTGATTAAACACATATTTTAACTTTACTAATACTACAATAATATAATAAAATTATAATTATTTATAGTATTATTAATAAAAACTTAGCAGGAATCTACTATACCTTTAGGGTAGTGGGTATTGACAATATGTTTTATTAGTAAAATAATAACAAAATTTTTATCCTATATACTTCTATTATCAAGCTATAATTTTTTTATATAACAAAAAGAGGAGAAACCTCCTCGCCATCTTAGTTTAATAATATATCGCCACTAACTCATTACTAAAGTCACCAGAGCCCATGGCGATTTTTAAAAATATTAGCAAGTACCAATATTTTTTAGCATCTCATCAAAATCGCTAATATACTCATCTATATAGTCACCTAGTATATCAATCATGTGAATAGGTGATACTGTATTTTCATATAGCATTTTTATAAGATTTTTAACCTTATGTCTTTGAGGACTTATGTTTTCAACGCAATCCCTCTCTATAAATACCACTGTATCATCAATGATGTCTTGTCTTTCAATCTCAATACCATAGGCTTGTACTTCAGTAGATTCATTATCCATTGAAACAGAAACCTGACTCTTTACTAATCTATAAAAATAATTATGCTTTACATCAACCTCTGTTACTTTTTTAGATAAACTTTCTAAAACTACCATATTCGTCCCCCTTGTGTTATGTTATTGAAAATATAGTAACATTATTTTTCAGAAAAATCTGTCATTTCATGAAATGGGTTCAAATGTATTATCTCTTAAAACTGACAACTTCAACCTTTTGTGCCCATAATGTTATTATTAACAAAGTATCCACATGCATATCATTGTATACACATTAGCTTATTTTGTCGAAATCATGATAAATATATCTAAAAGTTTTTATATTTTAAATTGAATATATTTTGAAAAGTTGCAACTATTTTTTATTTGGCCCATAATATAATGAAAAATATAATTATTTTGTAAATATTTAGCATAATATTCTTTTATTTCGATAAATGTTTTATATATTTTTTAATCCAATAATGTTATTTGTATTTTTTTCCCTTTATTTCTTTTAGCATTTTGTGCCTATCCACACCAATGTATTTACATAAATCTTCCAATATTAATAATACTGCAATAACCATAGTACAATCTTCCTTGTAATATCCCTCTAGTTCATAACGATTTTTATACACAATAGTATTAGCTTTTTTACAACTAATAGTTTTGTATAATTCATTTAAGGTATTGTATAGTATAGAGTACGAAATTAAAATATAATCGCCTTTTGCTTTTTCACTACCATTAACTACCTCTCTAATAATTTTATTTAATGAAGTATTTTTATAATACTCTAGCATTTTTAACACATAATTATCCTGGATAAATTTACCGATTATTTCGGCATCTATCAAAGTTATTTCACCCTCTGTGTTAAAAAAAATGCTAGCATCTAATAAACCATTTTTCTGATCACTAATTTCTGATAACATTTTCCTCATTTTATAGTTGAAAAAACTAGTGAATTCGCCCTTTGTAATAAAATACTGCAGTTCTTTAGTAGACACAACATACACTAGCTCTGAAAAATTTTTATAAGCCTTATTTAGATAATTCTTATTATTGTAATCTATGTCACTCATAACCCTATGGCCCCCACTATAATAAATTAGTTGAGAATTTTAAGTCCTCTCTATTTAGTGTGGCTAATTAAATTCAAACTATACTAAAACACAGGAAAATAAATAACAAGTCAAGTATACTAGCATACTGACTTGTTATTTATTTTCCTGTGTTTTGACTTTATAGTTGCTTTTTAATGTTACTATGTCCCTTTCTAACGCTCTCCACATTTTCCTGAGTCATAGTATGCAATGAGAATTTAGCTTCGTTATATACTAGTGTCATCTCATCTAAGTTATCAGAATTATCCACATTAATTTTAGTTACATTCTTTAGTTGCGAGGCAGTCATATAAGGCTTATAAATATCTGCCCCCTCAGTTATTTTCTCAAAGCCTTTATATGTGTGGAGAATCTTATCTCTATTACTTTCACCACCTCGAAAAATTTTACCAAATAAGTTTTTAACCCAATGTTTTTTGTCCTTTTCTTTAACAATTCTTTCCTTTTCTTCTACAAATCCATTATAAATTCTTGTTTTATTTCTAAATCTTGATAAAAATTTATATATTACATATAAAATAAGTAGTAAAATTAGAATTTTAAAAATTAAAATAATGGAAGGTGGTATATTAATATCTTGATATTTAAGCGCAACCTGCTGCTTATTCAAATTCCCATTTATTATGTTTTGCTTTGGTTCAGAAATATTACGTCTTAAAATAAGTTTCCTTAGCATCTCAGAAATAAAACTCATTGGTACGCCGAAAATTGTAGTTAAAAGTGATGTTATTAGAACTAGAATTAAACCTGCTAACTTTATTAGCATATCTAATACCTTCGCAATAATTTTGTTAGCAAAATCTAAAGATAATGTAAGTACTGATATACCTATAATTATATTCGTAACTATAGATGTATTGCTCTTAACCGAATATATATATCTTCGAGTTTCCCTCATAAGTATAATAATCATGATTATATAGAGAACATGAAACCTATACATTGCATTTACAAAGTCACTTCCTAACGTAAAGGAAATCATCCAAATAAACACTAAAACTACCATAGACTTATTTATATCTTCTTTATATTGAGAGTAATCAATAGGGCTATCCTCCAATGAATAAGTTATTAAAGCCATAAATAACAAGAAAATTGTATTTATAAAAATGATTTGCCCTTTGAAAAACATGGAAGACATTACTATATTAAGTCCCAAAATCACTAGTATAAAAAGATTCTTTTTTAACTTCACGCTATTAAGATATTGTGTAAAAAAAACAGTACACAAGGTTATTAAAAACAGTTTATAATCCACTAGATTTTCAAATAACCATTTACTTAAAGTTGACCAAATTATAAAAGAAATAGTAACAAAGCTTATACTATACATACTTTTTACTTTTCTATACCAGCTCATACCGTAATCCCCCCTTTATAATCAGAGCTTTCACGGAAACTCCTTAGCTCCTGTGATTACTCATTTTTAGTATCATTAATTTTTGTTGATTCCCCCACTTTTTTTGCATAAAACACTTGACAAGTCTGTAAAATTTTGCGGTCCTCCTCTTAAAGACATGTTTTAATAGGAGGATTATTTTATGCTTAAAAATTGGAGCTCTCATGCTGATTATCAGCAATTTATTATTTCAAATCTCTCATGTTTCTACAAAGTTTTTCCTAAAAAAATTATACAACTTGAACCTTCTATATCTAAGTTGTATTGCTTAGACTTAGATATTCTTAGAGAGATATTAAAACCTTATTATTCTAATATTGGTAGACCCGCTTCTCTTCAACCTGAAATATTTCGTTCATTTTCTTTAATGCTTTTTCAAAAGGAAACAAGCATTACCAACTGGGTTAAAAAGCTTCATGCAAGTGAGTTACTTGCAACCTGTATTGGCTGCACTGAAAATAATGTCCCATCAATTGGTGCTCATTATGATTTTATCTCTAGATTATGGCTCTCAAGTCTGTCTATCGACAGAATAAAACTAAAAAATACATATCCGTATAAGAAGAAACCCGCTAAAACCAAAGAACCCGGTAAAAATAAAAAGCTTCCTAATAAAAAACCAGGTGTTGTTAAAAGAATTTCAGATTTTTTTGAAGCTGGTCGCTCATTTTCACTAAGAGCCGAAAGGCTGCTTCAAAAAATATTCTCATTAGTTGCTGTAGAGCCATCTTTTAATCTTAACCTAATAGAAAAAGATAAACTCACAGTTGCTGGTGATGGTACTTGCGTTCACTGTAAATCTTCTTACTATGGTTCTAAAGTTTGTGACTGCCGTCAAAATGGAATTTACGATTGCAAATGCCCTCGTAGACTTTCTGACATAAATGCTACCTGGGGTTGGGACAGTCATGAAAATCGTTGGTTTTACGGCTACACGCTCTATGCTTTATCTGCTTATAACAAGAAATACAAGATTGATCTACCTATTTATCTACGATTTGTAGAAGCAAGCAGACACGACAGTGTCACTGGAATAGTCGCATTAGCTGAATTTAGAGAACTGTTACCGCAGTTCTCTATATCAAATTATGTTCTTGACTCAGCTAACGATAACTATGCTACATATGAATTATGCTCTAAATGGAACATTAATCCTTTTATTGACATGAACTCCAAAAACAAAGGAAATTCTAAATATCCAGTTGCTCTAGATATTAATGAAAAAGGATTTCCTATCTGCATTGGTGTCCATGAAATGGTCTATAACGGTTATGAAAAAAGTCGTTCACGCCTTAAATGGCGTTGCCCTTTAGTTTTAAAAAAGGTTGCTAGTTGCTCTTGCCGTGAACAATGCTCACCTTCACCTTATGGGCGAGTAATCTACACTAAACCATCATGGGATTTGCGGTTGTTTACTCCTGTGCCTCGCGGCTCAAAACAATGGACAACTATTTATAAAACTAGAACCTGCTCAGAACGTATAAATAATCGTATTCTAAATGATTATAGGATTCATTCTTTACGAATATATGGTAAAAAACGTTATTCATTTATGACTATGATTGCTGGAATTAATATTCATCTAGATGCAAGACTTAAAATTTCAGGTTTTAGTATTTTAAATTTATTAGTGTAGCTGTTTAACAATCAAATGCTTTTTTCTGAAAATTCCTGCATCGTGCAGGCTTGTTTGCTATGACTATTTTTATCACTAACTGCTCTCTTAGCATAAAACTTATAGTCCTATATGGCTCTATACAAATTCAAGTTTTACATATTAGTTTCCGTGACTACTCAATCAATCTTTTCAATACCTGAAATGTGGGTCACAGTGGATTCTAAAGAAACATCTATTATTTTAATTAAAATGCCCTTTCTTTTCAATTTAGATAAAATACCAACACTGTCTTCATCTAAATATGGCGTAATAATTACATAAGTAGAATTTGGATTTAAATCTTTTATTTTACTTCTTAAATAATCACTAAATTTAATAGTAATACTATAACTCATCCTGGCACTAAGTTCCATTATTTTTCTAAGAGCATTAATATCAGGTGAAATTTCATTAATAATTTTCGTTTGCATTCCCATTAATTGACAGTTAGTCCACATTCCTGAAGGTACGCCTTCTTTAATGGCTTTAGACGCCAGTGATGCCGCCACTGTAATTCCATTTTCTATAAGTGTTGGTTGAATGGTACCCCAATAAGGCTCACCACATTGACCGTTTACTATTATTGTAAGGTCTCTATCTGATGTGAAATCGTATTCTTTTACCATAAGCCTGTCCATTTTCAAACTAGATTTCCAATGAATATCCTTCATTCTATCCTCTACGTTATACTCTCTTATGCCTTTAATATATAATGGGTCTTGATGAATCCATCTCTTAACATAATTATTACCTTGTAAATTGGTATTTGCAAACTCAACATTATTCATATTAATAAGTTTAGGATAAACCAAAATCTCTAGGAAGTCTTCTACTGCTACTGTTTCTGCAGAGCGTCCAAATAAATCTCCTACAGTGACATTAATATCTCTTAAGATGTAGGCTCCCCTTTTGTTACACTTCAATTTACAAATTCTTCTTTTTCTTTCATACCAACTTATAGTGTATTTACTTAAATGCCACAAATCCGCCCCTTCCTTAAATTTATTACTGTCTGATACAAATTCTATATCCCCTGGCATTTTTTCACTTAACATTAGAAATGATATAGGTAGCCATTTATTATTTTCAATGGTTGTAGTTAGTTTGAATTCCTCACCAGGTAATACTCTATCTTTATCAATATTTCTACTAATTTTCAGGTTATCAAACCCTTTTTTTCGTGTATACTCACCTATAAAAAAAATAATAGTTAATATGGCCAATATCAGAGCAAATTGTATAAACATAGTTTGCCCCCCTATAACTTTTCGAGTGGAGCTTGAATAGTACTTATTATTTCTTCTATAAGTGATTTACTCTTATTTCCCTGTCCTAAATCGTTCTTAAGCATTAATCTATGGCCTAAGATAGGAACTGCAAGTTCCTTTATATCCTCTGGAATTACATAGTCTCTCCCGCGCACAGCCGCAAGTGCTTGGCTTCCCTTCATCATATTTAGTGTAGCTCTTGGACTACATCCAAGCTCCACTTCCTTATGACCTCTTGTAGCACTAACTATTGCTATTATGTAATCTTTTATTTCTTCGCTAACATGTACCATAGTATAATTATTTTGAACATACTCTATATCTTCCATAGTAATCACAGCCTGAAGGTCATTTAATGGATCCGCTGTCATAAATCTATTCATCATAGCTTTCTCCTCGCTGGCATCTGGATACCCTAATGAAAGCTTCATAAAAAATCTATCTAATTGTGCCTCTGGTAATGGAAAGGTTCCAAACTGTTCCACTGGATTTTGAGTAGCAATTACGAAAAATGGCCTTTGGAGTTTTATAGTATTACCCTCCACAGTAATTTGCCCTTCTTCCATACACTCTAAAAGTGCTGACTGTGTTCTAGGTGTAGCCCTATTAATTTCATCGGCTAAAACTATTTGACTGAGTAGTGGTCCAGACCTAAACTCAAAGTCCTGATTCTTTTGATTATAATAATATATCCCAGTTAAATCTGATGGTAGTAAATCTGGTGTGAACTGTATTCTCTTAAAATTGCAATTCATAGAGCTTGAAAGACTCTTCGCAAGCTTCGTTTTTCCTAGTCCAGGAACATCCTCAATAAGCACATGCCCAGAACATATAAAAGCTACTATAATTTTATCTACACTGTCTCCTTTGCCTACTATAACTTTACCTATATTCTCCTTGATTTTGCCTCTAAATTCTTCGAATTTCTTTGTATCCATTTTAAAACCCCCCATTAGCTTATATATTTACATTTAGCGACTTATAAATTCTTTACTGTAAATATATCACATATAGTGGTCTTTTTAAATATAACATTAATATTTCTACTTGTTACTGTTTTATCAGTTTTAAAATAGTAGCTATTACTAGGTGTGACATTTCAACGTAATGACTTGCAATATAAAAGAAAAAAACTATTGAAATCGATTTAGAAATATAGCATAACCTAAGAAAAAAATCCCTCACCATTAGGTAAGAGATCATTTATTAAAGCATTTTCAAAAAAGCTGGAGCAGCTACAGCTAAACCTGTAATAATAACTCCGCATAAAAAAGATCCCACAACTGCACACATAACAGATCTTTTAAAATCCAGCTTTAAAAAAGCAGCTATTGCAGTTCCCGTCCAAACTCCTGTAGTTGGAAGAGGTATTGCAATAAATGTTATAAGCGCTATTTCTTCAAATTTTTCAAACTTAGCTTTATTTTTGCTTATCTTTCTATCAATTAGATTATAAAAGCCACTAAAAAATTTATATTTTCCTAAAAAGTCAAATATTTTATTAAAAAATATTAACACAAAAGGAACCGGTAGCAAACTTCCAAAAAAGCTTAACAAAAATACTGCTATTGGATTAATATGATACTCATATATTCCAAGAGGTATAGCCCCTTTCATCTCAATAAGAGGTACTGCCGACAGTAATACTACTTTTAACCATTCCATAAAAAATTCTCCTTATTTACATTTTTTTCTTAATGTATCTTCAAAAAAAATGACTAGTCACTATACTAGTCTTTTTTTGATACTTAATTTATTATTTATAATACTATTATAAGTATTATGATTACTTACTTTCAAGTGATATTATAAATAAAATAATATTTAACTGTATATTCACAATTCTAAATATCGATTACATGATGTTGTCTACTCTCACCAATAAAAAACACTGCCAAAGCCCCTGTCCCACTAAATCTTCCCACCACTGGTCCAATGTAATGAATAAGTACTTCTTTAACACTAACCTTTTCCAGTATCTCCTCTTTAAGTCTTACAGCTTCCTCGTAGCAATCTGCATGACAGATAGCTATGCTTTGAGTTTCAGGATCTATAATCTTATCCTTTACTATTTCTGCAAGCTTAGTTATGGATTTTTTACGACCACGAACCTTGAACACTGGCATTACACGTCCAATCTGGTTAAGCGTAAGTATAGGTTTTATATGCAGAACTAGCCCTAATGTAGCCGCTACATTAGATATTCTTCCGCCTCTTTTTAAAAAATTCAAATCCTGCACAGTAATATATGTATTTAAATTTTGTATATTTTTTTCTATTTCGCACACTATTTTCTCTGCGGTGCATCCGACCTTTTTCATTTCTACAGCTTTTCTAACCATAAGTCCTTGACCAAGTGATGCTGTTAACACATCAATAATATATATTATGACACTTGGAAACTCTTCTAATATAGCAGTCTTTCCAATATTAGCGCTATTATAGGTTCCGCTAAGACCTGACGAAACTCCAATATAAATTATATCCTGCCCACGCTTAGCAGCAGGTTCAAACATGTTGTAGAAGCTTTCAGAATTTGCTTGAGAGGTATTTGGAAGTGCCCCTTCCCTAAGATCATCAAAAAACTGTTTTTGACTTAAACTTTGTCCAAAATCATCTAAGTACTCTTTATCATTATAACTAAATGGTAACATAGCAAATGGTATGTTATTCCCATAAATATATTCCTTTGGCAAATCACAGCAAGAATCTGTCATAATAACAAAATCTCTCATTTGTACTCCTCCTACTTTTTATAATTCTGCAAATATTTCGTTAAACAATACAGTAGAAACTATAGCATAAAATGTGTTCACTGTAAAAGGAAATTGCATTTACGGGGTAAATTATTATTGCTTTCTAAATACGCCTATATTATAATGTTAAATAATAACTATTATTTTTCAATAGTAATTAAAGGAGTGTTGTAAATGAAGGCATTAGAAGTGAAAAAAGATATATATTGGGTGGGTGCACTAGACCCCAATCTTAGAATTTTTGATATAGTTATGTATACCCCTTTTGGCACTACTTATAACTCTTATGTAGCTCGCGGCAGTGAAAAAATTGCGGTATTCGAAACAGTAAAAGAGAAATTTTTTGATGAATATCTGGAAAGATTAAAGTCTTTAGACATCAATATAGAGAACATTGATTATATCGTAGTTAATCATACGGAGCCAGACCATGCAGGTTCAGTTGGTAAACTTTTAGAAATTTCTAAAAATGCTAAAGTAGTTGGTTCAGCTACAGCAATTAATTTTCTTAAGCAAATTGTAAATAGAGATTTTGAATACATAACTGTAAAAGATGGAGATATTATAAATCTTGGAAACAAAACCTTATCCTTCATTTCAGCACCTTTTCTTCACTGGCCGGATTCAATGTTTACCTATGTTGTAGAGGACAAAGTTCTTATAACTTGTGATTCCTTTGGAAGTCATTACTGTAATGCCGAAATGTACAATGACTTAAACCAAAGCGATGAAAATTATAGGGAAGCCTTAAAATACTACTTTGATGGTATTATGTCCCCCTTCAAACCTTATGTATTAAAGGCTATAGATAAAATCAAAGACCTTTCAATAGATATTATATGTCCAGGACATGGCCCTATTTTAAGAGAAGACCCTTGGAATATAGTAAATTACTACAAAGAGTGGAGCCTTCCAAGAGAATCTTCCCAGGAGCCACAAATCACATTATGCTACGTATCAGCTTATGGCTACACTGAGGCTGTGGCTAAAAAAATAGAGCAAGGCATAAAGACTTATTGTAATTTTAAAGTTAACATGTATGATGTTATACATAGCGATATGAATGATATTTTAAATAGTATAGATAAATCTGAGGGAGTAATTTTTGGTTCCCCTACTATGAATGGAGACGCACTAAAACCAATATGGGATATTTTAATAAATCTAAACCCTATAGTTCATGGCGGAAAAGTAGCTTCTGCATTTGGTTCTTATGGCTGGAGTGGAGAAGCTGTTCCAAATATAGAAGATAGATTAAAACAAATTAATCTAGATTTATATCCTTCCATGAAGTATAATTTTAAACCCACAGAAGGAGATTTAAACTTCGCCTTCAAATTTGGAGAGTCTTTTGCAGAGAAAATAGCTGAAAAACTCAAAATAACAAGTTGCCCAGTAAAGCCTTCTACACAAAAAAGATGGAAATGTGTAGTTTGCGGAGAAGAATTTGATGGACCAAACCCACCTGAAATATGCCCTGCTTGTGGAGCCAGTGCCGATCAGTTTATTCAAGTATCACAAGATGTAGTAACCTTTAGTTCTGATAAAAAAGAAAAATTCCTAATCATCGGTAACGGTGCTGCTGGATATTATGCTGCTGATGCCATAAGAAAAAGAAATAAGCAATGCGAAATAGAAATAATCTCAGATGAACCATACTTAACATACTATAGACCTTCCATCTCTGATGGTATAAGTGAAAATCTTAAAGAAGATACTTTTTATCTGTCTCCAAAACAGTGGTATGTAGATAATAACATTATCCTTACTTTAGGAGTTCAGGTTGAAAGTTTAAATCCTGAAGAAAAAAATATATTACTTAAAAATGGCAGCGCTGTTAGCTATGATAAGCTAATTTTAGCAAATGGAAGTCAAAACTTCATGATTCCTGTAGATGGAGTAGATAAACCAGGTGTCTTCACTTTAAGAAATCTAAAGGATTTAGAAGCTATTAGAAGTAAAATGAAAACCGCAAAAAATGTAGTAATTGTAGGTGGCGGACTTTTAGGCCTTGAAGCGGCTTATGAAATAAGCAAGACTGGTCTAGATGTTTGTGTGGTGGAAGTCAGTAATTCCCTACTTACTAAGCAATTAGATAGTGAAAGTAGCCTTATACTTAAGACTGCAGTTGAAAACCAAAATATCACAGTTATACTTTCCGATTCCGTAACCTCTATAGTAGGTGAAAAATCAGTTTCCTCTATTAAGCTCAAAAGCGGAAAAACACTGGAGGCAGACCTTGTGCTATTTTCAACAGGTATTGCACCAAATAAAAATATAGCCCATAAAACTAATATAATTACGAGCAGAGGCATACTAATCAATGATAGAATGGAAACTAATGTTAAAGACATCTATGCCTGTGGAGACATTGCAGAATTCAAAGGTAGAGTGTATGGTAATTGGCCTGCTGCTGTAGAAATGGGTAAAGCTGCAGGTATGAATGCAGTAGGAGAAAGTAAAGACTTATCCATCTCCCTAAGCGCCATTTCCTTTAATGCTATGGGCCTTGAATTATTGTCCGTAGGCGAAATTTCAAAAGAAGGATCTGTTGCTATTGCCTTAAAGGATGATGCAAACAAAATATACAAAAAATTATTCTTCACTGAAAACATCATAACTGGTGGTATTCTAATAGGAGATAATAAATCTTCAGCTAAACTAATAAGTGCTATCGAAAGTTCAAAATCAATAAAAGAAGTCCTAGATATCCTTTAGGTGTCAACGTTGAAAAGAACACATAAGACTTAGTTGTCTTATGTGTTCTTTTCTTATTGCATTAACGCCTTATCAATCCCCTCTGATAATGCTTTGGATAGTTTATTTTGATAATTTTCAGTTGATAGTAGCTTATCCTCTTCTATATTAGATTGAAAACCCATTTCCACTAAAATAACAGGAACCACCGACCAATTAAAACCTGTAAGATCACTTCTCTCCACAACACCTCTATTTTTTATACCAACGCCGTGGATTAAATTGTTAAGAACTATTTCTCCATATCTTTTACTTGTTTTATATATAGCCTTTGTGCTTTTGCTATCTGCTGGCACCAGCATTGATGCTCCCTTAACAACTGAATTATCATTTGAATCCGCATGAATTCTTATAACTAAGTCTGCCTTAGCCGTATTCCCAATCTTCGCCCTTGCAATATTCCCTAACATTTGTTTATTTTCTGTTTTAGTCATTATTATCTTATAGCCTTTTTTTTCTAATAAATTTTTTAGTTTAACTGATACTCCCATATTAACCAAGTACTCGGGAGTTTTTGTGTTAATACCCTCAGCCCCACCTGGCTCCTTTATTTTCATTATGTTAGAACCTGGAGCCTGCTGCTCTTTTTCCATACTAGTAACACTTGCATGTCCTGGGTCTATAACAACAACCATATCAGATTGTTTTTTCAAAGCCTTCTTATATTCTTGGGTTTTAACCTTTGTTTTTGCTATGACTGGGGTTTTAACTTCTTTTTTAGTTACAACCTTGCCTTTTGGTATTAGCTTTTCTGCTACTTTATTAGTTTTATTTATATTTCCGACCTTAACATTTATATCCTGTACAGATTTTCCATTTACTTTACTCACATAAATTGCACCATATAACGCTCCACCTATAATTGGTAAACAGATAAAAATCAATATAATCTTCTTCATTTTCGACATTTTAACACTCCTAACTCTTTTTCTTTGAAAATAGCAACAATTAATGCCTATCTTACTATTCCTTGGTGATAATGTATATACTTATATCGCTTTTAAATAAAATTTATAGATTGCAATGCAACCTTTACAAGATTTTGAGGAAAATGTTAAATGTTAAACTCCAATCATTCCCTAGTATTATAATAGGTTAAAAAACCAAAACTAAAAAATATGAATTAAAAAAAGGAGGCCTTTTCATGCCACGTAATAAAGATAAATACGTCAGCGAAGACCGTAATAAAATCGAAAAAGCTAATAGAATAGAGGAACTTGAAAACTTAGTAGAAAGCCATACTAGAACAAAGCGACATCTTGAAGAGCACTCTGACATTGCTTCACCTCAAAAAGTTAATGAATCAAGAGAAAAACAAGCTGAGAGAGAATACAACATTGAAATATTAAAGGATAAAATTATAAGCGGACAACAAATACGCTCTAATGAGTCAAAAGATCTAGAAAAAAACTATATCTTTGCTAAAGGATACATTGCTCATAACAAAGATCATATGGATATTGAAGCCTTAGATAACATGAAAGAAAAGCAGCAAAATAGAAGAGATAAGATGAGCGGATTAACATAAGAGGTAAAATATTTAAGCATAGAATTTATAAATTTTCTTGATTTTCTATAAATTAAAAACAGGCAAATCTAGAAATATAACTTCTAAATTTGCTTGTTTTTTCTTTTTAATATTTTATTTTTCTTTCCTTGTTGCTTACCCTCAATAGTTGCTGCAACCTCTAATTCTGATTTAAAAGGGTGTTTAGAAATGATTTTCGTATTTATAATCTTTATGTACTCTTGATCAATAATAAACCTATCACCATTGTCTCTTTCAACGATTAAAGTACGTGGATAGTACATTTCTCTTTTCTCATCCTTTTCAATACCCAGATGTATCCTACGTCCATAGTGAGTATCATACAGGATAAATTCGCAAGATACCTTAGAATGGCCTGTAATATTATTAAATCTTATAATTTCACAATGCCTCAATAGTTTATAAATGCATGAAAAGCAAAGAATTTTGTCCTTATCTCTAGAAAATTTTCTTTCATCTATGCTTCTTAACTTTTTAATAGTTATATCCTCATTAAAAACACCCATATAACCATTTTCACCACTATAGAATTTTTTTGACTTATAGGGCACTATATGTTGGAATCCCATCAAATGACAAAGATTAACATCTAAAAATTCCAACTTTATTATATCCTTGTTTTCTAGCTGGAGCATATATATGTTAGGGCAAATATATATATCATAAAACTCTTGCAAAAGCTTCAAAGAAATTTCAGAAATCTTGGGTAACCTATTTAAATTTAATAGCTCATCTGTAGTTAGCATATTCCCTCCATAAGGAATGTCGTAAAAAACTATCCTAAGTATAAATATTTTATAATGCCTTGTGATACTAATAAAGTCTTAACTAATAAAAGTTAAGACTCCTAAAAAAACATATATTCTAATAAAATGAACAGCATATTAGTATTTTATGCCCTAATCGGCTAAGCTCCCAGTATATTTATTGTCTCCTAGGCGAGAGTGCGGGGCTGTTCGCTTATTCCCTCACAAGACTTAAATATTTTCCAAGTCTATATACCCTATTATACTCCTCATAAACAAACAGTACAACAATATTATAGTATATTTATAATCATTGGGAATACCCAAAAGTGTACTTAAAATACCGGTTAAATATTATTTATGGAATTTCCAGTTCCAAACTCTTATTGCAAGGCACTCCGGCGATTTCTTACTTTATTTTTCCCAGTGCCCCCTCTATAATCCCTAGCACATATTTTTTATCTTTTTCATTATTTTCAAAATCTAATCCTTCCACATTTATCTTTAAAATTGGTGATATATTATATTGCTCAAAATAAGCTCTATAATTAGAATTTAGCTTTTCCCAATATTCACGTTCCACAATTTTCTCATACTCTCTGCCTCTTTTATTTATCTTATCCATAGCTGCATCCACAGATGTTTCAAGATATACAAGTAGTTTTGGCGCCTTACAATGTTCGATCATATTCTCGAACAGTTCAGCATATAACTCAAATTCTTCATTGCACATCTCACCTGAATCCTTTAACATTTTAGCAAAAATCACATCTCCATAAATACTTCGATCCATAACTGCATCTTTTACTTTTGAAGCTTCCTTAATATGCTTAAACCTTTTATTAAGGAAAAATATTTGAAGTGGAAAACTATATCTCTCTCTGTCATAATAAAATTTTTCTAATATAGGATTATCCACCACTGGCTCCTCAAAACGCACATAGCCCTTTTCTGCCATTATATTCATAAGTGTGGTCTTCCCTACTCCAACTACTCCATCGATAACTATCATATCCCAGTTTCCTCCTCTATTTATCTTACTTAGTGCCCCCTCGTAAAACCCCATAATATTATACTCTCCTTATATACTTTTAGGTATAAACCCTGCACATCTTTTAAATACTTTCATTCTAAAATTTGATTTCTATAAGCAACTCAAGACGCCTACCTATTAATAATTATTATGTCCCCCTGAGGAATGGCAATCATGAAATTTCCCCATAGTGACTTGCAATAAGAAGCG
Organism: Clostridium sp. FP2; assembly: GCF_011065955.2. Taxonomy (NCBI): domain Bacteria; kingdom Bacillati; phylum Bacillota; class Clostridia; order Eubacteriales; family Clostridiaceae; genus Clostridium; species Clostridium sp. FP2. Next base: position 4,587,667 of record NZ_JAAMNI020000001.1, read on the forward strand.
AAAAGACTATTGAAATTCCATTTGGAAATTCATATTTTGCGAATATAAAATTCTCGTAAGCCTGCCAGGACGGCAGGCTAGCGAACCCGAGCCAGGAAGGCGAGTGTGAGTGCTAGAGAATTTTATATTAGCAAAATATTAGAATTTCTTAATGGAATTTCTAGTCCCGAGCTCTTATTGCAAGGCACGCAGGAGAAACTTAATACTTTGTTATCCCCTACACAATTTTAACATTTTTCCTTTTTGAATAAGCTAAAATTATACCCAAAGCCAAGGATAAAAATGCAGCCATAAGAACTCTATACTCACCTGGCAATAAAAAAGTTATTGTATGTGCTGGTATCCAGAAAAAGGGGATAGTTTTAAAAATAACAAAACTCATAAACCCATACCAATCTATTTTGTCCGTTACAGCTCTAAGCTTAACTTTTTTAATCTCACTAAACTTTCCATGACCCAAATCTATATATGTATCGGTAAGCCTATGTAAGGTCATAAATGTAGGTCCAAAGATTAAATTCATAAAAGCACTTGTAAAAAATGCAAATAATAATTTAGCTGAAAAAGTATCAGGCACACCACTAGGCAATAACCCCTTCTTCATTGAACCAATTACTCCATTTGCAAATAAATCAAAAGCTATAACAAACCCTATACCCAAAAATCCCCAAACTATAAATTTATATATAATTCCTACAGGTTTCTTATAATTTCCAGTGACTATTCTAAGTGCTAAAAGCTCTCCCATTGTAGCTAAAATGGAAACCTTTACAAATCCCATTATGTAAGGATGTGCTTTATTAGCTAATGTATATATTTCATTAGTCCATGGAAATGCCAATAAAAAAATAATTATTAGTAATGCCCCTATCCATATTAAATCCTTTTTTTTCACTATAATTCCCCCTCTGTATTCCTTTGTATTATATCAGAATTCCAAAGCAGTTTACAGATTTTTAGGGCCAAATTGTGATTTTTTATAAATAAAAAAAGCTAGTAATTGGACTCTTACTAGCTTTTCGATATTTGTTTGAAAAAGTTTTTTTGTATTAATTTTGTCTTTAACTGGGGGGATAAAGATGATCAATACAAACTGAATTAACAGTTTCTATGTTTTTATTATATACTAATTAAATCTTATTGTCAACAACCATTATTATTTAATATTAATTATACTGCAAAAGCTTCTTCGCCATTCAAAATGAACTTATTAATTATATATGCTACTCCATCTTCTTCATTAGTTTTAGTTATAAAGTTGGCGATTTTTTTAACTTCTGGGAAGGCATTTCCCATAGCAACTCCTAGTCCAGCATATTTAATCATATGAATATCATTGCCTGCATCACCTATGCATATAACCTCTTCTTGCTTAATATTAAGTTTTTTTGCAAGGGCCGCTACTCCTGCACCTTTATTAACTGATTTATCAAGAAACTCTAAGTAGAAAGGTGCACTTCTAACTACTGTATACTTGCTACTTACCTCTTCAGGAATCTTTTGCATTATTTCCTCTATTATTTCTGGCTTGTCCACAAACATGACTTTTACTATAGTAGTATCTACAGCTACATCTTCCACAGCAATTATTTCGTTAGAAATACCATTCATTTCAGCCTCTCCCCTAGTGTATATAGTATCTTTAGGAGAAATCACACTAGTCTCTGTTAATGCATGTATATTAACATTTAGCTCTTTGCTTAGCTCATACAAATCTTTATAATCTTGGAGAGTTAATGTTGTTTTAGATATTATTTCCCCACCTTGAGAGCTTTGAACAAGTGCTCCGTTAAAAGCTACTGCATAATCATCCTCGGAAACTAAGTTAAGTTGTTCTAAATATTTTTTAAAACCAACTAACGGTCTTCCTGATGCTATTACGACTTTCACTCCATTTTCTCTCGCTTGTTGTATTGCTTCATAATTTGCTGGTGAAATTTTCTTTTCATCACTTAATAAGGTTCCATCCATATCTATTGCTATTAATTTATACATTCATAACCTCCATGTAACACATTTCTTAAAAATCACTTAACGTGATTAAATCTCTTTAAAGTATATCATGGATTTTTTCAAGTAATGGATTTCATATTTTGTAAACTTTGCGTGAATTTTTTATTTCTATATTTTTCATCTATTATAAAAGTATTTAATTTCATCATAATTTGGCTTATAATGCTTCTTTTATTACAAAATTTTTTAATTATAAATAGCTATTATGAATTTCAATACATAAAAATGTTAAGTTAGAGAAAAAGTGCTGACAAGTTTACAATATTAATATAAAATAATAACTATAATATGTAAAATAGGCTAATTCTATACAATAGGAGGCAAATTATGATGCTAAAAAAAGAAAAATCACTAATAATTACTTTATCTATTATTATTTTAGCAGCATTATTATATGCAATTTTCACATTAAATAAATTAAGCAACGCAAATACCTCATCCAATATTAAGGCTCAAAAAGGTGTATTAGAGCTTTCAAATTGGAATTTCCATAAAGATGGCTATACTTCCCTTGGAGGTCAATGGGAATTTTACTGGCAGCAATTATTGACACCAGAAGATTTTGCTACTAGTTCCCCACTTCCATCTTATATAGAAATGCCTATGGAGTGGAATAAATACAATAAAAATTACAGTTCTAATGGCTATGCTACATATACTTTAACAATAAAATTAAATGATAAATATAAAAACACCCTTTTAGGAATAAGTGTACCTTCTATGTTATCTGCATATAAATTATGGGTTAATGGAGACCTCTTTTCCTCTAATGGAATTGTTGGTACAAGCGCTTCTTCAGAACGCCCAGGCACTATACCCCTAACGAGTTATTTTATGAATAAAAGTAATAAAATTCATTTAGTACTTCAAATATCAAATTATAATTTTAGAAATGGTGGTACCCAAGACAAAATTTATCTAGGAACACAATCTCAAATGGCTAATAAAAGAGAGGCTTCCATCGCTCTTGAAATTCTTTACTTCGGTGTATTGCTTATAATGGGCTTGTACCAATTATGGTTATATGCTTTTAGAACAGATGATACTCCTAAACTGTATTTTGGTGCCCTCTGTATAACTTTATCTTTAATAGCCTTAATTGTTGGCAATAAATACTTTTTCACCATGTATAATAACTTAAGCTATAGCTTGGGGATTAAACTAAAATACTTAACTTTTTATGTTGGAGTTTATTTTATGATAAATTACATACATATACTTTTTAAAAATAATTATTCAAAATGGATTAGAAATGGTTGCAAACTTTTTTGTTTTTTCTTTATAACTACTACTATTTTTATATCCCCACTACTGTCCTCAAAGTTCCTTATGATTTTTCAAATATTCACTTTGTTAATGATTATTTATGCTGCTTTTATTATATTAAAATCATATCATAGTAAAAAACAGGGGAGTTTAATTATTGCAATTACTTGTTTAGTGCCCATTGCAATAACCGCTATGTCCATACTACGTTATCTAGGTTTGAATAATATCAACGACTATTCACTATCAGGATTCTTACTTCTCATATTTTTAAATGCTTTTATGTTGGCAATGAATGAATCTAAAGCTTACAGAAAAATAGAAAATTTATCTAAGGAAAAAGAACAGTATCTATTAGCAGAAAAACTTACAAAAGTTACCTTGCTCTTAAATTCTACCTTGAATTTACAAGAAGTTTTAGATAAATTATTAGAAAACTTAAAAGAATTAGTACCTTATGACAGTGCCTCATTTTTCATGGAAGAAAATAACCGTTTTAATGTTATGGCCGGAAATGGATTTGAAAATGTGGAAGATATATATATAATTTCTATTAATAAAGATGATGACAAGCTATTTAAAGAAATATGTAAAACTAAAACTACATTATTAGTTTCTGATGTTAAAGAAGATCCTCGTTTTAGTCTATTTATAGATAATTTTATTATTGAAAGTTGGATGGGAATACCTATACTGTTTAAAAACGAAATTGTGGGTATCTTAACATTAGATTCAACCCAAAAGAATATTTATACTAAGTATCACTGTGACATAGCTTTATACTTTGCATGCCATGCAGGAATGGCTATAGAAAACGCTAAACTACATGGTAGAACTAAGCAGCTAGCTAGCATAGACCCTCTAACTAGCTTGTACAACAGACGCAGTTTTTTTGAACTTGCAAATATAAACTTTGATAAAGCAAAATCATTTGCACAGACCATTTCAGGCATTATGATGGATATTGACGATTTCAAAAAAATCAATGACAATTTAGGTCACCATACTGGTGACCTGGTATTAAAGCATCTTTCTAAAATTTGCTCTGAAACTTTAAGTAATAGTCATATTTTAGGTCGTTTTGGTGGTGAAGAATTTATTGTTTTATTACCCACTACCTCCTTTGAATCTGCAGAAATAATTGGTGAAACCCTACGAAGTGCTGTAGAAAACAATCCTATGATTACTAGGGCATCAGGTTCAATACCTATAGCCTTAAGCATTGGAGTTGCTTCCATTACTCCAACAATACAAGATTTGGATTATTTGTTTATAGAGGCGGATAAAGCACTGTACCAAGCGAAATCTCTGGGTAAAAATCAAGTTGTATCAATAAATTTGGACACTTTAATAGTAACTTAAAATGGAGGTATATAATGAAATTGTTCAAATGGATGAACCCGTTGTAGATTATTTTACAGACTCTTAGTCTACTACATTACAAATCCCCGTAAGCAGGCCAGGGCAGATGACAATTAATAAAACAAGTATGGACTTTCTCCAAAGTGACTTGCAATTAGAATTTCTCAATCAAATTTCCAATTTGAAGTTCTTATTGCAAGGCATGCAGGAGAAATTTAATGCTTTTATTATTTTATTAAAGACTATCTATTTTTTTATGCTGACATCTTTTACAAACCTTAATTTTTTCACCACTACCCATAATTATTAGATCATACAACAATTTTATTCTTTCAGTCTTACATACAGGACAAGTTCCTCTTCCTCTCGATGGCAATTTCCACAAAGCCCTACCGCGAAATTCTTTTCCCATTTTAAATCCCCCTTTTGGTTTATTGTTCTCTAATCACTATTAATAGTATTAATTATTGAAGGAATTTATGAATGTTTTTTATTTTTATATTTCGCGGAACAAACTTTAAATAGATTGCACTTAATAATACACCAAGAAATTTTATACTTTCTCACTCACTCTTCTCACCTTATCTAAGACATCTTCTACTACCTCTTCCATACTGATATGAGAAGTATCAATAACTAAATCGTAGTTACTCGCCCTATCTATATCTATATTATAAATATCCTTAAATCTGCTAAGCTCGAGTCTCCTTCTTTCAATTATATTCTCCTTTGCTTCTTGTTTTGAAGCATATTTCTCTGATTTACCTCTTTCATTTTTCATAGCCCGTTCCACTGCAGTATCAATATCTACCTTTAGATAAATTTTAAAAGAATCGGGTATAAAATTCCATGCAAGTCTAGCATCAAAAATAAAATTTTCATTTTCTATTCCTATTTCTATAGTCCTATTGTCAACTTCACAATCTAAATTATTATCAAGCATATATTTATTGTATTCTGTTATAGATATTCCTTTTTCAACCGCTAGCTTTCTTTGTAGTTCACCTACACTAAAATAAGTATAATCTAACGCCTTACTTATAGCCTTAGCAACGCTGCTTTTGCCCGAATATAAGGCTCCTGTTATAGTTATTTTCAATTTAAAACCATCTCCAATACTTTAATTCACTAAGATAAATAATCCATGAAATTATAATATCAATTATACTTCATAATTATACTTTTTGTAACTGCTCCCTGTAACAGATAACAAGGGTTCTTCATATTATATATAATATTGATTTTATAATTATTTTCCCTGAAAAGCACTAAAAGGAGGGTTAAAATGTTTGCAAACCCATATACCATGTATGATATGAATTTATTAGAAAAGTCATTAGAAGGGATTAAATTAGCTGTTCAAGGTGAAAAAGAAGATGAATTATTCTATGATTACTTAATAAGCATTGCCCCAACAGAGGATGATAAGAAAATTATTGCTTCTATAAGAGATGATGAGCGTGGACATAATAAAATGTTTAGACAAATATATAGAAGCATAACTGGTTCCTTTGTACCGCCTGGTGAAGATGCTGAATTTGTAAAACCTATTTCTTACCTTGCTGGTATAAAAAAAGCTTTATTTGGAGAACTGAGCGCTATAGAACGATATAGAGAAATCAGAAGAGGTCTTCCATCTACAATTTATAGAGATATGCTTTTCAACATTATAACGGATGAAATAAAGCATAGTGCAAAATACAATTACTTATTTACCTTAAACAGTCCCAACATGCTAAGAAATTAACTTTTAAGCTAACTGTGACTTTGGAAATAATAGCTCTTCCGTAAATTATGAATTTTTTCTTATACTATGCTAACAAAAATATATATTAATTGGCGACATGAAAGCATTGTAGCAATATATAATTTTTGTTATAGCATAATATAAGAAAAAATAAATTGGTATTGACAAAATTAGTCACTAAGCATACAATCAAATTAGATATTACTTGATAATCATTATCGTTTTATAGGGATTAGGTATATGAAAATAAATGTGCCTTATATTAAAAATGAAAGAGAAGGTGAATATGTATGATATTCCATAGTAAAAATATAAAATCTAAAAACAATGAGGCTGAAACAAAATTTATTACATATTTTGAGGATTCAAAGTTAGAAGATTTAAATTTATCATTGGACAATGAATTACTGTCTAAAATTAGATTTACATTAGATAGTGAAGGCTTCAAATGTAAAAATGGCGAGCTTCAAAACATCAATTTATTTAGAAATGAAAGTCCTAAAAATATAATTCTAATTGGTATCGGCAAAAAAGAAGATTTTAATTTAGACAAATTAAGAAAAAATATAGCAAAAGCAGTAAAAGAAGCAGCAAATCTTAAATCTAAATCTATTGACATAAATATAGGAAATTTAGTTAGCCTAATGAACTTAGATGAGATCACTCGAACTATTTCTGAATCTACTGTCATGGCAGAATATAAATTTGATAAATATAAATCAGATAAAAAAGCGAAAATCTTAGAACAATTTACTATAATATATAATCTGGAAGATGAATTAGAAAGTATTGATAAGGGAATTAATGAAGGTATTATACTTGGACAAGCTAACCTACTCGCAAGAGAATTAGTTAATGAACCTGCTAATATATTAAGTCCTATAGAGCTAGCGCAGCAAGCAAAAAAAGCTGGTGATGAAAGTGGCTTTGAAGTTGAAATATTTGATGAATCTTCTATAAAAGCATTGAATATGCAAGCCTTCCTTGAAGTATCAAAAGCTTCTGCGAACCCACCAAGATTAATTGTAATGAGATATAATGGTAACCCGGTCAAGAAAGATGAAATTGTAGGCCTCGTTGGAAAAGGCCTTACTTATGACACTGGCGGATTATCTATAAAAACTACTGCCGGAATGGTTACAATGAAATCTGATATGGGTGGAGCCGCCGCTGTAATTGGTGCCATGACTGCTATAACAAAACTAAAAGCAAAGGTAAATGTAGTAGCAGTAGTTGCTTCTTGTGAAAATATGATCAGTGGAAACAGTTACAGACCAGGAGACATAATAGGCTCCATGGGTGGAAAGACAATAGAAGTACTTAACACCGATGCTGAAGGAAGATTAACTCTTGTGGATGCAGTAAATTATATAATTGAAAAAGAACATGCTACTAAAGTAGTAGATATAGCAACATTAACTGGAGCAGTTATCTCAGCTTTAGGCACTACAACTACTGGGGTAGTTTCAAATAATGATTTCTTCTATAGTAGATTAGAACAAGCTTCAAAAATTTGTGATGAAAAGGTTTGGAGATTACCTGCCTTTGATGAATATAAAGAATTAATAAAGTCTGATGTAGCAGACCTTAAAAACATAGGCGGTCCAAAAGCCGGAACTATAACAGCAGGATTATTCATTGGCGAATTCGTAGGAGAAAACCCTTGGCTACACCTTGATATAGCTGGAACTTCTTGGTCAGAGAAAGACAGTGGTTATGAATCTAAGGGTGCAACTGGTGAAGGTGCTAGACTTTTATATCACTTGATTAAGCAACTAGAAAAATAAAAAAACAAACTATCAAAATATTTATAAGTATTTTGATAGTTTGTTTTTTTAAGTAGGCCTTATAATTTTTCCTTATTATTCATGTATTTGGTCATATTATCCTAATATTGAAAATTGCGGAGCAAGCCTTTAGTATGATATTATATATATATTAAGAATGCCTAGGAGGATATTATGGAAACTGAAAAAAAACTTTATGCTAATCGAAAAAAACATTACGATAATCTATTAAAAAAACAAGCTGAAACGGTAAGTTTTATAAGCTTATTAAGATTTTTAGTCTTTGCAAGTGGCCTCGGATTTACTATTTTCTTTTATTTACGACCTAATTATTATTTATGCCTTTCTGTATTAATTACCACCCTTCTGATATTTGTATTTTTAGCAATTAAACATAACAAGATAAAACACAACAAAATTCGTTGTTCTACTTTAAGTGAAATTAACGAAAATTGTATAAAACGTCTTAATAATAATTGGAAGGACTTTTCTGATAAGGGTGAGGATTTTTCTGATGAAAATCACAATTATACAAAAGACTTAGATATATTTGGTGACAGCTCTCTTTTTCAATGGATTAATGCTTGCACAACTTATCTTGGCAGAAAAAAATTGAAGGATACTTTCTCTGCACCTATTTATGGTATTGAGGAAATATATAAAAGACAGGCTGCAATCAAAGAATTAGCAAACAATATTGGTTGGACACAAAGATTTCAAGCAGAAGCAATACTTAGCGAAAATAAAAATCATAACCCTGAAGAATTATTTCAATGGGTAGTGTCAAAAAATGAGTTTTTTCTAAAATCCTGGGTAATAGCTATAATAAGGATATTGCCAGTAATAACCCTATCAATTTTATTGTCCTCACTCATTTTTTCAAATGTTTCCTATAAAATAGGACTTTTAGGCGTTGCGATTCAAATAATACTTCTCTCAATTGGCTATAAAGAAGTAAGCAAAAATTTAGATACTGTACATCAATATAAAAATACGATTCTTATATATAATAAACTCCTTATACATATAGAAAAGAAGAAATTTAACTCAGAGTATTTAATAAAATTAAAAGAAAAACTTATAAATAGTAAGGGACTTACGGCTTCTTTTCAGATAAAAAAATTAGTAAATCTAGTAACCTTAATATCTGATAGAAACAATATGTATTATATTCCTATAAATATCCTTACTCTTTGGGATTATCAATGTTTAATTAATTTGCAACGCTTTAAAAAAGCTAGTGGTGCTTCTTTAAAATCTTGGCTAGAGGTTATAGGCGAAATGGAAGCCTTAAATAGTTTAGGGTCTATAGCCTATGAGCATAGTAATTGGGCAATGCCAAAGTTCCAGGAAGGCTCCCCTATTTTTAAAGCTAAAAGTCTGGGCCATCCACTACTGGGAACCAGCAGAGTATATAATGACGTTCTCATAGAGAAGTCACAAAATATTCTTTTAATAACTGGTTCCAATATGTCTGGAAAAAGCACCCTACTTCGTACCACAGGTATTAACTTAGTCTTAGCCTATGCCGGTGCTCCAGTATGTGCAGATGATTTTTACTGCTCTATAATGGATGTTTATACCTGCATGAGGACAAGTGATAATTTAGAAAAAAATATATCTTCTTTCTATGCAGAGCTACTCCGAATAAAAAAACTTGTAAGTGCTACGAAAAATAAAGCCCCACTCTTCTTCTTATTAGATGAAATTTTCAAAGGAACTAACTCTATAGATCGACATACAGGGGCTAAGGTTTTGGTAAGCAAATTAAGTAATGAGAATGCTCTTGGCTTTGTATCTACACACGATTTAGAATTAGGCGAAATAGAAAATACCAACATGAAAGTTAAAAATTATCACCTTAAAGAATATTATAAAGATGATAAATTATACTTTGACTATAAATTGCGTCCTGGGGTTTCTACTACTAGAAATGCATTATACTTAATGAAAATGGCAGGGCTTGAAATTCCACCTGACATTGAAATTCCTAAATAGAATTATGGCTTTTATTCCTACTTTTCAAAAAAAACTATCAAGATACCTGAGAGGTATCTTGATAGTTTTTTTAAGTAGCCCTATAATCCAAAGACACCCTTAATTGTTCAATACTATGTCCGTTAGCGTTGGCCGGCTTTATAACTACCTGGTTTTGTGTTAAAGCTTATGGTCTTTCCATTAGATGTGGCAATAATTGTACCTAGCTCGTCTGTCCTGTATACTGATATGTTTTTATTTTTTAACTTATCCATGGTTTCCTTATGTGGATGACCATAGTCGTTTCCTGTTTCACTAGATATAACTGCATACTTTGGGTTTACCTTGGTTAAAAATTTATCTGTAGTAGAAGAACGGCTTCCATGATGCCCTACTTTAAGTAAATCTGCTTTGATATTAAAACCTTTTGCAAGAATCTCCCCTTCTGATATATCCTCCGCATCCCCTGTTAAAAGGAAAGAATTACTTCCAAATTCTAATTTTACCACCACAGAGTAATTGTTTAAATCCTTATATTTACTATTGTTTGGTGCTAAAATAGTACATTTTGCAGTGCCTAAATTAAAGGTTTCGCCTGGCTTTGGTTCCGCTACCTTCATTCCTTTATTTTTTATTGCTACAATTACATCTCCAAAGGCTTTAGTAGTAGATGTTACTTTAGGTAAATATATTTTACCTATTTTAAAATCATTAATTATATAATCTAATCCTCCAATATGATCCTCATGTGGGTGAGTTCCAATAACATAGTCTAAGCTCTTTACACCTTGCTTTAGTAAGTAGCTTTTAACTAGCTTACCATCGCCATTATTTCCTGCATCAATAAGCATATACTTTGAACCTTGTTGTATTAAAATGCTATCTGCTTGTCCTACATTAATAAAATGAACTATCAAATTACCATTTTCATCTGACTTTATTCCTTGCTGCTTATTGGTACTTATTTGAAGTTTATCATTTGAAACGCTCATAGTGTTATTGCCTGTACTACTGGCGCACCCAGATAAAAGAAAAACAAATAAGAACAAGATTAAAAAGCGTATATATCTAATTTTAAATCTTTTCATAACAAAAACCCCCTTAAAACTTCAATTATCTACTACAATACAACACTTTTGTAGTTTTGTGAATTTTTTTGGTTTTTTTTGTAATTTTATTTTTATCTATATTACCAATTAACAATTAAACCATGTATATATTTTAACTTATTCCCTATGATTCAATAGTGTTTTAATTTTATTTTAGAGCAAAATAATATTATAGTAATATAGTATTATCGGAAAGGAGAAATGTTATGAAGATTAATTTAATATTTAAAAATTTTATTATATTAATTTCAATAACTACTTTTTTAAAAGGCTCCTTCTATGTAAATTCTTGCAATAAAGACGAAGATTTTAAAAATAAATATGGTGTTCAATTAGTTTTATCTAACTAATATTTACAAAAAAATAAAAAGGTTGTACATGCTAATATAAAGCTTGTACAATTTTTTCAAATTATACCTAATAATTCCTTATTGTATACTTTGCTACAGGTATGGCGTTACTAAGCAAAATCATTTCTATGTAATTGACTTTAAAGAGCTGGTATCATATAATAAATTAGATTAAACACGTAAGCTTTTTAGTATATACTAAAAAGCTATTTTTTATTGGAGGTGGTATAAATGGATTCAGGACCCAGTCATAATATTTATTATATAAAATTTAATATTATTATAGAGGAAGAATTCATTTATACTATTGATTTAATTTAACCATACATTCTTCCTCTCATAAGATTTAGGAGGCTTGCATGGCACATGGATTAAATGGAGATGCACTAACAGAGTTTTTAATAAATGGAAATATAGATGAAATAAACAAACTTATTCAATTTATCCATCCTACAGATATTTTACTAGCTATTAGCCAATATGAGGGAAATATTATAGATTTATTCCAAAACCTATCCCCAAATATCATTGCTGATATTATTGATGAAGCAGAGGATGAGGATAAATACAACCTTTTATCTATTCATTCCGAAACAATTCAAAAGAAAATTATACACGAAATGTCCTCAGATGAATTGGTAGACTTATTAGAAGCAGTTTCAGAGGATGAAGCTAAAAACATTATGATAAAAATGGATAAAGAAGATGTTGATGGAGTAAAAGAGTTATTAACCTACCCTGCAGAAAGTGCAGGAGGGATTATGGCCACTGAATTTATCAGTGTAAAAGAGAATATGACTATAGGTGATACCTTAGTTTATTTGCAAAAGGAAGCTCCAGAAGCAGAAACTTCTTATTATATATACGTATCAGATGAAAACCATCTTTTAAAAGGAGTTATATCCTTAAGAGATATAGTAGTAAGTAGTTTTGATGTAAGAATCTCTGATATTATGAACAGTAATGCCATGAGCATACCCGTTGATATGGATCAAGAAGAAGTGGGACACATATTTGAAAAATACGGATTTTTAACTATGCCCGTAGTCAATGAGTCTATGCAGATTTTAGGAATAGTAACTGCAGATGATATAATGGGAATTCTTAGTGATGAGCATACTGAGGATCTATATCGACTTGCAGGTTTACAAGAAGATGAAAAGGTTACTGGTTCTCTTAAAGCATCTGTCAGTAGTAGATTACCCTGGTTATTTGTAAATCTAGTAACCGCCATAATGGCAGCAGCTACTGTTAGTCTTTTTGAAGGCACCATTCAAAAGGTTGTGGCCCTAGCCACATTTATGCCCATAGTTGCCGGTATGGGTGGTAATGCAGGTACTCAAACTCTAACTATTATTATTCGTAGCATTGCTCTTGGAGAAATAGATGCTAAAAACTCGAAAAAAATATTATTAAAAGAATTTGGCGTAGGACTATGTACTGGTGTTTCAGTGGGTATTGCGGTAGCTCTTTTAGGCTGGTTTTGGGAGAAAAATGTGGTTTTTGGAGTAGTTATTGGTTTATCTATGGTGCTAAATATGATGGCAGCCACCATATCAGGTTTCGCAGTACCAGTTGTTCTTAAAAAGCTAGATATAGACCCAGCCCTTGCCTCTGCTGTATTTGTTACTACCGTAACAGACGTTCTCGGCTTCTTCTTTTTCCTAGGACTTGCCACTTTATTCTTACCTTTCCTAGTATAGAAATTCTATAAGCTAACAGAAAATAAAAACTACCAAAGTGCATTTAAATACACTTTGGTAGTTTAACTTTATTACTCTTGATTTTCTTGATTTCTAAGTTCTGTGCTTTTAAGGTGCATTCTTTCTCTAAGTGCATCAGATTTTTCCTTAGTTAGAATACCATCAGCTACCAGACCTTTAAATAATCCGCCTCTTTCACCTTCACATTTTCCACTTTTGCATTTTTTATCTGTTTTATTTTCCACCGATCTTTTCTGTGATTTAGCGTTTACATATTCTAAGACCTTGTCTCCTTCAGTTTGTGTAATAATACTTCCTGTTACACTCTCTTTAATTACAGTTTCTAGTGTAGCCATCATCTCTGCCTGTCTTTCTTGCTTTAGCTTTTCCTTATCCATAGGAACTTTAACATCCATACTTGAAGTAAGCCTGACATTTACACTTCCACTATCTTTTACTGTAGCAAAACTAAGACTCCCTCCAGAAAATACTAAGCCTGTGCATAACATTCCACTTAATATTTTTATTCTTAAAGATGTTTTTTTCATTTTCTAGTCTCCTCATAGCGAATTTTAGTACCTACTTATTATGACTATATTGAGTCAACAATATACATTACTAATACTTCACTGTTACCTTGTTTTTACGGATTTTATAACCAATATTATATATTAACATTGCTAAAATTCCACCGCTAAAATCGATTATTATATCAAAAACATTTGAGGTTCGACCTGGTACATATTTTTGGATAAACTCATCTAGTACGGGAAAAAGTAAAAGAAGAAATAGTAATAAAAATATTTCACTTGTTTTATACAATTTAAATTGCCTTACTACACTACATAGAAATATGCTCAGAATAAAGTACTGAAAAAAATGCGCATTTTTTCTTACATAATAGTTTACATCACTAAATTTAATGGCAGGTGAGCCAATGGTAGCTGCTGGAATCTTCATAACTTCACTTGCTACTTTTATAACTTCTTTACTAGCTTTTTGTGATATTTCTCCTTGCCTTGTGCCATTATAAAAAATTATACAGAGCCAAATAACACATAGTAACCCCTTAGCTATTGTTTTTCTTTTTAATGTATTTTTCATAAATTCTCCTATACTTAACCTTATTATTTTAAGTGTTACTATACTTTTTATGCATTACCTTAATACTAATATCCAATGGATTTCAAATCTAAAAAATGCTATACTATTCTAGCTTGAAATACTAAAAATAAGGTGAGTGATAAAAAAATGTTGAACACAATATCCTTTAAGCATAACACAACACAAATATTAAATATATTAAAAAATGAAGTAGTTTTTTCCTTAGCGCTAATATTGGCAATTATCACTTCATTTTTTTCCTTCCCTAAAATAGAATATATTGATTTTAAAGTATTATTTACCTTATTTAATCTTATGATTATTGTAGGTGCATTTAAAGATATGAGAGCATTGGACAAAATAGCTATAAGATTGCTTACTAAATTCAATAATTCTAGAAAAATTTCATTTATTTTAATATTTCTTACTTTTTTTAGTTCTATGTTAATAATTTATATTTTAACGACTTGCTGCCTGGATGACACTATTTTTTGTTTACAATATCACTATTATAATCTATACTTGATTTGGAAAAACTATTATATGTTTGAGGGGGTGAATTTATCAAAAGTTTAAATTTTACTTTTGATAAAATCAAAAATGCCAAATAACTCTACTTTAAAACCTATTTATCAAAAAATAGCTATAGATATTGCCAATAGGATAGTATCCGGGGATCTTTCAATAGGTGATAAGCTGCACGGTCGTTCTTCGCTGGCAAGTCAATATAATGTGTCACCAGAAACTGTAAGAAGATCTGTAAGTCTTCTTAGTCAAATGGATATAGTGAAAGTAACAAAAGGTAGCGGAATTGTTATAAACTCAGTAGATAATTGTTTGCAATTTATTGATAAATTTAAAGATATAGATTCTATAAGTTCTATAAAAAAGAGCATTGTGGATTTACTTGAAAAGAAAAAAGAGTTAGATAAAAATATAGAACATTCGATTGATGAACTAGTAGATTATTCTAGCAGATTTAAGAATAGTAACCCATTTATACCTTTTGAGTTTGAAATACATTCTGAAATGAGTATAATAAATAAAACTATATCACAGGCTGAATTTTGGCAAAATACAGGAGCAACTATAATTGGTATACGACGAGATGATAAATTAATACTCTCTCCTGGTCCAACTACAATATTTAAAGATAATGATATTTTTATAGTGATTTGTAGCGAAAATAATTATTATAGGATTAAAGACTTTCTTAATGAAAAATAAAAATTTATTTAAATGTGCCTAAACCCTTACATCACAACGTTTTATAACAATATGATGTAGGGTTTTTTTTGCGCCTATGAAAACCTTTTACAAAATTTAAAAAGTATTTGTATAAATCGTTTTCAAAAATTAAATACTAGATTATAGGTGTTAATACATTCTTTACAAAGTAACAACTCAATGTTATGCTTAAGTTGTTACTTTGTAATAATTAAGGAGGCTACACTTTGATCCAATTTAAAAATGTAAGTAAATCTATAAATGGTAAAGCTATATTAAAAGATATAAACATTACTATAGAAAAAGGACAATTAGTTGTTTTTATCGGACCTAGTGGTTGTGGAAAAACTACTACACTAAAAATGATTAATAAATTATTAACTCCAACCTCTGGTGATATTTTAATTAATGGAGATAAAATCGGAGAGAAAAACACTATAAAGCTTAGAAGAAACATGGGTTACGTTATTCAACAAGCAGGACTTCTTCCTCATTTAACTATTGGTGAGAATATTGGGCTAATAGCATCTATAGAAAAAATGCCAAAAGATAAAATAAAGACTAAAATCATTGAATTATTAAATCTAGTAGGACTTGATTCTGATGATTATACAAATAAATATCCTAAAGAATTAAGTGGAGGCCAACAACAAAGAGTAGGTGTCGCAAGGGCTCTTATAATGGATCCTGATGTAATATTAATGGATGAACCTTTTAGTGCATTAGACCCTATAACAAAAGCTCAACTTCAAGATGAAATATTCAACATACAACAAAATTTCAAGAAAACTATAATATTCGTAACTCATGATATGGATGAAGCCTTAAAACTGGCGGATAAAATTTGTATCCTAGATGCCGGAAGTGTAGTTCAATTTGATACTCCAGAGGAAATATTAAAAAATCCTATTAATGATTTTGTGAGAGACTTTGTAGGTAAAAATAGAATATGGAATCAACCAGAGCTCATTAAAGCAAAAGATATTATGATAGAAATGCCTATAAAATCAGTTGGTGAGCGAACAATACTCCAAGCTATTGAAATAATGAAATCTAGTCATGTGGATAGTCTACTTGTAGTAGATAAATCTAACCTTTTATGTGGACTTGTTACCTTAAAACAAATTAGATCAAATCCAGATAAGAGTAAAAAGATTAAAGATATAATGGAAAAAAATCTTATAACAGTAAATAACGAAGATTCTATAATAGATGTATTAGAAATTATAAAGAAAGAAAATATAAGCTTTGTACCTGTAATAGATGAAAACTTAAAACTGTCAGGCCTTATTACCAAAAGCAGCCTTTTGTCTATATTAAGTAATCAGTTTATAGATGAGGAGGTAGATGATAATGAGTAGTATAAATTCTTTTATAAATTTCGTAATAGATAGAAAATCCGAAATTTCCCATTTATTCATACAACATATTCAACTAACTATATTTTCAATTTTGCTTGCAGTGGTAATAGCTATACCCCTTGGAATACTTATAGTTAGATATAGAAAACTTGCAGGCCCCATTATTGGATTTACAAATATAGTTCAATCTATACCAAGTTTAGCATTGCTTGGATTTTTAATTCCTGTACTTGGTATCGGCAGTAAACCCGCAATTGTTATGGTAGTTATGTATTCTCTTCTACCTATTGTAAAAAGCACATATACGGGACTTACTAACGTAAACCCTTCACTTATTGAAGCTGCTGCTGGTATGGGACTTACTCAAACCCAAGTACTTCTGAAAGTTCGTTTCCCCTTAGCTATGCCCATTATAATGTCAGGTGTTAGAATATCTTCAGTTACAGCAGTAGGACTTATGACCATAGCAGCTTTTATAGGCGCCGGGGGTTTAGGCTTTTTAGTATATTCTGGTGTTGCAACTGTTAGTAATAATATGATACTAGCTGGAGCTATTCCTGCTTGTTTGCTTGCTATTTTTCTAGACTTCATTTTAGGTAGGGTAGAAAACATAGTAATACCTAGAGGTATAAGAACCACTCCTGCTAAAGCAAGAAAAAGTAATACAATCTTAGGCAATAAAAAATTTAAACTTGGAGCCTTGATATTAGTTCTTATAATCATTGTATCTTCCGTAGTTTCTAGTTTTGGAAAAAGTAAAAACACAATTGTGGTAGCCTCTAAAAACTTTAACGAACAATTAATACTTGGAGATATGGTTGCCTCTTTAATAGAAAGTAAAACGGAAATTAAAGTTGAAAGAAAATTAAATTTAGGAGGAACTGCTGTAGTATTTAGCGCTATGCAATCAAAGAATGTAGATGTATATGTAGAATATACTGGAACAGGTCTTGTAAATATACTTAAGAAAACTACTATGAAGGATCCAACTAAAGTTTATAATGTCATGAAAACGGATTTTTCTAAAAATTATGATATGGAAGTATTAAGCCCCTTAGGATTTAATAACACTTATGTAATAGCAGTAAAAAAAGATCTTGCTAAAAAAAATAATCTAAATACTATTTCTGATTTAGCAAAAATAAGTCCTACTTTAAATTCAGGATTTACTATGGAGTTTGCAAATAGGCCAGATGGTTATCTTGGAGTTAAAAAATTATATAACCTAAATTTAAAAAATTCAAAAGGTATAGATTGTGGACTTAGATATACTGCCCTTGAGAAAGGTGAAACACAGGTTTTAGATGCATTTGCTACAGATGGGTTACTTAAAAAATTTGATCTTCAGCTTTTAAAAGATGATAAGAATTTTTTCCCACCTTACTATGCAGTTCCTGTAATAAGAGCAGAAACATTGAAGAAATATCCTGAGTTAAAGGAGGTATTATCACTCTTAGAGAATAAAATTAGCGATAAAACAATGCGAGATTTAAACTATAGAGTAGATAATGGAGAACAATCAAGAAAAGTCGCAGAAGACTTTTTAAAGTCTATAAACTTAATGCATTAAATCAAAAAGAGCGTGATATACTGCTAAATTAGTATATCACGCTCTTTTTAAGTCTCTTAGAGCGCTTCACAGTTCATCACTTAAAATTTACTCTTTTTTCATGCAAACATGCATTCTTTACAAAGTAACAACTTGATGATATACTTAAGTTGTTACTTTGAAAGTTTAAGGAGGCTATATTTTGATAGAATTTAAAAACGTAAACAAAAGTATAAACGGCAAAATAATATTAAAGGATATAAATATCACTATAGAAAAAGGAGAATTGGTTGTTTTTATCGGACCTAGTGGTTGTGGAAAAACTACAACACTAAAAATGATAAATAAATTACTAACTCCCACGTCTGGTGAAATTTTAATTAATGGAGATAGTATCAACACTAAAAACACTATAAAGCTTAGACGTAACATGGGCTATGTTATACAACAAGCAGGTCTTTTACCTCATTTGACTATAGGTGAAAATATTGGTTTAATAGCATCTATAGAAAAAATGCCAAAGGAAAAAATAAAGAAGAAAGTCATTGAGTTGTTAAATTTAGTAGGACTAGCACCTGAGGAATATTCGAATAAATACCCGAGGCAGCTTAGTGGAGGCCAGCAACAAAGAGTTGGTGTGGCAAGGGCTCTTATAATGGATCCTGATGTAATATTAATGGATGAACCCTTTAGTGCATTAGACCCTATAACAAAAACTCAACTCCAAGATGAGATATTTAATATACAACAAAACTTCAAGAAAACCATAATATTTGTAACTCATGATATGGATGAAGCCTTAAAACTTGGGGATAAAATTTGTATCCTAGAGGCTGGATCCGTAGTCCAATTTGCTACTCCCGAGGAATTATTAAAAAGCCCAATTAATGACTTTGTACGAGACTTTGTAGGTAAAAACAGAATATGGAATCAGCCTGAACTAATTAAGGCAAAAGATATTATGATAGAAATGCCTATAAAATCAGTAGGAGAGCGAACAATTCTACAAGCAATTGAAATAATGAAATTTAGCCATGTAGATAGTTTACTTGTGGTAGATAAAGCTAATCTTTTATGTGGACTTGTTACCTTAAAACAAATTAGAAAAAATCCAGATAAAACTAAAAAACTTAAAGATATAATGATAAAAGATATTATAACCGTAAATAATGAAGATTCTATAATTGATGTATTAGAACTTATAAAGAAAGAGGACATAAGCTTTGTTCCTGTAATAGATGAAAACTTAAAGCTGTCAGGCCTTATTACCAAAAGCAGTCTTTTATCTATATTAAGTAATCAATTTATAGATGATGAGGAGGTAGATGACAATGAATAGTATAACTTCTTTTATAAATTTCGTAATAGAAAGAAAAACTGAAATATCAGATTTGCTTATGCAACATGTTCAGCTAACTGTATTTTCAATTTTAATGTCTATAATAATTGCTATACCCCTTGCAATACTTATAGTTAGATTTAGAAAACTTTCAGGTCCTGTCATTGGTTTTACAAATATTGTTCAATCTATACCAAGTTTAGCACTACTCGGATTTTTAATACCCGTAGTCGGCATTGGCAGTACACCAGCAGTTATAATGGTAGTTATGTATTCTCTTCTACCTATTGTAAAAAACACATATACAGGACTAACTAATATAAGCCCTGCACTTATTGAAGCTTCTGATGGTATGGGGCTTACCCAAACTCAAGTACTACTCAAAGTTCGTTTCCCTCTAGCTATGCCTATTATAATGTCAGGTATTAGGGTATCTTCAGTTACAGCAGTAGGACTTATGACCATAGCAGCATTTATAGGTGCTGGTGGTCTAGGATACTTAGTATATTCTGGTGTTTCAACTGTTAATAATAATATGATACTAGCTGGAGCCATTCCTGCTTGTCTACTTGCTATTCTTCTAGATTTCATTTTAGGCAAGGTAGAAAACGTAGTAGTTCCAGAAGGTATAAGAACTACTAGTAAAGCCGGCAAAACTAATTCACTATTTAAAAACAAAAAATTTAGAATTGGGGCTATGGCATTAGTTGTTATACTAATTGTAGGATCCTTAGTTTCAAGTTTAAATAAAAGCAAAAACACAATAGTAGTAGGTTCTAAAAATTATAATGAACAAATAATACTTGGAAATATGGTGGCCTCCTTAATAGAACATAAAACAAAATATAAAGTTGAAAGAAAATTCAATTTAGGAGGAACTGCTGTAATATTTAATGCTATGAAATCAAAAAATTTAGATTGTTATGTAGAATATACTGGTACGGGTCTCATAACTATACTAAAAAAACCTTCTATTAGTGACCCAGCTAAAACTTATAATGTAGTAAAAGAAGATTTTGCTAAAAATTATGGTATAGAGTTAATGAAACCCATAGGTTTTAATAATGCTTATATAATGGCAGTAAACAAATCTCTTGCTAAAAAAAATAATTTAAAGACTGTTTCTGATTTAGCAAAAATAAGTCCTACACTAAATGCTGGCTTTACTATGGAATTTACAAATAGGTCAGATGGTTATCCTGGGCTTCAAAAAAAATATAATCTTAATTTTAAAAATGTAAAAGGTATCGATGGTGGCCTTAGATATACAGCCCTTGATAAAAATGAAACACAGGTTTTAGATGCAAACTCTACGGATGGATTATTACAGAAATTCGATCTTGCACTTTTAAAAGATGATAAGAATTTCTTCCCACCTTACAATCCAGTTCCTATAGTTCGCTCAGAATCATTGAAAAAGTTTCCGGAATTAAAAGGAGTATTACTACAACTAGAGGGTAAAGTTACAGACGAAGACATGCAAAAGCTTAATTTAAAAGCAGATAATGGAGAAGACCCTAAAAAAGTTGCAGAAGACTTTTTAAGGTTAAAAAAATTAATAGAATAAGTTAAAACAGCCAAACTACCACTGGGTAGTTTGGCTATTTTTATGTATGCCTAATCATAATAGCAAATATCGTAACATAAATATGATTATATATAATAAATTTATTGGGGGTGGCATATTTATGAACAAAAAAAATATATCAATAGCCTTAGTGCTTTCTTTGATAGTAATATCCTCAGCAGTTTTTGTAACGGTGAAAAATAAGCAACCAGTAACTAAGAAACCAGTAGTGCTGCAAAATAAGGTTGTACAACCCATATTAACACCTCAGCAAGAAAGAAGAAAGCAAGGATATATAAAGAAGAATTCTCTGGGTGTAGAATACAAAATTAATGCAGTACTATGGACAAAGTATGATGATAACATATTAGTAGATGGAATTCCTAATGCTGACGATGAAGATAATACTAAGCCAGTATATGGTGGAAGAAAAGTTTCTTATATATCAAAAGATTTAATAAAACAATATGAAGAAGCTTCAAAAATAAAAGATAAAAAAGAAAACAAGGCTAAAACTAGTGAAATATTGTCAAAAGGAAAAGATTTTTATTCTATAGTAGTTTATAGAAAAGATAAATTGCCATCAGAAGTTCAAATTAAGAAAGATGTAAAATGTGAAAATCAACAAAAACTAGGTGAAAAAGGAAATTTTGTTTTCTACTTTGGATACAACAATTTCAATGACAAGGACTTGCCAGATGGAGAGAAAGTGATTTATAAGGAACTTTATGATGATGCCATGACTATAAAAAGCACAATCACTACATTTAAACCTTTAACTCTAGCAGATTCATTTAAGGAAACGAATAATTTTAAATTTAAATTAAAAGATTTAGATGGCACTGAAGTTTCTAGTGAAGTGTTTAATAAAAACAAGTTAACTATGGTTAATCTATGGGCTACTTATTGTGGATATTGTATTGATGAAATGCCTACACTTCAATCCTTAAGTCAAGAATTAGCTAATAATAAATTTGGAGTACTTGGTATTGCTTCTGATGTATATACAAAAGATGCTGTGGATAAAAGTTTAGTTGAAAAAGCTAAAAAAATTGTTGCAGAAAAAGGTGTACTATTCACAAATGTTATTCCAGACGATGCAATGAAATATGATGGCCCCCTTGGATATATATCAGGTTACCCAACTTCATTCTTTGTGGATAGTAAGGGGAATATTGTTGGTGATATAATAGTTGGAGATAAAACTAAAGCTGAATATACAAAAATTATTGAAAAGCTTCTAAAAGAAGTGAAATAACTATATATTAGTTTTTCGATTCTATAAGGGGGTTATAGTGTGAATCTTAAAGTAAAACAATATGGAATTCTTATAGCCAGTATATGCTTGATTTTTTTAGGAGTAAACAGGGGGGAATATAGCACCATATTAAAGAAAGCAGTAAATATTTGCTTGGAGTGTATAGGAATTGGTTAAAGATTTTAGAAGACGTATAGTTCAAGTAGTATCAAGCATAGTCATAAATGGTAATTTAAAAGGTTTTAAAAATGGAACTATTTACAAAGGTAATTTTAAAAAAATATGTGTACCAGGATTAAACTGCTATTCTTGCCCTGGGGCTATGGGTTCTTGCCCAATAGGCTCTATGCAAGCTGTAATTGGTAGTATCCGGTACAATGTTTCCTATTATGTCTTGGGCTTCGCATCTTTACTTGGAATACTATTCGGTAGGCTAATTTGTGGGTGGGTATGTCCATTTGGCTTAATTCAAGAATTGCTACATAAAATACCTTTTCCTAAGATAAAGGTTAGTAGCAAAGTAAACAATCTTTTAAAGTATCTTAAATATGTAATACTTGCAGTATTTGTTATAATACTTCCGCTAGGAGCAGCTCTACTTAATGATTTAGGAAATAGTGACCCATATTTTTGTAAATTAATATGTCCAGCAGGTACATTGGAGGGTGGAATTCCTTTAGTATTATCAAATAAAGAATTAAGAGGAGCAATAGGATTTTTATTTGCGTGGAAGGTATCATTGCTTATAATAATTATATTTTTATCTATGAGTGTTTATAGAGTATTCTGCAGATATATTTGCCCATTGGGAGCATTTTATTCGTTGTTTAATCCTATTAGTTTTTATTCATTTAAGGTTAATAAAAGTAAATGTGTGTCCTGTAATAAATGTACAAAAGCATGTAAATTAGATATAAAGGTATATGAAAATCCAAATAGCAGAGAATGCATTCGATGTGGTGAATGTATAAAAACTTGCCCTAAAAATGCTATTTCAAGAGGGTTTATACAAAAGAAGTTAAAAGGTACATTCAAATAAATTTATAAGGAAAGGTAGAAAAAAATGACTAAAAAAGTATTATCATTAGCTTTAATTTCAACTGTTATTTTTAGCTTAATAATTTATTCTCAAATAAATAAAAATGTTAATTTACCTGAAAGCACTAAATCTGTAGTGGTTATTAAAAAGGAAGATCCAATAATGGCATTGAAAACTATTAGCTTCACATTGAAAGGTATAAATGGTACGAAATACAAAAGCAGCGATATTTTTAATGGTAATAAACTTACAATGATAAACTTTTGGGGAACTTTGTGTAATCCATGCATAAAGGAATTGCCAGAACTTCAGGAATTAAATGATGAAATGGAAAGCAAAAATTTCGGAATAATTGGTATTATAGGCGATGCTACAAGTGAGGAAAGCTTAGAGGATGCGGCCTCAACAATAGAAAAAAAAGGTATAAGCTATGCCAACCTTATACCAGATAAAAAAATAGAAGAAGATTTTATCTCTAAAATGACAGGTTATCCAGTATCCATATTTGTAGATAAAAACGGCAATATAGTTGGTGAAATAATTACTGGAGCTAGGAGCAAAGTTGAATATAAAAAGATTGCAGATAAAATATTATCTACAATAAAGTAAATCAGGTGAACTAAATGTTAATAATAGGCAAACTACCACTGAGGGAGTTTGTCTACTTTATTGAGGATATTCTTCTTTCTTTTTAAAACTGAGAGGCTTTAGGCACTGGTTTTATGTCTTCGTAAATAAAATTATGAAGTTGGTCTGCAGTAGCACCCATATCCGCAATCAAATACCACACCTCATCCATTATTTTTCCTTTGCAGTATCCATCTAATGGGAATCTCGCCTGCTCCAAGGTCGTTATATTAGATGTGAGCACCTTTGTACCAAGCTTTATTATATCCATACTCTTCATGCTTGTTTCAGTATAGGGTAGAATCTTAGAAACTACAGATGGAAATTCTGTTATTCCTAATGACTGAATTTTTGTTATCATAGCTGATAATACAATCCTTTGTCTTTCTGTTCTCCGAAAATCACCACCAACAGTATAACGTATTCGTGAATATGCAACAGCCTGAAGTCCGTTTAGAGTCTGTAGTCCTGATTTTGTAACTTCACATACTTCTCTTTTCTCAATATTAGCAACTTCAATCATATAACTGTTTAGCAATTCAATTTCATCTTGATTAACTTGTATAGTTACTCCACCAATAGTATCTATAATTTTTTCAAGTTTTAAAAAATCAACCATAACATAATCTCTAATATCTAAATTAAAATTTTCATTAATAGTTCTTATGGCAAGCTGTGCACCCCCATAAGCATATGCATGATTAATCTTTGTATTACCATGATTTTTTATTTCTACATAGGTATCTCTCATAATAGATGACATTTTTATTTTTTTATGCTTTTTATCTATAGAAAGTATCATTATAGAATCTGAACGACTTGGTTCATTCACACCTCTTCTATCTATACCGAAGAGTGCAATATTTATTATTTCGTTAACCTCTCCCTTTTGCATCGGTACTTCAAGTTTAACACTTGAATTTTTATCTATTTTCAAGGGTGCCTCAATCATAATACCTAAATCCCCATCGCTCTTTGATATTACTGTAGTATTTATTTTACTAAATTTATAATAAGTGTAACTAAAGCTTACTCCAACAACTAGTATAATAATAATAAATGCACATAAAACAATTTTAATCCATAGTTTACTTTTATCTCTATCTTTCATTATGAGCAGTATAATCAGTGCTAAAATTAATTAATTTCCTTTCTATATCATATCCCATCTTCATCCCCCCTTTTTAGTTTATGTCCTGTTTTCTTTCCCTATGTTATATTTAACTACAGGTTTTGATTTTATTACTAAATATTTATAGGATTAGGCTTCTCATTATTATTTCGTTTTTTTCTTCCACTCTTATTTCTTAATTTACTGCTCTTTTCTTTACCATAAGAATAGTAATCATATCCATAGCCTATAAATGACCTTCTATCTACTTTATTTAATACAATTCCAATTATTGTAGCGTTGATATTTAATAATAGTTGTTTTGATTTTTTGCAGTTTTCTATTGTTGATTCCTCTGAACCTATTACTAATATTACTCCGATTTTCTCAGTAGCCAAGGTAAGAGCATCAGCAAATGCAATTATTGGGGGAGTATCTAATATTACATAATCATACTTTTTTTCCATGTCCTTAATAAAGTCCTTCATTTTCTGAGATGATAATAACTCTGATGGATTATAATTAGCTTTTCCAGCAGTTAACACATCAAATTTATCGTCAATTCCTATTGAAATTTCCTCAACTTTTCTTTCTTGTAAAACTATATCCACCAAACCTCTTGCATTGTTAGTAATATTAAAGTGTCTATGTATACAAGGTTTCCTAAGATCACAATCAATAAGTAAAATACTTTTCCCGGTCTGTGCTATGGTAGACGCAATGTTTGTGGAAACTGAAGTTTTACCATCTTTAGGCCCTGGGCTACAAACCATTAAGGTCTTTATACCTCTGTTTTCCATGGAAAACAACAAATTCGTTCGCATGGATTTAAATGCTTCTGTAACTGGAGATTTGGGCTCTTTTTCTACAATAAGATTCACCATTTTATTTTGTCTAGGAATTATTCCCACCATAGGTAGATTTAAATATCGTTGTACATCCTCTTCACTTTTAATTGTGTTATTTAAGTAATTAATTAATAAAACTAACCCTAATGACAATATTAGCCCTATTATAAATCCTATAGAAATGTTAAACTTTTTTTTAGGTGTAATAGGTAATTCAGGAATTAGAGCCTTGTCCATTATTTTTGCAATTCCTGAGGGTAAAAGATTTTGGGATTCTTCAATAAATGCCTGTGATAACGCATTAGCTCCTTCCGCCGCTATTTCCGGATTTTTGCTTTTATAAGATATTTCTATTATTTGTGTACCTATTTTAGGCGTAATGCTCAAATCCAACATAAACTCTTTAACAACTATCCCTGATTTTAGATTTTTAATGGCATTTTCAGCTACTACCCTTGATCTCCCAATTTCACTGTAGGTTTTTATTAAATCCTGATACATCATTACTTCACTTTGCGTAATTTTATCCGTACTATCCTTTCCAACAATGACAGTAGCTTTAGCCTCATATACAGGCTTTAGCACATAAAAACTTAATAACCCAGCTATAAGCGTTGGACAAATTATTATAAATAATATAACAACAATCTTCTTCCTAATTATATTTAAATAATCATTAAATTCTATGCCATTTTCTTCTCTCATGGCGCTCCTCCATTTTGTTATTATTTTCCATATATGTATTGTATTATTACAGGTCTGTTTTGTCAAGTCTACTTTTGATAAATGCCTTCTCCATTATAGAAACGAGACTCCTTTATAAAAAAATTTAAGGTATGCATCCTATATTAGCTCTATCTCCTGGGTATAATTTTACTTACAACCACAGCAATTAAAAGGATTGATAGAACAATAATACAACTCAAAACAAATTTAAATGTATCGTTTATATTATTAAGCACCGATAACCCCTTGTGAGAATCATTAATGCTACTATATATCACCACTGCCTTAGGTGGTATTGTATCAGTAAAGTTGTTCAGAACTTTATTAAATACCTTATCATGACTTATAATTTTTGATTTTACATTTGTCTGCATTAATGTAGGATCATATAAATAACGGTATAACTTTTTATTAATATCAATAGATAAATTCACGCTTATATCCTTCTCTAAATTACTACCATTTACAATAAGGAAACTCCAATTTTCATCTAGTTGCTTGCTAGCAGAAATATACACATCACTACTACACGTTGTTTCATAAACCTTAGTACCAGTCCCCCCCATTAATTTACTTATCATACTAAACGCATAGAAACTTGGCCTAGGTTCCATGCTCTCGGGCAGCCAATAAGTAGTTCCCCATTCATGTATCCCATTATAAAAGGAATCCTTATTACTGATTTTATCAAGTGGATATGGATACCCTTGGTCAAATAATAGCCATAACATTGATGTAGCACATCCCGCATTCATAAATCCAGCTACTGCCTGAGCAATATAATTTCCATAGAGTGGTGAGGATCTTAAATTTTTATCTGTTTCCCCGTATTCATCAAACCACATTGGTTTATTTATAAGTTTAGCATAATCAACCATTTTCTTAGCTTCATCATACCAAGCATTATAATCATGTAAATCATAGTTATGACCACTTAAAATATCTATTTCATTACTACAACCCAGAAGTGCCTCTTCAAAGTGTTCACCTCCATTACCATTATTAGGCCCAACTATTTTCACAAGATTTCTTCTATTATCCTCCACCAATTTTATATGTACTTCCTTAATAATATTCCTGTGCCAGTCCCATAGAGATAAAAATCCGGAAGGTTTTTCTGTATCCAAATAGCCCTGAGACCCCTCAGTTAAGAGAATAACATATTTTATATTAGTAAAACCCCTAACATTTACTAATTGATTTATGGATTCACTTAACCACTCAGAAAATCTAGGCAAGTATACTTTCCACTGATAGCTTTGCCCTCCCCACCAAACATCAGCATTAGTACCACTAGACCACCAAGGATTAATTGCAATATCTACATTTCGATCTTTCATTTTTTGGCACCAAGAATAAAATGCCTTCATCTTAACTGAATTCCAATCAAAATTGTTCATTAGGTCATCTCCACAAGCAAAATCAGGTCTGTACCAAGTCCTTGCTATATGTAAATTCATATTTTCTACTCTATTAAATTCTATTTTTCTATAATTGTCATTCATCCCTTTGCTCTCTTCCTCTGGCATATATGCAAATCCATGATAAACTGCATTTACACCAAGAAATTTTTCCTGTATAACCTTATTGTTATTAACTGATATTACTGAGGTTGCTTGTACTTGGAGCGGTAATAACAGCAACCACATAATTGTAAAAATTAATATTATAATACCTGATTCACCTAATTTCGACTTACCCTTAAATACTTTAAATTCCACTTTTATAATACACTCACCCCCTTTCTGTTTATCTTTTTTATATCAAATAAACCAACCTCCTATAATTTTATTCTTTAAATCCCTTTATTATTACCAAAGTAAATAACGTATAGAAAGAGAGACTACGCCCTCTATCTATTCTTCTATTGTAATTTAATTATAAATTTCTAAGTTTGAATCAACCCAAATCCTTTCCAAACCCCTGGAGTACCTGTTGTAATACACACCCATCCAATATAACCATTAGCTTTAGGGTTGCTATTATAGACTAAAGCTCCTTTTGTCCAAGTACCTGTTGTTGGAATTGCAGCTTTAGTAATAATCATTACACCTCCAATACTTACAGGAGTATTTATATTTGTAGCATTAACTATTGAGTTATCTTTTAGTAATAATCCGCCCAAAACAGCACCACCGCTTATAGGAAGATTTATTGGAGAGTCTTGCCATGATTCAGTATCAGGGTCATATCTATCAATTCGGAAGCTTTTATCTAAGCCATTTTGTCCATACACCCAATTTTTCGAATTATCCCTATGAATTTCTATCATAGCATCCTCCGTTCCTTCTAATCGTTGTGCTATGATACCATCTATTCTTAGATATTCTATTGGGATTCCATTAATAATTTTTAAGTTTTCATATACTCCTTCATCATGATCATCTTTAACATCAATCTGTTGTTTAGAACAAGTTATATTAATTATGCAGTCAGTACAGTAATTCAAATGCACACCAATATTTTGTGTTTTATATTTACCACTATCATCTTGCCTAAAGTCTGTACACATACAACTATTTAATACTACATTTGAACAAACATTTATATCAAAACCATTTTTAGTAAGATCTGATGTGGTTTGTTGATTTAACGAAGTTATCCCATTAGAATCTGCTACGCATCCTTGTAATGTCATATCCCTACAAACCTCCAAATACCAACCATGGCCATAACTTTCCTGTGCCTGACAATCAGTAAAAGTATTCCTTTGGCCATTATATATAAGCCATCCTGCTGAATCCTGAGATGAACGGTTTATTGTATTACATTGAAATGTTTTACAACTGAGCCATCGGTTCGCACTTCCATTTTCATAAAATCCTGCTAATCCATTTCTCCAACTTGTTATACAAACCATATTATTGTCTGACCCATCATGATAAAACCCAAACCCTCCACAGTAATCTATAGTAACATTTATATATCTTCCCTCTCTGTGTTGCCCTCCATATACTCTAAATCCATCTTCTGGAGCCTCTGTAATATGAATGTTTTTGAGAAATAAATGGCTGTCATCACCATAAAGTGCCCTAGCAAAATAAACTGCATGTCCTTTTGTGTTATTCGTTTTATTCCCATCAATCTTTAGCGATTCTAATCCACACCAACCCGTATATTCATCAAATACTTTTATAAAGTTATCATTAGTGTCGTTTTTCATTACAATCACAGAAGATTCTCCATCACCCAAAAGTCTAATTTTTTCTTTAAGAATTATAGATGATGCAATATAGGTATTAGAATGAAAATACACTGTACCTCCGCCATTCATAAACGCACTATTAATTGCATTTTCTATTGATAAAGTGTCATCTGTAATACCATCACCTTTTGCTCCATAGTCTCTTACATCATACCTTGATTTTTTCTCCTTATCTGCGAGAAGCAAATTAATTTTAGAGCTTGAATACACTGTAGTTGTAGACGGTGTATCATCCGTAGCCTCTAGTAAATTTAATTTATTATCCATTTTATCCTCTCCTAAGATTATGCATATACCAGACTAATCTTTATTTTTAACAAATAATATTTTTCTTTAGATTTATAATCATTATATTAAAGTTAATACTTCATGTGATTTTTATCTTGATATAATACAAAGTATTTATTTCTTTAATTGTAAATTTATTTCATAAATGATAAAATAATCAATAATAACAATGTTAAAAAGGGGGTTAACAATGAAAAAGTTTTTGCAATTTGTATTTATAGTTATTCTTTTAATTATTGGTTTATCTAGTACTATTATTGCTACTTCAACAATAGTTGAAGCTAGAACCTCTCCACCAAGATTATTTATAGACACTCCAACAGATGGAGTAACTATAACCGCTTCTGAAACTCCACTTTCCATTGATGGCTGGGCACTTGATCCTTCTGGAATTAAAAGTGTACAAGTATGCATTGATAATATATACAAGGGAGATGCCATTTTAGGAATAGAAAGGCCAGATGTAAATACTGCTTTCCCTGGCTATATTGGTGGTGCAACAAGCGGGTTTAGTTATGCTCTTAATATATCATCATTATCAAAAGGCAATCACACTATAACTGTAAATAGTACTGGGATTAACGGCGCGATATTGTCACAATATATTATAATAACTGTGAATTTACCCTCAAGAGCATTCATAGAGACTCCACAAGATGGTTTAACTATAACAACTTCTGAGATTCCACTTTCCATTAACGGTTGGGCTCTCGCTCCTTCTGGAATTAAAAATGTACAAGTCTATGTTGATAATATATACAATGGAGATGCAATTTTAGGAATACCAAGACCAGATGTAAATATTGCTTTCCCCGGCTATATTGGTGGTGCAACAAGCGGTTTTAGTTACGCTCTTGATATATCATCATTGTCAAAAGGCAATCACACTATAACTGTAAATAGTACTGGGATTAACGGAGAGTTGTATCCCCAAAATATTATAATTACTTGCGATGGTCCTAGTGATCCCTCGGTAGTATCAATCTTCAATTCACCCACTTCGGACAAAACCGTAATTTTCGATTCTTCACATTATGAAGAAATATTTTTGAAAGTGACAAAATCTTATGATACGCTTATATACGTGTACGGTGAAATTTCCCCTGGGGTTTATACCACTGCTCCATTGCAATTGATCAATTTAAATACAGGTAATTCATTAAATTTTATATCAACTTCTGGAACTTACTCTATTAAAACTAAGCAGTTTCATAATGTTAAATTTATGAATATAAATGCTTGGAATGGAAAAAGTAATTTAACTGCATCTGTATATGTTCAGAACCCTTCACAAGAAAACCCCTCACAAATTATAGGGGATTATAATAATAAAGCCCCTACTCCAAAAGTTCTAAACACCATTACTTCAGTAGGCACATTGCTAGCAGTTAAAGGTAGCAAGTCCTATTGCGCGGTTGGTAATATAATATACCGTTCTGATAATTGGGGTGCTGACCAGGTTTCCACAAATGTAGGCACAGTTATAGGCGCAACTTCTCTTTATAAAATGTTGATACTTGATAATGGTAATGTTTTAGTATGGGATAAAAACGGCAAAATATTCTTATCAACAAATAACTTTGCTTCCTTTAAAAAAGTATTTGATATGCTAAACTCCCCAACACATGATTTATTTGGAGCGAAAACTTATAAGAACTATGTAATGTTTACTCAATATAGCAACACAATAGGAGCTGCTTCAAAGGCATATATTAGCGAAGACTATGGTGTAACAATAAAAGAATGTTTTGATATTTACAAACAAAAAGGTTTTATTGAAGATGGCAATACAAAATTTCATACTCACGATTGTGCTATAGACCCCTACGAATTAAATTCAGCTGGAAAGCCAATGTTATGGACGTGTATAGGTGATGGCATTGGTGCTCAAATGATATTTTTCAGCAAAGATATGGGAGTAACTTGGACTAAATCATCACCTATTGGATATGGTCCTACGCAAACAACACAAATTATTCCTTTAAAAAACTGTGTATTATTCCTATCAGACTCAAGGCTAGTTTCCGTATTAAGATATGATAGACCAACTACAGGAACCAAATCAAAACAAAATTTAAACTTTGAAACCGCCTTTTTATTCCAGGTGGGATGGGGTAAAAATACAAACACAGAAGTTCCCATCGGCTGCACTTCAGCTATAGATTTTGAAAATTCAAAGGCATATTTTGGATTTTCAATAGTTGGTAATGCTTTTACAGGTAATATAACTGATGACACTTTATTAAAAGGTCAAGTTTATGCTACAGACGGTTATAAATTTTATGAGATATATAAAAATGCCTCCTTGGTAAATGGTTCGGGAGTAACTGCAGTATACGGAATAGATTCAGATAATGATAAAAGTATAGTTGCGAGGATTGGTGAATTTAATTCAGTTCGTTTAAGTTCAAAAATGTGGGATTAATTTAAAAGAGCTTCGATTATTTTTTGCTTTATAAAACTTATCTATCATATGTAAATATTTAACTAAATACGTTGTATAACCTTTCTTATTTACATAATATATTATGATTGTAAATATTTCAGCTTAAAATTTAGTGAATTATAATTAAAGGAGGTAGTCCCATTGGAATATTCCAGAGAGGAATGGATTATTCGTACAAAAGCGTTTGCAATACTTTTAGTTGTTATTGGCCATATGTTTAGAGGTTTTATTTCAGCTAATATATGTAACTATTCAAGTTTTAAATATATAGACTTTATTGTGGATAGCTTTGCTATGCCCTTATTTTTTATTTTAAGTGGGTATCTATATGCCAAAACCAAGCAAATCGATTCTTTCAGCAAATATAAAAAAATATCCTTCAATAACATCTTAAACCTAGGAATACCATATTTTGTATTTACACTAGTACAATCTACGATTAATATTATCTTAAGTTCAAAAACTAATGGTACTGTGAGTATAATAAATTTGCTAAGAATACCAATTGTCCCATTATTTCAATTTTGGTTTTTGTATACATTATTAATTATATTTTTAATAATTCCTTTGTTAGAAATATTGCTGAAAAATAAATATATTATATTAGCAATACTAATTATATTAAAATTTGCATCACCATATCTAGTAACAAATATTTTTTTAGTAGATAGTTTTTGTGATTATGCATTCTATTTTTATATAGGAAAAATATTATATTTAAAAAATAAAGCCCTTGTAACAAACAATTTGGCTTTAGCATTATTTTCTCTTATATATATTTTTTTAAATATATTATCTTATACTAAATTCGTTTATATCCATAATAGGTTTATAAGCAGTATTTTAGAAATAGCATTATCACTAACAGGGTCTTTATTTGCAATTTTTGTTACAAGTCTTTTATCTACAATAAATAATTTTATTAGAAATATATTCAATATAATTGGAAAATATTCTTTTCATATTTATTTGCTACATGTAATACCAATGGCAGGTATTCGTATAATTTTATCAAAAATTTTCAAAATAGATAATTTTGCATTGCATACAGCTTTAGGCTTAATTCTAGGTGTTTCCATTCCTATCATTGCTGGATATATCGCATATAAGATAAATATATTAAATTTCTTTTTCTATCCAACAAAATATATTTATAAGACTAAAGAAAACTTAATAAAAACTATGCCTAATATAAACTCACAGTAGTTAATGGTTTTAAGAATTATAAAGTCACTTCACTTATGCATCATCCCATTAACTACTCCCTGTAAATGTTTAAATTCATTAGTTCTTAAAAATATACTTGCAAATATTACATTAGGAATAATCAAACAAAATAACCCTCTGCCAACTATACTTAAAATCGTATATTTAGTAAACAAAGAACAAGCTAATATTGTTATTATTGCTGCACTAATTGTAATTAATGTATAGATTGTATATTTTATAAAGTATGGTCTAATTGGCTTTTGAAACCCACTTTTATATAGTACATATGGTTCTACCCAAAAGGATGTTGTCATTGTACTTATAAATGTCCCTAAAAATACCCCCGCAACACCAAATTTTTTAAGCAATATAATAGAGGCTGCCATATTTATTAGTGCCTCAAACCAGGGTTTAAACCTATAATTCCAAAACAATCCTAAAGTAATGTTATACATTAAAACCGTTTGTCTCATCCCCATCACAAAAAAATTC
Organism: Clostridium sp. FP2; assembly: GCF_011065955.2. Taxonomy (NCBI): domain Bacteria; kingdom Bacillati; phylum Bacillota; class Clostridia; order Eubacteriales; family Clostridiaceae; genus Clostridium; species Clostridium sp. FP2. The sequence goes on from NZ_JAAMNI020000001.1 coordinate 4,622,377, forward strand.
AGTACAATCATAATTACAATATAATCATCCATTATATACTTATAGCCTATCCACATTTTGATAAAGGGATTAAATAACGCCAACAATGCTATACTACAAAACCCATATAACCAAAAATTCATAAAAAATAATATATTGAATACCTCATGAGATTTTTCATTACTTTCTATAGCATTTAGATTACCAATACTGGCGGTTAAAGCTGTAAATACCTGTCCTAATACCCCGTTAATCATAGCAATAATCATAACATAATTAGAATATAACCCTACCCAATATACTCCGATAAAAGTAGATATTAAAATGTTATCTGTACTACTAACTACTACACCACCAATCTTATGAGACATCATTGCACCTGTGTTTTTAAATATACTTTTTTTAATCTCCTTATCTAAATATTTTTTTTCGCCTGTTTTTAAATAAGGATATATTTTATCAGCTTTTTTAGAAATTGAAAAATTCATTAAAAAACTAAATATAACCTGAAGTCCTAAATACAACAAGTATTTTCTTGTAACTAGGAGCAGGATGATTTGAATAATATTTTGAACAAAATTGAAGCAAACTTGATTTATGATATTAATATAATTTTTTTGATCTGCCATTATAAGTGAACTTTTATAAGCGAAAAAATATGTGATAACAGAATTGGCTAAAAACAATAAGTATATTATATTTAAATTTGGTATATTAGGTTTATCCTTAATTAAATAATTTAAAAAGGGAAGCAATAGAAGCCCTATTATTGCAACGGTACACCCAATAATACGATAAGCAGTTGCATACAAGCCCATTATAGCCTTGATCTTAACTTCATCTTTTTCTGCCAAAGGCTTGTACATACTATATATTATTGCACTACCTACGCCTAGTTCCGCTAAGGATAACATAGAAAGTATATTACCAAACAATCCGTTTATCCCCAAATAATTAGCACCTAATATATAAATAAATACGGTACGATTTACAAAACTAAGTATAGTTCCAATCAACTGCCCAACTAAACCATAAGCAGTATTTCTTATAGTGTTTTGTGTCCTCATTTTTTCAATCCTTTCAACATTTAAATTATTCAATATCTAATAAACTATTATACTTATCTAAATTCTCATGCTTATCTTCAATCTTTTCAGTATATTTAAAATTAAAAATGCTTAGAATTATCGCTAACATAAATATCATCTCAAATGTACTAAATACCTGAGTATATATTGACATGACTGTATAATTAATAACCATTATTAAATAAATAAGAAATCTAACTAGTTTTATTTTATTAGAGAAATAAAGGAGTCTAATAGAATAATAAGAGTACAAGAGTATAATGGATAATAAATAAATAAGTCCTCCTTGATAAGTTATAATTGATATTTCATTCATACCAAAATGTAGTGGTAACATAATGTCTCCATAGGTTGCACTTCCTATACCAGAACCCAATTTATACCCATTCCCATAGTCCAAAGCGTATTTAAACAAAATTACTCTTTCCTCATCTTCTTGCCCCCCACTTTTTCCAGAATACTGCTCATATTTTTCTTTAATCCTTGAATTATAAAATTCATTAACTTGCTCATTATTGTTGTATATATATACACCACATATGGTAACCAATATTATTATGCTGATAAATTTTACAAAACCTCTAATGTTAATTTTCAAGAACTCCTTTATAAAAAATTGCAATATAATTATAGGAAAAAAATAATAAAAAGCTGTATTATCACAATACGAAGATATTATTACCATAAAGATTATTTCAGATATTGTCATCCAGAGTATAAATTTTTTTTTGTATTTTTGATAAATATATATATTTATTAGAGTTAATGCTACCCAGTAGAATGTCATTCTGTGTGTTCCATTTACGCCTATTAATCCAGTTATTTGATCAAAATACAACGGGTTACCATCTGTAAATCTCATCATGAAGCCTGTGTTACTTATTTGTTTTATAATAATTGGAACATTAATGAAAAAATATAAATTAAGCACTACTGACAAATATTTTATTATTAACCTTTCTAAGGCTTCTCTCTTATTCTTAATAATAAACCCGAAAAAAATAATAATAAATATATTTGAAAATACATTAAATACATTCTTTAACAAGTGAGCAGATATGCCATTTTCACTTATATTAAAGTAAATAACCGTAATATTTACTAAAACAAATATAACTCCTATGATCCTCACCTTAGAATTATGCCTTTTCTTAGAATCTACAACAACAATTATAAAATATATAATATAAACCATAAAAATATATTGATAAAAATTTTTATTCCATAGCCAAGTAAATAGGAACATTTGAAAAAAACTATAGATTATAAATAAAAGCTCAAATAAATTGAGTTTTAATTTTTTTCTAACTAATATATCTTGATACATTGTATTCCCCACTCCCTTAACCTGAAATATATTTTCCTATGATTTTAAAATTTGATTATATAGTTTATATATTTCTTCTGCATTCCTTTTTGATGTAAATCTTTCAATAGCATAGGAATGACCATTAACACCCATTCTTTCAATTTCATCTGGATTATCAATAAAATATTTGATTTTTTCTGATAACCCAATATAATCACCTGTTTCATATAATAGTCCATTAAAATTATTTATTATAAGCTCCCCAGTAGCTGTATTATTAGCGCCTATTGCTGGGTTTTCGTTAAACATAGCCTCTATAGTAACTCTTCCAAAACCCTCGCTACCTGAACATACTACTTCAAGGCAAATACCTACTCTCAGAGCATCTATGTCCACTCTAAAACCCATTAATATTACATTTCCTTCAATATTATTTTCTTTAATAACTTCTCTTATCTCTTGAATATAATCTTCATTACCATTTCCAACAATAAAAAGCATAATTTCATCATAACCTTTTTTTATCAAATTATTCACAGCTAGAACAGCATCTTTTGTTCTTTTATGAGGAGCTACCTCACCAACAATCATAATATTAAAAGGCTTTAATGTTTTTATGTTTTCTGATTTCTTTTTTAAATTTCTAATAGAAACTCCGTCATATATTAGGGTAAGTTTATCTTTACTAAAGTTCTTAAGATTTTCATCATATAAAGCTTTAGATATAACTATTATTTTTTCTGAGTACTTGTATATGAAACTTAAACATTTCTTTTTTGATAAAAAGTATTTAAAATTCAACCCTCTTTCAGCAAACTCTCTTACATGAAATATATGAGGTATTCCAGTATACTTACTTAGCAACAATCCAAAGTTAACCACACTTGTATTTGTATGAATTAAATCTATTTTATTTCTCTTAATTATTCTAGAAATTTTTCTTGCATTAATAATGTTAATAATATTTTCATATAAAAATTTCACTTTACTTCTTATTTTGATTTTCTTGTTTAACCAAAAATAATAGGTAACGATAATTAACTTAACCTCTCTTTTACTTATCTCTTCATAAAAAGCTCCTTCTTTAGCTATAACTGTTACAAAGACCTTATTACCTTTTAATATCATTTCATCAATTAATTCTAATAATGCAATTGTCGCGCCACCTAATTCCATTTCATGAGATATATATAATATATTCAATTACATATGCTCCTCTTCTGGTTTCTTTTCTTTAAAAAATTATAATTTTTTATAGCTTTAACTATATTCTTATAATTATATCTTCCAATAAATATACAATGTAGCATATATATATTTGTATAAAGGGTAGCTATAGCCTTGTATCTATTTCCAAAATTTCTTTTTATGAATAAATACCTATTTCTGCACATATAAAATTGATAAGTTTCTGATAAGACTACCGTTGAGGCACTTACCTTGTGATAAATTAATGACTTAGGACAATACAATATTTTGTAGCCTGCTTTACTTACCTTCATACAATAATCAGTATCCTCATAATATAAAAAATATTCTTCTGATAAGTATCCTACTTTTTCTATTACCTCTTTATCAATTAGCATCATACACCCTGTGGCAAAATCTACATTTTTTTTCCTATCATATTGACCATTATCAGTTTCTCCACATCCAATTTGAAAAGATTCCCCTTTAAAATAATTAATGCCGCCACCAGCATACCATATCCTCCTAATTCCATGGTTGTAATAAATTTTACCAATTGATATACCTGGTTTCTCCTCTACATTAAGGGTTTCATCTATTAAATTAGTTAAAAATTCAACTTCCACCAAAGTATCATTATTTAAGAGCAATACATATTGTGCACCTTCTTGAATAGCGTACTTAATTCCAATATTATTGCCCCCTGCAAACCCTTTATTACTATTTGTTTGAATTATTTTATACTTTTTAAATTCCCCTTTTAATATTTTTTCCGATCCATCCTTTGAATTATTATCAACTATAACTATTCTATAATTTTTATAATTTATTTTTTCTATACTTCTTACGCATTCTATTGTGTCTTTATATCCATTATAATTTAAAAGTATTATATAAATTAATGGTTCAAAATTATTCATTCCGCCTTACCTCTCCATGAATTTACAATGGTAAACTTCCATATTATTTTTTCTATTAACTCTATACTACTTTAGTAGCTCCACTAGCTTATTAATATATAACTTGTCTATAAAGTTTTCAAGGTATAACTTTCTAGCTACATCATTATAATTATGATCTTTATTATTCTCAATATAATTTTTTATTGCTTTAATGTAATCTATGGGATTGTTACATAAAAAACCTGAACCACTATATTTATCTATATCGTAGCCTTCAAAAGCCTCTTTGGTGCCAAAAACCGTCTTTCCAAACATAAAAGCCTCAGCAACTTTTACCTTCATCCCCGCACCATCAAATAATGGAGCAATAACAAAATCACATTTATAATAATAACTGTCAATATCCACAACCGTACCTTCCACTTTAACTTTACTAGACATACCTTCAAACTTTTCTTTATGTTTCTCCATATTTTTACCTATTACTATAAGTTCTAAATCCAATTGCGATAACACCTTACTAATAAACCAGTTCATTGCATTAACGTTAGGAAAGTAATCCCCTACCCCTACAAATAAAGCTGTAGGTACCTTTTTATTATTATTATTATTTTTATTAGCTATCTCCACATTAAACCTGTCCTTCATAGTAACAGGTAAATTTAAGTCGCTTTGTTTGTTGTAGATTTTATTTAACTGCGCTGCATCTCTTTCATTTATGGTTATAATTTTATCGGAATATATTGAACTCAATCTTTCATTATATATAGTTGCTATATACTTAGGATAATATATGAATCCTGAATTCTTTAAATCCTGCTTTGCTAATTGATATTTTATATCATGATAAAAAATTACTACTTTTATATTGATAAATTCTTTTTTGATTTTTTTTGCCAGTTTCCCATACATTGAATTATCTATATATATAACGTCATAAGAATGCTGTCTAATTGTTTTTTTAATATCTGAAACTATATTTCCATTCAATACAGGATAATATAAATTCAAACAATTAATCAATGAACATAGCTTATTAGAAGGTGAATTATAAGTTTTTATGGCACCTTTAAATTGTTCTGACTGTTTATTACCTATAACAACCAAGTCAACATTTTGATCTCCTACAGCGCTTTTAACTAAGTTATAGTTTCTTGTACTCACGCTGGCAATACCTGTATTAGTCAAAGACATACCATCACTAATAAATAATACTTTCATATTTTCTCCTTTGCTGCCCATATCTACAGGAAAGGCTACAACTAATTATTAAGAATTTCCTCGTAATAATTTTTATACTTTCCCATAACATTTTCTAATTTAAATTTTTCACAATAAGTGTTATATGCATTTTCACCTAAATTATTAAGTTCTAAAGAGTTGGAATACAAATGATAAATTGCATCAGCTAATTGCTTTGAATTTCTAGGTTCAACTAATAATCCATCAACATTATTTGTTATAACTTCATTAGTACCCTCTATATTGGTAGCTACTATTGTTTTATTTTGAGAAAATACCTCCATGGGAAGCAATGGTAGTCCCTCCCTCAATGACGGTAATATAACTAAATCTAATTGATTAATTATATTTAATACATCTTTTCTAAACCCAAGAATAATAAACATATTTCTTAAATTGTGCTTTTCAATACTATTAATAATCTCTTCCTTCAAATCTCCTTCACCGACTATAACGTATTTAACTTTTGCATCTGTTTTTAACAAGTGTAGTGCTGCTTCAATATAATATTTAATTCCCTTTTCCTCAGCTAATCTACAAATAGTCCCTACTAAAAAATATCCTTCAGCCTTGCATTCCTTTAGCTCTCGAATTTCTCTGTACTCAAAGCTTTCATTAGTAACTCCGTTATATATAACTATTATTGCCTTAGCCTTTACATTAAAATAGTTTAATAAATTATTTTCAACTCCATTGCTAACAGCAATAATATTTGTATTCCTAAGTACATATTTTGTTAACCCTTTCTTATTTTCTTGTACTACATGCGCAGTATGAATAACTTTAACTCCAGTTAAAATTGATAATATTTTGGCATAAAAGGTGCCCATTCTATGTTGACTATGAACTAAAGTAATTTTTTCAACTTTTATTATTTTATATAGCTGAAATATAATTTTAATCACATTAGCCAGTGATTTATTCTCAAAGTCTCCAATTTTATAATGTTTCACATCTAATTCTTTTAAATCTTTTTCATAATTTCCACCTAAAGAGCAAACTACCACCTTCTTAAATTCATTTTTAAAATAATATGATAATTGCATTACAACCTTTTCTACACCACCATATGCCATTTCTCTTGTTAAATATAAAATACTACTATTTAATATTACCTTTTTCAAATCAATAACTCATCTGCAATTATTTTAAATCGGCTTACAAAGTTACTGGTGCAACTAACTTCATCTACCTCGTTATTTGCTACTATTTCACTGTAATTCACTATAATATCTTCTAAACATTCTATGTCGAAAACTGTTAAAACTCTATTTTCAGCCTTCATTCTTTTGCTGAAATACACTTGATGATCATCTACATGTTCATTAAATTTCTTTTGCCTTGGCACTACTATAGGTATTTTATTATACTGCAAAGCTAGTAGCATGCTACCCGGGCCTCCATGAGTTATTATTATCCTAGCTTCCTTCGCTAGCTTATTCATCCTCTCAAACCCAATAACCCTATCATAGCTACAATATTTAGGTAAATATTTAGTATATCCTATCTGGATTTTTACATCTTCCAAAATAATTTTTTCACCTTTAAGTCTGTCTATTTCTTTAATTAACCTATCAAAAGAATCTTCATGGGTTCCTACTGTAACAAATATCATATAATCCCTCCTATGTTTATCCCACTAGAGTAAAACTTCTTTTGTTCTTCCCATTGCAGTATAAACTTGTCAGTTATAGGATAGACTAATTTACCTGTAATTGTTGGCAAATCAATTCTATCGTATACTTCTATATATATAAGCTTTACGCCTAATAATTTCCCTATATAGAAAAAAGGTACAGCTACTGCAGCTCCAGTGGAAATTATTAAATCTGGTTTTTCCTTCTTTAATACCTTTATAGCTAAATAAGTGTTACGTATAAGATTTAGTATATTTCTATTGGTTGGAAAAAAGCAAAAATATTTTTTCTCCTGTTTAAGTAATGACGCTGAGTCCTCTTTATCAAATGTTACCCAAAACCTATCATGCTTTATCCAATACTCTTTAAGTAACCATAAATGTGTCAAATGACCTCCACTTGAACCAACTAAACAGATCTTCATATTATCTCCTTCCATGTATTGTTCTTTCATTATGACTCATAGTCTTGTCCTAATTGTTTATAACCCCGCCTTTTTAAATTTTCATCTTGATATCTCTTATACTCTCCATTCCATCCTTTTTCCCAACAAATATCATATCATCACTTTCAACCACAAATATACCTTGAAGCCCTGAGATAACTATTGGTTTACCATTACTAATAATAACGTTATTGCTACAATCAAATTTCTTAACATTACCCATACAAATATTATCATTACAGTCTTTCATCATGTATCTCTGGGCAGCTTCCCAATTTCCCACATCATCCCATCCAAACTCTCCTGGAATAACGTATATGTCTTTTGCTTTCTCCATAATTCCAAAATCTACAGATATACTATCAATATTATTGTATTTTTCTTCTAATACTCTTTGATAATCCTCTTCGCAGGTCGCTACTATTTCACTTAACACTTCAAAAGTATTTTTCAAATATTGACTGGTAAGTCTTAAAATATTGGCGACCTTCCAAATAAACATTCCACCATTCCAAAGGTAATTTCCATCTTTTAAATACTCCTTTGCCTTATGTAAATCTGGTTTTTCTACAAACTTTTTAACACTTCTAACTTCATATCCATTTATTAAACAATTTATATGGCTATAATTTATATAGCCATATCCGATTTCCGGTCTATTTGGTTTTACACCTATAGTTACTATGGCTTCTTTATTTTTATCTACAAATTCATGTGCTGAATTTAAAACTTCTAAAAAATTTTCTTCATCAGTAATAAGGTGATCTGAGGGTAATACTGCTATAGTAGCATCTCCATATATTTTGTTAATATGAAAAGCTGAAAGTGCTATGCAAGGTGCCGTGTTCTTTCCTACAGGCTCTATAATAATGTTTCTATTTGGTAAGTTAGGTAACTGCTCTCTAACTATATCCATATATCTTTTACCTGTTACTATAAATATCCTCTCTATAGGAATAAGTTTTTGTAATCTTTTCACGCTCATTTGAATCATTGTATCTTCACTAATAAGCTTCAGAAACTGTTTTGGCTTTTCTGCCGTAGACAAGGGCCAAAATCTAGTGCCCTTACCTCCTGCCATTATTAATGCACAAAGCATTAAGTACACCTCCTTTCTTTCAATTTTGAACTAATACTACCTTGCGCCATCATCCCCAAACAGCACTCTCACCGTTTTGAATATAAGTATTATATCTATCCATGTATTTCGTTCTTCCATATACTGAACATCCATTTCCATCCATTCTTGAAAACTCACATCACTTCTTCCTCTTACCTGCCAATAACAAGTTAAGCCTGGTCTTGCAACTAATCTTTGTTTTTGAAATGAGGTAAACTGCTCTACTTCTTTAGGCAGACTTGGTCTTGGTCCCACAAGTGACATTTCTCCCTTTAATATATTAAAAAGTTGAGGTAACTCGTCTATACTTGTCTTTCTTATAAATCTCCCTACTTTAGTTACTCTTGGATCATCTTTTATCTTAAACATAGGTCCTAACATTTCGTTTTTATCTTTAAGCTTTTTGAAAAGATATTCTGCATCTAAACACATGGATCTAAATTTATACATCATAAACCTAGTACCATCTTGTCCAACTCGTTCCTGTATAAAAAAAACAGGTCCTGCTGAATCTAACTTAATCCAAATAGCAACAACAATCATCACAGGACTTAGTAATAAAATTCCGCATAAAACGCCCATAATATCAATTATTCTTTTGATAATAAAATATCCTATATTTTTCTCATACTCTCTGGCATTCTCCAACTCTTGAACCATGGAATTTTCTTCTGATTGTTGCATATATATCACCTCTTCTTTTAAAATATAAGAATGACTATCCTCTATTCTATTTCACATTCTCACCAATTATAACCAAAATATTTTTTGTTACAAAACCACTGATTATCTCTATATGGAATTTTCAAACCCTATAAAAATGTAGTAACTCTTTTGTATTTAAAAAATATGATACTAATAACATAAATTAACAATCATCTAACATCCCAGTGGCCTGTCACCATAATGCATTGTGTTTTTTTTCATTAAGACATATAATCTATATATACCTTTATATGAATAAAAATCTATTAACTGTTATTAATGTGGGAGGATGTAGTCTTAATGATAAAATTTATAATTATTGGATTTATATTAACTATTATGTATGTTTCTTATGCTAGCCTAATGAAAGCAGCTGGAAAGGCCACCCCCCCAATGCCATATAACAATCCTAATGACACTAAAGATTTTTAACTTTATTGCCATTCGCACAAAATTTCTATATAATTCTTTTTCATTAAAATTCAAAAAAAATAAGATAGAATTTGCTCATGAGCAAATTCTATCTTATTTACGTTAATTATCTTTAAAGCTACAATTCTAAATTTTCATTCTTTAACAACTACGATCTTCTTTTTTCTACTTTTTTATATAAGTCACTAAACTCATCATTATATTTTAAAGTCTGAAGATATTCCATAAAAGGAACTTTTAATTCTTCTCTTTTTAGTGCAAACTCAACTGTGGCCTCAAGAAATCCTAATTTATCACCTACGTCATATCTTCTTCCTTCGAATACATAAGCGTACATATCTTGCTGTCCTATTAGAGTCTTTAGAGCATCCGTTAGTTGAATTTCTCCACCTTTACCTGGCTTTGTATTATCTAATATATCAAATATCTCTGGAGTTATGATGTATCTACCAAGTATAGCTACATTTGAAGGCGCTAAATCTACTGGTGGTTTTTCAACAAGGTTATTAACCTTGTATACTCTATTGCTAATTTGCACTCCATCGACTATGCCATATTTATCTACATTCTCCTCTTTTACCTCTTGAACTCCTAAAATTGTTGCTCCCTTTTCTTCAAAACAGTCCATAAGTTGTTTTAAACAAGGGATCTTTGCGTCAACTATATCATCACCTAACATAACAGCAAAAGGTTCATTACCAACAAATGTTCTTGCACAATTTATAGCATGGCCAAGTCCCTTTGGCTCTTTTTGTCTTATAAAATGTATATTTACCATGTTTGATATATCTCTAACTTGTTCAAGTAAGCCATCCTTATGTTTATTTTCTAGCTCTAGCTCAAGTTCTACAGATTTATCAAAGTGATCTTCAATAGACTTTTTATTTCTTCCTGTAATAATTAATATTTCTTCTATGCCTGAAGCCACAGCTTCTTCTATAATATATTGCATTGTAGGCTTATCAACTATAGGTAACATTTCCTTAGGTAGTGCCTTTGTTGCAGGAAGAAACCTTGTTCCAAGTCCCGCTGCTGGTATAATCGCTTTTTTAACTTTCATATAAACACATCCTTATTTTATAAGTTATTTTTCATACCCATTAGGATTATTTTTATGCCATTCCCAAGCTGTTTCTATGATGTTTTCAAGGGAATTATATTTAGGTTTCCAACCGAGCTCACTTGTTGCCCTATCACTAGAAGCTATAAGTACAGCAGGGTCTCCCGCACGCCTTGGCGCAATTTCAGCTTTTATAACCTGGCCTGTAACTTTTCTTGCAACTTCTATAACCTCTTTAACAGAAAAACCTTCCCCATTGCCTAAATTACAAATTATACTTTTACCACCATTTCTAAGTCTTTTAAGGGCAAGTAAATGTGCATTTGCTAAATCTGTTACATGTATATAATCTCTTACGCAGGTACCATCTTCTGTAGGATAGTCATCCCCAAAAATCATGATTTTTTCTCTTTTTCCTAGTGCTACCTCAAGAATTAATGGTATTAAATGAGACTCTGGTGAGTGATCTTCTCCTATTTTTCCATTTACATGAGCTCCTGCTGCATTAAAATATCTAAGAGCTGTATAGGTAATCCCATAGGCATTATCACACCACTTTAATATCTTTTCTACTGCAAGCTTTGACTCTCCATAGGGATTAGTTGGTATTGTCTTATCCTCTTCAAGGATAGGTATACTCTCCGGTTCTCCATAAGTTGCAGCTGTTGAGGAAAATACTATATGGCGTACTTTATGATCTCTCATAGCCTTTAGTAAATTAACAGTACTTCCTATATTGTTTTCAAAATACTTTAGTGGCTCCACTACACTCTCTCCCACTAGTGAGTCTGCTGCAAAATCTATAACTGCATCTATTTTATTCTCATTAAAAACAAGATCTAATAGGTTACTATCTCTTAAATCTCCCTCATAAAACTTGCCACCAAGTAATGCTTGCCTATGTCCTTTTTCAAGATTATCTAGAATTACAACTTCTTCGCCTTTTTCTAAAAGCTCCGCTACCATATGACTTCCAATGTAGCCAGCTCCGCCACAAACTAAAATAGCCAATATATTCAACCCCTTTCAAATGGTTTCAAAATTATTTAAGCTCGTTTGTAAGTTATAAGAATCCCACAATGCAATTATACTATTTAGCTTACTATTTTACTATGATTTTCACCTGGCAGTAGCCATCAAAAATGACTTTACGCCAGATTACTTTCTGACTTTATTATTTTAAATATTCACTAATAGCTTCTTCCCAAGTCCTAGTTATATCCCCACAAGTGAGTTCCATCATATAATTTCTAAGCACTGAATATTTAGGTCTTTTTGCCGGTCTTTTAAATTCATCTGTTGTGCAAGGCAAAACTTCTGTAGAAATACCTTTAAGTCTAAATATTTCTTTAGTGAATTCATACCAGGTGCATTCGCCTTTGCAGGTGCAATGAAACAATCCATAATTCTTATCTTCTATAAGTTTTATTATAACTCTAGCTAAATCCACTGTACTTGTAGGTGTTCCCTTTTGGTCATTAACTACTTTTATTGTTGTATTAGTTTTACTTAAATTTATCATAGTCCTTACAAAATTATTCCCTTCTCCGTAAAGCCATGCAGTTCTAACTATATAATGCTTAGGATTGTGGCTTTTAACTAATATCTCTCCCTCAAGCTTTGTTTTCCCATAAACAGTTTGTGGATTTACGAGGTCAAACTCTGTTAGTGATTTATCAGTATTACCATCAAAAACATAATCTGTTGATACTTGAACAATTTCTGCCCCAATTTCATTTGCGGCTATAGCCAAGTTTTTAGGTCCTATAGCATTTATCTTATATGCCATATCTATTTGTGATTCGCAGGTGTCAACAGCAGTAAATGCAGCACAGTTAATAATTACATCTGGTTTTTTTTGATTTACAAAATTATATACACTATGTAAATTTGTTATATCTAAATCTGATTTACCTGCAAGTATTAAATCAATGCTTTTTATATTTTTATATTGATTAGCCAGCTCTGTTCCAAGCTGGCCATTAGCTCCTGTAATTAGTATCTTCATAATTTATTCTCCTTTATATTTTATTTACAACTAGAAATAATTTAAATTATCACCTATGCCATATTTACAATGGGGCTTTAGGCACCGGCTTTATATCTTTGTAAATAAATTTGTGAATTTGGTCTATAGTAGCCGACATATCCGCAACTAAATACCACACTCCATCAATAGTTTTTCCGCTGCAGTAGCCATCTACTGGAAATCTCTCCTGCTCCAAGCTCTTTATATTAAACGTAACCATTTCTTTAGCATTTTTTATTATTTTCATATTATTCATGTTTGTTTCAGTATAAGGTAGAATCTTAGTAGCAACTGATAGAGATTCTGTCACCCCTAATGATTTAATTTTTGTAAGCACAGCTGATAATACCTTTCTTTGCCTTTCAGTTCTCCGGAAATCCCCGCCAGTAGTATATCGTACCCTTGAATACGCAACAGCCTGAAGTCCATTTAAAGTCTGCAGTCCCGATTTTGTAATTTTAGTAACTGCTTTTTTTTCGATTTTAGAAGCTTCAAGTATTTTATCGTTTATTGCACTAATTTCGTCTTGTTTAATATCTATATTTATTGTGCCAATATCGTCTATTATTTTTTCAAAGGCAATAAAATCCACAGAAACATAATCTCTAATGTCTAAATTAAAATTTTCATTAAGAGTTTTTATAGCAAGCTGTGGTCCACCATAAGCATATGCATGTGCAAGCTTTGTTTTACCATGACCACTTATCTCTACGTATGTATCTCTCATAATAGAAGACATTTTTATTTTCTTCTGCACTCCATCAATAGAGAGTATTATTATAGAATCCGACCGACTTGGCTGGTTTTTATCCTCTCTATCCAGACCGAAAAGTGCAATATTTACTATACCCTTTTCATTTTCTTTTTTTACAGATACTTCAGGCTTGATACCTAACCCTGCATCGGTTTTTGATATTTTTGAAGTATTCATTTTGCTAAGTTGATAAAATGTATAGCTAAATACAGCTCCACCACCTATTACAATAATAATAAATACACTTAAAACAATTTTCATCCATGGTTTCATTTTCTTCATATTTTCACCTTCCTATAATGATTAGTATAATCAATTTGGAAAGTGCTATTCAGACTTTAAAATAACCACAATTAATTATATATCTCCCATAAATTTATGGCAAATTTAAAATTTCAAAATAAACATGTTTTCACCCATTTTTATAACTAATTTAAGAAAATCTAAAGGATAGTAGATTGTTTTCGATAATATATATTAATGGTAATATTTTATTTAATCTTCTAGATAAATCTTCTAGATAAATCTTTTACCGATAATAGCAAACTTATCGAAAGGTAAGGACGCAAAGCCATAGGGCCTTACTTAGGTATGGTAGCCTAGCCACCGAAATAAAAGGAGTGATTCAAATGTTAAAAAACAATTTCAAAAAAAGCATAACCGCAATAATAATATTAATTTCTTTATCAAATGTTAGTTACTTTCTAACTACTACAAATGCTGCTGATCTAACATCACAATCCTCTAACATATCTATGACAACTAATATTCCTACTATTATAAATGCTATAAATTATAATTTAGATATAACAGGAGTATCAGATACCTCAATCCAATTTCAAAAAATGGTAGATTCTTTTTCACAAGGTGCTGTAATACAATTACCAAAAGGTATCTATAAATTTTCTAGTACTGTTAAATTAAAAGACAATATAAAACTACTTTCTTCTAATGATGTTATAATTAAAGGCACTGGCAAAAATACTTTATTTTCCGCAGGCAATTTTAACAGTTTTGAGGGTATAGAGTTTCAAAATTGCTCTACAGCTTTAAGTGTTTTTGAAAAAAATGGAGTTAATATAATAGGTTGCAGATTCACAAATAACATTGATTATGCAGGGATTAATTTTTATGGAGCAAGTAATTGTTCCCTTACAAACTCATATTTTTATGATATACACAAATATGGAGTTTTAATAGATAATGATAGCTGTAATATTATAATAGATAACAATAATTTTGATAACCCTAAGGTTTTTGGTGGCTATAGCATTGAACAAATAAGTGGGCATGTTTATTGTCTAAATGGAACAAACATCTACGTAACAAATAATATTTTGAATAACAGTGGAGGACAAGGTGTAATACTTGGTTACAATTCAACCACTGGAAAAGGCACAACCAATTCTGTAGTAGCCAATAATAATTGTCAAGGCAATGGTCAGGAAGGTGTTACAGTTTATGGAGGTAGCAAGAAGGTTACCAACGCAAATTCTATTATAAATAATACTTGTAAAAATAACAGATTTAATCAAATAGAAATATGGCAATCTAATAATAACATTGTTAAAAACAATACAGTAGAAGAATCAATAAAAGGCCGTGGAAATTTGGGCGCAATATGCCTTTTTGCTACAACTGGATCAACTGTTACAGGTAATAATGTATTGTCTTCGCAAACTAATGGCATAGCAATAATAGCAGGTACTTCAAATTGCACCGTTTCAGATAATATTATAGCTGATACTAATGGTAAAAATGATGTTAATACTCCCGAAAAAGGTAATGCCATATTACTTGACTGGAATGGGGTAGCTGATCCTCAATATATTACAATCACCAATAATAAAATTAGCTCAACTAACGGAATTATAGCTAAAAGTGGTATATACTCCACTTCTAATAAAAATCATAATAACAAAATAAGTGGTAATATAACCAAAGGCTACAAGTATGGAGATCACTTATATGCTCTAGCCACTTGTGGGAAATCATAATTACACTAGATAAAATTCTTATTTAGACCATGATTTTCAATTTTGTAATATAAAAGACTTCAGAAGGAGATTTATACTCCCACTGGAGTCTTTTGTTGTTGCTCTGTTAACACATAAAATGAACTTACTTATATCTATTAATGTTATAATTAAAGGGATACTCATTATATAACAATAGAATGAAATCCACATAAAAGGAGTGATTAAATATTTTAAAAATCAATATTAAAAAAAATATACTTTCAATTATTGCATTAATTTGTTTATCAATTATAATAACAACATTTATAATTATTAACAAAACAAAAGATCCAGATCTTCATAACATTAATAAAAATGATATTAAAAAATATTCATTAGACATAACTGGAGCAAGGGATACTTCTGCTTCATTTCAAAAAATGATAGATTCTTATCCTAGCGGTAGTACAGTAAAATTACCAAAAGGTACATATAGTTTTCAAGGCACTGTTAAATTAAAAGATGGAATAAAATTAATTACAGGCGGTGATGTTGTAATTAAAGGTACAGGTAAAAATACTTTATTCTCTGTAGGCAATAATAACAGTTTCCAGGGTATAGATTTTCAAAATTGTGCTACAGCTGTAAGTGTTACTGAAAAAAAAGGACTTGTGATAACTGATTGCAGATTCACAAATACCATTGATTTTGCAGCCATTAACCTTTCCAATGCAAGTGGCTGCTCAGTTACAAATTCATATTTCTATGATATACGCAAATATGGGATTTTAATAGATAATAATTCATCTAATATTACAATCCATAAGAATAATTTTGATAACCCCAAGGTTTTTGGTGGCTATGCTAAGGAACAAATAAGTGGTCATGTTTACTCTTTAAATGGAACTAAAATATCCGTGACAAACAATATTTTAAAAAATAGCGGTGGGCAAGGTGTAATATTCGGTTATAATTCCACCACTGGAAAAGGTACGACAGACTCTGTAGCAAGCGATAATCTCTGCCAAGGCAATGGCCAGGAAGGCGCTACAATTTATGGAGGTGAGAGCAAGGTCACTAATGGTAATTCTCTTATAAACAATAATTGTAAAAATAACAGATTTAATCAAATAGAAGTATGGCAGTCCAATAATAATATTGTTAAAAACAATACAGTAGAAGAATCAATAAGCGGTGTTGGTAATTTAGGAGCAATATGTCTTTATGATACAACTGGAACAACTGTTACGGGAAACAAAGTATTATCTGCACAAACTAATGGTATTGATATAACCGCAGGAAGTGCAAATTGCACTATATCAAATAACACTATAACAAATACAAACCGCAAAAATGATACAAATACTGTAGAAAAGGGTAATGGAATATTACTTGACTCTAATGGGAAATTGCAACCTCAGCATATAACAATAAAAAATAATAAAATTAGCTCAAGTAGTGGAGTTATAGCTAAGAGTGGTATCTATTCAACTTCTAATACAAACCAACACAACAAAATAGATAGTAATACAATAACAGGTTACAAAAATGCACTTCATGAATATGCTAAAATGACTATTGAAAAATAAAAAAACAACGAATCAAAAGGGATAATTTATTAGATTATCCCTTTTGATTCGCTTATATTGTTTCCCTCCTGAATTTTTTCAGGTGTCCATTTGCTTAGTATTAATCCATATATAATCCAATTTACTGGATTTGTAAAATACCCTCCATAAATCTGATATAAAAAACTAAATAACAGAAGGTTTGCCAGTAGCATGTTTCTTTTGAAGAGTACATTAATTAATAAAAACAAAATTAATATAACAAGATATGCTATTCCAAACAACCCGCCTTCTGCAATAAAATATGGAAATGATGCTGCTACCACAGCTGTCATACCAGTTGACTTGAAAATTTTCCTAGTGCTTTCTGTATTCAGATTCCCCAGGCCAACTCCAATTCCACCAGTGCTAGTTATTGCTGTACTCGTAAATTTTTGAGTAACATTTACTCTATAACTATTGGAAGAATCACTTCCATTTAGCGTATCAACAGTTCTCATATACATTGATGATTTAGTCACAATAGATACTATTATTATTGTAGTGAAAATTATGGTTAATCCATATCCAACTAAAATGTTTTTATAGTTCATCTTTGCTATTATAATTACAAATGATACAGAAAGTATGGTGCCAAGCAAAATTACTGAAGCCCCATAAGCTCTAGATAACACTAATAAAATTAAGCAATTCACGGTATAAACTATGTATTTTCGATTTACCTTCCTATCTTTTTCCACAATAATCAAATACATTAGTATAATAATTATAAAAGATAAATGAAAGCCCAATTCGCTAGGTTCTATATAAAATAAATTGAGTCTGGTAAGGCTATATTTATTTATAGTATCATGGAGTCTCCAAAAATATTCGTTACTGGAGAATATCAAAGCCATGGGTGTAAATATTATGTATATCCTACAAACATAATCAATAAATTTTTTAATTTTAAAATCATGCACTTCCCTACTTACCAAAATCATTAGAGAAATACATATAGTTATTTTAGAAACATTAACCATAAGCTTTTGAATATCCAAATTAACCATGATCATCCTTTGAAGGATACCATAAATTGCGATAGGTAGTGCACATATTATTAAAAGTGAAATGTCTTTTTTTCTTTTAAATATAACAAAAATAATCCCGAATATACCTAGTGCATAAAAAAAATCTAAATTGCCAGTTAGAGTTTTAGGAGCAAATGGTAAATTGGCAGCCATCTGATGAAAACAATACAATAATGCCATTAACATTTCCATTTAACTATTTCTCCATTTCTTTAATATTTAATTAAAACTTAAATTACCTTTATCTTTTAATTAAATCATCACCTGCGGTGCTGTTTTTAACGACTTCAGAAGGAGATTCACCTCATGGAAGTGGGTGAATTTCCTTCTGAAATGTCGTTAAATCATCATACAATTTCATTACATCCTCAGTATGATTTTTCATTGTATAAATGCTTTTTAACGCAATTATATTTTCATTAATATAAGATAATTTTTCTCTGCTTTCTATTATAGTTTGTAAATTATTATATAATTCATCTTCTGAGGCTTTGATTATGATGCCAGTAACTTCTGGAATTATCATATCTTTAAACCCTACAAAATCAGTCATAATAACAGGTACCCCATAAGAAAATGCCTCTAGAGCTATGTACCCAAATGTCTCATACCAAATACTAGGTACTATAAGCACATCTGTATTCTTGAATATTTGTTCTAACTCAGAATAATTATAAGTACCCTTTATCTTTACTTTTCCCATATATTTATCTATATCTATATTTACATTTCTTCCGTAAATATTTAAACTCCAATTGTTAACATTGTTTTTCATTAACTTTTCAAGCACCTTCAATAGAAAAAATAAACCTTTATATTTCTCTATTGATCCAATATATGTTATTTTTAACGGTTCATTGCTGCTACTACTTTTTTTTATTCTATTATCCTCTATATTTGAATGAGAAATATTAAGAATTTTGCTATTTACATTGTCAATATATTTCTCATATGCATTTTTGGCAACTGTGCTGTTGTAATGAATGTAATCTATATTATTAATTATATCTATAAAGCACTTTCTTAAGTTAACATAGTCCTTGGCACAAGTGTTATTATTCTTTCCTTTTACCGGTTGGTATTCAATTATACTATTGTTTCTTTTAATAATTATTCTCTGCTTATAACTTCTTAATTTTTTTATAATTAAACTATTCTTTAGTTTTCTATAAGTCTTTGACTGCATTAAGACCACTAGCGAATTACTGTAGCCATTTCTATTGCAATCTATACAGTTTTTCCCATTGTCATAATCCACACATATTGACCCTTGTAAATTAATAAGATTAACTTTAGGGCATATTCCAAAATAATCATGAGATGTAAATATGGTTTTTATATTTAACTGTTTTGCAGCTGTAATCAACTCTTTATTAAGTCCCATCAATGTGTGAATATGTATGATTTCTACCTTTAAATCTTTTAAAAAATCAATATAAATATTCACATCTATATTTTTCAAATATACTTTTGGATTAGGTATTCCGCTTAATAACGGAATGGAAAGAGGATTTAATATTTCAAATACCTTAATACTATTAAAGGGTTTATCCACAAAGGATTTATCTTTATTAATCCGTAACTTCCTATTAAGCGAAAAATGTCCTGGATATAACAAAGAAACTTCATTTCCATTTTTAACTTGGCTTAACATAAGGTCTACAGAATATTTAGTTAATCCTCCTGTCCTAAGAGGGGGGAGTCCTAGGGAATAATGCAATATTTTAATAACGCTGCACCTCCTTTATTTATAAGAAAAGCTCCTCATAATCATTAACAATCTTGTCCCAAGAATAAAATTGTTCAATAATATTTTTAGCTGTTCTAGACATTATTTCTATTTCATTTTCTTTTAATTTTTCAGCTCTATTTATTGTGGATGCTAAGTCACCATCTTGTTTACTAAAATACAGTGCTCCCTCTTTTCCTACTTCCTTATTAAAATTAACACCTAAAAGCAAATTAATATCAGTACTTGAAAGAGCTTCTAGTAGTGAAGGATTTGTTCCTCCTACTTCATGTCCATGGAGATATGCAAATGCCTCTTCTCGTATTTTTTTTAGAAGTTCATTATCATATACAGTTCCTACAAATTTTACTCTTTTATCACTAGTAAAATTTGTGGCCTTTAGTAATCTATCATAAAATTTATTTTTCTCTAAATTTGTAATTATAACTAGATCTTTATCAACATCAGACTTCATAAATTCTCTTATCATAGTCTCATAATTATTCTCAGGTACAAACCTTCCAACTATTAAGTAGTATGATTTTCTTTTTACTGAAAACTTATTAAACCAGTCTGTTATCATTGCATCATTTGACCTTAGATTAGATCTTCCAATTTCCGCTCCATAAGCTATAAATGTAGTTTTAGGATTATACCCCTTGTACTCTGATTTTATATAATCCTCTATACCTCTTGAATCGCATATTTGTAAATCTGCATGTTTAACCATTAATTTTTCAGAAAATTTCCAGTAAGCCCTTATTGGTGCAATCCATTTACTTCTTTTCCATTCATGTCCATCAGGATTTACATAAAGCTTTATTCCTAAATCTTTTAGTTTTTTCTTGTAAAACCATAAGAATGGCCCAATACGACAAGCAAGAATAAGAATAATCGAATTAGATAAATTATTATCCTGAATATACTTTATAGATTTGCTTAAAGCTTGCAAGTCATACAGCACAGCTTTAGCGCTACCTATTTCTTTTACCTGTACATTAAAACATCTTGCCTTATTATAATAAAACTCTTCATTTCGCACATTTAGACAAGCTACATGATACTTTATAGCATCATTTTTTTTATAAAGAGTTAACTTATCTACAAAAGTTTCAAACCCGCCATAATTTGCTGGTATTCCTTTTGAACCTATAATAAATATATTTTTCATTTGTGCACACCTCTATTTCTCTTTTGTAAGATTATTAGCAATCTATTAATTTGTTTTATTCAAAAATACGCCTATAATACTGGCATTTACCTTTTCCAAAATTTCTTTACCTTTTATAGCAGTTTTTCTTTCTGTCCCACCATACTTAACCACAAGTACACAACCATCTGCATTTTTTGCTATAGCCTTAGCATCAGCACTTTCAGTAAGTGGTGAAGAATCAATAATAATATAATCATAATCCTTTTTTAAAAATCCGGTAAATTCATTAAATTTCTCTGATACAAAAAGTTCCGCATAGTTTAATGCATTTGCGCCAGAAGTTATTATAGATAAATTCTTTTGTTTTGTAGTATTAATTGCTGCTTCAAGCTTAATATTTCCTGACAGAAAATTCACTAGACCTTTATCATTTGATAAATTAAACATATTATGTATATTAGAATTTCTTTGGTCACAATCAATAAGTATAGTTTTTTTACCACTTTGAGCCAGGACTAAAGAAAGATATGCAGCTGTAGTGGACCTGCCTACCTTTTCTTCTGCACTGCATATCATAATAACTTTACTTTCACTGCCCTTGCACAGAAACTGAATATTTGCTTTTAATTCGTAAAATGCTTTAGCATTAATTGAATCTAATTTATGATTTTCTGCAATATTTATTTTTTCCATTAAATACCCATCCTTTATGAAATATATTTATATGTCCGTTTTTTTTCTTTTAGGCAAATTTCCAATAACATCAAGTCCTAAATATTTCTCTACATCATCTTTAGTCCTAATTTTTTCATCAAAATAACCTGTGAAGGTTACAATAAATATTGAAAGAAAAAGTCCAAGTAAAAATGCTAATACAACATTAAGAAATTTAAATTTATTGTTTACAAGACCATTTTGAGCTGAATTTTCCATGATTTTCATGGTTTGGGTCGGATATATTCGCTTTACTTCTTTTGTAAAAGAGGTATAAACTGCATTAGCTATAGCCACGGACTCCTTTTGCGATTTTCCACTAGCTATAATTGTTAAAATTGGGGCGCCATCTGCTACACTAACTTCGTAACTTTTTTGAACTTCTAGAGCAGAAACAGAGCCATTTAATGCTTTACTAGTGTTTTTTGCAATAGTGGAAGAGCTTGCAATTTCCTCAAATGTACTAATTAAACCTTTGGCATTAACTATATCTTCTTTTTCGCCTATTATAACGCCTATTTTTGTTTGATAAATTGGTTTAGCACTTTTCATTAAATAAAAACTAAAAACCGTTGCTGTCAATGTTAATAACAATGTTAGCAGGAGTATAATCCATTTCCCTCTTTTTATAACATTTATAAACTCTTTATAACCTACAGTAGTTTCATTGTTCATTTTAATACCTCCATGGTAATTGTTTGCTTACATTTCTAACAATCCTAATTATTTTAGAACTTATTCTATAGAACAAATTAAAAATAAAATATAATCCTCTTGCATATGTAATCTTATCTTTCATATTTAATACTCCCATTTTTCTTAAAACCTCATATTGCTGTACTAATATTTCTTTATTTTTATATGTTAGAGCTAAAGCCATTTTTCGTCTTGCATATTTTGCTGTTATTATCTCACTGTAAAATGCTTTATCAACTTCCATAGAATTTATCACATTCAATAAAATATTCTCGTGATTGCTATTTTTAATTAAAGATGTTTGTAAATTTATATTTTCATCGGAGTGAGAATGACTGTCATTTCTCACTACATAATTATATAAGGATTCATCTATATATCCGCATTTATATTTATAAGCAATAGGTAATAACATTTGAAAGTTTTGGCCAGCTGTAGACGCATATATTTCGCCCTTAGGATTTACATCTAAAAATGCATTTGTTCTAAGCATATAGCAACCGTTCCAGCAATATGTATCTTCACTTAATAGATCTTCAAATATCTTTTCATTGAACCTATTAGGATTTTTACCAGCTATAGTTCCAATTGGCTTTATTATATCTCCTTCATTAAAAATATATGCATCTGTTCGAACTAATCCATATTGCTTATTTTTTTCTAAAAAATTCACCTTTTTCTCTATAGAATCTATGGACAGAAAATCATCTGAATCCGGCCAAGTTAAATACTCACCTGTAAATAGTTTTAATCCTACATTTAGTGCTGCTGCTTGACCTGCATTTTCTTGAAAAATGTAAGTTAAATTCATTCCATTTTGCTGGAATTTACTAATATATGATTTTACTACTGCTTCTGTTTTATCCGTTGAACCATCATTTATAAATATTAACTCAATATTTTTATAGGTTTGATTTAATACTGATTCAAGATATCTTTGTGCAAACTTTTCACCATTCAAGCATGGCGTAATTATACTAACCTTTTTTTCCACTCCTAAATCCTCCTTTGTTTTCTTTGACTATGTTAATAAGTTGTTTAAATTCATAGGATTTTCTAAAGAGTACCACTATTAATAAATTAGGTATAACTACACATATAAAACCTCTTCCAATTAGATTTACCCAGCCAGCATTAAGAAATAGCATTTTGCATAAAGTGCTTGTGACAAAAATATTTACCACCACAACCAATAGATACTGAGTATATTGAATTAGATATTTTTTACATGATGTTTCAAATATATATTTATAAACAACATAGGGTCTGTAGATCATTGGGACAAAAGCACTTATAACCGTTCCCCAAAAGACTCCTGCTAAACCAATATATTTAACTAGTATAATAGAGAAGAATAAATTAACTATTGCTTGAATTAATGGAACAAACCTATCCTGCGCATAAACCCCTCCAGATGACTTTACTATTCCGAGTGAGACTCTCATTCCCACTAAGTAATAGTTTATTATTACGGGGATTATTATAGATAAATCTAGAATGTATTTATTACCTATCCATAATGTAATAAATGGATTAAGGAGATTGTAAAAACAGATTGTAGCAAATCCAAAAAACCAAAATCCCAAGAAATTTAAGACTCTAAATTTCTCTAATCGTTTTTCAGGTTTTTCTTTGGCAATAAGATCACCAAAACTTGCAGATGTGCTGTTAAATATTATCATTATTATTGCGTTTACCGTAGTTATAAGTAAGGTATAGTTTGAATAAAAACCAACAGCCTTAATACCTACAAATGTAGAAATTACTATATTATCAGTTCCATTAACACAATAATCGCCTATTTTATGATAGAACATTGCTTTTACATTTTTAATAATTACATTTAATTCACTTTGAGGTAACTTTTCTTTAGTTTTAAAGTCAATATCTTTATACTGCTTTGTAATAACATTATTAATAATAATTCGCTGTATAAACCCAAATATTATTTGAACAAATAAATAATATATAAAGCTCTTTGTTACCATAAGAATAACTATTTGACCTAAAATAGTTATTGCAGACATTGCTACATTAATAGGTACCAGAGTATAATCCTTTTGATATGCTGAAACCAACGTGGTTTTATAAGATAAAAAATATCCTGAAACTGTACTAAATAAATAAAGTAAATATATTGTTCTTAAATTTTCAATTGTATTTGCATCTTTAATAATATAATGTAAGAAAAACATTAGAATAAAGCCAAAAACAGCTACAATACATCCAATTAAACTATATGCCTTTCTGTAAAAAGTCATTAAAGTACTAATTTTATTATTATCTTTTTGAGCAATAGGCTTATATAAACTAAAGTTAATAGCTGTACCTATACCCAGTTCTGCTAGAGATAACATCATTAATATGTTAGAAAACAATCCATTAACGCCCAAATATTGGGCTCCAAGTGTGTAAATAAATATACTTCGTGATACAAAGCTTAAAATATAAGTAATAAAAGTGCTTCCTAAATTGAAAATAATATTATTTAATGAATTTTTAATCCTCACTTTTAAATTTCTCCTTAATATATTTTTTGATTTTCTTTGGTAATAATTTTCTTACCACCCTTTTAGGTATACTTTTAGATTTCTGTATGAATTCTGGTTTTACCATATATCTAAAGTGTAATTTCTTTAGGGAATAATCCATTTCTAAATCAGCATTAAACCTATCAAACAATTCTGGTTTATGGATGCCTGTTGAATATTGGCTTATCTTTAATTCCTCAAAAGATACCTCTTCTAAATGTATTTTTTCTTTTATACTTTCCAATAATTTAAAACCCTTGTCCGTATTTGATAATACAATTGAAGAGCCTTTTTCATCAGCACTTCGCATAGGTCCCCAAAAATCACCCAGTCTTATATCTGAATATATTTTATTAAATCTTAATTTGCAATTGTAGCAACTTTCATTCAAATTTAAGTTTGATAAAAAGAACTTTAAATAAAGATCCTCATTTAATGTTTTTGTATAATTATTATCTCCACTTATCTTCATTGAAAAGTCATGCCAACCATAGGTTTTATCCCTGAAATTTAATGATGTTATATTGCTTATTTTATATTCATCCTTCAAATACACAAGGTACTTATCCCATAACTTATAGGATGGAACTCCGTGACAAAAGAAATCTACCAATATAAAGTTATCCTCAATTCCGTTTAGCTGTATATACTTTCTTAAGCCATACATCTGGCATGGAGTCCCAAAAATTACATATTTCTTCTTATTATCTATCTTATCAAAAGCACCTGTTGTAAGACTCTGTATATATTTAGAACCTGTAATTAAATCTAACTCTTCCTGCCTATCTATAATTACATGCTCTGCCCTATCTAATTCGTAATTATACTTTACTCCACAAACCAAATAATCATTTAACAGTCCATAATTTGCAATTTCTCTACCGGCTCCACCAGATGAGCTCTTCTTCCTTATGTCTTTATCCTTGCTATATACAAGAAAAGGTATAGCCTTTTCTATATCATATTCATTTTCTGGTGTTATAAATTTATAACAAACCTTCCTACAAAGCCCACAACTTGTACATTTATTTTCATCTACATTAGGTTCATAAAATCCTTTAGTAGTTAATGATATACTTATAGCCTTTTGTGGACATATTAAACTACAAAGAGAACAACCAGTGCAAGAATCTTCAGTGGACTTTAATATATTCTTCATTAATTACTACGACCTCCCCATAAAACATCTAATTATTATTTGTTTGATTTTCTTATTTCACTAACCAATTCTTCCAGTTCACTCTCTACAATTTTGCTAGTTTCTGAAACTTTAGTATCTATCTTTTTAACTAAACTATCATAGTTTTTCAAAATAAAATCAACTTTTTCATTTACTAATTTACTTATTTCATCACATTTCCACAGTTTTTCATCTGCTGATTCAATAACTAACTCATTCATATCTAATCCATCACCTATTACTCCCGAATACTTAACGCTATAGGATAATGAAATAGCAGGTTTTCTCATATAAAAAGTTGATACACCCGAATGCATCCTTCCTGTTATAGTAAATAATCCATTTCCAAGTATTTCTCTAGCTTCTGATGGTAACATTGCATCTGTTATAGCAACAATTTTTCCTAATGTTTTTTTATCCAATTTTTCCATTATCTTATTTATTGCTCGTCTATCATCATTATCTGATTCTAAAGTGTCAGGTTCTGAGACATGCATAAGTAAAACTATTTTTTCAAATTTATCACTTACCCATAATTCTTTAATAATATTTACCCAATTTCTAATATAATCATCAAAATTGTTTGTATAACTTTCAACAAGCCCTGAAGGTACTAAGGTTATATATTTATTCTCTTCCAGATTGTATTCACTTACTTTGTTATCATATTGATATTGCATTGGTAATTCAATAAAGGCTAAATCTCTTCCAGATTTTGCATTTTTAAAATTTAAACTTTTTAGATAATTTAAATTTTTATCATCTCTTGTATGAATTTTAGTTTCACTTAAACACTGCCTAGCTAGTTCTCCTCTATTACCTGTAAAAGGTCCCATTGTATGACCTATTAAATATATATTCTTACGCTGACTTTCCTCTTTTAATTTATATAATTCACTTTCTAATCGATCTATTCCATAGTACTCAGATATGTCATCTCCACCGATAATTATTATATTTTCTATGTTTTCAATAATTTTATTTAACTTTATACGTCTAATTTTATTTATACATTTTTTTAATAGATTATCTGTAGCGTCTATTCTAGACCTTTTTATGTTTGCGCCTGCTACTTCACTTTTTAATCTTTCTAAATCTATATCAGAGTTAACATCCACATAAAATATAACATTATCATAATTCTGATTTATTTTATTAATTAAGGTTATTGCCATCATGCAACTTCCATAATTAAAGGTATTCCATATATGTTTTATATAAATTTTCATAAAATCTACTCCTAGCTATTGATTTTTAATCCTATTTTTTTTAGTCTCTTATATTATTTTGTATTAATTTAATTTTTACCAAAAATAAAACTAATACAACATTTTTCGATTTCATATATTTAACAATTAACCTGCTAAGTTTTCCAATCACATTACAATTACCTAAATATTCTATAACGCCTTCATCATTTAATAGCGCCCCTATTTTTTCACATTTATTTTTAAAATTTAAATGATTTTTAGCATAGGCTATTCCATATAAATATTCAATTATGCAATAAATAAAATGATTTGCCTGGTATTCTATAGCCTTATCATCATATTTACCCCACTTCTCCAGCTTATTTATAAGGGTTATATTCTCTTCTAAAATAACATTTAAATAATTCTCTGAATACTTTAACCATACTGGATTGGCCTTCTCAATTCTATAGCCATAAAACGCAGCACCTAAGACTATACATTTATCTATATGATCATAGTAATTAGCATTAAATACTGTATCTTCTCCACGTTTGAAATTCTCAAATTTCAAATCATATTTCTTTATAATTTCTGATTTGTAAATCTTATTCCATAGAGTATCTCCAATTTCTTCTTTCCTTAATAAAATAAAATTACTTAAAATTTCATCTTTTGTCTCAAAAAAATGTTTTCTTGGCAATACTTTAGTTCTTCTTAAAATTTTCCCACTTACGTCTACAGTAACATTAGTTTGACCTGATATAATTAAATCAACCTGGTGCTCCTCAATACACTTATACATTTCCTGAAGTAGATTGTTTTCATACCAATCATCACAATCAAAAAATATAATGTATTTACCCGAAGAAACATCTATTCCTATATTTCTTGCAGCCCAAGTCCCTCCATTTTCTTTACTAATTAATCTTATTCTACTGTCTTTCTTTGCATATTCATTACACATTTCTACGCTGTTATCAGTAGATCCATCATTTATTATTATTAATTCAAAATCTTTAAATGTTTGATTTAAAATCATTTCTATACACTTATTAATATATTTCGCTCCATTATAAATCGGAACTATAATACTTATCTGAGGCATAATAACACTCCTTAATCATCAGCTACTTATTACTTCTTTAAAGATCTAAATTTATATAATATGCGAAATATAAGACCGTAAGTTCTTGTCTTTATAAGTAACGCATTAACTTTATATTTAAGTGATAGTTTACTATTACTTATAATTTCAGAAATTTTAAAAGCTGTGACCTCTTTTTTAATTATTTTTTTAAAATCTAAATAATTGCTCTTTTCTCCTGTTTCACAATACTCAGTCCAATATTTATTGTGTATTACCCATAAGGTTTTTATCATATACACTGCATAATAATGAATTAATTTTTCATAAAGCAGTGGATCCGCTGTTATATAATCTCTCATGATATAGCAACCTGCTAGCATATCCTCCATTGACTTTATTGAAAATACTTTTGTAAGTGACGCTTCTCTTTGCCTGTAATAATATAATGGTTCACTCATTAAAAAGATTTTCTTTGAACAAGCCAGTGTTAAAAATAGTACAGGAGTATCTTCACATACTATAAAATCAGGAAACAAAATTTTGTTTTCTGTAAAAAGTTCTCTTTTATGCAGCTTATTCCATGCATAAGCCTTGATATCATTTAATAAAAACTTCCTAAGAGCCTCAATTTTATCTATATGGCCTTCTTTATCAATTCCTTCTATTGTCTGATGGTATTTTTCACTATTCGATTTATATTTATGAGGCATGTCCATATATAATATATAATTGCAAATAACTATGTCTGCACTCTCTCTTTTAGCAGCGTTGTACATTTTTTCAAACATATTTAATTCAATAAAATCATCTGAATCAACAAATGCTATGTATTCTCCAGTTGCTACACTCAGCCCTGCATTTCGAGTTTCACTAATCCCACTATTTTTCTGATTTATAATAATCAATTCAGGGAATTTTATTTTATACTCTTTCAATATTTCATAACAATTATCTGTAGATCCATCATTTATTATAATAATTTCTCTATTATTAATAGTTTGCTTAATAACGCTATCTAAACACTCAGGCAAGTATTCTTGTACATTATAAACAGGTATTATAATACTTACATCTACTCTATTCAACGAAATACCCCCCTTTTGACTATCATCTTTATCTCTACTTATCACCTCTGAAGTTGCATTGCTAATTAGTTGTTTTATAAGAAGTTTTTATATAAAAAGCCTTCTTGAATTTATGAAAAGTGATATCCTTTAATAAAATTCGTAAATATTTTGAACTTATATAACTTTTAAGGATTAGATAAATTCTATAAACTTCATTTTTTTTCTTATATTCTTTTGATTTAGTAAGTCCTTCTAAGGCTAAACTATATTTACTTTCTTCATTAGCATCAATTTTAATATTCTTTAAACATTCCACTGATTTACTTTCAAATCCAAATTTCAACCTATCTTTATACATCTTAACAACGTGTTTAGAGTATAAAAGCTGTTGCAATGAATTACTTTTGGAAATTCCACTGCTTCTAATTCTATATTTAACTAAGAACTCATTTGTACTCGCAAGTTTAAATCCGCTAGTTATAAGTCTTAGTAAAAAATCATAATCTTCTGCGCAAGTAATTTCTCTGTACCCGCGAAGCTTATCTGCACATTTTTTTTTAAAAAACCAGGTTGGATGATTAACAAAATCTACATTTACTAAACAACTTTTTATTAATTTCATATCCTCTGGCATTATTGCATCTTTGTATAATTCCTTGCCATCTTCATCAATATTAATGCACCTTGCTCCCATAAAATCTATATCTGGATGACAATCAAAATAATTTATTTGTTTTTCAAACCTATCAGGCAATGATATATCGTCTGCATCCATTCTTGCTATAAAATCACCTTTTGCATGACTTAATGCAAAATTCAAGCTTTTAACTAACCCAATATTTTTTTCATTTTTAAAATATCGTATCCTTGCATCGCATTTGCAATAATTTTCAATTAATACATCTAATTCACTGTTATTTGGGTTATCTAAAATAATAATAAACTCTAAATTTTTATAGCTTTGAGTTAATATGGATTCTATTGCTTCTATTAACCAATTTTCTTTTTCGTTGTATACACTCATAATTACAGACACTAACATTTGTTTATTGCTATTCATAGAGTACACCTCGTTAAACCTTCGATTTATTTGTGTGAATTTCGAGTAATTTCACCTATAGAAGTGAGTGACTTTCCTTCTGAAATGCCACAAATAGTTGCGCCTGTTTATCTTTCTCAGAAAGTAACACTTTTCCTATATCTTTCAAAGGCCATTCTATACCAATGCTAGCATCATTCCAGGCAATTGCTCCCTCAAACTCAGGGTGATATAAATTAGTACATTTATATACGAATTCTGCCTGCTCTGACATTACAAGGAACCCATGAGCAAAGCCTTCAGGTACATAAAATTGCCTTTTATTCTCACTACTCAGTATTGCTCCAACCCATTTACCATAGGTTTCAGATCCGCCTCGCAAGTCCACAGCTACATCAAATACTTCACCACTTAGAACTCTAACAAGTTTTCCTTGAGAATACTCTTTTTGAAAATGTAGTCCTCTAAGTACTCCCTTTTTAGATTTAGACTGGTTATCTTGAAGGAACACCATATCTAGCCCTGCTTCTTTAAATTCATCAAAGTTATAAGTTTCCATAAAATATCCTCTGTTGTCTCCAAAAACTGTAGGCTCTATTATATATAAATCTTTTATTGTAGTTTCAATAAACTTAAATTTTTTCATTATAATGTTTTTACTCCTTCATACATCTTTTTATAGTACTTTTGATATTCTCCCGAGGTAACATTTTTCATCCATTTATCATTATCCAAATACCACTGAATCGTATTTTTTATACCTACTTCAAAAGTTGTTTCAGGATACCATCCCAGTTCATCCTTTATCTTTGATGGATCTATTGCGTATCTTCTATCGTGACCTTTTCTATCTTCAACATACACAATTAATGCTTTTGTTATTTCCTTATCTACATTTTCATTTAAATAAGAAATGATGCCTTTAACTATTTCAATATTAGCTTTCTCATTATGTCCACCAATATTATAAACTTCTCCAGTTGTTCCTTTTGTTAATACCATATCGATAGCCTTGCAATGGTCCACCACATATAACCAATCGCGAATATTTAAACCATCTCCGTATACAGGCAAATCCGCATGCTTTAAACAATTGTTTATTAAAAGAGGTATAAGCTTTTCTGGGAACTGATATGGTCCGTAATTATTTGAACATCTAGTTATGTTCATTGGCATCTTAAATGTATCAAAGTATGCCTTTACCATTAAGTCACTTCCAGCCTTTGATGCTGAGTAGGGGCTATGTGAATCAATAGGTGTTGTTTCTACAAAATACCCTGTTTCACCTAAAGAACCATATACCTCATCAGTAGACACCTGAAGAAATTTGACACCTTCCTTGAAACCACTTTCAACCTCCCACGAATTTTTCGCACAGTTTAAAAGATTTACTGTTCCAAGTACATTTGTTTGAGCAAATATCTCTGGGTTCACTATGCTTCTATCAACATGAGATTCTGCTGCAAAGTTTACAACATAGTCAATATTGTATTCCTTGAACACCTTTCCCACTAATTCGCTATCACAAATATCTCCCTGTATAAAAATATAATTTGGATTATTTTCAATTTGTTTAAGGTTTTCCAAGTTTCCTGCATAAGTTAGATTGTCCAAATTTACTATTCTAACATCTGAATATTTCTTTAGAATATAGTGAACAAAGTTTGATCCTATAAACCCTGCTCCTCCTGTTACTAAATAAGTTTTCATTTTACTCCTCCAAATTCTATACCTTTTGATTTTATAACTCCGAATTTTATAACCCTAAGCAAGCAGCTATTTCTTTTATTGCTTCTTTATTTGCTTTTTTATATTCCATAGCAATATCCATTAAATAAGTACCATAACCAGTTTTTAAAAGTGGTTGTGCTAGTGTTTTGAGTTCTTGCATAGTTATCCAACCATTTCTATAGGAAATTTCTTCAAGACAGGATATATATGTACCTTGAGTGCTTTGCACCGCTTCTACAAAATTTGAAGCCTTAAGCATGCTCGCATGAGTTCCTGTGTCAAGCCAAGCAAGTCCTCTTCCAAGTAGGTTTACCTTAAGTTTTCCCTCCATCATATAAATTCTATTTAAATCCGTAATTTCAAGTTCTCCTCGCTCCGAGGGTTTTAATTTTTTAACTTTTTCTACAACAGTGTTATCATAAAAATATAGTCCTGGAATGGCATATTCTGACTTTGGATTTTCAGGTTTTTCTTCTAGCGAAAGTACATTTCCATCTTTATCAAACTCAACAACTCCAAAAGAATTTGGATTTTTAACATGGTATCCAAAGATCACAGCTCCCTCCTCAAGTTCCGCGGCCCTGCTTAGACTTTTTGTAAAACTTTGTCCCCAAAATAAATTATCTCCAAGTATCATCGCTACCTTATCATCACCAATGAATTTTTCTCCGATTATAAAGGCTTCCGCCAGTCCATTTGGTGCTTCTTGGATAGCATATTCTATTTTGAGTCCTAGTTTACTTCCATCTTCAAATAGCTCCATAAAACCTGGCAAATCTCTCGGTGTTGAAATTATTAATATTTCTCTTATCCCAGCTAACATTAAAACGGACATAGGATAATAGATCATTGGTTTATCATATATGGGTACCATTTGTTTTGATAATGCTTTTGTAACCGGGTAGAGCCTTGTGCCTGACCCTCCAGCTAATATAATACCTTTCATAACTATGTTTCCTCCCTTTACTAATCTTTTAACCTAAAAAACCATTATTCTTTTTTAAAAAACTCTCCACTTTCAATTCAGATCCAATCTTAACTAGCCTTCTCGTCCCCAAATAGCACTCCTACCGTCTTGAATATAAGTCCTATATCTACAAGTGTATTTCTATCTATTAAATACTCAACATCCATTTCCATCCATTCTTCAAAGCAAATATCATTTCTTCCTCTTACCTGCCAATAACAAGTTAACCCCGGTTTTGCAATTAGCCTTTGTCTTTGAAAAGATGTAAATTGCACTACTTCTTTGGGCAAACTTGGTCTTGGTCCAACTAAGGACATGTCGCCTCTTAATATGTTAAAAAGTTGTGGGAGTTCATCTATACTTGTCTTCCGTACGAACTTACCAACCTTAGTTATTCTAGGATCCTCTTTTATCTTAAACATAGGTCCTGACATCTCATTTTCACCTTGAAGCTTTCCTAGAAGACCTTCTGCATTTGAACACATAGACCTAAATTTGTACATTTTAAATTGTGTTCCATCTTTACCAACCCTAATTTGAGCAAAAAAAACAGGACCCTTTGAATCTAATTTAATCCAAATGCCAACAACAATCATCACTGGACCTATTAATACAATTCCACATAAAGCACCTATAATATCAATTATCCTTTTGATTATAAAATATCCTAGCTTTTTCTCATATTCAGCAGCAGCCGTGCCCTGTGTAACTCTTGAATTTCTTTGTGATTTTTGCATCTATATTTCCTCCTTTTTAGGATTATGCAAATAAGTGATAAATCATCTTAAGCTAATTGCAATACCTTTTGCTATTTGAGTATGTATTAGAATTCATATTTCTTAACTTTTCATTACTAGAAACTACCAGTTCTTATTACTTCTTCATATAGACTCCTAAAGTTCTCATTATATTTTAAAGTTTGAAGATACTCCATAAATGGAACTTTTAAATCAGCTCTTTTTAAAGCAAACTCAACTGTGGCCTCAAGAAATCCTAATTTATCACCTACGTCATATCTTCTTCCTTCAAATATATATGCATACATATCTTGCTCCGCTATTAATGTCTTTAGTGCATCAGTCAACTGAATTTCTCCACCTTTGCCAGGCTTTGTATTATCTAATATGTCAAATATCTCTGGAGTTATTATATATCTACCAAGTATGGCTACATTTGATGGTGCAATGTCTACTTGTGGTTTTTCAACAAGGTCATTTACTTTGTATACCCTATCACTAATTTTAATCCCATCAACTATGCCATATTTATTTACATTTTCAAGTTCTACTTCTTGAACCCCTAAGATTGTTGCGTTATTTTCTTCAAAACAATCCATAAGTTGCTTTAAGCATGGAGTAGCCGCATCAACTATATCATCACCTAACATAACAGCAAAAGGTTCATTGCCTACAAAGGCTCTTGCACAATTAATAGCATCTCCAAGTCCTTTAGGTTCCTTTTGTCTTATAAAGTGTATATTCACCATGTTTGATATATCTCTAACCTGTTTAAGAAGGTCATCTTTATGTTTATTTTCTAGTTCTAGCTCTAGTTCTACTGATTTATCAAAATGATCTTCAATAGATTTTTTATTTCTTCCTGTAATAACCAATATTTCTTCTATCCCAGCCTCAACAGCTTCCTCTATAATATATTGCATTGTAGGCTTATCAACTATAGGTAACATTTCTTTAGGTAATGCTTTTGTAGCAGGTAAAAACCTTGTTCCAAGTCCCGCTGCTGGTATAATGGCTTTTCTAACTCTCATATAAATTTTCTCCTTTTCTTCTGTACGTTATTTTTTTAAAGATAGTTGTAATTCTTATTTTCATAAATCTAATTACTCTCTAAATGCTACATGTTAATATCTTATATTTATACATTTATCGACTTAATATGATGTTTTATTCTTTATTTACATAATTATTTGTTGTAATTATTTTTTATTTTTATATTCAATTAAATAAATTGTTAAACCTAGCATTGTTTTTACCATATGGTAGAGTATATCATAATATTACAAAATGTGTGTTAAGTTTTTATTAAATTTATATGTTTTTTAACTTTTACGACATAAAACGTGCGTTTTTTTATCTTTTTTAACATGATTTTCTATTTTATTTTAATATAAATTAAAATTATTCTATAAATATCATTAAATCTAGCTAAACGCAAGAAAAGAATCAGAAGTTTTAAGTTCTGATTCTTTTCTTGTTTTAATAGATATTAAGTATGAATTTTCGACCCAGTGACTTGCAATAAGAAGCGAAAAAACATTGAAATTCCATACTTAATACTTCTTGCACTTTGGTTTTTCTTTACCTTCTCTTTCAAATGCTAACAGTGCATTAACCTCTCCACCTAGTAATATTATAATAGAAGTAATATAAAGCCACAGCATAAGCACTATCACTCCTCCTATACCGCCATATACACTAGAATAGTTATTGAAGTTATTCACATAATAAGCAAATCCTAAAGAAGATAACAACCAACCTAAAGTACTAAAGGTCGCTCCTGGAATTACTTCTTTCCATGTAAGTCTCCTACAAGGAGTAAAATGGTACAATGCTGCAAATATAAACACCATCCCAGATAAAGTTACCAAGTACCTTATGATATCCCAATTTAATATAAACTTACTGGATACATGGAATTTCGTTACAATCGTTCCACCTATCATTTGTCCAAATACAACTAATGCTACTGCAGCTATAATAACCACTTCAAGTCCTACCATAAACAATATAGATATAATTAGAGTTTTTAAATAAGATCTTGTTTCTTTTTCATCGTAGGCCTTATTTAATCCCTTTATTATAGCTCTGAACCCGCTAGATCCAGTCCATATTAAACCTATTATACTTAGCGATACTAAATTCCCACTTGTTTTTTCAAACACATCTATAACTGTAGTGTAAATTAAATCAAAAGTGCTTTTGGGCATTATTTGGCTTAGATATACTAGAACATCATTGCTCTTTAAATCACTATAGCCTAGCATACTAAGTAGTAGTAATAGAAAAGGAAAAAAAGATAACAATAAATAATAAGTAACTTGAGCTGCCAAGGCCGTAATATCATCATCAATAACCCTTGATACAAGTTTTTTTAAATTTTTAAACATATAAGCCACCTTTCACTCTTCCTATTTAAAATATCATATGAAGGTTCCACATGTAGAATATCCTGATAGTAATCATTCTACATGATTTCACCTGTCATTGCCTTTGATATAAATATGCATAATCTTATGTAGTTAACGCAGAAGAAATTTCAAACTTAGCCTTCTATCCTTCTTCTGTTATAATATGTATTATAGCAAGATATTATTAATAATTAAAGAGGGGATGTTAATATGAAATTAGCACTAGCCCAAGTAGATATTGCATGGGAAGATAAAACTATTAACAAAGAAACTACATTACAATTTATAAAACAGGCATCTACTGAAAATGTGGATATGATACTTTTCCCTGAAATGACTTTAACGGGCTTTTCTATGAATACTTCTTTAATAGGAGAAAATAATAATGAAACCACAGAATTCTTTAAGGAAATGAGTTCTAAATTTAATATTTTTATAGGATTTGGATATGTAGAAGGCAGCACTAATAGTAAAAATAAATACTCTGTAGTAGCTCCCTCTGGAGAAGAACTTGTAAACTACACAAAAATTCATCCTTTTTCCTTTGGAGGAGAACCTGAATTTTACCAAAGCGGAAACCAAATAGAATTTTTTAACGCTTTCGATTTTACTATTGCCCCTTTTCTCTGCTACGATTTACGCTTCCCAGAAGTCTTTCAGGTAGCTTCAAAACACGCCACTTTAATTACCGTAGCAGCTAACTGGCCAATAGATCGCCGTGAACACTGGATTACCCTACTAAAAGCAAGAGCCATAGAAAATCAATGTTACATAGCAGGTGTGAATCGAGTTGGCAAAGGAAATGGATTGACCTACAGCGGTGACTCCATGATTATAGATCCATTAGGAAATATAATAAGTAGTTTATATATGGAAGATGGTCTAATTATAGCTGATATCTGCAAGTCAGATGTATCTCAGATTAGAAATAACTTTAGCCTTAAAGAAGATAGAAAAGACGGACTATATTGTAATCTGTATTTAAGTGCTATTAAAGTTTAAACTGAAGGAATTTTTTTCAATAAATTAATAAATTTAGATTATTTCAATAGATAAAAGTTAATATTATAATATATTTTTATATAATATATTTTCAGATAATTAAAAATTTATCCACAATTCAAACAAAGTTATCCACATAAAGAGGATAACTTTGTTTAAATATACATTCAATAAGGCAAACAGTGATACTTTTCCCCATTTTTCTGGAATCCATTCACTTTCACAAAATAGTTATACACAGGTACGAAATAAGTCTAAAGCTTCTAATTTACTATCCAACATTTCACCTTTATTGTATCCTCAAAAGGGCATAATTTCAAAGCTTAAATTATGAAACTTACAGTATTTTATAAATATATGCAAAGAATATAAACACTTGAACTATCAGTATTAAAGGTATTCCTATCACAAACTTTTTATGCTTAGTTTTATGCCTAAATAATTGCATACCCATAAATATACCCAAAGCACCAAAAGCAAAAGCTACAGTAAAAAGAGTTTTTTCTGGAGTTCTCCATCTCTTCTTTTGTGATTTATTCTTATCTGAATACATCACATAAATACCGTATAAGTTAATAGCTAAAATATAATATAAAAATATTTTCATGTTTTCCCTCCAATTGAATTCAAAAAAGATTAGAATTTCTTAATGCAATTTCACGTTTCAATCACTTATTACAAGGCACGCAGGAGAACTGCTATACCTTTAAGTGTACTCGAGCTTTACCTTGCTTCCTCCCTGTCCCTGCTCTGCAGGCGTTACTATTAGCTTTATAGGAACCCTATTCTTAAGCTCTTCCACATGACTTATTATCCCCACAGAAAGCGTACTTGAATGGAGCTTCTCAAGTGAATTCATTACTATTTCTAAAAGATCTGTATCTAAAGTTCCGAAACCTTCATCTAAAAAGAAGAATTCTAGTGGAGCACTTCCTTTTAATTGAATTTGTGAGGATAGTGCAAGTGCAAGACATAATGAGGTCAAGAAAGTTTCTCCACCAGACAAGGTGTTGGTTTCGCGTCTTGTTCCTCCATTGAAATCATCCCTCATTACAAAAGCTCCATCAGCATCAAGCTCTAAAGCGTAACGTCCCCTCGTTATTTCCTTCAAACGTTTTGAAGCCTCCAATGATATATATTTTAGCTGCTTCATAGCTACATATTCTACAAATTTATTCCCTTGAATTAAGGTGTCAAGTTCTCTTAAAAGACCTAGCATATGTTCTACTTCGCTACGCTTTATTATAAGGGCTGCAAATTCTTTTAGCTTTCTTTCCATTTCCTCTAAGATACGATTTTCAACGCCTACCGCCTTATTTTTTTCTTCTAAAACATTTTGCAGTATTTGTCTTTTTTCTTTTAACTCTTCCCAAAAATTAGGGTCTATTTCTTTTCCGCAAAGAAGATTTTCTACTCTTTGCAAATTATCTAGGATTCTACGAAGCACCTCTTCGTAATGTTTTATTTCAGCATCTAAAATCATCAAATCTTCTTTGGAAATTAAATATTGAATAGCTAAATCAGTGTTTTCAAAGGAATTTTCACTAAGAGATATCTTTAATTTTTCTTCTCCTATACCTAATAGTTTTAAAAGCATTGTATTTTCCTTTTCTTCACTAGTCTTCTGAGTCTCCACATTTTGCTTTTCTATATTTTCTCTTTCTAAAACTTCTCTTAAATTTGCCTCCTTCAAAGTTATGTTTTTTATTTCACTTCTTACCTTTTCTATTTCAATTTTAGGGGTTAATTCCTTTGAAGGCTTGAATCCACAGAGTTCTACAATTTGAATAGTCAAACGCTCTATTTCCGCTCTTTTTTCCTTGCCACTGGTTTCTATTTCTGTTTTTGAGGTAGTAAGGCCCTTTAATATTTTATCCACTTCATCTCTTTGCTTTTCCAGTATTACTAACTCCGCTCTATACTTCCTTGCTGTGGCGGTTAACTTTATTACTTCATTATCCCTGGCTTTAAGTTGCTTTATTTTTTCACTTATGGATAGGTTTTTTATACTATCCCTTTGCTTATGGTCATATTCTTCTCTTTGCAAATCTTCTTTTAAAAGCATGTACTTATTCTGAAGTATCTTTACGCTTTCTGTAGCAATAGATAAATCTACATTTATCGCTATTAGTGTTTCCTTTTCCTTTTTCAAACCTTCGTAAAGCCTAGCTTCCGAAAGGTCTACTTTGCTTTTTTCATTTTGTAGCACAACTAAGGCTAAGTCTAACTCAGTTTTTTGCTTATTGTAAGATTCTGTGTTTTCTCTAAACTTAATTAATTCCTTTTCACTTATACTCTTCTGCTCTTGTAATTCCAAAATATTTACGCCTTGGAGCTTTTCAGAAACCTCTGTAAGGCTCTTATTTATATGCTCAGCATCTCTTAAAAATTCTGCTGCTTTAATTTGCTCCTTTTGAAGTTCTTTAGCGAGTTTTTCTAAGTTTAGCTCACCATTTTGCTTTAATTTTTTTAATTCTTCTAAGTTGGTGTTTACTGATGCCTGTGCTAAATGCGTATGATGCTCCGATCCGCATACTGGGCATAGGTCTCCTTGTTTTAAATTGGAAGCTAGAACTGCTGCCATGCCCCCTAGTTCTATATCTTTTATTTCAGCTTCTATGCTTTTAATCTTAGCTTTAGCCACTTCTATAGTTTCTGACTTGTTTTTTAAATCTAAGCTAACTTTTTCACTTTCGGTGTTAATAATGTTATATCTTTCCTTAAGCTCACCCACTATTTTATGGTTTTCTACAGCTTTTTCTAGAGTATCCTGAAGTTTGCTATAATCCTCTTGCCTATCTAACAACAAATTACTATCTCCCGGGAAATTATTCGTAAGTTCCACGGTTTTTTCTTTTAAAACCACTAATTTATTCCTACTATTTTCCTGAAGTAGCAATGCTTCACTATGCATTCCCTCCGTTATAAATATAGACTTTTGGGATGCTTGTTCTTTATTTTTAAGTATATCTACATTTTTCATGGCAAGGTCAACTTCTAGCTCAATGTTATAGGTATTCTGCAGTTTTTCCCTATATTCTGGCAATATTTCTATTTCATTTAAACTTTCTTCTGTACCTTTTAGTTTGTTTTCTGCTACTGCTTTATTACTTTCTATTAGCTTGTACTTTAAATTATTTTCATTTATATTTGTCATAAGTACTTTATGTTGTTCTAAAAGAATAGCTTTTTCATGGGCCAGATAATTTATTTTTTCTTCAATAGTTGTAGCTTGTTTAAGGCTTACTTCCCTTTCAATTAATCCAGGAAGTTTATTGTTTTTATCCATCCAGGCTCCCTCATAAGAGGTTTTTGTTATATTTAACCTTTCACATAAAACTAAAAAAGCATTGTTTAATTTTTCAAGAGTGAAATTATTTTTAGCTAAACTCTCTTTAATTTCAATTACATTGTCAATAAAGGGTTTTACCTTTATTGCTGCGCTTCCTTTAGTGGACTTTTCAATTTTATTTTTAATTTCTTCTTCCTGAAGTTTTAGCTGGGCTTCCTTATTTACATACTGTTTTTTTTCTTCCTGTAGCTCCCAGAGAGTTTTGCAGTGCTCGTACTGTTTATCTACTGCACTTTTCTGAGTCCTAAGATCACTTTCTTCTTTTTTTAAACGGGCTAATGTCTGAGTTATCTCACTAAGGGCCTCTTGTCCTACATTTTCATAGCCCTTCATTTCTCCCTCCAGCTCATTTTTTGTTATTAAGTTTTCATTTCTAACTCTTTTTATTTTCTCGTAGAGCTTTGTTCCATATTTTTCTAATGCAAATATTCGCTCTAACATATTTCTTCTTTCTTTTCCTGTAAGCTTTAAAAATTCATTAAATTTACCTTGAGGTAGTACTACTGAACGCGTAAAATCCTCAACTTTTAGTCCTATAATATCTATAATATTTTCCTCTACGTCCTTTGGTCCCTCTGCTAGCACTTTATTTTCTTCTGAGTTTTCTTTATTTATTTCTATAAGCCTTGCATAGGCAGTTTTAAAATATCCAGTTTTTAATCTCTTTATGCACCTTTCTGCTCTATACAGCTTTCGAGTTTTTCCAAGTCCTATTTCAAAATCGTAGCTTATTTCTACCACATTTGTTTCTGTATTTACAAACTCCTTGGTTTCTCTAGATACTTTTCCATAAAGAGCTATGGTTATGCCATCTAGTATGGTAGATTTACCACTAGCTGTGGGACCGAAGATACCGAAAAGTCCTTTTTCTGTAAGCTTTGAAAACTCTATAGTTTGCTCTTCTACAAAGGAATTCAAACCCTTTATTTTAAGATTAACTGGTTTCATTTTCCGCATCCCCCTCTATTGCTATACTTAAGAATAACTCCATTAACTCTTTTGAAGGCTCTAGCCCTGATTTTTCCTTTATAAAATATTCACTAAATAATTCTTCCATGGATTTTTCCCTTAGACTTTCAGCTAAATCTTCTTCCCTTTCTAGGCCTTCTAGTATTGGCTGTATGGAAACTATGTCACGGCGATTTTTTTTCATTTCCTTTATGTGTTCTGTGCTAATTATTTCTTTGGTCTTTATTTCAAGGTATACCCAAATGTTTCGCTGGCTTTCTGCTATGCATTTTTCTAAGGCTTCTTCCACGCTACTACATTTCCATACTTCTATAGGCTTGTAATTTCTAAATAGAAGTTGTGATATTTCCGCCTCCTGGCCAGCTTTAACCTCTACAAGATATGCGCCTTTACTATAGTTTATTTCACTTTTGCTATATTGAATTGGGGACCCGGAATATCTTATCTTCCCCTTAGTTCCTGGTACTTTTTGTGGTCTATGAAGATGTCCTAGGGCCGAATACTGAGCATTTTCCGGAAATTTAAGTGGGGAAACTGAAAGGCTTCCACCCAGTTGTATACTTCTCTCTGAACCACTTTCCTCTCCGCCCATAACATAGAGGTGAGATACTGCTAGATT
Source organism: Clostridium sp. FP2 (assembly GCF_011065955.2). Lineage (NCBI taxonomy): Bacteria > Bacillati > Bacillota > Clostridia > Eubacteriales > Clostridiaceae > Clostridium > Clostridium sp. FP2. The sequence continues at coordinate 4,665,040 of NZ_JAAMNI020000001.1, forward strand.
TACGGTATCCTCTCTATATTTAGTTGATAGCTTCTCAAATAGTTGCCCTATTCTATCAGAATAGCTTTTTTGTCTATCTTCGTCAGTTAACCCCATTGAAAGCACTTCATTTAACCTTTTCTCACTTGGGTAGGGCAACGTTATAATAACTGCCTTCTCCCCCCTTATCCTAAGCTCTAAATAGCCTTCGTCACTTTCTATTATTTCAAAATCATGTTCCATTTCAAAATTAACTTCTCCAAATACGCCTTCTCTGGCTATGCTCTTTGGTTCCCCTAAAAGTATTACTCCATGCTTATAAGCAAGGGGGCTAGCTGCTACTAACCTCTCTGGATTGTCGTGATTTCCTGCTACTACAAGCACTGCTGTTTTACCACTACTGGTGATTCTCTTAAGAGTGCTATAAAACATTGCTTCTGCCTTTGCTGGGGGATTACCATTGTCATAGATATCTCCAGCTATAAGTACTAAATCTATATTATTATTTGCCACTATCTCTATAAATTCCTCTAGAAATTCTTCCTGTTCCTCTAGCCTACTGAATTGCTCTAAGGTTTTTCCTAGATGCCAATCGGAGGTGTGAAGTATTCTCATTTTATTCTCCCCTTTCTTAAAACACTATTTAACTCGCAAGGCTTCATCTATACTAAATAAATATAGATAACTCTCTTTAACTGTTTTTCCAAGAGTAGCCTTAAGTGCCCTTGCATAATAATCTAGTTGAGGCTTATATTTTTCTATTAGCTCATCCGTATCACCATTTTTTACTGAGTCTGTTTTATAATCTACTAGAATTATTTCTCCATTTTCTTCAAAATAGCAATCGATTATTCCTTGAAGGATTATTTTTTCTTCTCCATATATGTCAGTGGGAAGGTTTTTATAAATATCTGTTGAATTAATCTCCATATGGAAAGGTACTTCTCTTTTTAATAGATCAAGCCCATAGGCTTTTACCATCCGAGCTCCAAGCTCTGTTTTAAATAACTTTACTAGTTTTGCTGCCCGTACAGCTTTGCCCTCTTCTTTTGACAATAAAAGTTTTTCAATGTAAATTCGGATTTGAGCCTCTATTTCACTTGTGGTTGACACTTTATTCAAATCTAGTCTTTGCACTACTGCATGCATAGCTGTTCCTTTTTCTGCTGGTGTTAAGCCCTTTAGTTCCTCTAAAAATCTTGGTTTACTTATAAGTTTCGGCACATACATATTTTCTGAGGTACCTTCTGCAAGCTCTACATTAACTTTTCTTTTTAGCTCCGTTACTGTAAGCACTGTGGGCATTTTTGTAGACATTTCATATTTATAAATAAATCCTAGCCTTTTTTCTATCTCTGCCATATTTTTTTCATCTGTGATTTTTTCCTGGAGCATTATTAATTTTTCCTGCGTACTCACAAGGGTTTCTTCCTGCGCATCTTGTATTTTGACTATGTCATCTCTATTCCAAAGCCTAACCTGAAATCTTGCAGGGTGCTCCAATAGATTTACGTTATCATCTTCTATTCCAATTAACTTCCTTAGCATCTTTCCATCTGCGTGCCTTATTACGGAAGGTACTATCCAGTCTAAATAGCTTTTCGCTTTTAGAATTTCATATTCTCCAAGCTTTTCAGTATTTTCTTCTAAACTAAAGCTCATTCTTCCTATATTTTTCTCTATGTTTTTTATTGACCCAGTTATAATTAACTTTTCCTTTGCTCTTGTAAATGCTACGTACAGTACTCTCATTTCTTCTGAAAGGCTTTCTATCTTTATTTTCTTTCTTAGTGCTTGTTTTAAAACTGTAGGGTAAGAAATTCTTCTTAGCGGGTCCACAAAATCTGGACCGTAGCCTAAATCATGATGAAATAATATGCTCTTATTTATATCCATTAGGTTAAAGTTTTTCCCTGTACCACTTAAAAATACTACAGGAAATTCTAAGCCTTTACTTTTATGAATACTCATTATCCTAACTACGTTTTCATTTTCCCCTAAGGTTTTAGCGCTGCCCATATCTCCACTGCTTATTTTTAGCTTGTTTATGAAGTTTATAAAATTAAACAGTCCCTTATAGCTAGTTTCGGCGTATTGCCTAGCCCTTTGGAAAAGCACTCTTAAATTTGCCTGTCTTTGGACTCCCCCTGGCATGGCTCCTATATAACCATAATAACCTGTGTCTGTGTATAGGTACCAGATAAATTCATCAATAGGCATATACTTACATATTTCTCTAAAGTGATTTAATTTTTTTAGGAATTTATTAAGCTTTTGGGCAATTGATTCATTTTGCTCTGTTTCCTTAGCATCCGAAAAATTTACCATTGCCTCATAAAAAGAGATTTCCCTCTGACCTATTCTTATATCTACTAGCTCCTCTGAAGTAAAACCACCTATTGGCGAACGCAAAACTGAAAGCATAGGGATATCTTGTCTTGGGTTATCTATAATTTGAAGGAGACTCATGATTATTTGAATTTCTATGGTGTTAAAATATCCTGTGCCCGTATCTGCATAAACAGGTATTCCTTCAAGTTTTAACTCTTCTAAAAATGAAGGCGCCCAATTTGAGGTGGCACGAAGTAATATTACAATATCCTTATAATCTACATTTCTATAAGCTTTGATATTTTTATCATAAATTTTAAAGGCTTTACATCCATCGTTTAGCATTAGTTCTTTTATTCTTTTTGCCACAATTCTAGCTTCTAATTGAATATTTGTAGGGGTTTCTTCCTCTGAGCTTTTGCTAGCATCCTGGTCTTCTGAATCCTTTGACTGATTTTCATCTTCAACCTCTGTATTTTCCTCGGAGATATCTATAACATCCTTTTCAATAAGATGTAGCTCCACAGCTCCGCCTACTACCCCTGGCTCTTTAAGCTCTTCAAAAAATGCTCCTAAATTTAGTGCTTCTTCATCTGTATAGTCAAGATCTCCAATATTTTTGCACATTATTCCTTTGAAGATATAATTTACAGCATTTATAACTGGTTCTCTGCTTCTAAAATTTTTGTATAGTGTTATTTTTCTTGTTTTTGCACCCTCAACCTTTTCATAAGAACTATATTTCCCTAAAAAGAGCTCTGGTCTTGCCTGCCTAAATCTATATATGCTCTGCTTTACATCTCCTACCATAAATACATTTGGAGCCCCTATTTTTTCTCTTGAAATTATATTGAGTAAGGTTTCTTGAACCATGTTACTATCTTGATATTCATCTATCAAAATTTCTTCGTATTTATTTCGCAGTTGCAGGGCTACAGATGAAGGTTCTGGTTTTCCGTCCAAGCCTAGTACTACTTCACCTTTTTCATTCCTTTGCATTAAAATATAAAGACAAAAATGCTCAAAGTCGTTAAAATCTATAATGGAGCGTTCTTTTTTCTTTTGTGTATATTTTTCCTCCAAATCTATAACTAGCTGCGATAATGCCATCATTTGAGGATATAGTTTTTTTATGTCTTCAAGAGCTGTTTCTGAATTTGCGTTCATTACCTGCTGCCCTAGCTCTTGTAATTGTTTTTTTACCTTATTTCTTATATCCTGCACTGCCTTTTGTTTTTCCTTGTCTTTGCAAGCCTTTATGCTTGGTAGCTTTTGGAAACTTAAATTTTCTATAGTCCCTGCCAAATTATTAAAAGAGTTTTTAGATGCAGATAAAAGGTCAGAAATAATTTCCAAATCACCTTTAAAAACTTCAAAGTACAATGCTATAGCTTCATTTCCTTCTATGATTTTCAATGCTTTTATCATTACTTTTTCAATGCCTTGTAGCTCTATTTTAATATCTTCTATTAAAACTGCGGCCCAAGGGGTATCGCTAAGACTGTAACCTTCTTTAATATTAAAATCCTCTGCTGCATCTAATAGCCATTTTGCTGGATCTGTGGAACTCATAGCAAAATTATAAAGGCTTAAGACTATAGCTTGAAGGCCTAAGTCTTCTTTATTATTGCTATAGGATTCGACTAGGTTTAAGAAACTATTTTCTTGCTCAAAGCTAGGGGCCTGCACTGGCTTTGAGCTACTATTTTCTTCTAGGCCATTCTCCCATTCTTGATTATCCTCTTTTGCTTGGTCCATCTGATCTTCAACAATGGATACATATCTTTCTTCGAAAAGTTCTTCTAGAGCTTCCTGCTTTAAAAGTACTGCTTCTGTGGTGTCAGCTATTCGAAAATTAGGGTCTAGATCTACTATATGAAAATTGTTTCTAATAACCTCAAGACAAAAAGAGTGAATAGTTGTAATGCTAGATTTATTTAATAGTGTAAGTTGTCTTTGCAGTAACTTACTTTTTGGATTTTTATGAAGTTCCTTTGAGATCGCTTGCGCTATCCTCTCTCTCATCTCTGACGCAGCTGCATTTGTAAATGTAACTACTAGAAGCTTATCAATATCTGTTGGCCGCTCTTCATCTGTTACTATTTTTATTATTCTCTCCACTAGCACTGCAGTTTTCCCGGAACCCGCAGCTGCTGCTACTAGAATATTACAATCACGAATTGTTATAGCCTTTTGTTGATCCTCCGTCCATGAAACCTTTTTTTCTGCTTGCTTAATTTCACTTGTATCCTTATCCATTACTCTTTCACTCCCATCTCTTGGGTATTTACACTATTTAACTGTGGTTCTTTTTCAGATTCACTGGCTAAAAGTTCCCAGATTTCCTGGTCCTTTTTATCCTTTATTATTTTATAGGTGTTTTCCTTTAATGTGGGATCAAATTGACAAATAGCTGAGTATTCACAATAAGCACAAGGAGTGATATCCTTTTTCTTGTAGGGTTTTATGTCTATTTCCCCACTTAACATTTCCTCGCAGGTGCATACCAAATTTTCCTTTACATGTTTTAGTAGCATCTCAAATTGCTCTTTAGTCGCCACGGATGACCTTGAGCCCAATTCTCCATCTTTCTTAATAGAGGCTGGAACAACTAGTGATGCCCCTTGAATATTTCTATCCATTTCCCTAATTATCTTAGTATCTGCTAGCAGTAGGCCCTTCATTTTCAAAGCCTTCATTATGGCTTTTTCTAGCTCCTCTTCATCTAAATTATTTTTAGCTTTTATTACTGGGTCATCTATTTTAAAATACAGTATACCCGCGGGGAAAATCGTTTCCTTAGAAAGAGAACTTTCTCTAGAAAAAGCTATCTCATTTGTAAGCATTGCGTCTAAATAAGTCAATAGCTGTATTTGAAGTCCGTAATATACATCCGATAGCTTAAAATCCTTATTTCCGGATTTATAATCTACTATTCTGTAGAATTCTTCTCCCTCATTTATTAATTTATCTACCCTATCTATTCTGCCCACTAAATTTACGGTTTCTCCTGTGGATAGTTCTATTTGTATCGGTGGATAATCTCCATCATTAAAGCCAAAAGATACTTCGTAGCCAAAAGGTTCAAATCCACTGTTTTTCATCTGCTCAACTATGACAAAGATGGTTCGCTTTAAAACTCTTTTTAATCTCTCAGTAAAGTACTTATACCTTGGGGTACTGTTTAATATATAACCACTTATGCCGAGGTCTGCTTCCGTTTCTACAATGGTTGCTATATTTGTCTCGCACCATGTCTTATCAAGATCCGCCCATTTTATTTTACTTTTATCCACAAGCTTTGAAAAATTATCAAGCACACTGTGCATAAAACTACCTAAGTCTGGTGAAGAAAAGGTGAAAGTTTTTCTTTCTTTTGCTTTTAATCCATATTGCACAAAATATGCAAAGGGACATTCTTCATATTTTTCTATTCTAGATACGCTAAAATAGTTTTTCTCTCCATAAAGTAGCTTTACTTTTTCTTTTTCTAGCATTTTCACTTCATTCTTATAATCGAAACCTTTAAACATGCTGTTACTCTTTTCTTTCCATTCTGCTTCTTTTTGATACCACTTATAAACTTTAACCCAAAGTTCCGATATATACCCAGTCTCTAAATATTTTCTAAGAGTAAAGATTAAACCATTAAAAGTAGGAACTTTAGCACATACCTCTGACATCTCATGAGCCTCTTGCATATCCTGCGCATTGTGCATTTCATGCATATCGTCACCGTACTGCGTTATATTGCTTTGTTCTACCAGCTCTTTAAATAAGGCTTTAAATCTAGATATTATAATAGAAGGTCTTAGGGTTTTACCTTCATAATCTCCTATGGGATAGCTTATATTTAAATATTTACTAGGTATAGTTATGGTAGCATAAATTAAGTACTGCTCATTGAACATCTCAGTTTTTGTGTCATTGGCCATTTCTACTCCATTTTCTTTTAAAATTAATCTGTCACTGTCTGTGAATATTCCCTCTTCTTTATTTGCCTTTGGGAACACCCCATCATTTACGCCTATAATGTATAGGGCACTTATATCATGACTTTTTATGCGGTCTAGGCTAGTGATGGAAACTCCATCTAAGGCTGGTGGAATAAGTCCCATTTGATGTTTGCTAAAGCCTATGGATAGGATTTTTACAAACTCCTCTAAAGATAGACTCTCGCATCCTAGGACCTCTACCATCTGATCTAGTAGTTCCATAACTAGGTTCCATATTTTGCCGTACTCTATCACCTGCTCTTGAGCACCTTGATTTTTAAAATTCTCTATCCACTGCTCTAGCGTTTTATATACCTTTATTGATTCTAGGAATTCAAATAGGGCGGTACAGATTTTTATAGTTGTGTTTTTACCTTTTAATTTTTCATTTAATGCTAATAGTGGCTTTATGAAAGCGTCTCTTGTATCATTAAGAATTTTAATGGTGGCTTCTATTTTTTCAGCTTCCAAGGCTTCTTTGGTGACTGGAGTTTCTATATTTATTTCTGGGTTTTGATGTTCTTGAGGTTGTTGGTTTTCCGCAGTTTCGACCTCTTCTATGTTTTTTTGTAGCTCTGCCTCTGCTGCCTTGCGATCATAATAATCTCTAAAATAATATTCTATTTTTTCTTGCCATAGTGCTACTTCTGTCCATTTTTTTTTGCCCTTTATGCCTGTTTGTATTACGAAGTTTTCTAATATATCTATATTTTCCACTTCTATATCCAGTAAGCCTGTTTTAAGATATCTAAACACCGATTCATAACTAAAGTTCTTAGTGAAAATCTCAACAGTTGATGTTATTAGCACAATTAGAGGATTACTTGTTATATCTTTTTTCTTATCTATAAATAAAGGGATATTGTATTCTGTAAATATTGCTTTAATTAACTTTTCATAGGATGGTAAATCTCTAGTTACCACTGCAATTTTATTAAATCTTATATGTTCATCGCGGCATAGTCTCAGGATATCCTTTGCCACATGCTCTATTTCGGAATAGGCATTTAGACCTTTAAACACCTTTATATTTTCACACTTTTCAGTGGATGCAGTGTACGGGAAAGCAAAATAATTTTTTTCTAGAAAAGAAAGCTGTGCATTATCCTTAAATTTATGCTCTTTATTTTCTTGTAACTCTATAGGCGCATCAAAAGTTGTTCCAGTTTCCTCAGCTATTTTTAAAAGTTTATCTTCTGTAAATTTTATAGAATAAAAGGCATCTGCCTCATCCATACCTTTTGAATGCTCTGAGCTTTTTAGCGGCAAGGTTATATTTACCCTTTTAGCCTTTTTATATAGCTTTTCAATTATTCCATATTGTTGCGGTGTAAAGCCCGTAAACTCATCTAACCAAAACTCGCAGCCATCAAAAATATTACATTCATCAAGTGCACTATATAAACGTGTCAAATCGTCATCAGGGTCTACATAGTTTTGATTTAAAATATTATCAAATTCTCCATATATAAGTGATAAATCAGTTATTTTATCTATTAGTAAAGGATTTTCCCCTAAATTTTCTTTTACAAGATTTAAATCTTCCACGGAAATTCCATATTTTTTAAATTCTGTGATAGCACTAGCTACATTATCTACAAAACCTTTTTGCCTTGATGCTGCACTAAACACTTTAAATTTCTCTTGTTTTTTTTGCATTATGCTATTAATAAGCATTGCTTTACCTGAGGTGTCCATAGGTTTACAAGTTATGCCCCCAACCTCACTAAATACTTTGTAAGCTAACCTATTAAAACTAAGTACTTGGATATTTTTTATTCCTGTAGATCCAACTACTTTTATAAGATTTTTTTCAGCTTGGAAAGAGAATTGTTCTGGTACTAAAAGTACCAAGGGCAGTTCACGCTCTTCAACACTTCTATCTTTTATATCTTCTAAACAGAAGGTACTTTTTCCCTTGCCAGCTCCTCCGTATATAAATCTTAAACTCACAAAAACACATCCCTTCTTTTTTAGGCCTTACTCACATATACTATACCGTGTATAATTTTACCATAATAAATGCATTTTCTCGAGCAGTTGCCATTATCGTTATTATATTATAACATGCTAGGCATAGTAACCCCTGACGTTTAAACACATAATTTTACATATATATTAATATTTCTTTAACAAACATGCAGGTATTTGTATTTCAATATAGAATAATAATATATATAAATCTTATAAATTTACACATTAGTGTAAATTATGTATTAATTCCAATGAATATATTGAATTTTATATTCATATATTTTATTTTTATTAGCCTTGGCATTGGAATATGAGAATTATATAAATTATTGTTCTTATATTCGAATACTAATATAATATCTAAGATTTATGCTTCGCGTTTTCATAACATTATTAAAAATTTAACAATATTAAAGGAGAGGAATTAAAATGTTTAAGAAATTCACAAATGGTTGCGTTAATCTTGTCCGAAAGTATTTGCCAGATCCATTTATATTTGCTGTACTTCTAACATTCTTTGTATTGATTTTAGGGGTAGTACTTACTGGTCAAAGTCCCTTAGCTATGACTGTTCACTGGAGCAAGGGCTTATGGACTCTTCTTTCTTTTTCAATGCAAATGGCATTAGTATTAGTTACAGGCCACGCGCTTGCCAATGCACCATCTTTTAAAAAGGGCCTTAAAAGTCTTGCGCAAATACCTAAATCACCAACTCAAGCAATTGTTCTTGTTACTCTTATTTCTACTGTAGCTTGTTGGATTAACTGGGGTTTTGGTCTAGTTATTGGAGCTATTTTTGCAAAAGAACTCGCTAAAGAAGTTAAAGGTGTAGATTATAGACTTTTAATAGCTTCTGCTTATTCCGGCTTTTTAGTATGGCATGCTGGTCTTTCTGGTTCTATACCACTAGTAATTGCTGGTGGTGGTGCTGACGTAGCAAAGGCCACTGCAGGCGCAGTTACTACAGCTATACCAACCAGTGCTACATTGTTTTCAGGTTTTAATTTAATTATATTAGCTGTACTTTTAATAACATTACCTCTTGTAAATAAAGCTATGCATCCTGATAAAAATAATACTGTTACTATAGATCCAAAGCTTTTGGTGGAAGAACCAGTAGTGATAATGGCTAAAGGAGAAATGACTCCTGCTGATAAACTTGAGAATAGTACTATTATCTCACTGTTATTATCACTTATGGGCTTTACTTATGTTATTTATTACTTTATTAAAGGTGGTAGCCTTGATTTAAATATTGTTAATGCTATTTTCTTATTCCTTGGAGTTGCTCTTCATAAAACTCCTAGAAGGTTTGTTGCTGCAATTACAGATGCTGCTAAAGGAGCTGCTGGAATTATACTTCAATTTCCATTCTATGCAGGTATTATGGGGATGATGATAGGTGCAAGTGCTTCTGGTATTTCTCTTGCAGGAGTTATGTCTACTTCTTTTGTTAGTATATCTAATCAACATACCTTCCCGCTCTTTACTTTTTTAAGTGCAGGACTTGTTAACTTCTTTGTACCATCTGGTGGTGGCCAATGGGCTGTTCAAGCTCCTATTATGATGCCTGCAGGTGCTGCTTTAGGTGTACCTGCTGCGAAAACTGCTATGGCTATTGCTTGGGGAGATGCATGGACTAACATGATTCAACCTTTCTGGGCATTACCTGCTCTTGGAATTGCTGGACTCAGCGCTAAGGATGTAATGGGTTTTTGTATAGTTGACTTATTGTGCTCAGGTGTTATTATTGGACTAGGATTATTCCTTTTTTAAGAAGTTTTTATTATAATAACTAAGCTAGTGTCTACCTCTAGAAAGTAATTCCTAGAGGTAGACACTTTTTTTCTGAAAATACAAAAGCGGCCTCCCAGGAATCCGCTTTTTGTGTACAATTTACTATCTATACATCCATTATTTTTAGATTTTCTGATATTATGAGTTCCGCACCAGTAATTGATCTAACTTCTTAAACTATTGTGTCTTTATGAATTTCAATAAGTCTTCCTATATAAGAAGTTATAACCCTTTTTAATTTAAATCTAAAGATATATTTATATAAATGACAAACTGTCAAGCTAATAACAATAAGAATAACGCCTTATGGAAATAAACTCCATGGAAATGCATTAGCGAAATAAATAGAATATGCAAGATTTTATATGTAAATTCTTTAACATATGTGCTATAATTTGTACATCACGCTATCTAGCAATAAAAGTACTAGGAGGATTATAATGTATAATTTAAAGAATTTTTCTGAAACTGAAGTAAGCGTACTGTTAGAAGAGATATTACAAAAACATGATACTATTTGCAAATGTGAAAAGTGTAAATTGGATATTAAGGCTTTATCATTAAATGCCTTGTCCACAAAATATATTGTTTCTGAGCAAGGTGAAATATATACTAAAGCACTAAATGAGGTTGACAAGCAGGAACAAATTAATGTTGTCATGGCTATTACAAAAGCTATTGATGTAGTATCTGCTAATCCGAAGCATTAGATAGTTTTAATAGTCGGTTAAGTAAATGTTTACATAAAAAAATCAATTTCAACTAAAAAACACCCTATAAAGTGGACACTTAAGGCCTGCTTTATAGGGTATTTTTGTGTACTTGATCATTAAGTTGAAAGCATATAGTGATAGTATAAATAGTTTATAATGAGTATGAAATTTCTCCGAAGTGATTTGCAATACGAGACGCTGAAACTATTAAATTCCATTTAGAAATTCTTCTTTTGCGAATATAAAATTCTCGTAAGCCTGCCAGGACGGCAGGCTAGCGAAACCGAGGCAGGACGCCGAGTTTGAGCGCTAGAGAATTTTATATGAGCAAAAGATTAGAATTACTTAATGGAATTTCTTGTTTTTAGTTCGTTTGCAAAGCACGTAGGAGAAATTTCATCCCTTTAGTATGTTTATTTTGTGCTTTGAAGTTTTCTTATGATTATCTCTTTCATTTCTGCTAGTTTATTTTCTGCTATTTCTAAAGTTTTCCCCTTAGAATACATGTATATCTTAATTTTTGGTTCTGTACCTGAAGGTCTTACAGCATACCAACTCTCATCCTCAAAATAGAATTTAAGTACATTAGATACTGGAATTCCACTAGACTGTTCTGTGCCGAGAGTTATATCATAAGATTTTTCTATTTCGTAATCAATATATTTAACTAGCTTTGCTCCGCCTAAAGTCTTTGGATTTTCTTTTCTGTACTCTTCCATCATTCTAGAAATTCTTTTTTGTCCTTCTATACCTTCTAAAACTATAGATATTAGATTTTCTCTATAATACCCAAATTCTTCGTAAATCTCATTTAGTATGTCTATTAGAGTTTTACCTTGAGATTTATAATAGGCTGCTGCTTCACATAAAAGCATGGAGGATATTACCCCATCTTTGTCACGAACGAAAGTACCAGCAACATATCCGATGCTTTCTTCATATCCAAAGATAAATTCATTGCTATTGTCCCTCTTAAAATCAGGAATTTTACCACAAATGTTTTTGAAACCTGTTAGTACTTCAAAGGTTTCTACACCGTATTTTTTCGCTATAGCCTTGCCTAAATCCCCTGTTACTATGGATTTTACTATGGCTGCGTTCTTTGGAAGTGTTCCTTTTTCCTTCATTCCCTCAACTACATATTTTATGAGTATTGCTCCTGTTTGATTACCATTAAAGGCAACATATTCACCATCTTTATCTCTAACCATTATGGCAAGTCTATCACAATCTGGGTCTGTAGCTATAAGTAACTCTGCTTCTTCTTTTTTGCCAAGAGCCTGGGCATATTTAAATGCTTTTACATCCTCTGGATTTGGATATCCCACTGTAGTAAAATCTGGATCTGGATTTTCTTGTTCTGGTACCACTATTATATTTGTAAATCCTCGTTCCTTTAGCACACGCCTTACAGGTACATTTCCTGTTCCATTTAGGGGTGTATAAACAATTTTTATATCTTTATCTATGTCTTCTCTTATAGCTAAACCTTTTACTTTTTCAAAGTACTCATCATCCATGGCTTTTCCAAGCATTACTATTAGGCCTTTTTCCTTAGCCTCTGACATATCCATGATTTTTATAGCACTAAAGTCTGAAATACTCTGAATTTTTTTTGTTATATCCGTAGCTATTGATGACAAAATTTGCGCGCCATCTTCCCAATATACCTTGTATCCATTGTATTCACGAGGATTATGGCTGGCAGTTACTACGATTCCTGATGCAGTATGTAATCTTCTTACCGCATAAGATAATTCTGGAGTAGGTCTTAGCTGCTCAAATAAATAAGCTTTTATTCCATTCGCTGCTAGAACTTGTGCTGCTGTAGCTGCAAATTCTTCAGAAAAATGTCTACAGTCGTATGCTATAGCTACGCCCCTATCCATATACTCTTTGCCATAGCCTTTAATATAATCTGCAAGTCCTTGAGTTGCTCTTGAAATAATATATATGTTCATTCGGTTAAGTCCTGCGCCTAATTTCCCTCTTAGGCCCGCAGTTCCAAACTCTAAATCCATGTAAAACCTATCTTGAATTTCTTTAGGGTCTTCTGCTATTGACCTTAATTCTTCTCTAGTTTTTTCATCAAAGTATTCATTGTTTAACCATTCTTCATATTTTTTCATATAAGTCATCTTAACTCACACCTTTCCAAATCATTAATATTATATAACATTATACATTATTATCTAAGTTTTTTAAACAAGACTTTTATAGGGACGGTTAACAATTAATTAATTTTTAATTAGTTGTTAACCGCCCCATTGTTTTTTGACATTGTTTTTTCATGATTAATAATAAAAAATTCTTAAACGTCCCCATGCTTTTTTTGGCTTAGTTTTACTGGCTAAAAAATTCTATAGATTTGAGTAGTACAAAAACAAACGATTATAGCAATGACTGTGGGCATTAATATAGCTAATATTGTCCATTTTATACTACCTGTTTCTTTTTTGATAGTCCATATTGTTGTAGCACAAGGAAAGTGTAGTAGTGAAAATAACATGGTGTTTATTAATGTTAAGTAAGTCCACCCATTATTAAGCAAAATTTCTCGAAGCTGACTTATACTTTCAAACTGAAGCATGGAACCTTTGGATAGGTATGCCATTAAAAGAATAGGCAGTACGATTTCATTTGCTGGAAACCCTAAAATAAAAGCTATTAAGATAAAACCGTCTAAGCCTATGGCCTTAGCAAAGGGATTTAGAAAATTTGCTACATGAGCTAGTATGCTTATATCTCCGATTATTACATTTCCAAGGATATAGGTTATAGCACCAGCAGGCACCGCTACAATTATGGCTCTTCCTAGCACAAACATGGTTCTATCAATTATAGAGGTATATAGTACTCTTCCTACTTGCGGTTTTCTATAGGGTGGTAGCTCTAGGGTAAAACTTGAGGGCATGCCTTTTAGTATTGTTTTTGATAGTGCATAGGATGTTAGTAATGTCATTCCTATACCTATAAGCACTAAAGCTACTACCATTAGTGCAGCTATAATAGAGCTAGTAGTTGAGGAAAAACTCACACCTACAAACACCATGGATAGTGCTATTAAAGCGGGAAATCTTCCATTACAGGGCACAAAATTGTTGGTTATTATTGCTATAAGCCTCTCTCTTGGAGATTCAATTATCCTACAAGCTATTACGCCACAAGCATTACAACCAAATCCCATACACATGGTTAGTGCCTGTTTGCCATGGCAACAAGCTTTTTTAAAGACGTGGTCTAAATTAAAGCATATTCTAGGCAGATAACCACTATCCTCTAGAAGTGTAAATATAGGAAAAAATATTGCCATAGGTGGAAGCATTACAGATACTACCCATGCAAAGGTTCGATATACACCTAGTACTAAAAGGTTATTTAGCCAAAGGGGAACATGAATATATATAAAGAATAATCCAATCTTTGCTTCTATCCAAAATAAGAATTTCGCTATAAGCTGTGATGGGTAATTTGCTCCCTGAATTGTAAGCCAAAATATCACTGCGAGTAGTAGTATCATTATGGGTATACCAGTTTTTTTAGAGGTGACTATATCATCAATTTTTTGCTCCGATAACATTCTTTCAGTGTCTTTTGTAACGGTTTTTCTAGTTATATCCTCTGCTGTTTTATAAATGGTGGATACAATTGTGTCTCTTACATTCCTATTGTTTTTGTTTCTAAAAAGTTTAGTTTTTTCTAGAACTACTTTTATATTTATGTCTTCCTTTAGGTTCAATAAATACACCTTCCATTAATTGCTGGTGTAGGCATCTTCAAAGGAATAACTAGTAAATATACTAGTCTATTTTTTTAGATGCCTAAGTCATAATCTAAAAATTTACCTATAGAATTTATTAGAGATTCATCTCCATCTAAGAGTCTTAGGGCAAGCCATTTAATGTTAATTTCATTCATAAAAATTGAATGTAGCATTGGTGTGATCTGCTTAAGCTCCTCTTCAATATCTGTAGGATATTGAATTTGTAATGGACAGGTATGAATTTTATTAGTGCATAAATCATATATGCTATCTTTCAAAATATTCATACCTATATTACTTCTAGCAGTAGTTGGTACCACCGGAATACCTAATTCTTTTGATAAGGCCTCAATATTTATTCTTATCTTTTTACTTTTAGCCTCATCCATAAGATTTACGCAAGCCACTACATTACCCGTAATCTCAAGAACCTGCAAAAGTAAATTTAAATTTCTCTCAATACAGGTGGCATCCAGAACCACCACTGTTACATCTGGCTTTCCAAAACATATGAAGTCTCTAGCGACTATTTCTTCTACAGAACTTGCGAGAAGAGAATAAGTGCCTGGTAAATCCACAATAATAAACTCTTTATCCTTATGGGCATATTTCCCTTGAGAGTTTACTACAGTTTTACCTGGCCAATTTCCTGTATGCTGATGAAGTCCCGTTAGTGCATTGAAAACTGTGCTTTTACCTGTATTTGGATTTCCTGCAAGTGCAATTACGTAATCCTCTTCCTTTGTCTTTTCTATATTAAACAGGTCCTTTAGCCCTTGCTTAGTACTAGAAGTGTGAGTTAGGCCCATATTTCTTCTCCCTTTCTATTGCTATTGATATCTTTCAACAAACAATTTTTTTCATTTCAGAGCTACACTATATGTGTCTCACCATAATGTTTTTTGCCTCTTCTTCTCTTAGTGCAATGCAAGTATCTCTTATGAGATAGGCGGTAGGATCTCCAAAGGGACTCTGCCTAAGTACATGTATAATAGTGTTTGGCACTATACCTAAATCAAGCATTCGTTGTCTTGATAAGCCTTTTGAAATCAATTCTACTACTTTGACTTTTTTGCCTACAGCAATGTCCGTTAATTTAGCTGTTCTATTCTCCATTTTTTTCACCTACTTTACTAATATAAGGTATCTAGGCACAGGATAAAGATAGTAGTATATTTATTAAAATGTGCCCTTGCTTTATATTATGAGATTAAAGGTGAAATCGACACTTAAAATAAAAAAAGTATATACTATGTAAATTAATTTACATAATATATACTTTTTTTGAGATAACAAAATATATCTCTTATATTTTTACTTAAGTTGTAGATGAAATCTATATTTAATTTCACAATTTACTTGGTGTATCTGTCCACTTATTATTTTTGAGCGTCATATATCATCTTGGATACTTTTGCAATAGTTTCATCTGCATTTGGAAGTTCTTCTGTAAAAATCACAAGAATGTATGGATTATCCTTACTTACAATGGCAATATCATTTACACACTCACCAAAGTCACCTATTTTATGAGCTACAATCCCCTTCGGAATATACTTATCTATCCTATCATGGTAGTCTGTTTTTTTCATGGTTTCAATCAAACCACTATAGTATTTATTATTATCAAGATTTAAATATAATTTCTCTAAAATTTTAAAAGAATCCTTTGGTGTAGTATTATTTTCACTATGTACTGTAGGATGCCCAAGGATTTTTTCGATATACTTATATTTATTTTCATCGCCGACTTTTCTTAAAATCATATTTATAGCTATATTGTCCGAATAAATTATTGAATAGTCACTTAAGGTCTTGAGTGCAATAGGTTTACTTAAATCTGTTCCTTGAAGTTCTCCTGCACCTTCTTCATAATCGCATTCTTTAAATATCAATTTTTCATTTATATCAATTTTTCCTTCTTGAATCATATCATACATAAGCATATTTATAGGTACTTTTATTGTGCTAGCTGCTAAAAACTGCTTGTCTTGATTTATTTCAATAAAATTTTCAGACTCTATGTCATAGTAAACCAATCCAACTTTATTTATATTGCTTCCTAAAAATGTTCTAATCCCTTTTTCTAAGTCCTTTAACTGAGCCTGTTTCTTAGAATTTTCTTCTACCTTGATTTGATTGTAGTCTAATGATTGTTTATAATCTATATCTCCATAGTCAATTTTAGATATGGGTTTGGATATTCCATAGTTATTACTTTTATTATTAGTAGAAATAAAATGAAGCGTAGCAACACTTCTGCTGGCCCCTACCGGCTGTTTGCTTAAGTAAGTGGTTGCAACGAGTGCTATTATTATTGCTATGGAAATGCCAATTTCCTTACCTTTCATCTGACCATTCCCCCTTGTACTACGCTGTTAAAGATGTCCTTTGTTATTGTTATCTCTTTAAAATTCTTTTACTATAAAAATATACTAATTATATGTCGTTTTAATGACAATTCTGTTAACAATCTATGAACTTATTTTCTTTCCTTTATAAGCTTGGGGACGGTTAACAATTATGTATATATAAGCTTGGGGACGGCTAACAATTATGTATATATTTAAAAAAATAAAATTATTACTACTTTCATCTTCATAAAATCTTCATGCCAGGTGCTTATAATTTAAATTAGTTATTATAATTAAAAAAGAATGTATAGCTGGAAGTTGTTGTTCTCTTGGTGGTAATGAGTAACCAAACAGACAGGGACGGTTAACAACTATTTAATCATTAGCTTAAAAATATGAATATCATCTCCACACTTAGGCAATAATTTTAAGAAAAGCTTATGAGTAGGGGTGATTTTTTATGGCAAGAAAGGCAAGATTAAAAACAGCTGATGCTATATTTCATATTATGTGCAAAAGTATCAGCGAGGTAGATTTATATAGGGATTCTGAAGATAAGGAAAAGTATTTATCGCTTGTTAAGAAGTATAAAAAACTTTTTAATGTTAAAATTTACGGGTACTGCCTTATGGATAACCATGCACATTTATTGGTTGATGCTAATGGAGCAGATATATCAAAAGTAATGCATGGAATAAATTTTTCATATGCAATGTACTTTAATAAAAAGTACAAAAGAGAAGGACATCTTTTTAAAGATAGATTTAAGAGCAAAATAGTTGATAATGAGCACTATTTGAAGGCCGTATCGTTATATATACATAATAATCCTACAGATATTGCTAAATATAAAGACTGTCCTGAAAAATATTCTTTTTCTAGTTTGGGAATATATGTTGGTAAAAGACGTGACCTTTTCAACATAGTTGATTATGAATTTGTCATGGGATTTTTCGGTAATGATCTTGATACTGCAAGAAAAAATTACTATAGCCTTGTTTTTGGATGCGACGACGAAAAATTAAAAGAAGAATTTGAATTCCAAGATGAAAAAACAGAATATAGAAGTGGAAGAAATGTACTTGTAAGAAAATTCATATCTGAAGATATAATAGAATTTATAGCCTCAAAGATGAGTATATCTAAGATCCTACTTAATACTAAATACAGTAGAAAGCTTGTTCATGCAAAAGCATTAACAATTGTTCTAATGAGGAACCTCGGTAATTTTAAGTCCAGTGATATATCAGGCGTGCTTGGTAATATTACACAGGCCAGAATATCAAAATTAAGTAGCATAGGTATTGAATTAATTGGCTCTGACAAAAAATATGAAAGTATTATCGAGGATTTTATTAAATCCTATGCGTAGTCAGTATTTATTTATATGCTTTTTTATAATTTAAAATATGTAATTTAATGTTAGTCATTAAAATTCTTCTTAAATACTTAACCAAACATATCTATTTCCTAATCTGTTGTATTAACTAAAAAAAATAAAAATTGTTGATACTTATTTTTAACTTATTAATAGTGGACAAGCATTCAAAATAAATATTTATCCGCACTCTTAAGATAATTAAAATAAGCTACTAATAAGTACATTTAGAAATTAAAGGGTATAAGCTTTTTTTTAAAAAATTATACCCTCTCAAAAATAGAGTAAATAATTGTTAACCGTCCCCAATTATTTAGACCAGTTCATTTATTTATTTAATTGTTAACCGTCCCTATACCTCTTAAAGTAAACAGTAACCACGCACCCCTTCCCTTCTTTACTTATAACATCTATGCTTGCCTTATGAAGGGTTAATATGTTTTTTACAATGGTTAATCCTATTCCCATACCTTCTATTTCGTGTCTACTTTTATCTGCTCTATACAATCTTTCGAATATATAAGGTAAGTCTTCCTCACTAATGCCAATGCCTGTATCTTCTATTTTTAATATTACTTTTCTATCAGTTTCTTTTAAAGTGATATTAATTTCACCTTGCTCTTTAGTAAACTTAACTGCATTTGAAAGTAAATTAATAATTACCTGTTTTATTTTATCTGTGTCCCCTAAAATGTTAAATTGTTTACTGGTATTGCATTCTAAGGTCATGTTAAGATTTTTATTTTCAGTTATTAATTCAAATTCCTTTACAACTGAGGTTAGAGTGTCCTTCAAAGACATTTCTTCCAGGTTTAGAACTGACTCTTCCCCTTCTACCTCTTTCAGGGCATTTAAACTATCTAAAAGCTTTCCAAATCTAATAACTTCTTCATTAAGATAAGTCAATCTTTCATTATCTACGGGAAATATACCATCAATCATAGCTTCAAAATTATTTTGAAGAATATTAAGAGGGGTTCTAACTTCATGAGATATATCTGATATCAGCCTTTTTCTGAGTACATCCTGATGTTGAAGCTTTTCTCCCAGTGTATTTATGCTATTTCTTAAATCTTCAAGTTCTAAAATACTACTCTTCTCCGTTGACCTTTCGTGATAATTTCCATTCGAAAGATGAACAGAAATTTTTGAAACTTGCCTAAGAGGAGTAGAGAATTGCTTCGAAATAAACAGACTAACTAATATTGTTATTAAAGTTGAAAGTACAACACTTAAAATAATACTTTCATTTATTGAAACTTTGAAATTTACATCCTCTTGGGATAATATTACCGGAGCATATTGCCCTATTTCTACGTATCCTACAATTTTGTCTACAGGTTTTATTTGAAAAGTACTTGTAGTATAAATCCCTTCATCTTTAACATGCATATTAACATTAGGATCTTGGGCCATATCCTTTGGGTTCATTCCCCAAACTATCTTTTTATTTTCATCTTTAAGTGTAAGGCAATAATTACTCATATAAGCTTCATGCATAATTTCTATTCCTGATGTTTCATTCCACTTATTAGTTCTTTTATATACCTCTTCTAAATATTTTACTATTCTAGTATTCCTCTTATTTTGTATTTCCACTAAATACTTATCAAAGGTCCTTGATATTGCTATGTTTACCAAAAGTGTGGCTATCAAAAGTACTAATATAGAGGTGCACACTAAAATAATACTTAATCTTTTTCTTATGCTTTGCATAAATTAGTCACCACCAAATTTATAACCAATTCTAGTTACAGTTACTATATATTTAGGGTTCCTACTATCCTCTTCTATCTTTTTACGTATATTTTTAATATGTACATCTATTGTTCTATCAAATCCTTGAAAATCTATTCCCATAATTCTTTCAATGAGCTGTTCCCTAGTAAATACCTTACCCCCATTGGATGAAAGAATATATACTATATCAAATTCATTTGGTGTAAGTGCTATTTCTGTGCCACGTACCTTAACTATCCTTTTCTCATAATTAATTTCTAAGTCTCCATTATTATAAACTTTTGTTTCAGACTCATGTCCATTAAGCCTTCTAAATAGCGCATTTACTCTTGCAGTTAGTTCTCGTGGACTGAAAGGCTTAATTAGATACTCATCTGCTCCAAGGTTTAATCCTTCTATCCTATCATCTAATGTACTCTTTGCTGTAAGCATAAATATGTGGACTTCCGAAATTTTCCTAAGAATACTACACACCTCTTCACCAGCTATGTCTGGTAACATTAAATCCAATATAACTAAGCTGAATGGTATTTTCTCGAAAAGTTTTATTCCTTCCATACCCCTTGTAGTACAATAAACCCCATATCCAGCTTTTTCAAGATATGCTTTTAGTATTTCTGAAACCTTTTCCTCATCTTCAATAATTAATATATTGTCCATGTTTAATTCTCCTTTGTTTAAATTAATTGTTAACCGTCCCTAAGCTATTCATCTATATAATTTCCCTTCAGGATTATATTCCCATAATATTTAGCATAGAATATGAATATATATTCTTTTCATCTTATAATTGCTAAATTTTAAGGAGTTGATCTAATGAAAGTTAAATTCTGCAAGCATAATAAATGGAATGATGCTGTTATTACTATGATAACTGAAACTCATCCTAATATAAAGATATCTATAAAAAAGTGTTTTGGAAAATGTCATAAATGTAAGTCCCATCCTATAGCCATGGTAGGCAAGGAACTATTAGTGGGTGTCGATGAAGAGGATTTGTATAATACTATAATCAGTAAATTATTAATCCCTTAGGTGCCTGAAAATAAATAACAAGTCAATATACTTAGCATTTTGACTTGCTATTTATTAAAATGTGCCTTAAAGCGTAGCTATTTTCTAATTTAATCGTCTAGCGGTTATATAATCACCTCTCGTCATAGGTGAAACTTTAATTACATCTCCTGTGCGAGGAGAATGAATGTAATTATTATTACCAGCGTAAATACCTGTATGCTTAGGCTTGTTCCCGACTCCAAAAAACACCAAATCACCTGGTTGAAGATCACTTTTAGATACTCCTATACCATCATTTATTTGATCATATGTGGATCTTCCCACCGATATTCCAAAATGGCTATATACGTATTGCGTAAATCCTGAGCAATCAAAACCAGTGGAAGGTGATGTGCCACCCCATATATATGGTATTCCAATGAAGTTAGAAGCATAGCTTATTATAGAATCTTTTGATAAATTAGTGGTTCCCCTTGAGTACGTATACTTATCTACTGATTTTTCTATGCTTTGATTTACTAATACTTGCTCTTTACCGCTCCTAGTTATAAGATTATTTTCCTTGATATCTAACTGAGTTATCAATTTGTTTTGTGATTCTTTATCCAAGATTATCTTGTCTAACTTTTGCTTGTTATCTACCTGCAAATTAAGTAATGCAACCTTTGTATTATTTAGAGAATGCTGCTTTTCATTTAATTTATTTTGGATTGCTTCAAACTCACCCATTACTTTTTTGTCAAACTTTATTATGATTCTTACATTCTCTACTCTCGATATAAAATCTCCAAAGCTCTCTGCATTCAGTAAAACACTAGTATATCCATCAAACCCGTTCATGTACATGGTTCGCATTCTAGCATCGAATAATTCTTGTTCCTTTTTCGCTTCATCTCCAACCTTAGTTATCTCTTCTACAGCACTTTTAATTGCCTTTTCGGTTTGTAATATTTTAATTTTATTCTCCTCTGTTTTAGCCATGTTTTTTTCAATTTCATTATCATATTGTTCTATTTTTCTTTCAATTGTTTGACTTTCGGTTTGAGTTCTAGTTAGTGAATACTTCTGTGATTGTAACTTCCCGTTTACTTTAACCACTAATGCATTTACATTTAAAGTGAAAATTAAAGTTGTCACAACTGCCATGTTTCTAAATACATGCTTCATTTTTACATCCCCCTCGTTCTTTTAGAATTTATAAATAAATCCTAGATAAAATGTATCAAAAACTCATATGTACTTTGTTAAGCTTAATTTCATTTACTTAATTATACATTTATGTATTATTATAGCATAAAAATATTCTATTGAACATCCCTTATTATATTTATTATTTTAAAAAAAACAAAGAGCAGTGATTTAAAAAATCACTGCTCTTTGTTTTTTAATTATATGGTTTAATCCAATTAGTTTTTAAGAATTTTTCTTCGATTTCATCTGATGGTAGCGGTTTGCTAAAATAATAGCCTTGTATTTGATTACAGCCCATACTTTGCAATAGTTTAATTTGTTCCTTTGTTTCTACTCCCTCTGCAATAACGTCTAACTCAATTTTTTGTGCAAGTTGTATTATCCCATCTACTATGGCTTTTTCTCTTTCATTTGTAACAATATTGTCGATAAAGGACTTATCTATTTTCAATGTATTTATAGGTAGCTGTTTTAAATAGCTAAGAGAAGAATATCCTGTCCCAAAGTCATCTAAGGCAATGTTTATACCTAAGCCTCTAATTTCAGTAAGTAGTTTAACACCCTTTTCAAAATCTTTCATAAGAATACTTTCTGTAATTTCCAGTTCTACGAATCTTGTATTAACCTCTGTTTCAGTTATTATTCTTTTTAAATTTTCTTCAAATTTATCATTTTGAAGTTGAACTGCTGATAAATTTATTGCAATAGTATCATATAAATACCCTTTACTTTTCCATAAATTATTTTGGATGTAAACAGTTTTTATAATCCAATCACCCATAGGAATTATTAATCCGCTTGCTTCTGCTACAGGTATAAACTCTGATGGAGATATTTTTCCAAGCTCAGTACTATTCCATCTTAAAAGCGCTTCAAATCCTTTTATTTTATTATTTATAATATCTATTTGTGGTTGATAATATATTTCAAACTCATTCTTTTCAAGTGCACGCCTTAAGCCTTTTTCTATTTCAACCCTTCTTACCACTATATCACTCATATTTTTATTAAAGAAAGAATATTTGGCTTTACCATTATATTTAGAACTATACATTGCAGTATCTGCATTTTTTAATAGTATATTGGTTTCATAACCATCATCCGGAAATACAGTAATGCCAATACTTGCTGAAGTATATACTTGCTTACCAACTATACTTATTTCACAATTCAATGAACTTAATAGTTTTTCGCAAAGACAACTTATCTCTGAGTAATCCTCAATGTTTTTCATTAAAATAAAAAATTCATCTCCACCTACTCTTGAAACAAGATCCCCTTCTCTAATAGAAGCTTTAAGAGAAATTGCAACATTTTTCAATAATTCATCTCCATAATCATGGCCTAAAGTATCATTAATTTCCTTAAAGTTATCTAAATCAATAAACAATACAGCATGTTTAGCTTCCTTATCTTTTGCTTTAATAATCTCACTCTCCAGGGTATTAATAAATAATTTCCTGTTAGGTATGTCTGTTAATATATCATAATACTTCAATTTATTAATTTTATTTTCAAAATCCTTTTGTCCAGAAATATCTGTAACAGAGCCTGAAACTTTAGTTGCAAGACCATTTTTGTTTCTCAGACACTTGCCTCTGATCAAAACCCATTTGTCTCCGCCACCATTATACTTGATTTTCAAACTGCTCTGGTAATATAATGTTTTTCCATTAATATGATTGTTAAAATCATCTATCGCTATTTTTCTATCTTCATCTGCAACTAACTTAATTAAATCCTCCAGTGAAGTTATGTCATCTTTATCATATCCTGTAATATCACTAATTTTATCTGAAGAAAAAAACTCTTTAGTTATAAGATCAACTTCAAATATAGCATCATTAGCTCCTTCTAAAGCTAGTTTATATCTTTCTTCACTTTTTTCAATTATTGCTTGTTTTTCATTTAATTCATCAAATTGTGCCCGAAGTTCCTCTTGTGCAGCTATTAATTGCTCATAGGTGGCTTGAATTTCCTGATAATTTTCTTTTATTGTATGAGATGAAGCCTTACTTTTTTTAGTGAATTCGTTAATTAAAAAATATATTATAAAAGATGATATTAAAGCATAAGACCATCCTTTGATGCTTTGCATACGTACCATTAAAGATTTATTTTCAATAAGAATGTTTAAAATCCTATCTGAAAATAGTATCCAAAACCCACTAATTAAAGCATATACAATAGCCACCTTAAGCGGCATATTTTTAAGTGCAACATCATCTTTAAACAACCAATCAATATTAAGTAACTCAATATTTGCCTTTAATTGTTTTTTTGCTATCTTATTCAAGTCAATTTTCTTTTCATTCACCTATATTCCTCCCATTAACACTTACAAAACAATTTATCAGTTTTATTTTTTATTTTAACATTATCCTTTATAATTATCGTAAAATTATGATTTTTATTAATAGTTTTTCACAATTTATATTATTTTTTTTATTTTTTCTTATATTATCTATTTTTAATTATCATAATACTGCAATTACTTAGTTTTACCATTAATTATGGCAAATATTATTATACAATATAAACCATAAAATTGTATATATTTATATATAAATTATTTTTTTTAAAATTTATCCTATATTTTAGTTAATATTGTTAATATTTATGTTTGTAACTTTATCGTAATGTATTATAATATAATATAGCGTATTATATTATATATCGATAAATTTTTTAACAAAGGAGCTCAAGAAATGAAAAGAAAAAATACTATTGCTACTATAATTTTCAGTATCTTATTTTTAGGTTCAATATATGCCCATTTTACAAATAATAATAGAATTAAAGATACTATAACCGAAAATAATTCTTTAAAAATTGAATTTCAGTCGCTAAAATCTGAAAATCAGACTCTAAAAAAGGTTAATAATCAGCTCCTCGAAACAAATGCTAAGGTTTCAGAAAAGGTTAATAAATTAAAACTTATTATAAATTAATATAATTAATTTAAGCAGATGAAAATAAAAAAAGGACGGTTTTACTATGAGAAATTCAAGAAAAAAGAAAAAAAGCTCATTACCACTTCTATTAGTGAAAATTTTCATTCTTACTATATTTGTTTCTTCAATTGTTAAAGCAGCTGTTGGCGAAGTAACTGTTGTAAAAAGTGAACATGAAGCTACTAAATTACAACAAGAAATAACCCAAATGCAGTCCCATAATGAGAAGTTAAAATCAGAAAACAAAAGTCTTCAAGACAAAATTAAAAAAAATGAACTATCTTATAAGGAAACTTCCCTTAAAGCAAAAATAGCTTATTTAACTTTTGATGACGGCCCATCAAAGAACACTTTAGAAATATTAAAAATCTTAAAACAATATGACATTAAGGCCACTTTCTTTGTAAATGGTCACCCTGCTTTAAGAGATTTATATAAACAAATTGCTGATGGTGGACATGCCTTAGCTAACCATACTTATAGTCATGAATATAAAGATGTTTATACCTCCCCAGATAACTTTAATAATGATGTGAAAAAATTAGATGCTTTTCTTACTGAAATAACTGGCAAGGAGCCTAATCATATTTTAAGATATCCAGGTGGTTCTAATAATACTATTAGTCATAATTATGGTGGTAAAGAGATAATGACCGGTGTAATTAAAAAAATGACCATAGAAGGATATAAATATTTTGATTGGAATGTGGATTCCACTGATGCTTCTGCTTACCGTCAAGACAAAAATAAAATTGTACATGCTGTTCTAACTGAAAGTTCTCAAACAAAACATGCCATTATTTTAATGCATGATTTAGCACCAAAAACTACAACTGTACAAGCCTTACCAGAAATAATTGAAGGTCTTAAAAATCAAGGATTTATCTTTGATGTCCTTTCTAAGGATACTTATGCACCACAATTTAACGTAGTAAAATAACCAAATATAGTTATTTTCTAAAATGCATATTATAGTTCTAAACTAATATTATTGACACCTTGACATTTTTACCGCAAGTGCTATAATTACTTTAAATTAAATATTTTAACACTACGAAGAGAAAAGTAAGCCATATCATGTTTACAGAGAGAGAATACATTAGCTGAAATTATTCTTAAATGTTCATTGCTGAAGACCACCTCTGAGTGACTCCAATAAAGTCCGGTAATTCCGTTATAATTAATAAGTGGTTTATTTTTATAAACAATTTGGGTGGAACCGCGGGAAATTATAATCTCGTCCCTTTTCTATAGTTAGAATTGGGATGAGGTTTTTTTGTTTTATAAAAAATATGTTTATAAAACTTGTATAACATTAACGAAGTGAACTTACGAGTTTAATAGTTCTCGCATATATATATATTATCTATCACAAAAACTACTACTTAATTTAAAAGAAGGCATTCAGCCACAAGCCTAAAGGCATGCTGGTTTTCTACTAAAAATTCATAAAAAAAGAAGGGAGTAATATATATGATAAATATTAAATTAAAAGATGGTTCAATGAAATCTTATGAATCTGGAATGACTGTAATCGAAATTGCGAAAGATATTAGCGAGGGACTTGCAAGAGTTGCCTGTGCTGGAACTGTAAATGGTGAAACTGTAGACTTACGTTTCAAAATTACTGAGGACTCTGAACTTAGTATATTAACTTTTGATGATGAGGAAGGTAAAAAAGCCTTTAGACATAGCGCTACTCATATTTTAGCTCAAGCAGTAAAGAGATTATTCCCTAGTACAAAACTTGCCATCGGACCTGCTATAGATGGAGGTTTCTACTATGATTTTGATAAACAAGGTTCTTTCTCTGCAGATGAAATTAAAGAAATTGAAGTAGAAATGAAGAAAATTGTTAAGGAAGATTTACCAATAGAAAGATTTGAACTTAATCGTTCTGAAGCTATTGCTTTAATGGAAGAACAGGATGAAAATTTTAAAGTTCAATTAATCGAAGACCTACCAGTGGATGCAGTTTTATCCTTTTATAAACATGGTGAATTTACAGATCTTTGTGCAGGTCCACATTTAATGTCTACAAAATATATAAAGGCCTTTAAACTTACTCAAGTTGCAGGAGCATACTGGAGAGGTAGCGAGAAAAATAAAATGCTCAGTCGTATATATGGAACTGCCTTCACAAAAAAATCTGATTTAGATGCTCATATACTTCAAGTGGAAGAAGCTAAAAAAAGAGACCATAACAAGCTTGGACGAGAATTAAAATTGTTTACAACGTCAGATGTTATAGGTCAAGGATTACCTCTACTTATGCCTAATGGTGCAAGGGTAATTCAACTACTTGAACGTTTTGTTGAAGATGAAGAACAAAGAAGAGGCTACGTTATAACTAAGACTCCTCTTATGGCTAAGAGTGATTTATATAAAATGTCTGGTCACTGGGATCATTATAAAGATGGAATGTTTGTGCTTGGTGATGAATCTAAGGATGAGGACGTTATGGCACTTCGCCCAATGACATGCCCATTCCAATTTACAATTTTTAATTCTGATCAAAAGAGTTATAGGGACCTTCCAATTAGATATGCTGAAACTTCAACATTGTTTAGAAATGAGTCTTCTGGTGAAATGCATGGCCTTATCAGAGTACGTCAGTTCACTATTTCAGAGGGTCATTTAGTTGTTAGACCTGATCAATTAGAACAAGAATTTAAGGATGTTGTAGCTTTAATTAACTATTTCATGGAGACATTAGGACTCAAAGATGATATAACTTATAGATTCTCTAAAGGGGATCCAAATGATAAAGAAAAATATATCGACAACCCAAAAGCTTGGGAAGATACTGAAACTAAAATGAAGGATATATTAGACCATTTAGGAATAAACTATAAGACAGCTATTGGTGAAGCTGCATTCTACGGCCCTAAGCTTGATCTTCAAATCAAAAATGTTCATGGTAAAGAAGATACTATAATCACTGTACAAATTGACTTCGCACTACCAGAAAGATTTGACATGACTTATGTTGATAAAGATGGAACTAAAAAACGTCCATATGTTATCCATAGAACTTCTATTGGTTGCTACGAGCGAACACTTGCAATTTTAATAGAAAAATATGCCGGTGCTTTCCCAACTTGGCTTGCACCAATGCAAGTTAAAGTATTACCTATTTCTGAAAAGTATCATGATTATGCAGATAAGGTAGTAGCTAAGCTAAAGGCAGCGAACATTAGAGTAGAGGGAGACTATAGAGCAGAAAAAATCGGGTACAAAATCCGTGAAGCTCGCACGCAAAGAGCCCCTTTCCTACTAATAGTTGGCGAAAAAGAAGCTGAGCTAAATGAAGTTTCTGTTAGAAGCCGTAGAAATGATGATGAAGGTTCAATTGCACTAGATTCCTTTATTGCACGAATTAAAAATGAAATAGAAACTAGACTATTATAATAATAAAAGCCAGTATAGGAATTATTCCTATACTGGCTTTTATTACGTTTGTTAAATACTATATTTTGTTTAGATTTTAAAAGAACTTTTTAAAGATACTATTCTATTAAACACTAATTTATCTTGCAACGTGTATCTAGAATCCACATTGAAATATCCATGTCTGAAGAATTGAAATTTATCTTGCACCTTTGAAGATTCCATATTGGGTTCTACAAATCCTTGCAGTATTTCAATAGAATTTGGATTTATTTGATCTAAGAAAGTTTTTCCTTCTTCTTGCTCTTCATCTAAAATTAAAGGCTCATATAATCTAAATTCTGCTGGCACCGCATTTGTTGCATCTACCCAGTGAATTGTTCCTTTAACCTTTCTTCCTGTAAATCCAGTGCCACTCTTAGTTTCAATATCATAAGTACAATGTATTTCAGATACATTTCCCTCTGAATCTTTAACTAAATCATTACATTTTATAAAATATGCACCTTTGAGTCTTACTTCATTTCCTGGAAACAATCTAAAATATTTCTTTGGTGGATTCTCCATAAAATCCTCTTGTTCTATATATATTTCTTTTGAGAATGATACCTGGCGAGTTCCCATGGATTCATCATCTTGATTATTCTCAATTGTAAGCATTTCTACTTGAGATTCTGGGTAATTTGTAATAACCACTTTTAATGGTTTTAAAACTGCCATAGTTCTAGGTGTTTTTGGGCTTAAATCTTCTCTTATAAAGTGTTCTAGCATTTGTCCATCTACTGTACTGTTAGCTTTTGCAACTCCAATTTCTCTACAAAAATTACGTATAGCATTTGCAGTGTAGCCACGACGTCTAAGTCCAGCTATGGTTGGCATACGTGGATCATCCCAAGCATCTACAACGCCTTCGTCTACTAATTGTTTAAGATTTCTTTTACTCATTACGGTATTTGTAATATTTAACCTTGCAAATTCTATTTGTCTTGGTTTATTTTCCATTTCACAATTATTTATAACCCAATCATATAGTGGGCGATGATCCTCAAATTCTAAAGTACAAATTGAATGTGTAATTCCTTCAATTGCATCCTCTATTGGATGTGCATAATCGTACATAGGGTAAATACACCATTTATCACCTGTATTATGATGCACTGCATGAGACATACGATAAATTATTGGATCTCTCATGTTTATATTAGGAGAGCTCATATCGATTTTAGCTCTTAGAACCTTTTCTCCATCTGCGAATTCACCTTTTCTCATACGGTCAAATAGATCTAAGTTTTCTTCCACAGTTCTATTTTTGTATGGGCTTTCTTTTCCTGGCTCCCTTAAAGTACCTCTGTACTCTTTCATCTCGCCCGCTGTTAAATCACAAACATATGCTTTATTATTTTTTATTAATAATACAGCACGATCATACATCTCATCAAAATAGTTTGAGGCAAAAAATAGTTCATCCCACTTATACCCAAGCCATTTTATGTCCTCTTCTATGGAATTAACGTACTCTTTATCTTCCTTTGCTGGGTTCGTATCATCAAAACGTAAGTTTGTCTTACCGCTAAATTCATCTGCCAGTTCAAAGTTTAAAATAATTGATTTTGCATGACCAATATGCAAATATCCGTTTGGTTCTGGCGGAAAACGAGTTATGATTTTACTGTGTTTTCCTGTTTCTAAATCTTCCATAACAATATTTCTTATAAAATTTGATGAAGCAGTTTTGTTTTCCATATTTGTCACCTTCCTTTTAATCTAGCTTACGCGTAAGTTCGCTTACAAGTAAGTGCTTATAAGCTAGCATACTTATAATTTTGCGTACTTATAAATTTTCTCTATATTCTAATAAATATATCACAAAAACAGATTTTTTTCTAGGATTTTTATGGTATTTTTTAACGTAACCTTTGATTTACCCACATACTGTGATGATATGACAACTTTAATAAGATTTTTCACCTCTTATATAAGTTAGATTACCTACTACAATAAAAATAAAACTTCAGTTGGAATATAAATCTCCTTCTGAAGTAGTTAATATTATAATATCTAAGATGCTTAGTAGCTATGAAGGTCATACTTTAATCTTTAGTTTACCCAATATTCAGGAATAATAAACCTGCAGGTTTCCACCCAAGTGACAAGTTTACGATGTCACTTGTAACATGGATGGCCACCGCAGCTTAAATAATATAATAATTTCAAGGCTAATCATGTCCTACAGCAATCCATATGCGTTCTTCTCTAAGAAAAACTCAAGCATTTTGTAAATAGTTTCTCGTATCCATCCATAGTAGAAAGTTCAAAATAATTTACATCTTTAGCTATGGTTTCTATATCCTCTCTTACCTGCTGTGATAATAAACACATAACTGCTCCAGATTTAGAAGAGTTTCCAACATAGGTTATTTTGTCCCTTAAGGCTTCCGGAATTATGCCTATACCTATTAAGCTATCCACATTTAAATGTTTACCAAATTGTCCTGCAATAATTACCTCTTGTAAATCTACCATATCTATTTCCATTAAATTAAGTAACGCATAAAACCCAGATGAAATAGCCCCTTTTGCAAGTTGCACCTGACGAATATCCTTTTGTGTTATGTATATTTCCTTAGCGCCCATTGCAATATGTATCTTTCGTTTCCCATTTTCCTCTATTATTAAATGTTCGAGTCCTGGATTACTTTCCATTACTGACTCTTTCTTTTTTATACGACCAGTTTTTTCAATAAGTCCTACTCGTGCTATCTCTGAAATAGACTCCAAAATTCCACTGCCACAAATCCCTACAGGGGTTTTATCACCTATTACCTTTAAGCTTATTTTATTTTCATGAATTTTTATACCTTCAATGGCACCTTCAGCCGCTCTCATGCCGCAGCTAATATTCATACCCTCAAGTGCCGGGCCTGCAGCACAAGAGCAAGAAGAAAGCTTTCCAGCCTTTGATATAACTATTTCTCCATTAGTTCCTATATCAATAAATAATATATTTTCATCTGCCTTTTGCAACTTTGAAACTATAATTCCTGCTGTAATATCTCCGCCTATAAAACTAGACACTGAGGGCACACAATATACTCTACCAAAAGGTGATATATTTATACAAAGACTCCCTGCTGAAATATTTTGAGCCTTTTTAAAGACTGGTGTATATGGTGCTTTTCCTATAGAATCCGTATTTACACCCAGTAGCAAATGCATCATAGTTGTGTTTGCAGCTATTGTTATTTCATATATACTAGAAGCTGCTATACTATTTTCGTTACATAACTTCAAAGTTAAGCCATTTATGCAATTGATAATACCTTTATGCAATAACTCTAACCCCTTAGGGTTACTTTGGACAAAGGCAATTCGAGAAAGTACATCTAACCCATACTCTGTTTGAGGATTTATTTCACTTACTGAGGCAATCTCTTCCCCCATAGTTAAGTCTACTAGTGATGCTACAACCGTTGTTGTTCCAATATCCATAGCTATTCCATAAGTTTCCTTCACAGTATTACCAGGTTCTATGCCTATAATATGGCCACCTAAATAAACTCCAGTAAACTCACCTTGCTTAAAAGCCTCTGGTAAAAGTTTAAGCAAATCAATGTTATTACTCTCTATTTTCTGCTGCACAACATCTTCTATTATTTCCTCATAGGATAAATCATTTTTAAAGTTTTGTTTTATAAGCTTATAAACTTCTTTATGTATCATTGGATTTATACTTATAGAAGGCATGTAACCCTCTGTCAAAATTTCATGTTTTATGTTTTTGTCTTCTAATAACTCTACCGTTAAATCACCCTGTGGTTTTACATGGCAAGCCAGCCTTATACCCTGTTTTATTTCTTCTTTTGTTAAATGACTAGTTTCCTCTTGCGTTAGCTGATTTATTTCACCCTTTAGAATTTTAATTTTACATTTTCCGCAGGTACCTCGCCCACCACAAGGACCTTCCATGCCTATTCCCTTTTCTTGTATTATATTTAATAGGGAAGTTTTTACTACAAATTCATATGTTTCTCCAGTACTTGCAATTGTTAAATAGCTCATATTATTTCACTATATCCTTTGGCAGCATCCACCATACTACGAATATTATCCATACTGGTTTTTGTACCTATTCCACAGGCTGGGGATAAAATATCACAACCACTGTGCATACAATTCTCAGCTATACTCTTTATATTTTCCTGAGAGCTATTCTCTAGAGCAAAGGTGCTTACATTTCCCATTATAACTTTATTATCAACAAACTCTACCATTTGAGTGACATTAGTTATTGCATCAAAGCTTATAGCATTACTATGTAACTCCTTTAATTCACTGTAGATACTTTTAAGTCTCCCGCAAATATGAATAATGGTTCCACCCGCGCATTCATGCTTTAGTGCATCAATTATTGTATTTAAATAAGGTAGCGCAAATTCCCTAAACATTTTAGGTCCTAATATTTCTCCAGTACCACTTGGATCAGAAATAGTTAAAACATCTGCTCCAGCTTCTATCTGTGCTTTCCCAAAGGTAATAAGATTTTCTGTAACGAATTTCATAAATTTATGAGCTTCTATAGGATTACGCCTTAACTCCTTATAGTAAACCATAGGTTCCATTAGTGAAGAAGCTAAACTAACAGGTCCTGTTAAATTTGCCACTATAGGCACCAGTGGATTTTTTATTTTCAGAATTTTAATTGCTTCTAGTACCACTTTCGCTCTGCCCATACTTACATCTATATTGTTTAATTTATCCCACTCTGAGGCATAATTAATTGGATAATTAGTAACCCTAGGTTCATTAATCTTTGTGCCCATATATACAGTCGCACCCATGGCTTCTGCTTCTATGGTCATACAAAAAGGCACTCCAAAATTCTCAAAACCACCATTTTCGTAAACTCCGAAGCTAAGCCCTGCCATCATCCCAGCATCACTATGAGCTTCTGGCCAGTTAACTCCTGTGATATCCATTACCTCTTCCGTTATCATATTCATCATTCCACCTGGACAAATGCAAGGTGGACGATCCACCCTTTCCCCTTTTAAAACCTTAAACAATCTTTCCTTTGGGGTAATCATATTTTAAGTTCTTCCTTTGCCTTATTAATCAATTCCTTTGCCATTTTAGCTGCTCTAGAGGCATCTGCGGTATATACATCTGCTCCTATTTTCTCAGCAAAGCTAGATGATACTGGTCCCCCACCTATCATAACCATAATTTTTTCTCTTAAATTTTCATTCTCTAATATTTTAACAACTTCTTCCATACCGCACATAGTAGTAGTCATAAGAGTAGATAAGCATATAATATCTGCATTTATTTCCTTGGCTTTTTCTACAAATTTAATAGCTGGCACATCTCTTCCCAAATCTTCTACATAAAATCCTTCAGTCTCCATCATAATTTTAACTAAGTTTTTGCCTATATCATGTGTATCACCTTCTACTACGCCTATGACTACCTTATGTTTTTTATCCCCATCTTTACTTTTTAAATGAGGTTTTAATATATCAAGGCCCGCATACATAGCATCTGAGCAAATTAACAATTCTGGAATATAATATTCCTCCTCGTCATATAATTCTCCTGCTCTACGCATTCCATGAGCCAGTCCCTTATCAATACCCTCGTAAGCATCAAAATTATTTTCAATAAATTGTTTAGTTATTTCTATAGTTTTCTCCTCTTCCATATCTACCACGGAATCAGAAATTGCTTGTAATAATTCTTCTTTTAAATTTGACATTTATTATTCCTCCTCTATATGCAGTTCATCAACCTGCCATTTGTGGAATCGGCAGTTATCGAAATCCGAACTTGCCGCCTTGGTGGCACTAGCTTTGCTATCTCTTTTGACCATATATTCTTGCGGAATCCATAAGTGCTATTATTTTATCTGGATGCGTTCCTATAGGTATATCGCAACCTGAGCTTAAAACAAATCCTTTTGGACTGTCATATGCCTTGCTTATACATAACTTACCTGCATTATGTATTTCTTCTATAGTTCCTCTGAGTATAGTTTCAACTGGAGCTACATTTCCTATTAAACAAACTTTATCCCCAAATTGCTCTTTAAGTTCACCTATATCATCTATATTGTCCAAGCTTAAATTTCCAATACCTACATCCACCATATCTGCCCATATTTTTTTAGTTGTTCCACATATGTGAAGGGTGGTACCACTTCCTCGTCTTTCGATAATTCTATCCATACATTTTTTCAAATATGGCTTTGCAAATTCTCTAAATGTCTTAGCACTAATCATAGTACCTGACGCAACAGGTTCAGCAATACTTGGACTTAACCCTAAATCGCATACTGCGTCAATATAGTTTATAACACTTTGGGTGGATATTTCGAGTAATTTATGTACCATTTCAGGGTTTCTAGTTATATCCTTTAGGAAATCTTCTGTTCCTCTTAAAAAAGCAGCAGTAGTAAATGGGCCTCCCATGGAACTGCCTACAAATACTTCATGACCAATTTTCGCATTAGCTACTTTAAGCGCTTCAAGAAAATATGATATTCTTCCATCTTTATAAGGATCTATAGGTGATAGTTTTCCTATATCCTTATAGTCCCTTAATATAGGTTTACTAAAGTAAGGTGTTCCATTTTCCGGAAATTTAAATTCACTTCCCATAGCCTCAGGTATTCCCTGAAGCCCTGGACCAACACCTATACTATCTGGTCTGAATGTTTCAAAACTTTTCACCGCTACATCTATAATTACTTCTGTTGAAAAATTATGTTCTTTAATTGTATGTCCAAAAAGCGGTGCACAAGCCTCCCCTAAAAATGGACCACATGGGATTCTATCAATTTGTTTTCCAGCTGAAAATGCCTCCATTCTTTCTCTTGGTGTCATTTGATCTGGCTTTATAATTTGATTCATCTTAATTCCTCCTTGATAAATTCTATACTAAATTTTTTAAAGCATTTAAAAAAAATAAAATAACATACTGATTTGTTATTTTTTTCAGATACTTTATAGAATTATATAACTACTATAGTGCTCTAACCATTAGAAATGTTAACTATAAGTTTTTACAAGTACTATATTTAGTACACATAAAGTTTACACTCTACTTTAATCATATGCAAATCAGTTTTTCAAATAGTATTTGACTCATCTATAGCTATTTTTTATCTCTGTTGACTTAATAATATATACATGATATTTTGTTAAAGGCATGAAAATATATGTCTATTTTTATGCGATTTTATACTATTGCTCAAAATATACATATATACATATGTTAATTATGGTTAGTTTGTGTAAATTTGATTTCTTTTAAACAGAGCTTTAATCCCGGGTATAGAGACCTGTTTAATGACATTTCAGAAGGAAGATCTCCCATTTCTATAAGCGGGAGATGTATACTATAGCGAAAATAAAACTTCATAAAGAATTTAAATCCTTTATGAAGTCGTTAACATTCAGCTTTGAAGCTGATGATTTAATTAAATATAAAGAGGAGTGATTTTGTAATGTCGGAGAAAAAAAAGAGAGAGACCTTTTCATCAGGATTTGCAGTTTTTTTCGCAACTTTAGGTTCAGCAGTAGGTTTAGGTAACATATGGAAGGTACCTTATTTAACAGGAGCTAATGGCGGAGGAGCGTTTCTCTTAATATATGTTTTATGTGTTGCATTAGTTGGTATTCCAATTATGGTGTGTGAATTTTATATTGGTAGAAAGTCAAGAAAAAATGCAGTTGGAGCCTTTGAAGAGTTAAAGGCTGCTAAAGGTTGGAAAAGTATTGGATTTATAGGAGTAGTTTCAGCCTTTCTAATTATGTTTTTCTATAGTTGTGTTGCTGGTTGGGTTTATTCCTATGTTTTTAAAGCAATAAAGGGTGACTTTGTAGGGGTTACTTCAGCTACATCCTCAGCAAAATTCGCATCAACACTAGTTGGACCAATGCCTCCACTTATATGGCAGTTTATAGTTCTTATAGTTGTTTCTATAATTTTAATTGCAGGAGTTAAAAATGGGATTGAAAGAATAACAAAAACACTTATGCCTGTATTATTCATACTAATTCTTGTATGTGATGTAACTGCATTAACACTTCCAGGAGCATCACAAGGATTAAGATTTTTATTCCATGTAGATTTTTCACAGATAAATGCATCTGTTATATTAACTGCTCTTGGTCTGTCATTTTTCAAGTTATCATTAGGAATGGGAATTATGATTACCTACGGAAGTTATTTCACACAAAATAACAATATGATAGCAACTTCAGTAAGAGTTGCATTATCTGACTCATTAGTTTCAATACTAGCAGGAATTGCAATATTCCCAGCTGTATTCTCATTTGGTATGAAACCTAGTGAAGGTGCTGGGCTTTTATTTAAAACCATACCACTTGTATTCTCAAAAATGCCTTTTGGTAATATATTATTAGTAGCATTTTTCTTATTAACTGCTATTGCAGCTACAACAGCAATGATATCTAATGTTCAAGTTCCAGTTGCATATTTTACGGAAGAAAAGGGTATGGGCAGAAAGACAGCGGTATTACTTACAACAGGCATAATGATGTCAATTGGAATTTTGGCAACATTATCTGCTGATTCCGCAAGTGTCCTTGGTAATATTCATATATTAGGACAAAAGGGATTTTTCGCTTCCTTTGATTACCTATCTTCCAATATATTACTTCCAGTAGGGGGACTTTTAACAGCAATTTTCATTGGATACTTTGTTAAAAAGGAAGATTTTAAACTAGAGCTATCAAATCAAGGAACTTTAAATAACGCTAGTATAATAAATGTTTTATATGTATTTATTAAATTTATAACACCAATTCTACTTATAATTGTTTTCTTAAATTCAATAGGAATAATTAAATTGTAACTGTAAAATATTTAAGTAAAATGAGCCTCAACAATTGTTGAGGCTCATTTTATTTAAATATCAGTAAATAAAAATCACTTTACATATTAAAACTCATTGTGGATTTTTAGGAAAAAACAATTATAATAGTTCTTTAACTTGAGACTTCAACTTAAAATATGCAATAATAAACACAGGCAGTAATCTAGTGAAAGGAGATGATAATATTGATAATTACTAGGAGGTGGCTTTTGACCTAAAAAGGTTAAAAGTTACCATTAAATATGAGGTGACTTGTGGCTACCTCATATGAATACTAGGAGGCGACCTGCCTCCTTTTATATTAACTTGCCACCTGGGTGGCACCAATTCTTATTGACACAAGCACAGTTCTATAATAGAATGAAATTGTGAGAATAATCAATTTAAGTAAAATAATTCAGATGAAGGAGGATGTTGTTATATGATAAATTTAATTGAGGCTTTTGAGGTACTTTATCAATAACTAAATATTATTCGAAGGCAGTATAAAATTTTGTAGAATTTTTTTTTGTTCTATCTATAAAATATAAAACGGGGCTTATTAACCCTTTGTTTTGTGTGCTTTCGAAATGTAATTAATAACCGTCATCTGAAACGTTAAAATGAATTTAAAGTTTGGCAGAATGCACGAAGTTATCGTGTTTTTTTTATTGCCTTTTTTAATATTCCCGTGGATGGTTTTTATATCCACGGGATTTTTATATAGAAAAATAAACAGGCTAACAATTCAGATTTGTTATCCATACAAATAAATATAGGAGGCGGTTTCAATGAAAAGTTCTAAAACACTATTAAATAACATTGAAAATAAGGGGGAGGAATTTAATATTGTGTTACAAGAATGGGAAAGATGTATTGCCGTCAGCTCTTTTAAAGGAACTACAAAAATATATTCAAGGTGAAATTATATATATTCCAAAAAAGGATAATGTACGGAAGGGTTGGGGTGAAAATAATGGCACTCGAAAGATTCTAAGACAGCGTAATATGGAAATATATGAATTTTATAAAAATGGAACTACAATTTCTAAACTTACAGAATCTTATAATCTATCAGAAGATAGCATTAGAAAGATAATTTCCAATGGCATTTCAGAAGGTAAGTCCACAGTTTCTTAAAGTGGAAAGAATCACTATAACAGGGTGCAGATTTAAGTGGGACTGTAACTCTCCTTCTGAAGTCTTTGGCACCGCAGGTGATTATTAATATGAATAATGAAAAATTAAATGCATAGGAGAGGATATTTATTTATAGTTTAAAACAATTAGGCTGGAACGAATTTTATAAAGAAGAATTTGAGACTTTTATAGAGGATGGTTATACCGTAGCAAGAGTTTTTGCAGAGCATAAGCATATTTATAAACTTTATACAGAGCAGGGAGAAATGCTATCGGAAATATCAGGTAAGTTAAGACACGGAGCAATGGACAGTGATGAATTTCCAACAGTTGGAGACTTTGTAGTAGCAAGTCTTCGAACTTCTGAAATGAGAGCTACCATTCATAGAGTGCTTCCTAGAAAAAGCAAATTTTCCAGAAAGGTTGCAGGAATTAATACTAGGCAGCAAATTGTTGCTTCAAATATAGATACAGTTTTTCTTGTTAATTCTTTAAATAAGGATTTTAATGCAAGAAGAATAGAGAGATATTTAATTATGGCCTGGGAAAGTGGGGCTGCTCCAGTTATTTTGCTTAGTAAGGCTGACTTATGTGTGGATTTGGCTTCAAAATTAAGTCAAACAGAAAAAGTGGCTTCTGGAGTACCAATTCACATAGTAAGCACCGTTGATAATATAGGTATGGATGATTTAAATCAATATTTGAAGCCCGGTAGAACCATTGCATTACTTGGTTCTTCAGGAGTTGGAAAATCTACCTTGCTTAATTACCTGGCAGGAGAAGTTATTCAAGAGACAAATGAAGTACGGGAGTATGATGACAGAGGCAGACACACTTCGACCTCTAGAGAGATGTTCATTTTAGATAGTGGTGCTATTATGATAGATACCCCCGGAATGAGAGAACTACAGCTATGGGGTGGCACTGAAGGCATAAGTGAAGCCTTTGAGGATATAGAAGCATTAAGTTCTCAATGTAGGTTCTCAGATTGTATGCATAAAAATGAGCCAGGTTGTGCCATAAAGCAAGCTATTAAAGATGGAATTATTGATGAAAAAAGATTTAAAAGCTATTCAGCCCTGCAAAAGGAATCTAAACTCATTGAAAGAAAACAGAAGGATATAAACAGAATAGCTGGAAATAAAAAAAGCAAAGAATATATAGACCATAAATATCGTGGGCTTTAAGTTTATTCCATTGAAAATTTAAATTTTCCACTATAAAAAAGTAACATATTTTTTTTGAAATTTATGTTACTTTTTATTATAAAGTCCTGCCGATTCATCCATTATAGCAGCATCATTAATCTCTTTTATTAAACTTTTAATGCTATTTATATTTTTTTCATTATTCATTATACTTCCCGTTTGTGATATATCTTTTATCATCTCTACAATATATACCTTATTTTCTATAGTAACAGGAGATGAAATAATAATGAATATTTTTCCATCAGAAATCTCCATCTTTATAAAAGTATCATTTTCAAGACAAGATTTCATAGAGATGCAGTTGTTGCAAAATCCATCCGTTTTCCAAAAATCAAAACATGATCCTTCTGCTATTTCAGTATTATCTTCCCCCAAATTCACAACTTTCTTAATGTTTGGATTTACAATTCTTACTGTATCATACAAATTTTTAAATATTGACAATCTTTCTTTGATTATTTCAATGATTTCCATACAAGACTCCTTTATAAATCCTGGTTTATAGTAAAATTTTTATGGTTCTTTGTGGATTTTCTATGATTCCCTTAAGATTATTTATAATTTTCATTTATATATAAATGGCTGTATATTCTTATAACTCATATTAATTATACATTGTTTTTAGTTTAATGCATATATTTTATTCCCTATAATATAGCTAATGTCACAAAATAATAGAATTTCCTCAAATAAAAAAAATGGAATGGTTTATATTTAAATCCACTCCATTTTTCATTTATAGCTTACAATAGCTTGAAATCATATATCATAATTCCACATCAATATGCCACTTGCCACGTGAATTGCACCTAAATTTTCATAAAGAAAATAGCCTCATAGTATTCATTTGGCAAACAATTTTCATCTAAATTAAGTTCTTTTGAAATTTTTGATACTTGATCCCATTGTCCATTTTCATAGGCTATAATTAATTTAAGTAATCCACTGTAGCCATTATCATTAATGCCATTTAAAGCATCCTTTACTTCAATGGGTATTAATAGCTCCTTGAGTATTTCTTCTAGTGGTTTATCTAATAACAAATCTATCATAGATAACATTCCTAGCAAATAAGCATTAAAAGGATTAAGTTTTTTTCCAACTTTACTAGCTATTAATTCTGCAAACCTTGCTCTTGTTAAAGAGTTAATTATTAAAATTTCTGGTTTATCTTCTCCCATATTTCTAAAAGCCATTAAATATAGCCACTTTTTTATTTCTTTTTCTCCAAGAAGTGCCAATGCTTGTTTCATTGACTTTACTTCATTTACAAAACTATAATTCGCTGAATTTATAAGTTTTAATAGTTTAAAAGACAATGATATATCTTTTTTTATTAAACTCTCGATGCCATCTATAGCGAAGTTATTACTACTGATTTCATGTAATAGTTTCATATAAATAGCCTTGTTTTCTGATATTCTTTTACCTGAAAGTATTGTGGGCTTACTAAAATAATAACCTTGAAAATATGTATATCCCAGTGACATCGCTTCATTGAAATCTTCCATAGTTTCAACTTTTTCTGCAAGAAACTTTATGTTTTCAGAGTTTACCTGTTCCATTACTTTTTTTCTTTCGGGGCCTTTAGTTATTTGAAAATCCACTTTAATAATGTCTGCTATCTCTATAAGTTTTATATATTTATCAGAATAAACAAAATCATCTAAAGCTATAGTATACCCTAATGCTTTCAATTTTTTACATAGCTCTAATATTTCCTCTGTAGGTTCTATATCCTCCAATATCTCGACTATAACTGATTCCGGGGGCAATACCTCAAAAATATCAGATTTTAATATATTTTCGGTAAAGTTAATAAAAGCCTTTTTACCCCCTGTTACTTTATCTATTCCTATATTTACAAAGCTATTTTTTATAACTGCGATAGTTGCTCTATCGCCATCCTCACTTTGGTATATATTTTTTTCACTATCTCTAAATAATAATTCATACCCAAATAGTTTATCATATCTATCAAGAATAGGTTGCCTAGCTAGAAAAACATCCATATTTATCCCCCTATGTAATATATTTTTTTAATTTCCATATTCATGACTTTCTCATATAATTTTCTAAGTGGCCGTCCCTTATTTCCCAATTCCCATCATATATTCAACAATTAATTTGTCTAAACTTCTACTTGCAGCGAGCCTTTCGTCTTCTCCATCGGCATTTTGGTCTGTACAGCATATTTCATTTAAAATATCTCTTAAATCATTGATTCTTCTATTTAGATCTTCCATTGTAATATTATCAAGAGTTAAATTACTCATACACACCTCGCTTTCAAAATAGTTACATTACTCTATCTCTATTAAATGCATTTATATTAATGGTTGATATTTCTATTATACATATATTTACACGTTTTTACAATATTATATAATATTTTTTTTTTTTTTTAACTATTATAAATACAAATTAAATATAGATTAAAAAAAATGCATTATTGTAAAATATAGGATATTGGTGATCCATTAGATAAAAACTAAATAAAAAAACCAATTCTTAATTAAATTAAGAATTGGTTTTTTATTTAGTTTTTATTATATTTCCATTATTATTGGTATAATTATAGGTCTTCTCTTAGTTTTTATATATAAAAACTGACCTAATGCATTTCGTATACAAGATTTTATTACTGCCCATTCTTTAATTTTATTGTTTAAACACTGCTCTAACTCTTTTCTGACAATATCCCTAGCTTCATTAATAAGCTCATTGGATTCTTTCATATACACAAATCCTCTAGTTATTATATCCGGCCCTGCTAGTATACTATAAGATTCTCTTTCTATAGTAACTACCACAGTAAGAATACCCTCTTCTGCTAAGTGTTTTCTGTCTCTAAGTACAATATTCCCAACGTCTCCTACGCCAAGTCCATCTACCATTATAGCTCCGGTTTGCACTCTTCCAGCAAATTTACATTCATTTTGTGATACTTCTAAAATCTGTCCTGTTTCACCAATAAAAATATTTGCTGGGTCCATTCCTATTTTTTCTGCAAGTTGTGCATGTTGTTTTAAATGTCTATACTCACCATGTACTGGCATAAAAAATTTAGGACGAACTAATGTGTGAATTAATTTTAATTCTTCTTGGCAAGCATGCCCAGAAACATGAATTTCTTCAGTAGTATTATATATTACATTGGCACCCTTTTTGAATAATTCATTTATAACATTATATATGAATTTTTCATTTCCTGGAATAGGTGATGCGGATATAATAATTAAATCACCTTTTTGTATTTCAATACTCCTATGTGTAGATGATGCCATTCTTGTTAATGCAGCAAGCGGTTCCCCTTGACTACCAGTAGTTACTATTGTTACCTTTTCATCAGGGTAATTATGAATTTCTGCCACGGTAATTATAGATTCCTGTGGTATATGCAAATATCCGAGGTCCATAGCCACTTGTGAGATTCTCTCCATGCTTCTTCCACTAAATGCTATTTTTCTTCCAACCGAGATTGAAGCATTAGCAATTTGTTGTATTCTATGGATATTTGATGCAAATGAGGCTACTATTATTCTACCATCTGCTTTTTGGAATAATTTATTTAATGATTCTCCAATTACTTTCTCAGATATAGTAAAACCAGTACGTTCAACATTAGTACTATCAGCCATTAAAAGTAGTACTCCTTGCCCACCTAATTTTGCAAATCGCTCTAAATCTATAACTTGCCCATCAATTGGAGTATAATCTATCTTAAAATCTCCTGTGTGTATAATTCTTCCGATAGGCGTATGTATAGCAATAGAGCAAGCGTCCGCTATACTATGACTAACTCTTATAAACTCTACACTGAGCTTTTCTAACTTTACAATATCACCGGGTTTTACTACATTTAACGTACAGTCTGCCATTATCCCATGTTCTTGTAACTTATTTTCCACAAGTCCTAAGGTTAAACGTGTTCCATACACAGGAACATTAATTTGTTTTAAAATATAAGGTAACGCTCCTATATGGTCCTCATGACCGTGAGTTAGAAAAATTCCTTTTACCTTATCTCTATTCTCTAGAAG
This sequence comes from Clostridium sp. FP2, assembly GCF_011065955.2. NCBI lineage: Bacteria > Bacillati > Bacillota > Clostridia > Eubacteriales > Clostridiaceae > Clostridium > Clostridium sp. FP2. Next base: position 4,708,885 of record NZ_JAAMNI020000001.1, read on the forward strand.
ATATGTTACATCAGGAATAACTAAATCCACCCCATACATATCTGCATCTGGAAATGAAATTCCACAATCTATAACAACAATCTCATCCTTATATTCTATTGCAGTAATATTCTTTCCAATTTCTCCAAGTCCACCTAGTGGAATAATTCTGATTTTGTTTTTAACTTTACTTTTATAATTATTATTCAATATTTTCCCGATTTCTAAATATTAAGCAATCTATTTATCCAATATTTTCGTTCTGTCGACTAAACAGCATGGTGTATCACAGGATTAAACTGCTTAGGTTAGTTCTTTTATACTAACAGGTCTATTATAAAAACAGTACCGTCATAAAAACACACTATTCCAAGTATTTTCTTCCTATTAACTAACCATAAATCAGGATTTTCACCTACCTTTTTTTTATATTTGTTAGTACAGTTGTTTTTTCCTTTCTTAAATTATTTTTAAATAAACCTATATTTCAAAGTGTTGCTTTTTAAGTAAACATCACTCTCTTTATTTATCTATATATTTTATAATACTTTAATTATCAAACTAAATATGATTAACTTTAATACATTTATAAAGAATTCAATTATACTAATTAAATATAATTATACCATATTACATTTGATTATATTCGATTATAAAATAATAAAGGTTGAGAAATAATTTCTCAACCCAAAAATAACACTTTTTACAGTGTAAATTATTATTAAAAGCTATTTTCATCAATTTGTTTTAGCATCCTCAAACCCTTGTCTTACCTATCATTCCCAGGTAATTTTAGCCTTTCTTACGATACTTTTTTTCTATTTTAAACTTACTAAAATAGTTCTATATAATAGAAATAATTGTCCACTTTATAACGCTAAAAATGCAACTCCAAAGAAATATACCACTTAATACTAGTGTGTATTATTTTCCCTGCAAGTTGCATTTTAAGTTATTTAATTATTTTTCTAAAATAAATGTCTTTTTAAATAGTCCACCTTGCTTAGTATAGTGCAAAATACATTCTTTGTCGTAAACATTATGTATCTCTAGATTTGTAATTCCTTTTGTTTTTAGAACTAACTTTACTTTATTAAATTCTTCGATTTCTGGTTTGGAAGTTAGCATAGTGTAGAAAAGCTTTTGTGAATAGGTAACCCAGGTCTCTAACAAGTCGTCAATTGGTGTGTTTACATCTAGATTCATTTATCTTCCTCCTTGTATAATATGAATAATATTATTATATCCAATGCGTGTTTTTTTCTTATGCACTCCTATTATATATATAATCAACTTATATTACAATTTATATTGATTTATAATATTATATTTGTTATAATATCGCTATTTTATAGAGGGCTCAAAATTATTATAACCATTTATAATTATTAACCATTTTATAAATTTTGATACAGTGAAAAAAAACAAGTAATTATGGGATGTTTATTTATTTTCATGTATCTTAATCCTCTGGCAACAATTTTTCTCCTGATATTTTAATGCCAATAGCTCCTAGTGGAGCTGTAATAAATATAGATAATACGGCAATTGCTAATATAACTTCCCCGGATTTCACTCCAGCAGCTAGAGGTACAGCTCCCATGGCTGCTTGCACAGTAGCTTTAGGAATATAGGAAATCACACAAAACAGTCTCTCTTTTGCATTTAAATCAGTTCCCATGAGTGATACTAATACCCCTATGCTTCTAGCTACTAACCCAAGGAGAATAATAATTAATCCTAATACACCTGAACTTACGGCAACGTATATATTAACCTGTGCTCCCACTAATACAAAAAGAAGAATTTCTGCAATTACCCACACCTTATTAAGTTTTAACGACAGCCTATTTGCTACTTTAGAATACCTTTCTAATAAGATAAAACCAATAGTCATTACACCTAGAAGGCTTGCAATGGGTACTATCTCCTTAAAAACATCTTCAACTCCTGTAAGCATAATTGCTGCAGCTATTAGTATAAAAGTTTTTTTAGTATCTCTCATGTGATATTTTTTGAATATTAACGTTAATATAATCCCTACAATTACACCCAATGCTATTCCAAGTAAGATAGATATAGGAATATCTAATATTTTCATTGGAATATTTACATTTTTACCGCTATATAAACCTAAAAAGGTTGAAAATATAGTTATTGCAAAAACATCATCAATTGATGCCCCTGCAAGTATTATTGTGGGTATACCTTTCTTTTCTCCTTTACCTCTGGATATAAAATTAAGCATAGGTGGTACAACTACTGCGGGTGAAACTGCGGCTATTATAAAACCAAGCATCCCAGCCTCAATTTTCGATATTCCAAGTACATAACTTGCTATAAACATAATGCTAAGACCTTCAAAAATGCCAGGTATGCAGCTCATTTTTAATGCAGGAACACCTACTTTATTTAAAGTGTCCTTTTTAATTCCAAGACCTGCTCTTAATAAAATAATAATAAGTGCAATTTTTCTTAAATCCGGAGAAATTTTAAGTATGTCCGGGCTTATTATATTCGTTCCATAGGGCCCTAGTAAAACTCCTAGGATTAGCATTCCAAGCAGTCCTGGAAGTTTTAACCTTTCAAATAGCTTATTGAATACTAGTCCTAAAATAATAATAATTGCTAAACTCATTGCCATGTTGTAAGCACTACCTTTTCTTTAATATTTTTTGCAAAATAAAAGACCCCTACTTAAAGACAAGCTCTAAGTAGGAGTCATTAATTGCAAAATCACAATAGTTAAGGTGAACTCCATCACCTATTTTATAAATATATTATACTATATTTATAATTAAAAACAATAGTTATCCTAGAATATATTATATATACCTTTACACTAATAACTCATTTAACTTGTCACCTTTAATTTCATCAGGGCTCCAAGCTATGACAGCAAACTTACCCTTTGTATTTGCATCAACCTTGTTAATCCATTGAATTTCATTGCTTGCCTTTGCAGAAAGCAATTTATTGGTAGTACCCGTGGCATGCAGTGATGAGTTTATAACCCACCATTTTGTTGAAATTTTTGCACGTTTTAAATCTTCTTCAAGACGCATTGCTTCATATACAGGTGTAGCCTCAGCAAGTGTTACAATGATGACTTCAGTTTCATTAGCATTACGGAGCCTTGGCAACAGTTTTTTCACAGATTGTGGAATGTCTCCCTGCGATCGCTTGATTTCTTGGTTATAGCTTTGCGTGGAATCAAGTAGCAAAAGAGTATGCCCTGTTGGAGCAGTATCTATAACAACAATTTGCTCTTCCGACTTATCCACTATTTGAGCAAAGGCTCTAAAAACTGCAATCTCCTGAGTACATGGAGACCTAAGGTCCTCTTCTACGTATTCAATATCCTCATCTGCCATGCTTTCTCTAGCCTTAGAAAGCACTTCCTGCTTATATTTTTCTAGTTCAGCCTGCTCATCAATGTGACTCATAGTTATGTTGCTGCTCTCATTAATAACAAATTTAAGATGGGCCGCTGGATCAGTTGTAGTAAGATGTACTTTTTTTCCCTTTGCAGATAATCCTAGTGCAATGGCAGCTGCAATTGTAGTTTTACCTACACCACCCTTGCCCATAGTGAAAATTACTTTTTTATTACTCTTATACAAGTCCTCAATAACATCTTTAAGCTGGGGAATGGTTTCCGCCTTTATCTTTTCACTACTGAAACTATAATTGTCTTTGGTAAGTAGTGCACGCACATTTTCCATACCAGTTATATTATAAGCTCTAAGCGGTACCATATAGGTAGTAATATTTTGCAGGCCTTCTGGCATTTGTTTAAGTGATTTTTGTTGTTTTTGGTACAGACTTTCAGATACACTATCATCATAAGAAGTCAGTACTCCATTTATTATCATTGTTTGATTGTTTACTCCGATTTCTGAAAGTTCTCTCGATGCTCTTTCTGCTTCTTTAAGAGGTGTCATTTCAGGGCGAGAAACTAGCATAAGCGTTGTTAAATATCCATCTCCCAAGGTTTCTACTGCTTTTTTATAGATTTCTCTTTTACTCTCCAGCACAGAAAGTTGACCTAAGCAAGATGCACCATGTGTGTTTTCGCTAATAAAATTGCTCCAGGCCGATGGTAATTGAAGCATTCTAAGGGTATGACCAGTAGGCGCAGTATCAAATATAATGTGGTCATATTCCTTTTGCACTTTTTCATCCGTTATGAATTTTGAAAATTCATTGAAAGCTGCAATCTCAACGCTGCAAGAGCCAGAAAGCTGTTCTTCCATATTATTAAGCACTGCATCAGGCAATTTCCCACGATAAGGTGCAATGACACTCTCTCGTTGTTCTGCTGCTGCCTTTATTGGGTCAAGGTTCGCAACAACTAGATTTGGTACTTGCTTAATTTTGATACCCTTATTGGTAAGTTCAGTGTTAAAAACGTCCTGCAGATTTGATGCAGGATCTGTACTTATAAGAAGCACTTTTTTCCCTCTATCAGCAAGGTTAACTGCTGTAGCACAAGCCGTAGAAGTTTTTCCTACACCACCTTTGCCTGTATAAAATAAATATTTTGTAAATTTAATATTTTGTGGATTGAAAATTTCCATGCTTAATTACCTCCAGTTTCATTATTAATTTAAAATGCCAACCCACTCCTTAGTGGATTGGTTTGGCATTTTCGTAATTTTTAATTTTTATAAACTCTAATTATAGTATTAACAGCAGTCACCGTTGCCACAACCACATCCTCCTGATTTAGGAGCCGCTTTTATTTTAAAACTTTTAGGTTTTTCGCCTAAAAAACTCACTTCTACATTTAAAAATTTCATTAATTCTTCATTTGTTGGATATCTTCCTACTAACACAATTTCACCGTCTAAGATAGTAACCGGTAGATCATCAATACCCTTTTCCTTTATGAAATTATTCACTACTTTATTATCCACAAACTCCTGTGGTGAACTTGATAGGTTAAATCTCTGCACCTCAACGCCATTCTTTTTTAATGCATTAAGGACAGTTGAAACCCTAAGAAGCTCAGGATCAACCCCTACTCCACAAAGTCCTGTTGAACAACACATTGCTTTTTCAAATATTTGCATTTTTTTCATTATTAATCTCTCCAATCATTTTATTACTTTAATACTTTTAGCATCTTTAATATATTTAATACTCTTAATTATTTTTTATTATGAGCTACTGGCTGTGGAAACCAATTACTAGTCTTGTTTGCTATTTTTACAAGAATCAGCATTACTGGCACTTCAGTTAATACCCCTACCACTGTAGCGAGAGCTGCAGGAGAGTCCATACCGAACAGCGCAATAGCAACGGCAACTGATAATTCAAAAAAATTTGATGCTCCAATCATTCCAGCAGGTGCTGCAATATCATGTGTTAGTTTTAGCTTTCTACCTGTTAAATAAGCAATAAAGAAAATCAAAAATGTTTGAATAGTTAGTGGCACTGCAATCAATAAAATGTGTAGTGGATTGTTTAAAATGGTTTCACCTTGGAATGAGAATAACAATACCAACATAAGTAGTAACCCAACAGTAGTTGCATTATCAAACTTGTGGAGGAAGGTATTTTCAAAATATTCTAGGCCTCTTTTCTTCGTCATCATAACTCTGGTCAAAATTCCGAAAGCTAGAGGAATAACAACAAATAAAACTACTGATAAAATAAGTGTACGCAAGGGAACAGCAATGTTGCTAACGCCTAATAATAGTTTCACTATGGGTATAAATGCAACCAGTATTATTAAATCATTGGTGGCTACTTGCACAACGGTATAAGCTGGATTACCTTTTGTAAGAGAACTCCAAACAAATACCATAGCAGTACAGGGAGCCGCTCCTAGCAATATAGTTCCTGCAAGATATTGAGTAGCTAGTTCTGGTGCGATAAATGCTTTGAATACAACAAAAAAGAAAAATGAAGATATTGCATACATAGTAAATGGTTTTATAAGCCAATTTGTTATCCAGGTTATATACAAACCCTTTGGCTCCTTCCTAACATTCTTAATGCTTTCGAAATCTACCTTCATCATCATAGGATAAATCATTACCCAAATAAGTATAGCAGTGGGAATGGAAACCTTGGCATATTCAAACTGATTTAGGAATTCTGGAATTTGTGGAATAAACTTTCCAATAAGCACGCCTACTACCATACAAATTGCCACCCAAACTGTTAAGTACCTTTGGAAAAATCCCATATCCGATTTTTTAGCTTGACTCATAATTAATCACCCCTTAATTTCACAATAATTTTACATTTATAATGCCAATAAATTATGTTTCTATTTTATTATTACATAAGTCTTGAAGTTTACATTTACACAATCTTTCGCAATACACTACCACACCACTTCTCCACTTAAATCAATTTCATTATTTTCAATTCTTTTCTTTAGATCCTTTATTTTTTCTTCAATTATTCTTGCTGTCTTTATAAATTCGTCATCAGATTTTCCAGTAGGGTCATCTAATCCCCAATCTTCTTCATGCCTGTGAGCCAGTATTGGACAAACTACATTACAGCCCATTTTTATTACAATATCAGCTTGTGGTATATCTTGAATTAATTTAGATGTGTGAGTTTCATTCATGTCTATTTTATATAAATCCTTTATTATTCTCACCGCATCTTGGTTAATTTGAGGCTTAGTTTCAGTACCTGCTGAGTACGCTTCAAACACCTCTGAGCCAAACATCACTCCCAGTGCTTCTGCCATCTGTGACCTACAAGAATTGTGAACACATATAAACGCTACCTTTGGCTTCATAAAATAATCCTCCTTTACTTTGGTGGTTTAATTATAAATATTTCTTAATTTCCTCAGCTGAGGGCACTCTTCCCATTATCTTAACTTTTTCATCAACTACAAGAGCAGGGGTTTTCATAACTCCATAAGCCATTATTTGTTTAAAGTCTTCAACTTTCTCTATAGTTGCCTCAATGCCTAACTCCTCTACTGCCTTTCTTGTGTTTTCCTCTAATTTCTTGCAACTTGAACATCCTGAACCTAAAACTTTAATTATCATAATAAATCCTCCTTATATATATATCCCTTTGGTAGATACCAACTATTAATTGTTATCCCCCTAAATTTATATTATTGTGCGAATGTAGAGCACAATTTTATTATATTTTTCTAGTACTAAATCATCATCTGCGATGCTGAAATGTTGTTAAACTAATAAAAATGAAAACGCATTAAATAAATATCCTATTATAACTATACCTGTTGCAACTATAGCCACAAATATGGCTAATAATTTAGGTTTAACAACCTTACTAAGCATAATTATTGATGGAAGTGAAAGAGCAGTTACTGCCATCATAAATGATAATACTGTACCAATTCCTACACCTTTACCAAATAACGCTTCTGCTATTGGTAAGGTTCCGAATATGTCAGCATACATTGGTATGCCAACGGCAGTAGCTAGTAATACTGCAAATGGATTGTTATTTCCAACTACAGTTTCTATTATTGATTGGGGTATCCAATTGTGAATTGCAGCTCCAATACCCACCCCTATTAAAACATATAGCCAAACCTTATGAAATACATCTTTAACTTGCTCCTTTGAATAAGATATTCGTTCATTTCTTGTCATCCCAATTATTTCTGCATCCACATTTTCTATCTCTTTCACATAACCTTCTACATACTTTTCAAGCCCTAATTTATCAATAATGCTTCCACCTACTACTGCTAAAATTAGTCCTACAACAACGTAGGCTATAGCAATTTTCGCACCAAAGAAAGACATTAAAATTAATAATGATGCCAAATCTACTAGTGGTGAAGATATAAGAAAAGAAAAAGTTATTCCAAGGGGTAGTCCTGCTGCGTTAAATCCAATAAATATTGGAATACTAGAGCAACTACAAAAAGGTGTAATTGTTCCAAGTAATGCCCCTAGTATATTTCCCTTGATACCCTTAATATTTCCAAGAAGTTTTTTTGTTCTTTCTGGTGGAAAATAACTTTGGATATAGGATATAAGGAAAATCAATACTGATAACAATATAAATATTTTTATGGTGTCATAAATGAAAAAATGTACACTTCCACCTAATCTTTCTTTAATTGATAACCCAAATACATTTTCTACAAGTCCCTTAATAAGATTTGAGAGCCAAGTCATTTTTAAAATCTCATTATTTATCCAACTAAATATTTGTGATATTACATTCATTCTTGTCACCTACCTGCATAATATTTTTTTCATTTATATTGTGAAATTAAATCATACCTTCTCAATTGTTCATTATTTTCCAAAAATATATCTTTAACTATTAGGATTGCATTTATTTTTAAACATTTCTGTATACTCATCACCCTTTTGAAGGTTTTTTAAATCTTTTTTTATGGTATCGTAATCTTCTAAATTTGTGATTATTTTCTCTAATATGTCTTTAAGAAGCCCATTATCCTTATCTATGTAATAGTATATAAATTGTTCTTGTCTTTCATCTTTTACAAAGCCCATATCCCGAAGTTTACCTAAATGCTTTGAAATTTTAGGCTGACCTTCTTCTAGTATTCCTTGAATTTGGCATACACAAAGTTTTTTATGATATAGAAGCACCAAAATTCTCATACGTGTTTCATCAGATAACACTTTAAATAAGTTCAATAATTTTTCCATCCGTTTCACATCCTTTAAAGCAAATAATAATATAGTATATATCCATATGGGTATATAAGTATAGTATTCCTAAGTGATCCTTTTGTCAACCGCTTTTGAAAAAAAGTGCCAACCAAATTAACCACCTATTTATAAAACGGGAAGTATAGTATAATAACTTAAATAAAGTCATGGACAATAACGTATTTTTATTTTAAATCAAATTGTATATACATTTTAAAGTTATATAAGGAGGGATATTTACATGGAAAATGAAAAAGAAAAATCAGATACCGAAAAAATCGTAAATGAAATATTAGAACAAGGAGAAATTTTTAACGATATTGAAGAAGAACTACTACATGAATTAATTGGAAATAAAATATCCAAAGATAACGTGATTGCTCATGCACAGACTCTTACTTTCGGAAATAAAATGGCTGATAAAATAGCTGCATCAGTAGGAAGCTGGAGTTTTATAATAATTGCATTATCAATTATAGCAATATGGATAGTATTAAATTCCATGTTCAAAAATTTATTTGACCCGTTTCCATTTATACTTCTTAATCTAGTACTGTCTTGCACTGCCGCTATACAGGCCCCTGTAATCATGATGAGCCAGAATAGACAGGAAGATAAAGATAGGATAAAATCAACAAATGATTATAAAATAAATCTTAAATCTGAATTAATAATTCAAGATTTGCATAAGAAAATGGATATATTAATTCAAAATCAAAAAATATTAGTAGAGAATCAATCTAAAATGGTAGAATACATTGATAGTTTACCAAAATAAAGTGCCATCCACATGGAAATTACCAAGTTGTATAATTTCACTGTTTTATTTAAAATCAATTTAGAAATTAATAATCATTTTATAAATAAAATAATGGGAAATGGATTATCTTATTAATAATCCATTTCCCATTCTTATATCTACTTTATATTAATAATTTTCAGCTAATACCTCAAAATATGCTTTTGGATGTGCACAGGCTGGGCATATTTCTGGAGCACTTTTTCCCTCAAAAATATAACCACAGTTGATACATTTCCAATTAACTACTGTATCTTTATTGAATACTGAATTATTTTCTATATTGCTTAATAGTTGTCTATATCTTTCGTCATGATGCTTTTCAACCTCAATAATTTTTCTATAAACAAAAGCAACATCAGCAAATCCTTCTTCCTCAGCAACTCTTGCAAATTCTGGATAAAGTTCTGACCATTCTTCCTTTTCTCCATTTGCTGCCCATAATAAATTTGACTTAGTATCTGATAGTCCTACAGGATATGTAGCATTGATTTCTACCACTTCTCCATTTAAACTTGTGCTTAAAAATTTAAAAAATCTTTCAGCATGCTCTTTTTCATTGCCTGCTGTTTCTGTGAATATATTAGATATTTGTACATATCCCTCTTTTTTCGCTACAGACGCATAATAAGTATATCTATTCCTAGCTTGTGATTCACCTGCGAATGATTTCATTAGATTTTCAGCTGTTTTTGTACCTTTTAACATTTTCATAAAATGCCTCCTTCTTTCTCCGAAGAGAAGATAATTGTGTATACTAAAGTATTCTATAAATGATATAGCTTTCCTCTTTTAAGGCATCTTATTTTAAAAAAACTTGCCACTTAAAAGTGAGTTCACACTTGAAAGTGAGTTTACCTTGTATCTAAATTATAAAGTGCCACGTAGGTGGCACTTTATTTCTTATCTGGTGCCTAAAATGCTGGAATTATATTTCCTTTATATTTATCTTCAATAAATTTTTTAACTTCTGGAGAATTTAAAGCCTTTGAAAGTGCCTGTATATAAGGTTTAGTTTTATCTTCACTTCTAACTGCAAGCACATTTGCATAAGGAGAATCTTTTGATTCAATTGCTAGTGAATCCGCTTCTGGATTTAATTTAGCCTCTATAGCAAAATTTGAATTTATAACTGCTGCGTCCACATCTTTTAATATCCTTGGAAGTTGAGGAGCATCTAGTTCAGTTATTTTAAGTTTTTTTAAATTTTCCGTAATATCAAGTTTTGAAATAAGTTCACCACTTTTTAATTTTATGAGTCCAGCATTTTCAAGTACTCTAAGTGCTCTTGCTCCATTTGTAGGATCACTTGGAATAGCTATTTCAGCCCCATCTTTTAAATCACTGAGTTTTTTATATTTACTAGAATACACGCCCATAGGTTCTAGATGAACCTTTACAGTATAATCAAGTTTTAGATTTTTTTCTTTACTAAAAGATTGCAAATAAGGTACATGTTGAAAGAAATTAGCATCTAGTTGTCCTTCAGCTAGTGAAGTGTTTGGTGTTACATAGTCAGTAAATTCTACTATTTCAAGTGTATATCCTTCTTTTGCAAGGATTGGCTTTACTACCTCTAATATCTCTTTATGAGGCACAGGCGTGGCACCTACTTTTATGATTTTTTTCTCAGGTGCTACCTTTGCAGGTGCAGCCACTTCTTTTTTTGCTCCACAACCACTTACTGTTAAGATCACAACTATTGTTAATAATACGCTTAATATTTTTTTCATTTTTAATTTTCCCCCTCGTATTTCTGTGGTGTAGATAACAATTATTAATTGTTATCCCCCTCGCATTTGTATAATTTAAGATTTATCTAATCATTTTTCTGTACAATAAATTTCCTAAGGCTTGAATAATTTGCACAACTACAATTAAAATAATAACAGTGTATATCATAATGTCTGTTTTAAATCTATAGTAGCCATATTTTACTGCTACATCTCCCAGGCCGCCGCCACCAATTGTCCCAGCCATAGCTGAGTAACCTATAATATTTATTATAGTTAACGTAACTCCAAGAACTATAGATGGCATCGCCTCTTTTACCATAACCTTAAATATAATTTGATAGGTTTTTGCACCAACAGATTTAGCCGCTTCAATGATTCCGTAATCAACCTCCAGTAGTGCAGATTCTATTATTCTTGCGGCAAAAGGAGCTGCTCCTAGAGTTAATGGAACTATAGCTGCATTCGTACCTATGGTTGTTCCAACAATAAGTTTGGTTAAAGGGAATATAGATATCATTAATATAATAAACGGAAAAGAACGAAGTATATTTACTACTAAGTTTAAGCTTTTATAAATTAGAACATTTGGTCTTAGCCCTTTAGGACTACTTATAATAAGTCCCACGGCTGTTATAAACCCTAAAATCACTGTAAAAATTGTAGACACCCCTACCATATATATTGTGTCTAAAAGTGCAGGTAGTAAAACATCTTTAAATAGCATTTATATTCCCCCCTCCTTATATTCATCCTTCTTCAATAAATAATTAATAAGCTCCCATTCTATAGATTTTCCATCTAAATATTTTAATATTTTTTCCCTATTTTCATCACTTGCATTTATTATAAGACTTCCCATTACATTATCTCTGAATTTTTCAAGCCTGCCCCATACTATTGAAAAATCTATATTTAACTCCCTGGCTATGGAAGTTATTACGCAACTCTGGCTAATTTCTTTCGGAAAAAATATTTTAATATTATGCCCTGTACTAGGTAATAATTCTTCCTCTCCTATAAGTGTTTTCATTTCACTTGTTGGTCTAATAAATAATTCATCTGTAATACCGCTACTTTTAATCTCACCTCCTTCTAAAAGAATAAATTTATTACAAATCTCTTTTACCACCTCCATTTGATGTGTAACCACAATAATTGTTATATTAAATTTGTTATTGATATCTCTTAAAAGCTCCAATATAGATTTTGTAGTTTTAGGATCTAATGCAGAGGTAGCTTCATCACAAAGTAATATTTTTGGATTAAGTGCCAAGGCTCTTGCAATTCCAACTCTTTGCTTTTGTCCTCCGCTAAGTTCGCGTATATTGCTATTTACTTTATCATTAAGTCCAACTAATTCTATTAAGCTATCTACTCTTTCTTTAATAAGGTTTTTATCAGTTCCCCATACTTCCAGTGGAAACGCTATATTTTCAAAAACATTTTTTCTGTTAATCAAATTGAAGCTTTGAAATATAATACCTACATTTTTTCTAAATTCCCTAAGCTCTTTTGAACTTAACTGCTTTACTTCTTTTCCCATTATATTAATGCTACCTGTATCATAGGATTCAAGCCCATTAAAACATCTAAGTAAAGTGGATTTGCCAGCACCACTGTGACCAATCACTCCATAAATATCGCCTTTATCCACTGTAAAAGAAACACTATTTAATACTTTGTCATTGGAAAAACTTTTACTTACGTCACAAACTTTAATCATAAAATCTCATCTCCTCTTCATAATTTATTACTTTTTTCATTGCAATTATCGCTACTCGAAATTATTTTCCTAAAAAAAATAGAACCCAAGAATAAACTTGGGCTCTAATGCCAAACTTATTCTTATCTTGCAGCAATACTGCAGGATTTAACACCATGTATCATATATGATACTGGTTGTCGGGTTTCATAGGGCCAGTCCCTCCACCTCTCTTGATAAGACAATATTAAATTTTATTTCAAACTTATTTTAAAAACAAAAAACCTCTCCCATCAGTATAAATGATGAAAGAGGTATAAAATTACAAGGCACCTCTCTCATCTTCCGCCAAGTTCTAAGGAACTTAGCGCAGGAATTAGCACCTTTTCAGACGAATGATATCTGACGGTTGCCGAGGTGTCATAGGGCCAGTCCCTCTACCTCTCTTGATGAGAATTAATTGATTTATTAAATTAAAGTTATATTATCACCATTTGGAGGAAATGTAAAGGTATTTTTTATTTTATTTTTTTATTATTGCAATTGCTTCTCCAATTTCTTCAATCATATAAAGTATGGAAATTTTACCTTGCGATGCAAACTTCATTGGAATTTACGTAAACAAACTTTACAACATGCTATAATTATAGTTAATAGAGGTACTAAGCAATTTGAAGCGCAGCATAGATTAGCTAAATAACAAAAATTGTGAGAAGAAAAAATAGGAAATTAAAAGAATAATTTGGAATGAGGTTAAATATGATTTATAAACGCAATAGGCTATTTTATGGATTCATGATAATAATTGTAATTATTTTAGGATTATGTTCGAGAAAGACGGCTACTGTCATACCAGATTTTTTGAATACATATTTGGGTGATGCTCTGTGGGCATTAATGGTTTTTCTTGCTTTTGGTTTTATTTTTAAGGGTACGAAAACAAAGTTAATTGCATTGATGGGAATATCATTTTGCTATATTATTGAATTAAGCCAATTGTATCATGCTATTTGGATAGATAATATGAGAAGAACAACTTTGGGTGGATTGGTATTAGGATATGTATTTTTATATACTGACTTATTAGCCTATGCTATTGGTATTGGATTAGGTATAATTATTGATTATTACATTGCATTGTATAAATCTAGAATTGACAAATCATAGCCATCCCATTTTTTTTGCATCCGCCATATCCAACTATATCATTATTTTCATTAAATACACCCACCGTAAAACTTTCTAGGCTTCCCTTAATGCCTTAATCTTAAACTAAGGGAATCCTAAAATGGATTCCCTTAAAATTCTTTATATTATTCGCACTAAACATATTCTAATCTAAATGTGAAATATCCGCCTCTAAAATAATTTCAATTTTCTTATCTTCCACTTCCAGTACTGTTAAACATGTATCATACATAAAGGGTTTACTCCAAAAATCCTCAATAGAATAATTCTTGATTATTGAATATATTGCCTTTATTACAGCTGTATGGGTTACTATTAAAATATTTTCACCAGTAGTATTATTTATAATATCATATAATGCTTTTTTTACCCTGTGAATCAATTCATGGAAGCTTTCTCCATCTATAGGTTCATACAATTGAGGCTTGCTCCAGAAATTAAACTGCTGGGTAGGATATAGCTCTTTTACTTTTTCATGGTCCATACCTTCCCATATACCAAATCCCATTTCTTTTAAATCTTCAATTTTAATTATCTCAGTATCCTTATTTCCTCTAATGTATTTTGCTGTGTCAAAAGCTCTCCCCAGTGGACTGCAATAAATATAATCAAAATCTACAGATTGCAAACTATCACCTAGCTTTTTAGCGTTATCAACACCTATTTCGGTTAAATTTGAATCTTGCCAACCCTGCATCCTACCTTCTTTATTCCACTCCGTTGCTCCATGTCTTGTTATATATATTTTCAATTTTCACCCATCCCCTGACTATAATAAAATAATATATAATATCAAATAATTATTATATATTGCTACTGTTTAAAAGACATTTGGCACTCTTTAGAAACATTAAATCTCTACTCTGAATGAATCTCCCAAGATAATTATCTGGTGCATCATTTTCAAGAATAGATATAGCTTCATCTAAGGTCACCCATTTTAGTTGAAAACCACTATTTCTTTCGACCTCTGTAAATGATGGCTTTTTAATATCCCCTTTTACCTCAGAATAATAGCAATATGATATTTGTAATAATTCATGCTTATCTCTATATTCTATGATTGTTCCAATTTCACCTAAAACATCAATATTAACTCCAGCTTCTTCCATTACTTCACGATTTAAAGCAGTTTTAATATCCTCACCTGCTTCAATTCCTCCGCCTGGTAGCTTGTGATAGTTATTCTTTGATACAAATAATAAGGCTATTTTCTGTGAATCATTTACTACAATTGATCTTGATGCTTTCCTAATCTTATATGAAATATTTATATTTTCGTAATTGTAACCAATATCTTTTTCATATATTTCTTTTATTAAATCCATTGTATCTTGCCTCCTTATTTTAAATATGTCATTAATAAATATTTGCTCAATTAATAACTTTTTGCTCTATATTCCCTATTCTAACACACTTTCCGGTTCAAATATATGTCATAATTTTCTCTTACATTGATAGTGCATACATCAAGACTTAAAGTAACTTTGGTCCTATAAACTTTGAAACTATTTCAATTTACCTCTTCTTTTTTCCCACTAGATATTTCTATAATATACTGCTTTGCTTGCCTTCTATTTTTAAACACTATTATTTGTTTATCTTTACTTTTTTCGAGTCTACTTATATTTGCTTGTCCTGATGCCTTAGGAAAGTTCCAAATATATTTCATAATTTCAAAGTCAATCTTCTCTGGGCACCCCTCTGGCATATCTGGCCTTACTTTATTTATGTTTGTTATAACTCGTTTAAAATAACTCAGCAAACATACTATTCTACTTAATTTAAAACAAATTACTGTATCAGCTTTTTCAAGACGAATATCCATGGTACCACCATAATTACCATCTACTATCCATTCACAGCCTAATATTAAACACTTTTGTTTTTTTGCCCAGTCTTCCTTCGGGGTCTCAATCCAGCCATTATTCCAAAACTCTTTATCAAGATGAATAAGTGGGAGGTCTACTACCCCTGCAAGTTTTCTTGAAAATGTACTCTTGCCACTACCCGGTGAACCTATTACCATTATTCTTTTTCCTATATTATTCATCTATACCCCCTTTAATTTTTAATTGTACTAAATATATATTTGTATTCACTCTTTTTTCTACCTCTTACCTATAAATTTCTTTAATGTAGCTACATGCATTGGATAAAATCCATTTTCATTATTATCTAACATGTCTTTTAATTCATCTATGGAAACCCATCTAATATTTTTACTTTCATTTGTTTTATCTAATATTTGTCCCGAAACTTTACATATAAAAGACTGAACCATGATAGGATAATTACCCTCTATATTTTGAGAACAAGCAAAGGGAATATAATTTATAACCTTGAAGCCATTTGATTTATTAATTACAGCTTCATCTTCTCCTAGGATTTCAATGACCTTAAGCCCCGTTTCTTCCCAAATCTCTCTTCTTAAACAATCAAATATATTTTCAAATTCTCTAATTTTCCCTGCAGGTATTTCTATTAGTCCGTTCTCTGCCCCGCCATTCTCCTTGCACCTCTCCTGAATCAAAATATAGTCAATTCCTTTTTCATTTTTAATTATAATTCCACCAACTGCTGGTTTTGAAAATACTTCCATTTTAAAATCTCCTCTATAAAATTCTATAATAAACTTCTTTATTTTCCGCCTTTTCATTTGTAATCTTATATCTATTCTACAAGTATTTACTAAATCCTTTCTGCTTTTATATTTCCTTGCCTTATGTACCATTTACATAAATACTATAATAATAATCCTATATATGTCATTAAAAAAAGCTGACTTTCAACAACTCGTTCCGTTATGAGGTGCAAAATGCAAAAATGATTGTTTTTTGTACCTATAATTGCTTATAAATTCACACGCATAAACCCCCTATATTTAACAAATAATATAGATGGTTTATGTGTAAATAATTCAGACTATATGAACATTATGAATTAATTTTGGATTTTGCGAACCAAGTTATAGATATAAAATATCCTATTATAGGGGAAACTCCGTATCCCATCAATGGAACTGGAAAATTTCCAAATAGAGTAGAAATTAAAATAATTATAAAATACATCCCAATGCTTACTGATAACAATTTATATTTTTTTGGTGAAAAAAATATAAATGGCAGTGGCAATATTACAAGAGAAATAAACCCTAAACTAAGCCATATTATTCCCATATTCGCTACCAAACTAACTATATTTTCAACATAAGATACCGGTGGTAATGCATCTAAAAATACCCATGAAATAATAATCAACGCAGAAAGTAATACTACAATACAAGAACGAAAAATATTGTTATTAATCTTATTCCATAACAATAGTATCATTGAGATAGTAAATGCAGTTAGCATAGAAGCATCTGGTTGCATCGCAAGTAAAATTGCTATAACTATTGTAATAGCAGCTGAAAACCACCAATCTCTTATTTGTAACAATTTCCATAGTTCTATAATTATAATAGGCAGTACAATTACTGCAACGTAAAACTTAATTGGCCCAACAGATACCCATCTATGAACTCCTTCTATTCCTGAACTAATAAAAGTTAGAAGTAAAAGAATTACTGCAACTACAATAGTTGTGGTATTAGTGATTGCATTATTTTTAACTTTAGATTTTTTTAATAGTATAAAGTATGAAATTATTCCAGCTAATACTAAATAAAAAATATTTTGACCAAAAATAGCAATTGGTACTTTATTGGTGTACATTGCTATCACCCCAATAATTATTGATGGTACCGCCATCAATAACGGTATAAAATTCAATAACCTCAATTTTTTCATTTTTAACTCCTTACCAAATAAATATATTTTCAAATTCTCTAATCTTACCTGCGGGTATTTCTATTAATCCATTCTCCTTGCATCTCTCTATAAGTTTTGAACTTGTGTTAGATTAATCCAATGTTCTCGTAAAATTGCATAATGAACAACGTCATAGAAAGTACCTTTAACCTTTACTTCTTGTAGACCTGTTCCTTCATATTTCATTCCACATTTCTGCATAACACGACCCGAGCCTTCATTTCCTACATAATGTGTAGCTTCAATGCGATTCAATTCCAATTTTGAAAATGAAAGGTCTAATATTAAACTTAACACCTCTGACATGTAATTATTGTTCCAATATTTTCTATTCAATACATACCCAAAATTTGCTTTATTATGTTCAATACATACTCTTAAATCAATACATCCAATACATTTATGCTCTGATTTTAATTCAATTGCAAAAACTCCAATTTTACCTATATAAATTTTTTTTACTACTTCCTCAGTTTGTGATATATCCTTATATGACGGCCATGTCAAATATTTTGTTACAATATCATCACTGGTATATAAGAATACATCATCTACATCCTCTATACAAAATGGTCTTAAAATTAATCTGTTTGATTCTAAGATAGAGTTCTCTTTTATAATTTCACTGTAATCAATCATGTTCTTCACCTCATTATATATAATCTTTTATTTTACTTTTTACTACTAATATTTATAGTCTACATACCCTTTCATTTTACTTTTTACTACTAATAAAAAATTCATTAGACTGAATACTATAGCTACTAATAAAATAAATAAACCATTAAGATTAAATATGATTATTAACATTCCAGATATAATACAGCATGTGGAATTTAATATTGAAAAATTTAATTGTAACCTCAAAAATTCACTTAATTTTATAATTGTCATTTCGTTTCTTCTACTAAATCTTCTATTGTAATAATTAACTTTATCTCTAAACAAAACAGAATATGTTAAATAAATTACTCCCATTAAAACTGCTAATATACCAATCCAGTTCATTTCATTCCCCCACTTTTTATTCCATTTACTAATTTGTTTTAAATCTATCTTCTGCGCTATACTAATTTGCTTATATCCGTGAAATAATTGAGTAACCTCTATAAATATCCCCCTAATCTCGGCATTAGCATAATTCAAATACGCTACTTAATCAATAGTTTCAACTTTTTTTGTTAACAGGTCTATAATTCGTGTTCTCTTATCTGCTTTTGAAATAAAAACAATTTCACCACTAGCATCAATACAATATGATATTGAAATTGACACTCCACAATTTCTGTATGAACCATCCGCATGGCTTGTTCCTATAATAGTAGTTTTATAGGTTATTGCAATATTTTTTGCTACCTCTACCCATTCTTCAAACTGCTTTTCACTGAACATCCCTACACCTATTGGATGTGCTATAAAATCGAGTCTTCCACCTACAATTTTTAACCCTTCGCCGCCTTTTAGTATTTCTCTACAAAGTAAATAGCCTATCCTTAATCCATCATTATCAACAACTGATGGGCTATATAGCTCTTCATCCTCTGGAGTCTTTGCTCTATCTAATACTTTTTCGCCTAAACTATTTATAATTAATCCCCTATCCTTATCCTTACTTTTATATCCTGTTATAATAGTTTTATTGTATTTTTTAGCAATTTCACATGTGGCCAGTAATGCATCTTCATCTACTAAATATCCTTCTGGGTATATAATCATATCAATATTTGGGTTATTCTTTATTTCTTTTTCAAGTTGATCAGCATTTTTTTCATGAATGGGCTGTCCTACCAAGATTCTCATAATCGTCACACCTCCTTTATATATGTATACTGAATTCACAAAAATGAAATATTCCATTTCCTTGTTTTAACATGCCTTTATCTTCTATATCTTCAAATGCCTTTTTAATACTACTTATTAAGTCAACTTTTACATTCAGCTCATTATGCGCTGGCAATACCTTTGATATTCCTTTTAAACTACTAATTTTATCAATAGATTTTTTGAAAAGTATAGGGTCTGTACTCGGATAGAATGCATATAAATTCCCTTTATAAACCAAGTCTCCTGTATATAAATATCCCTTTTCCTCTTCTATAAGGCAAATATGCCCAGGTGAGTGTCCCGGAGTATGTATAACCCTGATTTTTCTTAAACCAATATCTATAATATCGTTGTCATTCAATATTTTAGTTGGATCTCCAGTATAAATTTTATAATCCTCGATATTAAATTCGACTGGTGGATTCTTACTAAAAGGCTCCGACATTACATTTTTCTTAATTACACTAAGTGGAACAGGAATACCGGCTTTTAGCCATTCCGAATCATTTTTATGAACACAAATAATATTAAACAACGCGTGTCCACCTATATGATCCCAATGTACATGAGTTGTGACTACTATCACAGGTAATTCTGTCAACTTATTAATTTCTTTTTTTATATTTCCTATCCCTAACCCTGTATCAATTAAAAGAGCAGATGTTTCGCCTATTAGTAAATAGGAGTGTACTTTTTCCCAATGTCCATATTCACTTATTGCATAGGTTTCATCATCAATTTCCTCAATTGTAAACCATTCATCCATATTAAATCTCCTCTATAAAATTCTGCAATAAGCTTCTATATCATTAACCTGAAAACTTGGTAAACAATTATCACCCCAATTAACCATTTCTTGGGCTTTACTATTATCAAATAGGCAAAACTTAAAGCCATCAATATTAAAACTACTAAATACTTCATCCCTTTTTTCAACAGATTGCTCAAGCAATTTCTCATAAAAATCAATTGCTCTATTCATATCTTTTACACAAATATATAGTGAATTTAATGTAAAATTTAGTCCCATCTTAATCACCCTTCCAAAACCACTTTAGCACATTCATATTTTCTCTTCATAATCTCCTTTGCTTCTGGGCACAATTTGTTCCAGCTTCTTTCAATTTTTCCACTTACCCACTCAGCACCTTCTTTTACCTCCATTTTTTTATTATGATAAGCCAGATGTAATAATGATGGAACCTGATCTATATGAGCCATTGCATCCGCACTTGCTATACATACCGCTTCTTTAGTTTTTTGCTGCTTTTTTACGCTACCCCTGTGACATAGGATGCAGTCTTTTATAATTTCTATTTTTTCCTTTGGATAATCTAACTCTTTAAGAATTCTCTCTGCTTCTATAGCTCCATATATATGATGCTGCTCATACATGTTTTTATCTTTTACACTTGCATAATCATGTAGCAATGCTGCTATCTCAACTAGCTCTTCGTTAGCACCCAACCTTTTCGCCAAAATTTTAGCATATTTAACTACACCAACAATGTGACATGACCAGCCTTCATAACCAAATATATTATCTTTACTCTTACACTGCTCTTCTACTATTTTTGAGATGGTGCTTATTAATTCTCTTGTATTTAACCCTTTTACTGCCCATTCAAGTAAAATAGGTTGAATTTGTGGGTATGTTAAATTCTCTGGCATATCATCAAATAAGGCAATTTCTCCAATTTCTAAATCAGGTAGTTCTTCCAACTCTTCAATTTCTGCATAATATAATCTTCCATAGCTTTCATTAAAATCTTCTTTTCCTTCAAAATACTTGCATAAGTAATCACCTATAGGTTTCATATTAAATTTCACTGCGCCAGTTTCTTCTTTTAATTCCCTTGCTGCAGTATCATTAATATCTTCATTTAATTCTCTATGTCCTCCTGGCGTTTCCCAAGTTTCTCTTTCTTTATGCTTACAGTAGACGAATTTACCCTTGTACTTTGAAACTATGACGGCAAATTTTAACTCTTTATCCTTCACTGTCCCTAAATCATATACTTTAGTTTCCATACATACCCTCCATAAATAATCTTATACTTCTCCCCTATTAAGTTTTCCTTAATAGCATCCATCATTTTTTTATTAACAGCCATACGCACCTTGCAATTCAATAAACCTTTCCTTGGTCATTTTAAATAAAATCTCACTATCAGACCTTGATACTATGTTAAACCCAAAGCTTTGTAGAGCCTTTTGACCTTTTTCATTTATCACATCATCATAAATAACTTGTCCACCGAAATCATAGAAATAGTAACTTAAGAGAAGACTTATTGCTTCTTTACCATATCCTTTGCCTCTATATTTACTTTGTATTTTTATATTGAAATCTGCCTTTTTCTCTTCTGCATCAAATCTATGAAAACTTACTTCTCCTACTGGAATATCATCATTATTATATATTAGGCAGTAAAAATTCTTTCCATCTGATGGATCTACCATTTTCCTATACCAAAATTCTCGTCTTTCTGCTGGAAAGGTTACAACTCCACCAACATCATTCATGGTTTCTTCATCTGACCATAACTCCGCTATAAAGTCTAATTCAGCAAAATTAGGCTGCCTTATATAAATATCATTACAATAAACATCATTAATTAATGCCCCTTCTCTGTCTATTCCTTCTTTTACAAATCCACATTTTTCATAACATCTTATTGCCCTTGCGTTATAATCTAAGACTCTTAAATACACCTTATGATATTCTAAAACTTCAAAGGCATAATCTAAAACCATTTTAGTAACCTTTGTTCCAATCCCTGCGCCATACAAGTTGTTGTCATATATTTCAATAGATAATTTGGCTTTGTTATCTTCTTTATATGGCCTAAGGCCAACGATTCCAATACAATTGCCATTATACTCAATAACCCACTTACATGGATGTTGAATTATTCTTTCATACCATTTCATAGCTTCATCTATGGTGAATTCACCTAGCTTACTGATATTACCACCGCACATTATAACGCATTCCATATCTAGTCCTAACTTTTTACGGCTAGCAATATCTTCTTCTATTGGTTGCCTTAATATAATATTATAGTTTTCTAATTTCGGAGCATTATTCACACTATTACCCCCTACAATACTCAATTTAACTTTAATTCAAATATTTTTTCCTTATCATTGCTATTTACTTCTACAAAACCCATAGCTATAAATAAATTCTATGATCGCTTATTCTACATGACTGAATAATATTTTTAATAGCCATCTAACCTCCTTCTTATCACTAAGTCTTATGCTCCTAGCGGAATGTTTAATTCTATTATTGAATCTTCATTTTCATCAATAATTTCAACACTTATTGTATTAACAACTGTCCCAAATACATCATCTATATTCTTGGTTTCCTCTACTGCCATTTCAAAAGCGTCCAAATCACTAATACTACCAACAGTCATATGTGGCAAAAAATCTATCTCCTTTAACCATTGCGGGTAAAATTCTTTTAAAATCCCCTTACACAATCTTTTATGTATCTCTACTATTTGAGCATTACCTTCTTTTATATTTAGAAATAGATAGTTTCCTGCTAGGGTGGAAGCAGTAATTCCACTAAGGCTAATATGAAAAGCTTTTATGTCCAACACCATAATTTCTATATGCTCTTTTAGCTTATTTGTATCTATTTCACTTTCAAAAGGAAACACCAAGGTAATATGAGGTTTTACACACTCTGCAAGTGGATCATATTTTTTTCTTATATCATCTATAATCTCTTCATTTTCAAAATGTGGAAATATCATAATACATCGCTTTATCATATAATTCGCATACCTTCTTCAATCTTTTTCATATCCCAATTTACCATTCTCTCCTTAAAAATCTCATGCATCATGTTAATGCTTACCTCATTAAATTTAAGCCATTCATACTTATCATGTTCATCTGATAATTTAAAATCGCCCTCTTTTATTTTGCATAAATATATAACCCCTGTTATCTGATGATTTTTCGAAATAAAATTCCAGGTATCTAATAATCTTATAGGCTCTACAACAAAATTTGTTTCTTCCTTTAATTCTCTTATAAGAGTTTCTTCTGCGGTTTCTCCAAACTCCATCCTACCGCCTGGCAGTTCATAAAAATCATGCTTTGCTCCAGTCTTGTGTAATGCTAAATACTTACCATCTCTTAGTATAAGTGCTTTTGTAGCAAATTCGATTTTGCTCGTTTCCATTTAAATCACTCCAATATTTATAATTTTTGCTCTCAATTGGGTTAACTTACTTTCAAATTCATATAGCCCCTAAATATTTTAACATGTATACTTGATTATACCATTTTATACTAAATTTCTCTATCCGTTCCGCATTTCTATTTTACAGATTATTTTTAGATAAAAACAAAAGGCACTCCATAAGAGTACCTTTTCTAATCTGAACCAATACTTATATATTCATATAGGTCTTTTTTAATTTCACCCTATAGCCACTTGTTACTTTTCGTCGACTGTCCAATAATCTTTTGGCATTTGTACTACCTTCCCCGTCAGTGGATTAACCATAAAATATTTATTACCAATAGTTGATTTGATTTCATAATAATACGCTCTATTTGATACAAACAATTGTTCTGGGTTATTAACTAGAGGCACAGTATCTTTCTCCTTAGAAATGTCAATAAACACAGTATTTCTACTTGAATGTACATATCGCTGAACAATTTGCTTTCCTTCATCGTATGTATATTTTGGTAAAGTATAGTAAATTATTAAAGGTGAAATAAATAATATTAGCCCAATCGCAATAATTTTTAATTTCAAATAAGCATTTTGGTTTTTAAATAACGCTTTATAGTAAATTGGTTGACCTATAAACAAAATAAAAATTCCAATGTTGTATATTCCCGCATACTTATTGGCGATCTTGTAGGCAAAATACCATTCCAATAATGATATTAATGTAATACAAATAAATATAATATCCTTTGTTTTTTTATCTTTAAATATCTTCATTTATACCACTCCCATCTTCCTTCAATATTAATTCATATTCTCCTTCAATTTTTTTATTACTCATTAAGTCATCACCTGGGGTTATATAGTACTATCCAGGGCTAAATCTTTTCACTATTATATCATCCATTTGAAATAAAATCCATATTTATAACTAATTTTACATTTCGACCTATGTAGCCCTTCTTTCTTTAGCTATTAAATTAATATTAATGAATAATTCTATGTATACTGAATAAAAAACACTCCTTATTGGCAATAATTGAAGTAAGTTAATTATTAAATATTAAGGGGGAGTATTCTTATGTCAGACATTTCTAAAGAGATTTTAAGAGATTATATCAAGGATCAAAATTTTACAAGTACAAATGAGATTCTAGCTTCTGTAAATGACATGTTTAGAGACATCCTTCAAGAAGCATTAGAATCAGAGCTGACTTCACAACTTGGATATGACAAATACGATGTATCAGAAAAACAAACACTAAACAGTAGAAATGGACATTCTAAAAAGACCGTAAAATCCGAACTTGGAACAATAGTTCTTAACATACCGCGTGATAGAAAAGGTAAATTTAAATCTAAAATTTTGCCTAAGTATCAAAGAAATATAACCGGTATTGAAGATAAAATATTGGCTCTTTATGCAAGCGGAATGACTACAAGAAGCGTCGCTGAGCAAATTAAAAATCTATATGATGTTAAAATATCCGCTGAAACAGTATCAAATATATCAAACAAGATCATTCCTGTGCCTCTTCCTTAATGATTTTAGGTGTATTTTTTATTTTAGTCATTATCCCTATATCCATTTATAAAATAAATAAACTGTACAATCTCACCTTTGATGAAGATGTACAGTTTTTATTTTTTTATTTTATTTTCTCAATTCTTCATTTTCGTTTATTGATTTTGCAAATGAGAATCCCCTCTTGGTATTTTTCTTTTATTGAGCCATCACCACTCAAAATATCTAGTTCAAATTTTCGTCTTTTTTTGTTTATAACCTTTTATTTTAGTAATTATTCTCATTATTTTTTGAAGGATTAATTTTTTAGTGTCTTCATGTCACTTAACTTTCACTGCCATTATCCCTTTGCTGCAATTGTAACCTTGCTTTTAATATTGCCTTACGAAGCTTTTCCTCAAATACTTCTTTCGGAGGCAGTTGTGTTATATATTGCGCTACATGAATTCCACTTTTATCTAATTCTAAAAGTTCTACTGTTTCCTGTGATTTCTTTGCACAAAGTATTAACCCTATCGGTGCTTCTTCGCCTTCGTTTCTTTCATACTTATTTAGCCACCTTAAATATAGTTCTACCTGCCCTTTGTGTTCTGGTTTAAATTTATCCAATTTAAGTTCAACAGCCACAAGTCTTCGCATTTTTCTATGATAAAATAATAAATCTATATAATAGTCTTCATCATCTATAGTGATTCTTTTTTGTCTCCCTAAAAAAGCGAAATCCGAACCCATTTCTAATATGAATTTTTCAAGTTCCGCAAGTATTCCATTTTCTAAATCTTTTTCACTATATGTGTCTTCAAGTCCTAAAAAATCCAATACATATGGGTCTTTAAAAAACAAATCTGGTGTCATTTTATTTTCTTCTCTAAGTAATTTTAAATCATTTAATATCGTTTCTTCTGGCTTCTTAGATATAGCTGTTCTTTCATACATCATTGAACTAATTCTTTCTCTTAAAGTTCTTACACTCCATCTTTCAGTATTACACATGGTTGAATAGAACTCTCTTTTTAAGTTATCTTCCAATGATATAAGTTCCTTAATATGAGACCAAGTCAATTGTGCAGACAGTGTATGCACAATTTTAAAGTCCCCAAAAGTTTCATAAAAAGAAACCATATTAAACAAATTTCTTCTACCATATCCTCTTCCATAATTCTCAATTAACTCTTTACTTAAATTATCTATTGTCTTTTTTCCATAATCGGCCCTTTCTTTTTTTATAATATCTTCTTTTATGGTTCTTCCAATATTCCAATATAAATTTATAAGTTCAGTATTAACAGACCTATAAACTTTTTCCTTAGTGTTATCTATTAATCCAACAATATCATTATAAAGTAATTTTATTTCATAACTCTCTACTAATTTATCATCCATATCTCTAATCCCTTCTTTATATGCACTTATTCTTATATATCATAATACCAATATTATATTATCACCAAAATGCTCATTATTATTAATGATTCCCTTCCATCAAAATATCAAGCATCCTACTCCTATTATTAATAAAACTCTTCATTATTTGATAGTTTTCAGTTTCCTCATATGCAACAACTTCTATCTTTTCTTTTATTTCATAAATAGTTGATTCAGGATAGGCCATTATAATTGGAGAATGAGTTGCAATAATAAATTGAGAACCCAACTTAATTAATTCATTTATCCTTGTAAGCATAGACATTTGCCTTGAAGGAGATAATGCAGCTCTGGTTCGTCTAGTATATACAGCCCATTACTGCCAAACCTATTCATAAATACAGCAAAGAAAGACTCTCCATGAGATTGTTTATGTAGTGATTGTCCTCCGTATGAAGAGACCAGCCCTGGCCTCACTCTCTCAAGTTCATCAATATTTGTTGCAAGATTATAGAAACTCTCCGCTCGCAAAAAAAATCCATTCTTAGGCTTTTTAACTCCCTTAACTAACTTTATATATTTGTATAATTCTGAGTGCGTATCCATAGATGAAAAGTTGAAATTAATTGTTCCACCTTCAGGATTAAAGCCATAGGCAGTTGCTATGGCCTCCAAAATCGTTGATTTACCCGATCCATTTTCCCCTACAATAAATGTTACTTTTGGATGAAACTCTAAACTTGATAGTTTCTCTATGGCAGGTAAGCAGAAAGGATATTTTGAAAAAGATTCTATATCATCTTTATTAAGTTGTATGCTTCTTAAATATTGACTACACTCTAACAACCCCATATTCATCCTCCTATTTAGTTTTCTATTCAAACAGTTCATTTACAATTGGAATAATATTGATTAATGGTTCTTCATAAGGATGAATTTCTTTAATAACCTTAATGACATTTTTAACGTATTCTTTTTTACATCTTATCTCAATCTTACATTCTTCACCTTCACATACTTTACCTATTTCACCATTGAAAGGATTAGAGCCTTCTAAGGGTCTCCAATATCCTCTGACATTTGTTATAGATATAACATTATCATAATTTCCAATCCTACAAGCATTCACTTTATTCAGTTCATCTCTTAATCTTATTACATATTCTTCTGGAACATATATTTCTATTTTCACTTCTTTAAATTCCATACCCACAATCTCTCCTTTTACTCTTTTAAATTTTCATAATTTCATTCAAATATAATTTATATTATAGCACGTATTAGTAATATCCTTACATATTACAAAAGCCAAAAGTTCATGTTATAATGTAATTATTAATCCATTTCATGGTTAATGAGGGGTAGTATACGGCATGAATATTTTAAATTCAGGATACAAACATATAATATGGGACTGGAATGGTACACTGCTTGATGATGTAGAAGTGGTGATAAATGTTATGAATTCACTATTACAAAAAAGAAAAATGCCTGTAATTAATAAAGAAAGATATTTGCAAATCTTTGATTTTCCTGTGATTAATTATTACACAAAGTTAGGTTTTAATTTTTCATTGGAACCATTTGAAAAAATTGCAAATGAATATGTGGAACTATACAGAGATGCCTATGGAAGCTGCAATTTACAACAAGATGCGCAAAAAATATTAAAATTAGTAAGTGACTCTGATATAACTCAATCTATACTTTCAGCATCACAACAAATTTACTTAGATGAATCTATTGATTTTTACAAAATCAATGATTTTTTTGTTAAAGTTGTTGGTTTAAATGATCATTATGCTGTGAGCAAGGTTGAAAATGGAAAAAGGTTGATTCGAGATCTTTCTCTTAACCCAAAAGAAGTGCTTTTAATTGGTGATACAGTTCATGATTATGAGGTGTCAAAAGCTATAGGTTGTGATTGTTTTTTAGTAGCCTGTGGCCACCAGCATTTAGATAAATTTAAAAATTATGATGTACCAGTATATAATTCTTTAAGTGATCTTATACTTTAATAATTACAACGGCCTCCACAAATAATACATTTTTAATCAAAACATGAAGGAGTATGTGGGGGATTATCCCTACATACTCCTTCATGTTTTTGAGCACATTTTATTCTCCAGTGAAATATCTTGTAATACCTACCATAGATTTTTCTACTTATTAGTGACCCCTATGCTTACTTTTCTTATTTTGTTGTCTTGATTCATATTTTCTTTGCTTTTCTTCTTCTTTTTCTTCTCTTGAAACTATCTTTTTTTCTGTTTTGTTTATCTCATGTTGTAGTTGCATAGCAAGTTGAGCTTTTGTACCTATCCCTTTGTTTTCCATTTCTTTTTTTATTTCTCTTTGGTATCTTTTAGGATTTATCCTTCCTTTTTCAACAGATTCAATACATAAAGGACTACTAAACCTTAAATTATAAAAGTTTTTTAATATAAAATCAAACACTTCATAATCTTTTGGTTCAGCCCCAAAGGTAATCTTAGATACTTCATATTTTCCACCATAGACCTTTTCAAATACTCCTACCCAAAATCCCCCTTCAAAAAATACATTTAATTTAATACTAATTTCCATTTAATACTTCCTCCTGCTTATTAATCTTTACTAAAGAGAGTGGACGACCCCAGGAGGGAAGGATACTGCTACCTATAAAACAATAGATAGGTTCGGACTACCAACCGAAGCTGTGATTTTATCTCTATTTAAACCATATTACTTTATTTTGTAGATTGAAAAAAAACGCTTTAAACCCTTTTTAACTTTTTTAAAAGTTCATCATATCTAATCCTATTCATTATCATACGCATTTATGGCTATTGGCAATGCTTGAATTACTATATTACCTACTGCAGGCAGTCCAACCAAAACAGCACTTATTATTTCCTCTCTTGTGGCTCCAAGTGATTTCGCATGTTTAACATGGAAAGGTAGCCCTCCCTCAAGTCTTGCCGAAGCTAGCACTGCAATGTATGCCAACTCCTCTGTTTTTGAATCTAGTTTACTTATAGCATCTAATTTTTGTACTGTTTCCATCCATATCTTTTGATATTCTGGTGCTTCCTTAATAAAAGTTTGGAATGCGTTACTTACTGATGACATATCACTCATTACAACTTCCTCCTCATAATATATTTAAATATTTATTATTTCTTTAAAAGTTCTCACTTATAAACTCTTCCAACCATGAGATTTCAGTATCCAAAAATGCTAATGGTCTTTCAAATAATGCTTTTATATGCGGCCTTTGCCTCGCTGTAGGATGCTGATTATATCTTTCAAGTAAAAATTCTTTTCTCTTAATTAAATTTTCTTTGTGATTAGTTAAAGCTTCCTTTAATTCTTCTTTTATTAATAAATAGGAAAACAGCATACCTATGTCAAATTCACTTGGATCACTGTTATATTCACTTATCATCTTGATAATCTGCTCTTTAATAAGTACTTTTGTTTCATCCTTGATCGAATATACTTTCCTCTTAGGTGAACCATATTCTTTTTCGTATTTTGAAACTATATACCCATTCTTTTCAAGTTTGTTTAAAGAATTATAGATTGATGAAAATCCAATATTGGTCCACCCTCTCATATTTCTTTGTTCTATTACAGTTTCAAATTCATACCCATAATAATCTTTGTCACATAAAAGAGATAAAAGTATGACTTCAATCTGCGTCATTTTCTCTCCTCCTTTGCTATTCTAATAATAGAATAGCATTATATGAAATATATGTCAATATTATATGTTGATTAATGTAGCTATCAATATATCATAAAGGATTGCAGTGGAATTATCCCTGCAATCCTTCATGTTTTTGAGCAAACTTTATCATTTTGGGTCAGTATTTGTTGTTTGCGTACACTTTACTACATCTGATATTTCTTCAATGATATAGTCATATGCATCTACTTCACCAAATCCATAGCTAGCAAATACAAAAGGTATATTTGCGAGTTTTGCAGCATTACAATCTCCCTGCGTATCTCCTACGTATACAGGGTGTTCAAGATTATTTCTCTTCATAATAACCTTAATGTTCTCACCTTTTACTAAACTTGAATTTCCTGCACATTCAAAGTCTTCAAAATATTTACCGAGCTCATGATATTCAAGGAAGGCTTCTATATATCCACATTGGCAGTTACTTACTATGAATAACGAATAACTTTTAGATAGCATTTGTAAAATACTTTCTAGGTCTTTATAGAGCATACCACCTTCCTTTAGAAGTAGTTTTCTTTCTTCTTCACAGCAAAGTTGCAAAATCTTTGTTTGTCCTGCTTCCTCTAAATAAGGGAATAGTTTAGCGCCTATCTGCTTAACCTGTAGCCCCATAATACTTTGCATTACCTCTCGTGTAATAGGACTCCTAATCTCTTTATTATTTTGGCATACCTTATCCCAAGCTTTTAGCACTGTGTCAGTTGAATCCCAAAGCGTCCCATCCAAATCAAAAATAATCGAATCTATATCCATTGTTTATCTCCTCTATTTCAAATATATATTTGTAAACTTAACCCCTAAGAAAAATTCCATTTTATGATATAACCCCTCAGCTGGATTACCCATAGTAATCCATAATATTATTACTGGGATATTTTATTTATTTTTTTATTCTACTATTGAAGCTGCCTCTGTCTTCCCTTCAAGAAACCAACTAAATGGAAGAGAAAATTGAAGATATTTGAATACCCAATTTTGCTTTTCTCGAATAAGTACTGCTTCAAACCTAAATGGCCAAACATATTCTTCTCCTCTAGCATTTTCCTTGAGGGTGCCTGCAATTCTCCTTCTTATATTAAAAAGCTTATCCTTATCATCTAAATCACTTGTAAATATATTCTTGATTATATCTACAGTATTATCAAAAGCACTATTTTCGGAAATTGTCTTTTTCATAGTACCGTGAGTGACTATCCAAACTACATCTTCGTTGGAATTAATTAAACAATCCTCATAATCTAATTGCATTTCATCGTAGCATGCTCTATGATTTTCTATCAATCTCTTTATTTCCTCTTGGTTACTATAAACTGTTTTGTCTGTATTAATAATTAATGGATTCTCCGTGAAATATTTACTAGCTATTGCACTTATCTCCTTATTGGCTTCCAAGTATTCATTATTAAAAGCTTTTAGAAGATTTAATATTTCATCTTTATAAACTAATGTATTATTAATAGAATACTCCTTCATTTTGTCTCCTTCTGCATTAAAACTCTCTATATCACCAGAAATATTATCAATTCGTGCATCCGGCATATATCCCACTACTGGCAGTGAAAATTGCATTTGTTTTATTATCCATCGATTTTCTTTCTTGATTAGCACAAAGGAAATACGCAAATCCCATAAATAATGTCTTTCCTCACCATCCCATTTATTTAACAAATGACATAGCTTCCAATTAATTTCAGTTAACTTTACTTTATCAGGTTTTTTGCTATCAGAAGAAACTCCATCAAAATATTGCTTAATATAGCCCAAATGCCGTGTATAAGTATCCTCATTACTATAAAAAGAATATTTAATTGTACCTGTAGTGTGGATTAAAGCTGTGTTCCCAAGTGGTATTATAGTAGCTTCATCAGCCTTAATTCTCAAATCTCCCCAATATTCCCAATCACTTAAAAATATATCTTTAACTTCTGCATGACCTAAACACAATTCACCGCAGCTTGTGCCAAGCACAATTACCTTTTCATCTTTATCAAATAACGCATCCATGAAACTATCAACTTTGCTTACATCTCTTTGTATATAAGCCTCTTCAAATATATTTAATACTTCTCTTAATTCATTATTAATTTCATTTTTCATACATGTACACCCCTTATTAATATGTTTTTGTTCTTTTAGTTTTATATATCCTAATTCAATAATATTTAATAATGAATTTACTTCTCTACATAAACCAAAAAGACTGTAATAAAGCAAAGCCTTATTACAGTCTAAAAACATCTACAATATTTTACATAACAAAATAAGCATGTACTAAATAAATTCTAAGGATTCTGTAAAGGTATCCAAAAGAGCAATCCAAGTTCTTGCAATATATCTTCTCAACTTAATATTGAAATTTAACACCACTAATAAAACTGGACCTAGCCTGAATTTATAATAGTAAATAAAATGTAAAACAAAGGATTTTAATTTTAGTCCTATAAATTTGACAGTCTCTACTTGCAAATCTCTAAAAGAAGTAAAACAAATAAACCTAATGAATTAGGTAATTTAAAACTCTTTTAATTTTAATTTTCTATTTGGAAAATTAATTAGCAAGTAGTAATAATCATTTTATAGCACCTCCTATGTATTTATGTGTAAATTGTACCTATTTTAGGTTTAAAAGTCAAGAAATTTATCAATTTTAATCCTTTAGATAATACTTTTTCTGGCTTTATAAAGCTGAGTGTCTTTATTGGTGCTAGTTTTAAATAAAAATTGTCCACAATGAAACCCAACTTTATTAGTCTAATGTGGATAACTACGTTAATAGCTTTACTATATTATGACTATTTGATATGTTTCATCAAGTTTAATTGATATTGGCTTAAGTTTTTCATCAAGTAAACTACTTAAATCTTTTAAAATATTTTTCTGATGTTAGTTATAAAAAAGTTTAACTAAACTCCACCATATCCTTATGGGATTGACCCTATTATATATAAAAATTGCTCCCAGCTTCGATTAAACTTTTTTACAAACAATCAAACTTTGTTTTAAATTATCAAACTTTATTACAAATAGTCAAACTTTTTTATAAAGTTACAACAGTCCCCTAATAATTATGCTATTTTTCCTGCCACAAAGATGCTACTGCAATTGGATCCCAGCCTTGAAGCGAGGTATGCCCTTGTAAGCATTTGTAGTTTTGTCCTGAATATGAAACTATATCTCCTGTCTTATACGATACTCCAGGTGTCCAAACTGGGTATACCTGACCTATTACTGTTCCTGTTACAGTTACAGTTACTTGATTTGATGTAATGGTTTTTGTTCCATCAAAAAGCTCTACTGTATAAATATAAGTTCCTGGTTCTTTGCTGGCAACTTGCTGAGTTAAAGTTGCTTGTAAAGTTTGAGGCACTATTATGCCACTTGTAATTACGCCTGTACTATCTTTAAATTTATATGAACTAGCAGTATTATATCCTGGCACTGCAGCTTTCAATGTAAAGCTACCATTAGCTACCGTACTTGCTGAAAGCTCTGCTGCTTTTAATGAATACACTGAACTTAGTACTTCACTATCTGAAACAGTATAGGTTACTGTTTCAGATAACGTAGCACCTGTAGCATTAACAAGTTCTGCCTTATACACATAAGTTCCTGTTGCTTTTCCTTTAAATGATACAGAATCTATTTGCGCATTTGAACCATTTGCTACTAATGGTTTAGTTGAAATTAGCACTCCATTCTCATATAGATTCCAAGAAGTACCATTCTCTCCCCACCACATATTCATAGTTATTTTATACGTTGAACCACCGTTCCAGCTATCTTGACTTAAGCTTGGTTTAGCTGGCAAATTACCTACTACTTTTGAAACCACTACTGATACTTTGTTAGATATAAGTGATACCTTTCCATCGGTTACTACTACTGTGTAATCATAAGTACCTGGTGCCTTACCTGTACTATCATGTACTATTGTTTGTATTGTAGTTTGTCCTGCTACTAATGTACCAGTATTTACTTGCTTAGTACCTTCCATTATTGTATATGAAGTTGCTGTATTATTAGCTGGCACTGTTGCTGTTAGTTTATATTCTCCATTACTTTCGCTTCCTGCAGTTAAAGTTGCTACCTGTAGTTTATTTACTATTGGTGCTATCACTATTACAGTTACTTGATTTGATGTAATGGTTTTTGTTCCATCAGAAAGTTCTGCTGTATAAGTATACGTTCCTGGGTTTTTGCTCGTAACTTTCTGAGTTAAATTTACTTGTGAAGTTTGAGGCGTTATTTTGCCACTTGTAATTACTCCTGTACTATCTATAAATTTATATGAAGTAGCAGTATTATATCCTGGCACTGCTGCTGTCAATGTAAAACTACCATTAGCTACTGGACTTGCTGAAAAATCTGCTGCTTTTAATGAATAAACTGGACTTACTATTCCATCAAAATATGCACGATAGTTAGTTAAAAACTCATAATTACTTTTAGCGTCCCAATTAATTGACCAAGTCATTAAACCTTTAAAGCCTGGATAACCCTTTGCATTTGAAATGGTATATTTACCTCCAAAAGGAATTCCCTTCATTATATAATCTAATGCCTTTTTCATTTCTGTAGGATTTATATATCCGCCACTTGGAGCTGCTAAGGAACATGATGGCAATCCTATCATAACCTGATTTTCTCTTAGCGCTGGAAATATATTATTAGCATTTCCGCCTACTGGGAATCCGTGAAGTAACATATCTGCCATAGCTACCTCATAATCAGCTGTACCTTGATTATAAGTTACACCATCCATTCCAACTCCGCTACCAGCATTGTAATGCTGTACATGGATATAAGTTAATTTATCTTTTACACCGTAAATAATTGGTAAGTAAGCTCCCCAAATATTTCCATAAGAGCTATATCCTCCTTGAACGTATGCAGTTTCAGGAGCCATACTTAGTATGAAATTAGGACTATAGTGCTCTGAAATAGTTCTTATTGCCGTAATAAGATTTACAATTTGTGGTGTGCTTGGATTTTTAAAATCAGTATCCCCGCCATTCAGGGAAATGCCTGACTCTAAATCAATATCGACTCCATCAAAACCATATTTATCTATTAGAGCTTCCAAAGATTTAACAAATTTTTCTTTTGCAGTATTATCAGGTAATAATACTACACCATTTTGTCCGCCTATTGAAAGCACAACTTTCTTTCCCTTGCTTTGCAAATATGCGACGTCAGACTTAAATTCTGACTCTGTACCGTAGCAAGGCGA
The DNA here is from genome assembly GCF_011065955.2 of Clostridium sp. FP2. Taxonomy (NCBI): domain Bacteria; kingdom Bacillati; phylum Bacillota; class Clostridia; order Eubacteriales; family Clostridiaceae; genus Clostridium; species Clostridium sp. FP2. The sequence goes on from NZ_JAAMNI020000001.1 coordinate 4,744,630, forward strand.
AAACTCAACTACAGCTCTATCTACACTTGTTTCACCAAAAGATATATTTAGAACATCCCATTTAGTTGAAACATCTCTAAGCTTAACAATTCCTGTTCCGTTATCAAAGTTATGCCAATATCCTACAAGGAGCTTATCACCAGATATTGGTTTTACTACAGGCACTAGTACAGATACTTTATTTGATATAAGTGATGCTGTTCCATCGGTTACTACTACTGTATATTCATAAGTACCTGGTACCTTACCTGTACTATCATATACTATTGTCTGTTTTGTATTTTGTCCTGCTACTAATGTACCAGCACTTACTTGCTTTGTACCTTCCATTATAGTATATGAAGTTGCTGTATTATTAGCTGGCAGTGTTGCTGTTAATTTATATGATCCATTGCTTTCTTCTCCTGCAGTTAAATTTGCTGCTTGTAGCTTGCTTACTACAGGTGCGCTCATTTTATCCCATATTATGGTTGTCATTGGAGATCCCTTTGATAAATTATCATTAGAAGCATCCCATATGAGCATTCCACCATACCCATTGGCATTTACATAATCACATCTATCATTTAATGTCTTTTCATCTTCATAAGTTAAAAATTCACCTTTTGATGCATTATATAAATATACTGCATTTGCTTTAGTATCATAGTATTTATTCCAGCCTGGTGTAGTTTCTAATTGCTTTAATTTGAACCAAGGTTCTTGTCCACCGGGTGAGGATGGGTTATCTATAGAGCCAGTATAAGCTCCAGTTGCTGATTGATATAAACCATCTCCATTTGGTCCTGGTTTAACACCTTTCCAACCTCTTGAATAGAATGGGGATCCCATATTAAGCTTTGATGGAGAAATCTTATAAATATCTCTATATGCTTTCATTGCATAATCTGAGGTATATTTATTCTTTAAATCTGTTGGAGTTGTACCTGAAGGATCTGCAGGATTAACATATAATGCTGCTTGGTGATTAGTAGTTAATTCCCATGCACCATGAATGTCATAGGTCATAACATTCATATAATCAAGGTATTTTTCATATTTAGATGGTTCTACTAACGCCATCTTGTCATAGCCTGCAGCCGCTGCTACAGTTAACATTTTACCTGATAATCCATTTGCATTATATGCAGCTCTTATGTCTTGCAGTAATAATGTGTAATTAACTTTATCTTCTGGACCGCCTGGACATCCTTTATCATATTGATCATTTAGATCTGCCTTTCTATCTATGCCGGGATATTCCCAATCTATATCAATACCATCTATAAATGGGTACTGCTTTAAAAATGCAACAACACTATCTGTAAATACTTTTCTAGTTTGTGCAGTCATAGCCATTGCATGGAAATTTTCTCCTCGTGTCCAACCACCAACAGAAACAAGCACCTTCTTATCTGGATATATACCTTTATAATACTTATATTCTCCAAAACACCCTTTCAGCGGAGAATCCCACCCTCCTGAATGCTCCATTGACTTCTCATAGTCTGCAAAAGTATCTATTGAAGTAATCTTAAAATCTTTACTTACTGAGAAAAATGAATGATTAACTATATTAACTTTTGTCCATGGTATATCCTTTGGTTGCATTGATTGATGCGCAGCATTGTACATTGCCCAATTAGGAAAATAAGTAATTACATTTTTCTGAGCCACTTCTGTCACTGGCTTAATTTCTTTAACCATTTTAGCCTCTACATTTGTTGTTATCCCCGTAGCTATGGTAAACATTAATGCTGCTGTAGTTATCCATGAAATAATTTTAGGTCCTTTCATTAATAAATCCTCCTCATATACTCTGTATTATAGTGTCTTTGACCTTATTTACAAATTACCTTTAGATTATAAGGTTTAAGGGCTCCTATGTTACCTTGACTTGCGCCTGTTAATACTAAAGTTTTACCTTTTCCAATTGCTCCATTCCATGCTTTTGACTTTAGTGTGCAAGTTTTTCCGGAAACAGTTAAATCCCCATCATATACAGCGGTGATTTGCTTATCAAAATCAAACATCACTTGCCAATTACTAATATCTGCATTGGTGTTATTGGTTAATGTTACTTTTATACTAGAGCCACTTCCCCAATCTGAAATCACAGAAAAATCTACCTTTAAACCAGATACAGGAAGATGCGGAGTTACAGCAGCAGAAGTAACAGCTACTTTCAGAATATCGCTTGCTGTTGTTGCATCCTTATTTATTAAACTCATTTTATATTCATATGTTCCTGTTGCTACTCCAGTAAATGGTTGAACAAAACTTTGTGCTAAATCCGTTACGACTCCAGTTTTTATTATTTCGTTGTTTTCGTATAGATTATAGCTTGTGGCATTTGACTTTGCTGGAATTCCCACTGATATATTATAGCTACCATCATTGCTAACCTTGTCCACAGTTAATATTCCCTTAAGTGGATGCGTAATTGGTGGTACAGTATTGTTATTTACAGTAACCGTTAAATTACTGCTTGAGGTTGAACCATTAGCATTAATTAAATCCACAGTATACATATAAGTACCAGTGGGTTTATTAATAACAGGCACGGATAAGCTTTGCGCTGCCGTAGCTACTTGTCCATTTTTCATTTCAATTCCATTTTCATATACTTTATAGCTAGTTGCCTTAGATGAAGCTGGAATATCTACTGCTAATTTATATGTTCCAGTATTAGTAGCATTGTCAACGGAGATTTTAGCAACCAAAGGCAAATCCATAGGAATAGTTTCTGAGCCATCTAATTTAAGTGGATTTTTTAAATATCTTTGAGCTTTAGTAATCCACCAGTAATTATCCGGTGCTGGAGAGCCTACAGCGTCCGTACTTGCTCCAACTCCTGCTCCAAATAATATAGAAATTATACCCGAAGCCTTTGCTTCCTCCATATGTGAACCCCAGGTTACAGTATCCCCCGATACTTTTATTTTAGCGTCCTTTGCTTCACTTTTGGAAAAGTAATTTAATCTGTTTCCTGAACCAGGCTTAAATGAATCTCCAAAGAAATAAGTTGGAGCTGAATCCTCATAATTAGCTACTTCTCCAGTTAAATCAGGAAATCTTCCACCATTGTATGGATTTGGCTCTAGGCTACTATTAATACGGCCTACAGGCAACTGCCATAATATTACCGGCTTCTTAGTTTGTTCATTTAAGGTTTTTGTGTATAACAAATAGTTGTTCCAGATGTCTGAATTCCATAGCCATCTTGAAGAACTAGGATTATCCTTAGCTCCATTTTCATAGCCACCATCTAAACCATATTTATCTATAGAAATAAAATCTGCCCCATTAGATGTTATCCCTGCTGCCATATAATAATTTGCTGTCTCTGTTGCAACTTGCTTTATAATTTTTCTTCCAGCATCCCAGCCAATAAGTTCAGTTTTGTGCAATATTCCTTGTCCAGGAATTTCTGGACCATCATAGGCCCATATGTTAAACTGCCATCCGAAATATGCTGTTTTATAATATTTCCTTACGGTATAATTAATAGCTTGTACTAAGCCATTTACATTGTTACCGAAAGCTGGGTCTTTTGTTTTATCTAAAACTCCTGAAGAGTAAGCAGCATCTACCAACGCTTTAATCTGCTCTGGCTGCTTTCCTGATTTTTGCATCATATAACCTAAAAAGTCAGGTTCAAGTACTAATCCAATTGTTTCATCTCCCCCATATTGGGTGCAAATATCTAATAAAAATTTTAAATCCTTAAAATATCCTTCCATATAGGTTTTATCATTAATGTGTTTAAAATCTACGTCATAACTTTCGTCATTATCTGGAATGTTATAATACACAAAGAAGGGAATCATACCTAGCTTCAAGCTCTCAGCTATATAGCCTTTAGCTCTTGCTCCGTCCTCTGTTGTCCAGGTTCTCCACCCCTTTTCATAACCACCATTTATATAAATATATCTTATGTCTGTACGTTTATTTCTGTCATCACTATTCGTATCCTTCCAAAAGTTTAAATCATTATCTGTATCCTCAGAAACTTGCCCAACAGACAAATATTCTGGCATACCAGGTAAAGTGCCATCGGCTTTTTTTACTCTTATACCAATTTGTCTTATATCACCAGTAGCCCTATCTACTACCTTAATACCACTTCTTCCTGCAGCTAAGCCTTCAAGTCTAAGTATATTCCCATTAACTATTGAAGCTTTTACTGAAGAGGTATTACTTGAATTTACTGTAAAATCACTGTTTGCATTTTTAGCATTAGAAAGTTTGTAATCTTTTATACCCTTAGCAATCGTATGTTGAAGCTTAACACCGATATCATCAACACCATCAATTAATATTTTAGTGTCTCCATCCTTACCTACCTTAACTCCAAATACAGGGCTAGTGCTTGTACCATAACTGTTATTTAATTGTGCGTAGTAATTATAACTACCAGTAGCAGTTCTATTTCGTATAGGCACTACAAAGCTTTGTGAACCAGGCGAATTATCCATTAAAGCGCCTTCACTAACTACCTTATATTCGCCACTAATCCCTAATCTTTCAAATAATTTATAGCTTGTACCATTGTTGCCATACCACAAATTTATGCTGATGTCATAATTGCCATCCACATCTGTACCCCATTGATTTGATGCTAAGGTTGGAACTCCAGGTGTTGCAGCAGCTGCAGCAAAAGTTATTTTTGTTGGCAATAAAGTAACAATAAAAGCTATGATAACTAATGAAGTTAAAATTTTTTTAATGCTTTTTTTCTTTGACATTTTTATCCCCCTATGTTTCTTGATAGTGTTAACATTGTTTTTATTATAAAAATGTAATACTCTCCCTACTTTATATAATTGTTGCATCTAAGCTCAACAAAAGCCCCAAAGTATAGGTTCGCATCAGCTTTGGTAAGACGGTATCTAGTGCCTTTGGGCATGACGTTTAGCCACACGAATAGAATCTTTCCATGTGCCATGTAGATAAATTGATCTTGTTGTACAATAAGATTGACATAATCTACATTGTACACAGTCCAATTCCCTAATTGGAACTGCTTTTTCATACTGTAATTCAAAGATGCCTAACGGACAGTTTTTTAAACATTTGCCACATCCAATACATTTGTTTTGATTGACGGTAACTATATCCCCTTTTAAAATAATTTCATTCTCACCTTTTTTTATTTTATAAACATTAGGAACCCCCTCATTTAATGATTCCATATGTGGTAAAGAAAGATAATCGTCTATATTTTTATATTGAGGAAATAATCCACTTACAAACCGAGCGGCCTTCCTTTGATCACTTTCATTTGGTTTTCCTTTATTTCCTCCACCTACTATAGTAAAGGGTCCGGTACAGTCGTATCCTTTTGTTGAGAATTCACCAATTATTATCCGCCCTTTTTTAGTTAGTAACATTTTTAAAGGTTTATGGTAATTCCCAAGTATAGGTCTCCCATGAGTAGAAAAAACAAATGTAGGTTGTTCATAAAATTCAGATTTAGATATGAATTCCATCAGCATAGAGTTATGCTGGGCGAAAAATATGCCAGAACCAAATCCAATCGTTTTATATTTCTTTAAATCCAAATTCTCAGCCTGTTTTGTATTTACCAAAAGGCAATTCAACTCATCAGCCATAGCGGTGGCGAGTTTTAAAGTGTTACCATTGTACACAGAGTCACAAACAATTAAGACATCTTCATTCATTATTTTACCCTCTTTCAAACTCAATATTGACAGTGTAAATATTGTAGCATGAAATATTTACACTGTCAATATACTGTGTTATAATAAATTTTGAGAGGAGTGTGTCAAAATGGAATCCACACCATATCATCACGGTAATTTAAAAAATTTACTCATTGAAGCTGGGATTGAACTAATTAATGAGGATGGAATCAAGCAATTTTCTTTACGTAAAGTTGCAAGTAAATGTAAAGTAAGCCATGCTGCTCCATATAATCATTTTAAAGACAAAGAACAACTTTTAAATGAGATGAAAGACTATGTCATTTGTAAATTCATGATTACACTGAATCATATAATAACCAACTATGATAATAAATCGGATCTGATGGTCGATCTTGGAATAGCTTATGTCGATTTCTTTGCAGAAAATCCACAATACTTTCAATTTATTTTTTCTCAAGGAGAATTTGGTTTACAAATATCTTTTTCTGATAAGGATATTTCCCACAGCGAGTTTCCACCCTTCGAACTGTTTCGGAAAACTGCGAAACAGTGCATGCAAATTGCAAATTTATCACCTGCTTTATTTTCTGTGAATATTATAACTATGTGGGCAGTGGTTCATGGACTTGCCTCTGTATTTGCAACAAAGTATGTTCTTTATGACGGAGATAGAAATTCTTTTATAAAGAAGATACTCATGGAAAAAATCTCTTTATCATAATGGGGTAGTACCCCATAGCCATCAAGCTAAGAAAACTCTATAAAAATAAATCCCCCCATTTGTAAAAATGTTATTATTAGAAAGATAATAAAAACACATCAATGGGGGTATTTTACAAATGATATAATAAACCTTAAAATTGGATAAAGATATAAGGTTTTTTACAACTGAAATTAAAGCATAGGAATTCGGTTGCTTATGCTACTTTATAGAAAACTTATTTTGCTACTCATAAGCCCTTTAAAATGAGCACTTTAGCATTAAAAAATAAAGGCCTTGAAGCCAGTAAAATTAAAACTTATGAAATAAAAGTTTCATTAACTATTATACTCCGTGTTTAACCGACATCCATTAATAACAAGCATATTCAAACTTACACCTCATTTCTTCCGATTTTCATTAAATCTAAAATTGTTTATCCTTTTGTTATTTGATTAAATCTTTTAGCTCAAGAATACTCTCCTCTGCCCATTGGATGAAAACTTGATTCACCATATATCCTCTTTTAAGTATCATATTCCAATACATTATCTCTTGGGTTACATTTGATTCTTTAGCATATATTTCACTCAGTTCTTTAATTGTCCCATATGAATCAATTTCTTCTTTTTTCTCCTTGATATACCGCTGTAATTGAAAAATTAATTCTTCATTAGAGAGATTAGAACCGAAAAAAATTCTTACTGCAAATTCATCTCTAAAAGTTGTTGATAGTGTTGCAGGAAATTTTTTCATCCAATCCTGGAAGTGTTCTTTTCCATTCTCTGTAACAATATATTTTTTTTTATCAGGCTTACCTTGCTGTGGTTCAATATAAAATGTAACAAATCCTTTCCCCTCAAGTGACCCTAATTCCCTATAAATTTGACTTATATGAGCGGACCAAATAAAACTAACGGATTTATCAAAAAGACTTTTCAAATCGTAACCTGTCATTGGTTGATAAATTAATAATCCTAATACTGCATTTTGTAAAGACATATTTGTTACCTCCAAAACTAATTATAAAATGTTTGATTTGTTAGCAATTCCTTTTACGTGTCAACTAATTCCGAATTTCTTTTGTTGTAATCCTTGTATATAGCCTTCTCGAATCAAATTTAGGTTCTTTCTGGATTTGAGCATATATCATCCATAATATTGGTTAAGTGCTTTTCTGCTTTTTTACGTCCTCTCTCATTGGAAGCATCTTCACATCTCATTCTAGTTCTTAACTCATGCCTAACCTGTCTTATTGTACTATTTTTACAGGTATAGTTAATCCCATTTTGTTAGTTGTACTATTAATACTCAATGCTAAACCTTATTTTATGCCACTTTTTGAAATAAAAAATACCTCAATTTTCTTCATACACTCCAATACATCTATATTTTTCGTATCTATGTTCAATAAGCTCCTTTTCAGTTTTATCAAGTAATATTGGTAATGCCTTTAATAAAGCATTTTTTATTGATTCCGCTGTTTTGCCTACATCCATATGTGCACCACCAACAGGTTCATTTATAATTCTATCAATAATTCCGTACTGTTTTAAATCCTGAGCCGTGATTTTCATAATTTTTGACGCTTCTTTTGCACGACTACTATCCTTCCAAAGTATGCTTGCAAATCCTTCCGGTGAAAGAATAGAGTATACCGCATGTTCTAGCATCCAAACTTCATCTGCCACCCCCATTGCTAGCGCTCCACCACTTCCACCTTCTCCAATAACAATAGAGATAATAGGAGTTTTAAGGCTTGATATTTCAAGAAGATTTATAGCTATAGCTTCTCCCTGTCCTCTTTCCTCTGCACCAATTCCACAAAAAGCGCCTGGAGTATCTATAAAGCATATTACAGGCCTTTTAAATTTTTCAGCTTGCTTCATAAGTCTTAAAACTTTTCTATAGCCTTCAGGATTTGGCATACCAAAATTCCTCTTAATTTTTTCCTCAATAGTACTTCCCTTCTGTTGTGCAATAACTGTAACCGCTATACTATTAAAAATAGCGATGCCCCCCACTATTGACGCATCTTCTCCAAAAGATCTATCACCATGAAACTCTATAAAAGAATCAAATACTCTTTCAATAAAATCTAAGGCTAATGGTCTTTTCGGTAATCTAGCAATAGTTATTTTTTCCCAAGGAGTAAATTCTTTGTGAGTTAATTCTGTAAGTATTTTACCTAATCTTCCTAATATCACTACATTACCTCCTTATGCATAAAAAGTATTTGACCCAATGTTTTCTTAAGCTTGTGTCTGGAAACTATTTTATCTACAAATCCATGATCTAATAAAAATTCAGCCCTTTGAAATTCTACAGGTAGCTTCTGCTTTATAGTCTGTTCAATTACCCTTTTACCTGCGAAACCAATAAGTGCTCCTGGTTCAGCTAAAATTATATCTCCAAGCATAGCAAAACTTGCTGTTACCCCACCAGTGGTTGGATCAGTTAATATTGTAATATAAAGTAATCCTGCCGAACTATGCCGCGCGATAGCGGCGCTCACCTTTGCCATCTGCATGAGTGAAAAAATCCCCTCCTGCATCCTAGCTCCACCTGAAGCTGTAAATATTATAATGGGTAATTTTAGTTTTATTGCCTTTTCTACAGCTCTAGTTATTTTTTCTCCCACAGCTGACCCCATGCTTCCCATCATGAAACGACTATCCATAACAGCTATAACTGTTTCAATGTCATTAATTTTACCTTTTCCGGTTATAACTGCTTCAATCATATCTGTTTGTTCTTGAATTGCCAATATCTTCTTTTCATAATCAGGAAAATTAATGGGGTTTGCACTTCTTAAAGTTTTATCGAACTCATGAAAGCTTGCTTCATCGATTATTTGATTTATTCTATCTGATGCAGAAACCCTTATGTGAGTATCACATCTTGGGCAAATCCTCAAATTTTCTTCTAAATCTTTTATATATATTATTTCACCGCATCTTCCACATTTATTCCACATTCCATCCGGTATAGAAGGTTTGCTTTTTCTATCTTTTACTAAAAATTTCACCCCTCGAGTGGAATTTTTACCATCTAAGGTGGTCTTACTTACAGTCATATATTTAGTTTTCTTGAACAACTCTTTAGCCATTGGTTTCCACCTATCCTTACAAATTAAACTCATCTACGATAGATCCAGTGTTATATTTACCTTCTATAAATACTTTATTATTTAAAATTGAAAGCTGAAAATCAATATTAGTATGTATTCCTTCAACTACAAATTCTGCAAGAGCTCTTTTCATGATTACCATAGCGTCTTCTCTTGTCTTACCATAAGTAATTACCTTTGCAATCATAGAATCATAGTTAGGTGGTATTACATAGTTTTGGTAAATAGCGCTATCTATTCTAACTCCTGGCCCACCTGGAACTACTAACATTTCAATTTTACCCGGACTAGGTCTAAATCCTTCTGCTGTATTTTCCGAATTTATTCTACATTCAATTGCATGTCCTGTAATTTTTATATCCTCTTGAGTAATGCTCAGTTTCTCTCCTGCTGCAATTCTGAGTTGCTCTTTCACTAAATCTACTCCTGTAATCATTTCAGTTATAGGATGTTCCACTTGTATTCTAGTATTCATTTCCATAAAATAGAATTTACCATCATGATCAAGTAAAAACTCTATTGTACCTGCGTTCTCATAACTAACAGCTTTTGCAGCATGAACAGCCACTTCACCCATTTCTTTTCTTAGTTCTTCTGTCATTACAGGTGATGGCGCTTCTTCAAGAACCTTTTGGTTCCTTCTTTGAATTGAGCAATCTCTGTCTCCTAGATAAATTACATTTCCAAATTTATCCCCAAGAATTTGAAACTCAATATGTCTTGGGTTTTCAATCAATTTTTCAATATACATTGTATCGTCTCCAAAAGCACCATTAGCTTCTGCTTTAGCAATTTCAAAGAGATGAATAAATTCTTCCTCTTCTCTAACTATTCTTATACCTCTTCCACCACCACCAGCAGATGCCTTTACCATAACAGGAAAACCTATAATTTTTGCAGCTTCTAATGCTTCTTGGCTATCAGATACACTACCTTCTGAGCCCGGAATTACAGGTATACCTGCTGCTATCATTAATTCTCTTGCCTTAGATTTATTACCCATACTTCCAATAGTCTCTGGTGATGGCCCAATAAATTCTATGCTGCATTCTCTGCACATCTCAGCAAACTTTGCATTTTCAGAAAGGAAGCCAAAACCAGGGTGTATAGCCTGTGATCCAGTTAAAACTGTAGCGCTTATAATATTTTTCATATTTAGATAGCTATCCTTTGCTCTTGCAGGACCTATACAAACAGCATAATCAGCCAGTTGAGTATGTACAGCCTCCTCATCAATTTCAGAGTATACAGCTACAGTTTCAATACCAAGCTCCCTGCAGGCGCGAATAACTCTAACAGCAATTTCGCCTCTATTTGCAATTAAAATTTTGCTAAACATCATTATTACCCCATTTACCCATTATTATTAATTAATAGCAACGGTTAATTCACTCACAAAAAAAATTCACCATAAGCAGTAACAATCGCTTTTATTATCCACACTCTCTAATTTTGAATAAAGGCTGTCCATATTCAACCATACTCTCACTTTTAACTAATATCTCTACGATTTCTCCATCTACATCACTTTCAATTTCATTCATAAGCTTCATAGCTTCTAAAATACATAGAATAGAACCTTTTTTAACCTTTGATCCAATATTTACAAAATTATCTTTATCTGGTCCTGATGATGCATAAAAAGTACTAACTATAGGGGCTTTAATTACGTATAAATTTTCTTCACTAACCTCCACAACTTTTACAACAGCTTGTGCTTTAGGTGATTCTAATACCTGTATATCTGAAGCCACACTTTGATTCTCTACAAAAGGCTCTACTCTACAAACTGTATTGGAATCTATAACTTGCTTGGGCCCCTTTGCCATCTTTATACTATCACCTCCACATTCAATTTCAAGGCTATATAACTCTGAATTGTTTATTGTTTTAATAATCTCTTGAATTGCCTGATAATCCATACCTATCTCCCTTCGCATTTCCATTTTTCAATTCATATTCTGTATCATATCCATTTGCATAAAACGCACCACTCGATTGGAAACCTTTTGCTATTAATTTTTCTTTCAACCCTTTATAGTACTCCCCTAAACTTATATTTCCTCTAGTGAAAAAAACAAATGCTTTTTCTCTTGTGGTTTGTGCATTGTAGGTGTGATACACAGACAATTAATATCTTTACCTTTTGAATTTGTTCAATTTCATCTTTCATATAATTACTCTCCTGTTTTCAATTATATACTCTTTCCTACTTTTTCTGCTTTGTTCATTATTCCTATCGGAATTGTCTTGTTTCCCATCGTGTTAGGAAACACGATGGTATCTATTTTGATCATACCGGACAACTTAAAGAATTCATTCATTGCTCTTAATGCCCCCTTGCTTTGACCACCAATAATATTAATTGGGAAAGGTGTAGAACATGCAGTTATAATAACATATTCTTTCTTTTTATAAAGTAACGATTTCGGTGATTTACCCTTCTCTGTTTTAATGACATAACCAGTCATTCTGTCAAACATATTCTTTACTATAGCGGGAACGTTTGCCCAATAAGTTGGTGCTGCCAAGACAACCACATCTGCTAAAAGAATCTCCTTTGCAAGATTTTGCAAGTCATCATTTATGATACAAGCGCCTTTACTCCTACATACCATGCATCCCCTGCAAAAATCTAATTTGATATCATAAAGATTTATTTGTTTAACCTCATTCCCATTTCTTTCACTTTCATGCAACACTTTTGCAAGTAGTGTTGCAACCTTACCTTTGGATTTTGGACTTCCCAATATTCCTAATACTTTTTTTTTCATTGTTCTCCCCTTTCAAACATGTTAAATCATTTTTCTTTAATTATGCAGAAAGTACAACATGAATTTTTAATAAATTGATAATAAATTTCAATTCCTACAATATTGTCCTTAACAACTTCATTCATTTTTTCATCGAACTTTATGGTGATAAAATTTGTTAAATCAGTATAATAAACCTGTATCGAATTAAATCCATGGAAAAACCCCACTCCTAAGGCCTTTCCGATTGCTTCTTTAATCGTCCAAAACAATGTCCACTTCTTTATAATACTTATCCCTAAACTTTTTTCATTTAGTTCATTTCTTTCTTTTAAATTTGAAATCATGCACATAAAAGAATCATCAAAGGTTTTTACCATTTCGATATCCATACCTACAATGCAACCTTCACCTACTAATGCACCAGCAAATTCATCGCAATGTGCAATTGTAACATTCAAATTTTGTTTTTCCCCACGGAAAGTAATTTCTGGTTTTCCCTTTTGCTCACCTGTTAGAATATTTTTTATTTCAATATCTTTATACATTAGAGTATCTTTTTCACTTAGACTTAAAAAATATTTCTTTATCAGCTTTTTGGAAATAATTCTGCCATGTAACAAATGATATTGTCTTTTTTTATTCCGATAATAACTATTGAAATATTTTTTTTCCCACTCTCCAAGATATTCCCCCACAAATTCATCCGATATTTCATCATTTTCATTTGTGAAGGATAAAAGAGAACGGAACAAAATACCTACCTTATAGGATTCCTCATCATATATATATGGACATTCTTGTAATTGAATTTCATTAAAAGAGCATGTAATCATCATTTTGTTTGTTAATCCTAATTAATATCAAATCGTGTATATCCAAAATCACTTTATTATCTTTATCTAATATCTGCAAATCATATGCAATGGTATCGTCCTTATTCTCTAAAATCTTGTAATACGTATACACTTTTTCATTCTTTACAAATGGTCTATACAACGTAATTTCTTTAATATACTGTGGAACTATAACATATCCGTTTTTATGGAATTCACCAAGAAGTGTACATCTTGCGGCACTGTCTATGGTTATTGGTGAAATAAGCATTTCAGGGATGGAAGTAAAAGAAAAATCAAATCTGTCATCTGGAACCGTAACTTCACCTATCATTTCATTTTTATTCATATATCCTGCATAGTTAAGATAACGTAAAGTATCGCCAAATGTAATGTATGCTTCTGCTCCGCTATAAAATTTGTCAATATTCATAGGAGTTGCATTTTTAATTGCCTCTTTTATGTTAATTGATGCTTTTGCTTCTGCTTGTCTTTTCTTAGAAAATATCACATTTCCACAGGAATGACTTCTATTTGCATCAAGTACAATCCCCTTCTCATTACAGAAATCTGAGGATATTTCAACTTTATACTCCCGTTCTTCCTCTGTATTTCTTATTAAATCAGCATTTATTTTTAAAGTAAGTGGTTTTCCAAAATATTTAACAAACTTTTTAAATTCTACATTTCTAACCTTAGATATAAATAGGTCTTTCTTTTCTATCTCATTCATCAATGCTCCAAGTTCACAATAGCTTTCTATGTGCATAACTCCTGGGAATGTTAATCTTCCTTCAACCTGATGATCCTTTAAATACATATCTTCACCAGAATTTATAGGCCTTTGCACTACTATATTTTTCTCTTTTTCATAGCTTTCCACCCTCTCTAAGAGAGGATATTTTACACGGTTATAAATCCATCCCCTTTCATCATGGGTGAGTTCTATTTTTATATTACTCTCATCAAGTAAAAATCCTTGACCAAGAGGTTTGTTTGTACCAAGTTCACCATATATGATTGCTTCTGGGTAATTTCCACCATACACAAGCTCAGTAAGAAATTTCTTAACCCCTTCACGTACACTTATAAACGTTAAACCTCTTCCTTCCTTTTGAACCTTTTGCACATCCGGATCTGCAGCCATACCTACATCTTCCCATGCTGTCCATCCTATTACAAAACTATTTAACTCTGGTCTTTCCCTTTGAAGTTGAAAAGTCATTCTCGCAATAATATCAGCACCAGCTGCATAATCAACTTGTCCATCCATTCCAAATCGTCCGGAAATAGAACCGATACTCATAAAGAACTTCAACTGTTCATCTTTAAATTCATGATATAAATTATAGAATCCGCAGGCTTTTACCTTTACCACATTTATAGTATGTTTTTCAGGTTTTTTGGGTACCTTACCAAATGACCCCAACCCCGCTCCATTTACAATTCCAGTTATTTTTCCAAATTGAGCTTTTACTTTATCATATAGCGCCCTTACTGAGTTCCTATCAACCACATCACAAGTCATATACTGTAATTTGTAACCTGCTTCTTTAGCATTTTTTATATTTAAAAACAGTATTCTTGCACTCTTCAATTTTTCAAACTCCATTTTTATTTCAAGTGGAGTCATAGTTGGATTTTCCTTCTTCATTTTCTTGAAATACTCTTGGCTATACTTAACCAATTCTTCTTCACTCATTTTTAACCAAACTTCATCACCTATAGGTAGTTCTGTTCTTCCAGTTACAATTATGTTAGGATTATATAACTCAGCCAATCCTTTTACGGATTCAAATATGATTCCACGTCCTCCTCCTGAAACCACTATAACATCCTCTTTGTCTATTTCAACTTTTCTTATATTCTCATTTATGTCTATATCTTTAGGAATTACGCAAATGGTTTTTCGGTGCTCACCATTATAGCCAATTTCAATTAATTCTTCTATCAAACTGAATTCCTTTTCCAATGTTTCTGCCATATATTTTGCATCGGTCGTATTCGTAAAATCCACTACCTTGCCGTTAAAAGATTTGATTTCCTTCTCAAGACTCTTATAAAACCCTGCTGTTAACGCACCCACGGGATTTCTTGATGTACCTTCTTCAAGTCCAAATATTCCACCCACATTTGTAGCGGCAAAACATCCGCAATTCTCTCCTGCTTTTTCCAGGTCATCATAAATTGCTTTTATACCGTAGAAAAGAACATTAAAGCTACTTTCAACTTCTTCTTCCCAATTTTGCTGATCATCATTAAAATACGAGAAATTTTCCTTTAATGAGTACAAATTTACAATGCCATGCACAATTTTTAAACTTGTTTTGGCTTCTTCAAAAGATTTAGTAATCTGTCCTCTACTATGAAAATCGGTTTTAATGCCTTTTTCTGAGTATTTTTCTGGGTTTTCAGTTATAATCCTTATGTTGGCTCCTTTGGCGGACAACATTTTTATTAATCTATTGGTTATTTCACCGCTTATTCTGTCTTCAACTACAATAATGTTTTTATTACTAAAATCATATTTTTTTCCTTTATTTAAATCATAAGGTCTCTCTACTGTAATCGCAATGTGTCTCCTGTTATTTTCTTCATCGCAATAGTTTATAATCTTATCTCTGATGACTTTCTCATTATCTACTTCTAAAGATTCCCTAACATTATTGCCCCTTATGTTTACCCTTTTCAAGGTATACTCTACAACTTTGCTGATGGTATTAAATTGTTTAATATTTACATCTTTTTCAGGTTCGTATCCATACTTTTGTCTTATCTGCGCAAATATTTCAGCTTGCTTTACAGAATCAATTCCCAGATCTGCTTCCAAATCCAAATCCGTCTCCAACATTTCAATTGGATAACCTGTTTTTAGCTGTATTATGCATTTCAATTCATTTTCTACTTCTGCACAATCTAAAAGCACTTTAACATCTGGCTGAAAGTCATTAACTACTTCTAAATCTTCCTGAACATTATTGCCCCTCATATTTACCCTTTTCAATGTATATTCTGCAACTTTGCTGATGGTATTAAATTGTTTAATATTTACATCTTTTTCAGGTTCGTATCCATATTTTTGTCTTATCTGCGCAAATATTTCAGCTTGCTTTACAGAATCAATTCCCAAATCTGCTTCCAAATCCAAATCCGTCTCCAACATTTCAATTGGATAACCTGTTTTTAGCTGTATTATGCATTTCAATTCATTTTCTACTTCTGCACAATCTAAAAGCACTTTAACATCTGGCTGAAAATCATTAACGACTTCTTTAGCTACTTCTAAAACTTGCTGAACATCATCGCCCCTCATATTTGCCCTTTTTAATGTATATTCTACAACTTTGCTGATGGTATTAAATTGTTTAATATTTACATCTTTTTCAGGTTCATATCCATATTTTTCTCTTACCTGTGCAAATATTTCAGCTTGCTTTACAGAATCAATTCCCAGATCTGCTTCCAAATCCAGTTCTACTTCTAACATTTCAACTGGATACCCGGTCTTTAATTGAATAATTTTTTTTACCTCTTTTTCCACTTGCACCTGTGATATCTTAGTACTCTGCTTTAGCGGTTTTTCCATTTTCACTTTTTTATTTTCTTCTGAAACCTTCCTTTGAATCACTTCAAGGGATTTTTCTGCAATAGTTTTATATTCGCCCTTAGAAATAATCATATTGTAAATTTTCTCAAGTGAAACTGTGTTGTGATTTAGCAACTCCTGTTCATCCAAATTAAACTTCATTTTAATTTCTTCCAAAATCCTATGTAAAACGTCTTTATTTAAAGCGAGACTTAAGAACATAGGTTCTGATGATACCTGAATCAATGATTTAGGGTATCCTGAATGAAACTGAATAATGTCTTTCACATGACGTATTACGTCGTGATTTTTATTTCCTATGCCTATAGACGCGTCCGTGTTCATATTTCTATTCTCCTCTTTTTTGTTTAATTTATGAATTGTTATATTTGTTTTAGCCCTTTCAAAAGATACTACTTCTCCCAATGCAGGAATAACAGATGCAGTGCAAAAAATGTCTTCCTTCTCCTTAAGAATCTCTTTTACAAGCTTCGTTAAAATATCCTTTGGTCCTATTTCTATAAAGTTTTTCACTTCAAGATTATCATGTAAATTGTTTACTATATCACAAAAACTAAATGGTGTTACAAGTTGTTTTGACAAAAATTCCGCCATTCTGGAGTTTGAAGTCATCTCATCACTGTATAACTGCCCACTAATTGTAGAGAATACAGGAACATTGGGTTTTTTAAACATAAAAGTTTTAAGTTTTTCTTCAAAATATTTGACTGCCGGTCTCAACATTTCAGAATGAAATGCATGTGAAACCGGTAGCACATGTGCGATAATATTTTGCACATGGCATTTTTGCTCAATTTGTTTTATCGTATTGCTTTCTCCAGATATGACAACTTGTTCCGGAGAATTATGCAAGCTTACTGTGTAATATCCTGCTAAGTTGTTCAATAATTTTTGCAAAACTAGATCTTCCCGCTTTATTTTAAGGCTAATCATTGCTCCACGACTGTTTTCATCTATTTGATTTAATGCCATTGCTCTGTGATAGGCTATCTGTACTCCATCTTTAAACGAAATGACCCCACTTGCAGCTAACGCTGCAATTTCACCAAGACTATGCCCTAAACAAACATCAAACTTTATATCCATCTCCTTAAAAAGTTCATATACAGCCATATTTGCAGTATAAATTGCCGGTTGCATTACCTCTGCTAGTTTAATACTTGCTTCAACAAAATATTTTTGTTTTTCATCTTCATAAAAAATATGCTCAGTAAGTGTCTTTCCTGTTAATTCCACATAAGCGCTGTCTGCTTCATCTAATATTTTCCTCACAAGTGAATATTCACTTGCTAATCCTTTTAACATATTTGCATACTGGGTTCCATGCCCTGGAAACATAAGAGCTGTCTTACATTCTGCTGATTTATTATTAGTAGCTATGTATACACCTTGGTTTGCCAAAATATCAATTGTCATCTTTAATAAATGTGATTTTGTATTCATAACTCTTCCTCCTAAATTACCTTAAATTCCTTCCCAACCTTTTCTAACTTACATAAAGCCATGTCTATTTCTTCTTCACTTAAAGCAGCAGTAATTGTTACTCTAAATCTGCTCTTATTCATCGGTACTGCTGGAAATAAAGCACTGGCAATATAGACACCCTCCTCCATAAGACGCTTAGTCATTTTCATGGTTGTCATATCATCTCCTATATAAATAGGTACAATTGGTGATATGCTATCCATTATGTTATAGCCTAGTTCTATTAATCCTTTTCTGAAACGTATTGTATTAGCCCATAATTTATCTCTTCTCCAAGTTTCTGTTTCCATTAAATCGTAGGCTTTTAATACTCCCGCTACAACTACTGGGGGTAAACTTGCATTAAAAATGTACTGATGTGAAACGTGTCTCATATAATCACAAACATCTGCATTTGCTGCAATGCATCCTCCTACACCAGCTAAAGATTTGCTGAATGTAGACATTTTTATATGCACTTTATCTTCTAATCCAAAGTGCTCTGAAGTTCCTCTGCCCGTTTCTCCATAAAACCCTAATGCATGTGCATCATCAACCATAATCATCGCATCATATTTTTCTGCCAATTCAACAATTTTGTCTAGAGGAGCTATATCTCCATCCATAGAGTAAACTCCATCAACAACAATTAATTTTTTTTCAAAAGCTTCTGAACGGGAGAGTATATAATCCAATTTATCCATATCATTATGTGTAAAAATACGAGCTTGCCCTTTAGACATTTCAATACCATCTACAATACTCATATGATTCAATTGATCCGTGATAATCAAAGTTTTCTCATCAGTAGCCATTGCAGTAATTGCCCCTAAGTTAGACATATATCCAGCGCTGAACACAACCGCAGATTCTGTTCTCATATACTGAGCAATTCTCTCCTCAAGCTTTTCATGTAAAATAGTTGTCCCATTATGCAATCTTGCTCCGCAAGTACCTGTCCCATATATATCCAGAGCATCCTTCATAGCCTTTATAATCTCAGGATGGGTAGATAACCCTAGATAATTATTAGATGTTAACATGATTACATCTTTACCTTTACATTTAGAGGTTCCTTTTTGAGGCCCTCCAAAAGGTGGCTCAAAAACGTAAAGTCCTTCCTTTTTAGCGTCATTTATACGATCAACAAGACCTTTAAATTCTTTTTCATACCCCTTAGGCATTTTACTGGTTTTTAACATTTATATCTCATCCTTTCATTTGGTTATTTTAGAAAGCAATAATTTAATGTACCATTTTTAATTTTCTTATCAATTCCTCTTCTGTTTTGTACATTACTGCCATACGATAATTTGAAACCGAAACATATTCTTCCGAATCACAAGCAATTTTTCTATCCTCTAAAACGTCATTAATTTTATTTATTAATTCTATCCAGGTATCGGCCCCAATTAAATATATATGTTCTTCTGATTTTGAAGTCGAGCTCAATTTATTCTGAATCATCACCTCACTCACTGGCTTTTTCGTAGCATTTTTTCCATCCAAGCAAAGGAAAATGTCTCCGCCTAAAAGAGAGAAAGATGTTATTCCTACCATATATCTATTGTCCGCCTCATCTATCCCTGCTTTTTTGAGATGAGATAAATCATCCTTATGTAGCGACAATACTGATTTTAAAAGTATAAATCCTGATTGAGCACCAAAGTAAAAAGGTTTTCCACCTCTTTCGTTTTTAAAGCTGTCACAGCATTCATGATATCCCAATTTACTAATGTTAAATATCTCCTTATTATCTTTACTTGATATAATTTGATTTTCAGCATTTATACTTCTTTGATTTTCTCCTTCATGGTAGATATCTCTTATTCTCGCATATACCTTATCCTCTTCTGTAACATCTGAGAATTTTTTTAGTATAAAGAATACTGCACCTTCACTTGGTGTAAAGTCAGAAACGGGACTACCGCAGTGAGGACAATTTAATTTTTTAGAATTTTTAAAATTATTGAATACTTCCAAAAACTCCGGAGCCATATTCGCATGTACGCCTCCAACAATAATAGTATTGGACTCACCCAATTGAAGACTCATTATTCCTTGTTCAAGTGCACTCATGAAAGAGGTACTATCAGCATCAATTACAAGATTTGCTCCACTAATATTAAAATAATTTGCAATTCTGCCCGCAATGATATTATCCATGTAGCCAGGTAAAGTATCCTCTTCCACTTTAGGTATATATTTTCTATACTGTTGCGTTATATATTCTGAAATTGCGTCCTTAACTGTTGAAGGGAGTTGTTTATATTCTTCAATGTTCTCCATGATTTTGATATACTCAACAAAACGTATTCGAAGTGCAGATAAAATTGAAGCTTCCAATCCTAGCATAGCGCCCACAAAAACGCCTGTAGTTTCTCCGTTTAATTTTTCTTTGCCATAATCGGCAATTGCCTCACCCGCTGCAGTCATCGCCATAAGCTGACTCTTATCAATTTGCGGCAAGATTACAGGCGGAATTTTAAACTCCATCCACTTAAACTTGAAGTCTTCCATAAAGCTTCCGACCACTTCTTCTTCGTCTTCCTTTTTAAAAATCTCATTTATTTCACTATTCCAACGGGTTTCTGGATAGCTTAGACTTACCTTCACAGGGTTTGCAATCTGTTTCCACCATTCCTCCACGCCAACAGCTTTATTATCAATACAACCTATTCCTACAATCGCAACGTCTAACTCCTCGCTACTTCTCTTAATTATATTTGCTGTTTCATTTAAAAGATTCATATGGTAATTCTCCATGTAATCTTCAACTACCATGCTGCCATTTATTCCTCCAAATCCAAAAGCATTCACTGCAGCGCATCTTGGCCTAGAAACATTTCTAATTGGCCAGTCCTTGATCTCACTGTTTACATAAATCGGTGACTCTTCAATTTTTAAATCTTCTGGAGAATTTTTATAATTATATGTACATGGTAAAACATTCCTTTTCATACCCTCTATTACCTTTATCAAGTTGGCCATCCCTGCTGCTGAAAATGTATGTCCGATTTGTGATTTAACAGAACCTATCGCAACAGACTTAATTAGTTGATTTTCATTTTCAAATAGCATTTTAATAGCGTTTACTTCAACCTTGTCTCCAATTAAAGTAGAAGTTGCATGAGCTTCAATGTAATCTAAATCACTTGGTTTAAGTCCTCCCTTTTTCAAAGATTTTCTGATAGCTTTAACCTGTCCAAATGAACTAGGAGCATAAATAGACTTTCCTTTTCCGTCACTTGCAACTCCAATACCTCGAATTACCACGTGAATTGGATCTCCATCTTTTATGGCATCATCAAGCCGTTTTAAAATGACAGTTCCAGCACCTTCACCAGGAATCAATCCATTGGCACTAACATCAAGGGGACTTGAATGGGTAGGAGACAATCCGCCAATCTTAGCAAAAGCGACATTTCCTGTTACCCCCATATTGCCCAATACACCACTTACAATACAGGTTTTTAGTCTTCTAGTCTGCAACCACTTGATTGCCTCATCTATAACCACAATTCCACCACCACAGGCCGCATCAACAACCATTGACGGTCCATTTATGTTTAATACATCCCTTACAGCTTTCCCCAGTGTACTTGATAATGCTTTCCCCCAATTGGATTCACTAATATTGGGATACTTCTCTTCAATAGCTCTTAAGAATCTTTCTTTTATTTTTTCTTTTTCTATCTGCTGCAAACTTTTAAATTCCTCGTTTTTTTCCAAATAATAAAGAAATTCTTTTGCCCTGAATTTCAATGAATAATCGAAAAAGTATTCATCTCCAAGCATGTTGCCAACAAACATTCCAATATTCTTATTTTTAATAGAATCTAACTCAATCCCAGCTTTTTTAAGTGCTTGTATTATGGTATCCATCATCATAAGTTGTGTTCTGTTCAAATTTAGAATCTTTTCTTTTTTAATATTATAACGTGAATAAGGGAAATCATAGGAATCGACATAGCCCCCAAGCCTGCAATAAGTTTTATCTTCCACATTACGGTCTTCGTCGTAGTAATATTCCCATGTCCATCTTTCCTTAGGCACAACACCAATTCCAGATTTTCCCGAAATTATTACATCCCAAAATTTTTCTGCATTATATCCATCAGGTGGATAAACACAGCCATATCCAATAACGGCAATAGGTTCAAATCTATTTTTTTTCATTAAATACCTCCATATACCTTTTTATTTATTACTTGTCCTTTGAAATTTCAACAAATATTTTAGTTAATTGTTTCGGTTTTGAGAAAAAGGGAGCATGATCTGAATTAATTTCATATACTTTTTTACATGGTACTAATTTTAATAAGTCCTCTTGATAAGAAGTAACAACAGTTAATGCACCTGCAATATAGATAAGCTTTTCTACTTTATTCGGTCATTATTTAGAGTTATTCGTTTAATGCTACTCTTTAAGTTCGCTAATACACTCTTCCGCCCATTTTATATATGCTTGGTTTAGCATATAACCTCTTTTTAATATCATGGACCAGTAGAAATTTTCATTTGTTACTCCTATTCTTTTGCCATAGTTCTCCATACATTCTTCAATCGAACCAAATGAATCTACTTCATTTTTTCTTTCTTTAACATACTTGTGTAGTTGAAAAATCAATTCCTCATTAGAAAGATTCACACCAAAGAAGATGCGTAAAGCAAATTCGTCTCTCAATGTTGCTAAAAGCGTTAAAGGAAATTTTTTTAGCTGCTTTTCAAAATTTTCTCTTCCCTCTTTCGTAATAGTATAAATCCTTTTATTTGGTCTATCATGCTGCGGTACAGTCTGTGATGTAACAAATCTTTTTTTCTCTAATGTGCCTAATTCTCTATAAATTTGACTTAAATGGGCCGATCCAATAAAGTTGATTGATTGGCCATGAAGATTCTTCAAATCGTATCCTGTCATTGCTTGATAAGTTAGAAGACCTAAAATCACGCTTTGTAATGTCATGCTTTCCACTCCTTTCTAGGCCAGCTATAATATTATAATAATTTAAAATTATTAAAAATATTTTTTTGTTTTAACAACTTTTATCATTTTCTTGAAAAAAATGCTTAATAAAAAAAATTATGTATTTGCGGGGGCACAATCATAAAAATGCGTTATTTACATTTATTCCTCATATTGTAATATTGCAATTAATGCATTTTCAAGATTTCAATATAATAAACTGTTGATTCGATTATATTATTTTCATTAAAACCATATTTACCCAATATTTAGATTGTAGCAACCAAAGTTTTTAAGGATTTGAGCCTATTAAGATAACTTAACTCGAATTTAACCAAAATTTAAAATATATAACATATTATATATAACATGTTATATATAATATGTTATATATAATGTATTATATATTTACTCAAAAGTCAAGCATTGCAAAAAATGTAATAAAAATTATGTATCATTCTCTTACGACGGTTAATAGGGGTATTTGTAGTCACTGAACAGCTTTATACCATTTATTTAATGGCAATAGGTGCTTACTCTCCTTCAAAATATAGAAGTTTCAATGCTGTTAAATGAAATTACTATAAAATAAAACGCTCCAAGTTCAATAAACCTTACAAAACTGTAAGGTTTTATTATATAAATCAATTTATTAGTTTCCTTAATTCATATACAATTTATTTATGTTTGGAGCCTTTAAATGAACACCAAACAAATCAATTAAGAGAAATTAAGGAGGTCTACTACTATGAAAAAATCTACCACTTATATGCAAAGATTTTTAATAATTTTTATAGTTATTGCATATGTGCTTCCGTCTTTATGCTTTCAAATAAAATCCTTAGCACATATTCTGAGTACGGAGCAAACTGTTACAACAAAAGAAAGTAAAGAAAAAAATTCTATATCTTTATTAGGTAACAACAATAAAGAGCCTTTAAATAAGGACAATGTAGAAAAGTTTGCAGATGGTCTTTTCAATGAACAGATTAAAAAATTTAATGTGCCTGGAGCAGTTTTTGCTGTTGTTAAAGACAATACTGTTCTTTTTGAAAAAGGATATGGATATTCAGATATAGATAAAAAAATACCTGTTGATCCTAAGACAACTGTTTTTAGAGTAGCTTCAATTTCAAAACTTTTTACTGCTACAGCTGTTATGCAGCTAAAAGAAAAAGGTAAGGTAAATTTAAAGGAAGATGTAAATAAATATTTAAAGGATTTTAAAATAGAAAACAAATACTCAAAACCTGTAACACTTGAAAATCTCTTGACTCACACCGCTGGTTTTGATGAAAGAATTATGGGAGAATCTGTAACAAAAAGTTATCTACAAGAAAAACCACTAAAAGATAACTTAATATCTCGCCTTAGACCTCTCATTCGTGAACCTGGTGAAGCTCCCCAGTACAGTAACTATGGTATGTCTGTAGCTGGTTATGTTGTTGAAAGTATGACTGGTACTCCTTTTAATAAGTATATGGAAGATAATATATTGAAGCCTCTGCATATGAATAACAGTAGTTTTTCTTTCAACAAAAAAATACGTGGCAACTTATCTAAGGGATATGATTACAAAAATGGCATCTATAAAAAAGTTCCTGTATATGGATCCACCTTTGCGCCAGTTGGTGGATTAAAAACTACAGCAGATGATATGACTAAATTTATGATGGCACATTTAAATCATGGTGCCTATGATAATACAACCATCTTGAATAAAGATACTATAGGGGATATGCATAAAAAGCATTTTCCATTGGATATAAATATTCCCGGTTTATGCTATGGATTTGAAGAAAACAATATAAATGGGGTGAGAGTACTTGCCCATGGAGGTAACGATTATGGTTTTAATAGTCTCTTATTTTTAATACCAGGCAGTAATTTGGGATTTTTTATTTCAACCAATGGTGATAACGGAGCCAATATATGTGGAAGTATGGCCAATGAATTCATGACTAAATATTATCCACAACCTAAAGCACAAACCAGTATAAATGATGAAGTTAAATTTACAAAAAGTAATTTAAAAGAACTTAAAGGTGTTTACCAAGCTAGTAGATATCCAAGAAATGAAATAGGTAAATTAGTGAAATTAGCACCGCTACTGGTTCCGACCTTAAATATAAAAAGCAAGTCAGATGCATTGATCGTAAAATACCCAGGTGGGCAAGATCTCTATAGAGAAATAGAACCTTTACTTTTTAAGAATGTGGAAAGAGGTGATACTATTGCCTTTAAAGCAAATAAACAAGGAAATATATCTTATATGTTTTATCCTGGTTCACCAATTGCCTATGAGAAAATTCATTGGTATGAAAATCCTTTATTGCATAAAATCATTTTTGTACTTTTCTCAATATTATTTTTAGGTCTGTTCATTGCAATGATATTGATCAATCTAAGAAAAAAAGCTAATAAAGAACCTTTACTTTTTAAATACCATAGATGGATTCTACCCTCTATCTGCATTTTAAATTTAGTATTTTTACTAGGTATGGCTAAAGAATGTATGGTTTTATCCTCATCTCTTACTTTTTTACCGGAATTACCTAAGATGATGATATATCTATTAGTTATTCCAATAATAACTACCATAATTACTTTTGCACTAATGATTTCAACATTGATATATTGGAATAAAGAAAAATCTAATTCCGGTATACTTGTGCGTAATATACTAACTTGTTGTGTGTTTTTAATTTTTAGCCTTTTCCTAAATTATTGGAATCTCTTAGGATTCAAGTTTTAGTTAAAAATTAGACTTAAGTTTCCATTGCCATCAAATGCAGTCTTCTTTCCGCCTTTTTAAATTATGATATAATATAGTAAAGTTACTATATTATATCTTAGGGAGCTTTAAAAAGGAGGAATCTGTTTTGTATAAGATACTTGTTGTTGAAGATGATACTCGGCTAAATAAACTCGTAACAGAGTATCTTCAAAAATATAGATATGATGTTACTTACATACAAGATTTTAAAAATGTAGATTTGGAACTAGAAAATTCAAAAGCTGACTTGATTCTTTTAGATATAAATCTCCCATATTCCGATGGGTTTCAATTGTGTAAAACTTTTAGAAGAACCTCAAAAATACCTGTAATCATTATTTCTTCAAGAAATAGTGGCGAGGAACAAATACGTGGACTTGAACTCGGAGCAGATGATTATATTACAAAACCTTTTAACTTTGACTTTCTGCTTGCTAAGATACAATCAACAATGCGAAGAGTATACGGTGAATATGCAAATGAATCAACTATAATTGAAAGTATGGGAGGTATTAAGCTTAATAAAGATACTTTTAAAATACATTATAATGGAATTGAACTTGAGCTTAGTAAAAATGAGTTCAAGCTCTTAAGTATACTTATTAAGAATGAAAATAGAATAGTCAGTAGGGAATACCTTTTAGAAGAGCTTTGGGATGATACCACTTTTGTAGATGATAATACATTAACAGTTAATATAGCGAGAATAAGAACTAAACTTAAAGAGTTTGGTGTTAGTGAAGTTATCTCAACCAAATGGGGTATAGGATACATGTTTCAATGTGATTCTGAGCAAGAGGGCTAAATATGAACAAAAAGATATTGTTAAACTTTGCAAAAGATAAACTATCACTTACTATTGTATATTTTCTTAGTACAATTTTGATTCTTCTTTACATTTACTCATTAGGTACCCAAATTGATGTGTTATATCCTTTGTTACTATCTATAGTACTATACGTACTTTTAATATTAAGTGAGTGGGCCAAATATTATAAATTTAATAGAAGTCTCAATGAAGGCATAGAAAATAGGTACTTTAATTTAAATCCAAAGACAAATCAGCAACTAGAAACAGCTAGGGCTATATTTAAAATTCATGAAAACTATACAAATAAAATAAGTAAAATTCATGCACAAAATACAGATAATAAGTATTTTTTATCTCAATGGATTCATAATATAAAGACTCCACCTTCAATAATCGATCTTATCATTCAAAAAGCAACTAAAGAAACAAGCTTTAGTAACGAGGATTTCACAATGAACCAAATGAATATATTAAGATTGTTCTTTGATATAAGAGAAGAAAATAATAAAGTTAAGAATGGTTTAGATCAAATTCTAAACATTAGTAGATTAAATGATTTTTCAAAAGATTATGAGCCTCAAACAGCGGACCTCGTGCAATTATTGAAGGAGGTCATCAATAATAAAAAAAGTCAATTTATCTATAATAATGTATTTCCTAAAATAGAATTTAAATATGAAAAAATATTGATTGTTACAGATGAAAAGTGGAATAAATTTATGCTTGAACAACTTATAGCAAATGCTATTAAATATTCTAAAGATAACAAAGAAAATACATATATATTTTTTAATATATATAGAAATGATAAAGAAACAAAGTTAACAATTAGAGATGAAGGTATTGGAATTCCCAGCTATGATATAAAAAGAGTTTTCGAACCATTTTTCACAGGAGAAAACGGAAGAAAGGTGGGCGATGCTACTGGCATAGGCCTCTATATATGCAAAGTAATATCAAAGAAGTTGAATCATAGCATAGCCATAGAATCTGAGATTAATAAGGGAACTACTATTTCAGTTACTTATCCATCAAAAATTTAAAGACAATGGGGGGATTGCATTGGAAGTTTTATGTGCTGAGGATATTGTTAAGGTGTATGGAGGAAATTTAGAAGTTAACTCTAATAATGTATTAAACGGTATAAATCTAAGCATTGAAAGTGGAGAATTTACTGCTATTATGGGACAATCAGGAAGTGGTAAAACAACTCTGCTTAATATATTATCAGGTATTGACAGGCCTAATAGTGGAACAGTGAAAATAATGAATAAATATATAACTTCCTTAAGCAAAAAAGAAAAATCTATTTTTAGGCGTGAAAATTTAGGAATTATATTTCAAAGCTTTAATCTTCTTGATAATATTACACTTGCAGAAAATGCTGCACTTCCATTGATATTTAAGGGAATCAGTGCCCCAATAATTGATGAAAAAATAAAAGAATATTTTATGTTTTTTGATATATACGATATTAGAAATAGATATCCCTATAATGTGTCTGTAGGAGAACAACAAAGAGCAGCCGCATGTAGAGCTCTAATAAATGATCCATATATTATTTTAGCTGATGAACCAACTGGAAGTCTTGATCCAAATACTTCTAAAAAATTTATGAAGTACTTACAAATGATAAATGATGCGAAAAAAGCAACAATTCTTATGGTTACACATGACATATACGCTGCAAGCTACTGCAGACGAGTGATTTTCATAAAATCCGGAAAAATATTTGTAGATATATATAACAAAGGAGATCAAAATGCCTTTTTTAATAGAATATTGGATACTCTAGCAGTGATTAGTGGTGAATGATATGAATTATGGAAAGATGCTTAAACAAACTATAAAATTAAATTTAGATCAATATTTCTTATATATATTTTCACTAATAATTTCAGTTATATTCTTTTTTACTGAATCAACACTATATAATTCATATGTAGCAGTAATTAAACAAAAAAATATTTTTGTATTACCAGCAATTGCTGTCTTTAATACCGCATTGTGGAGTATTTTTACGTACATTTCCTTTATAAAACACAGACAAAAGGAGTTTGCAACATTTTTGGCTTTGGGCATGACCTGTAATGAGCTAAAAATTCTACTTCTCCTAGAAAATATTTTAAATTTTTTCATATATGTGCCTATAGGATTAATTTTAGGTATTATATTTTCAAAAATCATTGTACTTTTCATATTTAAACTCGCAGGAATTTCTGCTTTTACTTTTGAATTTAAATCAATTATCTACATAATTACTATTGGACATTATATTTTACTTACTACTATATTCATTTTATGGACATCTAAATTTATTAATAGTCTGTCCCTTATAAAAATAGCAAATCATAAAAATTTATATATGGTACATTCTAAAAAAGAAAATTTATTAAGAATAGCACCCTATGTTTTAATACTATGTTGCATTCATTTTAATGAAAGAATAGTCCTAAATTTACAATCTAGATATTATATTGACTATTCTTTAATATGTATAGTAGTAATTTTCATATTATTTTTAATTTTTATAAATATATTTATTGTTTTCGCAAAAAAAAGTAAAAATTTTTATTATAAGAGAATTTTTTTAATAAATGAATTAGAGGATTCTTTGAAGGATAATAAAATTATAATTTTCTTTATCGCTTTTTTAAACTTCACCTTTATTATTTCCGAAAGAATTTGTAATTTGCCTAGTTTAAAAACACGTTTTAACACTTACAACATTTTTCAAATGTCTTCTTTTAATTCCATATATATTTTTATTGTATTATTAAGTTTTATCGCTTCTTCCACTATATTATATTTTAAAATCAAAATAGATCTAGATAACTGGCAATTTGAGAAAATCAAATTATATAATATTGGACTAATTGATACCGAAATAGATAGTATATTACTATGCAAATTTAGGTTAATATTTTTTTCACATATATTTATAACAACTATCGCAAGTTTTGTATATCTTTATATTTGCAAATTAGGTAAAGAATTTATGATAAATACAATTAAAATATTTATATGTTATTTTATTATACAATTATTGGGATATATTATTACTAGAATAAAAATAATTAAAACGAACGGATAAAAATAATATTTTCTTGATTTTAAGATACGCATCAACAATTAAAACAACTTGTGTTTTTTACCTTTACTAAAGCTTAAAGATTTACTATAAATATAATAATATATCCAGTTATTAATCAATAAATTGCCAGTTAAACTAATTACATTTAATATATTTTAAGTATACGTTATTTACTCCGTATTTTTTTACAATTTCGTAAGAAAACATATAATTCATTATACTATTAGTACCGTAAGTTCGACATATCACAATTAATGTACATTTAGACGACTAAATATCAATATATTAACATCTTTTTTGATAACTATATAAAAAAAGTTTACAAAAAGCCATCAGAATTAAAAATCTGATGGCTTTTCACCTTTAATATATAATGCAAGAATTTATTTATATGCACGTTTACTTAAATACTTTCTTAGGTACTTAAATACATTCTTAGAACATACACACTACTGTAGCTTTGTAAAAAAGTTTGATCAGAATACCTCTTATGAATGGCTTAATCTCGTAAAGTTGATTTATTATTTTTATAATAAAGTTTGATCAAAACTAAACAAGTAACTCATAACTAGCTTTTTATTTTTATAATAAAGTTTGATCAAAATAACCATTTAGAGTTGTTTTAATCTTAAATTGTTATGCTTCTACATTAAAAGTTTTTTTTAGAACACCTACATTTAGATGTAGCTTTATAAGAAAGATTGCCTCGAATATTTATTTGAAATTGCATTACTACATAATTGTTATAAACACACATAATATTTTTGTGTGTTTTATAATTATATTAAAGATATTTCCTGTTCAATTGTGATTTTATAATGTTGAGCACGTCTATTGTTTTGTGTAAATTAGAAAAAATATGATAATCCTATTTGGAAATTACTATGGCAATTTATTATTTCTGTAGTAATTTTTATTTTTATTATGAAAACATTATTACAATTTAATAGACAACCATTTTATATTAAAAACCTCTTAATCTTTGCTAAGTATTGGCCAGCCATAATTTATTCTCCAGCAATTTTCTATTAACAACCTTCCGCCCTTATCTTGTAAAACATCATTTACTACATCATCCAATTTGGTTTTAGTATTTAGTTTCGAATGATATATCTTTACAAACAATTCAGTTTGACTTATATCTTTATGATAATATAAACCTAGTGATCCTGTACCAGCATTATTAGTATAAAAATGACTTCTTAATCTATTAAAAACTTTATCACTTTCCCCATTATAAAAAATTTGATTGTTACTATGTTCGTAGATATATTTCCCATATAAATTTCTTACTTCTTCAATTCTTTTGGTATAATTGATACAACTTCCAGGAATTTCATAGTATTGATTTATCATTAATTCTTTTTCAATATCTTTACACCTTATACCAAACCAATATACGCCCACTACATCCTTCTTTACCCACTCATTGTTTTTATACCATACCTTTTTAAATGTATCTTCATTCCATATATCTTCATTTCCAAAATCAATAGTTATACTATTATCCCAAACGTATTTAGTAATCAAGTTAATCTCTTGCATATTGCATCTTCTTTCACTTTACTATAATCCTCAAAATATAAATTCACCGATATATCTACGCTCTACTGTTTTTTTAAATTTCGTGTTATATTATCAATTATTTCAAAAATAGATATTTCTTTATCTCTAATTGTTGCCAACCTAAGCTCAGAACGCACATATATGTATCAACGAAATATTTTTCTAGTGGTCTCCACATGCTGATATATTCACGTATAATTTCTGATTTTTCGAAATCCAAAAGTACATAATTATAGGAAAACCAACCAAAAAGTTGTGGTGTAGTTTGGATACCTACTAATTTCATTTGATCTTCTATAAATATACACCACATTTGTAATTGCTTTAAGTATTACAATCATTAAAACGGGCTACTGACTCTCTCCGTATGTATAAACCTAAGCAAATCAACATCATATTCATCATATTCTCTACTAAGCATTTTATTATTCCATTTTTTTTCAAATACCTCATCGCAAATTATTTCCATGCCTCCTTGGGCATATTTTTCAATAAGTTTCAAACATTTAGAAAGAAAATTTTCTTCAAGAAAATTTTCAAAATTTTTCCCTATGGTTTCATCATTAATTATAATGGCATATAAAGTTGAAAGTTGATTTTCAGTTATTCTACGACTGTGAATTGATTTGTCGCTACGAATTAAAATATCCTTTGCGATATTTCTTTTATAGCCAACTGCCACCATAAAAACAAACAAGCTTATTCTATCATCAAATACCTTGCACTTATCATCATCTACTAAAACTTGATAAACATTTTCATATCCTTTTTCAATATTAAACCTATAATCTAATGCCTGTATCTCATTAAACTTAATCATTTCATATGCCTCCTTATCTATTGGCCACAAATTCATTAATATTATTAACTAATTTTATTTTAGTATAACCGTCACTTATCTTGTCTAAGCGATAAAATTTACCCCAACGATTAGTTTCCTTCATTTTTTTAACTTCACTTCGAGTGAATTCTGTGTCAGTAACCAGTAATACCCATTGTGAAGTAAGATATGGCATTTCAGTTATTAAACTATCTCTATTGGCACCATCAAGCTTTGCAAATGGTGTGTCCATAAATAAAGGCATATTTATAATTGAATTTTCGCTTCCAGCCGCTACGCTTGCCAAAGCAGACACAAAAGATAGTGACAACATCTGTTTTTGACCTGAAGATATATCTTGAAATATAGAGATGTCATTCCATCCTTTTGCCTTAATCTCATATTGCTCATTAATTGATATCTGGCTTATAACCCGTTTATCCTTTTCTGAAATCAACTTATTAAATATGATTGTTGCTTCAGATGACAAACGCGATCTCATCTTTGAGCTATATGAGTCCTGTATCTCAGAAAAAATATTATTTAGACGCTCATAATACTGGTATACACTGTTATCTTTTTTCAGTTTTTCATCATCATTTCTTAGCTTTTTAATCTCAGCTTCTTTCATAATAATTAACTGATTTGAAATTTCAACGTCACGCTCCAACCCACCAACTCGTCTATTTGTATCACTCGCATCGATTTTACACTTTTGCAAACTATTTTCAATTCCTTGAAGTTTATCTTCCGTTTTACTAAACTCATTTTTCTGCTTTTCAATATCATCAAGTTGCCTTCCAAGTTTTTCTATGTCTTCCAATTGATCACTATAGTTCTTTACATACTCTTGAATATTGACATCAACATCTTTGTCGAATTGTAATGAATTATTAACATTTCTCTTAAATTCCCTAATAAAATCAGAAAGTTGCATCTTCCCATACTTCCTTTTTATATCAATCAATTTTTCATACATCGCATCATTTGAGGTAAATTTTGTCCCACAAATACATTCATTTGAGTCAATTATGTGTTCTATCAAATCCAGAGTAATCCCACTATGAAATCCTTTTTCTTTTTCCTCTTGCTCAATAAAATTCTTTGATCGCAATAAAGTATCCTCAATAAGCAAACTATGTCCATCCTTTGATAATAGTTCTTGTATGTTACCTCTAATATTTGAAAGAATAGTAGTTGTTTTATTTTTACTATCAATGATGTTCGCCCTTTGTTTAAACATCTCTTTAATAGGCTCATTTTCCTGTTGTTCTAATTCTAATTTAACAATTGTTTCTCTAACCTTTTCAAGTTCAGATTTTTGATGGTCTAAACTGTCCTTTAAATCCACAGCTTTTTCTTTTATCTTTTCCAGCTCTTTTTCTTCTGATTGCAGCTTTGTATTTGCATTTGAAGTAATTTTTTTTCTTTGCTCATTTTTTAGCTTATCGGTTATTTCAACAGCCTTTTTCA
This sequence comes from Clostridium sp. FP2, assembly GCF_011065955.2. Classification (NCBI taxonomy): domain Bacteria; kingdom Bacillati; phylum Bacillota; class Clostridia; order Eubacteriales; family Clostridiaceae; genus Clostridium; species Clostridium sp. FP2. The sequence continues at coordinate 4,778,274 of NZ_JAAMNI020000001.1, forward strand.
CAGAATCTATCTGAAGCAACTTCATTATTCCATTTTTAATTTCCTGCCTTGAAGATGTGTTTGTAGTCGAAAGCGCCTCAATTTTATCTCCATCAAAGAAAAATAAATCTTTAACCCTATCACTAATAATATTATTAATCTTAACAGAAACCTCTGATTGTTTTGTTATAACATCTTCTACATTTCCGCCTTGGGCGCTAATAGTTAACTTAACCTCAACTTCAATGCTACTAAGTATATTCCCATTTTTTTCAAACATATCATAAATTTTTCGTTCCAATACATACTTTTTGCCTTTATTTTCAAATACTAGCTCAACTAAAGCCTCAACAGGCATTCCAATGTTTTCTTTTAGCACATTAAGGTTTACTAAATGAATACTGTTAGAAGATGTTCCTTTATCTAACTTATCTTTTGGCAATTCCTTCTCATTAAATAGACAAAATATAATTGCTCTAAAAATACCAGTCTTACCATTTCCGTTTTCACCAAGAATAACCGTAATGTTCTTGTCATCTCTTGAAAACTCCATACTCTGTTCGCCATAAAATTGACGAAAATTATTTAGCTTAAGTTCAAGTAGTTTCATTTTATTTCCTCCCCTATAGCCATATCAACTTTTCGCCTTATATTTTCTTTTATTCTTTCTTCTGAGGAATGTTCTTCACTTATATGAAAAAGAATGTCCTTTGCTATTTCTCTCAGTGTACCTACAGAACGATTTTCTACTTCTTTAAGAAGATCTAAATTAATACTTTTCATTTGTCACGTCTCCTTTTTCAATATCATCTCTATGTTGCAATTTTAGGTCATTGTAAATTTCATATGGAAGTTTGTCCATAAGATACTCCAAGCCATATTTAGATAAATATGGGTCAATAATCGAACGAGCTTCATACTTGTTTTCTGCATTGCTCGAAAACTCTGCAAATCTCGGTAGTTCTTTTGCAATAATGCTCATTAGGGCTTTATCATATGATTCATCCAATGCATCTCCATCTATATCAGGCATAACAATAAAATCATAAATCTGCGCTCTTTTTTTACCATCAAATTTCCTTAAAATCCTACCGCGTCTTTGCACAAATTCCCGGGGATTTGATGTGCTAGCAAGAAAATATGCCGACTGTGTACTCGGTATATCAACACCCTCATCCAAACATTTTATTGCTACTAAAATTTCAATGTCACCTTTAGCAAATTGATTTAAAATTTCGATTCTGCGTTTATCTGGGACATCATAAACAAAATCATGCACTTTAGCATTCAGATTGGAGATTTTAGAAATAATTTCTTTATTCTCACCAGGTGCACAATAAACCAATGTATGAGATAGTTTTCCTTGTAGCCTCTTCTCTTTGAGCATGCTTAGAAGTTTAGGTTTTTTACTATTTGCATTTGATAATATATGTGATCGTTTAATTAGCAATCTCTCAAGTGCAGAGCCCTTGTCAATTTCATCGCTATAATTACTTAACTTACTAATTTTTCTTGTTAAGTAAACATATTCATCTAACTCATCTGTATCAAGATGAACTATAATTGGCTGGTATTCGTATCTAGTCAAATGTCCATTTTCTATAGCAGTTTTTAAATCATACTCAAAAACCGTTTTAGAAAAGTATTTTCTAAGGCGAATTGTTCCCACTTCATCAAACCATCTATCAGGGGTAGCCGATAATCCCAATCTATTTTGAATAGCATCAATCATAATTGTGCCATATTTGCTACTGCCTGTATAATGGCACTCATCAGCAATTAAGAATGAATGCTTCCTAATTTTTTTGATTAATTCTATAAAATTGGGAGAAGATGCGGTTTTATATGTAGTAACTAAGCAACCTATATCTTGTAATCCCGCATTAAAGTTTTTAATATTTCTATTTGCATTGTCATACCAAAAGTTTATGCTTTTGTAACAACATACAACATTTTCATAGCCAAAGTCTGATAAGACGTTTTCCCACTGTATAATTAGATGTTTAAAAGGCACTACAATTATTAGAAATACTTTTTTATTTAATTCTATATATCTCCTTGATGCCTCAATAGCAGTAATTGTTTTACCTGTACCGGTTGCCATTTCAAATATTCCTTGCCAATTATTTTCAATTAGTTTTTCAATCGCAGTATTTTGATAATCCTTCAATTCTAATATATACTGTGGTAAACATATTTGTTTTTTTTCAGTTTTTTTTCTCATATAGGGTCTCTCTGGCAATTTATATTTTTCAAACTCTGATTTAAGCATTTGAGGAATATTGTATATTTTATAATAACTATTTTTCCCACTTTCTAGCTTTAAAAAATTTTGATAATGCTCTTCTAAATAATCAGCTTGACCATTAATCCATCCCTTAAATACCGAGATTCCTTCGCCATTATATGTTGCCTGCAACGAATCGTTTAATGATCCATGTAGGCAAACTCTATCTCCATTTATATCTTCGAATATTGCAATTTTATCGTGATAATTACCTACTATATTCTGGCAAACAACAAACTTCAAATCTATGTATCCATCTGCAATTAACCACGAAAACAAATTCAATGTATCCTTTTTAGTTTTCACATCAAACCCATCAATCGATTCTGTGATAGATTTATAAATAATTGCATCCACTTTAGCATTCTCACCGGTAGCAATAGCCTTCCAATCATCTTCATTAAGTTGAGGAGATGTCAATAAATATATTTTTCCATTATTTTTTACAAGCTCCTCCAGCCCTTTTGTAACAATCTTAATCCATGCTGATGAAAAATAACCCACCCCTCTATAATACAATCTGCTATTTGCTAACAATGGGATAATCAAATCATCAACTACGCTCGATTTTGAAGTGTCATATATTAAATTTATTTCTAAATCTTTAAAACTCATAAGTTCACCTCCCAATATTTACTCTACCAAATTCATCAATAGTAACTTTCGATGAACTAAAAAACTCTTCAGGCAGCTTGTTGTAAATAATTTTCTTTAATATAAGGAATTCTTCTATTTGCGACAAAACCATATTACCTTTATCATTGTATTCAGTTTCGATAACATGAATTATTATGTCATCAATTGTTTTAAAGCATGATGTAGCTGCAACAATAATGGTACTATCGTATCGCCAGTCACTTCCCTTCCTCATAATCATTCGATAACAATCATTCCAATTTTTCTTAATGATAGAATTGACAATATACCTGTTCCAATCAATTATTTGTTCTTTTATTTTAAGTTTTTTCTTACATAAATTACATGAGTCAAATTCAGAAAGAACAACATAGTTTTTATCAGATAGTAGATTTAACAACTCATAAAAGACTTCATCTTCATCGTTCTCATTTAACACGACATCAGTATGCAAAGCATATAAATCCATGTCAATCTGAAATAGGTTGTTTTGAGCCTTAGAAATATAATTTCCTGCCGTCATTTCATTGAATGAGAAATCATTCATCATTCTATATTTTATCTCGCCATAGCTAATAATTGGCTTGTCTTCAAACATCTTATATATTAATTGAATCGTTGTAAATTGCTGTTTTGTTTTTACACTTAAAATATGGGGTCTTCTGCTAAAGAAAAACTCATCTCCAAAATAATAACTTGCTAATGAGAATAAAGAAACTGCGTCGTTTATGCCATTTTTCATTAAAAAAACAGTTGCGTTTTTCAGTATCATATAGCTGTTTACATACCCATCATCATTCATACTACTTTTTATTTTAACAAAAAAGTTTTCTCTGAAATCCTGTGGCAAATCCAACTTAGACACATGAAGTAAAGAAGTGCCACTATCCCAACACAAAATATTTTTATTAAAATTAATTCCACTGCTAATCATAGCCTCTGTCCATTTTAATTGTTGTTTTATATTTTTCAACAACATTTTCCCATTATTTTGTAGTAATAAATTTTCTAAAATTATTTGTGTATTTAGATCCTGGCTATCTAATTTTTTAATAGAAAGCTTTTTGCAAGAATAATGGTTTCCAAAATAGTATTTTATTACGCCATACAAGGCTTCCTTGTTTGGGATATTACTCTCATCTTCAATTATTTCATTCTCCAGAGTATTATAAATGTAATCAGCAGATATGGAAGCACTACTTTCTAATGTAACATCAATTAATTCTTTGAGTTTGTTAATGAGACTGTCGGAAATAATTACATTATTGATGTGCATTTTTGTACTTTTCCCCCATAGTATTGCTGAGGTTCCCTCTCTATCAATTAATGCCCATGTATTCCTTAGATTTTCTTTATCAAACTGATCTAAACCATATTCAGTAGAAACAATTTGTTGCATTTTTACTATATTGTCTTGAGTATTTTTAAACCCTAGAGGAAAGTAATCTCTTAATACAATTAGGCATAAAAATTCTTTAGATATTTTCTTACTTGAATAATAATCTTTATATTGTTTATATCCGCATGCTTTTATAAAAGTTTCAAAAGCAAGTGTATCAATAAAATCAATACTGTTTTCCTGTAACAATTCCTCTATGTATATCATCTCGTTATAAAAACTAAATACATTGCCTAAATCTTCAAGTATCTGATTTAATTTTTCACGAACAATATTTACATTAATATTAATAAAAAATTCGTCCAATTCTTTAAAGTACTTAATATGATTAAATTCATTGTTAATAAGACAATCCCTCGCCAATAGGGCATTTTCATAGCTACCGATGATGTCTACCAGTAAATCAAACTTTAAATTTTTATTATTTATGAAATATTTTTTTTGACTTATTACTTCATCCAAAAGAGATAATAATCCACAAATTGCAATAACAGCTTTTTTTTCTTTTTGACGAACTCGTTCTCTTGTCACCTTTAACTTCTTACCTATATATTCTAATGTAACTTTATGTAATACTCGTTCTCTATACACATCAAATCCATCTGACAGTGTAATTTTATTAAATTTTTCTTTTACATATTCTTCTATCGAAAGAGTAAATAAATTTAAATTTTCAGTAAGTTCCTGAGCCTTTTTCTTTCCCACGTTGGCTATTTTGCTAAAATCATTTGTATCAAACTCTGAGAGATCACCAATAGTGTTAATACCTATTGAGTTAAAATAATGCACTATATTCTCTTCATACACATAGCTAATTTTTATTGACGTGAAATCCTTGTTTATGTTTGTTGTACTATTGTAACCCTTAAACAAATGACTTTCTGAATTTGATAATATATTTAAAAATGTTTCTTTAATTATTTCTATTTTTCCAACACCAATACCAGCAACCTTACATAACAAATCAAAATCAAAAGAGGTTAAATCTTTAGCCATAATAAAATTATTATCTGCACAATAACTTCTAAAAACTGAAAATTTATTCTCACTGAAAATTTCTTCAAGTAAAATCCCCTCTTTATCTGCTGGTATAGCGATGCTTGAACTTTCATTTTGTATTATGATTTCACCACTAACATACTTTTGATATCTTTCTTTAATACTGTTAATTCTACCTTCACCAAAACCTCTTAACAAAATAAGTTTATCAGTATTTAAATTTTTCATATCCCGCAAGAAAAGCAAGTTATTATCGTAGCAATACTTGTTAAAATTATTAAATATTCCTTCATTAAATAATTTAGAAATTAATAAATCTTCATTTACTATTGGGCGCTTTAATTGAGATATACCAACCACTATTCCTATATCGACATCATTTTCACCGACTGTAAATCCTTTATCAAGAAACTCTTGTTTAAGTAATTTATTATTGATTGATTTATTGAAATATAAAAAAGATTTTAGAGAAATCCCATCAAAAAACATATCGCATTTAACATTAAATCTATCGTTAAAGTTTCCTAAACCCACTTCCTCAAAATTAAGCTTTTTATAATTGCCTTGATCAATGGAAACAGATAATACATCCATATCACTACAATAGGTATTATTTGGTAGAATAGAAGAGGTCTTTTCTGAAACAAATTCAAATCCACGCAAAGCAAGCTCATCTATTAAATTAATTGCAGACTGGTGATTTGAAATATAGTATTTTCTTAATAGGTCTAACTCTATATATTCATTATTTAAATTAGCATTTGAATATCTAACAAATCTGCTAAAACCTGTGCTTGCTTTTATTAAGTTATCATATGTTATCCAATTTGGTTTTTTAATGTATTCATTACAACCTGAATTCATAGCCAGACCTCTTTTGTGATTTATTTCCCTTACTTTCCTTTAATCTGCCGTCAACTGGCTTATTTGAATAACTAGGTAAAATCCAAGTTTTCCCGGCTTTCTTCACTCCGTCAATGCGACCTTGCTCACAGAGCACTGCAACACGCCTTGCAGAAATCCCCCACATATCTGATGCTTTTTTAGTTGTTATAAAATCCATCCCAACACCTCATTATGTTTAGATAAGTATATTTTATTCTCTTATCTGAATAATACCAATATTATTTCTCCTGATTTTATTATTTAAAACATTATACACCTTTGTTATGTAATATGTTTCTTTGTAAACACAACTACACACACTGTACTGAAATCCTTTAACTACTATTTAAATACTAGTTACATAATATTTAAAAATCAATACCACTATACCTATATTTGTATTTATACTTGTTATTTAAAAACAAAACTATTTTTCCGTAAAATATTTGTAAATTCAGTAAAAAAAACAAAGTCTGAAGTTCAATTTCTCTAACCTTGGGCTTTCAATTATTGTTATTTAGTTTATTTAGGAGCAGATTCTTTATATTAAATAAAGGTATAATATATAGGTATGTTCAATTTATATAGTTTCTATTTACTTACTATTAATATTTTTTCAAATGATACTGTATTAAAAGTTACCATTAACATCTATCACAATTATAAACTTACTTACTCTATTTTTTCTATAGGAAATATAAAATCAGGTAATATTTCCTTGAATCCTATGTTATCATGTACAAATTTAAATGTTTGTTCTTTTTTATTAATGTTTTTTTCTCCAATAGGCTCGTTAGTATAATTAGAAAACCTACTTTTCAAATCGTCAATACTTTCCATTTTACGCCCTACAAATTGAGGCCAATTAATTACAATATATTCTTCATGTTTAATATTATTTCTCACATCTCCTTCACGACATTTCATTTTTGCTTTCATTGGAACTAAATATTTAACAATTCTTTTATTAGAGATTAACTCTTCAGATAACTCTTTATATAAATCAAAACAGCAATTTTCAACTATCACACCAGACCATTCTTGCATACATTCCATCTCATAAGCATCAATAAATGATTGTCCAACAACAATAGGAGGATTAACATATATTTCTCCTTTAGTCAATGTTCCTCGAAGTGGAAACCCTCGAAGTATTGATTGTGCTAATAATCTATTTAAGACTAAAATAATTTTCTTTAAGGCTTCCTCTGAAGCGTTCTCAGTATATAAAACAATACTATCTGAAAATTGATACACTTTAATATCATCATCAAGATTCAAATTATGTTTATCTTCAATATAAACACTTTTACCATCTAATGAAGATTTAATTGAACTTTGAAACAATGTGAATAATTCATTCCCTAAATTATCTAAATTACCATTGAAATTTTTTACAATATTTTTGAAACCTAAAATATCAATAAAAGCTATAAATCTTTCACCTGTGCACATTTATTAATTCTCCTTTAATTTTAAGTTATACTATTTTCAGCATTGCATATTATCCATTATTTTAATACTTGGTATTTTATATAAAAATTATACAATAAACCATACATCTCTAAACAATACGGAATTTATCTTTCAAGTTATTTACTTGTTCTCGATGGTTTTGCTTTAGGTATTGGAACCCTTGGAGCTTATGGTATAGAAACATTTCCATCTCTACTTTCCTTTTTACCTGACATTCGTTATTCTTCTTTCTTTAGGTTAGTATATCAATATTGAGAATAACATTGACTAAAGTTTAAAGTTGTTTGTATTATACAAATAGATCAACCTTAATTCACAATAAAATTATAACTCACTCCCCACATTGTTACAACAAAATTTTTGTTTATATGTCAAATTTACCCATGTAAACGCCATATTATTTAGTTTTGAATGCTTTCATCACTGTTAATTTTTTCATCAGCATAATATTTTTCTGCAGATAAAAAATGGATACTAGGGCAATCCAATATAATTCTTCTTGGTGCTCTAACATCCTTAAAATATGCAAATACAATCTAGTTACTAATTTATTTGAAAACTTCTCCAATCCATATTGACTTTATTTTTTATCTTTTTTCAAAATACTGACTCTTTATAATCACTGCTTCCTTACTCATATATCCCCCTATTATTTTGCGAATCAATATACCCCAATACCTTATCTTTTATTTTTCCAAAAGCTTCACTTCTAATTCCGGCAATTCTTTGTATTTCCCATATCCTTATTGGTTCAATTTTATCTATTTTATTTCTAATTATCTTTTTACATCTTCTAACTTGAAACTCTTCAACAGTTTCAAGTATTTCATTTAGATATTTTTCAGTATTAGGTAACTTGTCAATATTCTTTTCTAGTGACGTAAGTATACCTACATCCCTACCAATACTAGACTTTGTTATTCTTTTAGGTTCATAGCTATTCATTAATTCTTCATAATTATTCTTCACAATAAATAAAAACTCATTATCCCTCTTATTACAATCCACAAAAGCATGATGATTAATTCTTTTAATTTTTATTGGAAGTTTTTCGTAAAGCCATTTCCTATCCTTACGATAGATAAAAATGTATTCTTTTTTGCACATTTTCCTGATTTCAGTTCTTGCTGCTGCAGTATTACTTTCAATATTAGCTAATATACAATTTTTATAATCACTTAATTTATCAGGTTCAGCAGCAGAATCTTTATCCTTTATGTATCTGCTGTTATTTAGGAACATATTTGTTCCTAATATAAAATCAAATTTTAAAATAGTTTTAGGATCACAATTCATGAGCCTAGCTAACTCTCTAAAACTATATTTATTTTCTTTTAAATATACTTTGAGCTTATTTTCCCATACTACACCAAATTTTTTTATTCTTCCTACCCTATATCTATCACTACTTACTTTATCAGGTCCTTTTCTTGAATATACAAAACCATAATCGCAACTAAAGGTACCAACTGGTAACCGAGTCTTATAATCATCAGTTATCTTTAAATTATTTACTACACCCATCCTATAATGCTCTGCCACCTTATTTAAGCAAGGCCAAGGTCCTTTACCGAATAGGTTGTATTTATATACTTTAGCAGAAAAAAATTCAGCAATATCTCCTGTTAAAAAATTTATTAATAACAAATGTCGAACTGGATGTACCGTTCTTTTTAAATCTCTTGTTATTACCCTGAGCTAATTATATTCATCGTCATTATCTATGCTAGAATCCATAACTTTTAAATCTTCCTGTCTTAATTGCTTTTATCATGTTTGATCTACCTTTAGAAGGCACATCCTGTATCTTAATCCATGGTATATAATTATATCCTCTACCAGAACCTACTCCTTTCTTAATTGCTTTAGCTATACCAATAATTCTTTTCCTCTTAGCCACCAACGTTATCTCCCTTTAAAATTAGAAAAGCTACTCCCATCCATCTTGGATGAAAATGTGAGCATCCTTTAGTATATTCCCAATTAACTCTTCTGTTTTCGCTAAAGAAATATGAATGTTTACTTATTATTGTTCGTAATTTTAACAATCATTTCATAAACAATCATACCTCTCAAACCCCTATAATTGCTACGTTACCATAATGTCTGAACTAAAAAATTTAACAAGAACACTAAATTAAACCAACATCACTATTATAATCTAGTTTAAACTATCAATTAAAATCTTGAATCAGTAATAGCATTTTTTTCTGCATCTGTTTCAGTTGAATATTTATAATTGGTTTAATATTTTACGCATTAGAAAAGACACCCTGCTGAGTGTCTTAAATCGTATTATTTTATTTTGTAATTATGTCGCGATATATGAAGACTGTGAATTAATACATCTACATATTATGTTCATAGTATTCCATAAAGAAATGGCAAGATAAATGGAACAGCAAATGTAAGTATTACACCAGTTATCAAAGCTACAAGTCCTAACTCTGCACCAACAAACTTAGTTACTGGAACTAACATAGTATCCATATTTCCTGCTGCACCACCTGCGATTGGACTGCCTTTACTGATTCTAATTAACAACGGCAAAAGAAGTACAGTAAAAAATTCTCGCATTACGTTCACTACAAAACCATATGTACCAGATTCTATTCCATACCCTTGTGTCATGTATGCGCCTGTAATGCTATAATAGCTCATTCCACTAGCAGAAATTACAGAGATATGTATGGGAACATGTAATACTAATCCTGCTAATAAACCGCCTAATATGCTTCCAACAAATATTGCAATTGAAATATATACAACTTTAAAGCCTAATATCTTTATATAACCAAATACTTTACGATTAGTTCCGAGACTAATGCCAACACCAATATAAAGAAAAATAAGTGACCCCATTAAAGTATAACCTAATAGGCCAACCTGTTTATCCGACAACAAGAAATATCCCACAATAATTCCTGCAACAATACTAATAGGCATTATCCAAACTAAAGGCGATGTCTTTTTCTCTTTTTCTTTATCAATATCAACTTCTTTGTTTACATTTAGGTTTTCTGCATAAAGTTTTTCTCTAAGTATATCAAGCGGCAAAATTGTTTTCTCTACAAGTAACACTAATGCTACGCTAAAGGCTATAGCGCTTATAGCGATGACTGCACAATTAATACCGATTGTCCCTAAATTAAGCATTACAGAATCATTTATTCCAATATTCATACCTATTGTAAGCATTAATACAATCAAAGCAATGTTAATTATCCAGTCCACAAGTTTTAATACATTATCCGACAATTTCCTTATACCAAGCAATAAACCTGCTACTAAACAAAAAAATGGTAGCCAAGTCATTATACTACCTCCAATTTATTAATACTATCACTAGCTAGAATTGCTATGCTATCCCTATTTAAATATCTCCTGTTCATCCACTCAAGATTATATAATTATTGCTTCGCTATTTTTTACTATGTCGTCACTAAAGAAATCTACGAATTAGTTTTATTCAATTATCGTAGATTTATAATTTATGAACACTGTAAAAAATTATTACTTCTTATCATATTTATCAAATATAAACTTCATAAAAAAATAATATATTATTCCAAACAAGGAAAAGACGAAAACAGAATAAACTAAAGTTTTGATATAAAGATAATTGTCAGCAAAAGGAATAAGCTTTTTAAAAAAACTTATTGCCACTACTGAAACTATTGCATTAATATTCATGTATAAAATTCTTGCAGTTCTCTTTTTCAAAAGTCGGTCCCCCTCTAATTCACTTAGATTAAATCCTCCGTATCTTTTTACAAGTTCGACACAAAATATTTATTTACTATAATCTACATTTCTGTGAATACCATTTAGAAATTGTTTATTAATCAATTTAAGTACAATTTTCTTATAAAACATGTACCCTATCCAAGCACCAAAAGTATTTAATATAATGTCATCAATATCGAATGACCTACCTATATTTCCTACATAGTAAGATAAAAGCTGAATAATCTCTATTCCTAAAGTAAATAAAAACGAATATAAAAGTGTTTTTTTCATATTACCAAACTTTTTCCATAATATCGGAAGTAATAAACCGAAAGGAAATAATAGCAACATATTACCCAAGATATTCTTTATCCAAAATTTAATCATAAAATCCCTCATTTCTGGTTGTTGGGAAGCCCTAGAAATATCCTTTATCGTATTAAAGACGGGTACAACGTTTATTGAAACATTACCCTCTTGACCAGTCCAATTTATAAATAGAGGAAATAAAGTTATTCCTATATTACAGAGAATATAAACAAAAAACAAATTTAACACAATCTCTCTTTTAATTGAAAACTGACCCTTACTACGATTTTTGAGGATTAAAACTACTCTAACCAGTATCAATATAGGTAGACTAATTATGAATAAAGCTTTGAAATCTAACATAGTACCCATTTAAAATCACCCTTTCATTTGCTTTTTAAACCACTAAAATATAATAGATAATATAAATAGTATTACTTCGTTAATTTTTACAAGTTCGACATATCCCCATTATAAATATTAGTTACATAATATTTTGCATCCAATGTCACTCACTTTATATCTATACTAACTTCAACACAAAGCTACCTTTCCCTGCAACATTGTTAATTTAGGTAAAAAATAAAATTTAAGCTAAATTTCTCTAATCCCCCGCCTAAATTACTTCCTTCTGCTTCCTCTTTGAGGTTTTATTTATTTAACTAAACATTATATCCCATTACTTAACTCACCTTCAAATCATTCTTTTATTTTACTTAAATTCCATTATAATCCTTTTGCATCTCTGACAGCAATACGCTTCACCAACACAACCAGTAAAGAATCCTGTTCATTTTGACAAACTAAATTCTGTATCCCCTTCAGGTTTAAAATACACTTTATGTTTTTCTTCTCCCCAGAATATCGGTCTTACACTTTGAATATACCCCTTTTTCAGTTCTTTATTACAATATGGACATTGCATTCTTATTCCTCCCAAATAAATATAAATAGTTTTATTTCTATTTTATGAAAAGTATGAATTATTAATAAATCAATAATCTTTACACAAACTATAATATGAGGAGTTGATTTTATGAAAAAAATATTTATTCCAGTATTCTTCATAATATAATATTAATAAGTTTTAGCTCAAAAAATGCTTATTCATATAATGGTTCTATTTCTTATTCCAAGCAAGTAAATGCTCCTAATCAACAAGAACTATACAAAGGAAGTGTATTATCTCTTTTATATCCATATATATCAAATTCAATAGATAAATATTATGGTCACCCTAAACAATTTTGGCAACAAAAAATATTAAGTATCAGCAAAACACCAGAATTATTTGAGTATAAAATAACAGTACAAGTGGAAACCTTTACTGGACCACATAATCCACCAAGTGGTATAGAAACTATAACTATACTAACAAGTCCAATGGGTACTAAAGTTATTAATTTTAAGCATGAGGAAGAATAGCCTTTTTAATAATGCTAATAGGATAATGTTAAGACATAATATGTGAATATTATGTCTTAAGCTTTTTATATCTTTTTCCAATCCATCTAGACTGGATTATTGATGAAGTATATGAAAAACTAAAAATCCATATAAGTAGACCATTTTTTGTATATACTCCAAAATTTAATCTACTAATACAAACTACGGATAGAATAAATGACAATATCAATAATATTAATTGTTTGTTTTTCATAATAAATGCCCCTTATTTATATGTTTTAGTATCGATTTATCTTACTGTGACGTATTAGATTTATCTTTAGAAAAATACTTTATTGCCGAACCAATTATTACCCCCAAATATAAAATCACACTTGTTGCTAATAAATCTTTTATATGATTTGACCAATAACTTAGAACCCCAATCACTGGTATACATGAAACTATAGCCATAGGTTTTAACATATAATTTAGAAATTTTTTCATAAGTTCACCGCCTCTTAATTAATGCACAATATAATACGGTTACGAAACAACTCTTATAACTAAACTATACCATTATATACAATATTTAATTACTGTTTAACATGTGTTTTATGAAAGTATAGCTTCTTCAATCATCTCCTTAGCCTCTTCATCCTTAACCTCTTGAAATCCTGTAAACTGATGAACCTTATAAATACTTATTCCAATTACCTTCTCATTAATTTCTTCTATAGCCATTTTATTTTCCTTTTCCCGTAACCCTTTAACAAATTATAAAATTTGTTCTCTACTTTGTACACAAATATTAAAGTCTGTCCCAAAATCACACCTTTCCCCCACTCCATTCTCCTAAATTACACTCAAATACGAATATTAAAGTCTGTCTTTTTTCTTGCATTTTATCAAGTTCTCCCTCATATTTTCAATCTCTCTGTTTAAGTTCAAAGAGCTTATTCCTTCCTTAAATCTATCCCTGTGACACACTCCAACTCTATCACCCTTAATTCTATTTCATATTAATCCTATCATCTTATCACACCGTAAAGCTAACCATTCCAAGCCTTCGTCTCTTTTTATATCCTGCTTGTTTCTATCATTTATTCGAGGAAATTATCTGCTTTTAATCCGATTTTGGGAGTTTGATCCGGGCAGGAATCTGCAATTGTGGGGAGGGCGTAAGGGTAACAAAATGAATGAAGGCAGGTTGATGTTCCTGCGTTCCTTCATATATTGGGACAGGCTTTATTGTTTTAAGACAGACATATTAATAAGCTAATATTTTTTTGACAATTACATAAAAAACATTCACAAAAAACCATCAGAATTAAAATCTGATGGTTTTTCATCTTTAAAATATACTGCAATAATTTATTCATAATTGATCAAAACCATGCAAGTTCACTTAAAAACATTCTTAGGTACTTAAAGACATTCTTAGGTACTTAAAGAGTTTCTTAGGTACTTAAAGACATTCTTAGAACATACACACTACTGTTGCTTTATAATAAAGTTTGATCAAATTGATACTAATAACCCTGATAAATGAACAAAAAGAAAAGCTTGTTTTGAAAAAAAGATTGATCAAAACAAGCTTTTAATATATTCAATTGAAGCATTCCTTTATAAAAAAGTTTGATCATTTCTGTGATCCTTATTCAAGAAATGCGCCCGATTGTTGAAGATCATTGTAAAGTCTTATTGAAAAAAAGCACCCGATAGTTTAATAAGCCATTTTCTAAATATCACCATTAATCCAAACTTACGGCACTAATGCTGTTTCACTTTGCCATGAAGTATAAATTTCTTTAATTTTTCTATTTGCATCTACTAGTTCATCTAGAATTTTATTAAATTTTTCCAATGTAGCCATTATAGTACTGTTTGGATCTACAAAATGAAGGACTACGTAACCTCCGATTTTTTCTACAATCTCTTGTGGAAACTCCTCGCTCCAATGTTCTTCTCTTTTGCTAGGGGAACCTGGTACAAGTGTACCATTTACTCCATAGGTGTGAGGCTTGCTTTCATAAAGGATATTTCCTTCTTGGTCAGTTAACAATAAGATCACAGTGCCATGAAATCCCTCTAGTTTATCTTTCGTGCGTGTTTTTGTTAGTGCATTAATACGCCCAGTGTTAGAAACTGTAAACTTCGTTCTCATTTTCCTATCATTTCCAAGTCCCTCTTCTTGTTCAGCACTAATTGGAAAACGAAGAGGACGTATATTTGTATGTGTATGCCACAGAACTTTCCATTCTGGACCATAAATCACTACATTACGGTCATCTTGTAATACTAGGTGGGCAACAGGATTCCCGTGAGTATGTGTGTGCCATAATGCTCGACCTTCGCCGTAGATGACAAAGTTTCCATCCTCTTGAAGTACAGCCCAATCAACTTGATGTCCGTGAGTTTCGCTTGACCAAGCCGCATCCATGCTTTCAACTGTATACAATACTAAATTTCCATCTCCCTGCATAACAAGGGAGTATTTTTCATTTGCTGAGAGAAGTTGTTCACCAGGTAGTAGCTTCTCTCCGGGATTCAACCGATCCGCCATTAATGACCCCTCCTAAAGTAAATATTATTTTTATTGTCTCCTGTTAATAAAAAAAAATTCATGCATATCTCCACCAAGTATCCTTCACAAACTCTCCATACTAATGTTAATTTAAATATCCAATTTTGTTTGAGATTCTTATTCAATTAAATGGCCCTTTAACGGAATAACGATTGTCACTTAGCAGTTCCTTAATCCACTTTTCAAATTCAGGTGTTCTTTCCTTTTTCACTATAAATAAACACCCCTTCAGATCATATCTAAAGGGGTATAACATCGCATCTTTTTTATAAACGTCGCGACTTTATTCAAAACATCGCGTCTTTTTTATAAACATCGTAACTTTATTTTAAAGCCACATTTATGTAGCTTTGTGATAAAGATTGATCAGAATATCTCTTACAAATGGCTAATAGCATAAGGTTGATTTATTACTTTTATAATGAAGTTTAATCAAAATTAAACAAGTAACACAAGACTAGTTTTAAATTTTTATAATAAAATTTGATCAAAATATTTTTTGAAATCTTTCAAAACTTAATTATAAATGATTTACAAAGAGTTATTCTTTCCAATATTATGATTTTGTTATTATATAATTATTAACTTAGATATCTGATTTATATTCTATTTCTCTTTATAATATAAAATTCTCTCTACGTTCAATAGAAAGTCAAATTCATAAAACATATTACTGTCTTCTTCTAGTATCTTTGTATATAAATCTTTTATATTTTTCTTAGATTTATAATCAATTCTTTTTATTTGTTTTTTATTAATTATATGATTAATCAAATTTTTAAAATTATAACTCATACCTGTAGTTATTTGTTGCTCTTTAGATAATTCTTTTATTATTTTTTTTATTTCATCAATACTATAATCTGTAAGATCTCCTAAATCTTCTTCATATTTTTTAAATATAACAACATTATTAACATTGTTTATAAAATTAAGTAATTTATAAGTATTCTCATAAATAGCTATAAATTCATTTAGTTTTATTACTAATTCATTTTTTCTTATAAATGTAAATTTACTAAAATTCACCTTATTAATAAGAACTTTAATTATTTCATTTATACTTGGCTCACCATGAAAACTATCAATAATTTCTATATCTAAAGAATATTTTATTATATTAGAAATTAATTCTTCTGTTGATGAAGATTCAGTAAATATCTCCTTCACTTTAGTGTAATTATATTCTTCATATTTTTCTAAAGTTACTAATTTTATTAAATTGGCTAATGATCCTTGGTTAATAACGCGATTTTCTTTTTCTATTTTATCCAAATAAGACTTAATCTCTTCTATATTAAACCAAGGTTCCATTTCTAAACTATTTTCATCTATTAATTTATTAATTTTTTCTAAATAGTGATTCACATAATTAATATCTGCTTTTTCTGTAATACTTAATACTTCTACTATTGATAATTTAGAATTCTTAAGTAAATCAATTATGTAATTAGCTAAATATTCAATTCTATTCAGAGTTTTTTCATGACTTTCTTTGCCCCTAAAAATGCTTTTTTGGTATAACACTAATATCTCTACATGATTGTCTTTATCTTTATTTAGTTTTCTATTATCAATTATTTCTAGATATCTTTGTGAATCTATTAATAAATTAATTTCGTACATTGTAAAATAGTAATCAATAAAAATATCTTTTATAAAATTTAATGTGTTAATTCTTCTTAAATCTTTGATTTCTTGGTACTCAAAGTCTTTTTTTTCTACGCTCTCGGGAATTAAATTTCCTAATATTGCCTTAAAATATTCACCTTTTACGTTAATATCTTTCATATCTAAATAATCAATGTACTCTACAACCCCATTTAACCTAACAATTTCTTTATAATCCTCATTATTGAATATTTTAAGATAATTAAAAAAATACACTAATTCACTAACATCAACAGTAGTTAGTAATTTTTCTCCATCATTCCTATTTTCATAAAGTCCATCAATTAATAATACTGTGTTTTTAATATCATTTAAGAAATGCTTTACTCTTCTTGAATTATTTATATTCATTCTTCTTTCTACACAATAGCTTTTAAATTCTTTTATATTTTTATTATTTTGTTTAGAATAAATATATGAGTTTAGCCTCAACTCAATTTCACCAAAGTAATTATAAATGTTGTTATTTATTTCTTCCAAAATCTTTTGAGAAAAAGAATTTTTAAAACTATTAATATTTAAAATTTCTTTTGCATGAAAGTTGATTATTTCTTCAAAATCTACATCCGCTAATGGAATCTGGGTTGCAATAAATTTTTCAAGATAACGTTGCTTTACTATTTTATTCAATTTTAGATTTTCATAGTCTAAGGCAATTATAGTCACACAGCCATCAAAATCTATCACTTCTTTTATAAATGAAAGAATATCTAGTTGCTTGTTTTCTTCCACTCTATCGAAATCATCAATAATTACAATTAATCTATCATACCTATCTTTTTCTTTATTATTTTTTTTATTATCGTTACATAAAAGAGCATTAATATCTTCTTGCAAATCTTTTTTCAATTCTTTGTAAGATCTTTCCTCCTTAATTAAGTCCATGAAATCATATAATGTGACCCGTTTATTAAATTCAACTAATTTTAATATTTCCCTAAAATATTTATCTGTAGAACTATTTCTTCCACTATAAATTCCATGTTCTCTCATTAAATTAGATATAGATTTTTGAAACTCCTTAATTAAACGTTCTTGGCTATCACTTATCATAGGTTTAATATAAATACAATATTTTTTATGTTTTTTACAGTCATTAATCAACGCTGATATTAGTTCGGATTTTCCACTTCCCCAATTGCCATTAATTGAAATTCCATAATTCTCATAATCAGTTTGCTTAATTATATCTTTTAAAACATTTAATTGTGCACTTCGAGTCTCATATAAACTGCACGCTATTGTTTTCTCAGTATTTTTAAGACACTCACTATACATTATACTTACTAAATTAATCTGCCATATAAACGGAAGCATAATATCTTTTATGCTATAAAGACTTGATATTAGTAAAAAAACATATGTTATCGCGATAGTATATTTTATGAATCTTATCTTTATCTTACATTTTGAATATTCACTTGAAACTTTATAAAAGAAATACCTATCTAGCAGGTACCCTATTAAAATCACTATAATTGTTATAGGCATTAAATTGTAAAAAGTCACATTAAAGATAGGCTTGATTGTTGTAATATTCAGTGCTTTAATCAAATAGGATAAAAGTATCATAAATAAAGATATTTTAAGACATTTAGATAATTCATATATGTAAGACCACTCTTTTTTATACTTAAAAATCATAGTTATTGCTGCAATGATCCCTATAAAAATAATAATTAACTCAAACTTATAGCAAAAGTAATTAATTTGATCCACGAGATATTTAATGTTATTTTGAATGACATTTGAGAACCATCTATTCATGTTTTCCACTTGCTCACTCCCTTATTTCTTTAGTTTCATAAGTAAACAGGTTCCTCTCCCCCTATGCTCCTCGACTGAACTGTACTTACATCAGTAATACAAATTAATTTTCCCTTACCCTCATTTATAGTTAGAAAATTTATATACTTCCAAGTAATAAAATCTTTTAGTGACCTCTTTTCTTTAAAATCTATTATTTCTTCTTTTGTTGTACTATTTAATATATATTTCTCAAACTCACTAGCTTCCTTATAACTGCTTATTCTATAATTTAAAAGACAAAAGTCACACAATTTGCATGCGACTTTTGTTTTATTGTCTCTATACATTTATATTTGATTTTCAACTTGACTACATCAATCGTAAATGTACATTTTTTGAAGTAAAACATCCATCTCGTCTTGTAGTAATGTATAAAGAAATACCTTCCAATAGTCTTGAGAACCAAATTTCTTATTAATATAATTTTCATATTTAGCACAAATAAAATTCATCTGGATCACTGTTCTCAATGTTTGCGGTCTCCATAGTTGATCCTAGTCTATACAATTCATCTGGATCACTATCCTCTATAGTTTCTGTCAATCTTGTACTACCTAATTGAAAAAATTCATCTGGGTCATTATCTTCTACAGTAAAAGTGATTTTTGTTGTTCCATATAAATTAAATTCATCAGGATCACTGTTTTCAATTACTCTAGTCTCAATTGTGCTTTCAAACTTACCAATATCAACTATCTTTATCTTCTTATCTTGATCTTTATAGGCTATTTGACTTGCTTCATCATAGTAAACTCTTGTTTCATTATTAATTTTTATTTTATTAGCATAGTTTGCTAAGTACGGTTTTTTCATTTATTTACCCCCTATAGTTATTATTTTAATATAATTATTTTTTTTATTTGCCTCTACAACATCATCAATTTCTTTAATATCAACATTGCTTGAATTAAACATTTTAATTGAGTTTAAAATTAATTCATATCGTTTTTTAAGCAGTTCATTATTTGATACGCCTTTAATTATAATTATTTGTTTTATATTTTCTTTTTCAACCTTACTATATAAATTAAGTAGGCCACTAGAATATTGTTTATAGACTTGTCCAGAATCATCAAAACCTACATAACACACCGTATCCTTTGTCGGGCTTTTATTGGTCATAGTAATTTTACTATTTATAAATAAACCACTTACACTATTGGTACAAAAAGTTATTAATAAAATGACCCCAAAGTACTTTATATAATTTTCAATGTTAGTTACATAAGACACAAAAAATGGTGCCTCTTTATTTACTGCGTACCAGTCTGAATAATATGATTCTGCCAATTTGTTTAACTGTTTATTACTTTGCTTCAAGTCGCTAAATCTACTTCTAATAAAACCCTTAACTTTATAAAAATCCAATAAATACATCATTATATTTATTAAATTATATATTATAATACCTGTAAATAGTAACTTTAAAGTAGTATTTAATTTGTTTGTTATATTGGATATATTTGTAAGTAGAAGGGGGATCAAAAATAACATAACCGCAATATAATTATTCATCTTGTCAAATGCTAACTTTTTTGTCTCTTCATATTCATTAATTTTATACTTTAAAAAATCAGTTTGTAATCTAATCTCCTCATCTGACCTGCCATCAATATACTGATTATATAAATTTGTTTTTCCCTCTACTTCAATCTCAGTCGGAAGCTTATTTATCTCATCAAAACCAAGTAACTTTATAATTTTAAATTTGTCATTTTTCTTCCAGGAGCAAATGTATAATTTTTTAACCCCTAACCCCATACTAAACAAAGAAACTCTCAATTCATTAATTTGAAAATTATTTTTAGTTACATTATGAAAATTTCGGTCTAAAGTTATACTTATAAGAGGCTACCTTGATAATATATAAACTATACCATAAATTATTTTATTCATTATACCTCACCTGCCAAATATTCAAAGACTGATTTCGAAATATCTAAATGTAGTATATCTTCTAACCAATACCATTGCCCATTAGGATTAACTTCCAGGAAATAATATTCATTGTTAGAAACAATAAAATCAAATGCACCAAAATCTAAGCCCATTATTCTTAACATTCTGCTACACTGTTCTTTAATCTCTCCTGGCAACTCAATAATGTTATAAATATTATTACTACTTGTCTTTCTCCAGTCAACTTTATCACTACTATCTATCTTAACAGTATAAAATATACTATTAATAACGGTAACCCTTACCTCGAAATCCTTTTTAATATATTGCTGAAAGTAACAGGGTGATAATCGAATGTCCTCTATATTAAAATCCTCGTCAACCATATTAGTTTGTATGTACTCGATTTTATCCCCTGATATAACTTTTCCCACAGATATTGGTTTAACTATACTGATATTTGAATTATAAAATTTCCTTGCCTCATTAGGAGAATTAGTAATACAAGATTGAGGTAGCCTAAATCCTATCTCTCTTGCAATACTCATTTGAACTATCTTATTTTCAGCATTTCTAAGTATTGATGGTTTTGTTAAACATCTACCTTTAAAAACCTCAATAATCCCAATAATAGCAGTAAGTATTTCTTTGTACATCATATTATGGTACATAGAATTGTATTCATCTAGTTTAGGGAATACAGGTTTTCTATAATAAATTGCATCTATCTCTCCCTCATTTATTATCCAATATTTGTTTTTAATGATCCAGCCTTCTTGATTACCTACAATTATTTCATAGTCTTGGAAATAATCTGTATTAAATCTATAGAATAAAGCATGTTGATTATACTTATTGATAACATAATCAACTGTTAAATCAACGGAACTTGTTATAATTAAAATCTTCTTCATAAATTTGATTACCCCCAGTTAAATTATAACAAAGCAAGCTTACTTCGTTCGCAATGGTGACTGTCACCACCCTATGTCAGAACATATTATCCACGAATAAACCACAATTTTCTACCCAATACCGATAGGTGAGCCACCGCTTTTACCACTAAAGGTGGCAGTCAGAGTCGCCTTTCCCCCGGTTCACACCGTACGTGATAGTTTCCCATCATACGGCGTTCCATCTATACAGCTGTTTTCACATGTGAATTACCAAGTCGTTTCCTAAAAATCTATTTCAAATTTTTTTTAAGTAGTCAAGTTATTGTGCCACATTCACCGCCTCCTATAGATTTAGTGTTTATGGTTTTAGTCAGTTACGCCTACGGCTTCCTTGACAGACTGGTCACATGTTTTACTGTATAGACTATGCCCCTTTGCTCTACCTCCATTACAGAAGCTTCATCACTACTACAGGCTGCTGCCCTGCAATTTCACCAATCATTTCCTATTGATTAGGACTGGTATATCACCCATTACGTCTTCTCACGTATCCTATTGCAGTTCCCTTGTTCCCGTCACTTTAGCTTTACATAACAGTTTTAGCTCTACCCTTTAACCCGACTGCCACTTTCAATCAGTGTGATTTCTATATTGAAAGCCTTGGACCTTTGCGGTTTTCAGTTGAATTCCACCGAAGTATATGTAATTCAACGACAGTACCCACATGGGGCGAGTTTCTTCTTATTTTGAAACCCTAAAATTTACGAGCCGTACTTTCGGGTACTCGTCAGTCTTAAGACATTCTAAGCATGACTGTTTTTTAGCTTCCAGCGTACTTATTATCATCACAGATAACATTTTCCGCAACTTCACCGAGCTTCGCACATCAAACATGATATTGTTTGAGCACGTCGGAGTATTAGAAATTTTGTAACCCCTCACACGGGGTCAGGCAGGTACTTCCCCTACCGATTCAAATGACGAGTTCTACTTGCTTTTATCTTTCACTAGTAGTCCGATTTTATTATATATTTCTATATAGATTGTTCGGAAACAAGGCGCACACTTCCCATTTTAGACATACTGAGAATATGTAATTTTACTTCCTATAATACCATTATTCTACAAATATGCTTAATATCCTTCAAAACATAGAAGTTTCAATGTTTTTAAATTAATTCACTATAAAATAAAATGACCTAAACATAATTAGGGGATTAAAGTGTTTATAATTTACGACAACAGTAGTTATAACTCACACTGGTCTGACTTTTGATATGATTCTTTTATTAAAGACACGAGTTTTTTATCACTGATACGATATTTTAGTATTGTATCAGTTGTATCAGTGTATAATTTATAAATTTTAGTGACTCTTTATGCTATATTGTTAGTTCCCAACTATTTTGCTTAGATTACAACAATAATGTCCAGTATACAATTATTTTGTTTAGTATCCGTCTATTTTGTCTATCAACATATACTTTATCAAAAAATCCTTTGTACATTAAATAACTATGTTTTAAATTTTTTTTAAATACTATAAAAAAAACCAGGAATTTCTAATCATTTATAGATTAAAAATTTCTGATTTTTAATATAGCTATTTTTTTGCGAGTTTTCTGTATATACTATTAATTATTATTAATAAATATTATATATTAACTATATTGGTTACATTATTAATTTTAACTCACCAATCTTGTACATCACATTCTGTAAAATATAGTATACTACAACAAATCATTTCGATACAACTTTGTTATAAATGGTGCAACTTTATTATAAGCGGTGCGACTTTGTTATAAACGGTGCAACTTTGTTATAAAGCTACAACTACACTTGCCACGTGGATGGTACCTATTCCACCGTTACTGATTTTGCCAAATTTCTTGGTTTATCAACATCGCAACCCTTTTGAATTGCCATGTAATAAGACAATAATTGTAGTGGAATTACTGAAATTACTGGTGCTAATATATCCATTACTTTTGGTATATAAGTTACAGAGAAAACTGATTTTTCAATTTCAGTGTGACCAACAGGTGCGAAAGCAAATACTTTTGCTCCTCTAGTAGTTATTTCTTTTATATTGCTTACAGTCTTGTCAAATACCGCTTCTTGAGTAGCTAGTGCTATAACTATAGTCCCTTCTTCCATAAGTGCTATTGGACCATGTTTTAGCTCTCCTGCTGCATAGGCATCTGAATGAATATAAGATATTTCTTTAAGCTTTAATGAACCTTCCATTGCAACTGCATAGTCAAGTCCACGTCCTATGAAGAACATATCTTTATGCATATAAGTTTTTGCTGTGAATTTTTGCACAGTTTCTTTATTTTTCAAAACCTCTTCTGCCTTTTCTGGAAGTTCCATCATAGCTATTTTAATTTCTTCTATTTCTTCATTGCTTAATGTTTCTTTATTCTGAGCAAAGAATAATGCTATTATATACATTGCTATAAGTTGAGTTACATAAGCTTTAGTAGATGCAACTGCTATTTCTGGTCCTGCCCAAGTATATAGTACATCGTCTGCTTCTCTTGAAGCTGCACTACCTACAACATTTGTTACAGCTATTACTCTTGCACCTTTTGACTTTGCAAGCCTTAAAGCTGACATGGTGTCTGCAGTTTCTCCTGATTGGCTTATAACTATCATTAATGTGTTTTTATCCATTATTGGATCTCTATATTTAAACTCGGAAGCTATATCTAGTTCTACTGGTATTCTTGCAAGTTTTTCTATAACATATTTACCTACAACTCCTGCATGATATGCAGTTCCGCAAGCTACTATATATATTTTATTTAAATTTTTAATTTGCTCCTTAGTTATATTTATATCATCTAATGTAATTGGTTCTCCTAGAACTATTCTTGAAGTCATAGTGTCTCTGATTGCCTTTGGCTGTTCATGGATTTCTTTTAGCATAAAGTGCTCATATCCACCTTTTTCAGCAGCTTCTGCATCCCAAGTTACATGGAAAATTTCTTTGTTTATAGTTTCGCCCTCTGCGTCAAGAAGTTTTATTCCGTCACTGGAAATCACAACAAATTCTTTGTCTTCTAATAAATATACCTCTCTTGTATGATTTAATACTGCTGGTATATCTGAAGCTACATAAAATTCATCTTTGCCAAGTCCTACTATTAATGGACTATCTTTTCTTACTGCTACTAATTTATCTGGTTCATCGCTTGTTATTACTGCTATGGCATAACTACCTTCCATTTTAGTAATAGCCTTCATTACCGCATCAACTATATCTCCATTATAATAAAAATCTATAAGGTGTGGTATTACTTCTGAATCAGTTTCAGATGTAAATTTATATCCTTTTGACATTAACCATTCTCTTAAATGAATATAATTCTCTATAATTCCATTATGAACTACACTAATAGTCTCTTTTTCATTAGTATGTGGGTGAGAATTTTCATCTGATGGTTTACCATGAGTAGCCCATCTAGTGTGCCCTATACCCACGTTGCCTATAAGCGGCTCTTCTAATAATTGAGCTTCTAAATTTGCAAGTCTTCCTTTGCATTTAGTTACTTTTAAGTGTCCCTCATTTATAATTGCAATTCCTGCTGAATCATATCCTCTATATTCTAATTTACTAAGACCTTCTACCAATATTGGTGAAGCCTGTTTACTTCCAAAATATCCAACTATTCCGCACATATTCATCTTCCTCTCAAATTTAAAATTTTGCACAATTCATCATCTAAAGATGATGCCGATCACCCAAAGGCAATACTTAACTAAGCATACTTATCATCATTGTTTTTTGATAATTATTTTAAATATAGTATTCGCAGTTATGGTACATATAATTTTCTTATGCTTAATAACTGAAAATCTACACTCACAATAATCCAATGAAATATGCTAGTTCATACATATTTATAAAGGTTTTAACACCAGATTGATGTTGTCACGAAAATCACTTTTCGCTTTTATCAATCATTAACGGTAGTGCGCTACCGCGGGGCATCCGCCGAAGATTCGATACTCCCCATCCTCGTCAACTCATAGTGCATCATAATTACTGATACTCTTTATGAGTCCTGGCGCTTTAAAATCATAAAATTCTTCTATCCTCCTTTCGCAAACATTAAAAAAACTGAAATCTTATGGGCCTTATCCATAAGGTTTCAGTCTATTATATTCATTTTATACCCTAAACGTCAATGCTTTTAACAATAAATTCATTGAATTGTAACTTTATTCTTGCTAGATTATATCTATCTATTTGCTTTTTCCTCTATTAATTTTGCAAGAGCATGTGCCATTTCATTTAATTCACTTTGCACTTTACCTTCCAGCATAACTCTCACTAGAGGTTCTGTACCTGAAGGTCTAATAAGGACTCTTCCACAACCATTTAATTTTTCTTCAATTTTTTTGATTTCTTCAATTATTTCACTATCAGTTTCATGAATGTTCTTTTTATCGTTAGGTACTGTTGCATTAACTAATACTTGTGGAAGCTCTGTCATCATTGCTGCAAGCTCTGATAATGGTTTGCCTGTTTCTTTAATTACAGTAGCTAATTGAATTCCTGATACAAGTCCATCCCCTGTAGTATTAAAATCAAGGAAAATTAAATGACCTGATTGCTCTCCCCCTAAGCTATAACCTTTTTCTTTCATTTTTTCAAGCACATATCTATCGCCTACTATAGTTTTCACTGTAGTTATATTTTCCTGATTCATTGCAATATCAAGTCCCAAATTACTCATAACTGTTACTACTACTGTATCTTTAGTTAATTTTCCTGTGTCTTTTAGGTGCTTGGCACAAATAGCAATCATAAAATCACCATTTATAAAGTTTCCTTTTTCATCCACTGCTAAACATCTATCTGCATCACCATCAAAAGCGAGTCCTAAATCACAATGATTCTCTTTAACAAAAGCCATTAAGTGCTCAATATGAGTAGATCCACAGTCTTTATTTATATTTATGCCATCTGGATCATTATTAATAACTAAAACCTCTGCTCCAAGTTCTCTTGCAGCTCTTACTGAAGTAATATAAGATGCGCCATTAGCACAATCTAATGCTATTTTAAGTCCTTTTAAATCTCCTGAAATAGTGGATTTAGCAAATTCTATATAATCCTCTACACCACTGCACTTAACTGTCTTCTTGCCTAAATCACCTGCTATAGGCGATGGCACTCCTTTAAAATCATTTTCTATAACTGCTTGTATTGTGTCCTCTAATTCATCGGACAATTTGAATCCTTTGCTATCGAAAAATTTTATTCCATTGTATTCTACTGGATTGTGAGAAGCTGAGATAACAACGCCTGCATCTGCTCCATATTTTCTAGTTAAATATGCTACTGCTGGCGTAGGAACCACCCCAAGGCATATAGCTTCAGCTCCTACAGATAAAATTCCTGCAACTAAAGCTGATTCTAACATATCTCCTGAAACTCTTGTATCCATTCCTACTATAATTTTAGGCTTATGTGCTCCATCTGTTAGTACAAATGCTCCCGATCTTCCTAAATTATATGCAAGCTGACTTGTTAATTCTGTATTTGCTATACCTCGTACTCCATCTGTTCCGAATATTCTACTCATATTTTTCTACCTCTTTCTCAATATATTATAGGTTTATTACAAGGGCATACTAAACAAAATAGCTATTAAGTATGTTAGTACTTTGTTTCTGAATCCTATATTCGTCTTCTTTTTATCCGCATTAATATAATTTCATAATTTACTGAATGTTACTGACTAAATAGATATACCATAATAATTATGCACACTTTATATAAAATGTTCTCTGTTTTATTTTACCATTTATTTGCACATATAGTAAAACTCTTATATATAAATACATACACTCTGATTATAATCTAGTTTGTATTATACTACAATAATAAGTACTTGTAAAAAAGTCCTAAATTTTTGAAATCTCTTCATTTAAAAAAAATAACCCAACTGGGTTATTTTTTTAGCTAAATTATTAATAAAAAAATAGTTCATTTCAATTTATATAAGAATTTACAATTATAAAACGTCCCCACTTCAAGAACTCTAAATTCGTATTTGTACTTCCGTGCCATCATTAGCTTTTATATCTACTAAGTTTAGTCCTTTATAATCACTTAATGAAATAATTAAATTCCTCATTTCATTCCAGTCTATTAGTTCTAAATACTTAGCATGCTTTTCATTCATGTGTTTTCTTACAATTCTCTCTATGGGAAGTCTTGTAACCAGTCTTATTGCCCACATTGGAACTGGAATTCTTAGTTTCCTACCTTCCTCTATTTTAATATAAATCCTCATGTAACACCTCAAAAATTATAGATTTACTCTATGACAATCTCAACTGTATCTCCATCTCCAGTTTTTATGTCTACAATCTTTCCACCTATACCACCATCTATGGCTTCTAATATAGTTTGAGTCATTGCATCCATTTCTATGTCGTCCATGCCATTTACATTTATATTTGGAATTCTTCCAAAGGTTTTTATCATGCCACTTACAAATTTAAGTGGCAAGTTAATGTTCACAATATCGTTATCGTTAGATCTTACTTTTATTCTCAGCATTTTAACTTTAAATCTACTATTACTGTGGCTATTATCCGGTTGAGGCTTATCTAAAGTAATAAATTCTTTACTTTCTCCCTTTAGAGCTTCTATCAGTTGCATAGCTTTTTCAGAATCAATTTTACCTTCTTCAACCATTTTCAATATTCTTGACATTTCTTCATTCATTAAATATCCTCCTTTTTTATAGCTTAAATTTCCCAATTCAGAGCTTATTTACTTACCATTTAGCATAATTAATGCTTCATCAGCAGTGATTTCACCTTTTTCTAACATATCTATTACATCTTTTTTATCAACAGAGGGTTTTTGTTTTGTAACAGTATATCCAAGTGAAGTAATAACCTCGTCTAGCTTTGCCCGAACTGTTGGGTATGATATGCCAAGTTCCTTTTCCACGTCCTTAATGTTTCCCCTGGATTTTAAAAATACTTCAATGAAATACAACTGCTCACTATTCAAATAATCGAATTTCGACAATTCAAAATAATTTTCAACTACAGTGCCACATTCGTCACATTTAAGTCTAGTTACTTTTAATTTAGAACTACAAACTGGACATTTACACAATATTTTATAAGTCACTTTTACCACCCACTTCCTTTATATTCATTATATTACCATTAATTAAAATAATCAATATATAAATTGATTATTTTAATATTTTTTCAATATATATTTATTATATTAATTTATATATTGATAATATTAATATAAATATATGAGTTTTATTGGATTTTATGATTAAATCACATTCTTTTAATCTAAAAAGTGGCTTATATATGCTTTTGTTCTCCAACTATTGAGTCACTTGAAATCATAATCTCCCCACTATATTCTACAAGCCCAATATTACAACCTTCACCTATGGTGATATGATTTCCTCTTACTATTTTTGCATTGGTATTTTGGAGGTATATCTCATCCCCTTCAATTAAAGTAGTAGTTAACTCCCCTTTAGAATTAAACATTTTGTCAATTACTTTTTTAAAGAAGGAATTATCTATCGGACTAACTCTTACTTCAATATGCTCTCCACCAATTTCTTGTACATTACAATTGCCACCAATTCTTATATTTATTTGTCCAGCATTTAATAAGCCTTGTATTTTAAAACAACCACTAGCCTTAAAACATTCTGCTTCACAATTTTTTTCTATATTAGCTGACCCCGCTATAGTAACTTCTTCTGCGTGCAAGTTTCCTTGTATATGAGTAGACCCATTAATTTTTATACTTTGACTTTTAACATTGCCTATGACATGTGATGAACCACTTATCTTCATTTCTTCTACTTCTACATTACCTTCAATTCTCGTAGATCCACTGATTTTTATAGTGCCTGCTTTTAAATCCCCTAAGACTTTTGATGAACCACTAGTTTTAAAGTCTACACATTCCAAATTTCCGTTTATTTTTCCTGATCCACTTATACTTACTTCATTATATTTTCCACCACCAACTGTACCCGATCCTGATATCTTTATATCGTTAGTATTAGTCTTTTCCATATTTGTCCTCCTCATATTTCTTTAAAATATATAATAATTATTAAATCTTGATTTTCAATTCTTGAATGCACTGTGAAATATTAAGCCTTAATACAATTTTCGCACCCTTTTCTATATAAAGCTCATTAGGAAGAGTAATTAAAAAACATAGCGCCATGCCAAATTTCCTTAAAAAAACTATCTCGCAATTTTTTCCTTCTAATGATTTATAATTTTCTTCTAAAGTCACTATTATAAGCTTACCTTCCTCCAGTGATACATTTCCAGATAGCAAGCTCTTTTCTAATAATGAGATATATAATATCCTCTCAAAAGAAAAAATTTTTATTTCTCCATATGTTTTTTTATGCAATATTAGTGTATGCTCCGAAACAATGTTCTTTTCTAATAGTTCTTCCTCACTTAAAAATACTTCCCCAAATTTAGGAGAAAACATCTGTGCTAGGCTATCCAAGGATACGTCATCCTTCATATCTTTAATTTTTTCTATTCTATCTAATATCCTTTCTCTAGGAAAATAAGTTTCTTGACCAGTGTAGCTAGATTTCTTTATAAACCAATCTTCTGGTATAAGATTTTTTCTTTTCCACCTATACAGCTGACCATAGGAAACCTTAGTGATTTCTAGTAATTCTTTTTTTGATATTAAATCTTCCTCCATATTATCCTCCTAGTATACTCCTAAATTATATGACAACTATTAACATTTATCTACTTATATTTATAGTGTAACATAACATTGTTACGTTGTAAATGGCAACCTCTAAAAATGTTAAGTTTTCTGATAACTAAATAATCTAATTATTTATTCTCTTGACAACTATATCGGCCAACGTTATAATATATTGCAAGACGATATAACGGAGGTGGATATAGTGTCAAATAACGAAAACATCGCATTGACAGAAGCGGTATATTATATTCTTTTGTCCCTGTATGAGCCGTTACACGGATATGGAGTTATGCAAAAGGTTGAAGGAATAAGTTCAGGAAGGGTAAAACTTGCTGCAGGTACCCTTTACGGTGCAATTAGTACATTGCTTGAAAAAGGTTGGATTTGTGCGCTACCTGGCGAAGCAAATAGCAGAAAAAAAGAATATGAAATAAACGATATAGGAAAGAATGCCATCAATAATGAGATTAGCAGATTGCGAGAGCTTTTATCAAACGGAGAACAAATAGTTGGAGGTGCTTTATAATGCAACATACGATGCATAAAATGTTTTTTGCCTGGGATTTTGAAAAAGAAGAAAAATGGCTGAACAACATGTCAGACAAGGGTATGCAGCTTATAGGTGTCGGTTTCTGTAAATATATTTTTGAAGAAGGCACCTCTGGTGAATACAGCTATCGAATAGAATTGCTAAAACACTTCCCTACACATCACGAAAGTGCATCATATATTCGTTTTCTTGAGGAAACTGGTGTCCAGCATATCGGTTCATATTCGCGGTGGGTGTATTTAAGAAAGAAGTCTAATGAGGGTAAATTTGATTTGTTTAGTGATATAGATTCCCTTATCAACCATTTGAAACGAATACTTACTCTCTTATTATGTTTACTTCCTCTCGAAATTAGTTCGCTGGTATTGAATACCTCCAGTGCTATAATGGGGTCACCCGTCAACTTGGTTTGTGCTTTCCTGCTCACTTTAATTTTAGTTCTTCTTTCCATTGGCATTTTCAAACTATGTAAAAAAATACGGAAATTTAAGAAAGAACGCATCATGCGTGAATAGTGTGAAATGAGCATAAAAAATATATATTACGTAAACTTTATCTTAGAAAGCTTAATAATTTACAACTAATTTTAATGAAACAATGCATTAAAAAAAGTGCATGCTTGATCGAGTCTGCGCTTTCTAGCATATTTGAATCCTACAAAAAAAGCTACTGATTTATAAGTAGCTTTTTCTCTATATCTAAGATTTCTTTGATGTCCAAATGTTTCAACGCGCATAAAAAAGTATATATTACGTAAACTTCATGTTAGCAAGCTTTAGAATTCCTTAGCACAGCGAACTGAAGTTGTAGTAATATATACTTTTTTGTTTGTTATTTAATATATGAAGCTCCTATTTCTAGTGCTTTTTTGTTTATTTCGAAGAATTTCTCTTTACCATGAGCCTTTAAAGCTCCTATTATTGCTTCCATAGATACTATTCCTGTTCTCTTTACTAACGCTCCTAGAAGCACCATGTTAGCAATTTGCTTGCTTCCAATGTTTAAAGCTTCTGTTTGAGCTGGAACGCATATTACTTCTAAATCTTTTCTTATTGGCATTCTATCTACAAGGTCAGAATCCATTATTAATAGTCCACCTTTAACTAAAGTATCTTCAAACTTGTCAAGGGAAGGTCTATTCATAACTATAAGTGTGTTTGGATCGTTAATTATTGGTGAACCAACTAACTCATCAGAAAGTATAACAGAACAGTTAGCAGTACCTCCACGCATTTCTGGTCCATAAGATGGCAACCATGAAACGTTCATATCAGCATCCATTCCTGCATATGCTAAAAATTTTCCCATTGAAAGTGTACCTTGACCACCAAATCCTGCAAATATAATTTCTTGTGCTGCCATATTATTTAACCTCCTCAGTTATGTCTTTTTTAACTCCTAGAGTATAAAAAGGCATCATATTATCTCTAAGCCATTGCATTGACTCATCAGGTGATTTTCCCCAATTAGTTGGGCATGTTGATAATACTTCTACTAGTGAGAACCCTTTTCCATCAATTGCATTTTGGAAAGCTTTCTTTATAGCTTTTTTAGTTTTAGTAACATTAGGTACGCTATCCGCTGATACTCTTTCTACATAACAGGCGCCGCCTAAAGTTGATATAAGTTCTGCTACTCTAATTGGATGTCCTTGCAATTTTACATCTCTTCCGTATGGTGAAGTTTCTGTTACTTGACCTGGAAGAGTAGTTGGAGCCATTTGTCCACCTGTCATACCGTAAATACAGTTATTTACGAATATAGTAACCATGTTTTCACCTCTTGTAGCAGCATGTACTATTTCAGCCATACCTATTGCTGCAAGATCTCCATCTCCCTGATACGTAAATACTACTGCATCTGGGTTAGATCTTTTAATTCCTGTAGCAACTGCTGGTGCTCTTCCATGTGCTGCTTCAAACATATCACAGGCAAAGTAGTCATATGCTAAAACAGAACATCCAACTGGAGCTACTCCTATAGTTTTATCTATTACGTCTAATTCCTCAAGAACTTCTCCTACTAATCTATGAATTAGTCCATGAGTACATCCTGGACAGTAATGAGTAGGAACGTCTAATAATGCTTTAGTTGGTTCAAATACGATTGCCATTATTTTGCACCCCCTACTATTTCTCTAACTTTATCTAATATATCGTCTGGATGAGGAACCATTCCACCTGTTCTTCCGTAGAAGTGTACTGGTTTTCTTCCTTCAACTGAAAGTCTAACATCTTCAACCATTTGTCCACAACTCATTTCTACTGATATATATCCATGTTTTGTGCTATTTATACTTTTCTCAAATGCTTCTAGTGGGAAAGGCCAAAGTGTAATTGGTCTTATTAATCCTAATTTTATGCCTTCTTTTTCTGCCATTTTAATAACATTTTTGCATATTCTTGATGTTGTTCCGTATGCAACCATTATTAAATCACTTTCACCATCACAATTGTACATTTCATATCTTGTTTCATTTTTTGTTATTTCTTTAAATTTTTCTTGCAATTTTAAGTTATGTTGTTCTAAAATCTCTGATTTTAAATAAAGAGAATTTATTACATTATGTTTTTTTCTTCCCTTTAAACCACAGGCTGCCCAAGTTTTTTCTGGTAATACTTTCGCTTCTCTCTCTTTAAATTCTACGGGTTCCATCATTTGTCCTAGCATACCGTCTCCCATAACCATTACAGGAGTTCTATACATATCTGCAGTATCAAATGCATCTTGAACTAAGTCAACCATTTCTTGTATTGATGCTGGTGCATATACAGGCATATTGAAATCACCATGTGCTCCACCTTTAGTTGCTTGAAAATAATCTGATTGAGCTGGTTGAATACTACCAAGGCCTGGACCACCTCTAACTATATTTACAATAACACATGGAAGCTCTGCTCCTGCTATGTAAGATATTCCTTCTGCTTTTAAACTTATTCCTGGTGAACTTGAAGATGTCATACATCTTATTCCTGTACCAGCTGCTCCATAAATCATGTTTATAGCTGCAATTTCACTCTCTGCTTGCAAGAAAACCCTATCAATTTTAGGCATCTTTCTTGATAAATATGCAGATATCTCTGTTTGAGGTGTTATTGGATATCCAAAGAAACATTTACAATTTGCTCTTATAGCTGCTTCTCCAATAGCCTCATTACCTTTCATTAACACTTTTTCTCCCATAAGTTCCATCCTCCTATTCTTTACTTTTCAACTGTTATTACGCAGTCAGGGCACATTTTTCCGCAAGATGCACATCCAATACATTCTTTCATCTTTTCTTCTGTAACTGTAGCTGGATGGTATCCTTTTATGTTCAGTCTATCTGAAAAATTTATAATTTTCTTAGGACATGCAGTTATACAAAGTCCACAACCTTTACATCTATCTTCTCTAAAACTTACTCTTGGCATGTTTAAACCTCCTCAAAATGCGAATTTATAAAATTTAAACGTTTACTATTTGATTTTACCCCTTGAATTACAAACTGTCAATATTGTTAATTTTTTAATTAATCCCTTTCTATCTATCTCCAAGGTGGTAACATATGTATATCTATACCAAATATATCACCTTGCAATTTTCCTGTCATTTTTTGAACTAAATCATTTCTACAAACAGTATAGGCATGAGGTATATTTAATTCTTTGGATAGCTTAGCTACTACTTTGTCTCCATCTATTATATGTTGCTCTTCAGTTTCATAAGACAAATTAGTATTGGATATTAAATGAGTTATCATGAGCCTTGATGCTGTTTCTATTGCTTTAAAGTATTCCTTTATATCTCTAACATCTGATGTAAATGGTCTATTTGTGTTTATAACAAAGAACATATCATAAGGCTCTTCCACAAAAAATCTATTGTACTGACCAAGAGCTATGGAGCCTGAGTCATCCCCACCTACATCTATTACCACTTCGTAGCTTTTGTCATTAAATATAGCTATTATCTCTGCTGGGACTACCATGAGTTCTGCATTAACCAGTTCTGGATTAGATGCTATTACTCTTATTCCATACCCCTCTAATTCTTTTCTCACATCTCGTACACAAAAATAAGGATTTACTATATCCAAGTCAGCTATTACAACTTTTTTTCCCTCTTTTGCAAGATTTATCGCATAATTTATTGCTATTTCTGTCTTCCCACTACCAAAATGGCCTGTAAATACTCTTATTCTACTCATTATATCACTGACTTCCTTCCGAATTTCAATAAAATACATTGTTTTGATATTAAATAAATTTTCAAAACAACTTACCACATTTAAAAAAATAGTTATTTATTTGTTATTTATTCAATGTGTCTTATTGTTATAGTCTATTATTTATACTCTTTTGCCTTTTCTTCGCCATTTAATACTCTAAGACCGCCTTCAGCTAGTGCTAATAATTCATCTTCACCTGGATAAACTACAACGTTTGTTATAAATTCTACTCTTTCTTTTATATAATTTACCATAGGCTTACCGTAAGCTATTCCACCTGTTAAAATTATAGCATCCACTTTTCCGGATAAAACTGCTGCGCATTTTCCAATTTCCTTGGCTACTTGATATCCCATAGCTTCAAATATTAATTTGTATTTTTCATCGCCTGCCTCTGCCCTATCTATTACTTCTTTAGCATCGTTTGTATTAAGATAAGCAACAAAGCCACCTTTTCCATTTATCTTTTTCTTTATATCCTCTAATGTGTATTCTCCACTAAAGCACATTTTAGCTAAATCGCCTATTGGTAATCCTCCAGATCTTTCTGGTGAAAATGGACCTTCTCCATCTAGTGCATTATTCACATCAATTACTCTTCCATTCTTGTGGGCTCCTACTGAAACTCCACCACCCATGTGTGCTACTATTAAACTAATTTCTTCATATTTTTTCCCATTTTCTTTTGCATATCTTTTAGCTACTGCTTTTTGATTTAGTGCATGAAAAATACTTTTTCTTTCTATTTCTGGCATACCTGATATTCTAGCCACATCAATCATTTCATCAACCACTACTGGATCAACTATAAATGCTGGTATATCTAAAAATTTCCCGATTTCACTTGCAATTATTCCACCTAAATTTGAAGCATGCTGACCCTGCACTCCGATTTTCAAATCATTAAGCATAGCATCGTTTACAGCATAAGTTCCACCTTCGATAGATTTTAGAAGTCCACCTCTGCCTATTATAGCGTCTAGCGTATTTATATCAAAGTTCTTTTCTTTAAGTACATTTAATATAACATCTTTTCTAAAATTAAACTGTTCATATATACCTTCAAATTTACCTATTTCTTCTGAGGAATGTCTTAAGGTTTCTACTAGAACCTCATTTTCATCTTCATATACACCTATCTTAGTAGATGTTGAACCTGGATTAATCATTAATAATTTATGTGTCATATTTTTCCTCCTCTGTATTGTAAAAGATTAGTTCTTATACTTTTGCAGCTTTGCCTTGTTATTTTTTTTGAGATGCCTTATTAAATTCTGCAACTAGTGCTGCAAGTGCTATAGAATTTAATTTTGTTTCAGGAGTATCTGCTCTAGAAGTTAATATAACTGGGGCAGAAGTACCTACTAGTAATCCACCATTTTTAGCTTCAGTGGTGTAAGTTAAACATTTGTACATAGCATTTCCCGCTTCAATATTAGCCATTAAAAGAATATCCGCTTTACCTGCTACTGGGCCTCCTAGATTTTTATGTTTTGCAGCTTCTTCTGATAATGCATTATCCAGGCCTAGTGGTCCATCAATAATACACCCTTTTATCTGGCCTCTTTCATTCATTTTTGAAAGCATTGCTGCATCAAGTGTTGCTGGCATACTAGCGTTTACTACTTCTACTGCACAAACTGCTGCAACTTTAGGAAGCTCAACACCACAAGCTTTTGCTACTTGCACTGAATTGTTTATTATATCTATTTTTTCTTTTAATTCTGGATACATATTGAAGGCAGCATCTGTTAAAAATATTAATCTATCATAGCCTGGTATCTCAAATACTGCTACATGTGACATTTGCCTTCCAGTTCTAAGACCTACTTCTTTATTTAATACAGCTCTTAAGAATGTTGCTGTATCTACTAGGCCCTTCATAAGCATATCAGCTCTTCCTGATGATACAAGTTGAACTGCAGCTAATGATGCTTTTTTATCGTTCTTCTCATCTATAATTTCAAACTCTTCTATATTCATACCTATTTTACTTGCAATAGAAATTATTTTTTCACTATCTCCTATTAGTATTGCATTTGCTATACCATTTTTCTTAGCGTCACAAATTGCTTCAAGAACTGGCGCATCTTGAGCTACAGCTACTGCTACCGTTTTCATTCCTTGTGTTTTTGCGGTATTTAATACCTCGTTAAAAGTTTTAATCATTAGATTACACTCCTTTTATTCTATTTTGTTTGTTCTTCGTATATTTTAGCTTTTTCTTCGATCTTTAATATCCTTAGAGTTCCCTGTGCCAGTGCTAACATTTCATCTTCCCCTGGTACTAGTTCAACCTTGGCTATAAAACTCACCATGTCACTTATCCAAGTAGTAAGTTTCTTGTTATAGGCTAATCCTCCTGTAAGGATTATAGCATCAATTTTCCCAGAAACTACTGTCGCCATGGCTCCTATTTCTTTAGCAATTTGATATGCCATAGCTTTAAAAATAAGTTCTGCATTTTTATCTCCATCATCAATCATTTTATCAACAATTCTTCCGTCGTTGGTATTTAAATAAGCTACGAGCCCCCCTTCACCGGTTAATTTTTTCTTTAACTGGGGTAGAGTATATTCTCCACTGAAAGCCAGTTTTGCTAAATCTCCTACTGGAAGTCCTCCAGTTCGTTCTGGTGAGAAAGGTCCTTCTTCATTGGCATTGTTTACATCTAAAATTCTTCCGTTTTTAACTGGAGACACAGAAATTCCTCCACCTATGTGTGCAACAACATAAGTGCTATCTTCAAAATTTTTATGTAATTTAGTGCAAACTCTTCTTGTTACTGCTTTTATATTTAAGGCATGAACTAGTGAACGTCTTGGTATTTCTGGAAGTCCTGATATTCTTGCCACGTCCAATATCTCATCTACGGCTACAGGGTCTACTATAAATGCCGGGATATTAATTTTTCTTGCAATTTCAAAGGCTATTACTCCACCTAGGTTAGACGCGTGTTCTGCTTGATACCCTATTTTAAGATCCTCTAACATCTTCGGTGTAATTTCATATGTGCCACCTGGCATTGGTCTTAATAATCCACCTCTACCAACTACTGCAATTAAGTCTTCAAGGGCTATGCCTTCTTGCTCTAGCCACTGTAGAATTAAAGCAGTCCTCATGTCCTTTTGGTCATAAATTTTTTCAAATTTCTTAATTTCATCAAAGCTATGGGTCAAATTAGATGTAATTACACAATCTTCATCTTTGAATATTGATAATTTAGTTGATGTTGAACCAGGATTTATTACTAAAATATATCCTTTGCTTTTCATTAGAATAACTCCCCCCTATTTCCCTATGTAATAATAGCAACTAATTATTACTAGTTATGTCCACATATGTTTCTGTTGCTACTTTCATTTTAACAAATTACATAGATGAAATTCAAGGGTTAAAAAAAATATTATATTTGCTTCCATTCTTTCATTATATTTTCTGCCACTTTTAATCCGTCTACTGCAGCAGAAATTATTCCACCTGCATAGCCTGCACCTTCTCCTGCTGGATATAGGCCTTCTAGGGATATGCTTTGGAGATTGTCATTTCTATCAATTCTTACGGGTGCTGAGGTTCTTGTTTCAATACCAGTCATAATTGCATCTTCCCTTGCAAAACCATTGATTTTATATTCAAATTTAGGCAAAGCCTCTTTTATAGAGTCTGTTACATAATTTGGCAAACACTTAGTAAGATCAGCAAATTTATATCCAGGTGTATAACTTGGTTTTACACCACCTATTACACTGCTAACTTTATCTTTAAGGAAGTCTCCAACTAATTGTACTGGGGCATTAAAGTTTGATCCTCCTAACGTATAAGCTAAAGCTTCATAATGCCTCTGGAACTCTATACCAGAAAGTGGATTGTCACCTTGGAAGTCCTTAGGCCCTACAGATACTACTATAGCTGAATTTGCATTGGCCTTATCTCTCTTATATTTACTCATTCCGTTTATAACCAAGTGACCCTGCTCAGATGCCGCTGCTACTACTTCTCCACCTGGGCACATACAAAAACTATATACTGCTCTTCCAGATTTTTCACTGTTATAAGTAAGCTTGTAATCTGCAGCTTGTAATCTTTCATGACTAGCATATTTACCATATTGATTTTCATTAATCATACCTTGTGGATGCTCTATTCTAACCCCCACTGCAAATGGTTTGCTAGACATAAATACCCCTTTTTCATATAACATTTCATAGGTATCTCGAGAACTATGTCCTGGTGCTAAAATTAAGCTATCGCAGGGTATCTCTTCTCCATTCACTATTATACTTTTAATTTTTTTATCTTTAATTATTATATCTTCAAGTTTACTATTAAATCTTACTTCTCCACCAAGACTTATAATGCTTTCTCTAATATTTTTAACAACTGATTTTAGTATATCTGTACCTATGTGAGGCTTACCCATATATAATATTTCCTCTGGCGCACCAGCTTTCACAAATTCTTCTAGTATATAATCACACCTAGTGTCCTTTATTCTTGTGGTTAACTTTCCATCTGAAAATGTCCCTGCTCCGCCTTCACCAAATTGCACATTGGATTCTGCATTAAGCACAGCTCTTGTCCAAAACTTAACTATACTATTTGTCCTGCGCTCTACGCTTTCTCCTCTTTCTATAATCAGTGGTTTATATCCTTTTTGAGCCATAAGAAGACCAGCAAACATTCCAGCTGGTCCCATTCCCACAATTATTGGTCTATGGTTCATCTTTTTAGTTCCAAATTCAAACTCAGAATCATACTTAACTGGCTCAAGTATAACATCTTTATCATTTGCTTTGGCAACGATTTTTATTTCATTATCCATTTCAATAATGGCAGCATAATTAAATTTAATATTATTTTTTTTCCTTGCATCTATGGATTCTTTAGCTATTTTAAAAACTTTTATTTCACTTTGGTCAATTCTCATTTTTTTTGCTGCTTTTATTTTTACATCCTCTATATTTTCATCTATGTCTAAAA
Organism: Clostridium sp. FP2; assembly: GCF_011065955.2. NCBI lineage: Bacteria > Bacillati > Bacillota > Clostridia > Eubacteriales > Clostridiaceae > Clostridium > Clostridium sp. FP2. The sequence goes on from NZ_JAAMNI020000001.1 coordinate 4,818,728, forward strand.
CTATGTTATTTACTTTAATTGCCATTAGTAGTAGTTCCCCCCGTTTGTTTTTTTGTAATAGTTACTAGTATTTTATCTGGAACCACTGATATTGAATTTACACCTTCAGGTAATGTCACTAATACTTTTACAGTGTGCTCACCTTCTACTAAACTAACTAAGTCCACTGTAGCTGTGATTTTTTTTACATCTAGTGAATTTATAATTGCTTCAGTTCCTGAAATAACTATTGCGACTTTATCTTTTTCTAACTTTGCATCATACTTTTCATCTAAATTACTATATTTAATATCTAAACTTAAACTTTTTTCCACTACTTTATCCGGGATTTTTTCTACCACTTTATTTACACTAATTTCAACCTTAACTACATTTTCAGCACTGCCACTACCACTGACTAAACTTACTCCACCAGGAATTACTACCTTTGCATCTATTGTAGTACTCTCACTTATTTTACTTAAATCAATAGCTTCCGTGCTTAAGTTTTCTAGTTGGCTAAGGCCCTCTATACTTCCTGTCACATCAAATCGTTCCGGTAGTACTTTTATACTTCCTAAAGTAAATTTAGGGTCTAAACTCCCTGTAGTTTTTACTTTCACTCCTACAGATTTAGTCCTTTTTAAAGGAACCTTAACATCCATATGAGATGGAGTTACCGTAACTTCTTTTATTTCTTTTCCCGCTGCATCTACCGGTTTAAGTTTATAGCTTTTTATAACATCGGATTCCTTACCTTGTATATCTATTTCTATTATTATCTCTTTTACTATATTTACAAGCTTTGACCCGCCTGTTACCATAGCATTGTTTTGTGATAGTTTTGCTGCAGATGCATAATAGCCTTCCTTGGGCTTTCCAGTTATATTTACACTTATAGGCTTTTTAACCTCAGTAAGTTCATCTAAATTTATGGTTATAAAAAGCCCCTCACCATTGGTCACATTTATATTATTAGGACTTTTCCTTATTTCAATAGGAATTTTTTGTTCTCCTCTTTTAAGTGCATATGCACCTAAATCTGCCACTACCGTGAAATCTTCTGCTTTTGTATTTAAAAGCATACCAGTATTTGCGCCTTTAATATTTAAGGATGTGGTTAAATCTTGCCCTGGTACTAAAATCAGATTTGAATGGGTTAGTATATCCGTGTTTAGAAGCTGCACAGGTATACTTTTAATTTTAATAGCATTCACTGGATTTTCTGTACTTGTTATAAAAAGCCATAGCGCAAAAGCAGCTATTACACAGCATATTTTAATTATATATTGTTGTTTTCCGACTTTATCCATGACCTTATTTTCTCCTTTAAAGTTATTTTTTTACTTTGCCTGTTCTTTATTATTTGAACAAGTATTTTCTTAAGCTTATCTCGGTCATAGTTCCTTACCAATCTCCCATTCACAGCCAGTGATATAGTTCCCGTTTCTTCTGATACTATTATTGTTAGAGCATCTGAAGTTTCAGTTATTCCTATAGCTGCTCTGTGCCGCGTTCCTAATTTCTTGCTTATTTTATCATTATTTGTTAAAGGCAGAAAACAACCTGCCGCTATTATTCTACCATTTCTAATTATTGTAGCTCCATCATGAAGTGGAGTATTAACTACAAATATATTTTCTAGTAAAGCGCCAGATATTAAAGCGTCTATGGCGGTTCCTGTTTTTATTATTTCTCCAATACCGGTCTTTTGCTCTATTACTATTAGTGCTCCTGTTTTACTTTTTGATAAGCTTTCAACAGCATTAACAATTTCAGTTATAACTATTTCCATAGTCTCTTCATTTTCAAATATGTGTTTGTCCGTAAAAGCTGTCCTTCCCAGGTGCTCTAATGCTCTTCTTATTTCTGGTTGAAAGATTATAACAATAGTCAAAACACCGATTGTTATGGTTTTGTTTAAAATCCAATTTAATACTGTAAGATTAAGCAACTGACTTATGGGAATAAGTAGAAAAATAAGCACTATCCCTTTTAATAACTGCTCAGCTCTTGTTTCTTTCATTAGCATATAAGTTTTATAGAATATATAGGCCACCACTAATATATCCAAAACTGAAAAGAAACTTATATTTTTAATTGTGCTTAACATTAACTTAAGTACATCCATAAAGCCACACCCCCTTAATAAAACTCTTATTTATAATTATACACCATGCTATGGCTTATTAATATAAATTATAAGTTAATTTTATTATAATAAATAGATTTATGTTCAGTGGTTATTCTATTAATTTATGTATTATCAAATGATAAAGGCTACAATTCTACAATTTATCCTAAAAGGATGTAATTGTATAATTTTTCTAGAATAATTTAACTCTATTATGATAATATAATAATATAATACAAAAATAAGGGAGTGAGTTTATTTGAGTGAAAAAAAAGATATTGCAGATGCTAATAAAAAAAGGAAAACATTTAAAATTATACTTTTTCTATCTATCATAATGACCTCCACAGGAATTTTCTTTGCCAGCTACTATTCATCTTTAAATAAAGTATATGCCTCCTATGAAACCACTATAACAAAAAATATTAAGGGTATTAACGAAGTTAATAAAAATATAGAACAACTTTTTAATACTAACGGAACAATAGATGTTGAATATGCAAAAAAGCAATTACCTAGTAGTATTAATGATTTAACTAAATTAAAGGATAATTTAACAAATTCTAAACCAACCTCAAAATATAAAAAAGATCATGAAAATCTAAAACTAGGTTTAGATAATAACTTATCAATTTATAGGCAAGCACTAGCAATTTTAAACGATCCCTCTGGTTCTTCTGCAAATGAATTTGGTACCACTCTTAAAACTTATAGAAATGACTGCATGAATTTTTACTCATTAATAGATATTTATAATGTTAAAATAGCCCTTCCAAAAACTTCATTAACCTTCATTGATGATGTACTTAACGACAGTTATATGGCAATAAGAATGCAAGTAGAAGAAGATATTAAATCTAATCAAACTAAGGAGTTCATTAGTAAAATTGATACCATATCCAAAAGTTTTTTAGATATTAAAATCAATTATTACTCTTATGTGCTAAAGGTAAGAAAAAATAATATGTCCTATGATGATCTCTTGTTACTAATAGGTGATAATCTTGTAAAATTAAGCAATGTGCAAACTACTTTTAAAAGTTTATCTATACCTACCTCTACTGCTGCTACTTATGAATCCTTCAAACCCCTATTAGGTATGTATGAAAATTATTTAAAGGATTTTAAACTTGCACTTACAAATGAAAAAATTCAAGCCCTAAGTGCTGCTGTAGATTCATCAACATCAGAGTCTTTATATACCTCTTCTAATTTAAAATTTGCTGAGTTAGAAAATTACTATAGTGTATTTATTAAAACCTTTATTGAACTAAAAAATAAATAAAATTAATGTATTATATTTATTATCCTGGGCACACTATTATTGCCTAAGTAAAAAAAACACGGAGGAACCAAGCATTTGGGGTGAATCACAATTTGTGTAGGTTAAACCTTTTCCGAACCCGTCAGCTAACTCCGTAGGCAAAAGGAGAGGATAATATGAAAAAATTTGCTTTTTTAGTTTGTATTTTAACATTATTCACACTATTACCTAATTTAAACGCAAAGGGAGAATATTTATATTCACAAGGTTCAGAAATCAAAGATTTATATAATGAGAAAATAGAAGCACTAGCCGTGTTTAATGGATCCAATGACTCCATTTATATTACTGATAAAGATATTTATTTAATGTCTCAAGTTGTATATGCCGAGAGTTGTGGTGAACCTGCTAGTGGCAAACTTGCAGTAGCCTCCGTTATATTAAATCGTACTAGACATGCCGGTTTCCCAAAGTCTATTTCTGGTGTTATTAATCAAAAAAATGCCTTTTCTTGTGTTAAAAGCGGAAAGGTAGTTCACCAAGGCAAACCAGATGTCATTCCAGATTCCGCTAGTTACACAGCTGTATTAGATGCATTAAAAGGTAAAGATCCTACAGACAAGGCTGTTTTCTTTTATAATCCTGAAATATCAACTTCTCAATGGATGAAGGATATAAAAAAGGCCAATATAAAAACTATAGGAAACCATGTATTTTTTGTAGTTAAATAAAAAAAACTGTAGTTATACACTACAGTCCAGGCAGCTAACCCCAATTAGTTTTAACTAAAGTTGGCTGCCTAAATTTAATTCTTAGCTGAATCTAAATATGAAACTGCCGATAATGCAGCTACAAGACCCTCACCCGCTGACTTCATATACTGATATGGCTTTCCAGTGCAGTCTCCTGCAGCATAACACCCTTCTATGTTTGTTTGCATATTCCTATCTACTTTTATATGCCCTTCTTCTATCTCAAGCCCCGGAACTAATTGGCTTGGAGATAAACTATCTCTTAGCATGAAAATTCCATCTGTAATTATTTCACCATGCTCTAAAACAATTTTAGTTACCCTATCAACACCTACTATTTCTAGAGGTTTATGATTTATTATCTCTACATTAGGATTTAGTTTATATTCCCCTCTGTACATTGGAACATAATATGTTTTTCCACATAATTCACTGACAAAATTAGTTTCTTCTTCACTTTCTTTGTTATATCCTACTACAACAACTGTCTTACCTTTATACAATGGAGCATCACAGGTAGCACAGTAACCTACTCCTTTTCCTAATAACTTTTCTTCTCCTTTTAATGGTTTGCCATATTCTATACCTGTAGCTAAAATTATTGATTTAGCCTCATATATTTTATCATTTACCATTAATGCAAAGTAATCTCCCATAGCGTAAACATTATTTATTCTCTCATTTACAATAACTATGCCCATAGCTTCAATATGTTCTGCAAAGTGGTTTTTAAGCTCTTTTCCTGTAAGATTATAAAACCCTAAAAAATTATTTACCTTTGGTGCTTTTACTAGTTTTGCACTTAATTCTTTACTTCCAAAAAGTATTATGTTTTTATTTCTAATTTTAGCATTAATAGCTGCTTCGAGACCTGCTGGCCCTGTACCAATTATAGCTATATCATATCTTTCTCCTGTTTCTCCCATTATTTTCCTCCTTATAAAGTCTATAATCCATAAAATGGAGATAGTTATTTCAAATTATAAAAATTTAAATAACTTACCTCCAAAATATTTCTATTAATTATCATCCTTAAAACTGAAATGTAGTTGAATTTTATAAATTTCTTTGGATTATTTTCTTTATGTCAGCTTTAGGTCTAAATCCTACCATAGTCTCTTTAACTGTCTCTTTATTAAAAACCATAACCGTTGGAATGCTTGCAATTCTATACTTAGATGAAATCATTGGACTTTCATCTACATTAACTTTTGCAAATTTAACTTCTTTTCCCATTTCTTTTGCTAATTCTTCAATTACTGGACTTAACATTTTACAAGGTCCACACCAAGGTGCCCAAAAATCAACTACAACTATATTATCTGAATTTCCAATTTCCTCATCAAAATTTTTATCATTAACTTCTTTAATCATATTATTACCTCCAGTTGTTATACCCCATCAGGGTATATTCTATAGTATTATTGTATACCTTATTATGTGACTAGTCAATAATATTTTAAATTATTATTTGTTAAAATTAGGTTTTTAGCTAGTCTGACAAAGTTGTAAAACAACTATTACATATTTCAGAGTTAGTATACCCAAATTCAAACACAAACATGTCTTTCGCTACTTTAACATATTTTGCACTATATCATTATTATATTGTGAATCCGGAAATTGTTTTATTAATTTTTCTGCGTATCCCTTAGCTTTCACTACATCTATGTCTTTATTTATAAAAATTAAATTATATAAAATTTCCTCAGCATAACTTCCCTCAGGGAATTGTTTTAAGCTAAGTTCATAGTATATAACAGCATTTTCAAATTCAGAACTAGACTTATAACTCAATGCTAACATATAAATTATATGCTCTTTTAAATAATTTCCTTCAGAGTATGGTAATGCATATAAAAAATATTTTTCAGCTTGGATGAAGTTTTTATCTTCCATAAACTTTACGCCTTTTTCATAAAAATATACTATTCCATCACTCTTAATAATTTCTTCGGCTTTTACTATAAGTAATTTATCATTCATTTCTAACTCAGCATTCTTCCACTGATTTACATACTCAATAATTTGCTCCATATTGTTAGTATTTATAGCCTCTGAAAATTTTCCCTGTGGAAATTTTAGCTTTTCTTTGGGCTTATTTTCTTTAGGTTTATTTTCTTTAACCTTATTTTCTATAGGTTTCAATTCATTTCCACTTGTAGTTTTCTTATCTGACTGAATTTTTCCTTCAATTTTTTTTATGCCTATTATTAGAGTGTTTTTCATTTTATACCCATATGTCTTACCAACAAATAAAACAAGTATAATTGAAACTACACTAGCAGTTACTATAAATATCTTTTTATAGTTTGTTTTTCTTTTTAAGTTGCCATATTCTATTAGGGTTTTTTTATTCATAATGGCTGCTGTATTTTTTTTATCTGTTTTTAAAACATCCAGTATATAAGGTAGTGCTTTATCATATTCTCCTTGCTTTATATAACAAAGGCTAACAAGGTTATTAACATTTATAAAATTAAAATGACTATTTTCACATTGCTTAAGAGCCTCTAAAGCACCAGATATATCAAAACGCTTCATTAAATCCAAGGCATTAATATACAATTGTAAATTTTCCTTATCACGTATACTATCCTTTAAATATTTTTTTGATACTTTATCATTATTTCTTTTATAATTTATGTTCCACATTTTTTTAGCATTTTCTAAATCACCTTTTAAATAATATAAAATACCCTTCAAATTTAAAGCTGCAGCATTTGTAATATTTAGAGCAATGCTTTTTTCACAAAGAACTACTGCTTTGTCTATATATCCATCATTATATTTATTCATTGCTTTTACATATATTTTTCCCGATTTATCCATATTTTCACCTTTTATTTCACATATTTAAGAGCAATCTAATTATATCACAAAATAGAAAAGTATATATTACTACAACTTCATTTCTCCTCACTTATGGTTTCCATATTCACTAGTTTGTCTAATTCTAACAAAGTCATCTTCCCTACGCCTTTATGAAAAGTATTATAAGTATCATCATTATAAATTAACAATTGAAATATTAAGTCATTCTTAACCTTTTTAAAATCCAATATTTGATGTTTCCCATCTGCTTCCTTATATAGCGTAGAAAGCTGGCCCGTATTAACATCTAAGCTATAAACTTCTGAACCATATTCTATGGTACCCTCTCCAAAACCAGCCACAATTATTAAATGTTCACTATCCCACCATTCTATAAGCATTGGAGTGTATTGTCTCTCATTATTAATAACCTCATACTTCACTATTTCATTTGTAGTCATGTTTTTAATATAAGCTGCATGTATCCCAAAATCCACATCACGTTCTGGTTTTATATCTATGGCCGCAGACCTTTTTCCATCCCCAGAGTTTTTCCAATTCATTTTATAATCTGGGAGTGCCTGTTTTGTTATTATGCTACTCTTAAAATCCATTGCTGTGCTGCTATGGCCAATAACCGTGTCACTTTTTTTAGAAGCTTCTTTTTCGCTTGAATTATTAATGACTGTGGTTTTTTTTGAGGTTGCATTATTAAAGTTTACTCCACCAAAGCCCTTTAACATCATTGGAATAATTACTATCATAGCCATAACAGCTACTGCATATGATAAATATCTATTTTTGTATTTTTTAAAATTGTATAAAATTTTATTGGAGGTCTTTTTACTATATCTATTTTTATCTATAGAATTAATTATACTAGCCCTTGACCTATTAAATTCTATACCATCTATTGATAAAACCATCTTAAAATCTCTATCTATTTTAATCTCTTCCTCATACAGCCTCCTGCAACTTTCGCATCCATTCATGTGCTTTTCTATTGCAATTTTTAAATCATTTGAAATGTTTCCTAGTACATACTCTTCTAATCCCTTTTTAAATATATTACAATTCATTATTTACACCCCTTTACCTTTTGAGATATAAAAGTTTTGAAATTTTGTCTACTCCTATAGTATTTCCGTTTTACATTAGATTCTGTCATTTCCATAATTTGCGACAAATCATAAAATGAAAGGTTTTGTGAATATTTTATAGTTAGTATTTGTCTATCTACTTCATTTAAACTATTTAAATATTCTTCTACATTTTCTTTAGTTTCCATGAATTCTGCAGACTGTTCTGGTGACATTTCTTTTGATATAATGTTTGGTATATCCTCTATGTTTGATTCATACACCCTTTTATATTTTCGTATATAGTCAATAGATTTATTTTTAGAAATCTGAAGTAACCAATTTATAAATTTATAGGTTTTATCATAAAGATAAAGTTTGTTGTACACTGTAATAAAAACCTCTTGAGTTATATCCTCTGAAGCTTCTTTATCCTTTATCATATTATAGATAAACCTTAAGACTATACCTTCATATTTGTTAACTAATATATTAAAACTATCAACATTTCCGTCTAATATACTTCCAATTAGATTTGAATCTTCCCCCACTTGAATTTCCCCCTTTGGATGGAATTAGTGTTAATACTTTATATACGTTTCAAAAAACTAATAGTGACAGAGAAAAGTATATATTACTACAACTTCATTTCGCTTTGCTAAGGAATTCTAAACGAATTTTAATTGAGAATTACTAACGCTTGCTCAAATGAAGTTTACGTAATATATACTTTTCTCACCCATGAAGATTGAAAGATGCACAAAATTTTAAATCTTTCATATTATGCTGTTGATAGCAATAATATAAGGATGTCCTATGCGTAAAAGAAATGTATTTTATGTTTTAATAATTTTACTAGTTATGACTTTTCCATTTTTATATTATAAGTATATATTTTTTTTAAAGTTACCCACAATTTAAATTCTAAAAATAGTTTATCCACAAAAATCCTGCACACTTGTTATAAACTAGTAAAATACTCCTCTATTGAATTAAAGAATACAGTTATGGCTAGTAGGTCTGCGGATCCTCCTGGACTTATGTTTCGTTTTATAAATTCACTATCTAGCGCATCTATTGATGCTTTTCCAATTTCCGTGGCCATTCCACCTATTGAGATTATATGTTTTGCTTTTTGTTTTACTTCATTTAGTGTGTCCATTGAATGTCTGTGAAGAACATTAGAATCCTCACAAAATTGCATAATGGATATGAGAGTATGTATTAATCTATCATTTAATTTTAAAGCACTATTTTCTTTATATACTTTAAGTGAATAATCAAATACTATAGGAATTCCGCTCTCCACTTGGCCTCTTATTCCTTCAACCTTATATTTTAGAAATAACTTCTCACCATAGCTTTTTACTTTATCTTTATCCATATAGCATAGTTCGTCCACAACGAGGCCTTTAGTCATTTGTTTTATTATATCTTGAATTTCATAAAAATTTTTCTTATCATACATAGCTTTACTCACAGCTGCACAACTTATCCCTAAAAGAAAAATCATGCCTTTGTGAGTGTTGACACCCTTTGTACCTTTAAACATTTCACTCTCAGCTTCTATTCCTATATTTCGAATAGCCACAAATATTTCTTTAGGAGTTTTCTTTGAGTAACCCTCCTGCGCAAATAGTACCATATACTTACTTAGAATAGAGGTACTTTTAATAAAAGAGTAATGATCCATATCTATATGGGCTCCCTTTGATATAGATGACACTAGCCCCGGTGATGGATATGAAGCCACCTCACATAGCATTGCCTCAATTGCAAAGGCTGATATAGCGAAAGCCTCCTTGGATATTAAATATTTATTTTCCATAAAACTTCTCCATATACTCTGCAAATTTACTTTTAATAAATCCTTCAACTTCTTTTTTGCTGTGTTTTTTGCTTCTTACACAATTATGAGCTACATCATCGCATATATAGCATTTCCTCATACCTAAGCCGAAATCTTTTCTACTAATGCCCTTACCCTTTTCATCATATACATCTATGTCTACACATCTGCCTAAAAGGTGCTTATCTTCTATATCAAGTGTCATTGCTTTAATATCTCTTGCCCTCTTATTTATAGACATAATAACAAGAGGACCTTCTGCAGTTGTGGTCATTATTTTATACTGAATAGAATAAGAAAACATTTCACTAATAATTTGCTCTATAATCACAGTTATTTCCTTAGAAAAATGATTATCCTTGTTAATACCTGGATAGTTTACTCTTATAACTAGTATTGGCATCTTATATCTTTCAACTAGTCTTTCTTGAAACTCGATTCTTCTTTCTCTACCTATTAATATATCTTCTGCTGTATACATATCATGTTAATGGGGCGCATGGCTAAACTTAATCCGTCCCATTATCTCCTTTCCTACCTTAGTATTTAAAAATTCCCAGGTTGAACTAGGAACTATATGCTTAATATCCCCTATTTTCCCCTCCACAATTAATTTTCTAACCTTTGAAGCACTTATAACCTCCCCCATGAGAGCCCTTCTTTTCACCTCTATAACTTCTACTCCATAGGTAGGCAGAATTTCCTTTAAAGCGTCATTATAAGCATTTGTAACTTCGCAATATGGTTCTTCTCCTATAAACCTTTTAGTTATATTTAGAGTTTTGCAAAAATATCTTCCGAAAACCGATGCATCTAGGGTTGTATAAGCCTTTAGTATCTCATCTTTTCTCCTTAAAAAATAGGTTGGGAATGTAGCTTCTGAAATAATGTACTCTCCCCCTTTAATAACTCGTACATTATTTAAATGGGAGACCCCTTCTTTAACCATATTATATCTATGAATAAATGGAAATGAGGACTTGTCTTCCTCAACTATAAATACCAGTACCTCTGTCGATTGCTTTGCAGCCTCTTCTATCAAATACCGATGTCCTAAAGTGAAGGGATTACAATTCATAACTATTGCAGATTTGATAGTGGCTCCATCTATATTATATTCCAATTGCAGACGCTTTAAATATTGTGATATATCATATATTCCACTCTCAAGGAGAGCTACATTTTCTATTTTATCTATAAGTTTGTATCCAAGGGAGGTAAATATATCTATGTTTTCTACCTTTGTGAAGATAAAACTATGATAAGTACCTTCCTCAAAAAGTTTATCCGCTACTGCTCCCATAAGTATAGCTGATACTCCAGTTCCTCTTAAATCATCTGACACTGCAAAACATTTAAATACGTTTTTTGACTTAGAGCAAGTAGCTTTAATCTCTCCATTTTGCCTAATAACTATAGTATAATCCACGTTATCATCAAGTAGTAATTGAAAGCTTTGTAAAAAGTCCCTTACTTCCTTTACTCCATCTTCATCTTTTAGATTAATTCTCTCCACGTTAAATCCGTACATAGAAGTCCTCCTTGTAAATATTATAATTTACCTTAATATATATTATATATTTATTGCACTGCAAAGCCAATATATAGTTTTATTATTCAATTGTTCTTTACTTAATAATTCCCCTCAAATAAAATAAAGCTGAAAATTATTATTTCCAGCTTTATTTTATGCTTTATAGAGGTTTTCTAACCACATCTATTACGGAACCATCTCTATATTCTATAACTGCAACTATTTGATCTGTTAGCTTAATTTCCTTTGGTTTACCTGTCATTTTTTCAGCTATTATTTTAAGCTGTTCAATTGTCATTATAGGAAGATTAGTTTTCTTTAATTTTTCAATTATATCTAGTCTCTTTGGATTAACGGCTATTCCTCTTTCTGTTACAATAACATCAATACACTCCCCGGGAGTTGTTATTGTAGTTACCTTATCTTTTATAATTGGAAGTCTTGCTTTCATTAATTGTGTAACAATTATTGTAAGCTTAGCTCCCGCTGCTGTATCACTATGGCCTCCAGAGCCACCCATTATGGCACCATCTGAACCAGTTGTTACATTAACATTAAAGTTTGTATCTATCTCTGTAGCACCTAAGATAACTATGTCTAGGTTATTTACAACAGCGCCCTTATTATCTGGATTTCCATACATGGACGCTGACATTCTTTGATGTTTATGTGAACTTACATAGGACTGTACTGCCTGCAAGTCAAAACATTGTACATCAAATAAAGATCTAAATAACCCTTCTTTAAACATATCTACAATATATCCAGTTATTCCGCCTGAGGCAAAACTTCCAACTATACTATGCTGCTTCATATATTTTCTTAGTTCTGCAGCTACAGCCAGGGAAATCCCACCTGCACCTGTTTGAAAGGACATTTCATCTTTAACAAGCCCTGTTGCCACCATAACGTCACTGGCCATTTTAGCTATTTTAAGCCCCACTGGATCATTAGTAATTTGTGTTGTTCCAGATACTATTCCAGCTGAATCACCAATAGAATCTACCTTTAGAACATAATCTACATATATCTGACTAATTTCTATAGGACATGTTGGATAAGGCACCAAATTATCTGTTATAGCTACCACCCTATCTGCACACTGGGCATCAGATATTGCATAGCCTAGAGCTCCACAAGCTGATTTCCCATATAATCCATTAACATTTCCATAGGTGTCTGCTGTAGGGGCTGCAATGAAAGCTACATCTATATGTAAATCTCCACTTTCTATTGCTCTAGAACGTCCACCATGAGTATGCATTATCACTGGTGTTTTTAATATTCCTCTAGAAATTTCTTGTGCCACAGGACCTGACATATAGTTAGTAACTATTTTTGTAACTACACCATTTTTAATGTGCTCAATTAAAGGCGAATGGTTTGGGAAAATAGAACTCACTGCAACAGTAAGATTCTTTATGCCACGACTTGCAATTGCTTGCACAACTAAATTTAGTACGTAGTCACCATTCCTTAAATGATGATGGAAAGAAATAGTCATGCCATCCTTTATTGCAACCCTGTCTAAAACTTCCTCTATACTACTTAAAACTTTTTTATCATTTGGAGTTACTGAGTTTACTTTCACTTCTTTTTTTATTTTAATGCCACCATTTTTAAATGCACCTTCAAAGGTCCTTACTTCTCCATACCCTTCTATATATTCAGGTATTTCTCTCCCTAATATATTCTTCATTACTATCACCTCAATTAACTAATCCACTAAAATAGATTTTTGAAAAGCTTTTAACCATACTTTTATACAATACCTAAAAGCTTTGCTAGTTCTACTGTGTTTTTAGCTCTATTTATAACTGGAGCATCTACCATTTTTCCGTCTAAGGAAAATACTCCTTTTCCTTCACTTTCTGCTTCTTCCATAGCTGCAAGCACCCTTTTAGCATGTTTTATTTCTTCCGCATTTGGAGCAAATACAGAATGAATAGTATCAATATGTTTTGGACTTATTGCAGCTTTTCCTGTAAGTCCTAAGCTCTTAGCTTTCCTTGTGTCTTTTTCTAATCCTTCAAAATCAGTGGTATCTGTAAATGGAGTATCTATAGAATCCACCTTCATTGTTCTACATGCAATTGCTACTTGGTTTCTTGCGTAGAAGATTTCTTCTCCTTCTTTGGTTCTTTTTATTCCTAAATCTGAAGTTAAATCTTCTCCTCCAAGTAAAATAGCAACTATTCTATCACAAGATTTTATTATGCTATAAACATTTTGAAGACCATAAGCTGTTTCTACTATGGGAATTAATTTTATACTTCCCACAGCGAAACCTTCTTGCTTTTCTATATTTATAAGCATTTCATCTATAGTTTTAAGTTCTTCTTCTGTAGCTTTTGGAATCATTAATGCATCTGGTTTAACTCTTGCGATTACATCAATATCCTTTTGTGCAAATTCAGTAGTAATTGGATTTACCCTTACTACCAGTTCTACATTACTATAATCTACATTTTTTATTGCTTCTCTTACTAAAATTCTAGCACTGTCTTTTTCTGTTAAACTTACAGCGTCCTCTAAATCTAATATGATTGAGTCTGCACCTAGAATTCCTGCATTCTGAAGCATTCCTGGATTATTCCCAGGCATAAAAAGCATAGTTCTTCTCAACCTTTTCATACAAATCACCTCTTATTGCGCTCTTTTTGTAGCAGTTTCTATTCTCGCTTTTATTGTATAGTTTAATGCACCCTTATCTTGAGCACTTACTATTATATTTTTAACTTCTAATTCCACAAGAGTATCCAGTATTACTTTTTCTATTTCTTCTCCAAATTGTTTCATAACAATGCTTTGAAGATTTATTTCAATACCGCCCTTAGGGTTTGGCATAATCATTACATATATATCGTTAGATTCCATTGTTCCCGCTTTGGCGGGTTTATTTATTTCCATGGTATCACCTCACACAAACTTTAAGTTAATTTTATTTTACACTTTCTAAATAAGCATTTTGTCCTTGTTTATATAGATTGTTACCTTTACTATCTATTACTACAACTATAGGTAAATCCTCTACTTCAAGTCTTCTTATAGCTTCAGAACCTAAATCCTCATAGGTTACTATTTCTGCACTTTTCACACATTTGCCTATTAGAGCTCCTGCTCCACCAATGGCTGCAAAATATACAGCACCATTTTTAATCATAGAGTCTACAACCTCTTGTGATCTGAGTCCTTTACCTATCATTCCTTTTAATCCTTTTTCTAAAAGCTTTGGAGCGTACGCATCCATTCTATAGCTTGTAGTTGGTCCTGCTGATCCAAGTGCCATTCCTGGCTTTGCTGGAGTTGGTCCAACATAATATATAACTGCATCTTTAACATCTATTGGAAGCTTCTCTCCCTTATCTATAAGGTCCACCAGTCTTTTATGCGCCGCATCCCTAGCTGTATATATTACACCAGATAATAACACACTGTCTCCTGCTTTTAAATCTTTAACCACATCTTTTGTAAGTGGCGTAGTTATTCTTTTCTCCATAAAATTCTCCTCCCCTTATCATTATTAAAGCTCTGCACTGGCATGTCTAGCAGCATGACAGTTTATATTTACCGCCACTGGTAGCCCTGCTATATGAGTTGGATAAGTTTCGATATTAACAGCTAAGGCTGTAGTTCTTCCACCAAAACCTTGAGGTCCTATACCTAGCTTATTTATTTCCTGCGTAAGCTCTTTTTCAAGATCTGCATAAAAAGGATTTGAGTTTGCCTGATCAGTTGGTCTAACTGCTGCTCTTTTAGCAAGGTTCGCTGCTTTATCAAAAGTTCCACCTATACCTACTCCTACAACTATTGGTGGGCATGGATTAGGACCAGCTTCTTTTACTACTTTTAAAATAAATTCCTTAACACCTTGAAGTCCATCTGAAGGTTTTAACATTTTAATCTGACTCATATTTTCTGAACCAAAGCCCTTTGGAGCTACAGTTATTTTTAATTTATCTCCAGGAACTATATCATAGTATATAACCGCTGGAGTGTTATCTTTTGTATTTACTCTGTTAATTGCATCTTTAACTACTGACTTTCTTAAAAAGCCCTCTTCATATCCTGCTGCTACGCCCTTATTAATAGCTTCTTCGAGACTTCCACCTACTATATGAACCTCTTGGCCAAGCTCTATAAATACACAAGTCATACCTGTATCTTGACACATTGGCATTTTTTCATTTTTAGCTATATCTGCATTTATTAAAATCTTATCTAAAATACCTTTAGCTATATCCCAAGTTTCCTTTTCTCTAGCCTTTTTTAATTGGTTTCTTATATCATCAGAAAGATAGTAATTAGCATCTATACATAAATTTTTTATTGTTTTTGTTATTTCAGCTACATTTATTTCTTTCATTTTATCCTCCTTTTAATCATCTACTGCGAAGCTGTAATATTTAAATATGGGAAGAGGCAGTTTATGCAAACCGCCTCTATAAGTTATCTTCCCAAATTAATTGTTTATTTTTTTCTATTAACTAGAGCTACAACTCTATTCATTTCATTATTAACTATCATATACCCTTCATCTACACCCATACCTGGTTTTGCTAAGCATTGATCTGCTCCACAACCCATAGCTATGTTTGTGCACACTTCTGCAGATCTGTTAGTTTCATTACATGTTCCACCACAGTATGCTCCACGTCCTTGTTTTTTGCAATATAGTATAGCTTCAATTATATTGTTAACTCCACCTAAGTCTGGTGTTTTTATTTGAAGCATGTGTCCTGATTTATTATCTGCAAATAATACTACATCTTCATAAGTATTGCACCATTCATCTGCAACCAGTTCTACATTAATTTTTCTATTATCTAGTTCTGTTGTTAAATCTCTTAACGCTTCCATTTGTCTTTCTCTATGTTCAACATCCATTGGTCCTTCAATTCTCAAATGGAATGGCTTTGCAGCTTCTTCGAGAGTTGCTATATAATCTGCCATAGCTTTTGTATCATTATTAAACGCAACTCCTATTGTTCCATATACATCAATGTGGAATATCGGATTATAGTTTTTATCAGTTCTTAATTTTAATACTCTAGCACTTAACCACTGCACATAAGCAAGTAATTTTTCACCCTTAAGTCCTAATTTTTCTTCTACATTGTTTATTAGTGCATGAGGCATTACGTCTGCGCCTTTAATTATCATTTTATCTGAGCTATTATATCTATCATCACCTGATTGGGTGAAAATAGCAATTCTCTTAATATCCACTCCAGTTTTGTATTCATCGCGTACAATTTCAGCCATAGTTACTTTTTTAGCTTTTGCTACAGCATCTAGAATAGCTTGTGTTATTCCATATCTTATTGCTGTATGAAGTCTTTTACCGTTAACCAACATGTGGTCAAACTCTTCTGCCAGTGTTTTAAAGTTTTCTAAACTTCTACCTATTAGTTTTGGTGCTATTTCTTTTTCTATAATTGGTATAAAATCTTTTGATAGAAATAATGGATCCCGTCCGCCTGCTCCTGAATATTGTACTGCTGCACAATCTCCATAAGCTACCTGACCATCTTCTAGTATAATCATTACTGATATTGATTCTCCTGCTTGTCTTATAGATGTAAATCCTTCTGTTACTGGCTCACCTACATATGTAAAACCGTCATGTGCTGCACCTTTTTTTATAGCTCTTTGGTCATCAAAGTAAAATCCTGTTCTTCCTGTTGAACATAATACATCAATAATTTTCATAATATACACCTATCCTTCTATAATTTTTTAATGCTATTTAACAGTATTTATTTTTTCTCTGGTCTTCCTATAAGTACACCTTTTCCTACTGCGAATATATCATCTATTGTCATTTGGAAACTTACATCTCTATTTTCAAATTTCGCTCTATCTTGAAGTTTTTTCATATTGAAATTTATTAATTCCTGTGTAAATGGAATGTTACCAAATTTTAGATATCTTATTGCTCCATTATTATCTCTTGCAGGCATCATTTTACCAGCATTAAATTTACTTGGTGCAAATGGAACATCAATGATTCCCATAGCAAATCCTTTAACTGATCCTATAGCAAGGTCTCCTTTTCCAATTTCATATATCTTATCTATCATGCACTTTGTTTCAGCTTTTATTACTTCTATTTCTGTTTTTAATTCCTGAGACATAGGCAACCTTTGTCCTCTTAATAAGTTTAAAGTCATCTTTGTAGCCTTTATGCCCTGGGCATTGGCTTCTTTAGTAGGAATACCTATAGCTTCATGAGTGGTTTTAACTATTACTTTTGTTGCTCCTGCAAGTGCAGCTGTGGCAGCTCCTGTAGATATAACTCCAAAAGCTTGTGCTTCATCCGCCGGGAACCCTCCCATCCATTGATGTAAAACTGTTGTTAAGTATATATCTTTATAGCCACTCGCTTTTAAATATTCGTCGCATTGCTCTTCTAAAGCTCTTATAGCTGCTACGTCCTGTATTAAATTTCCGCACTGACCATATCCAACTGTAAGGTTTTTAACTCCTTGTTCTGCTGCAAGTAGTGATTCTATTATTGCAATTGCATTTGAGGTACTAGGTGGAACTAAGGTTCCTGTTAATGGTCCAAAAGGTTCTCTATTTATTGAAACTCCTTGTTCTTCATAAAAGCCAACAAGTCTATCACAATACTGCCAATCTAGAATTGTTTTTCCCAGTGTTGCATTTTTAGCGTATGGAATATTATAGGAAATACCGCCACCTTCATTTGAAGTCCAACCTGAAGCATGTGTTATTTCAGCAAGAAGCCTTCCATCTGGAGTACCATGTCTTGATTCTAACGGATTATTTATTGCTTCAAAAACTTGTCTACAGCCTTTGACTCCATGATTAACGCCTGGAAATCCGTTTAGAAGAGATCTTCCTTCACTCATACTTTCCTTAATTCCTATTTCACATTCATCATATCTATTTTGTCTTGTATAACTATCTATTGTTGATGGTAGTAAATCTGCTCCACCTTCTGTCTCTAAAAAGTTTAGGAGTTCGATATGCTTATCAATTAATGCAACACCCGCTCTTGGTTGTGCAAGGGTTATACCTTCTTCTTTAGCTTTAATTAATTTTTTCGCAAAGTTTTTGTGATCAGGAATTTTTTTATTGTATTCTATAGCTTCTTTTAAATCTACATCTTTTCCTGTTGGCCATTGGCTTAACACTTCTTTTCTAACCTCAAAGAACTCTTCATTAGTCCATTTTTTATTTCTTAATTCCACTAAAATTCCCCCTAATAATTATACTTGCACTAAATATTTTTTCATAATTCTAACAGCCTTGTCTGGATAATCCTTAGCTAATAGTCCCATAGCTGATAATATATAAGTTTTATCAAGCAAATAAGCTGCATGACGTGGCTTTAAATACGTTGGATCTTCTTTATTAAAAGCCCCTGATTTTAAAATATCTTGTGGTTTTTCGCTATGTATTAATACCCCACCTGTACCTATGATATACTTTACTTCCATAAGGTCTTTTCCTATTTGAGTATACATAGCGCCCATAGGTGTGAGTGTGTGTTCAATAGTACCTACATGCCTCTCCATAGATAGCTCAGTAGCTACTTTCGCCATAGCCTCATCAAAATCTATTTCTTCCTTAGTTTCCGGAACCATCTTTATATGTTCTATTCTATATTTACAATTTGCATCAATATCAATTTTTCTTTCCGTGTCCCCTAGATATTTCCTCAGTTTTCTGCTACCAGCTGCTTCTCTTAGTGAAATTGCAGAATATCTCATACCAAGGTCACCCTCAACAGTTCTTTTAGCAAATGGTTCCTCAAGGCCTCTTACTGTAACTCCCGCTTTTGTAGGTTCTCCATCTGCTATAGAATGTACGTCTGTAGTTGCTCCACCAATGTCGATAACTATTAAATCTCCTAGTCCGCTTTCTTCATCACTGCCTTCGCTTAATATCCTTGCAGCCTTTAGAACTGCTGCCGGCGTTGGCATTAAGATACCTTTTACTAACTCTTCTGCATTGCTAAGCCCTTTAGCATCAATTATTTTTTCCATAAAGACTTTTCTAATTTCTTCGCGAGCAGGCTCTACATTTAGTTTACTTAACTGTGGCATCACATTACTTGTAATTGTAAAATACATTTTAGCCTTTGTGAATATTTCTCTTATTTCATCACTTGCTACTTTATTTCCAGCTACTACTATTGGTAATTTAACTCCATTTTCAGCTAACATTTTTGCATTGTGAATTATGCAATCCTTATTACCACCATCAGTTCCACCTGCAAGAAGTATTATATCTAAGTCTGAATTTTTAATTTCTTCAATTTCAGTAAGGGTTAATTCATAGCTATATACTTTAAGTACCCTAGCTCCAGCTCCGAGAGCCGCTCTTTTTGCAGCTTCTGCAGTTAAATCTGGCACTAGGCCTATAGCTATCATTTTGAGACCTCCTGCTGCTGACGAGCATGCTAACTTATTAATAAAATTAACATTTTTGTCTTTTAGTATTCCTTCTATTTTCGAATAAGCTTTGTCATAGCCTATCATTATATTATCTTCAATTGTGGTTATGTCTTTCGCTGTAGCAATTATTTCTTCTTTTTCAATATCTACAACGGTTAGTTTAGTGTATGTACTTCCAAAATCTACAAGTAAATATGCATCCACTTATATCACTCCTATTGATTTTATAATATCCCTACCTATTCTAGAATAGGCGTATCTATTTTAGAATAGACCTAATGCTTCTTTTAAATCATGTATTGTTGTTTCTAGAGATGTTCCTGGTGGATATACCTTGTTAAATCCCATTGCCGTAAATCTACGGTGGACGTCATCCCAATTTTGTTTTCCTACAACTATGTTTCCACCTACAAATAGCAATATGTCATTTAACCCTGCTTCATCACATTTTTCTCTGATGCCTCTGCAATCGATTTCTCCATGGCCGTATAGAGAAGATACTATTATTACATCTGCATTAGTTTCAACAGCTGCATTGATAAAATCTTCTTGTGGAGAAAGAACTCCTATGTTTATAACATTAAAACCAGCTTCCGTTAGTGCATAATCTAAAATTTTATTGCCAACAGCATGACAATCTGACCCTATTACTCCTAGAATTAAAGTCTTTTTCTCCATTTTTAAAAGCCTCCTAAATAATTTTTTATAATATTATTTTTTGAACTTTATTTCAATAATCTTTGACCTAAGCGCTTTTACTGAGCCATCATCTAGACTATATAGAAATTCAATTATTTCCTTATCGCTTACATTTGCACTTTTAACGTCTTTATATCTACCTGGAGATACTATCATAACATCTGATTTTCGAATTATATCCACAAGTTCATCATCATCATTAGTATTGGAGTATGTTATATCAACTTCAGATAACCCTGCCTTTTCCAAAGCTCCATTAATTTTAAATATAAATTCTTCAGAAATACATACAAACCCGAATTTTGTATTTAAAGGATATCTTGCAATTTTAAC
This sequence comes from Clostridium sp. FP2, assembly GCF_011065955.2. Lineage (NCBI taxonomy): Bacteria > Bacillati > Bacillota > Clostridia > Eubacteriales > Clostridiaceae > Clostridium > Clostridium sp. FP2. Next base: position 4,839,591 of record NZ_JAAMNI020000001.1, read on the forward strand.
TATAGGTTCTAAATTTGGAGTTATAGCAACTCCTAAAATCTCTTTATTAAGATCAGCAGTTAGATTAGTCACTTCATTAATATGATTAAAAGTGGTTATTATAAACTCAGCCATTTCAATCTTTTCTTTAGTATCCTTGTCCATCTTTAGTAAATCGTTTATAGTCAAAGATATTACATTCATATTACTATTTTTACTAAGTTGACTACTAAACATTTTAGCTTGTTCTATATTGCACTCAACGTATATTGCTTCAATTTTATTCATTATCTGTCTTTTTTCATTTACTCTTTGATTTACTATGTCTAAAAATTCCTCTGGTTTCATTCCAATTTCCAGAGCTTCTTCTAGTCCTAAATCAACGAATTTCATTATCTTATTTTTGATACTTAGGCTTTCCCAAGATATAGATTCTTCAACTACAAAAGTTCCTTTCCCTTGATAGGATTTTAATGCCCCATCTTGTTCCAAGTCATTATATGCAGTGCTTACAGTATTCCTACTTACATTTATTCTCTGAGACAATTCTCTTTCTGTTGGCAATTTTGTCCCAACCTTGAGAGATCCTTTTTTTATTTCATCCATGATTTGATTTTTAACTTGAATATAAAGGGGTACTCCATTTTTTTTGTTTATTTCGATGTTAATAAAAATCCCTCCCAAAGCATATTGGATTAATGGACTAATCCACTACCATGATTATGATACCATGTGGACTAGTCCATTTCAATGATTGTATTATTACCATTTAGTGTAATTATTACTGTTATGGCTTATTTAAGCCCTATTATCTAGCTTAGCCTTACGTTTAATACTATTTTCAGTAAACTTGATAAGGGTTTCATGTTTGTGGTTATATTTTCTAAATAAGATTATTAAAATAGTATATATGAATGCTAAGGGGGACCCTTATGGTAAAGAAACATTTTTCTATTGTTATATATCTTTTAATTGCAATTTTGATATTAATTCTTTCAATATTTATTTATAGGATTATTACACATATTTCTTATGTTCATGTAAATAATGAAATAGCCATCTCAAAATATACTGGTGAAAGAATAAATAATTCATATTCTAAAAAATCTTCAAAAATTGCTACTTATATTAATACTAGTAAGGGTGGACCACTTATAGGCCTTAGTAGTGCAGATGTGGTTCTTGAGTTCCTCAGTAACTCCTCTGGCATAACTTATAAAGCTATCTTCAATCAAGATGCAGCTAAAAATATTAGTGGAACTGTTAGCCTAAAAGACTATTCTAATTCCTATCTACCAAAATTTAATTTTTCTAATAATATTGCAATAGCAGACATCAATAGTAGGAACGCAATAAATATTTTTATAACTTTCAATGAAGGTTCATCCTCAAATTTTTTATATCAAAATGGAGAATACTATCATTATAGAGGTCTGAATATTGACAAAGACAATATTTCTCCTGTAAAGTTTTCTAATGTTATTGTACAATTTATTCACGGTACCATTATAAGCGATGAAACCTTAACTTCATCTGAAAATCAGGGCACTGGATTGTTATTTTGCGCCGGAGTGGCTCAAGATATTAAATGGAGCAGAAAAAAAAGTTCTCCCATAAAAATTAATGATAAGGAAGGGAGAGAAGTTTCACTAATGCCTGGACCTACCTGGTGGATTTTCATTGATAAAGACTGCTCTGTAGCCTACGATTAATAATTAAATCATCAACTACGATGCTGTTAAATTGGCACTATCATAAAAGTCCAATTCAATCAAAAAGACATATTCTTAAAATAATATGTCTTTTTTCCTTAGATCTTATTATAATTATTACTCTTTGTACGTACTATTATAAAACTCCCCTATAGATTTGCTTATGGACTCTGCAATTTTTTGTTGATATTCATCCGACTTTAATTTTTGTTCCTCTTCATAATTTGATAAAAATCCGCATTCTACTATAACACTTGGCATAATGTCATTCTCCCTTAATATCCTATAAGCATTTTTAGCAGGCTTCTGGACTCTCTTATTACTAGGATCTAAATCTATTCTAAGGTTTTTCTGAGTTACAGCAGCTAAAATAGAACTATCTTTATAATTCGAGTACCATACTTGCGCTCCATAGTATTTACTCTCCGTAAAATAATTTAAATGAATACTAATAAGCATATCACAATTACTAGATTTCTTTAAATTACATCTTTTTTTCAAATCTTCAGTGTAACTTTCTCTTATAGTTCCACTTCTTGAATAAAGTCCTGTGTCCTCTTCTCTTGTCATAACTACCTCATAGCCTAACTTTTGTAATTTTTCTTTAAGCTTTATTGCTATGCTTAAATTAATGTTTTTTTCTAGAGTGCCATTTTTAGAACTTGTTCCACCATCCATTCCCCCATGACCTGCATCAATGAGTATTTTTTTACTCCCTACTTGTAATTTTTCATTATTCATAGTTTGTTTGACAAAGCTTAAATTTACTACCATAAAGCTTACCATTGCTACAACGATTACTATTACAATAGATATTAATTTATTATTTCTGTATTTCAATGCACCCACCCTCTTATTTATTCCTACCGTTAATTTTATTCACCTTGTAGCATATTTAGTATTATTTCTATAGGTCTTCGCGCCATGACGCAAAAAAAACACCCACCAAAAATTCTAGCGGTTGCTTTTCCTTTTCTATGTTTATTTATTTATTACTACTTCCGCAATATTTGTTGCATGATCTCCGATTCTCTCAAAATTACTAATCATATCTAAAAACATAGTTCCAACTGTAGCGCCGCAAATCCCATTATTTAATCTTCTTATATGGGATAACCTTAATTCCTTTTCTAAGCTATCAATTCTATTTTCTATTACCATTATAGATTCCGCTTTTAGAATATCATTATTTTCAAAACTCTCAATACTAATCTCTAAAGCATAGACTATGTATTTATACATTCCATCTAACTCCTGCATAGCATCCTTAGAAAAATCCAAATTCTTTTGGATCTTTTCACTAGTTATATCTACCAAGTTTTCAGCATGATCTCCAATACGCTCTATATCATTTACTACATTGAACATAGAAGTTACTATTTTAGTTTGTTGTTCTGATAATTCTGTTGTGGATAGCTTTACTAAATAGGATGTAATTTCGTGTTCAAGTAGATTTATTAATTTTTCATTTTCATAAACAGTTTTTATACTACTTTCATTATTGTTAATAAAACATTCCATGGCAAGTTGTACATTTGCTTTTGCAAGGTTTGCCATTCTAACAACCTCTTTTGTAGCTTGCCCAACTGCAATTACCGGTGTCTCTAATAGTCTGTCATCTATATACTTAACATCCATTGTTAGAACTTCATCTTCTCCTGGTATTATTTTATTAACAAGTAAAACCAGATATTTTATAAATGGCACCATAATTATTGTATTTGATATATTAAATATAGTATGGGCATTTGCAATTTGTCTTTTTATATCTCCAGCTCCATCTGGCGATATACTTTGTACAAACATTATCAGTGGATTTATTAATGGAATAAAAATTAAGGTACCAAATATGTTAAAGAATAAATGTATTAATGCTGCTTTTTTTGCTGTTTTAGAGGTTCCTATACTTGATAATAAAGCAGTTATACATGTACCTATATTATTACCAAATAAAATTGGAACTGCTACTCCCAGAGGTAATGCTCCAGTAGATGCTAAGGCCACTAAAATACCAGTGGACGCAGATGAACTTTGAATTACTGCAGTCATAAGTGCGCCGGTTAAAATTCCTAAGAGCGTATTTCCTTCTAATTTCATTATTAAAGTCGCAAAAGCTGGAGACTGCGCTAGTGGAGACATAGTATCCTTCATTAACTCCATTCCTAGAAAAAGAATACCAAAACCTAATATAATATTCCCTATTTCTCTACCTTTTTTACCTTTTGAAAATATTATTGTTAAAGAACCTATTCCTAAAAACATTGGTATTATATTATCAAGTTTAAATGCAATTAACTGTGCGGTTACAGTAGTTCCAATATTAGCTCCCATGATTACTGCTGCTGCCTGATATAAGTTCATAAGGCCTGCATTAACGAACCCTACTACCATTACTGTAGTAGCGCTACTGCTTTGAATAACTGCTGTTATTGCAGCTCCTGTTGCTACTCCTTTGATCGGATTAGATGTTATTTTTTCAAATATCTTTTTAAGTTTTTCACCAGAAGTATTTGCAAGCCCATCCCCCATCATCTTCATTCCATACAAGAATAGCCCTAGCCCTCCAAAGAGCCCTATAACCATATTTATAACATTCATAAAATCCCTCCATATTTAAACTTATCATAAGTATTTTAATCATTCATGTAAATAATACTATAAGTTAAACTATATGTTATGTAATCTTCACTACATTTAACATAAACTTTAATATTATTAACATAAACATAACATAAGGAGGATTTACTTTTTCACTATACTAATATATTGAATTTTATACCAGTTTTCCCTTGCTAATAACTTTGCAAAGTCTTATATAGAATAAAATATCCCTAGGATCAAGTGTAAGTGTTATCCACAATCATTTGCCCAAGCTATTTCTTATATAATAAAAAAAAGGAATATACACTTATTAATAAGTGTATATTCCCTCTTGCAAACAAAAATATTATCTCTTTGAGAACTGAGATGCTTTTCTTGCTTTTTTAAGACCGTATTTCTTTCTTTCTTTCATTCTTGGATCTCTTGTTAAAAATCCTGCTTTTTTAAGTTCTGGTCTTAAAGTTTCATCAGCTTTAAGTAGTGATCTTGAAATACCATGTCTTATTGCACCGGCTTGACCTGTATATCCGCCACCGTGTACATTAACCAATATATCGAATTTATCTTTAGTTCCAGTTAACACTAATGGTTGGTTAACTATAAGCATTAAAGTTTCTAATCCGAAATAATTTTCTATGGCTCTTTTGTTTATAACAATTTTACCTTCTCCAGGTATAAGTCTAACTCTCGCAACTGATTTCTTTCTTCTTCCTGTTCCTATATATTGAACTTTTGCCATTATATTTACTCCCTCCTAACCTGATTAGTATTTAAGCACTAATGTTTCTGGATTCTGTGCTTGGTTCTTATGTTCTGGTCCTCTGTAAACAGTCATTTTTTTAGCTGTTTGACGACCTAATGGTCCCTTTGGAAGCATTCTTCTTACTGCTTCTTCAAAAATAAACTCAGGTTTTTTAGCTAATGCTATTCTATATGGAACTTCTTTTAATCCACCTGGATAAAAAGAGTGATGTCTTAACATTTTTTGGTCTAATTTCTTACCAGTTAAAACGATCTTATCAGCGTTTATTACAATTACAAAATCACCTGTATCAACGTGTGGTGTAAATGTTGGTTTATGTTTTCCTCTTAATATTGAAGCTATTTGACTCGCTGCTCTTCCTAAAACTTTTCCTTCTACGTCGACAACGAACCATTTTCTTTCTACTTCTGCTGGTTTTGCTAAGTATGATTTCATTATTTTCCCTCCCTGAACTTTTAACAATTGAATTTCTATGCTAAAGATCCGGGGCTAGTGGATCTTATACACGATAGTTTATACAAACATTAATAATTATAATACATTCTACCGGGTGTGTCAATGATTTTACACAGGATATTGCAATCTTTAACGTTTTTTATTTAATAAAAAACTTCTTCCAAGCATAATCCACCGGGTGGAACGGATTTTCCAGCCTTTGCTCTTTCTTTTGACAGAATTATATCTTTTATTTCATCAGGTTTAATCTTACCTTCTCCAACACGAACTAGTGCTCCTACTATTATTCTAACCATATTATAAAGAAAGCCATCCGCAGCAATATATATTTTTATGATATCTCCATTCTTTATGATATCTAGTCTTGTAATAGTTCTTACAGAAGTTTTTACGGAACTACCTAAATTTTTAAATGCAGAAAAGTCATGGGTACCCATAAAATACTCTGAAGCTTCTTTCATAGCTTCCACATCTAATATTCTTTTGTGATGATATATGTAATTGCGCCCTACAGCAACAGCCTCATACCTATTAAGTATAGTGTAACTATACATCTTCCCTGTACAATTATACCTTGAATGGAACTCACAGGGAACCTCAAAGCAATGTAAAATTACAATATCTAATGGGAGTTTACTATTAATAGCTCCTGTGAACTTTTCCACAGATATTTTACTATTAGTATAAAAATTACCTGTATACCCTTTTGCATGAACTCCAGTATCTGTTCTACTAGAACCTGTAATTTGAGTTTTTTCACCTGTAATCTTTTCAATAGCTGTCTCTATTTTTTCTTGAATAGTCATTACATTCTTTTGTCTCTGCCATCCTGCATAGTTCGTTCCATCATATTCTACTAAAAGCTTTATATTTCTCACTGCTTCACGTCCTTTTCACTCTACACGAAGATTATGTTCTGCTAACAATAGTAATAACAAATAGCAGTGTAAAAGCAAAGCTTGCAATATAGTCTTTTTTTGTTATATGTAATTGTTTCATTCTAGTTCTTCCTTCTCCACCTTTATAGCATCTTGATTCCATAGCCATCGCCAGTTCATCAGCTCGTCTAAAAGAACTTATAAACAGTGGTACTAAAATAGGTATTAAACTTTTCGCTCTACTTATCAAATTCCCAGACTCAAAATCTGCACCTCTTGCCATTTGTGCTTTCATGATTTTGTCAGTCTCATCCATAAGCGTAGGTATGAATCTTAATGCAATAGTCATCATCATTGCAAGTTCATGAGCTGGTACTCCTATCCTTTTAAAAGGCCTTAGAAGGCTTTCTATACCATCAGTTAACTCTATTGGAGAAGTTGTTAGTGTTAGTATTGATGTTCCCATAATTAAAAACACTAACCTAATTATCATAAAGGCTGCAATTGTTAAACCTTCTTTATATACACTTATAAAACCCCAGTGAAAAATTGCTGGTTCTTTTCCGGTAGTCATGAAAATGTTTAATATTGCTGTAATAAGTAATAATACTAAAATTGGCTTTAATCCACTGTAAATATACTTAAAAGACAAATTAGCTATTAGTATTGTGATTAAAATAAATATAACTACAAATAAATAGCCTTTAAAATTATTCACTAAAAATAGATCAACAATAAATAGTAGAGATATTAATATCTTTAATCTTGGATCTAATTTATGTACAAAAGACTCCCCTGGTATATATTGACCTATTGTAATATCTTTGATCATACAAATTCCTCCAATGTGTTGCAAGAATCACACATTACTGTTTTATATATAATATCTTATTAGATAAAAAAACCATTAATTCTTTTCTAATATTTTAAGCAATTCTTGTTTAGCTTTTTCCAATGTAAATATATCCTCAGATATATTAAACCCTTTATTACGTAGTTCCCTAATTAGGTATGTTACCTGTGGTACAGCAAGTCCTACGCTTTCTAATATTTCTATTTCCTTAAATATTTTCTCCGGAGTTCCGTCTAGAATACACTTTCCACTATCCATTACTATAATTCTATTTGCAACCTTGGCCACATCTTCCATGCTATGAGATACTAATATTATGGTCATGTCATTCTGTTTGTAGAGTTCAACAATTTTACTTAAGATATCGTCTCTTCCTTTTGGATCTAGCCCGGCTGTTGGTTCATCTAAAATCAAGATTTTTGGCTCCATAGCCACTACCCCAGCTATTGCAACTCTTCTCTTTTGACCACCACTTATTTCAAAAGGTGATTTGTCCTTATATTCTTCATAGTCTAGTCCAACTATTTTCATGGCTCTCTGAACTCTCTTATTTATCTCATCATTATCTAGACCTAAATTTTTCGGTCCAAAAGCAATGTCTTTTTCAATAGTTTCTTCAAAAAGTTGATATTCAGGATATTGAAATACTAATCCAACTTTTTTTCTTATATTTGTCAATTTCATTTTTTTCATAGTTATATCTATGTCGTCTATTAATAGACTCCCTGATGTTGGTTTTAAAAGTCCATTTATATGTTGTATTAGTGTTGATTTTCCTGAGCCTGTATGCCCAATTAGTGCTACAAATTCTCCTTGCTTTATTTCTAAAGAAACATCATCTATAGCTTTTTTTTCAAAAGGAGTATTTGGCATATATACATGTGTTAAATTTTCTATTTTAATTGACATAATGCATTCACCATCTCATTTATAGTTAATATATCTGATTCTATATTAATACCACTTTGTTTAAGTTCATATGCCAGTTCCGTTACTTGCGGAACATCTAGACCTATTTTTTTCATAAGAGACACTTCCCTAAATATTTCTCTGGGTTTTCCATTCATTACAATTTTACCATTATCCATAACTACTATTCTATCCGCTTCTACTGCTTCTTCCATATTATGAGTTATTAAGATTATTGTTATACCATACTTTTTGTTTATTTCTTTTATAGTTCGGATAACTTCTTTTCTACCAAACGGATCTAGCATTGCTGTTGGTTCATCAAAAACAATACACTTTGGCATCATAGCAAGAATACCTGCTATAGCTACTCTTTGTTTTTGACCACCAGAAAGTAAATGTGGAGCATGCTTTCTATAATCGTACATTCCAACATTTTTTAATGATTCATCCACTCTTTTTCTAATTTCTTTAGGCTCTAGTCCTAAATTTTCTGGACCAAATGCTACGTCTTCTTCTACAATAGTGGCAACAATTTGATTGTCCGGATTTTGAAATACCATACCAGCAACATTCCTAATGTTCCATAAATTGCTTTCCTCAGAAGTTACGAGTCCATCTACATAGATTTCACCTTCAGTAGGTATTAATAGAGCATTTATGTGTTTAGCAAAAGTAGATTTTCCTGAGCCATTATGGCCGAGTACTACTAAAAATTCACCCTTGTTAACCTCTAAATTTAATCCATCTATGGCTACTTTAGGCTGCTCATCTTCACTTTGAGGGTATTTGTAAACAAGCTTATTGCATATAACCATTTTTTCACACATAAGTGTCACTCCCTACATCTATAAATATTTATAAGAAAATGGGGACTAAGTTTGATTTAACTTAATCCCCTTTGTTCAAACTATACTAATTCTATTATGCTCATCTCTGCTGCGTCGCCTCTTCTTGGACCCATTTTCATTATTCTAGTATATCCGCCGTTTCTCTCAGCATACTTGGGTGCAATATTGTCAAATAAGTCTTTAACTACACTTTCTTCTGTAATGAATGCAAGTGCTTGTCTTCTAGCATGAAGATCTCCTCTTTTTCCAAGAGTTATCATTCTTTCAGCAAATTTTCTAGTTTCTTTTGCTCTAGTGACAGTAGTTTCTATTTTTCCATATTTCAACAAATTAGTTGCAAGACTTCTAAACATTGCAATTCTTTGATCAGTTGAGCGTCCTAATTTACGATACATTGCCATGTGTCTACCTCCTTACTCTTCACTTAGCTTTAAGTTCAAGCTTAGTGCTTGAAGTTTTTGTTCAACTTCTTCAAGTGATTTTTTACCTAAATTCCTGACCTTCATCATATCATCCATTGATCTCTCTGTTAATTCTTGAACTGTATTAATTCCAGCTCTTTTTAAGCAATTATAGCTTCTAACAGAAAGGTCTAATTCTTCAATAGTCATTTCAAGAACTTTTTCTTTCTTATCTTCTTCTTTTTCAACCATTATTTCAACATTATCAGCATGATCTGTTAATGTCATAAATAGCTTAAAGTGCTCGATAAGTATTTTAGCTGATAAACCAATAGCTTCGTCTGGTCTAATGGTTCCATTAGTCCAAATTTCAATAGTTAATTTATCATAATCAGTAATCTGGCCTACTCTAGTGTTTTCTACAGCAAAATTTACTCTTTTAACTGGAGTATAGATTGAATCTACTGGTATAGTAGCTATTGGTAATTCATCTGTCTTATTTTTACTCTGAGACACATATCCTCTACCTTTGTTAACAGTTAGTTCCATATATAGTTTAGCACCATCATCTAATGTTGCTATATGTAAATCGTCGTTAACAACTTCTATATCTCCATCAGTTTTAATGTCTGCTCCAGTAACTACTCCAGGTCCTTTAGCATCAATATAAACAGTTCTAGGTCCTTCTCCATTCATTTTTAATGCTAAGCTTTTGATGTTTAGAATTAATTCTGTAACATCTTCTTTAACACCTTTAACTGTGGAAAATTCATGAAGCACTGTATCAATTTTAACTGCACTTGTAGCAACTCCAGGCAATGAAGAAAGAAGAATCCTTCTTAATGCATTACCTAGTGTTATACCATAACCTCTTTCTAATGGTTCAATTATGAATTTACCATAAGAATCATCTTCAGCAGTTTCTACACATTCTATTTTTGGCTTTTCTATTTCTAACATACTAAACCCTCCTTTTTTTTAATTGGCAACTTATTATGAGGGCAACCGATTCTATATTAATGATTATTTGCTGTATAACTCGACGATTAGCGTCTCGTTAACAGGAACATCTATATCTTCCCTAGTTGGTATTGAAACAACTGTTCCTTCGAATTTCTCTAAGTTAGCTGTTAACCAATTCGGTAAAGTTTTAGGATTTTCAGCGAAAACCTTAAACTTCTCTGTAGCTCTGCTCTTTGGACATGCAGATACTACTTGATTTGCTGTTAAACTGTAAGAAGGAATATCTACCTTTTTACCGTCAACTAAGAAATGTCCGTGAGTTACTAGTTGCCTAGCTTCTTGTCTTGAATTTCCGTAACCTAATCTATAAACTACGTTATCAAGTCTCACTTCTAGAAGTTTTAATAGGTTTTCACCTGTTATGCCTCTTAACTTGTCAGCTTTATCATAGTATCTTCTAAATTGGCTTTCAAGTATTCCATAAATTCTCTTAGCCTTTTGTTTTTCTCTTAATTGTAATCCATAGTTAGACATTTTTTTCTTGCTTTGTCCGTGTTGTCCCGGTGCATAGCCTCTTCTTGAAAATGCACATTTATCTGTGAAGCATCTATCACCCTTAAGGTTTAGCTTCATACCTTCTCTTCTGCAAAGCCTACAAGTAGCTCCAGTATATCTTGCCATTCAAATTACACCTCCTGTTTACTATACGTATGTTTACTATAATTTTAATTACTAGACTCTTCTTCTTTTTGGTGGTCTACATCCGTTATGTGGAATTGGAGTAACGTCTTTGATTAGTGTAATCTCTAATCCAGCCGCTTGAAGTGATCTAATAGCCGCTTCTCTACCTGCTCCTGGTCCTTTAACGAATACGTCAACACTCTTTAAACCGTGCTCCATTGCTGCTTTTGTAGCAGCTTCTGCTGCCATTTGAGCTGCAAAAGGAGTACTCTTTCTTGATCCTCTAAAACCTAAACCACCTGCACTAGACCAAGATAAAGCATTTCCAGCTGCATCTGTAAGTGTAACGATGGAATTATTAAAAGTAGACTTTATGTGAGCACAACCGTGCTCAATATTTTTTTTCTCTTTTTTTCTTCTACTTCTTTTAACTTTTTGAGCCATTACATTCCCTCCTTACTATTTCTTTTTGCCCGCCATTGTTTTCTTAGGGCCTTTTCTTGTTCTTGCATTAGTTTTAGTTTTTTGTCCTCTTACTGGAAGACCTCTTCTATGTCTTATTCCTCTATAACATCCAACTTCCATTAATCTTTTTATATCTAATGCAACTTTTCTTCTTAAGTCACCTTCAATTATAAAATTCTTGGTGATGTATGTTCTTAGTTCATTGACTTCTTCTTCAGTTAAGTCCTTCACTCTTGTGTCAGGATTTACTCCTGTTGCTTTAATGATTCCTTGTGATTTTGATAATCCAATACCAAATATATATGTTAGGCCTATTTCAACCCTTTTTTCTCTTGGTAGGTCAATACCTGCTATTCTTGCCATTTACTGTTTACACCTCCTAGGTACTTGTTGTTAACATTTTATCACATTGTAACTTATAAAACGACCTAATGTGATTTATTACTAATATATTAATTTTTATGTTTAATACTTAACTAAACCTATTTGTAAATAAAACCTATTAACCCTGTTTTTGTTTATGCTTAGGATTTTCACAGATAACCATTACTCTTCCTTTTCTTTTAATAACCTTACATTTTTCACACATAGGTTTAACTGATGGCCTTACTTTCATAGCTAACCCTCCTTATTACTTATCTCTCCAAGTTATTCTCCCACGAGTGAGATCATATGGAGAAAGTTCTACTGTAACTTTATCGCCTGGTAGTATTCTTATAAAATTCATTCTTAACTTACCTGAAATATGAGCTAATATTTTATGCCCACTCTCAAGTTCAACTTGAAATATTGCATTTGGCAAAGTTTCTAATACTACGCCTTGCATTTCAATTATATCATCTTTTGACATAAGGTAATCAAACCTCCTTACGAATATCTGCAGACTGCAAAAATATTTTAATTTTAGAATTAGTAACCTCTTTTTTAGATAAAATTGAATCTTTAATTTCTTCAGCTACTGTGTCAGTAAAATTTAGATGTTTAACCTTCTTTTTCTTAGGTTTCTCAATCTTTCTTAAATCTCCATCAGAAATATACACATACTCACTATTCAGTATACCTACTACAATAAATTTTTTGTGCATATCTCTTCCCGCTTTAGAATTTACAACCTTACCTAAAAGGGTATTTTCGTCCAAACCATTCACCTCTATTAGTTCAAAGTTAATATTTCAGGACCACTTTTTAGGATAGCAACAGTATTTTCATAATGTGCAGATAAACTGCCATCTCTTGTTACTACCGTCCATCTATTAGCCTTTACTTTGACATAATGCTTTCCTATATTTATCATAGGTTCAATTGCAAGTACCATACCATGAACTAATTTAGGACCTCTATCTGGAGCACCATAATTAGGAACCTCTGGATCTTCATGCATTGATGTTCCAATTCCATGACCTACAAAATCCCTAACCACAGAGTATCCATGTTCTTCAGCATAACACTGAATTGCAGCAGATATATCTGATAATCTATTGCCGATTATAGCTTTTTCAACGCCCTTGAAAAAACTATTTTTAGTGATTTCAATGAGCATTGTAGCTTCATTAGATACTTTTCCTACTGGAAAAGTCCTAGCAGCATCTCCATGATAGCCATTTAATATGGCCCCACAATCTATGCTAATTATATCTCCTTCAAGTAAAATCCGATTAGTTGGAATCCCATGAACCACTTCATCATTAACAGATGTACATATGGAAGCTGGAAATCCACAATAACCTTTAAAAGATGGTTTAGCACCCTGTCTTATTATGAACTCTTCAGCTAATTTATCTATTTCTGCAGTGGTTATTCCCGGTTTTATTACTTCTTCAATTAATGCAAGAGCTTCTGCAACCACTTTACCTGCACTTCTCATATATTGAATTTCCATATCACTTTTTATGTTTATCACTTTTTTATCTCTCCTAAGATACTACAGATACTTTCGAATACACCATTAATTGCTTGTGTTCCATCAACTACTGATAATAAGTTTTTGTCACCATAGTACTTTATCAACGGTTGTGTTTGAGCATCATATATGTCTAACCGTTCACTAACGGTTTCTTCACTGTCATCTGCTCTTTGCACAAGAGATGATCCACACAAATTGCATTTTCCATCCGTTTCTGGAGGATTAAATATAATATGGTAGCTAGCTCCACAGTTGAGACAAACTCTTCGACCAGTCATTCTACTTAAAATAAATTCTCTAGGAACCTTTATTAATAATGAAGTATCAAGAACGATGCCTTTTTCTTCTAAAATAGTTTCTAAGGCTTCAGCTTGATTAACAGTTCTAGGATAGCCATCTAATAAAAACCCATTTATACAATCTTCATTATCTAACCTATCCACGATTATATCTATAGTCAATGCATCGGGGACTAAGTGTCCCTTATCAATATGTTTCTTAGCTTCGATTCCAAGAGGAGTTTTTTCTGAAATATTCTTTCTGAATATATCCCCTGTTGATATATGTGGTATGGAAAATTTATTGCTTATAGATTTTGCTTGCGTTCCTTTTCCGGCTCCCGGAGGACCTAACAAGATTATTCTCATAGTATCATCTCCTGGTAATAATTTATTTAAGGAATCCTTGGTAATGACGCATTACTAATTGTGATTCAAGTTGTCTTAATGTCTCAAGAGCAACATTTACCAAAATCAGTAACATTGTACCGCCAAAGTATATTCCCTTAAAGTTAGTAGCACCCTCTATAATAATAGGGAATATTGCTATAACAGCCGCAAAAGTTCCTCCAATCATTGAAATCTTAGTCAATACCATATCGATATAAGTTGCGGTATTCGCACCCGGTCTAATCCCTGGTATAAAGCCTGATGATTTATGCATATTTTCAGCCATTTCATCTGGTTTAAATGTTACCTGAGTATAAAACCATGTAAAAAATACTACTAACACAAAATATACCGTGGCATATTTCCAACTGTTCTTTTCAAAAATGCTCCAAGGACTTCCTACAATAAACTTTGCAATTGAAGATGTCGGTTTAAGTTGTGCTATTGTTTCTGGGAATGTCATTACTGACATTGCAAAAATTATACCGATAACTCCAGATCCATTTACATTGATAGGAATATGTGTTGATTGTCCTTTGAAGGTTTTGTTTCCAACCGACTTTCCAGCATATTGGACAGGAATTCTTCTTTCACTTAAACTTGCTATTACTACTGCTACTAATAATGCTATAGCCACTACAATAAACATTATAACCTCTACAAAATTCACAGTTCCTGCCGTCTGGAGCCCAGCGATTTTATACACTAGAGTAGGTAACCCTGCTATAATATTAATAAAAATTATTAATGAAATACCATTCCCGATACCTTTACCAGTGATTTGTTCCCCTATCCACACCAAAAATGTTGATGCAGTTGTCATCGTTAGTATCACTAAAAATATGGTTAAACTAGAATTACTTGAAAATGCTCCAGTACCTGAAATAATTGCATACATACCAAAAGCCTGTAGTGCTCCAAGTACTATTGAAGCATATCTAGTATAATCTTGTATCTTCTTTCGCCCTTCAAGACCCTCTTTAGAAAGTTGCTCTAAATAAGGAATTGCTATTACAAGTAATTGCATTATAATTGATGCATTTATGTATGGACCCACACCCATAGCAAAAATACTAAATTTACTTAATGCACCACCTGAAAGCATTTCGTAAAAACTAAATAATGTACCTCCATTACTAGTTAAGTCTAAAAGTTTACTAGCATCTACACCAGGAACAGGAATGAAAATACCCATCCTAACAATTGCAACCATAAGTAGTGTGAATATCATACGCTTTCTTAAATCCGGAACTTTCCAGGCATTACGTAGGGTTGATAACATTTATATCACCTCAACTTTTCCTCCAGCTGCCTCAATTTTCTCAGCTGCTGCTTTAGAGAATTTTGTTGCACTTACAGTTAAACTCTTTTCTAAGTTACCATTTCCAAGTATTTTAACTCCGTCATATACTTTTCTTATGACTCTTCTCTCTAATAGCAATTCTGGTGTGATTTCTGTACCATTTTCGAATATATTAAGTCTATCTACATTTATACATGCATATTCTTTTGCAAAAATATTAGTAAAACCTCTTTTAGGTAATCTTCTGTATAAAGGCATCTGACCTCCTTCAAATCCTGGTCTTGTTCCTCCACCTGATCTAGAGTTTTGTCCGTCTTGACCTCTTCCCGCAGTTTTACCCCAGCCTGTAGCAGTACCTCTACCAAGTCTTTTACGAGATTTTTTTGATCCTTCTGCAGGTTTTAAATCTTGAAGTTTCATGTAAACACCTCCTCGTTTTAAACTTCTTCTACTTTTAATAGATATATAACTTTGTTAATCATACCTCTGATTTGAGGAGTTTCCTCGTGCTCAACACTTTTTCTTATTTTTCTTAATCCTAGAGAATTACAAGTAGCAATATGTTCTTTTTTTCTACCTATTAAGCTCTTAACCAATGTTAGTTTTACTTTAGCCAAGGTTTTCCCCTCCTATCTTAATATTTCTTCTACAGTTTTGCCTCTTAGTTTAGCTACATCTTCTACTGTTCTTAATCTTGCTAAACCATCAATAGTAGCATTAACTACATTTCTTGCATTACTAGAGCCTAAAGATTTAGCTCTAACATCTTTTAATCCTGATAATTCTAGAACTGCTCTAACTGGTCCACCGGCTAAAACTCCTGTACCTTCAGCACCAGGCATTATGTGTATAACGGAAGTACCGAATTTACCATCAATAGTATGAGGTATAGTTGATCCAACCATAGCTACTGTTACTAAGTTCTTCTTAGCATCTTCTATTCCTTTTCTAATTGCTTCAGGAATTTCTACAGATTTACCCATTCCCACGCCAACGTGTCCGTTTTCGTCTCCAACAACAACTAATGCGCTGAATCTGAAGTTTCTTCCACCTTTAACAACCTTAGCAACTCTGTTTATATTAACTACTTTTTCTTTAAGATCTAATGTGCTAGGATCTATCTTCATGTGTTTCCCTCCTTTTCTTAGAATTTAAGCCCTGCTTCTCTTGCTCCTTCAGCTAGGTTTTGTACTCTACCGTGGTATACATATCCACCTCTGTCGAATACTACTTCTTCTATTCCTTTTTCAAGTGCTCTTTCAGCAACCATTTTTCCAACTAATTTTGCCGCTTCTTTATTGCTTCCTATTTTTAATTCGAAAGCTTTATCTACGCTTGAAGCAGAAACTAATGTGATTTGAGCAACATCATCTATTACTTGAGCATATATATTCTTTTCACTTCTATATACAGCTAATCTAGGTCTTTGCGCTGTACCAGAAATCTTTTTACGTACTCTAAGATGACGCTTAACTCTTGATTTTTGTCTATCTTCTTTCTTGAACACATCATTCACTCCTTCCTACTTATTTACCTGTTTTACCTTCCTTACGTCTAACAACTTCATCAGAATATCTGATTCCTTTGCCTTTGTAAGGTTCTGGTTTTCTCCAAGTTCTAATGTCTGCTGCAACAGCTCCAACTAATTGCTTATCAATACCTTTTACTATTATTTTATTAGCATCAGGTAGTTCAAATTGGATTCCTGCAACTGCATCTATTTCAACTGGATGTGAATATCCAAGATTTAATGTTATTTTAGATCCTTTTAATTGAGCTCTGTAACCAACACCAACTAACTCAAGTGTTTTTTGGTATCCTTCTGTAACTCCAATAATCATATTATTAATTAATGATCTTGTAAGTCCGTGAAGAGCTCTATGCTCTTTTACATCGCTTGGTCTTGAAACTACCAAAATATTGTCTTCTATAGCTATATTCATTTTAGTACTCATGTTCTGAGTTAACTCACCTTTTGGTCCTTTTACATTCACAACATTCGTTGGTGAAACTGTAACAGTTACTCCACTCGGTATAGCTACTGGAAGTCTTCCGATTCTTGACATACTTACACCTCCTGCATTGTTTTTTAGATACATAACAATTACTAATTGCTATGTTTTCTATATTACTTTTAAGTACTAACCAATTCTTAATTGTTTATTCTCTATATTACCATGAGAACATAACAATTTTGATTTTCCCTAAATTATCTATTATAACTATGTACATAACAAACCAATTTCGTTATGCCTTAGAATTATTATACTACCAAATGTAACAAATAACTTCTCCGCCTAGTCCTAATTTTCTAGCATCTCTATCTGCTACTAAGCCTTTTGAAGTTGATATTATAGCAACTCCAAGTCCGTTCAATACTTTTGGAATATCCTCATTTTTAGAATATACTCTTAAACCTGGTTTAGATATTCTCTTAAGACCAGTGATAACTCTTTCCTTGTTTTGACCATACTTCATTGCAAGTCTCATCATTGGAACAACGCCATCATTATACTCTTCAATGTTTTTAAGATATCCTTCTTGAAGCAATATATTTGCAATTTCCTTCTTTATAGTTGATGAAGGTACTTCTACTATTTCGTGTCTTACAACATTTGCATTTCTTATACGTGTTAGCAAATCTGCGATTGGGTCAGTCATAACCATTTTTCGTGCCTCCTTTCATTAGAATGTTCTAATTACCAACTTGCTTTTCTGCAACCAGGAATTTCTCCCTTGTGTGCAAGTTCTCTAAAACAGATACGGCATATACCAAATTTTTGTAATACAGAATGCGGTCTCCCACAAAGTCTACATCTTGTATAAGCTCTAGTTGAAAATTTAGGTTCTTTTTTCCACTTTTCTATTAACGCCTTACGTGCCATATGTTTACCTCCTTATTATTGAGCAAATGGCATTCCAAGGAATCTTAGTAACTCTCTTGCTTCCTCGTCTGTCTTTGCAGTAGTAACGAATATTATATCCATTCCTCTTATCTTATCAATTTTATCATATTCTATTTCAGGGAATATAAGTTGTTCTTTAACACCTATAGCATAATTACCTCTTCCGTCAAATGCTTTAGAAGAAGCTCCTCTAAAATCTCTAACTCTAGGTAATGCAACGTTCATTAATTTGTCAGCAAATTCGAACATTTGAGTTTTTCTTAATGTAACTTTACAACCTATTGGCATGTTTTCTCTTAGTTTAAAATTAGCTATAGATTTCTTTGCTCTTGTTATAACTGGTTTTTGACCTGCTATAATTTGCATATCACTAACAGCTGCATCTAAAACTTTAGAGTTATCTTTTGCTTCTCCGACTCCCATATTTAAAACTATCTTTTCAAGTTTTGGTACTTCCATTATGTTTTTATATCCGAATTTTTCCATTAAAGCTTGAACTACTTCATTTTCGTATTTTTCTTGTAGCCTTGAACTCATATGTTAAACCTCCTTTCAGAAATTAAAATGTTTCTCCACACTTCTTGCAAACCCTAACCTTAGTTCCATCATCTAGAATTTTGCTGCTTATTCTTGTTACATTTTTACATTTTGTGCAATATAGCATAACTTTTGAAGCATTTATAGCTGCTTCTCTGTGAGTTATTCCACCTTGCATGTTTTGTTTGCTTGGTTTTTGATGTTTTGTAACCACGCTAACATCTTTTACTAAAACTTTTCCAGTTTTAGGATATACCGCTAAGACTTCGCTTATTTTGCCTTTGTCTTTACCTGAAATAACCATTACTGTATCTTTCTTTCTTACGTGCACTTTTTTAACTGCCATGTTAGACACCTCCTATCTTATAGAACTTCAGGCGCTAGTGATAAGATCTTACTGAAGTCTTTATCTCTTAACTCTCTTGCAACAGGTCCGAATATACGAGTACCTTTTGGGGTCTTGTCATCTTTAATAATAACAGCTGCATTATCATCAAATTTGACGTATGATCCATCGGCTCTTCTTACACCTTTTGCTGATCTAACTATAACTGCCTTAACTACTTCACCTTTTTTAACAACTCCACCTGGTGTTGCACTTTTTACGCTGGCAACTATTGTATCACTGATGTTTCCCCATTTTCTTTTTGAACCACCTAACACTCTAATACACATAATCTCTTTTGCGCCAGAATTATCTGCAACCTTCAATCTAGTTTGCTGTTGTATCATATCAAATACCCTCCTTCCAGTTCTTAAATTGTAATATTATTTAGCTTTTTCAACTATTCCAGTAATTCTCCATCTTTTATCCTTGGATAATGGTCTAGTTTCCATAATTGACACTTTATCATTAATTTGAGCTTCATTATTTTCATCATGAGCCTTAAATTTTGTTGTTTTATTAATTATCTTTCCGTATAATGGATGACGAACTTTTGTTTCAATTGCTACAACTATTGTCTTATCCATTTTATCAGAAACTACTCTACCTATTCTTGTCTTTCTATTGTTTCTTTCCACAAGAGCAACCTCCTTTCAGTTTTACTGTTCTAAAGACCTTATTTCTTCTTGTCTAAGGATGGTCTTAATTTGGGCTATAGATTTTTTAACCTGTTTAATTCTCATAGGGTTCTCTAATTGTCCTGTAGCTAACTGAAATCTAAGGTTAAACAATTCTGCCTTTAAATCAGACATTTTTACTTGTAAATCTTGAGGATTACTTTGTCTTAATTCATTTAATTCATTAGCCTTCATTGAGTTCACCACCCATTTCCTCAAAATCTTTTCTAGATACAAACTTAGTTTTAATTGGAAGTTTGTGTGAAGCAAGTCTCATTGCCTCTCTAGCTGCTTCTTCTGTTACTCCTGCAATTTCAAATAACACTCTGCCTGGCTTAACAACTGCTACCCAATATTCTACTGATCCTTTACCGGAACCCATACGAGTTTCAGCTGGTTTTTCAGTTACTGGCTTGTCAGGGAAGATTTTTATCCAAACCTGACCTCCTCTTTTTACATATCTATTGATAGCAACTCTGGCAGCTTCTATTTGATTACTTTTAACCCAACCACATTCTGTAGCTTGCAATGCATAATCACCGTATGCAATAAAGTTTCCTCTTGTAGCCTTTCCTCGCATTTTACCGCGATGAACTTTACGATGTTTAGTCCTCTTAGGCATTAACATGTTTTATTCCTCCTTCCTTACACTTCTATGCGTTTACTTCTTCCTTAACGATTTTCTTTGTAGGAAGAACCTCACCTCTATATACCCAAACCTTTACGCCAATTTTTCCATATACAGTATTTGCTTCTGCAAATCCATAATCTATATCAGCTCTCAATGTTTGGCATGGAATTGTACCTTCATGATAGTGTTCTGTTCTAGCTATTTCCGCTCCGCCAAGTCTTCCTGCACATGCAGTTTTAACTCCCTTAACACCAGTTCTCATAGCTCTTTGAATTGTTTGTTTCATTGCCCTTCTAAAAGAAATTCTCTTTTCTAATTGAGACGCAACACTTTCTGCCATTAATTGAGCATTGTTTTCTGCTTGCTTTACTTCCACGATATTAATTAAAACATTCTTATCTGTTATAATTTTTTTCATGTCTTGCTTTATAACTTCAATTCCAGAACCGCCTCTACCGATAACCATTCCTGGTTTAGCAGTGTTTATGTTGATTTTAACTCTTTTAGCAGCTCTTTCGATTTCGATTTTAGAAATTCCAGCTGTATAGAGTTTGCTTTTTAAGAATTCTCTAATCTTAAAATCTTCAACAAGATTATCTGCAAAATTCTTTTTATCTGCGTACCATTTAGAATTCCAATCTTTTATTACACCAACTCTAAAGCCGTGTGGATTTACTTTTTGTCCCAAGTTATATCCCTCCTTCTTATAATCTTTCTGTAACTGTTATAGTTACATGGCTAGATCTTTTTCTTATTCTATAAGCTCTTCCTTGTGCACGTGGTCTAAATCTCTTAAGTGTTGGACCTTGACATGCATAGGCATTATTAACATATAATCTACTAACATCTAAGTTTAAATTATTTTCTGCATTTGCTACAGCTGATTTTAGAACTTTAGTTACTACATCAGCTGCATTTTTGGAAGTATATTGTAATATAGCAAAAGCCTCATTTACATTTTTACCTCTTATTAAATCAAGAACAATCCCGATTTTCATTGAGGACGTTCGCACATATTTAGCTATAGCTTTAGCCTCCATTGATTGTTTCCTCCTTCCGACACTATCTTACTCTACTTGTTTTTTCCTTGTCAATGTGTCCTTTGAATGTTCTAGTTAGAGCGAATTCTCCTAATTTATGTCCTACCATATCTTCTAAAACATAAACTGGTACGTGCTTTCTTCCATCATGTACAGCAATAGTATGACCTATCATTTGTGGAAAAATAGTAGAAGCTCTTGACCAAGTTTTTATAACTTTCTTCTCGCCAGTTTTGTTCATTTCATTTATTCTGCTTAACAGAATTTCTTGTATAAACGGTCCTTTTTTAACTGATCTACTCACCTTTGTGGCCTCCCTTCATAAAACTTAACCATAGATTCGAAGAGAAATAAAATCCTCCCCAAACTATTTCTTATTTTTTCCCTTAACAATAAACTTGTCAGAGTATTTTTTAGTTTTTCTAGTTTTATATCCCAGTGCCGGTTTACCCCAAGGAGTCATCGGACTAGCGTGACCTACTGGTGACTTACCTTCTCCACCACCGTGTGGATGATCGTTAGGATTCATTACAGAACCTCTGACTGTAGGTCTGAAACCTAAATGTCTTTTTCTTCCTGCTTTACCTATGTTAACAATATCATGAGTTACATTAGAAACTGTTCCTATAGTAGCTCTACAGTTTAATCTTATATATCTCACTTCTCCACTTGGAAGTCTTACTTGAGCATACTCTCCTTCTTTAGCCATAAGTTGCGCTGAAGAACCTGCTGATCTTACAAGCTGAGCACCTTTTCCAACCTGAAGTTCTATATTATGAATTGTAGAACCTAATGGTATGTTGCTTATTGGAAGTGTATTTCCAACTTTTATGTCAGAATCAGCACCTGATACAATTACATCTCCAACTTTTAATCCTACTGGAGCGATTATGTATCTTTTTTCACCATCAGCATATACAACAAGAGCTATGTAAGCAGATCTATTTGGATCATACTCAATTGTGGAAACTTTTGCTGGAATACCATCTTTAGTTCTTTTGAAATCTATTAGTCTGTATGCTTGTTTTGCTCCACCACCACGGTGACGAACAGTTATTTTACCTTGATTATTTCTACCACCTGATCTTTTTTGACTTACAAGAAGTGATTTTAGTGGCTTATCTGTAGTTATTTCTGCAAAATCAGCCATAGTCATATTTCTTCTTGAAGGTGTGGTTGGTCTAAATTTCTTAATCGCCATTTGATTTCCCTCCTTTTTCTTCGCTTATCTGGCCTCTGCCAATACCTGCTTAATAATTACATTCCATCAAAAAACTCAATTGTCTTGCTTTCTGTTGTTAAAGTAACAATAGCTTTTTTAAAGTCAGCTCTTTTTCCAACGTGAACTCCAACTCTCTTAGTTTTACCCATGTTTCTTAGAGTTCTTACATTTTCAACTTTGACTCCAAATACTTCTTCTACTGCTTTTTTAACTTGAGTTTTATTGGCATGAATGTCAACTATAAAGGTGTATTTTTTATCAGCCATTACAGCCATACTTTTTTCAGTAATTATCGGTTTTCTTATAATATCATGGCTAGTTAGCTTCATTATATATACACCTCCTCAATTTTAGATACAGCATCCTTTGTAACTATGAATTTTTCATACTTCAATATATCATAAACATTTAAGTTATTTACTGGGGATACTTGCACTCCAGGTATGTTTCTTGCTGATTTATAGACATTTTCATTTGATTTTTCAACAACTATTAAAGTTTTTTTAGTTCCAAAAGCGGTTAAAATCTCTAACATTGCTTTAGTTTTTGGTGAATCAAATTCTAAACTATCTATAACTATCATTTCATTTTCAGCTACTTTAGCTGATAAAGCTGATTTGAAAGCAACTCTTCTCATTGACTTCGGTACTGACATACGGTAATCTCTTGGCTTTGGAGCAAATACTATACCACCATGTATCCATTGTGGCGCTCTAATCGAACCTTGTCTTGCTCTACCAGTTCCCTTTTGTCTCCAAGGCTTTATTCCACCGCCTCGAACTTCAGCTCTTGTTTTAGCTGATTGAGTTCCTTGTCTTTTGTTTGCTAATTGTGCTACTACAACTTGGTGCATAGCATTCATGTTGATTTCAACTCCGAATATACTTTCATTAAGTTGAATATCTCCAATTTTTTGTGCTTGTTTATTAAATAAATCTAATGTAAGCATTCTGCATCCTCCTTCCTTTTAAAATTACGCTTTAACAGCATTTCTTATTACAACTGTGCCTTTGTTTGGACCCGGTATACCACCTTTAATTAATATAATGTTCTTTTCAGGCATTACTTTAACTATTTCAAGGTTTATTACTGTTGTATTAACATTACCCATGTGTCCTGGCATATGTTTATTTTTAAATGTTTTTGATGGATCGGAAGATGCTCCCATTGATCCAACTGCTCTATGGAATTTAGAACCGTGACTCATTGGTCCTCTAGATGCATTCCATCTCTTAATTACACCTTGGAATCCTTTTCCTTTAGAAATTCCTGATACGTCAATTCTATCTCCAGCAGCAAATATATCTGCTTTAAATTCTTGACCTACTTCATAAGCACTTATATCTTCCATTCTAAATTCTTTCACGAATCTTTTTAAAGATGTTCCTGCTTTAGCAAATTGTCCTTGCATTGGTTTGTTAACTAATTTCTCTCTTATGTCTCCAAAACCAACTTTAATTGCATTGTAACCATCATTTTCGATAGTTTTCTTTTGAATAACAACACATGGACCTGCTTCAACAACTGTTACTGGAACAACTCTTCTATTTTCATCAAATATTTGAGTCATACCAAGTTTTTTACCCATTATTGCTTTTTTCATGAAAATACACCTCCTACTTATTAGCGGACCACAAAGTGATCATAATAGTTAGTAATAGTTATCTATTACTTACGCATAGTGAATTACACTTATACGCTTATAGTTTTATTTCGATATCAACACCAGCTGGTAAGTCGAGTCTCATTAGAGCATCAACAGTTTTAGGTGATGGACTAATTATATCTATTAGTCTTTTATGAGTTCTTATTTCAAATTGTTCTCTTGAATCTTTGTATTTGTGTGGAGCTCTTAACACTGTAATTACGTCTTTTTCTGTAGGTAGTGGTACTGGACCAGCTACTTTAGCTCCTGTACTTTTAGCTGTCTGAACAATCTTCTCAGCTGATTGATCTAAGATATTGTGATCAAAAGCCTTTAATCTGATTCTAATTTTTTGTTTAATCATTAATATTCCCTCCTTTTCATCGCACGCTTTACTTCTTACGTGCAACAGCGGATGTTCTGTAAACTGTTCCGGGTGTTGCATGCAATAAATGCATGGAACAATCGCAGGAACCCCGTCGCCCGATTCAAGATCAGGACATGCTCGGTGAAGAATAACCCGGAAGTCCGGCAACCTCTTACCTCATCGCTGTTACCACAATACAACTACTAAAGTATACAACATATTTTTTGCTTTGACAAGTATTTTTTCACTATTATTTTATAATTTTTGCATTGGTGATTTCTGATTATATTTCTACATATGTTTTATGGTATTTAAAAGGAGAAGAGCGTCCTCTTCTCCTTAATAATAAAAGCTTTTATTATTATAAATCTTCATCAATTGATAGTTATATATACTTTGAAATTATTATTTAACTATTGAAGTAACAACGCCTGAACCTACTGTTCTTCCGCCTTCTCTAATAGCAAATCTTAGTCCTTCATCCATTGCTACTTGAGTAATTAATTCAACATTCATATCTATGTGATCTCCTGGCATTACCATTTCCATTCCATCTGGTAATTTGATTGATCCAGTTACATCAGTTGTTCTGAAGTAAAATTGTGGTCTATATCCGTCGAAGAATGGAGTATGTCTTCCGCCTTCTTCTTTTTTAAGTACATATACTTGACCTACAAATTTATCATGTGGATGTATTGAACCTGGTTTTGAAAGTACTTGACCTCTTTGAATATCAGTTCTTTGTACTCCTCTTAATAATGCTCCGATGTTGTCTCCTGCCATTGCTTGGTCTAGAAGCTTTCTAAACATCTCAACTCCAGTACATACAACTTTTCTTTTATCTTCGCTAAGTCCAACGATCTCTACTTCTTCTCCAACCTTAAGTATACCAGTTTCAACTCTTCCTGTAGCAACTGTTCCTCTACCTGTAATTGTGAATACATCTTCTACTGGCATTAAGAATGGTTTATCTGTTGCTCTTGTTGGTGTTGGGATATAAGTATCTACAGCTTCCATTAATTCGAATATGCATTTTGATGCTTCTTCGTCTGTTGGATTTTCTAATGCTTTTAATGCTGATCCTGTTACTATTGGAATATCATCACCTGGGAAGTCATACTCACTTAATAGTTCTCTTACTTCCATTTCAACAAGTTCTAATAATTCTGGATCATCTACCATATCTGCTTTGTTTAAGAATACTACTATATATCCTACTCCAACTCTGCTTGCAAGTAGTATATGCTCTCTTGTTTGAGGCATTGGACCATCTGCTGCACTAACAACTAGGATTGCTCCGTCCATTTGTGCTGCTCCTGTGATCATGTTCTTTACATAATCTGCATGTCCTGGGCAATCAACGTGTGCATAATGTCTATTTACTGTTTCATACTCAACATGTGCAGTATTGATTGTAATTCCTCTTTCTCTTTCCTCTGGTGCTTTGTCAATTTGGTCAAACTTAGATGCTTGTGCTAAGCCCTTAGTTGCAAGTACTGCTGTTATTGCTGCTGTTAATGTTGTCTTGCCGTGATCTACGTGTCCTATTGTTCCAATGTTTACATGCGGTTTGGTTCTTTCAAATTTTGCTTTTGCCATTTTGTATTCCTCCTTATATTTACATATTATCTTATATTTAAATTATTGTTTGTTTTCTATAACTTGTTCTTGAATACCCTTTGGAACTGGCTCATATGCAGCAAATTCCATACTGTATACTCCTCTACCTTGAGTTCTTGATCTAAGTGTTGTAGAATATCCAAACATTTCTGATAATGGAACCATTGCTCTAATAACTTGAGCACCTGATTGAGCTTCCATTCCTTCTATTCTACCTCTTCTTGAATTAAGGTCACCCATAACGTCTCCCATGTATTCTTCTGGTACAGTTACTTCAACCTTCATTACTGGTTCTAAGAGTACTGGGTCTGCTTTAGCCATAGCATTCTTGAATGCCATAGATCCAGCAACCTTAAATGCCATTTCGTTAGAGTCAACATCATGGTATGATCCATCGACAACTTTAACTTTGAAGTTAAGAACTGGGTATCCACCAAGAATACCATTCTTTGATGCTTCCTTAATTCCGTTCTCTATTGGAGATATAAATTCTTTTGGAATAGATCCACCAACAGTAGCATTTTCAAAGGAATAAGGTTCGCTAGTTGGTATTAACTCTATCCAACAATGTCCGTATTGTCCACGTCCACCTGATTGTTTAATGTATTTACCTTCTGCTTTAACTGCTTTACGTATTGTTTCTTTATAAGCTACTTGTGGTTTACCTACATTACATTCAACTTTAAATTCTCTTTGAAGTCTATCAACGATTATTTCAAGATGAAGTTCGCCCATACCACCAATTATTGTTTGGCCTGTTTCTTGATCAGTATGAGTTTTAAAAGTAGGATCTTCTTCAGAAAGCTTTGCAAGAGACATACCCATTCTTTCTTGCCCTGCTTTTGTTTTTGGCTCAATAGCTACATGAATAACTGGATCTGGAAAATCCATGGTTTCAAACAATATTGGATGATCTTCATCACATAATGTTTCTCCAGTGGTTGTATTTTTCAGTCCGATTATCGCACCTAATTCACCTGCACGTAATTCATCAACTTCTTCTCTATGATTAGCATGCATTTTAACTAGTCTACCAACTCTTTCTTTTTTACCTTTGTTAGCATTTAATACATATGTACCAGTTTTCATTATGCCAGAATAAATTCTTGCAAAACAAAGTCTACCAACAAAAGGATCTGTAGCAATTTTGAATGCTAATGCTGCCATTGGCTCATCATCACTTGGGTGTCTTTCCATTTCTGTTCCATCATCAACATCCTGGCCTTTAATAGCTGGTATGTCAAGTGGTGACGGCATATAATCTATAACCGCATCTATCATCATTTGAACACCTTTATTTTTGTATGAAGATCCACAAATTACAGGCACTATCTCATTGTTAATTACACCTTTTCTTAATGCTGCTTTTAATTCTTCTTCTGTTATTTCTTCACCATCAAGATATTTCATCATAAGCTCTTCATCTAGTTCAGCTATTGCTTCAACCATAGCTGCTCTATATTCTTGTGTTAATTCTTTCATATCTTCTGGAATTTCTATTTCTTCTATTTCTGTTCCTAAATCATCTTTATAAACTTCTGCAACATTTCTAATTAAATCTATAATACCTAGGAAAACATCTTCTTTTCCTATTGGAAGTTGTATTGGAACTGCATTAGCATTAAGTCTTTCTCTCATCATCCCAACAACTCTATAGAAATCTGCACCCATTATATCCATTTTGTTAACATATGCCATTCTTGGAACTTTGTATTTAGTAGCTTGTCTCCACACTGTTTCAGATTGTGGTTCAACTCCACCTTTTGCACAGAATACAGAAACTGCACCATCAAGAACTCTTAAAGATCTTTCAACCTCAACTGTAAAATCTACGTGCCCTGGTGTATCAATAATATTTATATTATGACCTTTCCAAAAACAAGTTGTAGCCGCAGAAGTTATTGTTATACCTCTTTCTTGTTCTTGAACCATCCAATCCATTGTAGCTCCGCCATCATGAACTTCGCCAATCTTATGCGTTTTTCCTGTATAGAATAATATACGCTCAGTAGTTGTTGTTTTACCAGCATCAATATGAGCCATAATACCTATATTACGGAATTTATCCAAAGTATATTCTCTACCCACTTATTTGTTCCTCCTCTCAATCAGTGATTTTAAATTTGACAAAACTGTCTTGGCAAAGCCAAAACAGTTTTGATATTAATATCTGTAATGAGCAAAAGCCTTGTTAGCTTCAGCCATTTTATGAGTATCTTCTCTTTTCTTCACTGCTGCTCCAGTATTGTTTGAAGCTTCCATTAATTCATTAGCAAGTTTTTCTCTTGCATACTTCTCGCCTCTTTTATCTGTAGCAATAAGTAACCATCTTAATCCCAATGTTTGTCTTCTCTCAGGTCTAACTTCGATAGGCACTTGATAATTAGCTCCACCTATTCTTCTAGCTTTTACTTCGAGTAATGGCATAATGTTAGTTAATGCCGTTTCAAACACCTCTAATGGATCTTTACCTGTTTTTTCTTTAATTATGTCAAAAGCCTCATAGCATATTTTTTGTGCTACTCCTCTTTTTCCATCTTCCATTACATTGTTTATTAACTTTGTAACGACTTTGCTATTGTACATAGGATCTGGTAATACATCTCTTTTCGCAATATATCCTTTTCTTGGCACTTTTCTTCCCTCCTTAACAATTTAAATTAGCTCATAGGTACTCAGTATCTCTACCGCAAAGCGCTCTGTACTTCGCAAATGTATGTAAATAAAATTATCATATATATAAATGCTGAAGACATTGCACCCCAACTCAAAGCATTATTTTTTTTGCTTTGGTCTTTTAGTCCCGTATTTAGATCTACTTTGTAGTCTGTTAGCAACTCCAGCTGAGTCTAATGTCCCTCTGATGATGTGATATCTAACTCCTGGTAAATCTTTAACTTTTCCACCTCTTATAAGTACAACACTGTGTTCTTGTAAGTTGTGGCCTACACCTGGTATATAAGCAGTAACTTCGTATCCATTTGTAAGTCTAACTCTTGCTACTTTTCTTAATGCAGAGTTCGGCTTTTTAGGTGTTGTTGTTTTAACTACTGTACAAACGCCTCTTTTTTGTGGACACTCTTTTAATGCTGGTGAAGCTGACTTTGTTACTAATGTCTTTCTGCCTTTTCTTACTAATTGGTTAATAGTTGGCATGTTTTCACCTCCTTATTTTTATAAGCTCATGTTCATTTATATCAATGCACTGTAACATAACTCAAGGCCATGTTACCGCATGGATATATCTATATTATTTAGTTGCTAGCATTAATTTAATCTTCTAGAAGCAATGCTGTTGCTGATGCAACATCTATGTCACAAAGATTCCCTAGTTCCTTCATTGTGTCTACAAATATTATTTGTAGGGAATTAACTTTGGCTAGTTTTAAAATAGGATCAGTAATATTAGTATCAGCATCTTTGGCTATATATAAAATTTTACCCTGGTTATTCTTTAATGCTTTTAGGGTTTGTTTAATTCCAACGACCCTCTGACCTACAAGTTTACCTACCATGTCTATCCCTCCTCATAATTTAAATCGCAAGATATATCTATTTGTGATATATCTACTCGATTAAAGTCACACACAAGGTGTATTTTATCATTTTAGCATCACCCTGTCAACTAGTTATAGCTTATACTTCTAAATCATTTTCAATTTCTACCTTCTCATCATCTTCAGTATTGATCTTTATTGTTCTATATCTTGTCATTCCAGTACCAGCAGGTATTAGCTTACCAATTATTACATTTTCTTTTAATCCCAGCAATGGATCAATTTTACCTTTAATTGCTGCATCAGTAAGTACTCTTGTAGTTTCTTGGAATGAAGCCGCTGATAAGAATGATTCTGTTGCAAGTGCTGCTTTAGTAATACCCAATAGAGATATTTTTCCCTCAGCAGGTACTCCGCCTTCAGATTCAATCTTAGCATTAGCATCTTCAAATGCAAAGATATCTACTAAATTTCCTGGAAGTAGCTCAGTATCGCCAGACTCCTCAACTTTTACTTTTCTTGTCATCTGTCTTACAACAACTTCTAAATGTTTATCATTGATATCAACACCTTGAAGTCTATAAACTTTCTGAACTTCAGATGAAAGATAATTTTTAACTCCATTAACGCCTTTGATTCTTAAGATATCATGTGGGTTAACTGATCCCTCAATTATCTCATCTCCAGCTTCAATTTTATCGCCATTTGCAACTTTTAACCTTGATCCAAATGGTATGTCATAACTAAACTCTTCTCCTGAATCAGAAATTACAATTACAACTCTCTTTTTCTTAGTATCTTCCATTTTAACTGAACCACATACATCACTTACTATTGCAAGACCCTTTGGTTTTCTAGCTTCAAATAATTCCTCAACTCTTGGAAGACCTTGAGTTATATCTGATCCCGCTACTCCACCTGTATGGAATGTTCTCATTGTAAGTTGTGTTCCCGGTTCTCCTATGGATTGAGCTGCAATTATGCCTACGGCTTCTCCAATATTAATCTTTTGTGAAGTTGCCATATTCATTCCATAACAGTGTGCACAAACACCAATTTTAGCTTTACATGTAAATACTGATCTAATCATAACTTTTTTTACACCAGACTTTTGAACTGCTTCTGCCAGTGTAATATTCATGTATTCATCTTTCGGTACTATTATCTCTCCCGTTTTTGGATGAATAATGTCTTCTGCAGTATATCTTCCAGTAAGTCTCTCAACTAACTGTTCAATTACTTCACTTCCATCACAAATCTCTGAAACTTCAAAACCTTCAGTTGTACCACAATCTTCATGTCTAACTATAACATCCTGACATACATCAACAAGTCTTCTTGTTAAATACCCTGAATCGGCTGTCTTAAGTGCTGTATCTGCGTTACCTTTTCTAGCTCCATGAGTTGAGATAAAGTATTCTAATACATCTAGCCCATCTCTAAAAGAGGCTCTAATAGGTAACTCGATAATCTTACCAGATGGATTAGCCATAAGGCCTCTCATACCTGCTAATTGTTTGATCTGACTCTTAGATCCTCTGGCACCCGAATCTGCCATCATGAATATTGGATTAAATTTATCCAAACTATCCATTAGTGCATTTGCTACATCTTCTGTAGTCTTAGTCCATTTTTCAATTACTCTTTCATATCTTTCTTCCTCAGATATAAACCCTCTTCGATACATCTTCTCTATTTTTTCTACAGTTGCATCTGCATCTGCAAGTAATGCCTTTTTAGCCTCTGGAACCACCATATCTGATGTAGCAACCGTAATTGCTCCAATCGTTGAATAGTGATATCCTGTAGCCTTTATTTTATCTAGCATTTTAGAAGTTTCTGAAGGGCCATATTTTAAGTAGCATTTATCTATAATACTACCAAGATTTTTTTTACTTACCAAGAAATCTATCTCAAACTTCAATTCATTTCCAGGTATGCTTCTATCAATAAATCCTAAATCCTGAGGTATCGTTTCATTAAAGATTAATTTTCCTGGTGTAGTTTCTATAACAGAAGTTA
The DNA here is from genome assembly GCF_011065955.2 of Clostridium sp. FP2. Lineage (NCBI taxonomy): Bacteria > Bacillati > Bacillota > Clostridia > Eubacteriales > Clostridiaceae > Clostridium > Clostridium sp. FP2. The sequence continues at coordinate 4,871,526 of NZ_JAAMNI020000001.1, forward strand.
TACTAATACCATCAACTACTCCAGTCATCTTAACTTTAATTTTAGCATGGATATCAATATCCTTTACTGAATAAGCCATTATTACTTCATCTGGTGATGAGAATGCTCTTCCCTCACCTTTAGCACCATCTTTATCAATAGTTAAGTAATATGCACCTAACACCATATCTTGAGTAGGTACGCAAACTGGTTTACCATCTGAAGGTTTCATGATATTATGTGCAGCAAGCATTAAGAACCTTGCTTCAGCTTGAGCTTCAACAGATAGAGGTACGTGTACCGCCATTTGATCTCCGTCAAAGTCAGCATTGTAAGCTGTACATACAAGTGGATGCAGTTTAATAGCTCTACCTTCTACAAGTACAGGTTGGAAAGCCTGAATACCTAATCTATGAAGTGTAGGGGCACGATTTAATAATACTGGATGGTCGGATATTACTTCTTCAAGTACATCCCATACTTGAGGCATAACCCTCTCTACCATTCGCTTAGCACTCTTAATATTATGAGCTACTCCACTTCCAACTAGCTTTTTCATAACAAAAGGCTTAAATAATTCTAAAGCCATTTCTTTCGGAAGACCACATTGATACATTTGCAGTTCTGGTCCAACAACTATAACTGAACGGCCTGAGTAATCAACACGTTTTCCAAGTAAGTTTTGTCTGAATCTTCCTTGTTTTCCTTTTAACATGTCAGATAGAGATTTTAAAGGTCTATTCCCTGGTCCTGTAACTGGCCTTCCTCTTCTTCCATTATCAATTAATGCATCTACAGCTTCTTGAAGCATTCTTTTTTCATTTCTAACAATTATATCTGGAGCTCCCAAATCTAGAAGCTTTTTCAATCTATTGTTTCTGTTTATTACTCTTCTATACAAATCATTTAAATCAGAAGTAGCAAATCTTCCTCCATCTAATTGTACCATTGGTCTTAAATCAGGAGGTATTACTGGGATTACATCAATTATTATCCACTCAGGTTTATTTTTAGATTTTCTGAAGGATTCTGACACATCCAGTCTTCTTATACTTCTAATTCTCTTTTGTCCTGTGCTTGTTTTTAAGTCTTCTTTTAATTCCTTAGATAACTCTTCTAAGTTTATATCTTGTAACAGTACTTTTACAGATTCTGCACCCATACCAGCTACAAAACTATCATTGCCAAACTTATCAATAGCTTCTCTATATTCTTTTTCACTAAGGATTTGTTTCTTTAGTAGTGATGTTTCTTTCGGATCCAATACTACATAAGAAGCAAAATAAAGAATTTTTTCTAGAGATCTAGGTGACATATCTAAAATAAGTCCCATACGAGATGGTATTCCTTTAAAATACCAAATGTGAGAAACTGGGGCAGCAAGTTCAATATGCCCCATTCTTTCACGTCTTACTTTAGATTTTGTAACTTCAACGCCACATCTATCACAAACTATTCCCTTATATCTTACTCTCTTATATTTCCCACAGTGACATTCCCAATCTTTAATTGGACCAAATATTCTTTCGCAAAAAAGTCCATCTCTTTCAGGTTTTAAAGTTCTATAGTTTATAGTCTCAGGTTTTTTAACTTCACCTTTTGACCATTCTCTGATTTGTTCCGGTGATGCTAATCCTATTTGAATAGCATCGAAATTATTAAATTCAAACAAGGGTACATCCTCCCTTCATATTAATGTTCATCATTAAAATCATTTAATTCTAAGTCCTCACCAAATTCTTCTAAGGGTATTTCATCGTAATTTATATCAACGTCTACTTCTTCGTCATCATCGATAAGTTCAATGTACTCTTCCGTTGGTGCCTCAGGAATTATATCTTCTGATCCTTCTATGTTAACATTTAAATTTAATTCTTCAATTTCATCATCAACTGATTCTTTCAGTTTGATTTCTTCTAAATCGTCAGTAAGAACTTTAACGTTCAAACATAACGCTTGTAGTTCTTTTATAAGAACTTTAAAGGATTCAGGCACGCCTGGCTCTGGAATATTTTCGCCTTTAACTATCGCTTCATAAGTTTTAACTCTACCTACAACATCATCAGATTTAACTGTTAAAATTTCTTGCAGAGTATGAGCTGAACCATAGGCTTCTAGTGCCCAAACTTCCATTTCTCCAAATCTTTGGCCACCAAACTGAGCTTTACCACCTAATGGTTGCTGAGTTACTAGAGAATATGGACCTGTTGACCTAGCATGTATTTTATCATCAACCAAATGATGTAGTTTTAAGATGTACATATATCCAACAGTAACTCTGCTATCAAATGCTTCTCCTGTTCTTCCATCATATAAGTCAGTTTTTCCATCTGCATGGTATCCTGCTTTTTCCAGACATGCTTCAATTTCTTCCTCAAGAGCACCATCAAATACTGGTGTTGCAATATGCCAACCAAGTTCACTAGCTGCCCAACCTAAATGGACTTCTAATACCTGGCCTATATTCATACGTGAAGGAACCCCAAGCGGATTTAAGCATATTTGAAGTGGCCTTCCATCAGGTAAAAACGGCATATCTTCTACAGGTAATACTCTAGAGATAACCCCTTTATTACCATGTCTTCCTGCCATCTTATCTCCTACAGATATCTTTCTTTTTTGAGCTATATAACATCTAACTAGTTCATTTACACCTGGTGGAAGTTCATCACCATTTTCTCTAGTGAACACTTTAACGTCAACTATTATTCCAGCTTCGCCATGTGGCACTCTAAGTGATGTATCTCTTACTTCTCTTGCCTTTTCACCAAATATCGCTCTTAATAATCTTTCCTCTGCTGTAAGTTCTGTCTCTCCCTTAGGCGTTACTTTTCCAACTAGGATATCTCCAGATCTTACTTCAGCACCTATTCTTATTATTCCGCCCTCATCTATGTCTTTAAGTGCATCTTCGCCGACATTAGGAATGTCTCTAGTTATTTCTTCTGGTCCTAGTTTCGTGTCTCTTGCTTCTGATTCGTATTCTTCAATATGAACTGAAGTAAATATATCATCGCGAACAAGTTCTTCAGATATTAACATTGCATCCTCATAGTTATAGCCTTCCCAAGTTACAAACCCAATACGAATGTTCTTACCTAAAGCTATTTCTCCAAGGTCCGTTGAAGGTCCATCTGCAAGTACTGTGTTTACTCCAACTTTTTCACCTTTATTAACTATAGGTCTTTGATTTATACATGTACCTTGATTGGATCTCTTAAACTTAAGAATTTTATAAGTATCTAGCTCATTATCTGAGTCTCTTCTTACCTTAATTTCATTTGCACTTACATACTCAACTACACCTGCATTTTTAGCCTTTGGAAGAACACCTGAATCTACTGCTGCTCTGTATTCTATCCCTGTACCAACAAATGGCGCTTGAGATTTTAATAGTGGTACTGCTTGACGTTGCATGTTAGAACCCATTAGAGCACGACTGGCATCATCATTTTCAAGAAAAGGAATCATTGCTGTAGCAACAGAAACTATTTGCCTTGGTGATATATCCATAAGATCTACTTCTTCTTTTGGAACAACCATTACTTCCTGCTTAGCTCTTACAGTTACTTTTTTATCTACGAAAGTACCATCTTCACCAATTGGTTCACTTGCCTGTGCTACTAAATATAAATCTTCTTCATCTGCAGTCATATAAATAATCTTTTTTGTAACTACTAATGTTTTCTTATCAACAACCCTATATGGTGTTTCAATAAAACCATATTCATTTACTTTAGCATAACTAGCAAGAGAGTTAATAAGTCCTATGTTGGGTCCTTCTGGAGTTTCTATAGGACACATTCTACCATAATGGGAGTAATGAACGTCTCTAACTTCAAACCCTGCTCTCTCTCTTGAAAGTCCACCTGGTCCTAGTGCAGATAATCTTCTTTTATTGGTAAGTTCTGATAATGGATTTGTTTGATCCATGAATTGAGAAAGTTGTGAACTTCCAAAAAATTCTTTTATAGCTGCAGCTACTGGCCTGATATTTATAAGTGCTTGAGGTGTTATTCCTTCTTGGTCCTGAATTGTCATTCTTTCTTTTACAACTCGTTCCATTCTAGATAATCCTATTCTAAATTGATTCTGTAAAAGTTCTCCTACAGATCTAATTCTTCTATTTCCTAAATGATCAATATCATCAATATAACCGATATCATAAGTTAGTCCTAACTCGTAGCTCACTGTAGCATACATATCATCTTTAATTATATGTTTTGGTATTAATCTACTTTTATTAATTTTAATTTGCTCTTTAATTGCTTCTTCGTCGCTGAAATTATCTAATATTCCTTTTAAGGTTGGATAGTGAACCATTTCCCTAATATTAAGATCAGATATATCAAATTTAACTACTTTATTAATGTTGACAAAGTTATTTCCTATAACTCTTATCACTTTATCCTCTACTTGAAGATCTACTACATTGATTCCCAAGTTTTGAATGTCTAGAGCAGTTTCTCTGTCTATTTTTTCATCTTTTTCAACTATAACTTCACCAGTTATAGGGTTAACAATATTCTCAGCAGCAATTTGGTTTGCAATTCTGTGATTAATTGATAACTTCTTATTAAACTTGTATCTACCAACTCTTGATAAATCATATCTTTTTGCATCAAAGAATAATGAATCAATAAGAGATACCGCACTATCCACTGTAGGTGGTTCGCCTGGTCTTAGCCTCTTATATATTTCTATCAGCGCTTCTTCTCTTGTTTTTGTATTGTCTTTTTCTATGGTTGCTGTTAGTCTTTCTTCCTCACCTAATAATTCATGTAAGTCTAAATCACTACCATTATCCATCATAGCTCTAGCCAAAATACTTATAGGCAGTTTTCTTGTCTTGTCAATTCTAATATAAACAATATCATTAGAATCTGTTTCATACTCAAGCCATGCTCCCCTATTTGGAATTACTGTTGAGGAGTAAAGTTTTTTTCCTGTTTTATCAACAGAATAATTGTAGTAAACCCCTGGAGATCTAACTAATTGACTTACTATAACTCTTTCCGCTCCATTAATAACAAATGTTCCTTGAGGTGTCATAAGTGGGAAATCTCCCATAAAGACTTCTTGCTCTTTGATTTCACCAGTTTCATTATTACGCAATCTAACTTTAACTTTTAGAGGAGCTGCGTATGTTGTATCTCTTTCTTTACATTGTTCTTCCGAATACTTGATATTATCTGTATCAAGTTTGTATCCTACAAACTCTAGAACAAGATTTCCTGTATAATCCTGAATAGGATTTATATCGTCAAAAACCTCTTGAAGTCCTTCTTTTAAAAACCAATTATAAGAGTCTAACTGTATTTCAATTAAATTCGGCATATCAGTTACTTCTCTTATTTTTGAAAAACTCATTCTTGTTCTTTTACCTAATTGGACAGGATGTACCATCAGCTTTCACCCCTTGTATAAACTAAAATAACCAAAAACACACCTTCCCCTAGGACTTTGTGTTTCTGGATTCACACATTTTCATCATGTTATTATAACCATTTTTGTTAATTTAATTCACTTTTATCAGTAATTACATTTTTTTTAATGATAAACTACTAATTTCCAGTGCATTATGCTATATTATCATAATTATATTTCTATGTCAACATAACATTTCAAAAAAAGGGCACTCTTAATAAAAAGTACCCTCATTTTATAATAAAATTATTTTATTTCTACTCCGCCGCCAACTTCTTCAAGTTTAGCTTTTATAGATTCAGCATCTTCTTTGTTTACAGCTTCTTTAATTGTTTTAGGAGCTCCATCAACTATATCTTTAGCTTCTTTTAATCCAAGTCCTGTTAATTCTCTAACAATTTTAATAACTTTAATTTTGTTAGGGCCAGCACTAGTTAAAATTACATCAAATTCAGTTTTTTCTTCAGCAGAAGCTGTAGCAGCTCCTGCAGCTGCAACTGGTGCTGCAGCACTTACGCCAAATTCCTCTTCGCAAGCTTTTACCAATTCGTTTAATTCTAAAACACTCATATCTTTTACAGCTTGAATAATTTCTTCTCTTGTCATTATAAATGCACCTCCGAATTTTTTTCATATATATATTTTATTTTTCTTAATAGTTTGAATCAATCAAAACTATTTGTTTCAGCCTAATAATTTTAAAATTACTCTGCTAATTCTTTTTGTTCTTTAATTGAGTTCAATACGTATGCAAGATTTGATATTGGAGCTTTGAAGCTTCCAAGTAATTTTGCAATAAGAACATTTCTTGGTGGTATTGATGCCAATTGATTAACTTGAGCAGCATCAAATATTTCTCCTTGGATTATAGCTGCTTTAAGCTCTAATTTCTTATGAGTTTTTGCAAATTCATTTAAAATTCTAGCTGCAACTGTTGGTTCTTCATATCCGAACGCTATTGAAATAGAACCTTTTAGGTGTGTTACTATACCTTCAATTCCTAATTCTCTAGCTGCTAGAATAACTAGTGTGTTTTTATAAACTTTATATTCCACTCCAGCTTCTCTAAGGTTTTTTCTTAGTAGCGTATCATCTTCTACATTTAGACCTTGATATTGGCTAAGTACTACACCTTGAGCTTTTTCTAATTTTTCTTTTATTTCTGCTACTTTAGCTTCTTTTAATTGTCTATTATTGCTTAACACTGTGTATGCACCTCCTCACAGTTTTTAACTGCTTTATAAAAAATAAGATCTCTCCGTAGACACGAAGAGACCTAATATCCGTACAAAAGTACATTTATTGGAATCCTCGGTAGGTATGTTGTCTTTTACGCTTTCGCACCTACTATCTACGGAATATTATCTATTTTACTTTGTGAATTGTACCATGCTTAAGTCAACTTGTCAATACTAATCTAATACTTTAGATTGATTAACTTTTATTCCAGGTCCCATTGTACTAGAAACTGATACTGACTTTAAGTATTGTCCTTTTGCTGCTGCTGGTTTAGCTTTAACTACTGCTTCCATTAAAGCATGGAAGTTTTGAACTAATTTTTCAGCGCCAAAAGATGCTTTTCCAAGTGGTACATGGATTATAGAAGTTTTATCAACTCTATACTCAACTTTACCAGCTTTTATTTCATTTATTGCTCTAGTAACATCAAATGTTACTGTTCCTGACTTTGGATTCGGCATTAATCCTTTAGGTCCTAACACTCTACCTAATTTACCAACAACACCCATCATATCTGGTGTAGCAACAACTACATCAAACTCAAACCAATTTTCTTTTTGGATTTTATCAACTAACTCATCATTTCCAACAAAGTCAGCGCCTGCAAGTTCTGCTTCTTTAGCTTTTTCGCCTTTAGCAAAAACTAGAACTCTAACTGTTTTACCTGTTCCATGAGGAAGCACTACTGCTCCTCTAACTTGTTGATCTGCATGTCTTGGATCAACACCAAGACTTACAGCAAGCTCGATAGTTTCATCAAATTTAGCCTTAGCAGTTTTCACCGCAATTTCCATAGCTTCTGTTGGTGTATATAGAGCTGTTTTATCTACAAGCTTTGAACTCTCTATGTAATTTTTTCCCATATTAGTATCCTCCTTCGTGGTTATAACGGTTTTTACCTCCCACGTAATTTATAGAATTTTATTCTTCTACAACTATTCCCATACTTCTTGCTGTTCCAGCTATCATGCTCATAGCAGCTTCAATTGATGCTGCATTTAAATCCGGCATCTTAAGTTCTGCTATTTCTCTTACTTTAGCTTTAGAAACTGTTGCAATTTTAGTTTTGTTTGGAACTCCTGAACCACTTTCAAGTCCAACTGCTTTCTTTAATAGTATAGCTGCTGGCGGAGTTTTTAATATGAAACTAAAAGATCTATCTTGATATACTGTTATTACTACTGGTATTATCATTCCTGGTTGATCAGCAGTTTTTGCGTTGAATTCTTTACAGAATCCCATAATATTAACCCCGTGTTGTCCAAGTGCTGGACCAACCGGTGGTGCTGGTGTTGCTTTTCCTGCAGGAAGTTGAAGTTTTATCATTCCTGTTATTTTCTTAGCCATGAGTTTATACCTCCTATATTGTGGTAATGCGGATTAAAATCCTCCCACTTAGTACCTAGTCTAATTTTTGTATTTGATTAAATTCTAGCTCAACAGGTGTTTCTCTGCCAAACATATTAATAAGTGCTTTAACTTTCTGCTTATCCAAATGAATTTCTTGTATTAATGCAACAAATCCTTCTAAAGGTCCAAATATCACCTGAATGTTCTCACCAACTTCGTAGTCAACAACTATTACTTTTTCTGCTATCCCCATAGTTCTGACTTCATCTTCAGTAAGAGCCACCGGCTTAGAACCTGGTCCTACGAACCCTGTTACACCTCTAGTATTTCTAACTATATACCATGATTCATCTGTCATAAGCATTTTAACCATTACATAACCTGGAAACACTTTTTTAAAAGTTATTTTTTTCTTTCCATCCTTTACTTCAACTACTTCTTCCATAGGAACTTGAATGTCATGTACATATTCCTCAAGATTTCTATTTTCAATTGCTTTTTCTAGGTTGGCTTTAACTTTATTTTCATAACCAGAATATGTATGTACAACATACCATTTAGCTTTATCTGCCATAACTTAAAGGGTGGAGTACTCCGTCCCCTACCTCCTTTTTTTACCTTATTTAAAGATTAGTTTATAGAGGTTATTAAAACCAGAATCCAACAAACCCACAAAGATTACAAAAATAAAAGAAAAACTTGCCACCGCAATAGTTGCCTTTTGAATGTCTTTTTTTGAAGGCCAAGTTATTCTTTTCACTTCTGCCTTAAGGTCCTTGAAAAACTTAACTATTCCTTTTTGGGTTGATTTTTCTTTTACTTTAATGTTACCATTAACAGCCATTTCATTCACATCCCCCAACGTTTTGTGTTTTATGCTGTATTATTTTGTCTCTTTATGAAGTGTATGTTTGTGGCAGAACTTACAGTATTTTTTCATTTCTATTCTGTCTGGGTTATTTTTTTTGTTTTTCATTGTATTGTAATTTCTCTGTTTGCAATCAGTACATGCTAAGGTTACTTTTACTCTCACAATCTACACCTCCCGGTTTTCCATCTATTGAAGAAAGCCAATGCAAAATAAGCATTATGCTATCTTTTGTATTTTTTATTTTACTTAAACAATTTATCACAACTTAATAGATATGTCAATGGATTAGTTCAAGGTGTTTTTTCATTAAACGTTCCTTTTACCTACAATTTAACATTCATTTTTATTTTCTAGGAACTAAGCCTAAAACTTAGCCCTAGTTTATATCTAATTATAATTGTGTCTTGTTTTTTTGTATTATTTAACTATTGAAGTAACAACGCCTGAACCTACTGTTCTTCCGCCTTCTCTAATAGCAAATCTTAGTCCTTCATCCATTGCTACTTGAGTAATTAATTCAACATTCATATCTATGTGATCTCCTGGCATTACCATTTCCATTCCATCTGGTAATTTGATTGATCCAGTTACATCAGTTGTTCTGAAGTAAAATTGTGGTCTATATCCGTCGAAGAATGGAGTATGTCTTCCGCCTTCTTCTTTTTTAAGTACATATACTTGACCTACAAATTTATCATGTGGATGTATTGAACCTGGTTTTGAAAGTACTTGACCTCTTTGAATATCAGTTCTTTGTACTCCTCTTAATAATGCTCCGATGTTGTCTCCTGCCATTGCTTGGTCTAGAAGCTTTCTAAACATCTCAACTCCAGTACATACAACTTTTCTTTTATCTTCGCTAAGTCCAACGATCTCTACTTCTTCTCCAACCTTAAGTATACCAGTTTCAACTCTTCCTGTAGCAACTGTTCCTCTACCTGTAATTGTGAATACATCTTCTACTGGCATTAAGAATGGTTTATCTGTTGCTCTTGTTGGTGTTGGGATATAAGTATCTACAGCTTCCATTAATTCGAATATGCATTTTGATGCTTCTTCGTCTGTTGGATTTTCTAATGCTTTTAATGCTGATCCTGTTACTATTGGAATATCATCACCTGGGAAGTCATACTCACTTAATAGTTCTCTTACTTCCATTTCAACAAGTTCTAATAATTCTGGATCATCTACCATATCTGCTTTGTTTAAGAATACTACTATATATCCTACTCCAACTCTGCTTGCAAGTAGTATATGCTCTCTTGTTTGAGGCATTGGACCATCTGCTGCACTAACAACTAGGATTGCTCCGTCCATTTGTGCGGCTCCAGTAATCATGTTCTTTACATAATCTGCATGTCCTGGGCAATCAACGTGTGCATAATGTCTATTTACTGTTTCATACTCAACATGCGCGGTGTTGATTGTAATCCCTCTTTCTCTTTCCTCTGGTGCTTTGTCAATTTGGTCAAACTTAGATGCTTGTGCTAAACCCTTAGTTGCAAGTACCGCTGTTATTGCTGCCGTTAATGTTGTCTTGCCGTGATCTACGTGTCCTATTGTTCCAATGTTTACATGAGGTTTAGTTCTTTCAAATTTTGCTTTTGCCATTTTATATTCCTCCTTATTTAAATAATTACACTTTAGTGCAAGTAAACTTATCCTAGTGTGTTTTAAGACCTTAATAATTATGGAGCCCATAACCGGGATTGAACCGGTGACCTCCACCTTACCAAGGTGACGCTCTGCCGACTGAGCTATATGGGCACTTAATTTTGGAGCGGGAAACGGGTATTGAACCCGCGACACCCAGCTTGGGAAGCTGGTGCTCTACCACTGAGCTACTCCCGCTGACGTACAACTAAAAGCTATACACCAGTTATTAATTTTACTATTGTTTATCCAATTTGTCAATACATTTTTATCTTTTACTTAGACATTTCTCTAATTTTCTTTTTACTCTTTGAAGAGCATTATCAATAGATTTGGCATGCCTGTCTAAATCACAAGCAATCTCTTGATAGGATTTACCATCCAAGTATGACATTAACACTTCCATTTCTAATTCTGAAAGAACTTGCCCAATTTCATTTTGAATGCTTATTACTTCTTCACGGCTTATAACTAGTTCTTCAGGATCAGTAATTTTAGCACCTGATAACACATCTAATAATGTTCTGTCTGATTCCTCATCATATATTGGTTTGTTTAAAGAGATATATGTATTAAGAGGAATATGTTTTTGTCGAGTTGCTGTCTTTATCGCTGTGATTATTTGTCTTGTAACACAAATTTCTGCAAAAGCTCTAAAAGAAGATAATCTATCCGCCTTAAAATCTCTAATAGCCTTATAGAGACCTATCATTCCTTCTTGGTAAATATCTTCCTTATCGGCACCAATCAAAAAATATGACTTAGCTTTAGCTTTAACAAAATTTTTGTACTTATTAATTAAATATTCTTGCGCTCTAACATTTCTCTTTTGTGCTTCAATAACTACTTCTTCATCCAACCTATCCTCAAAGCATGAAATGTCCACACTTACTCTAACGATCTTCTCCAACAAATATCCCCTCCACACCAAACATGTGTCATATAGATGATTATACCTTAGAAGAATTTCTATAGTCAAGACAATTCAAAGGTTCCTTCGAATTTTCTCAAGTTTCTCCAATGTTTTTTCATCTATTCTCTCTTCTAAGCTATTTCTTTTTTCTAAATATTTTTTTTCTGTCTTGATTTGTATTTTTTTTTCAATACTTATTACTTCATAATAAAATTCAATAGAGGACATTCTGATTGCGCCTCTTTGGAACGTAACCTGTTGTACTAAAGAGTCTGATGTAACAACGCATATTTCCGATTTTCGTCCTATGTTATTTACGGTTCTTTCAATATAATTGTCTGCGGTTTCACCCTCTTTTGTAAAAACCACAAACAAATTTCCTTGTTTTTCTTTTTTTTCAATGCTACCTTTAACCATATGTGCATCAAAAACTATAAACACTTTATAACCTTTAAATTCCGAGTAGTTTTGAAGAGTATCAATAAGTTGAAGGCGGGAAGATTCATAGCTGAACTCTTTAATCTTTTTAAGATTTGGCCAGCTATGAATAACATTATACCCATCAACAAAAAATGTTTTCACGAATTACTTTATTTTTTGTTTCATAATTTCATACATTATTATACCACCCGCAACAGATGCGTTCAAAGAGGTTATTTTCCCAACCATAGGTATTTTTACCAGAACATCGCATTTTTCTTTTGTAAGTTTAGAAATACCTCTACCTTCACTTCCAATAACAAGTGCTACTGCACCAGTTAAATCCGTATTAAAAATATAATTTTCGGCTTCCATATCGGCACCATAAACCCAGACTCCACGTTCTTTGATTTCTTCTATGGCTGCATTTATATTAGTTACTTTTGCTATTTTTACATGTTCAATAGCACCGGCTGAGGTTTTATATACTATTGGCGTAGCTCCTACATTTCTCCTCTTTGGTATTATTATGCCGTGAGCTCCACATACCTCTGCAGTTCTTATTATAGATCCAAAGTTATGAGGATCTTCAATTTCATCTAGTATAATTATAAAGGGCTTTTCTCCTTTTTCCTCTGCATATTTAAATATGTCATTTAATCCAAAATATTTATAAGGTGTTACTACTGCCATAACTCCTTGATGTGATGAAGTTTGAGACATTTCATCTAGCTTTCTTCTGTCAACTTCTTTGGTAACAATCCCCTTTTCTTTCGCTAATGCTAATACTACACTTATAGACCCTACCAAATCACCTTTGGCAATAAGAATATATTCTATAGTTCTATCTGATTTTAATGCTTCTATAACTGCATTTCTTCCTTCAATTAAATCTTCTCTCAAGATTTGGGGTTCAGCTTCACCACTTGCATTATTATTTCTAGGATTTATTTCAGTTCTCTCTTTAGTAAACTTCTTGTTTTCTACTACATTCTCATCACTTTGTTTATTTCTTTTATTGTTTACTTTGTTTTTATCTTCTCTGTTACCTACTCCGTCATGACTTTCTTTTGAACTTGCATCGTCACCTCTATATCTTCTTGAAGGTGCTGGTCTTTTTTCATATTTACTACTTGAAAAACTTTTGCCTTCTTTTGAACCTGCTTTACCACTTGAAAACCCTTTGTTTTCTTTTGTAGTTGCATCGCCGGTCTTATATCTTTTAGAAGCTGTTCCACTTCTATCTTCTCTGCTACTTGAAACCCCTCTACTGCCTTTGTTTTCTTGATATTTCTTATTATCACTCATTTTAAATACCTCTTTCTTTCTTTATCTATTTAATTGCATATTCTTTTCTTATATCCATGACTTTTCCACAAGACATACTGCCTTCAGGACATGGTCCATTAACACAACTCGGTCCCGCATATTTGAACAGTACAGGTGCTACTTTTCTTGCTTGCATAAGCATTATTTTTGCCATTTGGCGTATTTCCCACTGAGCTCTAGTGCAACATCTCTGATTAAAGAAATGAATCAATTCTCTAGCATTCATAGTAACTATTATTTTAGTTGCACAAGCATTTGGAAACACATACCTTGCATCTTCAATAGCTTTTTTTTCTGCTTTTCCCTTAAGAATTATATATTGTTTTTTCTCAATTTCTTCAGGATTAATTAATTTTTTGTGACTTAAATACTCTTTTATAAGATTTTCTAACTCATCCTTGCATAATATCTCCACTAACTGATTATACTCTATTTGAACACGATTCATAGACTCTATAAAAATTTTTTTTGCTCTTTCATTTTTCTCAATGTCTGGCGGAATTATGTATTCGAATTGTTCAAGCTTTACATACCTCTGACTTTGTTGAGAATATGACGCTACCCTATGTCTAACCAATTGGTGTGTCAAGCTTCTAGATATACCTTCAATTGCAAAAGTAAAGCTCACATGTTCTATTGGTGAATGATGTCCATAAGTCATCAACATATTCAAAAGTTTCGCAGTTTTTTCCTCATCTAAATTTTCTAGTATTTCATCCACACCTACGGGGCTATAACAAAGTTTAGCTGCTGCCGCTACAATTTTCTCAGGATTGGGCGTGTGCTCTATTAATTTAACCACAAGCATACTTACTCATCCTCCAAATCAAAATTTATAATTTTCTCGAAAATATAGTTTAATCTTTCATTCTGTTCACTTAAATATAAGAAACCTACTAAAGCTTCAAATCCTGTAGCCCACTTATATTCATTCAAATCTGCATTTTTGGGAGTAGTCCCGCTTTTTGAATTTCTAGCCCTTTTAAATATACTAAGTTCTTCTTCACTTAAATCTTCTATAAGGAATTTCATATACTCACTTTGTGCATGTGCTTTTACATATGCAACTGCTTTAATATGAATTTTATGGGCATTCATATCTCTATTTTTTTCTACGAGATATGCTCTAATAAACACCTCATAAATTGCATCTCCAACTATTGCAAGAACAAGTGGGTTTAATTGTTTAGCTCCATCCCTTGTAAATTTTCCTTTAAGCATATTAAATTCCATGGTTATTCTCCTTCTTAGATCTACAATGTTATGTTATTATTTACAAATTCTTGTTTAACTCTATCCATAACTGAATCTATTTCTATTATTTCATTATCTCCAGCATATCGCAATTTAAACTCAACATTACCTTCAGAAATTTTTTTACCTATAGTAATTCTTATTGGAATTCCAATTAAATCCAAATCCTTAAATTTAACTCCAACTCTCTCATTTCTGTCATCCATAAGAACCTCTACGCCTATTCCTTTAAGTTTGTTATAAATTTCTTCCGCAATTTTCATCTGATCTTCGTCTTTTGTAGATACTGGAACTACTACAACTTGATATGGCGCAACGGACATTGGCCATTTTATACCATTTTCATCGTGATGTTGTTCAATAATAGCTGCCATTGTTCTATTTATACCTATACCGTACCGTCCCATGACTAAAGGCTTATTTTTTCCATCTTGGCCTATAAAAGTTGCACCCATAGGTTGTGAATAAACAGTTCCTAATTTAAAGATGTGTGCTAATTCTATACCCCTATCAATTGTAATTTGAGATCCACACTTACTGCATTTATCTCCCTCAACTACTTTTTTGTAATCTCCAACCAAGCCTTTAAAGTCTCTACCATAATTAACATTTTCATAATGATATCCTGTATCATTTGCACCAACTATATAATTATACATATTAGCTACCTCGGAGTCTACTAATAGTAAATCCGCCACAATACCAATTGGACCAGCAAACCCGACAATTGCAGATGTTGATGCCATTACAACCCCTTCATCTGCCAATTCAAATTTCTTAGCTCCACCTATTGCATTTATTACTTTATTCTCGTTTAATTGTCTGTCTCCACGTACCATAACAGCAATTACTCTATCATCGGCCTTAAATATTAGAGTTTTAGCAAATTTTTTATTTGTTGTATTAAAAAATTTCGCTAAATCCTCTATAGTTTTTATACCTGGAGTTAATATTTTGTTAAGTTCCTTAAATTCCTCTTTTTTCATTGGCTCCGAAGTACTTGTTGCCTTCTCCATATTAACCGCATAGCCACATGAACTGCAGGTAACTACCTCCTCTTCACCAACTTCAGATTTAACCATAAATTCTAATGAAGATAAATCACCCATCGCTCCGCAGTCAGCCTCTACATCCTTACATTTAAGACTACATCTTTTAAAAATATTAGTATAAGCATTATACATTTTATTATAAGATATATCTAGTCCCTCATTGCTAGCATCAAAACTACAAGCTTCTCCCATTGTAAATTCTCTTGATGTCATTACCCCAAGTCTTGGTGTTTTCTCATCTCTGTATTTTGTTTGGATTTGATATAAATTCAAAGGTAGTTGTTTATAGGATTTGATTTCATTCCTAGCTATATCTGTAAATGTTTCTTCATGCGTGGGTGCTAAACAAAATTCTCTTTCATTTCTATCTTTTAATCTAAATATCTCTGACCCAAAAATATTCCACCTGCCAGATTCTATTAATAGTTCTGAAGTCAGTAGGGCTGATGCTAAAAACTCTTGTGCATCTGCTACTTCCATTTCTGATCTAACAATTTTTTCAATTTTTTTTATAACTTTTATTCCAAATGGCATATAATTATAAACACCCGAGGAGACCTTCCTTATCATTCCAGCTCTTAACATTAATTGATGACTCACTATTTCTGCCTCAGCCGGTACTTCTCTTAATGTACTTATTAACATTTTTGATAATTTCATGAATATTCCTCCTTATATATCTTAGGCACACTGAAAAAATAATTGATCATTAAACTATTATATTTTTTAAGATGCCTTATTTAAAACGATAGCAAAAAATAAAAAACTCGCCCCTGTTTTAGGGCGAGTAAATTCGCGGTACCACCTAAATTTGCACTTATTTTTTTAACGATATATACTACCGGTAGTTTTACTACAGCTCAAAAGTGGGTTCAAAACCTTTGAAAATCTCTCAACCTAGTATTTTCTCTCTGTAAACTGGCCTTTACTATTCTTCATCATTGCCTAATATTTAATTTTTTAAAATTTTCTTTATAGTTATAAGTAACTATACCTATTAAATCCTATAGTGTCAACTACTCGAAGCTTCTAATATTTGTTTTCCCATTTCTAGATCCTCTGGAGTTGTAATCTTTATATTATTGTAGCTACCTTCATAAAGATACACTCTATTACCATACCTTTCAACTACCATGGTATCATCGGTTACCCGGATATCCTCTTCACTAATTTTCATATGACATTTTAATATGAGGTCATATTTAAATGCTTGAGGCGTTTGAACACAAAAAAGCATTTCTCTATCAGGAGTTTTTATAGAAAATCCTGATGCATCCACAATCTTAATAGTATCCTTAGGCTTTACTCCACAGGCAGTTGCTCCATATAAATTAGCATACACTATCGCATTTTTAATAATAGATTCGTTTATAAATGGCCTTGCCCCATCATGAATAAGCACAATTTCACAATTTCGCAGAGCCTTTAGACCATTTAGTACGGAATCTTGCCTCTGAGCGCCTCCAACGATTACAGCTTTTACTTTAAAAAAATTATATTTATTAATTATTTCTTCTCTGCAATAGTCCATTTCACCTTCTGCCACAACAACTATAATTTCATCTATACAATCGCACTGCGTGAAAGCTTTTAAAGTATAATACAAAATTGGATGCTTATTAATTTTTAAATATTGCTTATTAATACTTTGGCCCATTCGTGTTCCCTTACCCGCTGCCAAAATTATTGCACAGTTTCTACTCATAAACAAACCTCACTTACGTAATATGATTAATTTTTCACTAAAGAATCCTTATTTTTAGCAAAAATCATCCTACCCGCAGCAGTCTGAAGTACCGATGTTACAATAACAACTATATTTTCACCAATATAACGCCTTCCGCCTTCAACGACAATCATTGTGCCATCATCCAAATAAGCTATTCCTTGCCCTGATTCTTTTCCATCTTTCATCACTTGAATTTTCATTTCTTCTCCTGGCAAAACCACTGGTTTTACTGCATTTGCCAGTTCGTTAATGTTCAAAACTGGAACCCCTTGGAATTCAGCTACCTTGTTAAGATTAAAATCATTGGTAATTACTTTGCCATTCAAAACCTGAGCTAATTTTAGAAGTTTACTATCCACTTCTGCAATATCAGGAAAATCTTTCTCCCAAATTTCAACTTCAATATTTAATTCTTTTTGAATTTTATTTAATATATCCAGACCTCTTCTTCCTCTATTTCGCTTAAGCCCATCAGAAGAATCAGCAATATGCCTAAGTTCCTCTAATACAAAAGTAGGTATTATTAATGGTCCTTCAACAAAACCAGTTTGACATATATCAAATATTCTACCGTCAATTATTACGGATGTATCTAGCACTTTCGGATTTTCATTAGTAAACCCCTTAGCCTTTTTATCTTTGAATCCATCTTTCCTTTTAATGCTTGTAAAAAAAGATAAGATTTCATCCCTTTTTCTAGCGCAAATATCTGCTCCCAAAGCTGCCATTATAACTGTAAAAATAACAGCAATAATATTCCATATAAGAGATTGATATTTAAATAATCCTGCAAATAAAGATGCAATTACAAGACCTATTATTGCTCCAGATGTACCAAAAATAATTTGAGATGTTGGCATCTTTTGTGTACTTTTCTCAACATAATCCATAAACTTCATTATAAAAGATACGATTATAGGAGATATTAGAAATAAAATAATCCCGAAAATCAAAGTAGAAAAAATGACAAAAATTATTCCTTGAATAGTATCACTTTTAAAATTATTAAATCCCGCTAAATAATCTGTGCTTAGAAGCATTTCACCTACTAAATAGCCTATAATTAACCCTATGATTGTAAAAAGTCCTCTTAAAATTTTTTTTAACAAAAAATTTCACCTCCTTCTAAATTATTAACACTTATTCCAATTTATATCCTGTTATTATCTAATATATACTATAAGTTTCTGTATTTCAATGAAATGTACCATACAATTAACAATTTGTTAAACTAAATTCCTTATTTTAGATAATGCTTGTTCCATATTAAGTTCAAGCACTAGCATTATTTCACTAGCTACCATACCTTCAACTCTTTCTAAGATTTTTGTTTCTCCTGGTGGAAGCATATTTTCCCTCTTTAAATAATATAAGTCTCTAATTACTTGACACATCTTTAGAGTACTTCCACTTTGGATTTTTTTCTTGTTAGTTCTATATCTATTGTTCCAATTACTCTCTATATAATCTGGATAGCTTAATATCGTGAATAATGTTGTTTCTAGTTCCATTTTACTTAAAATATTTCTTATTTTATAATTTTCAATTTTATCTATAGGAATCATAAAATTCATATTATCTAATAAAAGATAAATGCTTACATATTTATCTTTTATAAAATATAATTCACTGCCAGCTATATCCTGTATATAACCAGCACCATAATCTGCTATAAATACTCTTTCACCAATATTTAACATAATATCTCCCCCTATTAATAAAACTGCTATTGGTTTATTATATATTCATAAGCTGAAATTTGTACTTAATTTATTGACAAAAACATAATACAAAACCTATAATTAAAACAATATAGTTATTTAAATCTTTGTAAGGAGTTGAACACAATGAAAGATTGTATATTTGATAATTTTCAAAATTCTGTGGATGAATCGCTATTAAGGCATAGAAGTATTTTAGATATAATTACTAAACTTCAAGAGTCTGAGGCAAGAGTTAATAGAGCTGTTATAAAATCTATTACCAATTGTGGTTGTATTAAAGTTGAAGCAAAAAAGCAGTATACTCCTGATAATATAGATGATTTGGATTTGGATACCCTTAGTGCTTCACTTGATACTCATATGCAAGGTAAGCTTTGTGAAAGCTGTAGAGATGTCTTAGAGAGAGAACTGGGAAATAATCTTTTTTATACTACCTCACTCTGTAACCTTTTGGACCTGAATTTGTATGACATTCTTTTAAAAGAGTATGATAAGATTAATACCTTAGGTAAATATAATATGAGATAGGAATATAGCACAAAATAAGTTAAAACTTATTTTGTGCTATATTTGTTTATCTAACATAAATTGCTCTTTTAATCTTCTTAATCCATTTTTAATAGCTTTAGCTCTTGCTTCACCAATACCTTCTACGCTATCAAGTTGTTCATAAGAAGCTTCCATTGTACCTTTTAACTCTCTAAAGTGCTTAACTAAATTTTCTATTACATTTGCAGGTATTCTAGGTATCTTATTTAGCATCCTATATCCTCTTGGAGAAATTAGAGTGTCCACTAGTGGAACGCCTATATATCCAATTATTTTAGATATAAAATCTAAATCTAATAGTTCCTCAGAACTCATATTTTCTATTTGTCTATACATTTGCGTATAATCCATACCACTTTGACAATAATCTCTTATTAATAGTATTCCGTCCTCTTCAACGCTTCTAATAAGTTCATTTAATTGCATTGAAATTAACCTACCTTCATTTCCTAGTTCACAAATGTATCTTTCAATTTCACCAACTATTCTCATAACCATTTCGGTCCTTTGTATTGATGATATAACATCAAAGAGAGTAGCTAAATCTTGAAATTCTAAAAGATTTAGATTGCTTACTACTCGCTCAAGAACTGAAACATATTTTTCTAAAGTCTGAATAGCTTGACTTGCCTTTGCTAATATAACACTACTATCTCTTAAAACATATTTTATATCCTCTTTGTAAACTGTTATAATAGTTCTTCTTTGTGATATTGCAACAACAACAGAGCTCGTTTGCTTAGCTATTCTCTGAGCGGTTCTATGCCTTGTTCCAGTTTCAAAAGTGGGTATAGTAGGACTAGGCATAAGTTGAGTATTTGCATATACTATTTTTTTCAAGTCACTGCTTATTACAATAGCCCCATCCATTTTTGCTAGTTCATATATGTACGCTGGACTATATTCTGCATTTATTCCAAAACCACCATCTACGATATCTAATATTTCCTTGCTATCCCCTAAGACAATAAGTCCGCCAGTTTTAGCTCTTAAAATATTTTCAAGCCCTTCTCTAAGAGAAGTCCCAGGTGCCATTAATTTTAATATATTCATAAGTTCCTTACTTTTCTCTTCTCTCATATTTTTCTCCCTACTTAATAATTATTTCCATTAAATCATTAGAACATTTTCTAACTTAGGATACACTACCAGGTCTCAGTATTCTAGCTTAATTATTTATTTTCGCCTAATATCTTTATTTTAAACAGTTATGTCATATAAAAATCACTTATATAATTATTTATTTCTAGTAAACCACATGAAAATAAATACGGTGTCAAATTCCTACATTAAACTACCTCTTGTAATTTTATACAAATTAAAAAACCACTCAAGAGTGGTTTTTTTTAAACTATGCTTTTTAAGTATATACTTTTTACTATATATAAACAACATCAAATAATCAAAGTCTTATAAAGTTTTAAAAATTAGCTCGTTATTTTTAATAAAAACACTTACATTATCCCCTTTATTAATATTCCCCTTAAGTATTTCTTCAGAAATCATATCTTCCACCACCTTTGTAATTTCTCGTCTAAGTGGTCTAGCCCCATAAATAGTATTAAGTCCAGCAAGAGCTAACTGTTTTTTAGTTTCCTCATCAAAACTAATATTAATTTGTAAATCTTTAAGACGCTCCTTCACTACCTCAAGCATTAATTCTACTATTTTATATAAATCATCCTTTTCTAGCGAATGAAATACGATAATATCATCTAATCTATTTAGAAATTCAGGTTTAAATGAATGTTTTAACTCTTCCATTATATTTTCTTTCATTTTTTCGTATTCTGAATTTATATTATTTTCTTTTATATCGAAACCTAGAGACTTCTGTTTTTTTAGAGTGGACGCTCCTACATTTGATGTCATTATAATTATTGTATTTTTAAAATCCACTGTTTTTCCTTTCCCATCTGTTAACCTTCCATCTTCTAATATCTGTAATAAAATATTAGTTACATCCGCATGGGCTTTTTCAATTTCATCGAAAAGTATAACGCAGTAAGGGTTTCTTCTCACCTTTTCAGTTAATTGCCCACCATCTTCAAACCCTACGTATCCTGGAGGTGATCCAACAAGCCTTGAAACTGTATGCTTATCCATATATTCTGACATATCTATTCTTATCATGTTATTTTCATTACCAAACATAGACTCAGCTAGTGCTTTTGATAACTCTGTTTTGCCCACACCAGTGGGTCCTAAAAATATAAAAGAACCTATAGGTCTCTTAGGGTCCTTTAATCCTACCCTCGCCCGTCTAACAGCTTTTGAAATAGCTTTAACGGCCTCACATTGTCCTATTACTCTTCTTTGAAGTACCTCTTCTAACTTTAGTAGCCTCTCTGATTCCTTTTGTGTCAATTTTTCTATAGGGATATTAGTCCATTTTGATACTACATTTGCAATTTCAAATTCTGAAACTATTAATTGATCTCCTTGATTTTGAGTTTTCCAATTGTTTTTTGAACTATCTAATTTGTCCTTTAATTGTTTTTCTGTATCTCTTAGTTTAGCTGCTTTTTCATAGTCCTGTACTAATATAGCATCGGATTTCTCTTTAGAAATTTTGTCTATTTCATCTTTCAAATCTTTCAAATTCGGTGGGGCAGTTAAATTTTGAATTCTTACCTTTGCACCAGCTTCATCAATAAGATCTATTGCTTTATCCGGTAAATATCTATCAGATATATATCTGTCAGATAGGCTAACAGCTGCATTAATTGCACTATCTGTAATCTTAACTCTATGATGGGCTTCATACTTATCTCGAAGCCCCTTTAATATATTAACAGCTTCTTCTTTACTTGGCTCTCCTACAGTTATAGGTTGGAACCTTCTCTCTAATGCTGAATCTTTTTCAATGTACCTTCTGTATTCATCTATAGTTGTTGCACCTATGCATTGAATTTCTCCACGAGCAAGAGCAGGTTTTAATATATTTGAAGCATCAATAGCCCCTTCTGCTCCTCCTGCTCCAATAATAGTATGAATCTCATCTATAAATATAATAATATTTCCTGATTGTAATATCTCTTGCATAACCTTTTTAAGCCTTTCTTCAAATTCTCCTCTATATTTAGAACCTGCAACCATTAAGGATATATCCAAAGTTATCACTCTTTTATCTTTCAATATTTCTGGAATACTGCCTGTTGCTATTCTTTGTGCAAGGCCCTCTGCTATTGCTGTTTTACCTACACCAGCCTCTCCTATAAGGCAGGGATTATTTTTCATTCTTCTACACAAAATTTCGAGTAGCCTTTGAGTTTCATTATCTCTCCCTATAACAGGGTCAAGTTTACCTTCTCTCGCCATTTCAGTTAAGTCTTTACCAAAATGATCTAAGGTTTCTGTACCATGTTTTTGTTTTTCTTTTGATAAATTTGCCTTTGGAGTATCTTCAGAACACCAATTTTTTAATATATCATCCCTTAGTTTGTTAAAATCTGCTCCTAAATTAGCTAAAATTGTATATGCAACACCTTCTGCTTCTCTAATTAGTGCGAGCAAAATATGTTCTGGGCTAATATAATTATGATTTAAATTTCTGGCTTCTATAAGACTTAATTCTAATAATCGTTTGGTCCTTGGAGTTAGAGGTATCTCACTTCTACGCATTTCTACATCGCCTTCACCTTCATACTCCATTACTAATTTTTTTACCCCTTCTGAAAAAATCTTCATATCATTCAATGATTTTTTACATAGCCCATCTTGTTCCTTTAGTAGCCCTAAAAGTATATGCTCTGTACCTACATATCCATGTTTTAATCCCTCAGCCTCTTCTTGAGCGTAGACCAAAACTTTTTGTGCTCTTTCTGTAAACTTATTAAACATCATATCTAAACACCTCACTTGCAATGAATTTACTTATACTTTTAATTATGCCCACTTTTATTTCCTTCTTGCATATTGTAATAGAATATTAATTTCCTATTAAGTCATCACCTTTTAAGCTTCAATACTAAAGAATTCGCCTATTTATATATTTTCTATCTTTGTACAACATGGAAATTCCTTTTTTATAATCGAAAAAATTAATAATTATACATTTATCATCATAACTTCTAATATTAATACTTTCACGCTCCTTTAAAACCACATCTATTTCTGCATTATCCTTAAAATATGTGAAAGTTTTGATGTCATCTAATAGTTCGCTTATGTTATTCTTATTTTTAATCATTTTGCTCCCCCTTTTGCAACTTTTGTTTTAAAAAATTTATTGTTATCTATCTATAAATAAAATCAATTAATTAATTATTTACATATATTTACTATTCTCTAAAACAATTTTTTCCCCTTGTTCTACTACTAATTTTCGTAATGATTTTTTTTACATTTTTATACAAATTATTGTTACTTATTTATATTTTTTACAAAATAAAAAACTTACCTCCTAAAAATAAGAAGATAAGCTTTTACTAAAATAAATCTCACATCACCATAAAATCTATATTTATATTACTTCGTCTGGAATGTATCCCTTAAATTGAGCATTATACAATTTTGAATATATTCCGGAAACAGCTATTAATTCATCATGGGTACCTTTTTCCTGTATGCCTTGATCTGTAATTACTACTATTTCATCTGCATTTTTTACAGTAGAAAGCCTATGAGCTACTACAAGTGTTGTCCTACCTTTAGATAACTTTTCTAATGATTTTTGAATTATTATCTCTGTAGCATTATCTAATGCTGATGTAGCCTCATCTAAAATTAATATAGGAGGGTTTTTTAGGAACACTCTAGCTATTGACATCCTCTGTTTTTGACCACCCGATAGTTTAACTCCTCTTTCACCTACATTTGTGTCATACCCATCACATAGCGATATTATAAAGTCGTGTATATTTGCATTTTTAGCAGCTTCTATTATCTCCTCATCTGTTGCATCGGCTCTTCCATATAATATATTTTCCTTTATAGTTCCTGTAAACAAAAACACCTCTTGTTGAACAATTCCAATATTTTGTCTTAAGGATTTCAGTGTAACATCTTTTATACTATTTCCATCAATTAAAATGTCACCTCCATCTAATTCGTAAAATCTTGGAATTAAGTGACATAAGGTAGTTTTTCCTCCACCTGATGGCCCAACAATAGCTAAAGTTTTTCCTTCCTCTATATGTAAACTCATATTAGATAAAATAGAGGTTTTATCATTATAGCTAAAAGTTATATCCTTTAATTCTATATCTCCCAATACATTTTCAAGAAATATGGCATTGTCCTTGTCCACTATTTCAGGTTCCATACTCATTAACTCTAAAAACCTTTCAAAACCGGCCATACCTGATTGGTATTGCTCTACAAAAGAGGTAAGTCTTCGAATTGGTTGCATAAAAAATTGTATATACAATAAATACGCTACTAAATCAGGTATGTTTATCCATTTTTTATATACAAAATACCCTCCGAATCCTATAATAATAACATTTAACATGTCCACAAAAAATTTTATACCAACAGAAAAGTTAGCCATATATTTATATGCATATTGCCTAGACTGCTTAAACTTCTCATTTCCTTCATCAAACTTCTCCATTTCATACTCTTCATTAGTGAAGGATTTAGCAACTCTTATGCCTGATATACTATTCTCTAGGCTTGAATTTACATTTGCAACTTCTTTTCTAACAGCTCTAAATGCATCTGCCATTTTAATTCTTCTGCTCATAGCAAACCATATCATTAGGGGCACCGTAGCAAACACTATTAATGTTAGTTGCACATTAATAGTACATAGGGCAATAAAAGATCCTATAAGCATAACTACAGAAATAAATAAATCCTCAGGACCATGGTGCGCAAGCTCTGATATTTCCATTAAGTCATTAATTATTTTAGACATAATATGTCCAGTTTTATTATCATCAAAATATTTGAAAGGCAAGGTTTGAAGATGAGAAAATATATCTTTTCTCATCTCATACTGCATTCTCACACCCACAACATGACCCCAGTATTCTATTATATAGTTAAATACTAATTTAAATAAATATAAAATTGCGAGTACTGCAGTAAACATAAATACTCGATTTATATTGTTCTGTGGTAAGGCTTCATTTAAAATATTTCTAGTTAACATAGGAAATACAAGATCTAATGATGCTACTAAAAAAGCACAAACCATGTCCAATATGAATAATTTTTTATGAGGGCCGTAATAAGAAATAAATTTTTTAATCATGATATCTTCCTCCTTCTATCTTCTTTAAAATCTAGCATATAATGATTTCTTTCTATAAAAAATAAGCAGTAATTTAAACTTACTACTTATTCACAAATAGATAAATATTTATAAAAATCTACAATGCCATAAATTCTTCTATTTCTTCTACAGTTTTAATTATCTGTTTTGAAAGATTTTCACATCCATCTTCTGTAATCAATAAATCATCTTCTATTCTAATTCCAATATT
This sequence comes from Clostridium sp. FP2, assembly GCF_011065955.2. Lineage (NCBI taxonomy): Bacteria > Bacillati > Bacillota > Clostridia > Eubacteriales > Clostridiaceae > Clostridium > Clostridium sp. FP2. Next base: position 4,897,449 of record NZ_JAAMNI020000001.1, read on the forward strand.
TTCTTCTTCAATATAAAGTCCTGGCTCATTAGTAAGCACCATTCCTGGTTTTAGTTCTATATCACGACTTCCTACATCATGAGTGTCCATCCCTAGATAATGGCTTACACCATGAAAATAATACTTAGGTAATTCGCTAGCTTCTTTAATAAGGCCAAGCTCTATACATCCAGTGGCGAGTACATTTTTAGCAGTTTCATTTAAAACTGAGAACAATATACCTGGCCTTGCAATAGCTGTTACTGCTTCATTGGCTCTTAGCACTACATTATAAACCTGCTTTTGTCTCCCAGTAAATTTCCCATTAACAGGAAATGTACGACTTATGTCTGCATTGTAATATTTGTATTGAGCGCCTAAATCAAATAATACTAATTTACCTTCCTCAAGTTCACTATTATTCTTATCATAATGAAGTATAGTTGCATTTACACCACAAGCTGCAATCGTGTGGAACGCATAATCTGTTATACCCTTACTTTTTAATGTAAAATCAAAATAAGCCTCTAATTGATATTCTGTCATGCCTACTTTAGCATTTTGCATTAGTGCTTTTATACCTCTATCTGTAATATCTATAGCTTCCCTTATTAGATCAATTTCCTCTTTGGATTTTATAAGTCTAAGATTTGCCATTTCATGGTATATGTTTTTTATTCTTAAATATGGATATCGTTCCAATGCAAGCTTAGCAAAATTTTGTGAAGGCATCATTGATAAATGAAACTGTTGTCTTTCAAGGTCCAAATATAAATTATCTATTTTAGCTCTATCCATAATGCTTCCAAAAACCTCTTCAAATTCTTCTATGAACAAAATACTTTCTATTCCTGAAATTTCCTTTGCCTGAACTTCCGGCATTTTCTCTCCTACCCACCTAGCCATAACAGGATCATTTTTTTCTATAAACAGCGTTTCGTCAACTTTACCGTTTCTTTTCACTAACATTAAAATCATCTTTTCTCTATCTATACCTGTTAAATAGTAAAAATTCCTATTTGGAGTGAATGCATATTTTTCATCTCCTGATTTATATGGTGACTCACCTGCAAACATCAATGTTATAGAATTTTCTTCTAATTTATCCCATATATTTTTTCTGTTTTTAGTAAATACTACCTTTTTCATTCGGATCCCCCCTAAGTAATTTTGTTTATAAAACATAAATAAAGTGCATTTCGCTCTCATTTTTTCCTATTTATAACATAACACTCAGTTTAAAAAAATTCAATATTTTTTTTGTAGCGCTATGAAAAAACTATATTGGTTATTGAGAATCAGCCCTATAATTTTGCATAAAATAAATAACAAATTTAAGGAAGTTCCTTTCTTAAATTTGTTATTTCAAAGTATTTAAAACTAATTATGATGCCTTAAATAAATCATTATCTTAAATGCTATTATATTAACTAATTATTTAGATAAGTTTTCATTGTTATTAGTTCGTAACTGATATTCTAAATCTACAGATGGTACCATTGATTTTGAAATAATTGATGAATCTGCATAAGTATTAATTTCTAGAGTATGTATTGTTGCTTTATAGGTGGAATCGGACCCATATGCCTGCTCTATTAACCTAGTATCGATAATATCATTTTTCCTTTTGCGATGTAATATAATACTCCCCATTTTGAGTACCTCCTTGTGCTACAATAGTAAAATAATTGTTTTCTAACATTTTACATAATATTTTCATTTCTTCAGGACTTGTCATTTTTGAAGTAATTGTGAACTTATCATTTTGTTCAATTATTCCCATATAATCATGAATGCTGCTATAATCACTTAAGTTAATATCAGAAACAAGGTCTAATCTATATTCAGACATTCAATTCTCCCCTCTTTAACATATTTAATATTAGGGTTTGTAATTTTAGGTAAAATATACGTATTTAATATAATATTTTTTTATTTGTTTGATATCTTAAAAATTAGTATTTAAATCAAAAAAAATAAAACCGTATGTAACTACGGTTTTATAATATTGGTCGTAAAAACAGTATCCCTTGAGTATAGCTAACAATTAACTTCTATTCCAGGTTGTTATTAGCTTCAATTATTTTATCAATTCCTTCTGAAGGCACTTCTTCATATCTTTCAAATTTCACTCTGAAATTTGCCCTAGCACCAGTCATTGATCTTAAATCTGTTGCATAATTAAATAGCTCTGATTGTGGTACTTCTCCTATGACTTTCTGTCCTCTCTCAACTGATTCCATTCCTAGTATTCTACCCCTTTTTTTATTTATATCTGTAATAATATCACCCATATAATCCTCTGGACAAGTTACTTCCACGTGCATAATTGGCTCTAATAAAACAGGATGTGCTTCTTGAAGACCTTTCTTATAAGCTAAGGAAGCAGCCATTTTAAATGCCATTTCAGAAGAATCTACAGCATGATATGAACCATCATGCAGCGTTGTTTTAAGCCTTATAACTGGAAAACCAGCAAGTACTCCATGCTGAATGCATTCTTTTAAACCTTTTTCAACAGCAGGTATATATTGCCTTGGAACTGTTCCACCTACTACTGCATCAACAAATTCTAATTCATCTGCTCCGTCTATTCTAGGTTCAAATTTAATTTTTACATCACCATATTGACCATGTCCTCCAGATTGTTTTTTATGTTTACCTTGAACATCAGAAGATTTTCTAATTGTTTCCCTATAAGCAATCCTTGGAATTTCTAATGATACATCAACTCCAAATTTATTTTTCAATTTACTAACTATTACCTGTAGATGAGTTGAACCTAGCCCTGAGATTATAGTTTGTGAATTTTCTGCACTCCTGGCTATTGAGAATGTAGGATCTTCTTCTAATAACTTTGTTAATCCATTGGATATTTTATCTTCATCACCTTTAGATTTAGTTACAATAGCCCTTGAAAATACTGGTTGCGGAAAATCCATAGTGTCAAACATTAATAGTCTCCCACTATCACAAAGTGTATCTCCTGTAGTAGTATATTGAAGTTTTGAAACAGCCCCTATATCCCCTGCCTCAATTTCATGAGTTTGAAATTGCTGTTTACCTTTTAAGAAATACATATTACCCATTTTCTCTTCTTTTTCTTTATTGGTATTATATACCATTGTATCACTCTTAGCTTTCCCAGTAATTACACGGAACATAGATAATTTACCTACAAATGGATCTGCGATAGTTTTAAATACTAATGCAGAAAATGGATCAGTATCATTAATTTTAACTTGCATATATTTATTATTTTTTATATCTTTTGCACTGTAAAGAGTTGTATCAATTGGTGAAGGAAAACATTCAATCATATCTTCTAGCAAGGTGTTAATTCCTATCCCCAGTAATGCAGATCCGCACATTATAGGTGCAATTTCTCCCTTAGAAGCTCCTTTTATAAGTCCCTGGTATATTTCTTCTTCACTTATAGAGCCCTCATTAAAGTATTTATCTAATAAAATTTCATCAGTCTCAGCTACAGCTTCCATAACCATTTGTTTACATTCATCTACTTTATCAATTAATTCTTCTGGAATATCACTATCTTCCATGTTATGTGTTTTAGGATTAAATATTCGAGCTCTTCTAGATATTACATTTATTACACCTTTAAAATTTTCTTCACTACCTATAGGGTATTGAATTGGTACTGCAGATATTCCAAATCTTTCTTTTATCTCCTGCAAAACTACTTCAAAATTACTATTTTCTCTATCTAGCTTGTTAATAAAAAATGCTCTAGGTAACTTATGCTCGCTTATATATTCCCAAGCTTTTTCGGTTCCAACCTCTATACCTGATACACCACAGATAGTTATCATTGCCATATCTACAGCTCTTAAACCCTCAATCATTTCACCTATATAATCAAAATATCCAGGCATATCTACTAAATTTATTTTCACATCTTCCCATTCACTTAAAGCTACTGATGTAGAAATAGATGTTTTTCTCTTCTTTTCTTCACTATCATAATCACTAACTGTAGTACCATCATCAACTTTTCCAAATCTATCTATAGCTTTGGTGTAATATAGTATTGATTCCATTATTGTAGTTTTTCCCGATCCACTATGTCCAACAATTCCTACATTTCTTAGATTATTGCTTTTATATTCTTTCATATACAATACCTCCTAGCTTTTCATTAGATATATATTCATATATTCTACCTTTAAATAAAAAACCCTTTACGAATAACTAAATTTTCTAAATAGTCTAAAAATTCACTTGCACTATGTTGTATTTATTATCCCTTAAAAAAACATAAAAGTATCAATAACATAAAATTATTGATACTTAAGTATATATTTATAGTAAATAAAAGTTATTACTAAAAATTTCTATTTACTATAAAAATTTATATAATATTTGTTATAACAGATTAATTTTGGGCAAATAAAAAAAGCTATTAACTAGCTTTTATATACTTTAAATAAAAATGGCTCCGCGAAAAGGATTTGAACCTTCAACCTATCGGTTAACAGCCGAGTGCTCCACCGTTGAGCTATCGCGGAATATTTTAACCTGGCGACGACCTACTCTCCCACAAAGTTACCCCTGCAGTACCATTGGCGCATTGAAGCTTAACCGACCTGTTCGGTATGGGAAGGGGTGTTACCTTCATGCCATAATCACCAGATTGAGAAAATATATATTCTCTCAAAATTGCACAGTGAAATTTTCGCTTTATATATATTAAGGTCAAGCCCTCGACTTATTAGTATTAGTCAGCTGAACATGTTACCATGCTTACACCTCTAACCTATCAACCTGGTGTTCTTCCAGGAGTCTTACTAACACCGTGCTTACGCACGAGTTATGGGAAATCTCATCTCAGGGTGGGCTTCACGCTTAGATGCTTTCAGCGTTTATCCCTTCCAAACATAGCTACCCAGCGATGCCACTGGCGTGACAACTGGTGCACCAGAGGTTTGTCCATCCCGGTCCTCTCGTACTAAGGACAGCTCCCTTCAAATTTCCTACGCCCGCGACGGATAGGGACCGAACTGTCTCACGACGTTCTGAACCCAGCTCGCGTGCCGCTTTAATGGGCGAACAGCCCAACCCTTGGGACCTACTTCAGCCCCAGGATGCGACGAGCCGACATCGAGGTGCCAAACCTCCCCGTCGATGTGGACTCTTGGGGGAGATCAGCCTGTTATCCCCGAGGTAGCTTTTATCCGTTGAGCGATGGCCCTCCCACGAGGTACCACCGGATCACTAAGTCCGACTTTCGTCCCTGCTCCACTTGTAGGTGTCGCAGTCAGGCTCCCTTCTGCCTTTGCACTCTTCGCGCGATTTCCAACCGCGCTGAGGGAACCTTTGAGCGCCTCCGTTACTTTTTTGGAGGCGACCGCCCCAGTCAAACTGCCCACCTAACAATGTCCTGTGACCAGATTCATGGCCTCCAGTTAGAACCTCAGTACTGTCAGGGTGGTATCCCAAGGATGACTCCACACAGGCTGACGCCCATGTTTCTCAGTCTCCCACCTATCCTGTACAGACAATACCGAAATTCAATGCTAAGCTACAGTAAAGCTCTACGGGGTCTTTCCGTCCAATCGCGGGTAGCCAGCATCTTCACTGGCACTACAATTTCGCCGGATGTGCTGTTGAGACAGTGCCCAAATCATTACGCCATTCGTGCGGGTCGGAACTTACCCGACAAGGAATTTCGCTACCTTAGGACCGTTATAGTTACGGCCGCCGTTTACTGGGGCTTAAGTTCATACCTTCGCTTGCGCTAAGTAATCCCCTTAACCTTCCAGCACCGGGCAGGCGTCAGCCCCTATACATCAGCTTTCGCTTTAGCAGAGACCTGTGTTTTTGCTAAACAGTTGCTTGGGCCTATTCTCTGCGACCTACTTTCGTAGGCACCCCTTCTCCCGAAGTTACGGGGTCAATTTGCCGAGTTCCTTAACAGCAATTCTTCCGATGGTCTTAGGATTCTCTCCTCACCTACCTGTGTCGGTTTGCGGTACGGGCACCAATATCCTCGATAGAGACTTTTCTTGGCAGCGTGGAATCAGATACTTCAGGAATAAATTCCCTTCCCCATAACATCTCAGCGTTAAGAGCAAACGGATTTGCCTGCTTGCTCCGCCTAAATGCTTAGACACACATCCAATAGTGTGCACATCTTATCCTCCTGCGTCATCCCATTTCTAATAACGTCCATTGGTGGTATCGGAATATCAACCGATTGTCCATCACCTACGCCTTTCGGCCTCGGCTTAGGTCCCGACTAACCCTGAGAGGACGAGCCTTCCTCAGGAAACCTTAGGTTTTCGACCGTTAAGATTCTCACTTAACTCTCGCTACTTATGCCAACATTCTCACTTCTGTACCGTCCACCACTCCTTACGGTATGACTTCAGCCAGTACAGAAAGCTCCTCTACCGCGTACACATAGTGTACACCCATAGCTTCGGTGGTAAGTTTTAGCCCCGGACATCTTCGGCGCAGGATCTCTTGACTAGTGAGCTATTACGCACTCTTTGAATGAGTGGCTGCTTCTGAGCCAACATCCTAGTTGTCTTAGAAATCCCACATCCTTTTCCACTTAACTTACACTTTGGGACCTTAGCTGATGGTCTGGGCTGTTTCCCTTTTGACTACGGATCTTATCATTCGCAGTCTGACTGCCGAAATAAAAGTATATGGCATTCGGAGTTTGATAGGGTTCAGTAACTGTTGTCAGCCCCTAGCCCATTCAGTGCTCTACCTCCATTACTCAATTAATCGACGCTAGCCCTAAAGCTATTTCGAGGAGAACCAGCTATCTCCGAGTTCGATTGGAATTTCTCCGCTATCCACAGCTCATCCCATGGTTTTTCAACACCAACGTGGTTCGGACCTCCACGGAATTTTACTTCCGCTTCATCCTGGCCATGGATAGGTCACCCGGTTTCGGGTCTACGACATGCAACTATAGCGCCCTATTCAGACTTGGTTTCCCTTCGGCTCCGTACCTTAAGTACTTAACCTTGCTACATATCGTAACTCGTTGGCTCGTTCTACAAAAAGCACGCCGTCACACATAAAAAGTGCTCCGACCGGTTGTAGGCACACGGTTTCAGGTTCTATTTCACTCCCCTTCCGGGGTTCTTTTCACCTTTCCCTCACGGTACTTCTTCACTATCGGTCACTAGGTAGTATTTAGCCTTGGGAGGTGGTCCTCCCTGCTTCCCACAAGGTTTCACGTGTCTCGTGGTACTCTGGATTAGATCTGACTGTTTTTCCTTTTCATTTACAGGCCTATTACCTTCTGCGGAGCAGCTTTCCAGCTATCTTCAATTAAGGAATTGCAGTATTTATGATCTATCCTCAACCCCTAGGTCAAAGACCTAGGTTTGGGCTCTTTCCCTTTCGCTCGCCGCTACTTAGGAAATCGATGTTTCTTTCTCTTCCTCCGGGTACTTAGATGTTTCAGTTCCCCGGGTCTACCTCTGCATACCTATTTATTCAGTATGCAGTACATAGTTGTTACTATGTGGGTTCCCCCATTCGGAAATCTTTGGATCACTGGCTATTTGCGCCTACCCAAAGCTTATCGCAGCTTAACGCGTCCTTCTTCGGCTCCTAGTGCCAAGGCATTCGCCATGCGCCCTTTGTAGCTTAACCTTTATCTTTATCTATTTGCATAGATAATTTCGTCTATTTACATAAACGTTTTAATTCATTTTGCGAAATTGTATTAAATTCATCTATACACCACTTACGTGGCTTTAACTTATTAAAACAACTTTAATTTCACTGTGCAATTTTCAAAGAACATTTTTAGAAAAACTATCTATTAGTCAACTCCAAAGAGTTAACTAAAATTAGTCTCTCAAAATTAAACAGAGAATAGGTTACGAGTAATTACAGTAGACATTTTGAAGAATAATTAAATTCTTCTTGTTGCATTGACCGAAGTCTTTGCATCTACTCCCTAGAAAGGAGGTGATCCAGCCGCAGGTTCTCCTACGGCTACCTTGTTACGACTTCACCCCAATCATCAATCCCACCTTCGGCCGCTGGCTCCTTACGGTTACCTCACGGACTTCGGGTGTTACCAACTCTCATGGTGTGACGGGCGGTGTGTACAAGGCCCGGGAACGTATTCACCGCGACATGCTGATTCGCGATTACTAGCAACTCCGGCTTCATGTAGGCGAGTTGCAGCCTACAATCCGAACTGGGATGAGTTTTTGAGTTTGGCTCCACCTTGCGGTCTTGCATCTCTTTGTACTCACCATTGTAGCACGTGTGTAGCCCTAGACATAAGGGGCATGATGATTTGACGTCATCCCCACCTTCCTCCCGGTTAACCCGGGCAGTCTCACTAGAGTGCTCAACTAAATGGTAGCAACTAATGATAAGGGTTGCGCTCGTTGCGGGACTTAACCCAACATCTCACGACACGAGCTGACGACAACCATGCACCACCTGTCACCCTGTCCCGAAGGACTTCGCCCATCTCTGGGTTATGCAGGGGATGTCAAGTCTAGGTAAGGTTCTTCGCGTTGCTTCGAATTAAACCACATGCTCCGCTGCTTGTGCGGGCCCCCGTCAATTCCTTTGAGTTTTAATCTTGCGATCGTACTCCCCAGGCGGAATACTTATTGTGTTAACTGCGGCACCGAGGTTCGACCCCCGACACCTAGTATTCATCGTTTACGGCGTGGACTACCAGGGTATCTAATCCTGTTTGCTCCCCACGCTTTCATGCCTCAGCGTCAGTTACAGTCCAGTAAGTCGCCTTCGCCACTGGTGTTCTTCCTAATCTCTACGCATTTCACCGCTACACTAGGAATTCCACTTACCTCTCCTGCACTCTAGACACCCAGTTTCAAATGCAGCACCCAAGTTAAGCTCGGGTATTTCACATCTGACTTAAATGTCCGCCTACGCATCCTTTACGCCCAGTAAATCCGGACAACGCTTGCCACCTACGTATTACCGCGGCTGCTGGCACGTAGTTAGCCGTGGCTTCCTCCTCTGGTACCGTCATTATCGTCCCAGAAGACAGAACTTTACAACCCGAAGGCCTTCATCATTCACGCGGCGTTGCTGCGTCAGGGTTTCCCCCATTGCGCAATATTCCCCACTGCTGCCTCCCGTAGGAGTCTGGACCGTGTCTCAGTTCCAATGTGGCCGATCACCCTCTCAGGTCGGCTACGCATCGTTGCCTTGGTGGGCCGTTACCTCACCAACTAGCTAATGCGCCGCGGGTCCATCTCAAAGTGGAATTCTCTAAAAGAAAAATCCTTTGATGTAAAGGTCATGCGACCAAAACATATTATGCGGTATTAATCTCCCTTTCGGGAGGCTATTCCCCTCTTTGAGGCAGGTTACCCACGTGTTACTCACCCGTCCGCCGCTAATCCACCCCGAAGGGTTTCATCGCTCGACTTGCATGTGTTAGGCACGCCGCCAGCGTTCGTCCTGAGCCAGGATCAAACTCTCAATTTAAAAGTTTACACTTTTTATTTGAAATGAATAATCTGCGCCAACTGTTAAGCTGGTTAGCAAGCTCATTACATACTTTTTAGTCTTACGACTAAAATTACTTTTTTATCTAAAGTAATTAACTGGTCTAACGAAATATTATTTCGCTATTTTACCTATTTCTCTGTTTAATTTTCAAAGACCAATTTGCTTTGTCATCATGTGACGACTTTTACTATTATACTAGGTATTTCTTATTTTGTCAACAACTTTTTTAATATTTTTTAAATATTTTTTTTAAATATTAAATGTTAACTTATCAATGTTTACCTTTATCGTTACTCACTAGTAGCGACAAGGAGTATTCTATCATAATAATAAAATAGTATATTTAGATTAATTCTTGTATATCAGTTTTATCCTTCATTTCCTAGATATTTCTACATATTACTTTGTTTTAGTTGTATTGACACACATGGCTAGGTATATAATAATTTGTCTATACTTAAGCATATTATGCATTTATTTTCAGAATTCATTGTAAATGTTATAAGATTGGTTAACAAGCTCTAAGTCTATTACATTAAAAATGCCGTTAAAATTCCCTACCCTAAGAAGGTTAAAAACAATAATGATAAAAAGTAATTTAAATATAATTTCGTACAAATAAAAACTAACATACCCCCATATTATAAATTCAACAAATGCTATATACACAATTAAAATGACACAAAAAATATTATAAGTTTTACTATGTATCAATTTAAAATCATACCCAAACAGGTATAAAAGTAAGACCTGAAAGTGCATAAAATTTTATTTACGAAAACTTTTAATGAATTTTAGAATTAATCATGCAAAAAATAAAAAAAACAGTCCAATATGAACTGTTTTTTTGGTGGAGATAAAGGGAATCGAACCCTTGACCCCCTGCGTGCAAGGCAGGTGCTCTCCCAGCTGAGCTATATCCCCTTATGGTGGACCTTCAGGGACTCGAACCCCGGACCGACCGGTTATGAGCCGGTAGCTCTAACCAGCTGAGCTAAAGATCCATAAATTACCTGGCGACGACTTACTCTCCCACAAGGTTGCCCCTGCAGTACCATTAGCGCATTGAAGCTTAACCTTCGTGTTCGGTATGGAAACGGGTGTTACCTTCATGCCATAATCACCAGATTGGTTAATATCACCAATATACTATTAAATTTTTAAAAATGGCTCCGCGAAAAGGATTTGAACCTTCAACCTATCGGTTAACAGCCGAGTGCTCCACCGTTGAGCTATCGCGGAACATTACCTAGCGACGACTTACTCTCCCACAAGGTCACCCCTGCAGTACCATTAGCGCATTGAAGCTTAACCTTCGTGTTCGGTATGGGAACGGGTGTTACCTTCATGCCATAATCACTAGATTGAGAAAATTTATATTCTCTCAAAATTGCATAGTGAAATTTTTCGCTTATATATATTAAGGTCAAGCCCTCGACTTATTAGTATTAGTCAGCTGAACATGTTACCATGCTTACACCTCTAACCTATCAACCTGGTGTTCTTCCAGGAGTCTTACTAACACCGTGCTTACGCACGAGTTATGGGAAATCTCATCTCAGGGTGGGCTTCACGCTTAGATGCTTTCAGCGTTTATCCCTTCCAAACATAGCTACCCAGCGATGCCACTGGCGTGACAACTGGTGCACCAGAGGTTTGTCCATCCCGGTCCTCTCGTACTAAGGACAGCTCCCTTCAAATTTCCTACGCCCGCGACGGATAGGGACCGAACTGTCTCACGACGTTCTGAACCCAGCTCGCGTGCCGCTTTAATGGGCGAACAGCCCAACCCTTGGGACCTACTTCAGCCCCAGGATGCGACGAGCCGACATCGAGGTGCCAAACCTCCCCGTCGATGTGGACTCTTGGGGGAGATCAGCCTGTTATCCCCGAGGTAGCTTTTATCCGTTGAGCGATGGCCCTCCCACGAGGTACCACCGGATCACTAAGTCCGACTTTCGTCCCTGCTCCACTTGTAGGTGTCGCAGTCAGGCTCCCTTCTGCCTTTGCACTCTTCGCGCGATTTCCAACCGCGCTGAGGGAACCTTTGAGCGCCTCCGTTACTTTTTTGGAGGCGACCGCCCCAGTCAAACTGCCCACCTAACAATGTCCTGTGACCAGATTCATGGCCTCCAGTTAGAACCTCAGTACTGTCAGGGTGGTATCCCAAGGATGACTCCACACAGGCTGACGCCCATGTTTCTCAGTCTCCCACCTATCCTGTACAGACAATACCGAAATTCAATGCTAAGCTACAGTAAAGCTCTACGGGGTCTTTCCGTCCAATCGCGGGTAGCCAGCATCTTCACTGGCACTACAATTTCGCCGGATGTGCTGTTGAGACAGTGCCCAAATCATTACGCCATTCGTGCGGGTCGGAACTTACCCGACAAGGAATTTCGCTACCTTAGGACCGTTATAGTTACGGCCGCCGTTTACTGGGGCTTAAGTTCATACCTTCGCTTGCGCTAAGTAATCCCCTTAACCTTCCAGCACCGGGCAGGCGTCAGCCCCTATACATCAGCTTTCGCTTTAGCAGAGACCTGTGTTTTTGCTAAACAGTTGCTTGGGCCTATTCTCTGCGACCTACTTTCGTAGGCACCCCTTCTCCCGAAGTTACGGGGTCAATTTGCCGAGTTCCTTAACAGCAATTCTTCCGATGGTCTTAGGATTCTCTCCTCACCTACCTGTGTCGGTTTGCGGTACGGGCACCAATATCCTCGATAGAGACTTTTCTTGGCAGCGTGGAATCAGATACTTCAGGAATAAATTCCCTTCCCCATAACATCTCAGCGTTAAGAGCAAACGGATTTGCCTGCTTGCTCCGCCTAAATGCTTAGACACACATCCAATAGTGTGCACATCTTATCCTCCTGCGTCATCCCATTTCTAATAACGTCCATTGGTGGTATCGGAATATCAACCGATTGTCCATCACCTACGCCTTTCGGCCTCGGCTTAGGTCCCGACTAACCCTGAGAGGACGAGCCTTCCTCAGGAAACCTTAGGTTTTCGACCGTTAAGATTCTCACTTAACTCTCGCTACTTATGCCAACATTCTCACTTCTGTACCGTCCACCACTCCTTACGGTATGACTTCAGCCAGTACAGAAAGCTCCTCTACCGCGTACACATAGTGTACACCCATAGCTTCGGTGGTAAGTTTTAGCCCCGGACATCTTCGGCGCAGGATCTCTTGACTAGTGAGCTATTACGCACTCTTTGAATGAGTGGCTGCTTCTGAGCCAACATCCTAGTTGTCTTAGAAATCCCACATCCTTTTCCACTTAACTTACACTTTGGGACCTTAGCTGATGGTCTGGGCTGTTTCCCTTTTGACTACGGATCTTATCATTCGCAGTCTGACTGCCGAAATAAAAGTATATGGCATTCGGAGTTTGATAGGGTTCAGTAACTGTTGTCAGCCCCTAGCCCATTCAGTGCTCTACCTCCATTACTCAATTAATCGACGCTAGCCCTAAAGCTATTTCGAGGAGAACCAGCTATCTCCGAGTTCGATTGGAATTTCTCCGCTATCCACAGCTCATCCCATGGTTTTTCAACACCAACGTGGTTCGGACCTCCACGGAATTTTACTTCCGCTTCATCCTGGCCATGGATAGGTCACCCGGTTTCGGGTCTACGACATGCAACTATAGCGCCCTATTCAGACTTGGTTTCCCTTCGGCTCCGTACCTTAAGTACTTAACCTTGCTACATATCGTAACTCGTTGGCTCGTTCTACAAAAAGCACGCCGTCACACATAAAAAGTGCTCCGACCGGTTGTAGGCACACGGTTTCAGGTTCTATTTCACTCCCCTTCCGGGGTTCTTTTCACCTTTCCCTCACGGTACTTCTTCACTATCGGTCACTAGGTAGTATTTAGCCTTGGGAGGTGGTCCTCCCTGCTTCCCACAAGGTTTCACGTGTCTCGTGGTACTCTGGATTAGATCTGACTGTTTTTCCTTTTCATTTACAGGCCTATTACCTTCTGCGGAGCAGCTTTCCAGCTATCTTCAATTAAGGAATTGCAGTATTTATGATCTATCCTCAACCCCTAGGTCAAAGACCTAGGTTTGGGCTCTTTCCCTTTCGCTCGCCGCTACTTAGGAAATCGATGTTTCTTTCTCTTCCTCCGGGTACTTAGATGTTTCAGTTCCCCGGGTCTACCTCTGCATACCTATTTATTCAGTATGCAGTACATAGTTGTTACTATGTGGGTTCCCCCATTCGGAAATCTTTGGATCACTGGCTATTTGCGCCTACCCAAAGCTTATCGCAGCTTAACGCGTCCTTCTTCGGCTCCTAGTGCCAAGGCATTCGCCATGCGCCCTTTGTAGCTTAACCTTTATCTTTATCTACTTGCGTAGATAATTTCGTTTATTTACATAAACGTTTTAATTCATTTTGCGAAATTGTATTAAATTCATCTATACACCATTTACATGGCTTTAAATCTTTTAAACAACTTTAATTTCACTATGCAATTTTCAAAGAACATAAATGGTGGGTCTAAATGGACTCGAACCATCGACTTCTGCCTTATCAGAGCAGCGCTCTAACCAGCTGAGCTATAGACCCATTAATGGTGGAGGTAAAGGGAATCGAACCCTTGACCCCCTGCGTGCAAGGCAGGTGCTCTCCCAGCTGAGCTATACCCCCATTTTTGGAATTTCATTTTAGAAAAACTATTTATTAGTTAACGCCTAAGAGTTAACTAAAATTAGTCTCTCAAAATTAAACAGAGAATAGGTTACGAGTAATTACAGTAGACATTTTGAAGAATAATTAAATTCTTCTTGTTGCATTGACCGAAGTCTTTGCATCTACTCCCTAGAAAGGAGGTGATCCAGCCGCAGGTTCTCCTACGGCTACCTTGTTACGACTTCACCCCAATCATCAATCCCACCTTCGGCCGCTGGCTCCTTACGGTTACCTCACGGACTTCGGGTGTTACCAACTCTCATGGTGTGACGGGCGGTGTGTACAAGGCCCGGGAACGTATTCACCGCGACATGCTGATTCGCGATTACTAGCAACTCCGGCTTCATGTAGGCGAGTTGCAGCCTACAATCCGAACTGGGATGAGTTTTTGAGTTTGGCTCCACCTTGCGGTCTTGCATCTCTTTGTACTCACCATTGTAGCACGTGTGTAGCCCTAGACATAAGGGGCATGATGATTTGACGTCATCCCCACCTTCCTCCCGGTTAACCCGGGCAGTCTCACTAGAGTGCTCAACTAAATGGTAGCAACTAATGATAAGGGTTGCGCTCGTTGCGGGACTTAACCCAACATCTCACGACACGAGCTGACGACAACCATGCACCACCTGTCACCCTGTCCCGAAGGACTTCGCCCATCTCTGGGTTATGCAGGGGATGTCAAGTCTAGGTAAGGTTCTTCGCGTTGCTTCGAATTAAACCACATGCTCCGCTGCTTGTGCGGGCCCCCGTCAATTCCTTTGAGTTTTAATCTTGCGATCGTACTCCCCAGGCGGAATACTTATTGTGTTAACTGCGGCACCGAGGTTCGACCCCCGACACCTAGTATTCATCGTTTACGGCGTGGACTACCAGGGTATCTAATCCTGTTTGCTCCCCACGCTTTCATGCCTCAGCGTCAGTTACAGTCCAGTAAGTCGCCTTCGCCACTGGTGTTCTTCCTAATCTCTACGCATTTCACCGCTACACTAGGAATTCCACTTACCTCTCCTGCACTCTAGACACCCAGTTTCAAATGCAGCACCCAAGTTAAGCTCGGGTATTTCACATCTGACTTAAATGTCCGCCTACGCATCCTTTACGCCCAGTAAATCCGGACAACGCTTGCCACCTACGTATTACCGCGGCTGCTGGCACGTAGTTAGCCGTGGCTTCCTCCTCTGGTACCGTCATTATCGTCCCAGAAGACAGAACTTTACAACCCGAAGGCCTTCATCATTCACGCGGCGTTGCTGCGTCAGGGTTTCCCCCATTGCGCAATATTCCCCACTGCTGCCTCCCGTAGGAGTCTGGACCGTGTCTCAGTTCCAATGTGGCCGATCACCCTCTCAGGTCGGCTACGCATCGTTGCCTTGGTGGGCCGTTACCTCACCAACTAGCTAATGCGCCGCGGGTCCATCTCAAAGTGGAATTTTCCGAAGAAAAATCCTTTGATGTTTCAATCATGCGATCAAAACATATTATGCGGTATTAATCTCCCTTTCGGGAGGCTATTCCCCTCTTTGAGGCAGGTTACCCACGTGTTACTCACCCGTCCGCCGCTAATCCACCCCGAAGGGTTTCATCGCTCGACTTGCATGTGTTAGGCACGCCGCCAGCGTTCGTCCTGAGCCAGGATCAAACTCTCAATTTAAAAGTTTACACTTTTTATTTGAAATGAATAATCTGCGCCAACTGTTAAGCTGGTTAGCAAGCTCATTACATACTTTTTAGTCTTACGACTAAAATTACTTTTTTATCTAAAGTAATTAACTGGTCTAACGAAATATTATTTCGCTATTTTACCTATTTCTCTGTTTAATTTTCAAAGACCAACTGTTGTTGTCATCATGTGACGACTTTTACTATTATAATTCTTTTTTCTTTCATTGTCAACTGTTTTAAAAAACTTTGATAATGAATTTTTAATTCATCACTGTGAACTTAAATCTAACTTGAAACCGTATGTTCCAGCGACAATTAATATAATATCATATGTTTAAGGCGCACATTGTTTAAAATTATTGATTATACGAATTTATATTCATATTTATAGTTATTTCTCCAGTATATGACCTTTTACTTATAATGATACGCTAGGAGCATTTGTTGTGCATTTAACCACATTTCAAAAGGAAAGCCTCCCATTTCTATAAATGAGAGGCTAACAATTGAGAATTATCATCTCCCCAATCTCTTATTAAATCATTGCCTATATACTTCCATACTATAATAACATTATTATTTCCTTATATTTATTTCCTCTTACTTCAAAATTTTCAAACATATCGAAACTTGCACAGGCTGGTGACAAAGTCACTATATCATTAGGCCTTGCAATTTCTTTAGCTTTATAAATTGCCTCGTTAAAATCTTCTGCTAATATAATTTCTAAAGAAATTTTCTTTTCTTTTATTATGCAGTCGAAAACTTCCTTTATTTTATATTTAGTATCGCCTACCAATATTAGTGTTTTAATATTTGAGTAGCCTTGTTCTGCTAAAGGTTCAAATGGGATTTGTTTATCATATCCTCCTGCAATTAGTATAACCGGTTTTTCAAATGCTTTAATACTTGCTATAGTCCTTGTTGGACTAGATGCTATCGAATCATTATAATACTTAACTCCATCTACTTCCCTAACAAATTCACCCCTATGAGGCACCCCCATAAATGTAGTAGCTACTTCTCTCATGCTCTCAACTGACACTTCATCTTCCGTTGCACAAAATGCAGTTAACATATTCGCCACATTGTGTATCCCTTTTATCTTTATTTCTGCGCGGCTACATACTTCCTTATTCATAATAAACAATTTATCATTTTCAAAATATGCACCATCTTTTAACTTCTCTTTTAAACTAAAACACTTAACTTTTCCCTTAGCTTCTTTCCTAAGTTCATAAGTCAATGTGTTATCCTTATTAAGTATAAGGATACCCTCCTTATTTTGATACTTAAATATATTCCTCTTTGCATCTATATATTCTTCCATATCCTTATGGATATCCAAATGATTTGGACTTAAATTTGTTACTACTGCTACATCTGTAGAAACAGTCATGGTCATAAGCTGAAAACTTGATAATTCCAATACTACTTTATCATCTTTGCTTATTTGTTGAATATTTGCAAAAAGTGGAGTTCCTATATTCCCTCCAACCCAAGTTTTATATCCTTCTTCTTTTAATATATTATATATTATTGTAGTTGTAGTTGTTTTTCCATCGCTACCAGTAACACCAAAAATTTTCGCAGGACAATATTTTATGAACTCTTCCATTTCCGACGTTATATAAGTTCCTTCCTGTTTTGCTTTTAAAAGAGCAGGATTATCTATTCTTATAGATGGTGTTTTAAAAATAACATCAAACCCTGTTAAGTCATCTAAGTAATGCTCCCCTAAGACTAGTTTTACACCTTTTTTTTCAAAGTCTGTTGCAACTGTCCCAAGTAAACTATAAGTTTTTTTATCGAAAGCTGTAACAACAGCCTGCAACTCCACGAGGAATCCTATTAAAGGAATGTTACTAACTCCTATACCTACAACTCCAACTTTTTTTCCTTTTATAAACTCTTTAAATTCACTGAAATTCTTCTTCATATAACCCTCCATGCAATCTTCGTATATTTAATATTTTATTATTGGTTTCAAAATTTGTTTCTCTTAATTATAACACTTTAACGATTACAGTAGAATGCACTTTTTTTCATAATATAAATATTTTTAGTTAAGTTTATTCTATAAAAAAATAGCCTATAGTATAAATATAGCTTCTTAAAGCTTATTTCATACCACAGACTATCCTCTTAGTTCAAACTAACAATCACAATTTAAAATTGTAATTTTTCTTCTATAAACTTTTCTAAATCATTTATATTTAATCTTATTTGATCCATTGTATCTCTATCTCTAACTGTTACGGTATTGTCTTCTAAAGTATCAAAGTCCACAGTTATACAATATGGAGTTCCTATTTCATCTTCTCTTCTGTATCTCTTTCCTATGCTTCCAGCTTCATCATAGTCTACATTGAATTTTTTGCTTAGCATAGCAAAAACTTCATTAGCTTTCTCTGATAATTTTTTACTTAGTGGTAAAATAGCTGCCTTAAATGGTGCAAGTGCTGGATGTAAATGAAGCACGGTTCTCACATCTCCATCTTTGCCGCCTTTAACTTCTTCTTCATCATATGCATTTACTAAGAATGCAAGTGCAACTCTATCTGCACCTAGAGAAGGTTCTATACAATAAGGTACATATTTTTCATTAGTTATAGGATCTAGATAGCTCAAATCATTCCCTGAATGTTCCATATGTTTTTTTAAGTCATAATCAGTTCTATCAGCAATTCCCCATAGCTCTCCCCATCCAAAAGGAAACAAGAATTCTATATCGCAAGTAGCATTACTATAGAATGATAATTCCTCTTGGCCATGGTCTCTAAGTCTTAAATTTTCCTTATCCATGCCCAAATTATATAAGAAATTAGCACAAAACTCTTTCCAATATGCAAACCATTCTAAATCAGTACCTGGCTTACAGAAAAATTCCAATTCCATTTGTTCAAATTCTCTTATTCTAAAAATAAAGTTTCCTGGTGTTATTTCATTTCTAAAGGCCTTTCCTACTTGACCTATACCAAAGGGAACCTTTTTCCTTGTAGCTCTTTGAACGTTTTTAAAGTTTACAAAAATACCCTGAGCGGTTTCTGGTCTTAAATATATTTCGGATTTACTTTCTTCAGTTGTCCCCATAGAAGTCTTAAACATTAAATTAAATTTTCTAATATCAGTAAAATTTTTCTTTCCACATTTAGGACATACTATTCCCTGTTTTTCTATATATTCTTTTATTTCCTCGTTTGTCCATCCATCCGCAGTAGCTACTTCTGCGCCTTGCTCTGTCATATGGTCTTCTACTAACTTATCTGCTCTAAATCTAGCTTTACAATCTTTGCAATCCATTAGCGGGTCTGAAAAACCTCCAACGTGGCCTGTTGCAATCCAAACTTCTGGATTCATAAGTATAGCGCAATCCACACCCACATTATATGGACTTTCTTGAACAAATTTTTTCCACCAAGCCTTTTTAATGTTGTTTTTAAATTCAACACCTAGAGGACCATAATCCCATGAGTTAGCGAGCCCTCCGTATATATCGGATCCCGGAAATACAAATCCTCTGTTTTTACATAAACCAACGACCTTATCCATGCTTTTTTCAAATGCCATGTTAATGCCTCCTAATTTTTTAATAGTGTAATGATACCTTAAATAATCTTCTAGTATTTTAAGTATAAAAAAAAGACTATACCTTAAGGGACGAAAATCAATTCCGCGGTTCCACCCTTATTGGCACAAGCCCTGCTCTAAGTTCTATACACTCAAAAGTTCCTTTCATAATAACACTTTGATTGTTTACACTAGCCACAATCTCTCTTAAAAAGTACTACTACTACTCTTCTTTATCACAGTGAAATATTTCATTATATTAATATTATACTAAACTTCATGTTATTGTCAATAACAGCATACAATAATCCAATAAATTTATATTATTGTAAAAGAATTTACAATTTTATTATTAAGTTCAAAAAATAAAAAAATTAAAAAAAAAATGGCTCCGCGAAAAGGATTTGAACCTTCAACCTATCGGTTAACAGCCGAGTGCTCCACCGTTGAGCTATCGCGGAATAATATTTTTTTAACAACAATATTATTATAACATAAATAATTAAAAAATCAATAGCTTTGATGTATTTTATTATAATTTAATTTAATTTAGTATATACGAAAAAATTAAAAGGATATTTTAGATTAACTAAAATATCCTTTTAATATAATTTGTTTAAACTACTGCATTGGTTTCATTGTAGGGAATAGGATGACATCTCTTATTGAAGCAGAGTCAGTTAAGAACATTACCATTCTATCGATGCCTATACCTAGCCCTCCTGTTGGAGGCATTCCTGTTTCTAATGCACTCATAAATTCTTCATCTATTAAATAAGCCTCATCATCGCCTAGTTCTCTTTCATTTGCTTGTTGCATAAATCTCTCTCTTTGAACTACTGGATCATTTAATTCTGAGTATGCATTACATACTTCACGTCCAAATACAAAACCTTCAAATCTCTCTGTATACTCTGAATTTCCTCTCTTCTTCTTAGTAAGAGGTGATATTTCTACAGGATAATCACATAAGAATGTTGGCTCCATTAAATGTTCTTCTGCATATTCTTCAAATAGCGCATTTAATATATCTGCTTTTGTACAATCGTCTATCTCTTTTTTGAATTCTAAATGCTTTTCTTTAGCTATTTTTCTAGCTTCTTCATTAGTATTAATTAGCGCAAAATCTACCCCTGAATACTCTTTTACTGCATCTACCATAGTAATTCTTCTCCATGGTGGAGTAAAGTCTATTTCAGTGCCTTGATAATTAACCTTTGTAGTTCCATGAATTTTTTCACAAACATAAGCTATCATATTTTCCGTAATTTCCATCATATCATTATAATCCGCATAAGCCTCATATAGTTCTATCATTGTAAACTCTGGGTTATGTCTTACATCCATTCCTTCATTTCTGAAGTTTTTACCCATATCATATACTTTTTCAAAACCAGCAACAATAAGTCTTTTTAAATATAACTCTGTTGCTATTCTAAGATACATATCAATGTCTAGGGTATTATGATGAGTCATAAATGGTCTCGCTGCTGCGCCTCCTGCTATTGGAGCTAAAATCGGAGTTTCAACTTCTAAAAATCCTTTATTATCTAAGAATTCTCTAATATACCTGATTATTGCTATTCTCTTCATAAAAGTCTCTTTTACTTCTGGATTCATTATTATGTCTACTTCTCTTTGTCTATACCTTAAATCAGGATCCTTTAAACCATGCCATTTTTCTGGAAGTGGTTTTAGAGACTTAGCTATAAGCTGAAAATCCACTATATGTAATGATATTTCACCAGTTTTTGTAACAAACGGAGTACCAGTTATGCTTAAAAAATCGCCTATATCAAAAGTTTTATATTCTTTTAATTTTTCTTCCCCTACATCATCTATTTTTATGTAAAGTTGAATCTTACCATATCTATCATGAACATCAGAAAAACCAGCCTTACCATGAACTCTTTTAGACATAAGTCTACCTGCTACAATAACCTGTGTACCTACTAACTTCTCGTAATTGTCTTTAACTTCTTGTGATGTATGAGTTCTTTCAACTTTGTATACATCAAATGGGTCTTTACCTTGCTCTTGCAGATCAGATAACTTACGTCGTCTTATGGTTACCTGTTCGTTATATTTAGCTTCAAGTTCATGTAAATCCTTTTCTTCATTCTTTACTTCGTTCTTTTCTTCGTTTGACATTGATATCCCTCCTGATTTCTTCTAGCACAGAAAAAACATTAATATTTTAGTCTGCACTATTTCTTATGTATATATATTTCTTTAGGGTACCTATCAACAATAAATTGTTAGGTACCCTTATACAGTATAAAAAATTAAATATTAAAAAAAACTAACCTCGTTTAACTTCTAATACTTCGTATTTTCCGATACCATCAGGAACTGTCACTTCTATAATCGCTCCTGCTTTCTTTCCAACTAATGCACTTCCAACTGGTGATTCATTTGATATCTTATTTTCCATTGGGTCTGCTTCTGCTGAACCCACAATATAAAATTCAACTTCCTCATTAAACACATAATCCTTAACTTTAACTATAGACCCTATGCTTACTACACCTTTTTCAATTTCATTTTCATCTATAACACTTGCATTTCTAAGCATATTTTCTAATTGTATTATTCTACCCTCTACAAATGCTTGGTCGTTTTTAGCTTCCTCATACTCTGCGTTCTCACTCAAATCTCCATAGCCCAAAGCTACTTTTATCTTTTCTGTTATTTCTTTTCTCTTTACGGTTTTAAGAAATTCTAATTCATCTTCTAATTTTCTTATCCCCTCATAAGTCATTACATATTTTTTTGGTTGGCTCATTTCTTTCTCCCCTTTAAAATTTTTATTGAATAATCTAATAGCTATCCATAAAACCGCAATAATGTTTTTCTTAAACACTAGCATATTCGTATAATTTATAAGATATTCTTAACCTACAATTTTTTTGTACAATATTATATATTCAAATTAATGAATTATTGGGGCTAAAATTCATTATTAGAATAACAATCCACATAACCATATTAGCACATTATAAATCAGCCCATTAATATTGTCAATATGTTAGGCGGAAAACACACTAACATATTACATTATTGTTGAATTTTATTTCTTTTAAATATATACCATTATACTTAAGAGCTTTTTCAATATCATCCTCTTGCATTTGGCATAATATCGCTCCTATGAGTTCCATTGAAAATCCAATTTCAAAAGTGTTCCAGGGTACATTATAGCTTACATCATTTACAGAAATATTATTCTTTGCCTGGCTGATACTATTATCTAGAAGCCATACTAATTTACCCGGACTAAATTCATAATCCGCAGACGAAACAATAAAATCTGCTATTTTAATAGCATAGAGCTCATCATTTGTTACAATAGGTGATACACCAAAATTAGCAATAATATAATCTGCTAATTTTCTGGCTTTCACCAAATCCCATGACAAAAATACAATATATTTGCTTCGCTTTGCCAGTTCCACAATAATATTATAGTTTATCGTGTCGCTGGCATCACATACCACAATACAACAATTTTTAAGACTTTTATTTCTCACCCTGAGCATAAGTTGCATACTTTTTATAACCGTAAAAGCAAAAAATCTTTTTTGAAATAGATTAAAATAATTGTAATCAAAGGTTCTTAGTGTTTTTAATGATAATTGTACTCCTTCGCATTTACATATCTTTTTCGCATAATTTAAGTTATTTAAGTATGCACTTTTATTAAAATTAGGTGGAAGCCTTACATTTGTCAATTTAATATCTAGTTCTTTAATGTACTCATTACTTATTAACTTTATCTTTCGTTTATCTTTAATTTTACTTAAAAATCCAAATTCATTATAGGAATTATCAATATCTGAAGTTACACATAAAATTGGCTTCATAAATATGCACCTTGTAAATTAATGTACTATTATCTTATTCAGTATAATTATATAAATTCATATATTAATTTAAAAATTATGAAGTTACCATTTTTAAATACTTTTTATAATCTAAAAGAAGTTGTAATACATCTTCGTATTTAGTTTTAGTGTTAATTTTTTCCTTTATTTCAGTGCAATTATTAAGACCTTTAACATACCAGGCTGTATGTTTTCTCATTTCCCTAACTGCTTTAATCTCTTCATAATATTTTGTCGCTAAATCTAAATGCCTTATGCACATATCTATTTTTTCCACCGCAGTAGGAAATATTACCTCTTCACCATTTATCGCCTGCATAATCTCTCTAAAAATCCATGGATTACCTCTTGCTCCTCTTGCAACCATTATAGCATCACAACTTGTGACTTCCTTTATTCTTATAGCATCCTCTACAGAAAAGACATCACCATTGCCTATTACAGGAACTCTAACACTTGCTTTTACAGCCCTTATAATGTCCCAATCAGCCTTACCTTCATACATTTGCTCCCGAGTCCTACCATGTACTGCAATAGCATCTATTCCAGCATCCTCCATATATTTAGCAAATTCTACAGCATTAACACTATTTGAATCAAATCCTTTTCTAAACTTTACTGTAACAGGCTTTGTAGAAACTTTTTTCATTTCCACTATTATTTCAGCTGCCAGTTTTGGATTTTGCATCAAAGCAGATCCCTCACCATTTTTTACTATCTTAGGCACAGGACAACCCATATTTACATCAACCATACATATATCAGGTCTTGCATTGAATATCTCACAGGCACTAGCCATAATCTTAGGATCATTCCCAAATATCTGAATAGCTACCGGTTTCTCCTTTGGTGAAATCTGCATAAGAGCCTCTGTATTGCTACTACCATAATACAGCCCTTTAGCGCTTACCATTTCAGTATATAGAAGACCACAACCTAATTCTTTGCATAATCCTCTAAAGGCAATATCCGTAATCCCTGCCATAGGAGCTAAAAAAACATCATTTTCGAAGTGGATATTTGATATTTTCATTAAATCACCTATTCCCTATTTTTTTCATAAATCATTCTAAGGCCTTCTAATGTTAAATAAGGATGAAACTCATCAATAGTAGAACAATCTCTGCTTATTAATTTTGAGAGTCCTCCTGTTGACACTACAAACGGCTCTTCTTCTCCCATATCAATCATTTCGCTTTTCATTTTATTAACGATATAATCTATTTGTCCAATATATCCATATATTATACCAGCCTGCATGCTTGAAACAGTATTTTTACATATAACTGTTTCTGGTTTTATAAGTTCCACCCGAGGAAGCCTTGCCGCTCTCTCAAAAAGTGCTTCAGAAGCTATTTTAATACCAGGGCATATAGTTCCCCCTAAATAATTAGCATCTTTACTTATAGCACAAAAAGTTGTGGCTGTTCCAAAATCTATTAAAATTAATGCTCTTTTATAAATTTCATGGGCTGAAACAGCGTTAACAATTCTATCTGCACCTACTTCTTTGGGATTATCATATTTTACATTTATTCCAGTCTTAACTCCTGGCCCTACTACCATAGGTGTCAGTTTGAAATATTTTCTTATCATATGTTCTAATGAATACATAATATTAGGAACAACTGAGGAAATTATTACTCCTTTAATTTGCTCTATTTTTATGTTTCGTTGGTAAAACAATTGCATTACTTGAATTCCATATTCATCAGCAGTTTTTTTTGAATCAGTAGATAGTCTCCACTCTACAAGTAACTCTTTTTCCTTAAAGATTCCTAAAACAGTATTAGTATTTCCAACATCTAAAACTAAAATCACTTTATACACCGCCTATATAATATAAAGCAGCGTGTACACTGCTTTGTATTTTTTCCATTGCTAAAAACAGAAGAATAGTACATAAAATAATACAAAATATTAGTTTTAACTATTCCTAATTTAACAATTTAATTTTAACAACTTGAACATATTTGTCAAGTTAATTTTTTATAAGAAGTTTTTTATGATAATAAGTTTTGTGTAAAATAGATTTTATTTATGTTAGTTTGTTGATATTTTATATTGAATTTCCTGTAATATCTCTTTCTGATCATTTAATAGGGTGTATATATTTTAGAAAATAATTAAACCCTCTATCTGTTATTAGATAAAGAGTTTTATTTTTTACAAATTCACAAAATATGTACCTGCCTATTATTTCCCAAAAATAGTTAGGAGAACACCTGCTGCAACTGCAGTTCCGATTACGCCTGCTACATTAGGACCCATAGCATGCATAAGCAAAAAATTACTTGGATCTGCCTTTTGTCCCTCTACTTGAGAAACCCTAGCTGCCATAGGTACTGCTGAAACCCCTGCTGAGCCTATTAATGGATTAACCTTACCCTTTGTAACCTTGCACATAATCTTTCCTATTATAACTCCTGCTGCAGTACTTATAGCAAAAGCAATGGAACCTATAACAATTATTTTAAAAGTATCCCATTTTAGAAACATCTCTGCTTTTGCTGTTGCTCCAACAGTAATTCCTAAAAATATAGTTACTACATTTATTAATCCGTTTTGAGCAGTATCAGATAATCTACCAACTACCCCTGATTCTCTAAACAAATTTCCTAGCATTAACATTCCAATTAGTGATGCTACAGATGGAAGCATTAGTCCCACTATTAGTGTAACTACTATCGGAAAAATGATTTTTTCAATTTGCTTAACCTGTCTTAATTGACCCATCTTAATTGTTCTTTCTTCTTTTGTAGTTAATAATCTCATTATAGGTGGCTGTATCAAAGGTACTAAAGCCATATATGAATAAGCTGCCACTGCAATTGGTCCTAGAAGGTGTTTTGCCAGTTTACTAGTTAAAAAAATTGCTGTAGGACCATCTGCTCCCCCAATAATACCAATTGACGCCGCTTCCTGTGGTGTAAACCCCATAAATATTGCACAAGTAAATGCAAAGAAAACTCCAAATTGTGCACCTGCTCCCATAAGCACACTAGATGGATTTGCTATCAGTGGTCCGAAATCCGTCATAGCTCCTACCCCTAAAAATATTAAAGGTGGATATATATCCAGTTCTACACCTTTGTATAAGTAATAAAATAATCCTCCTGCTTCATTTCCGTGTGGGCCAGCCATAATATTAGTGATTGGTAAATTTACGAGTAGCATACCAAAGGCTATTGGTAAAAGCAGTAGTGGTTCAAATTTCTTTTTTATAGCAGCATACATAAGTATACATGAAAGCCCTATCATAATAAGATGCTGCATATCCAATTTTACAAAGCCAGAAGAAAGCCACAGGTCCTTTAATACTTGTACGATATCCATTTATATTACCTCTCTCCCTCGTTACTGAATAACTGCCAATATATCCCCTGTATTAACACTTGCTCCACTAGTTACACCTACTTCTAAAATTTTTGCATCGTGTGGTGCCATAATTTCATTTTCCATTTTCATAGCTTCTAGAATAAACAGTACTTGTCCTGTTTTAACATTATCACCAGGCTTCACATTGACTTTAAGCACCGTTCCTGGCATTGGGCATTCTATTTTTTCACCCTGGCTGACTGTTTTTTTAGGCGATGTTTTAGCTTTTTCTAGGGTTTGCTTTGTTACTGCTACAGGTGCTTGGCTACTAGCAAAGTCTCCCACAACCTCTTCAACTTCTACTTCATATGAAATTCCATTAACTTTTATATTATATTTGTTCATTTTTACTCCTCCTAACTATACCCTTAAATTATTTTCAATTGCAGATATTCCCCAGCCTGAATTGTTATCTATTCTCTTAATTGACTTTATTTTTAAATTTGATTGTGGTATATCTAGGTAGGTAGCTAAAGCTGCTGCTATTACTGCCACTACCTCTAAATCATCTTTAGGTTGAACTTCTACTATTTCTTCCGCTTCCTTATAGCTTATATCTACCTTATTATTCACACTTTTTTTTGATGCAAAATTTATTATAAAGCTTTGCAGTTTAATTATATATTGTAGAATAATCAACAAGGCAAAAACTATTGTCATGGCTACAAACGTAGTACTTAATGCATCTAAAACTGAAAATTTCATACATCTATTCCCCCTATATTAAGGTAGTTCCATGTTTTTTAGGGTACCTTATCTCTCTCTTACTATGGAGCATATCTAAACTTGCAAAAATTCTCTGCTTCGTCTCTGAAGGCATAATAATATCATCTATAATCCCCTTTTCTGCTGCACTGTATGGGCTAGTTACTTCTTCTATGTATTTAAGTATCACTTCTTGCTCTTTTAATTTGGGATTTTCAGATTGTATAATTTCATCCTTGTGTAAAATTTTTATTAATGCTTCTGGCTGAGTTACTGATATTTTAGCACTTGGCCAAGCATATGAAATATCAAAAGCTACTTCTTTACTTGCAAGGGCTAAATATCCTGCCCCGTAAGCTTTACCTATAATTAGAGAAACCTTTGGTACCGTTGCTTCTATTAATGCATATATCATCTTTGAAACATGAGTGGATAATCCATTTTGCTCTTCCATTAAACTAACTGAAAATCCATAAGTATCTACAATGCTTAATATAGGAATATTATAGCAATCACATATCTTAACAAATCTACTTATTTTTTCTGAAACTCCAATATTTAAATTCGAAGGTTGTTTTTCTGCATTAGTAATTATGCCAGTAGTTAGTCCATTTATTTTAGTTAAGCAAGTTATAATACTAGTCTCCCAGTTATTATTTAATTCTATTACACTATCTTCGTCAGAAATGGCTCTCATTACTTCATATGAATTAACCATTTCATTATTAGCCATTTCGTTTAAGTTATTATTTAAAACGTTTAAATCGGAGGCTTCTATACCCATGGGTGGCGCTTCCATATTGTTAGAAGGAATATATTCAAGAATTTTTCTTACTATTATAAAAGCTTCTGCATCATTTGCTGCATCAATTTGAATACTTCCATTCTCACTACATTTGCTAGCACTTGAATACATTTTTGAATCTACATATTTTTCTTCTTCTCTAGTAAGTTGTTTATTTGAACTTATCCCTAGCTCAGTCGAATTATGAACCATTATTGTAAAATCGCTCATTGTTGCACTTAGTGCAGCCATTCCGAGACATGGGCCTGCAATTATTGCTATTTGTGGAACAATACCAGAAAGCCTAGCATTTCTCTTTAATATACCTGCATAAGAAGTTAAAATATCTAATCCCTCTGATAATTTAGCCCCTACTGAGTCAAAAACTTGTATTAGAGGAGCCCCCATTTTAATTGCCATATCCATAAGATTACAAATCTTTTTGCTATTTGCAATGTTCACAGCTCCTCCATCCACTGTATAATCTTGACTATATATATATACTAACTTACCATGAACAGTTCCGTGCCCCGTTATTACTCCAGCACCATTATTTCCTACTAAAGCACCATTATTTCCTACTAAAGCACCTATTTCAATAAATGAGCCTTGTTCTAAAATAGATTGTATTCTTTCTCTTGCAGTCATTTTGTGTAAGTTATGTTGCATTTTTATTTTAGAATCTCCGCCGCCTAGCTGAGATTTTTTTACAACTTCAATTAAATTATCTAACTTGTCCATATCCATCCCCCCTTATTTATAAATCATGAAACTCTTGCCCCATAATGATAATATCATAGGTCATGAATTTTGTATATTTATTTTTGCAAGTTATAAATCATTTTTCTGTTTATTGAAAAAAATAAGGTTGCTATAGAATATATTCTATAACAACCTTATTTTCATCTATATTAAATCATCACTTGCATAGCTATTCATCTAAAATGTGCTTAGAATAAACCTGATATAGTGCCATCTTCAGAAATATCCATTTTATCCGCTGCTGGCACCTTAGGAAGACCAGGCATTGTCATTATACTTCCCGTTAAAGCTACAATAAATCCAGCTCCATTAGAAATCTTAACTTCTTTTACATTTATAGTAAAATTCCTTGGTCTTCCTAGTAAGCTTGGATTATCCGATAGTGAATTTTGAGTTTTAGCAACACATATAGGAATTTTATCTAATTCAAGTTTTTCTATTTCAGCAATTTGCTTATTTGCAGAAGAACTATATTCCACCCCAGCTGCCCCATATATTTCTGTGGCAATAATGTTTATTTTTTCTTTTATAGTTAGCTTTTCCTCATATAAAACCTTAAAGTTACTTTTTTCATTTTGCAGAGTATCTAATACTTTATTAACTAACTCCAGGCCACCATCTGCACCTTTTTCCCATACCTCCGTTAAAGCTACTTTAACACCCACATTAGCGCAAAATTCACTTATATAATTAATTTCTTCTTGTGTATCAGTCATAAATTTATTTATTGCTACCACTACAGGAACTCCAAATTTTTTAATGTTTTCTATTTGTTTTTCTAGATTTGTAATTCCTTTTGAGAGAGCTTCTACACTAGGCTCGTTTAGTTTATCTTTTTTTACTCCACCATGATGTTTAAGTGCTCTTATTGTAGCCACAAGAACCACACAATCTGGCTTTAAATTACCATATCTGCATTTTATATCAAAGAATTTTTCAGCACCTAAATCTGCTCCAAATCCCGCTTCTGTTACAACATAATCACCGAGTTTTAAAGCCATTTTAGTAGCGAGTAAGCTATTGCAACCATGAGCTATGTTTGCAAAAGGTCCACCATGAATTATGGCAGGTGTGTTATCAAGAGTCTGAACTAGATTTGGTTTTATAGCATCCTTCATAAGTAGTGCCATTGCACCATTTACTTTTAGGTCTTTGCAATAAATTGGATTACTCCGCATATCATAGGCTATTAAAATTTTACCCATTCTTTCTTTTAGGTCCATAAGGTTTTCAGATAAACATAAAATGGCCATTATTTCTGAAGCAACAGTTATCATAAAGCCATCTTCCCGTACAAACCCATTAGGCTTACCACCAAGTCCAACAACAATATTTCGAAGGGCTCTATCATTCATATCCATAACTCTTTTAAATGTTATTCTTCTACTATCAATTCCCAGCTCATTCCCTTGGTGAATATGATTATCTATAGCCGCTGAGAGTAAATTGTTAGCTGCAGTTATTGCATGCATATCTCCCGTAAAGTGTAAATTTATATCCTCCATTGGTACTACTTGAGCATACCCGCCACCAGCAGCTCCGCCTTTAACTCCAAATACTGGTCCTAGAGAAGGTTCCCTTAAAGCTATCACTGCATTTTTACCTTGTTTACATAATGCTTGTGCAAGCCCTATTGTAACCGTAGATTTTCCTTCTCCTGCAGGGGTAGGATTAATTGCTGTAACTAATATTAGCTTACCATCTTTTTTATTTTCATTTCTTTTTAATACATCTAAAGAAATCTTTGATTTATATTTTCCATATAAATCAATATCATCTTCAGTTAATCCCATTTTTTCTGCCACCTTAAGTATTGGTAGCATCTTAGCACTTTGAGCAATTTCTATATCACTTTTCATATACTTCACCCCTTATATATAAATTAAATCATCCCTTCATAGGAATTATTTTGTCTTAGTTTTTTGTGTTTTCTTTACATTATATCAGATGTTGAAGTGAAAATGCAGTAAAGATTTCAGAAAATTTCAGCAAATGCTAAAAAAGACATACAGTAAATTTACTGTATGTCTTTTAATCTAGCTAAATCTTTGATAAATCAATGCTATCTGTATCTGGTCTAGCAATTATTTCCTCAAATTCTGCCCCTTCGAGTTTTTCTTTTACAAGAAGTTCTTGAGCTACTGCATGAAGTTTATTTATATTTTCAGTAAGTATTGTCGAAGCCTTTGCATATGCTTCATCAATAAGAGCCTTAACTTCTGAATCTATTTTGTTAGCTATCTCTTCGCTAAAGTTTCTGCTTTTGCCTAAATCTCTTCCAAGGAATACTTCATTATGATCATTACCAAATGATATTGGTCCAAGAACATCGCTCATACCATATTCCATAACCATTTTCCTTGCAATAGCTGATGCTCTATCAATATCATTCTTAGCACCTGTGCTAATATCTTCAAGTATTAATTTTTCTGCAACTCTACCACCTAGAAGTCCAACCATTTCATCTTTAAGTTTTAATTTTGAAGTATAAGCAGTATCTTCTTCTGGTAAATGCATTGTATATCCGCCTGCCATACCTCTTGGTATAATACTTATTTGATGAATCGGATCTGAAAGTGGAGAATATTTCATTACCACAGCATGCCCTGCTTCATGATAAGCAGTTAATTTTCTATCTTTTTCGCTTATAACCTTACTTTTCTTTTCAGGTCCTGCAATAACCCTAGTTACAGCTTCATCTAATTCTTTCATCTCTATAACTGTTTTTTTATTTCTTACTGTAAGCAGTGCAGCTTCGTTCATTAAATTCTCTAGGTCTGCGCCAGTGAAGCCTGGTGTTCTTTTTGCTAACACTTGAAGACTTACTTCTTCTGCTAAATGTTTACCTTTAGAATGTACCCTAAGGATTTCTTCTCTTCCCTTAACATCAGGTGCACCCACTAATATATGTCTATCAAATCTACCTGGTCTTAAAAGAGCAGGATCCAATATGTCTGGTCTATTAGTAGCTGCTATCATGATTATACCCTCATTTACACCAAACCCATCCATTTCAACTAATAGTTGATTTAGAGTTTGTTCTCTTTCATCATGACCACCACCAAGGCCCGCTCCTCTTTGTCTACCTACTGCATCAATTTCATCAATAAATATTATACAAGGAGCGCTTTTTTTCGCTTGTTCAAATAAATCTCTTACTCTTGAAGCTCCAACACCTACGAACATCTCTACAAATTCAGAACCTGATATACTATAAAAAGGCACTCCTGCTTCTCCTGATACAGCTCTAGCGAGTAACGTCTTACCTGTACCTGGTGGTCCTACAAGAAGAATACCTTTAGGAATCCTTGCTCCTGCTTCTAGATATCTTTTAGGTTGTTTTAAGAAATCCACAACTTCTGCCAGTTCTTCCTTTTCCTCATCTTCTCCTGCTACATCATCAAATGTAACTTTCTTCTTATCCGGTGTGGCTATTTTGGCTCTACTTTTCCCAAAATTCATTACGCCTCTATTACCACCGCCGCCGCCACCTTGTGATTGCTGCATATACATAAACCAAAATGCTACTAACATTAAAATTATAAGTAATGTCGGTACTATTTGTAACCACATTGGCATTGTTGCTGGCTTTATGTACATTTCTTTGACATCTTTATTTGGATTTTTATCCATAACTTGCATTAATCTCTGTAATGGAACTATGGTTTCGTATTTTGTTCCGTCTTTTAATTCTCCCACCACAGTTTTATCTTCTCTTACTTGAACATTTTTAATTTCTTTTTTATCCCAATGTTGTTGAAATTCATCAACACTAAGTGATGTAACACTTTTACCGTTTTCATTTAAAGCTAATGCTGCAAAAATTACAAGTACAAGTACCACGAGCCAAATTGATGCACTCGAAATTTTTTTCATTAAAAACCCCCCTCTCTATTTAGCTACTTTAAAATTTTATCACATTAAAAATCCCTTGACAATAAAATATATATTAATTATTAATTAATAAAAAATATATTTTGTACACATCTACTTATAAATTTCCTCTTTAAGTATTCCTATGTATGGTAAATTTCTATACTTCTCTGCAAAGTCTAATCCGTATCCTACAAGAAAATAATCTGGCACATCATAGCCTAAATATTTAACATCAATATCTACCGCTCTTCTATCTGGTTTATTAAGTAAACATATAATCTCTAAACTACTTGGTTTTCTTGCAGATAGTAACTTCATTAGGTATTTAAGTGTAACTCCAGAATCTATAATATCTTCTACTATTAAAATATCCTTTCCCTCAATTTCAAAGTCTAGATCTTTTAAGATCTTTACAACACCTGAAGTTTTACTGGAGTTACCATAACTTGAAACCGCCATAAAATCCATTTTACATGGAATTGTAATTTGTTTTACTAAATCTGACATAAATATAACGGATCCCTTTAAAATACCAATAAGTATAAGATCTCTTCCAGAATAATCTTTACTTATCTTTGCACCCATTTGTCTGACTTTATCTCTTAATTGATCCTCATTGTACAATACCTCTTTAATATCATTGTTCATTATTATTCCTCGCTTCCAATTCTAATCTGCAATATATTTTTAGTATTTTTTGATACCTTGAATTTTTCACTAATTCTATATCCAACTACCCAAGCTATGTCTGGTCCAAAACATATTAAAGGAATCTCATTTCTCTTATCTTTGTGGATCTTTAAATCCATAAATAAATCCTTTAATTTCTTATTACCCTTCATACCAAGTGGTACAAATTTATCCCCCTGTTTCCTATATCTTAATGTTATTGGCTCCACAATCTTATCATAGTCGAAATACACAATATAATCATTCTCTTTACCCTCTATAAATTGTAATTTAGATATAACATCAATTTCTATTACCCTATTTAAAGATTGAATGAAATTTTTCTCATTAACCTTTAGACAATACTCTTTATTATTAACTTCAGTAACTTTTTTATGTATATGTATATGTACATCCCCATAACAGTTTTCAACTATTATATCCTGAGGTAGCATTATGCTTTTACCTGTGTCATGCTTTTGAAGTTCTATTATGTTCCATATATGGATTTTCTCGAAGTTATATAAATTATGATTCACAGCGAGAAGCGATTGTCTTATAATCCTACTTAAAATTGCTTCATGCTTTAGAAAAGCATTCTTATTTATTATAACCATTTGGTCACCTATCACACAATGTTTTTTATATTCTTTTTCAGAAATATTTTCTAAATAATCATTATCCTTTTTAAGGATATCAGATAATCGATTTATTGTATTAATTATATCCTTATTAAAATTTTCTTCAATATAAGGAATTAAATCTAGCCTAACTTTATTTCTAGCATAAATTTTTTCGGAATTTGATTTATCTATCCTTGGTTGGATATTATTATCATCACAATATTTCTCTATCTCACTTCTGCTAAGATGAAGTATAGGCCGCACATATATTTTGTCGCGAACAGGCTTGATACCCACCATACCTTCAATACCGGTTCCCCGCATTATCCTCATTAAGATAGTTTCAGCTTGATCATTAGCATTGTGTGCTAGTGCAATTTTGCTTGCAGTTAATTTAATCATAAGTTCACTAAAAAATTCATATCTTACTTCTCTTCCTGCCATTTCACAAGATATACTTTTTTCTTCCGATATTCTATGTACATCCACCTTTTTGCTATAAAAATCTATATTCAAACTTTCACAAGTTTTTTTTGCATATTCCTCATCCCTGTCAGCTTCAAGGCCTCTAAGGCAATGATTTATATGCGCACCAAAAAGTTTAATCCCCAGTTCTTCCTTAAGTTCATTTAAAATATAGAGCAAACATGTGGAGTCAGGACCCCCAGAAACTGCCACTATAACCTTATCGCCCTTATCAAACATAGAATTTTCTTTTATAAAATTCATAACCTTATGCCACAAAACTTTCACTTCCCAAATTTAATTTTTTAAAAATTTTTATTAATTTACTATGTTTATGCGTCTTTAGTCTCATATTACTATATCATATTACTATATAATATAATAATATATATTTTTCGTTTTTTTAAACATTTTTATGAAAATTAAAAAATGAAGAATATAAAAGAGCACATTCTTCATTTCTTTACTTTTTCACATATTACCTTAAATTATATAAAATTTGAATTTTTCTTCGTTAATACAAACTATATATCTTTGAAACAAGCACTGTCATATCATCTTTTACTCTATTGCCACTTAATTTTTTTGCTTCACTTAACAACCCATCTGCTAATTCCTTTGGATTGTTGCAATTATTTTTCCCCAAATAATCAACTATCCAATCCACTCTGCCTACATTTTCATCATTATAATCTAATACCCCATCACTAAGCATAACTATAATGTCTCCATTTTTTAATCTCATTTGTTGTATGTCTATATCCGCCTTGTCTAAAACACCAATGGGAAGAGATTTTGATTTTATAATTTCTAACCTATCACCAGATTTTAGAAAAGTTGCAACAGCTCCCACTTTCATGAAATCAATTTCTCCAGTATATAAGTCTATACTACTTAGATCTATAGTGGAGAATTTTTCTTCTTGCGAGAATCTCAATGTCATTATTGAATTTACTGTATTAATAGCTGTAATTTTGCTAAAACCTGCAGATGTAAATTTTTCTATTAATTCAACAGCAGCTTCACTCTCTCTCCCTGCCTCAGGACCAGATCCCATACCATCACTAATAATTGACATATAACTCCCATCCATTAGCTTCCCAAAGCTGTAGCTATCTCCATTAAACTTTTCACCATCTTTACACTGCCTAGCCACATTAGTTACAACATGAAACTTAGGTGTTTCTTCCATAGTTACCTTACACATATTAGTCTTTGGATTTATACTGCAGCCCTCATCACTAACGCACATACACTTGCCAGTGACACCATTTACAATAGGCAATAATTCCTTAACACACATTTGTCTTCCACTACAAGCCTCAAGTGAAAATTTAATGCTCATCCTACCCGTCTTGTCATTTAAACACATAAGCTCATTGTACTTAATACTATTTTTATCTAATGCTCTACAAATAAGCTTTTCCATAGCAGTATCTATTTGAATCTCAGAATTAAAATCTTCAACTATTTCTGAAACAGAATCCGCCATATTACTAATCTGATTTGCTAAAAGCTCTCTACCTTCGCTAAGTCTTGTTCTCCACATTTCATTTATAATATGCTTATTAACAATATCCTCTGTATTTTTAAGTAGAGCAGTTCTCTTTATACATTTTCTTTCAATTTCGTCTGGTACACTGTCGCTTTTTCTTTCAAAATTTTGGATTAATTCTTCAAATGCTGCGTATGTATAATGCAACTCTCTTTTCCAACACATAGACTTCATATTACAATCACTACATACCCTATCTGCAAGATTTTCAACTAAGGCACTACTTTTGCCCTTCATTGCCAATCTTTCATTATCCACTAAATTATTTAATATATCAGACATATTAGAAAGCACATCAGAAAAATTATTTAACCTTCCTACAAATGTATCTTTAATTTTATTTATATATCCTTGCTCAATATATTCCCTCTTTTTATCTGCGTTAAACTCTGTAGATAATTCCGCATATACTTTTAATGGTATAAGCAAAAACATCACCGCTGCAAGCATTGCCTCGAATATTATAAACTCAGATCCTGTAATACAATATATTTTTATTATTGAAAAAGCTACTAGATAAGCCGCTGCGCTTAGCCACTTTCCAGTTTCTTTAAACACACCTGTTATTAATCCACAAATACCATACATTCCTATAAATATAATCATATTTTTAGAAGACATTCCTACAATAATACCCATAGCAACTCCAGATGCTGCACCAGCTCCACTTCCGTTTATATAAGCTATTATTATAACAAAAGCCAAGCCTAAAATATTTGTAATTGATATATTAAAAACACTGAGCCCCCAAGTTCCTGCTATAATTAGTGAACTTATAATTGACATACTTATTATTTCTTCGTTTGAAAATATATGCTTTGTTTTAATTTCCTTAAAGCATAAAAGACTGTAATCTAGAATAAAATATAAAGGAAAGATACATAAGCCTAGAAACATTGCATTTAAGAAAGCCATTAATCCACTTACCCTAATGATAAAAAAATTATAAATAAACATTTCAAATATAATAATGGCAAACATGCTAGCTAAAGCTCTAGTTTTCACTCTCATCTTATTAAAAATATTACTTAAAACAGCAATGGTAACTATTAATACTAAATATAATGGTAAATTTACTATGCTCTTGTATAAAGTGATATATCCTAAAAATGTACCACTGGCTGTAATTATTGAAATTTTTTTATTATTAATAAATATTGTAGCTATCAAAAAAGCTATACCAAATGGTGCCGTATTATTAATAAGTAGCACCCTGCTTATTAATAAACTTACTGTAAAATAAACAACTGCTCTAATAATTAAATTAATATTTAATTCATTTTTCTTTTGTACTTCCTCTTTTATCTTTTTAAGTCTTTGGTATGGAAATATATCAATACCGTATTGCATTTTACAAATCACCCACCTTTGTTAATTAGAACTTCATTATAACAAAGGCTTTTGGAAATAATTGTCATAAGATGAGATGCTTATACACTTTTCATGAGACATTAATTTGTATATTTTTTACAATTGAATTTTACAATCTCCTATAATATAAAAAAACCTACCATATTTATATAGCAGGTTTTAAAATATTAAATGAAGCTTGTCACTTCATGCCATTATTTATTTGAAGAAATTATATTTAAATGTTTTTACTTGCTTATATATTAAAATTTAGCTTTATGGTTTTTTAATGAAATAAAAAAATAACTCAAAAGTCTCCTTATGAGTTATGGTAGCGGAAATAGGACTTGAACCTACGACCCTTCGGGTATGAACCGAATGCTCTAGCCAGCTGAGCTATTCCGCCATGTTGGTTGCGGGAGCAGGACTTGAACCTGCGACCTTCGGGTTATGAGCCCGACGAGCTACCAACTGCTCCATCCCGCGATATTTGGTGCTGAAGACCGGAATCGAACCGGTACGGTGTTTAACCACCGCAGGATTTTAAGTCCTGTGCGTCTGCCAGTTCCGCCACTCCAGCTTATTTGATTTTAGCATACTTATTATGCTCGCATAGTTATTATGAAATTTTATTTAACTGATATATTCAGTAATTCAAAATTCATTGGTTGCGGGGACAGGACTTGAACCTGTGACCTTCGGGTTATGAGCCCGACGAGCTACCAACTGCTCCACCCCGCGATATTAATGTTTAAGTATCAAAAGGAACTAATATGGTGTTTAGACATTTGAAATCTTTTATATCTCCAATTGACAACTTAATATGAATTTTTATTTAACTGACCTATTCAGTAGTTTAAAATTTATTGGTTGCGGGGACAGGACTTGAACCTGTGACCTTCGGGTTATGAGCCCGACGAGCTACCAACTGCTCCACCCCGCGATATTAGTATTAAAATTCTAAACCAAATCAATATTACATTTAACTCCTGCAGGATAATAAGTCCTGTATTTTGTTAGTTTTAATTTCTTGTGTTAATATAAGTTGTTGTAAGACAATTGTAACTATACACTTATTTACTTAACATGTCAACTGTTTTTCATAAATCAAATTTAGATTTATAATGGTAATGGTAGCGGAAATAGGACTTGAACCTACGACCCTTCGGGTATGAACCGAATGCTCTAGCCAGCTGAGCTATTCCGCCATGTTTGGTTGCGGGAGCAGGACTTGAACCTGCGACCTTCGGGTTATGAGCCCGACGAGCTACCAACTGCTCCATCCCGCGATATTTGGTGCTGAAGACCGGAATCGAACCGGTACGGTGTTTAACCACCGCAGGATTTTAAGTCCTGTGCGTCTGCCAGTTCCGCCACTCCAGCTTATTTGATTTTAGCATACTTATTATGCTCGCATAGTTATTATGAAATTTTATTTAACTGATATATTCAGTAATTCAAAATTCATTGGTTGCGGGGACAGGACTTGAACCTGTGACCTTCGGGTTATGAGCCCGACGAGCTACCAACTGCTCCACCCCGCGATATTAATGTTTAAGTATCAAAAGGAACTAATATGGTGTTTAGACATTTGAAATCTTTTATATCTCCAATTGACAACTTAATATGAATTTTTATTTAACTGACCTATTCAGTAGTTTAAAATTTATTGGTTGCGGGGACAGGACTTGAACCTGTGACCTTCGGGTTATGAGCCCGACGAGCTACCAACTGCTCCACCCCGCGATATTAGTATTAAAATTCTAAACCAAATCAATATTACATTTAACTCCTGCAGGATAATAAGTCCTGTATTTTGTTAGTTTTAATTTCTTGTGTTAATATAAGTTGTTGTAAGACAATTGTAACTATACACTTATTTACTTAACATGTCAACTGTTTTTCATAAATCAAATTTAGATTTATAATGGTAATGGTAGCGGAAATAGGACTTGAACCTACGACCCTTCGGGTATGAACCGAATGCTCTAGCCAGCTGAGCTATTCCGCCATGTTTGGTTGCGGGAGCAGGACTTGAACCTGCGACCTTCGGGTTATGAGCCCGACGAGCTACCAACTGCTCCATCCCGCGATATTTGGTGCTGAAGACCGGAATCGAACCGGTACGGTGTTTAACCACCGCAGGATTTTAAGTCCTGTGCGTCTGCCAGTTCCGCCACTCCAGCTAACTTACTAACATACAAAGTGTTGCCTTGTAGCAACATTTTATATTATATATGATGTACAGACTATTGTCAACAACTTTTTGTTTTTTTTAAAATAGGAACTAAAAACTTAGTTCCTAAAATTTTATTAATAACTTGAAGTTTTTTTACTATAACCTCTGCCTTTACCCTCTTGGTGCTTTTTAACGTCTTGAAATCTTTCTTCACTGTCTTTTAAAAATTTAGTCATTATATCTTCAAACCCACTTGCATTTGCTTTGCTTTTTTCCTTTTCCCAGTCTATCTCCATTGGTTTAATAGATTTTTTAGGTACTCCAGCTTGTTTTATGGATAAACTTATCTTGCCATTATCGTCTACAGAAATTACTTTAACTTTTACTATATCATTTTCTTTAAGATGATCATTAACATTTTTAACGAATGTATCTGAAACCTCAGATATATGCACTAATCCTGTTTTGCCCTCCACTTCTACGAATGCACCAAAATTGGTGATATTTACTACTTTACCTTCTACAATACTTCCAGCCATTAAGGTCATATTAAAAAGTTCCTCCTCAAAATAATGTTTTTTATTTTATATATTAATTTAATAATAAGCATAACAATAATTATAGCATTTAGTTTTTATTATCCATTACAGGAGTTTCACCTTCTTTAACAAGACCTAAAATTTCTCTTGCCAATTTCTCTATATATTTGTCAGTTTTAGATAACTTTATTTCATCCTGCAAGGTTTCTTTTTCATCTTTTTTCTTTTGTAATTCAACATTGTACTTTTCCAGTTCTTTCTTTTGTCTTGCCATTGTCGCCTGTTGGCTAATTATAACATAACATACATATACCACAACAAAAACTAATACGACACTCTTAATACTAAATTTTTTTTTCATATCCCATACCCTTTTCCTTTCAATGGAATGAGTATTTTTTAAGTTTCATAAATCTATTTTAATTTGTATTTCACATTTCTTCAAGCTATTTCTTTATAATTTATTGTTTTTTTTTATTCTAAGCTTATAAAACAATAAATCTACCGGGTATAAAATCACATTCCATACAACTCTAACTGCTTTCCCATTGAATTTTAACAATTTATATTGTAGCTTTATAAAAACACCACTTAAGAGTTTTAAATATAAGTATGCTCCTATTATTAAGCAAACATACACATAAAAGTTTATGTAGCCCTCATTAGTATACATCAAAAATATAAAAACCACTATAGAAGTTAATGTCCAAAATAGTAAATCTTGTATTACTGTCAGAACCTTGTTAGGTTTTTCAAATCCTCTTATTAATCTATATATATCAAAAAGTACTCCAGTTACTATTCCAGACAGTAAACCGAAAATTATAAGTTTAATTTGAGTTATCATAGAAATTATCATAACTCTTTACCTAAACAATCTTGATATTATGCTATCTTTTTTAACTTTGCTAATGCCACTAGTATATATAAACGCATCCACTTTACCAGATATTACTACATCTCCATTTTGAACATCCAACTTATTCATTTTTAATTGTTGTCCTTTGACTATCATTGTTCCAACATCTGTATTTAGTAATATTTGATTCTCATTAAAATTAATAACCTCAATAACTCCGTTAATAGTTAGTTTTTTTCTGCTTTCAAGCAATAAATTGCTTCGCTTATCTTCTATTTTTACTTCTTTCTTTACTTCCATAATATCCTCCTTATTAATTTTAATAATAAAAATTGAGAATTGGTACTTTCAATCCACAATTAGCACATACCTTTATATTCCTATAAAATATATATGCTTATTAAGCTTAATTAAGAATTATATTTAGCAACATTTATTCTTTGTCTTCTGTTCCTGAAACTATTTCATACATTTCTTTTGCAGTGTCTTTTGTTACATGTTCTGCAATATTTATAATTTTAGCTTTCAAAATTTGATTTGCAAATTTAATCTCTATAGTGTCGCCTTCCGCTACCACAGTACCTGCTTTTGCAACTTTATTATTTATAGATACTCTGCCGCTTTCGCAAGCTTCTTTTGCTATAGTCCTTCTCTTTATAATTCTAGAAACTTTTAAATATTTATCGAGTCTCATATGTCCTTCTCCTTTTCTAATATTATTTAATATTATGAACATTTGTAAAAGAAAATCATTAAAATAAAAAACCCAGATATACATCCAGGTTTTTTACATCATAGTAAAATTATTTATTTACTATATCTTTAAATTCTTTACCAGCTTTAAATACTGGAACTGTTGATGCTGAAATTTGGATTTCTTCTTTTGTTCTTGGGTTTCTACCCATTCTAGCCGCTCTTGCGCGTGTTTCGAAAGTTCCGAATCCAACCAATTGAACTTTTTCACCTTTTTCTAATGTTTCTTCAATACTTTCTATAATTCCTTTTAACGCTGCTTCTGCATCTTTTTTTGTTAGCTTAGACTTTTCTGCAATACTTGTTATTAATTCTGATTTATTCACTTTTGTTACCTCCTTATTATTGAGTACACTATCTAGTAGTGAGTACACTATTAAATAGAGTATTCTTCACCATTAAATAGCATATTCTTCACCAATTTAGAAATTCCTTCTTTTTGTGCTAGATTTTATTTTTAAATAAATTTATTAGCTTTTAGATTCATTCCATAAAACATCCATTTCCGCAAGTGACATATTCTTTAAATCTAAATTTCTATGACTTGCATTTTCTTCTATGTACTCAAAGCGATTAATAAATTTATCTATAGTATAATTTACTGCAAATTCAGGGTCTATGTCAAGTAATCTCGCAACATTCACAGTCGTAAATACCAAATCTCCCACTTCTTCTAGTATTTTTGCCCTATTTTTGCCTTTATATACATCTTTTACTTCCTGTAATTCTTCTAGTACTTTTTCCATGGCAGGTTCAACCGAGTCAAAATCAAACCCTATTTTCGATGCTTTTTCTTGAACCTTACATGCTCTCATTAAACCTGGTAAATTTTTCGGAACATGCTTTAGTGTATCCGTATAATTATTAAAGCCTTTTTCTTCAATTTTAATATTTTCCCAAGTTTCTAAAACTTGCTGAGAATTTTTATTTTCTATATTTTTAAAAATATGAGGATGCCTATTTATCATTTTACTGGTAACACCTTTAATAATATCATTTATGTTAAAATACCCCTGCTCTTTTCCGATTTGAGCATGGAAAACTACCTGCAATAGTACATCTCCTAGTTCCTCAATAATTTTTTCCTCATCCTTCTCATCGATGGCTTCCAAAACTTCATAACATTCTTCAATAAGAAATTTTTTCATAGATTCATGGGTTTGCTCTTTATCCCATGCACATCCATTTTCACCCCTTAATGTGTTCATAACATCGATTAGATCTTGGAAATCCAATGTAGCTTCTAGTTCTTTTGGGATATATATAGATGTTAAGTAGTCAATGTCTTCTTGCCTATCTAGTTCATATAATTTAATTTTCCTAGTACATTCTAGCCCCTTTATCCCTGCAGCCCTAACAAAATAGATTTCCATATCATCTTTATAATACTCGAGTAAGGCAAGTTTAACCTCAGACGCTATAAACTTATTGTAAACTTGTGTTACTAAAAGTCCTACTCTTTTATCTAAAACTTGATTTTTTATATCAAAGGCATCTATAATTTTTAGTCCCTCGATAGGATCTAATTTTAAACTTTGAATAACTGCATCTATAAAACTAACTGCAGCAAGAATTTCTATATCTATTTTGTTTTTTTCGCAAAGCTGTATTAAAAGTTTAACAGAAGTTTCTGCCACTAGAGGATGACCTGGAACCCCATAAATAATGTCTCCATACATTTCATGTTTTTGGATAAGATCCTCTGCAATATCCCTATATACCTCATCAAAATTATTATGTTCTTCGTATCTATCATCATAGGTCTCAAATTGAATTGATAGGGATTTTAAATAATCTACGGTAGGATGTTTTTCTGTCCTTAAATAAATTTTTTTACCATTTTTAAGAATCTCCAATGTTTCTATAGTTAGTGATCCTATAGCACCGGGTCCGAGTCCCACTACTTTAATCATTAGCTTTCACTCCTTTAATTTCTTTTTAATTTATTTTTAATTTCCTCATATTCAAAAATTCTAAGGATAAAAATGAATAACGAATAAACAATAATGCCTATTAATATGGATATTACGCAAGATAATTCTTTACTCATTGTATAATTATAGACACTAGCGTTACTAAATACAACTGCAATTATCATTATACAAGAAGCAATAGCTGGTTTTATAAAAGCATCCACCCAGTTGATTTTTATATTTAAAGTACTCTTTAAATCCTTCATATTTAGTAAGCAGCTTGC
The DNA here is from genome assembly GCF_011065955.2 of Clostridium sp. FP2. NCBI lineage: Bacteria > Bacillati > Bacillota > Clostridia > Eubacteriales > Clostridiaceae > Clostridium > Clostridium sp. FP2. The sequence continues at coordinate 4,941,435 of NZ_JAAMNI020000001.1, forward strand.
ACCATACCCTAAAATAGTTCCTATAACTGCACCATAGATATTTACAAATGAAAATGAAACTAATATATAGGTTATAATAACTTTTACAATGCACCCTAATGCTAAATTGTATACAGGCTTCATATAATTGCCTATACCTTGTAGTATTGCTGTACTGGTTTGAGTTAAGATTAAAAAAGGTATGGATATTGATATATATTGCAAAATTTCATATCCTGCTGCATCTTTCATAAAAATTAAATGCATTATAGGATAAGCCATAAAAAACATCCCCAGTGAAGATGGTAATGAAATAACATTAGACAATTTCACAGCCATATCTACCCTTTTTACCAGTTCTCCCCTTCTGCCTAAATAAAAGGCTTCGGCTATTATAGGCATCAGAGACGCGCATAGTGCCATAGAAAGAGCTAAAGGTACATTCATCAAGGTAAACACCTTCCCAGCCAATTGACCATACATCACAGCTGATTGCAACTGCGAGAATCCAGCTTTTAGAAGCTGCTGTGGCACTAAAACAGAATCTATTAATGACATAATAGTCCCTACTGCAGCACCTAATGATATGGGAAGTGCGGCCTTTGCTAAATCCGCTAAAATATGCTTATGCTTTGATACTTTTCTTACTGGCAGCTCCTTTTTAACCTTAAAATAAGTTAAAATTAAATATATACTTCCCATAATAGCACCAACTAAGGTCCCAATAGCCGCTCCTCCAGCGGCATATTCAATGCCCCTTGGAAACAATAAATACGCAAATAAAACTCCAGCAACAACTCTTCCAACTTGTTCTACTATTTGGGAAATGGCAGTGGGTTTAACATTCTGCAGGCCTTGGAAAAAGCCCCTGAAGGTACACATAATAGAAACAAAAATTGGTGCTATGGCAATTACCGAAAAAGAGTAATATGATTTAGGATCCCATTTTAATATAGATATAATAGGCCTTGCAAAGGTTAACATTAGCATACTAACTACTAACCCTACTGTAATCATAAAGAAAAGTGTTTGTCTTAATACCTGCCCTACCCCTTCCCTATCATTTTTAGCATTCATCTCTGCAATAAGTTTAGACATAGCTAGTGGTACTCCTGAAGCTAATGCTACAAAAGTCATGTAAAGGGGATAGGACATCTGGTAGTATCCCATGCCCTCATCTTTTATTAGTGCCTGTATTGGAATTCTAAAAAATAAACCTAAAAATCTAGCAAATATTCCTGCCAGTCCAAGTATAATAGTCCCTTTTATCAATGAATGTTTCTTCATAATATCCTCCTTGTATTCCTGTGGTATATCAAACAATTACATTCTATGATTATAATTATTTAATTTAAGGGCTTATTATTACTTATATTTCAAAAAAAAATAAAAGTATATATTACTGCAAATATGTTTCACTTTGCTGAGTAATATATACTTTTTAATCTTTTCTTTTTATTGTTCCATTTGTTTTCCTAGAAAAGATGCTGCTGTTTCGGCTAGTTTTAACTCTAAATCCCCGAATTTAATTCCTTGCTCTGTAGAAATTATGAGCACTGCTCCAATTGCATCACCTTCTGTTATTATAGGAGCAATTACTTGGGCACTATATTTGTTTTCCATTTCATCATCATACAATGCAATAACTTTTTCCGAGCCTTCCCCAAGCACTATAGCTTTTCTATCCTCCATTGCTTTTTCTAATTCATTACTGACTTTTTTATCAACATACTCTTTTTTAGGTACACCGCTTACAGATATTATGTTATCTTTATCGCAAATAATTATTATATTACCTATAGTTTGTTGTAATGATTCAGCATATTCTCTAGAAAATTCACTTAATTCACCTATAGGTGAGTATTTCTTTAAAATAACTCCCCCTTCTCTATCAGTAAATATTTCTAGCGGATCTCCTTCTCGTATTCTCAGAGTTCTTCTTATTTCTTTTGGAATAACAACTCTTCCCAAATCATCTATACGCCTTACTATTCCCGTTGCTTTCATTTAAATAATTCCCTCCTCATATAAAATCTCATATAATATACTTGCACTATTATTATCTTTCTAAACTTGAAATTTTATGCACATTTGTATATGTTTAATTTTAATATAAGAAATAAAAATATAAAAATAAAGAATACCCCTATTAGAGGTATCCTTCATAATATTATAAATATAAAATCCTAAAGATTTTTTTCATATTTAGTTATTTTAGCTTCTTCAGTCCATTTTTTCATAGCCGCAGTCCATGCTGCTTCTTTTTCCTTTGCTATAAGAGTTTTTTCTACTTCTGCCTTAACAGCTTCAAATTTCTTTACAGGAAACTCTTCTTTTGCAATAGTTTTTATTACGTGCCATCCATATTGAGTGTTAACAGGTGCTGAAATCTTACCTACTCCTAGCGCTGATGCTGCTGCCATAAAAGTTTTATCCATTTGAGGATCATTATATGCTACAAATCCTAAATCTCCACCATTTTGCTTAGCACTTTGGTCTGTACTTTTTTCTTTTGCTACCTTTGCAAAATCTTCGCCAGCATCTAAACGTTTCTTAACAGCTAATGCTTCTGCTTCTGTTTTAAGTAAAACATGAGCTGCATGAACTCTGTTTGGCTTTTCTGTATATGAGGTTAAATTGCTATTGTAGTATGCTTTTTCTTTTGCTTCGTCAGTTTTAACGCCTTTTGTAACTTCAGCAGTTAATGCATCTTGAATAATACTTGGCTTTATCCTCGCCTTTAATTGTTCTTCTGTAATATTAGCTTGTTTTAACGCTTCTTTATATTTAGCATCTGTTTCTAAACTTTTCTTGATTTCTGTTAATTGCTTAGTAATTTCTTCATTTAATTTAGCTTCCGTAGGCATTACCTTTAGCTCTTCGGCTTTATAAATTACTATTTTTTCATTAATTAGACCTTCTAACACCTGTTGTTTTTGTTCTGTTAATTTAGTCATTGCCTCAGCATTGTCTTTATAATTTGCTCCGTACTGCGTTTCAAATTGTTTAATAACTGCGGCTACTTGTTCATCCACCTGGCCTCTAGTTATTTTAACATTATAAACCTTTGCTACTGTACTTTTAGCAATACCTGCTGGTGTTTTTTCAATCATATTACAACCAACTAATGATGTAGCAAGTATAGTTATCAAAGCTGCACTAATTAACTTTTTTACGTTTTTCATTTTATTACCCCCACTTTTGTATGTAATATTTCCATTTAATTTTTTTGTTACATTACATTACATATCAATTTTAATACATACTAATCTTATCACAATTTCACTTTATTTCAACTTTATTTCTGCGATACTTTTTATATACTTCACAATCTCTATGAGATTTGAAAGTATTTCTTCCTTTTTTAAATCTTTGTATTTATATGCAAAGACTGGTTTAGTTCCTAATTTAAAAATAATACTCCTATTATATTTACTAACCAACGCTTTCACTAATCCTGCATTTATTCTTTCACTACTATCAAATTGTAGTACTATCTCCTCCTTTACCTCTTTAATTTCTATTATTCCCACTTGTTTAGATATACTCCTAAGATAGGCGATGTCCATAAGGTTTGCAACTGATGATGGTATATCCGAAAACCTATCTTCTATTTCTTCTTGTATATCTAACATATCCTCATAGGAATCAATAGCTGCAATTTTTTTATAGATTTCAATTTTCTGCGACTCATCCTCAATGTACTTACTAGGAATAAATGCATCTATTTTGATTTCAACAGAAGTTTCAATAGGTTCCGCTTCCACATCACCTCTTATCTTTTTAACTGTCTCCTCTAACATCCTACAATATAAATCGTACCCTACCGCAGCCATATGGCCATGTTGAGCCGCGCCCATCATATTTCCAGCACCCCTAATTTCAAGATCCCTCATGGCAATTTTAAAACCTGACCCCAGCTCTGTAAAATCCTTAATTGCTTTTAACCTTTTTTCAGCTACCTCTGTTAACACCTTATCTTTTTTATAGGTAAAATATGCATAGGCTATTCTATTTGAACGTCCTACTCTACCCCTCAATTGATAAAGCTGAGAAAGCCCCATCTTATCTGCTTCATATATTATTATTGTATTTGTATTCTGGATATCTATTCCTGTCTCTATAATTGTAGTACACATTAATATATCATACTTATTCTCCATAAAATCCAACATTACAGATTCTAATTCTCTTTCTGTCATTTGCCCATGAGCAATGCCTAGTCTAGCTTCTGGAACAAGCTTACCTATGTATGCTGCCATATCCTTTATAGTTTCTACTCTATTGTACACAAAAAAAACTTGACCATTTCTATTTACTTCTCTGAGTATTGCATCCCTTATTAGTTGGTCATTAAACTCCACTACATAAGTTTGTATTGGATATCTTTCTTCTGGTGGGGTTTCAATTACACTTATGTCTCTCACACCAGTAAGCGACATATGTAACGTTCTTGGAATTGGAGTGGCTGTTAGAGTAATTACATCTATATTCTTTCTTATACTCTTTATTTTTTCCTTGTGAGTAACCCCGAACCGTTGTTCTTCATCTATAATTAATACCCCTAAATCTTTAAACTTTACATCTTGCTGAATTATTCTGTGAGTTCCTATTAGTATATCTACATTTCCTTCTTTTGTAGCCTTAAGCACAACTTTCTGCTGGGCTGGGCTTCTAAATCTACTTACCATTTCAATTTTTACCGGAAAATCCGAGAATCTTTTGGTAAGATTTTTATAATGTTGCTCAGCTAGTATAGTAGTGGGTACTAAGAATGCTACTTGTTTGCCATCCATAACTGCTTTAAAAGCAGCTCTAACAGCTACTTCTGTTTTGCCATATCCAACGTCACCACATATCAATCTGTCCATAGGTTTATCGGATTCCATATCTTTCTTGATCTCTTCAATTGCAATTAACTGATCTGGTGTTTCTTCAAATGGGAATTCTTCTTCAAATTGTTTTTGCCATACAGTATCCTTGCTATATCTATAACCCTTAAGTGTAGCCCTTGATGCATAAAGCTTTACCAAATCCTCTGCAATATCCGCAATAGAGTTCTTGACCTTATTTTTAGCCTTAATCCATTCTACTCCACCGAGTTTGCTAATCTTTGGTGCTTTGCCTTCACTTCCAATATATTTTTGTACTAAATCTAATTGCTCTACTGGAACATAGAGGGCATCGCCAGAATTATATCCAAGTTCTAAATAATCTCTTTTATGACCATGAACCTCTAATTGCTTAATTCCTTTGTATACGCCTATACCATGATTTACGTGAACAACATAATCACCCAATTTAAGTTCTGTAAAACTTTTAATTTTACTTACTCCCTTTTTACTGGAACGACTAGTAGCTTTTCTTTTCGCTCCACCAAAAACCTCTTTATCTGAGATAACGCATAGTTTTAATTCTGGGTATTCAAAACCTTTTAGCTGGTTACCAAAGGTTATAACCACCTGGCCAAACTGAATTTCTGAAATACTGTCTTTATAAACGCTTTCAATACCCCTATCCCTTAGGATATCTATTAATCTTTCCCCTCTAGTTCTTGTACCAGAAAGAATTACAATTTTGTAGCCTTTAACCTTTTTATCCTTTATATCTTCAATAAGTATATCTAATTGTCCATGATAATCATTAATTGTAATTTGTGAAAAAGATACTATAGACTTTGGACTCAGAACTTTTGTGCTTTTAGCTATAGCGTTTATTGTCATAACTTCCCTAGTATCTAAATCCTCGTATATATGTTCCTTATCAATTAAAATCCCTGCTTGATTTGGCAGTATATTTCCTCGTTTCAAAAAATTTTCATAATTTTCCTGGAATTCAAAATAAACGCTATCTAATTTTCCCATGCACCTTTGTGCATCATCGACTACTATAAATGAATCCTTCATATAATCTAAAAAAGTAGATGTAGTATCATAAAAATAAGGCATATAGCTGTCAATGGCTTCAAATTTCCAAGTTTCTTTAAGTGATTCTAAGTTAATATTAACTAGTGAAGTTATTCTTTCTATAGCTTCCTTGTCTTTTTTTTTATTAAAGCTAGCTAGTACATTCCCTAAATCTTCCTTTATTCCATTGTATCCACTTTCCATGCTTTCCTGCGTCAATATTATTTCCTTGGCTGGAAATATATCTATTTCGGATACCTTATCAATACTCCTCTGAGTTTCACAATTGAAAGTCCTTATGGAATCTATTTCATCATCAAAGAGCTCTATTCTAAAAGGTAGCGCTGATATAGGAGGATATAAATCTATTATCCCCCCCCTTATAGAAAATTGACCTTTAGTATCAACTCTATCTACTCTCTCATACCCACACTGAATTAATTTTTCTGTAAAATCCTTCAAATTTAATGTGCTTCCTACAGACAATCCAAAAATATATTTTTGCAATAAATCTATAGGTATATATGTAGCTGCCAATGCTTCAATACAAGTAATTACTATTTTTTTACCCTTTTGCATAATCTTTTTCATTACTTTAAGTCTTTCCCACCGAAGATCCCCAGATACAGCATCTGCATTATAAAAGCCCACTTCTCTGGTTGGAAAATAATAGACATCATTTACATAAAAAGATAAGTCATCGTAAATATTTTTAGCTTCTACATCACTATGTGTTAAAATTAATAGGGATTTATCTAATTGCTCATACACGCCATTCACTAAATAGTTCTTAGCTGATTCTGAAAGCCCATATAGTCCAATTGGGTAATTTTCATTTTCCATATTTGTTCGTATATTTTTAAATTGAACACTATCTTTCAAAGGCTTCATAAGCCCACTCAGTCTCATTCTAACACCTCTCACTTACTACATAAATATATAATAATAATTTCATTTAAGCATTAAACCCATTAAATTCATTCATAGCCTCTGTGACCCCTTTTGCTATTATAGTCTCCACAGCCTTTATACTAGCTTCAAGGGTCTTTTCTACGAGTATCCGATCCTCCTTTGAGAATCGTCCTAAAACATAAGATACCATGGACTTTTCTGGTTGTCCTACCCCTATTTTTATTCTTGGAAATATGTCTGACCCCATATTGGAAATAATGCTTTTTATGCCATTATGCCCTCCAGCACTCCCTTTACTCCTTATCCTTAATTTACCTACATCCAAACTAATATCATCATATATTATGATGATATTCTCACTTGGAATCTTATAAAAAGCAGCTGCTTGCTGTACACTCTCTCCACTTAAATTCATATATGTACTAGGTTTTAAAAGTATAACTTTTTGGGATGATATGTTAATTTCTCCATATACACCTTTAAATTTTACCCTATTAACTGAAACATTATACTTACTTGCCATTAAATCAATTACGTCAAATCCTATATTATGTCTTGTATTTTTGTATTCATCTCCTGGATTTCCTAGTCCAATTACCAAGTACATTATTGCCTCCAAATATTATTATGTTTAAGCCCTGTATCTTACACATAATTTTTTTATTTTATTTATAATATTATACTAAAAAAATCTTTAATCCACAAATTTTATTGTGTTTTTAATTCAGAGAGAATTATGCTAATCTCTTTAACTTTTCCACCTCTCCAAATCTTACAGGATAATTTTGCTCCAACTTTGTATTTTCCCAAAACGTTACTTAATTGCTCCATATTTTTAACATTCTTCCCGCCTATTTCAATTATAATGTCAGTAGGCATAATTCCAGCTACAGCGGCACCACTTCCCCGAGCGACGTCTTGTACATATACTCCCTCTACACCATCCGCGCCCACGGAAATTGCAGTTCCTCCATAAATACCTATAGCTGTTCTAATAACTTTACCATAAGTCATCAAATCATTAATAATCTCTTTAGCTTCATTTATACCAATAGCAAAACCCGTTCCTTCACTTCCAATGACCGAATTAATTTTAAAACTATTTATACCAATAACTTCTCCATAGCCGTTGCACAATGCTCCCCCACTATTCCCCGGATTTATTGCTGCATCAGTTTGTATCACTTTATATATAGTTTGTTCCCCAGTTTTTTCATTAACTATATTAATTTTTCTATCTAATGCACTTATAATTCCTGCAGTGGTACTTCCTGAAAACTGGTCTCCTAGTGGATTCCCAATGGCAATAGCTAAATCACCCACTTTAAGCTTTGAGGAATCACCAAATTTTGCAACAGGCAGATTACTCGCTTCAACTTTTATAACCGCCAAATCCGATATAGCATCACTACCTACAACTTTTGCTTTCAAAACGTAATCATTACTTAGCTTTACTTTTATTTCTGTTGCGCCTTCAACCACATGGTAATTAGTAATAATAAACCCATCACTTTTATATATAATCCCCGAACCACTTTCTTCTGGAGTATCCCATATACCTTTTTCTTTATTACTTATACCAACTATTGTTGGTGATACCTTTTGGGAAACTGCCAAAATAGGATTATCCCCTATTCCCTGGTTTTTAACTAGAGCGCTTGAACTTAACCCTCCACTAATATCTTTTGTCGATTTTTCTTTATTAATTGCATACTGAGCTGTAACTCCCCCAGAAATGGATGCTATTAGTATAAAACTAACTACTTTTAAAAATGATTTGAAATAATTTTTCTTATTATTTTTTCTAAAAATAATTTCTCCAAAGATATCATTACCAGACTCTGCATTCTTCCACATAGCATCTCTTATTTCTTCATGAGCCTTATAGTTATTCTTATTACCCATAGCATCACCCCCTAATTATTATAATTAAGTTTTGGAAAAATAGTTTATTTTACTTTCATTAATGTAAACGTAAAATAAACACCGTTATCCTTATTTTCAACCCATATATCTTCCTGTAATTGAGTTATTATATTTCTCACTATAGATAATCCAAGTCCAGTACTATCTTTTGCTGTTCTTGCTTTATCTGCTTTATAAAACCTATCCCAAATATGCAATAAATCTTCTTCTGCTATTTTAGGACCATCATTGAACACAGATATAAAGGCTTTCTTTCCTTTAATCTTTGAACTAATTTTAATTTTACCACCTTCATTTACATATTTTATTGAATTGTCTAATAAATTTGTAATCACTTGAACTAACCTATCCCTGTCTCCCGCTACAAATAAACTATCCCCATCAAAGCATACGTCTACAGATGCCCTTTTTTCTTTAATTTTTCTTTCATAATTTATAACTGTAAGTCTAATTATTTCGTTAATATCCACTTCCATAATTCTTAAACTAAACTCTCCCGCTTCAATTGCAGACATATCTAGTAAGTCATTTACAAGTCTAGTTAATCTTTGAATTTCTTCATAGGCAATAGACAAGTAGTATTTTTCCTTTTCCTGTGGAATTACACCATCTAGTATTCCACTAATAAACCCCTTAATTGAGGTTATAGGAGATCTAATCTCATGGGATACGTTGGATATAAATTCACGTCTATTTTTCTCATTTTTCTCTATGGAATCAGCCATAAAATTAAAAGATTGAGCAAGTTCTCCGATTTCATCGTTGGATTTTAAATAAACTCTCTTATCTACATCCCCATTAGATATTCTTCTAGCTACAGAATTAATCTCTGCTAAGGGCTTTATAATTATTTTTTGAGAAAAATAATATATAACTATACAAGAAAATATTATTGCAAAAATCGAGGATATCCAAATTATTTCATAAACCCGATTTAAGGATTGACCTAATTCTTCAATGGAATTATATAATATTATAGACCCCTTAAATGTACCCTCATTCATTATGGGTATACCGTAAACTCTTACAGCTTTATCAAGTACTCCAGCATAGGGTCCTGTAACTTCAAAAGTGTTACCACGTCTAAGCTCTTCTAGTTCCTTAACAAAGACCTGTTTATACATAAGTTCTTTATGCTCTTTATTAGATATAGCATAAACACGTCCATAGCTATCTGTAAGCCAAATATCTGACTTTATATTCTCAGCAATCATTGTTATTATATCATTCAATTGCTGCCAAGTAGCATCCCCCGCCATATATTTCATAGTATATGTTTGTATCATATATGAGTTATTCAAAATTTGTTCTTTCCTCTGGTCTAAAAAATAGTTTTGAAACCAATAAGACAGAAAAGAAGCAATAATTATAAGGCTCATAGATATTATAATAGTATAAGTGGCTAGCATCTTAGAAAAGAGTCCTTTTTTAACCATCTATTTCACCTCGAATTTATATCCAACTCCCCAAACTGTCTCAATTTGCCAATTCGGGCCTCCTTGAAGCTTTTCTCTTACCCTTTTAACATGCACATCCACAGTTCTAGAGTCTCCAGGATAATCATATCCCCAAACCTCACATAGCAGCTGCTGCCTAGTAAAAACCCTATTCTTATTAAGAGCTAAATAATGCACTAATTCAAATTCTTTAGGCGGCATTTTTACTTCTTCGCCTTTATAAGTAACATTATAAGAATTAATGTCAATTTCTAAATCCTCAAAGTTTAAAACTTCTTTACCACCATTGTCTAAATTGTAACGCCTAAGCACGGCCTTGACTCTTGCAATTATTTCCTTTGGTTCAAAAGGTTTTACTACATAGTCATCTGCTCCTAGTTCTAGTCCTAGCACTTTATCAAAGGTTTCTCCTTTGGCAGTAAGCATAATAACCGGAGTTTCGTGTTCTTTTCTTATCCACTTCAAAACATCTATCCCATCAATATAAGGCAACATTATATCTAGTAGTACCAAATCTGGTTTATAGCTTAAAAAAGCCTCCTGTGCAGCCCTACCATCATGCACTACTTTTGTTGCATATCCTGAACTTTCAAGATACATTTTGATTACCTCAGCAATATTTTTATCATCATCAACTACTAGTATTTTACCTATAGTTCCTTCCATATGTATACCTCCAAATTATTTTATCTATTATTTTTTTGTTATTTTTTATTGTCAGCTTGCAAAAACTGCTATCAATTTATTCTTATTTATTTTTTTAAAGATCCCTTATAAAAAATTTATCATATCACTAATTTATCATACTTTAATGTCAACTGATTAGTTTTTTGAAAATGTTACAAATTATTCACTGTTAGGATTATGAATTTACAGATTTATTGTTTATATATAGTATAATCATTATCTCAATACTATATATATATTACACCATTATAAATTATAAAAAAAAATAGTGATACTCAATTATAAAAATAATTCAGCATCACTATTTCAAGATATGTATTTATAAATTAGAGTCTTCCTCGAATAGTTTACTTACAGAAACGTCTTCGTATATTCTCTTTATAGCCTCAGCCAAAATTGGTGCTACAGATAATGTAACGAATTTACTACATTGTTTATCTTCTGGTACATCAATTGTATTTAATATTATTAATTCTTTTATTACTGAATCATTTATTCTTTGAATAGCAGGTCCTGATAGTACCCCATGGCTGCAACAAGCATAAACATCTTTTGCTCCCAGTTTAACTAGTGCATTAGCTCCGTTAGTTATAGTTCCAGCAGTATCTATCATGTCATCCATCATTATACAGGTTTTTCCCTTAATATCACCTATAACATTCATAATCTCTGCAACATTGGCCTTTGGTCTTCTCTTATCAATTATAGCTATTGAAGCATGTAATTTATCTGCAAATTTTCTTGATCTAGCAACACTTCCAAGATCTGGTGCAACTACAACTACATCATCTCTATCCTTAAATCCTTTTTGGATATAATATTTTGCAAGTATAGGTGTTCCCATTAAATTATCAACAGGAATATTAAAATATCCTTGTATTTGAGCTGCATGTAAATCCATAGTAAGTACTCTATCCGCTCCTGCTGTTGTTAAAATATCTGCTACGAGTTTTGCTGTAATTGGATCTCTAGCTTTTGCTTTTCTATCTTGTCTTGCATATCCATAGTATGGTATAACCGCAGTTATCCTTCCTGCTGAAGCCCTTTTAAATGCATCAATCATAATAAGTAATTGCATTAAATTGTCATTTACTGGAGCATTAGTTGATTGAACAACAAATACATCTGCGCCCCTAACAGTTTCGTGAATATTAACAGATATTTCCCCATCACTAAAAGTCCCTACTTCTGATTCTCCAACTTTTAGTCCTAGTATTTCAGCTATATCTGCAGCTAATTTAGGATTTGAATTACCTGTAAAAATCTTAATATTCTTGCCGTGGTTTATCATCTGTAATCCTGATTTCCAAAATCTTATAAATTATATTTAATATAATTTATATGAATTTTCATTCCATCCACTAAATAGAAGGGTAGTATCATAGGATTTATATACTAAATTTAATGCACCTTTAGTAGTTTTTATATATCCACTTTACTACAAAAATCAGTTTTCCACCTCCCTTTATTATTTACTTATTAAATCATCACCTGCGGTGCTGAAATATCGTTAACTATTATACCTTGTTACTTTATTTACTATGTCCTTTTCTCACTACCCAATTTTCAATATTTACTTGCCTTGCTCTAGCTATGGCCAAAGCATTTTTAGGCACCTCATTTGTAATTGTAGAACCAGCAGCGATATATGCATTATCATTAATTTTTACAGGAGATACTAGGTTAGCATTGCATCCTATAAAAGTATTATTGCCTATTATTGTTTTAAATTTTGATTTACCATCATAATTTACAACCACAGTTCCGCAGCCAAAATTACAGCCACTTCCAACCTCTGCGTCACCTATATAAGTAAGATGAGATACCTTTGTATTATCTCCAATAGTTGATTTTTTAATTTCAACAAAATCTCCTATTCTAGCATGTTTACCTATAATACTTTCCGGTCTAATGTACGCATATGGTCCCACAGTTGTTTCCTCACCTACCTGACTTTCAATTATCACAGAACTTTGAACTGAAACTCCATTTTGAATAATACTATCAACAATTCTATTATTCTGATAAAGAACACAGTTTTCTTTAATAATTGTAGTGCCTTGTAGTATATTCCCTGGATATATAATAGTATCCTTCCCTATTATAACTGACCAATCAATATAGGTGTTATTCGGATCCATTATTGTAACTCCATTTTCCATATGTTTTCTATTTATTCTTGCTTTCATAATTAGCTCTGCATCTGCAAGCTCTACTTTAGAGTTCACAGCAGTAATTTCCTCAATGGGTACATCAAAAGCTCCAACTTTAAACCCTTGCCCCTTTAATATACCAATAACATCCGTTAAATAGTATTCCCTTTGAGCATTATTATTATTTAATTTATCTAAACTACTAAGTAATTCTTCTATATTAAAACAATACATTCCTGAATTTATTTCCTTAACTGCTAGTTCGTAAGGATTACAGTCTTTAAATTCAACTATTTTTTCAACCTCGCCAATATGGCTTCTAATTATTCTACCATACTTTCCAGGATCATTCATAGTTGAAGTTAATATAGTAGCCTTAAATTTCCCCTTTTCATGATAATCTAAGAGTTCCCTAACAGTTGTTTCAGTAATTAGTGGACCATCTCCAACAAATATTGCCACTGTGCCTTTATGCCCACCTAGAAATTCTTTAGCGCACATTACTGCGTGTCCTGTCCCTAACTGCTCTTCTTGCACGGAGTAACTAATCTTTCTGTCTTCTGTTGCTTTTTTAACCTTTTCCGCTCCTCTTCCAATTACCACATCAATGGTTTCTATATCTGCACTTCTAATAGTGTCAATAACGTGATTTATCATTTCTTTACCACAGACCTTATGTAGCATCTTAGGAGTATTAGAGTTCATTCTTTTTCCTTCACCTGCAGCTAATACTATAGCGCATTTATACAAATTAAACACCTCTTTATACAATAATTCGACACATTAAAACATCTTATATTACATTATAATCAATTAAAACACCTCTTATATTATATTATATTATATTTAATTGCAAGAAGCCTTAAGGTTTTTTAAATATTTTCTTTCAAAAAAATAAAAAGGGGTTTTCACCCTTTTTATACTTCTAAATTTTCTTCTACTTTTTCTTCTAAATTTTCTACTGCTTTTATTACTTTTACAGGTTCTTCACTTTTTACTTTTTCATATTCTTCCAAAATAGCTGTTTGAATCTTTTCCCTTGTTCCAGTATTTATGGGATGCGCTATATCCTTGAATTCTCCATCTGGAGTTTTTCTACTTGGCATAGCGATAAAAAGTCCACTCTGTCCTTCTATAACTTTAATATCATGAACAACAAATTCATTATCAAAAGTTATTGATACAATGGCTTTCATTTTACCTTCTGTAGCTATTTTCCTAATTCTAACATCTGTAATTTCCATGTACTCCACCTCCAAGTTGCATTATGTTGCGTTATAATTATACTATTTCTCTATAACTTGGTTTATTCCTTCTTAAATTGTAAAAAAAATATTAAATATTTTGAATATTACGCTTTTTCGAAGATTTCTGATGGATTTAACTTGGATTTACCTTCAGGACTTATTCCTTTAAACTGGATAATTGATATATACTCTTCTACTAATTTATGCCCACTTTCAATATTCTCAATGAAAACTCCAATACCTAGAAGCTCACTTTCAAACTCTTTTAGCAAATTAATTATGCCTCTTGCAGTGCCTCCAGCTTTCATAAAGTCATCTATGAAAATACATTTGCTTCCCTTTTTTATAGAGTTTCTTGTAAGAGACATAGTCTGAATTCTATTAGTGGAACCAGACGCATAATTGATACTAACAGTACTTCCCTCAGTAACCTTTGGGTCCCGCCTTACTATAACCAATTGAACCCCTAGCATCTTCGCCACCTCAAAGGCCAGTGGTATTCCTTTAGTCTCTACAGTTACTACATAGTCTATATTTAACTCATTAAAGGCAGATGCAAGAATAACTCCTGCTTTATGCACTATTTCTGGATTATACATAATATCAGTCATAGATATAAAATTACCTGGTATTACTCTATCCTTGTGACTTAAAATCTCACATACCTCTTCTGCAAATATTCTACTTTCCTCCTGTGATACTCCACAAATATATTTTACTCCTCCAGCTGCACCTGCAACTGTCTCCACTCTTCCCATAGCTAGCGTGCTTAGCGTTTCGCGAACAATAACAATGTCTTCGCTAATTGTGGATTTAGCTGCATTAAATAATTCTGTAAATTTTTTTAAATTAATTGTCTTATTAGGATTTTCTGTTAATATTTTAGTAATTCCAGTAACTCTTTGGTTTCTACTATATTTATTCATTATTTATCACCCATATCTTTATTTTACGAATTTTACCGAGTAAAACTTTAACTATCATTCGTAATTTTATTGTAAATCTTTTTAATCACTATTACAATGCTTATCTAATGGACATTAAAATAAATAACAAGGAAGCTTTAGAATTATCAATTATAAATGATCATTGGTCATTTATAAAACTTCCTTGTTACCCATTTTCAACCCCCTAAGTAATCACCTTCAAAAGATTTTATTCTATGCCTGTGTTGTTTTTATGTAATTTTGTATATAATTAAGAAGAGGCCTTGATCATATTAAAATAGACTAGTGTGATGATTTGTTGTTTATTTGAATGTGCCTTATGTTCATTAATTTGTTATAATCAATATTACTGGTATTTGAATATACTAAACAAGCTTAATAATTTTTAAGGAGTTGATATAATGTCTTTTGATTTTATAAAAGATAAAAACAAGAAAATTCATTTTATAGGAATTGGCGGTATAAGTATGAGTGGCCTTGCTGAAATACTTATAAAAAATAATTATAAGGTTTCTGGTTCTGATATGCAGTCATCCCATATAACAAATAAACTTAGTGAAAAAGGTGCTGAAATTTATATAGGTCATAATGGCGATAACATAGTGGATGCAGATTTAGTTGTTTACACTGCCGCTATTTCTCCTGAAAATCCTGAATACCTTAAAGCTATGGAGCTAAATATTCCTTTAATGGATAGAGCTGAATTTTTAGGTCAAATTATGAAAGGCCATAAGTATAATGTGGCTGTATCAGGTACCCATGGTAAAACTACTACAACATCAATGATTGCCCACATAATTTTAAATGAAGATGTAGACCCTACTATATTGGTAGGTGGAGAACTTGATGCTATTTGTGGTAATGTTTTAGCTGGGAATAGTGATTATTTTGTTACAGAAGCTTGCGAATATAAAGCATCATTTTTAAAGTTCTTTCCTTATATAGCCACAATAACAAATATAGATGCAGATCATCTAGATTACTATAGAGACATAAATCACATTAAAGATACCTTCAAAAAATTTATTGATCTTATTCCTAAGGAAGGCTATTTAGTTGCAAATGCAGAGGATGAAAATATTAAAACTATTCTTCGTAATAATAATTACAACTGTAATATACTTACTTATGGAATTAACGAAGGAATACTTAAGGCCGAAAATATTCACTATAACGAGTCAGGTTGTGCTAGCTTTGATGTGTATAGAGAAGGTCACCTGCTATTTAAAATAAACCTTAATGTGCCAGGTCAGCATAATGTTCTAAATGCCCTTGCAAGTATAGGAACTTCGCTGTGTCTTAATTTCTCTAAAGACTCTATTACTAAAGGCCTATCTAGTTTCAGGGGGACTCATAGAAGATTTGAACTAAAAGGGACTAAGGATGGGGTAACTGTTATTGATGAATACGCTCATCACCCTACAGAAATTAAAGCAACTTTAAGTGCTGCAAAAAATTACCCCCACAATAAAATTTATTGTGTTTTTCAACCTCATACTTATTCAAGAACCATAAGCTTATTTGAAGATTTTTCAGATTCTTTTTATGATATAGATAACTTAATCCTGGCAGATATTTATGCTGCTAGAGAAAAAGATACTGGAATAATAAGTTCTACTATGCTAGGAGACAGAATTCGATCTAAAAATGTAAATTGCGTAAATCTTCATAGTTTTGATGAAATTGTACATTATCTTAGAATTAATTTAAAAGCTGGTGATATGCTTATTACAATGGGCGCAGGAGATGTATTTAAAATAGGAGAAATGTATTTAAAGTAATTAATTGAATATTTTTAAAATTAACTATTGACATCTATTAACAAATAAAGTATTCTTAAAAAGGAATCATTTGAAAGAAATGTTAATTATAATATATTTTGAAAAGGAGGTAGCAATCATGATCAATAAAGAAATATGTATTAATTCTAATGTTGCATTTAATTTATCTATGTCCAGTAGTATTTTTATGTCTAAAACTTTATATGATAGTCCTACCTTAATGAAAATTATCTTTTCATAATATTTTATCTTTATTAAAGTATTTTTATGAAATTATAAACATTGATCATGGGCTACTCGCCCATGATCTTTTTATATGAGTTAATTTCTTATGTATGCCTGTTGGTTTAGCATAAGATTAATCATTTTTTAAGCCATGGATATTTCCATGGCTTTTTTCTGTTAACTACATTTCAGTTTCGAAGAAAATTATTAATAAATCACATAAGTGATTAATTATAAAAGTCAAAACAAATTACGGGAGGAATTACAATGTACAGTTCTGAAAATTTAACAAAACCAAAATCTAGCTTAGGAGGGGTATTTATGAAACACAGTTTTTTTAAAAGTAGAAAAACTCCATACACTTATTGGTCAAAACCTTTATTGTTAAACACATTTAACAGTATTAGTCACCTTGATTATTTTCTTATTACAAACAAACAAATGTAATCTATCCATTTAGTATTTAATAAAAATTTGAAAGCGAGGAAATTATAATGAATAAATCTACAATTTCAAAAAACTATAATATTAATTTAGGAGGAATCACTACGGGGTTTGCTTTCTTTGAAAATAAGAATCTACTCAGTCGTTATCGGCGAAAGCCACTATATTTATGCAATAATAGCCTGAGCAATGACTTATATTATTTCCTAATATTAAATAAACGCATCTAAGCTTGTATCTTTGAGATACTGATGGTTATAATTTAACATTATATGAACACATAAAAATATTTTAAGAAATAGATTAATTTCTATTTCTTAAAATATACTAACCGTTAAGGAGGTCAGATTTTAATGAAACGAATTTTAAAATATGTTACAAAATACAAACTCTTTATTATTATAGCTTCTATTGCAATGATAATAAGTATAATACTAGACATGTTTAATCCCTATTTAGTAAAAATTATGATTGATAAAGTACTTCGCAATAGTGAATATAACCTTCTAACTTTTGTATTAATGTCTCTTGCTGGAATTACTCTTACTCGGTCAATACTTGGCTATATTAGAGAATACAGCTTAGATTACTTATCTTCTAGAGTAAGTATAGATTTAAAAACAGATCTATTTGATCATATTCAAAGTTTACCATTTAAATATTTTGATAGTATGAACACCGGCGAACTTATGTCAAGGATGGGCTCTGACGTGGATAATGTATGGAGATCCATTTCTTTTGGTATAGGCCTTGCTATAGAACAATTAATTTATTTTCTAGTTGCCTCGGTACTAATCTTTCGTATGAATGGTCAGCTTGCACTTGTAACTCTTATAACTATGCCTCTTATTGGCTATATAGCAATGAAACTTGAAAAAGAAGTTGGAGAAGCCTTTGGCGCCATAAGTGACCATAATGCAGTTTTAAACACTACGGCTCAAGAAAATATTGCTGGTGTACGTCTTGTAAAAGCTTTTGCTAGAGAAAAACATGAAACATTAAAGTTTTTAAACCATAACAGAACAAATTATGATCTTAATATGAAACAAACTAAGATATGGAGTAAACATTTCCCAATGATAGAATTCTTATGTAACATGTCTGTTTTAGCCGTAGTATGTGTTGGTGGAATGCTAGTAATTGGTAAAAGTTTATCTATTGGAGAACTGGTGGCCTTTAGCCAATATGTGTGGATGCTAATTTGGCCAATGAGAATGATAGGCTGGCTTACAAATATCATAACTCAGGCAAATACTTCTGCTAAAAAAATCTTTGATATAATGGATGTAGAACCTGAAATTAAAGATAAAGATGATGCCATAGCTATGCCTGTAATTAAAGGCTCCATAAAATTTGAAAATGTGTCTTTTAAATATAATGAAAATTACATTTTGGAAAATATAAATTTGGATATACCTGCTGGAAGCACTGTTGCAATAATGGGCACAACAGGTTCCGGTAAAAGCTCTCTTGTAAATCTTATAGGCAGATATTATGAAATCTCCAAAGGCTGCATTACTGTAGATGGTAATGATGTACGTGATATATGTATACATGATTTACGATCTAAAATGGCCGTAGTTTCTCAAGATACTTTTTTATTTTCAGAGAGTATTTTTGAGAATATCCGTTTTGGAAATCTGGATGCCTCCTTTGAACAAATAAAAAAAGCTTGCACGGACGCCTGCGTGGACGAATTTCTGGATAGTCTAACCGAGGGCTATGAGACAATTATTGGCGAGCGAGGACTAGGTCTTTCTGGCGGTCAAAAACAAAGACTTTCTATTGCAAGAGCGTTGGTTAAAGATTCTAGTATTTTAATACTTGATGATGCCACTTCAGCCTTAGATATGGATACTGAATACAATCTTTTAAAAAATCTTCACCATAGAAATAACAAACAAACTACCTTTATAATTGCACATAGGATTTCTGCAGTTAAAAATGCGGATATGATACTATTCCTTGAAAATGGTCATGTGGTGGAAATGGGCAATCACAAAACTCTCCTTGAAAAGAGAGGGCAATACTATGATGTGTACAATCAACAATTTACAGACTTTATGGACCTTGAAGGGGTGGTGGTATAATGCCTAGAAATTCAACACAGCAAGATGAACAATTTAAGGAAGCTTCCAAAGGTAAACTGATAATAAGGATATTTAGTTATTTAAAGCCTTTTAAACTAAAAGTAGCTTTAGTTATTTTGCTTATGGTAGTCGTCATGGTATGCTCTCTAGTAAACCCATATATTTTGAAGCTAGCAATAGACAAATATATAGGAACCTCTAATATACGAGGCCTAGCACAAATTGCCGGTTTTATGGTAGTTTTTAATATAATATCACTCATTGCATCTAGAATAAGAATTAATATTATGGCGTCCGTTACTAACTCTGCACTATTAAATATAAGACAGGAATTATATACTCATATTCAGAAACTATCCTTTACTTTTTTTGATAATAGACCCGTTGGAAAAATACTTGCAAGGGTTATTGGAGATGTAAGTTCTCTGCAAGATCTCTTTGATAACAGCGTAACTAACTTTATCCCAGAAATCTTAACTCTAATATTTGTAACAATTATTATGTTTTCTATGAATGTTAAATTAGCTCTAATTTCGATTTCATTCTTACCAGTGCTAATTATAGCTCTTTCTTCTATAGAAATATTTTCTAGAAAGCGCTGGCAAATATATAGATCTAAACGTTCTAATCTTAATGCCTTTACCCATGAAGATTTTTCTGGCATAAGAGTAGTTCAATCTTTCGCCACCGAAGACAAAACCTCTAAAACCTTTGTAACCTATGTTGGCGACATGATGAATGCCTTTATGAAGGCTGTTAGATTAAATGATTTGTTTTGGCCCATGGTAGAATTATCTTGGGGGCTTGGCAGTTTACTCGTATACTGGTATAGCGTGCCTCTTATAAAAGCAAAAACCTTAACTATTGGTGAACTCGTTGCATTTACTGCTTATATTTCAATGTTTTGGAGACCAATTATGAACATCAGCAATTTTTACAATACATTAATAACAAATTTCTCTTCTGCAGAAAGGATTTTTGAAATACTAGATATAAAACCAGATATTATAACTATTGATAAGGCTATAAAAATGCCTAAAATAAAAGGTGATGTTGAATTCAAAAATGTAGTTTTTAGCTATGATAATGATGTTTCTGTATTAAATAATGTGAGCTTTAAAATAAAGGCTGGAGAAACTGTAGCTTTAGTAGGTCCTACCGGGGCTGGCAAAACTACTATAATAAACTTAATTAGTAGATTTTATGATGCAGGCAGCGGAGAAGTTTTAGTAGATGGTAAAAATGTATCTCATGTTGATATTGAATCCCTTCGAAGTCAAATGGGCATAATGCTTCAAGATACCTTTCTCTTCTCTACTACTATTATGGAAAATATTCGTTATGGAAAACTAGATGCCACGGACGAAGAAGTAATAGCTTCAGCTATTGCCGTTAACGCAGATTCTTTTATCATGAAGCTAGATAATGGCTATGCTACAGAGGTAAATGAAAGAGGATCTAGACTTTCCGTCGGTCAAAGGCAGCTTATATCCTTTGCTCGCGCCTTACTTGCTAATCCAAGAATATTAATATTAGATGAAGCTACTTCTAATATTGATACTACTACAGAAAAGCTTGTACAAAAGGGCATTAAAAAACTCCTATTTAACAGAACCTCCTTTGTTATAGCACACAGACTATCAACTATAAGAGACTGCGACAAAATAATGGTTATAGATGATGGGAGAATAGTAGAGGGAGGCACCCACACCGAACTTATAGACCTAAAAGGATTATATTATGATCTTTATATGTCTCAATATAAATTCTTGAATGAAGGGGCTTAAGGCCTCTTAGATTGGAGTAAGAAATCAAAATAAAGCTATTAACAATTTATGATATTAAGATTTAAACCTACAACTTTCAAATGTAGGTTTATTTTTTATTTACATACTCCCATATTGGAACTATATTAGATAATATAGTCTGAAAATAAAAATTTCGCATTAGAAAGGAATGAATTATTTATGAAAAAAGTTATTTATGGAGTAGACGCATTTTCAGCTGTGCCCTTTGGAGGTAATCCAGCTGGTGTAGTGCCTAATGCAATTGGTTTAAATCATAGGGATATGTTGAAAATTGCAATGGAAATGAATTTATCGGAAACTGCCTTTATTTTTCCACTACAAGATGATGTGGCAGATTACCAAGTAAGATTTTTTACACCTACTCAAGAAGTAGATTTATGCGGACATGCTACAATTGCTTCTTTTTTCGCCTTAGCTTCAAAAGGTATAATTACTGGAACTAATAATGTCAAAATTGTAAAACAAAAAACTAAGGCTGGTATTTTACCGGTTGAACTCTATTTTAAAGACAGTAAAATCCATAATGTAATGATGACTCAAACTAAACCTAATTTTCTTTTTAAGGTTGAAGACCTGTGTGAACTTGCTGAAATCATGGGAATAAATGCACAGGATATAGGCATTGACGGATACCACCTTATTCCTCAAGCTGTATCTACCGGTCTTACAGATATTATGCTCCCAGTTAAAAGTCTATCTGCATTAAGGTCCATAAATCCAAACTATGATAGATTGGCACAGTATAGTAATAAGCTAAATATTATTGGAGTGCATGCCTTTACTCTTGAAACTGAAGAAGATTCCTCTACTATAGCTTGTAGAAACTTTGGTCCTGCCGCTGGTATAAATGAAGAAGCTGCCACAGGGACTTCTAATGGAGCACTTGGTGCCTACCTAGTAAAAAATGATATGCTTAAGTTTGAAGATAATATAACTATAATATGTGAACAGGGCTACTATATGAATAGACCCAGCAAAATAGTTGTAAGACTTCAAGGAACTAAGGATGACTTAACAGTAAAGGTTGGAGGTGAAGCAGTTATTGTTATGGAAGGGGAAATACGCTGCAGCTAATATTCATTATCTATGCCACTAGAACACTTCTTCTAGTGGCGTTTACTTATTCGTAATATCTACCTTGCTGCATTGCTTCAACTCTATCTATTATTTTGCCCTCCAATAATCCAAAGATTCTCTCTCCCTTTTCCACTGTTGCTAAGGTAGCATCTCCAGTAAGTGCATCTTGAAAAATAGTTTTTCCTCTATTTCCTATAGGAATAATTATTGTATGGATTTTTTCACTATATTTTTTAAAATCATCAGAGGTATATTCTATTATATACATAAATTGTATTTAGTGGAGTACTGCAAATCAAGTATTCAAACCCACTAAATATTCACTTCCTTTCTTAGTTAATTTTAAAACTATTTAGTATTATTGGCTTTATAAAATGATAATAAAAATAAAATAAACAATATAAAAGAAATACTATTACCGATTAAATTTTTAGGAGGATATATGACTGTAACCATATCTACAGTATTATATATAGCAACAATAACAAATGTTATTATAATATATGTATTGTTAATCTTTTTTCTAAATATATATACTAACAAGAGTACAGCTAAATTTAATGATACTGATATAGATATTAGGAGTAATAAACTTATTATATTATTTAAATAAAATATTTTTAAGACAAAAATAATAGTAAACAAAAATATTAAGTACACAGCATGCTTATTTTTAATGATCTTTTTCATAATGTCACCCTTTCTGACTTATATTAATATAAGGACTTTACAAATTCCTCATATTTATCAATATATAAAACTACACAACCGCAATTAGGGCAAACTGCTGCTTTTACTTTGGCATACTCAGTATTAAAAATAACCCCTTTGCCTTTCTTCGAAATTGTAACTCCACCATAAGATTCCACCTTACAATCCTCTATCATTTCACTCTGGCACTGATTACATATTTTTTTCATTTCTTATTCCTCCAATTTCCTCCTCAAGCATTTTCATATCCACAAAATATTCAGTATTTCTTACTTCTATATATGTTTCACTATAATCCATCTCAAAGTTTGCCATAGTGGAATGAATTCCACTATCACTTAAAAAGTGCAAGGTACATGTATTATTATCTTCTATAGTGCAAAATCTAATAAGTATACTTTTAACGGATGGAAATTGCACTCTTGACTTCATATATTTAGGTGCATTGTGTAAATACAGATTTACACATCTATTGCCTATTGGAACTATTAGATCCACGTTATGTTCATCCTTTTGTATTTCCCTTACCTCAAAATCACTTTCTATTTTCAAATTACTTTTTTCATAAATCATAGTTGCCTCCAATAAAATACTTAATATAACCATTTTATCGATAATATATTATTTCATAAGTTTCTTTAGCAATTTAATTTTTTCATTATATGGAGCATATCTAACCTTAATATCTATAATATTACTCTTCTTTATTACGCTCTTTTTATGAGAAAACAGATCAAAGCTTCCTTTACCATGGTAACTGCCCATACCACTCGCCCCTACTCCACCAAAAGGTGCATAGGTAGATGCTACATGTATAACTGTATCATTTATACATCCTCCACCGTAAGAAATCATTTTTATTATTCTTTCTTGATGTTTCTTGTTATTAGAAAAGAAATATAATGCTAGGGGCTTAGGTTTTGAATTAACTATTTTTATAACTTGCTCTAGGTCTTCAAATTCTATAATCGGAAATATGGGACCAAATATTTCATTTAGCATAATTGGGTCTTCCCAAGTTATATTTTCAATAATAGTAGGTGCAATATATCGTTCTTGCTTATTGTATTCTCCTCCCGTCACAATATGACCTTTATCTAAAAGTCCTATAAGCCTGTCAAATTGCCTTTCATTTACTATTCTAGGGAAGTCATTGCTTTTTGATGTATCTTCTCCAAAAAACTCTTTTATACAATCCATTAGCTCATTTAAAAACTCTTTCTTAACGCTTTTATGAACTAGTAAATAATCTGGTGCAACGCAAGTTTGTCCTGCATTTAAAAATTTACCCCAAGCTATTCTTTTTGCAGCTAGTTTTATATCAGAATCTGAGTCCACTATACACGGACTTTTTCCACCTAATTCTAAAGTTACAGGAGTAAGGTGCTTTGAAGCTTTCTCCATTACTACCTTCCCAACAGGTACACTACCTGTAAAGAATATATAGTCAAACTCTTCCTCTAAAAGTGCTTGAATAGATTCACGACCACCATAAGGCTCTACCACAGAAACAAACTCCTCTGAAAAACATTCTGCAATAATTTTAATCACAATTTCAGTGGTTTTAGGAGAATATTTTGATGGCTTTAACATAGCACAGTTTCCAGCCGCTATGGAACCAATTAATGGTGCCATTGTTAACTGGAATGGATAATTCCATGGTGAAATAATTAAACTCACTCCATAAGGCTCTGAATAAATATAACTAGAAGATAAAAAATGTGTTAATGGAGTTCTTACTTTTTTAGTTTTTGACCAGGACCTTAAATGTTTCATAACAAAATTTATTTCTTCTAAGATTATTCCTATTTCAGTAGCATAAGCTTCAAATTCCGATTTATGCAAATCAGACCACAATGCCTCCAATATATGCTTCTCATTTTTTTGTATAGATTTTTTTAAGGTATTTAACTTCTCCATACGAAAGTCTAAATCTCTTGTAGCTCCTGTATGGAAATAAGTCCTTTGCTTTCCTAAAACCATCTGTATATCATTCATTATTCAACACTCCCCCTATAATGATATTTTTTCTTGGTATATTCATATAAATTTCACTAACTATTTAACGACATTCCAGAAGGAAGTCTCCCATTTCTATAAGTGGGAGTCACATACTACAACAAAAATAAAACTTCTGTGGGAAGTGGCGCTCCGTTCTTTTGTTTAACTTATTAAACATAGTCTAGTATCCTTTATTTAATTTGTCAATGCATGGTTATAATTTAAATTCCTTACAAATTATCTACAGTGATCTATATTACCTATGAATAAGCTTTTTTTGTTTTTCATTATTTTTATATTTTAAAATCACATGATTTTACACTATAAAAGCAAGCTACTAATTCAAATACTTGTATTTATATAGTTTAGTTTCACTTTTTATAATAATATTGCGTAAAAGTATTAATCTTTGGTAACACTAACTAGGAAAAATTGTTTTGGAGGTATGTATAATGAAAAATTTTCTAGTTTCGGCTATAGTAGATATAATAATAATATTCTCTTCTTATTTTTTATTTAGAAGTGTTATAAGCGGACCAACTCGTCATAGATTATATGAAAAGTTTATGAGTTCTTTCGCAAAATTTGTAATTATCATTTTTGTAGCTAGCGCATCAATCACTGCTCTTACTGCACTAGTTTTGTACAAAACAAGGTATATTGTATATATCAACGTAATTGCTCCTGCCTTAGTTTCTATACTGATAGGTTTTGTTATGTCTACTGTACCCACAAGAGGTGTGGGTGATAAAGAAAAGGTTACTAAAAAATAATTATACTAAAGAGAGCAGTTTCTCATATGATGTTATTTTACTATCATATGAGAAACTGCTCTCTTATCTTACAAATCCTTTTAGATAATCAATTTAACAAAGGAATATGCTAATTTAAATCCATATACAATTATAACTACTCCACATATTAAATTTATTATCCTAATAACCTTAATATTAAACTTAGCTTTAAATAGTGAAACAACTGTAGCTAATAAAGTAAACCAAATTAATGAAGCTACGCATACCCCTATAATAAAGTAGCTTCCCATATCTACTGGTAGCACCGCTCTACTTCCCCCCAGTAATAAGGAGCCGTCAATTATTGCTTGAGGGTTTAACCAAGTCACTGCAAAACATGTCCCTATTATTTTTATAATGGATTTATTCAGATCCACAGTCTCTTCAGATTTAACTTCTGGTACTTGCCTCAAAAGCCCTGCTCCAATATAAACTACAGCTATACTTCCTAATAAAAGAATAAGCATTTTTAAAAGGTTAAACCTTTCCATAAGCGCTCCTACCCCCAAAAAGCATGATACTGCAAGCGATATATCAAAGAATATAGTAATAAATGCAACTTGATATGCCTTTAGTCTACTTTTACGTATAGCCGTATTTATTACAAATATGTTTTGTGTACCTATAGGTGCTACGTAAGCAAAGCCTACAAGCAATCCTTCTATTAGATGTTTATACATTCTTTCCCCCCCTAACTATTACCTCTATAAAATTACAATATTCACATCTAGAATATTGTTTTTTTATTTTAAATTATAACTTATACATATTATCATGTATATACTGAAATCTTTTTATTGATTTTATTGTGGTTAAATCCTACCTTCCATGCTGTAATATTAACAACTTCAGAAAGAGATATACAATATATAAACCCTATATTTCTTGCATTTGGAAAAATGCTTGTAAATACTGTTGACATTTACACCTTCCTATTATATAATAAAGAAGTCATCGGGGTGTAGCGCAGCTGGGAGCGCGCGTGGTTTGGGACCATGAGGTCGCAGGTTCAATCCCTGTCACCCCGACCAAAAAGAGTTGTCTAACGACAACTCTTTTTTTATTATAAATTTTTCATGGCTTAAGTATAAAATCACTCCTTTTTCACAAGCTAAACAATACTTCACTATTTTATTGTTTTTTCTAAATATTATGCTAACATTATTACATAGCTAATAACAACTTAGGAGTGATTATTTTGAATAAAATGTATAATGAAATTTTCAAGACCCTAATTAAGTCCTATCATGAAGATAATTTTGAAAATAAGCTACAGGAATTACTGTCAAAAGACAATATTAATAAAACCGAGTTAAGTTCTATAATTTCTTCACTTTGTGGAGTTGATGTAGTCTTTTCAAATAATTACATAAATGATTTAAAACAAGCTATCCAGTATTATGAATCAAATCACAAGATTGTAAATAAAGTTAAACATTGCGACATGGAGTGTGCAGATACGTCTGGAAAAACCCTTTGTCAAGCTTCTTGCCCATTTGATGCCATATTAATAGATAATAAATGTAATACTACCTATATTGATAATGATAAATGCATAGACTGTGGATTTTGCATAGATGTCTGTCCTACTGGTGCCTTAATGGATAAGGTAGAATTTATTCCCCTTTTAAATTTGTTAAAAGGGAATTCTACAGTAATAGCCGCTGTAGCCCCAGCCATTACTGGCCAATTTGGAGAAAGTGCTAATATAGATAAGCTTAGAACCGCCTTTAAAAAAATCGGATTCACAGATATGGTTGAAGTTGCTTTTTTCGCAGATATGCTTACATTAAAAGAAGCTATTGAGTTTGATGAACATGTTAAAGTAAAAGAAGATCTAATGCTTACCTCTTGCTGTTGTCCTATGTGGGTAGGAATGGTAAAGAAGGTATACCACAATTTAGTGAGACATGTATCCCCCTCCATTTCTCCTATGATTGCTGCTGGTAGAGTTTTAAAACAATTAAACCCTAACTGCAAAGTAGTCTTTATTGGACCCTGTATTGCAAAAAAAGGTGAAGCTAAAGACCCCGACCTTTTAGGCGACATAGATTACGTGCTTACCTTCTCCGAACTTAAGGATATTTTTGATACATTAAATATTGAGCCTGAAAAACTTAAAGCAGATGTATCTAGTGAATATGCGTCTAGAGGCGGTAGACTTTATGCTAGGACTGGAGGAGTATCTATAGCTATTGGAGAAGTTATAGAAAGATTATTTCCTGAAAAATACGATTTATTTAATCCTATTCAAGGAAATGGTGTAAAAGAATGTAAGGAATTGCTTACTAAAGCTCAAAACGGGGAAATCAATGCAAATTTTGTAGAAGGAATGGGCTGTGTTGGAGGTTGCGTTGGAGGACCTAAATCATTAATCGATGCAAGCTTCGGAAAAATTAGAGTAAATAAATTTGCACAAAATTCAAAGATTAAAGTAGCCATTGATAGCGATTGTATGAACGAAATCCTAAATAGAATTGGAATTAATAGTGCTGGGGATTTCAAAGATAAAGATAAGACCAAAATATTTCACAGGGAGTTCTAATTAATATTTCACAATGTAAATCGGCTCTAAAATATGATACAATATTAAGTAATCAAAAAAAATAATTCACTGTGCAGATTGGAGGTTTTTATGAAAGCATTATTTGAATATATAAGTCATAGAGATATTAACATACTTAGAATTATAAATAATTCTTGGAAGTGTAAGTTCTTAGATATTGTAATGCCAGCTATGACTTACTTAGGCTCTTTTACTTTTATGTTTATATTTTGCACTTTCGCCTTTTTGTTAAGTAACGCGCTGCTTCATGTCATGGCTATTCGTGCTATGGTTTCTATAACAATAAGTACTGGCATTGGCAAGCTTCTCAAGATAAGTGTTACTAGATTAAGACCATTTATAGATATTCCAAATTTAAATATAAAAAAAATAGGTATAGATAAATACTCTTTCCCCTCAGGTCATACTACCGGTGCATTTTCATTAGCTGTAATAGTAGCTTTATATTTCCCTATTTTTGGCTTTATATCTATACCCCTAGCTTGTTGTGTAGGAATTTCAAGAATGTATATAGGGGTTCATTACCCTACAGATGTAATTGTAGGTGCTTTTTTAGGAATTACCTGTTCTTTTCTTACTTACAGGTTCTTTTAAGACCTATGAAAATAACTAAGAGTAGCTACCAACTTAATTGTCCTGGTAGCTGCTCTTAATTAATGCCCATAATTCCTTTTCAAATCTGAGTGTATTACTATATTTATTCATGTTATAATTTTATAAGAGGTGATTAAATGCTAACAAATATTAAAGCTGCAATTTTTGATTTAGATGGTACCCTTATCGACTCTATGTGGGTTTGGGGCAAAATAGATGAACATTATTTTAAAAAACTGAATATGGATTTACCCTCCAACCTTAAAAGCCAAATAGAACATCTTAGCTTTGATGACACTGCAGCATATTTTAAAAGTAATTTTGGTATATTAGATACTATAGAAGAAATTAAAAAGGAATGGACAGATTTAGCCTATGTGGAATATCTTAACAATGTAAAGCTAAAACCTGGAGTAGTTGAGTTTTTATCTTTGCTTAAAACTCTGAACATAAAAATTGGACTTGCCACAAGTAATAGTAAGGATCTGTTAGAAGCTGTTCTTAATGCTAATGGTATTTACCATTACTTTGACTGCATAACTCTTACGAGTGAAGTCTCTAGGGGGAAAAACTTTCCTGATGTATATTTACTTGCCGCTGAAAGATTAGGTGTAGAGCCATCAGAATGTATTGTATTTGAAGATATCCTACCTGCAGTTAAAGGTGCAAAAGCTGCTGGAATGAGGGTAGTAGGCGTATATGATGATTTTTCCAAAGAACAAAGAGAAGATATTATTAATCATGCAGATATGTTTATATTTGAATATCATGAATTAACTACAGCTATTTAAAACTCATGTAATTACATGGGTTTTTTTATGAATTTTTTTCATTTCTATAGAATAGTATATATTAAGCATATGCACAAATTTTTCAGTTAACCTCTATTATATTAGTACATAATTGTTGTGAATAAGTACTTTAGAAGGAGAGATACTATTGATTATTTTTCTATTCTCAGTTCTTTTGATATGTTTTGGCATATATTATTCCATCATGAATCAAAAATTATCAACACAAAAAACTCAACTGAAGATTATTTCTAGGCAAAATAGAGAATTCAAATCAAAAATTGAAAGCGCGCGAAGTGCTGAGGGTCCTATTATAATAAAATACAAGGCACCACTTTTTAAATCAGGAACCACAAAAGAAGTTTGCAGTCTATATCTAAGCCCCCTGGAAAATTCGCTAGTTCTATCTAACTTAGTTAAAATTACTCCTGTAGAAATTCAAGATTGTGCTGAGATTTTTGATATTTCATGGTATGAGGTATCTATAAAATCTCAAACTAACATTAATAATAAAGGATGGATAAAAAAAGATAGCATAATTACCCAAGATGACACTGTTAATAATCAAGAGGATACAGTTACCTAAATCATCAAAAGGCATATATTTTTCACAATATATGCCTTTTAAAATTAATATTAATATCAATCTTTTTTATGTGTCTTTTTATTATGCTTAGCTCCTAAATTATTTACTTTTTTCTCCTTTTCTTGTTGACTTGCACAAGAAGGATCTTTTTTTTCACCCATAGCATTTTTTCCTCCTTTTATAAAAAATTAATCATAGTATCCTTACTATTTTGTTCAATATACAAAATATAATGCTATGAAATTAATAACAAAAATATAATAAGCCAGCATGCTTGGCTTCTTATATGGACTAATTGTATGATTTATTAATAAAAAAGCTTTTCATATATCTTTTTCAAAAATTCTTTTTCACTTAGATTAGTAAAATCTTTCCTAATCTCAACTACTTTATCTTGTGATACTACTACAAATGTTTTTTTCACACTATCTGAATAGACCACAATATTATTAGGTAGTTTAGTCCTCTCTTCCAATAAATTAGCACCATAACGATTAAATTTACTTAATAATCTATTTTCATAGAATTTAATTAGTATAGGATAGTCACTTTGAAGCATTGTATAGCTTAAATAATTACCGTCGTTACCACCAGAATAGCCTACTCTTTGGGCTATTATACTTTTATCAAATTTAATATAAGGACTTTCATCATTATTTC
The DNA here is from genome assembly GCF_011065955.2 of Clostridium sp. FP2. Classification (NCBI taxonomy): domain Bacteria; kingdom Bacillati; phylum Bacillota; class Clostridia; order Eubacteriales; family Clostridiaceae; genus Clostridium; species Clostridium sp. FP2. The sequence goes on from NZ_JAAMNI020000001.1 coordinate 4,972,777, forward strand.
CTACAACCCCAAAATCCTTAGTTGTTAAATTAAATTTATGGGTTGGCACATCATTTTGTAAAGTTTCACTACTAAAAAGAATTGAACCAATGCCAAGTATTAAAACTAAATATATTGAGACTACTACACTGCCTATAGTTATACCCATATTAATGTTTTTTGAATGCTTTTTTTTATCAATAAATTTTCGCACACAAATCATAATTATTATAGGAATGCATATTGTTATTATTATTAAGAAAGAAATATTAAATCCTGTAGTATCAAAAATTAACAGTTTTAAAAATATAAATAATATTATTAAGCCATAGCTATTTCTTAATATACTTTTTATCCTTACTTGCTTATAGTTACTATAATTCATGCCTTTATCCTTTTTTAACTTAGCCCTAACTTTTATGACCCAAATTAAAAAGCTAATAAATCCTCCACTATTTATAATTATAAGGGAAGACATTGTAACTATTGATAAGATGCCCATATTAGATGCTAGTACAAAACCTCCATCTCCCATAAATAATTGGATATATAGATTGAAACTCAATAGAAGAGTTAAAAAAAACTGAATTCCCATATTATATAATGAAGCTTTGAAAACTAATTTAAACTTTTCCTCTTCATCAGTATGAATAGAAATAGCTTCCTTATCCCCATGTGTATAAAATATTTGAGTTTTTACATGCTCACATACATATGTCCATCCTGCCGCCTCACAATATTCCCTATATTCTAGAGCTACATCACTATCTTTATGATCAAAAACAGAAACCCTATTAAGTACGTCTACTGAATACTTTATTTTCTCCATTTCTGTTTTCTTAAACTTAAAAAAAACTCCTTTTATAGATTGTAATAACCATCCTTTTTTTGCCATTTCATCAAGATATTCTTCTACAGCAGAACATTCATAGGGTAAATACATAAATATTGTTGTCTTCGTATCCTTACTTGTCATAATCTTACACCTCCACTCTATATTTTAAAATTCTCTTTATATCTCTCCATATACAATACTCCATCATTGGCCATAGTAATTAATCTTCTATACTCCTCTAGTAGTATTTCTTTTCCCTTATCAGTAATTATATAACTTCTTTTTCTGCCTTTCACTTCTGTTTCTATTATCATATCTTCCTTTTCAAACTTAGAAAGAAGCGCATATAACGTCCCAGGGCCAACCTTTACACGGCCTTTTGAAATTTCAATTACAGCCTCCATAATATCTACCCCGCACATTTCTTTGAGTAAGGACATTAATATATAATACATTGGTTCTGTTAAATTTTGAAATTGCTCTCTTGCCATTTCTTATCACCTCTTCAATATCGAGTATCGATATATATAATCTCAGTATATTATCGACACTCGATATTGTCAATGTATTTTTCCATTTGTTTAAATTTTTATATCATTCACTAAAAAAAGAGATTTGCCACCTTTGGATTATTGGGTAATCAGCAAATTAAATTGGACTTCATAAAACCATTAGGTATTTTTGTTATGATAGGTGGTATAATTATATTCAAGTTAAAGTTGGAAAATCAAGCAAAGTTATTAAAACTGCAAATATAAGTATTTTATATTTTGCTAAGGGGTTTGTTGATGCAAGTTAGAAGCAATTTCTTTCTTTATCTCTTTCCTAAACACAATTCAGCTCACCACCTAAGCGGTTGGAGTATTCTTGTGAAATTTGATAAATCAAACTAACAATCTTGTTAGAACTAAAGGAGTTTACTATGCGAATAATATCTGAAAACAACCTATGTACAAACAGACCATATATAAATTTGAAGAAATTACCAATAAAAAGTTCATTGAGAGTTGGTGAAATTACTGGAGCTGGTTTTAAAAGTACTTATATAATAAATCAAGATACACAAAACTTATCTACTAATGAGAATTACACTATAGAATTTAGTAACGGAATTGAGAAAATAACACTTGATACGGCACTATTGAATGAAAGATTATTAGTTGAAGTCAATTATTCATCTAAAACTAGTAATAAATCTACTAAATTCAAGATTTACCTTGTTTTAGATTGTATAAAATACGCCTTACCATTTAGTTCATTTGAAGATATTTATGATAATTGTATGAATATCTTAGCTAGAGAACTCCATGGAAAAGAAGAATTAACTTACATAAAAGAAAGTTTTAAAAGTTTAGAAAATGATGAAATCTCAGTAAATGTAGAGTTAAATTTAGAAAGATTAAAAGAATTTAAAGATAGGGTGAATTACAAAAGAAATATTGATTATTTTGTTGTAAATAACATTTCTTCAACTACTTCAAAGTATGATATAAACACTAAACCTAAAAAAATACTAGCAAGTAATATTTTAAAAGTTCTAAGATATGACTATCCTACAAGACTTTATAAAATAGTCGAGCCCATTGATAACATGACTAAAATAAAATTATACGAAACCGACATTATTTGTGACCTGGGTGAACTTAATTTCCCTACTGTTAGCATCTACACCGAGTATGGACTTGGAAAATTATTAGATGTTAAAAATAATGTTATCCCAAATACTAATTCCTTATTATTATTTGCTAATATACTAGACCTTGGACTCGAAGTTTTAAACTAGAAATACTATAAAAAAAGAGCTAGAAATTATTCTAGCTCTTTTTTGGGGCAAATTATACTATTTTAGTTGTCCACTCTTCACAGTCCCATACATCTGTTACTATATCTTGATAAAAGTCTGGCTCATGGCAAACTATAAGTATACTTCCTGTATATTCTTTTAGGGCCCTCTTTAACTCATCTTTAGCATCTACATCTAAGTGATTGGTAGGCTCATCTAGTATTAATATATTAGTTTCCCTGTTTAGGAGTTTCGCAAGTCTTACCTTTGCTTGTTCTCCACCACTAAGCACAGTAACTTTACTCTCAATATGTTTTGTAGTAAGTCCACATTTAGCAAGTGCAGATCTTACCTCACCCTGAGTAAGGCTAGGGAATTCTTGCCAAAATTCTTCAATGCAATTATTGCGGTTGACTCCCTTTATTTCTTGCTCATAGTATCCTATATATTGATAATCTCCTAAGTTTGTATGACCCGAAAGAGCTTTTATATCACCCATAAGACTTTTTAGTAAAGTTGTTTTTCCAACACCATTAGCACCAGTTAAAGCAATCTTTTGTCCTCTTTCCATATATAAATCTAATGGCTTAGATAACGGGCTATCATATCCAGTAACTAAATCCACAGTTTTAAATATTATTTTCCCTGAAGCTCTTGCAGATTTAAAATTAAATTGTGGCTTTGGTTTATCTTTTGTAACTTCTATTCTATCAATTTTATCCAATTTCTTTTGTCTTGATTTTGCCATTCCACTAGTAGAAGCTCTTGCTTTATTTTTAGCAACAAAAACCTCTAGTCTAGTAATTTCCTTTTGCTGTCTTTCATAATCAGCTTCCATTTGTAGCCTTTTAGCCTCATGAATTCTCAAAAATTCTTCATAAGAACCTATATATCTAGTCAACTTTTTATTTTCCACATGATATATTATATTAATTGCACCTTTTAGGAATTCAATATCATGGGATATTAGGATAAATGCACTTTCATAATTTTGAAGATATCTCTTAAGCCACTCCACATGCTGCTCATCCAAAAAGTTAGTAGGCTCATCAAGAAGCAAAACATCTGGAGCTTCTAATAAAAGTTTTACAAGAAGAACTTTCGTCCTTTGTCCTCCACTTAAATCTGCAACATCATTTTCAAGACCAACATCTTTAAGTCCAATTCCTGCAGCTACCTCATCTATTTTAGAATCAATAGCATAGAATCCATTATTGTCCAATTGATCTTGAATTGTTCCCATTCTATCTAGTAATTTTTCTAGCTCCTCTGGAGATGCATCTCCCATCTTGTCTGTTACATCCATCATTTCCTCTTCTAAGTCAAAAAGATATTTAAAGGCCTCCCTTAAAACTTCTCGAATAGTTTTTCCTTTTTGCAAAACAGTATGCTGATCCATATATCCAACTCTTACGCTACTTGACCATTGAACTTCCCCTTCATCTGGCATAAGCTTACCCGTAATAATGTTCATAAAGGTTGATTTACCTTCTCCGTTAGCACCTATAAGCGCTATGTGTTCGCCTTTAAGTAATCTAAAAGATACATCTTCAAATATTGATCTGTCACCAAAGCCATGGCTCATATTTTTTACTACTAATCTACTCATTTGTTTTTCTCCTTAATATAGTGTAATTTTTTATATTTGTAATTTTTTATATTTTAAAAGTATTTCTACTCATACACTTATTTGTTTTTAATAACTGGACATTGTATACGGATTCCCACTCAAAGAAAATCCCTCCAATTTTTATCTAAATACCCTTAATCCAAGTGTGCATTTAAAAATGGCACATATATTAGTGTAATTTATAACTGCACTTTTGTCAAAAGAATTTTATGGATTTTATATTAGAAGTTAATTCAATGTGGTATACTACTATAGATAAATAACTTGATATTTTCAATTAAAAATTGTTTTATTACCCTAAACATATAGATAGTGTTAATACTGTCTAACAATACAGGAGGAATTTAAAATGAGTTGTAAATTTTACTTATATAGAGGTAAAGGCAGAAATGCAGAAAATGGTCACCTTTGGATATATGCCAACGAAATCGAAAATGTTGATGGTGAGTATGAAAATGGAGATATAGTTGAAGCATATAATTTTAGAGGAGAGTTTATTGGAAAAGGATTCATAAACGACGTTTCTAAAATTGCCATAAGAATAATGACCCGAGATATTAACGAAGAAATAAATGAAGAGTTTTTCAGAAAAAGACTTCGGGCTGCTTGGACATATAGACAAACAGTTATAGATACTTCTAGTTGTAGATTCCTATTTGGAGAAGCAGATTTTGTACCTGGAATGATTATAGATAAATATGAAGACTATTATGTTATTCAATCTTTAGCACTAGGTATAGATAAATATAAAGATATAATTGTTAAGCTACTAACAGATGAATATAATGCAAAAGGCGTATATGAAAGAAGTGACGCTAGAGTACGCGAACTTGAAGGGATGCAGCAGACAAAAGGCTTTTTAACAGAGCCCTTCGATACTAATTTAGAAATTATTGAAAACGGTGTTAAATATCACGTTGACATTGAAAATGGTCAAAAGACTGGATTTTTCCTAGACCAAAAAGAAAACAGAGCGGCTATCCAGAGATTATGCAAGGATGCTGACGTTTTAGATTGTTTTACCCACACAGGTTCTTTTGCGCTTAATGCAGGTATAGCTGGTGCTAAAAGTGTACTTGGAGTAGATATTTCTGACTATGCAGTAGAGTGCTCTAGAAAAAATGCAGAGCTTAACGGACTTTCAGATATAGTTAAATTCGAATCTCATAATGCCTTTGACGTGCTACGCGAATGGTCAAGAGAAGGAAGACAATATGATGTAGTAATACTAGATCCACCTGCGTTTACAAAGTCACGTTCTACTATAGATGGTGCTACAAGAGGATATAAAGAAATTAACCTACGTGGTATTAAATTGGTTAAAACCGGTGGCTATTTTGTAACTTGCTCTTGCTCTCATTTTATGTACCCTGATTTATTTAGAGATACCATAGCTGAAGCGGCCTTAGATGCTAATCGAACTCTTAGACAAGTAGAGTTTAGAACACAAGCAGCAGATCATCCAATACTATGGAATTCTGATGAATCTTACTACTTGAAATTTTATATATTCCAGGTGGTTTAAAGGGACAAAAATACGATGCTATTTTTATATAGCACCGTATTTTTTTATAGTAACTTGCATATTTTATAAAGCTGTGAATATCTTGATTGTTTTGTAAACATAATGTGGCCACTATTACACTAGTGCACCTTTATACAAAAATGACACTTAAAGTATTAGTATTTTCCAAAATTACTATTATAAATAGACTATTTTATCGGTATCTTAAACACCACCTCACTACCTACAACTTTTATAATAAAATATTTAGGCTTGTTATTTAGTGGTTCAAATGTGAATTCTGTTTTTTGAATACCCTCGCCGATACCATAACCATTTCCGCTTATAGTCTCTAATATATTACCGTAATTATCTATTACCTCATATTGATAAAACGTACCTCTGGGTAAGTTGGATTCAACTGCATTTACCTTTATCGTGGAATCAGAAATGATTAATTTCTCTATAGTTATACTTCCTTTTCCTACAGATTTAGTAATCATTACAGTTATATCTTTAGAATTAAGTAGATGGTCTTGTTTTTTTACAGTAATATCTTTAAATTTCCAGTTTCCTTGTGTATTTCCTATCTTATTAATCAATACTGTAAGTTTTAAATCTTTAGGGAGTTCACTTGTAAGACTAACATTAATTACCCCTATATAAGTGTTTTTTGTTAATAATCTTCCGGTATAAGATATTGAGGCGTTAATAGGTTTATTATTAACCAATAAATCAGGCTTACCAAGTTCACCAACTTTATTGCCCTCCATAGTATATCCAATGGACATCCTTGAACCATCATAAAGTATGTCGCTGATTGTAAGTTTTATATCTTTATCTGCTTTTGTTTGCCCCACTAAAGAAGAAGCCCCCTTTTCACTAGCAAGTTTTAATCCCATATCTCCAAACAATTTAAATACAGAACCTACTACTGGAATATTACTTAAAGTATTAGCCATTACTGGTGATATTGTGGCTGCAGTACTTAAAACCATTAATGTCACAACGGCAGCAACTATAGACTGTTTTAGCCTTTTGCTAATAAGAATTGTACTCCCATGTTTACTCTTTTTATTCTCTGTTTCTTTTTCAGGTAATAAGGCTAAAGTTTTATCTATCCTATCCAAAACCACCTGTGGTACTTTAGTTTTACTATTCTTGGCTTTATTTATAAATTCCCTATCAAAAAAATCATCGTTCATAGCACTCACTCCCTTGAAAGTTTTTCTTTAAAATAACTTTAAGTTTTAATCTTGCTCTCGATAGTCTTGATTTTACTGTGCCTCCCGGTATACCTAGCATACTAGATATTTCTTTTATAGAAAATTCCTCAAAATAATATAACATAACTACACTTTTCAAATCATTCTCAAGGCAATTAAGTACTTCCTCTATTTCAATATTATCATCACTATTTGTAATTATCGACTTTTCGCAAACAGTTTCTCCAATTTTGTGGATAGGAATTAGCTTACTTTTTACATTATTAATGTTATGACACTCGTTAATCAAAATTCTTATTAACCATGTTTTAAAAAACTTTATCTCCTTTAGATTATCAATGGACTTGTACGCTTTAAGAATCGCTTCCTGAATTGCGTCAGCACAATCATCATCTGATTGAAGCATGGATTTTGCAACCTTATACATTGAATTTTCAAAACGCTTAATTAAATTTGAAAAAGAATCTTTATTTCCTTGAATTGCTTGTCTGATTTCAAATTCTAGTTCTAATTCCAACTTTACACCACCTATACAAAATTATAAATGTTAAATATTAAAAACAAAATGACTTGCAAGTTTTTGTTTACACATATTAGACAAAAATATAGTTCTATTGGTTCACGAATTAAATAAAACATATTTTAATAATTTAAAAAAATAAAAAGAGAAGTTATAATTTTATTTACCCTTTCTATTAATTTTGAAATAGTTCAATATTATAAACTTAATTATTACATAATTTTGCAAATAAAAATACGGTGCTATTTTTATTTAGCACCGTATTTTTATTAAACTATAATCCCATTCTTATATTCTGGAACCTTATCTATAATGTCTTTTCTACAGCAGTATTCCAAATCTGCTTCAAGTCCTAGCTCTGTAATCCTTTTGTAGTGACTTGCATATTTTATAAAACTATGAATATCTTCATTGTTTTTATAAATATAGTGAGAAGTTACAGCAATGTCTGTTAGCTCTGCTTGTACCAAACTTAATACACAATCTATTATGTACCCACTACATAAAAAATCATCTATAGAAAATTCACCATCGGTTCCAGCATTAACTATTACTACATCTTTATTTAATTCCACTATTATTTTTGCAGTAGCCTTAGCGTTTAGCATGGCACCTATTAGAATGTTGCTGGCACTCACGCAGCCCTTTATAGCCTTAGTTCCATTAGTTGTAGTCATAACAAGAGTCTTGCCTTCTATTCTCTCTCTGGTATATTCTAATGGAGAATTAGAATAGTGAAATCCCTCTATTTTTAATGCCTTTCTCTCTCCTCCAAGCATAAACTCCTCTTTGCTATTTCTCACAATACCCGCAGCATCCTCCACTGTTAAAACAGGAATAACACCTTTGCATCCATTATTCATTGCAGTAGTTATTACACTTGTTGCCCTAAGCATATCTATTACCACTACTGTTTTGTTTGCTATTTTTTCTTTTTTTATATCATCGGCAGAAACTATTATATCTATTCTCATATCCTTCGCTCCCCTTTAATATTTTTTTGTCTTATGTCACGCACATATAATTATAGTACATATTTCTATTTTATATAATAGTCTAGGATGAAGTAACCCTAGACACTTTCATTTGCCTTACCCATTTTTGCCGATCGCCTCCAAAATGTAATGGTTCAACTCAGCTACCAATTGATTTTATTCTTTTGTTAATGAGCTTATTCTTAGATTTAATAATTAAATCTCCTATAAGTGTTCCAAGTAATGAAATGAAGGTGTATATAAAACAGTAAATCAGGAAATTGGAATTAAATAAAGTAAATACTGCAATCATCCATAATGCAAAATTAATCAGTAAAATAATTAACCTTTTCTTAAATATAAATTGCATTACTATGGATATTATAAAAACTAACAATGGAAGTGTGAGTAAAGTCAATTTAAATGGGTCAATGTTATTTAAATTAGGCATATCAGTAGATTTAAGATAAAAGGACATAACCATTTGTTTTAGGTTAAAACTCATTATAATCCAAACAACTACTTGCAATATTGTAATAGCATAAACCTTTATTTTCTCTTTTAATGTTAATTTCTTTACTGTTTTATTAATGGCAAATTTATTTAAAAAGTTAGAAAAGCGTTTTTCAAGAAGATTTAATAATTTAAATCCTAAAAAGGCTCCTAAAGTATTCAAAATTATATCATTAATGTCCATATATCTCATAACAAAAATCTGAATAATTTCAATTACTAAAGATACTCCTGCACCTGCTAAAACTGTATGTTTTATCCTTTTGTCTTTTTTAGAGAATAATGCAACAAAAAATCCAAAAGGCATAAACATAAAAATGTTTCCAAAAATATTTACAATACCATGTATTCCAAATTCAATCATTCCTTTAAATGGAATAATATTTATATTTTTTATTGAATCATGAATATGTTGAACAATGAACTGTAAATCAAAGAAAAAAATACTTGTTCCAAGGGTTAATGTCCCTATAAAAATTAACGAGTAAATTAACGCAACAGCTCCTACTTCTCTATACCGCGTCGTCTTAATACCTAAATAATGGTATTTTCTTATTTCTAAAATTCTATGTATTAATACAAATGGTATTAATACAAAAATAAATGGTACTACAAATAATAAATTATGTTTTATGAAAAGCATCTTATTTCTCCCTCTTATAAAATTTTTATTCCGCATTTTGAATACGCCATATAATATTTTATCATTTAACTTATCTTACGTTATAACAAAAGAATATATTACGCAAAATAATTTGAGTAAGCCCTAAGAAAAAAGTTTCATGTTGTAAAAAAATTCTGCCTTTACACGAAGTAAAAGCAGATTTTCTAAATTAACTATATACCTATTCCTTATTTTCTTTCCATATTAAAAATCCTATAAGAAACACAGAGGCATCTTTAAAGTCTCTAATATCAAAATTTGTTTCTTTCTTAATCTTATCTAATCTATAAATAAGAGTATTCCTATGAACATATAGTTTTCTCGCAGCATCACTTATATTAAGACCACAATTTACAAATTGCTCAATAGTTATTATCATTTCACTATCCAAAGCATCAAATTTGTCTTTGAGCATTCCTAACAGTTCTTGCTTAATTTTAACATCTACATTATATACAATTTTCTCAAATAGCATCTTATTGTAACTAAATGTATGGTCTTTTATATCGAATTTTTTACCTAATTCCATACATTGAACAGCATCATTATAAGCTTTTTTAAGTCCTTTTATATCATAAGTTCTATCTGCATAACTCACATAACATTTGCAATACAAATCTGATGAGATAGATTCCTTTATACTTTCTGCATGCTCCTCTACTTCTTCAAAATCACCAATTACAATTATGCTATCATTATATATTAAACTTACAACTGGCTCATTATCATATATTTGTTTTATGACGCTCAGCGATTCATACTTACTTCCATCTACGCTTACTAATAGGGTATAACACCCATCTTCAAGAAAAGGTAAATTGTGATTAATATTATCAATAGAAATTTCTCTATTTTCTAAAATATCAATAACTGCTTGTTCTTTAGTTAAAAAATGCTCTGTATATTTGTTTTCAATAACATATTGGAGTAAAGATGTACAATTTCCATACTTCTTTTCTAAACTTATTATGCCTTTAACACGCCCAAGCATAATAGTATAGTTGGTTATATGTGAATTTTCAATATCTAAGTCACTAATATATAGCGCAATGCCATCTTCTGTAACTACATTAAATGGTATATTTGAAGAATGACTTAAATCCCTCAAGAATTCTGTAAAATTGTACATATTGAATCTCCCCCTATATTATTGTGTTTTCAGTTTCTTTGTCAAAGACATGAATTTTATTTGTGTCTAGTGCAATTTTAATTTTATCGCCAACTTTGGCTGACGAAGATCCGTTAACTCTAGCTACAATACTTATATCTCCTTTTGACAGGTAAATATTAGTCTCTGCACCCATAAGCTCAGTAACTTCAACTTTCGCTTCTATAACTGAATTTTTATTTTTGGAAAGAAAGTCAATACCATCATCAATGTCTTCTGGTCTAATACCCATTAAAACAGTTTTGCCTATAAATGATTTTTCTTTCAAAATTTGAGCTCTATCCTTTGGTAGTACTATAATTTCATTATCAAAAGATAGTACTACTTCACCCTTTTGTTCTAAAACCACAGCTTCCATAAAGTTCATTTGAGGACTTCCTATAAATCCGGCAACAAACATATTAACTGGATGCTCGTATATGTTATGAGGAGTATCTACCTGCTGAGCAAGTCCATCTTTCATTACAACTATTCTTGTTCCCATAGTCATAGCTTCTGTTTGATCATGAGTTACATATATAAAAGTTGTTTGAAGTTTATGATGAAGTTTTGCTATTTCTGTTCTCATTTGAACTCTAAGTTTAGCATCTAAATTTGATAGTGGCTCATCCATTAAGAATACCTTTGGATTTCTTACTATAGCTCTTCCAAGTGCTACCCTTTGCCTTTGTCCACCTGATAATGCCTTTGGTTTTCTATCAAGTAAATGCTCTATATCAAGTGTTTTAGCTACATCAGTAACCTTTTGTTTTATTTCATCTTTTGGAATTTTTCTTAATTTTAGCCCAAATGCCATGTTATCATACACAGTCATATGAGGGTATAATGCATAGTTTTGGAAAACCATAGCGATATCTCTATCCTTAGGAGCCATATCATTTACAAGTTTATCACCAATATATATTTCACCTTGTGATATTTCTTCAAGACCTGCTATCATTCTTAAAGTTGTTGATTTACCACAGCCTGATGGTCCTACAAAAACTATAAATTCTTTATCTTCTATTTCAAGATTAAAATCCTTAACCGCTGTTACATTTCCAGTATAAACCTTGTATAAATGCCTTAATGATAAATTTGACATAGTATATTCCTCCTAGATTTACATTCTATATATTTTTCTATATATACATATTGTAAACCTTTAAACCGCAATTATCTAGTTGCAAAACACCCAAAAGTGGTAAAGCTAATTTGTAGAAAGACACAAATGTCCTTGTGCTAGATTTCAAGATTTTTCCCTTGATATAGATCTAATTCCTTTAATTTATTATCTATAGAATTTAAAACTTCCCATTTTTTCAAACTCCACATAGGACCTATTAGCAGATCCCTTGGCGCATCCCCTGTTAATCTATGAATGACCATATTTGGTGGAAGCATAGCTATTGACCTTGCAATTATATCTATATATTCATCTTTTTCCAAAAACTTAAGCTTTCCAAGGTTGTATAACTCAACCATTGGTGTATTCTCTACAAGATAGAGCAAATGCATTTTTATACCCTTTATATCACTATGTGCCACATAGTCTATTGTTTTTAGCATGTCCTCTTCAGTTTCGCCAGGTAGGCCAAATATAGTATGGACCACCACATCAATATTTCTTTTATTAAGCCCTTTTAGCGCCTCTTCAAATTTTGATAATTTATATCCTCTATTAATAATTTTTGCACTTTCGTCCTTACTGGTTTGAAGCCCTAATTCTACCCAGGTATATACTCTATGCGAGTATTCTTCTATAAGGTCTAATACATCCTCATCTAAGCAATCAGGTCTAGTAGCTATAGCAAGTGCCACTACCCCCTCTTGTGATATTGCTTCCTCATACTTTTCTCTTAATACTTCTATAGACCCATATGTATTGGTATAGGCCTGAAAATAAGCAATATACCTTCCTGTTTTCCACTTTTTACTCATCATATTAACTATATCTTCAAATTGACTTGTGATAGAAAATTTCCTATCCCCACCAAAATCTCCTGAACCTCGCTCGCTACAAAATAAACATCCTCCACTGCTAATAGTTCCATCCCTATTAGGACAAGAAAATCCAGCGTCCAAAGCAACCTTAAAAACCTTATCACCAAACTTCTCCCTTAAAAAATAATTCAAACTGTGATATTTTTTGTCACCCCATGTTTTCTGCATTAATCTCATCCTTTCTCTATTAAATCATCATCTGCGATGCTGCAATTAACGACTTCAGAAGGATATTTACCCCCTTGTAGACCTCTGGAGTAGATAACAATTCTCAATTGTTATCCCCCCACTTATAGAAATGGGAGACTTCCTTCTGAAATGTCGTTAAATCATCTCCTGGGTCGCTATAATTAACGACTAATCATTAGCCTAGTTATTTTATAAGAGACTAGGCTAATTATACCTTATAGTCTATAGAGAATGTATTAATTATAATTTATCTACTGTAAAATCCTTTAAATTTAATTTCCATTTACCAATAATGTCTGTTTCTGAACTATTAATATTTGATTTAGGAATTACTTCATATGTCATACTATCCTCACCAAAAGAAGAAAATACTATTTGCACTTTTTCTATAGGATAATCTTTTTCAAAATTAACAGGAATCATATCTCCATTCTCTACTGTATAGACTCTAATATATTTTCCCATGTTTTCCTTAGTATATTGGACAAGCAGAAACTTTTCATCTAAAGAGAAGGTCATAAACTCCACTTTGCAATTAAAGAGCAAATCTAAAGTGATTAACTCTTTTCCAATTGGTTTCTCCTTAACTATTATATCAGACCCTCCACCTTGCGATGACTGCCCCCCTGATTTCCCAGCATCTCCTTGGACTGCTAGAGACTCATCAATACTCACAATTCCAATAAATGAATTTTTATTATAGGTACTAACTGCAAGTTTTTCTCCTTCATAACTAAAATTCATTGGGCTGAATTCTTTTAAGGGCACCATTATTTTATACAACTTCGCTACATCATCTCTTGAATATACGTATTTAGGAAATCCCGCTACATCAATAATCAAATTAGTTTTTACATTTTTTTTGTCCCTATATCTAATACCTACTCCTTCAACAAACGCTTCTTTTTGTGGCATATTATTAATTTCACTTATTTTGTATTCTGCACCATCTTTGACAACTTTAATAGAATATTCATCCAAGCTACACAATGGACTAACTATGGAGGTTCTTGTAACTCTAACCTTAAAAATCCCGCTCCTACCAACTTCATTACTTTCTGAAACTTTATAGCCCTTTATCTTTACATCATTAAGTTTCACCTGGTCATTTTTTTTCGATAATTCCTTAGTATATAATTTCTTACCATTTTCGTAATCTTCCTTCATTAGGAAGCTCATATAATTATCAACTACATTAGTTGCACTTTTAATTTCAAAAGCATTTACTTTTACCTTTTCTTCACTCTCTTTTTTTGCACATCCTGTGAAAGATAAAACATAAAATATTATTAATAAACAACTTAAAATTTTTTTCAATATTTTCACTCCTTTTTAATTCAATTTTGATTAATGATATCTCTTATAATTACCTTTACACTTATGATTTAAAAGTTAAATCATCATCTGCGATGCTGAAATATCATTAAATTCATTATTATAATTATAGTTTCCCACTAAATAAAATTTTAATTTATAAAATCATTATTTATTATTAATCAGTATACATATATTTATAAAGATAACATTTTATTTGTATGCATTTAACAATTTAATAATTTTATGGAGGAGATATTTTGAAAAAAAACATCAATTCAATATTTCAAACTGCAGCTGTATTTATAGGTACTATAGTTGGTGCAGGACTTGCTTCCGGCCAAGAGATAACGCAATTTTTTAGCACTTATGGATATGTGAGCTTTTGGGGAATTCTCATATGCGGTTTAATCTACATTGTAATTAGTTCTATTATAGTTTCTATTAGTCTAAAATATAAATTAAGTTCCTATACTGAACTTATAACTATTGTAAGCCCAGGTTTTTTTGGTGTAATTACAGATATTTTTACCAGTTTCTTCTTAATTACTGGTGCTGCCATCATTTTAGCCGGAAGTGGTGCACTTGTTCATCAATATTTTGGTATTTCAAAATGGATAGGAATTTTACTTATGTCTATAATTTCTTTGTATACGTTGCTTAAGGATACCAAGGGGCTAATAACTATAAATTCCTTCATAGTGCCTATTCTTACCACGATTATTATAACTATATTCGTTTTATACTTAGTACTTTACAAAGATATGGTAAACGCTTCCTATATAAAACAAATACCTTCTTATAAAGTCAATACCATTCCTGCTCAATGGTTTTTTTCAACCTTGCTATATGCCGGTTTTAATATGCTGTGCTGTAGTGGTGTGTTAGTTCCAATTAGTCAAGAAATAAAATATAAACGTATCCTTATTCCCGGAGTTATAATAGGCGCTTTAGGCTTAACCATATTATGCTATTTGATAAATATAATGCTTTTATTAAATATACCTCAAATTTTCAAATACGAGATTCCACTACTATACATAACAAACCGTTTTGGTATGTTAATGCAAATTCTTTTACTTTGCGTAATTTGGTTTGAAATGTTTTCCACTGAAGTTTCTAATATTTATAGCGTAGGAAAAACTTTGGAGAAAAAGTTTAATATATCTTATAAAAAAGCTGTATTTTTAATACTTATTATAGCTTTGCCTATTTCGCAAATCGGATTTAAAAATTTAATTAAAGTCCTTTATCCTGGTTTTGGTGCAATAAGTCTTATTTTTATGATTCAGTGTATTATATTTTATAGGAAAACCACTAAAAAACATAATTGACATTATATATATCCAATTGTACAATTCTTATATATTCTAAGATGCATAAAAATAAATATCAATTAGAGGATGCTAATCATATTTATTTAAATGCACCTGTAAATTAAACTTGTAGTACAAGGAGATTAAAATGATTAATAAAGATACAGAAGAATTAAACAGTTCCAGTTTTTTAAGTATGCTAGAAAAATGCTCTTTATGTCCTAGGAGATGCTATGTTAATAGATTAGATGGAGAATTAGGCTTTTGCACTGCTTCTGTGGATGTTAAAATAGCTAAAGTCAGCTTACATCAATGGGAAGAACCATGTATTTCTGGTACATTTGGTTCTGGGACTGTATTTTTCTCAAATTGCAATCTAAACTGTGTATTTTGTCAGAATCATACCATAAGTCAGAAAGGTACTGGAAAAATAGTATCAATATATGGCCTTAGTGAAATCTTTTTAGAGCAACAAATGCGAGGTGCCCACAATATAAATTTAGTTACGCCAACCCACTATGTACCACAGATAATAGAGGCACTAAAAATTGCTAAAAGTAGGGGCCTTACCATTCCTATTCTCTATAATTCAAATGCATATGAAAGTATAGACACAATTAAAGCCTTAAGTGGTTTTATTGATGTTTATTTACCAGACTTAAAATATTATAAAAATAAATATGCTCTTAAATATTCAAAAGCTCCTAATTATTTCAACATAGCTAGCGAAGTTATTACCGAAATGATTTCCCAAGTAGGAGAAGTTAAATTTGATGATGCAGGTCTAATTCAAAAGGGAGTAATAATTAGACACCTAATGCTACCAGGCTTATTATTTGATTCTAAAAAAATAGTAGATTTTATATATTCTACCTTTCATGATTCAGTGTATATTAGCTTAATGAATCAATATACACCTATGCATAAGGCGGCTAAATATCCTGAAATAAACAAACCTTTAAACCCTAATCATTATGATACCCTAATTGACTACTGCATAAACCTAGGTATCACAAAATGCTTTATTCAAGAAAGTGGAACGGCCTCTATTGACTTTGTACCTGATTTTGATTTAAATGATGTATAAATTTTCTATAAGCAAAAGGTCTCCATGATTTTAATCATGGAGACCTTTTAAGATATAATCATCCTGTATGCTTTCATTTTGGTACCTCATAGTAACCCTTATAAAAACTATATCTTATATCTTTTTAATTCATCTTTAAATGAACTTGTTATCTTCTTAAATTCAAATATACTGTCGATAAGCTTCTTTATTTCATTTGTATAACTTCCAACATTTGCACTTACCTCTTCTGAAGATGCAGAATTTTCTTCTGCAATTGCAGCTAGAGACTCTATTGTTTCATATATACTTGCAATAGATTTAGCTTCTCTATCTAAATCATTTATAGTATTTATCATTGATGTTGAAACTGTTCTAACAGACATTGTGGCCTCATAGCTTATGTCTCTTACTTCTTCTAGCCCCTTAGTTTCATTTTGGAGAATATCATACTGGTCACCAATTTTATCAACAAGTGTATTTATATCCTTAACAAATTGTACTAAATTGCTATTAATTTCCTCTACAGCACTTTTAGACTGTTCTGCAAGTTTTCTAACCTCATCTGCAACTACAGCAAAACCCCTACCTTGTTCGCCTGCACGAGCTGCTTCTATAGATGCATTTAGGGCAAGTAGATTTGTTTGCTCCGCTATTTGGGAAACAATTGATACTATATTTGTTATGTCACGAGCCTTTGTTTCTAAGCTAATACCATTGTCCTTAACTTCTTGAAATTTCTCTAGTGTTCCAAGTATATTTTTGCTAGTACTATCAACACTTTCATAGCTATTATTTATCTTTACAATAGCTTTTTCTAATTCATCCTTATTATCATTTTCATTTTTAACAATATCCTTCAGTGACCTAATATTGTCATTTAAGATTAAAACAGCATTTTCAGTATTCTCTGCTTGACTTACAGAGCAGCTAGCCATTTGATCAACCACTCCTGATATGTCTTCAGATGTATCGTTCATAGTATGTGAGATTTTATTTATATTTTCAGCGAAAGTATCCATCTCATCAGTTACACCTTTAAACTCAACAAAATCTGTTCTAAACCCTTTTTTATACTCTTTAAGTTTTTTATATAGCTCTTCATATTCATCCCCAGTGACTATATCTCCATCTTCAACGTAATTATTGCTATTGATTTGGTCTATAGTTTGTGAAATTATCTTTGCAGGTCTCCCCATTATAAAAGAGGCAAGGCTTGAAGTAGCTCCAGAAATTACAGCAAGGCCTAATACCTTTGCCATATTATCTAATCCCACTATTGGCATAGCTAAAAGTAAAGATATAATAAAAGTAAATGCCCCTACCTTTCCAGGTATATTCTTAATAAAGCCTAAAGATAACATTTTATTAATTTTATATGTTTTCTTATAATAAATATCCTTTTCAAAGGTAAGTTTTAAACTTAAACTATCTGATGTCTTTTCTAATTGTTCAATTTCAATTTTCTCATTAAAGTACTCACAAGTTCCATCTAAAAGCCCTAGAAAATAATCAAACATTCCTCTTTTAGAATTGTAAGTAAAGATAGCCTGGCGACTTGAAATAGGTGTTATACCTACTAGTGGTGGTTTAGCTCCAGCAAATTTTTTCGTCATTACTACATGTATATCAAATAGCGATTTTAAAAATGAATATACATTTTCAGTGTCAAAAAACGCAGGAAAGTCTCTATGAAAAGCCACTAAATTGTCTTTTCCTATGATTCCCCACAATTTATCAATGGGTATATTTTGTTTTTTTGATATATTATCAATTACACTTTTAACTTGTCCATCATCTACATTCTCTACTGGTGAAAATATCTTACTAGAATTCCACCCCACGGATTGCATAGCACTATCAACTACACTCTCACCGTAAAGTTTTCTACAAGTTTTCATCCAAGTAGCTACTACTGTTCCCTTCATAAAGCTAATCCCCCTATTTTATCTATTGTTTATCTTTCGTATCTAAATTATTAAGTGACTCTTTTCTTTGACATGCCACTAATTTTTTTCTCTAATATACATTATAACCTAATAAAGGTGCTTTGTTAATAATATTTATCATTAATTTATGTTTTTTTTATTAATTACTGTTAACTATACCTTAAACTCTACTCTATCTAGCCTTGCAATTACTTTAATGTCTGTATGTTTAACCGTGTCAGTTCTTATAGAGCTTCTATTGCTTAGAAGCAATATTTTATTGGCCTCCAGTTTTTTTATTTGTCTTAATACTCTTTCTCCATTATAATCAACTAGTGAAATAGAGTTATTTTCTATTTCATGTGTTAAATGAGCAAAAGCAATATCTCCTTTGCAAATTCTAAACCCACTCATATCGTCATTCTCTATTTCTAAAAATAATACTTTATCTTGAGCATAGCCATCTACTTTATTAGATATTATAGGCATTTGTTTTATACCTATAGCTTTTGCTAAATCATATTTATAAATAGCAACATCTTTTAAAACTGAGCTAAAGGCATCATTCCACACCTCTTGTACTTTTTCTGTACTAGGTCTTTCAAATTTAGGTTTTCTTTCCTCTACATACGCATCTGCTTGAAATGATACAGAAGTATCTTCAATTTCTTCTCCTAGAATTTTAGATATTTTTTCTAAAAATTTTTCGTTTATAACTTTTCTACCCAGTTCTACTTCATTAATAAAACTTTCAGAAACTCCAATTTTCTTACCTAATTGTTTTTGAGTTATTGATTTTGATTCTCTTACTTGTTTAATCCTATCTCCTACTCTGCTCATAATTCTCCGCCTTTCCTTCTGAAATATCGTTAAATAATTATTTTTAAAACATTTCTAAATATTTACATTATATGGTATTATAAACCATAATAAGTCCATATAAAAGCCTTTACTACATTTTAGCATAAAATATAAATCTTCTACATATAGCAGAAGATTTATATTTCCATGTGTCTTATTACCTTTCCCTGTAAGCTTCTCTTTCTTCTATCAAGTGCTGCAAAAGATAACTAAGGGTCCAGTTTATAGATGTTGGTGTTACAGCGGCTAGTATAGTCTGAGGATTTTTAACTTCTTTTATGCTATCAATTAGAGCATATAGCTGCTTATCTTGATAATTGTTAAATAAAAGTAATTTTTCATGGGGTAATTCAATATTGCTTTCCTTAGCTTCTATGTTACACAATATTTCTTTAATTGTTAGTTCGCCCAGGTTTTTCTCCATTACTTTGCAAGGTAATATACCTTGTTTTGATAGTACACTATTAAGTTTTTCTTTTTCCATGTCATTTAGCCCATATGCAAGGATAAGTCTTTCATTAATAAGCTCCAAACTATCTTCCCCCCTGTATTCAGTTTAATATTTCTTTAGGATTAGACACCTATAATTTTATTACATTTTTTCTGGTTGACTATACTCAATATCAAAAGTTTCTACACTCATACTTTTTATTTTTTGCTCTTTAGCTGGCTTATCTCTAAAATCTCTATCCACCTTAGCTATTTCTAAAGCATGCTCCATACCCTCTGTTACTTTTCCAAAAGCTGCATAGCTTCCGTCTAAATGATGAGAATTAGCTACCATAATAAAAAATTGGCTTCCTGCTGAATTTAAATCATTAGATCTAGCCATTGATAAAACACCTGTTGAATGTTTTAAATCATTTTTAAATTTATTAGTAGAAAACTCGCCTTTTATTGAATACCCTGGTCCGCCAACTCCTGTTCCTTCAGGGCATCCACCTTGAATCATAAAGCCTGGAATTACTCTATGGAAAGTAATTCCATTGTAAAACCCCTTGTTTATAAGACTAATAAAATTATTTACTGTGTTAGGTGCAACCTCTGGGTACAATTCTGCCTTTATGATATTACCATTTTCCATATTAATTGTTACTATTGGATTCATATATTTATCTCTCCTTTTATTATGTATTCACTATAAATTATATCACATTTTATAGTATTTACTATTTTTTATATATTAAGCACCTAAAAAAATAACTCGTATATAACCCTAGTCATTTTTTTTAGATGCTTTAACCAACAATTGCTTAAATAACTTGTTGACCCAGGCTTATTTTCAACATCATCTTTTCTTGAGGTTCCTCTAGTTTTATGCGAATATTTCCTCCTGGAAGTATTATTAAAAAATGTTCCTCTAGCATATCTATCTCTCGATTTTTATCAATATTAACTATATCTATTTCTAAATTACCAGAAGCTTCTGCTCGATCATACTCATAGCCAACATTTAAACTACCAAATCTAGTTATATCTTCTACCTGTTTATCCTCACTTGCAATGATTAGATGTGCAATGTTTTTATTTTCTTCAGATTTACATACTAGATGATTTATAACACACAAACAATTACTTTGCACTGGATTATTGATTATTATACAATTGATTTTTTTTCTTTCTTCAATCTTCATGTTAAATATATCATGACCTATGTGATGTTCATTGTTTTTTTCTAATTTGAATACTTTCATTTCATCACCTTATTTCCGATGCTTTTTTATATAAGGCAAAATAAACAAATAACAAGTCGGTATGCTAGTATGGATTGACTTGTTATTTATTTTTATGTGCCTAATTTAGTGTATTCACCTAGTGGTGATGTTGCTATACTTAATTTAGTTTTAAAATATTTTTACATGTATACATTATTAAAATCTATTTATGACTTTAATAATGTATAACTTAAATCTATCATATTACTATTTATAGCAGAACTGCTACTTGTAGCAGAATTATATATAGTTACAATTCCCTTTGTTTTCTTTTCATTTAACATATTATTAAGAGTAAGTTGCCTTTTTAGTTGATTTACTGTCCCTACACTTCCATCAATTATAATTGTCTCTTCTCCAACTATTTTGCTTAATTCCTTTTTTATAAATGGATAATGAGTACATCCAAGTACTATAGAGGCAAGGTCTATTCCTATAAACTCTTTTAACTTATCTCTTAAATAACTTTGGATTTGATCTCCCTCTATAATTCCATTTTCTATTAATTCAACAAGGCCCGCACAAGGTAGAGATATCATATTTACTTCTTTATTGTATCTCTTCATTAAATTACTAAACTTTTTTTCAGAAAGTGTCATTGGAGTCGCCATAATAATTATACTTTTACCCCTACTTATTTCTACAGCAGGCTTTAGGGCTGGCTCTATACCAATTATAGGTATGTCCTTATATTTTCGTCGAAGGTCATCTATAGCTGCACTAGTGGCAGTATTGCAAGCAATTACTACTACTTTTGCCCCTTTTTCCAAAAGAAAATTTACTGCATTAAAAGTTAATTTTTTAACTTCATTTACATCTTTAGTTCCATAAGGCGCATTTAATGAATCTCCAAAATACACAAAATCTTCATTTGGCAGTATTTTTAGAGATTCCTTTAAAACACTTATTCCACCCACACCTGAGTCAAAAAATCCTATTGGTTTTTCTTTATTATTCACATTATCACCACCATATTAAGATTATAAATTCTACATTTAATTTATACAAAAGCTTTATATTACCATAATCACATTTTTTAGTAACATATATACGTTACATTAAATAGTATATTATTAAGTCTATCCATTTAGTTAAATAATAACATAAAGGAGGAAATATTATGCCTTCATCGCATAATTTAAACAAAATAAAAGATTCTATAAGCAATGGGTTTGATGTTATCTCAAACAAATCTGAAAATCTTATTGAAATATCTAAACTTAAATATAAAATTCATTCCGAGGAAAATAGTATGGATGATCTCTACAAAGATATGGGAAAGGAATTATACACAATTTTCAAAAATGATAAACACATTGACGATTCCCTAATAGATTATTGCAATACCTTAAAGAAAATAGAAACCCGTATAAAAACCCTTCAGAAGGAACTCTATAAAATTGATAATAAAAAATAGTACTTTTCTATAATAGAAAAAATAGTAACAATCATACATTACTATTTTTTCTATTTTTTTTAATGTGCCTTATATAGCTACTTCATTATCCTCACCATGTAATCTATTTAAATGCTTAATTTCCACAAATAAGAATATTGCTGTTAAAATTGATGCTAATGCATCAGATATAGGCCCTGACATCCATACACCGTTTAATTCATAGTATCTTGGCAGTATAAATAGTAATGGTATAAGGATTATCACTTGCCTACTTAAGCCTAAGAATATGGATATTTTAGCTTTACCTATAGCCTGGAAATAATTAGAACTAACTATTTGAAAGCCTATTATAGGAAGCATAAATAGATATATTCTAATGCCATGAATTCCTATTCCTATTAGTTCTGGATCATTATTAAATATGCTTATAAGTTGTTTCGGAAATAACTGTATAATTATATATCCACTTGTAGTAATTATTGTAGCTGACAATATAGCCAGCTTTAAAGCCTTCTTTACACGATTATACTTTTTAGCTCCATAGTTATATCCAATAATTGGTTGGGATCCTTGGTTTATTCCAAAAATAGGCATTAATACCATCATTACTATACTCGTAATAATTCCCATGGCTCCTATTGCATAATTGCCACCATATTTAAATAAACTTTTATTAGAAATAATAGTTACTACACTTGCCGCTATTTGCATGAAAAATGGAGACATACCTATAGCAAAAATACCCTTTACAACCTTAAAATCTAATTTTAAATTTTTGTAACGTATTTTTAATACACTACTACCACCAAAGAAATAGTATAATACCCATATAGTATTTGCAGCTTGTGAAATAACAGTTGCTATAGCTGCTCCTCTAGTTCCCATATGAAAAACGAAAATAAAAATAGGATCTAAAATTGTATTTAATATTCCACCAATCAACATGGTAAACATAGCTATTCGTGGATTTCCTTCAGATCGTATAGTATTATTCAATCCAAAACCTACGTTTTGGAAGATTACACCGATAAGTATTACTGTTATGTACTCCTTGGCATAAGGTAAAGTCTCACTACTAGCTCCAAATTTTAGTAACATGGGTTCTAAAAATATAAGCCCTACAGCAGTTACTATAAGTGAGGTTATAATAATAAGGGTAAGGGCATTTCCTAAAATATGTTCTGCCTCTTCTTTTTTTTGTTGCCCAAGCTTTATAGATATAAGTGCAGCAGTTCCAATTCCCACTAGCATTCCAAAAGCCATAATTATAGTAGAAATGGGAAAAGTAACTGTAACTCCTGTTAGGGCAATTTTCCCTATGCCTCCCCCTATATGTCCTATAAACACTCTATCTACAACATTATATAGTGCATTAACTAGCATGCCTACAATTGCTGGGATAGAGAACTTCATAAGTAACTTACCTATACTTTCTTCTCCTAATTGTTTTGATTTATCCAACTAATCGCCTCCTAATATATTTAACTTTATAAGTTTATCACAAAAACTATGATTAATACAAAAAAAGCCTATATTATTACAAATACATTAGTCATAATATAGGCTTTTAAACCTACTAAAGAATATAAATTATGAAACAAAAAATACCAACATTACATTAACTCTTATATTGATTATCATTTATTTATTAATTCCTTTAGTTTTTCTTCTATGTATTCATTAAGTTCAATCTCTCCAATATATGTTTTATCCTGTGCAAAATCAGGCTTTACTCTAAAGAAATTAACCACTAATTTATTTCCTGTAATTATATACTCATCTGAATGCAATGGTGAAAATATAACCTCTAATTCATCATATTTATTAGCACCTTCAAGCTGCGCGAGTTTTCCTACTAGGTTATCTAAGTTAAGTTTCTTTACAGGAGACGCCATTGCATTTGTATATTCGAAATCCTCCATCATCCACATGTTATTGTTCCAAAACTTTAGCTCCTTCTTATTTCCAGCAAAAGGCTCCCTATTCTTTATTGCACTTAAAGCTCTTCTTACTGATTCCCCATTAAATTCCTCATCATAGGCACAGGAGAGTCCTGGCATATCAGCTACGTCGTAAAAAAATTTTTCTGCTACATTCTCTTTTTCACTTGCGGCCATCCAAAAATAAAGCATAGCCTCTACCGCTTCTAAATTAACTTTAATTCTTTGTAACATTTCATTTCTCCCTTCAATATCAAACGTATAGTAAATAAATTATTTTATTAAAACTACTCATATATAATATTTCTACACTTAAGTCTAAAACCCTTTGGATAAGATAAAATTTAATGTTTTGGATATCCTGTTATCTCTTTAATATCTTTATATAAATTCTTAAGACTAGGATAAATTTTTGTATATACCTTCTTATATAACTTTCTGTAGATCTCAGCATTAGAAACATTAGGAGTAAACTCCTTTGTCCTTTTAAACATGTGTTTTATAGCCTCTTCATAAGAGCTATATACTCCCAAGGCTACGTAACCTATAATTGATGCTCCAAGTCCTGATATTTCATAGGTTTGCCCTTTATATATTTTCCTATTTAGCATGTCGGCAGTTATTTGGCAAATAGTATCGCTTTGTGACCCACCTCCACAAACTGCAATCTCCACTATTTTTTCACCTGATTTTTTTTCTATTTTTTCAATACCCTCAAGCAATGCATAATTAATACCTTCTATAATTGCTCTGTAAATATGTGCCCTAGTATGCACATCTCCAAAACCAATTATTGCACCTTTTGCATCTGGCATTTTCAGTCCCGGACCCCAGTAAGGTTGAAGGATTAGGCCATGAGCGCCTGGTGGTATTTCATCCAATCTCTCATTTAAAAGGGATTCTGGTGATATGCCCTTGCCCAAGGCTTCCTTCATCTCTCTCATAGAAAATTCGCTCTTAAACCAACTTATCATCCAATATCCTCTAAATATTTCCACCTCAGGATTATAATGTCCTTGCACAGCAGAAGGGTAAGCGGGCATAAACTTTATAGGTTCAAAATATTTCTTTGATGTAGTTTGTACTGTAGCTGTAGTACCAAAGCTTATACTTGCAGACCCAGTGTCTAAACATCCATTTCCTAAAGTCTCACAACCCTTATCTGAAGCGCCAGCTATTAAAATAGTTCCTTGTCTTATACCTGTAAGTTCTGATGCTTCCTTTGTTATTTGCCCTATTATCTCCCCTGGATTTACAAGTAGTGGCAGTTTTTCTCTTTCTATTCCAAAAAGCGTCCATCTATAACTTGTATTACTTTTGGGCCAACACTTGTTTTTATAATCAAAGGGAATATGTGCTATTTGATTGGCTATTGAATCTACGATTTTCCCCGTAAGTTTAAAATGAAAATACGCTGAAATAAGGATATATTTATCTGTTTTTTCCCAAATTTCTGGTTCGTGCTGCTTTATCCAATAAGCCTTTCCTTTTTTTTGTGAGATATCAATAGCTTGCTTCATACCAATAGCCCTAAAGGCTAAATTCTCTATATTTGAAAACTCTGCAACATTGTCTGCTATTCTTTGGTCAAGCCAAAGGATAGCAGGTCTTAGTACATTGTGCTCTTTATCAAGGTTAATGCATGTATCTCTCAGGGTTGTTACAACCACTCCTTCTACCTTTTGCCAAATTTCCTTACAGTCTTCCTTAAGTTCTTTGCATACTATACATAAATTATCCCAATACACCTCCGGATTCTGCTCCGCAAAGCCTGGGTAATTAGAAAAATAAGGTTCAAATTCTCTTTTCTTCTTGCATAGCAATGTGCCATTTTTATCAAAGATAAGTGCCCTTATACTTTGTGTTCCACAATCTATGGTAAGCACATACTTATCACTCATTTTCTTCCTCCTACAATCTGATTATAAATTTGCAACCTTTATCTTTATCCTGCACTAAACATATGTTTCCGCCATGCTTTTCAATTATAGACTTTGATATTGCAAGCCCAAGGCCTGTACCACCATTTCTCGAATTTCTTGTAGTATCTACTCTAACAAAAGGATCGAAAATATTCCCCTCAAATTCTTTAGATATTCCTATTCCATCATCTTCAATAATAATTACAGCCTTTCCCGCATCCATTAAAAATTTGATGCTAATAGTAATCCCAGGGCTATTATATTTCATACTATTTAGTATAATATTACTTAAGGCTCTATCCAAGTTTTTCCTGTCAAATGAAAATTCTACTTCATCTTCTGCAATATCAAATTGGTATTGCACGCCCTTTTGCTCCATTACGGGTATATAGCCTGCAATAAGTTCTCTTAAAAACTCACCTATATCATGCCTTTCTATATCTAATTTGTATTCCGTACTTTCAACACGTGAAAATTCAAAAAGGTCTTGAATTAAGTCATTTGCGCGTCTACTATTATTATTAATAACTTTTAACAACTTATTTTTGTCTTCTTGTAAAACATCATCATTTTCTAATAAAAACTCTGAATACCCCAATATACTTGTTAATGGATTCCTTAAATCATGAGATATGTTAAGAATCATTCTTTTCCTGTTATTCTCTGCTTTTTTCTTTAATAATTTCTCTTGTTGTATTTTTTCTGCCATTAGATTAAAAGCATCCTTTAATTGACCTATTTCATTTAAAGAATTAATTTCAACCCGCGCTGAATATTCACCATCTTTTATTGTATTAACCCCTTCTAAAAGTTTTTTTAAGGGTTTAACAAAAATCCTTGATGTAAGTTTAGAATAAAGTACCATTGTAGATATTAAAAATATAAATATAATAAAAGGAAATATTCTTAAAAAAGTTAGCCCACTCTTTTTATGATTGTTCGCACCTTCTAGTTGTTCTTTATGTTCAAGTCCCCAGGTATAGGTGTCAAAAATACTGTTAGGCATAGCCGTAATTAAAATAAAGTCTTCCTTCTCCCCATGTTTACTAGTATAAAAATAGCCATCCTTTAAATTATTAGTAATCATATCTTTATAATATTTCTGTGAGTATTTAAATCCGATTTTATGCTTACTTCCATTTTCCATAACAATAACTAGGTTTTTATCAAGCACTTCCACATAGCCCTTATACTTTATAAAATTTGAAACATTAATATCCTTATAATTTTCCTTTATAATATATAAGGCTTTAGTATTATCTCTTGTGGCGCCCATATAATTAATAGAGAAATAAAACAATAATGATCCCATAGTTAGAAGGAATATTGCAATTAAAATAATCAAAAACAGGATGTAATTTTTAAATAATTGAGTCTCCATTTTTTTGCTTTTAAAGTATGTAGCTATTTTTTTTACTTTTTTTCTGTTAATCATGATGCTGCTCCATTTTATACCCTATGCCTCTTATAGTTTTTAAATATTTAGGATTCTTAGGATCATCTTCAATCTTCTCTCTAATATGACTTATATGCACCATAATAGTATTGGAATCCCCATAATACGGATTTTCCCAAACTATTTCATATAGTTGCTTTTTAGTATATACCTTTCCGGGATTCTCTAAAATAAACCCAAGTAACCTATACTCCTTTGGATTTAAAGCTAACTCTATATTGTTTTTATAAATGCTACAACTTTCCTTGTCCAGCATTAACTCCCCAACTATTGTTACAGTTTTATGAGCTTTATTAGAATATTTATAATACCGCCTCAGTTGAGCCTTAACTCGTGCAATTATTTCAATAGGACTAAAAGGTTTTATAACATAGTCATCTGCACCTAGTCCAAGACCCAGGATTTTATCCGACTCTTCTTCTCTTGCTGTTATAAAAATTACTGGTATTTCACTAGTTTCTCTAATCTTTTTTAAAACATTAAATCCGTCAATTTTCGGAATCATAACATCAAGTAGTGCAATATCTATATCTTTATTTTGAAATATGTCCAAGGCTTGCATTCCATCTTCTGCTGTGAAAATTTTATATCCTTCTTTTGATAAATGAATCTCTAGCAATTCTCTTATATCCTGTTCATCTTCTACAATTAGAATATTCATCATCTACGCCTCCCCTTAAATCTATACACATTGTAACTCGAAAGTACACTTTAACTCAATTAAAAAAGTATATATTACTACAATTGTATCTCACTTCGCTGAGTAATTCTAAATTAATTTTAAAGAAAGATGCTAAAAAGTGCAAACTCGCTTGCGCTCAAACATGCACTTTTCTTAACGCATCTTTCTTTAAAATTAATTAAGAATTACTAACGCTTGTTCGAATACAATTTACGTAATATATACTTTTCTTAGCCCGCTAAAAAAAAAGAAAGTAAAAATAGAAGGTATATACCCTCTATTCTTACTTTCTAAAATATTTAATTAATATCTTGTTATCCCATCTTTTGTAACAATGCCTTTAATTAATGGTTTAGCTTTTATTTCTTCTTGTACTATTTCATATGCATCTAATACCATTTTTACAGATATTTTTTGTTTTTGCGCATCATTTGCGTAAATAGTTGCAATAGCCTCGCCCTTCTTTATAAAATCGCCGATTTTCTTATGAAGAACAATACCCACTGCTAAATCTATTATACTTTCTTTAGTTTCACGGCCAGCGCCTAAAACTAATGCTGCTCTTCCTATGTCATCCGCTTTTATTGCTTTTACATAGCCTTCAACACTTGATATAACTTCCTCTACAATAGCTGGCACTGGGAATAATGATGTATCATCTACATAAGCTGGATTTCCACCTTGTGCTACTACAAGTTCTCTTAATTTTTGAAGACCTTTTCCTGATTTTATAATGTCTTTAAGTATTTTCCTTGCTTCATCTGCATCCTTTGCTTTTTTCCCTAGTACAAGCATATGCGCTCCTAAGGTTAAACAAAGTTCTGTAAGATCTTCAGGACCTTCACCTTTTAATGTATCTATAGCTTCTTTTACTTCTAGTGCATTACCAACTGCAAAGCCTAGTGGTTGGTCCATATCAGTTATTACACCAATAGTGTTTCTACCAACGTTATTTCCTATATCAACCATTTCCCTTGCAAGTTCAAAAGCATCATCTTCATTTTTCATAAATGCGCCGCTACCTGTTTTTATATCAAGTACTATAGCATCTGCACCTGAAGCTATTTTTTTACTCATTATGCTTCCTGCAATTAAAGACATATTATCAACAGTTGCGGTAACATCACGAAGTGCATATAGCTTTTTGTCTGCTGGTGCTAAATCAGCAGTTTGACCGCCTATAGCAATTTTAACTCCATTTACATTTTGCATAAACTTCTCAATGGACATAGCTACTGAGAAGCCCTCAAAAGCTTCTAGCTTATCAATAGTTCCACCGGTATGTCCAAGTCCTCTTCCTGACATTTTAGCAACTGGTACTCCAGCTGCTGCAACAATAGGTCCAAGTATTAGTGTAGTTGTATCCCCTACACCACCAGTACTATGTTTATCAACTTTTACACCCTCAATAGCAGATAAATCAATAATTTCACCACTATTAACCATTGCCATTGTTAAATCTGCTGTTTCTCTCTTATTCATCTTTTGAAAGTATATAGCCATAAGCAGCGCTGAAACTTGATAATCCGGGATAATTCCATCTGTATATCCACCTACAAAGAAATTAATTTCTTCTGTAGTAAGTTCGCCGCCATCTCTTTTTTTCATTATTAAATCGTACATTCTCATAATACTCAACTCCTAATTATTTATTTTTTTGCATGTATTCAAATTTAATAATTAGAATTTGAATCCTTAGTTCCCTCAACTATTGCTATAGAACTACTAGCCCCTATTCTACTAGCACCAGCTTCGATAACAGCTTTTGCATCTTCCGTTGTTCTTACTGCTCCAGAAGCCTTAACTCCCATATCAGGTCCAACAGTTTGTCTCATTAATTTTATATCATGAACTGTTGCTCCGCCTGTTGAGAATCCTGTTGAAGTTTTTACAAAGTTTGCGTTAACTTCTTTAGCTATTTCACATACCTTAACTTTTTCTGCATCAGTTAAAAGACAAGTTTCTATTATTACCTTTACTATTGCGCGGCCACTGGCAACTTCAACAACCGCTTTGATGTCTTCTTTTACTACTTCATATTTATTTGATTTTATAGCTCCAACATTAACTACCATATCTATTTCATCTGCACCATTTTCAATTGCTTGTTTAGCTTCAAATGCTTTTACTTCTTTAGTAGTCGCACCCAGTGGGAATCCAACAACGATACAAGTTTTTACGTTACTTCCTTTTAACTCACTACTTACAAGTGCTGCGTAATATGCATTAACGCACACTGAAGCAAATCCGTATTTTTTAGCTTCAGCACAAACTTTTATAATCTCTTCCTCACTTGCTTGTGGTTTTAATAGTGTATGATCTATATATTGTTCCATTTTCATATTAATCTTCTCCTTTATATTTTATAAATTTATTTTATTTTCATTTTTTTCTATATATTTTTCTGATCCTTTTAAAATAAGCTCTGGCAAAATGGTTTGTCTTTTTATTGACCTGAGCTCTTTGCTATTCATATTTTCTAATAACATTTTCATGCCAATTCTACCAAGTTCGGTGGACGGACCATTAACAAAACTAATATTCATACCTATTATATTTAAAACATCAACCTTATCAAAGCCTATAATAGCCATATCACGCGGTATATTTATCTTTTCTTCATATAAAGCTTTTATGCACCCTAAAATCATGGTATTGCTACTTACAAAAATAGCAGTAGGTCTATTGTCCATTTTCAATATTTTCTTTGTAATTTCATAAGCCGTCTGCTGTGTATAATCACCATAAAAGATATTTTCATTATCTATAGGGATATTATTAGCTTCTAAGGCTTTTTCATATCCTAGCAATCTTTCTTTTGCTGGTCTAGACTTCATGTCTCCTGTAATTATAGCCATTTTTCTATGACCCGCTTCTATTAAAGCAAGGGTTCCATCATAAGCGCCCTTTATATGATCTATAAAAACCCCACTAAATTCCAGATATTCAACATGACCATCTATTAGAATTATTGGGATTCCTAGGTTCTTAAGCACATTTAAGTTTTCACTATTGTCTGAGTTCCTGTAGAAAGTTGGCGTTATAATGAGACCTTGAATCCTTTGCTCTTTAAGAACATTAATAGCCTTTAATTCTTTATCTTTATTCTCATCAGTGTTGCAAAGAATTATATTTAAATTATTCTCATCAGCAATTTCAGTAACACCTTTAATTATCTCACCAAAAAATAGATTGTTTATATCCGGAACTATAACTCCAATAGTATTAGTTTTACTTGTAGACAAGCTTCTAGCTATAGCACTAGGCGTATAATTTAGATCTTTTATTGCCTTTAGAACTTTTTCTCTTGTTTCATCCTTTACATAACCTGAACTATTTAAAACTCTTGATACTGTTGCATGGGATACTCCAACCCTTACCGCAATATCACTTATTGTCACTGTCATTTTAATCCTCCTCACATTAGAGAAAACGCTTACAGGACTTTTAATAAATATAAAGCTTAGTTTATACTCCAGTATCCAAGTATTACAGCATAACCTAAGTATACTATATTAAATACTTAATTTTCTGAAATATGTTACCGCTTTCATATTTAGTATACTGCAAGGTTATCTAAATTTCAATAGGATTTTTTATGAATTTTGTAATTAGGTGGCTGAAAATAAATACCAAGTCAAATATGATAATATATTTTTGATATACTTGAACTATTAAAATAATAATGATATAATGAACACAGTTCATAAAAGAGGTGACAATATGCCCAAGGTTATCGAAAATTTAAGAGAAACTATACTTATAGAAGCTAAAAATATTCTATTAAACCAAAATTTTAAAGATTTAAGCATAAGAGAAATTGCTAAAAGTTGTAATATTGGCACAGGTACTTTTTATAATTATTTCTCCACTAAAGAAGAACTTGTAACCGAAATCTTTAGAGAAGATTGGAAAAAAGTATCTAATCTAGTAGAGGACTTAAAACTTACCGATGAGCCTTGCAAAGAAAAAATCAGAAAAATATATATATCCATTGGAATATTTGTAAATAGTTACATACCAATTTTTTATGAAATGGCTATGCTTAGTGGAAATGATTATAGATGTAGAGAAGCTAATAGGTATGATGTTCTATACACTAAAATAAGCGAATTACTAGATATTGAAAAATCTAAGGGTAATATAATCTCCACTCTTTCTTCTTATAAACTGGCAGAACTTATTATTTCTAACTTGATGTATCTTAACAAAACCAAGTTTATAAGTTTTGATGAGCTATATGACAATTTGAGAATTTAATAGTTTTTTTATCTTATATTAGAAAGTAATATAAGATATTCTTTTAAAATTATATGAACATAGTTCATATAATGTAATATCGTTAAAAAATCTTATTTTTATTCTAAATATATATAAAATGGAGGATGTAAATATGTTAATTTATGCAATTGTTTTTATAACCTTAGCTCTTGTATTTTATACCATCGGTGTTTGGAGTGAGAAACTTCAAGGAACTCTTAAACCTTGGCATTTGGGTTTATTCCTACTTGGCCTCCTATGTGATACAACCGGCACACTCCTTATGGAAAGTATAGCAAGCAGTTCATATTCAGTAGCCTCAGGCTTTAATTTACATGGAATTACTGGTGTTATCGCTATAGCCCTAATGCTTATTCACGCTATATGGGCCGCAGTGGTTCTTATTCGGAAAGATGAAAATATGATATCAAAATTCCATAAATTCAGTATAATAGTTTGGATTATTTGGCTTCTTCCTTTTCTCTCTGGAGCTATGTCTCACATGAACTAATAAAAAATTTAGGCACATGAAAATAAATAAAACAGACAAAAGACAAGGTGTAAATTTCACCCTGTCTTTTGTCTTCTAAATCTTATTTATTTTTTTCTTTATCAAATTCAGAAAGATTGTGCTGCTTCCATTGAATACTTGCTTTACTATAATTTATTTTACTTATAGTAGTATTTTCCCATATGCTATTTACTTTAGCTTTGTTGTTTGATGTCATATTAGAAACGGGTAGAGTTATACTTTCAGTATAAATATCTTTTCCTGTTTTTATGATATACTCATATTGGTTTTTCAAGCTTTCTAAATCATATATCTTGGTTTCATCTTCTTTTACGAATTTCTTAATAGCATTCAAATCATATTCTTTTTCGATATAATATAGTTTCGCCCCCTTGTATTCACCTGATTGAATCTTGATATTTGCGAGTCCCATATGGATTTCGTCATCCTTTAAATAGATCTCAATCCTATTTTTAATAGTTTCACTCATTTCCTTTGTATCAAGTCCTGAATACATATCTACACGTATATTACTAGTAGGTTCAAGTGCACTAAGACACTCATTGTTACTGATATCCCCTCTATAGTTTGGATCAGCATATAAGTCAACACCAGAATAGCTATCATTAAAGTTATATCCATTTCTAGAAATATTAAAGCTTCTCGTTAATTTTGTTCCAAAATCATACTTTTTCATCTTTACTTCTTTTGAATCATTTAAATTTATTAAAGCCTTAGCCGTAATAATTTCACCTAAATATTCACTTATACCCTCTCTATCTAAGCTAAATGAATTTATCATACTCTCAAAAGCATTTTTCTTTTTTGCATCATTATACTGCTCTTCCTTCATTGTAGCAGTCACCAAGTATTTATATCCATTTCCTACAGCATACAATTGATGTACAATATACTGATTTTTAGTAACTGTTTTATATCGAATTACTACATGATGAACATTAATATTTGCCTGTGTTTTTGTTTCATTTCTAAGTATTTCATAAACTTCACTATTATACTTATCTTTTAATACTTGTATTTCTTCTGCTGCCCATTTTGAAGCAGTTTCATCTTTTCCTGCTGAACTTATTAGGCTAACAGATACTCCTTCTGGTACTTTAAATTCTTTTTCATCATTTTTAACTTTCTTTTCTACCTGTTCTAGCTCCTCATCGCTATACACTGGAGTAAATTTTTGAGTACGTGCATTAGGTATTCCTTCCACTCTCCAGTAAGGACTCATAATCATTTTCCAACCATAGCTTGTATTTTTATATTCTCTAGTTGTACTAACTGAGTCTGATAATTCTTTAATAAATGCATTTTTCTCATCAAAAGAAAGTTTAAAAGAAGATGTTAATTTATCAAACATTTCTTTATGTTCTCTATAAAAATCACCTTTCATAGTTATTGTTAAATTGTATATATAATTATTTTTTATATAAATTCTATTTTCCACATATTCTCCTAACTGCTGTGCTGCCTCGTCCACTAAAAGATAATCTATAAATGGATTAGATTTAATTATACGAATATATTCTTCTCCTGAACTATCTTTGGCAATGTTTATAACCAATTCTTTTTCCTGTTCAACCCTATATAAATCCCTTGTTGTAGCATTTTGCATTTTGTATAGTAACTCTTCCAATGATAGCTCATCCTTGTTTTTCTCCACTTGTAATTGAACCCCAGACTTATAACTAGCTGTTGCCATATTGAAAAAATTTGCTCTATCTGACTTAAAAACAATCCCATCATCAGGTAGGTGCATAGACCATTTATATATGCGGCTTCCTACCCCAGTTTTCATTTGATCTGCTTTATTAGAAAACGCTTGGTATAAATCAATTTTCCCATCATCCACTTTAGCTTGGACTGATGGCGCAGTTAGCCCAATTGACAAACAAAGAGTAAGTACAATTGCCGTAGCCTTATTCTTATTCATATTTATTACTCCTTTCCTTTTTTCTTTTCTTTACTTGTTTCTTCCTTTAAAACCACTGTTACATCAAATTTTTTACCTTCACGACTAAATGTTAATTTCACCTTATCACCAGGCAAATGTCCTTTTAAAATCTCGTTATAATGAGCTATGGAATTAGTAGGCTTATTATCTATAGCATCTAATATATCTCCTTCCTTTACCTGACCCACCGTTACCACTGCATCCTTTTGAAGTGTCACTACTTTTAACCCTTGATTAGTAGGAAGTCCAAGCATCGCTGCCCAGTTTTCTTCAAACTCAACGCCAGTAAAGCATCTTTTTATCCTGCCAAATTTATTATAATGGTCTAGGAAATAATTAATGTTTCCCACAGGAATTGAAAAGCTCATTCCTTGATAGAACATATATCCTAATGTGTTTATACCAACTAACTCACAGTTCATATTAATAAGGGGACCTCCACTATTACCTGGGTTTATAGCTGCATCCGTCTGTAAATATGTGTACATACTTTCTACAGGTCTATCTAGTCCACTTACAATTCCTTTAGAAGCACTATTTCTATATCCAAAAGACAAAGGTGTTCCTACCGCTACAACATCGTCCCCAACTTTTATTTCACTTTCAAGTGCTAATTTTATAGGCTTTAAATCCGTCTTATTAATCTTTAATAATGCTAAATCAATTTCCTTATCTGCATATAAAAGTTCTGCTTTATAAACATTACCATCATATGTAACCACATAAATGTCCGCCAGGCCATCTACTACGTGGTTATTGGTTAAAATTCTTCCTTCCTTTCCTATTACAACTCCAGAACCATGTTGTAAATTTTTAGGTAATTTCGAGAATATTTGCTCCTGTTCTCTATAGTTTGTATTTTTTCCTATGACAGCAACTACGGATTGATTTACTTCTTCAATAACGCCTGATACTTTTTTTGTTTCCTTTTGAGCTGATTTTTGTGGTTGCTCAATTGTCTTCTCTGGTGACTTAGGCACTAATTCATTTCCACCTAATGCAAAAACAGGTGTTGTGTTTAAAAATAATGTAGCCATGATCAAAATAGATGATAAAATTTTTTTCATGTTAATCCCCCTTTTAAATAAGTAATTGAGCCACCTATTACTAAGTTCAAGCTCCTTGAGTTTTCATAGTTTATTTATAATTACTTGTATATAATACCATATTTAAATATATTTTCCAACTTATTTTCAAGAAAATAGTTTTTTTAAAATTGTTAAATAATCATCTTGGATGTTGAAATATTAAGGACTAAAAAAGCAGTAGGGAAGATTATTGATTTTCCCTACTACTTTTTTTATGTTAGGTGCCAAGTGAATTTTACCCTTATTTAATTTTATAATTTCTTATGTCTTTTCCATAATATTTAAGGTCGCCCTTTTGTCCATCAAATACAGTTGCATATACTGTATTATTTTGTTTTAAATGTACTTCGTATTCTGTTTTGCCTTCTGTATTTCTTATTGTTAGTACATCTATTACTTCAGAGCCCTTTTCTATTTTCTTTAATATCTCTTCTTTGCTTATTGTTGGTGCAATTATTTTTTTATCATAGGGATATACTATTTTAAATTTACTTATTAGTCCTTGACGTTCTAAACATATTTCTATTTTCTTCATTTCATCATATATACCATTGATTTCTTCAATATATGAATACTCAATACTTCTGATTTTAGTATTTTTTTCATAATTAATTTTTTTATCGTATCTAAATGCATTATTACTAAATTTTAATACCATTTCCCTGGCTATCTTATCTAGTTGCTTCTCTGTGAGTCCATAATTTGGTACCGTGAATCTAGTAGCATCTATTGATACTTCTTTTGTTTTTTTATGGAAATTTATCTTATACTCTACCCCATCCTCCATGATAGAATCTATTGGCAAGGATTTAGTTTTAAATATGTACGTGTCCGAATTTCCCTCCGTACTATTCTCTTCCTCTAAGGGTGTGTTTTTAACTATTTTTAAAAAAGTTTCTTTACAGTACTTTTTTGCGTTCTCAAAATCCAATTTATTAAAATTTTTCCCACTAAAGTCACCCTTATACTCCTTGATAAAACTATATTTTTCTGTATTTAATAGCTCCTCTGATTTTTTTGAATAATTATTATATATTTTAATTATATTTTTTTCTAGTTTTTTCTTATTATCAAAATCAATATCAATATCCTTATATGTATTTCCTAGTATACTTTTGCATTCCTTTATTAACTCATCATTGTAGGAATATAGACTTTCTAAGTATTTTTTCTCGGGTGGACTTATTAATCCATCTGACAATATATTTTTAATTGTTTCACTTACATTAAGATACATTATCCAATAATCATCATAATACTTTCCATTACTAATATGTTGCGCACTTGAGTTTGATCTACTAAAATCAACTACAATTTCTCTATTTATAAGCTGTTTATCTTTATTATAATTATTTATTTTCAATATTTGTGATATTTGTTCATTTGAATTTTCTAACTCTGTACCAAAATTTCGAAAATCATAAAACATTCTAGATTTTAATTCCATTGAATAATTGTGCCCAGGTTTAATGAAACTCATAGAAATAAAAAATGCTATAATACATAAAGCATTAATAATTTTCTTTTTACTTGAATCTTTAATGTTTATATTAATCTCCCCCTGTTAGTACATTATCAGTCTAGTTATAAGAAACCAGACTAACTCTTTTAATATCCCCTGCATTAATATTCAAATTACCCCCATTATCAAACTATAGTATTAATCTTAATAACTATATTAACATATTTTAATTATTTTCCCAATAATTTCATCATATTATTCCCTGTAGCACTTCAAATAAACAAATAACACTTTCGACAGAATATTTTTGAAACAAAAAAAGAACTAACCTACTATTAATTCAGTTAGCTCTTTTCCAAAGGTAATTATTTTATGTAAAATTACCTTCATATTATAAATTATGTCTTATAATATCTTTTCACCAATACCCTACTGAGTAAATTCAATGTTCCACTACTACAGTTGCAAGATTGAGTTTAATTATGGAAGCTTATTACCTGCCGCCCTATAAATTTCATACCATTCCTGCCTTGTTAGTTCAACCTGTGAAGCTTTGCAAATATCCACTAACCGCTTTGCGTTTGTTGTACCCACTAATGGCTGGATTTTAGCAGGATGCCTTAGAATCCATGCAATTGCAATGGCTGAATTGGTTACACCTTTAGTAGCTGCAATTTCGTTTATTTTATTATTTAACTCAGGGAATTTATCATTATTTAAAAATACGCCTTCAAAAAAACCGTACTGGAAGGGAGACCATGCCTGTATAGTAATATCCTTCAAGCGACAGTACTCAAGAATACTTCCATCTCTATTAATAGAGGGATCAATTTGCATATTTACATTCATTCCAGAATCAATCATACCCGTATTCGTTATACTTAGCTGTAGTTGATTTATAATAATTTTGTTATTTAAGTATTTATTCAATAGTTCAATTTGCATAGGGTTCTGATTACATACTCCAAAATATTTAACTTTTCCGCTGCTATGGAGCTTTGAAAAAGCTTCTGCAACTTCTTCCGGCTCCATAAGAGTATCCGGACGGTGAAGTAACATAATATCTATATACTCCGTATTCAAACGCGTAAGGCTGCCCTCTATAGAATCTATTATATGTTGCTTAGAGAAATCAAAATATCCATCTCTTATGCCACACTTAGTCTGAATTATAATTTTTTCTCTAATGCTGGACTTCATATCAATAGCATCTGCAAAGACTTTTTCAGATTTACCACCACCATAAATGTCAGCATGATCAAAAAAATTGATTCCCTCTTCTATTGCAGTATTAATAAGTGCTGATGCTTCGCTTGTTGAAAGACTATTTATTCTCATGCATCCTAAGGCAATCTCAGATGCACTGATGTTTCCATTTGCAATGTGTATTTTTTTCATAGTTTTCACCTTCCTTATTGTTATTATTTCTGTTTATATTGTAAAGTTAAGTATAGTTTTCGCCCCTATTTTTAAGAACCCACATTTTTTATACATTTCTTTGGCAGTATC
The DNA here is from genome assembly GCF_011065955.2 of Clostridium sp. FP2. NCBI lineage: Bacteria > Bacillati > Bacillota > Clostridia > Eubacteriales > Clostridiaceae > Clostridium > Clostridium sp. FP2. The sequence goes on from NZ_JAAMNI020000001.1 coordinate 5,012,140, forward strand.
CTCGCTATCTGTTAATACATATACCGTCTCTGCACCAAAATCACTAGAACGTTTTAGCAATTCTTTCAAGACAGAGGTACCAAACCCTTTTCTTTGATATTTCTCTAAAATATCAAAATCTTCAATTTTAGCAGTTTTTTTGTTAAAAAAATTTGATTTCGCTTTTATAGAATAACATAATATTCTCATGTTATTCTTTAACTTTTTCCCATGTATATCTGTTTCCAACTAACTTAAATCCAGTTGCTTCATATAACCTATTCGGTGTTGGGAATTTCTCTGGAGTAAGCGTAAGCAACTAGCTTTATTATTCCTCGAAATATACCCATTATTACCATTTAACAATAACGGAAATTCTTCTATAGTTTCACTCTTCTCCTTTTGTGCCTGAAACAATCCACTCAATAAAGCTATATGAGTTGATAACCAATAAAGCCTATTTTTATTACAATCAGACCCTATAAAATTAATCTTCTTATTTCATGCTCATTAGTCCTATGCCTAACCGGCATAAAGTCTAAAACGTCAGTTATTTTTCCACAGTAGCCTTTTGTCACCATAAAATTTATAAATAATATTAGATGATGAATTTTAGGCGTTGTAAGATAAAGAGTTATCTTTAATCTAATTAAAAATTTGTATATTGCCAATGACTTTGTTACAATAACCAAAATATGTGTTATAACATCTTTTCACCAATTTTTAGATTTTTAACTTGTTGAATAGTTAATCCTGTTTTTTCCACAATGGTTTCCATATCTAAAACATCAATAAGTTTTTTTGCTATATTTATTTTTTCTTCCATCCTTCCTTGCTTTTTAGCTTCATTTGTGATTTCTATTTGTTTCTGCAAGCCATCTTCTCTATTTTCCCAAAATTCCATTGCTTTTAAATCATTTCTAATGTATTCAATTCCTTTTTGTGTTATTTTGATCTCCATTTCCCTCATAACCCCAAATATTCCTTTGAATTCTATCATTCCCGATTCCACAAGCTCTTTTATCCTCCAAAATATGTAGCCATCAGAAATTCGTATTTCACTAAATGCCATTACACTGCCCACAATTCTTGCTGATTTTCTAAGTTCCTTTTCTGTATACTTTAATATATCTATATCAAAATAATCATCTTTTACACTTCTTATCTTACCATCTTTAAAAATACGAAGTATTGAATTATCATTTTTTAATGAATTCCACTCATTTAGTAAAGTATCATATTCCTTTAATTCAATTTTTCTTTTTAGTTTAATAAATGACTTTAACTTTTCAGGCATAATTTCTGACATAGAGATATATGTATATAAATCATTTGAAGACTCCTCAATCATATCTGATACATTTATAAGATACATATTGGTGGTTTTATATTTTAAAAGTTCCAAAGTATACAGCATCCCACAAATCTCATTACCGCAGTGTCCATACCATAGATAAATCACATCTGAATCCTTAATTTTTGAAATACTTTTATAGAATTCTCGATAACCTTCCTTCAGATAATTAGACTCTAAGGAAGTAACCTCATCTTTTCCACTAATTCTATTCCACCAATGCATTCTTTCATCTGTGTTTATCCCATCTCTTATCATGCCTTGTGAAATATCATCATCAAAACTAATAACTCCTTTACCTTCCAATAATTTTTTATTATTAATAGCGTATCTCAAACTTCCACCTGCACTTGGTGAAAAACATATATGAATTATATTTTGCATAAATTCCTCCAGTTTATATTGTAAATTTAAGTATAGTTTTCGCCCCTATTTTTAAGAACCCACATTTTTTATACATTTCTTTGGCAGTATCTTCGCTATCTGTTAATATATATACCGTCTCTGCACCAAAATCACTAGAACGTTTTAGCAATTCTTTCAAGACAGAGGTACCAAACCCTTTTCTTTGATATTTCTCTAAAATATCAAAATCTTCAATTTTAGCAGTTTTTTTATTAAAAAATAACTCGCAGTTACCGATAGGGACTTCATTATGATAACACAGAAAAAAATCAAGATTATTTTCTGCTCTATAGGCCATTGCTTTTCTTTGGATTCTCTTAATTGCGAAATCTTCTCCCATAGCATGTGAATTTGCCTCAATATCAACTCTAATACCATCTTCCATAACATCTTCTGTTTTTGCTGATTTTATAGTGCATTCATTATTGCCACATAAAACATTAAATTTATCTGATGTAACATACATATAATCTTGTATTGTTACTTCAGGTTTAATTTCAAAGGAATTTAATAGCTGACTGTTTATATTAAAGTTATATTCAACTTGCAGGAAGCTTTTACCTTCTTTCTTACTCTGCATAATTTCTTTTACTATTAGATCATATATTTCCTGTTCAGACATACAGCACTTTACTAAAGTATAGTTATGAGCAAACATATTACAAATATGCTCATCTCTAAACCTAATAATTTTCTCATCTTCAAAGTATTTAGAAAAGCATTTTGTATATTCTATTTCCGTATCTATTAAAAATTTTAACATAATTCAATTCCTTCCATACGTATTATAAAATTTATAATTTACACACCCGATTAATAAGAATGATTTTTTATATGCATAATCAAAAATAATAAATTTAAATATATTACATTTATGAATTTCTATACTCCCCAAATGAGAATTCCTACACGCCAAAAAAATATTGGCCAAAATAATAATATAAAATTAATTGCTATTAAGAATAACCCTAATTTCGTTTTGTGTTTAATTAATCCAATTGTTGAAAGTATTCCACCAATAATTGCAAATATAGATGGTCCAAAATACAATAATAATCCTTCTAAAGCTGTAGACTGAGTCGGTATTAGTTGAATAAACTCATTTACTAATACCAAAAATGATACTACTAAAATGCCTAATGAGCATTTTGTAAATATGTTTTCTTTTTTCATAGGCTACCTCCTTAAACTATAAATACTTTTCACTTTATTCTACAATTTCAACCTAACTTTATGGAAATTATAGCATATTATTCATATTTATACATTATCATATTTCTATATTAGAGCAAACTGATTGTAAATGCACAATTCTCCTCTTTATTTACTAAAGTGTATTTTTCCAAAAAATAATTAATTTAGGTCTATTTCAAGTTATTAATTATATAATTAATACATATTTCAAAGTTAAGGAGATGAAACTATGTTTTCAAATGAAACAGGCTTATTTAAGCAAACAAAAGCAGCTAAATTTTTACCCCATATAATTCTAGCTCCTATCTTAGCTATTATTTTCATGATTGTGGGTCAGCTTATTGGCGTTGTTACGTTTTCATTATTGAGCCCTTTAGTTCATGATTCTATAGCAAAATCACTATTTTATCTTTCATTTACTTTCTTATTTATATCTTTATTAGTATTTGCCTGGGTAAAATTTATTGAGAAACGCGATATTTCTAGCCTAGGTTTCTGCAAAGAAAATTTTATAAAAAAGTATTTACTTGGTTTTGTTTTTGGACTTATAATGTTTACTGCAGTAATTGTATTACTTTCTATAACTGGTCATGTTGTAATCGATAAAAATCCAGTAATCCCTGTAGGAGTATCTGCTTTAAGTAGCATATTTATTATTTTACCGGGATGGATCATACAAAGTGGAACGGAAGAAGTGGTAACAAGAGGATGGCTTATGAATGTAATAGGCGCAAGGTACAATGTGCCTATAGGTTTATTTGTTTCTTCATCATTATTTGGTTTGCTTCATATATTCAATCAGAATGTAAGTATTATTGCTATTATGAATATTATTCTTGTAGGAATATTTTTCGGTCTTTATGTAATTAGAACCCAGAATTTGTGGGGAGCTTGCGGGTTACATTGTGCCTGGAATTGGGCTCAAGGTAATATTTTCGGATTAGAAGTAAGTGGATCAAGTATAGGTACTGGTAGCTTACTAAAATTAAATTTAACAGGATCCCAATGGTTTACAGGTGGTGCATTCGGTCCTGAAGCAGGTTTTGCAACAACTATTATTTTATTAATGGGTATAGTTATTGTGTTTGTTATGTTAAAAAAGAAAAGTAGCCTGTAAATTTGCTCAGGCTACTTACTATTTCTATTTCAGTACTGCATACATACCTAGTTTTTCTAAAGAATTAGGTACACTCAATAAAGATATTTTTTACCATTAACCAGTTTCAGTCCATAATTTCTTTTCCTATTTTCTAATTCCGATATTAACAAATTAGGATAAGAAATTATATTTATAAATGTTATTATATAATTACCGTACGGGAATTAATGATTTCAAATGAGGTGACTTGATGGAGTATATTAACTTGATTCAAAAAACTATTGATTATATTGATGATCATATCCAGGATAATATATCTGTAGATATGCTAGCTTCAATTGCAGGTTTTTCAACCTATCATTTTTATAAAATATTCAGTAGTTTTGTCCATATGTCTGTAATGGATTATGTGACAAAAAGAAAACTGCAATTCGCTTTACATGATTTAAGCACTGGAGCAAAGATAATTGATATCGCAATGGATTATGGCTATGAAACTCATGCGGGTTTTAATAAGGCCTTTAAACTTGCTTTTGGTTATCCCCCAAGTCTATACAGACTTCGTGCTCCAAAGGGGTTACCCCCAAAAATTAATTTAGTATATTTAAGAGAAAATTTAACTGGAGGGATTATTATGGAACCTAAAATAATTGAAATGCCTAGCTTTAAGGTTGTTGGGTATGAATTTAAGAATAACCTTAAAAATATATTACGTTCAAGCGATATTCCAGCATTCTGGGCCCAACGTGGTTTTGATGATAATAATTGTGAAGAGAAATTGTATAAGCAGCTAAATCCGCCAAGGCATGGAGAGTATTGCATCTGTATTAATACCAATATGGCTACTGATGACTTTTCATATCTAATGGCCGTTGGTGTTGATAGCTTTGATAAAGCCACTGATGATATGTGCAAACTAGAGATTCCTGCTGCTACCTATGCGGTATTTACATCGCCACAGGTACATGAAGATGACTTTGTAGCTTCCATAAATGGAACCTGGACCTATATACTTCAAGAATGGTTCCCAAATTCACAATATGAAATTGATGAAAGTAAATTTGACTTTGAGCACTATGATGAACATTGTCATCCCTGGGAATACGATAAAATTTCAATGAAAATTTGTATTCCAATTAAAAGCATATAAAATCTATAGGGACTATCTCAAAAAAATATTTTGAGATAGCCCCTATAGATTAATTTCAACAGTCTTCTAAAAATATTCTTAAATCTTAATCATAGAGATATTTATGTGATTTACTGGTAATGGATCAAATGTGTATTGTATTACGCCTGGTATTAATTCTCTTTTTAACATTTCCCTTAAAACTCCTTAAATTTATATAATTTTAAAATATTGTTAATGACTATGGAAAAATGCTAATTTTATTTTTTATCTTTAATATTTTTTAACCAGTTATAATCATCTTTAATTTCTTCATCATTTTTATAAATATTCATTACTTTGCCAAGTTCAATAGAGAATTCAATAAACGCTTGTCCAATTGAGGTTATACAATTCCCATCTCGAACCACATCCCTATCTACTATAATTATTTTTTCATATATGTGCTTATTGCTTTCATCTACTCTAAATCCCTCACCATCACCGTTAGCCTCTTTATTATCAAGCAATCCATAATATACCATAAGTTCAGTCCCACCACAAATACCTGCAATAAATTTATTTTTTTCATTTAATTTTAAGATAAACTCTTTTAGTTCTGTTTTCTCATAAAGTTGCACAGGGTTTCCACCAGGGATAATAAAAAGATCAATATCATCTGGATTTAATTGTTGTATTGTTTTATCTGGCAAGTATTTTTGGTTTTCTTCACTTATATACACACGATTTTCTAAAGCTACGGAAAAAATATTATTCCTAAACTTAGAAAAGGCAAAAACAACTTCAAATTCACAAAACCCATCATAATAAAGAACACATACATTCATCTCATAACCTTCTTTCTTTTATTTTATAGCTCCCTAAGTATTTTTTTAATTTCTTCAAAGTTCTATTCTTCCATTATAAAACACAATGACTGACACCTATATGTCAGTCATTGTATTTACTGTATATATTTTTTATGTATTCCACCATTTTTTTTCTTAATTTATCTGGCCCTATGACTTCACAGTCGTTACCAAATCCTAAAATAAATTTCTTCAGTCCTTCATCCTCAGGAAAGAAATCTTCAACTATATACGTTCCATTTTCCAAAAGTGTAATTTTTTCTTTTGAAAAATATTCACTTAATTGCCCACCTATTTCACTAGAAAACTTTAATGTAACTAAAATACTATTTTTTTCATAACTTTCACTAAATATTTTTTTTATTTCCTCTTTTGAAATTGGATTTTTTTTAAATACACCACCTAGCTTCATATTTCTTACTCTAACAAGTTTAAACTTTCTATAGTCTTTTCTTATTGTGCAAAATGCAATAATATACCAATGCCCATCCGTGAATTCTATCTGAATTGGTTCCACTACTCTCTTTAAATATTCCATTTTTCTATTTATATATTCAAACTCCAATATTCTATTTTCTTCAATTGCTTTATTCATAAGGAATAAATATTCTCTAAGTTCTTTCTCCATACTAAAGTGAGACATATCTATACTAAGATTATCACATTCCTTTTTTTCAGTGTTACGTAAAGTTTCAAACTTAAGTACTATATCATTAAATTGTGGGTTATTCCCAAATAAAAACTTTAGATTATCCATTACAGCAATCAAAGGCTCAATTTCTTTTCTATTAAGGAATAGGTTATTTAAAGTATAGTTTTCCATAATATAATAGCCTCCACCCTTACCACCAGTAGCTGCTATGGGGACTCCTGCTTCACTTATTTTTTCTATATCACGATATATTGTTCTTAAAGATACTTCAAAATGCTCGGCAAGCGCTCTTCCTGTTACCAAACCTTTTTGAGAAATAATTATTAAAATTGATAAAAACCTTTCTGCTCTCATAATATAAACGTTCCCTACCTTCCCCTCGAAGTTTACGTTCTTTTAAGTTTATTTACCCTACGCATGGACAATTAAAATTTTAAAACTCCCCTTCATATTTAAAAATTAAAGATAGACTTAGATAAGTCTATCTTTCAAACAAGAACTTCAAATATATTTTTATCTTCTACATAATATTCACTATTGGTATATTGTTTATTTTCATTAAAATTAAATATCAATAAATATCCCTTACTTAACCCTTCTATTTCAAGATAATTTTTCAATTGATTTAATCCATTCTTATGCGCTCTTTCACCATGCCATATTTTTGTTTCTATAACATATTTACATTTATTATATTGAATAACAATGTCCAATCTTCTTTCTTCAGAAATCTGAACCTCTTTATAATCAAATCCAACACCGTTAATTATTGGTTTTATAAAGGATAGAAACAAAAGAACTCCTTGTCTTTCTAAAAAATCTATATCTTTAGAGCTGTAATTTTCTTTCATAAACTGCTGAAATCTTAATAATACCTTTTCCATATCAAGTGTATTATCTTCCTTTATGAAATTACTTTTAAAATTGTATCTAGATATAGTCCTAGTATCTGTTTTAGATATCATATAACTATAAATAACTTCCTTAAGAATTTGATTAGATACTACAATATTATTATCTTTATCTGTTGTTAAGTATCCGAGCATATGTCCAAGTTCTATTAATGGATTATTTATATTAAATACTTGGTTTATGTTTAATATAAGTACATTATATATGCACTCGTATAAATCCTTATTATTTTCCATATTCTTTATAAGGTCATCAAAAAGCATATTTTTTTCATTTATTATTATTTTTACTGCTTTTTGAATTTCATGTATTGTCCACGGCTTTTTATCATCTATTAATATCTCTTCATCTATAACTTGACATATTCTAGATACTAAAAATGGATATCCATTTGTAAATTTAAATATTTCCTTACTTAAATCCTCTACATCTAATTTTAAAATATTTTCTTTTGAATAATCATTTAACATAGTTCCTATTTCAAATTCATTAAACGTCATATCTATATCGAAATTTACTGCTATGTTCCAAGGGGAATTATATCTTATATCTGCATTATCTCTAAACTTTAACTTAAGGTTTTTAATATCATGAACTCCAGCTAGTATTACAGATTTAAATGTTGAACTTTCATTTGCCGCTCTTGATAAGTATAATGACCTAAGCATCCCCAAGAAATCTAAAAATAATTTATTATTTGAAGCCTTATCAACCTCATCAATAATTAATATTATGTCCATAGTATCAGTAATTTTCTTGATAGAATCACCTAAATCTACAAAACTAAAAACCTGTGGTAATACTATATCAATTGATTTATTTATTGACTTTATAAAATAACTACAAAATTCTTTCTCACAATCCAATATAGAACCTAATCCTTCAAAATCTAACTTAATCACTTTATATCTACTTTTTAAAATTTTTTCAAGCTGGTTAATAGTTGTTGTTTTTCCATACTGTCTAGGTCTATTTATTACAAAGTAATTCTCTCTTTGAACTAACTTAATTATACTTTTGAGTTTATCATCTATATTAACCATATAATGCTTACCTGGTATACACAAGCCTGTTGTATTGAAAAATCTGCCTTTAAACTCACTCTCAGCAAAAAAATTAATATAATCCTTCATAGGGTTCCCCTCCTAACCTTACAATAAAGCTTAAACAACAACTTCAAATATATTTTTATCTTCTACATAATATTCACTATGGTTATATTGCTTATTTTCATTAAAATTAAATATCAATAAATATCCCTTACTTAATCCTTCTATTTCAAGATAATTTTTCAATTGATTTAATCCATTCTTATGCGCTCTTTCACCATGCCATATTTTTGTTTCTATAACATATTTACATTTATTATATTGAATAACAATGTCCAACCTTCTCTCTTCAGAAATTTGAACCTCCTTGTAATCAAATCCAACCCCGTTAATTATTGGTTTTATAAATGATAGAAACAAAAGAACTCCTTGTCTTTCTAAAAAATCTATATCTTTAGAGCTGTAATTTTCTTTCATAAACTGCTGAAATCTTAATAGTACCTTTTCCATATCAAGTGTATTATCCTTCTTTATGAAATTACCTTTAAAATTATATTTAGATATCGTCCTAGTATCTGTTTTAGATATCATATAACTATAAATAACTTCCTTAAGAATTTGATTTGCTACAGCAATATTATTATTTTTATCTTTTACTAAATATCCAAACATATGTCCTAAATCTATAATAGGGTTATTTATATTGTATGTTGTTGGTAACCCACTAACTAGTATATTGTACATATAATCATATAGCTCAGAGTTATTTTCAAGATTCTTAATCAAATCATCAAATAAGGTATTCTTGTCCTCTAACAACAATTTTACAGCTTTTTGTATATCTGGCACTCTCCATGCTCTTTTATGTTTTGATAATAAATCCTCATCTACTATTTGACATATCCTTGATACCAAAAATGGATATCCTGATGTAAATTTATATATTTCCGTACTAAGTAATTCTACATCTAGTACTAAATTATTTTCATCAGTATATGTCTTTAGCATAGTGCCTATTTCTACTTCACTAAAACTCATATCTATATTAAAATTAACTGCTATGTTCCAGGGTGAATTATATCTTATTTCAGAGTCATCTCTAACCTTTAGCTTTAAATTTTTAATATCATATACTCCTGCTAGTACAACTGATTTAAAAGTTGTTGCAAGGTCCTGCTCTCTACTTAAATATAATGATCTAAGCATTCCAAGAAAACTTATAAATAACCTATTATTAGAATTTTTATCAACCTCATCTATGATAAGTATAACTTCATTATCTTTTGTTAAGTCCATAATTATATAAGAAAGTTCTGTTAAGGTAGATGCCTTCTTAATATCTCTATTTATAAATCTAGCCATATAATTTACAAAGGTCTCACAAAATCTTTCTTCACGTGCAAAATCTTCACCTATAAGTTCAAAATCCATTCTTATTACACTATATTTAGTATTTAATCTTTTATATAGCTCATTTAATGTTGTTGTTTTTCCAAACTGTCTTGGCCTATTTATAACAAAGTAAAATTCTTCATCTACAAGTTTCTCTATCTCATCTATCTTATTTGATATATCTACCATATAATGTTTTCTAGGTATACATACCCCTGTTGTATTAAATCTTTTCGCCATAATTTCACTCCCTTCTAAGAGTTACTTTCTAATTAATTAGTTTAATTATACCACAACTATATAGTCATCTTGACTATCCTTTCCGTTGTATAACTGAAATTTTTGGTAGCTTGAATTAACTCATTACATTTAGCTATAGTAATATGTATTAATATCATTAACTGCAATCTAAATGTATAATTAATGTAGTATGTATATGTATAAAAATCCTTTTATAACAATAATTATACTAAATAAATATCAATTCAAATATTCAGTAAGCTTTCCATAAAAGCCATGTAGTAAATATTTTTATTTTTACCTAAATTTTCTTTTTATTTTAAAAAAAGTATTTACAACTGAGAAAATTTAGGTTAAAATAAATACATAAAATATATTAAAAACTTCTGAAAGGAGACTGTAAAATGTTAATTTATAAAGATAAAATTAAAGTACACTCAATAAATAAAATATACAGTCTGCTGTCAGTAAATTAGGTATATTAAGATTTAATATACTATGTTATTTGATGTGTAAAAGTTTTGACCGCAGACTTCATATCTGCGGTTTTGTTATATTTTAAGGATCCAATTTAGAAATTGGTTCTATTAAATAGAAAGTAAGCTGGATTTTTTCAGTTTTTGCATCTATTTAAATTTATATACCATTACCGCAGAGAAAATCTGCGTTTTTTTGATTTTCATCAATATTTTAGCCGCAAATCAATGCTAAACTTCTATAGTTTACATTGTTTCTGTGGCTTTTATATATTTATCCCACTTCAAAAATAGCTAGCACAAAATACCTTAGGGGGAGTTAGAAATGAGCCTAAAATAATAATATTAACCTGAGCAATAAAGTTGAATTTTTAAATAGGGGGCAAAAAAATGAGGTTAAAACTTTTATAGATAAAAACGAAATTAAGATAGTTATATTATAAATATCTTTTGATGGGAGGAAATTATATGATAACAGGAAATATTAATGGAATTAAAAAAATAATACTTGAAAGACTAGAAAACTTATATGAATTAACAATAGATAATGACAGCGTTTTTTCTTATGAATTGGTAAAAGAAATGAATGAAATTAGTAGAATAATAAAAAAAGAACTATGTGTGGTTATTAATAGGCGAGGTAAACTCACTGGCATTTCAGCTGGTAACATCAATAGTGCTGAAATACCTTCTATGGATGCTCCGGGTAAAAAGTTAAGTGGATTTCGGGTAATTCATACCCATCCTACTGGTGATAGCACACTGTCTTCAATGGATACTTCAGCTTTAGTAGACCTAAAATTAGATGCTATTGCTGCAATTGGAGTTAAAGAAAATATGGAAGATGTTAAGATAAATATAGGTTTCTGTGATGTTTACAATAATATCCTAACCCTTAGCGAGCTTGAAAGCTTAAACTTAGAAACTTCATTACAATTAAATTTTAGAGATAAAGTAGCTTATATTGATAAAATAACTAGTAACCTAATCAAATATGAAGATGATATAGAAAGAGCTATTTTAGTGGGGACTGATGGCGAAGAAATTCTTGAGGAGCTTTCCAATCTTGCTGAAGCTTGCAATGTTACTTCTGTATGCAAGGTGATTCAAAAGAAAAATAAAGTAGACTCTGCTTATTATGCAGGGCAAGGTAAAGTTCAGGAAATAGCGCATTTAAAACAGCTAAAAAATGCGAATGTAGTAATATTTGATGATGAGCTATCAGGTTCTCAGGTTAGAAATTTAGAAGGAATTATTAAATGCAAAGTAATAGATAGAACTACCTTGATCCTAGATATATTTGCAAGACGTGCTAAGAGCAAGGAAGGTATACTTCAAGTTGAGCTTGCTATTCTTAATCATAAGCTTCCTAGATTAAGAGATGCAAATGCAAACCTTGCAAGAATTAAAGGCGGTGTCGGGGTAAAAGGTGGCGTTGGCTCAAGGGGCCCTGGAGAGAAAAAGCTTGAAACTGATAGAAGACACATAGAATACAGAATAGAAGAAATAAAGAATACGCTGTCTAAAGTTATAGAGCAAAGAACTGTCAAAAAAACAAAACGAACTAAAAATAATATCAGCAAGGTAGCTATTGTGGGCTACACTAATGCAGGTAAATCAACTTTAAGAAACAAGCTCTGTGAAATTTCTTCATCCAATAATATAAATAAACAAGGCATTCTAGAAGCTGACATGCTTTTTGCAACATTAGATACTACCGTTAGAGCTATAACTTTAAGCGACAATCGAAAAATTGCTTTATCGGATACTGTTGGTTTTATTAGTAAACTTCCTCATGAGCTTGTTAACGCTTTTAAATCCACCTTAGAAGAAGTTACTTCTGCTGACTTACTTTTACATGTGGTGGATGTGGCCAATGAAGAGGCAATAAAACAAATACAATCAGTAAACATAGTTCTTAATGAACTTAATGCTAAAGATAAAAACACTATAGTTGTTTTAAACAAAGTTGATAAAGCCTCCCATAAAAATTTAAAGGGAGTACGTGATTTCTTAAAAGGTAAAAAAATAATAGAAGTCAGCGCTCTAAAAGAACTAAATTTACATGAATTGCTGCATATTATAGGCAGAGAAATTCCAATTAAATTAATAGAAAAAGAATTTATTATCCCTTATGATGAGCAAAAATTAATTTCATTACTTCATGAAAATTCCAATGTTATTAGTGAGGATTATATTGAAGGAGGAACTCATATCAAAGCTTTGGTTCACGCGGAAATCTATAAAAAATGTATGAACTTTGAGCTGCGAACTTTATCTTAGCAAAAAGGACTCCTTAAAATTAAGGAGTCCTTCAATTATAATAACATCTATTCTATAGACATTAAATCATCTCCTGCGGAGCTGTAATTAACGACTTCAGAAGGAGATTTAGACTCCCACTGAAGTTTTCTTCTTGTTGTAGTATGCGTCCCCCCACTTATAGAAGTAGGAGACTTCCTTCTGAAATGTCGTTAAAATTTCTAAAATAAACGCGTTGCTTAGAAGCATCTTATATTTATCTTTCAATAATATATCTTTCAAAAAACTCATTTACATTCATACCTGTTTCTTCTTCCATCTTTTTATTTAAGTCAACAGTTATTTTTGTCATGTTTTCCATATATTTTTTATAATCTTCATTAAGAATAATCAAATATTCACTAATTTTTTTGTGTAAGTGTCCAAAAATTTTAGAATAATCTTTGGAAAATGAACCGAATTCATTTATTTCTTCCTTTTCTTTTTCATCTTCTTTTAACAATAGGTACCCATCTACAATCCTTTTTATATACTCTTTAATGTATAGTTTATCATAATTTATTATTTTTTCAATGCCAGACAAATGTCTTCTCTTATCTTCTTCTGAAATGACTTCATTTATAAATTTATTTAAATAGATATTATCTAAAAAAAACTCTTCGCTTTCATTTATTTCATCCAATACCTCCACGAGTTTTAACCACACTCTTCTTTTTTCCTCATTATCAATAACAATATTTAAAAATGGTTCAAAGTTCATAATTAAACTTTCCCCATATATTCCCGGAAATATTCTGCGCAGAGCATTTGAAATATATTCTTTCTTTTCCCCTATGGACAATTCTAAGGTTTCGCGAAGCAGCTTTATATGTTCTCCCGCAGTATCATAATCAGTTAAATTTTTCTCGATAATGTTTAAAATAATTAATCTACTTTTTTCTAAATCGTCAATATCACTATCTATTCTAGAAAGAGCTTGTCTCATAACTTCAGGAATACTTTTGTTACCAGAAGTCACAGTTTTGATTTGCGCAATGGAAATATCCACTGCTCTAAGCGCCCCTATCAAATTAAGCTTTATAACATCTTGACAAGTGTACTCTCTATAATTATTTTCAATATTTTTTAAAGGTGTAATTAAGCCTTCACTTTCATAATATTTTATTGCCCTTTTAGTTAATCCCGTTTTTTCAGCAGCGGCTTTTATATTCATACAGCAACCCTCCCTTGTAATTCAATTTTAATAGTCGATTGTGAAATTACACAATCATTGATTAGCCTACCTTTTTAGCCGGTAGGCTTTTATATTTTCCTCCACTGTGAGAAAATAAATATAACCACACAAAATATTATCCACAGAGGAGGAGAATAGCATGTTTTGTATTAATAAACTTGAACAACTTAATATTTTTGATCAGTTAACCGAACTTAAAGACTTTAGAAAAAAACAACCGGTAGGTTTTATCAAACTACTTGCCGATAATTTTGATATACAATCCTTTATTCCAGAATCCTTCACCCAAAAATACTATGCCGATTTAGGCAGAGATAGGAAATATAATCTTTCATCAGTGTTATCTGCCCTAATAATAATGCAGATATTTCACATTCCTACTACTGTTTTGCTAAATCTTTTTCTTATATTTTCTACTGAAATAAGAGAGTTTTGTTGCTTCTATGATGGTATTCCTGATGAATCTTTTTTCAGTAGATTTAAAACGGATTTTGAAGGTGATCTTGCTGATTTATTTAATTCCATGGTTCCGCAAGTTATTGATATTTGCGATAATATCAATGAGTCTCTTCCTGATGATTCACCTGATAAAAACCGTAATTATCAACTAATATATGATACTTCTGGCTTAAAACCAAGAGTAAAAGAAAACAATCCCAAAACCCTTGTTTCCGAAATAAACAGAATTAAATCTTATGCCAGAGCTACAAATAATAAACAACTCAATCCTTATGCTGTCGCATATAAGAGCATGCCTAAATTTGCTCATGCAAACCACAGTATTAAGTTAGACTTTGTAAACGGACATTTCGGCTATTTTTACAAATTTGGCTTAGTTACTAATGGCTGGGGCATTCCTTTAAATCTTAATTTTTTTGATAAAGATTTTTATAAACCCATTGATAAAGAATTTGAAACTCCTGAAGAACAAAAATATTGTTATGATAATGCCTCTTTAAAGTCAGTAATTAAGCCATTCTTAGAATCATTAATGAATACATCTAATTTCAAATTTAAACACTTTTTAGGTGATTCAGAATTTGATAGTTATGAGAACTTTGGGTTTCTTCAGCAGTGTGGCTTTGAAAAAGTATTTATACCTTTAAACCCTCGTAATCAAAGTAACAGCAAAATAGGTGATCTCGAATATGATCTAGAAGGTGTCCCTCTATGCCCTTTAGACAAAACACCTTTTAAAGCTGAAGGTCCTTGTAAAGGTAAAAATAGAAGCTTAAGATTCAAATTCACCTGTCCAAAGTCCCGTAGGGATAAAAAAGGTAAGTGCTATCATACTTGTGAAAATCCTTGTACTGATAAAAAAAGTGGTCGTATGACTTATGTTTACCCGGATAAAGACTTTAGACTTTACCCTGGTGTTCAAAGAAACTCTAATGAATGGGACGATGAATACCATAATCGTGCATGTATTGAACGAACTCTCGCATCTTTAAAATCTAACCCATGCATTGAATCACCAAGAACTTTAAATATCGCAACTATGCGCGCTGACCTGTTCCTAACGGCTATTTCTAAACTAATAAATGTTATATTAGCTTACGCTATAAATAAACCAGAATATATTAGAAGTATAAATAATCTTCTTAAAATAGCTTCATAACTAACATATCCACATTTAAGTACCTTTCCACATGCTGCGCATACCTTTTTAACAAAAGGTTTTTTGTCGCGTCTTTTTTTGCACATTTTTACTCTAAATTCTAAAAATTATCCACAGTTTTTATTTTCGAATTTTACAAGCGACTAAATTCAATTTTAAACCTGACAGTAAGGTACATGTCAATATTTTTTATAATAGACTTTAATTTCTATTAAACAATTATGATAGTAGGGTGTTATTTATTAAGATGATTATATTAATGCAACCTTTCAAGTTGGAAAGTTTAGTTGTTTAGCTATCACACTAATAATTGCTTAAGGGAGATAGTTTACTTAAACAATATATTAGCCACTTATTTAGGATAAAAATTAAAAATGATATCCCTGCAAAAACAATTGCGCTTTTCCACCATAGTGCAGGATCTTGATTAATATTTGTATAAGGTAACTTTGAAATATAAATATTAAATATGGAATATCTACTAGTAAAGGCGACGGAAAGAAAAATTGCATTGATTAAAAAGCCTCCAACTATTCCTCCTATACCAGTACAGAAAAAATTAGAAATTGTCATGGAACACACCCCGAAAAAAAGTGAACATGACATACAAGTAATAATTGTCTTAAAATAGCTCGTTAAAATAACCGTACCCATAATAATATTATTATCTGGTTTATTAACCAAAAATAAATCAATAAAAAATATAACATTAACCATTACGAATATAAAACATAAGTTGATAACTATTCTTCTAGCCATGATTCCCAATTTATTTCTATTAGTTAAATAAAAATTATCCATAGTTTTATGTGAATATTCTATGCTGTAAATATTTGCAAATATAATTACTGATGCCCATGCTACAGTTCCTAACATTGACATTCCTATCTCTGTTACCCCCTTGTTGGCAGTAAGCATTATACTTATAGTAGAAAGTAGTAATATAAATGCAATGGATAATTGAATTGGTGAGGCAGCTATTTTTGCATTATATTTTACAAACGCAAAAGCTCCAATGTTTTTGGGAGGATTTAAATACTTTGTTGAACTAACATGAGAAAAATTGAACTTTCTACTTCGTTTTCTAGCCTCGCTAGTTCTAGCCCAAATATGACAAGATGCTAAAAGGAAAATCACACCTAAAATACAAAGCCCAATACGATTGATAATATAGGCTTGCATTTGACTATGTGGAACTAACTGATAAAATTTATCGTATGATATAATTGGGGCAAGCCACATCCATTGTACGCAAGTACCATTCGGTAATGTTGTTGTCATCATAGAAGATAATAAAGTTATAAAAAAAAGGGGTATTGCAGCAAATCCATTTCGGAATATAAGAGAAATTAAAACCATAAGACTTGCATAGAATAAAACAGTTGGAACGGTATAGAATAATATATTTGTCCATAATGCACCTAGATATAAGGGCATTCCCCACTTAGAACAAAATATTATCTCCCCTATACTAAAAATCATAGTATTAAATGCTATTGCAAATAAGCACATTGAAAATGCACCTGTAAATCTTGCAGTAATATAGGTTAACTTTGATATTGGCTTTGAAAGTAACAGTTCATGTAAAGATGGTTGCAGTTCCTTTTGGAAAAGAAATGCAAAAAAGAGTATAAAGATAATTGATACATACATAGCAGTATCTTGGGCATATTGCCGTGCAAAAGAAGTAGAAAATGTTTGATTTGTTTTATGTAAATAACTCATAAATTCAGAATATGTTGCGTCCAGTTTATCCGCACTCATTGTATAAGTATTGTAAAGCATATCTTGACTGTATTCTTTAACAGATGGGAATTTCTGATGCATCTGCCTCTGAACCTCTCTAAGACTATCCCTTGTCCATGTTTCTCGAGAATAAATTTTTAATGATAGCCATTCAATAATTTTATCTGAATCCTGCTTGTTATTAATTATAAATCCATTAGAAATTTGTTTTATAAAATAGGTATTTCGCTCTTTACCTGAAACAGGTATTGAAACGTCACCTGCTGTACTGGAGCTTAATATACTAGTTAAATCTGCTGGTGTCTTAAGCTTATAATGATTAAAATATTTAATACTAGCACTAATAGATAACACTAGTAGCATACAAGTTAATATCCAAAAAAATTTACTCTTAGCTTGGATTTTTATTTCAAAACCAACAATTTCTAACCAGGCTCTCATTTACTCACCTTCTTTTGTAGTGTATTTCTTACATAAATATAAGCATCTTCTATGTTAGGATTTTCAGTTACCGAATCTTCTACTTTAAAATCACTTATAAAACGAACACATATACCTTTCCTGGTGTAAACACTATTTGTAATAATATGTTGTTTGCTAAATTGGATTAGTTCAGCTTCGTCCTGAACATTTTTTGTAAACACATGATTGTTTGCAATATTAATTAATTCAGGAACTGATCCAGTAAATATTATTTCACCTTTTTCCATGATGGCTAGCTCATTACAAATACTTGCAACGTCTTCTACTACATGAGTCGATAAAATTATAGTACGCCCTTTAGAAATCTTGCTTATAAGCATTCGAATTCTAATCCGCTCTTCTGGATCAAGACCAGTAGTCGGTTCATCTACTACTATTAGATTAGGATTATTTAGCATTGCTTGGGCTAAGCCTACCCTACGCTTCATTCCGCCTGATAGCTGCCTTATTTTCTTATTAGCATGTTCTTCTAGATTCGTTTCTTCTAGTAGTATGGCAATCTGTTTCTTCCTATCTGAAAGACTCATTAATGATAATATTCCAAAGTAATCTAAGGTTTCACGAACTGTTAAGTTTGGATGAAGTCCAAGTTCTTGAGGTAAATAACCAATGTTACATCTTGTTTTTGAGGCGTTTTTTGAATTAATAATTGTACCATCTATATTAACTGTACCACTAGTTTGATTCATTAACGTTACAAGAATTCGCATTAAAGTGGTTTTTCCTGCACCATTTTCACCCAAAAGTCCAAAAACTCCTTCACCAATGGATAAAGATATATTATCAAGGGCTTTTGTGCCCTTGTGATACTGCATTTCTAAATTAGAGACTTCAATAAACATGCTTTATACCTCTCCCTTTTTGTCTATTCATAATTCTATTGAGCTAAGTAATATCAGTCTTTAAATAATATGTAATACACATTACAATTCCAATTACAAAGGTTAAAACTACAATCACTATGCATGCATTTGATAATGGAACCGAATTATTTATTATCATTATATCTTGCCTATAAATATTAGTTTTGAAAGAATTGGTCAGTATTTGTATTGGATACGTAAATGGAATGTACTCTATAATCCCTACCTTAAGCATGGATACATACATATTAAATGCAGTTATAATCCCCCCATAAACCATTGGCAGAATTATATTTCTGCCTACTTGCGCTATAAAAATAGCAATTGGCAAAATAGCATATTGGGCAAGTAAAATGTAAAGATTCATTTTTAAATGACCTAGGACTATTCCCCTAGTAAGTGGCTCATGAGGAACTAGTAATCCTGCCAAAACACTAACTAAAAGCTGCAAGATTATAATACACCCTGTCATTATTAATATTGCTAAGAACTTTGATATAAATATTTTTGTCCTGCTAATAGAGTATGAAAATAATGTTTGGGCAGTATTATAAGAGAATTCTCTTGTGTAAATATATGAAGAAATAAATGCATACATAGGTAGATTAATCAATGCTGTTGTAGATATTTCTTCTTGAAAAAGATACATATCCCAGATTATTAACTTATACTCAGCATGCCATTTTATATATAATAATATTGGTGGAAGTAAAATTATTATAGCTAAGGCTAAAAATAAATATGATTTCTTTAACTTTAAAAATTCACAATAAATAAGATTAAACATTAACCTTTCCCCCTGTTAGGCTTACAAAATAATCTTCTAGGTTGTCCACACTAAGCTGCAGTTCATGCAATTCCAAATCATTGTTAATGAATAGTTTAGATATTTGTGGCCCCTTATCAAGATTTTCATATATTCTTAACACATTTTTTTCTACTACATCAAAGTCCTTAATATTAAGTTTGTTTTCAAGTAAGAAGCAAGCTTTTTTATCATCACTTACTTTTACTCTAAGATATTTTCTGCTTCTTCTCTGAAGCTCCCTATAGTCTATTTCTTCAAGTAGTTTCCCCCTATGGATAACTCCTATTTTTGTTGCTAGATGTTCAATCTCACTTAAAATATGGCTTGATATAAGAATAGTTATGCCCTTTTTATTTCTTAGTTCTAACAGTATTTTTCTAATATCCTTTATACCAAGGGGATCTAACCCATTAGTTGGTTCATCTAAAATAAGTAGTTCCGGCTTATGTAGTATTGCTCTTGAGATACCCAGTCTTTGCTTCATACCTAGAGAGTAATTCTTAACTTTTTTATTCTTAATTTCATCAGAATTTAGTCCCACTATTTCCAAGGCTTCTTTTATATACTCTATATTTTGTATACCCGCCATTCTTCTATGTATCTCTAAATTTTCCCCTGCAGTTAAATTTGGATAGAATCCAGGATACTCTATTAATGAACCTATCTTTTTATAAACTCCTTTAGAATAATTATTCTGTCCAAACAGTTCAACCTCTCCTGCTGAAATTCTTATAAGTCCCATAATCATTCTTAAAGTGGTAGTTTTTCCTGCACCATTCTGTCCTAAAAATCCATATATCTCCCCCTTTTCTATATTAATATTTAAACTATCTACTACGGGCATGCCCTTATATTTCTTAGTTAAATTATGCGTTCTTATTGCATATTCCACAAAATCACCTCATTACATATTAAAAGGACTATGCTTTAATAATAAACCATAATCCTTAACTCCCATTTACACACTTCTTACAGGTTTCTTAACTTTTTAACGACATTTCACAAGGAAGTCTTACGGAATATTCCTTAGTGTTATCTTAAAAGCTGTTTTTTCATAGGGCTTACTACTAACTTCAATGACACCGCCATGCTTTTCTACTAATTTTTTTACTATAGTTAATCCCAGACCGCTGCCCTTTTGTCTATTATTTCTTGATTTATCCACTGAATATAAGCGTTTAAAAATATAGGGTATTTCCTCCTGTGGTATTCCTATACCCCTATCCCATATTTCCAAAACTACACCATCCGTTTTTTTCTCTAAGCCCACCCCAATTACTTTTCCCTCGGCTCCATATCTTAGAGCATTAGCTATTAGATTTCGCAACACTCTATAAATAGCCCCTTCATCACAATTTATAAATATATCCACACTTGGAATATCTATTGCTAATTCAATACCATTAATTTCGAAATCCTTTAAAAAGGATAATACACACTGTCTTATAATTTCAGTGATATTTACTCTTTTAAAAGTTAGCACAACATCACTAGCATCAAACTTTGATAAACTAAAAAATTCTTCAATTAACACCCTTAAGATTTCTCCCTTTGTACTTATTACCTCTAAATATTCCCTGCGTTCTTCACCACTTAGGCTATTATCATCCCTCAACATTTCAATGTATCCTAGCATTGTTGTGAGTGGCGTCCTAAAATCATGGGATATATTCGATATCATCTTTTTTCTGTCCTCTTCATATTCTTTGTTCAATGAAACTATTTTTTGGAATTCATCTATAAGCCTATTCAAATTAATGATTAAATCTTTAACTGTAGTGTTATAGTCATAAATTCTAATCCTTTCATTAAAATTCCCCTTCGTAACCTCCTTTATATTTACGGAAATACTATGTATTTTTATATTTTGAAATACTATAACTAATGCTAAAATAATAGTTATGCTCACAAATATATATATCATTTTAAACTCCCCAGCCTGTATCCTATTCCCCAGACAGTCTCTATATATTGTGGCTTGTCAGGGTTGTCTTCAATTTTGCTTCTTAGTCTCCTGATATGAACCATCACAGTATTATCATCCCCCATATATTCTTCTCCCCAAACAGAGCTAAATATTTGAGCCTTTGTAAACACTTTATTTGGATTCTTAAAAAATAACTTTAATAGCTCATATTCCTTCGCCCTAAGAGTAATCGTTTTGTCTTTTTTTATAGCTGTATAATTATCTAAATCAAATTTTATTTCTCCATACTCTATGGTATTCCCCGTAATATCATTGCTTGAACTATAATACATATATCTTCTAAGCAGAGCCTTTACTCTTGCAATAAGCTCTGCTATTGCAAAAGGCTTTACTAAATAATCATCTGCACCAAGCCCGAGACCTATGATTTTATCATTCTCTTCAGCTTTTGCAGATACCATAAGTATAGGTACCATACTTTTCATTCGTATTCTTCTCATTACCTCTATTCCATCAATTTCTGGGAGCATAATATCTAAAATAAATAATTTGAAATTTTCTCTTTCCCAAACACTAAGCGCCTCTTGTCCACCAAATGCACAGGAAACAACATAGCCTTCCTTAGTCAAAGCTCTTTTTATCATATTACTTATAGCCTCATCATCCTCAACTATTAAAATTTTAATATCTTCCATCGTAAGCCACCTCTTTAATTCTCTAACTGACCAGTTTGAGTTAATTACAAATATACCTAAATTTCACTGTTACATTTGTCATTATATACTTAATTCATAACAATTTAAATAATAGGGGTACAATTGTTGAAATTGAGAAAGGAATATTTAATCCTTCTTTAAAATCGGCTTTTAAAATTTCTAATTACTTTGGTAAGAGTGTTGATGAATATATCATCTTCTACAATACCAAGAGATTGCAAAAAAGATTAAACGGCCTTAGCCCCATGGAGTATAGGACTTTAGCCGCTTAAGTCAATTTTTATTATCTCTACTGTCTAATTGACAGGGTGCATTTCAAATTTTATTTCAAACTATATATTACGATAATAAACTACGTATTACAAAAATATAATCTGCCTTCATAATCTTGGACTATATCAACTAATCCTAGCATTATGGCTAATGAGAGCAAACATAAAATCAAAAATTATTATTTGCTATTAGATCATTTATGTCATATTTGTTTTATTATAGTTCTATCTTCAGCATTTATGTTGTATTTGTTTTATTATAGTTCCATCTTCAGCATTTATATAAAAGTGCCAATATCCTCGTTCTGGAAATACGAAACTTAATGAAACTACATAAATTGGAACATACTCATCATTTATATTTCGTAAGTAAAGTTTTGAATTTACAGCTGAACAATAATCATCAAATATAACTTTTGATCTTGCAATTTCAATAGCTATGTTTTCACCTATAAAACGCTCTTTATTGATTTTAGCATTTTTTGCGTTAGCATCATATTTACCATTCATACAATATACTTCTCCGTTTTGGTTAAAATGAATGATATATTCATTACCAAATACCGGAATATCCTTTACCATTTGTTGAGTTTTAATGTGTGTAAGCCCCAAGCTGTCCTCACTTGATTTTAATTCTGCTAATTCGTTCATAGAATCTTCAATTCCATAGTTGTTTTCTCTAAAGAATTGATGTACACCTTCCATGTCCTTTGATAATTGTTTTGATAATTGTCCTGTTAAAAATACTGGTGGTTTAATTAGTGATTCATCACTCTTGGCTTGTACAGGAAGTGCAAAAGCTGAGAATAATAATGATGAAGCAATAACTAAAGAAACTATTTTTTTCGATGACAAAATAAAAACCCCCTTATAATCTTATAGTTTTATGATAAACTACATATTACCAGTATAAACTACATATTACATTATAGACTACATATTACAAATATGTAACTTAAATATTTCGACACTTAGCTACATTTTTCTGTGTCAATGGTGGAGTGGGTTACCCATTACTTGATTAACCCACTCCGTACAGAATGGTTGTGAAATTCACAACCCAGACCCCCTACAAAACCAGGCAAGAGATTCTATGCATGAAACATCCTCATATCAAAGCTTTGATACATGAAGAAATTCATAAAAAATGTGGGAACTTTGAAGTGCGGGCTTTGTCTTAACAAAAAGGACTCCTTAAAAGCAACTGCCTAATACGTATCTCACTATAAATTAACTCATTTCCTGTTATACCCCAGACTACTATAATTTTAAATATGAGAGACACTTGACTTTTGCCATGAACCTCTAGAATACATTGAACTTTATATATATAGATTTATTGTATAAATAAATGTTACAATTATACTAAACAGGACAAGATTGGACTGAGTAATCTCAATTTTATATAACATAATATTAGGCGAAACTGCATATTAAAGTTTCACCTTATTTTAGGGGTGTAAAAAATGTATAAGATAATGATAGTTGAGGATGACAAAGCACTGTGCACCAATATGAATGGAATGTTGATAAAATGGGGTTTTGATGCGGTGGCTGTGGATAACTTTGAAAACATAACTGCAGAGTTTGCTGCCAAGGAGCCTCATTTGATTATTATGGATGTAAACCTACCTTATTTTGATGGGTTTTACTTTTGTAATAAAATTCGCGAAATATCAAAGGTGCCTATCGTATTTGTTTCTTCCAGGGATACAAATATGGATATTATTATGGCCATGAATACTGGGGGTGATGATTATATAACCAAGCCCTTTTCTATGGATATTTTAATTGCTAAAATAAATGCACTACTTAGAAGAGCCTATTCTTATGGTGAGCAACCTTCTGATTTAATAGAATGTGATGGAGTAATCCTAAACTTAATGGAAAATACTCTTTTATATAAAGAAGATAAAATGGAACTTACAAAAAATGAGTTTAAAGTAATGCTACTGCTTATGAAAAACAGGGGAAAGACCATATCTAGGGAGAAGATAATGAGAGCACTTTGGGATGATGATAATTTTATTAATGATAATACTCTCACAGTAAATATTAACAGGCTTCGCACTAAACTTTGCGACATAGGCCTTAAGGATTATATCGTTACTAAAAAAGGATATGGGTACATGCTACTATGAATATGATGGTGGCATATATAAAAAATTCTACCTTAAAGATATTATATTTCATCTGCATTTCGTTTACTATAAATATAGTCCTATTGTGTAGCAAGCCTATTAATTCACAGTTTACTGATATAGCCTACATGGATTTTTTACTGCTTTTTATATCATTAATCTTTGCATTTATTGATTATAAAAGGTGGCATCATAGTTATAAGGGACTTTGCGAAGCTATAAATAAAGAAGATAATATAGATGCAAGCCTGCCTAGTAATAGTTACTATTTTGAAGTTCAGATTATGAAAGACATAATTAATCTTAAAAATGCTGAAATGGATGGGAAGCTTCAAGAAGTAAAGTCAGCTCTTGAGGAAATGGATGATTATATAACAAAGTGGGTTCATGAAATAAAAATACCTGTTTGTGTATGCGAGCTCCTTTCTGATAAAATAGAAGAAATAGATGTATCAGAACAGCTTATACTTGAATTTAACAGGATAAAATTTCTTATCAATCAGGTGCTATATACAAGTCGCGCCTCTAGCTATTCGGAAGATTTACAAATCAATGAAATTAATATTCAGCGGCTAGTTAAAGAAGTTGTAAAAAGAAATGCTACCCTTTTCATATCAAAAAATATAAGTTTAGAACTTGGAAACATAAACTATACTGTTATATCAGATGAAAAATGGCTTTCATATATTATTGATCAGCTTATTAATAATGGCTGCAAATATGTCCCTAAGAATGGAAAAATAAATATTTATGCTAAAGAGGAAGATAAGGTTATTGTGCTTTATGTTAAAGATAGTGGTGTGGGAATAAAAACGAAAGACATAAATAGAATATTTGACAGAGGTTTTACAGGCGAAAATGGAAGAAGCCTCGCAAAATCTACAGGCATGGGTTTATATTTATCTAAAAAGATGGCTCATAAACTAAGTCATGATATATATGTTGAATCTAAGGAAGGAAAGGGTACAAAGTTTAGCATATGTTTTTATAAACTATCAGATTACTTTAAGGTTACATAAATGTAACCTTAAAGTACTAAATGTAACCTATATTCAATGGCAGGCTATGAGCCTAACAGGTAGAATAGTGGTAAGATTTTAGTTTGTGAGGAGGATTTTTTATGAGTATTGTTATTGAAACTAAAGATTTAAGAAAAGTTTACGGCTTAAAAGGTATGATGTCCAACGCTTTAGATGGCCTTGATTTGCAAGTGGAAAAGGGTGAGTTTTTAGGCATAATGGGACCTTCTGGGTCAGGTAAAACCACTCTTTTAAATATTATTTCCACCATTGATGAACCTACTAGCGGAAGTTATTTCTTTGAGGGAAAAGATATGAAAAATATTAAGGGACGTGACCTTGCATCTTTTAGGAAAAACAAAATAGGTTTTATATTTCAGGATTTTAACCTACTGGATACAATGTCTGTTCAGGATAATATAGCCCTTCCGCTTGCCCTTAGTAAGGTAAATCATGTTGAAATACTAAAAAAGGTAAATGAACTTGCTGGCTTTTTAGGGTTAAAGGATCATCTGAGCAAATATCCGTATCAACTTTCAGGAGGTCAAAAGCAAAGAACCGCCGCAGCTAGGGCACTTATAACTTCACCTTCTGTTATATTTGCAGACGAGCCTACAGGAGCATTGGATTCGAAATCATCTGCAGAACTTCTGCAATGTCTTACGCAGCTAAACGAGAAATTTAAAACTACTATAATAATGGTGACTCATGATGCCTTTGCTGCCAGCTACTGTAGAAGAATAATGTTTATAAAAGATGGTAAGATTCATGCAAAGCTCCATAAAAACGGAGAAAGAAAAGAGTTTTTCCAAAGAATTATGGACATGGGAGCATCCATGAGTGGTGGTACAGATTATTACGGACAAAGTGAAGAAAACAGGAGGGATTTTTAATGAATTCCTTCAGTATAGCTTTCGATAATTTTAAGAGAAATATAAAAGTTTACAGCCTGTATATAATGTCTATGATTTTTTCTGTACTTGTTTTCTACAACTTCGTAGCACTAAAATATAACCCAGATTTTCAAAAAGCCAATGAAACCAGTTATTATATTAACGGTGTATCAATTTCAGTTTCTTATTTGCTCCTTTTATTTATTATATTTTTTATCTGGTTTTCAAGTTCTTTCTTTTTAAATCAAAGAAAAAAGGAAATAGGCATTTATGCTTTTATGGGAGTATCCAATGCTCAAATAGCTCTTATTTATTCTATAGAGCTTATTTTTATGGGTATAGTAGCAACGGCTACAGGACTTTTACTTGGAGTTGTATTTTGTAAGCTATTTCTAATGATGCTGGCTAAAGTGGCTATATTAAATATGAAAATAGGTTTTTTCATATCTACTAAAGCAATAATTGAAACTGCCATCACATTTTTTGTAATTTTCTTTATAAATGCAGTTTTAGGTTATATAAATATATCTAAAAGTAAGTTAATTGACTTGTTTAATGCGTCTAAACGAGAAGAAAGACTTCCAAAAGTTAATTATGTAAAAGGTTTATTTTCTATAATATTCATACTGGTGGGATATTACTTTGCAAAAAATGCTATTGGTATGCATTTTATTAGGAACCTACCTCTTGCCATTATATTTGTAGTAATAGGCACCTATTGGTTTTTTGGCTCTGTGTATTCTATAATAATGAAATTTATAATAAATAGAAAGAAAATATTATATAATGGAATAAATATAGTGTGCATGTCTAATATTGCCTTTAGAATTAAAAATAACTATCGAACTTTAGCGGCAGTTGCCATATTAGCTACCATTACTTTAACTTCGTATGGAACAGTGGCCTCGCTTAAGTATTTTGTTGGAATGAGAGATTATATACAGGCTCCTTATGAAATTTCCTATGTTTCTTCTGATAATACAGTTAAGCAGCAGGTAAGAGACAAGTTAAAAGAATATAAAAAAGATATAATCCTTGAAGAAAACACTGAATTTCTTATTATAAAACCTCATATTTATGTAGAAAATAAATTGCCCATTGAAGAAACAGTAGCCTTAAAATATTCAGATTTTATAAAAATAAGTTCTGACCTAAAAGTAAATAATATGAATGATTTAAAAAAAGAGACCTTGTCCAAAGGTGAAATATTATATGTATCCCCACCTACTGTGGTAATGAGTCTTTATGCTTATAAAAACGAAAAAGCTTCTGTAAATAGTAAAGACTACACCATAAAGAATTCACTTAAAACTCCTATTTTTGGTATTGGTATACCTATGGCGTGTCTAATATTAAATGATGAAGACTATAATTTGCTTAGAGCTACTTCTCACATATATGAGTTTAATGGAATAAAAATAAATAAAACAGACACTATGAAATTGCTAAAACAGGAATTATACAAAATTGACTCCCCTAAAGAGCCTTTGCGTTCAAAGGTGAGTAAGAATATATCTTCTTTACATGAATTATTTACAACTAATTCAATTAAAGATTCTTTACGTGTAAATGTGAGTAGAGATACATCTTCTTACAGTATTTTCGGGATAATTTATTTTCTTGGAGCTTTCCTTGCACTGGTTTTCATAATTGCAACAGGGAGCATAATATATTTCAAACTTGTATCCGAAGCCTATTTAGATAAAGATAAATATGTTTTGCTAAAAAGGCTTGGAATGACAGAGAAGGAGATTTTCAAAGCTACTGCTAGGCAAATAGGAATGTCATATCTGCTACCTTTAATTGTGGGCATAATTCATAGTTGCGTCGCAATGTCCGTTTTAAGCGAACTTATGAATTACAACATAATAGTACCCGCTATCAGAAGCATACTTATTTTTATAGCAGTATATATTGTTTATTTTATTGCTACTACAAGGAAGTATATGAAGATAGTTATGTAATGAAAAAGTAGCCTGTACTTTTACTCAGGCTACTTCAACTACAATATTGAACTCATCAATTTGAAACATATCCACTGTTTTACCATACTTTCCAAATTCATTTTGTAATAACTCAATGTTTGAATAATACTCGTCTTCAATTTCATCAATTTGCTTCCTTGTGAGGTTTTTCATAATTTTATGTTTCTGTTTTTCATTTTCAAACATAAGATCTCCAATGATTATTTTTCCATCATTTTTTAAAATCCTTAACATTTCCTTAATAGCAACGGTTTTTTCCTCCTCATTCAAGTGATGGAATGCATAGGTGGATACAATAATATCAAAAGTATTATTTTCAAAGGGTAGCTTTAAAAATTCTCCTAGTCTCAGTTTTAACTTTGGAAATTTCTCTTTTGCCACATTCAGCATTTCCCTGGATTGATCTAGTCCAGTAATATGCAGTCCTATTGATAAAAATCTATTTGCAAGATTACCAGTACCCACACCTATTTCCAATATTTCTACTTCTTTATCTATATTGTAGGTTGCTTTTTTGAAAACCATATCTAAAATAACTTCATAGTTTTTATAAATTTTCAAACTACCGCTGTCCCCTTTTACGTCCTTATCATAGTTTTTTGCCCACCCATCAAAATCCCATTTATCCTTCCAGTTTTCTTTTATTTTATATATCTCATTCATCTTTTTAATTGATTCAATAATACTCATATGATATTTTTCATCATTTGCCTCATAAATTGTATCCATTATTTCTTCTAGCGAATTTTGAATAAGTTTTGCTCTATGGACTTCATTGTTTATGATTTCCCACTGCTTATAAAAGTGATTTAATACATTATTCTTATAATCATTCTTGATTATATCTTCAATATCTTCTATGGGTATATTTAATATTCTATACATAAGAATAGTCTGTACTTTTATTAGGTCCTTTTCTGTATAGTAGCGATAGTTATTTTCTTCATCCCTTGTAGGTTTTATTAGCCCCTTCTTTTCATAAAATCGAATCTTATTTGTTGTTATGTTAAACAATTCTGCCACTTCTTTAATACTATACTTTATTTCCATTGCCACACCTCATATAAATGTATTTTTTAGAGGGTAAGTTTTAATCTTAATCCCTAACTTATTTATAGTGTAAACCTTCACCTTAGGCGAAGGTCAAGTGGTGAAAACAAAATTTTTATTATGGGTAGCCCATATTACTTATGGTACGTTTTACCTTGCCTAATCATAAACACTCTAACAACTCACACTGCACTTTTTTGAAATTTCACATAATCTTCACACTGAAATACTTTTATGTATCCAAGTTTTTCAAACACTCTGCAAGAAGGTATATTACCTTCCCTAATATATGCAACTAACTTGCTATTAGCAGTAAAAAAATCTTTATTTTCATTTATAAATCTTTGGGCATCTCTAATTGTAGCAGTACCAAATCCATTACCCCTATGTTCTTTAGCAATGCTATAGTTAAATGTTATCTCTTGCTGTGAAATTTCAAGTTTTACTTGTCCAACATCTTTTTCATCAACCACTTGAATAAACATAAAAAGGTTTTTGTCCTTTAGTGCCTTAAAAAACCAGTCCTTATATTCTTCTAAATTTTTCTCCTCCGTATACCTTGAATTTTTTCTTACCTCTTCATCATTAACCCAAGTAAATAGCTTTTGAAAATCTTCCCCAGTAACTTTTCTTAACATAATTCATCTCCCAAAGAAAATATTTTTCCTTAATGCTAATCTTTATCATTTGCCCCAAAAAAATTATTATAAAAACTGATGACCAATATCGCTAGTATTTTATCTTACAAGTTGAAAAAACGTCATACCACCACTTAAAATTAAAGTTTTATTATCTTTAATAAAGAAAGTACACCCATTACCTTTTGAATCAGTAGTCTGAATTTGGATAATAGAATTAGCTTTTATACCTAATTTATCAAAGGTAATAGCCGGACTCGCAGCTTCAAAGTCATCTTTTGAAACAACAGTTTTTTTATATACAGGGCTTATAACAACATTATCTAAATCCTTTATCGTCTCCCCAAAACAAGTTGCTTTTTCTTTTGAAAAACTTAATTTTCTACCAATCAATTGTGTAATATTATCGCTTCCATAAGTTCCAACTCGCCCATATGCTAATGGTTTTTCAATAACCCACTGACCATAAAATATTTCTTGTGGTTGTTTTACTGTTCCTGTGGAATTAGTTGTAGTGTTACCCTTGGTAGTTGATTCTTTCGTTACTGTGCTTGTTTTGTTAACAGTAGAACTATTATTAGGCGTTGATTTTGCTGTTGCAGTACTTGTTGAATTACTAGTAGAAGTATTTGGTATAGTTGATTTTGCTGTATTATCTGTTTTAGTTTGCATACTGATAGTTGGCTGACTTTGTGATTCTGCAACCTTTTGTTTTGTACAACCTGCTGTAAAAACACTCATAGAAATTAGTGCAATTAATAATATTTTTTTATTCATAATTCCTCCATTTGTTTGTATATATAACTTTTATTGCTTTATATATTATTCATATTAAATTTTGAAGTCACTAGACTTGCCTGTAAATGTAGTTAAAGGATTATCCTTGGAAACATCAAGTTCTTTTTCACTTCATTATAACCAAAAGATTTATAAAGCTTTACTGCACGTTCATTGGATTCCCATACCTCAAGTTTTGTTTTATCCAAAGCTTTTGACAAGAAATAATCAAATATATAGTTAAGTATAGTTTTGGATATTCATTTAAATATCCTCCATTTCTATTTATTGATATTTGATCTTTAATTTATAAATACACCTATCATTATAAAAATATGTTATATTTACAATATAACATATTTTTGTCATAATTAATAATTAAATACATATGAAGTTATTTCTGATATAGCTATTAATACACTACAAACCTAATTTATTTTAAAATCCCGTATAATAATATTGTCATCACATCATTCATAGCATCTTTCATGGTCATATCATTTTTACTTAAGAATTTATAATCTAAAAATGTGTTACTAATACCTTCCAACATCAAAGTAATCATATGCGGTTGAATGTCACTTCTTAAAAAACCTTCTTTCATCCCCTCTTTTATTGTAATTTCAATAAGATTTAATTTAAAATCCCTTAATTGCTGAATTTTCTTCCATTCATCATTATAAAATTTATATGCTTCATCTAATACATTAACCGGTAATTTGTATTTATGATAAGAATAAACTATAGAATTCAACTTCTCTACTAAAGGACAGTCTTTTTTTGCAGACTCAAGGGTGTCATTTTTATCAGTTTCTATTATGTCTTTAAAATATTCAACTATAATATCATCTTTATTTTTAAAATACTTATAGATAGTTTTTTTACTAATTTTAAGTTCTGAAGCAATTTCATCCATAGTAAATTTTCTTAAACCATATATCTGTATCTTTTCAGAAGCAACTTTCATTATTATATCTCTCATTTTATCATCCTCAATCTAATTTTTATTTAATTCATTGAACTGTTAATTTTAGTTTTTTTTACAGTAAATACACCCATTATAGATATTCCTATTATTAAAAGTAATACAACATTTTCATGGTTATTCCATAGAGCACCAGTAATCACTGCTCCAAAAAAAGAGCCGATATATTGAAAACTATTTATTATTCCATTTGCAGTACCTCTATAACTATTTTCTGCAATATCATTTGCTACAGAAGGTATTATCGTAGATAAAGAAATATACCCTGTCATAAATAGTATAGTACCTACCAATATAAAATAAAATGATTTACTATTAAAATAAAAACATATACCTATAGCAGTTATCATAAATGATACAGCAATCAACTTTGAACTATATCCGCTCTCAACAAATTTAATAGCTCTTCGCATACATATTATAGCAATAATTACTGCCGGCATAAAAATCTTCCACATGCCATTAATACCTGTAATTTTGTCAAGATATTGAGGTACTACATAAAATACTGCAACCATTATAAAATTATTAAAGAACCCTGCTAAGTTAAGTGCTAAAAATGTTTTATTTTTTAATAATACCCTAATGCTATCTCTTGTACTAATTTGTTTTTCTGGTATCTCATAAGAGTTTAAGTCATAAGTCTCCTTTAGAAAAAATAGTATAATAATCCATACTAAGAAAATCAAGATTGCGCATATTAAAAACATCTGTCTTACTGATAAATAGTTGTGAATTAAAGGTCCTAAAGCAAAAGAAGCCGCTGCTGAAAAGCCAATAAATATTCCTACAATACTTAAAGCCCTTGGTCGCTTTTTGCTATCTACACTACCAGTAACCCATGAATATCCAGTGGCAATTACAGCTCCACTTCCTTGCAAAGCCCTTGCAAAGATAAGCATATATATGCTTTTAGCAAAAAATGCAACTATTAACCCTATTATTACTTGCATAATCCCAATTAAAAGAACAGGTTTATTTCCTACTTTATCACTCCATATACCAAAAGGTATTTGAAAAATAGCTTGAGTCAGCCCAAATATACCCAATGCTAATCCAGATAAGGTTGCATTACTGTAGCTTAAAGTCTTGCTGTAAGTTGAAATAAAAGGCATAACCATAGTCATTGCCATTTGCCTAATTCCTAAAGCTAAACTTATTGTAATTAAAAATAGTAACTCTTTTCGAGAAAATACGTTATCTTTCATATTTATATACTCACCCCCGTAGTGGAAACTCATTTAGTTTATATAGTTTCCACTATAGAGTATACATCCTTTACCTTATAATATCAATCATTTTATAAATTTTTCCATATTCAATTAAAAATTAATATTGATATTATATTATTTTTGTTTTATAATATAATAAAAACCGTCTGGTCGTTTTTATGGAGGGATGAATATGCCAAAAATAAGTTCAGAAAAATTTCAGCTTCGGAAACTAGAAATTATAGACAAGGCTTTTGAGGTCTTTAGTTCAAAAGGGTATTCCCAATCCTCTATGGAGGATATTGTTAAACATTCCGGTATCAGTAAAGGAGGTCTTTACACTTATTTTAAGAGCAAAGAAGAGATTTTCCTGGCAATTGCCCAGCAGCGCTTTCAAATGAGAAGTAATGTACTTCATGAAATGACTGATATAGAGAGCGCGTCGCAGAAGGTAACTCTCTATCTACGCTGGTTTCTGGATAGTCTTGAAACCGAGAGCGTTTGTATGGGCATTAGATTTACCACGGAATTTTGGAGTATAATGTCAAGGAGCACCTGTAAAAACGATATTGCCCAAGTACGCTACAAAAAATTTGAAGAGGATTTGGAACAACTCCTTTTGGAAGGCATTCAAAATGGTGAGTTCCGTCAGAATTTAAACACAAAAAGTGCTGTTTATCTCATTATTACATCACTAGATGGTGTGGGATTCACTGATGCTGTAATGGGCATTAAGATTAATGAAGCTACAATCTCTGAATACATTAATATGATTCTCAATTATTTAAGGGGGTAAGTGATTATGATTACTTATAAAACTTGCACTGATGTAACTATAAACGAAATATTCCAAGCTTTTAGCCTTGGCTTCTCAGACTATATCCTCCCGCTAACAATGAGCCAGGATGACTTCGAAGCTAGATTCTTTGGTCCTGAAGGCAACGCACTAAATCTATCCTTTATGGCATTTGATCAGAACCATCCCATCGGTTTGATTCTCAGTGGCATCCGAGTATTTGATGGCTTAGCTACCCTGCGCTGTGGCACCCTTTGCCTCAGTCCAGACTATCGAGGTCAAGGCATTAGCCAGAAGTTATTTGAAATGCATAAATCCACTGCGCTTACTTTCCAATGCAAGCAATTATTCCTTGAAGTAATAAAAGATAATCACAGGGCCGTGAAGTTCTATGAAAACTGTGGTTATAAACATGTTTACACACTAAAATACTACTCCAGCATGATACAAACAATAGCTTCACCCACCGATACACTACCATACATTGTGAAGCAGGTCACCTTTGATAAACTGGAGTCCTTTAGAAAATCACTCTTAGACTGCCACATCAGCTGGCAAAGTGACACGCCCTACTATGCTTCCAGCACACATGAATCTCTCCTTGGTGCATACCATGCTGATAGACAAGTGGCCCTAATTGCCATGAGCTCACAAGGTAAAATCAACTTCCTCTGGGTCCACCCAAACTGCCGCCATCAGGGTCTTGGACGCAGTATGATCCAAAAAGCAGCCCAGGCTCAAAATCTAGAAAAAGTGACTATATGCCTGCCAAGCAACGCCTCATTAGAAGATTTCCTCCGAAAGCTACACTTCCAAAAAGACCCAATTGAGCAATACGAAATGTATTTACCATTATAGCAGTTGTTATTTACCAAACCTTATTTTTATATCGGAAAGAAGGTTGGTACAAAAAGTAAGGCCCCTATAATAATACATATTCCTGTAATACTAGTACCCCCAAGTATACATTTCATACATCTTTTATTGTATTTATCATTTTTAAAATACTTTATTCCCATAATAAAAAAAAGTAATGCTGTTATTATTACTAGAATATTCATTGCAAACATTATTTTGATCATTTTAGATATTCCCCCCCATATTTTAAAACTTATCAACTTCACTCTATAAATAATTATACAAGGTATTTTTTACAAAACACTTACCATAATTCTTACATATTTATTAAGAAAAATATTTCTCTATTTATATTTTAATATTCCAATAATCTAATTGTAAAATATAATCCTAGATTTTTCCTAAACTAAGTATAAATAAAGTATAAACTTTTCTTAAAAACCCTCAACCAATTAATTAGTTAATAGTTTCAATGATGGAGGCAAAACATCCAAGCCTCCTATAAGTGTGCTTAACGTAAAAAAATCTTGTACAAAGCTTAATTAGTCTTGTACAAGATTTTAATTATTATTTATTTTGATATTATCTCTATACCATCCTCAGTTACAAGAATCGTATGCTCCCACTGTGCTGAAAGAGATCCATCAGCTGTAAAAGCTGTCCATCCATTATCTTCATCTATAAATATTTCATGACTTCCGCCATTTATCATTGGTTCAATGGTAAATACCATCCCTGGTGCTAAAATCATATCTGTTCCTCTAATTCCAAAATGAGAAACAAATGGCTCCTCATGAATATTTAATCCAACTCCATGCCCTCCAAAATCTCTAACTACTGAATATCCATTACTTTCTGCATATTCTTGAATAACTGCTCCTATGTCACCTAAAAAGCCCCAAGGTTTTACTGATTCTATTGCCTTATTTAAGCATTCCTTAGTTATTTCTACTATCTTCCTCGCTTTGGCAGTTACTTCTCCGATCATAAACATTCTTGAAGCATCTGAATAATATCCATTAAGAATAGTAGTTGCATCAACATTTATAATATCACCATTTTTAAGTACTACATCTTTACTTGGTATTCCATGACATACTTCATCATTAATTGATGTACAAATACTTTTGGGAAATCCATCATAATTAAGAGTAGCTGGAATTCCACCCTGGGATATTGTATATTCATGAGCTAATTTATTAATTTCTTCTGTAGTCATTCCTTCTTTAATATTCTCACTAACCAAATCTAGAAGACCATTATTAATTTTAGCACTTTTTCTTATCCCTTCAATTTGCTCCTTGCTCTTAATAAGATTTCTTGTTGGTACTATGCAGCCTTCATTCTTCAAGTTTTCTAGTTTTTTATCAAAGTCCAAATGGCAATTCTTATATTTTAGTCTACTTCCACACCAGCATTTATCATTTCTATTTAAAATCATTATACATTCTCCTTTACTAATATTAATTTAACTTAAGATTACATTGAATTAATCTATTATTTAATAGTTCCACCATGAAAAAAGCACTCATATACCTTAGTATCATCAAAATAAATTTCCTCATATCCTTGAAACCATTTAAATTCTCCATTAACAATGCAATGATATTTATATTGTCCATTCTGGTATACCATAGGTCCGCGATATGGATTTTCTTTTGTTACTAAACTTAAGGCTTCTTTTAAAAAATTTCCTGAAAATCCCTCACCTATAATTCTGCCCGTATAATTCATTGACCAAAACGGAATATCATCCTTCCATAAGGCTTCTTCTCCGATAAACTGCTCTCCCCCTAAATACGTATCAATATATTTTAGATTTCCCTCTACATACTCTAAATCATGTGAATTAGGCCTTGAAGATTGAATCTGCGCACCCTTTCCTGCATATGTAGATCTTTTTGCTGTGCGTAAAAATTCTATTATTTTTTCATTTATAGAATCAGCCTTATTCTGTTCTATAGATAAACGGCAATTTTCTTCATAATCATTAACTAATTTATCAATACTTACTTTAAAAAAATCACTTAATGCAATTAATTTTGCAATATCAGGATATGAACGTCCAACTTCCCACTTTGCAACTGCCTGTCTTGATATACCTAGCATTTCAGCTAACTTTTCTTGTGATAATCCTTTTTCTTTTCTAAGTATTTGCAATTGTTCCTGAAAACTCATGTTTAATCACCCCTAAATAAGTCTACTAATAAAACAATCATATTTCTACCAATTAAACGTAACATTTTTGACAACTAAAAGTTGCTTTTAAATTTTGCTTATCCGTAAAAATGCCCAAGTTTATATTTAAATTTGCTGAAAATGTAGGATGGCCCTTAATAATGAATATTATTAAGAGCCATCCAATTATAATAATTGTTTACTCCATAGGGTTAATTCCCTTATTTAATATTTCTTTAATTTCTTTATTGTCCGAAATCATAAGTTCGAAAATATCAGTGTTCCTGTTTATAATAGAAGATACATTTTCATAAACCTGCTTTTCTATATATAATTCTTCTGAATTATTCCCGTCTATCAAGCTATATATATATTCAAGGGTTTTATCTAAAAATACAGATATATCTTTTAATAAATTAGTATCTTTGGTTTTATAACTTTCTAAGCAAAAGGAAACAGATTCTTTTATTAGTGAAACATTCCCACTACTTACAGTAGTTCCACCTTCCAAAATCAATAAATTTAATTCGATTTTTTTTAATTTCAACAATATATCATCATTAAAGCTCACCAATAAATTTAGGGATTTTTTATCAGGTTTTTCACTTTTAGGGATATCTTTAATTAAACTTTCAGGTAAATTATTTTTTAAATATACGTAAGTTAACACACCTGCAATTAAATATATCATATTAATTATTGAACTTAATAAAGCCTTACCAAATATTGAACAAACAACTGTTATAAAACATCCAATAATAAAAAACATTAAGATCTTATTAATTTTATTTGTAATTTTAGAGGTTTCATTAATGGAAGGGCTAGTAGTATTTTGTACTATATTTGGTCTTAAA
This sequence comes from Clostridium sp. FP2, assembly GCF_011065955.2. NCBI lineage: Bacteria > Bacillati > Bacillota > Clostridia > Eubacteriales > Clostridiaceae > Clostridium > Clostridium sp. FP2. The sequence continues at coordinate 5,050,183 of NZ_JAAMNI020000001.1, forward strand.
ACTTTTATAATCTTTTTAATTTTTTCTATTTCAAGATTATTCAAATCCTTTATATTTTGTAGCTTGTTTTGTTCATCTAAAGATTTTTGAATCTCATTTTTTTTAGCATTTTCAAATTCTAATTTTTCATCTAAGACCTTTTGCTCCTCTTTTTTTCTCAAATCTTCAAATTCTAATACTTCTTCTGTTTTTGCTTTCTTAAAATCGGAAAGTTCCTCTTTAGTCATTTTAAGATATTCAGCCTCTGAAACAAACAAGGATGTAGGATATGTTTTTAGTTTATTTGAATTATCAAATATGCTATAAACAAGTTCCCCTTTTTCTTCATGCATTTTAAACACAGAATATATTTCACCCTCCACTAAACTATCTATATCTAGAATACCTAAATATACTACGTCTTTTATGGATTGCAATAACCTATTGGTTGGATAGAAAATTTGGTCAGGCACAACTATTTCCACAGCACCCCTTTCGTTTACAATCCTATAACAAGGCAATACTTCGCATTCATATTCATATGTCTGTTCACTTGTTGTACCAAGTACAACATATTCTCTTCCCCTTATAAATTCTGCTTTTTCAGTACGACATGTTTTCAATTCCAAATATTCTCTTTTCATAAATATCCCTCCTTTATAAAAAAATTAACTCACCAAATTGAAAGATAATACTTTTAGCACTCACCTTATTTTAACTTTGCCTCTCTTTATTGTACTACAACTTTTATCATTTTATCTTTATTTTACCTGTAATATTTCCTTGATGCTTTTTTTCTTATAGACAAACAATAATATATAAGCAAGAATACACATAATTACGCAAGTTATAAAAGCTGATGAAGTAGAGCGATGTCACACCCTGAAATTCCAGCTAAAGACACTGATAATAACACTCGTTCTAAAAAGAACATCCCAAATGAATTTGCTTTATAAAAAACTATTTTTGATATGAAAAATATAAAATTTGAAATAACAAGCGTTTTTTTGTACCCAAATTTATCTGCAAACCATCCCCATGGGACTTCAAAAATAATCATTAATATCCAAGATATAGACTCTAGTGAACTTACCCCCACTTTAGAAGTGGGAGCTTCATGGGTAATGCCTTCTAATGAAGACAACTTTACCATGCGATCAAGGTAGAACCAACCTCTTTTATATTTAGACTTGCATTATAATCTCTATCTATAATTATATCGCAACATTCACATTTATATATTCTATCTGATAACTGCAAATTCTCTTTGATATTTCCACAATTACTACAAATTTTAGATGATGGATACCATTTATCTATTTTGATAAATTGTTTTCCACTATCTTCTAACTTGTACTTCAGAAAATTTCTGAACATACCAAACCCATTATCATTAAGATTTTTAGCTAATTTCAATGTTTGTGCCATTGCTCTTAGGTTTATATCCTCAACTACTACTACATCATAATTTTCAGATAATCTATAAGATATTTTATGCAACCAATCTAATCTTTGGTTTGAAATTTTGTTTTGGATTTTAGATATTTTCTTTTTCTGTCTAATCCAGTTATTAGATTTTAATATTTTTTTACTTAATTTCCGTTGCTGCTTTTTTAGTTTTTCCTCTGATTTTCTGTAGTATTTAGGGTAGTTGGCTTTCCTACCTTCACTATCTACATAAAAGTCATGCTGTGAATAATCTAATCCTAAAATATTATTTGAAGGTGTTTGTCTTTCTTCAACATAATATTCTATTAGAATACTTATATTATAATGGTTCTTACAATCCTTTGATATTGTAGCACCTTTTATTATACTATTTTGAGGTAATTGCCTATGATTAACAAACTTAATAGCTTCTTTTAATTTAGGTATTTTAACAGAATTATCATCTATTATAGCTACCGTTCCATTTTGATTATTCGTACTGAAAGAATTTTGGTTTTTATTCTTACTTTTGAAATTAGGCATACCCTTTAAGTCTTTGAAAGTTAATTCTCTACCTAATGTTTTAACTTGTTTTTTAGCTTTTTTAGTATAAGTTTTGCCATCACTTTCATTATTATATTTTTTTATAGCATCCCTAAAATCAAGTTGAACATTTGCAAAAGCTAAACTATCAATTTCTTTCATATAATCATAATCCTTTTTTATAGTAGCCGGAGTAGGTAATTTAATAGTTTTGTAGACTATTTTTCCATTTATGAAATTTTGCTTTTCTAGTTGAGTATATAATATATCAACATAGGTGTTATACATTTTTCTACTGCAACCAAAAGCTCTTTCTAAATATATACTCTGTTCTTTATTTGGCTTTAATCTAAATTTATAACCTTTATTTTTATTAATCATAGTTTCACCTACTTCATCTATAAAATATTTATAGTATAGTATCCCCCAATCCATGTGAATAATATATGTTTAATTTTTTAGATTTTTTTTTCTGAAAGATATCAAACCTTTGGGGGAAAAATACTATTCACCACCCACTTATAGAAGATGGGCGAATTCCGTATGGTGAAGAGTTAAAAACATATTAGACAAAGATAAGTTTCTATTTTGCCTATACAATGTAGCAATAGGTCCATAAAAAACAAATCCCTGTAGGAATACAATAATGTACATTAAATAAATATTAGCCTTTTTATTCAATTTTAATACACCTCCAAAATTACATAGCAAAAAAACCTTGTTTTAAAGGTTAATTTTGAAATATCTTGTAATTTTATTGTGTATTAAATTGGTCTGTACATTTGCCTCTCTCCTTGAAAATCAAATTCATTTTAATCATTCTATCATATTTTCAATACAACTATACTTATTTTGTAAATTTATTTTGTTTAATTAAATCGAAATACTTGTGGTAAGGTTCTCCGTATCAGTAGCAAGTCAGGTTTTCCTAACAAATTTAATCATATAAAATTATTTCAAACTATATTCTAAAGTGATTTTATGTACATATTTTTAGACAATTCTTTAAGTTGCTCTATATCTAATATATATATTTTTTTATCATCACATTTTATAATTGATTTTGATTCCATTTCTTTAAGAGTTCTATTTAAATGTCTATATGTTGCACCTAAAAATTGTGCAATTTCTAAATATGATGAATTCAAAATTATATAATTCTTGTCTGTCAAATGCTCAACTAAATAACTAGATAATCTATTAATAAGTGGATATACAAAATTATATGAGCTGTTATTAATCGTCCCACAAAGCTTCTCACTCAAAGAATCTACCAAATGATTCAAAAGCTTTATATTATTGAAATACTTTCCTCTAAGTATAGCTGCAGGTATTGCTATCAAATAAGTATCTTCTACTGCATCAATATTGCAAAGTATAGGAATACCTTTTAAAAGTTCTAAATCCCCTATAGTATTAAAATCTTTATAGAATTTTAAAAACATTGATTTTCCATTTTCAAAAGGATAATAAATTTTAATTTTACCATCCACAAGTAAATAATAATATTTAAGATTTTCCCCTGATTCTAATATATGCTCTTCTTTTTCATAGAAATGAAGTTGTACATATTTTAATATTTCATCATCAAAAATCCTTTCTATATTATGCTTTATAATATACTGATTTAAAATCTTAACATCTAAAATTCTTCTCATAAACCCTCCCTAACATGACTAATGTCATGTTCTAATTGTTATAAATATATTATTCTATTTATAACGACTTGTAAAGGGGTGAATGAATTTGAATAAGTATAGAAATTTAGCCGTTTTAAACGGTATTCTTCTTGCTATAATGATATTTTTAAATGGCGTTCTATCAGAAAAGATAGGTTTATATATTAGTACATTAATTTACCACGTCTTAGGACTTCTATTAATTTTACTAGTATCCATAGTAGGAAAAAATAAACTTCCTAAATTCAATAAAATACCTATTATTCTTCTTATACCAGGTGTACTAAGTGTTTTAGTTATATTCTTGAATAATCTATCTTCATCCAAAATAGGGATAACACTTACCGCAGGTATGGGGTTATTTGGACAACTTGTACTATCTACTTTAATAGACCATTTCGGCTTATTTAGTATGAAAGTTACTAAACTAAGAAAAGAAAAACTATTAAGCTTTTCACTAATTATAATAGGCTTAATTTTTATGATTATCTTATAGGGGGTGCACATAATGTATATATTTTTTTCATTTTTGACAGGAGTATTAATTGTTATAAGCATGATGTTAAATGGAGAATTGTCTAAAAAAATAGGTATTGTAAATAGTGTAGTTATAAATTATTTAACAGCTACAATCTCCTCTCTTGTTTTATGCTTTACTATGATAAATCCTATATCTAGCTATTCTTCCATATCAAATATTCCCTTAATTTATTTTTTAGGTGGCGCTATAGGAGTTTTAACAACATATTTATTTAATGTTATAGTTCATAAAGTATCCACAGTATATACAGTTATACTTCGTTTTATAGGTCAAATGCTTACAAGTGCAATTATAGACTATGTATACTTAAATATTTTTTCTATAGGGACGATAGTAGGATGTATCCTATTTTTAATAGGTATTATACTTAATGCAAAATCTGATGAAAACTATAAACAAAAGCAACTTAAATTACTTAATAATTAAATTATTTATATAAAATTTGGAGGAGATATTATGAAATATGAAGTGATATTATTTGATGCAGATGAAACATTATATGATTTTAAAAAATCTGAAAGAAAAGCATTTAAAAACACATTGCTTAAGTTTAACATAAAATATGATGAAAGTTATCATTTAAAAATTTATCAAGAAATAAATACAGTTCTATGGAAAGAATTTGAACAAGGACTTATTACACAAGAGAAATTAAAGGTAGAAAGATTTAAAAGATTATCGGATCGATTAAATGTAAGTTTTGATGAAACTAATTTTGCAAAGTCATATATAGAACATTTAGCCGATGCATCATTTCTATATGATTATAGTATAGATCTTATAGAGAATTTAAATAAGTCTTACAAACTTGCCATAGTAACTAATGGTCTTACCTTTGTCCAAGATAGAAGAATCAGAAAATCTATTATAGCAAAATATTTTGAGACTATAGTAATATCTGAAGAAATATTAATATCAAAACCAAATCCTAAAATCTTTGAATATGTTCTAAAAAATATAAAACATACTGATAAAAGTAAAGTCTTGATAGTAGGGGATAGCTTGACTTCTGATATACAAGGTGGAATAAACTTTGGTATAGATACATGTTGGTATAACCCTAATAAAATTGTAAATGGAACATCAATAAAACCTACTTATGAGATTTCTAATTTTAGTGAGCTTAAAGTTTTACTACTCGATCCACAAAAAAAACTATAAATAATGGCATAAAAGGTATAGAATTAAATTTAGTTCCATACCTTTTTAAATATTTATAAAAACCTCATTTATTTGTGATACGGTTCATCGTATCAGTAGCAAGTGATAACACTTCTTTAATTGTTCAAAACATTTAAAGCTCTTCTATCTCCTCATAAGTGAAATCAATTCTCTTCCTCTCAATATTTCATTAAGTTGCCATTAATATTAACTTTTATTTTATTCCCTCAAATACATATTTTATTAAATTCTTTATAAAATCTTCATCAACCACATCGCCTGTAATTAATAATCTATAGAATAATGGGCCAAAAATTAAATCCATAACTAATTCTATATCCAAATCTTCCTTTAGTTCTCCTCTTGAAATTCCACGTTCTAGAATATATCGTGAATCAAGTCTACGAGGCTTAAAATATATTGTTCTATAGGTTTCAGCAAGCTTTTGATCATATTGTCCTTCTGCTATTACCTCATTAATTACCTTTCCCTCTCGACTAATTAGAAATTTTGCTAAATTATTTACTTGAATTATAATATCATTAATAGTTGATCCTGTATCAGGTATTGGAAGTCTCACAACAGCAGCATCAAAAAAAGCATCCATAACAACAGCAGCTTTATTCGGCCACCATTTGTAAATGGTAGCTTTACTAACTCCAGCTCTTTCAGCAATTTTTTCAATTGTAACCGCTCCAAAACCATTTTCAAGCAATAACTCATATCCAGCAGTAAGAATGGCCTTTTTAGTTTTTTCACTACGCGGACGTCCCAACTTTTTCTCCATTATAATTACCTCCATTGTAATTAATTTATAGTAATCTACTTACTAAACTATACGTATATTATACTATATATATTTCAGTTATCAATTGTCAATTTTCAATGTTCAATTTTCATGACCACTTATCATCGATTTCGTTTTAAAAATTCTTAAATTCAAATTGAATAAATATTTTTTTATTTTTCAAAAAAACTATTTACAATACTGAACGTTTAGTATATTATATATTTATAAACTAAACGTTCAGTTTTATTAAGTTGTTTGAGAAAAAATTTGAATTATTGAAGTACTTAATTGATATAATAACTAAAATGCTAGTCAAATCAACCCCTGTGTAATTAATCATGTGTATAAATAGTTTTAAATATAAGGAGGAAAAATAAATGAAAGTTATAGCTTTTAACGGAAGTCCCACTAAAGAGGGCAATACTTATCACGGAATAAAAATAGTTATAGAGGAACTTGAAAAAGAAGGGATAGAAACAGAAATAATCCATGTAGGAAATAAAACTATCAGAGGATGCATTGCTTGTGGATATTGTACAAAAAATAAAAACAGGAAATGTGCTATTACTACTGATCCAGTTAATGATTGGATTGAAAAAATGAAAGATGCTGATGGAATAATCTTTGGCTCACCAGTACATTATTCAGCAATTGCCGGAACAATGAAAGCATTTTTAGATAGAGCTTTTCGTGTAGCAGAAGCCAATGATAGTATGCTAAGACATAAAGTCGGAGTTGCAGTAGTAGCTGTAAGACGTGCTGGCGGAATTCCAGCCTTCGATCAATTAAATAATTATATTAACCATTCTGAAATGCTAATCCCTACTTCAAATTATTGGAATGTTATTAATGGACGATTACCAGGTGAGGTAATGCAAGACGAAGAAGGAATACAAATAATGCGGATACTAGGTAAAAATATGGCTTGGCTTATGAAACTTGTGGAAAACGGACAAGGGATTATAAATAAACCAGAAAGAGAAGAAAAGATGTTCACTAATTTTATTCGCTAAATTATTATTTTACCTAAGCATTAGAATATTAATGTCGTTATTTGAGATAGTGAAATTTCCATTCAATTCTTATTCTAATTCTTTATTCAATTAAAAATATTATTTTATAAGGACGTGATTTTAAAATGTGTCAAGCAAGTAATACTATTATAAAAACCAATTCTACCTCAAAAAATTTAGAAGCTACGCCTACTCCATTGAGCAGTTTATTAATTTTAGTTATGTCCATAGCTTGTGGCGCTACTGTGGCAAATTTATACTATATCCAGCCTTTACTAGCTGACATAGCTAAAACTTTTCATGTTAATCAATTAAGTATAGGTTTTGCAGCAATGCTTACACAAATAGGTTATGCTGTTGGAATGATATTTATATTACCCTTAGGAGATATAAAAGAAAAAAGAAAATTAATTATCATAATGCTTTTATGCTCAATAATTGCACTTATGAGTATGTTTTTCTCTTCAAATATCTTCACCCTCACCTTATCTTCTTTTGCTGTTGGCTTTACTTCTATTATTCCTCAACTAATTATTCCGTTAGCTGCACAATTATCAGATCCAAAACAAAGAGGTCAAATAATTGGAATGATTATGAGCGGTTTATTAATTGGAATATTAATTTCTCGTACAATCAGTGGAATTTTAGGCGGCTACTTTGGTTGGAGAACTGTTTATCTTATTGCAGCAATTATGATGCTGATTCTTATGTTTATTCTAAGAAAATTAATACCCTTATGCAAACCTGTCTCTGATCTTAAGTATACTGAGTTATTAAAATCAATGATATATTTGATAAAAACTGAGCCTATTTTAAGAAAAACTTCTCTTAATGGTGCCCTTATGTTTTCAGCTTTTAGCGCATTTTGGACATCCCTTATATTTTTGCTTGAAAGCTCTCATTACAATATGGGGTCTGAAGCAGCTGGCCTATTAGGATTAGTTGGTATTAGCGGTGCTCTTGCAGCTCCAATAGTTGGGAAAATGGCTGATAAGAGAGGTCCTAGATTTGCAATAGGTATAAGTATAATTGTAGTTATAATTTCTTATTTATTCTTCTTTATATTTGGTTTTAAGATATGGGGACTTATTTTAGGAATTATTTTTCTTGATTTAGGAGTACAATCTTGCAATGTCTCAAATCAAGCAATAGTACAAGCCTTAAACGAGAAAACACGTAATAGACTCACTACTATTTATATGGTCAGCTTTTTTCTTGGAGGAGCAGTTGGTTCCTTCTTAGGTTCCTACAGCTATTCCCATTTTGGATGGTATGGGGTTTGCATTTTTGGAATGGCAACTCAAATTATAGCAATTATTCTTTACAAAACAGGAAAAAAATCATGACAATATATTTCTTTAAATTCAAATTATAAAATAAACCATAAAAAAATCAGTATTTATATTCTAGGGAGAATACCCCTTCAGATAAAATAGACATTTTAATCTATACTTTGTACAAAAATAAAAAATAAATAACTATATAGAGTTATCAACTAACTATAAACTTATTATCCGAGGAGAATCAATTATGAATTTAATAACTATATCTCAAGACAAGTGTATAAAATGCGGACTTTGTGTAAATGAATGTCCAGAAAATGTATTAAGCTTTGGAAAAAATGGTCCTGAAGAAATTTGTCCCGAAAACTGTATTGCCTGCGGTCATTGTGTAGCTATTTGTCCTAGAGAAGCTATTGATAACAAAAAAACTCCATTAACTAATCAAATTAGCTCAAAAGCTTTTCCAAAATTAAGTTCTGAAGAAGCTAAAAACTTTCTTCGCTCTAGGCGTTCAATTAGATCCTATAAAGAAACTACAGTTCCAAAAGAAAAATTAATTGAACTTGTTAATATTGCTCACTTTGCTCCTACTGGAAGTAATCTGCAAGGAATATCCTATGTAATTGTAGATGATAGGAATATACTTGATAAGGCTATTAAACTTACTATTGAAAAACTAGCTAACGATGAGTTATTAACCAAAAGATTCCATCACTATATTGAATCTTATCACAGTAAGGGAATTGACACTGTTTTACGTGGAGCACCTTGTCTTATTCTAGCAACCGCTGATGCTGATTTCACACGAGGTAGAGAAAATTCTATTTTCTCATTAGCATATCTGGAATTATATGCTCCAACACTTGGATTGGGTTCTTGTTGGGCTGGTGTCTTTGAAAAGATTGCTCTTAATGATGATTCCCCAATGCTTGAATTATTCAATATCCCTAAAGGCCAAAAAATAACAGGTGCTGTTATGATAGGATATCCAAAATATAATTTTCCACGATTAATTGATAGAAATCCTTTAGAAGTTACTTTTTATCAATCTAGAATATAACATCATAAAGTTAGACTTACCTTAATACGTAAGTCTAACTTTATTAATTAAGCATTAATAAAATTGCACCAATCCTTCAGTATCATTCCATAGTTCATTTTTCATATTGCTATCTCCTCCAGGATACGTAGAAATAATAGGCTTACTACTTCCTACATTGAAATATACACCTGCTACACCAAATACCGTTCTTTTATCAATTAATTGTTGATAACACTTCTAATTAGATTATCTTATATTAAATCCTATTCTAACTTACCCTAAATATTTCTTATCATCCTTTATTTATGATATGGTTCACTATTCATTATCCTAAATTTTATTCAATATTTAGGTGTTTTTTTGTGACTACATCAGCTTCATATTATATGGATAACTGGAAGTTGTATTGAGATAAAAAATAATTTTATTTATTGTACGGTTCACCATACAATTCTAAACCCCCAAACTTTCATAAAAGCAATCGCCATTTGTTTAAGGCATCTGAAATAGACTAGCAAATTAACTAGTTATTTTTTGAATATGCCTAATACCTACTCCTATTTAAATTCCTATCATATCCCAAAATTTTAAAAACATCAAAAACATCACCACTGCTACAGTATATATGATAAAAAAACAGCGGTTAAACCGTGCCCAATAACTATTTTTCCATGCTAGTATACTAATTGCTAATAAACATAATGAAACGCCGCAAAGCAGTACAGGAATTATTAAAATTATTTTTAAACTAAGGGATATTCCAAACATGAAAGCATATTTACCTAATTTTGAAGTAACAATGCAGGTAACACCACAGAATATAAGTATTAGGGTTGATGCAAAAAGGCCTATATATGCTGCATACTTTTCCAAACTACCTCTTTTTTTATTTTCAGTTTTCTTTCTAATAAAAGCAAATACCAAAATAAAAGGGCTAACTATAATAACAATCAGTGAAACTAGTGCAGGAATAATGGATGGGGCAGGATTTTGGTACCATTTTACTTTTATAAAAACATTATTCTTTACATATAAATAGCTATTATTTTCCGTATGACTGCTTCCTTTAAAGGTTATTATTTCTTCACTATTTACGTTTTTAAATATCCCTGGTTCTATCTCAATATAATCTCCCATATTTTCTCCATAATAACTCATAAGTTTTAAGCTACCATTCTCATTTCCTTTGGCTCTTACCAATCCATCCGACATTAAGACTTCCAGCTTATCTATAGTATCCCTAGGTTTATCCACGCCCCAATATAAACCCTCATACTGCTTAACCCTTTCCTTATAATCCTTTAAAGGAATCACTGGTTTAGAATCTGTCACAGGATAAAATTTATCTAAAAAACTTGTTAAAAATTCTGATCGGAGCTTATCTGTTGCTAGATTATAACAAAGTATAAATCCTACATTTTCTTCTGGCATCATATAAAGTAAGTTTGCATATCCATCTATAGTTCCAGTATGGAATAATCCCCTTTTATTATTTTCAAAGCTTTCCCAAAATCCATAAGCTTGACCTGGCATTTTAACATTATTAGTAAACTGCTGTTTATGCATTTCTTCCATAGTAGTTTCCTTTAAAAGCTGATTTCCCTTATATTTTCCACCATTAAGATTTGCAATTATAAATTTAGACATATCGCTAACCGTTGTATAACATCCATCTGAAGGCCCTAACTGATCATACGTTGGCTCTGTCCTAAACAAACTTTTCTTTTGAGTCCAATAGCCATAGCTTACCGCTTTATTAAGTTCCATATCTTTAGGAATAGGCTGTTTAAAACTGCTATTTTCCATATTAAGAGGCTTAAATATTCTTTCCTCAATATAATCTTCAAAGCTTTTACCCGATGTGTTCTCAACAATATGTCCAGCTAAAGACATTCCTTGATTGGAATATGAGAAGAAACGATTTGGTTCGTATTCTCTTTTAGGCATTGCTGTTTTTAGATAGTCTCCTAATTTTTTTATTTTAAATTGATCTCTGGTTCCAATTCCTATATTAGATTGAATAAAACCTGAGGTATGAGTTAACAAACTCTTCGTAGTAATAGGTTCCTTAAAAGTATCTTTAATTTTAAAATTTTTAAGGTATTCATTAACATCTTTATTTAAATCAATTTTACCTTCTTCATACTGCTGCATTACTGCTGTCGCCGTTAAAAGCTTACTTACAGACGCTAGTTTAAACACTGTTTTTTCTGGATCTACACTTATTTTATTTTCAACATCTGAATATCCATATCCCTTCATAAAGGAAACTTGCCCATCTTTAACAAAAGCAATTGCAACACCAGGCACATTATATTTATTTATATTTTTTCCAAAAAAGTCATCTGTAAATTTTTCTACTTCCTTTATATCAATTGACGTGGATGCCACAGCTGCCCTTGTTTCTATGCACGTTATTGAAATAAATACTAATGTTAAGACAATAACAATAAATTTTTTCATGAATCTAATTTTCTTTAACAATTATAAAAACCTCCCTTTATATTACAAACTTTATTTTACTAAGTTTATAATACAAAGAAAGAGCTTTAAAAACTATCAAGAAATAGTATGATCTTATAAAAATATCTCTACACCTTTTGTATGATACGTTTATTTTACTGGATTTCTTCCCCATTAATAAGATTAATCAGCTGAATTTTATTTTTTACTCCTGCTTTTCTATATATATTGTGCACATGTGTTTTCACCGTAGTTAGCGAAATTACAAGTTCCTCAGCTAATTGATTATAGCTGTATCCCTTAATTAGAAGTAATATTATTTCCTTTTCTCGGTTAGTAATGTTAAACTTCTCAAAAAAATGTTTCTGTTTATCCTGAACTTCTTTTGCATCCTTCTGATTCTCTAAATTATAAAATTTATATATATTATCCTTAAAGTAATTCACTCCAAAATATATGCTGAATAAGTTCCACAACATATAGAATGCTGGAACAGATAAAAGTCCATATGGAAATAATTTACTTAAAATTGCAATTTGATTTGATCTAACATCTAAATACATATACGGAAAAAAATCACTGTAAATATTAAGAAAAACTTTAAAACCTTTTTTTAAATTCCGATTTTATATGTTTAAAATTAAAATATATAAAACCTAAAGTATAAAATATAACTAAAAATAAAATACTACTAGATAATATATTCATAAGGCTTTTATATGGGGATATGTAATATATAAACAATAAACAAATTGGCAGAAAGGCTACTGCTTGAAAAAAACGTTTTTTCTGCTTGTCCATTCTTTCATAGCAAATTCATGAGCAAATAAAGGTAAAAAGTATATTATACAGCCAACAGCTAAATAGGATGCCATATTTAAAATTACATTTAAACTTAAAGACTGTACCGCATTTATGATATTATAAGAAATTAGTGTCTGAACTAATAATACTACTGTAAGTGCAGTTATAAAAATAATATAGTGTTTGATAACCTTAGTTTTATACTTTATATAGGTAAAGACTGATAAAATAATTCCAGTAAACCCTACTAAAAATGATAGAATGTGAAAGAAAAATATAAAATGCTTCATTACTTATCCCCCAGATTTTCTGTTGATTTACACCTATTATACATACTTTGGTATTTTACAATCAAGATTATGAGCTCATACAATGCACTAAAACCCTCGATATATCTAGTCAAGGGTTTGGCTAATGCAAGTGAATCATTTGTACAACACAGAAAAGCCTACGTCATTTATGGTACGGTTCCCCACTTATTATTCTAAACCCCCTATAAACCTGTTCCAGTAGCATAACCCTAAATAATTGGTGTGGGAAGGTCATCTTTGAAAAGCATAATTTGTAATTTGATCTTTCTAAAACAGCCTTAGATAACCCTAAGGACCCTCCAATTATAAAAGCTATATTACTTTCACCCTTGACGCCCAAATCCATTATGAAATTAGATAGTTCCTCAGAGGATAGCATATTTCCCTTTAACTCTAGAGCAATTACAAACATATTATCCTTTATGCTCTTAAGTATTGCCTCACCTTCTTTTTCTTTTATTAAAACCTCTTGTTTTTCAGAGGCATTATCTGGGGTTTTCTCATCACCTAACTCAACTATGCTGAGCTTACAGTATCTAGATAGTCTTTTTGTATATTCATCTATAGCACTTTTTAAATATTTCTCTTTTATTTTTCCTACGCAAATTATAGTTATGTTCATAGTAAATCTCCTTAGTTTCAATTTTATTATGATTATCATACATATAATATACTATTTATAGACTAAAAACAAATAACATGTAGCAAAGCCACATTAACTTTGTTTGAGTTAAAAATAGAATATACATACTAATTATAGTATAATAACAATTATGTATACAAAAATAAAATTCATTATATTATAAATTATTTTGGGGGTATTACCATGAAAATAGCTGTACTAGATGCACAAGGTGCAGGTCTTGGTCAGACAATTATAAAAAAAATTCGTAAAGAAATTAGCCTTGATGTTTATATTACTGCACTTGGTACAAATGCAATTGCTACTTCAAATATGATAAGAGCGGGTGCAAATGTTGGTATAAGTGGTGAAAATGCAATCTGCTCATTTTGCATGACAAATAAGATTGATAGTGTAATCGGACCAATTGGAATGATATGTAGTGGTGGTATAAACGGAGAAATTACTCCCGTGATTGCCAAGTCAATATTTAATATGGATTGTACTAAATATATAATCCCACTACAAAAACATGGTATTTATATACCAGGCACAAGAAATCTGCAAATCAAAGATATAATTGAAGAGATTGTACTGGATATAAAAAGTAATATGTCCTAAAAAAATGTTTATAGCATGGATCAAGTCCCATGTTATAAACATTTTTTAACATTGCTATATATTCAAATCCCTTTTCTTATAAAAAACATATGTTATGCATAACATTACCAAAATAATTATAATTGATAATATCACAAAACTCCATTGAAAGCCACCGCCATTCATCAAATTTTTAGCTTCAAAATACTTAAATGGCGTAAGATATTTGAGGTTTTCAAGTTTACTGTTTATGTCTATGACTATAGATAGTATAAACGTTATTAACAGTATGGCTGTAGATATAGATGTAGCTGTCTTCGGGTTTTTGCTCACAGCAGCTATTGCTGTGCCAATAAGCATAAACATAAGCTGCAAAATAAGCATTCCCATCATTAATATCGCTATGTCCGCACTTACTGCTTCACCTTTACTGTATTTCCCTACTATAATAATTGAAGATACCAACGTAATAACGTTAAATATCAAAATATTCATTGTGGCAGCTAATAATTTTGATGTTACAATTTTATTCCTTGAAATAGGCTTTGCTAGTAGAAACTCTGCGGTTTTATCTCGCTCTTCCTTTGAAATTATATCAGCTCCAAGCATAGCGGCATGAATCGTTGCCATAAGCACTAAGTATAAAAACAGCACTCCATAATAACCACTAGCCTTTGACAAATCTAAAGTGCCAATACCCATAATTGCTAGCATAGATTTTGGCATTTGAGCCAATAGCTCATTCATAGATTGACCTGAGGATGATAATGCAACAAATTTACCCATACCAGCTCCAACCATAAATAGTATACCTAAAGCCCATATAATAAGACCTTTTCTATGAGCCTTCATCTCTACAATAAATATATTCATAACTAGCCTCCTTATATTACTAGATAATCATCACTATTAAACCGCGTGGACATCCTTTTTATCATAAACAAAATAACTGGCAGCAATTGCTACAATAATAACCACTATTTCTATTATAATAAATGAAATCTCATAACTAGAATTTTTCATAATGTAACCCGTATCAAAATACTTAAAGGGAGTAATATAACGTATAGCATCATCGCCCGTTGTGGATGAAAACATTCCAATAATAAAAAATGTAAATACCATGCTAAGTGAAATAGGTAGCACAGATTTAATCTTAGGCCCCACCACAGAAATTATAATTCCCAGTGATAGAAACATAAGCTGGATAAAAAACAATGTAATAGAGATCATAAAGAATATTTTATAACTATAGTCTTCTGTCTTTACAAGGGATGCCATAATGCTAGCGGCCGCTAAATAAGTTACATTAGTAATTATTAGACAGGTTAATGCAGCCATTAGCTTTGATGTCATAATACCCCTACGAGTAACAGGTTTCGTTAAAAGGAAATCTGCTGTTTTTGCGCGAACTTCCTTTGATATAATGGAGGTACCTAGATTCATAGCTTGAATTGCACCACAAAGTGTTAAATATAAAAATGTATAGGAGTAAAACCCTAAAATAGAAGACATACTCTCTACAGAGAGACCCAATGCTTTTCTTACTGGCTCTGGAAATCCTTCCATTAACTTTTTGAATGCTTCAACTTCCTTTGAAAAGGCTGGATACATTGACAAGAAAAGCACGATAATGGCAATCAAA
Organism: Clostridium sp. FP2; assembly: GCF_011065955.2. Taxonomy (NCBI): domain Bacteria; kingdom Bacillati; phylum Bacillota; class Clostridia; order Eubacteriales; family Clostridiaceae; genus Clostridium; species Clostridium sp. FP2. The sequence goes on from NZ_JAAMNI020000001.1 coordinate 5,066,087, forward strand.
GAACATATCCATATTATAGTGGATTTTCTATAAGCCTTAAGTTCATGTAAAAACATATTCATAGCTTTTACTCCTCCTTCGCATAATAATGCATAAATATCTCTTCAAGATCTGGCTCTTCAATCCAAAGATTTGTTATATCTATTTCTGAAATCTTTTTCATAATAAAATTAATATTACCTCTAAATAAAAAGCTTATTATCTTACCTTTTATATCTAAAGCACTGACACCACTTATGTTAAAATAATTATCTTCTATTTTTGATGCCACTTGAATTTTGAATTTTTTATGGTTACTTTCTTGTAGCGTACTAATCTTTTCAACCTTTATAATTTTACCCTCTTTAATAATGGCAACACGATTACATAACCTCTGAACCTCACTTAAAATATGAGAAGAAAGCAAAATTGTTGCTCCCCGCTTATTCTCCTTCTCTAGAAGTTCAAAGAATTTTTGTTGCATAAGGGGGTCAAGTCCACTAGTAGGCTCATCAAGTATGATAAGCTTAGGCGAGTGTAAAAGGCCTTGAACTATACCAACTTTCTTTTTATTACCATAAGATAAATCATCAATTTTCTTATTAAGATCAAGATTCATTATCTCAGCTAGTTCAATAATTCTCTTGCTACAATCTTTCTTATAAAAACTTGCTGAATACTTTAGAAGGTCAATAACCTTCATATTGTCATAATAAAAAACCTCTGATGGTAGGTAGCCTATTTCCTTCTTTATCTCCGGTCCAAATTTAACACAGTCCTTGCCAAAAATTGTAGCACTACCAGACGTGGGATAAATTAGAGATAATAATGTTCTTATTGTTGTTGATTTTCCTGCACCATTGGGCCCAATAAATCCAAAAATTTCTCCTTGCTGAACATTAAAACTCACATCAGTGATTCCTCTTGCTACGCCGTAATTTTTAGTCAAATTTTTGATTTCAATAATATTCATTGCTAAATCCTCCTTATAATTTTCTGTATACTGTTCACTACAATTTATATTATATACATCATACCCTTTGTTTTTGTATCAGTCACATATATTTATAAAAATTTTCAAAAAAACAAATAAAACCTATACATATATGCAAGGTTTTATTTATTATAATTATTTATAATTTCACATAATTATTTGTAGAATTATTTTCCACAACATTTTTTGTATTTTTTTCCACTACCACAAGGGCATACATCATTTCTTCCAACTTTATCAGTATTAACTACCATTTTGGAATCTCTATAAGCTCTTTGAATCTCTTTTCTCTTTTCTTTCGAGAAAATCCCTTCCCATTGTGGAAGCTCATATAAATAATCTGCTTTTGCGTCTAGCATATTAAAATAAAGTTTTTCATAGTCTACTTTAAAATCTACTTCAGTGTCAGCTTCAATTTCTTCTAATACTACTGTTTCTAAAAGACTATCGTTTATTCCATCAGTAAATCCCATAAAATAAATGTTAGATACATCAAAGTGTTTTGCAAGTTCTCCTAATGTACCTTTAACCTCATCTTTATGGTTTGATAATAATTTAGTATAAATACGTTTTTCTACTTCTCCGTATTCTTGCCAAAACGCAGGTTCCCCTCTACGTTTAACATAATCAACCACCATATCTGTCCACTCTTTATATAAACTCATGTTTCATTCTCCTTCAAATCATAATGTATTTTGTTATATTCCATTATTATAATAAAGATTTCACTAATTTTCAACGTTTATGTTTAAATCTCTTAAATTAAATGATTTCTTAGCATTTTCCACAGCTAGATTCCTATTTTTTTATTGGTACTATCTCTGCTTTACTAAAGGGCTTGGATATATCAAAGTTCCCACCTATGGTATCAATATCTTCATTTTCCATAGTTAGCTTTACTTTTTCTACAGAAGGTAATTGGGCTAATGACGCAGCTATGCTTTGTAGGCAACTTTTTTCTTTTGCAACTGACATCTTTATTTTAGCTTCTTTGCTCAAATTAACATAAGCAATACTATCGTTAATAGAAAAACTTAATAATCTAGTTTCTTTAGGCAGTATTGGTTTTAACTCACTTTTTACAGTTGGTCCTTTTATAAGTTCTTGCATAATAGCTTCCCCAATAAGCTCTTCTTTATTAATAATTCTCTCATCCTTAACTACTTGTACATTAGAATCATCTTTAGTACCATCAAAATAAATACCAAATTGGATAGAAGCATCTTTTTCTAGAGGAAGTTTTAGATTTTCGATTTTTTCCTTATTTGCTACACTTTTTTTATCTTTTTTTTCACACCCAAAAAATGCTACTGTTGAAATAACAAGTAATGAACATAATACTAATTTTATCACCTTTTTCATACTAGATCTCTCCTTTAAAAATCAATTACATCACTTGGCATGTCCCTTCTAGCTAGATCTAAAAAAATGTCCTTCCCTATTTCAATACTATTATCTTTAAGTATATTAACCACTGTTTGGTAGGCTAAATCAGGAAAATTATTTGTTTTACTCAAATGTCCTAGAATAATACGTTTTTGTTTATCATTCATTATTTCTACTATAGCATTTCCACATGCATCATTGGATAAATGACCTACATCACTTAATATCCTTCTTTTCAATGGGTATGGATAAGGTCCAAACTTTACCATTTCCACATCATGATTACTCTCCAGTAGAATTACATCTGCATCTTTTATTATATTCTTTACTACCTCAGAAAAGTAGCCTAAATCCGTAGCTATGCACGCTTTCTTTTTTCCACTATAAAAAGCATACCCTATGGGATCCACAGCATCATGTGATATTTTATAATTTACTATATGCATATCCTTTATGTCCACAGAATTGTTATTAATAATTCTTATATTATGTTCTTTTATATTGCCTATTTTGCTTTCCATAGCTTTCCAGGTATTCTCATTGGCATATATTGGTGTATCATATCTTCTAGAAATAATTCCGGCACCTTTTATATGATCAGAATGTTCATGAGTAATAAAAATACCATCAATCTCGCTAGGGTTTTGATTAATATGTTTAAGAGCACTTTCGATGCTTTTTCCAGGCATACCAACATCCACTAAAATCTTTGTATTTTCTGACGCTACAAATACGCTATTTCCACTGCTTCCACTATATAATGGACAAAATATCATAATTGTCTTGTCTCCTTTAATTTTAAATTGTAACTCTAGTTATATCTGCCCCTATACTCCTGAATTTTTCTTCAATATTTGGATATCCTCTATCAATATGCTCTATTCCTAAAATTTCTGTGGTACCTTCTGCTATAAGGCCTGCTATAACTAGTGCTGCTCCAGCTCTTAAATCCGATGCTGTTACAACTGTTCCTATAAGTTTATCTACACCATCTACTGTAGCTACACTTCCTTCAACTTTTATGGAAGCCCCCATCTTTTTTAATTCATCCACATGTTTAAATCTAGCTTCCCAGATACTTTCGTTTATTATGCTTCTGCCCTCTGAAATGCATAATAATGTATTCATTGGTTGTTGCACATCCGTTGGAAATCCTGGGTATGGAAGCGTCTTAATATTTACAGCCTTGAGTCTTCCTTTTGCTTTAACCGTAACACTGTCTCCACCTTCATGTACCTCTGCTCCCATTTCCATGAGCTTTGCAGAAATTGATTCAAGATGCTTTGGGATAACATTATTTATAGTTACTTCACCACCACAAGCAGCGGCTGCTATCATAAAGGTTCCCGCTTCAATCTGATCTGGAATTACACTGTATGTACATCCTGTTAATTCTTTTACACCTATAATTCTTATAACATCTGTACCTGCACCTTTAATACTCGCTCCCATAGAATTTAAAAAGTTAGCTACGTCAACCACATGAGGTTCTTTTGCAGAATTTTCTAAAATAGTTGTACCTTCTGCAAGAGTTGCTGCAGTCATTACATTTATTGTTGCACCTACACTAACAACGTCAAAATAAATACTGGTTCCAATTAGTCTATCAGCCTCAACCTTTACCGCACCATTCTCAATAGTTACAGTTGCTCCAAGTGCCTCAAACCCTTTTATATGTTGATCTATAGGTCTTACTCCTATAGGGCAACCCCCTGGAAGGTCTACTTTAGCCTTTTTAAACCTAGCTAAAAGTGCACCAATCAAATAATAGGATGCTCTCATTTTTCTTACATCTTCTGTATTCGCATCCATGCTAATTATGTTTGTACTATCTATAGAAACTGAATTATTTTCTCTTTTAATTTCACAACCTAAATCCTCTAATATTCTTTCAATACAATTTACATCTTCTATATCAGGAATATTTTCAATTATACATTTACCCTTACTTGCGATTATAGCTACTGGTAGAATCGCTACCGCTGCATTTTTCGCACCGCTTATTTCTACTTGACCAAGGATAGGTCGACCACCTTTAATTACCAATTTTTCCATATTCGTATCATCCTCACTATACTTTATATATTAATTTACTTTTTAATTTACTTTTATTTTTATATATACACGCCATTATAGCATATCTAAATTATATTCTAACATTTATTTTGAAAATGTAAAATGGTATTCTTTTGTTTAATTACATTTTAGAAGAAAAGTTTCCTTTTGAAGTGGCTAATATTTCAGCTTCTAAGAAGATTAACAGCTATTCAAGTAATGCTTTAATGTATAATTTATTAAGATAGCTATACTTTCTTCATACTAATATAAAAATCACCCGCTAAAGTGCGGGTGATTTTTATATTAGTATGAAGTTTTAAAACTTCCGCAGTCTGTACATTCTTGTGTTTTAGCAACACTTTCATGTTTTATAACTTCGATTTTGTTTAAAGTACAATAGTTATCATCTTTACAATGAAATTTACACTCATCTACTGTACATCCTATGCTATCATTATGGTCCATATTAAAAACCTCCTTATAATTAATTACAAAATTATTATTAGCATAATTAAAATTAATTATGCTAATAAAATGTGTATACATAAATTTACATATAAAATACAAAACTAAAAAAATATGTTATAATTAGTTTGTAATTTAATCAAAATAACGTTAACCAATCTTGGTTATTAATTTAATTCGGAGGAAAAATATGAAATACTTTTTAGTTGCTTTATTTGATGATGGATCTAATGCTACAATTCAAAATATCCAAAGAGATATTTGTAGAAAATATAAACTATATAAAAGTTCACCTAATCTTTATATATCAATATGTACTATAACGAATCCTGATTTAGAAAAATTAGATGTAGTCGTTTCTAAAATTATGGTTCCTTATAAAAAATTCAAAGTTAATATAAATAATAGTATTAGTTTAACTGAAAATCTTACCCAAGTTAATCTTAAAGTTGAAGATAAAGGATATATTTATCGTTTAGCTAGAAGTATTACAGATACTTTAGATTTACATGGTTTTAACGTTAAGAGTGAGAATGATAATATCGATTTACGCATTCCGCTGGCTAATGCCAATCATATAATTAAAAAATCAAATAGCACAGGAACAATTACTATTGATACTAATTTAGATCAAGATGCTTTTTTTAAATTTGCGAAGGTTTGTCGACTCGAATTATGGAAACAGGTTAGTAATAAAAAAGAAATGATAGTTAAAACTTATGATTTAAGAGAGTACTAAAAACATAAGTTATGTTTTAACTTTGAGGGTGATAAAAATGATTTACTACTTGGTTGCTTTATTTGACAGCGTTTCTTATAAATATGTAGAATTACTGCAAAAGACACTTTGTGAGAAGTATAACCTGTACAGATCTGAAACAGCCCTTCCCATGCTTCATATAACTCTAGAAGTAATAACAAATCCCAACCTTTGTGATTTGGATATTTCTTTGAAAAATATTCTTACAAATTATACTAAGTTCCAAGTTGAATTAAATGGTGTAATATGTTTTGACTCTCCATTTAAATCTGTAAACTTAAATATTAATAATAAAGGCACTATATATGAATTATCTAAACACGTAAATTCTGTTTTAAATTCACAGGGATTTAATGTTCGCGAACAAATTGAAAATTGGAATTTACATATTTCACTAGCTAATACAACCTTTGCTGATAGAGAGTGGTCCAATAGTGAATACTTATCTGCTTGTAAATTAGCTAAGGATGAAGAATTCTTAAAAACTATTACGATCCACTCTGTAGAGCTTTGGAAGCCTATAAATGATAATAAAGAGATGGTGGTTAAAAAATACACTCTATAAAATATATAATTTAGAAAAAAGGCGGTTTAAAACATGAACTTACAGAGATTATTTCAAATGCAAGATACTTTAGATAAAAGAATTGAGTCAGAACATAACCTGTGCGGAATACCATTGCTTAGAAAAAAAATACTATCCCTTCAAGTAGAACTAGGGGAACTAGCAAATGAAACACGTTGTTTTAAATTTTGGAGTACAAAAGCTCCTTCGAGTAATGATGTAATTCTTGAGGAGTATGTTGACTGCTTACATTTTATTTTAAGCATTGGACTCGAAAATAAATTTCAAGGTATTACTTTAAACACTAAGCATATTACATGTGAATTATCTGAGCAGTTTTTAAGCTTATACATAAATATTTCAGATTTTATAACTTGTTCTTCATTGGATAACTATTTAAATATTTTTCAGGATTTTTTAAGTTTAGGTGAAAATTTAGGTTTTTCTAAAGAAGACATTGAAAATGCATATTTACATAAAAACAACATCAATCATGAAAGACAGGATAACGGATATTAAATCCTGTCTTTTTAAACTTCTATAATTATATTCTTTTAATATTACAATACATTCTGGGCAAACTAACCTAGAGGAGTGTGATTGTAATTGGGATTAATATTTTCTGTCATTGCTGGTGTTTGTATGAGTCTTCAAGGTGTTTTTAATACAAGGTTAAGTGAAAAAATTGGGCTTTGGGAAACTAATGTTTTCGTTCAAGGCACTGCTTTAATTGTCACCTTAATAATACTCCTTATAGCTGGTAATGGTAATTTTAAAGCTATAAAAGATGTAAATAAATTATATTTACTAGGCGGACTGCTAGGTGCTATAATTATTTTTTCTGTTATGCAAGGTATAACAAAGCTTGGACCCACCTATTCTATTGCAACTATATTAGTGGCTCAACTTTTTGCAGCTGGTATAATTGATAGCTTTGGAATGTTTGGCGCAGAGCAAATAAAATTCACTCTATCTAAGTTTATAGGAATTGGCATAATGATTGTAGGTATAACAATATTTAAATGGAAAGGGTAAAAGCTCTTTCTATTTTTTATCTTACCTATTGAAATTAACTATAAATACCCCCATAATTATAAATGAATTGCAATAATATTAATTTTTAAATATAACTACTACATATTCAATATACAAGGAGGACACTTATGGATTTCAAACAGATTGAAGCCTTCATTAATGTAGCAAAGTTTAAAAGTTTCTCTAAAGCGGCTAGTACAATTTTTTTATCTCAACCTACAATAAGTTCTCATATAGCTAGCTTAGAAAGAGAATTAAATGTCCAACTTTTTGACAGAACGTCTAAAGAAGTATATTTAACACCTGCGGGCCATTCTTTTTTAGAATATGCAATAAATATAATAAATATTCGAAATAATGCGGTTTCTAATCTTTCTAATTTTAATACTACAATATCCGGAAAATTAAATTTATATGCTAGTACCACTCCCTGTAACTCATTGGTGCCCGGGCTTATAAAAAAATTTAGTAAGTCCTACCCTGATGTTCGTTTTAATATTACAGAAGAAAGCTCTGGGAATATAATTAAGGATATTTTAGATCTTCAATGTGAAATCGCTATAATTGGAACTGCAGTTAAAAATGAAAAAATAAAAAGTTACAAGCTCATGGAAGATGACCTTGTTCTAATATCTAGTACTGAACTTAATATACCTGATGAAATAACTTTAAAGGATTTGCTTAAATATAAGTTTATAATTAGAGAGAAAAATTCAGCAACTAGGACTACTCTTGATACAGCTCTTGAATCAAAAGGTCTTAATCCTAATTTATTAAACGTATTTTGTGAAGTGAATACTTTGGACAACCTTCTTCAATTTGTAAAACTAGGAACGGGTGTATCAATCATTTCAGAAAAAATTTCTTTTGATTATATTGATAAGAGTAATATAAAGATAAGTAAAATTAAAGATTTACTCCTAAAAAGAAATCTATATTTAATTGTTAATTCAAAACGAACCTTAACTCCTATTGCTAATGCTTTCTTTAACATGTGTAGTGAGATGTTTTCGCTGATAGAATATGAAGGTTAAAAAGTATATATTACTAATTTTATTTAGTAATATATACTTTTTTTTATTAACATATTTTCATAATTTACATATACTATTATAATGTAACAATATCTTAGGAGGCATACATGTTTTCCCTTAAACATAAATTAGATCCTACCTTAAATCATGCTTTGCTCAGTAACCTATATGAAAACTATAGGGTAATAATATACTGCAAGTCCCTTGAAATTAAAACCATGGGTAAAATTAAATCATTAAAATGCGATATTCTACGTCATATTCCCAGTGTAAACTGCATTTGTGCTATATTAACCCCCAGTGCTATAGACAGATTATTAGAATATCCACAAATAGTATATATAACTTTAGATTCCTATGCACATTTGTGTGGCAATAGCATACTCTCATCTAATGGTGTATCCTTTCAAACAAACTATGACTTAACTGGCAAGGGTATTGGCGTTGGAATAGTTGATAGTGGTGTGTATCCACATGGTGATTTATTAAATCCTAGCAGTAGTATTAAAAAATTTGTGGATTTTGTTAATAATTTAAATTATCCTTATGATGACAATGGTCACGGCACCTTTATGAGCGGATTAATTTGTGGTAGTGGTTCTGGGTCAAAGGGTATGTACAAAGGTGTGGCAAAAAATAGCCACCTATATATGATTAAGGCCTTTGATAAACTAGGAAAGGGATTTATATCTGATATTTTATTTTCATTAGAAACTCTAATTAATGAGAGCTGTGACTTCAATATTAAAATTATTTGCCTTCCCTTTGAAACCCTTGAGACTGATGAATTTGTACTTTCACTGTTTTCAAAACTTTTTGACCTTGCAATATCAAAGGGTGTAGTAGTAATTGTTCCTAGTGGAAGTAATAAAAGCATTAAAAATTCAATACGAGGCATAGCAACCCTTAGTAATTGTATAACTGTAGGTGGGTATGATAGCACTTTCAGTCCAAAAATATATGAATACTCTTCCTGTGGACCTTTTAAAAAACAAGATAAACCAAATTTGATTTCTGCCTGTGTTGATATTTGTTCCTTAATTTCAGACACAAAATTCATCTCTGAAAAGAATGGTGTGAAGCTCTATCCTCCTCATATTACTAATTTATATACAACCTATACAGGAACTTCCTGCGGTGCTGCTTTTATAAGTGGTATATGCGCCCTCCTCTATGAAAACAATAAAAATTTATGCTTTAAAGATATATTGGCATTACTAAAGGCATCTTCAAACTTATTAAATTTTCCGAAATATATGCAAGGGGCAGGAATTATAAATTTAGAAAAACTATTACCTTAAAAGTCGTATATTAATATATTTTAAACATTAGTTAATAATATATACAGTCTAATTTATTAGGTGTATAATTAAGGTACTTTAACATTGATAATTAATTAAAAATTATTATCAATACTCAGACAGTATTATATATTATTATGAATTTACGTTTTCAAGGGCATAATTATTGTTTTGTACCCAAAGAAGCACGAGGAGGATTATTATGATAAGCGAGAAATTATTAAGTGAACTAAACAAACAAATTAACTTTGAGTTTTATTCTGCACACATTTATTTAGCTATGGCAGCTTATTGTGCATCAGAGGATTTTAATGGTTTTTCTAATTGGTTTAAAGTTCAAGCCGAAGAAGAAAAATTTCACGCTATGAAATTTTATAATTATGTAAATGATATGAATGGAAGAATAGTTTTAGAAGGGATGCCTAACCCTCAAAATGATTTTAAATCACTTCTTGAAGCTTTCCAAATATCATATAATCATGAAAAAATTGTAACTAGTAAAATTTACAATCTTACTGACATTGCTACAGAAGAAAGAGAACATGCTACTATAAGCTTACTTAAGTGGTTTATTGATGAGCAAGTTGAGGAAGAATCTAACTTTAGTGGCCTAATAAAGAGACTTGAAAGAATTAATGATGACCCTACAAGTCTTTATCTACTAGATACAGAACTTGCAGCAAGAGTTTTTGTTCCACCTGTTACTACTAGATAAAATTTATGAATCTATGAAAGTAACATATCTATTTTTTAAGACACATACCAATATTGGTATGTGTCTTTATACTTATAAGCTTTTTTCCATCTTAAAACTCTCTTAAATCATAACCTGTGGTGTTACAATATGTTTAAATACTTACATTATTATAATGTTTTTATAAGCGTAAGCAAATCACTATATATACCATAGGCCGTTTGCTGAATTTCAGGATTCTTTTCTATTATTTGCACTTCTCCCATTAAATCTGTTGTTATAGCTAATATAGAGGAGGTAGCATCTATATTACTAAAGGTATCCTTATAGTTTATATAAACTGGATGTACCCTCCCTTTTACTTTATTGTCTTCAATATATCCTTCACATATAAGCTTAATTTTACAATTTTCTACCTTAGCTTTTTCTATATCTTCTAAAGTAATATGTGATATCCCTTTTCTATCTATTTCTGTAGGATTTATATTCGTATCCATTAACACATTAAGTAAAGCTGCAGTTTTTGCTGCCGCATCCCATCCATCAATGTCTAAGGTTGGGTCAGCTTCTGCAAACCCTCTTCTTTTAGCTTCTTTAATAGCATCTTCATAACTATTTCCACTTTCCATTTGTTCTAACACAAAATTGGTTGTAGAATTTAATATTCCTTTAAAAGATAACACCTTGCATCCTGGCAATGTGCACTTAACAAAATTAAAAATAGGGGTACCATCCATTACAGTGGTTTCATATAAGAATTGTAGACCTTTTTCTTTTGAATTATCACGAAGCTTTTGATACTTAAAGGCTATAGGACCTTTGTTTCCTGTTATAACATGCATACCTCCATCAAAAGCAGTCTCTATATGAGTTATTGCTGGCTCTCCATCATGAATAGATAAAGAACTAAGTTCAACGAGCAAGTTAGCATTACAATTCCTTATAATCTGTAATGTTTCCATAGTCACAGTATCTTCTGCAGTAGAATCAAATCTCCCACTGTTTTCTACATCCCTTAGGACCTTTGTAAGGTCTATTCCCCTGGCATTAATAATTCCGCCCTTAGACCTGCCTGCAATAGCTGTGACCTTAATATCATACCCTCTGCTCTCTTTAACTTCTGGTCTTTTAGTTATTAACATTCTACAAAATTCCTGCGCCGCATTTCCAAATCCCACTAAGCATATATTTATTTCTTTATTATGCATTTATACCCCACCTTTTTCAGTTGAGAATTATAGTAGCTCTCGTCTAAGCCAGTCCAAAAGTTGCATAGTTGCTCTTTCCCTTATCTTCTGCCTATCTCCTGATAATTTAAGCATCTTAGTCTTAACCTCGCCATTTATAGATAAACCTACATATACAAGCCCCACTGGTTTTTCAATGCTTCCACCATCTGGGCCTGCAATTCCTGTTGTGGAAATCCCAATATTAGTGCCTGCAGTCTTTGCTATACCTTGTGCCATCTCAGCCGCTACTTCACTACTTACCGCACCATGCTTATCCAATGTTTCTATTGAAACTCCCAATCTATTAATTTTTGCCTCATTGCTATAAGTCACTACGCCATCCATAAATACAGAAGATATGCCTGGGTAATTTATAAGCTTTGCAGCTACCATTCCTCCTGTGCAGGACTCAGCTGTAGCTATAGTTAACTTTTTATTTATAAGTATTTGGCCAAGTACATTCTCTAGGGTTATGTCCCCTTCCCCATAAATGTTATTGCCTAGTCTGCTACGTATTGCAGCTTCCATAGGCTCTATAAGTTTTATGCCCTGCTCTTTGGTATTTGCCTTTGCTGTAATTCTAAAAAGCATTTCTCCATCTTTAGCATAAGGTGCCACAGTTGGATTTGTTTGCTTATCTAATATATCTTCTATCATTTCCTCAGCTGAGCTCTCTCCCACACCTATAACACGAAGCACCTTTGAAACTAATACACCCTGCTGAAACTTTTCAAGATAAGGAACTACCGCCTCCTCAAACATAGGTTTCATTTCTCTAGGTGGTCCAGGTAAGAGTGCAACTATCTTCCCATTTTCCTCAATTATGCATCCTGGCGCTGTGCCATTATTATTTGGAAGTATAACTGCATCTACTGGGAAATATGCCTGTTTCACATTGCTTTTCGCCATTGGTTTATTCATTTCCTTAAAATACCCCTCAATAATTTTCATAGAAGCTTCATGAACTACGCTCTTCTTCCCGAAATATTCAAAAGCTACTTCCTTAGTTAAATCATCCTTTGTAGGTCCAAGTCCCCCAGTAGTTATAACTAAGTCAGCTCTACTAAAAGCTAGTCTATATGCTTCCAGTAGCCTCTCTGGGTTGTCTCCAACTACTGACTGATGGTAAACTACTATACCTAGATCTGCAAGCCTCTTGGCTATATATTGCGCATTTGTATTGACTATATCCCCTAGCAATATTTCCGTTCCTACTGCTAATATTTCTGCTTTCATAATTTCCTCCTTGTGTCACCTATATATTTGCATTTATCACTAATACCCTTTTTTCAGATCTACTGTATTCACTAACTCTTTCCCCTGAGCATATTTTTCCATGTTTTTATAGATAAAATCAAACCTTCGAGTGTTTCTCATCTCTGAAACCCATGAATTATGGGAGGTTAATATGACGTTACTTAAATCCCATAATGGATTATTTTCTTTTAAAGGCTCTTCTTCATACACATCTAAAGCTGCCCCTGCTAATTTCCCATTTTTTAAGTTTTTAATTAGTGAACCTTCATCTACAATACTACCCCTAGCTACATTTATGAAATAAGCTCCAGATTTCATTTCCATGAATTTCTCCTCATTAATTAAATGATGAGTAGCTTTTGTATAGGGCAACGTAACAACTACCACATCACATATCTTAAGCATTTGATTTAGCTCACTCATAGGATAACAGCTATTAAAATATTGACTATCCCTACCATTTGTATTCACACCTACTATATTTACCCCAAAACCCTGAAATCTTTTAGCTGCCTCAGTAGCTATAGTGCCTGTTCCTATAAATCCTATGGTCTTTCCATATAACTCCATAATACTTGTATCCATCTTCCATTTCCTTTTGCTTTGGTTTTCATATAGCCCCTTACTATTCTTAAAAAGCTCTAGGGTTTTTAATACAATCCATTCCCCCATAGGTATACTGTAGCCACCTTTATTATTGGTAATTGTAATTGAAGTATTTTTAACATGCTCTATTGGTAGCTGGTCAATTCCTATACTAGACAATTGAATCCATTTTAGCTTTTTCATTTTTTCTATGTCTAGAGTTTTAAAAGGGTCATAACAAACTAAAACCTCTATCTCTTCCAAATCATCATTATAAATTAAACCTTCTTCTGGAATAACTTTTACATCATACCCAAAGGCTTTTATATCTTCGATTTTATCTCCGCCGTAGTTGTATGTGAAAAGTGTTTTAATAGCCATCAAAAACCCTCCCTTGTATTAAATCATAATCTTCCATGCTGAACCTGGCATTAAACCATTACTCTATAATATACTACAAATACCACCAGTTACCTTCTATATTCTATAAAGTTCATACAAATTTATCTAATTCTTTTTTAAAAAAAGATGCCACTTGCCACATGGGTGGCAGTAGCATCTTTTTATATTATTTAAATACATTTACTAGACTAGTAAATATATCTTTGTTATCTTTAAGCTTATTTTCATTTCCAAGTACACAAAAACAGTTTTCTTTTATTATATCATCTAATAGTGATTTAAAAGACTTAATGTCCTCAGACTTTGTGCTTAAAACTTCGTCTCTTTCCATTTGTCTTTGCGCCTCAGAAATACCTCTTATATAATATGCTGTAGCTCTTTCACCCTTCATAGAAGGTGTTAGTGGTGAATCAAGCTCACTGATTGTTCCTATAATATACTTGGTCATTTCTCTTTCAGAGGCCTCAAAACTTCCTATATAGTCACATATTCCATCATAAGCTTTTAATGTCTCCGAAACATTAGGGTCCCTATAAGAAACAAATACTATATTACCACTTCTAGCTAAGTTTGCAAAACCACCATAGGCACCACCCTGAACGCGAACCCTATTCCATAAGTAGTCCAAACTTGCTATAGTTTTCAGCACTAGCATCTTACCTGAATAAGCGTAACCTTGTTTAATAAAGTTATAACCTTTAGCTACATACTGAACATCTGATGAAGATAATAAGCCTTCATTATTTTTATTAAGGGCAAAATCATATTTCGCATCTGGCAATTCTTCTTGTCCTAAGATGCTTATAATCTTAGGTAGCTCTGCCGCAAAAGCAGTATAAATATCCTCTTCTCCTGTAATACTTACTATAAGATTATTCTTATTAAATATAAGTTCTGATACCTTATTTAAATTTTCAATAATTTCATCTGCCTTATTATCAAAATTTCTTTCGATATCATTTATAAATTCATAAAAAGATACTCCTGTAGTTTTTTCTATATAAGCTGAAGCTGGTGAAAAGTAGGAAGTAAGTCTTCCAGCTGCTGCCATATGTCCTCTATCAAGGATTTTCATTTCCTGCCTTGATTTCAATTGTTGAATTAGCTCCTTCAAACGCTTCTTTTCATCAAATTTAGTAGTATTAATTATCTCTGCCATAATATCAAATAGTTTAGGAAGCTTTGGAACTAGTGCTTTACTCTTTACTACAAGCTTAGGACTATATTTTTCAAAATTTTCATTATCCCCGTACACTTCAGTTGTAAAATGAATCCCGCCTGTATGGATATTAATTTCATTAGATAAATCAGGATAATTAGTACTCTCCGTACTTACCCTTCCTAAAAGAGTTGATAGTAAGGTTACATAAGGTAATAACTCCATATCTACTTTTTTAGCATCAAATAATATATTTATATAGGCAATTTTATTAGTAAATATATTATGAGATAATACCTTTACTCCATTTTCATCCTTTTCCTTTAGTGGTAAATGCTCTACTGTAGTTTCAATGTCTGAACGCTCAAGCAGTGGAATAGTCTCAAGCACTTCTACAGTATCTGGTGTCATTTGTCTTTCTTTAAGAGCTTTTGTCTCTTGCACTATTTTCTCTATTTCACTATCTGAAATACTAGCCTTATACCTAGCTAACTTTTCTTCTACTGCCTTAGACTTTTGTTCTGCAAGGCCCTTTTTACCATTTAAAATAACCATAGAACTATGTGTATTATTTATTAAGTACTTCTCTATAAGGTTTTCAAAATAATTAGTAGTTAATGCAGCTTTTATTTTACTTAAATAACTTTCATACTCTAAATGCATAGTTGGATCTTTATCATAAAGCCAACTATCCATACTAGTTATATAATAGAATAATCCTTTTGGGAAACCTCCTAAATCAGCTTCTCGCAATTTAAATTCTGTGATATTTATGCAAGCCTCTATTAATTTTTTATCTATTCCATCTTTAACTAAATTCTTTAATGTTGTATACACGATTTCCTTAAATTCTTCTTTTTTAGCTTCATTCGAGTTCTTTACTACTATACTGAACACTGGCTGCAATATGCTATTATCAAAGCTTCCAAATACATCCTTGCCAAGGTCTGCTTCAACAAGGGCTCTCTTTAGTGGTGCTGCAGCACTTTCTAGTAATAAATACTCTAAAATTTCAAATGCTAAATGAAGTTCAGGCTGGCTAATATTATCCCCTGAAACAAAGTTCATACTTAAGAAACTTTTGTCTTTTTCATCATCCTCTGAGGAAATAGGATAATCTATTTTTAGTTCACTCATACTGCTAAATGGTTTTTGAAGTTGTATCGCTGAGTCCACAGGAATTCTATCAAAATCATTTAGATATTTTTCACTAATAAATTGTAGCTCTTTATCAATGTTTCCATCCCCATATAGGAATATATAGCTATTTGAAGGATGATAATATTTCTTATGAAACTCCACAAATTCCTCTTGAGTTAAGTCTGGTATAAATTCTGGGTCTCCTCCGGACTCTACGCCGTAAGAGGTGTCTGGGAATAAAGATTCTTGAATCTTACGCATAAGACAACCTTCAGGTGAGGAAAACGCGCCCTTCATCTCATTATAAACTACACCTTTATAAGATAATTTATCTTCCTTGTTTTCTAATTCATAATGCCAACCTTCTTGCATTAATATTTCTGGCTGAGAGTATAAATTAGGATAAAAAACTGCATCTAAATAAACATCCATAAGATTAAAAAAATCTTTTTCATTTTTACTAGCTAGAGGGTATATTGTTTTATCTGAAAAAGTCATAGCATTTAAAAATGTATTTAAAGACCCCTTTATGAGTTCCACAAAAGGCTCTTTTGTAGGGAATTTCCTAGAGCCGCAAAGCACTGAATGCTCTAATATATGTGGAAGTCCATTACTACTTTTAGGTGGCGTTCTAAATCCTATAGAAAACACCTTATTATCATCATCATTTTCTAAATGCAATAATCTAGCTCCACTTTTCTCATGTTCAAATAGTCTTGTAACTGAATTTAACTCTTCTATATTTTTCTCCTGGATTAACTTAAAGCCATGATATGTGCTACCAATTGTAAATTTCATTTTTATCCTCCTCATACTTTCTAAAAAAACTCGAAAACCTATTTTGTGTTTTAGCTCTTGTAAACTTGCCACCTAAGTGGAACCAGACTTTTAATATATTCATTATACACCACTTTATTCCACACTACTAACAACATAAATGCTTTTATACATCTATGTTCCCTCATTTTTATTTTGTCTATACCATAGTTGAAAAACAAAATCATTTATTTTTTTGATTTAAAATTCTATAATTCCCTTTAAAGGCCTAAAACCCTCAGTAACTTGGTTACCCAGGGTTTACTTAAAAATAGTGCTATAGTATCGGAACTATTATCTTGCCCAGCGTATTTACAAAGTTAAAATCCTCGAAACCAAATTCTTTTGTCACCGTAGATTCCGTTAAGTACAATACTCCTTTTACTATATCACCTTGAATCAATGGAATTACCATAACAGATTGCCAGTTTGGAACACCTGTAACGGTGTCATACTCAGTTATTGTGTCCCAATCTATCTTGCATACTCCCTGCTTACTCTTAATTACAGATTTTATTATATTCTCATTATAGGTATGGATATCCATCCATTCATTTTTGAAAATTTTTCTTGAATATTTGTCTATAATATTGTCCTTATCCATAATAAACAATATTCCTTTTTGTGCTTCTGTAATTTCAATAATTCTACCTAATAAATTATATATTTTATCTTCTCTTGCAATATTTATATTTGTAAGCTCAATTAATTCTATCATAGCAAGTACATTTCTATGGTCTTGAATTGTATTACCAGATATTATTCCAGTAAGTCTATCTGTTCTTTTCGCCTTTTTAGAGAATTCACTATTCCAAATATCATATCTATTTCGCCCTTGCTGCTTTGCCACATATAGGGCTTGATCTACTCTTTCAACCAATTCATCCTGCCACTCACCATGCAGAGGATAGGATGCCACGCCCAAACTTACAGTAACCTCTCGTCTATTGTCCAGTATTTTTTGTCCTTCTATTTTAGTCCTAAGTTTTTCAGCTATAAGCTCAGCATCGCAAACACCAGTGCCTGGAAGAATAACAATAAATTCTTCACCACCATATCTACCTACAACATCGGTTTCTCTTAAATTGCTCATAACAACATCACAAACCCTTTTTAACACATAATCGCCTGTCCTATGTCCAAACTTATCATTTATTATTTTAAAATAATCTAAATCATACATAATAAGTGAAAATTCACTGCCTGTCTGACTTGATAGTTCAATTTGTTCATCTAATGCCTCTTCTAGATATTTTCTAGTAAGAGTTCCTGTCAATTTATCAATAGACGCAGTTAACCTAAATTTATATTTTTCAATTATTATACCTATAACTTTACTGAGCTCCATACATTTTTTCATGCTATCATTATTAAGATTGTTTAATACCCTTTGTGATTCTATATATACATATCCAATAACATCCTTACTGCCTTGTATATTTTTTCTTCTTTCACTTTTAATAAAACCTTTTTCATTAGCATTTTCCATAATAATAGGAATGCAAATAAAGGCTTTTAAAGTATTATTAATACTATTTGTATCTCCATTTATATTTTGTTCTAGAGATACATCCCCTACTAAAACTGGTCTCTCTCCAGTTAAAATTTTAGATAATACCTCTTGGTTTTGTGGCAATTCATATCTTCTATCACTAGATGCAATAACTTTATAACCTTTGTCATTATCATTTATAATAATAGTTCCCCTAGTGGCTAGTGTTATATATGATAAATAATCTATTATAAGCTCTAAGTTTTTTCCATTATCCTCTTGTAGATTTTCTAAAACATCACTTATGTCATGGATATCTTCATGAAGAGATGATGAATATATTTTTTTTATAGACTTTATAAAATTCTTATTTTTCAAAATATCTTTATGATTTACTTGCTCTAGTAAACATAATAGTCCAACCTCATCCTTAACATTAACAGGCGCAACTTCTAATACTTTCACATCTCTATTTTCCTTATAATATCTATTAATGACTAAAAATTTATTGAAAGGCCTAAATGCATTATTTAACTTAATATAAGACAATCTACACTCCACTGGTAATTTATTGATTATATCCTTTAATATACCACAAGCCTCAAAATAATAGATTACTGCATACAAATAATCCTTTTTATCAAAGTAATGATCTCCCATTGCAGTGTATACTCTCCAATATATATCTACTTCATTATATTTATTTGAATATTCTAAGGCTTCTTTGAAAATTTTAATACTTTTCTTCTTATCCCTTAATCCATCAACATATAATTTTTTAACATAGACTCTATGATCTTTTATATCAATATCAATCTTTTTAATTTCACTAAGAATATTAGGTATATATTGTTGTTTTCCATTTTCATTCAAAAAAATTATTGCATCGTAAAATATGTTAAGTCTACTACTCAATGAGGATATTTTACTGGCTATAGTTATAATATTTTTAATGATTTCATTTGAATTTCCATCATTCTCTCTAAAATGAAACATTATATATTCATTTAAAATCTGAGACTGCCATTTAAAAATACATTCATCCTCTTCATATATATCTAGTGATTGCTGTATATATAACTGAGCCTTTTCCAAATCGCCAAATTTGTAATTTATTTCAGCGGCTAAAAAATAAAATTCACCTATTTCTTTTGCTTGATTAGGATGATTTTCCAGCTCCTTATTACAAAGTTCATAATACTTATAAGCATTATCATAATCACCCAATTTTAAATATGAGCTAGCAATAGAATTATAACAATAAAAAACATGGAATTCATCTTCATATTTTTTACATATTTTCAATATCTCCATAAAATATTGTAAAGATACTTCGTACTGTTGCTTAGAAAAATATGTAGCACCAATATTTATTAAAGCAAGTATCTCTTCTGAGCGCATATTGTTTTTTTCACATAGGTCCTTCATTTCCACAAAATATTTTATAGCTTTATTATCCTCTTGATAATAATCTCCATAAATAACACCTATTCTATTTAAGGATTTTATTAATCCCTTAATATTATTATATTTATTGCAAACTTCTATATTTTTTTCAAATATTACTAATGCTTCCTGAACTCTACCACTTCTTAAATAAGCTAATCCCTTATGGTTGTAAAATATAGTTTTAAGTTCTTCATATTCCCCTATACACTTGTCTAAGCAGCTGTTACATATAGTTTGTATACTTTCATAGTCTTGCTTTATGTCATATACCGATGCAATAATACTTTGGCATTTAAGCATTCCCGAAACATAATCTACTTTTGAAAGCATAGTCTGAATTTTTTCAATATAATAAACAGTACTATCTATATTATTTTTGCTTAAATACACCTGCGCTACTTTAATTAAGCTATCTATTATATATTTATGAAACTCAGTATTGCCCTTATACTTCTGTATTGATAGATAGTATTTTAGAGCTAAATCAATATGCCCCTCTTCTTCATGCAAACCTGCAAGCTCCATAATAAGTTTTATATTTTTAACCGGATCCCAGTCATAATTTATTATAGATATCGCTTTAGTTAAA
The DNA here is from genome assembly GCF_011065955.2 of Clostridium sp. FP2. Classification (NCBI taxonomy): domain Bacteria; kingdom Bacillati; phylum Bacillota; class Clostridia; order Eubacteriales; family Clostridiaceae; genus Clostridium; species Clostridium sp. FP2. Next base: position 5,086,476 of record NZ_JAAMNI020000001.1, read on the forward strand.
TTTTTTATTGCATCACTTCTATTTTTTAGAAGCTTCATTTTTTCAGCATTCTCAATGCAATAATCAATAATCTTTTCCTCTTGATTAGATTTTTCTAAGTGATAAATTAATTCCTCAATATATTCCCTGCCACCCTGTTTATATTGGTTTTCAAGCACTAGCGAAGCCAATTTATGCATGCTTTTTCTGTCTTTCGACTCTATTTTTTCATACATAAGACTTTTAAGAAATTTATTATAAAAATCAAATACAAAACCTCTATCCTCAATTTTTTTGCATAGTATTCCCGAGGAAATAAGGCCTTCAATAGCTTTGTCTAAATCACTATTATTCTTTTCAATAAAACTCACAATTATTTCTAAAGAAACAGCACTATTGAATATTGATATTATTTGTAAAATATTATAATTTAATTGTCCCATTTCTTTAACTTGATTTAATAGTACTCCATGCATATCTGTTGGTACTATAAACTCAGAATATTTATAATCTGTAGACCAATACCCCTTTTCACTATCTGCATAGATATATTTTTTACTAAAAAAACTCTTTATAATTTCTTGCACAAATAATGGATTACCCTTTGTCTTTTCATATATACTAGCTACAAATTTATAGGGTATAGTAGGCATACTAAGAATACTTTGAATCATTCTACCTACTTCTTTTTCATCTAGCTCTTTTAAAAAAATATTAGTTAAACCATTGCTCTTTGATATATTTTTATTGAATTCTGTAAATTTCTTATTTAGCACACATTCTCCGTCACAGTAGGACATTATGACCATAATATTTTTATTTGGTAGTTTTTTTCTCGTAAGATATTCCATTAACTCTATGGTAAAATCATCAGCTAAGTGAAAATTATCAATAATAATAACTATGGGTATGTTATTTATACATTCTTCAATAAATCCCGTTGCAGAATGTATAAGTCTAAATTTTTCTTTATTACCGCTTAATGGCTCAGATGGTATTATATTTTTTTTACCACTTAGTCCAGGTATAAATTTCACTAGCTCCGACTCATATTTTTCTAGCACCTCTGGTTCACATTCACAAATGAATTGTTTTAATATATCTATAAAAGCCTTATTAGTATTTTTAGTAGAAGCATCCAAAATAAAACTACTATAAACATTTACTTTATTCAATGAAAAAATATATTTTATGGAATTAAGAAACCTAGTTTTACCAATACCTGATTCTCCATGAATTAAGATAGTAGAATTATAGTTGCTTTTGTTTTTAATAGAATCATACATATTAATAATTTTATTAACTTCCTCATCTCTACCTATCATTTTCAATTTAAAATTTAATTTTTCTATTTCTTCTTTTCTATGTGGTACATATTTCTTAATAAAAACAATATTTATATCCATAACTAGTTCTGAAATACTTTTGTATCTTTTTGTAGCATCACTATAAATCATTTTGTAAATTATTTTTTTAAATTTTGCATTAAAATTTTTATTTTTACTAATTATCTCCTGAATTTTAAGCCCATTTTGATCTATAATCTCTTCATTAATACTGAAATTATGATCTTTACTTTTCATATATATAATAAAAAGTAATACCCCCAGAGAATATATATCACTAGAAATACTGTCTTTTTCCCCTGCTAATATTTCTGGTGCCTTAAAATAATCAGCTTTATTTTCTTCCTTCCAGAAACCCTGTTTTTCAAGCTCCAAAGTGGCAAAATCTTTGAATTTAATGCAATACTTTTCACCATTTTCTATATTTGAAACTATAATATTAGATAAATTTATACCACTATAAATAAAGCCTTTTAAGTGAAGATAGTTTATACTTTGGCAAATTTCTATAAACATATCTAATATCTCTTCATTTGGCATTTCACCTGCAATATCTAAAATGCTAAAGTTATCTTGCACATATTCATTTGTGTAAAAATGCACTTTATCATTTAATTTTTTATTATCTAACAGATTAACTAAGTCAAAATCATATACTGATGTTATATTTTTACAGTCAAGGTTAGTTAAACTAATGAACTCTTTTGTATAGAATTCTATTAATTCTTTTTTAAGATATTCTGAATTAATAATATTTAATTGCACCGTATCATAATTTTTTATTATGTCATTAACTACATAACTGGAAACTACCCTATTTTGCTTTATACATTTAACTATCCTATATCTATTATTAATAATTTCCATTTTAATCACTTCCTTAAATATTAATTAATTCATAACCTAAAGTGATAGAATCCTAAAATCACCTTTGATTCTGTATCACAATACAAATATAACATATTTGTTGTATATCATCATCACTTTTTAGAAAAATATTTCTATAATTTCCTATTTTTTATAATCTCTTTAAAATTTGTACTTATCTATGATTATAACAAATTCTCATAGAGTTTAGCTTTTTTCTTAATAAAACGTCAAATATCAGTACTAAAACAACATTTGCAATACTGTTGTTGCATGAATAGGAATTGAATTACATCACTTTCAAGCTTTTTTTGCTTCAGTGTTAATAATAATTATGCCTACTATAACTAAAATAACTGCCATTATAACTTTAGTTCCAACCACCCTTTCGCCTAGAAGCACATAGGATAAAAACACACCAAATAAAGGTATAGAAAATACCTGATACCCTACCTTTACTGACGGAAAAGCACTTCCCCATAAAAAACAACTTATAAGTGCTAAAATCATAATCATATATGGTTTATTAAATATTATATTTTCTTTATCTTTATTAATTTTCAATTATATCTCTCCTTTTGATTATGTTTATAGAACTAAACTTTTACCCTTATTATCCATTTAACCTTAAAAACACCCCCAATAATTGGGGGTGTTAAAAATGTATAATACAGTTCTATGTTAGTATCTCATATCCCGTTTCAGTAACACGTATGGTATGTTCCCACTGAGATGATAATGACCCGTCAATTGTAACAGCTGTCCAATCATCTTCAAGTACATCAGCCTCTGGGCTTCCTATGTTAAGCATAGGCTCAATAGTAAAGGTCATATTAGGTAGTAATATTGTACCCTCTCCCTTTTTGCCTATATGAGGTACAAAAGGTTCTTCATGAAACTCAAGTCCAACACCATGCCCACCATAATCATATACTACAGAATATCCATGACTTTCCGCATGCTCTTGAATTGCATTCCCTATATCTCCAAGGGTATTATAAGGTTTAACCTGCTGTATTCCAAGATCTAAACACTCTTTTGATACACGTACCAGATCTATTGCTTCTTTTGATGCTTCACCCATTATAAACATTCTATTGGCATCGCCATAATAACCATCTAATATACAAGTCACATCTACATTAACTATATCGCCATCTTTTAAAACTGTATCATCAGGTATGCCATGGCATATTACATCATTTATCGATGTACATACACTTTTAGGAAAACCACCATAGCCTAGTGGTGCTGGATATGCATTATGCTCAACAGTATATTCATGCACCCAAGTATTTATTTCATTTGTAGTTACTCCGACTTTTATCCGCTCTCCCACCATATCAAGGATCTCATGAGTTAGCTTGCAACTCTTCCTTATGCCATCTATTTGTTCCTCTGTTTTCATTATATCCCTAGGTATTTTATAACCCACTTTTTGTTCTATATTACTTATAAATATATCCTGCTCCATATGGCATTTTTTATATTTCTTGCCACTGCCACACCAACAAATATCATTTCGTGATAGTATGCTCATTATATTTCCTCCCAATTAGAATTATTCAAGCCATCAATTACAATTTAGTTTAACGACATATGCTTATTTCTAAGTGATCTTGAATTCTCAAGATTATATGCTATATTGATAGTTTCACTTTTAATTATAGTTTATAATTGTAAGTATTCAACCTTATTCCAAAATTTTTTTTATAAATTGTCCTAAAATACGGTTTTTTCAAGCTCTTTTTTTATATTATATGTATTATATTATATGTATTATATTTTCAATATCATATATTTCTATTTTTAGTGTAAATAATATATATATTTACATTTAAAATTACAAATTTTGTCGTAAAATATATTATTTATGATATTAATAAGTAATACTGTGATTTTCGCTCTTAATAGTGTAAAATATATTATATCTTTATATTCCATGAATTTAAATTTTTGTTCATATGTGGTTTTTTTTCATTAAAAATAGCCTTTAATATTAATTTAAATATTAAAACTCATTTAAATTATATAAAATTACTTAATTGTTTATATTTAAGTTGGGATGTGATGTAATTATGCGACTTGTACCAATAGAATTTGTAAAACCAGGAGATTCCCTGGCTAAAACTATATTCGATAATGACGGCAGGGTTTTATTAAGAAAAGGTGTTGCATTAACCGAAAATTTTTTATTAAGAATTAAGGGGTTACAAATTTATTCTGTTTATATTAATGATAAATATAGCGATATTATAATTGAAGATGTAATAAAACCCGAATTACGCCAAACTGCTATAAAAGCTATAAAAGATACCTTCTATAGCTTAGAAAAATACAGTTTATATTCTAATGATGCAAATTTCAACAAAAAAAGATTTGCAAAAGAGAAGCAATCTTATTTTGAATCTATAGGGAATATTGCTAAAAATATAATTGATGAAATTATAAGCAAGAAAAACGTAATGATTAATCTGGTAGACATTAAAAGTATGGATAATTACACCTACCAACATAGTGTAAATGTAGCTATAATTTCTCTAGTACTCGGTGTTCAATTGCAACTAAATCAAGGTGATCTTTATACTTTATGTATGGGTGCACTTATACATGACATAGGTAAAGTTCTTATTCCAAAAGAAATAATTCTAAAACCTGGTCCCTTAACTGAAGAAGAGTTTAAAATTATGAAAGAGCATACTACTAAAGGATATGATTATTTAAAAGATTCTTTGGATATATCTGCTCCCTCGAGAATCGTAGCCCTTCAACATCATGAAAAAGTTAATGGATGCGGATATCCAGATAATATAAAGGATAAATCTATAAATAGATTTGCTAGAATTGTTGCTATTGCAGATGTGTATGATGCCCTTACCTCAGACAGGCCTTATAAAAAAGCTATGTGCCCTAATAATGCTATAGAGTATATTTTCGCCCATAGTGATACTCAATTTGATTATAAAATGGTTAAAGCATTTTCCAAGGCTGTTGTCCCTTACCCACCTGGAACCCTAGTTAAACTTAATACTGGTGATATCTGTGTGGTAACAAGGGTATTTCCTACCTATGCTTTAAGGCCAGAGGTTAAAATTGTAAAAAGTGGAGCCTATTATAATTCCCAAGAGGTTGGGATAACTATTTCATTGGTAGAGAAGTTAGATTTAGTAATCGAAAATATTGAATTTACCATTTAACGACATTTCAGAAGGAAAGTCTCCTACTTCTATAAGTGGGAGTTACATTCTACAACAAAAACAAAACTTCAGTTGGAGTCTAAACCTCCTTCTGAAGTCGTTAATATTGCAGCACCGCAGGTGATGATTTAATATTTTATATGCATAGATTATTATCCATTAAATCATAACCTATGTTTTCATATTCTTTTAATATGTTTATGTTTATTAGAGCCTGCGTTAGCTACTAGATTATTATTAGCTATTTCTGTAGCTTCTTCTATATTTTTCGCCTTAAACATTATAGTTCCACCATTTCTATTATACATTCCCCCACAAATTAGATACTTAGAGGAATGATTAACCTTGCCCTTACTCGTAGCATAAGTTATAGCTAAACTTTCATTCCCATCTTGCGAATAATTAATTTTAACCCATAAGTCCTTTGTTTCCATGTGGTTTTACCTCCAGTTAAATCATCTACTAAAGTAGCCCATTAAAAATTCAGTTCAGCTGTAAATTCAAGCTGCTATAAAACACAATAACTATATATTAAAAAACATTTTACAGGTATTTTTAGTCTTGATACTATATTAATAGTATAGCGAACGTTTGTTCGTAAGTCAATAGATTTTATAATTTTTTAATGCCTTTGCTAAATATATATGTTTGTCCTATAATAAATATTACTCCTAATAAGTATTATTAATAATACTTATTAGGAGTAATATTTAAAAAAATCTAAAGAACTAAAAAGGTACAAATTTAGAATATTTTTTACACCCTAAGCCTGTACCCAGTACCCCAAACCGTTTCAATATATTGAGGAGCAGAAGTAGATACCTCAATTTTCTCTCTGACTCTGCCAATATGCACTGTAACAGTTGCAGTATCTCCTATAGCATCAAACCCCCAAATTTTTTCAAATAATTCATTTTTGCTAAATACTCTATTGGGATTTTCAGCCAAATATAACAATAAGTCAAATTCTTTTTGAGCTAAATTTATTTCAGACCCATTCATAAATACCTGCCTACAATCTTTTTTTATTTCTAGCCCTCTTATTATAAGAGTATCGCTTTTTACACTTTTGTTAAATTTATTCTTTATTCTTTCATAATTTCGAATATGTGACTTAACTCTAGCAACTAGTTCACTAGGATTGAAGGGCTTTGTGATATAGTCATCTGCACCAAGACTTAAACCTTTTATTTTATCAATGTCTTCTTTTTTTGCAGAAACCATTAAAACTGGAATGTCCTTCTCCTCTTGCAAACTACGCAAAATAGTATACCCATCCATTTTAGGAAGCATAACATCAAGAATTAACAAGTCAAATTGATTTGTTTTTAATACATTTAATCCATCTACTCCATTATTACATACAATAACTTCAAAGCCTTCGAGCTCTAAATAGTCTTTTTCAAGTTCAGCAATGCATTCATCATCTTCAACTATTAAAATCCTTTTCATAATAATCCTCTACCCTTCTGATATTTTTCCAAATGATATCAAAATGCTTGTGCCATTATTTTCATGACTTACAGCCCATATTGTACCCTTGTGTCCCTCTACAATTTGTTTTGCAATGGCAAGTCCAAGTCCACTTCCATTAGCTTCGCTTCTTGCAGCATCTGCTCTGTAAAACCTATCAAAGATCTTATTTACATCATTCTCATCAATGCCACAACCGTTATCCCTTATCTCGATAATAATGCTAGAATTGGTTTCTCTAAGCATTATAGTAATTTCACCTTGCTCTTTATCCATATATTTACGAGCATTATCAATAATATTTAGTATAACTCTCATCAATCTTTCTCTATCGATTTTAACGTATTTTGACCCTTTTAAATCATTTTTCAAGCAGATTTTTATATTGGATTTTTCAAGTTCTATAGAGCTTTCATTAATACAGTAATTAAAGTAATCTATAATATCTGTTTTTTCAAAGTTAAAAGGAAGCTGACTTAAATCCAATTTGGAATATAAGAGTAAATCATCAATCATAACATCCATTTGTTCTGCCTTTGAATAAACAGTTTTTAAGTAGCGCTCTACCTTTTCAGGAGTATTTGCTACACCATCTAACACACCTTTAACATAACCTTTTATTGAAGTTATTGGGGTTTTAAGATCATGAGATATACTAGAAACTAGCATTGTCCTATTATCGTCGTACTTCTTTTTCAAACGAATAGAATCCTTAAGTTGTATTCTCATCTTTTCAAAATCAGCACATAACTCCACAATTTCTTTATCTCCAACTTCAATTATTTCTAGTTCTAAATCACCCTTACTAATTTCCCCCACTGCCGTTTTTAAAAGTGATAGGGGCTTTATTATTCTTTTTGAAAGTAGATAGGACATATTCATGTTAACCCCTATAAACGTCATAATAAATACCACAAGGATAAATATAATAAATTTTTCAAAAGTATTTGAATAATCTAGAATTGGTGCCAATAAAATGGCATGGCCTAGAGCTTCATCTTTAAACCTAATTGGTGCTACTTCCACCATGTAAGCTTTAGTACCAATTATGACTTGTTTTTTTTGAGATTTACTTTCAGCTTCTAATAAACATTTTTCTATATCAATTTTATTCATATCCTTTGATGCAAAAACAACGATATTGTTTTTAAGGATTATAAGGTCTCCATCTATATTTGATAACTTCTGGTACAAATACTTTTGAAACTTAGGATCCTCTATATCCTCAGAATTTTGTTTCCATATAGCACTGCTAGTATGGGACAACTCCGTTTTTATAAGTATGAATTTTTTAAAATTATCATAACTTACGTCCTTGTTAAAAACTGTTGAGGCAGCAAAAATAAATAGAAACGCCGCTATAATTGTAAGGACAAAAGGAATTACTATAGTTATAGTATTGGAGACAATTAACCGTTTTTTTATATTCATTTTTTCACCTCAAAAAGCCACTAAATTAACTTAACAGCTACTTTTAAAATTCTTTTTTATCAAATAAATAATATCCTGCTGTAAAAAATATTATACCATAACTAAGCATCATCATAAACTGAAGAAAAATTTTAATAGTAGGGATAGTATCCATGTTATATAGCGTATACCAGTTCATCATAGACGTAATAAATATGCCAGCATATCTGTAAAATATAACTCCTAGTCCTTTAAATGTAACAAAAGCAAAAATAGATAGGAAAAATACGCCTATTCCACTTCTAATTATATTGGTGAAAAACGCAATTATTATTGATAAAATCACCATAGGTATTAGTGTTACAGTATAAGAAATTATAATTTTAAAAACACTTCCTAAAGTAAAGGAATTTGAATTAAAAAGACAACCAGCAAGTATTGAAAAAATCATTACGAATAAAAGGTTGGCAAGTATAAATAGCATAATTGCAGTTAGCTTGGCTGTATAAAACTTTAATCTTGAAATAGGCCTTGTAAGTGCTATTTTCATAGTATTGTGTGAAAATTCTCCTGAAAAACTTTCTATGGTAACAAGAGCAGTAAATAGTGGCAGAATAGTGTTTACCACTACAGAAAGTACAAGTATAGGAAATTCCATGCTAGAAACCCCACGCACCCCAAAACCCGTTCTTAATACAACCATAGATAGCTGCCCTATTATTATGAATATAAGTGATATAATCACTGCAACTAAAACTTTTTTTCTTTTATATAATTTTTCAATTTCATTTGTTAAAGCAGCTTTAAATTCTACCATTTCTTTCTACCTCGCTAACAAAATAATTTTCAAGGGAAGCATAATTGTTTAGTATATTTTTCATAGTATCTACATTAAGCATTCGTCCATTGTATAATACACCAATATGAGTACAAGTAAGTTCAACATCATGGATAAGGTGACTTGAAATAAAAAATGTAGCATTTTCTTTTTCTACTAGGCTTTTTATTATATTTCTCATAGAAATCATCCCTTCAACATCAAGTCCATTTAAGGGTTCATCTAAAATAATAACTTCAGGCCGAGATAAAATTGCAGCTGCAATTCCTAGTCTTTGTTTCATTCCAAGAGAAAATTTTCTTGGTTTCTCGTTTTTATATTTTAAAAGTCCTGTAAGCTCTAAAACTTCATTTATTCTCTCATCATCAACATTTTTATAATACCTGGAAATTTGTTTTAAATTCTCATAGGCAGTTAAATATAGATAAGATTCTGCAGTTTCTATAATGCAACCTACTTTACCCATAGCCTTTTGATATTCTTCCACGATGCTGTGCCCTAAAATTTTAACATCACCACTGTCTGGTTTTATAAGACCAGTCATGACTTTCATAGCAGTAGTCTTCCCTGCACCATTTGGTCCTAAAAAACCAAATATTTCGCCTTTATGTATATCTAGATTAATATCTGTTATACCTCTTCCGTTTTTATATACCTTGGAAAGGTTTTTAATTTCAATTACTTTTTCCATTGTGCACCCCCAATTTAGTTTGATAAGTTTTATTATTATAGATTTAAAGTCACATTAATCAAATTATAAAACAAGATAAGTTGGGGACCCCTACCATACCTTGTTTTAGAGTCCCCTACCCATAATACCATTAAATCATCTTCTGCGAAGCTGCAATATTAATTGAATACTTTACTATATTGATCATCGTTAATTATATTTCCGCTTATGTTTTCACCTGTGTTAAAGTATATTTTTGCTGAACCTTGGTTAATAGATATATTACCTTTTATGCTTTTATTTGAAGAACCTTCTGCAATAACTGTTCCATTAAACTGACCTTTTTCGAATTTTGCATCAAACTTAAAGTCTTTTTTATCTTTTGCGTATTCTTCATATCCCTTTGCATATTCTTCATAATGTCTTCCACTAATGCCCTTTTCATCTACTGCAGTAACATCTATAAATCTTTCACCTATTTTTATGAATTTAGCATCCTTCTCCATTAGAATATCTGATTTGTATTTTCCTATATATTTTTCAGGATTAGATAATTTACTATGATCTTGTTCTATATTTTTTTCTACTTTCTTACCAGTAAGATCTGGTTTACTAACCTTAGTTGAGTTAATACCCGTCATCTTTACTAATAGTTCAAAGGTTAATTTATGATCTTTACCACTGTCATCTTTACCTGAAATCACTCCGCTTCCAAGAACATTTTGAATAAATCCCTCTTTAGTTGTTACCATATTACCTTTAACTTCTTTTACAAATACATCTTTTGTTATTTTAGGAATATTTTGCTCATTATTAGAACCAAATTCGTTCTTAGATTGAAAAGATACCACTGCATTAATAAGTGCTGGTATTTGAGCTTCACTTAAAGAACCAGATAAAGTCTTAGTTCCATCTGAATTTTCGGTAACTACCACTGCATCTTTTAAATTACCCACAAGAGCATCTGCAATTTTCTCCATATCATCAGCTCCTTTTTCTTTAAAAGGGTTTTTGGAAGCTCCACTTTCCCGAGGACTTGTATATTCAGTTGTATGATAAACATTTTCTTCATTGTATTTACTTATAGATCCTTTTTTATCATAATAATTATAATTTCCACTCTTTTTTGAACCCTCTACCATATTTGATACACTTTCCTTAGCTCCATTTGATACATCAACTTTATCAAGAGAATTACCAGAATAAATAACTGTACCATTATCCTTTAAACTAAATGACATATCCGTGGTGTAGCTTGAAAGTTTAGTTGTACAACTTTCTGCTGTATATTTTACAGAATCTTTAAGCTGATCATACCCACTTTTAGATAATACTTGAGCAATAGCTGTAGTTGTAAACATTACGGTACCTAGAGCAAAACTTATGATTGTTGTTGTTGTTTTATTTAATTTCATTTTATAGAATCCCCTTTTTATTTAAATTTGCTTTATAACATGAAAGCCTTTCATAATTCTATTTTAAAGTACATGTCTCTACTTTCTATAAACAAATTATAAACAAATTATAAACTTTTTATTAGGCTGTTTTACAATTGAGATTATTTTTTACCCATTTTAATTGCCTTTTCCGTGCAACTTTCCATAGCTGAAATTACTGAGCCCCTAAAATTATTTTTCTCTAAGGTATATACTGCTTCTATGGTAGTTCCTCCTGGTGAACATACATTGTCTTTAAGCTTTCCTGGGTGTTCACCAGTTTCAAGAACCATTTTAGCTGCTCCTAGCACTGCTTGAGCTGCCATTCTATAAGCCTTATCTCTTGGCATTCCTTGAAGTACAGCACCATCTCCTAAGGCTTCAATAAACATATACACATAAGCAGGTGATGAACCACTTACCGCTGGAACTATCTCAATAAGATTTTCTTCTAATATTTCTACCTTACCAAAGCTTTCAAAAATACTTACTACATCTTGCAATTCTTCTTTAGTTATATTTTTATTAGCACACAGTGCACTCATTCCTTCGCCTACAAGTGCCGGAGTATTCGGCATAGTTCTTATAACTTTTGCGCAGTCTCCTAATGCGCTGCCCATACTCTCAAGCGTTATCCCCGCAGCTATAGTTATTATGACTACATCCTTCTTTAAATATGGTTTTATTTCATGGATAACATCAAAATATTTATAAGGCTTTACAGCTAATATTAATATATCAGAAAACTTCGCAACTTCCACATTATCCTTAGTTACTAAAATATTATATTCTTCTTTTACCTTATTCAAACTCCTATCTGATGGATTACTCCCTATTACTTTTTTACTGGGAACTAAATTAGATTTTACTATTCCACCTATCATAGCTTGTGCCATATTACCGCAACCTATAAATCCTATTGTTTTATTCATATTAACATTTCCTCCTAAGTAACTTTTTTAAATATTACTAATTATATCATTTTAAAATACATTTTTCTCGAATACATTTCATGATTTTGGTTATATTATTATTGAACAGATTTATTAGAAAGTGTCAAAACAATTAACAATTGTTTTCTACGCTTAAACAATACAAGGAGGGTTATTAATGTCACATAAAGACAACAAAAATAGCAAAGATAATAAAAAGGCTAATCCAAAAACAAAACAAGAATTATCTAAAATGAGAATGGAAACTGCAAATGAAATAGGTGTTTCTAAAGAATCTAAGAAATTAGGAAAAGAAACGGAATAGCTTTCCCATATAAGATGGGAATACCCTATGCCCAACGGCTTGCCTTTTGAAGTCCAATTTTAATAATATATAAATAAAAACAACATTAATATAGAAAAATATTAATGTTGTTTTTATGTTTTATAAATCAAAATGAAGCCGTCGTAATAAGACGTCTCCCTTTTACCTTATTTATATAAATTTCTTTTAATCTATTAAATGAAATTATAATTGCGATTTTATTCCCCACAATATAGTTTAGCCCTATCTTTCATCGGCTATAAAATATAATCCTAATATTTCTGGTCCTGTATGAGACCCTATGGCTGTACCCACATAATTTAAAATAACATCTTTAACATTTCCATTCTCGCGAACCAATGCCTCAAGAGTTAATGCATCCTCAAGACAATCCCCATGACTTATGGCAATAACTTGCAATACATTTGGATCTGTTCTTTCTTTGAATTTTTCAGCTAGGGTATGTATTGCCTTTTTTCTTCCTCTACATTTAGAAAAAGGAGTAAGTAGTCCTTCGTTGTCAATAAACAAAACAGGTTTTATATTCAACAATGTACCAACGGTTGCAGCTGAACTTGATATTCTTCCACCTCTTTTTAAATGGTTCAAATCATTAACTGTAAACCAATGGTTAATCTTAAGTTTATTTGTCTCAAGCCAGGTAACTATTTCATCTTTCGAGCTTCCTTTTTTCAACATCTCATAGGCATAATGAACTAAAAGTCCTTGCCCAAGGCTTGCACATTTACTATCAACTATGCTTATATCTGCCTCTGGGAAGTCTTCAAGTATAGTTTCTCTTGCTAGATTTGCACTATTTATAGTTCCTGATATTCCAGAAGACATGACAATATATATGATAGATTTTTTTTTCTTAACATACTTTTTAAAAACCTCTACATACTTTTGGCTATTTATCTGTGAGGTCGTTGGCATTTCTCCTTGCCTTAAAGCATCATAAAAGTCCTTACGAATAAATTTTTTTCCAAAGTCATCCTCTATCGCCTCACCTTTAAAATTGCATACTAACCCTATGGGTACTATATTATCTTGTCCAATATAATCTAAAGGTAAATCGCATCCTGAATCTATTACTAAAATTGTCTCACTATGTTTTTTACTCATAACTCAATTCCCCTTTGCCCTTCTGCTAAATATTATTCTCATCTTCTATTATGTATGATTTATACATACACTTCAATACAAAAAAAAAGAAAAGTATATATACTTTTCTTAAACACGGCAAAATTAAACACATTAATGACCTTATGAGCCTATGGTTTATTCTACTACCTTGCCAATCTTTCTAAATTTATAATATCTTTTGGTAAGTAATGATTCTATAGGTTCCGCTGTTAATCTATTAATTGATTCCTCTAAATTACGCTTAATACTTAATGCCATCTCATCTACATTAGTATGCGCGCCCCCTAGTGGCTCTTTTATAATTCTATCTATTATTCCAAAATTAATTAAATCTTGAGCTGTTATTTTCATTGCATTAGCAGCTTCACGCGCAAGCCTTGCATCTTTAAATAATATAGAAGCAAAACCCTCTGGTGATAAAATAGAATAAATTGCATGCTCAAGCATCCAAACCTCATCCGCTACCGCCAAGGCTAAAGCTCCACCACTTCCACCTTCTCCTATAACTATGGAGATTACTGGTGTTTTTAAATTTGACATTTCCATAAGATTTCTAGCAATTGCTTCGCCTTGACCTCTTTCTTCTGCACCTAGTCCACAATATGCTCCTGGAGTATCTACAAGACAAATAACGGGTCTTTTGAACTTTTCTGCCTGTTTCATAAGTCTTAAAGCTTTTCTATATCCTTCTGGATTTGGCATTCCAAAATTTCTCTTTATATTTTCCTTTGTGTTATTTCCCTTTTGCTGAGCAATAACAGTTACAGCAATACCATTAATATATGCAATGCCACCTACAATAGCCTCATCGTCTCCATAATATCTATCTCCATGAAGTTCCATAAAATTTTCAAAAATTCTATTTATATAATCAAGCGCAGTAGGACGTTCCACAAGCCTTGCAATACTTACTTTATCCCAGGCAGTTAAATTTTTATAGGCTTCCTTTTGCATATTATAGAGTTTAACTTCCATCTGTCTTATTTCTTTTTCTAAATCCATATTTTGCTCTGTTGCTAAATTTTTAAGTTCATCAATTTTACTTTTAAGTTCATACATGTGCTTTTCAAAAGGCAAAGTTCCCATAAAATCTCCTCCCCATGTGCTACTTTTATAACTCTATATTAGCTATGAATTTTCAATATCTCAGTTAATGTATCCTTCATAGCTTTTCTATCCACCACCATATCTATAAAACCCTTTTGAAGCAAAAATTCAGCCCTCTGAAAGCCATCAGGCAATTTTTGCTTTATGGTTTGTTCAATAACTCGTTTGCCTGCAAACCCTATTAGTGCATTGGGCTCGGCTATTATTATATCTCCAAGCATTGCAAAACTTGCAGTAACTCCTCCGGTAGTAGGATCAGTAAGCACCGTTACATAAAGGCACCCTTTTTCATTATGTCTTGCAATAGCAGCACTAGTTTTAGCCATTTGCATTAATGAATATATACCTTCCTGCATCCTAGCCCCCCCAGAAGCTGTAAATATAATAATTGGCTTTTTAGCTTCTGTTGCACTTTCAATAGCCCTTGTGATTTTTTCTCCAACAACGCTACCCATGCTCCCCATCATAAAATTACTATCCATCACTGCAATTACAGTATCCTGCCCATTTATCTTTCCTTCTCCAGTTATCACAGCTTCACTTAATAATGTTTTGTCTCTTAAATCTTGAAGTTTATCTTCATATCCTTCAAATTCTATAGGATTGCCTGAGATCATATCTTTATCATATTCTATAAAAGTTTCACTATCTATAGTGTAATTTATTCTTTCTCTAGACCCAATTCTAAAATGTGTTCTACAATTTTCACAGGTCATTATACTACTTTCTAAATCCTTACTATAAAGGATTTTACCACAAGTCTCACATTTAACCCACATTCCGCTGGGTATATTAGGTTTTTTCTCGCCATCTTCATCTTCTAAATTTTTAACCTCGATATATCTACTCTTTTTAAATATACGTTTAAACTCAAACATATAACTGCCCCTTTCTAAAAATATACCATCACTCAGCTTAGAATTGAGAGTTGTAATCTAACTTCCCTATATCAATTCTCCTATATTCTATACTTATTCTTCTAGTATAAAACTTTCAGGCAATAAATTCCAGTATATATTTAGCTACTTTTAGATATTTTTGAATTCTTTACTAATAAAGCTAGTATCAAAATTCCCATTTATAAAGTTTTTATTGTTTACTATTTTAAATTGGAAGTCTATATTAGTATCCACACCTTCAATTATAAACTCTCCTAAGGCCCTTCTCATTTTACATAGCGCTTCCTGCCTATCTTTTCCATGTACAATTAGTTTTCCTATCATGGAGTCATAGGTAGGCGGAATTTTGTACCCTTGATATGCCGCACTATCAATCCTTACTCCATTTCCCCCAGGAAGGTGAAGCGATTTTATTTCACCTGGGCAAGGCATGAAGTTTTTACTTGGATTTTCTGCATTTATTCTACATTCAATAGCATGACCCTGAATCTTTATATCCTTCTGTTTATAAGGGAGCACTTGTCCCGAAGCAATCATTATCTGAGCTTTAACTAAATCTACTCCTGTGATCATTTCTGTTATTGGATGCTCTACCTGAATGCGTGTATTCATCTCCATAAAATAGTATTTCCCATACTTATCTAATAAAAACTCTATAGTTCCAGCATTTTTATATTTAATAGACTTAGCTGCTTTAACTGCAACCTCACCCATCTGTTTTCTAAGTTCCTCCGTCATTGCAACTCCTGGTGCCTCTTCTATTACCTTTTGATTCCGCCTTTGTATAGAACAGTCTCTCTCTCCAAGATGAATAACATTTCCGTGCTCATCTGCAAGTATTTGAAACTCTATATGTCTTGGCTCTTCTATGAATTTCTCCATATACATTGTGTCATCACCAAAAGCTGTCTTTGACTCTGTTTTAGCAGTATTGAATGCGTTTATAAGATCTTCTTCTTTTGTAACAACTCTTATACCACGTCCCCCTCCACCTGCTGAAGCTTTTATCATTACAGGATATCCTATTTTCTGCGCTGAACTTATTGCATCTTCTTCAGATTCAATGGCTCCTTCTGATCCAGGTACCACTGGTACTCCCGCTTTTATCATGATTTCTCTTGCCTTTAGCTTATTACCCATATTATCGATATTTTGTGAATCCGGCCCTATAAATTTTATATTACATTCCTCACACATCTGTGCAAATTTACTGTTTTCAGATAAAAACCCAAATCCAGGATGAATTGCTTCTGCACCTGTAAGCACTGTGGCACTTAAAATATTTTGCATGTTTAAGTAACTATCCTTAGATTTAGCTGGCCCTATACATATAGCCTCATCTGCCATCTGGGTATGAAGAGCTGTTTTATCTACCTCAGAATATACCGCTACCGTTTGGATGCCCATTTCATGACAAGCCCTAATTATTCTTACTGCTATTTCGCCTCTATTAGCAATTAATATCTTCTTAAACATATTATTTACCTTCCCTGCCCTTAAAATTATTATTAGATCCCTACTGCAAACGTAATTTCAGCTTCTGCAACCTTTTCTCCATTTACTGTAGCTAATGCCTTCCCAATTCCAACAGGTCCCTTCATTTTAATTATTTCTACCTCAAGCTTTAGTACATCTCCTGGAACAACTTTTTTTCTAAATCTAGCTTTATTAATACCACCAAAATAAGCAATTTTACCTTTGTAATCTTCCATACTTAAAAGTGCTACTGCTCCAACCTGTGCAAGAGCTTCGATTATTATTACTCCTGGAAGTATAGGTTCTGTTGGAAAATGACCCTGGAAGAAATACTCATTCATAGTAATATTCTTGTACCCTACAGCTCTTTTCCCTGGCTCTAATTCCTCTACTTTATCCACAAATAAAAATGGATATCTATGGGGAATAATTTCTTGAATTTGTTTTATATTCAAAGTAGTACCTTTTATATTTTCCATAATACCCCTTCCACCTTTCATTCTATTACAATTCTCATATGATGCCTCCACTATTTTTTACGTATTTTAAATAATGGCTGTCCGTACTCTACCATATCTTCATTTAAGGCTAATACTTCTACAATTTCTCCATCTACTTCACTTTCAATTTCATTCATAAGCTTCATAGCTTCTAAAATACAAAGGGTGTCTCCCTTTTTAACCACAGACCCAATTTTTACGAAATTCTGTGATTCATCACCAGGTGATGAGTACATAGTTCCAACAATAGGTGATTTGACTACAAATAGACTTTCATCAGGCACTACCTTAGATACATCTTCTATAGTGCTTACTATATTGCTTTGTATTTTCTCTTCAGAAATTTTATTTATAGCTATACTTTCTCTATTTAATGAATCGTTAATAACTGATTGTACCGGCGGAGCATTCACAGTAACTCTCTCTACCTGCACCTGCTCTTCTTTTTTCTCCATCTTTATTTTAATGCCTTCTGTCTCAATTTCAAAGGATGTAAGCTGTGACTCACTAACGGTTTTTATTAGTTCTTGAATATTTTTATAATCCATAATTATTTACCATCCCATTTTTTAAGTAATATAGTAGCATTATGACCACCAAAGCCTAGTGAATTAGACATTGCATATTTAAGCCCCTGTTTTCGTCCAATATTTGGAACATAATCTAAATCACACTCTTCATCTGGAACACTATATCCTATAGTTGCTGGCACAAAGCTTTCTTCTAAGGCTTTTACACATACTATAGCTTCTATAGCTCCCGATGCTCCCAGAAGGTGTCCTGTCATAGACTTTGTTGAACTTATAGGTATTTTATATGCGTATTCTCCAAATGCAGATTTTATAGCTGCAGTTTCAAACTTGTCATTATAAGGAGTACTGGTTCCGTGTGCATTGATGTAAGATACTTCTTCTGCCTTAACATCGCCATCCTCAAGGGCCATTACCATTGCTCTTGCAGCACCTTCTCCATTTGGCGCTGGTGAAGTTATATGATAGGCATCACAAGTTGCTCCATAACCGCTCATCTCTGCATATATTTTTGCATTTCTTTTTTTAGCATGCTCTAGAGATTCAAGTATAACTATTCCTGCACCCTCTCCCATAACAAAACCGCTTCGCTCTTTGTCAAAAGGAATAGATGCTCTTAGCGGATCTTCACTTTTAGTTAAAGCTGTTAAAGAAGTAAACCCTGCTAAAGCTAGTGGAGTTATTGATCCTTCTGCTCCTCCAGCTATTATTATGTCTGCTCTTCCATCTTGAATCATGTGGAAAGCATCTCCTATGGCATTAGTTCCTGTAGCACAAGCAGTAACTACACTAGTGCACTTACCTTTAGCGCCATACTTTATTGCAATGTTTCCTGCTGCCATATTGCCTATTATCATAGGTATTAAAAATGGTGACACTCTACCTGGGCCCTTTTCCATAAGTTTTGCATACTCTTGCTCAATAGTACCAAGTCCACCTATTCCTGAACCAACTATAACTGCTAATCTTTCACTATCTACCGCATTTAAGTCAAGTCCTGAATTTTTAATAGCTTCGTCTGCTGCAACCATTGCATACTGACAGTATTTATCCATTTTTCTAGCTTCTCTTTTATCTAATGCTACTGTTACATCAAAATCCTTAACCTCTGCGCCCAACTTACATTTGAACTCTGAAATATCAAAAGATTTAATTACATCTATGCCGCAAGTACCTTCTTTTACATTATTCCAAAAATTAACTACATCATTTCCTATAGGAGTAACTGCTCCCATGCCTGTAATAACAACTCTATTTTTCATAAATTGAACCTCCTTTAATTATCACTAAAAGTGCCTTATTAATTTTTGACTACATTACCATTCCACCATCTACGTTTATAACTTGACCTGTTATGTATGAAGCTTCCTCTGAGGCTAAAAATGCTACTGCATTTGCAACATCGCAAGGCATGCCAAGTCTTTTTAATGGAATACCGCTAAGTACAGCCTCTTTTACTTTTTGGGACAAACTATCCGTCATATCTGTTTGAATATATCCTGGCGCTACTGCATTACAAGTAACTCCACGGCTTGCAAATTCTCTAGCAACAGCCTTTGTCATACCTATTATTCCCGCTTTAGCCGCGGAATAATTTACTTGACCTGCATTTCCTGTAAGTCCAGACACTGAGGATATATTTATTATTCTTCCACTTCGTTGCTTAAGCATTATTGCTGATACATGCCTTGTGCAATTAAAAGCACCCTTTAAGTTGATATCTATAACGCTATCAAAATCCTCTTCCTTCATTCTCATTAAAAGGCCATCTTTTGTTATGCCGGCATTATTAACTAAAATATCTAAGCTTCCAAATTGTTCAACACATTTTTTCATCATATTCTCTACATCACTATAACTACTTATGTCACACTGAACTGCTAGTGCCTTAGCACCTAACGCTTCTATTTCTTTGACTACTTCCTGAACTGCGCCTGCACTGCTTCTATAATTAACAACTATATTTGCTCCAAGCTTTGCTAGCTTCAATGCTATAGCTCTTCCAATACCACGGCTAGCTCCTGTAACTACTGCTGTTTTTCCTTTTAACATATCTTCTCTCCTTTACATCTTTTGTAGTGACTTTGCTTCTTAACAAGCTTTTGCTTCTTAAGAAATTCTACTTCTTAAGCACTTCTACTGCTTTGTCCAAAGATACCATATCTTCTACATTAAGTACTGTAAGTTTTCTATCTATATTCTTAATAAAGCCACGTAATACCTTACCTGGTCCTATCTCTACGAAGGTATCAACGCCATCTTTTATCATATTTCTTATAATTGTTTCCCATAAAACGCAGCTCATAACTTGAAGTTTTAAATTAGCTTTTATATCATCCTTATTCTTTACATAATCGCCGTTTACGTTTGTCATTACTGGAACAATAATGTCTTTAAGATTTATACTTGCAAGCTCAATTTCTAACTTTTCTGCAGCTGGCTTTAGCATAGAAGTATGGAAGGGTGCACTTACTGGTAAAATAACTGCTTTTTTTGCACCCTTTTCCAATGCCACAGCACAAGCAAGTTCCACCGCCGCTATTTCCCCAGCAATTACTATTTGTCCCGGGCAATTTAAATTAGAGATTTCTACTATGCCAGAAGCTCTAGCTTCAATGCAAACTTCTTCAACACAATTTGTAGTAAGCCCTATTATTGCTGCCATAGTTCCTATTCCCACAGGCACCGCTTGTTGCATGAATCTTCCTCGCTTTTTAACAAGCTTTACAGCGTCTTTGAAATCCATAGCTCCACTACAAACAAGTGCTGAGTATTCTCCAAGACTAAGTCCTGCAGTTACATCACATTTTATGCCCTTTTGACTTAATGCCACAAGCGCTGCTATGCTAGTAGTTAAAATGGCTGGTTGTGTATTCTCTGTGATATTTAGCTCCTCCTGCGTCCCTTCAAAACAAAGTTTACTTAGTTCAAAGCCAAGTTCACTATCTGCTATATTAAATATATTCCTGCATTCCTCTATATTCTCAAATAATTCCTTGCCCATTCCAATATATTGGGCTCCCTGTCCCGGAAAAATAAAAGCAATTTTACTCATAATTCCCCTCCTTAATCATAGCCTTTGGTTCTTTTTATAACTTCATCTATTTCAAATAATAATATCCTTTTTTATATGAACTTTTTAATAGCTTCTTCTGCCTCTGTAAACATTTCTTCTATAATTTCTTTGCAGCTTTGTTCTTTCTTTACAAGACCTGCGATTTGTCCTGCCATAATGGACCCCATCTCTATATCGCCTTCTTTTGCTGCTCTTGGTAAACATCCTCGGCCGAGTTCCTCTAAAGCCTCTACTGGAGCATTTTCCTTTTCAAGCTTTTGAAATTGTCTTGATAACTTGTTCTTTAAAACCCTAATAGGATGCCCTGTAGATCTTCCTGTAACCACTGAATCTATATCCTTTGCTGCTAATACTTTGTGTTTGTAATTTTCATGTATTGTACATTCATTTGCTACTAAAAACCTTGTTCCAACTTGAACTCCCTGTACTCCAAGCATAAAGGCTGCTGCCACTCCACGTCCGTCGCCTATGCCCCCCGCTGCAATTACAGGAATATTAACTGCATCGACAACTTGAGGAACCAGTGCCATAGTTGTAAGCTCACCAATATGCCCTCCAGATTCACATCCTTCTGCAATAACTGCATCTGCTCCTGCTCTCTCCATACGCTTAGCAAGGCCCACAGAAGGAACTACCGGTATTACTTTAATTCCATGTGCCTTCCAAAGTTCCATGTATTTTCCTGGGTTTCCTGCCCCTGTAGTAACTACTTTAACCCCTTCTTCGCATACAAGATGTGCAATTTCTTCTGCATTCTCACTTAAAAGCATTATATTCACACCAAAAGGTTTGTCTGTTAACTGTTTTGCTTTTCTAATTTCATCTCTTATATAAGAGGTAGGCGCATTGGCTGCTGCTATAATACCCAGACCCCCTGCATTTGATACCGCAGAAGCTAAGCTACTATCTGCAACCCAAGCCATTCCACCTTGTATTATTGGATATTTTACACCTAAGCTTTTAAAAAATACAGAATTTAACATTTTGTTCCTCCTTGATTGTTTAAAAGTATATAATTAGGGTTAGATAATTATATAAAAAAAGTATATATTACTAAAACTACATTTCACGTAATATATACTTTTTTTAATGTACTGAAGGAAACTAAATTTTAATACACTTAGTAGTTCAGCTCTCTAATTATCTAACCCCACAATTTTTATTATTTAAGTTTTGCTTCTATATATGCAACAATTCCCTTTACATCCTTAATGTTTTCGATATCTTCATTTGGTATTTCGATTTCAAAAGCTTCTTCTAATGACATTACAATCTCAAATATTTCAAGAGAATCTACTCCTAAATCATCCGCAAAATTTGCCTCCATTGTAACTTCTACCGCATCTATACCTAATTGTTCAACTATTACATTTTTAACTTTTTCAAATACCATTATTAATTCCTCCTAATATTTTATTTACTTTTTGTCCATTCTATTAATGAAGCTCCGTAGGTTAATCCACCGCCAAAGCCTACAAGTATAATTTTATCTCCAGCTGCAAGTAAATTCTTTTTGTTTATCTCATCTAAAGCTATGGGTATACTTGCTGCTGAAGTATTTCCATACATGTCTAAATTCACATAAAATTTATCTTTGTCAGCCTTCAATCTTTTAACAACAAAATCTATTATTCTAGAGTTTGCTTGATGGCAAACTACATACTTAATATCATCAAGTGTACAATTGTTTTCTTTTAAAATTTTATCTATGCTACTCTCAATAACTCTTACTGCAAATCTAAAAATCTCTTTACCATCCATACTTAGTGTTGCTTTAAAATCTTCATTCCCTTTTGTAAACGTATTTTTTACATCTACAGTTGGGCAAGTTAAAAATTCACCCTTTTCACCTTCTGAAGTTGAATTTACAGAAATAACCCCTGGCGTATTACCTGCCTCAATTACTGCTGCTCCTGCACCATCACCAAAGAGTACACAAGTGTTTCTGTCTGTCCAATCAACAATCTTTGATAGTACCTCAGCACCTATTATTAAAGCCCTTTTGCGGTTACCAGTTTTTAAAAATTGCACTGCTATATTAAGGGCAAATATAAACCCTGTACATGCTGCTGATATATCAAAAGCCATAGCATTTACTGCTCCAATATTTCCTTGAACTATACATGCAGTAGCTGGAAGAAATTGGTCTGGTGATGTACTTGCAAGAATTATAAGATCTATATCGCAAGCATTAACATTCGCATCCTTTAATGCCTCTAATGCAGCTTTTGTGGCCAGGTCTGAAGTGTTTTCACCTTGTGATATATGTCTCTGCTTGATGCCGGTTCTAGAAGTTATCCATTCATCAGAAGTATCTACAATCTCTGATATTTGATGATTAGTCATTATGTTTATAGGCGCATAACTTCCTGTACCAATTATTTGTACCTCATTCATTGCTCAACTACCCCTTTCGTTAACCTTCTAATTTATATTTTTCTTTGAAGAAATTGTTCAATTTTTCAAGAGATTTTATTAGTACCTCTTCTTCTTCATCATTAAGAACATCTATAGTTGCGTGCACCATATGAGAATGAAATTTATCATGTATTCTATAGGCCAGCTTTCCTTTTCTAGTAAGGGCAATCATTACTGATCTTCTATCTTCTTCCCCTCTTTTTCTATCTACATACCCTTTTTTTAAAAGTTTACTTACAGCTGTAGTAAGAGTACCCAAAGTTATTTTAAGATCTTGAGATACTTCTGTCATAGTTCTATATTCATACATTCCTATTGCATCAATAGTATGAACTTCTGTTATTGATAGATCCTTAAGTATCCCTTCTTTAAGTGCCTTATGTTCTATTTGCAATATATCATTAAAGGTCTCTACTAGAAGTTCATTGACAACGCCAACACATTTACTCATGCTTATCACCATTTCCCATACTTTGATTTTCAAATGCTTTGATAATCAAAGTATATCTTTGGCAGTGGTATTTGTCAATATTTTTAAAGCGCAAGTTCTGCCTCTGTTACTAGTTCACTCATAAGTTCTTTAACTGAAATAATTTTATCTACTTTGCAGGCATTGCTTCCCACAAAAATAAGTCCCTTGTCTAAGTTTCCTTTTACTGCTTGTATTAGTGCTTCTGTAATACAGTAAGGGGTTTGTCTTGGATCACAATCCTTTATGCATAAATAACATTTATCTACTTTACATCCTTTTTCCAAGACGCTTTTCATAAACTCATTGTTTATAGCTCTCCCTGGCATACCTACAGGGCTTTTTACTATCTTTATATCTTCTTGTTTTGAATTAACATAGGCCATTTTAAAAGCTAAAGAAGCGTCACATTCCTCAGTAGCTACAAATCTAGTAGCCATTTGTACCCCTGCCGCACCAAGTTTTATAAACTCGGCAATATCTGCTCCAGTATAAATTCCACCAGCAGCTATTACAGGAATTTTTTTATTATACTTTTCTTCAAAAGGCTTAATCGCCTCAATAACTTCTTTAATTATGTCCTTTAAGTCTTGGGCTTTGTTTTCTATTAAGGATTCCATAGAAAAGCCAAGATGTCCGCCCGCTTCTGGTCCTTCAACAACAATTAAATCTGCAGCACAATTCTCTTTTCTATCCCACATCTTTGATATAACGGTGGCTGCTTTTGCTGATGATACTATAGGTGCAAGCTTTGTTTTGAATCCTTTAACTATTTTAGGTAAATTAAGTGGAAGACCTGCACCAGATATTATTAAATCTATGCCTTCTTCTAGAGCAGTTGCCACTAATTCCTCATAATTATTCATAGCTACCATTATATTTATTCCTATAATGCCCTTAGGACTTAATTCTCTAGCGCGCCTAATTTCACTTCTTAATGCTCTTTTATTTGCTTGCTTTGCATTGTTTGCAAAGTCTTTTTCATTATACCCAATTTGAGCAGTAGATATTATTCCAATTCCACCCTCATTTGCAACAGCTGATGCAAGACCGGAAAGGGATACTCCTACCCCCATACCGCCTTGAATTATAGGAACACTTGCTATTAATTCTCCAATTTTTAAAGGAGGTAACTTCATAATTATCCATCTCCCTTTACTTTGATTTTCAAATAGTTTGATAGTCAAAGTATATATATTTTTATATTGTATGTCAAGATAAAAAGTATTTTATAACTATTTTTTATAATATAGATTTATATTGCCATACTTCTTAGTATTTACTATATTTAAAAAAATATTAATATAATTGTGCTTTTATTTAATATTTTGGTTGTCATTAGCAATGATTGTATTATAATGGAATTATTATAGTTTGACACTTGTGAGTAAGCCTTCTTTTACTATTAAATAGTGTAATTACATTTTTATTTGACAAAAATGTCCAAAGAAAGGATGAATTTATTTGATTCGTGTTATAGCCATTACAAAAAATTTAAAGCTAATTTATGATTTGCCTTTAGATGAGTTATCAAAAGATAACATAATGTGGTATTGGATGGATTTTAATGATCCTAGCCAAGAAGAAATCTCCTTATTAGACACCTATTTTCATTTTCATCAATTGTCCATAGAGGATTGTGTGTTTTCATTAAATAGCCCTAAACTAGATTATTATGATGATTATAATTTTTTTGTACTTAATGCTTTAGATAAAGATACTTTAGATCCAGTGGAAGTCTCTCTTTTTGTAAGCACTAGGTACATCGTATCTTATCACAGTACTCAACTAAAGGAATTAGATGAAGCGTGGCAGCGGGCAAAAATAAATGAAAAAAATTGGGATAAAGGCCCCTCTTATATTGTCCATCAAGTGTTAGATAAAATAGTTGATTACTTCTTTCCAGCTATTAATAAAATTGAAGATAGGTTAAATGAAATTGAAATTAATAGTTTAAAAAAGCCCATTCACAGCTTAATGGATGAAGTGTTTGAAATAAGGAGTGATTTATTAAAGCTCCGAAGAATTGTAAATTCTATGCGTGACTTGTTATATAGGATATTAAACTCTGAGAGGCTTTATGGATTTCATGAACATAAATTATACTTTTCTGATATTCACGATCATTTAGTTAAACTTTCAGATATGATAGCTTCTAATAGGGAAATGACTTCTGACATGCGTGACAATTATTTATCCATAAATTCAACTCGTATGAATAAAAATATGATGGTTTTGACTGTTATGACAAGTATATTTATACCACTAACCTTTATAGCAGGAGTTTATGGTATGAATTTTCAAAATATGCCTGAACTTACTTGGAAGTATGGTTATTTTGTAGTTGTGTTGATTATGGCTATTATTGCTATAGAGATGTTTTTATGGTTTAAGCGTAAAGGGTGGTTTGATATATAGCTTATTTTTAATAAATCATAAGGGGAATAAGCAATTGATACAAGGAAAAAATATAAATTTGCCTATATTTATATATCCAAGTTACATATTATATGTCTGAAATGTGGTTAAAAGCTTAATATATATTAGAAACGGGGTGTGCATTATGAAAAATAAAGAAATCAATTGTCAAAGTTGTGGAATGCCTTTGAATAAAGATGAAAAATATATTGGAACTGAAGCTAACGGAAGTTTAAGTGAAATGTATTGCCGTCATTGCTATGAAAATGGTGAATTCACTTCACCTGATATTACTGTGATTGAAATGAAAGAAATGGTAACTAATAAAATAATAGAAATGAAGCTCCCTAAATTTGTGGCAAAATTCTTAACAAGAAATACTCATAAACTAAAAAGGTGGAAAAAATAATATAAAGAAGAAAGTGAGATTAACTATGAATTGGATTAATTCAATAAGAAACTATACTCCTTATAATGAACAAGAGAAAAAAGATAAAGAGCTAATTGAGTATTGTATAAATAAATTTGATGATATTTTAACTCGGGATAATCGCATTGCTCACATAACAAGCTCTGGCTTTGTAGTAAATAAAACAAAAGATAAAGTGTTAATGGTACACCACAATATATATAATTCCTGGTCATGGACAGGTGGCCATGCAGATGGAGAAGATGATTTACTGGCTGTTGCAATTAAAGAAGCAAGTGAGGAAACTGGAGTGAAGAATATTTTCCCTGTGACCTCCCAGATATTATCATTAGACCTATTGCCCGTGCTTGGTCATGTAAAAAATGGCAACTACGTATCCGCACATTTACATTTGTCTCTTGCTTATTTAATCCAGGCTGATGAAGACGAACCACTTATTGTAAAAGCAGATGAAAATAGTGCTGTGAAATGGATTCCAATAGATGAGGTTAATTTATATAGTGATGAACCTCATATGCAAAAGGTGTATGAAAAATTAATATGTAAAATTAAAGCGTTGCTTTAATTCATATAAAAATATAATTTAAAGCAACACTTTTCATATGGATAGCTTTCGAAAGGCAAAAGAGTGTCACCACCCACCTAAAATTCTTATAGGTATAATATAACTTCAAAATAAATATATTATAAAATATATAGTTAAAATATTTTACTTTAACTAGAGTTTTTATAATAAAAAAATAGAAAAGGAGATAAGCTATGTTTAGTATTTTTAAGGTAAACGGCGAAAAAAACATTATTGCTCTTATTATTAGCGTTCTACTAGCAGAAGGCGTAGGTTTTTTAAGTGGTTTTTTGAGCATGACCGCCTCTAAGGATTATAAAAATTTCAATAAACCCTCCTTTTCACCCCCTGGATGGGTTTTTCCTGTAGTATGGACTATTCTATTCTTTTTAATGGCTGTAGCTGCTTATAGAATTTGGATGAAAGGTAAATCCGGGGAGGATGTAACAAAAGCATTAGTTTTATATGTTGTCCAGTTATTTTTAAACTTTCTTTGGTCTATTATATTTTTCAGATTTAGGCTCTATGCAATAGCTTTTTTAGAATTGCTTCTATTATTAGTATTCATTCTTTTAACTACTTTTGAGTTTTATAGAATAGATAAACCTTCTGCCTATCTTATGGTTCCCTATATAGTTTGGGTATCCTTTGCTGGGGTTTTAAATTATGCTATATGGATGCTAAATTAAATAATCACCTGCACTTGTTCTATATTAAGGGCTTGTGAAGGATATCTTTACTCATAATCTGACAGAGTTCCCCAAAGCTCCTGGCGATTAAACCTAGGATAAGCAGAATTAAATTTCACATAAATAGGTGCTTTGTATAAAAAAGTATTAGCTTTTAAAAGCTCCCTATCTCCATAAACAATTGCTTCTAATGCCAAAGGGAGCTCTTTCACAAATACATCATTACGGATAGCGGACATTACTGCGTTCTTTTCTTTGTCTACCATAACATTAACCATCAGGGCATAGTCATCATTAGCCCTACTCCATTCTCCTAGCACTTCATCTCTCATATTAGTGATTTTATCATAATCATATTTTGCTGCAATTGTGAGAAATAGTTCTCCTGTAGTATCTGAATGGGTAAGGGTATATTTTCTGGGTATAATTGGCTGTGTTTCACTTGTCATAGCGCCAAATTTAACTTGTAGTTTTTCAGGATTTAATTTTTTCAAGGCTTTCCCTCCATAATATAAATACATTATTTATATTATGAAGTTAAGTGTTCTTATGTTCTTTTTTATGCAATAAAAGTTAAAATTTTCTTCACTCTACCATATTATCATCCGCCATAAAATCTATATCAACATTCTTTTCCCTAAGCTTACCAATATAAACCACTGCACTCCTAAAAGTCTTCTTGTCCTTTGGATTTTCTAGTCTCACTGAAAAATTCACAGGCTTATTATAGAATTTACAATACTGCATATTACTCAATTGTTTTTTAAAACTGCTCAGAGGTAACACCTCGTGGGTCACATTATGCTCTCTACAGTATTTTACAAACCTATCATAAAAGGATGTATAATTAAGGCGCAGCACAAAATCCCCGTCTAAATCTAGCACTGCATCATAGTCAATATTCCTTAAAAGTTCATTATTAGCTGCCATACGATTCATAGTTTCGAAATTTTGTTCTATAACTGTTTTATTACTTGAACCACCATCTAATAAATCCTCATAGGCTCCCTTTTCTATTGATGAAATAATATCCTTAATAGAATAGTCTGTACACTCCTCCATATTTAAAGCTAAGTCGTCAAATACTTTTTTAAGTAAAACTATACCAAGAATACAATTGCTTATAGAATTTCTAACCCTATCATTTTTAATATTATCGCCAATCACTTTTTCAAAAGTTGCACTATGAATTTCCTTAATTTTTTTCTCTTCCATTTTTAAGCCCTCCTTCAAAAGACTCGCTCCAAGTTTATTTAGTAAAATTGAGTTTTCCTTTAATTTTTCTAGACTTTCCTTAGTTTCCTGGTCAAAATAAGAAGTTGCAAATATAACTCTAAGGCTCCTTCCCACATTAGCCGTTTCCTCTATTCCTACCTCCCCAGACAAAATCACTGAAGCCCTAGGAATAAAGCATCTATTTTTATCTAAGGTGGCTACCCCTTTTATCCCCTTATAATTATCATAAGAATTTCTCATAACCCCTGATATTAAATCAACCTTGTACTTACCTATTATGTGAGGCTTGTATTCCTCTAAAATAAGAGGTATAAAATTGCTACTTCCGGCAGTTTTGTTTAATGCAAAATCTGTACACTGTGCCGCATTTAATATGCCATCCTCCATACACAATATAGGAGTGATAATATACTTTACAGCACTACTTTTACCACTACTGCTCTCGCCTTCTATTAAAAGATGATTATATTGAATTTTATTGCTTTTAAGCTTTTCTTTCAAAAACAAACCACATACATACCCTAATATAGATGCCGTATTTTTTAATATACTAAATTTAAATAGGTATGGCGCAATTAATAAAAGCTCTTCTCTAGTTATAGCCTCATTATCTAAAATATTAGTATTAAGCTCTGCATATTGATTTTGCATAACTATATCCAGGGTAGACTTTCCCTCAGAATCTAAAGCTCCCCCCTCTGATACAAAGCACCACTTATTATTAAACCTATGGAACCCACTAAAGGTAACCCCCTTCCTTATATCACAGGTTTTATTCGAAATAATAAATCTTATATATTGAAGGTCCTCTATCCTTCCTATATAAAAAGTCTTAAAGCTGTTTATTGCTTTTCTAAAAGATATTACATCATCAAAATCAGAGCTCTTAAATATCCTCTCCCCTATAACCCCGTCCTCCGTAACAATATCTCCTGTAATTTGAGTATCCCCTTCATTTTCAATATAATATTTAGGATTAATAATAAAATTAGAAATATTAATTTTCTGATCCTTATGATATTTATAGTAACAAAACTCGTCTTCAAAAATATTTCCTACAATTTTACTTCGAGGCCTGCATTCCTCTATAAATGTTTCCTCTGCACCCTTAACCAAAGTAATTAATTTCTCCATAGTGCCTCCATTTTCTATCCAATCTACAATATCTTCCTTAAGTTTCAAATCTGGAAGCTCTATTATTTTAATAGACTTAGCCTTGTTCTTTACTACATTTAAAACTTCCTTTGCATAAGCTCGTCCACTTTCATCATTATCAGGCAAAATAACTATATTAGCACCCACTAAAGAAGAAACATAATCCCCACTATACGCTGAAAATCCCCTAGCTCCAAAGGCAGTGGTAGTACCTACTAGGCCCAGCTTTGAAATCTTATCCGCACACTTCTCTCCCTCTACAAAGAAAATATTCTCATCCTTTTCAATGCCCTTTAAAACCTCTGGTAATTTATAAATAACATGTCTTGCACTCTTTATTCCAAAGCTCCAGCTACTATTATCCTTAGTATAAGCCATAAAATCCTTCTTTCTTTTGCCGTTATCCATCCACTCCCTTCTACAAATCTTATATAATGTATTTCCCTGTTCATCCTCATAATAGTAGTTAGCTACAATATCCTTATGAAAATTTTTAAAATTATCATCTTCTACAAAAGTTTCTTTATGCTTTGTTGCAATTTTAATATTATATTTTTCACTTAAAAATTTTACTCCATTATAAAAACCCTCTATACCCTCTTTATACTGAGCAGCTTTAAAAATATCCCCTTTAGCTCCACAACTAAAACATATCCAAAATCTTCCACTGCTTCCTGGCACTATTGCTGCACTTGGATCTTCATCCTTATGGCTATGGGCGCTTTTATTAAAACATGTGAATTTTCTATTTTTACTTTTACTACTATGCTCTATTATGTAATCTCTTAAATGATCCTGTATTTCACTTATACAACCTTTTGTAATTTTATTCATCAATTTTGTTACCCCCTAATTACTTTTGTACGGCTTATTTCTAAGCATTATTTTACTTAACTCATCTTCAAAATTCATTATACTTTATTACTTTTGTACGGCTTATCTAAGCATTATCTCTAGGATAAATCATCTGAAAACAACCAATTACTTGTTACAATTACACTTTCAGTGAATATATATGCCGCTCCGCTAAATTTTGAAGGAAAAATTAAAAATAATTACAAATTTATTTTTATTACAGTAAATATGTACTATGTAATCCTATAAATCCATTGATATATAAGGCTTTGTCATGAATCCACTTATTACATTACAAATTTTTCATAAGGGTATACATCTTATTAAAGTTTCTTAAATTTTAAATCTCACTTATGTTTGCGCTTTTTATACTTATATTAATAATATATTTTTGTTTTTTTGTAATATATATTTATGACTATGTTCTACTGTAGATGTTTTAAGGGTTTATGTGGATTACAATACGAGGTAATAAATTGAAATAAACTGTTATGAGTTTTCTTAACCTGTTTTAACTCCGTTAATAATGTAATTTAATGGTAGTTACAGATGGGGTAAAAGTAATTTTCATTAAAAAAAACCCACGTAAAAATCGTTGCTGCATAGCAGTCACCGAAGTTCAAGAGGGTTATAATATGAGTCCATTAATAAACTTTTACTTTCTATTTATATAAATTACCTAACTCATACTTAATTGTATAATTTATACTTATTTATCCAAACTAACAATATAAGTATTTATTTGACTATTACCTGTGCGATAATCTCCATAAGTGAAGGATAAAGCAGCGCTTGTACCATCCCAACAAATATTTGAAATTGCTAGAACTATAGGTATCTTCGTTTTTACAACCTTACCGTTTTTGTCTATATAATGGTATGTACGATATTCAATTTTTGCATCTTTATCTTTTAAACTAGAAGCCTTAACTATTTCTTTTATAACACCTGTCTTAGTATCTATAATTTTAATAGTTGTTTCATGGTTAGGGGGAGTATTGATAGCATTAGCATATTCTACATAAGCAACTTTACTTCCATCAGGTGATAGTACGTAGGTATTATTAAGTCTACCTTTAGGTAATTTTATATCTTGCAACTCTTTACCAGTCTCATCCATAATAATAGCTCCAAAAGTTCTATTTACAAATACTCCATCAGGTGATTGTTCACCATTATTATCAAAATGCTCAATTATAATTGTTTTGCCTTTTTTATCTGCGCTGCGAGAGTATTTATTTGAAAAAATAGCTTTTATTTCTTTAGTTTTAACATCTACAGTACATAATTTAACTCCTTCTTTTCCATTTTTGTCTTGAGTATAATAGAATTTACCTTCTACAGTGGTTCCTAAATCTTTAATATCATCAACACCAGATATCGACGCACTATCAAATTCATCAGCATTGTAGCTACCCTGGGTGTATACTTTTCCAGCTGTATCAATGATTTTCCATTTGTCAGAATAGTTTGCTAAAATTTTATTGTTACTAACCCATATAAATTGTGCATCACTATTAAGTTTTTGTGTACTTACATTAGTAATTTCGCCTGTAGATAAATTTAATAATTTTACGTTTTTATGAAGAAGCTCTCCTGAATCAAGAGCCTTTTGCCACTCACTTTCGACTTTAGGAATGATTCTTTCCTCTGCATAAAGAACATACTTTTTATCTGGAGACACACCCATAAATTTATCTATATTTACATTTTTAAAGTCTTTAGAACTTTTTGTGTTTAAATTATAGATACTGCAGTATTTTATAGCTTCAGTAGAATATGGGATTTTAAACTCTCCCTTTTTAGTTAATGTTAAAACCTCATTATCATTAATCCAAGCAACACTTTCAATTTTTTGATATTTGTGGATTTGATAGCCCTTTTCATTTGTTTGAGCAGATGGTTTGTATGCCATTACCTTTATGTTTTGTGTATCTGAAGTATTATAGTTTATTCCATATGTAATTATGCCACCTACAACTGCTACCGTTAAAATCAGGGATAAAATCTTTTTTCTAACCATTGAATTTTCCTCCTTTTTTCTTTCTAATCTCATAGTATCAAAAAATTTTCACAAAATTATAAACAAATGTCACAACTTTGCAAACTCTATATTGAAAATTCAATAGAAAAAATAGTACCTTCATTTAACTTAGAATCTACATTTATAGTGCCCTGTTGCTTTTCAACCAACTTTTTCACCAAGGCTAGTCCTAGCCCAGCTCCCCCTGTTTCACGACTTCTATGACTTTCAACTCTATAAAATGGTTCAAAAATTTTAGGCAAATCTTCTTTACAAATACCTATTCCTGTATCAGCAACTATTATAGTTATTTTATTACCATTTTTATGACATTCAATATCTATACTTCCACTAGGCCTATTGTATTTTATAGCATTATCAATCAAATTAATAATAACATGTCTCAAACTTTCTTCATCTATTGTAACAATAATATCTTCAATATTAGATTTGAAGGTTAAATCGTTTTTCTTTATTTTCCCCATGATTCGCGCACATATTTCATCAATTATTTCCTTTAAATTCACTTCTTTTTTCCGTATTTCAAAATCGTATTTTTCTAAAGCAGATAAATTTAAAACCTTATCTACCATAGTTGCCAAACGATCACATTCTTTTGATATATTTGTGGTTCCATCATTTATTAAACACAAGTCATTTTCATACATTCCAATTAATTCTGCATATGCTTTTATAATAGTAATGGGAGTCTTAAACTCATGAGTTACATTTCCTATAAACTCCTTTTGCTCCTTGTCCATTTTTTTTAATTTATCTATTGCGTTGTTCAAAGAATCTCTCTCAACTTTAAGCTCTTCAATATTTTTTTCTATAGTATTACTCATGAATACTATACCTTTGCTTAGCTCCCCTAATTCATCATTACGATTGGCTAGTTGTATTTTATGAAAATTACCTCTTTGAATATTCTCTACTGAATCTTTCATTATGTATATATCTCTTGTGAGGTTAAAAAAGTAAATAATTCCAAGAATTACACCAAATATCAATGCTGCAAAACCTGTTCCATAAAACATTTTTTTTATATTATCATAAAATAAAGCACTTTCTTTAACTGAATATTCAAGTTCTAAAATTGCTACTATGCCATTTTTATATTTAATTGGTGAATAAAAATATATTACGCCATTATTCTTTGCAAATGATACTTTACCTTGCATAGCATACTCAATCATAATATCTTTTTCTTTATTCTCATTTAACTTACCATCTACCTTAAATCCAGAAAGAAGCTCTCCTTTAGTATCATATACACTGGCAGGTATAGTTCTAAGCCAGGGCTTGTTAAATATGCTTCCACGAGCAAGCTCTGCCTTATCCCTAGTTCCATTATTACCTAAGCTTGAGCGCTCACTAAAATATTGCTCAAACATATCTTTTTGCTTAAACAGAATCGCTTCGTCTTCCTTATCTTGGTAACTTTTTATTCCATTAAGTACAAAAACACTTAAAAATAATATAACAACTAATAAGAGTGAGCCTGTAAACGCTATAAGTTTGAATTTAATTCCTATTTTCAAATAAGTCTTCAACCCCTTTATATCCTACACCATGAACAGTTTGTATTAAATTTTCATAATTTCCTCCTAACTTTTTCCTTATTCTTTGGACATGTGTATCAACCGTTCGTGTGCCACCAATATACTCCATATCCCATACTATATCCAGAAGCCGTCCCCTGGAATAGACTACATTTGGATTTAATAGTAGCAAATATAATAAATCAAATTCCATTTGTGTAAAATCTATTTTTACGTTTTTTATACTTACGCTTCTTTGTTTTTTATTAATATTAAAATCTTTAATATTAATAAAATAATCATTGCTCTTCTCATCTGTAGTCTTTTTAAACCTTCTTGCTAGAGACTTTACCCTTGCAAGAACTTCTCTTAGATCAAAAGGTTTTGTTAAATAATCATCTGCTCCTAGTTCTAGTCCTACTATTTTATCTATAATATCATTTTTTGCTGTAAGCATAATAATACCAATATTTTCATTTTCTAGTTTTTTGCAAACATCATAACCATTTATTACAGGAAGCATTAAATCCAGAATTATTATATGTGGATTAAAGCTTTTTACTTTATCAAGGGCCTCTTGTCCATTATGAGCTTTTTCTATTGAATAACCCTCTCTTTTTAATGCACAAGTTAATACATCCAAAATGCTTTCTTCATCATCTACTACTAGTATTTTCTCATTCAAATGTTACACCCCCACATTTTACAGTAGATAGTTAATTACTAAACTACCTATTTTAAATTTACCGACGAATTGTATTATATTTTTCTCTTTGATAAAAACATTATATCAAACATTGTAACTTTTATACAAATATGAAAAGAACAAAATGTTAAAGTCTGCCTTGACTTATGGCACTTTTTATATAGCGCTGTGTAAATTTATGGTTTATAATGTATATATAGGTTATTATTTAATTGCCAATAAAACACATTCCTTTGCCAGGAGGAGGCATTTTATATGATTACAATAAGTAAATCAACAAATAATGATTAAGAGTTTATAGGCTAAGATTTATTATTTAAGTAGTTGCTTGAGTGCAAACCGTTATGTGAAATTAAATTACATGGAGGTATTAAATATGAATTTGGAACAATTAAACCCCAAGAAAAGATTTAGTAGTAGGACTCAGAATTATGCCAAATACAGACCAGATTATCCTAATGAAATAATATATTATCTACAGGAATTTATTGGACTTAATAAAACCTCAGTCATTGCTGATATAGGATCAGGTACAGGAATTTGCACTAAACCATTTTTAGATAATGGAAATACGGTCTATGCTGTAGAACCAAACGGAGATATGAGACAGGTAGCAGAACATTTACTTAAATCCTATGATAACTTTCACTCTATTGATGGTTCTTCTGAGAATACTAAGTTAAAATCTAAATCCATTGATATTATTACTGCAGCACAGGCCTTTCACTGGTTCGATCCAAAGCCAACAAAAGAAGAGTTTTCAAGAATACTTAAACCTAATGGTGTAGTTGTTTTATTATGGAATATTAGAAATGCAAAGTCAGATGGATTTATGCAGGATTATCTGAAACTTATAGAAAAATATGGAGAAAGCTATACTAATGAGTCAACTAATGACTTTATTCCAAAGTTTTTTGATAATAGAACCGTACATAAAAAAGTCTTTCCTAATCCTCAATTAGCTGATTTCGATAGATTAAAAGGAGAACTAGCATCATTTTCCTACATTCCAACTGAAAGTAATCCTAATTTTCAACCTATGATATCAGAGTTACAAGATTTATTTAAAAAGTATAATAATTATGGAAATGTGGTTTTAGAATATGAAACTCATCTTTATTACGGCAAAGTTAAATAAGAAAGCCTTAAGCATGGGTAGGCGAGAGGATTTAAACATTAATATTTTGGAGGTTTTGAAATGAGTAATAATTCAATATTAGATGGTAATATAAAAATTATTGTTCAAAGAGTAGTAGCAGAAGGTTGCGGTGCAATTTTACTTACAGGCCCCTCAAGTTGTGGTAAAGGTGAAATAGCTAAGGAACTAAGCAGTTTTTTATCAATACCAAAGGAAAGACATCTCTCAATGGGTGATATTTTACGTAGGACTATAAAAAAAGCACGTGAAGATGAAATCTTTAGAAATAGACTCGCTACTGCATACAACATTAGTGATAGAATATCAGTATTTGATGAATCCGAAAATAGAGTAGAAAATATATCCAAAGCTATAAACCATAAAAAAGAACTAATGTCCTTCTATGAGGGTAAAGAAACAATAAGTCAATTAGATTGGTTAGAGTTTTGTGTCATAGGGGGCCTATTAGTTCCTGATGAATGGACGGTAAATATTATAAATGCTACATTTGAAAATTCAAAAGAGTTTCAGAAGGAAATATTTATTTTAGATGGATATCCACGGACAATTAAAGCATCAGAAGAGCTATTAAACACTTTCGTTAAGTTTAATATCCCAATTATAAAAGTAATACATTTATCCATATCCAAGGATGAAATGATTAAAAGGGCCTTAGGTAGAAAAAGATATGATGATAAAAAGGATAGTTTAGATAGAAGATACCAGTTTTATGTAGACAATGTACAACCAAGTATCGATTATTTGAAAATACGTTTAGGTTCATCCAAAGTTACCTTGATTGATGCACATCAACCAGTTTATAACGAGCTGAATATCATAGATATAGGGAAATCTATAAACCAAGTTACTCTAAATGTTTTACAATCATTAGGATTACCTAGTTATCTATTAGATATGAAGAACTAAAAACAGCGCCTTGGCTGAAAAATATCATTAAATCAATATAAAAATATAATCTCTGCAATGGTAAAATTAAGTATTAGCAATATTACATTAAACCTACTGAAGGTGATTTAGATACACTAAGTTTTGAAACTAAGGAGAGGAATGTAAGTGAAGAGGAAATCTGCTTTGATTGTAACATTTATAATTATCACATTTAGTTTTTTAGCCTATTTTTATTTAAGTAATAGTTATAAAAAAATTGATATATTTACTGCTAAAGGCTTTAATAAAGAAACAAATACACCAATTATATCTATTACCGATAAATGGGCTTTGATAGAAATCTCAACTATTTTTAAAACATCTTTTAAATTGAGCGGGAACCTTAATGTGGTCGAGCCTAAATACGTTCTAGAATTAAATAAGCTTAACAATCACACAGAAATCATGTATTTATGGATAGATAAATCCTCAACTGAAGGCATGTATATGTATAAAAGTAAAACTGAAACAGGCTATTCAATCTCAGAAAAGAATACTCTAAAGTTGAAGAAATTACTAGCAAAAGAGTAACTATTAGTAGTAATTATATTTATTCCAAAAATAAAGGTGATGCTTTCTCTAATCCTAAATCGGATAATTTTTTAAAACAAAACTCCATTGATGAAATTTTTATAGTTGACTTAAATGCTTCCGCCTGTGTATTAAAAACATCTATAGGTGCGAAAAATATAGGATATAGGAATCTATATTCTATATCCACATACCCTACATATTTGTACCTAAAATGCAGGGTAGTTTAACATTACCTTTGTTACAATTGAATACGAAAGGAGGATGCAAAATGGAGTGGATTGAGAGAATGACAGCAACAGTGGATTATATTGAAAATAACCTAACTTATGACATTATGTATGATGAAGTAGCAAAAATTGCTTGCTGCTCAATGCATCAATTCGGACGTGTTTTTTCCTACGTTGTAGGTATATCTCTATCTGAGTATGTTCGTCGTAGGCGATTAACCCTTTCAGCATTAGATTTACAAAATAGCACTGCAAAAGTAATTGATGTTGCTCTGAAGTATGGATATAATTCACCTGATGCATTTACTCGTGCTTTTTTCGGAATGCATGGTGTAACTCCTAAAGTAGCGCGCACTTTGGGAGTAAAACTTAAAGCCTATCCACGCATCACTTTTCATATTTCAATTAAAGGAGATGTAGAGATGGAATATCGTATTGAAGAAAAACAAGACATAAATATAGTTGGAATGGTTAAGCATATCAATAGGCAATCAGCAAACACTTTGGAAAATGACTGGAAAGAGGCTTCGGGTGAGGTTTGGAGTACATGGAAAGAATTTTTAGAGGGTGGCACAGATGAAAAAATCGGGGCTGTTCATAATCTTTATCGCGCACCTATGTGGCAAATGGGTTTCACAAAAACACTGGAGAATGGAGAAACTTTACTTGCAATCGGTGCAGAGGCGGATACAAATATTTTAACCGATTTGCAGACCTATACTATTCCAGCGAATAAATGGGCAGTATTTACTGTAACAGGTAGCTTTAGCGGTAAGGCCCACCCAATTGATGCAATGTGGACAAGAATAACAACTGAGTGGTTTGGAACATGTGGATATAAACGGGCAGCTGATTATGAAATTGAGGTTTACCCTCCAGGAGACACAAGTTCTGATGATTATACTTGTGAAATATGGATTCCCATTACTAAATGATAATATTCTTTAGCTTTTAAACTTAATTTTTTCTATAAAAAATAAATAACTACTTAAAATACCGCATTATTCTAGAATGAATTTTGTGGTATTTCTTGTAAAAAAATAAAGAATTGAGGATAAATTATGATTGGAAAATTTTTAGAAAATTCAAAGCACTTATATATACATGGTATTGTGGTGCTTCAAAATGGAGAAAAAATTGCAGAGCATCATTGGACTGAGAATATAAGAAGAAATCAACATTCAGTTACTAAAAGTTTCACATCAACAGCTGTAGGTATTGCAATTGATGAAGGCCTCTTAACCTTAGATGATAAAGTAATTGATTTTTTTCCTTCTAACCTCCCCATAAATTCATCAAAACTACAAGTAAAGTATTTAAACAAATTAACTATTAAAGATCTTTTAATGATGGCCGCAGGATATGAAGAAGGAAAATTAATGGAAGATAGAAAAACTTTACATGACCCCGACTGGGTTAAATTTTCTTTATCAGCACCTCTTATTTCAGCAGCAAAAGAGAAATTTAGGTACACTAATTGTACAGCCTACTTAGCCGGTGTTATTGTTGAAAAAGTGACAGGATGTTCTTTAATTGACTACCTTATGCCAAGACTATTTGAACCATTGGGAATACAACGACCCGGCTATGAATTGTGTCCCTTAGAACATGTATTTGGATCCAGTGGTCTCATGTTAACAGTAAATGAACTTAGTAAATTCGGACAATTATATTTACAAAAGGGTGTCTACAATGGGAATCAGTTAATTTCTAAGGAATGGGTGGAACAAGCTACGAAAAAACAAATAGATACATACAAAAGTTTTTTAGATGGTAGCATGGGCTATGGATATTTCTTTTGGAGGGGTTGTAACAATTCTTACCGTGCAAGCGGCAGGTTAGGGCAGGACTGTATTGTTTTAGAAGATAAAAATGCTGTCATCGCTATAAACGCAAACGAGGAAAATTCACAAGAAATTAGAGATTGTATCTGGGATACTATTTATCCTATGTTGTGATATTTATTAAACACTTAGGCACTGAAATTTGCTTTGCTACATAAGAGTTAAAAATAAATGATTAAATAAAGAGACTTTAAATATGGATATTTCATTTAAAACTGATGAGGGAAGATTTAATTATAGAGTAGCAGGCATTATAATTCACGATAATAAATTATTGATTATGAAAGATGAGCATTCACCCTACTATTATATTCCTGGCGGCCGAGTTGCCATGAATGAATTAAGTGAAGATGCAATTATTAGAGAAATAAGAGAAGAATTAAATACTGCAGTTAAAGTCAATCGCATGCTGTGGGTCAATGAAAATTTCTTCCACGAAGAAATTCTTGATGAGAACTTTCACGAAATATGTTTTTATTACTTGTTAGATATAACCGATGATAAATTAACAAATAAAGGAAATAAGTTTATTCTTAAAGACACTGACAAGCATAATCATTCTTTTTACTGGGAAGATATAGACAAGATTAATGATTTAAATATATATCCACTATTTATAAAAAATAATATTTTACAATTACCAAAAGAAATAGATCATCTATTAGAAATGAAAATTTAATTTGTAATAAAGGGATAATATGAAGCATACTATCCAAATATTATGTAGTAAAATGTACTATTGTATAATCATTAACTTTACCTTTATTATCAAACATAATATAAAGCCCACTAACCTCTTCTGGCATTAGCCCTTTTTTAGTAAAGTAGAATATATTATTAGGGCCAGATGGGTTAATTGGGTTTTTATTGAGACTTTCTAGAATCATGCCGCCTTCAAACTTTTCCTCTGGTTTACCTAACAATTGTATTACTTTCTCTTTTGTCATTTTCTCCAAATCATATTTTTTCAACATATTCTCTACTATTAAATATCTTTTACCTGGCTCTTTAATCCACTTCTCCTTTGTAAATAAACTCTTATCTTTAAACTGATTTAATTTAACAATGCCAATAGCTCCTAGAAATACAATCAACAAAAATATTAGCATAAAAGTTAATCTTTTCTTCCACATTTTAATTCCTCCTTATATCATAATTTACAATTATAGTTTGCTTATATACTATATACAGCATATGTTTAAGTACTAATATTTAACTCATACACACCTTATAAATTCATATTTTTACTTATTATAACATTATCTGATGAATTTTTGTACAGCATTACTACCTATGTCTAATCTAGACTTTGGAAATATTGTATATATATGCCAAGGTATAATTATACCCTTTTTAAAGAATAACTGTTAATATAAAGTTTGTTATGCTAAAATATAGTAAATATTTTTTATTTAGGGGGTATAAAGAATAACTATAATTATTCTTTACCTTTATTTTCAATAGTATTATTTGTAAAATGGTAAAGTAAAACAAATATATATTAGTGAGGTAATAATAATGATTTATGAATGTAAAGTAAGTAACATGCAAAAAAAAGATATTAACAAAGCTATAAAGATATGGACTGATCAGTATAAAACCTATTGTGGTAATAACAATAATTTTCCTACTTATTGGGGAAATAATATAAATGAACTTGAAAGTTTTTTAAACAATAAAGTTGCAAACAATAATGCTATAGTCGCGAAATTAGATAAGGAAATAGTAGGTTTT
Source organism: Clostridium sp. FP2 (assembly GCF_011065955.2). Classification (NCBI taxonomy): domain Bacteria; kingdom Bacillati; phylum Bacillota; class Clostridia; order Eubacteriales; family Clostridiaceae; genus Clostridium; species Clostridium sp. FP2. Next base: position 5,128,613 of record NZ_JAAMNI020000001.1, read on the forward strand.
TTGGCTTACGATGAATTTCCTTTTAATGGCGAAGATTCAGTGTTTTGTCCTGCAATAGGACATTGCGCTACGGAGGATTATAAGGAAATCGCTTATCTTTCATTATATAAGAACATTTCACAGCAGTGGATTAACAAAGGAATTTTAAATCATATGTGGACCATCTTTTATAATGATACAGAATTAAAAAATATTTTGTTTGATTTGGGGTACGGTTCCTACCTGATAGATGCCTTCAGCGGTTTAAATATTAAACCAGACAGCCAGTGTCTATTTGAAATCAAAAGAGCTTCTTATGAAGATACAAACACTTTATATGAGCTTGTAGAAGAATCAAAAGAGTATTATCAGTCTGCACCCTTATTCTTAAAAAGGGACAGAATATTAAAAGAAGAAATCTCTGAAATCATCTCAAAAAATAATGTGTTTATTGCCTGGGATAAAGAATTGGCAGTTGGGTTTATTAACTTAAGTATATCAAAAAATAACAATCCAATAGATATGACTGCTTACAACTGTGGGTTAATTAATGAGATGGGCGCCTACATAAAATTAGAGTATAGAGGTAAAAAAATTGGGACGCAATTGTTAAAAAGTATAAGTGAATATTGCAATGCAAACAATATATCCTGCATTCATGTGGATTTTGAAACTGCAAATTTATATGCTAATAAATTTTGGAGAAAGTATTTTAATCCTATGTTATTATCCATGCGAAGAAGTATTAATAAGAATATCAATGACAAATGATATGAAAGTGGGAACTACTTTTATTTAGATATGATGGGAGAATGATGTGAAATATGTATATTGGGTGCAATTGGTCAAAAGCTTTAAAATCTCTTATTGAAAAAGATGCTGTTAAAATAGATTATATTAAGTCCGGCGCATGGGGAACTTTTAATGAAGAGTTTTCAACCATGCGTTCTATGAAGCCACTTTTACTACATGGTCTAGGATATTTTGAACACACGGGAATGAAAAATATAGAAATGATAGATTTTAAACGTGAAAATAAAAAAGGAGTGGTACTAAATGACAAATAGTAATGTTACGCAAGAAATGAAAATCAACAAGTCTTGTTTTGATATATTCCCAGAATTGGAATCTGAAAGATTGATATATAGGGAGGTAACTTCAGAGGATGTAGATGATATATTTAAAATTTATAGTGATCCGCAGGTCGCTAAATATGATTGGTATAAACCAATTTCAACTAAAGATGATGCACTTTTTATAATAAATCGGTATAAGCGGGAATTTCAAGATAAAGAAGAGATTACGTGGGGGGTGGCAAAGAAGAGTGATAATAAAATCATTGGATACTGCTGCTTAGGAGATTTTGATGATGATTCAATAAGAAGTGAGATTGGGTATGGCTTTAATCGTGATGAATGGAATAAAGGATATGCAACTGAAGCTATAAAGGTTATAGTTAAATTTGGATTTGAGAGTATGAGTTTTAATAGGATAGAGGCTACTGTAACCCTTGGTAATGATGCTTCTGTAAAAGCTTTAAAGAAAGCTAACTTTCTTCAAGAGGGCATTGTTAGAGAACGAACCATTATGAAGGGCGAGTTTGTAGATGATGTTATATTAGCTATAATAAAAAGAGATTATTCGTTATGTAAAAATAAGCTGTAATTATTCCGTTATTTATTGTACTCTTTAGTGGAATTGGTAATTACAATTTTATTTAGACAATATATCGATTAAAATACATACCAGCTAGTTTATACAAGGAGGCTAATATGAAAAGATTTATGATCGGACAATTCGATAGATTCGATATCAATAGACAGAATAGAGATTTTAGAGATTATTTTTTTGGAATTGAAGTTAATCAAATGGAGTCACTCGATGAATTACAAATATTAAAAGATAATATTAGGGATAGAAATTTAAAGATAGGAATTCATTTTCCACTGTTAAAAAATCAATGGAGAGCAAGAGACCCTCAATATCTTTCTAAAGATAATAGGACTTACGAAGAATCAATAAACTACATGGAGAGCGAATTTGAAAGAGCAGAACAATTAAATCCAGATTATATTTTGCTTCATTATCCAAAGCCAGTTATTTTAGATGGTAATGTTGATTGGTCATCTTGGAGATTTTGTGATGATACTGAATATTATTATGAATCAGATATATCTTACAATTACTTCGAAGAGAGAAGTAGAAATTTTTTTAAGATACTATCCCAGCAAGGCAAAAAATATAATTTCACCCCAATTTTAGAATTGGATGGATTGAATAAATATATATATGAAACAAATTTACTTGAGGATTTATTAGATGAATACTCAAATATAAAATTATGTCTTGATTTTGGTAGAATACATTTGCAAAATTGCATTGATGATAATTTTAGAGGACAAGATATAGTTAGAAAGTTTGGAAGGTTTACTCATCTAGTACATTTATGGAATGTGAAAGTTGATATAAATGTTACAAATTCTCATTATCCTGCACTTAAATCTCTGAAGGTAGCCGATGGATGGGGAGATATGGAATCATACTTTAAAATTTTGAATGATGTTAATGATAATTATAAGGTTTTATTTGAGCATAAGTCCCATTTAATAAGCGATGAAGAGCTGGAAGAATGTTATCAGTGGATTGGAGCGCTTGTGAATAAGTAGTCTGTATGTTTTATGATAAAAAATTACAGGTGCCAATGTTATATGTAATTTCCATTTTTATATTTAAGAGGAGTGTTTTTAATGAATTATCTAAGAAAGCTAATTGGACAGAAATGTTATTTATCGCCAGTAGATGCTAGTGAAACAGAAAAAGTTGCTAAATGGAGTAATGATATTGAAGTAGCTATTAGAACAGGTGATATATCAGATATGATTACATATCAGTCACAAAGAGTCTATCTTGAAACCATGACTAATAGTCACGGTTATGCATTTTATATTATAAGGGAAGATGATGATGAAGTTATTGGAATCGCAAGACTAATGAGAGTAAATTTTATAAATAGAAATGCCGTTATGGGTATGTTTATTGGTGATGGAAATGACAGAAGCAAAGGTATAGGATCGGAAGCTACGAACTTATTACTAGACTTTGGCTTTAATGCTCTTAATCTAAAGAATATAATGATTGAAACTTATTCTTTCAATGAACCAGCAATAAAAGCATGTAAAAAGTGTGGTTTTAAGGAAATTGGTAGACGAAGGAAATCAATTATATACGGAAATAATGAGTATGATGAAGTTTTTATGGATATACTTAGCGACGAATTTCAAAACTCTATAATTAATAAAGTATTGAATAAATAATATAACTTCCATAATATACTTTACCAAAAATACAAAATGACAAAAAAGAAAGCCAAGTAGAATGAGCATAATCTTTAGTACGTAACACTCTTTTATGCTGTCACAAGCAAACCCCATATCAATCATCATGTGGGGTTTACTATATTCACATTGAGTGTTTTTTGCTATTTAACTATACCTAAAATTTAAGATAATATCAGGTGAAAAAAAATAATTTTCATTTGTTTTTTATATCCAATTTACGGTAATAATAGTATAATTAAATAAATATTACCCCAAGAATTGTCAGGAATATCGCAGTGATCGAGGAGTGAAAAAATGAAAATAGGGTTAATAGCTGATATACACGGAAACTTCCCAGCATTAAAGGTTATTTTGGATAAGTTTGAAAGCGAAGAGTGCGATTCTATTTACTGTTTAGGGGATACTATAGCAATTGGTCCATCTTCTAAAGAATGTATAGATTTATTATTAACTTTGCCTAATATAAATTTTATTATGGGCAATCATGAAGAATATTTTGTAAAAGGAGTTTCAAATATAACATCTGAATCTATGAGCGAAGGTGAAAAGCAACATCAGATTTGGACTGCTAACTCATTAAATGATGAAATAAGAGAACGGCTCAGTAAGTTTCCATATTTAATACAAGAAAATATAAGAGGTACTAATGTTGCATTTATGCATTATGCTTTAAATACTAGAGAAGATACTAAAACATTTAAGCCTATAGAAAAAAATGTAACAAAAGAGACTATGAATACTTTATTTAAAGAGGTAGCTTCCGACCTTATATTCTTTGGCCATGAACATAATGCAAGTAATATAATAGGTGAAAAACATTATATTAATGTTGGTTCCAGTGGATGTACTAAGGATGATATTACTCATTGTACTATAGTAAAATTTAAAGATAAAAGTTATGATATTAAGGTACATAGTATGAAATATGATAAAGAAGACGTTCTTAGAGAATTATATAAAAGACAAGTTCCTGAGAAAGAGTCTATATCAAAATATTTTTTTAATGTGTAAATCCACAAAATGTTAGTCAACACCTAGTGCGATAAAAAACAGAATCTTCACAAAAATAATAATAGTGATAGGAGATATTTATATGATATTGTCAGGTAAAGAAATTAAAAAAAAGTTAGGAAATGAAATTATTATTGAACCATTTTTAGATAAACAACTTAACCCTAATAGTTATAATTTGAGGCTGCACAACGCGCTACTTGTTTATGAAGACACTGTTTTGGATATGAAGAAAGATAACAAAACAAAAAAATTGATTATACCACCAGAGGGATTGCTTCTTGAAACTGGAAAGTTGTACCTAGGTAGAACTGTTGAATATACAAAGACAGATAAGTATGTACCTATGTTAGAAGGTCGGTCCTCAATTGGAAGGCTTGGATTATTCATTCATATTACAGCTGGATTTGGAGATGTAGGATTTAGTGGCTATTGGACATTAGAAATATTTTGTGTTCAACCTATAAGAATATATCCAAATGTAGAGATATGCCAAATATATTACCATAATATCGAAGGGGAATATGATAAGTATTCAAGTGGAAAATATCAGAATAATACGGATATTCAGCCAAGCTTATTATTTAAGGATTTCCAAGAAAGGTAAAGTATAACTGGTAGGCCATTAAGAAAAACTGAATAAATGCAGTTATTATTAAACCATAAATAAAGTGAGGATTTTAATATGATGAATGATATAAAAGTTGTATTTTTTGACTTGTTCTATACACTGGTAACTCCAAAGTATAATGATTTAAGAAATGAAAATGATGTTTTAGGAATAACAAAAACTCAATGGGAATCATATGCAGAAGATAATGAATTATATTTAAAAAGAGCAACTGGAAAGGAAAAAAGTCCTCAAAAAATAATTGAAAGTATTGTTGATAAAATAAGAATAACTGTTAATGAGTGTGAGAAAAAAGAAATTTTAAAATTAAGAGAAGAGAGATTCAAAAAATCATTAATTGATGTGGATTTTACAATTCTTGACGTTCTTTTAGATATAAAGAAAAGTGGAAAGAAAATATGTTTACTTAGTAATGCAGATATAATTGATGTGATGCATTGGGATAAGTCTCCTCTAAATAATTTATTCGATGACACAATATTCTCATATGAAGTAGGATATTTAAAACCTCAAACCGAAATATACGAAATTGCATTAAAGAAAATGAATGTTAATCCAAAAAAATGCATTTTTATTGGGGATGGTGGTTCTGATGAATTGAAAGGTGCAAAAGAATTAGGTATAAAGACTATACTAACCGGATACCTATTAAAAAGAGACCAAAAACAACATAATATAATAAAGAAATTTGCAGATTATTATATCGAAGATTTTAAAGAAATTAAAAATATATTATTTCAATAAAACATTAAAAATATCCGATAAAGTGTGCCGTGATAACACATAATATTGAGCAAAAATCGGTAAAATATTGTGTAATCAAGAAATTGAAATATTGATGTAGAAGGTAGGAGTATATAATGGCTGAATTATGTGATATTTATGATATTAATGGTATTAAAACTGGAGATATTTTTGAGAGAGGCGAACCTTTGAAAAACGGACAATACTATCTAGCCGCCAATATTTGGATTATTAATGATAATTTAGAAATATTAATTCAGAAAAGGTCTAAGCTAAAAAGTACTTCTCCAAATATTTGGGCAACCCATGGTGGATGTGTAAGTTCAGGTGAAACTAGTCTAAATGCTTGTATAAGAGAGGCTTATGAAGAGATTGGGATTGTAATTCAAACTAAAGATATAAAACCCTTAACCAGAGTTACAAGTGAAAATTTAATCATGGATAACTATATAGTTGTACAAGACTTTAGTATCTCATCAGCAGTATTGCAGCAAGAAGAAGTTAGCGACATAAAATGGGTGTCACTAATCGAATTAGAAGATATGGTTAAAAATAAGGAGTTTTTTAAATATTAGAATTTATCTTGTGTAATTAACTTTATCAATAATCAAAAATCCATTAGGAGAGTATAAACCTTTTTTGTTAATGCACATTTGTTAGGTTTTATAGACTTTATAATAAACTTAAGTCTGAGGAAGAGAAAATTTAAAGGCTAGATGTAAAAAGAAGATTAATAGTGATGCTTCATATATTGAGGGGGGGTGGGAGCAGTGCCTTACACATTTGTTCCTATGAATAAAGAATATTCACATGAAATTTCATATAACTGGAAGTATAGTGGAATTTATTCATTCTATGATATGACAGCTGATGAAGAGGATTTAAATGATTTTCTTAATGAAGAGAATTGGGACGGTCATTATTTTGCAGTGCTAAATGAAGAAAATGAATTAATTGGATTTTATTCATTCTACTTTGAAAGTGAGATTATGTATCTGGGATTTGGCCTTAAGCCGGAGTTAGCAGGAATAGGACTTGGACGTGAATTTGTGATTTCAGGTATGAATTTTGCAGTTCAAAAAACAAATTATAGAAATAAATATGTCCTGCTGGCCGTGGCAGCCTTTAACAAAAGAGCAATAAAATTATATGAGAATATTGGATTTCAGCCTATAGAAAAATATATACAAAAAACAAATGGAGGAGAATTTGAATTTATTAAAATGAAATTCAAGGTAATATATTAACATGATATACACGGTCATAACTTGTACCTACCCTAAAGTAGGAGGTTCATTAAAGAATGGAAGATAAATTACAACCCGCGCTACATAATAAAATATATATCATAGGCTCAGTGGCAAGCGGAAAAACTACACTGGCAAAAAAATTATCAAATCTATTTGATATTGCTTGGCATGAATTGGATAATGTAGTTCACATAAGATTGCCAAGTGGTGATGTAAGGCGGTTCCCAGCTGAAAGAGATTTTGAATTCAACAAGATTATTAGCTGTGATAAATGGATTATTGAAGGTGTTTTCCGCGATTGTTTTAATGAAGGATTTGATAAATCAGATACTATAATATTGCTGAATACACCCCCTTATAAAAGGAAATGTCGCATTGCAAAGCGTTGGCTCCGTCAAATGTTAAAACTTGAAAAATCTAATTATGTGCCAACTTTTAAGATGCTTCTGCGCATGTATAAATGGAGTAATGGATTTGAAAAATCAAAAGATGATATTTTAAAAATACTTGAACCTTATAAGAATAAGGTAATTATATTGAGTGATAATACAGATATATCACAAAAGTTTATTTTTAAGTAAATAGATATTCTTCGCTTATTGTTAATCAGGTTAAAAGAGCTTATGCTCTTTTTTTATATGTTAATATTCCAATTTATGAATTATAATGTAATTATAGGATAAAACAAAAGTAATTCAAATTTAGTGAATAAGGAGTAATATAATGAAAATTTTAGAAACAGAAAGATTAATACTTAGGAAGTTTTCTTGTGATGACTGGAAAGATCTATATGAATACCTTTCTCAGGAAACCGTAATTAAATATGAACCCTATGAAGTTTATACCAAAGATGCATGTAAAAAAGAGGCGATATATCGTTCACAGCAAGATGCTTTTTGGGCTGTTTGCTTAAAAGAGAATAATAAATTAATAGGCAATATATATTTTCAGGAGCAAGAGCCTGAAGAATTTCTTACATGGGAAATCGGTTATGTTTTTAACCCTATATATTATGGACAAGGTTATGCTACAGAAGCTTGTAGAGAAATTTTAGATTATGGATTTCAGCAATTAAATGCACGCAGAATAGTTGCTATGTGTAATCCAGAAAACGTAGCATCATGGAAGTTGTTAGAACGGTTAAATATGCGAAGAGAAGGACACTTACGAAAAAATATATTTTTCAAGTGTGACGAAAAGAGAGAACCTATTTGGAATGACACATATGAGTATGCAGTATTAGCCGATGAATTAACTAAATCCATACATTAATTAAATATAATTTGGAAATGGGGTGTATTAAATGGCAACTTGGATTACACATCTAAGAATAGCAGAAGAAATTCTAAAAAAAGGATATTATTTTGAAACAAAACCTTTCATGGTAGGAAATATTGCTCCTGACGCTGGCGTACCTAATGAAGATTATAGTGTCTTCAATCCAGCAAAAAAAATTACACATTGGGAGGGAGAAAACAAAGAAATTAATGCTCAAAGTTTTTGGGACACCTATTTAAATAATAATGGAACGAGAGAAAATAATGAGTTGTTCTCTTTTAAAATAGGCTATTTTGTGCATTTATTGACTGATATTGAATGGTCAAAACTATTCGTTCAGAAGCAGAATGAGATTTTATACAAAGAAGGATTAGAAAAGGATGCAAGTTTTATTTGGACTATAAAAAAGGATTGGTACGGGCTTGATTATATATATTTGCAAAAACATCCACAATGTATATTTTATACATTATTTAAAAATATAAATAGTGTTCCAGATTATCTGGATTATTTTCCACACAGTGCCTTTGAGAAAAAAGTAAAATACATTACTGAATTTTATTTGGGAGAAAATAATGAAACTAAAGACAAATTTATTTATTTAACAGAGGAAGAAATGGACAACTTTATTTATAGTGCCACAAATGTAATAGATGATTTACTTAGCGATTTGTTAATTAAGAAAACGTTCTAGTAAAGGTCTTTTAGTTTCAATGTTTTGTAAAATATAGACCATAAAAATAGAACTAAAGGAGGTATTGATTTGAAGGGATTAAAATTTATAATAAGCATATTATTAGTTTTTTCATTTTCAGGCTGCGGCGTAAATGTTAACCCCCATGCATCAAATAACACCACGGATAATGCTGCTAATGTAGATACTACTAATATAAATAAGACATCAATAAATATTGAAAATGTAAAGAAAGAATTAGAAGTCCTAGAGAAGGATTTAGGGGATGATAATAAAAAAGAGGTAATTTTAAAACACCTAAATAAATTCAAAGAAAAATCCGAACTCAAGACAACTTTTATATATTTCGGTAATGAGAGCGGAAATTTTTATACGACTCCAATAGTAGAGTTGCCAGGTGACTATGACCCTAGATCAAGGGACTGGTACACAAATGCAAAAGAGAATGGAGAGTATGTTTCTGATATTTATATAGACGCTTCTAACAATAATAAAATATTAACTGTAAGTAAAGGAATTTATAAAAACAAAAAATTAATTGGCGTAATTGCTATTGATTTAGTTGTAGAAAATAATGAAAATAAGTAGACATTGAGCAAGGAGGAGCTTTATGGAAATTAAGGCAATGGTAATAGATAATTATGAAAATGTATATCAATTATGGTCTAATACACCTGGAATGGGAATAAGAAGTTTAGATGATTCCAAAAATGGAATATCTAAATTTTTATTAAGAAATCCAACATCAAATTTTGTTGCTATCATTAATGGTGAAATAGTTGGAGTAATACTTTGTGGTCACGATGGACGTAGAGGGTATATTTATCATGCCGCGGTTAAAATAAATTATCGAGGTCAAGGTATAGGAAAAGCTTTGCTTAAAGCAGTATATTACGCCTTAGAACAAGAAGGAATTACAAAATCAGGATTAGTTGTTTTCAAGACAAATGAAATTGGAAATTCATTTTGGAAATCTCAAGAGTGGGAAGAACGAACAGACTTGAATTATTATAGTAATGCTATTAATAATAATATCTAATATTTCCATGGTATCTTTTAGATATATCTTAAATAAACATGACAATGCATTAAAATTACATTTGATGGAGGGGTAAATTATGTTAATAAAACTTGAAAAATTTAAAACCTGTGATGTGAAAATCTTAGCATCATGGATTCCCGATAAAGAATTTTTACTTCAATGGGCAGGGCCAGCTTACAGCTTTCCACTAAGCGAAGATCAACTACAAGATGATATAAATATGATGTCAAGTGAGAATCCAAAAACTTTAATGTTCGCTGTTAAAATAGCTAATACAAATGAAATTATAGGCCATATCCAACTACTTGGTATAGATTTAGTAAATAGCTCTGCATGTATAGGAAGGGTTCTAGTAGGGAATCAAAATATTAGAAATAAAGGCATAGGTACTCAAATGATTAATGGCATCCTAGATATAGCATTTGAAACTTTAAAATTACATAGGGTGTATTTAGGCGTTTTCGATTTTAATAAATCAGCTATAGCTTGCTATGAAAAAGCTGGCTTCAAAATTGAAGGAACCTCAAGAGATTTCAGAAAAATAAATGATGAATATTGGTCCTTAATTAATATGAGCATTCTTGAAAAAGAATATAAAAAAGGTTTTAGGTTGGAAAATGCCACCCTAAAGGATGGCAAAAAATAACCCTGTTATAAAGGTATATTTTAATTTTAAAAACTACTGTATTGGTTGTTGAAAATTTTGAGCCTTTTGGTCTTTGATTTTCTGTTTACCTTCCTCCATAAATTGAGAGTCCTTTTCAGATAACATATATAAAACTTCTTCCAGTTCTCCAACGTGCCTTCTTTCTTCATCTGCAATATGATTCAAAACCTTTTTAACATTTTCATCATCTGTAGACATTACATGAGCTTCATAACCTATTATAGCTTCAAGTTCACCGGCAATGTCCACGCGAATTGCTTGCGCTAACTCTTCATTTGACATTTTCCTTGGTACATTTGCAACAAACGGATTTCCTAATATCGCCATAATTTCTTCCTCCATTTCAATGTTAAATCATCATCTTCGATAATGTGGTTAAATATATTTTAAGCTTTATACTAATTTATTATTCATTTATAAATTTAGATCCTTATTAATATAAAAGGGTATGTTAATTTTTTATAATACATCATGGTTTGATATTTTTATATGCTACAATATATGTAGATATTATTATTATTTATATACTTACCCTATTGGAGGAAAAAACAATGGAAGAAATAAAAAAGTTTAAAAAATTTTATATAGAAATTACAAATGCATGTAATCTTTGTTGCAGTTTTTGCCCACAAACACAACGGTCTCCTGAGTTTATGACCCTAGAAACCTTTAGCAAAATATTAGATCAAATAAAACCTCATACTGATTATATTTATTTTCATGTTAAAGGCGAACCACTTTTACATCCAAAATTAGATGAATTTTTGGATTTAAGTTATAAAAAAGGTTTTAAAGTTAACATAACCACCAATGGAACTCTAATAAACAAAGTTAAAAACAATATAATCTTAAAGCCCTCACTAAGACAAATTAATTTTTCTTTGCATAGCTTTGATGGCAATGAAGGTGCAACCTGTAAGGATGAATATGTTAATAACATTATTTCCTATGTGAAACAATCTATAGCTACAACTGATACTTTATTTTCTCTAAGGTTATGGAACCTTGATGTGGATAATACCACTAATCTTGAGGCTAAGAAAAATCGTGACTTACTTGCTGTAATTGAAAATGCCTTCAATTTACCTTATAAAATCGAAGAAGAAATACATCCAGGTCGGGGTATTAAAATTTGTGATAAAGTATATTTAAATCAAGATCATGAATTTAAGTGGCCAGATTTATTAGTAGAGGAAGATAATAGTCCCGGCTTTTGTTATGGTCTTCGCAATCAAGTTGCCATATTAGTAGATGGCACAGTAGTACCTTGCTGCCTTGATGGAGAAGGTGTAATTAACCTAGGCAATATTCATAAAACTCCTTTTTCTGAAATAGTTGAAAGTCAGAGGGCAAAAGATATTTTTAATGGTTTTTCTAGAAGAGAAGCGGTTGAAGAATTATGTAGAAAGTGTGGATACAGAAAGAAATTTAACGACATTTCAGAAGGAAAATCACCTACTTCTATAAATGGGTGTCAAACACTGTAACAATAACTTCCCTCAACTTTAGTAATTCCACTCTGAATTGTGATGAATTTTTATAATATCGTGGATTAATATAGTAATAATGGAGATACTATGATTTATACATTATAAAAATTCACAAATAAAGGGTGATGAAGATGAGAATACCAGATCATATCGGAGTAATTCCCGATGGAAATAGAAGATGGTCTGTAGATAATGGGCTATCAAAAGATAAGGGATATACCTTTGGTCTAGATCCTGGTTTATCGCTGTATAAACTTTGCAAAGATTTGGGTGTAAAAGAAATAACTTATTATGGGTTTACTACCGATAATACAAAGCGACCGGCCTTGCAGCGAGAAGCTTTTGTTAAAGCTTGTGTGGATGCAGTCAAGCTTTTAAGCACACAGGATGCTGATTTATTAGTAGTAGGAAACAGTGACTCACCTATGTTTCCTCCAGAACTACTTCCTTATACCACACGAAAAACTTTTGGTAAGGGCGGTATAAAGCTAAATTTCCTTGTAAACTACGGTTGGGAATGGGATTTAAGTAATCTTGACAAAAATAAAAGTAGCAAACGAAGTAATATATTTAATTGCATAAAAACTAATGATATTTCTAGAGTAGATTTAATTATTCGTTGGGGTGGAAGAAGGCGCCTTAGTGGATTTTTGCCGCTACAATCCATATACTCCGACTTTTATGTTGTAGATGACTTTTGGCCTGACTTCAAACCAGAACATTTATCAACAGCTTTAAATTGGTATAATAAGCAAGATGTAACCCTTGGTGGTTAAATCGTTTTTTTATTTTGTAATAGATATAAGTTTTAAAACAAACTATATCTATTTTTTTATATGCTAAAATATGCTATTATTAAATTGAATTTTATCGAAATCAATTTTATTAAAGGAGTTTTTTATGGTTAATGAAAAAATAAACTGTTATAAATGTAAATATTACTATGTAACTTGGGATGCTTCATTCCCTAAAGGTTGTAAATTTTATGGTTTCAAATCTATGAATTTACCTTCCATACTAGTAAAGCAATCATCTGGAATATCTTGTGTTAAATTTACACCGAAATAAAAACAAATGAATTTTTTATAAAAATTACTAATATATATAATAGGGCATACAACTAAATAGTACAAATTCCACCTGAAGTTATATGCTCTATAATTTTTTGATAATTTAATCTGTAACACCTTTATTTCGCTCAACTATTTCATAGGCGTAGGGCTCAATTTCTTCTTGATTTATAGTTCCATCCTCATTAAGGCCTGTAACTATTGTAGGAATATTTACAAACTTGCTGTCTACACCTTGAATTTTAACGGAGCCATATAATCCATCTTTAAATTTTTCGTATTCACGCTTGCCTATGTGTCTTCCCTTCAATTTTATAACCTCCTTTTAAATATTATGCTATCCATATACAAATGCTAATATACTTAGCAATTTCAAGAATGATTTTTGGGAATTATAATCATGCATAAAAGAGGTTTTTTCAAAAAAATTAAAACGCATATCAGGCGTTTTAAATGTTAAAATCATTTTGTTTTATGTATAACTCTATAAATAACATTAGCTAGCTGTTCTATGCTATAAGGTTTTTTTATACAGTCTTTAAATCCATAATTTTTACAATTATCCATTACTGAATCACTACTATATCCACTTACTACTATTGCATTCACATTTGTATCAAGCTCTAAAAGTTTTACAATGGTTTCTTTCCCACCCATGCCTCCACGTATGGTTAAGTCTAGTATTACGGCATCAAATATATTATTTTGTATAATTGAATTTTTATAGGCTTTAAGGGCCTCTTCACCATTTTTTGCCACCTCTACACCATATCCTAGCTCCATAAGCATAAGTCTATTAATTTCTCTAATATTTTTATCATCATCCATTACTAGCACTTTGCCTGTACCTTGTATCACTTTTTCATATCTGGCCTTTTCTATAGTCACTTCTGCTTCTGAAGCCATTAAATAAACGTAAAAGGTTGTCCCAACTAATTCCTCAGATTCTGCATATATATATCCATTGTGCTTAGTAATTATTGAATAACTAGCTGCAAGTCCAAGGCCTGTGCCATCATTTTTTGTAGTAAAGTAAGGTTCAAATATTTTCTCTATATTTTCTTTAGGAATTCCTTTTCCCTTATCCCTTATCTTTATCATTACATATTTACCTTGCTTTATATTGTTTTTATTCTTTTCTCCTACATGTACATTAGTAGCACATACTTCAATATTGCCTCCATTTGGCATAGCTTGCTTAGCATTTATTAATAAGTTATTAATAACTTGTCTAATTTGACCTTCATCTACTTCCACAGGCCATAAATCATGTGCTATTGAAAAATTGCACATATTATTAGAGCCGCTGAATACCATGCTGGCAGTCTTCCTAATTAACCTTTTTATGTATATATCTTTTTTGACAGGAACCCCATCTTTTGAAAAATTCATTAATTGTTGATTAAGATCTTGTGCTTGTAATGTTAACTTTTCAATTTGTGAAAATTTATTATAAATTTTATTATATACCTTATTAGTACTTATATTTAAATATCTCTTCATAATATAAATATTCCCTAAAACTATAGTTAATATATTATTAAAATCATGAGCAATTCCTGCTGCAAGAATGCTTAAAGAATTTGATTTTTCTAATTTTACTAATTGTTCTTCAAGTAAATTTCTCATTTCTTGTAATTTTTTCTCAAATTCCTCCTTTGATTCTAAATACTCGCTTATATCATTTATAATTAATTTTATTTCATTACAATTATTATCTTTATCAAGTATCTTTTTAAAAATTAATTGTAGGAAATAAAGTGTTTCTTGGGCTTTAATTTTTTTTATGTAATTTTGCCGCTCCTCATCACTTTTAATAAACTCTTGGGTTTTCATATTAAGCCATATTGGTATAGCAACTTCACTTTCATAATTACAGTCAGATATGTTTATCTTTTTTAGTATATCTTTTGCTTCACTATTTAAATAATTAACTTTAATATCTTTATTAAATGATATTATTGGAATAGGCAACTGCTCATACTCAATATCTATAGTTTCTTCTTTTAAACCCATGTTTTTTAGCCTCCTATGTATTAACAATTAAAAAAAACACAATAATTTTCATATATTTAATAATACTGTAAATAAAATTCATTTATTAATGTAAATACAAGAATATTATACCATTATATGTATTTGTTTTCATCTATTTGTTTTATAATCGAATATTTTTTTATAAATAACAAAATAAAATAGCGCTAAAAATGTTTAAACATTCTTAGCGCTATTTTACTCTTAAAGTTACCTTCAGTTTTTAAAGTATTTACTTAGCTATAATTTGGTTTACTGACCTTGCATCATTATATTCTAAACCCTCGATAAAATTATAGGTATATTTTTCATTAGAATTTTCAATAAATGCTTTAATCCAGTTATGTCTAAGATTATAAAATATATTTACATCTCCATTTACCATTTCCCAATATTTTTTATGAATGCAGCTTGTAGTTTCCCACTCTAATACATTTTTTTCTGATTTTATAATCCTTGTAACTCTATCACAAGGCATGCCTTCTAACAAATAAATATTAAGAGCATTATACAATTCTTCTGCACCTTCTGGCATTTCTTTTGCTTTTAAAGTTTCTCCAACAGTTTTACCTTGCTTTTTAAAACTTAGCTCAGCAATGCCTTGTGCATCTTCTCCGCATTTTTTAATCATCTCTGTTATTACATACGCTGTTCTAGTTTCAACGGTGCTAATTTTATCTTGTAACCAACCATGTATATTTGATTTATCAATTATATCTTCTATATTTTTCGTGATATCTATGGGGCTACCGTAAACTAGGGATTTTTCAACCACCTCTTTTGCAACGTCTTTGTATTTATCTATATAAACTTCTTTTAAGCTTTTCTCTAATTCCTCTGCCAATAAAATTTTATTAAATAACCAGGTGTGAATAGGTGCTAAAAAAGCGCTCATTATTATTCCTCCAATATTTGTTTATTTATTCTATATATTAATAATAATATATTTAACCTAAAATCACAGTAACTTATGTTACCATATAAACTATTGCTAGTAATTAATTCTTCTTTAAAAATAAAAAGAGCATGATAGCTCTTTTTATTAAAAATATCTTAAATCCATTGCGTACTTTATTTATTCTTCAAATTTTATTGCTGACTTACGTTTTTTCTTCTGCATATCAGAATCTTCAATAGTCTCTGGCTTTTTAGGTTTATTATCTTTTTCTTTTGCTGGCGACTTCATTTCTTTATATGGCATAAAATCACTCCTTTATTATATATTTTTTACTTTTAACATATTTTTATTCATATATTTATTTTTACTTTATATATTTTTGAGGATTTTTAGGTTCACCATTTTCTCTTACCTCAAAATGTAGATGAGGTCCAGTACTATTACCGGTACTTCCTACTTCTCCTATTTTATCGCCCAGTTTTACAACTTCACCCTTTTTAACATTAATAGCACTACAATGTGCATAGGTAGTCTCTATTCCTCCTCCATGATTAATTTTTATTACATTACCATAACCATCTTGCCAAGCTGCATAAGCAACGGTACCATCTAATACAGCACTTATTGCCGCACCAAAATTCGCTGCTATATCAACGCCTTTATGCATTTTCCCCCAGCGCATACCAAAGTTTGAACTTATGCTCCCTCTTGATGGACTATTCATATTGGTAAGTCCAACTATTACGGGTTTATAATTTCCAACGTATATCTCTTTGTTTTTGGCAGGTGTTATGATTTCCGATTTCAAAACCTTTTCAGACACAGTCTTATTATTAAGGGCTATTATCTCAGTAGTAACCTTTTTAATTCCCTCTTTACCTTCACACTTAATCTTGGTAACCCCATTCGTTAGTGTGCTAGAGGCCGTTATAATTGTAGTTGGGTATATAGCTTGTTCTTTGCTTGTATTACCTACTACCTTGACAGTTATAAAGGGTATTTGTGCTCTAGTGTTATACTTTATTAATTCACTCACAATTTCAGAGTTTTCATATAAATTTCCTAATTTAACCACAACAGATTCATATTTAATTTTATTTACTATGTCTGTTTTTTTAATACTATTTAACTTTGCTTCTTTAGAGTAATAGTCCTTTACAGAATTCAAAATTTCTTTTCCTTGATTTTCGGATGCAACATATGCTATTTTTCTATTATCTGATTTCATTAGAAATCCATCTGCTACTATGCCAAATTTTTTTAACATTACCTTCTTAAGGTTATCCCCGCTTATAAACATATCAACATCTTCTACCTTTGTCTTATCTAAAGTGAAATCTTTTTTTATAATCACATTTCTATGTTTAGACTCTATTTCACTTTGTAATTGTTTATATGTTTTATTAAATTCTTTTTTACTTTTCACATAGGTTATGGTACTTTTCCCTATAGAAACCTTATAACCTTTAAACCTATAAACATTAAAATAAATAGTAGTAGCTGTAATCATAAGTGTTATTACTATAACACTTATATTCATTTTGTTTCGTCTTATAATATTCAATTTTATACCTCCTATGACACTTACTTAATATGCCCTATATGGCTAATTTTAAACATCATTGAAATATATTTTTTTAATTTCTATGTTTAACTATATGGTATACTATAAGTTGTATAATAAATTTTTTATAGACTGTACTATTAAACATAATTTATAAGGTACATCATATAAATTAATTGTAGCTTTTTTATTTAAGATCATACTTCTATACTATAAAAGAAAGGTAGTGACTTTATGAGCACTTTCATGTTTAAAAATGAAAATTATAAATATACTCCTGTGAGTAATATTTTTATAGATAAGTTTATGCCTAGAGCTAGGGGAGAATTCGTTAAAGTTTACCTTCTTGGACTGAAATATTGTGCATCTGGAGAAATAGGTGCTACATCTTCAGTTATAGCAAATACCCTTGGGCTCCTAGAGACTGATGTTGTTAATGCTTGGAACTATTGGAATGACGAGAATACAATTAAAATGACTCCCATTGATAATATGGGTAATTTTAATATTGAATTCTTAGATTTACTAGATGTTCCTGATGAAAATATTCAAAATATAAATCTGCTTGAAGAATTAGCCAATTCTTCTATAAAAGGTATGCTTCAAGATATTGAAAAGTTACTAGCCAAACCTCTTTCACCAAAAGAAATGACTATGTACCTAAGTTGGCAAAAGGATTACAGTTTCGCTCCTGAGCTAATACTTCTGTTAATTCAATATTGTGTATCAAAAGGTAAAGTTGACTATAGGTATATTGAAACCATTGCAATTGCATGGCATGATGCCAATATTAAAAATATTGAAGATGCCCAATCTTATATAAAGAAACATGAAGATAAATGGATAAATATTAGGAAAATATTAAATTACTTAGGAATAAAAGCCCCTGAAATAATGAAGCCTCAAGAACAAATATTAGATAAATGGGTAAATGTCTATAAATTTTCCCTAGAAGTAATATTTAAAGCTTGCGATATCTGTTTTGATAGACTGAGTAGAGCTGATTTTAAATATATTGATGGAATTCTAAATAGTTGGTTTAAAGATGGTATAAAATCACTAGAAGATATTGAGAAAAAAGATAAAAAAAGATTAGTTACTACTAAAAATGTTACTGCTGGCGGAAAACCTGCCAAAGGAAGTTTTAATGATTATGAACAAAGAGCCTATGACTTTGATGAACTAGAAAAAAAATTACTAGGATGGGATAAGAATGATTAAAGGGTATCAAACTAAAATATTGGCACTATATGATAGAGTAAGAGAAGAAGAAGAGAGTGACTTTAGAAAAAGAAAAACTCACATAGAAAAAACTCACCCTGAAATTATTGAATTAGACCGCAAAATAGGTAAGCTTTGTATAGAATTATCCATTAGTGCCTTGAAAAGCATCCACAATAGAGATGAATATTTACATGATCTAAGAGAAAAAATAGTAGATTTAAGGGTGAAGAAATCTGAACTATTAGTTTCTAATGGTTTTGATATGGAATACTTGAATTTACATTATAGATGTAATAAATGTCGCGATACAGGTTTTATCGGAACTACTAAATGCTCCTGTTTTAAACAAAAGGTTATAGATGTTTATTACACTGGTTCAGAACTGCGCGGCATGCTAAAAACTCATAATTTCGATAATTTTAAAATGGATTACTATCCTTCTAGAAAAAGTGAACATGCATCAGGATCTCCAAAAAAGAACATGGAAAAGATTTTATCTACGTCTATGAACTTTTTAAAAAATTTCAACGACTCTGATGAAAATTTATTATTCTACGGAGGTCCTGGCACAGGAAAAACTTTTCTGTCTCACTGCATTACAAAGGAATTAATGGACAAAGGCTTTTTTGTAGTATATAGGACTGCGGAAGAATTAATAAAGGGTTTAAAAGAAGTTCGGTTTAATGGTGACAGCTCTTTAGAGGAATTACTAATAAATTGTGACTTACTTATTATAGATGATTTGGGTACTGAGCAAATTTCAGATTTTACTAAAATGGAAATGTTTAATTTACTTAACACGAAGTTATTAAAACAAAAGAAAATGCTAGTATCCACTAATTTAACTCTTGAAAATTTATTAAATACCTATTCTGAAAGAATAACCTCTAGATTACTTGGCAATTTTACCGCTTGCAAATTCTTTTGTGATGATATAAGAATAAAGAAGAATTTGAGTAAATAAAAATAACCACTAAATGGAGTTGGTGTCCATTTAGTGGTTCTTCCTATCAATTTTAATTTACAACCATAATTCTTTTATCATTGATTTTCTTTAATGAAGCTTTGCAAACCATATCCTTCCTCATTTCTATGATTTAAAGTTTAACATATGAGCTATAAACATATCCTACTTTACCTTTATAAGAGATTTTAACCCACTTGTTTGTCATTCCGAGCACCTCAAGTTTTTCCCCTTTAGCAAGATATCCAATAACCTCAGACTTCGCTGAAGCTCCACTTCTAACGTTAAGAGCATATGAAGTTACTACCCCGTATTTTTTACTTGCTTTTTCCTTTACTGATACTGCTGTTTCTGGCTTAACTACCACCAGCTCAGGATTCATAATTGCATTTAACTTATGGTAGAATTCACCCTTACGAGTTCCAGCAGTAAATTTTCCTGGCTCTATATTTGCCTTCTTGCATAGGTCACTTATTTCATCCAAAGGTGTAGCATCCTTAATATTTATTGATGCTATATTTGTATATTTTCCATCAGCTGTTTTTGCTACTTCAAGTATTCCTGAATTTACAAGTTTAACTATATCTTTTCTTTCTAATGAAGTTGTGTCAACACCTATTATCCTCCAATTATCTTGAATACTTGATGTTATAATACCCTTTTTAACTTCTTTTATATATTTAATTGCAAGATTTCTTATTGTTCCTTGTTCCTCACCAAAAGCAGTTTTATCTGTTGAACTCCAAAGCTTCTTAAAGGTTTTTCCTTCAAAGACTCCACCTTTTCCTATTAATGCCTGCATTCTATAATCATTCATGCCAAGCTTCAGAACTTCATCACTTTTTATTGTAGTTCCATTCATATGTCTTAAATTTACTATTCTGCTTCCTTCTTGCTTCGTAAGATCTATTTCATATTTAACTCCACCAAACATATCATTTGTACTATATTTTGATGCACGCCTATTACTATTAAAACTTACAGTAACATCTCCAGGACTAGTTGAGTTAAAGTAGGCAGCGGACCACTCCATATACCCCTTTAAATCTTTACCTGTTAATTCAAAAACCGTTACTTCTCCACCTGCATACTGATAATTATATGAAATATCCTTTTTCTTTATTGGTCCAACATTAAGCTTTGCTTTATCATTATCAATTTGCATTCCTACTACATCCGCTTTACTATAGTAAAGCATAACTGCTTGAAAGAAATCTACTAGCGGTGTTTGCTGTATTTGTACCTGAGGTATTCCATTTATTTCATTTGCTGGAACAAGATCTATTCCCTTCAACTGCCCAACAATTGTATTTGCATCTGCGCGAGCAACATTGTGATATAGTTCAAGCGACTTTTCAAGTCCCTTATCTGATTGAACACTACTATCAATCACTATAGCGTCACTAGATTTTTTCTCTAATTCAATTTTTCCATTTACTTTCTTAAATGATAAATCTATTTTTGATAAAGCTGATCCATATTTATTAGGTTCAGTAATTAATACTCCATTTATGGTTTCTTGTTTAACAAGCTTATGCATGTGTCCCGATACAATAGCTGTTAACTCTGGACAAGCATTTGCAATATCTCGTACACCAGTACCTGCAATATTGTTTTCATTATCAATACCCATATGCATAATTCCTACCATAGCATCAACTTTGCCTTTTAGTTCATTAATCACCTTTTTAGTTTCATCTATGGGATTCACTACTTTAAGTCCTTTAAGATGATCAGTTCCCGCTTCAAACTGAGTAATTAATGGAGTATCCATTCCAATTAATGCAATCTTAACCCCTTCTTTTTCAATAATTGTATATGCAGGAGCAAATCTGCTTCCATCTTCTTTATATATATTTCCTGAGATAACCTTTCCATTAAACTGCTTAGTTACAGTGCTGAGCACATCAAGTCCAAAGTTAAACTCATGATTACCCATATTCCATACATCGTAACCCATTTCATTCAATGCAACCATAGCTGGGTGCTTTGGCGAATTATTAAAAAGTTCAGCAGAATTGTCTTGAATTAAATCTCCAGCGTCTACTAAAATTGTGTTTGGATTTTCATTACGAATTGATTTGACTTTTGTATAGATTTGCGTCAAACTACCTGCCATACTTTGTGCATCCATTGAGTAATCCCATGGCATATATCTTCCATGAATATCTGACGTTCCTAGAATTGTAATCTTTACCCCATCGCTTGCTACCTCCGCATTAACGGTTTTCGGTGAAATGGTACTAATAAGATTAATTAACATAAGTACCCCAACAACCATACTGAGAATTTTTTTGTTTGTTTTATGCATTTTTGTCCCCCTTGTTTTTAATGTTTTTTAGTTTTGACCTATAACATTTTTGCAATACTTATTATACCACTTATAGTAAGTTATTCAATAATTCTGTTGGCAATTTCATACGCATTAGCATATTTATATATATTCATTTAACTCCATCAAACTTGATATTTCCATATGTGGTAAAACATTTGTATTATTTTCTTTAAGATTTTTATTTAACCAAATTCCTGTCATTCCTAATGCTAATGCTGGCTTAATGTCTGCCTTAAGATTGTCTCCTATCATAACAGCATCTTTAGGATGTATATTCATTTCGTCTAAAGCCTTTTTAAATATCTCTAATCTAGGTTTGCAAATTTTAAAATAATAACTGAAAGTATAATTATCTATAAAACAATCAATATTAGCTTCTTTAAAACAATTAATCATAACTTCATCGTATCGGCAAGAATTAGATATAATCCCTATCTTATATCCTTTTGATCTAATTTTACATAATAACTCACAAACACCTTCTTCAACAAAAATATGTTTTCTATATTGTGAATAAAATATATCTATGGCTTTGATACATTGCTCATGATTGAGATTTACATTGTATTCTTTTAAAAATCTATTTAAAAATTTATCTACTTCATATTCAATTAACGTGTCTTTTCTAAGGTCTAGAACTTCATTCCATTTGTCGTAAAACTCTGTTTTTACTTCATTCACAGTTATTCTATAATTAAATTCTTTCAAGTATTTAGTTAAAAGCTTTAATCCTATCTCATCCTTCTCTTCATCTGATTTTCCAATATGAAAGTGTAAAAGTGTATTGCCCATATCAAAAAATATAACTTTTTTATTCTTTAACATAGAGTCCTCCTTAAATTCATGTATTATGGTTTCTTTTACAATTTTATCTCTAGTACACCATAAGCATTCAACCTAAAATTGTCAATAATATTCTTTTATTAAAATCATTGTATTTAAGTAATTTTTCTAATAGATTACCATAATGAAATATATAAATAAAGATTATAGTCAAACTTTCGCATT
Source organism: Clostridium sp. FP2 (assembly GCF_011065955.2). NCBI lineage: Bacteria > Bacillati > Bacillota > Clostridia > Eubacteriales > Clostridiaceae > Clostridium > Clostridium sp. FP2. Next base: position 5,151,834 of record NZ_JAAMNI020000001.1, read on the forward strand.
TATTGTTACACGTAATTTCCCAAAAAATAAAAAAAGTACTAAACAAATGTTTAGTACTTTTTTGGAGCTAGCAATAGGAATCGAACCTACAACCTGCTGATTACAAGTCAGCTGCTCTACCGTTGAGCCATGCTAGCAAGGATTGGCGACCCAGAACGGACTCGAACCGTCGACCTCCGCCGTGACAGGGCGGCACTCTAACCAACTGAGCCACTGGGCCATATATGGTGGGAACAACAGGGTTCGAACCTGTGACCCTCTGCTTGTAAGGCAGATGCTCTCCCAGCTGAGCTATGCTCCCATATATGTTTTATTGGTGACTCCTAGGGGAATTGAACCCCTGTTACCACCGTGAAAGGGTGGTGTCTTAACCGCTTGACCAAGGAGCCATACTAAACTGTTACTTTATTTATCATGTGCTTCCGTCTCGCAACCCAACATAAACTATAATAAAGCATTTTTCCCGAAGTGTCAACATGTTTTCTTATTTTTATTTATTTATTTTTTTATATAATACACAAGCCCAGTAAATTCAACAGTTTGTTAAACAAAAAAATATAGTCCATAATTACAAATACCTATTCCACTTCTAAGTAATTCTAAAAATTCTTATAACATAAAATAAAAATTAATATTAAAGGTCGCCGTTTTAGGGTAAAATCATAGATATCATACTTTATACTACAAATATATTTTTTTCTCGAAGGGAGAGATTTTCTTGAAACATTCTCTTATAATAGTTGGCGGAGGTGCCGCTGGTTTAACCTCTGCAATAATAGCAAAAGATTCTGGACTAGATGTAGCAATAATTGAAGGAACCGATCGAATAGGCAAAAAAATATTAACCACCGGTAATGGAAGATGCAATATCAGTAATGCGAACATAAATGGAACTTGCTATCACAGCGAAAATCCAGATTTTGCAAGTCATACACTAGATTCTTTTAACGTAGTGGATACTATAGATTTTTTTGCCTCTTTAGGTATACCTTTAGTAACTTTAGAGGGTGGTAAAATGTTTCCTATGTCAATGCAAGCATCATCAGTCATTGATATACTACGCTTTGCAATAGAAGAAAAGCATATTCCTATATATACAAACACAAAAGCTAAAGAGATTATTAAAAATAATAATGGCTTTAAAATTTTCACTGCAGACAACACTACATATGAATGTGAAAAGTTAATTATTGCCACTGGCGGTAAATCTGCCCCTAAGACAGGTTCTGACGGTTCTGGATACATACTAGCTAAACAATTAGGGCACAGTATAATACCGCCAATGCCAGCCCTTGTGCAGCTTAAATTAAACTACAATAGATTAAAGGCATTATCTGGAGTTAAATTCGACGGTTATGCAGAAATATTTATAAATGGCGAATGTGTCCAAAAGGAATTTGGAGAGATACTTTTCACTGACTATGGTATTTCAGGACCTCCAATCCTTCAGCTTAGCAGAACTGTGTCTTATAGTTTATCTAAAAATAACAAAGTTTCTTTAAAAATTGATATGTTACCAACTATTTCTTCTGAAAATTTAAAGGAATTTTTAGGAAACCATTGGTCAGTATTTGAAAGTCGAGGCGTACACGATTCTTTTATTGGAGTAATTAACAAGAAAGTCATCCCGATAATTTTAAAAGAGGCAAAAATAGAAGATATTCATAAGCCTTGTTGCGATCTTGATTTCAAAGAAAAAAGTGCTATTTATACACTTTTAAAACAATGGGAATTTGAAGTTTCAGGCACTAATTCTTTCTCCAATGCTCAGGTAACTGCTGGGGGAATTAACACAAAAGAAGTTAACTCCCAAACTCTAGAATCCAATATTGCTACCAATCTATTCCTCGCGGGTGAAGTATTAGATGTAGATGGTAACTGTGGCGGTTTCAATCTTCAATGGGCATGGAGTTCTGGTGCCATTGCAGGAAGAAGTGCCTCCAAGTAGTGAATTATTCTATTGATGACTAAGAATTTTTTCTTATATTGTGCTAACAAAAGTATAATATAAGAAAAAATACTTTAAATACATATTGACATTAAAATACAATAGGTATATAATTGCAACAAAGTAAAGACTATGAAGAGGAAAAGTAAATAATTTACTGTTCTAACAGAGATAGAAATCCATCGGCTGAAAGGTTTCTAAGGCAAGTATTATTGAAAACCACCTCTGAGTTGAGTACTGAATTTTAGTAAGTATCTCCGCAAACCAGCGTTAAAGGTATCGAGTGATAGTGTTACACATTTTTTGTGCATTACTGTAATTTGGGTGGAATCGCGAGTATACTCGTCCCTTTTTTAGGGACGAGTTTTTTTGTTTTTATTAATTTTATATCATAAAGCATTGAAGAGGACGAGTAAATAATCTACTGTTCTAACAGAGATAGAAATCCATCGGCTGAAAGGTTTCTAAGGCAAGTATTATTGAAAACCACCTCTGAGTTGAATACTGAATTTTAGTAAGTATCTCCGCAAACCAGCGTTAAAGGTATCGAGTGATAGTGTTGCACATTTTTGTGGATTGCTATAATTTGGGTGGAATCGCGAGTATACTCGTCCCTTTTTTAGGGGCGAGTTTTTTTGTTTTTATTAATTTATTTATATTAGGAGGAGGAAATATTTATGTTAAATATTATGTTAAAGGATGGAAATGTTATTCAAATTGAACAAGGTAAAAAGGTTTATGATGTTGCTATGAAAATTAGTCCAGCACTAGCTAAAAAGGCTTTGATTGCAAAAATCAATGGTAAAGCTGCAGAACTTATGACTGAAATAAATTGTGATTGCGACCTAGAAATCTTAACATTTGAGGATATCGAAGGAAGATTAGCATTAAGACATACTGCAGCTCATGTGCTTTCTCAAGCAGTAAAAAGGTTATATCCAAATGTTAAGCTTGCTATTGGTCCCGCAATTGACAATGGGTTTTACTATGATTTTGACTTAGAAGAAACACTTACTCCAGAAATTCTAGAAAAAATAGAGAAGGAAATGGAGAAGATAGTTAAAGAAAGTTTAAATCTTGAAAGATTTGTGCTTTCAAGGGAAGAAGCTATAAAGCTTATGCTGGAAAAAGAAGAACCCTATAAAGCTGAATTAATTGAAAATCTACCAGCGGGAGAGATTATATCCTTCTATAGACAAGGGGAATTTGTTGATCTTTGTGCAGGTCCACATGTTCCAGCCACTTCATATATTAAAGCATTTAAGCTTTTATCTGTTGCAGGCGCCTACTTTCGAGGTGACGATAACAATAAGATGCTCCAAAGAATATATGGAACAGTATTTACTAAAAAAAGTGAATTAGAAGCTTATATTAATATGCTTGAAGAAGCAAAAAAAAGAGATCATAAAAAGCTAGGAAGGGAACTTAAATTATTTGCATTTATGGAGGAAGGACCAGGATTTCCATTTTTCCTACCAAATGGTGTTGTTTTAAAGAATAATTTAATTGAGTATTGGAGAGGTCTTCATAAAAAATCTGGATACGTAGAAATTGAAACTCCATTAATCTTAAACAGAAAACTTTGGGAAACTTCAGGACATTGGCAGCACTTTAAAGAAAATATGTACACAGTTAATATTGATGAAGAAGAGTTTGCAATTAAGCCAATGAACTGCCCTGGAGGCATGCTTGTTTATAAGTCAGAACCTCATTCATATAGAGATTTACCTATAAGGGTAGGAGAGCTTGGCAAAGTGCACAGGCATGAGTTATCTGGTGCCATACAGGGACTTATGAGAGCAAGAGCCTTCACTCAGGATGATGCTCATATATTTATGCTTCCACAACAAATAAAAGAAGAAATAAAAGGCGTTATCAGACTTATAGATGAAGTTTACTCAAGGTTTGGATTTAAATATAATGTTGAACTTTCAACAAGGCCAGAAAATTCTATGGGAAGCGATGAGGAGTGGCAAATAGCAGAAAGCTCACTTGCTACAGCATTAAACGAGATGAATATACAATATAAGATAAATGAGGGTGATGGAGCGTTTTATGGTCCAAAGATCGATTTTCACTTAGAAGATAGTATAGGTAGAAGTTGGCAGTGTGGAACTATACAATTAGATTTCCAGCTTCCTCAAAGATTCGATTTGAATTATATTGGCAGTGATGGTGAAAAGCATAGACCAATAGTAATACACAGAGTAATCTTTGGAAGTTTAGAGAGATTTATTGGAGTATTAATAGAACATTTTGCAGGTAAATTCCCAACTTGGATTGCACCTGTACAGGTAAAAGTATTACCTATTTCAGAAAAATTTGCTGATTATGCAAAAGATGTGGCAACCAGCCTTAATGAAAATAATATCAGAGTAGAATTTGATGGTAGGGTAGAAAAGATTGGTTATAAAATTCGCGAAGCAAGAAATGAGAGAGTTCCATATATTTTAGTTATAGGAGAAAAAGAGCAACAAGAAGGCAATATATCTATAAGAAGTAGAAAAGATGGCGATGAGGGAACAGCTTCTTTAAGTGAATTTATTTCAAGGCTTAAGCATGAAATAGACAATAAAATTCTAGAAGTTTAATAATAACTAACAAAATATAAAATTCGTGGAGGTTATTTTATGCACTTTAATACATTATTTCCCAGGACATTGGAAAGATAGTATTAAAGTGAATTTAATCACCTAGGAAACAATAATGACTTATATTTTTTTCATTTTTTTCTTAGATTATGCTAACAAAAGTATATGTTGCGCAGAATGCTTCTGAACAAGCCTTAGTAATTCTTAATTTATTTTATTTATAGATGCGCACCGAAAATCACATGTTTGAGCGATAGCGAGTTTGTGATTTTTAGCATCTATAAATAAAATAAATTTTAGAATTACTTGGCGAAGTGAAAGCATTCCTAGCAACATATACTTTTCGTTACAGCATAACCTAAGAAAAAACCCTTTAAATCCAAGTACTTTCTAATAGTGTGAGCTGAGTACCCTCTTCATTTATGATTTTATGCCTACATATTGTTTTATTTTCTTCTCTTATAACCTCTGTGCTTACCTTTATAGTTTCCCCATATATTGTTTCTTTTTCGTAGGTTACCTTAATATTCTTTAATTCACAATTTAGTATCACATCCCCAGGCACCGTTTCTAAAGCCCAAGCAACATAATTAACATTATTCACATGCATATTTGTATCAATATCACTATATCTCACTTGGAAACTTTTCTCACTATCCACTGTATTTATTGGTTTTATATCCTCAATTTCTATAGAGGTATTATTGCTATCATCTATACCATAGGCCCCATACATCTCTTCTGTAATTCTTATTGGACGTCTTCTATCTGTATTTATTAAAATCCACACAGAAGTCGCATATCCTATTGTATTTCCTTCTATATCAATAATTTCATGCTTTCTATAGGCATAAAATTTTCTAAATGAATATGCAAAAGTTTTTACTTTTATAGTTTCGTTTAAAAGTGGATATGACTCCATTGTTATGTCCCATTTATATAAAACCCACGCCATGTGATTCTCTTTAAGATGCTCTATCCCAACACCTAAAATTTCACTTTGGTACATTGCCATATCACCAAGATAATCTATAATACTTGTAATTAAAGCTCTTTTATGAATATCTACTTCATAATAATGAATGTTGTAATTTCTATCTGAAACCATTGGACTCCCGCTCATACTATGCCTCCTGTATTTTATATTTGGCACAATAACTATTAATTTTTATGCCTCTTAATTTTGTTCATACTTAAAATCATATCAAACTAAACTAATACGGTAAACATTAACGCTCTAATGTTTACACAAAGTTTTATATTTTTAATAATTTGTTGATTTTAAGGACAAAATTTACATCATATTTACAGCCACTAATGTAAATTAATAATAACGCTTTAGAATTTATTTTTTCTTATATTTTGCTAACAAAAGCCTATGTTGCGCAGAATGCATTGAAACAAGCCTTAGCAAGGCTTTGTTTTAGAATATTCAGAGTTTTATGAAATTGTTTTCATCTATGTAATTTTTATGAAAAAAGTGATAAAATACTATTGTCAGTATTCATTGTGAAACTGAACTATATATAAGGATTATCAATATAATCGACTTATATCCTTATGGAATAAGAGCGGAGGTAAAATATGATCAATAATTCTATTCAAAAGAGAAGAATAAAAACAAATCAACTTACAACTATCGGTATGCTGTCAGCTATTTGCGTCGTACTTGGATTAACTGGATATGGTTTTATTCCACTGCCTGGTGCAAAAGCTACTATCATGCATATTCCTGTTATTATTGGATCTATAATAGGTGGACCTATGGTTGGAATGACTATCGGATTAATATTTGGAATTTTTAGCATTATGCAAAATATTATGGCTCCAAATATACTATCTTTTGCTTTTATAAATCCGCTAGTATCCGTATTGCCAAGAGTTCTTATTGGCTTTACTTCTTACTATGTTTATAACCTAAGCTTTATTAAAAAAGATAGCCTAAAAATTGGTCTAGCTACTGTTATTGGTTCTTTAACTAACACCTTTGGTGTTCTTACTATGATATATATTTTATATGCAGCTAAATTTGCCGTTTCTAAGGGCATAGATCCTTCTATTGCTGCCAAGACCATTTATGGTATAGCTGTAATAAACGGCGTTCCAGAGGCTATAATAGCTACTATAATTACTATACCTGTAATCCTATCGATTAAAAAGATAAAAAAATAAAAAAAGGCACTTAGCGTTTGCTAAGTGTCTTTGTTTTTTTATGCGTTTAATTTAGCCATTAATGCTTCTAAATCAAGACCATGAACCATTGCTGCTTCTTCTATTGTTTCAGCTTGTGCTGAAGGACATCCTACACAACCCATTCCAAATCCCATTAGTACTTCAACTGATTCTGGTTTTTGTCTTACAACTTCACCTATTGTCATATCCTTAGTTATTATCATAGTATCTACCTCGCTTTTTTTTAATTTTAAATAATTATATCAGAATTTAACTAGCAAATAAATAAAAATATTTATTTAACTTTAATTATCATTCTCATTCTATTGCATATGCTTCTATTTTACAAGTACGCACTTTTTTAATCTTTAGTATATACTTGTATACCTTAGATCATCTCCACAATATTATAATTCCCTATAATATATAAGACATACCTATTGCAAAAATTATCTTTACAATAGGTATGTCTATTTTCTATATTTCAGTTAATACCATTGTTTGATCTCTTTTTGGTCCTACTGATACTATTGAAACTTTAACTCCTGTAAATTCTTCAATTCTCTTTATGTATATTTTAGCATTTGCTGGAAGCTCATCATAACTTCTTGCCTCTGCTATACCTTCGTCCCAACCTTCAAATTCTTCATATACTGGAACGCATTTAGCTAAATCCTCAAGACTTGCTGGGAAGTAATCTATAACACTTCCTTCGAATTCATAACCTACACAAATTTTAATTTTTTCAAGTCCTGCTAGCGTATCTATTTTAGTTACAGCAAAGCTAGTAAGTCCTGAAATTCTTGCTGCAGTTTTTAGTATAACAAGGTCAAGCCATCCACATCTTCTTGCTCTGCCTGTTGTTACACCAAATTCAAATCCCTTTTCTCGAATCCATTCTCCAACTTCATTATCAAGTTCTGTTGGAAATGGTCCTTTTCCTACTCTTGTAGTATAAGCTTTCGCTATTCCTACAGCATTTGTTATCATAGTAGGTCCTATTCCAGCCCCAGTGCAAACGCCTCCTGCAATAGTGTTAGAAGAAGTTACAAAAGGATATGAACCATAATCTATATCAAGTAGTGTTCCTTGTGCTCCTTCAAATAAAACATTTTTTCCTGATTTTATTGCGTCAAAAACTTTTACTGATATATCTTTTACAAAAGGTCTCATTCTTTCTGCATACTCTAAGTATTGTGTATATATTGTATCAAAATCTAGTGCTTTTCCACCCAAAACTTTTGTTATTATATCATTCTTCATTGATAAACTAGTTTTAAGTTTTTCCTTGAAAACATCTTTTTTCATTAAATCACAAACTCTAATTCCACTTCTTTCAAACTTGTCAGTGTAACAAGGGCCTATACCTTTTTTTGTAGTTCCTATATCATTTTTACCTCTAGCTATTTCATATAGGCTATCTAACTCTTTATGGTATGGCATTATAACCTGTGATCTATCACTAATCATTAATCTTTCTGGAGTTATGTTCTCACCTAGCGCTTCTAAGTAGTCAATTTCTGTAAATAGTGCTTCTGGGTCTACAACCACTCCATTACCTATTACATTCAATTTATCTTTATATAATATTCCTGATGGTATTAAGTGGAGCTTATATTCTTTTTCTCCTACGACTACAGTATGACCTGCATTATTTCCGCCTTGGAATCTGACAACCACATCAGCTCCCTCAGCTAGATAATCCGTCATCTTACCTTTACCTTCGTCTCCCCATTGGGCCCCTAAAATAATAAATGCTGACATATAAATTCCTCGCTTTCTTTCATTTCGCAATAAAATTTCACAATTAATGTATTTAAAAAATTCTATTGTCTCATATGTTTACATACCTTTTAAATTATACACTTTTAATATTGATATAACCAATTATTTAGTTTAAATACTATTAGTCTTCCTTTTTAGCTATGTCTCTAGCTACAACTACACCGGTTGTTGATGCTTGCATTAGTCCTCTAGTTATTCCTGCTCCATCACCTATGGTGTACAAATTGCTAATAGATGTTTCAAATTTATCATTTGTGCTAATCTTACTAGAATAGAACTTTACTTCCACTCCATAGAGTAGTGTATTTTTACTATATAAACCTGGTGCTATCTTATCAAAAGCCTTTAATGCTTCTACTATAGAAGTTAAATGCCTTTGTGGCAATACAAAGCTTAGATCTCCTGGTACTGCTGATTTTAAAGTAGGCACAGTAGTTGATTTAGCCAATCTGTCATAATCTGTTCTTCTTCCTTTTAATAAATCTCCCAGTCTTTGAACCATTATGCCTCCGCCAGTTAACATATTACCTAGCTGAGCTATATATTTCCCATAAGAAATAGGTTGATCAAAAGGCTCCGTAAAAGTAGTAGATACAAGCATTGCAAAATTGGTATTAGTTGTTCTTAGCTTTTGATCTGAATAGCTATGACCATTTACAACTGCTATTTTATTATCATCATAATATTCTGCTGACACTACTCCACCTGGGTTCATACAAAAGGTTCTAACCTTACTGTCAAATGTATCAGAATAATATACTAGTTTTGCTTCATATAAATCCTTAGTTAAATGATCCATAACAGAATTAGGTACCTCTACGCGAAGTCCAATATCTACTGCATTATTAGTAACAACAATATTATGTTTTTTGGCTTCATTTGAAATCCATTCCGCCCCACCTCTACCTGGTGCTGCTACAACATATTTTGCATCAACGCGAGCCACACCGTCTTTATTTTTTAACAATATCCCAGTGGCCTTATTATCTTCTATTAATATTTCTTCCACTTCACTAAGTTCTATAAATTCTGTATTTGTATTATCTATTAAATGATGGTACATAGATTTTAAAACTTCATAGGCAAGTTCTGTTCCTAAATGCCTTACTGGGCATTCAACAAGACGAATATTATGTTTACTTGCTTCGTATTTAACCTCTTCAACCTTATCACTATTGAGTCCATATATTTTTTCATTTGCTCCAAATTTTATATAAATGTCATCACAATACTTTATTAATTTTTTTGATTCATCTTCAGAATAATATTCAAGAAGTCTTCCACCCACCTCTGGGCTTAAAGAAAGTTTACCATCTGAAAAAGCTCCAGCACCTGACCATCCAAATGTTATCCCACAAGGATTACATTTAACACATTTTCCATTAGCTCTCGCCGGACATTTTCTTTTCTCTATACTTCTTCCCTTATCAACTATAAGTACACTAAGTTCAGGTTTTTTATTTGTAATTTCTAGTGCCGTAAATATTCCCGCAGGTCCGGCTCCTACAATAACTACATCGTAAAAATTTTTCATTTCACATATCCTCCTGTATTACTCTGTGGTAGATAACAATTATAAATCGTTATCTCTACTGTATTAATTTCGGGCAAATAACAATTATAAGTGTTTCTTTACCCACTTAATAGTATCAGAGCTAGGTGTCTCAGTCAACATAAAATGCGAATATTTATAATTTATTTTTAATAATAGTTCGTGTATTTTCATTGCAAATCCATATTACTCATCCCATAAACCCTCTGTTAATTTTTCTATTTCTTTTTTTCTTTTCAAAGTTTCTTCATTATCAATAGTTATACTTTCTGATATCTCTATAACCGTACCTTCCTGGGCTTCTATTGGTAATTTTCTTTTATCTATATTAATTGTTTTTCCGCCCTGCAGCTCTACTACTGCATAGTTTCCTTCAAATCTATCTATTATTCCCTTCATTCCTATCACCTTTACCTAAACATTTCTTATTTATTTATAAAACTCTTATAAATACTTATATTATCTAGGGACCATATTCTTTCTGAAAATTTACCTTGCTCTGTATCAGTTAATGCCTTATTCATATCATACATTCTTGCATCCATTATATCTAAATGATGTAGCATCTCAGCTTCCGGTATCATAGGTTTTTTAGGACTTCCATATTCCGCTTCATAATGATGAGCTAGCACCATATGTTGTAATAACATGGATACCTCTTTGTCTGCTTTAACCTGGATACTTGCTGTTTCTATCATTTTAATTCCTTGAACTATATGTCCTATAAGTTGGCCTTCTATTGTATATTCAGATACAATCCCAAGTTCACTAGCATTCATTTCATATATTTTACCAATATCATGAAGTATTATACCTGCATATAGTAAATCCGTATTTAGAAAAGTATAAATCTCACTTAATTTTTCCCCTGCCTTAAGCATAGTGGTTGTATGATATAAAAGTCCCGCCCTTACAGCATGATGATTAGACTTAGCTGCTGGATAATGCATTAGCTTTTCTTCATTATCACTTAAAATATTTGTAACTATATTTTGAATATCTGTATTTTTAATTTTAGATAGATAATTTAAAATATCATCATACATTTTTTCTGGTGGATATGGTGCCACTGCAACATAATCACCAATTTTAACTTCATCTTTTTCCTCTGCCAGCCTTATCATTTCTATTTTTAATTGAAGTTTTCCTCTCCACTCATTTACAGTACCTTTTACTTTCACTAAAATATTTTGTTTGAATGTATTTTCTAATTCTTCATTACATTCCCAAAGTTTTGCATTTATATCGCCTGTAGCATCTCCTAAGTTAAAATCAAAATATTTATTTGTATTACTATTATTGGAAACCTTAATATCTACAGATTTTATAACGAAAAAGCCTTCAACTCTATCACCTTTTTTTATTTCACTTATCTTTTTAATTTCCATATTTATCTCCTTATATTGTATTGAACTTATTATATATAATACATTATGCTGATATAAGTGCTTAATATTTCTATATCTGTTAAATAAATTACACAACTTAAATATACTCTCTAATTATACATCATTATTGTTTTTCCTCCAATATTATTATAATTGCCTATAAATTAAGAAATCCTTCACTTAAGAAGGATTTTTTAATTTTCTTTTTATAATCCAAATTGAAGATAGTCTATTTTTCATTGTAGCAATATACTCTCTTTTAGCATTATTTGTAAATCTAAATATTACTTCACTTAATAGTATAGCAAATACCAAATCTAGTATCACATGTTGCTTAACAAATTGGGTAGATATAATTATAAGTATCCCTATTATATTAAAAATTAAGCTTACAATTGTACTATTTTTAGTATGATTAATGCCTTTCATTAGAATATAAGTTGTTGTAACATGCATACTTGGAAAGCAGTTAAATGGATTATCATATTTATATATTATAGTTACTAATTTAGATAATATATCCAAATTAGTAACTATTGGCCTAGGTACTGTAGTTTGAAAAACAGCATAGATAATATAACATATGGCTATTCCAATATTTAAACTAATCAAAGAAATATAATAATTTTTACGATTTTTCATACATAAATATATTAAACCTATAGCAATATAAGCATACCAAGTTATATATGGCAGTATAAATATTTTAAGAAATGGTATTGTTCCATCTAAATTTGTTACTAAACTATTTATATTTCCATCTCCATTATTTAAAAGTTTATAAAAAATAATAGAAATTGCAATAGATATCATAAAACTCAATGCAATTAAGTCTTTCTTAAACTTTTTCATAAAGTCTCCTTTCTACCTTACTCTTGCAATCATCACAAAATATTCTTAAACTTTAAACTTAAATTTCAGTATATATACATTTTCTGCAGTACAAGGATTAATATTCATGTTTTTTAAATTTTACATAAAAAAAGCTATTTATATATGAAATACTCATATATAAATAGCCTTTTCTATTCTATAAATTTGGAGCTGAAAAAGGGGATCGAACCCTCGACCTACGCGTTACGAGTGCGTTACTCTACCAACTGAGCTATTTCAGCATATCTAAAGAGGGTTTAAACCTCTTTAATAATTATACATATTTTTATTTAAATGTAACCCATTTATATCAGTAAATGAATTAGTAGCAATTAAAATCAAATCAATTAACGCCCATATTCCAAAACCACCAAAGGTTAATATCATTAAAATTCCTGTACCTGTTTTACCTACATAAAATCTATGAATACCAAGCGGTCCAATAAAAATGCAAAGCAACAATGCAACTAACCAGTTTTTTTCACTAATAGTCCTTACTTCGGTCTTACTGTGTTGAATTAATAAATTAATACCACAGGTTTTGCAAAAATTAGATCCATCATCATTTTGGGCACTACAATTATGACAGAACATTAAATCACCCTTTTCACATTATTTTAATATTATACTTACATTTTATCATATGTGTCAACATTTTACTATATGTATAACATTTATCTATTTACCAATAATTTTGAATTACCTAACGCCACAATCTCATTTCTAGCAATATATATCTTTTTCTATATCATAAAAAAATAATATTATTTTCTTAGAGGATGTAATCAAAAGTATATATTGCGTAAAATGCGTATGAGCAAGCCTTAGTAATTCTTAATTTATTTTATTTACGGCTGCGTAAAGAAAAATGCATGTTTGAGCGAAGCAAGTTTGCATTTTTTAGCAGCTGTAAATAAAATAAATTTTAGAATTACCTGGCGACGCGAACGCATTTGTAGCAATATATACTTTTAGCTAAAGCATCCTCTAAGAAAAATTTTCAGTCCATATTTAAAACCTAATCTCTATGAATTACATCAAGCCTCGCAAATTTACTGAATTGACCTATCCATGCCAGTCTTACTGTACCTACAGGACCATTCCTTTGTTTCGCTATAATACACTCTGCTACATTCTTATCTTCTGTTTCCTTATCATAATACTCATCTCTATATAAGAACATAACAATGTCAGCATCCTGCTCAATGGATCCTGACTCTCTAAGGTCAGAAAGCATTGGCCTATGGTCAGCTCTTTGCTCTGGCGCACGTGACAGCTGTGATAATGCTATAACAGGGCACTGCATCTCTTTTGCAAGGGCTTTAATAGATCTTGATATTTCTGATACTTCTTGTTGTCTACTTTCTGGATTACTACCAGACATAAGTTGAAGATAATCTATAACTATCATGTCTATACCATGCTCCATTTTTAGTTTTCTACATTTTGAACGCATATCCATAACAGAAGTTCCTGCTGTATCATCAATAAATATTTTAGCAGCAGCTAAAGGCCCAGATGCTTTCGCTATGTTTTCCCAATCCTTATCTTCTAAATTACCATGTCTAAGCTTTGACATATCAACATTTGCTTCTGAACAAAGTAATTTATAGGCAAGTTGTTCCTTAGACATTTCCAGTGAAAATATAGCTACGTTTTTCCCTTCTCGAAGGGCTGCATACTCAGCTAAATTTAGTGCAAAGGTAGTTTTACCCATAGAAGGTCTCGCAGCAATAAGAATCATATCGCCCTTTTGAAATCCAGCGGTCTTATCATCTAGTTCTGGAAAACCACTAGGTATTCCAGTTGTTTCTCCTTTATTATTAAAGATTCTTTCTATTTCTAAAAAGCCTCTCTCAAGCACCGTATTCATTGGTTCAAAATCACTTGAATTTTTTCTTTCTGCTATATTAAAGACCTTTTGCTCTGCAAGGTCCATTACTGCTTCCACATCATCTTGCTTATTATAACAATTTTCCATAATTTCCGTAGAAGCTCTAATAAGTTTCCTTAAAGTAGACTTATCATCTACAATTTTTATGTAAGAACTTAAATTAGCAGTAGAGGGTATTGAGTTACTTATTTCTGTAATATAAGTAATTCCCCCTGAAGCTTCTAACTTTTCAGAAGAACGTAAATGCTCCAGTAGTGTAATCATATCAATAGGTGTGTCCTTTTGATATAAATCAAAAATAGCGTTGAATATAACCTTATGAGAATCTCTGTAAAAATCATCACCATTTAAAATCTCCACGACCCTTGATATGGCAGTTTTATCTATAAGCATTGATCCAATTACCGATTGTTCTGCTTCTAAGTTATAAGGCAAACTTCTAAGGGGTGTATCCATTTTTCATCTCTCCTAAGGTAATGTTTATGCCCTGCTAAAATTTCATTCTGGAAGATGTAATCATCTTCCAGGGTGATTATTTAACAGGGCCATTAATTATAGTTAATTGTATTTTATGCGAAGACTAATTTCATTAGTTCCTCAATGGTTGATATAGCTTTTGTTTCAATATCCACAAGATCAATAGGTACTTCTTTTTCATTCTCCTTGGGAACAATGACTAGCTTAATTCCTTTTCTTCTTGCACCATAAATTTTCTCAAATATGCCGCCTACTGGTTTTATAATACCACGAAGTGATATCTCTCCAGTTACTGCGATATCCTGCCTTAAAGGTTTATCTAAAAGCGAACTAATTATGCATACAGTTATAGCGGCTCCGGCGGATGGTCCATCTATTTTACCTCCACCTACTATATTTACATGTATGTCATAATCCTTAATATCCTTATTTGTGGTCTTTCTTATTACTGACGCAGCATTAAATACTGAATCCTTAGCCATACTTCCAGCCGTATCATTAAATCTTACTTGGCCTTTACCTTTTTCCTTGGCTTCAAATACTGATGTTTCTATTTCTATAGTTGAACCTATGTACCCTGATACTCCAAGTCCATATATATGTCCTACTTCAAGTTTAACTTCCGTATCTAATTCCTCATAAGGAGTAAGTCTACTTATAGATATAACATCTAAAAGATCTTTAAGCTCAATTTTAATTTTAGAAGTCTTTACTAATTCTCTATTATGCAATACATATCCATAAGCATCCGCTAAAATATTTACAGCCTTTCTTCCTTCAATAGTATATCTACTGATGGTTTCCGCCACTCCATCTGCAACTTCAACTTTCAATTTATGAGCAGCATTAACTACTATAGTTTCAATATCTTTCGCAGTTAATGGTTCGAAATAAACTTCAGTACATCTTGATCTTAATGCCGGGTTTATTTCTGATGGTTCGCGAGTTGTAGCTCCTATTAAAACAAAATCTGCTGGAGCACCTTTATCAAACAAATATTTTATATATTTAGGTGTGTTTTCATCTTCAGGATCATAATAAGATGATGAAAACTCAACTCTTTTATCTTCTAATACTTTAAGAAGTTTGTTTTGAAGTATATTATCCAGTTCTCCTATTTCATCGATAAATAATATTCCTCCATGAGCCTCAGTAACAAGCCCTGTTTTAGGTTCAGGAATTCCAACTTCAGCTAGATCTCTTTTACTTCCCTGATATATTGGGTCATGAACAGATCCCAGCAGAGGATTTGTTATTTCTCTTGGATCCCATCTGAGTGTTGTACCATCTACTTCTATAAATTTAGCATCTTTGTCATAAATAGTGTAACTCAGCTTTTTAGCTTCCTCAAGAGCAAGTCTAGCAGCAGTGGTCTTACCCACTCCAGGAGGTCCATAAAGGATAATATGTTGAGGATATGGTGACGCCATTTTAGATATCAGTGATTTTATAGCTCTTTCTTGCCCAACTATTTCACTAAAACTCTCCGGCCTTAAAATAGCTTGTATGTTTTTCGTTAGTTTTCTACTATCAAGTAATTCTAAATCATCATATTTTTTGAGTGTTTTAGCATTTTCAGGACCCTTTTGTTTTTTAATTATGCTAAGTCTTACCTCATCAATATACTTATCTTGCTTTTCCATTAGATTTTTTTCTACTTCAGCTTCGATCTTATTTTGCACATATCTTTTAGCTATTTCTTCAGTAAGAAAGTCATTAGTGTTGTCTAACACCTCATGAATATTTTTTGGATTAGGTACTACATCTATGCCCTTACCATTGCTTACAATTTTATTTAGTGCATATAATCTTTTATATATATCTTCGCTTTTTATATACTTTTGCAGTTTGAATTTTATGGTTTTAGCCTTTATACTGCTCTCGTCTATTACGTTTCTCATTATTTCATATAAAACGTCAATTTGTGTATCCAGTGGTAAAGTATCTTTTGCAATGGGTTCTCCCATCTTATTAACAAGTAATGTCTTCAAGCTCAATCCGCTTTAATAGATAACATTATCAATTTATTTACTAAAGCGTTTCCTCCCTTCTTTTTATATGATTATTCCTCACAAACAAGAACTTTTATTTTAGTAGATATTTCTGGGTATACTTTAACTTCTACTTCATAAGTTCCTAATAATTTTATTGTATCTGTTACTATTTTCTTTTTATCAACATCTAAATTATATTGTTTATTTAATGCCATTGCTATATCTTTATTTGTAATTGCACCAAAAAGTTTTCCATTTTCGCCAGCCTTGCCGATTATTTTTACAACCTTATCTTTAAGTTCGTTAGCTGTTTTTTGTGCCTGCTCAATTTCAGCTGTTTTCTTTTTTCTTTCAGTTTCATTCTTTTTATTTAATATGTGCATATTTGGGTCTGTAGCTTCTTCTGCCAATTTCCTAGGAAATAAAAAATTCCTTGCATACCCATCTGCGGCGTTTACCACATCTCCCTTTTTACCTACACTTTTAATATCTTTTAATAAAATAACTTTCATTATTTTTCACCTTCCTTTAAATATTCAGCTATAGCTTCATTTAATTTCGCCACTACTTCTTGAGTTGTAAGCGAAGTAAATTTTGTACCAGCCATAGTCATATGTCCACCTCCGCCTAATGTCTCTAATATTAATTGTACATTGATTTTTCCAAGAGACCTTCCGCTAACAAATACTTCATCTCCTATTTTAACAATAACAAATGATGCCTCGATACCAGTAATATTTAAAAGCTCATCAGCTGCTTGAGCTGCAAGTACGGTATCTTCTATTGCCTGGGGACAGACTGCTATAGCAATTTCATTTTTAACTTCTGCTGATCTTATTATATCAGCTCTTTTTAAATAAATGTCTAAATCATCAGAAAACATTTTTTTAACATCCATAGTATCCGCACCATGACGCCTTAAAAAAGCAGCGGCTTCAAAAGTTCTAACTCCTGTTTTAAAATAGAAATTTTTTGTATCTATACATATTCCTGCTAGAAGACACACTGCTTCTATATGTTTAAGCTTTGGCTTATCTACCATATATTGAATCATTTCAGTAACTAGTTCAGCAGTAGATGATGCATAAGTTTCCATATAGCTAAGCACTACTCCTTGTATAAAATCTTGCGATTTTCTATGATGATCAATTATAACTACTTTTTCTACTTCTTTAACTATTTCTAAATTCAGCACATGACCTTCATTATGAACATCTACTATTATAATCAAATTATTAGATTTTTTAACACTTTTAAATTTTTCACTTGATATGAAAGTGTTTTTATATTCCTCATCAACCATTAATATATCCATCATGCTTTTTATTCCAGTACTTATTCCTTCGAGAATAATATAGCATTCTTTATTTGTACTTTTAATAATACTATATAGACCAATTGCTGAACCTAGACAATCAGCATCAGGGTTCTTATGTCCCATAATGAAAATTATATCACTCTCATTTACTAAATCCATTAATGCATGAGCAATAACCCTTGCGCGAACTTTAGTTCTTTTCTCAACTTCTTTTGTTTTTCCTCCAAAGAAAGATAATTTATCACCTTTTTTTACTACTACCTGATCACCGCCACGACCTAAGGCAAGCTCCTTGGCTGAAGCCGCAAATTCATAGTTTTTTGAAGGCGTATCTTCTCCTCTTCCTATTCCTACACTTAAAGTAACTGCTAGCTTGTTACCATTGCTTATTTCGCGAACACTATCTAGTATATCAAATTTCTTTTCTATTTCTTTTTCAATGTACTTATCTTGAACTATAATAACATATTTATTAGATGTATACTTTTTTACTACAGCATTTACACTCTGTCCATAGCTATTTATCGTTCGCTCAATATCAGCTGCAAGTAGTGGTGCCTTATCTTCTTCTGTAGTTTTAATAACATCATCAAGATTATCAACCTCTACTAGCATAACACTTTCTCTATTACCGTTAATACCTTTTATTAAATTGTTTTTTTCCGTTATATCATAAAAATATAAAAGCATAATTTTATCTTTAACATTTTTATTTTCGTCTGTATCCACAATATTGGTATAAATCTCATAAAAACTATTTTTTATTTTAATATTTGGAAAAAGATTTTTTTTCCCATCTAAAACTTGCTTTAAAGGCAGTTCCTTAATTATATCTCTAATATTTTTATTAAAAAGATCTTCCCCTTCGAGCATTGTGGTTACACTTTGATTGTACCATAAAATGTTTCCCATATATCCTATAATTATTAAGGGAAATGGAAGCTTTACTAAAGTACTTGTAGTTGCTATATCAAGTTTAGAGGAAAAATTTTCAATAAATTTCTTCCACTCACTTTTTTTTATCTTCGTGTTGTAAATATTGTACACTACTAGTATGGCGTATAATCCTAGTGTAAGTAACCCCACTTCAAAATGTCCATAATAAAATATTATACATATAAGTAGAGCCATGGTCACCATATATATTTTATTATTAACATCGAAGTAATTATATTTGTTATCCATAATTCGCCCCCAATTATTTTCTTTTAATTCTGTATGGGTCAAGCCTTCTAAAATCAAAAGCCATTTCCATGAGTCCTATTGAAAAGTAAATATTACCTAGAGACGAAATTGTTGTTAACCCTATAATTATTGCTACTACTGGCTTTGATAAATTTCTTTTAACCCTAAAAAAATACACACTTGCAGCCAGACCATTTATCATAAATACATACTGCGTAATAAGTTGAGATGCATTTAGTATATAATCCCCGCCAACTATTTTTTTTGATGAAAGTATTATTCCTATACATACTATGCCTATTAGTATGGCTCCTACTATGTTAGAAACATAGACTCTGCTAAAAGGTAATACCTCCTGCATTTTATAATTCAGCTTGCTTAATATTGCTCTAGACACTATATAATTCAAATACGCTGATATAAAAGCTAAAATTAAAATACACGCAGGTATTACTACCAAAACTAGCATAACATCCATTTTTTTTATCATTTCATAGTTTTCATCTAAAAGCTTTAACTGTTTCGGAGTTATTCCTGCTTGCATATAAATTGTTTTTAATTGATCCAAGGAAATCCTCATTGATTGTTTCATAAACTCTAATTTATTGGTAATAAAATTCATAAAACTTACTTTTTCTATAAATAGCAATGAAAAAGCCAGGGTTAATACATTAGATATTGCAGAAGCAACAGCTAAAAATAATAATGTTATAGATGATTTTTTGTTTTTCTTAACACAATAACCAAGTGCAATACCAACAATGCCACAAACTATAGCTGAACGTATTGCTATTATTGGATTATATACTAAGGATGTTAAAATTATACTGAGTAATATAGCAGTGAGTGTTATTTTACTGTTATGCCTTATATAGAGTATTGCAACTGGGATTGGTAATAATAATGTTCCTATAAATGCTACAAATGGCAAATATCCTATTATAATCATTATTATTGAAATTATAACAGCCATAAGTGAAGCTTCCACCATTGCCTTTGTACTATAATCCTTATTCTTCATTTTTTTCTCCATCACTTATCTTCCTTTTATGTGTATATATAGTCTACTTAGATCTTTTCCATCTTTTTCTATGTTATCTCCTTCAACTATACCTACCTTTAGTTTCTTTTTCATACTTTCGTCCACAGCTACATTAGAATATCCTAGCCTTTCAGCTAATATATATAAAAGTATTATTGCCCCTGAAATACAATCTAGTATAGCGTCTTGAGCAACATTACTTCCTTTACTTAGCAATTTGAAGAAATCACCTATTATACATAGTAGCTCAGCCTTCAAACTTTCAATTAGCTTAACATTAGACATTATATTAAAATCATCTCTTTTCATAGTATATCATCTCCCCCTGTAGGCTTATGCGTATAACTCTATTTTAGTTATTTTTGTAGGATTATGCAACTAAAGTTTATTTATATATATGGATATATAATCTAAAATAGGCAATCTAATATTTAATAATTTTAAATATTTACATTTTATGGGTTGTAATTACAAGTATACTACAAATCACAGCCAATCATATATATTTAAAAATTTATATTTCTATTATTCACTGAAATTTTTATTTTTATTTTAAAAAAATAAAAGCAGCTACCGTAAGGCGCTGCTTTCAGTCATTTACTACTCAGTAGTAAATGGTAGTAATGCTATATTTCTTGCTCTTTTTATAGATACAGTAAGCATTCTTTGATGTTTTGCACAGTTTCCAGAAATTCTTCTAGGAAGAATCTTTCCTCTTTCTGTAACATACTTTCTCAATTTGTTTATATCTTTATAATCAATTGCAGTTGCTTTATCCATACAGAAAGCACAAACTTTTCTTTTCATTCTCTTTCTGTTTCCACCAGCAGCACTTCCGCCACTGCTTCTTTTACGCTCGTTCATAGCCATTAATTTTTTCCTCCTTACCTAATATTAGAATGGGATGTCTCCATCATCAATTGGTGTTATATCGCTAGCACCGCCAAAATCTTTAGATCCAGCATTTGATTCGCCATTATAGCCACCTTGATTAGTATTCGTTTCTGATGCTTTATTGCCTCCCCATTCGAGGAAACCAACTTCATCAGCAATCACTTCAGTAACATATCTTTTATTACCGTCTTTAGCTTCATAATTTCTAGTTTGAATGTTTCCAGAAACGCTTATAAGTTTACCTTTACTCATATAATTAGCAGTAGCTTCCGCTTGCTTGCCAAATACAACTACAGGTATAAAATCAGCTTCTGGTTGACCTTCTCGCTTAAATCTTCTATTAACGGCTACAGTAAAAGTGGCTACAGCTGTTCCTGTTCCTTGAGCAAATTTAAGCTCAGGATCTTTTGTTAATCTACCAACTAAAACAACTTTATTCATAAAAGCACCACCTATTTTTCTGGATTTATTATGATATGTCTTATAACACTGTCAGTAATTCTGAATACTCTATCTAATTCTTTCGGTAATTCAGGATTTGAATTGAAATTGATTAATGTATAGTGGCCTTCGCCAACTTTTTGTATTTCGTAAGCTAACTTTCTCTTACCCCACGCATCAATATTTTCAATTACTCCACCATTATTTTCTATTACACCTTTAAACTTTTCAACGTTAGCTTTAACAGCTTCTTCGTCTAATGAAGGATGTAATATGAATATAGTTTCATACTTTCTCATTAATTTCACCTCCTCCCCTCGGACTAACGGCTGCGCATTGCACAGCAGGGATTACCCAATAGATTATATCACTTAATTATACAAAAATCAAGTTATAATTTTGTAGTAATTACATTTTCTTTTATAACTTTCTTTACTCCAGAATCAAATTTAATCCTTGGAAGCATAACTAGCCTTCCACAACCTAAACATTTTATTTTTATATCTGCACCCAACCTTACTATTTCCCAGTTCTTGCTACCACAAGGGTGTGTCTTTTTCATTTCAACAATATCACCTAAATTAAATACCTTCATTATGCATCCCACCTTCTACATTGTCATAACTTTTACACTTTCTCCATCGCAAGCGAAAATTTCTTTTACTTTTATATTTTCTGAATTTATAAGTTTAATTATACTTTGAATGTTTTCCTCGTCTATTTTTAAACTAATCCCACAACTTTTAGTTATATAAGTAGGCGTAGGAATAACTACTACCTTTATCTTTTCATTTATAGTTTCTCTTTCTGCTTTCATAGCTTCATGTGTATTTTGAAATGTTACTACATAATATTTACTCATATTTTTACCCTACCCCCTACTTAAAGTTTGATAGTTTTATCTGCACTATTCATTAACTGTACAATAGTGTACATGTTAGATATTTCTCCAACTGAAAGCTTATCCTTTATATTATAAAAATCAAGACAAACTCCACAAACTAACATATTTGCTCCTCTACTAACTAATTTCTCTAAGCTGTCCAGCACTTTTGAACCATCTGCGGTAAGTTTTACCCCTCCATTAATAAAAAGTATATCATTAGGTATTACATCCGCTTCTGATAATGCAAATATGTAGCTTTTCATAAGTATAGCTCCCAGTTCATCATCTCCTAGTCCTAACTTATCAGTAGATACTACCAATGTAAATTTTTTATTTTCATTTGCTTTTTCACTTGCTTTTTCACATTTTTCTTTAGTTATTTTTATAAAATACAATTCTTCTTTTTCTTCTACAATACTCTCATATCCACTACTGCCTGCTAATTTTACTATATTGTTTTTAGCAACTAAATTATCCACAATGACTGTACCTTCTCCACTTTGGATTGAATCAAAATATTTTTTTGTTTTAACCACTGGAATTGGACATAGTAACCCCTTACAATCTATTATATTATTCATATTATTTCCGTTCTAAGTTGTTTTTTAGAAAACTAACCTAAAACTGTCACACCCCTTTCTTGTTAAATCATTATTTCCCTTATGAAATGTCTTTAAAACTATTGATCTCATATACATTTAAAGAACTTTAGCTTATAATATTGTATTATATGTTAATATTGAAATAAGTAATTATAATGTACAAATCACTAGTTTTTTTATCTTATAAATAGTTTATATTTTGTTCTTAAGCTAATGCTATTATAAACTATTTACGCTTTTAATTATATCAAAACAAAATTTAACTTGTTATTGATAATATTAATAGATGTTGCATCTTCTATAGAATGTGACAATGCTATTATTTTATTTTATAAAATTGGAGGAAACCATGAAAATATATTTAGATAACGCAGCCACTACATTTCCTAAACCACCGGAAGTTTATACTTCCATGATGAATTATATGACAAACATAGGAACAAACCCAGGAAGAGGTGCATCCACCGCTTCTCTTGCAGGAAATAAAGTTATTTTAAATTGTAGATATGCATTAATGGATTTTTTTCACTTTGATAAAGTTGAAAATGTAATTTTTACACCAAATATTACAACTTCCCTTAATACTCTTATAAAATCCGTTGTAAAGCAGGGATGGCATGTAATAACCTCCTCAATGGATCATAATGCTACCTTGAGACCCTTAAACTCACTTTGTCAAAAAGGTATTATAGAACTGGACATTGTTCCTTGTTCAAAAGAAGGATTAATAAATATAGATGATTTTATAAATGCAATTAAACCTAATACAAAACTAGTAGTTCTGTCTCATGCCTCTAATATTATTGGCACAATTCAACCACTAGAAGCTATAGGTAAAATATGCAAGGAAAAGGGTATTTATTTTGTTATAGATGCTGCTCAAACTGCCGGAGTGTTACCCTTAGATTTCTATAAACTAAATTGTAATGCACTAGCTTTTACAGGCCATAAAAGTTTATTGGGGCCTCAAGGTATAGGTGGCTTCTTAATTGACGATAATTTAAATAAACAGTGTAGTACATTTATAGAAGGTGGCACTGGTAGTCTTTCATCTAGTATTATTCAACCAGACTTTTTACCTGATAAATTTGAAAGCGGGACTTTAAATGGACCAGGAGTAGCAGGGCTTTTAGAAGGACTTAATTTTATTAATACCCAAGGCCTTGACACTATTCGTGAGCATGAAGAATATCTATGTGAAAATTTTATAAGTGGCTTATTAAATATAAACTCTATTGAAGTTTATGGTTTAAGAGACAGTACTAAGCGAGTGGCCGCAATCTCTGTTAATTCTACAAAAATCGACAATTCTGAATTAGGATTTATCCTAGATACGCAGTATGGAATTACAACAAGAACTGGCCTTCATTGTGCACCACTAGCTCATGAAACCGTTGGCACATATCCAACTGGCTCCTTAAGATTTGGCATTGGACCTTTTAACGATATTAAAGACATTAATTATACTCTGAGCTCTCTCAATTCTATTATTAGAAAGGTGTGATTTTTTCAATTGGAAAATATCCTAAAAAAAGTTGATAAATTAACTGTGTTTTTTGTTTTATATACATTTGTTTTTGTAATCTTTTTTGGAACTATAGGATATACTCTGCCCTTTGTATTAGCTCTTATTTTAGCTTCACTGCTTAAAATACCAACAAAATTTTTGATGAGAAAATTCAAAATTAAAAGCACTATAGCTTCAATAATTACTACTACCGTATTCTTCGCAGTAATTATTGTATTGTTATCTTTAATAATAACCACCATAACTTCAGAAACAATACAACTGGTCAAAAATATTCAATCTTATTTCTCTGTTAACAAAAATAATATACTAGATTTTTTTAGTAATTTACAAAATTATTATAAAAATTTAGATCCCAGTATTATCAGTAATATTGAGTCAAATATTTCTAACTATATAACCAAAACTATAAATATTAGTATGAATGCGTCAACAAAAATATTTTCCATAACCCTAAGTTTTATGTCTACTATACCTTATACTTTAATGGTTTTATTATTTACCTTACTTACTACATATTTTTTTACAAAAGATTTATCATCTTCTAGTAATAAAATATTTGATTTAATTCCTAACAAAAATGGAGATAGAATACACTATATATTTGATGAATCAAAAAAAATGTTTAAAAATTATTTGTTATCTTACTTACTTATAATCACTATAACATTTTTAGAAACCTTAGTTGTTTTTTTAGTTTTCAAAGTTAAGTATGCTGTAACCCTGAGCATATTATGTGGAATATTTGATTTACTTCCCATTTTCGGTATAGGTGCTATATATATCCCTTTAATAATAATATTTTTTATATCTGGAAATTATATAGCAGGTTTAGGTCTTTTAATATCTTATGTAATTATAACCATAGTAAGACAAATTATAGAACCTAAAATAGTTTCATCATCACTAGGTATTAATCCAGTTGCAGTTCTTGCATCTATATTTATAGGATTAAAGGCCAATGGTCTTATTGGCATGTTGTTTTGTATGTTTTTAGTAGTTTTTTACAATATATTAAAAAAAGTTGAAGTTTTATAGAATAAAAAACCTCCTACATGGATAAAATCCAAATAGGAGGTTTTTTTATGGTAGATAAAGTAATTTTAGATTCAATGTCCCGTGATTGTACTTTTAAGTTAAGAGATACTATAAGTCAATATATTTTTCCCATAGCTAAATGCTCACGTCCTATTGTAGTTTTATGTATTGGAACCGACAGATCTACTGGTGATAGTTTAGGACCGCTAGTTGGAAACAAACTTAAATTTTTAGTTAGAAATAAAATTCATATTTACGGTAGTCTCGAGTGCCCAGTACACGCAAAAAATTTATGCGAAATAATTGATGAAATTAGCTATACCTATACCGACCCCTACGTTATTGCAATTGATGCTTGCCTTGGAAGTTTACAAAATGTAGGAAAAATTATTGTTGAAGAAAAACCATTGTCTCCAGGTGCTGCTATGAATAAAGATTTACCTAAAGTAGGTAATCTAAGTATAACCGGAGTTGTAAATATATCTGGAGCCCTTGAATTTATGGTTCTTCAAAATACAAGATTGTACACAGTAATGATGCTTGCAGATGCTATTGCAAATGGTTTATATCATTCAATACTCAAAACTGTTGGAGGAAGAAAATTCGATTCTAATTATGATGATTTCAACATAAAAGATGTTGAAGGTTAATTTGTGCATCTAAAAATACTGATAGATTAGAGATGCAATTCTATTTTCATATTCCTCAAGCTTATTAATGTAATTTATAGTTTTTAAAATAAAAAACAAATATAAAATCTAAAACATGTTTTAACAACATCTTAGAAAATTATATTTGTTTTTTATTTGTTTCATATGAAATTAAAATACTAATGCATTTTCATATACCCAAAGATGCTTTTGCATGAGGTTTGTACATGGCTTTCATAGAATCTAAAAATATATTAAAGAGTAATTTTTTAAAATAATGAATTATATACTCTGTTACACAATATATATTCTATTTCATCAATAGTTTTACTTCCACTATCTATAATTAAGGTTCCTTCTCTTCGTATATTATTTTGCATATTTAAATTTATAAGTCCACCATCTTTAAGCTTACATATTATTGCATCACAGCTAGAATTATTTTCTCTATTATTTATCACAGTATATCCCCTTTTAATTAGTTCATCCTGTAAATATTCAAGTTCTTGTGAAATACATATTACCATAAAAAACCCCTTTGTTTTTAGTATGCCACAAAAAAGATTTTTTATTATTAAATTTCAAATAAAAACACTACAATTTTTTATTTATTTTTTGAGCTAACGGCATCTTTTAACACCTTATTTTCTTCCTCGGATAAATCATACCTAGATATTCCTTTATCTATAGGTTTAGCATAAGTTGTACTCTCGTTTCTACCATAAATACTTGTTAATACAACACCATTATTGTTTCCATCTAAGAGTGCTATAGAGTAACTTAAATCGCTCCCAACATCATCAAAAGCCCTATATCTTACTATTGAGGTCTTTTGAATGCAGGTTTTTAGTTCTCCATTTATTTCTTCATACATTTGTTTCATGAGCATATTTTCTTCTTTAACCCCATCAATTTTATCCAAATAAGATATAACCATATCTTCTAGATTTTTATTATTTACACCCCTCATTAATTTCCTGTATTTAGTTTCTAATCTATTTAAAGATACATAGGTTGTTATAATTATTACGATTAATATAAGCACAAGAATTATAAGCGCTAATGTTATATATATATGTGAACTATTTATAAAACTGAATATACTTTGCATTATGAATTACATCCTCTCCATTATGTTTCACGTGAAACATTATATATTAAAAACTTCTAAAATTCTTTCAAAATCCTCTTCTGAGTAATATTCAATTTCTATTTTACCCTTGTTTTTATTTTTAGAATTTATAAAAACTTTAGTACCAAATCTATTTTCTAATTTATTCATTATATCTTTATAATATATATTGTTTTCACTTTTTACTACTTTTTCTTTTTTTTCATTTTCAAAGTTTTTTACTAACTTTTCTGTTTCTCTCACTGAAAGGCTGTCATCTATAACCATTTGCGCAATTCCATATTGAATTTCCTTATCACTTATCCCAAGGATAGCCCTTCCATGACCCTCAGAAATAACTCCATCTATTATATAATCTTGAACTCTTTCATCCAAATTTAATAATCTCATGCAATTTGTTATAGCTGTTCTTGATTTACATACCTTTTTACTTATTTCTTCTTGAGTAAGGTTAAAATCTACCAATAATCTTTTATAAGCTAGAGCTTCTTCTATAGGATTTAGATCTTCTCTTTGAATATTTTCTATTAATGATATTTCTAATACTTCTTTATTTTCTATATTCATAATAATTGCAGGTATTTCCACAAGTCCAATGCTTTTAGCAGCTCTGAATCGTCTTTCACCCGCTATAACTGTATATGTATCATTTTCTCTATTTAATATAATAGGCTGAATGACTCCATGTTCTTTTATAGATTGTGCCAGTTCTGATATTTTTTCAGGGTCAAAACTTTTTCTTGGTTGATCTTTATTAGCTTTAATCAAATTCATAGATATCTTAAGTACTGTGGAACCCTCCGCCATAATTTCTTCTTCTGGTATTAAAGCCCCTAGTCCTTTACCTAACCCAAATTTTTTGTTCAATTTATATCATCTCCTTTGCCTTTCTAAAAATTCATTTGCTAATTGTTCGTAAGCTTCTGCACCTTTACATTTATCATCATACAACATAATTGGAAGTCCAAAACTTGGTGCTTCAGCAAGTCTTATATTTCTTGGTATTGTGGTTTTGTAAACTTTGTCATTAAAATATTTTTTAACTTCTGACACAACTTCATTACATAGTTTAGTTCTATTATCATACATACTAAGAATTATACCCTGAATCTCCAGATTTTTATTTAAAGATTTTTTAACTAATTGAATTGTATTTACTAATTGTCCAACACCTTCTAAAGCATAAAATTCACATTGAATAGGTGTAAGCACGCTAGTTGAAGCCGTAAGTGCATTTATAGTTAAAATCCCTAGTGAAGGTGGACAGTCTATAAAGATAAAATCGAATTCACCTTCAATTTCTTTAAGTTTTTCTTTTAGTATGTTTTCACGGTTGCTTCTATTTATCAATTCCACTTCCGCACCTGCAAGTTCCATTTTTGATGGTACTAAATACAAATTATTTATTAGCTCGCATTCTTTTATAGTATCCCTTATAGAAATATCTGATGTTAACAAATCATATGTTGATAGATTTATTTTTTTCTTGTCAAATCCGAGTCCACTTGTGGTATTTCCCTGTGGATCAATGTCTATTGTTAAAATCTTTTTTCCTTGCAGAGCCAAATAAGAACATAAGTTGATGTTTGTAGTAGTTTTACCTACTCCTCCCTTTTGGTTGAAAATACATATTGTTTCCATGACTACACCTACCCTCCATAATATTATTCCTTCTTATACAATTTACACTTAAAAAATAAAGCTTGATATTGTACTTGTTCTTATTATTTACTACAATGTCCCTATGTTAATTTTACCATATAATTTATTATATATTTATGTTAAGTATATTAATAGTATTATTTTCAATATTTTTAAAAAAATAAAAAAAACAGAATGTTTCACGTGAAACATTCTGTTTTTTACAATCTATTTTTTAGGTATTCTTATTGTTACTTCTATACTATCTTCTAATTCTCTAGATTTATATTCTGCATTTATGCCATACTTATCGAAAACCTGTTTAATTGTATTTATATAAACTCTAGGTGCAAATATACCCTTGATTTTTTTCTTTCCATCAGCAGCTACTTCATCTCTGCATAGCTTTAATAATTCTTTTTCAATAAGTTCTTCTGTCTTTTTAACATTAAGTGATTTATTAACAACTACTTTAAGTACTTTCTTTTGAATATTTATATCAGGTAATTTGAGCAGTGCTCTAGCATGTCTCTCAGTAAGCTTATTTTCTATTAAACTATTTGTTATCTCCTTGTCCAACTTTAATAACCTTAATTTATTAGCTATGGTTGACTGTTTCTTTCCTATTATCTGTGCTAATTGCTCCTGTGTATAAGAGTGATCCTGAATAAGATTAAAGTAAGCAAATGCTTCTTCTAAAAAATTCAAATCTTCTCTTTGTAAATTTTCCAGTAGCGCAATTGCAGCAGAATCCTTATCTGTAATATCTATAATAATTACTGGTACTTCATTAAGTCCTATTTTTTTTGCTGCTCTTAATCTTCTTTCTCCTGCTACTAGCTCGTATCTGCTATCCCCGCTTTTTCTAACTGTTAAAGGTTGGATTATCCCATAAGCTTTTATTGACTGTGAAAGTTCTTCAATAGTTTCTTCATTAAAATGCTTTCGCGGCTGATAGACATTTGGAGAAATTAATTCTACAGATACATATTTTACATCATTTTGCATAATATACCATCCTTAAGTTTTTCCTTTTTCCTTTTCTTAACAATTCTCTATCTTTTCTTTATTTCCTTCTTTTTTTATTATTTTTCGTACGACAATTTATAGCAGTAATCATCACCTACAAAGATTCCTTCTGAAATGTCGTTAAATCATCTTCTTCGAAGCTGCAATATTAACGACTTCAGAAGGCTATTTAGACTCCTCTTATAGAACTAGGAGAGATTCCTTCTGAAATGTCGTTAAACCAGTGGGTTTTTAGTAACCATACCAGCTTTTCTAGGATACTTCTTATGAGTTTCTGCTATTTTACGTATTATTACTAAATTGTGGTTAAAATCACTATCTTCAATTTGTACCTTTTCTATATGTTCTATATGTCCACCTAGCATTCTAATTGCATTTTTGGAAGACTTAATTTCCTCTTCAACTGCTGGTCCCTTCATTGCAACAAAGTACCCACCAACCTTTACATAAGGTATGCAAAATTCACTAAGTACTGTTAAATTAGCAACAGCTCTTGAAACTGCTACATCAAATTTTTCTCTATATTGCTTTTCTTGTGCAAAATCTTCTGCTCTGCCGTGAATAGCTTTAATATTTTTTAATTGGAGTTCCTTAATTACCTCATTTAAAAAATTAATTCTCTTGTTTAGTGAATCTAATAAAACTATATTTATTTCAGGTTTTATTATCTTCATAGGGATACCTGGAAATCCTCCTCCAGTTCCTATATCTATGATATTTTTTGCACTTTTTAGCTCTTTAAACTTAAAAACTTTTATAGAATCAATGAAATGTTTTTTTACTATTTCTTCATCTTCTTTTATAGCAGTTAAATTTACTTTTTCATTCCACTCTTGTATGAGGTCTTTATATCTCATAAATTGCTCATACTTTTTTTCATTAAATTCCAGACCTTCATTATTACTAGATGTATTCATTATATCAAAGTATTTCATTCTTCACCCCCGAGTTATTCTTGCTTATTTCTAAGCCTATTCTGTTGTTCAAGGTATATCATTAAAACAGACATATCTGCAGGTGATACCCCTGATATTCTTGAAGCTTGCCCTATACTTTCAGGTTTAATTTTACCTAATTTTTGCATAGCCTCTATCCTTAATCCTTTTATATTGTCATAAATTATATCTTTTGATATAATTTTGTTTTCAAATTTCTTAAATTGGTGAATTTGCTCTAATTGTTTTTGGATATAACCCTCATATTTTGACACAATATTTACTTGTTGCTCTATATACTTATTTAATTTGGGCCTATCTGGATCTAATTTCTCAACTATATAATAATCAAGCTCCGGTCTTTTTATAAGCTCGTATAAACTAATAGGTTTTTTAAGTGGTGTTGAGTTACAAGAAATTAAGAATTCCTCAATTTCTTTTTTATTTGTAATTTGCAAATTTTTTATTCTGCTGAGTTCTTCCTCTAATTGCATTTTCTTTTTTTTGAATATTTCATATCTATCTACCTTAACAAGTCCCACAGTATACCCTATTTCAGTTAACCTTAAATCCGCGTTATCTTGTCTTAGAAGCAATCTATACTCCGCTCTTGAGGTCATCATCCTATATGGCTCATTAGTACCTTTAGTAACTAAATCATCAATTAAAACACCTATATATCCATCAGATCTTTTTAATATTAACGGATCCTTATTTTGAATAAAAAGAGCAGCATTAATTCCTGCTATAATACCCTGAGCTGCAGCCTCCTCATATCCCGAGCTACCATTTATTTGTCCTGCTGAAAATAAGCCAATCGTATTTTTAAATTCTAGTGAAAGTTTTAAATCCGTAGAATCTATACAATCATATTCTATAGCATAAGCAGTTCTCATAATTTCTACATTTTCAAGCCCTGGCACCGTTTTTAACACTTCAACCTGAATATCCTCTGGAAGTGAACTAGACATACCTTGAACATACATTTCCTCAGTACTCTCTCCCTCAGGTTCAATAAATATTTGGTGTCTTTCCTTGTCTGCAAATCTCATTACTTTATCTTCAATGGAAGGACAATATCTAGGACCTGTACTCACAATAGATCCATTATACAGAGGAGACCTATGGATATTTTTCTTAATTACATTATGAGTGTTCTCGTTTGTATAAGTTAAATAACAACATACCTGCTGCCTACTTATATCCCCACTAATAAATGAGAATGGTACTACATCTATATCTCCAGATTGCTCTTCCATTTTAGAAAAGTCCACAGACCTTTTATTTATTCTAGCCGGCGTTCCCGTTTTAAACCTTCGGAGCTCTATTCCTATTTCATCTAAAGATTTAGAAAGTTCATTAGCTGGCAGTAATCCACTAGGGCCTTCATCATAAGTACAATCTCCAATTATAACTTTTGATTTTAAATATGTTCCCGAAGCTATGATTACAGCCTTTGCTGTAAAATATGCACCATTTTTAGTAAGAACACCCACAACCTTTTCATTTTCAACATCTATAGATACTACTTCTAATTGTCTTAATTGTAAATTTTCTTGTTTTTCTAATACACTTTTCATTCTTTGTCCATATGCTTTTTTATCAGCTTGAGCCCTGAGTGAGAATACGGCAGGCCCCTTAGATGTGTTTAGCATTCTTGATTGTATATATGTATTATCAATATTTACTCCCATTTCTCCCCCAAGAGCATCTATTTCCCTTACTAAATGTCCTTTAGCTGTACCACCAATATTGGGGTTGCATGGCATTAAAGCCACGCTATCTAAGTTCATAGCACAAATCAAAGTCTTACTTCCTATTCTTGCAGCTGCTAGCGCTGCCTCACAACCAGCATGACCAGCTCCAATAACTACAACATCAAAATCTCCTGCAACATATTTCATATTTATCCCTACTTTCCTAAACAAAATTCTGAGAATATCTTATGTATAATATCTTCTTCTAGTGCTTCACCTGTAATCTCACCTAGATTAATCCATGCATTGCGTATATCAATAGATGCCAAATCTATAGCTGAGGTATATTCTAGTGCATTTAGTGATGACTCTAAATTTTCTTTTGCTCTTATTAGAGACTGCTTATGTCTATTATTTGTAACAAAAACTCCTTCAGTTTTAATTTCACCATTAAAGAATAAATCTTTTATATGTCCTTTAACTTGACTTAATCCTTCACCTGTTTTTGCTGAAATATTAGTTATATATTTTGACTTCAGACTTTGTAATTCACTCCTTTCTATTTTACCACCTAAATCACTTTTATTTAATAGTACAATATATTTTTTTTCTTTAATATATTCAATAATTTCTTCATCTTCATGAGTGAGTTTTTTACTCCAATCTAATATTAAGATAACTAGATCCGCCTCATCTATCTTTTCTTTTGATGTTTGTACTCCTATTTTTTCAACTATATCTTCTGTTTCACGAATTCCTGCCGTATCTACTATCTTAACTGGTATACCTTCAATACTTATATATTCTTCTATTGCATCCCTTGTTGTTCCTGGTACGTCTGTAACAATAGCTCTTTTTTCTTTAAGTAAGGCATTAAGAAGTGATGATTTACCTACATTAGGTTTTCCAACTATTACAGTACTTAAGCCTTCTCTTAGAATTTTTCCTTCATCTGCCGTACTGAGTAGTGTATCTATCTCACTTATTACTAAG
Source organism: Clostridium sp. FP2 (assembly GCF_011065955.2). Lineage (NCBI taxonomy): Bacteria > Bacillati > Bacillota > Clostridia > Eubacteriales > Clostridiaceae > Clostridium > Clostridium sp. FP2. Next base: position 5,185,519 of record NZ_JAAMNI020000001.1, read on the forward strand.
GCAACGTCTTCAGTAACCATTCCTGCAGTTACTTCTTCAATATCCTCTTCTGGATAATCAACAGTTACCTCTATATTTGCAATTACGCTAAGTAATTTATTTCTTATTGTTTTTATTTCCCTGGAAATTGAACCTTCCGATTGCATAAGGGCTGACTTCATACTAAGCTCTGTTTTGGCTCTTATTATATCTATAACTGCCTCCGCTTGACTTAAGTCAATTCTACCATTTAAAAAGGCTCTTTTAGTAAATTCTCCGGGTTCTGCCATTCTTGCCCCAGCTCTAATAATTTCTTGTAATATTCTATTGGTTCCAACTACTCCACCATGGCAATTTACCTCAATAGTATCTTCTGCTGTAAAACTTTTAGGACCTTTCATATAGGAAATAATAACTTCATCAAGTTTACTAGCATTTTTATCAATAATATGGCCATATCTCATAGTGTAAGATTTAAAATCATGAAGCTTTCTATTATTTTTACCTACAAATATACTATCTATTATATCTATAGACTTATCACCAGATACTCTGATTATAGATATACCACCTTCTCCTATACTAGTTGCTATTGCAGCTATAGTATCAAATTCTTTCATTAAATATGACCTCCTAATTTTATGAGTATTTATTATTATATCCTTTTTAAATATATTATATCAAAGCAACCCCTATGGTTTTTATTACCTTATTATAAGTGTTTTTAATAATATTCGTAAAATTCAATGTTAAATCCTTACCTAACGGCGCTGCATTGTGGAATTTAAAATGTTAATCTTCCATAATATACTTATAATATAACTTTGAAACTTAAGAATATAATTAATATTACACTTAGTTTTGTGAATTTAAAAAGAAAGCCCTTAGGCTTTCTTTAAATCAACTACAACTCTTCTATAGGGTTCTTCACCTTCACTAAAGGTATAAATATATGAATCATTTTGAAGCGTAGAGTGTATTATTCTTCTCTCATAAGGATTCATAGGTTCAAGTTTTAATACTCTACCACTAACCCTTACCTTATAGGCGATTTTTGATGCAAGTCGTTTTAGTGTTTCTTCTCTTTTCGCTCTATAATTTTCAGTGTCTAATATTACTCTTTTATACTCTTCATCATGACTTTTGTTTACAACTAAACTTACAAGATACTGTAGTGAGTCTAGTGTTTCACCTCTGTATCCTATTAATAGTCCCATATTAGGTCCAATTAAGTCAATCCTAATTTCATTATTTTCATCTTTAAGATTTATTTCCGCTTTCATACTCATAGAATTCAATACTTCCGTTAAGAAATTTTTAGCTTCATATAAACTATCTCTTTTAACTGTAACTCTAATTTTAGCAGGTTTTACACCTATAATATTTAAAAATCCCTTACTACCTTCATCTATGGTTTCTACTTTCACTTTATCTCTTGTAACTTTTAATTCCTTCAGGGCATTACCGATTGCATCCTCTACATTCTTCCCCATCATTTCTATAATCTTCATACAGCACTACACCCGCCTTTCTCAATATAAAAATTAGGCAATTGGGTTAAATCTGTTTTTTTACAAGATCCGTTTTTCCAAGTTCCATCTTATTTATAACTAAAGTTTGGATTACTTGTAATACGTTATTTATTACCCAATATAATACTAATGCACCTTTCATTTTAATACCCATAACTCCCATCATAATAGCCATTCCGGTATTCATTGTTGAAGTTTGTTTAGATTGAGCACCACCAGCTGGTGGTTGCATAAGCTTTGATGAAAAATATGTTGTAATAGCAGATAATATTGGTAATATATAATAAGGGTCGGCCTTTGTTAAATCCGACATCCATAAAAATCCAGAACCTTGCATGTTTAGCTTTTGAAAAACAGCAAACAAGGCAAATAAAATAGGCATTTGAATAAGCATTGGTAAACAACCACCCATTGGATTTACTCCATTTTCTTTATAAAGCTTCATTACTTCTTGCTGGGACTTTTGTGGATCTTTTTTATATTTTTCTTGAACTTTCTTCATTTCTGGTTGAATTGCACCCATTTTAGCCGTTGATTTAGTTTGTTTAATACTTAACGGCAACAATAATATCCTTATTATAACTGTGAAAAGGATTATCGCAAGTCCAAATGATATATTATTGTTTGGTATAATCGTATGGACGCCACTATGTAAAAAGTAAAAGAACTTTTCAAGTGGAAGAGTTAAAAAATTTAAATTCAAATATAAAACCTCCCAAGTGGTTATTTAACTGGATCAAAGCCGCCCTTATTATAAGGGTGACATCTAAGTATTCTCTTTATTCCCATAATAGAGCCTTTTACTGCTCCATGCTTTTCAATAGCTTCTAAAGTATACTGAGAACATGTAGGGTAAAATATACAACAAGGCCTCTTAAGAGGTGATATATATTTTCTATAACTTTTAATACCCAGTATAAGTATTTTTTTCATTATTAATTAAACCTGCTTTCTTAAGCAAATTCTTCAAAGCATTCTCAACTTCTTTATAATTTTTACCGTTAGAAGGATTCCTTGCAATAAATACGAAATCATATCCTATCTTTAATCCCTCATTGTTAAGCCTATAGCTTTCACCGATAAGTCTTTTAACTCTACTTCGAGTTACACTTTTCCCAACCTTCTTACTTACAGATATTCCACATCTATTAATATCTTTGCCATTTCTATAGATATATAACACTAGTAGTAGGTTAGAAAAAGATTTTCCTCTTCTATATACTGTTCTAAATTCAGTATTCTTTCTAATTCTGTATTTCTTAACGTTAAAATTCATATTAGCCGCCCTCGTTTCCGCAAATTGCAGAAAAAGGCCACATTAGCGGCCCTTATGCTGTCAATCTTTTTCTACCTTTTTGTCTTCTTTTTTGAAGAATGTTTCTTCCAGAAGCGGTTTTCATTCTCTTTCTGAATCCGTGCTCTTTCTTTCTTTGTCTTTTCTTAGGTTGGTAAGTCATGAACATATCTACTACACCCCCTTCTTTCTAACCTTTAAATTATAACAATCATATTTCAATCGCATATTTATGGTTTTACTATTAGATTATATATTCACAACCTCACATTGTCAAGATAACCATTTTAAATAATATTGTTGATGTTTTTTATATTTATATGATTTTTTGTGGATAACTTCTTGAACACCTTGTTATTTTTTGATATTATATAAGAAAGAACTGTGAATAACCTATATATTAATAAAGTTATTCACAACTTGTGGACAAAATTGTGAATAACTACTATAATATTGTACTAAACTTGTTTTTACTTAACTATTTTTGGCTATATAAATGGATTTATTCATTATTCAATCTGTTAATATTTTTTTTTTATAATAGTTAACAACTTAATTGATATTAAAAATGTTAACATAGTTATTAACATGTGAATATTTTTAATGCTATTTATCAACAACACATAATGTATTTATTTTTTTGTTTATAACCCTGTTTGTACATTGTTTGTTTTTACATAAAAATATTTTTTTTATTTGAACTGGAGGGTAGTACATGAACACCCAAATTAAAGATATCTGGGAAAAAACCTTAAATATAATAAAAGGCGAGCTTACAGAAGTTAGTTTTAATACTTGGATCAAAAGTATAGAACCTATGGCCTTAGATAATAATACTTTTAAATTAGGTGTTCCTAATAATTTTACCAAAGACATTCTTGAAAATAGATATAAGGATTTAATAATGAATGCCGTTAAATTACTTACTTCTAAAACATATAAAATAGAATTCTTTATATTATCTGAAGAAGTAGCAGAAATTGAAACACCGAAATCAAAAAGAGAAGCAGAAAGAAATAACATAATAGTTAATGATGAA